>NZ_CP195100.1:0-4800000 GCF_051175315.1 Tundrisphaera macrotermitis
ATGGCTGCGCAGGCGACGATGGCGGTGGCGGAAACCTCGTTGCGGGCCGCCGTGGCGGAACGGATCGGCGAGTCCCGGTTCGGCCTCTGGTTCGGCGAGGGGGTCCACCTGGGCGTGGCCGGCGACGCGCTGGAGGTCGGCGTGCCCAACGCCTTCTTCCGCGAGTGGATCCGCGGCCACTTCGCCGGCAACCTGATCGAGGCGGCCCACGCCGTGACCGGCCGATCCTTGCGGCTCCGGTTCCACGTCGCCGACGAGGCCGAGCCGCCCCTGGGACACGTCGTCTCCCCCCTGCCCGCCCCCGACCATCGGCCCGGCGGCGGCGATGATCACCCGACGATCCCCCTGCCCTCCCCCCCGGCCGATCGCCCCCGCGCCCAGTCCGCGCCGGCCCCGAGCGTCACGCCGCCGCCCCCCGGCCGCCCGGCCCGGCGGCTGGAGGATTTCGTCACCGGCCCGGGCAACCGGCTGGCGCACGCGGCGGCCATCGAGCTGATCCAGGCGGGCGGGGCCTCGTTCAACCCCCTGGTCATCACGGGCGGGACCGGCCTGGGCAAGACCCACCTGCTGGAAGGGATCGGCGCCGCGCTGCGGGCCCGACACCCCGGGCTGCGGGTCGTCCAGATCACCGCCGAGTCGTTCACCAACGGGTTCCTGGACGCCATGAGGCACGGCACCCTGACCGCCTTCCGGGCCAAGTACCGGGGGGCCGGGGCCTTGCTCGTCGACGACGTCCACTTCCTGGCGGCCAAGAAGGCGACGCAGGACGAATTCCTCCACACCTTCAACGCCCTGGTGGCCGACGGCGTGCCGATCGTGCTGACCGCCGACCACCACCCCCGGCAGATCGCCAAGCTGAGCGACGAGCTGGCCACCCGGTTCCTGGGCGGGATGGTCGTCCGGCTGGACGCCCCCGACCCGGCCACCCGCAAGGCGATCCTCCAGGCCAAGGCGGCGGCGCGGGGCGTGAGCGTGCCCGACGCCGTCCTGTCCTACGTGGCCGAGCACCTCCGCGCCAGCGTCCGCGAGCTGGAAGGGGCGTTGCACAGCCTCCTGGCCCACGCCCTGCTGGCCGGCAAAAGGCTCGACCTGCCCCTGGCCAAGGTGGCGCTCCGCGACACGATCCGCCACACCGCCCGCTCGGTGGCGCTGAAGGACGTCGAGCGCGTGGTCTGCCAGCTGTTCTCGATCGAGCCCGACGCCCTGAAGGCCGACAACCGGGCCCGCGCCATCGCCTACCCCCGGATGCTCGCCATGCACCTGGCCCGCCGGCACACCGGGGCGGCCTACAGCGAGATCGGCCGGTTCTTCGGCAACCGCAACCACTCCACCGTGATCTCGGCCGAGAAGAAGGTCGAGGGCTGGCTCCGCGACGAGGCCCGCAACGGCATCCTCCCCGGCTTCGAAACCATGGGCGACATCCTCCACGCCCTGGAACGATCGCTGGGCGCTTGAGGCACTCGCCTCTTGACGGATGTCAGAGGCAACCCGCAAACTGGTCCCGGCTGGCCGAACCCAGCCCGGCCATCGAGCGGGGGCGGATCCGATGCGTGGGCGGTCATTCTTGGTGTCGTGCATCATCGCGGCCGTGCTTTCCCCGGGACGCCGCACGATCGGCCAGGAGGCCGGGGGCCTGGCAAATCCCCTCCGCGCGATCGTCGGGGCCCAGGAACAGGCCCGCCGGCGACTCGACGAGGCGCCCGAGGCGAAGGCGGACGCGGCCATCGCCGACTACCTGGCGGAGACGGCCCGGAACACGGATCGGGCCCTCGACCTGATCCGCGCCCATCCGGCCGACCCGGCTGTTGTCGAGGCCGCCCGGTTCGTCATCACGACGGCCGGCCGGGGCCCGGGGGACCAGTCCTACCGGGCGATGGAGATCCTCCTGGACGGCCACGTCGCCGACCCGGGCATGGGGGAACTGTGCGGGCGGATGTTCCACTTCGCCCACGCCCCGGTCGCCGAGCGGCTGATCCGGGCCACGCTCGCCACGCACTCGGACCATGCGGCCCGGGGTCTGGCGTGCCACTCTCTGGCGACGCTCCTGGGCTATCGGGCCGGGATGGTGCGGGCGATCCACGAGGGACGCAGGGGGGCCGACGACTACGCCCATGAGCCGATCCTGGAGTCGACCCGGCGCCTGGTGGCCGAGTCGGACCCGGCCGCCCTGGATCGCGAGTCGGCCTCCCTGCTGGAACGGTGCGTGGCCGAGTTCTCCGACGTCCCGGACTGGTTCACGCCCCGGCGGTCGGTGGGGGCGATCGCCGAGGGGGAGTTGTTCGCGCTCCGCCACCTCGGCATCGGCCAGGTCGCGCCGGAGATCGAGGGCAAGGATCACGAGGGCAAGCCGTTCAAGCTCGGCGATTACCGCGGCAAGGTCGTGGTGGTCGTCTTCTCGGCCAGCTGGTGCGGCCCCTGCGTGGGGATGTACCCCGAGGAGCGGGCCCTGGCGAAGAAACTGGAGGGCCGGCCGTTCGCCCTGCTGGGGGTCAACGCCGACGCGGATGTGGGGACGCTCAAGGCGGCGATCGCCTCGGGCGAGATCACCTGGCGGTGCTGGTGGGATGGCGGGATGGACGGGCCGATCACCACGCGGTGGGGCGTGTCCGGCATCCCCGAAACCTACCTCATCGACGCCGCCGGGGTCATCCGCCGCAAGAACCTCCGGGGCGAGGAGCTGGAGCGGGCCGTCCTGACCCTGCTCGACGGGCCGCCCGCCGGCCCGCCCTCCCGATGATCCGGGCGGGTGAGCCTGCCCCGAGCGGAGGCACGTCGACGCACCGACGCCGAACGGATCCGTCAACGCCGCCCGCGAGGATCGGTCCGGGCGGGTCGGTTGTGGCGTCAGGGCAACCCGCCATGAGGCCTGATTTCCCCACGAATTGACCCGCCCCGGGGGCCGTCCGGGGTCCATTGACTCGCTCGGAATTCGGCCGCTACACTGATCCGCGGCCTGCGCACGATCGCCGGGCTCGCTCGCGCGATGGGTGGCGGACCCCGGGATGTCGATCATGAAAGACGCGTTGGTCATCATCTCTCATTACAATGCCTGGCCGGCCACCCAGCTCGTCAGCCTGCTCGACCAGATGCGCGAGATCCCCGCGGGCCACCCGTTCCGGGCCCGGATCGTGGTCAACCAGGCCGAGGACAAGCCGCTCGAACTCCCGGAGCGCCATCGGGGCATCGACGTCTTCTATCGCGAGAATGTCGGCTACAACATCGGCGCCTGGGATCACGGCTGGAAGCAGGAGCCCAAAGCGGACTTCTACCTCTTCCTCCAGGAAGAGTGCGTGATCCTGAGGCCGGGCTGGCTGCGGGACTTCATCCGGGCGGCCTCGGATCCCCGGGTCGGGCTGGTCGGGGAATCCCTCGAACTCTGGCAGCAGACCTGGGAGCAGATCGATTATTACCGCGACCTCGCGGGCAACGTCCCGATGACCGTCTTCGGCCGGGATTGTTCCTGGTCGGAGGCGAACCGGATGTTCCTCGACAAGCACGGGATCCGGGCCGGGAGCGGCTCGGATCATCTCCAATCCCTGATCCTCGGGATGCGGGGGGATGTGCTGGAGAAGATCGGCGGCTTCCCCCTGGGGGTGACCAAGGACGAGGCGATCTGCTCCGAGGTCGCCATCTCCAAGGCCGTGCAGGCCCTCGGCCTCCGGATCCGCCAGGTCGGCCTCCGGAGATTCACCCGGATCCACCACCCGCAATGGGAGGCGGAGCGGGCGGAATCGCACCGCATCGGCTGGATGGTCGGGCGGGCCTTCGAGACCTATCTCCCGTCCACCAACCGCCGCGTCCGCGGCACCCTGTCGTCCCTCAAGGGGAAGGTCCGGGGCCTGCACCATCGCTGACCCGGCGTCGGGATTTCGACCGCAGACCCCGGCGCGATCGGGCGCGGGCCGGACGAGGTGCGGGGGGACGTCGAGGAGGATGGGCCCCCTCCGTCCCCCGCCTCGGACCGGATCAGCCCTTCTTGACCGTCTCGTTCGGGGACGGGGTGTTCCCCTTCAGTTCGCGGAGCCGGGCGCGGGCCTCGGCGCGGCGGATGAGCTTGCGTTTCCTCTGCTGCACCTTCAACGAGCTGGTCTTGACCATGGCGGTTCTCCCTGGGTCGATCCGGGCGTGCGCCCGGCGAATCACAGCGACGATTGGACCAATCCGGCACCGCTTTGGCAACACCGTCCGGGAGGATCTCGGACGCCGGGCTCGGCCGGCCACCCGGCGGTGGGCCCGCCCCCCCGGTGGCCGATGGGCCTCTCCCTGCTAAAATGGGGAGGGCGGGACCCGCCCCCCCGCGCCCCGGGAGTGGCCTCGCCCTCCCCCCACGAATTCGTTAAAAGTAGTTCCGGGGACCATTCAGCCAGCCCGAACGATCGGGCTTGGTCAATCCAGGAGGCCGGGGTTCATGGCCTCGGATCGGGCCGAGGGATGAGAACAGACGTTTTCAAAGAAGTGACCGCGCAGCGGAACCAGGCCCTTTGGCTGCTGCTGGGCTTCCAGAGCGGCTTCATGAACGCCGGGGGCTTCCTGGCGTGCCACCAGTTCGTCTCGCACATGACGGGCTACGGGACGACGGTCGGGGTCTCGATCGGGACGGGTGACTATATCCGCTCGTTCGAGCTGGCCCTGGCCCCCCTGTTCTTCCTGGCCGGGGCCGCCTATGCCGGGTGGCTCGTGGACCGGCGGCTGATCCTCGGGCTGGAGCCGAGGCTGGAGGCCGGGATCCTCACCCTGGCGATCATGAACGTCGCCGTCTTCGTGGGCGATGCCTCGGGCCTGTTCGGGCCGTTCGGCGAGCCGCTGGTCATGCAGCGCGACTTCTTGCTGCTGTTCTGCCTGTGCTTCGCCTGCGGCCTCCAGAACGGGCTGTTCACCGGCCTGACCGAGGGGAAGGTCCGGACCACCCACATGACCGGCCCGACCACGGACATCGGCCTCACCCTGGCGAAGGTCTTCACGCTCCACCGGGGCGACCCGGAGCGGGGCAAGCTCACGCGCCTGAACCTGCTGCGGGTCAAGATCGTGGTCGCCTTCTCCGGCGGGTCGCTGATCGCCGCCCTGGTGTTCCAGCAGATCACCTTCGAGGGGTTCGCCATCCCGGCGGCGACCTCGCTGTTCGTGCTCTGGTACGTCCGCCGGCTGCTCCGGGTCGGCGGGCCCGAGTCGCCCGACCAGGTGGTGCAGTCCCTGCTCATCCCCGACGAGCCGTCCCACGCCGCCAAGGTCGGCTGACCCGGACGCCCCCGTCGAGGCACGGCCCGCTCGCCGGGGACCGGGCCTCGCTCGACCCGACCGGCGCGCGGGCGGGGGGCGGCGAAGTCGATATGACTCGCCGCCCCCCGCCCGATCACATCCGGTTCACGCGACTGGCCGAGAGGCTCAGCGCGGGATCTTCCTGGCGGGGCCCGCGTAGCTGGCCCGGTTGAACCGCCCGGCGAAATCCGTGCCCGGCCGGTTGTTGCCCGCGCCATCGAGGCCGACGCCCTGGATGCTGCGGATGCCGCCGGGGCCGCCGTTGACGGCCACCCGGTACGCCCCCCTCAGCGGCAGCCTCTGGGCGAGGGTGAGCACGACCTGATTGGTCCGCGCGATGAAGCGGATCGAGCGGATCCGGACGGACGCCCCGTTGCCGCGGGACACTCGGTAGTTGCTCAGCAGGCTCGCCGTCGCCGGGTCGACCGGCCCGTCGAACGAGATGACCAGGGTGGTCTTCTGGAAGGCCGTCCCGTACCGGACCACGCCCGCGACCCGCGGCCCGACGAACACCGGCGCCGGGGAGACGTTCAGGATCACCGAGCCGAGGTTGCTCTGGGACGTCCCGTCGCTGGCCCGGAAGGTGAACTGGTCCACCCCGGAGAAGCCGGCGTTGGGCGTGTAGGCGAACGACCCGTCGGCGTTCAGGATCAGCGTCCCGTTGGCCGGCGGCGTCACCAGGATGGCGGACAGCGGGTTGCCCTCGGGGTCGGTCGCGTTGGCCAGGATGCCCGGCGCCCCGACGATGGCGGACTGGCCGGCGATGGCCGCGAAGGTCTGGCTGCCCGGGATCACCGGCGGGGCGTTCGCCGCCGCGATGGTCAGGGTGACCGTCGTGATGGGCCCGTTTTGCGTGCCGTCGTTGGCCTGATAGGTGAAGCTGTCCGCCCCGACGAACCCGGCGTTGGGCGTGTAGATGAACGAGCCATCCGCGGCGAGCGTCAGGACGCCGTTGGCGGTGGTCGTCACCAGCACCGCCGTGAGGGACGAGCCTTCGGGGTCGAAGTCGTTGCCGAGCACGCCCGGCACGGCGACGACCAGGGGCGTGCCCTGCGTCCCGTTGTAGAAGTCGGGCAGGGACACCGGGGCGCCATTGACCGCCGTCACGGCGATGGACACCGAGGCGATGTCGCTCTGGCCGCCGCCGCCGCCGGCCCGGTAGGTGAAGCTATCCAGCCCGGAGAAGCCGGGGTTGGGCGTGTAGGTGAACGACCCGTCGGCGTTGAACACCAGCGCGCCGTTGGCCGGGCCGCCGACCAGCACCGCCGTCAGGGCGGCGCCCGTCGGCGAGTTGTCGTTGCCCAGCACGCCCGGGGCGGGCACCGTCAGCGCCGCGCCGGCGGAGACGGTGTAGGTGTCGGCCACCGCCACCGGGTTGGTCGCGACGACCTGCGAGACCAGGATCGTCACGCCGGTCAGGTCGCTCTGGTTGACGGCGTCGCTGGCCCGATAGGTGAAGCTATCGACGCCGAAGAACCCGGGATTGGGCGTGTAGGTGAACGAGCCCTCGGGGTTCAGGATCAGCGTCCCGTTGGCCGGGCCGGCGACCAGCACCGCCGACAGCGGGGAGTTGTCGACGTCGGTGTCGTTGGCCAGCACGCCGGCCGGCGCATCGATCGTCAACACGGTCCCCTGGGGGGTGGTGTACGTGTCGGGCAGCGCCACCGGCGGGGTGTTCACGAACGTGACGGTGAGGGTCACCGTCGCGATGTTGCTGGCCTGCGAGCCGTCGTTGGCCCGGTAGGTGAAGCTATCCTGCCCGGAGAAGCCGGCGTTGGGCGTGTAGGTGAACGAGCCGTCGGCGTTGAGCGTGAGCGTCCCGTTGGCCGGGTTGGCGACGATCACGGCCGTCAGCGGGTCGAGGTCGGCGTCGGTGTCGTTGGCCAGCACGCCCGAGGCGGCGGGGACGGTCAGGGGGGTGCCCTGCGGGGTCGAGTAGGCGTCGTTCGCCGCCACCGGCGCCGCGTCGTCGTCGATGATCGTCAGGACGGCCGTCGCCACGGTGCCCAGCGCCGCCCCGCCGGTGGGGTTGGTCAGGGCGAGGTTGATCGTGGCGTCGGGCTCATCCAGGCCGTCGTCGATGATCGGGATCTGGATCGTCTTGGAGGTCTCGCCGGGGCCGAAGACCAGGACCTGGTCGAAGGCCGTATAATCCGCCGGGCTGGTGGCCGTCCCGTCGGAGGTGGTCAGGCGGATCGTGGCGATCCCCTCGCTGCCCTCGACTCGGTTCACGGTGATGGTCGCGAACGGCCCGGCCTCGCCCGTCGAATAGGTCGCCGTGCTGAATCGGAACGAGCCGAACGGGGCCACGGCCAGGCCGCGGAGCAGCAGCGGCGTGGCCCCGCCGATCGGCGAGGCGCCGACCCGGGTGGCCTGGCCGCTGCCCAGGTCGATCGTGTAGAGCGACGAGGAGACGCCGTCGGTCGTCAGGGCCGCGAAGGCCAGGTTGCCTATGCCGCCGAACGACAGGATGTCGAAGCCGGCCACGTCCTGGAAGTCGACGCCCAGGGCGCCCACGTTGGTGAGCGTCCCCGCGTTGGGCGGGTCCTGCACCACCAGCGAGTTGGTCGTCGAGTCCAGGTTGTACAGCGTCGTCGAGGTCGAGCCGGCGAAGCTGTTGGTGTAGGCCGAGGAGACGACGTTGGGGTTGCCGGACGCGTAGGCCAGCGCCCCGTCGGTCGCCGTCAGCGTCCCGTCGTTGGGGTTCAGCCGGAGGTTCTGGTCGGCATCGCTGGTCACGCGGGCCCGGTCGGGCACCGGGTTGAAGTCGAAGCCGAACGTGGTGCCGTTCAGGGTGAACGCCCCGTCGGCGCCGACCTGGGTGGCCGCGCCGGTGAGCGGGTTGATCGTGTAGAGGCGGCCGTTGCCCAGGCCGTAGAGCTGCCCGGTGGACGGCCGGAAGTCCAGGTCGAGGATCGACTCGCCCGACGCCAGCCCGGTGATCGGGATCGAGATGATCGCCGTCGAGATGTTATTGCTGCTGAACCGGACCAGGTTGCCCGTCGTGGCGTCGATCCCGTAGAGGATCGCGCTCGGGGGGACCTCCGGGACGATGGCGATGTCGGTGACCAGGGTCGGGGCGGAGCCGATCGCACCGATGGGCGTGGCGGCCCCCGTGGCCAGGTCGATCGTGTAGAGCGACGAGGAGACGCCGTCGGTCGTCAAGGCCGCGAAGGCCGTGTTGGCGCCGACCGACAGGATGTCGAAGCCGGCCACGTCCTGGAAGTCGACGCCCAGGGCGCCCACGTTGGTGAGCGTCCCCGCGTTGGGCGGGTCCTGGATGACCAGCGAGTTGGTCGTCGAGTCCAGGTTGTACAGCGTCGTCGAGGTCGAGCCGGCGAAGCTGTTGGTGTAGGCCGAGGCGACGATCCTGGGCGTACCGGCCGAGTAGGCCAGCGCCCCGTCGGTCGCCGTCAGCGTCCCGTCGTTGGGGTTCAGCCGGAGGTTCTGGCCGGAGTCGCTGGTCACGCGGGCCCGGTCGGGCACCGGGTTGAAGTCGAAGCCGAATGCGGTGCCGTTCAGGGTGAAAGCCCCGTCGGCGCCGACCTGGGTGGCCGCGCCGGTCGAGACGTCGATCGTGTAGAGGCGGCCGTTGCCCAGGCCGTAGAGCTGCCCGGTGGACGGCCGGAAGTCCAGCCCATTGAGGGTGTCGCCCTGGGCCAGGCCGGTGATCGGCGTGGTGGCGATGATCGCGGAGGGGGCGGCCGTATCGAAGCGAATCAGGGTGTTCCCGGCGGTGACGCCCAGCGCGGTCGCCATCAGCGTGCGGTCTTCGCACTGTTCCAGGAGCCGGATCGAGCGGAGTTTTCGATTCTGGCGATCCCGCCGTTCGGCGGAGGCCGATCGCGACGCCTGCCATGAGCCCCAGAGAGAAACGGTCATGTCGCCCGGCTCCTTCGAAGAAATTCAGAGACCGCGAGCGAGGATCGGCGCACGACAGCCGATGGGCCCTCGCAAACCAACGGCGGCCCCGGGCGATGGCCCGGTCGAACGCGCCATATAATCCGGCCGAAGCCGCCCAGCCATGATGCCGTGAAGGAGTTCATTTCTCCATAGGTTGAAAGGCGGTTTGGGTGAAATAGGTAAAGATTTCGCCATTTCCCGGGTTCCCGACCCGCCAAATGATGCGTTTTGGCAGCGGTCGGGATGCGATTCGCGAGGAACTGGCCGACCGCGCACCAACCAAGGCAGGCCCTGCGACGTAGCAAGGACGGGCGGGCACGACCGGGGAGACGCCCGATCCGCCCCGCCGACTCCTCATGTTGGGAGCACACAGCAATGAATCTCACGAGCGGATTCTTCCCGAAGGCGGCCCTGGCGATGGCGATGATCGCCGGCACGATCTCGCCGGCATTCGCGGGGCATGGCGGTGGCGGCGGCGGGCACGCCGGCGGAGGCCATGTCGGAGGCGGGCACCCCTCCGGGGGCCATGTCGGCGGGGGTTATGCCCACCACGGCGGATATGGGGGCGGGGGTTATGCCCACCACGGCGGATATTATGGCGGCTACGGCGGGCTCGGCCTGATCGGGCTGGGCCTCGGCGGGTATGGCTACGGCAACGGGTTCGGCTATGGCTACGGGAATGGGTTCGGCTACGGGTTGTCCCCGAACTTCGGCTATTCCAGCGGCTACGCGACCGCCCCGGCGATCCCCGCGGCCCAGCCCGCCTCCGCCCCCTATCCGACCGGGCAGACGTACGAGCCGGGCGACGGCTACAGCTATCCCGTGTACTACGACCCGGCCACCGGGCGCACGATCTACTATCCGGCCGCGCGTTGAGACGGGGCGGAGGCCCGGCCCTCCCCGGCTCAGGCCCGGGAGGGCTGGATCGCGCCGGGGGCGGCCGGGATCGGGGCCGATCCCGGTTGGTGGGCGTTGCGGCGTTCGGCGACCAGGGCGACGGCCAGCGAGATCGCGGCGCACCCGGCCATGGTCGCGGCCATCGGCCGGGGCGTCCCGTCGTGGAACAGGGCGACCACGGCCCCCGTGCCCGCCCCCACGGTGAACTGGAGCGCCCCCACCAGGGCCGACGCCACCCCGGCCCGGTGCGGGAACGGCGCCATCGCGGCGGCGGTCGCGTTGGGCAGGATCAGCCCGACCGTCGACAGGCAGGCGAAGATCGCCGCGAAGCACGCCGGGAACCCGCCCCATCCCGACCACGCCAGGGTCAGCACCAGCGCCGCCGACGCCGCGTTCGCCAGGCACGCGGCGCGGAGGATCGCGTGGGTATCGAACCGGCGGGTCAGCCACCGATTGACCTGCGCCGACCCGATCAGGCCGATGGCGATGCTGGCGAACGCCAGGTTGAATCCCCAGGGCGACAGCCCGTAATACCGGGTGAACATCGACGGGGCCGAGCCCACATAGGCGAAGATGATCCCCAGCGCCAGGCTGACCGGGGCCGCATACCCCATGAACCGGGGGTCGACGATCAGCTCGCCGTACTGGCGGAACACCACGCCCAGCGAGTCGCGGCTCCGGCGATCGGGCGGGTGGGTCTCGGGCAGGTCGACCGCCACGGCGACGCCGCACAGGCAGGCGAACCCGGCCAGGGCCCAGAAGATCGACCCCCAGCCGCCGAGGCCCATCAGCCACGCGCCGACCGACGGCGAGATGATCGGCGCGATGCCGATCACCAGCATCAGCATCGAATAGATCCGCGCCGAGTCCGCCTCCTCGAACGAGTCCCGGACCACGGCCCGCGCGATCACCATGCCGGTGGCCCCGGCCAGACCCATCGCGAACCGGGCCAGGATCAGCGCCCCGATCGACCCGGCGAAGGCGCACGTCGCCGAGGCCAGGGCGAACGCCGCCGCCCCATAGAGCAAAGGCTTGCGCCGCCCCACCCGGTCGGAGATCGGCCCGCAGATCAGCTGCCCCACCGCCAGCCCGGCCAGGAACATCGAGAGCGTCAGGGGCATCGCCCCGCCCCGGACCCCGAGGTCCCGCTCGATGCTGGCGAACGCCGGCAGGTACATGTCGATCCCGAGCGGGCCGAAGGCGTCCAGCAGGCCGAGCAGCAGGATGAAGCGGAAGCCGGAGCGGGGCGAGGGGGACGCCGGTTGGTCGAGGGGCATCGAGAGATTCCGGGAGGTCGGCCGAGGGGAGGGTTTCGGCGGGTGGTCGCTGGCGGATGATCCGGACTCATCCTAGGCGGGCAGGCAACCCGGACGCCCCTCCTCGGCCAACCCTCGCGTCACATCGCGCACATCCCCGAGCCGCATCCGCCCCCGCCGCAGCCGAACGACGGGGCGGCGGCCGGCTGGCAGACCGGCAGCGACGCCCCCTGCCCCGCGTTGGCCCTGGCGGCGGCCGGGACGCTGAACTGCTTGGCCAGTTCGGTCCCCCGGCAGCGCGGGCAGCGCGGGGTGTCGCTCGACGAGCGGACCAGGGTCTCGAAGGCGTGGTCGCAGGGCTCGCAGCGGTACTCGTACATCGGCATCGGAGGCCACCTCTCCCGTCTCGACATCCCGGGGCGGAGTTCGCCGCCGCCCCCCGGTTCGCCGGCCATTTTCCGCCCCGATCGGCCGGCCTGTCAACGCCGCCCGGCGGATCGACGTTGCCACGGCCCGGGATCGGGCGGACAATGGGACCATCGAAAAGGAGCCGCCGATGCCCGTCCGCCCGCTCTCCCGCGACGAGGTCCGCTCGATCGACGCCCGCGCGGCCGAGGAATTGAAGCTGCCGACCCTGGCATTGATGGAGAACGCCGGGCGCGGGGCCGCCGCGCTGATCCGCGACCGGATCGGGTCGGGACGCGTCGTGATCGCCTGCGGGCCGGGCAACAACGGCGGCGACGGGTCCGTGGTGGCGCGGCACCTGGATGCCTGGGGCTTCGACGTCCGCGTGCTCTGGTTCGTCCGGCCCGATCGGCTCAAGGGGGATGCCGCCATCCAGCGCGACGTGGTCGAGCGGTCGGGGATCGCCGCGACGGAGGTCGACGACGGCGGCCCGATCGACGGCCTCTGGGAAGGCGCCGACTGGGTCGTGGACGGCCTGCTCGGCACCGGGCTGACGCGCGAGGTCGAGGGGCCGCTCGCCTCGGCGATCGCGTCGATCAACCGTTCGGGGCGGCCGGTCCTGGCGTTGGACCTCCCCTCGGGGCTCGATGCCGATTCGGGCCGGCCCCTGGGGGACGCGGTCCGCGCCACCCTCACGGCGACGTTCGTCGCCCCCAAGCTCGGGTTCAGCCAACCCGGGGCGTCGGTTTATACGGGCGAGGTCGCGGTGGTGGACATCGGCGTCCCGCGGCTGATCCTCGCCCCGTTCCTCGCGGATCGATGATCCGCCCCCCGCCCCGGCTCAGAAGTCGCGCGGCGGGGCCGGGACGGCGGGGCGGGTCGCCCGGGGTTCTTCGAGTTCGAAGGGGGGCAGTTCGTTCTCCCTGGGCTCGATCCTGGCGCGATGTTTCGAGAGGGCCACGTCGTTGAACCGACCCTTGAGGCGATCGGTAGCCATCGGCGTGTTGTCGGTCGGCCAGAAGAAGGTGGCCGCATAGTCGCCCGGCACGGCGCCATCGCCGTCGGCGTCGGTCGAGAGGACGAAATGCCCCGCATCGTCGGCCACGCCCACCGGCCGGGCGGCGTTGCCCTCGGCCGAGGGGTTATGCATGGTCACGATCATGCCCTTCGCGGGGACTCCGCCTACGAGCACGGTGCCGCGCACCGGATACTTGGCCGGCCCGTCGGCGGTGCCGCCGCATCCGGCCGCCAGGCCGGCGATCCCCATCAGCAGGGCCGCCGCGGCCGTCCGGCATCGATTCTTGGTCATGGGTGTGAGGTCGGGTCGTGGTGGGTTCATCGGGGGTTCAATAAGAATCGGCGCTGATGATGGTGCCGTCGTTGATGCCGATCAGTCCGAACAGGGTGTTGGCGGCCAGGGTGGACTTGAGGAAGCGCACCGACCCGTCCCCCATCACCACGTTGGCCCCGCCCGGGTGGAAGCTGTACGGGCAGGACGTCGCCGAATTGGTGCAGTTGATGACGCAGTTGCCGCCGCCCGAGATCCGGCCGTCGAAGCTGAACGTCCGCTGCGACAGCCGGTTGGTCGCGCCCAGGTGCCCGGTGAAATAGCCGTAAGGATTGTCGCCGCCGTCCACGCCCTTGGCGTAGTAGACCTTCGGGCCGCCGGTGATCTCCGCGAAGAAGATCGTGTTGGACAGGCCGTCCGTGATCGCCGAGAGCGGCATCGACTTGAAGCCGGCCGAATAGGAGATCGCCCCTTCGTACTGGAGCGGGGGGACGTAGACGTTGGCGGCGGCGTGGTAATCGACCAGCGCCGCGCGGAACTTCCCGCTCGGGGCCCCCGCCACCAGGAGGCCGGCCGGGGTCGTGAAGTCGTCGACCAGTTGGGTCGGGTTGGAGGGGCAGTGGTAGGCCGAGATCCCGGCCTGGCAGACCGTCGTGTTCGGCGCCTCGGCGAAGTTGAAGCTCACGTTCCAGGCGTTGAACGACGACCCCAGCTCGATGAACGGCAGCAGGCTCACCGACCAGTTCGTCGCGATCCGATAGCCCCGCGCCGTATCGGTGTTGTAGACGTCCTGCCCGAGCGGGACCGTGCCGTTCGCGTCGATGTAATTGTGGACGCCCAGCCCGATCTGCTTGAGGTTGTTGGTGCACTGGGTCCGCCGGGCCGCCTCCCGCGCCGCCTGCACGGCCGGCAGCAGCAGCGCGATCAGGACCGCGATGATCGCGATCACCACCAGCAATTCGATCAGCGTGAAAGCCCTGCGGGCGGCGGGCGTGCAACGGACGCGGCGTGAACCTCGGGGCATCGGTCGTCGGCTCCACAAGCAAAAGAGTCCGGATCGGCGGCGAGATCGACGGGACCAACGCCCATCCCACCCGATCGGCCCTCGTCAAATCGCGAGTTCCTTGCGAAAGGCCTGTCATCGTCGGAATAAGTTTGAAATCGAGACTCGATCTCAACTACAATCCGACGCGATCAAATTACCGCGGCGATCGCGGGCTTTCAAGGACGGACTTGCCGTCGCGTCCGAATCGGGTCGGACAGGTTCCCGGCGGAAGGCCGGCCCCGTCGGGGAGATGGGTCATGGGGATGGTCGAGGTGCCGATGCTCGCCGAAGTCGCCCAGGAGGCGCCCGCCGTGCGGGGGCCGCGGCCGTTGCGGAGTCCCAGGCCGGCCGCCGCGGGGCCATTCCGCACGGTCTGGCGGTGGCACTTCTACGCCGGGATGATCGTCACCCCGTTCCTGGTGATCGTGGCCCTGACCGGCGCCCTGTTCATCTTCGAGCCCGAGATCATGCGGGCCGCCCACGCTCGGCTGATGACGGTGCCGCCCGGGCCGGCTTCGGTCGGGGCGAGGGCGATGGTCGAGGCGGCGGTCCGGGATCAGCCCGGCCAGATGCCGATCGTGCTGGCCCTGGGCCACGAGCCGGATCGGGCGGCGGTCGTCCTGTTCGGCAACCGGGAGCGGAGCATCCAGGTGTTCGTGGACCCCCGCACCGGGCGGGTCCTGGGCTCGGTCGACGACTCCAGGGACCCGGTCGCGATCCTGATGCGGGCGACCCTGAAGCTCCACCGGCAGTTGTTCCTGGGGACGACCGGCCGGATCTTCGTGGAGCTGGCGACCGGCTGGACGGTGGTGCTGCTGGTCTCGGGGATCTACCTCTGGTGGCCCCGCCGCCACGAGAAGGTCAAAGGGGTGTGGAAGGTCCGCTGGTCCGGGGCCAAGCCGTACACCCGGCTCCGCGACCTCCACTCGGTCTCCGGGGCGTACCTGATGCCGGTGGCCCTGGTGATCGCCGTCACCGGGCATTTCTATACCCTGGGCTGGGGCACCGGGGCCCGCTACGCGATGGGGGCCGTCCCCCCCGCGTCGAAGGCGAAGCCCGCCGCCGGCGGCCAGGCCCCCGCCCCGGCCAAGGTCGCGGAGATCCCCCCAGGACTGGACCGGATCGTCGCCGAGACGCGGGCCCTCTACCCCGACCGGGTGATCCGGGTGCCGCTCGCGGCCACGCCCGACCGGTTCGCTCCCGAACTGGGCAAGACGGTGGCCGCCACGGCGATGAATCGCTATGAATCCGGGGCGTATGGGCCGATCCGGGGGGCCCTGGTCACCTGCCGGCCGGAGGACGGGTCGGTGATCTCGCATCGGTCGATGGCCGAGAAGACCGATCGCTGGGTGCAGAGCTGGGCCTACCCGCTCCACGTCGGCAGCATCGCCGGGCTCCCCTCCAAGCTGATCTGGCTGGCGGCGTGCCTGGTGCTGGCCGCCCTGCCCGTGACCGGGGTCTGGATGTGGTGGCAGCGCCGGCCCAAGGGGCGGCTGGGCCTCCCGCGTCGGCCCGAGGCGGCGATCCCGGCCTGGCTGGGGGCGACCGTCACGGCCCTGTCCTTGTTCTATCCGGCCGTGGGCCTGAGCGCCCTCCTCCTGGTGTCCTGCGAGTTCGCCTGGACCCGGTCGGCCCGGCTCCTGGCCCGGCGGAGGGGGATCGGCGCGGCCTCGGCCTGAGCGGATGGCACGGCAACTGCGGATCCATCCCACCCGGACGATCCGCCCAGGCCGATCCACGCGGGGATGATACGCCGTGGCAACCAAGGTCAAGCACCCGGTGGCGATCTCGATCTCGGAGGACGTGCGGGCCCGGGCCATGCTCGTCAACGACCGGCTTTGTGCCGAGTACGACGCCCCGATCCCGTTCTTCCACGACTTCGACCCGATGAGCGAGCTGGTCTCCTCGCTCCTCTCGCACCGGACCCGAAACGCCGATTCCGGCCGCGCCTTCAAGCAGCTCCGGGCCCGCTTCGCCGACTGGCCCGCCGTCCGCGACGCCCCCACGGCCGAGGTCGAGGACGCCATCTCCCCCTGCACCTGGCCCGAGCAGAAGGCCCCGCGGATCCAGCTGATCCTCCGGACGATCACTGAGCAGCGCGGCGAACTGTCCCTGGACTTCCTCGCCGACCTGCCGGTGGTCGAGGCCCGGCGATGGCTCGAATCCCTGCCCGGCGTCGGCCCCAAGACCAGCGCCGCGGTGCTCCTGTTCAGCCGCCTGCGGATGCCCGCCCTGCCGGTCGACAGCCACCACCACCGCGTCGCCGCCCGCCTCGGCCTCATCCCCGCCAACATGGACGTCGGCCCATCCCACGCCGTCCTCGCCGCCCAGCTCCCCCCCGACTGGTCGGCCCAGCAGGTCTACGACAACCACGAAGCCCTGATGCTCCACGGCCAGAAGGTCTGCTTCCCCCGGGGCCCGAAGTGCGCCAAGTGCGTCGTCCTCGACCTCTGCCCGTTCGGCCAGGGTCGCACCAAAACGGATTGATGTCTTTCCTGCCGCCGGGAGATCGATCTTTCAAGCCAGCCCGTCCGGGAGCGATCGCCAGGGTTCTTCAAGCTCCTGGATGATGTCCGAGGCATCGGTCTCCAGCCGGACGTCGGCGGTGCGGGCCTCGGGCCGCCACCCCCGTTCCAGGCCCCGGCGGATGACGGCTTCGATCCAACGCGGCATGAAGCCGTGATCGGTGAATAACGTGTACGGCAGGTGTTCGGAGAGGACGAAGGCCACCAGGCGGGAGGAACCGCCGACGTCCGAGAACACGACGAGTTGGTGGCGAGCACGGGCCCGATTCGGCGGCGAAGGCTTGCCGAATCGCCAGTACAGGCGGCGGCCATCGACCGTGATCGTTCGCGCGGCGCGGGTCGAGCGGGGCATCGGCGGCGTCTCGGTCGGTCGCGGTCCCGGCGGAATGGGCGTCCGGAGCGGAGGATGAGCATGTTTCACGATTGTAACACGGTCCGTCCCGAAATGTCGTCGATCGTGCTCCCGCGTTCGGGTCCGGCGACCTCGGCGCGGTACGGGTTGGATCGGTGAAGTGACGGGCGTTGATGCCATGATTCCGGGGAAAAGCGCCGATGATGCATTTAATCATGCGTCGACACGACAAGTCACCCCGGGCGTAAGGTGAGCATGCCGGCCAACTTGCCGGGCAGCCCCCCTCACCCCGGAGTGACGCATCGATGATTCGACGCATGACCGCCCTCGCCGCTACGTTCCTGGTCCTCGGCTCCATGAGCCGGGCGGATGCCGCGCTTTCGATCGCCTCGATCGTCGGCGGCGTGCCGACCGGCGTCAATTATGTCAATTTCAACGACCTGACCCTGGGCGCCGGGGGCGGGACGAGCGGGGGGATCGCCGTCACCTTCACCGGCACCGCGCAGGCGGTCCAGGGCTCCTCGTCCGGCCTCTATGCCGCGCCGTTCCTCTCCAACAGCAACGGGGCCCTCTTCGGCGATCCGACCGTCGCCGGTGCGGACGCGACGACCTACCTCTCGACCGGGACGGGGACGGTGAGCCTGGCGCTGCCGGGGACCCAGATGTACCTGGGCCTGCTCTGGGGCTCGGTCGACTCGTACAACACGCTGCAATTCTTCTCCGGCAACAACCTCGTCGGGACGCTGACCGGGGCGGACGTGGCCATCGCCGCCAACGGGGATCAGGGGGCCTCGGGCACCTACTACGTCAACATCAACTCGACCCTGGGGTTCGACCGGGTCGTCGCGTCCAGCTCCAGCAACGCCTTCGAGTTCGACAACGTCGCGTTCAACCCGAACGCCGTCCCCGAGCCGGCCTCCCTGGCCCTGATGGGCTCCGGTCTGATCGGGTTGGTGCTCGCCCGGCGGCGGATGGCCCGCTGATCGGGAGAGCCCGCTCGCCGAACGGGCCGCGGGCCGCCCCCCCACCGGGGCGGCCCGAGGCCCGATGCGCGTGGCGGATCCGGCGGCGAACGCGTTCGGAGGTGCTGGAATAAGGCGATTTTGGCGCGAGTCTTGCTAAGAGCCCCCCCGGGACGGACCGGCTTGAATCGAACGATCGGGGGGTTGCAACAGGATGATGGGAAATTTGCCCAGGGTCGCGGAATACAAGCTGACGGACCTGCTCAGCTCGGCGGGCGCCACCATCGGCGTGATCATCGCGGGGACGATCTTCCTCCAGTTCCTCAGCACGAAGTTCACCGAGCTGGGCGGGCGCTATCGCGACCTGACGCGGGAATATCGGGGCGTGGACGGCGAACACATCCGCCACGGGCCGCTCCAGTCGCAGATCCGGAACTATCGCCAGCGGCTGATCCTGCTGAACCGGGCGTCGTGGCTGGGGGCGGTCGCGCTGCTCTGCTTCCTGGCGGCGGTGCTGGCCGGCGGCCTGTCGCTGGCCTACCCGCCGGTCCGGGCGTTCAAGGCGGTCGGGACGGCGGGCCTGGCGCTCGGGCTGCTGCTCGTCGCCGCGGCGGTGACGCTGGAACTGGCCGAGAGCATCATGGCCCGCAAGGAGATCCTGGACGAGATCTCCGACCTCGACGACGACGCCAAGATGGTGTCGCATCGGTGATCGTCCCCATCGGCGAAGGACCCCGGCGGCCGGCGATGGCCCCGGGGTCGTGGCGTGCCGATCCGGGTCAGGCGTACCAGCGGGCCAGGACATCGCGGGGGCCGTGGTTGGCCGGGCCGAACGAGCGGGTGAAGGCCGGGCGCCGGGCGGGCGGGGTGGTGGCCGGGATGTCGGTCGTGGTGCCCAGGACCAGGCCGGCCTGGCGGGTCCCGGTCGAGGCCTGGACGACCTGGATGGCCGACGAGGTGGGGGTGTAGGAATCGGCGGCGGCCATGTTGACCGTGTAGCCGATGTCGGCCAGCGAGGCGACCGTGATCCGGCTGATCGGGTTGCTGGCGGCGGAGATGTAGCCGGTCATCAGCTCGTTGCCGAACAGCGACTCGCGCCAGTGGCCGTCGCGGGTGCCGGCCGGGGCGGGCGTGCCTTCCACCGGCACGCCGGAGGCGTTGGTGCCGAAGATCGCGTTGTACTCGGCGATCGCCCGCGTGCCGAGGAACTGCGGGTTGGCCGTCCCGGCCCCGGACAGGAGCCCCAGCATCTGCCAGATGGTGCCGATGCCCAGGACGTGACCCATCTCGTGGAGGATCACCTCGGTCAGCGTGCCGTTGCTCTCCATCGACGCCAGGTCGGCGGTGTCGAACTGCATCGTGCCGTGGATCGGCAGCCGCGAGGCGCTCCGGATCGAGTCCGGCCCGGCCTGGCCCAGCACGCCCCCGGGGCCGTCGATGGCCACCGAGCTGGCGTCGATCAGGAGGTCATCGACGGCGATGCCGTTGTAGGTGGCGTTGGGCAGGTCGCCCACGATGATCGACTCCCACCGGGCGGCGGCGTTGTCGAAGGCGAGCTGCTGGGTCGCGGTCAGCCCGGAGGCCCGGATCACGATGTCGAACGCCCCGGGCGTCGGGGTGGTCGTGCCGCCGGCGGGCGGGGCCACCGTCAGGGTGTAGGACGGGTTCGTCGCGCCCCCGGTGCCGAAGGCCCGGACGAAGTAGGTGCCGGCGCCGAAGCCGGCGAGCGACACCGTCTCGACGTTGCCCGCGGTGTTGGACGCGGCCAGCACCTGCCCGGAGGCGTCGACCAGCTCCAGGCCAAGGTCCCCCTGGCCGTTCTGGAAGCTGATCGAGACCGAGCTGTCCGAGGCGCCCGCCGCCGTGGTGGTGAAGCTGAACCAGTCGGCCGAGTCGGCCATCACCAGGTTGGACACGGTGCGCGGGGCCGTCAGCGTGCCCAGGCCGGAAGCCGTCGCGCGGGTGTCGTTGTCCTCGAACGAGTCGTCGGCGACCTGCTGGATCGCCGGGCCGTCGACCGCCCACGAGTAGGCCCCGCCCCGGGTCCCGGAGTAGCTGGTGATCCCGAAGTAGTAGCGGCTGCCGGCGGCCAGCGTGACCGTCACCTGGCTATCCCGGTTCGACGAGGAGATGTCGTCGTTGTAGGCGATCCGGGTGCCGGCATTGGAGAAGACCCCGAGCACGGTGTCCACGCTGCTGGACGGGGTCGTCGCGGCGATCCGGTAGGAACCGCCCGTGGGGGCGACGAAGGTGTAATAATCGTTCTCGCTAGTCGCGATCGTGGCCGCCCCGGCGGCATCCCCCTGCGAATTCAACGACACCGCCACCGCGTTGCTCGGGGGCACGATCGAACTCGGCGGGGTCCCGCCCCACGACAGGACGAGACGTTGCTCCAGCGCCTCCAGGCTCGGACGATTCGTGCGGCGGGCCTGGGACGGACGCTGGGCGCGAGTGGCGAACATAGAGATGCGATCTCCGGGCCGGATGATGCGTGACGCGACGGTGTAATTCAGCGGGGTGCGGACGATCGAAGGGGCGGACGGACCGGCGAACGCCCGCGAGAAGACGCGGGGACGATCGAGGCCGTGAGAATACGTTATGGGCCCGACGATGGTTCGTCAACCCTCGGAATATCCGCGGCCGTGCCGTGTCCAGGAAGCTGTGCACGGCCGATCCGCCGATCCGAGGGGCGTGGGACGCCTGGCGAGGCCGGCCTCCGATGGGATCCTAGGTCGGCGTTCGCGATCGTGCCGCCCGGTTCATCGCCCCGGTTGCGCCCGGGGTTTGGAGGGGCCGAGGATCCCGGGGCGGGGCGGGCGCGGGTGCCGGGCGGCGTGCCGGGACCCGGCCGGGGGCGGGGCGTGGTCCGGGGCGATGATCGGCCCGACGCGATGCTCCAGGTCATCCCACAGGCCGGCCAGTTCGGCGCGGGCGGTCTCCGGCCGGGCCCGCGACGCGAGGCCGGCGACCTGTCGGCGGAGGCGTTCCAGGTCCGGTTCGTCCAGGACCCCGGCGCCGGTCAGGGCCACCAGCATGGCGTGGGTCGCGGCGACCGCCCGCCGCCACTCCTCGGCGGCGACGTCGGGCGGGACGACCGCGGCCAGGGGGTCGATGGCCGGGGCCACCCGGGCCATCCCGAACGCGGCGCGGGCCTCGTGGCGGGCCTTCCAGGCGCGGAAGCCCCGGTCCAGCCCGAACCACAGCGCCAGCACGCCCGCCACCAGCACCGCCACCGTCCACCGCCCCGAGACCCCGGGCGGTGCGGCATCTCGCCTCGTCAAATCGTCGCGCCTCCAGCGGCGGGTATTCATCGGCGACGCCTCCGGTCGTCCCGTTTCAGACGTGGGCGACCGTATTATCATGGGCGCGAAGGGCCTTGCGTGCGACTTCCCGGCGTCATTTTATCGAACCGGGGACGCGGATCGCCCCGGCAACTCCCGGAGGGGGAACGGCCGGGGCGATGGCATCGGCAGCAATCCTGACCCGTCTCAGGCGACCCGGCGACGTCGGGCCCAGGCACCCAGGCCGGCGATCCCGGCGACTCCGCACATGGCCAGCGACGCGGGCTCGGGCACGGCGTTGGGGATGATCCTGGCCGAATAAGAGCCCGGGAAGAACAACTCCTGTTGCACCACATCATCCGGGGATGGGAAGCTGACGGAGCCCGAATTCGTGGTGAACGTCCCGACAACCACCGGGTTGATGATATTCGGGTTGTTCGAAAGGGCGAATCCGAAATTCGAGGTCAGACTCGACGTTTTCGGGTCGGAGGCCAGCCCGAGGAGGACGAATTCCTGGTTCCCGGAGAGGGATAGGAAGCTGGCGTAATCGACCGTAAACCCCAGCGGGGTTGCCGGACGGCCGGAGTAGATGGCATTGAGGCCCGTCAGGTTGATGACAGTGTCGTCATCTTGCTGGAGGTCGCCGGAGACGGTCCCGGATATGGACTGTCCATCCCGGAGATTATAGGAAAAGGCGACTGTGACGAAAGAGGCCTCCGCCCGCCCCGTCGACCAGGCGATCATGCCCAAAGTCGCAACCATCAAAGCGCATCGACTCATCAGAGTGCTCATCCCCTGCGTATTCCAACATCGTCCGCCCGGCACCGGCCGGACGGGCGTGACATTATCGACGATTCAAATGATGACACAAGAAGGATGATATGATTCCGCACGGCGTCCGAGAAACGCCCGATATCTGGCCTTGCTCGCGCCGGGGCCGGGGATTATCCTCGCCGATGCAAGGATCGCAACCGCCCGGACGGCCGCGCGCCGGATCGGGCCCTGATTCACGGAAGGACCCGGCATGCTCCAGAAGATCCACACCGCGCCCCCGTCCCGCGCCCGCTTGCTGCTCAAGTACCTGATGTGGCCCGGCACCAATTGGGTGAGCCGCGACAAGTCCAAGGTGGTCAAGCTGTTCCGCGCGGGCACGCCCGAGAAGCCGGTGCGGACCCTGGATTGCGGCTGCGGCAACGCCTTCTTCACCCACCAGGCGGCGCTCCGGGGCGGCACCTGCACCGGGATCACGATCCACGACTGGGAACGCGAGAAGTGCGAGGAGATGCGCGACTACCTCGGCATCTCCGAGGAGCGCATGAGCTTCGAGACCACCCGGCTCGACGCGATGGCCGCCGACCCCGCCTACCGGGGGCAGTTCGACCAGGTCCTCCTGCTCGACGTGATCGAGCACATCATGGACGCCAAGGCGACGTTCCGGCAGATCCACGACCTGCTGGACGAGGACGGGTTCGTCTACATCACCACCCCCGATCGCGACTGGCAGGCCAACGCCGACCGGATCCGCGTGACCCCGGTGGAAGACGGCTGGCACGTCCGCAACGGCTACAGCTTCGACCAGCTCGAACGGGTCCTGGAAGACTCCGGCTTCGAGCCGATCGACCGCCTCAAGTTCGGCACCCTGGGCTCGACCGTCGTCACCCGGATCCAGCACCGGCTGTTCGGCTCGAAGATCGACACCCTGACCGTCGCCCTGTTCCCGCTGCTCAAGCTGATCTCGGTCGCCCTGTCCCCCTGGCGCGACCCGCACACCATCTTCGTCCTGGCCCGTAAGAAGCGGGCCAACCTGGCCTGACCGGGAGGTGGACTCCCGCCCGGGCGATCTCGCCCGGGAGGAAGCCCGCCGCCCGCCCGGTTCGAGACGTTCACATCGTCGACCAGTCCGCGTGGTCGAGGTCCTCGATCATCCCGGCCGTCTGGGTGGGGCGCCACCCCAGCCGCTGCTGCGTCAGGGCGCTCGACGCCGGCATGTCCATGCCGGCGAACATCGCCATCCAGCCGAAGTGGCCGGCGACCTCCTCGGGGGACAGCGAGGCGACCGGGAGCTTCAGGCCCCGCCCCAGGGCTTCCGCGATCGCCCGGGCCGTCACGCCCTCCTCGGCGACCGCGTGATACCGGGCCCCGGGCGTGCCCTTCTCAAGGGCCAGCCGATAGACGGGCGCGGCGTCGAGCAGGTGGACCGCGGGCCAGCGGTTGAGACCATCGCCGACGTAGGCCGAGACGCCCTTCTCGCGGGCGGCGGCGACCAGGAAGGTCACGAGCCCCTGCTTCCTCGTGTCATGCACCTGGGGTAGGCGCACCGCCGACGCGCGAACGCCACGCGCGGCGATCGCATCCAGCGCGACCTCCGAGGCCGTCCGGGGGTTCGGGTGATGGAGATCGAAGCGGTCTTCGGTCGCGGGTTCGCCCGGCCCGCCGCTCCCCATCCCGGTCCCCGAGGTGACGACCAGGGGCTTGTCGGTGCCCGCGAGCGCGTCGCCGAGCGCCTCGATGGCGCGGCGGTCCACCTCGCAGACTTCCTGGAACCGCGAGAAATCGTGGATGAAACCGCAGTGGATCACGCCATCCGAGGCGGCGGCCCCGCTGCGCAGGCTGTCCAGGTCCTCAAGATCGCCCCGGTGGACCTCGGCCCCGGCGGCGGCGAGGTCGGCGGCGTTCCGGTCGGAGCGGGCCAGCCCGAGAACCGTGTGCCCCGCCTTGATCAGATCCTGGACGACGGCGGAGCCGACGAAGCCGCTGGCCCCGGTCACGAAAACATGCATCGGCAGACCTCCCTGAGTTCGACCCGGCCGAAAGCTCGGCCTCGCGACTACCAGGGTAGGATGGGCCCTTGATACGATCTATGCTCCTCAGTCCAATCTTTCTTCGCGATCGTACGAGGTGCCGATGGACCCCCTCTCCGGCGTGCTGTCGCTGCTGAAGCCCCAGAACACGATGTGCGGCGGCTTCGACGTGGGCGGGGACTGGTCGCTGCAGTTCCCCAGGCATGACGGGATCAAGTGCTACGCGATCGCGTCCGGGCGGTGCTGGCTCGCCGTCGAGGGCGATCCCGAGGCGATCCAGCTGAAGGCGGGGCAATGCTTCCTGCTCCCGCGGGGGCTGCCGTTCCGGCTGGCGAGCGACCTCGCCCTGCCCCCCGTCGACTACCGATTGATGCATAAGAGGCCATCGAACGGCGGCTTCGCCGTCTGGAATGGCGGCGGGGACGTGTCGGGCGTCGGCGGCTACTTCGGCCTGCCCGGCAAGCACGCCGGCCTCCTGCTGGAGATGCTGCCGCCGATCGTCCACATCAAGAGAGAGTCGGACAAACGGGCGTTGCGCTGGTCCATGGAACGGATGATGGCGGAGCTTCGCGAGCCGCAGCCGGGCGGCTTCCTGGTCCTGCAGCACCTCGCCCACATGATGCTGGTCCAGGCCCTGCGGGCCCACCTGGAGGAAGGCCCCGGCGGGGGCGTCGGGTGGCTGTTCGCCCTGGCCGACCGGAAGGTTGGGCCGGCCATCAACGCCATGCACGACGACCCCGCCCGCCCGTGGACCTTGCAGGAACTGGCGGATCTGGTCGGGATGTCGCGATCGAGCTTCGCCGCGAAGTTCCGGGAGGCGGTCGGCTCGACGCCCATCGACTACCTGATCCGCTGGCGGATGCTCCTGGCCGGGGATCGGCTGAAGCACTCCGACGAGCCCATCTCGGCCATCGCCGCGTCGCTCGGCTACGAATCCGAGAGCGCCTTCAGCACCGCTTTCAAGCGGGTCATGGGCTGCTCGCCCCGGCAATACAGCCGCGACCGGGAAGTGGAATTGGTCGCCGCCTCGCCGGGGCCCGGCCCTCATCCCGACGAGGGCCGGGCGGCCCCCCCGGGCGACATGGATCGCCTCCTCGCCGGAGCCTGACTCGTCGGGTCGAGCAGGACGCGGTCGCCGGGCCGAAGCCCTTGCTTGACCTCGACGGCCTGCGGGTTGGCCCAGCCGAGGGACACCTCGCGCATCTCGACGGCTCCGGCGGGGGTCTTCACCGCCACCCAGTCCTTGTTGCCGATGCGGACCACCGCGCCGAGCGGCACGGCCAGCACATCATCGACTTCGAAGATCGGGATGCCGACCAGGGCCGTCATCCCGGGCCGCAGGTGGGGGACGGCCTTCGCAAGCTGGATGATGGTCGTGTACACCTTCCGGCCGGAGGCGCGGGGATCCGGGTCGGGCCTCGGGGCGACGGACTGGACGACGCCGTCCCATACCTGGTTCAGCATCGCGTCGATCTTGACCCGGACCGCCTGGCCCGGCCGGACCCGATCGACCAGAGACTCGTGGACCTTGGTGTTGACCTGCATTGGCGCATCCTGGTCGACCAGCCGGAAGAGGACCTGACGCTCGCGGACCGTCGCCCCCTCCTCGTACGCCGGCCCGTCGTCCTGGATGAGCACACCGTCGCCGGGCGCGCTGATCCTGCAAAGATTGATCTGGCGTTCGATCTTGCCGGCCCGGGTCAGTTCCAGGGCACACGCGGATGCCCTGGCCAGTTCCTCGCCCCGCGCCTTCATGACGTCGGCCCGGAGTCGGTTCGTCGTCCTGGGGATGCTGTACTTTTCCAGCAACATCAGCCGGCCTTCGATCGATTTGACGTCGAACTCCTGCGACCGGAGGGCAAGCTCGGCCTCGTCGAGGCGGTCGCCGAGGGCGAGGTCGGCCGCGATGTCGGCGGGCGTTTCGGGGCCGGCCCGGCGGGCGCCGGCCTCGTCGAATCGCTTGCGGGCGAGCCCGATCCGCGCCAGGCGTTCCCGGCCCTTCTCGACGCCGGCCCGGGCGAGGGCGACCTTCCCCCGCAAATCCTGGAGTTCCCGCGGCCCGATCCCATCGACATATTCGACAAGGGCAAGTTCGGCGGCCTCGCGGGTCGGCTTCGCCCGATTGAGCGCCGCCTCGGCCGAGGCGACGGCGATCCTCTGCGTCGTCAGCGCGTCGCGAAGTCGGGCCGAGTCGAATTCGGCGACCATCTCGCCTTTCTTGACCCGGGTCCCCTCGGGCCTGATGCCGATGAGGGTCGCCCCCCCTTCCACCTCGCAGATCAGATCGGACTTCCTGGACGCCTCCACGGCCCCCCGCTCGAGGATGACGTGCTCGAGCTTGCCCGGCCGGACCTCGACGACCGATGGGTCGTCGGCCGGGCGGGCCGGGCCCTCCTCGGCGGGCGGCGGCGGGCCGGCGGGCCGGTCGCCGCGGTCCTGGGCCAGCAGCCCCGCGCCCGAGGCGACGCCCAGGGCCAGGAGGGCCGGGGCCAGCTTCCCCCATCGAAGGATCGTCATGGAACGGATCACCTCCCGGGCAAGGGCCGCGGCCGTGCCCGGGGCGATCGCCCGGGACGCGACGAACCGGACCGCGGCGGCGGTCGTGCTCCCGACCAGGGCGGTCGGGAGCATGGGCAGCAGCTCGGGGCGGAGGGCCGGCAGGGCCAGCCCCGGGGCGATCCCGCGCCGGGCGAGCCGGTCGCGGAGCCGGTCGCGGGCCCGGGCCTGGCGGCTCTTGACCGTGCCGACCGGCCAGCCCAGGGACCGGGCCGCCTGCTCGTGGGTCCGCCCTTCCAGGTCGCAGAGCACCACCGGGGCCCGGTAGCGTTCCGGGAGCCGGTCGATCTCCTCGTGGAGCACCCGGGCCGAGTCGTCGGCCGGCTCCGGCCGGCGGGCCTCGTCCGCGATCGCGACCCGGAGGTTGAGCCTCCGACGCCGGGCGACGTTGGACCGCAGGCGCGACGCGGTCCGGTGGGCCGCCTGGTGGAGCCAGGGGCCGAGCGAGTCGCGGACCCAGAGGCCCCGGGCCCGGGCGATCAGGACCAGGAACGTCGCCTGGAAGGCGTCCTGCGCCTCGTGGGGATCATCGAGGATCCCCCGGGCGACCCGCAGGACCATCGGCCCGTGCCGCTCGACCAGGGCCGCGAAGGCCTGCTCGGCCGCCTCGCCCCGGCCGGCCGCGAACCGCTCCAGGAGTTGCCCGTCGGACAGCTCTCGGGCCGCCCCCAGGTCCAAGGCCATCCGGAGATGGCGGCCGACGGCCCCGTCCCTGCCGGTCGTCACGGGTCACCCCCTCGCCCTGCCCGACCCCACGCCCCCCCGGCGGAGGGCCCTGGTGTAATGTCACAGGTCGGGCCGGCGGTTCCCACTTTCTTCCCCGATCATCGGGGGCGGCCTCTTCCCCGCCGGCCGGGAACCCATTTCCATCCGTACACATTTCCCGGCCAAGGACTTGCACCCGGATTTCCGATCGGTGGCCGAATCAAGGCAATGGAATCGTCGAGAGGGGAATCATGCGAATCCGCATGAATCCGCGGCATCATCAGGCACGGCAGCAGCAGGGCAAGCCATCCCGAGGTCAGGAAGTGTCCTCCCGGTCGAATTGTCCACTCGGGGTCGTCCTGTTAATCGAGGGCGATCGCTCGCGGTTTGAATGATGTGGCCGCAGCGAGGGTACGTCATCCCGAAGAATGCCGGCCGAGTGCGACCCCGGAGAGAACGATGGTGGCTATTCCGCGAACCCCGATGCTCCTCTTCATCGCCGTCGCCTTGCTTGCGGAGATCGCCCACGCCGTGGACGGCGAAGCTCCGCCCGCCGACGGCAAAGAACTTGAGGTCGCTCACGGCCTGTTGCTCCAGGCGAAGCGGATTCTCGATGCCAAATATCGGGCGAATCCGATGGGTGGCTCCCGCTACACGGATGGCGTCGCCGCGGCGCTGGCCGAGGTCGGGGATCGCGACGCGGCCGAAGCGACCTTCAGCCACCTGCCGCTGGGGGACCGTTTCGGCAACGTCCGCCTGAGAACCCTCGCCGTCGGCTATGCTCGTGGCGGAAACCTGGAGCGGGCCCGACAGACCATCAATCGCATCCGTGATGCCGAGCCGGGCTACGCGAATCAGAGGTTGCTTGCCTGGCGTGAGGCGGGGCGGGCCCTGGCAAAGTTGGGGCGCACGCGAGAGGCGGCCGAGGCATTTGCCGAGGCCGTCCGCAGCATCGCAGGTCGTGATGATCGCCCCTGGTCGGAAGCGGCGCCCCTCTCCGAAATCGCCGAGGCACAGCACGCGATCGGCCGAGCCGATGAGTCTTCCGCGACGTTCGAGATGGCGGTCTCGCTCGCCCTCGCCGACCCCGACGAGTCGCTGCTCCGGATCAGCCTGTCGAATATCGCCGCAGCTCAGGCCAGGGCGGGTTACTTGCCGCAAGCTCTCGCGACCGTCGATCGGATCGGCGATCCGGAGCACCGGTGGTGGGCCTGGTATGGCATCGTCGAAGCCGAGGCCAACTCGGGCCGCCTGGACGAAGCGTACCGGATTGCCGAGCGGGTGGAGGGCAAAGCCGTCCCCAAGACGTGGATGGCACTCGCCGATGCCCAGGCAAAACGGGGCCATCGGCCCGAAGCCGGGCGGGCGTTGGAGAAGGCCGAAGCCGCGGTGAGGCCGATCGCCGAGATCGGCTATCGCATCCAGATGGTGCTCCTGCTGGCCGAGTCGCGTGCGTCGCTGGGCGACCGGAGTGCCGCCGAGGCCTGGCTCCGGCAGGCCACCGAGATCGCCGAAGGGGCGGTCGTCGTCGAAGGCGGGCCGTTCGCCCTCCTCCGTCGGATCGAACAGGCGCCAGGCGCCGTCCATCGCGAATTCAACCTCTGCGCGATCGCGATGACCCAGGCGAAACTGGGCTTCACGGACGCCGCGGGGGGTACTTTCGATCGGGCGAAGGTCGCCGCGGAGGGCCAACGAGCCGGCTTGTGGAGGGACTCCGCATTCAGGTCGCTCGCGGAAGTGCAGGCCAAATCGGGTTTCCCGGACGATGCAATTCGGACCCTGGCGGCGATACCGACGACCGAACGGGGCTGGTTGGCCTATGCGCCGATTGCCGCGGCGAAGGCCCGGGCCGGCGATCTCGAAGGGGCGGAGCGAGTGGCGGGCCTCCACGCCGGTGACGCGACGTCAACGCGGTTCTACATCGCCCAGGCGCTGCTGGAAGCCGGCGATCCCAAGAACGCCTTGCGGGTCGGCCTGAGGGCCGCGAGTTTGGTGGAGGAGGTCCTTCATGACGCCGCCCGTAGGCTTTCCGAATCCGGCGATGTGGCCCGTGTCACGGACGCCGTCGCCCAAGCTTACGAAGAAGACCGCGTGGCACTGCTCCTGGGTGCGGCCGAGGGGCTTTTCGAGCGGAGCGGCCGGCGGGCGAAGGGCGCGGCGGCCGCGGCGTCGGCCCCCTCGAAATAAGGCCATTCGGGGCCGGGTCCAACCTGAGCCCGGATCAAGGCCGACTGATGAAGTCTGAGACCGGAGGGCTCCGGCGGATCTCAGCCCGAGGTATCCCGTCGCTTCCGCCGGTCTGACAGGTCCCTCGCCAGCCCGGCGCGTCGGCCTTTCGCTAGATCGGCCGACGACATCCGGGGGCAATCCGCGAACCGCAACCCCCTCGACGGCATCACCTCGGGCGGGGGATGAGGGATCGTCAGCCCCATTGGCGGGGGATGGCCATCTCGCGGACCTGCTTCTCGACGGTGAGTCCGTGGGGGATCAGGGCCTCGCGGAACGCCTCCAGGGCCTCCGACGCCATCACGGCGGTGGCGAAGGTGAGCCAGCCGGAGAACCGGACGTCGGTGGCCTCGACCCTCTTGGTGAGCGCGTGCTTGCGGACCCCCCGGATCTTGAACGCATCGGACAGGGCCTTGATGATCTTCGGGGCCTCGGGGATCTCCGCGACGCGGTCGTCGGCCTCGTCCAAAGGCCAGGTGACGTGCAGGTTGCAGCTGAGGTTGCGGTCCTCGGGGTTGCGCGCGAACAGGTCGAACGTGCTGTCCAGCTCGAACCGGAGGATCAGCAGCTCGGCGGCGACGATCCGGGCGAGCTGGCCGGGCGCCGCCCCGGCGTGCGACCTCTGGGCGCCGCCCCAACCGGACAGGTTGCCGGTCGGGGAGGCGTGCCCGGCATGGGGCGGGGGCGTTGCGGAGGGGCCGGGCCGGAAGTTGCTGGCCCAGCTCGTCTTCTTGGACGGCGGCTCCGGCGCGCGGGGCGCCTCGGCGGGCCGGACGTCGGCGCCGGCCCGGCCGACCACGCGCGCGGTGGACAGGACCTCGTAGGCCCGCGCGATCACGCGGAACGCCCACTCGTCGCCGCCGAGGTCGGGGTGATACTTCTTGCTCTTCTTGTGGTAGGCGTCGCGGATCTCCTGGAGCGTGGCATCGGCGGACACCCCGAGCACGACGAAGGGATCGAACTGGAACGTATGCATCATCGGAGGCGACGCCTCGTCTCGGCCGGTGTCTGGAAGATCGCACCCATGCGGGGCCGGGCATTCCGCCCTCTCCCCCCTACTGTACGTCACGACTCAAGGCTTCGGGCATCGCCGGGGCGGGAACGGGGCCGGCCTCACGAGCCGAGCGGCACCGCCGACGGCCTCGGGGCCCGGCGCCCGCAGAGCTTGCGGCACAGGGCGGCGTAGTCGGCCCGGCCGGCGGCCGTCGCCCCGTAGCCGATCGCATAGGCCAGGCAGCCCACCGACAAATTGGCCAGCAAAGGCAGGGCCCGCGCCAGCCGACCGATCCCGGCGGGGTCGGGCGGCCAGGCCGAGCGGAAGGCCCATGTCGCCACCACCAGGGCCAGGGCCCCGGCCAGGGGCGGGCCCAGCGTCCTCCGGAAGAACATCGCCGGGCGGATCTCCAGGACCCGGCCCACATACAGGCCCGGCACCAGCAGGTTGGAGAACAGGGTCGTCAGCACCGTGCCCCAGATCACCCCGACCACGCCCATCCGGCGGGTCAGGACGTAGCTCAACGGCAGGTTCACCAGGGCCCCGGCCAGGGCCGAGAGCGCCACGACCTTGATCTTCCCCATCCCGATGGCCATCTGCACCAGCACCGAGAGCATCAGCGGCAGGGTCGCCACCAGGAACAGCTGCATCATCCCGGCATCCTTGGCGAACTCGACGCCCACCCAAAGGGTCAGGAACGGGGCGGCGTAGAGGCCGGCCAGCAGCGAGATCGGCAGGAGCATGGCGATCAGCAGCCGGGTGCCGTCGTACTTGATCCGGTCCAGGCTCTCGCGGTCCTTGGCCACCGCCAGGCTCACCACGGCGGGCATCACCAGGTAGGCCAGGGTCCAGCCCATCTGGCGGATCTGCATGAACGGCTTGCTGACGTTCTGGTAGACCGTCAGCATCGGCCCGGCCTGCTTGGCGTCGGGCAGGGCGAAGCCCAGGATCGTGGTGTCGACCTTGTCGGCCAGGACCACGCTCAGCTGCATGAGGGCCATGTACAGGCTGATGTGCAGCATCGGGGCGAAGTCGGACCAGCTGGTGCGGCGGAACCGGGGGACGATGCCGAGCTCCACCACCATGACCCAGGCGGCCGGCCCGAACGACAGCCCGATCTGGGCGGCGACCTGCGCCGCCACGATCCAGATGAACGGGACCCGGAACCAGATGCCCGCCCCCAGGATCGCGAACCGGAGCACCACCACCACCAGTTCCAGGCGGGGGATGAACTCGTACCGCCGCGCCGCCTGCAGCACGCTGCCCACCACCGTGGACGCCCCGAAGAACGGCGCCGTCAGGATCTGGATCCAGAGCACCTGGATGACCAGGGTATCCCCCCGGAACTTGGTATAGGGCAGGACCACGTAGGCGATCGCCAGGAGGCACGCCATCTGGATCGCGGCCAGCCAGGCGTAGAACTTCATCCCGCAGGCGAGGGCGCGGTCGAAGCCCTCGCGGTCGCCCCGCGTCCAGGTGTCCACGACCTGCTTCTGGAGCGCCGAGCCCATGCCGAATTCGAGCAGGAACTGGATGAAGCCGAAGTTCCAGGCATAAAAATAGGCGCCGTTGGCCGCGGTACCGATGTACGCCTGGGTCAGCGGGACCTGCCAGAGGGCGATCACCATCTGGATCGGCGTCTTGAGCGCGAGCCAGAACGTCCCGCGCATGAGGCGGCCGAGGACGGGGATCTGGTTCGAATCGGGGGGGGAGTTGGGGGCGAGCGACACGGAATCCTTCCTCGGCGGGTGCGTCGTCATGGCGTGGGCGTCCTCGCCCGATCGTCGCACTATAGCCCAACGCCCGGAAGCTGGGTAGGCCGACCGCCCGGCGGTCAGCGGGCCCGGCCGATCGCCATCGGGATGTCGCAATGCCCCTCCGGGGCCGCCTCCCAGGCCATGCGGGCGGGGGCTGGAGGGGACGGCAACGGCCTCGCGGGGGCGGGGATCGGGGCCGGGGACGCCTGGAAAAACGAAGCCAATTGGCCGGTCGGCTCCGACGCCTCCTCGACCGCCCTCGCCACGGCCGCCGCGATCGCCGCCTCCTCGACGGCGGCCGTGTCGGCCTCGGCCCGCATCCGCCGCAACTCCCTGAGGGCGGCGTGGAAGCCGCGTTCCGAGGCCGCCTCGTACTTCCGCGCCAGGATCGCCCCCGGCGAGTCGTCGAACAGCGCCCGGTTGGCCGCGTCGGCCCGAAGCGCCCGGGCATTGCCGGCGTAGCGGTCCGACGACGCCATGAAGGCATCGGTCGCCTCGCGGACCCGGCCGGACAGCGCGGCGGTCTCCTGCACCACGGCCCTCTCCATGCGGACGGCGTGCACCGCCATCCGCCGCACCAGGACGGCGCCGGCCTCGCCCGCCGGCTTCAATTCGGCGCGGAAGGCCTCGGTGAGCCGGTCGACTTCGGCGGCGTCTTCCCTGGGCAGGACGATCCCGGCGCCGGTCATCCCGTGCTTGAGCGAGTTGGCCCGCGAGCGGGATTTGCCGTCCTCGCTGGTCGGCCCCGTGCTCTTCAGGCTGTTCCGGCGGTTGGCCTCGATCTGCGCGGGGGTGGCGGGCATCGGCGTCGTCCTCGGTGATCGTCGCTTCGGCGGGGTGGGGTCTCCACCCGATAGTATCACCTCCGGAGGACCGGCTTAATCATACATTATCCAGGATCGGCAATTTTCATCCCGAAAAGGGGACGGACGTCCCATTTCAATCAGACCGGCCGGCGCGGGGCCGGGGGATGGGGCGGAAGACGCGGATGGTCGGCCGGCCCGCGATCTCCTCGACGGGCTCGTAATCCAGGCGGCCCAGCCAGGCCGGGCTACCGCGTTCGTCGGCGGGGATGGCGATCACCGCCTCCTCGCGGGGGACGTCGCGGTTGGCCGGATTCGGGGAGGAGCTTGCGCGATAGGTGGCGCCCCAGAATTTCCGCGTCGAGCCCCGGTCCCGGAGCACGACGTTGGCGTGGAAGACCACCGGCCAGACCGTCCAGTAGGTCCCGGCCAGGTGGGTACACCCGGCGTCGAGCAGGTCGGCCGTCATCGCCCCGTAGCGCCGGTCGAAGTCGGCGCGGACCCGGGCCGGGGATGGCCGGCCATCGCGGGCGGCCGAGGCCAGGACCAGCAGCGCCGGCGCGGCGAAAACCGCCCATCGACGCAGCCGAGCATCGCCCGGCCATGCCCGGAGCGGGGCGGCCGCCACCAGCCAGCAGGCGGCCTGGATCTGGATCGTCGCCACCATCGTGTAGCGATAGTCGTACCCGTTGCCCGCGACCCACGACCGGGTCCCGATCAGCAGCCAGGAGGCGACCGCCGAGATCAGCAGGGCCGCGGCCCCCCGGATCACGCCCGGCGACCGCCGCCGGACCTCCGCCGATCCCGCCCATGCCGCCAGGCCGAACATCCCGGCGCCGCCGAAGGCCAGGGGCCAGGTCCCGGGCCGCTGCGCGATCGCCATCTGACCGGCCAGCCGCCACCACGCTTCCGGCCATCGCCGGGGGGGCAGGGCTTCGGCGTTGGTCGGGGACGTGACCGTGACCAGCCCCATCATCGCCGCCCCGGCCGCGTAGCCGACCGCCAGCAGCACCAGGGCCACGGCCGTCTCCGACCCCCTCATCCATCGGACCCCCGCGCCGATCGCGTGGCCGACGTCCAGTTCGCCGAGCCTTCCCCGTTCCCACCGCGCCCGGATCCGACGGGCCAGGGCGAGCGTCGGCCCGGGATCGGCCAGCAGGCCCAGGGCCCCCCGGGCCGCGACCAGCGGGGCCAGGTAGACCGCCGTGGCGCAGTTGACCCAGTGGGCCAGGAGCATCAGGGCCAGGCCCCCCGCCCGGGGGAGCGTCCCCCGCCCCGGCTCGGCCAGGATCAGCCCGAGCAGGGCCAGCGAGAGGCCGACCCCGTAGGGCTGGTCGATCAGGTACTCGAACCGGAACAGTTCCGGGGCCAGGAGGACGAACGCCGAGGCCGCCAGGGCGGCCGCCATCGGGTAGGACGCATCCCGCGCCACGAACCGGGCCAGGAGGAAGAACGCGGCCAGCCCCCCCGCGACCGTCATGCAACCCTGGGCCAGCAGGTTCGCCATCGGGTCGCGGATCGGCAGGGCGAGCAGGGGGACGAGCATCCCGAACCGGTCCTGCTCCCAGTAGAACGGGGTCCAGCGTTGCAGGCTCGCCAGCACCGGGATGAGCGAGTCGGCGTGATGGCCCCGATGGATCGGCCCCAGGCCGATCCAGGCCGAGGCCGCCAGGCAGGCGACCATCCCGGGCCAGGCCGGCGGGATGGCCGCCGGCCGCCCGGGGTCGGGGCCCTTGCTCACCTGGGCTGGGCTTTGGGCATCGCCGGGGCCGGGGCCGGGGCCGGAGCGGGCGGCGGCGGGATCGGGATGAGCGGGCCGGCGGCCTTCCTGGCGGCGGCGTCGGCGCGGTTGGGGTTGGGGATGGTCCGGACCTCGCTGTAGGTGACCGGCGTGAGCAGGTAGCGGCCCTCCCACTCGTCGTTCTTGCCCTTGACGGTCCCCTCCAGAAACTTGGCGATCGCGGCGGGGAGGCCGGGCTCCAGCCGGAGCAGCTTGTAGCCGTGGAGCGCCGAGGGGAACGACTCGACCTTGTTGGCGCGGACCCGCTTGACCACGTTGGCGACCGAGGCGACCATGCCCGCCGAGGCGGCGTCGCGCTCGCCGTAGAGGATGTCCATCGGCACCCGCGCGGCCATCCGCGAGATCGGCGAGGCGGCGGGGAGGCCCTGGGCCTGGGCGTCGACCATCGGCGAGACCAGCACCAGGGCGCCCAGGTCGCTGGTCCGGCCCTCGCTGGAGACCCCGCCGCCGTTGGCGGCCCAGGCGGCGGCGAGGTTGGCCCCCTCGCCCACGGCGACCACGCCGAGCTTGGCCAGGTTCAGCTCGCCCCGGTTGTGGCGGTCGACCAGGCAGGCATAGGCCGCGTTGAGGTCGTCGATCGCCGACGGCCAGTCGATCCGGGCCTGGGCCTTGCGGGGGTTGTCGCCGTGGCCCCGGAGGTCGATGGCCAGCACCGCATAACCCTGCTTCTGGAGGTCCTCGGCCAGCGTCAGGCCCTTCAGCTCGACGATCGTCTCCTCGAAGTCCTTGCTGGAGCGGTCGCGCTCGTGGATCAGCAGCACGGCCGGGGCCGTGTTGGTGAGCGGCGACGGGTAGTAGGCCGCGGCCAGCGGCTCGTTGTCGGCGACGGCGAGCTTGAACCGATAGCGGAACGTCCCCAGGGCCGCGGGCTGGCCCGCCGCGTTGGGGTTGTTGGCATCGGCCGCGGGGCCTGCCAGGGGGTCGCCGGCCTTGCGGGCCGCCTTGAGCCGGTTGCCGCCGGGGACCCGGAGGCCCCCCTTCTTCGCCGTCCGCCCCTTGGGGTTGGCGGCGGGCGGGGCCGCCCTGGCGTTCGGGAGCGGCTGCGGCGGGGCCGCGGGCGGGTCCTGGGCCACCACGGCCCCCACCACCAGCGCGGCCATGACGACCGAGGCCGCCCCCGCCCGGAACCTGCGCTCTCGACGGCCTCGCATCGCTGCCTCCCCTCGGGGTTGATCCGGCCCCGATCGCGATCGGACGGCCCGGCTTTCTCCATCCATCGTAGCCCGCGCCAGCCCCCCGCCACAAGCGCCGAGGCCCGCCCGGGCGGCCGTCGGTCGCCGGGCTTTCGCGCTTCCATTATGATGCCCGGAACGACGGCCGGGGCGAAATCCGCGCCGGCCCGCTTCGGATCGCCGTCCCCCTCGCCCCACGGAGACCGCCCGATGCCCGAACCGAGCCCGATCCCCGCCGTCCTTCGCCGCGACTTCCTCCGGCGGGGCCTGGCCGCCGCGACCGCCGGCCCGCTGGCCCTGGAGGCCGTCGCGTGGGGGCAGGAGCCGCCGCGCGGGGCGACGCCGGGCGCCTCGGCCTTCCTCGCCGTGTTCGTCCGGGACTGGCTCCTGCTGGCGACGGCCGCCGCCGAGGCCGCCTGGATCGCATCGACCGACGTGTCCGAGGCCCACACCGCCGACCAGATCGCCAGGCAGCAGGCGGTCAACGAGTTCGTGGGGAGGCAGGGCAACATGCAGCGCCTCCGCATCTACCTCGCGAACCAAGCCGACCTCGACGAGTCGACTCGCCGCCAACTCGACAAGCTCCGGCTCAAGGCGGCCGAGGCGCCGGGGACGATCCCGGAAGTCGTCAAGGCACGCACGGAAGCGGAAGCGAAGCAATCTGCGACGCAGGACGGGTTCACCTATACGCTCCGGCGTCCAGGAACTCCCGAAAGCCATCCGTCCGCCAACGATCTCGACCGGATGCTGGTCGAGTCGCGCGACCTGGATGAGCGTCTGGCGGTGTGGGAAACGTCCAAGACGATCGGCGGGCCGCTCCGCCCCGGGTTGCTGAAGCTCCGCGACCTCCGCAACCTGGTCGCCCGGCAGTTCGGCTTCCAATCCTTCTTCGAACTCCAGGTGGCCGACTACGGGCTGACCGTCGACCGGATGATCGCCCTGTGCGACGACGTGGTGGCCCAGACCCGGCCGCTCTACCAGCAGTTGCACGCCTGGTCCAAGCACGCCCTGGCGAAAAGGTACGGCGTGGAGGCCCCCGACGGGCCGATCCCGGCGCACTGGCTGACCAATCGCTGGGGGCAGAACTGGCCCGGGCTGGTGGAAGGGGTCGACGCCGACGGGCCGTTCCGGGGCAAGACCGCCGAGTTCATCACGAAGCAGGCGGAGGCGTTCTACGTCTCGCTCGGCTTCCCGGCCCTGCCGAAGTCGTTCTATGAGAAGTCCGACCTCTACCCGGCCGACCCCGCATCCGGCCGCAAGAAGAACTCGCACGCCAGCGCCTGGCACATCGACCTCGACGAGGACGTGCGGAGCCTGATGAGCATCGAGCCCGACATGCGCTGGTTCACCACGGCGCACCACGAGCTGGGCCACATCTACTATTACCTCAGCTACTCGACCCCCCAGGTCCCCCACCTGCTCCGCGAGGGGGCCAACCGCGCGTTCCACGAGGCGATCGGCGAACTCGTCGGCCTGGCGGCCAGCCAACGGCCCTACCTCAAGTCGATCGGCCTGCTGTCCGACGCGGCGGCCCAGGCCGACCCGGTGACGTGGCTCCTGGAGTCGGCCCTGGACAAGGCGTCGATCGTCTTCCTGCCGTTCGCCGCCGGGGTGATGACCCACTTCGAGCGCGACTTCTACGCCGGGGCGATCCCCGACGACAGGCTCAACGCCGCCTGGTGGGACCTGGCCCTGCGGTTCCAGGGGATCGCCCCGCCCGGACCCCGGCCCGAAGACTCCCTGTGCGACGCGGCCACCAAGACCCACATCAACGACGACCCGGCGCAGTACTACGACTACGCCCTGGCCACCGTGTTCAAGTTCCAGTTGCACGACCACATCGCCCGCAAGATCCTCAAGCAAGACCCGCGCGACTGCAACTACTTCGGCAACCGCGAGGTCGGCGACTTCCTGCGTGGAATCCTCGCCCTGGGGGCCACCCGCGACTGGAACCAGGTGCTCCGCGAGGCGACCGGCGAGGGGATCTCCGCCCGGCCGATGATGGAGTACTTCGCCCCACTGCTCTCCTGGCTCCAGGAGCAGAACCGGGGCCGCAAGATCGGATGGGAGTGACGAAAAACGTCCCCGGCGTCCAGTCGGAATCTATCCGCCCTGGACGCCGGAAGGCTTGCCGTATCAGGCCCTGGCGCGCTCGAACTTCTCGCGGCGGGGGCCTTCGAGGTTCCAGGCGGTGTTGATCAGGCCGAGGTGGGAGAACGCCTGGGGGAAGTTGCCGAGCTGGCGGCGGGCCTTGGGGTCGTACTCCTCGGCGAGCAGGCCGACGTCGTTGCGGATCGCCAGCAGGGCCTCGAAGACCCGGCGGGCGTCGTCGGCCCGGCCCATCAGGGCGTAGTTGTCGGCCAGCCAGTAGCTGCACAGGAGGAAGGCCCCCTCCCCCTTGGGGAGGCCGTCCACGCCGCTCTCGGTGCGGTAGCGGTCCACGAAGGCGCCCTGCTTGGTCAGGGTCTGCTCGATGGCCTCGATGGTGCCGGCCAGGCGCGGGTCGTCCGGGGGCAGGAAGCCGACCTCCAGCATCACCAGGACGCCGGCGTCCAGCTCCTTGGAGCCGTAGGACTGGACGAAGGCGTTGAGTTCGGGGTCGAAGCCCTTCTCGCAGATCTCCGCATGGATCGTCTCGCGGAGCGCCCGCCAGCGGTCCACCGGCCCTTTCAGGCCGAAGCGCTCGACGTCCTTGATGGCCCGGTCGAAGGCCACCCAGGCCATGAGCTTGGAGTGGACGAAGTGTTGGGTTTCTCCCCGGACTTCCCAGATCCCCTCGTCGGGCTCCTGCCAGACCCGTTCCAGGCGGGCCATCAATTCGCGCTCGATCCGCCAATCGTCGTCCTCGGAGTCCAGGCCGAGGTGGCGGGCCAGGTGGAGGCAGTCCATGACCTCGCCGAAGACGTCGAGCTGGAACTGGTCGTAGGCGCCGTTGCCGATCCGGACCGGGGTCGAATCCTCGTAGCCGGGCAGCCAGGGGAGTTCCATCTCGGGCAGGCGGCGTTCGCCGGCCACCCCGTACATGATGTGGAGTTCATCCCCCTTGCCGGCCACCGACCGCACCAGCCATCGGCGCCAGGCGCGGGCCTCCTCGGTGTATCCGCTCTGGAGCAGCGCGGTGAGGGTGAAGGTGGCGTCGCGGAGCCAGCAATAGCGGTAGTCCCAGTTGCGTCCGCCGCCGATGTGCTCGGGCAACGAGGTGGTGGGGGCGGCCACGATCCCGCCGGTCGGGGCGTAGGTCAGGGCCTTGAGCGTGATCAGCGACCGCACCACGGCGTCGCGGTATTCGCCCCGGTAGGTGCAGCGGCCCGACCATTCCCGCCACCACGCCTCGGTCGCCTCCAGCGCGGCTCGCGGGTCGGTCTCGGCCCCCGGGGGCAGGTGCGACGGATACCAGCAGAGGACGAAGTCGACCCGGTCGCCGGCCTTGACCTCGAAGCTGGCCGACGCCGCCCACCCGTCCAGGGTTTGCGGGACGTCGGTGCGGAGGTGGAGCGTGTCCGGCCCCGCGATGGCCACCACCCCGCCGTGGTCGAGCCGGGTCCAGGGCGTGGCGCTGCCGTAGTCGAACCGGGGGGCGAAGTCGGACCGCATCCGGACCGTGCCGCGCACGCCGACCACGACCCGGATCAGGTTGGGGGCCCCGTCGCGGATCGGCATGAAGTCGACCAGCGTCGCCTCCCCCTCGCCGGTGACGAAGGTGGTCTCCAGGATCAGGGTATCGCCCCGGTAGGAGCGCCGGACCTCGCGGACCTCGGCCTCGGGGGCCACCCTCCACCGCCCATGCTCGGGGGTGCCCAGGAGTGCCGCGAAGCAGGCCGGGGAGTCGAATCGGGGGAAGCAGAGCCAGTCGAGCGAGCCGTCGCGGCCGACCAGGGCCGCGGTCTCGCAGTCGCCGATCAGGGCGTAGTCCTCGATGAGGGGAGGGTTCGTCACATATCACCATGTCGGTTTGCGTTATGGAAGCCGGCCCGAGGCCGCGCTTGACGATTCGCATGGTCGCAAAATCGAGGCCGCACGCCGGTTCGGGCCGGCCTCCCCGAGATGAATCGGGGTCCCCGGGGGGCCCGGGTCGCCGCGTTCCTCCCGCCTCTGGGCCCCGGTGGCGGCCGTGTGGCACGGCCGCCACCGGGGCCGCTCCGGGTGTTGTACGCCGGCTGTGGCGTTGATAGGATGATCCGACATTCCTCCGGCCTGGGATGACCTTGCGATGGTCCCCGGCCGCAGCATCGTAAGACGCGAACGCGGAGCGCCGTCCATGACGAGAGCGGGTATTGCGGCGGGCGATTCGGCGGTGGGATCGGCCCGGCCCCACGACGCCCCGCCCGCCCACCGGCCCTTCTCCGCGCCGACGGCCATCGCCCTGGTGCTGATCATCGCCCTGGGGATCGCCCTGCGGGTGAGGATCAACCTCGATTACGACGGCCTGGCCCACGACGACGCCCTGCTGAGCTCCAACGTGGTCCGCTTCGACGAGTGGCGGCTGCTCAAACCGCTCGAACTCGCCCAGGCGGCGCCGATCGGCCACCTCCTGCTGATGAAGGAAGCGTCCCGCATCTGGGGGACCGGGGAGCGGATCCTCCGCCTCCCGTCGCTGGTCGCGTCGATCCTGGCGCTGGCGCTGAGCCCCTGGCTGTTCTCGCGGATCACGCGGCCCGCGGGCACCATCGCCGCCACGGCCCTGCTGGCGTCCTCGCTGTTGACGATCATGTACGCGGGGACCGTCAAGCAGTACTCGGGGGACGTGCTCGCCGCGGTCGCCCTGCTGGCCGCCGGGCTCGGCGTGCTGAGGTCGCCGGGGGGGGCCTGGCGATTCGCCTGGATGGGGGCGGTGGGGATCGTCGCGATCTTCTTCTCGCAGTCGTCCGTGTTCCTCCTGGGCGGGATCGGCCTGACGCTGATCGCCTCGGCGCTCCTGGACCGGAAGTTCGGCGAGGCCGCCGGCTGGGTCGGCGTCTCGGCGGCCTGGCTGGCGGTGTTCCTGGCCCTCTACCTGCTGATCTACAAGGCCTACGCGGCGGACGAGTACTTCGCCTCGTGGTGGAAGGCGAACTTCGCCCCGTTCCCGCCCCGGTCGATCTCCCATCTCAAGTGGTACTCCGACACCTTCTTCGCGATGTTCTGGGATTGCCTGGGCGTGAAGTTCGCCGGCCTGGCCGGCGTCCTGTTCCTGGCCGGCGTGGCCCACCTGTATCGGCAGGGGCGCGGGCGGGAGCTGTCCATGCTCCTGCTGCCGGTCCTGCTGACGCTGGCCGCCTCCGCGCTGCGGAAGTACCCCTTCGGCGACCGGCTCATCCTGTTCATGGGCCCGATCCTGGCGGGGCTGATCGGGGCCGGCCTGGCCAGCCTGCTCGACATCCCGGGCCGGGCGGCCCGGACGTTCCTGGTGCTGGCCGCGATGGTCCTGTTCTTCCACCCCGCCTACCTGTCCATGAAGCAGCTCACCGGCGGGTTCCCGGTCAGCCACGACATCAAGCCGGCGCTGGCCTACGTGTCCGACCACGTCCAGCCGGGGGATGAGATCTTCCTGGAATTCGACGCCACGGAGTTGACGGACTATTACCGCGACGTGATCAACTTCAAGGACACGCGACGCCTCCAGTTCATCCACGGCCAGTTCGCGGGCGGCGGGGCGGGCCTGGAGCAGGAACTCGCCTTCCACGAGAAGATCCTCGACCGCCTCCGGGGCAAGAAGCGGGTCTGGTTCATCTTCGCCATGAATCACACGATCATGGAGCCCAAGTACGCCCTGCTGCTCAACCGCATCGGGATGCAGATCGACGCGTTCCATTCGGAGGGGTCGTCCGCCCTGCTGTATGACCTGAGCCGGGGCAAGGCGCCCGAGGCCGCGGAAGGGCCCGAGGAGGCCACGAAGCCGCCCGAAGCCGCGAAGCCGCCCGAGGCCGCGGAGGAGCCGGAGCAGGCCCCGAAGCCGCCAGCCCCCCCGGCCTGACGGCCCGGGCCGCGCGATCGCCCCGCCGCGATCCCGGCCCCGTTCCCCGCATCGATCGGGCCGCCGCCCGCCTCCCCGCCCGGACTCTGGCGCACCGTCTGCACCAGGGGTTCCCCGGACCCGGATGGGCGCCGGCTCGGGCGCCCACGCGCCCCGACCGACATCGATGCTGGAGACGCAAGATGGCCTCGCGATTGATCATCCTCGGTGCGACCGGCGACCTGGCCGGACGCTACCTCTTCCCGGCCCTGGCGGACCTCGAACATCAGGGGGTCCCCCAGCTCCGGGACACCGCCATCGTCGGCGTCGGGCAGGAGGACTGGGACACCGAGGCGTTCCGCCGCCACGTCGCCGACCGGCTCGACAAGCACGGGTCCAAGCTCCCCGAGGAGGCCCGGCGGTCGCTGGTGGCCGGGCTCGAGTATCACCAGGCCGAGGTCACCGACCCGAAGAGCCTGGGCCCGGTGATCGAGGGGGGGGACGGCCCGGTCGTCCTGTACCTGGCCCTGCCCCCGGGCCTGCTCGCCGACGTGTTCCGAGGGCTCGCCCAGATCAAGCTCCCCGAGGGGAGCCGGGTCATCGTCGAGAAGCCGTTCGGCACCGACCTGGCCTCGGCCAAGGCGTTGAACGAGTTGATCCTTCCCAGTTTCCCCGAACACTGCGTCTTCCGGATCGACCACTTCCTGGGCAAGCAGACGATCCAGAATGTGCTAGGGCTCCGGTTCGCCAACCGGATCTTCGAGAACCTGTGGAATCGCGACAACATCGAGCGGGTGGAGATCACCTGGGAGGAGTGCGTGGCCCTGGAAGGCCGCGCCGGCTATTACGACCGCTCCGGGGCCTTGCGGGACATGGTGCAGAACCACCTGCTCCAGCTCCTCTGCCTGGTGGCGATGGAGCCCCCCCTGTCGTTCAACCAGCGCGATTTCCGCGATCGCAAGGTCGAGGTGCTCCGAGCGGTCCAGAAGTTCGGGCCCGACGACGTGGCCCGGCACACGACCCGGGGCCGATACACGGCCGGCGAGATCGACGGCCGCGCCATCCCCAACTACGTGGATGAGGAGGGGGTCGACCCCGCCCGCGACACCGAGACGTTCGTCCAGGCCACGCTGTTCATCGACAACTGGCGATGGTCGGGCGTGCCGTTCGTCCTCCGCTCCGGCAAGGCGTTCGCCGAGAAGCGGGACGAGATCGTGATCCACTTCAAGCCGGTGCCCCACCTCCCGTTCCAGAAGGGGGAGACCGCCCCCAACGTCCTCCGCCTGACCATGGCCCCCGACCAGGTCGGGCTGGGCATCAACGTCAACGGGCCCGGCGACCCCTTCGACCTGGAGCGGGTCGACCTGAACACCACCCTGGCCCCCCAGGAGTCGTCGGCCTACGCCCGGCTGATCCTGGATATCCTCTCGGGAGACCCGATCCTCACCATCCGGGGGGACGAGGCGGAGGAGTCCTGGCGGATCGTCGAGCCGATCCTCGCCGCCTGGAAGGACGGCAAGGTCCCGATGAGCGACTACCCGGCCGGCTCGCGCGGCCCGGCCTGATGCGCCCGGTCGTCACGATGGGGTGACGCACCCGGGCCGATCCCGGGCCCGGGATCATCCCCGAAATCACGCCCGGGCCGATGCCGGAACGACCGGCACGACCCGGGCGTCCGCACGCCCATTCCATCCACAACGGGCGGGGGAAAACCTGTCAGCAACCCGTGGCGCGCCGGGTGACGGGCCGACGCGCCACGGCGCCGATCCGGCGGTGGCATCGGACCCATGCGCATGAGTGCCGGCGCCCCCCGGCGCGCGCAACCGGGTTGTCGACCGGTTTTCCCCCGGGCCGGAACCCGCGTTGTCGCCGATTAAGTTCTTTGGTAACATGCGATTCGATGCGGTGCGCCCCGACTTATCCACCGGATGACGCCGCGCCTTCGAAGATGAAGATGGTGGGTTGACCTCTCTTTAGACATCCAAGAGGGACGCGGATCGGTCCCAGGATCGACCGGGCCCCGATGCGGGGGATTGCATGAAGGCGCTGTGCAAGCGAAAGGAATTGCTCGCCGCGTTCGGGATGGTGAGCGGGGTCGTCCCGTCGCGGAGCCCCAAGCCGATCCTCCAGAACGTCAAGCTCGTCGCCGACCCCGACGCCGGCGCGATCTTGATGGCGACCGACCTGGAAGTCGGTATTCGTCACCGCGTCCTGGGCGTCAACGCGTATGAGCCCGGCTCGGTCATCCTGCCGACGAACAAGATGCAGGAGATCCTGAGCAAGTCGTCGGACGCCGAACTCCACATCGAGACCGACGGCGAGAAGCTCCACATCCGCGGGACGTACGCCAAATACCAGCTCCAGAGCGAAGACCCGAGCTTATACCCCGAGGTCCCGGACTTCGGGGCGACCAGCTACCACGTCGTCGCTGCGTCCGACCTGCGTCGGCTCATCCGCCGGACCATGTTCGCCACCGACGCCGAGAGCACCCGCTACGCCCTGGGCGGCGTCCTGATCGAGCTGAAGGACGACGCGATCACGATGGTCGGCACCGACGGCCGCCGCCTGGCCAAGATGGAGGCCGTCGCCGAGGCCGAGAACGGCGCGACGCCGCCGACCGGCAGCCCGGTGATCCCGATCAAGGCCCTCAAGCTGATCGACCGCAACCTGGACGACGAGGATCTGTCCGTCCACATCGCCATCCAGTCCGGCTCGGCGGTCCTGATCCGCACGTCGGACCAGGGGGCGATCATCTACAGCCGCCTGGTCGAGGGGCGGTTCCCGCGCTATCAGGACGTGTTCCCGACCGATGTCGAGGTCCGGATCCCGCTGGACGTCGCCCTGCTCCGCCAGGCGGTCGAGCAGGCGTCGATCCTCACCAGCGACGAGAGCCGGGGGGTCGACTTCCGGTTCGCCGGGGATACACTGACCCTGACCAGCCAGGCCGCCGACCTGGGCAGCTCGCAGGTCACCATGCCGATCCATTACGAGGGCAAGGAGGTCGACATCACCTTCGACCCCCGCTACCTGACCGACGCCCTGAAGACCGTGGCCGACGACGCGATGATCACCGCCGAGCTGATCGACCACAAGAACGCCGCCGTCTTCAAGACCGAGGACCGCTATACCTACGTCGTCATGCCGCTCACCCGCGACCGCTGAGCGACCCGGCGGGCGTCGCCGCCCGCGGGGGATTCGGGCGAGTCCCCGCCGCATGGGTTGCGGCGGGGGGAGAGGTGGCGTATCATGGAAGTACGTTCATGCCGCCGAGAAGGGTAGGCGTCGTCATGCCGTCCAGCCCGAAGCGTAGGGAGCCGAAGGCGCTCTCGGACATCCTGGGCAACCTGTTCGCCGCGCGGGGCTATGGCCGCCTGATGGGGGCCGGGGAGCTGGAAGCGGCCTGGAATGCCGCGGTCGGGGAGCCGGCCAGCCGCCAGACCAAGGTGGGGGCGGTGCGGCGGGGCATCCTGAACGTGACCGTGGCCCACCCGATCCTGATCGATGAACTGTCGTCGTACCGCAAGCCCGAAATCCTGGCCGCATTGCGTCGCGAGGCGCCCGGCACCCCGATCCACGACATCCGGTTCCGCGTCGGCCCGATCGAGCCGCCCGCCCGCGGCCCGGGCTGAGGGGACCTCCCCGCCGGGCCCGCGAGGCAGGAGCCCGGCCCGCACGAGGGTCGCGCCCGCCCGCCATGACGAGCCTCGCCTTTCCCGAACGATCGAGGTGATTCCGCGATGGCCCTGACCAATTCCGAGCAGGCGACGGCCGAGATCCAGGATCGCGAACCCGGGACGATCCAGGGCGACGGGGCCGCGCTGGGCCCGGGCTACACCGAGGCCAACATCCGCGTGCTGGAAGGGATCGAGGCGATCCGCAAAAGGCCCGGGATGTACATCGGCGACACCACCACCCGGGGCCTGCACCACCTCGTCTACGAGGTCGTGGACAACTCGATCGACGAGGCGATGGCCGGCCATTGCTCGACGATCACGGTGACGGTCCACGCCGACGGGTCGGCGTCGGTGATCGACGACGGGCGGGGCATCCCCACCGGCCCGCACCACCAGTTCAAGGACAAGAGCACCCTGGAGATCGTCCTGACCAAGCCCCACGCGGGCGGCAAGTTCGACCACGACACCTACAAGGTGTCGGGCGGGCTGCACGGGGTCGGGATCACGGTGGTCAACGCCCTGTCGGAATGGCTGGAGGCCGAGGTCCACCGCGACGGCAAGGTCTGGAAGCAGGACTACAAGCAGGGCGAGGCCTGCGGCCCCCTGCGCGAGGTGGGGCCGGCCAAGACCACCGGCACCAAGATCCAGTTCCTGCCCGACATCGCCATCTTCCCGATGATCGAGTTCGACTACGACATCCTGGAGAAGCGGCTCCGCGAGCTGGCCTTCCTGAACCGCGGGGTGCGGATCATCCTGGTCGACGAGCGGGGCGATGAGCCGAGGCGCGACGAATTCTTCTCGTCGGGCGGCCTGACCGAATTCGTCGCCTACCTCAACCGGGCGCAGAGCGTGATCCACGCGCCGGTGTTGCTTTCCGGGAAAGACGAGGAGAGGGCGGTTGAAGTCGAGGTCGCGTTGCAGTACAACGATTCGATCAGCGAGACCCTGGTCTCCTACTGCAACAACATCAACACGGTCGAAGGCGGGACCCACCTGACCGGCTTCCGCACCGCCCTGACCCGGACCCTGAACCTCTACGCCAAGCAGTCCGCCCCGGCGAAGAACAAGGACCTGGAGATCAAGGGGGAGGACTTCAAGGAAGGGATGACGGCGATCGTCTCCGTCCGCGTCCCCGACCCCGAGTTCCAGGGCCAGACCAAGACCAAGCTGGGCAACGGCGAGGTCGAGGGGATCGTCTCCAAGGTCGTCAACGACAAGCTGGCCGAGTTCCTGGAGCAGAACCCCCAGGCGGCCAAGAAGGTGATCGCCAAGGCCCAGCTGGCGGCCGAGGCCCGCGAGGCGGCCCGCAAGGCCCGCGACCTGGTCCGCAACCGCAAGGGCGTCCTGTCCGGCGGCGGCCTGCCCGGCAAGCTGATGGACTGCACCACCCACGACCAGGATTCCAGCGAATTGTTCCTGGTCGAGGGCGACTCGGCAGGCGGGACCGCCGAGGGGGGCCGCGACCGGCTCTACCAGGCGATCCTCCCGCTCCGCGGCAAGATCCTCAACGTCGAGCGGGCCCGGCTCGACCGCGTCCTGGGCAACGACGAGGTCCGCAACATCATCACGGCGGTCGGCAACGGGATCGGCGACGAGGAAGACCCGGGCAAGCGGCGCTACGGCAAGGTCGTCATGATGAGCGACGCCGACGTCGACGGGTCGCACATCCGGACCCTCCTGATGACGTTCTTCTATCGACAGATGCCCAAGCTGGTGGCCGAGGGGCACCTCTACGTGGCCCAGCCGCCGCTCTACATGCTCACCCAGAAGAAGACCCGGCGCTACGTGCAGACCGAGCCCGAGATGCAGGGGATCCTCAACGAGGTCGGACTCCAGGACGCCCGCCTGGTCCCGGCCGGGCCCGCCGAGGCCGACCCGTCCGCGTCGATCGAGGGGGACCGGCTCAAGGCCCTGCTGGAGATCGTCACCGGGCTGGACAACGCCCTCCGGGCGTTCGGGCGGAGGAATTTGCCGCTCCGCCCCTTCCTGGCCCTGGCGCACCCGGAGACCGGCCTCCTGCCGCTCTACCACGTCCAGGCGGCCCCCGGCGGCGGCGTCGACGCCTGGCCCCACACCGCCGAGGAGTTGGAATCGGTCCAGAAGTCCCTGCCCGAGCCGGGCGAGGACGGCGCGGGGGCGCACGTCACCGAACTGCACGAGGTCCGCACGCTCAACAAGTTCCTGGCCCGGCTCCGCGACGAGTTCGGGATGAAGGCCGACTCCCTGGTGGCCATCGAGGTGACCGGCGACGACCCGCCCGCCCGATTCATCCTCCATCGCGACGGCGAGGAACACGCTTTGCTGGACCTCCGGTCCCTGGTGGCCACGATCCGGCACCTGGGCGAGAAGGGGATGAAGATCACCCGATTCAAGGGGCTGGGCGAGATGGACGCCGACCAGCTCTGGGAGACCACGATGGACCCGTCGCGGAGGACCCTGCTGAAGGTCCACCTCGACGACGTCGCCGCCGCCAATGACCTGTTCACGACCCTGATGGGAGACGACGTCGAGCCCCGCCGCGAGTTCATCGAGAAGCATGCCCTGGAAGTGAAGAATCTCGACGTCTGACCCCTCCCGGACGGCCGACGATTCGCCGAGATCCGGGCCGGGCCGCGGGCCGTGGCCCGGCGGGTCGGGCCCCGCACGGGCCGAGGCCTGCGAGGTCGATTCCGCGCCATGAGCGGTCCCGCGACGGGCCCGACGACCTGGCGCGCAGGCATCGCGGAAGGGGCGGGGTGACGGCGGAGCGGGCGTCCCGGCCCATCCGCCCCGGCCGGATCTTTCGATTCCCGAATCGTATCGATGGGTGTCAATGCAGAGAGATCGAGAGCGGAAGCGGAATCGCGTCGAGGTTCGCGGGTTGGATCAACCTTCGTCGGCTCATGGTCGTCCCGACCCGCCCACCGGGCGCGGCGGGGGCGGCGAGTCTGCGGGCCGGGTGCCCCGACGAGGTGACATCGGTGAGGACGCCGGGGAATTCGCCCCGGCCGTCGGCTTCGGCCGCCCCGGATGGGAAGTGACGATGGGGATCGCCCAGAAACTGGCCCGACATTTCAGCGACGCCGTGCGTTCCCGCGGCCAGTCGTACTTCGCCAAGAACCGGGTCGTCATCACGACGGCGACGCCGGGCGAGGTCGTCGCCAAGGTGCGCGGGACCGAGAAGTATCGCGTCCGGGTCCGATCCCGGGGCCCGAAGCTGATCGCGACCTGCTCGTGCCCCTACTTCGCGCCCACCGGCGCGCCGTGCAAGCACCTGTGGGCGACGTTCCTGGCCGCCGACGCACGCGGGCTGCTGGCGCCCGAGCCGAACCGGCCGGTCTACCTGATCACCGACCCCCCGCAGCAGCGCCAGGCGGGGCCGCGGCCCCCGGCCCCCGAGTCCAACCTGCCGATCACCGGGATGGGATCCCCCTACGGCCCCGGCCCCGGCCCCTCGCCGGGCAACAACGGGATCGGGCCGGGGCCCGGCGTGCCCCATCGCGGCTACGGGCCCAACTACGCCCCGCCCCGTCCGCCCCACCCGGGCCCCCATGCACGGGGGCCCAACCCCCCGCAGATGCCGCCGCGCGGCCAGATGCCCCGCGGGCCGAACCCCGCCCAGGGGCCGCCCCGGGGGCCCCATCCGGGGAAGGCCCCGCGTGGCCAGGGGGCGGGACAGGCCGCCCGGGGCCAGGGGCCGGGACAGATGCCGCGGGGGCCGGGGCAGGCGCCCCGGGGCCAGGGGCCGGGTCAATCGCCCCGGGGGCCGGGACAGATGCCCCCCAGGGGGGCCAACGGGGAGCGCGAGCGTCCGGGCCGCGGGCCCGGGCCGATGCCGCCGGCGCGGCCGGGGCGGACGCCCAAGGACCGCAGGGGCCGGGAGATCGCGGTCGACGGGCCCAACGGCAACCTCCACCCCCAGCACCTCAAGGCCCAGGCCCGGGAGGCCCGCGCCGCCCGCGCGGCCGCCGTCGCCGCCCAGAAGGCCAAGCGGCTGCTGGCCTACATCATCGACGTCCCGGCCACGCTCGCGGCCAATCAGGTCGTGATCGACCTGGCCCGCCGGGCCCGCCGCCCCAACGGCGACTGGGGTCCGCTCAAGCCGTGGTGGCACACCCCGAACCTGCCCGCCGTCCGCTACGACCAGGAGGATCAGGACCTCCTGGCCGAGCTGGTCGCGGCCCAGGTCGCCTCGGCCAGCGCCACGGCGGTCAACAGCAACGGCCACGGCGAGTCCGCCGGGACGCGCCGGTTCATGATCCAGGCCGAGAAGCAGGCGGCCATCGTCGAGCGGCTGGCGCGATCGGGGCGGCTGCGGCTCCGCCGGACCGACGGCGAGGAGGATCCGCCCCCGGTCCGCTGGGACGACCAGGCCCCGTGGCGGTTCGGCCTCGACCTCCGCTGCGACCCGTCGGGCAAGCGCTGGTCGTGGCGGGGGATGCTCCGCCGCAACCTCGGCCAGGGGGCCGACCGGATCGACCTGACCGAGCCCCTGGCGATCGTGCCCGGCCTGGTGATCCACGGGGTCGGCAAGGTCGCCCGGCTCGAAGAAACGATCTCGTTCCCGTGGGTGATGCGGCTCCGCCACGAGAAGGAGATGGTCTTCCTGGACGTCCCCGACCTGGACGAGAAGCTGGCCCGGCTCCTGGCCGACGCCCGCGTCCCGGTCGGCGAGCTGATCGAGTCCGAGGCGATCAAGTTCCGCGAGGCCGAGGGGACCCCGATCCCCTGCCTGACCCTCCGCACCCCCCGGCAGAACTGGGGCACCGATCGCCTGATCGCCGAACTCGGGTTCGACTATTCGGGCGCCTACGTCACGATCATCACCCCCGGCGACCTCACCGTCCGGAGCGAGCAGGGCCTGGTGATCCGCCGCGCCGTGGCGCTGGAGCAGGCGGCGGGCATCCAGCTTTATGAGCTGGGCTTCCGCGACGCCAAGGACCACCTGCTCGACCCCGGCAGCCTGGAGCTGCCCGCCAAGCGGGTCCCGCAGGTCACCAAGGAGCTGGTCGCCGCCGGCTGGCGGGTCGAGGCCGAAGGGGTCCTGATCCGCGCCGCGGGCGAATTCAAGCTGAACGTGACCACCGGGATCGACTGGTTCGAACTCGGCGGCCACGTCGACTACGGCGGCCAGGACGTCGCCCTGCCCGACCTGCTCGCCGCCGCCCGCCGGGGCGAGACCATGGTCACGCTCGGCGACGGGTCGATGGGGATGCTGCCCGAGGAGTGGCTCCGCAAATACGGGCTGCTCGCCGAGATGGGCTCCTCCGACGAGGGCGGCCCGCTCCGGTTCGGCAAGGCCCAGGCCGGCCTCCTGGATGCCCTGCTCGCGGCGCAGCCGGAGATCAAGGTCGACATCGGCTTCGGCAAGATCCGCAAGGCCCTGCCCCGGTTCGAGGGGGTCCAGCCCAAGGACGCCCCGGCCGGCTTCCGGGGCGAACTCCGCCCCTACCAGCAGGAAGGGCTCGGCTGGCTGGAATACCTCCAGAAGTTCGAGTTCGGCGGCATCCTGGCCGACGACATGGGTTTGGGCAAGACCGTCCAGGTGCTCGCGCTGCTCCAGAGCCGCCGGGCACGGCGGCTGTCCAAGGGGCCGTCGCTGATCGTCGTCCCGCGGTCGCTGGTGTTCAACTGGATCAGCGAGGCGGAGAAGTTCACGCCCCGGCTCCGGGTGCTCGACTATACCGGTCCGAACCGCCACGCCGCCCGCGAGACGTTCTCCGACCACGACCTGATCGTGACGACCTTCGGCACCCTGCGGACCGACATCGTCGACCTCAGCCAGGTCATGTTCGACTACGTGATTTTGGACGAGGCCCAGGCGATCAAGAACGCCGACAGCCAGGCGGCCAAGGCGTCGCGGCTGCTCCAGGGGCGGCACCGGCTGGCCATGAGCGGCACGCCGATCGAGAACCACCTCGGGGAACTCTGGTCGATCTTCGAGTTCCTCAACCCCGGGATGCTGGGCGCCTCGGCGGTGTTCAAGAAGTACGCCTCGGGCGCCTCGGCGGCCGACGAGGGGGCGCGGGCGCTGCTGGCCCGGACGCTCCGCCCGTTCATCCTCCGCCGGACCAAGGCCCAGGTCGTCAAGGACCTGCCCGAGAAGGTCGAGCAGACCCTGTTCTGCGACCTCGAACCGGCCCAGCGGCAGGTCTACGAGGAGTTGAAGGCCCACTACCGCACGGCCCTGCTCCGCAAGGAGACCGCCGAGATCGGCCGTTCCAAGATCGAGGTCCTGGAGGCCCTCCTGCGGCTCCGCCAGGCGGCCTGCCACCCGGGCCTGATCGACCCCGACCGCGCCGGCGACCCCAGCGCCAAGCTCGACATGCTGATGCCGCAGCTGGCCGAGGTGGCCGACGAGGGGCACAAGATCCTGGTGTTCTCGCAGTTCACCAAGTTCCTCGGATTGGTCCGCGACCGGCTCGACGCCGAGGGGATCAAGTACGAGTACCTGGATGGGAAGACCCGCAACCGCGCCGATCGGGTCGAGAAGTTCCAGAACGACCCGACGATCCCGCTGTTCCTGATCAGCCTCAAGGCGGGCGGGCTGGGGCTGAACCTGACCTCGGCCGACTACGTCTACCTGCTCGACCCCTGGTGGAACCCGGCCATCGAGGCCCAGGCCATCGACCGCTCGCACCGGATCGGCCAGACCCAGCAGGTGTTCGCCTATCGCCTGATCGCCCGAGACACGGTCGAGCAAAAAATCCTCGAACTCCAGCAGAAGAAGCGCGACCTCGCCGACGCGATCCTCGACGAGAACCGCAACGTCATCGGCACCCTGACCCGCGACGACCTCGAATTCCTGCTGACCTGAGCCTCGCAGGGTGGTCGCCGCCCGCCGTATCCTATGAGTTCGTGGTGGGAGGTGCCCACCCTGCCTGGCATGCCTATCGATCGACGGGGGCGTCATGGAATCTTCGATCGGATCCCACGATGCAGGGATGAACTTGCCGCAACTCCTGGAGCGAGTGGCCCGGGGTGAGAGGATCACGATCCTCGACCATGGCGTGCCGATGGCCGTCCTGGTCCCCCCCCAGGCCCCACACTCCGGATGAGCCCGCAGGAGGCGGTCCAGGCCATGAATCAGTTTCGGGAGGGGGCCCCGACGCTCGGGCTTGGCCTCACCATCAAAGCGATGATCGAGGAAGGAAGACGTTTCTGACCCTGGTCGCAAGAGGCGAAGGGAGTCATGCTGGCGGTGGCTTCGGCTGGGCTTACTCCATGGGGGACGGGATGCACGAGTGCAAGCTGCGATATTCCGAGCCCTTATTACGCGAGGCCGTGCGAGCCTTCGTCTTCCGAACGATCGTTCGCCAACTCGGCATTTCATTCTTCTTCGTTGCGACATTGATTGCATTGTTCTTTATATATTTGCTCCTTAGCCACGACTGGGATTGGACGGTCGGATTCCTCGGCGCCGGTTTACCGTTCGCTTGTTTGATGTTCATTTCTTTGTATGTTGTTCATGCTCGCAGTACGATCGGTCGGTTCCGCAGGATGCGCTCTCCCGAGGCGACCTTCGCCTACAATGAGGAACAGGTCAGCTTCGCTTCCGAACTCGGAAGCTCAACCCTGCCCTGGTCGAGCATCGCGGAAGTGTGGCGTTTCCCCCGCTTTTGGCTTCTCCTCTTTTCCCGGGCGCAATTCGTGACCCTACCGCTCGACTGCCTCGACGATCAGGCTCAAGCGTTCATCTCCCTCAAAACCAAACAAACCGATAGGATCGTAGGGTGAACAACGCCCATATTATGGTATGATTTTATGGTGGGCAGTGCCCACCCTGCCCGGCTACCTGGGGCGGATGAGAGGTGCCATGACGAGATCGGAATGGTTCGCGACTTCGGATACGCGGGGCATGATCGAAGCATTGTGGCAGGCCCGCGGGACCGAAGGGATGTGGCTCGATTTCGTCGAGGCCCTGTCCGAGTCGCCGGCGTTCCGCGAATTCCATGCGGCATTGTATCGGTATTATTTGCTGTGTTGCCGCGAGATCTGGGATTTGCTCGTGGTGGAGTGGAGCCGACTTGGGGTGGAACTGGCGGAGCAGTATCTGGCCGGGGAGGTCAATCGGGAAGGGCTCGATGAGGCGGATTGGCTCGCGGAAGGCGGGTTCTTCGCGGTCATCCACAACACCGATCCCGACTCGATGGACCGATGGTTGGCCGAGATCCGGGCTATCCCCGAGGGGAAACTCCGGGCCATGCTCCATCCTCCCGAGACGTCCGGGAGGCTCGGCGAGAGAGATTTGCTGGAGTGGGCGGCCCGATTCGCCGGTTGGGCCGTGTGCTTCCCGAAATGCCCGTACAAGAACCTCCCGTCCGAATCTTTCGCCCCCTTCCTCTCCGCCGAGATCCTCCGCGCCGTGTTCGACGATCCATTCGGTAAGCGGCATCAGTAGCGTAGGTTGGGCACCGACCACCGTATCATATGATCTCATGGTGGGAGGTGCCCATCCTGTCCGGTTTTCACGTCAGGGTTCCGGCCCGCGTGGACTGGGCCGGGAGCCGCAGGATGTCGCTCGCCGCTTCGCCGGCCATCGGGCCTCCGAGTCTCGTGGTGGACCGTCCATGGCGGGGCGCAGGCGTGGCGGATCCGGGGATCATGACCTGGGCTCGATCGGCCAAATCCCACGACCCGGCTTCAGCGGCCCTCTATTTCCGGTCATCCTCGACTTTTCGCAACGCCTTGGCATAGAGAGAGTCTTCGCCGAACGGGCCTTCCTGGAAAAGGACACGGATCGGGGAAAGCCTGTTGTTCAGGTATTGACGACCGGCGTCCTCATTCAGGCGCACGGCGTCGAACTCACCGCGCATCGACTCCGCCAGATCGAGGAATCGCTTGATATCCCCCGATCCGGCCAGGCGAATCTTCTCGGACTCGGCGGGCGTGAGTTGGCGAGCCCGTGCCGCCCATCCGATGCGGACGTCGAGCCGGTGGTTCAGCCATTCGCGACGCGACGCCGGGTCCACCTTGGAACCGAAGATCCATCGGTCGTAGCAATCCGGGGCGAGGGCGAGTCGACGTTTCGCCGGCCCGGGCGGGACGTCCACCCGGCGGCGCGCGAAGCCTCCCGCGAGTTCGTCCTCGATGAATTCCCCGACGACCGCCTCATCCGGGGCCGCGTACTCTTCGTAGGTCAAGAGGTTCGCCGGGCGGAATTGGGGAGGCAGGGGTTCGGCCATGACGCGGGCGATGATCTCGGCCCTCCTGGCCCGGTCCGCCTCGGGGTCCGACTTCGGAGCATCGGCGACGCAGAGCAGCATCGCCACGGCCGGCCAGGTCGTCATGGGCGTCTCCTTTGCCCGGCCATGATAACCGCAGTGCCCGGCCTGCATGCGTGAAAATCCGGGAAGAAACCCGCGGGGAAATGGCATCGGCGGTCGCGAGGCCGACCCAACCCCGACGGGCGGCCTTCCCCGCCCCGCTCCGGGGGTTGCTCGACCCGGGGCCGGGGTGAGGTTGGCGGTTCGCCTCGCCAATCCCTCCCCTTCCCGGTACGATCCCCGCCGAGGGCCGGGGAGGGCACGCGCCTGTCGATGGGAGGACCTGGAATGGCCCTTGGATTACCATCGCGACGAGGGGTGATTTGCTATGGGATGAGCATGAGGTGGTATATGTAAATGATGTATTGGCCTTGGGCCCCGGATCATGCCAGGAAACGCAGGGATTTGGACGATGTACAGCGTCATCAGGTTTTCCGGATTCTCAGGCATCGAAGATTTGCATGAGATCGGGGATGAGGTGAATCGCCTGCTACCCGCCCCGTTCGGTGGTCCTGATCGAGTGCTGAACAGATTTTCTTGCAGTCTTTCCAAGGACGATGACTGGGGGACGCAGTGCCGAAGCATCGAAGAAATCATCCCGACGCTGTCTCCGGCCATCAGGAAGTCTGCAGAACTCGGAGTTCGCGTTGAAATCGACGTGGCAATCGAGCCCGAAGATCACTCGGGTCGCTTTTTGGCAGACTTCCCATTGGGGCAAAGTTTCCTGAAAATCCTCGTTGAGGCCAATGTCGCGTTCCGCTTCTCGCTCTACGGCGTCGGGCCACATTGACCCTGGCACCTGGGTTTAGCGGAGGTCATCGTATGCCGGTGCATGACTGGACTCGCGTCGATGCCGAGCTGTTCCACTCGTTCCACCAGAGGTGGATCGCGGCCCTGTGCGATGCCTTGAACGACGGGGGGCTGCCCCCCGACTATTTCGCCCTGGCCGAGCAGGCGATCCGGGGGCCGATCCCCGATGTTCTGGCCCTGGGGCTGGGCGGGCGCGAGGGGGGGCCCGGCCCGGCGGAGGGGCCGGCGGTCGCCGTGGCCGAGGTGCCGCCTCGGGCCCGCGTGGTGCGGGTCGCCGAGTTGGGCTTGTACGCGCAGAAGGCGAATCGGGTTACCGTGCGGCACCGCCACGGTCAGGTCGTGGCGTTCATCGAGATCGTCTCGCCGGGGAACAAGGGGGCGGCCAGCAGGTGCGGGCGTTCGTCGCCAAGGTGTCCGACCTGGTCCGGCAGGGTGTCCACGCCCTGATCGTCGACCTGTTCCCGCCGACCGCGCGCGATCCGGACGGGCTGGCCCGGGCGATCTGGGACGAGTTTCAGGAGGAAGAATTCGAGGCGACCCCGGATCAACCCCTGACGCTGGCCTCTTATGCGGCGGGGCCGGCGGTGACGGCTTACATCGAACCGATTGCGGTGGGCGACACGCTGCCCGACATGCCGCTGTTCCTGACCCCCTCGGTCTACGTCCCGGTCCACCTCGAAGCGACCTACCAAACCTCGTGGGCGGCCTTCCCCGCCCCGCTCCGGGGGCTGCTCGACCCGGGGCCGGGGTGAGGTTGGCGGTTCGCCTCGCCAATCCCTCCCCTTCCCGGTACGATCCCCGCCGAGGGCCGGGGAGGGCCCGCGCCATGAAAGGGACGACGTTGGGACGGGCGAGGATCGCCGCGATCGCCGGGCTGGCGGCGCTGACGCTGGGCGTCGGGCTGGGCGGGTCGGGGCGTTTGACGTACCACGAGGCGTTCGTGGCCCAGGCGGCGCGTGAGATGGTCCGGGGGGGCGGGTTGGGGCTGGTGCCGACCATCGACGGGCGGCCGTGGCTCGAAAAGCCGCCGCTATCGACCTGGATGGCCGCCGGGATCGGGTGGGCGGTCGGCGACGTGACCGAGGCCGCCGCGCGGCTGCCGTCGGCGCTGGCCGCGGCGTTGATGGCGGTGGGCATCGCCGTGTTCGCGGCCCGGAGGTTCGGGGCCGACGCGGGACTGCTGGCCGGCGCGGTCCAGGCGACGACGGGATGGACGGTATTGAGGGGAAGGCTGGCCGAGGCCGACATCGTCCTGGCCTGCCTGATCGTCTGGGTGATGGTCGCGTTCGACCGGGTCCGCGAGCCCGGGTCGGGCCGGCGGTGGCTGTGGGCGTTCTTCGCGCTCCTGGGGATGACCTCGCTGGCCAAGGGGCTGGGGTTCGGGGCGGTGCTGGCGGGGTCGGCGGCGGTGGCGGTCCTGCTCTGGGACCGGGATCGGGCCACGGCGAGGCGGCTGGTCGACCCCCTGGGTTGGCTGCTGGCGGCGGTGCTGGCGCTGGCGTGGCCGGTCGCGGTGGTGGTGCGGCACCCCGAGGCGTGGTCGCTCTGGACGCTCCACGTGTCCGACCGGATGGCGGCGCGGCCGGAGCACTTCATCGGCGGGCCGTGGTGGATGTACGGGCCGTCGGTGCTCGGGCAGGTGTTGCCGTGGACCCCGCTGGGCCTGTGGGGCGCGTGGGCGTCGTTCCGGAGGGCCCGCGTCACGCCCGGGGGCGGGGATCGCCTGCTCTGGGCGTGGGCCCTGGTGCCGGTGCTGGTGCTGTCGGCGGCCACGGTCAAGAATGGCCACTACGCCATCTATGCCCTGCCCCCGTGGTCGGTGTGGACGGCCCTGGCGCTGGTGCGGGTCGGGGAACGGCTCGGCCGCCGGGGCTGGAGCGGGGACCGGGTGCGGCGGGCGGCCGTGGCGGGGTTCGCCCTGCTGGGGCTGGGCTGCGGAGTCGGACACCTGGCCCTGGGGCCGAAGTACGACCGGAGGGGCGTCGAGTGGGGGTTTTATGCGACCCTGGGCGGGGCCGTCGACGGGCCCGGGCCGGTGGCGTTTTTGTACGAGGACTGGGACCGCAAGCCGTACCCGACCCCGTTCGGCCCGGTCCCGCACGACTGGGCCGTGCGGCTCTACTACCTGGATCGGCCCGCGACCTGGAGGCAGGGGGCGGACGACCTGGCCGCGCGGCCGCCGACCCCGGGGCGGTTCGACGTGGTGGCCCGGGACCGCGACCGCCCCGCCCTGCTCCGCCTGGGATCGGTCGAGGCCCTGGCCCGGGGGCCGCGCACCCGGTTCGATCGCGAGTTCGTCCTGTTCCGGGTCACCCCGCGCGGGGCGGACGGGGCCCGATCCGCCTCGAATCGGCGGGCCGCACCGATCGACGGCGGCGAGAGGTCGCTATGATGGCGCCGTGATGATCCGGGCCCGGCAACATGGAGGCATGGCGATGGCGGAGCTGATGCTGTTCAGCGAGACCGGGATGTTCCACTCGGGGGTCCGATGCACCTGGGGGAGCGTCGTGGAATGGTACGGCTTCCTGCCCGAGCGGCATCGGTCGCCGGCCGGCCGGGGGAAGGTCGACCGCTCCGACCGCTCGGCCCTGATCAACCATTCGGCCCGGTTCCGGATCGATGACCTGGTCCTGAGGAAGGCGGTTGACGCCACGGCGGCCGATTATGCGACCAAAACCTATGTCGTCACCGTCGTCGACTGCGTGAGCTTCACCGCCGACGTCGCGCGGAAGGCCGGGTTGAAGGTGCCTTTGGTCAACTTCACGCCCTACGGGTTCCTCAAGACGGTCGAGTCGCTGAACCCGTCGGCCGTGATTCGCTGAGGTCCGGGGCCGCTCGCGGCGTCCGGCCGGGATAGAGGGGTGGGCGTGTTCGAGGACATTCCATTCGGGGCCGTGATCGCCGGGTCGACGGCCATCGACGCGGCGGTCGCCGGCCTGGCGCTGTTCGGCGGCCGGGGCCGGCCCGCGATCGGGGCCGCGCGGGTCGGGCTGGCCTTCGCGGCAACCTCGGCCGCGTTCCTGCTCAAGCTGATCGTGCTGGGCCGGCTCGGGGTCCACCTGTTCGGGATGATGCACCTGGTCTACGTCGACCTGGTGGTGCTGGTGCCCGCGATCGGGGCCGCGCTGCTGCTGGCGTCGTGGCCGGTGCGCGGCGAGCCCTGGCGGCGGGTCTCCGGGCCGGTGCGGGCGGCGGCGGCGGCCTCGCTGGGGCTGGCGTTCGTGGGCGTGTTCGCCAGCTGGATCGAGCCCTACCGGCTGCAACTGGAGACGGCCCGGCTGGCGATCCCCGGCCGCGATGGGTCGGAGGCCGTGCGGGTCGGGGTGCTGACCGACCTCCAGACCGACCGCGTGGGCGAGCACGAGCGCCGGGCCGTGGACCTCCTGATGGCGCAGAAGCCCGACGTGATCCTGATCCCCGGCGACGTCTTCCAGGGGAGCCACCAGGAGTTCGAGGCGAACCGGGAGGCCCTGGCGGCGCTGCTCGCCCGGCTGTCGGCCCCGGGGGGCGTCTACCTGGTCCTCGGCGACGTGGACGGGCCCGGCGACCGGATCCTCTCGATCCTGGACGCGACCTCGATCCGCCTGCTGGTCGACGAGGTGGCGCGGACGACGGTCAACGGCCGGCGGCTGGCGATCGGCGGCGTGGAGCTGGACTACGCCGGCCCGGCGGCGCAAAGGCTGGTCGAGCGGCTGGAGGAAGGGGGCGACGACGGCGAGACCCGGATCCTGCTGGCCCACCGGCCCGACGTGGCGCTGGGCCTGCGGCCAAATTCGCGGGTCGACCTGGTGGTGGCGGGCCACACCCACGGCGGGCAGGTGGTGGTGCCGGGCTACGGGCCCCCGGTCGTGCTGTCGGGCGTCCCCCGGGAGGTGGCGGCCGGCGGCCTGCACCGGATCGCGGGGGTGCCGATCTACGTGAGCCGGGGGGTCGGCCACGAGCGCGGCCAGGCCCCCCGGATCCGATTTCTCTGCCCGCCCGAGGTCTCGGTGATCGAGCTGGGGGGCGGGCCGCCCGCCGAGGTCAGGAACTCTGGATCAGGCGGCGGGTGAACGACAGGTCGAGGGCGACGTCCCTGGACAGGACCTTGGGCGTCGCGGGGGTCGCGGGGGCCGGGGCCTTCTTGACCTTGCGGGCCGGGATCGGGATGACCTGGTCGAGCTGGAACCGGCGCGGGCGGGAGATCGTGCCCCGGCCGATGGTCGCCTGGAAGATGCCGTCGGGCAGGCCGTTGAGGTCGCCGTCCAGGACGTTGCCCGAGGGGTCGACCAGGCCCGACGCCCCGACGCCGTTGGCGGTGAGCGCGTAGAACCGGCCCAGGGGCAGCGGCCTGGCGAACGTGAGCGTGACGGTGCGGCGCCTCGCGTCGTAGCGGGCCGAGGCGATCGCGACCGGGGCGCCCCTGGCGACGCCGTCGGCGTTGGAGGGGCGGACCTGGTAGTTGTTCAGGGCCTCGACCTGATCCGGGTTCATCGCCTCGCTGAAGGTGAGGACGACGCCGGTGACCGCGGTGCGCGTCGCGATCAGGCGCTGGGCCAGGATCGTGGGCGGGGTGACCTCGGAGACGACCGTGGAGGTGGTGGTGACGACGTTGTCGGCCGGGTTGAAGTCGGGCTGGTCGGCCCGGATGGTGGCGGTGTTGGAGATGACGCCGATCACCGACGGGATCACGACGATGGTGACCTGCGCCGACTGGCCGGCGATGATCGTGCCCAGGTTGGCGGTCACGATGCCGCCCGAGGCGGTGGCCGTCCCCTGGCTGCTGGTGGCCGAGACGAACGTGACGCCCGGGTCGAGCTCGTCGATCAGGGTCGTGGCGGTGGAGTCGCCGGGGCCGGGGTTGCGGACGTTGAAGGTGTAGGTCAGCGGCCGGCCCTGCTGGGGCGGGTTGGGGAGGGCGACGGCCGAGACGGACAGGTCGGCGAACGCGACGCTCACCAGCTGCTCCAGCGTGCTGGTGTTGTTCAGGGCGTTCTGGTCGGCCTGGGCGCCGACGACCACGGCCTTGTTGGTGAAGCGGCCGGGGATGGTCGGGCGGACGGTGATCTGGACGACCGCGTTGCCGCCCCTCTGGAGGTCGCCGAGGTTCGCCGTCAGGATGCCGTCGGCCACCGAGAAGGTCCCCTGGCTGACGCTGGCCGAGACGAACGCCGCTCCCTCGGGGAGGGTGTCGATCAGGGTCACGCCGCCGGCCACGGGGTTCGGGCCGTTGTTGCCGACGACCACCGTGTAGAGCTGATCTTCGCCGACGTTCAGCGGCGCGGTGGCCGCGAAGCTGTACACGACCAGGTCGGCCGGGGTGGGCGGGTTGACCGTCGTGGTGGCCGTGGCGGTGTTGTTGCCCGCCTCGGGATCGGCCTGGTCGGCCCGGACGGTGGCCGTCGTGGTGATCGTCCCCTCGGCGGTCGGGCGGACGGTGATCCGCACCGTGGCGAACTCGCCGGTCCGGAGTTCGCCCAGGCCGGCGGTCAGGACGCCGTCGGCCACCGCGAACGTCCCCTGGCTGGTGGTGGCCGAGAGGAACGTCGCCCCGGCGGGCAGGGCGTCCGTCAGCGTCACGCCGGTGGCCCGGGTCGGGCCGTTGTTGACGACCGTCACGGTGTAGGCGAGGTCGCCCCGGACCAGGACCGGGTCGGGGAAGTCGAAGATCGAGACGGACAGGTTGGCCTGGGCGGTGGGGGTCACCGACCGGGCCAGCGAGAATTCCGACGTGTTGCCGTCCCCGTCGGTCGCCGTCGCGGTGATCAGCTGGCCGGGCGGCACGGCGACCGGCAGCGTCGGGGCGAAGTCCGCGTTGCCGTCGGCGTTGGCCGTCGCCTGGGCCGAGCCGAGGTAGCGCCGGCCCTGGCCGTAGCCGGAGCGGCCCGCCGTGTCGTTGCCGTAGAAGTCGATGGTGAACGTGGCGTTGGGCGTGCTGACCAGCCGGCCCTCGACGGTCGTGCCGGCCCCCCCGGCCGACGGGAACGCCGCGTTCACCGACGGGAACGCCTGGAGCCGGTTCGGGCCGAAGCCGGTGCCGAACGAGTCCGGGCTCGTCACCCCGTTGCCGCCCAGGTCGATGCCCAGGGCATCGTTGGCGAAGATGCTGTTGCCCCGGATCGGGTTGGACGTCCGGTTGCTCTGGAAGCTGAAGCTGCCGATCTGGACGCCGTTGAACCCGTTGTTGGCGATGATATTCGCCTGTCCGGGAGCGACACCGCCGACCTGGACGCCCGACGCCTCCACCAGGACGCCGTTCCCGGAGTTGGGCAGGACGAGCGTGCCGGCCGGATCGGTCCCGATCCGGTTGCCCAGGATCGCGATCCCGGTCGGCTGCCCGCTCGAATTGGCGACGAAGATCCCGTCCCCGGCGTTGCCCGAGATGGTGTTGCCGTCCCGGGCCGCCGGGCCGCCGATGGCCAGGGCCCTGGATTCGAGGGTGCGGATGCCGCCCGTGCGGTTGCCCAGGGCGAGGGTGCCGGACGGGTCGGTGCCGATCGCATTGCCCGCGATCGTGCCGCCGATCGCGTTCTGGATGTCGATGCCGTAGCCGTTGAACCGATTGATCGCCAGCCCGCGCACCGTGGTGTTCGGGGCGGCCACGGTCAGCCCGGTTCGGATGGTCGGTGAGGCGTCCAGGCTGCCGTTGATCTCGATGACCGGGGTGCCGGCGTAGCCCGGCTGGGTGGTCGCGTCCAGGACGGTCGGGTCGGAGATCGTGGGCAGGTCGGTCAGGGGGGCGATCGAGTGGGGGCCGGCGCCCGGGATGGCGAAGCTGATGGTGTCCTGGCCCGGGGACGCGTTGGAATCCAGGATGGCCTGGCGGAGCGAGCCCGCCCCGGCGTCGCCGGTGACGGTGACGGAGAAGGTGGCCATCAGTTGCCGGGCCTCGACCTGCTCGACGTGGAGCGGGCGGGGGCGCGGGCGGCCACCGGGGCGGGTCCGGCTCGCGGGACGATCGTGGGGCATGGGCGGGGATCTCCGTGCGGGCCCTCATGGGCCGAGGGGGGAAATCCTGGGGGCCGCGAGGGGAGCGCGGCCCGGCTTCGGGGCCCCCCGTCCTGCCGTCCGGGGCCCGGGCCGGGGGATTGCCCGCGGGGACGACCTCGTCCCCCGGCCGGCCCGGACCCGCCACGCCCCGGGCGCGGGGGCCCGTCACGAATGGATTCGGATCGCGGGTCGCGGGGATCGAGGGGAAATTCGCGAATGCGAATCATGTCCGAATCATTATGAGCGAGGCGCGGCCTGCGGCGACCCTGCCGGCGACTCCGCGAACCGGCGCAGGGCGTCCAGGACGGCATCCCCGCCGACCCAGAAGAAGTCGTTGTGGTCGGCGGCGTCCACGGCGATGCGGGCGACCGGGGTCCGGGCCGCGGCGGCGAGCCGGTCCGACATCTCATAGGGGATGATCTGATCGCGGCGGCCGTGGCCGATCAGCACCGGGCAGCCGACCTCGGCGATCCGCGCGAGGTTGTCGAACCGGTGGCGGAGCAGGAGCGACGCGGGCAGGATCGGGAACATGCGGCGGGCCATGTCGGCCATCCGGGTGAAGGCGGAGAACGTCGCCACCCCGGCGACCCGGTGGCGGGCGGCCAGGTCCAGGGCCACCGCCCCGCCCAAGGACCACCCGGCCGCGATGATCCGGGCCCGGTCCACGTCGGGCCGGGCGGCGAGGTGGGCGAAGGCCGCGTCGGCGGCCTCGCGGCAGCCGATTTCGCCCGGCTTGCCCGAACTCATCCCGTAGCCGACATAGTCCGGGATCAGGACGTTGGCCCCGAGGCGGCGGAAGTCCTCGAACAGGTCGGTCGCGGCGGCCAGGCACATGGCGTTGCCGTAGAAGAACAGGATCGTCGGGCGGGTCGCGGCGTCGTCCCGGGGCCGGCCGTCGTCCGTCAATGCCGGGCCGAACAGGGCGACGACCCGGTCGCCCCGCGCCGTCGTCAGCGTGACCAACTCCGTCCCGGGCCGGGGCTCGACGATCGCGTCGGCCCGGCCCCGGGTCTCGGCCCCCGGGAAGATCATCCGTTCCTGGAAGGCGAACAGCACGGCGGCCACTCCCAGATAGGCCACGACGGCCACGCGTAACAGCAGGGCCGCCGGTCGGCGCCAACGGGCCTTGCGTCGGGGGGGCGCGGCCGGCGCCGGGGCGGGATCGGGGGGATGGTCCATCGGTCGCCCTCTCGCGTCCGGTCGCCGGGTCGGGGGCCTCGAACGTCGGGCCGCCCCCCATCATCTTAGCGGGCGTCGGCCCCGATGGCCCGCTCGCAACGGGCAATCGTGTCGTCGTAGCCCAGGGCCCGGAGCCTCGGCAGGGCGGCCCGGAAGTGGCGCCGGGCCGCCTCGATGTCGCCGCAGCCGGCGTGGGCCAGGGCCAGGTCGGAATGGATGAGGTCGAGCACGAGGGGGATCAGCGCCGACGCGTGCCGGAATGCGTGGAGCTTCCGCGAGGCTTCTTCCAGGAGCGGGATGGCCTCGCGGGGCCGGCCTTCTTCGAGCCGGATCAGCCCCTCGATGCGGGCGGCGAACGGCTGGGCGAGGTCGCTGATGGCGTGCCTCCGCGCCTGCGCCAGGAGTTCCGAGGCGCGGCGGGGGTCGTGGATGTGCCAGGCGTATGCCTGCGCCGCGTCGAGCAGGACGGTGGCGTTGTCGGGGGCCAACTCCACGGAACGGTCGGTCGCGGCCTTGGCCGCCTCGGGGAGGTGGGCGGGGCGGTAGATCTCGGGCATCCGCGACAGGAACATCCACTCCGGCATCGCCGCGCCGTCGCCGAACGGCAGGATCACCGCCATCGCCTCGTCGACCCGGCCCAGCCCGACCAGCGCCCGGGCCTTGCGGAAGGCCAGTTCCTCGGCGGGGACCGGCCCCTGAAGGCCGTCGACCCTGCCGAGGACTTCCTCCCAACGCCCCCACGATGCCGCCTCGATCAGGTCGTTGTACCGCCCGGCCGCCCCCCGGAAGAGTTGGGAGGCCAGGGCAAAGGCGGCGGGGAACAGGAGCAGGCCGACCAGGATCCAGTCGAACCAGCCCCAGGGGATCTCCTTGGTGCGCCGGAGGAGCAGCAGCCCGGCCTCGGCCAGGTAGAGCACCCACGACCTGCGGTAGAGCGAGCCGGCGACGATCAGGAAGCCGGCAAGGCGGGGGGGCAGGTCGCGGAACTTCATGAAATCGCGCGGGGAGATCACCTCTTCCACGGCGCTTTGCCGGGTGTAGCGGGCGCCCACGTCGTCGGTGTGGAGGACGATCTCCGACAGGCCATCCTCGCCGGCGATCCGCACGGCCTCGTCGGCCGAGTCGGCGTCGATCCGGACCGTCATCTTCTTCCCGCCGGGGTCGCGCCCGGTTAGTAGGTATTCCGCCATCGTGGGGATTCCGGGCCGGGCCTGTGGGGGAAATCGACGCGAATCAGGCCAGGGCCTCGGCCAGGGAATCGTCCCGATCGGCCGGACCGGGCTCGGCCCGCTTGCCGAGTCCGAGGAGGAGGAAGATGGTCCCCGAGATCAGGATGGCCCCGGCGAGGATGCCGAGGCCCATCTGGTACGACCCGGTCCGCTTCTCCAATTCCCCCATCATCGACGGGCCGACGAATCCGCCCAGGTTGCCGACCGAGTTGATCAGCCCGATGCTGCCGGCCGCCGCCGCCTGGCTCAGGAACAGGTAGGGCATCGTCCAGAAGGCGGGCAGATACGCCTTCAGCCCGGTCAACGCCAGGATGAACAGCGTGAGCGTCAGCCACAGGGGCGGCAGCTGGACGAAGGCCATCACCCCGAGCGCCGCCGCCGCCAGGTAGATCGGCAGGACGACGTGCATCCGCCGCTCGCCCACCCGGTCCGAGTTCCAGCCGACGAACAACTGGCCCACCAGCGACCCGAGCGGCGGGAAGATCACCAGGAACGTGACCTGGTCGTCGGTCAGGTGATGCACCGCCTTGAGGATCCGGGGCATGAAGAATTCGATGCCGTAGTTGCCCATCACGGCGAGCAGGTAGGCGACGGTCAGGATCTGGACCTTGGGATGCTTGAGGGATTCGCGGAACGAGGTGTGCACGCTCCCGTCCCGCGCCTTCAGCTCCTTCTCCCGGGCCAGTTCCTCCTCCAACGCCTCGCGCTCGTCGGCGGCGAGCCAGCGGGCTTGCCGGGGCCGGTCGGTGAGCAACGCCAGGACGACGAACCCGAGGATGACCGCCGGGATCGCCCAGAAGATGTACACCCATTGCCAGCCCACCAGGCCCATCAACGTGTCGTGGTGGATCTCCACGCCGTCGACGACCTCGGTCGTGCCGATCTTGAGGAGGTGCTTGGACAGGGGCGGGCTGCCCGCCTGCGCCAGCGGGGCCGCGATGAAGAAGTAGGCCAGGGCCCGCGCCCGGTCTCGGGTCGGGAACCAGTGCGTCAGGTAGACGATCACCCCGGGGTAGAACCCCGCCTCGGCCAGCCCCAGCAGGAACCGGACGACGTAGAAGTGCCAGGGCTCCCGGACGAACGCCGTCAGGCCCGCCATCAGCCCCCAGGTGATCATGATCCGGCTGATCCAGAGCCGCGCGCTCCAGCGCTCGACGATCAGCGACCCGGGGACTTCCAGCAGGAAATAGCCGAGGAAGAAGATGCCCGAGCCCCAGCCGATCACCCGGCTGTCGAAGGCCGGGAGCTGGTCGGCCATCCGCAGGGTGGCGATCGCCACGTTGGTGCGGTCGACATAGGCCACGGCATAGCAGATGAACAGGAGGGGGATCAGGCGCCAGTAGGCCTTCATCCGGGCGCGGTCGAGCGGGGACCGGGCGTTGGGCGTCGAGGGCGCGGAATCGGGGCTGGCCATAAGGTCTTGGCTCGCGGCGAGGGTCGCATCCGGTCGGTCTGGTACGAGTCGGGAGGACCGAAACTACCGCGCCGCCGGGCCCTCCGCAAACCTCCACCGCCTCGGTGCGGCGATTCGACGCCGGGCCGGCTCGCCACCGGGGGGCGTCGTCGCTACGATGGTCGCTCCCCCGCGAGTCCGGGGCCCCCCGACGATCGCCGACGACGAGGCCGAGACGCCATGATTTGCCCGGGCACCGTGGTCAGCTTCGACGCCGAACGCGGGTTCGGGTTCATCCGATCCGCGTCCTACCGCGAGGACGTGTTCGTCCACATCACGGCGGTCGACGGCCGCGTGCCGCTGCGGAGCGGGCAGAAGGTCCGGTTCACGGCCGAGCCCGCCGAGCGGGGCCCCCGCGCCGTGCGGGTCACGCCGGGGCGGCCCGGGCTGTCGCCCGCCCTGTCGGCCGCCGCGATCCTGGCCGCCGGGCTGATCGGGGCGACGCTGGCCCTGCACCGGCTGGGGCTGGCCTGGGTCGGGGCGTGGCTCGGCGGCATCTCCGCCGCGACTTGGGCCGTCTACGCCTGGGACAAGCGCCAGGCGTCGCTGGGCAACCGCCGCGTGCCCGAGGCCGTCCTGCTCAACCTGGCCCTGATCGGCGGTTCGCCGGCCGCCCTGGTCGCGATGATGACGCTCCGCCACAAGACCCGCAAACGATCGTTCCAGATCGCCTTCGCCGCCGTGGTCCTGATCCAGGCGGTCGCCCTGGTGGCCTGGTGGCGGCGCTGACCGCGGGCCTCTCGCCGAGGGATCGAATCGCCATGCCCTTCATCGAACCCGTCACCCTCGCCGGCCCTTCCTGGGTCACGCTCGAACCGCTGGATGTCGGCCACGAGGCCGGCCTGAGGGGAGCCGCCATCGACGGCGAGGGGTGGAACCTCTGGTACACCGGCGTGCCGGAGCCCGACGCGGTCGGGGCCTACATCGCCTCGGCGCTCGCCATGCGCCGGGATCAGGGGGCCCTGCCCTTCGTCGCCCGCCGCAAGGCCGACGGCGCGGTCGTGGGCACGACCCGGTTCTTCCACGTCGACGCGGCGAACCGCCGGCTGGAAATCGGCCACACCTGGTACGCCCAGTCGGCCCGGCGCACCGGGATCAACACCGAGGCGAAGCTCCTCCTGCTGACGCATGCCTTCGAGTCCCTCGGCTGCATCGCCGTGGAATTCCGCACCCACTTCTTCAACTTCGCCAGCCGCGAGGCGATCGCCCGGCTCGGGGCCAAGCAGGACGGCATCCTCAGGTCGCACCAGATCCTCGCCGACGGGTCGTTGCGCGACACGGTCGTCTTCAGCATCATCGCCCCGGAATGGCCCGCCGTCCGCGCCCACCTGCTCTGGCAACTCGCCCGGCCCCGTCCCCCCTCCCGCCGGCGGCCGGCCGCCGACCTCCCCCTGAAATCGACGATGAGCCCGACGGGCCGGATCGATGCCGGGCCCCGGAAGTGAGCGGCCCGCGATTTCCGGGTGGGGCGTTCCGCCCGGCGGCCGGGCCCGCGTATCATGGGTGGGCCGCCGGTTGGTCGAAGCACGACGGGGGGGATGATGGGCATGATGCGCGGACGGTCGCGGCTCTTGATGATGGGCCTGGGCGCGGTCCTGGCGACGGCCGGGCTGGGCGCCGACGGGGCGAAGCCCGATCGCAAGGTGGGGACCTCGTACCGGATCCCCTATCGGGTCACGGACACGAATCACTTCCTGGTCCGGGTCCGGGTCAACGGCCAGGGCCCGTTCAACTTCCTGGTCGACACCGGGGCCCCCGCCCTGTACGTCGGGACCGAGGTGGCCAAAAAGATCGGGCTGAAGGTCGACCCCGAGGCGTTCTGGACCGAGATCGACCGGCTCGACTTCGAAGGCGGGGCCTCGCTCTCGAACATGAAGGGCCGGGTCGAAGACCCGTTCCAGATGGTCGGGATGAACGCCCTGGGCCTGCCGGGGGCGTCGATCGACGGCATCCTCGGCTTCACCGCGCTGGCCCGGTTCCGGATCGAGCTGGACCCGACCGACGACCGGATGACCTGGACCCGGCTGGACTACGAGCCCAAGGATCCGTTCGTCCCCCGGGCGGCGGTCAAGGCCAAGGCGTCCGGCGAGATGGCGGCGATGAACGCGTTGGGGCCTTTGGCCAAGGCGGCGGCGATGCTGATCGGCAAGCAGCCCGAGGAGCAGCTCCACCCGCGCGGGTCGCTGGGCATCGCCCTGGACGAGTCCGACGAAGGGCCCCGGGTCGCGGGCCTCCTGGCCGAGGGCCCGGCGGCGGGCTCGGAGATCCGCGTCGGGGATCGCCTGTCGAAGGTGGCCGGGCGCGAGGTCAGGTCGGTCAAGGACGCGTTGGCCGCCGTCGCCGGGGTCCGCCCGGGCGACCGCGTCCCGGTCGTGGTCGTCCGGGACGGCCGATCGATCGACCTGAACCTGGCCGCCGGGGAGGGGTTCTGAGATGCCGATCTTCCATCCTCGATTAAAGTTGCGGCTGGGTTTGGGTCTGTTTTTCCTTTTCGCGGGATTGGCCCCCGCCCCGCCCCAGGACGCCCTGAAAGCGCCGGCCTCGGTGCCGTTCGAGTTGGTGGCGTCCAACCACATCGTGGTGCGGGCCAAGATCAACGGCAAGGGGCCGTATCGCCTGGTGTTCGACCTCGGGGCGCCGGTGACTTTGCTGGGCAACCGGGCGGCCGAGGAGTCCGGGGCGATCGCCAAGGACGCCCCGAAGTCGTTCCTGATGGCGATGCGCGGCGAGGGGGACATCAAGTCGATGGAGGTCGGCGACCTGACGGCCTCGGACATCCCGGTCGTCGTCCTGGACCACCCGACGCTCAAGGCGCTGGGCGGGTTCCTGGGCCGGCCGCTCGACGGGATCATGGGCTACACCTTCTTCGCCCGCTACCGGACCACGATCGACTACCAGAGCAAGACCATGAGCTTCGCCCCGGTGGACCACGAGGTCCGCAACCTGATCAAGGAGCTGCCCGACCGATTGGCGGGCCCCAAGGTCGCGAAGGACCGGATCCTGGCCCCGGCCGGGCTGTGGGGCCTGGCCCTGGGCGACCCGGCCGCGGACGGCTCGGGCGTGGCGATCCGGTCGGTGCGCGCCGGCTCGGCCGCCGAGGCGGCCGGCCTGAAGGCGGGCGACCTGCTGACGACGATCGACGGCCGGTGGACGACCAGCGTGGCCGACGTCTTCGCCGCGGCCGGCGGGGTCGCCGCGGGCCGGGATGCCGAGGTCGTGGCGCTCCGCGACGGCCAGGAAGTGCGCCTGACCGTCCGCCCGGTCGGCGGGATCTGACTGGTGGTGGCCGGGCCCGGGCCGTGGGACGGCTACCTGGTCGGACCGGAGAACGCGCTGGCGCAGGCCGGCGTGCTGGCCCTGGCCCGGGGGGAGACCGACGGGGTGTCCCCCCTGGTGATCCACGGCGTGGCGGGCTCGGGCAAGTCGCGGCTGCTGGCGGGGCTGGTCGCCGAATCGCTGATCCGCCGCCCCGGCACGGCGCTGGCGCACCTGGAGGCCGAGGCATTCGCCGCCGCCTGCGCCGAGGCCTCGGCCCGGCCCGGCGGCTGGTCCGACCTCCGCGATCGGTTCCGCCGCCTCGGCCTGTTCGTCCTGGACGACGTCCACGCCCTGGAGCGGGCCCCGTGGGCGATGGCCGAGCTGGCCCACACCCTGGACGCGCTCGACGCGGGCGGCGCGGCGGTGGCGATCGGCGCCCGAGAGGCCCCGATCCACTGGCCGCCGGGCTGGCCGCCCCGGCTGGTCAATCGCCTGGTCGGCGGGCTGGCCGTCCGGGTCGAGCCGCCCGGGCTGGAGACCCGCCGCCGCTACCTCCTGGACCGGGCCCGGGCCCTGGGCATGAACCTGCCCGCCGAGTCGGTCGAGCCGATGGCCGAGGCCGCCGACGGCTTCCGCACCCTGGATGGCTGGCTGGCGCAGGCCGGCCTGGCCGCCCGCGTCGGCCGCAGGCCGCCGGACCTGGAGGTCGTCGGTCCGATCCTCGGGGCCGACCCGGTGGGCGAGCCGCCGGGGCTCGACGAGATCGCCCGGGCGGTGGCCGCCGCGTTCGGCGTCCGGGCCGGCGACCTCCGCGCCGACACCCGACGCGCCGCGGTGGTCGAGGCCCGGCACCTGGCCATGCACCTGGCCCGGGAGCATACGCCGATGAGCTTCCGCGCCATCGGCGCCTTCTTCGGCGGCCGGGATGCCGCCACGGTCCGGCATGCCTGCAAGGCCGCGGCCGACCGCCTGGCCGCCGACCCCGCCCTGGCCGCCGCCTCCGCCGCCCTGGCCCGCAGTTGGGCCAGGGGCGGCGGAGGCGGCCCGGAGGGGGGGGCTCCCCGGTGAATCGATCGGGTCAGCGTTCCAGCGGGAGCCGCGTGGCCTCGGTCACTCGGTCGAAGAACGCCGCCTCGGTGATCAGGTGGATGACCTCGGCGACCTGATGGTCGGTGAACGGGCCCCGCAGGGCCGCGACGTCGGCATCATCGACCAGGGCCGGGTCGACGGTCAGCTTGCGGGCCAGCGCCAGCGCGGCGCGGTCGCCGGCCGAGAACGTCGAGCCGGGGGCGTCGAACGCGTCCACGGTCGCGGGGTCGACGCCCAGCGCCGACAGTCGCTCGCGGGCCTGGCCCAGGGCATACCAGGCGCGGTCGTGGCGGGCGGCCGTGTAGGCGATCTCAGCCTTGAGCTTCGGGTCGAGCGACCCCTTCTCCTCGGCGGCCCGATGCAGGGCGATCCGCGCGGCGCCGGCCTTGGGGAACGTGGCCAGGAGCCGGACGTAGGCGGGCAGCGGCCCCGACGGCCAGTCGCCGGCCACCACCTCGCGGGCCTTGGCGTCGTCGACCAGCGGCAGGATCGGCGTCCTCGTGCGGCAGGCCGCCAGGGCGGCATCGACCTCGGCCGGGGATTCCAGCGGGCCTCGGCGGGCGGGGGCGGCGCAGCTCATCCCCTGCGAGGGCCGGTCCTTGTCCAGCGGGGCGACCGTGCTGACCAGGCCCTGGAATTTGGCCGCCGTGGGCGTCAGGTAGACGCGGTGCTCCTCCTGGGGGATCCGCAGCGCCCCGGTCCAGCGGTTCATGGCGTTGAAGTTGCCCGTGACCAGCAGGATCTCCAGGATCTGCGGGTCGGTGTAGAACCGACGCAGGCCGGCGATGTCCGCCTCCTGGACCGCGTGCGGGGCCAGGGTCAGCTTCTTGGCCACGGCGAACGCGGCGCGCTCGGCCTCGGTGAACTCGGACCAGTCGCCGTCCAGCGCGGCGATCCGGTCCTCGGGCAGGCCGGCGGCGGCGAGCTTGCTCTCCTGGTGGCCCATGCAGTAGGTGCAGTTATTGCCCCGCGAGGCGATCCAGAAGAGCATCGTCTGGAACGGGTGGCCCAGGGTCATCGCCGGGTCCGGCTCGCGAAGGAACCCGGCGCCGGACAGCTCGGCGGGCAGGTAGAACTTCCGCATCCGTCCGTTGTTGACGACCGACCAGTCGCCCCGCTCCGCCTTCTCCTTCTCCTCGGCGGTCAGGGGCGGCAGGGGCAGGCGCGGCTGGTTCTTCTTGGAATCTTCGAGGAACTGCTTCAACTCGACCCGGGTGGCCGGGACCGGGGGGGGGCCGTCGGCGCGGGCGGGGGCGGGCAGGGCGAGCAGGGTCGCCGAGGCGAATGCGGCCAGGCGGGTGCGCATGGGTGAGGCTCCGATGGTTCGGGGATGGGGCGGCCCTGGTTCAGAACTGGTCGGCGCCGACGATCTCGCCGCCGTTGCGGGTCCCGATCGCACGCCAGGCCGCGACGTTGACGGTCTCCTTGATGAATCGGACCGAGCCGTCGCCCATCAGGACGTTGACCCCGCCCGGGTGCTTGCTGTTCGCGGTGGTCATGATCCGCGAGGGCGGGAACATGCAGGACCGGGAGTTGGGCGGCCCGGAGTGCCAGTAGCTGGTAGTCGAGTGGTAGCCGTAGATCCACGGGGCGCCGACGTCGGAAACGCCCTGGAGGGAGATGGTCTTCGGGTCCATCGCCCTGCACTGGGCCACGGCCTCATCGGGGGTGGCCGGGTAGGTGCCGGGCCGGAAGGTGTCGGACCGTTCGGTGGCGACCGTCTGGTTGAAGTCGCCCAGGATGTGCTCGCTGAAGGCCGCCGTGTTGCTCAGGCCGTCGGTGACGTCGGCGATCCGGACCAGCACGTTGGCGAAGAACAGCCCGTCGGGCGCCGGGAGGGCCGTGTTGACGTTGGTCGTGTCGGAGGCCCCGTACCACATCGCGACGCCGGTCCCCTCGTTGGACCGATAGTTGGTCCCCGCGCCGATCGCCGCCGGGATCTGGGCCGAGTCCGACGGGCAGAGCAGGAAGCTGATCGAGGAGAACATGACCGTGGTGTTCATCTCGGCGGCGTAGCCGACGTTGAAGTTGATCGCCGCGCCCAGGTTGCTCTGCTCGACATAGGGAAGGATCCGGGCGATCGGCGAGTACGACATGGCCGACGGGATCGTCCGGCCCAGCGTGAAGCAGCCGTTGGTCCCCTCGTAGTTGTGGAGGGCCAGGCCGATCTGCTTCAGATTATTGGTGCACTGCATCCGGCGGGCGGCCTCGCGGGCGGCCTGCACGGCCGGCAGCAGCAGGGCGATCAGGACGGCGATGATGGCGATCACGACCAGAAGTTCGATCAGCGTGAATGCGGCGCGGCGTCGGCGCATGGGATCTTCCCCGTGGCGAATGGATGAGACAGATGGATCCGGCGATGATGTGTCGGGGCGAGGGACGCCATCCTGTAGACCCCGGGCGGGCGCAATCCCGATCACCGATCGGCCCGGGCATCCGGGGGACGACGGGCGATGATCGACGGACGAGGGCGCACCGGGGGCGTGGATGGGTCGCGCAAGGCGGATGGGGAGATCAGGCGGGGAGTCGGGGCGGGTGGAAGATCGCCGAACCGGCGTGGATGGGGCGGACGATCGCAGGGTCGTCGGGCCGGCCCGCCGAGGGGGGGACGGCGGGGGGCTCGGGCGCGGCCAGGGTGGCGCGGGCCTCGACATCGACCGTCGTCGCGGGGGCGGACGTCGTCGGTGTCGCGGGGTTCCCCGAGCAGGACGGGCCATTGCAGGGCTTCGGCGCCTTCGGGGCCGCGTCCTGCCGGCCGGCTCCCTCGGCGAACGGGTCGCCCAGGTCGATCGCCGCCCGGTGCCGGGAATCCTGGGCGCAATCGGCCTTCGCGTCCTTCCCGCCGACCGCGCACAGGCCGATCATCAGGAGCGTCCAGGACGCCCCCGCGATGATGCGGGCCCGGGTGGAGGAGGAAAACGGCATGGCACGTCGACCAGGGAGAAGGGGCACGGATCGCGCGGGAAGGCACGATCGAAGCATCAGGCTACATTCCGGCCGGGCATCGGGCAAGGGTCAGATCGGAAAAATTCGGGGGTGCTGATCCCGGCGACGACCGGGCCGCCCCCGCACTCGCCGGAGGGCCCCTCGGATGCCCCGCCGCCCGGGGCCCGGGCCGGGCCGGATCGATCCCTCCCCGGCCCGGCCGCCGCCCCCCGCCCCGGAGGGCGGGACGATCCCCGACGAGGCCGGCGGGGGCTCCCCCCGTGGCCCGGCCCGGGTGGGTGCAAACCCTTTGAACGATCCCGATTTAGGTGGGGTCGGGCCGGGGCCGCTCCGCGTTGCCGGTCCCGGGCGTTTCGTGTACAATGATCCCCCTGGAGTCCGGTCGGGGCGGGCGGGGTGGTCCCGGCCGCGACGCGACGCCCCGCTTGCTGGTGAGTCCGCCGAGGGATCGAACGTGAGCACCGCCTCTCCCGCCAACCCCGATCACCTGCCCACGCCGCTGCTGAACATCGAGGAGGAGCTCAAGGAGAGCTACCTCAACTATGCGATGTCGGTCATCATCAGCCGCGCCCTGCCCGACGTCCGCGACGGGCTGAAGCCGTCGCAGCGGCGCATCCTGACGGCGATGCTCGACCTCGGGCTCAACCCGGGCGGGTCGACCAGCAAGTGCGCGGGGATCGTCGGCGAGACGATGAAGCGGTACCACCCGCACGGCGATGCCTCGATCTACCCGGCCCTGGCCCGCCTGGCGCAGTGGTGGAACATGCGCCACCTGCTGATCACCGGGCAGGGGAACTTCGGCTCGATCCACGGCCTGCCCCCGGCCGCCATGCGGTACACCGAGGCGAAGCTGAGCCCGATCGCCGCCGAGATGCTCGAAGACATCCGGCTGGACACGGTCGACTTCCAGCCCAGCTACGACGAGAAGCACCAGGAACCCCGGGTCCTGCCGGCGAAGTTCCCCAACCTGCTGGTCAACGGCTCGGGCGGCATCGCCGTGGGCATGGCCACCAGCATCCCGCCCCACAACCTCGGCGAGGTGTGCGACGCCGCGGTCGCCCTGATCGACGACCCCGACATCGATCTCGACGGTTTGATGGCCCACGTCCAGGGGCCCGACTTCCCCACCGGCGCCACCATCTGCGGCCGATGGGGCATCCGCGAGGCCTACCGCACCGGCCGCGGCAAGGTGATCCTCCGGGCCAAGTACACGATCGAGGAGCAGAAGGACGGCCGGTCGCAGATCATCTTCACCGAGATCCCCTACCAGCTCACCAAGGAGCCCCTGCTCAAGAAGCTGGCCGAGCTGGTCAACGGCGACCGCGTGACCGGCGTGACCGACATCGTCGACGAGAGCGACCGCAAGCAGCCGGTCCGGATCGTCGTGAAGGTCAAGAAGGGGGAAGACCCGGTCGTCATCCTCAACCAGTTGTATCAATACTCCCCGCTCCAGGACTCGTTCAGCGTCATCATGCTGGCGCTGGTCGACGGCCGCCCGCGCACGCTGCCCCTCAAGGAGATGCTCCGCCTGTTCGTGGAGCATCGGGTCAACGTGATCCGCCGGCGGACCCAGTACCAGCTCCGCCAGGCCCGGCAACGGGCCCACATCGTCGAAGGTTTGCTGATCGCGCTGGCCTACATCGACGAGATCATCCGCGTGATCCGGTCGTCGGCCAACCCGGTCGAGGCCCGCGCCCGGTTGATGGGGATGGAGGTCTCCGCCGAGATCCTCCGGCGCGCCCTCAACGACGAGGACGCCAAGCCGACCGGCGGGCTGACCCGGATGCAGGCCGACGCCATCCTGGCCATGCGGCTCCAGCAGCTCACCGGGCTGGAGCTGGACAAGCTGGCCGCCGAGTACACGTCGCTCCGCGAGGCGATCGGCAACTACGAGCGGATCCTCGGGGACGAGCGGCTGATCCTCGACATGATCCGCGCCGACCTCCGCGAGCTGAAGCACAAGTACGCCGACCCCCGGCGGAGCTTGATCGACCCCGAGGAACTCGGCGACTACGACAAGGAAGCCCTGATCCGCGAGGAGTACATGGTGGTGACCGTCACCCACGACGGCTACATCAAGCGGCTCCCGCCCAGCACCTACCGCGCCCAGAACCGGGGCGGCCGCGGGATCTCGGCCACCAACACCAAGGGCGACGACTTCCTCGAACACATGTTCGTGGCCCTGACCCACGACTACATCCTGTTCTTCACCGACCACGGCAAGGTCTACTGGCTGAAGGTCTACGACATCCCCGAGCAGACCCGGACCTCGGGCGGCCGGGCCATCGTTAACCTCCTCCAGCTGGCCGAGGGGGAGAAGATCACCGGGCTGGTCCCGGTCCGCGAGTTCCGCGAGGACGAGAGCCTGTTCATGGTCACCCGGCGCGGGACGGTCAAGAAGACCGACCTCACCGCCTTCAAGCGCCCCCTGGGCCGCGGGATCATCGCCCTGGGCCTGGACGAAGGGGACGAGCTGATCGGCGTGGCCCGGGTCAAGGCCAACGACCAGGTCATCCTGAGCACCCGCGAGGGGATGTCGATCCGCTTCGACGAGTCGCGGGTCCGCTCCATGGGCCGCCCCGCCTTCGGCGTCCGGGGGATCGACCTGGAAGAAGGGGACGAGGTCATCGGCATGGTCGTGGCCAACGGCGACGACGACCCGGCCAGCCTCCTGACGGTCTGCGCCAACGGCTTCGGCAAGCGGACCGCCCTGACCGAATATCGCTCGCAGAACCGGGGCGGCAAGGGGCTGATCGACATCAAGGTCACCGACCGCAACGGCCCGGTGGTCGCCATCAGCAAGGTCACCGACGCCGACGAGGTGATGCTCACCACCAGCGGCGGCATCCTGATCCGCACCGCCGTGGCCGACATGCGGCTGATCGGCCGCAACACCCAGGGCGTCCGCCTGATCCGGGTCGAGGAAGGCGCGTCGGTCAGCTCGCTGGCCAAGCTCCCCGAGACCGAGTTGCGGGTCTCCGACGACACCCCGGCCCTCGAATCCGGCGGCGTCACCGCCCCGCCCCCGCCCGAGCACATCCTCGACGACGGCGTCGGCGAGGCCGAGGCCACCGGCCACATCGACGACATGGACGCCGACGGCGAGCCCGACGCGGAGTGACCTCAACCTATTTTGTCGGGGGTGAGCAATGATCGCCTACGAAGATCGGTTGAAGCTGGATCGGAGGTGGGCCTTGAATGAAGGGGGGTGGCATTTCGATAAGGACAGCGAGCTGTTCAGGACGATGCGGCAGATTGCAAAACGCTTGAACGATCTCGAAATTCCTTACGCGATCGTCGGCGGCATGGCGCTCTTCGAGCACGGCTATGAGCGCTTCACCACCGACGTGGATCTCCTGGTCTCCCCGGACGGCCTTCGCCTGATCCACGAGCGATTGGAGGGGCTGGGCTACGTCCCCCCGTTTCAGGGGAGCAAGCAACTCCGGGACGTCGAGACCGGCGTCCGGATCGAGTTCCTGGTCACCGGAGCTTATCCCGGCGACGGCAAGCCGAAGCCGGTCGCCTTCCCGGACCCCGCCGAGGTCGGCATCGACCGCGACGGGATCACCTACCTGAACCTGCCCAGCTTGGTCGAGCTGAAGCTGGCCTCGGGCATGACCGGCGGGATGCACCGGCTCAAGGATTTCGCCGACGTCATCGAACTCATCAAGATCCGGGCCCTGCCCGCCGAGTTCGCCGAGCAGCTGAACCCCTATGTCCGCGATCGATACCTGGAGATCTGGCACGGACTCCAGGAGCCGACGAGCTTCGAGCACTGAAGGCCCCGCGTCCTGGAGCCGATCGCTACTACTGGTCGTCCTTGGTGCTGATGTGGGTCCAGTCACCGGTCTTGGGGTCATAGATGTGAACGACGTCCCCGTCCACGATAGTGATCTCGCCAGCGAGGTCGCCGGGCCCGATCGTTGAGAGATCGCTCAACATCCCATCCATGCCCAGCTTTCCACCCATGCCCATGCCCATGCCCATGCCCTTGACCGGGGACCGTGACCGTTCCAGCACGCTCCATTTCTTCGCCTGGGCGCTGTAGATATAAAGGAACCGGCCGACCTCATAGCGTGCGGTGCCTGCCGCCACGAAGGGTTGGATGAGACCATCGGCCGGCTCCTTGAGCTCGAAATCCGACCAGACATCCTCCGCGCGGTTGTAGACCGTGATCCGGGAGATCTTCGGGCCCTCGACCTTGAATGCGGTCAGGGAACCCGAGCCGTCCGAGGCCCCCGAGATCGAGGTGGCCGGATCCTTCAACTCGTGTTCGGACCAGCGGAACTCTTTCAAATCGAAGATTGCCGCCCGGGTGATCGCGGGCCCGCTCATCTCGGGGATCACCAGGCGGCCGCTGAAGATGGCCCTCATCTGCGTCACGGCACCCCTGGGCATCTGGAAAGTCGCCTTCTTCTGGGTCGCCGTGTCGATCATGGTGATCCGATCGTTCGCCCCGGAACGCACGACGATCACACGCGAGGCGCCGGCCCGGGCGATCTGCGTGACGGATGGAGATGGTGCGACACCTCCCCCCATCCCGGCCATGCCGCCGCCGGCCATCATCCCGCCTGCCCCGCTTTTGGGCGTCATCCCGCCCATCCCGCTCACGGATTTGGGGCTGGCATTGATCAGGGGCTGGGCCCTCGGGTTGCGGCGAATGGCCAGTTCCTGTTCGAGCCGCTCGATTCGCTCGTTGGCGGAGGCGAGGTCCTTCTTCAAGGACACGACCTCGGTAGCAAGCTGCTCCTCGATCGGTACGAGAGCCGACCCGGGAGGGGCCCCGGCGGTCTTCTCGGGAGCCGGCGAGTCCTGGGTCGACAGGATGGGCGATGGGCCGTTCGCGGGGGGGGCACCCTGCCGTCCGATGGCCGAGGCACCTCCCACCGCGAGCCCGACGATCAGGCCGGCCGCCCCGAGTGTCATCAGCTTGTTCCAGTACATGGCAAGCAACGCTCCTGACATGAGGTGTGCAACCTGCGTCGGGATCGACGATCCGGCGGCGGTCGCGAGCTGGGCCGTGGCGGAGATCAACGCTTCGGGGACCGAGGTGCCGGGACGCAGGGCGACGAGGCCCGCCGAAGGGGACAGGCCGAGGCGGGAGAGCCGGGATCGGAGCCGGTCGCGGCCCCCGGCCAGGCGGCTGCGGACGGTGCCGACCGGCCAGCCGAGCCGGGTGGCCGCCTCGTCGTGGGTCAGCCCTTCCAGGTAGCAGAGGACCAGGGGGACGCGGTACTTCTCGGGCAACCGGCCGAGTTCGTCGTCGAGCGTGCGGCGGAGTTCGTCGGCCTCGACCGGGCAAACTGCGTCGGCGGGGGCCGGCGAGTCGATGGGAAAGGGGCGTTCGCGGGATCGGCGGAGGGCGGCCCGGGCCCGGGCGCGGGCGGCGACGCGGCGGGCGACGCCGTGGAGCCAGGGGCCGAGGCGGTCGCCGTCGCGGATCGACCCGGCGCGGCGGGCCAGGACCAGGAAGGTCGCCTGAAACGCGTCGTCGACCTCGTCGGGCCGGTCCAGGGCGCGGCGGCACACGCCCAGGACCATCGGCCCGTGCCGCGACACCAGGGCCTCGAAGGCGGCCCCGTCCCGGTCGCGGGCGAACCGGTCCAGGAGCGACCGCTCGCCCACGGCCGCCGCCGTCCCGCCCGGGCCGAACAGCCGCGTGATCTGGGCCATCGCCGGGCCATATCGACCGCTCGCCATCGTCCCGCGCCTCCCCGACCCCGATGCCCTCGACCCATAGACTACGCCCGGCGGCGGTCCCAATCTCGGAATCTTGCGGATCGCCGCGATTTCGGGCGGCCCAAGCTCGCCTTGCCCGTCCTGCGGACCGAGGATACGGTAGCCGACGACCGGGCCCCTTCCCTTTTCCGCTCCGATACGAGGCGACCGCCCATGCGCGCGCTGGTGACAGGCATCTCGGGTTTCGTGGGCGGCCACCTGGCCGAACACCTGGTGCGCCATGAGGATCAGGTGGTCGGGCTGTCGGCCTCGGGGCGCTGGCCCGACGACCTGGCGCACCTCTCCGGCAAGATCCGGATCGAGCCGTGCGACCTGGCGGCGATCTCCGTCGAGGCCATGACCGACCTGCTGGCGCGGAAGCAGCCCGAGGTGATCTACCACCTGGCGGCGCAGGCCAACCCCCAGGCCAGCGTGGCCGACCCCAGGGGCACCTGGGCGTTGAACCTGGGCGGGGCCCTGACCCTGCTGGAGTCGGTCAAGGCCGCCGGGCTGAGGACCCGCGTGGTGCTGGTCGGCTCCGGGGTCTGCTACGGCAACCCCACGCCCGAGCAGATGCCGGTCTCGGAAAGCTGCCCGCTCCGGCCCAACAACCCGTATTCGGCCAGCAAGGGGGCCGCCGACCTGCTGGGAGTGCAGCACTTCCTGGCCCACGGGACCGACGTGGTGATGGCCCGCCCGTTCAACCACGCAGGCCCCCGGCAGTCGTCCAAGTACGTCCTGGGCGGGCTGGCGCGGCAGGTGGCCGAGGTCGAGGCCGGGATCGCCCCCCGCGTCGAGGTCGGCAACCTCGACATCGTCCGCGACTTCGCCGACGTCCGCGACGTGGTCCGGGGCTATCACCTCCTGGCGACCCGGGGCGACGCCGGGGAGATCTACAACCTGGGCTCGGGCCGGGGCACCCGCCTGTCCGACGCCCTGGAGATCCTCCGGGGCCTGGCCACCGTGCCGATCGAGGTCCACGTCGACCCCGCGCGGGTCCGCCCGGTCGACCAGCCCTTGCTGGTGGCCGACGCCTCGAAGCTCCGCGCCGCGACCGGCTGGGAACCGCGGTTCTCGATCGAACAGACCCTGGAGGATATGCTGGATGGCTGGCGCCAGGCGCTCCGATCGTCGCCCCAGTGAGTGAGGCCGGACCCATGAGCATCGAGGCCAAATCCCGCGTCGAGGCCGACCCGTTCCGTTACGGCTACCGGGTCGTCGCCCGCAAGAGGCCCGACGGCCGCGTCGAGACCGCGGAGGTGCCGCTCTCCCTGGAAGACCTCCTGTTCCCCCGGGAGGGAGATCAAGAGTTGCACAATCAGGAGCACATCGAGCTCTGCCTCGACCTCTATGCGGTCTTCCGGGAACGCCTGCGTCATGATCCCGGGGCGTTGGTCCTGACCGACCATCGGGTCGACTACAACGTGCCGGGGATCCCGCCCGTCGGCCCCGACGTCGCGATCTTCCGGGATGCGGCCGTCTCGCCCGGCACCGCGACCGTCGACCTCGGCGAAGGCGGCCGCCCCGTCCTGGTGATCGAGGTCACCTCGCCCGAGACGCGCAAAAACGATTTCGGGATCAAGAAAGAGATCTATCACCGGGCGGGAGTCCCGGTGTATGCGATCGTCGATCTGCGACCCACGCGCAAACGACCCCGTTCGCTGCACGGTTTCCGGCACACGCCCGAGGGCTACGAGCCGATCCCGCCCGACGATCAGGGCCGGCTCTGGTTGGAACCGGTGAACCTCTGGCTGGCCATCGCCGATGACCGCGTGATTTGCCTGGATGGCGAGACCGGCGCGAAGATCGGCGACTACCTCGAACAGGTCCAGGGTCGACGCGAGGCCGAGGCCCGCGCCGAGGCCGAGCGTGCCCGCGCCGAGGCCGAGCGTGCCCGCGCCGAGGCCGAGCGTGCCCGCGCCGATACGTTCGAGGCGAGGCTCGCGGCGATGGAGGAGGAGATCCGCAAGCTCAAGGGCGGCTGACGGGCGGCGGTGGCTTCCGTCGCGGGGGGTTCCGCGCTAGGATGGGGCGATCCGGCTCGATGCCTCCTCCCACCGAAACGATTCCGAGGTCCCTCGCGCGATGGCCGACAGCAGCAAGACGACCGATTACCTGGCCCTGGACCTGGGGGCCGAGAGCGGACGCGGGATGATCGGCCGGTTCGACGGCGAACGCCTGCAGTTGGAGGAGGTCCACCGCTTCCCCAACGGCCCGGTCCGCCTGCTCAACACCCTGCACTGGGACGTCCCCCGTCTCTGGGACGAGATGAAGGCGGCGATCCGCAAGGCGGTGGCCGGCTATCCCGGGCTGGACGGCGTGGGCGTGGACACCTGGGGCGTCGACTTCGGCCTGGTCGGGCGGGGAGAGACCCTGCTGGGCAACCCGGTCCACTATCGCGACGCCCGCACCGACGGGGTGATGGAGGCGGCCGCCAGGACCCTGCCCCGCGAGGCGATCTACGAGGCGACCGGGCTCCAGTTCCTCCCGTTCAACTCGATCTATCAGTTGATCGCCATGAAGCAGGCCGGTTCGCCCCTGCTGAAGATGGCCGAATCCCTCCTGCTGATGCCCGACCTGTTCGGCTGGCTGATGACCGGGCGGAGGGTCGGCGAGCGGACCAACGCCACGACCACCCAGCTTTATGACCCCCGCGCCGGGTCCTGGTCCGACGATTTGTGCCGGGCCTTCGACCTGCCCCGCGCCATCCTGCCCGAGTTGATCGACCCAGGGACCGAGCTGGGGCCGATGCTCGGGTCGGTCGCCGACGAGGTGGGCCTGCGGTCGCCGCTCACCGTCCTGATGCCGGGCACGCACGACACCGCCAGCGCCGTGGCGGCCGTGCCGGCGGTGGTGGCCGACCCGACCGCGCCCCCCGACTGGTGCTACCTCAGCTCCGGGACGTGGTCCTTGCTGGGCGTGGAGGTCCCCCGGCCGATCATCACCGCCGAGACCCTCCGGGCGAACTTCACCAACGAGGGGGGCGTGGCCGGCACGACCCGGCTCTTGAAGAACATCATGGGCCTGTGGCTGGTCCAGGAATGCCGCCGGACCTGGGCCCGCGCCGGGCGCGAGTTCTCCTATGATGAGCTGATCGCCGCGGCCCGCGAGGCCCGGCCGTTCGCCACCTTGGTCGACCCCGACGACCCGTCGTTCTTCGCCCCCGGCGACATGCCGGCGCGGATCGCCGCGTTCGCCGCCCGGACCGGCCAGCCGGTCCCCGAGGGGGAGGGGGGCTTCGTCCGCTGCGCCCTGGAGAGCCTGGCCCTGAAGTATCGCTGGACGGTGCGGCGGCTGGAGTCGATCGTCGGCACCACGATCCGGGCGATCCACGTGGTCGGCGGCGGGTCGCGCAACGCCCTGCTCTGCCAGTTCACGGCCGACGCCTGCGGCGTGCCGGTCCACGCCGGGCCGGTCGAGGCGACGGCGGCCGGCAACATCCTGCTCCAGGCGATGGCCCGGGGCCGGATCGGCTCGCTGGCCGACGCCCGCGCCGTGGTGGCCCGGTCGTTCCCGGTGGCGACCTTCGAACCGCAGGACGCCGGGGCCTGGTCCGAGGCGATCGGCCGCTTCGACGGGCTCGTCCCGCCGGCCTGATCCGGCCGGTCGATCAACGCTTCGGGACGGCGATCCCGCAGGAGCGGCAGGAGGAGGTCCCCAGGTGGACCGGCTTGCCGCACTGCGGGCAGACGCGGAGCCCGGCCTCGCCCCGGCGGGCCGCCGCCTGCGGCGAGATCTCGGCGGTGCTGGGCGGCTTGTCGTCCGACATCGGTGGGGTGATGGGGGCGGCGGGCCCCAGGTGGCGGCGCGACCAGGCCTCGATCCGGGCGAGGTCGGCCGCGTTGAACTCCTCGGTCGGGGTCTCGGCGTCGTCGGACGGGTTGGTCGTCCGGGCCTCGGCCGTGGCGATCACCCGCCCGCAGTCGGGGCATCGGCCGTGGGTCGGCCCGGACGAGGCGTCGATCTTGAGCCGGCGCCCGCACGGGCAGAAGAAGCGGAGGAAGCCGTCGGAGTCGGGCACCGGCGGCGGGACCGGCGCCTTGCGGCGGATGATCCGCACCTTCGCCGAGCACTTGGGGCAGACGATCCGCTCGGCGTTGCCGGCGAGTGCATCCAGGGGCTCGCCGCACCGACAGGTCAACGCAGCCATGACGCCCCCGGATCGATCGCTCATTCGTGACAGGAACGGGCCCGCCCCGGCCCGGCGGGGTCAGACGACGGTCAGCCGGGGCGACGCGGACGCCGGGGCCTGGAGCCGATCCAGCGGGATCAGGGTGTTCAGGCTCCCGGAGCGGAACCCTTCCAGGTCCAGCGTCACGAACTTGAAGCCCAGGGCCTTGAAGGCGGGGATCAGCTCGCGGCGCACCGCCACGTCGGCCAAGGCGGCGACCTCCTCCACCGGGACCTCGATCCGCGCCAGGTCCCCCTTGTGGTAGCGGACGCGGAGCAGGCGCAAACCCCTCTGGCGGAGCCACGACTCGGCCTCGTCGACCATCCGGACCTTCTCGGCCGAGACCTCCTCGCCGTAGGCGATCCGGCTCGACAGGCAGGGGGTGGCCGGCTTGTCCCAGGTGGGCAGGCCCCAGGCCTTGGCCAGGGCGCGGACGTCGGCCTTGGTCAGCATGGCCTCCTGCAACGGGTGTCGGACCCCGTGCTCGCCGGCCGCCTTCATGCCGGGGCGGTGGTCCCCCTGGTCGTCGAGGTTGGCCCCGGAGGCGATCGTCTCCACCCCCAGCGCGTCCTTCAGGCCCGCCAGGCGGCCGTACAGCTCGCTCTTGCAGAAGTAGCAGCGGTCCGGGTTGTTGCGGAGGTAGTTGGGGTCGGCGAACTCCTCGGTGCGGATCACCCGATGGTCGATCCCGATCTGCACGGCGAGCGCCTGGGCCTCTTCCAGCTCGCCGGAGGCCAGGCTTTCCGACGCCGCCGTGACGGCCACCGCGCCGTCGCCCACGGCGACCTGCGCCGCCTTGGCGACCACGGCGCTATCGACGCCCCCCGAGTAGGCGACGGCCAGCCGGCCATAGCCCCGGAGGATGTCCAGCAGCCGCTCGCGCTTGCCGACGAGATCCGGGTCGTTCCACTCGCTCAAGGTCCACCCCCACTTCGAGACGAATCCGGACTTCGGTCGTTTCATTCTATCCCCGCCGGGCGCCCCGCCTCAAGACACCGACGCCGATCGGCCCCGGTCCCCGATCGGGGTGGGGGGCGATTGAGGCCCCGCGCCGGGCCCGCTACACTCCGCATCACGACCTGGTATCTCGACGACGCGGCCGGGGATGGATGGACCATGAGGACGAACCTGCCCTGGCTGCTGGCCCTGATCCTGGCCGGCCCGCCGGCCGAGGCCGGATCCGGGCGGTGGGAGCGATTGCCCTCCCTGCCCGACCGCGAGGGGTTCGCCGGCTCGTTCGCCGGGGTGAGCGGCGGGGCGCTGGTGGTCGCCGGCGGGGCCAACTTCCCCGGCGCGAAGCCCTGGGAAGGGGGCACCAAGGCCTGGACCGACGCCGTGTTCGTGCTGGACCGGCCCGGGGGGGAATGGAAGATGGCCGGGAAGTTGCCCCGGCCCCTGGGCTATGGCGTGTCGGCCACCTGGGGCGATGGGGTGATCTGCGTCGGGGGCAGCGACGCGGGCCGGCATCACGCGGACGCCTTCCGGCTCGTTTGGAAGGACGGTCGGATCGCCGTCGAGCCGTTCCCCGCCCTGCCCCAGCCGGTGGCCAACGCCTGCGGGGCCGTGGTCGGCAACACCCTGTACGTCGCGGGCGGGCAGGAGACGCCCGACGCGACCGGGGCGCTGGATGCGGCCTGGGCGATCGACCTGGATGCCCCGAGCCCGGCCTGGCGGGCCATCGCCGCCTGCCCCGGGGGCGGGCGGATCCTGGCCGTGGCCGCCGCGTGCGACGGGGCGTTCTGGGTCGCCGGCGGCGCGGGGCTGGAGGCCGGCGAGGGGGGCAAGGCGGTGCGTCGCTACCGGACGGATGCCCATCGATTCGACCCCGGCCGGGGCTGGACCCGGGTGGCCGACCTGCCCCGCCCGGTCGTCGCGGCGCCCTCCCCGGCCCCGTCCGATGCGCGGGGGTTCCTCGTCGCGGGGGGCGACGACGGGTCGCGGGCCGGGATGGCCCAGGAACGGCACACCGGTTTCGATCGGAAGGCGATCCGGTTCGACCTCGCCGCCGGCCGGTGGGCCGGCGCCGGCGACCTCCCCGCGCCCCGGGTGACGGTGCCGGCGGTCCGGTGGGGTCGGTCGTGGGTCATCCCGGGGGGCGAGGTCCGGCCCGGGGTCCGATCGCCCGAGGTCTGGAGTTGGACGTCCGACGCCGCCACGGAGACGGCACGCCCATGACGAACCCTTCCTCGACCTTGCCCCGGATGGCGTGGCGGGTGGTGATCCTGCTCTGGCCGGTGGCCCTGCTCAACTACCTCGACCGCCAGATGCTGGCGTCGATGAAGTCGTCGTTGATGCACGACCTCCCGGACATCGGCACGGAGCAGAACTGGGGGTTCATGCTCGGCCAGTTCAAGTGGGTGTATGCGATCCTCAGCCCGGTCGGCGGCTACGTCGCGGACCGGTTCGGCCGCCGGTTCACGATCTGCGGGAGCCTGTTCGCCTGGTCGGCGGTGACGTGGTGGACCGGCCACGTCGGCAGCTACCAGGAACTCCTCTGGGCCCGGTCGCTGATGGGGATCAGCGAGGCGCTCTACATCCCGGCGGCCCTGGCCCTGATCGCCGATTACCACGCCGGTCCGACCCGGTCGCGGGCGGTCGGCTTGCACCAGATGGCCATCTACTGCGGCGTGATCGCCGGCGGGTTCGGCGGCTACGCGGCCGACTCCCCCGCCATCGGCTGGCGGTCGGCGTTCGTCGCCTGCGGCCTGTTCGGGATGATTTATGCGGCCCCCCTGCTGTTCCTGATCCGGGACCTCCCCCGGGCCGATCCGAAACGCGACGCGGAGAAGCCCTCGCCGCTCCGGGCCGGGCTCGAACTGCTGGCCAACCCGTCGTTCCTCCTGCTGGTGGCCTACTTCACCCTCCCGGCGCTGGCGGGTTGGGTGGTGCGCGACTGGATGCCGGCGATCCTCAAGCAAAGGTTCTCCATCGGCCAGGGGTACGCGGGGGTGGCGGCCACCCTGCCCTGGCAGGCGGCGGCCATCGTCGGCGCCGTGCTCGGCGGGTGGCTGGCGGATCGCTGGATGGGTTACAACGAGCGCGGGCGGATCTACGTCAGCGCCATCGGGATGGGCCTGATCGTCCCGGCGATCTTCGGCGTGGGCAACGCCGGGACCCTGGCCGTGGCGGTGGTGTTCCTGGTGCTGTTCGGGCTCGGCTGGGGCTTCTTCGACGGCAACAACATGCCGATCCTCTGCCAGGTCGTCCGGCCCGAGTTGCGCGCCACCGGCTACGGCCTGATGAACCTGGTGAGCATCAGCTGCGGCGGGCTGGCCGACTGGGGATTCGGCGCGATGCGCGACCGCGGCGTGCCGCTCAACGTGATCTTCGGCACCTTCGCCGGCGCCGCGATCCTCTCGATCGTCCTGGTCCTGCTGATCCGGCCGGCCAGGCCCCTCCCCCCTCAGGACCTTCCCGCATGACCGCGAAGCTGCACGGGCTCGTCGCCGCCACCCACACCCCGTTCGACGCCGAGGGCCGGCTCGCCCTGGATGTCGTGGAGAAGCAGGCCGAGCACCTCGCCCGCGCCGGGGCGTCCGCCGTGTTCATCGGCGGGAGCACCGGGGAGAGCCACTCGCTGACCGTCGCGGAACGCCTGGCGCTGGCGGAGCGGTGGGTCGCCGTGGCGAAGGGGTCGCCCCTGCGGGTCGTGGTCCACGTCGGGTCGAACTGCCTGGAGGATTCGAAAACCCTGGCCGAGCAGGCCCAGCGGCTCGGGGCCGCCGCGATCTCGGCGTTGTCCCCGTCCTACTTCAAGCCGCCGAGCCTGGACGTGCTGGTGGAGTGCTGCCGGGCGATCGCCGGCGCGGCCCCGGGGCTGCCGTTCTACTTCTACGACATCCCGTCGATGACCGGCGTCCAGCTCCCCATGCCGGACTTCCTGGTCCGGGCCGAGGGCCGGATCCCGACCCTGGCCGGGATCAAGTTCACCAACCCCGACCTGATGGCCTACCAGCTCTGCCTCCGCAGCCACGAAGGCCGGTTCGACATCCCCTGGGGGACCGACGAATCCCTCCTCGCGGCGCTGGCGGTGGGGGCGCAGGGCGGGGTGGGCAGCAGCTACAACTTCGCCGCGCCGCTCTACCTCCGGGTGATCGAGGCGTTCCGCGCCGGGGACCTCGACGCCGCCCGCGAGTGGCAATTCCGCTCGGTCCGGCTGATCCGGCTCCTGGCCGGGTTCGGCTACATGGCGGCGGCCAAGGCCACGATGGGCCTGCTCGGCGTGCCGGTCGGCCCGCCCCGCCTGCCCAACGCCGGCCTCGGACCGGGGCGGCACGAGGAGCTGCGCGGGGCGTTGGAACGCCTCGGCTTCTTCGACTGGTGAGGCCGGGCGTTCGCGGGGCGGGGGCGCCCGGGGCGCCCGGATCATCCCGGGCCGATGCGGGCTGGCCCCTCGCCACCCGCCCGCGTCGGGGGGATGGCGAGCCCGTGTCGGTGACCCGCATCAGCACGGCATGGCGGGGCGGCCGATGCCCCGGATCACGATCGGAAACTTTTCCTCATCCTGGCGAACGGCTGCTCGATCAGCACGAAGATCGCGTAGGAGAGCACCAGGGAGAGTGCCAGGGACACGACGGCGGTCGCGACCTTGGGCAGCGGGGTGAACGCCCCGACCAGGATCAGGATGCTGAAGTGCAGCAGGTAGAGTGAGTAGGACAGGACTCCCAGGAACCGCACCCAGCGGAAATTCAGGGCCCGGAACAGGGGCGCGTCGGGGTGTCGGATCGCGGCGTCGAAGATCGGGATCAGGGCCAGCCCCTGGATCGAGTAGCGGAAGGTCTCGCGGAACCGCGGGTCGCGCACGACCAGGCTGAACAGCAGGGCCAGCAAGCCGCCGACGAACAGCAGGCGGCCCGACCGGCGCCCGCCGAGGCCGTAGCGGGGCGGATCCAGCACCGGGTTGCCCTGCAACGCCAGGATGCAGCCGAACAGGATCGAATCGGCCCGCGTGTCGGTCCCCTCGTAGGTCCGCGTCTCACCCGCCCCGAAGCCGTAGACCAGGAGGCATCGCCAGGCGAGGATCGCCCCGCACAGGGCCAGCAGGGTCATCGCCTGCGCCCGCCGGGATAGCCACTTCCGCAGCCCGAGATAGAGCGGGGGGAACAGGAGGTAGAAGTGCTCCTCGACGGCCAGCGACCAGGCCACCACCAGGCCGAGAGGGATGCCTTCCCTCCCGAACAGGATCAGGTAGTAGTTGGTCAACTGGAAGGCCTGCGCGAGGGTCGCGAGCGGCCGGAAGTCCGCCGGCGCGAAGAGCACCGTCGCCAGCGTCGACACGCCCAGCACCAGGTAGAACGGCGGGAAGATGCGGAGGCATCGCCGCGCGTAGAAGTGCTTCAAACTGACCGTGCCAGACCTGTCCGCCTCTCGCCTCATCAGGGTCGTGATGAGGTAGCCGCTGAGGAAGAAAAAGATCGTGACCCCGAGCCCACCGGGGACGATGTGCCCCCAGCCCGCGTGGCCGACGAACACCATGAGGAAGGCCACGGCCCTGATCCCATCCAGCGATGGTATGTAGAACGGGGACGGCGCGGCCCCCTCCGGCTGCCGCCTGGGCTCGGCCCGCACATCGTCCGGCCCGGCACCGATCGTCATGGGTTCCGCAGCCAGCGTCTCAGGTTGTCCCAGGGTCATGGATCAAATACCCCAAGCGGGTTGCATCGGGCCCCCCTCGAGGGCTGCTCCTCCCGTGCAACGGTCTCTTTCAAGTCATCCGGATGGGCCACGCATCGAACCGGGCGAGGCCCCGCATCCCGATGGACACGAGATCATGAGACGCTCTTGCGGCGTAATTTTCAAATGGAAATGATTCTCTTGCAGGGAAGCTGCGATGTCATGTTAAGCGTTGAGCGTCCTAAATGCAGGGAGGCTCGCCTCGATTTTAGGCTGGAAGCCCTTCGTGGTTTGTCCGGATCCCAGGGCTTGGTGCTCGATTTGTGTTCGGGTAAACGTGGAGGTTATTTTGTTAGGTTGGCCATGGTGGAGCCGTGGTTCTGCGGTTTCTAATTTGGCGTTTTCTGGGGCGTTGATTTCACGCAGCGCGAAGTCCCGATTCTTGACGGAGGCGGACTCGCGGCGGTGCCGGCCGGATCCTCGGGACGTGCAAGGCGTCCACGGGCATGGTCGGACCGCGCGAGGCTCGGTCCGATCGGTCCCGGCCCGCCCGCGCCATCCCGGCTTCGCGTCGGGATGGCACGAAAGGGCCGATCGGGGCGTCTCGGGGCGGGGTCTCAGGGCACCCGGTTGAACAATTCGCAGAGCAGGTCCCCCTCCGGGTCGTTGAGCCGGGTCCGCGCCTCCCCGTCCGCCGCGAACAATTCGAGCCGGCTTTCGGGGGTGCCGTGGTCGAGGGTGGAGAGCAGCGCGAACAGGCTCCCCTCGGCGACGTAGTCCATCAGCAGCCCCGCCGTCTCTCGCTGGTCGTCGGCCAGCCCCCGATACCAGCGGGAGAACTCCCCGAGGTGCCCCGGCGGATCGGCGACGGGCGGATAGCCCAGGTAGTCCCGGGTCGATGCGGACACGCTCCTCGCGATCCGCTTCATCTCGGCCACGAATTCCGGCGGGGTCATCCTCCACCTCCTGCGTTGTTGGCTTTTCGCCACCATCGGGCCGCCTCCGGCGCGGGGTGGCGGTCGATTCGCCATGATTTCCGAATTTTTGGAAGATACTCGGTTTAAACCATCCGGAAATCCAGAACATGTAGGGTGAATGGTCCGCGCGTCATGGGGATGATGGTGTTCGGGGAGGGGAAGAAGTGATCGATTCGGGGGCGAATTCCGAGGTCTGGTATGAGCCCGGCCGGCGCGTCGGGCCTGATTCGACGGTCCCGCCGGCATATACGATGAATGGCCGATTCCTGGCGCGGCCGGGGGGCCGCGTCCCCGCCTCTCTCGCGAAGTTCCATTCGACCTGGGCCGTCGAGACGGCGGCCGATCAGCTGGAATTGATTTTGGACGAAAGCGGGGCCCTGCTCCCCTTCCACTTCCTCCGGACCGGCGACCAGCGCGGGCGGGCGGTCGTCAAGCTGCTCCGGGGCGACGGGGGGGCGGGGACGGGGTTCCTGGTGGCCCCCGGCATCCTGCTGACCAACCACCACGTCCTGCCCGACGCGGCGAGCGCCGCCACGGCCACGGTCCACGGCAACTATGAGGCGGCCCCGCCGGGCCCGTCGCTCGGTCGGCCGACGTCGGTGCCGCTCGACCCGGAGGCCCTGTTCGTCACCAACTCGGACCTCGACTTCACCTTCTGCGGGGTCCGGGGGCTCGATGCGCTGGGGACCATCCGCCTGGACCGCAACAGCCAGAACATCTCGACCAACGAGACGGTCAACATCATCCAGCACCCCCGGGGCCGGCCCAAGGAGGTGGCCCTGCGCGACAACCGGGTGATCAAGGCCGACGGCGTGGTCCTGCACTACGCCTGCTCGACCGAGCCGGGCTCCTCGGGCAGCCCGGTCTTCAACAACGCCTGGGAGGCGGTGGCCATGCACCACGCCTCGGTGGTGGCCCACCACCCCGAAGGCCGCCGCGCCGAGGGGCTCATGGACGACGGCGTGACGCGCTACCTGAACGAGGGGATCCGGATCTCGGCCATCGCCCTGTGGCTGGAGACGGTGGAGGCCGAGCAGTCGCTGGGCCCCGAGGGGGCGGCGCGGCTCCGGGCGATCTTCGGCGGGATCGACCCCCAGGTCGGGTTCTTCGGCGCCCTCGGGCGGAAGTCCCACGGCAACGAGGCGCCGGAAGTCATCGCCGAGAGCTATCGCCGCGAGACCGACGACATCGACCTGGCCTTCTGGAACACCCGGGGGCTGGAGGCGACCTTCCGCGAGCGGATCTCCGACATCGGCCGGGTGGTCGCCGACATGGGGCTCGACGTCTGGTGCCTGGCCCACGCCGACGTCGTCTCGGTCGCCGCGCTGCGCGAGCACCTGGACTCCCACTACCAGCTCGACTACGAGTTCCTCCACGAGCCGGCCGGCCCCCACCCGTCGCTGATCCTCCTGTACCGCCGGTCCAAGGCGCTGGTGGTCGAGCGGAAGCCCTGGGACCTCGAAGGCCTCGCCACCGAGGGCCTCCCCCCCCTGATCTCGCTCCGGGTCATCACCCCGAGGCTGGGGGCCGTGGCGTTCCACCTCGTCCCGGTGGTCCGCGTGGTCGGGGACCAGTCCGTCGACGCCTACGCCGAGGCGATCCGCCGCTCGACCCGACACGCGCCCATCGAGGCCGACTGGATCGTGGTCGGCGAGACCGGCGTGCTGTTCGAGCCCGGGCGGCTCCAGGTGCTGGCCGATTGCGGCGGCGACCTCCTGGCCGCGGCCTCCGACCGCGACGGCTCGCTGGCGCTTCTGGCCGGCCCGCGGTCGCAGGTCCGGCGGGTGTTCGCCTCGGCCAACCTCCGGCCCGCCTTCGGCAACTCCGACGCCCTGGCCTTCCCGGGCGATCGCGAGATGCCCGCCCGGCTCCGCACCCTCGGCGGCCACCTGCCGATCGCCTTCCGGCTGTCGCTCGACGAGGATCCCCGCCCGAAGCCCCCGGCCGATCCCGGCCCGGCCCTGGTCGAGCCCCCGCCCCCCCAACGCCCCGAGGACGACGAGCTGGAGCGCCGGATCCGCGACATCCTCTCCCCCCTGCTCGCCCGGCTCATGAGCGAGATGCGATCCGCGACGTGAATGGGGGCGCACCGGCCCTTCGCCCTTCGTCCCTCGCCCGTCGCCCGCCCCGGCGGGCGGCGGTTATGATGGGGCGCCGTGGACCGGCCGGCATCCAACCCCAGGGAGTGCATCCGATGCGTCGCGCCCCGCTGTTCGGCCTCGCCTCGCTGCTGCTCGTCGTCCCCGCCCCGGCCTCGACCCAGGTCGCGCCCCCGCCCCTGTGCCGGGCCCTGATCACCGCCGCCGACGACTTCATCGTCGACGTCTACCACAACGGCGCGAAGATCCCCGACGACCGCCGCGAGCTGCTCGAAGAACTCCACGGGGCCACCGCCGACCGCTGGTCCGCCTGCGACGACCCCGCGCTGGTCGCCGCCTTCATCGCCGACCGCGACTTCCTCTCCGCCCGCCGCGCCCGCCCCATCGCCGTCCCCTGGTCCGACGGCGACTCGAAAATGGCCCACCACGCCGACGGCTGGTCCGGCCGCCCCCTCTGGGGCGAATCCCGCAACACCTGGATCAAGTACGTCGCCCGGTGATGTCCCTTCGCCGGGCGCGAGGGCCCTATTTGCCCTCGCGCTTCCAGACCGTGACCCCGATGAAGGTGTCGTCCGGTTCGATCTTCTCCGGCCGATTCGGCTTCATCTGCATGTAGGGGCGGCAGACGACCAGCTTGTCGCCCCGGAACTCGTAGAGGCACGGGGTGACCCGTTCTTTCCCGCCGATTTCGTCGATCAGGTCCAGGTGCTTGGGCGTCTTCGCGGGGTCGATCTTCACCTTGTACTTCTTCGATCCCTGCGTCGTCATCGTCCAGGCGTCGCCCTCGACGGTGAGGCGAAACGAACCCAACGATTCGGCCGGCGTCTTCTTGGGGCCGATCTGGATCGATTCCGGCACCCACTCCCCCTGGAGCTTGGCCAGGTCATCCTTCTCCGGCCCGTCCGCCGCGACCGACGCCACCGCCGCGAACAGGATGAGCCACCGAAGATGTTGCATGGGAACCACCCGGGTTTGGGGAATATTCAGATGTCCTGGGTTGGTTAATATAACAGGTGGTTGTCAGGAATGGTTCATTCTGCCTGAAGGCTGGCACTCCCCTGCAGACCCCGCTCTCTCGGTCGCTACTCGCCGCGTCGACCTCGGTTCCCCCGGAATTCGGATCTTTTGTGCAGGAGGACGAGGACCGACGGCAGGAAACACAGGGACGTCACCATCAGGCTGGATATGGCCAGGCCGGGCGCCTCCCTCCTCTCGAACGATGAAGGGTTGGGTTCGCTGCCAAGCCATTTGTAGAACCAGACTCCTGTATAGAAGGCACAATTCAGGCCGCAGAGGATCGAGAGGACCAGCAGCGAATAGCAGAATAATCGGATCATGCTTAAATTCATATTCCAGGATATTCCAAGGCGATGTCTCGGCTTATTTCCGTGCGGCGATAGCGTGCGTCCGACGAGACCAACGGAAGTGATCCGGTGCCGCGATGGCCATCACCCCACGATCGCGACGCCGGCGCCGTGGCTGGCGAGCCAACCAGTGACACCGGAACCGCGAGGAATTGCCGCCAAAAATTGAGGATACGTCCAGCCCGGTTCAATCCCGCCCGGCTCAATGGGACCGTGCCATCCCGGACGTCTCCTAATCCTCGTAGGGACCATAGAAGTCGAACCACAATTCGAGGTTGAGGTCGGCAAGCCTCCTCATCTGGGTCGGCGGTAGGGACGGGCCCCCATGCCCGCTCTGGGATGTCCAGAAGCAAGACACGTCCATCCGGCAGCCCTCCTCTTGCAGCGACCGGATCGCTGCAGCCTTCGGCTCCACGCGGTCGAGGATCCAGTCGATGTGGCGACGCGAATCCCGCGATTCGACCCGGCCCTTCGACCCGAGGAACCAGCCATTGATGGGGGTCACCCTGGTGATCCTGCCGCTTCCCCGATCCATCTCGCCGCGCCGCTGCCAACCGGTGGGCTCGATGCCGAGGCGATCGGTGACCGTGGCCGGGTCGATTTCACCGGGGTAGATTCGCAGTGTCGCGTAAGTGCTGTGGCACGTGGGATAGTCATCGTCGTAGGACATGGGAACTCCGGCGGGCCGGGCTCAGATGTAGATGCCGTCCGGCTCGATCGAGAACGACTCGTAACAGTCGTCATCGTCGAAGATGGTCAGCGAGAAGCCACCCTCGAAATGCAGGGTGAAGGAGGCCGGAGGGTCGATGTCGTAGCGTCGGACTGGCAGACCGATGAGCCTGTGGACGCGGTAGCCATCCCTCTCGTCGTGCTCCTGCATCCGGTCGATCATCCGGTCCGAGCCGTCGCAAAGTTCCCACCCGCGATGGACGCGGATGGTGCCGGCGTCCGGGAACACGAAGACGATCTCGAATCGGCCGATCTCGATCAGGGTGCAGGCTTCCCCGAGGAAGCGATCGAGGGGGAGGTCCGGCGGGACGCCGTGCATGAGGACACCTCCGGCGACGCGGGGTTCAGGCCGGGCGGGGAATGGGCGATCCGGCGATGCGGTCGACGGCGGCGGAGACGCGGAGGATGGCGGCGTCGATGTCGCCAACGGTGGTGGGGGCGCCCAGGCTGAAGCGGACCGACGAGCGGAGGCGGTCGGCCGGGACGCCCATGGCCAGCAGGCTCGGGGACGGCTCGGTGGCCCCGCTGGAGCAGGCGGAGCCCAGCGACGCGGCGATGCCGGCCAGGTCCAGGTGCATCAGGAGGGCGTCGCCGTCCAGGCCCGGGAAGCCGACGTTGAGCGTCTGCGGCAGGCGGTCGGCCGGGTCGACGGGGCCGTTGCGAATCACCCGGTCGGGGCCGAGGCGTTCCAGGAGGCCGGCTTCGAGCCGGTCGCGCAGCGCGGTCCAGCGGGCGATGCGGGCGTCGGCCTCGGCCTCCCAGCGGCGGAGCGCGGCCGCCAGGCCCACGGCCAGGGCCACGGCGGGCGTCCCCGGGCGGAGGCCCCCCTGCTGGCCTCCCCCGAACAGGCGGGGGGCGAGCTTGACCCCGCGCCGGATGAGCAGCAGGCCCACCCCGCCCGGCCCGTGGAACTTGTGGCCGCTGGCCGCCAGGGTGCTGACGCCCAGCGCGTGGAAGTCGACCGGGATCCGGCCCACGGCCTGCACCGCGTCGGTGTGCACCGGCACGCCCCGCTCGGCGGCCAGCGCCGCCAGCCGGGCGACGGGCTGCAACGCCCCGGTCTCGTTGTGGGCCAGGATCAGCGTGGCGAACCGGGTCCCGGGGCGGATCGCGGCGGCCATCGCGTCGGCGTCGGCCCGGCCCTGGCGGTCGACCGAGGGCCGGTCGACCGCGACCCCCTCACGTTCCAGATGGGCCATCGGGCCGGACACCGCCGGGTGCTCGATCGGCGAGGCGACCGCGTGGCGGGGGCCGTCCGCATCATCGCCGGCGAGGCCGAACAGGGCGAGGTTGCTGGCCTCGGTGCCGCCGGAGGTGAAGACGACCTCGTCGGGGAAGGCGTTCAGGATCCGGGCGACGGTCTCGCGGGCCTGCTCCAGCGCCCGGCGGGCCTGGCGGCCGGCCCCGTGGCGGCTCTCCGGGTTGCCGCCGGCCAGCCACGCGGAGCGCATGGCGTCCCACACCTCGGGGTCGAGCGGGGTCGTCGCGTTCTGGTCGAGGTCGATCATGGGGTGCGGGTCGATCGGGCCGGATTCCCCCGCCGGGGTGGGGGGATTCCGCTCAACGCCGGGGGTCTTCGGCCAGGCACGGCAGTTCGTTGTCGCGCCTCCCCTGCGCCAGCAGATACACCTGGACCGGGCCGACTTCCTCCTCTCCCGACAGGTGCAGCACCCGGCGCTGGCCTCGGGCGCGGTCGAGCAGGGCGTCGCGATGTTCGTCGCAGGCCAGCCCGTAGGTCTTCAACTCGCGGAGCGGGCCCGAGATCCACGCCGCCGCGACCTTGAATCGCGGGGTCGCGCGACATCCGGGCGTCGAACAATTCGAACGATAACAGAAGGCGGGCTCGTCCATGGCGTCCCCGTGGGAGGGGAGGATCGGCGGGGAGCCGCCCCGGACGTCCGGCGGCGGCCTGTGATTCGATCCTAACCCACCCGGGGGACTCGGGAAAGTGGAGACCCTTCGCAATCCCGACATCCGACCTTCACAACGCATTCATCCCATGCGATCGTGTTGGCCTCTGTGCCGCGTGGCCCCCGGTTTGCACTGGTTCGACGGCATCTCTCGAAGGCCGGCCCGGTCCCGATGCCCGGCCGGCCCCGTGACCATGGCGTCATCCCGGAGGCCGGCCCCCCGCGACGGGCCGGCCCCATCCCCACGCGACGGACCCCGAACGTGACACCCCCGCCGGCCCCATCGATCCCGCTGGTCTCCACCCTGTTCGGACTCACCTACCTGGCCCTGGCCCTGGGCAAGATCCCCGGGCTGCGGATCGACCGCGCCGGGATCGCCCTGGTCGGCGCGGCGGCGATGGTCGCCTGCGGCGTACTGGCGATGCCCGAGGCGACCCGGGCCATCGACCTCGACACGATCGTCCTCCTGTTCGGGATGATGGTGGTGGCCGCCTACCTGCGGCTCTCCGGCTTCTTCGCCCTGGCCACCGAGGCCATCGCCGATCGGTTCTCCGCCCCCTACACCCTGCTGGCGGTGACGATCGGGCTGTCCGGGGTGCTCTCGGCGTTCCTGGTCAACGACGTGGTGTGCGTGGCGCTCACGCCTCTGGTGCTCCAGATCTGCCAGCGTCTGGGGCGGCACCCGATCCCCTACCTGGTCGGCCTGGCCACGGCGTCCAACGTCGGGTCGGTGGCCACGATCACCGGCAACCCCCAGAACATCATCATCGGGTCGCTGTCGGGCATCTCCTACCTCCGGTTCGCCGAGAGGCTGGCGCCGGTGGCCCTGATCGGGCTGGTGCTGAACTTCCTGGTGGTGGCGCTGGTCTATCGCGGCCTGCTCGGCCGGGCGGTCGCGGACGATGCCCCGGCGGCGGCCCGGCCCCGGGTCCATCGCGGCCTCCTGATCAAGAGCGTGGCCGTGACTCTGGCCACGATCGCCCTGTTCTTCGCCGGCCGGCCGATCGCGGCGGTGGCGCTGGCGGCGGCGGCCGTGCTGATGCTGGGCCGGGTCCGCCCGGAGAAGGTGTACGAGTCGATCGACTGGCCGCTCCTGGTGATGTTCGCCGGCCTGTTCGTGGTGGTCCACGCCTTCGAGGTCCACGTCGTCCGCGGCTGGGGCCTGGAGCGGTGGCACGCCCTGCTCGAATCGCCGGTGGTGCTGGTCAGCGGTCTGTCGGTGCTGCTGTCCAACCTCGTTTCCAACGTCCCGGCGGTGCTCCTGTTCCGCCCCCTGATGGAGGTCATGCCCGACCGGGAGCGGGCGTGGCTGGCCCTGTCGATGTCCAGCACCCTGGCCGGCAACCTGACCGTGCTGGGCTCGGTCGCCAACCTGATCGTCGTCGAGAACGCCCGCCGGGCCGGGACCGACCTGGGGTTCGTCGAGTACCTCAAGGTCGGCGTCCCGCTCACGATCCTGACGACCCTGGTGGGCGTCGCCTGGCTGTCCTGGACCTGAAACCCGACCCTCTCCGAGTCCTCACGAAGGGACGACCATGACCCTGATCGATTCGCCGACCGCCCCGACCGCCGGGGGCAAGGCGCATACGCCGTCGAGCCTCAGCCTACGCTCGCTGGACGTGCTGAACTTCTTCCTGGCCGACGTCCGGGATGGGCTCGGGCCGTACCTGGCCATCTTCCTGACGTCCTCGCTCCACTGGACCCCGGAGCGGGTCGGCATCGCCATGGCCGCGATGCTGGTGGGGACCGTGGTCGCGCAAACCCCGGCCGGGGCGATGATCGACCGGATCCGCTGGAAGCGGTGGGCGGTCGCCGGCGGGGCGATCCTGGTCGCCCTGGGCTGCATCCTGATGATCACGATCCCCACCTTCCCGGTCATCGTCGGGGCGCAGGCCGCCGTGGGCGTGGCCTCGACGGTCTTCCCGGCCGCCATCGCGGCGCTCAGCCTGGGCATCGTCGGCCACGCCCGCATGGCCGCGCGGACCGGGCGGAACGAGGCGTTCAACCACGCCGGCAACGTGGCGGCGGCTACCCTGGCCGGGGCCTGCGGCTACTTCCTGGGCTACTGGAGCATCTTCTACCTGGTCGCCGCGATGGCCGTGGGCAGCTCGATCTCGGTCCTGATGATCCCCGAGTCGGACATCGACCACGACCTGGCCCGGGGCTCCGGCGACGAGGGCAAGGCGGGAGGGGCCCCCGGCGCCGGCGGGGACGAGGACTGGCCCCCGGCCCCCGAAGGGCTCGCGGCCCTGTTCGGCGACCGGCGGATCCTGATCTTCTCGGCCTCGGCGGTGCTGTTCCACTTCGCCAACGCGGCCATGCTGCCGCTGGTCGGCGAGAAGGTGACGCACGGGCTCGACCGCGGGGCCTCGGTCCTCATGTCCGCCTGCATCATCGCGGCCCAGCTGGTCATGATCCCGGTGGCCCTGTGGGCGAGCCGGCTGGCCGAGACCTGGGGGCGCAAGCCCGTCTTCCTGATCGCCCTGGCGGTGCTGCCGGTCCGGGGCGTGCTCTACACGTTCACCGCCAACCCCTACCTGCTGGTCGGCATCCAGCTGCTCGACGGCATCGGCGCGGGGGTCTTCGGCGTGGTGTCGGTGCTGGTCGTGGCCGACCTGACCCGGGGGACCGGCCGGTTCAACCTGACCCAGGGGGCGCTGGCCACCGCCACCGGGCTGGGCGCGGCGCTCAGCAACGTCCTGACCGGCTACGTGGTGAAGGCCGCCGGCTTCGACGCGGGGTTCCTCACCCTGGCCGCGATCGCCGCGGTCGGCCTCGGCTTCTTCGCCGCCCTGATGCCCGAGACCCGTCGGCAGGTCGGGACATAGCCGGGGCCGCCCGCCCGTCTTGCCTCACCGCACCTGGACCCGCCCGGCGAACGGCCAGGGCACGACCTTGCGGGCCGGGATCCGGGGCGTGGGCCGGGCGGCGGGGCCCGGGGCCGCCTGGCGGGGCGGTCCCCCGGAGGGCCGGACGGCGCCGGGCGGGCTCGGATCCGGGGCGGCCCGGTAGCTGGCCTCGCGGACGACGCCCGCGGGGCTCGCGGCGGGTGCGGGTGCGGGTGCGGTGCCCGCCAGCCGGACGCCCGGCCCGACCGGGGCCGGGGCGGATCGGGGCGGCGCCGCCGGGGGCGATGCCGGCGGGGCCTGGGGCGTCCTCGCCGCTGCCTCGCTCGCGGCGAGCCGGGCGAGGGCCTCGTCCCGCAGCGCGAAGGCGCGGGCATGCTTCGGGTCGATCTGGAGCGTCTCGGTGAGGTCGCCGATCGACCGGGCGAAGTCGCCCGACTTGTACCGCGACAGGCCGCGGAGGAACCGGGCGTCGGCGTCCCCGGGCCGGGCGCGGATCACCTCGCCGAAGTCGGCGATCGCCCGTTCATGGTCCCCCAGCGCGTCATACGCCCGCCCCCGCCAGGAGTAGGTCGGGATCGCGCCCGGGCGGGCCCGGATCACCTCGCCATAGTCGGCCACGGCGGCGCGGAGATCGCCCGAGCGATGGCGGGCGATGGCCCGCCCGAAGACGCTGGCGACGTGGCCGGGATCGAGCCGGATGGCCTCGTCGAAGGCGGCGATGGCCCCGGCGTACGATCGGCCCTCGACCAGGGCCCGGCCCCGGGCATAGGACGCCTCGGCCGGGCTGGCATCCGGCGCGGGCGACGGGGCCGGTGTGGATGGCCGGGCGATCGAGGCCAGCACCACGGAGGCCGTCCCGACCGGGGCGGCGGGCCCGGGCGGCGTCATGGGCAAGGGGGGGAGCGTGCCGGGCCGGCTCACGCCCATCGCGATCGGCCCTTCCAGGGCGATCTCGGCGTCGAAGGCCGGCGGGGGCACGGCCAGGCCCGGGGCGGCCGGATGGATCGCCAGTTCGGGGACCGGATCGGCCTCGCGGGCGACGGGCGGGGCCGGGTCGAGGGTCGGGCAGTGGGCCCTGGCGCCGGCCAGCGCGATCGTGGCCGCGGCCGCGGCGGCGAGCCGCCCCGCCCGTCGCGGGCGCCGTCGGGGCCCGGGCGGGGCCGCGGGGGACGACTCCGGGCCGGCCTCCACGGCCGGGATCGTCGGCAGGACCAGCGTCGGATGGGTGCCGGGGCCGGAAAGCGACGCCTCGAAGTCGTCCGGCGAACTCCCGGTGAACGGGAGGGGATCCCGGCCGGAATCGGGGCCGGAGACGCCCCGGCCCCACGCGGAGCCCGAGGTCCAGTCGACCGGGGGGAGGTCCCAGGAGTCGAGGCAGGACGCGCCGGCCATCGCGGCCACGTCGGCCGAGGCCGGGTCGTCGATCGATCCCCCCGGGTCGAGCAGGACGTCGGGGACGGCGTCCGGGGAGATCGCCAGGAGGGCCTCGACGAACGCCCGGCAGCCGGGCCAGCGGTCGCCGGGCGCCTTGGACAGCGCCCGCCCCACGACGGCCCGCTCGGGACCGGGCAGGCCGCCGAGGTCGGGGTCGCCGAACAGGTGCCCCGCCGTCACCGACGCGGCGCCGCCGTCGAACGGGAGCCGGCCGCCGCGGAGCTGGCAGTAGGTCACCGCCAGGCTGTACTGGTCGGACTGGCGCGAGGTCTCCCCCCGGAAGAACTCGGGCGGGGCGTAGGCGAACGTCCAGATCCCGGTGTGGCCGGCCACTTCCCGGTCCATGGCCCGCGCCATCCCCAGGTCGGCCACCTTGGCCCCGCCGCCGAACAGGAGGATGTTGGACGGCTTGAGGTCCCGGTGCTGGACCCCGTACCCGCCGCGCCCGTCGATCGTGTGGCGATAATCGTTGAGGTGGTCGATCCCCGCCGCGGCCCCGGCCATGTAGGCGAGCAGCTCCCCGCGCGGGATGCCCAGCAGGCCCCGGTGGTTGGCCTCCTGCTGGCGATCCCAGAGCGAGCGGTCGGCCAGCTCCATGCCGATGATCAGGGTGTCGTCGACCTGCCACGACCCGAAGTTGGCGAGCAGGTTGGGGTGGTGGATCCCCCGGACGAAGTCCAGCGCCCTCAGCTCGGCGGCGCGGGCGCGGGCCGACAGGTGGACGAACTTCAGGGCGACCAGGAATCCGCCCGGCGCCTCCGCCTCCCACACCTCGCCGAAGCCGCCCCGGCCCCGGCGACGGATGAGCCGATACCCGGGGATGGGCCGGTCCCCCTCGTGCATCGCGGCGTATCGGCAGTCGGCCAGGCTCGGTTGCATCGCGTACCCCGGGTCAAGCAACGGGCCCCCGCAGACTTCGCGGGGTGGGTTGCCTCGGCCGTCGAGGCAGGATGGGTGGGTTTGGGCCTCGGGAGTTCGATCGGCGTGGCCGCCCCGATGGGTGGACGCGTCATCACGGCATTATTCGCCGACGAGCGCCGTTTTGACAATATGCCAGGTCCACGGTGCTCCGGGGCCTGGCCCTCCGGGAGCATTTCCGATACCGGGCGCCCGCCCTTCCCGCCCGGCCCTCGGTTCGGTTAGCCTGCGACGTGGCGGTCGCGGCTTCCCACGGATCGACAACGGAGCGGCATCATGATCCCCCCTGCCTCGCGGACCCGGGCGCGTCGGGTGGCCTTCCTCGCGCTGGCCTCGTTCGGATTCGCGTCGAGCCTCCCCGGCGAGGAGCCGGCCCCCCAAGCGGACGCCCCCGCCGCCCCGGCCGAGATCAAGCCGCTGCCGCCGACGCCGATCCCCGACGACCCCCCGCCCCACCAGGGGGCCATGTTCGACCTGCCTTATGTGATCGAGCCGCCCGACATCATCGTGGTGGAAGTCCTGGAGGCCCTGCCCGGCCGGCCGATCACCGGCGAGCGCCTGGTCCGCCCGGACGGGACCATCTCGCTCGGGTTCTACGGCGATGTCCACGTCCGGGGCCTGACGCTGCCCCAGGCCAAGGCCAAGGTCATCGCCGCCCTGAACAAGCACCTGACCGACGAGATCCTCGGCCTCGCCGTCTTGTCCGAGCCGGAAGACGAGGACGACGAGCCCGCCCCGGACCGGGGCAAGGATCGGCCCCGCAGGCGTGGCAAGGGCAAGGGGAAGCGGCGCAAGGCCGCGACGGCCCCGCCCCTGAAGGTGCAGGCCGTGCCCCCGGAGGAATCCACCAAGGTCTCCATCGACATCGATTCCTACAATAGCAAGGTCTATTACATGGAGGGCGAGGTCGCGACGCCGGGCCGCCTGCCGTGCACCGGCAACGAGACGGTCCTGGACGCCATCCACTTCGCCGGCGGCCTCGGCGCCTCCCACGACCCGGAGAACATCCACCTCTACCGACCGGCCCGCGGCGCCGCCCCGGCCCGCATCTACCGGATCGACCTGATGCCGATCCTCCGGGGGGACGCCGCGCAGAATTACCAGATCTTCCCCGGCGACCGGATCGTGGTCGGCCGGAAGAAGGACCCGGCCCCCGAGGCCGAAGCCGCCGATCGCTGACCGGCGGCACCCTCCCCGGCGACGGCCGGCCCGGGCGGATTCAACGCCCCGATGCCGGCCCGCCGGATCCTCGACCCGGCCCGCCCGCGTCCCCGGGCCCGATGAGGCTCCAGGCGATGCAGTCCCTGGCGAGCCGGTTCAACTCGAACGCCCCCCACCATCCGTCCAGGTACCAGAGCGTCTTCCAGGCCCGCCGGCGCAACTCGCGGCGAGATAGGTCCGGCCGGCCGAGCGTGTGGCTGAGGTAGCGGGACAGGACGGCCGGCCGGCGGAGCAAATCGGCATAGCTGGGGTTGGCCTCCAACTGTTCGGCCCAGTCCGCCAGGTCGGCCCGCGCTCGCTCGCGCAGCCCATCGGGACGGGCCCGCAGGCCCCGGATGCCCAGGTAGGCGAGACACAGGGCCAGCCAGGCGAGGGCGGCGGCCAGAATCCACGCGATCACGAACATCATGTCGCGGCATCCTCGATTGGCGGCCCGGAGCATCCGGCCGGGAAGGTTGGACGGCCGGGGCTCGCCGGTCCGATGAAGAGGGTTGGCCGGGTCGCGCGGATGTTGCCGGCGCCGGGCGGTCGGGGTCGATTTCGCGGGGCGATCATACGATGAAGTTGAGCCTGGCCGGGATGGCCCTGCTGGCCCTGGCCGGCCTGGTGACGACGTCGGCCTGCCCGGCCCGGGCGCAGGATCCGCCGGGCCTGCCGACGACGGCGAATTCGCCCGGCCTTTCGCCGGTGCGTCAGGGCCTCCTCCGCTTGCCGCGGTCCCTGAGCGGCCGGATCCGCCAGACGTTCCCGCTCTCCAGTTTGTTCGTGCCGTATCCTGTCCGGTCGGCGTATGCGGGGCCGGGGACGCCCGCCAGCCGCCCGAGGCCGGGGAGCCGGTTCGACCCCGGGGCCGGGGGGCCGGGGATCAGCCAGTTCGGCGACGAGAACTTCCTGGCCGGGGCGCTCGACGTCCGGACCGGCTGGCCGTTCGTCCTGCTCGACCACTACCGCCCCCGCCCCGAACGGCTGGGTCAGGTCTGGATCGTCGAGACCCGCGACTGCCCGCAGGAGCTGGGCTCCGACCCCTGGCCGGCGCTGAAGATCCTCACCTTCGACGAGCAGGGCCGGAGCGTCCAGAAGACCCCGGCCGACCTCTTCGCCGCCGTCGCCGGGCGGCCGACCCTGGTCCAGGTCCAGGGGAACCTGACCACGCCCGACTCCGCCTTCGGCGGCCTGCTCTGGACCCATAGCTGGCTGCGGCACCACCATTCGCTCCCCCCGGACGCCGTGGTCATCGCCTTCGACTGGCCCAGCCAGCGGGTCTACGGCCAGGACCTCCGCGACATCAACGAGAAGGGGCGTCGGGCCTTCGTGGCCGCCCACCACCTGGCCGTCCTCCTGTCCGCCTTCCCGGCCACGAGCCGGGTCACTCTGCTCGGCCAGAGCTACGGCGGCCGCGTGGTCCCGTCGGCGCTCCACCTGCTGGGGGGCGGCGAATTGCACGGACGCAAGGGGGAGCCGACCGCCCGGCTGGCCGCCCGCCCCGACCTCCGCGTCCGGGCCGTGATCATCGGCGCCGCCAGCGACCGCCACTGGCTCGACCCCGGCGAGCGGCTCGACCGCGCGCTCCACGGCTGCGAGGGGCTGCTGAACCTCTACAACCGCAAGGACGAGGCCCTGCTGCTCTACCCGTCGCTGATCCGGGGGGATCACCATCGGGCCCTGGGCCGGGTCGGGCTGTCGAACGCCGACCTCGCGAAGCTCGGCCCCCTGGCCGCCCGCTATGCGGAGTACGACATCCACGACCACCTGGGCCCCGAGCACACCCTCCTGGATGCCGTGGCCAACCCCGACATCGCCCGCCGGATCGCCCCCTACGCCTGGGCCGGCGACCCCGGCCCCCAGCCGTCCCAGGCCGACACCCCCCCGCGCGTGGCGAGGGGGATCGGCGCCCGGACCCTCCGCTGACCCATCAGGCAACCCGGGGCCCCGCCGGCAGGAGCCGGCGTCGCGAGCGGATCTCCGCCCGCGCCCGTGCCTTCCAGCCGCCCCAGGCCAGCACCACGGCGCCGGCCACCGCCAGCCCCTCGACGCGATCGGCGGGCGAATCCGGCCCGTCCTCGGACGACTCCGCATCGGCCCCGACCAGCCCGAGCGCGGCGTCCCAGGCATCCAGGGCCATCGGCTCCCCCGCCTCGCCCGGGATGGACTCGGCGATCGGGGCCGGCGCCGGGGCCTCCTCGGCCTGCAACGATGGGGCGTCGATCGCCAGGGTCAAGCCGGACGCCACGCCGATCGGGGTGGCGATCAGCAATCGTCGAGCTTCCAACCCCTCGGCCCAGAGCATCGACCGCTGGCGGGCCCGGCGATGGGAGCGGGCCCGGCGTTCTCGCGCGTGCATGGAACCTCCTGACGACGGATCGGCAAATCAGGGCGACCGGCCCGGCCGAAAGGGCCGCATGCGCCTCAACCTAGCGATTTCCCGAAACCACGCAATCCGGACCTGCGGCCGATCCGATGTCGCGGATGGAGCCCCGGATTCGATTTGGGCTGAGCGGCCCCGATCTCGGCGTGATCCGATGGATGGCCGGCCACCGCCGTTCAACCTTCGGGCGGGCCGGGTTTCTTCACGAGGTGATAGGCCTCGACCAGGTCGTTCATGAGGATTTCCAGGCGACGGGACCACTCCGATTCGGCGGTCGAGATGGTGATCGTCAGGCGCTCGATCGAGCCGCCTCTGAAAAGAGCGACGACGAGATTGTCGGGATCGGGGCGGCATTCCCAGACGGACGACTCCGATGTGAAGTTGTAGTAATGCCATTCCTGTCGGGTCAACTCGGACCAGATCATGGTCGCCACGCCCTCCGCGATCGCAGGAGGAGTCGCCGCACCGGGAACCAGGTGTAATGCCATGAGCATCTCATGAGGCAAGATCATGTGGTTCGAGTCATGTTCCACGGAGGCGGCAGACTTTCAGGCGAAGTTCCATTCGCAGGGTAGCCCCGCACCGCAAATCTGGCACTCGAAAACGTCATCTTTCACCAGGTTCCGCTCGCCGCATGAGGGACAACGGCGGAAGATGACCTGGGTCGTGAACTCCCCCGGGTGATCGACCCCGAGGCGGTCCAGCGCCGCCGCCACGGCAGGCCACGACTCGGGCTCGGGGCAGAAGCCGGTCGATTGATTCGAGACTTCGACGACGCTGACGCCCCGCCCGGTCCACTCGAAGAACATCTCCCCGGCCGAGAGGACCGGCTGGCCGCCGCTGCAGGCGATGTGCTCGGAATGTCGGTCCGCCAGGCACAGGCGACCGTCCAACGCCACGACGAAGGTCGCCACGAGCTGGCCCGCGGGCGAGGTCGAAGGCTTGTTCGCGGCGGCCCATCGGTTCAATTCTCGAAGCGAGCCGATGCCCTGCCCCGGCGGTGATGCGGCCACCCTCAGGCGAATCGCTTCGGGGCCGACATAGCCGTAGTGCCTGGGATTCATCACGCCCTTTCTCGCCGGGTGGCAGAGGTTTCGGCGTCAGCAGACCCCGGCGCCTCACGACCGAACACCGCCTCGGCCAGCCCCGCCGACCGGGGTCCGCTTCGCGGAAACCCCTGCCACCCGGCCGAGTGTTGTCAGTCTCGGATGAAGTCCTTTGGCATAGTCACGGCCACCAGTGTTCCAGGGTTCATAGGAGACGGAACGATGCATCTCCTTCGACCACAGCCTTGAGAGCTGCCGCAGGGCCACCGCCGACGACTTCCATGCGATATGCCAATTGCAGGCGACCGGCGTTATAGGTGCCTTCCCAATCAGTCTCCCACCAACCGGCTCCGAACGAGAATCGCATCCGCGAATCGCCGTGTAGCTGATAATTCACCGTGCCTTCATGCTCTTCTTCGAATTCGGTCGCAGGATCGATTGAAAACAAGTATTTCAGTTTGCCGCCCCGTTCGAAGTGGAGTGAGACGACGACGGATTCGCCATAACAAGAGTCGAGGACGATGGGGGTGGCCGTCTGATAGACGCCGTCGTATAGAAGTTCCTCATCTCCCATTATTGAAACTCCCGGTATCTGGCGATGAGTCCTCAGGCGGAGCCGTCTGTGGCACGGGCCGACCATTGCGAAGCTCGGTAGCACCCCACAGGACCGTGATTTGGGCGGCTGGGGCTGGAAATACGCGGTTCCACCAAGCATTTCTCCGGACATGGCCGCCAAGCCGTGTCCCGAAGTGGCCGCCGATGGACCCGCAATCCCGATTTTGCCATGACCCCGACTGCACCGCACGCGGCCTCCACGGCCCCGGCTGTTTTCGAGACTCAGCGGCCGGAATCCGGCGGTCTCGCACGATTTGCCGCCTTCTTTCAGACGGAAGCGGAGTCATGCGAACACTGCCATGGATCAATCAACCAAGGGGCTCGGGCGAGATTACTTGTGGGGGAACGAGTCTGGAAACGCAACCGTTCCATCCTCGCATAGATAGCCCCCAGAATATTTTACGAGTGAAACTTCGCCGCGCTCTTCCTTCCTGACGAGAAGTTCGCCCTTCTCGAAGTCGGCCGACCGGAAATGTTCGCCTTGAAAAAAGCGAAGCAAGGCGTGCATGACTTGCGTAATCTCACCGCTTGCCATGCCCGTCCTGAAATCCAAGTTTATGGCCCCGCCCTCCGAGTCAGTATCTACAAAATCAACCATGACCGTGGAATCCGATACGATTGGGGTAAATGGGCACCAGGCGTTAACGAGTATTTCCAGTATGTACGGCATTAGGCAGCCCTCCGGGATGGACCAGGGGCACGTAGGCTCGGGACCTTTGTCTACCCAACCAGTCGGCCCCTCAATATCGAACCGCTAGACCGACGTTGCCGATTCTCCGGGAGCTTGCTCGTGATTCCAAATGAATCGAAAGTTATGATAATGGATAGGGTTGTGAATTTTCGGGATATGATGTGCCTTTCGACCCCGAACCAAGCCGCTGCCGCCACTCCAGTCGGACGGGCAGGGTGGCCGTGGTCGGCAAGCCATCCACGGCCATCCGGACGCAATCATCCCCGACGCCCCACGCCGGATCGTCCCCGGCCCGCGGCCCACAGGCCGACGAGCGTGGCGACCGACCAGACGGCGACCGAGGCCGGCTCGGGGACCGTCCCCGGCACCACCAGGCTCGAGGCGAACGACACGCCGTACCCCTTCTCCGCCAGGGAGGTGCCGTCCGCGAACGATACGCCGGTGATGCCCAGGGTCTCGTTGTGCCATGCCCCCCCGGTGCTCGTGTTGCTTCCCCAGGACGGCGAGCTGGAAGTGAGCATCAGGGAAAGCGTGTCGCTCATCCCCGACGCATCCACGGCCAGGTCGACGTGGAACTTGCCGACCCATCGCTCGCCCGTGGTGATCGAATCGAAGAGCGTCTGCGCATAGGCGGGACTGATGTCGAGCGGGTGCTGGACCGAGATCTCCTTCTCGTTCGCCCGGGCGACGAACGTCCCGGAGCCATGACCCTGGTAATACTGGGAGTCGATCCCCATCGAAGGGCCGAATTCCAGGGCGAGATCGACCCGGATCGTGCCGGGCATCGCGCCGCCCGAGGCGGGAGAGATCCGAATCACGTCGTCGGCCCAGCCCGCCGAGGCGATCGACGAACCCCCGCTCAACGAGATGCCCAGCCCGGGGGCGGAGCCGGGGCTGGTCCTCGCGTCCACGGCCAGCAAGGATTCGGCCGCCCCGCCCGCACGGGCCGATGCGGTGCCCGAAGCGTCGAAACTGTGGCCGCGCCCGGTGAAGGGGAAGACGCTCCCCGGCCCCCACATGGTGGCCGGGGTGAATCCGGTGCTGCGGCTCCACCGATCGGTTGCCGAGGCGGTCGGGCCGGTTTGATTCGATGAGGTCGCGAGGCTGCCCGCGTAATCCTTGGACCCGGCCATGGCCGAGGCGCCCGACCAGGCTTGCATCGCGTCGCCCCGGGCCGCGCCGGCCGCGAGCGCGAGGCCCAGGAAAATCCCGCAGGAAAGCAGCGGAGGAAGGGAGGCCCTGCGAGAGATCATCCTTGAATCCCTTCGTTTCGACGGCCCGTGCCGCGAGCATCGGGCGTGGGGGGAGGTTGCTGCACGATGACGACTCCTACCCCAATCGAGAGGAATCCACAAGCGAACATCCGGCCGCCGGGCGGAGGGCCGAGGTCGGATTGACGGATCGGGGATTTTTTGTGATGAAGCACCCCGGAAAACAGGATGTTGTAGGGTGAGAGATGGCGGGCGACGCGGGCGGCGATGCCGCGGCGGGGCCCACCTCGCATTGATCGACGTCTCGCGATGCGGCGAGGCCCCCGGGGGGACGAGGACCACCCCCGGCGGCAGAGGCCCGTGGGTTCGCACGCCCTCGTGGGATGCGAACGGTCCGATGCCCGACTCCATGGAAGGAGACGAGGTACCCCATGAAGCTCCGACCCCCGATCGGCGTCCGTCTCGTCCGGCCCCTGGCCGCGATCCTCCTGGCCGCCCTGGCCCCCTCGTCCTCCCCGCCCGCCTCCGCCGGGGACATCTCCGCCCCGACGTCCCCCGCCACCGCCCGCCTCGTCGTGGTCGAGCGCGTCCTGGCGCAAGACCAGGGGGACTGGCAGGTCGACTACGCGTTCCGGCTCGACGCCGACGCCCCGATGACCCTGACGCCCAGCGACGTCACCGCCCGGGTCGAGGGCTGGCTGTCCAACTCCCGCGTCCCCGTCCACGCCACGCCCCGGCGCTCCGCCGCGATGCTCGAAGGGTCGGCCGGCTCGACCGCCTTCGCCGACATCATCACCTCGGCCGAAGAGTGCCAGCGCTGCCGCGAGCGGGTGGTGGTCCGCCTGGACGCCGGGCCGATCCCCGCCCAGGCCCCGGCCCGGCCCAGGGGGTCGGACCCCGAGCCGCTGGCGCCGGTCACGATCGCGCCGGGCGGGACGCTCCGGGTCCGGCTCCGGCTCGAACACCAGCACGACCTGTTCGGCGACTACGACCCCCTGCTCGGCCGCCGCGAACTGGAACTGCACCTGGGGGCCACGGCCTTCCGGGACAACCTGCCGCTCGACCGGGAGCAATACCTGGCCCAGCCCCGCGACACCTGGGGCGAGCCGGCCGAGGATCGCAAGGATAGCCGGATGGCCCTGTCCGGCCCCGACAGCCTCCACCTGGAGGCCGACGTCCCGGGCAACCAGTACTACCGCTTCCCCGAGCGTAAGGTTCGCTATGGGACGCGGATGAGGCTCCGCTATTCGTACTTCATCGCCCACGGGACGGAAGGGGAGTTCCGGGCCCGGATCGCCCAGTACCGCGAAAGCACGAGCGCCTGGAAGCCGCTGGTCGAGGGGGCGTCGGAGCAGACGCTCCGGACGGTCGGCCGCTGGGTCAAGGTCGAGAAGGTGTTCCGGACCGAGCTCGAGGCGACAACCCTGGCGCTCGACTTCCGGATCGTCACCCCCAATGCCGAGATCGGCGAGGTCTGGATCGACGACGTGTCGCTGGAGCCGGTCGACGCCCCCCCGGGCGGCCCGTGACCCGGCCCGCCCGCCCCGCCGATGCCCCCGGCTCACGACGGCCGGGGGGATGTCTCGAAGGCCCAGCGAATGAGGTCGGTCTCGGGGGACGGGGCGCCCAGCCGCCCCAACTTCGAGGCGACCTGGCCGCGATGGTACGTCGCGTGGTTGACCACGTGCCGGAGCGCCGCCCAGAGCGGGGCCGTGCAGTCCTCCCCGCGCATGTTGCGGTAGGTCCAGGGGGCGGCCAGCCGTTCGGGGGTCAGCTCGCGGGCCACGGCATCGAATTCGTCGTGGGCCTCGCCCAGCAGGCGGGCGGCGGCCTCCAGGTCCGGCACCTCCCCCGCGCCGGGCAGGGCGGTCACGACCTCGCCCCGGAACCGGCGGGCCCAGGCCCGGGTGGACCCGGCCAGGTGGACCAGGGTGGCATGGACCGACGGCCAGCCGGGGGCGGGCTCGCGTCGGTAATCCTCGGGGCCCAGGGCGCGGCAGGCGGCGATGACCCTCCCGTCGGCCCAGCGGTTGAAGGCGAACAGCGCGGCGAAGTCGTCGGTCATGATCGTTCCTCCCGGGTGATTGGCGGCCTCGATCCGATCGGACACGCCCCGCCCGGCCCCCGTTCGCGCCCCGGGCCGTCGCTGGCCTTGTCGGTTCGGGGGACTGGGGCTAAGCTGCGGCCCGAATGCCGGGATCGCCCCGATGTCCCCGAACGAACCCAACGACGGGCGGATGGACGGTCGGGACGGCCGGCGGCGAAACGAACCCAACGCGAGCCCGGCATGGATGCCGCAAATTCAGCGAGACAGTTGGCCGGGCGCCGGGGTCGGCTGGCGCCGAAACCCCTGCCACCCATCGGTTCCCGGGGATCTGGGTGGCTGTGGTTGGCTTGCCAACCACGGCGCCGGCGAGTCGGGGTCATGGCGTCGGCCCTTGCGTCCGTCGGTTGGAATCCGCCGGTTCGTCGTCCGGCCTCGCTTCGCATGCCCGTGGGCGCCGTGGTTGGCAAGCCGACCACGGCCACCCGGGAGCCTAAACGAACCCAAGGGGCAGCGTCGGATCGACTTCCAGGCTCTTCGCCGAAACGAACCCAACGCCGGGCCTCCGATCTCCTCGGTCCCTTTGCGTCGAAACGAACCCAAGGGACGACGCTCGATCTTCTCGGAGAAGTTCCGCCGAAACGAACCCAAGGGGCGCCGGGGCTCGTCGGCGCAACATCATCGGGGAGATCGGTTTCCGATCCCTGGTGCTGGTGCGGACTCGCCCCGCCAGGCGTCGGCCAAGTCGTGCAGGCCGGCCCGATCGCACAGGTCGGCGAGGTCGGCGGCGGCGCGGGGGTCCCCGGGCGACCGCAGGCCCGAGGCCAGGCGGGGGCCCAGGGTGGACGGGTCGAGCAACTCGCGGAGCCGGGCGACGGCCTCGGCCTCGCGGCGGGCCTCGGCCTCCTGGCCGAGGGCGCGGAGCGCGCGGGCCAGGCCGTAATGGGCCTTCCAGTCGTGGGGCATCGCCCCGACGGCCCGGCGGAACGCGTCGGCGGCGCGGTCGGGGCGGCGGTCGTGGTCGAGGTCCCAGCGCCCCCGGATCCGGTCGTAGCGGGCGTCCCGGTCCGGCTCGGGCCAGGCGTCGAGCAGGTCGCGGACGCGATCGACCTCGCCGGCATCGGCCAGGGCTTCGGCCAGCGACGCGCGGGCGAAGGCCCGGCCGGGATCCCGGTCGAGGATGGCCGTCAGCCCGGCGATCCGTTCGTCCCGGCCGGCGTCCCCGGCCCGGGGCATGGCGGCCATCCGGTTCCAGAGCGCCACCCGGGCATCGACGTCATCCGGGTCGGCGGCGATCCGGCGCGCCAGGCGATCGCGGGCCTGGTCGTCGGGGATCTCGGCGAACGCGGCGGCGGTCGCGGACCGGAGCAGCCCGCCCCGATCCTCCGACGCGACCCGCTTCAGCGCGAGCCGTCCCAGTTGCAGCGCCTCGACCGTCCGGTCCTCGACCCGGAGGATCTCCAGCCGGAGCCGCCAGGCCTCGGCGTTCGCCGGATCGAGTTCGAGGGCACGCCCCAAGGCCCGATCGGCCTCCGCCACGCGGTCGGCCGCCAGCAGGGCGCGGGCCTCCGCCATCCGGGCCTCGGCGGTCGGGGGGCGGACGCGAGGCCAGGCGATCAACCCGCCGACCAGCCCGACCACCACCGCGACCACGCCCGCCAGCACCTTGACCCTCGACCGCCGTGCGGCAGGGGCCGGCCCCCGGCGATCGCGACGGCTCGGCGACGGGCGGGGCTCGCGGCGGGGCGGCATGGCGGCGGGCTCCGGGCGGGGATCTCGGGGCGTCGCTGCGACGCGGCCCGGGGCTCGAATCATACCTACCGCCTCGACATGCCCGGACGCAAGGCCCACGGCGGCCGGACCCGGATCGGAGGAGACGCATCGTGAGCGACGACGGACGAGACCAGGACCGGGCCGCGACGACCCGGGAGCGCATCCGGCTGCTGATGCTGTTCGGGGCCACGGTGATCGGCTTCGCCTTCGCCCCCCTGCTCAACGGGGCCACCCACCGGAGCAACAAGGATTATACCCTCTGGTACTACGCCGGGAGGTCCGAGGCCCACGGCGTGTCGGTCTACCCCGAGGACGCGCGGCCGTTCCCGTTCATGTACCCGCCTTCGTGCGCGGCCCTGTTCGCCGTGGCGAGCGCGGCCGGCGAGGTCCCGTTCATCACGCTGCTGGTCGCGGTGAACTCGCTGGCGTGGGCCGCGGCGGCCTGGCTCTCGGTCTGGCTGGCGGCGGGCAAGTCGTGGGATCGGCAATCGAAGTGGCTCTACCTGGTCCCGTCCCTGGGCGTGGCGGCCTACGTCCACGATACCTACCTGCTGGGGCAGCCGAACCTGGTGCTTCTGGCCTGCATGGTGGGGGCCGGGGCCTGCCTGCGGCTGCGGAGGCCGATCGGCGCCGGGGTCCTGGTGGCGATCGCGGCGGCCATCAAGGCGTTCCCGTTCATGGCCATCGGCTACTTCGTTTATCGGAGGATGGGCCGCGCGACGCTCGCCCTGATTGTCGCGCTGACCCTGTCCGTGCTGGTCGCCCCGATGCCGTTCCGGGGCGTCACCGGCGCCTATCGCGACCTGGGCACCTGGACGGTGGGCATGGTCTTCCGCTATGACTCGGGCAGCATCGCCCAGAGGCCCGAGCGCGGGTTCGGCTACAAGAACCAGTCGATCATGGCCCTGGCCAACCGCCTGCTCCGGCCGGTCCCGGCCGACGGCGAGGCCAAGGACGGCTGGAAGGTGAACGTCGCCGACCTGGACTTCGCCACCATCAACCGGATCATCCTCATGGCGGCAGCGACTTTGGGCGGCCTCTACGTCGCCGTCATGCCCTGGAAACGCAGGGAATCCGGCCCGACGGCGTCGATCGAGTGGGCGATGCTGATCCTCCTGATCCTGCTGTTCTCGCCCCTGTCGTTCAATTACTTCTACGTCTGGTTGCTGTATCCGCTGACGATGGCCCTCCACCTCGGCCTGGACGCCCCGCGGCGGTCCAGGGAGCGGGCCGTCATGGTGGGGTCCGTGGCGCTGTCTTTGAGCGTGCTGGCCCTGTCGATCCCGTTCCGGCGCGAGGCGGCGGCCTACGGCAACTCGCTCGCCTCGGCCCTGATCCTGCTGCTGGCCCTGGCCTGGCGGATGGCCATCGAGCCGGGCACCGACGCGCCGATCCGGGCGATCCCGCGATGGATCGCCGGCCGCCTGCGCGGGCCGGCCCCGGCGCCCGCCCCGGTCGCGCTGGCCGGCCCGAAGCGGAAGCGGCCGTCGCTCACTCGTCGGGGTCTTCGGGGTCGACCGGGTCGGGGGTGAAGGTGGCCGCGTGTTCGAGGAAGCGCGGAAGGAAGCGGGCGACGAAGACCGCCGCGGCGATCTGGGTGGAGGGATTGTCCATCCCCCAGATGCTGACCCGGGGCTCGTCGAGGTCCGGGTCCATCTGGATGCAATACTGCTCGTCCACGGCCAGCGAGAACGGGACCTCCTCGAACCATCGGTGGGCCAGGGCGTTCACGCCCGGGCCGCCGACCGAGATCGTGGGCCAGACCTGGAGCGGCTTGTCGTTGAGCCAGCGGAAGTCGGCCACGACCAGCACCCGGAACTCGGCGCCGATCTTGTCCGCGGCGTGCTCGACCTGCTGCTTGAGATAGTAGGCCAGGGGCCGGTCCCGCTCCTCGGCCCGCAGCGTGCTGCCGGCGACGATCAAGAGCAGGCGGGACGGCGAATCGTCGGCCATGCGCGAACCTTTCCGGGGTGTCTCGTCTCGGTGGGATGTCGAAGGGTCGCGGCGCGACGGGGCCAGACGCCCAATCGTAGCGAGCGGGACAAGGCATCGCCAGGCCATCTGGCCGGCCCGTGCGCCGGCCCCGGCCTCACTTCGCCTCGGTGGCCCGCCACAGGGCGATCCGGCGGAGGGCGGCCTCGGCGGCCTGGTACTCGTCGTCCCCCTCGGCCTCGAACTGGTGCCCCACGGCGCGGAGGCCGTCGACCGGGATCACGCACGAGAATTTGGCCTGGCCCTCGACCTCGGACGTGATCTCGTAGCGGGCGATCCCGGCGGCCCGGAACCTCCGCCGCAACTCGGCCCAGTCGCGGGCCGGGCCGGTCGCGGGTGCCGATCCCGGTGCCGATGCGGCCGGGGCGTCATCGGACTGGGTCGAGGCCAGGCGGGCCACCGGGTCGGACTTGGGCGGCGCCGGGTCGGGGAGCGGGGCGGGGGCCGATTCCGGGGCCGGCCCGGTCTCGAACGCCGGGGGCGTGGCGAGCGTGGGCGGCACGGCCGCCGCGACGAGCGGGGCGGCGGCCGGCGGGGCCGCAGGCCGCGCGGGTGGCGGGGCCGGGGACTCGGCCAGCGAGTCGGGACCGTCGGACGCGGGGGCCGGGGGCAGGCCCAGGTCCAGGAGCGGAGCCTGGGCCGTGGGGAACGGGTTGGTCCGCTCCGCCGGGGCCGGCGGCGCCTGGGTCGGGCCTCGCGCCGGGCCGCCGTCGACCACGATCCGCGGCCCGCCCGAGGCCAGGGCCTTGAACCAGGCCAGGCCGGTCCCGTTCACGACGGCCCCGCCGGCGAACGCCGCCCCGATCAGGACGATGGCGAACACCCCGTGACGCAACATGCCGGCCTCCTTGCCCTGGTCCCGATCCGCGCGAGATTCGCGGACGCCCTCCAAGATGAGGCCGCCCGCGACGAATGCCCTTCCCGGGGCATCGGCCATTTGACCCGGCGTGGCCGCCCCTGGCAAGGGCAATCCCCGGGCGGACTGCCCCGAGATCCGCGACCGAAGTCCCGAGATCGGAGGGGATTCGGTCTCCCTTCCCGGTTCCCTCCCGGGCCCGTTTCGTGATAGGCTCGACCCCATGTTCTGCGTGATCTGGACCATCGTGACGCTGCCGATCCGCCTCCTGGCCTGGGCCGGCGACCTCGTCGGCCGGCTGGTCGGCCTGGCGATCGGGTTCGCGCTGATGGTCCTGGGCGTCTTCCTCGGCGCCGGGCCGTCGCTCGTCCTCGGGATCCCCGTGTTCGTCGTCGGCCTGATCCTGACGCTGCGAAGCCTGGGCTGAACGGGCCGCGGGCCGGCCGATCGCCCGTGTCGAGGCGAGACCTTGCGCAACGATTGCGCGAATTTGCAAGAATCTTGAAAAATCATCCAGGGGAGACGCCGGGCCGCCCGACGTCGAGCCGACGAACATCGCCGCCTGTCGGCGTCTTCGAGGCGTCCGATTCGCGGATCTGAGCGGGTCCCGATGACGTAACCCCAACGATCGCGACCCCGAGCGGCCCGCGCGGGATTAAATTAAATCCAATGGCATACCAGATGCGTTGCGAGCGGTCCGCTGATAGAATGCCACACGTCGCCAGATCGCGGGCGACCCATCTCGTTCCCATCTCTCCCGATCCGACGCGAAAGGACGAGTTCATGCTCCCCAACGTCGCGATTTCCGCCCGTCTGCCGGGCCAGCCCTCGCCGTACACCCGCTCCCAGATGGACTCCCTGAACGTCGCGCTGGGCGCGAGCGAACAGGAGGCCGAGCAACGCCGGGCCAGCCTCGCGGCGGAAGCCCGCCGGCTCGCCCGCCGACGCTCGGTCGCCGAGGCGGTCGCCGCCCGGAGCCGTCAGAACGACCGCAACCTGCCGGGGGATGCCCCGACCCACCTGTTCCAGAGGGCCAAGAGCAAGTCGACCCGCCTCAGCCTGGTCTTCCACCGCGCCATCGAATCCCTGTGGGAGGCCGGCGGCTTCGACGAGGCCCTCGCCATCTTCCGCGAGTCCAAGGGGGACGCCGGGGCCCGGTCCCGCACCATCCCCATCGGCCCGATGAGATCGAACTGACGGCCGGGCCGGCCGCCTCGAACGGCGGGGATCGCCTCTCCCGATCCCCTTCCCCCGTCATGCGAACCGATCAGCGGGCCAGCGACCGCTTCGTCCGGACCTTGGCCGTCGTGGCCCCCACGCGCGGCTCGTCGGCCCCCTCCAGCGGCTGGCCGGGCTCGGCGGCGTCGAGCCGGGCCTGCACCCGCGTGGCGTAATCGCCCGAAAGCTCGAACCCGACGTGGCGGCGGCCCAGCTTCTTCGCCACCGCCAGCGTGGTCCCGCTGCCGGCGAACGGGTCGAGCACGAGGTCGCCGGGATTCGACGACGCCCGGATGATCCGCCCGAGCAGTTGTTCGGGCATCTGGCACCCGTGCCACCCGGCGCGTTCCTTGAACGTCCCGCAGACGCGGGGGACGTACCAGGTATCGTCCTCCGGCGAGAATCCTCCCGGGACGTCCTGCGGACGCAGGATCCAGGTATCATCCGGCAGGCGTCCGGCCGGATTCGCCCGGGCGTCGGCGTAAATCAGCTGGCGGGCCGAGGGGACCCGGATCTCATCGACGTTGAACGTGAATTGCTCGGGATCCTTGACGAAATAGAGCAGGTGGGCGTGGCTCCGGCTGAACTTCCTCTTGCAGTTCACCCCGAACGTGTAATACCAGATCACCCAGCTCCGGGGGCTCATCCCCAGCTCGCGGTGGACCATGACCTTCAGCTCGGCAACGAACTCGTCGCCGATCGCCAGCCAGAACGACCCGGACGGCTTCAGCACCCGGTGGACCTCGCGGGTCCAGGCCCGGGTCCAGTCCAGGTACTTGTCGGCCTCCAGCCGGTCCTCGTAGACGTCGTAGCGATAGCCGATGTTGAAGGGCGGATCGGCGAACGCCAGGTCGACCGAACCATCCGGCAGGCCCCGCAGGCCCTCGACGCAATCCCCGATGTGCAGGCCTTCGAGGCCCGCCCCGCCCTGTTGTTTCATCGTCGGACTTCCATGGTGCAGGCGCAAGGGGACGGCCGGCAAGCCGGCCGCGATGCCCAACTATACACCGCGCGGCCACCTCGCGCCATTTTCCGATCCGGTTCTTGACGCCTCCTACAACGCGTCGTAGTATGACTCCGACATGTTGTAGGAGGCAATCGCATGGATTCTCAAGATGCCTCGATGCCGCCCCTGGGCGACGTCGAGCTGGACGCGCTGAAGGCGCTGTGGGACGCGGGGCCGAGCACGGTCCGGCAGGTGGCCGAGGCCCTGCGGGTGCGGGGCCGGACCATGAAGTACACCACGGCGCAGACGCACCTGAACCGCCTGAAGGCCAAGGGTTACGCCGAGGTCGTCCCCGGCGGCGACGGCCCGGCTCTGCTGTACCGGGCGGCGTCCAGCCGCGACGACCTCCTGCGGGGCCGGCTCCGCGACCTCGCCGACCAGTTGTGCGAGGGGACCCCCGCCCCCCTGGTCCTGTCCCTGGTCGAGGGGCACCGCTTCACCCCGGACGAGATCGCCCGGTTCCGGGCCCTGCTCGACCGCCACCGCCCGGACGCCGGGCCGTCCGCGTCGGATTGATTTCGCTTCCCCCCGTCCGCCGATCGATCGAGGAGGGCCCGGCCCATGCTCTGGTGGTTCGCCCAAACGACGATGGTCGCCGCCGCCCTGGCGGCCGTGGCCCTGCTGGCCGGCCGCTGGCGGCGGGTCGGCCCCGAGGCCCGCCACGCCCTCTGGCTGCTCGTCCTGATCAAGCTCATGATGCCCCCCTTCGTGGGCTGGTCATGGACTGTGCCGAAGTTCCCCGAAAGACCGCCCATCCTGGTCGCCGCCTCCCGGGAAGTGCGGCCCGCCCCCGAGGTTCTGCGATGGGATGACGCCGAGGTTCTGCGATGGGATGACGCCGAGGAGATCCCCATTGCGGATGATCCAGCCATCCCCGAGGAGCCGAGACCGCAGGCCAGGGACTTGCTGGCCGATCCTGCTCCGACCCCTGCCCCCGTTCTGGTGCCCGCCATCCACGAGACACCCCAGTCGCCGGTTTCGCTCAATAATCGCGGGCCGACGCCGATCCCTTGGGATTGGATCGCCCTCCGGGCGTGGTGGATCGGGACGCTGGTCGTGGTGGCGTGGGAACTGTCGCGGATCGCCCGGTTCGGTTGGAGGTTGCGGCGGGGCGTGCCGGCGCCCGCGTGGCTGGAGGCGGAGGTCGATGCCGTGGCCGGCCGATTCGGCGTCCGGCCGCCGCCGACGCGGGTCGTGGATGGGGTATCGACGCCGGTGCTCTGGTGCCCGGGCCGGCCCCGGCTGTACCTGCCCTCGGGGCTGGTGGCGAGCCTGACCGCCGACCGCTGGCGCGGGGTGCTGGGGCACGAGATGGCCCACCTGGCCCGCCGGGATCACTGGGTCTCCCGGCTCGAACTGGCGGCCGTGGCCCTGTGGTGGTGGAACCCCCTGTTCTGGCTGGCCCGCCGCCGGCTCCGCGACGAGGCCGAGCGCGCCTGCGACGCCCGGGTCGTCCGCGCCTGGCCGGACCACCGCCTGACGTATGCCGAGTCCCTGGTGGATGTGTGCGAACGGCTGTCCCGGCCCGCGATGCCCTCGCCCGCGTTGGGCGTGGGCGGCGGGTCGGGGGCCGCCCGATCCCTGGAAAGGAGGCTGTCGATGATCCTCCGCGACCCCATCGCCCCCCCCGCCCCGTTCCGGACCGCCCTGGCCGTCGGCCTGCTCGCCGCCCTGGCGCTGCCCGCCTGGACCTTCGGCCAGCAGCCGGATCCGCCGACCGAGGCGATCACGAAGCATCCTGCCGCCACGCCCTTGGCTGAAGCTCCGAAAGAGGCCGCCGCGTCTCCGACCGCGGCCCGGCAGGTCGACCCCGCGGGCCGACCGATCGGGATCAAGCCGGACGGATCGCAGGCTCCGGCCGCGGCCGAGCCGCCCGGCCCCGCCGAGGCCGCGAAACCGCCCGCCGTGGCGGCCGACCTCACCATCCCAGCGATCGCCGAGGCGGTGGCCCACGCACACAGCCGACGTCCCTCCCTGTCGTTCCGCTATGTCGTCAGCCAGTGGTCCAGCCAGGGAGGCACCTCGAGGAACGGCGTGCAGGTGGCCGATGTCCTCCTGGATGGGGCCTCGGACGATCACCTCCGGATCGATGCGATCGGACGGCCCCTCAGCGGCTCAGAGGGGGCGGGGGGCATCCGCCCCGCCCGGGCGCCGGGTTGGTACTTTCGGCGGTTCCTGGCCCGGAGCCCGATGGGCGAGATGACCCTGGCGCTGTCCTCGGACCAGGCTGGGCCCGTGCTCATGGACTGGAAGGCGATCCACGCGGGATTGGGTGGGATGCGGACCCTCGGTAGTTCCCCGCTTGCGATCGATCAGCACCCGGGTTCGCCGCTCGACCCGGGCCCCGAGTCCGTCCTGAATTATGATGGGCGGGTCGGGAAATTGCTCGGTGGCATCGCCCAGGCGGAGATCGCCGGGACCGAGGTCATCGATGGCGAGGAGGCGGTGCGGATCGCCTGGATCGCCAACCGGTTGCCCGGCTATCGGGGCCTGCTCTGGCTCGCCCCCCGCAAGGGTTTCGCCCTGCTCCGGTCCGAGGAGATCTATCGCATCGTCCCGACGGCCACGGCGGGGATGGGCTCGATCCAACACCATCAGGTCCGCCGCAAGCAGGCCGGCGACTTCGTGGCCGTGGGCGATGGCTGGATGCCCCGCACCGTCACCCTCATGGACGCTGGGTACGAGCCCCAGAGCGACCCATCGGCCCCGCCCCAACTCCGGTTCCGGCGCGAACTGAAGATTCAGGTCGAGGACTACCGGGGCGTGACGACCACGCCCGAGGACTTCCGACCCAAGCTGGCGATCCGCTCGATCGACGAGAAGACCGGCCAGTTCCTGGTCGACCCGCCCCCCCTGCCCGACGGCCTGCTCGCCCGCCTGGAGCGCGCCGCCCGCGAGGCGTCCGCCCTCCCGATCGATCCGCTGCCGGCGCCGGGTGACGCCGCGCCTGCGGCCGCGAGGCCGGCCCCCGGGTCGACCTCCGGATCCCGCCTCAAAACGTTGTCCCCCCGGGAGAACTTCCTCGCGGAAGGCCGGAAAGCCTCGATGCGCCTGGACGCATTGATGGCGAAGAAGGACCGGACCCCCGAGGAGGAGGCCGAGCTTCCCCTGTTGCAGGCCACGGTCAAATTCTTCGACGAAGCGGGCAAGGTGCAGCCCGCCGGGAGCACGAACCGCGATCGGACCGAGGACGCCGAGGCCCCGGCCCGCACCTCGCTGGCCGACCTGCGCGACTCCGTCGAATTGGCGGAATTGCAGGTCGCCAATCTGAGGAAGGAGTCCGACCGCATCCAACACGGTTTGAGTCGGGCGCGTGACCGCCGGGCAAACTTGACCGCGGATCGTCCCGTCGGGAGCGAGGCGAGGACGAATGCAGACCGGCTGGACGCCGAGATCGATGATCTCCGGGACCGGGCCGCACGGCTGGAATCCGAGCTGCCCGAGGCCGAACTCCGGCTCAAGCAGGCGAGGCGGAGGGTGGAGGCCGAGGAGGCCCGGATCAGGCGGGAGATCGAGCGGGCGAAGTCCCGGCTCGATTGGGCCGAGAAGATGTTCTCCAACAAGGTCATGTCGGAGGCCAACTTCAACGAGATCCGCGACCGGTACGACGACCTGATGATCCAGATCGATCCCGATCACAAGCCGACGCCGACGCCCAAAAAGCCCTGACCGGCGGGCCCGCCGATCCGCGTCACAGGAGGGCGCGGATCGGCTCGCCGTCGGCCAGGACGTGCGGGCGGCCCTGGGCGTCGCGGATCGGGGTGCGGGGGTCGACGCCGAGGAGGTGGTAGAGGGTGGCGAACACGTCGCCGGGGGAGACGGGATCGGAAGCGGGATAGGCCGCGATCCGGTCCGACGAGCCGTGGACCCGGCCCCCCTGGATCCCGCCGCCGGCCATGACCACGCTGAAGCAGTAGGGCCAGTGGTCGCGGCCGGCCGCGTCGTTGAACCGGGGGGTGCGGCCGAACTCGCCCATCATCACCACCAGGGTTTCATCGAGCAGGCCGCGGGCGTCCAGGTCCTCGATCAGGGACGAGAAGGCGGCGTCGGTGGGCGGGAGGAGGTTGTTCCTGGTGAGCGAAAGGTGGTCGCCGTGGGTGTCGTAGCCCGACCCGCCCTTGCCGTTGTCGTGGCGGACCCAGTTGACGTGGACCAGCCGGACGCCGGCCTCGACCATCCGCCGGGCCAGCAGGGTCGACTGGCCGAAGGCGTGGCGGCCGTAGCGGTCGCGGTCGGCCGGGGACTCCTTGGCGATGTCGAAGGCGTCGCGGGCGGCGGCGGAGCCCAGGAGATCGAAGGCGCGGGCCTGGAACGGGTCGAGGTCGTCGCCGAAGGCGGCATCGTCGTCGGGGCCGTCCAGGCCGTCCAGCAGGGCGCGACGGCGTCGGAGCCGGGCCGGCGAGAGTTCGGGCGGCGGGGCGACGACGCCGGGGGAGTAGTCGGGCAGGTTGGGGTCGCTGTTGATCCGGTAGGGATCGAACCCCGGGCCCAGGAACCCGGCGTGCTGCCCGGCGCGCTCGGGGCCGTTGGGGGCCATCGCCTCGGGCAGCATCACGAACGGGGGCATCGCCTGCGCGGCCGGGCCGATCATCCGGGCCAGGGCCGACCCGGCGTGCGGGCGGTCGAGCCGGCTCATGAACGAGGCGTCGGGGGCGGGCCGCTCGATCGGGGCGCCCGCCATCATCCAGTAGGCCGCCGCCGGGTGGCCCGACTCCCGGTGGTGCACGGCGCGGAGGATCGCGTACTTGTCGGCGATCCGGGCCATCCGGGGCAGGTGCTCGCAGATCTGGATGCCGGGCACGTTGGTATCGATCGGCCGGAACGTGCCCCGGATCGCCTCCGGGGCGTCGGGCTTCATGTCCCACGTGTCCTGGTGGGCCGGCCCGCCCGATAGGAACAGGACGATCACCGACTTGGCCTTCGGGGCGATCGCCGCGACGGAGGCCCCGGCGCGGAGCCGGAACAGGTCGGGCAGCGCCAGCCCCCCGCCCAGCCCGACGGCCCCGACCCGGAGCCAGTCGCGCCGGGTCAGCCGAGCCGCCATGCCGCCGCTCATACGCCTGGCCATAACGGGGTGCCCCCTCATCGGATGGCCGGAAGGATGGGAATCCGACCGATCCCCCGATGCTACGCGATCATCGGCCGCGACGCATCGGGGAATTCGCGGGGAATCGGCCAAGCGGGCGGGGCCCCGCTCACTTCGCGTCGCGGGTTTGCTCCAGGAGGAAGACGCCCTTCTTGTTGGCGGTGACGATGTCCAGCAGGCCGTCGCCGTTGAAGTCGACGATGGTGAACTGGGTGCCGATGCCGCTGGCGTCGTCGATGCTGTGGGGGGTGAAGGTGGTCATGCCGTCGGCGGCGCGGTTGGCTTCGAGCCAGTAGATGTGGGCCGGCTTGTCCGAGCCCGGCTCGGCGCGGCCGTGGGACCAGAACCGCTTGCCGGTGACCAGGTCCTTGAAGCCGTCGCCGTCGATGTCGGCGGCGATCAGGGCGTGGGTCTCGGAGACGAGGTCGGGGAACAGGTCGTGCTTGATGAAGGCCGGGTGGCCGTCCTTCGGCTCGCCCTGCTCGAACCACCAGATCCCCAGCTTGTGGGCCGAGCTGGCGACCACGTCCATGGCGCCGTTGCCGCTGACGTCGTAGGCGATCATGTCGGCCACGGCCTCGCCGAGCCTGGCGGGGTGGAAGGCCCACGGGGCCTTGGCCCGGGATTCGTCGGCGGGTTGTTCCCACCAGCCGGCGGTGCAGATCACGTCGTCGCGGCCGTCGCGGTTGAGGTCGCCCGTGCCGAGCCCGTGCGAGAACCGCTGGGTGCCGGGGGCCTTCGGCTCGCTGATGGCGTGCATCTCCCAGGGCTGGGCGGGGTCGGAGCCGGGGGCGAACCAGGCCATGGTCCCCTCGTCGTCCTTGCCCGGGGGCTGGGCGCCCATGACCAGCACGCGGCGGCCCTCGCCGAAGAGGTCGACGTAGAGCGGGGTCTCGTTGCAGGCGCTGGGGGCGATCTCGTGGGCCGGCCAGTAGCCCGGCTTGTCGCCCGGGTTCTCGTACCAGATGGCGGCCTTGCCCGGGAAGCCGACGACGACCTGGTCGATCCAGCCATCTTTATTGATGTCGTCGGCCCAGCAGGCCATGCAGTCGCTGTAGCTGCGGAGGCCGTCGCCGTAGTCGCCGGGCTTGCGGATGTCGTGCTTGGCCCAGGTCGGGGCCTCGTACCACGAGTCGCCGATCAGGATGTCGAGCTTGCCGTCCTTGTTGACGTCGGCCGCGGCCACGCCCTCGGAGCGGAACCGGCCCTCGATCACGGTCTTCTTCCACTTCACCGGGGTGGCCGGCTCATCGCCGAGGGCCGGGGCCGTCGCCAGGACGACGGCCGCCAGGCCGAGCACGGATTCGGACCAACGACGCAGGTTCATGGGTGGGGTTCCTCGGGGGATCGCGTTGCCTGGGGGCCGATGCCCCGACTCTACTCGGATGGTCCGGCCGGCACCACCGCCGGGCCGCCCGGCCCGGGCAGGGACTCGATCCATTCGCGGATCACGGCCAGGGCCTTCGCGTCCGGGACGTTCCGGGCCAGGGGCGGCATCTGGAGGCTGGGGTCGCGGCTCTCCATCCGGCGATGGAGGACGGAGCGGGCCGGGTCCCGGGCCATGACCACCCGGACGTCGCCGAGCCCGAAGGCGTGGGCGATCTCGCCGTCGACCAGACCCTGCTCGGCCATCGCGGTGTCGAACCGGGCGTCGAACCGGGCCCGCACGCCGTTGGGCCGGTGGCAGTGGGCGCAGTTGGCGTCCAGGTACGACCGGACGCGGTCCTCCAGCGGGGCGTCGGCACGCCCGATGGGGACCAGCCGGGGGAGCCGGGGGATGTCGGCCTCGGCGAGTTCCGGGTGGAACAGGCCGACCCGGTTCCAGGCCCGGATCTGGTTGTCCTCGCGGCCGGTCCCGGCGTAGGCCATCGGCCCGTTGAGCTGGCGGGTCTTCACGCCCAGGACGTAGCCGGCCTGGGGGTTGTGGCAGGTCATGCAGTCGCGGGGGTTGGGATAGTACCAGGACTGCTCCCGCGGGCCCTCGGCGGTCCGGATGGTGAACGTCTCGGTCCGGTCGTCGTCGAGCCGCTCGGCGTCGTCCTGGGCGTCGTTCCAGCGGTAGGTCGCGCCGTAGGCCATGCCCCCTTCGGCCAGGACCATCAGCCGGGTTTCCAGCCGGCGGGGCGGGCCGTCGGCGGTCTCGTCGGTGTCCAGCTCGAAGTGCTTGACGAACACGGTGCCGACCGGGAACGTCCACTCGCCGGACGCGGAGAAGCCGATCCGCTCCCCTTCGCCGTAGGGGGCCCCGGCGTTGGGCACGGCGATCCAGCGCTTCTTGGCGGCCCCGTCGGACCAGAGCGGGGCGTTGACGTCGTAGGGGATCAGACCCGGGGCCGGGTCCAGGGTGCGGAGGTCGCGGAAGGCGCCGGTGGCGGACAGCATCGCGGGCAGGGCCATGCCGGCCGGGTCGGCGCGGGCCAGCTTGAAGATCTGCCCGTGGTCGCCCATCTGGCAGAGCAGAAGCTCGCCGTCGGCGTCCTCGCCGAACGAGGACAGCCCGGTGCCGTAGGAGTTCGAGGGGATCGTGGGCAGGGTGCAGAGCAGGACCACCGACGGCCGGGCCCCCGGCTTCTCGGTCAGGGCCCAGACGCAGCCGTTGACGTCGCCGAAGATGTACTTGCCCCGGAGCGACCTGGAGTGCTCGCGGCCCCGGTAGGCATAGCCGCCGATCACGGCGTTGCCGTCGGCGTGGGAGTATTCGTGGATCGGCGGGATCTCCCGGCCGATGACCTCGGCGGGGCGGGCCGGGCGGCCGTCGACGGTCCCTTCCTTGAACCGCCACTGGTAGTTGCCGCCCCGTTCGATGAGGTTGATCTCCTCGCGGGCCCCCTCGCCGACGTCGCCCAGCCAGATCCGGCGGCCGACGGGGTCGTAGGTCATCCGGTGCGGGCTGCGGAGGCCGATGCACCAGAACTCCTCCAGCGCGTCGGGCACGCCGACCCACGGGTTGTCGTCGGGGATGAAGTAATGGGCCGTGGTGCCGGTCCGGGGCTGCTTCGGCGGGGGGTGGCTGATCCCTTCGCCCCGGCAATCGACGTCGATCCGGATCACGCCGGAGAACAGGTCGCGGTCGATCTTCTGGGTGTTGCCGGTGTCGTGCCCCTCGTCGCCGATGCTCAGGTAGAGGAAGCCGTCCTCGGGGTGGAAGAACAGGCCGCCGCCGTTGTGCCAGAGGGTGTCGTTGCGCTGGTCGATCAGGACCAACTCCGAATCCGGGTCGGCCGCCTCGGCGCCGTCGGGCACGGTGAACCGCGACAGCCGGTTGCAGGTGGGCGTCTCGGTGTCGGGCCGGTCGGGCCCCGGCGTCGGCCGGTCGGTGTAGTTGTAGGCGACGTAGAAATAGCCGCGATTCGGCGAGTCGGGCCGGCCGAATTCGGGGTGGAAGGCCAGCCCCAGCAGCCCGCTGTCGTCCCACCCCTGGCACCGCCCGCGGATGTCCAGGAAGGTCGCCTTGGTGGAGACCGTGGGCATATTCTCGAACGATTCGATGATCCCCTGGCGTCCGCAGACGTAGAGCCGGAACCCGCCCGGAGCCTGGGTGACGAACACCGGGTCCTGGAATGTCAGGTTCGGGAACGCAGGGACGGCCTCCCAGCCCCCGGCCGAGGCGGGCGGGGTCGTCGGCAGCCTCCGGTCGAGGTAGGCGCCGATCGCCTCTCGCCGCTCCAGGCCATAGGCCGGTTTGGTCGGGATGGCCGGTTCCGGCGGCGGTTCGGCGGTGCCGCAGAGCGCGGCGGCGACCAGGGCGATCGAGGCGGGCTTGATCCCGCGGGCGATCCGGGGGGATGGATTGGACGGGAGCGGCATCCGTGGCTCCGAAGGGGCGATGATCCCGGGTGCGGTCGCGAAGTGTGCGAGCCGATGCGGCGCGGGGTCGATCCGAGGGGGCCGGGATCCGTCCGGCAAGATCGCCCGCTTCCCCGGGCCGATCGGACCGGGGCCACCATTAGAATCCGGAGGGCCGTCCCCGATCCAGAGCGCTTGCCCCGCGATGCCCGAGATCATCGCCCGAAGCCATGTGGCAGCCGGATGAATGACACGGGATGAGGTGTTGAGACTGAGTCCGCGTCCGCATTTGGTGTTGACTCGACGAGTTTTCGAGGACTAACCTGGAACCTGATGGAATTTGGTCCTTCCGTCCCGTCGCCCCCCGCGGTTTGCATCACATCCCTTCGCACTGGTTGGTTTTTCCATCATGAAACGGGTCACCTCTGCCCGTCGCGGCTTCACGCTGATCGAGCTTTTGGTCGTCATCGCCATCATCGCCGTCCTGATCGCCCTGCTGTTGCCCGCCGTGCAGGCGGCGCGCGAGGCGGCCCGGCGGATGCAGTGCAGCAACAATCTCAAGCAGCTCTCGCTGGGGATCCACAACTTCCACACCGCCAACGATGCCCTGCCGACCTCGGAGTCGAAGCCGGCGACGCGGTACTGGGAGGCGCAGATCCTGCCGTATCTGGAGCAGCAGTCCCTGTTCAACGCCTACAACTCGTCGATCAATCATTCGGCGATCGGCAACAGCACGGCGGTGCAGACCTACATGAACGCGATGCTCTGCCCGAGCACGCCGGCCGGCCCCCGGCTGACCCCCCTGTTCCCGTCTTCGCCCGCCGGGGCCTGGGGCGCGGCGGTCGCCGACTACGCGGCCAGCACGGGTTTCTACTCGATGATGTGGACCAATGGCTTGATGCAAAGTGCCCAGCCGGCCGACGTCACCGGGGTCTTCTCGGGGTCGACGACGGGCGGGTCCTCGGCCGGCCTGCTGAACCTCCGCGACGTGACCGACGGGACCTCGAACACGATCATGCTGGTCGAGTGCGCCGGGCGTCCCCAGATCTGGCGGACCGGGCGGACCATGATCGCCGGCTCGGGCACCTCGTCCGCCAACGGCGTCTCGATTTCGGCCTGGGCCGAGAGCAACGTGCTCGCGCTCCGCGGGTTCGACCCGGGCAAGGAGTGGATCGGCGTGACCAAGAACATGGGCCGATGCGCGGTCAACTGCTCCAACTACCTCGGCGTCTACGGCTTCCACCCGGGCGGTGCGAACGTGGCGATGGCCGACGGATCCGTCCGGTTCCTCAAGGAATCGGTGACCGTGGAGATCCTCGCGGCGCTCAGCACCCGCCAGGGGGCCGAGATCGTCTCCTCCGACAGCTTCTAATTCAGCGAAAGCTTTTTAAATAGGATGGGTTGGGATTCGCATGATGTTTCGTGGGTATGAACGCTTGATGGCCGTGGCGCTCGCAGGCGGCCTGATCCTCACGTCGTCGGGGGCCGCGCCGGCCGACGACTTCTTCCCGGTCGGCCACCGGGCCGAAGGGCTGCCCGATCCCGCCCGGCCGGCCCGCGCCTACGCGGCCGACCCGGCCAGCCCCCTCAACGAACTGTTCGGGCTCCTGTTCGTCGCCGAGCGCGAGCCCAAGGAAGTCGGGGCCGCGCTGCCGGGCGAGCGCCAGGCGGCCGGCGAGGACGACGCGGCCTTCTACGTCAAGGGCTGGTACTTCCGCAAGCGTCCCGGCACCGAGTCCGACCGAGCCACCTTCGGCGGCGACGTGCGGATCTCGCCGGTCGAGTCCTGGACCGCCGAGCAATCCGCGCGGATGGTCGCCCTGCTGGCCCTCCTGGACGAGCCGGCCAAGGTCGACGCCTTCCCCGAGCTGCGCCCGCCGGTGGCGCGTCTCATGCTCCAGTGGGACCTCCTGAATGCCTGGGCGCGATTCGAGGCCTCCGGGAAAGCGGGACCGGATGTCCTCCGGGCCCTGGCGCGATCGGTGGCGGCGTGCGGCCAGCCGGCCGACGTCCTGAGGAACCTGCCCGACGGGCTGGCCGAACTCCACGCCCAGTTCCCCGCCGGCTCCAGGGCCGATCGCCGGGCCCCCTACCTGCCGGCGTCGCTGCTCGCCAACGACCCGGCGTCGCCCTGGGTCGAGGTCGATCGCCGATCCTCCACCCTGTTCCACGGCGCCACGACGTTCCGGACGGCGCGGGTGTTCCTCAACGCCGGGTCGGCCGAGGCCGGCCGTGCCCTGGTCGAGGCCGCGGCGAAGGCGGGCAAGGACTCCCCCCGGCCCGAAATCGAGGTCGGCACGGAGGCGGCGCTGGCCCTGACCCTGGTCGGCCTGACCCCCGACCTGACCCCGGTCGCCACGCCGGTCGTGGATGAGGTGCGGGTCCGGGCGCTGGCCGCCGAGCCGGGCCTCGACCCGGGCAAGGACACCAGCTCGGTCGACGGCATCAACCACTGGATCTACCTGCGTCGGCGCCCGGCGGCCGGCCCCGACCCGGCGGCCGCGGCATTCCGGTTCGTCCCCGACACGGCCCAGTCGCTCTTCCTCGAATACGGGACCGCCAAGCGGACCACCTACGCCGCCCAGTGCGTCCTGTGCCACCGCACGACCTTCGACGGCGGCCAGGCCCCCTCCGGCCTCCGCTCGCTCAGCTCCTACGCCCGGCCCCACGTCCCCGATCAGCCCGACGCGCGGGCCCGCCAGGCCGAGGCCGAGATCGTCCCGGCGATCGCCAAGCTCAAGGCCCGGCTGGCCCCGGACGCGCAATAACCCCCGTGCCGGCGAGCCGGGCGCGGGCCCGGCTCGCCCTCCGGTGGACCGATCACCGGAGGAACAGGCGGTAGACCGGGTTCTCGGTCTCGTCGACGCAGGGGTAGGCCAGGGTCCGGATGAAGTCCTGGAAGGCGGCGGACTCCCCCTCGGGGACCTGGATGCCGACCAGGATCCGCCCGTAGTCGGCCCCCTGGTTGCGATAGTGGAACAGGCTGATATTCCAGTCCGCGTGCATGCTGGAGAGGAACCGCATCAGAGCCCCGGGGCGCTCGGGGAACTGGAAGCGATAAAGTCTCTCGTCCTGGGCGAGCCGGGACCGGCCGCCGACCATGTAGCGGATGTGCTCCTTGGATAGATCATCGTCGACGAGGTCGATGGCGGCGAAGCCGTGGCCGGCGAAGGCGTCGAGGATCGCCGCGGATTCGCGGCGGTTGCTGGTGGCCAGGCCGACGAAGAGGTGGGCCTCGCTGGCGTCGGAGATCCGGTAGCTGAACTCGGTCACGTCGCGATGGCCGATGATCTCGCAGAGGTGCTTGAAGCTGCCGCGTTCCTCCGGGATCGTCACGGCGAATAACGCCTCTCGCTCTTCGCCCACCTCGGCGCGTTCGGCGACGAAGCGGAGCCGGCCGAAGTTCATGTTCGCCCCGCAGGTGATGGCCACCAGCGTCTGGTCGGACAGGCCATGGCTCGCGGCGTACTGCTTGATCGCGGCCACGCCCATCGCCCCGGCCGGCTCCAGGATACTCCGGGTGTCCTCGAACACGTCCTTGATGGCGGCGCAGACGGCGTCGGTGTCGACCACGACGAAGTCGTCGACCAGCGCCCGGGTGAGGCGGAAGGTCTCCTCGCCGACCATCTTGACGGCGGTGCCGTCGGAGAACAGGCCGACGTCCGCAAGCGGCACCCGCTCGCCGGCCCGGACCGAGCGGATCATGGCGTCGGAGTCGGCCATCTGGACCCCGATGACCTTGATCTCCGGCCGCACCGCCTTGATGTACGCGGCGACGCCCGAGATCAGCCCGCCGCCGCCGATGGCCACGAACACGGCGTGGATCGGGTGCTGGTGCTGGCGGAGGATCTCCATGCCGATGGTGCCCTGGCCGGCGATCACGTCCGGGTCGTCGAACGGGTGGACGAAAGTGAACCCCCCCTGCCCTTGCAGCTCGCGGGCGTGGAGGTAGGCGTCGGAGTAGCTGTCGCCGTGGAGGATGACCTCCCCGCCCAGGGCCCTCACGGCGTCGGATTTGAGCTTCGGGGTGGTCAGGGGCATGACCACCACGGCGCGGCAACCGAGGCGGCTGGCGCTCAGGGCGACCCCCTGGGCGTGGTTGCCCGCCGACGCGCAGATGACCCCGCGTTCCCGCTGCTCGGGCGAGAGCCGGGCCATCTTGTTGTAGGCCCCGCGCAGCTTGAAGCTGAAGACCGGCTGCGTGTCCTCGCGCTTGAGCCAGACCCGGTTGCCGGTCCGCTCGGAGAGCTTGCCGGCCAGCTCCAGGGGGGATTCGACCGCCACGTCGTAGACCCGCGCGGTCAAGATCCTCTGCAGGTACTCCATCAATCGCTGATCCATCCCCGGCCCTTCGCTTCGCGTGATCCGCCCGCCGGTCGCCGCCGGGCGCGAACCCAGAGCGTACCATCCTCGGGGCGGTCGCGCCCGCCCCCCATCACCCCAGGGCGAGGAACAGGGCGGCCACCACCAGGACGTTGACGGTCGGCAGCAGCCCCACCAGGATCGCGGCGCGGTCCGCGTGCCTCCGGTGGAAGATCCACGACGCGGGGATCGAGGCCAGGATCACCAGGGGGAACGTCAGGAAGGCCGAGGCGAACGCCACCCCGGGCAGGCTGATGCCCTGGTCGAAGGCCATCAGCGAGAACGGGGCGACCAGCCCGGCCGGGATCAGCACCAGGCCGAAGACCAGGCTCGTCAGGATCAGGACGACCCGGGCCAGGCGGCTCCATCTCTTGTCGGACATGGGCTCCTCGATTGCGCTATCCATCGGGGGAACTCGGTTTCTCCCTTTGAGTTTAGGTCGCGATCGCGGCGAATGGCCCGGGTCGGCCCGAACAAAACGGGGCCGGATCTCGTATGGGGAAGCTTGCGGTACGGTGCGGTGCCGGGCGGGCCCGGGTCGAAGTTCGGTCGGTGGGGGATGCCGGATGGTTCGTGCGATCATTGCCTGGAGCCTCCACAATCGCCTGATCGTGATCCTGGGGGCCCTGGCCCTCGTCGGCGGCGGATCTTACGCGGCCATGAACCTGAACGTGGAGGCCTACCCGGACCCCACGCCGCCGCTGGTCGAGGTGATCACCCAGAGCCCCGGCGCCAGCCCCGAGGAGATGGAGCGGCTGATCGGGGTGCCCATCGAGACCGCCCTGAACGGGATGCCGGGGCTGCAATACCTCCGTAGCACCTCGATCTCCGGCCTGAACGACGTGAAGTGCCAGTTCGCCTACGGCACCGACTACTGGGCGGCCCGCCAGGAGGTGCTGAACCGGCTGGCCAGCATCGACCTGCCCGAAGGGATCCGCCCCGGCCTCTCGCCCTGGAGCCCGACCGGCGAGATCATCCGCTATGTCCTGGAAGGCCCGGGCTACACCACCAACCAGCTCAAGGCGGTGCAGGACTGGGTCGTCACCCGGACCCTGAAGCAGGTGCCCGGCGTCATCGACGTGGCCGGGTTCGGCGGCACGGTGAAACAGTACCAGGTCCTCCTGGATACCCGCCTGATCAAGCAATTCGGCCTGACCATGAGGGACGTGGAGGAGGCCATCGCCGCGTCCAACGCCAACGTCGGCGGCGACATCATCACGCTGGGCACCCAGTCGCACAACGTCCGGGCCATCGGCCTGCTGGGGGGCGGGCAGGACCCGCTCGACCCGGCCAACATCGACCGGGCCGACGCGATCGAGGCCCGCAAGCTCGACGACATCCGCGACGTGGTGCTCACCTCGGCCCCCGACGGCACGCCGATCTACGTCCGCCAGGTCGCCCAGGTCGTCGTCGGCCATCAGCCGCGATTGGGGCTGGTCGGCCGGGGCGACGAGGACGACGTGGTCGAGGGGATCGTGATGATGCGCAAGGGGGAGAAATCCCTCCCCACCGCCGAGGCGGTGGAAGCGAAGATGCACGAGATGGAGCGCGAGAAGCTCCTTCCCAGGGGCATGAAGCTCACGGTCTTCAACCAGAGGACCGACCTCGTCCACGTCACGACCCACAACGTGATCCACAACCTGATGGTCGGCGTCGGGCTGGTGGTGGCCGTCCTGTTCATCTTCCTGGGCGACCTGGCCAGCGCGGCGATCGTGGCCATCGTGATCCCGATGGCGCTGATGTTCGCCATCTCGATCCTGTTCGCCCAGGGGAAGTCGGCCAACCTCCTGTCGATCGGGGCGGTCGACTTCGGGATCATCGTCGATAGCTCGGTGATCATCGTGGAGACGATCTACCGCCACATCACCGAGCCCGGCGCGGACCGGACCCGGCCGATCGTCGAACGGATCGCCGAGGCGTCGCACGAGGTCGAGCGGCCCCTGTTCTTCTCGACCATGATCATCGTCTGCGCCTTCTTCCCGCTGTTCGCCATGAGCGGGCCGGCCGGGGCCCTGTTCGGGCCGATGGCGTCGACCTATGCGTTCTCGATCCTCGGGGCCCTGCTGATCTCGGTGACGCTGGCCCCGGTCCTCTGCTCGTTCCTGTTCCGCAACAAGCACGAGGAGAAGGAGACGATCGTCGACCGGGTGCTGAAGGCCCTCTACTCCTTCGTGCTCCGCCTGGCCTTGGCGAATCGGGCCCTGTTCCTCATGGGCACGGCCGGGCTGCTGGCCCTCACGATCTGGCTGCTGCCCAGCCTCGGCGCCGAGTTCATGCCCGAGCTGGAGGAGGGGAACCTCTGGATCCGCGCCCTGATGCCCCGGACCGTCTCCCGCGAGGAGGCGGCGCGGATGGCGCCCCGGATCCGCGAGGTGATCGCCACGATCCCGGAGGTCCGGGGCGTGATGTCCCAGGTGGGCCGCCCCGACGACGGCACAGACATCACCAGCTACTTCAACCTCGAATTCAACGTCCCCCTGAGGCCCATGGAGGAGTGGCGCGAGGGGCTGACCCGCCAGGATATCGAGGCCGAGCTGACCAAGAAGTTCGAGGACTTCCCCGGCCTGAGCTTCAGCTTCTCCCAGCTGATCCGCGACAACATCGACGAGGCGCTCTCGGGCATCAAGGGGGCGAACTCGGTCAAGCTGTTCGGCGGCGACCTGGAGACGCTGGAGGAGGTCGGCCAGCGGGTGGTCAACGTGCTCCGGACCATCCCGGGCATCGAGAACGTGGGGCTGTTTCACATCCTGGGCCAGCCCAACCTGGAGATCCGCATCGACCGCCGGGCCTGCGCCCGCTACGGCGTGAACATCGAAGATGTTGAGCACGTGATCCAGGTGGCCATCGGCGGCCGAGCCTTCAGCGAGATGGTCGAGGGGGAGAAGCGGTACGAGATCGTCCTGAGGCTGCCCCAGGACCTCCGCGACGACCCCGAGGACATCGCCCGGATCCCGGTCGACGTGCCCGGCCGCGACGGCAAGCCCGCGGCGCGGATCCCGCTGTCGCACCTGGCCGAGATCGAGCCCCACAAGTCGGGGGCGTCGTACATCTACCGCGAGAACAACCGCCGCTACATCCCGATCCGGTTCAGCGTCCAGGGCCGCGACCTGGCCTCCACCATCGAGGAGGCCCGGCAGAAGGTCGAGGCGGCGGGCGGCGAGGCGGCCCTGCCCGAGGGCTACCGCGTCGAGTGGTCGGGCGAGTTCGCCCAGATGCAGGCGGCCAACCGGGGGCTCATGGTCACCGTCCCTCTGTCGATGGCGCTGGTCATGGTCCTGCTCTACAGCCTGTTCAACTCGTTCAAGGATGCCCTGCTCGTCATGGCCGGGGTCGTGCCGGCGGCGATGGGGGGGATCTGGGCCCTGATGCTGACGGGGACCACGTTCAGCATCTCGGCGGCCGTGGGGTTCATCTCGATCTTCGGCGTGGCGGTCCAGAACGGCGTGCTGCTGGTCTCCTACTTCAACGAGCTGAGGGCCGGCGGCGCCAGCCCCGTGGAGGCGGTCACGCGCGGGGGGATCCTCCGGGTCCGCCCGGTGGCCATGACCTCGCTGACGGCGATCCTCGGGCTCCTGCCCGCCGCCTTCGCCACCTCGATCGGCTCGCAGGCCCAGAAGCCATTGGCCATCGTCGTGGTGGGCGGGATGCTGGTGGCGATGCTGATGTCGCAGTTCCTGATCCCGGTCCTGTATACCTTCTTCCCGGCCCGCGGCGGGCGACCCGCCGGCGAACACTGAGGCCCCCATGACCGCAACCGCATCGGCCCCGGTCGACCGCCGGGCGAAACGCCCCGCGCGATGGCTCAAGCCCGCCCTGCTGCTCGCCGCGATCGCCGCGGTCGGGATCGCCCGCTGGCGCTATCCGGAGGAAACCGAGAAGCTCTGGCACGCGGTCGCCGGCGCCGCGAAGAAGCCGGCCCCCGCCCCCGCGCCCCCCGAGCCGAAGACGCCCTTTGATGGCACGATCCGGCTCACCGAGAAGGCGCGGGCCGCGATGGGCATCCGGTCCGCCGCGGCGAAGCCCCAGGAGCATCCGCTCCGCCTGGAATTGCTGGGGACTACCGAGTACATCTCCGACACCCTGACCAAGGTCCGGCCGATGTTCAAGGGCCGGGTCGACAAGGTCCATGTCACCGTCGGCCAGTCGGTGAAGCGGGGCGAGCCGCTGGTCGAGCTGTACAGCACCGAGCTGGCCGAGGCCAAGCGCGCCTGCGAGATCGAGCGGATCCAGTGGCAGTACGACAAGAACCTGCTGGCCATCCGCGAGGCCCTGCTCGCCTCCAAGACGATCTCCCAGCAGCTCTACGACGAGACCAAGAACAATGAGATGAAGAACCGCCACGAGTACGAGGTGGCCCGCGACAAGCTCCTGGTCTACGGCCTGACCGAGGAGGAGGTCGAGCGGGTGGAGCACGAACCGGGCGCCGAGAAGGCCCGGCTCACCCTCCGATCGCCGGCCGACGGCCTGGTCATCGCCCGGGACGTGGCGGTGGGCAACCTCTACGACGAGAACGACACCCTCCTGGTGATCGCCCCGCTGGACCGACTCTGGGTCTGGGGCAACGTGTTCGAGAGCGACCTGGACCTCGTCCAGCTCGGCCAGGACTGGGAGATCGGCTTCCCGTTCCTCAACCACAAGCTCCGGGGCAAGGTCGAATACATCTCCAACCGGGTCGACCCCGCGACCCACGCCGTCCGGGTGCGGACCTCGATCCCCAACGACGGCGGCCGGCTCAAGTCCGACATGCTGGTCCGGGGGGTGCTGGAGATCCCCCCGGTCGACGGCCGGGTCGTGATCCCCAGGCCCGCCCTGATCGTGGGCGACGGGCACTCGATGGCGTTCGTCGAATCCGCGTCCGAGCCCGGCCGCTACGAAAGGCGCCCGGTGGCGGTGGTCCAGGAGACCGACGACCGCGTCGTGATCAGCGAGGGGGTCCGGCCCGGCGAGAAGGTGGTGACCGTCGGGGGCCTGCTCCTGGCCCAGATGTTCGAGGACGCGCAGACCGTCGCCAGCGGGGAGGCGGCCACCGCGACCCCCGAGGTCCATTGAATCGGGCCGGCGGCCCGGTTTACTGAACGTCGCGGCCGCGGCGGCCCGATATTGCTGACATCGACCGGCGAGGCAAGACGCCCGCCCGCGCCCCCGCCGGGGCATTCGCCCGGCAACGGCGACACGAGAGGATCTCGGGGCATGAAACGTTCAGTCACGACGATGGGCGCCCGGCTCGCGGCCGCGGTCGCCCTGGCGGTGGGAGGCCCTTGCTTCGCGCAGGGGCCGGCCGAGGTCCAGGGGCCGCCGGGGCTGCCCGACGCCCCGGGGCGGCTTGGCGCCCCGATCGGCGCGTCCGGGACCACGTCGTTCGACGCGTCCCCGGGCTCCCAGGATCGCCCGATCGGCGGGCGCCCCGGCCCGTCGGTGAGCCGCGCCCCGGTCGGGGCCCTGACCCCCCGGGCGACGACGATCGACCGCGAGCCGGACGCCCGGTTCCGGCCCGAGGAACTGACCCCGGCCGACGTCCCCCGCTACGGCGAGCTGGACCTGCCCGCCGGGCCCGAGGACCCGGGGCCGGACGGCGGGCTGACCCTGGACGGGGCCATCGAGCACCTGATCCGGCAGAACCTGAACCTGCTGGCCCTCCGCCACGAGATCGACCAGGCCTCGGCCGACATCCTCACGGCGAGCCTGCGGGCGAACCCCGCCCTCTACATGGACACCCAGTTCGTCCCCTATGGCAAGTTCGGCCGGGACAATCCGGGCGGCCCGACCCAGTATGACGTCAACATCACCTATCCCGTCGACGTGAGCCGCAAGCGCCAGGCCCGCACCGACGCCGCCCGCAAGGCGAAGCGCGTGACCGAGGCCCAGTTCCAGGACGCCGTCCGGCTCCAGATCGACAACCTCTATACCGTCTATGTCGACGTGGTGTCGGCCCAGGAGACGCTCCGGTTCAGCCGGGCCTACGTGGACGGCATCGAGAAGCTGCTGAACCTGAACCTCGAATTGCTGAAGAAGGGCCAGATCACGGAGTCGACGACCGACGCCCTCCGAGCCCAGTACGAGCAGTCCCAGTTCCAGGTCCGCGAGGCGACCCAGGCCCAGGGGCGGACGACCCGGGCCCTGGCCGTCGTCCTGAACATCCCCCGCGCCGAGGCCGACTCGCTCCGGCTCCGCGCGACGTTGCGGGACGTTTCGGAGCTGCCGATGCCCCCGGACGCGCTGATCCAGTGCGCCCTGCAATCGCGGCCGGACCTGAACGCCTACCGGCTCGGCGTCGCCCGGGCCGACGCCGACGTCCGGGTGGCCCACGCCGAGCGGTTCTCCGACATCTACGTCCTGGCCCAGCCCTATACGTTCCAGGACAATCGCCCGTTCGGCGTCAAGAGCCCGACCTCGTGGGCCCTGGGTGTGACCGTCCCCCTGCCGATCCACAACCGGAACCAGGGGAACATCGCCCGGTCGAAATCCAACGCCTCGCAGACCCGCGTGGAACTCGCGGCCATCGAGCGGCAGGTCGCCTCCGAGGCCGAGGAGGCGGTGCACGAGTTCGAGCTCAGCCGCGAGGGGATCCTGGAGCTGGAGCGCGAGGTCATCCCGTCGTCCAGGCGGGTGCGGGACGCGGCCTATCGCCGGTTCCAGGGGGGCGAGGCCAACGCCCTCGAATACCTCGAAGCCCAGCGGTCCTACAACGAAGTCGTCCGCCAGTACCGGGATGCCCTGGTCCGCCACCGCCGGTCGATGCTCGACCTGAACACGGCGGTCGGGTCCCGCGTCCTCCCCTGAACGATCGAGGAAGGAGCCGCCCCCATGGGGATCGAACCCGACAGGATCAAGCCCCGCCGCGCCTCGCGCCCCCTCGTCGAGCGGCTGGAAGGCCGCGACCTGCCCACCGCCCCGACGCTCCTCACCGGGCCGATCCGGGCGCTCGACCTCGGCGCCCTGATGGGCCGCGCCGAGGCCGGGCAGGCCGACCCCCCCGACCGCCAGCCCACCCCGCGCGAGCTGGCCCGGCAGCGGTTCACCGCCCGGTTCGCCGGCTCGTTCGCCACCGGCCCCCCTCGGTTCACCGATCAGGCATCGCGGATCTTCATCAAGGGGAGCGGCACCTCCAGCGCCTTCCTCCACGGCGATTTCCAGATGGCCCTCTACCCGCCCGCCGACCGGGCCACGGGCGAGACGACCGGGCTGGCCGCCCTGCTCGACAAGAACGTCGCGAATTCGGGCAACCTCCTGCTCCTCGACCTCCAGGGAGATCCCTCCTCGCTCGACCGCGCCGGGAGGCCCACCCGCCTGACCTGGACCGTGGACGGGTCGAGCGGCGGCACGTTCAGCGGCGCGACCGGCGAGGGGACGCTGGAGATCCGCTATCGCACCGGCGTGAAGAACCTCGCCCGGTCGCGCAGCGGCGGCGTGAACGTCATCTTCCGGGGCCGGATCGAGACCAACGGCGGCGTGACCAACATCCTCCTGCCCATCTGAGGCGAGCGGCCCCCGATGGCGCAATCGGGGCCCCTCGGGGCGAGCCGGGCGGCGACCGGCCTCAAGTCGGCCTCGGGCGGGGCACGATAACCCATATAACCGGTCCAATCGGAACCGGGCCACCTTGGGCGTCGTGATGGGGCCATGCCATGAATGACCGAAGAAACCGACGCCGATTCCTGCCGACGGTCGGCCCGCTGGAGATGCGGGCGCTGCTCAGCACGATGAACGCAGGGGACTACGACGGCGACCGCAAGGCCGACGCCGCCATCTACGACGCCACCGACGCCAGCTTCTACATCCGCACCCGGACCGGCACCCCCATCGCCGACCAGCTCGGATTCATCGGCCACGACAACGTTCCGGTGGTGGCCGACTACGACGGCGACGGCCGGGCCGACGACGCCATCTTCGACGCCAATACCGCGACCTTCTACGTCCGCACCCGCGCCGGGGGCGGGATCGCCCGGCAGCTCGGCATCGTCGGCAATGACAACGTGCCGGTGGTGGCCGACTACGACGGCGACGGCAAGGCCGACTTCGGGATCTTCGACGCCACCACCGCCACGTTCTACGTCCACACCCAGGCCGGCGGGGCGTTTTCGGACCAGCTCGGCATCCTCGGCCACGACAACGTCCCGGTCATCGGCAACTACGACGGGGACAACAAGGCCGACCTCAGCATCTACGACGCGACCACCGCGACGTTCCACGTCCACCTCCGGGTCGGCGGGGGCTTCAGCGACCAGCTCGGCATCGTGGGCCATCGCAACATCCCGATGGTCGCCGACTTCGACGGCGACGGCCGGACCGACGACGGCATCTTCGACGCCACGACCTCCACCTTCCATGCCCGCACCCGGTCCGGCGGGGCGTTCAGCGACCAGCTCGGCGTGGTCGGCCGCCGCAACGTCCCGATCGTGGCCGACTACGACGGCGACGGCAAGGTCGACGTCAGCATCTTCGAGGGCAACACGGCGACCTTCTACGTCCACACCCGGGCCGGCGGCGCCTTCGCCAAGCAACTCGGCATCGTGGGCCACACCAACATCCCGCTGATCGCCGACTACGACGGGGACGGCCAGTCCGACTTCAGCATCTACGACCGGACCCTCGCCACGTTCTACGCCCACACCCGGGCCGGCGGGGCGTTTTCGGACCAGCTCGGCATCCTCGGCCACGACAACAGCCCCGAGGTGGGCAGCTCCTGAGGCCCGGCCGGGGCGTCAGGGCTTCGTGGCCAGCAGGTACTGGGACAACGTCTGGGCATTCCTGACGAAGGTCCGGCCCTCGATGACCCGCCGGGTCGGGTCGTCCTTGCCGTGGGTTCGGAGCCGGCCCTCCTCGACCCATCGGCCCTGGTCGTCGAGGGCGGCGATCACGGCGCGGACGCGATCCTCGGGGGGCCGGCCCGGCTTGCGGGCGACGCTCCCGGGCTTGACCGGCCCCTTGGCCAGGGCCCTTTCGTAGTCGCGGGCGATCGTCGCGGTCCCGTCGTTGACCTTGAAGGCGTAGTGCGTCGGCACGTCGGCGTCGTCGTAGGTCAGCTGGTAGTCCCGGGTGAAGAAGAGCGGGCGATTGGTCTTCAGCTCGTAGAACCGGGCGAGCTGGCCGTCCGGGAGCCGGGAGCCCCGGAGATAGTCGAGCGCGGGCGGGATCGGCTTCAGGTACTTCCCGTCGCCGGTCTCGTGATACAGGCCCAGCAGGGCCCGCATCGCCCCGATCGACTCCCCGCCGGTGATCGCGGGCGGCTCGAACTTCCGGGCCCACGTCGGCCGCATCTCCGCGTCGTACTGCTGGGCCCAGGCGGGCTGCGGCGCGGGCATCTGGGCCAGGAGGAAGAACTCCCCGCCCCGGAGCGCGGCGTCGAGGTCGCCCTTCGCCTGATACTGGCGCCAGGCGTCGAGCATCAGGGCGACCATGTCGGCCTGGGTGCCGTCGTTGAGCGTGTAAAAGTGGTCGTACTTCGCCTTGGTGTAGGTCCTCGGCCACGTCTCCGGATAGCCGGCCGGCTTGACCGGGAACCGGGCGGGGTCGGGCGGGGCGTCGAACCGCTGCGGCCAGGCACCGTTGGGATACTGGGCCGCGATCAGGTGATCCAGGGCGTATCGGGTCGCCTCGTGGATGGCCGCATCCTGGAATTCCAGGGCTTTGTCGGCCCGGAGGAGGAACCGCACGGCGGACTGGGTCTTGTCGTCGTCGAGCGTGGTGACGTTGCGGGCCCTGGGCCGCTCGGGATCGACCCGATAGGCGAACCGCTCGCGCTCGGCGGGCTCGAACTCGATCCGGTCATCCCAGCCGCCCGAGCGGAGTTGCCCCCGGACCAGCGCCCGGGCGGTCTCGGTCGCCGCGTCGCGGTAGTACGCGTCTCCGGTGGCGGCGAAGGCGTCCAGGTAGGCCATGCCCACGGCGGGCGTGCCGGGGGCCTGGAGCCAGGCGGCCTTCGCGCCCACGCGTTCCTCCCCCTCGCGGCGGGCCAGGTCCTCGCTGTAGCGGAAGACGTAGCCCCCCTCGACCGCGACCCGTTCCCGATAGAACCCGGCGGCCAGCCGCAGGGCCGCGGCGGCCTGCTCGCGCAGGGGCTCGTCGGCCGAGGCCCCGGGCGAAGGCCATCCCAGGGCGACGAGGGCGATCCCGATCATGGCAAGACGCATCATCTTCCTCCTCCCCAGGTGTCAAGCAAGGTCCGGATCTCGGGGTCGCGCCGGCCACCGGGCGGCCCGGGCCGCGAGGGCGACGAAGGCCGCGAGGCCGATGGCCGTCAGGATCTTCCCCAGGCGGAACGAACGGGGATCATAGCGGAAGACCAGTCGGTGGGTGCCCGCCGGCAGGGCGACCCCCCGCATGGCCCGGTTGGTCCGGTGGATCTCGGCGGGGCGGCCGTCGACGGCCAGGGTCCATCCCGGATCGAACCGATCCGCGACGACCACCAGGCCCGGCGAGAGGAGCGTGGCGGTCATCTCGACCCGCTGGGGCTCGTCGCGGTCCACGGCGACGACCTCGGCCGGGTCGGGCAGCGCCCGCGACAGCAGGGCATCCACCTCCGCCGGCCGATCGGTCTCGACCCAGGCCATCGTGCGGGGGTCCTGGACCGGGACGCCCGGCAGCCTCCAGAACTCGTCCCCCTGGTAGAGGATCTCCCGGGTCAGATCGGCCCGCTCGGCCACGCCCATCCCCCGGATCGGGGGGAGGATCGAGGCCCGATGGACGACCCAGGCCCGGGGGTAGGCATTCTCGTTCCGCAGGATCCGGAAGTCGTCGGTCTCGCCCCATTTCGCCCGGAGCGCGGGCCCGTCCGGGCCGTCGAAGGTCCCCGGTTTGGGATACAGGAAGGTCGATTTCGGGATGAACGACGCATAGCCCCGCGCCGGGCTCTCCCAGACCAGCTTGGCCGGGACGATGAAATAGCGGGTATTCCACAGGTCGAAGGCCCGCCGCGGGTAATACCAGACCGGCTGGTCCGGCCTCAGCTTGTGGGCGCGGAGGGTCTCCGGCGGCGGGGACAAGGACCACGGGAGGAACAGAGAACCGTAGTCCACCGGCTCCAGGGTGTCGAAGTAGAAGGTCGATTCGACGCCCAGGGGGAGGTTGTAGTTGGTGCGGAGCGATCGGTGTTCCCACCGGGTGATCGCGTCGAAATCCCTCGGCGATCCGTCCGGGTCGGCCCAGCGGGCCGGCCACCATCGCCCCACCCTCTGCACCCGGAACGGGCCCGGCGACGGGTCGGCCCGCTCCGCCTCGCGGATCAACTCCAGGGCCCGGGGCGTCCCCTCGAAGGCCGATTGCGGCACCGTGATGACGTGGTGGGCGTTGGCCATCACGAGGTCGCACCCGAGGCCCAGGACCGCGACCGCGCCGGCGAGCCTCGGCCGCCTCGCGGCCAGCGTTGCCACCCCCAGCGCGAACGCCGCGACGGCGACCCCATGCACCAGGGCCGACCGGATGTCGGCGATCGCCCGGGCGGCATCCAGCGGCTCGTCGGAGGCCCGGAGCCGCAGGGCCAGGGCGTCGAACCAGGACCGCAGCGTGCCGGCCCCGCTCCAGGAGGCCAGCAGCGTGGCGACGCCCAAACCGAGCAGGAGCGCCGCGATGCGGCGGGCCCTCCGGTCGTGGCCCGCCAGCAGGCGATCCCACCCGATCCCCGCCAAACCGGCGACGGCCAGCGACCAGACCACCAGCAGCTTGGCCGGGTAGCGGAACGAACCGAAGCCGGGGAACGCCGAGGCCAGCAGCCAGTAGGCCCCGCCGTCGCCGTCGCGGAGGTGGCCGTCGGTGCGTACCTGCCAGGAGAACGCCGGTTCGGGCGGCCCGAGCGTGGCCGCCCAGCCCGGGACGTACCGGGCCCACATCAGAGGGCCGCCGTAAGGCCCGAGCGCCGCCAGGGCGCCGGCGATCGCCACGACGCTCAGCCAGGCCCGCCACGGGGGCCCGCCGCGCATCCCCAGGGCGGACAGGGCCAGGACCAGGGCCAGGCCGCCGAGATAGACCGACGGCATCCAGAGCCGGCTCTCCGGCTTGGGCGGCAGCGCGTTCAGCCACGAGCGGTAGCCGCCTTCGAGCGTGCCGAAGACGCCGGGCCAGGTCGCATCCAGGAACTGCAAGGGATGGACGTTGTACGGGTAGATGTCGTGGAATCCCTGCGACTCGGCCGCCCGGAAGCTCTCCGCGCCCGCCTCGGCGACCGGCAGGGCCTGCGCCCCGGCAATCGCCAGCGCCAGGGCCGACGCGGCGAGGAGACCGAAGGCCGATGTGGCGAGGCCCCGCGCCCCCCCGTCGGGGTCCGCCCGGCGCCACGCCCGCCGGGCCAGCAGCCCGAGTCCGATCGCCCACGCCGCCGCGACGATCGCCTGCCTCGGCGGGCTCCACGGCGTCGTCGGCCCCGCCGCGCCGGAGGCCCCCCGGTGGATGGCGCGGGCCGTCCACCAGGACAGGCCGAGCAGGCCGAGATAGATCGGGATCAGCCCCAGGAACGCCCGGCGCAGCGTCGGGCCGACCCCCGCCGAGGACCGCGACACGGCGATCCCGGCGGCATAGCCACCGGCGCAGATCACGGTGAGGTAGGCCATCTCCGGGTCGCCGCCCAGGACCTCGAACGCCAGCACCAGGCCCAGGGCCGGCAGGGCCATCCGCCGGCGGCATCGGACCAGGCCATCGGCCGCGAGGAACCCGAGCGGACCCCAGGCCGCGCCGACCAGGAAGATCATGTTGCTCGTCTGGCTCAGGACCGGCACGCCGAAGCCGTAGGCCAACGCCCCGATCAGCGCACCCGTCGCCGAGACCCGCCACCCCCGGAGCAACGCCCACATCGCCCCGAAGGCCAGGGCGACGTGCCCGATCAGGTAGGCCCGCATGGCCCAGGGGAAGGGCATCAGCGCGAAGACGACCTTGCCCGGGTAGAGCACCGCGGCGGTCGGGTTGCCCAGCAACGGCGTCCCCGCGCTGGCCTCCGGCGCCCAGAGCGGCCACCGGCCGGCATCCCACTCCTGCTGGACCCGCTGCAGGAGGGGATAATAGTAATGACCCGCATCCTGGAACGCGAACTGGCGTCCCTGGAACAGTGCGGGTCGGAAGACGATGAGGAGAGGGATGGCGAGGCAGGCGAGCGCGAGGCCGAAGGTCGTCGAACGTCGCACTCGCGAACCTCCCCTCGGCCCGATCGGGGATCCCGAACCGGGCCGGGTTGCACGATCATTTGGCCTTGGCCTTGCTCCGGGGGTCGTTCGGCCCGTATTCCTGGTCCAGCGGGACGGCCCCGGGGGCGGGATTCGGGCCGGGGACGATCTTGACCGAACCATCCGGGTTCAGCTCTTGCGACCCGCCGCCCCCACCCGACCCGCAGCCGGGGAGCGTGAGGGCCAGGGCGAAGGCCAGCGGCAGGAGGCCACAAGCCCCCATCATCTTTCGCAGCATCATGGGATTTTACCTGAGAGTGGCCAGGAACCCTCGGTCGCCACCCTTCGGATCAGGGCAGCCCCGAGGGTGCGGGTCCGTTATCGAGGGAAGATCGTCGCGGAGTTCGTGCCGGCACGTCGCACCGGCCCGATCATCATGAGTGCCGGGCGGGCCTGCTTGGCGAGGGTTCGCCTCGCAGGCTCCCCCGTCGAGGCTCAATAGGCGTCGGCCGAGAGCACCTCGTTGCCGGCCTTGGTCCCCAACGCCCACCAGGCCGTCTGGTTGACGGTGTTCTTGATGAACTTGACGCTGCCATCGGCCATCAGGGCGTTGACTCCGCCCGGGTGACGGCTCCTCATCGCATGAGTGCCGTTCTCGTTGGTGTTCTGGCAATCCGGGGTCGTGGAGTTGGGTGTCAGCAGGTTGGAAACGATGATCCCCTGGCCGAACCGGCCCGAGGCCCAGTACTGGCGGGCCGCGTTCTGCTCGCCGGCGGCGGAGGCGGCGGCCGCGACGCACTGGGTGGCGTAGCTCTGGAGATTGGTGATCGCGGCCGGATTGGGCGGCACCATCCCGGCACCCGAGCCGTTGGCGGAGCCGGGCCAGGCGACGCAATTGTAGAATTCGGCCCCGTTGCGGCCGCCGGGCGAGTTGTCGCCGATCGTCGCCTCGCCGAAGGCGACCGTGTTGGTGGTGCCGTCGGTCACATCGCGAATGCCGTAAGACACCCGGGCGGCCCAGAGACCGACGCCCACCCCGCTTGTGGACGTGACGACCGAGTGCTCATTGAACTGGGGGCCGACGGTCGCGACGTAGTTGCCGCCCATCTTGAAGACGGAGCCGCCCGGGTCGGACGGGCAGAGGAACGAGCTGACCGAGGAGTTCCTCACGGTCGTGTTCACGTTCGGGTTGGCGTCGCAACAGGTCACGTGACCCCAGGTGAAATTGAAGGCGTTGGACAGTGCGTTCTGCTCCATGTAGCCGAGCAGGTAGACCAATACGCTCGGGCCATGGCCGAGGCTGTTGTTGGTCGTGCTAGGACCGTTGCCCAGCATCGGGAACGCACCATTGGTGCTCTCGTAGTTATGCATCGCCAACCCGAGTTGCTTCAGGTTGTTGGTGCACTGCGAGCGGCGGGCGGCCTCGCGGGCGGCCTGCACGGCGGGCAGCAGCAGGGCGATCAAGACGGCGATGATGGCGATGACGACCAGCAGCTCGATCAGCGTGAACCCGCGATAAGTGCGCATACGGGCCCTGAGGGCGGATTTGGCCATGCCAGATCTCCTGGGTAGAAATGTATACAGAAAGAGTTGTGAGGAGAATGGTCAGGCTACTGGCCACCCCGGCTACCGTCAAGCGGAATGTATAATGGCTGTTGATTTGACATGATCCGAACAAATGGCGGTCAAAACGCGTCAGGTCTGTTCCGGCGACGGATCGGACACCGGCCTCGTCCATGACAATTTGCGTAATCCGGGGCAGATGGCCCCGACCCGACCGCAGCATCGGCGGCCGACCGCGCCGCTCGGGCCGCTCCCGTGGGCGGCCCGAGCGGGTCCGGGCTCACTTGGCCTTCTTCTGGGGTTTGGATTCATCCTCGATCGAATAGGCATTGCCCTGCGCGTCCACGGGCGGGACGACCTGGACCTCGGCATTCGGCCCCGTCGTCCCGCCCGACCCGCCGGCCCCGCACCCGGGCAGGAGGACCGCCAGGCCGAGCCCTCCCATCAGGAGGCTCGCGGGACCGATCCTTCGCCATGCCGTTCTCATCATTCGTCCTCCATTCCCATCCCGCCGGCCATCCCGGCGTCACGCCGCGTCGAAGCGAGGGACCCCCGGTACGCGAGGCGGGGTGCCGGGTCGGCCGCCCCGGCGCCCCGGCGCCCCGGCGCCGGGAGAGCCTGCGATCGATGTCAGTAGGCGTCGGCCGAGATCACCTCGCCGCCGGCCTTGGAGCCCAGGGCCCACCAGGTCGTCTGGTTGATGGTGTTCTTGACGAACTTCACGCTGCCGTCGCCCATCAGGATGTTGACCCCGCCCGGGTGGCGGCTCCGGGCCGTCTTCAGGCCGGTGTACTGGGCGTAGTTGTAGCAGTCCTGGTTGGGCGAGTTCGGCGTCAGGAGCTGGTTCGTCAGCGGGCCCTGGACCATCCGCCCCGCCGCCCAGTACGACCCGACGTCATTCACCTGGTTGGCCGTCCCCGCCCGCATGGCGTTGCACGCGGTGATGTAGCTATTCAGGTTCGCGATTGCGCCGGGCATGACCTGGTCCGCACCAGACCCCGCGGCGCTGGCCGGCCAGGGCACGCAGTTGTACGACTCGGCGCCGTTGTTCGAGGCCGGCGAGTTGTCGCCGATCAGCGATTCGGCGAAGGCGATCGTGTTGCTCGACCCGTCGGTGCAATCGCGGATGCCGAAGGCGACGCGGGACGCGAACATCCCCACCCCGACCCCCGTCGTGCCGGCGTCGCTGCGGTACTGCGGGCCGACGCTGCCGCCGTAATTCGAGCCGTACTTGAACACGCTGCTGCCCGGGTCGGACGGGCAGAGGAACGACGCCACGGAGGACAGGTACGTCGTGGAATTCATCACCCGGAAGGCCGCCGGGCCGCCCGGCGCGGTCGCCTGGAGGCTGAGGTTGAACGCGTTGTAGAGCCCCGTCTGCTCCATGCTCCCCAGCAGGAAGACCAGCACGCTCGCGCCGTGGCCGGTCCCATTGGTCTGGGACCCGTCGATCGTGGCCACCGAACTCGGGATGCTCATCGCCATCGGGAAACTATCATTGACGGAGTGATAGTTGTGCAACGCGAGGCCGATCTGCTTCAGGTTGTTCACGCACTGGGAGCGGCGGGCCGCCTCGCGCGCCGCCTGGACGGCCGGCAGGAGCAGGGCGATCAACACGGCGATGATCGCGATCACCACCAGCAGTTCGATCAGCGTGAAGCCGCGACGGATGCGCGCGTGCGCCTTCGGGGATGACTTGGCCATGCCAGATCTCCGAATGGAGTACGGACTCGACAGAGAAAGATGTGAGGTGAGTTCGTCAACCTAATGGCGTCTCCGATCCCCGTCAAGCAAAAAGCCTCTCTGAACTCGTTTAATAATGCGCGCCGAGATGGCGACCCGCGTGGATCCGTCCCAATCCGTGCGATCTTGCCCGGGGCTCTCGTGATGGGCTCGTCCCGGCGGGCGGGCGCCCGGGGCCGCCGGGGACGGCCTGCGGTATACTGCCGCTCGGCCCCCGAGGTCGGGGGATGGGGTTGGGCCGCTCCGCGGGGTGGGGGATGCGCGATCATGGGGACGACGGGATGGAGGGCGGCCGTCGCACGCCGGGCGGATGCGATCGCGGCCGGGCTGATCGTCGCGGGCGCGTTGGCCCTGCTCGTCGCGACGCTGGGCGACTGCGGGATGGCCTGGGATGAGGGGTACGTCGTCGAGCGGGTGGATCGGCTCCGCGAATGGTTCGCCCGTGTCGCCGGGGACGACTCCGCCGCCGGCCGGGCCTGGACGCCGTTCCTCTCCTGGCTGGAGGGCCGCACCGCCTATCTCCAGAAGGCGGGATCGACGGCCGGGTCGCCGTGGAGCCGGGAATCGCTCCGCTATTACTGGCAATTCTCGCGCGAGGAGCCGAACGGCCACCCGCCCGGCTATGCCCTGCTGTCGCTGGCCGGTTGGATCGCCACCCATCGGTTTCTGCCCCCGCTCCAGGCGTACCGGTCCGGGCCGTCGGCGCTGTTCGCGCTGACGCTCGGGGCGGTCTACCTGACGATGGCCCGGCTCTACGGGCGGGCCGCCGCCGCGATGGCCGCGCTCGGCCTCCTGTCGATGCCGCACGTCTTCGGGCATGCCCACCTGGCGACGACCGACACGCCCACGCTCTGCTTCTGGATCCTGGGCGTGATGGCCTTCCTGGGGGCCGTCGAGGCCAAATCGGGCGATGACGGCCGATCCCGGGGCCGGGCGTGGACGCTCGCCTTCGGCCTGGCCTGGGGCTGTGCGATGGCCACCAAGTTCACGGGCTGGTTCCTGCCGGCCCCCCTGATCGCCTGGGCGATCTTCTATCGGGACGCCCGGGCCGCCCGGGTGCTGGCGATCGGCGGGGCGGTGGCGGCGACCGTCGTCTATGCCTGCAACCCGACGTGGTGGCTGGAGCCGGTCGAGGGGGGGCGGGCGTTCCTCCGATCGAACCTGACACGGCGGCAACTCCTGCCCATCCCGACGCTGTTCTTCGGCCGCGTCTACCTGTTCTCGCTACCGTGGTACAACACGCTGGCCTGGACGGCGATTGGCGTCCCCCCGGCGACCCTGGCCCTGTCGCTGGTCGGGATCGGGCGGGTGGCGGTGGGCCGGTTCCGGGATCGGGCGGGGACCCTGCTGCTGGGCTGCTGGGCCTTCTTCATGGTGCTGCGGGCCCTGCCCAACGCGCCGGGGCACGACGCCGAGCGGCTGTTCCTGCCGGCGTTCGCGTTCCTGGCCTGCCTGTCCGGCATCGGCGTGGCCGCGATCGGGGCGGGGTTCGGCCGGCATGCCGGGGGCCGACTGGCGCGGATCTCCGGCGTCCTGGCCCTGTCGGTCGCGCTGATCGGCGGGTCGTGGAGCACCTGGCGATACCACCCGCTCCAACTCTCCTATTACAACGCCCTGATCGGCGGCCTGTCGGGGGCGGCGCGGGCGGGGCTGGAACCGACCTATTACTGGGACGCCCTGACCCCCGACGTGCGCGATTGGATCAACGCCCATACCGAGCCCGACCGGGCGGTGGCGTTCGCCCTGCCGACCGTGTCCTTCGAGTACCTGCACCGCTGGGGCCTGCTCCGCCCGTCGCCGCTGGCCACCCCGCGCACCAACCCCCGCTGGTTCGTCGTGATGAACCGGCCCGGCCACCTGCGGTATCCGGCGCACACCGTCGGGCAATACCTGCTCGACCATGCGAAGCCGGCCTTCGTCAAGACGCTGGACGTGGCGCCGGATGTCCCGCTGATCGCCATCTTTTCCGGGGTGGATGCCCTGGAGGCCGACCGGATCGTAACCCGCCTGCGTTCCCAGCAAGCATCCCCGGAGACGCCCGGCCGCTGATCGCCGCGGTCGGTGCCGGGCGATGCGGCCGAGTCATCGTTTCTTTCGTTATGGATTTTGATCTGCAAGATTGTTCATTGGGTGGGCGGCAACCCGGGGGCGTGGCCGTCGAGCGGGACGTCCAGGGGGGGCGGGGCGCCCAGGGAGACGAACAGGGCGAACTGGGCCCGGTCGGTCGCGATAATCGCCCGGACGAGGGCGACGCGCGCGTCGGCGAGGAGGCGGAGGCTGTCGAGCGCCTCGATCGGCCGGCCGACCGTCTCGCGGAGCCGGTCCCGGTCCTGGCGATAGCCGTCCTCGGCGGTCCGGAGGCCGATCCGGGCGACCTCGACCCGGGACCGGGCGGCCAGCGACTCGGCGCGGGCGGTCGCGACCTCGTCGCGGATCTGGTTGAGGACGCGCGTCCGTTCGGCGAGCGCCTGGTTGAACCGGGCGTTGCGCTGCTTGATCAGGGCGGAGTTGCCCACGCCGAAGTTCAGCAGGGTCCAGTAGGCCCGGACGTCGAAGTCGGTCCGGCCGTCGTAGCGGCCGAGATCGGGCGTGACCAGGTCGCTCCCGCCGCCGAACGACCCGGCGCTGAAGCCGAGCCAGATCGTCGGCAGGAACGGGCGGGCCTTCTCCCGGTGGGCCAGGTACTGGGCCTCCATGGCCAGGGCGTCGCGGGCGGACAGGTCGGGCCGGCGCGCCATGGCGGAGCGGATCAGCAACTCGACGGGCGCGTTGGCATCGATCAACTCGACCGGCTCGATGGGCCCCGCCACGGGCCGGAGCCGCGAGGAGGGGTCCAGGGTGAGCCGCTCGGCGAGCTGGGCCGAGCTGACGAAGGCGTCCTCCTCGGCCCTCTGGATGGCGGCCTGGAAGAGGCGTCGGTCGGCGTCGGCCCGCTCGGCGTCGGAATGCCGGCCCTGCCCGGTCTCGGCGTAGGCGGCCACCTCGGAGGCGATCCGATCGGCCTCGACGGCCAGCTCGCGCCGGATGGCCAGGACGGCCTCGTTGCCGACGAGGTCGAGATACAGCCGGGCCACGTCCAGGAGGGTGGAGTTGGCGGTGGCCGCCGCGTTGAATCGCGTCCCGACGACCCTCTGCTGCGCCGCGAGCGGCTCGAAGATCGCGTCGGTCAGGGGGCTGGCGATGTTGACGGCCGGGATGGCGATCGTGTTGGCCCCCAGGGTGTTGGTCCCGCCCCCGTAGTAGAACGACTGCTCGGTGAGCGGCAGGATCGTGCCGACCGAGCGCTGCTGCGGGCCGACGTGGTCGTGGTAGTTGAGGCCGGCGTTCAGGGACGGCAGGAGTAGGGAGCGAGCGGCGGTCCGCTGCGCCAGGGCGGCGAGGATCAGGACCCGGGCCTCGCCGATCACCGGGTTCTGGCCGTCGGCCAGCCGGAGGGCGGACGACAGGTCGATGAGCCGGGGCGGCGTGGCCTCGGGGATCGGCGGGGGCGTCGCGGCGGCCGGGGCGAGTGCGATGGAAGCGTCGGCGGCCGCCTCGTCGGACGCCGGCCGGATCGCGGGGTCCCCCGGCGCGGCGGCCGCGAAGGACGATTCGACCTCGACGAGTTCGGGCGGGATCGCGGCCGAGGCGGGCGTCGGGCGAATCTCGGCCGACCGCGTCGCGCATCCGGCCGCCGCGGCGACCCCGAGGGCCGCCGCGATCGGGGCGATCCAGTAGCGTGGCATCATGTCCTCATTCCTTGAAGACCGGATCAGCCGGGGTTCGGCATCGCGGCGGGTGCGGGGGCGGCGGGCGCGCCGGCCGCGGGGCCGCCGATCGTGCCGGGGATGTCCGACGGGGCGATGCCGTCGATCGGGGCGGGGCGGGCCAGCGAGTCGGCCGGCGGCTGCCCCAGGGCGACGTAGAGTTCGAACTGGGCCCGGTTGTAGTCCACGATCGCGTCGAGGTATTCCCGACGCGACTCGTTGAGCAGCCGGAAGTTGTTGAGCAGCTCGATCGGCAGGACGCTCCGGGTGCCTCGCGAGCGGATCAGGTCGTAGTCCTCGCGGAACCCCGCCTGGCTGGAGCGGGTCGCGGCCTCGGTGGTGGCGATCCGGGCGAATCGGGCGTGGGTCCGGGCGTAGGCCGTGGCGACCTCGGCCCGGACCTGGTTGAGCACGGCGATCTCCTGGAACTTCGTCGCCTTGAGCCGGGCGTCCGCCGTGCGGATCAGGGCGACGTTGCCGACCCCCAGGTTCTGGATCGTCCAGTAGGCCACCACGTCGAAGTCCGACCGGCCGGCCAGGCTGCCGAAGACCGGCCGGACCAGGTTGCTCCCGCCGCCGAAGCCGCCGGCGCTGAAGCCGACCAGCACCGTGGGCGAGAACGGGAGGACCTTGGACCCCTGGAGCGACAGCAGGGCCTCGCGGATCACGGCCCGGCGCTCGGCCAGCTCGGGCCGTCGGAGCAGCCCCAGCGCGATCAGCTCGCAGAGCGGCTGCGGGTCGGGGACGATCGGCATCGGCACGACGAAGGCGTCGGTCGGGTGGAGCCGGATCGACGGGTCGAGGTTGATCGCCCGGCAGAGGGCGGCCGACGCGGCCAGGATGTCCCCCTCGGCGGTCAGGACGTCCCCCTCGCGGCGGGCCAGCTCGGTGGCGGCGCGGTCGGCGTCGGCCTTTCGGCCCTCTCCGGTCGCGGCGTACTCGGCGGTCAGGCGGGCGACCTCGCGGGCCTCATCGCGGGCCTGGAGGGCGATGGCCCGCCGCCCCTCGGCCCGGGTCAGCTCGGAATAGGCCAGGGTGACCCGGAGGAAGACCTGGTTGCGCGTGGCCAGCGTGGCGGCCTCGCGCTGGATCACCACCTGCCGGCTGGTCAGGTAGGCGAAGATCCCCTGGCCGATGTTGCCGGACAGGACCACGCCCGGGATGTTCACCGTGCCCGCGCCGACGGCGTTGGACCCGGCCCCGACGTACACGGCGCTCCGGCTGACCGACAGCATGTTGCCGTTGGACTGCTGGAGGTTGCCGTTGTGAGCGTCGTAGTTCACGCCGGCGTTGATCGTGGGGAGGATCTGGGCGGCGGCGTACATCCGGAGGGCCGCGGCCTCGACGACGCGCTGGCGGGCCAGGTTCAGCTCGGGGTTCTCGGCCCCGGCCAGCCGGAGCGCGGTCCCCAGGTCGATCGGCCGGAATTCGCCGGGGAGGACCGAGGGGGGGGGCGAGAGCAGGGCCGCGTCGGCCGAGGCGGATGGCGGGGCGAGTTCCGGCGCCCGGCCTTCGTCGGCCGACGCCAATGGCCAGGCGGCGAGCCAGGCGGCGATGAACGATGGCGTGATCCTACGCCTCACGATGACCTCCTGTGTCAGGGACGGCCGCCCGGCCCATCTCGGCGAACGGATACCCGTCTGTTCGTCAAACGATCTCTCCGGGCTTGATGCCCGCGTGGCCGCCCGATGCGTTTCGGCCGGCAATGCCGTCATCATCGGGCCGACCGGACTGCCGCGGGCCGGGGGCTTCACCCCCCGCGTCGGCGGCCGCCTCGGGAAGTCGGAGCACAAACCGGCTGCCGCCCCCCGGGTCGCTCCGCAGTTCGAGCGAGCCGCCCAGGCTGGCGGCGATGCGATGGGCCACGGCGAGCCCCAGGCCCACGCCCCCCTGCCCCTCGCGCCGCGCCCGCTCGGTGCGGAAGAAGGGCTCGAAGACGCGGGGCTGATCCTCGGCCGAGATCCCCGGCCCGCGATCCTCGACCCCCAGCGCCACGGCGCCGGGCTCGCGCCAGGCCCGGACCGCGACCGGCGAGCCGGGCGGGCTGTATTTGAAGGCGTTCTCCAGGAGGTTATCCAGCACCTGCCCGACCAGGGTCGGCGAGGCCCGGACCATCAGCGGGGCGTCGGCCACGTCGATCGCCAGGTCGGCGGACCGATGGTGGGACGACCAGCGCATCGCGTGGTCGCGGGCCCAGGCCCCGAGGTCGAAGGTCGCGGCATCCTCGTGCGAGGTCCCCGGCTGGACCATCGCCAGCAGCGATTCGACGATCTGGCGGAGCCGGGCGCCCTCGGACCCGACGAGGTCGAGGACCCGGCGATACTCCTCGGGCGATCGGTCGTGCCGGCGGGCCACCTGGACCTGTCCGAGCAGGGCCGCCAGCGGCGTGCGGAGCTGGTGCGAGGCGTCGAGCGCGAACCGTCGCTGGCGGTCGTAGGCCTCGTTCAGCCGGGAGAACGCCTCGGTCAGGCGGTCGAGCAGGCCGTTGAAGGCCCGGCCCAACTCCTCCAGCTCGTCCCCGGTGGACGGGACGGGCAGCTGGCCGAGGTCGGCGGCGGTCATGGCGGTGGCGGCGTGGGCCATGCGGCTGACCGGCATGAGGGCCCGGCGGCAGAACCATCGGCCCGCCGCGGCCGCCGAGGCCCAGATGCCGGCCGAGAGCCCCGCCAGGGCCAGGCCCAGCCGCCCCAGCGTCGCCTCGGCCTGGGCCGGCTCCAGGCCGACCACCAGGATCAGGGTCGGGTACTGGACCTCGAAGCCGGGCTCGTCGTCCGGGTGGCCCCGCCCCTGTCGGAGGAGTTCGTCGATCCGGAGCCGCCGGCTCGCCATCCGCCACCCGGAGGCGGCGCCGAAGGCCGAGCCATCGGGCGGGTCGGCGGGCCAGCCCCGGGGCGCCCAGGCGATGGGGAAGCCGCCCGCCCGCGAGTTCGCCGAGCGGTCGATCAGGGCCCCCTGCCCGTCGCGCACCGCCCAGCGGACCGCGTGGATGCCCGGGTCCACGCCCAGGGTGATCTGCCGGTCGGTGGGCTCCCATTCGAGCCCGCCCGGCTCGATGTCCACGGAGGCTTCGAGGATGTCCAGGGCCCCCTCCAACTGGGCGTCGAGCTGGCGGGCCATGTCCGAGCGGGCCAGCAGGTAGAGGGTGCCCGAGAAGCCGGCGAGCACCAGCGCCAGGGCGGCCAGGAAGAAGACGGAGATCCGCGACGCCAGGCTCATCCGTCCCCCTCGGCCGCCGCCCCGGGCGGGTCGCCGAACCACAGGCCGCGGCCCCGCAGGGTGTGGATGACGCGCGGGCCGAGCGCCTCCAGCTTGCGGCGGAGGTCCATCAGGTGGACGCCCAGCGTGTTGGACTGCGAGTCGTACCGATCATCCCAGACCTGTTCATAGATCTGGGTGCGGCTCAGGACGCGGCCGGGGTGGCGGATCAGGTAGGTCAGCAACACCAGCTCCTTGGCCGTCAGGTCCAGGGGGCGGCCGGCCCGCTCGGCCCGGCGGGTGGCCAGGTCCACGACGATGTCGCCGTGGCCGACGCGGGTGTCGGCGCGGTCGGCGACGCGGCGGATCAGGGCCCGCATCCGGGCCAGCAACTCGTCGAAGTCGAAGGGCTTGCACAGGTAGTCGTCGGCCCCGCCGTCCAGGCCGAGGATCCGGTCGTGGACCTGATCGCGGGCCGTGAGGAAGAGCACCGGGGTACGCCGGTCCTGCTCCCGGAAGCGGCGCAGGAGCTCCATCCCGTCCTGCCCGGGCAGCCACCAGTCGAGCAGGACGATGTCCCACCCGCCGCGGGCCAGGGCCTGCCAGGCCGAGTCGCCGTCGCCGGCGAGCTCGACCTCGAAGCCCTCCTCGCGGAGGCCCCGCACCAGGTAATCGGCGATATTCGCCTCGTCCTCCACGACCAGGACCCGGATGCCCATCCCACGCCCCATCCCGTCCGGCGGTCCGGACGACAAATCCCGGGCGAAATGCCGCGTCGGGGGCCCGATCCCCCTCGTCTATAAGCACGATTTTACGCTCGTTTCGCTCGCCGCCCGGGCCGGCTCCTGTATGATAACTCGTGTGATCCCGCCGGTCGCGGGGCGTCCCCGTTCGCCCCATGAGATCCGCTCGCCCACGCCCCGCCCATCCCCCTGAGGCGGGAGTTTTCGACCGCGTCGAACCCCAGGCGACGCGGCGAGCATCCATCGCGTCCGGGCCATGCCCTCGCCCCGAGGCGCAGCGATCCCCCGTTCCCTCTGATTGGAGGCCGATCCCTTGACATCGACACCGGACACGATCGCCCCTCGGGGCGGGCGGGCGGCGAAGCCGGCCCCCTGGCCGAACTGGGCCCGCCTGATGGTCGCGTCCCTCGTCCTGGCCGGCCTGGCCGGCGGGGCCTGGGCCATGCACCTGGCATCCGTCGGCGTCGGGAGGGCCGAATCGCGCCCCGGGCCGGCGGACGTCGAGGCCGCGACCCCGCTGGTGGACGTGATCCGCCCCGCGAAAGGCGGGGTCGAGCGGGTGACGGTGCAGCCGGGGTCGGTCCACTCGTTCGAGTCGGTCGACCTCTTCTCGATGGTCTCCGGCTACATGAAGACGCAGGCCGTGGACATCGGGTCGCGGGTCACGAAGGGGCAGGTCCTCGCCGAGATCGACGTCCCCCGCGAGGAAAGGGCCGTGGAGGAGGCCGCCGCCCTGCTGGAGCAGGCCAAGGCCCAGGCCCTCCAGATGGAGGCCAAGGTCAAGGCGGCCGAGGCCGATCGGGACATCGCCATCGCCACGGCCGACCAGGCCGAATCCGACGTCGACCGCCTGGTCGCGATCCGGACGATGTCGGAGAGCCAGTTCGCCCGGATGAAGTCCCTGAACGAGCGGAACGCCGTGGACATGCGGGTCGTCGATGAGCACCATCGCGACCTGGAGGCGGCCACCGCCGCCGAGAAGACCGGGCGGCTAGGGATCCTCTCGGCCAAGGCCCGGATCGCCGGCGCGGTCGCCAAGGTGGCCCAGGCCCAGGCGGACGTGGTCGAGGCCCGCGCCGCGGTGGCCGTCGCCGCCGCGAAGCTGGAGACGGCCCGCGTGGACGTGGGCTATGCGAAGATCGTGGCCCCGTTCGACGGCGTGGTCACGCTCCGCAGCTTCCACCCGGGCGAGTTCATCCGGGCCGCGTCCGGAGGCGGCCAGCCCCCCCTGTTCATGGTCAGCCGCACCGACCTGATGCGGGTGGTGGTGCGGGTGCCCGATCGCGACGTCGTGCTGACCGACCCGGGCGACCCGGTGGTCGTCACCATCGACGGCCTGGGCGGGCGGGAATTCCGCGGCCAGGTCTCGCGGATCGGCGAGTCCGAAGACCCCACCACGCGGACGATGCGGGCCGAGATCGACCTGCCCAACCCCGACGACCAGCTCCGCGAGGGGATGTACGGCCGGGCCACCATCTCCCTGGAACCCCCTTCGGAGCGGCTGACGCTGCCGGCCGCCTGCATCGTCGAGCGTTCCGGCAAAGGACAGGGCGTCGTCCAGGTGGTCCGCGACGGCAAGGTCGAGATGGTCGCCGTCACGCTCGGCGGCGACAACGGGTCGCTGGTCGAGGTCGATTCCGGGATCGGGCCCGATGACGACGTGATCCTCCGCACCGCCTCCCCGCTCGAAAAGGGGATGGCCGTCGTCCCCCGGCCCGCGAAGCCGGCGAGCCCGGCCCACTGATTCGCCCGCCCGCGAACGACCGATCCCGATTTCTCCGAGGTAGAGGCTTCATGAACGGCCTGATCCTGCTGTCGCTGAGAAACCCGATCGCGGTGACCGTCATGTCGCTGGCGGCCGCCCTGCTCGGCGGCCTGGCGGCGATGGCCATCCCGATCGACATCCTCCCGGTCTTCAACAGCCCGGCGGTCCAGGTCCTGACCTTCTACGGCGGGATGCCCGCCGCGAGCATCGAGAAGAACATCACCGCCCGCATGGAGCGCGGGGTGGTCCAGGCCTCCGGCGGGCGGAAGCTGGAGTCGCGCTCGATCGTCGGCGCCAGCATCGTCCGGGACTACTTCCGCAGCTCGGTCGACCGGAGCGGGGCGCTGACCGAGACCAACTCGCTGGCCGGATGGGAATACCCCACGATGCCGCCCGGCACCCTGCCCCCGGTCGTCCTGCCGTATGACCCGACCAGCACGACGCCGGTCTGCCTGCTCGCGCTGGACAGCACCAAGCACGGGGAATCGGCCCTGTTCGACACCGGCCGGTACGAGGTCCGCCCGCAGATCATGTCGCAGCCCGGGGCGATCGCGCCTTTGGTCTACGGCGGCAAGATCCGCGCGGTGATGCTCTACCTGGACCGGATGAAGCTCCAGGCGCGCGGGCTGGCCCCGCTGGACGTCCTGAAGTCGGTCGACGAGTACAACGTCTTCCTGCCCACCGGCAGCGCCAAATTCGGCAAGACGGACTACGCCATCGACTCCAACTCGATGTTCGACCTCGTCGGCAACATGGCCAACATCCCGCTCCGCAACGAGCACGGCAACGCGGCCTACCTCGCCGACGTGGCGACCCCCAAGGACGCCAACTACATCCAGACCAACGTCGTCCGGGTCAACGGCCGCCGCCAGGTGTATGTGCCGGTGTTCCGCCAGGGCGGTGCCAGCACGCTCCAGGTGGTGGACAACCTCCGGGCCTCGCTGGAGACCATGAAGGCCCGCCTGACCCGCGACGGGATCGACCTGAAGCTGGTGATGGACCAGTCGGTGTATGTGCGCCAGTCGATCGAAAGCCTGGTGGAGGAGGGCGTCCTGGGGGCGATCCTCTGCTCCCTGGTGATCTTCCTGTTCCTGGGCGAGTGGCGGATGATGGTGATCGCCGTCCTGACGATCCCGATCGCGGTCCTGGCGGCGATGATCGGCCTGTATGCGACCAAGAACACGATCAACGTGATGACCCTGGCCGGGCTGTCGCTGGCCATCGGGCCCCTGGTGGATAGCGCGATCATCTGCCTGGAGAACACCCACCGCCACCTCGGCCTCGGGGCGTCGGCCGAGGACGCCGCCTATCTCGGGGCCAGCGAGGTGGCCCTGCCCGAGCTGGTGGCCAGCCTCTGCACCCTGCTGGTGCTCGCCCCGCTGGCGCTCATGCCGGGGCTGGGGGAGTTCCTGTATCGGCCGATGGCGGCGGCCGTGACCTTCGCCATGGTCTCCGCGTTCCTGCTGTCGCGGACCTTCGTCCCGTCGCGGGCCGCGCGATGGCTCAAGCCGCACGCCGCCCACGGACACGACGCCCATGCACCTCGTCCCGGCCTCTTCGCCCGGGCCTTCGCCCGCTGGGAGGCGCTGATCGAGGTCGGCATCCGCTGGTACGTGCGGCGGCTGGAGTGGGTGATGGGGCGTCGTTTGATCACGGTGCTCGGGGCGGTGGGCCTGCTGGTGGCCGTGCTGACGATCCTGGGCAGCCAGCTCCGCCGCGAGTTCTTCCCCGAGGTCGACTCCGGCGCCTTCGAGATCTACGCCCGGCTGGCCAGCGGGACGCGGATCGAGGAGACCGAGAAGCGGATCGTGAAGGTCGAGGATTACGTCCGCGAGAAGATCGGCCACGACCTCGAACTGGTCATCTCCGAGCTGGGCGTGGTGGCCGACCTGTCGGCGGCCTACACGGCCAACGCCGGGCCGATGGATGCCGTGCTCAAGGTCCAGCTCGCCGAGCACCGCCACCGATCGGCCCAGGAGTATGTGCACATGCTCCGCACCGGGTTCGCCTCCGACGCGGCGTTCTCCGACCTGGAGTTCGCCTTCGACGCCGGCGGGATGATCCGGTCGGCGATGAACGAGGGGAAGTCGTCGCCGATCAACGTCCGGATCACCGGCAAGGACACCGCCTCCGGGCGGAAGCTCGCCGAGGCGATCCTCCGCAAGATCACCAAGGTCGACGGCGTCGTGGACGCCCGGATCATCCAGCGGCTGGATTATCCCCAGTACATCATCGACGTCGACCGGGCCAAGGCGGCCGACCTCGGCCTGAACCAGGTCGACGTGATGAAGAACGTGGTGGCCGCGCTCAACTCCAGCATCCAGTTCCACAAGAAGAACTTCTGGATCGACCCGGTCAGCAAGAACCAGTACTTCGTCGGCGTCCAGTACCACGAGGAGGACATCGACTCGGTCGAGACCCTCATGGACGTGCCGATCACCGGGCCCAAGCAGGCCCAGCCGATCCCCCTGCGGAACATCGCCACCCTGCGGCGCGGGTCGGTGCCGACCGAGATCACCCACACCAACCTCCAGACCACCATCGACCTGACCATGGGCGTCCACGGCCGCGACCTCGGCCACGTCGCTGACGACGTGACGAAGCTGGTCGGCGAGTTCGGCGTGGCCCAACCCGACGGGACCTGGGTCCCCTATGATCCGGCCGACACCTCGGCCCAACGCAAGACGATCAAGGGGTCGACCATCGAGCTGAGCGGCGAGTATTCCCGGATGCAGGAGACGTTCCGGAGCCTCGGCTTCGGCCTGGTCCTGGCATCGATGCTGATCTACTTCCTGATGGCCTCGCTGTTCAAGTCGTACCTGACCCCGCTGGTGATCCTGTTCGCCGTCCCGCTGGGGCTGATCGGCGTGGTGATCATGCTGTACGTGACGGGTTCTGCGATCAACGTCCAGTCCCTGCTGGGGGTGATCTTCATGGTCGGCATCGTCGTGTCGAACACGGTGCTGCTGGTCGACTTCGCCCAGAACCTCCGCACCCAGGAGGGGCTTTCGCCCGACGCGGCGATGCGGAAGGCGGCGTCGATCCGGGTCCGGCCGGTCCTCATGACCGCCCTGGCCGCCCTGTTCGCCCTGATCCCGATGGCCCTGGCCCTGGGCCGGGGCAGCGAGGCCAACGGGCCGCTGGGCCGGGCGGTGATCGGCGGCATCCTGGCCGGCCTGCTCACCACCCTGTTCGTCGTCCCCGCGCTCTATTCCCTGGTCGTCCACGACGCCCCGAAGCCCGACGAGCCGGGATCCCCGCTCGCCGCTTGATCCACAGGGGCCGGGCCGGCGTCGCGACGCCGGCCCGGCCGCCGATCAGGTCAGGGCTTCCTTGCAATACCGGACGCACTTGGCCACCTCGGCCACGGCGCTCGACCCTTCGGGGATCTTGTATTCGACCTCGATGTCGGCGGGGAACGTCCACTTCTCCTGCTTCATGAGCTGGAGGACCTCCTTGATCGGGGTCTGGCCGGTGCCCCAGGGGACGTTGCCGCCGTCGGCGGTGCGGTCCTTCAGGTGCAGGCTGACGATCCGGTCGTGGTACTTCTCCAGGACCGGGATCGGCGACTTCCCCTTGGACCCGGCGAAGTAGTGGCCGATGTCGAGGTTGAACCCGATGTACTCGCCGTAGGCCAGGATCGGGTCGACCTTGTCCATCGCCGGGATGTTCTCGGTGTGGTTGTGGAATCCGATCCAGATCTTGTGCTTGTCGGCGAACGGGGCGAGCCGCTTGGCCATCGCCTCGGAGCGTTCCAGGGTGATCGCCGAGGCGCCGAGGGCCTTGGCCATCAGGAAGTTGAACTCGATCGCCTCGTCGGACTGGCCGAACGGGGTCTTGTGGATGTGGATGTTCACGCCCGCGTCGTTGTACATCCGGCGCAGCTCGGCGCACTTGGCCAGCATGGCCTGCCGCTGCTCTTCGGTCGGCGGGGCGGCCGGCTTCTCGCCCTTGCGGGCGACGGGGGCGGGGATGCCGGCGTAATCGCGGATCGGCCCGTCCATCAGCTCGACCTCGCTGAGCCCGTCCTCGACGAGGGCCTTGAGCGTGTCCTGGGCCGTGGTGATGGCGCCGCGATAGCTGTAGGAGATGCAGCCGATCCGCACTCCGTTGAAGACCGAGTTGGGCTTCTCGGCGACGGCGCCGAGGCCCCGCCTCGGCAGGAGGGCGCAGGCCGCCAGGGACGCGGCCCCGCCGAGGAACGCCCGGCGGGTGGCCGGCTGGTCGATCAGGTTCGGTCTGCTCATGGCTGTCCCCTTCGGCCGGCGCCCGGCGCCGCCGTGATGGCCCATCGATGTACGAATGCCCCACGCCGGGGCGGACCGGCGGCGAGGGCACGACCCGACTCGCCCGGCCCGAGACAAGTTACCCCGCGTGCCGGGCCGCGGGAAGGGGATGGGAGTTGCAGGGAACCGATCCCGGGCCCACGGCGTATAATCCCTGGTGCGGGGCCGTGTCCCCGCCGGAGCGCGGCCCCGGTCAAGGCCCGCGGAAGGTCGCGCGAGGTCGGTGCATCGCGGCCGGGTCTCCTGATGTCCCTGGATGGCGCCCGCCCCGCGCCGGCCCGGATCCTCCCCGATGATGAGCCGTTTCCTGGATGTTGCGCACGAGCCGGCCGCCTACCTGGCGACCGGGTTCTATGTCCTGATCAGCCTGGTGGCGTCCGGGCATGTCGTCCTGACTAAGCGCGAGACGCGGGCGGCGATCGGGTGGATCGGGCTGATCTGGCTGTCCCCCCTGGTGGGGACCACGCTCTACATCCTGCTGGGGATCAATCGGATCGAGCGGAAGGCCCGATCGCTCCGGGCCAACAAGCCCCGCGCCGGCGGCCGGCACGCGCGCCGGGGCCCGGCCTCGGCCGCCGCGGAGGGGCCGGGCGTCGGGCACCTGGACGACCTGGCCCGGCTGATCGGCGACGTGACCGGCCGGCCGCTGCTGGGGGGCAACGAGGTCACCCCGCTGGTGGACGGCGATCAGGCGTATCCGGCCATGATCCGGGCGATCGACGAGGCGACGAGGTCGGTGGGCCTGTGCTCCTACATCTTCAATGCCGACCGCGCCGGGACGCCCTTCGTGGAGGCTTTGAGCCGGGCGGTGGGCCGGGGCATCGAGGTCCGGGTCCTGGTCGATGACCTCGGGGCCCGCTACGACTGGCCGTCGGTCCTGGTCGCGCTGCGGCGCGCCGGGGTGCCCTGCGCCGCGTTCCTGCCGACCCTGGCGCCGGGCTGGGTCCCGTACCTGAACCTGCGCAACCACCGCAAGATCCTGGTGGTGGACGGCAAGGTCGGGTTCACCGGCGGGATCAACATCGACGAGTGCCATGCCGTCGCGCTCGGGCCGCCGCACCCGGCCCACGACTTGCATTTCCGGATCCGCGGGCCGGTGGTCGCCGACCTCCAGGGCGTCTTCGCCGACGACTGGGACTTCGCCACCGGCGAGGTCCTGGAGGGGCCCGCCTGGTTCCCCGCGATCGACCCGGCCGGCGCGATCCTCGCCCGGGGGGTCGCCGACGGGCCCGACGAGAACCGCGACAAGCTGCTCAGCGCGATCCTCGGGGCCCTGGCCTGCGCCCGGTCCTCGGTGGCGATCGTCACCCCGTACTTCCTGCCCGAGTCGGTGCTGATCTCCGCCCTGGGGATCGCCGCGATGCGGGGCGTGCAGGTCGACATCGTCCTGCCCGGCCGGAACAACCTGGCCCTGGTGAAGTGGGCCTCGTCGGCCCTGCTCGCGCAGATCATCGAGAGCGGCTGCCGGGTCTGGTATTCGCCCCCGCCGTTCGACCACACCAAGCTCATGGTCGTCGACGGGATGTGGACGTTCTTCGGCTCGGGGAACTGGGACCCGCGCAGCCTCCGCCTCAACTTCGAGTTCAACCTGGAGTGCTACGACCGGCCCCTGGCGACCGCAATCGACCGGATCATCCGCGAGAAGATCCGCCGGGCCAGTCCGATCACCCTGGAAGAGATCCGTCGTCGCAGCCTGCCGATCCGGCTCCGCGACGGCCTCGCACGCCTGCTCACCCCCTACCTGTGAGCGGGCCACCGGAGGAACGAAAAGTGAATCATTTCCCGATGACCTGCGACGCCACCCCCGGCCACCCCGACCCGGCGGCGACCGATGCCGCCCCGGATGCCGAGATGGATATCTACCTGCGCGTCCTGCCAGACGGCCACCTCGTCTTCTTCGCAGAGCCTTCGCGGCATGGGGACGAACAGGTTCCGTCGGCGGCGCCGGGCCGCGGACTCCGGGCCTGGCTGAACCGGACCTATCATCGGTTCAAGGATGCGGCGGAACGCTCGGAGAGCGGGGTCGGCCTCCAGGCCCGGCGCCTCTTCGAGTGGCTCCGGCACTTCGTCTCCCCCGACGAGTCGATGCTCCGCCGCCTGCGCCGGGCGGAGGAGATCCGAATTCACCACCCGCCGGCGATGGGGCCCGACGAGGCCCGATCGGCGTGGGAGGCTTATCTCGCCGGCCGCCGATACCCGCACCTTTTCTGGCTCATGGTCGACCTGGTCGTCTCCGCGCTGACCATCCCCCTGGCGGTCATCCCGGGCCCGAATGTCCTCGGCTACTGGTTCGTCTACCGCGCCGCCTGCCACACGCTCGCGCTGCTCGGCATCCGCCGGGCGCGGCGGCAGGCCGCATCGACGAGCTTCCAGGCGAAGTGACGAATCAGCCGATCCATCTCCGTGGCGGTGCCTACCCTGCCGTGTCCAGGCGGTGGCCATCCCAGGATGGCCCACTTCGAAGCACGGCACGACGGTTGCTTGATCCCCGCCCATTCACACGGCCCGCCGTCCGCCCGGCGGGCCGTGGCGAGGGGTCTTCGCCATGCCTTCCGAAAACTGGGGCAAGTGCCGCGGCTGCAAGATGTGGCAGATCGAGCCGGAGGCGGCCACCGCCGAGAGGACGATGGGGATCTGCCTCGCCGAGGGCCTGGAGCCCTTCCGGCTCCGCGTCTCGGGCAATAGCGGCTGCAAGCTCTTCGTGCACGGCAAGGTCCAGCGGGCCGAGGGCTCAAGCCTGGCGCCTCCGCTTCACGCCGAAACGAATTGAGACGTCTGGGTGCGGCGGGCACCGCTCACCACGACCAATCAAGTTCGTTGGGAGTTGCCCAATCTACGGGGCGATCTCCATTCGCGAGGCCAGTCACCGTCCGAGCGGATCCACCATTGCCCCGCCGAGAACGAATATGGGGCGACCGGTTTGACTCTGCACTCAGGGATCACGCCTTCGGCGTCGATCTTGAACCATAGGTGAAGTTGTGTCGGCTTGACCACGTCGGTTGCCGGGATCGCCAGGCACTCGGCCACTGAATCCTCGATGGATAGGAGTGCCGCCAGGGCCAGTTCCTCGCTTCGCCCTTCGACCGACGACTCGGGCACGCCCCACAACCGCAAGTAGAAGCACCAGCCTCCGTCCGCCACGCGACGCTCCAAATAGCCGATGAGCAGGCCCACCGAACTCGGTCCGCTGCCCGTGCCGGCGAAATCCACGCGTCGCACGTCGGCGTCGAGCCCCCGCAGCAGGTCGCGGACCTGACGCCGAGATGGCAGATAAACCCAATGCGGCGGGAGCTTCTTCCCCGGAAACCGAGACATCCGAAATCGCTCCCCGTCGTCCTGCTTGATGGATGGCGTGCCTCGGCCTGCGAGTCGAAGTTGGTGAGTCTCGACCCAGCGAACGGCCTCCTACCGGGTCTCGACCAGGCCCGCTTTCACTTGGATTTCCGGCCTGCGTCGGCGCTCAAGGCTCCGGGCCAGGCCCGCGGCGAACGAGTTCCCGCCAGGCCCGCTTCTCGATCCGACGCACGTCTTCCGCCTCGCGTAGCCGGTCCAGGAACGGTAGCACGTCCCGCAGTTCCGTGTCGCCGGGTTGCCCTTCGAACGGGTCCACAGGCAGGTGGTTGCCGTAGTTCCGCTCCAACTTTGAAGGCGTGTCGTCGACCATCAGGACGCGTCCGAGGTCGTATCCCAATCGCTTGACCTTCTTCAAATCCTTGACACAGTAGCAGGTCTGCAACTCCGCGTGATACCGAAGCGTGCAGCGATCGCTCGACCAGGCGAACGCCAGGGCCTCGGGGGCCGGGAAGATCTTCGCGACCATCGAGCGGACATAAGGGGTGGAGGCCGAGGACCAAACGGCCAACTCGAACCAGAGGCCGGTCGTTTCAAGGAATTCGGTGAGGTAGGGACGTCGGAGGACCCGATGGCCGGGGATGTGGAAGTCGACCGGCCGGTCGTCGGACGGATTCCCCGGCTCGGCGTAGATCAAGGTCTCGTCCAGGTCGAGGATCAGCAGCGGCTTGTCCAATTCGCCCTCAACTCGCATAGGTTGTGCAAGCTCGCACTGCGATACCCCGATCGCGGCTTCCACTTGATGTTGGCCGTGAAGCAATCGCCAGTATTCCAACGGTTTCGGAACCCGATCCGCCCGGTACAATGGCAACGTCCATCGGAACATGCAGTGGAGTGGGGCCGCGATCCCTCGTCAACCGGCGGCATCAGCGTACAAAGGCCAATCCGATCCGAGGGCATACCCTCTGGAGGGCCGGGACGAATTTTGGTTCGAACCGAGGGGCCTGGTCGGGCGATCCGCCGCAGGCACGGCGTTGCAGGAAAGGGGTCGGGGCGAGGATGCGATTGCTCAGCTACAACATCCACAAGGGGATCGGCGGGCGCGATCGCCGGTATCGCCTGGAGCGGATCGTCCGGGTGATCCGCGACGAAAACCCGGACCTGATCTGCTTGCAGGAGGTCGATCGGGGCGTCCGCCGGTCGCGGTTCGACGACCAGCCGAGGTTGCTGGCCGAGGCGTTCGAGGCCGCGGGCGACCTGTTCCAGCTCAACGTCCGCCTGAAGGCGGGGGGATACGGGAACCTGCTGCTGTCGCGGTGGCCGCTGCGGGCGCACCATGAGGTCTCGTTGCGGCTGGGACGGAGGAAGCCGCGGGGGGCCCAGATGGCCGTGGTGGAGACGCCCGAGGGGCCGCTGCACCTGGTGCACTGGCACCTGGGATTGGCCGAGGGGGAAAGGCGCTGGCAGGTCGCCCACCTGCTGGCGAACCCGCTGTTCCAGGAGTCGGCCCACCTGCCGACCCTGATCGTGGGCGACTACAACGACTGGCGCGACAGCCTGGGCCGCGCCGTGTTCCACGGTCATGGGTTCTCGCAGGTGACGGCCCCCCGGGCGCGGTTCCGGTCGTTCCCGGCGTTCTTCCCAATGGGGTCGCTCGACAAGGCCTATGCCCGGGGGCCGATCGTCGTCGATCACGCCCGGATCGTGCATACGGCGGCGGCCCGGCATGCCTCGGACCACCTGCCGCTGGTGGCCGACTTCCACCTCGGGTCCTGAGGCGGGAGTCGGCCCGGTCGTCGGGTCAGGCGGTGGGCCGGGGGATCCACTTCCAGTCGCGGATCTCGGGCATGTCCTCGCCGTAGGTGGTGATGTACTCGCGGTGGTCGATCAGCTTGTCGCGGATCGCCTGCTTGGCATACGCGGCGACGGCCCCGAGCTGGGGGAGGCGGTCGACCACGTCGGCGACGAGGTGGAAGCGGTCGAGGTCATTCATCACGGTCATGTCGAACGCCGTGCTGATGGTCCCCTCCTCCTTGTACCCCCGCACGTGCAGGTTCTTGTGGTTGGCCCGGCGGTAGGTCAGGCGGTGGATCAGCCACGGGTAGCCGTGGTAGGCGAAGATGATCGGCTTGTCCCGGGTGAACAGGGCGTCGAAGTCGTGGTCGGACAGCCCGTGCGGGTGCTCGGTGTCGGACTGGAGCCGCATCAGGTCGACCACGTTGATCACGCGGACCTTGATGTCCGGGGCGTGTTCGCGGAGCAGCTGGACCGCGGCGATCGTCTCCAGGGTCGGCACGTCCCCGGCGCAGGCCATGACCACGTCGGGCTCGCTCCCCTTGTCGTTGCTGGCCCACTCCCAGATGCCGATGCCCGCCGTGCAGTGCTTGACCGCCTGGTCCATGTCCAGCCACTGGGGCGACGGGTGCTTGCTGGCGACCACCACGTTGACGTACTTGCGGCTCCGCAGGCAGTGGTCCATCACCGAGAGGAGGCAGTTGGTGTCCGGCGGGAGGTAGACCCGGACGACCTCGGCCTTCTTGTTGACGACGTGGTCGATGAAGCCGGGGTCCTGGTGGCTGAACCCGTTGTGGTCCTGCCGCCAGACGTGCGAGGCCAGGAGGATGTTCAGCGAGGCGATCGGCCGCCGCCAGGGGATGTGGTTGCAGACCTTCAGCCACTTGGCGTGCTGGTTGAACATCGAGTCGATGATGTGGATGAACGCCTCGTAGCAGTTGAACAGGCCGTGCCGGCCGGTCAGCAGGTAGCCTTCCAGCCAGCCCTCGCACTGGTGCTCGCTGAGCATCTCGACCACGCGGCCGTCGTGGGCCAGGTGGTCGTCGGTCGGCACGACCTCCGCGACCCACTGCTTGTCGGTCGCGCCGTAGACCTCGGCCAGCCGGTTGGACGCGGTCTCGTCGGGGCCGAAGAGCCGGAAGTTGCGGGAGTCGTGGTTGAGCTTGATGACGTCGCGGAGGAACTTCCCCAGGGTCCGGGTGTCCTCGCCCGTCGTGTTCCCCGGGAGGGGGACGTCGATGGCGTAGTCGCGGAAGTCGGGCATCCGCAGGTCGCGGAGCAGGGCGCCGCCGTTGGCGTGGGGGTTGGCCCCCATCCGCCGTGCCCCGGCCGGGGCGAGTTCGCGAAGCTCGGGCTTGAACCGGCCCATCTCGTCGAACAGCTCCTCGGGCCGATACGACCGCATCCACTCTTCGAGGAGGCGGAGGTGGTCGGGGTGGCCCTTGGGGTCGGACAGCGGGACCTGGTGGGCCCGATAGGTCCCCTCGATCGGCAGGCCGTCGACCACCTTGGGGCCGGTCCAGCCCTTGGGGGTCTCCAGCACGATCATCGGCCAGGTCGGCAGCTCATCGGCCCCATGCTCGCGGGCGTCGGCCTGGATCTTCCGGATGGCGGCGATGGCGGCGTCGAGGGCCTCGGCCATCAACTGGTGCATCCGCGTCGGGTCGTCGCCCGACACGAAGATCGGCTCGTAGCCGTAGCCCCGCATCAGCATCGCCAGGCGGTCGTGGCCGATCCGCGCCAGGACGGTCGGGTTGGCGATCTTGTAGCCGTTCAGGTGGAGGATCGGCAGCACGGCGCCGTCGGTGGCCGGGTTGAGGAACTTGTTGCTGTGCCAGCTGGTGGCCAGCGGCCCGGTCTCGGCCTCGCCGTCGCCGACCACGCAGGCGACGATCAGGTTGGGATTGTCGAAGACCGCGCCGAAGGAATGGCTCAGGGCATAGCCGAGCTCGCCCCCCTCGTGGATGCTTCCGGGCGTCTCGGGGGCGACGTGGCTGGGGATGCCGCCGGGGAAGCTGAACTGCTTGAACAGCTTCTTGATCCCCGACTCGTCCTCGGAGATGTTGGGGTAGTACTCGCTGTACGTCCCCTCCAGGTAGGTCTGCGCCACCATCGCCGGGCCGCCGTGCCCGGGGCCCGAGACGTAGATCATGTCCAGGTCGTATTGCTTGATGGCCCGGTTCAGGTGGGTGTAGACGAAGTTCTGCCCCGGGGTGGTCCCCCAGTGCCCCAGGAGCCGGGGCTTGACGTGCTCCAGCTTCAGCGGCTCGCGGAGCAGCGGGTTGTCGTACAGGTAGATCTGGCCGACCGAGAGGTAGTTGGCCGCCCGCCAGTAGGCGTCGATCCGGCGGATCGCGTCGGGCGAGAGGGTCGACTTCGGCTCGGTCGGGTTGGTTTGCGTCAGCGCCATCGTGCGGTCACTCCGAAGGTAGGGCACGCCCGCCGCCGAGCATCGGCCGGGGACGAGGGGGGGCTACCCGATCACGGCGTCCGTGGCCCGGGCGATCATCATTTCCTCATCCGTGGGGATCACGTGGACCGCGACGGGGCCATCGTCGCGAGAGATCAGAGGGGCGTCCGCCAGGTTGCGGCCTTCGTCGAGCGTGATCCCCAGGAACTCCAGGCCGGATAGCGCCCGGCGGCGGACCTCGTGGGAATGCTCGCCGATGCCGCCGGCGAAGACCAATGCGTCGAGCCCGCCGAGGGCGGCGGCCAGGGCGCCGACCTGGGTGCGGACGCGGTAGCAGAACAGGTCGACCGCCTCGGCCGCGCGGACGTCGGTCGCCTCGCGGGCCAGGAGGTCGCGGATGTCGGAGCTGGTCTCGGAGACGCCCAGCAGGCCCGACTCGCGGTTGACCATGTGGTGGAACGCCGCGGCCGTCATCCCCTCGGACCGGGCCAGGAAGCCGGGCAGGCCGGGGTCGAGGTCGCCGGGGCGCGTGCCCATGACCAGGCCCGAGGTCGGCGTGAAACCCATCGTGGTGTCGATGCACCGGCCGTCGCGGACCGCCGCCAGGCTCGCCCCCGAGCCCAGGTGGGCCAGGATCGCCCGCCCCGGCGGGTTGCCCCCGGAGCGCCGGGCCAGCTCCTCGTTCAAATAGGCATACGACAGCCCGTGGAATCCGAAGCGGCGGACCCCCCGGGCCTCGTAGCGGCGGGGGATCGGCACGATCCGGGCGACCCGGGGCAGGTCGTGGTGAAACGCCGTGTCGAAGCAGGCCACCTGGGGCACGCCGGGGGCGTGGGCCGCGATCGCGTCGATCAGGGCCAGCTCGCCCGGGACGTGGTCCGGGTCGAGCGGGGCGACCTCGCGGAGGGCGTCGAGCAGGCCCGGCGTGATCCGCTCCGGCCGGTGCAACGCCCCGCCGTGGACGATCCGGTGCCCGATGGCCGCGACCTCGTCCAGACCGACCAGCCCTCGCAACCAATCGATCATCGGTCCGACGGCTTCTCCCAGGTCGGCGGCGCGGACCGGGCGCTCTTCCCGGCGGCCGCCCGCCGCGCCGGAGGCGATCAGCCGCGTCTCTGGCAGCCCGATCCGTTCGATCTTCCCGGAGGCCACCCGGGTCGGGGCGCCGCCCCGGGCGAACAGGGCGAATTTGAGGCTCGACGACCCGCCGTTGACCGTCAGCAGGTGGGATGCCCCCGCTTCGGTGCGGCTTGCGTTGTCTCGGACGACCATGGCCGACGCCCCCCTTCGCCGGTCTCTCGTCCGATGGCGTGCGGGCCGCTGATCGGGGTCGGAGGACGCGATGACCGGAAGGGTGACGATAACCGGACTCGCCAGAGATAGCCATGCCCGACGCGATTACCCCTCCTCGGCTCGATCGTGCCGAGGAGGGGCGATGGCCCATCCGGGCCGTGGTCCCCGGGCCGCCGGCGATCCCGCCGGGGTGCGGTTACAGGGCGTCCGAGCTGATGATCTCGCCCCCCTGGGTCGAGGAGAAGGCCCGCCAGGTCTGGAGGTTGATCGTGTTCTTGATGAACTTGACGCTCCCGTCGCCGCCGGTGACGTTGACCCCGCCCGGGTGGCGGCTCCGCGAGCCGAACCGCGTCGGGTTGGTCCCGGTCGGCAAGATGCCCGTGCCGATGATGCAGGGGGGATTCAGCGGGTTGCCGGGGGCGGGCAGGTTGCAATTCTGGGGCATGACGTCGGGGAGGGTGCTGTTGGGCGTGATCCAGGCGGTGACCGACCCGGCATCGCCCCAGGAGGTATAGCCGCGCAGGTCCATCCCCTGCCCCTGGACCACCTCGGCCATCAGGAAGGTGTTGGACAGGCCGTCGGAGAACGACGAGAAGTTGAAGGTCCCCAGGAACGTCCGTCCGTTGTCGGCCTCGACGTTGCTGAACGGGGCGCCCAGGAACGGGACGGACTGGAACAGCGCCTGGGCCAGCGTGGTGTTGCCGAAATTGGCCGCGTAGTTGTTGTTGGGGATCAGTGCGGCCAGCGGGGCGTTGGGGATGTCGCTGGGGCACATCAGCCCGGCCACCCGCATCCGCGCCACGGTCAGGTTCTGGGCCGTATTGTAGGCGATGCCCCGCAGGGTCGCCGCGTTGCCCGCGAAGTTGAAGCCGTTGAACCGGTTCTGCTCCTCCATGTAGGGGAGGATGAAGTGCTGCCACGTCCCCCAGCAGCACGACCGGCAGCCCGGAGGCAGCGAGAGATGAACATCATGATAATTGTGCAGCGCCAGCCCCAACTGCTTCATGTTGTTGGTGCACTGGGCGCGGCGGGCGGCCTCGCGCGCCGCCTGGACGGCGGGCAGGAGCAATGCGATCAGAACGGCGATGATGGCGATGACGACGAGCAGCTCGATCAGCGTGAATCCGCGACGTGCAGCCTTCATTGGGGCCCCCTTGCCTGCATCAAGAAATGATGGGATGGATCGACTCGGATGGATCCCCGGGGATCGGGGAGGTTCGGCGCCGAGGACGAGGCGGGGTCGGGCAAGCCCGGTTTGATGCGTCGGGGAGGACGACCGTCGGGCGAGCGGGGCGGGACAGGGGCCGGGCGGCCGGGCGGGGGATTGGGATGGCCCCCGCCCGGGGCCGCGATCATTTGGACTCCAGGGCGAACGGGAAGCGGTTCGGGCCGCCCGCCTTGACCTCGGCGGCCAGCTTGGTCCTGATGTTGTACCGCTCCGGGATCGGGTCGCGCAGCTTCGAGCGGGGCCCCCCCACGGCGGGCGGTCCCGCATCCTTGGCGGATGCGGCCAGTCCCGGGTCGGGCGAGCCCGCGAAGATGCTGACCGAGTAGGCCCCCGGGACCGGCCCCTGATCCTGGGGCACCGAGAACTCCCCGGCGGAGATCATCCCCCCGGCCTGGGTGGGCTGGCCCGCCGTCGGCTCGAAGGTGATGAGCCCCGAGGCGAGGGGCTGGCCGTCCAGGGTGACCGTCCCCGAGATGGGCTCGCGCGGGTACTCATCGGCGGGGCCGCCGCACCCCAGGGCCGCCAGGAGGGCCACCCCCTTCGCCAGCCGGCGCCGCCCCGGGTTCGGATTGCGAGTGATCATGGTTCTGGCCATCCACGCATCGGGGCATGTCGAAAAGATGGGATCGGCTAGGGAAAGGGATCGGGCGGGGCGGAGTGGGCGTGGGGGGCGTGCGTCGGGCCCGGGATCCGGCCGCGGTGATCGTCGGGAAGACTAAGCGAAGCGGCGGCTCCGATCAATGGAATAACCGACCGCTTCCCTAAGGTTTTCGGTCGCCCCGGCGGCCGGAGGTGGGACCCTACCGGGGCGAGGCGTAGCGGCGGCGGTAGGCGGCGAGCGTGAAGCCGGTCGCCTTGCGGAAGACGGCGCTGAGATATTCGGGGTGGGAGAAGCCGGCCCGGTCGGCCACCAGGTTCAGGGGGAGGTCGGTCTCCACCAGCAATTCCTTGACCCGGCGGAGCCGCTCGGCCGCGATCGCGTCGTGGATCGTCCGGCCCAGGACCGCCCGGAACCGGCGCTGGAGGATGCTCCGCGAGACCGCGACCCGTTCCAGCACGTCCTCGACCCGGATGCCGTCGCGGGCATGCTCGCGGATGAACCGCATCGCCAGGGCGACCGCCGGGTCGGCGATGGCGGTCGCGTCGGACGACTGCCGCGTGACGATCCCCACGGGGGGGATCAGGCGGGTCTCCGCCGGTGCCTCCTCCCCGTTCATGAGGCCGTCGAGCACCCGGGCCGCCTCGTGGCCGATCCGCCGGCAGTCGGGGATCACGCTGGACAGGGGCGGCGAGGCCAGCTCGCAGGCGAGGACCTCGTTGTCCACCCCGATGACGGCCACCTCCTCCGGGACGGCGACGCCCGCACGACGGCAGGCGTCCAGGGCCTGCACGCCCCGGAAGTCATTGCAGGCCATCAGCCCCAGCGGCTTCGCCTGGCCGGCGATCCAGCGCGACACGCCGTCCAGTTCGAGGTCCCACGACGGCAGGTGGTGCCCCCACGACACCGGCTGCGACCCGCCGTACTGGTCGCACGCGTAGCCCTGCGAGCGGACCTTCGCGGAGAACCCCTCGTAACACCGCCGCGACCAGTCGAGGTTGGGATAGCCGAAGAAGGCGAACCGGGTGTAGCCGCGGTCCAGGAAGTGTTCCGCCCCCAGCGAGCCGATCGCCTCGTGGTCGCTGCGGATCAGGGCGCTCTTGGGGCCGGTCCTCTGGTCGTCCAGGCTCACGGTCGGGATGCCCGACGCGTGGGCGAGCCGCGACCCCCGGAACGAGCTCCCGTAGATGATCCCGTCCCCTTCCCAGTCGCGGAACCACGAGGGGGCCGGGTCGAGCAGCGACCGCTGCTCGAAGTAGACCGTCCACGGGCCATGCCCCCGGATGTATTGCGCCACCCCGTGGAGGATCTCTCGCCCGTAGGCCATCGACGTCTCGACGATCAGGGCCACGTGGGGCGGGCCGGAGCGTTCCCGTCGTTTCATGGGTCGTCAGGAGCCGGGGCGGTGGGCTTGCGTGCGGCGACCGAGAATTCGGTTCGGCGACCCGATCAGGATAGGAAGCCGGGGCGTGGGCGTCCACGGGAAGCGGCCGGCGCGACCGAAAATCTCAGGACGACGCGCCGATATTCCCTTGAGGGCCGCGCGGGACGTTGGCTAACTTGTTCGAGACTGCACATCACGCATGCCCAGCGGCGAGCCCGCCCGGCCCGTCCCGCCTCCCCGGACGATCCTCGACGACTTCCCCAGAGCCCGCCCACCCGGAGGGAGATCCCCATGCCAACGCTGCGTTCCGTCGCCCTGATCGTGCTGCTAGCCTCGCGGGCCGGACTGGCCTCGGACGGCCCGGCCGCCCCCGAGGAGGGGTTCATCCCCCTGTTCGACGGCACCTCGATGGCCGGCTGGCGGCCCCACAACGGGGTTCCGCAGGCCCACGTCGGCGGCAAGTGGGCCGTCCGCGACGGCCTGCTCATCGGCGACCAGAGCGAGGGGCACCGGGGGGGCTTCCTGATCACCGAGGGGAAATACCGCGACTTCGACCTCCGGCTGGAGGTCAAGATGGACTATCCCACCGACAGCGGGATCTTCCTCCGCATGGGCGAGGACGGCAAGAGCCACCAGCTCACGCTCGACCACCGGCCCCTCGGCGAGATCGGCTCGATCTACCTCCCCTGGACCCAGTCCCGCGTCCTCAGGAATCCCAAGGGGATCGAGGCGTTCAAGCCCGACGATTGGAACGTCCTGGAAGTCCGCATGGAAGGCGAGCCGGCCCGGATCCGCTTCTGGGTCAACGGGACGCTGGTGACCGACTTCCAGCACACGGCCGAGACGACCAAAAACGTCCCCGTCGAAGGGTACATCGGCCTCCAGGTCCACCCCAACGTCCCCAACCTGACGGTCTGGAAGGATGGCAACCTGATCCGCTATCGAAACATCCGGATCAAGCCGCTCGCCCCCGCCGGCAAGGCGTCCTGAGCCCCCACCCGAGACGGGAGATCGTCGATGCGAATGACCTGGATCGCAGCCCTCGCCGCCCTCGCCGCGATGATGGCCGCCGCCCGCCCGGCCTTCGCCGGGGGGCCGAAGCCGCCCAACATCGTGTTCGTGCTGGTCGACGACCTGCGGTGGGACGAACTCGGCTGCACCGGACACCCGTTCGCGAAGACGCCGCACATCGACCGGATCGCGGCGGAAGGGGCGACCTTCCGCAACGCGTTCGCGACCACGCCGCTCTGCTCCCCCAGCCGGGCCAGCTACCTGACCGGGCGCTATCCCCACGCCCACGGGATCACCGACAACACGGCCCGGGATGCCCAGAGCCACGCGCTGGTCACCTTCCCCCTGCTCCTGCACCGGGCCGGCTACCGGACCGGGTTCGTCGGCAAGTGGCACATGGGCAACGACGACTCGCCCCGCCCCGGCTTCGACGCCTGGGCCTGCCTGAAGGGCCAGGGGACGTCGTTCGACGCCCCGCTCAACGTCGACGGGGCGACGGTCCCGACCTCGGGCTACGTCACCGACGTGCTGGTCGATCGGTCCTTGGCCTTCCTTGAGAAGCCGGGCGACGCCCGCCCGTTCCTGCTCTACCTGTCGCACAAGGGGCTGCACCCCGAGACGGCGCAGGCCGCCGACGGGACCCTGTCCGACCCGAACGCCGCCCGCTTCATCCCCGCCGACCGCCACAAGGGGCTGTACGCCGATGCCCCGGTGCCGCGCCGGCCGAACGCGGCCGACACGCTGGAGGGGAAGCCGGCCCTCCGGCGGCCGATCGCCGGCCTGCCGCCGCTGGGGCCCGGGACCGGGACCGGCGACGAGTCGATCCGCGAGCGGCAGCGGATGCTGGCGTCGATCGACGAGGGGGTCGGCCGGCTCCGCGAGGCGCTGGAGCGGTCCGGGCGGCTCGACGAGACCGTCTTCGTCGTCACCAGCGACCACGGCTACTTCTACGGCGAGCACGGCCTGGGCCCCGAGCGCCGGCTCGCCTACGAGGAGGCGATCCGGGTCCCCCTGCTCGTCCGCTATCCCCCCCTGCTCCGCCCCGGGACCGCCGTCGAGCCGATGGTGATCGGCCTGGACCTGGCGCCGACCTTCCTCGACCTCGCCGGCGCCCCCACCCCGGCCGACATCCACGGCCGGTCGCTGCTCCCCCTGCTGCGGGGCGAGGCCCCGTCGGTCCGCGAGGCGTTCCTGATCGAGCACTCGTCCGACAAGGTCTTCCCCCGCGTCGAGGGGATGGGCTACCGGGCGGTGCGGACCGGGCGCTGGAAGTACATCCGCTATCGCGACCTCCGGGGCATGGACGAACTCTACGACCTCGCCGCCGACCCCTACGAGATGACGAATCTGATCGCCGATCCCGCCCACCAGGGCACCCGGGCCGAGTTGGAGCGGGAGATGGGACGCCTCGTCGACGCGTCGCGATGAGGGCGGCGCGGCGACCTTTCCCGGGACGTTGGGAGCAAACCATGAGACAGAATCGATCCGTCCGCCTGCCCGATGCGATGGCGTGCCTCGTCGCCCTGGCGGGGATGGCCGTCGCTGCGGCCGACGCGCGGGGCCAGGCCCCGGCCCCGACCCCGGGGCTGCGGGCGGGGGCGGCCACCGCCAACATCACGCCGCCGCTGGGCGAGCCGATCGTCGGCAATTTCGCGACCCCGCCGGCGACCCACGTCCACGACGAGTTGCACGCGCGCTGCCTGGTCCTGGACGACGGCGCCACGCGGCTGGCCTTCGTCGTGTGCGACAGCGTGGGCGTGGGCCGCGAGGTCTTCGACGAGGCGAGGAAGCTCGCCGCCCCGGCCTCGGGGCTCCCCGAGGGGAACATCCTGGCGGCGGCCACGCACACGCATTCGGCCACCAGCGGCCGATCGAAGAACATGCTCAAGCCCGATCCGCTCGGCGAATACCCCCGGTTCCTGGCCCGGCGGATCGCCGACGTGATCCGCGTGGCGGTCAACAACCTGGAGCCGGCGCGGATCGGCTGGGGGGCGGTCGACGTGCCCGGCCCGGTCGTCAACCGCCGCTGGCATCTCAAGCCCGGCCGGGAGATCCGGAACCCGTTCGGCGGCATCGACAAGGTCCTGACCAACCCCGGCCGGCTCAACCCGTTCCTGCTGGAGCCCGCCGGCCCGACCGATCCCCAGGTCTCCTTCGTCTCGGTCCAGTCCCGCCAGGGGAAGCCGATCGCCCTGCTGGCCAACTACTCCCTGCACTACGTCGGCGGCGTCCCGAACGGCCACATCTCGGCCGACTACTTCGCCGTGTTCGGCAAGAAGATCGGGGAATTGCTCGGGGCCCGCGATCAGGATCCCCCGTTCGTCGGGATCATGAGCAACGGCACCAGCGGGGATGCCAACAACATCAACCCGCGCGAGGCCGCCAAGGCGAGCCCCCCCTACCGGCAGATGGCCGAGGTCGCCGATGAGGTCGCGAAGGCCATCGCGGAGGCCCACCGCCGGGTCGAGTTCCGCGACGCGGTCCCGCTGGCCGCCGCCCATCGGGAACTGGCCCTGGCGACCCGCAAGCCCACGCCCGAGCAGCTCGACTACGCCCGCAAGATCCTGGCGAAGCCCGTAGACGCCCCGAAGTATCACCCCCTGGAGCGCGTCTACGCCGAGCGGGCCATCGCCCAGCACGAGTCGCCCGACGAGATCTCGGTGATGCTCCAGGCGTTCCGGATCGGCGACCTGGGGATCGCGGCGATCCCGTTCGAGGTCTTCGCCGAGACGGGGCTGGAGATCAAGCGCGATAGCCCGTTCCGGCCCACCTTCACGATGGAGCTGGCCAACGGCACCTATGCCTACCTGCCCACGCCCCGCCACCACGCGCTGGGCGGCTACGAGACCTGGCTGGGCACCAGCAAGGTCGAGGTCGATGCGGCCCCCAAGATCGTGGCCGCGCTGATGGACCTGTTCCGGCAGCTGCGATCGGAGACGCCGTCCCCGGCCAAGCCGTGATCCGGGCCTCCGCCCGGCCGGACCCTCGTCGCCGGCATCCCCGGGGGCAGCACGCCTCCGGGGATGCCGGCGATCGGCGTTCCGGGGTTCAGAAGGCGTCGGAGCTGAGGATTTCGCCCCCGCTGATGCTGCCCAGGCCCCGCCAGATCGGCAGGCTGATCGAGTCCTTCATGTACTGGACGTGGCCGTCGACGAACAGCGTGTTGACCCCGCCGGGGTGTCGGCTGCGCGATCCCATGAGGTGGTTGGCCGCCGAGGCCTGGAGCAGGCACGGGGGGTTCCCATTCACCCCGGGCTGGCAGTACGGCGCGGACGGGGTCCACGAGACGTCGGGCAACTTGCTGTTGGGGGCCAGATAGGTCTGGAACCCGGCCCCGTAGGACCAGAGGGCGTACCCGCGGAGGTCGCTGCCGGGCATGGCGGCGCTGGTGTCCCCCTTGATGACCTCGGAGATCGCGATGGTGTTGCTCGTGCCGTCGGTGATCTCCGAGAATCCGACGGTGCCGAATTGCGACACCGTGTACCCGTCCGGCCCGCCGTTGACCGGCGTGGTGGGCCACATGTCCGTGAACGGGGCCTTCAGGAAGCTCACGGCCGCGGCGCCCGTGCCATAGGTCGCGATCTGATAGAGCGTGGTGTTGCCGAAGTTCGCGGCATAGTTGTAGGCGGGGAGATTGGCGAGCGGCTTGGTCTCCTTGTCGCTCGGGCAGAGGTAGACCGTGAACAGGGTCCGGGAGATGGTCGTGTTCGCGACGCCGCTGTACCGCAGCGCGGTGGCGTTGGCAGCCGCGCCCGCGGCCGTGCCGTTGCTGCCGTCGAAGTTCCATCCATTGAAGGACGCCGACTGCTCCATGTAGGGGAGGACGAAGACGACCCAGGTCCCCCAGCAGCATCCCTTGATGCCGGCGGGGAGGCTCCCCGAGGTGCTCTCGTAGTTGGCCATCCCCAGGCCGATCTGCTTCAGGTTGTTGGTGCATTGGGCGCGGCGGGCGGCCTCGCGCGCGGCCTGCACGGCGGGGAGGAGGAGCGCGATCAGCACGGCGATGATGGCGATGACGACCAGCAATTCGATCAGGGTGAAGGCCCGGCGGCGGGGCTTCGGCATGGGGGCTTCCTTCTCGGGATGGGGATGGGGATGGGGTGGGATGGGATGAGAGACTCAGGGACGCCCGGTGCGGCGTCCTGGCTTGGTGGTCAGTCCGAAGTCGAAGCTCTGGGCCTGGCCCGCGGCGACCTTCGCTTCCAGGGGGGCGGTCGGGATGTATTCGATGGCGGGACCGGCCGCCTCGGCGGGCGGCTCGCCCGGCGCCTCGTCGGGCGAGTTGCCCCCGCCGGACGGGGCCTCGGACACCGCATTCGGCGTGATCGAGATGAGGTGCTCGCCCGGTGCCGGGCCGTTCGCGGCCGAGATGGAGTACTCGCCCGCGGCGATGCTGCCCCTGGCCGCGCCCCGCGAGTCTCCGTCCTTGGGGATGAACTGGATGTCGCCCCGCTCCAGCGGCTTGCCGTCGAGCGTCACCTTGCCGGAGACGGCGGCCCGTTCCAGGCCATCGGCGTCCCCGCATCCGCACGCCAGCACCGAGGCGGCCATCAGCAAGGCGGCCCGCCCCGCCCCATGAATCAGGGATCTCGTCACCGCAACCTCCTGCCCGCCGCCCCCGCCGAGGCGCGTCCCATCGAGATCCGACGCCTCGCGACTCGGACGGCGAGCTGTATTCCTACACGCCGACTGTAAAGGTCACCACGCCCGTCCGGTGAAGTTTCGGTGAATGGCGGTCGCCCCGCCGGCCCGGGCTCGATCGCGATCGGTTCGGGATCCGCAACATCGGGCGGCCATCGGCCCGTCGTTCGCGAGCATCCCCCGATCGCCATCGATCATCTCTTAACGGATGCGGCAAGTGGAGTCAACGTTCAATCACCGTGATGGAACGTACATGATATCATGAATTTAGATCGGCGGTCCGATGGGGCCCGGCCGTCTCGCCCGGGCCGGGCCGGGGTCACCGGGACGGGGATTCCCGCAGCCGGTCGAGGACCTCGTTGAGGTTGAAGCTCGCGGCCTTCTGGCGCTGCGGGTAATCCTTGAAGGTCATGAGGAACTGGCCGACGTAGTCCTGCGCCGGGACGAGCAGGAAGATGTGGTCGAGCAGCCAGTCGTAGTAGGTGTTCGACGTGACGTCGGCCCTTTCGTAGGGGTCGGTCCGGAGGTTGAAGATCTTGGGGACGCGCAGGTCCACGAACGGCTCGGACCAGATGCGGAGCGTCCCCTGGGCCCGCTGCTCCATGAAGACCAGCTTCCAGTTGTCGTAGCGGAGTCCGGTGACCTGCTGGTCGTCGTTGCAGTAGATGAACGAGTCGCGCGGGCTTTTCTCGGCCTCGCCGGTGAGGTAGGGGACGAGATTCTCGCCGTCGAGGTGGACCTTGTAGGTCATGTCGCCGACAGCGTGGCCCTTCAGGAGTTCCTGCTTCGCGCCCGGGTCCCCGGCCATGGCCAGGAAGGTGGGGAGCCAGTCGTGGTGGCCGACGATCTCGTTGGAGACCGTGCCCGGCTCGATCCGGCCCGGCCACTTGACCATGCAGGGGGCGCGGTAGGCCCCCTCCCAGTTGGAGTTCTTCTCGTTGCGGAACGGGGTCATGCCCGCGTCGGGCCACGAGTTGATGTGCGGGCCGTTGTCGGTGCTGTACATGACGAAGGTGTTGTCGTCGAGCTTGAGCCGATCGATGGCGTCCAGCACCGTGCCCACGTTCTTGTCGTGGTCGATCATCGCGTCGTGGTAGGGGCTCTGCGCCCGCCCGGACTGGCCCATGCTCTCCGGCTTCACGTGGGTGCGGAAGTGCATGTGGGTGAAGTTCACCCAGAGGAAGAACGGCTTCTCGGCCTTCGCCTGCCGCTCCATGAAGTCCACGGCGCGGGCGGCGGTCTCGTCGTCGATCGTCTCCATCCGCTTCTTCGTGAGCGGGCCGGTGTCCTTGATGACCTGCTTGCCGACCTTGCCGAACCGGGGGTCGACGGTCGGGTCGTCCACGTCGGTGGCCTTGGTGTCCAGCACCCCGCGCGGGCCGTACCGCTGGCGGAAGGCCGGATCTTTGGGATAGTCGGGGAGTTCGGGCTCCTCCTCGGCGTTCAGGTGGTAGAGGTTGCCGTAGAACTCGTCGAAGCCGTGGACCGTCGGGAGGAACTCGTTGCGGTCGCCCAGGTGATTCTTGCCGAACTGGCCGGTGGCGTAGCCGTGGGGCTTGAGCAATTCGGCGATCGTCGGGTCCTGCTTCTGGAGCCCCAGGGGCGACCCCGGGAGCCCGACCTTGGTGAGACCGGTGCGGAGCCCGTGCTGGCCGGTGATGAACGAGGCCCGGCCGGCCGTGCAACTCTGCTCGGCGTAGTAGTCGGTGAACAGCATCCCCTGCTTCGCGATGCGGTCGATGTTGGGCGTGCGATAGCCCATCAGCCCCATCGAATAGGCGCTGATGTTCGACTGGCCGATGTCGTCGCCCCAGATCACGACGATGTTGGGCCGCTTCTTCGCCCGGTCGGGCGGGGCCTGCACGGCGGTCGCGGCCGCGGCGAGGAGGGCCCCGCGGTTGAGCCCGTCCGAGCACGAGGCCATCCCCTCCCGGCAGGTCGATCCGCCGGGAGGCTGGGTTTCCGCCCCGGTCGCCGCCGGCGCGGGCTCCCCCGGGGCGAACCGCCCGGTCGCGGCGGCGAGGCCGAGCCCCGATCCCAGGACCAGCGCGAACGCGGTTTGCAGGGTCGTCTTTTGCATCACGATTCTGGCCCTTGAGGGGAGGATGCCGATCGCACCGGGGATGGCGGCCCATCGTACGCGTGAAATGAGGGGGATGCCACCGGGCTGTCCGCGTCGCGCGGCCGCCCGAGGAGATCCTGGATTGAGAATGGTCCCGGTGCATCGCCTCGTGCCGATCGCGGATCCTTGCGACCGCGCGGCGGATCTGGTGGGATCGGGGCGGCGGCTGGTCACGATCGGGGGTGCGGAGCGTCGGACGATGGGGGATGAGGTGGCGATGAGGCCGGAAGGCTCGCCGAAGTTGGGCGGGATCGCTCGCCTGCTGGCCCTGGCCGGGCTCGCCTTCCTGGCGTCCTACGGGCTGGCCCGGCTCCGGACGGCCCGGCCGGGGGAGGCCGCCCCGTCCGGGATGCGGTGGGTGCCGGCGGGCGCGTTCCGCATGGGGACCGACTCCCCCCTGGGCTGGCCCGACGAGCGGCCGGCCCGACGGGTCCGGGTCGACGGCTTCTGGATCGACGAACGCGAGGTGACCAACGCCGAGTTCCGCCGGTTCGTCGAGGCGACGGGCTACGCGACCACCGCCGAGCGCCCCCCGGACCTCCGCGAGATCCTGGCCCAGTCGCCGCCGGGCACGCCCCCGCCCCCGGCCGAGAGGCTGGTCCCCGGCTCGTTGGTCTTCCGGCCGGCCGACGGCTCGGTGCCGCTCGACGACCTCTCGGCCTGGTGGGCGTGGACGCCCGGGGCGAGTTGGCGGCACCCCGAGGGGCCCGGCAGCGACCTCCGGGGCCGGGGCGACCATCCGGTCGTCCACGTCTCCTGGGACGATGCCTCGGCCTATGCGAAGTGGGCCGGCAAGCGACTGCCGACCGAGGCCGAATGGGAGCGCGCGGCCCGCGGCGGTCTGGATGGCAAGCACTACACCTGGGGCGATGACCGGCCCGGCGCCGGGGGGCGCTGGCGGGCCAACATCTGGCAGGGGGAATTCCCCCACCGCGACGACGGGTCCGACGGCCATCGCGGCACGGCCCCGGCCGGGTCCTTCCCGCCCAACGGCTACGGCCTGCACGACATGGCCGGCAACGTCTGGGAGTGGTGCGCCGACCCGTATCGCCGCGACGGGGGGCCGGCCCCGCCGATGCGCGTGCAGAAGGGCGGGTCGTTCCTCTGCAACGACGGGTATTGCTCCCGCTACCGCCCCTCCGCCCGCCACGGGTGCAGCCCCGACACCGGGATGTCCCACGTCGGCTTCCGCTGCGCGAAGACGCCCGGGGCGTGAGGGCTACCCCAGCTCGATCCAGGTCGGGGCGTGGTCGCTGGTCTTCTCCAGGGCCCGGACGTCCCGGTCCACGCCGGCGGCCTTCAGGCGCGGCGCGAGGTCGGGGCTCAGCAGCAGGTGGTCGATGCGGAGCCCCGCGTTGCGGGAGAAGGCCCCCCGCATGTAATCCCAGAAGGTGTAGATGATCTCATCCGGGTGGAGGGTGCGCAGGGCGTCGGTCCAGCCCTGGTCGAGCAACCGGCGGTAGGCCGCGCGGGTCTCGGGCCGAAACAGGGCGTCGTCGACCCAGCGCTCGGGCTTGTAGGCGTCGCGCTCGGTGGGGATCACGTTGTAGTCCCCCGCCAGGACGGCCGGGCCCCCCCGCTCGATCAGGCCCCTGGCGTGGGCGTGGAAGCGGTCGAACCAGGCCAGCTTGTAGTCGAACTTCGGCCCCGGGGCCGGGTTGCCGTTGGGCAGGTAGAGGCAGCCGACGGTGATGCCGCCGACCTCGGCCTCGATGTAGCGGCTCTGGGCGTCGTCCGGGTTGCCGGGCAGGCCCCGGACCGTCTCGCGCGGGGCCGCGCCCCGGGCGAGGATGGCCACGCCGTTCCAGGCCTTCTGGCCGTGCCAGACGGCCTCGTAGCCCGCCTCGCGGATGGCGTCGATCGGGAACTTCTCGTCGGTCGCCTTGAGTTCCTGCAGGCAGGCCACGTCGGGCTGCGAGGACGCGAGCCAATGGAGCAGGACCGGCAGCCGGGCCCCGATGCTGTTGACGTTGTAGGTGGCGATCTTCATGCTGGCATCCCGATCCATCCCGCATCAGCCCAGGCCGTTCGCCCAACCCCGCACGACGCGGGCCATCTCGGCGAAGACATCCTCGTCGGTCGGGCGTGATTTCTTGAGGATCTTGTAGCCGTGGTCGGCCGTCTCCAGGACGTGGAGCGTCGCCCGATCGCCGAGCGCACGGCAGGCCGGCCGCAGCAGGTCCAAAGCCGCCAGGTCGTCCCGCGACCCGCTCAGGAACAGCATCGGGAGGGCGACCGACGCCAGGTGATCGGCCCGATCCGTCCCCGGCTTCCCCGCCGGGTGGAGCGGGAACGAGAAGAAGACCAGGCCGGCCAACCCCTCGATCGGCGATTCCGAGGCCGCGATGGAGGTCATCCGCCCGCCGAACGAGTGGCCCCCGGCGAGCACGGGCAGGCCGGGCGCCTGCTCGCGGGCCGCCGCGGCCGCCGCCCGGACGGTCGCGGTGCAGGCGGCCTGCCCGTCGCGGCCCCGGCCGTTCTCCGCATACGGGAAGTTGTACCTGAACGTGGCGATGCCGGCCTCGGCCAGCCCCTCGGCGATCGCCTGCAAGGTGGCATGCCGCATGGTCGTGCTCGCCCCGTGGCCGAGGACGAGCAGGTGCGTCGCGCCCGCCGGCCGGATCAGCAGCGCGGAGACCTCGCCCTTCTCCGGCGTGGCGAGGAACTTCATCTCGCGGGCGTCGTGCGGCATGGCGGCTCCCCGATGGCCTGGACAGGCGTGCGGATGATACCCGCGCATCCCGCCCCGGGCAAGGGAAGCCCCCCGCGGGCCAACTCCCGAAATGGCGGAGATCCGGCCGACTTGACATGCAACCGTTCGGTTGCATAATGGGGCGATGGAATCAGGGATCGACGAGGTCTTCAAGGCGCTGGCCGACCCCGGCCGGCGGCTGCTGCTGGACCGCCTGCACGCCGAGAACGGGCAGACGCTCGGGCAGCTGTGCGAGCACCTGGACATGACCCGCCAGGCCGTGACCAAGCACCTGAAGGTGCTGGAGGCGGCGTCGCTGGTCGTGCCGATCCGCCGGGGGCGCGAGAAGCTCCACTACCTCAACCCGGTGCCGATCCAGGAGATCGCCGACCGCTGGATCGGCAAGTTCGAGCGCGGGCGGCTCCGCGCGCTGGCCGACCTCAAGAAGAAGCTGGAGGAAGGAACCGATGGCTGATCGAACCGGAAGGGATGGATCCATGTCCGAGAGCCGATTTGCGTACGTCACCTACATCCGCACGACGCCCGAGAAGCTCTGGCGGGCCCTGCTCGAACCGGAGTTCACCCGCCAATTCTGGTGCGAGACCTGGCAGGACAGCGAATGGAAGCCCGGCGCTTCCTGGCGGCTGATGGCCCCCGACGGCCGCATGGCCGACGAGGGGGAGATCCTGGAGATCGAGCCGGGCCGGCGGCTCGTCCTGACCTGGCGGCACCAGCTGTCGGACGAGATGCGCGAGGAAGGTCATTCCCGGATGACCTGCGAGCTGGAGCCGGTGGGGGAGTCGGTCAAGCTCTCCATCCTGCACGAGATCGACCGGCCGGGATCGAAGCTCATCGAGAGCGTGTCGGAGGGGTGGCCGCACCTCCTGGCGAGCCTCAAGAGCCTCCTGGAGACGGGGGAACCGCTCGCCGAGACCCGCCTTTGGCCGGAAGGGCTCTGAATCCGCCCCGGGGGCGAGTTGCCGGGCGTCCTAGAATGCCCGCGATTCGCCCCCGGCCGATTCGTCCCCTTTCAGGATCCGCGCCCATGCCCAAAGCCATCCGCATCCACGAGGTCGGCGGCCCCGAGGTCCTCCGGTGGGAGGACATCGAGGTCGGGGAGCCCGGCGAGGGGCAGGCCCGCATCCGGCACACCGCCGTGGGGGTCAACTTCATCGACACCTACCACCGCTCCGGCCTCTACCCCCTGCCCTTGCCGACCGGACTCGGCAGCGAGGGGGCCGGGGTCGTCGAGGCGGTCGGGCCGGGTGTCACCGTCGTCAAGCCCGGCGACCGGGTGGCCTACGCGGGCGGGCCGCCGGGGTCGTATGCCGAGTCGCGGCTGATCCCGGCGCAGATCCTGGTCCCGATCCCGGACGGGGTCCCGGATCAGATCGCGGCGGCCGTGATGCTCAAGGGGATGACCGCTCAGTACCTGATCCGCCGCACCTACCCGGTCCAGGCGGGCGAGACCGTGCTGTTCCACGCCGCCGCCGGCGGGGTGGGGCTGTTCGCCTGCCAGTGGCTCAAGGCGCTGGGCGCCACGGTCATCGGCACGGTCGGCACCGACGCCAAGGCGGCCATCGCCAAGGCCCACGGCTGCGAGCACGTGATCATCTCGACCCGCGAGGACATCGCCAAGAGGGTGCGCGAGATCACCGGCGGGGCGGGCGTCCCGGTGGTGTACGACTCGGTCGGCAAGGACACGTTCCTCGCCTCGCTCGACTGCCTCAGGCCGCGCGGGCTGATGGTCAGCTTCGGCAACGCGTCCGGCAAGGTCGACCCGGTCGACATCGGCATCCTGTCCCAGAAGGGCTCGCTCTACCTGACCCGGCCGACCCTGGCCAGCTACACGGCGACCCGCCCGGACCTGGAGGCGACGGCCCGCGAGGTCTTCGAGGTCATCCGCGACGGCAAGGTCAAGGTCGAGATCCGCCACACCTACCCGCTCGCCGACGCGGCGCAGGTCCACCGCGACCTGGAAGGCCGCCGCACCGTGGGCTCGATCGTCATGGTGCCCTGATCGGGCCCACCCGGGAGGGGACTTCGGGTGGTGGGTCGACCGGCCGCGGCCCACCGGCTAGTCTGGGGCGGGCGGCCCGATCCGCGGGGCGTCCTTCACTCCTCCCACAACCAGTCCCCAGGCCCGAAGTGAGCAGGGATATGAGACCGATCCCACGCCGGAATTTCCTGACGGGTTCGATGGCCGCCGGCCTGTCGATGGGGATGCCGCGGCTGTTGCTCGGCGCCGGGGCGCAGGCGGGAAGCCCGAACGAGGCGGTGAACGTCGCGGTCATCGGCATGGGGTCCACCACCGCCGTCGGCGGCGTGGGGGGCCGCGGCCACCAGCTGATCGGCCGGCTCCGCGAGATCACCGGTGCCCGGATCGTGGCCCTGTGCGACGCCGACCAGGCCCACCTCGACCGCGAGATGGCCGCGGCCCACAAGGCCGGCGAGAAGCCCAGGGCCTACCACGACCCCCGCCAGGTCTTCGACGACAAGGGCGTCGACGCGGTGATCATCGCCCTGCCCAACCACTGGCATGCCCTGGCGACCGTCTGGGCCTGCCAGGCGGGCAAGGACGTGTACGTCGAGAAGCCGTTCTCGCACGACCTGTGGGAAGGCCGGCAGATGGTGGCGGCGGCCCGCAAGTACGACCGCATGGTCCAGGTCGGCACCCAGAACCGCACCGGGCCGTTCCTCCCGGGCGTGTTCGAACGCCTGCGGGGCGGGGAACTCGGTGCGATCCGGTTCGCCCACGCGCTGGTGTACCGGGCCCGCGAGGGGATCGGCACGGTCGACGGCCCGACCGCCCCGCCGGCCACCGCCGACTACGACCTGTGGTGCGGCCCGGTCGCCCCGAAGCCGATCATGCGCAAGCAGATGCACTACGAGTGGCACTGGTTCTGGGACACCGGCAACGGCGAGATGGGCAACAACGGCATCCACGTGATCGACCTGTGCCGCTTCGCCCTGGGCCAGGACCGGACCCCGCCCCGGGCCATGAGCATCGCCGGCCGGTTCGGCCCCCGCGACTGCGCCGAGACGGCCAACACCCACATCACCCTGCTGGATTACCAGCCCGCCCCGATCATCTGCGAGGTCCGCAACGTCGCCACCAAGAAGGAGGCGATCGGGAAATATCGCGGCCAGAACAAGGGGATCCTGATCGACTGCGAGGGGGGTTACTTCGCCGGCGACGCCACGGGCGGGGCCCTCTACGACCGCCAGGGCAAGAAGATGAAGGATCTCGGGGCGGGGGACTCCGCGAAGACGCTGGAGCAGATCCACCTGTCCAAGTTCCTCAAGGGCGTCCGGAGCCGGAAGCACGCCGACCTCGGGGCCGAGGCGCTCGACGGCCACCGCTCGACGGCCGGCTGCCACATGGCCAACGTCTCCTACCGGATCGGCCAGCAGATGGCCCCGGACGCCATCCGGGACGCCGTCTCGGGCAACGCCGAGATGGCCGACGCCTTCGAACGCTGCCGCGCCTACCTCGGCGAGAACGGCGTGGACCTGGCCGCCACCCCGGCCGCCCTCGGGCCCTGGGTCACCTACGACGAGGAGAAGGGCCGGTTCGTCGGCGACCACGCCGAGGCCGCCAACAAGCTCTCCCGCCGCGAGTACCGCAAGCCGTTCGAGGTCCCCGAGATCGCCCCGGCCTGAGCCGGCCCCTCACGCTGGCCCGTCGGAATCATCGTCACGAATCGCGCCGGGTGCCTGTGGTTGGCTTGCCAACCACGGCGCCGGCGCCTCGATCGCGGGGCGATGGCCATCATGGCACCGGATCACTTCCGTGGACTCCGGCGTGCAGTCGCTCGCGGCGTGCTCGCCGGCGCCGTGGTTGGCAAGCCAACCACAGCCACCCGGAAGCCACCCGGAGGCGGAGATCGTGACCGCCTGGGCCGATCGCCCGCCGGCCCCGCCCGATCGGGCGGGACGATCGTCACGACCCGCGCCATCGCCGCCGCCCGGCGGCGATGGCCGGCTTGCGCCTCCGGTTCATGGGACGACGGGCCGATTGCCCATGAGGGGACTCGCGCATTTCGATCGGACCAGGAACAGGAGATCAGGATGATCCGCCTTCTCATCGCCGGGCTCGCCCTCCTCATGCTGCCCGGGTGCAGCATCCTCCGGCGCGTCGATGCGACCATCGAGCGCCTGGATGCCACGAATGCCCAACTGGGCGAGGCCAACCGCCAGATCGCCGAGGCGAACCGGCAGGTGGCCGAGTCGCGGTCCCTGATGGTCGAATCGAACCGCGAGATCGCCGAATCCCGGGCCCTGATGGTCGAGTCGAACCGCAACGTGGTCGAGTCGAATCGGCTGATCGTCGAGTCCAGCCGCCAGGTGGGGCGGAGCATCGAGGTCGTCGAGAAGTCGATCGAGCGGGTCGATGCCTCCAGCGCCAAGATCGATGCGTCCAACGCCAAGATCGACGTCTCCAACGGCAACATGGCGAAGACGATCGAGAACATGGAGAAGACGCTGGGCCAGATGGAGGAGACCAACCGGAACATGCGGCAGAGCAACGCCCAGCTGGCCGAGATGAACGGCAAGATGGGCGTGATGACCGGGGTGATGGAGAAGATCCCCGGCCTGAAGCCCTGATCCCCGGCCCGGTCAACGCTCCCGGTCGTCGCCCCGGGAGCTTTCCACCCGCCGCAGGTCCTTGCTGGTGTCCTGGGCCAGGTCGGCCTGGTCGGCGCCGGGGGTGCCGTCCAGCTTCACCATCCATTCCTGGCACACGTCGTAACGCACCCGGACCGCCCCGGCGCGGCAGTCGAGCACGTGCCCGCCGACCTTGCGGTCGTCCGACAGGAAGTGCCAGTGATAGCCGGGGACGTTGATCCCCCCGACCCAGGCCGGGCTGCGGATCCCCACCAGCGTCCCGGCCAGATCCTCGCGGGTCCACATCGACTGGGTTTTGGCGACCTCGCCCAGCGGCCGATACGGCGGCTCCTGGCGGTGGACGCTCCGCAGGGTGATCGAGGAGAACCGGCCATCGACCCGGATGGCGACGAAGCTGTTCTTCTGGGGCAGCGCCGCGCCCAGGCGGGCGTCGAGGTCTTCCAGGCTGCCGACGGCCGAGAGCGGGAACTCGCCGTCGCTGTCGAACGGGGTGATGCTGGCGAAGGGGACCGAGCGGTCGTCGCCGACCGGGTGGACCGAGCCGTCCCCCCGGACCTGGAAGGCCAGCCCGTCCAGGACCGTCAGCTCGCCGTCGAGGTGGTCGAGCGTGCCGACGCCGAAGTCGCCGAGCCGGAGGAACTCGGACATCGGCATCACCCCATCATAGCGGCCCACCATCAGGGCGTTGATGACCGAGACCTGGGTGATCCGGTCGGGGGCCCTGGCGGGCATCGGGGCATCGGGCGTGCAGCCGACCACCGCCAACAGGCCGAGGGCGATCGGGGTGATCCGGGGGATCGTCATCCTGGGGCATTCCGGTGGGGGGCGTCGGGGGCGGTCGGCCGGGGACGGCCTCGCGACCCGCCCCCCGATGAACGCCATTCTACGACGCCCCGTCCAGCCGGGCCCCGATCAGCCCGGCGACGGGTACACGACGGCCCGCCGGCCCCCGAAGTCGTGGCGGAGGGCGATCTCGACGAGGTGGCGGGCGATCTTGTCGCCGCCGGCCGACGACGGCTCGATCGGGTTGGCGAAGTCGGCGTCCCCCGAGCAGACCGCGCGCAGGTCCAGCACCGGCACGCCCGCGCGCCGGGCCGATCGCACGATCACGTCGTCGAACAGGCCCACCGCCGTCGCGGTCGCTCGTCGCTGGATCGCATCGGGCGGCCGGGGCTCGTAGACGGTGCAGACGACCAGGGGCAGGCCGGTCGCCATCACGCGTTGCAGGAGCCCGGCGTAGGCCGCCTCGAACCGATCCCGGACCTCGGCCAGCAGGAGCAGCCCCGCCCCGACCGACCCCGCCGGCTTCTCCAGGACGCCCGACTCGGCGAGCAGGTCGTTGCCGCCGATGCTCAGGGCCAGGTGGCTGGCATCCTCGGGGAGCCGGTCGAGTTGCCGGGGCACGCCATCGATCCGGGCCCCGTCCACGGCGAGCAGGGACGCGGTCCAGCCCCCCGGCAGGTGGTCGCGAACCTGTTCGATGACGGCCGGGCCGCCCCGGACGTAGGCCAGGTTGTCGAGCGTCGAGTCTCCCAGCAGCACGAGGTGCCCCATGATCCACCCTCCGAAGGAACGCTTCCGCCGGGCCTACTTCGCGCCGGGCAGGAGGGCCTTGGCCTCATCGACGCTGGGGGCGGTATCCCAGTAGTCGTCCATCTGCATCATCTCGATGTATTCGACGACGGCCCGGGCCGGCTTCGCCAGGACGATCTGCCCGCCCGCCTGGCGGATCTGGCGGGTGATCGTCACCATCAGGCCCAGCGCGGAGTCGCCCATCTCGCGGATGTTGGCCATCTCCAGGACGAACTTGCGGATGCCCTGATCGAGCAACCCGCGGACCTCCCGCCCGGCGTCGAAGTGCCTGGGGTCGTTCATCAGCCCGCCGAAGTTGCTCAGGATCGCCACGCCATCATCGATCCGGCCATTCACCACCATCGCGACCTCCCGCCAACCTCGCACGACGGACCGCCCAATCACCCGCAGAGCTTCTCCGATTCTACCGGATCCGCCCGGGCGCATCACCGGACGACCCGCCCTCACCCGCCGGGATCGGCCAGAGCAGGATCGCCGGCGGGCTCGACAGTGCGGTCGAGGGCCTCCTTGAGCCCGATGGCGAACGTCAGCCCCGCGGATTCCGCCCACCGCCGCATCACGCCCAGGGTCTTCTCGTTGGGCGGGGCGTTGGCCCGGCGCCTGGCCTGGACGATCGTCCGGGTGGCCGGGTCGACCTGGATCGTCATCACCCGATATTTTCGCCCTCGGTGCTCGAATCGCATCGACCAGATCGAGGTGTCCCGGCGTCGGCAGGCGTGGGCATAGCTCCCCACGCAATGCTGCATCGCCTGCCCTTCCCGGCGGAGGGCTTCGCCGCAGGTCAGTTCCTGGATCGTCCAGCAACGCGTGCCATCGGGGTCGTGCCCCTCGACGTCGCGATACGCGGCGATGGCCGCGGGTTCCCACCGGATCGGGGCGAGTTTCGCCGGGGTTCTCGGCCGCCGATGCCACTCGCGGGACTGCCTGATCAGCGACCGCGGCGTGCGGCCCTTCATGGTCAGGTCGGGCTGCGGGGGGCCCAGGTCGAACCACTCCCCGCCGCCGGCGAACGCCTCCTGGAAGACGAATCGCTGGTGGTGGAGGTACTCCACGACCGGGCCGACCTGATCGAGGTCGAAGTCCGGGTGATGGGCGAAGAACCGGACGACCGTCGTCCAGAACTCCTCGGACTCGAACGACCCGCCCAAACGGGTGGCGACGACCGCCCGGGCCAGCGCCTTCGACCCGCCCATCCCCCTGACCTGGCCCCAGCGCAGCGCCTCGTCGATCGAGAGGTGGTCGGGGGCCTGGAGGAAGTGGTGGGCCATCTTCCTGGTGTACGGCAGCGGCAGGTCGGCGTGGCGGATGTTCCGCCCGGACCCGATTAGCGCGTACCAACGCTGCCGCCGCCGGGCCTCGCCGGCCATGCCGCCAAGCCACGCGGAGGCCATGAAGGCGGGGACCGGGTAGGCCGCCAGCAGGTGCCCGGCCAGCGACGCGAACCGGGGCAGCGGGCCGGATCCGGCCGGCTCCCAGTCCTCGGCCGGGCGGATCCAGTCGAAATCGGCCAGCGAGCGGAGGCCAGCGACGAACGCGCCGCGGCCCTCCTCCCCGGGCCGCCCGCCGCCCGGACCGGCGCGGAGGAGGTCGGAACGGCGGGCTTGCTGGAGCAGCCGCCGGAAGGCGGTCGACGTGGCGGAATCGTGGGCGGGTATCGTGGCGAACGCGTCCCGGATCGCCCGGTCGATGGCGGCGTTCGCGGAGTTCCTGCGCGAAGGTGTGGTCGGCATGGGATCGGCCTCGTGGGACGTGCGGGGGCAACCGGAGGGGAGATGCGGTGGCGTCCCCTCACGGCGGCGAGGTCCGTCCCGGGCCGAAGCCGGCCCTTCAGGTGGCGGATCTCGCCCGGATCGCGAGCGTCTTCGAGTCCGTTCCGAATCGGCGGGTCATCATCGATAGATCTCCTGGGCGTGGGGGCCACCCGGCCCCGCGATCCTGACAGGCCGATCGGCCGACGGGTTCGCCGGGGTCGCGAACCAGGACGCCCCCGGCCCTGTCTCCCCGACCATGGGCCGAAGCTGGTCCCGTCCCGGGGCCCCGGGCCCACGCCCCATCGATCCGAGGAGGTGTGCCATGCGACGCGAATTCCGCGACGATCCGCCCTGCTTTCGAGGTCATGAGCAAGCGTCGCCGGGGGTATCCCCAGCGAAACCCACGTGAAACGCGGCCTGCGCATCGTCCACGGCGACAAGGAACTCCGCGAGAAGCTCGGGCGCAACGACCCGTGCCCGTGCGGCAGCGGCCTCCTGTTCAAGAAGTGCTGCCGCAACTCGGGCTGCTTTCGACGGGGTGGAGCGTGACCACTACGAACGATGAGGGGGTACACCCGGGGGGCGATCGTCCCTGAAACCAAGGTTGGAAGCTCGTCGGTGCGTCCGCCGGGCTTCCGGCCTTGGGTTTGGCGTTGCCCTTACGTTGCCCGAGGGGCGTCGGGCGGGGCGGTCCTCGCGAGGCCGTCGCCCCGGTTCGCCCGGATCGCGGCCCAGCCGGCCAGGATCAGGGCGACGCCGGAGCCGAGGAACGCCAGGTCCCAGAGCCGGTGATTCCCGGACTCGACGACGTGGTGGATGCCCAGGAATTGGTGGTCGATCAGCCCCTCGACCAGGTTGAACAGGCCCCAGCCCAGCGGGAGCGACCCGGCGAGCGTCCCGGTCGAATGGGGGACGTCCGGCCGTCCGGCGGCGCGCCACAGCAGGGCGATCCCCAGGGCGGTCATCGCCCAGGTGCCGGCGTGGAACAGGCCGTCCCAGAACATGTTGATCTCGACGTTGGCCAGCGCGGTCGCCGGGTCGACGCCCGCCTTCGGGTACTTCGCCGAGAGCATGTTGTGGAGCTGGAGGATCTGGTGGAACAGGATGCCATCCACGAATCCGCCCATGCCGATGCCGATCAGCGTCCCGGCGGCGATCAAAGGCCTGCGGTTCATCGCGCGTTCCATGAGGGGTCCTCCCGAGGGTGGGCCGCATCGGCCGGCGGATTCGCCCACGGCGGGCCGAAGTGGATCAGCGCGACGATCGCCAGGAACACGGCGAAGGGCAGGAACGTCGCCGCGAGGTGATACCCGAAGTCGGCGTCGAAGATGCCCGCCCGCACCCGCCGGCCCGTCTCGGACACGCACAGGGGGCAGGCCCGCGCGGGCGTGGTCGCCGAGAGGGACGCGGCCCACACGCCCGCGGTCCGCAAGGTCGCTCGCCGCATGGTCGCTCCCCCCTTCCCCGTCGGTTCGCCGCGACTCGCCGATGCAGCAAATCGAAGGCCGGTGCGATCGGAAAAGGAAGATGGCCGGGCCGGCCCGCGAAGTTCGCCCGCGTCACGTCGGGTTTCAGGCGTATTTCCGGAGCCTCGTCGCCACGATCAGGCATGCCGTCGCCAGCGACGCCGCCAGCGCCTCGCCCGGGCCGTGAACCCGGAACTTGTACAACACCAGGGCGACCAGCGGGTGGCTCCAGAAGATCGCCCGCGACAGCGCCGCCAGCGTCGCGCCGCCCGGCAGCATGACGGACCGGCCGGCCACCAGCAACACCAGCGCGATCGAATAGCCGGAGGCCCCCGGGACCGCCAGCAACGACATCGCCAGGGCCAGCATCGCCGGGCCTCGCCCGTGCAGGGACGTCCGGCAGAGCACGGCCAGGCCGATGCACGGGACCACCTGCCACCAGCGGCTCGCCATGCCGGCGGGGATCGGGCAGGGGATCGCGATCAGGGCCGTCGTGGCGACCGCGGCGCCGGCCGCGGCGGAGCCGCCCATCGCCTTGCGCACGATGAAGCCGGAGGCCAGCGCGAAGGGGACGTACCACAACTGCGAGCAGATCACCGACTCGAACACCGCGGCGAGGACCGCCCGCTGATGACGCGCCGCGATGACCCCGTTGGCCAGAGCCTGGAGGCCGGCCCAGATCGCGAAGTTCCGCAGTAAGACGCGGGGGTTGCCTCGCGACTCGGCGGCGAACCAGCAGCCGATCAGGGCCATCGTGGGCATCCGCCAGGAGCCCAGGTGGCCGTGCGAACCCCGGGCGTGGAAATCGACGACCGCGAGCGCGGTGATCAGGCGGATGGCGTCGATGCCACCTCGCCTGGGGGCGAAGCGGGCGGATCGGGCGCTGGGGGCCTTCGCCGGGGCGGCGCGGCGGGAGCTGGCGAGCGGAACCGGCCAGACGTGGGCGGTCCGCTGCGTGAGCGTGGCGTGGGGCATGGGTGGGGATTTAGGCGGGGCTTTCGTGCGGGGCCTCCGGGCGTCCCTGCGACGGTCCTGAATCCTTTCGCCGCATTCGTCATAGCATGCGCCCAATCTGTGATGATAGGCCACCGGGCAGAGTATCACCTCGCCGTTGTCTCGGATGCTCAAAATGTCGTCCCGGTGCCTCGGAGGTTTGCATCTGTTCGTTTTTCATCGGTTCCGTTTGCAAAAAGGCCCGTCCCCCGCGTTCGTGCCTGACGTGAACGCCTCGTCGGCGAAGGGTTCGCCGGGGATAGGCGAGGCGTCCGTCGGGATCCCGGGCCGGGCCCTGCCATGTTGGAATACCCGCCGCCCTCGGTGAATCGCCGCGATCCGGGCACCCCCGGCTTGATCCGCCGCGGCGGCGCGCGATCATCGCCCTCGTGGCCCTCGCCCCGAGTCCGACCCCATCGAGGATGATCGCATGACCCAGCCCACCCGACTCCAGGCCGCGGCCCTTGCGCTGGCGGCCACCCTGGCCGTCCCTTTGCTGGCCCAGGAGAAGCCGCCGCAGCCGGATCAGGCCCCCCGGACGGCCGGCCCGGTCGCGGGGGGATACCTTTTGCCCAACGGCTGGACCATCACCCCGGCCGGCGACCAGGTCCCCCTGCCCGACCTCACGCTCAACGTCCTGCCTTTGGCCGACGGCAAGCACGCCCTGGTCACCTCCAACGGCTACAACGACCACGACCTCAGCCTGGTCGACCTGGCCGAGAAGAAGGTCGTGGCCCGCCAGAACGTCCGCGAAAGCTGGTTCGGCCTGGCCCACGACCCCGAGACCAACCGACTGTGGTGGGCCGGCGGCGGGAGCGGCATCCGCCACGCCTACGAGTTGAAGGGGCAGACGCTCACCCGGGTCGGCCCCGCCGAGCCCGACAAGGGCGACCTGACCAAGAAGGAGAAGGCCGCCCGGGCCAGGAGCTTCCAGGGCGGCGTGACCTTCGACCCGGCCACCAGGATCCTGTATTCCCTGGACGTCGACGCGGGCACCCTGGCCGCCATCGACACCACCGGCAAGGCCCCGACGCGGACGGCCGCCATCGGCGGCAAGCCGTATGACCTGGCGATCGCCCGCAACGGCTCGCGGCTGTATGTCTCGGACTGGGCGGGCCGCGCCGTTCTGGCGATCGACCCGGCCGACCTCCGCGTGGTGGCCAAGATCGGCGTGGGCGAGCACCCCAACCAGATCGCCCGCCACCCGGAGGACGATCGCCTGTTCGTGGCCTGCGCCTCCAGCAACAACGTGTCGGTGATCGACACGAAGCGGGGCACGGTCATCGAGACGATCTCGACCGCCCTGTTCCCCCGGTCGCCCGAGGGGAGCACGCCCGACGCCCTGGCCGTGAGCCCCGACGGCGAGACGCTCTACGTCGCCAACGCCGACAACAACTGCGTGGCCGTGGTCGACGTCGAGGAGCCCGGCAAGAGCGGCATCCTCGGGTTCATCCCGACCGGATGGTACCCGACCGCCGTGGCCGTCTCGCCCGACGGCAAGAACCTCCTCGTCGGCGTCGGCAAGGGGAACCAGACCCACGCCAACCCCTTCTTCGCCGAACCGCCCAGGCCCAAGGGCAAGTCCAAGAAGGCGGCCCGGCCGTTCCCCCACATCGGCACCACGATGTCCGGCGCCCTGTCGATCGTGCCGATCCCCGACGAGAAGGCCCTGGCCGCCTACACCGCCACCGTCTACCGCAACTGCCCCTATTCCGACGAGCTTCTGACCAACGCCCCCTACGCCGGCAAGACGGCGATCCCCACGAAGGTCGGCGACCCGTCGCCGATCAAGCACGTCATCTACATCATCAAGGAGAACCGGACCTACGACCAGGTCTTCGGCGACATCGAGAAGGGCAACGGCGACCCCTCGCTGGTCATGTTCGGCCGCGAGGTGACGCCCAACCACCACAAGCTGGCCGAGGAGTTCGTCCTGCTGGATAACCTGTACTGCAACGGCCAGGTCTCGCGCGACGGCCACCCCTGGTCGACCATGGCCTATAACACCGACTACATCGCCCGCGACTGGATGCTGACCTACTCGCGCCGCGAGGGGATCGACGACGACGACGAGGGGAACCTGACCAAGGCCCCCTCCGGCTACATCTGGGACGCCTGCGCCCGCGCCGGTCTGACCTATCGCAGCTATCGCGAGGCCGGCCGGCGCGTGAGCGAGCCCGACGGCTCGGTGAAGTTCGAGGCCGCCGTGCCCGGGCTGGTCGGCCACATGGCCCCCGACTTCGGCATCACCAGGGTCGCCGGCCAGCGCGACCGCGACACCGACAACGTCGAGGCCTTCCTCAAGGAGTTCCGCCAGTTCGAGAAGGACGGCAACCTGCCCCGGTTCATCGTCATGAGCCTGGGCGAGGACCACACCTCGGGCACCACCCCCGGCGCCTTCACCCCGCAGGCGTGCGTGGCCAGCAACGACCTGGCCCTCGGCCGCCTGGTGGACGCCGTCAGCAAGTCGTCCTACTGGAAGGAGACGGCCATCTTCGTGATCGAGGACGACGCCCAGAACGGCCCCGACCACGTCGACGCCCACCGCACCGTCGGGCTGGTCATCAGCCCCTACACCAAGCGCAAGGCGGTGGACAGCACCCAGTACCAGACCGTCAGCATGATCCGCACGATGGAGCTGATCCTGGGCCTCCCCCCGCTCAGCCAGTTCGACGCCGCCGCCCGGCCGATGTTCGAGTCGTTCACCGACGTGGCCGACCTCACCCCCTACGACCACCTGCCCGCCCGCATCGACCTGGAGGCCAAAAACACCGCCCTGGCCTACGGCGCCGACCGGTCGTCGAAGATGGACTTCAGCGAGTACGACCGGATCGACGACTTCGAGCTGAACGAGATCCTCTGGCACGCCGTCAAGGGCCCCGACGCCCCGCAACCCCCCGCCGTCCGCCGCGCCATCGCCTACCGCCCGCTCCGCAAGGACGCCCGCTGAGGCGGGGTTTGGCAGTCCGGCGGTTGGCCGTCCGGGCCACTCGCCGGACATCGTTGGGTGGCAGGGACACCAGAAGTTGAGCCAAACTTTTGCTTTTCTTCCCACTGGGATCGGCGCCACGTCAGGCCCCTTCACCTTTCAACTACCTCGTGCATCGATCGCAGTTCCAAGGTGTCCGGGGCCGGTCGTTCATCATCTCCACGATGAGGCTGATCTAGGCCCACCTGCTCCAAGGCATCGTCAGGGGCAAGACCTCACGGCGGTGCCGGTGCTTACCCTTGCACCTGGGGCACTATCGGTAGCTTGTCCTCCAGGTCACGATTATTGACCTCCGCCAAGAATGGTGGGAGCATGCTATAGATAGTGGATGGGTTGGATCAGTCGAAGGGAGGAGCGTCCAGTGACAGCCGCAAGACCGAGCGGAAGTTTCAAGTTTCGGAAAAGCTCCAACGTAGGGGCGGCTGCCGCTGAGGATGATCGTCACTTCCTCGAGACGTGTTACATCGACACCGGGGATTTGAACGTCCTGACCGAACCCACCAACCCTCAACGCATCATCGTGGGCCGCACGGGATCGGGTAAGACGGCTTTGCTCGGCAAGCTGCGGGAGACCCAGCCCAATGTGATCGAAATATCACCATTTAACCTTGCGGTGGAGTTTATCAGTAATTCGCCTCTGTTCGTCATGGTGGCCGAGGCCGGTGTAAACCTTGACCCGTTCTTCAAGCTGCTATGGCGTCACATCTTTACCGTGGAATTGATCAAGAAGATACATGGCATCACCGACAGCAAGAGTCAATCGGTGTTCTTTACGATCATGAAAAGCAATTGGACTGACGAAAAGAAGGCCCAGTATCAATTCCTTCTAGGGCGTGTCTGGCAATAGTGCCTTCAGCAACCGTTCAAGCATCGCCAGCTTGACCATCGCCTCGAAGTTCTCCGCCAGCTTCTCGAACCGCGTCGCAACCCGCCGCCGATCCTTCAGCCACCCGATGCAACGCTCCACCACGTTGCGACGGCGATACGACGCCTTGTCGAACCCCCGGACCCGCCTCTCATTGGACTTGGTCGGGATCACCGAGGCGATCCCCCGGCGACGGTTGGATCGGCGGATCTTCCGCGAGCTATAGCCCTTGTCGCCGGCCAACTTCCTGGGCCGGCTCCGGGGTCGGCCCCTCCGGCCGGGCACGCGTACCCGGCCCATTACCGCCTCGAACTGGGTCGCCTCGTGCCGCTGGCCGGCGGTCACCGTCACCGCCATCGGGAGGCCCTTGCCGTCGCAGATCAGGTGGATCTTCGAACCGAAGCCGCCGCGAGAGCGGCCCAACGCGTGGTCGGCCGGCTCGGCGGCCGTCCCGTGGGTCGGCGAGGCACCGGCGGCGTCGCGGCTCGCCCGGATCGAGGAGCCGTCGATGCAGAACAGGTCCCAGTCGATCTTGCCGGCGGCGTCGAGCCGCACATGCAGGGCCTCGAGCAGCCGGGCCCAGGTCCCGTCCTTGGCCCAGCGGTTGAACCGCTCGTAGACGGTCTGCCATGGGCCGTAGGTTGGCCTGGGCAGGTCACGCCAGGGGGAGCCGGTGTGGAGGATCCAGAGGATGCCGTCGATCACCCGGCGGTGCCCCTTCCAGGGGTGGCCGGGCCGGGCGTTGGTGGGCAGGAGCGGCTCGATGGCGGCGTAATGCTCGTCGGAGAGGGCGTGTCGGAGTTGAGCCAAGGTCGTGAGGGTGCTGGTGGGGTGATCCGTCCACTCCAATCGTATGGGCCGAGGCTATTGCCAGACACGCCCTAGACCATGGGGACTCGTTCTGGAAAGACCCGGATGAACGGGTTAAAGAGACGACCAAGAAAACAGAGACTCAACTGAAGGGCGGGTTGAAGAAAATCCCGGGACTTGATCTAGACCTAGAAGCGTCGAAGAAGTGGACGTCCGAACAAAAGGCTGAGGTGAGGGCAGTCGGCCAGGAGATAGTGAGCAGTGTAAAACTCAAAGATCTTAATAAGATGTTTGATTTGCTCGTCAAGGAACTAAATGATGACACTGGGTATGCGTATTTCATTGTTATAGACGACTTGGATCAGGGCTGGGCAGAGGATGCCATTCGATACAAACTGATTTACGCCTTGATCGAAACTATCAGAGAGTTCCAGAGGATAGACAATGTCAAGATTGTCATTTGCCTGCGGACGGATCTGGTTGAGCGTGTGCTCAAGCAGATAAAAGGCCCGGGGTACCAGGAAGAGAAAATTAAGTCACTCTTTCTAGACCTGACGTGGACGCCTGAGCAGCTTGCGGAATTGGTTGACGCCAGGATCAACCAGTTGGTTCGTGACAGTTTCACAGTTGCCACCATTACCCACAAGGACATATTGCCCAGCATGGGCAAAAAGTCGCAGCAAGATGCTGCCTTGCAATATATGATCGACAGGACGCTGAAACGCCCCAGAGACCTGATCAGCTTTTTCAACTTCTGCATCAAGAAATCCTACGACAAACCGCAGATCACCAAAAGCACGTTGCTTGCTGCAGAAATCGATTACTCGAATGATAGACGAAGGTCTTTGGAACAGGAGTGGCAAGCAGACTATCCTGACCTTTCTGACTACATCGACATGTTTAAAAAGATGCCAGCTCATTTCAGACTCGGGACAATGAATAGCGACAAACTCCTCAACTTTGCCGTCAAGCATTCTGGTAAGTATCCTCAACCAGAAGGCAAGCTAGGGATACTCGCCCAGAAGTACATCAATGCCGACATTCAGGAGGATTCATTCAGGCAATCAATGGCCTGGATCTTGTACGGCATCGGATTCCTGGGGATCAAGGCGGACACATACACGAGCATGAAGTATGTCGGAAACGATGATAGTTCGATAAATAAGGATGATATAACGGACGAGAGCCTGTGCATGGTCCATAGGATGTACTGGATGGCCCTGGGAATACACGATCAAAAACATTGAGGCGTTATTCCCAGATCCCCGTTCAGTACGTGATGGAATAATAACCGTCGTCCAATGCACGCTCCCTGAGGGCCGGCAAGGCGTCCTAGGGCAACCCCTGGGCGGCCGGGTGGCAGGGTTTCCGCGAAGCGGACCCCGATCGGTGGGTCGTCAGGAGGCGCGATCGGTGGTGGGACGCCGGGGTCGGTCGACGCCGAAACGCCGGCCGCCCGGACGACGGCTCGGCCATTTTCGCAAATACTGTGCTAACGGTCCCGCGATTTCACGATAGTGTCGGGTAAAAACCTCGCACCCTGTCGCGCCGCGTGGAACCGACCCATGGCCGAATCCCGACCCGACCTCGCCCCGCCCGCCGGCTGCAAGTATCCCGACTCCAACGTCCTGATCCACGGCTACGCCACGCCGATCCAACGCGTCCCGGAGAACATCCAGAACGTCGCGGAGCGCGAGGGGATGTTCTTCCACACCCTGAACCCGCGCAACTACTGGCAGGCCTGGCTCGCCGACGACGCCGCCCGCACCACCATCCGCCTCGATCGCCTGGCCCGGATCGAGCGTCGCGAGCGCGACCGGATCGCCCTGCGGGCCGAGACCTTCTGGGACGACGACCGCCGCGCCGAGGCCGAAGTTGCCGCCTCTCGTTTGCCCTTCGAGCCGGCCCAGGCCGTCGAGCGGCTGCGGCGCACGCCCCAGGGCTGCGACTGGATGATCGGCCGCTGGGAGCTGCTGGCCCGCGAGGTTGAGCAGGATCGGCCCTGGACCGAGGCCCACGTCGCGCTGGCCCACGACCTGCTGGGCACCCCTGCCGACTTCCGCGCCGAGCCCCCGGGCCGGGGCCTTCCCCATGCCGACCTCGCCGCCCGCGAGATCGCCGACCTCCGCGCCCGCCGCGTCGAGGTGGCCGAGGCCGACCAACTGGATCGGGCGTTGGCGATGGCCGACATGGCCGAGCCATCGACGCCCGAGTTGCGCCAGTTGCGGCGCCAAGAGTCGGCCCTGCACAAGCGGCTGCGCTGGACCCTGCACCAGCTCCACGTCGAGCCCAGGCACCACCTGCCCAACCCCAACCTGGCCCACCTCTACCAGCCCGAGCCCGAGCCGGCCCCGGCGCCGCCGCCGGAGGCGGTCCCCCAGCCCGAGCCCTCGCCCCCCGAGCCGGAAGCCGATCCCTTGCCCGAGCCGGTCGCCGTGGAGCCCGCCCCGGCCCGCCGTCCCGACCCGGTCCTGCTCAAGGCCCAGGCCCGCCGCCAGGCGAAACAGCGCCGCGCCGACCGCCTCGACAACTGACGATCGCCCTGCCGACAGCCCGAATCGAGGACCGATCCGCCGTCCCCCGGCCCGGAGCCGCCCCGGCACGCCCATCGTCCCCGATCAACCCCCGTTCTTTGAGAATCCGGTGCAAAAGTGCCGCCCGAGCCGCCCCGAAAGCGGTTGCCGGACGGCCCGCGACGCCCCGATGGCCCGCCGAGACGCCATCCTCGACCCCGACGAGCCAGGGCCATTTCAATCGGGGACGGAACGAAGCCATTTGCGGCGTCGTCCCGACGGAACGAAGCCATTTGCGTCGCCTCTGGGTGGCTGTGGTTGGCTTGCCAACCACGGCGCCGGTGAGTCGGTGTTGGTGTGCTGATCCCCGAGTGGCAACATCCGGATGCCGGATCGATGGCCGATCTTTGGCATCGCATGCTCTCCGGCGCCGTGGTTGGCAAGCCAACCACAGCCACCCAGCCGGATCGTGGGGCGAAACTCAATGGTGATATAAGAGGAAGAGTGTGGCGAATGGAAGCAAGATGATCGCCAAGAAGAAAAGCCATATGGTTAGATGCAAAACTTTGGCGTTCCCCAAGCAACCAGAGCAACTTGTGAGGGAAACGATGACGGAATGGACGCAAATCGATGGCGAAAATACGATGGCTAACCTCATCAAATCGAAATTTTCGCTCTTTGGGCCCATGAGAGCTTTTGCTGAAAAGTATGCAATCAGGCAAGCGTTGAGCAGCAGCAGGAAACAGTAGAACTTGGCCATCGCGGCGATTTTGTGTCCCGACGCATGTTCTGTCATCCCAAACCTCATTGTTGCAGCCGGGTGGCAGGAGTTGACCGTACTCGGCAACCCCGGTTCATCGATCTGGCCATGGCCGCCGGGTTATAGCGGCCGCGCCCCGGGGTTGCCGAGTACAACCAACCCCGGTTGCTGAGGCGTTGTCTCTCCTTCACACCTCGGGGGGCAGCTCGACCGAGTAGAGCGACTTCCCCCCGGCGTCGTGGAGCGAGACGGTCAGGGCCCGGGTCCGGGCGTCGATCCGGGCCATGCCGAAGAACTGGAGCCCCGACGACGGGGGCTGGTTGGCGCGGGTGCCCGGCGGGAGGCTGCAGAATTGGACCTTCGGGCCGAACGTCGCGTCGAGCTGGTTGGGGCCGAAGTTCCCGGCGTGGAGCGGGCCGGCCACGAACTCCCAGAACGGGGCGAAGTCGGTGAACTTCGCCCGCTCCGGGGCGTAGTGGTGCGCGGCCGCGTAGTGGACGTCGGCCGTGAGCCAGGCGACGTTGCGGACCGACTGGGCCTTGAGGAAGCGGAGCAGGTCGGCCAGCTCCAGCTCCCGGCCCGAGGGGGGCCCGCCGTCGCCGTTGGCGATGGCCTCGCACGTGCCCGGGCCGTCCCGCAAGATCAGGCCGATCGGCATGTCGCTGGCGATGATCTTCCAGGTCGCGGTGCTGGCCTTCAGGCTCCGCTTGAGCCAGCGCAGTTGCTCCGCCCCCAGGAAGGCGGTCGCGTCGCCGGCCTCGGGCTGGCGGTTGGCCGAGTTCGGGCCCCGGTAGGACCGCTGGTCCAGCAGGAAGACCTCCAGCAAGGGCCCGTAGCGGACCGTGCGGTAGACACGGTCCCGGTCGGCGGAATTGATGCGGGTGGGGGTGTACTCGAAGAAGGCCCGCCGCGCCCGGGCGGAGAGCAGGTCCACGCTCTTCACGGCGTAGCGGGGGTCGTCCAGGATCTCGCCGGGATACCAGTTGTTCAGGGTTTCGTGGTCGTCCCACTGGTCCAGGGTCGGGACCTCGGCGAGGAAGCGGCGGAGGTTCTCATCCTGGAGGTTGTAGCGGTAGCGGCCCCGGAACTCGGCCAGGGTCTCGGCGACCTTGCTGGTCTCCTCGGTCACGAGGTTCTTCCAGACGGACCCGTCGCCGAGCGGGACCTCGGCCAGGATCGGATTGTCGGCGTAGATGTGGTCGCCGCTGTGGAGGAAGACGTCGGGCGCCTCGCGGCGGATCGACTCGAAGATCCGCATCCCGCCCCGCGCCGGGTCGATCCCCCACCCCTGCCCGGCCACGTCGCCCCCCCAGGCCAGCTTGACGTCGGCCGGGCCGTCCGACGGGGTGCGGAACGAGCCCGATGCGGGATGGCTGACGATCCTGGGCGAGTCGAGGTCGCGGAAGGTGACGCGATACGAGATGGTCTGGCCCGGCGGCAGCCCGGGCAGGACGACCTGCGCCGTGAAGTCGTCCTCCGGCAGCGCGGCGGGGCCGACCACGCGGCGGGCGTCCTGGAAGGAGCCGGTCGTGGACCACTCGACGACCATCCGGGCCGGGCGGTCGGTGCGGGCCCAGACCACGCCCGAGCGGGCGGACACGTCGCCGCCGGCCGTGCCGCACGGGATCGCCGGGCGGGCGCGGTCGGGCACGATGATGGCGGGCGCGTCGTCGCGGGCCCACGCCCGGCCCGCCGCGGCGAGCGCCGCGGCCCCCACGGTCGTCCCGAACATCCGGCGGCTGACCTCGGACGGGCGATGATCCGGCGGCATCTCTCGGCTCCTCAAAGGGGCGGGCGGCGACGGCCCGAAGCGCAGGAGTCGCCATGATACCCGCGCCGCCCTCCTTCCGCGCGGCGGGTCCGATCGATGATGGCCCCCCCGGACGCCTCCGCGATCGGATGGGTGTGCCGACAGCAGTGGGAACGGCCTCGGGGCGCGATCGGGCCGGGAAAATTCCAGTCGATACCGATCCATGAATGGGTGATCCCCACCAATCGGGGTGTTAGGATGGGTCGGTCGTGACCATGGCGCAATGCCCTGGGAGGAGGAATCAGGATGGAATCCCGGCCGGATCGGGCCTCCGAGGCGGAGGCGATCATCGCGACCCTGCGCGAGGAGCGGGATCGGCTCCGGGCCCTGATCGAATGCATCCCCGCGGCGATCTCGATGAAGGACCTCGACGGCCGCTACCTCTGGATCAACCGCCGCTTCGCCGACGCGCATGGGCTCGATCCCGGCGGGATCCTCGGCCGGACCGATGACGACCTCTTCCCCCCGGATGTCGCCGCCCGCCGCCGGGCCGACGACCGCGAGGCGCTGGAAGCCGGGCAGGCCATCGACCACGAGGAGATGTCGCCCTGGGCCGTCGGCCCGCCCGCGCCGACCGTCCGGACGTGCCCGCTCCGGGATGCCGACGGGGCGGCCTTCGCGACCTGCGGCGTCGCCTTCGAAGCCGGCGGCGGCCGGGCCGAGCTGGCCCTGCGCGAGTCGGAGCGTCGGGTGGGCACGATCCTGGAGAGCATCGCCGACGGCTTCTATGCCCTGGACTCGGGGTGGCGGTTCGTCTACGTCAACGCCCAGGCCGAGGCGATGCTGGGCCGGCCCCGGGATGAGCTGCTCGGCCGGGTTGTCTGGCGGGAGTTCCCCGAGGCCGTCGACACCGAGGTCTTCACCATCTACCGCCGGGCGGTGGCCGAGGGGGTGCCGGTGGCCTTCGAGGTGGACTATCCCCCGCTGGGCCGGCGGTTCAGCGTGCACGCCTACCCGCTGGAGGGCGGGCTATCGGTCTACTTCACCGACGCGACCGAGCGATACCGGGCCGAGCTGGCCCTGCGCGAGTCGGAGCGGCGGGTGGTCACGATCCTGGAGAGCATCGCCGACGGCTTCATCGCCATGGACTCGGGCTGGCGGTTCGTCTACATCAACGCCCAGGCCGAGGCGATGCTGGGCCGGCCCCGGGGCGAGCTGCTCGGCCGGGTCGCCTGGGAGGAGTTCCCCGCAGGGGTCGGGTCCGTCTACGACCTGCACTACCGCCGGGCGGTGGCCGAGGGGGTGCCGGTGGCCTTCGAGGTCGATTATGCCCCGCTGGGCCGGCGGTTCAGCGTGCACGCCTACCCGCTGGAGGGCGGGCTGTCGGTCTACTTCACCGACGCGACCGAGCGATACCGGGCCGAGCTGGCCCTGCGCGAGTCGGAGCGGCGGATGGTCACGATCCTGGAGAGCATCGCCGACGGCTTCATCGCCATGGACGCGAGCTGGCGGTTCGTCTACATCAACGCCCAGGCCGAGGCGATGCTGGGCCGGCCCCGGGGCGAGCTGCTCGGCCGGGTCGCCTGGGAGGAGTTCCCCGAGGCCGTCGGCACCGAGTTGCATGCCAACTACCTCCGGGCGGTGGCCGAGGGGGTGCCGGTGTCCTTCGAGATCGACTACGCCCCGCTGGGCCGGCGGTTCGACGTGCACGCCTATCCGATCGAAGGCGGGCTGTCGGTCTATCACACCGACATCACGGATCGCTACCAATCCGAGATCGCGCGCCAGGGCAGCGAGCGCCGGTTCCGGCTGGTCATGGAGAATTCGCGCGACGTGATCTACCAGCTCAACCTCGACACCGGCACCTACGACTATGCGAGCCCGTCCTCGCTCAACGTCCTGGGCTACACGCCCGAGGAACTCGCCGCCGGCGGGATGAGCCGGACGGCGTCCTCGCTCCACCCGGCCGATCATGCGCGGCTCCAGGGGCACCTGGACCGCCTCCTCCGGTCCGATCCCGAGGAGGAGATCGAGCCGGTGCTCGAATACCGGGTCCGGGTCCCGGGCAAGGGATGGCGATGGATGAGCGACAGCCGGGCCCTGGTGAGGGACGCCGGCGGGAGGCCGACCTCGATCGTGGGGACGGTCCGCGACGTGACCGACCGGAGGGAGGCCGAGAATCGCCTGCGCGACCTGACGCTCCGCCTGGCGCGGGCGCAGGAGGAGGAGCGGGGGCGGATCGCCCGCGAGCTGCACGACGAGATCGGCTCGGCGCTCACGGCCATCAAGCTGAACCTGCGGGGCATGCAGAAGGCCACCGACCCCTCGGCCAACCCCCGCCGGCTGGCCGAGGCCGTCGCCCTGGTCGAGCGGACGATCGGGCAGGTCCGGGACATCTCGCTGGACCTCCGGCCGCCGATCCTCGACGACATCGGCCTGGTCGAGGCCCTCCGCTCCCTGGTCGCCGGCTTCGGGCGGCGCACGGGCATCCCGGTGCAGTTCGCCGCGCAGGGCGGCCGCCCGCCGACCGAGCCGGACGTCGAGACGGCCTGCTACCGGATCGCCCAGGAGGCCCTGACCAACGTGGTCCGGCACGCCGGGGCCCGCCGCGTCCGCGTGGAGCTGACGGCCACCCCCGCCGGCCTCGGCCTGGAGGTCGGCGACGACGGGGCCGGCTTCGACGTCGAGGCGATGACGGCGCGGGCCGCGGGCGGGTTCAGCCTGGGCGTGCTGAGCATGAGCGAGCGGGCCGCCCTGGTCGGCGGCCGCGTCGAGATCCGATCCGAGGCGGGCCGCGGGACCGTGGTCCGGGCCCACCTCCCGATGGGGGGAGGCCGGGTCGCGGGCGACCTGGAGGACTGAAATCATGGGCCCGATCCGCATCATCATCGCCGACGATCACCGGCTCCTCAGGGCCGGCCTGCGCGCCCTGCTGGAGGATCTCCCCGGGGTGGAGGTCGTGGCCGAGGCCGGCGACGGGCTCGAAGCCCTCGCCTTCGCCCTGGAACTGCGCCCCGACGTGATGCTGACCGACATCTCCATGCCCCGGCTGGGCGGCCTGGAGGTGGTGGCCCGGCTCGCGCGGGAGCGGCCCGAGGTCCGGGTCCTGATCCTCTCCATGCACCGGGAGGAGGAATACGTCCGACGGGCGGTGCTCGCCGGGGCGGCCGGCTATCTCATCAAGGATTCGAGCGAGGAGGAGCTGGCGGCGGCCCTGGCCGCGGTGGCCCGGGGGGAGACCTACCTGAGCCCGGCCGCCTCGACCCACCTCGTCTCCGACTACCGGAGGCGGGCCGCGGGGGATTGCGACCCGACGGCCGGCCTGACACCCAGGCAGGTGGAGGTGCTCCGGATGATCGCCGAGGGGGCGACCACCAAGGCGATCGCCCGGCGCATGGGCATCAGCGCCAAGACCGTGGAGTCGCACCGGGAGCAATTGATGGGGCGGCTGGGCATCCGCGACGTCCCCGGGCTGGTGAAGCTGGCGATCCGGGCCGGGCTGGTCGCGTCGGATTAGATCCGGGGCGGCCCGCCCCCGCTCGCCCGCCCGCGGGCTCAGGAGGGGCGCGACCCGTCGGATCGGCCCGGCGCCGGCCCGTTGCGGGGGCCGTCGCCCTCGCCGGGGGGCGGGACGGAGTTGAGCACCCGCCCCTGGCCCGGCAGGTGGTCGATGATGACCCAGGTCCGGCAGCCGGCACAGGTCCCCAGCAGTCGGGTGGGCCAGTTCGGGTCCGGTTGGTGGAGCGCGAGGCGCAGGCGGCAGGCCGGGCATCGGATCGGGCCGCGGGGGGCGTCGCGTCGGCCGCCATCCCCCGGCCGAGATGCCCGATCCGCCCCGCCATCGCCCATCCCCTCGGGCCGATCGGGTTGCGGCGTGGCCGCGGAGGTCCGAGTCATTGTCATCGGATTCCTGGGCAATTTTCATCGAAATGACGAGTTGACACGGTTGAATGATAAGCTTACACCGGGGCATGCCTGTCGGGGAATCCCCCAGGGAGGACTAGGGGTTTTTCCCGTCACCCGCCGCCTGCACGCGACATAGACTCTGGTTATGCCCCGCGCGCGATCGGCGAGGCCCCATCGCCGGGCGGCCATCCGGGGCGATTCGATCGGGGGGAAGTCCGATCTCACGGCTGGGCGCAGGCGTCCCTTGATGTATTACAGCCACGCTTCCACCGCCGATCGGGTCGAGCCCGGCACCCTGCGCGGGCCGATCGAGGTCACGCCCTCCCCGGCCTCGACGCGGCCGGTCGGGGCGGCGTCCGAGCGGGAGCCGCTGGGGCCCTGGATCGACGACGTCGACATCGGGACGGTCGAGGCCACCTGGGAGCTGGCGATCGGGGGCGTGCCGATCCCGGGCCGGTTCCTCCTGCGGCGGGGCCTCTTCATCCGCCTGGATGTCGAGCCCACCGATCCGCCCGCCCCGGGCGATCCCGCGGGATCGCCCTGAGGCGGCCCGGAATCGCCCGGCCCGGGATGCGGCGCTCAGGCCGGCCGCGCCCGGCCCGCGATCAGGCTCCGGGCGTCGTCGCCCCGGGACGTGCGGGCCTTCGGGCGGGTCGAAACCGCCCCCTCCCCGGCGGCGGGGGCGAGCCGATCGGCGACCAGCCGGCCCATGGCGGCGGCGGTCGCCTCCCAGCCCCGCTCGGCCGCCCTCCGGCGCCCGGCCTCGGCCCGCGCGGGATCGGGCCGGCCCGCGACCTCGACGGCCAGCCTCGCGAAGCCGTCGGCGTCGCCGGCCACGTGGACGAGGTCGCCGTGGTCGCGGACCACGTCGCGCACCGGGGTCGAGAGGATCGGCCTGCCGGCGGCCATGTATTCGAGCGTCTTGGTCGGGCTGATGCTCCGGGTCGCCTCGTTCAACGCCCAGGGCATGATGCAGGCGTCGAACCCCTTGAGGTACGAGGGCAACGCCTCGTAGGGCCGCTGCCCGAGGAAGTGGAGATTCGGCCGGCGCGGGAGCGAGGCGGGGTCCACCTTGATCGTCGGGCCGACCAGGACGACCGACCCCACGCCCGGCGCGTCGGCCAGCCGCGCGATCAGGCCGTAGTCCAGCCGCTCGTCGACGACGCCGCAATAGCCGAAGACCGGCCCGGGCAGGCCGGCGATGTCGCCGGGGATCGCCAGGTCGGGGTCCAGGGCCCGGGCGAAGTGGTCGGGGTCGACCGCCGAGGGGAAGCACTGGACGTTCGGGTTCCGGCCCTGCTTCGCCTCGTGGATCGACCGGCCCCCGGTGAACACCACGTCCGCCCGCGCCAGGAGGCGGGATTCGGCCTCGCGGAGCCCGGCCGGGGCCCCGGCGAAGCTCGCCAGCTCGTCCATGCAGTCGAAGACCACCACCTGATCCGGGCCGAGGCGGTCGCCGTAGGTCGCGAACATCGGCGAATAGAACCACCGGATCATCGGCCGGCCGGCCCGGACCGCCGCGGCGTACTCCTCGACGAGCCGCCCGAGGTCCACCCCCGACCCGGGCGGGCAATGCGGCCGGATCACCGTCACGCCATCGGCCACCGAAAGGATGTCCAACCCCGGAGGCCGCTCGTCGAACAGGGGCTCCTCCTCGACGATGACCGGCCAGGTCCGCGCCAGCCGCGAGAGGACATGCTGCGGGCGTTGGTACACCCAGTCCCACCTCAGGTGGCTGTGGCACAGGATGACGGGGCCGGTGGCATTGCGCGGGTCGGTTTCGGGCACGGCCTTGCTCTTTCTCGTGATGACGGAGTCCAGTGGGGCGGCGGTGCGGGCGTGGTCGGGCCCGGCCTGTTCTTCCCTCGCCCGGGCGAAAAGGCGGGGATCCTGCCGATGCCGGCCCGTCGATCGGCGAGGGAATCGACGACGCGATCGGCCGATCGTCCCGGGTGAGGGGGCCGACCCTGCTTAGCAAAAGATATGCCGAGATTCTCCGGCGAAAACGCGGCCAGGAAGGGCCGGATTCGCCGGGGGCGCCCGGGATCAGGCCGCGGGGAGCGTCGGCCGCGATGGGGCGTGGACCTCGCCGACCGAGCCGGCGGGATCATCGACGTGGCGGCGGAATCGCTCGACGAGCGGGGTCGGATCGCGATCCAGCCGGCCCTGGCGGGGCGCCAGATCCCACAGTCCCAGGTGCAGCAGGTGGTCCTCGGCCCGCTTGCGGGACCGCCGGTATTTCCAGTCGACCATGCTGAACAGCGGGAACCAGGTGTAGCCGAGCACCGGGATCCCCCCGGCCCGGCACTGGCGGACGGCCGAGATGGTGTCGTCCATCCAGCGGGCCCGCCGGCGATGGTCCCCGGCCGAACTCGTCTCGGTCACCATCAGGGGGAGCCCGTAGCGGTCGTGGGCCATCCGCAGGAGCGGCCCGAGCGCGGTCCCGGAGCGCCCGGGGTCGCGGCCCATCCGCACCACGCCCCGGCGGTCGCGGGCTAACCGGCGGTTCGACCACGGATAAAAATTCACCCCGAGCACGTCCCAGTCGGGGACGCTCGATGCCAGCTCGCGCAGGCCGGATTCGGTCGCCCCGTGGGCGACGAGCCAGCCGTGAAGCGGGTGCGCCGGGCCCACGCGCCCGCAGGCCAGGTCGAGCGGGAGCCATCGCCGGGCCTGGGCCTCCGCCGCCAGTTCGAGGAGGTCGGGCGAGGCGGCGAACTCGATCCCCGCGTCCTCGACGTGGACCAGCACGGCGCCGGGGTCGGCCGCGCGGAGGGCCTGGGCCGTCGTCGTGATCCCCCGGATCAGTGCGAGCAGGACCCGGACGTACCCGGCATCCCCCCGGAGGTACGGCGGCCACCGCCCGAGCCGGCCGCAGTAGGCGGCCGTCACCCCCGGCTCGTTCAAAGGCGTGTAGCGGTGGACCAGCGACCGATACCGCGAGGCGAACGCGTGGGCATACTCGGCCACCCGGCCGGGATACGAGGCGTCGGCGAAGTGGCCGGCCAGCCACGAGGGCGTCCCGTAGTGCATCAGGTCGATGATCGGCGACAGCCCCCGGGTCGCCGCCATGTGCTCCAGGACCGGGTCGGTCCACGACCAGTCGAACACGCCGGGGGCCGGGTTGACGCGATACCAGGGGATCCCATACCGGATCGTGCCGATCCCGAGGCCGGCGGCGCGGTCCAGGTCCTCGCGCCAGTGCTCGTAATGGCCCGTCAACTCGTACTCGTCGAGGCTGCGGTGCCCCGGGCGGACTTGCGGGACGAACGTGTTCTCGATGCCCACGGCCCACGCGAAGTCGCTGGCCGCCGGGCCGAAGGAGCGGCGATGCATGCGTAGCCCTGGATCCCCGGGCCGATCTCGCGCGAGGCGGACGGCCTCGAAACGTCCCGGCATCCACCTCTGTCTTTCGAATTCGGGGGGCCATCGGCGACAGCAAGTCTCGCGGGACGGAGATGGCTTGAGCATCGGAGAGGGTTGGCCAGTATCCGGGATTAATGTCCCGGTTTAGGGATTATGTGGGCAAGCGAGGGATGGCGTATGGTACATTTTCATGCGGATCCCGAAGGCCGGCGACCTCCGTCCCCGGACCGCCCACGCGCCACCACCCCCGGACGAGGACGACCGCGATGCCCGCCTCCCCCGCCCAGATCGAGGCCAACCGGCGGAACAGCCTGAAGAGCACGGGGCCGACCAGCGAGGACGGCAAATCCCGCTCGCGGGCGAACTCGCTCAAGCACGGGATGACCGGCTCCGGGATCGTCCTGCCCAGGGAAGACGCCGCCGAGGTCGATCGCTTGACCGAGGCGTTCCGCGCCGAGCTGAAGCCGGCGGGCGAGGCCGGCGCCGTCCTCGTGCGGCGGATGGCGGTGCACGCCGTCCGCATGGAGAGGGCCGTGGTGCAGGAGACCGCCGCGCTGTCAGGCCGGGTCCGCGAGGCGACCGATGCCTTCATGGCGTCGTCGGACCGCTACGCCGGCAATGCCCGGGCGCTGCGGGCCGACGCGGCCAACCGGGCGTTGTTCGACGACTCGAAGGGTGCGATCCTGGCGCGGAAGTACGAGGCCGCCTCGGAACGCGGCTTCCACCAGGCCCTCAAGGAGGTGCGGCGGATGCGGGCCGAGGCCGACACGGCCGCCGTCGAGGAGGCGGCGATCGCGGCGGCCGTGGCGAGGGCGGTCGAGGAGGCGTCGGAGCCGACCGGCCAATTGGCTTCGTTTTTCCAGGCGCCCCCGGCCCCGATCCCGGCCCCGCCGACCCCCTCACGCGTGGCCTGGGGACCCGCCCCGGAGGGCCACTGCGACATCCCGATGGCGATCGGCCGGGCCCGCTGACCGGCGGCGGCGGGGGGTGAGATCGGCTTTCGAGGCGGCGCCGGATCGGCGTCCGGGGCCCGCTACGCGCCCGTGGCCGCCCCCTGGGCGTGGGGCGCATGGGGGCGGAGCAGGCGCATCTGCCGGACCAGCTCGGTGGCGAGGGGTTCGTGGATCGGGCGATGGCCGTGCTCGTCGGGCTGCTCCCAGAGGCCGTTCCGGCAGTCGCGTCCGTTGTCCCACCCCGGGAAGCTCACGATCGGGTACAGGCAAAGCCCGTGGATGTCGGCCCCGTCCCGGATCGCGGTGCGGACCTCCTCGCCGACGTGGGCGAGCCAGCCGGCCCGCGCGTCCCCCTCGGTCCCGGTCTCGGCGACGAACAGGGGCCGGCCGTAGCGCCCGAAGTGCTCCAGGAGCATCTCCCGGAACGGGCGATACCCCGGGTGGTCGGGCCCGATCCCCGTCCCCTCGGCCTCCTCCCCCTCGAAGATCCACTGGTTCCAGGGGTAGTAATTCACCCCAATTACATCGAGATATTCGGGACTGCCGCCCAGTTCGGGGCTCAGGCGGCCGGACAGCTTGTCCCAGACCTCGTACTGGGCCAGGCGGTACGATTCGGCGGCGCCCGCCTCCTCGGGCCTGTCGGGGTGGGGGATCACGTGGAAGATCGGCTCGACCTGCGCGAACCGGGCCGAGGGGAGCACCTCCCGGATCTCGCGGGTGGCCGCGATGGTCGCGCGGACGAGCCGGTCCTTCAGCTCGTCCCCCCGTCCGCGGGCGAACGGGTTGATCCGGGCCACCTGCCCCCCCATCCAGGACAGGTACGAGACCTCGTTGACCGGCGCGAACCAGGCCACGCCGGGCCACTCGTCGGCCAGGACCCCGGCGAACCCGCGGGCCAGCCGGGCGAAGCGATCGACGAACTCCGGGCCCCAGATGTCGAGGTCGTCGGGCCATCCGTAGTGGAGCAGGTCCCAGATCACCTGGATCCCCGCCTCCCGGGCGGCGCGGAGGATCATCAGGGCGGAGCGGAAGTCGAACCGGCCGGGCGTCGGCTCGATCAGGTGCCAGCGGATCCCCTCGCGGGCGGTGCGGATCCCGTGCGCGAGCAGCCGCCGGTAATCGGCCTCGACGAGCCGGTCGTGCCCGGTCGCGGCGACCATGTCCAGGCGACGGCCGCAGGCGAGCCGGTGGGTCGAGCACTCGAATCCGCCGATGAAGAAGCCGGGGAACAGGGGGTCGGTTCGCAAAAGGTTCATCCTCCCGGGGTCGATTCAGAAGGTGCCCGAGTAGATGGCGCACGACCGGCAGACGTCCGGCGGCGTTTCCGACGACAGGGCGTCGCGGAAGGCGCGATAGCCCTCGCCCTCCCAGATCGGCCCGGCCCCCCGTTCGATCATGCTGCCGAAGTTGATCCGGTCGGGCGTGGCGACCATGCAGCAGGGCATGGCCAGGCCGTCGTAGCTGATGTAGGGCCCCTTCCAGGGCCAGTCGCACCGCTCAGGCCCGGGGGTGCCGGGGGGATGGGGCCGGGGCCGGGTCAGGGGCAGGCGGAGCTTCACGCCGAGGTCGTCGGCCACGGCGCGGGCCTCGCCGAAGTAGCGGCGGATCCGCTCGTGGTCCTCGTCGGCCAGCGTCTGGCCCGAGACGAACTCGCGCATCGGGCGGTATTTCTCGGGCAGGCTCCCCTCGCCGAAGTCGTGGCAGAGGTGCTGGACGAAGATCGAGTCGATCCGGAGCCGGTGGGCCAGCCGGACGAGGTCGGGGAACTCGTGGAGGTTCTGCCGCATGGCCACCACCACCATCCGGATCCGGGGGGTGGCCGAGCCCAGCCGGTCCCGGGTCTCGACCAGCCGGTCCAGGTTGGCGACCACCCGGTCGAAGTGGGCCCGTGCCCGGATCCGCTCGTAGGTCTCGGCCGTGGCCCCGTCGATCGAGGCGTGCAGCTCGGCCAGCCCGCTGGAGACGCACCGCTCGGCCCGACTCGCGTTCAGGAGGGTCAGGTTCGTGTTCGTGCTGACCTTCACCCCCCGGGCGACGGCCAGCTCGACCATGTCGAAGAACCTTGGGTGCATCATCGGCTCGCCCAGCCCCTGCAATTGCAGGTCGGCCAAGTCGGGGAACTGGTCGAGCAGGCGGGCGAAGGCGTCGAAGTCCATGAACGCGGGCGGCCCGTGGGGCGGGCCGTCCTCGCGGTACAGGATCGGGCACATCTGGCAGCGCAGGTTGCACTGGCCCACGGGCTCGACCTGGAGGAAGGTCGGGGATTTCATCGGGTTCGTCGGCCTCTCGGGGACATCCTTGGATCAGAAGAAACGCGCCCGGAACTTCCAGGCTCCGTACAGCCGCCAGAACACCGACAGGAACGGGATTGCCGCCGAGGTCGCCACCATCTCCGCGACGTGCCCCGGCCTCCGCGTCGTCCACCTCAACCGGGCCAGGCAGAACCGCGCGGTGAGCCCGGCCCACAGGCCGGCCGCCGCCAGGGCGAGCGCCCGCGAGCCGAGTGCCAGCCCCAGCAGGGCCAGCCCCGCCGAGGCGACCGTGGCATAGTAGTCCCAGGGCGGGCCCGGCCGGATCTTGAGGCGATACAGCGCGGGGTGCTTGCGGAACAGGAGGGCATCGAACAGGCTCTTGCGCTGCTGGCCCAGGCTGACGCCCCAGCGGGCCGGCCGGACCGGGTGGACGACCACGGCGAGCGGCGCCCGGGCGATCCGCCCGCCCCGCCCGATCAGGGCGAAGTGGAGGTCGCTGTCCTCGCGCCAGGCGACCGCGAACCGCTCGTCGAACCCGCCCACGGCCTCCAACGCCCCCCGGCGGCAGAACAGGTTGGCGGTGACGAACTCGGCCCCGGCGAGGCCGGCGGCGTCGCGCTCGTAGTCGGTCGGGGCCTCCGGGATCGGCACGACCACCCGGCCGGTCGCCGCGACCTCATCGTGCCCCAGCGCGGCTAGCCCCTCGGCCAGCCAGGCGGGGTCGGGCAGGCAGTCGTCGTCGGTGAAGGCGATCATCGGGGCGGAGGCATGCCGCCACCCCAGGTTCCGCGCCGACGCCGGCCCGAGCGGGCCGCCGGGCGTCGCCAGGTAGAGGGCCCCCTGCCCTTCGACCAGCCGGCGCGTCGGCTCCTCGCCCGCGTCGTCGACCACGATGACCTCGAAGTCCGACCGGTCGAGGGACTGGGCGGCGAGCGCATCGAGGCAACGCGCCATGAGGTCGGGGCGGCGGCAGGTGGGCACGACCACGGAGATCCTGGGCATGGCTCAGGCCCCCGGCTTTTCCAGGAGGAACGACCCGATCACCAGCGCGTCCAGGGGCGAGGTCCAGAACGACTCGACCGCGTCCCGGGGCGTGCAGACCACCGGCTCGCCCCGGGTGTTGAACGACGTGTTGACCAGCACCGGCACGCCGGTCCGGTCGCGGAAGGCGCGGATCAGGTCGTAGTAGGCCGGGTTCTGGTCGCGGCGGATCGTCTGGATCCGCGCCGTGCCGTCGACGTGGCGGACGGCCGGGATCCGCTCGGCCTTCTCGGGCCGGACGTCGTGGACGAACAGCATGAACGGGGAGACCCCGGCCCCCACGAACCAGTCGGCGGCGTCCTCCTCCAGCACGACCGGCGCCACGGGTCGGAAGTCCTCGCGATCCTTGATCTCGTTGAGCTTGGCCTGCATCCCCGGGTGGATCGGCGAGGCCAGGATCGACCGGGCGCCGAGCGCCCGGGGGCCGAACTCCATCCGGCCCTGGAACCAGCCGATCACGCGGTTTTGGGCCAGGATGTCCGCGACCTCCTCGGCCACGTTCCCCAGCCGGCGATACGGCAGCTTCGACCAGCGGAGGAAGCCCTCGATCTCGTCGTCCTCGAAGCTCGGGCCCAGGAAGGCGTGCTCCATGACGTAGTCGGCCCGGTCCGCGCCCCGCTCGCGGGCGTCGACCCAGAGCGCGGCGCCGGGCGCGGTGCCGGCGTCGCCGGCGGCGGGCTGGACCCAGATCCGCCGGAACGGGCCGCGGTCCCGGATCCGGGCGTTCATCACGCAGTTCAGGGCCACGCCGCCGGCCAGGCACAGGTCGTCCGAGCCCGACGCCCCGCGGAGCCAGCGCGCCAGCTCGATCACCGTGTCTTCCAGGACCACCTGGAGCGAGTGGGCGATGTCGAAGTGCCGCTGGTCCAACGGCCCGCCCCGGAGCCGGGCCGGGCCGAAACGATCCTCGAACCGAGTCTCGCCGATCGTGTATTGCCCGGCCTCGCCGAGCCGGATCAGGTCGCGGAAGGCGTCGACGTGGCGCGGCTTGCCGTAGGAGGCCAGGGCCATCACCTTGTATTCGTCCGACGAGCGGAGGAAGCCGAGGTACTCGGTCACCTCCTCATAAAGCAGCCCCAGCGAGTGCGGCATGTGGACCTGGCCGAGCCATTCCAGGTCCGTCCCCCGGCCCACCGCATAGCCGGTCGTCGCCCGCTCCCCCCGGCCGTCCAGGGTCATCACGGCGGCGTGGTCGAACGGGGACGGGAGGAAGGCGCTGGCGGCGTGCGCCAGGTGGTGCGGCACGAAGTGCCAGCGGTAATGATGCCCCGCCTTCGCCCCCCGGAACCGCCCCTGGAGGTGATGCGGGGCCCCGTCGAGCAACTGGCCGGGGGCGTTGACGATCGAGGCCAGGAACAGCGGATCCCAGGGGGATTCCCACTCGCCGCTATCCCCCTGCCGGCCCGGCTCCAGCGGCAGCGGGATCGTGGCGGCGTCTCGGTGCCGGCCGAGGAGCAGGGTGGGATCATACGAGTAGGCGACGTGGTCGACGTCGGCGAGGGCGATCCCCGCCTCCTTCAGGCAGTAGTCGATGGCGTGGAAGGGGAGTTCCCAGGTCGAGAACGGCACGGGGCGCTTGCCGTGCTTGATGTGGGTGAACCGCTCCTCCTCGGCCGCGGCGACGAGCCGGCCGTCGCGGACGAGGCAGGCGGCCGGGTCGTGGTAGGCGGCGTTGATGCCGAGGGTATCCATCGATCTCTCCTGGGGAAGTCAGCGGGACGGCATCGCGGCCGGGGAGGATGCGAGGCGGGACGGCCGCCCCTCGGCGACCAGTTCCAGGGCCGCCCGGACGACCTCGGCCGGGTCCACCCGGCGCAGGCAGTCGTGGTGCCCTTCGGGGCAGACGCTCTTGTAGCAGGGGGCGCAGGGGACCGGGTGGTTGAGGACCCGGCTGGGCACGGCCCAGGGGGTGTGCTGCGGGTTGGTCAGAGCGTAGAGGTCGACCACCGGCGTGCCCACCGCCGCCGCGACGTGGGCCGGCCCGGTGTTGTTGGAGATCAGCACCGGGGCCCGCTCGATCAGGGCCGCCAGTTCGGCCAGGCGCAACTTGCCCGCCAGCGAGTGCGACGGGGCGCCCATCCCCTCGCGGATCCAGGCCACCAGGGGGATTTCGGCCCGATCGCCGGTGAAGACGATCCGGAACCCGTGGTCCCGCGCCAGCGCCCCGGCCGCCGCGGCGAACCCCTCCGGGGCATAGCGGCGGGACGACGCCGTGGCGCCGGGATGGACGACCGCCCAGGGGCGGCCGTCGTCGAGGCCGAGCCGATCGATGAGCGCGGCGACCCGGGATCGGGCCTCGTCGGGCACGCGGAGCGAGAGCCGTTCGTCGGCCGCCCTCGCCCCCACGGCGGCCACGAGGTCGAGCTGCCGCCGGGCCTCGTGGCGGGTGAACTCGGCCGGCTCGGGCTCGGCGATCCGGTCGGTCAAAAGCTGATACGCGTTCTCGCGGCAGTGGGCCAGGCGGAGCGGGATCCCGGCCAGGTAGCAGGCCATCGCCGCCGGGAGCGGGTTCTGGCTGTAGACCGTGAAGATCACCGCGGCGTCGAAGCCCCCGTCGCGGAGCCGGGCGATCATCGCGAGGTCGGCGGCGGGATCGGACCGTCCGGCCGTGGCCTTCATCCACGGGGCCTGATAGGTCCAGCAGTCGTCGACCTCCGGGACCATCGCGGCCACGGCCGCGCCCGACGGGGACGTGAGCAGGGTGAGCCGGCGGCCGGGCCGCGACTCCTTGAGGGCGCGGAGGGCCGGCGTCGTCATCAGCACGTCGCCGAGGGCGTCGAGCCGGACGCAGAGGATGTGTTTGGCCTGATCCCAGGCGTTCGGGCCGATCACGAGGCCACCTCATGACGCCCGACCCCGGGGGCGGCCACGCCCGCCTCGGCCCATCCGTCCACGGCCCGGATCCGCTCGATCAGGTGGGTCGTCGAGCGGTCCGCGACGAACGGGAGGATGCGGACCTCGCCGCCGTAGGCGCGGACCACGGCCGCCTCGGGGAGCCGGTCGATCGTGTAGTCCCCCCCCTTCACGAAGACGTCGGGGCGGACGGCCCGGACGAGTTCGCAGGGGGTATCCTCATCGAAGGCGACGACGTGATCCACGCAGCCCAGGGCCGCCAGGACCTCGATCCGGTCGTCCAGGGCGTTGATCGGCCGTTCCGGCCCCTTGAGCCGGCGGATCCCGGCGTCGGAGTTCACCCCGACCACCAGCGCATCGCCCAGCGCCTTGGCCTGGCTCAGGTAGGTGATGTGGCCCCGGTGGAGGATGTCGAAGCAGCCGTTGGTGAGGACGATCCGCTCGCCGGCCTCGCGACGGGCCCGGAGCCGGCGCACCAGGTCGGCCACGTCCCCCGACGGCTTGCGGTCGCCCGCGACCCGGTCCAGGAGCGAGCGGGCCGAGCACGCGGCGGTCCCCTCGCGGGCCACCACGATCGCGCACGCCGCCGAGGCCAGGTCGGCCGCGGCCGGGGTCTCGGCGCCGGCGGCCAGGCCCAGCGCCAGGGTGGCCAGGAAGGTGTCCCCCGCCCCGGCGGCCCGGGAGTGGGGCATCGGCCGGGCGTAGGTCCGGTAGGAGGGCCGGCCCCGCTCCAGCATCAGGGCGCCGTCGGCGTCCAGCGTCACGGCCGCCAGCCTCGCCCCGGTCCGTTCGAGCAGCCGCTCGCCCCAGCCGACGACCGCCTCGGCGCGTCCCGACGGCGGGGATGGATTGGCGCCGACCAGGCGAACGGCCTCGTCGTAGTTCGGCTTCACGGCCGACAGACTCACATCCCGATAGGCCGCCAGATCCTTGGAATCCGCGACCATCACCAGGCCGGGCCGCTCCCGGCGGAACCCGGCCAGGCGGGCGATCAAGCGAGGCGTGAGGATCCCGTAACCGTAATCGGAGATGACCACGGCGTCGGCGCGGGGCACCAGGGCTTCGAGGCGGCGGATCAACTCGGCCTCGGCCGCCGGGGAGACCGGCCCGGTGTCCCCCTGGTCGAGCCGGGCGATGAGCTGGGAGGCGGCGACGATCCGGCTCTTGCTCAGGGTCCGCCGCGTTGGGTCGGCCAGGACGTGATCCGTGCCGACCCCGAGCGCCCCGAGGCCCTGGCGGAGCAGGCCCGCCTCGGCGTCGTCGCCCACGACCGAGAGGAAGTCGACCCGGGCCCCGAGGGCGGCGAGGTTCACCGCCGTGTTGGCCCCTCCGCCGGGGGCGTCGCGCCGGCCGGTCAGCCGGACGATCGGCACCGGCGCCTCGCGGCACAGGCGGTCGGTGGACCCGTCGATGTAGCTATCCAGCATCGCCTCGCCGATCACAACGACGCGGAGGCCGGAGAAGGATGCGACGATCCGGGACAGGAGCTGGCTCATCGGGGGTCCTCCGCCGCGACGATGATCCGGGCGGCCTCGGCCATGTCGGCCGCGCGGTGGTGCGGCGTCCGCGCCGGGGTGAGCGACCATTCGGTCTCATTGCCGTTGTCGATCAGGACCGTCCGGCACCCGGCCCGGCGGCCCGCCTCGATGTCGTCGAGGATGTCGCCGACCATCCACGACCGGCCCGGGGCCAGCCCGAGCCGCCGGGTCGCGCGGGAGATCATCCCGGGCTCCGGCTTGCGGCAGTCGCACGCGATGGCATGGCGGGCGACGGTCCCTTCCGGGTGGTGCGGGCAATACGAGAACCCGGCCAGGGGCACGCCGATCCGCCCCAGGAGGTCGCGGATCCGAGCCTCCACGGCGATCAGGGCCGATTCCGGGAACAGCCCCCGCGCCACGCCCGACTGGTTGGAGACCACGACCAGGCGGAAGCCGGCCTCGTGGAGCATGGGCAGGCCCTCCTCGACCCCGGGCGCCAGGCGAATCAGCGCGGGGTCGACGTTGTAGGGGACGTCGTCGATCAGGGTGCCGTCCTTGTCGAGGAACACGGCGGCGGGCTTCCTCATCGGGGTTCGACCTCCGCCGTCATCGGGGCGTCCAGCGGGGCCCGGCGGCCGGGCCGGTCGCCGAGCACGTCGGCATAGACGCGGTCGATCGCCCCGGAGATCCCCTCCCAGGTGTAGAGCTCCGAGGCCCGCCGCGCGGCGGCCCGGCCCAGGCTGCGGGCGAGGTCGGGATGGCGGAACAGCCGGGCGAGCCGGTCGGCCAGCGCATCGGGGTCGCGGGGCGGGACCAGGTAGCCGGTCTCGCCGTCCACGACCGTGGTCCGGATCCCCCCCACGTCGGCGCCGACCACGGGCGTGCCGCAGGCGGCGGCCTCGACCGGCGTGATCCCGAACGGCTCGTACCAGGGGGTGGTGACGAAGACGTCGGCGGCCCCGTAGTAGGCCCGGAGCGCGTCGCGGGGCCGGCTGCCGACGAAGGTGACGGCGTCGGCCACCCCCTCGGCCTCGGCGATGGCGCGGAGGCGGCCGATCTCGGGGGTGACGGCCGGGTCGGGCCCTGCCGACTCGCCGCCGACGACCAGCAGCCGGGCGGCGATCCCGCGGCCGGAGCGGAGCCGGGCCAGGCCCCGGATCACGTTGTCGATCCCCTTGCGCGGGACGAGCCGGCCGAGCTGGAGGATGATCCGCTCGTCGGGCCCGATCCCCAGAGAGCGGCGGGCCCGGGCCTTGTCCACCGGCCAGAACTCGGCCGGGTCGAAGCCGCAGGGGATGGTCGCCATCCGGCCGGGGTCGGCGTCGTAGAGCCGGGCCAGGTCGTCGGCGTCCTGCGGGCACTCGGCGATGATCCGGTCGGCCTCGCGGACGGCGCGGTCCTCGATCCCCAGTCGTTCCTCGGGGAAGCCGTCGGCCTCGCCCTGGTGCAACCGTCGGACCCGCCCCAGGGCGTGGAACGTCACCACGAAGGGGATGCCCTCGGAACGCTTGACCTCGGCCGCGACCAGGGCGGACATGAAGAAGTTGGCATGGATCAGGTCGTACGGCCCCCGGCGCCGGCAGCGGCGGGCGACGAAGTCGGCGAACTCGTCCATGTACGGCAGCAGGTCCTCCTTGCGGACGGCCTTCGCCGGCCCGGCCGGGACGTGGACGACGCGGGCCCCCTCGGCCCAGGGGACGACGGCGGGCAGTCCGGCCCGGTCGCGGCGGGTGAGCACGTCGACCTCGTGGCCGAGCCTCGCGAGGTGGGTCGCCACCTGGCCGACGTAGACGTTCTGGCCGCCGCCGTCGGCGCCTCCGAGAGTCGCCAGGGGCGAGGCATGCTCGCTGATCAGCGCGATCCGCCGTCGTCGCCTCATCGGGCACCCCCCGCCGCCAGGGAAAGTCCGGGGGCGACCCGGGCCGTGCCCGGCATCGATCGGCCGGAGACCTCCGCGAACGTCGCTTCCCAGTCGCGGGCAAATCGCTCGATCCCGTACCGTTCCAGGGCGTGCCGCCGGCCCCCTTCCCCGATTCGCCGGGCCTCGTCCGGGTCGCGCAGGAGCCGGCGCATGGCGTCGATCAATCGGGCGGGGTCGGTGTCGATGATCCCCGAGACGCCGTTATCGACCGCCGAGGCCAGCTCGGTCGTCGCCAGGCCGACCACGGGCATCCCCAGCGTCATCGCCTCCAGCGCGGCCAGCCCCAGGCTGGTCCAGCGGATCGGGTGGAAGAAGAACCGATAGCGGGCCTCGAACGCCGCCAGCTCCATCGGGTGGACCTCGCCCAGCCCGCCCAGCGACTCCGCGTCCATCCCCACCAGGTCGATCGGGACCTCGGCCCGCGCCCGCTCGAAGATGTCCGCCCCGAGCAGGCGTCCGCGCGACCGGAGGTGGTTGATCGCCGTGATCCCCCGGGCCAATTCGCCCGAGTACCGGACCCCCTCGGGCACGGCCACCCCGTGCTCGATCACGCGGGTCGGCGTCCGGCCGCTGTCCCACATCAACGCATTGAAGTGGGTGACGTGGACGAGCAGGCCGTCGGGGTCGTCGAACCAATGCCGGGTGTCGGTCGGGTGCGGCCGGGGGGTGTCGTGTTCCAGGTAGATCCGGGGGAGCCGGCGCTGGGCATCGCTCAGGATCGCGGGCCCGTCGACTTCGTAGTTCGCCCGGGTCTGATAGAGGATGCAGTCGAATTCCCGGTCCCGCACCTCCTCGGCCGGCACGTCGATCACGCGGTCGGGGAACGGGAAGGTGTCGCCCCGGCCTCCGGAGCCCCCCGGCCCGACCGCGAGGTGGAACTCGACCCGGGCCCGCGAAAGATACAGCAGGTAGTTGCCGTGGACGTGCCAGGTCAGGACGCGGATTGGACGCATCGGTCGGCCTCCCTGTGGGACCAATGGGACTTCGACCGGAGCAGGTGGTCGATCTGATCGATCGCCTCGCCCGGCCCCACGCCCGGGTCGCGGCAGAGGACCCGGTGGAGCGAGGCGTCGACCGGGGCCCAGCGGGCGGGGTTGTCGCCGGTCGAGATCACCACGCTGGGCACGCGGAGGGCGGCGGCCACGTGCGACACCCCGGTGTCGTTGCACACCAGGAGGCGGGAGCGCCGGAGCAGGACGCCGACCGCGCCGAGGTCGGTCCGGCCCGTCAGGTCGACGCACGGGACCCCGGCCCGATCGGCCACCTCGCGGGCGAGTCCCCCCTCGGCGGCCGTGCCCGTGAGGACGACCCGCAACCCCCGGGCATCGAGATGCTTCGCCGCCGCGGCGAAGTGCGCGGCCGGCCATCGCCGCTCCGGGACGCTCGCGCCGGCGTGGAGGCAGGCGAACGACCCGGGGGCCAGGCCGCGGACCTCGTCGATCTCGTCGGCGGCCCGCAGGTCGTCCGCCGTCAGCGGGAATTCCAGATCCTCGCCCGCCGAGGGGGCACCGAGGTGCTCGGCCAGGCGCATCAGCCGGCGCAGTTCCAGGCCGGAGTCGGGCCAGGTGATGAACCCCTCGGGGTCGGGCCGATACCCGCCGGGCAGGCAGAAGCCGGCGGAGCGCCGGGCGGCGAAGAGGGCCGTCAGCTCGTTCACGAAAGGCCCGCTGCCGTGCATCTGGATCGCCAGGTCGAACCGCTCGGATTGGATCTCGGCCAGGAATCCCGGGATCCGCCGCACGTCCGGTGTGATCTCCGGGAGGCCCGGATAGCCGGGGAATTCGCGGAAGCCGTCGACGAGGTGGCCGAACCGGGCGGCGAAGGACCGCGCCCAGGGCAGGCCCGCCAGCACGATCTCGGCGTGGGGCCAGGCCCTCCGCAACGCCCGGAGCGCGGGGACGGCGCAGAGCATGTCCCCCAACTGAAGGGCGCGGAAGACCAGGACCCGACGAGGCGCGGCCTCGCCGGGCGATGGATTGTCTGACCAACGGCTCATCGATCACGGTCCCTCGAAGCGGGTCGCCCGGTCGTGCCGGCCGCCCTGGCCGATCGATCCTCGCGAGGCGTGCCCGGGCTCGTCCCCTTCCCCGGGCGAAATCCTCCCCGTTGCCGGGGGGGGTGGCCCGGGGCGGCCGTGTCAGGCCAGCAATTCTAATACCAATATGAGTGAGAAGACAAAACCGAGGGGATCTCCTCGCCGCCCCGGGTGCGGAGGCCGGCGGTCGGGGGATAAGCCGGGGATCGTGACGACGCGATGTCACACGGGGCCGGCCCCCGCGAAGGCCCATCCGCCTCGGGGGGCGGTGGTGACAGGGCCATGTCATGGGGGCCGGAGGCCGTCCCGATAAAATCGACAAATCTGTCCGTCAGTGTCCACTGGCGGACAGAGGCCCGCCCGGGATTCGTCTACACTCGCCCCATCATGCCCGTCCAGTCCGCCACGGTCCGGGCCGAAAGCTCGCCGGCGATCCCGCCGACGCTTCCGGGCGGATCGCCCTCGAACGGCCTGCTCGGCGACCGCACCCCGCGTGGGGGCGGGACCGGCCGATGTTCAAGCCTATCCGAAGACTGACATCTGGAATTGCGTTCGGCGGGAGCCGGCAGGGCCCGCGCGGCCCGGCCTCACGGCCTCCGATGCAGATGGCTTCCACCCCGGATCTCCCCGCGCCTGGCAGGACGCGGGTCGACCTCGATCACGCCCGGTGATGGCGCGGACCCGTTCAGCGGCCGGCACGGACGCCGGCATCCCAGGGGAAGGATCCCGGCCAGGAATGAGGGTGATGGGGATGCCGACAGCGAGGGAATTGCAGGAAACTATCGAGCGTTGCATCGCGATCGTCGTCTACTACCAGTCGTGCGACCGGACCGGGGAGATGGATGATCGCAGGACTTCCGAGGTCCGGTCCCTGGCCCTGAGCCTCGGCGCGTTGGGCCTCTCGGCGGCCGAGGCGCGGGAGATGGTCGTGGAGCCGGTCCGGCGCGAGCTGCTCGAGAGGTTCGGCCCGTTCGATGGCCCGGCGGTCGCGCAGATCTTCGCCGATGCCTTCGACGGGGACGATCCCTTCGATGAGGAGTGGCCCGGCGACATGCGCCTCAGGAGGGTCCGCGGCCAGATGAACGGGGCCCGATGAGGGGGCGTCGGGCCGGGGGCCGACCGGGTCGAATCCGGACTTGCCGGCCCGCGGGGTTGCTGATATGGTGCCGCCGCACGGCATAATTGCAATCTCTTATCGGTCGATGAATCCGCCCGATCGCCGTGGGCCACCCACTCGGGAGCGAGCATGGAAGCGATTCTCTCGATGAACCATTCCAACATCCACCCGGCGATCCTCGAATACGAGGAGACCTACGAGCGGAGCCTGGGGGGATGGAGGGAGGATGGGGCCATCTCCTATGCCAGCGTCGAGCTGGAGGTGGGCCGCCTGTGGCATGCCCTGGTCCTGCTCCTGCGCCCGCGGATGGTCCTGGAGACGGGGACCTTCAAGGGGTATTCGACCGCCTGCATCGCGTCGGCCCTGGATTCCCTGGGCGGCGGTCGGAGGGTGATCACCATCGACCCGGCCCCGCAGGAGGGCCAGGTCTGGGCCGGTACCGAGCTGGAGCGGGTCGTCACGCTGCGCCGGCAGCTGTCCCAGGACGCCTACCCCGACCTGTTCCTGAGCGGGACGCGGTTCGACATGCTGGTCCTCGACTCGGACCACCACTACGACACGATCATGACGGAGCTGATGCTCTACGAGCCGCTCCTGAACGTGGGCGGGGCGATCCTGCTCCATGACTCGCTGTTCTTCGACGGGGTCGGCGTCGCGGTCCGACAAGTGCTAGCGAATCCGCGGTTCCAGGGACTGACCCTCGATTCGCCCCGACAGGCGGATCCCGGGCAACGCTGTCCCGGAGTCACGATCATCCGCAAGGAACGCGACGGCACGCCGGAGCTCCAGCTCGACTCGCGCTATCTCGGGTGGGAAGTCGGCGACCCATACAAGCCGGCCCTGCTGCGCACCCCCTGAGGTGCCCGCCGGGGCCGCCTGCCGCCGACGCGAGACCCGCCCGGGCCGAGGGGCCCGCGCGTCCATGGCGAACGAACCACCCACGGGGCACGGAAACCATGAATCTCACCGACTATGACCTCGTGGTCGTCGGCGCCGGCTTCTACGGCCTGACGATCGCGGAGAGGGCGGCCAACGTCCTGGGCCGGAAGGTCTGCATCCTGGATCGCCGGCCCCACATCGGCGGCAATTCCTACTCCGAGACGGACCCGGAGACGGGGATCGAATATCACAAGTACGGCTCCCACCTCTTCCACACCAACAGCGAGGAGATCTGGGAATACCTGCACCGGTTCACGACCTTCACCAACTACCGGCACCGGGTCTTCACCATCCATCGGGGCCAGGTCTACCCGATGCCGATCGGCCTGGGGACGATCTGCCAGTTCTTCGGGCGGGCGATGTCCCCCGCCGAGGCCCGCGAGCTGATCGCCGGGCAGGTGGCCGCGGAGGGGCTGGACCGGCCCGCAAGCCTGGAGGAGAAGGCGATCTCGCTGATCGGCCGCCCGCTGTACGACGCCTTCATCAAAGGATACACGAAGAAGCAGTGGCAGACGGACCCGAAGGAACTGCCGGCCGGCATCATCACCCGGCTCCCGGTCCGCTACACCTTCGAGGACGGCTACTTCGCCGACCGCTTCGAGGGGCTGCCGACCGACGGCTACACCGCGATCTTCCGCAAGATGACCGAATCCCCGCTGATCGACGTCCACCTCGGCGTCGACTTCTTCGAGGTGCGCGGCTCGCTCTCGCCGTCGCAGCTGGTCGTCTACACCGGGCCGGTGGACCGCTACTTCGACTACCGGGCCGGCGAGCTGGGCTGGCGGACCATCGACTTCGAGAAGGAGGTCGTCCCGGTCGACGACTTCCAGGGGACCTCGGTCGTCAACTACGCCGACGAGGAGGTGCCCTACACCCGGATCCACGAATTCAAGCATCTGCATCCCGAGCGGAAGTACCGGCCGGGCAGCTCGGTCATCTACCGCGAATACTCGCGGTTCGCCTCCCGATCCGACGAGCCGTATTACCCGATCGGGACGGACCGGGACCGGCGGGCCTACGAGGCCTACAAGGCGATGGCCGCGCGGGAACCGAACTTCATCCTGGGCGGGCGGCTCGGTTCCTATAAGTACCTGGACATGCACCAGGCCATCGGCGCGGCGTTGAAGACGTTCGGGGGGCAGGTCGTCCCCTTCTTCGGCGGCGGCCGGGAAGAGGCGTCGCAGAGGGAAAGCTTCGCATGCCCGACGTGATCATCCAGCGGTGCGTGTTCCCGGCCGAGCGCCGCCTCCGCCCGCTCTACTACCGGATGGACCGCCCCCAGGAAGGCCGATCGATCGACCCGGCCCCGCCCGACCGCCGATCGATCTGGATCGGCCGGGGCGCCAAGCTGATCACCGACACCTATTTCAACAGCGTCTTCGAGAGTTACTGGCGGCGCCACACCCGCGTCGAGAAGCTCCGACTCCGCCTGGAACTGTCCGGGCGGGGGACCGTCCTGCTGCTCCGCCGCTCGCTGGCGGCGGGCCTCGAAGTGCTCGACGAGGTCGACTTCGACTTCGATGCCGACGGCTCGGAACTCGCGCTGGACGTCCCGGTGCCGCATCTCCACCACCGCGAGTCCGGGGCGCTGCACTTCGACATCATCGCCCGATCCCCGAGCGTCCGGCTCGCCCGGGCCGAGTGGGTGGCCCGCGACGTCGAGCCCGACCCGATCAACCTCGTCGCCGGCTACTGCACGTTCAACCGGGAGAGGTTCCTGCTCGACAACGTCCGGTCGCTGCTGGCGGACCCGGACGTCGCCGGCCGCCTGGGCCGGATCGTCGTGGTCGACCAGGGGACCTCGAAGATCAAGGATCATCCGGGGTTCGCCTTCCTGGAGGCGGCCGCGGGCGACAAGCTCCACCTCATCGAGCAGGAGAATTTCGGGGGGGCGGGCGGCTTCACCCGATCGATCCTGGAAGCCCGCGCGATGCCCGGCGCGACGCACATGCTCCTGATGGACGACGATGCCATCACCGAGCCCGAGAGCGTCTTCCGGGTCGCCGCCTTCCAGGCCCTGGCCCGCGAGCCGATGGGCGTGGGCGGGCAGATGCTCGACATGCTCCGGCCCATGGAGATCTACGAGTCCGGGGCCTTCATCGACCCGGCCACGCTCGGCGTCAAGACGCCGGTGCACCGGCTCCGCGCGGAGTCCTCGGACTCCCTGGCCCCGTTCCTCGAAGTCGAGCACGTCCACTACAACGCCTGGTGGTTCTTCGCCTTCCCGCTGGATCTGGTCGACCGGATCGGCCTGCCCCTGCCGGTGTTCATCCGGGGAGACGACGCCGAATACGGCTACCGGATGCACCGGGCCGGCATCCCGACCGTGACCGTCCCCGGCATGGGGATCTGGCACGAGCCGTTCTACCTGAAGCGGGGCGGCTGGCAGGCGTATTACGACCTGCGGAACATGCTCGTGCTGACATCAATCCACTTCCCGATGGATCGCCGCCACGTCCTCAAGGTCTTCCTGAAGCGCTTCCTCACGCAACTGCTGTCGCACAACTATTTTGAGGCGGCGCTCCTGGTCGAGGCGGCGGTCGACTTCTGCGCCGGGCCGGAGATCCTCGACGCCGCCCCCGGCGCGGTCCATCGCAAGCTGCTCGCGTTGAAGCGGGAGCTGGCGATGGGGTCGGTCTGCCGCTCGCGATGCCTCCCGCTCGCCACGCCGGCCGACCCCCCGGCCTCCCGAGCCCAGATCCGGAAGCGGCTGGCCCTCTGCTTCTGGCGCCAGCTGACCCGGCCCAGCCCGCCCCCCGATGCGCAGCCCGATCATGCGATCCCGGACGAGTATGCTCGCTGGTGGCACATCGGGATGGCCGACGTCGTCGCCGCCGAGGACTGGCACGCCGAGGAGCATCGGATCTACCGGCGTTCGCGCGAGACATTCCGGTCGCTGCTGATGCGAGGGGCGAAGGCGGGCCTGATGCTGCGCCGGGACCACGGCCGGGTCGTCGCGCGCTGGCGGGAGGCGTTCGCCCGCCTGACGGGCGGCGCGTTCTGGGACCGCTATCTCGGGATCGGGCCGGGGGAGGCCCGCCCCGGCCGCGACGAGGACCGGGCGCGCGACGCGGCCTGAATCGCGCCTCGGCCGCAGGCCCTCCCGGCCGGCATGGACTCGGGAGGGGCGGGAGGCTCGCCCTTCGCTGTCGGAGGGCGGGCGTCGTCGCGTATGCGCCGCCGGCCCCGGGGCCGGCCCTCCGTCGCTGCCGCGCCGCCCCCGGGATCGGCGTCGGGGCTCCGGTCGGACACGCGCGGATCCGGCCGCCGCATGACCGGGGGACGCGTCGGGGAAGGAAAACTTTCCCGATCGGTCGCCCGGACGCGGTCGCCGTCCTAGATTCATGGGATTGGACGGCCTGCGACGAGGCAGGCCCGCATCGCCGTCCACCCGCCCGATGGCCCGGGCCCGGCAGTCGACGCCCCTCCCGTCGCGGTTCGCCGGCATGAGACGGCCCCGCCGGGCCGCGATCGCGACCGCGCGCCGACCGGCCTCGATCGCGAGCCCCTTCGAACCGCCCGCCCCCCCGGCGAGGCGGTCGACAGGCTCCCCGCACCCGATGCAATCCGCCCACCCCCGAGGAGCTCCGCATGTCCAGTCGCCCCGCCCGCTCGCAAGCGGCCCGATCCCTCGCCCAGGCCAAGAAGCAAGGGAGGGGGCGACGCGGCCGGCGGGCCCCCCTGCACTTCGAGCCGCTCGAGGGCCGCCAACTCCTCGCGACCCGGATCTGGGATGGCGGCGGCGGCGACAACCTCTGGTCCACGGCCGCCAACTGGAGCACCGACGTCGCGCCCTCCGCGAACGACGACCTGCAGTTCCCCGCCGGGGGAGCGAGGTACGGCCCGGTCAACGACTTCTCCAACACGGCCTTCAACTCGATCTCGATCGATGATCCCGGCTATACGATCTCGGGCAATCCCCTGTCCCTGACGGGGGGGATCGCCACGAGTTACGGGCCCGGGAGTTCGACCCTGGCGCTCGACATCACCCTGCTGGCCGACTCCACCATCGACGTGGCGTCCGACGGGACGCTGGTAGTCTCCGGCGTCATCGGCGACGGGGCGAATTCGTTCGGGATCACCAAGCAGGGCGAGGGGGAATTGCACCTCTCGGGCAGCAATGCATTCGACGGGCTGGCCACCGTCTCCGACGGCCTCCTGACGGTGTCGAACGCGAATGCCCTGGGTGGGGCGACTTACGGCACCACGGTCTCCTCGGGCGCCACGCTGGCGCTGGCGGGCGGCATCACGCTCGCGGCGGAGCCGTTGACCGTGGGCGGGGCCGGCTTCGGCGGCGTGGGGGCCCTCTGGAGCCGGTCGGGCTCGAATACGCTCACCAATTACGTGTCGCTCGCGAGCGACACGACGATCGGCGTCGAGTCGGGATCCCAACTGACCATCGACGACCTGGTGACCGACTCCTTCGGGACCAGCTCGCTGACCAAGGCGGGGGGCGGCACCCTCGTCCTCGCCGGCAACAATGATTACGACGGCAGCACCACGATCCATTCCGGCGTCCTGCGGGTCGACGGGACCATCACCAGCGCCTTGGTCCTCGCGGGCGGGACGCTCGGCGGGTCGGGCACGGTCAACGGCGCGGGGATCACCGGGACCGATGGGGGGACCGTGAACCCGGGGACCGTCGGCGGGCCCGGCATCCTGACCTACGCGAACTCGGCCGGATTCGCCCTGCCGTCGTCCACGACCTTCCGCGTCGACCTCAACGGCTCGACCGTCGGGACGGGGTATGACCGGCTCGCCCTCACCAACGGGTCCGCCCTCTTCAACCCGAACGGCGCGACGTTGCAGGTCAATCTCGGGTATCTCCCGGCGGTCGGGACCAGTTTCCAGATCGTCTCCCAAACGTATGGCTCCCCGATCACCGGCCGGTTCAACGGGCTCTCCCAGTTCGGATCCTTCCAGGCCGGGCCCGCGACCTTCTCGATCGGCTACTTCAACTCGGGCGTGACCCTCACGGTCACCTCGATCGCCCCGCGGGTCCTGACCTGGGACGGCGGGGACGCCGACGACAGCCTGTGGTCCTCGCCCGACAACTGGGTGGGCGACGTCGCGCCGTCGCGATTCGACTCCCTCGTCTTCCCGGACGGCGCAGCCCGCCGGACAAACTTCAACGACCTGGGCGCCGGGTTCGACCTCTACTCGATCACCGTCGGGGCCGCCGGCTATACCCTGCAGGGCGACGCGGTCGACCTGTACGGGGACCTGCTGACGACCTACTCCGCCGGCACCTCGACGGTCGGCCTGGACCTCGCCTTGCAGTCCACCCGGACGTTCACCGTCGCCGCCGGCGGGACGCTGATCGGGAACGGGGCGATCTCGGGGACCGGCTTCGGCCTGACCAAGGCGGGCGGGGGGACGCTCGTCCTCGGCGGCGCGGCGGCGAACACGTATACCGATCTGACGACGGTCGGCGAAGGGACCCTGGAGCTGGTCAAGACGGCCGGCGTCAACGCCGTCGGCGGGAGGCTCGTCCTCGGCTCCCCCGGCAAGACCGCCCTCCTGAAGCTCGGCGCGTCCGACCAGATCCCCGACGGCACGACCGTGACGGTCGGGAAGGGTTCGACCTTCCACCTCGATGGCAAGGCGGAGACGGTCGCGAACCTGGTCCTGGAAGGGGCCGCGGCCGACCTGGGGGCCGGCGGCACCCTGGCCCTGACCACGTCCCTCGTCACGTCCTCCACGTCCGGGGCGTTCCTGTCGGAGATCAAGGGCCGGGGGAACCTCGACCTCGCGGGCAACGGGGCGTTCCAGATCACCGTCAACGATGACCCGGACCTGGCCGTCGACCTGCGGATCGGCGTCACCGTGTCCAACGGCGGGATCGTGAAGCTGGGCGCGGGGGGCATGGCGCTCGCCGGCGACAACACCTACGCCGGCACCACGTCGGTCAACGCGGGGATCCTCCGGGTCGAGGGCCAGGGGGCCCTGGGCTCGACGGCCGCCGGCACGGCCGTCGCCAGCGGGGCCTCGATCGTATTCGTCGGCTCGGGCCTCCTCTTCTCCGAGGCGTTCACGCTCTCGGGGAATGGCGTGAGCGACCTCGGCGCCCTGATCGTTGACTCGGGCTCGGCCACGCTCGACGGCATGCTGACCATCGCCGCCGACACCCGGCTCGGGGCCGCCTCCGGCGCGTTGCTCACCGTCGCGGGCGCGATCGGCGGGACCGGCGATCTCTCGATCGGCAACGGCACGACCGGCCGCACCACCCTGTCCGGCGACAATACGTTCCGCGGCGACATGGATGTGACCTCGGGTTATCTCCGGATCACCCATGCCAACGCCCTGGGCGATCCCACGGACGACTCCGTGCTCTCGGTCGCGGTCGGGGCCTCCCTGGAACTCTCCGGCGGGGTCACCATCTCGGCGGTCAAGTCGATCGTCCTGGTGGGCGCCGGCGCGGACTCCGGCTCCGACCCGAAGCTCGCCAGCCTCGACGGCTACAACATCGTCCTCGGCCCCATCACCTTGCAGGGGGATGCCGTCGTCTCCGTGGAGTCCGGTTCGGAATTGCTGTTCGCCGGCAGCATCGGCGAGTCGTCCGGGCCCCGCGGCCTCACCAAGCGCGGCGATGGGACGCTCGTCCTCTTCGCCGGGGGGGAATACACGGGGAGCACGAACATCGTCGACGGGACCCTGCGGGTCGACGGCGACATCAGCGCGGGCGGCAGCAGCGTGGTCATCGGGAGCGGAGCGACCCTGGAAGGGACCGGGGTCGTGGGCTCGGTCGACATCATGGCCGGCGGCGTGGTCTCCCCCGGGGGCTCGTCGGTCGGCATCCTGACCACGGGCCACCTCGCCGCGACGGACGAGTCGTTTTTCGGCTACCAGATCGACGGGCCGACCGCGGGCATCGGCCACGACCAGATCGTCGTGGTGGGCGAGGTCTCCCTGGGCAATGCGATTTTCTTCGTGTCGTTTGGATACATGCCCGTGGCCGGGGACTCGTTCACGCTCATCGACAACGACGGCGTCGACGCCGTCTCCGGGGCCTTCTACGGGTTGCCCGAGGGCCGGGTCCTCAACTACGAGGGCGTGCCCATCCAGATCAGCTACATCGGCGGGACGGGCAACGACGTGGTCCTCACCGTGGTCGTGATCCAGGCCCAGCCCTCCACCCTGGTCACCCCCACGGCCGGCAGCTTCTATTCCCAGCAGATCACCGCCACCGCCGGGTCGGGCACGGGCTACGTCTTCTCCGCGACCGGGTTGCCCCCCGGCCTGTCCATCTCCGCCTCCGGCCTGATCTCGGGCACGCCGACGACCCCCGGCGCCGTGCCCTATGAGGTGACGCTGACGATCGTCGACAGCCTGGAGACGTCGGTCACGCTGACCTACTTCATGGCGGTCAACGCGCCCATCGTCGCCTCCCCCACCACGCTCGCCACGCCCATCGTCGGCTCCGCCTACAGCCAGCAGATCACGGCGGGCGGCGGGTCGGGCGGCGGGTATTCCTTCTCGGCGACCGGGCTCCCGGATGGCCTCTCCATCGGCCCGGACGGCCTGATCTCCGGGACGCCGACGAGCACCGCGCCGGCCACCGTGCTGGTGACGATCACCGACTGCGATGGGGCGACGGCCGTCGTGACGTACTCCATCGCGGCGGGCCGGGCCGGCACCACGACGGCCCTGGCCGTGACCCCGGGCTCGACCATCTATGGGCAGACGGCGACCCTCGTCGCCACGATCGCGTCGGACGCCTCGGAGATCGGCGATCCGACGGGCACGGTTCAGTTCTTCGCCGGCGACACGCTGCTCGGCGTCGCGACGCTGGACGAACTGGGCGTGGCGACCCTCACGACGGCCGTTCTGGGGGGCGGATCGGGCCAGATCACCGCCGTCTATGTCGGCGACGCCAATTACGAGGCCAGCACCTCCGCGGCCGCCGCGCATGAGGTCACCCGGGCCACCTCGACGATGACCCTCGCCGCCTCGGCGGCCACGTCCAACTTCGGCGAGCCGGTCACCCTGACGGCGACCATCGCCGGGCAGTTCGGCGGGGCCGTCGGCGGGACGGTGTCGTTCTTCGACGGGGCCACGCCGCTCGGCTCCGCCCCGGTCGGTGCCGATGGCACGGCCATCTTCGTGACCTCGGCCCTTGGCACCGGGGCCCACCAGATCACGGCCGTGTATGGCGGCGACGCCAACCTCCTCGGGGCCACCTCCCCCGCCGTCGCGGTGGCGATCTCGCCGGCGCAGACCAACGCCGGCAACGTCACGTCGTCCGAGCCGCAGGTCTTCTTCGGCCAGGCCGTGATCCTCACCGCCACCTTCTCCGCGACATCCCGCGACGGCGCCCCGATGACCGGGACCGTCTCCTTCTTCGATGGCGACGTCTTCCTGGGGGCGGTCGACCTGGTCTCGCCGGCCCGGGGCAACCTCCTCCGGACCGGGGCCCTGGCCGATCCGGCGATCGTCTCCGGCCAGGCCATCCTGCCGACGACCGCCCTCGGCGTCGGGATGCATGCCATCCGCGCCGTCTACTCCGGCGATGCGCACTATTCGTCGGCGACCTCCGCGACCCCGGTCTCGGTCCAGGTCGCCCCCACGATCACCAGCACGACCCTGACGGCCTCGACGACGCCCCTGGGGACGACGCTCACGGCGGTCGTGGTGGTCACGTCGCCGGGCGACCCGACGGTGGCCGGGACCGTCTCCTTCTTCGACGGGGCCACGCTGCTCGGATCCTCCCCGGTCGTCGACGGCAAGGCATCCTTGTTCCTCGGGGCGCTCCCCTCAGGGCCGCACGCCTTCACCGCCGTGTTCTCCAACGGCGGCCAATCATCGGCCGACGATTCGTCCTCCGCCGTCGTCACGATGGGGGTGAACGGCCGGGTCTATCTCGACCTCAATGCCAACGGCGTGCCCGACCCCGGCGAGCCCGGGTTGGCGGGGCGCCGGGTGTTCGCGGACCTCAACGGCAACGCGGCCTTCGACGCCGGGGAGCCCATCACCACGACCGACGCCGACGGCGGCTTCGCCCTCCCGGACGTCGCCCCGGGCTCCGCGGCGATCCTGGAGGCCACCGACCAGGATGACAGCCGCCGCTATGTAGTCGACCAGACCTCGGCGGGCGGAGACGGCAGCCTCGCCATCGGGGCGGTCCCTTACTCGCCGATCGCCCCGGTCGCCGTCGTCCCCGACCCGTTCGGCCCGAACCCGCCGAGCGACCCCGACGCCGCCTACGTCCGTTCGCTGTACCGGGCCGTGCTGGGCCGCGAGGGGGCCGACGCCGAGGTCGCCGGCTGGCTGTCGTTCATGGCCTCCGGCATGACCCGCGATCGGGTGGCCGAAGGCTTCTGGAACTCGCCGGAACACCGGCAGTCCCAGGTGGACGCCTACTATCGAGCCTTCCTGGACAGGGGCGCGGACCCATCGTCGCAGTTCTGGGTCGATGCCCTGCTCACGGGCGCGTCCGAGGAGTCGGTGGTGGCCGGGATCATCGCTTCGCCCGAATACCAGCAGGCCCGCCAGGACAACCTGTCCTACGTGAGGGATCTCTACCTCGACGTCCTCGGGCGTCGGGCCGAGGAGTCGGGCCTGGCGGCCTGGACGGCGAAGCTGGAGTCCGGCATGAGCCGCCGGGAGGTCGAGTCGAGCTTCATCAACTCGCCCGAAGCGATCGACCAGATCGTCGATAGCTACTACACCGCATTCCTCCGCCGCCGGCCGGACGCGGCCGCATCCTACTGGGTGGACATGCTCGGTCAGCCCGACCCCTCGGCGACGGACGCCGCGCTGGGCTTCCTCGCGAGCGAGGAATTCTTCAGCGAGGCCCGCCGAGGCCGCTGAGCCTTGAGGCGGGCCCGACCCGCGTTGCCGTGCCGGCGCGATCCATCTTCGATTGCGCCGGCACGGCTTGTCGCGACCGCGCCGCGAGACATCACCGCCCGCCATCCCCCGAGCGTTGCTGGTAGAAATTCGCAGATCTCAACAACCAGCATGTCAGGCTGCCCTCCCAAACGAAAGGCGTACCCTGCCAAGAGCAGCTGAATTCGCCCAACGGGTAGTCGCCCAGGAAATTTTTTGGAGAGAGCAAAAACGGGATTGGCAAGCCGCATCAAATTCGATATAGTCATTCCCCATCAGGAAGTCATCCTTCGAGGATAACCTTGCGGGTATAGCTCAGTGGTAGAGCGCTAGCTTCCCAAGCTAGACATGCGGGTTCGATTCCCGCTACCCGCTTTCTCCCCGAACTGTCTGACTCAAAGGGAGTTACGTCGAAAGGCGTGGCTCCCTTTTCTGTTACCCATCGACGGGCCTGAAACGAATCTGAAACGGCATGGCATTGACGGGGACCTAGGATGGAGGCGGAACGCTTCCCCTGGAGACCCGATCCCGATGGCGTCCTTCGATTATAATTCCAAGACGGGCAAGGCTCGATTCTTCTTCCGGTACGGCCGCAAGCAGTACAACAAGACGGTCGCGATGGAGTCCGAGCGGCACGCCGACCGCCACCGGGCATTGATCGAGTCGACAATCGAAGACATGGAGCGCGGGCGGGTCGAAGTCCCGGCCAGTGCGGACGTGCTTGCATTCATCATGTCGGGCGGCAAGGTTAGCAAACCGGCCCTACTCGTTTCGAGCGAGGCTAGGGTTGAAACCAAAGTTGCCACGATCGCCGAAATCTTCGAGGTCTACGCAGACACTCTGACCGTCGGTAGCAAGGAAGCAACCTCGATCTACACCGAGGCGCTCCACGGCCGGCATTTCGTCCGCCTGTTCGGGGCCTCGTCCGAGTTGGGCTCGCTCTCGGTCGACTCAATCCAGTGGTACGTCAACGAACGGGTCAAGGAGGGGGTCGTCCGAGATACGATCCTCAAGGAGTTGACGACGCTCCGCGCCGTGTGGGGGTGGGCCCACAACCGGAAGCATGTCGAATCAGCGCCCACATGGCACGCGAAACAACTGACACTCCCGAAGGCGCACGAGAAGTCCCCGTTCCAGACCTGGGACCAGATCACCCGCAAGATCGAGCGTGACAAGCTCTCGGAGGACGAGGCGGACAAACTCTGGGAGTGCTTGTGGCTGGACCAGGCCCAGACCGTGGAGTGCCTGGAGTGGTGCCGCGAGCACGCCACCCGGCCGTTCCTGGTGCCGCTGGTGGCCTTTGCCGCATACGTCGGCGCCAGGCGGTCTGAAATGCTTCGGTCAGAGCGGGATGATTGGGACCTGGGCTCGGGGTTCGTGGCGATCCGCCAGAAGAAATCGGACAAGTCGAAGTCGTTCACCAGAAGGATGGTGCCGATCCATCCCGACTTAGCTACGATCATGCGCGACTGGTTCGCCGTCCACCCAGGCGGGCGTTGGACGATCGCCGACGAGCAGGGTTGCCCGATCGACCCACGCATCTCGACCGGCTATTTCCGACGCCTGATGAGGGGAGGCAAGTGGTCGGTTCTCCACGGCTGGCACACGTTCCGGCACTCGCTGGCGTCGAACATGGCGTCGGCCGGAGTCGACCAGCGGATCATCAACGAGATCCTGGGCCACCATACCGAGGACATGGAGCGGCGTTATCGGCACCTGCTTCCCCAGAAACAGGCCCATGCCATTCAAGGGCTGTTCCAGCCCAAGGCGTGATTCTAAAAACATTTGCGGCACGCCCGGCGCATGGGAAAGGGCCGAAGTCCAACTTGGACCCGGCCCCTCCTAATCAGGTGAACTTGCTCTCGTCTTGCTATCACCACCGTCTAGTAACCCCATCGCATCCGGCCGGTTTCCTCGTCGGGAGCCGGCCCAAGTTCGCGTTGAATGACCAGCTTTGCCTGGCGTTGGAATGTCCTGATCTTGGCACGGTGTTGGGGCACCTTGATTTGATCCACGTCGATGGTCGCCAGCCACATCTTGAACGTCCGCATGTCGATGATGGGAACCTCAGTCGCCTTGCCATCTGGCCCGAGTATCAGAGCATCAATGATCGTCGACCAGACATCAGAGCATCGCTTCAGCCTCGCGATCTCCGTATCGAGATCGACGCCCATGTTGTCGCACGCGGACCGCAAGACAACCCATTTGTCGTCCTTGCCTGGAGAACCGGACAGGCACTGAATCGTGCCAATTGCGCTCTCGGAATCGAACGGCTTTTCTGCGCTTCTCATGGTTGGTCGTCCTGATATTGGTCGGTTGGAGGCGTTCGCGATTCTCTTTGGCAACAACTCAATTCGCGGACACGCTGGGCTTCAAGGGCAGTAAGCCCTCATCTTGGTAGCGGGCAAATTCCTCGGCGGGGATGCTCCACAACTCTACCCCGCCCCGCTTCTCTTGCCGCTTGGTGGCGTGGATTCGCCCGTGCCTGCACCATTCGCGGACGGTGTAGGGGCTCTTGTCGAGAATCTCGGCCACCTCCTCGACGCTGTAGGAACGGCGAGCCGACGCGGTTGCGGCGGGCCTGGATCTTAGCTCGGCCTGGAGGGCGGCGAGGATTTGATCTCGCTGGGTATCGAGCCGCCGTTGGAACTCCTCGACGAGGTTCGCGAGCGATGGAGGCATCTCCTCGCCGCCTCGGCCCGCCCCTCCTTCCAGGTTCACTACCTTCCTGAATCGTTTCCGCTTCATCTCTCCGCCCTTTCGTTGATCGCAATGAATCGGCCGTAGACGGTCGACGGCATAGGATTGGGGTCAGTTGGCGGAGGGTGCCGCCTTCTTGCGCCCAGCCTTGTGGTCCTGCTGGGTCACGAGGTAGCCCCCGCCCGAGCAAGCCTGGCAGGGCGTCTTCGTCCGAATCGCGCCCGACTTCATGAGCCCGGTGCCCTCGCACGCATCGCATCGGCGCCAATGCTTCGGGTGGGCGGTGCGGAACTGCCTCATGATCCTGGCATGGAAGCTCTGGTGGCCGAGGCTGATGAGTTCGGTCTGCCTGATTGCGTTCCGGCCGATCTTGGCATGGCACGCGGATAGGGCGTCGATGTTGCGGCGGTAGAAGATCGCGTCGGCGCGGAAGCGTGCGGGATCGGTGAGGCAGGCGAGGATGGTCGAGCAATGGACGGCGAGCCACTGGTCGTCGGTCAACTCGGACTCGAATAGGGCGTCGGTGGCCGCGACGGCGGAGAGGTCCACGGTCTTGCCGTTGGCGAGTTCGATGTGGCTGACCCCGGTCGCTGCGGCGACGGCTGCGGCCGGATCCCGGCCCTGGGCGATGAGGTCCACGGCCATGCCCCGCTCGTCGGCGTCCTCCAGCCTGGCGATGGTCTCCATCCAGACCTGGGACGTGCCCTGGGCGGCGAAAGCTTCGAGTTGGGGTTCCGTGAACGCCCTTCCGATGGCCAGCGAGCGCTTCACCGCCGTCTCGCTCTTGCCCGTGCTCGCCGCGACGTGCTTGGCGAAGTTCGTGGGCTTGGGGGGCAGCGTCGAAGCGACCACGATTTTCGGCTCGCCCGAATGATCGGAGGTAGGCGGCTTGGAGTCGAGGGCGGCCGAGGAGGAGCGGGCCTCCTGCGCATCGCAGGCGTCCTGCGCGGCCTTGAAGAATTCGTACCACCGTTTGATGGCCAGGGCTTCCTGGCCCTTGTTCAGCGGGCTGCGAAACAGGTTCTCGCTGATGGTGATCTGCTCGGCGACCTGGAGGCGATAGCCGGTGAGGATCTTGGCCTCGATGACGTCGCGGCGGAGAACTTCGCTGATTGCGTAGTGCCGGTGCCGGCCGCTGACGCCCTCATAGCGGCCATGCTCCCCAGGGATGGCCTTCACCTGGATGGGATGATGTAAGCCCTCGTATTCGATGGAGATCGCGAGCTTCCGGGCGAAGGTCGTGTCGAGGGTCCGTTCGGTCTCGGGGCGTTCTGGCCAATGGACGTCGCCGACGGGGATCATGACGAGCGGCGAGCCGGGTTCGAGATCGGGCAACGTGGGGATGGCGGTCGTCGTGCTCATGGGTGTGGGCTCTTTGAGAATCGCGAGACGAGTTTGGGTCTTGGTGTTTCGAGTCTGGGCTCTCCGGGTTCATGTCACTGATTAGGTGGGTATATCGTTCTGTCAAACCGATCGGCAGAAATTTTCAGTTGGGCCGAGATTGGTGGGGCTCGATGATCCTGCGAGGTATCCGAGGCGGGATCTCGACCCGGTCGGCCGATGTGCGCGGCGAGTTCCTATGCCTTTTCCGGCCCAAGCTCCAGGATCTTGTGTATATCTCTTTTGCCCGGTCCAGCACCCCGATGCGGGCACTCAGATTGTTCAGGTCAGCCCGGGTGGCGGAAGAACTGGCAGGCACGACGATGTGCTGCGTCTGGCTCCGGGGTGGCGATGGGTCGCACGGGTTCAACCCGGAATCCCACGCAAGCGGAATAACGGGCATATTTTTTATAAACGACCGTCGATTCGACGGTCGCGGGGGGAACCTACGGAGGGGGGACGGGAAAGGCGCCTATTCCTACCTGGCGACCGGAGGGGAGCCCACCAGTCGAAGACTGGAAGAGGGGAGCGCCGACTAGGACCGGAATACGGGGACTCGCCAGGACCCGACGAGAGGGAAGAGACGGGGAAGACGGGGAGACCTGAAGACCGGAGGACTGACCCGACGAGTAGGAGACGAGGATCGGGGTGAGTCGAGGATTGACCGGATGAGTCGGGGCGCCAGGGTGAATCGAGATTCAAGGCCAGGGACGCTCGGACCCGGGGAAGATGAGGAGCAAGCCTCCGAGCCTGGATCAAAGCCCTCTTCCGCTCGTCGGCGCCCGGAGGGTCTGGCGCCTTCGAGCCGGTCGAACCAGACGACGTTGCATCGGGGCGAATACCACCTATCTGATAGGTCTGTGGCATCTGAGCACGGACCTCACCGGAGAGGAGAGACCCCGCGATGTCGAGGAAGCGTCCGCGCGGCGACGCGAAGGCGAAACGCCAGATGGGAAAACAGAACGCCGGGACAAGGCGAACGATCATGAATGGCCGTCCCGCCCCGGGGTTCGAGAGGAGGGCCGCCCAGGAGAATCAGGAGATGGATCGCAAGAGCGGCGGGGCTCGCTTGATCCCCCTCGCCGATCCTTCCTCGTCGGGTCGATTCCTGATGCCCTACGGGAAGTACAAGGGGCTCAGCCTGGCTGAGATCGCGAACGGCGCTCCGGGTCGCGAGCCCGATCCCAGGTACGTCCGATGGGTCGCCAATCCGAAGACGCGATTCCGTTCGGCCGATGCGGTCCGCGCCGCCTGCGGGTTCCTCCACGGTTGATCCGGGCCCCAAGTCCAAGTTGGACCCGGGGTATCATGGATGGCGAAACCATTGGTTTTCCCGGTGTTTGAAGCAGGCGCGATGAAGATCGTCGCGGGTCGCTGGCCGCCCCGATGCGACTCCCGGCGTCCAGGTCAGTGGAACGGACAGACCCACCCCCCTCGGTCCCCGCGCAAGCCCAACGGAGACAATGGCATGAGCAATGACAACGGTGCGATGGCCAAGCCTTTGAGGCCCTCCGATTTCACCGACTTGAGGAACGCGGAGCGATTCGCGGAGAGATACCGGGGCAAGGTTCGATACTCCCCGCAGCCCGCCAAGTGGTTCATCTACGACGGACGCCGTTGGCTCCGATGTAACGATCTGGAGCACGTCCGTTTGGCCCTCGACTTCGTGGCGTCCCTGCGCGACGAGGTGGCCTCGGTCGACGACACGGACGAGCGTTACCGGATGGAGAAGGCGATCCGTCGCTGCGAGTCGAAGGCATCGGTCAACGTCATTCTCCGTTTGGCTCGCTCCGAGGACGGGATTGCCACCCAATCCGAGGAGTTCGACCGCAATCCCCTGCTGTTAATTGCCTCAACGGCACGCTCGATCTCTCCTCGGGGGAACTGCGACCGCACGCCGCCGAAGACTTGTTGACCGGGTTGGCGCCGATCTCCTACTGTCCCGACCCAAGCCGATCTCCCCGGGAAGGATTCCGCGAGTGGTGCCGAAGCCTGGGCGTCGACTCCGAGAAATGCTGGGATGTCAGAGCCTTCGTCAAAGGCTTTGAGTCGAGTGAGGCTATCGAAAAATAATCCGCAACCCGTTGTGCGACAAAGCCGAGCGGACAGCAAGCCTCCGGTGTCGTTGAGCGTTCGCTGGCCCAGGTCCAAGTTGGACCTGGGCCAGCGCCAGCATTTCTGCCCGAACGTATGGGCGTTGGGTACTTCTCCGTGGGGCAATCGGGCCCCTTCGGAGATCGAGCGATGCGATACCGCCTTAGCCCCATCGAACTCCAGGCATTGCAGTCACGCTTCCCGGCCCGGGAGTGGTTCCGGCGGATCGAGGCCATGCGGGCATCCGGCCCTGCCGGGCCCGTGGCCGCTTCCCGCTCGGGTCGGACGGCGATCTTCCGATTCCCCGGCGACGGCCGCAAAGCCGATCCCGCCCCCGTGGGGGAATCCCGATGATCGCTCCCCGCACAAGGCCCAGGCCCGACCCATCGGCCTCTCACCGGGCGATCCGCGCCGCGTCCCGGGCCGCCTATGCCGACTTGGCTCCCCTCATCGCGAGGTTGCGAGGCGAGGGCGTGAGCTATGCCATGATCGCTCGGTGGCTCAACGAGGGCGGTCGCCGCACCCGGGGCGGTCGCACATTTGAGCCCAACACCATACGACGCATCCACCTCCGATCGTCGATCCCGGCCGACACCTGCGATCAGTTTGCCCCGCAATAAGGATGACCAGCCATGTCTTTCGGCGATCCCTTCGGCCCGTCCCTCCCCGGCCCGCTCACGTTCAAGCCTCGTCGGCCCATCCATCGCCAGCCCTTGCCCGATGCCCAGGCTGATGGGTTGATGTCTTCGCTGGCAGGATACGGGGCCTCTGGCCTGCAGGTGGGGCTCGACGCCCTGGACAAGCCGGGCCGCGCCGTGAGGGGCGTCCTCTCGGGCAAGTTCCGCGAACTCGGCAACCTGATCCCGTTCAGCGATACCCTGCAAATCACCGACGCCCGTGATAAGACGAGCGGCCGGGACCTGACCGACGCCATCGGCCTGACGTCGAAGTCGAGCAAGGGATGGGGAGCGTGGGGCCTCGGCCTCGGCGCGGAGATGCTGACCGACCCGCTTACCTATGTCACGGGCGGGGCCAAGAATGCCCTGACCCCGGCGGGCCGGGCCGTGTCCAAGTCCGGGGCCCTGCGAGGCTGGTCACGGGCCGACATCCTGCGCGGGTTCGACGCCACGCATTCCGGTCTCCAGGCTGCCGGCCACGGCCTCGGCGATATCGCCCACATGGTCGACCAGGGGCGACGCATCGCCAGTCCGGCTGCGGAGCGAGCGGCTGCGGCTGCGGGGGCTAGGATCGTCCCAGGCGAGGGGCTCGGCGCCCTAATGGGCATCGGCATCCCCGGCCGCAACCCGTCGCTCCTGATCGGTCGTGGGCCGATGGCGCTGGGGATGGCGTCGAAGCTCGACACGTTCGGCGACAAGCTCAAGTACGGGACGGCGGTCGGGCGCTGGGCCAACGGCCTGTTCGATCCCAACGTCCGCGAGGCAGTCGGCGGGGCCACCCAGAAGGCGATGGCCCAGTATGGTGCCCCGGCCGTCGAGGCGGCGAAGACGGCGGGACGCGACGCCACCTATAAGGTGATGGCCGCGATCGACGACGGGCTCAAGATAGGCATCAACGAGGAGGATCTCCTGCGGGCGGCGAGGCAGGACGCGGAAGGGGTCAGCTTCCGAGGCGTCACACCCGCATCCCAGGCCCAGGCGTCCAAGGTCGGGTCGGCTGTCTACGGCGCCGAGCTTGGTCAACTCAACGATGCCCAGCGGATCGGCCTGCCTCTGAATGACGCGGGCGACGCCTTCGCTCGATACGCACCCAGGCAGGGCGTCGACCTCGGCGCCATCGGTGCCACGACGGGCCGGACGGCGTTCTCGGGGGCCGACCGGAACCTGCTCCCGATGGCGACCGGGGCCAACTTCCACCGCGATGAGTTGTGGCGGAACATCCCCGGCGGCACGGAGATGGTGAACGACTGGGCTCGCAAGCACGCGGGCGATCCGGGCCTGATCGGCGTCCCGGGCATGCGTCGCGAAATCCTGCGGGACATGGTCAATGAGGCGAGGGCTAGCGGCACGGCGATCACCCGGCCCCTGGTCCGGCAACTCGGCGATAAGGCCGATGAGGTGGCGGCCCGGCTGTCCGGCATGAGCGCCGATTACTCGACGCACAAGATCGGGCTCTACTCTCCGCACCTGGCCGCCGACGTGGCTCGGTCCGCCGATCAGCACGCGAGGACGATGGGCTCGGCCCACGCCGTCATGGGCTTCATCGGCGACAACGCCAGGGCTGCGGGGTCACTGCCTTCGGACGCGGTCCCGGTCGGCAAACTCCTCGATGACTTGGGCATGGTCACTCGCGATGGCCTGGTCCACGGCGGCGACCACCAGGGGGCGATGGTCGAGGCGTACCGCAAGCTGGCCAAGCAGGGGGCAGGCCGGGTCGATCCTTTGCTTCGGAGCCAGTTGCCGAACCTCCGCAGCGCGGTTAATGCCTTCGCCATCCCCCGGGATCTCTATGACGAGATCATCAAGAGTCACGGCCGATGGTCGATGCCCGAGGTCGCAGCCGGTCCCGCTGGGCTATTCGGCGACCTGACGAAGACGTTCAAGAGCTTGGTGTATCCGATCTGGCCGGCGAGCCACGTCCGCAACGCCGTCTCGGCCGGGCTCAACAACGTGCTCAGGGGCACCAACATCTCGGACCACGCCGCACAGTTCGCGCTCATGCGGGGCACGGCCACGGCCGATCAGCTTCGAAAGCTCGTGCCCGACCTGCCCGCCGGGCTTGGCGACGATGCGGCCCGGGAGTGGGTCCGCCGCAAGCAGTTCTCCACGGGCAAAGTCTACGATGGCCATGTCGGGCAATCGGACCTCGACAGCGCCTTGTCGGCCAAGCTCCAATCGGGCGTGCCGGGCCGGATCACCCCCGCACCCTTCGGGTCCGACCGGACCGGGGCCGGCAACTTCGCCACGGATGCCACGTCCCTCATCGGCGGCGGGCTCAAGGCCCAGTTCGGGGACACGCTGCGATGGCTCCGCGACCCCCGGACGGCGCCGAGCCCGCTCCGCATGGAGGGAACCTGGGGAAGCGCCTCGGACTTCCCGCTCCTCGCCACGGGGCGACAGGTCGGGTCGAACATTGAGGACTTCTTCCGGGGGGCGAACTGGCTGGGCAACCGGCGGGCGGGCATGGCCTCGGATGTCGCCGGGCAGGCGACCCGGGATCTCCACTTCGACTACGATGCGCTGACCAACTTCGAGAAGAAGGTGATGCGGAACGTCATCCCGTTCTACACGTTCTCTCGCAAGAATCTGCCGGCCCAGGTCTCCAACCTCGTCAGGGCCCCGGGCCAGGCCACGGCCCAGCTTCGCGTCCTGAACTCAGGCAGGGACGACAAGGGCTTCATCCCAGGCTACCTGAAGTCGGCCGGCGCCATCCCGACCGGGCCCGAGCAAGGCGGCGTCCGCCAGTTCCTCTCGTCGTTCGGCACGCCGATCGAGGAGGCATTCGGCCGGTTCCGGTTCCAGGGCGGCCTGCCCGACGTGCGCGGCACCGCGCTCCAGGTGGCGGGGATGATGAACCCGCTCATCAAGGGCCCGCTGGAGCAACTCACGGACACCCAACTCCACACCGGGCGGAAGCTGTCGACGATCCAACCCGGGCCGACGGCGACGGCGTTGGGGCGACTGATCGGCGAAGACCACCCTCAGTTCCTCTCGCAAGTCCTCGCCAACACCCCGGCCGCACGGTTCCTCACGAGCCTGGACAAGCTCATCGATGATCGCAAGGGCTTCGGCGTCAAGGCGCTGAGCTTGGCGACCGGAATGGGCCTGAGCACCGTCGACGTGGCCAAGGCTCGCCAGATGGAGGCGGCTGCGGCCCGCGATGAACTCCTTTCCCGGATGCCCCACGTCAAGAGCCGGATCGGCTACTACGTCAAGCAGGCCGATGTCCCCAGCCTGGGCGCCGACGAAGTGGAGATGCTCCGCCTCATGGCGACCATGCAGGCCCAGGCGAGGGAGGGCCAGCGGCAACCGCAGAGGATCGGGGTTAGGATGCCGTGACGGGCGGCATTGGTTGGTTTCGCCACCCGGCGGTGATAGTTATGCGCGGCCGGGTGGCGTCTCATCGGGTTCGCTACGCGATGACTTAGGGACCGGGTCCAACTTGGACTTGAGGCCGGACTACCGGGCTCCGGCTGCGACGGCCGTCACAATTCTTCGGTCTCGGTGCGTCGTAAAACACCAGACCGATTCAGGATACGCCAGACCCCGATCGCGGTGAACTGGCAACCACGCCGGGTCCGGTATCCGGCTTCGTTCATGCTTTTGGCGACCTTCAACGCGCCCATGCCAGAACGATATCGCTCGATGGCGGCAGTCTCGATCGACGCCTGGAACCCGTTGTCGTTGACTGCCTTGGCGGCCCTCGCCTTCGCGGCATTCCGGCTCCAGGACTTCATGGCCCTGGGGGACACCGATCCGGTACGGCGGGCTGAGGCGTTGGTCTCGGTGGCGATGATGCTCATGGCTATGTTCCCAGGTGCCAAGGGTGATTCTGGGGTGAGCTAGGACGTCGGATTGGTCTCGTCATCAATCGGTCGAGGCGGATGAGTCGATGGCCCGGATAGCCTTCTGGATGCCGGCGACGATCGATTCTCGCCGGTGCTCGGAAAGGCCGCTCGTTCGCTCGATGGCGCCATCGATGAGGTGCCGGCACGCTGAAGCGTCATCCATGCCCAGGTCGTTGACGAGGTGCGACCGCGCCAGCGTCACGGAGACGACGCAGGGGCCTTCCACGACGGCGCGGATCGGATCGGCGTTGGTCCGCGTGAGGGCCTCGCACAGGCTGGCCCAGAGGACTTCCTCGTCGGTATAAAGGAGGTAGTGCCAGGCCGCGACGGCATCGGCGATGACCCGCCCGCGCACGACGGCAAACCGACCCGGCTCATCCTCGCCGTACTTGTCGAGCCATCTCGTCGGCTCCCGGCCCGGCACGCTCCCGCCGACCTCCCAGAGCCCGTCGAGGACTCCGAACTCGTGCTCGCTGTAATGCTCCATGAAGACCCGGAGTGCCGGGTGGACCTGGGCGAGATCGAGCACGGTTATCATCGGGCGATTCATGGCGATCGAGTCCAGGGCTGGGTCGGCGTTCATCGGCTTCGCGATCCGTCATCGGTGACGTTAGGTGGAATTCCGCCGGATGCCAACCGATCTCGCTCAACGACCAGCCCCGCCGATCCGCCTGGCCCGCTGTTCACAGGCAGTGGCGAAAGGGCGGGGCTGGTCGCACGGGAGACCACCCGAGTGGCGATGGGATGTACCCGACGGGTGGATTGATCGATATCCTGATTGGACGACGCCATGTCGCCTGTGCGGCGTCGGGTATCGATTGGACGACGACGCCTCTTGGCGCCGATCCGGGCGGGTGCATCGGCTCTCCATGCCTGGTAAGATGGGCCCTCCGACGGTCGTCGGAATTGTAACGGGTCATTACCCAGCCAGGATCGGGCATTTTCGCTCCGATGGCTAAGAAGTTACGTCGAGCCGAGGCTGTTACGGGCGAAGTAGAGGCCAAAAATAACAGGTGCTCTCGTCATGGCTTGCGCTGATCTTCGAAAACAAATCGAGATGGCATTCGCTTCTACTCCCAGACCTGGCGAAGGCTTCGACGACATTTCAGCGACCAGCGAAGAAGATGAGGGCATTGTCGATTACTTTCGCGGCACGACCTGGCGGGGCCATAGGGTTCAAGATCTGCGACACCACTGCGCAGCCCTCTCCTTTTTCACCGGCCCTGCCTTCCGCTACTGGCTGCCCGCGTTCATGCTGGGATCTTTGGAAGACGCCGAAACCGCCGATGTGATCCCCGAGCACATCGTCTCTGACATGCGAAGACATGAGAGGTGCTCGCTGTTTAGCGAAGACGAATCACGAGCGATCGCCGCTTTCTTTGCTCATTGCGCCGAGCAGTCTGGCGGCGATCCTTACAGGGATCTCTTCAAAGTCGCCGAAGAGCGGATCTTGAAACGCCTGGGAGTTCATGGCCAGGCGCCGTAGCCAAGGCTCTCCACCGAACCCGACTCGCCCGAGACCGAATCGTTGGCACAGGTGGAGTACAGACACGCTTGCCACTCCGTCCCCCGGAGATTGCGATCATGGGGCCTTGCCGCAAGTTCACGGTGCGGCGGATGATGGTCGCCGTGGCGGCCTCGTGCTTCGTCTGGGCACTCCTCGCCGCATTCGACGTCCCACCAGATCCGGGCTTCGCCTATGGGATGGCCGGGTGCCTGGCCATACTCTGTATTGCCTTCCTGTCGAGGGACGCCAGGGACTTGGGATCGGCTTTGGCCGCTGTCGTCTCCGGCATCCTCGTCGGCGCACCCCTGGTGGGAGACGCTTGCACCCCGGCGGGTATCTTCGTCGGGCCAATCGTGGGATGCTGTGCCAGGGTTATGACCAGGCGCGGTCAGGTTGTGAACGTGTAAACCAACCGTCTTGGCCCTCTCATCCTACGACAGGGCGGCGCATACCGCCGGCTTTCCCGGGTCGATGACCGGGGTTGGCATTGGTCTGGTTGAGTGCTCGTCTTCGATCTGGCGATCACCGGCGAATGTCGTCCGATCCTGCTCTGTCAGCCTTGTGGCCATCGACCCGACCGGGATGGAAGCCTCACCAGAGCCCGGTATTTGTTTGCAGGATCAGCACAGTCTCGTCCCCGGGTCGTGGCGAGCGACCCTCGTTTATCGTATCACCCGGTTTGATTACCGGGCCAGGGGAGACAACCGCCGGGCGTATCGGGCCCGACGTCCGGTCGTTCGCGGGGGCATGGTTGATGGGGCCGAGGGCATCGTGCCGGGTAGAACCTCGCAAGAACCGGGCGGAGTCCGACGGCCTTGGCCGAAACGACCCGCAATTATCGAGGTTGCTATCTGCGACCGTCTCACCTTCCCGCGAACATCGACGAGCCGGGGCGCCCTCAAGCCACTCGGGCAACTCCTCGACTCATACAATGGTACACAACGCGGGCTCGGAGCGGCCGGCAGAATCGAGGGATAGGGCTCAAGTCCAAGTTGGACTTTAGATTTACGACGCAGCGTGCAAGATTTTAAGTTCACCAGTCGGATTTCCCAAGTTCAATAACGATATAGACTTGAGGCATGTTGGCTCCGGCGCGGCAGCGCAAGGACAGCGTGCGGGCTCGGGACGGACTTCCGACCTGGCCGAAGTCATCGCTGCCTGGCCCGATCTGCCCGCGGCTATCCGGGCCGGTATCCTCGCCAAGGTCTGATCCGCTCGTTGAGGATGAGAGGGGGCGAAGTGATGTGTGTTACGCTCTTGATAAACTTCCAAAACGATCGAGCTATCGAATACCGGACCTGATTACGTGAAAATGCGACAATCGCAGATTCGACGCATTAGCTATCGCTATCTCTTCTTTCTCCGCGGAAGGAGAGGCATCCAGTCTATCCCATCTACTTTTCCCTCGTGCCACAAGAGTGTTAGCGTTGCGGTCGGCACGTTGTATGGGAAGACTACGAGGTAGGAATTGTTGCCGTAACCCAAGATACGCTCAACGACCTTCTCGGTCGAGACATGCTGACTCTCCAACAATTGTCTCCCGATTACGCTGCAGCGGGCCTCGAATCGAGCAGCTACTTCGTCGGAGGAATACTGAACCGACGATCCACGGAACGCTCTTGGCAAGACTGCTTCGTCTTGATGGATGTGGACATTCAAACTCAAGCCTGATTCGGTGAGTTTGCTAGTCAAAAGGTCTTTGCCATCAGCAGTTCCGTACACAAATGCGAACCCGAGATGTCGGGTTTTCAAGTCATTTGCCTGCTTCGGCGTCAACTTTGGGCCATGATCCTCATCTAGCTGTCCCTCGAAAGGCTCGTCGAGCCAATGCTTGACGATGCTCACAGATTGTCTGCCCGTTCCGAGAAAGTCATCAACAAACATTATCGGCCGGTCGTCTTCCGACAAAGCTTGCTGGAGCGATACTACTTTGAGATCCCATTTATCGGCGAGATCTTGTGCAAAGTAAGTAATAATCGAAGAGCTGTCACGTGGTCCTCCAAGTTGACAGACGTGGCAGCCTCTAAACCCGGGATTACTTTCGAGGAAGCTCGCAACCGTTGTGCGAACTTCGACCCGGGTCAGTACCTTGACTGCTGCTAACATTCGCAAGGCACAGTCGATATCGTCTTCATCGCCAAACTGACGTAGCCAGGTTATAATTGCATGTTCATCGACTGCCGCCTCTCCGGCGCCTCCAGCGTCTGATTCACAACCCGGATGATCCTGTCTATTCTGGTGGGAAAGTGGCATTCGGCGGTTTTGGACCCCTCCGATGATTCGCATCACGCTGACTGATGACGAGGTGACCCGCCTCGAACAAGCCTTCCGCACCAGCGACAACTTGAGGCTCCGGCCCCGGGCCCAGGCCGTCTTGATGGCCTCCCGGGGCCGCCCCCACCCCCAGATCGCCCAGGACCTCGCCGTCAACCAACGTACCCTCCAGCGATGGCTCAACGCCTACAACCGAGGCGGCCTTGATGCCCTGGTGCCCGGCAAGGCCAAGGGGGCCACTCCCAGGCTCACCGACGACCTGGCCCCGGTGCTCCAGCGATGGGTCATCGACGGTCCGGCCAAACAGGGCCTGGACCGGGCCAACTGGACCCATGAGGAACTGGCCGATCACCTCCGCAAGACCAAGGGCATCTCGGTCAAGAAGTCGGCCATGCAGGCGTTCTGCCGGAAGCACGAGATTCGCCCCTACCGGCCCGGCTACCGCTTCCTCCGGGGCGACCCGGCCAAGCAGGCCGAGGCCAAGGTCGAGTTGGCGGCCCTCAAAAAGGGGCGGACGAAGGAAAGCTCGTCCTGCTGAGCCAGGACGAGGCCCGCTTCCCGATGGTGCCGACCTTGTGCCGGACGCTGGGCGTGAAGGGGCATCGCCCGGTGGTGGGGACGTGGGACTGCAAGGATCTGCTCTACGTCTCGGCGTCGGTCAACACGGTCACCGGCCAACTGGTCAGCAACACCCTGGAGAGTCCGGCCCGGGCCAAGCAGGAGACGGGGTTGAGCAAGACCCGGCGGATGCAGAAGGCGTTCGCCGATCACCTGCGGCATGTGGCGAGGGCCTACCCGGCGGAGAAGTACCGGCGGGTGGTGATCATCATCGACAACGCCCCGTGGCATCGGGGCAAGCCGATCGACGAGGCGTTGGCCGAGAATCCGCACCTGGAGTTCAAGCGGCTGCCCAGCTACAGCCCGCAACTCAACGTGATCGAGCGGTTCTGGAGGCTGTTGCGGCGGCGAGCGACCCACAATCGGCTGTTCGACACCTTGAAGACGCTCGAGGGTTCGTTGCGGGCGAGCCTGTGCTACTACCAGACGGTCAGGAAGAAGATATGCCGGTTGATTGCTGGATGCTACGCCCCGCCCGAAGACACGACACAATCAACCGGAACGTGAATGAGGAAAATGGACGTCGGCCCTTCCCTCGTAAGGGGGCAACTTACGCGTCGGCGTCCGGACGGGCGACGCACGCACCTTGTCGTCACCCGAGGAGCGAGCATAGCCCCGATGGCGACCGACATCGCCGCGACGATCGAGCGGAGGCGAGGCCAGGTATTCGACACCTCCGGGCGGCCCGACTCGTCGGCTCCAAGATGGGCCTGCGATGTGGCACCGGCCCATCCGGACGCCGACGCGGTCGGGGAGACCTTATGCACGCAATTTCTCCGCCTCGCGGCCTCGCCATCGGCCGACTCTCCCGCGGTCTCCATCGCCTCCCGGTCTCGCTTCAAGGATCGTCCCGGGCCCCGGGATGTGCGATGATACCCGGGTGAGTGCGTGTGAACTCCCTGGGCTTCTCGATTCGCGTGCGAGCACTCGCGACGCTGGTGAAACCGTCCCGGGAAGGCCCCTGTTGTCGCCTTGCTTGAAGACCAGGCGTCATGGTATTAGCCGTCAACTCGATCGAGCAGGTCTGCGTCCTGGTCACGATCGCGTTCATCATGGCGCGGGCGCATCTGGTCCAGCCCCCGGGGCGCCTGCCGCGGTCGAGAGGCCGCAACCTGGCCAGCTTCGTGCTGTTCCTCGGCATGGCGTTGACCGAGGAACTCGTGGCGAGCCAGCACGTGCAGATGAGCGCCCGGATCGTCTCGGCCTGCGCCGCCGGCCTGCTCTCGGGGCCGCTGGTCGGCATCGGCGTCGGCCTGGGTGCGGCCTTGCTGCGGCAACTCCTGGGGCTGACGCCGCCCCTCGCCTTCGGGCTGATCCTGGCCGCCGGGGGATTGTGCGGGGGCCTGGTCCACGACCTCCGGCCGGGGTGGGCCTTGCGGAGCCGGGTCGGCTTCATCCTCGGGGCGACGATCTCCCTGCTGAGGTACGCGCTGACGGCCGGCCTGGCCGGAGTCCTCCGCATCCCGGGCCCCCCGCTGCCCCTGGGCATGGAGGCGATGACGGCCGTGATCAACGGGGTCGGCGTCGCGGTCATCCTGAAGGTCCTCGAGCAGGTCCGCGACCTGGAGGAGTCGTCGCGGGCGGCGGCGATGTCCGAGGTCAGGGCCCTCCAGGCGCGGATGAACCCGCACTTCCTGTTCAACGCCCTCAACTCGATCGCCGCCCTGTCCACCATCCGCCCCGAGTCGATCCCGCCCGCCGTCGCGCGGCTCGGGCGATTCCTCCGGGGGAGCATCGAGCAGCACGACCGGGCCACCGTGCCGCTCCGCGAGGAGATGGCGATCGTCGCGGCCTACCTGGAGATCGAGGCGATGCGATTCGGGGACCGGCTCCGCATCGAGATCGACGTCCCCGACGGGCTGCTCGGCGAGCCCGTCCCCCCGTTCCTGATCCAGCCCCTGGCGGAGAACGCAGTCCGGCATGGCCTCCAGCCGCTCCGGGGAGAGGGGCTTGTGAGGATCTCGGCGCGGGCCGAAGGCAGGTCGATCCGCGTCGTCGTCGAGGACACCGGGGTCGGGCTCGTCCCCGAGGCCGCCGCGCGGCTCCGGCCCGGCTCGGGCCCCGAGCCGCATGCCGTCTCCCTGCTGGGACGCCGGTTGCACGGGCTCTACGGGCGGGAGTACCTCCTTGAGATCCGGCGACGGGAGGGCGGCGGCACGCTGGCGGAGGTCCGCATCCCTTCGTCGCTCGCCCGGGGAGGGACGTCGTCGTGATCCGCGCCGTGGTGGTCGAGGACGAGCCCCTGGCCCGGCAATACCTCAGTGGCTGCCTGGAGGCGACCGGCCGGGTCGAGGTGGTGGGGGAGGCCGAGGACGGGGTCTCCGGGCTGGCCCTTTGCCGCGAGTCCGCCCCCGACGCGGCCTTCCTGGACATCGAGATGGCCGGGCCGGACGGGCTCGCCCTGGCGGGTCAGCTCCTGGGCCTGCCGCGCCCGCCGCTGGTCGTCTTCGTGACGGGCTACGCCGGCCATGCCATCGACGCGTTCCGGGTAGAGGCGGTGGACTATCTCCTCAAGCCGTTCGATCCGGATCAGGTCCGGGAGACGGTGCGGCGGCTGGAGTATCGGCTTCTGGAACGGGGAGGGAACTTGCCGGGCCAAGAGGAGATCGAGGAGCGCCGGACGATCCGGGTCCGCGACCCGGCCGACGGGGCCGTCCTCCTGATCCCCCGGCGCGAGGTCATCGCGGCCCTCCGCCGGAAGCGTCGCACCTGGATTCACACGAGGTCCGCCGCCTACCCCGGCCACGAGCCGCTGGCACACCTCGGCCGCCAGCTCGGCGGGGAGCCCTTCCTGCAGATCTCCCGCGACGCGATCGTCAACTTCGACGAGGTCGCGGAGGTGCGACGCCTCGGCGACCGCCACTACGAGGTCGTGCTCCGCGACGAGCCCGGCACTCGCGTGGAGACGTCGCGGTCCGGCGCCGCACTCCTGGCCGAGCGGCTGCGCCGGCCCTGAATCCGTCCGCTTCGGGCCGCCCTCCGTCCATTCGGAGGATGGATTCGGCCATCCGGACGACCCGGGCCGGGCGGGGCCCCGGCGGGCGATATCGTTCCCCTATCGGGACGACGACGTCGCCCCGCGCCAGGCCCGTCGGCGTGGAGGGCCCGGGGGGCTCCCGCGTCGTGGCCATCGGAGGGGGGGAAGATCATGTGGATCGTCGAGCTGGCCCTGAGGCGGCCCTATACCTTCGTCGTGATGGCCTTGCTGATCGTCGTGATGAGCGTCGTGGCGGCCCTCCGGATGCCGATCGACATCTTCCCGGAGATCGACATCCCGGTCGTCACGGTCATCTGGCAGTACCCGGGCACCTCCCCGTCGGACATGGAGTCGCGCATCGTCGTGGTCAGCGAGCGGGCGCTGACCACGACGGTCAACGACATCGAGCACATCGAGAGCCAGTCGTTGACCGGGGTCGGCGTGATCAAGGTCTTCTTCCACCCCGGGGCGAAGATCGAGGCGGCCGTCGCCCAGGTCAACGCGATCAGCGGCACCATCCTCAAGATGATGCCGCCGGGGATCACTCCCCCTTTGATCATTCGCTACAGCGCCTCGAATGTTCCGATCCTCCAGCTCGGCCTCAGCTCCGCCGAGCTGTCGGAGCAGCAGCTTTTCGACCTCGGCCAGAACTTCATCCGGACCCAGCTCGCCACGGTGCAAGGCGCCCAGGTCCCGCCGCCCCTGGGCGGCAAGCCCCGGCAGATCATGGTGGACCTCGACCTCAAGGCCCTGCACGCCAACCGGCTGTCGCCGGCCGACGTCAGCGAGGCGATCAACGCCCAGAACCTCATCCTGCCGGCCGGCACCGCCAAGATGGGCGAGCGAGACTATCTGGTCCGGTTGAATAGCAGCCCCGACGCCATCGAGCTGCTGAACGACCTGCCGATCCGCAAGGTGGGCGACGCCACGCTCATGATCCGCGACGTCGCCAACGTGCGCGACGGCTACGCCGTGCAGTCCAACGTGGTCTCGAAGGATGGCCGTCGCGGGAGCCTGCTGACGGTCCTCAAGGCGGGCGGTGCGTCGACCCTGGACATCGTCGCGCGGATCAGGGCGGCCCTGCCGCAGGTCCTGGGCGGGCTCCCCGACTCGTTGTGGGTCGACTTCCTCTTCGACCAGTCGGTGTTCGTCCGCGCCGCGGTCGAGGGCGTCGTGATCGAGGCGGCGATCGCGGCCGGGCTGACGGCCCTGATGATCCTCCTGTTCCTGGGGAGCTGGCGGAGCACGCTGGTGGTCGTCATCTCGATCCCGCTGTCGATCTGCGTGGCCATCCTGGTGCTGGCCGCCCTGGGGCAGTCGATCAACACGATGACGCTGGGCGGGCTGGCCCTGGCGGTGGGCATCCTCGTGGACGACGCCACCGTCGAGATCGAGAACATCCACCGCAACCTCCAGCTCGGCAAGCCCCTCCGCCGGGCGATCCTGGACGGGGCCCAGCAGATCGCCACCCCGGCGTTCGTCGCCACGCTGGCCATCTGCATCGTCTTCCTGCCCATCTTCTTCCTGTCCGGGGCGGCCCGGTCGCTGTTCGGCCCGATGGCGCTGGCGGTGGTCTCCGCGATGATGGCCTCCTACTTCCTGTCGCGGACGCTCGTCCCGACGATGGTCAATCACCTCCTCGCCGCCGAGGTGGGCGAGTCTCGTGACGCCGATGGGGCGGTCGGCAAGGGTGGAGGATTGTTCCGGGCGGTGCACCGGGCCTTCAACCGCGTCTTCGACGGACTTCTCTCGGCCTACGGATCGGCGCTCGCCTGGGCCCTCGGGCATCGGCCGCTGGTCGCGGCCGGTTTTGCCGCCGCCTGCGTCGCCTCCTTTGGGCTGGTCGGGCAGCTCGGCCAGGACTTCTTCCCCCCGGTCGACGCGGGCCAGATCCGCCTCCACGTCCGCGCCCCGGCCGGGACCCGGATCGAGAGGACCGAGGAATATTTCAACTCGGTCGAGCGCGAGGTCCGCGAGATCATCCCGCCCCACGAGCTGAAGACCGTCCTCAGCAACATCGGGCTCCCGCCCAACGGCATCAACCTGACGTTCGGCGACTCCTCGACGGTGGGGACCGCCGACGGGGAAATGCTGATCTCGCTCCACGAGGGGCATCCCCCGACCGAGGGGTACGTCCGACGCATTCGCGAGCGGCTGGCCCGCAACCACCCCGAATTGACCGTCTTCTTCCAGTCGGCGGACATCGTCGGCCAGATCCTCAACTTCGGGCTGGCGGCCCCCATCGACGTGCAGGTCGTCGGCCAGGACCGGGTGGCGAACCTGAAAATCGCCCGCCGGGTCGAGTCGGCCCTCCGCCTCATCCCCGGTGCGGTCGACGTCCGACTGCACCAGGTCGTGGATTCCCCCGAGATCCGGATCGACGTCGATCGGACCCGGGCGCGGCACTTCGGGCTCACCCAGCGCGACGTGGCCAGCAGCCTGCTGGTCTCGCTCAGCTCCAGCGGGCAGGTGTCCCCGAACTTCTGGCTCAACCCCAAGAACGGGGTCAGCTACCCGGTCGCGGTCCAGACCCCGCAATATCGGGTCGACTCGATCGGCAACCTGGACAACACCCCGGTCGTCGGCCCGGGGGGCGGGCGCGAGCCCCAGCTCCTCGCCAACCTGGCGACGATCGGCCGAGGCGGGGGGATGGCGGTCATCAACCACTACAACGCCCAGCCGGTCTTCGACGTCCTGGCCAACGTCGAGGGCCGCGACCTCGGCGGCGTCTCGGGCGACCTCGAACGGGCCCTCGGGCCGATCCGGGCCGAACTCCCCAAGGGGACCAAGATCGTCGTCCGGGGGCAGGTCGAGAGCATGGCCTCGTCGTATCTCGGCCTGGGTTCGGGCCTCGCCTTCGCGATCATGCTGGTCTACCTCCTGATGGTGGTCAACTTCCAGTCCTGGCTCGACCCGTTCATCATCCTGTTCGCCCTGCCGGGCGCCCTGGCGGGGATCATCCTGATGCTCTTCGCGACCCACACGACGATCAGCGTCCCGGCGCTGATGGGGTCGATCATGTGCATCGGCGTGGCGACCGCCAACAGCATCCTGATGGTCACCTTCGCCAACGACCGGAGGGCCGAGGGGGACACGGCCCTGGAGGCGGCCCTCGCCGCCGGCCGCACCCGGCTCCGGCCGGTGATCATGACGGCCTCGGCGATGATCATCGGCATGCTCCCCATGTCGCTGGGCCTGGGCGAGGGGGGCGAGCAGAACGCCCCGCTCGGCCGGGCCGTGATCGGCGGCCTCGCGGTGGCGACGATCGCCACGCTGTTCCTCGTCCCCGTCGCCTATAGCCTCCTGCGGCGCCAGCCGCCCCGACTCGAACCGGAGGATGAAAGATGAGCGTCTCCGCCTCTCCCGAATGCCGCCACGACCGCCCCTCGCCCCCCCGGCCGGGCCGCCGACGGTCCTGGGCCGCCCTGCCGATCCTGGCTCTCGGCCTGGCGGCGTCGGCCGGCATCGTCGCCGCCGGCATGGCCCCCCGGAAGGCACAGCAGAGGGCGCTCGCCGAGGCGACGCTGGCCACCCGGGCCCGGATCGAGACGCCCCGCGTCAAGGTCGTCCGGTCCATCCGAGGGACGAAGCCCCTCGGCCTCCGGTTGCCGGCGGACCTCCTGCCCGACCAGGAGAGCCCGCTCCACGCCCGGGCGAAGGGATACCTGAAGCGGGTCCTGGTGGACATCGGCGACCGCGTCGAGGCGGGACAACTCCTCGCCGAGATCGAGGCCCCCGAGATGGACGGGGAACTGGACCGCGTCCGTGCCACCGTCCTCCAGGCCGCGGCCGACGCGGACCTCGCGGCCGCCCGCCGCGACCTCGCCGCCCTGAACCTGAAGCGGGCCGATTCCCTGGCCCATCGGGGGGCGGCGACGTCGCAGGAACTGGATGAGGCCCGCGCCGGCTATCAGGTCGCGGTGGCGGCGGTGGCCTCGGCGGAGGCGACCGTCGCCGCCCGCAAGGCCGAGATCCGTCGCCTGGAGGATTTGAAGTCCTTCCTCCGCGTCCTCGCGCCTTTCGACGGGACGATCACCGATCGGGGCTTCGACCCCGGGTCGCTCGTCGTCGCCGACGGAGCGGGGCAGGAGCCGCTCTTCCGGATCGCCCAGGACGAGACCCTGAACGTGGTCGTGAGCGTCCCCCAGGCCCACCTGGCCTCGGTGGAGCCCGGCCAGGAGGTGCGGGTCCTCGCCCGCGAGTTCCCGGGCCGGGAGTTCGTCGGCCGCGTGATGCGGACGGCCCGCGCCGTCGACCCGGCGTCGCGGACCCTCCGCGTCGAGATCGACCTGCCCAACGCCGACCATGCGCTCGTCTCCGGCATGTTCGTCGAGGCCGAGTTCGCGCGGGCCATCCTCGCCCCCCTGACCGTGCCGGCGGTCGCCGTCCTGAGCGGCCCGGAGGGGACGCGGGTGATCGTGGTCGGGCCGGACGGCCGGGCCCGGTGGCGGTCGATCGAGATCCGTCGGGACCTCGGCGGGCGGATCGAGGTCTCGGGAGGCCTGGAGGGGGACGAGGCGCTCGTCCAGAACCCGGCCTCGGGGCTCGCCGACGGGGCCCGCGTGGAGGTCGTCGGGGCCGAGGCCGCGCGGGCCGTCACCCGGGCCGGGCCCTGAAGCCCCGAGGAGGCCTCAGCCTTGCGATTCCCATTCGCCCAGCATCCTGGTCCGTTTCGCGACGTCCGCCCGGACCTCCTGCGCGATCGTGCCGCAGACCAGCTCGCACAGGCGCTCCACGACCGGGTCGTCGATCCGGTAGAACACCTGCAAGCCCGCCTTCCGGCGCCCCACCAGGCCGGATTCCGCGAGCATCTTGAGGTGCTTGGAGACGTTGGCCTGGTTCCTGCCGGTCTGCTCCACGACCTGGGTGACGTTCCGCTCGCCGGGCATCAGGCTGCGGAGGATCGCCAGTCGGGTCGGGTCGGCCAGCATCCGGAACTTCTCGGCCATCAGTTCGAGGAAATCATCGGGGATGTCGAGAGGCATGGTTGACTGTATTCCAGAATAGGAATATAGTTGATTTGTCATCCAGTTACATTGTAGCACGGCCGGCCGACGGGGGGAGCGGTGCCCGCCCCGGATCCGACCGAAGATCATCCGTGCATCCGATGCGAGGCGGTCAACCGATGAAGCGCATGGTGGTGTCTTGCCTGGCCCTCGCTGTCCTGGGCGTGGCCACGGCTGGTGCCGAGGATGGGCCGTTGAAGGTCGTTGTCCACGTCAACTTCGCCGAGTCGGGCGCCCAGGGGGCGGGCCTGCGGAGCGTGGCGAACCTGCTGAAGGAGGACCCCGGCGCGAAGGTCGAGGTCGTCTGCCACGCGGCGGGGATCGGCCTGCTGGAGAAGGCCCGCACCGACCACGCCGAGGCGGTCGGGGCGCTGATCCGGCAGGGCGTCTCGTTCGTCGCCTGCGAGAACACGATGCGGAAGAAAACGATCCGCAAGGAGGACCTGCTGCCGGGGGTCGCTACGGTCCCCTCGGGGGCCGTCGAGGTCGTCCGCAAGCAGCAGAAGGACGGCTACGCCTACTTCAAGCCATGAGGATGGCCGGCATCGGCCCATCGACAAGTCACCGGGGGGAGGGGGAGATGAGCATCCGGACGATCACGCCGGGAGAGCTTGAGGAGATGCGGCGGCGGGGGCGGGCCATCGAGCTGATCGACGTGAGGACGCCGGCCGAGTACCACGAGCTTCATGCCGTGCCGGCCCGGCTGGTGCCGCTCACCGACCTCGATCCGAAGGCCGTGATGGGGTCGCGCGTGGGCTCGAAGGACGACCCGCTCTACACGATCTGCCGCTCGGGGGGGCGGAGCCGGCAGGCGGCCGAGAAGTTCCACGCCGCCGGCTTCAGCAACGTGGTCAGCGTCGAGGGGGGCACGACGGCCTGGGAGCAGGCCGGGCTGCCGGTGGTGCGCGGCGAGCGGAGGGCGATCTCGCTGGAGCGGCAGGTGCGGATCGCCGCCGGTTCGCTGGTGGTGCTCGGCACGGCGTTGGGGGCGTTCGTCCATCCGGGGTTCCTGGGCCTGGCGGCGTTCGTCGGTGCGGGCCTGGTGTTCGCCGGGGTGACGGACACCTGCGGGATGGGGCTGATGCTCGCCCGGATGCCCTGGAACCGGGCCGAGCCCGAGGGGTCGGCGTGTGCCCGCTGATCCTCTGGGCCTCGACGTCCGCGGCCGTCTCGTCCCCAACCGGGGGGATGGGGGCGGCGGCCGCGGCGTCGAGCCTCCTGTTCGGCACCATCGTCGGGGCGTCGCTGGGCCTGACCGGCGGGGGCGGGTCGATCTTCGCCGTGCCCCTGCTGGCCTACGGCCTGGCGGTCCGGCCCCGCGAGGCGGTCGGCATCTCGCTGGCCGCCGTGGGGGCGACGGCACTGGTCGGCGGCATGCGGCGTCTGGCCCGGGGCGAGGTCGAGGTCCGCACCGGGCTCCTGTTCGCCGCCGCCGGCATGCTCGGCGCCCCGGCCGGCACGTGGATCGGTGGGCGAGTGCCCGAGGGCGTGCTCTTCGTCCTCTTCGCCGCCCTGATGGTCGCCGTCGCGGCGCGGATGTGGGCCCAGGCGTCTCGCCGGCCCGAGGAGGCGAGGGCGGTCCGGGGATCCTACGGCCCGACGCCGGACGAGCGGGGCCCGTCGTGCCGGCGTGACCCGGGCGGGCGGCTCCGCCTGACCTCCCGGTGCTTCGCCGTGCTGGTGGCCTCCGGTCTGGCGGCGGGCGTGCTGTCGGGCCTGTTCGGGGTCGGCGGCGGCTTCGTCATCGTCCCGGCCCTGGTGCTCGTCACCGGCATCGGCATCCACCGGGCCGTCGCCACCTCGCTGCTGGTCATCGCCCTGGTGAGCGCCTCGGGCGTGGCGTCCTACCTCCTCGCCGGACGGTCGCTGCCCCCGGCGTTGACGGGCCTGTTCCTCGCGGGGGGGCTCGCCGGGGTGGAACTCGGGACCCTGGCGGGCCGACGCCTGGGCGGCCCCGGGCTCCAGAAGCTCTTCGCCGCGGCGATGGTCGCCGTGGCCGCCTTCATCTTCCTCAAGGGCCTGGCCTGACAGGAGCGTCCCCGTGTTCTTCCACCAGCGGTTCGTGCCCGGCCTGGCGATCTACGGCTACATGGTCGGCGACGAGAAGTCCAGGCGATGCGCGGTCATCGACCCGACCAGGGACGTGGACGAGTACCTGGAGATCGCCCGGCGGGAGGGCCTGCGAATCACGCACGTCCTGGAGACCCACGTCCACGCCGACTTCGTGAGCGGCTCGGTCGAGTTGAAGGCCCGGCTCGGCGACGAGGTGCAGGTCGTCGTCTCCGGCCTGGGCGGGCCGGAGTGGACCCCAGCTTATGCCGATCGGGTCGTCGGCGACGGCGACGAGATCGCGCTGGGCTCCGTGCGGCTGAAGGCGATCGCCACCCCCGGCCATACCCCCGAGCATGTCGCCTGGGCGCTCTACGACGACACCCGGAGCCGGGACACGCCCTGGCTGGTCTTCACGGGCGACTTCCTGTTCGTGGGCGACGTGGGCCGGCCCGACCTCCTGGGCGAGGAGGCCCGCAGGGCGCTGGCCCATCAGCTGTACGAGAGCGTCTTCGGCGTCCTGCCGTCCTTGCCCGACTTCGCCGAGATCTACCCCGGCCACGGGGCCGGCTCGCTCTGCGGCAAGGCGATCGGCTCCCGGGGCGCCTCCAGCCTCGGCTACGAGCGGCGGTTCAGTGCGGCGTTCCGGCCGAGGGAGGAGTCCGAGTGGGTCTCCGCGTTGCTGGAGGGGATGCCGATCGCCCCGCCCTACTTCCGCCGGATGAAGCAGGTCAACGCCCGTGGGCCGAAGGTCCTGGGCCCGGAGCTGCCGGGCCGGAAGCGATTCTCGGCGAAAGAGGTCCACGATCGGGTCTGCGAGCACTGCCTGGTCCTGGACGTGCGGCCCAAGGAGGCGTTCGCCGCCGCCCACATCCCCGGCTCGATCAACATCCCGCTGGGCCACAACCTGCCGACCTGGGCCGGCTGGGTCCTGCCGTACGACCGCCCGATCCTGATCGTGCCCGACGACCCCGCCGACGTGCCCGAGGTGGTCACGCACCTGCTCCGCGTCGGCTTCGACGACGTTCAGGGCTACCTGGAGGGCGGCCTGGCCGACTGGGAGACGCACGGCTTCGAGCTGGGCCGGCTGGAGACGACCTCGGCGCGGGACCTCGCCCCCCGGCTGGCGTCCGGTGGCGACCGACCGTTCGTGCTGGATGTGCGGACCGAGTCGGAGTGGGACTCCGGGCACATCGAGGGGGCGTTGCACATCCACGGTGGTAAGCTCCAGGAGAGGATGGGCGAGGTCCCGCGGGATCGCCGCGTGGCGGTCGTCTGCGGCTCGGGCTACCGGGCCTCGATCGCCGCCTCGTTCCTGAAGCGGGAAGGCTACGAGGACGTCACCAACGTGCTCGGCGGGATGTCCGCCTGGAAGGCCGCCGGCCTGCCGACGGCCCAGGGGTGAATTTCGGACGGTGTCTACAGGGTGAGGAGATGGGGTTCATGGCCGGGCAATCGCACCACAAGATCGTCATCGTCGGGGGCGGCACGGCGGGGATCACCGTCGCCGCACGCCTGGCCCGCAAGCTCAGGCGGCCCGAGATCGCCATCATCGAGCCGTCCGACAAGCACTACTACCAGCCGCTCTGGACGCTGGTCGGGGGCGGGGTCTTCCCCAGGCAGGCCAGCGAGCGCAACGAGGCCGACTTCATCCCGCCCGGGGCGACCTGGGTGCGGGATGCGGTGGACGAGTTCCACCCGGATCGAAACCTCGTCACGACCCGCGAGGGCCGCGAAATCGGCTACGATCACCTGGTCGTGGCGCCGGGCATCCAGCTCGACTGGGGCAAGATCGAGGGCCTGGAGGGGCATCTCGGCACCGGCGGGATCTGCAGCAACTACGACTATCGCACCGTCGAGTCCACCTGGCAGTGCCTGCGCGAATTCCGGGGCGGCACGGCCCTGTTCACCAACCCCGGCACGCCGGTGAAGTGCGGAGGAGCCCCCCAGAAGATCATGTACCTGGCCGACGACCACTTCCGCAGGTCGGGCATGCGTCACGGGTCGAGGGTGGTATTCGCCTCGGCGCTTGGGTCGATCTTCCCGGTCGAGAAGTACGCCCGGACGCTGGAGAAGGTCGTCGCCCGCAAAGGGATCGAGACGCTGTTCGGGCACGACCTGGTCGCCGTCCGGCCCGGCGAGAAGCAGGCCGTCTTCCGGCGGACGGGGACGGGCGACGAGGTGACGCTGCCCTACGACATGATCCACGTCACGCCGCCGATGAGCGCCCCCGATTTCATCAAGAAAAGCCCGCTGGCCGACGCCGCCGGGTGGGTGGACGTGGACCGGCACACCTTACGGCACGCCCGCCACCCGAACGTCTTCGGGCTGGGGGATGCCGCCGGGCTCCCCACATCGAAGACCGGCGCGGCCATCCGCAAGCAGGCCCCCGTGGTGGTGGCGAATCTCATCGCCTCCATGGCGGGCGGGCCGCCGGCGGCGAGGTACGACGGATACACGTCCTGCCCGCTCGTGACCGGCTACGGCAAGCTGGTGCTGGCCGAATTCGACTACGATCGGGAGCCCGCCGAGACGTTCCCGTTCGACCAGGCGAAGGAACGCCGGAGCATGTACCTGCTGAAGAAGTACGGCCTGCCCGCGATGTACTGGCACGGCATGCTCCGAGGCCGTGCGTGACCGGCCCGCCCGCTCGCCGCCGGCACCGACTCCTCCCCCCCGCCGCGAGGCAAGGCCATGGCCGAGCGGGCGGGACGGGGCCGGTTCAGCGATCGCGGGCCACTCCATGGAATGAGGCCCGGATTTCCGGGGCCAACTCGGGTATCGGCCGGACCCCATCGCTGGCCTCGCGCGGTCGAGGCCCAGGTCGTCATCCGGTCTCGACTGCGACGGGGGCGAGGCGGCTGCGAGCCTGGCCGCCGGGGCCGGTGGGGCGATCCGATTCGTGCCGGCCGGCATGACCATCGCGTATGGGGTCGAGGGGTTGATCGGGCGGGTCGTCGACGCCTTGCGCGGATCGACTACGCCTTCACCAACGCCAGCGTCGAGGGCCCCGGCGGGCCGACCCGGGAGCACGCCGAGGAGGCCTCGGACCGCGTGATGGCCGCCAATCTCCATGGCATCTGGCTCGGCATGCGGATCGAGATCCCCCGGATGCTGGCCCAGAGGGGCGGGGCGCTCGTCAACGCGGCCTCGATCCTCCGACTGGTGGCCGCCCTCGACGCGGCCTGCGATCTGACCCTGAAGGCCGCCGGAGATCGCCGTGTGAGCCGCGGGGCATGGAGGCGACGACGTGACAGGACCAGAGACCGCGGGGGGGCCCGGGAGCCCCGAATGGGATGAGGTCCGGGCGGCGATGGCGGCCGTCGCAGGCGGCGAGTCGGAGGCCATGCCGAGGCTCCGCGAGGTGCTGGGCCGGACGGGCCTTGAGGCGGCAGGCCCAGGCCCTGCGCGGCTACACCGCGGCGATCGCGGCGCTGGCGACGGTCCGGCGGCTGCTCGCGCCCGTCCCCCTATCATCGGGCGCCCGGGGCGGGGCAAGGCGTCCGGGGCGGCACCCCGGAAGGGGCGAGCACAGACGAAGCCCATCGGCCAGGAGATGGCCCCCGGAGTGGGGGGACCGGGGACGGGCCCGCTCGCGTCGCGAAGGTGGGCCTGTTCGAGCCCGGGCCCGAGGGGTCGGCCGATGGCAACTGACTGTCCGGCCCGATGTCATGCCCATGATGATCGGGGAAGCTACCTTGGTGGCCGCAAGTTCGGTTGATGGGCCGCCCTTCACGGCGCCTCGGTTCGTCCGGTCTCGGCCGTCGACGGACACCAGTCTCCGAGCACGACGGATGGTGCTGCGAGCGTCATGATGCCGCATGGCAACCGTTGGGGTGACCGCAACGGTTGGGGCCCTCGCCATGACGACGGATCGACTTGCGACCATGACGCTGAAGGAAGCCCATCGCGAGAAGGTTCGTATCGGTGAGCCCCGCCGGGGGATATCGAGACTGTCATGCCAGCAGGTTCCAACCGTGGGGATCATCGTCACGTGGCGCAACCTTGGCATGAAGGCGAAAGGCCGATGATGCCCGGTCCCGGCCGCGATGAAATGGGGGCATCATGGCCTGTCGCCCCTTGGCGGGATGGCTTCATGGCATCCGATGCCGGATCGGCGAGGCAAGGGTGCGGGCGATCCGGCCGCATCGCCTGCGGATATCGCATGCCGGGTCGAGGGCCCGCGGGCCGGGGCTGAGCCCTCCGGCGGGATTGGCCGGCAGACTTCGAGCAGGCCGGGCCCGTCGGCAGGATGACGAACTGCATCTCCGAGGCCCCTCACCCGGCGGCCTTCCTGGCCAGTTCTTGCAGCTTGAGCACGGTGTTCCAGTTGCGGGCGGTGTTGGCCACGCCGATCCCCCTGTCGAACTTCTCCGCCAGCTTCGAGGTCCCGAACCCGCCCGGCGTATGCAGGTAGGCGACCCTCCCCACGACCTCGATCGACTCCCCAGAGACCGCGTGCGTCCGAAGCCCCTCGATCGCCCCCGGGGCGGGGTCGCCCGCCAGGACGGCGGCATGCAGGTGCTTGCCCGCCTCGAACCCTGGGAACGGGTTGTTCGCGATCAGGGCCTCCCACTCGGCCAGCGTCCGGGCATGGATCGCCTTGGTGAAGCCGAACCCGTCGGCGCAGATCTCCGCGACCGACGCGATCACCTCCTCCCGGGTGAGGGCGGTGCGGAGGACGGCATTGCCGCTGTTGATGTAGGTGGCGACGGCCTCGAAGCCCGCCCCCGCCAGGGCCTCGCGGAGCGGGGCGGTCGGGAGCTGGGTGGCCCCGCCGACGCCGCGGAACAGGAGAATGTACGCGGTCATGTCCATCAACGTGTCCTCCGAGATCCTTCCTTGCCATCCCCCGGACGGCCGCCGACGTAGGCCGCCAGGTGCTCGCCGGTCAGCGTCGACCCCGCCGCCACCAGGTCGGCGGGTGTCCCCTGGAACACGACCCGGCCGCCGTCGTGGCCCGCGCCCGGCCCGAGGTCGATGATCCAGTCGGCGTGCGCCATCACCGCCTGGTGGTGCTCGATCACGATGACCGACTTGCCCGAGTCGACCAGCCGGTCCAGCAGGCCGAGCAGTTGCCCGACGTCGGCCAGGTGCAGCCCGGTGGTCGGCTCGTCGAGCACGTAGACGCCGCCGTCGGCGCCCATGTGGGTCGCGAGCTTGAGCCGTTGCCGCTCGCCTCCCGACAGCGTGGGGAGCGGCTGGCCGAGCCGTAAGTAGCCCAGCCCCACGTCGGCCAGGCGTGCGAGGATCGCGTGCGCGGCCGGCGTCCGCGCCTCGCCTGCGGCGAAGAAGTCGAGCGCCTGCTCCACCGGCAGGTCGAGCACCTCGGCGATGTTGAGCCCACCGAGCCCGTGGCCCAGGACCGTCGCCTGGAACCGGCGGCCCTCGCATTCCTCGCACACCGTGGCGACGCCGGCCATCATCGCCAGGTCGGTGTAGATCACCCCGGCCCCCTTGCAGGCCGGGCATGCCCCCTCGGAGTTGGCGCTGAACAGGGCCGGCTTCACGCCATTCGCCTTGGCGAACGCCTTGCGAATCGGCTCCAGCAGGTCGGTGTACGTCGCCGGGTTGCTCCGCCTCGATCCCCGGATCGGGGCCTGATCGACCGACACCACTCCGGCCCGGCCGCACACCGAGCCGCGGATCAGCGAACTCTTGCCCGACCCGGCCACGCCGGTCACCGCCACCAGCACGCCGAGCGGGATGTCGACGTCGACGCCCTGCAGGTTGTGGGCGCGGGCGCCCCGCACTTCCATCACGCCCGACGGCGTCCGCACCGACGGCTTCAAGGAGGCCCGGTCGTTCAGGTGGCGCCCGGTGAGCGAGCCGCAGGCCCGCAGCCCGTCGACGGTGCCCTCGAAGACCACCTCCCCGCCGGCGGTGCCGGCGCCGGGGCCGAGGTCGACGACGTGGTCGGCGATGGCGATCACCTCCGGCTTGTGCTCGACCACCAGGACGGTGTTGCCCTTGTCCCGCAGCCTCAACAGCAGGTCGTTCATCCGCCCGATGTCGTGGGGGTGGAGCCCGACCGTCGGCTCGTCGAAGACGTAGGTCACGTCGGTGAGCGACGACCCGAGGTGGCGGATCATCTTGGTGCGCTGGGCCTCACCTCCCGACAGCGTGCCGGACGGCCGGTCGAGGCTGAGGTAGCCCAGCCCGATCTCCGCGAACGAGTCGAGCGTCTCCCGGAGCGTGGCCAGCAGCGGCGCGACGGATGGCTCATCGAGGCCGCGCACCCATTCGGCCAGGTCGCTGATCTGCATCGCGGAGGCCTCGGCGATGTTGATCCCACGGATCCGGGAGGAGCGGGCGGCCTCGCCGAGCCGGGTCCCCCCGCACTCCGGGCAGGGGGCGAAGGCGACCGCCCGCTCGACGAACGCGCGGATGTGCGGCTGCATCGCGTCGACGTCCTTGGACAGGAACGACTTCTGGACCTTGGGGATCAGCCCCTCGTAGGTGAGGTTCATGCTCTCGAACTTCACCTTGGTCGGCTCCTTGTGCAGGAAGTCCTGCCGCTCTTTCTCGGTGTAGTCCCGGATCGGCTTGTCGGGGTCGAGGAAGCCCGAGGCCGAGAAGATCCGCACCAGCCAGCCGTCGACGGTGTAGCTGGGGATGGTCAGCGCGCCCTGGTTGAGCGACTTCCGATCGTCGAAGAGTTGCGTCAGGTCGATGTCGCTGACCGAGCCCATGCCCTCGCAGCGCGGGCACATGCCGCCGTTGACCTCGAAGGTGCGGGCCTCGGTCGTCTCGCCGCCCGCCTTCTCGACCGTGATCTTGCCGGATGCGCGGACCGACGGGACGTTGAAGGAGAAGGCGTTGGACGGGCCGATGCGGGGCTCGCCGAGGCGGCTGAACAGCACCCGCAGCATCGCGCCGGCGTCGGTCGCCGTGCCGACCGTCGAGCGGGAGTTGGAGCCCATCCGCTCCTGGTCGACGATGATCGCCGTCGTCAGGCCGTCCATGACGTCGACCTCGGGCCGGGCCAGGGTCGGCATGAACCCCTGCACGAAGGCGCTGTAGGTCTCGTTGATCAACCGCTGCGACTCGGCGGCGATCGTGCCGAAGACCAGCGACGACTTGCCCGACCCCGACACGCCGGTGAACACCGTCAGCCGCCGCTTGGGGATCGCGACGCTGACGTCCTTGAGGTTGTTCTCCCGGGCACCCTGCACGCGGATCAGGTCGTGGCCGTCCGCCGGGTGCCGGCTGGAGGAGTCGACGTTCTCGCCCCTGCGGGACTTCGGTGCTTCGGCCGCCATGCCATCCTCCTCGCCATGGGTCGATGTGCCGGCGATCATCGATCGGGCTCCCACCGCGGCCGAACGCCCGATCCCGTGAGGATCGCCCGATTCCCCGGCCTTCCGCCGGCAGGATCGCCCGGAGCCGACGATGCTCGCCAGGGCTGCGACGCCCGGGGATGGCGTCGGCTCGCTCACGCCTGGCCGGCCTACCCCCGGCCGTCGGCAGCGACTCCTGTCGGCCGTGATTGAAGCGGAGGAACGCCCGATTGTCAACATGCGTACAGAGACGTCCGGAGGATCGGCGGGCTTCCCCGCCGGGGCACGCCGAGCCGGGGCGGCAGACCGAAAATGAGATTCTCCCCGGATTTCCACGCGGTCGGCGAACGCCCCGGAAAGAGACGGTGCTTCGGGTCGCGGGAAGGTCTTCAGGACGGCTGATCCGTCCGCCCCATCGTGCCAACTCCGCCTCGGGATCCCGCCGGAGGACCGGGCGGCCCACCGCATCGGCGCTCGAACGTCCAGGGGGATGAGCGCGACGCGATCTTCCCGAGCGTGGGCTACGGGCCCGACGAGAATGGACGGGTCGCTATGCGTTTCGGACCGCTCAACCGCGACGGCGGCGGGCGGCGGCCGAACGTCGCCATCATCCGGGCCCGGTCGGCGACGACGGTGGTCAGCTCGATGCGGGAATCGGCCATCGACGTGGTCGGGGCTCCGGCCCTCGGCGCCTGGCTGCCGCGGTCCTACCTCGACTTCGCCGAGGGGTGCGTCGAGTCGCTCCGCTCCGAGATCACCCAGGATGGCGACCGCGACTTCGACTCGCCGTTCGAGCGCGAGGCCTCCCGGGCCCTCGAACGCCGCGGGATGACGGTCCACCGCCAGGTCGGCTGCGGCGGCTTCCGGATCGGCATGGCCCCATCAGGGCCGGGATTGGCGTTTCCATCGGGACCCTGGCACGCGAGGGAAACACGGCGGAGCGTACGCAAAGGCGGGCCGGTGCCGACGCGGCCTGATGCGACCATCGGGCCTTTCGTCTCATCGATTGGGGGCGGGTGGGCCCTTCTTTGCGAGCCTGGCCAGGATGTCCGGCAATTCTTCCAGGGCGAATTGACGCCGCACTGCGCCTTCGAGGATGGCCGCCTTATTCATGCCGTAGACGACCGAGGTGGCCTCATCCTGGCCGAAAGTCATCCCCCCTTCGGCCAGGATCTTCTTGCAGCCGTCGACGCCGTCGCGCCCCATCCCGGTCATGATGATCCCGACGGCGGCCGGGCCGAACGCCTTCGCCGCCGACTGGAAGAGGGAGTCGACCGATGGCTTGTGGCCGCTGACGGGCGGGCCATCGGACAGGGCGACCCGGGTGCGCGGGGGCCGGCCGATCAGGGTCATGTGCCGCCCCCCGGGCGCGATCAGGATCTGGTCGGGGACGACACGATCCCCTTCCTCGGCCTCCTTGACCACCAGCCCGCAGTGGCGGGCGAGCCGATCGGCGAAGACCTGGGTGAAACCGGCCGGCATATGCTGCACGACCAGGACGGGCGGGATCGGCGGGGCAAGCCCGAGGAACGCCTGCCCGAGCGCCTGCGGGCCGCCCGTCGAGATCCCGATCACGACGATGCCGGTCGCCGAAGACGAAGGGGCCGGAGGCGGGGCGGAGGCGGGGAGTTCGTGGTGCGAAGGGGGCCGCGCAGTGGTCGCCGGGATGGGGACTCGTGCCCTGCGGACCCGGCTCTGGGCCGCGGCGAGTACCTTGCCGACCAGCACGTCGCCCAGCGCCTTCAATTCGGCCATCTGGTGGTGGGTGGGCTTGGGCAGGAAGTCGAAGGCGCCCAGCTCCAGCGCCTCCAGCGTGACCGCGGCCCCTTCCTGGGTCAGGGCGCTGACCATCACCACGGGAGCCTCGTGGACCGCGAACAGGGCCGGCAACGTCTCCAGGCCCGACATGCCGGGCATCTCGACGTCGAGCGTGACGACGTCGGGCCGGAGCTTCCGGGCGAGGTCGATCGCCTCCTGCCCGTCGCGGGCGGAGCCGACGACCTCGATCTCCGGGCTGCCCCGGAGGATGTCGCCCAGGAGCTTGCGCATCAGCGCCGAGTCGTCCACGATCAGGACTCGGACCGGCTCTGATCTGATCACGGACGGGCTCCCGGATCGTGGGTGGGCCGAGGCCCGGGGATCATCCCGGTCGTCAGGGTTGGGTTCCCGCGTGCTTCAGGGCCGCCAGATGGCCGACCTTGCCGAGCAGGCTGGCGAGGCGATCGCGGTCGAACGGCTTGACGATGAAATCGAGGGCCCCGTCCCGGATCGCGTCTTCGATGGTCCGCTTCTGGTCGAGCGCGGTGACCATCACGACGCGGGCTTCGGGGTCGATTCCTCGGATCAGCCGGAGGGCCTCCAACCCGCCCATCTCGGGCATCACGACGTCCATGGTGACGAGGTCGGGGCGGAGTTGGTCGAAGAGGTCGACCCCTTCCCGGCCGTCCTTCGCCTCGCCCACGACTTCCCAGCCGGCCGCGACGGCCACGTCCCGGATCATCCGCCGCATCAGCATCGCGTCGTCGACGACCAGCAAACGCCCCATGATCGCTCCCCCGAGGCCCGCGCCACGCCGGTCGGTCGGCCGGGCGGGTTCATTAAATCACATAATCCTCGCCGCCGGGAACCCGGATCGTGACGATCCCGGTCGCGACGTCGAGCGTCAGCCGCCGGCCGGCCCCGCCGCCCACATCCCGGGCGAGGACCGGGATCCCCAGGTCGGAAAGGATCGTCTCGACCGCGTCCTGATTCATCCGCCCGATGTTCAGCGCCGGGCCGGTCTGGAACATGCTCGCGCCTCCCACGACCTTCGCGGCCAGGCGTCCTCGCGACCTCCGCCCGAGCAGCCGCTCCAGGTCGGCGATCAGGCCCGGGATCGCCGTGTCGGCGAACTTCCCCGGCTGGTCGGTCGCCCCTCGCGAATCGGGCAGGACGATGTGGGCCACGCCCCCGAGGCGGGCCGCCCGATCGTGGAGGATCACCCCGGCGCACGAGCCCAGCAGCGTCCGGATCAGCCCCGGCGCGGTGCTGACGCCCCACCGGCCGATCGTCACCGACACGATTTCGGGGGGCTCGGTCTTCATCAAGGGGCGGCCTCTCGCATCGACCGGGATGGGCTGATCCCCGCCGACCTCGCGGCGGGATTTCGGGATACGGGCATGTTCCGGGCGTTCTTCAGGTCAATCCGCCGACATGACTCGGGCCAGCCAATCCAGGGAGCCCCGGCTCGGCACCAGCAGGAGCGACCAGTCGAGGTCCCGATCGTCGGACTCGAACCGGGTCTTGACCAGGAGCAGCCGGTCGAGTTCGAGGGCCTGATCCATCAGGGCGAATTCGAGGAGGCTGCCGGCGAACTCGTGGCGGAAACTCGGGGGCGAGGGCTGGATGGCCGCGTCGACGCCGTCCGGATCGTTGTCGGAGCGGGGGAGGTGGGCGGCGAGCGAGTTCAGGTAGGCGCATCCGACGACGTTGGCCGTCTCGTTGGCGGCCGAACGTTCGAGTTCGCCCCAGGAATTCGCCGTGCCGGCGGGCTGGCCGAGCAGCATGTCGGCCAGGGCGAGCCCCGACCGATCCCCGAAGACGAGCAGCAGGTGGCCAGAGATCCGCCCGGCCAGCTCCATCGAGCAGGCGACGACCAGGCCGTCGGGCGGCCCGAGGAGTTCGGTGGCCTCGGCGAGGTCGACTTCGTCCACGTCGCTGGTGCGGAGGGTCGCGGGGCGGCCCAGCCAGCGCGAGAGCACGGCCGAGGCCTGCTCGGCGCCGCGCTCGAAGATTTCCCGGAGGCGATGGCGGCTGCCGTCGTCGAGGACGCTCATGGGCCGATCATCCTTCCCGCCGGAGGGCCGGCCTGGGCGTTGCGCCGGGATGGCTGGCCTCGGCGGTGGCCATGTTGATCAGGGCATCGATGTCCAGGATCAGGCAGACGCTGCCGTCCCCCAGGATGCTCGCCCCCGAGAGCCCGTGGACGGGCCGGAAGTTGCGGGCCAGCGATTTGAGGACCGCCTCCTGCATCCCGAGCAGCTCGTCGACGATCAGGCCGATGGTCGATTCGCCGTTGGAGACGACGACCACGGTGTATTTCTCGTCGTTGGCCTCTTCCTCGTCGCCCGTCCGCCTCAGCCCATCCTGGCGGAAGGCATCGCCCAGGGTCACCAGGGAGGTGATCCGGCCCCGGATGTCGATCGCGCGCCGCCCGTGGACCCGGTAGACCTGCCCGGCCTCGACCTCGACGATCTCGTCGAGATGGTCGAGCGGGATGGCATAGACCTCCTCGCCGACGCGGGCCAGGAGCACCGACATGATGGCGAGCGTGAGCGGCAGGCGGATCGTGAAGACCGTCCCCCGCCCGGGCTCGGGGCGGGCGTCGACGGTCCCGTTCAGGGCCTCGATCCGGCTCTTGACGATGTCCATCCCCACGCCCCGGCCCGAGATGTCGGTGACGGCCTCGGCCGTGCTCAGCCCGGGATGGAAGATGAACTGGACGACCTGGCGGTCGGTGAGCCGGAGCGACTCTTCCTCGCCGATCAGCCCCTTGGACACGGCCTTGCGGCGGACCTTCTCGCGGTCGATCCCCCGGCCGTCGTCGCCCACGGTGATGACCACGCTGTTGCCGCGGTGCGAGGCGGCCAGCGAGACGGTGCCGACCCGGGGCTTGCCGGCCGCCTCGCGGGCCTCCGGCGGCTCCAGGCCGTGGTCGACCGCGTTGCGGATCAGGTGCACGAGCGGGTCGCCCAGCTCGTCGATCATCCGCTTGTCCAGCTCGGTCTTCTCCCCCTCGGTCCGGAGGACCACCTCCTTGTCCGACGATTGCTTGAGGTCGCGGATCACGCGATGGAATCGGTCGAACAGGGGGCCGATGGGGACCATGCGCGTTTCCAGCACCCCGCGCTGGATGCCGTCGGACACGCGCGACAGGTGATCGATCGCCTCGGACATCGCCCCGAGCCGCTCACGGCCCTGGCGGATCAGGTCGAGTTCCGCCTCGATCGACCGGAAATTCTCGCGGAGACGGCGCACCTGCGCGGCCCACCGGCCGATCGACCCGTGGCCGGCGGCCTCGACGCCCTCCTGCCCTTCCAGCCCCCGCGCGATCCCGTCGAGCCGGTCGAGCGTGTCGGCGGCGAGGAGGTGGGCATTGGAGTCGCGGAAGATGTCGTCGAGCCCCCGCGCGATCTCGAAGAATCGCGACTTGCTGATGACCAGCTCTCCCGCGAGGTTCATGAGCTGGTCCAGCCGCTCGACGTCGACGCGCACCGTCTCGGCGACCTTGCCCCGGATCTCGACCGGCGGCGGGACGGCGGGGGCCGCGTCGGGCTCGGCCCCGCCTGGCGGGATGCCGGGCTGGATCGGGGGCGGGGGCGCCTCTTCCCGAGCGGGGGGATTCGGCTCGGCGGGGGACGGCGGAACGCCAGGCTTCGCGCCGGCGGCGTCTGCCTTCACCTCGGCGACTCCGTCCACGTCGGCCAGGGCCAGCAGCTCGGCGACCTCGCCGTCGGCCTCGATCCAGACCTGGAATTGGTGGAGGTCCTCGATTTCCTCGAAGCGGTCATCGGGGGGATCGGTGGCGATGACGCGGCCCTTGGCGGCCAGCCGATTCAGGACGAGCTTGGCCTTCATGTCGGGCCAGGGCAGCTTCGGCTCGAAACGGACCGTCAGGCAGACGGCCCGAGGCCCCAGGTCCGGGCCCGGCGGCCCCGTCCTCGCGAGTCCTGCGGGCACCGGCACCGGAGGCGGTGCCGGCGGCGGCGGCTGATCGGGGATCGTCCGGACCTGTTCCGTCAGGGCCGCCAGGTCGACCGCGCTCGCGCCGCCCGCCCGCAGCTCGTTGTGATAGTCGCGGAGGGCGTCGAGGCAGAGGAAGCAGAGGTCGAGCGAGGCCCGATCCAGGGCCCGTTTTCCGGACCGGAGCCCTTCGAAGTAGGCTTCCAGGTGGTGGGTGAGGTCCTTCACCGGGGCGAACCCCAGCACCATCGACGAGCCCTTGATGGTGTGGATCAGCCGGAATGCGTCGCGGAGCGCCGTGCCGTCGGCCGGCGAGGCTTCGAGCTTCAGGAGGGCGGCGCCCAGGCCGGCGATCTGCTCGTCGGTCTCGTCCAGGTAGCAGGGAAGCAAGCTCGCCAGGTCGAAACCCGACATGGACGACCCCCTCGGGTATCTCGTTGAAGAAGTCGGATGCGTGGGCTCATCGGGGATTCTGATACAGCCAGGTCTTCTGCTTGGCCAGGGGGCCGAGCATGCCGAAGATCCCCTCGGTCGGCCCGACCACCAGGTAGCCCCCCTTCGCCAGGGAGGCCAACAGGTTGCGGACCACGGCCTGCTTCGACTCGGCGTCGAAGTAGATCAGCACGTTCTTGATGAAGATGCAGTCGAATGGCTCGGCGACGATCGGCCGGAGCAGGTTGTGGAGCTTCCAGGAGACCATCCGGCGGATCTCCGGCCGGAGCGACCAGCGGTGCTTGATCGGGTCCCGCTCGAAGGCCCGATCCCGCTCCTCGGCCGGGACCAGATGGACGGCCCGATCGTCGTAGGAGCCCGCCCGGGCCGCCTCCAACGCCGCCCCGCTGAGGTCCGTCCCCAGGATGGTGACCTCCCGGCCGGCCAGGGCGGCGCGATTCGCGGCGACCTTGAGGGCGATCGAGTAGGGTTCCTCGCCGGTCGCGCACGCCGCCGACCAGATCCGCAGGCGCCTGCTCCGGGAGCGGTCCATCCGCGCGAACTCCGGCAGGAAGGTCCCGCCCAGCCACTCGTAATGGTGGATGTCGCGATAGAAATACGTCTCGTTGGTCGTGATCGCGTCGAGGAAGGCCGGCATCTCGGATTCGGCCTGCGCAGAGACCAGCCGGGCGTAATAGGCCCCGAAGGTGGGGATCCCCGTGGCCTTGAGCCGGCGCCGGAGCCGGTTGGTGACCAGGAATTTCTTGGAGGCGGAGACCCGGATGCCCGCCACCTTGTAGATCAGGGCGCGGAACCGCTCGAATTCCGGGTCGGTCAATTCCTCGTCGGCCACGCACGCCTCCTCCGATCGGGGGATCAGACCCGGAAGCCCGAGGTGACGGACTTCAGGGTGGCCGCCTGCGCCCCGAGTTCCTCCGCCGAGGCGGACAGTTGTTCGGAGCTGGAGGCGTTGGTCTCGGTGATCGTGGAGACGTCCTGGATCGCCTTGCCGACCTCGGCGGCCGATTCGGACTGCTCCTGGGTGGCGCGGGCGATCTTGGCGATGCTCGCGGCGGTCTCCTCGACCCCGCGGACGATCGTCGCCAGCGACTGCCCGGCCTTCTCGGAGAGCTGGGCGCCGTCGGCGACCCGCCGGGTCGACTCCTTGATCAGCGAGGTGATCTCCTTGGCGGCGGCCCGCGACCGCTCGGCGAGCTTGCGGACCTCGTCGGCCACGACCGCGAACCCCAGCCCGTGCTCGCCGGCGCGGGCGGCCTCGATCGCGGCGTTCAGGGCCAGCAGGTTGGTCTGGCTGGCGATCTCGCTGATCACCTGGATGATGTCGCTGACCTGCTCGCTCGACTTGCGGATCAGGACCATCGCCTCGATCGCCTGGTCGACCGACTCGCCCCCCTGCTTGGCCAGCAGCGAGGTGCGGTCGGCCAGCTCGCGGGCCGAGCTGGCGTTGTGGTTGATCTCCAGGATCGCCTTGCTCAGGTGGTCCACCGACGCCGACATCTCCTCGACGGTCGCCGCCTGGTTCTGCGACGAGTCGCTCAGGTAGCTGGCGCTCTCGGCGACGACCCGGGCCCCCTCGGAGAACTGGTTGGCCGACTCGATGACCTGGCCGATGACGTGCTTCAGCCCCTCGGTCATCTCGGCCAGGGCGATCCCGAGCCGCCCCATGTCGTCGGCCCCCTTCACCTCCACCTCGATGGTCAGGTCGCCCTGCGCGGCCGCCTGGGCGACCTTCATCAGCAGGTTGACCTTGCGCTCCATGTCCCGCTTGGAATCCTCGACCTCGGCTTGGCGGCGCACCCGCTCCAGCCGCGTCGAGATCATCCGCCCGGCGCTCTTGAGGGTCTCCAGCCGATGCTCGGAGAGCTGGAGCGTCTTCTCGCTGACGAAGTCGAGCGCCCCCTCGACCTGCCCGTCGACCAGGATCGGCAGGCAGACCGCCGAGTTCAGCCCCGCGCGACGCGCCGCCACCACGCGGGAATTCTCGTTGGATTCGGGCAGCACGGTCATCACCGTCATCTCCCGCGCCTGCCAGGTCCGGCCCAGCAGCCCCTCGCCCTCGCGGAATCGCGAGCCGTGGTTGGCGCGGCGGAACTCCTCGGCGACCGAGCCCGAATCGGAGACGAATTTCAGGGCCTTCTCGGCGTGGTCGACCTCCCACGCGGCGCCGTAGTCCCAGCCGAACGACTCCCGGAGGACCTCCAGGGCCGACAGGGCGACCTCGCGCTCCGTGCTGGCCTGGCCCAGGCGGAGCAGGAGCTGGTTGATGGCGGCGGTGTCCGTCGCCATCTCCGCCTCGCGGGCCTCGGTCCGGAGCTTCTCGGTCACGATGTCCCAGGTCAGCATCGGGCCGAGGTAGTTGCCCGCCCCGTCCATGATGGCGCTGACCAGCAGGTCGGCCTGCTCGGGGCCGACCTGGATCAGGGCCCGGTGCGGCAGGTTCCTGGGGTCGGACAGGAGCTGGCGCTGGTGGTCGGGATTGCGATGGAACATGTCGATCGACCGCCCGAGCATCTCCTCGGCCTTGCACGGCAGGTAGGCCTCGATCCTCCGGAGGAGCTTGATCGTGGCCGGGTTCATGTAGCGGATCATCAGGTCCCGATCGGCGAACATCACGCTGGTCGGGGAGTTGTCGAGCATCTGGGCCTGGCGGACCATCTCGATTTGGGAACCCAGCACCGTGATCTTGTCGGACGCGAGCCGGCCGATGGCCCGGAGCGAATCGAGCTGTTCGCGGGTGATGTCGACCGCCCGGTTGGCGAAGAAGTCCATCGTGCCGATGACCTCCGCCCCGCGGAGCATGGGCAGGCACACCGCCGCCCGGATGCCGGATCGCCGGGCGATCGGGGCCCGGCAGCAGTCCGTCAGCTCGCCGATGTCGTCGACCTGGACCAGCTCGCGCCGGTGCCAGGCCCGCCCGTTGAGCCCCTCGCCGTCGACGAAGCGGGCCGCCCGGGTGATGCGGGCGAATTCGGCGTCGACCTCCCCCGACTCCATCGCGAAGACCAGCGCCTTCTGCGACGCGTCGACCGTCCAGTAGGAGCCGTAGGACCAGCCGAACTCGCGGCGGATCGTGTCGAGCGTCGATCGGACGATCTCGTCGATCGTCTCGGCGCGGACGATCGCATCGACCGCGTCGATCATCGCGCGGGCGGTCCCTCCCGATCCCCTCTCCGCCGGGCTGCCCTCGGCCGATTCGGCGACTCGCTCCGCCGGGGATTCGAGGGCCGCGAACCGGCCCGCCGTGGCCGATGACCGCTTCGAACCGACACCGAACCGATGGCGAGGCAGGCGCGAGGTGCGGGCGGGCCGGGGCCCGTTGCTGGGGGTCTTCGGTTCCACGGGTCACGCACCGCTTTCTGTGGGGCTCGTCGGGGATGACGTCGCGATGGGGTGGGGGCCCGGGGCCGGTTCGAGGTCGATCTCGTCCGGCCCGAATAGCTTCTCGATGTCGATGATGATCACCAGCCGGTCTTCGAGCCGGGCCAGGCCGGCGATGTATCGCTTGGCCAGGGCGGTCATCGCGACCGGGACCGGCTGGACCTGATCGGCCGCGACCCGGATCACCTGGGTCACCTCGTCGACGATGCAGCCGATGGTCCTGTCATGCACGGTGACGACGACCGTGCGGGTCTCGTCGTCGAAGGGCCGATGGGCCATGCCGAACCGCTTCCGGAGGTTCACGATCGGGATGACCGTGCCCCTCAGGTTGATCAGCCCCTCGATCGACGCGGGCACCTGGGGCAGCCGAGTGATCGGCTTCATCAGGATGATCTCGCGGATCTTGGTGATCGCGATGGCGTAGTCGGCGTCGTCGAGCCGGAATCCGACGAGCTGCCTGATCGACTGGTCCTCGCGCCGAAGCTCTCGATCGGGCGAGGTGGGGCTTGGGGACCTGGTGGAGGACATGGTGACTTCTTGCCCGGATGACTCGGCGACGAGTCCCGAAGGCGCCCCAGCCCTCGTCGCCGGGATGATCGGCAAACTCGCCGCAGCCTTTCGACTCGATCCAACATATCATGAAAATGACGGTCGTGCGGGGGAGAGTCGTCAATCCCCCGGGTACTGGATCAGCACGAGGTTGATGTCGTCGTGCGGGTGGCCCGGGTCGACGTGGTCGGCGATCGATTGCTCGACGCGATCGAGGATCTCGCCCGGGCCGAGGGATGCACTCCGGCCGAGGACATCCAGGATCCTCTCGGTGTTGAATGGGACGTCCTTCAGGTCCATCGCGTCGGGCAGGCCATCGGTGTAGATGAGCAGGGATTCACCGACCGCCAGGCGGTCCGTCCCGCCTTCGAGTCCCTCCACCATCCCCACGCCGATCAGCCCGTTGTCGGATTCGAGCTGGCGCGATCCGTTCGGACCGACGATCAGGCCGGGCGGGTGGCCGACCCCGCCATAGGTGATCTCGCCGGTCGCCTCGTCGACGATCGCATAGAACGCGGTGCAGAAGAATCCCTCGGGGAAGAACTGCTCGACCCCGGCGTCCAGGCCCGCCAGCACCGGCCCCGGCCCGAGCCCGGCGGAGATCAGGGGCGTGGCGATCGCCTTGACGACCCCCGACAGCAGCGCCGAGTTGACCCCGTGCCCCGAGATGTCGGCCACCAGGACGCCCAGGCGGTTTCCCTCCAGCCGGATGATATCGTAGACATCGCCCCCCAGCTCGTTCGCCGGGTGATACCGCACGGCCATCCGGAGCACGCCCCTGGGCTTGGGGGCCGGGGGCATCAGCCCGCGCTGGACCTTGCGGGCCAGCTTCAATTCCAGGTCGAGCTTGGCCTTGGCCGCTTCGAGTTCCTTGTTGCGCTCCGCCAACTCGTTGCGGAGGTCGGCGATCCGGAGTTGGGCCCGGATCCGCGCGAAGATCTCCTGGACCTCCCCGGGGCCCTTCGGCTTCTCGATGTAGTCGTCCGCCCCGGCGTCGAGGCCGACGACCTTGCTCTCCGACGCCCCGAGGGTGGTGAGCATGATGACGGGGATCGGCCGGAGTGCGGGGTCGGCCTTCAGGGCCTGGCAGAAGCCCGGCCCGTCCAGTTCGGGCATCTCGTAGTCGGAGAGGATCAGCTCGGGGGCCAGCTCGCGCGCCTTGGCCAGGCCATCCAAGCCATCGACGGCGGCGGAGACCTCGTATCCCTCGCCCAGAAGCAGGGCTCCGATCATCCGCCTCATCGTCGCGCTGTCGTCCACCAGCAAAATCCGCCGAGCCATGATACGCCTCGCCCCGTGCCGGGAGGCCGGGCGGTCGCGGTGACCGTCGGAGCCCCCCGGAGAGTCATGTGGATTGAGCATTCATGGAACTCGACCCGGCGTGCCGAGTCCAGGGGTATTGACCCCGGGGTGATCCATTGGATTGGCCATAAATGACTTTGATCTGACCAGGATGAATGGGATTTTCTGGGGCGGCCGACGGTCAGCTCTCATGGACCTCAACGCCTGCGAGCGACATCTCGTCGGCCCGTTGCGTGGCTCGCCGGACCTGGCCGGGGTCTGCACTCGCGCCCCGGGACCTGCTCTCGCCGCGGCCGTGGTCCCTGGCGACCTCGGCCAGGCCCTTGCCGCCCTCGTTGATGAACCAGGCCGCCTGGGCCATGGACTCGGGCGTGAAGGTTCGCCGCGTCTTGGCCATCGGAGGGCGTCAGGGTTCGGGCTTGCGTGCTTGCCTTGGCGGCGGCTCGAATCGCGTGAGCAAGGCGATGAGGCCTGGAGCTGCTCCTGTCGGGCACCGGGCCGACATCCGCTTTCGGGAATGCCGCCTGCATCCATCCTGGTGGTCGCCCGGCCCGTCTGCTGCCGCGAGCGATCGGGGTTGGAACGGTCGGGCGAATCCCGAGACGCCTCGCGGTTCAGACCGCGTGGCCGGCGCCCGCGAGGAACTCCAGCACGCGAGCGAACGGCACGTCGGACAACGCCCCGAACCTCTTGTCCCGGGTGAGCTTCGCCCGGCTCGTCGCCGGGGAGGACAGCCCGCAGAGGAACCGGGCCATCTGCCGGGGGGTCGCCAGGGCCGGGTGCGCCTGCGCTTGCAACGCCTCGATGAGCGTCCCCTCCGCCCGGCCCAACGGCCGGGCGGGGGCAGGGATCGGCGTCCGGGGCACGGCGCCCAGGCAGGGCCCGCAGTGGCCGCAATCGGCGGCCAGATCCTCGCCGAAATAGGCCAGCATCCGCCGGGTCAGGCAGCCCGGCTCATGGGCGAAGGCCAGCATCCGGCGCACCCGCTCGGCCTCGCGTGCCTCTCGCTGCCGGAAACGGGCCCACATCGCCTCGACCAGCACGTCGAGCCCGGGGCCCTCGGCCGCGCGACGATAGCCCTGGCGCAGCCCCGCGGCCTGGAGGACGACCTCCCCCTGCTCCTCCAGGTAGGCCAGCGCCTTGAGCAGCCGGGCGGGGGATTCGCCCAGGGCCGTGGCCGCCGCGGGCACGTCGAGCGTGAGCCACCGGCTCCCTTTCCTTGCCTGGCCGAACACCCGGCGGAGGAACTCGGCCCGCCGTTCGTCGAACCGCGCGAGGATCTCCTCCAGGGGCCGGGTTGGCTCGACCTTCACCTCGGCGTAGAACGGCCCGGTCGACTCCGCGACCCCCTCCAGTTCCAGGTAGGTGAGCAGCGTCTCCACGACCAGGGGCCGGATGTCGTGGACGCCGGACAGCGCATGGATCGAGACCTCGAACTCGTCGCCCCGGGACAGGACGTCGGCCAGCAGCGAACCGATCGCCTCGCGCGTGGGGGTATCGCCGTGGGCGAAGTTCTCCAGAGTCACCACGTCCTCCGGGCAGGCCAGCAGCTCGCAGAAAGCGTGTCGGCCGTCGCGGCCGGCGCGGCCGATCTCCTGGGCGTGGTTCTCCGGGCCCTTGGGCAGGTTGTAGTGATAGACGGCGCGGATGTCCGCCTTGTCGATCCCCATCCCGAAGGCGATCGTCGCCACGACGATCATCGAGGTCGAGGCCATGAACCGGTCCTGCACCGCGTGCCGGGCCTCGTCGGGCAGACCCGCATGGTAGGCGTGGGCGTCATAGCCGTGCTCGGCGAGCTGGCGGGCCAGCTCCTCGGCCGTCCTCTGGAGCGTGACGTAGACGATCGCCGGGCCCGGCGGGCGGGCTGCCAGGCGTCGCAGCAGGAGATCGTCCCGCTCGGCGGACGTGCAGGGCGTGGCATGCAGCTCAAGGTTGGGCCGATGGAATCCGGTGCGGACGACGTCGCCCGGGGCGATCCCGAACGCCTCGGCGATCGAGCGGGCGACCTCGGGGGTGGCGGTGGCCGTCAGGGCCAGCACCCGGCCGACCGCCAGGGATCGCGCGACGCGGGCCAGCCGCAGGTAGTCGGGGCGGAAGTTGTGGCCCCACTCGCTGATGCAATGCGCCTCGTCGACGGCCAGCAGCGCGATCGGCCGCCCGGCCAGGGTGGCGACGAACCGCTCGCTGGCCAGCCGCTCCGGGGCGATGAAGAGGATCCGGATCCGGCCGGACCTGAGGTCGGCGTGGACTTGCCCGGCCTGGGTTGCGTCGAGGCTGGAGTCGAGCCGCGCGGCGGCGACGCCCCGTGCGACCAGCGAGTCGACCTGATCCTTCATCAGGGCGATCAGGGGGCTGACGACGACGGTCAGGCCGTCGAGAAGCAGGGCGGGCAGCTGATAGCAGAGGCTCTTGCCGGCGCCGGTGGGGAAGATCGCCAGCACCGAGCGGCCATCCAGCAGCCGCGAAACGACGGCCTCCTGCCCTTCGCGGAACTCGGCGAAGCCGAACACCCGGCCCAGGGTCGCGCGGGCCTCGTCGATGGTGGCGGTCATGCGGGGTGATCCATCGCGCTGCGGTCCTGACCGGAGGCCCCGGCCGGCGTCCGCCAGATCGGGCTCGAAGCGGGGGGCCGCATTGTCGCCGATACGGCCCTCCGCGAGAACGGCAACAGCCGACCGGCGGTCCCATCCGGGCGCCAATGGTCGGATAGGAGAAGGCCAACGAGGCTGGGACCCGGAGGCCCGACCTGTCCGACGCCCGGCCCACGCAGTTGTCCAAGGAAAATGACCTCGGCTCAAGGAGCCCCCTCGAAGATCAGCGTCCCGAATCTGGCGAATTCGTGAAAGCTCGGGCCCACCCTCGCCCAGTCCCAGCCCGTGGCGCGGCCCCCGTCATAATCCATCCGATAGAAGTTCGCCCGCCATCGCGTCCCCGGGGCCGGGGGGATGTTGCGCAGCGGACTGAGCAACTGGTAGGGGATGAAGACCTCGGCCACCCAGCCGGCTACCTCGCCGCCCGACACCAGGGCACCGCCGACGGCCGAGGTCGCCTTGCGAGTCTTCCTGGGCCCATCATAGTTCCAGGGCCTCCAGCCGAGGTGCTTGCCGCCCAGGTTCGGGACGAGAATCGGCAGCTCGCGGCCGTGCGGTGAGATCTCGTACTCGAAGTAGACCGGGTCGCGTTCGTCTGGCCAGAGGAAGACCTCGAACACGTCCTCGGTCCAGAGGTTGGCGAAGTCGTCCCGGAACGTCGACGAGATCTTCCGGTCGGTGGCGTCCATCAGCACGTAGAGCCCCCTGGGCGAGTAGAGCACCTTCACCCTCGTCTCGTATGCGAGGCCGTCCGCGTCGCGCCTCGTCAGGGGCTCCCAGTCGGCCCGACGCCATGCGGCGGCCGATCCGTCGCCCGTCAGTTCGAAGTCTTCGGTCGGGCGGACCCGGAGCTCCTTCCCGTCGGCGGCCTTCGGCTCCTCGTTGTTCAGGCCGACGAGGGTGAACGCGGCGGCCTGGCGGATGCCCTTCTCCGGGACCGCCGCCGGCAGGGAGCCGACATGGACCGTCCGGTCGCCACGGGCACCATCGAGGATGACATCGGCCCGTCGGCCCGCCGCGTCGTTCGCTGCGAACCGGTTCGGGCCGACGGCCGGGATAGGCCGCTCCGGGCCGCCGCGTGAGTCGTGGGGGACGTCCACAACCCGGGCGATGCCCGCGGCGAAGGCGAGGATGGCGAGGGCCGGCCGCAGAAGGTGCATGGTCATCGGAGTTTCTCCCGATCGTGGGATCGTCCGGCCCGGAAGCCGGGTCGCGTCGAGGTTAACCGCCCGGGCGACCATCCTAGGACAACGGGGCCCGCGAGGCTCGGGCTTTCGCGGTCCGTCGTCGGGAAAAGCCGCCGGACCTGCCTCCCAACCCGGGGGGATCGCCCCTTGCTCGGGCCGGTCGGTTCGATTAGTTTTCGGCATCCGATTCTCTCGATCGAGCAATGGGATCGAATCTCGCTCCATCCATGGGCGGAGGCGGGACCGACGAAGGAGCGGCCGGAGCGCGATGACGTCTCACCATCGGGGACGATTGACGGGGGCCTGGGCCTGGGCGGGTTTGACGCTCCTGGCCTCCTCCCTCATCGCGTCCGCCGATGCCGGGTGCGTTTCCCCCGATCGACCGATCGTCGCCCTCTCGGTCGAGGCCGACATCGACCCTGGGTTGCAGGAGATCGGGATATTCCAGGGCGATCCGCTCGGAGGCCCAGGCCGACCGAAGCCCTGCTCCGGGCCTTCGTGCTCGAGCCGTCCGGCGCCGCCCCTGGCCCCGGCCGTCGGCGCGACCGATCCCATCGATCCCTGGGCCTGCCTCCCGGACGCTGGGCCGACCCTCTTCCCGGTTTGGGCCTCCATCGGCGCGGAAGAAGGGGAATCTCGGCCGATCCATCGCCCCGCCGGGATCTTCCATCCCCCCGATCCGGGTCAGACCTGACCATCACCCCGATGCCCCGATGGGTCGCCGTGGGTCGCGCATCGTCCTGAGGCCGTGATCCGTCCATGCGACGGGGACGGATGGCCTGCGCATGGTTCCTCGGCCCCGGCCCGGAGGCCATCACGCTCGGCGATCCGTCCCGAGCGGCGCGACGCCTGGGAACTTTACGCGACATCGCAGCCCTGAAGGGTCGGCATGATCGAAGGCGGCATCCTCCGGGGAGTCCCGCGAGGCCGGGCCGCGCGACCCGACCCCGAGAGGCGCAACCCCTCATCGGCGGCCCCGGGGCGGCAGGCCGTGCCGAATCCGCGCGACGAACGACAAGAGATGAAGGATTCCACGGGAGATCACTCATGTACGTGTGCTCGGTCCGCCCCGTGCCGCGGGGACGTCCTCGGAACTCTGCAATCCTCGTTGCCCTGATCGTCTCCGGTCTGTCGGCGGGATCGCCCGCCCCGGCGGGCCAGGGCCCCGCCCCGGAGGCTCGCGTGACGCTCTCGAACGACGCCGACGCCTGGAAATGCCTCCCCCCCGCCGCTCAGGGCGGCGGCCAGCCCCTGCCCGCCTGGGCCCGGGCGACGGCGAAGTCGTTGCCCTACACGACGGCCGCCACGCTCGAACTGGACCGGATCTATCGCACCTCGGAGGCACTCGACCCGAAGTTGGCGGCGGCGATCCGGCTCGCGGTGGCCCGCGCCCTCCGCTCCGAATACGGTCGGGCCTACGCCGTGTCCGACCTCCGACGCCTCGGCGTCGACCCGGATGCCATCGGGCGGATCGAGGGGGATCGCGGATCGTTGCCCGAGGGCGAGCGGGCCGTGCTGGACTTCGCCGAACGGATGACCCTGGCGGGCGACTCCGCGACCGATGCCGAGGTCGCGGGCCTCGTCGCCGCCCACGGCGAGGAGAAGGTGGTCGCCATCGTGCTCCAGATCGCCTATGCCAACTTCCTGGACCGGATGGCCCTGGCCCTCGGCCTGGCCGTCGAGCCGGGAGGCCCGGTCCCCCCGGTCGCCGTCCGCTATGCCCGTCCCGACAAGCCCGGCATCCCCCCTGCCCCGCGCCCGCCGGCCCCGGCCGACGTGGAGGCCCCGGCCGCGCCCGAGGCGGCCGATCCCGAGTGGACGCGGATGGGCTACCCGCAACTCCAGGAGAGGCTCGAAGCCCAGAGGGGCCGCAAGCCCCGGGTGAGCATCCCGAGTTGGGACGAATTCCGGGCGACCCTGCCGGCGGGCATCTATCCCGTCTCCCGGCAGCTCCGGATCCGCTGGAGCCTGCTGGTCAGCGGCCGACAGCCCGCGCTCGGCACGGCGTGGATCAACTGCCTCCGCGTCTTCGAGGCCGAGGCCGCGCAGGATCGCGTCTTCGAGGAGAGCCTGTTCTGGGTCGTGACGCGGAGCCTGCGGTGCTTCTACTGCATGGGCCATTGCGAGATGCTCCTGGGGGTCGCCGGGCTCGATCCCGGCCAGATCGCCGACCGCACCGCGAAGCTCGCGAGCGGCGACTGGTCGGGCTTCCCTCCCGCCGAACGGATCGCGTTCGCGTTCGCCCGCAAGCTGACCCGGGCCCCCTGGGACATCTCGGAGGCCGACATCCGCCGGCTCGGCGACGCCTTCGGGCCCGAACGTGCGCTCGACGTGATCTGGTGGTCCAGCCGCTGCCAGTTCATGACCAAGGTCTCCGACGCCTTCCAACTCCAACTTGAGCGGGAGAACGTCTTCGTGGATCACCTCAAGCCGGACGAAGGGCCGAAGTGAATCCGCCAGCCCGAGCCATCGGAGGCCCCATGCGTTTCATCCCATCGACCGACGAGGAAGCCTGGCGGGGCCTGCCGCCCGCGACCCGGGGGGGCGGGCGTCCGCTCCCCTCGTGGGCGCGCATCCTCGCGTCGAGGCTGCCGAGGAGCACCGCGGCCCTCCTCCAACTCGACCACGCCCAGCGGACCCTGGGCCCGCTCGACCCCGGGCTCCGGGCCGCGATGAGGCGGGTCGCCGCGCGGGCGAACCGCTGCGCCTACGCCGAGTCGGCCGCGACCGCGGACGCCATCCGGGCGGGCCTCGATCCGGACAGGCTCGCGGCGGCGGATCGCGAGGGCGATCCCGGTTGGGCCGAGGCGGAGCGGAGGGCCCTGGACTTCGCCCGGAAGATGACCATCGATTCCGCATCGGTGACCGACGCAGTATTCGCGTCGCTGGTCGCGGACTTCGGGGCGAATCGGGCGGCGGCGATGGTGCTCCTCCTGGCGCACGCCAACTTCCAGGACCGCCTGTTGCTCGCCCTCGGGGCCCCGCCCGAGTCCGACGGTCCCCTGCCCCCACTGGATGTCGCCTTCGACCCGGCCGCCTTCGCGTCACGCACGACGCCGCCCCCGGCCCGCGCCCCATCGCGAGCCCGGCTCGCGGAGGCGCCGGCCTGGCGGGGCGAGGCCGACTATCAACGGCTCCAGTCGCGGCTCGAAGCCCAGCGCCGCCGGCCCACGCGCCTGGAGGTCCCGGCCTGGGAGGACGTCGCCGCGAACCTGCCGGAGGGGCCGCTCCGCCGGCCCAGCGACATCGTCTGGTACCGGATCTGTTTCGGCTACGCCCCTGAACTGGCGGTCCCGTTCGAAACCTTCATGCGGACGGCCGGAGAGGAGGCCGGGCCGGGCTGGGACCGCATCTTCGCGCAAGGCCTGTTCTGGGTCACGACCCAGGCCGTGGATTGCCCCTACTGCATGGGCCATTGCGAGATGAACTGGGAGGTCGCCGGCCTCGCCCCGGCCGAGATCGCCGAACGAAGCCAACTCCTGGCCGGCGACGACTGGTCGGGCTTCCCCCCGGCCGAGCGGAGGGCCTTCGCCTTCGCCAGGAAGCTGGCCACGGCCCCCTGGTCGGTCGACGACGAGGACGTGGCGGGACTCGAAGCGGGCTTCGGGCCGGGCGGGGCCCTGCTCGTGATCCTCAACGCGAGCCGCCACCACTACATGACGCGGATCTCCAACGGCTTCCAGCTCCAGCTCGAACGGGAGAATGTCTTCCATGACTATTACAGTGCCGGTCATCGCACCGAATCCGAGCGGGACGATGCGAGGTGATCCCGCGTCATCCCGGATGAAGCCGGGCCGGGTCGGGGGCCCCCTCGGATGGGGGGTCGCCTGCGGCCTGGCCCTGGCCGCGTCGCTCGCCGTCGGCCCGACGGCCCTCGGCCAGAGCCCGCCCATCCCCGAGGGGGATGAGGAGATCAATCGGGCGGTGGAACGTGCCCTCGCGGAATCGGGCGGCGAACGGCCCGAGTGGGTCGAAATGCTCGAAGACATCCGCCGCGGGAGCCAGCTCGGGCCCGAAGACGGCTGGTTCCGCACGGCGGTCGCGCAGACCCGGTTCGGCTGGGAGGCGACGAGGCAGCGGTTCGACCGCGACGGCGACGGCCGGATCGCCCGGGGCGAGTTCCCCGGCAACGACGCCGACTTCGCCCGGCTCGACCGCGACAGGGATGGCTCGCTCACGCCGGCCGACTTCGACTTCTCCGCGCATGCGCTGACGCCATCGCTCGGGTCGATGGTCTTCGCCCGGGCCGACCGCGACGGCGACGGCAAGGTCGGCCGCGACGAGTTCGACGCCCTGTTCCGGGAGGCCGACTCCGGGAATCAGGGCTTCCTCTCGCTGGGCGACCTGCAGGAGGCGTTCCGGCCGCCGCCCCGGCCCGCGGAAGCCGGCCCAGCCCCGGGGCCCCCCACCCGGGAGACTCTCATCCGTGGCCTGTTCCGGCAGGAGATCGGCTCGCTCCGGCCCGGCCCGAAGCTCGACGAGGCCGCCCCCGACTTCACCCTCAGGACGGCCGACGGCTCCGAGGAAGTGACGCTTTCGAAGCTCGTCGGGCCCAGGCCCGTGGTGCTGGTCTTCGGCAACGTCACCTGCGGTCCGTTCCGCAATCAGGCCGGCAACGTCGAGAAGCTCCACCGGCTCTACAAGGACCGGGCGACGTTCGTGATGATCTACGTCCGCGAGGCCCACCCGACCGACGGCTGGCGGATGGAGAGCAACGACCGCGTCGATGTGACGCTCGCCCAGCCCCGCACTTATGAAGAACGCGCCGGCGTCGCCCGGTCCTGCGGCGCCCGGCTGAATCTCGGCTTCCCGATGCTGGTCGACACCATCGACGACTCCGTGGGCGCCCCCTACAGCGGGATGCCGAGCCGCCTCTACCTGATCGACCGGCAGGGCAAGATCGCCTATAAATCGGGCCGCGGCCCGTTCGGATTCAAGCCCGCCGAACTGGAGCAATCCCTGATCCTGCTGGACCAGCCCGAGGCGACCGCCGAGGGGCCGCCCCGGTCCCGCTGAACGTGCACCTGATCCTCCATTGTCCGACACCGAAGGAATGAGACCGATGAAGACTCCCGCACCCAAGACGATTCTCCTCGCCGTCCTGCTCGCCGGCTCGACGCTGGCCTGGCGGCAGGCGAACTCGCAGCAGCCGGACGGCAACACCAAGTCCGAGACGATGGATCGCTCCGCGGCGGCCACCTACGAGCACCTGGCCACGGCCATCATCGCCATCGAGGCCACCGAGGACGAGCTGGTCCGGAGCATCCTCCTGGGCTACCAGGCCGCGGCGCAGGGGCATCTGAAGGCGGCTATCTCCGACGCGCCCGGGCGACGCGCCCACCTGGAGGCCGCCGCCACCGTGATCGGCGACATCGCCAACGAAGGGGACAAGCGGATCCAGGCCGTCCGCCAGCGGCTGGCCAAGGCTGGCCACACCCACAACACCGACGTCGAGACCAAGGAGGACTACCTGTTCATCAACAGCAAGGAGAAGAAGGGGCTGGTCGCGCTGGCCGGCCGGGTCGCGAAGCTGGATGCGAATGCCAAGGAGGCCGAAATCAAGGCCGTCCAGGACGAGCTTTCCGCCCTGTTCGACAAGGCCATCGCCCCGGAATGATCCGGGCCGAGACCCCGGCCCCGCCGCGCGCCGCGGCGGAACCCATCCAGCGAGGGACGTAGTCATGCGCCGGCGAGCCTCCGCGTTGGTCCTGTTATGCTCCGGGCTCGCCTCCTGCGGTCGGCCCTCCCCCGCCCCCGCCCCCTCCCCTGCCCCGGCTTCGCCGCCAGCGCCCGCGGCCAAGGCGTCCTCGCGGCCCGCGCCGAGCCCGGCGGGGGCCCGGTTCGTCGACGTGGGGCTCGAGGCCGGGCTGACGGCCGAGTTGCTCTGCGGCGGGCCGGACAAGGACCACATCCTGGAGTCGGTCGGCACGGGGGCCGCCTTCATCGACTACGACGAGGACGGCCGGCTCGACCTGTTCCTGGTCAACGGTTGGTCGCTGGACGAGGATCCGTCGCGGGTCCGGGTCAAGGGCCGCAATGCCCTCTACCGGAACCTCGGCGGGGGCCGCTTCGAGGAGGTGGCCGAGAAGGCCGGCGTGGCGGGCGACACCTGGGGCTGCGGCGTCTGCGCCGCCGACTATGACGACGACGGCCACGTCGACCTGTTCGTCACCTCCTTCGGCCCGGCCCGGCTCTACCGGAATCGTGGCGACGGCACCTTCGAGCAGGTCGCCGAGCGGGCCGGCCTCGCCGAGTCGGGATGGGGAGCGGGTGCGGCGTTCTTCGACGCTGATGGGGACGGAGACCTCGACCTTTACGTCGCCCGCTACATTGAAGCGACGCTGGAGGACGTCCTGGCCGCTCGCCGGACCACGACCTGGAGGGATACGGCCAAGGTGATGGCCGGCCCGTTCGGCCTGCGCGGCGGCAAGGATCGCTTCTACCGTAACAACGGCGACGGGACTTTCCGGGACGCCACCGAGGAGGCCGGGATGGCCGATGTGGCCGAATCCTACGGTTTGGGCGTGCTCGCCTCCGACCTGGACAACGACGGCGACGTGGACCTCTACGTCGCCAACGACTCGAACCCCAACTTCCTCTACCGCAACGACGGCAACGGCCGGTTCACCGACATCGGCACCTGGAGCGGCTCCGGGCTGGACGGCGAGGGGATTGCCCAGGCCGGCATGGGCGTCGACGCCGGAGACTTCGACGGCGACGGCCTCCAGGAGATCTTCGTCACCAACTTCGCCCGCGACCACGCGACCCTGTACCGCAACCGGGGCGGGCTGATGTTCGACGACCTCAGCGCCTCGCTGAAGCTCAACTCCATGACCCACGACACGCTCAAGTGGGGCTGCCTGTTCCTCGACTACGACCTGGACGGGGACCTCGATTTGGCCTACGTCAACGGGCACATCTACCCCCAGGTCGAGCACTTCCCGAAACTCCGCGAGACCTACAAGCAACGCCCGACCCTGCTGCGCAACGACCGCGGCCGCCTGGCCGATGCGTCGCGCGAGGCCGGCCCGGGCTTCCAGGTCGCCGCGTCGGCCCGGGGCCTCGCCGCAGGCGACTACGACGATGACGGCGACCTCGACCTCCTCGTCACCGCCGTGGATGGCCCGCCGCTCCTCCTGCGCAACGACACGCCGAGGGACGGGAACCACTGGCTGAAGCTCCGGCTGCTCAACCGGCACGGCGGCCCCGCCATCAACGCCCGCGCCTCCCTGACCGTCGGGGGCACGACCCTCCTCCGCGAACTCCGGAGCGGCTCCTCGTATCAGTCGCAGAATGCCCTGGAACTGCACTTCGGCCTCGGCCGGGATACCCGGGCGGGACGCCTGCAGGTCACCTGGCCGGGCGGGTTGCAAACCCTCCATGAAGTCGAAGGGGTGGACCGCACCCTCACGATCCGCGAGCCTCCCCCGACGACGGCAATCCCGCTCCCTCCCGATCGGGCTCGTCATTGAATCGACATGGCGAACGAGGCTGCCCCGCACAAACCAGGCTGGAAGGAAGGACCCGGCGACGGCGAACCTCGGTCGTCGGATCGACGCTGAGGTCATCTTCGACAAACTGCTGGCGGACCTCGCCCCCCGCTACGAGCAGGCCGACATGAGAGCGGAGGGCCCGTCCCGACCGAAAGCGTAAACCGGGCGCTGGCCGCAAGCACCGCCTCGACCTGGCCGACCGCCTGCTGATACCTTTGATCGACGATTGCAATTTCATTATACGAAAATTTATCTCGATTCGAATGACGGATTGGGCCGCCGCCACCAGCATTTCTCACCTCCAGGGGCGATCCAAGCCGGCAACCAGTGACGCGAAGCGGGTCACGCCCGTGCCGCAGTGGCCGGCCATCGTGCCGAATCCCAGGCTCACCGCGCGGGCCACCGCCCCGATCGGGAGCGACTCGGCCACGACCAGGCGGAACCACGCCGACCGCGTCGGTCCCGCCGAGCTGAGGACGCCCAACTCCCAGCGGCGGGCTGATGCCCGACGACCTCACCGCGTTGATGACGCCCAAGGACGTGACGAGCAGGGTGACCAGGGTCGGTTCGCTCAATGCCCAGATAATGGTGTCGGCCCGCCCCGGTGATCACCGCCCTAATCGCATCGGCCGTCTTGAACGTGACCGCCTCGCCGCTCGGGGGACCGCCGACCAGGCGCCGTGGGCCCGCTGTCGCGGTTGGGGTCGACGACTTGGGCGGTCCACCGATCCGGCCCCCTTGCAGGTTGGGCCTGGCACTGATATTAAGTACACTTGGCGGCCGAAAGAGGCGAATGGTGGCCGTGGGGGACAGACGCGATGCCCGATCTGGACGATGGCGAGTCGGTCGAGGTCAAGGGGTCGGGGGCCCGGCCCTACGTCCTGAGGAACACCGGCGGCCTGTATTCGTGCTCCTGCCCGGCGTGGCGAAATCAGTCGATCCCGATCGAGCGGCGGACGTGCAAGCACCTCCGGAAGCTGCGTGGTGAGGATGCCGAGGCGACCCGGGTCGGCAACTCCGCGATGGAGGGCACCGAGTCCGTCGAGGCGGCCAAGGCCGGCCCGCCCGTGCTGCTGGCCGAGCGGTGGGACAATGCGCAGGACCTGACCGGCTGGTGGATGAGCGAGAAGCTCGACGGGGTCCGCGCCTTCTGGGACGGCCGGGCGCTGATCTCACGCCTGGGGAACCCGTTCCACGCCCCCGACTGGTTCCTCGCGGGCCTGCCCGAGGAGCCGCTCGACGGCGAGTTGTGGATCGGCCGCAAGGCGTTCCAGAGGGCGGTCGGGGTGGTCCGCCGCCAGGATCGATCCGACCACTGGAAGGAGGTGACCTTCGTCGCCTTCGATGCCCCGACGTTCGCCGGGCCGTTCGAGGAGCGGCTCCGCTTCGTCCGCGACCATGTTGCTCGGGCCCGGCCGCCCCACGCCCGCGCCCTCGACCACGCCGCCTGCGAGGGGCTGGATCACCTGCGGGCCGAGTTGGCCCGGGTCGAGGCGCTGGGCGGCGAGGGCTTGATGCTCCGCCGGCCCGGATCCGCCTACGAGGTCGGGCGGTCCCTGACGCTGCTGAAGGTCAAGAGCTTCCGCGACGACGAGGCCCGGGTGGTGGGCCACCAGCCCGGCGCCGGGCGGCACAAGGGGCGGCTCGGGGCGTTGCTCGTGGAACTGGCCGACGGGACCCGGTTCGCCGTCGGCACGGGCCTGTCCGACCGCGAGCGCGAGGCCCCTCCGGCCGTCGGCTCGGTCATCACGTTTCGTTACCAGGAGCTTTCCGACGGCGGTGTCCCCCGGTTCCCCTCGTACGCCGGGGTCCGTCACGACGTCGCTCCGGCCGTCCCACGGTCGCCGGAGCCCGCGCCGGCGACGAAGTCGGCCGCCCCGTCTCCCCGGCGGTTCGAGTTGGTGGAGGGAGGCTCGGCGAAGTTCTGGGAGATCGCCCGTGAGGGGGTCGCGGTCACCGTCCGATACGGTCGGATCGGCTCCGACGGCCAGGCGAAAACCAAGCAGCTTGCCGACGAAGCCGCGGCGCTTCGTCATGTCGATGATCTGATCCGCGAGAAGACCGGAAAGGGGTACGTCGAGCCATGACCCGCGAATCCGAAGGAGCAGCGACGATGATGTGGAGGCATGGGGACGTCCTGATTGCGGCGGTCGAGGCCATCCCGGCGGGCGCCAGGATTTTGCCGCATTGCGTGCTGGCCGAGGGGGAGTTGACCGGGCACTGCCACCGGATCGAGGGGGCGGGCGTGGCCGAGCTGTTCGAGGTCGGGGGCGAGCGGTTCCTCCGGGTCGAGGCCGAGTCGGCACGCCTTGTCCACGAGGAGCACCGGACGATCACGCTGCCCCGGGGCCTGTATCGCATCTGGCAGCAGCGCGAGTACACGCCGCGGGCCATCGTCACGGTGCGAGACTGACGACCTCCGTCCCCGGGAGCGGGCCATGGCGAATTCGCGCAAGATCACGCTGAACAAGCAGGATGGCCGTCCCTTCGCGTGGATCGCGAATGGCCGGCTCGAACTGGCCGAGGGCGGGGCGGACTATCTGTCGTTCGTGGGCCGGCTGGCGTTGCCGCAGATGGCCGACCTGGTCGCATTGCCGCCGGGCCTGAAGGTCCGTCGGCTCGACCTGTCCGGCTGCACGAGCCTGGCCTCGCTGCCGGAGGGGCTGGATGTGCGCCACCTCAATGTTTCCGGCTGCACGAGCCTGGCCTCGCTGCCGGAGGGGCTGCGGTGCTACGAGGTGGATGCGAGCGGGTCCGGGCTCCGCTCGCTCCCGGCGGACTTGCGGGTCGAGTCGAGGCTCGACCTCCGCGACTGCACGAGCCTGGCCGAACTGCCGGACGGCCTCAAGGTCGGCTCGCTGGTCCTCCGGGGCTGCACGGCGCTGGCCGAATTGCCGGAAGGGCTCGACGTCGCCTTCCTGGACCTCCGGGGTTGCGCCCGGCTCGAACGCTGGCCCGACGCGGCGACGATCCGGATCGGGCGGCTCGACGTCGGCGGGTGCCGGCGGCTCGCCGCGTTGCCCGCCGGGCTGGGCCGGCTGGCGCAGCTCGACGTCTCGGACTGCGTGGGCCTGACCGAGCTTCCCGAGGGGCTCCAGGTCGGATCCTGGATCGAGATCGCCAACACCGGGATCACCTCCCTGCCGGATTCGCTGATCGGGGTCAACCTCCGCTGGCGCGGGGTGCCGATCGACGAGCGGATCGCGTTCCATCCCGAGGCGATCGAGGTCCGGGAGATCCTCGACGAGCCGAACGCGGAGCGGCGGCGGGTCCTGCTGGAGCGGGTCGGGATCGACCGTTTCCTGGACGAGGCCGACGCCCAGGTGATCGACGAGGACCGCGACCCCGGCGGCGTTCGCCGACTGGTCCGCGTGCCGATGCGCGACGACGAGGATCTCGTCTGCGTGATGGTCCACTGCCCATCCACCGGCGGGCGGTACCTGCTCCGCGTCCCCCCGGACATGAAGACCTGCCGGCAGGCGGTGGCCTGGACCGCCGGGTTCGACGACCCGAGCCTGTATCGCCCCCTGGTCGAAGCCTGATCCGCCCGGCCCCTACGCACCTCCCCCATCGCGCCGCCAGATCGGCCGGGCGGGGATCCGCTCCAGGATCCCCGCCCCGAAGGTCGCGGCGAGGCCGAGTTCGTCGAGGTGGACGTAGCCGATGTGGCAACCGCAGGTGGCGTTGGTGCAGGGCCGCTCCGCCAAAGCCGCGGCGAAGTCCGGGTCGTACACGTTTCCGATCGGCTCGCGGATGAAGTGGCACCGCCGCATGGTCCCGTCTCCATCCACCGAGACCACCGATCGCCCGGCGCGGCACGACTTGCCCAGGCTCGCGTGCCGCCGGTCGTTGACCGGGAACAGGGGGTCGATCGCCTCGAACCGTCGAAGGTCGTCCTCGTCGTAGTAGCCGACCTGACGCTTGAAGGCGTTGATCCAGATGTAGACGCCGGGAGCCAGCTCCCGCCGCAGGGCCTCGGCCTCGCCGAGGTGCTCCTTCAGCCCGACCACGCCGACGCTGTAGCGGACCCCGAGTCGATCCAGTTTCCGGCACCGGCGGAGGAACGCCGAACGGGGGACCTCGCCCGGGTGGTAGGTCGCCCAGAGGGCCAGGCGATCCCGATCCGCCGCCTCGGCCCAGCCGGGCGACGCCGCCAGATTGGTCTGGATCGCGACCCGCACAACCTGGGGCGTATGGGAGAGCCGGACCAACGCCTCGCGATACCACCGGCGGGTCAGGGCCTCGCCCCAGGGCGTGAACAGGATCGCGATCCGGTCCCCATCCGGGCGGTCGAGCACCCACGCGACGAACCTGTCCAGGGCCCGGCGGTCCGCGGCCAGTTCCGCGGCCGTCTCGCGGCGCTTGGCGAAGGGGCAGTAGCCGCAGGCATAGTTGCAACTGGAAAGCGGGCCGCGATAGAGGATCGACAGGTTCAACGCCATGTGAAGTCCTCGCGCAACGCCCGGACCTTCGCCGAGTCGAGCCAGGGGCCGATGGCGTCGGACCGCTCCAGCCCCGCGTCGGTCAGCCGGATCGCGCCCCCCGAACGTTCGGCGAGGCCGAGCGGGCCCAACTCGGCCAATCCGGGCAGGTCGTCGGTCGCCTCGGTGCCGAACCGTCCGGCATAGTCGGCCAGGTCCAGCCCCTCGGGAGAGAGGATCGACTGGATCACGTGCCGCCGGCGACGGTCCTCGGCATCCAGACGGAACCCGTACTGGGCGAATCCGAACGAAAATTCCGGCCTCTGGGCGTAAGCGGAGATGATCCCGCTGAGTTCTCGCGTCCCGACCGCGTACTCGTCCGAGTAGTGGAGGGTCGCCGTGTACGATCGTGCCCCGCAGCCGAGGCCGACCATCCCATCCTCCTGGCAGCGGTATGCCGGTCCGGTGCCGGCCGGGGCGTGCGGGGCCCGGAACATCCGCATCGATTCCTGGACGTAACCCTCATCTCTCAGGAGGGCGCGGGCCTCGCGGTAGCAGGCCAGGCGAAGGTCGTCCCACTCCCCGCCGCGGCGGTCCAGCCCGGTCAAGGGGCGGACGTAGAGCGGGTAGAGGTAGAGTTCCTCCGGTGCGAACCGCAGGGCCCGGCGGAGCGAAGTTAACCAGCTCGAAACGGTCTGTCCGGGCAGGCCGTAGATCAGGTCGATGTTGAGCGTCGGGAACCCTGCCTCGCGGATCATCCCGAGGGCCCGCTCCACCCCCGCCGCCTCCTGGGGGCGGAGCACGGCCTTCGCCTCGGCCTCGTCGAACGACTCGACCCCGATGCTGACCCGATCCAGCCCCCGTTCCCGGAGCAGCCCGAGCTTCGCCGCGTCCACGGTCCCGGGCGACACCTCCACCGACCCGGGGATCCGGCCGAGGTCGGCCCCCATGGTCCGACCGGCGATGTCGAGGACGGTTTCCAGGTCGCGGAGGTCGAGGTAGGTGGGCGTCCCGCCGCCGATCGCCGCCCGGGCGAACGCCGCGTCGCCGAGGTCGGCGCGGACGCGGTCCGCCTGCCGCCCCAGCGCCGCGAGGTAGCCGGCGACGAGGTCCGCGGGCGGCCGGGCCCTGGTGAACAGGTTGCAGAATCCGCACCTCATCCCGCAGAACGGGACGTGGATGTAGAGGAACAGGGCGTCGCGCCGCTCGGCCTCCCACAAGGGAGCCAACGGCACCGGCGGGTCCAGCGGCCGGTAGGCGGTCTTGTGGGGATACGAGTAGGCATAACTCAGGTAGGGCGAACCCGCGAGCAGGGATTCGGCATGGTTCATGGGTTGGCCCCCGACAGGAGGAATTCCGCGTAGGGGACGGTCCAGACGATCGGGTGGGCCAGGCGGTGGCCCCGATAGCCGTCCTCGCCGTAGGCGGTGCCGTGGTCCGAGCAGACGATGACGAAGGCCGGGCCGCGCTTGCGGATCGCCGCGAACAGCGTGGGCAGTTGCCGATCGACGTGGCGCAGGGCGGCGGCGTGCGACGCGATCGTGTCCGCCGTGGCCCCCGGCAGGTGGTGGCAGTTCGGCTGGTGCAGCGCCGAGACGTTGACGAACAGGAAGACCCGGCGGTCGGGCGGGATGCGGCCCAAAATCGATGCGGCCAGGGCCATCTGGGCCTCGGCCGATCGGGGGGCGGTCACGCCCAACTCGGGAGACCAGTGGCTCTCGGCGAACAGGCCCGGCAGGATGCTCCCCAGGGGGCTCAACTTGTTGAAGAAACCGACCCCGCCGATGCATGCGGTGTGGTAGCCCCGGCCCGCGAGCCCGGAGACGATGTCGGGGGCGTCGAGGACGCAGGTGGTCGGGCCGGTCGTCTCGCTGCCCGGGAATCGTGCGGCGAACGGGCGTGGACGGCGGCTCCCGTCGGCCGGGGTCGGGGTGAAGCCGGCGAAGAAGGCGTGGTGGGCGGCGTATGTGAAGCTGCCGGGCGAATGCCGCTCCTCCCAGGCCCCGCTCGGCAGGACGGCCGCCAGGTTCGGCGTCCGGCCGGCCGCCAGTTCATCGCGAGCCACGTCGAATCGCAAGGTGTCGAGCGTGACGAACACCACGTCGTGGGTCCCGATCAGGGCGGCGACGTCGATCATGACGCCAACTCCGCCGCGAGGTCGGCCACGCTTTGGACGGTCCGGCCCGGGGTCGGGAAGCCGGGCGGGTAGGGACGGCCGGCCGAGACCCAGCAGGTCGCCATCCCGACGTTCGAGGCCCCGGCGATGTCGCGTGCCGGGTCGTCGCCCACGAACAGGGCCTCGCTCGGTAGGCAGCCCGCCCAGGCCAGCGCGGCGAGGAACGGGGCGGGGTCGGGCTTGGCGGAGCCGATCTCGCCCGAGACGAAGGCCCGGGGGATCGCGGCCCCGAGCCCGAGCCGGCCCAACTTGGCCCGCTGGACCGGCCCCGCGCCGTCGGTGACGATCGCCACGCGGTATCGACCCGCCAGGTCTCCCAGCAGCCCGGAGACGGCCGGGTCGGGCTCGATGAACGACGCCAGGCGGGCGGAGTGGTCGCGGGCGATCTCCGCCGCGGATAGGCCCAGGGCCGGGAAGGCCGACGCGGCCCGGCGGGCAAACGCGCGTCGATCCCAGCCCGGGGCGTCGGCCCCGGCGACGAGGCGATCTAGGTCGACCCCGCCCTGCCCGGCGGCGAAGGCGTCGGGCCGGCGGGCGATCAGGTCGAGGCAATAGCGCCGGTGGGCGCCGGCGCGGTCGAGCAGGGTCCCGTCGAGGTCGAAGAAGAGGGCCCGGATCATGCCGCCCACCCCCGGAGCAGGGCCTCGACCTGGGCCGCGTGGGTGCCGAGCCCCCGGTCGGTCACGCCGTGGAGCAGGTCGCCGAAGGCGTTGACTTCCAGGACCGCGTGGCGACGGTCGCCGGGGGCGATCAGCAGGTCCACGCCGGCGTGGAGCGAGCCGGGGAATGCCGCGGCGGCCCGCTCGCAGGTCGCCATCGCGGCCTCCCACGCCCCGGGCCCCATCCTCGACCGCAACGCGGCCGGGTCGCCCCGGCGGTTGCCGAGGTGGAGGTTTGTCAGCGGCCCCCGCCCCATTCGGACGACGACGTGCCCGGCCCGGCCGGCGACGACCACCACCCGGAGGTCGAACACGCACCCGCCGATCCCCGCCTTCGGGATCCAGCGCTCGACGTGGACCCCCTCGCGCGCCAGGGCGTCGATCAACGCGGCGACCTCGCGTTGGTCCTCGACCCGGCGGATCGCCCGCGTGTTGTAGAGCCGGGCCTCGCCCCCGACGCGGACGACCTCCGCCGTGGTCGTCGCCACGACCCCCCGGGGCCCCACCGCCAGCGCCACCACTCCCGAGGCCGACGACCCGTGCGCCAGCTTGACGAACACCCGGCTCGCGCCATCCTCGCTCATCTTCCGCCGCAGTTCGTCGTAGGATCGGATCGGCCCGATCGCCCCGGGGCAAGGGACGCCGATCTCGCTCAGGCGGGCGTGGCATCGGGGCTTGTCGAACATCACCGCGACCTCATCGGGATCGTTCAGGGCGACCAGCCCGGCCTGATTCGACAACTGCCGTCCGATGCGGCGGAGCGCCTCGCGGAACCCCAGGAACCATTGCCGGGGATACCAGACCCGCCCCCGGTCGAACGCCAGCCGGGCCGCCTCGTCGCGGGAGATCCGCGCCGGGCCGGCCTCGTCCTCGACGTTGGCCCCCAGGGCCAGCAGGGCCCGCTCCACCTCGAAGTCCTGCCCGGGCGACTCGATTCGCACCAGCCCGCCCCCCGGGAGGGACCCCTCCAGGCATTCGCGGCCCTCGATCAGGCCATGGTAGGAGACGATCGCGGCGGGGGGCTGGCCGGCCCGGGCCAGCGCGTCCTGGAACAGCGCGACGCGCCGGCCCGATGGGTTGCCCACGATCGCCATGCGGAGCGGGGCCCGTCCTGCCATGCCCTCACTCCGACACGGCGATGTAGCGGTGGACCTTGCCATCGCCCCAGTCATGCCCCTCCTGCCGGTCCCCGGCCTCGATCTCGATCCCCAGTCGTTTCAGCTTCTGGATCACCTCATCGGAGACATAATGGTGATGGATGTCGAGCCGGGTGAGGCGAGCCGCGCCGGGGGAATTCCCGGGGCCCTCCTTATCGCCCAGACCACTCAAGAACGGTTGGACATCCGATTGGGAGGGGCGTGGCATATAGGGGCTCGACACCAGGGCCATCGCTCCCTCGTCCCCTAGGTCGCCCAGCGACAGGTCGAGCACGTCGAGCCGGGCCAGGATCGGAGCCTGGGCCACCGCCTCGGCGATCCGGTCGGCCCCCTCGGCATCGCGGAGGCCGAGTCGCTTGAGGGCCGGGAAACGGTCGCCCCGGAGGATCGGCGCCAGGTCGTCCGGCGTGACGTTGCCCCCGTAGTTCTCGGTCCCGAGCCAGAGTTCCAGGTGCTCCAGCCGGGGCAGGTCCGACGCGGCGATCCCCCGGACGACCTCGGCGTCCAGCCCGCCGCTCTCGACGACCAGCGACCGCAGGTTGCCGTGCCGGAGCTTGCCGATCGCCAGGCCCGAGCCGCCCCGGACCCGGAAATGCTCCAGGTTCGGGTAGGCGTCGAAAAGGGGCGTGACGTCGGACTGCTGGATCCAGGAGATCTCGTTCTCCTCGCTGGTGATGTCCCCCAGGAACAGCGCGCGGAGGTTCGGCAAAGCCTCGCGGGCGGCCACCAGCGCCTCGACGATCGGCCCGGCACTCGCGTCCGACTCGTCCCCCTGCCACGCGCCGATGACCAGCCCGGGGACCTCCGAGGCGGCCGGGTCTTCGAGGAACCGGGCCAGGAGCACCGTGAGCGGATCTTCCGAGTCATAGTCCACGCGCAGGCGGTAGATCGTGCCCTTCGGGTCATCGATCCCGGCCTCGGGGTCGTAGTCCCGGACGGGCAGCCCGGCGAATTCCTCGGCATTCTCTGAGATCGTCACGGCGTTCGCCCCCGCTTTGCCGACACCGGGGGCGGCTCGTTGCACCCGCACCCCGCTACCGATGTCGTCCTGGCCAGGAGTTTATCAGTCGCGACGCATCGGTCCAAGGCCGGGCCGAAGGTCGTCCATGCCGCCATTCCGACCGACCACCGATCTCAGGAACCCGGGATGCCGGCCCGCAACGCCCGGATGCCGGTGGCGGATGATGATGATTGGTCTCCCGATGGAGTCGGTGTTCCGGGCACGGACGATCCCCGAGACGCAGGGTTACCTCAAGCGCATTGTCCCAGGCCAGCCAATAGGCTGGCAGAATGGACCTGCCCAACGGCGAGCGGCACCTCATCGGGCCACCGTGCTGGCATTGCCACGAGGCCACCCGTCCCTCCCACGAGCGGCAACCGCGATGCCCCGCCTGCCGTCGCAAATGGAGCTTCGAGCGGCGGCGTATCCGCCGGGAGCTGCTCAAGGCGTTCTGCCTGTCGGCCACCGCCCACCATGCCGCCCGCTGCTCGTGCCCGACCGCCTACCGGGGCTTCATGGGGTATCACCTGTCGATGGCCGATCCGGCGGCCGAGGAGAATTGGAGCTGGGCAAGTCGTACTTCGGCGGCAAGCCGACGGGCAAGCGAGGGCGGGGTGCGGCCGGGAAAGTGGCCGTCTTCGGCGTCATGGAGCGGGCCGGCAAGGTCGACATTGTGGCCGTGCCCGACTGCAAGAAGGAGACGCTGATGGCAAAGATCGAGGCCGCCGCGGTCGGGGTCCGGTGCTCTGCACCGGCGAGTTCTCCGGCTACGACGACCTGTCCCGGTTCGGCAAGCACATGCCGACCGACCGCGGCGAGGTCTTCGCCGACGGGCCGGCGCACATCAACGGGATCGAGGGCTTCTGGAGCTATGCGAAGCGGCTGCACCGGCTCTGCCATGGGGCGGACCGGGAGAAATCCCCGGTGTACCTGGCCGAGTACGAGTTCCGGTGTCATCATCGCGAGGAGCACCCGCCGGGCGTACTGTACAGAGCCCCGATCCTCCCCCAACTCATCAGGGATGGCTTGGCCTGGGATTTTGTTCATTGCCCCGGCGAAATCCCACCGGCCGGCGACTTCGTTCATCGGATCGGCACATGCCTGGGGTACTCCCACCGGCCGGCGTGATCCCGGACCCACTCGTGGTAGAAACGCACCCCCTTGTCGGACGGGCCGGTGCCGTATCCTCCCATCTCGGGATTCGGACCGGTGCCGGCCACGTTGGTGATCCCCTCGCCGTAGGAGCTGTGGAAGATCATCGCCAGCCGGGGCTTGTCCAGGTATTTGGCCCAGTCGGCCTCCATCGACGCCCGGTGGAAGCGGTTGAAGACCCCCTCGTTGCCCGGCTCGTCGTTGTCGTGGGTCTCGACGTTGACGGCGAACCCCTCGGCCGGGATCGGCATGTCTTCCTGGAAGAACCGCAGGTCCGCCCCCGGGTAGACCACCGGCGAGCCCGAGTTGTGGTTCGGGCAGATGCCGGCCTCGATGTCCGGGGCGACGGCCTTGAACCAGGCGGTGAGCCTGGCCTTCCTGGCGGCCCCGTCGGGCTCGCGGAGGATGTCGTGGTCGGCCCGGACCGGGTGGCTGAACTCGTGCATGATGTTGACGAAGGTGTTCCGCAACTTGCGCTCGGCGAGGAGACGGCCCGTCTCCTCGATGGCGCGGCGGATCGCCGCCTCGTCGCGCAACTCCTGGTCCTTGCGGGGCTGGAACAGGTAGATCGCGACCACCATGCCCCGCCGGTCGGCCTCGCGGGCCAGCCATTCCAGCCGCTTCGCGAACCCGGCCTGGAGCCGGCCGTCGGGCAGGTAGGCGTTGGGCCCGGCGTCGACGCTGGGGAAGCCGCCGTTGGTGCCCTGCATCCCCACGGCGATCAGGTTGATCCCGTGGGCGGCCAGGTTGTCCAGGCAGCGGACGTGCCGCTCGGTGACGGCCGGGCTCATCAGGGCGTTGCCGCACCGCAGCCCCCAGAGCTTCACCGGCTCGCCCCCCAGGTAAGGACGGTCGCCCCGGATCTCGAACTCCCGGGTCGGGGTCGCCGGGGCATCGGCGGCGATGGCGAGGCCCGTCCCGGGCAGGAGGACCAGTGCCGCGACGAAGAGGCACGACCGCGACGCAATCATGGGAGATTCCTCATCCGAGTCATCGGGCGGCACACGCTCACAGGCCGTCGCCCGAGATCACCTCGCCGCCGGAGCGGGTCGAGAGCGCCCGCCACGTCGCCGGGGCGACCGCGTCCTTGATGAACCGGACGTGGCCGTCCGCCAGCAGGAGGTTGACGCCTCCGGGGTGCCGGCTCCTCGCTGCAAGACGGCCGATGACGTTCTGGGAGAGGCAGTCCGGGGCCTTGTTGTTCGGCGTCAGCGCGTGGTTCGTCGTCGCGAAATTCAGGCTCCCGCGGGCCCATTCCTGGCCGCGCTGGCCGTTCCAGAAGGTGATCGACGCGCAGAAGGCGTCGGTGATCGCCGTGCCGCCGGGGCCCTGGGCGTACTGGAGCCGTGGATCGCTCGGGGCCGGGCCGGTGGTGTCGACGCCGGGGCCCTTGAGCGTCTCGCCGTAGGCCGCCGTGTTCGACAGCCCGTCGGTGACGTCGGCGAAGCGGACCGCCGAGACGTCGTAGAACAGGCCGTCGGGGACGCCCGCGAAGTCGACCTGGCGGATGCTGCCGCCGTTGGTGGTCCCCGACCCCGCGATGGCCATGTAGTTGTTCGGGGCCAGGGCGGGCGAGAACCCCTCCGTGCGCGGGTCGCTCGGGCAGAGGTAGGTCGCGATCCTGGTGGCGACGGCCGTGGCGTTCGCCGCGCCCAGGGGCGAGGTCGCGGTAGGGGGCAGTTCCGGGAGGCTGAAGTTGATCGCGTTGTAGAGGGCCCCGCCCTCCAGGCTGGGGAGGATCTGGGCCTGGGCCGACCACAGGTGCGGCGAGCCGGTGCGGGCCGAGGGCAGCCGGCCGTGCGTCCCCTCGTAGTTGTGCAGGGCGAGGCCGATCTGCTTGAGATTGTTGGAGCACTGCATCCGCCGGGCCGCCTCGCGGGCCGCCTGGACCGCCGGCAGCAGCAGGCCGAGCAGCACGGCGATGATCGCGATCACCACCAGCAGCTCGATCAGCGTGAAGCCTCGACGAAGGGGGGATCTCATGTCAATTCTCGGTCGCAAGCGAGGGGGAGATCGACGGGACCTCGTCGATGGCGACCCATCTTACTTCCGTCTGACCCCGATTGCGACGGGTTGCCGGCCTATTGCCCGCCCCTGATATGGCGGGGGTATTCGTAGCGGCCGACGTGATCGCGGACCCATTCGTAGTAGAACCGGACTCCGCGTTCGGGCGGCCCGGTGCCGTCGCCCCCCATCTCGGGGTGCGGGGCCGTGCCGCTGAAGTTGGTGATCCCCTGGATGTAGGCGGCGTGGAGCATCATCACCGCGTTCGGTGCCTTCAGGTAGCGGTCGCAGTCGGCCAGGATGTAGGCCTGGTGGCCGTCGTTGAACCAGCCGTCATTCTGGTAGGTGTCCTGCCGCAGGGTCTCGACGTTGACGACGAAGCCCTGCGTCGGGATCGGGTCGTCCTTCTGGATGGCCCGCAGGTCCATCCCGGCGAACGTGTCCGGGGCCTCGGATCGGGAGGACAGGCAGGCCCCGACCTCGATGCCCGGGGCGATCGCCTTGAACCAGCCGGCCATCCGGGCCCGCTTGGCCACGCCGTCGGGCTCGCGGAGGATGTCGTGGTCGGCCCGCTCGGCGTGGTCGAAGGTATGGATCAGGTCGACGAAGACGTTGCGGAGCTTCCGGGTTTCCAGAAAGCGGGCCGTCTCCTCGATGGCGCGGCGGATCGCCGCCTCGTCGCGCAGTTCGTGCTGCTTGCGGTTCGAGAGGATCTGGACCGCGACGACCATGCCTCGCTTGTCGGCCTCGCGGATCAGCCATTCCAGCCGGGCGGCGACCTCGGGCTTCAGCCGGCCGTCGCGGCGGAATCCGTCGAGCCCCGCGTCGGGGTTGGGCCAGCCGCCGTGGCAGCCCTGGATCGAGACGCCGATCAGGTTGATGCCGTGGGCGACCATGTTGTCGAGGTTGTTGACGTGCCGCTCGGTCACCGTGGGGCTGTACAGAGCATTCCCGCACCGCAGGCCCCAGAGGTCGACCTCATGGCCGCCGAGGAAGGGCCGATCGTCGCGGACCTCGAACTCCCGGGTCGACCCGTCGTCGCCCCGGGCCGCAGGGGCCAGGGCCGGGGAGAGCAGGCCGGCGGCGATGATCGCGAGGAGTGTTCGCATGGGAGCCCTTTGGATGGCCCCGCGGGCCGGGGCGGCGGCGATCGCGGATGGAGTCCGGGATCACGAAGCCCGCCCCGATCTCGACCGGGGCGGATCCGGGGGCGGGAATAATCGGTTCGACCGTTGTATAATGCCGCGGCCCCGGATGCAATCGACCCCGGCAGGCCGGTCGCGATCCCGCCGGGTCGCCGAAGGAGGAAAGGTAGGGATGGCCCGACGCACCCCGATCATGGCCGGAGCGGTCGTCGCTCTCGTCCTCGCCTCCGCCCTGGCCGTGACGCTCTCCCGGGCCGGGCGGGTGGGCCTTCCGGGGCGTGCGAGCCCAGACCGGCCCACGGTCGTCCTCTACTCCGTGACCGACCGCGAGACCGCGCAGGAACTCATCGACCGCTTCGAGGCGGAGACGGGCATCCGCGTCGAGGCCAAGTTCGACACCGAGGCCGCCAAGGCGGTCGGGCTCGTCCAGGCGATCCGCCAGGAGAAGACGAACCCGCGCTGCGACGTGCTCTGGGGCGGCGGCGCCTTCTTCCACGCGATGCTCGCCGACGACGGCTGCCTGGCCCCGGCCCCGGCCGACCTGGTCGCGGCCCACGGCCCGGCACCACGCGACGCGGAGGGCCGCTGGCTCGGCTTCGCCGCCGCCTACCGCGTGCTGATCGTCAACACCGACGTCTTCGGGCCCGAGGCGAGGCCCCGCTCGTATCGCGACCTCGCCGACCCGCGCTACAAGGGGCATGTGGGGATCGCCAATCCCCTGTTCGGCGGCATGGCGGCGCACGTCGCGGCGTTGTTCCAGGTGCTCGGCCCGGAGAAGGCCCGGCGTTGGCTCGCGGACCTGAAGGCCAACGACGTCGCCCTCTGCGGCGGCATGGCCGACGTGACCAAGAGGGTCGCCTCGGGCGAACTGTGGTTCGGGATCACCAGTTCGATCGACGCCCACGTCGCCGCGGACGACGGCAAGCCGGTCGCCATCGTCGTCCCCGACCAGGGGCCGGGCGAGATCGGCTGCATGGAGGGCTTCAGCAGCGTGGCGCTGGTCGCGGGCGGCCCGCACCCGGCCGAGGCGGAGCGACTGCTCCGGTTCCTCCTGTCCGAGCGGACCGAGGAGATCCTCGCCGCCGGCCCGGCCCAGACCGTGGGGCTGCTGCCGGGGAGCGTCGCCCGGGACGTCCGGCCGCCGTGGATCCCCCGGGGGATCCGGGCCATGGACGTGGACTGGGCCGCGGCGGCCAGGGGCTACGGCGAGGCGACGAAGGCCATCAAGGAGATCCTGCTGGGCCGATGATGGCACTCCGCAAGCCCCTGGCAGCCGCGGCCATCCTGATGGCCTTCGCCGTCGTCCTCTCGCCCCTCCTGGCCGCCCTGCTCGGGTCCGGGCTGAGATGGCGGGCGGTCGCGGCGGAGTTCGAGTCCGTCGCCGGGCCGCTCCGGGGCTCGGCGGGGACGGCCCTGGCCGCCTCGCTGGTCGCGCTGGCCCTCGGGGTGCCGTTCGCGCTGCTCGTCGAGCGGTCGAGGCCCGGCCCCCGGCGCGTATCCTGGGCGTTGGGGCTGCTCGCCCTGATGATGCCGCCCTACGTCGTCGCCGAGTCCGCGATCGTCCTCCTCGGACCCGCCGGCAGGGTCGCCCGGCCCGTCGCCGTTTGGCTCGGCCTCGGCCCACGCCCGGCCGGCCCGGTCGAGCTGGCGCGATTCACGGTCCCGGGGTTCATCTATTCCTGGCCGGCGGTCGGCGTGGTCATGGGCGGGTGCCTGTTCCCCGTCGTGGCGCTGGCCGTGGCCGGCGCCTCCCGCCGCACCGACCACCGGGTCTTCGAGGAGGCGAGGCTCGCGCAGGGGAGGCGCGGCGTCTGGAGGATCGGGGCGTCCGTCTTCGCCCCTCCGGCCCTCGGCGCCGCGTTGCTGGTCTTCGCCCTGACGCTGACCGAGTTCCCGGTGCCGCAGCTCCTGCGCGTGCGGACGGTCGGCGAGGCGATCTACGAGCGGATCCAGGAGGGCGACCTGGCGGCGGCCTCGGCCCTGAGCCTGCCGCTCATGCCGGTCGTCGTCGCCGCGGCGGCCCTGGGTGCCTACGTGCTCGCGCGGGGGCGGGTCGCGAGCCTGGCCGGGCTGGAGGGCGAGGTCCCCCGGTTCGCCGGGCGGCGGGCGGGCCGCGCGGGGCATCTCGCGGCCGGGCTCATCACGCTGGTCGCGATCACCCCGGCCCTGATCCTGCCGTCCGCGTCGCTGGGCTGGCTCGCCGCCTCGGCGAACGCGTCCGGGTCGGCCATGCAGGGCAGGCACAGGCTCGTGCGGGCGTCCGGCCTGTCCGGTTCCTTCCGGGGGGTGTGGGAACTCGCCCACGACGATGCCATCCGCACGGTCCTGCTCGCCGGGCTGGCGGCGACGCTCGCCACGACCTTCGCGACCGGCCTGGCCAGGCTGGCGTCGCGGGCCGGTTGGGGACCGATCCTGGGAGGGTTGGGCGCCGGCGTGGCGGTGCCGGCCCCGATCGTGGGCCTGGGCCTGGTCATCCTCTGGAATCGCGGGGCCGGGGCCGCCGTCTACCGCAGCTCGGCGATCGTCCTCCTGGCCTGGTTCGCCCGCTTCCTCCCGGTCGCCGTCTTCCTGGCCCAGGGGGCGCTCGCCCGAGTCCCCCGGGAGTTGGAGGACGCGGCGGCGCTCGCGGGGAGGGGGCCCGCCGGGCGGTTCCTCGCCGTGGTCCTCCCGAACGCAGTTCCGGGACTGGTGGCGGCGTGGCTCGCCGTCTACGTGCTATCGGCGACCGAGATCGGCGCGACCGTCCTGATCGCGCCGCCCGGCAAGCCCCTGTTCGCGCCGTCGGTCATGACCTTCATGAGGCGGGGCCAGGATCCGGAGATCGCGGCCTGCCAGATCCTCCTGCTCGCGGTGATCGCCCTGCCGCTGGCATTGTTGTCGCTCGGGGTGGCCCTGCGCCCCCGGGCCGGTCGCCCCCAGAAAGGCTCGCCGTGAGAGAAGCCCTCCGCGTCCGCGACCTGGGCCGGTCCTTCGGCGACGCAAGGGCCCTGGAAGGCGTCGGCTTCGCTCTGGGCCGGGGCGAACGCCTCGCCGTGCTCGGCCCTTCGGGGAGCGGCAAGACGACCCTGCTGCGGCTGATCGCGGGGCTCGAAACGCCGACGACGGGGGAGATCACCATCGACGGCAGGCCCGCCTCACGCGCCGGACGGGTGCTGATCGCCCCCGAACGCCGTGGGGTGGCAATGGTCTTCCAGGGGCTCGCGCTGTTCCCGAACCTCCGGGCGCTCGGCCAGGTCGCTTTCGCCGCGCACGGCCGGGGCGGCATCGAACGGGCTCGGATCTGGCTGGACCGCGTGGGCCTGCGGCACCGCGCCGACGCCAGGCTCGACGAACTCTCCGGCGGCGAACGCCAGCGGATCGCGTTGGCCCGGGCGTTGGCCCAGGAGCCCGCGCTCCTCCTGATGGACGAGCCGTTCGCGAGCCTGGACGACGATCGTCGTGCCGAGATGCGCGACCTGCTGCGGTCGCTCCTCGACGACCTCGGCACGACGCTGGTGCTGGTGTCGCATTCCCGAGCGGATGCGATGGACCTGGCCCGGCGGGTCATCGTCCTCGACCGGGGCCGGCTCGTCGCCGACGACGGGCTCGAAACCCTCCTGCTGCACCCGAGGCACGCGTCGGCCGTGCGGGCGCTGGGCCTGGGTGAATTGCTGCCGGGCGTGGTCACGGCCCGGGGCGAGGCCGAGACGGCGTTCGGGACGGTGCGCGTGCCACCCGGGACGGGACCCGGGCCGTCCCTGATCCTCGTTCGACCGGACCAGGCGCGGCTCGCCGAGGAAGGCCCCGGCGTCGAGGCCGAGGTCGTGCGGCTCAACCTGCGGCCCCCGGACTCGACGGGGGGCCGCCGGGTCGCCATCGTCCGCGCCGCGGGGCAGGTCCTCCCGATCTCCCCCCTCGGGCGTGTCCCGGAGGTGGGCGACCGCATCCGGGTGCGGATCGAGGGCGAATGCGATCCGGTCCAGGGATCGTGATGCTGCCCGTCATCCGCCGAGAGCGGCCGGGGACGACGCCCTGGTCGGGGCGGCGATTCTTGCCATGCACCGCGTGCCGGGGGGAGTGGCCTATCGGGGGGCCTTGGCCAGTCCGTCCTCCCGGCGATATTCCATCGTCCCGGCCGCCTCCCTCGCGGCCTCGGCCCCGGGCAGGCGACCCACGATGTGCCGGGAGGCGTCGATGCCCGAAGCAACCCCGGCCAAGCCGGGCCGGGCGTCGTCCCCAAGTCCCTGCGGACTGGCCTGCTCGCCTTGGGCTGCAGAGCCGGGCCTGCATCGAGGACGTCGTGACGCCGTTCGCGGCCGTGCTGCCGGCGCACGGGAAGCATCGGTCGGAGTTGTCGAAATCGTGCGTTCGGATTTCAATTCAATTGATCCCGACGATGCGATGTGCCCGGTGGGCGTCCTCGCGCGCCTGGCCGGCGGGCAGGACCAAGGTGATCAGGACGGCGATGGTGGCGATCACCACCAGCTACTCGATCGGCGTGAACCCGCGACGATAGAACATGAGAACCTGGGTGAATCGGATCGCGGCGTGACGGATCGCGAGTCGCTCATCCTGCGTGGGGCCGCATCCCCGCGTCATGGTCGTGACCCGCCCTGAACGGAGAAGCGCCGGCGCGATCGAGGTACGGGGCCTCGAGGCGCCCGCCCGCAGTTGCCGGTAGCGAGCCGGCTTCGGCGCCGTGATGGGCCGGATCCGGGATTGCCGCGAGGTCAATTTGCCCGGCATGCTCGCGTGACCGTCGCCGCAAGCAACGCGATCCCGGACAGGATCAGGGTAGACGGCTCGGGGACGGCGGTCGTCCGGACGATCTCCAGGGTGAGGGCCCCGACATCGATCGCGAACGAGGCGTTCCTCCCGGCGTCGAGTTCGAGCTTGTGCACAAGGGCGGAGGATCCGGCGGATCCCGGGCAAACGCCCTAAAGCTGATCGCCGGGCCCACGTTGCAAGATGGCCGGCGAAACGCAAGCGGGCGCGAACCGGAGTGTCGAGGTGCGAGGAAAAGCGTTTCTGATCGGGGGGCGGCATTGCCAGAAGCCTAACCCGGCTAAAGCCCTTTGATCGCGACTCTGGTTCCGGTCAACCGGATCACCGGCCCGGTTTTCTGCACGACCGAGACGAGCCTTCCCAACCGTGGTCGCATCGGCGATCATGCCCCATGCTCAGGACTTGCCGCGAGCGGGGAGCGTCGGCCGGAATCGCGTGAGGATCGAGAGCAATCGCCGGATGATTCAATCGAAGCGGGAGGATCTCCATGAGTTCCACGCGAAAGGTCGCCGTCATCACCGGGGCGTCGCAGGGGATCGGCGCGGGGCTCGTCCGCGGGTTCCTCGATCGCGGCTACCGCGTCGTCGCCAATTCCCGGTCCATTGACCCCGCCGCATCGGACGACCTGCTGGCCATCGGCGGCGACATCGCCGACCCCGAGGTCGCCGGCCGGGTGATCGCTGGCGCGGTCGAAGCCTTCGGCCGCGTCGACACGCTGGTCAACAACGCCGGCATCTTCATCTCCAAGCCGTTCACCGACTACACCGAGGCCGACTTCGCCCGCAAGACCTCGGTGAACCTGGCCGGTTTCTTCCATGTCACCCAGCACGCCGTCCGGCAAATGCTCGCGCAGGGCGGCGGCCACATCGTCAACATGACGACGACGCTGGTCCATCAGCCCGTCAAGGGCGTCCCCTCGGCGCTCGCGTCGCTGACCAAGGGGGGGCTGGACGCGGTCACCCGTTCATTGGCGATCGAGTACGCCGACCGGGGCATCCGCGTCAACGCGGTGTCGCCGGGGGTCATCAGGACGCCGATGCACGCCCCCGAGACCCTGGCCTCGCTCGCCGGCCTCCATCCGCTCGGGCGGCTGGGTGAGGTCCGGGAGATCGTCGATGCGGTGCTCTACCTGGAGTCGGCCACCTTCATCACCGGCGAGATCCTGAACGTCGACGGCGGCGCGCACGCCGGCCATTGGTGACGGACGGGGAGGACGTCCTCGTCGCGAGGCCTATCCCAGGTCGCCCTTTCCATTGGTGGTGATGAAATGAAGATTTCCCGCTTGTTCCTGTGGTCGTCCCTGGCCGCGATGCCTCTCACGCCCGGAGTTCCGGCCCTGGCGCAGGAGGCGACTCCGCCGCGGTTCAAGGCCGTCGCCTTCGACTATTTCGTGATCTTCAACGCGAACTCCATCATCCCGGCCGTCGAGAAGGCGTTCCCCGGCAAGGGGGCCGAGTTCGCCAGGGCGTGGCGGTCCAAGCAGTTCGAGTACGGCTACCTCCGGTCGATCACGGGCCGCCAGGTCGACTTCTTCCGGGTCACCGAGGATGCCCTGGCCTACACCGCCGGGATGATGAAGCTCGACCTGACCCCGGAGACCCGGAAGAAGCTGCTCGACGCCTACCTCGCCCTGGAGCCCTGGCCGGACGCGGCCGATGCCCTGCGGAGGCTGAAAGCCGCGGGCGTCCGGGTCATCACCATCGCGAACTTCAGCCCCGAGATGCTCCGGGCGAATGCCGAGAGGGCGGGGATCGCCGGCCTCTTCGACGAGCTGCTGAGCACCCAGGCCAACGGCTCCTACAAGCCGGAGCCCCGCGCCTATGCCCTGGGGATGGAGCACCTGAAGCTCCGGAAGGAGGAGATCGCCTTCTGCGCGTTCGGCGGGTGGGATGCCTTCGGCGCGAAGAGCTTCGGCTACAAGACCTACTGGGTGAACCGGTTCCACCTGCCGATGGAGGAGCTGGGGATCGAGCCCGACGGCACGTCGGACAATCTGGAAGGACTGCTCGACTTCGTGCTCGGCAAGCCTTGACCGATCGGCCGGCATCAATCCGATGTCCGATGGCGTGTCCCGCGTGGTATCGTCGTTTGATCAGAAAGCATGGTGCTCGAGACGTGATCCGACGTCGCTCCGATCGCCCAGCACGTGGGGAGGCAACAAGTTGATGCGGACGTTGGCATCAAGGCTGGCCTGGCTCTTCGTGCTGGCAACAGGGGCGGGGGCGATGGCCTCGCCGCCGGCCGATGGCCCGGGCGAGGCCGACTTCGAGCGGGAGGTCCGGCCGGTCCTCCTGAAGTCGTGCGTCAAGTGCCACGGGGACAAGAAGCAGGAGTCGGGCCTGCGGCTCGACGCCCGCCCGGCCCTGATCCGGGGCGGCGACGGCGGCCCGGCGATCGTGCCCGGCGACCCGGCGGCGAGCCTCCTGATCCGGGCGATCGACCACGAAGGCGACCTGGCGATGCCGCCCGGCCGGAAGCTCCTCCCGGCTGAGGTCGACGCCCTGAAGCGCTGGGTGGAGCGGGGCGCCCCCTGGCCCGGCGGCGACACGCCCGTCCCGGTCCGGTCGGGGGAGATCACCGAGGACGACCGCCGTCACTGGTCGTTCCAGCCCGTCGGCGATCCTCCCGCGCCGACGACCACCGACCGATCCTGGCCCCGGACCGAGATCGACCGTTTCATCCTGGCGCGGATCGAGGCCGCCGGGATTCGTCCAGCGTCCCCGGCCGACCGCCGGGCGCTGATCCGCCGCGCCACGTTCGACCTGACCGGCCTGCCGCCCACCCCCGGGGAAATCGCCGCCTTCCTGGCCGACCCGGCGCCCGACGCCTTCGCCGCGGTCGTCGACCGCCTGCTGGCCAGCCCCCGCTACGGCGAGCGCTGGGGAAGGCACTGGCTCGACGTCGTCCGCTACGCCGACACCGCCGGGGAGACGGCCGACTTCCCCGTCCCCGAGGCCGGTCTGTACCGCGACTATGTCATCGACGCATTCAACAAGGATAAGCCCTTCGATCGGTTCGTCCGCGAGCAGGTGGCCGGGGACCTGATCGCGGCGACCGAGCCCGCCGATCGGCACGCCGAGTCGGTGACGGCCACCGGGTTCCTCGCCACGTCGCGGCGGTTCGGGTTCGACCCGCAGAACTACCAGCACCTGACGATCCAGGACACGATCGACACCCTGGGCCAGTCGATCCTCGGCCTCAGCCTCGGCTGCGCCCGCTGCCACGACCACAAGTTCGACCCGGTCTCGGCGGCCGATTACTACGCCCTCTACGGGATCTTCGACAGCACCCGCTACGCCTTCCCCGGCTCCGAGGAGCAGAACCGCCCGCGCGACTTCCTGCCGCTGGTCCCGCCCGCCGAGGCCGCCGCCCGACGCCAGGCCCACGAGGCGAGCCTCGCCCGGCTGGCCGCCGAAATCAAGGAGATCGAATCGACCCGGGCCACGATCGAGCCGGAGTTCCGCGCGATGGCCGGCGGCGACGGCTCGTTCGAGGGGCAGCGGCTGGCGGCCGGCCCGGGGGATCCCTGGCGCCACCTGGCCGGGGCCCGGGTGGAGGCCGAGTCGCAAAGCCCCTTCGCCGACGTCTTTCCCCTCGGGTCGCGCGGCGTCCGGCTCCCCGGCGACGCGGCCAACAACGCCTTCGTCCGGACCTTGCCCGCCACATATACTCCCGCGACCCACGACCGGATCCACCTCAACGTCGACTTCCGCATCGTCTCGCCGGGCGACGGGGCGTATCGGATCTACCTCGGGCACGGGCCGGGGCAGTCGGCCGCGATCGAATTGGATTTCAACGGCGGGCGGTTCTTCGCCCGGTCCGGCGAAGCCCGCGAGCCGGTCCGCGAGCTGGTGCCGGGGGCGTGGGTCAACCTTCAAATCGTCGCCGACCTCGACGCCCGGACCTACTCGGGCACGATCGGCCCGCCGGGCGACTCGACCCGGTTCGAGGGCAAGCCGTTTTCCCCGGGCTGGGACGGGGTGATCGACTGCGTGTTCGTCGATGGCTACGGCCATCGCCCCGGCGCGAAGCCGACCAGCGACGTCGACAACCTCGCGATCGCCGACGCACCGTTCCCGCCCCCGGCTGGGCGAGCGGACGCGGTCCGGCTCGGCGAGTTGCGGTCCGCGCTCGACGCCCTCGACAGTCGCCGTGCCGAGGCGGAACAGTCCCTCGCCGGCCTCCAGAAAGCCGGACCCTACCCGGTGGCCTATGCCGTGGCCGATGGCACGCCGCACGACGCCCGGATCCAGAAGCGGGGCGAGCCGACGACGCCCGGCGAGGCGGTCCCCCGACGCTTCCTGCAGGTCCTCGGCGGCGACCGCGTCCCGCCCGACTCGGGGAGCGGGCGGCTGGCGCTGGCCGACTGGCTGACGCGGCCGACCAACCCCCTGACCGCCCGGGTGATGGCGAATCGGATCTGGCAGCATCACTTCGGCCGCGGGCTGGTCGCCACCGAGAACGACTTCGGCAGGCGGGGGCTCGCGTCCTCCCATCCCGAGTTGCTCGACCACCTCGCCCGGCGGTTCATGGACGGCGGCTGGTCGGTCAAGGCGCTGCACCGGGCGATCCTGCTCTCCGCCGTCTATCAGCAATCGGGCTCGGGCGACTCCGCCCCGGACCTGATCGCGCGATACCCTCGCCGGAGGCTCGACGCCGAGGAGATCCGCGACGCCATGCTCGCCATCTCGGGCACGCTGGACCTCAGCCCCGCCGGGCCGCACCCGTTCCCGCCGGTCGAGACCTGGGCCTTCACGCAGCACAACCCGTTCGCCGCCGTCTACGAGACGAACCGTCGCAGCGTCTACCTGATGACCCAGCGGCTCAAGCGACACCCGTTCCTGGCCCTGTTCGACGGGCCCGATCCCAATGCGTCGACCCCGCGCCGATCGGCCACCACGGTACCCACCCAGGCCCTGTTCTTCCTGAACGACCCGTTCGTCCACGCCCAGGCGTCGGCGTTCGCCGGAAAACTCGTCGCTGCCACCCCCGATGATCGGGCACGCCTCCTCCTCGCCTTCGAGACCGCCCTGTCCCGGCTTCCCTCCGCCGAGGATGAGGCGGAAGCCCTCGCATTCCTCGACGACGAGCGGAAGGACCTGGCCTCGACCGGCATCGCCCCGGCGGACATCGATGGCCTGGCCTGGTCGGCCCTGGCCCGCACCCTGTTCGCCCGCAACGAGTTCCTCTTCGTCGACTGACGGGAGCCGCCGCCGTGGACGACCCGGACTCGCCATCGATCTCACGCCGCCGGATGCTGGCACGAGCCTCCGGTGGATTCGGGGCCATCGCTCTGGCGGGCCTGCTCGCCGAGCAACGGGCCGTCGCCTCGGCCACCGACCCGCTCGCGCCCCGCAAGCCCCACTTCGACCCCAGGGCCAAGCGGGTCATCTTCCTCTACATGACCGGCGGCGTCTCGCACGTCGACACCTTCGATCCCAAACCTCTGCTCGCATCAGGCCACGGCAAATCGATCACCGTGGACAACTGGCAGGGCAAGAAGGGGGCCTTCCAGCGGTTCTTCAAGCGGCCCGGTTGGGAGTTCCGCCCGGGGGGCCGGTGCGGCACCGAGATCAGCGACCTGTTCCCGCACGTCCGCGACCGGGCCGACGACCTGTGCGTGATCCGGTCGATGTCGTCGGACCACACCAACCACTACGAGGGGACGCTCGGGATGCACACCGGGTCGTTCACCTTCGCCCGGCCCAGCCTGGGGGCGTGGGCCAGCTATGGCCTGGGCACCGAGAACCGAAACCTCCCCTCGTTCATGGTCATCGCCCCGGCCGCCCCCTACGCCGGAACCCAGACCTGGGCGGCGGACTTCCTGCCCGGCTGCCACCAGGGGACCCACGTCGTCCCCGGCCCGACGCCGATCCCCAACGTCCGGCCCCGGTCCGCCCCCGGGTCGAACCAGAGGCGCGAGCTGGACCTGATCGCGCGGGCCGATCGCCGGCACGCGGCCGACCGGCCCGGCGAAGACGCCCTGGAGGCGCGGATCCGGTCGTTCGAGACCGCCTTCGGGATGCAGGCCGAGGCCCCGGCCGCCTTCGACCTGTCGGGCGAGGCCGACGCCACGCTCGCCCTCTACGGCCTCCAGCGCGGCCAGACGACCGGGTTCGGCTGGCAATGCCTGGTCGCCCGCCGCCTCGCCGAGCGTGGGGTCCGGTTCGTCGAGCTGATCGACACCGGGTCGTCGGGCAACTGGGACTCGCACGGGAACATGCAGGACCATGCCGGGCTCGCCAGGAACGTCGACCAACCGATCGCCGGGCTCCTCACCGACCTCAAACAGCGGGGCCTGCTGGAGGACACGCTGGTGGTCTGGACCACCGAGTTCGGCCGCACCCCCTACCACGAGCAGGCCGGCCACGCCGGGCGCGAGCACCATCACCAGGCGTTCTCCTCGTGGATGGCCGGCGGCGGCGTCAAGGGCGGGATCGTCCACGGGGCGACCGACGACCACGGCGTGGCCGTGGCCCGGGACCGCGTCCACGTCCACGACTTCCACGCCACGATCCTCCACCTGCTCGGGCTCGACCACGAGCGGCTCGTCTACCGCCACGCCGGCCGGGACTACCGCCTCACCGACGTCAGCGGCGAGGTGGTCCGGGAGATCATTGCGTGACGTAGATAAAATGCATAGAAGTGGGATATACTGATCTGGTCTGGCGAGTGCGAATGTTGAATTTGGTTTTACCCGGGCGTTCGCGATCGTGGATTTCCAGACCACCCGTCCCCCTCGGCGTTGAGGGGGCAACCCCAGGCGGCGTGCTCCACGGCCAATCTCTCCGCACCCCCGATCCGCCGGGCCAGGCACTGCCGGGCCAGGATCGACAGCTCGATCTCCGCCACGTTGAGCCAGCTCGCCGGGCAGATCTGTCGGACTTGAGTGCCGACCGATTCCTGGACCGCCCGTCCGATCACCGGCTCATCCACCCGTCCACGGCCACACGCGGATCCGGAAGCACTGCCCGTGATAGCAGCTCGCTACGGCGTGCCGGGGGGGATCGCTGCAAGACTCCTCGCCAGCGAGAGGTGGGCGAGGATCTCCGCCCGAGTGCCGGCGCGGAGCGCGGCGGCCGGGTGGACGGTCGCCACGACCTTCGCCCCGCCGGCCGCGGCCACGACCTCCCCGCGGCGGTCGGCGAACCGGAACAGCGGCCCGAGCACCGCCCGCGCCGCCGCCGGGCCGAGGCACACCGCCACGGCCGGCCGGATCGTGGCCAGTTCCGCGAGCAGCCACGGGCGGCACGCGGCGGCCTCGCGAGGCCCGGCCCGCGTGCCGTCGCCCGCGGCGCGTTTCACCGCGTGCGTCCGATAGACCGCCAGGCGGGCGAGGCCCGCTTCGTCCAGCGCCGCGTCGAGCAACTCCCCGGCCTCGCCGTCGATCGGGCGGTCGCCGATCAGGACCACCCGGGCGTCCGCCGGCCCCTGACCGAACACCGGCGGCGAATCCGGGCCGCACAGGCCGCATGCGGAGCAGTCGCGGGCCGCCGCCCGGAGGCTGGCGAGGTCGCGCGTGGCCGGAAAGAAGTCGGCGGCCGACCGGGCGCACCCTTCCTGGTGCGCGACCATCGCCGCCACGCGGGCCGGCGCCTCGGCCAGGATGTCGGGGATGATGGCGGTCTCCGGCAGGGTCGGCCAGTGCCGCACCGGGAGTTCCTTCTTCATCGCCCGGATCTTGATCCGCGCCGGGTTGAACGTCGCCCGGTAGTAGGTCTTCCACATGACCTCCAGTTCGTCCGGCGCGGGGGCGTCCTTCGCCGGCACGCCGGGGCCGAATTGGAGCCCGTCTCCGTCCCACAGCGCCGACTCGTCCGGCGTCAGGATCGACCAGCGCATCTCCGGGAAGCGGCGGGCGAAGAACGGCGAGGCCCGACGGAGGATGCGGTGGTCCGGCCGGTGCCAGGCGACGAAGTGGCCGCCGACCGCGCGGAAGCGGACGAAGGCGTGCATCTTGTGGATGTCGCGGCGGACGGACTTCTCGGCCTGCATGAGCCAGCCCACGTCGCCGTCGGTGGCGAGGTCGAGCAGATGCGGTTCGCCCCGAGTGAGCCGCCACAACGCGCGGTACAGGTACTCCCACCGCCGCGGGTCGCGGTGGCACGCGACCGCCTCCGCCAGCGCGACGAACGCCCTCGGCACGTTGAAGGTCCCTCCCGCGGGTGCGGCCGGGAGTTCGTCCGCAGCGAACAGGCCGGGCGTGGTGCCGTCGTCGAAGAGGATGTCGGCCGGGGGCACGTCGGCGGCCAGCAGCGCGCGGGCGGCGGGACGCCAGGCGTCGAAGTCGGGGGCGGAAACGATCATGCGTCGTCCCAGCCGTCGAACAGGGTCGGCTGCACGACCTTCCGCTTCAGGCCGACCGCGTCGAGGTGGCGCACGGTCGAATTGTGGTCGCTGGTGAGCACGAACGGGGCGGCGGTCTTCCAGTTCACCCGCAGTTTGCGGAGGTCGTCGGTCGTCAGCGCATGATACCGGCGGATCGCCAAGATCCGGTTTACGTTGCGGACCCCGACCCCGGGGATCCGAAGGAGCATCTCGCGAGGGGCGGTATTCACGTCGACCGGGAATCGTTCGCGGTTGGCCAGCGCCCACGCCAGCTTCGGGTCCATGTCCAGCGCCAGGTTCGCGCCCGGGGCGACCACCTCGCCCACGTCGAACCCGTAGAAGCGGAGCAGCCAGTCGGCCTGGTAGAGTCGGTGCTCGCGAATCAGCGGCGGGCTGAATGCCGGCAGCCGGGCGTCGGCGTGCGGGGTCGGGCTATAGGCCGAGTAGTAGACGCGCCGCAGCCCCCGGGTGCGGTACAACTCGTCGGCGGTCGCCAGGATGGTGCCGTCCGCGGTCGGCGTCGCGCCGACGACCATCTGCGTGCTCTGCCCGGCCGGGGCGAATGCCGGCGCCTTGAACCCGGCCTCCCGGTCGGCGGCGTGCTCGGCGATCCCCTCGGCCACCGCATGCATAGTGCCGTCGATGTCCTCACGCGTCTTCTCCGGGGCGAGGAGTTGCAAGTCCTGGCTGGTCGGCAGCTCGATGTTCGCGCTCAGCCGGTCGGCCCAGAGCCCGGCCTCCGCGACCAGCTCGGCGGACGCCCCGGGGATCAGCTTGAGGTGGATGTAGCCGCCGAACCCGTGGTCCTCGCGCAGGCCCCGGGCGACCGCGACGAGCTGCTCCATCGTGCCGTCCACGCTGCCGACGATGCCGCTGCTGAGGAACAGCCCCTCGATGTAGTTGCGGCGGTAGAAATCGATGGTGAGCCGGATCACCTCGGCCACGGTGAACCGGGCGCGTGGGGTGTCGCTCGACACCCGGTTGACGCAGAACTGGCAGTCGTAGACGCAGTAATTGGTGAGCAGGAGCTTGAGCAGCGACACGCATCGGCCGTCGGGGGTGTAGCTGTGGCAGATGCCCATCCCCTCGGTCGTCCCCAAACGGGCGTCGCGTCGCTTCGTGGAGCTGCCGCTGCTGGAGCACGAGGCGTCATACTTGGCCGCGTCGGCCAGCACTTCGAGCTTTCGGCGAATATCCATCCTGGTGCCTCACCGGACGGCATTGTGTACTCGCGTTCAGAATACCACGCAGGTGGACTGAAGTCCATTGCCGGCGGCCATCGGCACGGCTGATGCTGCTAGGATCCTGTCGCTCGGAGCGGTTCCCTATCGAGCGCGACGGTCGACGCCTCGGCCGGATGGCCGCCGTGGCGGGGCCGTCCCCGAATGTCGCCCAATCGAACCCAACGCAGGGTTTCGCCCATCGCCCGGATCCGTTCATCCACGGCCCGGGCCTTGGCCTTACGAAGTCAAGTCTTGAGCTTCGAGAAGGGCCGCTCGATCGGGTTCAGGTCCGGGCGGGAGGCGGGCAGATCACGAACTTCCGCGATCCCATCGAGCCCACCGGCGAGGCCATGACGGTCGTGGACGGCGGTCGCCGGGAGTCGGGCTTCCGCCGGCCGGGCCTTCGTGGTGAGTTCGATATCGTGATTCATGAGGTGTCGTGACGTGCGGATTCGCTGTGGGCCCCTCGTGGGCGGGGTTGCCCCGGCGCGGACCGATCTGGCACGTGACCTGCTGGACCAATCCGTCGCCCCAATACTTCAACGAGGGAATCGTCATGACGGATGCTGTGTTCGAAGGGATCGGTGTCAGGCCCCGCGAGCATGAGGAGGGGCAGCTGACCAAGATGATCGAGCAATACACCAGCCAGATCCCCTCGGGGTTCTATCTGAGCCTGGCGTTCGGCGCGATCGGCACCTCGCTGATGCTGCGCATGAAGGGCCGCGATCGCGACGCGATGTTCGTCGGCATGTGGGTCGCCCCATTCATGATGATGGGGCTGTACAACAAGCTGGTCAAACTCGAGGGTTCCGACTGATCCCCCGGGGCGGCGCGGCCCCGGCGATCAGGCGGAAGGCTCGGGATCGGTCCGGGTCGGGGTCGCGCCGCCGCGGTGGGCGAGTTCGCCCTCCGCGGCGATCGGGAGGGCGACCGGCTGATGGGCGACCGCCCTCAGACGCTCCGGCGCCCGCTTGCGCCACAACGATCGGTAGTGCTCGCCGATCAGCTTGAAGCCGAGCTTGCTCCACCAGCTGGGGAACTGGCCCAGCCGCCAGTGGGCCTCGATCTTGAAATGGACCCCGCCGGTCGCGTGGTCCTTGGTCAGCAGGAACCACTCGTACCCCCGCTCGATGTGCCCGTCGAGGGTGTCGTAGCGGAACCCGAAGTAGGTCGTGTTCCCGTCGTACTCCTCGCGGACGCTGTGGACCCGGACTCCGCAGAGGAACCGGAACCCGAGGACCTTGAGCTCCAGGAGCATGTCGCGGCCGACGGGGTCGACGGTCGGGTCGAAGTGGCCGACCACGATGCTCGGGTCCGAGAAGTCATAGTTGGTGATGGCCTGCTTGGCCCGGGCGAAGACGCCGTCGGGGATCGGGGGGCCTTCGGGCTCCGTGCCGATCTCGTCGTGGCTGCCGTCGACGGTCCAGCCGTTGGCGACGGTCATCTCCTCCATGGGTGTATCGAAGTTGACGGAGCGGGCCCGGAGCGCGTTGAGGTAGCTCTTCAGCTCGCGCTCCGACCAGCCTCTCCCGAATCGCGTCAGGGCCATTCGATCAGCCTTCCACATCGCTGGAGAATGTCGAGCATTCGTGGCCTTCGCAATCGGACGGCCGTTCCTCGACCCGTTCCGTCCTCACCCGGACCGGACCCGCCAGGCGGCCCCCGCAGGCCTCGGCCACGCGGCCGATGAACCGGATCCAGCAACGGGCCTGCATGGAGCGGCCCAGCAGGAGGAAGCCGAGATAGTGGATCATGCCGCCGGAGCGGGCCCGGCTGCGGATCTGGAACGTCACCCGCCCCTGGTCGTCGCGCCCGGCCTTGAAGCTGATGCGGCCCGCCTCCGGGTGCCCGGCCAGGGTGCGGAGCGTGAGGCTGAGGTCATCCATGTGGACCACGCGTACGCGGCAGGGCATGAACCCGCCGATGCGGATGGCCAGCTCGTCGCCGACCTTGAGGCAACGGCCCGCCCCACCGACCATCTCGAAGGCGGCGGTCTCCGGGGGGCCGAATTCGACGAATCGCTCGCGGACCATCGCCGCCAACGCTTCCGGAGAGCAGGTCCCGCCCTCGATCGTCCCGGCGTAATCGCGCTGGAACATCGGCCCGGAGCCCGCCGACGCGTAGACCAACTCTTTGTCTTCCGACTTCACGGTCGCGCCACTCATGGGACCCACCCCCGATTTTGCGAAGCGTCGCCGGCGACCCGGGCCGGCCTCTTCCCGGGCCCAGAGGGAGCAAAGGCCGAGCCGAGGAGCATCCTCCCCGGAGGAAAAGTCGGCCCCGGCCCACCCATGGGCATCACGATTGCACGGCGACCCACCGGTTCTAGGCAAACCGGGGCCGATCGGCGAGAACGACGCATGGGCGATCGAGACGGGGCGGTGATCGTGACGGGCGCCAGCGGGCGGCTCGGGGGGGCGCTCGCCACGAGCCTGGACGACCGCTACCGCGTCGTGGCCTTCGACCGCGCGGGGCCGCCCGTGCCGCCGCCGGGCATCGAGACGATCGACGCCGACCTGTCCTCCGACGAGGGCCTCTTGCCGGCCCTCCGCCGGTTCCGGGATCGCCACGGGCCGGAGGTCGCCTCGGTCCTCCACTTCGCCGCCTACTACGACTTCTCCGGCGAGCCGACCCCCCTCTATGAGCAGGTCAACGTCGCCGGATCCGCCCGGCTGATGCGTTGCCTGCGGGAGGCCGACTTCCAGGTCGGCCAGTTCATCTACGCCAGCACGATGGTCGTCCACGCGTCGGGCGAGCCCGGCCGCCCGATCGACGAGGATTCGCCCCTCGGCCCCTCCCTGCCCTATTCGCGGTCGAAGCTCCGGGCCGAGGAGGCGCTCCGCGCGGGCCGGGGCGACATCCCCCTCGTCATCCTCCGGCTGGCGAACGTCTACGACGACCGGGTCCACCACCCGGTCCTGGCGCAGCAGTTCCGCCGCATCCGAGAGGGGGGCGTGGCCAACCGATTCTTCCCGGGAGACCCCGGCCGGGGCCAGTCGTATCTGCACGTCTCGGACCTGATCGATGCCGTCGGGCGGGCCGTCGACCGTCGCCGGGACCTCCCCCCGGAACTGATCCTGCTGCTGGGCGAGCCGGGGGCCGTGGCCTATGGGGAGATCCAGAGCGAACTGGGCCGGCTCCTCCGCGGATCCCCCCAGGGCACGCGCCGGATCCCCAGGATCCTGGCCCGGGCCGGCATGATCGCCCAGGGGCTGCTGCCCGGGGGCGGGGACCCATTCCTCCGCCCGTGGATGATCGACCGCGCCGACGATCACTTCGAGCTCGACGTGTCCCGCGCCCGCTCGGCCCTGGGGTGGTCCCCGCAGCAGTCGATCCGGTCGAAGCTCCCGACCATGGCCGCGTCGCTCGTGGCCGATCCCGAGGGCTGGTATCGCGACAACGGCCTGGAGCCCCCCGCCTCCGGTCAGCGGCCGTAGCCGGACGCCGCCATCGCGAACACCCCGCCCAGGTAGATGAACGTCAAGGAATAAACAAGGTTCATGACCGGCCACGCCTTCTTGATCTCTCGGTTGTGGTAGAAGATCTGGATCAGCAGCCGCAGCCACCAGGCCCCCGCCAGGAATCCCGAGAAGAACCGGCCCATCGGCGTGCCGGATAGCTCCCGGGGGAAGGCGAGCGCGGCCACGGCGAAGGCCAGCACGAACAGGGTGACGTACAGGTTGTGGATGTTGAAGACCTCCCGCACCGTCGGGTCCAGCCGCTTCATGTTGTCGGCATAGGCGAGGATCCGGGGCGTGAACAGGCTCGACGCCGCGATCAGGAGCAGGAGGACCCCGGCGGCCCGGAGCAGGAGGATCGGCGTCATCGCGAGGACTCTCGGATCGTGTCGTGCGGGCCGTCGCAGTTCGCGCCCGGTGCCCGGGCCCGGCGCGAGCCCCCGAGGCCGGATGCCCTGGGGGATGGAGCCGGGTTACGCAAAGATTGGGCCCATCCGCTGCCTCGCCCGTCGCGGATCACGCCGGGACCACCCCTGTCCCCTTCGCCGTCGGAGCAACTCTGCTGGAGGAGGTATAGAGTTTGCTAAGCGACCTCCGAGACTCATCCCAACCGTCGCGTCGCGGGGACAGCATGGCCATGAGCGCATCGCCCAAGCTCATCCACCGGGCTCTGCTCGAAACTCTGCCTCTTCCCGAACACGATAAGGACGAGGGCAAGGCCGGGCGAGGCAAGCTCCTGCTCATCGCGGGGTCGGCCAGCCTGCCCGGGGCGGCGATCCTGGCGGCAAGGGGGGCCTTGCGGGTCGGCTGCGGGACCGTGCGCGTCGCGGCCCCCCGGTCGGTGGCAGTGACCATCGGCGTCGCCGTCCCCGAATTGATGGTCCTGCCCCTGCCGGAGACGGATTCGGGCACGATCGCCGAATCGGCCCTGACGCGACTCGAAGAGCAGCTCGGGCCCTGCGATGCCGCGGTGATCGGGCCCGGACTGGGTTCCCACCAGGAGACGGACCGCGTCTCCGTCCGATTCCTCGCCGGCTCGTCCCTGCCCACGGTCGTCGACGCCGGTGCCCTCCTGGCCTGGGGCCGCGCGGGGTGGCCGGACGGGCCCGGCGACCGGGTCCTCACGCCTCATGCGCCGGAGATGGCCCAGCTTTCCGGGCTGGAGCCCGAGACGATCGCATCGGGCCGCGCGGAAGTGGCCGGGCGATTCTCGGCCGAATGGCGCTCCGTGATCGTGCTGAAAGGGGCGCAGACGTTGGTTGCCGGCCGGGAACTCTACCTCAACACCGCCGGGACGCCCGGCCTGGGGACGGCCGGCAGCGGCGACCTGCTGGCCGGCGTGATCGGCGGCCTGCTGGCCCGGGGCGCCGAGCCGACCACCGCGGCCGTCTGGGGCGTGCACCTCCACGCGATCGCCGGGGAGATCGCCGCCGGGCGGCACGGCGATGACGGGATGCTGGCCTCGGACGTCCTCGACTGCCTGCCCGACGCGATGCGATCCCTCCGGGAAGGTCGAGGGTGAAGACCCGCGTCCCTCACGCCGCGCCAACCTCCATCGTCCGGGCGGATGCCATGCCTCCGGGGAGTCGGGGATTGGCCTGGGGTTTGCTGGCGACTCGGGGTCGTCCTCGGCGCCGTATTGATTCGGGGATGGTGAGGCCGGAGGATGACAGGACTTCACATGGCGACAATCGGATATCACTGCTCCCATGAGCAATTCGCCCCGAGCACCCTGCTCGGGCTGGCGCGGGCGGCCGAAGCGGCGGGCTTCGGAGGCGCGATGTGCTCGGACCACTTCCATCCTTGGACCAACCGGCAGGGCCAGAGCGGCTTCGCCTGGAGCTGGCTGGGGGCCGCTCTGCAGGCGACCCGGCTGACGTTCGGGGTGGTCAACGCGCCGGGGCAACGCTATCACCCGGCCATCATCGCGCAGGCCGCCGCCACCCTGTCCGAGATGTTCCCCGGCCGGTTCTGGATGGCCCTGGGCAGCGGCCAGGCCCTCAACGAACACATCACCGGCACGCCCTGGCCCCCCAAGAAGGAGCGGCAGGCCCGCCTGAAGGAGGCGGTCGGGGTGATCCGCGCCCTGTTCGCCGGCGAGGAGGTCGATCACAACCCCCTGGGGCAGGATGGATACGTCCGGGCCCATAAGGCGAAGCTCTATTCGCGGCCCGCGCAGCCCCCCCGGATCATCGGCGCGGCGGTGTCGGCCGAGACGGCCGAGTGGGTGGGCTCCTGGGCCGATGGCATGATCACCGTGGTGAAGCCATACGACGAGCTGAAAGAGGTCGTCGAGGCGTTCCGCCGCGGCGGGGGCGAGGGCAAGCCCATGCTCCTCCAGGCCCAAACCTGCTACGCCGCCGACGAGGAGGACGCTCGTCGCGACGCCTTCGACCAGTGGCGGGCCAACACCCTGGACAGTCGGATCCTGGTCGAGCTGGAGATGCCCGAGGATTTCGAGCACGCCGCCCGCGACCTCCGGCCGGAGGACCTCGACGGCCACATCCGGATCTCGTCCGACCTGGGGCAGCACGCCGCCTGGCTCCAGGAGGACCTCGCCCTGGGCTTCGACGAAATCTACGTGCATCAGGTCGGCCGCGACCAGGAGGGGTTCCTCCGGGCGTTCGGCGAGCATGTGCTCCCGAGATTGGGCCTTCCGCGTTGATTCCGGGATTCGAGCAACAAGGCAGGTTGGCATGACCGGCAAGCAGACCCAGACGAACGACGACCCCGCCGGGGACGCTCCCGAGGCCCGGAAGAAGGCGCCGGGCTGGCCCGGGTCGGAACCGCACTGGACGTCCGGGAGCAAGGCGGCCACCGGCACCGCGCGAGGCGCGGGGAGCCACGTCTGGTTCACGATCGGCCAGGGGGCCCTGACGGAGGTCTACTACCCCCGGATCGATTCGCCCTGCACCCGCAACCTGTACTTCATCATCACCGGCCCCGATGGCTTCCTCTCCGACGAGCGCAAGGACGCCGATTCCCGGGTGGAGTGGCTGGCGGATGGGGTGCCGGGCTTCACGATCACCAACACCTGCCGGGCCGGCCGCTACCGGATCGAAAAGACGGTCATCACCGACGACGGCCAGAACGTCCTGCTCCAGAAGGCCCGATTCGAGCCGCTCGAAGGGACGGCGGGCGATTATCGCCTCCACGTCTATCTGGCCCCCCACGTCGCCGGGATGGGGGCGGGAAACACCGCCTGGGTCGGCAGTTTCAAGGGGCGGCCGGTCCTGTGTGCCCAGCGTGGCGACCTGGCGCTGGCCCTGGCCTGTTCGCTCCCATTCCGGGAAGCCTCGGCGGGATTCGCGGGCGTCTCGGACGGGCGCGATCAGTTGGAGCGGCACGGGCGACTCGCCCGGACCTACGGCCGGGCCGAGGACGGGAACGTCGCCCTCATCGCCGAGATCGACCTGACCGGCGGGGATGAGTTCGTGCTGGCCCTGGGCTTCGGCCTGGGCCACGCCGAGGCGGCCCACCACGCCCTGTCCGGGCTCCAGGCCGAATTCGCCGACGTGGCGGACCGCTACATCGGCGGGTGGCGGGCCTGGCAGGATACCCTGCTCCCTCTGGACCGCGAGGGGACCGCCCCCGGACGGGACCTCTATCGGAGCAGCGCGGCGATCCTCATGGCCCACACCAACAAGGTCATCAAGGGGGCGGTCGCCAGCCTCGCGATCCCCTGGGGCGACCACCGCAACGACGAGGAGATCGCCCGGGGCGCCTACCACCTGGTCTGGCCCAGGGACCTCGTCCAGCACGGCGGGGCCCTGCTGGCGATCGGGGCCCACCAGGAGGCCCGCGACCTGCTTTTCTACCTCCAGGTGACCCAGGAGGCCCAGGGGCACTGGCCTCAGAACATGTGGGTGAGCGGCGAGCCGTTCTGGGACGCGATCCAGCTCGACCAGGCCGCCCAGCCGATCCTGCTGGCCGACCTCGCGCGACGGCAGGGCGCGCTCGGCCCGGGCGAACTCGATCGCCTGCGGCCGATGGTCCGCCGGGCGGCGGGCTTCATCGTGCGCAACGGGCCCGCGACCGAGCAGGACCGCTGGGAAGAGGAGGAGGGCTACACGACCTATACCCTCGCCACCGCGATCTCCGCCCTGCGCATCGCCGCCGGCTGGGCCGACGAGGAAGGTGCGGGCGCGGTCGCCGCCTACCTGCGCGAGACGGCCGACTCCTGGGATGCCCTGATCGAGGGCTGGCTCTACGTGCGGGGCACCGGCCTGGCGAAACGCCTGGGCATCGATGGCTATTATGCCCGGGTCCTCCCATCGAAGTCCGTCGACCCGCCCTCCCCCGGGCAGGGTTGCGTCCGCCTCATCGGCGACCCGCCCGAGGTCAACGGGATCCCGGCGACGGAGGTCGTCGGCGTCGACGCCCTGGCGTTGGTCCGGTTCGGCCTGAGGTCCCCGGACGACCCCCGGATCGTCGCCACCGCGAAGGCCATCGATGCCCTGCTCCGGCTCGAGACCGATCGCGGGCCGATCTGGCACCGCTATAACGGCGACGTGTTCGGCGAGCGGGACGACGGCTCCCCCTACGATTCCCAAGGCGGGGTGGGCCGCGCCTGGCCGCTGCTGATCGGCGAGCGGGCCCATTATGAGCTGGCCGCCGGCCGCCGGGCCGAGGCCGAACGGCTCGCGGGCGTGATGTCCGCTTACGCGAGCGAGGCGGGCATGATCTCCGAGCAGGTCTGGGACGCCCCGGACATCCCCGAGCGCGGCCTGTTCCTCGGCAGGCCGACCGGGTCCGTCATGCCGCTCCTCTGGGCCCACTCCGAATACCTGAAGCTGCGCCGATCCCTCCAGGCAGGGGCCATTTTCGACCGCCCGGACCCGGTCGGCCGGAACGCCGGGGGCGGGGCAGGAGGCCGACCGTTCGCCATCTGGCGGGTCGAGCATCCCTGCCACGCCATCCCGCCCGGCACGACCTTGCGGATCGAGGCGATCGGTGGCGTCGCGATCCGATGGCGGGTGGGGGACGGCGAGGCCCGCGACCTGCCCGGCGAAGAGAATGGGCTGGGCGTCCGCGTCCAGGATCTCCCGACGGGCGACCTCCCCCGAGGCGCCGAGATTCGCCTCCTCGTGGGCCGGATCGGCGACCAGGGTCGTGCGATCCATGAGGAACATCGCATCGTCATCCGTGGCGAGCCCGGATCGAATTCCTGAGCGGATCGGGGAGCGCCCTCCCCACGGCGCATCAAACTCCTCCACGGTCGGCTTCGGTCGAGTTGGGGCGAATGGGTGATGGTGTGAGGGTTTTCTTACGCCGCGGAAGTTCCGGTATCCATCATCCCTGCTTCCGAAAGCTTCCGCTTGCCATTTCCGCTTTGTGCTTCCTCGATTGGCCCAGTCCGGCCCGACGCCCGCCGGCCGGGGCCTGGCCGCGGCAACCACGGCGAGGATTGACCTGGCCTTCGACGCCGGCCGTGATAGGGACGATCGCCCCTGCGCTCGTCCCTCAAAACCCTTGGGGCGAGAAAAACGAACTCTTTCGTCGCTAGGCAGTCGCCCCATCTCCTCCAATCGCGCCATTTCCTACTCAAGTTGCGATCGATACAGGACGATCAATGGACAGTTCCGCACCGGCGTGGCCGTTCCGACCATGGGGTGAGGATGTTCATGGGTGAACCTGGCATGAGTCCCGAGCTGCTCGCTCATGGCTCGCCCGGCGAGGATGCCGATCGGCGCACACTACTCAAGGACGGGGCGGATGAACCTTTCACCGAGATCGTCGATCGCCGGGCGGGTGAAATATGCGGGCGCCAGGGTGATCGCTTGCAGCCTCTTGCTGCTGGTCCTGCCGGCCTGCGGGATCCCTCCCCTTCGTCATCCGACGCCCGCGCCGGACATGCCGGGGGATTTCTACGGGGCGGCCACCCCGGATAACTCATCCCAGGTCGGGATCGAGGAATTCTACAACGACCGCATGCTGACCTGCCTGATCGAGAAGGCGCTGGTCGACAACCGGGAGCTGAGGGTCCTGAACGAGGACGTCCAGATCGCCGGCAACGAGGTCCTGGAGCGGTCGGGGGCGTATCTCCCCTTCATCAGCGTGACGGCCGGCGCGGGGCTGGAGCGGGCCAGCCGCTTCACGCTCGACGGGGCCGCCCTGCTCGCCGACGAATACCTCCCCGGGAAGTTCTTCAACAATCCCCATGCGAACTACCTGGGGGGCCTCAACTTCACCTGGCAACTGGACATCTACCGCCAGTTGCGCAACGCCCGGGACGCGGCGGGCCAGCGCTACGTCGCGGCCGCCGAGCGGCGGAACTACTTCGCGACCCGCCTGATCGCGGACATCGCCGAGAATTTCTACCGTCTCATGGCGCTCGACAAGCGACTCGAGAACCTGAACCAGATCATCGATCTCCAGCAGCGGAGCTTGGAGATCGCCCAGGCCCGGAAGGAGGCGGCCCGCAGCACCGAGCTGGGCGTCCTGCGATTCCAGGCCGAGGTCCAGAAGAATCAGAGTGATAAGTTGATCGTCACCCAGTCGATCATCGAGGGGGAGAACCGGATCAACTACCTGGTCAACCGCTTCCCCCAGCGGGTCGAGCGCAATTCGACGAACTTCTACGACCTGGAGATCCACCCGATCAGCGTGGGCGTCCCCTCGGAACTGCTCCAGAACCGGCCCGACATCCGCCAGGCCGAACGCGAACTGGTGGCCTCCGGGCTCGACGTGAAGGTCGCCCGTGTCAACTTCTACCCGCAGCTGGTGATCACCGGCGGCGTCGCCCTCCAGTCGTTCAACATCGCCCACCTGTTCGAGCCGCAGGCCGTGATCGGCGACATCGCCGGCGGGCTGGTCGGGCCCCTGGTGAACCGGCGGGGGATCCGCGCCCAGTACATGTCCGCGAACGCCAGGCAGCTCCAGGCCGTCTACAACTACCAGCGGGTCATCCTGGAGGCCTTCACCCAGGTGACCAACCGCCTGACCATGGTGGAGAACTACAGCCGGAGCATCGAGATCAAGAAGCAGCAACTGGAGTCGCTCGAATCCGCCGTCAGCTTCGCGGACGATCTCTTCCAGAACGCCCGCATCGAATACCTCGACGTGCTGGTCGCCCAGCGCGACCTGCGGGACGGCCGGATGGTCCTGATCGACACCAAGGCGGAGCAGCTGTCCGCCGTCGTGAACGCCTACCAGGCCCTCGGCGGCGGCGTGGTGACGTACTCGGCCCCGGACGACTTCAACGGCCGGTTCCCGTACAGCCACACAGTCCGCGCCGGCGAGAACTTCTGGACGATCTCGCTGCTCTACTACCGGTCGGGCCGGTACAGCAAGGCCCTCTGGGCGGCCAACAAGAACGCCGTTCCCGACATCAATCAGCTGCCGGTCGGCTCTCAGGTCCTCATCCCCCGGCCCGACCAGCTCGACTCGACCCTGTTCGAGGAGGACCCCGCGCCGGCCCCGGGCCTCACCGACGGGGCACCCGCCCCGGCCCCGCCCACCCCGTCGGTGGCACCCCCCGCCGATCCGGCGACCCTCCCCCCGCCCTCGGGCCTGCCCGGCCCGTTCGGGCAGGCGGGGGCCAAGGATCCCGCCGTCAAGGCCGCCGGGGACACCGGCCCCGCCGCCCCGACGAGGCCCGGGGCCCCGGGGAATCCGCCGGCCGCCAACGCCGCCCTCCCGCCGGGGACGCGGGGCAACCCGCCTCCTCGCCCCCTGCCCTGACCCGCCGCCGGCCCGGACCGATCCCCCCACGCCCGGGGTGCCCCCCGCCGCGGGGCACCCCGGGCCCGTCCGCGTCGCCGGGGCCCGGACCATCGGCCCGGAGGAGGCACCTCCGAGGCGTGCTGATGAGTCCCAAAGAATCAGGCGCCGACCCTTGACTTCCGTCGATGGCGGATCCAATAATCCATCATCCTACCCGCCTTGCCGGCCCGGAATCGTGGGTTCCATCGCACTCCGATAACGTTTAGAGTGCGGGGGCAACGAGCTTCGCCCGGCCAACAGCCGGAAGGACCACGCAGCGTTCGCCAGGGCAGCCGGCCCGCCGGAGGCCCGCAAGCTCGTCTCGAATCACGACGTTCGAGCGGCAGAATACTCTCGGAAGACGGCCGGCTCGTTGGATGCCGGCGTGCAGACTCGAATCACGACGTTCGAGAAGCGATGGGCCATGCCCGACCGTCAATGCCTTGCCGCCACGTTCCGGCTCCCCTTTTTGCTGGCCTTGCTGGCGTCGCTGCTGATCGCGCCGATCTGGGCGTCGGGGTTCGCCCCCGGCCCCGCCGGGCCGAATCCCGCACGGCGACGCAACCTCGCCCCGCCCACGACCCGCATCCAGGCGGCGGCGGAGAGCTACGCCATGGCGAGGATGAAGGCACTGCCTTGCGAGGAGGAGGAGCGGGATCAGGCGGACGCCCCGGGCGAGGCCCGGGCCCCGTTCCAGGCGTCCCGTTCCTTCGGCATACTTCCCGATCGCCGGTCGTTCGCCCCCGGCTCGATCCCTTCCCCCTACCCCCTGCGCTGTTGATCCACGGCCGATGCGCGGCGGATCTCCCCCGCCTCGGCCCTCCCGGGGCCGGGGATGGACACCGATCGATGTCGCCGACTCGGCCCCTCCCCACCTCGCCAATGCCCCGCGACCCGGGCCCGACGTCCCCCGGCGGTCGTCGATCCGGAGCCGCCCGGACGCCGACGTCCGCGATCGAACGACGATGACCCGGCCGGGAATCGACCCGCACGCCTCCCGGCCCCGCCACGCCCCCGCCCGGCATCGAGCGAATCGGTTCGCCGTCTGTCATCTATGATTCTTTATCCAAGCCGCCTCACCCCGCCCAACGAATCGGCACGGAGTCGAGCAGGAGCCCTTCAATGCCCCGAATCAGGTCCGCCATGCGACGGACGGTGAGAATCCTGATGATCGCCGCCGCCCTGATCGGCGGAGTGGCCTTCGGCCTGTACAAGTTTCGCGTGGACATCCCGTCGCTGCAGACTTCCAGGCTCTATGCGCAAATCGACGTCCTCGCCGCCCGGGGCAACCATGCGAAGGAACGGCTCGTCGCGATGTACGAGTCGTATTTCCACAAGCATGAGCCTGAGGAGGCCCACCACGAGGCCCACAAGATCCTGGCCACCAGCCCGATGGCCAAGGATGTCGTCATCACCCAGGAATATGTCTGCCAGATCCACTCGCAGCGGCATATCGAAGTCCGGGCGCTGGACGACGGATACCTGGAGGCCATCCCCATCAAGGAAGGCCAGTCGGTGAAGGCGGGGGAACTGCTGTTCCAGATCGTGCCGGTCCTCTACAAGGCCGAGCTGGCCGCCGAGGTCGCCGAGCGGGACCTGGCTCAGCTGGAGCTGAACTACACCAAGACGCTGGCCGACAAGCAGGGCGTCTCCCAGAAGGAAGTCCAGCTCTACAAGGCCAAGCTGGCGAGGTCCCAGGCCAAGGTGGACCTGGCCCAGGCCAAATTGAACTTCGCCGCGGTGAAGGCCCCCTTCGACGGCATCGTCGACCGCCTCAAGGAGCAGCAGGGGAGCCTGGTCAAGGAGGGGGACGTCCTCACGACCCTGTCCGACAACACCGTGATGTGGGTCTACTTCAACGTGCCCGAGCGGCGCTACCTCGAATACATGGCCGAGACGGGGCAGAACAAGCACAGCCCCGACATCGAACTGGTGCTGGCCGACCAGAGCCGGTTCCCGCACGTCGGCAAGATCGGCGCGATCGAGGCCAACTTCAACAACGAGAACGGCAACATCCCCTTCCGCGCGGACTTCCCCAACCCGGAGGGCCTGCTGCGGCACGGCCAGACCGGCAAGGTCCTGATCAACAAGGTGCTGAACAAGGCCATCGTCATCCCCCAGCGGGCCACCTTCGAGAACCTCGCCAAGCGGTACGTCTACGTCATCGACAAGGACGACAAGGTGCACCAGCGCGAGATCGAGGTCGGCCACGAGAAGGACGACATCTACGTCGTCACCAAGGGAGTCCAGGTGGGCGAGAAGATCGTCCTGGAGGGGATCCGCCAGGTCCACGAGGGGGAGAAGGTCGAGTTCGAGTTCCTCTCCCCCGAGAAGGCGATGGCCAACCAGAAGCACCACGCGGAATAAGCCGCCCGGCCCAGGGCCGAGCCCCGATCCCGAGCCGCAAACCCAGGCCACCCTACCCGGCACGGAAACCCCGCAGGACATCCCAGAGCCATGTTCGCGAAGATCCTCCATCGACCGGCGTTGGCGATCGTCATCTCCGTGCTCATCCTGTTCCTGGGTGTGCTGGCGATCAACACGCTGCCGATCTCCCAGTTCCCCTCCGTCGCGCCGCCCAGCGTGGTGGTCTCGGTCTCCTACCCCGGCGCCAGCGCCGAGGTGCTGGTGGACTCGGTGCTCATCATCCTGGAGCAGGCCATCAACGGCGTGCAGGACATGCGCTACATGGCCTCCGCCGCCACCAGCGCCGGCGAGGCGACGATCCAGATCATCTTCGAGCCGGGCACGGACCCCAACGTGGCGGTCGTCAACGTGAACAACCGGATCGCCATCGTGAAGAACCGGCTCCCGCCGATCGTGGAGCGTGAAGGCATCATCGTCATGCAGGCCATGACGAGCATGCTGATGTACGTCAACATCTATAGCACCGACAAGGGCGTCGACCAGAACTTCCTCTACAACTACGTCACCGTCAACGTCCTGCCCGAGATCAAGCGGACCCGGGGCATCGGCAGCGCCAACATCCTGGGCAATCGCGCCTATGCGATGCGGATCTTCCTGAACCTCGACCGGATGCGGGCCTACAACGTGTCCGCCGCCGACGTCATGGAGCAGATCAAGGACCAGAGCATGATCGGCTCGCCCGGCCGGCTCGGCCAGGCGACCGGGCAGACCTCGCAGACGATCGAATATGTGTTGACCTGGGTGGGCCGGTACAACAAGCCGGAGCAGTACGAGAACATCATCCTCAAGGCCAACCCCGACGGCGAGATCCTCCGGATCAAGGACATCGCCAAGGTCGAGCTGGGCTCCTCGTTCTACGACCTCTACTCGGACATCGACGGCAACCCCTCGGCGGCCATCGTGCTCAAGCAGAGCCCCGGCTCCAACGCCGCGGTGGTCATCGAGGAGGTCAAGGAGAAGCTCAAGGAGATCAAGGCGGACGCATTCCCCCCCGGCATGGACTATGAGGTCAGCTACGACGTCTCCGCCTTCCTGGAGGCCTCCATCGAGAAGGTCGTCCACACCCTGTTCGAGGCCTTCGTGCTGGTGGCCTTGGTGGTCTTCCTGTTCCTGGGGGACTGGCGATCCACCCTGATCCCGACCCTGGCCGTCCCGGTGTCGCTGATCGGCACCTTCTTCTTCATGCTGATGTTCGGCCTGTCGATCAACCTGATCACCCTGTTCGCGCTGGTGCTGGCCATCGGCGTCGTGGTCGACGACGCCATCGTGGTGGTGGAGGCGGTCCACGCCAAGATGGCCGAGAAGCACCTCTCCCCCTACCGGGCGACCCAGGAGGTCATGAACGAGATCAGCGGGGCGATCATCGCCATCACCATGGTGATGACCGCCGTGTTCATCCCGGTCACGTTCATGACCGGGCCGGTGGGCGTGTTCTACCGCCAGTTCGGCCTGACCATGGCCATGTCGATCGTCCTGTCCGGGGTGGTGGCCCTGACGCTCACGCCGGTGCTGTGCGCCATGCTGCTGAAGCCCCACGCCCACCATACCGGGTTCCGCGGGCCGCTGGCGCTGCTGCTCCACGTCTTCGACCGGGGCGTGGAGAAGGTCACCGGCGGATACGCGGGCGTCCTGCGGCGGATCGTCACCCGCCGGGGGTTGACCATGTTCACCATCATGGGATTCGGCTACGGCATCTTCCTGGTCAACACCCAGCTTTCGTCCGGCTTCATCCCGCTGGAGGACCAGGGGATGATCTACGGGATCATCCAGACCCGCCCGGGCTCGACGCTGGAGTACACCAACGCCAAGTCGCACGAGCTGCAGGAGATCGCCCTGAAGACCGAGGGCGTCACCTCGGTGTCGTCGCTGGCCGGCTACGAGGTGCTGACCGAAGGCCGAGGCTCCAACGCCGGGACCTGCCTCATCAACCTCAAGCCCTGGGCCGACCGCAAGCTGACCTCGCGGCAGATCATCGAGGAGCTGGAGCGCAAGGGGTCGAAGATCTCGGACGTCAAGCTGGAGTTCTTCGAGCCCCCCGCCGTCCCCGGCTTCGGGGCCGCCGGCGGGTTCTCGGTCCGCGTGCTGGACAAGACCAACACCAACGACTACCAGCGGCTCGGCGAGGTGACCGACAAGTTCATGGCCGCGCTGGGCAAACGCCCGGAGGTGAAGGGCCTGTTCACCTTCTTCGCCAGCGACTATCCCCAGTATGAGCTGGTGATCGACAACGACGTGGCGATGCAGAAGGGGGTGTCGATCGCCAACGCGATGGACAACCTGTCGATCGTCGTGGGCAGCACCTGGGAGCAGGGCTTCGTCCGGTTCGGCCAGTTCTTCAAGGTCTACGTCCAGGCCGCGCCGGAGTTCCGGCGGTTCCCCGACGACTTCGACAACATGTTCGTCAAGAACGAGAAGGGGGACATGGTCCCGTACTCCTCGTTCATGAAGATCAAGAAGAAGCAGGGCCTCAACGAGATCAACCGCTACAACCTCTACCCGTCCGCCGGCATCCAGGGGGCCCCGGCCAAGGGGTTCAGCAGCGGGCAGGCCATCCAGGCGATCCAGGAGGTCGCCGACCAGACGCTCCCCAAGGGCTACGGCATCGGCTGGGAGGGCCTCTCCTACGACGAGTCCAACAAGGGGAACACGGCGGTCTACATCCTCGGGGTGGTCGTCGTCTTCGTGTACCTGGTGCTGGTCGGGCAGTACGAAAGCTTCATGCTGCCGCTGGCGGTGATCCTGTCGCTGCCGATCGGGCTGTTCGGCACCTTCCTGCTGCTCCAGCTCACGGGTTTGTCCAACGACGTCTACGCCCAGATCGGCCTGGTCATGCTGGTCGGCCTGCTCGGCAAGAATGCCATCTTGATCGTCGAATTCGCGGTGCAGAGGCGCCACGAGGGCCTGAGCCTCAAGGAGGCGGCCATCGAGGGCGGGAAGCTCCGCTTCCGGCCGATCCTGATGACCTCGTTCGCCTTCATCGCCGGCCTCCTCCCGCTGGTCGTCGCCACGGGCCCCGGGGCCATCGGCAATCGCACCATCGGCACCGCCGCCGTGGGCGGGATGCTCGTCGGCACCCTGGTCGGCGTCTTCTTCATCCCCGGCCTCTACTTCATCTTCGGCCTGATCGCCGAGAAGCGCAAGCTCCTCCAGGATGTGGTGGACCAGCCCCTCACGGAGATCGTCTCGCCCCATTAAATCGATCGGCGGGGCGGGTCTCCCGATCCCGCCCCGCCGATCGCGTCGACCTCGGATCGCCCCCACGCCCTTGAAGGCGGGCCATCCTGCGGTTAGGCTCCGGCCGGGCCCTCGCGGACCGGCCGTTTCGTTGCGCCCGGCCGTCCGAGCCCGCCGAGGTCGGTCGGCCACCGGCCCGCATCCTCCCCGGGGCGATCCGATCATGACGACTCCTCCGGCCGACGTGCCCGGCGGCCCGGGCCGCCGCAACCATCGCGTCCTCCTCACGCGCCGCGAGGCCCTGCGGGCCGGGGGTTCCGGCCTCCTGGTCGCCGGTCTGGCCTCCCGGTCGCCGGCCCAGGCCCCACCCGCGTCGGACCAGCTCGCGCGAACGCCCCGCCGGGTCGCCGAGCAACTCGCCTCGGCCTACGGGAACCGGTTCGACGAGGTCGCCTACATCCCCGCCTTGCCGCTCGTGGCGAAGTTGCGGATGGCCGAGCAGCCCGGAGCCGCGCGCCATGCGGAGCGGGTGAATGCCCTCGTCGCCCCATTCCTCAAAGGCGAGAAATCCCCGGTCCCCTCGTCCGGCCCCCAGCAGGCGGGCCACCTGATCTTCGCGGCGTTGGCGGAGCGCTCCCGGGGCGCGGATCGGGAACGCTGGATCCGCCTCTGCCGATCGGCCGCGGATCAGATCTTCGGTCCCGATGGCCGCCCGTTGCCGGCCATGCCGTTCCACAACGAGATGAGCGACGCGGTCTTCATGGGGGTCCCGATCCTCGCCGCGACCGGCCGGCTGACGGGCGAGCGGAGGTACTTCGACGCCGCCGCCGCCCATTTCGCCACGATGCGCTCCCTGTGCCTGCGGCCGGACGGCCTCTACCGGCATTCACCGCTCTGCGAGGCCGCCTGGGGACGGGGCAACGGCTTCCCGGCCCTCGGCCTTGCGTTCGCCCTGAGCGATTGGCCCGAGGACCACCCGGAGCGGGAAGTCCTCCTCGCCGAGTTCAGGCGGCACATGGCCGCGCTCAAACCCCACCAGGATGCCGACGACGGCCGCTGGCATCAGGTGATCGACCATCCCGAGAGCTACCCCGAATACACCTGCACCTGCATGATCGCCTGTGCCATGCTGCGCGGGGTCCGTCGCGGGTGGCTGGCGAAGGACGAGTACCGACCGAGCATCGCCCGCGCCTGGCGGGCCGTGCTGGAGTGGACGGGGCCGGAAGGGAGCCTGGTCAACGTCTGCTCCGGGACCGGCAAGCAGATGACGCTCCGTGACTACTTCGACCGCCCGGCCATCAATGGCCGCGACGATCGGGGCGGCGCGATGGGGCTGATCTTCGCGGTCGAACTCCTGGAGGCCGGGTCGTCCGGCCTGATCGAAGCGACCATCGGCCCTTGAGGCCGGGGCCGGGCCCGACGAACGACGCCCCGTCCGCCCATTCCGTTGCGGAAGGGACGGCCGGGGCGTTCATGCAGATCGGATCAAAAACGTCCGGCGGCCGGGGATGCGATCCCCGGGCCGCCGGCGTGGCCGATCAATACCGGTAGTGGTCGGTCTTGTAGGGGCCTTCCTTGGGGACGTGGATGTAGGCGGCCTGCTCCGGGGTCAGCTCGGTGAGCATGACGTTGAGCGTCTTGAGCTGGAGCCGGGCGACGTGCTCGTCCAACTTCTTGGGCAGGACGTAGACGCCGACGGGGTACTTCTCGTTGTGCTGCCAGAGCTCGATCTGGGCGAGCGTCTGGTTGGCGAACGAGGAGCTCATCACGTACGAGGGGTGGCCGGTGCCGCAGCCGAGATTCACCAGGCGGCCCTTGGCCAGCAGGATGATCCGCTTGCCGTCGGGGAAGATGACGTGGTCGACCTGGGGCTTGATCTCTTCCCAGGTGTACTTTTCGAGCGACTCGACGTCGATCTCGTTGTCGAAGTGGCCGATGTTGCAGACGATGGCCTGATTCTTCATCTTGACCATGTGGTCATGGGTGATGACCCGGTAGTTGCCGGTGGTCGTCACGAAGATGTCGGCCTTGTCGCAGGCGTAGTCCAGGGTGACGACGCGATAGCCTTCCATCGCGGCCTGCAGGGCGCAGATCGGGTCGATCTCGGTAACCCACACCTGGGCGGAGAGGGCACGCAGGGCCTGGGCCGAGCCCTTGCCCACGTCGCCGTAGCCGCAGACCACGGCGATCTTGCCGGCGACCATCACGTCGGTGGCACGCTTGATGCCGTCCACCAGCGACTCGCGGCAGCCGTACAGGTTGTCGAACTTCGACTTGGTGACCGAGTCGTTGACGTTGATGGCGGGGAACTTCAGCTCGCCGCGCTTGTGCATCTGGTAGAGGCGATGCACGCCGGTGGTCGTCTCCTCGGTCACGCCCTTCACGGCCTCCAGCCGCTCGGAGTACCAGCCCGGCTTCGAGGCGAGGCGCTCCTTGATGGCGGCGAAGAGGATCCGCTCTTCCTCGCTGCCCGGCTTGTCGAGCACCGAGATGTCGGCCTCGGCGCGGGCGCCGAGGTGGAGCAGCAGGGTGGCGTCGCCGCCGTCATCCAGGATCATGTTCGAGAAGCCGCCGTCGGTCCACTCGAAGATCCGGTGGGTGAAGTCCCAGTATTCCTTGAGGGATTCGCCCTTGAAGGCGAAGACCGGGATGCCGGCGTCGGCGATGGCGGCGGCGGCGTGATCCTGGGTCGAGAAGATGTTGCACGACGCCCACCGGACCTCGGCGCCCAGCGCCACGAGCGTCTCGATCAGGACGGCCGTCTGGATCGTCATGTGCAGCGAACCGGTGATGCGGGCGCCGGCGAGCGGCTGGCGCGAGGCGTATTCCTCGCGGATGGCCATCAGGCCCGGCATCTCGGTCTCGGCGATGGCGATCTCGCGGCGGCCCCAGGGGGCGAGCTTGATGTCGGCGACGTGGTAATCGGTGAAGGTCGAGGTGGTCTTGGTGGCAACGGCGGTCACGTTCATGGTTTCCTGTAACGATGAACGGGCGCCGTTGTACGTCGAGAAGTCATCCCATCGAGCCTGGCAGGAACGCCGATGCGTCCGTTGCAGCGCCCCTCGGTGGGATGATGGTGGCTGGCAGGCGTCGGTCGAGGCCCCGGATGCGGGGCCGTCGGAACGACCCGTTTATTCATAGCAAAACGAGCCGACACGAGGCAAGGCGAAGCAAGGGGCAGTCCGAGGACTTGTCCGGTGCGGCGTTCCCATCGTCGTCCGAAAACGGGTCACCGATGAACCACCGCGAATGGACGGATCCCGCTCCCCCGGTTGGCCTTGTGCGTCGGTACGATCCCCCGTGGTTGTCGGGATCGGGCGGGCCGGCCGCTCGGGCCGGCCTCCTCGAATCCGGGCCGGGAGATCGGGCGGCCCGCATCGAGCCGCCCGAGTCATCATAGGTTGCTTCGCCGGAAAAGGCGAATTTCCCCCGCCACCGCGTTGCCTGGGGGCATCGGCGCGGGCGCGGCCCGGGGCGGGGGATGTCCCGAAGGGTCTACGATTCGTCGCTCATGAAGCCTTTCGACTTCATCAGGGCGATGATGCGATCGACGCTCTCCTCGACGCTGATCTGGTCGGTCTGGAGCACGAGGTCGGGGTCCTTCGGCTCTTCGAACGCCGCGGTGACCCCCGGCATCTGGGCGATCCGGCCCGCATCGGCCATCTCGTAGGCGCCGCTCTGGTCGCGGGCCCGCAGCACGTCCATCGGCGCCGTGCAGTAGACCTCCAGGACGCGGTCCCGGCCGATCAACTGCTTCGCCCGCTCGCGCACCGATTCGTGGGGGGCGACGAACGCGGCGATGGTGATCAGCCCGGCGTCGTTCATCAACTTCGCCACCTCGGCCGACCGCCGCAGGTTCTCCGAGCGGTCGTCGGCGGTGAAGCCCAGGTCGCGGTTCAGGCCCTGCCGCATGCTCTGGCCGTACAGGACCGTCGCGGCCCGGCCCTCATCCCACAGGCGGCGCTCCAGGGCGTAGGCGATCCGGCTCTTGCCGCTGCCGGTCAATCCCACCAGGAGCACCGTGCCCGGGATGTGGCCGAACCGTTCCTCCCGCTCGGCCGGGGAGATCAGGCTGTCGCGCGGCTTGAGGCGGGCCGAGGACTCCGCGGCCCAGGCGTCGCCCGGGGCCCGGACGCCGCCCTCCAGGATCATCCCCGCCCCGACCGTGTTGTTGGTCAGCCGGTCGATCAGGATGAACGCCCCGGTCGCTGGGTTGGTGCGGTACGGGTCGCACGCCAGGGGCTTCGTCAGGCTGAGCCGGACGTGCCCGACCTCGTTCAGGGCGAGGCGGGCGATCTCCCGGTGCTCCAGGGTGTTGACGTCGACGCCGTGGCGGAACGAGGCGACCTCCGCCGTCACCTGCTGGGTGGTCTGCTTGAGCAGGTAGGGCCGGCCGGGCACGAACGGCTGCTCGGCCATCCAGACCACCATGGCCTCGATCTCGCTGGTGACGTGGGGCGGGTTGTCCGGCGCCACCAGCATGTCGCCGCGGCTGACGTCCACCTCGTCGGCCAGGGTCACCGTCACCGCCTGGGGGGCGAAGGCTTCTTCCAGCTCGCCGTCGTAGGTGACGATCGACTTGATCTTGCTCCGCTTGCCCGAGGGCAGCACCATCACCTCGTCGCCCCGGCGCATCACGCCGGAGGCGATCGTCCCGGCGAAGCCGCGGAAGTCGAGGTTGGGGCGGATCACGTACTGCACCGGGAACCGCAGGTCGGTGAGGTTGCGGTCGCTGGCGATGTGCACCGTTTCGAGGTGATCCAGCAGGGGCGGGCCGGAGTACCAGGGGATCGCGTCGCTCTTGCTGGCGACGTTGTCCCCCTTCAGCGCCGACATCGGGATGAAGGTGATGTCGGGGAGTCCGAGCTTGGCGACGAAGCCGGTGTACTCGTCCTTGATCCGCTCGAAGACCTCGCGGGAGTAGCCGACCAGGTCCATCTTGTTGACGGCCACGACGACGTGGCGGATGCCCAGCAGCGACACGATGAACGAGTGCCGGCGGGTCTGGGTCATCACGCCGTGGCGGGCGTCGATCAGGATGATGGCCAGCTGGCACGTCGAGGCGCCGGTGGCCATGTTCCGGGTGTACTGCTCGTGGCCCGGCGTGTCGGCGATGATGAATTTGCGGCGGTCGGTGGAGAAGTACCGATACGCGACGTCGATGGTGATCCCCTGCTCGCGCTCGGCCTTCAGGCCGTCGGTCAGCAGGGCCAGGTCGATCTCCCCGGCGCCGGTGGTGCCGACCTTCTCGCTGTCGCGCTTGACGGCGGCGAGCTGGTCCTCATAAATCATCTTGGTGTCGTGCAGCAGCCGGCCGATCAGCGTGCTCTTGCCGTCGTCCACGCTGCCGCAGGTGAGGAAGCGCAGGAGCTCCTTCTTCTGGTGGCGGGCGAGGTAGGCGTGGATGTCTTCCTGACTGAGGTCAACGGCTTGCATCTCAGAAATACCCCTCGCGCTTCTTCTGCTCCATCGACCCCGTCTCGTCGTGGTCGATCACCCGGCCCTGCCGCTCGGAGTTCTTGGCCAGCAGCATCTCCTCGATGATCTCCGGCAGGGTCGTCGCGTCGCTCTCGACCGCCCCGGTCAGCGGGTAGCAGCCCAGCGTGCGGAATCGGACCCGCTTCATCATCGGCACCTCGCCGGGCCGCAGCCGCTGCCGCATCCGCTCGTCGTCCACCATGATCAGCGTGCCGTCTCGCTCCACCACCGGGCGCTCGGCGGCGAAGTAGAGCGGCACGATCGGGATATCTTCCAGGTGGATGTACTGCCAGACGTCCAGCTCGGTCCAGTTGCTCAGCGGGAAGGCGCGGATGCTCTCCCCCTTGCTCACCTTGCTGTTGTAGAGGTTCCACAACTCCGGCCGCTGGTTCTTCGGGTCCCACTGGTGGAGGCGGTCGCGGAAGCTGTAGACCCGCTCCTTGGCCCGGCTCTTCTCCTCGTCGCGTCGGGCCCCGCCGAACGCCGCGTCGAACTGGTATTCGTTCAGCGCCTGCTTCAGCGCCGCCGTCTTCATGATGTCGGTGTGCTTCTTCGACCCATGATCGAACGGGTTGATGTTCTGGGCCTTCCCTTCCGGGTTGATCCAGATCTTGAGGTCGAGCCCCTGCTCGCGGCAGAACCGGTCGCGGAACTCGATCATCTCCCGGAACTTCCAGGTCGTGTCGACGTGCAGGAGCGGGAAGGGCAGTCGTCCGGGGTGGAACGCCTTCTGCGCCAGCCGCAGCATGACGGCGGAGTCCTTGCCGATCGAGTAGAGCATCACCGGACGCTCGAACTCGGCGGCGACCTCGCGGATGATGTGGATGCTCTCGGCCTCGAGCACCTTCAGATGGGTCAAGTTATAACTGCTGCTGGTCATCCGCCCTCCCCCTTGGTCTCTGTCCGCCCGATTATATGGAAATCGCTTCTCCGGGGGGTAGGGGGCAACGGACCCGCCCCCGGGATGCACCTGCTCGCCCGCGGCATCCCGGCTTAAATCCTCACAACTGATGCGATCGCCTGACGCTCGGCGCCCCGACCCCGGCCCGGCGATGCCCCGTGGTGTATCTTCCCCGAAGAGGGGTGGTGCCCGATTTGGTGTGGCTCGGACGGGCATGGCAGGCCCGATCTCTCCATCGGCGCCCACGGAGGACCGGACGATGCGGAGCCCAGGCCGAAATCGCAGGCACCAGCCCTTCCGTGCGTCCCTGGAGCGGCTGGAATCGCGGCAGCTACTGGCGACCTTCACGGTGAGGAGGACCGCCGATCCTTTATTACTGCCGCCCGACCCCGAGTTATTTGACCGCCAGAATCTATCGCTCCGCGAGGCAATCCTATTAGCCAATGCCCGGCCCGGCGCCGACAACATCGTCTTCGCGATCCCCGCGTCCACGGCAGCCAACCTGGACGTCCCCGTCCCTGGCTTCGAGCCGACCACGCAGACGTGGCGGATCAGTCTCGCCTCCCCCCTGCCCTCGCTCTCCGATCAGGTGACCATCGACGGGCTGACCCAGGCCAATTACCCCGTCCCCTACCGATATCCGGACCAGTCGTCGCCCGACCCGATCCAGATCTCCTCGTCCGCCAGCACGATCGCCGCGAAGTCGGGCAATAATGCCATCCTCCGGGTCATCGTGGATGGGAGCCAGGCCGGCGCCATGGTGGGGTTCGATATCCGCGCCTCGCACAGCATCCTCCGTGGCCTGATCATCGACGGATTCGGCCGCGACCTGCCCATCGATGAGATTGGCGTAGGGGTCTCGGTCTCGGATCCGGACGCCGTGGGCGTGCTGATCCAGGGGAATTCGATCGGTCAGCATTATCTCTACCCGGTCGATCCAGGCACGGGCGAGCCGCTCGAAGGCGCCGCGGCGGCGTACCTGGATGGCCTGGGCAACGGGGCCCAGGGGGTTCTGCTGACCGCTTCGAATGCGACGGTCGGTGGGCTGGCACCGCAGGAGGCCAACATCATCGGCGGCAACGGCCTCCAGGGCGTCTCGGTGCTCGTCGGCGCCGTGGGCAACCTGATCGCCGGGAACCAGATCGGCGTGGCCGGCCCGACGACCAACGGCCTGTTCTCGATCGCGCGCAATGGTGCGGAGGGCATCCTGATCAAGTCTTCGGGATCCGACACCTCGTCGAGCACCACGGTGGACAGCAACCTGATCTCGGCGAATGTCGGCGACGGGGTCCACGTCGTCGGGCCGCCAACTGGCCCGGCGTCCACCCGGGTCAATATCATCGGGAACTTCGTCGGCGCCCCGCCGGGGGGCGGGTCCCGCTTCGGGTCGCCCGACACCGGGAACCTGGGCGACGGGGTCCGGATCGAGAACGCGGGCGACAACCGGATCGGCGGATCCTCGGACCGCGATCGGAACGTGATCACGGCCAACGAAGGGGCCGGCATCCGGGTCTCCGGCGCGAATGCGGTCGGGAACCTCGTGACCGGGAACAATATCGGGGTCACGGTGGCGGGCAATGCGGCGCTGGGCAACAGCCTGGAAGGGGTGGTCCTCGCCGCGCCCGACAACACCGTCGGCCCCAACAATGTGATCTCCGCCAACCTGCGAGGCGTGCTGCTGTCCGGCCCGGGTGCGACGGGCAACCTCGTCCTGGGCAACAAGATCGGGACCGAAGCGGCCGGCTCCTTCGATCTCGGCAACGCTCAGGAAGGCATCCGGATCGATGGGGCGTCGGGCAACCTGGTCCTGGGCGATGCCGCGGGATCGCAGGTCATCTCCGGCAACAATGTCGGCATCCTCATCATCGGGGCGATGGCGTCGGGCAATCTGGTCCAGGGCAACCGCATCGGCACCGACTTCTCGGGGACGCTACCGGTCGGCAACTCGCTGGAAGGGGTCCGGATCGAAAATGCTCCGGGGAATACGATCGGCGGGACGGCGGAATCCGCTCGCAACCTGATCTCCGGCAATCATTGGGGGATGACGCTCACCGGCGGGCTCACGACGGGCAATCTGGTCCAGGGCAACTTCATCGGCACCGACGCCTCGGGCACCCTGCCGCTGGGCAATGAACTGGATGGCGTGCTCGTCACCAACGCCGCGTCGGCGAACACCATCGGCGGGGTTTCAACTGCCGGCCGAAACGTCATCTCGGCCAACATCGCGGGGGTGACGCTTGAAGGCCTGTTTACGTTCAACAACCTGATCCAGGGCAACTTCATCGGCACCGATGCCTCGGGCAGCCTGGCGCTGGGCAATGTGCTGGATGGCGTGCGGGCCATCGATGGGGCTTCCGAGAACACCATCGGCGGCCCTTCGGTCGCGGAAGGCAACGCGATCGCCTTCAACCGCCGGGACGGCGTCCGGGTCGTCGCACCTTCCTCCCGCAACTCGATCCTCACCAATCGGATCTTCCTGAACGGAGGACTCGGGATCCGCCTGCTCGGCGGCAACCTCTCCCAGCCGGCCCCCTCGCTGGACTCCGTGGACGTCCGCACCAATGTCACGACCGTATCGGGGACGGTGGGTCGTGACGCGAACACGACCTATCGGATCCAGTTCTTCGCCGTGATGCCGCCCGACCCGAGCGGGTCGGGCGAGGGGGACATCTACCTGGGCGAGGCCTTCGTCTCGACCGACGCCTCCGGCTTAGCCAACTTCTCGGCCCAGATCCCGGTGGCGCTCGCACCCGGCCAGCAGGTCACGGCGACGGCGACCGACCGGTTCGGCAATACTTCGGAGTTCTCGGGCGCCCGGGTCGAACGGCCGACCACCATCAGCTTCAGTGCGGCCAACTACACGGTCTCCGAAGATGGGATGTTCGCGACGATCAAGTTGAAGCGATCCGGGGCCATCGGCTCGTCGGCGACCGTCTACTTCTCCACGTCCGATGGCACGGCGCGGGCGGGGGTCGATTACCTGCCCGTCTCGACAACGGTGACCTTCGACCCCGACAAGGATGAAGCCTCGGTCAGGATCCAGATCCTGCTCAACCCGGAGGTCGAAGGGGTCGAGACGGTGATCCTGAACCTGGCCAACCCGACCGGAGGTGCGACCCTGGTGCCGCCGAGTTCGGCCATCCTCTCGATCATCGACGACACCACCGACCGGACCGCGCCGAAGGTCGTGTCGGCCCGGGCGGTCGCCGGCAAGCTCGGGGTCGCGGCGGTCATCATCGCGTTCGACGAGCCGCTCGACCCAGCTCGCGCGATCGACCTGTTGAATTACGGGTACAGCGTGCGGTACGCCGGGCGGGACGGTCGCCTGGGGACCCGCGATGACCTCCTGCTCGGCATCGCATCGGCCTCGCTCGACTCGAGCGGGCGGGTCGTGACCCTGCTGCTGGCCCGCCCGATCCACAAGAAGGCGGCCTTGCGGCTGATGATCAACCAGGCCACCGATGTCGAGGGCGCCGGCGTCGGCGTCTCGGACCTTGCCGGGAACCTGCTCGACGGCGATGCGAACGGCCGCCCCGGCGGCCCCTACGTGACCCGGGTCGTGACCCGGCAGGTCCCCCAACCTCGCCGGGCGGCGGGGCGGGGCGGCAAGGCGCCTCGCCAGGCCCGCTGATCGTCGCCGACGGTCAGCGGAGCGGGGCCGACGGGATCAGCGAGTAGACGTTGCCCAGCGGGATCACGGTGCTGTAGCCGACCCCGGTGCCGTACTCGACGCCGAAGCCGTTGCCCGCCGACGCCGAGAACGTGACGATGCCGGACTCGGTCCGCGACGATTCGAGGTCGGTCGAGACGAAGGCCCCGTTCTGGACCCCCTCGATCAGCCGACGGCCGCCCAGCGCCTCGATGTTCGTCGCGTTCGACACCTCGACCCGGACGTCGCCCCCGGCGATGTTGCCGGGCCTCAGGCCGGGGTTGGCGTTCTTCAGGGCGCCCCGGATCGTCAGGAGGATCCCGTAATTCCCGGCGCGGTCGACGACGTAGCCGACATCGAGCCGGCCGGGGAAATTCCCCAGGCCGGCCAACGGCAGGCCCGCGACGCCGGGGTCCACCCGGACCAGTTGGCGGACCACCCCGGCCGACACGGACAGCGTGCCCGCCAGCGCCTTCGTCGGCAAGGGCGGGGGCGCGAGCGGGATGGCCGGCGCGAACTCACCGCCCGCGACCATCCCCTGCACCCGCTGCGTAAACTGGTCCAGCCCGTCGCTGACCCGCGTCTGCTGGGCGTCGTTCAGGGTGAAGACGTTCCGCTGGACGGCCAGTCGGAAGCCCTGGAACAGGTCCTTCCTCGCGGCCGCGTTCGGGAAGACCTTGTTGCGCTTCAGGAACGGCGCGAGCCGCAGGCCGGGGACCGACTTGGGGGCATTGGGCGCGACCCCGGCCGCGCCGGAGTCGAGGATCTCCTCCAGCAACGGCCCCGTCGCCGCATAGGTCGCCGAGAACGTCCCGTTGGACAGGAACGTGGTGTCGGGCGTGGGGAAACCCGCCGGGATCGAAGTGGTCGGGATCAGGACCGAGCCCCGGATCGTCGGGCCGCTCTCCAGCACGCGGATGCTCGCGGTCGGGACCTCCGCGTAGAAGCCGGGCACCCCCCCCGAGGCGGCCACCAGGACGATGCTCGTCGGCCCGTTCATCGACTGGATCGTCGCCTGATCCGGGATGCTGAACGCGACCGATTGCGCCGTGGCCGACGTGGTGGCGTTCGGCGTCGCGGCCGGGGTGGTCGTGCCCGGGGTCGTGGGCGTGGGCGAGGCCGTGCCGGCCTGATCCGTCGCGGTGGGCGAGGTGGCGGTCATGCCCGAGATCTGCTGCGAGCCGATCAGGCCGTTGAACGCCGGGGTCCGGAACAGGAGGTAGGTATCCCCGTTGGCGAGGACCGAATGCACGAACGGCTGGCCGAGCACCTGCTTCCTGAGCACGGCGGCCGGAGATTGCCCCGCCGCCTCGCCGCGGGCCTGGACCCGGTCGAGCCCGGGGCCGAGGATCGAGGCGAGCAGCTGCTGCACCGAGTCGTGCGCGTTCACGACCACGGCCGGCCGGATGACCCGGGGGCCGGATTTCGCCGGGCCGACGTAGGGGCCGAGGGACTGGGCGATCCCGCCGACCGCCATCAACTCGCGCCGGTCCAACCCCTCGACCTGGGGGACCTGTCGCCGCGATCTTCGCAATGCCCTGCCCGGGTCTCGACCGACCATCGCCATCCCCTCCGGGGATTCGAATCCTTCGCCGCGAGACCGATGGCTCGCCCGTCCTCCCCTGCTCTATCGGCCCGGGCCGAGGGGCGACTCTAATCCAACCGTCCCGGCGCGGCGGTTCCTCGGGGGCCTCCGCCCCATCCATGAGCATGAGACCCGGAAGGTGGGCGGGCCCCCCGTCCGGGCCCCGGCGTCTTCGCAAGGTCGGGTGAAAGGTCGGCGAATCCCCGGTGAATTCCTGGCCTTCGCCGCCTCGATCCGACACAATGACCCGGTGCGATCCGCCCGGCGAGGGGTGTGCGGATCGCGATCCGATGGTCGATCTCGGGGAGTGGTTTCGATGCTGGATTTGACGGCGATCCATGAGTCCGTGAGGAAGGAAGGGCGGATCGGGCGGCGGGCGTTCCTGGCCCAGGCCTCGGCGCTGGCGGCCCTGCCCTGGCTGGCGGGGCGGGTGCAGGGCTCGGTGCTGCGGGCCCCGTCGTTCGCGTCCGACCCCTTCACCCTGGGCGTGGCGTCGGGCGACCCGGACAACACCGGCTTCGTCCTGTGGACCCGCCTGGCCCCTTCGCCCCTGGAGCCCGGCGGCGGGATGCCGGCCGCGCCCGTCGCGGTGAGCTGGGAGATCGCCGAGGACGAGGCGATGAAGGGCGTGGTCCGCTCGGGCACGGCCCTCGCCACGCCCCAGCTCGGCCACTCGGTCCACGTCGAGGTCGAAGGGCTGAAGCCCGACCGCTGGTACTGGTATCGCTTCCGGTCCGGCGATGCCGAGACCCCGATCGCGCGGACCCGCACCCTGCCGGAGCCCTCGGCCCTGCCCGACAAGCTCCGGTTCGCGTTCGCCTCGTGCCAGCACTACGAGTCGGGCCTGTTCACCGCCTATCAACACATGGCCAAGGACGAACTCGACCTGGTGGTCCACCTGGGCGACTACATCTACGAGGGCGGGCCGGGCAAGAACAGCAAGCTCCGCACCCACTCCGGCACCAAGGAGATCGAGAGCCTGGAGGAGTATCGGGCCCGCCACGCCCAGTACAAGACCGACCCCCTGCTCCGCGCCGTCCATGCCCAGTGCCCGTGGCTGGTGACGTGGGACGACCACGAGGTCGAGAACAACTACGCCGGCACGATCCCCCAGGATCTCAAGGAAGACCCGGTCGCCTGGCTGGCCCGGCGGGCGAACGCCTACCAGGCCTATTACGAGGCGATGCCGCTCCGCCGCCGCTCCCTGCCCCGCGGCCCGGAGATGCAGCTCTATCGCAAGGCGACGTACGGCCGCCTCGCCGAGTTCCTCGTGCTGGACACCCGCCAGTACCGCACCGACCAGCCCAACAACGACACCAAGGTCGACCTGAATGCGGCCGCGCTCGACCCCAGGAACACCCTCCTGGGCGCGAAGCAGAACGGCTGGCTCAAGGCGTCGCTCCTCCAATCCCAGTCCAACTGGAACGTCCTGGCCCAGCAGGTCATGATGGGCCTGGTCGACCGCACCCCCGGCGACGAGCGCCACTTCTCGATGGACCAGTGGCCCAGCGCCTATCACGAGCGGATGGAGCTGATGCGCTGGATCGCCGAGCGCAAGGTCCCCAACCCGGTCGTCCTGACCGGGGACATCCACAGCAACTGGGTCAACGACCTCCGCGTCGACGACCGTCGGGCCGAAGACCCGGTCGTGGCCACCGAGTTCGTCGGCACCTCGATCAGCAGCGGCGGCAACGGCTCGCAGAACCTCAAGGCCGCCGAGACGCTCCGGGCCGAGAACCCCTGCGTCAAGTTCTTCAACGCCCAGCGCGGCTACGTCCGCTGCACCGTCACGCCCGCGTCGTGGCAGAGCGACTACGTCGTGGTCGAGGACGTGACCAAGCCGGACCAGCCCGCCGTCCTCCGCGCCTCGTTCGCCGTCGAATCCGGCAAGCCGGGGGCCCAGACGGCCTGAGCCCGGCCCGCCCCCAGCCCGAGATCGGAGATCCCGCCGAGGCCCGGCCCCGATGCGAACCGTCGCATCGGGGCCGGGCCTTTTCGACGGATCCACCCGCCAGCGGGAAGAATACCTGATCAGTCCGATCGAGAATGTCGATTATTGGCTTGACCGGCGGCGGAAGGGCCGCTTTAATGTTCGCAGAAGCCAGGGGCCAGCCCCTCCGGACCCGCGAGGAGTTTCGCCATGACCAGCCGAGCGGACGACGCCGAGGACGACCGGGCCGCCCGGACGCCGAGCCCGGGCGACCAGGAACTGGAGCAGATCCGCCGCGCGGTCAAGGGCCTGCGGTTCGGCGAGGTCCGGGTGGTCGTCCAGGACGGGGTCATCGTCCAGATCGACCGGGTGGAGAAGCTCCGGCTCCGCTGATCGCGGCCGGATGCCCCCGCATCAGACTCACTGCCGACCCGTCATCCGGGAGGCGCACCGATTCTTCGAAACCAGCGACCCGCCGACCGGTCCCACCGGAGGCCATCGCCGATTCGTCGGAGCGCTTGCATGCCCGCCTCGAAACAGGATGTTCGGCCGATCCAGGCCCCCGCCTTCTTCCCCGCCGCCCTCTCCTCCTCGAATCCCACCCCTTGCGCATCGACGTGCCGGCGAGGCTTCACCCTCATCGAACTGCTGGTGGTGATCGCGATCATCGCGGTGCTGATCGCCCTGCTCCTGCCCGCCGTGCAGGCGGCCCGAGAGGCGGCCCGGCGGATCCAGTGCACCAGCAATCTCAAGCAGATCGGCCTGGCGCTTCACAATTATGAAAGCGCCAACAACTGCTTCCCGCCCGGGGCGCTCGGCCTGTACCCCGGCGGCAACCTGACCTCGACCATCATCAACAACCAGGGGCCGAGCGCCGTCAGCCGGATGCTCAACCACCTGGAGCAGGCGGCGTTGTTCAACGCCCTGAACTTCTCGGTGGCCGTGTTCAACGAGTCCAACGGCATCGCGATGAACACGACGGTGACCACGGCCCAGTTGAGCGTCTTCCTGTGCCCGTCGAGCCCCGGGGCCAACTGGAACTTTCAGGGGGCGACGGCCCCGCTGGGCCAGTACAAGGCGCCGGGCAACAGCTACTTCGCGTCGGTCGGTTCGACGCTGGAATTCGCCATGCAGCAGGACAAGGGGCCGCCCAACGGGCCGTTCCCCTACCTCGGCTCGAAGGGGTCGGCCACCGGGCTCCGCGACGTCGCCGACGGCACCAGCAACACCATCGGCTTCGGCGAATGGAAGATCGGCTCCGGCGTCCAGGGGACCCGATCAATCCAGGACGTGATCTTCGTCGGCAGCTTCCCCGCCGGCACGGCGCGGAACAACGGCACGCTGAACATGCCGCACCCGACCCTGGTCTCGAGCTTCAAGCCGTGGCTGGAACAGTGCGGCGAGCTGTATCGGTCGGGCGGCGGCCGGATGGGCAAGACGCCCACCCTGGGGGAGGCCTGGTCGTTCGGCCTGATGGGCTACTCGCAGGGCAATGTCCTGCTCCCGCCCAATGCCCCGTACCCGAACTGCAACGCGGCGGCCAGCGGCATCCAGAACCCCGGCGTCTTCGGCCTGAGCAGCTTCCACCCCGGCGGTGCCAACGCCCTCTTGCTCGACGGCTCGGTCCGGTTCCTCAAGGATTCGACCAACCAGCAGACGATCTGGGCCCTCGGGTCGACCCGCCAGGGCGAGATCATCTCGGCGGACGCATTCTGAACCGTCGATGCGACGCGGGCGGGGCGATCGTCCCCGCCCCGTCTCGGATGATCGCCCAACCCATACCGGAGCCCGAGCCCATGTTCGCCCGCCCGCGTGCCCTTGCGCCGATCGCTTCCCTTCTGCTCTCCGCCGCATTGCCGGCGGTGGGGGCCGAGCCGGCCACCTCGCCGGCCACGCCCGACCCGGCGGCCCTGGAATTCTTCGAGAGGAAGGTCCGGCCGGTCCTGGTCGACAACTGCTATAACTGCCACTCCGCCAACACCAACGCCAAGGGCGGCCTGCGGGTCGACGACCGCGTTGGCCTCCTGGTGGGCGGCAGCGGCGGGGCGGCGGTGGTCCCCGGATCGCCCGACGAGAGCCTGCTGATCCAGGCCGTCCGCCACGCCGACGGCGTCCCCCAGATGCCGCCCAAGAAGCAACTGAGCGATGAACAGGTCGCCGACCTCGCCCGCTGGATCGCCGACGGCGCCGCGTGGCCCCAGGAGACGGCGGCGGTCGCCGTCAACAAGCCCAACGAGGCCTACGACAAGCTCCGACGCGAGCATTGGGCCTGGCAGCCTCTGGCCGACCCGGCCGTCCCCCCGGTCCGGGATGCGTCGTGGGCTCGCGACCCGATCGATGTGTTCCTGCTGGCGAAGCTCGAAGCGGCCGGACTGCCGCCGGTCGCCGACGCCGGCCGGGCCGCCCTGATCCGCCGCGCGACCTTCGACCTGACCGGCCTGCCCCCGACCCCCGAGGCCATCTCCGCGTTCTTCGCCGACGGATCGCCCGATGCTTTCGCCTCGGTCGTGGATCGCCTGCTGGCCTCGCCGGCCTTCGGAGAACGCTGGGGCCGGCACTGGCTCGACGTCGCCCGCTATGGCGAGTCGACCGGCTCGTCGCGGAACATCCCCTTCCCCCACGCCTGGCGGTATCGCGACTACGTCATCGATGCCTTCAACGCCGACAAGCCCTATGACCGGTTCATCCGCGAGCAGGTGGCCGGCGACCTCCTCCCCGCCGAGACGCCCGAGCGTCGGCAGGAGCAGCAGGTGGCTACCGGGTTCCTGGCCCTCGGGGTCAAGGACGTGAACCAGCGGTTCAAGGTCCGGTTCCTGATGGACAACGTCGACGAGCAGATCGACACGGTCTCGCGGTCGGTCCTGGGCCTGACCGTCAGTTGCGCCCGGTGCCACGACCACAAGTTCGACCCGATCCCCACGGCCGACTACTACGCCCTGGCGGGCATCTTCCGCAGCACCGACCTCTGCGCCGGGGTCCGCAACAAGATGGGCGGCGGCGGGCTCGACTATTACGACCCGGCCATGCTGATCCCGCTCGGCGACTCGGCCGGCCCCAAAGGCGAGGATCACGAGGCGAAGGTCGCCGAGGCGAAGAAGGCGTATGAGGCCGCCCGCAAGGAGTTCGAGGCGATCCGGGGGACGCCCGAGGGCCTGAAGATCGCCGCCAACGGACGCCCCGCCCAGTTCCCGTTCCGCCAGAAGATGCTCAAGGCCCAGGCGGCGCTCGCCGACCTGACCGACCCGTCGCTCCACGGCCCGGTGGCCCTCGGGGTCCGCGACTCGGGGCAGCCGGCCGACACCGAGATCCGCCTCCGGGGCGAGGCCGAAAAGCTCGGCCCGATCGTCCCGCGCGGCTTCCTCGGCGTCCTCAATCTTCCCGACGCGCCCGGCATCGACCCGGCCCATAGCGGCCGCCTGGAACTGGCGCAATGGCTGACCCGGCCCGACAACCCGCTCACTTCCCGGGTCATGGCCAACCGGGTCTGGCAACACCTGTTCGGCCGCGGGCTGGCCGCCAGCGTGGACAACTACGGCGTCACCGGCGACCCGCCCACCCATCCGGAACTGCTCGATCACCTGGCCAACCGGTTCGTCCGTGACGGCTGGTCGGTCAAGCGGCTGGTCCGTGCCCTGGTGCTGAGCCGGGCCTATCAGCTGGGAACCGAGGCCACCCCGGCCCACCTGGAGGCCGACCCGTCCAACCGCCTGATCTGGCGGCATGCCCCGCGCCGGCTCGACGCCGAGGAGATCCGCGACGCGACCCTGATGGCCGCCGGCACCCTCGACCCGTCCCGGCCGCCTGCATCGCCGGCCAAAGACTTGAAGGTGATCGAGCTGCCCAACAACGGGGCCCTGGCCCGAGGGCTGGCCGATGCAGCCCGGTCGAGCCGGCACCGGGGCGTCTACTTGCCTCTGGTCCGGGGGATCACCCCGACCGCGCTGGAGGTCTTCGACTTCGCCGAGCAGGGGATGGTCACCGGCCGCCGCGACGTGACCACCGTGGCGACCCAGGCCCTCTACCTCATGAATGACCCCCTGGTTCGCAAGCAGTCGCTGGCCCTGGCCGGGCGCCTCCTGGATCGCTCCGACCTCGACGACGATGGCCGGGTGGACCTGGCCTATCGGCTCGTGGTCGGCCGATCGGCGAACTCGGGCGAGGTCGAGCGGGCCCGCGCCTTCCTGGCCGACTTCGAGTCCGCCGCTGCCAATGAGCCCGAGCCGGCCCCGACGGTGGTCGCCGTCGCCGACGTCAAGCCGGCCCCCGCCGAGGACACGACCAAGTCTGGCGACAACAAGAAGCCCGCCCCGCCGATCGACCCGGACGAGGTCATCAACGTGGACGCCCCGATCGTCGAGGAAGTGATCCGCGCCAACAGCCCCCGGGCCGCCGCCTGGGCCGGCTTCTGCCAGGCGTTGCTGGGCTCCGCCGAATTCCGCTACCTCCCCTGACCCGATCACGACTTATTGTCAAGGAACGAGATATGTCGAATCACGATGAATTGGGCACGGCCCGGGGCCATTTCTCCCGCCGCCAGGCTCTGAAAGGCGCCGGGATCGGCTTCGGCCACCTGGCCCTGGCCGGCCTGCTCGGCCACGGGTCGACCAGGGCCCGAGCCGCCGATGCCCCCGGCCCGTTGGCCCCGAAGGCGCCCCACTTCCCGGCGAAGGCCAAGCGGATCATCTTCCTGTTCATGCAGGGGGCCACGTCCCAGATGGACACCTGGGAGTACAAGCCGAAGCTCCAGGAGGACGACGGCAAGGTCGGCCCGGGGGGCGGCACGCTCACGGGTTCCAAGTTCAAGTTCGCCCAGCACGGCCAGACCGGGACGTGGGTCTCCGAGCTCTACCCCCACACGGCCAAGCATGTCGATAAGATGTGCTTCCTCCGGGGCCTGCACACCGACACCCCGGCCCACCCGGAGGCGGTCATGCAGATCCACACCGGGGTGAGCCTGGCGACGCTCACCCGGCCGTCGATGGGCTCGTGGCTCCTCTACGGCCTCGGCACCGAGAATCAGGATCTGCCCGGTTACATCACCATCAACCCCCCGCCCAACTTCGGCGGTGCGGCCAACTACGGCTCGGCCTTCCTGCCCGCCCACTTCCAGGGGACGCGGATCAGCGACTCCGGCTACCTGCCCAACATCAAGGCCCGGGCGTCGTCGCCGCTCCAGCGCCGGCAGATCGACCTCGTCCAGGCGATGAACCGCGACCTCGCGGCCAACCCCGGCGCCCCGGACCAGCTCGACGGCGTGATCCAGTCGTATGAACTCGCCTTCCGGATGCAGGACAAGGTGCCCGACCTGCTGGACATCTCCCGCGAGCCCGAGCACGTCCGCGAGGCCTACGGCGTCAAGGACGGCCCGGCCGGCAGCTTCGCCCGCCAGTGCCTGATGGCCCGCCGCCTGAGCGAGGCCGGCGTCCGGTTCGTCGAGGTCTGCCACCCCGGCTGGGACCAGCACAACAACCTCCACCAGGGCCTGATCCGCAACTCGCTGGCCACCGACCAGCCCACCGCCGCCCTGCTGGCCGACCTGGAACAACGCGGCCTGCTGGACGAGACCCTGGTCCTGTTCGGCTCCGAGTTCGGCCGCCTGCCGACCGCCCAGGGCGTGGACGGCCGCGACCACAACATCACCGGCTACCCGATGTGGCTGGCCGGCGCCGGGATCAAGGCGGGCTACTCCCACGGCGCGACCGACGAATACGGCCTGGCCGCCGTCGAGGGTCGGATGCACACCAACGACCTCCACGCCACCATCCTGGCCCTGATGGGCCTGGACCACGAGCGGCTCAACTACCGCTACGCCGGCCGCGACTTCCGCCTCACCGATGTCGCCGGCAACGTCGCCCGCGAGGTCTTCGCCTGAGCCACGCGTCCCCCCTCCTCCGGCGGCGGATGTCTTTCTACGGGTTATGCCGTTGACCCCAATACGGCCTAAACCGTAGAGTGGCATCCGTCGCCGGCATTCGCAATCACGGATGGGGGGATGACCCGATGGTACGACCACGCGCCGAGCATCCGACGCCGGGCGAGTTGGAGATCCTCAAGATCCTGTGGGACCGGGACGGCCCGGCCACGGTCCGCGACGTCCTGGCGGAGGTGAACCGCCGGCACGAGCCGCCGAGGGCCTATACCTCGGTGATGAGCCTGATGAACGTGATGGCCGACAAGGGTCTGCTCCGGCGCACCCCCCGGGGCCGGGCGTTCGCCTATGTCCCCGCCTCGCCCCGAGAACAGACGTTGCGGTCGATGCTGGGCGAGACGCTGGAGCGGGCCTACCAGGGGTCGGCCAGCCTGCTGGTGGCCCACCTGCTCGACCAGTCGACGCCCTCGGCCGAGGAACTCGACCGGATCCGGGCACTGCTCGACGGCTACGAGAGCCGCCGCGCGGGCGAGGCCCGGGAAGGGGGCGACTCATGACGATCTCCTCGGCCGGGGCCGTCGCCGCGTGGATCTGGCTCGCCCTGCTCCATGCCGCCTGGCTGGGGCTGGCCGCCCCGGCGCTGGTCGCCTGGCTGTTCCAACTCCGGTGGACCATGCCGCGACGGGCGCGACATGCGACCCTGGTCGCGGCACTCGCCTCGGTCGCGGCCGGCCCGCCCCTGCTGGCCTCCGCCCCGCATCTCGCCCCGGGATGGGTCGCCAATGAATTATTGATGGGCGGGGCGAGGGTCGTGATCCTCCCGGGCGAGCCCGGCCCCGGCATCGATCCCGTCGACGACGCCCACGCGGGCCGGCGGCGGGCGGACGACGCGATGCCCTCGCGATCGTTCCGCCGCTGGGCGGATCGCTCCGCCGAAGTTGCCAAGGCGGCCCGCCCCTATGGCCTCGCGGCGTGGTCGCTGGCCGCCTTGGCGGGGCTGGCCACGCTGGCCCTGGGGGTGGGCGGCGTGGCCCGGCTGTGTCGCGACGCCTCCCCGGCGCCCGCCGATGTCGCGGAGCGGGCCGGGCGGCTCGGCCGGCGGCTCGGGCTCCGGAAAGTGCCTTCCGTCCTGGTCCATCCCGGGCTGGTCGAGCCCTGCCTGTGCGGCTTTGCCCGCCGTGCGGCCATCCTGCTGCCGGGCCGCTGGCTCGCCTCGGCCGGCCCCGACGCGATCGACGCGGTGCTGGCCCACGAACTCGCCCACGCCCGCTGGCGTGACTCATCCGCAAATGTGTTGTTGCGATTGTTCGAGGCCGCTTATGGCTTCCACCCGGGCGTCGTCTGGCTTTCGCGGGCGTTCCGACGCCAGCGCGAACACCTGGCCGACGCGCTGGCGGTCCGGCTGACCGGCGATCCCCTGGCCCTGGCCCGGGCTCTCGAATCGGTGGCCCGCCTCCGCCTCGAATCCCGATCGATGCCGATGGGCGCGGCCCTCGGCGGCGAAACCTCCGCCCTCCTCCCCCGGATCCAGGAGCTTCTCGGCATGATGCCCGCTCGCCCCCGCCCCTCGCTCTGGCCGTTCGCGGCCTTCCCCCCGGCCGTCGGCCTCGCCCTGGTGGCGACGTCGCTGGGGTTCTCCCAGGACAAGTCGATCCCGCTCGAAGGGGCCCCGGCCGGCACGGCGCCGCCACCGGTCAAGGTCCCGGCCCCGGCCGTCCCGCCGAAGACCCCGGCCGATCCCGCGCGGCCCAACGCCGAGCCCGAGCCTCCGCAGATCTCCTTCGATATCCGGGCTGTCGCGTTTGCCCCCTTCCACTGGCGGGCGGGGTTGGAGGGGCGAGTCGAGACGGTCGAGCCGGCGTCCGACCTCCCCCGGTGGCTCCTGGACGAGCGGGCCACGCGTGGACTGCTCAAACGGATGCTCGCGGAGCCGTCATCGAACCTGATCCAGGCCCCGAGGGTGACGGCCTACGACGAGGCGCATGCCGTCATTCAGTTCGGTGGGAAGCTGGACCCGGGGCCCGGCGAGGCGGCAAGTTACCGCTTCCGTGTTGATGTCAGCGGGACCCGCGTACCCGCCGGGCTGAGGGTCGATCTCGATCTCCGAGCCCCGGCCCTCCCCACCGACGGGGCCGAGAAGCCGGCATCCCGGGCGGTCGCCCATCGGGGGACGGTCGACATCCCCGAGGGGTTGAGCTTGATCGTCGACCTCGGCCGGTCGGGTCGCCGGCCGGCACCCGGCCGCGAGCCGGAGATCGATCTGGTCATGATCACGCCCCGGCGAATCATCCCCAAGGCGAAGGTCGTTAGCGGTCATGGCCTTTCCCGCGTCGACACCAAGTTCGGCCCGGTCGAGTGATGCCCGGGACGCTGACCGGCCGGCCTTCGCCGGGTTCTGCGGGTTGAGAAGGAAACAACCTGGGATCGGAGCGCAACCCCCGCGTCGCGACCCTTGACCGGGGCGCAAGCCTCCTGGTCTAATGATCTCCTCGACGGGTGTCCCCTGCCCCGGTCTCAGGCCGGGTGCGGGGGGAGAATAGGGAAGACGGTGCGAATCCGTCGCGGGGCCGCCGCTGTGATCGGCCAGGCCCCCGGATCAACCTGTGCCACTGCCTGAATGGCGGGAAGGCCGATCCGGGGACCGTCACGAGCCGAGAGCCAGAAGACCTGCCCGTCGGGATGCTGTTCCGATGCCCCGGCCTTGGGCATCCGGGCGGGCCGCTCGCAGGTCGTCTGCCATGCGCCACGCGCCGGAGCCAGGTCGGGGATCCTCCCTTTTGCCCGGCCCGGCGGAAAGACGACCCCTCATGTTCGCGCGTCACACCCTTCGACATCGCCCGCGCGGCGGCTTCACCCTGATCGAGCTGCTGGTGGTGATCTCGATCATCGCCGTCCTGATCGCCCTGCTGTTGCCCGCGGTGCAGGCGGCCCGCGAGGCCGCCCGGCGGATGCAATGCGTCAACAACCTCAAGCAGATGGGGCTGGCGCTCCACAACTACTATCAGGTCATGGACGTGTTCCCCAAGGGGGGATATGGCGGCATGGTGACCACGTCCACGGCCGCCCCCACGGCGCGGATCGTGAGCTGGGGCACGGCCATCCTCCCCTACCTGGAACAGGCCCCGCTCTACAACGGGTTCAACCAGGACCAATGGTATCTGCACGAGAGCAACTGGACGGCCGCCGGCACCACGCTGAACGCTTACCTCTGCCCGTCGGGGCCCGGCCGGGCGCGGCTCCGCCCCAACGGCGATACCCCGCTGGCCACCTCCCCCCTGTTCGGCCGCAATGACTACGGCGGCAACTACGGCGAGCGGGGCCTGCGGTGCTATCCCGGGACCAACTGCCAGAACAATTATGGGAACCCCCTGGGCGGGGGGCGCGGGATCCTCTTGATGGGCGTCGATCCCAACGTCACGATCCCGATGATCTCCGACGGCACCAGCCACTCGGTCATGATCGGCGAGGCCCCCGAGGCCGACCACGGCCTGTGGGCCGGGCAGAAGAATTATTTCGACCAGAGCGCCCCGGTCAACGCCCGCTACAGCTTGCCGCCCGGGGCGACGTGGGATGCCTGCGCCATCTTCGGGACCGGCCGGAAGGACATCGTGCCGGGCCGGCTGGGGTGCGACTATGGCCAGGAGTTCCACAGCTACCACCCGGGCGGGGCGAACTTCCTGATGGCCGACGGCTCGGTCCGGTTCCTGAAGGAGACCCTCACGCCGCAACTCGTCGCCGCCTACCTGTCGCGCTCGGGGGCGGAGATCATCTCCGAGAACTGACCGGGGATGGGGCCGGTCCCGGGCCCGTGTCGCGGCCGGGCCGATCCGTTAGAATGGCCGGGGTCCGCCCGAGATCGGCATCCCGTCGCGACGGGGATGGATGGGCCCCATGCTCACGTTCCACATCCGCAGCTTCATGATCCTGATCGCATTCTGCGCCGTGGTGCTGGCCGGTGCGACGGTCGGGATGCGCTGGGCGTTCAACCGGGCCGAGGGGGCGATGTACGCCCAGCGCGAGATGGAGCACACGTTCGAGGCCGCCAACTTCCGCCATGCCGCCAGGCAGGCGCAGGCCGACCCCAACGGGGTCGGCAAAATCGCCGGCTTCAAGCAACTGGCCCGGCAGCACGAGAAGGCCGCGCGGGAGTGCGCCCGGCTCCGCGAACTCTACGAGTCCCGCTGGTGATCCCCCCTTCCCCCGGACGGTGATCGACCGCCATGAACACGGCCCTCCGATCCTGCCTGATGGCGACGTTCCTGCTGGCCCTCGCCCCGGTCGCCCGGGGCGATGACGCCGCATCGATCGCGGCGATCCGCAAGGTCCTCGACTCCCAGGTCGAGGCCTGGAACCGGGGGGACCTGGACGGGTTCCTCGACGGCTACTGGCACGACCCCGGCGTCGTCTTCCAGTCCGGCGGCGACCGCAACGACGGGTTCGAGGCGATGAAGGCCCGGTACGTCCGCCGCTACAAGGCCGACGGCAAGGCGATGGGCCGGGTGGCGTTCACCGGGGTCGAGGTCCTGCCCCTGGCGGCGGATTCGGCCTTCGTCCGGGGATCGTGGAAGCTCGACCTGCCCGACGGCGGCAAGCCGGGCGGGCTGTTCACTCTGGTCTTCCGCCGGTTCCCCGACGGCTGGAAGATCGTCCACGACCACACGTCGATGGCCCCGGATCCGAAGCCCCAATGAGAGTTCGGGCGTCCCCTGGTGGTTGGTTGGGCCGGGCCCGGCTCCTCGCGGCGATCGCCCTGATCGCGGTGATCGCCGCCGGGGCGGTGGGGCAGTTCGTCCGCGACCGATCGGCGGCGTGGGGCCTGCTGCTCTACCTCCCGCTGTTCCCCCTGGGGCTTGCGGCCCTGGGGCTCGACCTCCTGGCGCGGGGCCGATCCGTGCCCGGCGGGCGGTTCCTGCTGGGCGGGGTCGGGCTGGTCGCCGTGGTCGGCGGGTCGATCCCGCTGCTGGGGTTCGGCCCCGGGGGCGGGGATCCGGGCGATCGCGACGAGGTTTCGGTGCTGCACTGGAACGTGATCTGGGGCGGCGGCCGCGTGATGGCCACCGACCGATGGGAGAAGATCCGCCGGACGATCCTCGACCATCCCACCGACGTGGTGATCCTGAGCGAGGGGCCGCCCGACGGCCCGCTCGACGGATTGGTGGGGGCGATGGGGCCGGGGGCGTCGCGGGTCCAGGTGGAGAACGGGCCCGACGCCGTGCGGGGCTACTGGTTCAAGCTGGTGGTGGCATCGCGGTGGCCGGTGCGTGCCCTGGGCCGGATCCCGGTGGTCAACGGCGCCGCGATGGCGGCCGAGGTGACGGTCCGGGGCCGCCCGATCCGGATCTTGGTGGTCGACGGCCTGAGCCATCCGAGGCTCCACCGGGCCCCGTTCCTGCGGAGCGTCGCCGAGGCGTGCGAGGCCGCGAAGAAGGCCGGGGAGCCGTTCGACCTGGTCGCCGGGGACTTCAACTGCGTGGGCCGGAGCCTGGGCTTCGACGGCCTGGACCGGGCCGGCTACGACCTCGCGGCGCGGAGGTCGCGGGGCTGGCGGGCGACCTTCCCCTCCTTCGCCCCGATCTACGACATCGACCACGTCTGGGTCCGCAACTACGCCGATCGGCTCCGCTGCGCGTTCTTCACCGACCTGGCGTCGGATCATCGCGGCCAGGTCGTCCGGTTCCGACTGCCGTCGTCACCACGCCTTGCCGTCCAGTTCCAGCACCCCGTCGTCGCGCATCTGCTCGGCCTGGGCGACGAGCTTCCGGCGGGTCGCTTCGAGGTCGGTGGCCAGCGTCCCCTCAGGGATCGATTCGAGCACGCTCAGGGCGTGGACCGGGCGTTGCTGCTCGCGGATCAGGACCTGGGCCAGCCGGAGCCGGACCCGGGGCGAGGGCTTCATGGCCCTCTGGAGGTAATCCTCCATGACGGCCACCGACCCGCCCCAGTCCTTCGCCGTGGCCAGGAGCTGGATCAATGACAGCCATTCGGGGTCGGTCGGCCGCCAGCCTGGCCGGGCCTTGATCGCCTTGTCGTGGTAGGCCAGGGCCGCCACGGCATTCCCCTCCGCGATCGCCCTCCGCATCCGATCTGCGGCGAGGTCGGCCTTGTCGTCGGGACTGCTCGGGCCGTCGTCGTCGGCCCTGGCCTTCTTCTTCCGCTTCCCCTTGGCGGGGACGGAGTCGGGCAATTTCACCTTCCGGGCGACCTTGGGCTTATCCCGACCCACGTGGCCGCCCCACACCGAGTACAGGTCCCACTTTTCGCAGTCGACCCAATCCATCTTCAGCAAGATCGTGGCCAGGGCGAAGCCGACCGCCGCGCCGGAGAGGTGGAGGAGTTCGGTCGAAACCCCCAACCCCTGCTTGAGGGTGCCGAAGGCTTCCAGGGCCAGGTACAGGGCCGCGAACCACATGATGGCGATGTCGAGCATGAAGACCCGGAACCCGAGGATCACGACGCAGGAGAGGTCGTTCTTGGGGGCCCAGACCATGGCCATCGCCAGGAGCCCGTAGATGATCGCCGATGCCCCGAACGAGCCGGTGGCCTCGTTCGCCCCCAGCATCAACACCTGCTCCGCCCCGCTCTGGACGATGCCGATCCCGAGGTAGATCGCCAGGAACGGGAAGAACCCGACCTTGCCCTCGACCACCAGGGCGAACGCCCACAGGAAGATCAGGTTGCCGGCCAGGTGGAGGATATCGCCGTGGATGAAGTTCGAGGTCAGCCACTGCACCGGATGCAGGCCGTCGCCGTGGCTGAGGATGTAGGGCTCGACCTCGTCGACGCCCAGGCCGGCCGTCGCCGCGAACACCGCGATCGTCGCGGCCATCAGGCCCATCGTGGCCCAGGGCCGATGGTAGATCGGCGCATCGGTCGCCCACGGAATGATCATCGTCCCGACTCCTCCGGCTGCGTCGCCCAGGTCATTCGGATCCGTCGGACGATTGTACCGGATCGGGCCGGGGAATCACGGGAGAATCTCCGGGTCGATCGGCTCGCCGCCGTCGATGGACGACAGGGCCCGGAGCGTGGCCGGCGATAGGGGTTCGACGAGCCGTCGATAACGGCCGTCGGCGAACATCACGACCGGGCCGCCGGGATCGCGGGTCGACATGCCCGGCCGGGACGGGTCACCCAGGGCGGACGCGTCGATGTCCCAGGGGGCGGTCCAGGGGATGGCGACGTCGGCGACCTCGCCGAGCATCAGCGTCGTGCTCGTCCCGTCGCGGATCGCCGCGCGGTCGGTCGAGCGGTCGCCGGGGAACGCCGTTCCCTCGCCGGTGATCGCGGCGTAGCTGGTCAAGGACTTGCGCTGGTCCGGATGCCGGTTCAGGCAGGCATAAACCCCGGGCATCCGGTCGACCAGAGGGCGATTGCCCGGCCCGTCCCAGGGCTGGGCAAAGTTGTATGACGTGTACAGGTCATACTGTTCCAGGTAGGGGAGGATCAGGACCCGCCAGCTATGCATCGGCCGGCCGTGCTCATCGGCCAGGTACGCGGGCGGGAACCGGCCCCAGGCTTCGTGGTAGCTCTCCAGTGCCAGGCCGATCTGGTGGATGTTGTTCCGGCAAGCCGCCGATCCGGCGGCGGTCCGGGCTGCGTTCCAGGCCTGAGGACCCATCACGAGCATGCTCAAGACCGCCCCGGCCATCAGGACGACGATCAGGCGGGCCAGACTCGGCCAACCCCGGGTGACGCGGCCGGTCGCGGGGTCGATGGTGCCCATGATCTCGGCTCGGGTTCAGGTCCGGGGCTTCGTCGCGGCCGGCCCGGCGTAGGCGGTGCCCCGCCAGGTGACGCGGCCGGTCACGCACATCTGGATGGCACGATACAGTATCACGTCCAGGACGATCCCCGCCACCGGATACCAGCCGACGTAACGCGAGCGCGGGACCGACAGGACGTACAGGCGTTGCAGCACCGTGATGGCGAAGACGTGGTGCGCCACGCTCAGCCCCAGGAGCCACCAGGTGAACGGGTCGCGGCGACCCATCGCCAGCAGGACCAGCGCCACCGCCAGCGCGACGTGGGCGGTCTGGCTGAAGAACAAAGGGTCGAGCCCCTTGCGCAGCAGCTTCCAGGGGTCCCGGCCGAGGGCGTCGTAGAGGATCCGGCTCCAGCCCCGGATGAGTTGCGAGAGCGACGTGTACATCCGGGTCGAGCCGATCTCCGGGGCGATGGCGGTGCGGATCGCGTAGCCGGCCCTCTTGACGGCCTTGGCCAGGTAGATGTCCTCGACGAACTTGTCGCGCACCCCCTCGTGTCCGCCGGAGGCCTCGTAGGCGTCGCGGCGGATCAGGATGTACTGGCCGTTGGCGAACGCCAGCTTCTTGCGGGGGTCGTTGACCCAGAACAGGGGGAACGACTGGACCAGGACGATCCCCAGCAGCGGCTGCACGACCTGCTCCCAGAAGCTCTCGCAGCGCATCTCCGGCAGGATGCTGGCCAGGGCCGCGTCGTGCGACCGGGCGTACTCCAGGACGATCGAGAGGCTATCGGGCTCGTGGCGGGTGTCGGAGTCGAGGAACCAATACCACTGCCCCCGGGCCTGCTGGGCCGCGACGTGCAGGGCGTGGGTCTTGCCGGTCCAGCCGGGGGGCAGGTCCTCGATCGTGATCACCCGGATTCGCGGGTCGATCGCGGCGGCCTCGCGGGCGATCGCGCCGGTGCGGTCGGTGCTGCGGTCGTCGATGACCAGGATCTCGAAGTTCGGATACGTCTGGGCGCGGACCGAGTCCAGGCAGAAGCGCAGGGTCGCTTCCTCGTCCTTGGCCGGGATGATCGCCGAGACCAGGGGCGGGTCGGGGGCGGTCCAGAGGGGGGAGCGGAGGGTGAGGAAGTCGAGGCGCTTGAACGCGTAGATCAGGACGAGGTGGCGGATCGGCCACATGGCGATCAGGCCGGCGTAGATCCAGAGGATCGTGCGTTGCGTGGGCGTCATCGGGACCTTTCGTCGGCGCCGGGCACGGATCGGCCCCCGCGCGGATAGGCCAGGGCGCCCAGCCCGAGGGCGGCGACCCAGAACGGGGCGATCGTCGGCAACGCGGGGTCGACATACCAGCCGTGGGCCAGCCCGAGCGGGACCGCCAGGGCGGCGACCGCCGCGGCGATCACCCGGAATTTGCCCGGCCCCGCGCGGAGCGTGGCGTAGGCGATGGCCACCAGCCCCAGCAGGAGCAGCATCGCCAGCCGGTGGGCCTGGAGCGTGCCGCCGGGCGGGGCCTCGGTGATCTCCCGATCCCGGAGCAGCCACCCGCTGGCCGCGATCCCGGCGGAGGCGGCGACCAGGATGTTGAGCACGGCCGACCGCGTCCGGTCGATCTCCGAGGGCCCGGGATCATCCATCGGTCGCGGCCCCGGCGGTGGCGGGCAGGCGGCGGCGGAGGCCGAGGATCAGCTCGACCTGGCCGATCGGGTAGCCGGTGTGCCCGGCGATGGTCGCGGCGGGCGTGCCGGCGTCGGCCAGGGCCCAGACGTCGGCGAAGCGTCGATCCATGTCGCTCGCGGCCGGCGGCTTGGTGATCTCCAGCCGGGGCACGGCGATCAAGGTGGGGCCGGCCTCGGCCACCTCCGCCGGGTCGGCCCGGAACCCGGCCCTCGGCCCGGACGGCCTCGACGGCGCCGGGACGACGACCAGGGACGCCGGCACGATCGGCGTCGGCGCGAAGGGCGGCTCGATGGGGATGATCACCGGCTCGGCCCGCGCGGGCCGCTCCACGATCGCCGAGAGGGCGTGGATGCGTCGCCAGAGGATGAAGCAGACCGAGGCCAGCGCGGCCAGCCCCAGCCCCAGGGTCGCGGTCAGCGTGGTGTGCCATGCCGTCAGCATGCGCGAGTCCCTCCTTGGATTGCCGACGGCCCCGAGGCCGATCGGTCGCGTCGCGCGTTGGGATTAATGGTCGTGGGGATGCGGGGGGACCGGCTCGGGCGTCGCCGGGGCGGGCCGGCCGTAGGCGGCATGGGCGGCGTCGTAGACCTCGCGGAGCGCCACGTTCTGCTCCGCGGCGACCCGGGCGCAGTCCTCGTATTCGGGGCTGAAGGTGGGCGGGCGGCCCTCGATCCAGCCGAGCTTCCCCCGGACCGGGCCGAACGGGGTTTCCACCGTGGCGGCCTGCCGCTTCAGCTTGTGGCGGCCGACCTCGTAGCGGCGGATGCCCAGCGTGGTCGTCTCGCGGAACAGGATCTCTTCCAGGGGTGCGATCTTCGCCCGGTCGCACAGGACCGAGATCATCGTGCCGGGCCGGTTCTTCTTCATCTGGATCGGCGTGAGGAAGGTGTCCAGGGCCCCGGCGGCCATCAGCAGCGTGGTGGTGTGGCCGATGATCTCGCCCGGCAGGTCGTCGATGTTGGTTTCCAGCACCCAGATCCGGTCCGACGCGGCCGGGGTGTCGACCTGCCCGATGAACAGCCGGACGACGTTGGCCTGCTCGGCCAGCTCCCGGGTGCCGGCCCCCAGGCCGATCGTCTCGATGGTCATGGCGGGCAAGGGCCCGAACCGCTCGACGACCGTGGCCAGGATCGCGGCGCCGGTGGGGGTGGTCAGCTCGAAGTTTGATTCCGACGCGGCCAGCGGGATCCCCTTGAGCAGCTCGGCCGTGGCCGGCGCCGGGATCGACATCCGGCCGTGGGCGGCCCGCACCCAGCCCTTGCCGGTGGGGATCGCGCTGGCCTCGAACCGATCGACGCCCAGCAGGTCCAGGCCGACCGCCGCGCCGCAGATGTCCACGATCGAGTCGACGGCGCCGACCTCGTGGAAGTGGACCTGGGAGATGTCGGTCCCGTGCACCTGCGCCTCGGCCTCGCCCAACCGGCGGAAGATCCGTTTGGCCGTGTCCTGCTGGCGGGGGGTCAGGGTCGACGCGTCGATGATCGCCTCGATCTGGTGGAGCCGGCGGTGGGCGTGCTCGGGGACGGTGATCACGTTGGCGTAGGTCGAGCGGAACTCGCCCCGGCGGACGGCGTCGAACGTCACCTCGCAGGGCAGCCCCAGGCTGGCGACCGCCGACTGGATCGCGCGGGGATCGACCCCGGCATCGACCAGGGCGCCCAGCGTCATGTCGCCGGAGATCCCGCTGAAGCAGTCGAAATAACCGATGCGCACGCCGATGGACCCCCGCACTCCGCCCGCCACCTCGCAACGACCCGGCCCGTCATTCTAGCCGGGCCCCCCCGCCGCACAAGGCGGATCGTCGCAGAGGACTCCCGGCCTCAGGCCGTCACGCCCCGATCGGCCAGGACCCGGCGGAGGTCGTCGAGCCCCCGGAACTGGGCCGCATTCAGGCCCAGGGCCTGCGCGACTTCGACGTTCATGGCCCGGTCGTCGATGAACAGGGCGTGGTCGCGGTGGCACGCGGCGATGCCCAGGGCGTTCAGGTAGATGTCCTCATCCGGCTTCGCCTGCCCCAGATAGCACGAGGTCAAGAACCCCCGGAAGATGCCGGCCAGCCCGAACTTCTCGACCCGGTGCTCGTGCAACTCGCGCGACTCGTTGTTCAGCGTATAAAGCCGATATCGCCCCGTCTCGGCCAGGGCGCGGAGGAAGTCGAGCGTTTCCCCCAACTTTTCCGACTGGTCGAACATGAACGCCTTGAAATCGTCCGCCGTGAACGGCCGGGGCTCGTGGAAGATCGCCCGGGCGATGTAGTGGTCCAGGGTGTGCCGGCCGGTCTCGAAGGCCGTCTTGAGCATCTCGTGCCGGGCCTGGAACTCCTCGAAGTCGATCCCGAAAGTCTCTGCCGCTTTTTTCCGGGCGCCGGTGTCCCAGCCGTTGGTGAGCAGCACGCCCCCGACATCGAAGAACAGGGTCGGCACGTCGGCCATGATCAGGATTCCTCGGGGCAGAAGTTCAGAAGTCGATAGCTCAGGGTGTAATGACGTTGATGCCTTCGAAGCGACGAAAGTCGGCGACGTTGAACGTGCAAATCGTCGTCACGCCGTTCTCGAGCGCCGTCGCGGCAAGTTGAAGATCGAAGATTTTCGCCTTGGTGATGGACCACTGGCGGGCCAGATTGAGCCAGCGAGGGACGGTACTTGCGGGTACGGGGAGCAGCGTGATCCCCGGCAGAGCAAGCAATGCCTCGACATCTCCACGGCCTCGCCCGCGGCGAGCGGAGCCTTGACCCGCCGTGGATTGGTGATGACAGAGAAGAATTCCGTCAGGGTTTGCGGACTGACGCAAAAGGGCCTCTCGCCTGTCGCGGCCTGACTCAGTATCAAGCGGGAGCGACCGTGATGCTCCGATTCCTCATCGAGCGCATAAACGAAAATGTTGGTGTCGATGAGGACTGCGTCAGACGCGGTCGTCATAGATTTCTTCCCGAGAAAGAGTCCCGATGACACCGAGTTTTCTTCGGGGAAATTCGATCGGACTGGGATGGGAGGGAGCTTTATCGTCCTTCCCGACATCCGAAGCGAGTTGGCGTCGGAACGTCTCGGCGACGGCTTTCACCGCCTGGGCGAATGGTTCGGGGAGATCGCTGACGTCGATCGTGTCCATCTCGGGTCACTCCAGATACGCTTCGCGTTCCAGGCCGGCCAGGTAGTCCAGGGCTTCTTCGATGGTGCCGACGGGGACGCCCGGGACGCGGCCGGCGGCGTCGATCTCGCGGAGGGCGGCGAGGTCGTCGCGGAAGTCGGCGTCGTCGGGGGTCGATCCCGTCCGCACGTCGTGGAATCCCGCGATCAGCGCGAGGGTCCGCTCGGGGATCGAGCCCCGCAGCGCCTCGACGCCGGCCGGCCCCGGTTCTCGCGGGTCGATCGCCTTGCCGACGTCGTGCAGCAGCGCCGCCAGGAGGAATTCCTCGTCGTAGGGGTGGGCGTCGCGGGCCCGTTCGAAGACCTGCAGGCTGTGGAACAGGGCATCCCCCTCGGGGTGGGTCCGCGGGTCCTGCTTGACCGCCTCCAAAGGGGCCAGGCGGAGCCGGTAGACGGCGAACCGATCCAGCAGGTCGGCCAGCCGCGCGGGGCCGCCCTCGGTGCCGGGCTCGGGCGCCTCGTCGCCGGGCCCGCCCCCGGCGCGGGCCAGGATGATCACCTGCTCGCGGACCTCGGAGTCGGCGGGCAGGTCGCCCGGCCGGACGCTGTGGCCGAGCACGGCGGCGGCCTTCCTCTTGGCGGCGTAGAAGGCCGACTCGGGGGCCTCGGCCAGCCAGTCGAGCGAGGCGGGCGTGCCGATGGACTCATCCACTTCGGCGGCCGAGCGGAGCATCCTCCGGGCGGCCTCGACGGCGATTTGACGGCGGAGCCGATCGTTGGCGAGCGGCGTCCGGTGGCGTTTCTTGAACTGGTCGGGTCGCATGCTTCAATCTCCGCATACGACGTCCGTGATCGTCAAGAGCGCCCCGCGGTCGGCGAAGCCGGTCAGGTGCTCGGCCTCGGCCTCCGGCTCGACGGCGCGGACGGCGTCGACCACCACGGCGACCCGGTGGCCGTGCCGCAGGAGGCCGTCCACGGCGCAGGCCACGCAGTAGTCGGTGGCCACCCCGTAGACCACGAAGGTGGGCCGATCCCGGCCGTAGACCTCCAGCACGCGGGGCAGGTCCGGGCGGGAGAACACGTCGTACTGCTGCTTGGGGATCGTCAGGTGCGGCACCGGCGCCTCGGGCACCGGGCCGCCCGAAGTGAGCACCCGGGAATCGGGCCAGGCCGTCTCCTCGACCCGTTCCTGGCCGGGCGTGCCGGACAGGCAGTGGGGCGGGAAGGTGGCGAATTCCTCGTCGTCGGGCGCATGGTCGCAGGCCGTCGCCAAAACGGGGATGCCCCGGTCGCGCGCGAACCGGGTCAAACGCGCCAGGTTCGGCCGGATCGCCTCCGAGCCCGCGATCCACAGCACCCCGTCGGGGTCGAGGAAGTCGCGCTGGGTGTCCACATCGACGAAGACGAGGGGTCCTTCGAGCATGGTCGATCTCCGTTGTTTCCACCGTAAGGCCTGTGCGACGGTCCAATCAAACCGGGACGCAATCCTTGGGATGGCCGAAGGTTCGGCCCGGTGGGTCTGTTTTTCCTCGGCCGGGATGGCGCCGTCGGTGGGTCTGTTTTTCCCGATCGAGGGTCAGGCCGGTGGGTCTGTTTTTCCTTTGCGGCGGCAGGCGTCGCTGCAATAGACCACCCGGTCCCAGTCCCGCTCCCACTTCTTCCGCCAGGCGAACCGCCGATGGCACGCCGGGCAGACTTTCTCGGGCAGGGTCGGCTTTCGGTGTGCCATTCGGGGTCACCCATGCGTCAGGGGCGGGGGAGGTCCAGCACCACCCCGGCCGCCTGGAGGCGGGCTTTCAATTGATCGTAGGGGAGCTGGTCGGCGGGAATGTTGGCCTTCGCCACGAGCGTGGCGGCGATGCCGCTGCTCTGGCCGAGGGCCATCCAGGTCGGTTCGACGCGGACCGAGCAGAAGGCGACGTGGGTGGACGACAGGCAGACCGGGACGAGGAGGTTGTCGCACTCCGAGGGCTGGGGCAGCAGGCTCCGATAGGGGATGTGGTGGGGATAGCCGATGGCTCGATCTTTCATCCGGACCGGGAAGATGGTCCCTTCGTTGATGAACCCCCCGCCCGGGGTCGGGATCCGCTGGCAGTCGTGCGAGTCGATCGGGAACGAGCCGACGGCGACCGCGTCGGGCTTGGTCGGTTCGGTGAGGATGTCGGCCTGGGTCAGGACGTGGACGCCGACCATCCGGCGGGCCTCGCGGATGTAGAGCACCGGCGGCCAGTGGCCGTGATCGGGGAACTCGTCCTTCGCCAATCCCAGGGTCTGGGCCCGCGTGCGGATCGGCTCGGGGACGCCGTCGTCATGGGCCAGGAACCAGAGGAACCCGTGGGTGTACGATTTGTGTTCCTCCCAGATCGCCCGACGGCGTTCGGGCGACCCCTCGGGCCAGTCCACGCTGGCGCCCACCAGCCCGATCGAGAATTGCTTGCCGATGCCGTTGTTGCCGTCGAGCTTGCCGCCGGGGATCGGGTAGAGGTCGATCGGGAACGGGGTCTTCGGGTCGGCGGCGAAGGCCCGCCGGTACAACTCATACCGGGCCGGGTCGTAGTCGGCGGGCTTTTCGATCGCCACCCGGTTGGCCGGGTCGTCGGTCAGGCAGAGGCGGAAGCTGTAGACCATGATCTTGCCGTCGGCCCGGGTCGGGTCGCCCGCGTCCTTCGCGGTCATCAGCGGCAGCAGGCGGCCATCGGCGCCGAACGGCGAGGCGGCGACCTCCTTCTTCGGGTAGCGATGCCCGGCCAGGGACTCGCCGTGCTCCTCCTTCGTCTCGCGGCCGACCTTGGACCGGACCCCGGCGCGGGCCATCAGGTCCCCCTCGTAGCTCGCATCGATGAAGGCCCGTCCCTCGATCTCGGCGCCGCCCGTCGTGGCCAGGCGGCGGATCCTCGGCCCGTCCTTATCGAGCCGGGCGATGCCCTGGCCCAGGAACAATGCCACCTTGGCCTCGCGGAGCATGTCGCGGAAGACCTTGTCGGCGACGTGGGGCTCGTAGGTCCACTTCGCCTGATCCTTCACCCGGACCTGATACGGCAGTGTGACCCCCTTGTCCGCATAGTGCTTCTCGATCCGGAGATGGACTTCCTCGAACAAACCCAACAGGGTCTCGCGGGCGGTCTGGTTCGAGTCGCTGAAGCTCAACCCGCTGGTCATCATCCCGCCGACCCAGTCCATCGGCTCGACCACCGCGACGGTCGCCCCCTCGCGGCTCGCCGCCACCGCCGCCAGGACCCCCGAGGGCGTCGACCCGTACACCACGACGTCGAACCGCTTCGGCTCCGCGGCCCGGGCATCGGCCGAGATCAGCCCGAGGGCGAGGAGAACGCAAAAAGACCGCATGGACGAGCCTCCCGGGAGGGGTGGAGGATGCGAACGGGACCGGCATCCGGGGCGGGCGATGATACCACCGCCCGAGGGCCTTTGCATGGCCCGACCCCGACCCGATCGGATCGCGGTCGTACTCTTGTCAGTGGATTGATGTCCTGCGATCCTGGATCCGTCGATCCGGCCTGGATGGCCCGAGGGGGAGATTGCTGATGGGTGCGAAGCTGGCGGTTTCAAACGATGGGGAGTCGGCAACGGTCTGCCCGCCCGACGACCGGATCGCCGCGACGCTGCTGGGCACGGCCCTGGGCGATGCCCTGGGATTGCCCGCCGAGAGGATGACCGCGCGGTCGATCGCGAGGCGGTTCGGGCGGATCGATCGGTTCCGGCTGCTGGGGCGGACGGGGTTCGTGTCCGACGACACCGAGCAATCGGCCCTGGTGGCCCAGGCCCTGGCCCTCCACCCCGACGACCTCGACCGTTGCGTCCGGGTGTTCCGCCGTTCCCTGTTCGGCTGGGCCTGCCGGCTGCCCTGGGGCGTGGGGCTGGGGACCCTGCGTGCCTGCGGTCGGATCGGCCTGGGGTTGCGGCCGACCGGGGTGATGTCGGCGGGCAACGGCGCGGCGATGCGGGCGGCGGTGGTCGGGGCCTTCTTCCGCGACGCCGACGACCCGCGCCGGCTCGCCTTCGGCCGGGCGCTGGCCGAGGTCACCCATCGCGACTCCCGGGCCGTCGAGGGGGCCCTCTACGTCGCCGAACTGGCCGCCGCTTGCGCCCGAGGCGAGGCCGGGTCGGGCTTCGAAGGCCCCCAGGAGGTGGCCCGCCGGGTCGTCACCGAACCCCAACTGGCCGCGGCCATCGTCCGGGGGCGGGATCACGCCCGATCCGGTTCGGGCATCGCCGAAGCGGCTGTATCATGCGGGACGTCCGGCTTTGTCGTCCACACGCTCGCGTTCGCGACTTACGCCCTGCTGCTGGATGGCGACGATCCGATGCGGTGCCTGGCCGGGGCGATCGCCGCGGGAGGCGACACCGACTCGATCGCGGCCATCCTCGGCGCCTGGCTCGGGGCCGGCCACGGCCCGGGTGCCCTCCCTCACGAACTGGTCGATCGCATTCACGACGGCCCGTTCGGCCCGACCCACCTCCGGGGCCTGGCCGCCGCGCTGGAACGGATCCGGTCGGGCGAGCCCGCCCGTGTCCCCCGCTATTCGCGGTCGGCCGCGCTAGGGCGGAACCTCGCGTTGTATCCGGTCATCCTGGGGCATGGCTTCCGGCGGCTGGTGCCCTTTTGAGGGCCGCGCGTCGCCTTGACCCTCTCCGGGACGAGGATGTACCATAGACGGTGGACGCATGGTGGCGTGGTCGATAGCCGCAAAGGCCGACACGAACAGGCAATTGGGACACGGCGACGATGGCCTACAGCACGACGGTGAGCCGGCACAAGGTGCGCGAGGTCGGCATCGGCGACCAGGTGGTCGGCGGCGACAAGCCGATCCTGGTCCAGTCGATGACGACGACCAACACCTTCGACATCGAGGAGACGATCGCCCAGATCCACCGGCTCGAAGAGGCCGGGTGCGAGATGGTCCGCGTGACCGTCCCCAAGAAGGCCGACGTGGAAGCCTGCGCCGCGATCAAGCCGAGGATCAAGCTGCCGCTCATCGCCGACATCCACTTCGACTATCGGATGGCGCTGGCCTGCCTGGACGCCACCACCGCCGACGGCAAGAGGGCCGTGGACAAGATCCGGATCAACCCGGGCAACATCGGCGGGGTGGAGCGGTTCAAGGAGGTCGTCCGCAAGGCCCGCGACAAGGGCGTGCCGATGCGGATCGGGGTTAACTCCGGCAGCCTGGAAAAGGACCTGATCGAGAAGTACGGCTTCCCCTGCCCCGAGGCGATGGTCGAGAGCGCCCTGCGGGCCATCGAGATCTGCGAGTCGCTGGATTACCGCCAGATCATCGTCTCGCTCAAGGCCAGCCACGTCCCGACCGCCGTCGAGTGCTACACCCAGTTCGCCGCCCAGAGCGGCTACCCGACCCACGTCGGGATCACCGAGGCGGGCTCGCGCGAGTACGGCACGCTCAAGAGTTCGGCGGGCATCGGCGCGATCCTCCTGCGGGGCATCGGCGACACGATCCGGGTCTCCCTGCTGGGCGACCCGGTCCCGGAGATCGCCGCCGGCTTCGACATCCTCCGCGCCTGCGACCGCCGGGTGAACCGGCCCGAGGTGGTCGCCTGCCCGACCTGCGGCCGGCTCGACATCGACCTGGAGCGGATCGTCGCCGAGGTCGAGGCCAAGATGGCCCACCTCAAGGACCCCCTGCGGATCAGCATCCTCGGCTGCCTGGTCAACGGCTTCGGCGAGGCCAAAGAGGCCGACCTCGGCATCGCCGCCGGCTCGGGCAAGGGCGTCATCTTCAAAAGGGGCGTGCCGATCCGCCACGTCAAGGAGGCCGACATGGTGGAGGCCCTCCTCGAAGAAGTCGCCCGGTTCGCCGAGGACACCCCGGCCCTCAAGTCGTTCCAGGACAAGGCCGACCGTAAGGCCGCCGCCCTCACCGTGATCAACTAGCCGACCCGGCGGGCGACGTAGACCTGGGCCACGTCGTCCTCGGTCGTCGGGCCGAATCGGACCTCGACCTCGAACCCGGCCCGCCGGACGAGGTCGGGGAAATCGGCCCCGAACTCGGTGAAGACCGGGTAGCCGACATCCCCGCCGGGATGGCAGATCGGCGGGGCCAGGTCGACCTTCGTCCCGTCCGGTTCGAGCCGGGCGCGGGCGAAAGTGAGCGGGACGCCCGGTAATAATGGGACGGTGAAGACGTGCCGCCCGCCGGGGGCCAGGACGCGGCGGATCTCCCGCAGAGCGGCTTCCAGGTCGGGCACGTGCTCCAGCGTCTCGGACGTGAGCACCAGGTCGAACGCCCCATCCGGATAGGTCAACCGGGTCAGGTCCTCGCTCCGGACCCCATCGATGACGCTCCCCGGTTCGGCCCCGTCGCGGTAGTCCGACGCCTCGAACCGGGGCAGTCGGGCCAGGATTTCGTGGAGCCCTTCGACCCGGTTGAACTCGGCCACCCGGAGCGATCGGGCCGCCGCAGTTTCGACCCAATCCGCCATCGATCGGGCGGGCCGAACATCGGTCGGATACAGATCGAGCAGGACGCGGGCCAGCCGCCGGGCCCGGAGCTTGGCCCCGCAATGTGAGCAGTCGTCGGTCTCTTTGTGGACGACCGCCGTCGCGACCCGGGTCGTCAACCCCCACCGCCTCCGCAACTCGGCCGGGATCGCCCGGGGTCGGTGGAGATACAAGGCCAACGTGCCGCAAACCTCGCAGCGACCCCAGCGACGTTGGCCGATCGAGCCGGCCACCTCGCCCACCTTCCAGGCGAGGTGATGACCGCCGTTCCAGGCGGGTAAGAGCAACCGTTTGAGCCAGAGGGGAGGTCGGGGCATGGCCGGCGGGGCTCAATCCTCGAAGAGGTCGGCCACGGCCACGCGGAACCCGGGCAGGTAGGGGTCGGCCGACAGTTCATCGCCGATGGAATACGACCTGGCGGGGTGATCCGGCCGATGGACCATGACGATGCGGAAGTCGGGATCGACGACCCACACGACCGAGCCCGATTGGAGGTACGCCTCGACCTTGGCCACAACATCCTCATGCTTGTCCGATGGCGAAAGGACCTCGACGGCGAGCGTCGGAGGGCCATCGTAATAGGGCTGTTTTCGGGGAGTGGCGGCGACCAATGCCGCGGAGGCATAGGCCACGTCGGCCCCGACGAGGATGTCAGGATCACGACGGAGGCGAAACCCGCCATCCCCGGTGGCAATGCGCCCACGCGGGAGTGGTTGCGTCCGGAGCCACCCCTTGAGGGCGAAGGCGACGTTCGTGACCACGCCGCTATGGACCCAGTTGCGGACCGTCATCGAATCCTCAAGCGTGTAGACCTGGCCGTCGAGGAGCCACCGTTCCCTGCCATCATCGGGCAGGGCCATGAACTCCTCGGCGGTCATCAACCTCGTCACGGGGTCGGCGGCGCTCATGGCTGTGCCTCATGCTCGGCGGGGCTCAATCCTCGAAGAAGTCGGCCACGGCCACGCGGAACCCGGGCAGGTAGGGGTCGGCCGCCAATTCATCCCCGATGGAATGGGGCCGTGGTGGGTGGTCCGGCCGATGGACCGTGACGATGCGAGAGTAGGGGTCGACGATCCAAACCACCGAACCTGCCGCGAGATAGGATTCGGTCTTGCTCAGGATGTCGCCCAGGGTGTCCGATGGAGAAAGGATTTCGACGGCGAGTACCGGAGGCCCGTCGTAGAAGGCCTGAGTTCGTGGAGTCGCGGCGGCAAGGGCGGCGGAAATGTAGGCGATATCCACGCCGACGAGGATGTCGGGATTACGACGCAGCACGCATCCCGCCTCGCCACCGACGAACTTTCCCCTCGGCCTGGGTTGTTGAACCAACCAGTTCCTCAGGTACGTCCCGATCGTGATCAGGGCTTCGCTATGGACCCAGTTGCGGGCCGTCATCGAGTCCTCGTTGATGTGAAGTTGGCCGTCGTGGAGCCACCGTTCCCGGCCGTCGTCGGGCAGGGCCATGAACTCCTCGGCGGTCATCAGCTTCGGCGACTCGGCGATGCTCATGGTCCCTCCCCGTCCGGATGACGCGTGGCTCTCGGCCGATCAGGCCCGCAGGCCGATCGAGACGTACTTGGTCTCCAGGTAGGCGTCCAGGCCTTCGATGCTCAATTCGCGGCCGAGGCCGGATTCCTTCATGCCGCCGAACGGGCACTGGGGGGTGGCGGGCACGGGGTCATTGATCCCGATGATGCCGGCTTCCAGCCCCTCGGCCATCCGGGTGGCCACGGTCAGGTCGTTGGTGAAGACGTAGGCGGCCAGGCCGTAGGGGGTGGCGTTGGCGGCGGCGATCACGTCGTCGAGCTTGCTGAAGTCGAGCAAAGGCATGACCGGGGCGAACGGCTCCTCGGTCATCAGCCGCATCGAGCCGTCGACCTCGCGGAGGATGGTCGGCTCGAAGAAGTAGCCCTTGTCGAACCGGGACGAGCGATCGCCGCCGGTCAGGATCTTCGCCCCCCGGCCCTTGGCGTCGTCGACCAGCGACCGGGTCTTGTCCAGCGCCTGCTCGGCGAACATCGGGCCGACCTGCGTCCCCTCGTCGAGCCCGTTGCCGAGCTTGAGCTTCTTGGTCAGCTCGACGGCGGCGTCGGCGAAATCCTGGCTGATCTTCTCGTGGATGTAGAACCGCGACGGGGCGATGCAGACCTGGCCATTGTTGCGGAACTTGCCGAGCACGGCCGCCTGGGCCACCTGCGCCACGTCGGCGTCCGGGAAGACGATCAGCGGGGCATGCCCGCCCAGTTCCAGGCTGAGCCTTTTCACGCCGTCGGCCGAGCGGCGGATGAGTTCCTTGCCCACGCGGGTCGAGCCGGTGAAGCTGATCTTCCGCACGGCCGGGTGGGCGAACAGGGCATCGGCGAACTCCACCGCGTCGCCGATCACCAGGTTGGCCACGCCCTTGGGCAGCCCGGCGTCTTCCATGCAGCGGAACAGGTGGATCATGGTCATCGGCGTCTGGTCGGCCGGGCGGCTGACCACGGTGCAGCCGGCGGCCAGGGCCGGGGCGATCTTGCGGCTGACCATCGCCGACGGGAAGTTCCACGGGGTGATCGTGCCGACCACGCCGATCGGGTGCTTGATCGCCATGTGCCGCTTGGTCGCCGCCGTCGGCGGGATGATCCGGCCGTAGGACCGCTTCCCCTCCTCGGCGAACCACTCGAACGTGTCGGCGGTGTGGTTGACCTCCCCCTTGGCCTCGGCCAGGGGCTTGCCCTGCTCCTGGGTCAGCACCCGGGCGATCGTCTCGACCCGTTCGCGGATCAATTCGGCCGTCTTCTTGAGGATCTTGGCCCGGTCGTAGGCCGTGAGCGCCTTCCAGGCCGGCATGGCCCGCGCGGCGGCCTCGATCGCGCGATCGGCCTCGGCCCGGCCGCCGTAGGCCACCTCGCCCAGGGTCGATTCGTCGGCCGGATTGATCACCGGCAGCGTCTTCCCGCCGTCGGCGTCGCTCCAGTTGCCGTCGATGTACATCCGGGTCGGGGCGTCGGCGGTGGCCATGGGAATCAACCTTGGGTGCGGAGAGGGTCGAAGTGGCGGGGAGAACCCCCGGTTCCAGATGGCTCCACCATAACGGCCGGCGGGCTCGCAAGGCAATCCGACCATCGCGCCGATCGGATGGCCCCCGCCCCGGCGATGCCGTAAGATGAGGGCCGAACGCCGGGAGGTCGGCCCGTGTCGAATCTCCCGGCGGTCGCCCCCTCGCATCCCGGGGGGGACCGGGGCGACGGATCGAGGCGCGACGATGGGCAGCAGCTTTTATATCACGACGGCGATCGACTATCCCAACAGCCGGCCCCACATCGGCACCGCGTTCGAGAAGATCGGCGCCGACGTCCAGGCCCGGTTCCGCCGGATGGAAGGGGACGCCGTCCACTTCCTGATGGGCAACGACGAGAACACGATCAAGGTCACCCAGCGCGCCGCCGAACTCGGGGTCGAGCCCAAACCCTACGTCGACGACATGGCCCGCCAGTTCCGGTCGGTCTGGGAGGCGTTGGAGATCTCCAACGACGACTTCATCCAGACCAGCGAGGAACGCCACCACGTCGGCTGCCAGAAGTTCATCCAGGCCGTCTATGACGCCGGGGACATCTACAAGAAGGCGTATACCGGCCTGTACTGCGACGGCTGCGAGGCCTTCAAGACCGAGAAGGAGATCGTCGACGGCCGCTGCCCGAACCACCCAAATCGGGAGCTGAGGCAGGTCGAGGAGGAAAATTACTTCTTCCGCCTGTCCGCGTTCGCCGACCGCCTGCTGGCCCACTACGAGGCCCACCCGGACTTCATCCAGCCCGAGAGCCGCCGCAACGAGATCCTCAGCCTGGTCAAGGCCGGCCTCCAGGATGTGTCGATCAGCCGCAAGGGGTTCACCTGGGGCATCCCGGTCCCGTTCGACCCGAACCAGACCATCTACGTCTGGTTCGATGCCCTTCTCAATTACGTGACCGCCATCGGCTACGGCACGGACCCGGAGCGATTCGACCGGACCTGGCCGGCCGACGTCCACGTCATCGGCAAGGACATCACCCGGTTCCACTGCGCCCTCTGGCCCGCCATGCTGATGTCGGCCGGCCTGCCGTTGCCCAAGCGGGTGTTCGGCCACGGCTTCGTGTATCGCAAGGACGAGTCGACCGGCGAGTTGCAGAAGCTCAGCAAGAGCCTGGGCAACGTCGTCGAGCCGATGGACATCGTCGAGCAGTTCTCGGCCGAGGGGTTCCGGTTCTATTTCATGGACCAGTGCCCGTTCGGCGGCGACGGCGAATTCTCGTTCGAGCGCTTCGCCGAGACGTACAACGCCAAGCTCGCCAACAACCTGGGCAACCTCTACAGCCGCACCTTGTCGATGTGCGTCAAGTACTTCGGCGGGACCCTGGCCAACGCCGCGACCATCGACCCGACCGCCTGGCGCGCCGGGCTCGACCTCGCCGCGCTGGCCGATCGGCTCCGCGATCAGGTCGGGGCGTTCCAGTACAACACGGCGTTGCTGGCCATCTGGACGGAAGTGCTCGACGCCGCCAACCGCTACATCGAGGTCACCAAGCCGTTCACCCTGGTCAAGAGCGACCCGGCGGCCACCGAGGTCGTCATGGTCAACCTGGCCGACGCCCTCCGCGCCGTGGCGATCCTGATCAAGCCGTTCCTGCCGGCGACGGCGGAAACCTTCTACCGGGCATTCAACTTCGCGGAGGCACGCGGCTGGGACGACGTCCGGTATGCCGACGCCGCGACGCCCACGTCCGGGATCCCGCTCCGGGTCACGGCCGACCTCGTCGACGGCAAGCCGGCCCCCCTGTTCCCCAAGATCGACCTGAAGGCCGGGGCCCGGTGAACCGGCCATCCTCGGGTTTGGCACGCGAGATGCTCTAGGTCCGGCTACCACTCGTGAATTCACCCGAGGATGGCTTAATACCCGCATACTTCCGACCGGAGCCGACCATGGGCAACGATAACCTGGCCGTCACTTTGACCCCCGCGTTGTTCGAGAAGCTCTCCGCCGAGGCGAAGGCCCTCGACGTGCCCCTGGAATGGTTGGTGGCCTCGCTGGTCCTCGATACCTTCGAGACCCCCGGTCCGAAACCCCTGCGGACCGCCGCCTGATCGGTCCCGATGCGTAGGATCGAGGCCGACGACGCCCTGGTTGCCCGCAATCCCGCAACCGGGGCCGTCCTCGGCCGGGCCTCCCCCACCGATCCCGACGACGTGGCCGGCATCGTCGAACGGGCCCGCGTCGCCCAGCAGGACTGGGGACGCACGTCCCACCGGGAGCGCCGCGAGGCCCTGCGTCGCTGGTGGCGCATCCTGGCCCGCGACTCCGACGCCTGGGCCCTGGCCATCCGGGATGCTATCGGCAAGCCCTCGAACGAGGCGATGGGCGAGGTGCTCGCCGCCCTCGACGCGGTCCGCTGGACGGTCCTGAATTCCGGCAAGGCCCTGGCCGACCAACGCATCGGGCCGGGCTGGCAAAGGGCCATGCTGATCCCTCCGGCACGCCTGCGCTGGATGCCCGTCGGCGTCGTCGGCATGATCGGGACCTGGAACTACCCGCTCTACCTCAACGCCCCGCCCATCGCCCAGGCGGTGGCAGCGGGCAACGCCGTGGTCTGGAAGCCCTCGGAACTGGCGGCGGGGCTGGGCGTCAAGCTTCAGCAGAGCATCGACGAAGCCGGCTTCCCCTCCGGGCTGGTGGCTGCCGTCCACGGCGGGCCCGAGGTCGGCCGTGCCCTGGTCGCCTCGCGCATCGACCAGGGGATGTTCACCGGCGGCGTGGAGGCCGGCCGGAGCATCATCGGCGAACTGGGACGGCGCGGGATCCCCTGCGTCGCCGAACTGTCGGGGTTCGACCCGGCCGTGGTCCTGCCCGACGCCCCCCTGCCCTCGACCGCCCGCTCCCTGACCTGGGCCGCCTTCGTCGGCGCGGGCCAGGCGTGCGTCGCCGTCAAGCGGATCTACGTGATCGGCGACGCCTCGCCCTGGGCCGACGCCCTGGCGGCCGGCGCGGCCGCCCTTCGCGTCGGCGATCCCACGGCCGGAAATGTGGACCTCGGGCCGATGATCTCCGCATCCGCCCGCGACCGGTTCCAGGCCATGATCGAGCGAGCCGTCGCCGCGGGGGGCCGGATCCTGGTCGGGGGACGCCCCGCCGAGGGGCCGGGCTGGTTCTACCCACCGACGGTCTTGCTCGCCTCCGATGGAGGTCCCGAGGCCGCCCTGGCGGGCTGCTTCGGCCCGGTCGTGGTGGTGCGCGGCGTGCCCGACGACGAGGCCGCGGTGTCCGCCGTCAACGCAAGCCCCTACGGCCTGTCGGCCAGCGTCTGGGGCCGCGATCGAGGTCGTGCCGATCGGATCGCCCGCCGCCTGGAAGCCGGCATGGTCTCGATCAACGATGCGGTGACGTACTCGGCCCATGCGGCCGCCCCCTTCGGCGGCCTCAAGGCCAGCGGTTTCGGGAGGGTCGGCGGCGTGGCAGGCCTGCGCGGGCTGGCGCAGCCGCAGGTCATCCACGCCCGATCGCCCGGGGGCTTCCGGCCCCAACTCTTCCCTTACTCCGACCGACTGGCCGGATTGATGACCCTCTACCGCCGCTGGTTCCACCCTTCGCGGTGAGCCAGGAGGCCGGGACGGTGCGAATTCAGGCCCACGATGACATCCAGGAAGCGTCAACACAGGCGGAGGATCGAAAATGAGGGAGCCACGGGAAAGATGGCTTGCGGAATGAAATTGAGCCGGTATATTAACCCTTCCGCAGCACGTCCTGGCTGGCGTAGCTCAATCGGCAGAGCACCGGTTTTGTAAACCGACGGTTGTGAGTTCGACTCTCACCGCCAGCTCTCTCGCGACGAACAACAGCCGGGACTGCACACTGGCAATGCAGACGCCGGGACGGTAAAAGAGAAGCAGATCGGGTGGATACCCAAGTGGCTAAAGGGGCCAGACTGTAAATCTGGTGGTTCTACCTTCGCAGGTTCGAATCCTGCTCCACCCACTCCGATGGTCAAAACGGATCTCGAGGAATCGGCCTACTGAAGAGATGAGACAGGTTCTGGAATCTTGCCCCTTGGCGAAGTTCCTTCGACGGTGGGATTGCCTGCGGGTGTAACTCAATGGTAGAGTACCTGCCTTCCAAGCAGGCAACGTGGGTTCGATTCCCATCACCCGCTTCGAGGTCCGACGGAAGAAGTTCCTAGCGAAGTTCGCCCGGGCATGGATCCCCGCTAAAAACACCCCGAATATGCTGCCGTGGCTCAGTTGGTAGAGCGCGTCCTTGGTAAGGACGAGGTCCTGGGTTCAAATCCCAGCGGCAGCTTTCGAGATCGTCCCTCCCGGCCCCCAAGAGGTGGCCGGGAGGGACGTCTCGTGTTCCGCATCCATGCCCGACCGCCCGGCGGCGCATCAGACCGTCGGTCAAGACACGCGGCGGCCACGGTGGACCCGCCACCACGCCCTCGATTTCCAGGAGACGACGGGAGCAACGATGGCCAAGGAAACGTTTAATCGGACGAAACCGCACGTCAACGTGGGCACGATCGGGCACATCGACCACGGCAAGACGACCCTGACGGCCGCCCTGCTGGCCGTCCTGGCCGCTCACGGCCAGGCCAAGGCGAAGGCGTACTCGGAAATCGCCAAGGGCGGTACGGTCCGCGACGCCAACAAGACCGTGACCATCGCCGTCTCCCACGTCGAGTACGAGAGCGAAGCCCGCCACTACGCTCACATCGACTGCCCGGGCCACGCCGACTATATCAAGAACATGATCACCGGTGCCGCCCAGATGGACGGCGCGATCCTGGTGGTCTCCGCGGCCGACGGCCCGATGCCGCAGACCCGCGAGCACATCCTCCTGGCCCGCCAGGTCGGCGTCCCCGCGCTGGTGGTCTTCCTCAACAAGATCGACCTGGTCGACGACGAGGAACTTCTGGAGCTGGTCGAGCTCGAGCTCCGCGAGCTGCTGACCCATTACAAGTTCCCGGGCGACGAGATCCCGATCACCCGCGGTTGCAGCCGCCCGGCCCTGGAAAACCCCAGCGACCCGGTCGCCTCCAAGCCGATCCTCGACCTCGTCAAGACGATGGACGAGTACATCCCCGAGCCGGAACGGGCCATCGACAAGCCGTTCCTGATGCCGATCGAGGACGTGTTCTCGATCAAGGGGCGTGGTACGGTCGGCACCGGCCGTATCGAGCGCGGGATCATCAAGGTTGGCGACCCCGTCGAGATCGTCGGGTTCGACAACAACAAGACCTCGACGGTCACCGGCGTCGAGATGTTCCAGAAGACCCTCGACTCGGGGCAGGCCGGCGACAACGTCGGGATCCTGCTCCGCGGCGTGGAAAAGAACGACCTGGAACGCGGCCAGGTGGTCTGCAAGCCCGGCTCGATCACCCCGCACACCAAGTTCGAGGCCGAGGTGTATGTCCTCGGCAAGGACGAGGGCGGGCGGCATACCCCCTTCTTCAAGGGTTACCGGCCGCAGTTCTACTTCCGGACGACCGACGTGACCGGCTCGGTGCTCAACCTGTTGGCGGAAGACAACAGCGAAGCCGAGATGTGCATGCCGGGTGAAAACATCAAGATGACCGTCGAGCTGCACACCCCGGTCGCCATGGAAGCGAACCTCCGGTTCGCCATCCGTGAAGGCGGCAAGACGGTGGGTGCCGGCGTGGTGACCAAGATCCTCCAGTGAGATCGGACTGAACCTCGGCTCGTGACGGGGTGTTTCCAGGTGGGAGCGGTCTGGGTCAGGCCCGCCGCTCCATCCTCCGTCCGGGACGATCCGAACGAGACGAGATCGGTTTAGGAGCCGGCGATGCGCGAATATGTCTGGCTGGAATGCACCACGTGCGGGGAACGGAATTACCGGACCCAGAAGGAAACGCGCGGTGCCGACCGGCTCGAGCTCAAGAAGTATTGCCGCCACGAGCGGAAGCATACGCCGCACAAAGAATCCCGCAAGAAGTGAGTGATTTCGGGGCGGCCGGCGATTTCCCTCGCCTGCGCGTCCGGTTATCGCGGGCCGGGGCCATGATGTTGGCCCTGGCTGAAAGATACGAGCGTAGCTCAATTGGTAGAGCACCGGTCTCCAAAACCGGCGGTTGGGGGTTCGATTCCCTCCGCTCGTGCTCGACGGGCCGTGAGAGGTCCCGCCGATCCAGTCACCGAATGTGAGAGTGCCGTTATGGGCAAGGTGAAAGACGGAACGCCGGCGGTCAAGGCGACCAAGGTCGCCAAGGGTGGTCCCGTCGCGGCTCCCAAGGGCCGATTCTCATCGTTCCTGGCCAACCTGGCCCAGGTCGGCGTCTACAAGCCGCTCCAGGGGCGTCAGGCCCGAATCTACACGGCCGTGGCCCTCGCGTTCATCATCGTGATGGGGCTTCGCGAGCTGCAACTGACCCTGAGCGCCCAGCCGAACATCTCCATCGAAGCCTCCTACATCATCCCCACCGTGGTCGGGCTGGTGCTGGGATGGATCGCCTACCGTCTGCTCCAGTTCCCGCCCTTCGTCGAGTTCCTGATCGCCACCGAAGCCGAGATGAACAAGGTTTCGTGGACGAGCCGCGAGGATCTCAAGCGGGCCACGACCGTCGTCCTGGTCACGGTGGCGGTGATGGCGGTCTTCCTGTTCGGCGTCGACTGGCTCTGGTCGAACCTCCTCCAGGCGATCGGCGTCCTCCGCTTCCACAACACGAGCGACCTGGGCTCGACCGCTTGACTCCCGGATGATCTTCCTCCGATTGGCTCGAGTCCGGCTCTTTCCTCCATCCGCGACGGCTTCGCATGAACCAATCGACCGACGAGCCCATCGACCCGGATGCCGACCCCGCCCCCGAACTGGTCTGGTATGTCCTGAAGGTCCAGAGTAGCCGCGAGGATACGATCCGCGACGCGCTGGAACGGCGCGTCAAGATCCAGGGCTTGCAGCCGTACTTCGGGCGGATCGTGGTCCCGACCGAGAAGATCACCGAGATCCGCAACAACAAGAAGCGGACCGTCGAGCGCAAGACCTATCCTGGCTACATCATGGTCGAGATGGAGCTGAACGAGAAGACCTGGTTCACGGTCCGGGAGACCCCCGGGGTCGGCGACTTTGTCGGGGCGCATGGCACCCCGACCAAGATGACCGAGACCGAAGTCAACCAGATGCTCGGTCAGCAGGATCAGACCGACACGGCCGAGGTCGGGAAGATCAAGATCGACGTGGAGCGCGGCGATCGCGTGAAGATCAAGGATGGCCCCTTCGAAAACTTCGAGGGGACCGTCGAGGAAGTGATCGAGACCCGCGGGCTGGTGAAGGTGATGCTGATCATCTTCAATCGGCCGACGCCGGTGGACCTCGAATACTGGCAGGTGGAGCGGCTCTGAGGATCCATCGGTCCTCGGTCGAGATCTGGCCTGGCTCCGTCGGGCCTGGGCTTCAACTTAGTGCGTGAGAGGGTGGGCGGACGATGGCCAAGGTCATGACGGCGAAGGTGAAGCTCCAATGCCCCGGCGGTCAGGCGACGCCTGCTCCCCCGGTCGGCCCGGCCCTCGGCCAGCACGGCGTGAATATCGGCCAGTTCGTGATCCAGTTCAACGAACGTACCAAGGAGATGAAGGGGACCACCATCCCCGTCGAAATCACGATCTATTCCGATCGTTCTTTCGAGTTCATCACCAAGAGCCCCCCCGCCGCCGTCCTGCTCAAGCAGACCGCGGGGATCGCCTCGGGTTCCGCCGAGCCCCACAAGACCAAGGTGGCCACGGTCACCGGCGATCAGGTTCGCAAGATCGCCGAGACCAAGATGAACGACCTGAACGCTCGTGACCTCGACCACGCCTGCCGGATCATCGCCGGCACCGCGCGGAGCATGGGGATCGACGTCAAGGGTTGACCCGTGGCACGGCCCTGATGGCCGTTTCCTCGGCGTCCCGAAGCACACGATCGGTTCGATCCATTAGGGACCGGCGCGACCGCCCGTCGGTTCCCTCGATCCGATGACTTACTGATGGCGGCAGCCCTCCACCCGGAGCGCGACTCGGCGATGTATCATTCGAAGCGGTATCGGGCCCTGAGGGATAAGGTCAAGTCGCTTGACCCGATGCCCCTGGCCGACGCCCTCAAGCAATTGAAGACGTTCGGCAACACGAAGTTCAATCAGACGGTCGAGGTCTCGACCAACCTGGGAATCGACCCCCGGCAGAGCGATCAGAACGTCCGCGGTTCGGTGGCTCTCCCCCACGGGATCGGCAAGACGGTCCGCGTGGCCGTGTTCGCCCAGGGCGACAATGCCGAGAAGGCGCTCGCCGCCGGTGCGGATGTCGTCGGTGGGGATGACCTGGCCCAGAAGATCAAGGGTGGGTTCATGGACTTCGACGTCGCCCTGGCGACGCCGGACATGATGGGCGTGGTCGGCCCCCTCGGCCGGTTGCTCGGCCCGCGCGGCCTCATGCCCTCCCCCCGATCCGGCACCGTCACGACGGACATCGCCTCGGGCGTTCGCGAGTTCAAGGCCGGCAAGATCGAGTTTCGCAGCGACAAGGGGGGCAATGTGGCCGCCCCGGTCGGCAAGCTCGACTTCTCCGAGATCCAGCTCGCGGAAAACATCTCGTCGTTCCTGAACCACCTCCGGACGGTCAAGCCGGCGGCCGCCAAGGGGACGTTCATCCGGTCGATCACGATCTCGGCCACCATGAGTCCGGGCATCCGGGTCGTGGCCTGATCCGAACCTCCCTCGGAGCGGTGGGCCGAGCGGGATGGACCGAGGTCGTCCCGAGTCGCACCGGATGTTGGTTGAACTATGAGCAAGTACGTCAAAGAACTGATGATGGACCAGTTTCGGTCCGAGCTTGATGGCGACAAGTCGGTGCTGATCCTGGACCTCAAGGGCCTGGATGCGGTCTCCGAGTACCAGTTCCGCCGCGACCTCCGCAAGAAGTCGATCAAGATGCGGGTCCTGCGGAACACGCTCGCCCGTCGCGTCTTCGACGAAATGGGCATGGGCGGTCTGTCGACCTATCTCGAAGGCCCGAGCGTTGCGGTCTGGGGCGGCGACGGCGTCGCCGAGCTGGCCAAGGAGATTTCCTCCCAGGTCAAGAAGCTCAAGAAGCCCGAGATCAAGGGCGGAGCCGTCGACGGGACCGTGATCGGCCCCGCCCAGGTCGAGGATATCACCAAGCTGCCCAGCCGCGAGGCGTTGATCGCCCGCGTGGTCGGCCTGGCGATCAGCCCGGCCCAGCGTGTGATCTCGCTGGCCACGGCCCCGGCCAGCAACCTGCTCGGTCAGCTCAAGACATTGGCGGAAGGGGCACCGACCGGCGAAGGCGAGTCCGCCGACGCACCGGCCGAAGGCGCCTGATCCCAGGCATCTCGGCCATCGTCCCATGGTTTGTTGGATTTGCCGGAACGACCCGGGTGCTGATGACGCACCCTTCCCACACGAACCTCGCGCGTGCGACGCGCGATTCTCCCGAAAGGATCGGATCGAATCATGGCCACCGCCGAACTGACCTCGTTCGCTGAGAACATCAAGACCCTGGGCGACTCGATCGTCAAGCTGACCGTCCTCGAGGCCAAGGCCCTGGGCGACTACCTCGAGACGGCCCACGGCATCAAGGCCGCCGCCGCCGCCGTCGTGGCCGGCCCCGCCGCCGCCGCCGCCGCCCCGGCCGAGGCTGCCGCCGCCCAGACCGAGTTCGACGTCATGCTGGAGGCGTTCGACGCCGCCAAGAAGATCGGCATCATCAAGGTCGTCCGCGCCGCCACCGGCCTCGGCCTGAAGGAAGCCAAGGACGCCGTCGAGGCCGCCCCCAAGGCGATCAAGACGGGCGTCTCGAAGGAAGACGCCGAGAAGCTCAAGAAGGAGCTGGAAGAAGCCGGCGCCACCGTCAAGATCAAGTGATCTCGCCGGGGCCTCCCCCCCGCTCGGGGAGGCCCCGCTCGTCCATGGATCTGGTTTGTCACTCCTCCTGGCGGCCCTTCGTGCCTAGAATAGGGCATGCCCCTCACCTTCTCGGATCCCTCCGCCCCGGCTCCGACCTGATCCGGTCGACGTCGGGGTGCTTCGGCGCGCGGGGGATGGTGGGTTTTCCCGCCCTCGACCCCGACCCTCCGGTCCCTGAGTTTCGCCGAGTCCGGCTTTCGCACGCGGTCTGATCGTTCCCGACCGGAGCCCCGCGGCCACCCTTCTCCCTTGAGGAGCGAGTTTCCATGCCCACTGCGAGCACCGTGCGGCGCATCACCCCCGGACGGCAGCGGAATTTCGGCAAGATCTACGACGTCCACCCGGTCCCCGACCTGACCGAGATCCAGACCCGAAGCTATGATCGCTTCCTCCAGGCCGACCTCGCGCCCGAGGACCGCTCCGACGCCGGGCTGGAAGGGGTGTTCCGCGAGATCTTCCCGATCGAGAGCTACGACAAAACCCTGAAGCTGGAATATATCAAGTTCGACCTGGGTAAGCCTCGCTACGAGCCTGATGAGTGCCGCCAGCTCCGCCTCTCCTACGGCCGCCCGCTCCACGTCTGGCTGCGGCTGAACAAGGGTGAGACCACCCTGGAAGAATCGGTCTACCTGGGCGACATGCCGATCATGATCGGCGGCGGTGAGTTCATCATCAACGGCGCCGAACGCGTCGTGGTGAGCCAGCTCCACCGCTCCCCGGGCGTCGACTTCGTGGTCGACATCGAGGCCGGCGACAAGAAGCTGCACGCCTGCCGCGTGATCCCCGAGCGTGGGAGCTGGATCGAACTCCAGGTCACCAAGAAGGACACGCTGGGCGTCCGCATCGACCAGTCGGGCAAGTTCTCGGCGATGACCCTGCTGCGGGCGATGAGCCCGATGTTCTCGTCGGACGATGCCATCCTCCAGGCGTTCTACGACGCCGAGGACATCGATACCGACGACAGCGACGCGGCCGCCAAGCTCGAAGGCCGGATCGCTTGCGGCGACGTGGTCGACCCGAACACGGGCGAGGTCCTGATCGACAGCGGCTCGACGATCTCGAAGGTGTCGGCCCAGGTGCTGGCCGACGCCAAGATCGGCGTGATCTCGGTCCTCAAGGATGCCAAGGATCTGCTGATCCTCCAGTCGCTCCAGGAAGACCCGACGATCGACCACGAGAGCGCCCTGCTCCGGATCTACCAGCGGCTCCGCCCGGGCAATCCGCCCCAGCTGGAGAAGGCCAAGGAACTCTTCAACGAGAAGTTCTTCGATACCAACCGGTATCGCCTCGGCAAGGTCGGCCGGTTCCGGATCAACCGGAAGTTCAATCAGACGATCCCCGACGACCAGATGACCCTGGATCCCGAGGACTACGTCAACGCGATCCGGTACATCCTCAACCTCCGCAAGGGGAAGGGGCATGTCGACGACATCGACCACCTGGGTAACCGTCGTCTCCGGACCATCGACGAGCTGGCCGCGGACGAGCTGCGCAAGGGCTTCCTGAAGCTCCGCCGGACCGTCCAGGAGCGGATGAACCTCAAGGATGCCGAGGACATCACCCCGCGCAGCCTGATCAATCCCAAGAGCATCAGCGCCGCGATCGAGTACTTCTTCGGCCGTGGCGAGCTGTCGCAGGTCGTCGACCAGACCAACCCGCTGGCCCAGCTGACCCACGAACGCCGGCTCTCGGCGCTCGGCCCGGGCGGTCTGAACCGGAAGCGGGCCGGGTTCGAGGTCCGCGACGTCCACATCTCCCACTACGGCCGCATCTGCCCGATCGAGACCCCGGAAGGGACCAACATCGGCCTGATCAGCTCGCTGGGGATCTATGGCGGGGTTGATGAGTACGGCTTCCTGGTCACGCCCTACCGCGAGATCAAGGAAGGCAAGCGGACCGAGAACGTCGTCTGGATGCGTGCCGACGAGGAGAGCGAGGCCTATCTCGCCCCGGCCGACGCCCCGTCCGAGGACGATGGCCGGCTGGTCGGGCCGTCGGTCATCGCCCGGTATCAGACCGACTTCTTCACCATCCCCATCGAGCAGGTCCAGTTCATGGACATCTCGCCGAAGCAGATGGTGGGGGTGTCGGCCGGCCTGATCCCGTTCCTGGAGCATGACGACGCCAACCGGGCGTTGATGGGCTCCAACATGCAGAGGCAGGCCGTCCCCCTGCTGGTGGCCGAGCCTCCCATCGTTGCGACCGGGCTGGAACGGTCCGTGGCGATGAACTCGGGGATGATCATCAAGGCCCCGCAGGACGCGACGGTCACCTATGTCGACGCGACCCGGATCATCCTCGACCACAACATCATCTTCAAGCTCCGCAAGTACGTCGGCCTGAACGAGCGGACCTGCCTTAACCAGAAGCCGGTGGTCGCCCTGGGCCAGGAGGTCAAGAAGGGGGAGATCCTGGCCGACGGCGCCGCGACCTACAAGGGCGAGCTGGCCCTGGGCCGCAACGTCCTGGTCGGGTTCATGGCCTGGGACGGGTACAACTTCGAGGACGCGATCATCCTCAGCGAGCGAATCGTGAAGGAGGACGTCTACACGTCCATCCACATCGAGGAGTTCGAGATCGAGATCCGCGAGACCAAGCTCGGCCGCGAGGAGTTCACCCGGGACATCCCCAACGTCTCGGAGAAGGCCCTGCGGAACCTGGACGACAACGGGATCGTCCGGATCGGCACCTATGTCAAGCCGGGCGACATCCTGGTCGGCAAGGTGGCGCCGAAGAGCAAAAGCGAGCTGACCCCCGAGGAGAAGCTGCTCCACGCGATCTTCGGCCGGGCCGGCGAGGACGTGAAGAACGATAGCCTCGAAGTGCCGTCGGGCGTCGAGGGGATCGTGATCAACACCCAGCGGTTCAGCCGCCGGATGAGCCTCAACGAGGAAGAACGCAAGGCCTTCGAGAAGGAGCTGAAGGACACCGAGGCCGCCGAGAGCGTCAAGATCGCCGACGAATATCGTCAGATGATCAAGGCGCTGGAGGAGGCGCTCGGGGGCCCGGTCACCGACCCGACCACCGGCAAGCCGTTCGGCCGCGACAAGGATCCCAAGACCCTGGCCGACGAGAGCGAGCGGTTCAAGCTGGAGACGCTCGACCTCCGGAGCCCCGAGCGTGCCGTCGAGGCCCGCAAGGTGGTCCGCCAGTACTCGCCCCGGATCGAGTCGCTCCGCGACGAGAAGGATCGCCGCCTGAACAGCCTGAAGCGCGGCGACGAGCTGCCCTCCGGCGTGCTCCAGATGGTCAAGATCTACATCGCCACCAAGCGGGTGATCTCGGTCGGCGACAAGATGGCGGGTCGGCACGGCAACAAGGGGGTCATCGCCAAGATCCTCCCCGAAGAGGATATGCCGTTCCTGGAGGACGGGACCTCGGTCGAGATCCTGCTCAACCCGCTCGGCGTGCCGAGCCGCATGAACGTGGGCCAGATCCTGGAGACCCACCTGGGCTGGGCCGCGGCCAAGCTCGGGTTCCAGGCGCTCTGCCCGGTGTTCGACGGGGCCAGCGAGGAGACGATCCGGCAGTGCCTGGTCGACGCCGGCCTTCCGGAGAACGGCAAGGCCATCCTCTACGACGGCCGGACCGGGGAACGCTTCGACCAGCGGGTCACGGTGGGCTACCTCTACATGTTGAAGCTGCACCACCTGGTCGACGACAAGATCCACGCCCGCGCCACCGGCCCCTACTCGCTGATCACCCAGCAGCCGCTGGGCGGGAAGGCGCGGTTCGGCGGCCAGCGGTTCGGCGAGATGGAAGTGTGGGCGCTGGAGGCGTACGGTGCCGCCTACATCCTCCAGGAATTGCTCACCGTCAAGAGCGACGACGTCGAAGGTCGGACCAAGATCTACGAGTCGATGGTCAAGGGGGAGAACACCCTGGAAGCCGGCACCCCGGCCAGCTTCGACGTGCTGACCAACGAGATCCGCGGCCTCGGGCTCAACATGCAGCTCGAGAAGAAGCGGATCTGATCCGCGACGGGCGGGGCCGCGCCGATCCTCGGATCGGCGCGGCCCCGCCGCGTGGGCTTCGGCACTCGGATTCAAGAGGATCCATGATCGAATGCCGCCGATCCCGGCGAAATCCGCGATGTCAAGCGGGGATCGCTTGGAATTTGCGGGGGCTTCGATTAGGATGGATGAGAATCGACTCCGACGGCGGGCTGGCCTGGGTTTGAGAAGTCCAGCGACGTCGCATCCTTCGCGAGATCTCGACTTGGAATGGGGAGTCCATGACATCCGGCCAAGGAGGCTGCCGGTGGCCACCGACGCGGGCAGGATGGCCGTACCGAGCCGCGACGCCCTTCGCTCGATGGGAGGGAAGGTCCGCGGGTTTTTCGCCTTTCGAACGAATGACGCACTTGGGGCTGATTTGCACGATCGTCCGCTGATCTAATCTCTTCCCTAATCCACCCCCACCACGTCCGCATCGCCGATCGGCATGCAGAGGAGCGTGTCTCGTGAGCATGGGCGAAAGTGCCTACGATCGTATCAACGATTACGGCGCCGTCAAGATCGGGCTGGCCTCCCCCTACGACATCCGGAGCTGGTCGTTCGGCGAGGTCAAGAAGCCCGAGACCATCAACTATCGGACCTACCGGCCCGAGAAGGATGGCCTCTTCTGCGAGCGGATCTTCGGGCCGGAGAAGGACTGGGAGTGCGCCTGCGGCAAGTACCGCGGGATGAAGTACAAGGGGATGATCTGCGATCGGTGCGGCGTCAAGGTCACGCACTCGCGCGTCCGCCGCAAGCGGATGGGCCACATCGAGCTGGCCGCGCCGGTCGTCCACATCTGGTTCTTCAAGGCGATGCCGAGCCGGTTGGGCACCCTGCTCGACATGAAGACCAGCAGCATGGAACGGATCATCTACTTCCAGGACTACGTGGTCGTCGACCCCGGCGATGCCCCGCTCAAGGAGCGGCAACTGCTGACCGAGGAGGACTTCCGCAAGGCCCGCGAGCAGTTCGGCGACACCTTCCAGGCCGACATGGGGGCCGACGCGGTCCGCAAGCTGCTGGCCCGCCTGGACCTGGTGAGCCTCTCCAAGCAGCTCCGCCAGGAGCTGACGGAGACCTCCAGCAAGCAGAAGATGAAGGACCTGACCAAGCGGCTCAAGGTCGTCGAGTCGCTCCGCGACTCCGACAACCGGCCCGAGTGGATGGTCCTGGAGGCGATCCCGGTCATCCCGCCGGACCTCCGCCCACTCGTGCTGCTGGATAGCGGCAACTTCGCCACCAGCGACCTGAACGACCTGTATCGCCGCATCATCAACCGCAACAACCGGCTCAAGAAGCTGGTCGACCTCAACGCGCCCGAGGTCATCATCCGCAACGAGAAGCGGATGCTCCAGCAGGCCGTGGACGCCCTGTTCGACAACAACCGCTGCAAGCGTCCCGTGCTCGGCTCCAGCAACCGTCCGCTCAAGTCCTTGACCGACATGATCAAGGGCAAGCAGGGCCGGTTCCGCGAGAACCTGCTGGGCAAGCGCGTCGACTACTCGGCGCGGTCGGTGATCGTGGTCGGCCCGGACCTCCGGCTCCACCAGTGCGGCCTGCCCAAGAAGATCGCCCTGGAGCTGTTCCAGCCGTTCATCATCCGCCGGCTCCGCGAGCTGGGGCACGCCGACACGATCAAGTCGGCCAAGAAGATGCTGGAGCGGAAGGTCGAGGAGGTGTGGGATATCCTCGAAGAGGTGATCCACAACCACCCGGTCCTCCTGAACCGGGCCCCGACGCTGCACCGAATGGGCATCCAGGCGTTCGAGCCGGTGCTCGTGGAAGGCAACGCGATCCGGATCCACCCGCTGGTCTGCAAGGGGTTCAACGCCGACTTCGACGGCGACCAGATGGCCGTGCACCTGCCGCTCTCGATCGAGGCGCAGGTCGAGGCCATGACGCTGATGATGTCGACCAACAACATCTTCAGCCCCGCCAACGGCAACCCGATCATCTCGCCGACCCAGGACATCGTCATGGGGTCGTACTACGTCACCGTCCAGCGCCCCGGCGAGCCGGGCGAAGGCATGGTGTTCTCGTCGCCCAACGAGGTCTTCCTGGCGTTCAGCCAGAAGAAGGTCGGCGTGCACGCCATCATCAAGATGCGCCTGCCGGCCCACAAGAAGCTCAAGGGCGAAGGGGAGAAGGAGTTCACCCCGGGCATGGTCGTGAAGACCACCACCGGCCGGGTGATCTTCAACGACATCCTCCACCCCAAGATGCCGTACTACAACATGGCGCTGGGGCAGAAGCAGCTCCAGGGGATCATCGCCGACTGCTACCAGATCCTGGGCCGTCGCGAGACGATCAACCTGCTGGACAACATGAAGGACCTCGGCTTCCGCGAGTCGACCCGGTCCGGCCTGTCGTTCGCCACCGACGACCTCAAGACGCCGACCACCAAGGACGCCATCCTGGCCGAGGCCGAGAAGGCCGTGGCCAAGACCGCCCGCAACTACCAGCGCGGCATCATCACCGAGCAGGAGCGGTATAACGCGGTCCTCGACCACTGGACCCACGCCCGCGAGCAGATCACCTCGCGGATGATGCAGGACCTCAAGGAAGACACGCGAAACGGCGAGGTCTACCTCAACCCGATCTTCCTGATGGCCGACTCCGGCGCCCGAGGCGGCGTCGAGCAGATCCGCCAGCTGGCCGGCATGCGAGGCCTGATGGCCAAGCCGTCGGGCAAGATCATCGAGACGCCGATCAAGGCGAACTTCCGCGAAGGGCTGTCGGTGCTGGAGTACTTCTCCTCCACCCACGGTGCCCGCAAGGGGTTGGCCGACACGGCCCTCAAGACGGCCGACTCGGGCTACCTGACCCGCAAGCTCGCCGACGTCGCCCAGAACGTGGTCATCACCCAGGAAGACTGCGGCACCTCGCAGGGCATCACCAAGGGCGTGATCTACAAGGGCGAGAAGGTCGAGGTCAGCCTGACCCAGTCGATCCGCGGGCGGGTCAGCCGGGTCAACATCGTCAACCCGATCACCGACGAGGTGGTGGTCAAGGAAAACGAGATGATCACCGTCGCCTCGGCGCGCAAGCTCGAGGAGATGAACATCGAGAAGATCCAGGTCCGCAGCCCGATGACCTGCGAGACCGCCCTGGGCATCTGCCGCCGCTGCTACGGCATGGACCTGTCCACCGGCCAGCTCGTCGAGCCCGGCATGGCGGTCGGGATCATCGCCGCCCAGTCGATCGGCGAGCCGGGCACCCAGCTGACCATGCGTACCTTCCACATCGGCGGCGTGGCCACCCGCGGCGTCGAGGAGAAGGACCACAAGGCCAAGCGCGAGGGGACGGTCAAGTACGTCGGGATCAACCTGGTCGTCAACGACGAGGGCAAGAAGATCGCCCTGTCGCGGAACGGCGAACTCCAGATCCTCGACCCCAAGGGCCGGGAACTGGAGAAGTTCGACGTCCCCGACGGTGCCGAGATGAAGGTCGAGGACGGCGAGCACGTCACCCGCGGCACGATGGTCTGCGAGTGGGACCCGCACAACATCCCGATCCTCTCGGAAGTCGGCGGCGTGGTCCGCTACGAGGACATCGTCGAAGGCGAGACCATGAAGAAGGAGAGCGATGCCTCCGGGCACGTTCGCCGGACGATCATGGAGCACAAGGGGGAACTGCACCCGCAGATCCTCATCGAGGACGGCAACGGCCACATCCTGGCCTATAACTACATCCCCGAAGGGGCCGGGATCGAGGTCGCCGAGGGCGCCCGGATCACCGCCGGCACCCTGCTGGCCAAGACCCCCCGCGAGGTCGGCGGCACCCAGGACATCACCGGCGGCCTGCCGCGGGTGACCGAACTGTTCGAGGCCCGGCGTCCCAAGGAGCCCGCCGTCGTCGCCGAGATCGACGGCCGCGTCGAGCTGCTCGAAGAGAAGCGTCGCGGCAAGCGGACGATCATCGTCAAGAACGAGAGCGGGATCGAACGCGAGCACCTGGTGCCGCACGGCAAGTACCTCCGCGTCCACGGCGGGGCCCGCGTCCGGGCCGGCGACGCCTTGGTCGAGGGACCGCTGGTGCCGCACGACATCCTCCGGATCTCGGGCGAGGAAGCCGTCCAGCGCTACCTCCAGCGCGAGATCCAGAACGTCTATCGGTCCCAGCGCGTCGAGATCGACGACAAGCACCTGGAGATCATCATCGCCCAGATGCTCCGCAAGGTCCGCGTGGACTCGGTCGGCGACACCGGGCTGCTGCCCGGCTCGGTCATCGACAAGTTCGAGTTCCGCAACACCAACATGGAGCTGATGGGCTGCGTGAAGATCAAGGACCCCGGCGACACCGACTTCCGCCAGGGGGACATCGTCCCGCGTGACCACTTCGACCAGGAGAACCTCCGCGTCGAGGAGGCCGGCTCGCGCAAGGCCGAGTGGATCAAGCCCAAGCCCGCCTCGGCGAGCACCCAGCTGCTGGGCATCACCAAGGCGGCCGTCCAGTCCGAGAGCTTCATCTCGGCGGCGAGCTTCCAGGAGACCACCAAGGTGCTGACCGAGGCCGCGCTGGCGGGCAAGGTCGACTACCTGGTCGGCCTCAAGGAAAACGTCATCCTGGGCCACCTGGTCCCCGCCGGGACCGGGTTCAAGAGCCACCAGGAGGCCGAGGTCCGCATCCGGCCTGAGGCCCTGGAAGCCCTGGCCGAGAAGGGCCCCGGCTACAGCCGCTACCCCCGCGACGAACCCGCCCCGGCCCCGGCCGGCTGAGCGACGCCCGTCCGATCTTGATTTCCCCGCGGCCCGCCCCTCGTCCCACCCGACGTGGGGCGGGCCGTTTCCGTTGACCCGCTGCCGGAGGTCACGCTCTCATGGCGACGATCACGACCCGGATCGGCCCGGCCGACCATGGCCGACGGATGAGCTTGGAAGAGTTCCGGGAGGCCGATGAAGAGCCGGGGCACCGCTACGAACTCGCGCGCGGAGTCATCGAAGTGACCGAGGTCCCGAACGACGCGCATGGCCTGATTGTCTGCAACCTGTACCGCCTGATCGCCCGATTTGAGGTCGACCACCCCGGATTGATCTACCGATACGGCGGTGGGAGCGAGTTCCGGATCTGGTTGCCCGGCATGGAATCCGGACGCAATCCCGACCTCGGCGTCGTCCTGATCAGCACGCCCAGGGATGCACGAGGCCGACGGCCGCCATCGCTGGTCGCGGAGGTCGTCTCGCAGCGATCGGGCGAGCGGGATTACACCGCCAAGCGAGACGAATATCTGGCCTTCGGAATCCAGGAATTCTGGGTCGTCGACCCGACATCGCGGCGGGTCGTCGTCCTGACCCGCCTGGGCGATTCGTGGGTCGAGCGGATCTGTCAGGGAGATGACCCGATCCCCAGCCGCCTGCTCCCCGGCTTCGCGGGGAGGGTCGCCGGCCTGTGGGCTTTCCTCGACCCGGACGAAGAACCGGGCGAGGGTTGAGGCTGGGCGGTCGCGGGGCTCACCCGCCCCTCAGGGCCTCGACCAGCCGGTCGTTGGCGGCCTGCCAGCGGAATTGCTGGGCGATCTCGCGGCCGAGGGCGACGCGGCGGGCGCGCTCGTCGGGCTGGTCGAGGAGCGAGCGGAGGGCGGCCAGCATCGCCTCGTCGTCGTCGGGGTCGAAGTACCAGCCGGCGTCGCCGCCGACTTCGGGCAGGGCCGTCGAGTCGGCCAGGGCGACCGGGATGCCCTGGGCCATCGCCTCCACCGCGGGGATGCCGAAGCTCTCGCAGGTCGAGGGGAAGACCAGGGCCGTCGATTCCGCATAGGCGGCCCGGAGCGTCCGACCTTGCCTGTAGCCCGGCAGGCGGATCACGGCCCGTCGGCCGGCGCCGGACATCGCCTCGCGGATCGGCTCGGCCTCCGATTCCGACCCGGCGCCGAGCAGGACCACGGCCAGCGAGCCGTCGGCCACCTCGGGCAATCGCGCGGCGACCCGGACCAGCCGGGCCAGGTTCTTGCGGGGCTGGAAGCTGGCGACCGAGAGCAGGTAGGGCATCCCGGGCGGGATCCCCAGGTCGGCCCGGATGGCGGCCCGCTCGTTGGGCGGCGACGGCTGGAAGAATAGCTCATCGGCCGCGTTGGGGACCTGGGCGACCTTGTCCCGGCATTCCGGGAACATCTGGGTCAGCCGCTCGGTGTTGAAGGCCGAGACCGACAGCACCCGGTCGGCGGCGGCGAAGACCTTTTCGAGCAGGGCCTGGCGCCGGGGGCCGCCGTAGCGGACGTCTTGTAAAATGTCGTGGCTGGTCACGGCGAACCGGGCCTTGCGGGCGGCGATGAACATCTCCATCGGCGCATAGACCCAGTCGACGGGCCCGGACCACCACTCGACCGGCGGGCCGCCGGCCACCCGCCAGAGCCGCAGGGCGTGGCGGACCGAGATCGGCAGCTCGCGGCGACGCAGGTGCGACAGCGACTCCCAGAACGCCAGGCCGTCGGGCTCGGTGGTCCGGCCCGAGACCACGGTCAGGGCGACGTCGGGCCGGTGGGCCAGGCGGTCGAGCTGCCCGAGCGCGTGGCGCGTGACCCCGGTCGGGCTCCGGCAATGGTTCAGGTCGAACAGCCAGGCCACCCGCAGCGCCGATGTCTCTCGGCTCGCCCCATCCGCCATCGCAACCGCCTCCCTGCCCCGTCGCCGACCCCGGCCCGATCAGAGGAAGAAGATCCACCGATAGACCATCACCAGGCAAACCCCGACCCCGACCACGACCCACCAGGGCTTGCGCCGCGGCGCGTCCTCGATCGAGAGATACCGGCGGCAGTGCGGGCACTGCTCGGCATCCTCGTAGACGGGGCGTCGGCAATGCGGGCACGGGATGGTCTCGTCGTCCTTGCCCGCCTCGGCTTCTCCCTCGTCGTCTTCCCAGTCTTCATCGTCGTGGACGAGCCGCATGGAAGCCTCCCGGTGAGCCGCAAGCGTAGGCCACGACGGCCGGGGATGTCAATGTTTCCGAAGGGGATCGGCGATCGCCATGACGCCACGCCACGCAAAAATCTCTGGCGTATCCCGGCGGAAATCGGGTACACTGCCGAATCACCGTCGATCTCGACGGTCGATCTCGTCGCACACGAACGGCTCGTGATGGTTTTTATTGCCTCGCGACGGCCCGAAGACGGCCGGGCGTCCCGCTTCGGGCGTCCGGATCTTCCCTGGGAATGCCAGGGAGTAGGGAAACGCATTCGACCATGCCCACGATCAATCAGCTCGTCCGCAGGCCCCGGGTCCCGGTCCTCTACAAGACGAAGAGCCCGGTGCTGGAAAGCTGCCCCTTCAAGCGGGGCGTCTGCCTCCAGGTCAAGACGATGACCCCCAAGAAGCCGAACTCGGCGCTCCGCAAGGTGGCGCGCGTCCGGCTGTCCAACGGCAAGGAAGTGACGGCGTACATCGGCGGCGAAGGGCACAACCTCCAGGAACACTCGATCGTCCTGGTCCGCGGCGGCCGCGTCCGCGACTTGCCCGGCGTCCGCTATCACATCGTCCGCGGCGTGCTCGACAGCCTCGGCGTGGCCGACCGTAAGCAGGCCCGCTCCAAGTACGGCACCTCGTCCAAGGCCGCTCCGGTCAAGGGCAAGGGCGGCGCCAAGAAGAAGTAAAACCCGCACGTCCGAGACGCTGACGCCCCACGCCCCCTTCCCGACCAGGACGCACGAGCATGGCCCGCAAGTTCACCGCCAGCAAGGAGCAGCTCCGCCCCGACCCCCGATTCGGGTCGAAGCTGGCCAGCAAGTTCATCAACTGCCTGATGCACGACGGCAAGAAGAGCACCGCCCAGAAGGTGTTCTACGACGCGCTCGACCTGATCCAGCGCCGCCTGCCCAACGAGAACCCGATCGACGTCTTCGGCCGGGCCATCGAGAACGTCAAGCCGATCATCGAGGTCCGTTCCAAGCGCGTCGGCGGTGCCACCTACCAGGTGCCGATGCAGGTCAACAAGGTCCGCCAGCAGACCTTGTCGATCCGCTGGGTCCTGATGGCCGCCCGCGAGAAGAAGGGCCGCCCGATGGCCATCAAGCTCGCCGACGAGTTGATCGCCGCCTTCAACCGCGAAGGCAACGCCATCAGCCGCCGCGAGAACGTCCACCGCATGGCCGACGCCAACAAGGCGTTCGCCCACTTCGCCTGGTAAGCCCGGCGAACCGATCGCGGAAATCCCCACGGCCCTCCGCCGGACCCGATCCGGCGAAGGGCCGTCGTCGTTTGCGGGCCGGCTCGGCGTTCAGGGCCGGCCGGCCGGGCCCGCGCCGAAGCGGTGATTCTCGTAGAAGCTGGCCCCGTAGCCCGAGCCGATCACGGTCATGCCGGCCGGCCGGGCCGGGTCGGCCGGCCCGGGCCGGTGGCCCCACCCGCGTCGGATCCACCGGGCCATGAGTTCGGAACGGCCCCGGACCCCGAAGTGCCGGTACAGGGCCTTGGTGTAGTCGTTGATCGTGGCGGGGGCCAGGCCCAGCCGGGCGGCGACCTGCTTGTCCCCGTCCCCCTGGAGGAGGCAGTCCAGCACCTGGCGGAGCCGGGGCGACAGGTGCGACGGCGACGGGTCGGCGTAGCGGGCCAACGCGCCCCCCACCAGCGGGGCCAGCGTCGCGTGGGCCTCGTGGACGATCGCCAGCTCCCGGGGCCGGAAGTCGCGGCGGCCCGAGGTGCGGAGCAGGATCACGTTGGTGGTCTCGCCCTCCGGCGCCCCGTCGATCTTGCGCGAGCACCACAGGGTCGCGTCTGCCCCGAACGGCTCCTGGATCAGGCGATAGTCGCTGGATCGATACCAGGCCTTGTCGTCGATGAACCCGGTCCGCGGCAGGCAGAGCCCGTCCTGTTCGCGGAACCGGCGGAAGTACTCGATCATCGCCGGGGAGTAGCGGGGGTCGCTCCGGAACTCCGCCAGGTGGCCCATCAGCGTGGCCAGGTCGAGCGTCCCGGGACGCCACCAGAACGTGACGCCGAGGTCGTGCATCATCAGCTCGTGGCAACCGGCCATCTCGCCGGCCAGCCCAATGTCCGCATCGACCAGGTCGGACAGGCCGGCCACCCACCGGTCCCGCCAGGCGATGCGATCGTCGCCGAGGTCGCGGCACTCGCCGACGAGCCGCCAGATGGCCCGGAGGTCGTCGACCCGAAGCTGATTCGACTTGGACATGGCTGCTCCCGGCCGATCGGTCGAGACACCTTCGCCTGTTCTCGCCGCGACGGCAAGGACGAATCTCCCGGGACTTCGAGCGCGGAGCACCCTGGGATCGGCGCGGCCTTCGCTGTAAAATAGTCCGCTCGCCCGACTCACCGCCCGACCGACCGCCCCTTGCCATCCTGGATCATCGTCATGGACAACCCTGCGTTAGAAACGATCCGCAACATCGGGATCATCGCCCACATCGATGCCGGGAAGACGACAACCACCGAGCGGATCCTGTATTACACCGGCGAAGTGCATCGGATGGGGGAGGTCGACAAGGGCACGACCACCACCGACTACCTCGAAGAAGAACGCCAGCGCGGGATCACGATCGTGGCGGCGGCGATCACCTGCAAGTGGAAAGACACCACGATCAACATCATCGACACCCCCGGCCACGTCGACTTCACCGCCGAGGTCGAGCGGTCGTTGCGCGTGCTCGACGGGGCCGTCGTGATCTTCTCGGCCGTGGAAGGCGTCGAGGCCCAGAGCGAGACCGTCTGGCGCCAGGCGTCCAAGTACCACGTCCCCCGGCTCTGCTTCATCAACAAGATGGACCGGATCGGCGCCGAGTTCGACCGCGTCTTCGGCGAGATCACCGACCGCCTGGAAAGCCACCCGATCCCGGTCCAGATCCCCATCGGCGCCGGCCCCGAAGGGACGATGGGGGAGTTCAAGGGGCTGATCGACCTGATCACGATGCGGGCCCTGTACTACAAGGCCGAGGACTACGGCTCGTCCGTGACCGAGGCCGAGCTGACCGACGAACTGCTGCCAGAGGCCGAACTCTGGCGCGAGAAGATGCTCAACGCCCTGGCCGACTTCGATGAGGGATTCGCCGAGCACTACATGGCCCACCTGGAAGGGGCCGAGCTGCCCGAGAGCGAGATCATCGCCGGCCTCCGCCGCGCCACCCTGACCGGCCGGGCCCAGCCGGTCCTGTGCGGGTCGAGCTTCAAGTTCGTCGGCGTCCAGCGCCTGCTCGACGCCGTGACCGCCTACCTGCCCAGCCCTCTCGACAAGCCCCCGGTCGTCGGCACCCACCCCAAGAAGGGGACCGAGCTGACCCGCCCGCCCGACCCCTCGGCGCCGTTCTGCGGGCTGGTGTTCAAGATCACCAACGACGCCCACGGCGACCTGTCGTTCGTCCGGGTCTACTCGGGCGTGCTCAAGGCGGGCAGCCGGGTCTTCAACCCGGGCCGGGACAAGAAGGAAATCTGCTCGCGGCTCTACCACATCCGCGCCGACGAACGGGTCAAGATCGACGAGAGCCTCGCGGGCGACATCGTGGGCGTGGTCGGGCTCAAGGACGCCGTGACCGGCGATACCCTGTGCGACGCCGCCCACCCGATCCTGCTGGAGAAGATCGAGTTCCCCGAGACCGTCATCAGCATGTCGATCGAGCCGGTCAGCTCGGCCGACAAGGGGAAGCTCGCCGATACCCTGGCCTCCCTGGCCCGCGAGGACCCGACCTTCTCCTACAAGGTGAACGAGGAGACCGGGCAGACCCTGATCTCGGGCATGGGGGAACTCCACATGGAGATCCTCAAGAACCGGATGATCCGGGACTACAAGCTCAAGGTCCACGTCGGCCGGCCCCGCGTCAGCTACCGCGAGACGATCAAGAAGGACGTCAAGGGGATCGTCGGCTCGTGCATCCGCCAGACCGGCGGCTCGGGGCTGTTCGCCCGGATCAAGATCGACCTGGAACACGTGGTCCAGCCCAAGGGCGGCCCGACCCTGGTCTTCGTCAACAAGCTCAAGGGGGGCGTGATCCCCAACGAGTTCATCCCGGCGATCGAGTCGGGTCTCCGCGAGGAGGCCAAGTCGGGCGGCCGGACCGGGTTCCCGCTGGTCGACCTCAAGGTCACGATCACCGACGGCGACACCCACGACACCGACAGCAACGACATCGCCTTCCGCTTCGCCGCCTCGGATGCCCTCCGCAAGGCCGTCGCGGAGGCGGGCTCGGTCCTGCTGGAGCCGGTCATGAAGCTGGAGGTGGTCACGCCCGAGGATTACCTCGGCGACGTGATGGCCGACCTCCTGTCGCGCCGGACCCAGATCGAGAAGATGGCCGAGCGCGGCAAGCTCAAGGTCGTCGAGGCCCGCGCCCCGCTGGAGAAGATGTTCGGCTACTCGACCGCCGTCCGCTCGCTCAGCCAGGGCCGCGCCAGCTACTCGATGGAGCCCCTGGAATACGCCCCCGCCCCGGACGAGATGCTCGAAAGCCTCGCCGGGGGGTGAGCCGCCCGGCGGGGATCGGGCGGGCCTCGCCCGTCGACGAGGCCCGACCCCGCGATCCTGGGACGATCAGGCCTTGGCCGCCGGGGCGGCGGGCTGTCCGGCCGGCGTCCCATAGTAATAGACGACCGGGGCCATCGTCCCCGACATCGGGGCGATCGGCTGGCCGTACCCGTAGAGGACGACCGGCTGGGCCGGCGCCTGGTTCGAGATCGCCGGGCTGAAGGCGGGGGCCTGCACGACCGGCTGGCCGTAGTAGACGACCGCGGGCATGGACGCGGGATCCGTGGTCGAGGCCGGCACGCCCGCCACCGGGGCGACCGGCTGGCCGTAGTAGACGACCGGGGCGGCATTGGTCGGGACGTACCCGGCCGGCGCCGGGACCGCAACGACCGGGGTGGCCGCCTGGAGCGAGGCGACCGCCATCGGCGGGGTCGTGGCCGTCGCGACGGCCGGCGTCGTCGCGACCGGGGCTGTGACGACCGGCGCCGCCACGGCCTGCGCCGTGACGACCACCGTCGGCGGCGGGATCTCAACGGTGGGCCCGAACGGGCTGGTCGCGGCCGGAGGGGTCGTAACCGGCGGCGGGGTCGAGGCCGGCGGAGGGGTCGTGGCCGGCGGCGGTGTCGTGACGGGCGGGTTGGCCGGGGGGGCCGTCACGACGGCGGGCGTGAAGGCGGCGCGGGCCCCCTGGTTCAACTCGACGATCATCCGGTCGATGCAGCCGACGTGGCCGTCGGCGTTGAAGTCGGCGGCGGCGTTGAAGTTGGCCTCCCCCTCGGCCGTCCCGTAGACCCCCTGGAGGATCGCCAGGTCGATCGCATCCACCCTCCCGTCGCCGTTGGCGTCGCCCGGCAGGAAGACCTCCAGGTCGAAGCCGCCGGTCTTGCCCCCCTGCCCGGCCACGCTCACCGTGAGGTCCTGCGCCTGGCCCGTCCCGAGCGGAACGCTGGTGATGAACAGCGCCTTGGCGGCCGAGGCCGGGCCCCTCTGGGGGATGTCGGCGCGGTTCAGCCGGCCCGAGGCCGTCCCCACGCCGGTGATATTCGGCACCAGGGTCGACCCCGCGGTCGGCTTCGCGTAGACGCCGACCAGGATCGAAGGGGCCCGGTCCGAGCCGAGTTCCCCGGCATCGAACGGGATGACCACCCGGGCCACGTCCCCCTTCACGGGCACCGCCGAGGAGAACGTGGCGAGCGGGACGCCGGCGCCGCTGAGGACCTCGCGGCGCTCCAGGGACTCGACCGCGTCCACCTTCCGCGCCGGGCGGGCCCGACGCTTGCGGGAGACGGTCCGCGGGGCCGGGCCGACGATGCCGGCGTATTCGAGCACCGAGCGCATCCATGACTTCATCGCGAGGCTCTCCATTCGCTGGGCGTGGGGGCGGGATCGCCCCTCGCGGCCACCCGGATCGATCCGGGACGGGGCCGGGGACGCCCGTCGGCGACCTCGACCCGGCAATCGCAACGGTCCCGGACGCCCTCCCGCCGGGTCGGCCGTCGACCGCTCGGCGCATGGTCCGGGTTCTCATGATTTCGACGATTCGATCGCTTGGGATGAATTCGCCCCCGGAATCCGGCCGCCCCCGGGGGCTCCGGAGGGCCGACCTGGCGCGGTCGGAGGGCGTCACGATCGAGAAATTCGGAAGGTTTGCCCTTGCCAGTCGGAGGGGGCGCCGTGATAATCGCCGGATGCGCGGTCCCCCGGGCCGCTCTTCGTTCTGGCGGGATCGGGAGGGCCTCGGGCCCAGCCCGTTCCCGATCGCTCGGCGCGACGATTTCTCCTCCGGCTCGTCGCCCGGTTTGCAGCCTCGGTCGAGAAAAAGGCGAGACATGGCGGACGCGGTCAAAATTCAAGTCCAGGCACGAGACCCCCTGAAAAACAAGGGGACCGGGTCGCGGGTCTCCCGCAAGCTCCGCGCCCAAGGGCGCATCCCGGCGATCATCTACGGGCACAAGCAGGCCCCGACCACGATTTCCATCGCCCGGGATTCGGTCTGGGAGATGATCAAGAAGTCCACCCACCTGGCCCAGCTCGAATTCGACGGGAAGTCGGAGATGGTGCTGGTCCGCGACGTCCAGTGGGACTACCTGGGCAAGGAAATCATCCACCTCGACTTCGCCCGCGTGGATGCCGAGGAGTCGATCGCCACCGAAGTCCGGCTCGATTTCCGCGGCACCGCCCCCGGGATCGGCGAAGGCGGGGTCCTCGAACAGTTGGCCCACGCCCTCGAGGTCCACTGCCGGGCCACCGCGATCCCCGAGTCGATCCGCGTCGACGTCAGCTCGCTCCACATGGGCGAGGCGATCCACGTCCGCGACCTCAAGCTGCCCGAGGGCGTGACCACCTCGGTCGACCCCGAGCTGCTCTTGGTCCACGTCGTCGCCCCGGCCGCCGAGCCGGAGCCGAGCGAGGCCGCCGAGGGGACGCAGCCCGAGGTCATCAAGCCCGAGCGCAAGGAAAAGGAAGACTAAGCTGAGCCGGGCGGATCCGGCGGAGGATGGCGACTTCGGGCATGTTCAAATTGGTCGTCGGATTGGGCAACCCCGGCAGCAAGTACGAGGGAACCCGGCACAATATCGGCTTCGAGGTCGTCGATCGGCTCGCTTCCGGCGGCGCGGGGGTCCGCTTCGCCCGCCGTTTCGAGGGGGAGCTGGCCGAGGCCGAGATCGCATTCCGCCGGGTCCTCCTGCTCAAGCCGTCGACCTTCATGAACCTCAGCGGGCGGAGCGTCGCCCCGGCGCTCCGCTTCTACAAGCTCGAACCGGCCGACCTGCTGGTGATTTGCGACGACCTGAACCTCCCCCTGGGCAAGTTGCGGCTGCGGCGCGGCGGCTCGGATGGCGGCCAGAAGGGGCTCCGCGACATCACCGCCCAGCTCGGCACCGATGACTACGCCCGCCTGCGGGTCGGCATCGGCGAGAAGGGGGAGGCCGACGCCGCCGACTACGTCCTGGGCCGATTCCGATCCTCCGAGCGGGCCACCATCGACGATGCCATGATCTCCGCCACCCAGGCCGTGGCGGTCTGGGTCGCCCAGGGGATCGAGGCCGCCATGAATCGATTCAACGGGAATTCCAAGTAACCGACCGACGCGATGAGACGAGGAGAGACCCTTGCCAGTCAATACGTATGAGGGGATGTTCCTGCTGGATAGCGCCAAGGTCGCCCTCTCCTGGGACGACTCGGTCAAGCAGGTGCACGACATCCTGGCCAAGCACCAGGCCGAGATCGTCGCCAGCCGCCAGTGGGACGAGCGCCGGCTGTCCTACCCGGTCGACGGCCACAAGAAGGGGACCTATCTCCTCACCTACTTCAAGGCCGACGGCCTGGCGTTGAAGGAGATCGTCGCCGACTGCCACCTCAGCGAGCTGATCCTCCGCGAGCTGGTCCTGAAGGTCCACCCCAAGCTCGTCGACCACCTGGTCGATCGCGCCATGACCTCCACGCCCGGCGAAGGGGAAGAAGCCCCGCGCGAGGAAGATCACGACGACCGGCCCCGCCGCCGCCGTCGCGAGGACTGAACCCCGGGCCCGCTTCGGTTCATCGCCGGGCCTCCGGCCGGCCGATACCGTACCCCGACCAGGCAGGGTGGTTCCGCGAGGTTGCTTGCCGACGATCGCGGAATATGTTAGGTTCCCCGGATAGGGGACAAGCGTCTACGCCCGGTCGAGGTCGGGAAGCGTCGGCCCTTTTTCTGCCCAGGAGGTCGGTGGCGATGGCCAATCTGAACAAAGTTTTCCTGATCGGGAACCTGACCCGCGACCCCGAGTTGCGCCGGCTCCCCAGCGGCGTGGCGGTCACGGACCTGGCCCTCGCCATCAACCGATCCTACCAGTCGAAGGACGGGGATCGTCGCGACGAGGTGGCCTACGTCGACGTGACGGTCTGGGATCGTGCGGCGGAGAACTGCTGCCAGTACCTCAAGAAAGGGCGGCCGGTCCACGTCGAAGGCTACCTGAAGATGGATAGCTGGGACGACAAGACGACCGGCAAGAAGCAGTACAAGCTGAAGATCCAGGCCGACCGCGTCCAGTTCCTCGGCGGGCGCGACGAGGCGGGCGGCCACGACGGCGGCGGCGAGGACGAGTATTCGGCCCCCGCCCCGCGACGCTCCGCCCCCGACCCCCGGAACCTCGGCAACGGCCCCTCGCGGGGCGGCTACAACAACGCCCCGGCCCCGGCCCGTCGCCCGCCGGCGCCCCCCGTCGACAATGATGCCGACGACGACGACATCCCGTTCTGAATTCAACCGAGGCCTGCGATCCCGCCCCGGACCCAGGGGCGGCGGGCCTCGACCCCCGACCTCGCGACGCCCGACCCAGGAGTGAGTGCTGCATCATGGCCAAGATGACCGACAAGAAACCGGCCAAGGCCAAGGCCAAGGCGAAGTCCTCCGCCAAGCCCAAGAAGGCCGCCGCCGCGACGACCAAGGCCGCCCCGGTCGTCTCCGCCGTCCGCCAGCCCGGGGTCGAGCGCCGGCGTAACCACCCGATGCGCGCCAAGGACGGGCACATGCAGGTCCTGCTGACCCATGCCGTCCCGCACTTCGGCCAGCCCGGAGACCTCGTGAAGGTCAAGCCCGGCTTCGCCCGCAACTACCTGCTGCCCCAGGGCCTGGCCACCTTCGCCACGCCGCACAACCTCCGCATCGTCGAGAAGCACCGCGAGCGGCTCCGCGCCCTCGAAGAGGCCCGCCGCGCCGACCTCCTCGGCCTGGCCGCCCAGATCGCCCAGCGGTCGATCACCATCGAGGCCAACGCCAACGCCGAAGGCCACCTCTACGGCTCGGTCACGGCAGACAACATCGCCGACGCCTTGAAGGCCGACAATTTCCCGATCGAGGCCGACAACGTCCGGATCGAGGGGCCGCTCAAGGAGCTGGGCCTCTACACGATCAACCTCTACCTCGGCCAGGACGTCAACGCCACGGTCCAGCTGTGGGTCGTCCCGACCCATACCGACGAAGTGGCTTCCTGAACGGACGTCACCCGAAATCGGATTTTCTGATGGCCAACACGCGGGCCGGCCGATACCATTGTTCAGGTAGGGCCGGCCCGTCGCATTGGGATCATTCGAGACCCTGATTCTCGCTTCGGGCCGGCCCGAGGAAGCAACGACGGGGGGTGAGGCCATCCGGCGATGGCGGCCCCCGCGTGCCTCGGACGGAGTCCCGAAGGATCATGCCAGACCTTTCCTACGCCAACGGCAGCAGCAACGGCAACGGCAACGGTTATGGCCGCCCCCGCAAGGTCATCGAGCCTCCCGCCTCGGTCCTGGCGGATCGCCTCCCCCCCCAGAACCTCGAAGCCGAGGTCGGCGTCCTGGGGAGTATCCTGCTCGACAACGATGCCCTGCACGAAGTGATCCCGATCCTCAAGGTCGAGGACTTCTACCGCGACAGCCACCAGATCATCTACCGCTCGGTCCGCGAGCTGTATGACCTGGGCAAGGCCGTCGACGCGATCACCCTGATCGAGGAGCTGACCCGGAAGGGGAGCCTGTCGGCGATCGGCGGGCATGAGGCGATCCACCAGATCCTCAACGACGTCCCCCACGCCGCCAACGCCAAGTACTACGCCCAGATCGTCCGCCAGAAGGCGGTGAGCCGCGAGCTGATCGAGGGGGCCAACCAGATCCTCCGCGACGGCTATTCCAACAACTACACCGCCGATGAGTTGCTGGAATCGGCCGAGCGGAAGATCTTCGCGATCGCCGAGGATCAGGCGGCCGGCGAGACGGTCGAGCTCAAGGACGTGATCGTCGCCGCGATGGACCGGATCACCGCCCGGTCGGAGGACCGCCACGCGGTCCACGGCCTCGCGAGCGGCTTCTTCGACCTCGACGAGATCACCGGCGGGTTCCACGGCTCCCAGCTCATCATCCTGGCGGCCCGCCCCGCGATGGGTAAGACCGCCATCGCGATGAACATCTGCGAGCACGTCATCTGCGAGCTGAAGAAGTCCGTCCTCTTCGTCAGCCTCGAAATGGGCGAGCTGGAACTGGCCGAGCGACTGCTCTCGTCGCGGTCCCGGGTCGATAGCCACAAGCTCCGCACCGGCAAGAACCTCGGCCATCAGGACATGATCCAGCTCGGCCGGGGCTACAACGAGCTGCAGAACGCGGCGCCGCTGCTGATCGACGACACCCCCGCGCGGAACATGCTCCAGATCACCGCCAACGCCCGCCGGCTCAAGCTCCGGCAGGACATCGGCCTGATCGTGGTCGACTACATCCAACTCATCGATTCTGAAGAGTCGCGCGACAGCCGCCAGGAGCAGATCAGCAAGATCAGCCGCCGGCTGAAGACCCTCGCCCGCGAGATGCAGATCCCCGTCATCGCCCTGTCCCAGCTCAACCGCGGCGTCGAGTCCCGCGAAGACAAGCGGCCGAAGATGTCCGACCTCCGCGAGTCGGGTGCGATCGAGCAGGACGCCGACCTGATCCTGATGCTCCACCGGCCCGAGTACTACGACCCCAACGACCAGCCGGGCGTGGCCGAACTCATCATCGCCAAGAACCGCGCCGGGGCCACCGACACGGTGAAGCTGACGTTCCTGAAGAACCTGACCCGGTTCGAGAACATGGCCCACGTCGTCGACCCGATCAACGGGGCCTACTGACCTCGCCGGGGCGTCGACCCCGGGGCCGGGGTTCGTCCATAATGTCGCCGGTTCAGCGAAGGACTCCCATGCGGCACCGGCCGCATGGGCCTTTCCTCCAACCCAGGCGAGATCGATGACGACCCGACCCGGCGACGACGCGCCGCCCCCCCTTCCCCCCGCCCGGCCCGGGACGATCGAGTTCGCGATCGTCTCCCGGGAGTTCCGCAACCTCGTCGACCGCCGCCGGGAACTGCTCACGCTCGTGGGCTCGATCTTCGCCGGGCTCGGCGTGCTCCTCTCCAATGCCCTGGACGGCAAGCTGCCCGACGACCTGGGCTCGATCCGCCGCCACATCTTCGCATCTTATGCCCTCATCCTGATGGTCCCCTGCCTGATCCTGGCCCTGCGGATGGCCCGGTTGCATGGCGGGCTGGTTCTGAACGGGATGCTGTTCGCCCGGCTGGTCGAGGGGCAGGACTTCGCGAAGGGTTGGACGGTCGCGGGGGCCCGCCGGCACAATTTCCTCGGGGCGTCGTTCCTGCAACTGGTGCTGGTCAGCCTGCTCGCCGGGTTCTCGACGGCCATCCTCGCGTTGGCCGTGGCGGCCCCGCCCGCAGCGGCCCTGGGCTGCGGCGTGGCGACGCTGGCCGCGTCATTGGCGATCTACTTCCATTTCCACCATCGCGCGGTGGCGTTCGCCGCCGCCAAGATCGCCCGGGACGAGCCCGGCCCGATCGATCGCGAAGACTGGGTGGGGCACATCTCGGGGAGCCTGAAGGATGCCAACGACCACCTCAACGGCGACGTGGCGTTCGTCGGGCTGATGGTCTTCTCGGTGTTCGAAACCCTGTCCGGGCTCGGCAAGATCGCGCCGGGGACGACCGACCTGGCCTCGGCCGACATCCAGCGGTTCGGCCCGTCCGCCTACATCGCCCTGATGGTGGTGACCTGCCTGATGGGCCTGATCAGCTACGCCCGGGTCCGCCTCGCGCTGGGCAAGTTCTCGCTGTTGCTCGACCCGACCGACCGGCCGTTCCGCCCCCTGGCCCTGACCGACTCCCTGCTCGGATACGCGATCCTGGCGTTCCTGTTCGCTGTGTCGATCCACCTGGCCCAGGGCCTGATCCTCGGGTCGAATCCGGCCAACGACCGGATGATGCTCGCCGTCGATGCCGGCGCCTTCGCCCTGGCCATCCTCGCCCAGCAGTTGGCGCTCGTCATCGCCGGCCGCCGGCTCCGCCCGCTCGCCTCGCCCCCCAGGTAAGATGAAGGGAGGTCCCCGCGATGCTCAGGAGGGTTTTGCCGATGGTCACCTCCCCCCGAATCCTGACCGAGCAGGAGTTCCTCGACCTGCCCGAGGACGATCGGTTCGAACGCCAGTTGATCCGAGGCGAGTTGCAGGAACGGCCCATGACGACGCGCGGGTTTCCCCATAGCCTGGTCATGATGAGGCTCGGTCAACTCCTCCTGAATTGGATCGACACGCAGCCCAAGCCTCACGGCCGACTCATCGGCGGGGAGGCCCGGGTCCGACTCCAACCGCTACCCCCCACCTTCGTCGGGGTGGACCTTGCCTACATCGCCCCGGATAAGCTCCCCGCCGGGCTCAAGAAACTTCGTTATGCCGATGGCCCACCGGCGCTGGTGGTCGAGATCCTCTCCCCCCGGGAGCAGGAAGACGACGTGGATGACAAGATCGAACTCTATTTCGAGGCCGGCGTCCCGCTGGTCTGGATCGCCCGGCCCCGGCAACTGACCGTCACCGTCCACCGACCCGACGCCCCGCCCCGGATGTTCAACATCGAGCAGGAGCTTTCGGGCGAACCCCACCTCCCCGGGTTCGCGGTCCCGGTGGCCCGGATCTTCGAGGGGTTGGAAGACTGACCCCAGGGACTCACCGGCCGGGGCCCCTCCGAAGTGAGCGGTGCAAAATTCCGACGATCCCCGGTCGTGGAGCTTGCCGGCCGGTCCAGTCGGCTTCGGCCTGGCCGCTCGACTCGCCGGAAACGTCGCCACTCCCCCCCTTCGATGGGACGACCATGCGCGACGGTCTCCCGTCTCGGCCAATCGGACTGGGAGGGGCCTCACCGGTCGGGACGGCCCCGGCCCTGCCAGACGAAACGAAGCCAATGCCGACCCTGCATCTCCTTTGGGGAGATCCCAAACGGAGTGTCCCTTTTGATTCAGGCGATGCGGTCTTCGGGTGGCTGTGGTTGGCTTGCCAACCACGGCGCCGACGAACTCGCCCCGGCCATCATCGGCCCGGCGTCGATGATTCTTGGCCCGGTGCCTCGCCGGCTACTCCCCCGGGATCGTGTTGCCGACGCCGTGGTTGGCAAGCCAACCACAGCCACCCGAGAACGCCCAGGCGATTGCCAAAATCAAAAGGCGACCCCTCCCAAACGAAGCCAACGCCGGCCGGCAGGTGCGGTCCCGGTGCCGAATCCAAACGAAGCCAACGGCCGCCCGATCGAGTCACCGTCCGGGGTTGCGGAGGGCCGCAAGACCCCGGCCACCCCTCGCTGATCCCCCGGTCATCGATGATGCGAAACGAAGCCAACGCGACGGATCCGGGCCGGATCGGGACGGGCAAAACGAAGCCATCGCCGGCCTCGCGGGGGAGGCCGACGATTGGTGTAATAGCTTGCTTGTTCGAGGTTTATGGGTGGCCCAGCCGGGCCCGGAGGGCGTCGAAGGTGGTGAGGGCGTCGCGGTCGAAGACGAACCGGGCGGGGAGGCCGACCACGCGGCTGGCGCCGAGGCCGAACAGGGCGCGGCGGCAGGGGGCGAGCTTCTTGGCCGACATCAGGGCGGTGACGCGCCAGCCGGGGCGGCCGGACTCGTCGGTGACGTCGCCGTGGACGAGGTGGCGGGCGCCTCGGTCGCGGAGGAGGTTGGCCACCGGGGCGATCCCCCCCTCGGCCGGGTTGCCCACGACCTCGACGTGGAGCATCCCCTCGGAGGCGCGGACGCCGTCCATCGCGTCGAGCAGGAGGGCGAGCGGGCCCTCGGGGCCCTCGTCGATCAGGCTCCGCAGGCTGGGGGCGTGGCCGATCAGGCAGGACGCGGAGTCCAGCACCGTGCCGCCCTCGATCTCGCGGAGCCGGTTGTCCTTGAGGGTCACGCCCGAGCTGGTCAGGTCGACGATCACGTCGGCGATGCCCAGCGTCGGGTGCAGTTCCAGGGCGCCGTCGGAGTCGATCAACTGATAATAATAGATGCCCCACTTCCGCAGGTAGGCCTGGGTGAGCGCGGGGTACTTGGTGGAGATCCGGAAGGTCTTGCCCGAATCCTTGAACTCGGCGGTCAGGTCGACGAGGTCGATGATGTGGGCGACGTCGATCCAGCTTTCCGGCACGGCGACCACCAGGCGGCAGCCGCCATAGCCCAGGTCGTCGACGACCACGCAGGCCTGTTCGGCCTCGGCGGCGCGCTCGGCGAACAGGTCCATGCCGGTCACGCCCAGGTGGCACCGGCCCTCCTGGACCTGGGTCACGATGTCGGTCGGCCGCATGAACACGACGTGGAACCGGGGGTGGCCGGAGATCGTCGCCTCGTACTGGCGGTCGCTGGCGCGGCGGACCTTGTAGCCGGCCGTCTTGAGGATCTCCACGACCCCCTCGTACAGGTGCCCCTTGGACGGGACCGCCAGGCGAATCGGGTCGACGGGGGTCCGGGCGGCGGTCTGGGCGGATTGGGAGGCGGTCACGGCTTCGATTCCCCGGCGGTGGTCGCGAACAGGCGGATCAGGTCTTCGGGGCCCACCGGCACGGCGGTCCCGGCCTCGGGGTCGTGGAGCGTCAGCGAGCCCTGGCCCGGCTCGCCGGCCGCGACCTCCACGCGGAGGCGGTCGGCGGCGTCGGCGTCCAGGATCACCCGGACCCCCGAGCTGCGGAGGCGGGTGGCCAGCCGGATCGCGGCGGGGTTGGCCTCGGGCGTCCCGGCGACGATCCGGAGCGACTCGCGGGACGGCCGGGCGATCGACCGGCCCTGGGCGCGGACCACGGCATGAAGCCGCTCCAGGCCGAAGGCGAAGCCGACGCCCCGGTCGTCCTGGCTCCCGCCCAGGACCCGGGCCAGGCCGTCGTACCGGCCGCCGCCGCAGACCTCGACCGGCCCGCCCGGCGTGGGGGCGGTGATCTCGAAGATCATCCGCGAATAGAACCCGATCCCCCGGCCGAAGCCGAGGTCCAGCTCGATCCGGCCCGGGTCGATCCCGTGGTCGCCCAGGGACTGGACCAGCGCCCGGAGCGCGGCCACCGAACGCGGGGCCTCGCTGGCGTGGTCGCGGGCCAGGCGGTCGACCACCTCGACGGCCGGGCCCTTCAGGGCCGACAACCCCCGGATCTGGTCGCGGACCCGGTCCAGGACGCTCCCCAGCCCTTTACCCAGCTCCCACTTGCGCCGGAGGCGATGGATGATCTCATGGCCCGAACGGCGGCCGGTGACGACCGGGACCAGGGTCCGGAACAGGCGGTCGACGCCGCCGTCGTCGGCCGCGTCGATGGCCAGGGGCGGCTCCTCCCCCTGCCCCGCCCGGTCGAGCCAGGCGGTGAAGTGGTCCAGCCCGCGCTCCAGGGAGCCGACGTCGTGCCCCTCGGCGGCGGCCTCGCTGAGCATCTCGACCAACGCGGTGCGGGCGGCCGGGGGCAGGCCCGACCGGGACAGCACCTCCAGGATCAGGCCGACGTGGCCCAGGCGGATCGTCGCCCCCTGCACCCCGGCCTCGGCCAGGGACCAGGCGGCCAGCCAGATCACCTCGGCGTCGGCCACCGGGCCGGCGTCGCCCAGGCGCTCGACCCCGACCTGGCGGAACTCGCGGAGCCGGTCGGCCCGGCCCGACGACTCGCGGCGGAAGGCGGTCCCGGCGTGGCTGACCCGCCACGGCAAGGGTCCGTCGCCCCGGCGGTCGGCATAGGCCCGGACGATCCCGGCGGTCAGCTCGGGGCGGAGGCAGACCCGGCCGGCGGCGTCGCCGTCCAGCTCGAACAGCTTGCCGACGATCCCGGCGCCGCTCTTGCGCTCGTGGAGGGTGACGTATTCGAGGGTCGGTGTGCGGAGCCGGTCGTAGCCGGCGCGGCCGAACCGTTCGAGCATCAGCGCCTGGAGCGCCGCGAGGTCGGCGAAGTCGTCGGGCAGCCAGTCGGCCGTCCCCTTGACCCGGGGGATGGGCGTCTCGGAGACGTCCGCCGGCGGGTCGATCATCCTGGTCATCAAACCGTCCCTTTCGCGTCGCCGAGCTTGCCGGAAACCGTGCTTTCCAACTGGGCCCACGGGATCGCCTTGATCTCCTCGCGGGTGGCCAGGTCCCTGAGATTGAAGGTCTGGGCGTCCTGCTCGGTCGGGCCGACGATCACCGCCAGCCGATGCCCGCGCGAGGTGCCGTACTGGAGCTGCTTGCCCGCCTGGATGGCGTCGGGATAAACCTCGGCGCCGACGCCGGAGGCCCTCAGCCGAGAGGCCAGGGCGACCGCGTGGCGGGGGTTCGCCCCCGGGAAGTTGACCACCAGGACCGGCACGGTGGTCGAGGCCCCCTTGCCCCGCCCGGTCTCGTCGAGCAGGGCCAGCAGCCGGTCGAGGCCGATCGACGCCCCGACGCCGGGCAACGCCTGGGCGGTGAACAGGCCGGTGAGGTTGTCGTACCGGCCGCCCGAGGCCACGCTGCCGAAGGTTTCCCAGCCGTCCACGGTGGTCTCGAAGACGACCCCGGTGTAATAGTCCAGGCCCCTTGCCAGGCCGAGGTCGACCTTGAGCCGGTCGGCCGGCACGCCCGAGGCGTCCAGCAGGTCGAAGACCGCCCGGAGGTTGCCGATCCCGCCGGCGGCACGCGGGTCCGAGCCCAGCAGGGTCTCGGCCGCCTGCAAGACCTCGATCCCGCCCCGGCCCGCCTCGACGAAGTCCAGCACCCGGGCGGCCTGGTCGGCGGAGAGGGCCCCTTCGGGATCCTCGGCCCCCTTGCGCTGGAGCTCGTCGGCGACCTTGTCGCGGCCGATCTTGGCCAGCTTGTCGAGCGCCCTCAGGACCGGGCCCGAACGGCCTTCCAGGCCCAGGCTGGCCAGCAACCCATCCAGGATCCGGCGGTTGTTGATGGCGATGGTGAACGGCGGGACGTCGATGGCACTCAGGGCGGCGTGGATGACCTGGGCGGTCTCGGCGTCGGCCAGGGGGCTCTCGGTGCCCACCGTGTCGAAGTCGCACTGGACGAACTCGCGGAACCGCCCCTTGGCCGGGCGCTCGCCCCGGAACACCGAGCCGATGGCGTACCGCTTGAACGGCCGGCCCAGCTCGTTGATGTGCTTGCTGACGAACCGGGCGAACGGGACGGTGAGGTCGAACCGGAGCGCGAGCTTGCCGGCCTCGCCCCCCTTGTTGGTGACTTCGAAGATCTGCCGCAGGACCTCGTCCGACCCGGCCCCCTTGCCGGCCAGGACGTCCATGCGCTCGATGTGCGGGGTCTCGATCGGCACGAAGCCGAACCCGGAGAAGGTCTTGCGGAAGGTCGCCAGGGTGGCCTCGCGCGGGATCATCGCCGAGGGGGGGATGTCTCGCAGCCCGCTGGCCACGCGGGGGTCGATCATGGGAGAGGCGTCCTTCGATGCGTGCGAATCCGGCCGGATCGATGCCGGCCCAACATGATACCAGCCCGAGGCTTCGCCGTCCCGGACGGGATGGGTCCCCTGATTCCGGCGGTCGGACGTCCGGGTGGCTGTGGTTGGCCTGCCAACCACGGTCGAGTGACGCCGCGATCAGGAATCGTCCGCGCCGGGATCGAGTCGTCGGCGCCGTGGTTGGCAAGCCAACCACAGCCACCCAGGACTCCAGGCCCACCATGATAACAGGCCCGGGCTCCGGCGTCCCGGGCCAAGCGGCGCGGGATCGGGTGCGTCGCCGACCGCGACCGGCTAGCATGGGGGGACACGGATCGGGCTCGTTCGGTTCTGCATCTCCACGGAGGCTCCACCATGCTGGCGATCATCCTCGGCTCCGCGCTGGTCGCGGGGATGCCCGCGACCCCGACCTTGCCGAGCATCGCGGCCAGCGACTTCGACGCCTGGTATCGCGCGGCGGAGGCGAAGACGCTGGTCATCCCGCCGGAGGTCGAGCGGCGGGCCAGGGCGTTCCGCTACGTCTTCGTGGCCGGGTTCCGCAACGAGAAGATCCGGGGCTACTTCGCCCAGAACACCGCCGAGCTGGTGCGGCACGGGATCCCCCGCAAGCGGATCCACGTCATCAACCCGAGTTCGAGCCGCGACGACGAGGCGAACGCGGCCGAGGTGGCCGGGCAGGTCGCCGAGATCGCCGGGGAGGGGCCCGAGCGGCTGGTGATCATCGCCCACAGCCGGGGGGCCTGCGATGCCCTCCGGTTCGCGCTGGGGCATCCCGAGTTCGTCGCCGAGCGGGTCGAGGCCCTGTTCCTGGTCCAGGGCCCGTTCGGCGGGTCGGAGGCGGCGGCGCACGCGGTGGGGCTGGGCACGGCGATGGATCGGAAGATGCCCTGGCGGGCGAGGATCGTTGCCCACCTCGCGGGCAAGGTGATTCGCGCCACCACCAAGGGGCCGAGCCGGGCCGTCCTGGGCGGGCTGGCCCCGGGCCCGGCGTGGTCCCGGTGGGAGGAGCAGCTCGCCCTGCACCCCGACGCCTTCGCCCGGGTCGGGCGCCGGACCTTCTACATCACCTCGGAGATCGAGCCGGACCGGCTCCGCCTCGCCCGCCGGGCGATCGCCCGGTACCTCAAGACCTACCACGGCCCCAGCGACGGCATGGTGATGGTGGCCGACCAGTCGGTGCCCGGCCTGGGGACGGTGCTCGCCACGGTCGAGGCCGGCCACGCCGACCTGACCCAGAGGTTCCCGGCGGCCCGGGGCCAGCGACGCCTGCGGCGGGCCCTGATCGACGGGATCCTGATGGGCGTGGGGGGCGGGTCCGCCTGCCGGTGACGCCCCTCGATCAGGGGGCGAACTCCGCGGCGATCCGGACGGTCTGGACGTGGATGTCGACGGTGTCGTCCACGTCGGTCCCGTAGCCGCCGGCCATCGCGATGGCCACGGGCAGGCCCGCCCCGCGGAGCCGCGACAGGACCAGCCGGTCGCGCTCCGCCAGCCCCGCCTTGGTCACGGCCAGCCGGCCCAGGCGATCGCCGACGAAGGGGTCGGCCCCGGCCAGGTAGATGGCCAGGTCGGCCCCGGCCCGGTCCAGGGCCAGTTCGAGCCCGGGCGCGAGGGCGTTGAGATAGGCGTCGTCGTCGGCGGCGTCGGGCAGTTCGACGTCGAGGTCGCTGGACTGCTTGCGCATCGGGTAGTTGCGGGCGCCGTGGATCGAGAAGGTGAAGACGGTCGGGTCGTCGGCGAAGATCGACGCCGTGCCGTCCCCCTGGTGGACGTCGCAATCGACGATCAGCACCCGCAGGGCCAGCCCTTCGTCCTGGAGGGCCCGCGCCGCCGTGGCCGCGTCGTTGAAGACGCAGTAGCCGGCCCCGTGGTCGCGGTAGGCGTGGTGGGTGCCGCCCGCCAGGTTGACGCTGATCCCCTCGTCCAGGGCCCGCAAGCAGGCCTCGACGGTCGCCCCGCTGGATCTCCGCGACCGCTCGACCAGCTCCGGCGACCAGGGGAAGCCGATCTCGCGGACCTCGGCGGCGGACAGGGTGCCGTCCATGACCCGGCGGAGGTAGGCCGGGTCGTGGGCCCGCGCCAGCTCATCGAGCGAGGCGACGCGGGGGATCAGGATGTCGTCGGCGGCGACGATCCCCTCGCCGACGACCCGGTCGCGGAGCCGGGCGTACTTGGCCATCGGGAACCGATGCCAGTCGGGCAAGGGGATCGGGAATCGGTCGGACGAGTAGACTTTCACCCGCGTCCCCGCCTCGTCATTTGCGTTTTGGGTGGCCGACCGCGTAGCCGTAGGGGGTCGGCCAGGTCGTCTGCTGGCCCCGGAGGGCCTCCTCGGCCTCGACCGTCCAGTAGGGGTTACGGAGCAGCTCCCGGCCGAGGAAGACCAGGTCGGCGGCCCCCGAGGCCACGATCTCCTCGGCCTGGCGGGGGTCGGTGATCATCCCGACGGCCCCGGTGCCGACCCCGGTCTCGCGGCGGATCGTCGCGGCGAACGGGACCTGGTAGCCGGGCGCCGTCGGGATCTTCGCGTGGGGCACCAGCGCCCCCGAGGAGACGTCGATCAGCTTCACCCCGGCCGCGCACAACGCCCGGCCGAACTCCACCGACTGCTCCAGGTCCCAGCCGCCGTCGGCCCAGTCGGTCGCCGAGATCCGGACGAACAGCGGGTCGGATTCCGGGATCAGCTCGCGGACGGCCCGGACCACCCGGAGCGGGAACCGCATCCGGTTCTCCAGCGACCCGCCGTACTGGTCGGTCCTCCGGTTGCTCAGGGGCGAGAGGAACGAGTGGAGCAGGTAGCCGTGGGCGGCGTGGATCTCGATGATCCGGAAGCCGGCGGTGCGGGCCCGGCGGGTGGCCGCCGCGAACGCCTCGACGACGGCGTCCAGGCCCGCCTCGTCGAGTTCGATCGGGGCCGGCTCCCCCTCGCGGAACGGGATCGGGCTCGGCCCGACCACGTCCCAGGCGCCGTCCTCGGGCCTCGTCAGCCGCTTGCCGCCGAGCCAGGGGGCCTCGCAGCTGCCCTTGCGGCCGGCGTGGGCGATCTGGATGCCGGGGACCGTGCCCTGGCTTTCCATGAAGCGGGCGATCCGGGCCAGGGGCTCGATGTGGCGGTCGTCCCAGATCCCCATGTCGCCGGGGGTGATCCGGCCGTCGGCGGTCACGGCGGTGGCCTCGACGAGGATCAACCCCGCCCCGCCCACGGCCCGGCTCCCCAGGTGGACCAGGTGCCAGTCGTTGGCCATCCCGTCCTCGGCCCAGTACTGGCACATCGGCGACATGACGACCCGGTTGCGGAAGGTCACCCCCTCGATGGTCAGCGGCGTGAACAGGTCGACCTGCGGGAGCGGCCGATCGGCCGGGATCTCCGGAGGGCAGCCGACCCGGACGGTGAGCGGGGGCGGGTTCTCGGCCCGGCGGAGCGGTTGTTCATTCATCAAAGATTCCCACATCTGGTCGAGGGATGCCCCGTGCCCGTCCCGGCACCCGGGCGGCCATCCCTCGGGACGCCGATTTCAACCCCGATTCTAGCGGGAAGGTCCAGCCCCCTCCCGGCCGCCTCGTGCCGCCGGCTCACGCCTTGACGGCCCGCGAGCTGGCGCGGGCGGAGGGCACGTCGGCCAGGATCCGCTCCAGGTTGTCGAAGTCGAGCGGCTTGACCAGGTGGTGGTCGAAGCCCGCCTCGCTCGACCGCCGGAAGTCCTCCTCGCGGCCATAGCCGGTCATCGCCACCAGCAGGATCTCCCGGCCTTCGGGGAGCCCGCGCAGCTCGCCGGCGACCGAGTATCCGTCCCGGCCCGGCAGGCCGATGTCGAGCAGGACGACCTGGGGGCGGAACTCGGCGACGGCCTCGATCGCGTCGGTCCCGTTGTGGACCACGCGGGTCTCGTGATCCCAGATCTGGATCACCATGGCCAGGCTCTCGGCCGCGTGGACGTTGTCGTCGACCACCAGGACCCGGGTCGGCCGGTGCACCGGGGCCGGGCCGGCCACGCGATCGGCCCGGGCGCCCGCCTCGATCTGGATGTCGGGGATCGGCAGGCGGACCGTGAACTCGCTGCCCTGCCCCGTCCCGTCGCTCCTGGCGACGACCTCGCCGCCGTGCATCTGGACCAGGTTGCGGACCAGGGTCAGCCCGATCCCCAGGCCCCCCTGGGACCGGTCGAGCGAGCGTTCGGCCTGCGAGAATAGGTCGAAGACGCGGGTCAGCATCTCGGGGGCGATCCCCACCCCGTTGTCGCGGACGGCCAGGCTCACGCAGCCGTCCTCGCGGGCGACGTCCATCGCGATCGACCCGCCGGTCTCGGTGTACTTCGACGCGTTGTTCAGCAGGTTGACGATCACCTGCTCCATCCGGGTCGGGTCGGCCTCCATCCGGATCGGCCCGTCGGGCAGGGTCAGGCTGAACGTCTGGCGGCGGTGGTCGAAGGTGTTCCGCAGGTCCTCGACCGCCGTGGACGCGATCGCGGCGAGGTCGATGGTCTCGGTCCGCAGCTGGATCTTGCCGCGGGTGATCCGCGACACGTCGAGCAGGTCGTCCACCAGCCGGCAGAGGTGGCGGACCTGGCGCTCGATCATCTCCCGCATCCGCTCGCCGCTCTGCCGGTCCCCATCGCGCAACTTGAGGAGGTGGACGGCGTTGAGGATGATCGACAGCGGGTTGCGGAGTTCGTGGGCGAGCATCGCCAGGAACTCGTCCTTGCGGAGGTCCGCCTCGCGCGTCTCGCCGTAGAGCTTCTCCAGCTCGACCCGCTGCGATTCCAGCTCCCGATGCGTCTCCACCTTGGCGATGGCGTCGGCCACCGTCTGGAGCAGGATCTCCGGGGTGAAGTGGCCCTTGACCAGGTAGTCGTGGGCCCCGCTCTTGAGGGCCAGGACGGCCACCGCCTCCTCGCCCCGCCCGGTCAGCATCACGATCGGGAACGGGGCGTGGCCCGCGCCCCCGGTCAGTTCCGAAAGGAACTCCAGGCCGTTGAGGTCGGGCAGGTCGTAGTCCAGGAGCACGCAATCGGGCCGGAACTGGCGGCAGGCCGCCAGCCCGTTCAGGCCGGTGGACTCTTCCGAGAAGACATGGGCGATCTCGCGGTCCTTGCCCAGGTAGCGGCGCACGGTCTCGCGATCCTCGGGGCTGTCATCGATGATCAGGACCCGGCGCTCCCTTGAACCCATGACCTTCATACCCCAGTTGCTCTTGGCGAGGGCGGATGCATCATCCCCGATTCGGCTTCCCCGGAGGCCCAACCAAAGGTCCCCCGGATCGCGTATTCGATCGGGATGATCGCCTCTTATGAATTTTCCATGCCGTTCGCTCCCAAATCAATCAACCGCCCATATTTTCGGTTCTCCGGGCCGATCTCCGGGCCGCCCGTCGCGGGTTCGGCGGATCCCTGGCCGGGGCCTCCTCGCCGGCCGGGGCGTGGATCGGGATGCCATCCCCCTGACACGCGAAAAGGCAGGATCCCCGATCATTTTCGGAGATCCTGCCTCGATTGTTCAACCGATTTCTGCGGTCCACCGGGCGGGGCCGGTCGGGGAGAATGTCAGGCCTGGACCTTGAGCTTGAGCCGGTCGGCGAACCCGAGCCGCTTGACCGCGAACGCCTTCACCACGGATTTCGGATGCTGATAGCCGATCACGCGGCGGATCCCCTTGCCCTTGCCCGACTTCGGGGCCTGGAACGAGTCGCCGTAACCGGACAGCGTCCCGATGGAGATGAATTCGAGCTCGTGCTCCGACTCGTCGGCCACCAACCGCGCCTGGCCCTTGACCCGGACCTTCCCCAGCGCCGAGCCGCCGCCGCCCTGGTCGGGCTGATTGGCGACGGTGGTGCTGGGCAGGGGCATGGGGTAGTTGGCCATGTTCCCCATGTTGATGGTCAGGGCATAGCCGCCCGCGCCGGTGGGGGCCCCGGCGCCCGCGAGGGTCCGGACGTAGTAGACGGTGTTCGGCGTGGCATTCGAGATGCTGGCCGAGACGTTGGCCCCGGTGGCCGAGCTGGGGGCGGAGGCCTGGACCAGCGCGCCGCCGGCGGCGTTATAGATCTGGACCCGGGGGCTCAGCAGGCTCCGCCCGGCCGCCTGCACGGTCGCCGTGAAGGTCGAGCTGGCGTTGGCCGGGGTCGTCACCTTGTACCAGTGCCCATCCGAGGCGTTGGTGATGTTCAGGTCCCACAGCATCACCTGGTTGAGGTAGCTGTTGAAGTTGGGGGCGGTGTCGTAGGCCGTGGCCCGGGTCGAGTTCCCGCCCCAGGAGGTGGTCCAGTCCGGCGTCCGGCCGCCCCAGATCGACTGGATCCCGGCGACGTCGTCGGTCGTCAGGGACTGCCGGAGCCCCTGATAATAGGTGGCCATGGTCGCGGTCTGGATGCTGGAATGGCCGAGGCCGAGCGAGTGGCCGAACTCGTGGATGGCGACCGTCTGGAGGTCGTAATCGGAGTTGATCTGCCAGAGCTGGTTGGTGTTGTAGAGCTGGTCGCCGGCCAGGGGCCCGCCGTTGATCGGCGGCGGCGAGAACGTCCAGGCCAGCGTCCCGCTCGACTGGGCATAGCCGCCGATCCGGATGTCCCCGAAGTTGGGGTCGCCCTGCTGATAGCTCCCGGTGCCCAGGGGCGCCCCGTTGTCCGGGACCTGGACCAGGTTCACCCCGGCCGAATACTGCCAGTCTGCCGCGGCCGCGGCGAAGGCGGCCGTCCAGGCGGCCCGGCCGAAGCGGGCGTCCATAGTCGAGATCAGGTTGCTGGTCGGGCCACCCAGGCTGGTGCCGTCGGGGATGAAACTATAGGTGATCCGCGTCCCATGGGTGAACTTGCCGCCGATGGCGGCATACATCAGGAGCCGGCCTTCAAGACCCTCGATGCACGGCCGGGCCGAACGCGAAGGCTTGGCCCGATGGGGGGCGCGCGGGCTGGTCATCGGTACTCGCATGGATGTACCTCAGGAAGGGGCCGAATTGTGCGTGTCCTGGTGGGATCGCGGCCCGGGGATGGCCGCAACGAAGGCCAGTATCGGCAAAGTTTGGAGGGGTGGCAATCAGACTTTAGCTCACGTCTGAGTATGAATTGGCGTTAGGTCAGGGGATGGGTGGTTTGGTTCATGTTCGTTCGCTTCGGTGCACTTCGGGCGAACGAAACGATGCTCGCCGTTGACCTGCGTCATCAATCGTGTTGACACGACGCCACACGGTCCGGTTGCGCGCCCCGGGGCGGCCCCGGCGGGCGTCCGGAGGCCGGGCGCATCGTGCCTTTCGAGGCGTCGGGGTGCCTTCCGGCGCGGGCCGCCTATGATACCTGCGGGCATTCTTCGGCCGGCCGATGCCCGGCCGGGCCAGCGGAGAGGAGTCGGCGAACTTTGGCGAATCAGTCAGCAAGATCGAGCCGGACGCGTTTCGAGGCCTATCGATCGGCGCGGGGGCGGGGCGACCGGCCCGCCGCGCCGGGCTCGGGCCCGGCGGATGCCGGCCGGAAGGGGCCGCGGCACCGGTCGTTGTTCCGACTCTACGGGGCTCTGGTTGGGCTGCTGGAAGGGCAACGGCTGGCGATCGCGATCGGGCTGGCCCTGGTCTCGGCCTCGACGGCCCTCCGGCTGGTGCCGCCGGCCGCGACCAAACTGGTCATCGACCACGTCCTGCTCGGCCGCGCGATCCCGGAGGGACTGCCGGCTTGGCTCCCCCTGCCCGCCTCGCCCCGGGGGCGGCTGGTGGCCCTGGTCGGGGTGGTCATGACCGTCGCGGTGGTCGGGACGGTGCTCGGCCTCTGGAGCCGATGGCTGGCCACCCGCGCCAACAAGAGGGTCCAGGTGGCGGTGCGCCGGCGGGTCTTCGAACACGCCAGCCGCCTGCCGCTCCACCGCGTCTATGAGTTGAAGGCCGGGGGCGCCGCCAGCCTCCTGCGCGAGGATGCGGGGGGGATCGGCGAGCTGATCTTCAGCATGCTCTACAACCCCTGGCGGGCGATCGTCCAGCTGGCGGGCGGGCTGCTGATCCTGGCCTGGGTGGACTGGCGGTTCCTGTTGGTGGCCCTCGTGATCGCGCCCGGGGCCGTGCTGTCCGACCGGATGTGGAACAAGAGGCTTCGGCCGATCTATCGCGACGTCCGCAAGCAGAGGCAGGAGATCGACGCCCGCGCCGCCGAGTCGTTCGGCGGGGTGCGGGTCGTCCGGGCCTTCGGCCGCCAGAAGCGCGAGACGGCCCGGTTCGTGGGCGAGAACCACTTCATGGCCCGCCAGGAGGTCTACGCCTGGTGGTGGTCGCGGATCGTCGAGGTGATCTGGGACCTGTTCCTCCCCGCCGCTTCGGCCGCCCTGCTCCTGTTCGGCGGCCTCAGCGTGCTGGACGGGCGGCTCTCTTTGGGCGACCTCATGATGTTCCTGGTCTACCTGGCGATGCTGCTGGAGCCCCTGGCAGTGCTGGCCACCAGCGCCACCCAGTTGCAGAACAACCTGTCCGGCTTCGACCGCGTGCTCGACCTCCTGGATGAGCCCCGCGAGATGGCCTCGCGTCCCGGGGCGATCGCCATCGCCAAGGAGGATGTCGCCGGCCGGATCACCCTGGACCAGGTTTCGTTCACCTATCCGGGGAACGATGAGACGGTGATCCGGGACGTGAGCCTCGACGTGGCCCCGGGCGAGGTGATCGCCTTCGTCGGCCGCAGCGGCGCCGGCAAGACGACCCTGTGCAACCTGATCGCCCGGTTCCACGACCCGTCCTCGGGGTCGATCCGCCTGGACGGCATCGACCTCCGCGACATCGAGGTGGAGAGCTACCGCCGCCTGCTGGGGATCGTCGAACAGGACGTCTTCCTGTTCGACGGGACGATCGCCGACAACATCGCCTACGCGGCCAAGTCCCCGACCCGCGATCAGGTCGTCCACGCGGCGCGAGTGGCCAACGCCGACCGCTTCATCGAGTCGTTCCCGGACGGTTATGACACCCTGATCGGCGAGCGCGGGGTCCGCCTCAGCGGCGGGCAGAGGCAGCGCCTGGCGATCGCCCGCGCGGTGTTGGCCGACCCCAAGATCTTCATCCTCGACGAGGCGACCAGCAACCTCGACAGCGAGAGCGAGTCCCTGATCCGCCGCGCCCTGGAGACCCTGATGCGTGGCCGGACCTCGTTCGTGATCGCCCACCGGCTCAGCACGATCCGGTCCGCGGACCGGATCGCGGTGGTCGACGACGGGGCGATCGTGGAGATCGGCACCCACGCCGAACTCCTCGCCCGCGACGGCCTCTACCGCGACATGACCGAACTCCAGCGGATCGAGGCCGACTGACGCAGGACTCTCGGCGCGAGGTCAGTGCGAATGCTTGTGGCCCATCGCGGCCACCATCTTCCGGCAGCTGGCCTCGCACCGCTTCAACTCGGCGGCCACCGCCTTCATCTCGGGGGAGTCGAACGCGGCCACCTGCTCCATCGTCTCCTTGCACGCCTCGCCGCACGACTCGCACGACAGCGCCATCATCGGGCTGTGGCTCGCGATGTTCTTGGCCGACAGGGCGCAGAACCCGGCGCAATCCATCACGTAGCGGAGCGGCTTGGCGTGCTCCTTCTTGCCCATCCCCACTTCCTTAAGGCAGTGGTTGACGGCCATCTCGCACGCCTTCGCGCAGTCGCTACACGCCTTCAAGCACTCCTCGTGGATGTCATCGGCGGCCGGCGCCGCGGCGACGGCCCCCGCGCCCGGCATCGCAACCATCCCGACGGCCCCGGCGCCCATCAGCCCGAACATCGTGCGGCGATCCATGTTGGCGTCTCCCGGTGGGGTGGCCGGCGGGCGAGGATGGGAGATCATCCTGGTCGGCCCGCGACCGATCCCGATCCTTCGGCGTGCAAAACGCGGGCCCGACGTTCGCGCCCTTCCCGCGACACGCCCTCCTCGATGCCTTCGGCGACGATCCCCGCCCGATGCGAACCCGATTCGGGTCGTCATGGCCCTGGCGGCCGGGGTGCGGGCCTCGCTCGATCAACCCACTTTGGCCGCCCCGAACCGGGAATGTGCCGTTTCGGACCCTTCAAGCAACATTTTCGGCTCTCCCGTTGCTGGACGGAATTGTCTTGTTTGCTTGGAGGTATGTGTACTACAAGATGTCCAGATCAAGGACCGGCGACGGACGGCCGCATTCGTACGGCGAACCGGTCGGGGCCAGCACGATCGAGAGAGAGACTCGAATTGAGATCGGATCATTCCCGCATGGGCCCGGGGCTGAGAGCGGTGGGCCTGGCCTTCGCCTTGGCCGCGTCCCTGGGCTCCAACGCCCGGGCGAGCATCACCGTCTACAACCTGTTCAAGACCATCGACTACCGGCAGACGAGCATCGCCCAGCCGACGACCCCCGTTCGGTATTACGGGGCCGCCGCGGTCGACTTCAACAACCCCGGCGACCTGACCGGGGCGCTGGTGTCCTCGTCGAGCCCGAACTCCCCCTTCACGCTCAACCTGACCGGGCCCGGTTCGGCCTATTACGGGACGCCGGCCTACGCCACCAAGGCCGAGCTGGACCGGGTCATCCCGAATGGCACCGCCTACACGTACCGCCTGAACGGCGGGACGTTCAACGGCCAGGCCGCGACCCTCAGCACCCCGGCGTCGGACTCCTACACCTCGACCGTGCCGTTTTTCACGGGCAACACCTACGCGGCGCTCCAGAATGTCGACGCCAGCCGGTCGATCCTCCTCACCTTCAACCCGTTCACGGCCCCCGCCGGGACCACCAACGCGAGCACATTCCTCAAAATCACCCGGGTTGCCGACGGCGTCCCGGTCTATGACATGAGCGGTCCCAGCTCGCTCTCGTCGGCATCGGTCGGGGCCAACACCCTGGCCGCCGGGACGCAGTACAACCTCTCCATCGTCTACAGCTCGCGGATCAGTACCCCCGGCGCGGGCTTCGGCGGGGCCACCTCGCTCATCAGCTACGACCTGCGCACTGAACTGACCTTCACCACCGCCGCGGCCGTCCCCGAGCCGGCCTCGATCGTCTCCGCGGCGATCGGTGCCGTGTGCGTCCTCGGCTACCGCTCCCGGCGGCGCGGGGCATCCGTCGGCTGAACCCGGACGCGTTCCCCCTGCTCGACCTGCCGTCGCAGGCCCCCGCCGTCCTGAGGATCCTGCGTGGCCGCCCCGCGGCCGAATAAGCTGGACCGGCTGGGGGCATGCGTCCGGCTTGTCCCCGCCCGAAGGGATGGCTTCGGGAACGGCCTGACCTGCCTCGGGTTTCGGCGGCATCGGCGGAAAAGTGAGCGGGTCGATTTTCTCGCGACCCCGGCCACCTCGGCTGACGGGATGAGGTTTCGGACGGATCGGCCCCGAGGCCGGTGGACGATCGAGCCACCCGTCGACGTCCTCCCCTCCAGGTAGGGGCCATCGATTCGCGGAACCTCATCGCCGCCCACCGGCCGCAAGGCCGAGTCATCCGGCGTGGGACGGCGGCACCGCCCGGGAGAAACGAACCCACCGACCAGCCCGGCTCGGCCATCCTGGGGATCCGAAACGAACCCACCGCCGGGCCCGGGCCTGGCACGATGAGGAATCGAGGACGTACCCTCCGGCGTGTTGGAGGACACGCGGCCGGAAGATCCGAAACGAACCCGGGGCGGGCAACTCGGGCGATGTCGGCCACCCGCTCCATGAGGTCCAATGGTCACCCAAAACGAACCCAACCGTTGCATCCCGGGCGGCCCATGACGACGACGAAACGAACCCAACGACGGCCCGATGATGCCCGACCGAGGAGCCGCGAGGTTCGGCGAAACGCCTTCCGGCGGACGCTTTTCCGTTCAGAGATCCCAGACCCGCACGCCGTCCAGGAAGCAGGAGACGATCCCGTCCTCGCTGACCTTGAGGACCGCGCCGAACCGGCTGGCGATGATGGCGGCGGTGGTGCGGGCCCCCTCGGCGACCGGGCCCGAGGCGGCGGAGGCGTCCTGGCGGAGGATCGCCCCGAAGGCGTGGAGCTGGCCCTTCTGGTCGATCACCAGGGCCCCGTCGATCGCGGCGAGGGCTTCGAGGATCGGGGGTTCCAGGTCGGTGACCTGCCTCCCCCGGGCCAGGTAATGGAGGGCGCGCTTGGCCAGGGGGTCGCCCGTGTTCAGGTCGTCGGGCGGGCCGTCGGGGGAGTCGAAGGAAAGCAAGTCATGGGGGGCGACCAGGCGCCCGGCGACCTTGGCCGGGTCTTCCACCACGACGAACAGCCCGCCCTGTCGGCATTCGGCCAGGTCCAGGGCAGTCTGGAACAGGACCCGGGCCAGCCTCGCGTCGGAGATCGCCTCGGACCAGACCCGGAACTTGCTCGCCGGGTCGAGGATCCGCCATCGCCCGTGCGAGAAGGCGAATGCCTGCGAACCGTCGGCGAACAGCTTGATCTCCTGGTTGGGGCTCAGCACCAGGCAGACGTGCCCGCCGGTCGCCGTCACGCGGGCGTGCGAGGTGTAGTCGCGGGCGCAGGGCGTCTGGACCCCGTCTCCTGCCGCAATCTCCAGGGCGCGGGCCCGGACGTCGATGACGTGCGAAAGGCGGCCGAAGGAATCGACCTGGAACAGCGTCCGCTTGCCGTCGCAGAGTCGGTGGACGCTCTTCAGCGACGTCAGCTCGACGCCATACGGCAGGGCATCGGGCGGGGTGGGCCGGGACGGGTCGCCGCCCGGGCCGAGCAGGAGGACCCCGGTCGAGACCCGGCGGTTCTCGTAGGTGGAGAGGGCCGTGGTGCGCAAGGTGTGGATGGTGGCCGCGATCCGGCTGGGCCGGACGGCCGAGGGGTGGTAGGCGGACGGCTCGACGAACGCGGCGATGTAGTGGTCCTCGGACCCGCCCCGGTAGAGTTCGAGCCGCGACGAGTGGGTGATCTGGAACAGGTGCAGGTAGCGGAGGCCGAGCACGGCGCCCACGGCCTCGACCATCCGCTCGTCCTGGTCCGTGAACCGTAACCCCTCGCGCGGCCGGAGGCGATACCGGATGCCGAAGAGGTCGACGGTCAGGGCGTCATCCTCGGCCCGTTCCAGCCGGAAGTTCGGCCCCCCGGCGAGGTCGGCCGTCGGCCCGTCGTCCCGTTCGGGCTGGACCTGGGTCTGCGGGTAGAAGGCCTGGAGGTCGCGGCGGAAGACCCCGAGGAACAGGTCGGCGACGGCGGAGGCGTCGCGGAGGTTCGACAGGGACCGGAGCGCGGGGCCGGCCGTGAGGAGCCCGCCGGGGAGGTAGCTTCCCGAATGCATGCCGCACTCCTCACCCGTGCACGGTCCCGATTCGATCCCTCGACCGCGGATCTTACCCCCCATCCCCGATTGCGGGAAGCACGGTTTCGCGGGCCGGTCCCCCGGGCCGACGCGAAGGGCCACCCCGGCCGCGATCGCCGGGGCGATCGGGCCGGGGTGGCCCTTCGGGGATCGTGGCTCCGATCGTCGGGCTTATTGGCCCTGGATCGTCAGGTCCTTGCTCCGATTCTGCTCGATCGAGGCGAGCACGCCGTCGCTGACCTTGCGGTAGAGCTGGGCGCGATACTCGGGCGGGGCCTCGCGGGCGATCCAGGCCCGGGCCGATTCGGCCAGGCCGCGCCGCCCCTGGGACTGGGCGATGGCCGAGAGGGCGGTCAGCCTGCGGGCCGGGACCGCATAGATCGTCACGGCGGCGCGGGCGTCGTCGAAGCGGCCGTAGGAGATCAGGCTGTCGACCAGCACGCCGACCAGCGTCTCGCGGGTGTCGTCCTGGGGGATCATCGCCACGGAGGTCGCGGCCTCGGAGTAGGCGGCGGTGGCCTCCTCGGGCCGGTTGTTCAGGGCCTGCCCCTCGGCCAGGCGGATCAGGGCGTTGGTCCGGGCCTCGGGCTGGGCCATCGACCGGGCGATCTCGAACCCGCGGGGGAACTGGCTGGAGGCCGCCGCGTTGGCCACGACGGTATAGGAAGCCGCGTCGCGCCAGATCGGCCGCTCGATCCGCATCGCGGTCCGGGCCGACCGCGCCAGGAGCTGGTCGGTGTACTCGCGGAGGGTGGAATTCAGCCGCCCGGGGTCGGGCCGCCCGCCCGACAGCCGGATCGGGTCGGTGATCAGCCTCTGGCTGCTGAACGCCTGGCTCTCGGCGATCCGGAACAGGGTCTCGGACCGGGCCGTCGGGTTTTCGAGCCGGAGGGCCATCGCGACCGCCTCATCCCACTCGGAGATGGCCGCCTCGCGGAAGGCCCGGCGATCGTCCTCGGGCAGGGCCGACGGCATCGGGGGCAAGGGGTCGTTGGCCTTGGCGGGATCGGGCGGGAGGATGGGATCGACCGAGGCGGGCGGCGTCGCGATGTCGCGCATCCGCTCCTCGGCCAGCGACATCAGCGCCTCGATCACCGCCACGGTCCGCTGCTCCCGGACCAGCCGCGACTGCACCGCGAGGGCGGCCGGCGCGGCCTCGAACAGGGCGCTGCGGGCCTCGGGGAACTGGTTGCTGAAGATGGCCGCCTGGGCGATCCGGATCAGCGCCAGCGATCGTTCGCCGGGGTCGGCGACGTCGCGGGCCTCGGCCAGCAGTTCGGGCGGGACCGAGCTGGGCCGGGAACCCCGCTCGCCGAACTCGAACGGCCGTCGATCGATGGGCCGGGTCAGCCCCTGGGGCGGCAGGGGTGCGTAGGGGATGAAGCCCGAGTTCAACCCTTCCATGCCGGAGCCGGTCGACCCGAGTCCGCCCGCCTCGCGGCCGGTGCCGGTCGAGCCGAAGCTCCCGGCGGACGAGCCGGTGCCGGTGCCCGAGCCGCTCCCGCTGGACAGCGACGAGCCGCTCTGGGCCCAGGCCGCATCCGCGCCGGCCAGGGCGAGCCCCAGCCCGAGGCCGAGGGCCGAGATCGATCGGTGATTCTTCTGGCGTCTCATGGGGGGAGTCCCTGATGGGGCCGGTCGGTCCGGCCCCAGCCCGAGGCGTTCGCGATCGGCTCGAATCCACGCGCCGCTCTGTCCGTAATGCCGCATGCCGAAGGATTCAACGCGAACCCCGGCCGGTCAAGCCGCGGGGCCGGCGTCCGGGCCCGATTCTCCGGGCCCGCCTGGCAACCGCCGTGCAACCCGTATATTCTATCGGTTTCGCGACGCGGGACGCCATTCGATCGGGAGGCCTGGATTGTTGGACTGGCACGCGACGACGATCCTGTCGGTCCGCCGGGGAGGCACGGTCGCGGTGGGCGGCGACGGCCAGGTCACCCTGGGCACCACCGTGATGAAGGCCGACGCGGTGAAGGTCCGCAAGCTGCTCGACGGCCGGGTCCTGGTCGGCTTCGCCGGCAGCGCCGCCGACGGGTTCGCCCTGCTGGAGCGGTTCGAGGCCAAGCTCCGCGACCACCCGGACAACCTGCTCCGCGCCGCGACCGAGCTGGCCAAGCTCTGGCGGACCGACCGCCTGCTCCGCCGCCTGGAGGCGATGCTGGTCGCGTCCGACTCGCGCCATTCGCTGCTGCTCAGCGGATCGGGCGACGTGATCCAGCCGACCGACGGCGTCATGGCCGCCGGCTCCGGAGGCGGCTATGCCCTGGCCGCCGCCCGCGCCCTGATCGCCCACACCGAACTCTCCGCCCCGGAGATCGTCCGGGCCGCCCTCGGCATCGCCGGGGGGATCGACATCTACACCAACGGCCACCTGACCGTCGAGGAACTCCCGAGCCTCGGGCCACCCGGGGCCTGACCCCCCGCCGCGGCCTCGCCATTTGATCGAAGGCGTTGCCCTTCCCGATCGGGTTTGTTATAAGGGCAAGCACGGTCGTGACCCACGATCGTATCCGGGAATCTCATGCCAGGCCCCGAACCCTGGCATTCTTTCCCGTCTCCTGAACCGTAGGCCGAAGTGGCGGAATGGCAGACGCGCCGGACTCAAAATCCGGTGGGCTAACACCCGTGTCGGTTCGAGTCCGACCTTCGGTACTAAAGACTTGCGGCGAATGAAGGGTCGTCTTACCAGAGGCCTTGGTAAGAATCTGGTAAGACGACCCTCGTCGCATTGGGGTGGCATGGCCCGTCGGGAGGGCACATGGCCGCGCTTCAGAATCGCAACGGCAGCTTCCGGATCTTCTTCGAATTCCGGCGGAAGCAGCGCGTCTTCACCATCGGCCGCGTCTCCGAGGCCGAGGCCAGGTCCAAGGCCGACCAGGTCGACTACCTGCTCATGCGCCTCGGCCAGGGGCTGATCGAGCTCCCGCCCGGCGTCGACATCGTCGAGTTCGTCCGGCAGGATGGTAAGGTCGATCTTACCAGGGGCGGCGAGGTCATCCCGGCCGCTAAGCCCACCCTCGGCACTCTCCGCGACCGCTACCTCGAGACCCACGGCAACGGCACGCTCGAGGAGCGGACCCTCGACGGCATCCGGCTCCACTTCAGGCACCTGGCCGCCGCGCTCGGGGAGGCGTTCCCGATCGGCGAGCTCGCGCTGGCCGACCTGCAGGCCTACGTCGACCGGCGGGCGAAGGCGAAGGGCATCCGCGGCAAGCTCTCCCCCGCGACGATCCGCAAGGAGATCGTCTCGCTCCGCACCGCCTGGAACTGGGGCGTGAGGATGGGGCTCGTCGCGGGCAAATTCCCCAACGGCGGGCTCCGGTTCCCCAAGCGGGATGCCAAGCCCCCGTTCCAGACCCGGCCCGAGATCGAGCGCCAGGCCAAGGGGCTCGCCCCCGAGGCACAGGCCGAGCTGTGGGACGCCCTCTACCTACGCGTGGAGGAGGTGGAGGAGATGCTGGCCCACGTGAAGGCCAGCGCGGGGCACGCGTGGATCCACCCGCTGCTGGCGACCGCCGCCTACACGGGTGCCCGCCGGTCGGAGCTGATCCGGATGCGGGTGGCCGACGTCGATTTCGAAGGCGGGGGCCTCACGATCCGCGAGAAGAAGCGGTCGCACAGCGAGCGGACCACCCGGCGCGTGCCGCTTTCCACCCCATTGGCCGCGATCCTCGAGGCCTGGATCGCCGCGCATCCCGGCGGCCCCTGGCTCTTCTGCCAGTCCGGGGAAGTCACGCGGAGCAGGAAGCGGAGCCGGACGACCGGCCACCTGCCCGAGGGCGCGAGGCCGACGACGCTGGGCGGGCGGATGAAGTCGGTCCGGGGCCGGGAGGGGGCGGGGGTCACCCCGCTGACCAAGGACGAGGCCACGGACCATTTCAAGCGGGCCCTGGCCGATTCGCCCTGGTCGGTGGTGCGGGGCTTCCACACGCTCCGGCACTCCTTCATCTCGGCATGTGCGTCGCGAGGGGTCGACCAGCGGCTGATCCAGGAATGGGTCGGGCACCTGACCGCCGAGGTCCACAAGCGGTACATGCACCTGTATCCGTCGGTGCAGTCCGAGGCGATCAGGGGCGTCTTCGGCTAGGCGTGCCGCCCGGGCGGCAGCAGGCCGTCCCGGCGGTAGCGTAGCAATTCGGCGTGGCCCACCACCCACGCCGCGTGCGCGCCGCGGCCGGACTGGCGTTTCTGGCCGCGGATCCGGCCGAGCCTGCACCATTCCCGGCAGGTGAACTCGGCCTTCCCCACGAGCCTGGCGAATTCCTCGACGTCGTACCAATCCTTGATCGTCTCGCGATCGATCAGGGCGGCCAGCAGCGTCTCGATCCGCCCCAGCCGCTGCTCCAGCGATCCCGGCAGTTCGGGCCTCGTCGCGTCCCCCGTCTCCATGGTGCATCCTCCCGGTTGGTGGTTCCGGCCCATTCCTCACCCGACCTCCGGCCCATCCTTCCCCCTGCCCGGCTCGCGCGAGGCGGCCCTCGCGTTTTGCCTGGCACGCTCCAACGGGTCGACGCCGGGGGAGGACGGCATCGGCATCACCGCGCCCTCGAGGTATGCGCCCCCGAGGTTGGCCAGCTGGAGATTGGCGCCCCGGAAGTCGGCCCCCTGCGCCTCGACCCCCTGCAGCCGGGCGCCATAGCAGTTAGAGTTCTGGAAGTTGGCCCCCTTGATCGTGGCCCCGCGTAGATCGGCGTAGCGCAGGTTGGAGCCGCTCAGGTTGGCATTGCTCAGGTCGGCCGCGCGAAGGTCGGCCCCTTCCAGCGAGACGCCGGCCAGGCCGACGCCCCGCAGGTCGGCCCCGCGCCAATCGACGCGAGGCGGTTTTTCATCCGGCATGTTGGCTCCTTTCATCCGATCTCGGGGCCGTCCTTGCCTCTGCCGGTCTCCCTCGACGTTTCTCTCGCACGTTGGCGGGCGGTTTCGAGCGGATCGGGGCGAACGAAGGCTTCCCGGGCGTCCGGCCCATGTTCGGCCTCCACCCCGCGACGCGCGTCGAGCCCGGGCTGGCCGTCGCGACGGAGCACCTCCTCCTCCCGCATATCCGCCAGGGTCTCCTTCATCTCGGCCGGGTCGGGCATCCGCAGATGCTCGGGCAAATCGTCGTTGGCGATCTTGGCCTCGGCGGCGCGGATGGAGTAGTTGGCCAGGAGGTTGCTGGTCGGGTCGCCGGGCCGCGCGGCGATCTCGTCGAACTCCTTGGCCGCCTCGCGGTCGAAGCTCTCCCGGATGAACCGCTCCCGGAAGGCGGGCTCGGGATACTGCGCCTCGACGGCCGGGTTGATCATCATCCGATCGCGGAAGCCGGGGAACCGGTCCTCCTCGATGCCCTTGTGGAGCTCCCGGAGTTCCTCATTGGTGAAGAGGGGCCCGATCTCCGGCATCCTGGGGAGCGGGTCGGCCGCGGCCTCGGCCATGATCCGGCCCTGCTCCTCGGGCGTCAGGCCGCGTTCCATGTAGCGGCCCCAGTCGACATAATCCTCGACCAGGACCTGGCGGTCCGATTCGTGGAGTTCGTGGAAGTGGGATCCCCTGCCGTCCGGGGATTGCTCGTAGTCCCAGCCCGCGACCTGCTCGGCGGATCGGACGTAGCGGGCGGTCTTGATCCGCTGGAGTTCGGCGTCGAGGGCCTTTTGGTCGTCGTCGGTGAGCGGCATCGGTGGGGCCTCCGTAGGTTCAGTTCTCCGAGATCATGGTGTTGACGCGGAGCCGCCGCGCCGTCATGACTACTTCGTACTGCGTCAGCGCCGTGAGGATCGCATCGTGGTATTGCGACCACAGCTTGAGCCTTGCCATCTTATCGAGCTTGTGTCCGTGCTCGGTGACGGCGGCGTCGGCAATCTCGCAGGCGAGTTGCTGGGCGATGTGGTTCATGAGCAACCGTCTCCGAAGACCGGGTAAATTACTTTATGTTTCTCCTGTTCCTCTCCGCTCCCCAAGGATTCGATCTGGGTGTTATCCTCCGGTGGTTGACCGTTGCCGGTTTTAAACCCGCCGAACATGCGCCTGAAAACGCTGGGCTTGGGCGGCTGTGGCTCCTTCGGAGGAGTGGGCGGGATGAACCTGGCCTTGGCCATCTTGATGAAGCAGACCTCGCCGCATCCCTGGCAGATGAACTCCCCCTTCGTCCTCCCTGTATGGAATTGCCACCCGCAGGCAGGGCATGCGGCATTCTTGCCGTGTTTGAGTTCGGATTCGTATCGCTCCATCGCTTCCAACCACAAGCGGTGGCGCAACTGGTATTCGGCATCACCGGCGGCATCTGCCTCCGCCGCCTTCACCTGCTCGCGCATTTCCTTGAGCGGCAGCGTCGCATCCACGCCGAAGCTGACCCTGGTGGCGCGGTTAATCAATGATTGCCGCTCCTGGGCGTCGGCCAGTTCCTGCGCGGCAATCCGCCTGCGCTCATTCTCCTTGCGTTCTTCGTCCCTCCTGTGGGCTTCGGCCACGCGCTTGGCCTCCTCCTCCCGTTCGGCGGCGGCTTTGGCATCCTGCTTGGCCTTGGCGACGTGGACTTTCAGCTTTTCCAGCGTCCAGTCCTTTTCATATTTGACGCCGATGATGTCGGCTTCCGCCCGCAATTCATCGAGCTTCTGGGCGCGTTCCTGCGCGATCTGCTCCGGGGTTTTCCCGCCGATCAGGGGGATGGGCATGGGCGTGGTTTTGGCGGCGGCTTCCTTGGCCTGCGCCACCAGCGATTTGGCCTTGTCCTTGTCGGCTTCGGGCGCGGCCACCTTCCAGCCGATCATCGCCGCGATTGCCGCCGCGAATGCTCCGATGCCCCATAGGAGCGCCGACCAGTTCATGAACACGCCGAAGACCAGATGCCAGAACAGGCTGCCGCCCGCGCGGCTGGCGGCGGTCTTGAAGAATGCCCTGACGCGCCCCCTCTTCGGCTCCGAGCCAGGGATCGCGGGCAACGCCTGGTCGAGCAGGTCAGCGGGCGCGGCCTCGGGCTTGTTTCCGATACGGAACATCATCGCTCCAGCTCCTTTCCTTTTTGATCTCGATGGGTTCGGTACGCCACGCGTCCGGAAGGTGGGGCATCCATGCCCGTCGGTTACATCGCGCCCGGATGCATCAGCGGAGGACGGTGAGCATCCAGGAGCCGATCTGGATCAGGGCCGGTCGGATGGATGGCAGGTGAAAGATGGCGCTGATGACGCAGGCGCAAAGGCAGTTCGTTGCGATCCGGCTTGCCAATTCGTGGCGAAGGTTTCTGTCGGTCATGGGAGAGGCCCTCGGCATGGGGTGAAGGGCCGGGCGCACGCGCACCCGGCCCGGGGGAAAGCTCAGCCGATCTCGTAGGATCGGAACCTGCCCTTGTCCTGTCCGGCCTCGCGGGCGGCTTCCCGTGGCTTATCTAGCGGGCTCTTGACGGGACGCGGCGTCATGCCGCTACCGGTCGCCTCCGGCGAGTCCATGGTCTTCTCCTGGTAGACCTCGATCTGGGTAGGGTTGGCGATGGTGCCGGGCTCGTCATGCGTGCCGCCGATTTCGCCCAGCACCACGGACTGTAGATCCTTCAAGCCGCGGCGAAACTCCGCGCCGAGCACGGCGTATTGCTTCGGATCCTTGAGGCTGTCGATGGCCCGATCCAGGAGTGTCGGGCCGCGCCGCTCGGCGGCGGGCTGCGTCGGCGACGCGGCCACCGGGACGATCGGATGAATCTCGCGGTACTCCCCCTCGATGAAGTTGGGCGGCCCGGCATGCTCGCCCACCGCGCGGGGCGGGTGCGCCGGGGGCTGGGTTTTTCGGGACAGGAGGTCACGGTTGGAGGATGAAGCCGGCATCGTTCGTTCTCCTCATGGTGTTGGGATTCAACCGTCGGCACGCGTCAAAGGTCCAGCTCCCTCCGGATGTGCTGCTGGAGCAGTTCGGCCTCTTTCATCGATGCGGCAGCATGCTTGGCCTGGCGGGAGAAGCGGGCGTTGATCATCGTGAGATGCACCTGATGGGCGACGAATCCCCAGCCGATGAACCAGCTGACGCCGGGGCAATACGGCCAGGCGCCGAACGCCAATGCGGCCGGGAGGGCGATGCCTCCGACGCGGCCGAACATCGGCACGCCGACATCGCGGGGATGCTCCCGATTGCCCGGCCTCCGATTGACCAGGCCGCGTAGGACGAGCAGGCAGAGCAACGCCTTCCAGAGGCTCATCGCCAGCCACGCGCCCGCCTCATTCAATGGCGGGTTGAGGCTCACGAAGAGCGGATACACGAAGAGGGCGGCGATGATCGATTCGATGCCGATCGACCAGGCGCCCATCGACAGGGGCGACTGGAAGAGGAGGCAGTGGCCGGCGGCCAGGACGGCGAGAATGACATTCGCAAGGTTCAGCGTCTTTGCGAGGTCATGGAGGTTGTCCCCGGCCCCATTTCCATTCGATGCGCTGGGCATGGCTGATTCCTCGGTGGTCACTTGCGGAAATCGACGACGCGATGGACCCCATCCCTGAGCAGGATCCCGACGCCGACCGGCAGTTGCGCGAACGCCTCCGGGCGCACCAGCGGCTGCCAGCTGGTGCTCCAATGCGTGTCGGAGGAGACGCCCAGGAAGTCATCCCAGGGGTCGCCGGATGGCTGGCACCTCCGGCCTCCGCCCCCGCCGCTGAATGAGAGCTCCTTGTGCTGGCCTATCAGCGAACTTGCCCACTTGGACGTGTCCGCCGAATTGCTGGAAAAGTAAAGTTTCGCCATGTGATTGCTGGCGAATGCCATGGCTTCGTGATGCGCCTTCTGCCCTCCGCCTAAGGCGGCCTCGAGCGTATTAAGGCACTGCACGATTGAAATTGAGACGGCTTTTTGGCTGCGTAACACGTTGTGGGCCGCCGAGTCCCACTCCGGCGAGAGCGTCCACGCAGCCTCGTCCCTCGCCAAAATAAACGGAACATCGACCGTGGATGCGGGACGCCGCATCAGGTGCATCTGCGTCAGCATCAGCCAAGCGGCCTGGAACAGGCGAGCCGGCGTGTGATAGGTCATGATCGGGTAGTCGAGGACGCAGACGAGGCGGTTTTTCTCGATGATCTCCGGGGTGAGCGTCGTCGCTTTGGGCGAGAGCGCCGACTTCCAGGGTTCGACGCAGAACCGGTCCAGCACCCCTCCCAGCGCGGCGACGACGGAACCCCTGATCTTGTCCACGGCGGGCAGCTCGTTCAGGAAAAACGAGCCGATCGACGCCAGGTCATCCGCCTGGTCTGGGGTGTGGATTCGCTCGGCATGGAGCAGCAGTTCCGCGCAGAGATTGCGCCTGATCGGCTTGCCGCTCTTCCTGTATCTGTCCGCCTTCGACGTGAATTCAGGCTTCCGGGCGTGGGCCGCATCCATCGGCCCGGTCTTGATGACTTCCCACACATCGGGGATGCGCGGATTCTTGAGCGACATCCGGCAGAGCGTGATGGCCTTCATGGCCGCGGACTCTTCCATGTTTCTCCAGAAGGATTCGTTGGCGCCACCTCCGGGGCTGGCCCGCTTGGCGATATCGCTTAGGTTGAGGATGAAGTTGGCCGCATGGGCCACCGAACCGTGCGGCTCCTTGGTCAATTCCTCCAGGAGATTGATTTGATGCGGCGAGCCGGGGCAGATCCTGACTAGGCGCTCCATCGCACCGATGCGCTTGCATATTTTCTCATAACGCTCGTATTCGTCGGGCTTGACCGCCGTGCTGAGAAGGGGGCAGCCCGCTCGGATACATGCTTCGATCAGGGCTTCCGTGGAGAACGACTTCCCCGAGCCGATGCCGCCGAACGCGATCACGCCTTGCGCGAGCCGCTTCCAGTCCCAACTCTCGCCGGCGAATTCGACTCCCGTGAGATATTGACTCCTCCGCTTCGCGGCGAAGATCCGCAGTGGATTGAACATGAACTTCCCTTGGAATAGTGGGCGTAGGCTCCCCCGCCCCCGCTGGGCGGGGGATGTCTCGGAAAGGGAGGCGCGAGCTTCCACGATGGAAGGCGGGCGCGCCTGCCGAGTCGCTTGGTCAACTGGTTGGAATGCCGCCTGTGGTCAGGCGGTGACGGGCGACGTAGAGCCGTCGCCGGGGCGATCCTTCGACCGGAGCATGGCCAGCACCACCTCCAGGCCGTTGGCCGCATTTTCGTCGATGACCTTGGCAAGGTCTTTCAGCGCCTTGGCCAGCGCCTTCGGATCGATGTCGGCCCAGATGGCCAGGCTGGCGATGGGCGAATCCTTGGGGATCTTGACTTCCTCCTTCTGCCGGGCTTTTCGCCCGACTTTGCCCTCCGAGTTCAGCCTTTTGATCAGGGCGGCGACGGCATCACGGCTGGGCAACCTCCCATCCGCCCCCTTCGTGGAGGCGAACTCCATCACCCGATCTTGCACCGTGGAAGATTTGATCGCGGCAATCATCGCGCGGGTTGAATTGGCAAGCAGCTTGCCCTTATCCTTATGCTTCTCCGGCAACAGGAGGCTGGTCAACGCCCGCGAGATCGAGGCAGCGGAGATGTGAAGCCGGAGAGCGGCATCCTCCTGAGTGCAACCGGTCAACTCCATCAGCCGCTCGGCCTTGATGCCCCAATCTTCCGGGGTCATCGTTCGTCGGACGCCGTTGTGAGTGGCACCGAAGTCGATCAGACCGATTTCATCGAGGTCATCGTCCACTTCGATGCCGACGAGTTCCTTGACGTTGCCGGCCGCGAGCCCGGCGTAGCCGCGCCCGTTGCCATCATAGAGTTTGCGGCGCCCGTTCTGATTGAGCTTGGAGAAGAAGACGGGCACCAGATTGACACCCGCAAGCTGCATGCTCAAGACGAGGGCGGGGAACGAACGGCGGGCGGTAACGTCCTCGCGGGATTCGGTGAAATCGAGCAAATCGATCGGCACGCGAATCAGCGGCTTGGTGTCGGGGGAGGGTGTCGGGGGCAGAATCATGGGTAGATTCCTCCAGGGTAGCGTTTACAATGGCGCCTTCGCAGGATTCGGTGAACCGAGAAGGTCGGTCCGACGCGGCCCGTGATTGAACGCGTTCCATCTTGATAGCCAGCTCCGAGATGGTCGAGTTAAGTTGAGTGCAAGTTGATGAAAGTTGATAGCAAGTTGTCTAGCACATCGCTTTAGGACGTGAGGTGCCGATGCCTGAACAAAAGCCCAGAAGGAAAACTGATAGGACTATTACCCCGCTTGGGCATATCATCCAAGCAAAGAGGATGAGTAAGGGATGGTCTGGGGAGGAGCTGGCGGCCAGGGCACATTGTTCTACCAGGACCATTAGTAGTGTAGAAGCTTCTTCGAAAGTATACCCATCCACGTTGCTCAGAATCGCAAGAGCCCTTGGTGAAGATTACGAATCACTCAAGCAGAAAGACGAAGCTGGCATCCAGCTGATCACGCTGCCAAACATTAGCAATGTCAAAATACTGTTCGAGGGCAGCCTGGAGAGCTATGACGAGACTGTGTTTTATATAGATGTAATCAATGCATTGATTGAGAAGGCGCAATTAAAAGGAATTGTGGAGTTGAAAGACATAATAAAAAGCTCTATCCTTATGAATTTCGATTTCCATGAGATTGAGGATGTTGAACGATTGGTAGTCGCATTTTGCACCGGACAGCTGAGCACTCTAGGAATTCAAGGTTTTTCCGTGCCGCAAAATGTGGACGTGCCGGAAATCATAGTAGGCCTTGCAGGATCCGACAGCCTCACGACAAAATACGCCGTCGAAAGTATCAGTGCAAAGGTTAACTCGGAGCCGCATTTAATCATTATGAAGGAAGAGCAAAACCACATGCGGTTCCTCCTGACCAAACACGGTTGGGAAACATGGAGTTTTTCAGTTCCAAATCGGGATGATATCCATCCCACAATTGACATGGCTTCCTTAACGAGAACAAGGGCGGCGGAGCCTCAATTAGATCGAGAAGATGACGACCCTTATAATTTATTTGGTGGCAGGGGCTGGAAACCAGAAGATTGACAGCCTCCCCATCCTGCGCTATGGGTAACCCTCACCCATCCGCAGCGAGTCCCCATGCCCCGCAAGTCCCGTAAATCCCAGCCCGAATCCCCCGCCGGTCTCGCCTCCACCGAGCCCGCCACGAGCCAGCTCCCCGAGCCCACCCCTGCCCCATCGCAAGAAGCCCCACCAGCAGAGCCCGCCCAAGCTCCACCCGAGCCCGGACTCGCACACCGCCCCGCCGCTCCCCGCCTGCGGAGCCCCCACGAGCCGCGAAACGTCTTCAGCGGCGTGGAGGCGGGCTTCAAGCTCGACCAGACGCCCGAGGAACGCATCTTCCGGTTCGCGGAAGACCGCAAGCCTTCGGCTGAGGAGAAGGCCGAACTCGGCCAGATGGGCTTTCAGTACCGCCCAGGGGTGAAGCGGTGGGCGGCACCGGCGACGCCGGAGGTGCGGGAGGGTTCCGACCGGTTCGCCTTGAAGCTGGCGGGCAAGGCCCAGAAGCTGGGGTATGAGCGATGAGAATCTGGTTTGACACAGAATTTATCGAAGATGGCAAGGCCATCGATCTGATGAGCATCGGCCTGGTGGCGGAAGACGGGCGCACCTACTATGCAGAGTGCGAGGAATGCGACCTTTCGAAGGCAAGCGATTGGGTCAGGCATAATGTAATCCCGCACCTGGCCGGGGCGAGAAAGCCACGGGAGGTCATCGCGCGAGAGATCGTGGAGTTTGCAGGAGAAAGCCCGGAGTTCTGGGCGTACTACGCCTCCTATGATTGGGTTGCCCTTTGTCAGCTCTATGGACCGATGGTATGGCTTCCGAAAGGCTGGCCCATGTTCGTCATGGATGTGAAGCAATGGGCGATGACCCTTGGCAATCCGAGGCTGCCTGAGCAAGGTAACGGCGAGCACAACGTATTGGCGGATGCCAAGTGGACAAAGCAAGCTTGGGAATTCCTGAGCGAGTTTGGCTCCAGGCTATGACCCTCCCCGCAATCGCCAAAGCCCTCGAACGCATGACGGAGATCATGCAGGAGCCTTCCGTGCAGGCTATGCGCGGGCTTGCCTACAACGACGGCGAGCCTGAGTTGATCCGGCAGGCCATTGCCTCGCTGGCGGCCATCGAGCCGGAATCGGGCAGCCATGTCGCCAGGGAGATGAACCGGAAGTACATGGCGGACGTGGTGAAGGGCGCGGAGAAAGCTCATTTTATGCTTGGACGCATCGGATTCGCAGAGGTCAGGGGAATTGCATGGGTGGAACGCGACCGGCGTGTCGTGGACGCAGGCTATGAGGCGGCGATGCAGTTAGCTGGGCGCGGAAAGTAATAATTTTCACATCAAGAGTGTCAAATGAGCGAGAAAAAGAAAATGAGCTGGGAAATTGCGCTGCTAGGATTGGCGCTAACAGTTCCGGTTATTGCCTTCCAAGCGTACGTGCTAAGCGTCTTATGGGTTTGGTTCGTTGTGCCGCTCGGCGTGGTTTCTGTGAGTGTTGCCCATGCAACGGGGCTGATGGCAATCATTGCGTACTCCAAAAGCTGGCAACGCCGGGAGGATTTTAGTGACGAAGTTATGTTCAATGATATTTGCCGGGGTATTGTTAAATCGGCGTATTTAATTCTGGTTGGCTGGATTGCCCACAAGGCAATGGCATGACCGACCGCCCCCTGGATTGCGTCGGCCTCCCCCTGTCGGACGGGATGCGCGGCAAGGCGGACTTCCGCACCTTCGGCAAGACACTGTTGCCTGATCAGGTGCCGGGGATAGTGGTGACGAGTCCGGCCGACTTCTCCATTGCCCAACTCGAGTCTCTCCTAAAAAACTACGACGCGGCCAGGATCTCGGGATTCCCCGCGACAGCCTTGCGCCAACTTCTGGGCTGCCTCAAAGCACGCGAATGGCAACCGATGGATACGGCACCGGGGCCAAAAATCGAAAGCGGCCCATTCCTTGTGCTCGTGGAGAACGACTTCAAAGACCCCGTGGCTCTCCAAGTCAGATGGTTCCAGGGCGACCTCTACCCCGACCATTTGGGAGGGAACATCTGCTGGGGGGACCGGGTTGAGGGTGCCAAGGGGTGGATGCCGACCCCGGCGATGCCAAGGCCATGATCTCGGGCTGGCCCTTCGTCCTCGCCGTGTGCTCAGCCCTCAGCCTGATCCGCGTCCTGTTCGTGGAGGCAAGGCGGCGGGTCAGGAGATGGCGTGCCAGCCGGAGAGCCCGCAAGGCCATGACCCCGGAGCGGGCGGCCTGGATCGCGAGCGACGCGTTCCTGAAGAGTTATGAGTGGGCGGCCGTTCGCTATGCCGTGCTCGAGAAGCATGGCGCCAGGTGCGTCATCTGCGGCCTGACGCCCCATGACGGGATCGTGATCGTCGTCGATCACATCAAAAGTCGCCGATCCCGGCCGGATCTCGCTTTGGAGCCTTCAAACTGTCAGCCGACGTGCCGTCAGTGCAATTGGGGTAAGGGCAATAAAGCGAGGGACTGGCGACGCAAGCTCCCCTGGTGGCGGGCCTCCAAAACCCCGTGAAATCCCCCGGTGGAAGACTTTTCGCCGCCCCTGGCGCATTTCCAGTTTTCCGGATATGATGGTTGTGCCAGCCCGCCTGCCGCATCTCGACCTGCGAATCTCCTACACCGAACCCGCGTCCCCTTCAGGAGCCTTCCCATGTCAGGGAACGGAATCATCCTGGGTAGAGAGTCCACGTCCACGCCTTTCGGCTTCGACAATCCCCAGCCGATCAACGGCGAACTGATCCGCTACGAGGGCGAGGCCCCCCTGGCGATCATCGCCCCCACGGGTGCGGGAAAGGGGCGAGATCTTCTCCTCCCCCTCCTTCTCACGACACCCAATCCCGTGGTCGTCCTCGACATCAAGGCCGAGCTCGTCGCCGTCGCCGCCCGCGCTCGCCGGGAGATGGGCCACCGGGTCGTCGTCCTCGACCCGTTCGGGATCTCGGGCATGCCCAGCGACCGCATCGATCCGTTCGAGCTGTTCGAGCTTCCGGGCAGCCTGCTCGAATGCGACTCCGAGATGCTCGCGTCCCTCCTCAACCAGGGCCACGGCGTCGAGGAGGACCCGTTCTGGGATGACACGGGCTCCAGCCTGATCGCGGGGCTGATCGCCATGTCGGCCACGCTCAAGGAGCCCGACTACCCGGGGCTTGCTTTCTTGCGCAAGCACCTGTTCTCCGACGACGCGGTCTACAGCATCGCCGTGCTCCTGGACACCTGCGGGAATCGCTGCGAGTTCGCCAACCGGGAGCTGGCCGGCTTCCTCCAGCACGCCGACAACCAGACCCGTCCTTGCGTCCTCGCCACGGCTCGCACCTTCATGCGGGCGCTCAACGCTCCGCAGGTAGCCGCCTGCCTCGAGAACGCGACGTTCAGCCTCAAGGACGTGATGGACGGCAAGCCGCTGGACGTGTTCATCGTCATGCCCCCGGACAAGATCCACAGCCATGCCGGGCTCCTCCGGCTTCTGGTCGGGACTCTCATGACGGCGATCACCCGCCGGACGGAGATCCCGGAGCACAGGACGATCATGGTTATTGATGAGTCCGCTCAGCTCGGAAAGGAGTTCGCCCCGCTTCTCACGGCGGCCACGCTGATGCGCGGGTATGGCCTCCAACTGGTCACGGCCTGGCAGGACCTGGCCCAGGTGAAATCCAGATATAAAAGCGACTGGGAAACGATCCTGAACAACTCAGGGGCTGTGATCTGCTTCGGCATGGGGCACTACAAGGCAGCCAAGGACGCGGCGGAGTTCCTCGGCCTGGAGCCGTCGGAGCTGCTCAGGATGAAACCCGATGAGGCCGCCTTGGCCGTCCGCGGCGAGGGGACGCGGAAAATCAGGCGGACGAATTACCTGACGGATGGGATGTTCGAGGGACTAGCGGATCAGAATCCGTTTTTCCGGCGGCGGAGTGGGATAGGTCGGTAATGATGGGGTAGGACGAGGCGGTAGAGGCCGGGGGCGTAGGCTCCCGGCCTTTCTTTTTGGCCAGATCGGTATGGCCTCGCATCTGCCGTCGCGATATGGGAGAGCCGATGGCGGAGACACCATCCGCCGCCAGAGCCGAGGAAGGAAATGGTTGGGTTAAGTTACCGAGCACCTACAATCCACTCCTTCAGCAGAGGTGCAGGATAGGTTCCAATCCTCATAGCGATTTTCTCACCGTCTCTCATGAGCCAGAAGGTGGGGAGTCCGTAAACCCCGTGCTTCTGGGGAGAGCACCTGTCTGCGCTTACCAGAACCAAGGGGATCGCCAGATCAGCGGCGATTGCCTCGACTGGCTCTCGCTCCGTGAAAGCCCAAGGGGCGTAGAAGCAGACCAACGCCAGGCCGGGTGATGCGAGCAAGGCGTCGAGCGTACCCTCGGTGGCTTCTGTCATGAGCGGCTCCTTTGGAGCCATTCTACGGCTTGGGACGGGAGGAAGGGCGGGGAAAGCCAGTTGAAGGTGAAACTGTTTCACAGGCGTTGCGGCGAGAGGAAAATCCCTTGATCTTCAGGATGGTGCCCGAGCCGTCGCAGACGCTGCAGATCATGGGGCCCCTAACTTCTTGGCCGCCTGGACACAGACGGCCATCAGAGCATGCGGCAGGCAATCCGATCTGAACCTCGCCTCCCAGTCGCCATCGTGGGGGAGGATGATCGTGAGGTATGCGGGGTGTTGGTTCTCCTCCCGGTCATTGCCGAAAATGGCCCATTGGAGAAAATGCGTCTTGCAGTACGCATGAACCGCCGACTGAACCACGCTCAGATCCTCAAACTGGAAGCCTCCGCCCTTCTCCTTCGCTGGGAATACGCAATGCGAAATCCCCTCAATGAAACAGGCATCGCTCCAATCAATGCAGAGGCGGGCGAATTCGAAGGCGGTTTCGGAGAGGGAGGCCGGGCCGGTCATGCCGCCACCTCGGCCTTCAAGATGTCGTACACGTTCTCGCGGTCGAAGCTGATTGTGTCGCCGTCGCTCAGTCCATGTTCGTCGGTGCAGACCAGATCGTTGTCCACCATGCCGGTCAAGCCACCCTCGGTAGCCTTGGTAACGATGATCCAGAACCGTTCCACGCCGTCGCAGACTTTCACCGAGTCCCCAGGGGCTATTTGGGCCAGTTCGGCATCGGATGGGACATGGAACGTGTCGGGATGGTCCCGGTGCATTTGCTGGGCGTCGACGAACTGTGGCATTTCACCTCACTCTCGCCCCTCGGTGAAACAGCCGCGACAAGGTTTTGCCGACGCTCGGGCGACTGTTTCACGGAAAGGCGGTATGTGGGTTGATTTGAACGTCGGCATTTCCCAGCCGTAGCATGGGCGGGCGGCTCGCGCAAGCGGTTTGTACTTTCAATGCTCCACCAAGTCATCCCATGCCACGATGGAAACGGTTGGCGGAAGCCCAATCTCCTTTGCCTCTGCTATGAACCGCTCAAAGTAATTCCCATTCCCTTTGCCCTTGGGCAGGGCAATCATTGCCACATCGGAATAGCTAAAAGCGAAGGTCTTTGTAGAGCGCCATTCTCTTTCGCAATATATCGTGCCAAACTCATCTTCGCGGAATGTTTTGATTTGCGCCAGCATCCTAGCATACCCATCTTGGCCTAGCTGAGTGGCACTCTCCAGCTTGTCGACATAGGATAAAATAGTTTCAAAGCTCTTTGAGTCTTGAGTGCGTACTGTTGAACCCTCAATCGTGGGAATGTCTCCAATTTTATCGATCTCCTCGCGTAGCGAGAGGGCTGTCACAAAATTTCTTCTTACATCCAACGCGTGGGCACCTGCGCAAATGGCACGGAGATCTTCGGAGTTGTCGTGCTGATAGAAGACTGGATTGAAGCCATGCTTGATAGCCGCGTGGCGATGGAATCCAATGGCCATCTTGCCGTATCTGGCGGAATGATAGCCAAGGTGCATGATGGGTATGTCTGCGAGGCAATTGATCGGCAAGGACATAACGTATCGTTCTTCATACTGAGCAGGCTCGCGTTTCAGTGAGAAGAAACTGAATCCTTCGGGCACGAACACTTTGTACTTGACTACCTCGTGATATTGCCCCACTCGCAATTCTCTTGATGAGAGAATAGCTTTGAGCGCCCAGTAAGCCCTTGATGCAGGCTTACGACGGTTCTCCTGGCATTTCATTTCCGCGTTCCATATTGGTCCTCCAGTGAAATGCCAAAGGATTTTCGACACGGTTCCAGGACTGCTGGACATCGACTGACTCCAACTCGCCACCTAATCCAGATGCCCCATAGTATCGAAATACGCATTGGGCGTCTCCCCTCCGGTATTGGGTGGTCACGAGAGTTTGCAAGCGGATTCTTCGCCCTCGCTATACCCCTGCCCAGCTAGCGGCCCCCTGCCCTGTCGCTAAAATTCCTGCAACACCACAACTGCTTGCAGGACCATCCCATGCGCCAACTCACCGAAACCACTACTCTCGAAGACCTGACCGAAGCCCGCGCGAAGCTTGAGGAAGTGAGGCGGCTCCTGGATGGCACGGAGTCGCCCGAGCTGCGGAAGATCGTCGCCAAGCTTGAGCGGCTGGTCGCGGAGATGGACAGGGTCGGGCGGGTGGTCGATTCGGGGAGGAACTGAACCTCACAGCCCATCCCTTGGAGTGATGACCAGGCGGTAGCGGCCGAATCCGATACCCCAGACCAGTGCGAAGAAGATGGGCGGGCCGGAGAGGGTCAGCCCGAGCAGGATGGTGGCGCCTCCGGCTCGGCTAACTCCGCGAGGGTTGAGCGTGTGACACGCCGCGGGAGGGGCCGAACTTGACGAGCCCGACCGCCACGACGGTCACCAGAACGATCAGGAGCGATAAGAACCGCAGCGAATCGCCCATGCCATTCCAATACGAATAGCAGCCAGTGGTCAACGTGCACAGACCGCCGAATGCGAGGCCCGTCCCGACGGGTACGGTTCGCAGGAACAATCCAATCAGCAGCGTCGCATATCCGATCGGGCTCGCCACCCAAAACATCGCCCGATAGAAGCCTCGCTGCTCGTGTTCGATCTCCTTTCTGAGTTCCTCGGCCTGGTCGCGGGACTTACCTCGGGCGTCAGCCTCCTTGGTGTCGTAAGTCTCTTCCTGAACGCGTTGCTGCCGGGCGAGGAGGTCATCCAGCTTCGTCCGTGGATGCAGCAGCGTCGCGCCCGCGTAGCTCGTCAGGGGCAGCAAGGCCGCGATCGCAACCCAGATGACCAGTTGCTTGATGAGAGAGTCCACGTCACGACCGTCGCGTCGGACGGCGATGATAGCCGTGGCGATGGCGACCGCGATGAGGGCGATGATCGCTGCGACGTAAATGACGGTCTCGGGCATCGATCCATCCTGTTCGTGCAGGCTGAGCTATGCCGGGGTTTCGATCCGGCGATGGGGGGTAACTCGCCCTATTCTCCAGGGTTCGCAAGACGTTTCAAGGCATGACTACGGGCGTCCGGGCGGCACCTGCGCGGGTCCCGTCCTATCGGACACGCTGCGCGTCCGCTACGGCGCCTGACGCAAGACAATTGATCGCCAAGAATACTAACTTTATATGGCTTTCTTCCATTGCGTGCCTTTTCTTATCTTGTAGCACTGTTCAAGCAAAATACCCAATTCGATTGAAAGATTGGCCAATGTTTTCCCTCCTTCAGAGGTTCTTATTCTCTCAGCCCCGGCCTCGTCGATCTTCCTAGGACGAATAGTTCCATTTGGAAACCGATTCGGAATGTAAAGTTTCATTTCCACAGCATGCCTGTTGTTTTCGGCCGAGGTTACATACTCTAAATTATTTGGTGAATTGTTCGTCTTGTTGCCGTCCTTGTGATTTACTACAAGTCCGTGAGGACGCTCGCCAATGAAAGCCTCTGCAACCAAGCAATGAATGAATTTGTGGTGCATCTTTCCGTTCCGGTAAAACTTGAGAGCTCGATACCCGTAAGTTGTCAGGTAAGCCGCCTTTAATATTCCTGTTTCAATATTTCTTACATTCCCGACGTTGCTGATGCTATACCTGGTTTCCCAGCCGGAAACTGGTTTCCAATGCTCAAGTAGCAAAATAGGGCTTGCGCCCTGACTCAAATCGACCATACTGACACCTCCGAATTGAACACTTGGACAGATTAGCCCCGAACGCTGCAAGGCGCAAGGGGCTTTTTTGTTGCCTGACCGGACTGCTCGGAACGCTCCGGTCAAGGTCAGCCGCAGCTTCCGCGCTTCGCTTGTGCAGCCGCTTACCTTCCCTCAAGCCCGGGTACGGGTGACCTGTGCTAATTCAATTCTGCCTTTCGTCCTGTGAATGGCGGGCGTTGCCGCAATCACAGCCCTTTACAATTAGCAGAGGGAGCCATGAACCCCGTTTTGCAGACGACATTCACATTACGCGTATGCTTCCCCGAAATGCCATCCCGACATATCCGCACCATGCTTCGCCAAGCCGGATTCCGCTATACGGGCTCACACTGGCACCTCACCACCGGCACCGCCAGCCCGATCGGCAATGCGCAACTGGAAGACATCCTCGGCCTGCATATCGAGAAAAATCGGAATAGTGGCATTGCGCCCACTAATTAGATTTCGTAAAATATGAACATAGCAAGGAAGCCACCCGGTACTCGAAATGTCATCAAACACTGCCCCGGAGCCTTCCAATGACGACCGCCATCCTCAGCACTGATTCCCTGCGCACCCTGGCCCCGAGCATCTTCGCCACCACCCCCTGGGCTGGTGTTGGGCCGAACTATCGATTCGTCCCCTCGATCGACGTCCTCGGGATGATGGCCGACCAGGGCTTCCACCCGGTCATGGCCAGCCAGAGCCGGTCGAGGATTCCCGGCAAGGGCGTGTTCACAAAACATCTCGTGAGGCTGAGGCACCGCGACCACGTGGACACCGGCCTTCATGCCGAGGTTCCTGAACTGGTGCTTGTCAATTCACATGATCGCACGTCAGCCTACAAGATCTTCGCGGGCATCCTGCGAACGGTCTGCTCGAACGGCCTGGTCGTGTGCTCCGAGGATTACGGCAGCTTCTCCCTCCGGCATTCGGGCAGCCGCAGCCTCCGGGACCAGATCATCGAGACCACCGGCGAGGTGATCGGCGTCACCCGCAAGGCGTTCGACGACATCCGGGAGTGGAAGGGGATCACGCTCACCCGGCCCCAGCAACTGGCGCTCGCCAATGCCGCCATGGAGATCAAGCCGAACGACTCCATCCGGCCTGCCCATCTCCTGACCAGCCGCCGGGAGGAGGATGACATCGACCAGGAGGGGAACCGCGACCTTTACAGGACCACCAACGTCCTGCAGGAGAATCTCATTCGCGGGGGCATCCGGGGGCGCAACGCCCGGGGACGGAAGGTGAGCACGCGGCCGGTGAAGAGCGTGACGGGCGACCTGGCCGTGAACCGGGCCCTGTGGAGATTGGCGGACGAGATGAGCCGCCTCGTGAAGTAAATGGCCGGAGGGGGCGGGACGAACGCCCCCCCCCTGCTCGATTCCCGTTCACCCGAACGTCCTGCGACCTAACCGGTAACAACCAAACGCCAGGGACGGCGGTTTTGTCCTTGCGAGCCATAGTGGACATTAGTATAAATTCAGCCGGAGGACTTCCGCCATGAGCCGACGAATGGGCCAGATCCACGCCTGCCCGTGCTTCCTGGAGGCCGTCGACCGCGGGGCGATGGTCACCGCGATCCGCGAGCACGCCCGCCAGATCGAGTCGGGCTCCTTGCGCAGCGACCACAGCCACGCCGGTACCCGCTTCCACATCGAGACCCAGGCGGACCGGGCGAAGTCGGTCATCCGGTTGAGCCCGGAGGCCTAACCATGTGGCAATTCGCGATTCCCTACCCCGACCACACGGCCTTCGTGGTCAGCTACCAGGCACGGAACCTTGCCGAGGCGTTCCAGCGGTTCGCGGAGGAAAGCTGGAGGCAGGAGATCGGCGGCACGGTGGGCGTGTGGCGAAACGGGTTGCTCGTCGCACGGGTGATCGTCTTCACGAACCGGAAGACGAAGGAGCGGGAACCGCATCTCCAGCTGTGGAGGTAAATGTTACCGATCGGGAATAATTGGCTCAAAATCGCCCAAAAGCAGCGGGATATTCCCGATCGGGAATTTTTTGTTTGGGGGCCGGCCTCGCCTTGCTCTGCTAGTAATTCAGGGGTCCGCCAGCGCATGCCTTCTCCAGGGTCTTTCCCTCGTCGTTGCAGATATACGCGATGGTGTCGAAGGTCACGGAGAGCCGCTGGCCATCCCGCTCGTACTCGATGGTGTTGACGCGATAGACCCGCTTCTCACTCAGGACGCCGATATAGTCCTCTGGTTTCGCATCGGGGCTTGGCAGGTAAGGATAGACATTGCCCGCCATGCGTGGATCGAGGATGACCCGGCATCCCTCGGTATTGCCGGAACGATGGAGGTGTTCGACCAGCTCGTCGCTGCTCATGAACTCGACAGGGCTAGACTTATAGCTCACGGAATCGACGCGGTCGATCAGGAGATAGGATTCGGAGTGCTGGTGGGTTTGGACTTTGATGAGCATGAAGCTGACTTTCTATCTGACTGGTTTGCCCGCCGATTTCTCGGCGGTGCGAAGACCATAGCAGGGATCGTGTCTGCGCGCAATCAGAATGCGACGCATTGCTCGGATTGGGTTTCAGCAGGGAAACAGGCGGGCGATCAAAGCTGAATACCCTTTTCCCTTAGCATCCCCAATATCTGAGTCTGAATGTTATAGCTGTTTCCCAGAGAAACCTGTGAGATGACCGCGAGAAGGGCGCTGACGATTGTGTCCGGCAACTTCTCCGTCACAAGCTTGACGGCAACCTCGCGGATTTCTTCTCGCTTCGCACTGACGGCTGTTTCAATCTCCTCGAGCACTCGCCGCTTGAGTGACGCTGCCACCTCGTCCTCGAACCAGCTCGGGAAAACCTCTGTCCTGCTGTTCCAGGATTCGCCTTTCTTTTCTCGCCTTGTGAAGAACATTTCTTGCATGGCTTTCTTCACCATTTCCGCCAGAACCTCATCGGGCATGAGATCGCCGATGTTTTCCCTCAGTCTGGTTTTTACTTTTCGGACCGTTCACTTAATCGGTTGACTGTATAAAAAACAGGTGCTAACGTGGCTCCAGCATCCGAGGAGCCACACCATGAACATCATCCAAATCTACCGCCAATTCCCCACGCAGGAATCCTGCATCGCCCACCTGGAGAAAGCCCGCTGGGGCGGCACACCTGTCTGCGGCTATTGCGGCTCGGATAATACCTACCCGCTGCGTGGCGAACTCCGGCACCATTGCAACGCCTGCCGCAAGTCCTTCTCCGTCACCATCGGCACCATCTTCTTCGACACCCGCCTGCCGATGCAGAAATGGTTCCTCGCCATCAGTCTCATCCTGAACGCCAAGAAGGGCATCAGCAGCCGCCAGCTGGCCCGCGACCTGGAGCTGCCCGTGAAAACCGCGTGGAGCGTGGCGCACCGCATCCGTAAGGCCATGGGCGACGACGGCAGGCTGCTCAGTGGAATCGTCGAGATGGACGAAACCTATGTCGGCGGCAAGCCCCGCAAAGGCAACGAGCGCGACGACGACCAGGACGGCGGCAACACGGCAAGCCGTGGCCGTGGCACCAGCAAGACGCCCGTTGTCGGCATGGTGGAGCGGAAAGGCCGGGTGAAGGCAAAGTCCGCCAAGAAGTCCGAGCTGAAAGCCGCCGATTTGCAATCGCTCGTCCGCAAGGGCGTGGACGTTGGCAACTCGGTGCTGATTACCGACGAATACCGGGGCTATGCGGGGATGTCGAACCTGGTGCCCCACAAGCGGGTGAACCACGCCCAGCGGTTTGCCGACTGCCTGGTGCACACCAACAACATCGAATCGTTCTGGGCAATCCTGAAACGCGGGATTGTCGGCCAGTTCCACAAGGTGTCGGACAAGTATCTGGATGCCTACCTGGATGAGTTCAGCTATAGGTATAACGGGCGGAAGGTTGACGGGGCGGTGATGTTTGACGTGACGGTTTGCAGGATGCTGAAACTTTAAGAGCGGGCTTTCTCGTAGTCGTGGTCAAGTGCGGCCTTGAGTTTTGGGTAATTCTCCGAAATCTGCGTTTCCGAATATGATATAACCTCCACCTGCCGTTCCTTGCCAAGCGATTGCAACTGTTTGTTTGTTACGAGAAGCTGCACCCCGTGGGCAAAGAGTATGAACTCTTGCTTCAAACCCGAGTCCTGAAAAACTGCCTTGCTCGATTCAAGTTCGATTTGCCTTGCGGCCATACGTTCATCGTAGGGATTGTAATTCAGGCAGTCGTCCTTCACCTCGGCGAGCAAGAGACAGAGCCGTTGAAGCGTTTGGAAATCGCATTTGAAGTGGCGAAATCTCGCCTTCTGCCTCTGCCTGCCCACGACATAGGCCAGCAATACCGAAGCATTCAGCGTCATGGCGATAGCGGTAAGGACGCATGCCATACCCACAGCAATCGGAAGTTCTTCCAGGCGTGCGACAACGAAGGTATACCAACCCGCAATCATGGTGATCACGATTCCCAAGGCGGGCGGAAGCCATTGCCATCCCGTATGGACAGCGTTGGCATCCTTGAGCCGGTCGAGCAGAAATTTAAAAGCGGCGAACATGCCGCCGAGTTTTGCCCGCAAACCGCCGGGCTGTCAACCGGACGTTGAGTAGTGACACCCGCCCCGCTTCCCCCTATGGTGTGATTGCTTACGTCAACTGCCATAGGGGAAACCATCGTGACCAATTCCAACGCCTTCACCATAACCACGAACAGCTTGAGCCTCTGGGCGGCTTTCTCCGTACTGGAGATTCCGGGTATTGAACAATGCCCGGCTATGGAACTGAAACAACTGTACGGGCCGCGATTCAAGCTGGTGATTCATATCACCTCAACCGTCGCTCTCGGGCTGTTCGTCAACTGGCTTTCGGATCAGCTCAAAAGCCATCCAGAAGGCGAGACAAAGATTGAAAACCAGGCCGTATCGCATGATCGCGCCCAAATCACCACGATCATCGGGGAAAAAGTGATTATTAATAACTATTATGGCGAAAAACAGCCAGATTGTGAGAGAGTCACGGAGAAATTGCCGTAGGAGTGGACGATTAGCCGCTTCACTCAACCGATTAAGTGAACATTCCGTTACTTTTTCCTCGAATGATTGTTGTGGGGTTAGTGCTGTTGTCTGCTCCGTCATAAACTCTCCATGGTTATCGTTTTTCGTGTTTCTTGTTTGCGATACACCTCTCCGCATCCAGCAGCTTAGCCGTCAGCTCCCCTGCCCTGATACCGCCCTCCATGTGGGCCTGCATCAGGCGGGCGTTCTCGGCCTGGAGGGCGTCGATCACCACCATGGCGTCGATGAGCAGGTCGCGGATCGCGTTGCCGGTGGGCTTGGTCGCGCCATCGCACCAGAATCGAGATTCGCTCTGCAGGCGAGCGATGGTTGCGTCCAGTTCGTATGGGGTCATAACTTGGCGCCGAACACTTCCGTTACCTTCCAAAACTCTCCGTCTGCATCGAGCAGTTGGACCATGTTCCCGACTTTGGCAAAATTGCTGCCTATCCAGCTTGTAGTGCGTTTGTTGCCGTTCTCAAGCTTGCATTGAACGGGATGGCCTGTTAGTCGCAATAGAGCCTCGTAAGCGCAGCTTACCTCGGCCATCTCAAAGGTGGCGCACCAGCTGTCGGAAATTTCCGCGGCATGCCTCGCATGATCCAGTCGAAGTTCGGCACGCCTTCTGGATTCATAGTCATCAATCATACCCCCGCCCCCTGTGCGTCCAACACCTTGGCCGCAGCCAGGCACGCCCCCATCAGGGCCTCGCACGGACAAGAGGAAACGGTGCTGCCGAGCGTCACCCCGTAGGCGATCACGACGCCGATGAAGAAGCCGCCCTCGTAGGAATGGATGCCGACCGACTCCGCCTTGAAGGCGACCCACCGGCTGGCGGCTTCGAGCACGGCGCGCAGATCGGTGTAGGCGAACGATTCCTGCGGCCCGACGATCAAGGGCTTGGTGGCCCCGATGTCGCAATCCTCCCAGCCAATGCAGGAGCGGGCAAAATCCAGGGCGATGTCGGGGAGGCCTGTCATTTCTCGTCCCCCTTGAGGAAGTCGCCATCCGCGTCCAGATGGGCCGGTGGCCAACCCGCCGCGACGATGTTGCGGTGCCTGATCCAGCGGTTGACCAGCTTGAACGGCCAGATGACGACGCTCGTCGCGAGGCAGGCGAGGAAGAAGGTCAGCCAGGGATTGGTGGACATGAATTCGTAGGCGGTCATGTACCCTCCCGGTCCAGAGGCAACGCCAGGACTCGCCGCCACGAGGCGATGTCGCAGGTCATGCCCGCCTCGTTCCGCTCAATGGCCTTCTCAATGTCGCCGTGAATTTGCTTCTTCCAAGCAGAAGGCATCAAGTGCCAGTAGCGGGTAAGCCAATCGGCGCAATCTCCGGTGATGTATGTCATCCGACCGAGCGAGTAGCGAAACGAGCACAGGAGCAGATTCGCCAAGGTATGATCGTCGATAGTGGTCTCACCCGTGGAGAGGGCGATGTCGGAGAGGCCGCTCATTCCCCCGCCCCCTGCACCGCCTGGACCAGGATGACCGCCGCGATGGCGGCAGCCCTGGGAAGTTCGGGCGCGGACACCCCGAGCGACCTTTGTGGAATGTACACCTGATAGTTGTTGTTGTACGCCTGGACGTTCGGCATCTCGGCAGGATGGCCGCCCATGCTCAGGCCGAGGTTCAGCTCGCGGAGCCGCAAGAAAATGGCCCCGAAGCCGTCCCAGGTGGTGGAGTAGTACGGGATGCCCGACCCCAGCACCTTGTCCTCGTGATGCTCCGCCCCCGTATGCGGGTCACGCTTCGGCACCCAGGGGTCGAGGCCAAACACGACCTCCGCCACCACGGCATCGAGCTCGCGGGCGGGCATGGCCTCGAGGGATTCGAGGGTGTGGGTTGGGGTGGGGGTCACGAGTTCCTCCTATCCGTCGGTGGTTTCTCACACTCCTTGTTGGCACGAGCCTTGAGATTTTCGATCCCAGCGGGGGAAATCAGCATTTGGCCGCGTTTGTAGAGCCTGTCGTCGTCTCTGAATGTTCGCTTCATGAGAGTCAAAAGCCGATAATTGCCCTCACCGATAATGCCCAGAAGCTCATCCCAAAGTTGCTCCAGCATGGGTGGCGTATCACGATACTGCCAACCGTCTGCAATCAAGGTCTCGCCGGGAAATGGCTCTGTATCTGGCATCGGTAAATCAAATCCCCCGCTCATACCCCGCCCCGCAGCTTGCTCCGAGCCTCGTTCAACCCTGCCGCATGTGCGGTCAAGCAGTACTTTTGAAATAGAAGTGCTAATGGTTTGAAATTAATCAACATATCGACCCGCTACCTTCAATTTGCGCTTGTATTTATTGCAAAATCGGTTTGCTGCATTGCCATTAAATCCAACATTGCAAACCAGACACTTGACTTGTTTCGCTGGGCTTCCGGTTGGTGACGATATTACCTCCCGCTCCGCTACAGAAATAGCTGGCACGGCACGTCGCAATATCTCGTTGAAGCGGGCCTCGTGTGGCATATCCCAAATGCATTTCATTGGAGACCCTTCGTTAATCGTCGAACCCCTGCACGCGCCTCGTTCAGCTCCTGCATGTCGTCGTTGAACTGGTATTTGGTCACTTCACCTCACACTCGCCCCTTGGTGTAGCCGTCGCAGATCGTTTGCGACATACCGGCAACGGCTACACGAAGAGGCGGAATGGATGGGGTGATGGGTATGTCGCATGGGCCGGAGGATAGCAGGAGTGGCGGGAAGCGCAAGCATAAAGATTGCCATGCTATAGACGATCTGCTATCCGTGCGGGATGGATCGCAGTGAGATAGGACGCAAAGGGAACCGGGCGGCAAGAGCCGCAGACCCGCAACACCAGAGCAAGGCGGGTAAGGCCGGATTCGCCGCCACCGTCGCACGCCACTGGTCAGGTGACAATGCTGGCTATCTCGCCCACCAACGCAAGCGAGCCAACCAGTCAGTAGCCGACGCCCTGGCCGACATCGAGCTAAGGGCGGAGCTGGAGAGCGGGAAGGAAATTAGCTGCCGGGAAGTGCCGATCTACTTGGAGCCGGACGAGGATGTGAGCTGGCAGGAGCTGGTCACGCGGAAGGGGCGGGGGCAGAGCCGGGCGGGTTGACGGCGCAGGCTGGTCATCTCTGACACGCGGCATGGAGCCGCTTTCCTGCGCCATCAGGCCAGACCCGGACACGTCCGTCACTCCCATGCCTTGCGGCTTGGAGGCGGAGGAGATGCCCGCCCTTTAACGTCCGAAGCTGCGGGCAGGGCGTTATGGCAAGGGCAGCTCCTGCTGCTGGTTGGCCAACATTCCCTCGTCGCCGCAGCACGGACACCATAACAGGGACGAGGCCGGGCGCAAGCGCTTTTCCATCCCAGCGCCATGTGCCGATCTGCCCCACCCCCGGCCTTCCACGGGCACGCTGAAGCCCGAGCCACGCCGCTCAAGGGCGAAAGGCCGTTTCCCAAGCGGGAGCCTCGGCTTTCCCCCTTGCCCGCCACGGCGCCACCGGCTTCGGACGCTTGCCGGTCAGGCTCGATGGGCGGGGCTGGTGGTGTTTGATGCGCAGCGTTCCACAAAGTGGTTGACGCATGCGTCATATGCATCTACACAAAGTGGACACAATAGCAAGGAGGCCACAACATGGCGAGAGACAAAACTGTAGCGGATGTGCTGGCGAGGCAGCTCGAGAGTTTGGCAAGTCTGGTCAGAAACATGCTGATCGACAACCCAAACCTGAAGGCCAAAGATTGGAACACTGAGCCGTACTATTTCCGTGAGTATCCGCGGACATCACAATTCGTACGTGAGGTGCTGGCAGGGCAAGCCAACACTATTCTCGATCGGGTGGACACAATTCAGGGGATCGTCGCCGACATGACGGGGGACATCGACCTGTACCTACCCGACCAACGATTGATGTCAAAAGCAGAACCAGCTTTGGACGCAGAGCTTCTTGAGGCTCTCACTTCGCTGTGGGCAGTCGTTGAGAAGGGCGCGAGCTACGAGGATTCGCACGCCATCGCGGGAAGGGTCAAGACTGTGCTCGCGAAAGCCACGGGCGAGGCCGCATGACCCCCGCCGTCAACTTCGACCCGATTCCACCCGCCGAGCTGAAGCCCATCGTGGATGCTTGGGGCGGGGTGGAGCCCTTTGCCCGCGTCATCCATGCGAAGCCCCGCACGGTGAAAGCCTGGCTCTACGACGAGCGGAAGCTGAAAGGCCCGGTCGCGTTGCTGGTTCGACAGCTTGGCTTCCCGCCCAATAAAAAGACGGGGGATGAACCCCGGCCAAACCTCAAACCTCAATCTAAGGAATCGACAATATGTCACTACATCAAATCGAAATCAACCGACTTTGCAAGTCCCCCTCGAACGTCCGCAAGACGAACCCGAAGGCCGCCCAGGAGGAGCTAAAAGCCAGCATCCTCGCGCACGGCCTCATGCAGAACCTGGTCGTGACCGACGCCGGTGACGGCAGCTACCACGTCATCGCCGGTGCCCGCCGCCTCGAAGCCCTGCAGGAGCTGGTAGCGGAAGGTAAGCTCAAAGGCGGCACCATCCCCTGCCAGATCGTGACCGAGGGCGACGCGGTCGAGATGAGCCTGGCCGAGAACACGGTGCGACAGGCGATGCACCCGGCGGATGAGTTCGAGGCATTCGCCGCGTTGTCCGACCAGGGCCAGACCGCCAGCCAGATCGCCGAGCGGTTCGGCAAGAGCGAGAAGCACGTCCTGCAGCGGCTCAAGCTGGGGCGTGTCGCGCCGGAGCTGGTGGAGGAATACCGGGCGGAGAACTTGAAGCTCGAGGTCCTGGAGGCTTTCACGATCACGGACGACCGGAAGAAGCAGCTCAAGGTCTACAAGCAGGCGAAAGACGGTTGGCAGATCCATCATCCGCGCGAGATCCGTGGCCTTCTGACAGAATCGACCACCAAGGCGGATAGCAAGCTCGCCAAGTTCGTGACACTCGAAGCCTACGAGGCGGCTGGCGGAACGACGAAGACCGACCTGTTCGGCGAGGACGTCTATCTGGAGGACACCGCTCTGCTCCACCGCCTGACCGGTGAAAAGTTGGAAGCCGAGGCCGAGGCGTTGCGGGCTGACGGTTGGGGGTGGGTGGAAGTGACGTTCGATGACGACTACAGCTTCACTCGCCGGTGCGGGCGGATCGAGGCCGTTCCGCTGGATGCGCCTGCCGAGTTGATGGCCGAACAGAAGGCTGTTGAAGCAGAGATCGAGGCCATCGAGCGGGAATGGGACGAAGCCGACGAGGATGACGACGCACTGCTCGATGCCATAAGTGAAAGGCGGAACGCGGCCGAAGCCCGCCAAGAGGCCATCGAAGCCAAGCTCGAATCCTTCGTCGACTTCCTGCCACTGGAGAAGAAGCTGGCCGGATGCTTCGTGTCCATCGGTTGGGGTGGCAAGCTCGACATCGAGAAAGGCCTGGTGAAACCCGAGGACAAGAAAGTGGTCGCCAAGGGCCAGCCCGATGCAGACGCAGACGACGAACCGGAAGACAAGCCCGGCCTCTCGCAGGCGCTGATCGACGACCTGAAGCGGTACCGGACGCAAGTGGCCCAGGTGGCGTTCGCCGAGAACCCGGCCATCGCCTTCGACCTGCTGGTCTTCACGGCCGCCAAAGCGGTTATCGGCAACAGTTCGATCTTCGACGGGCCTGACGTCCATTTTCGGGAAAATCATCTCCGGCCGAGCGTTGAGCCCGACACCGCCGCCACCGAACGGCTGGACGCCATCCGCGAGGCCCTGCCGCTGGCATGGCTTAAGGAGAAGACCGAGCCGCAGCAGTTCGCCGCCTTCCGCAAGCTCGCGGACGAGGACAAGCACCGGCTGATGGCCTACTGCACGGCGATGACCCTGCAGGCGAAGCTGGCGCCCGGCGAAGGCAAGCAGAAATCGGCCTACGACACGGCCCTCGGGCTCACGGGCGTGGACGTGGCCGGATATTGGCGGCCGACCGCTGCGAACTTCCTGAGTCGGATCAAGCGGGAGCAGTTGCTGGAGATTGGGCGGGAAGTGCTGATCCAGGGCGAATCATGGGCGATCGCCATGAAAGACGCCAAGAAAGCGGCTTTGGTTGCGGAGCTTGACGCGGCGTTCGCCAAGTCGGGCAACCCGGACACGCGGGATGCGATCCGGGAATGGCTGCCCGAGGGCATGGCCATCGCCAAGCCGGAGCCGGTGGCCGTGAAGGCGAAGAAGGGCAAGCAGGCGGCATAACATGAACCGGGCGGCGTGGAGAGCGTCGCCCACCACTCAGCAAGGAGGCGACACTATGGAAGACACGAAACACACACCGGGACCCTGGGCTTGGTTCGGCACAGCGTCCTGCGAGGATCTGTGGCTGGGCACTGCTCACAGTGGGCGCATCTACGTCATGGGATTCAAACGATGGGGCAGACAGGGGGCACAGCCGATCTTTCAGGTCAAAGGCAAAGGCATGGTTCCAGCCAAAGAGCTGGTGCAGTTTGAAGTCGGCAATCGCGAGGTTGTCGGCATGACTCAGGCGAAATCGGAGAGAAGTGTTTACCGCCACCATGTGCGAGGAATAGCTCATCCAGACGCCCGCTTGATTGCCGCAGCGCCGGAGCTGCTGGAAGCATTGGAGGATGTCTTGTCCAAGATAGAGCAAGCGAATTTGGGTCATATTCTTGGGAATACCAAAGGATATGCCGCCATCGCCAAAGCCAAGGGCAAAGCCGCCTGATGCTGGTGGGGCGGCTCCGATCGCCCCATTCAGCCAACTGACTCACAACCGGGCGGCCCGCTGTGCCGCCAAAACCAAGGAAGGAACGACCATGAATAAGGAATGCAGAAGTTGGCTACCGGAGTTCGGACAAGACAATGAATGCTGCGAAGGCAAGGTTATCGACGTTGACGTTTGGACGGAGCAAGGCTTTGGGGATATGGCATATCCGCCATGCCCGATCTGTTCCAAGTCGGATTTCGACAATCACATAAATGATCTGCTGGCCGACAACTGCCACGAGGATGCCGCAGCTTTGGTGCACGCTTCAAGAAATGCCATTGCCAGACTTGAGCAGGAACAAAGAGCGCGAGCTGCGAGAAAGGAACGACCATGACCATCACAAAAGAAACCCGCGACGCTCTCGAGCGGCTCCGAAAGGAGCAGGAAGCCCAAACCCGCAAGATACTGGAGCAGAAACGATGACCGATACAACCCTCGCCACCAGCCTCACGGCCACCATCGCCGATGCGTTCGGCTTGACCACGCCCGAGCGGGAGCATCTCGGCGGGCTATTACGGGAGGGGCTGGGGCAGGCTGAGCCCGCCACCCCCGGCGAGGCGGTGGAGGCAGTTAAGTTTCCAGTCATGAAAACGGGAAGGGTTGGTGAGCCTAGAACCATGATCCCGTGGGAGGTAGCAGAGAAAGCGTATGCCGTGTATTGCAAGCATGGTGGGAGTGGACAATCCATCAAAGGGGTTGCTGAGCGCGGCGGCTTCTATGAAGGGGAAATGGATAAATTCTATCCGGCGTGGCGGGAAGAGGCCGCACGCGCCGCCCTTCCTCTTATGCAGGAAAGTGAGGTTAATACGAACGGGTTGAAGCCATGCCCTATATGCAAGGCAACTCCTCGCCGCAATGGCCGAACTAACGCCGGTGGCGTTCTTTGCGCTCAAGCTAATCATCGCGTACAGACCTACGGCAGATCGCAAGAGGAGGCGGATGCGGAATGGAATCGCTTTACCCTTCCGGCTCAGCCAGCCCAGCCCGCCGTCAAGGAGATCCTGCGCGAATACTACAAGCGCATCGGGTACGGCCACTTGCACGATGAAACGCTCGACGCCCAGACCGACATGAAGCGGGTGGTGGAGTTGATCCTGAAAATCGCCCATGCCCCCGACGAGGTTGACAACCCCGCCCGGGACGGTCTACTGGTAGCGAAAGAGGATTCCGCTTCATGATTCAGACCGTCATCGAGATCATCCGCGCCACCCGGCTTGACCTCTCCACCGAGAAGCGTGCCCAAGCCGACCTCGAGCAAGCCTTCGTGAAAGCGGGGATCGCCTTCGAGCGGGAAGTCCACCTGACCCAGGCCGACATCATCGATTTCTTGGTGGAAGGACTCGGGATCGAACTCAAGGTGCGGCGGGACGGCAAGAAGACGATCTACAAGCAGCTCTGCCGCTACGCCCGCCACCCGCGCGTCGACCAGCTCCTGCTCGCCTCGAACCTGAGCATGGGCCTTCCGGCCGCGATCGAGGGCAAGGACGCGTATTTCGTGAAGCTGGGCGAGGCCTGGCTATGAGGGCATACGGCAGCGTCTCGCTCTCCCCCGACCAGACCGAGTGGATCATCACCCGCGCCGAGCCCCACATCTCCATCCGGCTGAAGCAGATCTTCCCCAGTATCCCGAAGGCCGCGGTGCCCCCGTACCGGTTGCCCCACAGCATCGTGACCGACACCGACCTCGACTGGTTCATGCAGCGCTACCCGCTGGAGATTTCCGAGGCAGACAAAGGAGCGCTCACGCTCGGCTGCGAGTCGCTCCGCCAGCGCCAGGCGGAGATGGAACGCATCCTAACGCCGGACTATGCCCCGACCGGCGGAGCCGCTCTCCGAGAAGGGCAGCAGCTCCGGCTCTACCAATGGCAGGCCATCGAGGTGCTGAGGCGTCGCGGCCGCCTGCTGCTCGGCGACGAGGGCGGCCTCGGGAAGACCTACACCGCCGCCGGCTTCATGGTCGCGGAGCCGGGGGCGTTGCCCGCGGCGGTCGTCTGCGACGCCCACATGCAGCGGCAGTGGAAGGAGAAGATCGAGGCGTTCACGCACCTGCGCGTCCACCTCATCAAGAAGGCCAGGCCCTACAGCCTGCCGCAGGCCGACGTGTACGTCTTCCGGATCAGCCAGGTCGGCGGTTGGGCGGACATCTTCGCCACGGGGTTCTTCAAGTCCGTCACCTACGACGAGCCCCAGTCGCTCCGCACCGGGGCCGGAACCGCGAAGGGGGCGGCCTGCAAGGTGCTCTCGGCGAACACGAACTACCATCTCGGGCTGACCGCCACGCCGATCTACAACTACGGCGACGAGATGTGGCATGTGATGCAGTTCATCGACGATACGGCCTTGGGGCAATGGCCGGAGTTCGAGAGGGAGTGGTGCGACGCGATCGGCAACGGCAAGTACCGGATCAAGGACCCGAAGGCCCTCGGCACTTACTTGCGCGAGCAGTACGTCATGCTCCGGCGGCTGAAAGGCGACGTCGGGCAGCAGCTCCCGCGCGTGTCCCGCGTGGTCGAGCACATCGACTACGACGAGAAGGCGGTCTCGGCGGTCGAAGACCTGGCACGGGCGCTGGCGATCAAGGCGACCACCGCGAGTTTCGTCGAGCGTGGGAACGCCGCGCGCGAGCTGGACATCATGATGCGGCAGACCACCGGCGTCGCCAAGGCGAAGACCGTGGCCGCGTTCGCCCGGATGATGGTCGAGGCGGGCGAGGCGGTGGTTTTGTGGGGCTGGCACCGCGACGTCTACGACATATGGAACGACGAGCTGGCCGACCTGAACCCCGCCATGTACACGGGCAGCGAGAGCGCCAGCCGGAAAGAGACGGCAAAGGCCCGGTTCCTCTCCGGCGAGACTAACGTACTGATCATGTCCCTCCGCAGCGGGGCGGGCGTCGACGGCCTGCAGCACCGCTGCGCCACGGGGATTTTCGGCGAGCTGGACTGGTCACCCGGGATCCACCAGCAATGCGTCTGGCGGCTTGACCGCGAGGGCCAGCAGAGCCCGGTCACGGTCTTCTTCCTCGTGACGGATGACGGCAGCGACCCGCCGATGATGGACGTGCTCGGAATCAAGGCGTCCGAGGCGCAGAACATCGTCGACCCGCACCTCGGCGTTGAGATCAAGGAAAACGATACCGGCCACCTGCGGAAGCTGGTCGAGCGGTACCTGGAGCGGAAGGCCGGGGCGGCGTGAGCTACGACCCACCCCGTCAGAAGTCCAGCAGCTCATACTTGGCGGGCTTGCGGAGCTGACTCTCGCTCCACCGCATGAATGCCGCCCGTACAAGCAGCAGGACCGCCCCGATCGCCAGGGCAATGGTGATCAGGATGCCGCCGGTTACGATCGTCGCAATGAAGCCTCCCGGCTCGTCATCGAGGCCAGCCGAATAGGCTTTCGTTCCTCCGAGAGCCGCGGACATGCCCATGCTCCCAGCGATGATATGAAGTACGGGCATAAGCTGCGAGACGGCAACGATCCACCCGCCGATCACCACGGCCCAACCTCCCTTCCGGGAAGCCGATACGGCCATGGCTCCGAGTGCGAGCATGAGCAGGATGGCCAGGATCATCCCGCCCTTTCCAGCCTTCTGCGTGAGCCCAGCGGCTAGAAACAAGGGCACGGGCAGGTTCGCGCAGAAGACGGCGATCCAGGCCACGATCATCGGCCCTTTTGATCGGGCAATCTTCCCGTCGGCCACGTCGCGGAAGTAGGGGTCGAGGGCCATGGTCAGTGCTCCGGCATGTCGGGGATGATGGGGCGATTCTAAGCTGGAGCCTCGTTGCTTTGCAATGCAAAGTGGCGATTTCCGTCGAGTTGCCTGTGGGTGCCAGAGCGAGGCTTGGTCCCCGTGGTCGTTGAAGCCGTCGTCGATCCGGAGTGACGTCTGGAGCCGCCAGCACTGTCCATGAGGTGCGGAGCGGCTAGAGCCCGCGACTGTGACCGCAAGTATTCACCAGCCACACGACACGCCTCCCTGCCCCGAAGCACGAACCTAGTAAGCCCGGTCAGCACGGCCATCAGGCAAGAGGTATCCACGGTACTCCCGCCTTGTCTGGAACGCGTCAGACGTCCTGGGAGGGCAGACTGGATCAGTCGCCGTGCCGGTAAAGCTGCCATGACGGTTTCCGCTGCGCGGACCCTCCGTCATTCGCTTGACCGTCGCAGAGCTCACGGCTGGCCCGATCCTGATCGCTGCCCACGGACGCAATGAGGCGTCCAGCAACAACACAGGAGATCATCATGAACACTCAACCCATCGGCATCTTACAGACCAGCTACACCGTATCGATCACCTTCGTCGACAAGCCGGACGACGCTTCACGGGCACGGCTGAAAAGCTCCGGATACCAGTTCGACCGAGGCCGCTGGTTTAAGAACCAGTCGGACAGCAAGCCGGTGACGCAAGAAGACATCATCGCCATCACGGCGGCGAACTAACCGACCGGGGGCCGGTGCGAGCCGGCCTCCAACTCGAATCAACTCCAAGGAAGGAACACCATCATGGCATCACCAGCTCACAGACTCAAAGACGGCTGCCTCTCCGTCGTCATCTGGAGGAACACCAGCCACAGCGGCTCGACTTATTACACCGCCAACCCAGTGCGATCCTACAAGCAGGGCGAAGAGACCTGGAAAGAGACCGACTCACTCAATGGAGACGACTTGCTCGCGATGGCCGAGCTTCTCCGCGAAGCCTACGCCTGGATCAGGATGCAAAAGCGGGCCGATGCGGCTGGCGTGAAGCAGGCCGCGAGGGTGACGGCACGGTAACCATTGACATTAACCGGGGCGGGTGCAAACTCGCCCCCAACATCAGGAGGATATATGCAAAACGACATCGACGACGAAACCCTGAAAGCGGCGATCATCGCCTGCCGGCCCTTCGTGTACCTGGAAGATCTGAAGAAGCGTGTTGCCGCTCATCTCGGCAGGCCGGAACTGTACACGGGAGAGCGTAACGAGTTCGGCATGCGGGTCTACCGAATCAGCGGCCGGATCGACCGCGAAGAGACGCAGGCGCGAATCGCCGGGATGGGCTTCAGGGAAGCCGACACCGAAATGCTCGAAAGCTTCGTGGGCCGTAAGGTGGAGATGCTGATGGGAGTGGGCGGCATCTTCGGGGAGCACATTCAGAAGGGCACGATCAAGCCGAATGGCCGGGGAGGTTACCTGTTTATTCCGAAGGGCAGCCGGACGAAGGGCTACGTCGCCACCTACCTGAGGCTGGAGACCGGCGACACGTCCGGGCTGGCCAGGTCGGTGATCGTCGTGCAGGAGGGGTGACCGCAGGCGTGGGGTGGCTCCGGTGGGGTCGCCCCGCATGACGCATAAAATAATGATTGCGTTAATAGGAATAGCGATGTAAAACAAAATTACAAACACAGCAAGGAGGCTGACATAATGACAAACACTAAACACACACCAGGGCCTTGGGAAATTTTGGCGCACAGTAATATGACCGTTGTTGCGGGACGAAGAGTTGTGGCAAGTTGCGGTGGATACTCTGACAATCAGAGATTCGAAGCGGTAGAGCTTGAAAATCATGCCAACGCCCGCCTGATCGCCGCAGCACCGGTCTTACTCGACGCCTGCCAGAACGCCTTCGATGCCTTGGAATCGGCAGTCGCTAGAGACCCGGAAGGGAATGAGGCGCGGGTGCTTAAACTTCTCCGCACTGCCATCTACACGGCGATACCCGCATGACCGAGCACAAACCCGGGCGCCCGACCTCCCCCTGCGCCAAGTGCGGAGGGAGCGACCGCTACGCAGGAGGCAACTGCAAGCCCTGCTACCGCGAGTATATGCGGGAGTACCGAAAGCGGTGGATCGCGAAACGGCGGCAGGCGATGAAGGCCGAGTCAGGCAGCTGACTTGGAGGAGACGCGCAAGCAATGGTGCCTGGCGATGGAGAACGATACAGAAGGGAGTTAGAATATTATGCCACAACCTGAACACCTCACAAAGCAACCCCGTGTTGTTATCACGAATCCTGTCATGGGGATTTACCTCGGCAACTGCCTCGGGCTGGGATTCTGGACGCTCTTGGATACCGCAGGCCAGCAGGAGGCAGTGACCTTTTCGAGCAAGCAGGAAGCCTTCAGCCACATACAAAGCTGGGATAGCGAGGATCGAGCCCTCGATTACCGTTGCGTCCAGGTGCCAACGCAACGGGAGTACGCAACCGTTTCCGAACTCGCGAAGGCGGGATTGACTCACCTTCTCGGCGACATGCTGGCGAATATTTCAGCTATAACAGCAACTGCATAAATGTCAGGATACCGGACGGAAAGAGAGGTGACATGTGGAGAAAAATACAAGGGGTCGAGAGCCTTGAAGAAGCGATCAAAGCCATTGCGAGCGGGGTAGCAAAATCCGTCAGGGCGACGGTGGAGTACGAGGGCCGGGAATACACGGCGACGTTCGAGCCCAAGATACCGGACGCAACGCCGGTACAGCCTGTAGCGAGCGCCCCGGCTTTACCATCCTCGTTCGACGCGATGCGGCTCTCGCGGGAGCTCGGAAGCCTTCTGCTTGGTCCCGAGGGGATGATGGCCGTCGACGAACTGCCCTGGCTCACCCTGCCGCCGGGCTACTCGTTCAAGGTGACGTTCCCGTTCAGCGGCGCGGCGGCGAGGTTCCGGGTGTGCAGGACTGACCAGCCGGAACGCATCATCAGCGTCTACCTCGACACCAGGGACGTGCTGGGTTACGTCGGCCAGCCTTACTGGGAGGCATACCCGATCGCTGGCGAGACCGCCCGGTTCCTGCTGGCCGAGTCGGAAGAACTGGTTGCGGCTATTGTTGGTGAGCTGGAGGGTGACGTGCCCTTGGGGGAGCCGGCTCCCGTTTGATCGCGGCCTCGCGTCAGCTCACGGACCGCTAGAAAGCTGAACCTCTTGCGTTCGGCAGCTCCTCTGATACGGCCCGTCGGAAGAGGCTGGCCGGATCGCCGCGGTTCTACTACGCTTGTCCCCGAGCCGCCCATAATCGGGCGGCATTCCCCCTCTTCTCTCCAGCTTGGGAGGACAACTCGTGGGCAAGTTCAAAGGACGGCGCGCCGCGATCTTCATCGCGGCAGGCCTGCTGATCGCGGTCATGCTCCAGGCCCGCGCCGAGGAGCCGAAACAGGCCGATGCCAAGCTGGCCAAGGATCTGATCGGGACCTGGACCCTGGAAGAGGCGAAGACGCCGGGCAGCCCGTCCGGGGTCGGCAGCCGACTCAAGTTCTTCACCGGCACCCACTGGATGATCACCCAGCCCGATCCCAAGACCGGCAAGGTCATCTTCCACCACGGCGGCCGCTACACGCTGGACGGCGACACCATGGCCGGGACCGTCGACTTCGCCAACGAGAACACGGCCGCGATGATCGGCCAGACGCACAAGTTCAAGATCAGCGTCGAGGGCGACGTCTACAAGCAGACCGGCCTGGATTCCGAGTTCACCGAGACTTGGAAGCGGGTGAAGTAACGTTCGTGATAGATGCGTGCAGCCGAAAGGCACCAGGGCCGGGGCGGCGTTTCAATGCCGTTCCGGCTCTGAGGCTGGGCGATACGCCGAGCTTCGAGCAATCCGCCCCGAAACCACCTCACCCAGCCCCATCGGACCCCGCAACCGGACAAATCTCCATCCCCCGGATCAGGCCGCGCTCGAACGTGAAGCGATGGCCCACCAGCTCATCGGCCAGCACAGCCCCGGCCAGGTCGCGCACCACCATGTGCACGTCGACCAGGATGCGGCCGTCGCCCTCCGGATGGAAGGCCACCGGCTCCACGTGGGGGTCGATCTCGCCCCATTGCTCGGCCCAGTAGGCACCCACAGCCTGCGGGCCCAGGACGGAGCCGCCCTTGAACGCGCGCGGCCAGGCCACGTCGTCGGTCATGAGGGCGACCGCGGCGTCGATGTCGCGCGCGTTGAAAGCCGCGTAGATCGCGTGGAGCAGGTCGATTTCGGGCGAGGGGTGGTCGGGCATGTTGGTGAAGGTTCTTTCCGTTCGGGGTGATTACCTGCTGGAGTCGGGCGTGGTGGTATTTTGAACGATGGCCTGATGCTCGCGACCCCGAACAGCATCTTCCTTGATTGACACAATGCCGAGCCGCGAGCCCAGCCATCCGCCGATCGACTGTCCACCCCGCTCACCTGCTCTTCTCGACATACCCTTCCTTGACCTTCTGAGCAATGATCTTGGCGGTCTCGGCGGCCGCCTTCTCGGGGCTGTCGAACGTCTTGGTCTTCGCCTGGCCGTTGGAGCCGAGCTTGCCCCACCGGGTCGTCATCTCGCTGCCCTCGCAGGCGACCTCCCAGAACTTGCCCGAGCCTTCACTGGTGAACTCGAAATAACGCTTCCCGGATGCCCCATCGGACGTTGAGGCAGGAGCGGATGCGCCCGCGGGGAGGACGTAGCCCGACCGGGGCGTGTCACGCTCGTCGTTCCAGATGAGATACGTGTCCTCACCGATCGTCGCGGCTCCACCTTCCAGGCCGTCGGCGAGATAGGCCAGGTACGCGGCGAGCCCGGCGGCTGCAAGGTTCTCCGGCCCGGTCTCGTGGCTGAAGTTGACCAGCTGCCCGACCTTGCCGCCCTCGGCCGGCGCCAGGTCGATCACCGTGTAGTCGCCGCCGCCGCTGTTCGTCAGCGGGATCCAATGAGGGTGGAAGTGGACATGCTGGATCGGTCCAACCGGCTCCATGTCGGGCTCGTCGAACTCCGTCTCGGCGAGGATCTCCTTCCACATCCGGACCTCCCCCTGCATTTGCTCGAGGGAGAGGTAGTCGCCCGAGGGGAAGAGCCGCATGACCCCGCTGCCGTCGTGGATCAGGTACGAAGCCCGCACGGCCTCGGGCAGTTCCAAGGCCAGGGCCCTCTCGGCCTCGGCAATGGCTTCGGGCGTCGCACCTGGGTGCATTTTCGCGGCCAGCGTCGGGGCGTTATTCTTCAGCCAGGCATCGATCCGCCGCCACGATGACTCGACCGAGGCCCGGACTTTCGGGTCGATCGACCGGTCGCCCGCCGGCTGCACCTCGACGCCCTCGGGCCGCAGGGGAAGCTTGGCGATGATCTTGGAGATGGGAGGCTTGCGCGGCTTCATCTTCCTCGGCTCGTCGGCGTTGGTGATGACCAGGCCCCCGCCGATTTCCTCCCAGGCTTCGGCCCATTCCTCAAGCCGAGCGGCTTCGTCATCGCGGCCATCCTCCTCTGCCTCTTCGGCCGCCTCACGAATGGCGCTCTCGATATCGGAGTGGAGGCGATTCGCCTGATTCAGAAGGCTGAAGAACGGCCGGGATGCCTGATTCAGCTCCTCCAAGGCGGCCTTGACCTTGGAGTTGTAGGCGTCGATCGCGGCGGCGTATACCGGTTCCTGCTTGGCGATGGCCTGCCGGAGCTCCTCAAACTTCGCCCGCTGGTCTTCGGTCAGCTCTTTCATCGTGAACCCCGGCCGCCTTGTCTCTGGGGAAACCGGCGACGATTCTGCCACGGGGGACGACGGGAGGCAATACGCTTAAAAGAATCGGCATTAATGTCTTAGGAGTGACGGAAAGTGCTTGATCCGAAGATTATTCGGCGCCATGCAGGAGGGGCGAGGCGATGATGCCTGGCGGAATGGAAAGGCTATATCGATGTTTTGGAGACGCAATAAGCCCTCAACACCACAACGGCCCGAACCGAAGTTCGAATTCCTTATCGGAACGATCCGGGTTTCTCAGTCTCCTGACGGTAAATGGCGTATCCAGCGATACGGGTTGCCTGTTCAGGCCGAGGAGCCTTACTACATTCCGGCATGGGCGGGAATCATCTGGCCGCCTGGCAATCAACGGGGTTTCGAGAGTGAGGAAGGCGCGATTGCTGCTTGGCATGCCTATGCAGCCCGTCAGAGCCAGCCCGACAGGATCCTCTTCATCCCTCGATCAGGGGAAAACGGAGCGGGGGCCGCATGACCCCTACCGAAGTCCGAGCTATCCGCGACCAGCTCGGCAGCACCAGGGCCATGGCCGCGCGGCTCCACGTCACCGAGCGGGCCGTGCAGCTCCAGATGAAGCGCGGCATCAAGCGTCGGTCGACCGCGGAGCAGGTGCGGGCGCTGTTGGAGACGCCCCGGTGAGGATCGTGTCCGAGGCCGAGTTCCATGCCCGCCTGGTCGAGGTGTTGGCCGCACTGCCCACAGCCGAGATTGGCGCATCACTTCGCCGGGTCGACCAACAGCGGCTTGAATTCTTTCATCTCCTGCTTGATGCCCGATAGGCGGGCCTGATCCGCCTGGGCCGAGGCGGGCGAGACATAGCCCTTCTTCTGCATCGCCCTGCTCCACTTGGCGCGTTCCTCGGCACGGGCGAGGTCGGATCGCAGCAAGGCCAGCCGCGTACGCTCGGCCACGATCATCTTCTGCCGTGCAACACCCAGGACAATGGCAAGCAATGCCAGGGCGAGCATTAGGTAGCGGATCGACAAACGTGGTGGCTTCATGATCGGCCTTTAGGCTTGGGTTATGCGCGGATCATGACCTGGCCCGATAATCCATTAGGTCGTGACCAAGCTCGCCGTGACTAGCGAGAAGCCGCGCGATGGTCTTCTTAAAGTGAAATAGCGTCAGCCGCATCTCTGCCGGCCCTGAAGGCTCGATTGGAAAGTGAGGCAAGGGCGATGCCTTCCTGCGGCACTCCACACTCCCGCGCCCCCTTATTTGCCCTGCTCGTAAATCATTTTGTAGCTAAACCGGACACCCCGATAGAAGCCTCGGTTCGTATGTTCCTGGACTGGTTTCCCGAAGTCTTCGGGTCGGAACAATTCAGTGATTTGATCAGTAACCTGAAGTATGCCAGCCAATCCTTCGCGCGTGATGAATAGAAACGTCGCCTCTTTCTCCGGGTTGTAGAGGCCGGTCTTCGGGTCGCGGTACATGAGATACTCGCCCGCCGGGCGGCTCAAGTCGGGCATATTACCGCTGCGAAGCCCGGATGCCATCATCCCGAATCCACTTTCATCTACCTGCCACGCGCGAAGACCGATGCCTCTGAGGGCGAAGTAAGCTCGGTCAGAACCCGGTGGCCGGTACTCCGCACCCTCCAGGTCGAATCCGCCTTTGGCCGCCCATGCGGCAACGGTTTCTGCTGCGGTTGTCTTAGCGTCCCCTAGTCCATCAGTCCATTTGGATTCCCGACCCGTATCGAGGTCCTTAAATGTCACCAAGTGGTCCAGGGGCTGAGGGGGGCCGATGATTACCCCGACCCAAGCGTTCGAGTCCCTGACCTTCTCGCCGGTCGGGAATAGCTGGCCAACTGGCGTTTCAGCCTTGGGCAGGGCGGCAAAGGTAGGCAAACCCACTTTGGAGAAGGCAGGATCATCCGTAAAATCCATCCAGGCCGTTTCCCACCAGTTGGCCCATCGCAGGGCCAGCTCGTGGAAAAGCTGACGCTGGAGTCGTCGCTGTAATTCGCCTCCGTCGAGGCTGATATGATTCAACTGATCCTCGCCGAACCGTTTGCCGGTTATCGCTTGCAAGGCGCCCATGATCTCGCGAAATGGCATCCCAAAGCTGAATTCATCACCCTCATCTTTCTTGCTCAAATCGTGGCGTTGCAGAAATTCGAGAAGTTTATCATTCGTCGTTTTAAGACCGTAATCGCTTCCCTCATCGACAAGCGTCCTTGGGATCGCCCGGATCAATGCCGGTACCGCCCGTGGGTCGCCTATCGCCCGAAGGGTAAATCCGAGCGCGCGGAGCGGCCGATTCTCGGTCGTGCGATCGAGTTCCTCGATCAGCGGCAAGACGGCAGGCTTCCCGATCGCCGCCAGATCTCGCATAGCCACACCCCATATATTCTCCCGGTCGATGTTCAAAGTTCGGAGGCTCTCGATCAACTGCCGGATTCGTTCGCGGTCCGCTGCATTCGCGGCCGGTTCTATTTGCTTTTCGAGAGCGACGGCGTTCGGGGCCGAGTTGTCGATTTTCCCCCGGAGGACCGGTACAGGCGTGTCCGAATCAGCCGCCTGTGACGTTAGGATCGCCCCGGCTACCGACAGGCTCCCGGCTGCTATGAGCATCGCTGCTAGAGACTTGACCATCACCATCTCCTTCAACGTGGATTGGACCAGCAGGCTGACCGCGGTCGGAATTGCCAGGGCGAGGCGTCCGGTCGCCAGCGCGGCCGTCGTTTCGATGAGTGCCAAAGGCGTGGTCGCCTGGAGTCCGGACAGGCCCAGCGTGCAAGTCGCCGGGGAATAGCCTCGCCTTGTCAGGCGTGAGCGCAAGATGTCGCGTGCCCTGCTCAGCCGGCTGCCAGCGGTGCCGTCGGCGCAGCCCATGCGGGACGCGGCCTCCTTGAGGGTGAGGCCCTCGAGCAAGCAGAGGATGACCGACTCCCGCAGCCTGACGGGAAGACGGCCGACTTCCTCATCGAGGACGCCTCGCAACTCAGCGATCTCGGCCGCATCTGGCGACTCGGAATACGGGCCGTCAGGGTCCGGCACGGCAAAGGAAGTCCGACCCCGGGCGGATCTGGCCCTCCCCGCGACGCGGCGGCTGACCCCATAGAGCCACCGGCCGAGCGAGTCCTGGACGCGAATCGCACCGGCGCGGCGGGCGAGCACGAGGAAGGTCGCCTGGAAGGCATCCTCGGCGGCCTGCTCGTCGCGGAGGATGCGGCGGCAAACTCCCAGCACCATCGGACCGTGGCGGGCCACGAGGGCGGCAAAGGCCATCTCGGCTGAGTCGCCACGCGACGAGATGAACCGCTCGACCAGTTGGGCGTCCGACATGCCCGCGACCGATCCCGAGCCGAACAGGACGCCGAGATGCCGCAATTGGTCGCCCGAATATCCGCTCGCCATGAACCGCTCCTCCAGTGATTCGCTCCATCCCTACCATGCGGCGAGCCGGCGATCTCTTCCGTGGATTCTTGAAAATCTGGCGGCGACTCCAAACCAAAACTACCGACCGGGCGTCTCCCCCGCGAGCGGGGGCCGGCGTGCTCCGGGTTCCGTCGCCCAGGCGGGCGACCGGCTGACGCCGCCTCCGCTTACCTGACGCGAACCAGGTGGCAGCCGCCCCCTCGCCTCCAAGGGGCAAGGCTGCGCTTCCGCTCCGACAATCTTCCCCTGCCGCTCTCGCGCCATTCCTCGCGGGCAAGATTCTCTCCGCTCCACCCCTGTTCCGGCTCACCCCCGGCCTTCGCCAGGCGGGCAGAAGTTCAGGCGTGCTACCCGCCGCTGAACTTCGCTATCAACAACCCACCTGAAAGGCCAGCACCATGAATTACAACGTTCAAAATCACATCGTCCACTGCAAGCGCGAGCCGTTCGACGTTTACATCGGGCGTCCGGGCAAATGGGGCAACCCGTTCTCAATCGGCAAAGACGGGACGCGAGAGCAGGTAATTGCTAAATACGAGGCGTGGCTCAAGCGTCAGTCTGGTCTGATGGCGGCATTGCCCGAGCTACGGGGCAAGGTGCTGGGATGCTGGTGCGCTCCGCAGGCGTGTCATGGCGACGTGTTGTCACGGCTGGCGAACGAGGGCGTGTTGATTTGCCGAGAGGCTGAAAGTGAGCCTGCCAGCGAAACCGTTTCCCTTTCCGGCTCAGCAACTTAACGCTTGCACGAAGGGGCGAGCGTGATACAACGAAAAGGCCGGGTGGACGCCCGGCCTCAACACATACAGCAAGGAAGCATTACCATGGGGCAACAGCAAAGCCAAGCGGTAAATTTCGTTTACAAAATGCCAGATGGAACGAAAGTTCCTGCCATTGACGTGCTGCTCAATCTGGATTCTCTTCCCGCCTATCAGGCTAAACGCGATACGAGCAGCGGGAAATCAAGGGTTGCGAAGAAATTAGCCGATTTTAGGCGAGTATGGGCTGGTATAAGTGCGAAGAAGCCGGGCGAACCATTCAGCTACGAGGAATGGCTTGAACATCGTTTCCATAACCACTCACCTTATTTCGATGCCGTCGCCGACACAGCCTCGATGGTTTGGTCTTGTGGAAATCGACTCATAAATCAGGATTTGGAGTCTGTGCGGGTGCGGGTCAGACTGCATAGGGAATATGAACGCCCTCACCCCATTCAGATCCACTACAAGTTCGATGTCGAGGTTGACGGCACATTTTTCGATTACTCGGAGCCTTGCGCAATCAGCCTATCGTCAGCGGAGATGGAACGCCTCACCGGGCTTTATGTCAAATGGGAGGTGGAGCAAGGTTACCACTTCGCCGACTACGCAGCTCGCGGGTTTCGTACATAAGGAAACGGCGGGGCATGCCACCCCGCCGCCACCCAAGTCAGCGATCTAACTCACCCCAAAAAATCCGTCGCGCGCTCGCGTCCCGCTCGCTCAACCCTTCTTCACATCAATCCGCATCGCCGCCACCGCGAACTCGTCGCCGTTCGCATCCATCGTCCCGCCCGCCCCCTTCTCCCTCAACCCATCCCGCTCGATCACCTGCCCAATCATCTGGGCCTTGATCCGCTTGTGCAACGCTCTCAAAGTCCCCCCTTCCCCGGCCTCCAGCGTCACCGTCACCAGGTCGCGTTTGACGAACACGATCACCAGCTTGCGGTAGTGCGGGAAGTCCGCCTCGACGTCGTCGATGAAGTGGTACGGGATCGAGAGCGACCGCCCGTTCTTCTGAACGAACTCGATGAACGCCTTCCGCTTGCCCTTGTCGAGCGAGACGCCCTCGCCGTCGTCTGCCCTGGGCACGGCCTCCAGTGGCCTCAGGTTTTCGACATGCCCCATCCCGTTATCGCTCGATGCCTTCCCGAGCAGCCTGTCGCGTGCGGAGCTCATGTTGCACCCCATCGGTTTGCGGTTGCCGCCAGAACGCCTTCTTCCTGACCAGGGACAGATGACGCTTCATCGCTTTGCCCCAGCCCGCGAGCAGCTTGGGCGTGGAGACCTTGACCGGCTTCTTCGCGCGCGGCTCCGACTCGCCCGGGGGACGCACGCCGGTAAACTCCCGCAGGATTTTGAGAGGATGCCCTGGCGGCAGTCCCTTCGCGTCGCCCGCGATCCGGAGCTTCTCGCCCGCCTCGTCGGCTTCTTTGACCATCGCGTGGAAGGCCGGGAAGGCGAGTTTCGCTGCGTCGGGCAGCTCGGGGGTTTTGTGCTTCTCCCAGACGATCCGGCCGCGGCGGGCGAAGTCGATGACCTCTGCTTCCATGTCGAGCGAGGCCTGCGTGGAGACCATGCCGTTGCCTTGGACCACGTCGGGCAGCTCGGGGAGTGCGGCCTTCAGGCCGGGCAGACTGACTTCGCCGACGCCCCGCTTGAGGGCCAGCGTCATGAGCCGCTCCTCGGTCACGCGGCTTTCGGCCTGGAGGAGGGTGTCGAGGGCGGCGGCGAGGTGATGGGCGTCTCTTTCCGGAAGCGAGGCCGGTACCGCCTCAACTGCCTTCCAATGCGTCTCGGCGATGGCGTTCAGCTCGTAAGCCGTGAGCTTGCCCTCCCATTCCTCCCGCAGCTTCGCCGGGTCAAGGGCGTCCCGCTTCTTCTCGCGGGTGAGCACGGCCAGGGCGGCACGGCCTTTGGGGCTCCTGATATGGGCGAGCCTGCCTTCCAGCTCTTTCAGCTTGGAGGTATCGGTCGTGCCCTTGATCTGTTCGCTCAGGGCCGCGCCCCGCAACGCCTGCTCCTTGTCGATGTCCCCACGTCTCGCTGACAGCTTGCGGCAGGCGGAGTCCGGCACGCCGACGATGCGAAAGTTGTCCTTTGTCGGCTCGGTCTGGTAGCCCCTCGCCCGCAGGCCCCTCGCCACCTCGTTGTGGAACGCAGCCGTGAGGAAGGCGGAACTCTCCACGACCGGTCGCATCTCGGGGGCGAACCATTTGCCCTTGAAGGAGACGGCGTTCAGGATCGTGTTGTGGATATGGTCGCCGGGGTCACGCCCTCGCGTGATGTCGTGGTAGAAGGGGGCGGAGAGCATCGAGCCGGTCTCGACCATGACGCCCCTGACCCGGGCAACCATCCGCTCCTCGGCCAGCTCCATAGTGGTGGCATTGGCTCCGGCGATCACCTCCCGGATCGAGTCGTCGGCGAGCGCCCGGAGCACGGCGGTGGGCTTGTTGACGCTCAGCGTGATGTCGTGGAGGCAGCGGCGGTTCACCCGCTCCTTCTGGGAGAGCTTCTCCCCCTTCGGCCCCCTGCCCCGGACGGCTTTCCGCCAGTCGGCCATGTCGGCAGGGCCGGACAGCCCGAGATTGGCGGCGTCTTTCCCCTGCCAGTCCCCCACCGTCTCCAGCTCAGAGCCCGCGTGCCCGTAATAGGCGATGCAGCCCTCGGCGCTGGTGCAGGCGGTGTAGTTCATCATGGGGTATAGGCTCCGGCGGGTCAGTCAGTTGACCGTCGGAATCCTACACATAAGCGCGGTTCGGGCAAGAATCAATTTCGGTGTACACCCTACGCGAGTCCGATCATTTCACCGTGGAAAGGCCTACCCGTCACGACCTTACACCGCCGTGGAAGAAGTCACCCGATTGAGGTAGGCGTATTCTCCAAAATGTTCCCTTGCCGCCGCGTTGTAGGCGCGCGCGGCATCCAATTCATCGACGAAAGTTCCAAGAAAGAGCCTCTTGCCGCGGGGGTAGCTAGGTGGCTTGATAACTGCTTTCCACCTGCCCGATTTTTTCTCTAGGTGCACCCCTTTGAATGATGAACTTCCGGCCTTCAGCCTCCGAAGGTTGCAATTATTCTGGGCAGTGGTGGCGATGCGAAGATTGGAGCGTCTGTTGTCCCTCGTGTAATTGTTACGGTGATCTACAACCAGTCCAGGAGGGCAGCTCGTAATATATCTATGATAACTGACCACTTTCCCGTTCACCGAGCCATGAGTATACGGCATTTGGTTTCTGTTCGTCTTGGCGACATACCATTTATGCTGGATGAACCATTCGAATCGATCCGTATCGATTATGGTAAATTCCCCCTTGGGTAGCAGCATACAGATCGACTCTCCCCAATCGACGCCCTCAAGGTCACGATCAAAGTCAAAGGCGGGCGGGAGCATCCGCTCAGTTGGTGATCTATCCCGATGACGAACACCGTTCCTGGCCTTTGGCTGTTTCGACCTTGCGGGCTCTCGTTTTGCAGCTAACTCCTCTCGCTTGACGGAAAGCGCCTGCCTTCTTTGCTCAGCCTCTTCGCTTACTGTTGGTTTTAGGTCCAGATGAAGAGGATTGACACAAAAGGCTGTATCGCAAATACGCCAAATTCGCCTCCCCTTTGGAATCGGGCCGTGCAGAAGCGTGAATGAAAATCGCGGCGCCGAATGGCTTTTGAACCCTATCGTGAATCGACCATGTCCTGATTCGTGTCGAACACCGATCCACACCCAGCAGTGTGTTCCCGGGTCAACACGATACAGCTGATGGAATCGACCTTCGGGGGTTCCCTGAGTGTACTGTTTTCTAGGCACGCCACCTGAAAGGCATTGTTGATAATGCCTATGGCAAAAATTACGCGCCTTATGCCTCACTCCACAACCATTTACACTACAGATTCTCATCTAAATTTGATAGCATAGACTTCTTACTTTCGCAAGGAACATTAGATGTGTAACTATTAAAAGCTTCGAGGTATCCGTTAGTTGAGGTGTTGAGACTTGAAAATCACCCGAAACACCGCCTCACCTGCTGCAAGTCAAGCGCCTCCGCATCAAGGCAGCGTCCTCTCCAGCAGGAGTGCCATAGACCACGCCATGGAGCCGACGAAGAGCATCACGAGCAACGCCGTGAGCTTCCGCGTCCAGGTGGTGCCGTCGCCCGAGAGGATGAGGCAGGAAGGCACGCAGGCCAGCAGGACGATTGCGAAGGCGAGGAGGACGTAATAGGCGAGGTGGGCCAAGTTCAGAACTCCCGGTAGCCGCGACGCTGCGCGATGATCGCCCGCTTCAGCTCCCAGAGGGATTCGCGCAGCTCCTCGATCGCGGCCTCGGCCGTCATGCCCTCGCCCGGGCCGAGCCGCACCCGGGTGAGCACGTCCGGCTCGGTGCCTTCGAGCAGGGTCACGGCGTTCATGGCCTGCGTGAGGATCGTCTTTGCCTGGGCCACGGGCGATAGGTCGTTGAGGGGGTGGACGGACATCAGCGGATTCCCGTCACCAGGCCGAGGGCGAGCCCGGCGGCGGAGCAGAAGGCGTAGAACCAGGCGAGGGCGCTCCGGTTGATGCCATTGCCGATCTGATTGCGGCCTGTCTGAAATGCCATGGCCTTATTTCCTGAAAAGGAACATTGAGGCCATCCAGGCGATAAGAACGAGCGCCAAGCCAACGAGAATCAGGGTTTCCGTGCCAATATCTGCCCCGAGGGTGTAATTCTTCGCCGCATAGGGCCCGCCTTGCGTGATCACGTTCTGTTTCATTTCTTCCTCCTTGGTTTGATCGCTGCAACCTGCTGTTCGCAGCCGGGGGTGGCGTGGCACTTGGCGAACACCTCACCCCAATCCGCATCATTAATCGCCTTCTCCGCTTCGTCCTCGGGAGAAAGCCGCTTTGGCTTCGCGTGCGCGGCCTTGACTGCCTTTGGAACGCCGGAATAGCCGGAGTCGGATTTTTGCTCCTCGGCGCCAATCTCCAGGGCCAGTAAACCTCCTGCAACGAACAGCACGCAGAGCATGGTGTTCCGGTCGCTCATGTGGAAGCTGAACGGCTTCTTGTCGTAGGGGCGGATTTTGGGATAGGTCTTTATCTTCCTGCTCATCGCCCCGCACTCCCCGCAACCCCGCGATGCCATCCCGTCATCCGGCTGGCGGTCTCCTCCGCCTGGTAGGTGATGGCCAGGTCGACCGAGAGCGCGATGATGATGGCGAGGAGCACGATATACGGCATCGCGTACCAGACCTCCTGCCAGGCGGTGCGGAAGGGCGAGAGCACGGGGCGGGCTTCGGCGTCGCCGGACTTTATTTCCCGCGGGGCGGGCGTGTAGTGCGTATGCATGATGACCTCCATGTAACTGTTGACAGCACTGTTTGTAGCATGCCATTATCTGGCGCGCAAGCATTAATTTGACAGAGGCGTCTAATGAACGATCAACCAAGCAGCCTGGAAGGGCTTCTCACGGCCGAGGAGGCGGCGAAGCTGTGCGGCTTCACCCGGAGCAACCTGTATTACTACCTGGAGGGCGATGACAAGCCGCCCAAGCGGATGTGGAACGGCCGGGTGTACTATGTGCGGGATCAGCTGGTCGCGTGGAACGAGCGGAGATTGGCGAGGCAAGGCTGAATGCCGCGACGCATCTATTCGCTTGCTTTCCGACGCCGATTGCGCTATGGAAGGCAAACCCCTCGCCGAGCCTTCCCCATGACATCATCGCACCCCTGGCCCCTCTCGGAAGTCACCCCCGAGGAGGCCGAGCAGATCCTGAAGCTCCCGCCCTCCTTCCGCGACAAGCGCATCGTGCGGCTCAAGGCCGACATCGCCAGCAAGGCGCACGAACGCCGCCAGAAGCTCCGCGCCATGGAGCCGGCCGCATGAAGGAGGATCCATTGCAGGTCGCCCGTGAATTCCTGCCCGGCTTCGACATCGCCACCAACACGATCGACGGCCGCTGGCACCCCCTCGACGAGATCATGCGCAAGACCAACCGGGCCATCGTCCGGCATAACCGCATCCAGCGCGAAATGGGCAAGCCCGAACGCCCGCAGGTGGCCCACAACCCGTCCTGGCTCTACGTCAGGCAATTGCCGGCGCGCTACGCGGAAGGGGCCGAGCCGCAAGTCGGGTGGGGCAACAACCGCATCCCGCAGATGGATTAGGGCATGACGAACCGGAGGATTGCCGCGTTGCAACGGAAGCGTGAGACGGTGCTGGCCATGAAGGAGGCGCGGAAGACGAATGCGGAGATCGCCGCCGCAGTCGCTATGAGCACGCCCTGGGTCAAGCAAACCTGGGCCGACCTGCGGAAGGTCGACCCCCGCGCGGCGGGGGTGAAGCCCTTGCGTGGCGGAAGCAGGCCGAGGCCTCCGCAGGTTGCCGAGTATCCGGCCGCGGCAAAACGGACCGCGCCGCGATGGGATTTCAGCCGCGAGAACCTCGACCTCCCGGGCGGCGAGGCGGCCCGATGAACTGCAACTGCCTCCGCTGCCGGATCTTCGACTTCCTCGACACGCCCGCCGAACTGTTGGCGATGGTCGCCGGGCTCTGGACCTGCGCCATGGCGTGGATCTGCGGGGTGGAGATCTACATGGACGAGGATGGGGGCGACTGAGATCACCATCCCCCGCTGGCATCCGGCGACGGTGAACCAGCTACTGGGCGGCCACTGGAGTAAGGGCCACCGCCTCAAGAAGCGCGACCGGCAGATGATCTGGGCTTACGCGCAAGGCAAGCCGAAGGCGACCGGCAAGCGGCTCGTGGAGCTGACGATCATCCTGAAGCCGAAGCAGCGGGGCTCCGATCCGGATGCGTTTTTTAAGAGCCTGGCCGATGCCCTCGTCCATGCGGGTCTGCTGAAGGATGACAACCGCCAGGGCGTGGAGCTGGCGCCGGTGGCCTACGAGCGGGGCACGGAGGCCGATTGGGGCACGCGGATACGGCTGACGGATATCAGCCCGCCTTGACCGAGTCAGTCGGCTGACTGGCCTCTCCGAACTCGTATCCGACGATCTCCCAGAACTTGCCCACCTTCTTCACCTCGATGTGGGTGGGCACCGGCAGCGACGGGGCCAGTTCCAACGCCTCGGCCACGGTGTTCGGCGTGCGCGAGCCTGGCATCCGCTTCGCCCACCACCAGGCCGCCTGCACGCGCAGCTGTCCGGAACGCTCGAAGTGGATCCATTCGGAATGGCTGGACACGCCGCAGAGATATTCCACCCGGAGCGAATCCCGCTTCCCCGCCTTGATGTGACGGTAATAGGCGACCTTGTAGACTTGCACCTTCTTGGGCTTTATCTGGGAGGAGAGGATCGCTGCTCCGCTGGCATTGGCGGAGAGGCTGGTCTGGTTGGCCGGGAACTCATGGTCGCATTCCGGGCAGGTGCGCAGGCCGGCGATGATCTCCGATTTGCATTCGGGGCACTCCTTCATCGGCGCGGCCGACTTCTCGCCCGGGGCACGCTTCTTCCTGTCGGCGATCTCGATCCGGTCCACCGGGCCCAGCGCCTCGACCACGCCGCCGAAGTCGAGCACCACGGCGTCCTTCTTGCCCTGGTGCGTACGCATCGCCCGGCCGCAGCACTGGATGTACAGCACCGGACTCCGCGTCGGTCGCATGAAGGCCAGGAGATCGATGGCCGGGTTGTTGAAGCCGGTCGTTAGCTGGGCCACGTTCACCAGGCATCGCAGTCCGTCGCCCTCGTAGGCCTTGAGGATGGCGTCCTGCTCCCCCGTCGAGAGCTTGCTGTGGACCGCCTCGCAGGTGATGCCGTGCTCGCGGATCACGTCGCGAATGTGCTCGGCGTGCTCGACCCCGGCCGCGAAGATCAGCCATTTCCGCCTGAGCCTCCCGTGCTCGACGATCTCGGCAACGCAGGCGCGCGTGATCTCGTCCTTGTCTACCGCCCTGGCGAGCTGGCCGGGCACGAAATCGCCGCCGCGCTCTGGGACGGAACTGGTGTCCATCTGCGTCTTCATGGGCGGGGTGAAGACCGGGCAGAGGTGGCCCTCCTCGATCAGCCGGGTCATCGGGATCTCGTAGGCGATGTCCGTGAACAGCGGATTATCGCCGCGATGGAGGAAGCCCTTGCCAGCGCGGAAGGGCGTGCCGGTGTACCCGATCACCTTGACGTGCGGGCTGGCCCGCCGGAGGTCGTCCAGGAACCGGCGGTACATGGTGTCGTTCTCCGGGCTGATCAGGTGGCATTCGTCCACGAGCACCAGGTCGATGGTGCCGCGAATCTCGAAGGCCCGCTTGTAAATGCTCTGGATGCCGGCATAGATCACCTGCCCGGATAAGTTCTTATGCCCCAGCTTGTCGCTATAAAAGGAGATGTCCGCCTCCGGCCACTGGCCGAGCAATTCGGCCGCATCCTGGGTGAGGAGCCGCGAATCGTGGGACAGGACGATGAACCGCGTGTCCGGGAACATCAGGCAGGCCCGGCGGATGAACTCGGCCATCAGCAGGCTCTTGCCCGCGCCGACCGGCGCGACGACCAGCGGGTTGCCCGATTTCTTCTCGAAGTAGTCGAACGTGGCTTGCGTGGCGAGCTCCTGATAATCCCTGAGAATCTTCACGCCGCCTCGCTATCGCCGACGAATTATAAAGCTATCGAGAAAAGCTCTCGCTTTATCGTCTATTTGGGGGATCAGCCGGGCGATTACGTCTTTAATTTCATCCAGATTGCCAGCTGCTTCAAGCTGCTTGCGCAACGTAAAACTGTCGTAGATTTTTCTGGCCTCAAACACACCGCATTCGAGCTCGGTTCTCAGTCCTTGGATGGCCATCGACCCGCAGCGTGGCGGATGCGAGTCGTTGACATCCCACCTGTTACCACAGTCGCAGACCATCTGGTCGCTCGCTTGATACGCTTTACATTCCATATTCCCTCTCATGCTTCGCTGTCAATGAACTCGCTTCCGTCTCTCATCCGGTACCGCACCCAGGAATCACCCGCGTCCAGCACTTCGCCCGCCACCAGGCCCGGGATGTAAAGATGGACCGGGCAACCCTCACGCTGGTCGTCGACCGTGAGCGGCTTGTCCCAGCGGGCGCAATGCCATCCCCCCTGCTCCACTGGCGTCGAATGAAGGCAGGTCCGGCAGTTGCGCAACGGCGGCACGTCGTCGTGGCAGATGCCGGTGAATTTGCAGTAGCGGCAATCCTCGCAGTCGGACGAGGAGCCGATGCGGATGGGCGGCTCGGACGCCTTGATGATCCGCTGGGCCTTGGCGCGGAGCTGCAGGGCGAAGGCCGTATCCGCCTCGGTGCGCAATCCCAGCCAGTCACGCCCCCCCGGAGTGGAAACAACGGTATAATGGCGAGTGAGGCCGCGATAATACATATAGAGTACGGCTTGCGCGTAATAGACCGGGTTCCACACCCGGAGGGCCGCCTTCTGGCCCACCTTGCGGATGATCGCCTTCAGCTCGTTGAACTTCTTCTCTCTTGTGGCCTTCACCTCCAGGATGTGGCGCGTCTTCGGCGCCTGGAGCAGGCCCAGGATCTCGCCGTCCTGGCCGCCGCTGAAATGCCCGTCGAGGTCGCGATGGCGGATCTGCTCCCCGGTGGCGGGGTCGCGGTCGACCACGGTGAGCTGGGACGCCAGCTTCAGCCTCGCGATCACCAGGTCTTCGGTGCGGTGCCCGTCGTCGAATAGCTTGAGCGTCTCGGCGTCGAAGGTCTCGCGCCAGGCCCAGCGGAACCGATAATAAAGCATGCGCGAGCAGGCCTCCCCGACGCTGGACATCCCGATATATCCGCGGGGCAGTTCCTTGAGCGACTCGGCCTCGAGGGCGCGATCGGCGGCATCGAGCGTGGGGTCGCGCTCGTCGGGGTTGGGGAGCTTTGCCATGGGCGATCGGCGCGGAGTTGCCCCCGCGCCTTTCCCTCTACGCGGCCGGCTTGCGCCAGGAGGGCCCGCCCGCCTGCGGCGCGGCCGACTGGCCCGCAGGTGCGTTGCCGGTTGCAGCGGCCGGTGCGGAAGCCCCGGGCTTGAGCTGGGCCTTGAACGCCTTCACGTCCACACCCGCCGGATAGTAGCCCGAGACCCGGTTACGCATCCGGTCGGAGTTCTTCTCCTTGCCGACATACATGTCGATCTGGACCTCCTTGCCGACGAGCTGCTGGTCGTCCTCGAGGACCGGGATGCCCGCCGCCTTGCCGAGCTTGCCGAGCTGCTCCAGCCCGATCCGCTGCGCCTCGGCGCTGGGGTTCATCAGGTTGAAGGTATCCCAGAACTTACGTCCGGCATGCTCCTGCGGGGCGGTGATGTCGAACTCCGCCTCCACATAGATTCCGTCCTTCTTGTTGGTTTCCTTCTGCTGCGCGCGGATGATGACCGCCGAGTAGACGCCGTTGGGGAGCGGGTCGCGGTTGCCCCCGGTGTTGTACTCGACGGTATTGGTATCGATAGCCTGGCCGATGAATGCCATGGTCTTTTCCTTTCTGTTTGTTGGGTGGGTGGTGGTTACGCTTCCGTTCCTTCGTCCGCCGGTGGCGGCGCGTCGGGCAGGAAACGCTTGAGGTAGGGGATGTGCTGCGCGAGCACCCCCCAGGTGTTGCCGTCGAGCGGTAGGCTCTCCGGCAATCCGTAGCGGTTCTTCGCGGCGAAGGCGGGCTTCTCCTGGGTATGCAGGGCACGCATCCCGCTCCCCACCGCCCGCTTCCTCGTCTGCTTGAACCCCATGTCTTCCTGCGTGACGCTGGTCTTGTAGTTCGCGAACAGCACGCAATCGCTGTGCTCCTGCATCAACGCGCCTGCGCCTTCGCCCTTCTTGTTGATGTGCAGCTTGATCGCATATCGGTCGTAGGCGTCGGTGTCGGGGGCCTCGAACCGCTTGACCGATGAGTGCGCCGTCTGGACGATCATCATCTGCTTGGCGTCGCGGATGGCGTTGATCCCGTCGATGTATTCGCGCCAGATCGCCAGCGCCATGTCGTACCCCTTGCCATAAGGGATGTCCTCGAGGGTATTCACGCGTTCCAGCTCGCACACGCGCTTCCAGATGAGCGGCTCCAGCCAGTCGAGCGAGTCCACCACCAGGGTGCTGAAGTCGTGCTCCTCGTTGATGAGCGAGTCCATCGCCTCGACGACCTGCTGATAGGAGCGAGCGAGCGGGAAGCTCGGCACGTCGATCACGCCCAGCCCATCCTCGGTGGGCAGGAAGATCGGGTCCGGCGCGCTGGAGCCGAAGCTGGTCTTTCCGATGCCCTGGACGCCGTAGATCAGGATGCGGGGGGGCGTGGCCGAGGCGCCGCGTTTAATGGAGGCCAATGATATTGCCATGATGATTACTCCTGCTTGGTTGCTTTGATTGAGAACTCGGCCAGTACGTTTTCGCCGCCCGGACTGCCGATGGGCCGCGTCGATTCAAGGCGGGCGTGGTAGATTCCCGCCGGTGCCTCAATGGATCTGCCGAAGTGCTTCCTCGCCGCGGCGATGGCCTGCCCGGTCGTCGTGGTAGCCAGGTTGGTGACGCCCACGAAGAAATCGCAATCACCCGCCGACTCGCGGGCGGAGATCGGCTTGTGGTCGCTGAACCGCACCCGGAACGGCGCATGACCGGGGCGGCCCACGGTGATGTATTTGGAGACCGTCCTCCGCGCCTCATACAGCGTGAGCGTATAGCCCTCCGCCATCATGACCTCGCAGAAGATGATCCACCGGGCCTTGCCGAATCCCGCGAGGATCGACCGCTTCGATCGCTTCGCCAGCAGGGGCGGGGTGACGATGTCATTGTTGGCCTTGCGATGCTTGTTTCGCATTGCTGCACTCCCTTCTATTCATTTCATTTCTGTGATGCAGCTTCCTGCTGCGATCCGGACATTAGATGCATAATAATTCAATGTCAACCCATTATTTCCCACTTGCTCCCATCAATAATTCGCATTATGGTTCGGCCATCCCGTTCTGAATAAAGAGGAGAATCATCATGCAAACCACCGCCGACGGCTTCGAGCCGCTGCTGACGCCCGCGCAGGTGTCGGAGATATTGAACGTCGACGTGCTCACGCTGAAGGCGTGGCGCACCGAGAAGCGGGGCCCCGGATGGGTCAAGCTAGGGGGTGTGCAGAACAGCCCGGTCCGCTACCCCAGTTCGCGGGTGGCGGAATACATCAGGGGCCTGCCCGAAAGCCCGTCCGAGTGACCGACCCGGACGAGAAGGAGCGCATCGCCCTGCTGGCCGGCGGGCGGATGGGCGGTGAATATCTCGACTCCCTCGGCGTCTCCGACCTGGCCGCCCTCGACGACGGCCGGTGGCTCCAGTTCCTCCGCTGCGTGGTCGGCGGCTACGCCGACGCCATGCACCAGTTCCACCTCGCAACCGACGGCCTCCCCGATGTCGCACCCCCGCTCTAGCAGCTTCTACCAGTCCTCATTCGGCAAGTTCATCGCCTGGCACCTCCAGTACGGGTTCGCCGTCTTCCCGATCCACGGGATCACCGCCGCCGGCAACTGTACCTGCCACAAGGGCGAAGCCTGCGGCCATCCGGGCAAGCACCCGTTCTCCGCGCACGGGTTCAAGGACGCGAGCAAGGACCCGGAGGTGATCGCCCGGCAGTTCGATTGCAGGGAGGACCTGAACGTCGGGATCGCCACCGGCAGGGGATCCGGCATCGTGGTCATCGACCTGGACGGCGAGGAGGGCGAGGCCAGCTGGCAGGGCATCACCGGCGCGCATCCCGGCTCGCCCCCGCCGCCCGGCATGGTGTTTCTCACCGGCAAGGGGCGGCACCTGCTCTTCCGCCACCCCGTCACGGCGGTCAAGAGCCGGCAGAAGCTGGCCGGGTACGAGGGGATCGACGTGCGGGCGGACGGCGGCTACATCGTTGCACCCCCCTCCACGCACCATTCGGGCCGGAAATACCGGGTGGACGGCGAGACCTACAAGCTCGGCATCCCGCACGCCCCGTCCTGGCTGCTCGCCATGCTGATGGCGGAGGCGCCCCGGAAGGAGCGGGAGGCGGACTATTCGGCGACCAGCGGCGCGGTGCCGCAGTGGGAGCCGGACGAGGTGCGGGCGATGCTCGACGCACTCGACCCCAGCATGGGCTACCAGGAGTGGATCGAGATCGGCATGGCGCTCCATTCGGGGGGCTTCCCGCTCTCGATGTGGGACGGCTGGAGCAGCCGGGGCCGCCAATACAAGCCGGGCTGCTGCGTCTCCCACTGGCGGAGCTTCAAGCCGGGCGGCATCACCATGGGGACGTTGGTGGAGCGGGCACGCTTGCGCGGCTGGAAGCCGCAGGCCATGGAGCGGGCCGAACGCGAACCGGCGGACATCGCTTGCGTCATGCCGCTGGTGGAGAAGGCGCGGGCCCGGTGGCTTGCGGAGAAGGCGGGGGAGGCGGGCGCCGACCCCGAGACCGGCGAGCTCCCGGGTGCAGAACATCCCGGACAGTTCGGCTTCGATCCGATGGATTTGCCCGGCATGATCGGCGACACGGTGCGCTGGATCGCCCGCCACGCCATCTACGAGCTGCCGGAGCTGGCCCTGCTCAATGCCCTGGCCTTCGCGGGGGCCTGCATGGGAAGGCGATACGCCTCGCCCATGGATACCCGCACCAACATCTACCTCGTCGGCGTCGATACCAGCGGCGGGGGGAAGGATTTCTCGCGCAAGATGATCCGCAAGCTGGCCGTCCGGTCGGGGCTCGGCACCTTCCTCGGCTCCAACGATATCCGCTCGGCATCAGGCCTGGCGCGCGACCTCGAGGGGAGGGCGAGCCAGCTGATGATGCTCGACGAGTTCGGCATGATGCTGCAGGCGCTGAACGACCCCAAGTCGCCGCCCTACCTGCGGGAAGTGACCAAGCTGATCATGATCTGCTACAGCGCCAGCAACAGCGGCCACGACCACGGCACCTACGGCGACGCCAAGCAGAAGCCGATCACGCTGAACGAGCCGAACCTGTGCATCTACGGCACGACCACGCTGTCCAGCTACGTGCCCGCCCTGAAGAAGAGCGCCGTGGAGAGCGGCAGCCTGAACCGGTTCATCGTCATCCCCAACACGGTGGAGGTCTTCGTCAAGCGGAACGTGCCGCCGGTCGACTTCCCGCAGCACCTGATCGAGGCCTGGGCCCGCCTGGAGCTCACCGCGGCCGACGGGCTGGGGGCGGGGAACTCCTGCCTCCTGACCGGCAAGCAGACGCTGGTGGAGTGGGGCGTCGGCGTGGAAGAGGAAGTCTACCAGATGCAGGTGGCCCAGCTGGAGAAGACGAAGAGGGGCGAGCCGCTCTGGGGGCGGTACGTCGAGAACGCGATCAAGGTGGCGATGATCTTCGCCGTGGCGCGCGACACGAGAGAGCCGGTGATCAGCATGGCGGACCTCGACCTCGGCAAGGCGATCGTGGGCCGTTCGGTGCGGTACATGGAGGAGCTGACGCGGGAGCACATGGCGGAGAACGAGCACGAGGCGAACGGCCACGAGATGCTCCGCTTTATCAAATCGCATGGCCGCAAGGGAGTCGGCCGGAGCGTCCTGCTCCGCCAGTTCCGAAAGCTGAAGCGCCGGGATATGGACGAACTGCTCGGGGCGCTCCTGGAACAGGGGGCGGTGGAGATCGTCGAGCCGGAGATGAAGCCTGCCAACCGGCCCCCCGTCCTCTACCGGGCGATTTGACGGGATTTTGGAGGGTGCCGGTGGGTAGTTCCCGGTCGGCAATCTTTGGCCAGACCCCGAGCAGGCGATTTTCGTCCCGGCCCAGACCCGGCGATATCTTTGGAAGCAAGTACCCGGCTTTGGAAGGAACTACCCGGGATTTTTTGTTGTTTTCCAACTGGTTGTGCATCAGCTTTTGACTTATGGCCTTATCGCCATAGCCAGACACCCATCCTGAAAAATCCTTTTATGGAAAATTTATACAGGGGTGACTGGTAGGCTGGCGGGAACTAACTAGATTACTATTATTTATAATATTATTATATTGTATTTATTATATTTATTGTCTTATTCTTCTAGATTGAGTTCCATCCAGTTCTTTCCAGGGCTAGGCCAGAAGTACCTTCCCAATAATGATTTAATTCACTTGATTTCTTGGATGCAATGGAATATAGCAATAAGGACGAACGGCAAGCGAAAGGGGTAATAATGACAAAAACGTGGAATTTGCCAATCGGCACACAACAAGACATACACTCGGAGGCGGCGGTGACATGTTTTGGGTTCCGTTCGCGGAATCGGCTGAGCAGGAGGGAATTGTCCGATGTCCTGAATTTGCCTTTCAACACGGTGGATGAGCTCGAGGATTTCCGATTCGGGAACGTTTCTTATGATATCGCGCACGGGATCATCAAGCACCTCTCTTGCGAGACTTCCGGCCTGACGGAATGCCTCGAACTCCGCCGGTTCTTGGCTTCGACCATGGCGGTAGATGAAACGCAAAATCACGCGAACGAGATGGTTGATTTTATATCGCGCCGGCCTGGCGGGGCTTGCCGGAGCGATCTTTTGCGGAGATTCCGCCGTCTGAACCGTGCTCAGCTTGATTTGGTATTAAACAGCTTAATCGACAAGGGATTGATTGAAGCTCTCGAATATGACCCGGCGACCATGTCGACGGGTGGAAGGCGCCCCGTCGTTTACCGTGGCGTTTCGCCTGTGCCCCGCTCATGAACGTACACGCCGCCCGCCCCGCCTGCTATCTCACCGCCGAGCCTGAGCCTCGCGATGCCGCTTTCCGCGAGCAGGCGATGTGGTGCTACACCACGATCGAAGAATCCCAGCGGCTCACCCCCGGATGCACCGGCTGCCGCAGGTTCAAGGAAGAACGCCAACCCGAAAGGACACACCCATGCTGATCACCATTCTCACCCTGGCCGCCATCCTCGCGGCCTTCGGCCTCCCCTACCTGAACCGCCAGCATAAGCGGCACATGGCCTCGCTCACACCGGAGGAGCGGGCCGAATACGACCGCGAACTCGAGGCCGATCTGTGCATGTGGTAGCGGCAATGAAGCTGCGCAGGATCAGGAAGCGAATCTGGAAGCTGCAGGGGATGCATTTCGTGTCCCGGCTGGAGGGCGGGAAGGAAGCCGGCGGCTATCACGTCATTCGCCATGGCTGGCTCACGCCGGTCGACAATCTGCTCGCGAAGATTCAGCGATACTGCCCCTGGGCGGGATAACTTTCCCATAAACGGGCGTTGACTATCCTGGGGCGAACGTGCTATGCATGGCAAACCCCTCCCGCATGAGCCGCCATGCCTCCCATCACTCTTCCCCTGCACTCCCCCAGCCTCTGCCCGCAAGCCGGGCCCTCCGCATGATCGAGGACGTCGTCTCCGACACCTGGCTGCAACGCCACAAGCTCCCCCGCCCCACCGCCCCGGGCCTCTACGAATCCGACACCGCGTGGATCCGGGTCGATTGCGCCCGGAGGATCACGCACGCGGCGAGCAAGGACCCGAGCCTGTTGTCCTGGATGCTCGCGAAGGGCCAGGTCGAGCCCCAGGCGGAATGGTACGGCAAGGTCTATCTCGACTGGCGCTCGGCCCACTACGCCAAGGCGGAGGCCGCACGCTACAGCGACGCGGGGTGCGGCGATCCCGACGCCTGGGGCAAGGAGGACCGGTACTGCAAGCTGCTCCGCGCCCTGAAGGCGAGCCAGGTCTTGCGCTACGTCAACATCGTCGTCGCCTCGCGGCCCCTGGACCGGGACCTGGATGCATTCGTGGACGACCCCTCGCCCTTCGTCGACGCCGTCGAATGGCTGATGGCCGCCATGCACCGGATCAACGAGGATGCGGATGCCGCGCTGGAAGCATCAAAAAAAGCTTGCGCGTAAAATTTCCATCTGATATTCTGCCTCTCGTAAGAGGATTCCGCGCGCCCGCAGATTGGGGCGACGAATCCGAGTGAAACCACCCGCGAGAGGCGGGATTTTTTGTATTTATGGCCAGCGAACTCACACCTAAACAGCAGCGATTTGTTGAAGAATACCTCATCGACCTGAATGCAAACCAGGCGGCGATTCGCGCCGGTTATGAGTTGCATTCCTGCGGGTCAGAGGTCGGGTTTTATGTTTACCTGCTCGTTGACAGCCGTAACGGGGAAATCTTCTATGTGGGGAAAGGTAAGGGCCAAAGATTCAAGGCTCATGAGCGTGAATGGCGGATGGCGAGGTATTTGAACACGGACAAATGCGATCGTATCGGTGAGATCGTCCGTGACGGCGGAAGGGTCATCGCTTACCGATTCGCGGAAGGGATGGACGAAATGACCGCCTTCGCCACCGAACGGCTGCTCATTAGCGGGATTGGCATTGATCGACTCACCAACGCGGCTCGCGGACAGGCGGCGGAAGCGGAGCGGTGTATAGAGCATGCCAAGCACTTGCTCACCCGGATCAAGAGCTTCGACCGGTGGATGGCGGAGAGGCCAAGGACTGATTTTGAGCAGTCGCTCTACCACGGCGTAGTAGAGGGCTACCGCGCTATCGCATCGGGTGAATGGCACCAACGATCGCAACAATTCGCCCACGCTCTCGGAGCGCGAGGTATCTAAATTAGATAAAAATAGATCATATGGCAAAAGGGACGAAGACGGGCGGCAGACGCAAGGGCAGCATCAACAAGAGCCGCGCCAAGATCATCGAGGGGGCCAAGCAGGGCGGCGAGATGCCGCTCGACTACATGCTCCGCGTGATGCGAGATCCCACCGCCGACGACAGCCGACGGGATGAGATGGCGAAGTCCGCCTCACCCTACTTCCACAGCAAGATGCCCACGGCTCTGGTCACGCCACCCGCCCCGACGGCCGTGATCAGCGAAGACGACGAGAGCCTGCTGAACCAATATCTCCATGGCCTGCATGACGAGGCCGACCAAGACTGAGGCGTTCGACGCCCTCCTGAGGACACGGCTCGCGGCCTTCACGCGCAAGGCCTTCTCCACGGTCGACCCGAGCACGCCCTACAGCCACAACTGGCACATCGACTTGATTGCGGAGTATCTCGAAGCCTGCACCAGGCGCGAGATCAAGCGGCTGATCATCAACATCCCGCCGCGGAACATGAAGAGCATCAGCGTCACGGTGGCGTGGCCCGCATGGCTCCTCGGGCTGAATCCGGCGGAACGCATCATCGCGGCGTCGTTCGCCTACAAGCTCTCTCTCAAGCTGTCCGTCGACACCCGGCTGATCATGGGCTCGGAATGGTACCGGCGGATATTTCCCGGCACCCAAATCTCCGGGGATACAGACACAAAGGAAAAATTCATCACCACCCGGCGGGGAATGCGCCTCACCAGCTCGGTGGACGGCTCCCCCATCGGGGAGGGTGGCGACTTCCTGATCGTGGACGATCCGCTCTCAGCGACGGCGGCGATTTCCGACACGCAACGCGAGGCCGCGAACGTCTGGTTCGACCAGGGGTTTTCCACCCGCCTCAACGACAAGAAGAACGGCGTCATCGTCCTGGTGATGCAACGGCTCCATACCAACGACCTGACCGGGCACCTGCTCGAGAAGGGCGGCTGGGAGCATCTGTGCCTGCCCGCCATCGCCGAGAAGAACGAGACGATCACCTTCGGGCGCGTCAGCGTGACCCGTAAGGAGGGAGAGGCGTTGCACCCCGGCCGCGAAGACCTGGAGGTGCTCGCCCGCCAGAAGATCGCGCTCGGTTCCTACGGATTCGCCGGCCAGTATCAGCAACGCCCCGCACCCGCCGAGGGCGGCATCTTCAAATCCGCCTGGCTCCGCCGCTTCCGCGAGCCGCAGGAGAAATACCTCCGGATCGTCCAGAGCTGGGACACGGCCTACAAGCCCGGCCAGCTCAACGACCCGAGCTGCTGCACCACCTGGGGCGAGAAGCCGGACGGCTTCGACCTGCTCCACGTCATGGTCAAGCGGCTGGAATACCCCGAGCTGAAGAACAAGCTGATCCTCCACGCCGCCGAGTGGCAGGCCGACGCGGTCCTGATCGAGGACAAGGCATCGGGCCAGAGCCTGATCCAGGACTTGCGGAGGGACACGCAACTGCCCGTCATCGCCATCCTGCCGAGGGGCGACAAGGAGACGCGGGCGAGCGCCGTGAGCGCGCTGGTGGAGGCCGGCAAGGTCTTCGTGCCCGAACAGGCCGCCTGGCTAACCGATTTCGAGATGGAACTGATGACTTTTCCGAACAGCGTGCATGACGACCAGGTGGATTCCCTGAGCCAGTTCCTGGAATGGTCCAAGGGCAAGCCCGCCGAATTTCGCATCCGCAGCCTCTGATGGCCTGGCCGTTCCGCACCAAGACCCAGAACCCGCCCGAGGAGAAGGCCCTCTCCATGGGCGGCTGGTATTTCGGGAGCCGCCTCCTCACGCCCGCCGCCGCCTCCTACGGCCGCCTGGCCAAGGAGGGATACGGCGAGAACTCGGTCGCTTTCGCCTGCGCCAACAAGATCGCCAGCTCCGCCGCTTCCGTCGAGCTGCACCTGTTCCGCAAGAAGAACGGCAAGACCGAACGGGTCGAGGAGTCGGAGCTGCTCACGCTGCTGGACCGGCCGAACCCGCTCCAGTCGGGGCGCGAGTTCCTCGGCCACCTGGCCAGCTATTTCGCCCTGTCGGGCAACGCCTACATCCACGGGGCCGCGGGCCTGAAGTCCAGGCCGAAAAGCCTCTACCTGCTCAGCCCCGGCCACGTCGAGGTCGAGGCGGGCCCCTACATGGGCATCCCCAAGGAATACGTCTACAAGCCCAACGCGAACACAAGGCTGGTCTACCCGGTGGACCAGCTCACCGCCCGCTCCGAGATCCTCCAGGTCAAGACGTTCAACCCGCTCTCGCCGTGGTACGGCATGGCGCCGATGGACGCGGCCGCACTCTCGATCGACCTGCACAACGCGGGCAACGTCTGGAATTACAGCCTGCTCAAGCAGGGCGCAAGGCCATCCGGCGCGTTGCTCATGAAGGGCGGCGACGGCAAGCCGGTCTCGCTCACCGAGGAGCAGTTCGCCCGCACCAAGCGGCAGGTCGACGAGCAGTTCTCTGGCTCCGGCAACGCCGGACGTCCCCTTCTCCTCGAAGGCGGGATGGAATGGCAGGAGATGAGCATGTCCCCCAAGGACGTGGATTTCCTCGAAGGCAAGCACTCCGCCGCCCGTGAGATCGCGCTGGCGTTCGGCGTGCCGCCGATGCTGCTCGGCATACCGGGCGACGCCACCTACTCGAACATGGCCGAGGCAAGGCTCGCGCTTTACACCGACACCGTGCTGCCGCTTTTGCAGCTGATCATCGGCGGCCTGAACCGCTGGCTGACCCCGCTCTACGGAGAGGGGCTCTACCTCTGGTACGACGAGGAGATGATCCCGGCCCTGGAGCCGCTGCGCAAGGATAAGAGCGAGCGGATCAACGCGGCGACCTACCTGACCATCGACGAGAAGCGTGCCGCGATGGGCTACGACGACTACGTGCCGACCGGCTCGCCCGGGGGCACCATCCTCGTGCCAACGAAGACGGTGCCGCTGGAGCGGGCGGGGAAGGAAAAGCCCAAGGAGCCGGATGAGCCGCCCGAGGACGCAGATTGAACAACACCCCGCCACCGTGCGGGGTTTTTTATTACCCACGGCAAGGATGCTGACATGGAACGCAAGGAATTCTTCATCGAGGGCCTGAAGGCCGAGGACGATGCCCGCACCGTCGAAGGCTACGGCTCGATCTTCGACAACGAGGACAGCTACGGCGACATCGTCATGCCGGGCGCGTTCGCCCGCTCGATCAAGTACCGCAAGCCCGCCATGCTCTGGCAGCACCGCTCCGACATGCCGGTCGGCGTGTGGGACCTGGTCGAGGAGCGAGGCAAGGGCCTGTTCCTGAAAGGCCCGATGCTCGACACCACGCTCGGCATCGACGCCTACAAGGCCGCCAAGGCGGGGGCGGTGACCGGTCTGTCCATCGGCTTCACCACCAAGCGCTACGAGATCGACGAGAAGAAGGGCGTGCGCAAGCTGCTCGAGGTCGAGCTGTACGAGGTCTCGCTGGTCACGTTCCCGGCCAACGAGAAGGCGAATATCACCCGCGTCAAGTCGGCCGACGGCACGCTCAAGACCGAGCGGGAGATCGAGGAATACCTCCGGGACGGAGGTCTGAGCTGGCGCGAGGCCAAGGCCTTCGTCGCCGGTGGTTACAAGGAGATCGCGGGTCGCCGGGACGGCGAGGGGCAGGACCTTGAGTTAATCAACCTGATGAACCAATTTAAATTATAGGTATTTTTATGGATTTGGAGACAAAAACGGCCATCGGCGAGGCGTTGAACGCGTTCGAGGGGGTCAAGACCGAGCTGCTGGGGATCAAGAAGCAGGCCGGAGACCTAGATGCCGAGACAAAGGGCCGCTTCGAGAAGATGGCGGCCGAGATCACCAAGGGCGTCGAGGCGAGCCTGAAGGCGGAAGCCAAGGCACGCGAGGCCGAGGAGGCCGTCAAGGCCCGCGACGCTGCGGACAAGATCCTCGAAGTCGAGCGCAAGGCGATGGAGGAAAAGATGGGGCTCCTCGAAGCCGCATTCAACCGCCCCCTCGCAGCGGCGCCGAGCTTCCAGGAAAAGACCCGCGAGGTGGCCCAGACCCGCAACAAGCTGTTCAACGCGTTCGCACGCCGCGACTTCGGCAACGAACAGGTCTACTTCGACCAGTTCCTGAAGAAGGAGATCCCCGACGAGGCCGAGCGCAAGGCGATGTCGGTCAACAGCGACCCGGACGGCGGCTACCTCGTCGACCCCGAGTATGGCGGGATCATCAAGACCTTCGAGTACGAGACCTCGCCGCTCCGCCAGGTGGCCCGCACCATCACCATCGGCACCGACGCGATCGAATGGGTGCTCGACAATGACCAGGCCGACGCCGGATGGGTGGCCGAGACCGCGCCACGCCCCGAGACCGGCACCCCCCGCCTGGGCGTGCTGACCATCCCGACGCACGAGATCTACGCCCAGCCGAAGGTGACGCAGAAGTTCCTCGACGACGCCAAGATCGACGTGGAATCCTGGCTCTCGGGCAAGGTGGCCGACATCTTCACCCGCAAGGAGAACACTGCGTTCATGGTGGGCGACGGCAACGGCAAGCCGCGGGGCTTCCTGACCTACAACGCCGGCACCGACCCGTCGCAGCGACAGATCCAGCAGATCAACAGCGGCAACGCCTCGAACTTCAACTGGCAGTCGCTGATCGCGCTCCAGTTCTCGCTCAAGGACCCCTACCAGGCGAACGCCTCGTTCATCCTGAACCGCACCGCCATGGGCGCCCTGCTCGCCACCGCCGGCAGCGACGGGCATCCGATCTACACCAGCGTGGTGGACCCGGCCAACGGCTACCTGCGCGAGCGGATCAACGGCAAGAAGGCCCTGTTCGCCAGCGACATGCCCGAGATGGCCGCGAATGCGCTCGTCGCCGCGTATGGCGACTTCCGCCGCGGTTACCTGATCGTCGACCGCATGGGTATCCGCGTGCTGCGCGATCCGTACACCGACAAGCCGTTCGTGAAGTTCTACACGACCAAGCGCGTCGGCGGCGAGGTGATCAACAGCGAGGCCATCAAGCTGCTGAAGGTCGCCGCGTAGTCCAACCCATCATGAGGGGGCGGCTCGCCCGCCGCCCCTTCCCCTATACCAAGGAGTTCCCCATGCCCAATCGCTCTTCCCTCGCCTTCAACACCGAGATCAAGCCGCTGCTGCTGCCCGCCAACCGGACGGCGACCGCGACCTCCGCCGCGCTCGATTTGCGCCATGCCGACGACGTGGCGCTCGTCTTCGTCGCCGGTGCGCCGGGCGACACGTTTTCCGGCTCCGTGAAGGCGGAATTCGAGGTGCAGGAGACCAACGACGACCCGACCGGCTCGCCCGTCTGGACCGCCGTGGCCAACGCCGACCTCACCTATTCCGAGGCGGGCACCAACGTCGGCACCGCCAAGGTGGTGGACGCCAACGGCAAGGCCAGCCTCGGCTACAAGGTGGGCTACAAGGGCTCGAAGCGGTGGATCCGCGTGATCGACCGCCGCACCGGCACCCAGTCCACCGGGACGCCGACAACCATCATCGCCCTGCTCGGCCGCCTGCGCGTCGGCCCCGCCGCATAACCACGGGAGGGGCGGCTCCGGCCGCCCTTCGCCCAACACACGAGGATCACCATGACCACCAAGAAGACTTACAAATTCCTGAAGCCCGCCCAGGGTGTGCGCGAGGGTGACGTCTACCCGACGAAATTCCAGAAGGACGACATCGCCGAGCTGGACGAATCCCTGGCCGAGCAGTTCTACCACCAGGCGGCGATCACCGAGGTCGCGCCCGGCTCCAAGGCCAACCCCGCCGACTCCCGCGAGACCAAAATCTCCGGCCCGGCGGAGTCCAAGGAAGGCGAGGCGGGCGTGCCCACCTCCACCCAGCACATCGAGGAGCTGAACAGCGTGGCGCGTGACCATTACGGCCTCGACACCGACACCACGATGTCCCGCTCCGAACTGAAGCAGGCCGTGGATGAGGCGGGCGCGGGCAATGACGTCGATCTGCCCAAGTCCGAAGCCGAGCCGCTCACCACGCAGAACGCGACCAAGCCCAAGAACAAGAAGTAATGCCCCTCCGCCACGCGCAGACCGTCATCATCCCCCCGGCCATCGAGCCGGTCTCGGTGGCGGAGATGCGGGCGTACGCGAAGATCGTCGACGTCGTCGCCGACTCCGCCATCGCCGATCTCATCGCGACGGCCCGCGCGGCGGCGGAGCTCTACACCGGCCGGGCGTTCATCACGCAAACGATCCGCATGACCCTGCTCGGCTGCTCAGCCGGCAGGGCCCCGTGGTTCCCCGGCCATTTCCAGCTCCCGGTCGATTATTTCGACGGGGCATTCCCCGATTGCCTCGCGCTCCCCACCGAGCCGGTGCAGTCGGTCACCTCGATCACCACCTTCGACGGCTCGAATGTCGGGACGATCTACCCGCCCGCCAATTACGGCCTGTTCGGCAACCGCATCGCGCTGAACGCCGGGTATTACTGGCCGTCTCCTTTGCGCATCCATTCCCCCGCCGAGATCGTGTACGTCGCGGGCTACGGCGACATGCCCCAGGACGTGCCCGCACCCATCCGCATGGCGATCAAGATCCAGGCCCGCGGCATGTTCGATTCGGACTCGGGCGGCAAGGTGAAGATGTATAAGGCCGGCGACGGCACCATCGAATATTTCGAGGGCGGGGGAGACGTGAGCACCACGGTTGCCTCGCTCCTCGCCCCCTACCGCATCATCCGGCTCTGATGTCCGCGTCGATCCCGAGCCTGCCCTTCCTGTTCCCCCGGACGATCACGATCCGCCGCCAGCAGGACGACGACTCCCCTGGCGAGCAGGTCTACAGCGGCCTGCTGGAGTCCAAGGAAGATGTCATCGCATCGAACATCCCGGCGCGCATCCAGTCCGATCGCCAGGGCGGCACGCCCGAGGCCAAGCTCCCGGCCGACGCCGCGGGCCAGAGCATCTGGAAGATCATCTTCAAGGCCGACCGCGGCCTGGTCCGGACGCGCGACATCATCGTCGACGACCTGGGGCAACGCTACCAGGTGATCTCGCCCTACTGGGGGCCGCTGGTCACCACCTGCAGGGTGCAAATACTGGAGACGTAACGTGGCCGATTTACATCACGTCGAATCGGCCCTGGTCTCGCTCGTCACGCAGATCGCCTATCCCGAAGGCACGGCCAGCCCATCGGTCGCGGGCGTGCCCGTCAAGGTCCACAGGGGCTGGCCGATCCCGGCCCAGCTCGACAAGGATTTGAAGGCCGGCAAGGTCACCGTCTCGGTCTATCCGCAGGCAGCCGAGAAGCGCACCACCCGGTACGCGCGGGAATGGCAGCAGCTGAGCGTCCCGGAGATCACGCTGGCGGCCACGGCCACCGAAAACGGCATCACCTTCGCCGGCACCCCGGCCAGCCCGCTCAACGCGGCGGCGCGGGTCAACGGCATCGACTACATCTATGCGGTCCAGCCGGGCGACAGCTTAAGCAACATCGCCACCGGCCTGGCCTCGCTCATTGACCCGGACCTGAACGCCACCAGCGCCGGGCCAAGCATCACAATTGCCGGCGCGCACAAAATCGACGCCCGCATCGGCGGGGTCGGCAAGATCATCCGCGAGATCCGCAGGCAGAAACGCACCTTCCAGGTCACCTGCTGGTGCGCCACGCCCGCCGCGCGCGACGAGGCGGCCGAGGCCATCGACATCGGCCTGGCGGACATCGACTACCTGCTCCTGCCCGACGGCTCGTCCGGGCGGCTGCTCTACGAGCGCAGCCACGTCATGGACGGCTCGCAGGCCGAGGGGCTCTACCGCCGCGACCTGTTCTACTCGGTGGAATACGCCACCACCCAGGCGCAGGACGCCGCGCAGATCGTGGCCCCCCTGCTCCGCATGCGCGACGCGGCCGGTGCCGTGCCGCAAGACACCGTGGCGATCGAGGACGACGGCTCGCTGCTCACCGAATCGGGGGATTTGCTCCTGTTCGACGCCCTCCGCGCGGCCAGCATCCGGCTCGAATCCGGCGCCTATATGCTGCTGGAGAATGGCGGGCGGCTCCTGCTTGATCCGGCCATCCCGCACGATGCCAGCCTCCAACTGGAGCTGGGCAGCTTCCTGCTCCTGGAGAGCGGCGCTCGCCTGCTGCTCGGCTCTATCCCGGGCGCAACCGGCAGGATCACGCTCGAATCCGGCGGCAGCCTCCTCACCGAGGCCGGGATGGCGCTCGCGCTCGACGGCTACTTCCCGGCGATCCCGGCCGTGCCGCTGTTCGCGATCCGCACGGAGATGGGCGGACGCCTGCTCGCCGAAGACAGTTCTCAACTATCACTTTGAAGGTTCGAAGATGGCCGATACCAAGATCTCCTCGCTGACCGTGACCAACTCGCTGACGGGCGCCGAGCTCGTGCCGATGGTGAAGGACGGCGTGACCGTGGCCAGCACGACGGCGCAGATCGCGACCCTGGCGCCGGACTCGGGCGTGACCCCAGGCAGCTACACCAACGCGAATATCACGGTCAACGACAAGGGGCAGGTCACCGCGGCGGCAAGCGGAACCGGCGGAGGGGGCGGCGGGATCACGGCCTTGACGGGGGATGTGAGCGGCAGCGGCACGGGATCGGTTTCCGTGACGGTGACGAAGATCAACGGGCAGACGCCCGCGGCGGTGTCCATCAGCGGCTCTTATAACGATTTGAACAATAAGCCGACGCTCGCGGCAGTTGCGACGACCGGCGCTTATGCCGACCTGTCCGGGAAGCCGGTGCTGGCCACCGTGGCAAACTCCGGGCAGTATGCCGACCTGTCGGGCAAACCCACGCTTGGCACCGCCGCCGCCCTTGCAGCCGGTTCCGCGAACGGCGTTGCGACGTTGGATGGCAGCGGCAAGATCCCCAATTCGCAAATCCCCTCTTCGCTCCTCGACGGCCTCCACTACGCGGGGCTCTGGAACGCCAATTCCAACACGCCCGCCCTTTCGTCCGGCGCAGGCACGGCCAATACCATGTATAAAGTCAGCGTGGCCGGGACGACCGCCCTGGACGGCATCTCCCAATGGGATGCGGGCGATTACGCCCTGTACGACGGCACCGCATGGGGCAAGGTGGATGGCCCCGGCTCCGAGGTGACCTCCGTGGCCGGACGAACCGGCAACGTGACGTTAACCGTGGCGGATATCACGGGTACGCTGCCGGTGACGAAGGGCGGCACGGGGAAGGCAACGCTCGGCTCGGGCAAGATCATCGCGGGGAACGGCACATCCGCCGTGGCCGAGCTGACGGCGGGCGACAATCTGGCGGTGACCTCCACCACCATCAACACGGTGAATCGCCCGAAACGACTCCAGATCGTCGGCACCAAGGGCGGCATCCCCAACTCTGCGCGCACCGGAACAACCGGAGGCAGGAGCGACACCCGCATCGAATCCCGGATGAAGATATTTAATAACAACCCATCGGTGAGCATCGCATCGCTCAGGGTTGGCGTTTTCGGCTACACCATGATCCCGGCAGCAGCCCCGGCGGCCTTGGCCGCCGACATGACGGCGGAAGCGGCGCTCGAATTGGTGAGCCCCTCCATCGTCAAATCCTTCTACTTCGGCAGCAGCCGCATCGGGAACGTGCCTTCCGGCATCCCGCTGATGCTCAGCGACCCCCATGTGTTCGAGTTGCCCCCGGCAACCTCCGCCAATGTTGCCTCTGGCGCTAATGCGGCATTCCTGCGGGCGGGATTCACGGTGGCCAGTTCCGCCAGCAACCTGCCCACGGACGCTAATACTCAGGCCAGCACCGACAATGCCGTGGTATCGGCCAACTCGGCTTCTCAGGTATTGGCCACGGGAGCGCTAGGACTCGGGTCGACCCCCGGCATCAACGTGATACCGCCAAAGCTCCTCATGCTGGGCATCCCATCGTCCGCAGTCCCGGCCTTCCTCATCTTCGGGGATAGCATCGCCACCGAAACAGCAGACACATATAACGCGACCGGCGACATCGCATATATTGCCCGCGCCATATCCTCGGCTGGCTACTATTACGCCAAGGAGACGGTGGGTTCCGACAGGTATTCCTTCAGCCTGCAAACGACCGGGCCGGAGAAGGTGGCGCTGGTGCAATACGCAACGGACATCATCGACGAGATGGGCGTCAACGATTACGCCAATGGCGCGAGCATCACCAGCCTCAAAACATGGAGCCTTGAACTTTGGGGCAGGTGGAAGCGCATCAGCGGGCCATACGGCAAACCCCCGCGCATCCACAAATGCTCGCTGACCGAGATAACATCCAGCAGCAATAGCTATGTTGACCCCGCCGGGCAGACCATCCCATACGGAGCGGGCAACGCACGCCAGCTCTACAACACCTGGGTCGCATCCATTGCCGGCCAGAAAATTGACCCGGTTACCGGCAACCTCGATCCTACCAATGGCGTGGTTTTGCTTGACGGATTCATCGACGTGCGTCCTGCGTTCGAAGACCCGCTCAATCCCGGAAAGTGGGTTACCAACGGCACCGCCAACTACGCAACCAATGACGGCATCCACCCGAAACCGGCACTGCACGCCGCGGCCGCCGCCATCGTCCTGGCTTATATCCAGGCGAATATCACAGGAGTTTGAGGAGAGCATCATGACGAAACACATCACCGTCGTACATCACAAGGCCATCGGCAATTTCGGGGTCACCCATGTTTCGGGCAAAGGCTACAAGGACATCATCCGCACCCTCTCCGGCGATTACCCCGGCCTGAAGGCGACGGGAATGACCGGCAAGCAGACCGTCATGGATATCGGCGACCCCAACTGGCACGTCGAAGTCATCGAGATTCCCGCGGATGCAACGGAACTGCGGATCGGCTTCGATGGCGAGAAATTCCTGCTCGATGACGAACAATCCACCACGGTGGCAATACCTCGTTGAGATGATCTATCCCGCCCCATCGCCCACCCCATCCACCCACCAGGAGTAACGCCACATGACCATCGTCCAGCAGGGGGCCATCAACACCACCGCCCAGCTCGTGCCCGATCTGCTCGTCCAGATCGTCCCGCCCTCCAACTACCTGCTCAACGGCGTGCCCACCAACGTGCTCGGTATCGTCGGCACGGGCACCTGGGGGCCGGTCAACAGCCCGACCGACGCCTCGGGCGTGACGGATGGCACCCAGCTCTTCGGCAGGCCGCAGGTGCGCAAATACGACCTCATGACCGCCGTGGCGGCTGCGGCACTCCAGGGGGCGAATGCCTTCAAGCTGGTGCGCGTGACCGACGGCACCGACACGGCCGCGTCGGGCAATCTGGCGCAGGGCGGCGTGGGGAGCGCCACGGTGGCGGCGGGCGGCTCCGGCTACTCGGTCGGCAACCAGATCAATCTCGCGGGCGGCGCGGTGCTGACCGTCGCCACGGTGTCTTCCGGTGCGGTGACGGGCGTGACGGTGACCACCCCCGGCTCCTACGGCACCCCTCCGGCCAACCCGGTGCCGCAATCCAGCACCAGCGGCTCGGGCACGGGGGCGACGTTCAACCTCACCTTCCCCACCGGCCTCACGCTCAACGCGAAATACACCGGAACCACCGGCAATGCGCTGGTCGCAACCTTAAACGTAGGCTCGGCGGCCAACAGCTACAAGCTGACCGTGTCGCTGCCCGGACTGCTGCCAGAGGTCTACGACAACATCACCGGCTCCGGCAACGCGCTCTACCAGGCCATCGCCGCCGCCGTGAACCTGGGCGCGAACACGCTTCGGGGCAAGTCGGAGATCGTCACCGCCTCGGCGGGCGCGGCCACGGGCGCACCGGCACCCTCCACCATCGCCTTCTCGGGCGGTACGGACGGCGCGACCACCATCACCTCGGCCACGCTCGTCGGCCAGGACATCATCCCCCGCAAGGGCATGTATGCGTTGCGCGCGACCGGCGCCAGCGTCGCCATGCTCGCCGACGCGGACGATTCGACGCAGTGGACGCTCCAGCAGGCGTTCGGGCTCTCCGAGGGCATCTACATGATCGCCACCAGCCCGGCCGGCGACACGATCTCCAATTTCGCCGCCACCATCGCCTCCGCCGGGATCGACGGCTATTCCGCCAAGGTGATGTTCGGCGACTGGGTCTACATCAACGACAACGTGAACGGCGTGACGCGGCTGATCTCGCCCCAGGGCTTCGAGGCGGGCAAGCTCGCGGCTTTATCGCCCGAGCAGTCCAGCCTGAACAAGCCGCTGAACGGGATCGTCGCCACCCAGAAGACGTTCGCCAACCAGAAATACAGCGGTGCCGAGCTGCAGGCGCTGGCCCTGGCCCGCGCCGACCTGATCACCAACCCGGCGCCCGGCGGCAGCTACTTCGCCGCCCGATTCGGCCGCAACAGCTCCAGCAACGCGGTGATCCACGGCGACAACTATACGCGGATGACCAACTACATCGCCTCGACGCTCAACGCGGGCATGGGGATTTACATCGGCCAGCTCCAGAGCGACACCACCCGCCAGCGCGCCAAGGCCACGATCGACAACTTCCTTCAAGCGATGTACGAGCAGGGGATGATCGAGGACTGGCAGGTGATCCTGGACAAGTCGAACAACCCGCCCAACCGGGTGGCGCTGGGCTACATGCAGGCGGACGTGAAGGTGCGGTATCTGTCAATCATCGAGTATTTCATCTGCAACTTGGAAAGTGGACAGAGCGTGCAGATCACCCGCTCCAACGCCCAGCCCGCCGCTTAAACCCATAAGGAGACCCCGCGATGCCAGTTAATTCCTTCACCATCGGCAAGGACATCAGCTTCACGCTGGTCACGTCCAAGGGCACGCTCGTCATCGACGGGCTGACCGAATACTCGATCAAGCCGAAGAATACCATCCTCAATCACAAGGACCTGAACGGCGAGCAGGAGCACGGCGTCATCCCCGACGGCTGGGACATCTCGATCAAGCTCGACCGCAAGAACCCCGCCCTCGATAACTACTTCGCCCAGGCCGAGGCCGACTACTACGCCGGGATCAATAACCCGGCGGGCACCATCATCGAATCGATCCAGGAGAAGAACGGTTCGGTCAGCCAGTTCCGCTACACCAAGGTCATCGTCGTGTTCGACGATGCCGGGGGCTACAAGGGCGACTCCCTCGTCCCCCAGTCCCTGATGTGCCACGCAACCCGCAGGATCAAGGTAGCATAAATGCCGAAAGTCACATTCCAGCCCCACCCGGAGGCCGAGACCCCGTCGCAATCCATCGTCAAGGCCGCGAACCAGGTCCTGACCGTCACCGATGCGCTTGGTCGAGAAATAGGCATCCGCAAGCTGAACGCGCTGGACCGGATCAAGATGTTCGAGGTCGTAGGCTCGGAGAACAGCAGCAATCAGGCCTACATGATCTACGCCAGCGCCGCCTGCCATGCGGCCAGCATCGACGGAGAGGCCGTATCCCGCCCGGCCACCCGGCTCCAGCTCGAAGCGTTGGTCAAGCGGCTTGACGAGGAGGGCATCGAGGCCATCCTGGGCGGGCTGCAGGAGCAGTATGCGGCGAAGGAAGCCGCCGGAGAATGACGCCGGAGATCGACAAGATCAGGGCGCTGGTCGAGAACGGCGAGCTGAACAACCGGCTCTACCTGGTCAAGAACAACGTCGATTTCGATGTGGCCTTCTCGCTCGAGGACCACCAGGTCACGGCCTGGGCCATCATCTTCGGCCGGATGGACGGCGGGGAATGGGACTGGGCATCAATGTCCTGGAAAACAGACAGATGAGTTCGTTCAGCTCCCTTGGGCATCTGGCCGCCCATTTCGCCGAGATCGCCTTGAAGCAGCATGAGATGGAGCACCACGCCCTCGAGAAAGTCGGCAAACTGGTCGAGAAACGCGCCAAGGCGAAGATCGGCGAGTACCAGGACGAGGCCGGGCCGTTCATCGCGTGGCCGGAGCTGGCGGATTTCACCAAAGAGGATCGCCTCAGGCAGGGGTTCAGCGAGAACGACCCCCTGCTCCGCACCGGGGCCATGCGCGACAGCATCGGGCACCAGGTCGCGGGCAGCGAGGTGCATGTCGGCTCCAACAGCGACATCGCCGTCTACCAGGAACTGGGCACGAGCAAGATCCCGCCCCGCTCCTTCCTCGGCGGCGCGGCGGTCGACGAGACCAAGAGAATCAGGGAAATCATCGGCGAGGAGGCGGTCGCCTCGCTCGTGGGGGAGAAAGTGTTCGGCGGGAAGATGAAGATCGATGTTTGACGCCTACAAGGTCGGGATCACCGTCGCGCTGACCAACAAGGTCAGCCAGGGGCTGATGCTGATCGGCCGCGACCTGGCCAAGACCGACGCGCAGGCGCTCAAGCTAAAGACGACGCTCAACCAGATCAAGCTGCTCGGCGTCGGCGGCGCCATTCTCGGCACGGCGGGCTATGCCGGGCTGCACGCCCTGGGCAAGACGCTCGAAGCCGCGAAGGAATACCAGCAGGCGCTGGGGCAGTTCAAGGCCATCGGCCTGGGCGACGCCATCAACAAGGACGCGGACAAGTTCGCTCGCGGCAGCTCCGTCATCGGGGCTTCCGCCACCGACCTGATCCGCACCACCCGCGACCTGCACACGGCGCTCGGCGATTATGACATGGCCAAGCAGCTCGCCCCGCAGGTGGCCCAGATGAAATTCGCCAACGAGGCGGTATTCGGCGCAAAGGGGATGGATTTCGGCCATGCACAACTCCAGGCCATGGAGAAGATCATCGAGATGAAGGGTGGCTTCCACGGCCCTGCCGAGTTCATGAAGCAAGCCGACATGATGCAAAAGGTCATATCGGCAACCGGCGGCATGGTGAAGCCCTCCGATTACCTCGCCTTCATCAAGACATCCGGCGTGTCGGGCAGGTTGCTCGATAACGAAAGCTTCTATTACGCCATGGAGCCCCTGATCCAGGAGATGGGAGGGAATCGCGTCGGAACCGGCACCATGAGCGCGTATAATAACCTCGCACAAGGGCGCTCTACGGTCAGGGCGGCCAAGGAGATGATGAAATATGGCCTGCTGGATCCCAGCATGGTCGAGTACAACAAGATCGGCACTATCAAACAAATTCGTCCCGGCGCGTTGAAGGGCATGGATGAATACACCTCCAATCCCTACGGATGGATGCAGCACACGCTGATACCCGCGTTGGCGTCGAAGGGCGTGACGTCCGAGAAGGACGTGCTCAACGCGATGGGCGCCATCTTCGGCAACCGCACCGGCTCCAGCCTGTTCAGCCTGATGTACCTCCAGCAGGAGAAGATCGAGAAGAACATGGGCATCAGCAAAGGGGCCATGGACACGCGCCAGCTCTACGCCCTCGCCCTCAAGACGCCCGACGGTGCGGAGAAGGCCCTCGGTGCGGCATGGGCCAACCTCAAGATTGCCATGGGAGAAAGCCTCTGGCCGATCATCATCCCCGGCATCAACAAGCTGGCGGACGGGTTGCGCTCGCTCGGCCAATGGGTCAACCGGCATCCTGTGCGTTTCGACTACCTGATCAAGGGATTCGCGGGGCTTTCGGCTGCTCTGGCCTTCGGGGGCGTGGTGCTCACGCTCGCCGCGGGATTCAAGGCCATGGGGCTTGCCCTTGGTGTGGCGGGCGGGACCGGTGGCGTCGTCGGCTCCATCGGGGCATTAGCCTTGAAACTGGGGCTCCTGAGCACCGCCGCATTGGCCGTGCTAGCCATCGTTGAGCATCAGAAAGTAGCGAATGAAATCGACGACTTCGCGCCGGGCATCGGCGACTGGTGGAATAAGGAAACGTCGAATATGCCGGAAGGATGGCTCAGGCGAGTGGTGCGTGGCGAGGGGACGAGCGCCGTACCGCCGCCATCCAAGAATGCTCAGGCAACCATCGAAGTGCAAGTGAAAGATCCGCATCAATTGGCCAGCGTTGTGACGCAAGTGCAATCCAAGTCCGCAAGCCGCCCCATGTCGAGCCCCGGCAGCTTCGATGGCCGGATGACCCCGATGTGGGGCGGCTTCTGATGCCCATCACCCTCACGCTCGGCGACGTCAGCTTCCGTGGCTTCGAAATCCCGGAGAGCATCGACTTCGGCGGCGAGCAGGCGCTCGTCGTCCACAAATTGCCCGGCGGCGCGCGCACCATCGACGCCATGGGCCGCGACGACCGGGAAATCCCCTGGTCGGGCCGGTTCCGGGGCTTCGACGCCGAGTCCCGCGCGAAACAGCTGGACGCCTACCGCATCGCGGGCGAGCCGCTCACCCTGACGTGGGGCGGGTTCCGCTACCGGGTGGTGGTGCGCTCGTTCGAGGCGAAATTCCACCAGCCGTTCGAGATCACGTATTCGATCACCGTCTGCGTCGCCGGCGACGACCTCAACCCGCCCCCTCCCCCGCCCGCCCTGAGCGATGACCAGATCGTGGACAATGACCTGCAAACCTGCTCGGAGATTAGCGAGGATATCGACGATCCGGAGGTCAAGGCCTCGGTCGGGAAGCTGTCGCGCAATACGAACCCGGACTTTTCCACCTTCGACGCCAATATGAAAGCGTACACGACGAACCTCGCCCTGACGGCCACCGGGGAGTCACAAGCCCGGACCGAGTCATCCCTGCCCGGCCTCGGCTCTTTCCTGCCCGGCGGCGATCCGCAAGACATCGCCGCCGGCCTGGGATCGCTCGCCCACGGCTTCGACCAGCTCAAAGACGTCCACCAGCTCAAGAGCGTGCTGGGCCAGGCCGCGAAGAATCTGGCCGTCTCCATCGGGCCGATCAAGACAACGACTTATGGCGGATAGCCAGCCCTGCCAGGCGTCGAGCCTGCTGGGGCGGATGGGGAAAAATCTGGGAGGGTGACTGCATGTGTCTTTGACTTTGCTGCACATCAGGCGTAGGGTGTGCTGCAAATTCCGAAGGAGCTGGAGTGTGAGTCTTTGCGATAACTGTTACAGCCCTGGCTCATGTTGCAAAAGCCTGCGACTCATCAGCGAAAACCCTGAAACAGGGGAGTTATACCCGAGGACTTTCTGGGACGATTCTTCCATAGATGAACAGACCAAGGATTGGGCGAACTTTCCGTTCACTCCCAATGAAAAGCTCAACACGTATACAGAAGAAGGATCAGGGCGAACCTACAGCGAGTGGAATTACAATTGCCGCAACCTTCTGCCATCGGGCAGGTGCGGCGATTACGAAAATCGCCCGGAGCTTTGCCGCATCTATGAACCTGCCAGCGATGGGCTTTGCGTTCACTATCAGGGCGCGGAAGGAACCGGCGAGGGTTTGTAAGCCGGATCTGTTGTTAATCTCATTTTGAACAGGCACTTCATTCATGAAAACCATAGCAGTCGGCGGGGGCAATCTGTACCAGATCGCGCTCCAGGAGCTTTCGGATGCAACCCAGTGGAACCGCATCGCCGAGGCCAATGGCCTGATCGACCCGGTCATCACGGGCATCATGACGCTCAAAATACCCCCGGTGGACAAGGACGCGGGCGGCGGGGTCTATGCCGCTTAGCCCCGCCCATCCCGGGGGCATCGTCCGCAAGCCGCGCCCGGAAGTCGCCGTGAACGGCGTGAGGCTGCCCGCCAGTGCCGTCATCTCCGTCGAGGTCACCAACTCCAGCCACTTCACCGCCGATACCTACCGCGTCCACCTCTCCATCTCCGGCCTGCCTCCTGCCTTTGGACCGGCCTACTGGGCGGAATCGCAGGATGACCTGGTCTCGGTCGCCGTTTCCATCGACGGCGGAATCCCGCAGCAGCTGATCCTCGGCCAGGTGGACGACGCGGAGATCGACCTGGTGGGCCGCACCATCTCCCTCACGGGCCGCGACCTGTCCAGCCGCTTCCTCGACGCGAAGACCGCCGAGAAGTTCCAGAACCTGACCGCCTCGGACATCGCCCTGCAGCTCTCGCTCCGCCAGGGCCTCGACGCGGACGTGGTGGCGACCTCCGCGCGGGCGGGCACCTACTACGAAATCGACCACGCGGTGCTCACCCGCGAACAGACCGAGTGGGACCTGCTCGTCTACCTCGCCGAGAGGGAGGGCTTCGACGTCTGGGTTTCGGGCACCACGCTCCATTTCCGGCCCGCCCCGGTCGAGGCCAGCACCCCCTATGTCCTGTTCTGGTCGGAGCCAAACGCCTTGGATGGCGGCACCTTCGCCAGCAACGCCACCGATATCCGCCTGCAGCGATCGCAGACCCTGGCCAAGGACATCATCGTGATCGTCCGCAGCTGGAACCAGAAGCAGCAGAAGGGCTTCAGCGAGAAGGCCAGCGCCTCCCAGGCGAAGGGCCAGCGGCGCGGCGGCAAGGCGCAAGTCTACACCTTCATCCGGCCGAACCTCACGCCAGACCAGGCGCTCGCCTTGGCAAAATCCCTCGCCGAGCAGATCACCCGGCACGAGCGGCTGCTCTCGGCCAGCCTGCCGGCCGACAACATCCTGTCCACCCGCACCATGGTGCAGCTGGTGGGCACGAATACCGCCTTCGACCAGCTCTATTACCCGGACACCGTGACCCGCCGCCTTTCGATGCAGGAGGGCTACCGCATGGAGCTGCGGGCGAAGAACCACTCCACGCTCAGCGACGTCGCCCTATGATGCACGAGATGCTCAACATCGCCCGGCGCGAGGCGGAGCGGGTGATGGCGCAGCGCTCCGGCGTGCGCATCGGCGTGGTGACCGGCTACGACCCGGAGAATTACTGCGCCAAGGTGGAGATCCAGCCCGAGCGGGTCGAGACCGGCTGGCTGCCGATCAGCACGCCGTGGAGCGGAAACGGATGGGGCGAATACTGCCCCCCGACCCCGGGCGACGTGGTGGACGTGCATTTCCAGGAGGGCGGCAAGGAGGCCGGGTTCATCGGCAACCGCCACTACGGCGACCGGTTCCGGCCATTGGCCGTGCCCTCCGGCGAACGCTGGACGGTGCACCAGTCGGGCAGCTGCCTGAAGTTCCACAACGACGGCAGCGTGGAGATCTCCTCTCCGACGCGGATCGCATCGACCGCGCCCCGCTGGGACCACACGGGCGAGTTCAACGCGACGAGCTTCTATGCGCAAGGCGTCTCCGCCATCGCCGACGGCACCTACCGCACGGGGCTCGGGCTCTCGCAGGACGGATATATCACGACCAAGGGCGGCATGATCGTCGCCATCATCGAGGCGCAATGACCACGCTAAAGACATATATCGACGAGATCCCGGAGATGATACCCACGTCGGTGGACCAGCTGGAAGGCGTCGGGGCGCTGGCGAAGATGAACTCCGTCAGCCTGTCCGGCGCGGCGATCACCGGGACCCTGCCGCCGTCGAAGCTGAGGAATTTCACCGGGGATGTGACGGGTTCCGGCTATAACCTCACCCTGTCCAGCAGCGGGGTCACGCCGGGGACATATACCAACGCCACCCTGACCGTGGACGAGAAGGGGCGGGTCACCTTCGCCTCCGGCGGTTCATCCGGCGCAGTCGCCAGCGTATTTGGGCGCACCGGGGCGGTCACCCCGCAATCCGGCGATTATTCCATCGGGCAGATCACCGGAGCCGGGGCGCTTGCATCGCTCGGAAGCATCGACCTGGGCGGAGAGAACGCCACCGGGACGCTCGCGGCCGCGCGATTGGGCGGCTTCACGGGGGATGTGTCCAGTTCGGGCTACGCGGTCACCATCGCCGCCAATAAGGTCACCTATGGGAAGATCCAGCAGGCTTCCGGCGGCACATTGCTCGGAAACCCCACGGGATCGGCCGCCAATGTCCAGGAAATCGCCATAGGGGCCGGGCTGGCCTTCTCCGGCTCTACGCTAGCCGCCACCGGCACGCCGACCGTGGAAGTGACCACCTCGCCCTACCAGATGGCGCCGAACACCCGCTACATCGTCAACATGCCCACCCTCTGCACCCTCATCCTGCCCACCACGGCGGCGCAAGGTTCATCCATCCTGATCGACGGCAAGGGCGCTGGCGGGTGGAAGGTGGCGCAGAATGCGGGTCAGGCCATCCACACCTATTCCGACACCACGACCGGCACGGCCGGCTCGCTCTCCTCCTCGTCCCGCTACGACAACGTGGTGCTGGTCTGCATCACCGCCAACACCGAATTCGAGGCGACGGCGCGCAACGGCAGCCTGGTGATCACATGACCCAGTTCCTGCTCGCCACGCCCAACGGGATCGTCTTCCGCAACAACGACGCGGTGAGGGTCTCGAATACCGCGCTCGAGACCACGCTCCTCGCCGGGCAGCTCTCGGCCGGGATGCTGTCGATGAACAACCGGGTCAAGTTCACCCTCATCTGCTCCCTGAGCACCGCCGCCCTGCTCCCGGGAACCCTGACAATCCGGGTGAAATACGGCTCGGGCGTCCTGACGCTCGGCGGCGGGGCGCTGGCATTGCTGGGAGGTGCGACTAATACGCCGTTCAAGGTGACGGGGCGCATCGCCAACAAGGCGAACGCCGCCAGCCAGATCGCTTACGGGGAGATCACGCAGGCATCCGGGGGGCTGACCTTATCGCAGCCGGTCAGCCAGCAGGTCGCCAATTTCTCGGTGGATTCCACCCTTACGCAGAATGTGGCCATCACCGCCCAGTTCAGCCTGGCGTCCGCGTCCAACATCCTCACCGTGCAGGATTTCGAGATGGAGATCAGCTGATGCCCGACGCCGCGCACTACTTCAGCTACGACCTGGCGCTCTCCGCCACCGGCGACCTGCTGGTCGCGGACGGCCTGGAAGAGAGCAAGCAGCGCGTCCTCCGCAGGCTGCTCACCAACATCCGCGACTACCTCTGGCAGCCGGGATACGGCGCTGGGCTGCCGTCCTACATCGGCCAGCTCCTCGACGAGGCGGAGCTGGGGGCCCTCATCAAGGCGCAGATGTACCTGGAGGCGAGCGTTTCGCACGATCCTGAGCCGGTCGTCACCTTGCGCGCCATCCCCAACGGGATCTCCGCCCAGATCCGCTACACGGTGGCCGCGACCGGGCAGGGTGCCTACCTGAATTTCGACGTAACCCCAGACAACGGATAGCGGATGGCCCTGACCACCTACAATTTCACCCGGCTGGTCTCGAACATCGCCACCGCCATGCAGGCCTCCGCGTCCGCCTCGCTCGATTTCACGCCCGGCTCGGTGCTCCGCGCCCTCTGCGAGGCGATCTCCGGCACCGTCCTCTGGCTCCAGGCGATTATCCTCCAGCTGCTCACGCTCACCCGGGCGGCGACCAGCAAGAATGCCGACCTCGACAGCTGGATGGCCGATTACGATTTCACCCGGCTCCCGGCGAGCTATGCCACCGGGCAGGTGACGTTCTCCCGGTTCACGCCCACCCAGCAGGCGGTGGTGCCGATCAACGCCTCGGTGCAGACGGCGGACGGCTCGCGGCGCTTCTTCGTCACGCTCGACGCCGGTAACCCGGCCTACAATCCCTCGCTCGGCGGGTATGTGCTGGGGGCGGGGATCGCCTCGGTTTCCGTGCCGGTGCAGGCCGTGGACGCGGGCATCGGCGGGAATGTGCTTGCCGGCTCGATCGCCGTGCTCTCCACCCCCATCCCCGGCGTGGACACGGTGGCCAACGGCGTGGCCTTCGCCAACGGCATCGACGCCGAGTCCGACCCGGCTTACCGCGCCCGCTTCGTGCTCTACCTGGCCTCGCTCTCCAAGGCCACCAAGACCGCGATCCGATACGCCGTCACCAGCTTGCGCCAGGGGCTCGCCCTGACCATCACCGAGAATTACGACTACGCGGGCAATTACCGCCCGGCCAGTTTCTACGTGGTGGTCGATGATGGCACCGGCTACCCCTCCTCCGACCTCCTGACGAATGCCGGGAACGCCATCGAGGCGGTGCGGGCGGATGGCATCACCTTCGCCGTGTTCGCGCCCGCCGTGGCGACGGCCAATGTCGGCGTGACGGTCGCGACCGCCCCGGGCTACGATCACAACGACGTGGTGGGCGCCGTCGGCACGGCGCTCACCCGGTTCATCAACGCCCTGCCGCTGGCCACCGGCCTGCCCTACACGCGGCTGGCCAGCGTGATCTACGGCGTGCCCGGCGTGGTCAACGCCTCGAGCATCCTGCTCAACGGCGGCACCGCCGACCTGGCCGCGGACCAGAAGACCAAGGTGCGCGCCGGCACCATCACGGTCGCCTGACGATGGCGATCGGCGACAAGAACGACTTCCTCTCCCGCATCAAGGCCCTGCTGCCTCGCGGCTGGTTCGGCGACGAGACCCCGATCCTCGACGCCGTGCTCTCGGGCATCGGCAAGGCGCTGGCGGACGTCTACGGCCTGATCGGATATGCCCGGCTGCAAACCCGCATCGCCTCCGCGACGGACGGCTTCCTCGACCTGGTCTCGCTCGACTTCTTCGGCGACACCCTGCCCCGGCGCAACGGCGAGTCGGACGGCGCGTTCCGGCAGCGGATCAAGGCCCAGCTGCTCCTGGAGAAGGGCACCCGCCGCGGCCTGGTCCGCGCGCTGGAGATCCTCACCGGCCGCACGCCGCTCGTCTTCGAACCCGCCCGCCCCGCCGACACAGGCGGCTACAACGCCGGGGTCATGGGCTACAACCTGGCCGGGGCCTACGGCTCGCTCGCCCTGCCCGCGCAAATCTTCGTCACCGCCTACCGCCCGATGGGCGCGGGCGTACCGAACGTCGCCGGATACGGGGACCCGCAAGGGGCCTACAACACCGGCAGCCAGGTCCAGTACGCGAGCCGCGACATGATCGCGGGCGCCGTCACGGACGAGGACATCTACAAGGCCATCGACGGCGTGATGCCCGCGGGCACGACCGCGTGGAGCCGGATACTCAGTTAACCCCAACCCACAAGGATTTCCATGGTCGATAGACGCATCATCTACCCGGGTTCCATCCCGCTCGACACCGACCAGCTCCAGCAGAGCCAGGACACGATGGTCGCGCTGGGCTACCTGGCGCAGGCCATCCTCGGCGTCTCCACGTTTGTGGACGGCCTGGCCTGCATCCCCACCACCCCGGCCAGCCTCGGCGTGCTGGTGACCACAGGCTCCATCTACGCTTTGCAGAACCTCGAGTCATCCTCGTACGGCAGCCTGGCGGCGGACACCACGCACCAGATCGTCAAGCAGGGGATCATCAAGGGGGATACCGCGTTTTCCTGCCCCGCGCCCGCCACCTCCGGGCAATCCGTGGTCTACCTGGTGCAGGCGCAGTACCAGAACATCGACGGCGGCTCGACAGTCCTGCCCTATTACAACGCGGCCAACCCTTCCGTGCCCTACAGCGGCCCGGCCAACAGCGGCACCGCACAGAACACGGTGCGCCGCGGCGTTTGCGTGCTCAACCTGAAGGTGGGGGTGGCGGCCACCACGGGGACGCAGGCCACGCCGACGCCGGACGCGGGCTATACCGCCCTCTATGCCATCACGGTGGCCAACGGGCAGAGTACCGTGACCAGCGGAAACATCGTGCGCGTGGCGGGCGCGCCGTTCCTGGACAACAAGCTCGCCGTCCTGGCACCGCTGGCCAGCCCTGCGTTCACGGGCACGCCGACAGCCCCCACGCCCGCCTTGGGCGACCTGTCCACCCTGATCGCCACCACGGCGTTCGTGAAGAATTTGAGCGCCAGCTCGCTCACTTCGCCCGGCTATCAGAAATTCCCGAACGGGCTCATCATGCAATTCGGGACGGCCTTCTCGGTAGCGGCGGGCAACCACGTGGATGTCACCTACGCGGTCGCCTTCCCCACGGCATTCCTCGGCGGGTTCACCACCGCCCTGATCGATTCGGATTCGACCAGCGGCAGCTTCAGCACCGGCTTCAGCAACACGCTCCTGAACCCGAAGACGCAGGCATCGATCCGCAACCTGAGCCCCAGCGGCTCCTTCAACATCTCCTATCTAGCACTCGGGTATTAATATGATCTATTTTTCCAAGGCGACCGGCGGATTCTACCGCGACGACATCCACAGCGAGATCCCCGGGGACCGGGTGGAGATCACCGAGGAGCAGCACCTGGCACTCCTGAAGGCGAATTCGGAAGGCAAGGTGATCCGGGGCGATGAGGAAGGGTTTCCCGTCGCCGTCGAACCCGCTAAGCGGCCGAAGACGACGCGGCAGCAGATCGCGGAGCTGGAGGCGGCGATCACCCCGCGCCGCATGAGGGAGGCCGTCATGGGGACGGACGGCGGATGGCTCAAGGCGCAGGAAGGCAAGATCGCGGCCTTGCGCAAGAGGCCGAAGCCCGAATCCGCTTCCAAATAGAAATGAACACGTGATATATTGTACCGGAACGACATGGAGAGCCCCCACGCAATGGAACAGACCGACCTCTCCAACATCATCTACCGCCTCGATCAGGTGGAGAGGATGCAGAACGCCCATACCGCGCAGAATGTGGAGATCCGCGTCGAGCTAGGGAGCGTGAAGACGGAACTCGGCGGCGTGAGGGAGCAGGCCAAGGCGCACAGCGAGGCGAGCACCAAGGCCATCGCCGAGCTGAAGCAGCAGTTCACCGACACGCTCGTGACGACCCAGACGCTGATCGCCAACACCGGCAGGGAATTGCAGCTCTCCATCGACAAGATCATCTCCGCCCTCGACCTGGACAAGGACGCGAACGCCGGGCGGTCGCTCCGCAGCAACCTGGATTTCCTGAGCAGCTTGAGGGCCGGGCACCAGGACACGATCACCTGGACGAAGCGCGGCCTGATCACCCTCATCCTGACGGGGGTGGGTACGATCATCATCATCGGCGCCAAGAAGGCGTTGACCCAATGAGCACCAGCCATGGAGGGGGCCGACCCATGACAATCACCAAGAAACGCGCCGGTACCAAGCGGTGAGGACGAACGAGGCGGGGCTCGCCCTCATCAAACGGTTCGAGGGGTTCCGGTCCAGGCCCTATAAGTGCCCGGCCGGCGTCTGGACGATCGGGTACGGGCACACGCGAGGCGTCACAGCCCGCACACCCCCGGCCACGATGGAGCAGGCGGAGGAGTTCCTTCGCCTTGACCTGGCCGATTCCGAGCGGATCGTGGGCAATTTCACCCGCGCCGTCCTGAACGAGAATGAATTCTCGGCCCTGGCCAGCCTGTGCTTCAATATCGGCTCGGGAAATTACCTCAAATCCACTCTCCTGGCCAAGCTCAACGGCGGCGACCGCATTGGCGCGGCAAATGAGTTCCCCCGCTGGAACCGGTCGAACGGGGCCATTCTCCCGGGGCTCGTGAGCAGGCGCGCCGCCGAGCGTGAACTCTTCCTCCGGCCGGTCGCATGACGGGCCGCTGGCGGGAGTTCATCGAGGACGACGACGGGCGCGGCAGCTCCACCCGGCTGTCCATGGTCTACGGGATCGCGGTCGGCAGCTTCGTGGTCGTCTGGCTGACCGTCCACGCCACCCTCAGCAACGACATCTTCCTCACCTTCATGCTCGCCAGCGGCGGCGTCTACGGCTTCGGCAAATGGCGCGAGAGCCTGGTGCAGCAGGAGCAGATCAAGGCCGATTCGCCCAATCCTCCGCCGGTCATCGTGCCCCCGGTCGCGGCGCCGGGCCCGACCACCGTGATCCAGGTGGGGCCGGGCAAGCCGGAGGCGGTGAAGGACCTGAACGTGAAGGCGGAGGGCGATCTGAACGTCACCACGCTGGGAGAGAATCGATGATGCTCCGCATCCTGGGCTGGGCGTGGGGCAATCGCATACTCGTGCTTGCCTGTGCGGCCATCGGGGTCGTCTACTTCCTCGGCAGGCACCACGGGGGCGTCGCCGTGCAGGCCCGGTGGGACATTGACAGGCCATTGGAGGAAGCCCGCATTCGCAAGGAAGAACGCGAGCATTGCGCGAAGAATCAGAAAATCACGGAGGAAACCAGCCATGGCTACCAGGAGAAGCTTACGGATCTCAACGCTCGCTACGATGCTGCTATTAAACGCCTGCGCACGGGATCAACCCCAGCCCGCGTGCCAACTCCCCCCGCTCCCGACGGACGTGATGCAACCGCCGGAGGTGACGGACTTCCTGAATCCGGTGGAGCGGCTGATCTACTCGCCCTCGCCCGAGCCGCCGACAAGCAGACGGCCCAACTGATCGCCTGCCAGGGGTTCATCAGGAGGACGTGGGATTCCAGATAGATACTTTATACGCCCCGAGCTACCGTGATGTTACCGCCTGAAAGCGGCCACCATCAGAATGGAGATCGCCATGACCGACACCAACAAAACCAAGGAAAACACCGGCAACGAAACCCAGGTCACCAACCCCCTGCCCGCAGGCCAGGTGCAGCGTGTGGATGGAAACGGCGACAACGCCGGGACCATCGACACCAACGACACCACAAAGCAGTAGCTTCCGACGTCAAATCGAGATAATAAAGGGCGGGCCTCCGGGCTCGCCCATCTTTTTGCGTTCAGGAATATGAACCTCTCCCCCGACCAGATCAACGGACTCGCCCGCAAGACCGACGACAAGAAAATGTCCATGGTGCTGACCGGCATCTCGGTCGCCATGGTAGCGATGATGGCCCTCAAGGAGTTCCACGGCCTGATGCGCGAGGTGAACCGGCAGGAATGGGACGAGATGCACCGGGAGCGCGGGCGGGGGCGTTAGTCTTCCAGTTCGACCTTTGTGCCGTCCGGCAGCTCGACAATGCCCGCATCGGCGTTCACCGTTTTTATGTACTCGAACAATCCGTGTGGATCGTTGTCGCCCTCGATCACCAGCTTCAAGATATCGCGTGTCCAATTGATGGGGCAGGTGTGTTCCTCGTACAGAAACTGCTTGCTCTTGACATCGCCGCCATACGCCATCGCTTTCACAATCAGGTAGAGCGGGTGCTGTTGCGGAGGCATCACCAACACGTCGAATACGGGAATATCCCTCTGGCTGTCGTCCACTTCAAGTTCGATATCATTGGGCGAGTTGATCCTGCCAGTGAATACCGCGCCGCAATCGTCGCAATGCCACGGACCAAAGTTGTACGGTATGCGGCCGCCGAACAGGTGACAGACCCTGTACTCCGAGATGCCGCACGCCGGACATTTGATGTAGATGTGCTTGATGATTGCGGCTTGCATTCGGCGATCATAGCACGGAAATTGGTTCGCGCAAGCTCTCATATTCCGAGGGGAGGAAGCGTCAGGCCCGCAACGAGTCGATGGCCTTCCAGACGTCCGCCCTGCCCCGCTCGTATTCGGCGGCCATGTCGGCGGCGGTGTAAGCGGCGGCCTTGATCGGGAAGAATGCGGGCAAATTGTTGACGCTGACGGTCGCCTTGCCCGACGGGGAGTTGATGGTGACCACATCGTTGTAGCCCGTGCCCAGCCTCACCTTGTTCACCGAGTCGTAGATCGGCTCCTCGCGCCACATGACCAGCCCATACTCGCCCTCATCCATCTGATACAGGAAGTATTTGTGCGAGGGCTTCAGGCCTTCAAGCGTCACTTCCAGCGGTTTGCAATCAACCTTCTTGGCCTCCCTGAAGACATCCGCGATATTCTTCAACGCGATCGCCGACGGCTTGGCCGAATAATCCGAGCGGTACAGTCCCCAGTTCTTCTCCTTGTCCGCGTCCCCGGTCTTCTGGTCGAACAGCTCGAAGATCCCCAGCAGCGGGTATCCCATGGGGAGGAACGAGCAGACGGCCTGCGCCAGGTAGATGGCCTGCGCCTCCTCGCTGACGCCGCTCTGCGTCGTGTCCAGCTTCGCCGGGGTGGTGTGGTAGCCGAACTCGGTATGTGCGACCGGTTTCGTTCCCGTGAGCTTCGCCAACCCGCCGATGTGGTCGAGGCCGAAGGACGGAGTCTGCTTGTTCTGGGGGTAGGTGTGGGCGTTGAGCAGGTCGCAGGCGTCCGACATGTCGCCCAGATCGTCGTAATGCCCCTCCGCATCCTCCCAGCCCGCCCCGAGGCTCATGTTGATCACCGGGAGCTTGCCCTTCCACCCAGCGTACATCTCACGCTGGAGGGCTTGCGTGCGCGCGATGCTGTTGGGCGTGAAATATTGCTTCCCGTCCACGATGTACTTCCCCGTGGCGTAGTCGCTGTCCTCCTCGTTGCCGCCCTCGAGGTAGGCGAGCAGCCCGGCCTTGTGGAGGGCGGTCGTGTTCCGGTAGGACTGGAGCATCCACTCCACCTGCCCCTGCATCTGGTAGGCGATGAACCGGTTCCCGCAGGCTGCGGCCACGTCCGCCCAGAGCTTCACGCTCGACGGCTCGTAGCAGCAATCGCGGTGGAGGGGGAAGCCCAACTCCTTGGCGCAGGCGATGGCCTTGGCGCGATCGGCGGTGTAGGGGGTGTTGGCGAAATCCCAGTGGGTGTTCACGGCGAGGCCGTGATAGAGGTCGTAGGCCGAAAAAGCTTGCATGATACGCCGCCCGAGTTGTTCGGGGCGGATGGTAGCACGCGGGGCTGAAAGCGCAAGGGTTTTCGGGGGGCGGAGCGGGCACCGGCCCTACCGCGTCATGATCCGCTCGGATAGGATGGGCTCGCCAAGCGCATAGAGTACCCGGGCGAGGTTACCCCATGGACTCGATCGTGATCGTGATCGTGCCGATCTTCATCGGCATCGTGGCCTTCGCCATCCTGCTGCAAATCCTGAGGGGCCTCGCCGGGTGGATGCACAACAACAGCCTGCCCCGGCTCGACGTGCCCGCCCGCGTGATCGCCAAACGCGAGGAGGTCAGGAGCCTGGGCCCGCATTCCCATCACCACGTCAGGACCCGATACCACGCCACGTTCGAGCTCGACGACGGGCGTCGCTTCGAGTTCCCCATGGATGGGAGGGAATATGGCGTGCTCATGCAAGGAGACGAGGGCACGCTCAGCTATCAGGGCACGAGGTACCACGGGTTCCAGAGGTGAATTGGCGCGATAGGAATGGTCCCTCGCCCTACACCGCAACCACGCACTCCGGCCCGTCATACTTCGGACTGTTGACCGCCTTGCCGACCGGGTAGCCCATCATCAACTCGGGCGGCAAGGGCTTCAAAAGCCCCATCAGCTTGTCGGGCGTGGCCTTGGGATCGAGCCACGCCTGGTAATCCTCGCGTTGCAGGATCACCGGCATCCGGCCGTGCGCCACCTCGACCACCTCGTTCGCCGTCGTGGTGATCAGCGCGCAGGTCTCCAGCTCGTCGTGCCACGAGTCCCAGATGCCCGCGAAGGCGAACGGGCCGCCGTCCTTGAGGCGGAAGTGGTGCGGCACTTTGGGCGGGCCCGGGGCCCACTCATAGAAACCGTCCGCCGGCATCAGGCACCGCTTGTGCCGGAATGAGCCCCGGTAGGCGCTACTGGTCGCCACCGTCTCGCACCGGGCGTTGATGTTCGAGAACTTGACCGTCGGCTCTTTCGACCAGCCCGGCACGAAGCCCCACTTCAGGATCTTCACCGCGTCCGCCGTGATCGCGGGGACCGGCTGGGACGGGGCGATGTTGAAGCGGTGGAGTTCGGGCAGGTCGACGCCGAAATGCTCGTCCAGCTCGGCTTTCGGGGTTTTCAGGGTATAGCGGCCGCACATGGGTGTCTCCTGTCCTTGTCGTTTGGGAGCATTTCACCAGAAGGAAGAGCCGGCGGCGAGATGACTTTGTGCCCGCTAGAACCGGCTCTTCGACCAGACCCCGTGGGCATAGGCGGGTGGGCACTTCGTAATCCTGATCCCGTTCTCCACGACCACGGTCGTCTTGCCGAGCGTCTCGTAGCTCTTCAGCATCCGGTACATGGCGTGGCAATCACCTACGGATCGGCGGACTTTCCTCGCGATGACCTGCGTCACGCCATCTTCGCCGGCCAGTTCCAGGAGCTTCGCCTTCTCATCCTCGGTCCATGGCCTACGCCGATCCCTCAAGCCCCGCTTGCCGTCGGCAGCGGGGCTTAGGCTTCCCCCGATGCTGCCGCTGCCTCCTTGCCCGCGATCCGTTCCCTGACTTCCCTGACCTTCCGATCGATGAACACATCCAGCTCGGCCACCGTCACATCGTAGTCACCGGCGATCTTCTCGCGCTTGCTGCCCTTCCCCAGCATCTCCCGGATGTCCGGCCAATCGCTATCGTGCAGCTGGTTATCCTCGCGCTTGCCCGCCCAGCCGGGATGGTCGATCGTCAGGCGATGGGGCAGTGGTGACTCGACCAGGGGCGTTGGCTTGGCGAGAGATACCCGGGGCAAATCCGGCTCACTGGCTTGCTCGCTCGACTTGCCGTTCTTGACGATGACCGGCCGGGGTTCCGGCACGATCGGCTTCACGGCAGGCTCTCCCCCGCCGCGTCGTTGCATAAGCCCGGCAGCCTGCCTGGCCCGCATTCTCTCCGCGGCCGCAGCGCGAGCTGCCTGCGACCATTCCTGGCGTTTCTTCTTCGTCGATTTGTCCGCGGGCAGGTTCGCCCTGGCTTCGAGGAAGGCATCGATTTTGGCCTGGTCCGACAATTCTTCGCGGGCCGCGAGGGGCTCCTCCGCTGGCTCAGGTTCAGGCGCGAGTTCGATGGCAGGCGACGGTACTATCTCTGGATAAACGATCTCTCGCGATGGCTCGATCGAAACCACCTGCTCGGCAGGAGCCGGGAGCGATTCGACCCGTGCCATCAACTTCTCCGCAGCCTCGGTGACGAGCCGGACGGCTTCGAGGGCATCGGATGCGAGAGTGCTTTGAGTTGCGGCGGCGTACAGCGCATCCGCGGCGACGATGATCTCCGACGGGGCGTTCTGCCCGGCGAGGTATCCCTTCAGGATTCCATAGTGAAAGACGGGCACGGCAACAGCATTCATAATTCCTCGCAAACACACCCTGGCGCAGCCGCCGCTGATTGTTTGCGACAGACCGGCGGCGGCCGCATAAGGGCACTGATGGTGAAGGATGTGGCCTGTCGCATCCCCCGACCATAGCGACCCGATCTGTTCGCGCAAGCATTCTTTTCGCTTGCAATGCTTGCATTATGCAATTATCTTCCCCGCCACCAGGGCAGCCATGCCAGGCCGGAATCAACCGCAACTGCATATCGAGGCGAAGAGATGAAAAACAAGATGAACGACCTGAACGACCACCTCTTCGCCCAGCTCGAGCGCCTGAGCGACGAAAACCTCGGCCAGGAGGGACTGGAGCGGGAAGTCCAGCGCACCACCTCGATCGTGAGCGTCAGCGAGCAGATCATCAACAACGCGCAGGTGGCTTTGAATGCAGCGGGGTTGATGGCGAAACACGGGGTCGGAAATTGGGAGAACGTGCTGCCCAGCGTTGAGGGCAAGCCGAAGCCTCGCGCGATTCCCAATTACAGCGACGAGGAAGCGTAGGTGGGCAAGGCGATTGCCTACTCCGATCGAGAACTGGCCTGGATCGAGCGACACCGCACCCTGCCGCGCAAGGAGGCCCACGAGCTCTTCTGCCGGGAGTTCGACCGCGCCGACGTGACGCCCGATCTCTACAAGGCGCTATGCACCCGCAAGGGCTGGTCGACGGGCCGCACCGGGCGGATCGAGAAAGGCAACGTGCCCTGCAACAAGGGCAAGAAGTGCGAGCCCGGCAAGGGCGGCAACCACCCGAATGCGCGAAAGTCGCAGTTCAGGAAGGGGCAGGAGCCGCACAACACGCACTACCTCGGCCACGAACGGGTGAGCAAGGACGGCTACGTCGAGATCAGCATCGACGAGGTGAACCCGCACACCGGGTACGGGCGTCGCTACGAGTTGAAGCACAAATACCTCTGGGAGCAGCTGAACGGCAAGGTGCCCGAGGGGATGTGCCTCAAAAATCTGGACGGCAACCGCCAGAACACCGACCCGGCCAACTGGGTGCCCGTACCGCGAGGGGCATTGCCCTTCCTGAACGGCCATCGCGGATACGACTACGACCAGATGCCGGATGAGTTGAAGCCCGCCGTCCTGGCCCTGGCAAAAGTGAAGCACGCGAAAAGCAAAGCAGCGAAGAAGGCGAAAGTACGATGACCCCCACCGAAAACCTGAATGAGGTCGCCACGCGGCTGAACGACCCGCACGGGCGCGGCGGCAAGACCCGCCTTGCCCGCCTCCTGAAATGGGACTACAGCACGCTCTGGCGTAAGCTGAACGGCAAGTCGGCCACCACCCATGCCGACATCACGGCGGCGAAGGCAGCCGCAGCGAAGGCCAACCGCAAGCGCAGCGGGGCGCGGTGACCAAATACGATTCCCACGTCGAACGCGTGCTCGCCTCGCGCGCCAACAGGCCGTCGCGTCACCAGTCGATGCTGCCGATGTTCGGCGAGCCGCCGCCTCCCAGCTTCATCCACCTGGTCGAGCCGGCTCATCCTGCCCCTCCCGAATCCACCCCGCCGGGGCCTTCCTCCGCGACCGTACCTCCCCAGCCGTCCGCATCAAGCTTGCAGCCGGGGCCCCTCGCCCCAGCTTCGCTTGACACGCCCGTCGCTGCGTCGGTTGATCGCTCCGGCGTAAGGCCCCCGCTGGCGGGGCTTCGAACGACAGGAGCACCCATGGAAACACCACCCACCTCAACCGGCGAGAAGGCCAAGGCCCGCGACATCATCGCGGCCATCCGCACGCTGAAAACGCTCGAATCCGAACACCGACCGGCCACTACCGATGAACGGGACATACTCGCCCGCTTCGGCGGCTTCGGCCCGGTCGCCCTCTCCATCTTCCCCGACCCGGTCACCGGCCGTTACAAGGACGGTTGGCAGGCCATCGGCGAGGATCTGAAGGGGCTGCTCACGCCCGAGGAGTACGACTCGGCCAAGCGGACCACCTTCTCGCAGTTCTTCACCGCCCCCGTGGCGATGGAGGCCATGCACGAAGCCCTGGCACGGCTGGGAGTTCCGGCTAATGGCGTGGTGTTGGAGCCCGGTTGTGGAAATGGCCGGTTCATGACCGGCAAACACCGCTATATCGGAGTGGAGCTTGATTCGATCTCCGGCCGGATCGCCAGGCTGCTGCACCCGGAGGCCGACATACGGATAGAGAACTTCCGAGATACCAAACTGCCTCCATTGGACGCGGTGATCGGCAATGTCCCGTTTGCGGACGTGAAGATTGACTTCCAGGGCGACAAGCTTTCGCTCCACGACTACTTCATCGCCAAGTCAGTCGACTCACTCAAGCCCGGCGGCGTGCTGGCGGTGGTCACCTCGCACTACACGATGGACAAGCAGAACGCGGCCGCCCGCGAGAGGCTCGCCGCCCAGGCCGACTTCCTGGGGGCAATCCGTCTGCCATCCGACGCCTTCAAGGCGGAAGGGACGGGCGTCACGACCGACATCCTGTTCCTCCGGAAGCGGGCGCCCGGCCAGGAGCCGAACCACGCCGATCCGGAATGGCTGGAAACCTCCGTGCTCGGAATCCAAGGGGCCGATCTGCCGGTGAACCGCTACTTCTGCAACCACCACGAGATGGTGCTCGGGGACTGGAGCCGCAAGGACACGCTCTACGGCTCGGGATTCTCGGTGAAGCCGGTGGGCGACCTGGGCGAGCAGCTGCGGGCGGCCGTGACGAGGTTGCCGGGGGTCGTCCAGACCGAGGCCGAGCGGGCGAATCCGCCACCCAAGACTTTCCAAGAACCGCCCAAGCAAAGCATTTTACTTCAAGCGGTTAATCCTGATATTCGCCCAACACCCGCCTTCACGCCCCCTCCCCCGCTCCGCCACATCGCCGAGGGCTCGTTCTTCGTCGGCGACGACAAGGTCGTCCGCCAGATGGAAGGCGGCCGGTCCGAGCCCGTCACCTACGGCGGCACCCTGCTCCGGTCCGACGGCACCATGACCGGCAAGCGGATCGCGGCCCTGATCTCCTTGCGGGACGGGGCGCGCCGCGTCCTCCAGTCCCAGAACGAGGGCTGGCCGGAGGAGAACCGCGAGGCCGCACGCCGCGAGCTGAACCGCACCTACGACCGCTTCGTGGCCAGCTACGGCCCGGTCAACAAGACCACATTCTCGGAGACCAAGGACGGCACGCAGATCCGGCGCATGCCCAACCTGGCCAAGTTCCGCGAAGACCCGGACGCGATGCTGGTGATGAGCCTCGAGGAATACGACGAGGCGACCGGCCTGGCCGAGAAGGCCGCCATCATGAAGAAGGACGTGGTGGGTCCGAAGCCGCCCGTCACGCGGGTCGCGTCCGCCGAGGAGGGCCTGCTGGTCTCGCTCAACGAGCGCGGCTGCGTGGATATCGGCTTCATCGCCGGGCTATACGGCCAGCCGGGGGCGATCGTCCTCAGCGAGCTGGGCGACCTGATCTACAGCGACCCGGTGACCAGGGAGCGCCAGACCGCCGATGCATATCTTTCGGGCAACGTCCGCGAGAAGCTCAAGATCGCCGAGGCGGCGGGGCCCGCCTACGCGGACAACGTGGCGGCGCTCCGCCAGGTGCAGCCGGAGGACGTGCTGCCCGGCGACATCGACGCCAATCTCGGGGCGCCGTGGATCCCGGCCAGCGACATCCGGAAGTTCGCGGGCGAGCTGTTCAACGTGCCGCCCGAGGCGTTCCAGATCGGCCACCTGAAGAAGGACGCCGTGTGGAGCGTGGAGCCGGATTACCGGGCACTCAGCTCGGTGGCGGCCACGGCGGACTACGGCACCTCGCGGATCAACGGCACCGAGCTGCTCGGGCTCGCCCTCAACCTCAAGACGCCGGTCATCTACGACACCGTGCGGGGCGCGCATGGCGACGAGCGGGTGCTGAACCCGACCGAGACGCAGGCCGCCCGCGAGAAGCAGAAGCTGATCAAGGAGAAGTTCAAGTCCTGGATCTTCTCCGACCCCGACCGGACCGAGCGGCTGGTGCGGGATTACAACGACACCTACAACAATTTGCGGCCCCGGCTGTTCGACGGCTCGCACCTGGATTTCCCGGGGATGAGCAGGCAGATCGAATTGCGGCCGCACCAGAAGGACGGCGTCTGGCGGTGCATGACCGGCGGGAATACGCTGCTGGCGCACGTGGTCGGGGCCGGCAAGACCGGGGCTGCCGTCGCCGCCGGGATGAAAATGAAGCAGGCCGGGCTGATCAAGAAGCCATTGTACGTGGTCCCGAATCATTGCCTGGAGCAATTCGGCCGCGAGTTCATGCATTGGTACCCGAACGCCAAGGTCCTGATCGCAACCAAGGAGGATTTCACGAAGGAGCGGCGGAAGGCGCTGACCGCCAAGATCGCCACCGGCGACTGGGACGGCATCGTCGTCACCCATTCCGGATTCGAGCGGATCGGCATGAGCCGGGACTTCCAGGAGCGGTTCTTGCGCGAGCAGATCGCCGAATACGAATCTTTGCTGGTCGACAAGGCCTCGCACGGCCGCAACATCATCAAGACGCTGGAGAAGCAGAAGGCCAATCGCGAGGAGAAGCTGAAAAGCCTGCTGGCCGAGGACAAGAAGGACGACGGGCTGGTCTTCGACGAGCTGGGCGTGGACCAGGTCTTCATCGACGAGGCGCACTACTTCAAGAACCTCGAGACGCCCACCAAGATGGACCGGGTGGCCGGCATCCAGACCGGGGGTTCGGAACGCGCGTTCGACCTCTACATGAAGGCCCGCTACCTCGATGAGGAGCGTCCCGGCCGCGGCGTGGTCTTCATGACCGGCACGCCGATTTCGAACACGATGGTCGAGATGTACACCAACCAGCGGTTCCTCGATCTTGAGGGCTTGCGCTCACGCGGCATCGACCATTTCGACGCCTGGGCGGCCTCGTTCGGCGAAGTCGTCGACACGATGGAGATCTCTCCGGACGGTGCCTCACTCCGGCCCCGCAGCCGCTTCGCCAAGTTCGTGAACCTGCCCGAGCTGGTGCAGATGTTCCGGGCCTTCGCCGACGTGCAGACGGCGGACATGCTCGACCTGCCCCGCCCGGCGCTCGAAGGCGGCAAGCCGCAGACGGTGGCCTGCCCGATGTCGGACGAGCAGGCGGAGCTGCAGGCCGGGCTGATCGAGCGGTACGACAAGCTTCGCAGCCAGAAGGTCGACCCCCGCGAGGACAATGCGCTCGCGATCACCACCGACGGCCGCAAGCTGGCCCTGGACGGCCGCATGCTCCAGCCCGGCCCGGACTTCCCCGGCTCGAAGATCAACGCGCTGGTGGCCAACGTCGCCCGCATCTGGGAGCGGACGGCCGACACACGCGGCACGCAGATGATCTTCTCGGACATGGGCGTGAACCCGACGCCCTGGGGCTTCTCGGCCTATGACGAGGTAGCCAGGAAGCTCGAGGAACGAGGCATCCCCCGCCACCAGATCGCCAACATCGGCGATGCCGACACCGACGCCAAGAAGCAGGCGTTGTTCGAGAAGGTCCGGCAGGGGACGGTGCGGGTGCTGATCGGTTCGACGGCCAAGATGGGCACCGGCACCAACGTCCAGAAGCGGCTGGTGGCGCTGCACCACCTGGACGCGCCGTGGAAACCCGCCGAGGTCGAGCAGCGCGAGGGCCGCATCCTCCGGCAGGGCAACCAGAACAAGGAGGTGGCGATCTACCGCTACGTCACGGAAGGGTCGTTCGACGCCTTCATGTGGCAGGCGTTGGAGACCAAGGCGAGGTTCATCGCCCAGGTGATGAGCGGCGACTGCGCGGTCAGGAAGGCCGAGGATATCGGCGGGCAGGAACTCAGCTACGCGGAGGTGAAGGCGATCGCTTCCGGGAACCCGGCGGTGCTGACCCTGGCCGAGACCGACGCCGAGCTGCAACGCCTGGCGATCCTGCGGAAGAACCACCACGACGAGCAGTACCTGGCGCGGCGGAACCTCCGCGACCTGCCGGACGACATCCGGCGGCTGAACAAGCGGCTGGACGGGCTGACGCAAGACATGGCGACGATGGCCGCGAACGACGGCACGCCATCGCAGGAGGCGGTCGCCAAGCGCATGGGCCAGATGCCCGAGAAGGTGAGCGAGGCCTACCGGACGAAACTCGGCACCTACCGGGGGCTGGAATGCGGGCTGATCCTGCACCCGCTCGGCGGCATGGAGGTCTACCTGGACGGGGCGACGCGGTGCCGCGAGACCCTGATGCGGGACAATCCGGGGCCGCGAGCGGTCCTGAACGCCCTGGCGCGGGTGGCCGACGACTACGAGGATTGCTGCCGCCGGAACCGGGCCGAGATCGCCCTCAAGGAAGGGCAGTTGCACGACTACGAGACCAGGCTGGGCAAGCCCTTCGAGCACGAGGCGTACCAGAGTCGGTTGGCCGACTTGCGGGACGAGCTGAAGCTGGCCCTGTCGGAGCACGCGCCAGAAGGCGGCCGGAGCACGAAGGAGATCGCGGAAGCGATTGGGAAGCTGCGGGAATCGGTCACGGTCGAGGCGGCGCCGGAGCGGGTCGCGAGGAAGGCGGCACGGGCGGAGGTGCCGGTGACGGCACGGATTCGGGCGAGGAGGGTGGAGCCACAGGAGAAGGTGGCGGAATCGGAGGCGGTGGCGCCCACGGCCGAGGTTATCGCGTTGCCGGTCCCGGCGGAAGTGCCCGCTGCGCCCCCTGCCCCGCCGGTCATGCCCGCCATGTACCAGGATCGGGCACCGGAGCACGCGCAGCGGGTGAGCCAGAGGCGGCGGGCGGATGGGGCGCAGCTCAGGTTGTTCTAGGCTGCTCGTTCCAATACCCGGTTGCGATAAACGCCCGCGACGAGCGATTCCGCGAAAGCCCTGTCGGGATGCTCGGGGAGCGTCGAAATCCGCTGACACTCCCCGAGCCTTTCGAGCCCGGCCTCGAGCAATTCGGCCACCTGCTTGTATGGAAGCTCGCCCTTGCGGATCTGGAGCAGCAGCCCGGCCTCCGGGCGCGGATAGCTGATCGAGTGCGTCAGGAGCAATTCCTCGGCCTCCCGGCAGACGCGGGTGGCGTGCATCATCGCCTTCCAGTCCACGCCTTCGTTCTTCTCGGCGAGCAACGCCCGCTGGCCGTACTCGTCGAACAGGTGCTTGTAGACCTTGTGGGCTTCCTTGACCGTGACGTGCTCCTGGACCTTGCGGCTGCAGACGTCGAGCATCCTGACCTTGAGTTCCGGCCGGGCGCGCAGGCTATCCTCGACGATCTGCATGTGCTGGAACTCGGGATTCGCCGCCAGCGCCTCGATGTCGTGCCAGTGGTCTTTGAGCTTGGCCTGCGAGCCGTTCGCTTCCATCAGCCGGGCGAAGAGGGTCATGGCCGCCCGGGAGGAGGCGACTCTGCTTCCCTTCACGCCGTACTTGTTGGCTTGCTGGCGGCAGTAGCCCGCGAAAGCAGAGACCCCGCGATGGAGGAACCGGGCCTTGTTCTCGCGGATCAGCTCCCATTCCGGGCTGGATTCGATGATCCAGCGGTCGGGCGTGAACAGCATGGTCAGCGCGACGGTCTGCCCTTCGAGCAGCAGCTTCAGGTACTGCTGGAGCGAGAACGACTCGAAATCGACGTCATCCGCCGTGTTCTTTTGCGCGGAGTCGAGCTTCGTCCGCACGTTGATCGTATTCTTCGGCCGCTGGAGCAGGATGTCCAGGCCATCAGGCAGGTGGACGGCCTTGAAGTCCTGGTCGCTGGAGGGGACGTTGGTGCCGTAGACGTGGCTGCCGAATTGCATTTTGACGAGGGTTTTCACGCGACCTCCTCCAGCACTCGGTTCATCGCATAAGACGGCTGGTAGCCGGGCAGGACGTTCCCGGTGGGGCGGATCGCGCGGAAGATCGTCTCCCTTGTCCGGCCGGTCAGCAGTTCGCCATCATTCTTGCGGTAAGGGAAAACGAACCGCCTCGCATCTTCCGGGATCGTCGCCAGCCGGAGCCCGACCTCCTTATCTGACAGGTCAGCGAGGGCATTGGCCGCCGCGCGTACAGAGCCGAGCAAACGGTCGAGCCGTTCCTGCAACGCCCCGATGATCGCGTCGAAATCCGCCCAGAACTCCTCCGGAAGCTGCCGTCTCAGCTCCTCCAGGTCATCGCCTGCCGCCATGGCCTCCCACATCGCCAGCGGCGTCACGCGAGACACCAGCCGGTGGATGCGGCAATACTCGTCGCCCTTGACCTTGAGCCGCAGCCCGTCGTCGAATCGCAGGACGAACCCTTCCTCCGAGCCCGGCAGTTCCCTCGCCGTGGCGAGCAACTCGGACATGGCGTTGAAGGCGAACCGCCTGGCGATGTCCCAGCCCAGCTTGAGGGCAAGCATCGCCAGCTCGTTGTAGTCCAGTTCCGAGCCATCCTCGCGGTAGGCGCCGAGCAGCGTCAGCCCTGCCTTCTGGTAGTGGACGACGATCCGGTTCTCGGGGTAGATGGCCTCGGCCAGGTAGGTCGTGCCCGGTACCAGCGGCGAGAGGTCGAACCGCGAGATCCATGCCTTCGCCCACTTCGCCTGGTCGGAGGCGAGGCTGCCCTTGGTGGCGCACCGCCACTCGCCGCCGTGGTGGAAGATGATGATCAGGCTGCCGTCCATCTTTTCGTAGACCTCGAACGGCAGGTCGGGGATTGAATCCGCCCGCTCGCCGACGTTGAAGAACTTCGGGAAGGGCGTGGCGACAACTCTCTTCTCAACCGGGTCGAGGATGATCCCTCGCGCGAGCATGGTCATGTCGTTCCAGTTCCGCTCGTACACGGCCGCTTTCGAGTAGCAGAACAGGCTCAGGCCGTCGCTGCCGATGTTCTCGTTCACGTCGCCGACGGACTTGGCGATTTTCAGGCCGTTCCACAGCTCGTCGAAGGTTAGGCTTCTAGCGGGATGGGTCATGACGCCCTCCGCAGGTCGGTCACGACCACGTTGGGCTGCTTGTCGCCGGCCAGGATGTCCTTGATCTGGGAGCCGAAGGTCTGGGCGTGCTTCTGGAGCAGGGCTGGTGTCCGCCATCCGGCGTCCCGCTCCTTCTCTCCCATGGGGCGGTCGATCACCAGGTAGCGGACATCACCCCCACCGGCCAACGTGACGCACGCGAGACGGTCCTTGCGCTTGAGATTGGTGGCGTCCACGACGGCGGGGATGCCGTGCGTGATGCGGGCTTTGACGACCGCGTGGAGGGCGGCGAAAACGTCATCGTTCCGAGACTGGTCGTGCGTATCGCCGAGAAGGTCGGCGCGGAACTGGTCGCTGCTCACGACGTGCGATGGGTGGATGCCGAAGGTCCCGGCGACGGGAGACGTGAGGAAAGTCGTCTTGCCAGCCCCGCTGGGCCCGACCATGAGCGTCAACAGCCCCTTTTTGGCCGTGACGGGGTCCTCCTCCCAGTCGCGGAACTGGAGGCAGGTGAGGCCGCGCTCGCGCCACATGGTTACGACGCTCGGGCGGTCATCGATGACGCAGAGAATCTCGTGCCCTTCGGCAAGGATGGCGTCCAGCAACTCCGACTTGACTATGAAGTCCTGGCGGTAGTCGCCATCCCTCCGCATGAGGAGCTCGTCGAACGGCACCTCATGCTTCACGAGCCAGGAAACGGTCTGCCCGTAGACCTTGTCCGAGCGACCGGAAACGAGCAGCACCTTGTAGCCCTGCCGATGGAGTGCGACCGCCAGGTCGCGGATCGGCTCGATCAGCGTGTCCTGGCCGCACTCAGCAAAGAACGCGTCCCAGTTATGGGAGCCGTTTTTGATGTGATGGAGACGATGAGACAGGTCGGCGAGCGTGCCGTCGAGGTCGAAAATTACTGCTTTGGTCACTATCCCTCTCAGTCACCCCCTCAGCGTAACCGCCGCATGGCGATTTGCGACCGACCGGCAGCGGTTACGCTGAGAAGATGATGCATGGGGATATCGTCGGTCGCGGAAAGACCATAGCAGGGTTCAAGGTTCGCGCAAGCGAAAAGTGATGGTCCGTGTGGCAGGATTCGAACCTGCGTGATCTTGGCCCCAAACCAAGCGACTGACCTCTAGCCTACACACGGATATCGATGAAATGAAATTGGCACTCCCGCTCGGATTTGAACCGAGGATTGCGGAGTTGGAGGCCGCCGTGTTACCGGGCTACACCACAGGAGCGTGGCGCGTCACCAGCCGGCAGCGGGAGTCGGTCGGGGAGATGGGGAAGGCAAAATGGTAGCGGAAGCCGGAATTGCACCGGCGGTCTGAAGGTTATGAGCCTCCCGAGATACTACTTCTCCATTCCGCATCAATATGTCCATGCGACCAACGATACAGCGATCTCAGCTTTTGCGCAACCACTTTGTTGACCAAACTCAATCCTGGGTTAAGCTTGGGGAAACGCACGCCTCTCCCCGGAGCAGCCCCATGGCCAAGAAGAAGCCCAAGCCCGCCGAGCCGGTCGAGCCGGAAGAGATCAGCCAGGAAGTGCCGGAAACCGAGCCCGAGTTCAACACGGACGACGACATCGAGGCCGAACTGGAAGAGGCCAAGTCCCCCGCGAAGGCCATGAACAAGTCGCAGGCCGCCCGTTCCGCCATCGACGCAGGCTACGAGAAGCCCGGCCCGGCCGTCGAGTACATCAAGGCCGAGTTCGGGATCGACATGAACCCGCAGCACTTCAGCGCCATCAAATCGAACTACAAGAAGAAGCAAGGCGACGCACCCGCCGAGACGCCGGCACCCAAGCGGGCGGCTTCCCCTGCCCCGGCGGCAAAATCTGCTGCCGGAGCTGGCGACCCCGGCCTGCTGACCGACCTGGCGGCCGTCAAGCATCTGGTCGAGCGGCTGGGTGCCGAGCAGGTCCGGCAGATTGTCGGGCTGTTCGAGTAACGGGAGGCGCGGGCAGGGATGCCTTTTCTCTGGCCAAGCCCCATATTTCGGCCTATCCTCCTCGAATGTTCCGCATCGCACTCGCCCTGCTCCTGCTCATCACCTCCCCTGCCATGGCGGCCGACTACCCCGCGCGTTGAGTGCGTGACCGACGGCGACGGTAGTGACTCGGCAATGCAACCGAGATTTCCGGCATCACGCACAGGCCAATGCCTCACGTTGGGACGCCACGGGCGACACTACCGCCCGCGCCAGAATTATTCTGGCCGCCGCATGGTCACGATCGATGACGCACCCGCAATCGCACCGATGGGTGCGCTCCGAAAGCGTCTTTTTGGCGACCGCACCGCAATTAGGGCAGGTCTGGCTCGTACCTGCAGCCTTGACTTCAACAAGCTCGCGACCGGCCCATGCTGCCTTGTACGCGAGGTAATTTTTCAAGATTGACCATCCGGCGTCGTTCACGCCTTTGGCGAGCATGCCAGAGGACAACCCTTTCACATTCAGCTTCTCCACTGCTATCAGATCGTTCTCCCGAACTAATTTTGCACTTGTTTGGTGCAAGTGGGTCTTGCGACTGTTGGCGATTTTAGCGTGAAGCCACGTAACGCTTGCTTTAACCTTCTTCCGGCGATTGCTGCCTTTTTTGCAACGTGACAAAGCCCGCTGTCGTCGCCTCAGCTCCTTCTCCGCTCGTTTGGTGTGGCGTGGATTGGCAATCGCTTCTCCGGTTGAGAGCGTGGCCAACGTGGTTAGCCCCACGTCGATACCGACCTGCTGACCGGTGGCCGGGAGCGGCTGCACGGGGACACGGTACTGGAGGCAGACGTACCAGCCCTTATGGCCACGCGTGAATGTGCAACTCAGCGGCTTTCCTTTTGGCAAAGGCCGGTGCAGGTGGATACGGAGTGAGCCGGGGAGCCCCTTGAATCGGATTCGGCCTTCGCGGAGGGTGATGCCGGAGAATTCGGAGAAGCCAAACGATTGCCATCGGCCTTTGCCACGAAAACGAGGATGCCCAGCTTTTCCTCCCCTATTTTTAACTCTGCGGAAGAATGCCTGATAAGAGTCATCTAACTGTTTAAGTGTCCAACGCTGAAGATTCAGAGGAATTCCCGCAAAGCACTCGAACTTACGAAGTTCAGTAAGTTCTTTGAATTGCTCGTTCTTGTTCGGTGTTCTTCCAGTCTTTCGGTAGCAGTCAATCCGCTCCATAAGGGCAGCATTGTAGAGCACACGCTGGCTCTCTATGATTTCCTCTAAAGTCCAGTGTTGCCGCCGGTTGGGCAGCAATCGGAACTTGTAAGTTAAGACAATGGTGCTATCTTCAGCGTCAGCCATGCGAGGTGAGCTCTCGTTGTTGGTCAGGGGCGGCGGGCGTTGGTAGCGCCTTGCCACTCCGCAATTAATATATTAAATAAATACTATACGCAATGACAATGCTGCCAAGCATGCTATTTCTCTTGCTTTATTTTCTTATTCCGGCAGCAGGATTATGCGAAACGTTTAAAGCTCGCGTAATTCACCTCAGCGACGGCGACACGCTCACCGTGCTCAGGGATGGCAAAACGCAGGTGAAAGTCCGGCTGCACGGGGTGGACGCACCAGAAACCGGCCAGCCGTTCGGGAGCCGGGCGAAGCAGGCAGCTTCGGAGCTGGCGTACGGCAAGCAGGTGACGATCCGCGAGGTGGATAGGGACCGGTATGGCCGGACGGTGGCGGAGGTGACCTTGCCGGATGGGCGGGTGATGGGGCGGGAACTTACTGGCCTCGGATGGGCTTGGTGGTACCGGGAATACGCTCCGGCCGATCAGGCGCTGGCCCGGCTGGAAAGCGAGGCACGAGCGGCCAGGCGTGGGCTATGGGCTGACCCGAACCCGGTGCCGCCCTGGGACTGGAGGAAAGGCCGTGGCGTTCCGTTCACGGCGGAGGTGGTGGGGAACCGGCGGAGCCACGTCTACCACCTGCCGCATTGCCGAGGGGAGGCGTCGATGAAGACTGAGAACCGGGTGGCGTTCAAGACGGCGGCGGAGGCTGAAGAGCGGGGGTATCGGCGGGCGGGGGATTGCCATATCCGTGACAGAACGAATACTGTCAAACTTTTGAAGCCGAACCTACGGGAGCGGTTTCATAGTGAATCAAATCTTCGAGCATTATCTTAGCACTTGAAGGGTTGATTGTAAGACCGTTACTTTTACACCAAGACACATGTATCGTTTGACTTGTAATTTCAACTCCTGGAGATGCGCCGCGATTCGCTAACATCAATGGCAAGCTCGATGGACTAGCAGGAGTACGCTTGGTCGTTGTCGCATAAACATTCCACCCGTTAAGCATATAGTCCTTTAAAACCTCTCGGTCTGGCAAAGCGCGTCGGGTTCCAGCAGAAGCAATAGCGGCTTCGGGCCCGGATCCAGGCCGCTTCGTCAGGCAGACACTGTTCACATGGGATTTGATCGACCCATGATGGGGGATTTTAATTACATCAAAAGCTGGGTCAACTCCATCTTCCATCGCATAAGTCTTCCAGTATGCTATTGCTCTTTCCAGGCCAATATTGCCCGAATCTGCGCCCAAGAGCATGTTGAACACTTGCCCATCCTGCTTGACAGTAAGCACTATTACAAGAGATAATTCATTAGCAATAGGCCTGGCGCTTGCGTTGGTCGCAAGTTTCCTTAAATCATCCGATATAATACGCCGCCTGTCTCGCGGATCTGGGCCTATCGGAATGAAATTAATGATGTCCCGTAGGCCGCTAGGATATAACGGTATAGAGCGAGCGGCAAGTGATTGCCAATTGATTTGCTCGGCACGGTCTAGATCGGCCAGTTTTTGTTGTAATGTTTCATATTCATTATCTCCAGTCGGTTTATTTTTCATTAGATGCTTGGCGTCTAACGCATTCAGCCCAGTGTCTATATAATACCCAAGCCTTTCACCTCTAGCTAAAATTCTTTCTAAGACGGATTGCATTCCATGGTAATGATCATAATCGGGATGAGTTTGAAATATAAAATCAAAGGTTTTGATGCCTAGATGATCACAAAATTTAAAAAATCTATTACGTATGCCGTCTCTCTCTGGAAGGCAACAATCTATTAAGCCCCATCGATTGCGCGGCAATTCGACAAGTATCGTATCCCCGTGGCCGCAGTTGAACAAATGCAAATTAATCTTAATAAGACTAGAATTCTGTCGGGCCGTCGAGAGCTTTCCTACGGAAGTTGCTTGACTCGTCATGTAAATCTGGCTCCTGATCCAGTAATTCTGCACGGTCGTTCTGCACTTCCGCAACTATCACAAATACTGCCAGCCTGGCACCTACTTCTGGCAAGCGAGAATCCAGGAACTGATTCTTTTCGTAGACCTGCTCAACATAACTACCATCTATGAAATAGAGTACAGAAATTTTTTCTTCATACATATCTTCGATTGTCCCCTCATACGATTGGGACATACGAACACGAGATCCAGGGCGGGATACGAACGCAGAAAGAAGACAATCGTTAGTCTTTGCGCGGTCATTGAGCGAATCAATTAGCTTGTCGACTGTTCGCTGCAATTCTACGCAATGCGATTGAATTTGATCAAACTTTTGTGTTTCTCTAGCTACGGCCCTACGCAATTCTGCAACGCTCTGCCGCAGTTCTGCATTGCGTGTTTGAAGGAATTGATTCTGAGTTTTGAGTTTGTCGCATTCTTCTCTCAAAGACTCAAGAAGCCTGTCTTTATCGCTTTTGTTTTCACTTTCATGATGGGCAACAGAATGATCAGGCGAATGTTGCTGAAGCGATTTGCCATGATGTGGAAACGACCAAACCACATGATTGTGATAGTCGCTTTTCCAGGTAATGAAATCAGCTTTTTTTGATTGACTTTTAAGTAGGAGTTCTTGCTTGTCAGGGAGTTGAAGTAGATACAATTCGAAAATTTTATAAAGATCCTCTGCGGAGAGATCGGCAATATCCTTATCGGCGACCAGCTCTCTTGGGCTCAAGTACATTGCATTCAAATCCTTTGACATCATTCTTCGCCACTCTGAAGGTCCATGTCTTTAAGGAGACGCTGCTTCGCATCGCTCAATCTTTTTATCAGCATGTCGATGTCCGAGAGATCGCATTCGAGTTCGAAGTTAGATGCATGGCCGCCGTCTGCTCCCTCGAAAGGGAGAAAGTAGTATCCATAGTAAGGCGACTCCCCTCGGGAGCCATCTGTGTAGCGAAGCCTCAGTCGCAAAAAAGCATCTGTAACCCTCCTGCCTCGATACGAATCTTCTCGCTCGCAAACTATTTCATAATCAACTTCTTCAATGCATGCCCCAGTAGCGGTAGAAAGTCGCCAACCTCTTTGCCTCATGGCCTCTGTGATAATCCTGCTTGTTACAATCTCGATTTTTGGTCGAACTTGTCTGCGAAATTCTTCGATCTGAGGATGGGGCTTTTTCCGATAATCCTCGATATAGTATCTTTCCAGAAACTCTAGGGATGCGTCATTGTCTGGAATTCGCAATGCGGTTGAGATCAACTGTCTAATCTCATTTTTTGCTATCCTTGACACCTCTACATCAATGGCGACATCGTTGGCTCGCCTGCTGAATTCAGCCCTAAAATCTTCCTCTTCGCCAACCAGTTTGATTGCGCCACGACGATTAAGGAACAGCAGGATTTTGCCGGAATCTCGAAGTTCAACTATTGCATCCACGGCCGCTTCAAAACGGTCTAGTGGCAGACCGAAAGCTTCAATCGTGGTATTTTCTTCGGTTCCTTCTGCCACGACTCACCTACCCATCTTTAAAGCTCGGAGTAAACCGATTGCGGGAACATTGGGACAGGGCCTATTCGGGCACTCCGGCACCCGAGGCTAGCACGAGTAAATCTCCCTCGCAAAGGAACTTCCGAAATCGTACCCTCTGATTTCTCGAATCATCGCAGAAACTTTTTCAACCCCCATCGGATTTTGCCACAGGATGCCAGGTTTTGTATCTTGCCTAGATCGCGACCCCACAATCCTCTTTGGACAATCGATTCTAAGCAAATCAGGAAAGTTCGGCCATCCTGTTTCCTTTGAACCTGTGAAGGCTCAGAAGTAGAGGCGCTGACCATTCTCCGGCATAACTCGCTAAGGCGTCATGGTTTAGAACACCGGGTTCTTTAGGTTCCCAATCAACTCCTCCACCGTCGGCCGAATCCTCCGCGTCCCGTCCAGCCAGCAGTAGACCGTCCGTGGCTTGGCCTTGATGCGGGCGGCGAATTTCTCGACGCCGCCCCACGCGATCACGATCGGCCGGAGCTCTTCCGGCGTCACCGGGCCAGACCCTTCCGGTTGTGGATCACCGACGACGCCAGCGCCAGCAGGATGAATCCGACGCCCGCGAGCCCCGTCACGATTTCCGAGACGTGGTACACCGTGCTGACCAGCATCAGGATGGCGAGGGCACCGATCCCGTAATGGGCCCCGTGCTCCAGGTAGATGAACTCGCTCAGCGTCCCGCCGCGCACCAGCCGGACGGTCAGGGTGCGGATGACCGCCGCGCCGATCCCCAGGCCGATCATGATGACGACGATGTTGTTGGACATGGCGAAGGCCCCCACCACCCCGTCCAGCGAGAAGCTGGCGTCGAGCACCTCCAGGTAGATGAAGGCGGCCAGCCCCCCCTTCCCCGACACGCAGGCCGTCGGGTCGTCCCCGCAGGTGCCCATCAGGCCGTTCACGAACAGGTAGCAGAGCAGGCCGAGCATCCCCGGCACCAGCGAGGCCGTGGGCAGGCAGAGGATCACGGCCAGGGCAATGGCGATCGCCGCCGCCTCGATCCGCCCGACCATGACGAGGTGGCGTTCGAGCGGACCGATCCAGTGGGTCTCCTTGCCGGCGTCCAGGAGGAAGCCGAGGAAGACCATCAGGAGGAAGATGCCGCCGAAGGACGCGATGGCGACGTGCGAGGAGGCGAGTTGCCTGCCGTATTCCTCGGGATCGCCGATCGCCATCCGGGCGACTTCGCCCATGCCCATGCCCCCGGCGACCGAGACGATGACCACGGGGAGCACGAGCCTCATGCCGAACACGGCGATCAGGATGCCCCAGGTCAGGAACCGCCTCTGCCATACGAGGCTCATGTTGCGCAAGACGGTGGCATTCACGACCGCGTTATCAAAGCTGAGCGAGACTTCCATCACCGCTAGGAGGAGGACGGGGAGCAGGTACTGGGTCACTTATTGATCCACTTCACGAATTTGATGGCCCAGTAGACAATCAGCCCGATGGACAGGATTAACAAAAGATCGATCATCATTTCTGCCGCCCCCTCTCTGGTAGTATTTTTATTCCCGCCCTTTCAATCGCTTCAGCAAAGGGCATTACTTCTCCATTATATTCAGCCATTTTTGTATTCCTTCTGTTCCTGGATTGTTCGGTTCGAGTACCCCATTTACAATTGCCGGGCTCATAGTTCCCATTCGTGTCGATCCGCTCCAAGCTATGCTGAGGGGTCGGCCTCGGCCCCATATCTAGAATGAAATTTTCGATTGAGTTTGCCCATCTATCGCAAACGGTAATTCCCCGTCCTCCATAGTTTTTATAGTTTGACAAGCTCTCATTAGAACACCGCGCCACCATGTGCGACCACGATTTATAGCCCGAAACAAGCGACATGCTGTGCTTTCTGCTGCGTTTGGATAGCATCTCTCGGGCTAAGCAGCCACAACTTTTTGCGCTCCCGTTTCTCAGATTTGCTACCACGGACACACACTGGCGACCACAATCGCACCTACATGACCAATAAGCAGCTCGTGCTCTTCCGGACGTCTGTCCTACATAATTGAGCGCCACCAGTCTGCCAAATCGTTGCCCTGCGATATCAATAAAGCGGGGGTGTGTTGGTTTAGGTGGAAGTTCCTCCATGCTAACTATCTCTTGCATTCATTCCCCAGCTGACTCAAAGGCATGCAAAACAATCCGCCATCCTTACCGTCCGCGTCCACGAAGCAGACCGCGTCGTATCCGTCGGGGCGGCAGATGGAGTAGACGCCGGTGATGGTCACCATGCGCCGGAAGCCGCCATCCCCGATGGAGAGGGAGAGGGAGAGCACCGCCACCAGGGAGATGATGGCCACGAAAGCAATGAGCGCGAGCTTCATGGCGTTACGCCGTCATCCGGCGGATCTTGTCGACGACATCCTTCTCCGATTTGGAGAAATCGCCGTCCGCGTTGGCGATCTGGGTCGCGATGCCGATGACGCGGATGCGGGCGATCTTGTCCCGGATCACGGAGACCTTGTCGTAGAGGACTTCCTCCGCCAGCTGCTTGTCGGCGTTGATCAGGTTGACGTCGCTGTCGAAGTGCGAGCGGATGGCCTTCTGATTGAAGCCGCGGAGGGACTCATGGCTTGTTATCGCCTTGAAGGCGGCCTCCTTCTCCGCTTCGGAGATGTTCCCGTCGGCGGCGGCCACCAGGACCGACGCGGCCACCACGGCCTTCAGCTCCTCCTCATTGACGAGGGCTTCGAATTTCTCTTTGGCCTTGCTGATGGCCTTACCAAGTGCTGCGAACATAAAATTTCCAATTCTCTGAGGGGTGAATGGGGCGGGGGCCGGTGCCCCCGCCCTTTGATTTACGCGGCGACGGACAGGCCGTAGCGGGTGGCCAATGCGCCGAGCTCTCCGGCTTCGGGGGCGCCAACCGCCACGAAGTTCCAGTCGGAGCCCTCGCGGACCAGCTTGCCCAGCACGAAGGTCGCGCCGTCCAAATCTGAGGTGATCTTGTAGTTGGCGAGCTCCTGCTGGTTTTCCGCGTTCACGATGCGGATGAACGCATTGTCCAGATCCTTCAGGCTCTGGCCTTTCTGAGCCGCCTGGTAGATCGAGGCGACGAACACGATCTCGGAGATGTGCGCGGGCACGGTCTGCAGGTTCACGTCGATCACCTCGTCGTCGCCATCGCCGTCGCCGGTCAGGTTGTCGCCGCGGCTGGAAACGGACTTGCAGCCGGAAACCTTGCCTCCGAAGTAGACGAAATCGCCCTTGCCCTGCAGCTTGCCGTTGGCGTCGAGCAGGAACGCGGCCAGGTCGAGGTCCATCGAGTTGCCGTCCTGCTTGGCATCCCAGCCCGCGCCGGCGAACACCTTGGTCAGCCCTGGGGCCTTCTTGGTCAGCGAGATGCTCTCGCCTTTGGTCATTGAAATTGTGTCGGACATGATGTAGTCTCCATAATGGTTGTTTTAATGAACATGCTGAGTGCTAGTCAGTACGCCATCCATAGAGCCATCCGGGGATTCGCGCAAGGGGTTTTTTGCGCGTTGCGCACAATCCCCCGGACGCATGGCCGATTGCACGAGCGTGCGGGATGGCCTATGGTCGGCCCATGACCGAGAAGCCACCCACAGACCCCGCCTTACACGCCGTCGATTTTTCGCAACGCTACGCCGAGGACTTGGAGATCGCCACCGGGCAGGCGATGATCGACCTCGGCCTCACGCGCGACCAGATGGGCGCGAAGGACTGGACGCGCGGGGGCGAGCACCACACGTTCTACCCGGAAGAATCCTCGGGCGGCACCGTCTCGCCCGACGGGCGGATCATGCTCGATTCCGGGATCATGAACCCGGAGCTGATGGCGGACGGATACGACGAGGCCACCCAGGAGCTCTGGAGGCGCACTCGGCTGCCGGACCGCATCAAGGCGACCATCGCCCACGAGCTGGCCGAGCATGAGACGGGGAGCCATGAAGGGGCATTGGTGGCCGCGCCGGACACGGAGCTGCCGGTCGGCCCGCACGCCAAGCGGCTGCTGGAGAGCATGAGGGATGGGTGGAGAGGGAGGTAGGTTGCGGGCGATGCCTCAAGGGCTATCGCTTGGCATTGCGTCGCGCGTCTGTACCAGCGACCACTACCCACCTACCGGCCACGTACAGCGTTGAGCCGGATTCTTTTCATCGGTTGGTGTCTAAACCACCACGCCGCAACCTTCACGCATCCTATCACCCTTTCACGAACGCGCAAGCCAATTCCGTCGGGCGGTAGGCGCCCTCATCCCCGCGCGCGAACGAGTGGAGCGGCTCCATCAGCCCGGCCGCCACCAGTTCCCGGTAGAGCGGACGGGTCTCTTCCGTGACCGCCACGTACTCGCGGTTCATCCGGCGGCGGATCAGCATTTCGGCGGCGGGCGAGATCGTGATCGTTTCCGGCATGGCGGCCTCCTTGGTAGGGGCATCGTACCTGGTCATTCCGGTTCCGGCGAGCCGAGATCGCCCAGCCGCCAGCTGCGTGGTAAGAATTTGGTAAGGATATTGGCGATGCGACCCCAATCCGGCTACAATCACCGCAGACCGATGCCTAGCGATAAACCCAATGTTTGCAGACGGTTTAAGTGCGATCCCAACGCGAGTCAAGTACCACTCTCATGGCAGGCCCTCCGGTCTCAAAATCCGGTGGGCTAACACCCGTGTCGGTTCGAGTCCGACCTTCGGTACTTCGAAGACGCCGCCCTCCAGTTCATGGTGGGCGGCGTCTTCTTCTTTGTCGGGCAACGACTTGCGTCGCCCAGGCGTTCGTGGTTCCTCGTCATCCTCGTCGCTAGCCTGGGGCCCCCCGAGTGCCGTGTGATGACGGTCGGTGCCGGGTCTCTCCACAAGCCTCCCCACAAGCCGGGCCTCCCGGATTGCCTGCTCCAATCCTTCCTTGTCGTACTTGGCGTATCCCCGAACGCCCAGATCCGAAGCCTCCCGTCGGAGTTGTCGGATGGTCGGCTCGTGCCCCGGCGAGGGGGCCTGGCCCGGCCTGTCCTCCCCGATCAGATCGCCCCGTGGCCGATCGGAAACGCCGTCGGCCTGGGGCGTTCGCCCATCCCTGAGGGACGGGAGCGGGGGCAGCTTCTCGACCGCCTCGGCCAGGTGAGTGTCCTTCCGCAGCTTGGCGTAGACGCCCATCGTCAGATTGATGTCCGAATGACGGGCGAGGTCCTGGGTGAACTTCGGCGAGACACCGGCGATCACGAGGTTGGTCGTGAAGGTTCCCCTCAGCGAGTGGAAGTCGGCCACCAACCCGTCATGATCGACGTAGGGAAGGCCCGCCCCTTCGAGGTCGGCCCTCATCATCTCGGCGGTCAGCTTGCCCCTGACCGGGAACAGCGGCTCCTGCTCGGCGAGGTCCGCCTTGGTGTCCTCGATCCAGCGGCGGATCATGTCGGCGACGTCTTTCCTCAGGGGCAACTCCTCCTCCTTCCGTCGCTTCGAGATCGTGGACTTGACCCTCATGCTCGGCGGATCGGCCACGAAGTTGAACGATCGCTTCGTGACCGAGCCGATCTCGTTCCGTCGGTAGCCCGTGTAGGAGGCAACGATGTACAGGACTGCCCGGTCCGGGCCGCTCATCCCCTCGACAACCGGGCCTCGGCCAGCCGCCTCCAGCAGGCGTGCGAATTCCTCGGGGGACAGCGGGCGTCGGACCCGACGGCGGTCGGTCTCCGGGTCCATCATGGAGATCTTACCGGCGGGGTCGTAATCGGTGCGGCGGTCCTCGACCAACCATCTGGTGAAAATCTTGAAGGCTCGCAGGTAGTGATTGCGGGTGGAGATGCTCCTCCCGGACCTCCGCAATCCCCCGAGGACGTCGCTGATCTTGCTGGGGGCTATGTCCTGGATGAAGATCATCCCGGATTTGTCGAGGATGGAGCGGATGCGGGACATGGTGAGCTTGACGTGGGCCTCGGTGTCCTCACGATTGCGTAGCTCCTTCTCGAAATCCCCGAGGTGATCGTCGAGCGGCGTGGCCTGATGTTTCTTGAAGGGGTTCACGATCCCAACGATGGCCAACTCGACCTCACGTTCTCTCTCCCTCAGCAGTTGCTCGGTCGCCGTCTTGTCCCTGAATCCGGGCTCCTTGCGACGGTTGCCCTTCTCGTCGGTGAACTCGATGTACCAGCGGGCCGTCTTGCGAGTCACCCGCCGTCCCGTCGTCTTATCCGATTTCGTGTATGTTGGCTTATAGACGGAGCCCATGATCGGTGCCCTTCGAGTTGGATGTTCATGTTTTGACAATAAGCCAAGCGTTCGAGATTACGTTCATCTCTGCCTGGGCCTCTTCGCCTTGATGACGCCCCATATCTTCTGGTTCGGGCAGCCCAGGGCGATCCAGTCGAGGATCTCGGACCGTCCCCAACGGATCAACTTCGGCCCAAGCTCGATCGGCTCCGGGAGCTTGCCGCTGCTCCGCATACGCCAGAGGACACGCTCGGAGACATTAAGCCTGACGGCGAGGTCCTGGACCGTGAAGAGCCAGGGCTCCTCGTGTCTGGACCAGGAGTCGAATTCGGTCTCGGTGATCCTGATCGAGTCGTCCCCCAGGCGATGAACCGGCAACCCTCTGGCCACCATCGCCTCGAAATCCGCCTCGCCCATAGTGAAGAGGTTGCAGAACTCATCCTTCGTCCATACTTGCCCTACCCCCTTGCGGCCAAACGGCCTGGTGAACTCCAGTGTCTCTCCTTCCCTGAGCAGATAGTTCTCCGGGACGAAGCGGCCTCCGACCTTGCCGGGGGCGTTGGGGGCGATGTTGAAGAGGCCGGACAGTTCGTGGCGAACTCGACCTACATGCTGCCCCCCGAGCGGAAGGACGTCTTCGTTCGCCCCGTGAATGATACGGACCAGGCCCAGCTCGGAGTCCGGGACGTCGAGGCGTTTCCGGGAAGCGATCATGCGTTCGGCATGTGCCACCGCCTCTTCAGGGCTTGCGAATCCCGACTCGAACAGATTCAAGGGTGGTCGGGGTCTTGCGGAAGGTTGAATGGTCATCCTTCGATGCTCCTGTATAGGCGAACACGACGTGCGACGATGTTTAACCAAGGATTGAGGACGTGGCCTGCGGGAACCACGGATCGCCTTTGTCTCCAGAACGTCCGCATGGTAGTGAGCGAAGTCAATGTTGTAAAATTGCCTGGCGGCATGCCCGTTTTGGGCTGCGTGGGCATCAAGTCACGAGCGGCGAGCGACTGGACAGATCCGAGGACGCTCCACCTCATGAGCGACCGTCACGACCACCCCATCACCGACGGCATCCGCCGGGCGATACGTGACGATGGCCGAACCCCGTTCGAACTTGCCAAGCTGGCGAACATCGGCCCGCAGCAGCTTTATCGGTTCTTGAACGGGAAGCGGGGGCTCTCCCTGGAGGTTCTGGACAAGCTGGCTGTCGTCGTCGGGGCCGAGGTCCGCAAGGTAGGCGAGGTCGTGCAGGTTTCATCGACCATCACCGTTCCCGTCGAGGCCCCCGTCTCAACCGTTCCTAACCCCGGCGGCCTGCTCCTACGCAGTCCCGGATTAAGCCCTTTCGTACGTGGGAAGCCGGGGGTGATACGGGCTTCGGCTGCGGCCCCCGGCACCAGACCGATCACCGCCACCATGCGTGAGGAGGCGATGTCGGGCGGCTCTCGGCGTCCCGACCACGGCCAGGCTCGGCGTGCGGGCCAACGGAGACGAATGCAGATCGAAGGCTTGGGGCCTGGCGTGCTGGAGTTCTACCTGAAACTGGACCGCAAGGACCGCCCGCCCTACTACAAATTGCTCGACGCCATGTTCGGCTACGATCTACCCGGCCCTCATTCTCGTGGGTGGTACAGGAGGGCTGATGGGATACAGGAGATCGTCCTGAAGAGGCCCGAGGTCATCTCGTGGCTCTGGGACCTCCCGCCCGAACGGAGAGTCACGGCTTCCAGGGCATTGGACCCGGAGGCCGTCCCCGAGGATGAGGCATCGTTCAGGCGGTGGGCCGAAGCGCTGGAGCCGTAGTAGAGAGGAACTTGTCGAGTCGCCTGACGTACTCCCGGTGGGCGTCCCGAATACGTCTCCTGGCGATCTCGTACGCTTCGTCCCACGGCTAGAACCCCAGGTAGTAGCGGTCGTTCAGCAGGGCCATCTTGCAGGTCGTCCCCGTCCCGGCCATCACGTCCAAGCAGAGGTCGCCTGGATTCGAAAACGGCAGGATCAGATCGGCGGCCATCACCTCCGGGATGACCCCGCCGTGGCCCCACACGTCATTGTCCTTCGTGCTCTTGTTGTTCCCGACGCCGTAGGGCCACACGTCCGTCCTGACGCCCTCGTCGGCGACGGTCATGGAGGCACGCTCGATGAGCGTCCCGCCCCGGCCCCTATGTTTCATGGTGTTCATACGCCCCGGTTGGCGGTTGGGCCGATCGACCAGGAGGTTGACCGTGCGGGCCGCCCCTTCGCCAGGACGAGTCCGAGCGAGACCGTCCGGCTGTAATGCCGTGGGCACCTCCTTGCGTTGTCGCTGACGAGGTAGATGGTCTGATAGGGGCGGAAGCCAAGGCTGCGGAAATTCCGTCTCTGCTCGTCTGCGGTGCCCGACTCGTCGCCGTCACGGATCTGGTCCTGGACGACCCAGCAGACGATTCCGCCGTGCATCATGACCCGCCATAGCTCGTCGGCGATGGGCCGGAAGGTGTCGAAGTCCCAGCCGACGTCCTCTAGTCACGCATGTCGTCGTAGGGGGGAGACTTCAAGGAGAAGGGGATGCTGTCGCCCGGAAGCGACCGCATCCCCGTGACCGCATCGGTCAGGAGGATGGCGTTCTTAATCACACCGCCACCCCTTCCTTGGCCCCGGCCCGAAGTCCCTCGATCAGGGCGGCGGCCCGGTCCAGCAGGTCCACGAGGTTGGCCTCGACTGGGCGGATCTCCTCCAGGGCTCGGACGACCTTGAGGAGCAGGTCCCTGGGCGAGGGCGGGACCGGCGGGACTTCGATGGCGTCGGCGACGAGCGGCTTCTCGCTCGGGGCGATGTTCAACTGCTGCCGAGCCCCGGGACGGCTGCCCTGCCCGGACTCGTCGAGGTGAGGGACCGCCCAGGTCTCCGCTTCTGGCGTCGTGATGGCGACCGGCCTGGGTGAGACCACGACCGGACCCGGCGTCGGCTTTTCGGCGGGCGGCGCCAGAATCCCCAGGTCCCGGAGGGCCTCGGTCTTGCACTTCCAGGTGTCCAAGTTTTCGAATGCCGTCCGCTCGAAGAACTTGCGGGCGTGGCCCGCCGTCGTCGGGTTAACGTCGATCTCCTTCAAGCACCTCATCCAGGTGTTGGAGACGTTGTGCCGCTTGTACAAATAGCTGAGGGCCTCCCCGAGACGCCAGAAGTCGTCCATGAGCCGCCGCTGCCGGTTCTTGAGGGCGGTCGTGTGGCCCTCGACCGCCCGGCTATACTTCCTGGCGGCCTCGATCAGGGCAACGTCGGTGGATGATTCGGAGACGGGCTCGGCGACGGGAAGGAAGATTTCCATGATCCTATTCTCCTGGGTTAGGTGTCTGGGAGGGCGTTGCAAGCCTCTCGCATACCCCAGGGAGGTCCGATTCATGCCCTTCTCGGTAGAGCCCAGTGGCCAAAATATCAGGATATGCGGCCTGCACTTCGTTTGAACGGTGATGAAATGGCGGCTTGGGGGACCTTCTCAGTGCCCATTCTAAAGGGTAGCCCCGAGAATCTCCCCCAAGACCGACCCCGGCACCAACGCCAGGCACGCTAGCCAGGCATCCCCAAGCCCCGGCTCCTGGTCGAGCAGGCCCGCTGCCCGGTCGCCATCTACGCCGACCTCGCCAAACCGCCGCAGGGCTGCCAGCCGCAACACCCAAGTCACGACGCCACCCAGATCCTCGCCACTCGGCACGATCGACCTGAGAATGCGACGGGCAACCGCCCGGAACGCCCTGTTGACGACTCCGGCCTCGTTGCCAGGTCCGCCTGGATGGGCGTCGATCTCGGTCCCGAACTCGGCCCGCAGCGCCTCGGCGATCCCCAAGATCAGCCCAACCTCGACCGTTCGCTCGAATGCCTCGTAGCCCACCATGATCGCCCCCCTGATGGATCAGGGTACGGCCCGTTCCGGTCTCCCGGAAGACGGGCCATACGCCGGACCGCAGGGTGGTTGGAGGCATGCGGCAGGTCGGCGGGGATGAGACGTGAGACTTCGGTCCGATGGCTTCGACGGCCTCGGACGGTGAAATTTGAGGGTCCTGGGAGCGGCGACGTCGATGGTGACGTCGCTGTCCTTATCAGGTCAAGAGCCCGAGGCGGGCTTTTCGTTGAAGGGGGCGAACAGGTCGGCCAGCGAGACTCCCAGGGTGGCGGCGACCTTGGCGATGTTTTCCAGGCTGATGTTCTGCTCGCCCCGTTCGATGGACCCGATGTAGGTGCGATGCAGGCCCGCCTCGTCGGCGAACGCCTCCTGCGACAAACCCCGCTCGTTGCGGAGTTGCCGGACCCGGAGCCCGAATTGTTTCTGGATCTCACCCTTGAGCATGGGGCGAGTCTATGGTGGTGCCTCCTTCGACTCGACAGACTTCGAATAGACAGTCAATAACTAGCGAACTCGCCACTCCGATTGTATCTTTGGAACCCAACGATGACGCCGGATGTGGCTGCCTCATCGGGCCGGTTTCCCCGGCGATGGGGCCGCCGGTTGAATCGATGATGAGCACGACGAGGTGAACGAGATGGGCGAAGAGCCGAAGGACTCCGTGGATGGGCCCTTGGGCAAGGCGAGACGAATGGCCGACGACGCCCTGGCCTATGCCCGGTCCGACGAGGCCAGGGCCAAGCTCGCCGAGGCCAGGAAGAAGGCCGCCGAGGTCGGAGGGGCGGCATCCGCCGGGGCGAAGGACCTACTGAAGAAGACGGGCGAAGCGGCTTCCCAAATTAAGGAGAAGGCCGACGAATTCTCGAAGTCAGAGAAAGCTCAAGAGATCCGATCGGGGGCCAAAGCTCAGTGGGACCGGTCCAGATCGATCACGGTCCGGGGCACCCCTTGGATGGATTCGCCATACGTCGTCGCCGTGTTGTTGTTTCTGTTCTTCCCCCTCGGCCTGTATCTGCTCTGGAAGCATCCGGCCTGGTCCAAGACGAGGAAGACGGCTTGGACGGCGACTTGGGCCGGGCTGATGGTCTTCAGCCTGCACGGCTCGACCAGTGACCGGTCAGTACGCAAGGACCTGGATGGAGAGGGTGATGGACGGCTGGCTGCCACGAACCAAGATCTGCCTCAAGGGACCACCGAGATCGCATCGGCTGAGGCCGAGGATGGACTGACTGTCAGGGGCCGAGAGGATGCCTCCACTCACACGGGCATTGGGCTGCAACCGGCCCTTGCCACCTGGGTCAAGGGTGATCGTGGCTACTTGGCCGGACCACCGCTTCGCTCCTTCGATTCCAACGTCACCTACTTGGCCGAGGAGAACGGGTGGGACGAGATGATCGAGGCCGAGAGGTCCGGGGACATGGAGAGGCTGGCTACGCTCTGCGGCGAGCACAAGGTCTTCCGAGCGCCCTGGGGCTCTCAGGTCGAGATCCTGGAAGCCGGGGGAGAGAAGCTCCTGGTCAGGACTGGGAATCAAGAGGAAGGCTTCATCCAACCGGCATTCCTCACGAAAGAGCCGCCTGAGATCAATAAAGCTCCACGGACCTTCTACGATCAGGCGATGCACGTCGCCTCGGACACAATGGTGTTGACCGAGGACTACTTCCCCCACCGGCCAGGGTTCGAGAAGAACTTCCTGAGCGAGATCCTGATGCCGGACGGCACGATGATCAAGAACTGGTCAACGGAAACCCAGGGCGCCAATGGCACGATCGAGACCAAGAACCTCAGAACTAACGTCGTGAACGAGGAAGGCGAAGAGTCGGCCCTGGAGAGGACGCTGCCGCAGCCGAAATTTCCCGATCGGTATCGCCTCAAGGGAGGATACGTCGAGGTCGGGGATCACCCCACCAACGAGGAGATGATCACCTGGCATCGGGTCCTGAAGCTTGGGGCGAAGAAGGGAGATCGGTGGAAACAAACGCTCGGCAGGTATGTCGAGGAAGAATACACGGTGCTCAACTTCACGACGTCCGGCTCGGGTCGGAATGCGGAGCCATGTGCGATCATCGAGAGGAGGCGGACGACCCACACTGATAAAGGATTCATATCGCAATCCATCACACAGTTCGACTACGTCATGGGTACCGGTATCACTCACTCGGTAACTAACATGCAGATCGGAGATCGGCCTATGCGGACCACGGCGACCACGAAGTTGCTGATGTCGAGGACAACAAAGCCGTAGGCCACTACATAGGATGCACCTGGCGACCGCACGACATCGAAGTCTTCGGTTCGCACCCTTCGACCACAACCACAGAGCGATTCTCCACAAATCTTCAAAATACGAAGAATCGGCCAATGAGAATGGCGGGGCCGTCGCCCGGCCCCGCCATGTTCCGTCGTTCAGTCCATTCGCACCCGGACCACGGTTCGATTCAGGTTGCGGTCTCGCCAAGCCCGCAACTTCTTCGCCTGTTTCTCGGGTCCAGATGTGGTCAAATTCCAAAGCTCATGCCAGCCAGCCCCAGGCGTCCCAAGGGTTTTGGCATTGAGGTCGGTGATGCCGAGGTAGACCCCACCGTCAATTTTGGCGGCGAAGGCATAAGTCGAGCGTGCCCACCAACCGTAGCTACTGGCGACCAATCCCCCGTGGCCGTAGGACCAATAGCCGTTCTCGGCGTCCCGACACCGCCCAACAATTCGGTTGATATCCCCCGAATCGAGTCTGCGGACACGCCGCCTGCCGTTGGCCCGTGCGAGGAGCGAATCGATCGTCGGCACGGGGATGACAGGTATCGGAGAGCCGTAGAGCCTTCCCCATGGCCCGATGACGATACCCTTGATGCGTTCTTTGAAGCCCACGACTAAATCCTTAGGATTGATGGGCTTCATGCCCCGAACTCGTCGTCCAACCGTGGCGACGTGCGGTGGGTGGGTTGACGATCTCGTCGTTCAGGGGCGTCGGGCGAGGTAATCCTCGACAGCCTTCAGCCCTTCCTGATCGGTCTCATGCCGGTGCCCCAACTCGTCCGGCACGAAGAAGGCACGCCAGGTCCCGTCGTCGGATTGGGCGAGGTAGTACACGCCGTCCTCGATACGGAGGGCGTAGGAGTACGTCGCCTGGTCGAAGGTCCAGACCGGCATGGTCAAACCTCCTGGGCGAGCAGGGACTCGATCTTCTTGAGCTTCCTCTCGGCGAGGCGTTTCTCCTGCCTCAGACGCTCCTCCTCGGCCTTGAGGCGTTCGATCTCGGCCTTGTCCGCCTCGATCGTCTGTTGATACTTGAGCCTGGCGCTCTCAAGGGCCTCCCTTCGATCCCGGAAGATCGGCTCACCCCTGATGGGCTCGATGGTCTTTTCGGGGGTGATAATCCGCTTGCCCTTGACCTCCTTGATCGGCAGCCACCTGGCGTCGATGACGTCCGGGTCGTCACCATCCAGGATCTCCCAGACGTAGCCGAGATCACTACCATGAGGCCGCTTGGCCGCCTCATGCAGTCCCGCCTCGGCCCTGGCGGCGGCGAGCTTGCCGATGCAGCCGGGGCAGTTGACGTCCGCCTCGTCGCCCAGCGGAGGTGCCCCGGACCCGTGGCCGAGATCCCAATGGACACGACACTGCGGCGTCCAGCCTCGCTGGCCCTTGCGGACGGCATGGACAATCGGCAGGCCCCCGCCGCCCGGCTCCGACCAGATTCGGAATCCGAAGATTTCGCCATCTTGAGACTCGGGCCTGCCGCCTTGGAGTCCCTTCTTCTTCGCATCGGCCTTCGAAGCCGAAAGCCCCTCGGTGGCCTTCTTTGCAGCCCGCCTCTCCTTGGCGAGTGCGAGGGCGTCGGTGATTTTGATATCCTGGATTTCGGTAGGGTCTTGGAACTCCTCGAAGAGCATCCGCCAGTTGTGGTCGTGGACCGTGGGCAACCCGGCCTCCTCCAGGAGCCTCGTCCAGGTCCCGAACGGGGCGGTCCGACGGGCCTCTGTGAGGAGCCTTCCCGCCTCCCAGTAGTGCTCCGCCTTCTTCTTCTTAACTGCGGCGATTTGGGATTTGAGGGCCGCCTCCTTGCCCTCGGCGTCCTCGGCCTTCTGGACCTCCGAGACGGCCTGGCCCAGCAGCTTCCTGGCCCTGGCCTCGTCAGCGGCCCTGACGACCTGCTTGTCGGACTTCTTCGATTCTGGAAGGTTTCGCTGTTCGGACATGATAGGACTCCTCGTTCATGGGGAGAGGCAGGCGCATACCGTGGGCGCACCCCGCCCGGACCCGGACTGAAAGCCGTCCGGTGAGGCTTGAAACGGACTGCGAACGACTTGACCACGAGCCCAGAAGGCTCGTTGGGGCCCCGGGACCTCACCGGCCCGGCTCGCCCTGAGGGAGAGGGGAACAGGCCCCTATGTGACCTCGTGCTCTCCGGGCAAATGGATGAGCCCGGCGGCCTTGCTGACTATGTCGAGCCCGTGATGAGTAGCGGTGAAGACTGGTCGCCGTCGCCTCACCGACAGAAACATTGTTACGAAGCGAGGGGAGTTTGTAACGCAAGCCAGGAATTGGCAGTCGGCGAACGAGATATTTTGGATTGAATTAGCGCAAGTCGCAGGCAATAAAGAAGTAAAAATCAGGGCTTTAAATGTGGAAGATGGTCGTCAAATACCAAAATGTCGGGAAATCATCCCTGGTCATGGAGTGCCGGATGTTGTAAAGCGGAATTCCGAGAGAGACCGTCAGGCAAAAGCCAAACGAGATGAACGAGTTGGGTAAAAAACAGGAATTCCGAGGCGAGGCCCCGATGGAAAAATATGCATAGACTACCAACCCGGCAGGTCTCACACCGCAAAGCACCAGGGAAATCCCAGTTGAGGAGTGAAAACAGGGGAAGCGGTCGGAATCCGGCGAGAGTTGAGACCGGCCTCTGCTTATGCAACCGGGGCGATCCGGTTCGCCCTTGCTTCCCCGGAAGTCAATAGAGAAGAGGCATCGATGCCGTCCGTCGGAAGATACTCGTCTCGATCTAGGCCAGCAGATGGTGTCGAAGACGATCCTGGTGACGTTCACTGACATCTACTGAGACTGGTAGAATGACCCCATCCTGTATCGGAACGTGGCCTCTCCTTCTCTGACCGGGCGCACACTGGGAGGGTGGAATGGGCACTAAACCGATCGCCCCGAAACCTCTCCTGTGGGCGTTTCCCATGCAAAATCTCGATTGGGCGAGACTTGGGACTTGCGATGGCTTATGTGTATGTCGTGAGTCGCTGGAGGACGGGCGAAGAGCAAGCGAAACGGCCAGGGGGATTTCCCTGGCCGTTCGCCGATCGAAACGTGTTTTGGATGGTGGCGATCGGTTACGACGCCATCGACAACGACGCTTCAATGCCCGTGTCCGAGCCGCCCGAGTCCAGAGCGGTCTCCCGGGACGTCATCGACAGGGTGATGATCTCCTGGCCTTGTTCGCCACCGGAAGCCTCCACGAGGGGCAGCACCTCTGCCACACCACGAAAGTCATCCCCGGCCTTCGCCTTCTTCGGCCTGCCCCTCCTCACCCCGCCGGTCGTCCCGTCGGCACCCTCAGTCTTGCTCTTGCTGGCCGAGGGCTTCGGGGCGGCCTTGGCGGCCTTCCTCATCTTCAACTCGACGGCCTGCTCCGACGGCTGAGCGGCTCTCTTCCGGGGCGGCATCTTCGGCCTCGCCGCCACGACCGAGTTTGCCGCCTCAAGGGCCTTCAGGTCGGCGACCACCCGGAAGTATGATGCCCTCGACTTGCCGGTCAGGGCCAAGTAGCGCTGTACCCTCCGATCCTCGGAGGTATAACTTTTGTCCGCCCTCAGGTCCCTCACGATCTGCAACTCATCGGGGAGGGCAATCTTCTCCTCGACCCACGCCTTCCAGTCGTCGCCGAGCCCACGCTCCCTCATCGCAGAGGCGCCGAGATAGAGGCGCTGGGAGGGCTTGAAGATGCGATCGAGTCGATCACCGATGTAATCGTAGACTCGCTTGTCCCTGAACCAACTCCCCACCTGCCGATGGACCTCGACCGATGGCGGGGCGAATCGGACGACCATCCCCCGGTCCTCCAGCGCTCCGACATTCTCATCCACGGTATCCCACCGGTTGATGATCAGGGCAATCTTGCTCTTCGTGTCGAATTCTCGTGGGACGTTCTCACGCTCCAGGTCCCGGTTCGAAGTTGCCCAGTAGATCCGGCGGGTCTCCTCGGTGTTGCAGAGGTTCTTCAGCAGTTTGACGATCATCTGGTCTCGGCAGAGGTGGTCCACGTCGTCGAGGACGAACGTCCGGTCCTTGTGGGCATGGAGTTCCCGGTAAAGCTGGAACGCCGAGACATGAGACTCGATCCATCGGGCACCGGCGTCGTCCGAGGTGTTGATCTTCGGCAAAGCCTCGGCCATCGTCCTGGACTTGCCCAGGCCCCCGCTGCCCACCACGATCAGGCAGGGCCAGGTCCCGTCGGCGAAATGGCGGCAGTAGTCACGGAGCTTCTCGTACGTATGCAGTGCAAACATGATGCAAACCTTGGTGATATGAGACCTGATATTGGCTAACATTTCCGAGTTTCAGGTCTTGCCTGGCTCGACATTGAGCTTAGGGGACAATTAGGCCCAAATCGCAGAAAGTCAAACGGACAAACGAAGAAATTTCTATATGCGACGTCGAATATTGCTGCGGGTCGATTACGAACAAAAAATTAAAACTCAAGATTATTATGTTAAATAATTTATCCTAAACTCTATTTAGACAAAGGAGTCACTCAATGGAAAATCATTACACACAGGTTGACGTCTCCAAAGCGGCCCGGACTTCCGAATCATATTTGAGTTAATGCATACGAAAGGGGCTCGTCCACGGCCCCTCGCATCAGATCGGTCTGCGGAGGTATTACGACCAGGAGTCCAGGGATCGGATCGTGAAATGGTTCGAGGGCCGGAGGCGAGAAAAGATCGCCTCCCTGGAGGCGAAGCAGGCGGGCGATGCTGGGGTGCGGGGAGGGGACGAATGACGATGTTGAGGAACAAATTCCCGGCGTGGTGCTGCCTATGCGGGAGGCCGACTCCTCCGGGAGAAGGAGTCCTGCTCGGCAAGGACCCCTACTTGCGACGGTGGAGGACCCGTTGCCACGCCTGCGATGAGCGGCTGACTTGCAGCGTCCTACGGCCCTCGGTCCCCGGCTTCTTTGACCAGGAGATTGGTGACGAAGCCTGGTGATCCGGCAAGTACTACCGAGCCGGACTCGTCGTGTTCGAATCCGCATCACCGCCTCCATCGGTCTATCGCAATCGACGAATGAACTCGTCGAATCACAGCGGGGCACCCATCCGATGGCTACGGCGACGTGATCAAGACAACTTTGTTGGCCGTCGTTCGACTATTGAATCGTTCCAATAACAAGTGAGGCCGGGGCTGTTGCCCCGGCCTCCTTCGCATTCCTCAGGAGATCACCATTGTCCAATAAAAGTATAGGCCACGCCAAGAAGCCACCCAGGAAGCAGTACGTCGAGCCCTTCTTTGGGTATGCCCAACCCACGAAGGAGCAGGACAAGTTTCCCGAGCACTGGGAACAGTACCGGCGGACGTTCGTCCTTCCCGCAGACTGGGCGAAGTTCGACCTCAAGGTAGGAGATGGCATCTGGATGCGGGCGAAGGGCACGCAGAAGAAAGGCGGCGAGGTCGTCAAGAAGTGGGACCGTCCACTGGCCTCAGCCGACCTTGAGCTAGAAAGGCACCTGTCCCGCCCCCACGACCGCCCCCGACCCTACCAATGGCTGGGCGTCTACGGCCACGACACCCTCGACAAATATTGCATCGACCTCGACAACCACGCCCACAAGGATAACGACTACATCGACCGCTACGGTCGTGTAATCCGACTCGGTGGCCTGGACCCCGAATACCTCTCACGGGTCCGGCGTCTCTGGGCAGCATTGCCGCCGCTCCCCACGGTCGTCGTCACGTCCAGTCGCTCCCTCGGCCTCCAGGTCTGGCAGCATTTGCCGGAGCGATATGACGCCCCAAGAACGCATCGCAATGTTACGGCCCACCTGGAGGGAAACGGGCTGCCCGGCATCGAGGTTCACCCCATCTACAACGACGACGGGAAGTCATGCCGGTGTTGCCGACTACCTTTCGGCGACGGCAGTTACTCGCTCACGAATGAGGGCCTCATCCGCCCCTGGCACCGCCAACTTGATCATTTCATCATCCCGACGCCATTACCCTCTTTTGGCCGGGTCGTCGCCATGCTGGTGGGCCTGCTCCGAGAGCAGTACGAGCACGTTCGCCATAGGCGGGACGACCTCGACCGGCAACTCGTTGTCCTGAAGGATTGGATCACGTCAGGATGCCCCGATGTGGCCGAGGAACCCGAGCCCAGGAAGAAACCGGCTGAGAAACGAGCGGCGAAAGTCTCCCAGAAGCGTGATCCTGCCGCCGACGACCTGAAGCTGTTGCCCAGACAAGTGGCGGTCTACAGGCTGGCGACGGTGGGCCTCATGCCCAAGCTGCTCAAATGGTCCCTGTACACCCTGGCGAAACATCTCGTCCTGATCGAGCGGGTCCCGCATGACATGGCCTTCGGTGTCCTGGAGCGATGGTGCCTGGACAAGCACAACGGCAACAGTTCACGCATCGAGGGCGGCGGGCCGCTTTCGAAGGACGTATCGTCCCTGATCGGCTGGTCGCTCAAGAAGGCGGTTGCCCTGGAGGGTGAGATCGTCTCCAGGACTTATTCGAAGCCATTGCGGGTCAGGCACCTCGTCACGGGGGAGGGGGAACCGAATCGCTATGGCCCGCCAGGGCCTCTTCCTGAGTATTCCCCCCACACACATACCTCCCCCCTTTCTATGTGCCCCCCATCACAGGGGGGCGCTCCGAAGAATTTCCAGGAGATGGGGGAGGAGTACGGCGAGCGGATCAAGGCCCTGGTCGGTCGGGGATATTTCGACAAGCCGCTCCTTCCCGAGATCGAGGACAACATCAACAAGACCGGGACGAACGCCCTGCCGTTCCTGAGGAGGGTGGCGAACTACCTGAAGGAGAAGGGCGGCTCGGCCCGGATTAGCCGGGAGTTGTTCACAATCTTCTACGGCGGCAATTCGAACAAGCAGATCGACAAGTACAAGGCCATAGCGAAAGGCGTCGGCCTATTCCAGAAGACCGACGGCTACCGGATCGGCAAGAGATCGACGGAGTACACCCTGATGGTGGACGAGTCTCGTGGTGGCAACCCGTACGACTCCCCGGACGAGGCCGAGGGACTTTGACGGCCATGCCCTCGATGGACCGTAGTCCATCGTGAGGTTGGCCAGTTAAGGCTTACACCTGGTCTTGCCCCCGTCGGGCAGCCCTGTGGAACTTCCACGGCTTCCAGTCACATAAGGAAACGCTAGTCTCAACTCCACGGTTATCCCGGATGCTTCGCCGGGCCGTCGGTGTATCCATGCGATCGACCACGGCGTCATCCCCGGCAGCCCCTCGTGTGGTCCCCGTCCCCTTTCCCCTCCGACACGACGGATGGCCTATCCTCATGGACCCCGGCCCCGAGCCTGGAAGCATGTTCCGGGGAGGGTTGCTGCACAGAAAATAAATATCATGCATGGCTGCGTGTGTTTAATTTCTTCGGAATCCGAAGATTCGTCTGCGTGCGGGCTCCCTCGTGCGGTCCCACCGATGGCCGAGGGTCGAGGTGAGGAGGAAGGATTCGGAGACTCTTCCCCCGGCATGGAAGAGCCTGGCAACCGGCTGGAGTGCATGACTGCCAACTCCCTGGGGGTTGATAATCAACCGTCTCCAGGAGGTCCACCGTGACCAGGATCGTGCCCCGGCTCGTCTGCGTGCGATTCGGGCGATTCGTGATCGTCGAGCGTGACGAACGCCGCAGGAGTCGGTATTGGACGGGCTCCGCTTGGTCTGCAAGGCTCCGGGAGGCTCGGCTTTACCACGACGTCGAGGACGTCAACCGAGTTATTAGCTCCCGGTTCGAGCCCCCGCCATTTTGGAATTGAGGAGGGATCAAGGTGGCCGACAAGTTCGCCTCGTTGTTCGTGATCCTGGTCGGCGGAAGCCTGCTCGCCGGGCTCATCGGCATGCTGATGCCCCTCATCTTATTCTGCCTGGGCTTTGGCCTGGCTGTTCTGGGTTTCTACCTCTTGGCAATTCTGCTCGGGCGAATCTTCGCCTGACCTCTTCGCCCTGTATTTTGATGACCGCCCAGCAGTTGGAGGCCGACCTTGTCGTGGCGCTGTTATGCCCAAACGGGGGTCCCTGGCCCATCCTCGATGCAAGCCCTCGCTCCGTCTGAATCATGCCCGTAGGGCACCGATCGCCCTGGGATGTGTCGAGAACCCGACCACCCAGGAGCCGGTAATGGCCGCTTCCAACGACCTCCGTCGCAAGATCACCGCCGACATCATCGAGGCCCTCCAGGCGGGTGGCTTGCCGCCCTGGAGGATGCCCTGGAACACCCACGAGAATGGTCGGGGCCTACCGACCAACGTGGACTCGGAGAGGCCCTACTCTGGCCTCAACCCGCTGTTATTAACCCTCCACCGTCGTCGCCTCAATCTCACGTCGAAGTGGTACGGAACGTTTTCGCAATGGAAGTCTCTCGGGTGCGGCGTCAAGGCTCGCCCGCCCGAAGTGGAGCCGGGCCGGTGGGGCTGCCAGATCGTCTACTTCAAGCCGCTGACCAAGGTCGAGAAGACCAAGACCGGCGAGGAGAAGGAGGTCAATATCCCCCTACTGAGGACCTACACCGTCTTCTCGGCGGATCAGGTCGATGGTGCCGAACGCTGGCGGGTCCCGGACGAGCCCGAGACGCTCGCCCTACCGTCCTACGGCCCCGCCGACGAGGCCATCGCCTCAACCGGGGCGAAGATCGCCTACGGCCACACCAGAGCGTATTACAGGCCGGGGGACGACTCCATCGGGATGCCGAACCGCTCGGCATTCCCCGAGATCAAGGAGTTTTACGGCACCCTACTCCACGAGCTTGCCCACTGGAGCGAACCACGCACCGACTGGAAGGGGGACTATGCCCAGGGCGAACTCCGGGCCGAGATCGCCTCGGCGTTCCTCATGGCCGAACTGGGCGTTCCCCAGTGCGACGACCTGACCAACGTCAACGCCTACCTTGCGGCCTGGCTCAATGCCTTGAAGAACGACGTCAACTACATCTTCAGGGCGAGTGCGGCGGCAAACAAGGCGGCCACTTATATTCTGTCCTTCTCTCGCCCCAAGGAGCCTGAGACCGTCTTGATGGATGAGGCTGTTATGGCCTGAACAACGATGGCGGCGGGCCGAAACCCGCCGCCATCTCCCTGCCTTGCCCGTAATCCTGCCAGGACCCTGGCCGGTGTCGCTCGACCTCACCGCCAGCCAAGAGATCCTCATGCCCACCGACAAGATCACCGCCTCGTGCAAGCTCAACGGCCATGACTTGACCGATGTCCCGGTCATCAACCCCGGCGGCTGGTTCGGCAAGGCGTGGTTGATAGAGATCGGTGGCTCCTACACGCCCTTGTTCCTCGTCGTCGAGGCCGACTCGATCTCGGACGCCATCGATGAACTGAGCGACGATAAGACCTACGGCCACCAGATCCACGTCCCCGACGCCGACCTGGGCGATTACCCGGAGGACGAGCGCCACTTCGACGGCTCGGGGCGGGTCGTCGACCTCGATCACGTCCTGGTCCACGGCCATGAACGGGCCGACCTGCCGTTCCCGGTTCGCTACCAGGGCGATGGTCTGCCCGAGGAGGGCATCGACCCTCGGAAGTATGACGATCGGGATGAGCAGTGACCCCACTGGCCGTAACGGCAACGCATGTTTTGTGGAAGTGCTTGCCCTTCCCACCCAGAGGCCGGAGTGCCTCACGCTTGCCGTGATCACCGGCTGAGCCCAGGAGGAGGGCGGCGGGAGCAACCTGCCGCCGTCTTCCTGGCTTGCACGCAAGGCTGCTTGGACCCTGGGGATCGTGACGAGACACGATTCTCAGTGAGGCTCAGATGAGCGACACGATCGTCGAACCCGTTGGCGTAGATGAATTCCTCGCTGCTTACGTTACGGCTGCCCTCTGGAGCAGCACGGACGACTCTGACGACTCCGGCGGCGAACCGCTCGACAAGAACCACGACGAGAGCGACATCGCCCCCGAGACGCTTGCCAAGATGCGAGCCGACTGTGCAGCCTTTCTAGCCCACAAGCTCGGCGGTCGGTTGATCTCGATCGCCGAGCGGCTCGAAGCGGAAGGGGCGTGGTCTCTACCCGCCGGGGCGGACTGCACGGTCCTGGAGTACGCCGGTCACGATTTTTGGTTGACCAGGAACGGCCACGGGTGCGGATTTTGGGACGGAGATTGGCCCAAGGGGATCGCCGAGGGCCTAGACAAGCTCGCTCACGAGTTCGGGGAATTCGATCTCTGCATCGGCGACGACGGCCTTATCCACGGCTGTTAACCGAGACGGGGCGAGTCGCATAGACTCGCCTTATTCCTCACGATTTGGGCAAGGCTGCCAACTCCCTGCTGGTCATCGCCCGGACGACGGGCCTCCACCCCTTGAGGAACAAATCCGATGGCGTTCACGGCTTCGACCGGCGACCACAAGGTCACACGCAGCGACATCTTCCTCGTCGATCCGAGGGCGTTGGTTGTCGATTGGGCGAAGAACCTCAGCCGCAACGGCGAAGAGCCGCCGGTCGATGAAGCCCTCATCGAGTTGGCGAGGGACATGATGCCCAAGCGGGGCCAAGGCGTTGGAGAAGAAGGCACGTCGGGCCAGTTGAACCCGATCCTCACCCGCCCGCTCCCGGACCGTCGCCTCGAAGTCGTCGGGGGTTTCCGCCGCATGCGAGCCGCCCTTTGGCTGATCGAGAGCGGCGCTTGCCCCGATTTCCGTGTGAAATACGTCGTCAGCCGCCTCTCCGACGCCGAGGCCGCCCTCGTCAACCTCTCGGAGAACCTCCAGCGTGAGGACCCCAAGCCAATCCAAATGGCCCATGCGATCCGGTGTCTTGTCGAGGATTATGGGTTCGGCCTCAAGCAGGTCGCAGGCCGCTTGAAGAAGTCGGATGCCTGGTGCCGCAACCTGCTCGACCTCGTGATGCTGCCCGGCAAGGTCCAGGCGAGCGTGGCCAGCGGACAAACGACGGTGGCCGCCGCCCTCGAACTTGTCAAAACGCCGTCGAACCAGCAGGTCGAGGTCTTCGAGGCCCTCGTCAACGGCGGCGAGAGGATCACCGCCGCCAAGGTCCGCCAGAGACGGCAGGAGACTCATGAAGCAACCGGGGCTGGCGATCCCGTCTCACGGACTCTCAAGCAGATCAAGGCATTCCTGTTGGGCAAGACCGGCCACGGCGACCCCGGCTATCGCCTCGCCACCCACATGCTTCATTTCCTTTCGGGCAAGCTGTCGGAAGAAGGGATGGATAAGGCTTGGTCCCAAGCCTTTGCTGAGCCCACCGGGCAGCGGCGAACCGGCTGAGATCGGAGGTCGGGGGGTGGAAGAGCCCCCCGCACACAATCTTGTCGCCCACTGCTTAAATGCGATGACCCTGGAGGCCAGCACGTCAACTCGGCCCCGGAGGGAGTTCAACAATGTTGAAGACGACATTGGCCGGGGACATTCACGACCACCGGCCTAATGCCACGGCCCATCACCCTGCCTTCCGCTCTGGCCGAGAGCATGACCGAGCCCACCGCTGCGATGGCTGCGGCGAGGCGAAGCCCGAGATCGATCTCTGGGCCGAGGACGACGAGACGGGCGAGGAGCTTTGGCTCTGCCTGGCCTGCGGCGACTGGTAAGCCCGCTCGACGCTTTATCGGATTCCCAATACGACCATCACACCCAACACGAGCAACACGATGATCACGATCCAGACCTCATGCCCCAGATTTTCGCTCGGCCAGATTGTCGCCACGCCCGGAGCCCTCGAAGCCATCAGAGCCAGCGGCCAAAGCCTCGAACTCTTCCTCGGTGCCCACCTGGAGGGCTACTGGGGCGACGAGCTTTGCGACGAGGATCGGGCTCTCAACGACAAGGCCCTGATCGACGGCTCACGGCTGCTTTCGGCTTACTCGACGCTCCGGGGCGAGCGGCTCTGGATCATCACCGAGGCCGTGGGCGATAACGGACGGCGAGCCTCGACTTGCATCTTGCTCCCTGAGGAATATTGAGTCGGCGGCTCCGCAACCCTGCGGAGCCTTCACGTCTTGTAGGCAACACTGCCAAGGCCCTGGAAATGAGGCTGTTGAGAGGATGAGCGGCAAAAAATCCTAATCCTCGGGAGAAGATCGAGATGACAAGCGAGACGACTGAAGCACCCACCCTCGGCCTGGACCTCGATGGCTGCATCGACGAGGCCCCGGACTTTTTCTCGACCCTCTCGAAGGTCTGGCCTGGCAAGGTTATCGTCGTGACGTTCAGGGACGACGAGCCGAAAGCCGAGGCGGATCTTGCTCGCTTCGGTATACGATACGACAACCTCGTCCTGGTTGAACGACTGGAAGCAAAGGCCGGGGTAATCGTCGAGAACGGAATCTCCGTCTACGTCGATGACCAGCCTGAGGCCCTGAAGAATATCCCGCCGACGGTCGCCGTTCTGTTGATGCGGAATGGTGGGAATTTCGATCCGCAGGACAGACTTTGGACACTTTCTGGCAGGACGGGGAAGCTGACCTGAGGAGTTCACAGGCAGGCGAGGCGGCTTCGGGTCGAGACCAGTGGCATTTCGGTAAACCGGTTAATTATTCGTTGATCTCCCTGCGGCCATCGATCCTGGCCCCCCTGATAGCCACTTCAGCCCCAACCCGATTTGTGGGTCCCTCCGTGGATGATTCTGGGTACTCCTGCGAGGGACCGGGCCTTCAGAGCAGAACCGGGTTCCATCCGGGCGATGGCGGGTCCCCCGGATTATCTGAGTGGTCTCCATCGACCCTGGTGTCGATTCCTTCGTCTTGGGCAATCGAGCGGCAGAGTGACCCATGACCCCCTTCATCGCCCTCTCCTGGGACTCCGGCGAGATGGACGCCACAAGGTCGGCGGGCGTGACTGCAGTCCCCCGCCTCTTGGACCGCTCGATCGCCCTTCTCGTATCCGTCACGCCGGGAGTGGCGAGATTCGGGACCGATGTCTGCGTCACCCGAAGGGGATCGGAAGTGGCAGATTGCATCGCCTCAAGGAACTCGCCGAAGGACATCATGCGGCACCTCGCAGGCCCTCGCCCTCAACTTGGGGGGCGGGTTGCTCATCGAGTGGAAGGACGTGCCCCCAGGTTCGACCATGTACGACGGACCTGATGTTGCTCTCGCTGACGTGGAAACGTGCGGCCAGTTGGACGACCCTGGCCCCATCGGCCCGGAGCCTGCGGATCTCGATCACGTCGGCCTCGGTCAGCTTGGCCTTGAGCGCTTCGCCCCTGGCCTTCGTCCCGTGCTTCACGGCATCGTCGCTGTTGGTCTGGTGGGTGCCCCAGTAGAGGTTCAGGATGTCATTGTTCAACCTGTCCCCATCCCTGTGGCAGGCGATTTTTCCGGCGGGGCCAGGCCCCACGAACGCCTCCAAGACGAGGCGATGGATGCGGCGGATGGCTTTCTGCCCTCCAGGCGCAGGTAAGTTTACGGTGCAATAGCCGTCACGGTAGATCGGCATCAGTGGCAACCACGTCTCGGTAGGCAGCCGGTAACGGCCCCGTCGGACCCAGCAGGACTCAACGTGCCCTCGGCGGCTGATACGATACCCCGGAAATCCTTCGATTGATTTGTAGTAGTCGTTCATGCCCGTATATATGCACCGGGGCGGCGATTTTACGCAACCTTCAGAGATCATGCTGAACTTTGCTTACGGAATAAAATGCCGCAATTTAAATACACTATAATATTCATATTTTTTAATCGATGAGGCCGCACGGCGGTTCCACCCCCACACCCTAACGAAAATCAAACCGACCAAGTTGCACAAGCCGGTGGCGCCGTTTCCCCGCTCCCAGGCAATTGCTTCCGCCGATTTTTTCCCAAGGCGGTGTTGACAGGAGGCCGGGCTGGAGATCACCATCGAACTTGCTAGGTCGGGTCGCCGTGACCTTACCACCTTTGGGGCCGCTCAGCGCCCTTTCAAAGGAGCGAGTGCGATGTTTCAGCATGCCTTGGTGGCGGGGCTCGTGGGGCTTTCGTTCCCCACGCCCCACAAGCGTGACCGTGCGCTCATCAACCTCATCGACGAGTTGAAGAAGCGCCAGTACAAGAGCGGCACGCTCCCCGACGAACTGGAAGACGCTCGCTTCAACGGGTTCGTCTCCCGTGACCTGCTGGTCCGCCTGTCGAAATGGTGCAACTTCGACGGCAGCGGCGAGGCCGTCGCCCGCAAGATCAGTCGTGTCTGGTTCCGTGAGAGCGGCGAGGTTTTCTACCCGCCAGTGCGGCTGGTCGAAGGACCCCGTGACACGCCCATCCCCGACGCTCACCTCATCTATCGTGAGTGGACCGAGCGGGTGATCGTCGCTTGGGGCCAGACCCCATCGACGGATCCGGCGATCGTGGCCGCCCTGCTGACACCCATCGTCTGAGGAGAGCCCCATGTTGCTGGCGGACCTGTTCGCCGACCGCTACTCGATGATCGAGCCCGAGTTCGAGGGCAATGCCGTCGATCTCTGGTTTGATGACAACCTCATCGCCACCATCGTCTAGGACGACGACGCCATCGTGATCTACGAGCACGACGGCGGCGATGACTCGGAGTGGATGGACGACTTCGGCGACAACGACGAGACCGTCCCCAAAGCCAAGATCGAGGCGGCCCTGGAATGGGTCGATGAGATTGTGGCCCGCCGCTGCCTCGGCAACTGGGTCGGCGAATGGTGGAAACTCAACTGAGGCGACGGGGGCGTTCTCACGCCCCCGTTTTCGCTTCGGTCAGCAGTGTGAGGACGAATCAACCCATCCCCCTGGCGAGGTAGTCGCCCTTCGAGCCCTCGTCTATCTTGAGGTAGAGCCTGCCGCCGAAAACGATGGCGAAGATCGTCTCCCGCCAGTAGAACGCATGCCCCCGAACAAGGGCCGGGCCGTGACCTCCCCCGGGGGCCAGCCGGTCGATGACCTACCCCTCGAAGCGTTCTCCCTCCATCACCATCTCCTTCCGTATCATCCGGCCCCAGTCCTCGACTCCAACGCCGTCCTGAGCGGGCAACCCTCCCCGACGACTTCACCACGGCGATACCATCCCAACAAATCCTGCGACCTCCGAGCGAGCATCCGCCGGACCTCCCGCCGCTTCCCCTTGACCCTGGGGATCGCCATGTTGTCAAAGCCGGTGGTCCGGTGCCGCATCCAGGCGATCACAGCGGCCTCGGCCCGCTCCTCGACTGGGATTCGTTCCGTCCTGGCGACCGTGCCGCTGCCGACGGGCGTGGCGTGCTCGGTCACGGCACGGGCCAGCCGCTCGGCGAGGTCGGAGTGGGCGGGGTGGAACGCCAGGAAGGCCACCACCGCCCCGTGGAAGTCCTCAACGTGCTCAGTCTGGGCCTCCTCACGCCGTCAGGAGGCCGCCACCTGCTTCTTGATGATCCCTCGCTGGAACGCTCCGCCTCCCGTTCGGCCCGAATCCGCTCGATGGTCGCCGACGCCCACACGCCATTGGAGAACATCCTCCGGCCCACCTTCTCCTGCACTACCCAGTGGTCCCCAGCTGCTTTCACCCTTCGGGTCAGCCCGGCGTCTCCCGGCGGAAGGAGCGCCCAGCCCTCCGGTGCGGTGAGGACCAAGCCGTCGGCGGCCCGGACGGTGTTCGGGGCCGGGCCTGGGGAGAGCAACCTGTCGTCCATGACTTCCTCGTATAGCAAACGAGCCACTCGCATGCCCGGTCCGCACCACCACGGACCCGCCGAGATCATAACCTCTCCGGCCCGAGGCGGCACCCGGATCGAGTTGACACGTCAGGATCCCGTTCTAGCTTGCCAGGTGAGGCATTCGAGTATTGAAGGTGAAGGAGCACAGGATGGAAGTCCACTTGAGGTCCTTGGTGCCGGGCGGCATCCGGGCGGTGACGTTTCGCAACGGCGTGCGGCGGTCGGTGATCTACCTGGGCATGGACGCCGTGGCCTACGAGCAGGTGGCCCCACCGGCAGACGAGTCGCCGACGGACTTCGACGAGGAAACCGAGACGCCCGCCCGGTGGGGGCCGTTCGCCGGGTGGTATCAGATCCCCAGGGTGGGCACGGCGGCGGTCTATGGGGCCGTGGTCGAGGCTGAATCGCTGGCCCTTGCCTGAGACGATGAAGGGCGGCGATCCTGGACCTCCTCCACGTAGGCGAGGAACTCCGGGTACGACTCGAACTCGTGACGCAATCCCGGCCAGCCGGAGCGGTAGAGCGGGCGTCGGAGGGTCCATTCGAGTTCCCGTCGCCAGAGGCCCCAGACCTCGGGGGCCAGGTAGCCGGTCCTCATGAGGTGGAATTCCTCCGAGCAGAGGTTCAGGTAGCGAAGCAGGCAGAGCTTGATCCGGTCCCGGTCCTTGGGATCGACCTCATCCAGGGGAAGCTCCAGGAGCGTGGTGCGGAAGTCGATCGGGCAGTCCGCCATGAGCCGCTCGTAGCGGTCGGTGTAGGCCAGATAGACCTGGGCATTCATCTGCTTGCGGAAGCTGCTCGTGGCGAAGCGGATGTTCCAGATCGTGAAGCCGAGGATCACCACGCCCGTGAGGTTGACGGCGACCTGCGAGAGGTCGAGGAAGGTCTTCAGGTCCATCTGATGCCTCGATCGATTGCGTTATCGACCCGCCCGAACCCCTTCGATCGGACGATGCGGTCGATGCCTTGTGGGGGCCGTGAATCCCCGAGTTCGGTCGGCCCTTCCTCATGGGCAACTGGATTCAGTCCGGCATCCTGACGTTGCAGTACCCGAACAGCAGGTGGAAGACGTCGCCGACGAGGGTCATCCGCAGGCCAGCAGGTCGCTTGTGCTGGTCGTACCAGGACTGCAGGTCCCTCAGGAGTTCACGCACCGTCACCCAGTAGATCCGCTTCTGCATCAGGGCCGCCGCAACCTCCCTGCGGATGCCATCGTCGAGGGCGTGGACGACGAACACCCGGTCGAAGTCCTCGGTCGTGAACAGGTCACGGGCGACCTCGAAGTGCTGCTGCTTCAGCATCGAGAAGCGGGCCTTGTGGGCGCTGGCCGCCGGGATAAATGTTCCATCTCCCAGGGCCGCCAGGTCCTCTCGGAGCCGTTTTCCGAAGTCCCGTCCCGAAGGGTCGAAGTCGTGCTCGTCCTTGGCCTCGACGATGAGTCTCGGTCCGACAAACTCACCAGTCGGGAGCAGGAATTTCTGGAGATCGGGTCGCAAGGCCACGAAGTCAATGTCGGACAGGTTGTAGGGGACGGGGACCGGGACCGACTCCTTCATCAGACAGCCCCGGCATGCCTCCAGCCAGAACCGGACCAGTTCGCTCATCGCATTCTGTCGGGCGGCCATCGCTCGCTCCTCACCACGACCAAATCCCGTCGATGTTGTTGAGTAGTTCGATGATCAGACCTCCGACCTCAAGAGGGCGCTTGGGGCGGCGTCTCGTCTCGGGATGACCCGGTCCTAATCTCACGGACGAGCCATCGCAGGGCTTCGAGCAATCCGGTCGTGGCGGCCCCGTCTGCCAGCACGGCGAGCGGAATACTGGGCAACCCCAGCATACGGTCTTCGGGGATGCTGACGCCGGGGAGGGCGTTGAGACGACGCAGCAGTTCCGCCCGCCTCTCCACGGAGTCGAAGGGGACCTTGTTCACCAGGAACTTCATCTGGAGGATCAGATGGCCCGAAGTCCTCAGGGAGATTGGGTTGAACTTCACCCCGCCGTGGTGGATCGCCGGGATGAACGAGCAGCCCCGTTGCGTTTTCCAGAAGCCCGGCTCAAGCCCCTCCGCATCGGACCAGTCCAGTATCGCCCGGACCGCAGATTCCTCGGCCCTCCGACCCTGGGCGAGTAGGTCCTCGATGAAGGCGGCCCGATCGATCGTGGGGTATGCCGAGGGACCTCCCGCCTTCTTCTGCTGGGCCGCCGCTGTCTGCCCGAGGACCCTGGGGACCAGGGTCTTCATCCCCTGCCCGACGAATTGCTTAATCTCCACGGCCAGCACTTCGGCGGGGTCCATCTGCTCGTTGAGGAACTCCACAATTCGGCGCAATTCCGACGGTATCTCGTCGGCGACGAACAGCATGCGAACCCTTCCGGCCTGGAGGTTCGTCTTGACCCGTTGCCAGAATTCAGCGGGGTCGCCCTCGTCCCCGATGAGAGCGACAAGTTCCGCCTCGGGATCAGCCCGGCGGACGGCGCAGGTGGCCTCGAACCTCGCCCGGACCTCCTCGACCGGCCAATAGACGACGGCGTTGGCGGCGTAGTCGAGCATCTGGCCGACGACCTCACGGCGGATGCGTGTGTCGGTGCTCCGCTTGACCTCGATGAGGGTCGGGATGGCATCCTGGTCGAGGAAGAGGTGGTCGAGGGACCATCGCCCGGAGCCGTCCGCCTCGCCAGGCACGCCCATCTCCCTGGAGACGAGCACCCATCGCCTCGGCTGGACGGGGTCGATCTGGTCGCCGGAGAGCAGGTTGGGATAGCGCCCGAGGAGGCTCTGGAGCAGGTCCTCGGAGTCGTACGGCGACTCACGCATCTCAAGCAAATCGCCACCGTCCTGGATCAGATAGATTGCGCTCACGCATTTGATCCTGATATTCGAGAGCCGGACAATCGACTGCCTGGTCGTACCGGATACTGGAACTGGTCACTCAACCGCCCGGCATCCGGTCGGGAGCGGACCCGCCGTTGGGCTCGGCACGGTCCCGTTCATCCCTTCGGGCGTTATCTGGCAACTGTAGCGTTCGCCTTCCCGCCCCACGCCGCCACCCGCACCCCGTCACGATCCCCCTCCCACAGCGGCGTCGTGCAGGTCCGCAGCAGCAGGTTCTTCCACAACTGCGAGTTCAGGAAAACCTCCTCGTCCGGGCTGAAGACCGAGAAGATACTTCGGCTGGCCACCAGGATCATCTTCCGCTTCGCCCGGCTCAACGCCACGGTCAGCCGCCGGGGGTCGAGCAGGAAGTCGCTCGATGCCAAGAGGTAGCCCCGGTCGCTCTCGGTGGCGCCGACCACGATCACCGACCGCTCCCCGCCCTGGAACCGCTCCACCGTGTCGATGGCCGATCGCTTCGGCAGCCCGCTCGCCGGATCTAGGATGCTCAACTCGGGGAGGGCCTGCTGCAACGCCGCCCGCTGGGCACGGTGCGGCACCACGACACCCATCCCCTCCACGGCGTCCAGGCCATACCGGGCCGGGTCCGCAAGCGTGCGGAGGATCGGCTCGATGAGTGCCTGCTCGAACGGGTTCCGCACCTGGCTGCCCGCCTCGTCGTGGACCAGGACCACCAGCGGGTACTCGGGGTCCAGCACGGCCCGGATCAGGTCGTCCTCGCTCGGGTGGGCCGCCAGCACGGCCCGCTTCTTCGAGTGGTATTCGATCCCGTCGTGCCTGTAGACTTCGTGCCGGAGGAACTCGGCCATCGCCCCGTGCAACCGGAAGCTCTCTGCGTACCGGATCATGGGCGGCGACTGGGGCATCGCCCGCAGGGTGTCGAACAGACTGGCATAGACCCGATACTCCCCGAAGGTCCGGCGACCCTCCGTGTCCCAATCGTGCTTGACGATCGGCGGCATCTGGCGGTGGTCGCCGACGACCAGCAGCGGGGCGTCCCCGGTCATGGGCAGGGCCGCCATGATCGCCTCGGGCAGGTTCATCTGGGATGACTCGTCCAGCACGAGGAGGTCGCAGAGTTCGTGGCCGAAGATCCCATCCGACCACTTCTTTTTGATCATGCTGTACGTGCCTCCGGGCGTGATGCCCACGACCGCCCACGACTCGCCCAGGATCAGGTCGGCATTCTTCGGCTGCTTGGGTCCCTTCTCGGCGTCCTTGACCAGGGGGATGATCCCCTCGGGCTGCGGATCGTTGGGGGCCACCCGGAATAGGGGCACGTCGAGCAGGCGGGCGTCGAAATGGCTGCGGAAGAGGTCCGGTTCCTTCCCCCAGAGTTCAACCAACTTCTCCCGGACAACCAGCATGTTCTTGAGCAGGACGTCCGTGGCCGCATGCGTCTTGCATGAGATGAAAGCCCGGAAGGGCCGCTCTTCTCGCATCGCCCCCTGGAGCCGGGCGAACACGGCGAAGGCGGTTGAGTACGATTTTCCCGTACCTGGCGGCCCTTGGACCAAAAGGATCGGCGTCCGGGCGTGTCCGCCGACCAGTTGCCGCTTGCCGACCTCGAAGTCGTGCAGGTGCCCGGCGGCATGGAAGGCGTCCAGGCCCGCCAGGAACTCCATCTGTCCGGGCGAGCCGCCCTCGTCGCCCGGTGCGGGCGGATGGGCCAGCCGGTCGTGGAGCACGTTGGGCTGGCCCGAGCACAGCCCCTCGACCACCTCCTTGCACCAGAACGACATCCACTCGTTCGGGCAGGAGTCGAGCGTGTAAAGTGTGCCTTCTTCCAGGGGTCGGTTGGAGGACGGGAAGACGTAGGGCTTCGACCAGTCCCCGCCTCGGGAGTCCTGCAACTCGACGATAGCGAAGGCTTCGGTGATCCTGCCCTCCTCATCCTTCACGGCCTCGATGCGGACCAGATTGACCCGCTGGCCGTAGAGCATTTGCTTGGGCGTGGGCGTGAACTCGCTCCGCTCGGCCTCGGGCAGGCGTTCATCCACGGCCCAGCGCCGGTAGAGCACCAGGAACTCGCCGTCACGCAGCCGGGACAGCAGAAGGGCCTCGTGCAGGTCGCAGTCGATCCCGTGGCATTCGACCCGCAGGCGAAACCTCAGCCCATCCAGCGACCACCGGCACTCGTCGGCCTGCTTCCCGGCCAGGCGGAACTTCTTGCCGGGGTTCTGCTCCTGATACGCCGTGGCGTATTCCTCACGCTTGAGACGCCGCCGCTCGTTCTCCCGGTTCTGAGCGGCCACCCCCTGCTCCTGGTCGGCCTCGCAGTACCGCACCAGCAGGGACTCGCCCATCAGCACCCGACGTTCCGGCGGGGCATGGCGGATCTTCTTCCAGTCGGCCAGGGTGACGAACCGCTCGATGGTGACGAACTCATGCAGGGCATGGGCGAGGTCCGGGGCCTTGTCCACGTAGCGGGCCAGGTCCGGTAGGACGAACGGCGTCTTCTCGGTGTTCGGGTTGCCCGAGATCGAGGAGGTGACGTGCTCCAGGGCCTCCAGCCGCCTCTCCTGGAAGGCCAGGAGGATCTCGGTCGTCACGGCCCGGAAGTCGGCGAACTCGTCGCCTCGGCCCTCCCTGGGCGGCGGCAACTGGCCCCAGGCGGCGTAGGCGTACTCCAGCGGGATCGAACTGGCGAACCGGGACCGCCTGGTGAACCATTCCGACTGGCCGTCGATGTCGAGCTTGCCCAGGTAGTCGAACATCCGAGCGTGGAAGAGCTTGCGGAACGGATAGGGCTCGCCCCAGTCGAACTTCAGGAACGTCGCCAGCGAATGCAGCGATTGGCACGTCATCGGGAAGTTCTTTGAGGTGCGGACTTCTTCGTCCAGGTAGCTGGCGACGGGGGAGTCGAAGGCGGCGACCTGGGTGAGGAAGTCGTAGAGCGGCGGGGTGGCCCGGAGGATCGGGGGGAAGTTGCGGGCCAGCGCCTCCAGCACGAGCCGCTGCTCGTGGCGGTCGAAGAAGACGACGTGGACCGGGGCCGACTTCTTCTCGCCAGGCGGCGAGCCGCTGATCGCCAGGTCCACGACGGCCCGGACGAGTTCACGGGTCCAGGCCACGAACAGGTCCCGCTCCTTGGCCGCCGTGTCCGGCGGCCCGTCCGTCACATGGATGATGCACCGCCTGCCGACCGGCCCCCCGTCCCGGCAGGCGACGACCAGGGCACTCAGCAGGTAGATCCGGTCTTCGAGGTAGTCGTGCTGGGCGTCGAGGTAGATGCGGACAAGGTTCGGGTTGAGGCCGGGCCGGGAGACCGGCAGCGAACTGTTCCCCTTTCCGGGGATGTAGCCAAGGGACTGGGTGCCGTCCTTGCGGACCGCCTTGCGAAAGCTCCTGGCCCGGTGGACCAGTTCGTCGATCCGGGGGCCGACCGGCCAGGTGGCGGCCAGTCGCTTGACCAGGGCTTCCCGCCCGGGTGCGGGGACCAGTTCCTTGGAGGCACCCCCGTCGGCGGATGGGGCGAAGTCCTTCAGGGTGGCGAGGGACCGGACCGTCGAGACCCCGGCCCGCCGCAGGGCCTCCTTGTCGGTCCCGCTCAGGTACGGCAGCAGCGAGAGGTCGTCCCGCTCGGCGCTCCACTTCATGCAGAACTCGCCGTACAAGCAGCCGTCGCACTTGAATGATAGGCAATAGGGTAGGTCGTCGAAGGAGATCCTTGCGATGCGGCGGGCCGTGGAATCCGCCCCGAGCACCAAGTCGTGGACCGATTGGATGTAGGCTACCTGATCCGCCACGACTTCCAGCAAGGCGTCTTCCAACCCGAAAACGGTCCTGGCGGCTTCCCGCAGCGGCCCGATCTCGGCCTGCTCCTCGGGCGTGGGCTCGGCGGGCGGGCGGAAGAGGATGGCCGTCTGGAGGGGATCGTGGGCGACTTCGCCATCCCGGAAGATCCGCCCGATCATCAGGCCGTAGAAGGCGACCTGGAGGCGGTGCTCGACCTTGACCTCGGCGGTGCTCTTCATGTCGGCGACCAGGACTTGCAGGATGCCGTCAGGTGTCCTTTCCAGCCGGAGCAAGTCCACATCCCCCCGGAGACGCCAGCCGTCGATCTCGGCCTCCAAGCGGGGCTGGAACTGGAGGATCGACTCGCCCGGTTTTAAGGAGCGGGCCTCGGCGAGGACTTCCTCGTTGTTCTCGGGCCGGTTGTGGGCCTGGGAGGCCCTGGCGGCGTAGTGGACGCTGCGGGACCGTCCGGCGAGAGATACCTCGACCTTCTCTTCGAAGTCGTGGCCCGAGAGCGAGAGCAGCGGAGTCATCCGTTGCGGGACGACGCCGAAGGGCTCCATGAAGTCCTGACCGGCCCGTTCCGCTAGGCGGAACCGCAGGAACCGCTCGCACTGCTCCAGGCCGACAAACTGCGAGACGTCCGTCGGCGTCAGCCGCAGCGGGCGGTCGACGGGGAAGACGGGCAGCGAGACGGATCTGACCGGCATGATTCTTCGCCCCATTCGTCGAGGGTGTCATCGATCCGTGATCTGGTCAGCTTCACGCCACGGAGGAGGGGATAAGGATGGCTTCTCGACCGGAATTCTCGGCTCGTCCCTCTCAACGGGGATCGATCACACGTCCATCCCCGCACCGTTCACCCGGAGCCATCTCTTGCGGTCCCGGTAATCGGGGAGGATCTTATCCACCTCGTTCCAGAACGCTCGGGTGTGATTCGGGAAGCGGAGGTGGGCGAGTTCGTGGACGACGATGTAGTCCAGCACGGTCGGCGGGGCCATCATGCACTTCCAGTGGAAGTTCAAGTTCCCGGCTGGCGAGCAGGAAGCCCAGCGGTTTTTCAGGTCGAACACCTTCACCGCCTTCGCAGCCACGCCCATCTTCGATTCATAGATGCCCACCCGCTTCGGCAGTCGTTCCAGCCCCTTCCGCCTGTAGAACTCCTCGAACGTCGCCGTGAAGTCCCCCTCGGACGGGAGCTTGCCACGCCGAAGATGGCAGAAGTAACCGTTCTTCAAGATGAGGGGCTGATCCTGGTCATCGACGAGCCGGAGCCGATAGGACCGCCCGAGGTATGGGAAACCCTCGCCGTTGACGAACGCCCGCTGCACCCTCGACGAGTTGAGGTCGTGCCACTCGGCGAGGCTCTTGTAGATCCAGGGCCGCTTGCTCTCGATCAGCGACTCGACCTGCATCTCGGAGAGGCTGGAGGGGACGAGCACCGACACCTGGCCGTCCCGCTCGACGTAGATGCTGGCGGTCTTCCGGTCGCTCCGGGCGACCTTGTACGTGATGTCCTTGTAGGTCCGGGTCATGACAGGATGTCCCGGTGCCGGATCTTGGCGAGGGCGGCGACCTCGGTGACGATACGGTCGCAGTCCTCGATTATCTCGTCGATCCCGGTCAGCAGCAGCAGGTCCGACAGGGCACCCTTGAGCTTGTCCACCTCGTAACCGTTCGCCCAGAAGTTGATGATGCCGATGTCCCTTCGGAAGAGCCCGACCATCGCCCGAACGGCGTCCTTCAGGGAGTCGTCGCTCCCGCTCGGCACCACGGACCCGAAGGCGATCTGGCCGATCAGGTCGTAGAACGGGGCCTCCTTGGTCGAGAGCCCAGAGACGGCTTCACGACGACCGGCCTCGACCTCCTGCCGCAGCCCGGACAGTCCCAGGAAGAGTTGGTCCCACTCCTCCTTGTGCTGGAGGATCAGGGCTTCGAGCTTCTCGCTGAGCTTCTGATAGAGGGCGGGGTCCTCCTCGAAGTGGACCTTCAGGTGCTTGCGGATGGCGTGCTCCATCTCGCTCGCCTTGGCCTTCGACGACCTGTTCCCTTCGACCTCCGTGATGAAACCGGGCGAGAATAGCTCGACGGGCGGGATCTTCGGGTTGATCCCGAGGCTGACGAGGTGTTCGTTGATCAGTTTTCGCACCTTCTCCCCCACGCCCGAGATGTCGAGCGACTCGTCCTTGTAACGCTGACGCACCTGGGCGAGCACGAAACCGAATCGCCGGGCCGGGATCTTGTAGGGCGTGGCCGCAGGGTTCGGCAGGATGACGTCCATGCTCTGGTAGAACTTCTTCAGGTAGACCTCAAAATCGGCCCGGACCTTGATATCCTCCAGCAACTCGACGGCCCGCTCCAGCGTCTCGTGATTCCGCTTCGAGTCCGTGATCGTCTGCCGGACGAACTCTTCGATCTCCCCCACGCCTTGGTCGGCGAACAACTGGATCAGACGTCGGAACCGGCTCTCCAGGACCGGGATTTCGCTGGCGACTTCCTTCATCGCCCCAAGGACGTCCTCCCGGTCATCCTCGTCGGCGTAGATCGTCAAGGCTTCCTTCAGGTGGCTGGCGAGGCCGATGTAATCGACGACGTAGCCCCGGTTCTTCCCCTTGGCGACCCGGTTCACCCTGGCGATCGTCTGGAGCAGGTTGTGCTCCTGGACCCGCTTGTCGATGTACATGACCTGCTCGATCGGGGCGTCGAAGCCGGTCAGCAGCATGTCGCAGACGATCAGGAAGGCGATCCCGGTCTCCGGCACGTCCTCGTCGAGCTTCTTCTTGAAGTTGTCCACGGCCTTGGCTTCCCTCGAAGCCTTCCTGGCCTCGGTGATAACGGCCTTCTCGTTCGTGCCCTCGGACGAGACGACGACCGCCGATCTCAGGAACCCGAGCCGTCCGATGAGTTCCTCGTCACGGTAGCCCTCCAGATCGTCATCCCCGAGCCCTTCCACCTGGCCGGATCGGACCGGCTTGGCCTCTTCCTCCTTCAGGCGGGCGGCGAGGGCACGGTCGATGTACGTCTTGTAGTGGACCGCCGCCATCTTCGACGAGCAGACGACCTGGGCCTTGAAGCCGTTGGGCAGGATGTTCTCGACGTAGTGTTCGACCAGATCCTCGGCGATCTCCTCGATCCTGCTCTCGGCTTCGAGGATGTCGCCCCTCGTGCCGTACTTCTTCTTGATTTCCAGGATCTCCTCGTCGGTGCGTTCCCTGAAGAGGTCCTCGAACACCCGTCGCTCCCGCCGGGCCTGATCCCTCACCATTTCGACGTTTGCCTCTTTCCGCATCTGGGCCGTGATGTGCTTCTCCACGAACTCGTCGTAGCTCGTGTCGAACTCGTGCTTGTCCTTGAGTGCGGTGTCCGCCGTCCGCCCCTCGTAGAGGATCTGGACCGTCGCCCCGTCGGCCACGGCTTCGTGCAGCTTGTACTTGTCGATGTAGGACCCGAACCGTTGCACGGTCTTCTTCGTGTGCCGGTCGGTGATCAGGGGCGTCCCGGTGAACGCCAGCCGGGTCGCATTGGGGAAGGCTTCGAAGAGGTTGTCGCTGAAGCTCCCCTCGGGGTCGCTCGACTGGGTGCGATGGGCCTCGTCGATCATCACCAGGATGCGTTCGGACGGGTTCACGACCCCGAACTGTTCGTAGGTCGGCATCCCTCCGAGGGCACCGGCGAGGTATCCGGGGACGTCCTTGTCGGTCCCCTCCCGGAACTTGTGGACCATCACCATGTTCAAGTTCGATGATCGGCTCGCCAGCTTCGTCCTGAGGTCGTCCGTGCTCCCGATGTACGTGACCTTCTCGCCGGTCAGGGTGGCCGTCTCGCCGAGTTGCTCTTCCAGGTCGGTGCGGTCGTTGACCATGACGACCTTGTAATCCTTCAGGTCCTCGCAGGTCCGCAACTTACGGACGATGAAGACCATCGTCAGCGACTTGCCCGACCCTTGGGTGTGCCAGACGACCCCCGACCTCTCTCCAGGCGTCTCCTCCGTCCGCAGCCGCTCGACGATCTTCCTCGTCGCCCGGTATTGCTGGTAGCGGCAGGCCACCTTGACCCGGACCTTGTTGATCTCCATGAAGATCGTGCAGTGGCGGGTGATGTCGAGCAGGATCTCCGGGGCCAGCATCCCCTGGACGAGCTTCTCCTGAGCCCGCTCCTTACCCAGCGGGGGCGTATAGGCCCGGTACTCCTCCGGGTAGATGTCGTTCCAGGGTGCGAAGAACTCCTCCTCGGTGGAGGTGATCGTGCCGTAGTCGGCCTTCTCGCCGGTCGTGCGGACGAGCAACTGGTTGTAGTGGAAGAGGCGGGGCTCGCCCTCCCGGAGCCCGGCCCGCCGTGTCTCCTCCCGCTGCTCGCTGTACCGCATCAGTTGCAGGAAGCACTCGTGGAGCGGGTTGGCCGTGACGGCGGTGGCGTCCTTGCATTCGACGACGACGAAAGGCAGGCCGTTGACGAACAGCACGATGTCCGGGCAGATGAAGTTCTTGACCTGCCCCGGCGTGTCGATGCGGAACTGGTTGACGGCGAGGAACTCGTTCCGCCGCCAGTCCCGCCAGTCGATCAGCGTGACCTCCGGGTACTCCTCACCGGTCACTTCGTTGCGGTCCACCGTCGTCTTGAAGAGCCGCCTGAGGGCCTCCTCGTTGGCCTCCAGGAGGTCCTTGCCCGGATACCCGGCCAGTTCTTCGTGCAGGTCGTCCAGTTGCTTCTCGGTCAGCCATCCCCGGCCATCGGAGAGGATGTTCAGTGCCCTCACGGCCCGCTTGAAGTCGTCCCTGAGGACGCACTCCCGGAAGCCCGCCCGGCGGCTCCGGGCCGGGTCGGTCGGGACGCCGACGCCCTGGTCGATGACGGTCCATCCCAGGGCGGACAACTGGTCGAGGAATGGCTTCTCGACGATGCTGCGTTCTGACATGCTCAGCCACCCCGCAGAGTCTTATGCCCCTGGATCGTCAGTTGCCGTTCCTGATGCTTGCTTCTCGGCTTCTCGGGGATCGTCAGGGCGACCATCCCCCGGTCTTCGAGACGGGCCAGGGCCTTGCGGAGGCTGCCCGTGATCGCCTGATGCCCGAGGTCCGACGCCAGGCCCGACGTGCTCCTCGGCCCGTCTTTCAACGCTCGGAGGATACGCCACTCCGTCTCGGTCAGGTCTTGGACCCCATCTTGGACCCCATCTTGGACCCCATCTTGGACCCCGCCGGTATTCCTGCGAGGCCCATGTTCGGGGTGGAAATCGGGGTGGATCGGTAGTTCCACCAGGAAGTATGTGCGATCCTTATCCGTCTCGAAGCGGGGTGGGGGTGAGCCGTTCTGATGCATCGCCTCCCGCATCGTGGGGATGCCCGTGCATCGGCCCTCGGTGAGGTCCAGTTCCTTGAGGAATTCCCCGATCCGGCGGTTCCGGTAGCGTCGGGCGATGATCCGACCGACCTGGAGGGCCTTGATCTTGATCGACGGGTCGAGGCCGGGATAGCTCACGATCTCGATCCCGTCGGGGTTGACCCGAACCTCGATCGGCTCCCGCTGCTCATAGCTGCGATGATACACGGCGTTGACCAGGGCCTCTTCGAGGGCCGAGAACGGGTAGTTGAAGAACCGCTTCGCCTCGGCACGGTCGGGGAGCTTTACCACCCGCTCTTCGAGCACCCGATTCTTCAGGTAGACGAACGCATCTCGCAACTGGTGGTGGAGCGGACCCTGGAAAATCTTCTCGTCGAGGTTCCCCCCGGCGACCCCCTCGGGGAAGCGGACAACCTCGATCTGCGTCCCCGGAAAAAAGCTCTCGGGGGCGTCGTTGAAAAACATCAGGCCCACATTGCGGGGCTTGATGGATTCGTCGCCCCCATCCACGATGTTCATGTTCCGGCCCAGGTCGGCGAGCGGCATCTTCGAAGAACTGGCGTACAGGTCACTCTTGATCTCTCGCAAGAACGAGCGGATCAATGATGGACGCAGGTCGTCCAGGTCAGCCCGATGGTTCATCCGGTCGTCGAAGGGCACGGTGGCTGTCAGGCTCAAGAGTTCTCGGAGGTGCTCCCCCTTGGCCTCGACGGTGCTGGAGTAGCGCCGGATGTAGTGGCGTGGCTCCTTGAGCTTGGCCGTGACCTCCTTGGGGACCTGGTAGGGGCGGTTCTGCCCTCCCGGTGCCCAGAGCACGACGAGATTCCGACCCTGGAACTGCTCGATGCTCAAGATGGGGAAGTAGGGCGGCTGGATCTGGTTACAGTAGCCCAGGAGTTCCCGCTGGATCTTGTCCAGTTGGGTCGAGGGGATACCCTTCGGCGGGAAGATCGGCTGGCCGTCGTCGTCGCAGTCCTGGCCGATGACGACGTAGCCGCCCCCCAGGTTCTCGAAGTCGTTGGCGAAGGCGCAGAGCGTCCGCAGAATGGGGTCAGGGTTCCAGCCCGCCTTATATTCGATCCGGTCCCCCTCGACCGTCCGCTGCCGGAGCAGGTCTTCGAGGTTCAGGGGCAGCTTGCTACTCATCAACGACCTCGTTGTCCTCTGCATCCGAGAGAATGGCTTGGAGGGTCGCTTCATCGGGAGTCGCCCGGAACCCGAAGAGCAGCCCGACAAGCTCCCTGGTCGTGGAGACCCTGCGAAAACGGCCCTTTGGGATCACTCTGATTCTCGGGCGCTCCAACTTGACGCCCTTGGTCGCTTTCGCATGCTTTGCCACCTTCAGATCGACGATCGGCGGCAGAGGATGCCCCGCTTCACCGCCGAAGAAGAGGTAGGAGAGCCGAATGCGGCGTGTCGCACGATCCTCGTCCCGGACCACCCAGACGACGCAGCCGCCCGGCTTCCCGGAGAGGGCCAGGTTCACGTTCTGTCCCTTGGACTGGGCTTCGGGCTTCGAGGTCTTCAACTGAACGTGCCGCATCACGCCGTTGCACTCGAATACGACGTCATAGCCCGAGGCATCAACCTCGGATCTCAGGACCTCAACAGTCTCACCGAAAGCATAGAAAACTTCCTGGAGGACCTCCGAAATGAAGACGTGCTCGACCAGGCTTTCAATAAACGAGGACTTGAGGTAACTGTCGTCGGCAGTGCTCACGAGAGACTCATCCTTTCGGAGTCAGGCTACTCATCGTCGCCCCCGTTCCCGCCCGCCGCCGCCGTCTGGATCGCCTTGAGCGTGGTGCCGTCCTTGTCCTTCCACTCGATCCGCCCGTTGGCCGAGCGGCCCAGGACGACGCCCGCCGCCGTGGAGGGGGACTCGAAGGCGTGATCGTCGGCGATGACGTCGTGCTGGCCTTGGGCCACGATGACCTTCTGGTCCCGCAGGTCCTTTCTCAGCGTGCTGAGGTACTGGTGGATGGACGGGACCTCGGACTTCACGACCTGCGAACCCTTGACGACGACGAACCCCTTGGCGTCCTCGTACCCCGTCGCCTTGATCCCCTTCGATTCGAGGAAGAGGTGGCGGGCCGGTCTCCGGGGGGCCTCGATCTTCTCGAAGACGTTCAGGCCCAGCAGGGGGAAGATGCTCAGCATGTCGAGCAGGAAACTCTCGACGTCGGCGACCTCGGCTTCGGAGAGGGTCGGCGGCAGCGACGGCTGGGCGTTGTCGAGCTTGCACTGCTTGGCGGCCCTGGCACGCTCCAGGAGCCGGGCTTCCAGGTGCTTGACGTGGGCCTTGTTCAGGTTGTTGTCCTTCGCCACGAAGAACACCGCCCAGTTCCAGAAGTCCTTCTTGCTGAAGTGCGGGTTGAGGCGGCTCTTGACCGGATCGCCCTCGCCCACGTACAGCGTCGGTAGGCTGCTTGCCTCGGTCGTGCCGAAGAGGATGTAGACGCCGGTCCTGTCGAACTCGGGCCGGACGACCGACTGCCGGTAGATGGTGCGGTTGAATACGACGCCCAGGCCCGTCCAGTTCGACTTCTCGACGAGCCGCAGGCCGTCCGGGTCGCCGTCGGGGACGAAGATGCGGATCGAGAACGGTCGCTGGAGATCCTTAGTCATGGGCGGCCTCCTCGGCGGGGTCTACGTGGACCCGAACCTTGCCGGTGAGGAGGTCTTGCATGAGGCCGATCTTGATTAGCTGCCATTGATGCTTGGCGTTTTGTTCCCGATATATTTGATGCTCGACGGAACGGAGGCTCTCAACAATCCGACGTTGTTCGAGCAGAGGTGGCAATACTAACTGGCATTCGACTAAATCACGAGTATAAACTGCTGCAACGCTAGTTGTGCCAGTAGCAATTCTCTTGAACTGAGCCCACCCCTTCTGGGTTTCGAAGAAGTATCCAGCGTAAAAGTCATCCAAGTCACTCGTGAATTTGATTCTCATTATGTTCGAGTTAAATGCGCAAGCAGGAAGATCAAGACGCCAGACGGCTGATTTGCCGACAAGCTCCAAAGTGTTCCTGGTGTTGAAAAGAAAGTCTCCGTGCTGCAAAAGGAAGGGCCTTGCCTGGTCTGCTGACGACGCACTCAAAAACTCCAGCTTCCCAAAAGAAAAACCACCTTTAGTCAGGTTGCCCATTTTCAGGAGAGGTAAGCCGTCGCCTTGTGGATTGCCCAATAGATTGGTCCCAAGTTGCATACTTCGAATGATGTCGCCGAGTCGTAGCTTTTTCCATCCTATTGGATACCAGCCGAGTATCGTTTCATAATAGAGGCTCGGGGCTTCGGCGTGGGGAGGACGCAGTTGGCCGTGCTCGTCCACGCCACGGGTGAAGAGGTCGTGCATCATCCCCTGTTTGACCGCCTGATACTTGGCAATCAGGGCTTCCGTCTTCTCGATCAGGTTGTCGAGGGTCGTCAGAATCTTGCCGATCTTCTTCTGTGCCGCTGGAGACGGGAGCTTGACTCGAACCCTCTCGAAATCCTTGTAATAGAGCCGTAGGCGGTCATCAACGACCCCGAAAGAAAGGCGTTTGAACTGGGCGACCGTCCCCTCGTAGGTGAGGAGGTACTCAGAAAACCTCGGGTCCATGCCGTTCAGGGGACGGACCACGACGTAGGCGGGGCTAACTAGGCAATCCTCTTCGGCGAGGCTACAGACGCCCTGCCACATCCGCATCATGTTGTAGGCGAGTTCGCCGGAACGCACGAGGCGATGTTCTTCGTCGCCGAGGTTCGTCTCGACCCTGCGCTCGTCCTGGTTCCTCGGGACCAGCCCCCGCCCCATCGAGAGCGACATCACCGGGAGCCCGGCCCGGCCCCGGTCGTGGCTCTGTGCGAAAAGCTCCTTGAGGGCCTTCTCGGGCAAGGGATGGTCCTTGGCTTCTGGCTCTTGATTACTCATAGCCCAACTCCTTCAGGAACCCATCGAGTTGGGCCGCCTCCCTGTCCCTCTCCGCAAGGATCTGCCTGGCCGTGACCTCATACTTGGCCCAGAGGTTCTCGACGGAGGCGACTAGGCCCCGCTGGTACTGCCGCAGGTATTCGTCGAACTGCTCGGTCAGCACCCGCCGGAACCGGGCGAGGATCAACACCTTGGCCTCGGCCTCGGTGATCCTGGCCCGAGCCGCCGCCACGAGGTCGTCCTTGGCTTTTTCGGAAGCCCGCATGTTGGCCCGGAGGGTCCTGAGTTCGACTTCCAGGGCCGTATGGCGTGACAACTGCTCGTCGATCTCGTGAAGACGCCGGAGCCTGTCCTGGGCGTCCGCCTCGTCATCGCTGGCCTCAGTGCGAAGCTCCTGTGGGTCGAACAGGGGCGACCGGCTCCGCTCGGCACGGAGGGCGTCGGCCCGGCGTTCCTTGACCTTCTTCTTGGTGTCCTTGACCTCGGCGTTCAGGGCCTTCCGCTCTTCCTTGAGCGACTGGACGAGCGATTTCGGCAGGAAGCCGCCATCGGTGTCGGCCTCGTCCGGTACGGCGTCGTCCTCCTCGGCCTCGGTTGCGGCGGCGAAGAGGGCTTCGAGTTCGGCGATGCGGGTGCGGTCGGCCTCGATCCGTTCCAGGACATCGGGGAACTGCGACCGCAGAATGTCTTCCTCGGGGATCAGTTCGGCGTTCCATCCGTTGGCGGCGACCGACTTCAGGTCGCCTGCGAGCGTGTTCATGAACCCGGCGAAGGCCCCACGGACCTTGTTGCCGTCGAGCACGCCCTGGGGCACGAGCGACTCGGCGATGGTCCCCAGGAATCGTCGCCGGAGATCGTAGACGTTCCTCGTCCTGGGCAGATCGCCGATCGCCGTGACGCTCTGGTCCCACCACCGCCCCAGGCCCTCGTGGAAGGCGGCGTGCCTGGCGATCGTGCCGGGGGCCGTCTCGATGAGGGGCTTGATGGAGCCTTTGCCGGGGATGGCGGGGGTGAAGTCGAGGTAGCGGTCATCCCTGGGCTGGAAAAGCAGGTCCCTGACCCCGGCGTAGTTGTCGAAGTAGCCTTGCAAGGCGTTGACCTCGACGGCGGGGATGCCGCCGTGGAGGTGAGCCCGGACGTCGTGCGGCTCGGGGGGAGGGCTGTTATCGACGTAGCGCCGGATGTTGAGGTTGAAGTCCTCCCGACCCAGTTCTTCGTGGGGGACGGGTCGGCTGTACTTCTCGACCGTCAGCCTGTGGCGGTAGACGTGGGTGATCTTCTCGATGTCCTCGGGCCGGAGCGAGTTCTGGTTCTTGCCCTCCCTGAACTCCCGATCGGCGTTGATGAAGAAGACGTCCTTCCTCTGGCTGGCCCCGTCCTTGTTGATGACCAGGACGCAGGCCGGGATGCCGGTGCCGTAGAACAGGCCGGGGGGCAGCCCGATGACGGCTTCGAGCCAACCCTCCTCAATGAATCGCTTCCGGCACTCCCGCTCGGCCCCGCCCCGGAACAGGACGCCGTGCGGCATCACGCACGCCAGCTTCCCGTCCGATTTCAGCACGGAGACCATGTGCTGGACGAACATGAGGTCGGCCTTCTTGCCCGACTCGGGCATGAAGACGTGGAAGCGGTCGGCGAACCTCATGTCCTTCTTCGTGTAGTTCTGCGAGAACGGCGGGTTGGCGATGACCCGATCGAACCTTCGAAGTTCGCCGGTGGGGGCGAGGTGCTGGGGGTCCTTGAGCGTGTCCCCCTGGCGGATGTCGGACGAGTTGACCCCGTGCAGGATCATGTTCATCTTGCAGATGGCCCAGGTCCCGCCGTTGTCCTCTTGCCCCGACAGGGCGAGGTCCCTGGAGTCGCCCCCGACCTCCTCGACGTACCCCCTCGACTGGATCAGCATGCCCCCGGAGCCGACGGTGGGGTCGTTGATCGCCATCCCCTCGGCGGGCTCGATGATCAGCACGAGCAGCCGGGCGACCTCGGCGGGGGTGTAGAACTCGCCCCCCTTCTTCCCGGCGCTGTCGGCGAAGTACTTGATCAGATATTCGTAGGCCGCACCGAGGAGATCGGGGAACTCGAAGCTCTCGTTGCGGAGGGGGATCTCCTCGAAGTGCTGGATGAAGGCCGAGAGGGTGGCGTCCTCCATCGTCCGCTGGCCGACCTTGCGGTTGAAGTTGATCCCCTTGAGGACGTCCTGGAGCGTGTTCGGGTTGGCGTCCTCGATGGCGGCGAGGGCCTTGTTCAGCCCGGAGCCGACCGAGGTCTTCAGGTGCCGGATCTGGTCCCACCGGGCCTCGGGCGGTACGAAGAAGTTGTACTTGTCGGGGTTGGCTAACTGCTTGTCGATCAGGTCGGCCCGGAGCCCCCTGGTGAGGTAGTCGGCCCGCAGCGCCTCCATGTCCTGCTCGAACTGGTCGCTCAGCCGCTTCAGGAAGAGCATCCCGAAGATGTATTCCTTGAACTCCGAGGCGTCCATCTTGCCCCGGAGGATGTCGCACGCCTTGAACAGCAAGGTCTCCAGCTTGGCGAGCGTCAGCTTGGCGCGCTTCCTCCCGGAGCGTACATCCAAAACCCCGGTCGCATCACCCTTCGACAGGACAACATCGCTTGCCATTTACATCTCCGCTGACCGTCCCGGACGTTGATGCACGTCGCCCATGCCCGAATGAATTCTTCGAAAAGTGCAATCAATCTTCACTGATCTAAGGTGAAGTCGATGCGATTCGGTTTTCTGGCTGCAAGAGGGCCATTATGCGCCCTTTCACCTTCCTGGCATCGATCCAGACTTCTCGGCGTCCCAGGCGTTTCCCGCCGGAGTGCTCCCACGAGCCGAGGTCTTCCCGGCCCGATGCTTCCAAGGCATCCTCGTCTCGGTGCAGCCGGTGGATGACCGAGGACTCGGGAATCCGCATGTTCGTGACGATGGTCAAGTTGGCCGCCCGTGCGGCGGCGTTCGGGACGACCTGGACGGCCCGCAACCGGGCCTCGGGCCGGGCGTCCTCGAAGAGCCACTGCGAACCCTGACTGATCTCACGGTGGTCCTCGGCCTTGTGGCCCAGGGACGCTTCGAGGTACACGACCGCCGTGGCCGTCCTCCGGTGGCATGCGAACAGGGTGGACTGGAAGCTGGCGTCGGGGAAGTGCCGCCGACGGACCGATTCCACAACCTCGAAGTGCAACCGTGACCGGCCCGACATCTCGGAATCGAACGCCGGTCCGAGGATCGGTTCGTAGAAGCCGACCCTGGCGGCGATCTCGTCCATCAACCGTTCGAGCGGGTCGTGAGATGCCCTAAACACTGGCGTTTTCACCTCGCCGTTCCCGACCAGGAAGTGGGCGACCTCATGCCAACGGGTGAAGAACCGACGTGCCCCCTTCTCTCCCCGACAGTCGATGATGGCGACGAGTCGGTCCGGGGCGTCGGTGGCCGCCTTGCTGCGGCGGTAGGTGGCACCGAACGTCGAGCCGTCCAAGTCGTGCTTGAGGAACCTGAAGACGCCCTCCCCGAGCTTCACGTACTTCTCGATCAGGGCATCGAGGTCCTCGTCGCTCCAGACGTCCTCGAAGACCATCCGCAGGCGGCTGGCGACGACCGCCTCAAGATGATCTATGGACGCCACCGGCCCGTCCTCTTGCACCCATCGACCGACCCTCAGCAGGCAATGGCCCACGATGGCATCGACGTGGGACCCACATCCCGATAGGCCCAACTCGGCGGCGAGGGCGCCGACTTCGGGTTCCTGATCAAGGCGGCTCATTCGAGGAACTCCTTCACGGCCTCGTAAAACTTCTGCCAGTCCACCTTCTCCGTGCCGCCCTTCTTCGAGACGCTCCGATGGGCGACGATCTGCTGGTGCATCTCCAGCAGGGTGAGGGCCTGGCGGAACGACAGGCCCGCCTTCGCAGCGAAGGAAGCCAGGTTGGCCGGGATCTGCACCTCGGTGGCGACCGGTCCCGGCTCCTCGCCGGACATGAGATAGTCCAGGGACAGGCTCAGCACCCGACCGAGGTCGAGAAGTTTGTCCGCACCGATGCTCCGCTTGCCGTTCTCCAGGTCGGACAAGAAGCTCTTGCTGATACCGGCCTTCTCGGCCAGTACGTCCTGCGTCCAGCTTAACTCCAGCCGCCTTCGACGGATGCGTTCTCCGACCGATTGCATCTTCGTGTTCACGTTGGCCTCCGACGAAACCATACCCCATCGGCGTGTCCGCAGCAAGGGGAAGTCACGGCTTGCAAGAAGTTTGACTTCTTGGATAGCGGACCTTAGGATTCGATCATGCCCTTAACCGGCCCTCTACGATGAGCAAGTCTTCACGGGACGGGCCAACCTTGCGGGCCGGTCCCGCCCCATTTCCCCGGTGGAGATCCCGCCCGATGCTCGGAGCCGCCCCGACCGAGACGGTCATCTTCTTCTCCGAGCACTTCCGCCTGGAGCGGGGCCAGGATGAACTCGACTTCGTTGACATCCCGGTCAGCACCGACGTGCCGCTCTACGTCGATCCGTACGCCTTCAAGGTCGGGACCGACCTCTGGTCGATCGAGTGCAACAACCTCGTCGTCGATTTCTTCCAGAGCGTCGTGGATAGCATCCGGGCCGAGGACCACGGGCGGGCCAGGCTGCTGCTGAGCAACCTGCACGAACCCGACATAACCCACCTGGGCCAGTCTAGGGGCCGCCCGAGGGGGCGGGGCATCGGCGGGGAGCAGGCGATCGACCTCTACGAGCGCCTGAAGCAGAGCAAGGCGGCCAGGTCCGGCGTCCTCCGGGACTTGAACGACTGCGAGTTGATGATCCCCGGCATCGGCCACGACAAGGTTTCCGACATCACCATCAACATCGTCCGACGCCGACTCGTCTGGTTCACGGAGCTTCAGTGCCGAATCCACAAGATCCCGTCCCGGCGGGTCCAGGCCGGGGCTTCCTGGGACCCTGCCCTGGGGGACTGGAAGAATGGCTACGGTAATTTACCCATCTACGACGGCATCCCGGTGCTCCTCGTCCCTAAGCTGAGCATCCGCTACCATCCCGCCTCGGACCATCAGGAGTATTACCACATGTTCGTGCTCGAATACCTCCAGTAGGAGAACCTGAACACGAACTCGTCGCTCGTGCAACTCCTGAGGAATGGAAAACGCCGGGTCACGAAGAAGTCGCTCGAAGAGCTATTTCCCTGCGACAAGGAGTTCCTGTTCGAGTTCTCGCAGGAGCATCCCGAGGTGCTCAAGCATTACAAGGACTCTTTGCCGGTCAAGGACTCCCCGATCAGTGACGAGGAGATCGGCCAAGTGTACCTGAAGGAGTTCGGGCGACTCCCCGGCTCGATGACCATCAACCACATGACGATCAATACGGGAGATCAAATTGTGAAGAACATCGTACATGGCGACAACATCGGCGGCGTGGTCGGCTCCGGCACCGTGAACGCCAGGGATATCTCGGTCTACAAGGATCACGTCGAGGGCTCGCAGACGCTCGACCAAGAGGCGAAAAGACTCTTGTTGGAAGCCCGGTCCGGCCTGGATGGTCTCAACCTGCCGGTCGCCGACAAGCATGACGTGGCCGACAACCTGGGAAAGTTGACGGCGGAAATCGAAAGCCACGCAAAGGAGGGCGGGCTGATCAAACGGTATTATGAGCGGGTCAAGGAGGTCGCCCCGACCGTCGCCTCGATTCTTGCAAGTATCAAGGACGTAGCCGAGTTCATTCAAGCTATCTCGTGAGTTGAGAAGAACAAGTTAACCTTTTGGCTCATGATGGATTCCGGGGTGGTGGTCTATCCGTGTCGGACATAACTCCATGCAGTAAAACAACTTGTTCGCTCAGTGCGAGCATTAGGCCATGGGGTCGGAAACCTCGCTCTTGAAAGTGGTTATGACGAAAACAACAAACCACCACCCCGAAATCCATCATGAGCCAACCTTTTTTCGGTGTACTCAACCAGGTCCCGGAGTCGGCATCGACTTGGACGAGAACAACCGGATGTACAACTCAGGAGCAATCTCACGAAGATCGAGGGGCCGTCGGCGGTCGCACTCGCTCAAGACCACGCCTGTCGGGCCACTTCGCCGTCGCCGAGGAGGGCCGCCTGCGGCTCGTCCCGCTCCCGACCTGACCGATCCCCGTAGCGAGAGGCCCAGGAAGCAGCGTGTCTACCACCTTCAAGCAGCACGTCGCCCCGTTCAACGCTCAACGGCTGGAGGCGATCAGCCGCATCCTGGGCGACACCGAAGGCAACCTGACCGGCCCGGAGATCGGCTACCTGCTCCGGGACAGCCGCATTCCCGACTGCTCGCCCGATATGACCAAGCGGAAGCGCCTGCTCAACGCCTTCGTCACGATCCAGAACGAGCAGCAGGTCGGCAACCACATCACCATCTTCATCAAGCGGTCGATGGACCCGGCCCGGTACGTCGAGAACCCCACCGTCTTCCACGCCCGCCGGAACCGGCTGAACACCGTGTTGGCCCTCTGCGGGATGACCCTCGGCGAGGACGGCCAGATCCGCAAGGCCGACGCCGCCCGGACCATCGACCAGGCCCTCGAACGGGCCAACCGCCTCCACGCCGCCCTCGTCCAGCGTGCCGTCCACGCCGACGTCCTGAGGTTCTGCAACGCCGAGATTCTCCAGCAAGACTACTTCCACGCCGTCTTCGAGGCGATGAAGAGCATCACGTCGAAGATCCGGGGCCTCTCGGGAACGACCGGGGATGGCGTCGAACTGGTTTACACCGCCTTCGGCATGAGGTATGGCCCGCCCCTGGTCGCCATCAACAGGCTGGACACCGAGAGCTTGGAGGGAGAGCAGCGGGGCTTTATGAACCTCCTGAAGGGCCTGTACGGCACCATCCGCAACCCGCTGGCCCACAACCCCAGGCTCGAATGGGACATGACCGAGCAGGACGCCCTCGACATTCTGACGACGATCTCGTTGGTCCATAGGAAGCTGGACTTGGCGTACCGCTACCGACCCTGAGGTTCGACGAAGCTCGTACAAAGTGCCATAAGCAGGCGAGGCAAAGATCACGGCTGAGGGAGAGCTAAGACGTGGACCTGTTTCTCGACACCAACATCTGGCTCTCGTTTTACCACTACTCGAACGATGACCTTGAAGAGTTGCGGAAGCTCGTCGTCCTGATCGAGAAGGAAAAGGTAACGCTCCATGTTACCGATCAGGTCGTGGACGAATTCTGGCGGAACCGGAACGCCAAGTTCAACGACGCCATTAAGAAATTCAAGGCGGACAGGCTGAACGACCAGTTCCCCCAACTCTGCAAGGACTACGAAGAGCCGTATGAGCAGATGAGAGTTGCGATCCGCCGGTACAACGAAGCCAAGGGCCTCTTGCTCCGCAGGCTCACCGAGGACTTCGGCAAAGAGAAGCTCAAGGCCGACGCCGTGATCAAGGAGTTGTTCGCCAAGGCAAAGATGAATGTGGCGTCCCAGGCCGTCATCACCAGGGCGTTCTGGCGTCACCGGCGTGGGAACCCGCCGGGCAAGAAGGACTCGCTTGGCGATGCAATCAACTGGGAGTGCCTGCTCGAACATGTCGAGGACGGGCATGACCTCTCCCTGATCGCCGAAGACGTGGACTATCGGATGGAGGGCAGCGACGACGAGTTCTCGCCGTTCCTCGAACGGGAGTGGTCCAGCAAGAAGAAGGGTAAGGTCAAGTATTACAGGCGGCTGTCGGCATTCTTCAACGAGAAATTCCCGCAGATCAAGCTCGCCACCGAGCTTGAGAAAGAGATCCTGATCAAGGACCTGGCGAAGAGCCCGACCTTCAAGGCCACGAGGAGGACGCTCAGGGGCTTGTCCCAGGTTGATGACCTGACCGACGACCAGGCGTGTGAGATCCTCGAAGCCGCCTTGGACAACAATCAGGTCTACTGGATCGCCGAAGAGCCCGGCGTCCGTTCAATCCTGACGAAGCTCCTGGCCCTGCATAGGTCCGCACTCGATGCGGATCGTGTGGAAGAATTCGATAGGTTATACGCCAAGGAGAAGTCCCCGGAGATGCCGGAACCCGCCGTCGATTATGGCCCCGATCTCCAAGAAGGCGAATCTACTGATCCGTCGAAGAGGCCGGAAATTCCCCACCCCAGTGTCGCCCCCGACGATGATGATGAGATCCCATTCTGACCAATCCGCACCTCCTCCCGATGCAGATCCTCTTCCTCCACGGCTGGCACTCGGTCCCAGGTGGCGTAAAGCCATCCTACCTGATCAGGCACGGCCACGAGGTCATTAACCCGGCCCTCTCGGACGACGACTGGGACCAGGCCGTCCGCACCGCCCAGGCCGAGTACGACCGGCACCGCCCCGACTTGATCGTCGGCTCCTCCCGTGGCGGCGCCGTGGCGGTGTATGTCGAGTCGGGCTCGACCCCGCTGGTCCTCCTCTGCCCGGCATGAAAGCGCTGGGGCAAGGTCACGACCGTCAAGCCGGGCACGGTGGTCCTGCACAGCGAGGCCGACGACGTGATCCCGATCGCCGACAGCCTGGAGTTGGTACGGGCCAGCGGACTGCCCGAGTCGGCCCTGGTCGTCGTCGGCACCGACCACCGCCTGGCCGAGCCAGAATCTCTGACGCAGAGGTTGGAAGCATGCGACTAACAATATTGCACTCGACTCGACTCGACTCGACGGCTGATGGCGATCAATCTCATGGCGGATTCCGCCGGGTGATGCATGCGACGGGGGCCAAATTCATCGAATTCGTTACTTTGCGCCCGGATTCGCCTGCTTTGAATTCGGGGCGATGGGGGTCGTATGCGGCGACTGGGGCAGTGTAGGCTTTGCTTTTAACTGTGGAACCGAATCATCCTGGACGGGAAGGGTGACAGCGTGCCTCCCTGGTAATTTTGAATCGTTTTGGGAAGCAAGCGTGGATCGGTTGGAAACCTGTGTTACAAGGACAATGCCGATTATAGAGACCCCCAAATGGAATAAAATCCATAGGACAAAGAGTGGAATTTTTTCGATAAACCGATTCAAGCGTTTAGTATTGTGCTTTGCGATTCCTTGTTGAATTAGACCAAGAATTGGCGTGGGAGTTCCTGCAACTGACAACCTTTGCTCGATTTCGTTTCGTAAAGCCCCAGCAATCCGCCAGTGAAATCGAAACCTTTCGTAATGTTTAAGACTAAACACGGCCCCGAAAATTCCGAGTAAGATCAGGAACACGGGCAAGGAATACCCGATTTGATCTAAGGGCTTGTTTGCTACAAAAGCCAAGATCGCTCCCTCAATCACCAGTATAAAGTTCCCGATGTTGGACCGTTGGGTCTCCTGATGACGCCCCTGCTCGTAATGTTCCTTGCAAAAATTTCAGAGGATTTCGAGATCATCTTTCATTGTGGGCGTCCTTAAACGGTGAGAAATGATGGTTGGGTTGCAACCCTGATCTTCTTCCCAAGTACCACTCGCACGCCATGCAGGCCAACCGTTCATGTTCTAAAGGGTTGAAAGCCAAGACTCCACCTCCTCGGTGGACGGCTTCTCCTTTGACATTAACAATGTCTCGCCATCGAAGGGTGATGGAGGGCGTAGCTCCAAAGTAGATAAGCGGTCTTCACCACTGCCGAAGTACTTGAACAAACGTAAGAGTATTTCAAAAATGTTTGATTGGCAGTCGTGTATGCTGAATATTTGTACTAACTCGAGGTTGGGGATTGGTACTTTGGTTTGCCCTTTGAATGTTTTGAATTTCTCTACGAAACGGTATCTGTATTGAATGTCGATTAATTTCTCAAGCGAATTGAGTCTGTCGATCTGGTCTCTCAGGGCGATTAGAGTCTCTTGAAGTGGGCCCACTTGGTATTTGTCGTCCTCGGGATTAAAATCCAAAAACTCCCCTGATGATAACGCCTCATTCAAAAAGTGGACTGCCAGTCGGTCTCCTGCTTTTGCGCCAATCAGGCAAAATATCGCTAGATTTGACAGCGAATTGCCCTTGTAGATCGATGTGTCATCGACCCCACCCTTCAATTGGCTGCGAGCCGCACTGGTCCACATATATTGAGGCGTTGGGACTCCTTTTACTTTGCCGAGTAGGGCCTTGATGTTCCCAAGTAGCTCATGGCGAAGGTTGGCCGCCAGAGTAATCCTTCGCACGCTGTAATTAATATTGAAAGCAACCTTAAGAGAATCTATTATGTCTCTAAAATTTGCAAATGTGTGAACCCAATTTCCCGCCGGAAAGGCTGATTCCCCCTTGATCGCTGCTTTCATTTCGTCCGCTCTGCTTATCTCACGCAAGAAGTCGAAAAGATCCTTGGGGTCATTGATCGCCTTGCTCGGGTGATTTGGTAACTCTGCGATGATGGGATTGTCTAGTTCCAAATTCTGCGAAGACTCTCTTTGAAGAAAATCACTTAGAGCCTTCCTGTCTTCCTTGATGTCCCAGATCTCTTGCCTGACAAAGGTCAAAATTTTTAGACGCCCCTCAGTCAATTTTCGATATGCGGTTCTATATTCCAGCCTTGTAATGCTAATCCGCTGCTTCTGGTCGAACCATCCGCCAACCCGTCCACCAACCAACAAAATGAAGTAGTCGGCCATCTCAATGGCTTGAATGCAGGCGTCGTAGGAGTTTTGGTCTGGCAGCTTCGGAAAATCATTAAACTCAGAAAGGAAAACCTCATAATCTAGCTCTTCCAGCCAATACTTAATTGCGGATCGCAAGTCACGAAAGTCGTAAATTGTTGAAGATATGAAAATTTTTGGTTTACCAGAAGCCATATGACTATTCCAGAGTTTATCGAGGAGGAAAATTCGTCCGAGGCGGTCCTCTGATTTTCGCTTTAGCCGAATGTGAAAACGAGGATTGCGCCGACTTTAAACGATATGTATATTTATGAACTTATAATGATATGCCTCCGTTTACCTGAGGTTTGGGAGTGGGTGCGATGTTTGTCAAATTGTCGTCCCGTTCCCAGATGCGGTCAAGCACCCACCCGGCCATCTCCGTTTGCCCTGGAGGCAAATCTTACTCTTGTAAGACTTTTCTGACCAGTAGAGCCTCGCCGCCGTCCCGCCCAACACCTTCGCCTGGTTCTCATCGGAGAGGTCGGCCAGGAAGGAGCGAGCACGCTCTCGGTACGCCCGATAGCTCGACCCGGTGGCCCCGGCGCCGAACCCGCCGCCGTAGATCAACCGGTCGGGGCCGAACCGCCTCACGAGGTTCTTGACGACCGGCCCCACGTCCCGGTGGGGGTACTCCTCCCGCCTTTGCAGTGACGAGAGCTTAATGACCGTGTTGGTGAGCTTGGCCCAGCCGAGCACCAAGGTGTACTCCTGCGGGCTGCCCTGGAACGGCCTGCCCAGGTGGTCGATGATCACCGTCGTCTCGGGGAACTCCTTGATCAGCGGCTCGAAGCCGGGGGCATACCGGGGCTCGAAGTGGATCTGGACCGCCAGGCCGAGGTCGCCGATGTGCTTCCACAACGCCCGCAACTCGGGCTTGCCGAACAGGGGCAGGCGGTCCGGGGCATAGGCGTGGATGCGGGCGGCGATGATCCTGCCCTTGTGCTTCCTGACCAGGGCGCTCATGCGGTCGAGCGAGCCGGGCCGATCGGCGAAGAACAGACAGGTCCCCTTAAGCTTTCCCCGCCCGACCTCCAGGCAGTGCTCCAGGTAGCGATGGTCATCCCCGTAGGGCTCGGGGTGGACGACCACGGCATTGTCCACGCCCGCCTCGGCCATGCACTTCAGCAGGTGCTCGGGCGTGGCCGGTTGATCCGGCTGATACGGCCCATCGGGGTCGTAGGGGAACCTGGCGTCGTCCTTGCGTGCGAAGCAGTGCAGGTGGGTATCGATCACGGGGACACACCGATCATCGGCCATCGCCCACGATTGGCTCGATGCATGCATCGCTCCCGAGATGGCGGCCTGGAGGAAGTGGCGTCGATGCATGGCGTCGGCCTCCCGGACGGATGGTGCCATTCGCACCGTCACTAGGGCCGGGGGCAAGTCGTGGCGACGACCTCGACTGCAGGTCCTCGCACGGCGTTACCCACCCTCAAATCGATGTGGCCCCACTTGGCTCCGTATCAATTTTGGCCCAGGCTACCAGGGAGGTAAGCTGGGCGCATGGGTATTCGCCCCGACAAGTGAAAATAAAAGGGCTGGTCGCCGGAGGGCATCGCCCGTGACAGGCCCGCCTTCCTCCTTTGCATCAACCTTTTTGTCGCATGCTCGTCATCACGGGAGCAACTTCACGAAAGTCCCCGCCGATGACCTCCCTCGATCAGAGTCATCACCGCCTCCTTCAGGAATAAGGGCAAGTCAGGCCATGCCTCGATGACTCGTCGCAGACTCATGTCCGAACAGGCTCCACAAGCCGCAATCGTGTCATCTTCGAAGTTCTCATCCTGTATGGACTTCTGGCATTCCGCTGCCGGACTCAAAATCCGGTGGGCTAACACCCGTGTCGGTTCGAGTCCGACCTTCGGTACTCAAGATTTGCGGCAGAATGAAGGGTCGTCTTGCCAGAGGCTTACCAAAGCCTTCGGTCAGACGACCCTCGTCGCATTGGGGGCATGGCCCGTCCCTGGAGACTCATGCTGACGGCCCGCTCGAAGTCATGACCCTGGGCGGCATCAGGGTCCACCTCAAGCGTCTGTCGGCCACCCTCGGAAGGGCGTCACCGCTTGGGAAACTTCGCCCTGCCCGGCCTGCAAGCCGTCGTCGAACGACGGGCCAAGGCCGAGGGCCTCCGGGGCAAGTTGTCCCCCGTGACGGTCGGGACGGCGCCCTCAATCCGGTCGAGCGAGGTCGTCGAGGATGGCCCCCAGTCGTTGTTTCTCGCCCTGGCCGAGCGGGAGCAGCGGGGCCCGGAGCGGACCCGCATCCACGCCGAGCCATTCCAGGCCGGCCGCGATCGTGCGGGGCAGCCCTCCCGCCACGATGCACTGCAGGAGCGGGAGCTGGCGATAGAAGGCGCGGCGGGCTGCGGCAAGGTCCTTCCGGACCATCGCGGCCTCGTACAATTCGAGGTTCAGGCCCGGGATCAGGTTGGGGGCCGCCGTGCACCAGCCCCGCGCCCCGGCCGCGAACGCGGCGAGGGCCAAGGGATTGGAACCGTTGAAGAAGGCGACCTCGTCGCCCGCCAGCTGCATCAGCCGCTGCATCCGACCGACGTCCCCGGTGCTCTCTTTGACCATCGTGACGTTGGGGATCTCCAGCAGCCGCGCGATCAACTCGGGCGTCATGTCGATGCCGCCGGTCGCCGGGTTGTTGTAGGCCATCACCGGGATCGAAATGGCCCGGGCCACGGCGTCGTAGTGGCCGATGACCTCCGCGTCGGTGAGCTTCCAGTAGCTCATCGGGATGACCATCACCGCCGACGCCCCGGCCCTTTCGGCGAACCGGGCGTGGTGCACGGTGCGCTCGGTCGTCAGGGCCGACACGCCGACGAGCGTCGGGACCCGGCCGCCGATGTGCGACAGGGTGGCCTCGGCGACCGCCTCCCGTTCGTCGTCGGAGAGGTATGGTAAGACCCCGGTGCTCCCCAGCGGGGCGATCCCGTGCACGCCGCCCGCGAGCAGGCGGTCCAGGAGTACCCGGAGCTTGGGGAGGTCCACCGCCCCATCCGCCCGGAAGGGCGTGATGGGATAGGCGATGATTCCCTCGAAGGGGACGTCGCGCGACATCAATGGGCCTCCCCGGGGCCGGGGGCCGGTTCGCTCTTTTTCTGGGCCTCCTCGCGGAGGGCGATGCCGCCGAGGTTCTGGAGCAGCGGGGCGTTCTCGCACGCCAGGTAGCGGGCCACGCCGGATTCGGCCGTGTTGGTGTGCCGGTGCCAGGCCCAGACCGGGATGTAGAGGGCGTCGCCGGCCTTCCACTCGACCCGGCGGCCCTGGATCTCGCTGTGGCCCTGCCCTTCCAGGACGTACAGCACCGTCTCGTAGGTGTGCCGGTGCATGTTCGACGACTGGCCTGGGTCGAGCCAGCCGATCGTCATGCTGATGCAGTGGGTCGGCAGGTCGACGAAGAAGACCGGGTGCTTGCGCTGGGCGGAGTAATCGCCGTGGCGGCCGGCCGACTCGACCCCCTCGTGGATCAGGCGGTCGGGGATCTCGACCCGCGGGCTCGGCGGGGTCTTGTCGAAGTCGGCGGACTGGTACTTCGTCGGCCGGGTCTCGTGCGTCGTGCTCATGGATCGCCTCCTCGGGTCTGGCGTGCGGGTTCCGGGAGTCCGGGGGTTACTTCAGGGCGGAGAGGTCCGCCCCGTGGTTGATGTGGAAGACCCCGCCGTCGATGACGAGGGCGGGCACGGACACCACCCCGGCCCGCTCGGCCTCGGCGACCCGGTCGCGGGACTCACCGAGGTGGACGACCTCGACCTCGAACCGGGCCGGGTCGAGGGACTCGGCGATGCTCCGCTCGGCGGAGACGCAGACGGGGCAGCCGGCGTGATAGTAGATGGCCTTGGTCATGATCCTGCTCCTGGTCCGGTCGGGGTGATCGCACGCCGCAGGGCCCGTCACCGATGGCCCCTGCGGAGGGCCGAAGTTGTTGACGGGGGTATCCTAGACCCCTAGCCTTGATAGGTCCAAGACCCATTTGTGATGGGTTTGATAGGTGAAATCGATCAGGATCTCCCGTATGGAACTCCGCCACCTGCGCTACTTCCTCGCGGTCTGCGAGGACGAGCACGTGACCCGGGCGGCGGAACGGCTCGACGTGTCGCAGCCGACGCTGTCGCAGCAGATCCGCCAGTTGGAGGACGAGGTCGGGGCCCCGCTGTTCGAGCGGATCGGCCGGCGGCTGCGGCTGGCCTCGGCCGGGGAGATCTTCCGCGAGCACGCCCGGCGGGCCCTGCGGGAGATGGAGGATGCCGTGGTCGCCATCCGGGAGCTGGAAGGGCTGAGGCGGGGCCGGGTCGTGGTCGGCACGGTCCAGACCGCCAACGTCTACCTGATCCCCGGGGCGGTTGCGCGGCTGACCGCGGCCCATCCCGGCCTGTTCGTCCGCGTCGAGGAGTTGTCGGCCGGCGAGATCGCCGAGCGGCTCGCCGCCGGCCGCATCGACCTCGGCATCTCGTTCGCGCCGGCCGATCCGTCGGAGGTCGAGGCCGAGGACCTGTTCGACGAGGAACTGGTCCTCGTCGTGCCGGACGGCCATCGCCTGGCGAGGCGGAAGCGGGTGGGGGCCGGGTCGCTGGAGGGGGAGCGGCTCGTCTTGATGTCGGCCGGGTTCAGCACCCGCCGTCTCGTCGACGAATATCTGGAAGGGTCGAAGGCGAGGCCCGTGATCGCCGTCGAGATGAACTCGATCGAGGGGATCCTGGCGACGGTCCGCAGCAGCGGGGCGGCGACCATCCTGCCGGCCCTGGCGCTGGGCGAGGGCGTCGGCGGGCTGCGATCCGTGGGCCTGGACGGCCCGACGCCCCGGCGCACCGTCTCGCTGCTCTGGCGGCGGGGGGCCTACCGCAGCCACGCCGCCCGGGCGTTCGCGGCGGAGGTCGCCCGGTTCCGCGGCCGGCCCCCGGGACGGGTCGCCCGGGCCGATGAGCCTGAAGGCTGAGGGCGAGCCGGGGCGATCACCGGGTCCGGGGCCGGAGGCTCGCGGCGAAGACGGCCAGGGGGCCGGCGAGCATCAGTCCGCAGGCGAGGCAGACCCCGCCCCAGCCCCGCCCGGACCACGCCATCCCGCCGATCAAGGAGCCCACCCCGGCCCCGACGCAGCACGAGACCATGTACACGGTATTGAGCCGGTTCTGGGCGCCGGGCCTCAGCGAGTAGATCCGGGCCTGGTTGGAGACGTGCGTCATCTGCATCCCGAGGTCGAGCAGGATGACGCCGGCCACGATCCCGCCCAGGTGGGCCCGGCCGGCCCAGAGCACGGCGAACGACACGAGCATGACGGCCAGCCCCAGCCCCGCCATCAGCCCCGGGTCCGTCCGGTCCGCCAGCTTGCCGACCGCCGACGCGGCCAGCACGCCGACCACGCCCACCAGCCCGAACAGCCCCACGACCCCGCTCCCGTAGCGGAACGGGTCCCCGGCGAGGTGGAACGCGAGCGTCGACCAGAACGCCAGGAACACCCCGAACGTCGCCGCACCGTAGAGGCATGCCCGACGCAGCGCGGGCTCGTCCCGGACCAGTTCCCCGAGCGACCGGAGCAGTTGCCCGTAGGTCAACCCGGCGTCGCCCTCGTCCCGGGGCAGCGTCCGGCGCAGGACCACCAGCAGCGCGACCGAGAGGGCGGCGGCGATCCCGTACATCGCCCGCCAGCCGAACTGCTCCCCGACGAGGCCGCTGACGGCGCGGGAGAGCAGGACGCCGACCAGCAGCCCCCCCTGCACCGTCCCCACCACCCGTCCCCGCTCCCCGGGCGGGGCGAGATGGGCGGCGAACGGCAGGAGCAACTGCGGGGTGATCGTCGTCACGCCCAGAACGAAGCTGGCGATCGCCAGCAGTCCCAGGGTCGGCGCGGCCGCCATCGCGACCAGCGAGACCACCACCGCCGCCAGCATCCACAACACCAGGCTACGCCGCTCGACCCGGTCGCCCAGCGGGGCGATCAGGAGCAGGCCGAGGGCGTACCCGATCTGGGGGAGGGCCGGGATGTGGCCGACGCTCCCCTCCGGGACGTGCAGGCTGCCGGCGATCTGGGGGAGCAGCGGCTGGACGTAGTGGAGGTTGGCCACGGTCACGCCACACCCGACGGCCATCACGGCGGTGGTCCGCCGGGTCAGCCGCGGGGCGACCGTTGCCTCCGCTCCGGATTCGATGATCGCGATCGGACTGCCCCCGGGAAGTCGTGTGCTTGAAACGAGATGATCCGCCCGCGAGCGAGAAGCCGACGTCACCGGTTGGTCGAATCGATCGGCCGTGGCGGAACGCCCTCGACCGTGATCCGGATCGGCTTGATGGTGCCGTCCTCGGCGAACTCCATCCGGTCGATGCAGGTGACGCGGGCATTGGCGTCGGTCTCGCCGCGCGGGCGTCGGTGGTAGATGGCGTAGTATTCGTCCGTGCCCGGCACCCGGATCACCGAGTGGTGGCCGGCGCCGGTGGCGATGGCGGGGTCCTGCTTCAGGACCTTGCCGACGCGGCGGAACGGGCCGAATGGGGAGTCGCCGATCGCGTAGGCCACGCTGTAGTTGGGGCCGGTCCAGCCCCCTTCGGACCACATGAAGTAGTACTTGCCGTTGCGGATGAACATGCACGGCCCCTCGACGTAGTTCTCCGGCGTGATCTCGCGGAAGGTCGACCCGTCGGCGAACGGGACGAAGCCGGTGAAGTCGTCGTTCAGCCGGGCGATGTTGCAGTGCCGCCAGCCGCCGTAGATCAGGTAGTGGGCGCCGTCGGCGTCCTTGAAGACGAACTGGTCGATCGGCTGGGCGCCGTTGTGGAACCGGTCGACCAGAGGCTTGCCGAGGTGGTCGCGATAGGGGCCTTCGGGCGCGTCGGCGACGGCCACGCCGATGCCGCCGACCTCCCGGTCGTTCTGGATGTCGTTGGCGCCGAAGAACAGGTAGTACTTCCCCCCCTTCTCGATCACCGAGGGGGCCCACATGGCCCGCCTGGCCCAGGTCACCTTGCCGGTGTCGAGGATGCGCGGGTGCTTTTGCCAGGTGACGAGATCTTGCGACGAGAAGGCGTCGAAGAAGACCTGATCGCGGTACGGGGCGGAGTAGGTCGGGTAGATCCAGTAGGTCCGGCCGAAGATCACCGCCTCGGGGTCGGCGTAGTGGCCGCTCAGGATCGGGTTGCCCGAGGTCTTCGCCGGCCCGTCGGCGGACGCGAAGCCGGCCAGGAGGAGCAGTCCGGGCACGAGGAGGCGGCAGGTCCGGTACATCATGGGGAGATTCAGGCCCGGGTGGTCGGGACGGGACGCCGCGGGGGGGCCGGCGGCACGCGGCGTCGGCCATTATCCCAGACGACGGGAAAGCTCGACAAGGATCGGCCCGCCCGGGTCAACCGCCGGCGTCCTTCCTCGGGCGGCGGAGGAACGCGCGGGCGGCCTCCAGGAACCGCTCGCGGCCGAAGTCGAGGTCGATCATCGGCGCCGGGTAGCCGGCGGGCGGTTTGGCGGCCTTCCAGGGCCGGTGGATCGACTTGCCCGGCAGCCCGGCCAGTTCGGGCACCCACTCGCGGACGTAGTCCCCCTTCGGGTCGAACTTTTCGCCCTGCGACACCGGGTTCAGCACCCGGAAGTAGGGCGAGGCGTCGTAGCCGCAGCCGGCCACCCATTGCCAGTTGCCGATGTTCTGTGCCGAGTCGCCGCACAGGAGCAGGCCCCGGAAGATCGCCTCGCCGACCCGCCAGTCGATCAGGAGGTGCTTGGTCAGGAACGACGCGGTCACCAGCCGCGCCCGGTTGTGCATGAACCCGGTGGCCCGGAGCTGCCTCATCCCGGCGTCGACCATCGGGAAGCCGGTCATCCCCTCCTCCCAGCGTCTGGCCTCCGCCGGGTCGTCCCGCCAGGGGAAGCCGCGCCACGGCTCCTTGAACTCCAGGGTCGCCCCCTCGGGGTGGTGGTCCAGGGCCTCGGCGTTGAAGTCCCACCAGGCGAGTTCCGACCGCCACTTGCTGTCGTGCGACCGATGGACGGCCACGCGGGGCCCGAGCGCCCCGATGTTGAAGTACATGCTCAGGTGCGACGTGCTGGGCCTCCGGGCCGGGAAGTCGCGGGCCACGGGGTAGCCTTCCTCGCCGTGGCGGAGGAACGACTCCAGCCGGGCCAGGGCCGCCCGCTCGCCGGCCTCCGGCAGGGGGATGTCGCTCGCGACGTCGGGGATGGTGCCGCGGGCGATCTGCCGGGGGACGGGCGGCAGATCGGACGGGGTCGGGGCCAGTTTGGGCTTCGGCAGCGACAGCCACTTGCGGCCATACGGCCCGAAGACGGTGTAGCGGCCGCCCGAGTTGGTCCGGACCTCGCCGGGCGGGTGGGTGTACTGGCCGGGGTGGGCGTGGACCTCGACGCCCGCCTCGCGCAGGACGCGGTCGGCGGCCTCGTCGCGCTCGCGGGCGTAGGGGGTGTGGTTGCGGATGTAGTGGGCATGGGTGAGCTTGGCCTCCCCGGCGAGCCGGCCGAGGACCTCATGCGGGACGCCCTCGCGGACGATCAGGTCGGAGCCCAGCGCCCGGTACGACTCGCGGAGGGCCCGGACGTTCTCCAGGAACCACGCCTGACGCCGCGGGGTGGTGGTGGGCCGCCCGAAGATGATCGGGTCGATGATGACCAGGGGAAGGACCGTCTCGCCCGACCGCGCGGCGGCGTCCAGGGCGGGGTGGTCGTGGGTCCGCAGTTCGGTTCGGTGCCAGACCAGGTGCATGAAGGAACTCGTCCGGATCGACGGGATCGGCGGCCCGCGACCGGGTCGCCGCGAGATTGTAGGCGCACGTCAACGATCGTTGCACCAAACCGGACCCGAAGGAGCGGCCCGAGAATGCTGCGCTTTCGAGAACTGTCCTGCTCCTCGTCCACCCGGTGGTCACGTCGAGCGAACCCGATCCCCGGGACGATGGTTGGGATGGCCAACGCGCGGCCGTGAATTCCGGGACGGACGCGTGGTATCCGCGTTCGCCCGTCATTTCGAACCGCCCGGGATTCGCCGACTCCTGGTCAAGGGTCTCTCGCCCGGATCAGAGCGACCGGAGGAAGGCGGCCAGGTCGGCGGCCTCCTCGGGCGAGGTCGCGGCGTCGCGGGGGTGCCGGAACTTGACGAAGACCTCCTCCAGGGTCTTCGCCCGGCCGTCGTGGAAGTACGTCCCGCGCACGCCGGCCTCCAGCAACGAGGGCGGGTTGAATTTGCGGTGTCCCGCCTCGTCGGCCAACCCGACGTCGTAGCTCCCCGCCGAGGTGTAGTTGGGCGGCGCGTGGCACTCGCCGCAGCGGCGGGCGAGGAAGAACCCCCGGCCGCGTTCCACCGCGTCGGCCGCCGCGACCGACGCTGTGGGCCGGGTGGTCGGCAGCGAGCCGAGGTAGGCCACCAGCGCGTCGACCTGATCGTCCGAGGGCGACGGGCCGCGCATGGTCGTCTCGATCGACTTGCGGACCTGATCTTCGAGCCGGTCGCTCGACCCGGTCCAGTTCCAGGGTCCCGTCGCCCCCACGCCCCGGAGCGACGGGACCCGCTTGGGGGTGCCGAACGAGTCGTCCCCCTGCGTGTCGGCCAGCAGCCCATTGGTGTGGCCGTCGGTGTGGCAGCTGTGGCAGCTCATCCAGCCGTCATGCGACAGCCGCGCGTCGCGGAACAGGCGCTCGCCGAGCGCGACCGGGGTGGGCCGGGGCCGGTCCCCCAGCGGGATCGTCCGGACCCGCGCGCCGGTCGCGAGGTCCACGACGGAGATCGTGTCGTCGAACCCGTCGGCGACGTAACCGGCCGCTCCCTTGGGGTCGATCGCCACGGCCGAGGGCCCGCCGCCGACGGCGGCCCGCCGCATTTCCGACCACGGGTCGCGGCCGAGCGCGACCTCGCCCACGCCGCCGAGCGCGACCAGGACGTCGCCCGACCGGCCGAAGGCGAGGCCCGAGGGGTCGCCGGCCGCGTCCCCCGGACCGCCGAGGTCGCGGAGGATGCCGCCCCGCAGCAGGTCGGCGTCGGTGCCGGCCGTCGTCACGGCGTCGACCCGCAGGAAACGGAGGTGGTTGTTGATCAGGGAGCCCCAGTGGACATCCTCGAAGCTGGACCGGGCCAGGCGGTGGAGCGTCTGATGCGCCACGGCGAGCGACCGGCCATCGGGCGACGTCGCGAGCCCCCGGATGTTGTGCGCGGGGAGGGTGCGGATCGATTCGAGCGTGCCCGGCGACGGGTCGATCACGGCGAGTTTGCCGCCGAACCCGTCGGCGACGACGAGGCGCGACCCGTCGCGGACCAGGGCCATCTCGCGAGGGGCGAACGGCAGCTCGATCGCGCAGGAAACCTTCATCACGGGCGACTCTTCTCCCGCGCCCCGCGTGAGGTCGACCAGCGTCACCCGCCTCGCCCCGTTCGAGGTGACGGCGCATCGCGATCCGTCGCCCCAGGCGAGCAGACGGACCGGGTCGGTCCCCACCGCGAGCCGGCCGATGACCCGGGCCGATTCGTCCCGCCACTCCAGCAGGAGCAGGACGTCCGCCCCCCGATCGACCGCGAGCAGGTGGCGGCCGTCGGGGAGCGCGGCGACGTCGGCGAGGCTGCGGCCGACGTCGTGCTCGGCGACGACCCTCGCCCCCGCGGGGTCGACGACCGAAAGGCTACCGCTGTCCCGATTCGCCACGAACAGCCGGGAGCCGTCGGGCGAGAAGGCCAGCGCGACCGGATGTCTCGACCGGGTCGCTGCCGGTTCCTCCGCCGTCAGACCGCCGCCGACCTGCGGGCCGGCCCAGGCCACCAACGCCAGGATCGCCGCGACGTGCTGGACGCCGGTCGCGAAGACACCGATCCGCCCGGTTCCGGCCATGTCTCTCACCTCGATACGCGGGAATCCGATGGATCAGGGGCCGGCCGGCTTGAGATCCCGGGCGAGACGCCCGAGGGCCTTCGCCACGAATGGATCGATCCTGGGGTCATCCGACGCCACGTCGACCCGTCCGATCGGGCCATGGCCGAGGTGCACGATCGGGAGGTCCGGGGAGATCCCATCCTGGGCGTCGAACGGCTCGAATCGCGAGAGCCGCCCCATCTCCGATCTCCGTCGCGTCGGGCCGGCGAGCGGGCGTCCGTCGCCCCGCTCCAGGCGGCCGGTCGTCATCCGCAACCACCACCCGCCGCCCGGGAGCGCCACCGTCGACTGCACCTCGGTATCGGCGCCGGTCGGCGTGCCGACGACCACGGCCCGATGGTTGTCCTGCAGCGCGGCGCACAGCCACACGGCCGCCCCCGTCGTCGTGCGGTCGGCGATCACGGCCAGGGGCAGGTCGCGGAACAGGGCGTCGGGCTCCGCCTCGTAGGCCTCGACCGAGTCGCCGGTGCGGACTCGCCCGATCGTCCCGCCGTCGAGCAGGCTGTCGGCAAGGAGTACGGTGGGATGGAGCCCGGGCTGGGAGACCCCCCGCAAGTCGAGGATCAGGGCGCGGACCCCCTCGGCTTCGAGGCGGGGGGCGACCTGCCGGAGTTCCTGGGGCGTGCTCCCCGAGATGGAATCGAGCCTCAGGTATCCGATCGCGTCGGGGCCGTCGATGCGGAAGGCCCAGCCGCCGTCGGGCCGCTTGCGGACGCCCATGACCGTCTCGCGGGGCAGCCGCCCCCGGGTCATGGTCAGCGTGCGGGCCTCGGTCGATGCCTTGCCGCGGAGCCGGACGACGACGTCGGTCCCCTCCGCCCCGCGGAGCCGATCGATCGTCTCGGCGAGGGGGATGCCCAGGGTGGAGACGCCATCGATCTCCTCGATCCGGTCATCGTTGCGGGCGCCGGCGCGATCGGCGGGCCCGCCCTCGAGAACCTTCGCGATCACCGGCCGCTTCTCCGCCACGTCGTAGGCGATGGCGATCTGGACGCCGACGTAGAGGTTCCCCTCGATCTGCTCGGCAACCCGCAGCTCCTTGTCGGAGAGGAGCGAGGCGCCGGGGATCCCCGAGAGCATGCCCCGGAGCAAGGCATCTTCGAGGGCGCCGGCCTTCAGGTCCACCGCGGAGGAGCGGGGCCAGGCCTCGACGAGCAGGGCGGCGAGTGGCTCGGGGGTCGCGATCGCGGAAGCCCGCCGAGCCAGGTCGGCCGGATGGGGGACGCCGGCCGCGAGGTACACGGCCCTGAGCCCGTCGAGGAACATCTGCTGCCGTGCCGGCGGGTCGATCTGGCGCGATAGGACCGCATCGGCGATCGCCTCGGCACGCCGGGCGAGATCGGCCGGGGGCGGCGCGAGATCGGCGGGGGCGGCCGCGGCGCCGAAGGGTGCGAATGCCCAGCCCAAGGCCACGAGGAGCGATCGACGCATCACGTTCCCCTCCGAAGTTGGATCTCGCCCGGGTTCGTTTCGACACGAGTTTACTCGGGCCAGATGCCGATGTCACGCCGGGCCCCCGAGGCCCTGGGCCGCACGGGGCCGGGAGCCGGTCGCCATCAGTCGAATTTGCGGGCCATTCGGGCCTTCGGCCTGGCATCACCCGGGCGGGTGGTCCGGTCCTGGCGGCGGCCCCGTCCGGCCGTGGCGGGGCGATCGGGCCGTTCCGGGGTGCGGGGGAAGGGTGCCGCCGAGGGGCGTTGGGCCGCGCCGATCATGGTGCCGGGCGAGGGCCTGGCGGCGTGGATCGAGGGGCATGTCCGGGGGCGATCCCGGACGAGGTCGCCTCGGGCGGCGCCTGCGCCCCGCCGGCCGATTCAGATGGGCCCATCGACCGCCCTCCCCCCAGGCGAGCGGTGAGGCGAGGCCGGGCCGCCGATGCCTATCCTTCGGCAAGCCGCCAGGGTAGGACTCGGGCCGCCGGGCCGGGATGAGCCCCCGAGATGGATGGACCGAGTTCGCCATCGGACCGACGCATCGGGGCCGGCCCGCGATACCGGCACGCTCCATCGCTCCTCGTGTGGACGACGCGTCCACCGTGGCATTAAACTCCTCATCCGGTGGGGGGTCGTTAATTGGGCCGATCCTGAAAGATCGTATCGTGTTGGGCGGAGCCTCTCCTATGGACCGATTCCCGACGACTCGCTGGACCCTGGTCTCGGCCGCGGCCGACCCCGGGTCTCCCGGATCGAAGGCGGCCCTCGAAGAATTGTGCATCGCTTACTGGTATCCGGTCTACGCCATGATCCGGGGACGCGGCTACACGCCGGAGGATGCGAGCGATCTCTCGCAGGAATATTTCATCAGGATCCTCGACGGCCGACTGATGCGGGCCGCCGATCGCGGCCGGGGCCGCTTCCGCTCCCTCCTCCGGAAAGACTGTGCCTACTTCCTCGCCGACCACTCCGACCGCCTGCGCAGCGTCAAACATGGCGGGGGGGCGGCCTTCCTGCCGATCGACGACGCCGAGAGGAGATTCTCGCAGGAGTTGAGCCTCGACCTGGACCCGGAGCGACTCTTCGATCGCGCCTGGGCCGTGTCCCTCCTGGGCCGGGCCTTCGACCGCCTGGAGCGGCAGGAGGTCGATGCCGGGCGGGGGGACAGCTTCGATCGCCTCAAGGCGTCGTTGACGGAAGGCATGCGGTCCAGGCCCTATGCGGAACTCGCCGCGGAGGCGGGGACCACGGTGGCCGCCGTCCAGGCGGCGATCGTCCGGCTCCGTCGCAGGTATCGGGAGGCGTTGCGGAGCGAGGTGGCCTCGACCCTCGCCTCCCCGACGGACGCGGAGATCGACGAGGAAATCCGCACGATGCTCGAACTGCTCTCGTCGGATTGACCGCGCGAGTCAGGTCGGCCGGAATATCCCTTATAAAGCTGTAGAGGGATGGGGTCACGATCCCCGCCTCGCACGAGGGTGATTATGATCGCTTCCGGCCACGGCCCATCTTGCCCGAACCTCTCGCTGCCCGGCTCGCCCCTGGATCTGTGCCCCACCTGCCTGATGGCGATCGGGCTGGCCGCGCACGATGATACCGGGGATTCGGCCCCGAGCTTCGAGCATCGCGGGCCGTCGGCCACGCCGCTGCTCGTCCTCGAGCCGATCGCCCACGGGGGCTCGGCCCGCGTCTACCGGGCGCGGGACCAGCGGCTCGGGCGTGACCTGGCCATCAAGGTGTTGAGGCCGCCGTACCGCGAGCGCCCCGAGATGCTCCGCCGGTTCATCGCGGAGGCCCGGATCATCGGGACGCTCCAGCACCCGGGGATCGTCCCGATCTACGAGCTGGGGCGTTGCGACGACGAACTCCCCTACATCGCGATGAAGCTCGTCGAGGGGCAGACGCTGGCGGAATTCATGCGCCCGACCCCGGCCTCCGAGCCGGAGCGTCCGCGTCTCCTGGGCGTCTTCCTCCAGGTCTGCCGGGCCGTCGCCTATGCCCATTCCCGCCGGGTGATCCACCGGGACCTGAAGCCGTCGAATATCCTGCTGGGCCCCTTCGGGGAGGTCCACGTCACGGACTGGGGGCTGGCCAAGGTCCTCGGCGAAGGCGGGGGGCCGGCCAACATCGGATCGCCGGGCGGGCAGGAGGCCGGCGCCCATGACCCCGCCGAATCGCGATTCGGGGCGGTCCTGGGGACGCCTTCCTACATGTCCCCCGAGCAGGCATCCGGCGACCCCTGCCGGATCGACGAGCGGTCCGACGTCTTCAGCCTGGGCTCCATCCTCTGCGAGATCTTGACCGGACGCCCGGCCTACGAAGGGGCGTCGTCGATCGAGGTGCTGAAGCGTTCGGCGGAGGGGGACCTCTCGGGCACGATCGCAAGGCTCGGGGCGAGCGGGGCGGACCCCGGGCTCGTGGCCCTGGCGTGCGACTGCCTGGAGCCGGATCCTTCGCGTCGCCCCCCCGACGCCTCGGTCGTCGCGGATCGCTTGCAAGCTTATCTGGACTCGGTGGGAGAGCGACTCCGGGTCGCCGAGCTGGCGCGGGCCAAGGCCGATGCCCGCGCCGCCGAGGAACAGGCACGACGGCGCCTGACCACCGCCCTGGTCGTCGCGGTCCTGTCATTGTTGGTGACCGTCGGCGCCGGACTCGGCGTCGTCGCGAGGCGTCGCCAGGTCAACAGGGACCGCGTGGCGACGGCGTTGGGCCGGGTCGAGGCCCTCCGCGACGCGGCGAAAGCGGACCCGGATGGCCGACCGGAGCGGTGGGAGGTCGCCATGGCGGCCGCCCGGGAGGCGTCCGATCTGCTGGAGCAGGAGGCCGATCCCGGATCTCTCCGGCGCCTGAGGGGGATCTCCGACGAGATCGGACGCGGCCTCGATGCGACCCGGGCGGACGCGGTCCTGGTCCGGCAGCTCGACCGGATCCGCTGCCACGACGGCCTCGTCAACCTCCCGGCCATCGATTCCGACTACAGGGACGCATTCCGGGACGCCGGCATCGACCTCGACTCCGGGGATCCGGAGGACATCGGCCGGGCGGTGGGCCGTCGCCCCGCGATCACGGCGAAGGCCATCGCCGCGGCCCTGGACGACTGGGCCATCATCCGGAGGCAACTGGCCCATCGCCGCCCGGGCGTGCTCGACCCGGGCGATGCGGGATGGGAGCGGCCGCTGCTCGCCGCCCGGGCCTCGGATCCCGACGATTGGACCAACGCCGTCCGCGATGCGTTCGCCCGGCAGGATGAGGCTTCCCTGGTCCGCCTGGCCTCCGACCCGCGGCTGGATGCCCGGACGGCGACCGGCCTCTGCTTGCTGGGGCGGGTGCTCACCGGCGCGACGCGCGGGGCGCGGGAGGACCTGCTGGCCCACAGCCTGGCCGTGCTCAAATCGGCCCGACGGGTCTACCCCGACGACTTCTGGATCAACCTCACGCTGGCGATCCGGCTCCAGCAGGCCGATTCGGCCGACCTGAGGAGGCAATCGCTCCAGTTCGCGGCGGCCGCGGTCGCCGTCCGGCCGAAGTCCGCCCCGGCCCACGTCGTCCTGGGCCGGGGCCTCAGGGAGAATGGCGACCACGAGGGGGCTGCCTCCGAACTGGAGGCGGCCGTCCGCCTGCGCCCGCTGGATTACTACGTCAGATTCAACCTCGGCAACAACCTCCTGGATCGCAACCAACCGGAGCGGGGGGAGATCGAGCTGCGCGAGTCGGTGCGCCTGAAGCCGGACTGCGGCGATTGCCGCGTCCATCTCGGATACGCCCTGGCGATCCAGGGCAAGATCGAGCCGGCGATCGAGGCGTATCGGGAGGTCCTGCGGCGCGAGCCGGGCTACGACTATGCCCAGGACATGCTCAGGAATCTGCTCGTGGGGCTCGGCCGTTCGGAGGAGGCCGAGGCCCTGGCCCGCGAGGTCGCGAGGACCCGCCCCGGGCCGGCCGCCCGCGTCTCGCTCGGCGAGATCCTCCGCCTCGCGGACCCCGCCAGCGAGGAGGCCGAGGGGGAGTTCAAGGGGGCCCTGGACCTCGACCCGTCCAATGGAGACGCTGCGAAAGGGCTGGTCTCCGTCCTGCTCGCCCGCGGGCAGGCGTCGGCCGCCATCGCCGTGCTCGATGATCTGGCGATGGGAAAGGTGCGGGATGCGGGCGCGGTGGGCCGGCTGGCCCGCCTCCGGGACCTGGCGACGCGGGCCGACGCGATGCATATCCCGATCGCCCGGGAGGAGATCCCTCGCGACGTGGACCTGTGCCTCGATCTCGCCGCCGTCTTCCGGGATCGGCGCGATCACGACTCCGCGGGCCGGCTCTTCGCGGCCGCCCTGGAGGATCACCCCGAATTGATCGAGGACCACTGGCATACGGTCCCCTTCGACGCCGCCTGCAATGCCGTCCTCGCCGCGACCACGATGGAGGGGGACGCCCCCCGGATCTTCGCCATGCGCGAGGAGTCTCGTCGCAAGGCGCTCGGCTTGCTCCGGGCCGACATGGAGACCTGGAGGAAACAACTCGACGCGAGGACGCCCCAATGCCGATTCCACGTCGCCCGATGCATCGCGCGGTGGACGTCGACCCGCGACCTTTCGAGCGTGAGGGGATCCGAGGCGCTGGGCCGGTTATCGCCGTCCGAACGCCGGGAGTGGGAAGCCCTCTGGGAGGACGTCCGCGCCCTGTCCCGACGCGTGGGCGAGATCGATTTCAGGGACACCAAATGAGGCAGCCGGGCCGTTGGATATCTATGGGTGAGAAGATCATGAACATGTGGTGCCTTGAGTCCGCCATCGGATTTCCCGGTGGGCCTGTTCGCAACTTGAGCCTGGTTGGAGGTATCGAGCATGGGCACGATGCTGGAGAAGGTCGGGAGTCTCGAACTCGCCACCCGACTGCGGACCATCCGGGTCGAATGTTTCGGCGAAGCCGGCGTGCCGGACCTCGCCGACAGGATCGGCATCCCGCCGCAGACTTGGGACAATTACGAGTACGGGGTCACGATCCCCGGGTCCGTCCTGCTCGGCTTCCTGGCGATAACATGCACGGAGCCGATGTGGCTGATGACCGGAGATGGGCCCCGTTATCGCTCCTTGCCCCTGGAAACATCCCGCTCTGGCTGGAGATGACATCGCGATCGCGGGGAGCAGGGCGGATGGGATTCACCGGAATCTAACCCCGTCACCGCAGGCGTGCGGCGGCGTCCTGTGCCGAGCGAACGACGTGCATGCGATTCGACTGCCATGGGCATTGATATGGCGGCTGTGCGGCGATATGGAATGCGATTTTATTGGATAGCAGGTATGGATTGTGACCGTTAATGCTTGGTGAATTTGTGTGCGTGTGTAATCTGGATTGTGCCGTGTGTGTGGTGCGCTGTTAAGCGGCGAATTGCCCCTCCCAGGGCACGTCCCGACGGCGATGAAGCCGTCTTGCGCCGATGATACTCCCGGCCTCCCGGGGCGATGGGGACCACCGGGATGGCCAGCGTCGGCCGGCCATCCCGGTGGAACTTCGCCTTCGTGGAAGTGCCAAGGATATCCTTCGGGATGTCGAGAACTGGTATGAACAAGAAATCTTCCAATGGCGAGTTCGCATCGCCCGAATTCGCGTTTTATGGTGACCCTGTCATGGCCTATATGCCTGGCCCATTCGGCCCGTCGACTCATCGTGGGGGCGGCGCCCTCCCCGCCGGATCGAAGCACCAGAGAAGGATCACTCGACCACCATGAGCCGTAAACACCGTGATCCGAGCCCCGTCGCCCGCCGCCCCCGGAACCGGTCGAGATCCATCTCGCTCCGCGAGCCGCTGACCAGGCTCGAATCCCGACTCATGCCGGCAGTAATCACCCCATTCTCCGTGCGGTTCGGGACGAATGCCAACGGCGACATCGCCTTCGTCGCCAACACGCTGATGACCGCCCCGGACCGCGAGTCGGGCGCGGCCAACGCCCGGGCGGGGGTGGGGACGAAGCTCAACAATAACGACTTCTCGATGGCCTACGTGGACATCGATTCGGACGCCTCGACGTTCAACTCCAGCCGGGCCGACCTGGCCCTCCCCCGGGGCGCCACGGTCCTGTTCGCGGGGCTGTACTGGGGGGCGGAATCGTCGTCGGCGAACCGGAACCGGGTGCTCTTCCAGACGCCCGGTTCGGCGGGCTACACGACCGTGACGGGCTCGATCGTCGGGTCTCAGAGCACGGGTGACTACCATGCCTTCGCCGACGTGACCGCGGCCGTCCGCGCGGCGGGGGTCGGCACCTACGGGGTGGCCAACGTCCAGGCGAACATCGGCGCGGACAAGGAGGCCGGGTGGTCGATGGTGATCGCCTACGGCGACCCGTCGGCCCCGCCCCGCAACCTGACGGTCTTCGACGGCTTCGCCGTGGTCGACACCAAGACGCCCAACGTCACGATCCCGATCAGCGGGTTCAAGGCCCCGCTCTCCGGCGCGGTCAAGGCGAGCCTCGGATTCATCACCTACGAGGGGGATCGGGGCTACAACGGCGACGCCCTCAAGTTCAACGGGTCGACCCTGTCGGATGCCCAGAACCCGGCCGACAACTTCCTCAACAGCACGATCAGCAACCGGGGGGTGCCGGTCACCACGCGGAGCCCGAACTATGCCAACCAGTTCGGCCTGGACGCCGACATCATCGCCACCAGCGGCCTGATCGCCAACGGGGCGACCTCGGCCACGATCAACCTGACCACCGACAACGAGACCTACTACCCGGGCGTGGTGACGACGGCCATCGACCTCTACGCGCCGGTCGTCGAGGCCACCAAGACCGTGGCCGACCTGAACGGCGGCGTCGTCTCCCCGGGTGACGTCCTGGAATACACCGATACGGTGCGGATCACCTCCGGCGAGGCCGGCACCAACGTCGTGCTGTCGATCCCGCTGCCGGACGGCACACGCTACGTCCCCGGGTCCCTAGCCATCGGCTCCGGGGCGAACGCCGGTCCCAAGACCGACGCGGCCGGGGACGACCAGGCCGACTACCAGATGGCCACCGGCCGGCTCACCGTGCGGCTCGGCACCGGGGCGACCTCATCGGCCGGCGGGACGATCGCCGTCGGCGGTTCCACGACGGTCACCTACCGCGTCATCGTCGCCGAGACGACGCCCGACAACACGGTGATCGCCGCCCAGTCCGCGATCAGCCTGTCCGGCCAGTCCACCGGGGCGAGCCTCTCGGCCAGCACCAGCGTCTCGTCGGTGACGGTGATCGAGGCGGCCGACCTGTCCCTCAGCCAGACGGCGAGCAATCTCACCCCGAACGTCGGCGACCTGGTCACGCTGGCGATCGACCTGGCCAACAACAACCCCAACCTGGCGGGCGGCGTGGTCGTCAACGACCTGCTGCCGACGGGCCTCGTCTATCAGTCGGCGACCGCCACCGTCGGGTCATACAACCCGCTCACCGGCGTCTGGACGGTCGGCACGCTCGACGGCGCGGCGCGGCTGACGATCGTGGCCCGCGTCGTGGCGACCTCGGCGGTCGTCAACACCGCCACGATCGCCGCCTCGGGGCGTCCCGACCTGGTCCCGGCGAACAACACCAGCCAGCTGACCATCACCCCGCTCCGGGCCGACCTGGGCCTGACCAAGGCCGTCGGCGACAATCGGCCCTATGTCGGCCAGAGGGTCACCTTCGTCACCACGCTGACCAACCTGGGCCCGGACGCCTCGGCCAACGTCGTGATCTCGGACCGGCTCCCGGCCGGCTTCTCGCTGGTCTCGGCCGTGGCGAGCGTGGGGACGTACGACCCGGCCACGGGCCGTTGGACCATCGCCACGATCGGCGGCACGCCGGCCACCCTGACCCTCACGGCCGACGTCACCTCGGCCTCGGCGTCGATCGCCACGGCGACGGTGCTGTCGGCGTCGACGTACGACCCGACGCCCGCGAACAACACGGCGTCGGTCGCGGTGACCCCCCGGACGGTCGACCTCGCCGTCGCCAAGACGGTCGACAAGCCCCGGCCCAACGTCGGCGACGTGGTCGTGCTGACCACCCGCGTGTCCAACGGCGGGACGGGCGCGGCCACGGGCGTCCGGCTCCTGTCGGCGGCGGGGTCCGGGCTCACGATCCTGTCCGCGGTCGCGGGCCAGGGGACCTTCGATACCGCCACGGGCGTGTGGGTCGTGGGCGGGCTCGCCTCGGAATCCGAGGCCGTCCTCCGGGTCACCGCGCGGGTGGACTCGCCCGACGCCATCGCCAGCGCCGCCGGCATCTCCCAGGCCGACCAGCCCGACATCGCCCCGAACAACGACGCCGCGTCGGTCGGCATCGTCCCGCAGAAGGCGGATCTCGCCACCACCCAGGCGGTGAGCAACGCCGCCCCGCTCGTCGGGGATGAGGTCGACTTCACCATCACCCTGGGCAACGCCGGCCCCGACGCCGCCACCAACGTGCGGGTGCGGGACGTCTTGCCCGCCGGACTCCTCTTCCTGTCGGCGACGCCGACCCTGGGGAACTACGACCCGACGACCGGCATGTGGACGGCCGGCACGGTCCCCTCGGGGACGCTGAACTACCTGACGATCCGGGCCCGGGTCACCGCCCCGGCGGCCACGACCAACACGGCGTCGATCTTCGCCAGCGACCAGTACGACCCGAATCCGGCGAACAACGCGGCCACCGCGACGAGCACCCCGCAGCAGGCCGACCTGTCGCTGGCCTCCGCCTTCGACCAGGCCCGGCCCAACGTCAACGCCGTGGTCCAGTACCGGGTGACCGTGACGGCCCCCGGCCCCGGCACCGCGACCGGCGTGGCGATCTCCGCCCCCCTGCCCGGCGGCCTCGCCTTCATCTCGGCGATCCCCGAAGCCGGGACCTACGATCAGGCCACCGGCACCTGGACGGTCGGCACGGTCGCCCCCGGCACGCCGATCACCCTGACGATCCTGGGCCAGGTCGTCGGCATCGGCTCCATCGCCGCCTCGGCCTCGATCTCCGGCCTCGACCAGTTCGACCCGTCCGCCTCCAACAATACCGCCGTGGCGTCGCTCACGACGCAGCGTTCCGACCTGGCGGTCGCCTCCGTGCTCTCCGACGCGACGCCCAACGTGGGCGACACGATCACCCTCCGCGTGACCGTGACCAACGCCGGCGACGACCCCGCCACCAACGTCGCGATCGCCAACAGCCTCCCGGCGGGCCTGACCCTGGCGACCGCCCAGGGACCCGGCACCTACGACCTCGCCACCGGCACCTGGGCCGTCGGGACGATCGCGCCGGGCGGGGAGGCGACCCTGGTCCTCCGGCTGTCGGTCGTCGCCCCGACCTCCGGCGACGTGGTGGCCTCGGTCCAGGGCGTGGACCAGTATGACCCGGTGAAGGCCAACAACAACGCGTCGACCTTCCTCGTCACGCGGCAGGCCGGCCTGTCGTTGGGGGCCTCGGTCGATCAGGCGAGGCCGAATGTCGGCGACCTGGTCACGTTCGTGGTGACCCTCAACAACTCCGGGCCGGACGCCTCGACCGGGGCCCGGATCGCGGCGGCGCTCCCGGCCGGGCTGCGGTTCCAGGACGCGACCCCCTCGCAGGGGACCTACTCCGCCCGGACCGGCACCTGGTCGGTCGGGACGCTGGCGGGCGAGGGCTCGGCCTCGCTGACGATCCGGGCGATCGTGACCGGCGGCGACCCCGCGACCCTGGCGGCCTCGATCCTGGGCGCCGACCAGTTCGACCCGGCGGCCGCCGACGACGTCGCCTCGGCCACCGTCACCCCGCTGCGGTCCGACCTCGTGCTGACGGTCGGGGCCTACCCGGCCCAACCCATCGTGGGCGAGGCCATCTCCTTCCTCGTCCGGGTGAGGAACTTCGGCCCCGACGACGCCACCAACGTCCGCATCGCCACCTCGGTCCCGGTCGAGCTGGTCCTCCTCATGGAAGAGGTCGGCCTGGGGACCTACGACCGGGCCACGGGCGTGTGGACCATCCCCTCGGTCGTGTTCGGCGACGAGGTCACGATGGTCATCACCTACGAGGGCGCGGCCCCGTCCCCCGCCGACTTCGCGGCCGCGATCGTCGCCTCGGACCAATTCGACCCCACCCCGGAGGACCGCTCCGGATCGGCGGTCATCACCCCCGCCCGGGCCGACCTGGGCCTCGCGGCCGCGGTCGACGTGCCCAACCCCGGCGCGAACCAGGTCGTCACCTTCACGTTCACCCTGACCAACTTCGGCCCCGACGCGGCCACGGGGGCCTCGGTGGCCGTCCCGATCCCGGCCGGCTATGCCTTCGTCGACTCCTCGGCGATCGGCGGGTCTTATAACTCGGAGACCGGCCTCTGGACGGTCGGGAACGTCATCCCGGGCACCCCGGCGGTGCTGACCCTCCGGGCCCGGGTGGTGTCGGTCGCCCCACCGCCGCTGACGGCCACGATCGCCGGGGCCAATCAGGCCGACCCGGCGCCGGGCAACGACGCGGCCTCGGCCTTCGTCCGCCCGAGGCGGGTCGACCTCGTGGTCGGCAACGTCGTCAGCGACCCGATCCCCAACGTCGGGGACACCATCACCCTGACGATCAGCGTGTTCAACTCCGGCCCCGACGCCGCCACGGGCGTCGTCCTGAAGGATATCCTGCCGGCCGGCCTCGCGTACACCTCGTCCGCCGGCCAGGGGGCGTATGACTCCGCCACCGGCCTCTGGACGGTGGGCTCGGTGGCCCCGGGCGACGAGGCCACCCTGACGCTGACCGTGATCGTCACCGATCCCGACGCGATGATCAATCGGGCCGAGGTCCAGGCCGTCGACCAGTTCGACGTCGCGTCGGCCAACGACGCGGCCGAGACCTCGATCGAGCCGCAGCAGGCCGAGCTTCGCCTGACGAACCGGGTGGACGACCCGTCCCCGCTGGTGGGCGATGTCGTCACCTTCACCGTCTCGCTCAAGAACCTCGGCATCGACGCGACCACCGGGGTCGTCGTGGCCGTCCCCCTGCCGGCCGGCCTGTCGTTCGTCTCCGCCTCGGCCGGCCTCGGCACCTACGACTCGGAGACCGGACTCTGGACGGTCGGCACGCTCGCCTCGGGCGATTCGGCGGTGCTGATCCTTCGTGTGCTCGTCGCCGAGCCCGGGGCGGCGACCGTCGTCGCGACGATCGACGAGGCCGACCAGTTCGACCCGAACCCCAACGACAACGAGGCCGGGGCGACGATCGAGCCCCAGTCGTCCGACGTCGGCCTGTCCTTCGCGATCGACGCCGAGCGGCCCGACGTGGGCGCCGTCATCACCGTCACCCTCGACCTCCGGAATCGCGGAGGCGACGAGGCGACCGGGGTCCGGGTCGGCGTCCCGCTGCCCGCCGGGCTGGCGTACGTGGCGGACACCCCCGACCTCGGCTCCTTCGACGCCGCCACCGGCACATGGACCGTGGGCACGCTGGCCGCGGGCTCTTCGACCCGCCTCACCCTGCGGCTTCGGGTCGTCTCGGCCGACCCGATCCCGATCAAGGCGACCGTCGTCGCCCTCGACCAGTCCGATCCGGTCGCGGACGATAACGCGATCTCGGCCGTCGTCACGCCCCGGTTCGCCGACCTCGGCCTCGCCATGACGGCGGACGACGTCACGCCCGACGTCGGCGACGTCGTGACGTTCACTCTTGTCCTCTCCAACTCCGGCCCCGACGCCGCCTCCGGCGTCCGCGTGGCGGATGCGTTGCCGTCCGGCCTGGTATTCGACTCCGCCGCGCCCGGGCAGGGCACGTTCGACCCGGCCACCGGAACCTGGCAGGTGGGCACCCTGGCGTCGGGCTCGTCGGCGACCCTCGTCCTCCGCGCCCGGGTCGCTTCCCCCTCGCCGATCACGTACACGGCCACGATCGCCCCGTCCGACCGGTTCGACCCCGACGCCACCAATGGCACCCGCTCGGTCACCCTCACGCCGAAGCAGGCCGACCTGTCGGTGTCGATCGTCTCGACCGAGGCCCGGCCCAACGTGGGAGATGAGGTCGTCCTGACGATCACGGTCGCCAACGATGGCCCGGACGACGCCAACAACGCGTCCCTGCTGGTTGCCCTGCCCGCCGGGCTGGAGCCGATCTTCGCGTCCCCCGCCCAGGGGACGTTCTCCGCTTCCTCGGGCCTCTGGTCGGTCGGCACCGTCCCGGCGGGTGCGACCTTGACCCTCCAGGTCCGCGCCCGGGTCGTCGCGGCGGGCACGCAGGTCGCCACGGTCGGCATCGACTCGGCCGACGAGTTCGACCCGTCGGCGGCGAACGACGGCGCGAGCGTCTCCATCACGCCGCAGGTCGCCGACCTGTCGGTGGCCGCCTCCGTCGACAACGACCGGCCCAACGTCGGCGATACGGTGACGATCGCCGTGACCGTAAGCAACACCGGCCCCGATGCCGCCTCCGGCATCCGGATCGACGCCATCCTCCCCGCCGGGCTCGTCTACGTCTCGGACACCGCCGATGGCGGGTCCTACGACGCGATCTCCGGGGCCTGGACCCTGGGGACGCTCGCCCCCGGCGCCTCCCGGACCTTGCGGGTCGTGGCCCGGGTCGCCGAGGCCGGCTCGATCACCCCGACGGCCTCGGTCGCCCTCGTCGACCAGTTCGACCCGACGGAAGCGAACGACGCGAGCACCGCCACGATCATCCCCCAGCAGGCCGACCTGGGCTTGTTGGCCGTCGTGGACAACGCCCGGCCCAACGTCGGCGACCTGGTGACCTTCACGATGACCCTGACCGACTCGGGCCCGGATCCTGCCGCCGGGGTCCGCGTCCTCGGACTCCTGCCGGCCGGCCTGTCGTTCGTCTCGGCCGACCCCGACGGGGGGGCCTATGACCCGATCACCGGCACCTGGACGGTGGGCGTGGCCCAGCCCGGGACGCCGAGGGTGTTGCGGCTGGTCGCCCGCGTCGTTTCCGCCGCCCCGGCGACCCTGTCGGCGCGGATCCTCGGGGCCGATCAGTTCGACCCGGAGCCGGGCAACGACGCCGCGATCGCGTCGATCACCCCCCAGCAGGCCGACCTGTCCGTGACGACCTCGGTGGACGTCGCCCGGCCCGACGCCGGGACGCTCGTGACGATCACCGTGACCGTCTCCAACTCGGGGCCCGACGCCGCGACCGGCGTCCGCGTCGCGGCCTTGCTCCCCGCCGGGCTCGCCTTCGTCTCGGCCGAGCCCGACGCCGGGACCTACGACCAGGCCACCGGCACCTGGGCCGTCGGCGGGGTCGACTCCGAGACCCCCCGGGTCCTGCGGATCGTCGCCCGGGTGGAGGCCCCCGGCCCGTTCGCCCCGACGGCCTCGATCGCGGGGGTCGACCAGTCCGACCCGACGTCGGAGGGGAACACGGGATCGACCACGATCGCCCCCCGCCTGGCCGACCTGTCCCTGGCGGCCTCGGTGGACGCGCCCAGCGCCAACGTCGGCGACCTGGTGACCTTCACCGTGACCGTCGCCAACGCGGGGCCCGATTCCGCCTCGGGCGTCCGGGTGGTCGCCGCCTTGCCCGCCGGCCTGGAGTACGTCTCGTCGTCCTCCGACGGCGAGTCCTACGACCCGGCGACCGGCACCTGGCTCGTCGGCGGGATCAGTTCCGAGGCGCCCAGGACGCTGCGGATCGTCGCCCGGGTGGCCTCGCCGGGGCGCCGGACCTTCACGGCGACGGTCGCCCAACTCGGCCAGTTCGACCCGACGGCCGCGAACAACTCCGCCTCGGTCGCCGTCACGCCGCCGACGGCCGACCTGTCCGTGTCCACGACGGTGGACAACGCCCGGCCCAACGTCGGCGACCTGGTCACGATCACGGTCACGCTGACCGACGTCGGCGCCCCGGCGACCGGCGTCGCGGTCTCGGCCGCCTTGCCCGCCGGGCTGGCGTTCGTCTCGGCGACGCCCGATGCCGGGACCTACGACCCGGCCACCGGCACCTGGACGGCCGGCACGGTCAACCCCTCGTCCCCGAGGGTGCTGCGGCTGGTCGCCCGGGTGGTCGCGCCGGGTGTCGTCTCGCCCTCGGCCTCGGTCCTGGCGGTCGACCAGTTCGACCCGACCCCCGGCAACAATGCGGGTTCGACGACGGTCGCCCCCCGGAAGGCCCACCTCACCCTGACACAGTCCGTCGACAACCCCGCGCCGAATGCCGGCGAGGTGGTGACCATCACCCTGACGCTGACCAACGCCGGGCCGGACCCCGCCACGAACGTCTCGATCCTCAGCCTGCTGCCCGAGGGGCTGGAACTCGTCTCGGCCGAGGCCGGCGCGGGCGGATTCGACCCGGCCACCGGCCTCTGGTCGATCGCCTCGGTCGAGCCCGGGGCGCCGTTGACGCTGCAGGTCCGGGCGCGGGTCGCCCGGGCGGGGGCGGCGACCATCACGTCCCGGATCCGATCCAGCGACCAGCATGACCCCAGCCCGGACGGGCGGGAGGCCTCGACCACGGTCGCCCCGCGCGGGGTCGACCTGTCGGTCCGGGTCGAGGGGCTGCCGCCGACGATCGTGGTCGGCCAGCGGATCGACCTCCGCGTGATCGCCTCCAACCGAGGGCCCGACGGCGCGACCGGGGTGCGGATCCCGATCGCCCTGCCGCCCGGCTTCCGCCTGGTCTCGGCCGTGCCCGGCCAGGGGAGCTACGACGCGGCCTCGGGCGTCTGGCTGGCCGGGCCGATCCCCGCGGGCGGCTCGGCGGTGCTGGCCCTGGCGATCGAGGCGATCGCGGCCGGGGATCAGGCACTCTCCGCCGGGCCGGTCGGCTCCGACCAGTTCGACGCCTCGGCGGCGGACGACGTCGCCCGATCCGGGATCGTCGCGACCCCGGCCGCCCCGGCGGCGGGCACGTCGAGCCTCGGCGGACGGATCTTCGACGACCTCGACGGCGACGGGGTCCAGGACCCCGGCGAGTCGGGCCGGGCCGGCGTCCCGGTCGTCCTGGAGGGGACGGACGCGGAGGGCAACCCGGTCCGCCTGGTGGCCATCACGGCCGACGACGGCTCGTACTTCTTCGTCGGGCTCCGCGCCGGTGTGTACTCGCTGGTCCTCGGGGCGGGCGACGGCTCGCCGGGCGTCGTCGGCAGCCTGGGCGGCCGGGCGACGGGCGGCCGGATCGACGGGATTGTGCTCGGCGAGGGGGACGCGGGCGTGGGATACGCCTTCGCCGCCGCGTCGGCCGCCAGGCCGCCGGTCGGGCCATCGGCACCGCCCGCCGGTCGAGTGGCCGGCGTGGTCTATCTGGACCGCAACCGCAACGGCGTGTACGACCCGGGGCTGGACTTCGGCATCGCCACGATCCGCGTCATCCTCACCGGCGTCGACGACCAGGGGAGGACAATCCGGATCGCGACGACCACCGACGCGACCGGGGCGTATCAATTCGAGGGGCTCCGGCCCGGCACCTACTCGGTCCAGGACGGCCGCACTCGCTTCTTCCGCGTCATCCCGGCCGTCGGAAGCTCGCGGGCCAGGGTCTCCTCCCAAGCGGTGGCGGCGGTCGCCGTCGAGGCGGGCGTCACCTCCCAGGTCGACTTCGCCAAGATGCCGGTCGCCGGCTGCCGGCTCATCCCGCTCATGGGACCGGGCGGTATCAAACGCCCCGTGCCCCGCGGCCCGCTCTTCCAACGGTTCTTCCCCACCGTGTCCGGCACCCTGCTCTCGCGGTCGGCGCTCCGGGTCGGCAATGTCCGACGGGCCGCGGCCGATCGCGGGCTCGGGCCCGGCACGGCATGAATCCTCGACGGGGACTGCCGTCGCGGTCGCCGCCCCAAGGCGGGCGGATGACCGCGACGCACCCCGAGATGACGATGCCATTCGGAGGGTCGAGGCTGGCCGGGGTCCATTCCCGTCCAGCCTCGACCCTTTGCCTGATAAAACGATTTGACGAAAATCGACGATCCGTCGATAATCGGGCCATGGGAACCACGGCGCGGAAACAGAAGGAAGTGTCCAACCGCGAGCAGATGCTCCTGGACGTCGCGCGCCGGATGCTGATCGAGCAGGGTTTTGCCGGCCTGACGATGGACCGCCTGGCCGAGGCCACCGAATATTCCAAGGGGACGATCTACCAGCACTTCTCCACCAAGGAAGATCTGGTCGCGGCCCTGGCGGTCCAGAGTTGCCAGCAGAGGCTCGACCTCTTCGGGCGAGCGACCCGTTTCGACGGCGTCCCGCGTGCCCGGCTGATGGGGCTGCTGGTCGCCGACGAACTGTTCGCGAAGCTCCACCCGCACCATTTCCGCTCCGAGATGGTGATCCGGATGGCCGACCTGGACGATCGGGCCTCCGCGGCGCGGCGGGATGCCCTGGGCGACATGGAGGGGCGGTGCCTCGACCTCGTCACCGGGCTGGTACGCGATGCGATCGCCGGCGGCGACCTTTCCCTGCAGCCGCCGCAACGTCCCGAAGGGGTCTCGTTCGCCCTCGTCTCGCTGGCCCTGGGCACCCAGATCGTCCTGCTGAACTTCGACTCGCTGGTCGAGCGGTTGGGGATCGACGAACCGTTCGCCGCCATGGGGCGCAGCCTGATCGCCCTGCTCGATGGCCTCGGCTGGCGGCCCCTGTCCTCGGAATTCGACTACGCCGGCGCCCGTGGCCGGATCATCCGCGAGGTCTTTGCCGATGAATGCCGCGCCGCCGGGATCGCCTGAACGGGCGTCTTTTTTTGCGCCGAAATCGACGAATCGTCGGAAAGCGACGAAAGGATTTGTCGTCGTCGCGGTACTGGTCGCCCTGATCCTGGTGGGCCGGGGCCGCCTGGCCGCGCTGGCGGAGTCCCATAAGGTGAAGATCGTCCCGCCGGAGCCCCCCTCGGTGCGGCTGGTGCCGGTGGCCGACGAGGTAGTGGCTTCGGGCACGTCGTATAGCGCGGTGGTCCGGGAGTTCCGCAAGGCCGAGCTTTCCTTCCGGGTCGGGGGGACGGTCGAGTCGCTGCTCCAGGTGGCCGGGCCGGGCGGCGGGATGCGCGACGTCCACGCGGGGGACCGGGTCGAGAAGGGGACGGTCCTGGCGCGGCTGGACCCGGCCGACCATCGCCGCGACCGGGCCATCGCCGCCGAGCGGCTGGCCGCGGCCGAGGGGCGGCTCGTCCAGGCGGAAGCCGACGCCGGACTGGCCCGGCTCGACCATGGCCGGATCGAACGCCTGGTGGCGCGGAACTCGGCGACCAGCTCGGACCTGGACAACGCCCGGGCCCGGCTGCACACCTCGGCCGCCGCCGTCGTGGTCGCCCGACGCGAGGTCGAGGGGGCCCGGGCCGGGCTCCAGCAGGCAGACGCCAACCTCGACTACTGCATGCTGGCGGCCCCGTTCGACGGGGCGACGGTTGCCGCGAGGGCGATCGAGACCTACGAGCGGGTCGCCGCCCACCAGGCGGCGTTCACCCTCCTGGACCTGTCGCGGGTGGTCATCGGCTTCGGAGTGCCCGACACGCTGGTCGGGCGGCTCGCCATCGGCCAGCCGATCGTCGTCACGGCCGACGCCCTGGCCGGCGAGACCTTCGACGGCGTGATCTACAAGATCGGCTCGACGGCCGACGAGCGGACCCGGTCCTACCCGGTCGAGGTCCGCATCGACGACCCGCGCGGCCTCCGCCCCGGGATGGTGGCCACGGCCCACTTCCGACGCGAGCGGAAGGCCCGCCTGCTGCCGCTCACCGCGATCACCGTCGACAACCCCGACCGCCATCCCGCCGTCTACCGGGTGGCCCGCGAGGACGGCCGCGACGTCGCCCGACAGGTGCCGGTGGCGTTCGACGACGTCCTGGACAACCGGGTCGTCCTCCGGATGGACTCCGAGGGGCCCGATCGCGGGCTCCATGCCGGCGACCGCGTGGTCGCCACCGGCGTCCATCGCCTCCGCGACGGCGAGCCCGTCCACGTCGCGGACTGAACCGCGCGGCCTCCACTCGACGACTTCCGATCGATCGGCAACGGCCCGGGACGCCCCGGGCCCCGGGGAACTGGCATGACGGTCTCGCAGTACTTCGTCTACAAGAGGCCGATCGCCTGGACGCTCCTGCTCTTCACGATGGTGGGCGGCGCCGCCGCGTACCGCGCGATGCCGCAGCGGCAGGACCCGGTGATCCAGGTCCGCAGCGGCCTGGTCACCACCCCCTACCCCGGCGCCAATCCGGTCGAGGTGGAGCAGGAGGTCAGCCGCAAGGTCGAGAAGAGGCTGGCCGAGAACCCGGCCGTGGAGCACGTCCGGTCGACCAATCGGCAGGGGATCTCGTTCGTGTTCGTGGACCTCTACGACACGACCCGCGATGCCGAGGCGGTCTGGCAGGACCTGGACAACAAGCTGGCCTCGATGGGCGATCTGCCCAGCGTCGACGGGGCTCCGGTCCGCCCGGTCCTCGACAAGGATTTCGGCGACACCGTGGCCATCATGCTCACGCTGTCGAGCCCGCCGGTCAGCGACCTGGAGTTCGAGCGTCGGGCCGCCGTGATCGCCGCCCGCCTGGAAGAGGTCCGGGCCGGCCGCCCCCAGGCGGCGCGGGGCCGGCGCTTCAGCGGCGTCCTGGTCCACCCGTCGACCGTCGATCCCGCGCTGATCGAGCGGCTCGGGCGATCGTGCCTGGATCACCTGGCGGGTCGAGGATATGCCGAGGACGGCGTCTCGCTGGGCCTGCTCGGCGCCTCGGCCATCGACTTCCGCCTGCCCGAGGGCCGCGACCCGGCCGCGCTCCGGGCCGAGGTCGAGCGCTGGCAGGCCCAGGCCATCGGCGTCGGCCTGGGGCACCCCGACATCTGGCCGGGCGTCCTGGTCGAGGATCCCGCGGGGCTGGCGGCGGAGTTGAAGCGACGCTGCCAGGCCGAGCCGGGCGGGGTCGCCCGTTATAGCTACGAGGAGCTGCATCGGTTCGCCGACACGATCCAGGACCGGCTCCGCCAGTCGACCAAGGTCGGCAAGGTCGAGCAGCTCGGGGTCGTCTCCGAGGCGATCTACCTCTACTTCAGCAACCGCCGCCTGGGCCCCTACGGCCTGGAATTGCCCGACCTGGCCGCACGCTTGCAGCAGAGGAACATCAACCAGGCGGGGGGCACCGTCGAGTTGCCCCGGCAAAACCTGGCGGTGAAGCCCAGCGGGAAGCTCGCCGGGGAGAAGGAGATCGGCGACCTGGTGGTCGACACCCGCGACGGGGCGCCGCTCTATCTCCGCGACCTCGTCGAAATCGTTCGGGGCTACGAGGATCCGCCCCGGGTCCTCAACTTCCGCACCATCAAGGCCGACGCCGACCACTCGCCCACGGCGGGCCACGCGGAGGCTTCCCCACCGGCCGACCACGGCCACGGCGCGAAGCCCGCGCCGTCGGGGCCGACGCGGGCCTGGACGACGCGGGCGATCACGCTGGCCATCCGCCAGGTCAAGGGGACGCAGATCGCCGAGTTCAGCCGCGAGGTCGACGCCGGGCTGGCCTCGCTCTCCGGCATCCTGCCCGACGACCTGCGGATCGAGCGGACCAGCGACGAGCCCGAGCGGGTCCGCTTCAAGATCCACGAGTTCAACGACTGCCTGATGGAGGCGGTCGTCATCGTCGTGTTCATCTCGCTGGTGTTCATGGAGTGGCGCAGTGCCCTGATCATCGCCCTGTCGATCCCGATCACCCTGGCGATGACCTTCCTGTTCTGCGCCCTGCTGGGCGTGGACCTCCAGCAGATCTCGATCGCGGCCCTGATCATCGCCCTGGGACTCCTGGTGGACGATCCGGTGGTGGCCGGCGACGCGATCAACCGCGAGCTGGCACACGGGGTCCCGCGCGACGTGGCGGCGTGGCTCGGCCCGCAGAAGCTGTCGCGGGCGATCCTCTATGCCACCGTGACCAACTGCGCCGCGTTCCTGCCCCTGCTGGTCGTCAGCGGCGGGGTGGGCGAGTTCATCTGGTCCCTGCCGGTGGTCGTCACCGCCTCGCTGGTGGCCAGCCGATTGGTCTCGATGACGTTCATCCCGCTGCTGGGGTATTACCTGCTCAAGGGGCAGGCCGGCCTGGAGGCGGGGCTGGGCGACGGCCAGGGGCGGGGGTCGCGGTTCGCCCGGATCTACAACGGCTTCTCGGAGGTCTGCCTGGACCACAAGTGGGCGTCGCTGGCGGTCTGCCTGGCCGCCCTGGCGGCGGGGTTGAGCCTTCTGCCGCTGCTGGGGACCAACCTGTTCCCCAAGGATTTGCACTCGGCGTTCACGGTCAACCTCTACCTGCCCGAAGGGTCGTCGATCCGCGAGACCAAGGGGGAGGCGATGGCGGCGATCGAGGCGATCGAGGCGATCGTCGGCCCCGACGTCGAGGCGTACACCACGTTCGTGGGGGCGGGGGGCCCCCGGTTCTGGCTGTCGATCGTCCCCGAGCAGCCCACCCCGGGCTATGCCCAGGTGATGGTCCACACCCGCGACAAGCACCGCACCTACGCCGTGGCCGAGGCCCTGAAGCGACAGCTCCCGCCCCGGCTGACGGTCGCGCGGGTCCACGTCCAGGCCCTGGAGTCGGGCCCGCCGATCGGCATCCCGGTGCAACTCCGCGTGATGGGGCCGGATGTCGCCACGATCCGCCGCTTGGGCGAGCAGGTCAAGGGATTCATGCGCGAGTTCCCCGGCGCCGAGAACGTCCAGGACGACTGGGACCCGGAGGCCCTCCAGATCGCCCTGCGGGTCGACCCCGACCGCGCCAACATCGCCGGGGTGTCGCATCAGGACGTCGCCGCCCTGATGAGCGGCGCGCTGTCCGGCTACACGGCCACGGCGATCCGCGAGCGCGACCGCCTGATCCCGGTCCTGTTCAAGCTCCGGCCCGACGAGCGGAGCCGGATGGAGGACATGAAGACGCTGAACGTGGTCGGGTCGCGCAACGGCGCCCGGGTCCCGCTCGATCAGATCAGCACCTTCACGCCCGAGTTCGTCGCCCCCAAGATCGGCCGCCGCGACAACGAACGCTGCATGACCGTGAAGTGCGACGTGGCCCCGGGGCTGCTGGCCGACGTCGTATATACCCACGTCGAGGCGAGGCTGGCCGAGGCCATCAAGGCCTGGCCGCCCGGCTACCACTTCCAGATCGGCGGCGAGAAGGAGGAGCAATCCAAGGGGTTCGGCTCCCTGATGATCGCCATGTTCGTGTCGACCGGGATGATCTACCTGGCGTTGATCCTCCAGTTCAACAGCCTGACCAAGCCGTTGGTGGTGTTCGCGGCGGTCCCGTTCGGGATGATCGGCGGGCTGATGGGGCTGATCGTCTTCGGCGTGCCGCTGGGATTCTTCGCCCTGCTGGGGGTGTCGTCCCTGATCGGGGTCATCATCAGCCATGTGATCGTGCTGTTCGAGTACATCGAGGAGGCCCACGAGCGGGGCGAGCCGGTGCGCCGGGCGGTGATCGACGCGGCGCTGGTGAGGCTCCGCCCGGTGTTGGTCACGGTGCTGGCCACCGTGGGCGGGCTGATCCCTCTGGCGGTCAAGGGGGGCCCGTTGTGGGAACCCCTCTGCTATGTGCAGATCATGGGGCTGCTGATCGCCACCCTGGTGACCAAGGTGGTCGTGCCGGTGCTCTACGTCCTGTTCGTGGAAGATTTCAAGCTGATCCGATGGGCCGCTCCGGGCGAGCATGCCGCCGAGGGCCCGCCCCCGGAGTACGCCGGCGCCGGGCGGAGCCATCACGATCTGCCTATCTCGATACCCCAGCCGATCTGATGCGATCCCGACCGCATCGCGGGCCAGGAATCATGGGATGATTCGCAATCGCATCTTTGCCGGATGATCGGGGGATTCGATAGGCCTCCGGAGGCCGACGGAGCGCCCTGAGTGTTGGTCGGTCCGCCATCTCGACACGCCGGCGGCTGGCGGCCAGGCCCTGGAAGTCACCGGGTGGCTGGGGACTGACCCGTTCCCGCTCGGCTGGCCCATCTGGTATGAGAGTCATTCTCGCCCGCGAGGGCGGGAGGACTTTCGACGGGGCGCGTCCGATCGGATCAGCCGCAAGATCCATGAGGTCGACGCCGGACCGGCCCGGGGGGACGGCCAGCCCGGTCGCCGGGCTCATGGGCCTCGATGGTCACCGATCCCCGAACCCGCACTCATCCCCCGCCGGACCGGGGTTCGGGGGCTGGTCGGCCCCCGGGGACGCCGGAAGCGGATCGCGAAGCTCGGCGGATGCCAGGCCACGACGCCATCCCATCGCCACGATCTCTGAGGCATGATCATGAACCGCATCTGGAAGTCCAGGCTGACGATCATCCGTTTCGCGGCCATCGCGGCCGCCCTCGTCCTCGTCCTCGCCGGCCCGGCCTCCGCCCAGCACCCTGCGGCGGTCCGCCACAAGACCGTGAAGGTCGGCGACCTCGACATCTTCTACCGCGAGGCCGGCCCGAGGGATGCCCCCGCCATCCTCCTGCTCCACGGCTTCCCGACCAGCTCGCAGATGTTCCGCAACCTGATCCCGGCGCTGGCGGATCGGTATCATGTCGTCGCCCCGGACTACCCCGGCTACGGCCACAGCTCGATGCCGGCCCACGACACGTTTGCCTATACCTTCGACAACCTGGCCCGGGTGATCGATGAGTTCACGGAGAAGGTCGGCCTGACGAAATACGCCCTCTACGTCCAGGACTACGGGGCGCCCATCGGCTACCGGCTGGCGGTCAAGCACCCCGAACGGATCACCGCCATCGTGGTCCAGAACGGCAACGCCTACGACGAGGGGCTGGACAACGACTTCTGGAAACCCATCAAGGCATACTGGAAGGAGCCCGGGAGCCGGGAGAAGCGGGACGCCATCCGCAACCTCGTCACCTACGAAGCGACCAAATGGCAGTACCTGACCGGGGTGAAGGACCCGGAACTGGTGAGCCCCGACGGCGCGGCCCACGACCAGTTCCTCCTCGACCGCAAGGGCAACGACGAGATCCAGCTCGACCTGTTCCTGAGCTACGGCAGCAACCCGCCGCTCTACCCGAGCTGGCAGGCGTATTTCCGCGAGCATCGGCCCCCGATGCTGATCGCCTGGGGGAAGAACGACCAGATCTTCCCGCCCGCCGGGGCCGAGCCGTACAAACGCGACCTCAAGACCTTGGAGTATCACCTCATCGACGCCGGCCACTTCGCCCTGGAGACCAACGGGGAGGAGATCGCCGGGCTGATGAGGGACTTTCTCGGCAAGCACGCCAAGAAATGACCGGGAGACGGGGCTCCGCGACGGGCCTCCCGTCCGGATGACGCCGCCCTGATGGGGTTCGTCACGGCTTCGCGTCCCGGCCGATCCCGCCTGCTCGCGCGGCGCCCCAGGGCCACGACCGACCGGAGGGCCAGGCCCGAGGTCGGCGAGATCGGGCGCCTCTCGGATGATTGGATAACTTTGTCTTGAGTTCCGGGATGGTCCTTGTATCCTGGGGCTCAAGATCCAAATATTCATGGGGATTGCCTGCATCCCGTCGGCATGGGTGCAGGGTTGCGCGTAGGGCCCGGACGGGCTTCCGGCGCGAGGAGCCGGCCGATCGGCCCCGGCCGGACGAGGCCCTTGCTCACGCGATCCGCCCCGTTTCGACGCCCGAGGAGCATCCCCATGAGCACGCCGCCCCGCCGCCCGATGTCGGTCTCGCCGCTCTGGATGCAGTCGGCGATCCTGACGTTGATCTTCGGCTTCGCGATCCTGGGGTATGCGGGGGTCCGCACGTTCCGGGAGTCGGCCCCGGTCCCGGCCAAGATCGTCGATGAGCGGGGCCGGGTCCTCTTCGACCGTGCGCAGATCGTCCAGGGGCAGGAGCATTTCCTGACCTACGGCCTGATGCAGTACGGGACGGTGTACGGCCACGGGGCCTACCTCGGGCCCGACTTCACCGCCAGCTACCTCCACCGGGCGGCGGCCCACATGATCGAGCTTTACGGGGGCGACGATGCGGCACGCGAGCGCACCCGGCGCGAGCTTCAGGCCAACCGCTACGACCCGGCCACCGGCGTGCTGACCTGGACCGACGGACAGGTTTCGGCCTTCGAGGACAACCTAAAGTGGCTCCGCGAGTCGTTCCTGGACCGCGAGTCCAGCGGGGCGGGCCTCAAGCCCCACCTGATCCCCGACCCCGAGGCGTCCCGGCAGGTCGCCGGCTTCATCGCCTGGACCGCCTGGACCGCCGCCGCACGCCGGCCCGACAAGGACTACTCCTACACCAACAACTGGCCGCCCGACGACCTGGTGGGCAACACGCTCACGGGCGAAGCGATCATGTGGAGCGCCATGTCTTTGGTGGCCCTGCTGGGCGGGATTGGGATCATCCTGGGCGTCTACGGCCGATTCGGCCGGACGATCGGCTGGCACGAGTCCGAGGAGCGGCGCATCCGGTTCCTGCCCCCCGCCGAGGTCGCCCTGACCCCGGCGCAGCGGGTCACGGCCTGGTTCTTCCTGGTCGTGGCGGCGCTGTTCGTGCTCCAGAATCTGGTGGGCGGGGCGACGGTCCACTACATGGTGGAGGCGTCGGGCTTCTTCGGCATCGACCTGCCGCGGCTCCTGCCCTACAACCTGTCGCGGATGTGGCACCTGCAGATGGCCATCTTCTTCGTGGCCACGGCCTACCTGGCGGCCGGCATCTTCCTGGCCCCCCTGATCGCCGGGCGCGAGCCGAAGGGCCAGGGCTGGCTGTCGGCGATCCTGCTGGGGGCCCTGGCCATCGTCGTGTTCGGCAGCCTGGGCGGCGAACTGCTGAGCATCCACGGCTACCTGTCGCTGGCCATGCGTCCGATCCTCGGGGCGCAGGGGATGGAGTACATCGACCTCGGCCGGTTCTGGATGATCCTCCTGATCGTCGGGATGCTCCTCTGGCTGGTCATCATCTACCGGGGGCTGCGGCCCCGCCTGGCGGTCGAGAGCCGGGGGAACCTGCCGTGGCTGTTCCTCTACAGTTCGCTGTCGATCCCGGCGTTCTATGCGGTCGGCCTCCTGGCGCACACCAAGGGGACGTTCGCCATGGCCGATTTCTGGCGGTTCTGGGTCGTCCACCTCTGGGTCGAGGACTTCCTGGAGCTGTTCACCACGATGCTGGTGGCCAGCATCTTCGTGCTGCTGGGGATCGTCTCCGAGCGGTTCGCCACCCGCCTGATCTACTTCGACGTGATCCTGTACTCGGTGGGCGGCGTGGTCGGCACGATGCACCACAGCTACTTCAGCGGCGGCCCGGCGATCCAGATGGCCCTGGGGGCGTTCTTCTCGGCGGCCGAGGTCATCCCGCTGACGCTGCTGACGGTCGAGGCGTGGTCGTTCCTCCAACTCGGGACGAGGCAGATGGGCGGGGCCGCCGGATTCCCGCACCGCTGGGCGGTCCTGTTCCTGGTCTCGGTCGGGTTCTGGAATTTCCTGGGCGCCGGGGTGTTCGGGTTCCTGATCAACCTGCCGGTGGTCAGCTACTACGAGATCGGCACGCTCCTGACCTCCAACCACGGCCACGCGGCGTTCATGGGGGTCTACGGGATGCTGGCGCTGGCCCTGCTCTGCTTCTGCACCCGCTACCTGGCCCGGCCCGAGGACTGGAACGACCGGCTGATCGGGTATGCCTTCTGGGCGACCAACATCGGCCTGATGATGATGATCCTGGGCCACCTGTTCCCGCTGGGCGTCCTCCAGTTGGGGGACGTGGTGACCAACGGCTACTGGCACGCGCGGACGGAGTGGTTCCGCAACCATCCGTGGCTCTCGTGGGCCCGGTTGCCGGGCGACGCGATCTTCATGACGGGGTCGTTCGCGATCCTCTGGCATAGCTTTGTCGTGGTCATAAGGCCCCGCATCGCGCCGGCCCCGCGCGATCCCGGAGGCGCGACGCTTCAGGCCGCGTTGTTCGCCGAGGATCGGCCGGGGGCCGCCCCGCCCGAAGCGTGACCGGACCGGGAGGCCGCCGACCATGCCGCCGTTCGCCGGATGGGACCGATCGATCGACCTACCCCTCGTCCTCCTGCTGGGCTACCTGGCGGCGTTGTGGGCCGGGGGCTGGGCGCTGGAGGTCGCGGCGCGGGCCCACTTCCGCAAGGCCCAGGGCTTCGCCCACGAGGGGTTCGACTACGATTCGCTGCACGACCGCTACGAATGCCCGCAGGGGGAGCTGCTCACCCTGCAAACCTTCGACGACCGCGACAAGCTGGCCATCTACAAGGCCCCGGCGCCGACCTGCAATGCTTGCGTCCTCAAGGCGTTCTGCACCCCCCACGACGAGGGCCGCCGCGTCTACCGCTCTCTGGCCGAGTTCCACGAGACCGACGTCGGACTGTTCCACCGCCGGCTCTCCCTGCTCATCCTGGCGATCGCCTCGCTGTTCGCCCTCGGCGGGATGGTCGCCTGGTGGGGCCGTCCCGGCGAGCCCTTTCTCCTCGTCGCCCTGATCATCAGCGTCCTGCTGCTGTGGCGGGATCTCTTCGGCGAAACGCGGGCGGGGGGCGATGCCGGCGGTCCCGCCCGCATCGGGCCGCGCTGAACAACGACCGCCCATGCTCGGCCCCCGACCGGGTCCCGAATCGATCCCCCCCGGCCCCGCATGGCGGACGGATCCTCCCAAACCGGCGATCCGGCCCGCGCGGGAGGGGAAAGGGACGAGAGCATCCCCAAATCGCCATCCGGGCGTTACCATCCGGTATGAATACATCAGAACCGGGTGGGCGGCGTCCGATTTCCACCAATCCGCCGGGGACGGCGACGGAAGTTCGGGAGGCGTGGCATGCGGTCCCCGCCGCCGAGGTCGCGGCCCGCCTGGGGACGGACGACCGCCGGGGGCTGGGCGAGGACGAGGCCGCCGCCCGCCTCCGGCAGCACGGGCCCAATACGATCTCCGCGGCACCGGAGCGGTCGCCGCTGTCGATCTTCGTGGCCCAGTTCCACGGCCTGATGGTGCTGCTGCTATTCACGGCCACCGCGGTGTCCCTGATCCTGGGCGAGTTCGTCGAGGCGATCGCGATCCTGATCGTCATCCTCCTGAATGCGATCATCGGCTTCCTGACGGAGTGGCGTGCCGAGCAGGCCCTGACGGCGTTGCAGAAGCAGGCCGTGGCCGTGGCCCAGGTCGTCCGGGGCGGGGTGCAGAAGGAAGTCCCCGCGGCCGATCTGGTGACCGGGGACGTCGTGATCGTCGCGGCCGGGGAGCGGGTGCCCGCCGACGGCCGGGTGGTCGAGGCGGCCCGCCTGCTGATCGAGGAGGCCGCCCTGACCGGCGAATCGATCGCCGTGGCCAAGGCGACCGACCTGATCGCCGACCCCGGCGCGCCGTTGGGCGACCGGAAGAACATGGCCTTCATGGGCACGACGATCACCGACGGCCGGGGTCGGCTGATCGTCACGGCCACCGGGGCGCGGACCGAGATGGGCAAGATCGGCGCCCTGATCGACGCGGCCGGCAAGCAGGATACCCCCCTGGAGCGGAAGCTCGCCGGGCTCGGCCAGGCGCTGGTCGTGATCGTGCTGGCCCTCTGCGCGGTGATCGTCCTGGCCGGCTACCTGCGGGGCATCCCCTTCCTGCCCATGCTGGAGATCGGCATCTCGCTGGCCATCGCCGCCGTGCCCGAGGGCCTGCCCGCCGTCACGACGATGACGCTGGCCGTGGGCATGCAGCGCATGGCCCGCATGAGGGCGCTGGTCCGCCGGCTCCCCGCCGTCGAGACGCTCGGCTCGACCACGGTCATCTGCACCGACAAGACGGGCACCCTGACCGAGAACCAGATGACCGCGAGCGTCCTGGTCCTGGACGGGCAAAGGGTCGAGGTCACGGGCACCGGATACGCCCCGGAGGGGGAGTTCCGCCGGGGCGATCGGGCCGTGACCCCCGATGAGGACGGGCTCCTGCGGCTGGCCCTGCGGGTCGGCGCCCTTTGCAATGATGCCAGGATCGAGCGGCGCGATGGCCAGGCCGCCGTGCTCGGCGACCCGACCGAGGGGGCCCTGATCGTCGCGGCGGCCAAGGGGGGCATGCCCAAGGAGGGCCTGGAGCAGGACTACCCCAGGATCGGCGAGATCCCGTTCGACAGCACGTCGAAACGGATGGTCACGGTCCATCGGACCCCCGATGGCCGGGCGGTGGCCTACCTCAAGGGCGCGGCCGGCGCCGTGCTCGACGCCTGCCGATCCGAGGCGGGCGCGGATGGCCCCCGGCCGCTTTCCGAGGGGGGCCGCCGCAAGGTCCTGGATGACAACGACGGGCTGGCGGCCGCCGCCCTGCGGGTCCTGGCCCTGGCCTGCCGGGACCTGCCCGATGGGCACGGCGAGGAGGACCTGGGCTGCGATTTCACCTTCGCCGGGCTGGTCGGCATGATCGACCCGCTCCGCGAGGAGGCCCGGGACGCGATCGCCACCTGCCGGGGGGCGGGCATCCGCACCGTGATGATCACCGGCGACCAGCCGGCGACGGCCGCCGAGATCGCCCGCCAGCTCGGCATGGACCGGGACGCGAGCGGCCACCCGCTGAAGGTCGTCCATGCCCGCGAACTGGAGGGGCTGGACGACGCCGGCTGGGAGCGCGTCGCCACCGAGGCGGCCGTCTTCGCCCGGGTGTCGCCCGAGCACAAGCTGCGGATCGTCGAGGCGTTGCGGCGGCGCCGCGAGGTCGTCGCCATGACGGGCGACGGCGTCAACGACGCCCCCGCCCTGAAGGCGGCCGACATCGGCATCGCCATGGGGATCCAGGGGACCGAGGTCGCCAAGGAGTCGGCGGCCATGATCGTCACCGACGACAACTTCGCCACGATCGTCGGGGCCGTCGAGCAGGGCCGGATCATCTATGCCAACGTCCTCCGGTTCGTCTATTACCTCCTGTCGTGCAACCTCGCCGAGATCCTGGTCGTCTTCGTCGCGATCATGATCGGCTGGCCGATGCCGCTGGGGACCCTGCAGATCCTCTGGCTGAACCTGATCACCGACGTCTTCCCGGCGATGGCCCTGGCCATGGAGCCCTCGGCCCCCGACATGATGAAGAGCCCGCCCCGCGACCCCGAGGAGCCGCTGATCAACCGGCGATCCGGCGTGGTGGTCGCATGGCAGGGGCTGACCCTCGCGGCGGTGACCCTCGCGGCCTTCGCGATGGGCCTCCGCTGGCACGGCGGCGAGGGCACCGGCCTGCGCCAGGCGTCGACGATGGCGTTCATGACGCTCGCCCTGGCCCAGGTCGCGCACGCCTTCAACGTGCGGTCGCGGCGGGGGTCGGCGTTCACCCGCCGGCTGTTCACGAACGGGTGGCTGTGGGGCGCCGTGGTCGTGTGCGTGGCCCTCCAGGTGCTCGCCGGCACCGTTCCCCTGCTCCGGCGCGTCCTTCACACCGCCCCGCCCAGCTCCTCGGACTGGGCCGTCATCGGCGCCTGCTCGCTGGCCCCCGTCGTCGTCGTGGAACTGGTCAAGCTCGTCCAGAGGTGGTCGGGGCCGTCCTCCGCCCATCGGGGCCATCGCCCCGAATGAACCCGCGTCGGGGGGGCGGCCCGGGGTTCGCGGACCGGACGGCCAGGCTCGCCCCCTCGGCCCGACGCCGAGGCCGTCACGACGGAGGTTGCGCACCGCGATGGCGAAGACGTGGGATGAAGGCCCGGCCTCGGCGATCCTGATCGGCTCGGCCGCCCTGCTGGCCGTCGGGATGGGGCGGCACGGCTCGGCGAGCTGGCTGGAGGCCGCCTCGTTCGTCACCGGGGCCGCCTGCGTCTGGCTGACGGTCCGCGAGAACATCTGGAACTTCCCGATCGGCCTGGTCAACGTGGCCACCTTCGCGATCGTCTTCCTCCGCGCCGGGCTCCTCGCCGACGCGGCGTTGCAGGTCGTCTACCTGGCCCTGGGCGTCCGGGGCTGGTATCTCTGGCGGCATGGCGGGCGTGGGGGGGCCCGGCTCCACGTCACGCGGGCCGGTCGGGGCGAGTTGGTGGGGCTGGCGGCCGCGGTCGTCGTGCTCACCGGGCTGCTCTGGTTGGTCCTCCGGCGCGTCGGAGGATCGGCCTCGTTCTGGGACGCCCTGACGACCTCGATCAGCCTCGGGTCGCAATGGCTGCTGAACCGGAAGCGGCTGGAAAGCTGGGCGGGCTGGATCGTGGTCGACGCGATCTACATCCCTCTCTACATCTCGAAGTCGCTCCACCTGACGGCGGTGTTGTATGCGGTCTTCCTGGGCCTGGCGGTCCTGGGGCTGCGGCGATGGCACGAGAACTGGACGGCCCACCGGGGCGAGGCAGGTCTCCCCGGGACCTCATCCCGCGTGGAGGCCGCGACGTGACACTCGGGTTCATCGTCGGCAAGTTCTACCCGCCGCACCGGGGCCACAAGTTCCTGATCGACGCGGCGCGGCGGCAGGTAGACCACCTGATCGTGATGGTCGCCCATCATCCGTCCCAGCGGATCCCGGGCGAGATGCGCAAGGCGTGGCTGGAGCGGATCCACCCCGATTGCGACATCCGCCTGGTGCCCGACGAACTGGAGGACGACAGCCGGCAATGGGCGGATTTCACGGTCCGCTACCTCGGCCGCGCCCCGGACGTCGTCTTCACCAGCGAGGACTACGGCTGGAAGTATGCCGAGTTCATGGGGTCGCGGCACGTCATGATCGACCGCGAGCGCTCGGCCGTGCCGATCTCGGGCACGAAGATCCGCTCCGCCCCGCTCGACCACCTGGACTGGCTGGAGCCCTGCGTGCGGGCCTATTTCGTGCGCCGGGTGGTGCTGGTCGGGGCCGAGTCGACGGGCAAGACGACCCTGGCGCAGCTCCTGGCCCGGCACTTCGACACGGCGTGGGTCCCGGAATACGGCCGCGAGCACTGGGAACGGAAGGTCGCCGGCCTGACGATGGACGACCCGCCCCCGGCCTGGACGCCCGACGAGTTCGTCCACATCGCCCGCGAGCAGCAGGCACGCGAGGATGCCCTCGCCGGGGTCGCAAACCGGGTGCTCATCTGCGACACCAACGCCTTCGCCACCGGCACCTGGTTCGAGCGTTACCATCAGCGCCGCCATCCCGAAGTGGATGCCATCGGGGCACGCGACAAGGTCGACCTCTACCTGATCCCGACGCCGGACGTCCCGTTCGTCCAGGATGGCTTCCGCGATGGGGAGGCGATCCGCGGCTGGATGCACGAGCGGTTCGTCGAGCAACTGGCCGGCGGGCCGATTCCGGTGTGCATCCTTCGGGGTTCCTACGACGAACGGCTCTCGGCCGCCATCGAGGCGGTGGAGGCAATCCTTGGGAGGCCCTGGATCGACGGCGCATGACCCTGCGACGCCGACCGTCGTCCGCGATGAGGCCGGGTTCGGGTCCGGGCCGTCGTCACTCGGCGGGGAAGACGCGGGCCTCGGCGAGGGATTCCACCTTGCGGGCGAGCTTGCCGAGGCTGCCGGATCGGGCCACGACGAGCACCTGGCCCGGGAGCTGGACCTTCGGCACCAGGGCCTTGACCAGCGAGGCGTCGCGTTCGGCGTCGGCGAACCCCCACCGGCCCGGCACGGACCGCACGGCCAGGACGAACAGGGGCCGATCGGGGAAGTGCCGCACCGCCTTCCGCGCCAGCCACGCGACGGTGAGATCCTTCTGCGAGGCCAGCACGGCCACCAGCGCGCGGAGCGGCTCGTCGGCGAGGGCGTGCGGCAGGAAGGCGTCGCCCGGGCCGACGACGGAGCGTTCGGCGCGGGCCTTCTCGACCTCGGCCTCGTGGCGATCGAGCCGGTCGCGGGCATCGCGCTGGAGGTCGGCGCGGCCGGTGCCCCGATGGTGGACCTCCAGCGCCCGGCAGGCCGCCGGCGTCCATTGCTCATCCCCCGCGGCGGCGACGTCCCAAAGCAGCCGCTCCCCATCGGCGTCCCCCCGGCCCAAAAGGTGGTGGCCCAGCAGGACGCTCGCCCCCGGATGGGACGGGGATCGTTCCAGCACGGCGCGGAGGAGCGGTTCGGCGGCCTCCGGCCCCCGCAGGTCGAAGGCCTCGCGGGCGGTCCCCCAGAGCCGGGCGAGGTCCTCGGGCGGGCGGGCGTCGTCGGCGGGCGTCGGGTCGGGGGCGGCGGGCCGACGCCGGGCCTCGGCCACCGCCCGGCGGTGGCGCTCGCGCCAGGCGGCCCGCTCCGCATCCCTCCATCCCTCGGATTGCTCGCGGACGATCCGGTCGCGGTCGGGGCCCAGGAGGTCGGCCGCGGACGGCGACGACTGTCCGGGCGGGAAGGCCAGGGCGAGGACCTCCGGCTCCGGCCGGCCGAGGGCGATGGCACGATCGAAGAACGCGGGATGGGTCTCGTCGCGGGACGTCCGTCGGGCCAGGGCCCGCTCGGCCCGCCGGGCCATCTCGGCCGCCGGCGGCGGGGCGAGCAGGGCGTCGCGGAGTTGATCGAGGACGTCCGCCGGGGGCTCGGGCGCGACGAGGGCGCCCCGATGCAGGTCGGGCCAGAAGCACTCGGCCAGCCAAGCCCCCCGGCATTCCAGCCGCCACAGCGCCGAGGCCAGGGTCTCGGCCCCGGCGACTTCGGCCGCGATCCGATCGGCGTGATACTCGTGGTGGCGCGAGAGCACCAGGGACCGGGCCTGGAGCCTCGGCCAGTACCAGCCCACGAACCGCGAGGCCGCCCACCGCGCCCCCTTCGAAGCGGCCCCGGCATCGGGCTTGTTGAGCCTGTCGAACAGCGTCGCCCACATCCGGTGCAGCCGGTGGATCCGGGCGCCTCCCCGCCCGTGGCGGGCCGAGAGGTGCACGAACTCGTGGGCCAGCACGGCCCGGAACTCGGCCGGGGAGAGGGCCAGGAGCAGAGGCAGGCCGACCTCCAGGACCGTGCGAGGCCAGCCGAACACGCCCAGCCTCGCGACCTCGCTCACCCCCGCGTTGAAATCCAGGGAGATCCGCACCTCGTCGAACCGGCGGCATCCCAGCTCGCGGCGGAGGTCATCGAGCAGGCCGGCGAGCCCGGGGGCCTCGCCAGGGCCGAGGGCGCGGCCGTCGGGGGTCGGGGGTTCGAGCAGGAGGAACAGCCCGGCCTGCGCGATCGCATACAGGGCGAGCCCCACGCCGATGGCGAGGAAGGCCAGCCCTCCGGGCGGCTCGATCACGACGCCGAGGGCGAACGCCGCCCCCGCCAGCCCGGAGAGGAAGGTCAGCCACGCCGCCACGACCGCCACGCCCAGCCGCACCCAGGCGGTCGTCGATCGTTCGAGCGCCTCGGGCCGATCCCGGTAGCGCTCGTCGATTCGCCGCAGCAGTTCGTGGAACTCGGCGCGGTTCATGGGTTCGCCGGCCCCTCCGCGCCGATCGCACGCCTCACCAGCAGGTAGGGCGGCAGCCGGAGGACGTTGAACCGCGCGGCCGCCTCGCGGTATCCGGCCGCCTGATCGGGGAATCGGCTGGCCAGGATGGCGAGGAGCAACGCCTTGTCGCCCGGCCGGAAGAAGATGCGGTCGATCCGGTCGAGCGGCGTCGGGGCATCGGCCCGGAGGATGGCCGCGGCCTTGCGGTTGTCGTCGGTGGCGGCGTCGAGGATGGCCGCGGCCTTCTCCCTCCACGAAGCGGCCCCCTCGGCGTCGCCTTCCAGGGCCAGCCCGAGCGAGACCGCGGCCAGCGTCCAGGGGTCTTCCTCCTTCTCGGTCGCCGGCTCGGCGGCCGCTTCGGCGGCCCGGCCCATCGCCGCCAACGACTGGACGCGGACGAGATGGAGGCCGGGGGCGGATCCGCCGGGGGATCCGGCGGCGTCCTCGGGGCGGCCGGCCTGGTAGAGCGCGAACCCCCGGATCGCCGAGCCGAGCGTCCCCTGGATCGGGGCGGGCAGCCGGATCAGCCAGGCGGCGAGTTCGGGCTCGATCGCCCCGGGTTGGCCCGAGGCGGCCAGCGCATCGAACAGGAAGGTCGCCACCTGCGGGTCGAGCGGGTTGGAGGAGAGCACGCCGCGATACTCGCCTACCAGCTCCCCGGACTGCCCCAGCGCCATCCGGGCCGCGTGGATGGCCCGCAACAACGGCGGCTCGTCCATGCCGAGCCCCCGAGCCTTCTGCAACGCATCGAGGGCTTCGTCCCACCGGCCCAGGTTCAGGTCGTGCATCCCCAGGGCCATGACGGGCCAGGCGAGCTTCGGGTCGGCGGCCGACGCCCGGCGGTAGAAGTCCAGGGATCGATCCGGGTCCGGGTCGATCCGGCCCCGGAGGTAAAGCAAGGCGCCGTTCTCCGGCTCCTGCGCGATCAGGGCGTCGTACTCGGCGATCATCCGCCCCTGGCCGCCGTCGTGGTCGGCCATGTTCTGATAGGCGCGATGCCACGAGACCGACACCGGACGTCGGGCCAGGCCGGCCTTGAAGAACGCCTCGGCGCGGGCCCGATCGGTCCGGAACGTCTCGTTCGCGTAGGCGTCGATGAGGTCGTCGTCCGGGTCGCGGCGGAGCCGGCCCTCGGCGAAGTTCAGGGCCGAGGCCCGGTCCCCCTCCACGACCGCGCGGAACGCGCCGACGTCCTGGCCCCGGACCCGGAGGACGGCGATCTTCTCCACCGTCTTGTTCTTGTTCCGGCCCTTGATGCGGAGCTGATCGGGCGGGTCGGAGAAGGGATAGTCCACGTGCGGCAGGGCCACGAACGGCCGGCCGATGATGAGGGTGGATTCCGGGGGCTGGGGGATCGACGCGTAGATCACCCGGACCTGTTCGAGCACGGCCTCGCCGCCCGGGTTCAGGCACCAGAACGGCGAATGGGTCCAGCGCTCGAAGAACCCGGACCCCAGCTCGACCTCGTGCGTCTCCTCGACCGGGCCGGCGAGTTGCAGGCGGTGGCGGCCCTCGGCCACGACGATCTGGCCCCCGTCGCCCACGGCGACGGGCGGACTCCCGTCGACCGAGATCCGGACCGGCTCCACGCCCGCGTACGCGACCCGGATCGTCCGGTGCCGGCGGATATACTCGTTGCTGACCAGCAGCCCGACCGCCGCCAGCATCAGCGCGGCGACGAGCCCGGCCAGGGTCCTCTGATTCTTGGAGTAGGGCGAGCCCTCGGCGCGGAACAGGCCGCGCAGCGAATGCCGCCGGGGTGGCAGGATCGATTCGGCCCGCCGGACCGACCGCTCCGCCTTGCGCACCAGGGCGCGGAACTCGGGCAACTGGCCGACGTGGGGCGCCTCTCGCACGAGGGCGGCGGCGAGATCCAGCGCCTCCTCGTGCCGGCCCGCCTCCTGGAAGCTCTGGGCCAGCGAGAAGAGCACCCCGAGGTCGTGCTGCCGGCCGGCCCCCGGTTCTTCGAGGAAATCGAGCAGGCGCCGGGCCTCGTCGAGTTCGCCGTGGGCCATCTTCCAGGAGGCCACGCCGGCCCGGGCCTCGGGCAGGTCCGGCTCCAGCGCCAGCGCCTCCTCGTTGAGCCGGGCCATCTCGTCGAACGAGGCGACCTGCCGGAGGTGGTCCGCCAGGGCCGCGCGGAGCCGGGCATCGTCCGGGAAGCGGTCGAGCACCTGGCCTCGCAATTCGGCCGCCTGCTCATGCTCGTGGAAGGCCAGGAGTTGCGCGTGGGCGACCAGCGCCGCCTCGGGGGACGCTTCCCGGCGGTACTGCTCCAGGCTGCCCGAGACCTGGAGCTGCCGGGCCTGCTCATACTTGGCCGCGTCCGCCACCATGTGCCGCTGGCACGACGGGCACGAGTCGATGATCCTCTTGCGGCCCAGGGGGATGATCGGGATGAAGACGACGACGAACCAGAGCCGCGTATCGTAGGACTCCAGATTCCCGACCCGGTGGCAGGACCGGCATGGGGCGGTCCGCGTGGATCGGTTCTTCTTGCCGTAATAGTGCGTCCCGATCCCGTTGTAGGTCGTGGGCATCGCTTCGTTTCTCGATGGCGTGGCGGGCTCGATCGCGCATGGGCCGGCCCATGATAGTGCATGGGCCCGTTCCGATCGACATCCGCCTGCATGCCTGATGCAAGTTCGCCACAAACATCAGCGAGTGATCGCAATGCGTCCCCCGATCCTGTCGCCGACCCGATCCGGGCGGGCCCTTCGCCGACGCAGTCGAGCCCACGGCCCGGGCTCGTCCTCGCGGAGATGCCGGGACGCCGGCCGCAGGACGGGAGTCGACTCGCCCGGCGCGGCCATCGCAGGGCGCTTGCCAAAGGTCCCTGGAAAACCGATGATGGTTCTTGAAATGAGGGAAGCGACCGCCTTCAATCACCCCCCCCGAAATAACCCCCGACTGACCGATGGAGCCTGCCGGGCCTGGCGGGCTGATTCACCCACCGCGGCATCGAGCCTCCATGCCATGATGATCCTGTTCGTCCTCCTCGTCGGCATGGCCCCCCGGCCCGATGACGGCCCGGGGCGGGCCATCGATTACATGGCCGAGGTCAAGCCAATGCTGGCCCGGCAGTGCGTCTCGTGCCACGGCGCCGAGAAGCCGAGGGGCGGGCTGCGGCTGGACACCGCCGCCGCGGCGATCAAGGGGGGGCGGGGCGGCCCGTCGGTCATCCCCGGCAACGCCGAGGACAGCCCCCTCTACACGGCCGTGATCAGCGAGGACGACGGCGAGCGGATGCCGCTCAAACGCCCGCCCCTGACGGCCGACGAGGCGGCGATCCTCCGGGCCTGGATCGACTCCGGCGCGAAGTCGCCTGCGGACGAGGCCCCCACCCCGCCCCCGCCGCCCCACTGGGCGTTCATCGCCCCGGCCCGCCCGGCGGTGCCGGAGGTCGCGGATCCGTCGTGGCCCCGCAACCCGATCGACCGGTTCATCGCCGCCCGGCTCGACCGCGACGGAATCCGGCCGTCGCCCGAGGCCGATCGCGTCACGCTGGCCCGCCGCCTGAGCCTCGACCTGATCGGCCTGCCGCCGACGCCGGAGGAGGTCGACGCGTTCGTCCGGGACGAGACGCCCGAGGCCTATGAACGACTGGTCGATCGCCTGCTGGCCTCGCCCCATTACGGCGAGCGCTGGGGGCGGCAATGGCTGGACATGGCCCGCTATGCCGACTCCAACGGCTACAGCATCGACGCCCCCCGCCAGATCTGGCCTTACCGCGACTGGGTGATCGACGCGTTCAACCGCGACTTTCCGTTCGACCAATTCGTGGTGGACCAGATCGCCGGCGACCTCCGCCCGGACGCCTCGATCGGCCAGCGGATCGCCACCGGGTTCCACCGCAACACCCAGATCAACCAGGAAGGCGGGATCGACCCCGAGCAGTTCCGGGTGGAATCGATCATCGACCGGGTCAACACCACGGGCACCGTCTTCCTGGGCCTGACCGTCGGCTGCGCCCAGTGCCACGACCACAAGTACGACCCGATCTCGCAGAAGGACTACTACTCCCTCTACGCCTTCTTCAACGACGACGACGAGCCCGACCTCCCGGTGGCCACGCCCGAGGAGGTCGCCCGCCGGGATGAGTTCCTCAAGAAGGCCGACGCCTACCTCGACGAGGCCCGGCGCAACAAGCCCGAGCTGTCTGAAGCCCAGAAGGCCTGGGAGGCGAGCCTGGACATGGCCGGCCGCCAGAAGCAGTCGCAGGAGGTGCGGGCCGCCTTCGACATCCCGTTCGAGCAGCGGGACGACGCCCAGCAGCGGGTCGTGTTCGCCGCGTTCGTGGACCAGGCCCCGGCCGCGAAGTCGCAGAAGCAGGCCGTCGCTAAGATCAAGAAGGCGGCCCCGCCGATCGTCTCGACGATGGTCCTGCGCCGGCGATCCGAGCCCCGCGACACCCGCCTGCTCGTCGGCGGCGACTTCACTCGGCTCGGCGACCCGGTCGGCCCGGGCACGCCCAAGGTCCTGCCCGCCCTGAAGGCGTCGGCCCCCCGGCCGGGCCGGATGGACCTGGCGAACTGGCTGGTCGACCCCGCCAACCCCCTGACGGCCCGCGTCGCGGTCAACCGGATGTGGCAGGAGCATTTCGGGCGGGGCCTGGTGGAGACGGAGAACGACTTCGGCACCCAGGGCAGCCCGCCCAGCCACCCCGCCCTGCTCGACTGGCTGGCGACCGAGTTCGTCGCCTCGGGCTGGAGCCAGAAGGCGATCCACCGGCTGATCGTCACCTCGGCCGCCTACCGCCAGTCGTCGCGGGCCCGGCCCGACCTGGCGGTCCTCGACCCGATCAACCTCCTCCTGGCCCGGCAGTCGCGGCTGCGGGTCGACGCGGAACTGGTGCGCGACGCCGCCCTGACCGCCAGCGGGCTGCTGAGCCGGAAGGTCGGCGGCCCGAGCGTCTTCCCGCCCCAGCCCGACGGCGTGATGACCCTGGGCCAGATGCGCCGGGAGTGGAAGCCCGACGACGGACCGGACCGCTATCGTCGGGGCCTCTACACCTACTTCTGGAGGGCGACGCCCCACCCCCTCCTGATGGTCTTCGACGCCCCCGACGCGACGCGATCGTGCACCCGCCGGCCCCGGTCGAACACGCCGCTGCAGGCGCTCACGCTCCTGAACGACCCGGCCTTCATCGAGTTCGCCCGGGCCCTGGCCGATCGCGTGATCCGCGAGGCCCCGGCCGACGACGCGGCCCGCATCGACCGGGCGTTCCGCCTCTGCCTGGCCCGGGATCCTTCGGAATCGGAGGCGGGCCGGCTCGCCGCGTTGCTGGACCAGGGCAAGGCCGACTCCCCCGAGCGCGACGCCTGGACGGCGGTCGCGCGGGTCCTGCTCAACCTGGACGAATTCATCACCCGCGAATGAGCGTCGATCGCCCCTGAATCCCTCCCTCCCGGATGGTGACCGCCATGAGCCCCGACGACCTCCTGCTGCACCGGACGCGACGGCACTTCTTCCGCGACTGCGGCGTCGGCCTGGGCGCGATGGCGCTGGCGTCTTTGGGCGACCCGGCGCGGGCCCTCGGGGCCGGTCCGGCCGCGTCGACCAACCCCCTGGCGCCGAAGCCCGGCCACTTCGCCCCCCGGGCCAGGAGCGTGATCTTCCTGTTCATGGCCGGGGGCCCGAGCCAGCTCGAACTGTTCGACCCCAAGCCGGAGTTGCAGCAGAGGCACGACCAGCCGATCCCGGACTCGTTCATCGCCGGCAAGCGGTTCGCCTTCATGGACTCATCGTTCAAGGGCAAGCCGAAGCTGCTGGCGACCAAGCGGAAGTTCGCCCAGCACGGGAGTTCGGGGGCCTGGGTCTCGGAGTGCCTGCCCGAGACGGCCAAGGTGGTGGACGACCTCACGTTCATCAAGTCGATGGCCACCGAGCCGATCAACCACGCCCCGGCCAAGCTGTTCTTCAACACCGGGGCGAGCCAGTTCGGCCGCCCGAGCATAGGGGCCTGGGTCACCTACGGGATCGGCAGCGAGTCCCAGGACCTGCCCGGGTTCGTGGTGCTCCAGTCGGGCCCGCGCGGGCCTCGCGGCGGTGCGGTGAACTGGGGGAGCGGGTTCCTGCCGTCGACCTACCAGGGCGTCCCGTTCCGCAACGGGGCCGAGCCGATCCTGGACCTGGCCAGCCCCGCCGGGATCGACGCCACCCGCCAGCGGCGGGCCCTGGACGCGATCCGCGACCTCAACGCCGAAAGGCTCGCCTCCACCGGCGACCCCGAGATCGCCACCCGGATCGCCTCGTATGAGATGGCCTATCGGATGCAGTCGAGCGCCCCGGAGTTGATCGACCTCGCCGGCGAATCGAAAGAGACCCTCGACCTCTACGGCGCCGACCCGAGCAAGCCCTCGTTCGCGAACAACTGCCTGCTGGCCCGCCGCCTGGTGGAGCGCGGGGTGCGGTTCGTCCAGCTTTATCACACCAACTGGGACCACCACGGCGGCCCCGGCGAGGACCTCGGGCCCGACCTCGACAAGGTCTGCCGCGACGTCGACCGCGGCTCCGCCGCGCTGGTCATGGACCTCAAGCGCCGCGGCCTCCTGGACGACACGCTGGTGGTCTGGGGCGGGGAGTTCGGCCGGACCCCGATGGGCGAGGCCCGCGAGCACATCGGCCGCAACCACCACGTCGACGCCTACACCATGTGGCTCGCCGGCGGCGGGACCAAGCCTGGCATCACCGTCGGTGCCACCGACGAATTCGGCTTCGGCCCGATCGAGGACCGCGTCCACGTCCACGACCTCCAGGCCACCATCCTCCACCTTCTCGGCATCGAGCACACCAAGCTCACCTACCGCTTCCAGGGCCGCGACTTCCGGCTCACCGACGTGGAAGGCGAGGTTGTGCGGAAGATCCTGGCCTGAGCCGGATCGGCGGGCCTGGGATACGCGGCTGGGCGGCCAGGGAGTGGCGTAATCGGTATTCGGGCACATCTCACTTCAGCTTCGTCCACGCGATCTTCTCCATCACCTTGACGATCTCTTTCTCGACCTCACCGAGTCCCTTCGGGGCGGCATCGGCGTAGTTGCTGACCTTCTTGGTCGCCTTCCCCCGCTTGACCGAGGTGATGTACGTCGGGAGGTCGGAGATCGGTGCCGTGTAGGCTTCCTTGAGATCGAAGAATTTCACCTCCGCGAGGAGCCTGGCCAGCCTGTCGAAATCCTCCTTGCTGACTTTGCCTCTGTACTTGCCATGACGCTCAACGTATTCCTCGCCCAGGTACTCGGCCGTCCCATCCGAGCGAAGGACGATCACGTCGACGGGGCAGGTCCCGAAGCAAGGCGTTCGCTCAAGCGTGATCTCAGCGATCGGCTCATCGGCGGCGGTGAGGGCCAAGGCGAGCAGCAGCAGGGCTTGCATGGCAGAGGCTCCGTTTGTGGGATGGGATGCCTCAGTCTAAACGGATGAAGAAGGAATTGCTTGGACGTCACGGCATGACGCAGCGGGATCCTTGGGCGTGTCCCGAACCAATTCCCAAGTCCTTTCGATCCCAGGGGCTCGCAACGACCCGGCGGCACGGACAGAATGTTGGGGAGCAAAAGCGAGGCCCCCGCCCACGATTGAGCCGAGAGGAGCGAGACCATGGGGACGGATCGGAGAGGTTTCCTCAGGAATGCCGGCCTCGCGGGGGCATCGTTCGGCCTGCTAGGCGAAACGGTGCAGGCAGGGGCCCCGGACGAGCCGCCCCGGCGTCGTCGACCGATCGGTGTGTCGACCTATTCGTTCTGGCAGTTTCGCGGCGAGCGGCTCGGGATCGAGGCCTGCATCGATAAGGCCGCCGCGATGGGATTCGACGGCGTCGAGATCCTCCACGTCCAGATGCAGGACGAATCCAACGCGGCGATCCAGCGGATCAAGGCCCGCGCCCATTCCCTCGGGCTGGCGCTGATGGGATTCTCGACGCATCAAGGGTTCGTCTCGCCCGACGCCGACCTCCGCCGCACCAACGTCCAGAAGACGCTCTACCAGATCGAACTGGCCCATCGGCTGGGCATCCCCGCCATGCGGATCAACACCGGGCGGTGGGGCACGATCAAGTCGTTCGACGACTTCATGGCCAAGAAAGGCATCGAGCCGGCGCTAGAAGGGCACACCGAGGAGGAGGCGTTCGGCTGGGCCATCGGGTCGATCGAGAAGCTATTGCCGAGGGCGGAGGAGTGCGGCGTCGTCCTCGGCCTGGAGAACCACTGGGGGCTCGGCCGGACCGCCGAGGGGGTGTTGCGGATCGTCGAGGCGATCAAGTCGCCCTGGCTCCAGATGACCCTGGACACCGGCAACTTCCTGGAGCGGCCCTACGAGCAGATGGAGCAGATGGCATCCTCCAAGGTGCCGATCTCGCTGGTGCAGGCGAAGACGTATTCCGGGGGCGGCCGGTGGTACACGCTGGATCTCGACTACGCCCGGATCGAGGCGATCCTCAAGGCGGCCAACTACCGGGGCTGGATCTCGCTGGAGTTCGAGGGCAGCGAGGATGCCGAGACCGGCGTGCCCAAAAGCCTGGCCATGCTGAGGCAGCATCTCTCCTGAACGTCGCATCGCATGGGTTTGAACGGATCGGAAATCGGCGATGGATGAGGCAGGACCCCGGGCCGCCGGCCGCGAGGGTGGTCTCGCGGGCGGGCGGCAACGGGTTCTTTTCAATATTCCGATGAATCATCGCCCGGGCTGACGCGGGGCCGCCCGGCCCGGCCGCGTCAGCGGGAGAGGCGGTCGAGGATGTTGCGGGTGATCCGCTCGACGACCTCGTCGCCGCCCCGGAGGCCGTGGGCCCAGTCGGTCGAGCCGGTGGTCACCACGGTCCCGCCCCGGGTGTAGGTGCCGAGCACCGCCGCGCCTCCGGCGGGGGCGCCGGAGGGGTCGCGCGGGAATCGGTCGTACCAGAGGGCGTCGTCGGGGTGCCAGCGGGTGGGGCAGGTGGCCAGGATCGTGAAGCCCTCGGGGGTGCCGTCGCGATGGGTGGGGACGGGCAGGCCGTCCCGGATCTCGAACTCGCAGCCGTCGCATTCGTAGCCGACGACCGTGTGCTTGCCGCCGAACTCCGCGCCCCGCTCCAGCTTCGTCCCTTCGAAAATCCAGTGGTCGGGCCGATGGGCCGTGTAGGCCCCCTTCCCGTCCATGTACTGGCCGTGGCTCAGGTGGTAGCCGCCGTGGAGGAACCCCACGCCGGTGAGCCGATTCTCGGGCCGGTCGACCAGGTGGTGGCTCCAGAGCGTCGAGAGGAGCCGATGGTCGCCCTTCGGGAAGAGCGGATCCTGGGCGTAAATCTGCTTCCAACTGGTCAGGGCCCGGCCGTGATCCTCGCTCCGCACCTGCCAGCAGCAGGTGTTGCCGCTGAAGAAGGCGACGTTGCCGCCCCGGCCGATGTAGGCCTCCAGGTTGTCGCGCATCGGGGCTGACCAGTATTCGTCGTGGCCCACGCTGAGGACGAGCTTCGGGCGGTCGAGCAAGTCGGGGTGGGCTTCCAGGTCGCCGTTGGCGCAGTAGTCGAACGCGTACCCGTTCCGCTCGGCCCAGGCGACGAAGGGAAGCTCCCAGTTGCGGAAATCCCCGGCCATCGGGCGGTCGAACGAGACGCGATGCCCCTGGAGCCCGCCGCGGCCATTGTAGGCATAGAGGCTGCCGCCGCCCCAGTTGTTGTAGGCGTTGTAGGTGTTGGTGGAGAGCTGGAGCAGGATCGGCGACGCCTTCTCCGGGCCCGGCGCCCGGACGATGAAGAACAGGTCGACCTCGGCCGTCCTCCGGCCCCGCCCGACGTGCTTGCCCCCGTTGTCGGCCACGCGCAGGCGGACGTTGTAGTAGCCCGAGGCCCAGTCGGCGGGCACCGCGATCCGGTGCGACGCCGGCCAGCGGCAGCCGTGCGACGAGGCGTCCTCCGGGATCGGGTGGGGGCCGCCCGGCAGGCCGGACTTCGCGTAGACGACCTTCGCCTCGGCACCGAGGCGGGAGATCTCCATCGCGTAGGAGGCGGCGGGGGTCGAGACGTGGAAGGCGATTTCCTCGCCGGCCCGGTAGCTGAGCCGGTCCGTGTAGCCCTCCACGGTCAGGGGGGGCGGGTCGTCGCCGGCCTTGGCCGGGGCCGCGGCGGACGCGAGGAGGAGCAGGCAGGCGTGGCGTCGGATCATGGCGGGCGGATCGGTTCGGGAGGAGGGTCGCGCGATCGGGCCCCGCGGCCGTCCTCGCGCCACCTGGCCCGAGGGTCGCCCGGCCGCCGGGCGAATGCAACCCTCCGGGCCGGCGACCTCCCCGATTTGGGCGGGACCCCGGATCGGCCCGCCGTTCGCACATGAACCGAATGCGATGTGCGAGGCTCTTGGGCCGCAACCGGCGGTCAGTCCCGGGGGGATTCGATGGCTTTCAACGCCTGGTTCGTCGTCATCGGGTCGCTCCTGATCCTGATGGCCCTGGCCGGCTCGACCCTGAAGCGGCTGCCGTTGTCCTCGGCGATGCTCTACCTGGCGGCCGGCCTGGCGCTGGGCCCGCGCGGGTTCGGGCTGATCGACCTCGACCCGATCGGGCACTCCGGGTTCGTCGAGCGGTTCACCGAGGTCGCCGTGCTCGTCTCGCTGTTCTCGGCCGGGTTGAAGCTCCGGACCCCGCTGGATGACGAGCGGTGGCGGCTGCCGTTCCGGCTGGCGTCCGCCTCGATGATGCTCACCGTCGCGATGATCGCGCTGGTCGGCCACGCCTGGCTCGGCCTGCCCGCGGGGGCGGCGGTGCTGCTGGGGGCGATTCTGGCGCCGACCGACCCGGTGCTCGCCTCCGACGTCCAGGTGACCAGCACCAGCGACCGGGACCGGGTCCGTTTCAGCCTGACCGGCGAGGCGGGCCTGAACGACGGCACGGCCTTCCCGTTCGTCGTGCTCGGGCTGGGCCTCATGGGCCACCACCCGCTCGGGGATTGGGGATGGCGCTGGCTGGCCGTCGACGTGGCGTGGGCGGTCGTCGCCGGGCTGGGGATCGGCGCGGTGCTCGGCTCCCTGATCGGCCGGCTCGTGCTCCACCTGCGTCGCACCCACAAAGAGGCGGTCGGCCTGGACGACTTCCTGGCCCTGGGCCTGGTCTCGCTCACCTATGGGCTGGCCCTGCTGGCCCACTCCTACGGCTTCCTGGCGGTCTTCGCCGCCGGGATCGCCCTGAGGCGGGTGGAGCGGAGCCAGGGCGGCGAGCAGGCCCCCCACGACGTGATCGCCGGTGCCCTGGCCGGCGAGGAGACGGCGACGCACCCGGAAAAGGCCCCGGCCTACATGGCCGAGACCGTCCTGGGCTTCAGCGAGCAGTTGGAGCGGATCCTGGAAGTGGCCGTCGTCCTCCTGCTGGGCGGGATGCTGCTGCGGGCGTCCTGGCCCCGCGAGGCGATCTGGTTCGTCCCCCTGCTCTTCCTGATCCTCCGGCCGGCCGCGGTCCTGCTGGGGCTGGTCGGATCCTCGGCGATGCCGTTCCAGCGATTCCACATGGCATGGTTCGGCATCCGCGGGATCGGCTCGCTGTATTACCTCGCCTATGCGATCCAGCACGGCGTCCCGCACGAACTGGCGGCGCGGCTCACGTCGCTGGTCTTCGCGACGGTGGCCGCCTCGATCGTGGTGCACGGCATCTCGGTGACCCCGCTCATGGGCCGCTACGGCCGGATCATGGACGAGCGGCGGCGTCGGAAGGCGTCCGCCTGAGCCCGGGCGGTCCCCCCTCGATCCGGCCGGATGCGCGTGAGATGATCGCGACGGCGATGGCCTTCCCGCGTCCCGAGGTCGATCCCATGCCCGCGACCGGCCCCTTCCGTCGGTTCGAGCCGTTCCTGGCCCTGGCCTACCTGGCGGGGCTCGCGGCCCTGTCCGTGCAACTCCAGGGGCCGCCCGCCGTCGAGCCCGCGACCGCGCCGGCCGATCGGTTCTCGGCCGAGCGGGCGATGACGCATGTCGACGCGATCGCCGCCCGGCCGCATCCGATGGGCTCCCCCGAGGCGGCTTCGGTGCGCAATTACCTCCGGGCCGAACTGCAATCGCTCGGGCTGGAGGTCCGGACGCAAACGGACGACAAAATCCCGGGCGAGAACCTCATCGCCGTCCGCCCCGGATCCCGGCCCGGCGGCAAGGCCGTGATGCTCGCGGCGCATTCCGACTCGGTCACGGAGGGGCCGGGGGCCGGGGACGACGCGGCCGGGGTGGCGGCCATCCTGGAGGCGGTCCGGGCCCTGGGCTCGGGGCCGCCGATCGCCAACGACCTGATCGTCCTGCTCACCGACGGCGAGGAGCGGGGCCTGCTCGGGGCGCAGGTCTTCGCGAAGGATCAGGCGTGGGTCGATCGCGTCGGGCTGGTCCTGAACTTCGAGGGTCGGGGCAATCGCGGCCCGTCCTACATGTTCGAGACCAGCGAGGGGAACGGCCGCCTGATCCGCGAGTTCGCCCGCGCGGCCCCGCACCCGATGGCCACGTCGCTGGCCTACGCCGTGTATCAACGCATGCCCAACAGCACCGACCTGACCATCTTCAAGGAGCATGGCCTGCCCGGGCTGAACTTCGCCTTCGTGGACGGCGTGGAGCATTATCACCGGCCGACCGACACGCCCGCGAACCTCGACCGCCGGAGCCTCCAGCATCACGGGTCGTACGCCCTGGCCCTGGCGCGGCACTTCGGCAACCTCGACCTCGGCGGCTTCGCCCCCGAGCCCGACGCGATCTACTTCCACGCCTTCGGGCCGCACCTGGTCGTGTATCCGGCGTCGTGGGCCTGGCCGCTGGCGATCGCCGCGGTCGTCGCGTTCGCGGCCGTCGTCGGGTGGGGTCTGCATCGCGGGCGGCTGTCGGCCCGGGGGCTCGCGGCCGGGTTGGCCATCAGCCTGTTCGCGATCGCGGCCGCGACGGTCGTCCCCTATGGCCTGTGGCGGATCATCCAGCCCTGGCGGACCCCCGTGCCGGGCAAGCACTACACCGGCAGCCCGCAGGTCGCCTGGGGCCTGGCGGCCGTCGGGCTCCTCGCCGCCCTGGCGACGTTGTGGCCCGGCCGGGGACGCGCCTCGGTCGCCGATCGGGCCCTGGGCGGGCTGGCCTGGTGGCTGGTGCTCCTGATCGCCGTCACGGCGGCCCTGCCCGGGGGGAGCTACCTGTTCCTCGGGCCGTTCGCGTTGGGCCTGATCGGGGTCGCCGCGACCGTGGCCCGGCCCGGGCTCGCGGGGCCCGGGGCCTATCTCGGCGCGATCGCCGCGTTGGGCCTGGTCCCGCCGACCGTGCAATCGCTGTGCGTGGCGTTGGGGCCGAGCCTGCCGTTCGCGGCGGCCCCCCTGGCGGGCCTCCTCGTCGTCGGGATCTGGCCCGTGGTGGCGAGGATCCTCCCGGCCGGAACCCCGACCGCCCGCGATCCGGCGATGCCGATGGGAAAAATGGGTTGATTCCTCGCGCGGGAGCGATTACTTTGCAATGCAAAGAGCGATGGGCCCCCGGCACCTCAGGGCGAACGCGATGGAACTCCACGAGGCGCTTCGGCAGATCTCCGACATCCGCAGCCAGATGGCCCGGGCCGAGGTCTATCGCGGCTTCCGGTCGCTGACGGTCGCCGGGTCGGGCGTGCTTGCGCTGCTGGCCGCGGCGTCCCAGCCGCACTGGGTGCCGTCTCCGGAAGTGGAGCTGGAACGATATCTCGGGCTGTGGGTCGGCGTGGCCGCCGTCGGGTTGGCGGCGGCGGGCTTCGAGATGGCGCGGAAGGCCCGGCGCGACGGCGCGGGGCTGGCGCGGCGGTCGTCGCTGGTGGCGGCCGAGCAGTTCTTGCCATGCGTCTTCGTCGGGGGTCTGCTCACGCTCTGCATCGCCCGGGGCGCGCCTCATGTCGCGTGGATGCTGCCCGGGCTGTGGGCGCTGGTCTTCAGCCTCGGCATCTTCGCGTCGCGGCGGCTCCTGCCCCGGTCGGTCGTGTGGGTCGGCGTCCATTACGTCCTGAGCGGATGCGCCTGCCTGATGGCGGGGCCGGGCCCGAACTGGCTCGCCCCCTGGCAGATGGCCCTCACCTTCGGCGTCGGCCAACTGCTGGGGGCGGCGATCCTGTACTGGAACCTGGAGCGGGCCGATGCCACGCAAGGATAAGCCGACGGGGCAACCGACGGGGGCCGAGGGCCGGTTCTCCTACGAGGGGCTGGACCGCGTCATGCACGAGCGGGCCCGGCTGGGCATCCTGGCCTCGCTGGCCGCCCACGCCGACGGGCTCCTGTTCAACGACCTGAAGCAGCTCTGCTCCCTGACCGACGGCAACCTGAGCCGGCACATGGCCGTGCTCGGCGAGGCGGGGATGGTCGAGGTCGAGAAGGGGGACTCGGGACCCCGCCCGCAGACCAAGTATCGCCTCACCGCCGAGGGGCGGCGGCGATTCGCCGACTACATCGGCGTCCTGGAGAAGGTCATCGCCGACGCCCAGGCCGAGGTCCGGCCCGAGGCCGGGCGGGCGCGGCTCCCGGGCGGCCTGTCCACCGCGTGAGCCGGGACCTTTTTTTGCCTGTTCGCTTTGCAATGCAAAGCATTTGCCTTCGTGGAGCGAGCCGATCGTGAAGATCATCCGTGCCGAGGAGATGGGGATGTGCTTCGGGGTGAGGGATGCCCTGAAGATCGCCGGCGCGGTCCGCGACCCGTCGCGGGTCACGATCCACGGCGAGCTGGTCCACAACCCAGAGGTGACCCGGAGGCTTGCCGACGCGGGCTTCCGCCAGGCGCCCGAAGGGGATCGGGATCCGCCCGCAGAGACCCCGCTCGTCCTGATCACGGCGCATGGCGTGAGCGAAGCGGAGCGAAAGCGACTGGAGTCCGCCGGAAAGACGCTGATCGACGCAACCTGCCCGCTGGTTCGCCGCGTCCACGAGGCTGCTCAGGAATTGGCGGCCGAGGGCCGGCACGTCCTGCTGATCGGCAAGCCCGGCCATGTCGAGGTGCGGGGCATCGCGGAGGACCTGGAGCGGTGCGACGTGATCGGCGGCGTGGCCGAGGTCCGGGCCTACGCGTCCGGGAGGTTGGGGATCGTCTGCCAGACGACCATGCCGCCCGACGTGGTGGACCACGTCCACGCGCGGATCCGCCTCCTGAATCCGGAGGCCGACATCCGCATGGTCGACACGGTTTGCCTGCCGACCCGGCTCCGGCAGCGGGCGATGTTCGACCTGCTGGGGCGGGTGGATGCCGTGGTCGTGGTGGGCGGCCGCAACTCCAACAACACGAGGCGGCTGGTCGAGCTTTGCCGGCAGCATCGGGTCCCCGCGCACCACGTCGAGTCCGCGGCCGACCTGGACCCGGCGTGGTTCGAGGGGTTCGCCGAGGTCGGCCTGACCGCGGGCACCTCGACGCTGGACGAGACGATCGATGAGGTCCAACGGGCCCTGGAGCGGATCGGGATGAACTCGCATGAGGAGGCGCGATCGTGAAGAAGGCCACACGGATGCCGCGGGCGATGCGTGTCGCACCGCCGCTCGACCCTTCGCGGGGGATCGGGCCGGTGCGGAGGCGCTGGGCGTTGCTGATCAACCCGTTCTATGCCAAGGACCCGCATTCCAGCTTCGGCAAGCACGTGCTGACGCCGTCGCTGGCCCTGACCAGCATCGCCGCCAGCACGCCCGAGGATTGGGAGGTGAGCTACTGGGACGAGAACCTCCTCCAGGGACCGCCCCCGGCCGACCCGATGCCCCAGGTCGTCGGCATCACGGTCCACCTGACCTTCGCCGAGAGGGCGTATGAGCTGGCGAGGTGGTATCGCGATCGCGGCGCCGTCGTGGTGCTGGGCGGGCTGCACGTGACCTCCTGCCCCGACGAGGTCGCCGGGCACGCCGATGCCCTGGCGATCGGCGACGGCGTCCAACTCTGGGGTCGGATCCTCCGGGACGTGGAGGCGGGCCGGCTGGAGGCGGTCTACCGCTCGGACTTCCGCAGGCCCTACCGCGACGACCCCGCCCCGCGCCGGGACCTGCTGGATCGGGACGCGTTCCTCACGACCACCAGCCTGATCGCCACCCGGGGCTGCCACAACCGGTGCGACTTCTGCTACCTGTCGACCAGGGGGCTGCACATGCCCTACCTGATGCGCGACCCCGGCCAGATCGTCGAGGAATTCCGCCGCGACGGCCGGCCCTATGGCGTGTTCGTGGACAACAACCTGGGCTCCCGGCCCGAATACCTGAGGCAACTCTGCCTCGCGTTGCGGCCCCTGGAGAAGATCTGGAGCGCCGCCGTCAGCATCGACGTGGCCGACGACCCGTCGCTGGTGCGCGAGATGGCGCTGGCCGGCTGCACCGGCGTCTTCATCGGTTTCGAGTCGCTGCAGGACGACAATCTCGATGCCGCCGGGAAGAAGGGCCCGAGGTCGGCCGACTATGCCCGCAGGGTGGAGCTGTTCCATCGCAACGGCATCCAGGTCAACGGGAGCTTCGTCCTGGGCTTCGACCACGACCGGGCGGACATCTTCGAGCGGACGGTCCGATGGGTCGAGGAGAACCGCCTGGAATGCGCCACGTTCCACATCCTGACCCCCTACCCGGGCACGCCGCTCTTCGCCCGGATGGAGGCCGAGGGCCGGATCCTGCACCGCGATTGGGGCAAGTACGACACGGGGCACGTCGTCTTCCGGCCGAACCACCTGACCGCCGAGCAACTCGCCGAGGGCTACGCCTGGTGCTACCGGCGGCTGTTCTCGCACGCGTCGATCTGGCGGCGGAGGCCCCGGGATTGGCGGGCCGTCCCCGCCTACCTGGCGATGTCCTACCTCTACAAAAGGTCGAACCGGCTCTGGGAATTCCTGATCCGCCATCGCCTGACCGCCCGGGCCTGGCGTCCTCTGGTGGAGTTCACCCGGCGGAGGCACCTGCGGTTCCGGCGCGAGCTGGAACGGGGCGACGCCGGAGTGCGGCGCCGCTGCGGCGCCGTGGTCTCGGCCGGCGTCTGACGCCGTTGACGTCGAGTTTTTTGGGTCGTTCCGATTATCATGGAACCGGCGGCCCGCGAGCGGCACTTCCTGGGTGGAGTGCCCGGCGCGGGCGGGAGTGCGTCGCAACTTGCGGCGGCCCTGTCGCCAGGCCCATCGAGGACGGTTCCCGACGAAGATGCTGCCGCACCCGGCCCGCCGAACCCTGGTCGCCCTCCTGCTGGCCCTGCAAGCGACCCTGTCGTTTTGCGGGCCGGGGCACCATGCCGGACCTTCGGTCGCGGCGGGGGCCTCGCGCGATCCGGGCGAGCACGCCCCCGGTATGGATCGGGCCACGGATCCGCACTGCCCGATCTGCGACTACCTGTGCCACGTCGGCCTGCTCCCGGCCGAACGCCCGCCGGCCTTGATCCACCGGGTGGAGACGGCGGGCTTCCGGCCCGACCGGACGCCGGATGCCGCTCCGCCCCCCTGCCCGTCCCGCCCGCGCGCACCGCCGAGCTTCGACGCGATCTGATCCCTCGTCCCGGACCCGGCCTCGCCCCTTTCCCGGGCGGATGGCGGCGGCATCTCCCCGCCGATCGGGCGACGCCCTCGGCGTCGCACCGGCCTGGGTCCGGTCCCACCCATCCCTGATGAGACGATCGCGTCTCCGGCTGCGCCGCCCTCGCGGACTCGCGACGGCGTGAGGACGGCGCCCACGTTCCCCGGCACGCGCCGGGGGCGGCGAGGTGGTATTGCATGCAACTGCGCACCGAGATCCCGCAGCACGGCCTGGGTTTCGAGATGTTCCCCGATGAGGCCCGCGACCGCGAGCGGTGCCCGGCCTGCGGGGTGGGGGTGTCCTTCCCGCTCGGGGGCCGCGCGGGCGGCGACGGCGGCCGGGCCGCGGGAGGGTGGAATGTGGGCCCCGGGGCGAGGCGGGAGGGGCACGACCCCGAGTTCGACCGGTTCGCCGGGACGGTGCGGCCGGTCGTCGGCCAGCTCGTGCGGGTGGCCCGGCGCATCCTCGACTGCGACGACCTGGCCTGGGAGGCGGTCCAGGAGGCCCTGCTCGGCCTCTGGCAAAGGGACGACCAGCCGCCCAACCCCCGGGCCTGGCTGGTCCGGTCGGTCGTCCATCGCAGCTTACACCTGAGGCGGACGCTCCGCCGCCGCCGCGATCACGAGGCGAAGGCCAGCCGGGTCCGCCCGGAGTCGAGCGATCGCGACGACCCGCTCCGCCGGGTCCTGGCGGAGGAGGCGCGGGAGAAGCTGCGCGACGCCCTCGCCCGCCTGGCGGACAAGCATCGCGACGTGATCGTCCTGCACATGTGGGAAGGGCTCGACTACGAGACCATCGCCGACCGGCTCCAGGTCCCCATCGGCACCGTCCGGTCCCGCCTCAACCGGGCCCGCGAGGCGTTGCGTGCCTCATTGGACCGCGAGATCCGGGCGCAAGAATAGCCGGGCGTCGCGGGGGATGCCGGCCCGCATCGGCCTCACGCCCGGCCCGCCGGTCGTGCCTCGAGGGGCCGGGTCGTGGCGGGCCTCGATCGCGGCCGGGGCCCGGGTTACTTGACGAGCGGCTTGAGGCTCAGGGTCGCCGTCACCGCGCCGCCGATGGGGCTCGGCGCCTTGATGGTGCGGATCTGATTCTCGCCGAACTCGAACGTGACGGTCCCGCCGCGCTGGAAGCCCCGGAAGGCCCCGGTCCCCTTGACCGACTTGACCGTGGTGACGAACCGGCCGTTGGGGACCTCGTCGAAGCCGCCGGTCCCGGTCAGCTGGATCTTGACCTGGCCCCGGGCGTTGGTCAGCGTCAGCGTGCCGCTGACATCGTCCGACCCGGCCATCCGGAATCCGCCCAACTCCAGCGATCCGCTCATCCTGACCTTGCCCAGCCCGTTGACCCGGCCGGTCCCGTTCACGCGGACCTGCAGGGGGGCGTCGGCGGCGCGGTTATCCTCGGGGGCGGCGTACTTGCCCTTGACCGTGTTGGCGATCGCCAGGGCGGGCGTCGTCCCGCTGCGGTCCGACAGGATGTGGACCTCGCCCGGGTCGGGGGCCGGCGTCCCGGGTTCGGGCAGCATGGTGAGCTGGGCCGTCTCGGGGGCCGGGGCGCCCGCGACGCTGAGGAGATTCCTGGATTCCAGGTCGGTCGATTCGGGGCGGAATGCGCGAGATTTGCGGTTCATGATCGGCTCCATCTGAGGTCGAGGCAACGTCCATTTTGCCCACCGGGTTGCGATCGTCCCCGAAAACATCCGGGAAGGCTAGTGCGATCGCCGGGACGTTGCCGCTTCCCCCTCGCCCTATCAAGGTCGTATTACTCCGACCATCCCGGCCTCGATCGGGAGGAACAATCCGCCAGGTCCCCCGCGAGGGCAGGATCTCCCATCTTTCCCGCCTTCGCCCGATCATCCCGAAGACCTGACCACCCCTTTTCGCCTCATTGGAGAAGGGCCGTCAGGCCCGGAGGCCCGGCCCAACGCCGGCCCCCGGCGGCCGATCGCCGGTGACGCATGGCCGACATTTGTGCTTCCTTCCCCCCGCATCTCCGACTAGACTTGGACGTGTTGAAAATATGAAAAAATCGGGGGTTGGATTGCCCCTCCCGTCGCGGGCCGGCCGCGATCGTCCGCCGGAATTCCCCGCCCTTGCGGATCTCGCCGACGCCCGATCCCGGGACCCCGGATCGAGGACCGGAGACGCTGCGGGGCGTGGGCGGCCGAACTGACAGGACGAGTGGACGTTCCCATGGACTTCCGGTCCGGATCCATCCCCGAGACATTGCCGCTCGAGATCCGGCGCCTCGTCGTCTTCACCTGCCAGCGGTTCGAGTGGGAATGGAAGATCGGCGGGCATCCCGCGATCGAGCCCCGGCTGACGGGCCTCTCCCCGGGGGAGCGGCCGGTGGTCCTGACGGCCCTGATCGCCCTGGAGGCGCGGCTGAGAGCGGCGGCCGGCGACCGCCCTACGCTCGCCGAATATGCCGGGCGATTCCCCGACGACGCCGGGGCCATCGAGGCGGCCTTCGCCTCGATCGACCGCCCGCCCGATCCCCCCGCGCCGGGCGGCGAGGAGGGCGTGGCCGCGTCGATGGATCGCACGGAACTGACCTCGACCCGGTCCGGCACCCAGGAGCCGACGCTGAAGGGGGGCGAGCCCGGAGCGGGGGCCGACGCGACCATCCGCCGACTGGGGCGGTATGAGGTGCTGAGGGTCCTGGGCAAGGGGAGCTTCGGCAGGGTCTACCTGGCCCGCGACGGGGAACTGGGCCGGGAGGTCGCCATCAAGGTGCCGACGGCCCAGGCGCTGGCCAGGCCGGGCCAACTCGAGGCGCTGCTGGCGGAGGCCCGCCTGGCGGCCAGCCTGAGGCATCCGGCCATCGTCGGCGTCTACGACGTGGGCCGGGACGGCGACGGCACGGCGTTCATCGTCCTCGAATACGTCGAGGGGGTGACCCTCGCCGCCCTGCTGAAGGAAGGCCGGGTCGACCCGGTCCGCCTGGCCGGGCTGGTCGCCCGGATCGCCGAGGCCGTCCACCTGGCGCACAAGGCCGGCATGGTCCACCGCGACCTCAAGCCGTCCAACATCATGATCGGCGGCGATGGCGAGCCCCGGGTCGCCGACTTCGGCCTGGCGATCACCGAGTCCGGCCAGTACAGCCTGGCCGGGGAGGTCGCCGGCACCCCGACCCACATGGCCCCGGAGCAGGTGCGGGGCGAGACGCATCGGCTCGACGGCCGCACCGACGTCTGGGCCCTGGGGGTCATCCTGTACCAGGCCCTGGTCCGCCGCCTCCCGTTCTCCGGGCTCGATTCCGCGTCGCTGTTCGACGAGATCCTCCATCGCGATCCCAGGCCGCCCCGCCAGATCGACGACGCGATCCCCAAGGAACTGGAGCGGATCTGCCTGAAATGCCTGTCCAAGCGGATGAATGACCGCTACTCCTCGGCCGTCGACCTGGCCGACGACCTGCACGCCTGGCTGGTCAGCATCCGCCCCCGCCTGGCGGCGGCCGGCCCGGCGGCGCCCGCGGCCCCCGCCTCCCCTGCCCCGGGCGAGCCCGCGACGCAGGTCGTGCCCAAGGGGCTGCGGTCCTTCGATCGGGAGGACGCTGAGTTCTTCCTGGACCTCCTGCCCGGGCCCCGGGATCGGCACGGGCTGCCCGAGTCGATCCGGTTCTGGAAGAGCCGGATCGAGGATCGCGACGGGGCCGCCGCCTTCAACGTCGGCCTCCTCTACGGGCCGACCGGCTGCGGCAAATCGTCGTTCATCAAGGCCGGGCTCCTCCCCCAGCTCGGCCCGGAGATCCGGACGATCTACCTGGAGGCCTCGCCCAGCCGGACCGAGGCCCGGCTGCTCGCCCTGCTCCGCCGCGAGGAGCCGGACCTCCCCGCGGGCCTCGGCCTCGCCGGCGCGGCCGCCGCCCTCCGCGAGCGGCTGGCGGTGGCGCCCGGACGCAAGATCCTCCTCGTCATCGACCAGTTCGAACAGTGGCTCCACCACGCCCCGGGCGATCCCGATCCCGAGCTCCTGCGCGCCCTCCGCCAGTGCGACGGGCTCGGCCTGCAGGCCCTGCTCCTGGTCCGCGACGACTTCTGGATGGCCGTGACTCGGTTCCTCCACGACCTGGAAGTCCCCCTGGTCGAGGGGGCGAACTCGGCGGCCGTCGAGCTGTTCGACAAGACCCATGCCTCCCGGGTCCTCGCCAACCTCGGCCGGGCCTACGGCCGGCTGCCCGACCTCCCGGCCGACCCGGGGCCGGAGGCGACCCGGTTCCTCGACGAGGCGATCGCGGAGCTGGCCGACGCGGAGGAGCGGGTCATCCCGATCCGGCTGATCCTGCTGGCCGAGATGGTCCGATACCGGCCCTGGGCCCCGAAGACCCTCCGCACGCTGGGGGGCATCGAGGGGATCGGCGTCACCTACCTCGAAGAGACCTTCGGCGAGCGGTCGGCCCGGCTGGCGCACCGCCCCCACCTCCGGGCCGCGATGGCCGTCCTCAAGGCCCTGCTCCCCGCGCCCCCGTCCAACCTCAAGGGGGCCCGGCAGACCCGGCGGGCCCTCCAGGAGGCGGCCGGCCTGGAAGGACGCCCCGAGGAGTTCGACGCCCTGATGGGCATCCTCGACCACGAACTCCGCATGGTCACCCCGGTGGACTCCCTGGGCGTGGACCTCGTGGCGTCGGGCGTGTCGGGCCCGGGCGCCGAGGGGAGCTACCAGCTCACCCACGATTACCTCGTGCCTCCCCTGCGGCAGTGGCTCACGCACAAGCAGCGCGAGACCCGGGCCGGCCGGGCGGAGATCCGGCTCGCCGAGCGGGCCCAGCTCTGGGCCAACAAGCCCGAACGCAAGCAGCTGCCGAGCTGGTGGGAATGGCTCGCCATCTCGGCCCTGACCTCGCACGCGGCCTGGTCGCCCCCCGAGCGCAAGCTGATGCAGGCGGCATCACGCTTCCACGCCCGGAGGGCCCTGGCCCTGGCCTCCGCGGCCCTGGTCGCCCTGGCCGGCTGGCTCTTCATCGCGCACCGGAATTCCCGGGCGGCGGCCAGGGACCGGGCGCTGGAGCAGGTCCGCCAGCTCTGGAACATCGACGTGCGCTTCCTCCCCCGCCATCTCGACGAGATGGAAGAACTCCCGGAGGGATGGCGGGCCTGGGTCGAGGAGCGTCTGGAGCGGGCGGACGTGACGCCCGAGGAGAGGGCCCGCGGCCTCCTCGCCCTGGCCCGGCGGCGGCCGGTCGGCATCGATTTGCTCGCGGGCCGGCTCCTGGAAGCCCGCGAGGCGGAGCGCCGGGTGATCCGGGATGAACTCTGGCGGTGGCGGGATCGGCTGGCCCCGCTCCTCTGGCGGGCCTTCTCGGACGGCCGGCCGGGGGGGCAGAAGGCGCTCGCGGCGGCCTCCGCTCTGGCTGTCTACGACCCCGGCGGGTCGCAGTGGGACCTGGCCGCGAAGGCCACGGTCCGGGACCTGATCGCCCAGGATCCCCTGTCGGTGATCTCCTGGGTCGAGGACCTCCGCCCGGCCCGCGAGCGGCTGCGCCCGGCCCTGATCGCCGCCTTCGACGACCCGGACATCGACGAGTCGCGGAGGCCGCTGGTCGCCAGCATCCTCGCCGACTTCGCGGCGGCCGACCCCTCCTACCTCGACCCCGCCACGCTCGCCGACCTGCTCATGGGGGCCGGCCGGGCGCAGTTCCCGATCCTTTTGCCGCTCGCCTCCCGATCCGGGCCCGGCCTGCTCGCCCGCCTCGAAGGCGTCCTGGGCCAGGCCATCCCGCTCGCCCCCGGGCCCGAACGCGACCGGCTCATCGCCCGGAAGGCGAACGCGGCGATGGCCCAGTCGGTGCTGGGGCGGGGGGAGGGGATCTGGCCCCTGCTCCGGCAAGCCGAGGACCCCGGCCTCCGCACCCGCCTGATCGGCCGCATCGGCCCCTCCCTCCTGGGCCGGGAGGCCCTGATGGGCCGCTTCGCGACGGAGGAGGACCCATCGGTGCGGCAGTCGATCCTCCTGACGCTGGATGCCTATCGGCCCGGGCTGGATCCGGCCGAGCGGGACCGGCTCGTCGGGACGCTCCGCTCGATCTTCGAAACGGACCCCGACGGCGGCGTGCACGGGGCCGCCGAGTGGTTGCTCGTCCGCTGGGGGCACGGCCAGTCGGTCCGGGAGGCCCGGGAGCGGCTGGCCGGGCAACCGCCCGGGCCGAGGCGTTGGTTCATCACGAAGCGGCTCCACACGATGCTCATCATCGACCCGCCCGGGGCCTTCTCGATCGGGTCGCCCGACCACGAGGTCGGGAGGGACAAGAAAGAGCAGCTGCGCCAGGCGACGATCGACCACCGCTTCGCCATCAGCGCCCACGAGGTGACGCTCGAGGAGTACCGCGCCTTCTCGGCCGAATCGACGGTCGAGAAGAAGGTCACCCCGGAGGCCGACTGCCCGGTGAATTTCACCCGGTGGTACGACGCCGCGCGGTATTGCCGGTGGGCCGGCGAGCAGGAGGAGGGAAACCCGGAGGCCGACCTCTGCTATCCCCCGATTTCCGAGATCGGGCCGGGCATGAAGCTCCCCGAGGGCTATCTCCGCAAGGGCGGCTATCGCCTCCCCACCGAGGTGGAGTGGGAATATGTGGCCCGGGCCGGGTCGGCGACCCGCTGGTCCTTCGGCGAATCCGAGGCGGACCTCGACCTGTTTGCCTGGACCTCGCGGAACTCCGACGAGCACACCTGGCCCGTGGGCCGGCTCCGGCCGAATCCGTTCGGCCTGTTCGACATCTACGGCAACGTCAACGAGTGGTGCGACGCCGGCATCGCCGACCGGGACGTCGATCAGGTCAAGATCGCGATCCGGGGGGGCAACTATCGCGACACCCCGAAATTCCTCCGCTCGGCCATGCTGACGAAGACCTCCCCGATGAATCACCTGAGCACCGACGGCTTCCGCATCGTGAAACCGCTCCCGGATCCCACCCCGGACCGCGCCGGCCCCGAGACCCCCACCCCCCCCTGATCGTCGAATCGGAGACCGGATCGTGATGACGATGTACCAGGCCGTTGTCGGCGCCTCCGCGGTCGTCTCGGCGGTCCTGCTGGGCCTGATCCTGCGGGAACTCGCCCGCATCCACCGGACCCTGGCCAAACTCCTCGTGCGCCGTTCGCCCGAACGGGGCTCGAGCCACGGGCGCCACCCGGCCGAGCCGGGGATGATGGCCTCGCCGGCCGGCTTCGCCATCTACGTCTATCGCGACGGCCGATGGGAGATCGAGTCCGACCTGAGCACGCCCGGCTTCGAACCCTCGCCCCCCACGATCCCCGGCGCCTACGCGGGCCAGGTCATCAAGAAGGAATCGCGCCCGGTGCGCGACCCGTGACCCCCCCGGCCCCGCCCGCCCGGTCGGTCGATCGGTGCATTCACCGGCGGCGGATCGCGACGGCCCCGGGCGCGGACCTCGCCCATTGCGGCGTGGTCGCGCGGATCATGGGGCTGGCCGCGGACGCCACGGGCCCCGTGGGCCGCGATGCCTGCGAGGCCTGCTGCCGCAGCCTGGCGGCCGGGGATGACCTGAACCCCGTGGTCGCGTCGCTGGTCCATGAGGCCGCTGGGGCGATCCTCCGCGCCGGCGGGGTGCCGGGGTGCGACGCCTCCCGGGCCCGGGAGCTGCGGGCGCGGGTCGCCGGCCACCTCGGTGTCGTCCACCCGGGGCTCGATGATCGGATCTTCCCGCCCGAGGCGGCCCCGATCGATGCGGGGCCGGGCCCGTCCGCGCCGGCGCCCTGCTGGGGCGTCGGGGTCCTCACCGCCCCCCGGGCCGTGCCGACGCTGGGGCCGACGCTCCGGAGCCTGGCCGCATCGGGCTTCGGCCCGGCCCACATCTTCGCCGAGCCCGGGTCGCACCTGCCGCCCGAGGTCGAGGGGCATCGCCTCGAAGTCCACGGCCGACGCCTGGGGAACTTCTCGAACTTCTATAACGCCCTGGCCACCCTCTACCGCCTCGATCGAGCCGCCGATCGCATCGCCATCTTCCAGGACGACATCCGCGCCGCCGTCGGGCTGAAGGACTGGTGCGATGCGCAGCTTTGGCCCGAGGGGGCCGGAATCGTCTCCCTGTTCACCCCCTGGATCCACAGCGATCGCCGCCCGGGCTGGCGGCGGCTCTCGCCCGGCTACTCGCGCGTCTTCGGCGGCCAGGCCATGGTCTTCCGCCGCGACGTCGTCGAGGCCTTCCTGGCCGACCCGCAGGTCCTCCGCGAGGTCCGGGTCGGCCGCCGCGGCGAGGATGCCCTGGTCAGCGGGTGGGCGGCCCGGCGCGGGCTGGAGGTCGCCTACCACACCCCCTCCCCGGTCCAGCACGTTGGCTTCGTCTCGTCGATCTACGCCAACGGGCCCGACCCCAGGATCACCGCCGACGCCGTCGATCATGTGGACGAGATCCCCCGATGGACCCCACCCCCGCGGCGGCCCGGGACGGTGGGCCTGATCGGCTGGAGCGCCCCGACCGGCCTCGGCTACCAGAACGCCGACCTCGCCAGGAACCTCGGCGTCGCCCGCTGGCTCGTCCCCATCCACCCGACCCACCATGCCAGGGTCGCCCCGGACGTGGGGTGCCGCGTCGATTACGCCCCGCTCGACGCCCCGGACCGCACGATCCAGGGCTGGTTGCGCGGGCTGGACTGGGTCCTGTTCGTCGAGCGTCCCTACCTGCCGAGGTGCGCCCGGCTGGCCCGGGGGATGAGCGTCAGCGTCGCTTGCGTCCCGAACTGGGAATGGCTCCATCCCCGGGCCGACTGGCTGAATTATGTCGATCTGATGCTCTGTCCCACCCGCCACACCTATGACCTGATCCTCGACTGGAAGGCGCGATACGGATATGGATGGGACGCGGTTTACGTCCCGTGGCCGGTGGATGTCGACGCCTTCCGCTTCCGCCAGCGTCTGCGGTGCGATCGCTACGTCTTCGCGAACGGGTGGGGAGGCGGGCCGACGACCCGGCTCGACGGCACCCCCACGCCCTATCGGCGCAAGGGGATCGAGCTGATCGCGGAGGCGGCGCGGATCGCGCCCCGGCTCCGGTTCCTCGTCTATTCCCAGCAGGAGGGGCTGCCGAAGCTGCCGGCGAACGTGGAGCTGAGGCCGCCGCCCGCCGATCATCGGCGGCTCTATGCCGAGGGGGACGTCTGCGTCCAGCCCAGCCACTACGAGGGGCTCGGCCTCCAGCTCCTGGAATGCCAGGCCGCCGGGATGCCCCTGGTCACGACGGATGCCCCGCCGATGAACGAGCAACATCCCTGGGCCGCGATCCCCGTCGCCGGGACGGAGGTCGTCCGCTGCGCCCACGACCTGCCGATCACCTCGCAGCTGATCGACCCCGAGGCCCTGGCCCGCCTCCTGTGCGACCGGATGGGGGCCGACATCTCCGGGGCGAGCCGGGCGGCCCGCGCCTTCATCGAGCGGGAACACTCGTGGGGACGGGCCAGGGCCACCCTGCGGGAGGCCCTGGTCGCTCTCTGATCTGCGGATTCGTCGCTCAGAACTCGCGGTCGACGACGATGCCCGGCTGGGGCCAGGGGTAGTGGCCGAGCTTGGCATCGACCTGGAGCGGCGCGGGGCCGTCGATGACGAGCTGGTCGACGGTCGGGGCGAACTCGTGCGGGCAGTTGAGCATCTCGTCGAAGGTGACGACCTTGCCGGTGTGGGCGGCCATCCGGCCCATCGAGGTGACCAGGCTGGCCTCGGCGCCCCGCTTGACCTCGTTGTAGGGCTTGTCCTCGCGGATCGCGGCGATCAGGTGGTCCCACTCCAGCTGGTAGGGGTTGGCCTCGGGCTGCTTGTAGGCCCAGACCACCTGGTCCTTGGTCATCTTCTGGCCCTTGAAGATCCGCGAGCGGGCCGGGGTGTGGCCGCTCTGCGAGATCACGGCCGAGCCCTTGGTGCCGTGGACGTAGCTGGCGAACTCGTGCTTGCAGCCGGTGATGACCCGGCCTTCCAGCATCATCTTGGCGCCGTCGTCGAACGAGTACTCGACCGAGTAGGTGTCGAAGTTCTGATCGATGAAGTTGTCGCGGTAGGTCCGGGCCCCGGTGCCCGAGGCCATCACCGGCCAGGCGTCCTTCATCCAGCAGCATTCGTCGATGTTGTGGATCAGGAAGTCGCTGTAGCAGCCGCCGCTGGCCCAGAGGAAGCCGTGGAACCTCTGGATCTGGTACATCAGCTCGCTGATCCCCTCCGGCTTCGGCTCCACCAGGGCGGTGCCGACCGGCTGGGTCTGGCGATAGGCACGGAGCAGGACGATGTCGCCGATCTCGCCGTCCTGGATCCGCTTGTGCAGCTCGGTGCGGGCGTCGCAGTGGCGGCACATCAGGCCGACGCCGACCTTGAGGTTCTTCTCGGCGGCCTTCTCGCCCAGGGCGAGCATCCGGCGGGTGCTCGGGCCGTCGACGGTGAGCGGCTTCTCCATGAACACGTTCAGCCCGCGCTCGATCGCGTAGGCGAACTGGACCCAGCGGAACGCCGGGGGCGTGGCCATGATGGCGATGTCGCCGGGCTTCAGGCAGTCCATCGCCTTCTTGAAGGCGTCGAAGCCGACGAACCGGCGGTCCTCGGGGACGTCGATCTTGTCGCTGCACTCGTCGGAGATGGCGGCGTGGCTGGCCTCCAGGCGATCCTTGAACACGTCGGCCATCGCCACCAGCTTCAGCGGGCCGCCCTTGGCGGTCAGGGCGTTGATCGCCGCGCCCGCGCCCCGGCCCCCGCAGCCGATCAGGGCGACGCGGATCGTGTTGTCCTCGCCCGCGTGGACCGACGGGATGGCCACGCCCGCCAGGGCCGAGGCGGCCGCCACCTGGCCGGACGTCTTCAGGAAATCGCGGCGCGTGCCGCCATTCTTGGGCTCGGTCATCGAGACGGCTCCTCGGGATCGCGGGATCGGGGATTCGGGGGCGGGTGGGGTGCCAGGGGGCTGGTCTAGCCCAGGGTAATCGGCCGGGCGGTGCGCGTCCAGCGCTTTGATCCGGCCGATCCCGGGCCCGCCCCCCTCGATCGCCGGGCCGGCAGGAGGACGTCGGCGGGGCGACGCCGGCCCGCGATGGGCCGACGCCGCCCCGGACTCCCCGGGGGATCTCGCTCAGTTGAGCCGGTCGGTGGCCTTCTTGGTGGTGGAGACGTTGGGGGCGTTGTAGAAGAACCAGTTCCGGCCCGATCCGGCCATCAGGCCGTTGGGGTACTTGGAGTTGGGCGTGACCCGGATCCGGGCGTTGACCGCCGTCGAGCCGCTCGCCTTCCAGTCGGTCAGGACCTTGCGGAAGGTGTCGCCGGGCTGGGCCAGGGTCGCCGACCCGTCGATCAGGATGTTGTGGCCGTTGCCGAGCCGGATGGTGTGCTTGCCGAGGCCGCCCACGACGAGGTTGGCCCCGTTGCCCGCCGACACGTCGTTGTTGCCGGACCCCTCGACGACCACGTTGTCGCCGTGGCCGAGGCGGATGTTGTTGTTGCCGTCCCCGGCGGTCACGGTGTTGTTGCCGTTGCCCGAGGACAGGTCGTTGTTGCCGTCGCCCAGCGAGATGGTGTTGTTGCCGTGGCCCAGGGCGACCGTGTCGTTGCCGCGGCCCAGCGTCAGGGCCACGTCGCCGTTGCCGGCCCTGACGTAGTTGTTGCCGTGGCCCGCGACGATCGACTTGGCCCCGTCGCCGACCTGGATGTTGTCGTTGCCGTCGCCGACGACGATCGCATCGATCCCGTTGCCGGTCTTGATGTAGTTGTTGCCGTGGCCCATGACGACGGCGTTGTTGCCGTTGCCGGCGACGAAGGTGTCGTTGCCGTCGCCCATGGCCACGGTGTTGTTGCCGTCGCCGACGAACACCTGGTTGTTGCCCTGGCCGAGCGAGAACGCGTGGTCGCCGTTGCCGAACTGGTAGTAGGACGACGTCCCGGCGGCATCCCTGGCCGTGACCGACTTGGATCCCGACCCGCCGAAGACCTGGTTGCTCCCGGCCCCGAAGGTGAACGCGTCGTTGCCGTTGGCGGCCTTGATGTAGCTGTTGCCGTCGCCCTGGGCGACGGTCAGCGACAGCGTGAGGTTGCCGCCGAGCTGGAAGTTGTCGTTGCCGTCGTGGCCGAGGATCGTGATCGACGTGAACGCCTGATTGAACGTCCTGGAGATCCAGGCGTTGTTGAGCGTGGCGCCGATGGTCAGGCCGGTGGTGCCGTCGGACTTCGGCCCGGCCGCGTTGATCGACGCATAATCACTGGTGTTGGCCCCGACGATCAGCAGGGTGGTGCCCACCGCATAGGCCCCGGGCCCGTAGGTGGCCGGTGTGATCGGGGCCGCCGTGCTGCCCAGGAAGTTGCCGTCACCGGCGTAGGTCGCGGAGACGGCGTTGGTGCCGGCCGGGAGCGAAGCGGACAGGGTGGCGACCCCATTGGAGTTGACAGGGACCGGGGCACCCAGGTTCGCCCCGTTCAGCTTGAACTGGACCAGGGTGCCGGCCGGGATGGACAGGCCGGGCAGACCCGTCGCGACGGTGGCGGTCAGCGTGATGGCCTGGCCGGCGGCCCCGGGCGTGGCGGCCACGGAGGTCGTGGTCGCCCGCTTGGCCACCATGAAGGCGACCGGGGCGGAGCGGGCCGCCTCGTGGTTGCCGTCCCCGGCGAACGAGGCGACGACCTGGTAGCTGCCCGCGTCGGTCGGGGCCCCGGCCAGCGGCGAGGCCAGCGCGGCGTCCGTCCCGGCGTAGTAGGTCAGGGTCGCCCCCCCCAGCGACGCCCCGCCGACGCCGAACGCCCGGCCGATCGCCGATCGGTACGGCGTGCCGTCGTAGGTGCTGCCCGGTGCGGACAGGGTGAAGGTCGGCGTGGACCTGGCGATCGCGATCGTCCGGGTGGCCAGCACGCTCACCCCGCCGTCCTTGTCGGTCGCCTTCAGCGTCACGGTGAAGGTGCCGGCCGACGCGTAGGCGTGGGCCGCGGTCCGGGAGGAGGCGTCGGCGAAGGTCTCGCCGGTGCCGTCGCCCCAGTCCACCACCAGCCGGAAGCCGGCGGCGGCGTCGATCGCCGACGGGTCGGCGGCCGAGAAGGTGAACGACCGGGCCTGGCCGATCGCCCCGGCCGAGTCGCCGGAGATCGCGGCGGTCGGTGCCAGGTTGTTGACGATGACGTCGCGTGTCGAGGCGAGGCTGATGGCCCCATCCTTGTCCGCCACCACGACCCGGATCGTGTACCGGCCGCCGCTGGCGGCCCCGGCCGGGTTGTCGAGGTAGGCGTGGGCCGGCGCGGTGAAGCCCATGACCCCGGCCGCCAGGGTGATCTGGGTCGGGTCCGAGCCGTCGCCCCAGTCGACCGTCACGGTGTGGCCGTCGGCGACGCCGGGGTCGGCGATCGTGCCGGAGAGCGAGACCGATCCGCCCTCGTTGATGGTGGTGGCATTCAGGTTAAGCGAGGCGATCGTCGGGGCGACGTTGCGGACCTGGATCGTGGCCGAGTCGTAGGAGACGGCCCCCTGGTCGTCGGTCACCCGGACCCGCACCGTCACCGTGGTCGGGCCGTCGAGGTGGGCGGCCGAGAAGATCGGGTTCGGCCCGGCGGCGTCGGCGAACCGTCCGTCCCCGGTGAAGTCCCAGGCGTAGGTCAGCGTCGAGGCCGCCTGATCGGGGTCGGACGACCCGGCCAGGGCGTCGAGCCGGACCGCGCCCCCCTCGTCGACCGAGTACGACCCGCCGGCCGAGGCGATCGGGGGCTCGTTGAGCACCGGCAGCGTCTGCGAGGCTTCCGCCACACCGCCGTCGCCGTCGTCGACCGTCAGCCGGATGCCATACGTGCCGGGCTGGGTCGGGGTGAACGCGGCCTGGGGGCCGGTCAGCGTGGCGAACCGGGCCCCGGACGGCGTGGTGATCGTCCAGGTGTAGGCGAGCGGGTCGGCCGGGCCGGCCGGGTCGGTCGCGAAGGCCGACAGGAGGACCGGGACGCCGATCGAGGCCGACGTCGGCACGATGAACCGCTGGAGGGTCGGGTCCAGGTTGGCCACGACCACCGAGGCGGACCGGCTGGCCGAGCCGTTGGGCGTGCGGGCGACCACCGAGACCAGGTAGGTGCCGTCGTCGGGGGGCAGGAACGAGGCGTCGGCCCCCGTGCCCGAGACCGCCACGGCCTTCCCGTCGGGGCCGGTCACCGTCCACTCGTAGGAGAACGTCCCGCCCAGGTCGTCGGTCGCCAGGGCGGACAGGCTCACGGCCGATGCCTCGACCGACCCGTCCGGGGCCTGGAGCGGGGCCAGCGTGATCGGCGACGCCTGGACCGCCAGGGTCCCGGACCGGGTCCGGGTCCCGCCGTCGGTGTCGTCGACCGTCAGGGTGATCGCATAGGTCCCGGCCAGGGTCGGGACAAACGAAGCCAACGGTCCGGACAGGTCGAACGCCGGGCCGGTCGGCGGGGTGATGGTCCAGCGATAGGCGAGCTTGGCGAGGTCGGCCGGGACGTCGGCGGCCGAGGCCGAGAGATCGGCCCGGAAGCCGACGTAGCCCGACGTCGGGATCGACGCGGCGGAGATCGTCGGGTCCAGGTTGGCGACCCGGATCGTCGCGGTGCTGGCCGCCGAGGCGAGACCGTCCTTGTCGGTGGCCGTGGCCGTGAGGGTGTAGGACCCGTCGTCGGCGAAGGCGAACGCGAGCGTCCGCCCCTGATCCGGGAACGACCAGGTGGTCCCGTCGGGGCCGGTCACCGTCCAGTCGTAGCGGAGCGAGGACCGGTCGGCGGCCACGTCGGAGGCGGGGTCGACCGAGAAGGTGGCGGACTGCCCTTCGCCGATCGCCCCGGCCGGGACCGCGATCGGGCCGAGCGTCGGGGCCAGGTTGGCCACGACGATGGTGCCCAGGCCCTGCGAGGCGGAGCCGCCGAAGGCGTCGGTCACGACCAACTCGACCGAGTACGTCCCGTTATCGGCCGGGACGAACCGCGGCGACGGTCCCGTGAGCACGGTCTTCGCGCCGAAGGCGTCGGTCAGGGTCCAGGCATAGCTCAGCGGGTCCTGGGCCCCGCCCGGGTCGGCGGCGGTCGCGGACAGGGGGATGGCCACCCCTTCGAAGCCGGAGCCGGGGACCGAGGTGGCCGCGATCGTCGGGGCGACGTTGGCGACGGCGACCGTCGCGGAGGCGAGGATCGACTGGCCCCCCGGGTTGGTCACCGTGACCGAGACCGCGTAGGTCCCGGGGATCGAGTAGGCGTAGTCGACCGTCGGGCCGGACAGGAAGGTTGCCACGCCGTTGGGGTCGAGGACCTTCCAGGCATAGGCGAGGTCGGAGTCCCCGCCCGGGTCGGTGGCGGCGACCCGGAAGGTGGCCTGGCCCCCTTGCAGCCCGGAGGAGGGCACGACCAGGCCGCCCGCCGCGATCGCGGGGCCGGGGTTGATCACGTCGATCGGCGCCGATCGCGCGGTCGTCAGGCCGAACGAGTCGGCGACGACGAGCCGGACGATGTAACGGCCGCCCCGGGGCGTGAACCGGGCCGAGGCCCCCGAGAGGGTCCGGGTCGTCCCGGTCGCCTGCTCGGTGACCGTCCAGGTGTAGGTGATCGGGTCGGCCGCCCCGCCGACGTCGCTGGCCGACGCGGCCAGCTCGATCGCCAGGCCGGCCACGCCATCGGTCGGGACGTCGAAGGCGTCGATCGTCGGGGCGACGTCGGCCACCTCGACGGCCCACGCGTAGCGGCTCGACCCGCCCCGTCCATCGTCCACGATCAAGGCGATCGTGTAGGAGCCGGGGACGGAGGGGGTGAAGGTGTTGCCGTTGCGGACGGCGGTCTGGACCGCGACCGGGAAGTCCGGCCCGACCGGCTCGATGACGGAGGGGGTGCCCGGCAGGGCGATCTCCACGCCATCGGGGCCGGTGACGGTCCAGGCGAAGGTCAGCGGTTTGGAGCCGGTGGCCACCGAGGTCGCCACCGCCTCGAATTCGAGCGGAGAGCCCTGCGGCCCGGCCTGCGGGATCGCGCCCAGCGACTCGACGAGCGTCGGGGCCGCGTTCCGGACCGACACGTTGAGGGTGTTCGACAGGGAGCCCGCGGCGTTGATGTAGGTCCCCTCGTTGTCGGTCAGCGCCGTGATGGTGACCGGGAAGCTCGCCGCCGGGAAGGCGGTCCAGCTGTAGGTGTGGGTCGGGGCCGTGACGTCGCCGCCGAAGGTCTCGACGGTCCCGTCGCCCCAGTCCACCGTGTAGGCCGCGACGCGGTCGCTGCCCGGGTCGGTGACCACGACGTTGAGCTTCAGCGAGCCGGGCTCCCCTTCGACCACGTCCGCGCCGACCTGCGAGATCGCCACCGTCGGCCGGACGTCGGAGACGGCCACGGTGGCCGTCGCGGTCACGTCGCCGCTGTTGGTGGTCGCCGTGACCGTGATCGTGTAGGGGGTGCCGTCGGCCTGGTTGTTGAGGTAGCGGTGCGACTGGACGAACGACAGGTTCTCATTGGCGACCACCTCGGACTGGCCGTCGCCGTAGTCGAACCGCCACGAGGTGACCGCCACGCCGGGGCCGGCGAGGGTCGGGGTGATCGAGGCGATGCCCCCTTCCAGGATGGCCGTCGGGGACGACAGGCTCAGCGTCGGGGCGACCGGCGTGACCTCGTAGGAGATGGTCAGGATGGTGTCGAGTCCGCTCGACGACCGCAGGATCGCCCGGACGACCTTGGCCCCGGGGGTGGCCAGGAAGCGGTCGGGGATGGCCACCTCGGCCGTGGCCTGGACCCCGGCCGCGTCGATCGTGCCGTCGTTGTCGAAGTCATAGTCGACGGTGAGCGAGGGGGAGGCGCCCGGGGCCGGGTCGACGCGGTCGGTGATGCCCAGCCGGATGGGACCGCCGATGATCCCCTGGGGCACCGATGCAAGGCTCGCCGTCAGGGTGCCGGACGGGGCGACGGCCAGGACCGTCAACGGGGCCGAGGCCGAGGCCGTGCCCGATCCGTAGGTCCCGGAGACTTCCAGGGTGTAGTCGCCCGCGGCGACGATCCCCAGGTCGGCCCAGGCGACCGACAGGCTGGCCGTCTTCGGCGCGAGGGTCTTGATCACCTGGCCCGCCCGGCGGATCGTCCAGGTGTAGCTGGAGGCCGGGGCGTTGGCGATCGCGGCGGCCGCCAGGGTCGAGCCGGCCTTCAGGGTGTAGCCCGGCTCCAGGGCCAGGGTGCCCGCACCGGCCTGGGCCACGATCGTCGTCCGGATCGTGGTGGAGATGGTCCCCTGGATGGCGGTCACGGTGATCTCGTAGCTGCCGGCGGCCGTGTAGACGTGGCCGGCCGAGGCGGCCGTGCTCCCGTAGGTGGTGACGCCCGATTTGTCGCCCCAGTCGACCGTCCACGAGGTGACCGGGTCCGTCCCCGGGTCCGTGGCCGAGAGCGGGATCGTGAAGGCCAGGCCCAGGATCGCGGGCCCGGCCGGCGGGGTGATCGTCGGCACCGTGTTGGCGAGCACCAGCGACGCGGCGGCGTCGGCCGACGCCTGGTAGACCTGGCCGTTGAACTGCTGGGTGTTCTGCGTGGTGGTGGCCCGCACGGCGATGGGGTAGGTGCCTCGGGTCCGGATCCCCAGGGCCTGGAGCTGCGCCCAGGTCAGCGCGACCTCCCGGCCGGCGGCGTCATTGAACAGGCCGTCGCCGTCGAGGTCCCAGGCGTAGGTGACCCCGGCCAGGTTCGCCCCGTCGGAGGCGGACAGCTTGATGCCCCCGCCCTCGGCGATGGCGTTGCCCGGGATCTCCGGCGCGATGACCACCGACGGCCGGGGCGGTGTGGACACGAAGACCTGCTCGATCCCGGTGCCGTGGTTCATGTCCTTGAACGTGACCGTCCCCCTCCCGCTCAGGGTCACCTGGCCCTTGGTGACCGGCCCGGCGGTGACCGTGGCCCCGTCGCCGTTGTAGAGCAGGATCGGGCCCGAAACCGAGTTGGACGCCTCGTTCCTGGCGAGCCGGCCGTTGACCGCGACCGACGAGCCGGAGGCGAGCCCCTGCCCGGCCACCTGGATCACGTCGACCGCGGTCCCCGGCTGGTCGGCGATGATCGTGACCGCCGAGCCGGCGGCCAGGTTCTGGATGCCGAAGGTGTCGGCCCCGGCGCCGCCGGAGGCGTTGAGTTTGCCGCCGGACGTGCGGGCGACGGCCTGGTTGACCAGCAGCTCGTTGGTGCCCGAGCCGAACGCGACGGAGGTGGACGCCCCGGACCCGCCCAGGTCGAACAGGTTGACGACGTCGCCCCCGTCGCCGGTGTCGATCGTCAGCGGGGTCGTGGCCGGGGCCAGGTTGACCCGGATGGTGTCGGCCGCCGAGCCCCCCTTGACCGTCACGGCCGAGATCTGGGCGTCGAACGAGGTCAGATACCGGGTCGGGGTGGGGACCGCCGACTCGCTGATGTCCAGCAGGCTGATCCCCCCGGGACCGCCGGCCCGGCCGGAGCCGCTGGAGGCGATCAGCACGGAGCCGGCCACCGCCAGGTTGGTCGGCTGGGCGATGCCGTTGGCCCCCCGGCCGTCGCGGAGCAATTGCATGAAGGAGAGCGACCCGTTCGAGCGGGCATAGGCGGCGATCGTGCCGCCCGTCTTGCCGGCCACGAAAACGTATCGCCCGTCGCCGCTGACCGCCACGTCCGAGGCCCCGTCCAGCCCCTGGGCGTTGCCCTGCCCGTTGGCATAGGTCTCGGCGAGCGTGAGCGAGGAACTGCCGGCCGTCAGGCGGTACAGGACCCCCGAGGCGGCCGAACTCGACGCGTAGATGTCGGTCCCGGCGAAGGCCAGCCCGGTGATGCCCGCGGGCAGGGCGAGCCCGAATCCGCCGGACAGGTCCGACGCGTAGGAGGTCAGCGATTTGGTCGACGACCCGGCCGGCGTGCCGTAGGCATACAGGCGGCCGTCGTGGAACCGGAGCAGGTCGGCGGCGAAGCCGATCGAGGCCGTCGGGTCGGCGGAATCCAGCAAGCCACTTCGCGTCAGGCGGTAGGCGAAGATCCGGCTCGCCCCGGCGACGTACAGCACCTTCCCGTCGGCCGACACCGCGATGGCCTTCGCCCCGGCGAAGTTCGCCAGCGTCTTCGTCTCGCTCCGGGCCTTCCCGGTGAAGATCGTCAGCGTCCCGGAGGCGAGGACATAGCCGTAAGAAGTCGTGCCCCTCTGCGACGCGGCGACCAGAGCCGGGCCGGACAGCCCGGTGACCCCGGCCAACCCGTTGAAGAAGGTCGTCCAGAGCTGCGTCGTCAGGTCGTAGATCGCGACCGCATTGTCGGCCGGCGACACGGCGTAGACGAGGTTCCCGCCCGGGGCGGCCGCCATCGCCTGGAGCCCCGAGATCGTCAGGCCGTAGCTCTGGCCCTGGACGACCGCCGAGGTGGCCGTCGCGGCGAGCGTGCTCACGGAGAGCGGGATCGCGAGAATCGCGTTCGAAGACGACGCGGCCGCGAAGATCGCCGATGACGACACGGACAGGTCCGCCACGCCGGCCAGCGGGAGGCCGTTCGAAGCGCCGATGGATGTCGGGGTGCCGTCGGGCACGCCGTTGTTCAGGCCGATCAGGTAGATCGCGCCGGCTCCGGCCGCGGCGATCGCCAGCCGATCGCCATTGGTGCCGTATCGGACGATGTCGGCGCCATTGTTCACCCCACCGGCGGCGGCATACTGGATCGTCCTTTCGTGCCGGATGCTACCGGATGTGGTGTCGATCGAGACGGTGACGAGGGTGCCCCGCGACGTGGCGACGTAGAGGACCGAGTTGTCCGCCGAGGCGACGACCGCCGAGGCCCCGGCGAGGTCGTATGCATTGAAGCCGTTGTTGATGATCGTCGACGCATTGAAGACCGTCGCCTCGCCCGCGGCGGAGAGAGTCATGATCCCCAGCTTGGTCTCGGTCGAGGAGACGGCATAGACCCGGCCGTTGGCGGTGGCCACGTCGCTCACGCTGAGGAGGCCGACCCCTTCGGTATTCGTGACCTTGATCTTCGCGAAGTCGATCGAGAGGTAGTCGTCCTCCAGCGAGTAGGCGGCCGGGATCGTGGCGACCTTGCCCGTGCCGTTCATCAGGAAGATGGTCTTGCCGTCGGCGCTGAGCTGGATCCGGGTGGCGTCGTTGAGCTTGCCGGCCAGGGAGTAGCTGAAACGCCGGCTGTACTGCCCGCCCTGGGCGTTGTAGGTGCGGAGGTAGGTGGTCGTCCCGTCCCGGCTCTTCTCCAGGGCGATCCAGTCGGACGAGACGCCCCGCACCGGCTCGCGGTAGGCCACCATGTAGAGGGGGACGGCGTCGTCCTCGGTGTTGAACATCGTGACGATATTGCCGCCGTCGTCATGCAGGCTATAGCCGCCGTACTGGCCCGCCTCCGAGTAGGCCGCGATGTAGCTCAGGTAGGTGTCCCGCGGCGAGTACCGGACCATGGCGACCGGGCCGGTGAAGCGATAGATGCTGCCGGCCTGGTGGGTGCTCCGGAACTCGTAGGTCATGAACCCGGCGGAGTTGACGGCATAGCCGAGGATCTCGGACGACCCGGAATCGTTGCGCGGGCAGCTGAAGAGGAGGTAGGTCAGGGTGCCGTTGGGCCCCGAGGCGAGGTCCATCGACTGGATGTTCAGGGTGTCCTGATGGTACTGGCCGACCTGGTAGAAACGCCCGGCCGTCGCGTCGTACTTGTAGGACGTGATGATCTTCCCGTCGAAGCCCAGCACGATCAGGACCTGGAGGGAGTCCAGGTACTTGAAGACGCGGCCGGACTGCGTGGTCGTGTCCGCTTTCGCCCCGGAGACCCGTACGAGCTCGCCGAGCTTGACGAACTTGAGCGGATCGTTGTCGCCCGGGATCCGGTAGTAGGACAGGACTTGGGACGCGGGGTCGTAGGAGAGCAGCAGGGTGCCGTCGGCGCTGGCCTGGACCTGGGTGCCGGCCCGGATCACGAGCCCGTCGGCGTTGTTGTTGACCGCGAGCTTCGCGATCAACCCGGCGGTCGGGCTGATCTGGTAGACCGTCACCTTGCCGGCCGAATCGGGCACGAAGGCCTGGGTCGAATCGGCGGAGAAGCTGAGGCGCCCGGCCCCGGCCGCGATCGCCGTCGATACGCGGGACGTGAGGGCCCCGTTGGCGGCGTCGCGGGCGAAGGAGTAGGCATTGCGGGCCCCGTTGGTCACGCCCGCCTCGACGGCGATGACCGTCTTCCCGTCGGGGCTGATCGCCACCTGGCCGATCGTCCGAAATCCGGCGACCGACGTCGGGTTGTCGGCGACGCCCGCGTCCCCGTCCACCGCGTAGATATAGAGTCGCGGGGCGTTCCCGGGGCCGCCGGCGACGTACAGATGCTTGCCGTCGGGAGAGACCGCCAGGGCCGTCGGGCTCCCCTCGGTCAGCGCGATCGAGCGGATGTAGGCCAGGGCGCCGGTGGCCGGGTTGCGGCGGAAGGCGGCGAACGTCGAGTCGGTGCCGCTCGCGAACGAGAGGACGCCGTCGGGCGTGGAAGCGACCGACTTCGCCCCGTCTAGCCCCTGGACGGTGCCGGTGAAGGCCGGCGGGGACGCCGGGCTCGTCGGGTTCTGGGACAGGACGACCGAGCCCTGGGAGACGGTGATCACGCTGCCGTCGATCACGGCGTTGATCGGCCGATTGTCCCCGCCCGACACGACCAGCGTGTCCTTGCTCGACCTCCCGCCGCGGAAGGAGACCCGCCCGGCGCCGCTGCTGTCGGTGATGTGCAGGCCATTGGCCTTGAGGGACGACCCGTCCACGGACCAGGCGACCGTCGCGGGGTTGGCGGAGGCGTCCACCGCCAGGGTTTCCACCCGGGGGTTGATCGCGGCGAAGAGGTTCGCCGTCGGGGTGCCCGCCACTTTCAGCTGGACCGTGTCGGTCCCGCTCTCGCCGTCGATGACGTAGGCTCCCGGGCTGCCCCCGGCCGCGGTGACGGTCACCGCGTCGTCGCCGGCCCCGCCGCGGAGCAGGAAGCTCGGCAAGGCATGCGTCGCCGGCACGTTGATGGCGAACGCATCGTTGCCCGAGCCGAGGGCCAGCTCCACCTTCTCGACCTTGTCGGCCGGGTCCAGGTTGACCGTCAGCGTGCCCAGGGCGAGCGTGGTGAACGAGCCGACGGCCTGCAGGCTGCCCGAAAGCGCCGCCGTCGCGCCCGAGGCGTCGACGACCAGCGTGTCCGACAGGTCGCCACCCTCGAACCTCACGGTCCCGGCGGCCGTCCCCGGCGTGATCTCCATCCGGTCGGCGCCCCCCAGCCCCCGGAAGGTCAGGTTGCCCAGGCCGCCCGAGGCGATCACGGTGTCCTCGTTGCTGTTGCCGGTGATCAGGGTGGTGGCGACCTGGCCGCCGGCCAGGTTCACCCGGTTCCGGCCCAGGCCCAGGAGGAGGTTCAGGACGGAGAACGTGCCATCGGCGTAGGTGATCGCCCCCGGCTGGCTGGGGCCGGTGATGGCACGCCCGCCGATCGTCCGCGTCCGGTCCAGCTGGGTCGTCGAACCGTCGAGGATCAGGGTGTTGTTCGGCGATGCGGCGCCCGCCGAGGAGAAGGCGAGGGCCCGGGTGACCGAGTCGATCGTGGACAGGGTGCCGCCGATGGTGACGGTGTTGGCCTTCGATCCCAGGCGGATCGCCGTGGCCTGGTTGACCCTGGCGATCCGCAGGGTGGTGCCGTCCCCCTCGCCCAGGGTGAAGCTGGCCGGCCCGGAGATCGCCGTCACGTCGAGCACGGTCTTTGCGCCCGACGAGAGGACGCCGTCATCCAGCGTCCAGTCGACCCGGCCCGTGGCCGTGCTGAGGAAGGTCGCCGCCTCGATCCCGGCGCCGGCCGTCACCGGGGCGACGCCGTTCGGGAGGCCCGGGGTCGTCACGGCCAGGGTGTCGGCCCCGGCCCCGCCGTCGACCGTGATCGCGGCGGCGCCCGAGGTGACGTTGATGGTGTCGTTGCCCAGCCCGCCCTTGTAGAGGATCGACTTCGCCCCGGACAGGGACAGGGCCGCCCCCGACCGGCCCGACAGGGCCAGCGAGGTCGAGGTCAGCGTGGCCGTCCGGCCGCCCCCGTCGTTCGAGTTGTCGAAGATCACCGCGTCCACGCCGCTCGTCGTCACCGGGCCGACCTGGCTCAGCCGCCCCTTGCCGATGGTCGCGAGGGCGCCCGACCCCGACGCGGCGGTGATGGTGGTGAGGTCGGAGCCGGTCGCCTCCAGGAGGGCGGAGGCCGTCCCCGCCAGGTGGATGTTCAGCGGGCCGGAGGTGGACTGGACGGTCGCCCGCCCGCCGGAGGCCAGGACGATGTTGGTCGTGCCGATGGTCGACTGGACCGCGATCCGGGCCGACGCCGCGGCGGTGGCGATCCCGACCGTCTTGACGTTGGTCAACGCCGTGAGCAGCGAGGGCGAACCAACCAGCTCGTTCACGGCGGAGTAGATCTGGGCGGCGGTCAGGGTCGCGAACTGGAAGTCCCCGGCGCCGATCAGGAAGTTGGCGACGTTGGACCCGGCCCCGCCGTCGATCACCGCCCCGCCGATCGGCAGGTTGAACGTATCGTCATCCCGCTCGCCGTTCAGGGCCAGCCCGGCGACCAGGCCGGCGACGTTGAAGGTGTCGGCCCCGTCCCCGGCGTTGATGACGACCCGGTCGGACGAGCCCGGGCGGCGGGCGAGGACCGTCAACGAAGTCGCGCCGCCCCGGTTCCAGGTCGCCGAGATGTCGCCGCCGGTGGTGCCGACGTCGAAGGTGTCGGCCTGCGCCGTGCCGACGATCGTCACCGAGTCGGCCGCAGCGTCGTCGATCAGGGTCTCGACGCCGCCCGTGGCCGAGGCGGCCTGGGCCGAGAATCGGCTGAGGTCGAGATCGAGCGAGGCGAGGCCGGTCGCGGCGACCGCCGCGGCCATCACGGTGACCGAGTCCGCCCCGCCCCTGCCCAGGAGCTTGAGCCCCTCCAGCCCGGAGGCGGACAGCGTCTCGCCGTTGGCGGTGACCAGGAGGTTCGCCCCGCTGCCATTCAGGGTGAAGGCGTCGTTGCCGGCGCTGCCGTCGACGATCAGCGTGTCGTTGCCTTCGCCGCCGCTGATCGACGAGGTCCCGGAGCCGGCGACCCAGCGAATCGTGTCGTCTCCGCCGTTGCCGGCCAGCGTGTTGCCGGCGCCGGCGGCGAACAGGGTGTCCGCCCCCCGGCCGCCCAGCAGGGTCGAGCCCGCCCCTTCGCTCTGGAGGATGCTGTCTTCATGGCTGCCCGAGGCGTCGAAGAGGACCGACCGGGTCGACTCGTTGAAGAACCGGGACCGGCCTTGTCCCTTGATGTAGACCGGCATCGCCTGGTCGGGCCGGTAGGTCCCGTAGGAGGACCGGATCAGCAGCTGGTCGCGGCCCTCGCCGAAGTCCGCGACGATCGACATGACGTTGTCGAAGGTCTGGGTCACGCCGAACGCCGAGACCTGGATCATCTCGCCGCGGAGGGAGCCCTTGCCGACCGACTCGATGGTGTAGGCCTCGTCTTCCTTGCCGGGGGCGTAGGCCCGGCTCGACCCGAGCGCCCCGACGTTCAGGAACAACGCCCCGCTGAACGGGTTGAAGGTGGCCAGGTTGGGCGCAGCCGAGGCGTCGAGGACCAGGTAGCCGATGGTGAAGTCGACGTCCTTGCCGACCCCGAGCACCTCGATCCTGGCGTGGGCGGTGATCTCGCCGGTCTGCCCATCCCCCGGGCCGTAGCCGTCGTAGTCGATGTCGACATCGACCCCGCCCACCGTGACGCCGAAGGCGCGGACCCGGCCGTAGGCCTCGCCGCCGAAGTCGAGCGGGACCGTGGGCGTCCTCTTGATGAAGAATCTGGCCCCGGCGAAGATCCCGTAGTCGCTGGTGCCCAGCGACAGGTCGCCGGCCATGCGGAGGTCGATGTAGCCCCGGCTGTCGAACGATCCCGAGGCGCTCACCGTCAGGACGTTGAGGAAGTTGCCCGACAGGTTGCCCGCGACGCTGAAGTAGGGCTGCTGGGTCGCGTTGTCCCGGGCGAACACGATGTTGACCGACCCGCCGAGCGAGAAGGCGTTGAGGACCTTCACCGACGCGTTGTTGACCTGGATCTGGACCATGTAGGTCGCCGGCCGGGTGTCGATCTTCAGCCGGAGCGACCCGCCGACCTCGAACAATCCGGGGACGCCGATCGTCCCGCCGTTGCCCAGCGACAGCGCCGTGTCCAGGACGAACCCATTCCAGTTCGACGGCAGCCCGTAGAAGATCGAGGCCGTGCCCGACACGGTCAGCGCCGGGATCTTGGCGATGCTGATCTGGCCGTCGACCGCCAGGCTGATCGACGCGGCCCCGACCAGGAGCTGGAAGCTGCCGCCGACCGACAGTTCGCCCAGCTGGAGCGAGCCGGCCGCGTAGATCGCCCCGGACCGGGGGGCGATCTCCGGGCTGGAGAAGTTGCCCGCCGTGAAGTTGAGCCTCTGCTTCTGCGAGGTCGTGTTGATCCCGAAGTAGGTGACCGTGTCGGCCCCGAAGCCGATGTTGTTGCCCGGCAGGGTCAGCTTCGTCTGCACGCCGAGGCCGCCGAAGAACCCGCCGGGCCCGAACGAGAGGACGCCGGTGACCTCGGAATCGAGGATGTTGCCGGCATACGGGATCTTGATCTTCGCCGTCGCGTCCACGGTCATCTGGAAGGCCCCGGCGGCGGCCAGGACCTGGAAGCTCCCGGTCAACTCGAACGTATCCAGGAGCGTGAGCTTGACGTCGGTCATCCCGTCGACATGGTTCGGGTTGCCGAACCGGAGGGCGAAATAGGGCCCGGCCGGCAGCGGCTTGTCGGTCAGGAGGTCGACCGCGGCACCGGGGACGGTGATCGAATCGTCGTTCAGGGCGGGCAGGCTGATCGAGCTGGCGTCCGGGGCGTTGCGCAGCCGGTTCAGGGTGTCGATCGTGTCGCGGAGCCGCTCGGGGATCACATAGGTGAAATCCTTCCCGAAGGTGTTGAGCAGCAGCTGGACCGAGCCCGTGGCCTGGAACACGCCGGGCACGTCACGCCGGATCGCCAGGTCGACCCGGGCGGCGATCTTGGGCAGGAGTTGCTTCTGGCCGTTATGGACCGCGCCAATGTCGCGGATCGCCACCAGCCCCTGCCCGTCCAGATCCAAGAGGTCGAACTTCTGGCCGCTGATCGTCAGGCCCACGTCGAGCTTGCCGGCGACGAACAGGTCGATGTCCACGCCGCCGTCCGCGCGGACGGTGGGATCGGCGGACGGCTTGCCGCCGGGGGTGTCGACCGAGATCCTCGCCGCAAACGCCCCGACGAAGGCCACGGTCGCCCCGAAACCGAGGACCGAGTTGCCGAAGATCAGGGTGCCGGTGCCCTGGATCTCCAGGGTCTGGGGGGCGATCTTGAACGTCTCGGCCTCGCGGCCCGGCAGTTTCAGGGTCACGTCCCGGTTGAACTGCGCCGTGTTCAGGACGATCAGCAGGTCGGCCTGGGCGGTGGACATCCCGGCATCGCGCAGGAACGACAGCCCCGGCGAGTTGGCGTCGAAGTTCAGCTCGGCGGCCCCGTAGACCTCCAGGTCCTTCCCGGCCTCCTTCCGGAAGATCAGCACGCCCGCGGCGGAGACGAGGTCGCCGGCCTCGATGACCCCCTGGATCGACAGGCTGCCCGACAGGTCGAGCCGGACCTCGGTGCTCTGCGTGCTGTTCTTGACCGTCAGCTTCAGCTGGGCGTAGCCGCCGCTTACCCCGGCCTCGCCGCCCAGCACCAGCGCGGCGGTGTCGGGCAGGCCGACCACGGCCTGCCCCAGCATGTTGAACTCGAACGAGTCGAGCTTCGACGCCGGGACGAACAGCGGGTTGACCAGGTTGCCCTGGGCGTCGCGGAACGAGAACGTCATCACCCCCTTCAGGGTCACCAGCGCCGGCCTGCCGTCCTCCGGCTTGGGCATCTGGGCCAGGAACAGGAGCTTGAGCGGGGTGTTGGGATAGGCCTGGCCGATCGACGACAGGTCGCCGAACATCTTGACGTCGGCCGTGACGCTATCGCCCAGCGTCATGGCCCCGACGATCAGGAACTTGCCGTCGGTCGTGAGGATGATGTCGACGTCGGCCCGGAACGCCTTCTCGCTCAGGTAGGTGTCGAACAGCGAGGCCCCCGCCTCGATCCGCATCACGTCGTTCATCTGGGAGAACGAGGCCCCGCCGCCCGACACCGCCAGCGCGGCCGACGACCCGGCGCCCCAGGTGGAGATGAAGAACGTGTTGGACCCGTCCACCACCTTCCACACCGCCGGGGCGTCGCCCCCCTGGATCTGGGCGATCTGGGCCGAGGAACTCAGCACGATGCTCTTCGCGGCGAACTCGGCGACCAGCGCGGCGGGCACCGCGCGCAGATTGGTGCCGCTGCCGAGGGCATCGGCCTTCACCGTCCCGAGCTTGAACCGGGCCTGCGACACGTCCAGCGTGTTGGCGTCGACACGTCGCACGAAGAAGACCGAGCCCGAATGCTCGATCATCCACAGCGATCCGGCCGTCAGGACGGTCACCTTCGCCGGGTCGGCGGCGTCGGTCGCCGTGTGGTTGTTCTGCCGGAACGCATCGTCGGCGAAGCCCCCGGCGGCCAAGCTGCCCGAGTTCAGCTCGGCCACGATCTTCGGCGCGTTCAGGACGATGCTGAAGATCCGGCTGCCGGCGGAGACCTGGTTGACCACCTGCTGCCGGAGCATCTTCTCCCACTGGTTGGCGTCGAGCTTGGAGGTGGGCTGGAAGATCGGGGCATTCAATTCGGCCGGGTCGGTCGGCACGGGCAGAGGGGTCGCGTTGAAGCTGATCCCGCCGTGGAAGTTGCCCAGGGCCAGGCCCGACTGCGGGTCCAGGATCACCGTGGCGTCGGCCCCGAGGTAGGCGGACAGCAGCCCCTTCTCGCTGAAGCCCACCATGATGTTGGCGCCGATGCCGGCGAACTCGAACCCCGCCTTGATCCCCCCGTAGAACACGGCGCTGGTGTAATTCTTGGCGTCGTCGGGCAGGATGTTGCTGAGCACGTCGAGCTTGATGATCCCGGCGATCACCGCCCCCTCGATCTTGCCGCCGAACAGGTTGCCCGTGGCCGCGACCGAGAACCCCTGGAGGCCGACGATCGGGAACTTGCCGTCGCCCAGCAGGCCGGGATCGATCACCATCGACTGGACGCCGCCCTCCAGCTTCACCGGGCCGAAGTTCCCCTTCACACCGGCCGAAACGTCGATCAGGAAGCGCTTCGGATCGGCCCGGAAGTCGTCCCACTTCACGCCGACCGACCGGAGCTGGAACGGCAGGTAGCTGGGCAGCTTGAGCTTGGAGCCGACCGACCCGTCGAACGCGGCCCCGACCGACAGCGTCTTCGGCCCGGTCACCGTGGCGTCGGCGCCGATGGTCAGCCCGCCCGCCGTGCCCGTCAATGTCAGCCCCGCGGACTGGACGCTGACCGTGGCCGTCGCCGTTCCCAGGGCCAGCACGGTGTCGGAGTCCTTGGCCAGCGGCGAGAAGGCCACGTCCGAGGCGCTGAAAGCCACCATCGTCCCGACGCTGGCCGTGACCGACCCCGCCTCCAGGGCGAAGTTGCTCACCGAGCCGGCGGCGTCGAATTCGATCGAGGCCGAGACGTCCGAGCCCTCGGCGCGGATCGCGCTCGTCTCATTGCCGACCGTGAAGCTCTCCGCCCCGACCTGGAAACCGCCCAGCGAGACGCCCGTCGACTTGCTGAAGCTGAAGTTGCCCAGCGTCACATAAGGCTTGACGATCGTGATCCGGGAGCCGACCTTCACCCCCGCCTCGCTGGTGTTGCGGACGGTCCCCCGCTCGAAGGCGAAACCGTCGGTGCGGACCACCAGCGCCGGGTTGCTGCTGCTGGTGGTGAACTCCCCCTGGAGGTTCAACGCCGGGACGGTGACCGAGACCGAGTTCGCCGCGAAGATCTGCTGCGGGCCCGATAGGGCGGGATCGTAGCCGATCGCCAGCCCGGAGGCGCTGGCCTCCAGCACCTTGGGCACGACCAGGTCGAACGTGTCGGCCACCAGCGAGAACGCGCCGGGGGCCGAGAAGGTCGTGATCTTGCCCGTGCCGTCGGCGGTCCCCCGGATCCGGAACGATCCGGCCAGCCCCTCGGCCGACGCGTTCATCGCGCCCGCCCCCGCCGACCCGGCGGCGCCATCCTTCTTGAACGCGAGCGACGCCGACTCGGCCGACAGGCCGACGTCGATGCTCAGGCCGCCCGGGCCGAACGCCAGGCCCGACAGCACCGGGGACACCGCCTGGAGGCTGATCGGCCCCAGCGACGCCGACTTGGAGACGGCCGTGGCCGGGTAGTTCCCCTGCCCGGCCGGGGTCGGCTGGCCGGTGGGCAGCAGGGCGAAGCTGCCCGCCGTGAAGCTGCCGGCCGCCATCGCGAAGCCGGCCGCCCCCAGGGTGAAGCTCGCCGAGTCGCTCCCCAGCGAGATCGCCCGCGTCGACCCGGCATACAGATCCACGCCGACCTGCCGGGCCGCGAGCGAAAGGCCGCCGTCGGCCGTCGTCATCCGGAACGACCCCCCGACCCGCGCCACCGTGCTTGAAGTCCCGTTCACGCGGAAATCCGCGTTCCCCGCCACGTCCACGACGTTCGATCCGTCGGCGAACGCCAGCACGACGTCCCTGTTCGCCAGCGGGATCGTCCGGCCGACTGCTTGCCCGGTCTGGTTGACCTCGAAGCTCAGGCCGGCCGTCGCGGTCAGGTTCAGGCCGGCCAGGCCGACCACGCCGACCGAATCGGCGGAGCCGGCCGACCGGATCGCCCCGGCGGGCCCGGTCGGCAGCAGGGCGAACGCCCCGTCGGCGTTGGAGAGCGTCACGCCCTGCGTCGTGCCGAACTGGAGCGAGGCGCCGGCGGCGACGACCCGGACGCCGCCGGTGGCGGAGAACTCGCTCAGGGTGAACGTCCCCTGGATCGACTGGCCGCCGACGTCCATCGTCCCGGCGATCGACGACGACCCCGCCTGGCCGTCCGGGGCCCGGAAGAAGTTCGTCAGCTTCTGGCCGTCGGCGGCCGTCGCGCCGGTGAACTTCACCGGGTTATTGACCCCGAACAGGCTGACCGTCGAGGCCCCGATGACCTGGGCGGCCAGCCCCCCCGCGAGCATCTCGCGCCGTTCCAGGGGCTCGAAGAGCAGCCTCCGACCCAGATTGGCGGTCTGACGGCGATCGGCCAAGCGGCGACGCTTGCGGCTCATGGTGCATTCTCGGGGGGTGTCGGTCGTCGGTGCGAATCATTGGGGATTGGTCGTCGGCGGCGCGGGCCGAGCCGGTCGGCCACGGCGCGCAGGCTCGGCGGCCGGGCGGAGGGGGGCACGCCCCGCCGCCCGGTCGAGCGGATTCGTGATCCGCGGTCGCCTCGTCAGCGGACGATGGTCATCGCGGCGCGGGCCGATGGGTCCCGTCCGCGATCCCGCGTCGGGATCGGGGCGGACGGCCTCGTCGCCGGCCCTCCGCGCGTGGGCTGCTCCGGTGGTGCGTCATGGCAAGCATCTTCGCTCGTTCATCGGGGTGTCCGACCGGGGGGGCGTCGCACGGCCCCTCCCGTCCACACCATGAATGACCATCCCCGGCGGGACCGGACAGAATCGCTCGCGGATTTCCGAGATCGGTGCCGCGGGGGCCCTCCGGGCTCAGGGTTCGGTGAAGGCAGGCGGGGCCCGCCAGAGGCGGATGGTCCCATCCAGGCTGGCCGAGGCGAGCGTGCCCGAGTCCGGGGAGAAGGCGACGGCCTTCACGTTCTCCGTGTGGCCGGACAGCGTCGTCTCCAGGAGGCCGGTGGCCACGTCCCAGATCTTGATCGTCCGGTCGCGGCTGGCCGACGCGACGATCCGGCCGTCGGGCGAGAAGGCGACGCACGGGACCGCCCCGCCATGACCTCGGAGTTCGCGGTGGCGGCCCGTGGCGACGTCCCAGATCCAGGCGGACCCGTTGGCCATCCCCACCGCCAGGGACTTGCCATCGGGCGAGAACGAGAGCGGCCCGATCGACTCCGGGACCCCCCGGCCGATCAGGCGTCGCACCCTGGTCCAGCGTTTCGTGTCCCAGAGATCCACCCCGACTTCCCAGTCGCCGACCGCCATCTGCGAACCGTCCGGCGAGAACCCGAGCGACCTGACCATCGGCCCGCCCCGGGGCAGGGCGTGGATCAGCCGGAGGTCGCGAGCGTCGCGAATCTGGACCTCGCCCTCCGATGCGGTGGTCGCCACGATCGACCCGTCGGGCGAATGGGCGACGGTCGTGTAGACCCCCAGCGAGGTCCCCGCCCGGGTCCGCGTGAGCAGGTCGCTCGATGCGGAATCCCGCAGCTCCAGCCTGCCGTCGGCCAGGCCGATGCAGAGGGCCTGCCGACCGCCGGGCGAGAGCGAGATGGGGACGCTGTAGGACGGCTGGGGGACCGCGAGCCGGATTTCCCGGTCCAGCCGGCCGGTGGCGGCGTCCCAGACCCGGATCATCCGATCTCGGCCCGATGAGACGATCTGCTTCCCGCCGGGCATCCAGGCCAGATAATCCAGCCCGCCCCGATGGGCCTGGATCAGGTCCGGGGGCTGGGGGCTGGCCATGTCCCAGAGGACCGTCGTTCCGTCGATCCCGGCCGAGGCCAGCCTCGATCCGTCCTCCGACCAGTCCAGGCAATAGGCGGCGCCGATGTGGCCCATCAGGGTCTCCCGCTTCGCCCCGGTGGCGGCATCCCACACGATTACCGTGCTATCCAGGCTGGTCGAGGCCAGGGTCGTGCCGTCGGGGGAATAGGCCAGGCTCCACGGGGGCAACTCGTGCCCCCGCAGGACTTCCGGTCGGATCTCGGACCGGACCAGGTCCCACAGGCGGATCGTCTGATCCTGGAGGCCGACGGCCAGCGTCTTCCCGTCGGGCGAGAAGGCCAGCGAACGGACCGTGGACCGGGGGCCCGCGAGCCGCCCGCGCAGGCTCCCGGTCGCCGCGTCCTGGAGGACGATGGTCCCGTCCTCTTCCCCCAATGCGACCACCGAGGAGTCGGGCGAGAAATTCGCGGCGTACATCTTCCTGGCCAGGATGGGCAGGCGTTCCGGAGGGGCCTTGCAGGCCGGGTCGTATCGGGTGACCTGGCCGTCCATCGAGATCGCGATCAGCCGGGAGCCGTCGGCGAGGAACCGGAGTCCGCGGGCCAGCGCGGGATTCGGCCCCGGCTCGAATCGGGCCCGGAGCGTCCCGGTCCCCGCGTCCCAGATCGAGAGCGGGCCCCGACCGCCACGCGCCGCGATCAGCGACCCGTCGGGCGAGAAGGCCAGCCCGCACGTGTCGCGGAAGTCGTCCACGGGGAGCTTGAGCCGGACGCGGCCGGTCCGCGCGTCCCGGATCAGCAGGGTCCGGTCCTCGCACAGGGTCGCCAGGGTGTTGCTGTCCCGGGGCGAGAACTCGACGGCCTGGATCGAGCGGGTGGGCCCTTCCAGGGTGCCCACGATCCGGGGCGAGTGGGACCGGGACCACCAGTGCCGCCAGGAGAACCCGCGGAATTCGCGGTTCTCCGGCCCCCGCCGATAGGGATCGAGCAGCTCGATCATCCGGCCGAGGTTGAGCATCTCGTAGGCCTGGGCCGCGAGGTTCATCCGGCTCACGTAGAGCGTCTGCTTGAGCTCGTCCCGGGCGCGGGCCTCGGCGGCGGCCCCCCGGGTGATCCGGATGGCGGCCAGCGTCGACCCCACGGCGATGAAGGCCAGCAGCAGCGCGACGGTCGCCGCGGAGCCGACCAGCAGCGGACGCTTCCTGGCCCAGCGCCCGGCCTTCGCCCATCCCCGGGGCGGCCGGGCCAGGATCGGCTCGCCATCGAGGTGGCGGCGCAGGTCCTCGGCCAGCTCGCCGGCGGTGCCGTAGCGCCGCGACGGCGACTTCTCCAGGCATTTCATGCAGATCGTGCTCAGGTCGCGCGACAGGCCCGGCTGGAGCCGGTCGGGGGGCACCGGCTCGGTCGTTCGGACCAGCTCCAGGGTCCGGATCACGCTCGCCGCCCGGAACGGCGGCCGGCCGATCAGCAGCTCATACAGGATGACGCCCAGGGCGTGGAGGTCGGCCGGCGGCCCGACCGGCTCCCGGCCCGGGTCCGCCTGCTCCGGGGCCATGTAGGCGGGCGACCCGAGCAGCGTCCCGGTCTGGGTGTGCCGCTCGTCGAAATCCAGGAGCTTGGCCAGCCCGAAGTCGCCGATCTTGGGGGTGCCATCGGCGGCGAAGAGGATGTTGTCCGGCTTCAGGTCGCGGTGGACCACGCCCAGCCGGTGGGCCTCGGCGATCCCCCCGGCCAGGCAGCGGACCAGCCGGGCCGCCTCCTCGGCGGGCCAGGGCGTGCCGTCCAGGCGATTGGCCAGCGACCCCCCGGCCATGTACTCCATGACGAGGTAGGGCCGCCCCTGGTGCTCGCCCGCGGTGTGGACCTGGAGCACGTTGGGATGCCGGAGCCGGGCGATCGCCTCGGCCTCCGTGCGGAACCGGCCGAGATCTCCGGCGCCCCCCAGCCGCATCATCTTGATGGCCACCGGGCGGCGGAGCCCGATCTGCTGGGCCAGGTAGACGACCCCGGTCCCCCCCCTCCCGATCGCGGCCTCGATGATGTAGCCGTCCGGGGCGGATGGGAGCGGGCCGTTCCCCTCGGCCGCCGGTGGTCCCCGGTGGTCCCCGATGGTCGTGGTCAGCGGATCCCCGGGGTCGTCGACCGCTTCGAGCAGGCGTTCCAGCGCGAAATGCCGCCGGATCGGCTCGGCCAGGTGCGGGAAGCGGAGGCAGTACGATTCCTGGTCGAACGAATCCCCCCGCTCCTGCCGCAGCGCGACCTCGCAGCCGATCAATTCGAGGGCCACCTCCCCCGCGGGATCCTCCTCGGGGGCCATCCCTTCGAGGTACGACTCGGCGGGATGGCACAGGCCCGCCCGCCAGTCCCGGATCATCGCATCCAGGGCGTCATCCGGCGTCCGGCCGGCCGGCCCGATCGCCCCGGGCGGATCCTCGCCGGGCTCGGGTCGGGAGGTCATTGGATGTCCAGCTCGGCGGCGAGGCGATGGAGCACGCGGGACCATTGCTTCCGGCGTGCCTCGGCGGTCCCCCCCAGGCGGTCGGCGATCTCGGCCCAGGTCAGGCCCTCCCCCCTCAGGTCCGCCATGGCCCGCTCCTCGGGGTCGAGCTTCTCCTGGAAGGTCTCCCACTGCTCGCGGGCGGCCAGGATCCGGCTGGGCGTCATGGCCCGGGCATCGATCAGGTCCGCGACCATCGGCCCGACCCGCCGGACGTCGCGCTTCTGCCGGTACTGGTCCCGGAGCCTGATGCCGAGCTTGTGCCGGGCCATCGCCACCAGGAGGCCGAGGACGCGGTCGGGCCGATCCAGGTCGAATCGGCCGCTCTGGGCCTGGTCGAAGAACTCGGCCAGGACCGACTGGCAGACGTCCACCGATTCGAGCTGCGAGGCGACCGCCGCGCCGCGAAGGCGCAGCCAGATCCGCACCTTGCGGCGGATCTCCGGTTCGAATTCCCGCACGAATTGCTCGGCGGCCTCGGCATCCCCGGCCCGGATGCGTCGGATTTGGTCCGCGGAAAGCCTGAGTGGGGCAGTCGGGCCTTCGGTCATCCTGCTCGACCTCTCGGTACGCCCCACGCGTCCCGGCCGGGACGAAAGCGGGGACGTTAAAGCATCACGGGTTGATTCGAGTTTGCCCGATCGCTCGCCCATGGGCAATCGCAAGGACGGATTTCGCCCCGACGTGGCGTGGGATAACGCGAGCGATCGCCCGCCCCCTCAACAGCCGCCGCCTCACGGGTTCTTCGCCGGGGCGGGCGCGAGGGGCTCGTCGAGCCGGGCGAAGACCTCGGACCAGAGGTGGCGCACGTTGGCCAGCGGTCCGGGCCTGGGCCCTTCCCCCAAAGAGCGGATCGGTCGGGCCCGCCGCCCCAGCCGGAACAGCCCGGAGTCGAACCCATCGGCCGACCGGACGTACCGGCGGACTTTGTCCTCGCCCCGGATGGAGAGCATCGCCCGCGGCTTCCTGGGCGTCAGAACAGCCGCAACTGGCCCGTGGTCGGCAAGGGGGGGCGGAACCGGGACGAGTCCAGCGGGGGCATCCCGCCGTCCAGCCCGAGTTTCCGCGCGTACAGGCGGAACAGGGCCGAGACCTGCCCGGCCATCACCCCCGTCCCGGTCATCCGGGTGGCGAAATCGCTGACGTTGAGCCGGCCGCCCCGGGCCTCCCGGACCCGGCCCAGGACCCGGGCGGCGCGCTCGGGCCGGGCGCGTTCCAGCCACTCCACGAACACCGGGGCCACCGTCAGCGGCAATCGGAGCATCGTGCAGCCCGCGGCGACCGCCCCGGCCTCCCGGGCCGCGCGGAGGATGGCGGGGATCTCCGAATCGGTGAGCCCGGGGATCACCGGCGCGACCAGGACGCCCACCGGCACCCCCGCCTCGGCCAGCCCCCGCACGGCCCGGAGCCGGGCCTCCGGCGTGCTGGTCCGCGGCTCCATCGACCGCGCCAGCTCGGCGTCGAGCGTGGTGATGCTGACATGGACGCCGATCAATCCCTCCCGGGCCATCCCCCGCAGCAGGTCGAGGTCGCGGAGGATCAGGGCGTTCTTGGTGATGATCATCATCGGCTGGCGGGCCTCGGCGGCAACTTCCAGGCAGCCCCGGGTCAGGCGAAACCGACGCTCGCCGGGCTGGTAGCAGTCGGTCACCCCGGACATCGCGATCGGATGCCCCGCCCATCCCTCCCGGCCCAGGAACTCCCGGAACAGCGCCGGGGCCTCGTGCTTGACCATGATCCGGGTCTCGAATTCGAGCCCGGCGTTGAAGCCCAGGTACTCGTGCGTCGGGCGGGCGAAGCAGTAGGAACACCCGTGGGAGCACCCGCGATAGGCGTTGATGCTGTAACGGAAGCCGACGTCGGGGCTGTCGTTCTCGGCGACGATGGACCGCGACCGGTCGGCGAGATACTCCGTGGCCGGGCGACGGAGCCCGTCCAGGAACTCGTCATCGCGTTCGAGCTGCTCGAAGTCGAGTTCGTGATGCGTCCCGCCGAATCGGTTGGGCGGGGCGATCTGCGATCCCCGACCCCTGGCGGTCGGTCGGTCCGGGGTGGGCATCGACGCAGGCTCCGGCGGGCGAATGTGTCCTTTTGTTCAGGATAGCATCCGGGGCCCGGTCGGGGAAGCCGGTGCTCGATTCCCGCGATCCCGGCGGATGCTCATCCGTCGAGGTAGATCGGGGCATCCAGGGCGAGGGCGACGGCGATGGCATCGCTCGGGCGGGCGTCGACCCGGATCAATCGCCCCTTCCGGCGGATGCGGAGCGTCGCGGGATAGGTGTGGTCTCGCGGGTCATCGATGACCACGTCCTGGAGAATCCCGCCCAGCCGTCCGATCAGGGCGGCCAGGAGGTCATGGGTCAGGGGCCTGGATGATGGCCTCCCTCGGGCGAGGCGATCGATGGCGATCGCCTCGAACCGGCCGATCACGATCGGCAACGACCGTTCGCCCCCGGCCTCCTTGAGGAAGATGATCTGCGGCTCGTTGTTGTCGCTGATGATGATCCGCGCGAGTTCCACCCGAATCACGGCGATCCGCTCCTTGTCCATGACGCCCGGCGGGTGCCCTGCCCCGGCGAGGCCCGGGCCGGGGTGGGCTCAGGGGATGATCCGCTCGCGGCGCAGGCGGTTGAACACGTCGAAGAAGGCCGTGGTGCTTTCCTTGAAGTCGTGGAAGCCGAGCGACCGGCCCCGGGACAGGTCGTGGAACGCCTCGAAGCTGCGCGAGAGGTCGGCGTCGGTGTGCCACCAGGGGGCCAGGTCCTCCACCTTGTAGGGCTTCAGGCCGTGCTTCGCGACGATCGAGTCCCAGATCGGGCCGGCGTCCTTCATCTGCTCGACCAAAGGCGTCGGATGCTCCGGGTAGGGGGCCGCCTCCAGTCCGAAGTAGGCCGCGATCCGGGGCCACATCCAGTCCCAGCGGAAGAGGTCGCCGTTGGCGACGTTGAATGCCCGATTGGCCGCCTCCGGGGTGGTCGCCGCCCAGGCGATCTGCCGGGCGAGGATGTCCGCATCGACCACGTCCACGATGCAGCGATAGGTCACGGCCGAGCCCGGGAAGACGAACGGGCGGCCGGTCTCCTTGCAGATCGTCGCGTAGGCCGCGAGCGTCGTCCCCATGTTCATCGCGTTGCCCGGCGCGTAGCCGATGATCGTGGTGGGGCGGTGGACGTTCCAGGAGAACCCCTTCCTCCGGGCGTGCTCGAACAGGATGTCCTCCTGGGTGTAGTAGAAGTTGAGCCCCGGCTTGCGCGGCTGCTCCTCGCGGAACGGGGTCGTCACGTCGTACTGCCCGGCCTCGTCGAACGAGCCGAAGTAGTTCTTGCCGCCGGTCACCAAGGCCACATGGCGGAGATCCCGGCGGTCGTCCAGCGCCGCCAGGAGGTTCTCGATCATCGCCCCGTTGACCCGGCAGTTCTCGGCCTCGGTGGGCTGCCGCAGCCAGGCCGTGAAGAAGACGTGGGTCGGGTCGATGCCGTCCAGTGCCTGCTTCAGCGAGCCGGGGTCGAGCATGTCGGCGGCGACGGGCCGCACCCCGGCGCGGTCCTTCGGGGGCTTGCGGGCGATCCCGTACACGTCCCAGCCCAGAGAGGCAAGGTGGTCGGCCAGGTGGCTGCCGGTGATGCCGCTCACCCCGGCGACGATGGCTTTCGGTTTCATCGGGAATCCCTTGTTCGATGCTTGCGTTGCTGCGACAGGGGAACTTTAGCGCCTTGCCCCCGGACATCAAGTCGTTACGATTCCGGGACATAGTCGCCAGAAGGTGCCCATCAAGCCGATCGAGAAGGCCGCCCGCATCGTCCTTGAAGAGGACTGCGCCCCGCGGCGGATCCTGGAGCTGTTCGGCGTGAAGTGGACCACGATGGTCCTGCACCCGCTCCACCATCACGGCGGGATGTGCCGCACCGGGGAACTGGCCCGGAGCCTTCCTGGATGCTCCGGGAAGTTGCTCACCCGGACCCCGCGGGAGATGGAGGCCGACGGCCTGCTCGACCGCAAGGTCGACGCGGCCGCCCCGCCGAAGGTCGAGTACTCCCTGACCCCCCTGGGACGGCGGTTCGTCGAGCCCCTGGAGATGCTCTACGACTGGGCGAGGCGGAACGATGACGCGGTCCAGGGGGTGAAGAAGCGGAGGCAGAAACGCGACGGCCTGGCCGAGGGGTGACCGGTCGGTGATGACCTCGCGGGGGCGGGCGGGTACGATCGGGCCGACCATGATGCCGAGCCCACGCGACCGGAACTGGGAGGCCCGCCCATGCCCTTCACCGTTGCCCTTCTGATCGCCCTCGCGTCCCGGGACAACCTCGACCTGTTGCGGCAGAAGTCCGCCGTCCTGGCCGAATCGCCGAGCGCCCGCGCCGTGGTCGCCGCGGTGCGTCGGCGAGAAGACGCGGTGATGCGGGAGACGCTGGAGGCCTTCCTCGCTACCAAGGAATGGAGCGAGGTCCTCCAGCACGGCGGACAACTCGCCCTGTTCGGCGACCGGGCGGTGCAAGCCGTCGCCGAGGCCCTCCGCCGCAAGGACCTGGACGAGCGGACCGTCCGCGATTGCTATCAATGGCTGCTCCAGCGTTTCCCCGAACACCGGCTGACCATCAGGATCGCGATCGGCGGCTGCTCCCGGACCGATGTGGCGGGCATCCGGTATGAGTGCGTCTTCTTCCTGGGGCAGCACAGGGTCTACGGTGCCCATCGTGCCCTCCGTCGCGTGCTTGAGGACCACAAGCTCGACGAGATGATCCGCTATACCGCCGCCAAGTCGCTGGCCGAGCTGGGGGAGCCGGACGCCATCCGGACGCTCTATGAGGCCGCCGGCAGCCATTCTTACATGCACCGCTATGTGGCCCACATCGGCTTCCTGGCCATCGCGGGCAAGTCTCCCGACGATTTCGGCGGATATCAGTACGGCGAGGGGACCGCCGTGTCGGGGGGGATCGAGTACCAGATGGCCATCGACGGCATCACCCTCGCGGAGCGGAGGGCCGGCCGCTACCGGGCCCTGGCCGACTTCTGCGCCTGGCTCAAGGCCGAACGGCCCCATCTGTACAAGCACCTGACCGCGGGCGTCTTCTGACGAACCCTTTCGCCTTCTCGACCCGCCGCTGGGGACCCGGGGACGGGTCCGGCGTGTCGCGGACGGGGGTGAAAGGGTAGAATCGGGCGATCGGGCGGGGAGACCGCGCCAACCCCATTCGTGTCGAACTGCCGAGGTATTGCCGTGTCCGACCTCACCCCGAGGGAGATCGTCGCCGAGCTGGACCGCGACATCGTCGGCCAGGCCGAGGCCAAGCGGGCCGTGGCCGTCGCGCTGCGGAACCGCTGGCGTCGCAAGCAACTGCCCGACGACCTCCGCGCCCAGGTGATGCCCAAGAACATCCTGCTGATCGGCCCAACCGGCGTGGGCAAGACCGAGATCGCCCGACGGCTGGCGAAGCTGGTCGGCGCCCCGTTCGTCAAGGTCGAGGCCACCAAGTACACCGAGGTCGGCTACTACGGCCGCGACGTCGAGAGTCTGGTCCGCGACCTCGTCGAGGCGGCCATCGCGCTGGTCAAGGCCGGCGAGCGCGACCGCGTGGCCGGCGCGGCCCGCGAGCGGGCGACGGCCCGGCTGCTCGACCTCCTGATCCCGCCCATCCCGGCGCCCGGCGCGTCCTGGGCCGACGGCCCGACTCCGGGCGGCGCGGACGAGGCGGCGGAGCGTCGCGCCCGGTCCCGCGAGAAGATGAAGGCCCGGCTCGAAGCCGGCGAGCTGGAAGACCGCGAGGTCGAGATCAGCATCCCCGGCCGCGCCGCCCCGCCCGTCTCGATCCTCGGGGCGGGGAACATGGAACAGATGGAGATGGACCTCCAGGGCATGTTCGAGAAGATCATGCCCAAGCCGGCCCGGGCCCGGACCATGACCGTCGCCCAGGCCCGGCCGATCCTGGAGGCGCAGGAGGCCGAGGCCCTGCTCGACCCGGAGAAGATCAACGCCTCGGCCGTGGCCCTGGCCGAGGAGTCCGGGATCATCTTCCTGGACGAGATCGACAAGATCGCCGGGGGCGAGGACGGGGGCGGCGGCCGGGGCCCCGACGTGTCGCGCCAGGGGGTCCAGCGCGACCTCCTGCCGATCGTCGAGGGGACCACCGTCACCACCAAGTACGGCCCGGTCCGCACCGACCACGTCCTGTTCGTCGCCGCCGGGGCGTTCCACCGCGCCAGGCCGTCGGACCTGATGCCCGAACTCCAGGGCCGGTTCCCAATCCGCGTCGAGCTGAACGACCTGGAGCGCGACGACTTCGCCCGCATCCTCCGCGAGCCCCGCGCCTCGCTGCTCCGGCAGTACCAGGCCCTCCTGGCGACCGAGGGGCTCGACGTCGCCTTCGCCGACGACGCCGTGGACGCCATGGCCGACCTCGCCTACCAGGTCAACCGCTCGACCCAGAACATCGGCGCCCGGCGGCTCCACACGATCCTGGAGCGGGTCGTCGAGGAGATCAGCTTCGACGCCCCCGACCGCGAGGACAAGGCGATCACGATCGACGCCGCCTACGTCCGCCGGAGGCTCGATGCCCTGGCGAAGGACGAGGACCTCAGCCGCTTCATCCTCTGATCCCGGACCCGCCCTTCATGGCCGACGAATCGCAGACCTTGCCGTTCCTGAACATCTTCGAGGTGGCCGACCCGGACGGGACGGCCCACCACATCGTCGCCTTCGTCGAGCCGGTCCGCGCCGGCTCGGAAGGGATCCCGACCCGGTCGGTGGCCGGGGACTTCACCCCGGGGCCGGGCGGGGCGTTCGACGCCGCGACGTTCCGGCCCAACCCCGCCTTCATCGAGGCGTTCACCGCCTACATGAACGAGGAGGCGGGCCGTTCGCCGGCCCTGATCGAGCAGGCCCGGGGCCTGGAATCCGGCTGGCTCTACGTCCTCGATCCCCGCGCCGACGTCGGCCCCGACGAGGATCTGCCCTCCGGCGAACTCCTCGGGGCGTTCGCCGTGGATGATTCCGGCCAGATCGCGCCGCGGTCGTTCCAGTACAATCGCGAACATCTCCTTTTCCATCCAGAATCCGGGCCATCCGGGCTGTTTCGCGAGCGCAGGTTCTACGACTGGCTGCACGCTCCGGCCGCCGGCGAATAATTTCGGCCCACTGCCCTTGTCTCATCCCCGATACATTCGATACGATCTCACGCGTCGCCGGCCTTCTGTCCGAATTCTCGGACATCCTCTCCCACCATGACCGCGACGCCGGCCCTCGCCATCCCGCCACATCTCTCCCCGTCGAGTCGCCTCCCATGAACGATGACCGTTCACGCCCTGGCCGCGGTTTCACCCTGATCGAGTTGCTGGTCGTCATCGCGATCATCGCGGTGCTGATCGCCCTGCTGTTGCCGGCCGTCCAGGCGGCGCGCGAGGCCGCCCGGCGGTCGCAATGCACCAATAACATGAAGCAGCTCGGCCTGGCCATGCACAACTATTCGTCCACCCACATGGCATTCCCGATGGGGGGGACGTACTTCCCGGTCAACGGGACGTGCAACATGACCTACCAGCACACCGTGTTCACCATGGTCCTCGGGTACATGGAACAGGGGAACATCTACAACAGCATCAACTTCGCGTTCCTCGCCGGCATGGGCGGCACCGACACCCAGCTAGGCATCCAGCCGGGCCGGGTCCAGTACACGGCCTTCGGCACGACGATCAACTCGTTCGTCTGCCCGTCCGACGGCAAGCAGACCCCGCTCTCCCTGGCCAGCTCGCAGAATGCCTACACCCAGTGTTCCTATGCCGGCTCGGTGGGCACCTGGGACACCGTCCGGAAGACCGCCGGCTCGTGCCAGCCGGAGACCCCCAACGGTGCCTTCGGCCTGAACATCTCCTACCGCGAAGGAGACTTCACCGACGGCTTGAGCCAGACCTTGCTCCTCGGCGAGCTGGCGCGATTCCGGAACCATCCCCTCACCTGGCAGAACACCTGGAGCCGGCTCGGCGGCTATGAATTCGATTACACGACCCCGGCCGGGGCGAGCGGGTCGTCGTTCACCTACCAGGGGCTCGTCACGGCGGTCCCACGGATCAACGCCAGCATGCGCCTGCCCCACGTGGTGACGCCGACGACCAAGATGTCGTGGCTGACCGACGCCCGCGTCCTCGAGCAAGGCCAGATCGGATTCCGGAGCCAGCACCCCGGCGGGGCGAATTTCCTCTTCGGCGACGGCTCGGTCCGTTTCCTCAAGTCCACGATCAACACGGACACGTATCGCGCCCTGGCCACCCGAGACGGCCAGGAAGTGGTGAGCGCCGATTCCTATTGATGGGACGCCCCCATCGCTTGCGGCCGCCGATCCCCGGGGTCGGCGGGCTTTCTCCGGGAGATCAGTGATGCGCGTTCGTGTTCTCATGCTCGCCCTGGCCGGATCGTGGTTCGCGGGGTGCGACTCCAATCCCGATGCCCCCACCGCACCCGAGGGGGTCATCATCTCCTCCTCGGAGACCGGCGAACGAGGCGACGGGGAGGGCAAATCCGCCCGCCCAGCGAAGGCCCGCGTGACGCCCCAACAATAGCGGGCGACCCGGAGTCGACGGAGGTCCGACCTCGACGTCCCCGGGCTCATCGCCGCCGATCTCGCCCGAATCCCCGCCCTTCGGCCCAGACACCCGGGGGCATGCGTGGCCGCCTTCCGGCCCCTTCGCGCCATGCCCCGGGATTTCCGGCCTCCCCTCATCTCACCGCCCTCTCCCGCGACGGCTTTTTCCCCTCCCCATCGTCCCGGTCAGGTACGGACTCATCTCATGCCCACCATCCGCCATTCCGAGCGTCGGGCCTTCACGCTGATCGAGCTGCTGGTCGTCATCGCGATCATCGCGGTGCTGATCGCCCTGCTGTTGCCGGCCGTCCAGGCGGCGCGCGAGGCCGCCCGCCGCATGCAGTGCGGCAACAACCTCAAGCAGATCGCGCTGGCCGTGGCCAACTACGAGAGCACCAACGGCTGCATCCCCCCCACCAGCAATCCCGGCGCGAACGCGTCGGCCTACCGCAACAACTGGTCGATGAAGCTGCGGATCCTCCCCTACCTGGAGCAGGCCAACCTGTTCAACGCCCTGAACCAGGGGGCCTACGTCGGCTCCACGCTCGCCCTCCAGAAGGCCTGGTCCTACACCGTGGTCACGACCAAGGTGTCCACCTTCCTCTGCCCGTCCGACCCCAACGAGCCGACCAACACCACCGGCGCCACGATCACCACCGGGGCGGTGACCGGCGTGGTCGCCTCGGGCAACTATCCCAACAACATCGGGACGTTCATCGGAAACAACGGCGGGAGCATCGACGGCCCGGCCTCGATCTACTCGGACGGATCGACCTCCTACGGCGGGACGATCCGCCTGGCCGACGTGACCGACGGCACCACCAACACGGTGATGTGGAGCGAGTGGGTCAAGGGGAACATGACCGCCAACCCCGGCCTCGGCCAGGTCTATTCGCTGAATTCCACGGTCGCCCCCACCCCGAGCACCCGGAGCACCCCCCGGGACCTCGACGCGATCAGCGCCGAGTGCCAGGCATCCACGACTCCCTACTCGTTCTATTCGGACACGGCGGTCGGGCAGAAGGGGCGGTTCTGGACCACCAACTACTGCGGCGAGGGGGGCGGCTACTCCCATATCAACACGCCCAACCAGCGGGCCTGCGTGTGGGCCAACGAGGCCGGCGCGCCGCTGACCTGGTCCACCGTGATCGGCGCCAGCTCCAACCACCCCGGCGGGGTGAACGTGGCGATGCTCGACGGCTCGGTCCGGTTCGTCAAGAGCACCGTCAGCAAGGCCACCTGGCGGGCCCTGGCCACCAGGGCCGGCGGCGAGGTCATCAGCGCCGACAGCTTCTGACCGGACCGGATCCTGGCCCACCCCATGCCGCCCCGGGATTGCTCCCGGGCGCGGCGTCCCCTTTTCCCTCCCTCGACGACTGAGGATTCGGCCCGTGCCCTTCGCCCCACTCGCCCTCCTGCTCGCCCCCGCCCTGCTCGGCCAGGCCCCGGACGCCGCCCCGAAGTTCATCGACGTCGTGTCCGCCCACTTCGCCGCCTGGGACGGCGACGGCGACGGCACCCTGTCGACGGCCGAACTCGACGCCGCCGTGGCCGACCCCAAAAACACCGGTGACGCCGCCGCGGCCGTCTCCGCGCTCGACCGCGCCGATCGCAACCGCAAGCGGGTCCCCCTGCCCGACCTGACCCTCTCCGCCATCCGCGAGCTGGCCGAGGCGAAGCCGTCGAGCAAGACGCCCGCACTGGACCGGATGTATCGCGAGGGCCGGACCCGGATCGGCAAGATCAAGGATCGCGCCCTGTTCGCGTCCGACCTCCCCCGCCTGGACACGATCCACCAGGGGAAGCTGGGCAACTGCTTCTGCCTGGCCCCGATCGGGGCGATGGTCCACCGCGACCCGAAGCAGGTGGCCGGCCTGTTCGCGCTCCAGGACGACGGGACGTACCGGGTCACCCTCGGCCACCGCACGGTCACGGTCCCCCTGCCCACCGACGCCGAACTGGCCATGACCGCCTCCAACGACCAGGACGGCATCTGGGTCAACCTGTACGAGAAGGCCGTGGGCGAGGCCCTCCGCCGCGAAGGCCGGCCCGGCTCGATGGTCGATGCCCTGTCGCGCGGCGGGTCGGCCGGGACGATGCTCAGCTTCATCACCGGCCACGCGATCCGCCGGTTCGGCTGCAAGCAGGCCACCGACCCCAAGCTCTCCGACGAGGAACGCGCCGCGAAGCTCGACGAACTCCGCCGCGAACTGGTCGAGGCCGGCAAGGACCACCGCCTGGTCACCATCGGCACGACCAGGCCCACGACCCCCGGGCTCACGCCGAACCACGCCTACGCGGTCCTCGCCTACGACCGCGACGCCGACATCGTGAGGGTCTGGAACCCCCACGGCTCGTCGTTCACCCCCAAGGGCACCCCCGGCCCCGAGCACGGCTACACCCGCGTCGACGGCGTCTTCTCGATCCCCCTCACCGAACTCGTCCGCCAGTTCAGCGGCCTGGCCTTCGAGACCGACCGGCCGGATACCCCCTGACCGCCGAGCCCCCCGGGCGACGATGCCCGGGATGCCGACCCTCGCGGCCTGCGTGACGCTTCGGATCGGGGAAGCGAGTCGACGGGCCGCCGGCGTCGTCCGCGCCGGATCGTCTCGCATCCGAGGATCGTGTCGGGGCGGGTCCTTCGGCGACGGGGCTTCGCCGAGCGGGCGCCAGATTCAGGGTCGCATCGACGCGAGATGGCGTTCGATCGCCGTGACGATGTGACCCACCTCCGACTCCTGGAAGGGCAGGAGGACCGGAACCTCATCGTCCCCGAAGCACTCGATGATGCCATGATGCAGCCGTCGGCTGGACTCCGCACCGAAGGCCCTGTCCAGATCGGCGACCCGGACCGCGATGTAGCCGCCCCCGCCCCCGTCAAGGATGAGGCCTCGGACGCCGCGGATCAGATCCCAGGGGATCGTCAGCCTCTGCCTGGGACTATGCAACGCGTTGAAATCCAAACTCAGGTAGACCGGCCGGAAGATCAGCTCTTTCGCCCCGATGTAGGCGAGGACCGCGCCGATGGCCGCGATGTACCACCCATTGATCCGCATCGGCACGTCCCGGAGGGCGACCTCATAGTACGGATAGATGATGAATTCCAGGGCGCTGCCCAGCACGAATGCCGGAAATCCCAGGGCGAACAGGGCGAGGGCATGTTTCCCGGGAATCCGGACCTCGCTCGGGATCTCGTAGTCATGATCTGCGGAGCCGGACGACGAGTGCATGGATTCTTCCGGGAGAGTTTGTTTTCCCGGAGCATAATCTCACGTCCCGCCAGCGACAAGAGCCGGACGCCTGCGCCCGGCCGGTCGGCCGTGGTCGGAGGGTCAACCTCGGGCACCCGCCCTGGATCCCGCTGCGTTTCGGAATCCGATCGCATCCCCCCATCCGATGTTGACGGCGGAGCCCGGCACCCGGCCGCGTCGGTGAAGTCCGAGGAGGGGCACATGGACGCCGCCGTCGGCGAACTGGTAGGCTCTGTCCTGTGCGTCACCATCGGGTCATCCTCGCCGGGAACCCGGTGGGTCGGGGTGGTTCGATGGGCTCCGGACGCGGGGCGACGACGATCTCTCCCCCGGGTCGACCGGTTGGCGACGCTGTGAATCGATTGATCCGGCCTGGTGTCCAAGATGATTTTGTTCGATCTCCGCGCCGGCGATGGTGATGCTGACTTCATCGCGGCCGTGAACAGCAGCCTGGATCGCGTGCCGGGCAACCCCTACTTGGCCCGATTCGGTCCTGTGTGCAGCCCCCAGTGGTGGGACTGCCTCGACCGGGGGGAGATCCCCGTCGTCGAGATGGTCGGCGTCGTGACGCACGCCGGCCCGCGCCTCGACGACTTCGACGAGGACGAAGACGTGGTCGAGATCGACTGCGATGGGACCGCCATCGCCTTCGATCGCCTCGGCCGCTGGGCCGCCCACCCGGTCCGCGTCAAGGACCGGGTCCAGATCAAGCGCACCGAGGTCGAGATCCGGACCCCCACCGGGTCGAGCCGGTTCCTGATCGACCTCGCGGCCGAGTGGTTCCCTTCCGGCGGCGGGCGTCCCCGCTGAGCTTCGGCGGGGAGCGACCCTTCCATTCGCCTCCTCCCGAGGCTCGACAAGCCGCCGGGCCGAACCTCGGCCTCTCGACCGCTGTCCGCTGCTTGCGTGACGCAACGCGGAGGAGGTCGAGAAAATGCCCTACGAGCAGACAGAACGGCACATCCGCGACTCCCTCTGCTCGATCTTCGCCCGCGTCGACGCGTGGTTTGACCGAGACGCCGATTTGCGTGCCTTTCGGCCGGCGTCGGGCGGCTGGTCGATCGATCAGGTGCTGGAACACGTCGCCCTGACCAATCGCTCCCTGCTACTGACCTTGCGCAAGCACGTCGCGATCGCCGAGCGGCGGGCCCGTCGGGGCGCATCGCCGCCCGGCGTCGAGAGCGACCTGTCCCGCCTGGAGATCATCGGCGAACGGGGCAGCTTCGCCTGGCCCCGGCCCGAGCACTTGGAGCCGACCGGCGTGGCCTCCTCCGACGATGTCAGGGCCACGCTGCACGCCCAGCTCGGCGAGTGCCTGATCCTCCTGGAACGCATGGGCGGGGGCGTCGGGACGCACTGTCGGATCACCATGTCGTCGGCCGACCTCGGCAAGATCGACCTCTACCAGTTGGCCTACTTCCTCGCCCAGCACGCCCGGAGGCACCTGCACCAGATGTCGGCCATCGAGGCCGAAGGCATGGCCGATCGCACCGTCTCGACCTGACTCGCTCTTGGCATCGACCACGCCCGGGCGAGGTTCAGGACTCGATGGGCAACGGTAGGCCCTGCGACCGCAGGAACGAGAGCTTTTCCCAGTCGCCGCGCTGGATGACGATGACCCCATCCCGGACCTGAAAGAAGCCGCAACCTCTCAGCCCGAGCGGGTCACGCTATTCCAGGATGGCCCACTTACCGTCTTCGAACAGGTTCTCCACCGGGCAGACCATCTTGGCCGAGGCGAAACCAGCCGCGAACATCGCGCGGATCGCGGCCCGGCCCTGCACCGGCGATTCGGCGACCTGATGATTCGTCGCGTCCTCCGCGTAGAAGGGCGGCGATCGCACCGACGTCGGCCCCGTTGAAGGCCTCGACCCAGGCCCGGACGATTTCTCGTGGTGACATGATCGTTCCCTGAAATGGAGGGCATGGATGTTCGCGTGTTACGATGAGCCGTCGCTCCGCCCGATCAGGTAACCGTAGGCTTCATACGGCACCCTCGCGATCTCATCCGAAGCGAACCACGCCACGATCCGATCATGCGAGGGGCATGGAGGTTCCCAATACGGGTTGCTCAGCTTGCCATGCGGCAATGTGTCGGCATTCTCCTCGAAGATCGCCAGGATCGCCTCGGGGCATTTCGCGATCCGTTCCAGATAGGGACCGACCTCGAAATTCATCTTGGCGATGGCGCATAACCAGCCGTCGAGCCGGTAAGCCTCCTCCGTCGGGATCCACGCATCGACGATCGCATCCAGGAATTCGGCCAGCCCGCGACGTTGACGCTCGTCCCACCGCCCCGGTTCGGCGTCCCGGATCGCCCGCCCCGTGACCTCGATGCTGGGCCACCAGCCGGCATCGGTCGCGGTGATCTCCAGGATCCTGGGCAGGAAGTAGAGGTAGTCGGCCACGCTCCCGATGGTCAGGAAAGCCGAGAACGCGTAGGAGCAGAGTTCGTCCGGGTTCAACGTCCGCGGGTCGCCCCGAAGGAGAACGTCGACGTTCTTTCGATCGATGCAGCACGGACAGCCTTCGATCCGACCCGGCCTGGGCACGCCGGAGAACGCCGCATACAGGGCATCGATCGCTTCACGGAGGTCGGCCATCGCGATGACTCCTCGGCCCGCTATCCCGGCCCCGGTCCGACCAATCGAACCCAACGACCCAGAGGGGAACGCGAAGTATCAGGCTCGCGCCCTCTTCAATCTTTCGCCGACTCCCCGGCGAGCCAGCCGGTGCTCCAGGCGGCCTGGAAGTTGTAACCGCCAATGAGTCCGTCGAGGTCGAGGACCTCGCCGGCGAAGTGGAGGCCGGGCTGGCGGAGGCTCTGGAGGGTCCTGGGGTCGACCTCGTCGAGGGCGACGCCGCCGCTGGTGACCTCGGCCTTGGCGAAGCCCAGGGTGCCGGCCACCGGGAGCCGCAGCCCCTTGATGCCGGCGACCAGCCGCTTCCGCTCGTCGCGCGACAGGTCGGGGCCGACGCGGTGGGGCGGGATGCCCGCCGCGACCATCACCGCCTCGGCCAGCCGGCGCGGCAGGGCCTCGGGGATCAGGCCGGAGACGAGCCGTTTGCCAGTGCGGCCGGCCGTCTGGAAATAGCGGTCGATCTCCTCGGCCTTCTGGTCGGGGACGAAGTCGATCGCCAGGTCCAGCCTGTCCCCGGCCTCGCGGCGGGCCACGGCGCGGCTCACATCCAGGATCGCCGGGCCGGTCAGGCCGAAGTGGGCGAACAGCAGCGCCTCGCGGCGTTCCAGAAGCGCCGGGCCGGACTCCGCCCGGATGCTCGCCGTCACGTCGGGCATGGTCAGCCCCTTCAGGCCGGGCACCCACTCGGCCTCGACCCGGAGCGGCACCAGCGCCGGGCGGGGCTCGACGATCGTGTGGCCGAACCCCCGGGCGATCGCGTAGCCGTCGCCGGAGGTCCCGCAGCCCGGGTACGACTGCCCGCCCACGGCGATGATGACCCGTCGGGCGAACTCCACGCCGTCGCCGACCCGGACCTCGAAGCCGCCCCCTTCGACGGCCCGGATCTCGGTGGCCGGGCACAGGGTGCGCAGCTCGGCGTCGGTCCGCGAGAGCCGGCGGACCAGGGCGTCGACCACGTCGGACGCCTTGTCCGAGGCCGGGAAGATCTTGCCGTTCCCCTCGATCTTGGTGCGGACCCCCTCGTCCTCGAACAGGGCCACCGACGGCTCGACGGGCAGGGCCTTGAGGCTCGGGCCGAGGAACTTCCCCCCGGCGCCGAAGGCGTCCTGGATGCTCCGCGACCCCTTGGCCTGGCGGGGGTCGTAGGCCGGGTCGATCGGCCCGGTCACGACGCCGAGATTGCGGAGGCCCCGGGCATTCGAGAGGTTGCAACGGGTGCCGCCGGACATCAAGATCTTCACGCCGGGGCGCCGATTCTTCTCCAGCAGGAGGACCGAGCGGCCCAGCTCCGCCGCGCGGATCGCGGCGCACAGGCCGGCGGCCCCGGCGCCCAGGATGATCACGTCGCGGGCGCGGGATTCGCGGTCAGTCACGGGATGGCCCCCCGGATCGGACGGGGGACGGATGAGTTTCGGCCGATGGGAGAATGATGTGAGCGACGCCCAGGACAAGACAGCCGGGCCGATCCTGGTCTCGGATTTCGACGGGACCATCACCCGCCGCGACTTCTTCGACCTGGTCCGGACCGGGCTGCTGCCCGCCGGATCGCCCGACCACTGGGGCGACTATCAGGCCGGGCGGATCACCCATTTCGACGCCCTCAAGAACATCTTCGCCGAGGCGGCGGTCGGCGAGGCCAGGCTGATCGAGACCGCCGACAAGATGCAGCCCGACCCCGACCTCGCCGACGAGGTCGCCGCCCTCGCCGAAGCGGGCTGGCGGGTGATCGTCGCCTCGGCCGGGTGCGACTGGTATATCCGCCGCCACCTGAAGGCGGCCGGCGTCGACGAGGTGATCCAACTCCACGCCAACCCGGGGCGGGTGGAAGGCGACCGCCTGGTCATGGAACGCCCGCCGGCCGGGGCGCCGTTCTACTCGCACGAGGTCGGCGTGGACAAGGTCGGCATCGTCCGGGCCGCACTGGCCGGCGGGGGCACCGTGGCGTTCTCGGGCGACGGGATGCCCGACCTGCCCCCGGCATTGCTGGTCCCGGCCCAGTGGCGGTTCGCCCGCGGGACGCTGGCCGAGGAACTCCGCAAGCGCGGCGAGGGCTTCCGCCCGTTCGAACGCTGGTCCGAGGTCGCCCGGGCGTTGCGCGGCTAAATCCCCCGGGGAAGAGCCCCCGAACGTCCCCAATCCTTCCGAGGGTGGCTGTGGTTGGCTTGCCAACCACGGCGCCCGCGAGTTTGCTACGCATCGATGGCCCGGGTCGCCTCGCTGCGCATCCGGGTCACATCGACGGTTTCGATCACGGTTCGTTCGTACGAGATCGGGTCGGGCCGAGCGAAGTCGATCGGCATCGGGCATCCACGGTCGGCCTGCTCCTCGGCGCCGTGGCTGGCGAGCCAACCACGGACACCCGGAGGCCACGAAGTGGGCGGGGCGGGCGGCCGGGTTCATGGTCAAGCGGGGCCGCGGCGCAGGACGCGGACGGAGCCGGCCTCGTCCTCGATCAGGACGGTGTCGGCCATGCCCAGGAACAGGCCGGTGTCGACCACGCCGGGGATCGTGTGGATCGCCGTCTCGGTCGCCCGGGGATCGGCCAGCGCGGAGGCGTGGCAATCCAGGACGTGATTGCCGTTGTCGGTGACGAAGGGGGAGCCGTCCGGGCCGGGGCGGATCTCCGCCGGAAGGCCCAGGGCGGCCAGCTTGCGCAGGGCCAGCGGCACGCCGAACGGGACGACCTCGACGGGCAGCTTGCCGCGCGAGCCGAGGGCGTCGACCTCCTTGCCGGGGCCGACCAGGATCACCAGCCGTCGCGACGACGCGGCCACGATCTTCTCGCGGACCAGCGCCCCGCCCAGCCCCTTGATCAGGTCGAGGTTGGGGTCGACCTCGTCGGCGCCGTCGAAGGTGATGGCCAGCTCGGCGACGTCGTCGAGCGTGGTCAGGGGGATGCCGAGCCGGGTGGCGAGTGCGGCGGTCGCGGCCGAGGTCGGGACGCCCCGGACCTTCAGCCCGGCCCGGACCCGCTCGCCCAGGGCCTCGACGAATCGGGTCGCCGCCCGGCCCGTGCCCAGGCCGATCGCGTCCCCGTCTCGGATCATCGCGATCGCTGTCTCGGCGCTGCTCATGGTCGTGGGGAGGCTTTCCAGGGGGAGGATGCGGCCCGCCGGGTCCACGGCGGGCCGCCGGAGGGGGGTCACTTGGCGGCCGACTGCGCCTGGCGGCGGTCCTTGTCCTTGGCCCGCTCGATCTGGGCCTTGGCGGCCTCGACGACCTTGTCCGGCGAGAAGCCGAACTTCTTGACCAGGTCCTTCAGCGGGGCCGACGAGCCGAAGGTGTGCATGCCGATCTTGGCGCCGTCGATCCCGGTGAACCGCTCCCAGCCGAAGGTCGACGCCTTCTCGACGTAGACGCGGGCCGTGATGTGCGGCGGGATGACCGAGTCGCGGTAGGACTCGTCCTGCTTGTCGAACAGGTCCCACGACGGCAGGCTGATGACGCGGGCCTTGATCCCCTCGGCCTTGAGGGCCTCATACGCCTCGACGCAGAGCTGGACCTCGCTGCCCGAGCCCATCAGGAGGACGTCCGGCTCGCCCCCCTCGGCGTCGGCCATGATGTAGCCGCCCCGGGCCACGCCCTCGGCGGAGGCATACTTGGTGCGGTCGAAGGTGGGGATGTCCTGGCGGGTGAGCATGAGCACGGCCGGGTCGTGCTTCAGCTTCATGATGACCTTGTAGGCCTCGACGCACTCGTTGGCGTCGGCCGGCCGCATGGTCACCAGGCCGGGGATCGACCGCATGTTGGCCAGCTGCTCGACCGGCTGGTGGGTCGGGCCGTCCTCGCCCACGCCGATCGAGTCGTGCGTGAAGACGTGGATCGTCGGCACTTCCATCAGCGCCGACAGGCGGATCGCCGGGCGGGCGTAGTCGGAGAAGATGAAGAAGCCCGATCCGTAGGCGCGGATCTTGGTGAGCGCCAGGCCGTTCAGGACGGCCGACATCTCGTGCTCGCGGATGCCGAAGTGGAGGTTCCGGCCGCCATAATTGTCCGGCTCGAACGACCCGGCCGACTTGTCGGTGATGTCGGTCTTGGTCGACTCGTTGAGGTCGGCCGAACCGCCGATCAGCCAGGGGACGTTCTTGGCCAGGACCTGGAGGATCTTGCTGGAGGCGACGCGGCCGGCCATCCCCTTGGGGTCGGCGGGGAAGACGGGCAGGTCCTTGTCCCAGCCCTCGGGCAGCTCACGCCGCTGGATCTGGTCGAGCTGCTTGGCCTCATCCGGGAACGCGGCGCGGTAGGCGTCCAGCTTCTGGAACCAGGCGTCGCGGGCCTGCTTGCCGTTCTTGCCGATGCCCTGCTGGAAATGCTCGTAGACGCCGTCGGGCACGACGAACTTGCCGGCCGGGACGCCGAACTTCTCCTTCCACGCGGCGATCACGTCGTCGCCCAGCGGGGCGCCGTGGGCCTTGTTGGTGTCCTGCTTGGACGAGCCGTAGCCGATGTGCGAGTGGACCAGGATGAAGGTCGGGCGGTCGTTGCAGTCCTTGAAGCCCTGGTAGGCCTTGGCCAAAGCGGCGGTGTCGTTGGCGTCGGCCACGGTCAGGACGTGCCAGCCGTAGGCCTCGAACCGCTTGGCCACGTCCTCGGTGAAGGTGAGGTCGGTGGAGCCGTCGATGGTGATCCGGTTGCTGTCGTAGATCCAGCAGAGGTTGGACAGCTTGAGGTGGCCGGCGAGGCTGGCGGCCTCCGACGAGACGCCTTCCATCAGGTCGCCGTCGCCGCACAGGGCGTAGACGTCGTAGTCGAACAGGTCATGGCCGGGCTTGTTGTAGTGGCTGGCCAGCCACTTGCCGCCGATCGCCATGCCGACGCTGGTGGCGACGCCCTGGCCGAGCGGGCCGGTGGTCGTCTCCACGCCGCTGGTCCAGCGGTACTCGGGGTGGCCGGGGCACTTGCCGTCGATCTGGCGGAACTTCTTGATGTCGTCCAGCGAGACGGCCGGCGTCCCCTCGATCTCGTAGGTCTTGGTGACCGACTTCACGCCGGTCAGGTGGAGCATCGAGTACAGGAGCATCGACGCGTGGCCGATCGACAGCACGAACCGGTCGCGGTTCGGCCAGATCGGGTCGGCCGGGTCGAACCGGAGGAATTGCTGCCAGAGGGTGTAGGCCACCGGGGCCATCGCCATCGGCGTGCCGGGGTGGCCCGAGTTCGCCGCCTGGACCGCGTCCATCGACAGGGTTCGGATGGTGTTGATGCACCTCAGGTCGAGGTCGTCGTTGGCGGCCATGCTGGCAAACTCCCCAGATCGTGGAAGCGGAGGCTCGATGGATCGGTTCGGGACGGCGGAGGGCGGCCGGGCCGCCTCGCGAGACCCGAGAGTATAACCGGGACCGTCGGCGACGGGCAGTGGGCAGCCCCGTCAACAAATCGACTCGCGCCTCGGGGCCGGGCCCTCCGGGGCTTCCTCGCGAGCGCCCGGCGAGAAATGGCGCGATTTGGTTCGGAAGGTCTATTCAGCGATGCCGATCTCGACTATGCTGTCAACGGTTGGACTGACGACTGAGTTGTAGCATCGCTGGCTCTCCCCGATCCGGTCTGCTTGCTCCCTCGCCTTTCCTGCCTGCCGGGCTCTTTGAGAGCCCCTTTCGTCCGACCCCGAAAGTCATGTGCGGGTCACAGAGCCTTCCGACCGGAGTTTGATCGTGGGCAAGAAGCTGTATGTGGGCAACCTGTCGTATGGCGTGAACGAGTCCGATCTCGAAGGGCTTTTCTCGCAGTTCGGCACCGTCCAGAGCGCGCAAATCATCGTCGACCGCGACACGAACCGGTCCAAGGGATTCGGCTTCGTGGAAATGGACTCCGAGTCGGAAGCCCAGGCCGCGATCCAGGGGCTCCACGATCAGGAGCATGACGGCCGTCGCCTGACGGTCAACGAAGCCAAGCCCCGCGAAGATCGCGGCGGTGGCGGCGGTCGTGGTGGCTACGGCGGTGGCGGCGGCTACGGCGGCGGCGGCAGCCGTGGTGGCAGCGGCGGCGGCTACGGTGGCGGCGGCGGCTACGGCGGTGGCGGCGGCGGCTACGGTGGCGGCGGCGGCCGTGGTGGCAGCGGCGGCGGCTACGGTGGCGGCGGCGGCCGTTATTGATCCCTTCGGGCTTCTCCCTCGGGGGGAGCCCGCAACAAATCATCGATGAAACGCGTGACCCTCTCCGCGGCGAAATCATCCGGCCATCCTGCTCCCGATCGAGCAGGGTGGCCGTTTCGCTGCGCGGCGCCGATCCGAGGTTGATCGGCGATTTTTGACCCTGACGGTTCCTGCGTGTAGGCTTGGGTCGTTCCGACCGTTCCGAGCCTGAGCTGGTCCCCGGGGTCATCATGAGCGAACCGAAGACGATTTTCGTGACCGGGGCGACCGGGTTGGTCGGCAGTCACGTGGTGGAAGAAGCCCTCAAGCGGGGGTTCCGGGTCCGGGCCCTGGTCCGGGGCTCCAGCGACACGCGATGGCTCGACACCTGGGGGGTCGAGAAGGTCTCCGGCGACCTGGAAGACGCCCGGGCGATCCGCGAAGGGGTGGCCGGGGCGGACTGGATCTTCAACTGCGCCGCGAAGGTCGGCGACTGGGGCACCCTCGAAGAGTTCCGCCGGCTGAACGTGGAGGCCCTCCGGATCCTGCTGGATGCGGCCGTCGAGGCCGGCGTGGGCCGGTTCGTCCACGTCAGCTCGCTGGGCGTCTATGAAGGCCGGGACCACTTCGGGACCGACGAGACGACGCCCCCGGCTGCCAATGCGCTCGACGGCTACACCCGGTCCAAGGTCGAGGCCGAGGCCCTGGCGCTCCAATATGTGAAGGAGAAGGGGCTGCCCCTGACGGTGGTCCGCCCGGGGTTTATTTATGGCCCGCGCGACCGCACCGTCCTGCCGAAGCTGGTGAACTCGCTGCGAACGGGCAAGTTTGCCTATTTTGGATCGGGCAATCAGGCCTTGAATTGCATCTATGTCAAGAATCTGGTGCACGCCCTGTTCCTGGCGGCCGAGTCGCCCCAGGCCGTGGGCGAGGTCTTCAACATCACCGACGGCGCCCGGGTGAGCAAGAAGCAGTTCATCGGCCGGGTGGCCGAGCTGGCGGGCGTGAAGCCGCCCCGCCGCCGGATCCCGCTCTGGCTGGCCTGGACCCTGGCGATCCTGCTGGAGCGGCGGGCCAAGCGGAAGGGTTCGACGACGCCGCCGCTGGTCAACAAGGCCCGCTACAAGTTCCTCGGCCTCAATCTCGATTACTCGATCGGAAAGGCCCGGCGGATCCTGGGGTACGAACCCCCATTCACCACCGAGCAGGGGCTGGTCGCCGCCAGCGCCGACTTTGCCGCACCCGGTTGACGCCGATCCCCCGGCCGGAGAACACTGGACGGAAAGGCGTGGAGCCCGGATCCACGCCGCTCGCCAGCCGCCCAGGAGTCCGACTCGATGGATCAGGTCCAGGGGAAGAAGGTCGCGGTCCTCGTGGAGAAGCTCTACGAAGACCTGGAGTTGTGGTATCCGGTCCTCCGGCTCCGCGAGGCCGGCTGCGACGTCAAGATCGTCGGCCCGAAGGCGGGCGAGTCGTACGCCTCCAAGCATGGTTATCCCGCCAAGGCCGACGTGGCGGCGGCCGACGTCAAGGCCGAGGACTTCGACGCCATCGTGATCCCGGGCGGCTATTCGCCCGACCACATGCGTCGATGCAAGGCGATCGTCGACCTCCTGATCGACGCGGCGCGGCAGGGCAAGGTGCTCGCGGCGATCTGCCACGGCCCCTGGATGCTCTGCTCGGCCAAATGCCTCCAGGGCCGCAAGGTCACCGGATTCTTCGCGATCCGCGATGACGTCGAGAACGCCGGAGGGGTCTGGGAGGATGCCGAGTGCGTGGTCGACGGCAACCTGGTCACCAGCCGGACCCCCGACGACCTGCCCGCCTTCATGAAGGGGATCTTCGGGGCGATGATCGCGGCGGAATCGGCCGGCCCGGTCGTGGATTACAACAAGGCCAGCGCCCACGCCTGATCCGGGCCCTCAGTCGAGCCCCGACAGGATCCCTTCCATCTCCGACGCCGCGTGCCAGTCGCCGCGCTTGCCGGCCAGGGCGATCCCCTTCTGGAGGATCGCCCTGGCGTCGGCGAACTCCTCGGACTCGACGAACGACTGGCCGAGCTGCTGGTGGGCCGCGACCTGGTCGTCCGGGTGGTCGGCGATCAGGGCGCGGAGCATCTGCCGGCCGACCTCAGTGTCCCCTTCCCGGAGGCACTGGACGGCCAGCCCATAGCGGAGGAAGGTGTCGGCCGGGTCATCCGCCAGGCTGGTTTCGAGCATCAGGCGTCTCGCGGATTTCTCCGCCATCGCGGCCCCTTTCGGATCTTGCCGATAGATCGGGTTGTGTCGGATTTCCAGGCTAAGGGGGCCCCCGCCCGCTGTCAATCCGGCCACGCCGCTCGTCCACCTTCGTTCCTGTCCGGGTGGTAGGGATTGGCCGGCCGGGGTGGTGATGGGCAAGGTGTGCGGGTCGTGCGGAAGATGGGAAAGCGGGGTTGATCGCGGGGCGAGAGGCTCGCAAGGAACGGAGGAACGTGGGTCGATGGAAGACACGTCGGGCGTCGCATCGCGGCGTCGGGCGAAGCAAGGCGGGCACGGATGCCTCGATGGCGTGGCGGCGTAGCGTACTCGGCCTTGGTTCGCGTCGGTCGTTCAGGATCAAGCCTGGGGGGCTTCGCCGTGCCTGTGCCCAAGATGCTTCGGGAAGGATTCCGAGTTGCCACGCTGGCCGCTCTGGTGGTCGTCGGGAGGGGCTCGCCGGCCTCGGCCGACATGGCCAGCCGGCAGACGCCCGTGACCAAGGCGGTGGCCAAGGTCCAGAATAGCGTGGTCAACATCTCCAGCGAGAAGAAGGCGGCGTCCACCAGCCGCTGGCCGTTCTCGGCCGAGGAGAGCCAGCGCCCCCGCGTGAGCGGCATGGGCACCGGCGTGATCGTCGACGGCCGGGGTTACATCCTGACCAACTATCACGTCGTGGACAAGGTCCAGGGCGTCGAGGTCCACCTGCTGGACGGGTCGAGCTATTCGGCCCGGGTGATCCAGCAGGACAAGGAGATGGACCTGGCCGTCCTCAAGGTCGACGCCGGGCGTCCCCTACCCGCCGTGAACATCGGCAACTCGTCCGACCTGATGGTCGGCGAGACGGTCATCACGCTGGGCAACGCCTTCGGCTACGAAAACACGGTGTCGGTGGGGATCGTCTCCGCCCTCAAGCGGAACGTGACCCTGTCCGACGAGCAGGTCTACCGCAACCTGATCCAGACCGACGCCTGCATCAACCCGGGCAACTCGGGCGGGCCCTTGATCAACATCGACGGCGACCTCGTGGGCATCAACGTGGCGACCCGCCAGGGGGCCCAGGGGATCGGCTTCGCCCTGCCGATCGACGACGTGAAGCGGGTGGCCACGGAGATGATGAGCACCCGCCGCCTGGCGATGCGGTGGCACGGTCTGGTGGCCGATGAGGCCGGGGTGGGGATCGACCGCCGGGTCGTCCTGGCCGACGTCCAGACCGGCAGCCCGGCCGAGGCCGCCGGCTTCCGCGCCGGGGACCAGGTCCTCAAGGTCGGTGAGTTCCCGGTGAGCAACGTCCTGGACATCGAGCGGGGCCTCCTGGACGTCGAGCCCGGCCGCCCCTCCCGTGTGGTCGTGGTCCGCGACGGCAAGGAGCAACTGCTCTCCCTGGACGTCCGCCCGCTCAATCGGGGCTCGGTCGCGGTGGCCTCGGCCCCGGCGAATGATTCGATGGATGCCGTCTGGTCGGCCCTCGGACTGAAGGTGATCCCGGTCGCTTCCGAGTACGTCGCCGCCGCCTCGACGCAGCTGCACGGCGGGCTCTACGTCGAGCGGGTCAGCCCCAACAGCCCCGGCGGCCGGGCCCAGATCCAGAAGGGGGACATCCTGGTGGGCATGAACGTGGGCAACCGCCACTGGGAGACGATCCAGCCCGACAATGTCCTGTACATCCTCCGCCAGCCCGAGGTCGCCCAGTCCCAGATGCTGCCCTATTACATCGTGCGACGCAACGTGATCCTCCAGGGGGCCATGAGCCTGGCCGACTCCCCCCGCCCGGCCGAATCCACCGCCCGCCGCTGATCCTTCAGGATCGCGTCCGAAATCAGGCCGGGGCCCGGCGAGTGGCGGGCGGGGTGATCTTCACCCCGCGACCGTCGCCCGCCGGGCCCCGGTCGTTTAAGCTGGCGGGACGTTTGGGGATGCATGATGGTGCGGGGACGGGCGATGCTGCGAACCGGGTTGGAATGGCATGATTCCGAACTCCTCGCCATCCGCCAGGAACCGTGGGGCTGCCTCCTGGTCGTGAACGCGGTCATCCACAAAACCACGGGCGTCCCCGGCGTCGATCCCGGGACGGTGTGGATTCAAACCGCCGAAGTACGGCTTTCGAACGGTCGGCCTCATGGGCTGCCGATCGGACCACTTGACCCGCCCCTGGATATCTGGGACGGCTCTCTCATCACGAAGGGGCAACTCCTCGACGGGCTCGTCCCCTGCCCGTTACATTCCGTCGGCTCGACGACGATTGACCTCACGTTCAATCGGGGAGATCGTTTCGTCATCCAGGCCGATGGCCTGACCATCGATCTGATCGGTGAGCCGACTTATCTGGAAGAATGGCTTTGAGTTTGTGGGCGGTGGGCGATGCCCACCCTCGAATTCGATTCAGGGCGAGCCGATCACTGATGGAATCAGTTCATGGATCATCGTCGAGTGGTCAAGATGCCGGCGCGGGTGGATTTGAATCCCCCGCTACGGCGAAGATTCACCCTCCTCGATGCGATGCTTGTCGTTGCCGCTTTCGCTGCGATCTTGGCTGTCCACCGATGGAATGACATGGGGACTGAATGGTGGACGTTCTTTCGAAATCTACGCGACAGGAGGCTGTGGTCTTGGAAGATCATCCCGGAGATCCCCTTCCGCCTCGCCGGCGACGCGTCGTTCCCGATGCTCATTTTGAGCTTCACGGTGTTCGCCTCGCGACTCATGAGCCCTCGTCCGCGATGGAGAAGGCTAGCCCGGCAACCGGGATTCGTGGCCTGCCTGGCGATTGTGCCCGCTGGGATCATTGGGCTCGCCCTCACCATAATTGAGGTGAATCGTTTCTCCGCCGTTGCCTACCCCTCGGGCGGATTGCTCGCGAAAGAAAGGCTGAGCGTCTGGCTTCAGACGCTATCGATGACGCTCGCTGAACCTTGTGGCTTCGCCGTAGCGATGGCCTGGTCTACCCAGGCTTTGGTCGGCGGCTGGAGGCCGAAGGACGATTGGGTTGACCGCCTCGGCCGAGTCGTCGGTTGCACGTGGGTCGCCATGGCGATGGCCAGGTTATTCCGCTCGATGCTTTTCTATCTATGACCTTGAATGCTCGGGTTGGCCCATCGTCCCGATTGGTCAGGGCGAGCCAGTCCCACGCGGCGTGAACATCGAGGTGTGTGGTCGACAGGTATTAAAAATGCGGGAAGATGTGGTAATGAAATTCATCGTCGCCCCCGACAAATTCAAAGGTTCGTTGACTGCGCCCGAGGCGGCCGAGGCCCTGGCGCGGGGGGTGTTGCGTGCCGACCCGGGGGCGGCCGTCGACCGGGCGCCGATGGCCGATGGGGGCGAGGGGACGGTCGAGGCGCTGGTGGCCGCGACCGGCGGGCGGTTCCTGGAGAGGGACGTGGTCGGGCCGATGGGCGAGGTGGTCCGGGCCCGGTTCGGGATGCTCGGCGGGGGCGGGTCGGCGGCGATCGAGATGGCCACGGCGTCGGGGCTGATGCTGGTGCCGGCCGGCCGGCGCGCCCCGATGAGGGCGACCACGCGGGGGACGGGGGAACTGGTCCTGGCGGCGATCGAGGCCGGGGCGACGCGGATCGTGGTCGGGATCGGCGGGAGCGCCACCAACGACGGCGGGGCGGGCTTGGCCCAGGCGTTGGGATATCGATTGCTCGACGCCGACGGGGAGGAACTGCCGCCCGGGGGTGGGGCGCTGGAACGGTTGGACCGGATCGAGCCCCGGGGGAGAGACCCGAGGCTCGATGGGGTCGAGATCGCGGTGGCGTGCGACGTGGACAACCCCCTGTGCGGCGTGCGCGGGGCGTCGGCGGTGTTCGGGCCTCAGAAGGGGGCGACGCCGGAGCAGGTCGTGCAACTCGACCGGGGGCTGGCGAACCTCGCGCGGGTGATCGGGCGGGACCTGGGGATGGCCGTCGCCGACCTGCCCGGCGCCGGGGCGGCGGGCGGCCTGGGGGCGGGGCTGGTGGCATTCGCGGGGGGGAACCTCACGCGGGGCGTAGACACGGTGATCGAGGCGGTCGGGCTGGCCGATCGGCTGCGCGGGGCCGACCTCTGCCTGGTGGCCGAGGGGATGCTCGACGGCTCGTCGGCCGGGGGCAAGACCGCCGTCGGCGTGGCCCGGCTGGCCCGGTCCTTGGGGTGCCCGACGCTGGCCATCGCCGGCACGATCGGGCCGGGGGCCGAGGCCGTGCTGTCCGAGGGGATTGACGCCTACGTCTCGATTTGTCCCGGCCCGGTCGATTTCGCTCAAGCGATCGCCCGCGCCGCCGAATTCCTGGAACGCGCGGCCGAGCAGGTGACCCGCGCCTTCCTGGCGGGGCGGAAGCATCGGGGGAACGCATGATCGGTGGAGAGGACCGCTTCGTTCCGATCCTCGGCATGGCGATGGGCGTCATCCAGATGGCGCTGATCGCGTTCGCGATATGGGTCTGTCTGACGTATCGGAGTGTATCCCGCTCGATGAATCTGGCCGTGGTCGGCCTGGTCGGGATGCTTGCGGCCTCGGCCTGGTCCTTCGTGTTTCCTCCCGAACCCGGGGACCTGGGTGTCGCCGCCTTGCTGGTCGTCCTCCCGACCCTCATGAGACCGATCGCCTGGGGAGTGTTCATCGTCGGCCTCGCGGGTATGCTCAGGGACGTCCACGCGAGGCTCTCCCCGGCCAAGGATTTAATCGATGACATCCCCTGATCCGACGCAAACCGAGTTCGGCCTGATCGCCTGGATCCGCGACAAGGCCCGAGGCGGCGAACGGGTGGCCGCCGGGATCGGCGACGACTGCGCCGGCCTGCGGCTCACGCCGGGGGCCGAGGTCCTGGTGACGACCGACATGCTGATGGACGGCCGCCATTTTATTCTCAAGGACAGCAGCCCCGAGGAGGTCGGCTACAAGGCGATGGCCGTCAACCTGTCGGACGTCGCCGCGATGGCCGGCATCCCGGTGGCAGCGTTCGTCTCGGTGGCCCTGCCCCGGGGCTCGGCCGTGGAGGTCGGCCAGGGGCTGATCGCCGGGATGATGCCGCTGGCCGATCGGTTCGGCGTGGCGCTGGCCGGCGGGGACACCAACGCCTGGGATGGCCCCCTGGTCGTGAGCGTGACCGTGGTCGGCGAGGCGACCGGGCGCGGGCCGGTCCGGCGGTCGGGGGCGCAGCCCGGCGACGCCATCCTGGTGACGGGCGCCCTGGGCGGGAGCCTGCGCGGTCGGCATCTCCGGCCCGAGCCCCGCGTGGCCGAGGCCCTGGCGCTCCACGAAAGGGCCCCGCTGCGGGCGATGATCGACATCTCCGACGGGCTGGCCTCGGACCTCGGCCATATCCTGGAGGAAAGCGGGAACCTGGGGGCGACGCTGATCGCCGACCGGGTGCCGATCCACCAGGATGCCCACACCCGCGCCCGGCGGACCAGCCGGCCGTCGCTCGACCACGCCCTGAACGACGGCGAGGACTTCGAGCTTTGCTTCACGCTGGACCCCGAGGCCGCCGAGGCCCTGATGGCCGAACCCCCGCCTGGCGTCGCCCTGTCCCGGATCGGCACGGTCGAGGAGTCGCCGGGGCTGCGGCTTCTCCGCCCCGACGGCAAGGTGGTCGACCTGGCGGCGAAGGGGTTCGACCACTTCGCCGACGCCGAGGCCCCGGCCTTCTGATCAACGACCTCGGGCCCGGGGCCGACCCCCGGAAGGGAGCGACCACGGGCCCGAGGAAGGGATCCGTCACGCCGCGAGGGCGTGCCCGATCAAGGTTCGTTGGCCTTCTTCTGCGAGATCAGGCGGCGGACCCGCTCGGCGAGCAGGGCGCCGTCGAACGGCTTCTTGAAGGCGTCGTTGAACCCCAGGTTGTAGGTGTCGTCGTTGGGCTCGTCGCTGGTCAGGGCGATCAGGATCGTGGCGACGTGATCCTGGCTCTTGCGCAGGTTCTGGGCGATCTGCCCCGCCTCGATCCGGCCGACGGCCATATCGATGATGATGCAATCCGGGTGGAAGCTCTCGGCGCGAATGCCGGCTTCGAAGCCCGAGGCGGCCGTCTCGATGCGGAAGTCGTCGCCTTCGCGGAGGTGCTCGCGGAGGCCCCCCAGCATCGTGGCGTCGGCCCCGACGACCAGGATCTTGTGATAGACCTCGGCCTCGAGGTCGCCCAGCGGCATGTCATGTTCCTTGAGGAACCTGAGCAGGTGCTCGCGGGGGATCCGCCGGTCTTGCGAGCCGGGGATGCGATATCCACGCAAGCGGCCGGAATCGAACCACTTGCTCACCGTCCGGGGCGCGACCTTGCAGATCTTGGCGACCTGGCCGGTTGTGAAAACTTTCTTCATATCGAGGACTCCATCCCCTGGAATGTAGCGAGGCCTCGGAGGTTTCCTCTCCCCTCCGGGAGGACCCAAGTCGGCGCCAGGGCGGCCCTCGTCGAACGACCCGCGGGCCAAAAGCGCCCGGGGGACGATCCGCGAGGCCCCCGCGAGGGGGACGCTCCGCCATCGCTCTCGCGTCCGCCCCGAAGCACGACCGAGCGGGGATCAAACCCGAACGGCCGGCGAGGATGCGGGGCGGGCGGTCGGCCCGGGTGAAGGCCTGCCGCCCGTCTTCGGTCGCGAGACGCCCCCCCTAGCGTGTCGGGGGGGCTGACCGGTCCGGGGCCACTCAAGGGGTCGCTGCCGCGTCCTTGCCGTAGCGAACCTGACCGTCAAGAGTAATTTTCGAGTTTCGAGGCTCGTTTCTTGAGGATCGATTGCAACGATCTTTGGACACGGCCGGGAAGGGATGGGGTGGGCCGTCGGGCGGGGCCTGTCGGGGCGGGCCGGAAGGCCCGCCCCGGGGGCTGATTTCGGGGATGGAGGCGGTGGATCGGGCGGGGCTCAGCGGCCGAAACGCTTGCGGACCTTCTCCAGGAACGAGGGCTTCTTCTCGGGCTCCGCCGAGGCCTTCTCGACCTGGTCGTCCTTCTTGGTCACGCCCAGGAGCTGGGCCTCGTCGTAGGCCTTGTTGGCCAGCGGGACGGCGTCCACCACCATCGGGCCGGCCAGGTTCTTCTGGGTGGAGGCGCTCATCAGGATCGAGACGATCTCCGGGTACGACGACTGCAGGGCGGCCATCTGCCGGATCACCTCGGGGAGGTCCAGCGGGCAGTTGATCTTGCTCTCCGGGTCGTCCAGGGACTTCGACGTGATCTTGGTGAGCTGGACCTGATCGTCGCCGTCCGACGCGTTCAGGAGGATCGAGCCGCCCGAGCCCAGGACCACCGGGGTCAGGAGCTTCTGGTCCCGGCCGAAGATCACGATCTCGCACCGGAGGTTGCGCGAGACGTGGACCATCGGCGGCCCCTCGCAGTCGACCACGTAGAGCGAGAACGGCTCCTCGGCCCGCGTCTTCTTCTTGCGGGCCGACCGGCCGGCGATCTGGAGCGCCATGTTGTCGGCGTCGTCCTCGTCGACGGGCGGGTCGTCGTAGAGCCGCCGGGCCCCCAGGAACGGGTCGTAGGGGTCCAGGGTCCGCAGGGCGTCGAACGCGCCGTAGCGCAGCTCGAAGTCGGATTCGCCCATCAGCGACCGGAGCCCCATCAGCGCGGCCGACTGGTCCATCGCCGCCATGCTCTTGAGGGCGAACGAGCGGAATTCGGGGTGATTCTTGGCGGTATCCACCAGGACCTTCACGCCGTCGCTGTTGTTCAGGTAGGCCAGCGCCTCGGCGGAGAAGAAGCGGACCTGCCAGTCGGGCGAATCCAGCCCGGCCTTGAGCATCGGCAGCGCGTTGGGGCCGATCCCCTCCAGCCTCAGCGCGGCGACGCCGGAGGTCTTGGGGTCGAGCAGCTCCTTGCCCCACGCGGCCAGCCGGGCCTCGCGGAGCGATGGGTTGTCCACCAAAGGCAGGAGCTTGATGATCTGGTGGTAGCGGGTCTGGTTGTGGTGGTAGACCTTGGGCACCTTCAGGACGAGGAAGCCGTCGGTCTTGGCGATCGTCATCCCCTTGTTGTCGCTCGCATCGGTCTGGGTGAACCGCTGCTTGATGACGGCCTCCAGCAGCTTGGAGGTCTTGCCGCTGCGCCGTGCCTCCTTGATCGACAGCCCGTAGGGGGCGTCGGCCTTGACGCGTGCGCCGCCCAGGACCTGGCCGACCCGGGCGTTGTCCATCGCCCCCGCCTTGCCGGTCATCACCGGGCCATAGACCGAGGCCAGGGCGTTCCCTTCTTTCGGCCCTTCCTTGGTCTGGCCCATCGGGGCCAACTGGGTGTTGATCAGCCAGCCCCCGGCCAGGCTGGTGGTGGCGCTGGCGGGCGGGAGTTCGATGTCCACGTCGAACCGGTCGGTGGTGCTGACGCCGGCCGGGATGGTGGCCCGGACGATGACGACGCTCGACTTCTTGGATTGGATCAGCCGGTCGGGGTGCTCGACCCCGGCCTTGAGCATCTCGTCGGTCAGCTTCTTGGTGTACCAGGAGGCCGACGGCTCCGACCCGGTGTCGTCCAGGCCGACCACCAGGCCCACGCCCTCGACCTTGATCGTGTTGCCGATGATGTTGGCGACCGTGCCGACGGTCTCCTCGATCTTCGGGTCCGGGACATCCTTCTTCTTGGCGGCCCCGACCGGGATCAGGGCAGCCGCCGCGATCGTCAGGGCCGTGGCGCGCCAGGGGTCTGTCCGTCGCATCGAGCTGCCTCCATGCCTTCGCGTTCCTCCCGGCCCGGCACGCTTTCCGACATCCGCCGGGGCGGGTCGGCGTCGGCCGGCCGGTGCATCCGCCCCCATCCTTGGGGGCCGACGGCCGCGCGGGCCGGCCCTTCGCGTGCGAAGGGCGCGGACCCACGGCGCCGGGACTTTAGCAATGGCCCGAAAAACGGTCAACCTCGCTCGTTTCGAATCCCTTGAATCTTTATCAAAAGATTTTTCTTAAAAAGGCGAGGCTTAGCCTTCGTCCTCCGCGATCGGCACCGCGTTGCGGTCGGGCGGCGCCAGGCCCAGCAGGTGGCGGACGAAGAAGTCGCGCATCCTCCGATTCCCGTAGGGGCTCCCCCCCGCCCCGTGGCCGCCCCCGGGGAAGACGATCAGCTCGAAGTCCTTGTTCGCCCGGATCAGCGCGTCCACGACCTGCATGGTCGAGGCCGGGTCGACGTTGTTGTCCATCTCGCCGACCGTCAGCAGCAGCGCCCCGCGGAGCTTGTGGGCGTTGGTCACGTTGGACTGGGCCGCGTAGTGCGGGCCGATCGGCCAGCCCATCCAGGCCTCGTTCCACCAGATCTTGTCCATCCGGTTGTCGTGGCACCCGCAGTCGGCCGCCGCCGCCTTGTAGAAGTCGCCGTGGAACAGCATCGCCCCCAGCGCGTTCTGCCCGCCCGCCGAACCTCCATAGATGCCCACGCGGTCGAGGTCCAGGTAGGGATACGCCTTCGCCGCCGCCTTCATCCAGAGGATCCGGTCGGGGAACCCGGCATCGGCCAGATTCTTCGCGCAGACGTCGTGGAACGCCCGGGATCGCCAGTTCGTCCCCATCCCGTCGATCTGGACGACGACGAACCCGAGCTCGGCCAGCGCCTGGGGCCAGTGGAACGGGGCGAACGACTTGGGGACGAACGCCCCATGCGGCCCGGCGTAGATCTGCTCGATCACCGGGTACTTGCGGGCCGGATCCAGGTTGGTCGGCCGGAAGATCACGCCGTGGATGTCGGTCGTCTCGTCGCGCCCCTTGGCCACGAACCGCTCGGGCCGGGCCCAGCCGGAGGCCACCAACGCCGAATCGTCGGCCTTCTCCAACTCGCACACCAGAGACCCGTCCTCGGCCTTCCGCAACTCGACCGTCGGCGCGGCGTCGACCCGCGAATAGGTGTCGACCAGGAACCGGCCGTCGGGGGATGCGCGGACGGTGTGGTCGCCGTCCCCCACGGTCAGACGGGTCAGGCCCGATCCATCGAAGTTGACCCGGGCGAAGTGGACCTGGTACGGGTCCTGGCCGTGAAAGATCCCCAGGGCCCGGAAGTGGATCTGCCGCTTCTCCTCGTCGACCCGATCCACGGCCCGGACCAGCCACGCCCCTTGGGTGACCCAATTCTTGACCGCCCCGGTCTTCGCGTCGATCAGGTAGAGATGGTTCCAGCCGTCCCGTTCCGACATCCAGAGAATTTCATCCGTTTTGTCGAAGAACTGGAGGAACGTCTTGTTCGAGTAGTCGACGAACGTGGGGGACTGCTCCTCTATCAGCGCCTTCGCCTCGCCGGACGCGGCGTCCACGGCGACGACGCGGAGGACCTGGTGCCCCCTCTGGTTGAACAGGAACGTGAACCGGGACGAGTCGGGCGACCATCGGACCCGGTCCAGGCTCCAGGGGTTGGCGAACAGGGCGTCGGACACCTCGATCGGCTTCTTCTCCCCCACGTCGAACAGGTGCGGCTTGCTGATCGGGACCCGGTCGCCCGGCTTGAGGTAGTCGTACCCCGTCACCTTGGGCTGGACCTGGTCCCGGGGGGACGACTCGACCAGGGTGACCCGGCGATGGTCCCCCTGGAGGGTCCGCATCGCGACCAGCTTGCGCGAGTCGGGCGACCAGAAGACCCCCGCCTCATACCCGTCGTTCTCGACCCCCTCGGTGCTCAGCGCGACCTCGTCCCCCCCGTCCTTGGGGCGGAGGTAGACGTTGAAGTCCTTGATGAACGCCACCCACTTGCCGTCGGGCGACTCGTCGCGGCGGGGCGACCCCTGGCGACGGCGGCCGCCCTCCCCCCCGCCCCGGCGTCCGGGCCCGGGCCCCGGCCCGGCCTCGTCGTCGACCTTCGCGGGCGGCTCCCCCTCCTCGATCGCGTCGGCCTCCGGGCGATACTTCCAACCCTTGCCCCCGGCCGCGAACCGGATCGCCCCGCCGTCATCGATCGCGATCGCGTCGAACGGCAGCCGATCGGCCGCGACCTCTCGCTGGAGCGCATCGCCGAGCTTCGCCGCGAGCTTCGCGTGGTCGAACGCCGGCCGCTTCACGCCCTTCGTCGCCTCGACGACGACGAACTCGCGGGCCTCGTCGGGCAGGTCGTTGCGATACCAGAACGAGTCATTCCCCGCGAACCAATGGGGCGTGACATGATCCCGGAACACCTTGCCCTGCGTGGTCGCACGCAGCCGGTTGGCCCGGCGATACGCCTCGGCCACGTCCTGCGATCGCGCCTCTCCGGCCGACAGGGCCAGGCTCGCCAACATCAGGCCGACGACGGCCCGGGGAAATCGAACGGAACCGGGGATGTTCATCAAGGGTGCCACTCGAACAGGAGGATGATTCGGGCGGATGGGATGTGGCCGGGCCGAGATCGGGCCGGTCCGTCACAGCATAAGGGATCGGCCCGGAAAATCGAACCAGTCCGCCTCCCCGGCTCGCCGGCCACCCTGAAGGCGGGTGAAACCGATGCTGTCGGGCCGCCGGGCTGGCAATCGGGTTCCATCGCATGCGAAAATTTGCCTGTCATGTGCTTCGTGCGAACGGACCGAGGGCTGACCCATTGCCCCCCCTTGCCGGCAGCGGAGTCGGGTGGACATCGCCCACCCCTTCGTCGGGGAATGGCGGGGGTGTCCAGCCTGCTTGGCGTGAAGTCGCACGTTGAACCTCCCCCCACGATCGGAGTCATCGATGGCCAGATCCGTCGACCCGCGTCTCTTCCTCGTCGCCCTCGGGATGTGGGCCGCCGGCCTGGCCGCCGCGCCGGCGGAGTCGCCGCCCGGGTCGGCGCAGCCCACGCCCCGCCTGAGGCGCGGGACCGGATTCGGATCGGGCGTGGCCTTTTCGCCCGACGGGGCCACCCTGGCCGCCGGCCGGCAGGATGGGACCGTCGCACTGTTCCCGTTCTCCGATCTCGGCGCGATCGGCGAGCCCCGCTCCATCGGCGTCGCCGACGAGCAGTTCTCGAAGTTCCGCTCGGGGCCGGGGCCGATCCGCTTCTCGCCCGACGGGGCGATCCTGGTCGCTTCCAACTTCCTCGACCCGATCGACCTCCGCGACCACCGACGGGTCGGCCCGGACGCCTTGCGGGCCTGGGACGTCGCCTCGGGGCGGGTCCTGTACACGGTCCCGATGGGCGGGCTGGGGCGGACCTTCGCCATCACCGCCGACGGCCGGACCCTCCGGGCGACCGTCTCCACGGGGCGGGACGACGACGTGATCCGGTCGTGGGACCTGAAGACCGGCTCGCCGATGGTCTCCGTCCCCCTCGCCACTCCCGGCGTCGTGGCGACGGAGTTCTCCCCCGACGGCGAGACCCTGGCCGTCGTCGCGGCCTGGCGCGAGACGATCGCGTTCCACGAGGTCGCCACCGGCCGCGTCCGCTCGTCGTGGGCGGATCGTCGGGGCGGAGAGGCCCCCCGGAGATTCCACTCCCTGGCCTACTCCCCCGACGGCCGGACCCTGGCGGCGCTGGGCGACGATCACGTCGTGCAACTCTGGGACGTGACTTCGGGCAAGCCCCGGGCCTCGATCGCCCCACCGCCGGACGACTCGATCCGGCACCACTACCGGATGGCCTTTTCCGCCGACTGCCGGCGCCTCGCCCTGGCCGGCGGCTACTCGGTCCCGCGCCCTGCCGGGAAGCCCATCGCCGGGCGAATCATCCTGGTCGACGTCGCCACGGGGGCCCGTCTGGTCGCCTTCGAGGGGATGTCCCCCTCCTGCCGCGACCTGGCCCTCACGCTCGACGGCCGGACCCTGGCGAGCACGTTCGTGGAGTTCCCCGGCACGGTTCCCGAGGATACCCTCTCGGTCTATGATGTCCCCGCCGACCGCTGAGGACCATCGATCGGCTCATCAGGTCGTCGAATCGGGCGGCCCCTGCACCATCGTCGGCCGGCCGATGATGGACCGACCCCACCCGACCCCTCCCCGAAGCCGGATCTTGCCATGATCGTCCGGCCACCGGGCCTCGCTACGCGACGCGGGATGTTGACGAGCATAATATGAACAGTCCACTCGGCGCGGATCGATCGGGCAGGCCGTTCCAACTCCGGCTGGGCACGGTGATGATTGTCATCATCGGGATCGCCACCTTGCTCGGCGTCGTGCGACGGCTAGGACCTGGTGCCCCCTTTGGCCTGATACAGATCGTATCTCTCCTGCTGGGGATCGTGGGCGGGTGCCTGGTCCGACGTCGATTGTGTGGGGCCATCCTCGGGGGATTATTGCCCATCCTGTATGTCCTGAGCATAGAAGTCGCGGCTCACGTCGGACATCGTGCAGGATGGCCGGCGGGGATGCTCCGTTTGTGGGAATTCTACTCTTCGGTGTGGTTCAGCCACTCGATCGACTCGCCCTCCCTCTGGAGTGCCTATTGGACGTGGGAAACCCTATGCGTTGATTTACGTGCGCAATATGGGGCTGATACTCCCCTGGCGTCTCAATTTTTCGTCAATCTGATCGCGGTCGCGGCCATTTCGATCATGGCGGCGAGGAAGATCCATGCCGCTATGCTAATGCCATTAGTTGCGGTCGTTGCCGGCACCGGACTCGCGATCGGGCACGATCTTGACGCCACATTCCTCGGATGCTCCTGCGGCCTGATCATCGCCATCCCGCTTGCTGGTCGAGGGAGGCGAAAACGAGAACCTCGGATCAACTCTTCTGACAACGCCGAAGACCGTGTGGCTCTCTGAGTTCGTCGGTTAAGTGTGGGCGATGCCCACCCGACTCCTCTGGTCCATAATGTTCTGACAAAACCCCTGGAATCACGTAGATGTGGGATGCCGTCGGGATGGTGATAGAGCGAGACGGCCCGGAGAGTTTCGATGCGAGTCCAGCATTTCCCGGAACCAAGGCTGCCCGAGGACATCCCGATCGCTGGCGTGACCCTGTTGGATCTTCTTGGTGAGGGTGTCCCGGCCGACGAAGTGCAGCTTGCCCTGAGCAGGGGATCGGGCAAGAATCCGGACGTGATGATCCAACTTGGCGACGAGTTTCGACGATTCCGTACCCCGACATGGACCTGGGCAGCCATGGCCGGAGTTGAAGGCGTCGTCGTCCTTCGATCCGGTCGAGTCGTATTCTGGGTCGTCACCCGGATGAATTGAATCGGGTGGCGGCCGGCTGGCAGGGGTCTTGCCTCGCCGCCGCAACCCCCGGATCGGGCGTCGCAAGTGACGTAGGCTGGGTCCGGACCCAGCGATGGGGTTGGCGATGAGATCGAAGCTGGGTCCGGACCCAGCCTACGAGACTTTACTCCTCTCATTGTGCCTCGGGTCAGCAGAGGCGAGACCACGTGCCGGTCGGATGAGTCGACGAAGTATGTCCATGAATACGATCATAGGGCACCCATGGAGATGACCGTGACAATCGCCTTGGCTGTCGCCTCTGTTGGAAGTTTCCTGCTCCTGATCCTGAGCGCCTTCCCCGGCGTCTTGGCCGACCTCTTCCGACTCACGCTGATCACCTCGTGCCTCTGGTTCCCGGCGCTGGGCATCGGTTGTTTCGTCTACTTGCTGCGATCGTCTCGAAGAAAGCCGAGTTCGGAGAGCGGATCGGACGACTTGTTTGGTGTGGTTCAACCGCGGCGGTCAAGGGTGCCTTGGAAGGCGATAGCGGCTGCGGTCCTGATCGTGGATCTCGGCCTCATAGCCTGCGACGTGCCCAAGCGGATTGCTTTCGCCTTCACCAGGCCCGCCTTTGAGCGACTGCTGGCCGACCTATCGCCCGAGGATTTCAGACACGTTCGCGTCGACCTTCGACTCGGCCTCTATCATGTGGACCGCATCGCCACCGACTCCCAAGGCGGGGTTTACTTCCGCACCCGCGCCACTCGCGACTCGATTGACGAGTTCTCCTACGGATTCGCCTACCGACCGGACCCCATTCGTTCACCATTCGGTCGTTGCGACTACAAACGTCGTCACCTGTCGGGAGATTGGTATCAATTTATAGCGAATAACGATTATTAAAATGGGCCGATTTGAATGGGTTCGGCCGGGTGGTAGGGGTCTTGCGGCGCAGCCGCAACTCCGGCTCGGGCGTCGCACATCCCATCGGCATCGGGATCTCGGGCGTCGTCTCCGGGTTTGCGGCTGCGCCGCAAGACCCCTGCCACCTGGGAAGGCCCCCGAATCGAAGGGCCGATCCGCCCTGGAGCATCGCCCACCAGCTTCGGCGGGGCGTGGTGGAGAATGCCCGCCCGGCAGGTCTTCGGAGCCGAGTGCGACGTTCGAAATTTGCGCAAAGTTCGCCCGCCGGGGCAGATCGTGTGCTAATCGGGCCGCGCCGCAACGATAGTGTTCGGTGGACTTTTCCCCCGGCACCGTCGCTTCGTGAGGCCGCACCATCATGACATTGGCCATCGCCCCCGCCGCCGCCCCTCGCTATCCCGACGCCAACGTCCTGGTCGACGGCTTCGCGACGCCGGTCTCCCGCGTCCCGGAGAACGCGCAGAACGTCAAGGATCGGGAGAAGGTGTACTTCGAGGCCCTCTGCCCGCAGAACTTCTTCCACGCCTGGATCGCCGAGGATGTCGCCCTGATGACCCTCCGGCTGGAGCGATGCGCCCGGATCGAGCGCCGGGAGCGCGACCGGATCGCCCTCCGGGCCGAACGCTTCTGGGACGACGACCGGCGCCGCGAGGTCGAGGAGGTCGGGGCCCGCCTGGCCGACGACCCGGCCCGCGCCGTCGCCCGGCTGCGGTCCACCCCCCACGGCTGCGACTGGATGATCGGGCGCTGGGCGCTGCTGGCGAACGAGATCGAGCAGGGCCGGCCCTGGACCGACGCCCACATCGCGCTGGCCCACGACCTGCTGGGCACCCACCCCGACTTCCGGATCGACGCCCCCGGCCTCCCGCTCGACCCCGCGAGCCTGGCCCGCCGCGAGATCGACGCGCTCCGCGATCACCGGGCCACCGTGGCCGAGGCCGACGCCCTCGACCGATCGCTGGCGATGGCCGACCTGAGCGAAACGACCACCCCCGAGCTGCGCCGGCTCCGGCGCCACGAGGCATCGCTCCACAAGCGACTCCGCTGGAACCTCCACCAACTCCAGGTCGTCCCCCAGCACGGCCACCCGCACCCCGAACTCGCCTTCCTCCACCCGTCCGAGCCCGACCCGGCGCCGGTTGACGCCGAATCCGAGGCCGTGCCCGAGGCCGAAGCACCCCAGGTCGACCGGGAACCGGGGCCGGCCCGACGTCCCGAGCCCCGGTTGCTGAAGGAGCGGGCCCGCCGCCAGGCGAAACAACGCCGCGCCGACCGCCTCGACACCTGAGCCCGCATCCGCCGCGACGCGTACCCCATCCGCCCGTCCTGGAATCAGGACCGGGCCGGCTCCCCCGCGTCCGCCCCCGGCCGTCGACCCGCTTTTTGGCAATCTGGCGCACGCACGACCCGGTTTTCGGGCCGGATTCCGCCGCGACCGGCCCTCCGTTTCGCCAACCGGCGTGGGCCTGCGACCGCAACCCGGCCGCCCCCAGCCCGAGAAGCGGAACGAACCCATTTGCCGCCCGGTCGATGGGACAGTCAGGGACGGAACGAACCCATTTGCCGCTCGGTTCAAGGGAAAAGACAGGACGAACCCAACGAATCCCGGAGAACAATGCTTCCTGCCTTGGGTGGCTGTGGTTGGCTTGCCAACCACGGCGCCGGCGACGCGATCCCGGGGTGATGGCCGATGCGGCATCGGGCACCCTCGGTCGACTCCCGCCACTTCACCGCTCGCAATGGTCTCGCCGGCGCCGTGGTTGGCAAGCCAACCACAGCCACCCGGAACCCAGGCCGCCCATTTTCCAGATGGCAAGCCCGCCCGGGCGTCGAAGGCATACGCGGCCCGGCCTTCCCGATCTCGCGAGTCTTGGAAGCCCGATCCCGGGCGGATAAGATGGAACGTCCCGCGATCCGAATCCCGAAGTTCCTCCGACCCGGATGCCGCCCATGTCCTCCGACCAGACCGCACCGTCGATGCGTTCCGATACGATCAAGAAGGGGGACTCCCGCGCCGGGCACCGCAGCCTCTTGCGGGCGACCGGGGTCGGCGAGGGGGACTGGAACAAGCCGTTCATCGCGATCTGCAACAGCCACGTCGACATCATCCCCGGCCACGTCCACCTGCAGGAGGTGGGCAACTACGTGAAGGAATGCGTCCGCGCCGCCGGCGGCGTGCCGTTCCTGTTCAACACGATCGGGGTGGATGACGGCATCGCCATGGGCCACTCGGGGATGAAATACTCCCTGCCCTCGCGCGAGATCATCGCCGACAGCGTCGAGACGATGATCGAGGCCCACCGCTTCGACGGGATGATCTGCATCCCCAACTGCGACAAGATCGTGCCCGGCATGTTCATGGGGGCGATGCGGGTCAACATCCCGACCCTGTTCGTCTCCGGCGGGCCGATGGAGGCGGGCAAGACCGAGGACGGCAAGCCGATCGACCTGATCGACGCCTTCGTCGCCGGGGCCAAGCGGCAGAACGGCACGATCACCGCCGAGGAACTCGACGCGATCGAGAAGGCCGCCTGCCCCACCTGCGGCAGCTGTTCGGGGATGTTCACCGCCAACAGCATGAACTGCCTGGCCGAGGCCCTGGGTATGGGCCTGCCCGGCAACGGGACGATTCTGGCCACCTCCGCCGACCGCAAGGCCCTGTACAAGGCCGCCTCCGAGCGGATCGTGGCGATGGCCAAGGACTTCGGCCGTCTGGGCGAAGGGCACGGCATCCTCCCGCGCGAGATCGCCACCAAGGCGGCATTCGACAACGCGATGATCCTGGACATGGCCATGGGCGGCAGCACCAACACCGTGCTGCACATCCTGGCCATCGCCTACGAGGCCGGCGTCCCGTTCACCCTGGACCGGATCGCCGAGCTGTCGGCCCAGACGCCCAACATCTGCAAGGTCGCCCCGTCCAGCAGCTACCACATCGAGGACGTGGCCCGCGCCGGGGGCATCCACGCGATCCTGGGCGAGATCGCCCGGGGCAAGCCGGGCCTCCTGGACCTGACCTGCTCGACGGTGACCGGCAAGACCCTGGGCGAGAACATCGCCGAGCACGACATCCGGGGCCACACCGCCAGCCAGACGGCCCACGCCATGACCCGGGTCCGGCCCGGCGGAGAGCGGACCACCCGCGCCTGGACGGTCCCGAGCGTGGTGGCCGAGGGGCGCTCCCAGGTGGCCGGCGTCGCGCTGCTGGACGCCGAGGGGGAGGATGAGCCGGTTGCGGGCGGCGGCAACGGCAACGGCCTGCCCCCCGCCGGCGGCGACGGCTTCGACCCCTACGACGTGATCCGCACCTGCGAGAACGCCTATTCGCAGGAGGGCGGGCTGGCGGTGCTCCGCGGCAACCTCGCCCCCGAAGGGGCCGTGGTCAAGACGGCCGGCGTCGACCCCAAGATGCTGGTCCACAGCGGCCCGGCGGTGATCTTCGAGAACGAGGAGGACGCTTATAACGGCATCGTCTTCGGCAAGGTCAAGGCCGGCGACGTGGTCATCGTCCGCAACGAAGGGCCCAAGGGCGGCCCCGGCATGCAGGAGATGCTGGCGCCGACCACCGCCATCAAGGGCGTCGGGCTGGGCGACAAGTGCGCCCTGATCACCGACGGCCGGTTCTCCGGCGGGACCGCCGGGGCCTCGATCGGCCACGTCAGCCCCGAGGCGGCCGTGGGCGGCCCGATCGGCCTGCTGGAACCGGGCGACATCATCGACATCGACATCTACGGCGGAAAGCTCGCCGTCCGGCTCTCCGACGAGGAACTCGCCGCCCGGAAGGCCAAATGGGTCAAGCCCAAGCCCCGGTATACCAAGGGCTACCTCGGCAAGTACGCCGCCATGGCCACCAGCGCCCACACCGGCGCCATCCTCCAGTGGGACTGATCCACCACCCGCGTTGTTGAGATCCCAACCGGGGGAGGGCCCGGGGCGTCGGCGATGTCCGGCCCCGGCCCTCCCCCGATTCGTTGCCGAATCGCCACATCTGCCCCGGATCCCTTGCGCATTCGGCACATCGCCGAAGAATCTCAGTGTTGCCCGTATCGTCCGATCTCGCCCCGTGCTATTCTGGCCGATGACCTTTCTCTGCGGCCCTCCTCGGCCGCCGATGTCTGCCCGTCCGCGGTCGTCCTGATCGCGGGCTTTCGTCGCCTTTTAATGCGTTGATCCATCGATGCGCCTCCGGGGGACCCGTCCAGGATCCCGATGGGCACGTCGTGCCCCGTCAGGAAGGACCCATCCGGATGAGGATCGTGTTTGCGCGGGCCGCCCGACTCCTCGCCGTTTCGTGCGCCCTGGCCGGCGTCCCGGCCGTCGCGGCCGAGCTATTCATCCCCACCTACTCCCGCGACGTGGCCCCGATCCTCCGAGAGAAATGCCAGGAATGCCACCAGGCCGGCCAGGTCGGGCCGTTCCCGCTGGTGACCTACGAGCATGCCCGCAAGCGGGCCGACGACCTGGCCGCGGTGGTCCAGGACCGGCGCATGCCCCCGTGGAAGCCGGAGCCGGGATTCGGCCCGAAGCTCCGCCACGACCGGTCGCTCTCCCCGGCCGAGGTCGCCACGATCTCCCGCTGGGCCGAGTCGGGCGCACTCCCGGGCGAGGCGTGCCAGGCCCCGGCCGCCCGCCCGATCGTCGACGACTGGGCCCTGGGGACGCCGGACCTGGTGCTGGAGCCGTCGGAGTCCTACACCGTCCCCGCCACCGGGGCCGACTTCTACCGCTGCTTCGTGATACCGACCAACCTCCCGGACGACGTCTACGTGTCGGCCATCGAGTACCGGCCGGGCAATCGCCGGGTCGTCCACCACCTGATGTCGTTCGTCGAGACCGCCGGCGCCGGCCGGGCCCGCGACAAGGCCGACCCCGGGCCGGGCTACGAGAGCTACGCGAACGCAGGGGTCGAGATCATCGGCGACCTCGGCGGCTGGGCGCCCGGCAACGAGCCCGCCCGGCTCCCGGAGGGGGTGGGCCGCTCGCTGCCCCGCAAGGCCGACGTGATCCTCCTGGTCCACTATCACCCGGTCGGCAAGCCCGAGGTCGACCGCACCCGGATCGGCCTCCACTTCTCGCGGAAGCCGGTCCGGCAGACCCTCCAGTGGAAGGGGGTGATGAGCCAGGACATCCGCCTCCCGGCCGGCGAGGCCGACGTCAAGGTCAAGGCGAAATGGTTCGTCCCGGTCGACGTCGAACTGCTGGCCGTCGCCCCCCACATGCACCAACTCGGGCGCGACATGACGATTACCGCCACCCTGCCCGACAATCGCGTCGTCAACCTGCTTCACATCGCCGACTGGGACCCCGACTGGCAGGGGACCTACACCTACGAGGCCCCGCTGCACCTGCCCAAAGGCTCGACTATCCACGTCGTCGGCCGGTTCGACAACACGAATCGGCCGGGCAACCCCAACCGCCCGCCCAAGCTGGTCAAATTCGGCCTCGGCTCCGCCGACGAGATGTGCGTCGCCTACCTTGCCGTCGTCAAGACGGGCCAGGACCTCACCCGGCCCGGCGAGCCCGACGACCTCTTCGAGATTTTCGCCGACCAGCATCGGCGAGGCATGAGGCGGGAATTGATCAGCCGCCGCCGCCACTGATCTCGCCGAGACGCCGTCCGGACAACCCCCTTGCGGCGGCGGGCCAACTTCAATACACTTGGACCCGCAAGCCAGGAGCCCGGGCGGCTAACTCAGCGGTTAGAGTGCCATCCTCACACGGTGGAAGTCGCTGGTTCGAATCCAGCGCCGCCCATAGACTTACGAAAAGCCTGGTACGGGATCCGGTCTCGTCATCCCGTCCAGCATCGAAAGAATCGCCCCGTCTTTTCCCCCGAGGAGACGGGGCGACTTCGTCTGGTGGCGAACCATCCCCCGGCGGTAGGATCAGTCCGGGGCACGACGCCGCGTCGCTTGCGGGTGGGCGTGGAGAATCGGCCGATTGCGATCAGGCCGCCTGGTGGGAGATCGGGCCCCATCTCAACCGAGGATCATCGGCGATGATGTCCCCTGGTTCGGCATGGCGACGGCGCATCGTCCGGTCGTTGCGGATCGCCGGTTATCTCCTGGCGGCGTGGTTGCTCGTGTCCTGGGCGGTCGCCTATCGGCTCACCCATCGCAGTCGGGCTCCGTTCCCCGAGACAGCGCCCGCCGTCGCCTGGGGTGCCTACGAGTCGCATCGGCTCTCGACCGGAGACGGTCACGAGATCGGTGCCTGGTATGCTCAGGGGAGGGAGGATGCTCCGTCCATCCTGCTGCTCCACGGCAACAAGGGGAGCCGCTGGAATTGCCTGGATCGTGCCGAGTTGCTGGGGAAGGAAGGATGTTCGGCGCTGCTGATCTCGCTCCGGGCTCACGGCGATTCGACCGGCGATTACAACGACATCGGCTACGGCGCCCGGGGTGATGTCGTCGCCGCCGTCGAGTTCCTGGAACACCGTCGCCCCGGCAAGCCGATCGTGATTCTGGGCACCTCGCTGGGCGGGGCGGCCGCCCTGTTCGCCGCCGGGGAACTCGGCCACCGGGTCTCCGGTTATATCCTGGAGAGCCCGTATCGCGACCTCCGGGTCGCCGTCCGGAACCGGACCGAGAACGAGTTGCCGCCGCTCCTCGACTGGATCGCCTACCGGGGGTTGCTGACCGTGGCCCCGCTGGTCCTGCCGCACCTGGATCGGATCTCGCCGCACGAGGCGATCGGCGACGTTCCGGGCGACGTGCCGGTCCTGATCCTGGCGGGCGACGACGACCTGATGGCACGCCGCGACGAGGCGGAAGCCCTTTTCGACCGCGTGCGGTCGCACGGCGATTTGCTGAACTTCCCGAACGCGGGCCACCTCGGGATGATGGCGACCGACCCGGTGCGATACCGCCGTGCGGTGCTCGACTTTATCGGGCGATGCTCCGCCCCGGAGCCGCGATCGGGCCGCGGCGGGTGATCGGGATGGGCTGCGAGGACGGCTCCGGCTCGCTTGGGACGATGCCCCGGGTGGCGGGAGTCATCGCCCGATCGGCGTCATGTCCGGTCGCGCCCAGGCTCGCCGATGCGTTGACGATGTGAGGCGCCGGGATCTGGATCAGATCGATCGGGTCGCGAGGAATCGTGCTTGAAGCCGCCCAGGCCATCCCGACGATGGCGCCGGCCGACCTCGCGGTCACCCCGTTACGCGGCGATCGATCGGTCATCCGCGGGCGCCCGAGGATGCCGATCGGCGTCCCGGGCCCGAGTTCATCGCCTCCGGCGGAAGGCGAGGAACGAGGTCGTGTCCCGCGTGGTCACCGCCCCGCCCACGGTCTGCACCGCGTCGCGGGACAAGAGCGAGCCGACCGGCTCCCATCCCTGGCGAGCCTGCTCGTTCAGCGTCCTTTCGAGGATCGCGGCTCGCTGTTCGTCGGTCCGCCGCTCACCCGGGTTGAACGAGACGACCGCGACCTTGTATTCCCACGTGGCGTCGTCTCGCGGCTTCTGGGCCACGGCCCGGGGGAGACGCATCGTCGAGCCCAGCCCCAGGCCGAAGGCCCCGACGGCGACGAGCGCGATCCATGTCCTGGACTTCATGAGTTCGATCCTTGGTTGGGTCAGGCAGCTAGGGTTTCCGGGACCTGATCGATCCGGGACGGCGGCCTTCGGCATGCTGCAAGCCCTCGCCCCAGATCAAGCAAGCTCGGCCAGCAGCCGCTCCACTGGTGAGAGCCATTGAACTCATCATCGCCGATGATCAGTCCCGTGCGCTCGACGCGGAATCGATCAACCTCGCGCCGAAGGCCGGGGTTGTCGACGATGGCGATGCACCACATCCGGCCCAGGTCATCCGGAGGAGTGGAGATGATACAAGATGCCAGCCCCTCCGTTCGTAGCTCCAAGGGTTCGCCTCTCGTTCGCATGACAGGGGCTGTGTCGATGGGACCCGGCCGGGGGGGCGATGGCGGTGGGCATAAGGCCCGTCACCCCGAGCGGAGCCTGCCCCGGACGACATCCTCGCATCGGCACCCGCCCCGTGCTAGTGGTTCCCCTCGCCCGCCTCGGCCCTCGACCGACGTCCGACCCCCCCGGCTGGCGTCGAGGTCGAGGCCGGCCCCGCCAAGGGGGACACCTCTCCGGGTCGTCGCCACTTTCGGGATCGACCCGGATGCATTCGCGATCGCGAATGATACGATGGTGCCGGCCGGCGCGGGCGTCCGGGCCGATCCATCCCCTTCCCTGGGAGAGCGTCATGGCGAAGACGATGATGGCGGCCGTGGCCCGCGGGTTCGGACGGCCCCTGGAGGTGGAGAGCATCCCGGTCCCCGAGCCCGGGGCCGGCCAGATCCTGGTCAAGATCGAGGCGACCGGCGTCTGCCACACCGACCTCCACGCGATCGACGGGGACTGGCCGGTCAAGCCGAGGCTGCCGCTGATCCCAGGCCACGAGGGGGTGGGCCGCGTCGCGGGCGTCGGGGCCGGGGTGAAGCACGTCAAGGATGGGGATCGGGTCGGGATCCCCTGGCTCCACACGGCCTGCGGCCGCTGCGACCATTGCTGGACCGGCTGGGAAACCCTCTGCCTCGCCCAGGAGAACACCGGCTATTCGGTGAACGGCACGTTCGCCGAGTATGCCCTGGCCGACCCCGATTACGTCGGCGAGGTCCCCGAGGAGGCCGACCCGACCCAGGTCGCGCCGGTGCTGTGCGCCGGCGTGACGGTCTACAAGGGTCTGAAGCTGACCGACGCGAAGCCCGGGCAATGGGTCGTCATCTCGGGGATCGGCGGGCTGGGGCACATGGCCGTGCAGTACGCGGCCCTCATGGGCTATCGCGTCGCGGCGGTGGACGTGGACGAGGCGAAGCTCGCCCTCGCCCGGCGGCTCGGCGCCTCGGTGGCGGTCAACGCCGCCGAGGTCGATCCGGTGGCCTTCCTGAAGCGAGAGATCGGCGGGGGCCACGGGGTCCTGGTGACGGCCGTCTCCACCTCGGCGTTCGAGCAGGCGGTGGGGATGGTCCGCCGGGGCGGGACGGTCGTCCTGACCGGCCTGCCGCCCGGGACCTTCCCGCTCTCGATCTTCGGGATGGTGCTGGACGGGATCACGGTCCGCGGGTCGATCGTCGGCACCCGGCTCGACCTCCGGGAAGCCATCGCGCTGGCCGGCGAGGGCAAGGTGCGGGCGAACGTCCGGACGGAGAAGCTCGAAGCCATCAATGACGTCTTCGACAGGATGAGGCGAGGTCAGATCGAGGGCCGGATCGTGCTCGACCTCCGGTGATGAGTCGGGACCGGGGCGAGGCGATGTTGTCGGCCGGTCGCCCCGATCGCGGGCCGGATGTGGGCCGGGAGGAGCACACAGATGCGTGCGATGCTGCTCAGCAAGATCGGCCCGATCGGGGCCAACCCGACGCCGCTCCAGCAGGCCGACTGGTCCGACCCGTCCCCGGCGGAGGGCGAGATCCTGATCCGCGTCTCCGCCTGCGGCGTGTGCCATACCGAGCTGGATGAGATCGAGGGGCGGACCCCGCCGCCGCGCCTCCCGATCATCCCCGGCCACCAGGTGGTCGGCCAGGTCGAGGCGTTGGGCCGGGGGGCGGAGGGGTTCCGGGTCGGCGATCGCGTCGGCGTCGCCTGGATTTTCTCGGCGTGCGGGATTTGTCCGCACTGCCGGGGCGGCGAGGAGAACCTCTGCGAACGCTTTCGGGCGACCGGACGCGACGCCCACGGCGGCTATGCCGAGCGGATGACGGCGCCCGCCGCTTTCGCCCACGCGATCCCCGGGGCCCTCTCGGATGCGGAGGCCGCCCCCCTCCTGTGCGCGGGGGCGATCGGTTACCGCTCGCTGAGGCTGACCGGGCTGGTGGACGGCCAGTCCCTGGGGCTGACCGGGTTCGGCGGCTCGGCGCACCTGGTCCTCAAGCTGGTGCGCCACCGGTTCCCCAGGACCCGGACCTTCGTCTTCGCCCGGGGCGAGGCGGAACGCGCGTTCGCCCGCGAACTGGGGGCGAGCTGGGCGGGCGGCATCTCCGAACCGGCCCCCGAGCCTCTGCATGCGATCATCGACACGACCCCGGCGTGGCTGCCCATCGTCTCCGCGCTGGAGAACCTCGCGCCCGGCGGGAGGCTGGTCATCAACGCGATCCGCAAGGAGGATTCGGACAAGGAAGCCCTGCTCGGGCTCGATTACCCCCGGCATCTCTGGCTGGAGAAGGAGATCAAGAGCGTCGCCAACGTCGCCCGGGCCGATGTCCGCGAATTCCTCCGATTGGCGGCCGAGATCCCGATCCGGCCCGAGGTGCAGGAATTCGCGCTGGAGGATGCCAATCGGGCCCTGGTCGAGTTGAAGGGCGGGCAGATCCGCGGGGCCAAGATCCTGAGGGTGGGCCGCCCCGAGGCGGGTTGAGGGCGGGTCATCATCATCTTCCCCCGATCCGGGGCCGAGAACGACCCAGGAGGACCAGACCATGAAGCGATTCGCCCAGGAACTGGAAGGCCTCACCGCCGAGATCATCGATCTCGCGATGGTGGTCATTGCGGCCGTCCGCGACGCGGTGAGGGCGCTGGAAGAAGGCCGGCCCGACCTGGCCCGCCGCGTGATCGAGGAGGACGCGGCGATCGACCGCGAGGAGGTCCGGATCGAGGAGGCGTGCATCCGGATCCTGGTCCTCTCCACACCGGCGGCCGGCGACCTCCGGCGGGTCATCGCCGCCCTGAAGATCAACACGGACCTGGAGCGGATCGGGGACCTGGGCGTCGACATCGCCGAGCAGGCGCTGGCCCTCGCCCGGTCGCCGGGCGGGCTGGAGATCCCCGGGGCCCTCCGCGCGATGGCGGATCGGGCCCTTCAAATGGTCGGAGACGGGCTCAACTCCTTCGTGGGCTCCGACGTCATGCTGGCCCGGAGCGTCCTGGCGATGGACGACGAGGTCGACCGGCTCGACCGGATCATCCGGGAGGAGATGGCGGTGATGATCCGGGCGGATCCCGGTCGCATCGAGGCGGCCCTCGGCCTGGCCTCGGTGGCGCGTCACCTCGAGCGGATCGCAGATCATGCGACCAACATCGCCGAGGATGTGGTCTACCTCCGGGACGGCGAGATCGTCCGCCACCTCCACGAGCCGGGGGCCGGGCCGGGATGACTGCGATTGCGGGACCGGTCGATGGGCCGGCCCCCGCATCCCGCCTGCGTTCGGGATCGATTCCGTGGGCGAGGTCGCCGTCCCGGGCGATCGGGGCCGGGCTCATCGGCGCGACCGACCCCGGCGCCTGAATCTGCCCGGGGGGTTGCCCGAGCGGCGGCATGCGATGAAGATAAGCATTCCTTGTGCAGATCGGGGGCGCGTGCCCCGGCCGAGTCCGACGGCCGGATCCGAGAGGAGCCGATCCGGCAGGCCCGGTCGCCGCGACGTCGCCGATCCTCCGACACGCGATGGATCGCGTCGGTTGCACGAGCCGGCCCGCGGCGCGAACCTCCCCGGGCGGGATCCTGGATGACGCCGGGTGGATATCGGAATATGATTGAATCGCCTGGGTTGGTCGTCGGTGGCGGTCGAAAACAAGGGGTGCCACTCCATGCTGCGTTCGATCCTGGTCGGCCTCGATGGGTCCGATAACGGCGATTCCGCCCTGGAACTGGCCATCCGATGGGCCAGGCGATCCGACGCCCTGCTGGTCGGCATGGGCTGCATCGACGAGCCGGGCCTCCACGGGGTGGAGGAATTCCTGGTGGGCGAGGTGTACTTCGAACGCCTCAACGCGGAACTCCTGGCCGAGATCCGGGCCCGGGTCCAGGGCACCCTGTCGCGGGCCGCGCTCCGTTGCGCGGAGGCGGGCGTGGCATTCAAGCCGCTCGAAGACGTCGGCACCCCGCACGCCCGCATCCGCGAGGAGGCGCAACGCTTCGACCTGATCATGCTCGGCCAGAAGACCCACTTCCGGTTCGGTTGGGAGGGCGAGCCCGACACCACGCTCGCCAGCGTCCTGGCCGACAGCCCCCGGCCCGTGGTGGCCGTGCCGGGCGAGCTGGGCGACGGCGAATCGGTCATGGTTGCCTACGACGGCAGCCTCCAGGCCTCCCGCGCCGTCGCGGCCTTCCGGGCGTCCGGGCTCGGCCAGGGGCGAGAGATCCGCGTCGTGAGCGTCTCCGAGGCGAGGATCGACGCCGCGCGTCGGGCCGATCGCGCGGTCGAATATCTCAAGTCGCACGGGCTCGACGCGGTCGCCGACCCGGTGGAATCCGGCCGCCGGCCGGCGGACGTGCTTCTGGAGAAGATCCGGCCCCAGGACGTCGGCCTCCTCGTGATGGGGGCCTACGGCCAGCCGGCCCTCCGCGAGTTCTTCATCGGATCGGCCACCCGGTCGATGATGGGACGCAGCCCGGTTCCGATGTTCCTGTATCATTGACGGGCCGCCCGCGCCCGGCCGGGGTCGATCCGGCGGCCCGGGCCGCGTCGCACCCGGGGAGTTCGCGATGGAACTCGATGACCTGATCGCGGCCCTCTCGGATCCGGCCGCCTATCCCGACCCCGTCGACGCGGTGGAAGTGCATCAGACCCACATCTCGGTCGTCTTCCTCGCCGGCCCCCACGCCTACAAGATCAAGAAGCCCCTCGACCTGGGTTTCCTCGACTACAGCACCCTGGAGAAGCGGCGCTTCTTCTGCGAACGCGAGGTCGCCCTGAATCGCCGCCTGGCGCCCTCGGTCTACCTCGGTGTCCTGCCGGTGGTCCGCCGGGGGGCGAAGCTCGCCTTCGGAGGCCCGGGCGACGCGGTCGAGTGGGCGGTGGAGATGATCCGCCTGTCCGAAGGGGACACGCTCCGGGAACGGGTCCGTCGCGACGAGATCGGCCCGCCGCAGGTGGAGGACCTGGCGGCCCGCGTCGCCGCATTCCACGCGGACGCCGCGTCCGGCCCGGACATCTCGGCCGGCGGGCGATTCGACGTGGTCGCCGGGAACGCCCGCGAGAACTTCGAGCAGGCCGCGCGGCACGCGGGCGTCACGGTCGCCCGGCCGGTGTTCGAGAGGGTACGGGCGCTGACCGAGGAGGCCCTGGCCCGGCTCCGGCCCGTCATCGAGTCGCGGGCCGCGCGGGATGTCCCGCGCGACACGCATGGGGACCTGAGGCTCGGCCACGTCTATCTCTATCCAGGACGCCGCCCGCCCGACGACCTGGCGATCGTGGACTGCATCGAGTTCTCCGATCGATATCGCCACGCCGATCCGGTGGCCGACATGGCCTTCCTCGTCATGGACTTCGCCCGGGCCGGCCGGGGGGACCTGGGGGCGGCCTTCGCGGGGGCCTACTTCCGGGCCTCGGGCGACGCCGAGGGCCGTGCGCTTCTGCCCTTCTACTCCGCGTACCGGGCCGTCGTGAAGGCCAAGGTCGAGGGCCTGAAGCACGAAGAAGGCGAGATCCCGGCCGCCGATCGTGCGCTCGCCCTGGAGAAGGCCCGCGCCTGCTGGCTCCTGGCGCTGGGGGAACTGGAGGCCCCGGGCCGTCGCCCCGGCCTCGTGCTGGTCGGCGGGCTCCCCGGCACCGGCAAGTCCACCCTGGCCCGAGCCCTGGCCGACCGCTCGGGGTTCGCCGTGATCCGCTCGGACGTCGTCCGCAAGGAACTGGCCGGGCTGGCCGGGGGAGACTCGGCGCGAGCCGGATATGGGGAGGGGATCTACGGCCGGGAGTGGGGGGAACGCACCTACGCCGAGTGCTCGCGGAGGGCCGGGGCGCTCCTCCTGGAGGGGGAGCGGGTCGTGGTCGACGCGAGCTTCGGCCGGGAGGAGGATCGGCGGCGCTTCCTCGACCTGGCGACGAGCCTGGGCGTCCCGGCGGTCTTCCTCCTCTGTCGGGCGGATCCGGACGTGGCCCGGGAACGGATCCGGGGCCGCCGGGGTGATGCCTCCGACGCGGATTGGTCGATCCACCTCGCGGCCGCCTCGCACTGGGAGGAGGTGGGCTCCGCCACGCGGAGGGCGACGCGGGAGATCGACGCCGGAGGGACGCGTGAAGCGGCGATCTCCGTCGCCCTCGACGCACTCCGGGAATTCGGGATCGAGGATTGATCGATGGATGATTCTCGGTCGGGGGGCCCGCCCGCGAAGGCGGGCCGCCTCCAGGCGATGATCGCGGGCCTCTCGCTGGCGGCGATCGCGCTGCATCTCCTGATCCGCTTCGGCGTCCATGCCGGCGGCGATTTCCTCGGGATCTCGTTCGAGACCCTGCCCCTGGCCATCTGCCTGGTCCTGGGCGGCGGCCCGCTCCTCCTCGAACTGCTGGGGAAGCTGATCCGGCTCGATTTCGGGTCCGACCTCCTGGCCGGGATCTCGATCGTCACCTCGGTCCTCCTCGGCGAGTACCTGGCCGGCTGCCTGGTCGTCCTCATGCTGTCGGGGGGCGAGGCCCTGGAAGGGTATGCCGTCCGCAGCGCCTCGTCCGTCCTGGACGCCCTGGCCCGGCGCATGCCTTCGCAGGCGCACCGGAAGCGGGGCGATGGGATCATCGACGTCCCGCTGGACGAAGTCGCCATCGGCGACGAGTTGGTCGTCCTCCCGCACGAGATCTGCCCGGTCGACGGCTCGGTCATCGAGGGCCGTGGGTCGATGGACGAGTCGTTCCTGACGGGCGAGCCGTATCGGATGTCCAAGGTGCCCGGCTCGGCCGTGCTCTCCGGGGCCATCAACGGCGACGCTGCACTCACCATCAAGGCGGAGAAGCTCGCGGTGGACTCGCGCTACGCCCGGATCATGGGGGTGATGCGCGGCTCGGAGCAGCGACGGCCCCGCCTGCGTCGCCTCGGCGATCGCCTGGGCACGATCTATACGCCGGTGGCCATCGCCATTGCCCTGGCCGCCTGGGCGGCGAGCGGGGAGCCGATCCGGTTCCTGGCCGTACTGGTGGTCGCCACCCCCTGCCCGCTCCTCATCGCCATCCCGGTCGCGATCATCGGCGCGATTTCGCTGGCGGCCCGGCGAGGGATCATCATCAAGGATCCGGCCGTCCTCGAAACGATCGAGACCTGTCGCACCGCCATCTTCGACAAGACCGGGACGCTGACCTACGGCAGGCCGAGGCTCACCGAGGTCATCCCCCGGCCCGGGCTCGACGAGGGCGAACTGCTCGGGCTGGTCGCCAGCCTGGAGCGATACTCCAAGCACCCCCTGGCGGGCGCGGTCCTGGAGCGGGCCCGCGCGGCCGGGGCGACGCTCCGCGAGGTCGACCAGGCGGAGGAACGGCCGGGCGAGGGGCTGGCGGGGATGCTCGGCGGGAGGAGGGTCCGGATCACCGGCCGCAAGAAACTGATCGCGCAAGACCCGCAGGTCGAGCGAGAGTTGCCCCCGAGCGTCGGCGGACTGGAGTGCGTCTGCCTGATCGACGACCGCTACGCGGGCACGCTGCGTTTCCGCGACGAGCCGAGGCCCGGCGGGGCCGGGTTCATCCGCCACCTGGGGCCGCGGCACCACCTCGAACGCGTGATGCTGGTCACCGGGGACCGCGAGTCGGAGGCGCGGTATCTGGCCGAACGGGTCGGGATCTCGGAGGTCCTCGCCGACCAGACCCCCGAGCAGAAGCTGGAACTCGTCCGCCGGGAGACGCAGAAAGCCAGGACGGTGTTCCTGGGGGACGGCATCAACGACGCCCCGGCCCTGACCGCCGCGACGGTCGGGATCGCCCTCGGCCAGAACAGCGACATCGTCGCCGAGGCCGCCGGGGCCGTGATCCTGGACAGTTCGCTCGCGAAGATCGACGAATTCTTCCATATCAGCCGGCGTCTGCGAGCCATCGCGCTGCAAAGCGCCATCGGCGGCATGTCGCTGAGCCTGATCGGCATGGCGATCGCCGCGGCCGGATATCTGCCGCCGGTGGCCGGGGCCATCGCGCAGGAGGTGATCGACGTGCTCGCGGTGGTCAATGCGCTGCGGATGGCCATCCCGCCGCGGACGCTCACGGACTATGAATCGGCCCCGGCGGCGTCGGCCTGAGCGAGTCGTCGTTCGGCAAGCGGCGGGGATTCGAGGAGTGTCGCGACAGCCGCAAGAGTGCTCGCGTGGAGATTCGCTCGGTTCGCAAGCTGCACCGCCGCCGGGGGGATTGCTCCCCCCGGCGGACGGCGCCCGGACCGACCTCTTCCCCCCCGGGGAGGCCGGCCTGGCTGCTCCTGGCTCATCGCTTGGGCGTCATGTCGTCGGGCTCGGCCTTGCGGCCCGGCCACGGGGTCGGCATCGACCCGATTGCTCGTCGGCGATAAATTCTCCCGGTGATCCGCCGCCGAGGGGATTGCTCCCCCCGGCGGACGGTGCCCCGGACCGACCTCGTCCCCCCCGGGGAGATCGGCCTGGTTCCTCCTGGCTTTTCACCTGGCGTCATGTCGTCGGCCCCGGCCTTGCGGCCCGGCCACGGGGTCGGCATCGACCCGTTCGCTCGTCGGCGAGATTGTGCTCTCGATGCCTACTATACGGTTCATGGGATCAGCTTGTTCTTTCTCACGCCGTAGAAAATCGTAATCTGTTCGTGCGTGAACCATCGGGGTTGCCCTGGCGGGCGATTCCGCCATGGATCGGGGCGATGGCGACGTGGGGGACGGTGCGGCGGGATCGGTCCGGGCCGGCGTGCAGGGGGCGCCCGCCTCGGCGATCTTCGGGGGACGCGGCCACGGTGCCGGTCGAGTCGGCCTGCACTCCGCGCCGCGCGATCCGGCCGAGCCGATGCCTCACCGCGGCCCGCGACGGCGGTCTCCGGGGGCTTGACCGCGACGATGATCGTGCTTCGGGAGTCCAGGTCCTCTCCCATGACTACTACAACGATCAAGGCACACTTGTGACTCGGGCTCGTCGAGGTTCCGCCGAACCGGGATCCGATGATCGCATCCCGGGGCCCCTTCGCGCCAGTATCGTCTCCCGAATGCACGCGATCAACCGATCAGGGCCGGGCGTCGCCGGAGCGCGGGCATCATCGCCAAAGGGCGATCGGATTCGACTTGGTGACGAGCTATATGGGAATTGATTCGACCGTCCTGCTATTTTCTTCCGAGATTGGCCCGAGCGTGCGTGAGCTACACCAGGTTGCAGGAGTCTCGGAAATGGCCCGGCGCAAGAGTCCCACCCATCGGATCGCCTTGAAAGCATCCATTTCTGAACGCCTGCGGGAGATCCGCCAGGAACTCTTCGGGGATCGCGGCGGGCCCGAACTGGCCCGGCGGCTCAACCTGCCCGTGCGCGTGTGGTACAACTACGAGTCCGGGGTGACCGTGCCCGCCGAGGTCCTGCTCGAATTCATCGAAATGACGGGGGCCAGCCCGGTCTGGCTGCTCACCGGCGAGGGCCCGAAATACAACGGCCCCGCCGAAGGCAAGCAGGACGGAGAACTCGCTCCGATCGAGTTGCTGCGCCGGGGGCTGGAGAGGCTGGAGGCCACCCTCGGACGGGAACGACCCGACGCGGGGACGCCGCCCGATTACGTGCCGATCCGCCTGTTCCCCCTGGGATCGCTCGTCGACGACATCCCCGACGACTCGGGCGGCGAGGGCGAGGTCCTGGCCACGCGCGACTGGATCGCCAACCCCGAGCGGACCATCGCCGTCCGCATGACCGACGACTCCATGCACCCGATGCTCGCCGAAGGCTCGATCGTGGCGATCGACCTGTCCGCGACCGACCCGCGCGTGCTCCAGGGGCAGATCGTGGCGGCCCGCCCCGGCGGAGTCCCCCTGATCCGCTGGTTCGACCGATCGGGCGGCCATCTGATCTTCCGCCCGAACCAGCCGGGCCGGGAATTCCCCGCGATCCCGATCGAGAGCAACAATGGCGGCCCTTCCCCCCTCATCGGGGCCGTCGTCTTCTCGTGGAATCGGATCGGCCCGGTCTGAGGCCGGGCCCGGGAGCCCCTTGCCCCGCGATGGCTTTGCGATGTAAAGTTTGTCCGGGCGGGCCGCGGGCCCGTCGCGGGGGGCGGAGGCGGAGGGCAGGCCCATGGCGACGCGCGACTGGCCGATGCTGGGCCCGGTCTTCGCCCAGGAATGGCGTGCGGCCTCGCGGGCCTGGCAGGGGTATGCGCTGCGGTCGCTGCTGGTCCTGCTCCTCCTGCTGGGTCTGTCGGGCGTCTGGCTGGATCAGCAGGACACATCGGAGGACCTGTCGATCCGCCAGTGGGCGGAGATCGGGCGGGAGTTCTACGCCGCGACGTCGCTGATCCTGCTCGGGCTGGTCGGCCTGGCGGCGCCGGCGGCGACGGCCGGTGCGATCTGCGTGGACAAGGCCCGGGGGAACCTGGCCCTGCTGCTCGCGACCGACCTGACCGCCCGCGAGATCGTCCTGGGAAAGCTGGCGGGCCGACTGGTGCCGGTGCTCGGCCTGATCGCCTGCGCCGCCCCGGTCCTGGCGCTGGCCACCCCGTTCGGCGGCGTCGATCCGGCCTTGCTGGTCGGGGCGATGCTGGTCTGCCTGGCCTGCGGCGTCTTCGGCTGCAGCCTGGCCCTGGCCCTGTCGGTCTGGGGGAAGAAGACCCACGAGGTGCTGCTGGCGACCTACGCCTTCGGGATCGCCTGGCTGGTGGCGGCGCCGGCCTGGGCGGGGTTGGCGGCGACGCTGCCCTGGTCGGCACGGCCGTCCTGGATCCCGAACGCCCTGGCCCTGCTGCCCTACAACCCGATCTTCCTGGTGCTCGCGCCGCTGGGGGCCCCGGGCGGGATGGGCCCGGTCGGGCTGGCGGAGCAGGCCCGATTCTGCCTGCTCGGGCTGGCGGCCTCGGCGATCCTGGCCGCGACGGCGACCTGGCGGATCCGGGCGGTCGTCATCCGGCAGTCAGGGGGCGTGGGCCGGCCGGCCCGGGAACGCCGGCTCGGGCGGCGGCTGCCGTCGCCGTCGCTCGACTTCAACCCGGTGCTCTGGCGCGAGTGGCATCGGCGGCGGCCGTCGCGCTGGACGGTCTTCATCTGGGGCCTTTATGGGCTGGCCTCCGGGGGAGCCAGTTCCTGGGCAATCTTCGACGCACTCCGAGGCGCCGGGATGATCGCCCGCGATCTCGGCGCGGTGCTCAACGGCTTCCAGGCGTCGGCCGGCCTGCTATTGCTGAGCGTGTCGGCCGCCACCAGCCTGGCCGAGGAACGCCAGCGAGGCAGCCTGGACGTGCTCCTGACCACGCCGCTGACGACGCGGTCGATCGTCCTGGGCAAATGGTGGGGGGCCTTCCGCGGCGTCCTGCCGCTGGCGGTCCTGCCGGTTCTCGTCGCCTCGGCGCTGGCCACGCAGCACACCGGCTTCGCCCTCGGCCCGGCCCTGATCGGCGGGCTGATCCTGGCTTATGGCGCCGCGATCACCAGCCTCGGCCTGGCCCTGGCTACCTGGCTGCCCCGGATGGGCCGGGCCATCGGGCTGACCGCCGGGCTTTATGTCGTCGTGACGGTCGGGGCCATCCCCGCCGGGATGATCCTGTTCGGCGAGGGTTCCGGGACGGCCGGCCCCGGCGTCGCCTCGGCCAGCCCGTTCTGGGGGATCGGCTTCTCCAGCGCCGTCTTCGGCGGGTCGGATGGGTCGAATCACAGGCTGGACCATCAGGCGGCCTGGCTCGCCTTCTGGATCGTCGCCTATGCCCTGATCGCGCTCGGGTTGCTGCTGGCGACCCTGATGACCTTCAACCGTTGCCTCGGCCGGGTGGAGGGGAGGATCGGTCGTCGGTGATCTCGGGCGTCATGCCGGGTCGGGCCCGCATCGACCGGGCATCGCGGGCCCAGAGGGCCAGGAACACCGGGGCCAGCCCCAGGCAGGCCCACTGGTAGCCGGTGAGGCCCCCGGCCAGGCGCGGCTCGGGCCGGATGAACTCGGTCGCGAACCGGTAGGCCAGGTAGCCCAGGATATACAGCTTGATCAACTGGCCCCGGAATAGCCCCCGGCGCTGGAGTGCGGCCAGACCCAGGGCCGCAGCGGCGTGGAAGGCTATCTCGTAGAGTTGGGTCGGGTGGCGGCGGACCCCGTCGCCGAAGTCGACGCCCCAGGGGAGCCGGGTCGCGACCCCGTGGCAGCACCCGGCCGCGAAGCAGCTGAGCCGACCCACCGCCACCGCCCCCGCCACCGGCACGGCGAAGCCGTCGCCGGTCTTCACGCGGACGCCGAGCAGGGCCTTGGCGATCTCGACCCCGAGGTAGCCGCCGACCATCCCGAAGACGATCGTCTTGCCGTTCTCGGCCCAGGCACGGCCGGTGAGCAACCCCTCCCAGTCGGCCAGGGCGAACGGCAGCTTGGCCCCGATCATCGCCCCGCAGAACGCCCCCAGGCCGATCCCCCACCGCTGGCGCGGGTCCAGGCCCGAGGGCTGCGGCGTCCGGCCCCGGAGCAGGATCGCCGTCCCCACCGACGCCATCATGATCAGCGGATAGACCCAGGGGACCGTCGCCCCCATCGCCGAGCCCCCGATCATGGCCCGATCGCGATCGTGGCCGGGTCCTCGACCGCCCCGGCGTCGCGCAGGGCCGGGAGGACGGCATGCCCCTCGCGATACAGGACGTTGTAGGCGCAGAACGGGATGACGTGGCCGCTGGGCAAAACGTGGTGGATGCAGCACTTCATCAGCCGGCGGACGTCGAAGTTGTAGGCATCCAGGAACGACGTGATCGTGATCCGGAACACGTCGGCCTGGGACAACTGCTCGGCCACCGCCTTGCGGAAGAAGTCCGAGGCCGCGTCGGCCGTCGGGTCTCCGTCCCCTTCCGGGAAGCAGCCGATCCCGCACCCGCCGACCCGTTCCAGGTATTGCTCGATCAGCTTGCGGGCCGCGTTCCGCGAGAACAGGATGCCGTTGGCCAGGATGTCCAGGTGCTTGCGGGCGTCGATGAAACGCATGAGCGGGGTGACCGCCCCGCCCGAGCGGAAGGCGTAGGTCAGGCTGTGGCAGTTGGGGTGGGCGCACGGCAGCGGCATGAAGTCGTCTTCGCGGAACATCCCGCCGGTCTGTTCGGCCACGGCCCGGATCACGTCCGGGTAGGTGATCCGCCGCTCCAGCTCCTCGGGCAGGACGTGGCGGCCCGAGTAGGTGGCCGGCTGGAAGCTGATGCCGGTGACCCAGGGCCGCTCGACGCCGAACCGGACGATCGCCCCGACCTCTTGGTCGTTCACCCCCGGCTGGAGGGTGCAGACCAGCGAGGTCTTGATCCCGCGCTTGCCCAATTCCTCCACCGCCTTGAGCTTGGTCTCGACCAGCGGCTCCCCCCGGAGCGTGGCCGAGGCAGCGTCGTCGAAGCCGTCGAACTGGAGGTAGACCTCGACCCGGGGGGCATGGGCGGCGATGGCGTCGAGCATCCGGCCGTCGTGCGCCAGGCGGATCCCGTTGGTGTTGACCATCACGATGTCGATGGGCTGCGCCACGGCGTAGTCCAGCACGCGGAGGAAGTCCGGGTGGATCGTCGGCTCGCCGCCGGAAAGCTGGAGCACCTCGGCCCGGCCCTCGACCTCGACCAGCCGGTCGATCGAGCGGATGCACTCCTCATAGGTGAGGTGCGACCCGCCCGGCCCGCTCGACGCATAGCACATCGGGCATTTGAGGTTGCACGACGAGGTGACTTCCACCAGCCCGATGCAGGTGTGCTGCTCGTGCTCGGTGCAGAGGCCGCAGTCGTAGGGGCAGCCCTTGTCGGGCTCGACGCCGAAGCCGGGCGGGACCTTGCCGGGCAGGCTGTACTGCATCTGGTCGTACAGGGCCACGTCGGAGCAGACGAAGTCCTCGCGGAACCCGTGGGTCGGGCACCTCTTGCGGAAGTAGACCCGCCGCCCCCGGGCGATGATCTTGGCCGGCACCAGCGCCAGGCATTCCGGGCAGAGGCTCTGGGTCGTGCCCAGGAACGTGTGGTCGCGGAGCCGGGCCATCGGTCGTCCCCTTCCCCGGCGCCCGGCCGGGTTACTTCCAGTGGATTTGCGAGTCGTGCCAATTCGCCTCGGCCGTGCGGCGGGATGCAGCCAGCGTGGCGCGGGTGAGCTTGATCCCAACGAAGATCGCCGCCACCCCGCCGGCAACGACGCCGACCACGATATTTTGGCTGACCATTCCGAACGGGAAACAGGTCACCCCGAAGGCGATCACCGACGCGATCAGGATCAGGTAGGACATCACGAAGGTCAGGATGAACGCTAGGGCCAGATCGCCGGCCCGCATCGCCCTTCCGCCGACATCACCCCGGCTGGAGAGCCAGGCCAGCCGGATCGTGGCCGGGATGAGCCCGATCGACAGGCCGATCCCCAGGGCCTCGTCGGCCGCGAAGGCCCCCAGGCCGACCGCGATCACGGCGACGACGATCATCGCCGTGCCGATCCGGAATGTCGGGCGGCGATGGAGGTCGGAAGTCGGCGGGGCGTAGGGGTTCGGGGCCGGGATGGGTCGTCGCGAGGGAAGCGGGCCCGTCGACCCGGGCGACGCCGGGGCGGGCGGCCGTCCGAAGTCATGCCCGCAACCCGAGCACGTCGCGGCGTCCATCGGGTTCAGGGCCCCGCAGCCGATGCAGGCGAACTGGATCTGGTCGGGCTCGGGCTCGGACATGATCGGGACTCCCATCCGGGCCGTATTATCGTCGGCCCGGATGGGCCCGTCCACGGGGCGACCGCCGCCGCCGGGCGATTCGGTCGCGAATCCCGGGCGGATCGGACCGGAGTTCTTCGATAGATCCGCCTTGCCGAGTTCCGCGGAACGGGTATCCTCGCCCGACTCAGCCGGGGCGGTCCATCGGCCCCCCCGGAGCGACACGAGCAGCCAGCCAGGAAGGCGCATCATGAATCGCTTCAGGACGTTGTCTTCGCTCACGCTCATCGCCATCGCGCTCGGCTCCCCGCCGGCCCGGGGCCAGGCGCCGGCGACGCCGGGCCAGAAGGTCGACGACGCCGCGCGGTGGAACGACCGATCGACCCCGCGCAAGACGTTGGAGACGTTCTACTTCGCGATCACCGGCTACGACCGCTCGACCGGGCTGATCGCCAACGCGATCGACTGCCTCGACCTCGACGAGCTCGACCCCGAGATGCGCGAGCGGGACGCGGCCTTGCTGGCCCACCAGCTCGAATTCATCCTGAACCGCCAGGCCATCCCGCTCTACAGCGTCCCGGACCGGCCCGAAGGGGACCGGGTGGTGCTCGACGAGGTGGGCGGGCACCCGATCGCCCTGGCCCGCCAGCCCGACGGACTGTGGCGGTTCGATGCCGCGACGGTCGGGCGGATCGGCCGACTCAGGCGGATCGCTTCGGATGGCCAGCGCGAGGCCCAGGAGGCCCGGTCCAAGCTGGCCGAGGGCCGGACCGACCCCAACGCCACGATGCGCACCTTCGTCGGCGCGGCGATGGGCCGGCGCGACTTCGCGGCGGCGGCGCGGTGCCTGGACCTCCGCGACATCCCGCCCAAGTTCCGCGCCGCGGAGGGGGCCCAGATGGCCCGCAAGCTCGCCTTCGTGATGCAGCGGTGCGGGTTCATGTTCTCGCAGGAGGTGCCCAACAGCCCCGACGGCTATCGCTACGTCTGGCACTCCAACCATCGCGGCCGGATCATGATGGAGCGGATCCGCCTGCCCGAAGGCACCGACGCCTGGCTGTTCACCCGCGGGAGCCTGCGCAACCTCGACGCGCTGGTCGAGGGCTTCCGCCCCAAACAGCCCGACCCCCGGTTCGCGACCATCGGGCTGGTGATCGGGGAGGAAGTGCTGGTCGCCGGCCGCGAGGCCCGGGTGCCGGCGCCGGCCGGGGTGCCCGCCGGCCTGGGGTCGCCGCGCAAGGCGATGCGGACCTTCCTGGAGGCGATGGACGGGCTGGAGTTCGACACCGACCGGTCGCGCGAGCTGCTGGCCTGCCTGGACCTCGACTCGGTCGCGCCGGAGGTCCGCCAGGGGGTCGGGCTCCGCACGGCCGCCAAGCTGGAGGCGGTCCTCCGCCGGCTCCACGTCGACCTGATGACGATCGCCGACACCTGGGAGGCCGACCCGCTGGTGCTGGGCCGCGACTCCGAATGGCAGGTCACGCTGGCCCGGGGCAAGGACGGCGCCTGGCGGTTCGACCGCGAGACCGTGTCGCGCGTCCCCGACCTGTTCGAGCGGCTGACGCCCGAGGAGAAGTCGGCGCGGGAGCGGCGGTCCAACTTCCACTCGGCGCAGCAGTCGATGCGGACCCTGCTGCAGGCCACCAACGCCGGCGACCTCGACCTGGCGGCCCGCTGCCTCGACCTGGACGGCGTGGCCCAGGGGGCCCGCGACGAGATGGGGCCGGTCCTGGCTTTCAAGCTCAAGTCGGTCCTCGACCGGATCGGCCGGGTGGCCCTGGAGGAGATCCCCGCCGAGGCCGACGGCCCCCGCTACTACTACTACCGGGGCCCGCTCGGCCGGATCGACCTGGCCCGCCGGGCCGAGGAGCCCCGCCGGGGCGACTGGCAGTTCTCGCGCGAGACCGTGGCGCGGATCGAGGCCATGTACCGCGACGCCGCCGATCGGCCGATCGCCCCGGCCCTGGCCAGGGGGGGCGGGGGCCACGAGGCCGCGATGGCCGCCCTGGTCCCCTCGCTCTGGATCCGGGGCAGGCTGCCGGCCTGGCTCCGGGGCCCGGCCCCGGGGTTGGACCTCTACCAGTGGATCGGCCTGGCCCTGGCGCTGCTGACCTCGTTGACGGTGGCCTGGGTGGGGCTGCGGGCGATCGAGGCGATCGCCTGCGCGATCCTCCGGCGGGGCGGTTTCGGGCTGGATCGCTCCCTGGTCGGGCCCAAGCTGCGGCCCCTGTCGCTGCAGCTCGGGCTGTTCTGCCTGTTCCAGCAGTTCCGGCTGCTCGACCTCCCCTCGGCGGTGGTCGGCGTGACGATCCCGGCGGTCAAGGTGATCTGGATCGGGCTGATGGGCTGGACCGCGATCCGCCTGATCGACCTGGGGATGATCCTCTACGCCCGCGACGAGCGGCTCCACGACCGCCGCAGCCTCAGCGACATGATCGTGCCCACCGCCGCCAACGGCCTGAAGCTGGCCGCGCTGGTGGTGGCCGTGGCCTGCCAGGTCTACCTGATCGGCAGCCGCGAGACGCTAACCCAACTTTTGGCCGGCCTCGGTTTGGTGGGCCTGGCCGCGTCGCTGGCGGCCCAGGACACCCTCAAGAACTTCTTCGGCACGCTGCTGCTGATCGGCGAGCACCCGTTCCGGATCGGCGAGCACGTCGCGGTCCAGGGGATGGAGGGGACCATCGAGAGCGTCGGATTCCGATCGACCCGGCTGCGGACCTTCGAGGACTCCCTGCTGACGATCCCCAACTCGGTGATGGCCTCGGCGATGATCGACAACCGGGCCGCCCGCACCTGCCGGCGGCTCAAGACGGTCGTCTCGCTGGAGTACGGGACCCCGGCGGAGCGTCTGATCGCGCTGCGGGATGCCCTGCGGGCGTTCGCGAAGGGGCATCCCCGGTTCGTCGCCGACAAGGTGGAGATCCACCTCGGGGGGCTGGGCACCAGCTGCGTCGAGCTGTTCGTGCAGGTCTACTTCCGGGTGGCGAACTTCTCCGACGAGATGGCTTGTCGCGACGAGTTCTGCCGCGAGATCCTGGCCCAGGCCGATCGCCTGGGGGTGGGGATCGCCTTCCCGACCCAGACGCTCCACTTCACCGGCGAGGGGGAGATGCCCCGGGCCTTCCCCCCCGCCCCGATGCACCTGGGCCGCGACCGCGCCGAGGCCCATCGGCCCCGCAACGGCTAGGCCGGGCCGTCGGCCTGGGCGGGCTCCTCGCGGACGAACTGCAGGCGGGCGAAGGCCTCCTGCAGCTCGCTCCGGGCCTCCTTGAGGCGGGCCCGGAGCTTGGGCAGGGCCGACCGCCGGGCCTGGCGGAGTTCCGCCTCGGCCTCGGCCAGGTCGGTCCGCCAGGCGTTGGCCTGCTCGGCGTGGCCGTTGGGGATCAGCTTGATCAGCCGGGCCTGCTCGTCGGCCAGGACTTTCGCCTTCTGTTCCAGTTCCTTGATCTCGGCCTCCAGGTCGTCGACCCGGCGCTGGGCGTCCATGCACTCCTGAAGGGCCGGGTCGGGGCCGGCCGGGCCATCCCAGGAGATCAGCGAGGCGGACAGCCAGGACCACGACTCCTCCAGCCGGTATTCCCGCCGATCAACCGACTCCTCGACGACCTGGATCGCGATCGATCCCCCGGCCGCCAGGAGCGTGCGAATCCGCACGCCGCCGGGGATGTCCGACTCCTCGTGGCCGTCCCCGCCGGGGATGTCGACCCGGAGCCGGGAATCGGCCGAATCCCGGGGATGCTCGACCTCCAGCGGGAGCGCCTCGGGCAGGGTGCTCCCGATCCGGTACGAGGTCCGCCGCCGGTGGAGCTTCTCGCTGACCACCATCCCGTCGGAGATCCGGATCGCCATCCGGCGGGTCTCGTGGTCGTGGTCCTCCCGGAAGACCCGGACGCCGTTCTCGCGGGCGTGGACGAGCAGGATTTCCTCGCCGGGCCCGGCCGACTCCAGCAGGGACTTGCCCCGGAAGTCGCCGTCGATGAAGACCTCGCACACCCCCCGGCCCAGCGCGTAGGCGGCCGGGTTCCTGAACCGGACCGCCCGGAACGGCCGCCGGGGGTCGTCGCGCTCCCGGTAGAGGAGGCAGGCGCGGGCCTCGCCCGCATCGGTGCGGAACAGGGGGATGATCGCCGACCGGCCGGCGGCCACGTCGATCGGCTCGGGCGAGGTGAAGATGCTGAAGTCGCCGCTCTCCCGGGCCTCGGCTGCGGGCTGCTTGGCCCGGGCCTTCTCGGTGCGGCCCGCGTCCCGGAGCGTGCCCCCGCCGAAGGAGGGGGCACGCTTCGAGAGGATCATGGGCGCGCACGCGGCCGCGGCGGGGGCGTCGTCGGACCAGGCCTCCCCCACGGCGGGCGGCAAGTCCGGCGAGGCGATGACGGCCCCGGCCGCGCGATCGGCCACGACGTTGACCCGGCCACGCGCCGGGCGGCGGATCTCGGCGAGGTCGGTCGAGAAGGTGATCGGCTCGCCGGTGATCACGGTGATCAGGGCGTGGGACCAGTCGTCGTCGGTGTCGTTGTCCACCACGGCCTGCCCGTCCAGCTCGGCCTTGCCGGCGGCCATCCGCAACTGGTAGCGGATCTTCCAGGCGGCGACCGGGGTGGCGTAGGTCACCGTGGCGACGGTGGCCCCCGGGTGGGGCCGGAAGGTCATCGCGACCTCGCTCCTGTCCGGGCGGATCCGGCCCAGTCTGGCCATCAGGGACCGGTCGACCTCGGCCTGGACCGCCGGGTCCGCGAACCGGAGGGCCGTGATCGAGGACTCGTCGACCTGCTGGATCCCCTTCGCGGTGAGGATGACCAGCCGATATTGCTCGACCACGCCGTGCTCGGACTCGCGGCGGTAGGGCTGCCGGCCGACCAGCCGGCCCGCGTAGACGGGGCCCGCCTCGACCTCCACGGAGGCCCCCGCCATCCGGGTCGCCAGGTCCCGGAGGGCGTGGGCCGGGTCGATCTCCAGCGACGTGTCCTCGGCGTTGGTCGGCGTGTAGGTCGGCGGCCCGACGATCGCCAGGTCGCCGAAGACGGCCAGCGACGAGACCACGTCGTCGAGGTCGTCGCGGCGGACGGGGATCGCGATCCGGAGCGATTCCTCGCCCCGGAAGGGATAGTCCCGCGAGATGACCGCCGTGCCGTTGCTGTAGAGCCTCACGCTGTTCATCGTCCGATCCACAGAGGGTTGGGCCGTCCGTCCGCCCCGTAGATTAGACGGGCCCGGGGCCGATCACCAGGACTTCTCGTCCAGCGCGTGCCCGTGGGCCTGGACGAGATAGGTGATCTGGCCGACGTGGTTGTTGATGTGCCCGGCGCATACGAGGAACAGCCCGAAGCGGTCGCGGATCGGCTCGCCGCAATGGGTGATCGGCGTCGTCAGGCCCGCCTCGCCCTGCGAGCGGAGCGTCTCCACGACCATCGCGATCGTCGCCCGGAACGGGGCGAGCAGCGCGTCGGCGTCGGGCCGGTCCCCCTCGGCGAATTCCGCCGGCCGGTCCCGGACGTAGCCCGTCCCGGCGATCTCGGCCCCGATGAAGTGGCGGAGGCTGCCGGTCAGGTGAGCCACGATCCGGCCCACGCTGTTGCCGAAGCCGAAGGGCTTGTGCCACAACTCGTCCGCCGTCAGCATCCGCGCCAGCCGCTCGACGCGGGCGCCCAGGTGCTCGAAATAGGCCGCCAGGTCCGACTGCACCAACTCCGCCAGCATCGCATCACCCATCGCTCCGCCTCCCACGATTTCCCGCCCCAGGAAGATGGCGTGCCCGGCCGGGTGGTCCCAGTAGGGTTCCGCCTCGACGAACCCGTATTCCCAATACAGGGCGAGGGCCCCGGCCATCTCCGGCAGGGTGTCCAGCACCATCCGCCGGTACCCCATGGCCCCGGCACGGTCGAGGATCGCCCGGACCAGCAACCGGCCCACGCCCCGGCCCCGGTGGACGGGGTCGGCGTAGAGCCGCTTCATCTCGCAGGTGCCGTCGCCCAGGTCCCGCAGGGCCACGCAACCGGCGGCGACGTCGCCGTCCATCGCCAGCAGGAGCGATCCCGAGGGCGGGGCATAGCGGCCCGGGAGCCCGGCCACCTCGGCCTCGAACCCCTGGACGGCGAAGACCTTGCCGACCAGGCGATCGTACTCGGAGGCGAAGGCCCGGAACAGCCGGCGGGCCTCGTCGAGGTGCCCCGCCCCCTCGGCGTCCACCACGCGGAGCTTCGGGTCGATCCCGCTCATCGGCCGCCCTCCCCCAGCGAGCGGAGGCCGGGGATGCCGTCGATGCTCCGCCGGTTCTCCTTCGCCTTGTACTTCTCCATCGCCTCGGGCCCCTTCTTGTTGGCGTAGTCGATCAGCTGGGACCGCTCCCCCATGTACTCGTACCGGGGCACGGCGAACCCGCACGAGTCGGCGATCCGATCGAGGTCCACGACGATCACCGAGCGCACTCCGGGATATTCCGGGAACCCCGCGATCAGGCCGTCCCACTCGGGATCCGCCGGCTCGACCACCCGGCCCCGGCCGTAGAGCCGCACGATGAGCGGACGCCCGTCGAAGGCGCAGAACATCAGGGTGATCCGCCCGTTCTGGCGGAGGTGGGCGATCGTCTCCACGCCGCTGCCGATCAGGTCGAGGTAGGCGACCGACGTCGGCCCCAGGATCCGGAACGAGTCCAGCCCCTTGGGCGACAGGTTCAGGTGGCCGTCGGGCGCGTCCGGCGCCGTGGCGACGAAGAAGACGTGCTGGTTGCCGATGAACTTCGCCAGGCGATCGTCCAGCCGCTCGTAGACCTTGCTCATCGCGTCGTTGACCCAGGGCGCCCCGTTGGGGCGGGATTGAAGCCGGCACGCCGTCCCGGCCGATCGATCGTACCGAAAATGCCCCGACCCTGCCCGGATCGGATGCCGGCCGCCCTCCGACGGTTCGCCCGAGGGCCACCAGGAATGGAATGGCGACGCCGCCGCCCGGCGGGCTATCCTGGCGAACCACCTCCATCCAGGACTCGGCCCACGAGGCGAGTGGGGACATTTGCCCGATGTGCATCTTCTCGCAGCCCGTCGATCACGTCGGGTTGGCCCGGATTTTCGTCTCCGACATGGCCGGGGTCCATCGCGGCATCTCCTACGACACTCCGCAATTCCAGCCTTATTGAATTTCCTCGGCCCGTCGGCAGCCCCCGCCATGCGGTGCTCTGGTTGGCGAGCCTCCGATCGGTTAGGAACGTGCGGGATGTCCGAGGATCCCGCACCGGCTCCCCGGGGAGGTCGGCCGGGCGAGTCGCCCCGAGTCCCGGCCCCCGTCGAGCGGGATCCATACCCGCGCGAAGGTTGCTCCCCGTCCGAGCGGATCGAGCGATGCTCCGAGCCCTGGCCCGATCGATGAGGAGGATGCGGATGACGGTGCACAAGCCGTTCGGGCGGGGACTCGCCGCCGACCTCTTGCGGGTCAGCTTGTGCGACCGGAACCCCGACGTGGCACGAGCCCTCGCCGTGGCGTTCCGGGATGTCGGGGGCGTCGAGGTCCTGGAAGGGGACCTGCTCGCCCTAGATTGCGATGCCCTGGTCAGCCCGGCCAATAGCTTCGGCTACATGGACGGAGGGGTGGAGAAGCAGATCGACGCCTTCTACCGGGGCGATGCCCAGCCGGCCGTCCTGGCACGGATCGCCAACCACCATTATGGCGAGCTGCCGGTCGGCTCGGCGGCCATCCTGGAGATGGCGACGCGCCGGTTCCCGTTCCTCGTCGTGGCCCCCACCATGAGGGTGCCGGGCCGGGTGGACGGGACCATCAATGCTTACCTGGCCATGCGGGCTGCGTTCGCCGCCGTCCTCGACCACAACCGGTCGGGAGCCCGGCGAATCGGGAGCGTGGCCGTGCCCGGGCTCGGGACCGGAATCGGCGGGATGGCCGCCGACGAGTCTGCCGTTCAACTGCGGGCCGCCCACGACATGATCCTCGGCGGAGGCTGGATGTCCGTCCTTCACCCCGCGCAGGCCCCCTTCGTCATGAGTGGCGGGAAGGGGTCGTCGTGAACGATCCCGACCGGACCTGGAGCCCGTTGGCCTGGTTTGCGGGCCTCCGATCGGGTAGGAACGTGCGGGATGATCGATGATCCCGCGTCCTCTCTGGGAGGTCGGCCGGGAGAGTCGCCCCGAGTCCCGGCCCCGATCGTGCAGGATCGACCGATGCGCATCGAGATCAGTGGGCCCGACCGCATGGAGATCGGGCTGGAGGCCGAGGCCGAGACGGTCCGGCTGGGTCAGGCCCTGGCCACCCTGGTCGGGCCGGGCACGGTCGTGGGGCTGGTCGGCACCCTGGGGGCGGGCAAGACCCGGCTGGTCCGGGCGTTGGCCGAGGCGTTGGGGGTGGACCCCGGCGCGATCAGCAGCCCGACCTTCGTGCTGATCCACGAGTACGACGGCCGCCTGCCCGTCTTCCACTTCGACGCCTATCGCCTGCCCGACGCCGACGCCTTCGATGCCCTGGGTGCCTCGGATTACTGGTCCGAAGGCGAAGGCGTCTGCCTGATCGAATGGGCCGACCTGGTCGCCGACCGCCTCCCGCGCGGGACCTGGTGGATCCGGCTCGAACCGACCGGCCCCGCCTCGCGTCTGGCCCGGATCGAGGGGCCCGACGCGGTGCGACTGGCCGCCCTGCTCGATCGGCCCGCGTAGCGTCCCGCGCTACCGGGGCAGGTCGGGGTCGAGGAACGGGGCCTGCGGCGGCAGGATCTCCGGCAGGTAGCATTGCACGTGCTGGCGGCGGCCGGTGGAGGACCGGACCGTGTCCACGATGGTCCGCTGGGCGTCGAAGATGGTCATCACGTCGGTCGGCTTGCGGAGCCGGCCCGCCGATTTTGCCTTGAGCACGTCCAGGACCCCCTGGGCGAAGGCGCGGTGGTCGATCCCGGTGGCCAGGCTGGGGCCGTGGTCCGACGCGACGAGGGCGGCCACCTTGCACTCGGACTGGAGCCGGCGGATCCAGTCCTCGACGTCGTTCTCCCAGCCGGGCACCTCGACCTTGTGGACGGCATCGATCAGGACCACGACCCGGCAGCCGAGCCGGGCCAGGTCGCCGAGCCGGCCGGCGAGGTCGCCCGCCGAGAGGGCGGGGGGCGTGGGGTCATCGCTCGCGGAGGCCTCGGCCGAGGCGATCAGCGGCCGGGATCGGATGTCGAGGTAGTGGGACTCGATCACCAGGGCCACCACGTCGCCGGGCCCGGGCGGGGCCGCCCCGGCGCGGAACTCGTCGAACGCCGCCAGGAGCGGCGACGAGGCCAGCCCGTCGCCGAGGAACTCGCGGGTGCGGACCCGATCGGGGTCGAATCGTCGGCCGGTCGTCGGATCGACCAGGTGCCGGCCCAGGAACCGGGCCAGGTCGCGGGCATCGCGCTCGGCGCGGGGGATCGCCGGCAGGCGGGCGTCGGCGAACCGATCGGCGGCGATCGCGATGATCTCCAGCCGGGCCGGGCGGCGTGCGGGCGCGGGGGGGGCCTGGCTGGCCACGTCCAGGGATTGGGTCCGTTCTACCCCCTTCTCGTCGACCGCGACCAGCGTCACGCGGCCGACCCTGGCGTCGTCGACGGGGATCTCGCGCAGCCCCTGGGCGGTCGGCACCGGGGGGCCGGCGAGGAGGTCGGCGACCCTCCGGCCGTTGACCTCGACCCACAGCGACCGGAGCAAGGCCGCCCCCTGGGCCGCGGCCGCCTCGTATCGGACGGCGAGCGTGGGCCCGGCCACCGCCGCCGGGCGATCGACGGGCGCGGGTTCGGCCGGGAGGATCGCCAGCATTTCCAGCCGGCTGTTCGACGGGGCGGCCGGCGCGTTCGGGGCCTCGGGCGGCGGGGGCGGGATCAGGGCCGCCAACGCCGCGCGGGGGTCGGCGGTCTCCAGCAGCCGGTCGATCACGTTGGGCTGCACGGACCTCCGCTGGCGATACCGGGGCTCGAACCGCGCGATCGCGTCGTACAGGCCCGCCTGGAGCCGCGCGGCGGTCCCGCGATTGGTCTGCCAGCCGATCGTGTCGCGGTCGCCCGCGGCCGAGGTGTCGTAATAGCCCTGGGGGGTCCACACGACCCACTGGCGGTCCAGGCCGGGGAACAGGGTCAGGGCCGGCGAATCGCGCTTGGTCGCCCCGACCCTGACCTGATCGGCGACGCCCGTCCGCCGGGCATAGAACGAGATCATGACCTGCGGGGGCTGGGCATCCAGGGCCGCGAAGAAGGCGTCGAGGTCGGCCCCCTTGTGGCCCGCCCGGCCGAGGAAGCCTTCCTCGATCATGTCGCCCGCGAGCAGGCCGGCCCCCTCGGCGAACCCGCTCGGGGTGATCTCGGCGACCTTCCAACCGCCCTCGGGGGCCTTCTCGAACCGGGCCCCGAAGGCCGGGGTCCGATCGGCCCCGAGCAGCGGCCAGAGCCGGACCGTCTGGTCGGCCGAGCCGGTGACGAGCCATCGCCCGTCGGGCGAGGCCGCCACGGCGTAGACGTAGCCGCCGTGGCCGACGAGCTGGCGGGTCCGCACGCCGCCGGGCAGGGTGAACAGGGCCACGCCGTCGCCGCACGCCACGGCCGCCATCGGCGAGGGCCGGCCGGGGCCGGGTGGGACCACGGTGTAGGACCACCATCGCAGGTCGGTGGCCCGGTCCAGGGCCAGGGTCGTCGGCGGCCCCTGGCCGTTGCTGGCGCGGAGGGTGTACTGGTCGACCGGGGCGATCGTCCAGCCCTGGTCGGCGGCCAACGCGTGGCGATAGGTGCCGGGCCCGGCGTCGTCCAGGAAGTGCCGTTCGTTCAGGTCGAACCCGTCGTACACGGCCGCCGCGCCGGGGCGGGCGGGCCGTTCCCGGGCGAACCGGACCGCCCGGCCGTCGCCGCGGAAGCCGACGTCCCAGAGGCTCGACCCGTCGCCCCGCATCGGGTCGGTCGGCGCGGCCGGATCGGCCACCTCGCGGACCTCGATCGCCTGGTCGTCGCCGCCCGAGAACGCCAGGCGCCGGCCGTCCGGGCTGAAGGCCAGGGCGTAGGCCAGGTTCGTGGTCCGGGCGACCCGCGCGATCACCCGGCCGTCGGGCATCGAGCGGATCGCGATGTCGCAGGCGACGGTCGGGGCGTCGGCGGCACCGGCCAGGTTGGACACGACCGCCGAAGTGGCCAGGCGGGCGCCGTCCGGGCTGATCGCCAGCGCCTCGACGGGGCCGGTCGTGCCCCCGGGGAATCCGGCCTCGGGCAGGTAGGCCCGTTCGGCGAAGGTCGCGGCGTCGAACCGGACCAGGCGTCCCCCCTCGCGGCCGACGGCGACCCAGCGGCCGTCCGGGCTGACGGCCAGCGCGAGGATCATCCGGGCCAGCGGGTCGGCGCCCGGGGCTTCGGCCTCGGGCGGTGCCTGGAGGATGGGCGGGCCGGGGTTGGCGACGCCCCAGGCCCGGAGCACGCCGTCGGCTCCGCCCGAGACGACCCGCGTCCCGTCCGGGGTGAAGGCGACGGCGTTGACCGCCCCGGCGTGGCCCACCAGAGCGGCGACGTGGCGTCGGGGGGCGACCTCCCAGAGGCGCACCGTCCCGTCGTTGCTCGCCGAGGCCAGGTAGCGGCCGTCTGGCGAGAAGGCCAGGGCGTTGACGACGTCGGTATGCCCCGGTACGGCCGATCCGTCGGGGGCCGGCACGGGCAATTGCGCATCGATCTCGCCGGTCCCCTGCGGGTCCAGGCCCGGGTAGCGGAACAGGAGGATCTCCCCGCCGTTGGCCAGCACGCCCCGGCCGGCCACCGCCAGGATCCGCTGGCCGCGCTCGTCGGGGCGGGGGGACAGGGCCATCGCCTGGATCGCGCCGCGGCCGCCGCGGCCGATCGGCGGGCGGAGCGTCCGCGCGGGGCGGGAGCGGTCGACGTCGAGGTTCCAGGCGTGGACCTGCTTGTCCAGCCCGCCCGACAGCAGTTGCGAGCCGGTCGGGGTCGTGAAGATCAGCGACCGGACCGGCGCGGAGTGGCCGGTGCCGGCCAGGATCAGGTTGGGCTCGGTGAAGAACCCCCGGGGCGCCTGGGCCCCGGCCGTCGCGGCGATCGACGCGATCGCCAGCCCCGCCATCAGCCCGCAGGCACCGAGATGCCGACCCTTCGCCGCGATAAGCATCGGAGCATTCCCATCGGAGATCGTGCAGGAACCGCCTCGAATACGCCGGGTCGCCTCGGGTCGTGACCCGGGGCATGGCGCCGAACGATGAATCCTCGCAACTCCTCCCACGCTCATTTTAAGCTCATCCTGGGCATCGCGATTGAAAGGTGCAAGCGAAAGCTCGGGTGCGGCCGATAAAGAGGGCAGAATCCCATTTTTCGACCCAATCGGCGAGCGGGATCGGGTTCCCGAAGAGAGGCCGGGCCATGCCGAGGATGTTTTCGAAGTGTCCGGCGGCGTTGGCCGCGACCCTGATCATCGGGGCCTGCCCGGCGTGGTCGCAGTCCCCCCAGACGATCCCGAACGACTCGGGCGCGCAGGGCCGATCTGCGCCCGGCACGGGCGGCGAATTCCCCTACGGCGATCCGCTCGGCGGCGGTGGTGGGATGGCCCCGGGCGGTGCCGATGGGGCGGGACGGCCGCCGCAGGCGGGGGCGTCCGAGGCCTACGACGCGGCGGGGCGGGGGCCGGGGACTGCCCCCGGCTCGGACGTCTCGCCCCTGGCGGATGGTTCGATTGGCGGCGATGCCGGGGGCGGGGACGGGGGTGCCGGCGGGGTCTCGCCCGGACTCGGCGGCAACGCCAGCGTGGCGGCGGCCCCCCCGGGGGTGATCGGCGACTACCAGCCCTTCACGTCGTTCCGCGCGGCCTCCTCGGTGAAGGCCAGCGCGGCGCGATCCAAGTTCCCCAACCTGCCGACCCCCCTGCCCCCTCCGGGCGCGGGGGAGGACGGCCGGGGCGTCCCCAATCCCAACGGGACGACCGCGATCATCTACAAGCTGGCCGGGCTGAAGATCTCCGACAACCAGAGCCCCCGGCCCCAGGATCGCATCTACTACTCGTTCAACTACTTCGACGACATGGGCGCCGCGATCAACAAGAGGCTCGGGTCGCCGGTCGAGAACATCCAGGTCTACCACCAGCTGTTCGGGCTCGAGAAGACCTTCCTCGACGGCAAGGCGTCGCTCGGCCTGCGGCTGCCGCTGGACACGATCTCGCAGAACGTCCGGCCGGGCAACCCGCAATACGCGGGGCTGGGCGGATCCAAGACGGCGCTGGGCGACCTGTCGATCATCGGCAAGTATGCGATCTACGACACCGGCCGGACCTTCTTCTCGCTGGGGCTCCAGGTCACGGCGCCGACCGGGCCGGGCGGATTCGCCGGGAACAAGTATTACAGCTACTTCCGCGACACCCAGATCCAGCCGTTCGTCGGCTACGTGTTCGCGAGGGATCGGTTCTTCATCCAGGGGTTCTCGGCGATCGCCGTGCCGACGATGTCCCAGGACGTGACCATGCTGTTCAACGACGTCGCGCTGGGCGTCTACGCCTACCGCTCCGACGACGCCAGCCGGCTGCTCACGGCGATCGTTCCGACCATCGAGGCCCACCTCTCGACGCCGCTGAACCACCGCTACTTCAACCCCGACGACGTCGCCACCACGCCCGACGTCCTGAACCTGACCTTCGGCGTGAACGCGGAGCTGCACCGCCGGGCCTACCTGAGCGCCGCCTACATCACCCCGGTCACCGGCCCCAAGCCGTTCAACGCCGAGCTGGCGCTGCAGCTCAACATCCGGTTCGGCGGCAATTACCGCACCCGCCCGGCCGCGTTCCCGCTGATCGGGAACTGATCGGCCGGGCGGTTCGATCCCGCGCCGCGGGGCTCAGCCCCGGGCCGGGCGGATCGCGGCCAGGCCCCGGCCGCCGAACGATTCGGCCCGGGCCCGCACCCGGACGACCTTCGCCGGGGCACGGGCCGGTTTGGGCTGGGAGCCGGGGATCCGGCTGTTCTCCTGGACCTGGTTGCGTCGCCTCAGGGCCCCGTCGAGGAACCGGATACCCAGGCGGCGATTGGGCAGCGGGCGGCCCGAGGCGTCGACGCCGATGGCGTTGGACGCGACGAGGTTGCCCACCGTGAGCCGGCCGCTGAGGGCCACGCCGTCCCGCCGGTTCCCGGCGATCACGTTGCCGGCGACCTGGTTCCTGGGCGCCTGCCGGATCACGATCCCGTCCCGGCCGTTGGCCAGGCGGGCCGTCCCGGCGAGGTCGGTGCCGATGAAGTTGCCCAGGATCCGGTTATCGAACGCCTGGGGCGAGAAGATCGTGATGCCGTCGGCCAGGTTGCCCGAGATCACGTTGCGGGCGAATCCCTCGACGCCGCCGATCGTGTTGCCCGACGCCCCGTTGATGTAGACCCCGGCGCCGACGATCTCGCCGTCGAGGACCTGCCCGTTGGGGATCGCCGCCTTGCCGTCGACGTCGGTGCCGATCAGGTTGCCCGTCACCTCGTTGCCGGTGGCCCCCTCGCCCGAGATCATCACGCCCACCTGGCCGTTGCCGGAGATCACGTTGCGGGACGGCTCCCCGCTGGTCTGGATGCCGCCGATCAGGTTGTTGCGGGAGCCGTTGATCAGGATGCCGACCGTGGCATTGCCCAGCCTCCGCCGGCCCGTGACGTCGGTCCCGATGAAGTTGCCGCTGATGATGACGTTCGAGGTCTCCGGCCCTTCGATCCAGATCCCGGCGCCGGCGCGGGCCGATCCGTTGCCCGAGATCACGTTGCGGCCGCCGATCAGGGCCGAGGCCCCGCCGGTGACCAGGATCCCCGAGCTGCCGTTGCCCACGGCGGCCGTCCCGCTGACGTCGGTGCCGATCAGGGCGTTCGCGATCAGGGTGCCGATCGACCCGCCCTGGACCGAGACGCCCACCGACCCGTTGCCCGAGATCACGTTGGGCCGCCCGCCGGGCGGGGCCGCGATCGTGGTGAAGGCCGAGCGGAAGCCGATGCTGACCCCGTCCCCGGCGTTGCCGATCGCCCGGGTCCCGGTCACGTCGGTGCCGATGAACGCCCCGGAGATGCTCGTGGCGAGCGTGCCGGCCAGCGAGACGCCGTTGCCGCCGTTGCCCGAGATCACGTTGCCCTCGCCGATCTCGACGTTGCTCACGCCGATCTGGAAGCCGTCGGCCCGGGACCCGATCAGGATCCCGTCGCCGCCGTTACCCCGGGCCGCGAACCCGGCGGGGTTGAGCCCGATGATGTTGCCGAGGAACCGAGTGCTCTGCCCCCCGTATCCGGACGGCACGTCGTTCCGGACCTCGACCCCGGCGCCCCGATTGCCCGAGATCACGTTGCCCTCGCCCGGCCCCGACCCCCCGATGTGGGCGCTCGCCCCCCGCACGAGGATGCCGGGGGCCGCCAGCTCGACCCCCGACAGGTCGGGGGCCGAGCCGTCGGAGCGGAGGCCGACGTAGCTCCCGATGACGAAGGTGCCGAACCCATCCAGCGCGATCTGCGGGCCGGAGAAGCCGAAGATCGACAGCCCGATGATCCGGCTATCACGCGTCCCGTCCGCGAGCCGGAGCCCCGCCGCGCCGCCCGGCAGCGACCGGCCGTCGATCTCGATCAGCGGCGGCCCGAACAGGTCGAGGATGAAGCGGGACTGGCTCTTCCCGTCGACGATCGTCGTGTCGGTCAGGTCGGGCAGCGGCGACGCGGGGCGGATCGTCTGGACGTACCCGGTCGGGAGCTGGAAGGTGATGATGTCCGGGCCGGGGAGGATGTTGGCGTTGAGCATCGCCTGGCGGAGCGACCCGGGTCCGGAGTCGTTGGTGTTGGTCACGATCGTGCTGAGCGAGGGGGGCGGGGGCAGGACCGTCACGATCGAATCGGCCCGGACTTCTGGCCCGGACCCGGCCGAGACGAAGATCGTGGCGAGGTAGGTGGTGTTGCCGTTGGGGTTGATCGATGCGTAGGTATGGTCCGCGTCCACGGCGTACTGGCCGGGGCCGACCTGCCGGATCGTCCCCGCGCGGGACGTGCCGTCGCCGAAGTCGACCCGCGCCGCGTAGTCGGCGGCCGTCCGGCCGGGGGTGGCATCGACGAAGAAGGCATAGGTCGAGTTGGACGGCTGGTTGCCCTGGGTCGTGAACGAGACCCCCGACGCGGCGAGCGCGGCGTAGGCCGTGATCAGGGTCGTCGCCGGGGCGTCGGGCGGGGCGGGGACGTAGTCGGGCGAGGCCGGGGGCGTGGTGGCGTTGCGGTTGGCCACCGCGATCGACGCGGTGTAGTCCCCGGGCTGGGGGTAGGCATGGGAGGCGACCACGGCGAACTGGCCCGGGCCGATCTGGAGGATCGTGCCGGGGCCGCTCGTCCCGTCGCCGAAGTCGATCGTCGCCAGGTAGTCGCCGGCGACGCCGCCGGGGACCTGGGACGTGAACGAGGCGTAGGTGATCGGCGTAGCCAGCCCCGCGTTGACGCTCGCGCTCGACCCCTGGGCGGCGATGCCGCTGGTCACCGCGACAGAGCCGACCGCGCGGGAGGTGCCGAATGCGTTCGACACCGCGATCCCGACCCGGTAGGTGCCGGCCGCGAAATAGGTGTGGGTGGCGTCCACGGCGTACTGGCCGGGGGCGACCTCCCGGATCGTGCCGTTGCCGGCGGTGCCGTCGCCGAAGTCGATCGTCGCCGTGAAATCGGCGGCGGTCGTCCCCGTGACCAGGTCGGTGAAGGTGGCGAAGGTCGCCGCCAGGGGGGCGGTCGCGATCGCGGAGGGGTTGGCCCCGGTCACGCTGAAGCTGGGCACGGCGAGGACCACGGACGTCACCGGCACGGCCGGCCCGGCGTCGGTCGCGATCGTGATCGTGGCGACATAGGTCCCCGCCGCGGGATAGGCGTGGGAGGCGACCACGGAGAACTGGCCGGGGCCGGCCTGCACGATCGTCCCCGCGCCGGTCGTGCCGTCGCCGAAGTCGATGGTGGCCAGGAAGTTGGCCGGGACCGTGGCGGTCGAGAGGGTGCCGAAGGTGGCGTAGATCCGGGGCGCCGACTGCCCCGCGAAGACCTCCAGGTTGGAGCCGCTGATGGGGGCGATGCCGGTCGGCAGGACGAGCTGGCCGATCCGGCCCCCGTCCCCGGTCTCGAAGTCCCCGTACTCGGCGAACCAGAGGTTGCCGTCGGGCCCGGCGGTGATGGCCAGGGGCGTCTGCGCGGCGGTCGGCAGGGGGAACCGCGTCAGCGTGGCGGGCCCGGCGGGATCGCCGATCCGGACGACGTTGTTCCCCCGGGCCTCGACGAAGTAGACCCGCCCGTCGGGTCCGACGGTGATCCCTGCGGGCCGGCCCCCCTGGTTGCCGGTCGAGAATTCCGCGACGGCCCCCAGGTCGGCGGCGGCGCCCACGCCGATCGAGCCGAGATCCGACTCGGTGACGTAGAGGGTCGAGGCGGCCGCGTCGGTGCGGAAGGTGAGATCGCCGAGCCCCGCCTCGGGCGAGATGCCGGTGCTCGTCTCGCTGAGGAACACCCCCTGGGTCGAGATCCGGCCGATGGAGTCCCGCGCCACGTTGGTGAACCAGAGGTTCCCGTCCGGCCCCGCCACGATCGCGGTCGGGGTATACTGGACGTCGAACTGCTGGAACTCGGTGATCACCCCGTCCGGCGTGATCCGCCCGATCGCGTTGGCGTTCTGCTCGGTGAACCAGAGGTTGCCGTCGGGACCGGCGGTGATGCCCGCGGGGTTCTTGCTGATCGAGGCGGTGAACGGCAGGTCGAACTCGGTGACGACGCCCTGCGGGCTGATCCGGCCGATGCGGTCGGTGTCGTATTCGGTGAACCAAAGGTTGCCGTCGGGCCCGGCGGCGATCCCGGCGATGATGGGGGCGTCGGAGATCCCGGCCGAGAACTGGGTGATCTGCCCTCCGGTGGTGATCCGGCCGATCACGCCGTTCGACTGGCCGAACCAGAGGTTGCCGTCGGGCCCGGCGACGATGGCGGTCGGCCCGACCAGGCCGGCCGCGGCGCCGAACTCGTTGATCGACGCCAGGAGCAGCCGTCCTTCCAGGGGCTCGACCAACGGCATCCGGCGGGGACGCCCGGGCCGCCTCGCGGGGCGGGGCCGTGGCTGCAGGGAGGGGCGGGCAGGCGTCTTCATCGGATGGTCCCGGTCGGGTCAGGGCTCCGGGGCGTCGTGCCTCGCGGGCCGATGGCGGGGCTCGGCGTTTCCGGAACTATAACATGCGAACGGGTTGACCTTGAGGATGGGGCGACCTGGGTCGGGCGGGGTCGCCGGCCCGGAGGCATCCGGGATGGGTCATTGCCCCCGGCCGGGAGGGCCGCGATAATGGGCTCCCCCGCCGGTCCATTGCCGCGGGATCGGGAGCGTTTCGCCCTCCTCGTCGGCGGCGGATCGGGGCCCGACCGGGCGGGCGGGGCTGCTGCGACCGATGGCCATGACGACCGCGATCCCGGAGGCCGAACCTCTCGACGCGAAAGCGCGGCTGATCACGCCGGAGCGGGTCCGGTTCACGTATCCCCTGGCCGGCCCGTTCCGCCGGTCGCTGGCCTACCTGATCGACCTGCTGGTGATCGGTGGCCTGCTGGTCGCCGGCTCCCTCCTGTCGATGGCGCTGTCGCTGGGGACACCCTCGGCGATGGGGCCGATCCTGGCGATCGCCTTCGCCCTGACCTGGGGCTACGGGGCCTTCTGCGAGGGGATGTTCAACGGCCAGACCGCCGGCAAGCGGGCCCTGGGCATCCGGGTGATGACCACCCTGGGGGTGCCGATCACCGGGTCGCAGGCGGCGGTCCGCAACCTGGTGGGGGCGATCGACGGCTGGCCCCTGTGCTTCCTGCCGGGGCTGGCCTGCATGGCGATCACCCCGCGCTTCCAGAGGCTGGGCGACCTGGCCGCCGGGACCATGGTGGTGATCGAGGAGCCCCGGCTGGGCCCGGAGATGGTGAGGGTGGAGGGGCCGGCGGTGGCGGCCGTCCTGGCGGACCTGCCGCTGCGGATGGCGGCCGGCCCCGACCTGGCGCGGGCCCTGTCGGACTACGTCCGGCACCGCGGCCGGTTCCACGCGGATCGCCGCGAGGAGATCGCCCGGCACCTGGCCGGGCCGCTCCGGGAACGCCACGGCCTGCCCGCCTCCGCCCCGGGCGACGCCGTCCTGTGCGCGGTCTATCATCGGGTATTCCTGGGAGAATGACGCGATGAGGGTCGCCGACCGGCTGGCTCAGCGGGAATCGAGCTGGCGAGAGCTGCAAACCCTGCTGTTCCGGCTGGACGGGCGCCGGATCCGCCGCTTGCCCCCGGCCGACGTGCTCCGGCTGGGCGAGCTGTACCGCTCCGCCTGCGCCGACCTGATGCTGGCGGAGTCGCACGACCTGCCGCGCGACACCGTGGCATTCCTCCACGCGCTGGTCGGCCGGGCCCACAACGCCGTCTACCGGGCGCGGGGGTTCCGGCTGGCGGACTGGTCGGGCGTGGTCTTCGGCGAGGTCCCGCGCCAGCTCCGCGCGGACCCGGCCCTGCGGCTGGCCTTCGCCTGGTTCTGGGGGCTGTTCCTGCTGACCGCCGTGCTGGCGGCGGCCCGCCCGGAGATGGCCGCCAACCTGCTCGGCCAGGCGGCGCTGGACCAGGCGGAGGCGATGTACGACGGCCCCGTCGAGGGCGTGCGGGGCCTGGACGGGGACACGACGATGGCCGGCTACTACATCAGGCACAACGCCGGCATCGGCCTGTCGTGCTACGCCTGGGGGCTCCTGTTCGGCCTGGGGAGCCTGTGGATCCTGGCGTCCAACGCCATCATCCTGGGCACGACCTTCGGCCACATGGCGACCGTGCCCCAGGCGGGGAACTTCTTCACCTTCGTGACCGCCCACGGACCGTTCGAGCTGACGGCGATCGTGTTCGCCGGCGCGGCGGGGCTCCGGCTGGGCTCGGGGCTGATCGACACCCGGGGGCGGTCGCGGGCGGCGTCGCTCCGCCACGAGGCGGCCCGGTCGCTGCCGATCGCCGGCGTCTCGGTGATCCTGTTCGTCCTGGCCGCCTTCCTGGAGGGGTTCGTGTCGGCCTCCGCCCTGCCCTACTCGGCCAAGGCGATGATCGCTGCGGCCAGCGCATTGCTGCTCGTGGCATACCTCCTGCTGCCCGGCCGGGCCCCGGGGGAGGTCGCCGTTGGCCTTTGACCGGACCCTGATCCAGATCCGCGAGCGGCCCCTGCTCGACCTGCTCGACCTGGGCATCGTGGTGGTGCGACACCGACCGGGGACGCTCCTGGCGGCGTCGCTGGCGGGGATCGCCCCGTTCGCGCTGCTCAATGCCCTGGTCTTCCGGGCGGAGTCGGAACCCAACCCGATGGCCGTCCTGATGCTCCTGGCGTTCGAGTCGCCCCTGGCCACGGCGCCTTTGACGGTGGCCCTGGGGGCGATGATGTTCGGCCAGAGGCCCCGCCCCGGCCGGGTGGCCCTGACCCTGCTGCGGTCGGCCTTCTTCCTGCTCCTCTACCAGTGCGTGCTCCGGACCGTCCTGCTGTTCTCGTGCGTGCTGTCCCCGCTGGTGCCGATGTACCTGTCGTTCCAGAGCGAGGTGATCCTGCTGGAGCGGGACCGGTGGTGGAAGGTGATCGGCCGCAGCTCGGCCCTGGGCACCGACCGCCGGGGCGAGCTGGCCCTCCTGGCCCTGATCGAGCTGGGCTTCGGGGCCGCGTTCGTCGCGTCGGCCTGGATCGGCGGGGGGAGCCTGCTCCGGGCCGTCCTGGGGTCGACCCCGAGCTGGGCCATCCCCGAGGAGTTCGACCTGGCCGACGCCCGGTTCCAGGCCCCGTTCTGGTTCGCCACCGCGTTCTTCGCCCTGGCCCGGTTCCTGGTCTACATCGACCAGAGGATCCGTCTGGAGGGCTGGGAGGTCGAACTCCGGCTCCGCGCCGTCGGCCGATCCCTGGAGGAGGCCGAGCCGTGGTGAGCCTGATCGCCCTGGGCTGGGCCGTCGCGTTGCTGGCCGCACCCGCCGATGCCGAGTCGCCCGACCCGTCCCGCGCGGTCAACCAGGCGCTGGGCAAGGCCGCCCCGCGGTGGTTCGACCCCGCGAAGGACGCGATCCGGCCGGTCGCGATCCCGATCGACCTCGCCCCCGAGGACATCCCGTCGAAGTCCGGGCGCTGGCCGGGCCTGGGCGGGGCCGGCCTGGGGAGCTTCCTGCCGATCACGGCGATGGTCGCGGCCCTGGGGGCGCTGATCGGGGTGCTGATCTACTCCTGGATCCAGTACCGGCCGATCGCCGAGGAGATGCCCGCGAGCCGGCCGCGCGGCCCGGGCGGGGCGCGATCGGTCGAGGAGCTGCCCGAGGCGCTGCGAGGCGGCTCGGCCGACCCCTGGGAGGATGCTCTCCGGCTCCGCGACCGGGGCGAACGGGGGCCGGCCGTGGTCCGGCTGTTCGCCCACCAGCTGCTCACCCTCGGGCGGCTCGGCCTGGTCCGCCTGGTCCCCGGGCGGACGGGCCGGCAGCTGGTCCGGTCGGTGGCCGACGCCGAGTTCAAGGCCCTGGCCACGACCACGCTCCGGTCGTTCGAGTCCTACTATTACGGCCATCGCGAGCCCACCGAGGCCGAGTTCGCGGCCCTCTGGACCGACGCCGAGGCTTTCCAACGCCGGGCCGCCGCGGGGGGGATGTCATGAAAGGGCGCCTCCGGTTCGTGTGGCTGGCCCCGCTCCTGCTGGCGGGATGCGGGCCCGCCAAGGTCGACGAGTCGTTCGACCGTTCGGGCGGGGAGAGCATCAACGGGACCTCGGCCCTGGTCGAGCTTTTCCGCCAGCGGGGCCACGAGGTCCGATCGAAGCGGAGCTTGAACGGCACCGTGGAGGGCTGGGCCGACGTCCTGGTCCGGTTCTCCCACCGTCCCGGGCCCCCCGATCGGGAGGAAGGGGACCGGCTGCTGGATTGGGCCGATGCGAACCCCGGACGCCGGATCATCTACGTGCCCAGGGACTACGACGCCGGGCCCGAGTTCTGGTCGGCCATGCTCGCGGCGAAGGCCCCGGATGCGAAGCCGGAGTGGATCAGGCAGGTCGAGCGGAACCGCGACGATGCCCGGGCCCGGGCCGCCCGGTCCCCCGCGAAGGCTTCCGACCCGGCCGACCCCGAGGAGTGGTTCTCGCTGCTGCCCGACCCCGGCCCGCCCGCCGTGGCGACGGCCCTCGAAGGGGAATGGGCCGAGGGGGTCGACGCCGCCGCGGCCGCGATCGCCCGCCACGAGACGTTCCAGCTCATCGGCGAGACCCCCCTGCTGTCCGACGGCGAGGGGCGGGCCCTGGCCATGACCTGGACCCTGGACAACGACTCCGCCATCCTGGTCGTGGCCAACGCCTCGTTCCTGCTCAACGGGGCCCTGATCAACCCCGCCCGCCGGCCCCTGGCCCTCCGCGTGGTCGACTGGGCCGGCGACGGGCCGAAGCGCATCGCCTTCCTGGACGGATCCAACCTGCTCCGGGACTCCGAGGAGTCCGGGGATTTCAGCGTGTTCCACCTCCTGGGGATCTACCCGTTCAACTGGATCGCGGCCCACCTGGCGGTGCTGGGCCTGCTGGCGGCCCTGGCCCGCGCCGTGCGGCTGGGGCGTCCCCTGCCCGAGCCGCCGAGCGGGATCGAGCGCCCCGCCGCCCACCCCGAGGCCCTGGGCGGGCTGCTGGCCCGGACCGGCCGGGCCGACGTCGCCCGAGACCTGCTGGACGCCTATCGCCGCTGGCGTCATCCTTCGTCCTCCCCATCACCCCCCCGGGCCCACCGCTCATGACTCAGGGCGACAGCGAGATCCAGTTTTTCCCCGACGACCCCACCCCGGCGGAGCCGGCCGGGGTCGCGCCCGAACCGGCCCCGGACCCGGGCGTCCCGGCCGGGCCCGTCGCCGCGTGGGCCGATCGGGTGATGGTCGAGATCGAGAAGGTCTACGTCGGCCAGGATGACCTGGTCCGGGGCGTCCTGGCGGCGCTCCTGGCCGAGGGGCACGTCCTGATCGAGAGCGTCCCAGGCCTGGGCAAGACCCTGCTGGTCCGCGCCCTCGGGCGGGTCCTGGGCTGCGACTTCAACCGGATCCAGTTCACCCCCGACCTGATGCCCTCCGACGTGACCGGCTCGCCGGTCTACGACGAGAAGCAGGGGGACTTCCGGTTCCGCCCCGGCCCGGTCTTCACCCAGCTCCTGCTGGCCGACGAGATCAACCGGGCCCCGGCCAAGACCCACGCCGCCCTCCTGGAGATCATGCAGGAGTTCCGGGTCACGGTGGACGGCACGGGATACCCGATCGAGAAGCCGTTCCTGGTGCTGGCCACCCAGAACCCGATCGAGTCCGAGGGGACGTACAACCTGCCCGAGGCCCAGCTCGACCGCTTCCTGTTCAAGCTGATGGCCGGCTACCCGACCGCCGCGGAGGAGGTGGACATCCTCCGGCTCCACACGGCCGGATCCGGGCCCGACGCCCGGCTCGGGCAGGACGTGGAGACCGTGACCGGGCCGGCCGAGGTGCTGGAGGTCCAGCGGCTTTGCGCCTCGGTGCTGGTCGACGGGCGTGTGCTGGACTACATCGCCGCCCTGGTGCGGAAGACCCGCGAATGGCCCGCCTTCTCGCTGGGCGCCTCGCCCCGCGCCGGGGTGGCCATCCTCCGGGGGGCCCGGGCGATCGCGGCCCTGGAAGGGCGGGATTTCGCCCTGCCCGACGACGTCCAGGAGGTCGCCCCCTGGGCCCTCCGCCACCGCGTGATCCTGACCCCCGAGGCCGAGGTCGAGGGACAGACCCCCGACGACGTCCTCGCCGAGCTGATCCGCTCCGTCCCGGTGCCCCGGCTGTGAACCTCGGATCTGGGGGGGGCATCCGATGATCTGGCCCGGCCGAGCCCTGGCGAACGTCGCCCTGATCCCCGCGCTGCTGACGCTGGGGCTGTTCGTCGCCCCCGACGCGTGGCCGGTGCTGCTGGTCCTGGACGCGGCGGCGTTGGTGGTGGCCCTGGTGGACATGGTGAGCCTGGTGGGCGCCGGGGCGTTGCACGTCGAGCGCAAGTGCGCGCCGGTGGGTTCGATCGGCGAGCCGTTCGACGTCGAGCTGACGGTGGAGAATCGGGGAAGGTGGGGACGCCTCCTCCGGATCCGCGACGACGTGCCCGACGCCATGGTCGCCGACCCGCACGAGTTCGAGGTCCGGCTGCCCCGCCGGGGGCGGGCCGTGCTGGCGTATCGGGCCACCCCGAAACGCCGGGGGACCTATGCCCTGCGGCGCGTCGATGCCCTGGTGATGAGCCGGCTGGGCCTGTGGGCTCGGTCGGTGCGGATGCCGGCCGAGGACCGGGTCAAAATCTACCCGGACATCCGCCAGATCGGCCGGTATGCCCTGCTCGCCCGCCGCGACAAGCTCAACGCCCTGGGCGTCCGGCGGTCGCGGCGGCTGGGGACGGACAACGAGTTCGAGCGGCTCCGCGACTACGCCCGGGGGGACGAGCCCCGCCACATCGACTGGAAGGCCACCGCCCGCCGCCGCAAGGTCACGGTCCGCGCCCACCAGGCCAACCAGAGCCAACGGGTCATGTTCCTGATCGACTGCGGGCGGATGATGGCCGGCGACACCGGCGGCGGGCTGTCGCCGCTGGACCACGCCTTCAACGCCATGATCCTGCTGGCCCACGTCGCCCTGCTCCGGGGCGATCAGGTCGGGGTCCTGGCCTACTCCGACCGGATCCGGGCCTACGTCCCGCCGGGCGGGGGCGCCCGGCGGATCAACCGGATCGTCCACGCCGTCCACGACGTCTTCCCGGAGCTGGTCGAGGCCCGCCACGACCGCGCCTTCGTCGAGCTGGAACGCCGGTGCCGCAAGCGGTCGCTGGTGGTGCTGATGACCAACGTGTTCGATGACGTGAATGCCCAGCAGATCTCCGACCACCTGAGCAACATCGTCGGGCGTCACCTCCCGCTGGGGGTCTTCCTCCGCGACCGCGACCTGTTCGCCCTGGCCGATGCGGCGCCCGATGGCCCGGGCCCGGGGTTCTACGAGGGGGCCGTCGCCGCGTCGATGCTCACCTGGCGCGAGAAGGCCATCGCCGGCCTCCGGCTCCAGGGGGCGCTGACCCTGGACGCCTTCCCCGACGACCTGACCGCCCCGCTGGTCAACCGCTACCTCCAGATCAAGGCCCGACACCTCCTCTGACCCCCCCCGAAAGCAGGACGCCGATGTCTTCGATCAACCCGTATGACGCGCCCGACGACGCCTTCAACCCTTACATGACGCCCAAGGCGGCCCCGGGCCGGCCGGGGTTCGCCTACGAGCCGGGCTCGTCGTCGCTCCCGTTCGGGGTGGGCGAGGTGTTCGGCCGGACCTGGGAGATCTTCAAGGACCAGTGGGCCGTGTGCCTGGGCACCGTGATCGGGTGGTGGCTGATCTGCGTCGTCGGCGTCTTCATCCCGCTCATCGCGCTGGCGATGGTGGGCGGGACGACCGTCTCGATGATCCCGGCCGGGGGCCCCGCCGTCCCCGGGCCCAACCCGAACAACGCGGCGGCGGTCCAGGGGGCCCTGCTGATGATGGTCGCCGGCATCGTCGTGCAATTCGCCATCGGCCTGTTCATCACCTGGGTCACGATCGGCATGGCGATGGTCCTGATGGACATCGCGCGGGGGCGGCAGGCGTCGTTCGCGGACATCTTCGCCGGGGGCCGCTACCTCCTCCCGGTCCTCGTCGCGTCGATCCTCTTCACGATCATGACGGCCGGGGCGTCGGGCCTGCTCATGGCCCTGGCCGGCGGGCTGGCCAGCGTGGTCGGGTCGGGCGATCAGGGCACCGTCAGCGCGATCTTCCTCGTCGGGATGCTGGTCGTGGTGGTCGGGATGACTTATGTGATGATCCGGCTCTCGCAATTCTACTTCCTGATCATCGAGCGGGGGGCCGGCCCGCTGGAGTCGCTCCGACTCTCGGTGGAGGCCACCCGCGGGCGCGTCCTGGGCCTCCTGGGGCTGCTGTTGCTCTCGTATCTGGTCAACCTGGGCGGCTTCCTCGCGTGCGGGATCGGCGCCCTGGTCACCTACCCGTTCACGATGCTCCTGTTCGCCGTCTCGTACCTGTCGCTGGTGGGCGGCCCGGTGGCCGACCCGGCCGGCCGCGGCAAGCCCTTCATCTCGGGCGATCCGCTGTTCGAGGTCTGATCGATGGATCGAAGCGCTTGACATCCGACGATGGCTCGGCGACCCTGATGCGTCGGCTCGCCTCGCCATCGCGCCCCGTCCCCACCCCCCGCCAGGACCGCCCATGAGCTTCGCCCCGCCGGAAGGGATCAACCCATTCGAGGCCCCACGCGCCGGGATCAAGGCCGTCCCGGTCGAGGGGGTGGGCACCGACGCGGAACTGACCCGCCGCGCCCACCTCGGTCACGAGGCGGCCGTCGGGGCCATCGTGATCCTGCTGGCCTTAGGGGCGTTCCTGGCGGGCCTCGGCTCGGTCGTCTTTCTGTTGAAGGCATTCGGGGTCATCGGCATCGACCAGGGCCGCTTCGCCGCCGGGCTGTTCGGGGGGGGGCTCCTTGCCGTCTTCGCCCTCTATTCGACCCTGGCGTACGGATTGGTCCAACTCCATGCGTGGGCACGCCTGGCACTTGTCGTTCTGACCACGCTGGCCACCCTGTGGAATCTTGGGGAACTGGTCTATCTGTCCTTCGCTAATCCCCAACTCCTGACCGCCCCAATCTTGACCGGCAAGGGCATCGCCCTGCTGGTCGAGGGTTACATTCTCTACCACATGCTGATCGGGCCCGGGGGAAGGGTGGTCTTCTCGAAGGCTTACAAGGATGTGATCGCCCAGACGCCGCACATCCAGCCCAAGCCGAATCCCGTCGCGGGGATCTTCCTGGCCCTGATCACCGGCATGATGGTGCTCGGCCTCATCTGGGCGTCCATCAACCTGCGTTTCTGAGGGATGATCGGACGCCCTGCCCCAATTGCCAGGAATTGACTCATGAGCTTCGCCCCGCCGGAAGAGATCAACCCATTCGAGGCCCCACGCGCCGGGATCAAGGCCGTCCCGGTCGAGGGGGTGGGCACCGACGCGGAACTGACCCGCCGCGCCCACCTCGGGCACGAGGCGTCGGTCAAGTCGATCGGATCGCTCTACTACCTGTCCGCCCTCTTTTGCGGGCTCGGCCTGATCGGCAATGTTTTGCAACTGACGGGGTCGATCGGCGACGCCCCGAGAGATCCGGGCCAGATGATGGGGTTGGCGCTGGTCTGCGTCTTCTCGTTCGCCCTGCTCGTCCTCACGGCGGCCCTCGGGTTCGGCCTGAACAAGCTCCAAGCCTGGGCACGCTGGACGGCCGTGGTCCTGAACGCCCTGTCGATCCTCTACATGCTGGGGGTCGCCGCGTTCATCGCCCTGGTCATGCCGAGGGAATTTGCGGCGGGCGGGATCGCCGTCGTGGTCGTGATCCTCCTGATCACGTCCTACATCCTCTACCTGCTCGTCTGCGCCAAGTCGGGCGTGGTATTCTCCCCCGCCTACAAGCAGGTCATCGCCCAGACGCCGCACATCAAGTACAAGACCAGCATCATCGTGAAGATCTTCCTCGGGCTGATCCTCGGGCTGATCCTGCTGGGCATCATCGGGGCGCTCCTCAGCTCGGGACGCAGGGGGTAGCAGGGCATTCCCTCGCCAGGACGATCCGATGAGCTTCGCCCCGCCGGATGAGATCAACCCGTTCGAGGCCCCCCGGGCCGGGATCAAGCCCGGCTCGGCCGGCCCGGTCGTCGACGCCGACGCGGAGGCGGCCCGCCGGAAGTACCTGGGGCACGAGGCGTCGATCGCGGCGATCGGCCTGCTCTGCTATCTCGTGGCGTTCGCCATGGGGCGCGCCGTCCTGGCCACCGTCTTGCTGCTGATCGAACTGTCCGATCGGCTCAAGGACAACGGGGAGAGGCTGGCGTTCTTCCTGGTCATCGGCTTCATCTGGCTCGCCCTTGCCGCCTTCTTCGCGGCCGTGGGCAATGGGCTCGGGCGGTTCAAGACCTGGGCCCGCTGGGCGGCGGTGGCGCTCGCCGCCTGCTGGATGCTCGGCCTGCTGTGGGCCGGGGCTTACCTCTTCCTATCCATGCAGGAAACGGCCACGTCGGCGTTGTTCATCGTGGCCGGCCTCCTCCTCGTGACGTTCATCCTCCGCCTTCTCCTGTGCTTCGGGTCGGGCGTGGTGTTCTCCCCTCCGTACCGAGACATCATCGGGCGGACGCCGCACCTCCGGCCCAGGATCAGGCCGGTGGTCAAGATCGCCCTCGGGCTGCTCCTGGGAGGGATCATCCTGGGCTACCTCAAGACGATCCGGTCGGCGTCCCTCTGATCGGGCCGGGATGCCGGACCTTCGGGGGCTCACTTCGCCGGGGCGGACCACCGGGCGAAGTAGTCGAAGACGGAGGGATCATCCCACCGGGCGGCGCCCATCTCCGAGGCGACGACGCGGCCGGAGGGGTCGATGATGAAGGTGGCGGGGATGCCGTCGGTGAGGAACGGGTCGGGGACGCCGGTGGCATGGAGCATGGTCATCGCCCAGCCCTTCCCCTCGGCATAGCGCCGGGGGGCCTGGCGCGAGCCGTCGACCGAAACGCAGACGACGGCCACATCCTTCATCCTCGGGTCGGCGGCGAGTTTGGCGATCGAGGGCATCTCCGCGACGCACGGGGGGCACCAGGTCGCCCAGAGGTTGAGCAGGATCGGCCGGCCCCGGAACGAGGCGAACTCGACCGGCTTGCCGTCGAGGTCGCTCAGGGTCCAGGCGACGTCGACCGGCCCCGCCGTCGCGGACCCGCCCCCGAGCCGGGGCGGTTCCAGCCCGCCCTCGCCGCCGGAGGGGCCGAAGACGGCGAGGTAGCCGGCCCAGGCGAGCGCCAGGGCGAAGCCGATGGCCACGGCCCGCCAGCTCACCCCGCCGGGCCCCGATCTCGTGGGCTGGGGCTCAGTCATCGCCGCGGGTCTCCGCCACCGGGGCCAGGAGGTTCTCGACCGGGGCATAGTCGTCGGTCAGGATGATCCCGCGCGATCGGGCCTTGATGGCGTCCATGTCTTCCTTGGAGTAGGGCTTGGGCTCCAGGAGCTGGTCATCCTGGAAGAACCGGGGGTCGTCGTCGCGCCCGCCCAGGATGTCCAGGTCCAGGGGCTTCCTGGAGGCGACCACCACGAAGGTCTCGCGGAGCCCGCTGCCGGGCGTGGAGTCGGTCCCGAAGACGTAGATGTGGTCGAACGTCTTCCGCGCCGTCTCGATCCACGAGCCGAGGAAGCCGCCGTAGCGGAGGGCCTTGGCTTTCTCCCTGGCCAGGGCGGTCTCCATGGCGTTGGCCGGCGGGTTCTTCATCGCCGCGACTTCCTTACGTGCCTTCTCCTCGGCCTTGGCGTCGGACTCGTAGACGTCGATGATGTTGATCATGTAGACGCCGTCCGGGTCCATCATCGTGGCGAGCTTGTCGTTGAACTCGCGGGTGGTGAGGTGCCAGGGGACCGAGAAGTCGTTGAACGCGTCGCCGAAGACGATGTCGAACTGCTTCTTGCCCTGGTTCCGCTCGACGAACTGGCGGGCGTCGCCCCAGGTGGTCTTGATCGGCGTGTCTTTGGGCAGACCCAGGGCCGCATGGTTGGCGCGGGTGACGGCCGGGTCGATCTCCGCGACCTCGGCCACCGAGCCGGGGTAGGTGTGCTGGATGTAGCGCTGGAAGGTGTAGGCCCCGCCGCCCAGGAACATGGTGTTGATGGCGGTGGGGTCCTTGGCCGCGGGATCCTTGGCCAGCCGGGCCCTCTTCTTGGCCTTGGCGACCCGGTCGGACACCAGGGCGTAGATGTGCTCGTAGTCGTAGTCGAGCCGCTCGGGGTGGTCGAGGATGAAGTAGCCGTGGATCAGGTTGTCCAGGACCAGGGTCCGCTTCTTCCCCTCGGCGTCCTGCGAGTTCTCGACCTTGATGTAGTAATAGTTGCTCTCGTCGATCCAGGCCAGCCCGTCTTCCTCGTTGGTGTCGGGGTCGAAGGTCGCCTCGCGGAGCCCCCAGGCCTGCCCCTGCTTCGGGATGGAGTTGATCGCATTCTGGAACCAGTTCAGGCGTCGTCCCTGCTGTTCGGGGAACAGCGGCCCGGGCATGTACGCGATCACGCACATCCCGAGCGGGATGCCCGCCCAGACCGCGTGCCAGGTGGTGCCCAGCACCGTGGCGGCCAGGGCCATCAGGGTGGCCACCAGCAGGATCACCCCCTTGGTGCCCAGCACGTCGATCAGCAGGAACCCGGTCAAGAACGTCCCGAGGATGCTGCCCACCATGCCCCAGGCGTACACGGCGCCGATGGCGCCGCCGGTCCTCTTGGTGCGGCGGACCCGCTCGATGGCCAGCTTGGCCATGACCGGGCTGACCGTCCCCAGCGCGACCGACGGGAGGAAGAACGCCACGAACGTGACCAGGAAGACCCGGACGCCCCAGCTCCGGCCGGTCATCGTGATCGCCGTGCTGAGCAGCGAACCGCCGCCGGAGATCAAGGGCTCGCGCGGCTCATCCTTGAAGAAGTAGCCGATCGGGTTGGACACCAGCCAGCGGGGCGGGCTCTCCAGGAACAGGACCGACAGCAGGAGGGCCGACGCCGCCAGGAACAGCCAGCTCGCCTGCTTCTCCCTTTTGATGAAGTCGGCGAGCTTGCCGCCCAGGAAGTTGCCCAGGCTGAGCCCGCCCAGCAGCACGCCGATCACGCTGGTCCAGCCGTAGATGCTCGACCCCAGGTGCCGCGACACCAGCCGGCCGGCGGCCATCTCGAAGGCCATGAACGCCAGGCTGATCAGGAACGACAGCGCCGCCAGGTCGCCGAGCTTCGGCCTGTGGGACAGCTCCATCCCGGACAGATCGGCCTCGTCGGGGGCCTCCGGGGGCAGCTTGGCCTGCACCAGCCGGACGACGCCGATCGCCGCCAGCATCAGCGCCAGGACGTGCCCGACCAGCGCGAGGGGGTTGATCGCGATGCCGCCCACCACCACGCCCGGCACCGGCACCGACCGCACCACCGGGCCGATCGAACCCAAGGCCAGGAAGGCCGCGGTCAGGAGGCCGAGCACGCGGCCGACCCGATCCCCGCCCAGCATCATCGTGGCCAGCAGGGCCAGGGCGGCGGCCACCAGGGTGATGATCGTGGTGGTCGAGGCCAGGTACATCAGCTGATAGCCGGCCAGGAACGTCCCGGCGATCGACCCCACGGCGCCCAGCGTGTAGACGTCGCCGATGGCGGAGCCGGACTTGTGGGCCTGCTCGACGGCCAGCTTGGCCACCACCGGGCCGATCATCCCGAGGACGGTGCCGGGGATCAGGAAGTCGATGGTGACCAGCGAGATCGTCCGGACCCAGGTCGGCACCCCCTCCACGGGGATCAGCCCGCCCAGCGCGTTGATCCAGAGGCAGCCCAGCGTCAGCGCCGTGGCCAGGGCATACAGGGGCCCGATCACCCGGAGCGGCTGCGAGCGGTCCGCCAGGCGACCGCCCAGGACGTTGCCCAGGCAGATCCCCCCCAGCATGATCCCGATGACGCTGGTCCAGACGTCCAGCGACGCGCCCACGTGGCGTGCCACCAGGCGGCTGGCCACGAGTTCCAGGATCATGATCACCAGGCTGCTGAAGAAGGCGAGGAGATAAGGCAGGATGCGGACGGCGGGGCCGTTCATGGAACGCTCGCTGGTGGTGGCACCGGGACGGACAGAATCGACCCAATTTATCCGGCGCGTCCACCTCCCACAACCGAGCAGGACCCCGGGGCCGGATCGCGGGCCCGTCGCCGCGTCCGCTCGATGGCGGGGGTGGCCGCGCAGACGTCGGGTTCGTGGCGGAGTGAGGCGAAAAGGCCCGTCGTGCAGCGTCCGCCGACGTCGAGTCTCCCAGTAAGACGCCGTCGCGACTCGATCCGGCCCGGAAGCCGGGCCGGGTGGCCGAACGATTTCGGATGGAGCCCCGTTGACAGCCGGGGGATAACATCCTACGGTTCCCGCACACGTTCAGGACAACCTCGAGGCGGAGGCTCACGATGGATCACTTCCCTGGCGACGCGGGGTGCGCGGAGCGCGACGGCTCCCTCCTCGACGGGATCGTGGTCGGCCTGGCCCTGGAGGTCGGGTTCGGTTCGATCCTCGCCGCGGTGGCCGGCCAGATCCGCCCGTCCGCCTGGTCCCTGCCGGTCGCGCCGGCCGGCCTGCTGATCCTCGCCGGTTTCGCGTTCGCCCTGGTCGCGAGCACCTGCCTGGAGCCGTCCGCCGGCCTCCTGTCGCTGCTCGACGGGCGCCCCCGGCGTCGCGGCCCGGCCGATCCGCCGTCGCCGCTCCATTGACGCGAACGGCGCCGCCATGATCCTCTGCGTCACGGCCAACCCCTGCCTCGACAAGACCCTGGCGGTGCCTCGCTGGTCGCCCGGCGACAACGTCCGGGGCACGTCGCTGCGCGAGGTGGTCGGCGGCAAGGGGAACAACGTCGCGCGGGCGCTGGCCCGACTGGGCCGACCGGCCCGGCCCGCGACGTTCCTGGGCGGGGTCATGGGGGACCTCTGCGAGGCCCTGCTCCGCGAAGATGACGGCTTCGACCCCCTGATCGTGCCGACCCGCTCCGCCACCCGGGTGATCCTGACCGTGCGGGGCCCGGACGACGCGGCCACCGCCTTCTTCGACCCCGACCCCGACATCGCCGCCGACGAGGCCGCGACGCTGGTCGAGCGGGTGGAGTCGTCCCTGGGCCGGGGCGGGATCGAGGCGCTGACGCTGTCCGGTTCCAGCCCGTCCGCCGCGACCCACGGTCTGTACGCCGCCCTCGCGGGGGCCGCGAAGCGGCACGGCATCCCCGCCTTCGTCGACACCTACGGCCCGGCGCTCGCGGCCTTCCGCGACGCCTGGCCCGACGCGATCCAGCTCAACCGCCGCGAGGCCGCCGCCCACCTCCGGATCGCCGATCCGACCGAGGCCGACCTCGCCGGGCTGCTCGACTCCTGGGCACGGAGCGGGATCCGGTCGGCGATCGTGACCGACGGGCCCGGCCGGGTGCTGGCCCGGGTCGACGGCCGGTCGTTCCGCGTCCATCCCCCCCGGATCGAGGCGGTCAATCCCATCGGCTCGGGAGACTGCCTCCTGGCCGGGTGCGTCGATGGTTGGCTCGGCGGCCTGGACCCGGCCGCGATGCTCCGCCGGGCGGTCGCCTCGGCCACCGCCAATGCGCTGACGTGGGATGCCGGGGGCATCGATCTGGCCACGGTGAAGCGGCTCGAAGCGGACGTGATGGTCGAGGAAGTTGCAGGCTGAGGGGGAGCGAGGGGGGAGGTCCGGCTTCGCCTGGGGGGATGGGGCGAGCCGAGGAGGCGGGGCGGGCGGCTCAGCAGGCGCCGGAGCGGGCGAGGACGACCCAGACGGTGCGGAGGAGGATGCGGAGGTCGAGGCCCAGGGACCAGTTCTCGACGTATTCGAGGTCCAGGCGGATCATCGTCTCGCTATCGGCATCGCTCCGTCCGCCGACCTGCCAGGGCCCCGTCACGCCGGGCATCACGCTCAGCCGGTGGGCATAGCCCAGAGGGTTGATGTCCGCCAGCTTCTGGCTGTCGCGGATCTGGAGGGGCCGGGGGCCCACCAGGCTCATCTCGCCCATCAGGACGTTCCACAACTGCGGGATCTCATCGAGGCTGGTCTTGCGGAGGAACCTTCCGAGCCGGGTGACGCGCGGGTCGTCCTTGATCTTGAACAGGACGCCGCCGGCCACCTCGTTCAGGGCCTCCAACTCGCGGAGGCGGGACTCCGCATCGGGGATCATGGTGCGAAACTTCAGGCAAAAGAAGGTGCGCCCGCCCAACCCCATCCGAGCCTGGCGGAACAGGATCGGGCCCCGCGATTCGAGCCGGATCAGGACGGCGATCGCCGCGATCACCGGCAGGAGCAGCACCAGGCCGAGCCCCGCGCCCACCACGTCGATCGCACGCTTCATCGGCGAGCAGCCCGCCCGAATCGTGCGGCCCGTCCGCGAGGTTGCCGAGAGGTCGAGGGATGAGTAGCAAGTTTGAAGCATGGTTGAAATCGTCGAGAACCGTTGGACCTTTGCGAGGGACCCGGCGGGTCGACCGGGTCCTGCCTCTCCAGGAATCTAGGTTATAACGTCCGTTCGCGTTTTCAGTGACGACGGAAACCGGGATGTTGCACCAATTCAACACCCCGAGTCGGGGAATTCCCGGAGTTTTCCGGGCGGATGCCACGGATCGTGCGACCGGCACGATGCCCGGCCCGGTGGGGCGGGCATCGTGCCGGATGAAGCGAGCCTGGGCGAGTCCGATCAGGCGAATTTGTGGATCCCGGGGATCGGGATCGCGGCGTGCGGCGCGTCGCCCCAGGCGAATTCCTTGGGGACGAGGGCTTCCTGGGAGTTCATCGCCTTATCCCAGGTGATGACCTCGCCGGTATAGGCGGCCATCCGGCCCATCAGGGCCAGAAGCGTGCTGTACGCCCCCTGCTCGGCGTTGTTGATCGGCCGCCCGGCGCGGATCGCGGCGAACATCTCGTTGTGCTCGGACTGGTACATGTCCAGCGGCTTGCCGGCCGACTCGTACCGCCACTTGTTGGCGCCCGTGATCCGCTTGTTGAAGACCTCGGCGCGACCCTTGGTGCCCTGGATGAAGTCGGCGGTCTGGGAGGCCGTCTCGGCCCAGTGCCGGCACTGGTGGTAGCCCCGGACGTCGTTGGGATACTCGTAGACGATCGAGAAGTGGTCCCAGATGTTGCCGTACTTGGCGTCGGTCCGGACCTGCCTGCCGCCCACGCCCCAGCACTTGGTGGGCGGGGCGTCGCCGAGGGCCCAGGCCATCGTGTCGATGCCGTGGACCGCCTGCTCGACGATGTGGTCGCCGCTCAGCCACGAGTAGTAATACCAGTTGCGCATCTGGTATTCCATGTCGTTGGAGCACTGCTCGCGGGTGCGGCGGGGATCCCAGACGCCCCGGGAATTGTAGGTGGTCTCGACGGAGGTGATGTCGCCGATGGCGCCGTCGGCCACGCGCTTCATCAGCTCGCGGCGGGGCTCGTAGTACCGCCAGCAGAAGCCGTGGGTGGCGGCGAGCCCCTTGGCCTTGGATTCCTTGGCGGCGTCCAGGAACATCCGGAGGCCGGGGCCGTCCACGGCCATCGGCTTCTCGATGAAGGCGTGCTTGCCCTTGGCGACGGCGTAGGCGAAGTGGATCGGCCGGAACCCCGGCGGGGTGGCCAGGAGGACGACGTCGACCGCGTCGATCACGTTCTTGTAGGCGTCGAAGCCGCTGAACCGGGCGTCCGAGGGGACGTCGACCCGCTCGGCGACCGCGGAGCCCTTGAGGGTGGAGAAGCTCGATTCGATCTGGTCGGGGAAGGCGTCGCCCATGGCGACCAGGCGGTTGCCCGGGTCGGCGGTCAGGGCCTGCTCGGCGGCGCCGGTGCCCCGGCCGCCGCAGCCGACCAGCCCGATCTTGAGGGTGTCGCTCCCCCCGGCGTAGGCGTTGGCCGCGATGTTCGCCGACGAGGCCACCGCGGCCACGGTCGCGGCCGACTGGAACAGGAAGGTGCGCCGGTTCGCGTTCGGTGTCTGCATCAGGGGAACTCCGACGGAGGGATGGGCGGGGCGGGACGGGGGGCACGTCAGCGGGGTCGCATTGTCGCAGAGTCGGGCCCGGGAGGCAAACGGTTACTTCCCGGGCCATCCCGCCCGGGCCGAGGGATCGGCCCGGGCGGGGTGCGGGTCCGGTCAGTGGAACATCTTGGCGTTCCGGTCGCCCCGGGACAGGAGGTAGGCGACCAGGTCGAGGATCTCTTCTTCGTTGAGGGTGGACAGCAGCCCTTCGGGCATCATCGAGATCGGCGACGGCTTGCTTTCCTCGATGTCATTGCGGTTGATCGACACCTGGGCGTTGGGGTCGAGCATGTCGGTGTTGATCATCATGTTGTCGCCGTTCAGGTTGACCACCCGGCCGGTGTAGACCTTGCCGTCGGTGGTGGCGACGGTGATCGCCTCGTACTGGTCGCTGATCACCTTGCTGGGGACGATGATCTGCTCCAGCAGGTCGCGGGTGCTGTAGCGCCCGGCCACGCCGGTGAGGTCGGGGCCGGCCGCCCCGCCCTCGTTGTCGTAGCGGTGGCAGGAGAAGCACTGCGTGGCCGCGAACAGCGTCCGTCCGTGGTCATAGTCGCGCTTCTTCCCCAGGCCCGACTCGACCAGGGGGACCAGTTCCTCCAGGGTCCAGGCCTTCACGAACGGGCGGGAGGCGGCGGCGGCCGTCGCCTTGGGCTTCGGCTGGGCCTCGATGATCGGCTTCAGGGCGACCTTCTCCTCCTCCGAGAGCGTGGCGAGGGCGTCGTTCTTGATGTTCTTGAGGAACCCATCGAGGCTGGCCCCGCCCTTGAAGTTGTTGGCGTCCAGGAACCACGAGAAGTAGGCCTCGCGGAGCTTGGGCGTCCAGCCGGTCTTCAGGGTCCGCAGCGACCGGGCGTAGTCGATCCGCTCCTCCTGGGTGGGCGCCTTCTCCATCAGGGCGACGGTCTTGGCGGCGGCGTCCGGGGCCTCCAGATAGATCAGGAGGTTGGACAGCTCGATGTTCAGCTCGCGTCCCGAGGCCGGGAAGGCCGGGTCGAACCGGGCGATGAGCTTGGCGACCGCGGCCTCATCGGGCTTGCCCATCCGGTTGAGCGTGACCGCGTGGACGCGCAGGAGGTCGAGCTTCTGCTGGTAGGACAGCTTCGCCCAGTCGAGCCGGGCCAGGGCGTCGAGGATCTCGCCGCGCCGCTTGGGATCCGGCTTGGGGTCGGATTCCGAGCGGTGGGCGGGGTCCTGGGCCGAGACCTGGGCCAGGGCGAGCAGGGCTTCCAGGCTGGCCTGGGGGTTGGTCTCGGCCAGGGCCTTGTCGGCCCAGGAGGCCGGGTCCTGGTGCTCGATCGCCACGCGGGCGGCGTAGCGGATGAAGCGGTCCTCGTGCGACAGGTAGGGCCAGGCGGTTTCCACGGCCTTGGGGTCGGGGCCTTCGTGGAAGGCTTCCAGTTGCTTGCGGATCGCCCGGAGGTCGGCGCCGGCGAGCTCCGTGGTCGACGGGGCGGTGGACTCCTCGCCGGTGTAGGTCACGCGATAGAGGCCGGAGGTCGTGCGACGGCCGCCGATGGCGAAGTACATCGCCCCGTCGCCGGGGTGGACGACCAGGTCGGTGAGCGGCAGGGGCGAGCCGGTGATGAACTCTTCGAGGTCGCCGCCGTAGGCCGCGCCCTGGGGCTTGAGGTGGACGGCGTAGAGCTTGCCGTAGCTCCAGTCGCAGATGAACAGGGCGTCCTGGTACTTGGCGGGGAACTTGGCCCCGTAGCCGAAGGCGACGCCGGTGGGGGAGCCGGGGCCGATGTTGACGACCGGCGGGAGGCTGTCGAAATAGTAGGTCGGCCACTTGCCGGCGCCGTTGCGATAGCCGAAGTCGGCCCCGCTGGCGGCGAAGCAAACCCGGGTCGGGCGATACCACGGCGTGTTCATGTCCCACTCCATGTCGGAGTCGTAGGTGAACAGGTCGCCGTCGCGGTGGAAGGCCAGGTCGAACTGGTTGCGGTAGCCCATCGAGGTCAGCTCCCAATGCTTGCCATCGGGGGAGACCTTGTAGATGCAGCCGCCGGGTGCCTTCTCGTCCCTCATGAAGCCGCGGCCGTCGGTCATCCGGGGCAGGAGGTTGTCCTCGCCCCAGACGCGCGGGACCAGCGAGTCGTCGATCTCGGTCAGCTTGGTGGCATTGCCGGCGACCACGTAGAGCGACTTGCCGTCGGGGCTCAGGGCCACGCCGTGGGGGCCGTGCTCGCCGGAGCCCTGGAGCTCGCGGAGCATCTCGACCTTGTCGAGCTGGTCGTCGTTATTCGTGTCGGTGACGCGGTAGAGCCCGCTCTTGTACGTCCCGCCGGTGTTGACGACGACGTAAAGGCTGTCAAAGGCCCACAAGAGGCCCTGGGCCTCGCCGATCTCGACCGGGATCGGCTCGACCTTCGGGTCGCCGATCGGCCCGCCGACGGGCGGGGGGGTGAGCCGGTAGAGCTTGCCATACTGGTCCGAGGCGATGATCCGGCCCTTGGGGTCGATCGCCAGGTTGACCCACGACCCCTGCGATTCGCGGGGGACCGGGTGGATCAACTCGACCTTGAATCCCTTGGGGGCGCGGAGCTTGTCCCCGGAGGCGGCGGGTTCCTTGTTGGGCTGGGGTGCGGCCTTCTTCGCCTTGGCTTTCGCCTTCGCCTTCGCCTCGGCCTTCGCGGCCGGGTCCTGCGCGCCGACCCCGCGGGCCGAGGCGAACAGGGAGAGGCCCACGAGTGCGGCGGCGATCAATGCCGTCGAGGGGGCCCGGAAACGGATTGGGAACATCGATCGGTCCTTCGGAGGGCGGAGAGTGCCGGGCCGGACGGCCCCTGGCGCGGTTGGGCGAGTTCGCTTATCATGATCCGATGGCCAGGGGGCGTCCAGTGACCGGCGGGGAAAAGCCCGCGATCCCCGGGCCCGGTTCGCCGACGGGGGCCTCGATGCGAGGGTCGATCCGCGCCCAGATCCTGGTCCCGCTGATGGCCGTGCAGGTGGTGGCCGTGGCCGCCACGGCCCTGGTGTCGGCCGGCCTGGCCGCCGACCGCGCCGGGGCGAGGCTCGCCGGGCAGCTCGACGGCGTGATCGGGACGCTGGACCGGCCGAACTTCCCGCTCACGGCGACGGTCCTGGCCCGGATGCGCGGGCTGTCGGGGGCCGAGTTCGTGGCCTGCTCCGGGGACGGCCGGGTCCTGGAGTCGACGGTGCCGGGGCTGGCGACCCTGCCCGAGTCGCTCCGGTCGCTGCCGAGCCGGCCCCGCGTCGACCCCCCCGGCCGCTCGCCCGAGCTGGAGCTGGGCGGCCGGCGCTACCTGGCGGCCTCGGTCCGGGCGGCCGGCGGGTCGGATCGGCCGTCGCTGCTGGTCCTGTACCCGGCGGACGCCTGGCGACGGGCCCGCTGGGATGCGGCGCTGCCCCCCCTGGCGATCGGCCTGATCGCCCTGGCCCCGATGGCGGCGGTCACGGGTTGGGTGGCCCACCGGATGGGCGAGCGGCTCCGTTCGGTGCGCGAGCAGGTCGCGGCGATCGCGGCGGGCGACTTCCGCGAGCTGGACGACGCCGGGCACGGCGACGAGATCCGCGACCTCGTCGGCTCGGTCAACCGGATGGCGGCCCAGCTCCGCGAGATGCGCGAGGCGATCCGCCGCACCGAGAGGGCCGGGGTCCTGGCCCAGCTCGGCGCCGGGCTGGCCCACCAGCTCCGCAACGCCGCCACCGGCGCCCGGATCGCCGTGCAGCTGCACGCCCGACGCTGCCCGGGGGCCGGCTCCGACCAGAGCCTCGACGTGGCGCTGCGGCAACTCACCCTGTGCGAGGACCAGGTCAAGGGGCTGCTCGCCCTGGGCCGGCCCGGGCTCAGGGATCGGACGGCCTGCGATGCGGGCACGCTGCTCGGCGATGTGGCCCGGCTGATCGAGCCGGCGTGCCGCCACGCCCGGGTCGAATTCTCGTGCAGGACCGAAGGCCATCCCACGCTCATGGCCGACGCCGAGGGGGTCCGGTCGGCGCTCCTGAACCTGGCGCTCAACGCCATCGAGGCGGCCGGGCCCGGGGGGCGTGTCGATCTGGAGGCGAGGGGGGACGATGCTGGCGTCCGGTTTGAGGTGATCGACGACGGCCCGGGGCCCCCGCCGGGCCTGGAGTCGACCCTGTTCGAGCCGTTCGTGACCGGCAAGCCCGAGGGGATCGGCCTGGGCCTGGCCCTGGCCCGGCGGGTGGCGGTCGAGCACGGCGGGAGATTGGCGTGGTCGCGGCCCGATGGCCGGACCCGGTTCTGCCTGCAACTGCCCCGCGACGGCGGCGGGGCCGAGGGGACATCATGAGTCGGATCCTGGTGGTGGACGACGAGGAGGGCATCTGCTGGGCGTTCCGCGAGTTCCTCGGCGACGAGGGGCATCGGGTGGAGGCGGTCGCCTCGGCCGAGGAGGCGCTCCGGATCGCCGGCGAGTTCCGCCCCGACGCCGTGATGCTGGATGTCCGGCTGCCGGGGATGGACGGGATCGCCGCCCTGCCCCGGCTCCGCGACCGGGCCGGGGGGCCGCCGGTGGTGGTGATGACCGCCTTCGGCGACCTGGACACGGCGGTCCGCGCCGTGGAGGCCGGGGCGTTCGACTACCTGATCAAGCCGTTCGACCTGGACCAGGCGTCGGCCATGGTCCGCCGGGCGCTGGAGGCGGGCGGGCGCGTCGACCCTCCCGGCGAGGTCGCCCCGGCCGCCGATCCGGGGGACGTGCCGATCGGGGCCTCCGCGCCGATGCAGGCGTTGTTCCGGCGGATCGCGATGGTCGCGGCGACCGACGTGCCGGTGCTGATCACCGGCGAGAGCGGGACGGGCAAGGAACTGGTGGCGCGGGCCCTGCACCGCTACGGGGCCCGCCGCGACGGCCCGTTCGTCCCGGTCTGCCTGCCGGCGCTGAGCCCGAGCCTGGTCGAGGCCGAGCTGTTCGGACACGCCAAGGGGTCGTTCACCGGGGCGGCCCAGGACCGCAAGGGGGTGTTCGAGCTGGCCCACGGCGGGACGGTTTTGCTGGATGAGATCGGCGACGCCCCCCTGTCGCTCCAGGTCAAGCTCCTCCGCGCGATCGAGAACCGCGAGGTCGCGCCGGTCGGCGACGGCCGGGCCCGGCCGGTGGACATCCGGGTGCTGGCCGCCACCAACCGGTCCCTGCCCGACCTGGTGGCGGCGGGCTCGTTCCGCGAGGACCTGTACTTCCGCCTCGCCGCGTTCCCGATCCACGTCCCGGCCCTGCGGGAGCGGGTGGACGACATCCCGGCCCTGGCCGCCCACTTCCTGGCACGCTGCCGGGGGGCCGCGGCCTCGGCCTCCGGGCTGGGCGACGACGTGGTCGCGGCGCTCAAGGCCCGCCCCTGGCCGGGCAACGTCCGCGAATTGCGGAACGCCGTGGAGCACGCCGCGATCATGGCCCGCGGCGGGCCGATCCGACCGGAACACCTCCCGGCGGCCTCGGCATCATCGATGACGGCCCGGCCGCCCGCCTCGGACCTGGCCGGGGTCGTCGCCGCCTGGGCCGCCCAGGAGGCGGGCCGGACCGACGCCGACCTCCATGCCCGATTCCTCGAAGTCGCCGAGCCCCCACTCATCCGCGCCGCGCTCGACCGGAGCGGGGGCAACCGCGCGGCCGCCGCCCAGAGGCTGGGGATCGACCGGGCCACGCTCCGCCAGAAGATGAAGCGTTATGGCATGGGCTGACGTTCCAGGCCCCGGGCGGCGATCACCGCCCGGGGATTTTGGGCGCTCGTCAGTAGGTCCGTCCGATCTTGCCGACGATCGCCCTTTTGAGTTCGAGCGGGTCGAGGGCGCCGGTCTTGCGGTAGATCACCTCGCCGCCGGGGGCGATCACGAGGGTGTGGGGCACGGGGCCGGGCCACTCCTTGTCGACGATGTCGGCGAACTTGTCGCGGTCGGCGACCTGGACGATCCGATTCAGGCCCGAGACGTGGTTGTCGGTCAGCACTTTGAGGGCGTCGTCCTTCTTGGCGGGGTCGTCCAGGCTCAGCGTGGCGACCCGCAGGCCCCGGCCCCGGTACATCCGCTGGATCTCCACCAACGCGGGAAGCTCCTGGATGCACGGGCCGCACCAGGTGGCCCACAGGTTCAGGACCAGCAGTCCCTTGGTGTCGTTCTTGACCAGGGCGGCGGCGCCGGCCTCGTCGATCGTTTCCAGGGTGACGGGCTCGGCGTCCCACTTCGCCAGGGACTCCTTGGCCGCGTCGCGCTTGTCGGCCCACTTGGTGGAGCAGCCCCGGACGCGGGTCTTCTCGACCGGGACCGGCTTGCCGGCCAGCAGGGCGTCGATGGCGTCGATCGCCTCGTGCGACTTGACCGGCTTGACCTCCTGGTCGTCGAACCGGCCGTTGTAGCGGAGCTTCCGCTCGGCGTCGAAAATGAATACGTGAGGCGTCGCCAGCGCCCCGTACTCGAACGATGCCTTCTGGGTCTCGCCGTCGTAGACGTAAGGGTAGTTGTAGTGGGCATCCCGGGCCCGGATCTTCATGGACTCAAAGGTGTCGTCCAGGTCGGTATATCCCAGCTCGTCGAGCCGGACCGCCGTGGCGTCGTTGGGGCAGATCGCCATCAGGGCGACGCCCTTGTCCTTGTAGTCCTCGACCAGCTTCGCCACGCGGGCCTCGTACGCCTGGGCGGTCGGGCAGTGGTTGCAGGTGAAGTAGACCACCAGGACCTTCGCCGAGGCGAAATCCTTGAGGCTGTACGTCTTCCCGTCCACGCCGGGCAGGCTGAAGTCGGGGGCCGGCGACCCGATGGCCAGGGTCTTCAGGCCGGGCGGATCGGCCAGGGCCATCCCCGGCACCAGGGCCGGCGCGAGGGCGGCGATCAACAGGGCGAAGCAGGCTCGGCGCATCGGCATGGGCTCCGATCGAGTGCGGCGGTCGAAGGTGAGGGGGCGATACCCGGTAGTGTCCCAGGAGCCATCCCTCACGCCAACCCGCCAGTCCCCGCCGGGAGGCCGATTGCCATCCAGGACGGGGCCCGCCGCGACGGCTCTGTGTCAGGGGAGGGAGAGCCGCTCAATCCTCTCGATCTCGGCGGGATCCAGGCGGAAATCGAAGGCGTCGAGGTCGGCCCGCATGTGGTCCGAGTTGGTCGTGCCCGTCAGCGGAATCATGCCGACGTCGAGGGCGAACCGGAAGATGACCTGGGCGGGGGTCCGTCCGTGGCGGGCGGCGATCCGCCTCAGGTCGGCGTGGGCCAGCTCGTCGCGGTTCGCGGTGAGCAGGGAGAACCCCTGGTAGGCCATCCCGTTCGCGGAGCAATAGGCGCGGACGTCGCGATCCCAGCCCTGGTTGGCGTAGCAGCGATTCTGGACGAACCGGGGCCGGACGCGCGCCCCCTGGCAGAGGGCGTCCAGCTGTTCCAGGCTCACGTTGCTGACGCCGAGCAGGCGGGCGCGGCCGCTGTCGTGGATCGCCTCCATCGCCCGCCAGGCCTCCCGGTCGTCCGGGCCCAGGCCGATCCGCAGGGTCGGGCCGTGGAGCACGTAGGAATCGACCACGCCGGTGCCGAGGTGGTCGAGCGAGCTGGCGAACGACTGCTCGACCTGGGCGGCCACGGGCGCGGCGGGGTCGTAGGGCAGGCGGTGATCCTGCCCCGGGCGGAAGGTGAACTTGGTCTGGAGGAACAGATCATCCCGGCTCACGAGCCCGGCCGCGATGGCGGCCGCGACGGCCCGGCCCACCCCGGCCTCGTGGTAGTGGCGGCGCTGGTTGGCCGTGTCGATGCCCCGGAAGCCCGCGCGCAGGGCGAGGTCCGTCAGCCTCTGCGTCTCCTCCTCCTTCCAGGCGGTGCCGTAGAGGAAGCGGGGCACCCGGACGCCATCGATCAGCAGGGTCGGCTCGGGCATCGGCTCCTCCGGTCGGGCCAGGGATGGGACCGCGAGAGATCCGGGGCATTTCTCGTACCGGCCGCCGCCTCCGGGCCGTCCGCGATCAGAAGACCTTGCTATAGGGCTGCGCGACCGAAGGCGCCGGGGGGCGCTTCGTGCCGAGGATCTCGCAGGCGGAGGCGCGGATCGTCGCGGCGATCGCCCCGGTCGGCAGGTCGTTGCAGTCCAGCCCGAACGGGTCCTCGATCTCCTCGGCCATCAGTTCCAGGCCCAGCAGGGCGAAGACGATCATCATCACCAGGGGGATGGCCAGGTAGCCATACTCGGGGACCAGCCCGACCGGCAGGATGGCGGCATACGCGAGGATGAACAACTTGATGAACACGCTGTAGGAGAACGGGATCGGCGTCTTGCGGATCCGCTCGCACGCCCCGGCGACGTCGAGCAGGGCTTGGGTGTGCGGCTTCGTGGCCAGGAGGTCGAACCCGTCGATCACGCCGTCCCGGCGCAGCTCCTGGATCCGCACCACGATCGCGCGGGACAGGAGCGAGGGGGCATGGCCGGGCGGGTCGTCGGGCCCGCCCAGCATCGCCAGGGCGGCCGGGTCCACGTCGTTGCGGAGGTGGCCGCTCAGCGCCAGGGCGAAGTCGGCGATGAGATGGGCGAACGCCTCGCGGCCCGCGCCGTCCTCGGGCGGGAGGAGGGCGTCGATCTGGATGGCCAGGTTCCGCGAGTGGTTGACCAGCATCCCCCACAGCTTCCGGCCCTCCCACCAGCGGTCATAGGCCGAGTTCGTGCGGAAGGCGAGCACGATGCTCAGGATCACACCCAGCAGGGAGAAGGTCCCCGAGATCGCCCGGTGCCCCTCCAGGTCGAGGCGCATGATCGCCACGCTCAGGCCGATCGAATAGAGGCCGACGAGCGCGACGGCGCGGATGACCCGCCGGAGTGTCCAACTCGTGCCCAGGTGCCGGAGGTCGCGGAGCCAGTGGCGGTTCGGATCATACTGGATCATCGGCGCGGCCCCCCTGAAATGGCACCGACTTTACCGTCGGCATGGCGGGACGCAATGGCACCCATGCCGTCCCGGTGATGACTGCCAATCAGGCAGGTCGGCATGTCGTGGATCGTGTCGCCAAATTGGCAGTAGGCCGCAAAGGTGACGCATCCGGGTTTTCGAGTCAAATCCTTATGGGGTAGGGACTTGCCGGTGGGCTGGATTCATTGGCACGGTTTTTGAATTTCTTCTGTGCGGGAGCGACAGGATGGTCGGAGTTCGACGGGCACCGACCCGCCGGTCGCTTCGATTATGAGTAATTTCCCTTTCATTGGTTGCCCGCGAACTATTGAGAGAGAGGTTCCCCATGGTCCCTGCTACCCGCAATCACACCGCCTGGGTGCCGACCAACCGGATGGATGCGCTGTTCAACCACGTCCTCGGCGGCGAGGCCCTCGCGGGCCAGGCCCGGGCCCCATTGGCGATGTGGGAGGACGACGATCACGTCTGGGTCGAGGCCGAGATGCCCGGCGTGAAGGATGAAGATGTCGATATCACCATCCACAAGGACTTGCTGACCATCACGGCGGTCCGCAAGCCCGAGGAAGGCCGCCGCTATCTCTACAATGGCCGGTCTTACGGCCGATTCGAGCGGACCATCAACCTGCCGGAGGCGGTGAACCCCGAGACCGTGCAGGCCTCGCTCGAAGCCGGCGTGCTCCGCATCGAGATGCCCAAGAGCCCCGAGTCCAAGCCCCGGAAGATCTCGCTGAAGACGAGCTGATCCGAGAGCGACGCGACGTTTCGACGATCTCACGGCTGCCGGCCCGGCGTGCTCACGCCGGCCGGCCGCGTCGTTTCAGGGCCCGAACACGAGGTGCGCTTGGGCCGGACCAACGTGCTGGAAACGCCGGGCGGGCCCGTCCCGCTGCTGGACTATCGCCTGACCCAGGGCGGACGCGCCTGGACGGTCGCGCACGCCGGCGTCTCGCTGAGCTTCGGCGACGAGCAGCAGGCCATCACCCGGAAGGAAGGCGGGGTCCCCTACGGGGTCAACCTCTGGCCGTCGGCCATCGGCCTCGCCCACGAGATCGCCTCCCGGGAATCCGACTTCCGGGGCCGGAGCGTCCTGGAACTGGGCGCAGGCACTGGTCTGCCCGGCATCGTCGCCGCCTCCCTCGGGGCCTTCGTGGTCCAGACCGACCACGAAGGCGGGGTGCTCGATCTCTGCCGCCGCAACGGCGAGCGGAACGGCGTCGCCATCGAGCATCGCCGGGCGGACTGGACACGCTGGGACGACGCCCGGCGCTATGACTGGGTCATCGGGGCCGACATCCTCTACGTCGAGGAGTTCCATCCCCAACTCCGGCGGATCTTCGAGGCGAATGCCGGGGGGCGGGTGCTGCTCGCCGACCCGTTCCGGAAGATGAGCCTCCGCCTGCTGGAAGCTCTGGAATCCGAGGGGTGGGGGATCACCGTCTCCCAGTGGGACGTCGGAGAAACCCTCATCCCCCGGCCCATCGGCGTCTTCGAGCTGCGGCCACCCCGGGGCTGACAAGGGGCCGGCGGCCGAGAATCGCTTCAAGATCGCGCTTGCGGATCGCCGAACATACGGACACAATCCTGTGTGCTTTTGTTCAGGTGTCTCGGCTGGTGTCCAAGGAGGCTGTTTCCATGCGTCGATCGATGCTCGCCCTCGGCCTGCTGTTCCTCGGTTCAGCCGCGTTCGCCCAGGATCGCGTGGCCGCCCCGGCCCCGGGCCAGGAGATGCCCATGCCCAAACCCGGCCCGGAGCACGAAGTCCTCCGCAAGGATGTGGGCGTCTGGGATGCCACCATCGAACTGACGATGGAGCCGGGCGGGAAGCCGGAAGTCACCCGGGGGACGGCGACGAACACCATGGTCGGCGGCTTCTGGCTGGTCGAGGACTTCCAAGGGGAGATGTTCGGCAAGCCCTTCCACGGCCACAGCATCACCGGGTGGGATGCTTCCCGGAAGAAGTATGTCGGCACCTGGGTGGACTCGATGTCCCCGGGCTTCTCGGCGGTCGTGGGGACGGTCGACCCCAAGACCCACGCGATGCACGCGACGGTCGAGGGCCCGAGCCCGCAGGGAGGCGCCATGAAGATGCGGTCGACCACCGAGTGGAAGGGGGATGGCACGCGCGTCTTCACCATGTTCTCGCCCGAGGGCCAGGGCGAAGAATTCGCGATGATGAAGATCACCTACAAGCGACGCGCCGCGAAGTGACCGCCGATCGCACGAAAAAGGCCGCCGGTCATCCGAGTGAGGATGCCCGGCGGCCCGGTGATTCCTGCCTGCGGATCAGGGCTTGATGATGACCTTCGAGCCGACCGGGGCGGTCGGCTCGATCACGGTGGTGGAGGACGGGGTCTCGATGATGTGGGCCCCGGGGCGGCTCTCGATCACGCGGGCGGGCGGCGTCACCTCGATCACGCGGGGATCGGGCTTGGCCTCGATCACCTTGACATCCTTCACGACGCCGAGCTGATCGACGACGCTGGTCACGCCCGTCGTGTTCTCGGTCAGGTCGATCACCCGGGCCCGGGCGGCTTCGGACAGCACGGAGCCCTGGAGCACGACGACCCCACCCGGCTGGGCTTCGAGGCGGAGGGTCGACCCGGCGAGCTGCTTGTCCCAGTCGATCCGCTTGCCGACCCGGGTCAGGACGTCACGCTCCTGCGCGGTGATCTGACCGCGGACGATCTCGGTCTCGACGGTCGCCCGAATGTTCTTTCCCGTCTGATCGAGGGCGCGTCCGGCCCGGCGGAGGGGGCCGTCCTGGGCCTGGGCTGAAGCAACCAGGGCGATGGAGAGGGCGGCTGCGGTGAATGCACGGATCATGGGCGGCTCCAACCACGAGAGGGCGGTATGGGGAAGAGTCCAGGGGATGCGGAGCCTTGGTGTGTCGTTCCGACTGGTAAGCAACCGGTGTGCCAGGGATCGATGCGGCCCGCCGCCGGCCGGATTGCGATCGGGGTCCTAGGAGCGACCCTCCCGGCTGGATACGATGCAAGTCCGCGAGCCGCACCGGCCCGAAACCACGCCCCCACGCCCGACCCATCGGCGTCCCCGTAACCCGCCGGAGCTTGATCCGTGAAGCGACCCCTCCTGACATTCTTCGCCTTCCTGGCCCTGGCGTGCGCGGCGTCCCCCGCGCACGCGAAAACGGTCCGCGTCTTCGCCATCGGCAACAGCTTCTCGGGCAATGCCCTGAAATACCTGCCGAATATCGTCCGGTCGGCCGATGACGAGATCATCGTCAAGCACGCCACGATCGGCGGATGCCCTCTGGAACGGCACTGGAAAGGGGTGGAGGCCTCCCTGGCCGATCCGGAGTCCAAGGAAGCGAAGATCTACGCGGGCAAGTCGCTCAAGGAGCTGATGGGCGACACCCGCTGGGATGTCGTGACGATCCAGCAATACTCGATGTTCTCGCCCAACCCGGAGACGTATCAGCCCTTCGCCACGAAGTTGCGCGATTATGTCCTAACGCTCCAGCCCCAGGCCCGGGTCGTCGTGCATCAGACGTGGGCCTATCGCGTCGACTCCAGGGATTGGGGCTTCGTGGGGCCGGGGACGCATGCGAAGGATCAGGCCGAGATGTGGGAGAAATCCCGGGCCGCCTATCGTCGGGTCGCCGCCGACCTGGGCCTCGGCCTCATCCCCGTCGGCGACGCATTCCACGCGGTGGATATCGACCCGGACTGGGGCTACCGGCCCGATCCCGCCTTCGACCCCAAGCACGCCAAGGAACCGATTCTGCCCGACCAGTCGCGCTCGCTCCACGTCGGCTACAACTGGAAGGCCGGCAAACTCGCCTTCGACTCGCACCACGCCGGCCCCGCCGGCTGCTACCTGGCCGGGCTGGTCTGGTACGCGACCATCTTCGATGCCTCGCCCGAGAAGGTCACCTTCGCCCCGCCCGATGTCCCGGCCGACTTCGCCGCCCACCTCCGCCAGGTCGCCGCCGCCACGGCCCGGGCCGACAAGTAAGCCCGACCTCGCCCGGCCAGTCGCGTGGGCGTGGCGGATTTCCACTTGCGGGGAAACTTGCGATGACGACGCCGAAGTGCATGAAGTGCTCCGGGGCGATGGAAGAGGGATACATCCTCGAAGCAACCAATGGGGCCGAGGGCGTGGCTACCTGGATCCGGGGGGCGCCCGAGCGATTGGGCTGGAGGGGACTCAACACAGGCGGCAAGGCGAGGATGGAGGTCGCGTCGTTCCGCTGCGTCTCCTGCGGGTTCCTGGAATCGTACGCCCGGCCGAAGTCGACCTGACCGGCGCATCGGGCCGTTCTCGATTCAGGGCCCTCGGTGGATCGTGCCGCCCTTCATCACGAGCCGCACCCGGCGCAGGGCGCCGATCTCCCGCGTCGGGTCCCCCTCGACCGCGACGAGGTCGGCGAGCCGGCCCGCCTGGACCTCCCCGATCTTCCCCTCCCGATGCAGGACCCGCGCGGCCACGCCCGTCGCCGCGCGGAGGGCCTGGGCCGGCGTCATCCCGAACTCCACGAGCAGCTCGATCTCGCGGGCCCCGTCGCCGTGGGCGAACACGCCGATGTCGCTGCCGTTGACGATGGTCACGCCGGCATCCCGGGCCGCCCGGAAGCTGGCGCGTTTCTCGCTCATCCGCCGCGAATCGAAGCGGGTCGGGGGCCCGATGCCTTCGTAGCGGTCGTAGGCCTCCGCCGCAGCGAGGGTCGGGCAGAACGCCACGCCGTGCTGCGCCATCAGCCGGAACTCCTCGGCGCCCCCCTCGTCGCCGTGCTCGATCGTCTCGACCCCGGCGAGCGTCGCCCGGCGCATCCCTTCCTTCGACTCGGCGTGGGCCACGACCGGCACGCCCGCGTCCCTCGCCGTGGAGACGATCAGCCGCAGCTCCTCCGTCGAGAAGGCGGGCTTCGCCCCCGGCGTCGGGCCGTGCGGGGTGTCGGCGTAGACCTTGATCCAGTCCGCACCGCCGCGGATCTGCCCCCGCACCACGGCCCGAAGTCCCTCGCCCCCCGCCTCCTCCGCCCCCTGGGGCAGGCCACCATGCTCCGGGGCAAACCCCCGGGGCGCGTAGCTGCCCGTGGCGACGATGGCCCGGGTCGCCACGAGCAATCGCGGGCCGGGGATGATCCCCTGGTCGATGGCCGACCGGATGCCGACGTCGGCGAACCCCGCCCCCTCGGTCCCCAGGTCGCGCAGGGTGGTGAAGCCGCTCAGCAGCCCGGCCCTCGCGTGGGCCGTCGCCCGGCAGATGCGCTCCGCCAGGGGCTCCCGCAAGACCTGATCCTCCCACTTCGTTTCGTCGTAGGGGTGCAGGAGCAGGTGCGAATGGGCGTCGATGAGCCCCGGCAGGAGCGTGGTGCCGGGCAGTTCGATGGTCCTCGCTCCGGGCGGGACCGCCACCTCGGCCGCCGGCCCTGCCGCCGCGACCTTCCCCCCGGCCACGATCACGACCCAGCCCGGGTGCGGCGCCTCGGCCGAGCCGTCGAAGACGCGATCGGGCTTGAGAAGGAGGGACGCCTCGTCGGCGGCCGCCAGGGCGTGGGCGAAGCAGGCCGTCGCCAGGATCGTGCAGAGTCGACGCATCGAGGACCTCCGCCTTTTGCGAATCGCATCCGGGGCCGCCGCGATCGCCCCGCCGGTCCCCATCTTGCCCACGCCCCGGGCCGGCTGGAAACGGGGTCGATCCGGGCGGATCGGCGGCGGCCCGATTGCCGGGTCGGGGATTGGACGGTCGGCCGGCACGCCGGTATCCTGGGGCAAACGCCGCGGGCCATCGAGTCGGATCCCCGGGCGAGGCACGAACCAGGAGCGCGGACGATGGACCATGCGGGACCGGCCGAGACCGACCGACGCGGCTTCCTCCAGGCGGCCGCCGTGCTCGCGGCCGGGGCCGCCGCGGCCCAGGCCCAGGACAAGGCCGCGCCGGCCCAGCCACGGGTCCTGCCCCGGCGGAAGCTCGGCAGGACCGGGGCCGAGGTCACGATCCTCAACCAGGGGGCCGTCCGGAGCGAGGCCATCGACCGGATCTTCCGCGCCGCGTTCTCGGGCGGGATCCGGATGTTCGACGCCGCCAAGGCCTACGGCAACGAGCCGCTGTTCCGGAAGTGGTTCGAGCAGGACCCGAAGGTCCGCGACGAGATCTTCCTCGTCACCAAGGACGAGCCCAAGGAGCCGGGCCAGCTCGTCGGCATGCTCGACCAACGGGTCGAGACGCTCGGCATCAAGCAGGTGGACCTGTTCTTCGTCCACGGGCTGGGCGACCACCACACGACCGACGAGGCCCTCCGGTTCCTCCGGAGCCCGGAGTTCGCGAAGGCCGCCGACGCCATGAAGAAGTCGGGCAAGACGAAGTTCGTCGGCTTCTCGGCCCACCACAAGGACCGGGCCGAGATGATCAAGGTCGCCGCCCAGACCGGCGTGGTCGACGCGATCATGCTGATGTACTCGCCGTTCCTGGAGAAGGACTCCGAGCTGAACCGGGCGCTCGACCTCGCCTACGAGAAAGGGATCGGCCTGATCTCCATGAAGCAGACGGCGGGCAAGTTCCTGGGCGACAAGTCGCGGACCAAGGACGACGTGCTCGGCGACGTGAAGGCCCGCGTCCCCGCCCTGGCCGAGCGGAACCTCACCCCGTTCCAGGGGCTGCTCCACGCCATCTGGACCGACGAGCGGATCAGCTCGGTCTGCGTCTCGATGCGCAACACCGACCAGATCCGCGAGAACGTCGACGCCGCCGGCCGCTTCGAGCCGCTCAAGCTCGCCGACATCCGGGCCCTGAAGGAGGCCGTGCTCGCCCACGGCCCGACCCTCTGCGCCGACTGCGATGGCCGGTGCTCGGCCGCCGCCGGGACGGGCGCCGCGCTCGGCGACCTGGCGCGGTTCTACACCTACCACGAGCACCACGGCGACCGCGCCGAGGCCCGTCGGCAGTATGCCGCCCTGGCCGCCTCGCACCGCGACTGGTCGGGCGCCGACCTCGCCGCCGCCCGGGAGGCCTGTCCCCAGAAGCTCGACTTCGCCCGGCTGTTGCCCGAGGTCGATCGCCTGCTCGGCTGAGGCCCGGCGGATCGGAAAGTGGCCGCCCGCCCGATCGACCCGCGTCGGGCCGGCGGCCGCGCCCCGGCCGTCCCCGCACGGCGAAAGCGAGCGGCGTGGCCGCAGGGATGATGGCCGGTCGCATCGCGCGGCCGGCGGCCCGATCCCCTGCGCCGAGTTCCCCCATGAATCCCCAGCCCTGCCCGTCCCAGGCCTATGTCTACAACGGCCGCGTCCTCCGGGTCATCGATGGCGACACGCTCGACGTCGCGCTCGACCTCGGCCTCCTGCTCTCCACGACCCAGCGGCTCCGCCTCGTCGACGTCAACGCCCCGGAGATGCATGGGCCGTCGCGCCCGTCCGGGCTGGCGGCCCGCGACTACGCCCGTGGGCGGCTGGAAGGCCGGGACGTGGTGATCCGCACGTCCCGGAGCGATGCCTTCGGCCGCTGGCTCGCCCGCGTCTGGGTGGCCGACGATGGGGCCGGCACGCCCGGCACCGCAGTGGACTTCAACCACGAGCTGGTGGCCCGGGGGTTCGCCGTGCCGTTCCTGGAGGGGACCGGCGGGGTGTAAACCCCCGGGCCGGAGCCGGCCGTCGCGGCGTCCCGGATTCCCGGGCAGGGCATCGACCCGGGCCCGGCCATGCCCTAAGATCGCCGGACCGGCCCACGCCGGCCCGCCCTACGCCCACCCGGCCCCGCCCCGTGGAGACCCGTCCGGCATGAGCGAGGACCGCCCCCGTTCGCGACGATCGTTCCTGAACCGGGCCGTCGCCGCCTCCGTGGCCGCCCCGGCCTTGATCGCGGGCCCGGCCGGATCGACCCTGGTCCGGGCCGACGAACCGGCCCGCCGGCCCCCGGTGATCGACTGCCACGCCCACCTCCAGCACCGGAGCCTCCCGAACTGGGATCGGGACGACCGGAGGCTGATCGCCGCGGCGGACCGGCTCGGGATCGACAAGCTCTGCTGCTCGACCCTCACGCCCAAGCGCCCGTCCTCGGCCGAGGGCTTCCGGGAATGCAACGGCTGGACGGCCGACGGGATCAAGCGGTTCCCCGGACGCGTGCTCGGCTACTGCTACGTCAATCCCATGTATCAGGCCGAGGCGCTGGAGGAGATCCGCCGCCGGGTCGGCGAGGGGTTCATCGGGATCAAGCTCTACAACGAGCGGAAGTGCACCGACCCGATCGTGGCCCCGATCGTGGAACTGGCCATCGAGCTGGGCGTGCCGATCCTCCACCACGCCGGGCACCTCCATTACCGCCTGGACGACCAGCCGTTGATCTCCGACGGCGGCGACCTCGCCGTGCTCGCGTCCCGCTATCCCGAGGCCCGCCTGATCTGCGCCCATGCCTGCGGCGGGGGCGACTGGGAGTGGACGATCCGGGCGCTCCGCCACGCGCCCAGCGTCCATCTCGACATGAGCGGCAGCGTCCTCGACGCCGGGGTCGTGGCGATGGCCGCGAAGGTGCTGGGCGCGGGCCGGCTCCTGTTCGGCTGCGACATGTCGATGACCGCCGGGGTCGGCCGGATCCGGGGCGCCGGGCTCGCGCCGGACGACGAGGCGCGGGTCATGGGCGGGAACATGGAGGCGCTCCTGAAGGGGCGGGGCTCATGATCGTCGACGTCAACGCCTACCTCGGCCCGTTCGCCTTCCGCCGGCTCCGCGACCACACCGCCCCGGCCTTGCTCCGCCGGATGGATGCCGGGAAGATCGACCGGGCCGTCGTCTCCAGCGCGGCCGCGATCACCTATCGGAACGCCCAGGAAGGCAACGAGGAGCTGGCCGAAACGATCGGCCCCCACGGCGACCGCCTCACCCCGTTCGCCGTCATCAACCCGGCCTATGCGGGCTGGGAGGACGACCTCAAGGCCTGCCACGAACGCCTGGGCATGGTCGGCCTCCGCCTCTACCCCCGCTGGCACAACTACAAGCTTTCGGATGCCTCCTGCCTCGACCTGATCGACGCGGCGACGGCCCGGGGGATGATCGTCTCGATCCCGTTCCGGGTCGAGGACCCCCGGCAGAGGAGCTGGCTGGTCGACGTGCCCGACCTCGGCTTCCCTGAGGTCGCGGCCCTGATCGCCGCCCGTCCCGACGCCCGGTTCATCCTGCTCAACGGACTTGGCTACGCCCGGTCCCCGCTCGGTCGGAAGGACGGCGGGCTGCCGGCCAACTACATGGTGGAGTTCTCGCGGATCGACCCGTTGCTGTCCGACGAGTTCGCCGGCCTCCTGGACGCGATCGGCCCCGGCCGGATCGCCTTCGGGACCGGGATGCCGTTCCACGACCCGGCCCCGGCCCTGCTCAAGCTCGACGTCCTGGACCTGCCCGCCGACCGGAAGGCCCTGATCGCCGGGGGCAACGCCGCCCGGTGGCTGGCCTCGGCGGGACGGGCCCGCCCGGATCCAAAACGAACCCAATGAGGCCGGGGGAGGGCCCGACGATGCGAGGTGATGACGAACGGCGGACGCGGCGGGATGTCCTGAGGTCGGCGGGGGCGGCCGCCGCCGGCCTGGCGGGGCTCCCGACGACATCGGCGGCCGACGAGCCGGCGATGCTCGGCGGGCCGCCCGCCGTCGCCGCGTCGGACCGGGCCCACGCCGATGCGTCACGCTGGCCGATCTACGGGCCGGAGGAGGAGAAGGCCGTCCTGGATGTCCTCCGCCACCCCGACTACGGCCCGGTCGCCGCGCTGGAGGCCGACTGGCGGGGCTTCCTCCAGGTCCCCCACGCCAAGGCCCATTGCAACGGGACCTCGGCCATCGCCTCGATGTTCTTCGCCCTGGACCTCCCGCCGGGCAGCGAGATCCTGGTCCCCAGCTACACCTTCTTCGCCACGATCGTGCCGATGCGTTTGTTCGGGCTGGTGCCCGCCTTCGTCGACGTCGATCCCCGGACGCTGAACCTCGACCTCGACGACGCCGCGAAGCGGCTGACCAGGCATACCCGGGCGATCTTCCCGGTGCACTGGATGGGCCTGCCCTGCCCCATGGACGAGGTCACGGACTTCGCCGACCGCCACGGCCTCGTCGTCCTGGAGGATGCGGCCCACGCCCACGGGGCCTCCTACCGGGGCAAGAAGATGGGCGCCTGGGGGCGGATGTCGATCTTCAGCTACCAGACCTCCAAACCCTTGCCGGCCCTGGAAGGCGGCATGGGGGTCTACCGGGAACGCGCCGACTACGAGAGGGCGACGACCTTCGGCCATTCCGATGCCCCCCCGTCGTTCCCCGAGAACAGCCCCTATCGCAAGTACGCCGGCACCGGCCTGGGACTCAAGCTGCGGATGCACCCGATGGCCGCCGCGCTGGCGCGGGCCCAGCTGCGGACGATCGACGACCGCAACCGGCATGGCGTGGCCCGGGTCCGCGCCCTGAACGACCGGATCGCCCGCCTGCCCGGCCTGACCGAGCCGCCGGTGAAGGCCGGCACGGAGCGGATCTACTATTCCGCCAACATCCTGTCCCTGGACGAATCGAAGGCGGGGATCTCCCGCGATGCCCTGATCAAGGCGCTGCGGGCCGAGGGGGTCCGGGCCCGGGCCCATCGCTACCCGCTCCAGCACACGATGGCCCTGTATCGCGAGCCGGGCCTGTGGCACCACCCGCCCGCCATCCCCGACCTGCCCGGGTCGGACCAGGCCAACCGGACCGCCATCTCCCTCCCCTACTTCACGAGCGAGGTGCCCGAGCTGATCGATGCCTACGCCCGGGCCTTCGAGAAGGTCTGGGCGCACCGCGATCGGCTCGCCTAGAATCCGGCCGTCACCGAGGATGAACCCGCCATGATCCTGCCGCTGTGCCTCGCCCTGCTCGCCCAGCCGGGGACGGACGCCCCCCCGGCCTTCCCGCGCACGCCGCCGACCGAGCCGGCCGCGGCGGCGGCGACCTTCCGGGTCCGCGACGGCTTCCGCATGGACCTCCTCGCCGCCGAGCCCCTGGTGATGGACCCGGTCGCGGCGGCCTACGACGAGGACGGGCGGCTGTTCGTCGTCGAGATGTCCGACTATCCCCACGTCAAGGCGGAGAACGACAAGCCCTTCGCCGAGAACACCCTCGACCCGCCGGTCGGCCGGCTCAAGCGGCTGGTCGATCGGGATGGCGACGGCACCTTCGACGAAGCCTCGATCCTGGCCGACAAGCTGTCGTGGCCGACCGGGGTGGCGATCTGGAAGGGCGGGGCCTTCGTCGCGGCCACGCCGAGCATCTGGTACATCAAGGACGCCGACGGCGACGGGCGGGCCGAGATCCGCGAGGAGGTCTATCGAGGCTTCCGCAAGTACAACGTCCAGGCCGTGATGAACAACCTCCAGTGGGGCCTGGACCACGCCATCTACGGGGCCGGGTCGAGCAACGGCGGCGACGTCCGGCCGGCCGATGATCCCGCGGCGGCAGCCGTCACGGTCCTCCGCCGCGACTTCCGGTTCTCGCCGGGATCGCGGTCGTTCGAGGCGATCTCCGGCGGGGCCCGGTTCGGCAACACCTTCGACGACTGGGGCAATCGCTTCCTCTGCGACATCCGCAACCCGGCCGAGCATGTCGTCCTGCCCGCCCGCTACCTGGCCCGGAACCCGAAGCTGGCGGTGCCCAAAGCCCTGCACGACATCGCCCCGGCCGGCGACTCGATCCCGATGTTCCGGATCAGCCCGCCCGAGCCCTGGCGCGACTTCCGGGCCCGGCGCTGGGCCGGACGCGGCAAGGTCATGCCCCGGAGCGAGCTGGTCGGCGCCGGCTTCCTCACCTCCGCCAGCGGGCTGACCGCCTACCGAGGGGACGCCTACCCGCCCGCGTATCGCGGGCAATTGCTGCTCGGGGAGGTCGCCAACAACCTCGTCCACCGGATGGCCGTGGAGCCCGACGGCGTCACCTTCCGCGCCCATCGCGCCGACGACGGGGCCGAGTTCGTCGCGTCGACCGACACCTGGTTTCGCCCGGTCAACTTCGTCAACGCCCCGGACGGCACGCTCCACGTCCTGGACATGTACCGCGAGACGATCGAGCACCCCTGGTCGATCCCCGACGACATCAAGGCCGCGCTCGACCTCCGGAGCGGCGAGGATCGCGGCCGGATCTACCGCCTGGCCCCGCCCGGATTCGCCCATCGGCCGACTCCCAAACTCTCCGAGGCCACGACCGCCGCCCTGGTGGCCCTGCTGGAACACCCCAACGCCTGGCACCGCGACACGGCCCACCGGCTCCTGTTCGAACGGCAGGACCGGGGGGCGATCGCGCCGCTCCGGGCCCTGCTCCGGGACAGCAAGGAGCCGCTCGGCCGGCTCCACGCGCTCCGGTCGCTCGACGGGCTCGGCGGGCTGGACGATGCCGACCTGCTGGTCGCGCTCAACGACCCGGACCCGGGCGTCCGCGAGCATGCCGTGGCGCTGGCGGAGCCGAGGCTGGCGAAGTCGGCCCCGCTCCGGGGCAAGGTCGTGGCCCTGGCCGCCGACCCGGCGGCGCGGGTCCGGTTCCAGGTCGCGTTCAGCCTGGGCGAGATCGCGAACTCCGGGCCGGACGCGGTCCCGGCCCTCGCGACGATCGCGGCCCGCGACGCGGGCGACGCCTGGATCCGCACGGCGGTGCTCAGCTCGGCCTCGGAGGTCGCGGCCCCGCTGTTCTTCGCGATCACTGCCGGAGACCGCGCGGGCCTCCCACCGGATGCGGTCCTGGTCCTGAAGTCCCTGGCCGGCCAGGTCGGGGCGGCGGGCGACCTCGGGGCCGCTTCCGGCCTGCTCGGTCGCCTCCGCGACGGTTTCACGGCCGAGGCCCGCGAGGAGATCCTGCTGGGGCTGGGCGAGGGGCTCGGCCGGGTCGGGCGGGTGAGCGTCCTCGCCGCGGCGGCCCGGGATCCCGACGCCGCCGGGCTGGTGCGATCGACCCTGGCCGACGCGGCCGGCGCGGCCCGCGACGACCAGGCCCCGCCCGCCCGCCGCGAGCGGGCCATCGCCCTGCTGGCCCTGGACGATTTCGGCCGGGCCCGCGACGCCCTCGGCCCGCTGCTGGTGCCGGGCCAGCCGCAGGCGATCCAGGTCGCGGCGGCCCGGGCCCTGGCGAAGTTCCCGGATGCGGAGGTCGCCCCGCTCCTGATCGGGCGATGGCCGGGCCTCTCCCCCGCGACACGGGCCGAGGTGATCGCCCGCCTGCTCTCGCGGCCCGCCTGGGCCTCGGCCCTGCTGGCGGCGGTCGAATCCGGCGCCGTCCCGGCCTCGGTCATCCCGGCCGCCAACCGGACACGGCTCCTGGCCGACCGCGACCCGAAGACCCAGGCGTTGGCCAGGGCCCTGTTCGGCGGGGCCTCCCCCGGCCCGAGGGGGGAAGCCTTCGCGAAGTATCGCCCGGCCCTGGACCTCCCCGCCGACCGGGCCCGGGGGGAGAAGGTCTTCGATCGCGAATGCATCGCCTGTCACAAGCTCGGCCAGCGGGGCAACGCCGTGGGGCCGAACCTCGCCTCGATCCGGCGCCGGGCGCCCGACGAGGTGCTGCTCCACATCGTCGACCCGAACCGCGAGGTCGCGCCCGATTATATGGACTATGCGGTGACCCTGTCCGACGGCCGCACCGTGGGCGGGCTGATCGCCGGCGAGACCGCCGCGAGCCTGACCCTCGTGGGGGCCGGCGGCGTCCCCGAGACCGTCCTACGATCGGAGGTCGAGGGGATCGTCGGCACGGGCAAGTCGCTCATGCCCGAGGGGCTGGAGGGGCGGATCGCCCCGCAGGAGATGGCCGACCTGATTTCTTTCTTGCTGGGGCTCCAGGAATGACCGGCCCGCCCTCGTTCCCGATCTGGGACCTCCACACCCACCTGTCCGGTGTCCCCGGCCGCACCCCCGACGAGGTCATGGCCGCGCTGATGTCGTCCGCCGAGCGGATGGGGATCGAGCGGGTGTGCGTCTACATGGGGTTCCCCTGGTCCCACGACCCGTCTCCCGACGACATGAGGCGGCAGAACGACCAGGTGCTCCAGGCCCTCAACCACTGGCACGACCGGGCGTTCGGATTCGTCTACCTCAACCCGAAGCACGCCGAGGCGAGCCTCGCGGAGATCGACCGCTGCGTCCGCGACGGCCCGATGGTCGGCGTGAAGCTGTGGGTCGCCGTCCGGGCCAACGACCCCCGGCTCGACCCGATCGTCGAGCGGGCCTCGGCGCTCAAGGCGGTGATCTTCCAGCACACCTGGATGAAGGTCGCCGGCAACCTCCCCGGCGAGTCGACCCCCATGGATCTGGCCGAGCTGGCCGCCAGGCACCCCGGGTCCTCGTTCCTGTGCGGCCACTCCGGGGCGGACTGGGAGCCGGGCATCCGGGCTGTCCGCTCGCTCCCGAACGTCGCCGTGGACCTGGCCGGCGGCGACCCGACGGCCGGGATCACCGAGATGGCCGTGCGCGAGCTGGGGGCGGAACGGGTGGTCTACGGCAGCGATGCTGGCGGGCGGAGCTTCGCCTCGCAACTGGCCAAGGTGACCGGGGCCGACCTCCCGGGCGAAGCCAAAAAACTCATCCTGGCCGGCAACCTCAAACGCCTGCTCGCCCCCATCCTGGCCGCGAAGGGGGTGAAGCCATGACCGGCCGGATCGTCGATGCGAACGTGAACCTGTCGCGCTGGCCCACCCGCCGGCTCCCGCTGGACGAGACGGGCAAGCTCGCCGCCAAACTGCGATCGCTCGGCGTGGAGGAGGCGTGGGCGGGAACTTTTGACGGCCTGCTCCACAAGGATCTCGCCTCCGCCAACGATCGGTTGGCCCGGGAGTGCCGCGAGATCTCGGCCATTCGCCTCGTCCCGTTCGGGACGGTCAACCCGCTCCTGCCCGACTGGGAGGAAGACCTGCGGCGCTGCGCCGAGGACCACCGGATGCCGGGCATCCGCGTCTATCCGGCCTACCACGGCTACGGGCTCGACCATCCGGCCTTCGCCCGGCTACTGGGCCTCGCCGCCACGCGAAGGCTCGTCGTGGCGATCCCCCTGATCATGGAAGACCAGCGGACCATGCACCCCCGGCTGATCGTGCCCCCGGTGGACACGACGCCCCTGGCGGGGCTGCTGGAAAAGACGCCCGGGGCGAGGGTGCTCCTGCTCAATGCCCTGACGCTCCTGAAAGGGGAGAAGCTCGCGGCCCTGTTCCGGGCTGGCGACGTGTCGGTGGACATCGCCATGCTGGAAGGGGTCGCCGGGGTGGCCAACCTGCTCAAGGCGGTGCCCGAGGATCGGGTCCTGTTCGGGACGCATGCCCCGTTCTTCTATCCCGAGTCGGCCGCGATGAAGCTCCGCGAGTCTCCCCTGGCCGACCCGCAAGCCCGGGCCATCCGGGAGGGCAACGCCCGCCGCCTGCTGACCTGGCCCGAGCCCTGACCGAAGGCCGAAGCCCGGAGGATCGACCCATGAATCCCGATGAGATCGTGACCCGCCGCGACTTCCTGGCCGCCTCGTCGGTCGCCTTCGGCCTCGCCGCAATCGGGGCGGAGGCTGGCGCGGCGCCGGAGGCGAAGCTCGCCCTCCACGGCGGCGAGAAGGCCGTGGGCGAGGCGCCCCCCAAGCTCGCCCGCTGGGGCGAGCCCGAGCGCGAACGGCTGAACGCGATGCTCGGCCAGGACTCGCTGTTCGGCTGGAAGGGGCCGCAGACGGCTCTGTTGATCGAGCGGTTCCGCCGGTCCTGCCCGCTGGAGTACGTCACAACCTGCTCGTCGGGGACCGCCGCGCTCCACATCGCGGTCGCGGCGGCCGGGATCGGGCCGGGCGACGAGGTCATCACCGCCCCGATCACCGACATCGGGACGGTGATCGGCGTCCTGTACCAGCAGGGCGTCCCGGTCTTCGCCGACCTCGTCCGGGACACCTACAACCTCGACCCCGAGGACGTGGCCCGGCGGATCACTCCCAAGACCCGGGCGATCATCGCGGTCCACCTGGCCGGGAACCCCTGCGACCTGGCCGCCCTGAAGGCCCTGGCCGACCGCCACAACCTCGTCCTCATCGAGGACTGCGCCCAGGCCTGGGGGGCCCGCTACGGCGAGTGGCCGGTCGGCACCGTGGGCCACATCGCCTGCTTCTCGCTCCAGAACTCCAAGCACGTCACCTGCGGCGACGGCGGCGTGGTGGCCTCGGGCGACGACCGGTTCGGGCCGCTTTTGCAACGGTTCGGCGACAAGGGCCTGGACCGGCTCGGCAAGGGTGGGCTGTTCGAGGCCCTCGCCCCGAACTATCGGATGAGCGAGCCCCAGGCCGCCGTGGCCGCCGCCCAGCTCGACCGGTTGGAGGAGATCGCCGCGAATCGCTCACGGCTGGGTAACCTGCTGAACGAAGGGATCGCCGGCATCCCCGGGCTGGTGCCCCATCGGGTCCGCCCGGAGGACCGGTGCACCTACTGGTTCTCCATGATGCGGGTCAAGCCCGGCGCCATGAAGTGCGACCGGGCGGAGTTCGTCAAGGCGCTGGTGGCCGAGGGCGTCCCGGCCTCCGCCGGATACATCCCCGTGCCGCTCTACGGCAACCCGGTCTTCCGGAACCACGGCTTCTTCGCCGGCCGCTGGCCGGTCAAGGAGATGGGCCTCACCGCGATGGACTACACCAAGGCCTCCTGCCCGGAGGCCGAGGCCATCCTCGCCTCGGGGGTGCGGATCACGATCCACGAGGGGATGGGCGAGGACTACATCCGGAGCCTGGCCGGGGCGATTCGCAAGGTGTCCGGCCACTACGCCGCCTGACCCCGGCCGGCCGGCTCATTTGGGCGGCTGGGACGAGCGCAGGTAGGCGAACAGGTCGCGGAGCCGGTCGTCGGCGAGGTTGCCCAGCAGCCCCTCGGGCATGGGGGACTTGCGGGCGGCGGCCATCTCCTCGACGAGGTCGCGGGGGATGACCACGTCCCGGCCGTCGCCGCCCCGGAGGGTGATCGACCGGGGATCCTGGTCGATCAGGACCCCGGACAGCGAGCGGCCATCGGCGGTCGATACGTCGACGCCGGCGTACCCCTCGCGGATCTCGGCCGACGGGTTGACGACGTGGAGGAGCATCGCGTCGAGGTCATCGCGGCGGTACGAGGTCAGGTCCGGGCCCACCCGGCCGCCCTTGCCGAACAGGGAGTGGCAGCCCGAGCATCGCTCGACGAAGAGTTTCTCGCCCGCGCGGGGGTCGGCCGGCCCGGCGCGGAGGACGGCGGCGACGCGGTCGATCTCGGCCTGCAACTCGGCCGGGGTGGACGGCCGGACGTCGGCGAAGTGCGCCTTCATCAGGGCGATGAGGTCCGGGTCGCGGTGCCGGAGCAGGCGCTGGACGATATCGGGTGGCAAGGATTTCGGATCGACCCGGCCGGAGTCGACGGCCCGGGCCAGCCGGAGCGCCCAGGCGGGCCGGGTGGCGAGCAGCTCCAGCGCCTCGGCGCGGAGGTCGGGGGTCAGGTCGCCGAGCGTCGCGGCCACGGCGTCGCCGATGGCCGGGTCGGCATAGCGGCGGAGGGCGACCAGGGCCGAGCCCCGGAGCGTCGGGTCGGCCGACCGCGTCGCCAGCCGGGTGAGGGCGGGCACGGCCCGGGGCCGGTCGACCTCGCCGAGGACCTGGACGCAGCGGAGCCGCCGGGCCGCGTCCGCCCGGTCGTCGTCGAGGATCGCCAGGGCGGCGTCGACCGCCTTCGGGTCCCCCTCGCGGAGTCCGAGCAGGATCGAGCCGCCGGGCAGGCTCGCCATCGCCCGGGCCAGCTCGGGCGGGAGCCCCGCCACGGCCCGCCCGGCGAACGCGGCCTCGAAGCCGATCATCAGCCTCCGGACGTCGTCCGGCCCCGGGGCCAGCCGGAGCAGGTCCACGCAGGCGAGCAGGTCCTTCCGCGTGCCCGTCGCGGCCAGCCGGCGCATCAGCCGCCCGACGATCGCGTCCCGGGCGATGGGGCGTGACCAGGTCTCCGGCCCCCGGAACAGCCCGAGCACCGCCTCGCGGTCGGAGTCGGCCTTCGCCTCGATCGCCCACCAGATCAGGAGCGGCTGAAACGGGTCGGAGGCGTCCTCGTCGCGGGCGATCAGGCTCCCGACGATCGGCAGCCCGTCCGTCGCGGGGAGCCGCCGGGCCGTGGCCGCCAGCTGGACCCGGACCTCGACGGCGGGCTCGTCCCGGGCCAACCGGCCCAGGGCCTCGGCGATCGTAGGCGAGGCCCGACGCTCGTCGCCGAGCAGGCGGATCGTCCAGAGCCGGACGAACGGGTCGGCGTGGCCGAGCAGGCGGGCGGCGGCCTCATCGTCGAATCCGCCCGAGAGGTGGAGGCCCCACAGGGCTTCGAGCGCATCCTGGCCGGTCCCCCCCTCGGCCATCGCCCGGAGTCGGGGCCGGGCCGATGCGTCCCGGCGGTCGCCGAGCAGGCGGAGGGCGACCTGGCGATGCCAGCGGTTCGGGTGGCGGAGGAGGTCGACCAACTCGTCGGTCGTCTTTCGCGAGAGGTCGAACGGCGCGACCGGCTTCGCCCCGGCCGCGCGGAGCCGGTAGACCCGGCCGTTGCTCCGGTCCATCTGCCCCTGGTAGTTGCGGGTATGGGTGATCTGGCCGTCGTACCAGTCGGCCACGACGAGGGCCCCGTCGGGCCCGGCCTTGATGTCGACCGGCCGGAACCAGCGGTCGTCGGTCGTGACCGGGAAGCCGATGTCGGCGGTGCGGAAGGTCGAGCCGTCGCCGATCACGTCGCTCAGGACGACGTGGCTTTGCAGCGGGTCGATCCCGAACAGCTTGCCGCGATACGCCGGCGGCAGGTTGTCCCCCTCCTCGATCACGAAGTTGTGGGTGAAGCGGGCGGATTTGGCGTGCTTCATCGCGTCGAAGTAGCCGAAGGCGTAGGGGTTGGAGAGCGGCCCGTGCTTGTCGAACCCCTTGCGGTAATACCCCCCCTGGACGTAGTGGAAGCCCCGGGTGTCGCCCCCGTTGTGGCCCGAGTAGATCCGGCCCTTGCGATCGATCTCGACCCCGAAGGCGTTGCCGCCCCCCTCGGCGAAGACCTCGTAGCGGCGGGTCTCGGGGTGGTAGCGCCAGATCAGCTGGCCCAGGGAGTGGACCGGCTCCTCGGCCGACCCGAAGCGGCGGACCCGGCCCGTGACGGTGCTGCCCTGCGCCGCGTAGAGCCAGCCGTCCGGGCCCCAACGCAGGCTGTTGACGACCGAATGCGTGTCCTCCAGCCCGAACCCTTCGAGCAGCACTTCGGGGTCGCCGTCGGGGCGGTCGTCGTTGTCGCGGTCGGCGTAGAACAGGAGGTAGGGTGGGTTGAGGACGAAGACGCCGCCCCGGCCCCGGGCGCAGGCCGTGGCGATGTTCAGGCCATCGACGAAGGTCTTGTGCCGGTCGGGCCGGCCGTCGCCGTCGGTGTCCTCGTGGATCGTGATCCGGTCCAGCCCGCGAAGGCCCGCCGGCGGCGGGGGCGGGACCTTGTCGTAGACGGCGCGCCAGAAGCTGTCCTTGCTCAGCAGGGTCAGCCCCGCCGGCGCGGGGTACTGGCGATACTCGACGACCCAGAGCCGGCCGCGCTCGTCGAAGTCGAGGAACACCGGCTGGGTGATCTCGGGCTCCGACAGGACGAGGTCGATCGCCAGGTCGGGCGGCGTCTTGAACCGGGCGAGCGACGCCTCGGGCGCGAGCGGGCCGTCGGCGGCCGGGACGGGCGCCACCAGCGCCACCAGCGCCAGCGCGATCCAGGGAAAGAGCCAGGTCGTCCGCATGGCCGATCATCTCCGCGGGATGCGTCGTTGCTCGTCGAGCGCTTGCGGTCGCCCGGCCGGGCCTTATCGGGACCCGGCCGGGGGAATCCCCTCGCGTGAAGGCTTACTTGTTCTTCAGCGATTCGAGGTAGGCGAGGAGCGAGGCGAGGTCGTGGGGCGTGAGCGGGTCGAGCAGCCCGTTGGGCATGATCGATTGCTCGGACTTGCCGCGTTCGTCGATCTCGGACTTGGGGATCAGGACCAGGGCCCCGGTGGCGTTGCGCAGCTCCAACTCGTCGCCGGACTCGCGGGACACGAAACCCTCGATCACCTGGCCGGCGACGGTGGCGATCTTCTGGGTTTCGAAGCCCTGGGAGATCCGGGCGCTGGGCCGGAGGATCGACTCGGCCAGCTCGGTCCGGCTGTAGCGGTTGGTGATGTCGCCCAGGTACGGCCCCTTGACCGGGTCGGACTTGGCCACGGTGTGGCAGTTGATGCAGCTCTGGGACTGGAACAGCCGGGCCCCGAGGGCGGCGTCGCCGGGGTCGGCCAGGACGGCCGGGATGACCCCCTCGAACGGCAGCTTGGCGAGGGTCTTCGACGGATCGACCGAGCTTGCCTTGGCCCCCGTGGTCGGGAGGTCCAGTGCCCGGGCCGCGAACTCGGCGGCCGTCCTGATCTCGGGCCGCATGTCGAACAGGAGCGAGGTGACCTTCACCGCCTGATCCTTGGACCGGGCCAGGCCGATGGCCCTCAGCAGGCGGGCGGCGGACGCCGGGTCCTTCCAGGCGAGGTCGAGGGCCTTCTGGGCCTCGGCGACCCGGGCCGGCGCCGCCTTGGGGTTGTTGGCGATGTGGAGGAGCCGGCCGAAGGCCAGGATGCTCTGGCCGGCGTCGTCCCCGTTGGCCCGCTCGACGATGGCGGCGAGGTCGCGGTTGTTGCCGGCCCCCTGGAGCGACTCGCGCCACAGGCCGAGGAGATCGGTCGCGGGGTTCTTGCTCGCACCGATCGACGCCAGGATGTCCTGGGCCGCGTCGCGGGCCTCCGCCTCCTTGTTGTGCCGCATCAGGGCGCGGAGCGCCCGGACCCGGAGGGCCGGATCGGCATCGGCCGCTGCGATCGACCCGAGGAACTTGACCGCGTCGGCGGCCAGGGCGGGGCGGCTCGCCATCAGGTCGATGGACGCCGCCCGCAACGTCGCATCCTTGTCGGCCAACCGCAGGGCCATCGGGGTGGCATCCTCGAAGTCGATCTTGTGGCGGAGCAATTCGGCCAGGTAGCGCCGGGCCGTGGCCTCATCGGCCTGCTTCAGGGCGGCGCGGAGGGCCCGGTCGGCGGCCTCGGTCCCCTCCCACGAGGTGGGATTGTAGTACGGGCCGCTGGTGTCGGGCCGGGTGCTCCACCACTTCCCCTCGTAGGGGGATTCGGTCGCGTGGAGCCGGCACAGGGCCTTGAAGGCGGCCAGCTTCACCGCGTCGTCCCGGGAAGTTTCCATGACGCGGGCCAAACCGGCGACGGACCCGGATTCGTGGATCGCCTGGAGGGCATGCGTCGCGCCGTAGGCGAGCTTCGCGGCATCCGGGCCGAGCAGGGCCGCGACGCAGGCATCCACGGCGCGGAGGGCGGCCAGCGACTTGATCGCGGCGTGGGCGATCAGCGGGTCGGCGTCGGCGGTCAGCCCGACGAGCTTCGCCGCCGGTTCGAGCCGGCCCAGCCGGCCCAGGCCGATCACCGCCTGGAGCCGGACCCGGGGATCCTTGTCTTCCAGGCCCGCCACGAACGGCTCGATCGGGGTGGTCGCGGCGTCCTCGACCCGGTCGGCGAGCGCCTTGAGGGCGAACTCGCGGACGTCCGGCTTCCCGGCGATCCGCACCAGGGCGTCGTCCGCCTTGGCACCGAGCCCCTGCTTGAGGGTGAAGATGGCGGCGACCTTGCCGGCCAGCGGCAGGTCGATCGTGGCGAGCGCCTCCAGCTTCCGGGCGGAAGCGGGATCGACCCCCCGCCTCAGCAACTCGCGCTGGGCCGCCTGGCGGAGCACGGCGCTCTTCGGCGACCCGATGTGCTGGACGAGCTGGCCGGGGGTCGCCTTCTTGAGGTCGGGGAAGGCGGGCTGGGCGTCGCCGTCGGCGGTGATCCGGATCACGTAGCCGACGTCCGGCTTGGAGTAGGTGAAGCCGCCGTCGCGCCAACTCGACACGTAGATCCGGGACTGGCCGTCCACGTCCATGTCGGTCGGGCGGGGCATCTCGACGAACATCTCCTGCCCGGCCTTGAACCCGGCGCCGCTGGGCGTGAGCGGGTGGCGGAAGATCCCGCCCCGGCCCCACTCGCAGGTGTAGAGGGTGTCGCCGAAGCCCTGGGGGAAGCCCGGCTCCTGGAGATAGAGCGAGCCGCACGGCGAGCCCCCGCCGTAGTCGGCCAAAGGCTGGACGATCTCGTCATTAAACCGGGTGAACAGCGACGGGTAGCCGTAGTTCCCGGTCGGGATCACGTGGCTGAGCCGGACGTCCCAGCCGCCGCCGTCGTTGGTGTTGTCGCGGGTGAACAGGTTCATCCGGGGGTCGATGGCGACGTCGTAGATGTTCCGCTGGCCGCGCGAGACCACTTCCAGCCCCGATCCGTCGGGGCGGACGCGGACGATCCCGCCCCCGAGGAACGGCAGCGTCCGTCCGTCCTTCCCCTCGGCCTTGATGAAGCCGTAGTCCCCCACGGCGACGTAGATCCAGCCGTCGATCCCCTGGCGGATGCCGTTGGTGGTGTGGTCGGCACCGCGGAACTTGAGGTCGAAGCCGATCCCCTTGACCAGCACGTCGGAGCGGTCGGCCTTGCCGTCGCCATTGTCGTCATGGAATGCGGTCAGCATCGGCGGGTGGAGGACGTAGACCGTCCGGTCGTCGACCACGATCCCGCGCGGGCTGTCCATCTCGGCGAACGTGGTGAAGGTGTCGGCCTGCCCGTCGCCGTCCTTGTCGACGCAGCGGACCACGCGGCCCCGGTTCCCCTTGGCGTCGAGCGAGCCGTTCTCGTCGATCGCGACGTAGACCTCGCCGGTGGGTGCGGCGGCCAGGCAGGTCGGATAGCTGATCTCCGGCGGGGCGGCGAACGCCGTGGCGGTGAAGCCGGCGGGAACCTTGACCCCGGCCAACACTTTCTTGCCGGGGGCCGCCGCGGCCTTCGCCGACCCGGGCTCGATCAGTTTCGTGCCCAGGACCTCGAAGCTGTACAGGCTGGCCCACTGCCCCTCGCCCAACGACGTGACGGAAAGCCGGACGTGGCGGATCCCCCGGGCGTCGAATTTGTGAGTCCGGTCGGCATCGGTCGCGGACGCCTTGGTCTGGTCGGAGAGAATCGCCCAGGCCTTGCCGTCGGCCGAGCCTTCGACCTTGTAGCGGTAGGGGCCTTCGAATTCCCAGAGGACGCGGCAGCCGGTCAGGGTCTCGGGCTTGCCGAGGTCGACCTGGAGCCACTGGTCGGGCGAGCCTCCGTCGGCGCACCAGCGCGAGTCGTCGTCGCCGTCCACGGCGAACTCGGGCTTCTTGGCGTCGTCCTGGGACGACGAGGCCGTCGCGGTCTTGCCCCGGGCCAGGTCCTCGGCCTTCTTCGGGGCGGGGGCGGCGGACTGGGCGGCGGCCGGCCTGAGGTACGCGGCGTCGAGCTTGCCCGCCGACCACAGGAGGCCCCGCGTGAGCAGGTTCAGGAAGATCGGGTCGGAGACCTCCTCATTGTGGTGGCCGAGCGTGGTGCCGAAGATCCGCGTCTTCTGGGGGCCGTAGGCGTTGGTCCAGATGCAGACCTCGTCCTTCTTGGTGTCGCGGCTCCGCGCGTGGGCCAGCGGCGTGGCGGTGTCCCACAGCTTGCTGATCAGGTACAGCTCCCCCTTGGGCGTCATCCACGAGTCGCCGAACCCTTCCATGATCGGGTCGGCCTTGGCCAGGTTCTCGACCCGGAACGGGTAGTTCGCCCCGTGCCCGTGCGAGGTCACGCCCAGGAACCGGAACCACTCGTCGGTCTTGTCGCGGTACGAGTGCATGGCGCAGTGGAGGACGACGGCCGGCAGCCCCGCCTTGTGCGGCTTCAGGATCCCCTGAACCCAGGCCGGGTCGGTCACGCCCGAGAAGCATTCGTCGTGGACGATCACGTCGAAGCCCTGGGACCAGTCGGGGTTCTCATACAGGGGGATCTTGGCGTCGGTGGTGGATCCGCCCTGATGGATGATGGTCCACTCGACGTTGGCGCGGGCCGAGACCCCCTGGGTCATCAGGGTCTTCTGCTTCTGGTAGTCGTGGCAGCAACCGCCGGCGACCAGCAGGGCCCGGATCGGCTTCGCGGCCTCCAGGGCGGCGGCGGGCGCGGGCCATCGGACCGGCGCCAGGCCGGTCAACAGGACGATCAGGACGATGCGTCGTCTCATGGGAGTGGGCTCTTGCTGGGTTCGCGCGGACCGTCGATGGCGGCCGGTCGATGCGTCGGGGCATCGGATCGGCATCATCCTGGGCGGGGATGCGACCATCATCCCTCGATTCCGGCCGACCGGCAAGGCGGAGGCGGGTCAGCGATCCGGGCCCGGCCCCTCGCCGTCCGTCCGCGGCTCCCCCTTCGATGGGCGTTCCATCGGCCGATAGGCGCGGACCGTGCCGCCGGGGCGGAGCGAGCCCATCCGGAGCGTGGTCTCCTGGACGTCCCCCTTGCGGGCGGGGTCCTGTCCCCTCGTCTCGACGTTCTGATGGAGGATCGTCACGAGCCGGCCGCGATCCGCGACCTTCGCCACGATCGCGGTGTGGTGCTTGTATTCGAGGTGCCAGTACTCGCGACGCCGGCCGGTGGTCTGCTTCCACTCGAAGACGGCATCCTGGAACTGGAGGATGTCCCCGGGCAGGGCATCGGCCAGCGAATCGACCGGGGTGCCCCAGCGGTACTGGCCGTCGGGCTCGTCGAGCGGGGCGGGCTTCGCCCCAGCCTCGCGGAGGGCCTCGATGGCCAGGGTGGTGCAGATGCCGTCGCCGACCGGCTTGCCCAGGTGATCGCGGGCGAACGCCGCGACCCGGGCGTTCAGGGGCGGCAGCTCGGGCGGTGCCGCCGCCGTCGCGGCGATCAGGATCAGGGACAGGGGCCAGAAGCAGCGGCGACGCATGGTCTCACCCCGGCCCGATGGTCCGGGCGAACTCGGCGCGGAGGGCGGCACGAAGGGCTCCATCCTCGCCCCGATCGCCCATCAGGTAAAGGCCCGCCTGGTGGAGCGCCAGGGCGTGCGACACCTGGATCGACCGCTCGCCGCGCCAGATCCGCCCCAGGAACGGGGCGAAGTCCTCCAGGACGACCTCGATCTCCTCGGTGGGGTCGGGCCGGCGGACGCCGTCCGGGCGGACGTCGAGGGCCAGGAACGACCAGGCCGTGTTGTCCTGGTTGGCCGGGTTGGCGGGCAGCCCGGACAGGGGGAGGAACCGGCCCCCGCGATAGCCGGTCTCCTCCTCCAGCTCGCGGCGGGCGGCGACCTCGGGGCCGGCGTCGCCGGGCTCCATGCTCCCGCAAGGGAGGCCGGTGACCACGGCGCCGAGGCCGTGGCGATACTCGCGGGCCAGCACGATCCGCCGCTGCGGATCCAGGGCGACCACGTTCACCCAGCCGGGGAACTCCAGGACATGATAGGCCGCGACCTCCCGCCCCTGGCGATCGACGCAGCGGTCGGTGCGGACCGAGAGCCATCGGTCGCGGAAGGTCGTCCGCGTTTCCAGGATCCGCCACGGCTCGGGCATGCGGGGGCATCTCGGGACGATGGGGGGATCAATGCCCGGCGCGGGGCGCGGCCGTCTCGGCCCGGGGCTCGGGCGACGAGAGGGGGACCACCGTGGTGGCGACCCCGTCCGGCCCCCGGCCGGGCCCGAACGGCGACGGGAGGCGGGGGACGATCCAGTCGCCCTCGATGTCCTCGTCGCGGGTGCAGAGCGGCAGTGCGATCTGGAAGACGGCCGGGCCGGTGCCGAAGAAGGCGATCATGTAGGGCATCGGGTCGTCCTCGTCGACCCGGCGGGCCAGGGCGACCCAGGAGAACGGCATCGCCGCCGGCAGGGCGTGGACGATGCAGGAAAGCCCCCGGATCGACCGGCTATCCAGGCCGTGGTCGGGGTTGCTCACCCATTCGACCGCGTCTTCGAAGACGCCCAACTCGTCCTCGGGCATGACCGCGAGCGCCGCGAGCGCCAGCCCCTTGAAGGCCGCGACCGGCACGAAGGCCTGGGTCGGCCCCGAAACCCCCTGCCCTTCGCGGGCCGGCCGGGTGAACCGCTCCAGGTCGCCGTCCAGCCCGGTGCGGAACTGGGCGTGGCAGTCGTCGCAGACCTCGGAGGTGAACAGCGAGTCGTTGCCCAGGAACTTCGGCAGGGCCGGCCGGGGCCCCGCGAACGTGGCGCGGGGGGCCGTCCGTTCGCAGAACCGGCAGCGCGGCTCGTCCTCGTCGCCGAGGTACTGGGGGGCGATCCCGTCCAGCCGGTGCCGCGCGATCACGCGGTAGTTCAGGGCGAACAGCAATTCCTGCTCGGCCGCCGCCCAGTCCGAATCGTGGTACCCGTGGTGGCCCCCGCGATTCATCCAGCGATGATAGGCCGCCACTTGGATCTGGTCCGGGGAAGGGAACATCGCCGGTCGTTCCTTCGGTATCGCCCACGAATCCCGATCGCCCCGCGCCTCGTGCGCGGGGCGCATTGGGCCTGATTCTAGCCGAACCGACGATTCGGGCGAAGGTCAGACTTCAGGCCGGCACTCCGCCCTTGTATGTTCGATCGCGGCCCGCGCACCGGGCCGCGATCGATCGCACCTCGTCCCGAATCCCGGAGGGGGATGGAGCATGAGCCCGCCCGCCCGCGACGCCTCGGCTTGCCCGCATCGATCCCCGATCGGGCCGGGCGGCGACGATTCGACGGCCCGGTGCGGCATCGTGGCGCGGGTGCTCCGCACCGAGGACCCGGCGTTCTCGCGGGTCGGGCGGGACGCCTGCGAGGCCTGCTGCCGCGGCTTCGCCCCCACGGCCGAGGAGTTCAACCCGGTCGTCGCCTCGCTCGTCTACGAGGCGACCACGCGGATCGCGGAACTTGGCGGGATCCCGGGCTGCGATGCGGCGCGGGCCCGGGTCCTCAACCAGAAGGCCGTGGCCGGGATCCCCGACGAGGAAGATTGCGAGATCGGGCCGACCGTCGCCCGGCCTGGCTCCCTGTTCGAGATGATCCCCTCGCCGTCGCGGAAGGCGGGCCCCCGGGTCGCCCGCTGGGCGGTCGGGGTGACGACCGCACCCCGGGCCGCCCCGACCCTGGCCGAGGGCCTGGCGAGCCTCGCGGCCGCCGGGTGGGATCGGCCCCGTTTGTTCGTGGACGGAGACGTGGCGATCCCTGAACCGTTCTCGGCCCTGCCCCGGACCGTGCGCGAGCCCCTGGTCGGGGCCTGGCCCAGCTACTACCTGGCGGTGGCCGAGCTGCTGATGCGGGAGCCGGAGGCGGACGCCTACCTCCTGGTCCAGGACGATGTCCTGTTCGCCGAGGGGCTGGACGTCCGGGGCTACCTGGAGCGGGTCCTCTGGCCGCGAGGATGCTCGGGGATCGCCTCGCTGTTCTGTTCCCGGGCCTACTCCCAGCCCCGGCCCGGCTGGGCTCGCTTCCGGGGGGCGTGGGTCCGGGGGGCGCAGGCCTTCGCCTTCTCGCCCGAGTCGGCCCGGGCGTTCGTCGCCGACCTCGGCGTCGTCGAGCATCGCCGTCGCGGCAGCGGCCTGACCCATATCGACGCATGCATCGGCGAGTGGGCCGTGCGGCGTCGGATGTCGATCTATTTCCCGACGCCCAGCCTGGTCCAGCACATCGGCGAGGTCAGCACCCTCTGGCCGGGGGAGCGGGCCTTCGGGAACCGGAGGGCCTCCTGGTTCGCCTCGCGCTAGCCGGGCGGGGGATCGTCGCCCCCGCCCATCGCCGGTGTGGCGAACCGAATCAATCCTGGTCCTTCTTCGCGGCTTTCTTCGCGGCTTTCCTGGCGGCCTTCTTGGGCGTCGATCCGTTGTTGGGATCGCCGCCGGGGCGGGTCGAACCGCGGGCCGCGACGACCTCGGGCGGCTCGGGCGTGCGGCCCTGGTCGTCGGTGGCCTCGATCCAGCTGGCGAGGGCCCCGCGGAGGCGTTCGAGCGCGGCCTTGTGCGCCGGGTCGTCCGAGTCGACGAGGTTGTGGATCTCGTCCGGGTCGGTTTCCAGGTCGTACAACTCCTCGGGGGGCATGGTCGGGGCGGCCAGGAACTTCTGTGCCGGCGTGAGCTTGCCCTGGGCGTCCAGCTCCTTGATCAGGTTCCAGACCGGATAGCTGTTCTCCTTGTAGGCGTTCGCCTGGAGGAACGGGCGGTCGGGGGTGAAGTTGCGGATATAGCGATAGCGGGCATCGCGGGCCGTGCGGAGCCGGAACACCGTCTCGTCGCAGCGGTCGCGGGCCCCGAAGGCATAGGCCCGCAGCGGGCCGGCGTGGGGGCCGAAGATCGCCCGGCCCTGCATCCCCTCGGGCTTGGCCACCCCGGCGATGTCGAGGAAGGTCGGCGCCAGGTCGATCGCCTCGATCAAACGGTCGTCGACGAGGCCGGGCTTCACCTGCGAGGGGGCCTGGATCCCCTTCGGCCAGGCGACGATGAGCGGGATGTGGAGCCCTTCCTCGTAGCAGAACTGCTTGCCCCGGACGTGGGCCTGGCCGTGATCCCCCATGAACACGATGATCGTGTTGTCGGCCAGCCCATCGGCTTCGAGCTGGGCCAGGATCAGCCCGACCTTGCGGTCCAGTTCGCTGGCCGAGTCGAGGTACTGGGCCCAGTCCTGGCGCGTGACCGGGTGGTCGGGGTAGTAGGGCGGGATGACCACCTTGGCCGGATCGGCCTTCGCGGGGGCGTGAAAGCCCCGGTGCGTCTCCTGGAAATTGACCTGGGCGAAGAACGGCTGATGGCCCTTGAGTTCGTCCCACCTGTCCGAATCGAAGTCCTTGCCGGCGTGGGTGAAGTTCCAGTCGGTCTTGCCCGATCCCTTGAACCCCAGCGCCTCGGGCAGCTGGCGGACGTTGGCCGTGAAGTACCCGGCGTCGTGCATCCGCTCGCCGATCGGCCGCACGCCGGCCGGGAGCCGGTAGCCGTCGTCGCGGTGCGACCGGTGGTTGTGGGCGCCGATGGTCGTCTGGTACATCCCGGTCATGAACGCGGAGCGGCTGGCCGAGCAGACCGGCGCCGTGGAGTAGGCCCGCGTGAACCGCACGCCCCGCGCCGCCAGGCGGTCGAGGTTCGGGCTGGTCACCTGGGGCGTCCCGTAGCAGGCGAGTTCCGGCCCGAAGTCCTCGGCGATCAGCCAGAGGATGTTGGGCCGGGCCCCGCCGGGGGCGGCCTGGGCCCGGGCCCCGGCCGCCAGCGGGATCAGGCCGAAGGCAAGGGCCAGCAAAATCCGACACATCGCGTTGATCCCCGTTCGTTGCCGTTTCGAGGCGGGCTCGGGGCCCGCCATTTCCTCGCACACGACCACGGTAAAGGCCTGGACCCCCGGCCGCCAGGGGGGAATGCGGCGAATGGCCCCGCCGCGCGGGGCATCCAGGAAGGGTTGCCCGGCGGGCGTCGACGTGAGACGATCCGGGTTGGTGGCTCTGGCCATCCCACGGACCGTTTCGTCAACCGAACAAGAGGCTCCATCGTGTCGCGCATCCCGCACATTGTCACCCCCTTCATCTTCCTGGCCGCCGCCCTGCAACCGGGCCTGGGCTTCGGGCAGGACGAAGTCAAGCCCTTGAAGGTGGGGATCATCGGCCTGGATACCTCGCACGTCGTGGCCTTCACGAAGATGCTCAACGCCCCCGAGCCCAACGCCGCCTTCAAGGGGATCCGCGTGACCGCGGCCTACCCCGGCGGCAGCAAGGACATCCCGTCCAGCTGGGACCGGGTCGAGGAATACACCAGGCAGCTTCGTGACGAGTTCAAGGTCGAGATCGTCGACTCGATCGACGCCCTGCTCGAACGGGTCGACGTGGTCTTGCTGGAGAGCGTCGACGGCCGCCCCCACCTGAAGCAGGCCGAGCCGGTGTTCCGCTCGCGCAAGCCGGTGTTCATCGACAAGCCGGTGGCCGGCACGCTGGCCGACGCCGTCGCGATCTACAAGCTCGCCGAGGAGAGCAAGACCCCCTGCTTCTCCGCCTCGTCGCTCCGCTACAGCCCGTCGATCAAGGACCTGGCCTCGAACCCCAAGGTCGGTGACGTGATCGGCTGCGCCGCCTATGGGCCGTGCGCCCTGGAGGAGCACCACCCCGACCTGTTCTGGTACGGCATCCACGGCGTCGAGTCCCTGTTCACCGTGATGGGCACCGGCTGCGAGTCGGTATCCCGGACCCAGACCGAGGGGGCCGAACTGGTGGCCGGCACCTGGAAGGGCGGCCGGGTCGGGACGTTCCGCGGCATCCGGCAGGGCAAGGCCGACTACGGCGCCCTGGCGTTCGGGTCGAAGGGAATCGTCCTTGGCCAGGGGTATGGCGGGTATGAACCCCTGCTGATCGAGATCGCCAAATTCTTCCGCACCGGCAAGGCCCCGGTCAGCCCGGCCGAGACGCTGGAGATCTTCGCCTTCATGGAGGCGGCCGACGAGAGCAAGCGCCAGGGGGGCAAGCCCGTCACCCTGGAGAGCGTGATGGCCAAGGCCAGGGCCGAGGCCGAATCCCGGCCGAAGTGAAACCACCCCGGCCGGGATCGCCGCATCCGCCCCCCTGCCCCGGGCCGATCAGGCGTGGGTCCAGGGGGCGCGATACTCGTAGTCGAGCATCGCGTTGGCCTGGTCGTTGTTGGTGAACCGCTCGGCCTCGGCGTCCCAGTCGAGCCGGGCCCGGGTGGCCAGGGCGATGTTCGCGAGCAGGGCGAAGGTCGTCGAGCGGTGGCCGATCTCGACGTCGGCGTTGGGCTTCGCCCGCGACTTCACGCAGTCGAGGAAGTTGCGGGCGTGGGCCTGGTCCAGCCCGACTTCGTCCTTGTCGGCCGCCACGACCTGGGGCTTCCGCTTCGGCTTGGGATCCTGGAAGTGCCCGCCCTTGTCCGGCACGATCTCCAGCCGCCTGGGGTTGCCCCGGACCGTGCCCAGGGTGCCGCGCAGCTCGATCTCCCCTTCCTCGATCCCGGTGTAGCTGCTGGCCTCGTAGGTGCCGAAGGTCATCAGCATCCCGGACGGCATCTCGAAGATGATCTCCGCCGTGTCGGGGATCGTCCGCGAGTCCTTCACGGCGTAGACACCCCCGTGCGCCGAGACCGATTTCGGGGCCGTCTCGCCCGACAGCCAGCGCATCGCGTCGATGTAGTGGACGCCCCAGTTGGCGATCTGCGACGAGTAGTCCTTCCACCACCGGAACTTGTACGGGAGGATGCTCTCATTGAACGGCCGCGACGCCCGGGGGCCCTGCCAGAGGTCCCAATCCAGCCCCTGGGGCGGTTCGGAGTCGGGATGGAGCCCGATCCCGCCCGGCATCATGTTGCTGGCATAGCAGGCCCGGCCCCCGGTGATCTTGCCGATCGCCCCGTCCCGGATCATCTCGGCCATCTTGGCGAAAAGCGGGGAGGACCGCCGGTGCGTCCCGACCTGGACGACGCGGTCGTGCTTCCGCGCGGCATCGACGATCCGACGCCCCTCGCGGATCGTCATCGACAGCGGCTTCTCGACGTACACGTCCTTGCCCGCGGCGCAGGCCTCGATCGCCTGGATCGCGTGCCAGTGGTCGGGCGTGGCGATGATGACCGCGTCGACGTCCTTCCGGTCCAGCAGGCGACGGTAATCCTTGACCCGATCCACCGGCCCGCCGAAATCCGGTTGCGCCTTCGGGACGCGGGCCCCGAGCTCCTTGAACCGGGGGTCGATCCGGTCGTAATGGCCGTGGAGGTAGGGCTCGTACACGTCGGCCAGCGCGACGATCCGGGCGTCGGGATTGGCGCAGAAGCCGTTCAGGACCTGGACGCCCCGATTCCCCACGCCGACGCAGGCGACGTTGATCCGGTCGTTCGCCCCGACGATCCGCGCACCCATCGCAGGGATCGGGATCGATCCCGATGCGGCCACGGCCAATGCCGCACCGGAGAATCCGCGACGGCTCAGTCGGTCATTCATCGCACGCGCTCCAAGGGAACCTCGGGATCGTTTCGGATTGCGATCACGGTAGCCCGGCCGGTGCCGTGCGGCAAGCATTGATCGGAGAGCGTGGGGCCGGTTGCTCCTGATGGGGGAACGGCGTGGCGGATCGAGCCGACGAACCGGGGGAGATTGTTTGCGATCCGCGCAGGTCCGATGCACAATGACCCATACCACCCTCGGCCACGACCGAAACAGACGACGGACGCCCGACGAGGGCGGGCGGTCCGATCTCCCTGTCGCCTCCGGAGGATCGATCTCATGGGTTCCGACGCGAAGACGCCTCGCCGCGAGTTCCTCCGAACGGGCGGGGCCATCGCCGCCGCCGGCTATGCCTTCCCGACGATCGTGAGCGGCCGGGCCCTGGGCGGCGCCGACGTGGCCCCGGCCAGCGAGCGCATCCGGGTGGGGATCATCGGCACCGGCCTCCAGGGGATCTTCAACCTCAAGGAAGTGATGAAGCAGAAGGCGGCCGACGTCGTGGCCGTCTGCGACGTCGACAAGAACCACCTCGCCGAAGGCAAGAAGATCGCCGAGGCCGGCGACAAGAAGAACTCGCCGGCCGGCGACCGCAAGATCGCCGCCTTCAGCGACTATCGCCGGATGCTCGACGACAAGACCATCGACGCCGTGCTGGTCGCCACCCCGGACCACTGGCACGCCCTGGCCACCGTCGATGCCTGCATCGCCGGCAAGGACGTCTACTGCGAGAAGCCCCTCAGCCTGACCGTGGCCGAGGGCCAGACGATGGTGGACGTCGCCCGCAAGCACAACCGGATCGTCCAGACCGGCAGCCAGCAGCGCTCGGACAAGTCGTTCCGCCTGGCCTGCGAACTGGTCCGCTCCGGGAAGATCGGCAAGGTCAAGCAGGTGAAGGTGAGCCTGCCCAAGGTCAACTTCAAAGGCGACGCCGTCCCCGATAGCGCCCCGCCCCCCGAACTGGATTATAACTTCTGGCTCGGCGCCGCCCCGGAGCGTCCCTACAACGAGAAGCGCGTCCATTACCTGTTCCGGTTCTTCTGGGACTACAGCGGCGGCCAGATGACCAACTTCGGGGCCCACCACCTCGACATCGCCCAGTGGGGCCTGGGCCGCGACGAGAGCGGGCCGACCACCATCGAGGCCACCGCCCGGTTCAACCAGAAGGGCCTGTTCGAGGTCGCCGAGACCAGCGAGATCACCTACACCTACGACGACGGCGTGAAGATCCTCTGCTCGCAGGGCACCCAGGGCGGCGCCAGCGTGATCTTCGAGGGGGAGAAGGGCTCGATCTCGGTGTCGCGCGGCGACAAGATTACCTCGAACCCGCCCGAGATCCTCAAGGAAGCCCTCGGTCCCAAGGACGTCCACCTCTACGTCAGCAACAACCACCACGAGAACTGGCTCGACTGCATCAAGACGCGCAAGCTGCCGATCTGCGACGTCGCCATCGGCCACCGCTCGGCCACCGTCTGCCATCTCGGCAACATCGCCATCCGGGTCGGCCACAAGATCACCTGGGACCCGACCGCCCAGACAATCGTCGGCGATGCCGAGGCCGCCAAGATGCTCTCCCGCCCCTATCGGGCCCCCTGGCACCTGCCCGAGCCCTCCACCTCGGCCAAGGCCGGCTCCCCCACCCGCGCCTGACCGGCGGGCTTCGAGATCATCATGCGAAACGCCCGCTCGCCCCGAGTCATCGGGGCGGGCGGGCGTTCGCGTTGGTCGAGATCGGGGGGCCGGGCCTCGATCACTTGCCGGGCATGGAGAACCAGTCGCGGCTGCGATAGTCGGTCAGGGTCAGGGCGAACAGGATGATCATCCAGATCAGGGCCGAACTGGCGAATACCCAGGTCACCTTGTCGCTATCCCGGACGTGCATGAAGAACAGGACGATCATCATAGCCTTGATGATCGCGATGGTCATCGCCACGAGGATGTTCAGGTAGCCGGGGAACGGGATATACGCGGCGATGACGGTGAGTACCAGGAGGACCATCAGCGCCGCGAATATCTTGAAATAGAGCGGCTTGTGCGAATGGTACGTCGTGGAATGGGCGGTCATGCGAGTCCTCGTCGTCGCTCGGTGGGTGAGGGGATCCGTCAAGGACGCCGATCACACCTTGTGATTGACGTCGATCAGGTAGAGGAGCGGGAACAGGAAGACCCACACCAGGTCCACGAAGTGCCAGTACAGGCCCAGGGACTCGACCGTCGTGCCGTCGACCCGCTTCGAGCGGTGGATCAGGTAGGCCATCACCCCCAGGGCCGCGATCCCGATCGCCATGTGCAGGGCGTGGAGCCCGGTCATGGCGAAGTAGATCACGAAGAACATCTCGGTGTGCTTCTCGGTGTCCTGGTGGACCTTGGCGCGATGCGAGCCGGACTCGTGCGAGGAGGCGTCCGCATGGGCCTCGCCGGCGGCATGGGCCTCGCCGGCGGCATGCGGGTCGACGCCGGAGGTCTTGGACGGGATGATCTCGGGATTCCAAAGGACGCCCGGGATCAGCCCTTCCTTGTAGTCGACGTAGTACTCGCGTGCCTTGACGCCGAGGAACAGCGTCCCCAGCGCCATGGTCAGGAACAAGAACTGGTTGACCTGCTTGCGCTGACCGAACTTGGCGTAGTCGACGGCCAGGGCCATCGTGAGGCTGCTGACCAGCAGGGCCCCCGTGTTGAGGGCCCCGAGCGTGGTGTTCAGTAGGTTGCTGGCCTCGGCGAACCCGTCGAAGAACTTCCAGCGGAACAGGATGTAGGCCATGAACAGGCCGCTGAAGAACATGACCTCGGTGGCCAGGAACGTCCACATCCCGAGCTTGGTCGACTCGTTCTGCTGGGCCAGGTCTTCGAAGTGCGACAGCAGGATGGCGCCGTCGGGGTGGACGACGTCGCGGGCGTGCTCCTGGCTGGTCTGGGCATCGCTGGGGGAGATGGCGTTAGACACTCGGACCCTCCTGGAGCTCATACTCGTACGGGCCGTCGGTGACGATCGGGATTTCTTCGAAGTTGTGGGCGGTGGGAGGGGACGGCAGGTTCCACTCCAGGCCCCGGGCGTCCCAGGGATTCGGCCCGGCCACCTTGCCGAACTTCAACGAAAGCAGGAGGTAGCTCAAGGGCAGAAGGTACCCGACCGCCAGGATCGAGGCGCCCGCCGACGACAGGACGTTGAGGACCTGGAACTCGGCCGGGTACTCGTGATACCGGCGCGGCATGCCCAGGTAGCCGAGCAGGAACTGCGGGAAGAACGTCAGGTTGAACCCGACGAACACCAGCAGGGCCGACAGCTTGCCCCAGATCTCGGGGTACATCCGGCCGGTGATCTTGGGCCACCAGAAGTGGATCCCGCCCAGGTAGGCCATCACCGTCCCGCCCACCATGATGTAGTGGAAGTGGGCCACCACGAAGTAGGTGTCGTGGACGTGGATGTCGATGGCGAGGGTCGCCACCACCAGCCCGGTCAGGCCGCCGACGGTGAACAGGCCGATGTAGCCCAGGGCGTAGAGCATCGGCGTGTCGTACGAGATCGAGCCCTTGTAGAGGGTCGTGGTCCAGTTGAAGACCTTGATCCCCGACGGGATGGCGATCAGGAAGCTGAGGACCGAGAACACGATCCCGGCGTACATCGACTGGCCGCTCACGAACATGTGGTGGCCCCAGACCAGGAAGCCCAGGACCGCGATGGCGATCATCGCCGCCGCCATGAACCGGTAGCCGAAGATCTTCCGCCGCGAGAAGCAGGGGATCAGCTCGTTGATCACCCCGAAGCCCGGGAGGATCATGATGTACACGGCGGGGTGCGAGTAGAACCAGAACAGGTGCTGGAACAGGATCGGGTCGCCGCCCAGGGCCGGGTCGAAGATGCCGACCCCGAGGACCCGCTCCAGCGCCAGCAGGACGATCGTGACCGCCAGGACCGGCGTGCCCAGGACCATCACGATGCTGGTCGCATACTCGGCCCAGACGAACAGCGGCAGGCGGAACCAGGTCATCCCCGGCGCCCGCATCTTGTGGACGGTGACGATGAAGTTCAGCCCGGTCAGGATCGACGAGAAGCCGACGATGAACACGCCCAGGGCGGCGAGCATCACGTTGGTATTCGAGTAGATCGAGCTGTACGGGGTGTAGAACGTCCAGCCGGTGTCGATGCCGCCGTTGAGGATCGCGGCGATCGTGAACAGCCCGCCGATCATGTAGACGTACCAGCTCAGCAGGTTGAGCCGGGGGAACGCCAGGTCGCGCGCCCCGATCATGATCGGCAGGAGGAAGTTCCCCAGGACCGCCGGGATCGACGGGACCATGAAGAAGAACACCATCACGATCCCGTGGAGCGTGAACATCCGGTTGTACACTTCCGACCGCAGCACGTCGCCGGTCGGGGTCGCCAGTTCCAGCCGCATCAGGGTGGCCGCGGCCCCCCCGATGAAGAAGAACAGGGTGATGGAGATCATGTACAGCAGGCCGATCCGCTTGTGGTCGACGGTGAGCAACCACGACTTCACGGTATGGCCGGCGGTCAGGTAATTATCCTTGGGGATCTCGTAATCGAGCTCCGTCATGGGCCGTTCGAGTACGCTCATTTCGCGGTCCCCTCCTTCCGCCCGATCGACTTGATGTATTCCATGATCTGGAGCAGCTCGTCCTCCTTGAGGACGTCCTGATAAGACGGCATGACCGGCTCGAACCCGGCCACGACCTTCGACTTGGGGAGGAGGATGGAATCGCGGATGTACATGTCGTCGGCGGTCACGAACGTGACGTCCTTGCCGTCCATGACCGGCACCTGGCCGCCGTAGACGCCGGCCAGCTTGGGGGCCCGGAACTCGGAGTTCTCGCCGTGGCAGCCGGTGCAGTGGTACTTCTCGAACAGCCGCGCCCCCTCCGAGGCCATCGTGGGCCGGGAGTCGCTGCCGTCGCCGTTGGGGCCCTTGAGCCACTTCTCATACTCGGCCGGCTCCATCACCACGGCCCAGCCGCCCATCCGCGAGTGGTCCGTGCCGCAGTACTCGGCGCAGAACAGGTGATAGCGGCCCGGCTTGGTCGGTTCGAACCAGGCCGAGGTCAGCCGCCCCGGAAGCACGTCCTGCTTCATCCGGAAGGCCGGGATGTAGAAGCTGTGGATCACGTCCTGCGAGGTCATCAGCAGCCGGACCGGCTTGCCCGCCGGCAGGTGGATCTCGTTGATCTCGCTCCGCCCCTGCGGGTGGCGGACCTTCCACATCCACTGCTTGCCGACCACGTAGATGTCCGACGCGTTCTTGGGCGGGTTGAACATCTCGAAGAAGACTTGCATGCCGAGCACGAAGATGACCATCACGATCCCGAGCGGGCCGACGATCCAGAGCAGCTCGAGCTTGATGTTATGGCTGACCGGGTGAGATCGGTCGACGTCCGAACCCTTGCGGTAGCGGATCGCGAAGAACGTGACGAGCAACGCGATCAGGGCCGTGAAGAAGATCGAGATCCCGATCACGACGAAGTAGACGGCGTCGACGCGCCCGGAAAGGGTCGAGGCACTTTCCGGGAAAAGTGGAAATGACCACATGTTAAGAAATCACCGGTCCTGGAGGGAGTTCGGGGAACCTGGCCTTGCTCGCCCGGGCCATCCGTCGATCGCGCCTGAGCATCACGAGGAGGAAGCCACCCAGGGTCAGGGCGGTGGCGATCCCGAGGGCGCGGATCACGTTCATGATCGCGAAGGTGTATTTACCGGTCGCCGGGTCGTAGTCGTAGCAGAACAGGAGCACCTGCTTGATCGGCGACCCGATCTTGCCGATCGAGGAGTCCATCAACGCAAACTCGATCTCGCGGGCCTCGGGCTCGACGCCGTAGATGTAGCGCGAGACCCTGCCGTTCTTGGTTAGGAAGACCATCCCGGCCGCGTGGGCGTACTTGCCGGTCTGAGCGCTGTAGGAGAACTGGAAGCCGACCGACCTGGCGAGGCTCGCGATCGCGGCCTTGTCCCCGGTCAGGAAGTGCCAGCCCTCGGCGGCCCCTTCGCGGTTGTACCGCCTCACATAGGTGGTCTTCTGCTTCAGCGCCCGCTCCGGGGTCTCGTTCGGGTCGATGCTCACGTTGATGACGTCGAATTCCTTGCCGATCGAGTACCTGAGCGGCCGGAGGCTGCGGGCCAGGCCGCCCAGGACCTGCGAGCACAGCAACGGGCAGTCGGCGTAGCTCATCGTCAGGATCACCGGCCGGCGGCCGAAGTAATCGGAGAGCTGGACCTCGCGTCCGGACTCGTCGCGGAACTTCAAGGTGAGCGGGATCTGCGAATCGAGCTTCTGATCGAACTTCACGTCGGCGAGGGCCCCGCCGGGCTGGGCGACCGCGGCGGAATCGAATCCCGCCACGATCAGGCCCATCGCGACCAGCAACGACCCCAGGCCCGCGCGAGGACCCGCACCCGCCGCGCGGCGGGGCCGGGCGGCTCGGGTTGCGCGGATCTCGGTTGGGGCGGCGAGGCGGTTCATGGGAATTCCTTGGGTGCTAGGCCGTTTACGGCGTCGCCTTGTACGGCTCGGAACGCGCGGGATAGGCCAGTTCCTTGGGCCGCTCCGGCGGATTGGGGCGGACCGGGAGACCTTTCCTGGCGACGACATCGATGGCCCGGGCGAGCGGGATCCGCTGCGCCCCGGTCTTCTTGTCGACGCCGTAGCTCTCCAGGATCGCGTCCTCCTGGGCATACATTTCGAGCATGTCCTTGGTGGTGTCGCGCTGGAGCTGCGGGGCGTACGGCTGGTTCTGGTCCCGCATCACGTCGTCGAATTTCGGGACGTTCGCCGAGGCCGATTGCGGGAAGTAGTACACCGTCATGATCGTCCGCATGACGTACTGGACCGCCCCCCCGAACAGGAGGAGGCCCACCACGAAGTAGACAATCGGCTTCAGGGCCAGGTCGCGAGTCTCATACCCGGGACCGCGGTCCGGCGCTTCGGAACGGGGCGAATGGTCCATGGGTCAATGGCCTCCCGCTTGCCTGAGGGCCGGCAGCAGTTCGGGGTCATGCAGGGTGATGAGCGGCTTCCCCTTGAGGAAGAAGAAGAAGACGAACAGCCAGAGCCCGCCGATGCCCAGGGGCGCCGCGATGTCGGTCCAGTGGTTGAACAACGAATCGTTGGCGATCGCGAACGAGGGGGTGATCAGCCAGTAGTCGTTGACGAAGTGGGCGGCCAGGACCAGGGCCGCGACCGGCCACAGCGTGTCGATCCGCCGCTTGAACGGCCGGCGGAGCAGGAGCAGGAACGGGACGGCGAAGTGGAAGATGATCATCCCCACCCCGACGTACCACCAGCCCCCGGACAGGCGGACCAGATACCAGGGGTTTTCCTCGGACAGGTCGCCCGCCCAGATGATCAGGAACTGGGAGAAGGAAATGTAGGCCCAGAGCATGGTCATGGCCAGGAGCAGGTTGCCCAGGTCGTTGAACGTCTCCGGGGTGTCCAGACCGTCGGTCTCCCCCCGGCCCGTGATCAGCGCGGTGATCAGGATCATGAAGGCCATCGTCGAGACGCCCTGTCCGACGATGATCAGGACCCCGTAGATCGACGAGTACCACTCGGGGTCGAGCGACATCCCCCAGTCGACCAGGGCGAACGAGACCGACAGGAAGTAGAGCACCAGCCCCGGGGCGCTGAGGCCCTGGAGGCGGTACGCGATGTCGGTCGCCTTGGAGGCGTTGCGATCCTGGGCCTTGGAGCCGGCGTTCAGGATCAAGGCCAGCACAATCCAGATCGCGAAGTAGATCGCGGCGCGGATCATCCAGGCGTTGGGCTTGAGCCACAGGTTCTTGAAGTGGAGCCGTTCGACGTTGGTCGCCTCGACCTGATCCTTGAAGTTGAACTTCGCCCGCTTCGCCAGCGAAGGCGACAGCGAGACCGGGCCGGGCTTGGCCTCGGCATGATCCTTCACCTCCGGGTGGGCCGCGTCATCGGGCAGGGCCGACGGCGTGCTCGGGTTCCCCCCCTCCGGGACGTGCGACGCCGCCGGGTGGTTGACCCAGGGGTAGATGGCCCCCATGTTCATCGCGATCGGCAGGAACAGGAGCGCCATCAGCGGGAGCGTCATCGCCCCGGATTCCAGGGGTCGCCGGACCAGGATGCCCCAGGCCCCGCCGACCTGGCGGTGCAGCATCAGCAAGGCCAGGGAGCCGAGCGACAGCCCCAGAAAGAAGATGTAGGCGAACAGGTACGAGCGGCCGAACTGCCGGACATCGACGATGTTGGCGAAGACCCCCACCGCGCAGAGCACCATCCCGACGAGGCCGGCGACGAGGGCCCCCCCGCGGATCGATGCGGCGACGGGGGGGAGCGGTCCTTGATTGTTCATTTCGCGGCCTCCGCCAACTTCTGGCGATCGTCCTCGGTCAGGTCGGCGGGTTGGGCATTCTGGCTATACTGGAGCGTGCGGATGTAGGCGGCGATCGCCCACCGCTGATCGACCGGGATGCGGGCCGCGTACGAGTACATCGCCCCATACCCGTTGGTGATCACGGTGAAGAAGTGGCCGACCGGGACGTCGCGGAGGTACGAGGAGTGGAAGGTGGGCGGCGGGGAGAACCCGCGACGCACGACCATGCCCGCCCCGTCGCCGGTCCGGCCGTGGCACGGGGCGCAGAACACGCCGAAGCGCTCGCGGCCCAGTTCCAGGGTCGCGGCATCGACGGCGAAGGGGAACGTGTCCACCTCCTTGCCGTCGACCTTGCCGGTGTAGTAGTGGTCGTCGGCCCGCAACTCGCCCCGGGCGACCGTCCCGGCCACGATCGGCCGCGACGACGTCCCGTCGACGAACGAGGTCGAGGGCTCGTAGTCTTCATATCTCGGCTGGGCGTACATGTCTTTCCGACAGCCCGTCCAGAACACGAGGCAAGCCGCCGCCAGCCCGATGCGGGCCAGGGCACGCGCCGGGCGGGGGGCTTCGATCTTGGGTTCGTTCCCGGTCCGCATCGTGGCCTTTCAGAACGGGACTTCGGTGAGGGTCTTGGGCTCCAGGCTTTCCAGGAACCGCGAGGTAGTTTCCAGCGAGAACTTGGGGTCGTCGGCGCGGATGCACAGGAAGAACCGGTCCTGCGACGCCCCCTTGAACTCGGGGACGTTGAACACCGGGTCATAGGGCTTGGGGAAGCCGTTGAGGAACAGCATCCCGAAGACCGCCGTGCTGGCCGCCACGAGCACCGTCAGCTCGAAGGTGATCGGCATGAACGACGGCCAGCTCACGTAGGGCTTGCCGGCGATGTCGATCTTGTAGTGGACCGCCGAGGCGAACGCCTGCATCGCGAACCCGCCGATCCCGCCGGCCAATCCCCCGAAGAAGATCAGCCAGGGGAGGTGCGTCCGGGCGCCGATCGCCTCGTCGACGCCGTGCACCGGGAACGGAGAGTAGGCATCGACGGCCGTGTAACCCTCGGCCGTGGCCCGCCGGGCGGCGGCCAACAAGTCCTCGGGCTGGAGGAACTCGGCCATCAGGCCGTAGGGCCCCTTGGGGGCATGATCGTGGTGCATGGGTCAGTGGCTCCCCCCGTGGGTCGAGGCCCCGGCGCCGGCGAGCGGCGTCTCGTGCTCGGTCTCGTGATGGCTGGTCGCGTGGACCAGTTCCTTCATCTCGGAGATCGCGATGGCCGGCAGGAACCGGACGAAGAGCAGCAGCAGGGTGAGGAACAGGCCGATGGTGCCGGCGTAGGTCATCCAGTCCCACTGGGTCGGGGTGTACATGCCCCAGGCACCGGGGACGAAGTCGCGATGGAGGCTCATCACCACGATCACGAACCGTTCCAACCACATCCCCACGTTCACGAACATGGCGATGATCCAGAGCACGATCAGGTTGTGCCGCGGGCCGCGGAACCACAGGGGCTGGATCGACAGGCAGTTGCACACCAGCAGGGCCAGGTAGAACGGGGCGTATGGCCCTTCCAGGCGGTTGGTCATCATGTAGCCCTCGTACTTATTACCGCCGTAATAAGCCATGAAGGTTTCCATGAAGTAGCCGTAGGTGACCAGCATCCCGGTGGCCAGCATGATCTTGGCCATGTTGTCGATGTGACGCATGGTGATCATCCCCTCGAAGCCGTACCACTTCCGGAGGGGGATCATCAGCGTGAGCACCATCGCGAACCCGGCGTAGATGGCCCCCGCCACGAAGTAGGGCGGGAAGATCGTCGAGTGCCAGCCGGGGATGATGCCGATGGTGAAGTCGAAGCTCACGATCGTGTGCACCGAGACCACCAGCGGCGTCGACAGGCCGGCCAGGATCAGGTAGGCCGACTGGTACCGCTTCCAGTGCCGGGCCGACCCGGTCCAACCCAGGGCCGCGGCCCCGTAGGCCATCCGGGCGTAGGCGTTCTTGGCCCGGTCGCGGAAGGTCGCCAGGTCGGGGATCAGGCCGACGTACCAGAACAGGGCGGAGACCGCCCCGTAGGTCGACACCGCGAACACGTCCCACACCAGAGGGCTGCGGAACTGCGGCCACAGGGCCATCGTGTTGGGGTACGGCCCCATCCAGTAGAAGCACCAGGGCCGCCCCATGTGGAGGAGCGGGAACATCCCGGCGCAGGCCACGGCGAACAGGGTCATCGCCTCGGCGAACCGGTTGATCGACGTCCGCCACTGCTGCTTGACCAGCAGCAAGATCGCCGAGATCAGCGTCCCGGCGTGGCCGATGCCGATCCACCAGACGAAGTTGATGATCGCGAAGCCCCACATCACGGGGCGGTTGATGCCCCAGATGCCGGTCCCCTTGAAGAGCAGGTAGGCGACCGCGACCATCAGCCCCTGCAGCAGCCCGAACCCGATCAGCAGGCCGAAGAACCACCCCTTCTGATAGGGGCGGACCAGGGCGACGTCGCTGATCGTGGCGGTGACCGAGGTGTAGGTCTGGCCCGGGGCCAGGACGGGCAGCTCCCTGCCCCCGTCCGGAGCGTGAGTCATGTCCTTGGGCGGCATCGCGTCACGCCTCCAGTTCGGGGTTGGGGTTGCGGATCTTCCCCAAATAGGTGGTCCGCGGCCGCGTGTTCAGCTCGCCGAGCATCGCGTAGTTCCGCTGATCCCGCTTGATCTTGGAGACCTGACTGTCGGGGTTGCTGAGGTCGCCGAAGACGATCGCGTTGGACGGGCAGGCCGCCTGGCACGCCGTCTTCAACTCGTCGTCCTTGATCCGCTCGTGGGGCCCGCGCTCCTTGGCCGCGATCCGCGCACCGCTGATCCGCTGGATGCAGTAGGTGCACTTCTCCATCACGCCCCGCGACCGGACCGTGACGTCGGGGTTGTTGAGCAGCTTGAGGCTCTGGGTCTCCAGGTCGGCATACTGGAGGAAGTTGAAGTGCCGGACCTTGTACGGGCAGTTGTTGCCGCAATACCGGGTGCCGACGCAGCGGTTGTAGATCATCACGTTGAGCCCCTCGGCGTCGTGCACGGTCGCGGCGACCGGGCAGACCAGCTCGCAGGGGGCCTTCTCGCAATGCATGCAGGTCCGGGGCTGGAAGTAGGCCTCGGTGTCGTCGCCGAGCCCGCCGGAGAAGTAGGTATCGACCTCCATCCACTGCATGTTGCGCCCGGTCATGATCTGCTCTTTGCCGATGACCGGGATGTTATTCTCGGCCTGGCAGGCGATCACGCAGGTGCTGCAACCGGTGCACGCGTTGAGGTCGATCGTCATCCCCCAGGCGTACCCCTCGCGATCGTGGGGGTTGTGGGGCTTGTCGGTCGGGGCGTGGTTGAACTCCTCGACCAGCGACCCGGGGCCATGCTCCTTGGTGTGCTTGGCGTGCTCGTCCTCGAACACGTCGGCGTCGGCGATGAAGTCCGCCAGGGTGGCGACCCGGACGTGATCGCGCCCCTCGATGTTGCGCTGCATCTGGGTGGTGGCCAGCGGGTACTCGCCGCCGGCGATCGCCATCGAGGCCCCCATGCCGCCCCAGGGGGCGTCGGCGGTCCGCAACGCGTTGGCGTTGAAGCCGACCTTGGTGCCGACCTTGCCGGCGCGGGTCCGGCCGTAGCCCAGGTGGACCAGGACGGTCCCCTCGGCCTGCCCGGGCACCACGAACACGGGGAGGGTCAGCTCATGGCCCTGGTACTTCAGGGTGACCAGCTTGCCGTTGATCTTGTAGGCCTGGTCGACCCCCTGCGGGCCCCCGCCGAGCTTGAACCCGATCTTCTCGGCCGTGGCCGGGGCGATCAGGGCGGCGTTGTCCCAGACCAGCTTGGTGATCGGCTTGGGCAGCTCCTGGAGCCAGCCGTTGTTGGCATAGCGGCCGTCCCAGATCGTCGGGTCGGGCCGGAACATCAGCTCGAAGTCGCTGCCCCGGGGCGCCGGCTTGGGGCCGAAGTCGCCGACCGGCTTGGCCGTGACCGCCTTCGGGGTGAACCGGGAGTTGGCGATCACCCCGGATTCGACGGCCGTCCGCCAGGCGAGGTCGGTCTCGCCCAGGCCGCCGGCCTTCCGCCAGTAGTCGCGGACCACCGCCAGGGGCGAGCGGTCGAACTGGCCGAGCATGGCCGCGAGGATCTCGTACGAGGTCCGCCCGCCGTAGAGCGGCGCGATCAGGGGCTGGACCACCGACGCCGTCCCGTCGAAGCCCCGGGCGTCGCCCCAGGATTCGAGAAAGTGGGCGGCGGGGACGTGCCAGGACGCGACCGCCGACGTCTCGTCGTCGTGGAGCCCGAGGTGGACGCTGATCGGGACCTTCTGGATCGCCCGGGCGAACCGGGTGAGCCCATCGGGGCCGTTCTTGGCGTCCTCGGCATCCTGCTCGAACCCGACGTCGACCGGGGCCGAGTACGCGGGGTTCCCGCCCAGGATCAGGAGCAGCTCGACCTTGCCGGCCTCGATGTCCTTGGTCAGCTCGCGGAGCGAGGCGACCGGATCGACGGGCTCGGCCTCGACGGTCGGGACGAACTCGATGGTCCCTTCCGGGCCGATGTTGCCGAGCGCCTGGTTGATCGCGTGGCCGAGGGCGTGGGCGTAGGGAGGCAGCGCCTCGCCGACGACGACGAGCCCCTTCTTGGCGTGGGCCTTGAGGTCGCGGGCGACCGCCCCGGCCCACTTGGCCTGGGCCTCGGTCAGCCCGGCCGGGTCGGCCACGCCTTCCACGCCGGCTTCCTTGGCGATCGCCAGGGCCAGGTCGACGATCATGGTGGGCCGGATCGGCAGGCGATGGTCGGCCGACGCCCCGGTGGCGGTGAAGGCCCCCTCGGCGACGTAGAGCCGGTTCATCGCCCCGGCCTTGGGCGTACGCCGGGCGGCGTAAGCGGCCTCGTCGTTGGCCCGCCCCGGGGATCCGCAGGCCAGGAAGTCGGAGTCGAGCGACAGGATCACGTCGGCTCGATCCAGGTGGTAGACCGGGTCCACCGCCTCGCCGAACGCCAGCTTCGCCCCCTCGCGGGAGTTGCCGTGGCCGACCGGCTCATACCGATGCCACCTGGCCTCGGGCTGGGCGGCCAGCACTTCCTGGATCAGCGCGGCGAGGCTCGGCGAATTGACCGATTCGGTCAGGATCCGCAGCCCGGCCCCCTTCTTCGCCCGCTGGACGGCCACCTGGGTGGTCAGCATCGCCAGGAAATTATCCCAGGTGCTGACCTCGCCCTCGTTGAGGATGACCTGGGAGCGATCCGGGTCGTACAGGACCAGCGTCTCCGCCTGGGCGAAGATGTCGGTCTTGCCCCGGCTGGCCGGGTGATCGGGGTTGCCCTCGATCTTGGTGGGCCGGCCCGCGTGGCTCTCGACGAGCAGGCCGGTGGCCAGCCCGCCCAGGGTCATCGCGGTGGCGTAGAACTGCGGGCGCCCGGGGACCACATTCTCGGGGGCCTTGACCCACGGGACGATCTTCTCGGGGACGCGGATCGCGCACCCCGAGACGCCGGCCAGGGCCAGCGAGGCGCCCATCAGCCCCAGGAATTTCCGGCGGCCGACGGGGTCGGTCCATTCCGTCGCGTTCTCGGGGAACTCGCGGTGGAGGTACTGCTGGAACGTTTCCGTCCCGGCCAGCTCCTCCAGGCTCCGCCAGTAGGTCGGCCCGTTCGCCTTGGCGAGACGGGTCCGAATCTCCACGAGGTCGACGTCGGGGTTCTCGCGAGGCATTCTCATCGGTGACAAATCGAGCAGTTGTCCAGCCGCCCGACCTCGATGTTATAGTCTTTGACCAATTTTTTGCCTTCTTCGACCCGGTCCCCCTTGGAAGCCCAGTCCATGACGAACACGGCTTCTTTCGGGCGGACGTGCTGCTCCGGATGGCGGTGGCAATCCAGGCACCATTCCATCGTGAGCGGCTGTTCTTTCCAGGCCAGGGGCATCTTGTCGACGCGCCCGTGGCATTCGGAGCAGCCCACGCCCTTCTGGACGTGGATGCCGTGGTTGAAGTAGACGAAGTCGGGGACCTGGTGGACCCGATTCCATTCGATCGGCTTGTCGTCCCGGAGGCTGGCCCGGACGGGCTCCAGCATCGGGGCGTTCTTCCAGATCTGCGAGTGGCAGCTCATGCAGGTATAAGTCGGCGGCATGCCGGCCGAAGCCGAGACCTCCACCGACGTGTGGCAATACCGGCAGTCGATGCCCAACCCGCGTGCGTGGTGTTCGTGGCTGAACGGGACCGGCTGATCGCGGACGACGCGCACCAGCGTCTCGTAGGGCGATTGATTGATGAAATACGCCAGGCCGGGCACCGCCAGCCCGACCATCGCGGCCACGACGATCGTGAGCCGTGACACCGTATTCATGCTCGGATGGAAGACCTGGGCCATCAGCGTCCCTATCCCTTCCTCCCCGCGATCGCGGGCGGGAACAGTCCCCGCCCCTCGGCACGATCGGGCCTTACCGCAGACTCATTCGTGGGCGTGGTCGGGCCATGCCGCGTCGGCGACCTTCCGGAAGATCAACGGGCGATGGGCTCTCGACGTGATTGGGTGGCCATCGCAAACGCGATGCCCCGACCCGAGGTGGACAGGATCGGGGGGCCCTGGGCGTCGTTCCGCCCCGGCAATACCGACCTCGCCATCGACAGGGGCCGAGCCTAACCCATGAATCGGCCTCCCACAAGTGGGCACACCCTGCAACCGCCCCTTCTTTCGCAACCCGATGCGGGCGAAAGCCCACCGGATAGGACTCTCGACGCATCTCCCTTGAGGGGGATTCCCCTCGCATCCGGAACCGCTTGCGGCGAGGCCGCGCCCGGCCATGACACTCGTCGGGGTATGGTCGTGGAAAATTTCCGACCGGGCCGATCTCCTCGGCCCGCGTCCCTCACGAAATTCTCCGATTCGGGACGGGGATTCTCGACTCCGCGAATCGACCCCTCGGCCCGCCGGAGGCTTGGCCCCTTGCGTCGGCCCGGCCCGTCTGGCACGGTGGGAGGCCGGCTAATCCACGGGGGAGCGACGGGCGAGAATCCATGCCGAGACGATGGCCTTCGCGGGGTCCCGGGCCGCTCTCGGCCCCGATCGCCGCCCTGATCGTGCTGGGGATGGCGGGCGTATCGGCGAGGGCGGCCGAGCCCCGGACACGCCCGGCGACCTCCTCCGACGTCCCCGCCCGGATCGGCGGCGGGTCGTGCGCCGCGAAGGGTTGCCACGGCGGGGTCGGCGCCTCCGACCCGGCCCACGGGGCGGTCGCCTTCCAGGGCGGGGAGTTCACCACCTGGCGGACCTTCGACCCGCACGCCCGGGCCGGCAGCGTCCTGCGGGACGAGCGCTCCCGGGGGATCGCCAAACGGCTCTCGCGACGGCTCGACGGCCGGCCTGCGCACCAGGCCCCGGCCTGCCTGGCCTGCCACGCCCCCGCCGCGTCGCTCGGGCCGATCGGCGGGGCCGATCCCGATCCCGCCGCGGAAAGCCTCCGGGCTGGCGTCGACTGCGAGGCCTGCCACGGCCCGGCCTCGCGGTGGAAGGACGCTCATCTCGCGGCCGACTGGCGGGCGAAGGATGCCGGGTTTAAGGCCGAGGCCGGGATGATCGACCTCGATGCGCCCCTGGCGCGGGTCCGGTCCTGCGTCGGCTGCCACGTCGGCGATCGGTCGCGGGGGATGGACGTCGACCACGACCTGATCGCGGCCGGCCATCCCCGACTCAATTTCGAGTTCGCCTCGTACCTGGCCGCCTACCCCAAGCACTGGCGGGAGCCCGACTCCTTCAACGAGGCCCAGGCCTGGGCGCTGGGGCAGGTCGCGGTCGCCTGGGCGGGGGTTGACCTCCTGCACGATCGGGCCGAGGCCGCCGGCGCCGACGGGCCGGGCCCCTGGCCCGAGTTCTCCGAATACGCCTGCTTCTCGTGCCATCGCGAGCTGCCGAGCACGGTGGGCGGCTCGCCCGGCGGTGCCCATGCCGCCGGCTCCCCCCTGTCCTGGGCGACCTGGCCCCTGGCGATGCTGCCCGCGCTGGACCCGGTCCGGGGGGGCGCGGAGTTCGCCCCGCTCCGCTCTGCGATGGCCCGCGACGAGCCCGACCCCGCCGAGGTGGCCCGGCTGGCCCGCGACCGCTCCGGGTCGCTCGATGCCTGGATCCGGGCGCTGGAAGGGGAGCGATTCGACGCGGCCCGGGTCGACGGGCTGATCAAGGCGCTGGAGGCCGACCCTTTCCCGAACCCGTCCGAAACCTGGGACGCGGCGACGCAGCGCTACCTGGGCCTCTCGGCCCTGGGCCGTTCCCGCCATGCACCCGGGGGCGCGGCCGGGTCGCTCCCGGGGATCGACCCGAAATGGCTGGCGTTCCCCCCCGGATTCGACAGCCCGCGCGTCGTCCGCGATCCCGAATCCTCCGCGGGTTCGAACGCGAAGGCACGCTGATCGCTGGTCGTGTAGCGGATCGGAATCAGAGGGGATGTCGGGATGGTCCCGGCTCCTCGCCTCCCTCGCCGCGATTGGGGTGAGCGGATCGGCCCGGTTGACCGCCGCGAAAGGACAGACGAACCGTGCAACTCGGGATGATCGGCCTCGGCCGGATGGGCGGCAACATGGTGCGCCGGCTCATGAAAGCCGGGCACGACTGCGTGGTTTTCGACCACAATCAGGAATCGGTCAAGGCCCTGGAAGCCGAGGGGGCGGTGGGGGCGACCTCGCTGGAAGACTTCGCCTCGAAGCTGGCACGGCCCCGCGCGGCCTGGGTGATGGTCCCCTCCGGCAACCCGACCGAGGCCACCGTCGAGCAACTGGGCGAGGTCTTCGAGGCCGGCGACATCATCATCGACGGCGGTAATTCCTATTTCAAGGATGACGTCCGGCGCTCGAAGATGCTCGAGCCCAAGGGCATCCACTACGTGGACGTCGGGACCAGCGGGGGCGTCTGGGGCATCGAACGCGGCTACTGCATGATGATCGGCGGGCCCGAGGAGGCGGTGCGGCACCTCGACCCGATCCTCAAGGCGCTCGCCCCCGGCATCGGCGACGTCCCCCGCACCCCGGGGCGCGAGGGCAAGGGCGGGACCGCCGAGGAAGGGTACCGGTACTTCGGCCCCTCCGGCGCGGGGCATTTCGTCAAGATGATCCACAACGGAATCGAGTACGGCCTGATGCAGGCCTACGCCGAGGGCCTGGACATCTTCCGCAACGCCAACTCCAAGGATCTGCCGGAAGAGTACCGCTACGACCTCGACATCGCGGACATCACCGAGGTCTGGCGGCGGGGCAGCGTGGTCGGGTCGTGGCTGCTGGACCTGACCGCGATGGCCCTGATCGAGAACCCCGACCTCTCCAACTACACCGGGTATGTCCAGGATTCGGGCGAGGGACGATGGACGGTCATGGCCGCGGTGGAGGAGGCCGTGCCCGCCGACGTCCTCACGACGTCGCTCTACGCCCGCTTCCGCTCGCGGCAGGATCATACGTTCGCCGACAAGGTCCTGTCCGCGATGCGCAACAAGTTCGGCGGCCACGTCGAGCGCCCGACCGGCGGTTGATCGGGGCGGATCGGACCCGAGACGGCCGGCGCGACCTCGCGCCGGCCCCACCCCCCAACTCGTAGCGGGATCGACCCATGCCCGACGCCAGCCGACCGCCGACCAACCCGCTGACCTCCGGCACGCCCAGCGCCCTCCTGCCCCAGCCGTGCGTGCTGGTGATCTTCGGCGGGGCGGGCGACCTGTCCTGGAGGAAGCTCCTGCCCGCCGTCTACAACCTGAACGTGGACGGGCTCTTGCCGTCGAACTTCGCCGTGGTCGGCTTCGGGCTCGGCTCCCAGGGGGACCCCGACGAGTGGTTCCGGGCCCGGGCCCGCGACGGGATCCAGCACTTCTCGCGGCAGCCCCTGGACGAGGGGCACTGGGCCGACTTCTCCCGGGCCCTGAGCTACGTCGAGGGGAGCTTCAAGGACCTCAAGGCTTATGAGACCCTGAAGGAGAAGCTCCACGCCGTCGACCAGCAGTTCGGCATCCCGGGCAGCCGGATCTTCTACCTGTCGATCCCGCCCCAGATGGTCCCGATCAGCGTCGAGCACCTCAAGTCGGCGGGCATGGTCCAGCCGCCCGAGGAGACGCGGTCGTTCACCCGGGTGATCGTCGAGAAGCCGATCGGCCACGACCTCGACAGCGCCCGGGCCGTGATCGAGGCGGTGGCCCACGCGTTCGCCGAGAACCAGACCTACCGGATCGACCACTATCTCGGCAAGGAGACGGTCCAGAACCTCCTGGTCCTCCGGTTCGCCAACAGCATCTTCGAGCCGCTCTGGAACCAGAAATACATCGACCACGTCCAGATCACCGTGGCCGAGGAGGAGGGCCTCTCCCGCCACGACCCGAGCACCGGCGCCGTGACGGCCAGCCGGATCGGCTATTACGAGGGGGTCGGCGCTCTCCGCGACATGGTCCAGAACCACCTGCTCCAGGTGCTCTGCATGACCGCGATGGAGCCCCCCTGGTCGTTGGAGCCCGACGTGGTCCGCGACGCCAAGTATGGCGTGCTCCGATGCCTCCGCCCGATCAAGCCGGAGGAGGTCGACGGCTCGGTGGTCCGCGCCCAGTACATCCGGGGCGAGGTCGACGGCGAGCAGGTGCCCGACTACGAGCGCGAGGTGGTCGACTACTTCGGCAAGAGGAACGAGCCGATCCCCAACCCGATCACCACCGAGACGTTCGTGGCGATGCGGGTCTTCATCGACAACTGGCGGTGGGCGGGCGTCCCGTTCTACCTCCGCACCGGCAAGAGGCTCCCGAAGCGGTGCAGCGAGATCGCCATCCAGTTCAAGGACGTCCCCAACGTCCTGTTCAACCAGAGCCCGGACGTGCCCCTGGAGCCTACCCTGCTGTCGATCCGGGTCCAGCCCGAGGAGGGGATGTCGCTGCGGCTGGCCTCGAAGCTGCCGGGGCCGAAGGTCCGGATCTACCCGGTGAAGATGGAGTTCAACTACGGCACCAGCTTCGGCGGTTCGAGCCCCGAGGCGTACGAGAGGCTGCTGCTGGACGTGATGGCCGGCGACGCCACCCTGTTCATGCGCCGGGATGCGGTGGAGGCGGCCTGGGAGTTCGTGATGCCGATCCTCGACCACTGGGCGCAGGGCCAAGTCCGGTTCCTCCCGCAGTACCAGTCCGGGACGTGGGGCCCGCGCGAGGCCGACCGCCTGATCGAGGCCGACGGCCGCGAGTGGAGGACGCTCTGAGATGGCCACCGCCTCCCAGGGGGCCGACTTCGGCCCCGACGTCCCGCTCCGCGAGGTCGACGCCGAGCTGGCCCGCCAGGCCGCCGCGATCCGGGGCGACGACCCGGCCCCGCTGCGCCACGCCCGGATGTCCAACCTGATCGTCTATTGCGGGGACCCCGGCGAGGCCGACCGGGTCTGCGGGCTGATCCCCGAGATCGTGGACCGGCACCCGGCCCGGGTCCTCCTGCTGATCGCCGACGCGGAGGGCGGGGCCGGCGAAGTGACGGCCTCGGTGCGGGTGCGCCGGGTCGGCGAGGGGGGCCGCAACGTGTCGGAGCAGATCACGCTCCGGGCCGGGGGCCGGGGCGCGGACCGGCTGCCGTTCGCGGTCCGGGGGCTGGTGATCGGCGACCTGCCGACCAACCTCTGGTGGGCCAGCGCCGAGCCCCCGCCCCTGGCCGGGCCGATCCTCCGCGACCTCGCCGAGTCGGCCCAGCAGGTGATCTACGACAGCCTGGGCTGGCGCGACCCGCACCACGGCGTGGCCGCCACCTCCCCCTGGCTCGACAGGACGGAACGCGACCCGGGCGCCGGCCGGTGGCGGGTCGCCTCGGACATCAACTGGCGGCGGCTCAAGACGTGGCGGCGCGTCCTGGCGCAGGGACTGGACCCGGCGGTCGCCCCCGGCCTGCTCGACGAGGCCTCGGAGATCCTGATCGAGCACGGCCCCCACGCCGTGACCCAGGCGTGGCACCTGGCCAGCTGGCTCGCCTCCCGGCTCCGCTGGTCCTACCGGGCCAACAAGCTGAAACCGGGCGTCGAGATCGCCTTCCAGTTCCTCGCGCCCCACGGGCCGGTCCGCCTGCGGATCGACCGGCTGCCCGAGGGCCCCCCCGCCATCCGCCGGGTCCGCGTGGCCCGGGGTTTCGAAGGCCAGGACGGCGGGGTCGAATTCACCGCCGACCCCGACGGCCGGCTGGCGATCACCCCCCTGAACGGCGAGTGCTGCGCCGACCGGACCGTCATGGGCCGCGACCAGGAGATCGCCGAGCTGATCGGCCGCCAGCTCTCCGACCGCGAGCCCGACCCGATCTTCCGCCAGAGCATGAGGGTGGCCCACGTCCTGGCGCAGCACGTCCCCTTCCATTAAAGGATTGCTTGCATGATTCTGGCCGGCGACATCGGCGGGACCAAGACGACCCTGGCGCTCTTCGAGATCGTCGGACCCAAGCTCCGCGCGACCGAGCACGTGGCGACCTTCCCGAGCGGGGAGCACGCCACCTTCGGCGAGATCCTCTCGGCGTTCCTCGCCGAGATCCCCGCCGGCACGACCATCGACGCCTGCTGCCTGGGCGTCGCCGGGGCCGTCCTGGACGGCCGGGTCGAGACGACCAACCTGCCCTGGGAGATCGACGAGCCGTCGCTGGCGGAGGCGGTCGGCGCCCCCCGCGCCACGCTGCTCAACGACCTGGAGGCGACCGCCTACGGGATGATCCACCTCGACCTCGGCGAACTCCACGTCCTGAACACGGGGACGTCGCGGCGGCGTCGCGGCAACGTCGCGGTGATCGCCGCCGGCACGGGGTTGGGCGAGGCCACCCTGTTCTGGGACGGCCGGCACTTCCAGCCGATCGCCTCGGAAGGGGGGCACTCCGACTTCGCCCCCCGCAACCCTCGCGAGGTCGAACTGCTCCAGTACCTCTGGACGAAGTTCGGCGGGCACGCCAGCTACGAGCGCGTCCTGTCCGGCGCCGGGATCGTCAACCTGTACGAGTTCCTCCGCGTCTCCGGCAACGCCCCGGAGCCGTCGTGGCTGTCCGACCGGTTCGCCGAGGCCGATGATCCCGCGATCGTGATCAGCCAGGCGGGGCTCAAGGGGGAGGATGCCAACTGCGTGGCGGCCCTCGACATGTTCGCCGAGATCTACGGGGCCGAGGCCGGCAACCTGGCGCTCAACTGCCTGGCGGTGGGGGGGGTGTTCGTCGGCGGCGGGATCGCCCCCAAGCTCCTGGATGCGCTCACGAATAACGATGCCTTCATGCGCGGATTCACCGCCAAGGGGCGGTTCAGCGAGTTCATGGAACGGTTCCACGTCAGCGTCAGCCTCAACCCCCGCGCCGCCCTGCTGGGGGCGGCCTATTACGCGATCGAGCCCTGACCGAGGACCCCGCGATGGCCCGCCTCCGAATCCCCGGGATGTTGCTGGCCCTCGCGTCGGCGATGATCGCGGCCCGGCCCGCCCGGGCCCAAACGCCCCCCAACATCGTGTTCGTCGTCGCCGACGACCTCGGATACGGCGACATCGGCTGCTTCGGGCAGGACAAGATCCGCACCCCGAACCTCGACCGCCTCGCCGCCGAGGGGATGAGGCTGACCCGGCACTACGCCGGCAACGCGGTCTGCGCCCCGTCCCGGTGCGTCCTGATGACCGGCCGGCACCCCGGCCATGCCCCGATCCGCAACAACCGCGAAGCCCAGCCCGAAGGGCAATTCCCGCTGCCCGCAGGGACCGAGACCCTGGCCCGCCGCCTTAAAGATCGGGGATACGCCACCGGGGCGTTCGGCAAGTGGGGGCTGGGCGGGCCGGGGTCCTCCGGCGAGCCGATGCGCCAGGGGATCGACCGCTTCTTCGGATACAACTGCCAGCGCATCGCCCACAACTACTACCCGACCTTGCTTTGGGACGACGATCGCCGGCACCCGCTCGACAACCCCCCATTCTCCGCCCACGACCGCCTCAAGCCCGGCGAGGATCCCGCGAAGCCCGAGGCCTACGCCCGGTTCTCCGGCCGGCAGTACGCCCCCGACCTGATCGCCGAGCAGGCCGTCCGGTTCGTCGAGGCCAACAAGGATCGACCCTTCTTCCTGTTCCTGCCGACCACCGTGCCCCACCTGGCGCTCCAGGTCCCGGACGACTCCCTGAGGGAATACGCCGATCAGCGTTGGGACGAGGCCCCCTACCTCGGCGACCGGAACTACCTGCCGCATCCCACGCCCCGCGCCGCCTATGCGGCGATGATCACCCGCATGGATCGCGAGATCGGCCGGATCATGGGCAGGGTCCGCGACCTCGGGCTCGACGACCGGACGATCTGCGTCTTCACCAGCGACAACGGCCCGCTCTACGACCGGCTCGGCGGGACCGACGCCGACTTCTTCCGCTCGGCCGGGGGCCTCAAGGGCCGCAAGGGATCGCTCGACGAGGGGGGCGTGCGCGTCCCGTGCATCGTCCGCTGGACGGGGAAGATCGCCGCCGGCACCACGTCGGATCGCGTGACCGGGTTCGAAGACTGGACGCCGACCCTGATCGAACTGGCCGGCGGCTCGGGCTCGATCCCCGGCCTCGACGGGATCAGCTTCGCCCCCACCCTGATGGGCCAGAAGCAATCGCCCCGCCCGTTCCTGTATCGCGAGTTCCCCGCCTACGGCGGCCAGCAGGCCGTGTGGGCGGGGAAGTACAAGGCGATCCGCCGCAACCTCGCCCCAACCCCGGCCGCCCGCAAGCGGGGCGACGCCCCCCCGCCCTCCGCCGAACTCTACGATCTGGAGGCCGACCCGGCCGAGGCGAAGGACCTGGCGGCCGACCTCCCGGAGACGCTCGCTGAACTCTTGCGGATCGGGCGGAGGGAGCACACGCCCAACCCCGACTTCCCGTTCCCCCGGCTCGACGCCGAATCGAACCCATGAGCCGGGCGACGGCGAGGCGAGGGCGTCATCCCGCGTCGCCGATCGCGAGCGAGACCTCGGGCTTTTCCGGGTCGGCCATCGCCGATCGGATGACGCGGCCCCGCCCGCGTCTTTCGAGGCCGAACGGCCCGGCGCCGAAGGGGTCGGCGACCCGCGAGAAGGCGGGCTCGCCGTCGCGGACCAGGGCGATCCCGGCGCGGAGCATCGCACGCAGGGCGATCCTGCGATCGGCCATGTGCCGGGCGCCGGCGACGGCCTCGACCAGGCTCGCCACGACCGGGTCGGTGGCCCGGCGTGACCGGGCGAACTCGGCCAGGGCCGCCGCATGATCCGGGCGGGGCAGGTCGAGGCATCGGCCGAGTTCGGCGAAGGCAGGGCCGGTCGCCTCGACATGGGCCAGCAGGGCATCGCGATCGTCGCCCACCAGGGCCCTGAGCGCGGCGACCTCGTCCGATTTCAGGTCGATCCGGGCCCAGTCGGCATCGCCGAGTTTCGGGCCCATCGACTTGATCTGGCCGGACAGCACGCCGACCACGAACCGGGATTCGGGCCCGATGACCGCCGAGGCCGGCTCGGGCGGGGCCAGGGCGTCGAACCGGGCCGACAGGTCGTCGAGCGTGGCCCGGCGGAGGTCGGGCAGGAGGCGGCCGAGCGTCAGGAACACGGCGACCTCGCCCGCGCATTCGAACACCCGGGCGATGAGGACCCCGTCGGCACCGATCCGATGGGCGAGGGTCAGGCCGGCGAACAGGTCATCAAGCGCCTCGCGCTCCCGGCCGCCGGCGGCCTGGATTCGGGCGGACAGGCATGCCGCCCGGACCCCATACATCGGCGAGAGGCCGAGGCGATCGCGATTCAGCTTGTCGGCCGAGTCGATCTCGACGCCCCAATCGCAGGGGCCGACGGCGGCCGCCTCCCGCATCGCCTTGAGCATCGGCGCCGCCTTGCGGAGCAAAGGCTCGACGGCGGGATCGGCCAGGTCGACCTTCGGGGCCCCCCGCAGCCGCTCCCGGTCTTCAGGACTCAGATCATCGTCCCAGCCGAACGCCGCCCGGTAGATCGTCGCCGCGTTCGGCCCGACCGCCACGGCCCCGAGCGCCGAGGAGAATCGGCCCAGGCCGAATCGCGAGGCCAGGGACGAGGCGAGGAGGCGTCGGATCAGGTCGCGGCGATGCATCGAAACGTCCCACGATGATGGCGGGTCGCGGCAGATCAAATCCCGATCGTACCTTGCCGGCTCGGTTCTCCGCCAGCACATCCATCTCGTAAGGTGATGACTGTTATTCATGGGGCGGATCCAGGATACTGGAAGACATGAGTCGGCTCCAACCACTTATCCGTTGGCAGGATGCGGCGTGGCGGGCTGGGTCGTTAGGGCACGAGGTGGACGGACGCATGGCGACGGCGAGGCGGACCAGCGCGGAGCACGAGCGGCTCGAAGAGATCAACGACAGCACCTCGGGCTGGCGGCGGTGGGGGCCCTACGTCAGCGACCGGGCCTGGGCCACGGTGCGCGAGGATTACAGCGAGGACGGCGACGCCTGGGACTTCCTGCCCCACGACCTGGCGCGGAGCAAGGCGTATCGCTGGGGCGAGGACGGGATCGCCGGGATCTGCGACCGATACCAGCTGCTCGTCTTCGCGCCCGCCTTCTGGAACGGCAATGACCCGATCCTCAAGGAACGCCTGTTCGGCCTGTCCGGGCCGGAGGGGAACCACGGCGAGGACGTCAAGGAATATTACTTCTACGTCGATGGGACGCCGACCCACTCCTACCTGCGTTTCGTCTACAAATACCCCCACGCCGCCTATCCCTACCAACGCCTGATCGATGAGGCGGCCCGCCGGGGGCCCCGCGATCCCGAGTTCGAGCTGCTGGACACCGGGGTCTTCGACGAGGATCGGTATTTCGACATCGTGGTCGAATACGCCAAGGTCACGACCGAGGACATCGCCATCCGGATCACGGCGACCAACCGGGGCCCCGACCCGGCGCCCCTGCACCTGATCCCCCACCTGTGGTTCCGCAACACCTGGGGCTGGGAGGCGAAGCCCGGGGCGCCGCCGAGGGTCTACCCCGGGCCGGCCGGGCAGGCCCACCAGAGCCTCGTCACCGACGACTCGGCCGTGGAATGCGTGGCGACGATCCCGGTCACCTACCGGGTCGGCCAGAGGATCCTGTTCGCCCCGCCGGGCGGCACCCCCCTGTTCACCGACAACGAGACCAATCAGGCCCGGGTCTTCGGCTGCGAAGGGCCGGGCGCGCCCCGCTTCGTCAAGGATGCGTTCCACCGCCACATCATCGACGGCGAGGACTGCCTGAAACCCGACCGCTGCGGCACCAAGGCCGCCATCCACTACCACTACGAGGCCGTCCCCCCGGGGGAATCCGTCACGCTCCGGCTCCGCCTGGCGGACTCGGTCGCGGTGTTCGCCCCGCTGTCCGAGGTCGACGAGTACGTCGACCTACGCCGCTCCGAGGCCGACGACTTCTACGAGGCGATCCACCCGCCCGGGGCCTCCGCCGACGAGAAGATGATCCAGCGCCAGTCGCTGGCGGGCCTGCTCTGGACCAAGCAGTCGTACCTGTTCGACGTGTCGGTCTGGCTCAACGGCGACAACCCCGACAATCCCCCGCCCGCCTCGCGCGCCAGGATCCGCAACGAGCACTGGGGCCACCTCAACTCGATGCGGGTGATGACCGTCCCGGACAAGTGGGAGTATCCCTGGTTCGCCGCCTGGGACCTCGCCTTCCAGTGCGTCCCCCTGGCGCTGGTGGATGCCAACTTCGCCAAGAACCAGCTCTGGTGCCTCCTGTTCGAACAGTTCCAGCACCCCAACGGCCAGATCCCGGCCTACGAGTGGGAGTTCTCCGACCTCAACCCGCCGGTCCACGCCTGGGCCGTGTGGCGGGTCTACAACATGGACCGGATCCGGTCCGGCTCGGCCGACCGCGACTGGCTGGAACGCTGCTTCCACAAGCTGATGATCAACTTCGCCTGGTGGATCAACAAGGTCGACCGGGCCGGCAACAACATCTTCGAGGGCGGCTTCCTCGGTCTCGACAACATCGCCGTGGTCGACCGCAGCGAGATGGACGGGGACGCCGTCCTGGAACAGTCGGACGCCACCGGCTGGATGGGGATGTTCTGCCTGAACCTGATGCGGATCGCCTTGGAGCTGGCCAAGGCCAACCCGGTGTACGAGGCGCTGGCGACCAAGTACTTCCAGCACTACACCTACGTCGCGTCGGCCATGAAGCACATGGGCAACCGCGACTTCCAGCTCTGGGACGAGGAAGACGGCTTCTTCTACGACGTGCTGAGGCATCCCGACGGCCGGTTCCAGAAGTTCCGGGTCCGCTCCCTGGTCGGGCTGATCCCCCTGTTCGCCGTGGAGCGCCTCGAAGAAAGCTGGATCGAGCCGTTCCACGAGTTCCGGGCCCATCTCCACTGGTTCCTCAAGAACCGCCGCGAGCAGGTGGAGGGCGTCGTCCACACGATCCACCACGAGCAGGACACGACCCACGCCCTGACGATCCTGAACCAGGACCAGCTCCGGCGGATCACCGCCATGATGATGGACCCCGACGAGTTCCTCTCGCCGTTCGGCATCCGGAGCATGAGCAAGGCCCACACCGAGGACCCGTTCCACCACGAGGGGAAGTCGGTGGGCTACGAGCCGGCCGAGGCGATCACCAAGATCAAGGGGGGCAACTCGAACTGGCGGGGTCCGATCTGGTTCCCGACCACCTTCCTCCTGATCGAGTCGCTCCGCAAGCTGGGCAAGGCGTTCGGCGGCGACGTCCTCGACGCCGAGACCCCGGGCATCCCCTTCAACGACATGGCCCGCGAGATCGCCGAGCGGCTGATCGCGATCTTCGCCCGCGACGAGACGGGCCGCCGGCCCGTCTACGGGAACTCCGAGAAGTTCCAGGACGATCCCCACTGGCGCGACTTCATCCTCTTTTATGAGTATTTCAACGGCGACACCGGGCAGGGCCTCGGCGCCTCGCACCAGACCGGGTGGACCTCGCTGATCGCCTCGCTGATCGACGAGTGGCGGGATTGAGCCGCCGGCGGTCTCGGGCAGCAAGCCGATGCGCGGCGGGCACCCCGGTTCCTCCCGGAGCCGCCCGCCGCCCCTCCACCCCGATCATTCCGCGGCGATCCCGGTTTGGCACGGCGCGTGCAATTCCAATCTCCCATCTGGATGCGGCCCGGATCGCTTCGGATCCGCCCGAATCGCCCGAAGGATGCGGGCCCAACTCCTGACCTTTGATGGGGGACATAATCATGATCGGCGCTCTGATCGGCTGGATGGTTCTCGGACTGGTCGCCGGCTTCCTGGCCCGCCTGCTCCACCCGGGGCGCGACTCCATGAGCCTGCTCGCCACGATGGTGCTCGGCATCCTCGGCTCGCTGCTCGGCGGCGGCGTCAGCTACCTCCTCAACCTGGCCAGGGACCCGTATACGCCGGGCGGCTGGATCATGGCCACGATCGGCGCGATCGTCCTGCTCGCCTTCGGCTGGTTCGGCTCGCGGTCCCGCGCGACCCTCTGAGCCGACTCGCCCGCCGTCAAGGCCTGAAATCACAACCAGGGCCCCGGACTCGCCCAGCGAGTCCGGGGCCCTGGTGCATTTGCCCGCCGGCCTGTGGAAGTGAGCGGCGTGCGAATCCCCGGACGGTGCAACGTCCGGCGACTCTCGGCGGCCCATCGGGGCCCGATCGGCCATTCACCTCGCCAGGTAACAGAGCGAATTCCCGGGCCCGCTGGCATCTTCGGGGACGACGCATCGGGGAAGGAAAGCACCCGGAGGACGACCGCCATCATCGTTGCCCGCAAGTCGCCGAGGACCCCCGCGATCGGGCTCGTCCTTGCCGGGACACCCGGGGCTGTCACGAAGGGTCGGGCCAAACGAACCCAACGCCGCCCGTGCCTCGGCTCCACGAAACGAACCCATTCATCGGCCGGCCGGCGGGAGGCGAAACGAACCCAAGCCCGGCCCCGATGTCGGTCGATAAAACGAACCCATGGCCGCCTCCGCACCGGGAGGCGGCGATGGACCCATCAGCTCAAAGTGCCGGTTCGCGCGAAACGAACCCAATCAGACCGCGGCCAGGGGCGTGTCGATCCAGGTCCGCTTCTCGTAGGATTCGAGGACGGCGTCGGCGATGATCTGGGCGTTGAGGCCGTCGTAGAACGAGGGGACGGCGGGGCGGCCTTCGAGGATCGCCGAGACGAACTCCCACATCAGGTCGTAGCGGAAGACGGTGGCGGGCTTGCCCTGGGAGGGGTCGCGGGGGCTGCCGGCGGGCTTGAGGTATTCGACCGGGACGGGGACCGGGGCGAGGTCCTGCCCGGTCTTGCCGACCAGGATCGTGTTGGGCTCGTGCAGACGGTAGACGGCCGAGCCTTCCGAGCCGTTGATCTCGGCCCACTCGTGGCCGAAGCCGTCGCGGCCGTAGCCCTTGGCCAGGGTCGTTCCTTCCCACACGCCGACGGCGCCCGACTTGAACTCACCGATCAGGCTCGACCAGTCGTCGACCTCGGACGGCGGGACGGTCCGGCCGTCGGGGGTCTCGGTCCGGGGGGCGAACCGGGCCACGGCGCCGCAGATCCGCTCGATGGGGCCGAGGAGGTCCAGCGCGAAGTCGATCCGGTGGATGGTCATGTCGTACAGGTCGCCGGCGCCGGCCTTGTCCTTGTACTGCCGCCAGCCCCAACTGGTCTCGGGCCAGTCGAGGAACCGCTGGGAGCGGAAGTGGCGGGGCGTGCCCAGGGCGCCCGACTTGACCAGGTGGCGGAGGTAGAGCATCGACGGGGCGAAGCGGTAGGTGAAGGCCGTCATGTGGACGACCTTCGCATCCCGCGCCGCCTCGTACATCTCGCGGACTTCCCCCTTGTTCACCCCCAGGGGCTTCTCGCACATCATGTGCTTGCCGTGCTGGGCGGCGGCCACGGCGATCGGCAGGTGGGTGAAGTTGGGCGTGGCGATGATCACGGCGTCGACCTCGGGGTCGGCGCAGATGACCTCGGGATCGGTGGAGACCTTGGAGATGCCCCACTCGGCCTTGCGGCGTTCCAGGAGCGAGGCGTCGGCGTCGCAGGCGGCGACCAGCTCGGCCCGGGGGTCCAGGGCCAGGGCCGGGACGTGGTGATAGTCGCTCACTGCGCCGGCGCCGATGATGGCGACCCGCACCTTGCCGTTCTTCCCGCTGTTCATCGATCGATCCCGCGTCCAGAGTCGCGAACCCCTCGGGCGACGCGCCCGCTTGCCTTCGCGACCCGAGCCTAATATCCTGCACCGGATCCCGCAACCGACCGGCGATCGCCAATCGTCGCGGGGCTCTCCTCTCCCATCTCCCAGGAAGACAAACGCCCATGCCCACCGACAAGCCGATTCGCGTGGCCATCATCGGCCTCGGGTTCGGGGCCGAGTTCATCCCGATCTATCAGAAGTACCCGGGCGCGGAGGTCCACGCGATCTGCCGGCGGTCGCGGAAAGACCTCGACGAATGCGGCGACCGCTGGAACATCAAGGCCCGCTACACCGAGTTCGAGGACGTGCTCAAGGATCCCGAGATCGACGCGGTCCACATCAACTCGCCGATCCAGGACCACGCCCGCCAGAGCATCGCGGCCCTGGAGGCCGGCAAGCACGTTGCCTGCACGGTGCCGATGGCCACGACCATCGAGGACTGCGGCCGGATCGTCGCGGCCCAGCGCAAGTCGGGCAAGGTCTACATGATGATGGAGACCGTGGTCTACAGCCGCGAGTACCTGTTCGTCAAGGACCTGTACGACCGGGGCGAACTCGGCCGGATCCAGTTCCTCCGGGGGTCGCACCAGCAGGACATGGCCGGGTGGCCGGGCTACTGGGAAGGCCTCCCGCCGATGTACTACGCGACCCACTGCGTCAGCCCCTGCCTGGCGTTGCTGGGCAAGCACGCCGAGCACGTCGTCTGCCACGGCTCCGGGCGGATCGATGAGAAGCTGATCCCCAAGTACAACAGCCCGTTCGCGATCGAGACGGCCACGTTCAAGATCAAGGACACCGACGTCTGCGCCGAGGTGACCCGGAGCCTGTTCGACACCGCCCGCCAGTATCGCGAGAGCTTCGACGCCTACGGCAGCAAGAAGAGCTTCGAGTGGCAGCAAGTCGAGGGGGAGGAACCGGTCATCCACACGATCGGCAAGCCCGAGCCCGAGATCCCCGCGCGGGTGCCGGTGCCCGACTTCGCCCACCTCCTGCCCGAGCCGATCCAGAGGTTCACGACCAAGGGGGTCTACGACGCCGAGGGGGAAACCCACCTGTCGTTCACCCAGGGCGGCGGCCACGGCGGGTCCCATCCCCACCTCGTCCACGCGTGGCTGAGTGCCATCAAGGGAGAGCGGCCCGCCCTGCCCGACGCCGAGACCTCCGCCAACTGGACCATGGTCGGCATCTGCGCCCACGAGTCGGCCCTGAAGGGGGGCGAGAAGGTCCCGATCCCGACCTTCTGAGCCGGTCGACTCCCGGAACCCGGCACCGAGAGGGCGTCCCCCGATACCGGGACGCCCTCCCGGCGTTAGAATGGGATGGCGAACGATCCGTCACGTCGCGGATCCCGCCGCCCCTCCTCGTCGTCCGGGGGCCGACGCCCCCGGAGGAGTCGCACCCATGAGAACGCTCGCGGTCCTGTTCGCCGCATCGAGTCTCTCGCTCCTCCCTTCGGCCCGCGCCGCTTCGCACCGGCCGAGCCCGGCCCATGCCCAGGCCGCCCACGTCGACGCGATCCGCAACGAGGTCCAGCATCAGCAGCAGGCCATGCAGAGGGCCATGAAGCAGCAGCAGGCCATCATCCGGCAGCAACAGGAGGCTTATCAGAAGCAACGGAAGGCCGAGCAGGCGCAGCACCGACCGGTCCCCGCCCCGCACCCGTCGACCATCCATCATGGTGCGGCCGGCCAGATGATCCGCCATCGCGCCGCCCACGGCTATCGCCATCACACCCGGTGGCCCGGCGTCTCCGACCCGGAGACGGCGGCCTTGGTGCACCTCAAGAAGACGCTCGACGGGGTCGCCCGGGGATCGACGGTCAACCCCCGCCACGCGGGTTCGCTGGCGAACGCCCTGGGCGGGGTGGTCGAGGTCGGGACGCCGCCGACGCCGGCCGCGGTCCGCGACCTGGCGGGCCACCTGGTCGACGGGCTCGCCCACCGGGAATCGACCGGAGTCAACACCGAGGCGATGGCCCTGTCCCTGCGCGGCGTGATGAACGGCGCCGCCCTGGCGCCGGCCGAACTGTCCGCGGCGATGTCCCAACACCGGGCGGCCTTGAGGGCGGCGAAATTCCCCCCGGATGACATCGGGTCGATCGAGGCCGACCTGGCCAACATCGCCCGCCAGGAGCGGGGGCGGCTCTGAAGCCGGACGCGGACGGTCGGGCGGAGGTGGGTCGGCCACGAGCGGTCGCCTGGCTTACCCATCTCCTCATCGCGAGATGTGGCCGGGACCATTTCTCGCAACTCCGGGATTGACCATGGTTTGAGTCCGGGGGAGGGTTGAAGGAGCCGGCGGGGTTTGATAAAGTCATGATCCGTCCCCGCACCACTTCCCGGGAATGCACCATGACCACCCCCGAAGATGCCCCCTGGTATCAGGATGGCCTGGCCTTCGAGTGCACCCGCTGCGGCGCCTGCTGCACCGGGGCCCCGGGCTATGTCTGGGTCAACGACGCCGAGATCGCCGACCTGGCCCGCCATCGCAACATGGCCGTCCCGGCCTTCCTCCGGGCCTTCGTCCGCCAGGTCGGCGGCCGGTTGAGCCTGATCGAGCGGCCGGGCGGGGATTGCATCTTCTGGGAGCGGGGGACCGGGTGTACGGTCTACGCCTCCCGGCCGGTCCAGTGCCGGACCTGGCCGTTCTGGCCCGAGAACATCGAGTCTCCCGAGGCCTGGGAGCACGTCACGGAGGTCTGCCCCGGCTCCGGTCGGGGCCCGATCTTCAGCGTCGAGGAGATCCGGGCATCCGCGGCGCGAGTCCACACCTCATGATGCCCTCCGAACTCGGGGCCCATGCCGGCCTCGATCCCGCCCGGTTCCGCGACGCCCTGAAGGTCGTCTACGCCGGGCTCGACGACGAGATCCGGCGGCTCAACCCGGCCTGCGCCGTGAGCGGCCGGTGCTGCCGGTTCGAGGAGTACGGGCACACCCTGTTCCTTTCCGCCCCCGAGGCTGCCCTGCTGCTGGCCGACGCCCCGCCGCCGTCCAGGCCGCTCGACGATGGCGCGACCTGCCCGTGGCAGGATGATCGGGGGCGATGCACGGCCAGGGAGGCCCGCCCCCTGGGCTGCCGGGTCTACTTCTGCGATCCGGCCTACCAGGAGCACCTGCCCGACGTGGGGGAGGCCGCAATCGCCCGGCTCAAGCGGCTCGTGGAAGAGATGGGCCTCCCCTGGGACTACGCCCCGCTCCATCGCCACCTCCGCATCGCCCGGGACGAGGGACGATTCCCCACGCTTCCCGTCCTGGCGTCGTAAGCAGGGAGTGGCCACCGCCACGTCCGTGGATCGAGGCAGGGATTGGCCGCGAGCATTGCAACGCCCACGGTAAATTCTTCCTTGACATTAGTCGTTATCCTCCATAATGTTGAGCCAATCCCAGCTCGGATCAGGGTCGGATTCGCCCCCAGGAGAGCGTTGACGTGACGAAGAAAGAAATCGTCAAGAAAATCTCGGAGGATATTGGGCTGACCCAGCTCAAGACCAAGGACATCGTGCAGCGCACGCTCGATGCCATCATCCAGACGCTCGTCTCCGAGGGCCGGATCGAACTGCGGAATTTCGGCGTCTTCGAGGTCAAGCGGCGGGCCCCGCGCAAGGCGCGGAACCCCCGGACCGGCGACAAGGTCTACGTCCCGTCCAAGAACGTGGTGACCTTCAAGCCGGGAAAGGAAATGGAAGAATTGGTCCGAAAGATGGACCCCGCGAAACTTCCACTTGAGGATGGGGCCGATGATGCCGATTTAACTGGCAACGGACCCGTCGAGTCGGAAACCAAGTCCCCCAAGGCGAAGTCGATCGCCCCCGGGAAGGACGAGGACGACGAAGACGAGTGATGCGGGGATCCCGGCTCTCGCCGAGCGAGATGGGGACCCGCTCCGAGTCGTGCCGAACCTTCGGCCCGGCCCGGTCCGAGCGATCACCGATCGCACGCAGCGTCCCCGGCGTGGGGGGGAGCCGCCCCGAGCCGTGGTCCCCGGGCTGATCGCCCGAGGGCCACTCGCGGCCTCTCCTCCCCTGCCCCTCGGGTCGGACCCACGCGAAGGACCGCGTGGATGGACCGGCCCGCGGTATCGAAGGCGGGAGGAGCCCTCATGCGGAAGACTCTGGCGGTCCTGGCCCTCTTGGGTGCGGTCCTCGCGACGAGCGAAGGATGCGCCCCGGTCCCCCTGCCGCACTACGCGGCCTATCGTCCCAAGCGGGTCGAAGAGTTGCTGGTCGACTCCGAGAACCTCCGCCAACTGGGCGACGAATGGGAGCGGTTCTGGTTCCTCGACCAGCCGTCCCACATGACCCCGTTCCGCACCCACGGCGGCCTCGGTCCCTGATCGACGCCCCCCAAGGGATGGGGATGACCCGGCTCGCCGGTCATCCCTCGCCTTCGAAACAACAGGCCGACGCCGACCGACCCCGGTCCGCGTCGGCCTCGTTCGATTCCCGGATCAGTACCGGGGGACGCTCGGGTCGACCTGCGTCGTCCAGGCGTCGATCCCCCCGTCCAGGTTGTGCACGTCGGCCTGACCCCGGTGCGTCAGCCACGTCGCCGCGGCCTGGGACCTCATCCCGTGATGGCATAGCACGACCAGGGGCATGCCGGCCGTTTTCTCGGCGATCTCCCCCGCGCGATCGGCGACTTCCCCCAGGGGGATGTGGAGGTCGACGGCCGTCTCCGGCAGTTTGATCGAGCAGTAGGCCCGCTCGTCGTCCTCGCGGACGTCCAGGAGCGCCAGCCGGGCGCCCTCGTCGAGCCGGGCTTTCAATTCGGTCGGTGTCATCGGCCCACTTCCGGAGCTTCGGGGATGGTGTTGGCGGTATAGTACGCTTCGGGGTGGAGCAGCGGGCGGCCGTCGGCCGATCGGACCCCGTCCAGGTTGAGCGTGTGGACGTGCCCCTTCTGGAGCGGGCCCACCACCAGCCGGACGGATCGGCCATCTTCGGAGACCGTCGCACGCTCGACCTTCGGGGCGGTCGGGTCGACTTCGGGGCTGCCGTAGGCGGACTGGTAGATGTAGGTGTGGGTCGTCGCCGCGTAGGACGCCGGGTCGCCGGCCGTCTTCGGGTCGACCGGCTCGGTGAAGCGAAGGTCGAACCCGTCGGGCCGGATCCGGATGTCCAGGATCTCGAACGGGGTCTTCCCGGTCCAGACCACCCGTTCGAGCCCGAACGTCCGCCCTCCGCGCGAGCCCCATCCCCGGTTGGTCTCGCCCACGATCATCGACCCATCCGGGGCGAACAGCAAGGGCAGGCAGCCCGAGGCGAACCCCTTGCGGAACGGGATGCACGCCCCCTGATACCGGCCGCCGACCACCTCCAGCGGCACCCGCATCACGAAGCTCGACGCCTGGTCGCCGACGAACATCTGGCCGGCGAACGGGCCGAACTTGCCCCCGGTCTCGTCGCAGGCGATGCCGCTGGCCGACTGGCCCATCTTGGGGTACGGGAAATAGACGGCCGGCGGGACCAGTTCCGGGATGCGGGCGGCCTCGATGGCCATCCGGCTGCCGCTCTTCGGTTCCGCCGGGGCGGGTCCGAGGTTGCCGGCCGCGTCGTACCAGCGATTGCCGGCGGGGTGGCCCTGGAACGATCCCGGCTTGAGGTGCTTCAGGCTGCACGCCCCGTTCCACGGCCCCTGGTTGTCGGTCATGAACATGTCGCCGGCGGCGTTCATCCCCATCCCGCCCGGCGACCGGATGCCGCCGCAGGTCGGGGTCAGCTTGCCGTCGGGGCCGATCCGCAGGGCCCAGCCGCGATACAGGTTCTTGCTGCTGAACGACCCGGTCAGGCAGAGCGTCGCCCAGAGGTTGCCCTCCCGGTCGAACTTCGAGCCGAAGGCGTATTCGTGATAGTCGCCGTCAATCCCCCAGCCGTCGGCCACGGTTTCGAAGCGGTCGGCCACGCCGTCGCCGTCCTCGTCCTTGATCCGGGTGATCTCGCCGCGCTGGGTGGCATAGAGCCAGCCGTCGCGGTGGGCCAGGCCCAGGACCTCGTGGAGCCCGTGGGCGAACCGGACGATCTTCGCCTCCCGGGCCGGGTCGGGGCTGAGGGCATTCTCGACCAGGTAGATCTCGCCCCGGCGGGTCGACACGGCGAGCTTGCCGTCGGGCATCCACTCCAGGGCACCGACCTCCAGGGCCATCCCGGCCGGCGGCTCGAAGGTGAGGATCCGGTAGTAGTCCTCCTCCGCGGGCGGGGCCGCCCCTTCGGCGTGCTGACCCCAAGGGATGGCGATGAGGCAGAGGATCAGCCAACCGGCCGACGCCCGGGTGCGGATCATGGGGAGGGTTCCTCGCTTGCTCGGGTGTCGGTCCATCACCAGGCGAACTCCTCGACGATCCGGGTCCGGACGCCGCCCGGCCCGATCGGCACGATCAACTCGGCCTTGCCGCCCGATGCCCGGACGACGGGGGCGGCATCGGCGACGATCCGGAGCTTCCACTCGCCGTCGATCGCGAACCAGCCGTCGCCCGCGGGCTCGATCTTTCCCGCGACCGCCGCCCGGAAGGCCAGCCCCTCGGCCCGGGGTCCGGCCACGTCGATGGTCCGGCGGAGGGTCGGGGATCCGCCCCCGGGGGCGGGCTCGGGGTGGTCCTCGATCGCGGCCCCGGCGACCTCATAGAGGAACACCGGCCGCTTGCCCCCGGCCAACCGATAGCCCCGGAAGCGGTCGCCGGGCCCCGGCGCCCCGGGCCACGGATCGGCCGGGCCGGCGAGTCGGGCGAAGCCAGGTCCGTCGCCGAGGGAAAGGACATCGTCGCCCAGCGGGGGCTCGAACCCCTCGCCGCGCCCGGTCCAGTGCCGGGAGGCGTCGATGAACCCGCCGCGCCAGATCAGGGCCAGCCGGAGTGCCTGGGCGTCGAAGGCGAGGTTGGCCTTCTCGGGATAGCCGACGCCGATGGCCCGGGGCCCTGCCCCCTGGATGAAGTTGCGATAGAGGATCGGCTCGGACACCGCGATCAGGGGCATCGGGTTGCGGCCGATCCCGGCGGGGACCTCGGCCTTCGGGCCGTCGGAGAGGTAGGTCCAGATCGCCTCGACTTGCTTCGCCGGGTCGCCGTCCAGGACCGATTCGAGGGTGCTCTTGCCGTCGGGGAACGACGTGGGCATCCGCGTCCCCGGGCGGAACCGCTGGGGGTCGATGACATACGGGGCGAACCACTCGCGGCGGAGCCTCGCGGTCATCCGCGTCATGTCGATCGCCTGGATCCCGCTCGCCTCGATCCCCTTGAAGGTGTGGCAACTGCCGCAGCTAAAGCCGGTGTTTCCCACCAGGGACCGTCCGATCGCCCGGGCCTTCCGGGGGGTGACGCCGAGGTCGACCGCCGCGACCGGCGGGAGGGCGTCGGCGGCCTCGAACAGCCCGGCGAGGTGGCCGACGTTCGCGGCCCCGAACCGGGGCATCCGGGTGAGCATGTAGGGGCGGTCCTTGGCCCCTTCGGCGAGGATCTGCGCGAGCCAGGCCGCGGTGAGCTTCCCCCCCACGCCGTCCAGGCCGGGCGGGATCCGCCCCTCGTCCCCCATCTCGGTCTGCGTGGTCTGGAACGCGGGGTTCAGGGCCTCCTCGACGCCGCCCCGGCCGTCGCGGCGATGGCAGGCGTAGCAGTTGGCGGCGAGCATCGTCGAGGCGATCCGCTCCGGGCCGGTGGGCTGTGCGGCCGGGTCCGAAGACAGGGCGATCGCCGATCTCAATGCCTCCCGCTGGCCCGCGTCGAGGTGGAACGCCGGGACGGAGGCGGGAGGCTCGTCGGCCAGGCAGCCGGCCTCGGGCCGGAGCCGGGACAGGGGGGTCGCCGGGGGGCGGGCCTCGATTATCGGCGACTCATCCATGCGGAGGGCATGGCACGAGGCACATCCGAGCGATGCGAACGCGGCCCGGCCCCGGGTCGCCCGTTCGGGATCGACCACGAATCGGGGTGGCGCCGGCCGGGCGGGGGCATCCGGGGCGGATCCCTCGGGCGGCAGCAGCAGCGGGCCGAGGGGCTGGCGGGGCATCCCCGGCCCCTCGATCTCGGCCTCGAACTCGACCTGGCCGCCGCCATCGAAGTAGGTGGCGACCAGCGTGTTGCGGCCCGGCTTCATCCGGGTGATCCCGGTCGCCTCGGAGGTCGGGTGGATCCCGTCATTGTCGAAGACCTTGGTGCCGTTCAGGGTGATCCGCGAGCCGTCGTCGGACCGGAACCGGAAGGTGTAGTCCCCTTCCCGGAGGATCTCCAGGATCCCCTCGAATCGGAGGGCGAAGTTGTTGCGACGCCGGGCCACGTCGATGTCGAAGCCGGACGCCATGCCCGAGGCGACGGGCGTGAGGGCGTCGAAGTCCGGGAGGTTGGTCCAGGACCCCTCGTAATAGCGGTAGGCCACGTTGGGGGACGAAGCCACCTGGACATCCTTGAGCAGATAGGCGGCGATCCCGGTCGCCTCGTCCGGGGTCAGCCCCAGGCCGGGCATCCGCCCCGACGGCCGGACCGCCAGCGGGTCGCGGAGGAACGCGGACAGGGACGCGACGGTGTACTTGGCGGCCGGGTCGCCGAGCGGCACGATCCCCCGGGCTTCGGTCGCCTTCCCCTCGCGAGGCCCGTGGCAGGCGACGCAGCCGACCCGGGCGTAGGTCCCCCGGCCGGACCGGACCGCCGCCCGCGACGGGGGCGTGTCCGTCACCTTGCCGGTCCCGGCCAGGAAGTGGACGAGGTCCTCGACGACGGCCTGCCGCCCCGGTTCGGGAAGGCCGGCCACCAGGTCGGGCATCGTGGTTCCCGGCCTGGTCGCGTGCGGGGCGGCGAGGAACTGCCGGAGATGCTCGACCCGGACCCGAGATCCGACACGGTCGAGGATCGGGGCCTGCTTCCGGCCCGCCGCGTCGGCCCCGGGTCCCTGGTGGCATGACGTGCAGTTCAGCTCGCCCAGCAGCAATCGCCCGGCCGCGACCGGGCCCGGCCCCGGGGCGCTCCCGGTGTGGAACCGCTCATATCCCGCCACAACCGGGCGTTGGGGCAGGCTTTCGGCCCGGGCGCGGGCCGCCAGGGTGAGGCCGAGGGCGAGGAGCAAGGCCGGACGGCGGATCGCGTCTGACATTCCCGGCGGTCTCCGACTCGGGGGAGAGGATTGGCCGCTCGGCCCTCGAACCGGGCCGGTCGACCGGATATGGTATCGCGACCGGGAGGCGCCGTGTCCGTCTATTTTTGGCGACGGTCGCACGCAATTTGCTGGACCTCCCTTGTCATCCCCCGGTCGCCGCGGGAGACTTCACGATCGAGCCTCCCCAATTCCACGCCGGGAATGGGACGGTCGTGGGGTGCGAAGCGGCATCCGAACAACCGAGGTAGTCAACGCGATGCAGAATTTCGTCCCCGGCACGACCAAGGTCGGCTGGATCGGCACCGGGGTCATGGGATCGTCGATGTGCGGTCACCTGATGGCGGCGGGATACCCCGCGACCGTCTACAACCGCTCGCGCCCGCGGCTCGAAGCCCTGGTGGCCAAGGGGGCGTCCGAGGCCAAATCGCCCCGGGCCGTCGCCGAGGCGTCCGACGTGATCTTCACGATCGTCGGCTACCCCGCCGACGTCCGCCAGGTGATCCTGGGCGAGGACGGCGCCCTGGCCGGGGCGAAGCCGGGCAGCGTCCTGGTGGACATGACCACCAGCGAGCCCGAGCTGGCCCGCGAGATCTTCGAGGCGGCCAGGGCCAAGGGGGTCCACGCCGTCGATGCGCCGGTCTCCGGCGGCGACGTCGGGGCCAAGGAAGCCCGGCTGTCGATCATGATCGGCGGCGAGCCCGAGGTCGTCTCGGCCCTCCAGCCGCTGTTCGAATGCATGGGCAAGACGATCATCCACCAGGGCCCCGCCGGCTCGGGCCAGCACACCAAGATGGTCAACCAGATCCTGATCGCCACCGGGATGATCGGCGTCTGCGAGGCCCTGCTCTACGGCGCCAAGGCGGGCCTGGACCTCGACACGGTGCTCAAGAGCGTCGGCAGCGGCGCCGCCGGGTCGTGGAGCCTGAACAACCTCGGCCCGAGGATGATCGCCAACAACTTCGACCCCGGCTTCTTCGTCGAGCATTTCCTCAAGGACATGGGGATCGCCCTGGCCGAGTCCCGGCGGATGAACCTCTCCCTGCCCGGCCTGGCCCTGGCCGAGCAGCTCTACCGGGCCGTCGCGGCCCAGGGGCACGCCCGTAAGGGGACGCATGCCCTGATGCTCGCCCTGTCGCAGCTGTCCGCGACCGACTGGTCGCAATTCGCACGGACACCCTAAGTACTGGCCACGCAGCCGATCGGCAACGCCCATGAGTACCCCCCAGCCCCCGGACCCGGCCCCCGGCCGCCCGAGCATCCTCCTCGTCGACGATCACGCCGCCGGTCGGGTGGCCCTGGCCCGGATGCTGACCGCTCATGGGTTCGCCGTGACGGACGTCGAGGATGGCACCTCGGCGTTCGCGCTGCTCAGGGACGGCCCGCCCCCGGATTACCTGCTGACCGACCTCCGGCTCCCCGATTTCGACGGCCGCGAGGTCATCTCCGCCGCACGCCTCCTCCATCCCACGCCCCGGATCGCCCTGATGACCGGCTGGGACGTGGATCCCGACGAGCGGGACCGCCTCGGCATCGACTGGGTCTTCCTCAAGCCGCTGGACATCGGCCAGATCGTCGCCAACTTCCGCGAGAAGGCCCCGCACCCGGCCGACCGGCGATCCGAGGCCGGTTGATCGGCCGGGGCCGACCCGGGGCCCAGGCCCGGATTTCTGGAACCGGCGGGAGGCCGCCGCGGGTAGTGTGGGCGAGGGCGGGTCGGCGGGACGCGATCGGGCGATCCTGCATCGACCCCCTCACCCGGCCCGACCCGCGAGGTTTTCGATGAGGATGTGCGTCGCCGCCTTGACTGTGATCTTGCCGGGCCTCCTCACGCCGGACGCCGGCGCGGCGGCACCGACCTATGCCAGGGAGGTCGCGCCGATCCTCTGGAAGAACTGCGCCGGGTGCCACCGGCCAGGCGAGGTGGGCCCGTTCTCGCTGCTGACCTACCCGGATGCCGCCAAGCGGGCGGACTTCCTCAAGCAGATCACCGCCGAGCGGGCGATGCCCCCCTGGAAGCCCGAGCCGGGCTTCGGCGAGTTCCACGACGTCCGCCGCCTGACCGACGGCGAGATCGCGACGATCGCCGCCTGGGCCGATGCCGGCGCCCCCGAGGGGAACCCCGCCGACCTGCCCACCCCGCCGACATTCCCCGACGGCTGGCAACTGGGGACGCCCGACCTCGTCCTGGAGATGTCCGAACCGTTCGAGGTGCCGGCCGGCGGCCGCGACGTCCAGCGTTGCTTCGTGATCCCGATCCCGACCGACTCCGACCGCACGGTCGCCGCCGTCGAGTTCCGGCCGGGCAACGCCCGCGTGGTCCATCACGCCATCTTCTATCTCGACAGCAACGGCGCCGCCCGGCGTAAGGACGAGGCCGAGCCGGGGCCGGGCTACAAGGCCTTCGGCGGGCCGGGCATCATCCCCACCGGCGGGCTGGGCGGCTGGGCCCCCGGCGCGATGGTTCGGCGCCTGCCCGAGGGCACCGGCAAATACCTCCGCAAGGGGAGCGACCTCGTCCTCCAGGTCCACTACCACCCGGACGGCAAGCCCGAACTCGACCGCTCGACCGTCGGGATCTACTTCACCAGGGAGCCGGCCCGCACCATCGTCGGCGGCCTCGCCGTCCGGAGCCGGGGGATCAACATCCCGGCCGGGGCGAAGGAGCACAAGGTCCACGCCGAGAGCCAGCCCTTGCCGGTGCCCGTCTCGGTGATCGGCCTGTTCCCCCACATGCACAACCTCGGCCGCGAGATGAAGGTGGTCGCCGAGGTCCCCGGCGCCGATCCGATCCCCCTGATCTGGATCAAGGACTGGGACTTCAACTGGCAGGGCCAGTACCAGTACGTCGAGCCGGTCCGCCTGCCCCGCGGGACCGTCATCAAGCTCGACGCGGTCTACGACAACTCCGAGGGGAATCCCAAGAACCCGTCGAGCCCCCCGATCGCGGTCCATTGGGGCGAGCAGACCACCGACGAGATGTGCCTCCTCGGCATCCAGGTCACGGCCGACACCCCGGCCGACCTCCGCAAGATCGTCGCCTCCGCTGCCGGCCGCCTGGGGGCGATCCTGGTCGGCGGGCCTCCCCTCGGCGGCGACGAGAAACCAGGGGCGAAGGGGGACAAGAACGGCCTGCCCGACCTCGGCCCGGGGTTCCCGATCCCCGAACGGTATCGGGCGATCCTGGGCCGGTTCGACAGCAACAACGACGACCTGATCTCGTCCGCCGAGATCGACGCCATGCCCGAGCCCATCAAACAACGCGTGGTCCAGGCCCTCAAGTCGGTCCTGCCCGGCTCGGACTGACCGGCCCCGCCCGCAACCCGGCCCGATCCGCCGCCCCCGCGGCCGCCCCATCGGCGATCGCGGGGGCGGTCCCATTTCGACCGATCGGGAAAAACGTCGCATTGGATTTGATTGCTATCTACGGGTCGAGTAGTATGATCGAAGCCGTAGGAGCTAACCCCGGGGGTTCAACCATGTCCGACGTCACGCCGACGGGCCGCGAGCTGGAGGCATTGAAGGTCCTCTGGGGCCGGGAGAAGGCCACCGTCCGCGAGGTCTATGACGCGCTCCGCCCGAGCGACGGGGAACTGGCCTACACGACTGTGCTGAGCCTGTTGCAGACGATGGAGCAGAAGGGTCTGGTCGGGCACGAATCGGCCGGCAAGGCTTATCGCTACTTCCCCCGGGCCCAGCGCGACGGCGTGTTCCGCCGGATGGCGGGGGCTTTCCTCGATCAGGTCTTCGACGGCGCCCTGGGCGAATACGTGGCCCGGGCCCTCCAGTCGCGCCGGCCCAGCCCGGAGGAACTCGACGAGCTAGAACGGATGATCGCCGAGGCCAGGCGGCAGGCCCGGGGCGAGACCGACTCATAATCATTCGCCGCCGCGTGGCTCGACCGGAAACTGCCGAGTGGGGGCACACCGATGACAGGGGCGATCGGGGCGTGGTTGGGCGGGATCTATCTGGTCGCGACGGCGGTCCTGATCGCGACGTGGGCGGCGATGCGGGCCCTCCGACAGCCGGCGCGTCGCCTGTTCGTGGCGAGGTGCGGGGCCGTCGCGCTGGCCGGGCTGGTCCTCGCCTCCGCGGTCGCGGCCCTCCCGATGCGAGATCGCGCCGGGCGGGACGGGTTGCGGCCCGTCCTGGCCGCGTCGGATCGGCGTCCAGCCCCGGCGTCGATCTCCGCGGCGGTTTCTTGCTCCCGGCCCGCCCCGGCATCGGACCGGGCGATTTCGGGTTGCGAGGTCCCCCCGGCCGTAGATCCGCCCGGAGATTCCGGATCCCTGGCCGGTGCGGTCGTGGTGGCCTTCCTGATCGGTTCCGGGGTGACGGGCCTGTGGTTGCTCGGGGGGGCCTGGGCGGCGTGGCGATTCGTGGCCCGGACGATCGAGGCCCCCGGATCGCTGCGGGACCAGCTGGCGGGCGTGGTGGGGCCGGGTCGGCGTGTCCCGGCGCTGCGGGTCGGGCCGGCGAGCGGCCAGCCGTTCGCGATCGGGGCCTTCCGACCCACGATCGTCCTGCCGGGCCGGTTCGCGGGCGGGGTCGGGCCGGATCGCCGGGTCGAGGCCGCGCTGAGGCACGAATGGGCCCACATCGGCAACGGAGACCTCGCGCTCCTGGCCCTGCTCCGGTGGCTCATGCCCGTGCTGTTCGCCCACCCGGCCTACTGGTGGCTCCGCCGTCGGGTCCGGGCCGACCAGGAGGCGATGGCCGACGCCGTGGCCGTGCGGGGCTGCGATCGCGTGGGCTATGCGGAGGCCCTGCTGGCCTGGGCCCGGTCCGCGTCCCCCGGTGCCTGCCGGGCCTGCGCCGGCTCCCTGGGGTTGTGGGATCGGCCCGGCGAGCTTCGCGAGCGGGTCGCCCTGATCCTGGACGCGGGCCACCCGGTGGAGATCCGATCCCCGCTCCGCTGGCGGCTCCTGGTCGCCTCGGCCGCCTCGGCCGGTGGCCTCGCGCTGGCCGGGTTCGCGATGCCGGCCGAGGCTCCCGCGCCCCCGCCTGCCGATTCCCTGGTGCTTTGCTGCCCGTCGTGATCCCGATCAGGCCCTGGCCCCGAAGCTCGCACCGTCCGTCCGACGATTGACCCCGATCCCCGACGAGGAGTCCCGACCATGAACCGGATGAGTCGCCGATCCCGCACGTCCCCAGCGAATCGGGCCGCATGGCGGGCGGCGCTGGCCGCCGTGTTCTGCCTGGCCCCGGCCGTGGCGTCTCCCGCCATCGCGGCCGACCCGAGGACCGTGTCCCGGCCGGCGGTCCTCGACCTGGAGGCGGCCGTCTCCCAGGCGGAGTTGATCCTGGCGGTGCGGCTGGCGGACGTGACCGAGACCCGCATCGTCCACGGGGGGCAGGTCGAGGAGGTGACCGAGCAGTACCGGCTCGAACCGGTCCGGGTCCTCAAGGGGATCTTCGCCCGCGAGTCCCTGCTGATGACCGGCGCCGACCTGGGCGTCTACCGGTTCGCCGAGAAGGCCGACGCCCTCCAACGCGGGCAGATGCTGCTCGTCTTCCTGGAGCGGAGGAACGGCTCCCAACTCGTCAACTGCAACACGGCCGCCACGTTGGGCCAGTCGATCCCGAGGCTCGGCGGGGCCGATGATCCCCTCCTCTCGGCCGTCGATGTCCTGATCGCGGCGGCCCAGCGGCGCGACCGGGCCGAGCGAATCGCCCTGCTCCGCGACGGCCTGAAGACGGCGACGGGACGCGACGCCGTCCCCCTGATGCTGGCCCTGCAACGGCGGGCCCTGGTGGCGGCGCAGACGCCGGGGACCGTGGCGACGATCCTCCCCCGCCTGCAAGAAGGATCGCCCGTGGTCCGCGAGATCGCCGCCCGGACGATCGCGGTCCTCCTCGATGCCGACGACCGGGGCCGGGCCACCCGGGCGCCGGGGCCCGCCGGCGAGCGGCCCGAGGATCGGGACGACGTGCGCATTGAAGCGGTCGGGGCCCTGGCGACGGCCCTGGCGACGTCCGGGGACGACTACCGGTCCCGGGTGGCGATCCTCGACGCCATCGGTGCGGCGGGTCCGGCCGCGGCGGAGGTCGCGCCGGCCGCGGCCGCCCTAAGATCTGACCGGCCGGCGGCGACCTTCGCCGAGAGGGCGGCGCTCCTCCGGGCCGTGGGGCGGGTCGGCCTCCGGGATCAGGCCGAGAGGGTGGCGAAAATCCTCCAGGATCTGCCCCTGGACGCCCCGGCGGAGTACGAGGCCGCCGCCGCCGAGTCGTTGATTCGCCTGGGGAGCCGGCCCGGGAAGGACGCCGACCTGCTCACCGACCGGCTCCAGAGGAAGTCCGAGGCCGGGCTCAGGATCGCGGCCGACATCGCCCGGCTCGATCGGCTCCCCCGGATGCTCCTGACCCACCCCATCGAGTTCCCGGCGGTCGATGCCCTCCTCAAGGCCTTCGCTCGGCCCCTGGACTATCAGGAGCAGCTCGCCTTCGCGACCGCCGCGCGGAACGTCGCGGATGCCAGGCTGGTCCCGGCGTTGGGCACCCTGCTGGCCCCCGGCAAACCCCAGGTGCGCCACGAGGCGATCGAGGCCCTGCGGCGGATCGACACGGATGAGGCGGCCAGCGTGCTCTGGCCGCACCTGGACGAGGAGCCCAACGTGGCGAGGAAGCTCGAACTGATCGCCTTCCTCGGCCGGCACGGCTTCAAGGACCGCTATCCGGTCGCCATCGAGCACCTGTCCCAGCCCACGCTCCGCGACCTCGCCGTCGAGGCCCTCGCCGCGCTCGGCGACCCTCGGGCGATCCCCGAGTTGAGGCGGATCTGGGCGACCAGCCATGACCTGGCCTGGAATGCCGCCGCGATCCGGGGGCTGGCCCGGCTCGGCCAGGCCGACATCATCCCCCGCCTCCTGGAAATCGCCGCCAACCCGGCGGACCCGCTCGCCGAATCGGCCCTGATCGGGCTGGGCGACCTGGGCGCCCCCCGGGCGCTGGCCCTGGTCCGCGATGGTCTGGCCTCACGGAGCGATGCCATCGCGATCGCCTCGGCGCGGGCCGCGACGAAGCTGCTCGCCCGACCGGACCCCGGCGCGGACCCCATCCGCGACCGCCTGGCCGCGCTGCTCGCCGACCCGATGGCCTCGAACCAGGCCCGCGTCGCGGCCCTGTCCGCCCTGGCCACGCTCGATGATCCGAGGCTCGGCCCCGCGCTCGCGGCCGCGGTCCGCGACGTGTCACTCGAAGGGACGGACCTCGGGGCGCGGATCGAGGCGGAACTGGGGAAGCGAACCGGACGGCCCGGCCCGGAGCGTTGAGGGTCATGTCCCGGCCGCCGGCCGCCCGGGATCGACGAAAACGGCCCGCCCGCCCCAGTTGCGGGGAGAGCGGGCCGTGTGATCCGATCGCGGGGGCGGAGGTCAGGGCGTGCCGTTCCGCTGCTTGATCATGAGTTCGAGCAGCTTGGGGTCGACCTTGGTCCGGGGCGCCTTGCCGTCTTCCGCGGCCGGATTCTTGGGCGGGTAGCGCGGCAGATTCATGCCGGGCAACTGGGTCGAGTCCTCGGTGGGGGCGACCAGCACCGTACGCTCGTCGACCTTGGTGGCGGTCGTCGGGACCACGGCGGGGGCGGCGGCCATCGCCGGGTTCGAGCCCTGCGGAGGCGGTGCCTGGCGGTTGGCGTTCGCCTGCTTCTGGGCGGCCTGGACGGCCGGGGGGAGTGCGCCCCCGGCCGCGAACGGGACCTGGAACTCCGAGTCGGGCACCCCGCCCGAATAATCCTTATTGATCCGGTAATTGTCGCCCGGCAGGTAGCCCGGCGGCGGGTTGAACACGGCGTTCGGGTCGGCGGTCGGGGTCCCGGGCAGGGGCGGGAAGCCATCGCCCCGGGGGACCGGGACGACCGGGGTCAGCGGCATCCCCGGGGCGGCCGGGCGATTCTGGCGATCGGCGGCGAAGCCGTCCTGCGGCGGGGCCGCCGGCTGCGGGCCGGCATATCCGGCCTGCGCGACCGATTCGCCGGGGACCGGTGCCGGCCTGAGGGCCCGGACCCAGAACTCCAGCTTCCGGTAGTCGTAGTCGTTCGGCCCCTTGAAGATGGCGTTCTTGCTGTTGCCGTGGGGCACCAGCCCGGCCGAGAGCAGTGAGCTACGCGGCAGGTCATCGGGGTTGACCAGCTGGAGCGTGGCGTCCAGGTTGGCCCGGGCCACGTCGGGGTTCATGTCCCGTCGCCCCTTGGCCACCACCAGCTGGAAGCTGCCCTGGTACCGCTCGTTGTGGCAGCCGGCGCAGCGATTCTGGAGGATCGGGTGGATCTGCTGGGTGAAGTCTCGCGCCCGCGAGACCGCCTGGGCGGTGGGCAGGTCGAAGATCACCGGAGGGGCGTTGCTGCTGCCGAAGTCCCTCCGCAGCCGCTTGATGGCGGCCTGGTTGAGCGGGGCGGGCTCCCCCCCCTCCGGCATGCTGCCGCTCGTGCGCCGGACCTCGGGATCGACCGGCGACGGCCGATCGGCGGCGGCCGCCATGCTATATTGCATCCGGATCGCGTCGGTGTGGCCCGGGCTCAGCTCCAGGATCGCGGCGATCTGCTCCTTGGCCCGATCGGTCAGGCCCTCGGTCAGGCACCACCTCGCCAGCTTCATCCGCTCGTCCTCGTCGCGCTCGGCGAGGCGTGAGAGGCGGTATTGATAGAGTTCCTCGATCGATCCGGCGGCCTTCTCGACCACGACGGACGGGTAGGCGATCGGGACGCCCTGGTCCTTCAGGATGTAAGTCAAGCCCGCGGCATCGCGCGTGATCGCCCCGCGGACGACCTTGCCGTTGGTCAGCAACATGACCGAGAATTTCGACGGCTCGGGGGCCGCCTGTGACGACGAGGGAGCCTGGGGGGCGGGTCCGCCCTGGCCCATGACGACGGGAGTCGTCAGCCAGAACAGCCCGGACGCGGCCAGGCCGACGAGGATCGGTTGGGTTTGGGTTGACATGGTGGCGGGACCTTAGTCCCGGGCCTACAATCCGTCAAGGCGAACCACCCCGCGGCCTCCTTCGTAGTTGCGGGGGTGACATGCTCCCGATCGGAGTGGACGCGATCATGGATCCCACCGAGACCCCTGGCAGCCTGTCCGGCCTGATCGGCCAGGTCGTCGTCCTCGACCTGAAGGCCAATTATGTCTGCCTGGGGACGCTGGCCGGGGTCGACGCCCTGTTCTATGAATTGACCGACGCGGACTTCCACGACTTCCGCGACAGCCTGGCCACCCGCGAGGTCTATGTGTTCGACTCGGCCCGGCTGGGGATCCGGAGGAACCGGGCCCGCGTCCTGGTCCTCCGCGATGAAGTCGTGGCGGTCACGCGATTCGCCGACATCTCAGAAAGTTAGGGCGATTCTCCGGGCCTGGCACGCCGCATGCCGGCTTGAAGACTAGCCCTCAATAAACTCCCGCGCCGGCCGAATCCCTGTTTGGGGTCGTCTGGCCCGGATCCAGAGAACCGACCTGGCCTCACCGAGGTGCCCAAGCCATGAGACGTTCCCGCTGGTTGCTCGCCTTGCCCGCCTTCTTGATCGCGACCTCGGGAGCGTCGTTCGCGTCCGAGATCCGCGATAAGGCCGGGATGTTCGCCCCCGACGTGGTCAACAAGGCCCAGGCGGACCTCGACCGGATCGAGCGCGAATATCAGGTGCCGGTCACGATCGAGACCGTCGAATCCCTCGGCGGCAAGGAGATCCTCGCCGTGCTGAGGCAGCACGCCGAGGCCTCCAATTCCCGGGGGATCTACGCCCTGATCGCTCGCCGAGAGCACAAGACGCAGATCGCGGCCCACCCGTCCATCAGCAAATTCCTGACGCCCCCGCGCCTGGGGGGGGTGGTCGGTTCGATCGATGATCAGTTTCGCAAGGGGAATTTCGACGTCGGTTTGACCGCCGGCGTGGCCAAGCTCGACGCGACGCTCGCCGAGGCCCGCGCCGATGCCGGCGGCTCGCTGAAGCCGGCACCCGCGCCCGCTCGTCGCGCGGCGGAGGCCCCCGTCCCGGCCCGTCGACCCGCAGCACGCACTTCAACCTGGGGGGGTGGATCCTTGCTCAAGATTGTCCTCATGATCCTGGCGGGCCTCCTGGTCTTCCGGGTCATCGGCGGCCTGTTCTCGGCGGCCCGTGGCGGTGGTTACGGCGGAGGCCCGGGTTATGGCGGAGGCCCCGGACGCATGGGCGGCCCCGGCTACGGCGGGCCCGGTTATGGCGGAGGCCCCGGCTACGGCGGCGGCGGTGGCGGGTTCATGTCCAGCCTGTTCGGCGGCATCGGCGGAGCCATGGCCGGCAACTGGCTCTATGACCGTCTCAATGGGGGCGGGCATCACCAGGGCGGCTACACGGACCAGGCCGGCTATGGCGCGAACCCCGAGCCCGGCGTCCCCGACACATCGGCCGGAGGCTGGGATCAGGCGACCGGTGTGGGCGATGATTGGGGCTCCGCCAATGCGGCCGACGCCGGCGGTGACTGGGGCACGGCCGGTGGCGGCGACTGGGGCGGCGGCGGCGGTGGCGACTGGGGTGGCGGCGCCGGCGACGCGGGTGGCGACTGGGGCGGCGGCTCCGACAACGGCGGTAGCTGGTAATCGACTCCCGGCACCATTCCGGTAGAATCGGCCGCGACCATCCCACGGGGGGTGGCCGCGGCCTCTTTGTTCCCCGATCCCGGTTCGACCCAGGGCGTAATCATCTATGCGACGCACGGAAAGCCGGCTGGAAGACCTGCGTCGGATGATGGTCGGCGATGGGCTGGATGCCCTGGTCGTCTCCTCCGAGACCAATGTCCGCTACCTGACCGGGTTCCGTGGGGAACAGACGGCGCTGCTCGTCACGCCCGAACGTGCCCTGATGATCTCGGATGCGAAGTACACCGCGCAGCTCGCCGCGGATTGCCCCGAGTTGGAGGCGCACATCCGGCCGATCGGCCAGTCGGTCTTCGGGGGCATCGGCGAGGTCGTTTCTGGCTTCGGTGCGCACCGGGTCGGGTTCGAGCCCGCCTCGACGACCGTGGCCCAGTTCGAGGTCTTGAAGGCCCGGGGCGGGCCGGCCGAGTGGATCCCGTACGGCGGCCGGGTCGAGGCCTTGCGGGCGATCAAGGATGCCGGGGAGATCGAGGAGATTCGCCGGGCCATCGACCAGGCGGAACGGGCCTTCCTCCTGCTCCGCGAAGGGCTTCGGGTCGAGGATTCGGAGAAGGATGCGGCCGACTCGCTGGAGGCCCATCTCCGCCGCTGCGGGGCGTCCTACGCCAGCTTCGCGCCGATCGTCGCGGTCGGGGCCCATGCCGCCCTGCCCCATGCCAAGCCCCGGCCCGAGGCCAGGATCGGCGACGCGGATTTCACCCTGGTGGACTGGGGGGCGTCGCACGGGCCCTACAAAAGCGACTTGACGAGGATGGTAGTCACAGGTAAGGTCACTCCCAAGTTCGAACGGGTTTACCGGACGGTCCTGGCCGCCCAGGAGCGGGCCATCGCCGCTCTCAGGCCGGGCGTGACCGCCGGGGAGGTCGACCGGGTCGCCCGTTCGACCATCGAGGAGGCGGGATTCGGGCCGTTCTTCACCCACGGGTTGGGCCATGGGGTGGGCATGGAGATCCATGAAGACCCCTTCTTCCGCCGCGACAACCCGCTCCTGCTCCGAGCGGGGATGGTCGTCACGATCGAGCCGGGGGTCTATCTGCCCGATTGGGGCGGGGTTCGGATCGAGGACGACGTGCTAATCACGCCCGATGGGACGGAAATCCTGACCCACGCCGCCAGGACGCTCGAATCGACCATCCTTTCGCTTTGATCCGAACCCGACCGTATTGAACCTCACGGATTGGGTCCCGCATCGCCGCGGTCGCCCGGTGGCGCCCCTCCCGCCCCGCGAAGACGCGACGGTCCCCAATCCTCCCGACGTCCGTTCGAAAGGCGTGCAGGTATGCCGGAGCCGGAGAAGACCGAGGAAGCCCCCAAGACGCCGGACGTCCGGGCGATCCAGCACCTCGTCAAGCTGATGAAGCGCTATGACCTGACGGCCATCGACCTGGTCGAGGGGCCGACCAAGATCCGGCTCCGCCGCCAAGGCGCCGGGTCGCCGGTCGTCTATGCGGCCCAGCCGGCCGCCCCCCAGCCGATCGCCGCCGCGCCGGCCGCCGCTGCGACGCCCGCCCCGGCGGCAGGGGCGACCCCGCCGGCCCCCGTCGGCGTGGTGATCGAGAGCCCGATGGTGGGGACCTTCTACTCCTCAAGCTCTCCCGACGCCGCCCCGTTCGTCACGGTGGGGACCTCGGTCCACCCCGAGGCGACCGTCTGCGTCATCGAGGCGATGAAGGTGTTCACCGACATCCCGGCCCGGGTCGCCGGCACGATCACCGAAATCCTGGTGAAGAACGGCCAGCCGGTCGAGTTCGGCCAGCCGATGTTCCGCGTCAACCCCGCCTAACCACCGGATGCGGGGTGGGGCCGGGGGCATGGGCCATCCCGCTCGCTCGACGGCCGCCTGGCCCCGCGTCCCGAGTCTTCCCGGGAACCGTCGATGTTTGAGCGCATCCTGGTGGCCAATCGCGGCGAGATCGCGCTGCGGATCATCCGCGCGTGCAAGGAGTTGGGGATCCAGGCGGTCGCCGTCTACTCGCAGGCGGATCGCGATGCCCCCTACCTTCAGCTTGCCGATCGCGCGATCTGCATCGGCAAGGGCGTCAGCTCCGACAGCTATCTGAACATCCCCCGCCTGATCGCCGCGGCCGAGGTCGCCGACGTCCAGGCGATCCACCCCGGATATGGCTTCCTGAGCGAGAACCCCTCGTTCGCCGAGATCTGCCGGAGCTGCAACTTCGAGTTCATCGGGCCGCCCCACGACGCCATCCGCCGGATGGGGCTGAAGACCGAGGCCAAGATCGTCGCCAACGCCGCCAACGTCCCGTGCGTGCCCGGGTCCGACGGCCCGGTCGGGGACGATTCGGAGGCCCTGAGCCTGGCCCGCGCCATCGGCTTCCCGGTCCTGATCAAGGCGGCCGCCGGCGGCGGCGGCAAGGGCATGCGGGTCTGCCGCGACGAATCGACGCTGGTCGCCTCGCTCCGGGCGGCCCGCTCTGAGGCGGAGTCGGCGTTCAAGAATCCGAGCGTCTACCTCGAGAAATTCATCGACCGCCCGAGGCATGTCGAGGTCCAGATCCTCGCCGATGCCCACGGCCACGTCGTCCACTGCTGGGACCGCGACTGCTCGCTCCAGCGCCGGCACCAGAAGCTCGTCGAGGAAGGGCCCGCCCCCACCCTCCCGCTCGACGTGCGGGTCCGCCTGGGCGAGGCGGCCGTCCGCCTGGCCCTGGCCGTCGGCTATGTCAATGCGGGGACCTGCGAGTTCCTGGTCGACTCCGACAACAACTTCTATTTCATCGAGGTCAATGCCCGCATCCAGGTCGAGCATCCGGTCACGGAGTCGATCACGGGCATCGACCTGGTCAAGCAGCAGATCCGGATCGCCGCCGGCGAGCCCCTGCCCTTCACCCAGGCGGATATCCATTCGACCGGGCACTCGTTCGAGTGTCGGATCAACTCCGAAGATCCCGACAACGACTTCCGGCCCTCGCCGGGGCGCATCACCCGGCTCAACGTACCGGGCGGGCCCGGAGTCCGGTGGGATTCCCATGTCCAGGCGGGCTACTCCGTCCCGCCCAACTACGATTCGCTGGTCGGCAAGCTCATCGTTCATGCCCCGACCCGGGACGAGGCGATGTCCACGATGCGTCGGGCCCTGGATGAGCTGGTGATCGAGGGGATCCAGACCACGATCCCGCTGCATCGCCGGATCTTCCGCAACCGCGACTTCATCGAGGGACGCGTCGATACTACCTGGGTCGAGCGTGTCCTGATGCCCCCCAAGGCCTGAGCCGCGCGGGGATCGGTGGACATCGGTTCGAGCAGGGCGGAATCAGAGACGCCCCGACCTCGCCAGGTAGGCGGGGCCGGGGCGTCTTTCATTGGCGAGGTGTCCGCAAGTGCGGTGGCGACCGGTCTTACTTCGCGGCGCGACGGCGTCGGGCCGTCACCAGCCCGAGGGTGCCCAGGCCGAGGCCGACCATCGCGATCGAGGCCGGCTCGGGGACCACGTTCGGAGAGATAGCGAAGCTGATGTTGCCCGCGGTCACGCTGCCGGCCTGCGAGCCCGCCGAAGGCGGGGCGTAGGAGATGGTGCCGATCGAGAGGGGGGCGGCGCCGGTCAGGTTGGTGACGGTGCCCGTGAACGAGCTGAGGGCCCCATTGACGGTGAAGGTGCCGGTCAGCGTGCCGGACAGGGAGCCGGGGGTCGAGCCCGAGCCGGTGATCGTGAAGTTCTGGCTCAGGGTGACGGTGCCGGAGCCCGACCCCGAGAGGTTCGGCAGGCCGACGTTGATGACATTGAACGTCTGGGGGAAGCCGGCGACGACTGTCTGGGACGCGGCGGCGGTCGCGAAGGTGAACGTGGACCCGCCGAGGGGGGTATACTGCGCCACGGACGGGTCGCTCAGGGTCAGTTGGTAGTCGGCCTTGGCCTCGCCGAACGAGAAGAAGGCGGTGACGGCGAAGGCGAAGAACAGGGACTTCTTGCTCATCGGGATGCATCCTCTCAAGGGGGGAAGCTCCTGGCCATCCGGCGGAACGAGCCAGTAAGCGGATCGCGCCTTCTCATGCCAAACCCACGGAACGGAGCTGGTCATAAGAAAGCAAAAGCAATCCTTTCGCATCAGCCGAAGCGAATGTAGCAACGATTAAGCGTGCGTGGATAGAGTGTTGATAAATTTCATCATCCCGGCCCGATTCGTCTTGACTATCGTGTCAAGGTGCTAACGAATTAATGAGGTTGATTTGCATGAGGATGTCTATTTGTTCTATGGTGTCGGGCACGCTTCCATGGCGATCTCCGGCCGCTTCGAACGAAAAAACCCCGACCTCGCAGGGAGCGAGGTCGGGGCTTCGTGAGCCATCGCCGGCCCTGGAGGGCCGGTGGACTCCGCGGAGATCAGCTTAGTTGGCGCGGCGGCGGCGGAGGGCCAGGCCACCGACGCTGGCCAGGCCGAGGCCGACCATCGCGACCGAGGCGGGCTCGGGGACGGCGGTCGGGGTGATGATGAAGCTGACGTTGCCCGAGGTGGCCGAGCCGATCGTCGAGCCGGCCGAGGGGGCGGCGTAGCTGATGCCGCTGACCGTGAACCCGGTGCCGACCAGGTTGGTGAAGCTGCCCGAGAACGAGCTGAGGGCGCCGCTGACGGTGAAGGTGCCGGTCAGCGTGCCGGTCAGGGAGCCGGGGGTGGAGCCCGAGCCGACGATCGAGAAGGTCTCGCTCAGGGTGACGGTGCCGCCGCCGGCACCGGTGGCGCTGGGCAGGGCGACGTTGATGACGTTGAACGTCTGGGCGACGCTACCCGTCTGGGTCGCGGAGGGGATCGCGAAGTCGAACCTGGAACCGCCGGCGGGGGTGAAGGTCGTCGGGTTCAGGCCGCTCAGGGTGAGCGTGTAGTCGGCCTTGGCCACGCCGGTGAACGACAGGCAGGCGAGGGCAGCGGCAGCGAGGAAGGAGCGCTTGAGCATCGAGTCGAATCCTCTCATGGTTGTGCCGAACCGCCGAGCTAGGCACTCCCATCGCATGGAACTAAGTCACTGGGCTACGAACACCGCGATCCTGAATCCGGTCCGATCGCAATTCGGCGATATTGCGAGTCATCCCAGATTCGCATCTGATAGCATGATGTCGCGGAGACCCCGCGATCGAGAGGCTAAAGTAGCAGAATGAAGACGGATTGCAACGATGATGTCGGAAAGTGACAACGTCCGAGGTGACTTCTCGCATCGAACGCAAGGGCCAAGTTTCCCATTTCCCGAAAACCAGGGAATGCTGACAAACTGGGCATGGTGCATCCTCGCGAGAAAAAAGAGAAGGCTTCGGTGGGACGACGATTCGCCATCTGTAGAACAGGCGGCGGAATGCGTAGAATGAGAGAAGCCTTCAGCTCGACATCGCTCCATCGGTCGAGCGGTAGTATGACATAGTGCCCAAATCGAGTGCAAGCATAACCGACGGTTACGTTCACAATTGCCAACATTGATCATCGATCCGGCGCAAATCAATAACCTTGCAAGATTGACCGGTCTGCAATCCAAGGGCGGCAGGGGTCGGTCGGCCGGGGTCGGACCCCTTGTCGTCCCGTCGTGCCGACCTGTACATTGATGGAGGGCGGTGCATCGCCCGGGTCGCGCCCCGCAGCGGTGAAGAAAGGGAGATCGGACCGCGATGAATTCGACCCCGCCATTGGAGATTTACCTGCTCGGGCGGGTCGATTTCGATGAGATCCAGCAACTCCAACGCCGCCTGGTCTACGATCTGGGCGATGGGGAGAGTCGGGGTGGCGTCCTGATCTTATGCGAACACTCCCCGGTCATTAGTGTTGGGAGATCGGGCAGTCGTGCCCATATTCTGGTCGACGACGACGAATTGCGGTCGCTGCGCCTCCCCGTCCGTTGGGTCAATCGCGGCGGTGGGTGCCAGCTCCATGCCCCGGGCCAGCTTGCGGGCTACCTGGTCCTGCCCCTGGGCCAGCGGGATCTCCTGCTCCAGGGTTATCTGGATGGGTTGGAGCGCGTCCTGATCGAGGTCCTGGGGGAGTTCGATCTCCGAGGGTCGACCCGCCCCGGCGTCCCGGGGGTCTTCATCGACCAGGCCCGGGTCGCGTCGATCGGCGTGGCGGTGAAACGCTCGATCGCCTATCATGGATTCACGCTGAACGTGTCCACGTTCCTGGGGCCGTTCGGGCTGCTCCGCGACCCGTCCGCGGACGGGCCGATCCGCCAGACCTCGATGGAGTCGCGTCGCCAGCGGCCGACGCCGATGGCGAAGGTCCGCGAGGCGGTGATCCGCCGCGTCGAGTCGGTGTTCGGCCTGGAACGGCACCACCTGTATACGCACCATCCTTCGATCCGCCGGAAGGTCGGCTCTCATGACTTCGCTCCGAGTCTTGGATGATGCCCCCGGCCTGCCGATCCTGGGCGCCGACGAAGTGGCCGCCGCCCCCCGGAAGCGGCTCCCGCCCTGGCTCAAGCGGCCGATCCCGGCCGCCGGCGGGACCTACTTCACCAAGGATCTGATCGGCGAGCTCGGGCTGGAAACGATCTGCGAGAGCGGCAAGTGCCCGAATCGATCGGAGTGCTGGACCCGCCGCACGGCCACGTTCATGGTCCTGGGCGAGACCTGCACCCGCCCGTGCGGCTTCTGCGCCGTGAAGCGGGGCAAGCCCGAGGCCGTGGCCGAGGATGAGCCGGACCGCCTGGCCGAGGCCTGCGCCCGGCTGGGCCTGAAGCACGTCGTGATCACGTCGGTCACCCGCGACGACCTGCCCGACGGCGGGGCGGATCATTTCCGCCGCTGCATCCTGGCGGTTCGAGAGCGGACCGGCGCGACCATCGAGGTCCTCACGCCCGACTTCGACGGCAACACCGAGGCCATCGACATCGTCCTGTCCGGCGAGCCCGAGGTCTTCAACCACAACATGGAGACCGTGGCCCGGCTCCAGCAGTACGTCCGGCGCAAGAGCCAGTATGCCGTCAGCCTCGCCGTCCTGGGCCACGCCAAGAAATCGGCCCCCCGCATCAAGACCAAGAGCGGCCTGATGCTCGGGCTGGGGGAGACGACCGAGGAGATCCTGGAGACCCTGGCCGACCTCCGCGCCGTGGGCTGCGACTTCCTCACGCTCGGCCAGTACCTCCAGCCCTCCGGCCGGCACCTGCCCGTGGTCCGCTACCTCCCCCCGGAGGAGTTCGACGAACTCGGGCGGATGGCCCGCGCCCTCGGCTTCCTCGAAGTCGCCTCCGCCCCGTTCGTCCGGTCCAGCTACCACGCCGACGAGATGGCGGCGCACGCCTGACCCGATCCCCGGCTATCGCCGGGGCCCCGCCACGAACTCGCCTCGCCCGTCCCCTGTCCGACCCGCACACCGAACGCTGCCGCGTCGCCTCGCCAGGAGAACCGTCCGTGCCCGAGACCCTGTTCGAGAAAGTCTGGAACCGACACGTCGTCAAGGCCACGGACGAGGCCACTCTCCTCTATATTGACCGGCACCTGGTCCACGAGGTCACCAGCCCCCAGGCGTTCGACGGCCTCCGCCTCGCGGGCCGGAAGGTGCGGCGGCCCGACCTGACGTTCGCCACGGTCGACCACAACGTGCCGACCGAGAATCAACTCCAGATCCACGAGCCGATGTCCCGGCGCCAGGTCGAGACCCTGCGGGCCAACTGCAAGGAGTTCGGCGTCCCCCTCTATGACATCAAGAGCGGTCGCCAGGGCATCGTCCACGTGATCGGCCCCGAGTTGGGGATCACCCTGCCGGGCAACACGATAGTCTGCGGCGATAGTCACACCAGCACCCATGGCGCGTTCGGCGCCCTGGCCTTCGGCATCGGCACCAGCGAGGTCGAGCACGTCCTGGCCACCCAGACCCTGGCCCAGGGACGCCGGCCCAAGTCGTTCGGCATCGAGGTGACCGGCAAGCTCGCCCCGGGGCTGGAGCCCAAGGACATCATCCTGGCGATCATCCGGGCCATCGGCACCGGCGGCGGCACCGGGACGGTCCTCGAATACTACGGCCCGGCCATCGAGGCCCTCTCGATGGAAGGCCGGATGACCATCTGCAACATGTCGATCGAGGCCGGGGCCCGCGCCGGGCTGATCGCCCCCGACGACGTGACCATCGACTATTTGACCAAGGTCGACCGCCCGTTCGCCCCCAAGGGCAAGGCCCTGGAAGCGGCCATCCGCGACTGGAAGACCTTGAAGACCGACGACCCGTCGGCCTTCGATCGCCACATCACGATCGACGCCGGGTCGATCGTCCCGCAGGTCACCTGGGGGACCACCCCCGCCATGACGATCGACGTCACCGGCACGGTGCCCGACCCCGATCAGGTCCCGTTCGCCAGCGCCGAGGACGCCCGCCGGGCCCTGGCCTACATGGGCCTGAAGCCCGGCACGCCGGTCACGGACATCGCCGTGGATGTCGTCTTCATCGGCTCGTGCACCAACGGGCGGATCGAGGACCTGCGCATCGCCGCCAACGTGCTCAAGGGGCGGAAGGTCGCCCCCAGCGTCCGGGCTCTGATCGTGCCGGGCAGCGAGCAGGTCCGCCACCAGGCCGAGGCCGAGGGGCTCGACCGGGTCTTCCGCGAGGCCGGCGCCGAGTGGCGCGAGGCCGGTTGCAGCATGTGCCTGGCCATGAACCCCGACAAGCTCACCCCCGAGCAGCGTTCGGCCAGCACCAGCAATCGCAACTTCGAAGGCCGGCAGGGCCCCGGCGGGCGGACCCACCTGGTCAGCCCGGCCATGGCCGCCGCCGCCGCCGTCGCGGGCCACTTCGTCGATGTCCGCCAGATGATGCCGCAGGGAGCCTGATCCGATGCAAGCGTTCACCGTCCACCGCGGCAAGGCCGTCGTCCTCGACTGGACCGACGTCAACACCGACCTCATCATCCCGGCCCGCTACCTCAAGCGGGTCGAGCGGGTCGGCTATGGCCCCCTGCTCTTCGCCGACAAGCGCTACGTGGCCGGTGGCTCGCCCCAGCCCGATAACCCCGAATTCCATGGGGCCCTCGACCCCGAGTTCCCCCTCAACAAGCCGGAGGCCCAGGGGGCCACGATCCTGGTCGTCGGGCGCAACTTCGGCTGCGGGTCGAGCCGCGAGCACGCCGTGTGGGCCGTGGCCCAGGCTGGCTTCCGCGCCCTGATCGCCCCCGGCAAGGGGGAAGGGTTCGCGGACATCTTCGAGGGGAATGCCTACGGCAACGGCCTGGTCCCCCTGGAAGTGCCCGAGAGCGAATGGGCCGAGATCGCCGAGGCCGTCCGCGCCGGGGCCGAGCTGACCTTCGACCTCCACGACCTTCGCCTCACCGTCCACCCGGCCGGCGGCGGCTCCGGGAAGTCCTACGCGATCGACATCCCCGAAGACCAGCGGCATCGCCTTCTGCACGGCCTCGACGCCATCGCCGAGACCCTCCTGGATGAGCCCGCGATCCGGGCCCACGAGGAGAACGCCCCGATCTGGATCACGCCCCAGCCGGCCTGATCGGGTCCGCGTGGCGGATGAAAACCCGGCCCGATCCCATCGGACTCCCCTTGGTCCGGTGGGATCGGCGTCGTCGTGCGATCGGGCTGCATCGTCCGGGGACCGGGGGACGCGATGCCCGCCTACTATCGCCGGACGATCCTTGACTTCCTCGCCGACGACGAGGATCGGATCCTGGGCCGGCTCACGGATGCGCACGCCGGAGCCGGATTCCATCAGCAACGGCACGCCCAGACCGCGGCCTGGCGGGTCGAGATCGGCCTGCTCAAGGCCTGCGTCGGCCGGATCCTCGCCGATCCCGACGCGGCGACCTGGCAGATCCTACTGGAGTACCCGATCCCGAGGCGCGGCCGGCGGATCGACGCCGTGCTCGTCGCCGGGGGCGTCCTGATCGTCCTCGAATTCAAGTGCGGGGCGAAGGATTACGCCCGGGACGCCATCGTGCAGGTGGAGGACTATGCCCTCGACCTCGCCGACTTCCACGCGGAAAGCTCGGGCCGGCCGATCGTGCCGGTGCTGGTCGCGACGAAGGCGGGCGACGCGCCGGCGCCGGACGGGCCGGCGGTCGGATGGGTCAAGCCGACCTGGCGAGCCAATGCCTCGGACCTCGATGCGAAGGTCCGGTCGTGTGTCGAGCGTTATGGGGCGACCGACCGAGGGCCCATCGATCCGGCGCTCTGGGATCGGAGTGCCTACGCGCCGACGCCCACGATCATCGAGGCGGCCCAGGCGTTGTATGCCGGCCAGAACGTGCGGGAGATCTCCCGCAACCAGTCCGGGATCGAGAACCTGACGCGGACCACCGACGCGGTGATCGCCGCGATCGAGGAGGCTCGGGTCGGGCACCGCAAGCGGATCTGCTTCATCACGGGGGTGCCCGGCGCGGGGAAGACCCTCGCGGGGCTGAACATCGTCCACAATGGTGGCCTGCACCAGGGAGACCTGGGCGTCTTCCTCTCGGGGAACGTGCCGCTGGTGCGGATCCTGAACGAAGCGCTGGCTCGGGACGCGGCGCATAGGCTCGGCCAGACGCTTCAGCAGTCTCGCCGTCAGGTTGCGACGTTCATTCAGAACGTCCATCGGTTTATCGACGCCTATTTCGCCGATCCGGGCCGGGTGCCGGTCGATCGGGTGGTCGTCTTCGACGAGGCGCAGCGAGCCTGGGATGCCGCCCAATCGGCGAGGAAGTTCAACCGCCCCTTCTCCGAGCCCGAGATCCTGCTGGAAGTCATGGATCGGCACCCGGATTGGGCCCTGGTGGTCGCGCTCGTCGGCGGCGGGCAGGAGATCAACCGGGGCGAAGCAGGACTTTCGGAATGGGGGAGGGCCATCGCGGACCGATTCCGCCATTGGGACGTCCACGTGTCGCCGGAACTCAAGTCTGGGACCCACGCGACCGGCGCCTGCCTGTTCCCCGAGGTGCCCGACGGGGTCGCCATCACCGAGGACCGGTCGCTCCACCTGAGCGTGAATCTCAGATCCTACCGGGCGGAGGTCCTCTCGGAGTTCGTCGACGCCGTCCTGCGGCCCGACCCCGATCGGGCGCGAGAACTGGCGGCCCGCCTCGACGCGTTCCCGATCGCCTGGACCCGGGATCTCGCCCGAGCCCGGTCATGGCTCCGGGAACGCCGGCGGGGCTCCCGGCGCATCGGCCTGGTGGCGAGCAGCGGCGCGAGGCGGCTCCGGGCCCACGGGCTCGACGTCACGGCGGAACTCGACGTCGAAGCCTGGTTCCTGAACGAGGCGACGGACGTCCGCTCGTCGCATGTCCTGGAAGTCCCGGCGACCGAGTTCGGGATCCAGGGCCTGGAACTCGACTGGACCGGGGTCTGCTGGGGCGGCGACCTCACCCCCGAGTCGGGCGGCTGGGCGTGCCGCTCCTTCCGGGGCACCCGCTGGCGGCAGGTCCGCGATGCCGGGACGCGGCAGCATGTCGTGAACAAGTACCGGGTCCTGCTCACCCGGGCCCGGGAGGGGATGGTCATCTGGGTCCCGCCGGGCGACCCCGACGACCCGACGCGGCCCCCGTCCATCGGCGATGCCGTCGCCGATCACCTGAAGCGATGCGGGATCCCGACCCTGGATGAAGGCGGCGATCGGGCTGGTTTGAGGGGGGACGGATCGTGAGAGGATTACCCGGCCAGGATTCGAACCTGGAAAGACAGGACCAAAACCTGTCGTGATACCGTTTCACCACCGGGTAGGCGGGGTCCGCGAGGATCTCCTGCATTCTAGCGGCCATCGGCGGGATCATCAACCGAAGAACGAGAGGCCGCCGCCCTGGGTCGCCTGGATCTTATAGGCCAGGTGTTCGAGCTGCACGCTCAGGTCGACTGCAACGACACTGACGGCGGGCGGGACGTTCAGGGGCATCGGGGCGAAATTGAGGATCCCCAGGACCCCGCAGGCCACCAGCTGATCGGCCACGCCCTGGGCCGACTCGGCCGGGACGCTGAGGATGGCCAGGCTGATGTGGCGGGACCGGATGGTCTCGGCCAGCGCGTCGGTCGACTGGACCTCGATGCCGTCGAACGTCTGGCCGACCTTGTGCGCGTCGTTGTCGAACAGGGCGACGATCTGGAACCCGCGGTGGCGGAAGCCCCGGTACTTGAGGAGGGCCCGGCCCAGGTTGCCCAGGCCGATCAGGGCCAGGGGCCAATCCCGGTCGATCCCCAGGATGCGCCTGAGGGTGGCGATCAACTCCTCGATCCGATAGCCGATGCCGGGATGGCCGAACTGGCCGAAGAAGGCGAGATCCTTGCGGACCTGCGCGTCATTGATCGAGAGGGCCGCGCCGAGGCGATTGCTCGAGATCGTGGTCTGGCCCTCCCGCTGGAGGGCCTCCAGTTGCCGGAGATACAGGCTGACCCGGCCCACGACGGCCTTGGGAGCCATTTTCTCTCCCGAATGCTCGCGTCGAGATTCCCCCACGCGCTGAACACTCCGGGGCCATGGGGCGGGTAAAATGCGGCACGCCTGACTATCTAACGCATGATATCACTTAGTCTTGCGGATCGTCAAGCTCGATGGCCGATCGCCAGGGCCGTGGAAGCACCCCCCGAAGCCGCAGGTCCCCGTCGATCTCGCTCCATTCCCGCTCCTCGACCGCCAGGGCATCGGACATGGCGGCCACGCCGAGCCCCCGGGCGGGCCCGAAGTCGTGCGAGCCCCCTTCGATCTTGGGGGCGATGAAGACGTCGATCGCGTCGACTTCCCCGGCGTCCAGGAAGGCCCCCAGGACCTTCCCCCCGCCCTCGACCAGGATGTTGGTCAGGCCGCGACCGCCCATGATTTCGAGCAGGGGGCCGATCGGGACCGGGCCTTCACCCGGGAAACGGAGGATTTCGCAGCCGAGGGACTCGATGATCCGGAGGCGACCGGCCGGGGCGCGATCGGTCACGGCCAGCCAGACCGGGATGTCGCGCGCGGAGCGGGCCAGGCGGCCATCGAGGGGGAGCCGGGCCTCGCCGTCGAGGATCACCCGGATCGGGGTGCGCGGGCCGGCGGGGCGTGCGGTCAGTTCCGGATCGTCGGCCAGGACCGTGCCGATGCCGGCGACGATCGCGTCCATCCGGCCGCGGACCTCGTGGACCAGGGCGCGGGACCGGGAGCCCGAGATCCATCGGCTATGGCCGGAGGCGGCCGCCGTCCGGCCATCGAGGGTCATCGCCCACTTGGCGGTCACGTAGGGGCGGCCGGTCGCCAGGCGTTTCAAATAGGGGGCGTTGAGCCGGACGGCGGCGAGCCGCTCGACGCCCACCGCGACCTCGATTCCGGCCTCGCGGAGTTCGCGGAACCCCCACCCGGCCACCCTGGAGAACGGGTCGCGCATCGCCGCGACCACGCGGGCGACGCCCGAGGCGATCACGGCCCGGGTGCAGGGCGGGGTCTTCCCGTGGTGGCAGCAAGGTTCCAGGGTGACATAGAGGGTCGCCCCGGCCGCGGCCTCCCCCGCATGCCCCAGGGCGACGACCTCGGCATGCGGACCGCCGAACCGCTCGTGATGGCCGACGCCCACCGCCACGCCGTCCCGCACCACCACGGCGCCGACCATGGGGTTGGGCTCGACGGCCCCTCGGCCCCGGGCCGCTTCGGCCAGGGCCCGGCGCATCCAGTAGTGGTCCGTATCGAGGCTCATGGCTGGTCCCGTCAGAGCGGAACCGGGGTGCCGGTTCGGGGTGCGGTGCCGGGCCGAGGGGTCGGCTTCGCCGTGCCGGGGGTATTCGAGGCCGGCGCCTTGGCCGGCATCTCGCGCGGGAAGGGATAGATCAGGCGATACAGGATCGTCATGTAGGCCCGCGCATCGTCGGGGGCGAGCGGGTCGGTCATCGCCAGGAGCCAGGGGGGGCAGGACGCCTGGAACCGCTGGAGATGATCCCCGTCCACGGGCCGCGGCCGATGCTCGGGATCCTCGAAATAGAGGAATTCGGCGAGCGGCTGCGAGGGCCGCTTCGGCGATGCATCCGGACCCTCGGCCGGCTGGTCGATCGCCCCGACCAGGGACTTGAGGGCCGGATCGGCCTCGATTCGCGTCCGTCCGATCCGGTCGAGTTCGGGAGGTCTAGGCAGCGGGGCGATCTTGGCCCGATCGGCCTCGGCACGGAGGGCGGCCAGGAGCTTGCCGCCCCGGAGCGTCGCGAGATCTTTGCGGCGCTCGGGCGTCAGCGAGTTCCAGGCCTGGAGCAGGAAGGCCATCTCATAGGGCCCGATCTGGCCCAACTCGCCGAGCCGGAGGCCCGACAGCTTCGGGCCCTCGGGCTCGTCGCGGGCGGATTTCTCTCGAATCTTGCGGGCCAGGGCCAGGCGAGCCTCCGGGGATCCGGCGGCCCGGAGCGATTGGCGTTGTTCCTCGGTCAGTCCGTTGAGCCAGAGGTGGTAGCGGCGCATCAGGGCCAGATACCGCGCCTGATCGATCTGATCGCGCCGGGACAGCTCGCGGTCGAGGCGTCGAATCGAGGCCTTCTCGCCGGCATCCAGTCGATCGAACTCGGCGAGGTTCTCGGCGAGTGCCGCCCTCCGCTCGCGCGGCATCGCTTCGAGCCGACGGTAGACCTCGGCCTCATCGCCGCGCACGGGGCCGCAGGCCAGGGAGAGCCAGGCGGCGACCAGGATAGGCCGGGCGGTCGCCAGACGGCGAGATCGCGGGCGGTCGAGCATCGGGGGGGAGGCTCCAACGGATCGCGGGCCGAGACCGGGCCGGCCCGCCGGCTCAGTTTGCATCCTGGTTGAAATCCGGATCCCGGTCGAGCAATTCGAGGAATTCGATCGAGCCGGCGTCCCGCAACTCGTCGAGATTCTCGGCGATCGAGAGGTCGCGGGCGAGGCGGGCGGTGGGATTGGGCCAGGCGAACAGGACGGCGGAATAGCCCACCCCGAACAGGGCGGCCCCGGCCAGGAGCAGGGCCAGGACCATGCCCACGCGGCGGGCCAGGCCGGAGGCGGCCGAGGCGATCCGATCCCCCCGACCCGACGCCAGGTCGGCGATCGACAGGGTCCGCTCGGTGAAATCCTCCGAAGCCTGGGGGCGATGCAGGAGGTCGAGCATCTCCCAGGTCTTCTGGAGCGCGTCCAGCTCCCGTCGGGCGGTCATGCTCTGGGTCAACTTGGTGGCGATGACCCGGGAATCGGCGTCGTCCAACTCCCCGTCGAGGTAAGCGACCAGGTTGGATCGCTCCTCGGAGGAAAGCCGTTGGTGATCCGGAACCATGCGACCTCCACCCCCGCATCACCGCCCTCGGGCCGGGCCGAGATTCAACGGCCCACCATCCCCGGGCTGCCGGTCGGCACCGACGCGCCCGCGAATCCGCCCTGCGCCATGTTGCCGCGACCCCGGACCACCGCGACGTTGGCGTTCCGGCTCTGGCCGGATCGAAGAGTCGGGTGGTAGGTGCCGACCCGATTGTACCGGGAGGCCGCGTTCGTCGTCACGCCGCGACCGTTGAGATTCCCGCCATGGCGGGCCGCCTGGAACGTCGTGCTGCCCGGGCGGCGGGTCCCGCCGCTGGTGCCGGAAAGGAAGTCGGTATCCATATCGAATCGGTTGAACCCCGCGCCGGCGGGATCGAACATGTCGGATCGATTGGTGGAGGCGTAGGATTGGCGGGCCGCCGTGATGGCGTTGATCGTCGCCTCCGGGCCTGCCTGCATCGATTGGGCCTGCTGGCGCGGCAGGTAGAAGCCGTAATACAGGAAGAAGGGGTCGTTCACGTTCGTGAACGGGACCTGGGCGCGAGCCTCGGGACCCAGGGCCGAGAAGCCCAGGGCGAGAGTCAGGCCGATGAAGAGACGTCGCATGGTCGACAAGCCTCCGTGAATGAAGCGACCGCGACGGGGCCAGGCATCGGGGTCGAAGGTCGGCCTCCGACGATTGCCCCATCGGTCAAACCTGTAACTATACCTCGCACTCGGGGCGAGGCAAGCGAGGCTGCGACGGATCAACATCGGGCCGCCCCCGGATCTCAGGGGGCGAGTCGCTCGATCTTCCAGGCCCCGGCCGGGTCGCGGCGATAGATCACCCGGTCGTGGAGCCGGCTCCGGCGACCCTGCCAGAACTCGATCGAGGTCGGGATGACGCGATAGCCGCCCCAGTGGGGCGGGCGGGGGATCTGATCCTCCGGGAATCGCCCGATGACCGCCTCCATCTCCGCTTCGAGGTGGGCCCGGCCCGGGACGACCTCGCTCTGCCGGGAAACCCATGCGCCCCGCTTCGAGCCGACCGGCCGGCCCCGGAAGTAGTCGTCGGACTCGGCGGTCGAGACCCGTTCGACCCGACCTTCGACGCGGACCTGGCGCTCCAGCGGCTGCCAGAAGAACACCAGGGCGGCGAGCGGGTTGGCGTCGAGTTCTTTGCCCTTGCGCCCGTCGTAGTTCGTGAAGAAGACGAAGCCCCGATCGTCGGCGCCGCGGAGCAGGACGATCCGCGCCGAGGGGATGCCGTCGGCGCTGGCGGTGGCCACCGTCATGGCGTGCGGCTCGGGGATCTCGGCCTCGCTGGCCTGGTCGAGCCACGCCTGGAACTGGCGGATCGGGTCGCGGTCGACGTCGCGTTCGTCGAGGCGGGCCTTGGTGTATTCCTGTCGCGCGTCGGTCGGCGTCATGGCGGCGGTTCCTGGCCTCGAAGGGGCGGCGAACCCTGATTTTATCATGAGGGGGCCGGGGCGTGGAGTCGGCCCAGCCCTCGCGATACGATCGTGGCCCGGCATGTACCGGGCGGTTCGGCGGGGTCGATGGGGGGCGGGATCGTGGAACGGTCACTCAGCAGGCGGGGATGGATGGCGGCCGGCGCGGGGATGGTCGGGGTCGCGGCGGCGGGCGGTCCCGCGCGGGTCATGGCCGCCGAGAGGCCGCCGGGCGAGCCCTTCGGGTATTGCCTGAACACCAGCACGATCCAGGGCCAGGCCGTCCCCCTGATGGAGGAGATCGCGATCGCCGCCGAGGCGGGCTACGACGGCATCGAGCCCTGGATCCGCGAGATCGACAAGCACGTCCAGTCGGGCGGGTCGCTGGCGGACGTCGGCAAGAAGGCCCGGGATCTCGGGCTGTCGATCGAGGATGCCATCGGCTTCTTCGACTGGGCCGGGGACGATGACGCCCGCCGCGCGAAAGGGTTGGAGGAGGCCCGGCGGAACATGGAGATGGCCCGGGCCATCGGCTGCACGCGGATCGCCGCCCCGCCGTTCGGCGTGACCGATCGCACCGACCTCGACCTGCGCCGGGTCGCCGAACGCTACCGGGCGCTCGCGAAGCTCGGCGCCGAATTCGGGGTGACGCCGCTCGTCGAGGTCTGGGGCTTCTCCAAACCCCTGGGCCAGCTCGGCGACGCCGCGATGGTGGCGGTCGGGTCGGGAGTCCCCGGCGCGGCGATCCTGCCCGACGTCTATCACCTCCGCAAGGGAGGAACAGAGGTGGGCGGACTCGGCCTGCTCCGGGGCTCGGCCATCGGGATCTTCCACATGAACGACTATCCGGACACGCCCATCGGCACGCTGACCGACGGCGATCGGGTCTATCCCGGCGATGGCATCGCCCCGCTCGGCCGGATTCTCCGCACCTTGAGGGAGGTCGGCTACCAGGGCATGCTCTCGCTCGAACTGTTCAACAAAACCTACTGGAAACGGGACGCCCGCGAGGTGGCCAGGACCGGGCTCGCCCGGATGAGAGCGGCGGTGAACTCCGCGTTCGCCTGACTTCGTTGGTACGCTGTTGTTTTTTCGCGACATGAGGTCCGGATGGCCGCCGGGAGGCTGGCGGCCCTCTGACCCATCTTGCCAATCGGAGTGGTGTCCGGAGCGACCCATCCTAAGTCTCGATTGGAATGAAATTTCGATGAAAGTCGTCGTGCCGATTCGGTCGGTGCGAAACGCTTGGAAGCCGACATGGATGCTGGCGAGATGTGTCAAATCTGCGAGACACCGAACGTAGGGAAGTTCTCGGGCTGAGCTTGCAGGTTCGTGCCCCGCTGGGCGAGTCTGGAGAAGCCAGGAGCCTACCCCGTCCGCGGGATTGCCCTCCCGGCGAAGAGTCGACCATCCATCACACTTCCTTCCCGATGGCTCGCACTCGACCGGCGTGTCCCCTCGCGCCGTCTCTTTCCGCCCACGCACGTCGTCATCCATTTCGCTCGAAACCGTCCGTTTCGACAGGAGCTCCCTCATGCGCAGCTCGCGATCCTCTCGCGGCTTCACTCTCATCGAGTTGCTGGTGGTCATCGCCATCATCGCGGTCCTGATCGCCTTGCTGCTGCCCGCCGTCCAGGCCGCGCGTGAGGCCGCCCGGCGGAGCCAGTGCGTCAACAACCTCAAGCAACTCGGGTTGGCCCTGCAGAATTACAACGACACGGTCCAGTCCCTCCCGACCAGCAGCCGTGGCTGGTGGGGGCAGTATCCCATGATGCTCCCGTACATGGAGCAGACGCCGCTGTTCAACGCGATCAACTTCAGCGTCAACGAGAACCTCAACGGCCGCACCATCAGCGGCGGCTCGCTGAACGGCACCGTGCACCAGACCACGCTGAACGTGCTCAACTGCCCTTCGGACATCGACCGGCTGACCAACATCCAGGGCCACCACAACTACGCGGGCAACTGCGGGTCCAGCTCCAACGCCTACTACGGGGCGACCATCTACGACGGGCCGTTCAGCAACCACCGCGGCGGGGGCGGCGAGGAGACGGGCAAGCCGAGCCAGTTCCGCGACATCATCGACGGGCTGAGCAACACGGTCGCCTTCAGCGAGCGGGTCAAGGGCTTGGGCGCCAACAACCCGGGGAACCGCGACCTGCTCAAGCCGGCGGCCACCTTCGTGGCGGTGAACATGAACGACGGCAGCGAGGCGTCGCGCACCCCGGCGGGCGGCAATGCCATCTGCAAGGGCGCACCGATGACCCCGACCGCGACCCTCGCCCCGGGCGATGCCAGCGGGATGTTCTGGACCAACGGGGCCCCCTGCACCAACCTCTACAACCACGTCATGACGCCCAACAGCTGGAGCTGCGCGACGTCGAACACGTGGAATGACTGGTCCGCCGCCACGGCGTCGAGCCGCCACTCAGGCGGCGTCAACTGCGCCATGCTGGACGGCTCGGTCAAGTTCATCAAGAACACCGTCGCCCCGGCCACCTGGTGGGCTCTGGGCACCCAGGCCGGTGCCGAGATCATCTCTAGCGACTCGTACTGATCCGGATGCCCGATCGGCCGCCCGCCGCGCCCGATCGCGCGGTGGGCGGGCCCGCGACGTTCCGTGACCCACCTTCGGCAATTCGAAGATCCCCCCGGGCCCGGCCGATCTCGGCCCGCCCGGCGGTCGGATCATTCAAGGCGATCCAGCGGAGCCCATGATGCGGACTCGGGACAGGGGACTGATTTTTCTGGCGACGGCGGCCGTCCTGGCGTCGACCTGGGGGTGCGGCGATGGGACGCCATCGGTCTCGTCGTCGAACGAGAAGGTCAAGGTCAAGGGGGTCGTCACCCTCAAGGGCAAGCCACTCGATCGGGGCACGATCCTCTTCGATCCGGCCAACGTCAACCGCCGGGACGCCCCGGCGGCGAACCTGGAGATCGGCAAGGACGGGACCTACAGCGGCGAGACCCTGGCCGGCGAGAACTCGATCATCGTCAACAACCCGACCATCGCGAAATCGCCCGCCCTCTCGGCCAATCGCACGGTGAAGACGCTGGATTCGGGCGAAAACACCGTCAACATCGAGCTGTAGGCGGCCCCGAAGCGAAACCCAGGTGAGAACGACGAAGGCCCGACCCATCGGCAATTGCGGATGGGCCGGGCCTCGTCGATCGTCCTGGCGGGAACCGCTCAGGCGAACAGTTCGGGGATGACCTTGCCGTTGCGGACGATGGCGATCGGCCGGCCGGACGTGGTCTTGTATTCCTTCTGAACGTCGATGCCGAGGGCGTGGTAGAACGACGCGGCCACGTCGTCCGGGGCGATCCCGTCGCCGGAGGCCGGGCCCATCGCCTTCGCGTCGCTGGCGCCGACGACCTGGCCGCCGGTGATCCCGCCGCCGCCCATCAGGACGCACATGGCCCGCGGGAAGTGGTCGCGGCCGGCTCGGGGGTTGATCTTGGGGGTCCGGCCGAACTCGCCGGTCACGAAGACCGCCGTGGTCTCCAGGATGCCCTTCTGCTCCAGGGCGTGGAACAGGCCGGAGAGGGCGGAATCGAGGTCGGGCAGGAGCTTCGTCTTGAGCCGGTCGAAGACCGACTCGTGGGTATCCCACCCGCCGCTGGACAGCGTGACGAACCGGACGCCCGACTCGATCAGGCGGGCCGCCAGCAGGCAGCTCTGGCCGATCGGGCTGGGGCCGAACGGCTCGACGATCGCGGGCGACTCCTTGGCGATGTCGAACGCGTTGCGGGACCGGGGGGAGCTGATGATGTCGTAGGCCCTCTGGGAGAAGCGGTCGAGGCCGTGGACCAGGTCGCTCTTCTCCTCGAAGCCCTGGAACGTCCGGTCGAGCTTCTTGAGCAGGTCGCGGCGCTTCTCGACCTCCTCGACGGTCAGGCCGTTGCGGAGCGTGATCCCGCGCACCGAGAACGGGACGCCCGCCTTGGGGGCCACCGCCGTGCTGAACGGGGCATACTCCACGCCGAGGTAGCCGGCCGTCTGCGGGGTGTCCGGGATCGCCACGAAAGGGGGCAGGTCGGGCGGGCCCCCCTTCTCCTTGGAGACGACCGGGCCGTAGCCGGGGAACTCCAGCGAGGGGATCGGCCGGTTCCCCGTGTTCATGTACTTGGTGCCGAACTCGTGCGCCGCCAGGCTGTGACTCACGCCCCGGAGGATCGCGAACTTGTCGGCGCACTTCGCCAGCTTGGGCAGGTGCTCGGAGATCTGGATGCCCGGGACATTGGTGTCGATCGGGTTGAACTCGCCCCGGAACTCGGACGGGGCGTCGGGCTTGAGGTCGAACGTGTCGATGTGCGACGGCCCGCCGCCCAGGTTGATGAAGATGGCGGAGGTCGCCTTGCCCGGCCGGACCGCCCCGGCCTCGGCCATCCGGAGGAATCCGGGCAGGGATAGCCCGGTCGCCCCCAGGACCCCGAGCCGGAGGAAGTCGCGCCGCCGCACGCCGTCGCAATACTGGTTCATGGACATGAGTCATCTCCCCTTCGAGAAGGATGCGATTCGTTCGGGCGGCGGATCAGTGGTTGGTCACGAATTCCTTGGTGTTCAGCAGGGCCCAGAGCACGTCGCGGAGCCCCCGGGCGGGGTCGGCCGCCCCGGCGATGTGGGCGTCGGCGGTGGCCGCTTCCTCGGGGGTCGGCGGCCGGCTCAGGGTGCGGAGGTAGGCCTCGCGGGCCCAGGCTGCCCGGGTGGCCTCGGACACCTTGGGCTTCGCCGCCGCGTTGTCGCGCGGCTCGCCCTTCCTCTCCCGCATCTCGTCGAGCCGGGCTTGCAGGACCTCGGCCCGCTTCGCCTTGCCCTCGGCGCGGAACTCCTTGATTTTCGTCTCGATCTCCCGGGCCGCCAGGTCGGCCCGATTCATCGGGGCGTTCGCCCCCGGGCGGGAGCCTCGGGCCAGCCCGGCGACCCAGCCGTCGCCGCGATCGATCCGGCTCCACAACTCGTTGTCGTTCTGGAGGAAGATCGACTGGAGCAGGTTGGGTTCGTTTGAGCGGTTACAGTCGCAGTTGGTCTCGCGGGTCGAGCCGCCGAAGACCCGGGCGGCGTAGTCGATCGCATTTTTCCCCTTGCCGGCGACCGAGCGGGATCCGATGGCGCGGCCCTCGATGTTGGTGGCCGCGGCGGCCAGGGCGGACTCGCCGGCGGTCGCCTGGGTCATGGCGTCGATCACGACCTCGGCCGGCATCCGGCGGATCACCGAGCGGCTGAAGTTGCGCTCATCGAGCGTGTTGGTCTCGTTGGCGTGCCAGCTCCGCTGATAGGCCTGGGAGTTGGCGATCTCGCGGTGGAGCCACTTCATGTCGAAACCGTGATCGACGAAGCCGTCGGCCAGGTAGTCGAGCAGCGGGGCGTTGCTGGGGGGATTGGCCAGGTTCATGTCGTCGGGCGGGTTGACGATCCCGGTGCCGAAGTAGGTCGCCCAGACCCGGTTGACGAAGGCGCGGGCGAAGTACGGGTTGTCCTTGCGGCGGAGCCACTCCATCAGCAGTTGGCGGGGGTCGCCGGCCCCGGCCAGCGAGACCTCGTCGCCGCCCAGCACCCGGGCCGAGACCACCCGGCCGGCCGGCACGTTCTTCTTGTTGATCTTGGCGGGGTCGACCGGGCGATTGGGCCGGCCGGCGATCGGGGCCACGAACACCTCGGTGAAGGGGACGACCTTCCCCTCGCCCGCCAGTTCCAGCAGCTTTCTCTGGCGCTGGCCGCCCATCAGCTTGTCGAGGCCCAGTTCCTCGGCCATCTCGCGGGTCTTCTGGCGGCCGTCGGGGGCGACGCCGTAGCCGACCGCCGTGAAGAAGTTGCCGAACTGGGTGAAGTCGTCCTGGGTCCACTGGTCGAACGGGTGCTTGTGGCACTGGGCGCATTCGAGCCGGACGCCCAGGAAGGCATAGCTCACGCCGATGGTCCGGTCCTCGGGCTTGCGGAAGTTGGTCCGCTCCCAGTAGTGGGCCATCGTCTCGCGGGCGGCGTAGTCGGCGGGATCCTTGTCGCGATAGTAGCTGGAGGTCTCGCGGACGAAGTCCTCGAAGCTCTGCTTGGGGTCGGTGCGGCTGGTGGCCAGGATCATGCCGGCGGCCAGGCGATCATAGGGGAGGTTGTCGCCGATCTTGCGGGCGAGCCAGCGATACCAGTCGTCGGAGAACTTCACCGGGCTGAAGTTGTTGATGATCGTCTTGGAGGTGTTGCCGGTGAAGTCGCCGATCTTGGTCGCCCACCACGCGGCGTAGGTCGGGCGGGCGAGCAGCTCGTCGATCTTGGCGGCCCTTTTCTCGGTCGAGGGGTCGGACAGGAACGACTCGACCTCGTCGGGCGTGGGCAGGGTGCCGGTCATGTCCAGGCTGACGCGGCGGAGGAATTCGGCGTCGGTGCAGAGGTCCGACGGGACGATCCCCAGCTTGCGGAGCTTGGCCACGATCAGCTCGTCGACCCTGGTGGCGGTCGCCACGGCCGGGTAGCGGTCGCCGACCTTGTCGGACACGGCCCGGAGGACCGGCACGGCGGCCACGCCGTTGTCGTAGAAGGCGACGACGTGGGTGTCGCCGGGGCCGACCGAGGTCATCACACCATTCTCGTCGACCTCGGCGATCGACTCGTCGTTGGTGCGGAACCGCGAGATGCAGGTCACGTCCTCGCTGGATCCGTCTTCCCAGTGGGCCACCACGCGGAGCGGCACCTTCTGGCCGGCCTTCTCGAAGACGACCTCGGCGGGGGTCACTTCCAGATGGTCGAACTGGGACGCCTTCTCCACGCCCTTGGCGCCGGACTCGATCCAGCGGGCGAGCAGGCGGTACTGCCAGCTCCCCTCTTCGAGCCGCTTGCCCCCCTTGTGGGGGATGCCCAGGGTCGCCTTCTGGAGGATCTTGCTCCCCTCCGGATCGTCGAGGCTGACGCGATCCGAATCCTTCTTGAGCAGGGTGTCGTGGTCGGCCTTGAAGTCGTAGCCGAACAGGGAGAGCCGCAGCCCCCCCTGCCCCTGGAACGAGCCGTGGCAGGACCGCGTGTTGCAGCCCACCCGGCCCATCAGGGGCAGGACGTGGCGCTGGAAGTCGGGATCTTCGGTCCCCTTGTCGTTGGCGTATCGCTCGGACACGGGGGCCAGAAGCTCGCCCCCGAAGGCCGGGAGCGGCAGGAGCAGGAGCAGCGGGCCGAAGATGGCGAGGCGACGGGTCATCGACGATTCCCCCCGGGGGCGGGTGCCTTGGCGGACGGGACGGGGGCGGCATTGCCCTCGGCCCCTTTCTTGGCGCGTTGGATCTTCTTCCTGGGCAGGGCGGCGCGGTAGCGGGCTTCCAGCGTGGCGTCGCGGTCGGACTCCAGCCGCTCCAGGTTGCGGCGGTGGTTGCGGGCGGCGGCCTCGGCCTGCTCGATCTCGAACCGTTGCAGGCGGATCTCGACGTCCAGCCCATCGGCGATCGCCTCGCGGAGCTTCGCCTCCGCCTCGGAGGACGGCTCGCCGGCCAGCCGGGCGGACAGCAATTCGACCCGGGTCCGGGCCTTCCAGGCGTCGAGCAGGAGCGGGTAGCGTGGGGCGTTGCGCTTCTGAAGCTCGACGAGGCGGTCGCGGGCCGGTGCCAGATCGCGGATCGCCTTGCGGTACTCCTTGGCGTTCATCGGCTTGAGGGCTTGCAGGAGCTTGGCCAGCTCGGGCTGGTGCTCGCCGACGAACGCGAGCACGTCGGCCTCGCGCTCCAGCCCGTCCTCCGCCCCCACGCCGGTCGCGGCGGGGACCAGGAGGCAGAAGGCCACGAGGGGGGCGGCGAGCTTCATGGCTCAATCCTCCTGCGAGAGTGATTCGGTGGGGTCGGCCGTGCCGTCGCCCGAGGCGGCGATCAGCAGCCACGAGGGGGGGGCGGCCGATGTCTCGACCTCCGCGTCGGCCGGCTCGGCGACGACGGCGAGCAGTTCCGCGTCGATCGGGCCGGGCTCGCGTCCCCCGCGCAGGTCCGACCAGGCCTGGACGATCTCGGCGATCGGGGGCCGATCCGGGGCCGGCGCCGGGGCGGGACGCAGTGCGATGAGCGAGGCCCCGACCAGTCCGGCCGCGGCGGCCAGGCCGGCCAGGCGGCGGGTCGGGAGGCGGAGGGGAGACGGGCGCGAGGCGGCCGTGGGGGCCATCGCCACGACCTGGGCCATCCCGATCGCCCCGGCGACGGCCTCGCGGGCCGATTGGTCCCGATCCAGGCGATCTTCGAAGGCGGCCCGCCCGGCGTCGTCCATCTCGTCGGAGACGTAGAGGAAGGCCAGCCAGTCCAGGTCATCGATTGCGGGCCGCATGGATTCAGGCTCCGGGGCTCATGGTTCGCTTCAACTTCTCCAGGGCCCGCCGCATCCGGGTCAGGACCGTCCCCAGGGGGAGGCCGAACTCTCCGGCGATCTCGGCGAACGTCTTGTCCTCGTACATCCGGGCCCAGACCACCTTCCGTTGTTCCTCGGGGAGGGCGTCCAGGGCGTCCCGGACCCGGGCGACCGTCTCGCCCTGGATCAGCGGATGGTCGGGGCCCGACTGGTCCGGGGGGCGGAGCCCCGCCAGCCGGAGCCGCCCCCGGTCGCGCGAGGCATCCTTCCGCCGGGCCGCCAGGGCCTCGTGATAGGCGACCCGGAACACCCACCCCTTGAAGGTCTCGGCCCGGGCCAGGTGTCCCGCCTCGGCGGCCTTCAGGTAGGTCGTTTGGACCAGGTCGTCGGCCAGGGCCGGGTCGCGGACCACGCCCAGGACGAACCGCCGAAGCTCATCGCCGTGGGCCTGGTGGAACGCGGCCATCCGCGAAGGGCCATCGCCCGCCGCCGCGTCGGCCTGCTCCTGCCCGGCGATCGCCTCCCGTTCCGCCATCGGCGACCCACCTTTCCCACCATCTACGATGCGCGGGGGGGCCGGATTATTTCGCGGGCCATCGGCCACGGGGAGGAAGAGGCTCCCCGTGGCTCGTTCGGCTCAGCCCTTCGGCTTGAGCGTGAAGGTGTGGGGCCTGGGCTGGGCGGCGGCACGCTGATCGTCGACGATCGCCGACTCCAGCCTGTCGAGGCCCCGGAGCGCCTCGCCGAGCCGGGGATCCTTGATGTCCTGGTTGGGCACCTCGACCTGCCTCCAGCGGAGGTTGTGCAGCGCCGAGTGCCGGAGCGTCAGATTGTGGACGTCGGCCGCCTGGCGGGCCATCGGCGTGGGCAGCGTCGCGAGGTTCACGCCCTGGGCCAGGGCCGCCCCGGTGAAGGTGCCGACGGGCGCGCCGTCGATGGACAGGGTGTATTCCTTGGCTCCATCCCAGCCCTTGACCTGGACGATCTGCCGGTCGAGGGCCTCGACGATGTCGGACGACTGGACGGCCAGCGCGGTGGCCGGGTCCTTGAGGTCGATCGGGAACGGGAGCGCCTCGTCCTTCTGGGTCCAGCGCAGGCCATCCCCTTCGGCGGCGAGGTCCGTGACGACCGTGTTGTTCGCCTGGACGTCGGCGGGGGCTCCCGGCTTCGCCTCGATCGTCACGGTCGACACGACGGCCGGGGCGTTCCACGCCTTGAGCAGGGCGGCGGCCATCAGCAACTGGCCGCCGAGGCCGGGGTGGACCCGGTCCGGGTTGAGCTTCTCGGCCCCCTTGGGGTCGCTGGCGAACGCCTTCTTGGTCGCCTCGACGACCGGGGCGTTCAGGTCGGCCACGCCGGCCCCTTCCTTCTCGGCCAGCTTCGCCACGAAGTCGCCGTAGCGGACCAGGACCTGGTTGTAGCCCCCCTCGAACTTCGGCTCTCGGGTCACGTCATCGAACGGCGAAGGCCGGATCAGGGTCAGCCGGACGCCCGGCAGGTCGGCCTTGAGCTTCTCGACAATGTGTTCATAGCCCTTGGCGTAGGTATTGAAGATCTCGTCGCGGAACTGCTGGTAGCTCGCGTCGTTCATCCCGAGCATGACGGTGACCACGGTCGGCTTGTAGGCCACCACGTCCCGATTCAGCCGGAGGTCGATCGGGCCTCCTAACCCGCCGCCGACGCGGTCGCCGCCCCATCCCGAGTGGATGAACGACACGTCGGATTTGGGGAACCGGGTCACGACGAAGGTCTCGGCGAACGTCGTGTAGAGCCTCTGATCGGTGATGCTGTCGCCGTAGAACACGACGCGGTCGCCGGGCTTGATGGCGAACGGCTTCGGGCCGTCCTCGGCGGCGGCCAGGGTCGGCCAGGCCAGGGCCGAAAGGACGGCGAGGTGGGCGAGTCTCATGCGGATCTCCGGGTTGTCGATGCGGGGTGGTTCGGCAGGAACGTCGATGATAGGGGGGCGGGGTGCCGGTTCCAAGCGGCGAATGGCCCGGCGGGATCACTTGCGGTTGACCTCGACAATCCCGGGCGGATCGACTTAGTCTGGATCCCTCGGACGACCCCCCACCCCGCGAGCTGCCCCGTCATGGCGAAGATCGACCACCACCTCCACACCACCCGCCACTCGCCCGACAGCATCATCGAGCCCGAGGTCCTGATCCGGAGGGCCCGCGAAGCCGGGCTGGACGGGGTCGTGATCACGGAGCACGACCGCCAGTGGGCGCCGGACGAGCTGGCGGACCTGGCCGCGCGGGCCGAGGGGCTGGTCGTGCTGTCCGGCGTGGAGGTCTCGGCCCGCGAGGGGCACTTCCTGGTCTACGGGCTGCCCGACACCCGGGACGTCGGCCCGGGGATCGGGCTCGCGGAACTCCTCGCGGTGGTCCGCCGCCACGAGGCGGCGATCGTCGCGGCCCACCCGTTCCGCTGGGATCAGGACTTCGCGGGGATCGTCTCCGCCCACGGCCCGGCCTTCGATGCCGTGGAACTGGCGAGCAACAACGTGTCGGTGGAGACGCGGCGCAAGGCCGAAGAATTGCTCCGGGCCATCCCCATGGGGACGACCGGATCCAGCGATGGGCACGAGCCCGACGCGATCGGCTGCTACTACACCGAGTTCCCGGGGCCGATCCGGACCATGGCCGAGTTCGTGGCCGCGATCCGCCATCAGACCGGCCGCCCGCGCCATCGCGCCGGGGCCTGGCAGGCGTGCGGCCCGATCGACTGAGCGATCCGGTCCGATTTGACGGCCCGGTCAGGGCTGCTGCAGGCCGGCCCTGAGCCGGGCATTCTCGCTCGCCGATCGCTCGTTGTCGTCGCTGAGGGCTCGGATCACCGCGCCCGCCGACGTGGCGAAGTCGAAGGTCTCGGCGTAGGTCGGGGGGGATTGGAGCGACCGGCGTCCCAGCTCGCGGAGGCGGGCGAACTCGCCGGCGACGTCCGGCCCCCACAGGTCGATCGGGATGCTCTCCAGCAGGGGGAGCATCTTCGCCATCGCCGCGTGGTCCTCGACGGCCTGCCTGGCCTCTTCCCCGGGGTCTTCGCCCGGCGATGGGGCCGTGGGCGGGATGCCGAACCAGTCGCGGATCGCCCACTCATCCAGGGGTTCCGGTCCCGCCCGCAGCGCATCCCGGGCGTAGAGCTGGGAGAAGTTGGGCAGCAGAGGCAAGACCGTCTGCTCCGCCTGGAGCCGACCGGTGACCGCTTCGATCCTCCGGTTCAGCCGGATCTCGGCGAACGCGTCGCGGGCCTGCGCCGTCGCGCACCAGGCGACCAGTGCGATGCTTCCCGCCCAGGCGGCCCGGCGGAACCATCGCGCCTCGACGAGCCGGAGCAAGGGCCGATGGACGAAGCCGAGCAGGATGCCGACGATGGCCCCGCCGGCATGGCCATAATTGTCGATGTACTGGGGCAGGAACGCGCCCAGCAGCGCCGTGGCGATCAGCAGAATCGCCATCTGGTCGCGGAGGTAGGAGCCCATCCGGGTGCGGGACCGCCACCCGACCACCAGGATCAGGCCCATCAGGCCGAGCAAAATCGTCGAACCGCCCAGGCTCTGGGCGTTGACCCCGCCGCCGGGCGGCCCGCCGAAGAGTTGATGGACGGCGTTGGGCCAGAGTCGGGCGACCGCGGACCCCTCGATCGCCGGGCGGATCGAGACCATCCCCTGCCGCATCAGGCCGCTGAGCAGATTTCCCAGCCCGCCGATGGCCAGACACGCCGCCAGGAACGGGCCCGACCGATACCACGGCTCGATCAGGCGGCCCAGTTGCACGAGGCCCAGCAGGTTCAGGCCCAGGTGGATCAGGCTGCCGTGGAGGAACGTCGCGGTCAGGGCACGCCAGACCTCGCCCCGGCGGATCTCCCCCCAGGATTGGGCCCCGAAGTAATGGCTGGCCTCCCCGCCGACCGGCCAGGGGCCGAGCAGGGAGCTGGGCGGGGCGTGGCCCCACTGCGCCTGGAACAGGTGCATCGCCACGAAGACCACGACCCAGGAGCCGGCCAGCGCCATCGTGGCGGGGCACTCGCGAAGGTCATCCACCACGGGACACCGTCGATCCCAGGGGCGGGTCCAGCAGGGATCTCAGCCGGCCCAGCCGCTCGGCCGAGGCCCGGTCGTCCAGGACGGCGACCAGCCCGGCGGTCGAGGGCGGGTCCTCCAACGGGACCCAGGTCTTGCAACCCAGGTGGGCCGGGGTCACGGCGACGGTCGCGGGCTCGGGCCGGCGATAGGCCCGGACGGCCAGCGCCCAGAGGCCCGGCCTGCGGTAGTGGAACCGGCCGAGGATCGTCGACTCGGTCCAGTCGTGGAACGGCTCCAGTTCGGCCAGCTGCTCGATCCGCTCGACCCGCCCGACCCATTCGACCACCGCCAGGGTGTCGATGGCCACCGACGCCGGGTCGGGCGCGTGGCGCGGCCGGGCGGGGGTGCGGAGCCCCTGCTCGGCCTCGTGGACGTGGGTCGGGTAGAGCCAGAAGGCCGGATGCTCGGGCAGGAAGCCGCCCGGCCCCTCGGACACGCCCCCTTTTCGGAGGATCAGCGATTGGCGTCCCTCGGCCAGGGCGTCGCAGACCCCGGCCCACTCCTTGAAGGCGATCGCGCAGGCTCCGGGCAAAGGCGAGGCGGCGGTCACGACGGCCACTCCTCCTTGGGGTAGCGGTCCAGCAGGTCGACCACGGCGGTCTGGGGCGGCTTGCCTTCGAACAGGATGGCGTGGAGCTCGTCGGTGATCGGCATCACCACTCCCCGTTGACGCGCCCAGAGGTGGACGTTCCGCGTCGTGGGGACGCCCTCGGCGACGTTGGCCGATCCGGCGAGGATCTCGCCCAGGGACAGGCCCCGCCCCAGCCCTTCGCCCACCGCGCGGTTGCGGCCGAACGGGCTGTAGCAGGTGGTCACCAGGTCGCCGACCCCGGCCAGGCCGTAGAACGTCGATTCCCGGGCCCCCTGGTCGACGGCGAATCGGGTCATCTCGACCAGGCCCCGCGTCAGCAGGGCCGCCTTGGCATTATCGCCGAACCGGAGCCCGTCGCAAATCCCCGCGGCGATCCCCAGGATGTTTTTCAGGGCCCCGGCCAACTCCACGCCGATGGCGTCGGGGTTGGTGTAGACCCGGAGGGCGTCCCGGTTCAGGGCGTCGCGGACCTGGACGTTGAGCGCCGCGTCGGGGCCGGCCACGACGACCGAGGCGGGCAGGCCCCGCGCCAACTCCTCGGCATGGCTCGGGCCGCTCAGGATGGAGACGGGCCGGGGGCCGAGCGCCTCGGCGATGATCTGGCTGGGCCGGGCCAGGGTCTCGTTCTCGATCCCCTTGATCACGCTGAGCACGGGGACGCCCCCCGGCACGCGCTCCCGGAGGTCGGTCATCCTGGCGCGGAGATAGGCCGAGGGGATCGCCGCGACCAGCAGGTCGGCGCAGGCCGAGGCGTCGCAGGCGTTGGGGGTGATGCCGACCTCGGGCGGGATCTCCACGCCCGGCAGGTGCCGGTCGTTGCGGCGGGTCCGGGCCATCTCCGAGGCCCGATCCGGGTCGCGTGCCCAGACCTGGACCGCGAGCCCGGCCCGGGCGAACAGGATCGCCAGGGCCGTGCCCATCCCACCCGCACCCAGGATCGCAACCCGTTTCATGATGCGTCCATCCGTCGTGAGCCGCGGGAGCGTCGATCAGCCGCGAGCCCGGAGCTCGCGGGCCAGGGCGTCGGCATCGATGCCGGCCAGGGTATCGACCACCCGATCGGCCCCGGCCTCGCGCAAGGCCTGGGCATCGGTCGTGGTCGTCACGCCGATGGCGAGCATCCCGGCCGCCTTGGCCGCGCGGATGCCGACCGGGGCGTCCTCGAAGACCACCGTCCGGGCCGGGTCGACCCCCGCCCGGCTGGCGGCGAGCAGGAAGACCTCGGGGTCGGGCTTGCCCCGGCGGATGTCCTCCAGGGCCGCGATCGCCGCGAAACGCCCCGAGAGCCCGGATTCGGCCACGGTCAATTCGAGGTTGGCCCGGGTCGCGCTCGACCCGATCGCCAGCAGGACACCGGCCCGGGTCAGCCCGTCGATGAGGTCGCGGACGCCGTCCATCAGGGCGATCTGGCCGGTCGCCAGCTCGCGATAGTGGACCTCCTTGAGGTCGCCGTAGCGGGCGATGTCGGACTCGGCGGCCTCCTCCCCCAGGAGCTTGCGGAAGATGCTGGGGTTGGTCATCCCGAAGGTCTCGCGGACGAAGTCGGCGGTGATCGGGAGCTTTTCCCGCCGGCCCAGCTCGACCCAGGATTGCTGGTGCAGGTCGAGCGAATCGACCAGGACGCCGTCATGGTCGAAGATGGCCAGCACGGGAGGCTCGGAGGTCGGCGGCACGGTCGATGGTCCTTCGCGGGGCCTCGCGCCGGGTGACGGGCCGGCTTCGGGGCCGGGATTATACCAGGTCGGCCGGGCGGAAGGGAGCCTCACGACGCGGGATGGGGCCGCCAGTCGCCGTGGGCGAGTTGGATCGCGATCAGGAGGGGCCCCTGGGCGGGGGCCGCGTCCCTGGCCTGTGCGCGCAGCCGATCCGCCTCGGCCCGGGCCTTCCTGGCCTCCAGCCCCATCGAGAGCCCGAGGACCAGCGACGGGACGATCGTGCCGACCGCCGCGGCCACGGCCCAGAACCAGGACCGGCCGATCGCGTGGGTGTTGGCGGCCGGCGTGTTCAGGCCGCCCAGCCGGGCCAGGTCGATCTCCGCCGCGACGGGCCTGGCCTGCTCCGCCTCCGACTCCAGGATCCGCGTCCGGACGGCGACCCGCTCGGCCGCCAGGCCGCGGAGGTCGACCTCATCGAGGTGAGGGTCCAGGGCCCCCTCGGCCTTCCGCTCCGCGTACCCCCTCCAGGTGCGTTCGATTTCGTCGGACCGCGCCCGAAGCTCGACGAGGCGGATCCCCGCCTGATTGCGGACCTCCGCCTCCGAGGCCAGGATCGCGCTGGCTCGGCGGCGGCCGATCGATGCGGCCACGGCCTCGACGATCCGGGGGGCCTGATCGGGCGTGCCCCGCGCCGACAGCCGGATCAGGGACATCGCGGGGATGGGCTCGACCCGCAGGGCGTCCCGGAACCAGGGGATGTCCCCCAGCGCCGGATCCTCGGCGGCCCCGTTCATCACGTCGTCGGACGCGACCAGATGGGCCAGGGTGACCAGGGACTCGGCCGATTCGCCGGGCTGGGCGGCCACCTTCAGGAGGAGCGACGACTCGTAGGTCGACATGGCCAGCACGTAGGCCGTGGACAGGATGACCCCGACCAGCAGGAGGGACCAGGTCATCACCTCCAGCCCGCGATGGCGGAGGGTCCGCAGGAGCAGGCCCGCGGTTGCGGGGCGCCGGCCCCGGATCGTCGTTCGCCTCGTCATGGGCATCTGGCCCCCGAAGCCTGGTCCTTCCGAAGATCCGTCCCGACGCCGCAGCGGCCCGGACCGATCTTATCGCGGCGATCGCCACGGCGGAAGGGGCTCGGGCCGGGGGGTCAGCGGGGGCCCATTGATTCCGGAGTTCTGGGCTCCGGGTGGCTGTGGTTGGCTTGCCAACCACGGCGCCGACGAGCCCGCCCGGCGATCGATGGCCGGCGTCGATGATCCCTGGCCCGGTGCCGCGATGGCCATCATCCCAGGATCGCGTCGCCGGCGCCGTGGTTGGCAAGCCAACCACAGCCACCCAGGACCGCCGGACCAAAGGCCAAATGAGAAGGCATAACCTCAGCGGACCCGGGCGGTCGAGGCGGCCTTGCCCCGGGCGACGGGCAGCCACCGGCCGTCCTCCGGCTCGTCGCGTCGTCCCTGGGGGCCGAGGTCGCGCTCGCGGTCCCGATCCCGATCGCCGCGACGGGTCGGGGGGCCGAGGTCGAGGATGTCCTCGGAGGGCCGACTGGTCGATGGCCGGGGTATCGAGGCGGCGGGCGGCTGGCGGCGCCGGGAGTTGTTGATCGTCTTGACCGGCGGCGGGATGTCGTCATCGAGCGACGACCGCGACGCCCGGCCCAGGGCGGTGGTGTCCCCCCCCTGGCGGGTGATCAGCTCCTTGGCGTCATCGAGGCGGGCGGCCATCTCGCCGTTGGCGGCCTCCTCCTGGACCAGGCGATCCTCGATCCGGGTGTTCTCCGCCTTCAGCTGGGCGATCTCCCGCCGCAGGGTCTGGTTGTCGCCTTCGAGCTGGGCCACGCTGGTCTTCAGGGTGCCCATCATCCCCTGCCTCGACGCGATCGGGCCGGGGTTGGCGCAGCCGCCCAGGACGAGCAAGATGCCCAGGACGGCGCCGAGGTTGAGCAGGCGGGCAGGAGGGGTCGCCATGTTCAGAGCCATCCTCGGGTCGGATCGAGACGAGACGGGGCGTCGGACTCGGTCAAGGCCACGGGTTGTTGTGATGGAGACCGTCGCCGGTCTTGGCCGCATAATCGGGCGGAGGCAGGTCGTCGACCGGCGTCGGCTTCCCGTCCTCGGGCGGAGGCAGGTCGGGCTCGGCGCGGGCGTGGCGGATCGCCAGGACGACCGCGAAGACCAGGGCCGTCGCCACCGAGCCGACCAGGGCACTCAGCAGGATCACCAGCCCGGTCGTGCTCCGCAGGTTGCCCAGGCCGAACGGGAAGGCGATCGTCACCTGCTCGTTGTTGGTCAGGACGAACCAGAGGATCAGCCCCAGGACCACGGCCAGCGCCACGATCCGGCGATAGATCCAGAGGTTGCGGATCAGGGAGCGGCGACGTCGTCGATAATAGGGAGAGCCCACGACCGTCCTCCGTCCGTCGATCCGCCCGACCTTCGATCCGTCGCGGGACCGGCCCGCCTCAACTCACTTCTCGGCCCATCAGGGTCCAGAATAGCATGGAAAATTCGGTGAAGTAGAATTTCAGCGCCAGGGGCCAGATCCAGATCCAGGAATACATCAGGGCCAGGGCCGCCATGCTCAGGTAAGGACCGAACGGAAGTTCTCGATCCGACTGGAGATAGGGGCGTCCCCGCAGGCGTTTGCCCAGGTAGACCGTCAATTTGGCCAGCGCCGGGACCAGCCCGAAGAACGGGGCGAGGAAGAAGGTGACGATCGCCGCCTGCCAGCCCATGTAGACGCCGATCATGGCGAGGATGTGGATATCGCCGGCCCCCATCGCCTCGCGGCGGAACACGATCCCCCCCACGACCCGCACGACCCCGATGAGCAGGCCCCCGACCAGCATTCCATAAACGCCGGCCCAGGCCCCCCCCTGCCAGGTGGTCGCCGCATTCGGCACGGGCCGGACTTCCGGGAAGATCGCCCCGATTGCCAGCCCGAGCACGATCCCGAGATTCGTCACCGAGGCCGGCACGATCGTGAGATCGGCATCGATGAACGTGACCGTGACCAGGAACGAGATCAGGAGCAGGTGGTAGAACACCTTGGCCAGCAGCAGCCCGTCGTCGCGGATGTACCCCCGGGGCAGGACGGCCTCGACCAGATAGGCCCCGACGAACAGGAGCCCGACCAGCAGCTCGATGGCCGGGTAGCGGGCCGGGATCGGGGTGCGGCAGGTCCGGCACGACCCGCCCAGGAACAGCCAGCCGAGGATCGGGATGTTGTCCCGGGCCTCGATCTCCGCCAGGCAGATCGGGCAGTGCGACCCGGGCCAGATCACGCTCTTTTCCCACGGGATGCGGTAGATGCAGACGTTCAGGAAGCTGCCCACCACGGTCCCGATCAGGAACAGGCCCACGACATAGATCAGGTGGATCTGCCAGAGGTAGTTCACCGCCCCTCGCTCCCTTCGGTGTCGGCCCGACGCCACGCCTCGATCACGGCGTCGGCCACCTGGTCGGCGGTCTTGCGCACCGTGTCGATCGCCCGGTCGGCCGTCTCATCATAGAGGGGCGTCCGCGCGGCCAGGACCTCGGCGATCTCGCCCAGGGTGCCCGAGGCCGTCAGCGCCGGGCGGTCGGCCACGCCGTGCCGGCCCGAGCGGAGCCGCCGGGCCAGGGTCTCGGGGTCGGCGGTGAGCCAGGCCACGAAGCCGAACCCCTTGAGGATCTCCCGGTTGGCCGGGGCCAGGATCGCCCCGCCCCCGGTCGCCAGGATGCCCCCGGCGTGGGAGGTCGCCAGGTCGGCCAGGATGCGGGACTCCCACTCGCGGAACGCCGGCTCCCCCTGCTCCTCGAAGATCCGCCGGATGGTGAGCCCGGCGCGGGCCTCGACCGCCTGGTCGGCGTCGACGAACGGCCGGCCGGTCCGCGCCGCGACGATCCGCCCGACCGACGTCTTGCCGGTCCCGCGATAGCCGATCAGGGCCAGCCCCCCCCGCCTCGGCAGGTCGGCGGTCATTGGCGGATCGGCCCGAGCTTGCGCCGGACGACCTGGCGCATCAGCTCCTCGGGGGCCTCCTGCCCGGTGTAGAGCCGGAACTGGTGGGCCGCCTGGCGGATGAACATCTCGACGCCGGTCACGGTGCGGCAGCCCCGCTCGCGGGCGAGCTTCAGGAACATGGTGTTCTCGGGGTGGTAGACCGTGTCCATGACCACGGTGCCGTCGCGGAAGCCGGCCGGGGGCATCGGCGTGCTGTCGACGTCGGGGTGCATGCCGACCGGGGTGCAGTTGACGATCACGTCGGGCAGGAGGCCGGCCCGCATGGCCCAGCTGGTGGACCGGCAGCCGACGGCCTCGGCCAGCTTCAGGGCCTTCTCGTCGTTGCGGTTGACGATGGTCACGCCCGCGTCGCGCCGGGCCAGCCCGAAGGCGATCGGCCGGGCCACGCCGCCGGCGCCCAGGATCAGCACCTGCTTGCCCGCCAGGGGGCTGGGGGCCCCCTCCTCGCCCGAGGTCTCGTAGGCCGATTCGAGCGCATCCAGGGCCGCGCGGTAGTCGGTGTTGTAGCCGACCCTCGTCCCGTCCGGCTTGGGGATCACGGTGTTGCAGGCCCCGGTCCTCTCGACGGCGCCGTCGGCCTGGTTCAGCAGGGGGATCACGTCCTCCTTGTGGGGGATCGTGACGCTGAACCCCTTGATCCCGACCCAGGACAGGGCCTCGAACGATTCCTTCAGCTTGCCGGCCGGCATCAGGATCGGCACCAGCACCTTGTTCAGGCCGAGCTGGCGGAACGCGGCGTTGTGGATCGCCGGGCTGAGGCTATGGCCGATCGGGTCGCCGATCACCGCGTAGACCTCGGTGTCCTTGTCGACCTGGTCGTAGAGGTAGTCGCGCTTCAGGGCGTCGTAGCCGATCATCCCCGGGGCGAAGTTGCGGTCGGGGTTGAAGTTGGCGTAGGTGAACGGGGCGCCATACTTCCGGTTCAGGACGCGGGTGAAGGTGCCGGCCTCGCCCATGGCGATGGCGATGGTGGGCGTCTCCATCTCCGAGGCGACCTGGAGCATCCGCGTGGCGTCGGCCAGGTTGTGGGCGCGGCAGGCGATCTTGACGATGTCCGCGTCCATCTCCTCGCACTGCTCGGCGATCGACTTGATGTCGTCGGGCACCTGCTTGAGGTTGTGGTAGCTGACGATCCGCTTGGTCTTGCCGAACCGGCGGACCTGCTGGGCGATGTCCATCTCCAGGTCGACGTAGTCGACCCCGGCGACGATCGCCTCGCGGATCAGCCGTTGCCGCTTGTCCTCGGGCCCGCGCCACAGGCCGCCGTCGGCCCCCCGGCGGACCGTGAACAGGAACGGAGTCGGCCGGCTCGCCAGGATCCGCTTGAGGTCCGGGTCGCGGCGCAGGCAATCGACCCGCAGCTCGACCAGCTCGACGCCGCCCTCGGCGGCCTGCTTCCACTCTTCGGCGAGCGCGGCGTGCCGCCCCCGCCCCAGGATTGCACAGATCATCGGACCACCCCAACCCTCGACAGCATACCGACCCCCGCGACCGGGACGAAGTCGGCAACCTCGCCGGCCCGACCGTCGCCGATTGTAAGCCCCCCGGCCGGGCTCGCGAAAGGGGGAGATGGCCGGCCCCGCGATTCGCTCATGGCACCCGGCTTGCCTGGCCGATCCTCCGAGAATCCCTTGCCCGCCCGCGAGGGGCCGTGATAGTGTACACTCATCAAGGCCGCCCACGACGAATGGAGGTGACTCATGGCCCTCGTCGCCTGCGAGATCTCGGACGGCCTGCGTGCCTCCGAGGCGACCGTGGCCGTGCGCGAGGTGGTCGGCGACCGCCAGTACCTCCGGGTCGAGCGCGACTTCCTGACCGAGGACGCCGGCCGCTACTACCTGTCGGTCGCCCTGATCCAGATGGACCCGACCGGTGCATCGGCCCTGATCGAATTGCCCCAGGAGGCCGATTCGGGCACGTCCCGCCTCTGGGTACCGGCCTCCGACCTCCGGCAGAAACGCTCGGCGGAACCGGTGGCGTCATGATCCTGTCGGACCGGGAGATCCGCGCCGCGATCGCCCGGGGCGCCCTGCGGATCTCCCCCCTGCCCGCCATCGATTCCCCCCGCTGGTCGAGCACCGCCGTGGACCTCGCCCTCGACGCCGAGATCCGCCAGTGGTCCCCGCCCGCCGACGGCCCCCGGCTGGTGATCGAGCCCGGCCGCCGCGACTTCAGCTTCACCAAGGTGGCCGAGTCCCACTGCCAGACCTTCTCGTGCGAGCCCCCGGTCGGCTACCTGCTCACCCCCTCGGCGTTCATCCTGGGCTGGACCATCGAGAAGATCAAACTGCCCTATGCGTCCCGCCTCGCCGCGCGGGTCGAGGGCAAGAGCAGCCTGGCCCGGCTGGGCGTGGGCGTCCACGTCACCGCCCCCACCATCCACGCCGGCTTCGGCGACAAGTCCGACGACCCCGCCTACCCCGGCACCCCGATCCAGCTCGAAATCTGGAACGCCGGCCCCCTGCCGATCCGCCTGGTCAAGGGGCTGCGGATCTGCCAGCTGATCGTCGAGGAAGTCCACGGCACCCCGGACATCGGCTACACCGGCATCTTCGCCGAGCAGGGCCCGCGGGGGTCCTGAGCCGCTCAGACCATCTTCCACCAGGACAGGTCGCGCAGGGCCTCCGCCGTCAGGATGGTCGAGAGCGTCGTGCCGACGATGAACAGGAGCCAGCCGACCGCCCGGCTCGGCAGGCCGATCAGGATGGCATACGCGTGGACCACCGGCGCGGTGGAGAAGCAGACGTTCGCCGCGAACGCCAGGACGATCACCTCCGGCTTCCAGAGCGAGGCCGACATCCCCATCCCGGCCAGGATCAGCACCTCCGCGACCAGGATCGCGTTGTAGGCCACCCGAAGCTTCTCCCAGAACAGGAATAGCTCCAGTGACGGTCGGCTTCCCGAACGGGCCGGGGCCATCGAGGAGGGGGCCGCGTAGGGATTGTCCGGAGTCATCGTTTCGGGCGTCATGGTCGGGCCTCGGGGGGCGGCGTTCGATCAGATCCGCCCGAACTGGCGTTCCAGCTCGGTCTTGCTGAAGACCAGGGCCGTGGGGCGGCCGTGGGGGCAGTGGTGCGAGTCGCCGACGAGGTGGCGGCGTTCCAGCAGGGCGGTGATCTCGTCGGGGGCGAGCTTCTGGTTGGCCTTCACGGCGGCCTTGCAGGCGATCATGCTCAGGACGTCTTCGAGCATGGCGTCGGGCGTGGGCGGGATCGGCCGGGAGCGGAAGTGGTCGGCGAGGTCGCGGATCAGCCGCTCGGGCGGGACGCCGGGGAGCATCGCCGGGGTGGAGCTGACCAGGATCGTGTCGCCGCCGAACGGCTCGACCTCGATGCCGAGTTTTGCCAGGGCGTCGCGACGCTCCAGGATCGCCGCCGCCTCGGGGGCGCCCATCTCGATCGGCTCGGGCACCAGGAGGCGCTGGGACTCGACCCCGCCGCGCTCGATCCGGGCCCGCAACTCCTCGTAGAGGATCCGCTCGTGGAGGGCGTGCTGGTCGATCACGACCATGCCGTCGGAGGTCTCGGCGATCAGGTAGGTGTCGTGGACCTGGATGGCCCGCACTGGCAGGTCGTCGGCCACGGCCTCCCGCGTCCCGGCCTCGGGGCGGAACCCGGCCAGGGGCGGGGCACCGGCGGCCGGCGGGGGCATTGGGTTCGTTTGGAATTCCGCGCCGGGGGGCGTTGGGTTCGTTTGGGATCCCGCGCCGGGGGGCGGTGCGAACTCGTCGAAGTCCAGGCTCGGCGGCGGGGCCGGGGCCGAGGGGGGCGGCGGTCCGTAGGTCGAGGCGTAGTTGGACGCCGTCCGGGACCAGTCGGGCGAGGCGGCCGGGGGGCCGCCGGCATAGCCGGGCGTCGGGAAGTTCTGGAAGGTCGAGGGGGTCGACGGGGTGAACCAGGAGGCGACGTCCTGCCGCTCCGACGGCCGCTCGGCCAGGGCGAATTCGGGGGCGCCGGGCCGGCTTGGGTTCGTTTGGGATTCCGCCGGGACCTGGAGCCGGGAATGCAAGTCGCTGGACAGGAAGGTCTGGCGGAGGGTCGCGAGCAACTGGCTGTAGATCTTCTGGCCGTCGCGGAACCGGACCTCGACCTTGGTCGGGTGGACGTTGACGTCGACCTCGTCGGGCGGGACGTCCAGGTGCAGGAATGCCACCGGCGACCGGCCCACCATCAAGAGGCCCCGGAACGCCTCGGACAGGGCGTGGCCGAGCGAGCGGTCCCGGACGTAGCGGCCGGAGATGAACAGGAACTGCCCCTTGTTCGACGACCGGCTCTGCGACGGGTGGCCGACGTAGCCCCACAGGTGGGTCCGGTCGAACTGGCTTTCCACCCAGAGCAGCGAGTCCGACAATTCGCGTCCGAAGAAGACGCCGATCCGGTCCTTCACGCCGGTCACGGCGGGCAGGTCGTGGAGGACCTTGCCGCCCGACCGGTAGGTGAGGTGGACGGTCGGGTGGGCCAGGGCGATCCGGGTGAACATCTCGATGACGTGCCCGGCCTCGGTCGAGTCGCTCTTGAGGTAGGTGCGCCGGACCGGCGTGTTGTGGAACAGGTGGCGGACCTCGATGACCGTGCCCACCGCGCAGCCGCACGGCTTGATCGGCGCGGCGACCCCGGCGTTGATCGACAATTCCGACCCCGCCTCGGCGTCGGCCGTGCGGGTCTGGCAGCAGACCTTGGACACCTCGGCGATCGCCGCCAATGCCTCGCCCCGGAACCCCAGCGTGCGGATCCGGAACAGGTCGTCGGCCTCGACCAGCTTGCTGGTCGCGTGCGGGGTGAAAGCCAGAGGCAGGTCCTCGGGCGACATCCCCTTGCCGTCGTCGGCCACCCGGATCAGGTCCTTGCCGCCGCGCTCGACCGTGACGTCGACCCGGGTCGCCCCGGCGTCGATGGCGTTCTCCAGCAACTCCTTGAGCACGCTCGCCGGCCGCTCCACGACCTCGCCCGCCGCGATCTGGTTGATCACCGACGCCGGCAATTGTCGGATGATCCCCATCGGCCCCCCTTCGATCGATCTCGCCGAGAAAAAACAGACCCACCGCCGTCCCCACCTCGCCCCGACTGGGGTCCCCCTATAATATCATCGCAAAGCCCGAGGGTCTGGGGAGTCCGCGACCGATGGGACGATTCGTCGACGCCTGCGACGCCGGCGAGGTCGCCGACGGCCGCGGCCACGCCTTCATTCTAGAGGGGCTGTCCATCGCCATCTTCCGCGATGGCGACCGCCTCCACGCCCTCCAGGGCACCTGCCCCCACGCGGGCGGATCGATGGGCGGGGGATGGGTCGAGGACGGCGAGGCCGTCTGCCCGCTCCACCGCTGGCGGTTCAAGCTCGCCTCCGGTCGCTGCACCACCGGCGGCGGGTCGCTCCACCGATTCCGCTGCGAGGTCCGCGACGGGCGGGTGTGGGTCGAGGTATGATCCCCGGTGCTTCGGCCGTGCCGTGATTTTCGCCTCGCTCACTTTCGCCGGGGAGTGCCGCCATGAAAGCCGTGATCCTCCAGGATGCCGACGGGGCCCATCTCTCCTTCGTCCTGTTCAGCCCGGGCCTCGGCGCGGACTCGGGGGACTGCGTGTTCATGGCCGTCCCCGGCCAAGTTGAGAGTTTCGGCACCCCGGTGTTCGAGGACATCTATCAGCGTCGCCAGGCCGGCGAGAGCACCTGGGAAGTGACCCATCGCGAGCCGATCGCGGCGCTCATCCGGACCCCCGGCATCCCGGCCGAGCTGTTCATCGAGCTGGGCGAGCCCGGCCAGTGGGGCACCGGCGTCGGGACGGCCCGGCAGGTGCTTGGGAAGGCGGCCCTGGCCCATAAGTGACCGGCCGGGGTCGCGTCGGGCCGGTCAGAGCCAGATCTTGAGCCGCCGCCTGAGGTTGTCGGGCAGCCGCTTCTCCACGATCCGCTGGATCTGCTCCGGGTGGAGGCGGGTGCTGAAGTGCGAGGCGATGACCCAGTCGTTCTGGAACCGGTCCGCGCGGGCGAGGATGTCGTCGAGGTGGGTGTGGCCGTACTTGTGGATCTTCTCCGGCCGTTCCTGGGGGGCGACGAAGGTCATCTCCAGGATCAGGATCTCGGCGCGGTAGATGTCCGGGTGGGCGTCGATGCCCGGCGGGGCGGTGTCGCCCAGGTAGGCCACCTTGGGCACGCGGATCTCGCCCGACACCTCGACGCCCGACATCCGGAGGTCGCGGATCGCCAGGTCGTCGCCGATCAGGTGCTGGTACTCCGGCTTGAGCTTGCGGCGACGCTCGTAGACCAGGAAGCCGACCGACGGGATCGTGTGCTTGGTGGCGAACACCGTGGCCACCAGCTCGCGCGAGATCGACAGCTCATCGCCCGGCTTCACCCCGACCAGCTTCGCCGGCAGGCGGCCCCGGTCGAGCTTCTGGAAGGCGCGGAGGAGTTGTTCCACCGCCTCGACCCCCTCGGCCGGGAGGTAGATGGTGGGCGGCTCCATCTTCATCATCCGGCGGCGGGCGACGTAGACGGGCAGCGCGGCGATGTGGTCCAGGTGGGTGTGCGACACGAACCAGGTGGGGGTGGCCATGAACGACCAGGGCTGGGCGCCCAGGTCGAACCCGATCTTGAGTTCGGGGACCCGCCAGTAGGTCTGCACCGCGGCGCGCGAGTAGCCTTCCACGGTCAGGCCGTTGTGCTCCATGGTCCGCACCGGGGCATTGTCGACCGGGTGGTCGAGCGAATCCACGGTCGTGTCCATCCCCATGTCCATGTCCGACGCCAACCCCGCCTCCCGTCTCGATTTCGTCCCCGTGCGCCCGACCCGGCCGATCCGCGATTATCCCCGGAACGGCCGCCGATCACCAGTGGAACCCCCCCATGCCCCGGACATCCCCCAGGACGCTCGTGTTCGGGCCGGCCTACCTCGATCGCGTCCTCCGGGTCGATATTCCGCTCGTCGACCCGTCCCGGGGCGAGCCCCCGCTCGACGGCAGCGTCGACGGTGCCTGGGCCGAACCCGGCGACGGGCTGACCCTCCGCGATCCGGCCGGCGGCCAGATCACCGTCGAACTCCCGGCCGATTGGCCCGGCCCGACCGGGACGATCGCCCTGGGCCGGCCGTTGTCTTCCGTCCAGGGGGATTGGACCCGGGAAGTCATCGGGCGATCCTGGGGCGACGATCTGGGCGGGATGGGGGCCGGCTACGCGTCGGCGCTGGGCGGGACCCTGATCCATGCCCTCGGCCCGGAAGCCGACCCCGTCGGCCGCTCGATCGAGGGCTTGCTGGCCTCGTCCGGGATCACGCATCGCCCGATCCGCGTCGCGGGACACGGGGCCGACTGGACCCTGCTGATCAGCGGGGGGGCGACCGGCGACAAGCTGCCGATCGGCTTCCGGGGCTGCCACGCGGCCGTCGATTCCTTGGGCTCCTGGAAGGATGAGCCGTGCGAGGTCCGGGTGGCCGCCGCGCTGCCCAACCGCCTCATCGCCGAGGCGCTGGCCGGCCCGGCCGAGGTCCGGGTGTTCGCCCCGTCGCTGCGGAACATGCTCGACCGCGACCCGCCGGTCCTCGCCTTCGCGGACCACGTCGACCTGCTGGCCTGCAACCGCGCCGAGTGGGAATCGCTCGACGACCGCGAGCAGGTCGCCTGGCGGATCCCGGTCCTCGTCGTGACCGACGGCGCGGACGGGGCGACGGTCCGGTTCACCACGCCCGAGGGGGAGGCGGGCCGGGTCCGGGTTCCGACCTTCCCCCGTGACCGCCCCCCGCGCGACACCAACCGCGCCGGCGAGGCGTTCGCCTCCACCTTCCTCCTCCACCTCCGGGACCACGGCTGGACGCCGGGCGTGGCCGAGATCGACCTGATGCGAGAGGCCACGGCGCGGGCCTCGGCGGCGTCGGCCCTGGTGATCGACCGCGAGGGGTTCGGCTTCCCATCGGGCGACGAGATCGATGCGGCCCTCCGCGCCGGCCGGGTGGACTGAAGGCGATGACGGCTGGCAACCCCGGGCGATCCGATGTAGTGTGGCTGCTTCGTGCGACGGGCCGGCCACGCGGTCGAGGGATGACTTCCATGAGGTTCGGGCACAAGCTGTGGGTGGTCATCGCGGTGGTCGTCGGCCTGGCCGCCTCGGCGCGCTGGACGCTGAGGGCCCAGGAGCGAGGCAACCGCGCGGGCCGTCCCCGCCCCGAGGCCGCCGCCCGGCCGGCCCCGGCCTCGGTCCAGGATGCCCTGATCCAGCCGTTCGACTTCCCGTTCGCCGAGCCGATCGCCCTGGTCGACGCCTGCACGGCGATCGGCCGGGCCCTGAACGTCGCCGTCGCGATCGACCAGGCGGCCCTGGATCGCCAGGAGATCGGCGACGACGAGGCGGTGAAGCTCGACCTCAAGGGGGTCCGGCTCAAGGTCGGGCTCAAGCTCCTGCTCGACCCGCTCCGCCTCACCTATCGCGTCGTCCCCGAGGACAACCTCCTGATCGTGACCGACGCCGAGGGCTCCGAGGACCCCGCCGCGCAGGCGCTGGTCGAACTTAAGGCGATGCACAAGGAGATCCACGACCTCCAGGACGCCGTGGACGACCTCCGGTCCCTGGTGGAGGAGGAACTCGGATTCGGGCCCGAGGAGGAGGGGGACGGCACCAGTTTCGTCTCCCATCGTGCCCCGCGTCGGCCCCAACCCCTGCGCCGCCCGGCCCGGTCGGGATCGGCGCCGAACCGCGACCCCAGGCCCCATCGCGATGCCGCCACCCCAGGCCGTTAGCCCGGTCAATCCAAGTAGCCCGGTCCGGAAGGTCTCCCGCTCCCGGGGCGAGCGGACCCCCTGGGGCTGGGGCCGCTGGCTCGCCGACCCCCGGGGGATGGTCCTGGTGGCCCTGGGCTCGGCCCTGGTCTTCGGCGGCGGGCGCCGGTGGCTCATGGCGATCCGGTCCCGGCGGGCGATCGCCGCGATCGCCGCCCCGAGGCCGACCCCGGAGGAGGTCGAGGCCGCCGCCGACCACGGCCGCGCCGGCCTGATGGACCTGTTCCGCCTGCTCGGCACGTCCGATGATCCCGCGATCCGCGATGCCGCCGGCCATGCCCTGGCCGCCCTCTGGAAACGGGATGACCTGATCGCCGAGGAGGAGAAGGCCCTGGTGCGCCGGGGCTTCGACGTGGCCTGGCGGGCCCGCAAGCGCTACCCCCGGGGGCTGAAGGCACCGATCCCGGTCGGGGTGGCCTACGGCGTGCCGTTCCTCCGCCCCGACCGCGCCGAGGTCGGCCCCGACGACCTCTCCTGGTCGCACCGGATCACCGGCGCCGAGAGGGCCGGCCTGGAAGTCCCTTCCTCGCCGATCGCCGGCCCCGGCTCGTTCACGTTCGCGATCGACCCCGGCGACTTCCCCGCCAACGGCCCGCACCGTCTGGTCCTCCACGCCCGGGTGCACGCCGCCGGGCCGACCTCGTCGTGGGACCTCGACCTGCCGCAGATGCCGTTCACCTTCGAGTTCGACCCCCGGCTGGCGGTCGACGCCCTGTTCGCCCTGCCCGACGAGGTCGAGGCGGCGCGGATCGCCTCGGCGGTCCGCCTGGTCTCGCCCGTCGCATCGGAGGACGAGGCCGGCCCGACCTATCTCGACCTCGGCCCCGATCTGGTCCTCCGCGACCCTCCCGTGCTGGAGGTCGCCACCCCCCTGCCCCGCGACCTGGCCCACGCCGTCGCGATCGAATTCGAGGGTGTCCCCGGCCGGTTCCGCGCCGGGTCGGTGGTCGCGAGCGGGCCTGGTGCGAGCGCATCCTCGGCCCCGGGCCGGCTCCGGATCCCCCTCGGCCCGATCATCGGCATCCCGGCCGACGCCTTCGACCGGCCCGGCGAGATCCGCCTCCGCGCCCACCTGACCGCCGACGCCGACCTCGGCTGGGCCGACCCCGACGTCCGGTCGCTCTGGCCCGGGACGATTACCACCGACTGGACGACGGCCCGGGCCATCCGCAGGTGATCGCCGCGAGACCTGATATCACACGGACCGGCCGACCCCCGAACCGAGAGCATTTGAGGGTTGAGCGTCGAGGTTTGACCTTTGAGTCGATGACCGATGAGTGTTGAAGCGACATCGGCACCAAGAAAAGGTGGCGGCCCATTCGGCCGCCGGAGCGGCTTACGACCGCCCTCGCCCCCGCCCCGAAGGGCCGACCGGCCGTGTGTGCGATCAACGAGCCAGGTCGAGCACCGCCGTAGGGAGCTCGACCCGCGTCGTGTTGTTGTAGTGCGTCAGGAGATCTTGGATGGCATCGATCTCCGACTCCAGGCGTCGGATTCGTTCCAGGGTGTCGGGCTTGGTGAATGCCGCCTCGAAGCGATATTCCGCCCCTCCGTATCCGGGTTCGACGCCGTGCTTCGTGTTGAGCCCCTGGAACATCTGGACGAGGGCCTTTTTCTCGGCCAGTCTCAGGATGTCGCGATAGATCGGGATGTTCCCTTCCTGGATCGTCGCCTTGACGATGACCATCGCCTCCTGGAGCGTGAGGAGGCGGTCATACTCGGCGTGGACGTCGAGCGAGGTCCCCGCCTCGTTCCGGCCGGCCAGGACGCTGTTGTATGTCTCGATGTTCGAGCGAGCCTGCGACAGACGGCCGGCCAGGCGATTCTTGATCGCGAGTGCCTTGGCCAGCGTGACGGACTCGGCGGTACCCGCCCCTGTGGTCATCGAAATCTCCCCAAGTGGTTTCGGCCGAGAGCAGGGTGCCGATCACCATTTGTCGATCGGCCCGGCCGGCACCGGGATCTTGGGCTCGAAGTGGCCGGGGATCGGCGAGGCCGGGCCGGACGAGCGGATCGAGGCGACGGTCTCGTCGAACAGGGTGACGCTCGACAGGTTGATCAGGCGGTGATACAGCTCCTTGGGCGGGCGGATCGAGTGGCTGTACCACTTGATGATCTTGCGGAACTGGAAGCAGGCGTTGCGGTCGCCCCGGCGGTCGACCAGCCGGTGGAAGTGGTCGGACATGGTGTCGACCCGTTCCTCGAAGGTCGGCTCGGGCCCGGGGTGGCCGTGCTGGGCCCAGTGCTGCAACTGGCGGAACAGGAACGGGTTGGACAGGGCCCCCCGGCCGATCGACACCGCCGCGCAGCCGGTCTCGCGGAACATTCCCTCAACATCGGCCAGGGTCCGCAGGTCGCCGTTGCCCACCACCGGGATCGACTCGACCGCATCGACCACCGCGCGGATGCCGTCGCGGTTGACCCCGCCCTTGAAGCCCTGCTCGCGGGTCCGCCCGTGGATGATGACCGCCTTGGCCCCGACCTTCTCGAACGAACGCGCCAGCGCCGGGGCCGACAGGTTGGCGTCGTCCCAGCCGAGCCGCATCTTGACCGTGACCGGCACGGGCACGGCGTCCACCACGCCGGCGACCAACTCGGTCGCGGAGTCGGCCTGGCACATCAGGGCCGAGCCGCCCCCCGTCTTGACCACCTTGTTGACCGGGCAGCCCATGTTGATGTCGACCAGGGTCGCCCCCTGGTCCACGACCCACCGAGCGGCCCGGCGCATCTCCTCGACGACGTGGCCGTAGATCTGGATCGCGATCGGGCGGTCCTCGGGGCAGGTCTCGGCCAACTCGAACGACCGGGGCCGCTTCTCCAGGATCGCGCGGGCGTTCACGAGGTCGGTCGTGGCCATGCCCAGCCCGCCGCGCTCGCGCACGGTGAGGCGGAACGCCAGGCTGGTGTAGCCCGCCAAAGGGGCGAGGAAGAACCGCGTCGGGATCGGCACGCCGCCGATCGACAGGGGCTCGCCGACGATCGGCGGGGGGGCGGGGTGTGCGGGGTCGGGTCGGTCGAGCAAGGTCGGCCCCTTGAATTCGGACAGGGTCTGGGTTGATCATTCTACCGTCCCGACGCCCCGATCCGCGAGAGATCCCGCCCCCGATGCGCACCCCCGCCGATGCCGGGCCCGAAGCCCTCGTGCTCACCACCGACGCCGGCCTCGCCCTGCTGGCCGAGGTCGCCGACGTGCCCCGCCCCGCCCCGGCCGACCTGGCCCGGTGGCGGAAGCGGGCCGAGCCCGAACTGGTCGCGGCGGCGCTGCGGATCGCCGAGGGCCGCCGCAAGGCCCGGGGCAAGTTCTCGCGGGCCGACCGGATCTGGCCCGAGGCCGTCGCCGTCGAGCAGGCGACCGCCGAGCCGGTGGCGAGGCACAAGGCCCTCCGCTTCGCCCGGATCCCCGACGCCCCGGTGGCCGACCTCTGCTGCGGGATCGGCGGCGACGCCGTGGCCCTGGCCGCGACGAATGCGGTGGTCGCGGTCGACCTGGATCCAGGCATGACCCGGCGGACGGTCTGGAATGCCGGCGTCTACGGCGTCGGAGATCGCGTCCAAGCCGAATGTTCGCGAGCCGAGACGTTCCCGGTCGCTCCGGCTTCCCTCGTCCACATCGACCCGGATCGCCGAGTCGGTTCGAAAGGGCGGGCCCGCGAGGTCCGGGATTACGTCCCCTCGACCGATTTCCTCCTCGGACTGGCCGGGCGGGTCCGGGGCGGCGCGATCAAGCTCGGGCCGGCGAGCGACTTCGAGACGATCGGCCTGGGGCACGAGTTGGAACTGGTGAGCCTGGGCGGCGAGTGCAAGGAGGCGACCGTCTGGTTCGGCGACTTGGCCGAGCCCGGCGTCGGCATCCGCGCCACCCACCTGCCATCGGGGGCGACCTGGACCGACCGCGACGGGCCGGCGTCGGCCCCGCGCCGCACGGCCCCGCTCGACGCCTGGGTCTTCGATCCCGACCCCGCGCTCTCGCGCTCGGGACTGCTCGACGGCTACGTCGCCTCGGTGGGCCTGGCTCGGGTGGGCTTCGGTGTGGACCTCCTCACCGGGCCGGGGCCGGTCGACTCCCCCTGGCTGGCGGGCTTCGCCGTGGTCGAGTCGTACCCGCTCGACATCAAGACCCTCCGCCGGGTGGTCGCGACCCGGGGCCTGGGGCCCCTGGAGATCAAGACGAAGGGGGTCGAGCTGCTGCCCGAGGCGGTGCGCCGCCAGCTCCGCCCCGAGGGCCCGAACCCGGCGACCTTGATCCTTTTAGGCGGCCGGGACATCCCCTCGCGGGCGATCCTGGCGGCCCGCCCCCCGGCCTGATCGCCGGGGTGGCCCGAGTTGCCCGGAGGGTCCGGCGTCCCTACCATTCGTGGGTGATCCCCGGCAGGGTGCGGGATCGTCGATCTGAACCCCAGGGCGGGCGGGACTCATGGCACCATCGACCGGATTCTCGATCCTCGACCTCTCGCCGATCCGCGAGGGGGGCACGGCGGCCGAGGCGCTGGCCAACTCGCTCGACCTGGCCCGGCACGCGGATCGGTGGGGCTATGACCGCTACTGGGTGGCCGAGCACCACAACATCCCGGGCATCGCCAGCGCCGCGACCTCCGTGGTGATCGGCCACATCGCGGGAGGCACGAAGCGGATCCGGGTCGGGTCGGGCGGGATCATGCTGCCCAACCACGCGCCGCTGGTGATCGCCGAGCAGTTCGGCACGCTGGAGTCGCTCTATCCCGGGCGGATCGACCTGGGGGTGGGCCGGGCGCCCGGGGGCGACCAGCAGACGGCCCTGGCGCTGCGGCGAACCTTGCGGGGCGGCGACACGTTCCCCCAGGACCTCGAAGAACTCCGGTCCTACTTCCGGCCGGCCGAACCGGGCCAGGCGGTGCGGGCGGTCCCGGGCGAGGGGCTCGACGTGCCGATCTGGCTGCTGGGGTCGAGCGACTTCAGCGCCCGTTTGGCCGCCGAGGAGGGACTGCCCTTCGCCTTCGCCTCCCACTTCGCCCCGGACTACCTGTTCGCCGCCCTGCGGATCTACCGCGACACCTTCCGCCCTTCCGCGTCGCTCGACCGGCCCCGGGTGATGGTCGGCGTCAACGCCTTCGCCGCCGACACCGAGCGCGAGGCGCACCGGCTGTTCACGTCGCTCCAGCAGGCATTCCTCAACCTGATCCGGGGCAAGCCCGGCCCGCTGAAGTCGCCGGTCGACGGGATGAACGGCCGCTGGTCCCCCGCCGAGCGTGCCCACGTCGAGCGGATGACCCGGATCACCGTGGTCGGCTCGGCCGACGCGGTCCGGTCCGGGCTGGAGGCGATCCTGGAAGCCACGGGCGCCGATGAGCTGATGCTGACCGGGCCGATCTACGACCACGCCGCGCGGCTGCGGTCGTTCGAGATCCTGGCCGGGGTCCGCGAGGACATGCGTCAACCCCGGCCCGAGCCGGCCGATTGCGTGCCGCTGGGCTGAGGGCCGGCCGGGAGGGTGGCCCGGTGTGTCGAGGTGAGCAGGTAAGCCATGTAGGCCAGCCAGAGCACGAACAGGGACAGGATGGTTATGGTGCCGACGCGGAAGCCGAACTCGGCCCCCTTCTGGGCGCCGTGGGTGGGTTTCCCCTGGAGCACGCCCACGATCGCCCCCACGCCGCCGCCGACCAGGGCCAGGCAGAGCGCCAGGGGGGCGACCAGCAGCGACGAGAACAGGAAGACCGTGACGATGGCGATGCTGGCGGCGCCGATCATGGCCGCGACCCAGCGGTTGCGGCGGCCCCACCTCCAGAGGCGGCGTCCCATCGGCTCGCGATAGGCCGACACCGGCTCTCCGGCCAGCCAGCGCTCGACCTCGTCGGCCAGCGTCCCCGCCGTCTGGTAGCGGTGGGCGGGCTTGAGCGCCATCGCCTTGAGGCAGATCGCTTCGAGCGAGCGCGAGGCATCCCGGCGGATCTCGCGGGGCCTGGGGAACTGCCCGCGTCGGACATCCGCGAGGATCTGCTCCAGGTCCTTCCCCTCGAACGGGGCCCGGCCGGTGAGCAGGCTGTAGAGAGTGGCGCCCAGGCTGTAGACGTCGCTGGTCGGCCCCACCTCGGCGGTCCTGCCCGTCGCCTGCTCGGGGCTCATGTAGGCCGGGGTCCCCATCGGCGATCCCGACTGGGTGAGCGACGGGTCGACCGGGCCGGCCCCGCCCATCGTCTTGCCCAGCCCCCAGTCGACCACGATCGCCTCGCCGAAACGCCCGAGCATGATGTTGGCGGGCTTGATGTCGCGGTGGATCACCCCCCGGGCGTGGGCGAAGTGGATCGTGTTGCAGACGTCCACGAACCGGCCGAGCAGGCGGCGGAGTTCGAGCGATCGCGCGCCCGGGTCGGGGTTCGCCCGGTCCTCCGAATGGAACGCGACCAGGGCCTCCTTGAAGGTCGTCCCGTCGATGAACCGCATCGTGTAGAACGGGCGGCCGCCGGGATGGCAGCCCAGGGTATAGATCGGGACGATCCCCGGGTGTTCCAGGCTGCCGGTGATCCGGGCCTCGCGGACGAATCGGGAGCGGGAGTCGGCGTCGTCGGCGTACCGGGGCTGGATCTCCTTCAACGCCACGTCGCGCCCCAGGGACTCGTCGCGGGCCAGGAAGACCTCGCCCAGCCCGCCCCGGGCGTGGAGCTTCAGCGAGTGGAACCGGGAGGAGGCCGCCGGATCGCGGGACGGGTGCGGCTCGGCGACGGTCGCCAGGCTATCGATCGCCGTCAGGTTCGACAGGCCGAGGAGGTCGATCGTGGAGCGGAGGGTCGGGTCGAGGGCCCGCTCGTGGAGCGGCCCGAGGGCGTCCTCCGGGTTCAGCGAGAGGAGCGCCTCGCGGGTCCCGCCCTGGAGCAGCGCCAGGCGATCGGCCAGGTCTTGCAGCATCTCCAGCGACGGGGCCGAGACGAGGGTCGACTCCACCAGGAGGCCTGCGAACGATCGGCCCGGCTGCTGGGACCAGGCGTTGTACGCGGAGATCAGGGCGTCCTGGCGGGCCAGCCCCAGCCGGAGGGCGAGCACGCCCAGCAGGAGCGCCGCCTCTCCGTCGCCTCGTGTGTTCATGGGGGGACGTGTCCGGTTGACCTGGTCGCGAGCCGAGCCCGGGATCGATGCGATCGCCAGGAGTTTAACACGCCCCGGGGCGTTCGGGCTCACGCCGGATCGGCCAGCCCGTGCTTCTTGAGCTTGCTGAAGAAGGTGGACCGGGGCAGCCCGAGCAGGCGGGCCGCCTCGCTCTTGTTGCCCCGGGCCTCGTCCAGCGCATCGATCAGTCGATGACGCTCATAGGCGTCGGCCTCGGGATCCGAGGGGGCCAGCCCGACCCCGGGGCCGGTGGGCGAGGCGGGACGCGGGAGGATCGAGGGGCGCCCGGGCCGTCGCGACGGCTTCAGGGCCCGGACGGCGACCCGCCTTCGGCCCGGCTCGCGGACCTCCAGGGGGAGGTCGTCCAGGGTCAGGGCCGGGCCGTCGGCCAGGACCACGGCCCGCTCGATCACGTTCTCCAGCTCGCGGATGTTGCCCGGCCAGTCGTAGGCCAGCAGGGCCTCGACCGCGTCGTCGTCGATGTGGCCCACCGCCCGGTTCGCCTTCTCGGCGTGGCGGGCGAGGAAGTGCACCGCCAGCTCGAACAGGTCTTCCTTCCGCTCGCGGAGCGACGGGGTGCGGATGCTGATCACGTTGAGCCGGTAGTACAGGTCCTCGCGGAACCGCCCGGCGCGGATCAGGGCTTCGAGGTCCTGGTGGGTCGCCGCCAGGATCCGGACGTCCACGGCCATCGTCTGCGACGAGCCGACCCGCTCGAAGGCCATCTCCTGGAGGACGCGGAGCAGTTTGGTCTGCACCTCCAGGTTGATGTCGCCGATCTCGTCCAGGAACAGGGTCCCGCCGTGGGCCTGTTCGAAGCGTCCCACGCGGTCGCGATCGGCGCCGGTGAAGGCCCCCTTCACGTGGCCGAACAGCTCGCTTTCCAGCAGCCCCTGGGACAGGGCCGCGCAGTGGACCTGGACGAACGGGCGGCTGGCGCGGGGGCTGGCGGCGTGGATCGCCTGGGCCAAAAGTTCCTTGCCCGTGCCGCTCTCCCCCCGGATCAGGACCGCCGACGGGCTGGCGGCGACCTTGCGGGCGACGTCGAGCATCCGCCGCACGGCCGGCCCCGACCCCCGGATTTCGTCGAATACCCCCGGGTCGGACTCTGCGATCGATCGCTGCGCGTTGCCCTGGCCGCGCTCGGAGGTGAGCTGCTCCTGGAGGACCAGGATCCTCCGCCTCTGCTCGGCGATCTTGTCGACCTTGTCGCGCAGCTCCAGGTTGAGCCGCTCCAGGGTCTGCTGGATGCCCGCCGAGTGCAGCGCCAGCATCGCGACCGAGCTGAGGGCGCGCAGGAAGGCGATCTCCTCGTCCTCGTAGGGCATGCCGCTCCGCTTGGGGCCGAGGATCATCACCCCGGCCAGCCCGCCGTCGGATTCGAGGGCACGGGCCAGCTCGCCGCCGAGCGCGATCATGGTGTCGGCGGCCGGGTCGGACGCCGCCAGGCCCATCGTGTCGGGGACGCGCAAGGTCGGCTCGCGCCCGAGGCGGGCGATCAGCGGGTTGTCCAGGGCCAGGACGCGGTCGTCGGGCTCGGGGCCGTGCCAGGCCGCCAGGCGGAAGCCGCCCCGGGCCTCGTCGGCCAGGTAGATCGTCCCCCACTCGACCCGGAGGACCTCGGCGGCCGCCTCCAGGAGCCTCTGGCCCAGCGCCGAGCGGTCGACCAGGCTGCCGACGGCGAGGTTCATCTTCTCCATCGCCTGGTCGAACTTCCCCTTCTCCCGGTGGAACCGGCGGTCGATGGCCCTCTGGAAACGGTCCCGGGTCGCCCCGGAGAGGATCAGGATCGCCAGGGCCACGCCTCCGGCCGCGGCCGCCATCGGCCCGCTCGACGCATTGGTGAGCAGGTTCTTCTGGATCAGGAGCGTCGTGCCGACCAGCACGGCCGAATAAAGGAGGCCGACCGAAAGGGTGACGAAGACGTAGACCTTGCCACGGTTGTAGATCTCCTCCGCCCGCATCAGCTGATAGCGGGTGATGCTCAGGGCGTAGGCCGACGTATACAGCAAAGACACGACGTACATCGGCCATGCGGCGCTGGACTGGCCGAGCCGGGCCGGGTCGTTCCAGGCGGCCCAGAGCAGGTAGCCGATCGGGAGGGTGCCCAGGAGCGATGCGAGCAGGATCCACAGGGACTGGTTCCGCTCCGCCTGGTTGGCCGCCGCGCGATAGCTGGCCCGCAGGCAGGCGATGCAGGCCGCGAAAATCCCCAGCGCCAGGCCGATGTAGCCGATCGCCAGCACCTTGATCCATCCCAGGGCCGCGACCATGGTCGCGTCCGAACCCGGGACGTTGCGGAGCAGGCTCACCGCGTACATGAACCCCCAGATGACCGCCGTGTAGAGGCCCGGGATCCCGTACAGGCAGGAGAGGACCGCCCGGCGATGGGCCATGAAGGTCGGGTTGACGCGGGGGAAGACCAGGTAGAAGTGGAGGCTCACCACCGGGACGAAGATCGCGAAGGCCGCGAACAGGTAGATCAGGATCGGCTCGACCACCACCTCGGCCCAGTGATAGCCCCCCATGTAGGCGCCCACGGTCACGATGCAGAGCCAGAAGAAGAGCCGGGCCGACTCGTCGCGCGGCCTTTTCCAGTAGACGCGGGTGCCGACCGCCAGGATCACCATCTCCTGGAGCAGCCAGAGCAATGACCAGCCGTACTGCCTCCAGGGGCGATAGCGGACCGTCGCCGTCGAGGATTTCACATCGCCCGAAGGCGTCCGCCAACTGACCGAGATCTGCGCCCCGGGCCGGTCGCGGATCCTCCGCATCGCCTCGACGTAATCGGGGTAATGGACGATGGGCCTGCCGTCGATCCGGACGAGTTCATCGCCCACGCCTGGGCGAGCGGGGGTCCACTCGTAATCATCCGGCACCGCCTCCCGGACCACGGTCCCGATCACGCAGTTGAGGCCGAGATCCCCGGTCCACGCGACGACCCAGGACACCCACAGAGAATAGGCGACCGGGACCAACGCCAGCATCGCCAGGACGATCGAGCGCGACCAGGCTCTCGGATGATCCGGCCGCGTGCGGATCGGGCGAGGAAATCCCACGCCGGACGGATTGTTCTGGGCCATTCCGGATCCTGCTCTGGCAGTGGCTTCATCCCGATGCTGTCGAGTGTCTCTAGCTTATCGCTTCGGCGCCGAAAAACAATGAATCGACGATCTGCATCGGCGCCGACAATCGATAGCTCGAAGTTTGACAGGCTTATGAAACCCCGGATCCGCAAACTGGCCGGGAAAAGTGCGAAACCTGCAAATTGCCCTACCTAACATTGGTTTCGGCCACAACAGCGTTTGCGTTGCATGAAGAGTCTCCTAAAGGGCTATCGAAACCCCCCTATGTACCCCATCTCAACGCGTTCGGCGCCGATTGCCGTCGGTGTCGAAAACCCTTGTCAGCTTTGTCGCCAGTGGCTGTGATCATCGACAAAGGAATTCTTGTCCGCTTCCGTGCCGGGTACGGGGTGTGCCTTAGGACAATCCCCACACGACCTGGATTCTGGATACATGCGACGGCCCCTGGATGGTCATTGGGGAGGAACGATGCGGATCGCTGATCAGAGGCGGGCAGCCTGGTTGATGTCCGATGCCGCTTTCGAGGGGAATCGTCATCAGGTCCGCGTCGATGGGGCCTGGCTGGATGTGGTGGAGATGGGCGAGGGGGACCCGATCGTCCTGGCCCCCGGCCTGGCGGGCGGATGGAAGCTGCTGATCCCCTTGGCCCGGGTGCTGTCCCGCTGGCATCGGGTGATCCTCTTCAACTATCGCGATGAGCACGACACCCTCACGGCTCGCCCGGCGGAGAGCCTGGGCGATTATGTCCGCGACCTCAACGCGGTGATCGGGGCGATGCGGCTCGAACGGCCGACGGTGTTCGGCGTCTCGTTCGGCGCCGCGGTGGCCCTGGAGTACGCCATCGAGTTCCCCCAACGTTGCGGGGCATTGATCCTGTCGGGGGTCGAGGCCAGGTTCCGGACGACGATGGGCTCGACGGTCGCCCGCCGCGTCCTGGAACGGTTCCCCCTGCCGATCGACAACCCGTTCGTCAATCAGTTCTTCAACCTCCTTCATGCCGGGAAGCCGGCCCCGGGCCCCCTGCCCCGGTTCGTGATCGAGCGATGCTGGGAGACCAACCAGGCGATCATGGCCCGCCGCCTTTCGCTGCTCGACGGGTTCGACGTCTCCGAGCGGCTCTGGAACCTCGACCAGCCGACGATGATCCTGGCCGGCAGCCGCGACGTGATCGTCCCGCATGCCCGCCAGAAGGCGCTGGCCTCCCTGATCCCCGACTGCCGGTTCGAGACGCTGGACGCGGCCGGCCACATCGGCTTCCTGACCCATGCGGCCGACGTGGCCCAGCACGTCGAGCGGCTGCACCACGCCTTCCGCCCGTCGTTCACCTGAGGTCGGGCCGGCCCGGGCCGGGGCGCCCGGCGAACCCGCGAGGCCCGGGCGACGTCCGATCGGAGATGTCCCCCGCGTCCGACTGGGCCCGCCCATGCTGCTCACGATCTCGACGGTCGCCGCCGAGGCGACCGACCTCGGCTATCTGCTCCACAAGCACCCCGACCGGCTCTACGAGCGCGACCTCGGCTTCGGGGTCGCCCGGGTCTTCTTCCCCGAGGCGGGGGCGACGCGATGCACCGCGGCGCTGGCCGTCGAGGTGGATGCGGTGGGGCTGGCCCGGGGATCGATGCGGGACGACGGCTACGTGACCGATCGGCCCTACGTCGCCGGCAGCCTGCTGAGCGTCGCGATGGGCCGGACGTTCCGGTCGGCCCTGGCGGGCCGGACCCCGGAGCGGCCGGATCGCGTCGATGAAGCCATGCCTTTGGAGGCGACCCTGTCGGCGGTCCACTCGCCCGGGGGCGAGGCCGCGATCCGCCGGGCCTTCGAGTCGTTGGGCTATGAAGTCGAATGCCGGTGGCAGCCGGTCGACCCCCGGTTCCCCGAATGGGGCGACCCCCGCGTGGCCACCGTCACGCTGCGGGGGACGAAGACGGTCCGCGACCTGCTGCGCCACATCTATATCCTGGCCCCCGTGGTCGACGGCTCGAAGCACTACCACGTCGGTCTCGACGAGGTGGACAAGCTGATCCGCCACGGGTCGGGCTGGCTCGCCGATCACCCTCACAAGGATTGGGTGGTCCGCCGCTACCTCCGGTTCAAGGCGGCGCTCGCGCGCAAGGCCCTGTCCGCGCTGGTCGTGGAGCAGGCCGAGGCCGACGTGGCGGCGGAGGCCGAGGAGGAGACCCTCGAAACGCCGGTCCGGCTCAACGACCAACGCCACGCCGCCGTCCTGGCCGCACTCCGCGACCCGGAGGCCGCGATCCGGTCGGTCGTGGACCTGGGTTGCGGCGAGGGGAAGATGCTGATCGACCTGGCCCGCGACGCCCGATTCGACCGGATCCTCGGGATCGACGTCTCGGGGCAGGCCCTGGAGCGGGCCGAGACGCGCATCGAGCGCCAGCACCTGCCGGCGCACCGGCGGGGGGCCCTGACGCTGGCGCAGGGATCATTGGTGTATCGCGACGACCGGCTCCGCGGGTTCGACGCCGCGACTTTGGTCGAGGTGATCGAGCACGTCGACCCCGGCCGCCTGCCGGCCCTGGCCCGCGCCGTGTTCGGCCACGCCCGGCCCAGGCGGGTGGTCGTCACCACGCCCAACGCCGAGTACAACGTGACCTGGGAGAGCCTGCCCGCCGGCAAGTTCCGCCACCGCGACCACCGCTTCGAGTGGACCCGCGCCGAGTTCCGCGACTGGGCGGCCCGAGTGGCCGGCGATCACGGCTATGCCGTCCGCTTCCTGCCCGTCGGCCCGGTCGATGAGGCGGTGGGGTCGCCCACGCAGATGGCCCTGTTCGATCGCGAGGCCCGCGCATGACCCCGTTCCACATCAACCTGCCCGACCCCTCGCTGGTGGTGCTGGTCGGGGCGTCGGGCTCGGGCAAGTCCACGTTCGCCGCCCGCCACTTCCGGCCGACCGAGGTGATCTCGTCGGACCGCTGCCGGGGGATGGTCTGCGACGACGAGAACGAGCAGGGCGTCAACGAGCAGGCGTTCAGCGTGGTCCACGCGATCGCGCGGGCGCGGCTGGCGCTGGGCAAGCTCGCGGTGATCGACGCGACCAACGTCCAGGAGTCGGCCCGCGCCTCCCTGATCGAGCTGGCGCACCAGGCGGACCTGTTCGCCGTGGCGGTGGTGCTCGACGTCTCGGTGCGGACCTGCGAGGACCGCAACGCCGCCCGCGCCGATCGCCAGTTCGGCCGCCACTTGATCCGGGGCCATGCCGACCAGCTCCGCCGGTCGCTCCGCAACCTCCGCCGCGAGGGGTTCAAGCAGTCCTGGATCCTGCGGGAAGACCTGATCGACGCGGTCGAGTTCCACCGCCGCCCGCTCTGGACCGATCGCCGCGGCGAGATGGGGCCGTTCGACATCGTCGGCGACGTGCACGGCTGCATGGACGAGCTGCGCGAGCTGATGGCGCGTCTGGGCTACGTCCCGGACGCGGACGGGCTCCCGGCGCATCCCGAGGGGCGTCGCCTCATCTTCGTCGGCGACCTGGTCGATCGCGGGCCGGACTCGGTGGGAGTGCTCGAACTGGCCCGCCGGATGGTCGCCGCCGGGACGGCGTTGTGCGTGCCGGGGAACCACGACGAGAAGCTGCTCAAGAAGCTCCGCGGGAAGGAGGTCCGGATCGCCCACGGGCTGGCCGAGACCCTGGCGCAGATCGAGGCCCTCCCGGAAGACGAACGCACCCGGTTCGAGGCCGACGCGCGGGCGTTCCTGGATAGCCTGGTCTCCCACTACGTCCTCGACGGCGGCAAGCTGGTGGTCGCCCACGCCGGGATGAAGGCCGAGTATCAGGGGCGGTCGTCGAGCCGGGTCCGGTCGTTCGCCCTGTACGGGGAGACCACGGGCGAGACCGACGAGTTCGGCCTCCCGGTCCGGCATCGCTGGGCCCAGGATTATCGCGGCAAGCCGCTGGTGGTCTTCGGCCACACCCCGGTGCCCGAGCCCGACCGGCTCAACCACACGGTCAACATCGATACCGGGTGCGTCTTCGGCGGGGCGTTGACGGCGCTCCGCTATCCCGAGGATGAGCTGGTCTCGGTCCCGGCTCGCCGCGCCTACGCCGAGTCGTCGCGGCCGTTCCTCTCCCCGGATCGGCTCCCGGCCGACGGCCCGGCCCCCCGGCCCAACGACGATGTCCTGCGGATCGAGGACGTGGCCGGCAAGCGGATCGTCCACACCCGGCTGATGGGGAACCTGACGATCCGCGCCGAGCAGTCGGCCCCGGCGCTGGAGGTGCTGACCCGGTTCGCCGCCGACCCGCGCTGGCTGGTCTACCTGCCGCCGACGATGGCGCCGAGCCCGACGGCACCATCCGGCCCCTATCTGGAGCATCCCTCGGGCGCCTTCGCCCAGTTCCGCCACGACGGCGTCCCGGTGGTCTCTTGCCAGGAGAAGCACATGGGGTCGCGGGCCGTGGTCGTGGTCCTGCGCGACCCGGCCGTGGCCGTCGCTCGTTTCCGGTTCGAGGGGCCGGCCCCGGGGGTCGTCCTGACCCGGACCGGCCGCCGATTCTTCGACGACGAGGCGGTCGAGGCGACGTTCCTCGCCCGGGTGGCCGCCGCGATGGAGGACTCCGGGCTCTGGGACGAGCTGGACGCCGACTGGGCGGTGCTGGACGCCGAGGTGATGCCCTGGAATGCCAAGGCGGGGGGCCTGCTCCGCGACCAGTACGCGCCGGTCGGTGCCGCCGCGCGGGCCGACACGGGCCTGCTTGCCGAACTGATCGGCCGTGCCGCCGCGCGCGGCGTGGAACTGGGCGATCTCGCCGCCCGGACCGAGGCCCGCGCTGCCGAGGTGGCCGGGTATGTCGAGGCGTATGGCCGGTACTGCTGGCCGACCTCGGGCCTGGACGGGCTCAAGCTGGCGCCGTTCCACCTGCTCGCCGCCGGCTCCCGCACGTTCTTCGATCGCGACCACGCCTGGCACATGACCCTACTGGCCCGGCTGGCCGGGGGCGATCCCGACCTGATCGTGGCCACCCCCGCCCGGGTGGTCAACATGCTCGACGAGGCGGACCAGGAGGCGGCGATCGCCTGGTGGGAGGGGCGGACCGAGGCCGGCATGGAAGGGATGGTCGTCAAGCCGCTCGACTTCGTGGCCAGGGGGCCGAATGGCCTCACCCAGCCGGCGGTGAAGGTCCGGGGCCGGTCCTATCTGCGGATCATCTACGGCCCCGAGTACGCCCTGCCCGGGAACCTCGACCGTCTCCGCGCCCGGGGCCTGGGGCGGAAGCGGTCCCTGGCCCTCCGCGAGTTCGCGCTCGGGGTCGAGGCCCTGGAGCGTTTCGCCCGGGGAGAGCCGCTCTATCGGATCCATGAGTGCGTGGCCGGGATCCTGGCGCTGGAGGCCGAGCCGGTCGACCCGCGCCTCTGAGCCGGGACGGTCGGGAGGCCGGGCCAGGGCGCGTGGCGATCCCGCGACGCTCCGCACATTTTTGCATTGATTCATCCCCCCGATCTTTCATATCCTGGAGATGCAATTCCGCGGGAAATCATCGAATTCTCCTCAGGCAAGTGAGCTTTTCAATGCCCGAAATGAAGGGAAATGCGCAGCGCGCCAGGGGCGTCGTGCGACGAGGCTTCACGCTGATCGAGCTGCTGGTGGTGATCGCCATCATCGCCGTGCTGATCGCCCTGCTGCTGCCGGCGGTCCAGGCCGCGCGCGAGGCCGCTCGCCGCAGCCAGTGCGTCAACAACCTCAAGCAGTTCGGGATCGCCCTCCACAACTACCACGACACGGTCGGGTGCATCCCGCTCGGGTCCTCCGATTTCATCAACAGTTGCATGCAGTTTTCGCCCCATGTGATGCTGCTCCCGCAACTGGAGCAGGCGAACGTCTTCAATTCCTTCAACTTCTCGCTGGGCCTCGCTGGCGCCTGCCCGGAGCGTCCTTCGAACTCCACGTCCCACCGCATCGCGATCAACGTCTTCAATTGCCCGTCCGACGTCGACCGGCTGGTGAACCTCGAAGGGCATGTGAGCTATTGTGCCAACTGGGGCTCGAAGCCGCTCCGCTACTCGACGTCGCCCAGCGGGCCGTTCGCCACGGCCGCGAATGCGAACAACACCTACGGGATCACCCGCCCGATCAGCTTCGCCTCGATCCTCGACGGGACGAGCAACACGGCTGCCTTCAGCGAGCGGGTCAAGGGGATCGGCGAGGGCCGCGTCCTGAGCGCGGCGAATACCCGCGACCCGAACCGTCCGACCTCGCTCCCGATGACGCTGGCGGCCACCTCCGATGCGGACACCAGCCCCCAGCTCTACTACACGGCCTGCCTGGCCTTGAACCCCGACACCGCCGCGTTGAACCCCGGCGTCGTCGGCGGCTGCTGGGGCCAGACGCTCAAGGGCGACACCTGCTACAACCACACCATGACGCCCAACGGCAATAGCTGCGTCTACGGGGCGCCGGACGGCAACCACCAGCAGGGGGCTTTGACGGCCTCCAGCCGCCACTCGGGCGGGGTCAACGTCTGCTTCGTCGACGGCTCGGTCCGGTTCATCAAGAGCACCATCGCCCGTCAGACCTGGTGGGCCGTCGGCACCCACGCCGGCGCCGAGGTCATTTCGGCCGACGCCCTTTGATCGATCCGCCGAGTCTCTCTGATGCGGAAGATTCAGGCCGTCGCCGGCTCCATGATCGGAGCTGGCGACGGCCTTTTCTTTTCCCGTCAGGGGTTGTTCAACTCGATGTCGTAGGTCGAATCGCCCGACGGGGCGGAGTACGAATAGCTGCGGGTCATCACGGATTGGTCTTTTTTCGAGACCGTCGGGACGTCGAAGCTGACCACATTCTCCCCATACAGGGTCTTGATGGTGTAGGTCCCATCCGGGCCGATGTCGGCCCCGACCGGCTTGGCGTCGCGGCGGTTGATGTTGCCCGGGTCGAACTGGATCTTGCCGCCCTTCACGGGCTCACCCTTGTACTTGACGACGCCGTGGACCGTCACCTCCGTGCTCGAGCCGGAGACCGAGGGGGGGGATCCCCCGCCGCACCCCGACAGGACCAGCGAAGCGGCCATCCACAGGCCCAAGGTCAGACGGCCGAAGCCCTTCGCGCATCGTTGCATGCAAGTCTCTCCGAGGTGTCGAAGGTTGATCTCGTCGATCGATGTCCGGGCCAAGGTTCGCAGATCGATCGGAGATCCGCAACCGAGGAATCCACCTGGATTTGAAGGCGGCGAGCACGGACATCGCGGCGCGACCCGAATCGCGTCCTCCGCCCGGATCCTCGCGCCGCCGGTGGTGTCAACCCGGCCGGGGCGTTCCCCGGGGCCGGGCGTGTTCGCGTCGGGATGCGCGGGATCACGGCCAATGGATGCTGATTCGTGAGGGAGGCAAGACGGGGGAGGAACTCGGAATTTTCAGGGTGCAGTCCATTGAAAATATGGCATCGTTCCATATAGAGTGACTCAACTCCCTTTTCTCGCCATTCTCCATCCGATCGAGGATTTCTCATGACCCTTCTCATGGGTGCTCGCAGTCGCGCGAGCCGACCGATTCGACGTGGATTCACGCTGATCGAGCTGCTGGTGGTCATCGCCATCATCGCCGTGCTGATCGCCCTGCTGCTGCCCGCCGTGCAGGCCGCCCGCGAGGCCGCCCGCCGCAGCCAGTGCGTCAACAACCTCAAGCAGTTGGGCATCGCGCTGCACAACTATCATGATGCCCTGGGCTGCATCCCGCAGGGCGTCACCAACATGATCAATGGTTGCAATCAGTACTCGGTCCTGGCGATGATCCTGCCCCAGATCGAGCAGACTAACATCTACAACGCCTTCAATTTCCAGGTCGCGACCAACGGCGCCTGCTTCTCGACGGATGGGCCGAACACGACGGCCCAGCGGATGACGATCAACGTCTACAATTGCCCGTCCGACGTCGACCGGCTCACGAACGTCGAGGGCCACCATAACTACGCCGGGAACTGGGGCTCCAAGCCCTTCCGCTACTCGTCGAACCCGAGCGGCCCGATGGTCTGCGACTATCGCAGCGCCACGATCGGCGTGGCGAAGCCGAGGACCCTGGCCAACGCCCTGGACGGCACCAGCAACACGGCCGCCTTCAGCGAGCGGGTCAAGGGGATCGGCAATGGCGGGGCGCTCCAGCAGAGGATGGCCGTCGACCCCAACAAGCCGTCGTCCGCCCCCTATGTGCTCGCCCGGACCACCGATTCCGACACCGGCCCCCAGCTCTACTACGCGGGCTGCAACGCGATCAACCCGCAGACCGCGACCGTGGAATCGGTCGGCATCCCGGGCGGGGCTTGGTGGCAGCACCTGATGGGCGACGGCGGGTACAACCACGTCATGCCGCCCAACGCCATCTCCTGCGTCTATGGCAGCCTGGATAACAGCAATGGCGACAACAATCATCCGATGGGGGCGCTGACGGCCTCCAGCCGCCATCCCGGCGGCGTCAACGTCTGCATGCTGGACGGGTCGGTCCGGTTCGTGAAGGGCACCGTCAACTACCAGACGTGGTGGGCCGTGGGCACGATGGCCGGCGCCGAGGTGATCTCCTCGGATGCATACTGATCGGCCGACCGATCGAAACACCTGATGAGACGGGGCCCGCCCGAGTCCAAGGTGACTCGGGCGGGCCCTTCGTTTTGGGGTCGGTCGTCGATCCTTACTTGTTGCCCAGGTCGATGTCGTAGGTCGATTCCCCGGCGGGGGCGTCGTAGAGCAACGTCGTGGACATGGCGCTCATGTCCTTCTGGACGTTCGCCGGCAGGTCCTTGAAGGTGACCCGGTTCTCGCCGATCAGGGTCTTGACCGTGAACTTGCCTTCCTTGTCGATCGGCCCGTTGACGCCCTTGGCGTCGCGGCGGTTGATGTTGGCCGGGTCGAACTGGACGATGCCGGAGGTCACCGGCTGGCCCTTGTACTTCACGGTGCCATGGACGGTCACCTCGGTGTTCGACCCGGAGACGGAGGGGGGCGCCCCGCCGCCATCGCATCCGGCCAGGGCCAGCAGGGCCGCGAACGGCAGGATTCGGGCCGAACGACACAGGCGAGTCGCGATGCTTCTCATGTCAGCCACTCCAGAAAAGGCCGTCGAATGCCCCGGGCCGCCGGCCGTCGGCGTCACCGACCGCGTGCCGCGTCCCGGAACGCAACCGAAGAATGTAATAGGGTTTGAACTCGTCTCATGTTAAGAATTCGGGCCCTCGTTGGCCATGAGCTTCCGGACAAATCGAAGGATTCATCCGGCGCAGGCCGCCGGGTCTCCGGGTGCATCTCGTCGCCGCGGCCTCGCCATTTCCTCTCCCCGCCCGGCCCCGGGTCGGCCGGCTGGGATGTGGTGCGTCGGGATGTGCCGAGCCGGGGCTCTGGATCCGCGGAAGCTGGCATGACAAGGCCCGCGGCCCCCCGATCGCTCGGGGGACGCGGGCCTCTTCGTCCGGCCGGGAGGGCGATCAATCCTTGGTCAGGATGGCCTGGCTCTGGGCGGCGGACAGGGCTTCGCCGGCCTTCTCGTGCCGCTCGCGGAGGCGGAACAGGGCGACCGTGCGGCCCTGGAGGGCATAGGGCTTCTCGCCGTCATGGAAGCTGGCCTCGGCCTCGGCATCGGCCGTGTCGAAGAGCATTTCCCAGTGGCGGGAGTCGTCGGGCGCGGGCAGGGTGAAGTCGATCGCCTCGTCGTGGGCGTTGAGCAGGATCACCAGCGTCTCGCCGACGATCCGGTCGCCTTCCTCGTCCACCTCGTCGATCCGATCGCCGGCCAGCCGGATCCCGACGCACTTGACGAAGCCGGCGTTCCATCCCGCCTCGTCCATCTCCTCGCCCGACGGGGCCAGCCAGGTGATGTCCTTGACCCCCTTGATCGGGCGGCCCTTGAAGAACCGACGGCGCTGGAAGACCGGCTGGGTGTGCCGGATCCGGATCACCTTGGCCACGAAGTCGAGGAACTTCTGCTGGTTCTCGTTGAGGTCCCAGTCGAACCAGGTCAGGTCGTTGTCCTGGCAATAGGCGTTGTTGCTGCCGCTCTGGCTGTGGCTCAGCTCGTCGCCGGCGCAGATCATCGGCACGCCCTGGGAGAGCAGCAGGGTGGCGATCAGGTTCCGCTTCTGACGCTCGCGGAGGTCGTTGATGGCCGGGTCGTCGGTCGGCCCCTCGACGCCGCAATTCCAGCTCCGGTTGTCGTCGGCGCCGTCGCGGTTCTCCTCGCCGTTGGCCTCGTTGTGCTTCTCGTTGTAGCTCACGAGGTCCTGGAGGGTGAACCCGTCGTGGCAGGTGATGAAGTTGATCGACGCGTAGGGCTTGCGGCCGTCGTCCTGGTAGAGGTCGCTGGAGCCGCTGAACCGGGTGGCGAACTCGTTGATCTCGCCGCCCTCCCCCTTCCAGAAGCTTCGGACGCAATCGCGGTACTTGCCGTTCCACTCGGTCCAGAGGACCGGGAAATTGCCGACCTGATAGCCGCCGGGGCCGACGTCCCAGGGCTCGGCGATCAGCTTGACCTGCGAGATCGTCGGGTCCTGGTGGATGATGTCGAAGAACGTCCCCAGGCGGTCGATCTCGTGCAGCTCGCGGGCGAGCGTGCTGGCCAGGTCGAACCGGAACCCGTCGACGTGCATCTCCTCCACCCAGTAGCGGAGGCTGTCCATGATCAGCTGGAGCACGCGGGGGTGCGACATGTTGGGGACGTTGCCGCAGCCGGTGAAGTCCATGTAGAACCGGGGATCTTCGGGCGACAGCATGTAGTAGGCGGCGTTGTCGATCCCCCGCATCGACAGGGTCGGCCCCTTCTGGTTCCCCTCGGCGGTGTGGTTGTAGACGACGTCGAGGATGACCTCGATCCCGGCCGCGTGGAGGGCCTTGACCATCGTCTTGAATTCGCGGACGGGGTCGTCCTGCGCATAACGATAGTTGGGCGCCAGGAAGCCCAGCGTGTTGTAGCCCCAGTAATTGACCAGCCCCTTCTCTTCGAGGTGGCTGTCGTCCAGGTGGTAGTGGACCGGCAGCAGCTCGATGGCGGTCACGCCCAGCTTCTTGAGGTGCTCGATCGAGGCTTCCGAAGCGATCGCGGCATAGGTGCCGCGGATCTTCTCGGGGATGCCCGGGTTCTTCTTGGTGAACCCCTTGACGTGCGCCTCGTAAATTACCGTCTTGTGCCAGGCGGTGTTGGGGTGGCGGTCGTCGCCCCAGTCGAACGCCGGGTCGATGACCCGGGCCAGCGGGGCGAAGGCCGCGCCATCGTCCTCGTTCCGGGACAGGTCCTCGGCCTCGTCGTCGAAGTTGTAGCCGAACAGGGACTTGTCCCACTTGACGTCGCGGCCGATGGCCTTGGCGTAGGGGTCCAGGAGCACCTTGCTCGGGTTGAAGCGGTGGCCGTTGACCGGGTCGAACGGGCCGTGCACCCGGTAGCCATAGAGCTGGCCGGGCCTGATGTCGGGGAGGTAGACGTGCCAGACCCGGTCGGTCTGCTCGGGCATGACGATCTTGCGGGACTCGACCTTAGCGTCGGGCGAGTCGAACAGGCACAGCTCGACCTTGGTGGCGTTCTCTGAGAACAGGGCGAAGTTGACGCCCCGGCCGTCCCAGGTGGCGCCCAGGGGATTCGGATGACCCGGCTTCGTCTTCATCAAGGACCTTTGGGGGAGGGAGTTTGCGAGCCTGGGCGGGGGAAATTGGGACGCATCTCGCCGCCGCGAACGGGGCGGGGGCGGGCGGACGTCGGGGATCCGTCAAAGCAATTGCGGTGCCGGGATGTCACTTCGCGGGAAGGTCGACGATCGGCTCCGCGGCGAACGCCTTCCAGTGCCGATCGACGGCCTCGGGAGCGGGCACGCCGGCATGGACCAGCAGCCCGTAGCGGAGGCGGAGCGGGGACTCGCGCGTGATCGTGATGGCGTCGTCCATGGTCAGGCTCGCCCCCATCCAGCCGTCCCCCCGGACGTGGAACGCCGTCGGGTGGTGGGGATTCGCCGGGTGGTCCAGGAGGGTGATCCCCTCGGCCACCCCGTTGGCGATCGGCCCGGAATAGTCGAGCCAGCGGGCCCGGGTCCGGAAGGCGTTGTTGGGGCCCTTCTCCCCCTCCTGCCCTTCCGAGTTGCGGATCCGCCCCCCGCCGTCGTTGATCCCGATGGTCTTGGCCATCCGCACCCCGATCAGGCCGAACGGGGTCTTCCCCAGGACGGCCGGCTCGGCCCCCGGCGTGAACTGGGCATCGATCAGCAGGAGCCACTGCCCCTGATCCAGGGGCCGCACCGTGATCCCGCGCCGCTCGGTCATCAGGACGCGGCCCTCCTTGCCGACCCAGTCGGCCTCGGCGACGATCCTGGCGGCGTCGTCGGAGTCGTCGAACCGGATGATCTTGCGGTGGACGACCCGCCCTGCCCCGGTGTCGAGCCAGAAGTTCTCCCCATTGAGGTCGTTGTGGGCCAGCCACACCGAGTTGTGGTGACTATGACCCTCCGGGTCGTGGGGGTGGCCCATCCGGGTCAGCGACCGGCCCGCCGGCCCGTTCAGGGGGAACAGGAACGGCCGTTCCAGATTCGGGCCGAAGTGGAAGACGGTCAGCTCGACCCCGTCGCGGCGGATCGACGCCCGATCGCCGTCCAGGGGGATCACCTGCATCCGAGGGACGGGCTTCGCCGCCGGCAGGTCGGCCTGGGCCGGTGACGATTGGGGCAGGATCAGGGAGCAGGCGGCCAGGAGGAGGAGTCCGGAGGGGCGCAGGGCTGGGGATCGCATGGTTCGGGCCCTCGGGTCGAACGTGATGGGTGGGCTGTCGGCGATGACCAGGCTACTGACGCCCCGGCCGGGAGGCCAGGCACCTCTCGGGGCCGTGGGGCGGCCCGAATCGGCGGGTTTTTGGCCCAGGTCGTTGAAGCGGGGGCCGGTCCGGGCCATGCTAGGGGGCAACCGCCGGGACCGGCCTTCGCCCGCGAGGGGGCGAGGGCATCGCGGCCCGCCCCCCGATCATCGAGGCCCCTCCCCATGCGGAATCGCGTCGCATTGCTGCTCCTCGCCGCCCCGATCCTCTTCGCGTCGCCGGCCTCCTGGGCCGCGCAGAAGGAGAAGGAAAAGGAGGCGGCCAAGCCCCAGGGTCGATCGAGGGTCGAGACTATGGAATTCGGGAAGATGCCGGACGGCACTCCGGTCGAGCAATACACCCTGACCAACGGCAAGGTCACCGCCAAGGTCATCACCCTGGGCGGGATCGTCACCGAGCTGATCGTCCCCGACCGCGACGGCAGGCCCGGCGACGTGGTCCTGGGCTTCGACAAGCTCGAAAGCTACATCGCCCCCCACCCCTATTTCGGGGCGATCGTCGGCCGGGTGGCGAACCGGGTCGCCAAGGGCAAGTTCACGCTCGACGGCAAGGAATATTCCCTCGCCGTGAACAACGGGCCGAACTCGCTGCACGGCGGCAAGAAGGGCTTCGACAAGGTCGTGTGGAAGGCCAAGGACACGACGGGGCCGGATGGCCCGGCGATCACCCTGTCCTACACCAGCCCCGATGGCGAGGAAGGCTACCCCGGCAACCTCTCGGTCACGGTCACATACACCGTGACCGAGGACAACGCCCTGAAGATCGACTACACCGCCACCACCGACAAGCCCACGCCGGTCAACCTGACCAACCACAGCTACTTCAACCTGGACGGGCCGGCCTCGGGCAAGATCCTCGACCACAAGGTCCAGCTCTTCGCCGACGAGTACACGCCCGTCGACGCGGAGATGATCCCCACCGGCAAGCTCGAATCGGTCAAGCAGACCCCGCTGGACTTCACCACCACGATGCCGGTGGGCGCCCGCTTCGGCGACCTCCACACCGACCCCGTCGGCTACGATCACAACTTCGTCCTGAAGGGCGAGGGCCTGAAGCCGGCCGCTCGCGTCATGTCGGACAAGTCCGGCCGGGTGCTGGAAGTCTCCACCACCGAGCCGGGCATCCAGTTCTACACGGGCAACTTCCTGGACGGCTCGGTCACGGGCAAGAAGGGGGTCGTCTACGCCAAGAACCAGGCCTTCTGCCTGGAGGCCCAGCACTACCCCGACTCGGTCAACCACCCGGACTTCCCGTCGACGATCCTCAAGCCGGGCGAGACCTACAAGCAGACGACCATCTACAAGTTCTCCACCCGCTGATCGCCATCCAAGAACTCCCCTCCCGGAGATCGAATCGCATGCCCGCCCGCCACACCGTCCCGATCCTCGCCGCCCTGCTTTCGGCGAGCCTGGCCTTCGCGTCCCAGGGCGCGAACGCCGCCGAACCGCAGGTCATCCCCCTCTGGCCGGGCCAGGCCCCGGGCGAGGCGGGCCCCCTCTCCGCCGAGGAAGGGGATGCCCCCGACCGGCCCAAGGATGGGAAGCTGGTCCAGCGCCGGCAGAACGTGAGCGTGCCCACCCTGACCGTGTACGCCCCGGCCAGGGATAAGGCCAACGGCACGGCCGTGATCATCGCGCCGGGCGGCGGCTACTCGATCCTGGCCTGGGACCTGGAAGGGACCGAGGTCGCCGAATGGCTCAACTCGCTGGGCGTCACGGCGTTCGTCCTCAAGTACCGCGTCCCCAAACGCGCCGATGACCCGGGGAACAGCCTCCCGTTCATGGACGCCCAGCGCGCCGTGCGGCTGGTCCGGGCCATGGCCGGCCAATGGGGTCTCAAACCCGATCGGATCGGCATCCTCGGCTTCTCGGCGGGCGGCAACCTCGCGGCCAAGGTGGCCACCCAGTACGAGGCCAAGAGCTATCCCCAGGTTGATGTACGCGACGAGGGGGACGCCCGGCCCGACTTCGCGGTCCTGATCTATCCCGCCTACCTGGTCGAGAAGGCCGAGCCGACCCGGCTTGTCAAGGATGTCCCCGTCACCGCCAAAACGCCCCCCATGTTCCTGGCCCACGCCGCCAACGACCCGATCTCCCCGGACGGCAGCATCGCCCTGTTCCGGGCCCTGAACGCCGCCAAGGTCCCCGCCGAACTGCACGTCTACGTCAGCGGAGGCCACGGCTACGGCCTGCGTCCCTCCGAGCACGCCGTCACCACCTGGCCCGCCCGCGCCGCGGACTGGCTCAAGGCCCGGGGGCTGCTGACGAAGTAAGCCACTCGGATTTGCCCGGTCGCAGAACCACCCAGGTCACGCAGCGTTTCCCGGAGAGCCGGGACCGGTGCGTGTTCTGGGTGGTGTCGATAGACGATGGTGGCTCAGCAGCCCGCGATCAGATCAGGTCCAGCCGGCCGGTCGAGTCGCCGAAGCGGGGTTCGTCGCGGACGCCGACGCGGTCGAGCATGCCCAGGAAGAGGTTGGACATCGGCTGGGAGTTCAGCTTGAGGAAGCGGCCGGGGTTGAGCGAGCCGCCGCCGCCGCCGGCGAGGATCACGGGCAGGTTGTCGTGGTTGTGGCGGTTGCCGTCGCCGTTGCCGCAGCCGTAGACGATCATCGAGTTGTGGAGGATCGACTTGCCGTCGACGTCCTTGGTCCGGTCCAGCTTCTGGAGGAACCGGGCGAAGGCTTCCATGTAGAACAGGTCGATCTTGGCGTACTTGTCGAGCGCATCCGGCTTGTTCTGGTGGTGCGACAGCGAGTGGTGGCCTTCGGGGATGCCGATCTCGGGGAAGGCGCGGTTGCTGCCGTCGTGGGCCAGGATCATGGTCGCGATCCGGGTCGAGTCGGTCTGGAAGGCCAGCACCAGCATGTCGGCCATGAGGTCGATGTGGTCGCGGTGGGACGACGGGATGCCCGAGGGGGTGGGCATGGCGGGGTCGGGGCCGTCGCCGAACTTCTCGGCCTGCTCGATCCGCCGCTCGATCTCGCGGACGCCGGTCAGGTACTCGTCGAGCTTCTGCTTGTCGCGCCCGCCGAGCGCCGCGTGGACCCTTGTGGCGTCGTCCATCACGAAGTCGAGGATCGACTTCTGCTGCTCGCGTCGGATCGCCAGGTTTCGCTTCCGCTCCCCCTGGGCGCCCGCGCCGAAGAGGCGTTCGAAGACCAGGCGGGGGTTGCTCTCGGGAGCGACCGGGGTCGTGGGCGTGCGCCACGAGATGTTGTAGTCGTAGGCGCAGGAGTACCCGGTGTCGCACGGGCCCGACTTGCGGACGCCGTCGCAGGTCAATTCCAGCGAGGGGAACCGGGTCAGGTGGCCGATCTTGCGGGCCGCGAGCTGGTCAACCGAGACGCCGGCGTGGATGTCGGCGCCGGAGGTCTTCTTGACCCGGACCCCGGTCAGGAAGGTGCTGCTGGCCCGGGCGTGGTCGCCGCCGCCGTCCTTGCCGGCCGTCGCATTCAGGTGGTCGAGCCCGCCGACGACCTGGACCTGGCCCTTGAGCCCTTCCAGGGGGGCCATCGTCTTGTTGAGCGAGAAGCCGCCGTCCTTGCCCGGCCACCAGGTATCCTGCCGGACGCCGTTGGCGAAGTACAGGAACGCCATCCGCAGCGGGGCGCCGGTGGCGGTTACGCCCAGCCCGGGGCCCGCCCCGCCGGCCATGGCCGCCGTCGCGGCGCGGGGCAGGAAGGTGTCCAGGGCCGGCAAGGCCACCGCGGCGCCCAGGCCCCGGAGGAACCGGCGACGGCTGGCCAGGTCGTTACGATCGGGTCCGTTCGGCGTCATCGGTTCAGCCCTCGGGCGGCGGTGGGTGGTTGGGTGGGGATGGCGGCGGACTTCGCGGCGGAGCCCTTGGCGACGCCGGTCGAGGCCGGCGTGCGGCGCTTCTGGAACGGGGCCGATTCGATCACGCCCATCAGCAGGGCGGAGAACTTGCCGTCGTTCGCCTTGAGGCGGGCCACGATCGCGTCGAGCGTCTCGATATCATAATAGTCGAGGCCCCGGCCCAGGGCATAGGTCAGCAGTTTCTCGGCCAGGCAATGGTAGAACTCGTCGCGGTGCTTGTCCTTGAGGATCGCCTTCAGCTCGCGGATGTCCTTGAACTCGCTGCCGTCCAGCAGCTTGCCGGCCGCGTCGATCGGCTTGCCCCGCTCGGTCGTGCGGTACATGCCCAGGGCGTTGAAGTTCTCCAGGGCCAGCCCCAACGGGTCCATCCGGTTGTGGCACGACGAGCAGAGCGGATCCTTGCGGTGGACCTCCATCGCCTCGCGGACCGTCGGCTCGCGGCCCCTCATGTCGCGGAAGGCGTCTTCCAGCGACGGGATGTCGGGCGGGGGGGGCGGCGTGGGCGTGCCCAGGAAGTTCTCCAGGATGAACTGCCCGCGCTTCACCGGCGAGGTCCGGGTCGGGTTGGAGGTGACCATCAGCACCCCGGCCTGGGTCAGCAATCCGCCCCGGGGGCTGTCCTTGGGCAGCGTCACCTTGCGGAAGTCGCGGCCCTCCACGCCCGGGATCTCGTAGTGCTTGGCGAGAGTCTCGTTGAGGTAGGTGTAGTCGCTGTCGATCAACTCGACGAGGTTGCGGTCCTCGCGGATGATCCCGCCGACGTATTGTTCGGTCTCGCGGCGCATCAGCCGCTTGAGTTCGTTGACCTCGCCGTCCTCCCGCTTGGGCAGGTTCTCGCGGCGGGTGATCACCTTCTGCTGGATCGGGAAGTGCTCGAAGTCGCGGACCTGGAGCCACTGGCCGGCGAAGTCTGTGACCAGGGCCTCGGACTTCGGGTCGGCCAGCATTCGCTTGACTTGCGCGGCCTGGTTCGCCCGGAGCTTGCCCTGCGAGGCCAGGCGGATCAGCTCGTCGTCGGGCATGGTCGACCACAGGAAGTAGGACAGCCGCGAGGCCAGCGCGAACTCGTCGACGGGCGAGGAGACCTGCCCCGGGGCCGGCGGCGGCGAGGTTTCGAGCCGGAACAGGAAGCGGGGTGAGGCCAGGACGGCGACCATCGCCCGGCCGATCCCCTGCTCCACCGTCCGATCCGGGAGCTTGTACCCCTCCTCGGCGATCTTCACCAGGCGGTCGATGGTCATCGCATCGACGGGCCGGCGGTAGGCCTTCCCGACGAACTTGCTGAGCACCTCGCGGGCGTAGGTCCGCCGGAGGGTGTCGGTCCGGGGGTCGTCGCGGTCGAAGAAGCGTTCGAAGTTCTTGGGCCGGACCCACTCCTCCAGCCCGGGGCCCCCCTTCACCGTGACGGCGCCCAGCCGGGCGAACACCGGTTGCTGGGAGGGCTCCTTGGTGGGCAGCGGCGTGACCGACATCGTCAGGATATTCGGGCCCGAGCGGAGCCGGACGTCGAACTCGTGGTGGACCTTCTTGTTCGCGTTCCAGCCATAATCGGCGCCCGACAGTTCCTTGCCGTCGACGGCGAACGCGACGCGGGCCCGGGCCGGGTCGAAGTCGAACGCGCCATGGACGCTGAAGTCGAGGGTCAGGTGGTAGGTGCCGGACTTGGGGACCGCCAGGCGATATTCCACGGCGGAGGGCTTGGTGAAGGCCAGAAAGTCGCCGCTGCTGCGCCCCTCGCGGGCTTTGAACTCCTTGCCGGAGATCGACCGGACCTTCTCCACCTTCTTGCCCGACGCCGGCACCGCCTCGGCCACGATCGTCTCGGCGGCCAGCATGTATTTTTCGAGCAGCAGCGGGGAGACCGTCAGCACCTCGCCGATGTTGTCGAACCCGTAGCCGTTGTCGTCGACAGGGAACTCCTCGTCGGCCCGGAAGTCGATGCCCATCAGGTCGCGGATCGTGTTGCGGTACTCGACCCGGTTGAGCCGCCGGAGCGTGACGCGGCCGGGGTCGGGGTTCCTGGGGTCGAGCCCGAAGGCCCCCCGCTTGATCCACGCCTCCAGGTGCGCCTTCTCCTCGGCCGAGGGCTGATCCTTGCCCGGGGGCGGCATCAGGCCGGCGCGGACGTTCTTGAGGACCGAGAGCCACAAGTCCTTGCGGGCCAGCAGGTCCTGGTCGGTGGCGAAGTCGTCGAGGACGACGCCTCCCTTCTTGCTCCCGTTGCCGTGGCACGCGTAGCAGCGATCGGCCAGGATCGGCTCGATCTCGGAGCGGAATTGTTCCGCGGCGCGATCGGCGGCCCGGACGCCCGCCCCCCAGGCGATCACCGTCAAGATCGTCGCTAACCAACCGGGCCAGGCCCATCGGCGAGGATTCACTTCCATAAACGGTTTCATCCCAAGGTGCGCACGGAGGAGGGAGGAGGCGGGGCGGAGGGCGGGACGGCCCGGAGTAACCCATCATCATCATACCGATGCGGGCCCGGGGCCTGTCCAGTTCAATCGTCCTGCGCGGTCCCGTGCATCTACGAAATTCGGAGCACGACGGTTCGCTCGGATTTCGGAACGAACCCGCACGGCTTGACCGGCGACGGCCCATTCTCCTACAAGAGAATGGGTTGGCGGCAGGATCCGGGGCCGAGGGGCGAAGCGACGTGTTCCGCGTGATGTCCCTGCTCAGCCTGATCGCCTGCCTGGCCGGGACGCCCTTGCGGCAGGCCGAGGCCGCCCACGACCTGGCCCGCTCGATCGACGAGCTGGGCGAAGGGGCCCTCGTCGAGGAGGTCGACGGGGGCGTCGGCGACGACGCGAACGTCGCCTTGAAGGCTTGCATTTCCGAAGCCCCGACCGCCGACCTCGGCGGGCCGGGAGGTTGGGCCCTGGCGATCCCGCCTGACTTCGGCGTCGCCGGGACGGCCCGGGCCGGCGCCGTCGAGGTCGTACCTCGTACCCCTGCCGATCAGGGGGATCGGCTCGCCTGGTCGCGGCGTTTCCGGTGTTGAGTCGGGACTGACACTCGTTCCGAGTCCGTCAGCCTCCCCATCCCTTCACCGGAGATCCCCCATGCCCCGAGCCGCCCCGTCGCGCGCGTGCCGCGCCTTCACGCTCATCGAATTGCTGGTCGTCATCGCCATCATCGCCATCCTGGTCGGGCTGCTCCTGCCGGCCGTGCAGGGGGCCCGCGAGGCGGCCCGGCGTGCCCAATGCACCAACAACCTCAAGCAGATCGGGCTCGCCCTGGCCTCTTATGAGTCGGGCACGAAGGTACTGCCCCCGGGCTACCTGTCCGGGTTCGACGCCGCGGGGGTCGATACCGGTCCCGGCTGGGGTTGGGCCTCGATGATGCTCCCCCAGATCGAGCAGACGCCCCTGTTCGCCGCGATCAACTTCAACCTCGGGGTGGAATCCGCCGCGAACCGCACCGCGCGATCGCCCCGGATCGCCGCGTTCCTCTGCCCATCGGGCACGGTCCGGCCCGCCTGGGGGGCGTATTCCCGCGACGACAGCGGCAAGCCGACCGGTCTGATCTGCGAGGTCGCGCCCGGCAACTATGTCGGCGTGGCCGGCACCAGCGACCCCGGGGTCGACGGGGACGGGCTGTTCTTCCGCAACAGCGTGATCGCGCTGCGGGACATCGCCGATGGCACGTCGCAGACGATCGCCGTGGGGGAACGGTCGCACCGGCTGGGCGAGGCCACCTGGACCGGCTCGGTCACCGGCGCCGTGCTGTTCCCGCAGGACGACGACGGCGTGGGCTACCCGCGTGCCGAGGGGAGCCCGGGGATGATCCTCGGCCACGTCGGCGGACGCTTCGGCCCCGGAGACCCCCGGGGCGAGGTCAATCAGTTCTACGGCCTCCACCCGAGCGGCGGGGCCCACTTCTCGTTCGCGGACGGCCACGTCGCCTACCTCCGTTCCACGATGAGCATCAAGACCATCCGGGCCCTCGCAACGCGGGCTTCGGGCGAGGTCATCTCGGGAGATCTATGATGCGCGCCGTCCTCCAATCCTTCGTGATCGCCGCCGGCCTTGCCCTCTGCGGCTGCGGGGGCACGCCGATGAGCGACCCGATCGTGCCCCTGGATCAGGTACCGGCCCCGATCCTGACCAAGGCCCGCGAGGCCCTGCCCGGCTACACTTTCGACACCGCCTATCTGATGAACATCGATGGCAAGGCCGCTTACGAGATCCGGGGCAAGAACAAGCAGGGCAAGGTCCGGGAGGTGGAAATCGCCTCCGACGGGACGGTCCTGGGGATCGAGTGATGGGGCGGTTTGGTCAAGGATTCCGAAGGGGATGACGATACCGGTTGGGAGGGTCCTATCGATTCGGCCCGAAGCCGGTCCGAAGCCCGAGACGAACCGAAGGCCAAGCCATGCCGGTCATCCCAGGTCGAACCGATTCGCCTCGACCGGGCCCATGTGCCCGGTCGATCGTGGCGATTCTCTGCCTGGCCTCCGCCGGATGCGTGGGGCCGGCGGCCGTCCGGTCGACGCGGTTGCGGTACAACGAGGTGATCCGCGCGACCAACGACGAGCAGCTCCTGACCAACCTGGTCCGGCTCCGCTACGCCGACTCGCCGGTGTTCATCGACCTGCCCAACATCACCAGCCAGTTCGAGGTGTCCGGCACGGGCAACTACAACGGGGGCTACGGCCTCCAGTTCCCGGGCCGGACCAGCCTGGGGACGGGCGAGATCACCATCCGGGATACCCCGACCCTGAGCTATCACCCGCGCCAGGGGCGGGAGATCGCCAAGGCGCTGCTGGATCCCCTGTCGGCCGACCTCCTGAGCGTGGTGAACGCCGGCGCGCGGCTCGACCAGCTGTTCTGGCTGGCCCTGAACGACATCAACGACGTCCAGAACGCGGCGCAGGCCACGGTGCTGATCCCGCGCGTGCCCGACCGGAACGATCGGTTCCGCCGCGGCATCCAGCTCCTGGCCGAGATCGACGATCGCGGGGGCGCCGAGATCGGCTTCGCCACCAGCGAGGAGGGCGACGAGACCTCCGACCCGATCCCGATCGAACAGGTCGGGGCGCAGGACCTGATGGGCGCGGCCAAGGATGGCTACGTCTTCCGGGCTCGGGGCGACCGGATGGCCTTGCTCAAGCGAGACCGGCAGCTGACCCTCAAGATCCGGGCCCCGTTCCGGGACTCGCCGGAGATGGCCGAGCTCGCCGAGATCTTCAACCTCACGCCCGGCTTGGGCCGCTACAAGATCAAGTCGGAGCTGCAACCCGGGGCCGAAAGCTCGCCGCTGGAGGCGTTGCCGGTCGAGGACACGATCTACCTGAACCTCCGCTCGGTGCTCCAGATCATGACCTTCCTGTCCAAGGGGGTCTGCGTCCCGGAGGAGCACGCCCGCGACGGCACCGCCCCGATGACCCCGGACATCGACGGCCGCCCGTTCGACTGGACCTCGGTCACGGCGGGCCAGTTCTTCGTCGCCTCGCAGAAGCGACGCCCCGCCGACGCCGAGGTGGCCATCCAGTACCGTGGCTACTGGTTCTACATCCCCCGCCAGGACGTCAATTCGCGGTCGGTCCTGGCCGTCCTGGAGATCATCTTCTCACTCCAGGAGTCGGACGAGAAGGCCGCGGGCCCGGTGCTGACCCTGCCCACGGGGGGCTGAGCCGGCGCCAGGCCCGACGGCCGCGACTCATTTGGCCTTGGCCTTGGGATCCGGGCCCATGTCGGGCGTGGGGTTGACGGGGACCTGATTGGCGTCCGAGGGGATGCCCGATTCGATCCCGGTGGCCGGGCCGCACCCGGCGACCGGGGCGAGGGCGGTGAGGACGATCAGGCCGAGCAGGAGGCGTTGCATCGCGTGGGCTCCGGGGTCGTAGGGATGTCCTGGAAGGGTGGAGGCGTGGCCCGGCTCAGTAGGCGTCGGCGCTGATAACTTCGCCGCCGTTCCGGGTGCCCAGGCCCCACCAGGTCTGCTGCGAGACCGTGTCCTTGATGAATTTCACCGAACCGTCGGCCATGCACATGTTCACGCCGCCGGGGTGGTTGCTCGTCGGCGGGACGATGCCCAATGCCCCGCCGAGCCCGGCGCCATAGGTCCCCTTGCCGGAGCCCTGGTCGCAAGAGATCGAGTTGGGGGTGCCGTGGTGATTGTAGCGGTTGAACGCGAGGGCCCAGGGATGGGCGATGATCCAGATCTGCCCGTTCCGATAGGATGAGACGGAGGCGGTGCTGGCCGGCAGGGCCTTGCACGCGGCCACCGCGGCGATGGCGGCCGCCGTGTTGCCCGTGTTCAGGGTCGCCGCCGAGACGGTGAAGGGGAACATCGCCCGCTTCCCGTTGGCCCTGTCCCCCAGGAGGACGGACGGGTTGCCGGTGACCCCGATGAGCTTCTCGCTGAACATCCCGGTGTTGCTCGTCCCGTCGGTCACCGCCTCGATGCCGATCGCCGAGGTCTGGACGACGGTATCGCCCCAGTTCGGGCTGATGATCGTCCCGGACATCGACGAGATGGCGGCCGGGCCGCCGAAGTTGCCCGCGTAGCTGAGTGCAGCATAGGGGGGCTGGGGACGGCCGCTGGCGCTGTCGGAAGGGCAGAGCAGCGAGGCGATCTGGTTGTAGGAGACGGTCGAATTGGTGGCCGTGGATCCGGCGCCGTCGATGTACGTGAAGCAGAAATTCCAGGCGTTGTAGACCGGCATCTGCTCCAGGAACGGCAGGATCCCGATCGTCCAGCCGAACGTGTAGGAGTTGGCGCCGTTGGCCTGGACGCCGGTGGACGTCTTCTGGTTCGTGGCCGCGGGATACATGTCCCCGAGCGGGAAGACGTTGTTCTGCGAGATGTAGTTGTGGGCGGCCAGTCCCAGCTGCTTCAGGTTGTTGGTGCACTGGGCCCGGCGGGCGGCCTCGCGCGCCGCCTGCACGGCCGGCAGCAGCAGGGCGATCAGGACCGCGATGATCGCGATCACCACCAGCAGTTCGATCAGGGTGAACCCGCGGCGACCCGGCCGCGAGTCGATTCGTGACGATCTCATGTCTTCACTCAAAATAATGTGGACCTATTTCTGTGTAACTCCGGGGGGGGGATGGTGTAGCCTGGTCCTCGGTGGGTCCCGCTTGCGCGGTGGAGGACGAAGATGATCGCTATGTGGGGATGGAGATGATCTCATCATAGCCAGATCACCCCGGGCGGTTCAACAATCTGTCCCGGTCGGTTGAGGATTCGATGAATTCGTTCGTTGAGATTTCGCAGCGCGGCCGGCCCCGGATCGGGCGTCGAATGCGAACCCGGCCCTCCGGCCCGGATGGTGGGCTGGCGGGGCGGAATCGGGCTGGGCACGTTTTCGGCGATTTGCTAATGTCCGGCCCTCGCGTCGCCGACGCGTGGGACCACGATGGGACCGCGCCGCGACCGGATTGATTCGATGGACGGGATGAGGATCATCCCGCGAACCCGACAAGGATGGGGGATCGCCATGAGAACGCGAATCGCTTTCGCCTCGGCCATCGTCGCCGCCGGCTCGCTGATGCCCGCCGCCGCCCACGGGCAGCTTTCCGGGCTGCTGTCCGGCCGCAAGGCCGCCGCCCCGGCGGCCGCCCCCGCCGCGGCCCCTGCCCCCGCCGCGGCGCCCCGGTCCGATAAGCAGGTCTTCAAGGCGAACGACGAGATCCCCGCCCCGTCGGTGGACGAGGACGACAAGCTGGCGGTGCCCCTGCCCACCGTGCCGATCGAGCCCTACCTGCTGACCAAGGACGCCGGGCCGTTCATGGTCCTGGCCTATACCTTCCGCGGCCCCGACGCCCCGCGCAAGGCGCTGGCGGTCGTCCTGGAACTGCGGACCAAGCACAACCTGCCGGCCTACGTGCTGCTGTCCAAGGACTTCCCGGGGCGGAGCAACATCCGCAACGTCCCGCCCACGGCGCCGCTGGCGCAGAAGGTGCCGGCCGTCGGCATGCCCGAGGCCATCCGCACCCTGGACGAGGCCGCCGTCATGGTCGGCAACGAGAAGACGGTGAAGGATTCGACCGAGCTGATGAAGAAGGTCAAGGGGCTCCGCCTCGCCTGCTTCCAGGGCGGATCGCGCCACAACCCGTTCCGCCAGGGCCGCGAGCTGTCGCGGGCGATCCGCACCACCAACCCGTTCGTCCCGGCCGAGCTGCTGTTCGCCCAGAAGCCCGACGTGATGCTGGGCCAGATGAACGGCGGCCCGAACACCATCCTGAACTGCCCGGGGCGGTACTCGCTCCAGATCGCCGAATTCACCGGCCGGTCGACCATGGACCCGGAGCACGCCGATTGGTTCAAGAATAACCTCGCGCTCAAGAAGAGCCCGCTTCAGACCGCCGCCGACGACGCCGAGGAACTCGCCGCGGTCCTGAACAAGGACGCCGAGGTCCAGAAGGCGGGCGCCCGGGCCTATGTCTACCACGACCGCTTCGCCAGCCGGGTCATGATCGGCGCCTTCCAGAGCCCGACCGACCCCGCCGCCAGGCAGGTCCACGGCCACATCCTGCGGATCGCCACCGACCTGAACAATCGGGGCGTGACCAAAGCGTTCATCGTGCCGGCCACCAACCTGACCGACCTCGCGCCGATCAAGTCGTCGATCCAGCAGGGCAGCTCGATGCGGGCCAACTGAGGCCCGATCGCACCCCGCACCGCCCGGACCACCCGCCCATGAGCCGCACCGACGAGATCCCCCTGGTCCTCGCCACGAGGAATCGCAAGAAGGGCCGCGAGCTGGCCCAGCTGGTCGCGCCGCCGTGGGAGGCCAACCCGCGGCTGGCGCGCCTCGACGTCCGGACCCTGGACGATCGCCCCGACCTCCCCGACGTGGTCGAGGACGCCGACACCTTCGCCGGCAACGCCCGCAAGAAGGCGTCGGAGATCGCCCGGGCCCTCGGCCTGTGGGCCCTGGCCGACGATTCGGGGCTGGCCGTCGACGCCCTCGGCGGCGCACCGGGGGTCTACTCGGCCCGGTATGCCGGCGAGCCGGCCGACGATGAGCGGAACAACGACAAGCTGCTGGCCGCCCTGGATGGCGTGCCCGACGACCGGCGGGGCGCCGCGTTCCATTGCGTGCTGGCCCTGGCCGACCCGGCCGGGTCGATCGTCCTGGAAGCCTCCGGGGCCTGCCGGGGGCGGATCATCGCCGAGAGGCGGGGCCCGGGCGGGTTCGGTTACGACCCCCTGTTCCTGATCCCCGAGTATCACAGGACGTTCGGCGAGCTGGGCGCGCTGGCCAAGCACCAGCTCAGCCACCGCGCCCGGGCGTTCGCCCGGCTCCGCCCGGCCCTCGACCGCCTGATCGCGTCGGGCGCGATGGGCTGACCCGGCCGGCGGCCCGGCTTCGAAAAAGGGAACGGCCGCCCCTCATCCGTTGAAGGGCGGCCGGTTCGGTTTGGAGGCATGGATCCCGGCTCATCCTCGAGCCGTTTCGACGGTCCGGGGCTCAGCGGAACATGCGGCCGAGCAGCGGGTGGCGGGCGTCGGCGGTCCCCATGGGGATCATCGGCGTCTGCGGGGCGGCCAGGACCGTCTGCGGGGTCGGCTGGACGCCCTGGGCCGAGGCCATCACGACCGGGACCCGGACGCAGACCTCGACGGGCACCTGGCGGACGATGGTGCGGGGCTCGCAGACCGTCTTGCACTCGGTGACGCGGCGGGTGACCGTGACCGGCTCGCAGATGGTTGTCGTGACCGGCACCTGGCGGCAGACCGTCTCGCAGACCTTCTTGACGCACTGGATCGTCTGCATCTCGCAGACCGTCTCGGGCACGCACCGGGTGCGGACCTCGCTGACCGTCTCGCACACCGTCTCGCAGACCTTCTTGACGCACGGCTCATAGACCATGCGGCAGGTGGAGACGGGGACCTGGCAGGTCTTGGTCTCGCTCACGATCCGGCAGGTGGTGACGGGGACCTGCTTGACGCACTGCTCGCTGACCATCCGGCAGGTGGTGAAGGGGACCCGCTTGAAGGCGGTCTCCTTGACCATCCGGGTGACCGTGCAGGGCACCTGCTTGACGGCGGTTTCCTTGACCATCCGGGTGACGGTGTAGGGGACCTGCTTGAAGGCGGTCTCCTTCACCATGTCGGTGACCACGTAGGGCTCCTGGCGGCACTGGGTCCGGTTGACCATCCGGGTGACGGTGGTCGGGACCTGGCGGGTCGCCTGGCGGGGCTGCATCGTGCAGAACGTGTAGGGCACGCTCTTGGTGCAGGTCTCCTGGACCATCCGGCAGGTGGTCACCGGGACCATCTTGACCTGCTCCGAGGTGACCATCTCGCAGACCGTGTCGGCGACCTGCTTGACGTGGGTCTCCTGGACCATCCGGCAGGTGGTGATCGGGACCTGCTTGACGCACTCCTGCTGCACCATCCGGCAGGTGGTCACCGGGATCTGCTTGGTGACCGTGTAGGGCACCTTGCGGCAGACGGTGGTCGGGACCGACTTGGTGACCGTCTGCTTCTCGTAGACCGTCTCGGCGACGTTCTCGATCACGGCTTCCTTGACCCACTTCTTCTCGCAAACGTAGGTGCCGGGGCACTGGTAGACGCACCCGTCCTTGCAGATGGTCTTGCCCGGGACGTAGACCTGCTGGGTGACCCAGCGGCCCTTCTCCTTGCAGACCTGCTTGCAGACCGTCCGGGGGACGCAGATCGTCTCGGTGACTTCCTGGCAGGAGGTCTCGGTGACCGTGCGGTAGCAGGTCTCCGTCACCGTCTGGTAGGTCGTCTCCTGGATCGGCTTGCAGACCGTGTAGCGGCACTCGCGGATCGAGGTCTCCTGGACCGGGCGGCAGGTCGTGTAGGGCACGTCCCGCATGACCGTCCGGCGGACCGGGGTCTGCACCGTGTAGCGGCATTCCTTCATCACGGTCTCGCGGACCGGGCGGCTCACCGTGTAGGCGACCTGCTTGTAGGCGCACTGCTTGACCGGCACCATCTGGGTGTAGGTCTCGCACTGCATGACCGTCTGCTGGACCGGGACCTGCACCGTGTAGGGGACGCTGCGGTAGGCGGTCCGCTGGACCGGCCTGCAGACCGTGTAGCACACGTTCTTGTAGGCCGTCTCGGACACCGGGCGGCAGACCGTGTACGGGACGGTCTTCAGGATCGTCTCGGACACCGGGCGGCAGACCGTGTAGGCGACGTCCTTGTAGGAGGTCTCCTTGACCGGGCGATTCACGGTGTAGACGTGGGTACGGATCGAGGTCTCCTTGACCGGGCGGTTCACCTGGTAGGAGCGGGTCTCGAAGTGGGTCTCACGCACCGGGCGGGCCACGGTGTAGGTCACGTCCTTCCAGATCGTCCGCGATACCGGCCGGTTGACCGTGTATTGCTCCTGACGCATCACCGTCCGGTAGGTCGGCTTCTGGACCGTGTACGGGACCTCGCGGATGCGATTCTCGGCCACCGTCTTGACCGTGGTGATGGTCTTGGGCTGGAGGATCGTCTCGCAGATCTCCCGCTCATAGGTGACGGGCCTGGACTCGTAGATGGTCTCGCACACCTGACGCATGACCGTCTGGCGCTGGAGTTGATATTGAACCGGCGGGTCGCAAGCCTGCGACGAGGGGAGGACCTGATGCGAGGCACCGCCAGCATAGCTGGCCGCCTCCGCCGGAGTTGCGGTCGCCAACAGGCCCGCGACGCAGGCCATGAGCGCGACCGAGAGAAGTTTTCGCATTGTCAGACGCTCCACGACAACACTCCCGACCGTCATCCTTCTGTTGGACCCATGCGGCAAGCTCCGCTCGCCTTCGGGGCCCCCAAACACTGTGGTAATCGTTCGGCCTTCTCCGACCCGGAGCTTCAGGGTCTTTCTCCAAATTGCCTAGCAAACCAAAGTCGCCAGGAGTTGCCTCTTGCCCACATGTTACGCCCGTTACATCCTGCCCCTAAACCTTCACGCGACCCGCAAGGATTACGGTATCGGCGAGATCGCGATAACCCTTATATTTACCGGCTTTACGGCCTCCTCCGCGTCGGCTGGTCCGCTTGCGAGGGCGGATCGTAGGGGCTAAGCTGATGGTTCACCGCCAGTCCTAACCCACCAGGAGTGCCACCCCATGACCAACCCCGCACCGATCTCCCGCCGTGGCTTCCTGGGCACGTCCGCCGCGGCCACGGCCGGCCTCGCGGCCGGCACCTTCGCCAGGGCCGCCGGGGCCAATGACCGACTGAATGTCGCCGTGGTCGGCGTCGGCGTCCGCGGAGCCCAGCTCCTTAACCCCCTGCTCGGCTGGTCGAGCAAGAACGAGCACAACGTCCGCGTGACGCGGATCGGCGAGATCTACACCAAGAGGCTCGACCGGGGCCTCGGCCTGGTCGAGAAGGCCGGGGGCAAGGCCGAGGGAGCCCGCGACTATCGCCAGATCCTCGACGACAAGGATGTCGACCTCGTGGTCGTCGCCACCCCCGACCACTGGCACCACAAGATCGCCTCGGAGGCGCTCCGCGCCGGCAAGCACGTCTACTGCGAGAAGCCGATGTGCCACACGATCGACCAGGCCAAGGACCTGGTCAAGGTCGTCGCGGAGACCGGCAAGAAGCTGCAAGTCGGCGTCCAGGGGACCAGCCTGGGCGTGGCCGACAAGATCCGCGAGCACATCCAGCAGAACGGCATCGGCAAGGTCGTCCTGGCCCAGTCCAGCCTGACCCGCAACAATACCGCCGGCCAGTGGCGCGACTATGGCGAGTACGACGTCGACGCCAAGCCCGGCCCGGACCTCGACTGGGACCAGTTCCTCGGCCACAAGTACGGCCTGGCCCCGAAGCGCGACTGGCACGCCCCGCGCTACTTCCAGTTCCGCTGCTACTGGGACTACTCCGGCGGCGTCGCCACCGACCTGTTCTTCCACCAGATGTCGTTCCTGGCCAAGGCGATGGGCGTCGGACTGCCCAAGCAGGTGGTCTCGGCCGGCGGGATCTACTGCTTCGGCAAGGACTCGACCACGCCCCAGGGCTTCCCGGACGACCGCGAGAACCCCGACCTGTTCAACATGTTCATCGACTACCCCGACGGGCCGACCGTCACCCTGCTCGGCTCGCAGGTCAATGACACGGCGCTGACCGAGCTGATCGGCGGCCACGACGCCACCATCGTCGTCGACCGCAAGACCGACTCCGCCAAGGTCATCCCCCAGGCCTCGATCGGCCGGCTCAAGGAGACGATCACCCTGAAGGGCGAGGGCGCCGCCAGCGAGCGCAACCACTTCCTCAACCTGTTCGCCGCGATCCGCGACGGCGCCACGCTCAACTGCCCGGTCGAACTCGGGTACAAGGTCAACGTGGCCATCGCGATGGGCGTCATGGCCTACCGCCAGCGCACCGCGATCGCCTGGGACCCCAAGACCGAAACCGCGATCCCCGCCCACACCCTCGCCAGCGAGGCCTGATCGCTCCGGGGGTCGGGGGAATCCCCCCGATCCCCATCAATTCACTTCGAAGAGTCCTCCGACGAGGCCGGCCCGACCTTGAGCGTGTAGGTTTGGCTGCGTCCGAACGGCTTGTTGAGCTTCCCGCTCTCGATGGTGGTCTTGCCGCCGTGCTTGATCCGGACCTTCCATCGGGTCGGGGTGGGGACGCCTCTGTTGCCGCCGTAGTAGTGGACGTGCCAGCGATACTCGCCGGGCGGGCCGGGGCCGGGCGCGGCGACGCCGTCGGGGGAGCTGATCAGCCAGTAGATGTTCTCGGGGCCGTAGCCGTCGACGTTGTCGACGTCGAGTTCGCCGCCGAGCCGGCCCTTGCGGGAGTTCCAGTAGATCTCCGAGCCGCCCGGCTCGAAGACGTGGAGGTCGAGGTCGGCCACCGAATCCCAAAGGAGGGTGAACTGGGGGTCGCCCACCTTGACCGCGACGCCCCGGATATTCTCGCCACCGTTGCCGAACCGGGCTAGGCCGAAGCCGTCCCCCTGCCCCGCGCCGGGGTTGTCCGACTTGCCGGTGAAGCCGGCCATCGGGTCCGGCGTGATGTCGGACGCCTTCAATGAAGTGATCGAGGTGTCCGGGCTGCTGGACAGCTCGGGCGGGGGCAAGGGCGTATCGAGCCCGCCCAGGCTGGACATCCCATATTCGGAGCCCAGCTCGGTGCCGGCCAGCCGGGTATCGAAGGTCTTGACGCCGGTCGGGGGCGGGGTGAAGTACCAGAGCCCCAGGATCAGCAGGAGCAGCGCATGCGCCGCGATCGACCAGCCCCACCCCTGCCACTCCCAGGGGGAGATCCGGCGGACGTCGTCCTCGACCTCGGGCGAGGTCCGGACTCGGACCAGGGGCCTTTTCGGACGCCCCACCGGGACGCCCTTGGGCGCGGATGGGTTCCCCGGCTGGATGGCCATCGAGATCTCCCCGCGAAATGGACCGGACCGATCCTCAGGCATCACACATCCCCTTGCAAATTTCTTACCACACTCTTGATACGCATCGGAAGGGCGGAGCGATCGGTTGCGATCTTTGTCGCGACGGGGTACAACTTTGGGGCGAGGGGTGGCAAGGTCGCGGGGATTCCCCGCGCAGCGAGGGGCGCCGGCCGATGGATGCTTTCGAGTTGACGCGGTTGTTCGAGGCGGTCCGCCTCGGGGAGATCTCCCCGGATCAGGCCGCCCGGAAGGTGCAGACGGCGCCCATCGAAGAGGCCGGCGATTTCGCCGCGGTCGATCTCCATCGCGCCGTCCGCTGCGGCTCGCCCGAGGTGATCTTCGGCCAGGGCAAGACGACCGAGCAGATCGTCCGGATCCTGGAGACCCTGGTCCGCCACGAACGCGGCGGGCTCGTCACCCGGGTCGACCCCGAGGTCGGCGCCCAGCTCCGCCGGGCCTTCCCCACCGGCGAATACCACCCGCTGGGCCGGACCTTCCGGATCAAGGGGGACGCGGACCCGGGCCCCAAGCTGGGCAAGGTCGTGGTGGTGACGGCCGGGACCAGCGACCTGCCCGTGGCCGAGGAGGCCCGGGTCTCCGCCGAGGCCTGGAATGTCGAGGTCGGCCTGATCGCCGACGTCGGCGTCGCCGGGATCCATCGCCTGCTCCGCCGCCTGCCCGACCTGGAAGGGGCGGATTGCCTGGTGGTGGTCGCCGGCATGGAAGGGGCCCTGCCCTCCGCCGTGGGCGGGCTGACCGACTGCCCGGTCATCGCCGTGCCCACCAGCGTCGGCTACGGCGCCAGCTTCGGGGGCATCGCCGCCCTGCTCGGCATGCTGAATAGTTGTGCTTCCAACGTGGTCGTGGTGAACATCGACGCGGGGTTCAACGGGGGACACATCGCCGGGCTGATCGCGCGACGGGCCGGCCAGGCCCGCGCGGGGGCGGCATCGGCGAAGGCGGATCGCCCCGCCCCGGGAGAAAGAACTGAACATGGCGCTTGAGCGGATCGAGAAACTTCCCCGGCTGGCCGAGCGGCCGGCGGACGCCCACAAGGGGATGTTCGGGACCGTGTTGGCCCTGGCCGGGGGCCGCGGTTCGGCCGGGGCCGCCGCCCTGCTCGGCGCCGGGGCCCTGCGCTCGGGCGCGGGCCTGGTGCGGGTCGCCTGCCCGGAAGAAGTGCAGCCCACGGTGGCCAGCTTCGAACCGTCCTACATGACCTACCCGGTCCCCAACGACCCCGAGGGGCTCGCCTGCCTGGCCGGCTCCCGCAAGGTCCTCGAACGGTTCCTGCCCCAGGCCGACGTCCTGGCGATGGGACCCGGGCTGGGCCAGTCGGCCGACCTCCGCGAGCTGGTCCGCTGGGTGGTCGAGTCGGTCGAGATCCCCACGGTCCTGGACGCCGATGCCATCAATAACCTGGCCGGGCAGACCGAGGTCCTGGGCAAGCTCAGGCGGCCGATCATCATCACCCCCCACCCGGGCGAGTTCTCGCGCCTGACCGGCCGGCCCACCGCCGAGATCCAGGCCGACCGCGAGACCCACGCCTCGGCGATGGCCCAGCACGCCGACGGCCTGATCGTCGTCCTCAAGGGGACCCAGACGATCGTGACCGACGGACGCCGGATCTACGTCAACACCACCGGCAACCCCGGGATGGCCACCGGCGGGGCGGGCGACGTCCTGACCGGGGTGATCTCCGCCCTGATCGGCCAGGACCTGTCGCCGTTCGACGCCGCGTGCCTGGGGGTCTACGCCCACGGCCTGGCCGGCGACATCGCCCGCGACAACAACGGCACGGTCGGCCTGATCGCCGGCGACATCGTCGACGCCCTGGCCGATGCTTTCCAGCATCTCGCCCCCTGAGCGATCGGCCCCGACGCGCGTCCGGGCAGGCTGGCCTGTCCGGATGTGTCAAATTCGGGTAGACTGGGCCGTCGCGCCGCTCGGGAGACGACGTCGCCAGCCACGAAGGAGGTCGGGGTGCCATCGCACGACAATTCGCCGTCTGCCTCATGGACCTACCGCATGGAGGTCTCTCCCACCGGCCAGCCGGCCTCACCGGTCCCGCCCGGCACCAACGACCCCGTCGCCCTGCTCCACGCCCTGGTGACGCTCCAGTCGCAGACCCTGGACACCCAGCGGCAGATCCTCGACGCCCAGCGCCAGCAGCTCGAACTGGCCCGCGAGGCGGCCCAGTTCAACCGCGACCAGAGGGCCCGCCAGGTGGCCGAGCTGGAACGGTGGCAGCAGGGCCATGAGGGCGTCCTCGACCATTGCCGGGACTCCCTGGGCCAGCTCGAACAGGTCCACGCCGCCCTCATGGGCGAGCTGGCGACCTACGTCGACGAGAACCACGAGAACCTCGTGGAGGGCGACTTCGCCCTGAGCGACTTCGTCGACCGCTTCGGCCCCCGCCTGGCCCATCTCAACACGATGCTCGCGGTGCTCCGCCCGCTGGCGGCCGCCTCCCGCAAGCCCGAGGCCTGACGCCCCGGGCGCGGGCCGTCTTGCCGGTCAGGTCGTGTAGTCGGCGTTGAGCCGGACGTACTCGGCGGTCAGGTCGCAGGTCCAGAACCGGATCTTGCCGTCGCCGTGGGTCAGCACGAGCCGGATGTGGGTCTCGCGCTCGGCACGGAGGTCGGCCGAGACCTTGGCGGCGTCGAAGGCCTGGGGCACGCCCGCCTCATAGAGCAGGACGCCGTTGAGCCAGAGCGACAGCTCGCGCTCCTCGAAGACGACCCCGGAGTAGCCGGCGGCCGAGACGATGCGACCCCAGTTCGGGTCGGCGCCGTGGATGGCGGTCTTCACCAGGGGGCTGTCGGCGACCGCCCGCGCGATGGTCCGGGCCTCGTCGCGGCTGCGCGCCCCTTCCACGTCGATGGTGATCCGGTGGGTCGCCCCCTCGCCGTCGTCGGGGATCATCCGCGCCAGGTCCATGCACGCCGACCGGACCATCCCGGCGAACTCCGCCAGGTCCGGCCCGGCCAGCCGGCCGGCGCGGCGGCCGTTGGCCAGGATCAGCACCGTGTCGTTGGTGCTGGTGTGCCCCTCCACCGAGATGCAGTTGAACGACTCCTCGACGGCATCGCGGAGGATCCGCTGGAGGTCGTCCGGCGCCACCTCGGCATCGGTGAGGAAGAAGCCGAGCATCGTGGCCATCCGGGGACCGATCATCGCGGCCCCCTTGGCCAGGCCCAGCAGGGTCACCGGGCGGCCGCCGATGTCCCGGGCCATCGAGACGACCTTGGGCCGGGTGTCGGTGGTCAGGATCGCCAGCGAGGCGTCGCGGAAGCCCGACGGGTCGGCGGTGGTCGAGCCGATGGCGGCGGCCACCCCGGCCTTGACCCGATCCATCGGCAGCTGGTGTCCGATCACGCCCGTGGATGCGACGAGGACCTGCTCCGGGCGGCAGCCGAGGTGCCGGGCGGCCTCCTCGGCGGTGGCGCGGGCCGAGGCCTCCCCCTGGGCGCCGGTGGCGGCGTTGGCGTTGCCGGCGTTGACCACCACCGCCCGCACGTCCGCGGACGGCACGAGCGCCCGGTCCCACAGCACGGGGGCGGCCGCGACCCGGTTGGTGGTGAAGGTCCCCGCGGCGGCGCACGGCCCGTCGGCCACCAGCACCGCCAGGTCGAGGCCGCCCGAGGGCTTGATCCCCGCCCGGACGGCCGAGGCGCTGAAGCCGGGGGGGATCGTCGGGTCGTCGGTTGCGCTCATGTCTGCGGGCCTCGGGTCGGGTCGGGTCGGGGATCGGGGGTTGGCGTGCGCCTCGGTCATGATACGGATTCGCTGCGTCCGGGCAAGGTTCGCCGCTGCGCTGGCGGGAAATCGCGGCCCTTGCCGGCGAGACGCCCCAGGGTCGCCGAATTGGGACTAGGGTTCTGACGCGAGACGATCACGACACGGCGACACCCGGGCCCGCCCGACGAGGGGCCGGCCCGGCGGGGGCGAGAACCATGCGGATTCCGGGGCGGACCAGCAGCCCGACGATCCTGCTGAGGATCACCGACGGGAGCGTGCACATGCATCGTTCGTTCGATGACTTCAAGGAGGCCCAGCGCAGCGCCGAGGCATTCGCCGGGGCGGGCTTCGCGGTGGCGATGATCTCGGCCACGGGCCGCTTCCTCCAGGCCTTCGAGCCGAAGCCGTCGCGCGCCATGGTGTGAGGAAGTGCGGAAAAGCCCGAGTTTTCCGGGGGTTTTCGGGCGGGCGGCGTTGCGGATGGCGGAAAAACCGGGCATTATCGCCAAGAACCGGGCCGAGCCGCGATTTTTCCTGTATGTTTCCCGCGTCTCCGTCGAAAAACTCGGCAGGAACCTCGGTATTCGGCCCCGTCGGGGCGGCCGGAACCGTCGGGTTCACCGAGCATCATGCGACCCCTCATAAGGAGGGAACCAGACCCATGGCCAAGAAAGCCGCCCCCAAGCCAGCCGAAGCGAAGCCCGAGCCGAAGGCCCCCGAGGCCAAGGCCGCCCCGAAGAAGGGGGCCAAGGCCGCCCCCGCCCCCGCCCCCCCCAAGAAGGCCGCCACCAAGGTCGAGATCTTCACCCGCCTGTCGGAGCGCACCGGCATCCCCAAGAAGGACATCTCCAGCGTCTTCGACGCGATGGGCGAGGAGATCGCCAAGGACCTGGGCAAGAAGGGACCCGGCCTGTTCGTGATCCCCGGCCTGCTGAAGCTCAAGCTCGTCCGCAAGGAGGCGACCAAGGAGAAGCAGGGGATCAACCCGTTCACCAAGGAGCCGATGACGGTCAAGGCCAAGCCGGCCCGCAACGTCGTCAAGGCCGTCCCGCTCAAGGCGCTCAAGGACATCGTCTGAGCCCGTCGAGCGAACCAGCCCCGGCCGCCGGGGCGGGGGCCCTCCCCCCGCCCCGGATCGCCTGACCTGCCGCCCCGATTCAGGGGCCGAGCTGATCCAGCTCCGCGCCGATGGCCGCCATCAGGGGGGCCAGGCTCTTCTCGGTGAATTCGAACCTCGCCCCGGCCGCCTCGAACAGCTCGGGCAGGGGTTTCGCCCCGCCGATCGCCAGCGCCCGGCGATAGGCCGCCACCGCCGCGACGCGGTCCTTCAGGCTCGCCATCCAGACCTGCAACGCCCCGAGCTGGGCGATCCCGTACTCGATGTAATAGAACGGGTAGAGGAAGATGTGCAACTGGCGATGCCAGCCGTTGGCGCGGGCCTCCTCGTAGCCCGACCAGTCCACATCACCGCCGAACCGGTCCAGCAGGGCGTTCCAGGCCGCCCGGCGCTCGTCGCGGGTGTGGCCGGGGTGGTCGTAGACCCAGTGCTGGAAGGCGTCCACCGTGGCGATCCAGGGCAGGATCGTGACGATCCCCTCCAGGAGCTGGCGGTAGGAGCGGTTGGCGTCCTCCTCGGCGTAGAACATCGCCAGGTTGCGGGCCCCCAGCAGTTCCATCGACATCGAGGCGACCTCGCAGAACTCGATCGGGCTCTCGCGATACGCGGCCAGCGGCTCGCCCCGGCTGGCCAGCGCGTGGAAGGCGTGCCCCCCCTCGTGGAGCAGGGTCCGCACGTCGCCGTCGACGCCCACCGCGTTCATGAAGATGAACGGGAGGCGGTCGTCCTCCAGGGTCGTCTGATACCCGCCCGGGGCCTTCCCCTTGCGGTTGGCCAGGTCCAGCAGCCCGTGTTCGCGGAGGTAGGCGAACTGCCCGCCCAGCTCGGGGTCGACGTCCGAGAAGATCGCCTCGGCCCCGACGGCCAGGGCATCGACCTCGGCGAACGGGCGGAGCGGCGGCCGGCCCAGGGGGTCCACGGACAGGTCCCAGGGGCGGAGCCGGTCCACGCCGAGCGCCTTCCGGCGGTCGTCCTGGATCTTCCGGGCCAGGGGGACGACCACCTTCTCGATGGCATCCTGGAACGCCACCGCCTCGGCCACGCCGTAGTCGAACCGCTCGCGGACGCGATAGGCGTAGGGGACGAAGCCGGGGAAGCCGGCCTCCCGCGCGATCTCCTGCCGCAGGGCGATCATCCGGTCGAACAGGTCATCCAGGGTGTCGCGATCGACGAGCCGGCGGGCCGCGACCAGTTCCCAGGCGGACTGGCGCAGGGCCCGGTCGGTCTCCTCCAGGAACGGCGACATCTGCGACGGGGTGCGCTCCTGCCCCTGGAAGGTGACCGTCATCGCCCCGACGACCTTCTGATACTGCTGTTCCAGCTCGGCCAGCTCGGTCTCGCGGGGGATGTTGGCCTCGCGGAACAGGGTCCGCCGGTTCTCCTGGGCGCGGTCGAAGACGTGGAAGCGGTCCTTCGGCAGACCCGCCCGGTGCGGCGAGTCGAGGTAGCGGGAGCGCAGCTCGTTCTGGATCGGCTTGAGGAGCGGCTCGATGTCGCGGACGAAGGCGAGGTAGGCGGCCTCGCGGTCGGGGTCGTCGGTCTGGCAGGTCATGGCGACGTAGCGCCGGACCCCTTCCTGCGACACGGCCCCGTTCAACTCGCCGAGGTCGAACAGCCAGGCTTCGAGGTCCTCGGTCGAATCGATCGGCCGCTCCAGGAGGCGGCGATACCAGGGCTCGATCTGGTCCCAGGTCTTGAATTCGGCGTCGGCCGCGAGCCAGCGATGCGGGAAGACTTCGGGCACATAGGTGGCGGCGGGCATGGCGATGGTCCTGGTGGCGGATCGTGGTCGCCCCGATCCCTCGGGCGGCCCCCACCCTACCGCGACGGCCCTCGGTCTGGCCAGCCGGATCGCCGCGACCCGGCCGCCTCGCCCGGGCCGATCGCTCATCGGCCCTCGACGATGGCGTTGAAGACCAGGACCGCGAACCCGAGCCCGAGCAGGATCAGCAGGGCGACCAGCAGGACCGACCCGCCCAGGGCGGCGATCGAGGCGACTTCGAGCGCCTGGGCGGCCCGCCCGTCCCGATTCTCCGACCGCCGGCGGTACGACGACGACAGCCGGTTCAGGACGATCGCGCCGGCGATCATCGAGACGACCAGGACCAACGAGGCGACGACCAGCAGGCCGACCTCGACGGGAGATCCGCGCGACGCGCTGAGGAGATAGCGGAAATAGCCGAACATCGCCGCGGCGCAGAGGTTGAGCCCGAGCAGGTGGCCGGTCTTCCACCTGACCTTCTGGGGCTTCACCCGCGTGACCAGGCTCCGGTGCCAGTCCCGATCCTTGGCCGACAGGGCGGCCACGTTCAGGCGGGTGTTCGGCTTCGGGGGCGGGGGGCCGGACAGCGGGCCCACCCAGGTGATCCCATCCCCCTGGGACGCGGCGTGCCGACGCCGGCCGGCGCCATGTCCCGGCGGCCCGGCCGGCTCATCCCGGCCCGATCCGGGCTGTGGCCCGCTCTCCAGCCATTCGATCTCGTCGCCCGTAGCATCCACGCGACTCCCCTCCCTGGAGGCCAGCCGTACGACGTCGCATCGAAAGGAGTCGCGGGTCCGACCCTCGCCCGCCGGCCCCGGCTCAGGGGACCGCCCAGTCCACGCCGAGGGCCGCGGCGAAGAACAGCCCGACGATCAGCGCGGATCCCACCGCCAGGACCACGGCGGTGGCGACCGCGGCCTCCAGGTGGGCGGCCACGCCCCGGGCCTCGCCCAGCGCGGCCACGGTCTGGAACAGGGCCAGGCTGATAGTCAGCCCGGCCGCCGTGATCGCGGCGCCGGCGACGAAGACGATCACCGCGACGCGCCCGACCTCATCCCGGGCAATGCCCATGACGACCCCGAGGACCAGCACCAGGAAGACCCACGTCGCCAGCCGCATCGACCCTCCCCGACGACCGACCGCCCCGACCGGGGCACGATCTCCGATGGGTCCGATTATCGGCGACCCAACCGGCCGCGTCCATCAGGAATCCGCGCCGATCCCCGCGATTTGCGTCCCGGGAGGCGGGTGCGGTAGGATCCATGCACGACGATGCCACGCCCGCCGATCTCCGCCCGGAAAGGTCCACCGCCTTGGCCTCGCCCAGCTCGCGCCCCTCGGACCCGGAATTCGACCCGCCGATGATCGCCTGGCCCGCCGAATCGGAGCTGGAACGGTTCCGCAAGGTGGTCGTCAACCCGTTCCTGGCGGTGCTGGGGCTGGTCGCCTGGGTCCTGGGGATGCGGGCCGTCTCCTCCGAATGGCGGCCGTCGCTGGCCGTCCTGGGCACGTCGTTGCTGGCGGGGATGCCCTACCTGATCCACTATCACTGCCTCGACTGCGGCCGGACCGGCGTCCTGCTCCGGTGCAAGTGGCACGCCTGCTCGGGGGTGGTGGCCCGGTGGCGGATGGCCCGGCGCGTCCGGTTCGGCTGGCCCCGGCCGCGCACCCAGGTGCTCGTGTGGACCTGCCTGCTCGTGTCGGCCGCGGTCTTGATCGGGATCGCCGGACTCTGAATGATGGGTCCGATCCCATCGCGCCGAACCCGACCCCGATCCGAACCCGGAGCACCGCCATGCGTCCCGGCCCCCTCTCGCCCGACCAGCTGGCCCGGTATGAACGCGACGGCTACCTGCTCGTCCCCGCCCTGTTCGACGCCGACGAGGCGTCGCTCCTGGTCCGATCGGCCCGCGAGGACCGGGCGCTCGACCAGCACTCGTTCGGCAGGGCCGACGGCGAGGGGGGCCGGGTCCGGCTCTCGCTCTGGAACCACCCCGGCGACGGCATCTACGGGATGTTCGCCCGCTGCCGCCGGGTGGTCGACGCCTGCGAGCAGATCCTCGACGACGAGGTCTACCACTACCATTCCAAGATGATCATGAAAGACGCCCTGGTGGGCGGGGCCTGGGCCTGGCACCAGGACTACGGGTACTGGTACCAGAACGGCGTCCTGTTCCCCGACCTCGTCAGCGTGTTCATCGCGGCCGACCCCTGCACCCGCCAGAACGGCTGCCTGCAGGTCATCCCCGGCTCGCACCGGCTGGGCCGGATCGAGCACGTCCTGACCGGCGACCAAGCCGGCGCCGACGCCGAGCGAGTCGAGCACGTCCTGACGCGCCTGCCCCTGGTCCACGTCGAGATGAACCCCGGCGACGCCCTGTTCTTCCACCCCAACACCCTGCACCGCTCCGACCGCAACGCCTCGCCCGACCCTCGCTGGAGCCTGATCTGCTGCTACAACGCCCGGCACAACGACCCCTACAAGGACTCCCACCACCCCCGCTACACGCCCCTGGACAAGGTCGACGACGCCCAGATCCGCGAGGTCGGCATCAAGCGCTTCGCCGATGACTCCGCCGACGTCGCCTGGCTCGACCCCGCCGAGGACACCAGCGGCCAATCCCTGGCCGCCGGCAAGCAGGAGTAGGCCGGGTCTGGACCCAGCGATGGAATTGGCGATGAGATCGGAGCTGGGTCCGGACGAAGCAAACGTCACCGACGTTTTACAGCATCGAAGGGCTCGGGTCGTCGAATTCGGCGTTGAGCATGAATTCGCGGAAGGTTTCGGGGCGTTTGTCCAGTTCCGAAGGTGCGAAGCAGAAGATCGTCACGATGTCGCGCTGGATCGTTTCGGGCAGGTGGGCGATCTGAGCCTCCACCTGTAAGTCACGCTCATCGCGGGGCACGCCCTCGAATCGAGGGTCGATGACCCGGACCCGGATCGAGGCGGCGTTATAACGATACGAATCCACCTGATCGAAGTGTTGCCTCAGAAGCCCCTCGACCTGACGCGTCTCTTCCGTCCGTTTCGCTTCCCAGGCAGGGTGGATGGCGATCGTCATCGGATTTGTCCTCCAACCCATTCGCAGATTGACTTCGCGGTCTTGAGGAGAGCCCGCGTTTCTCCGGTATCAAGTCGCCCGGTTTCGTATCGGAGACTCGTGTCCCAATCGAATCGCCTCATCCGTCCCGCCAGTTCGGGCGTGAGCGTGATGCCGAGTTCTCGCAGCCTGCCGAGAAGGACTTCCTTGCGGTGCGCCGCGATCCCTCGCGTCAGTCGATAAAGGGTCTCCGGTCGGTCGGCCTCGGGCGTCTTTTCCAGGATGAGTGCCTTGAGGGCACACTCTACGGCATATCCACCGATGTATTGAGCTTCCAGGTTGATCCGTAGCGTCTCGAAGATCGCTTCGGCCGCGGAAAGCCGTTGGAGTGCGGCCTTCAGGAAATCCCGGGCGTTCGCAGGTTGCCTCGCAGACTCGCCAGTCGACCGATCGACCCGCCCTCCCGATTCTCACCGATGGGGGATTTGATGGCAATCCGCGGGCCCGATCGCGGCAGTCCGGCGTCGCCGATCCGGCCCGAAACGCCTACCGTAGAAAATCGGGCGGCGGGCCCGCAGGCCATCGGGTAGCCGGCCTGCCCCCAGTCAGAGTCCTCCCAGCCAGGTCGAGGTCGGCAGAACTTCGCTCAAAAGCATCTGCTGGGCGCAGAGGATGGATCGGTGCAGTTCCTCCGCCGTCACCGCGCCGGCCGAATTCGAGAGCGGCAACGTCCCGGTGGCGTCGCTGAGGAACTCCACGCCGAAGCCCCGGTGGACGGCCTCGCGCGCGGTCGTGTCGCAGCACATGTGCGTCATGTAGCCGGCGATCGTGACGGTGTCGATGCCCTGCTCCCTCAGCCAGGCTTCGAGCGGGGTGTTGGTGAAGCTGCCGGGCAACGTCTTCTCGACCAGGAAGTCCCGGGGCCGGGCGGCCACCTCGGGATGCAGTTCCCAGCCGGGGGTGCCCTTCTGGAAGAACGGCTTGTCGGGCTGCGGGAAGTGGTGCTGCACCACGACCGTCGGGATCCGACCCGCGGCGGCGTCCATCACCTTGAGGATCTGGTCGAGGTGGCCCGCCGGGTGGGTGATCGGCAGGGCGCCGGTGAAGTACTCGTTCTGCACGTCGATGACCAGCAGCGCTCGGCCCATCATCCCTCTCCTTGAAACGGCGTCCGGCCCGCCGGTTCTCGCCGGCGGTGGCCAGTCTATCCTTCGGTGCTCGCGCGGTGAAGTGGCGATCGGGCCGCGGATTTCCGCGCGAGGAGGCCCGGGAGGATCACTCCGGGATCCGGCACAGGCCGCACCTGCGGTAGGGGATCCGCTCGGGGGGGACGATCTCGATCGGGAGGTGGGAGAGACCCAGCCGGGGGAAGAGCGCCTCGGCGCCGGTGCCCTCCTGCGGGAAGGGGCTGCGGAGGTGGACCTCCCGGGCGATGTGGCGCGAGGCGGGCTTGCCGATGCGGATCAGCGGATAGTTGTCGCGGCCGAACTCGGGGTCGACCGCGGCGACGGCGTGGATGCAGTCGCTGATCGTCAGGTCCAGGCGCGTGCTGATGGCCCGATATTCGATCGCCCCGCTCTCCAGGGACGACCGGACGGCGAGCGAGCGGTCATACCCCCTGCGGCCGATCTCGAAGGGCCCCCAGGCCGTGATCGACTCCCCCTGGGCCGTGACCGCGGCGATCGAGGCCTCCAGGTCGAGGTTGACGCCCGGCTCGGGCCGGGCCGCCCAGACCCGCACCTCCAGCGTGGCGGGCAGCCAGCTGATCGTATGCACCTCGGCCGGGTCGGTCGCCGGATTCCCCTCCCCGGCCACCCGGACGAAGGTCGCCCAGGTATGGGTGTATCGCAGGCGTTTGGGTTGCGACTGCGAACCGAAGATGATCACGAAATAGCGTTCGCCGCCGCGGGCCGCCGAGGCCGCCCAGGACATGCCGATCGCCAGGATCAGCGCCGCCCGCATCGCCCGAGGCCCGATCATGTTCGCAGCTCCGTCCGCCAATCCGAGCCGTCGCCGGGGGCCACGCCCGGATCCTCGCCCCCGCGAGTATGCCCGATCCCCCGGCCCCCGGCGGATCTTCTCCCCCCCTGGGAGGGGATTTCGATCGGCCTTTGCGATCCATCCCGATCGTAGCGTGGGCCCGGCCCCGAAGATTCCGCCGACCCCGGCCGGGCAAAATCCCGGCCGATCGGGAAAAACTCGGCTTAAGGACGTTCGACGCAACGATAGTGTAGGCGCGTCCATTCGTCGCGTCGCCACACCGATCGAGCCCCCATCATGGCCGTCAGCCAGAAACAACTCGAAGCGAACCGAAACAACGCGCGCCGGAGCACCGGCCCGAAGACGCCCGAGGGGCGGGCCCGATCGCGTGCCAACGCCTTGAAGCACGGCTTCTGTTCCGAGGTGGTCCAGGTCCCCGAGGATGCGGAGGCGGTCCGGGCCCGGGCCGGCCTCTACCTCCAGTCGCTCAAGCCGCAGAACTACTTCCACGCCTGGGTCGTCGAGGAGGTCGCGGTGCTGACGATCCGGATCGACCGGATCGGACGAGTCGAACGCCGCGAGCGCGACCGGATCTCGCTCCGGGCCGAACGGTTCTGGGACGACGATCGCCGGGCCGAGGCCGAGGCCCTGGGGGCCCGGATCGCGGACGACCCGGCCCACGTCGGCAACACCCTGCGCGCGACCCTGCATGGCTGCGAGTGGCTGATGACGCGATGGGCCCTGCTGGCCCGCGAGGCCGATCGCGAGGGCGGATGGGACGCCTCCCACACCGCGATGGCGTTCGACCTGCTCGGCGCTCCTCGATCGTTCCGACGCGGCCGGCCGGGCGAGACGATCGGCCTGGATGGCCGCGTGGAGGGGACGCCCCCGACGCCCGGGGATCTCGCCCGACAGCAGGTCGCACTGCTCCAGGAACGGATGGCCGAGGTGGCCGACGCCGACCAGCTCGACCGGGCCATGGCCGAGGCCGACCTCGGCGAACTGGCCCAGGGCGGCACGCCGGAGCTGCGCCGGCTCCGCCGTTACGAAACGACCCTGTACCGGCGGCTCCGCTGGTGCATGGACCAGCTCCAGAAGGTCCCCGGCTTCCTCCGGCCCCACCCCGACCTCGAAACCTACCTCCAGGCCGGGCCCGAAGTTGAATCGGAACCAGGACCGGAGCCGGTGCCGGCGGCCCCCACCACCGAAGTTCCCGCCGCCGAAGCCATCCCGCCAGCCCCAGATTCCTCGGTGCCCAAGCCGGAACCGGCCCCGCCCGGCATCACCCCGGTGCCCACGCCCCGGGCACGGCGTCGCGACCCACGCGTCCTGCTGGCCGAGGCGAGGAAGGAAGCGAGACGCGCCGGCGAGTCCCGAAGATCCGCCTGACGCCGGGCGGTGACGTTCGACTCATCCCGTCCCGATCGGGCCCGGCCCCGTCGCGCCCTCGCTCCGGAGACGCGAACAGGACCACCCCCGGCGGGCCGCAGCCCGAGGGGAATGGCCCCGGTTCGTCGGATCTCGAAGGTTCCGATTCGTCAGCCTCGGTTCACTTGCCGAACATCTTGGCCACGATGAAGATCACGATCGCGCCCATGATCCCGCCGCCGAACAGCATGTAGAGGATGGAGTACTGGATCGCGCCCACCAGGAACGGCATCTGTTCGATCGCGGCCATGGCTTTCACCCGCTTCTCAGGTCGTTTCGCTTTCGCCCACCGGTACACACCGATTCGAGCAACGATGTGAGTCCCAGAAGCAAAGCCCATGCCGCCTTTCTCGCGGCGAGCATTCATTCGCCAAATTCCCGGCCTTGCCCGGTTTACGACCGGCGGCGGAACGAAGCCATCCGGCGATCCCGGGAGGAACCGATCGGCGAACCTTGGCCCTTGGCGGGCCACGGTTTATGATGGGAGGCTCACTGGTCCCTTCCCGCTTGCGAGAGATCGACATGGCTCCCAATCGTTCATCCCTGGAAGCCATCCTGAGGGGATGCGGCATCAACCTCGGCCCGGATCAGGTGGACGCCCTGTGGGCCTACCACCGGATGCTCCGCGAGGCCAACGCCGACCTCAACCTGACCCGGATCCACAACTTCGAGAACATGGTCCTCAAGCATTATGTGGATAGCCTGCTGGTGCTCAAACATGCCAGCCTGCCTTCGCCCCTGGTGGACATGGGGTCGGGGCCGGGGCTGCCGGGCATCCCGCTCAAGATCGCCCGGCCCGGCGTGCAGATGATCCTGGCCGAGCCCAGGGGAGCCCGCGCGACCTTCCTGGAGACGGTCCGCGATCGCCTGAAGCTGGACGGGGTCGAGGTCTACGCCGGCAAGGTCGGGCCCAAGTTCCCGCACCGGGTCCGGGGGGTCATCACCCGCGCCGTGGCGTCGATCCCCGAGACCCTGGACCGGGTGGCCGAGTGCCTGGAGCCGGGCGGCCGGATGCTCCTGATGAAGGGGCCGGACTGCGACGACGAGATCAAGGAGGCCCGCCGGACCCACGGCGAGGCGTTCCGGCTGGTGTCCGACCACGCCTACCGCATCCCCGGCACCGAGCACGAGCGGCGGCTGGTGGTCTACGAGAGGCTCGACGCCCCGGCCCCCACGTCCTTCGTCGCGCCCGAAAAGGCCCACGACGGCCCGACCCGCGAGCTGGCCAGCGTCGCCAACCCGACCTTCAAGATGATGCAGGACCTCCTGTCGGCCAGGGGGATCCGCAAGCACGGCCGGGCCCTGGTCTCCGGCGCCCGGGTGGTGGCCGAGGTGGTCCAGCGGTTCCCGGGCCGGATCGAGGGCTGGCTGACCGTGGCCGACGGCCCGCCGCCCCCGCCGATCGTGACCCCCGACCGGCCGATCTGGTTCCGCCTGTCCGAGCCTTTGTTCAAGGAGCTGGACGCGGCCGGCACGCGGTCGCCGCTGCTGCTGGTCAAGGTCCCCAAGATGGCGGATTGGGCCGACGCCGCCCCCTGGCCCGACGGCTGCACCCTGTTCGTCCCGTTCCAGGACCCGGAGAACGTCGGCGCCGTGATCCGCTCGGCGGCGGCCTTCGGCGCGGCCCGGGTCGTCCTGCTCCGCGAGGCGGCCCACCCGTTCCACCCCAAGGCGGCCCGGGCCGCCGGCACGGCGCTGTTCCAGGTCCCGCTGGAACAGGGGCCGTCGATCCACGACCTCGCCGCAGCGTCGGCCCCGATCTTCAGCCTGGCCACCGACGGCCCGGAGGTCGGCGCGGCCCCCTTCCCCGACCGCTTCGGGCTGGTCGTGGGGGTCGAGGGGCCGGGACTGCCCGAACACCTCCGGTCCGGCCCGACCCTGTGCGTCCCGATGGAGCCCGGGGTCGAGTCGCTCAACGCCGCCACCGCCGCAGCCATCTCCCTCTACGCCTGGCGGCAAGCCCGGACCAAGGGGGTCGAATGAAACACCGGGGCGGTGCGTCAGTGCTTGCGGGCCTCGCGGACGATGTGGGCCAGTTCCGGCAGGATCACCCGGGTCATCGCCGTGCGGACCGCCGCCGTCGAGCCCGGCATGGTCAGGACCACGACCTCGCCCATCAGCCCCCCCGTGGCCCGGCTCAGCAGGCACGCCGTCCCGATCTCCTCGTAGCTCAGCATCCGGAACAATTCCCCGTAGCCCGGGAGGTGTTTGGTCAACAGCGCGGACACGGTTTCATACGTCTGATCCCGTGCGGAGATCCCCGTCCCCCCCGTCATCAGCACGGCATGGACCTCGGATGGATCGTATCCCCGCAGGAGCGTCCGCATCGCTTCGGGCTCGTCCGGGACGATGGCCCGGCCGACGATCGCGTGGCCGGCCGCCTCGGCCAGGCTCGCCGCGAGGTCGCCCGAGGTGTCGGTCGCGGTGGTCCGGGTATCGGAGACCGTGACCACGGCGATGCGAAGCGCGTGCGGGCCCTCGGAACGATGCTGCTCGACCGTCGTGCTCATCGCAATCCCCCCTGGCCCGGCCCGCATCGAGGGCCCGGCTTGCCCGGTTTGCCAAATGGACTCGGCGATTGTCGGGCGTCTTCCCCGATCCTTACAATCGAGGATTGGGTCGTCACGTTCGCGACACAACCACCCGAAAGGACCACCTCCATGCCCCTCGCCATCTTCCCGAGGTCATCGCCGATCGCCAAGGGGCTGCTCGCGCTCCTGGCGGTCGTCCCGGCCGCCGAGGCCCGGGCCGATCGGATCTCATTGCGGGGCGGCGGCGAGATCAAGGGGAAGGTGGTGCCCGACCCGGCCCGCAAGGGCATGGTCCAGCTGATCGGGTTCCAGGGCAAGCCGCTCGAATTCCGCCGGGAGCAGATCGCCCGCGTCGTCCCCGAGCCCAGCGTCCTGGACGAGTATGCGACCCTCCGGGCCCAGCCCCGCACCACGCCCCAGGAGGAATATGACCTGGGGGTCTGGTGCGAGGAACACAAGCTCGCCGACCTGGCCCGGGCCCACTTCGAGGAGGTCATCCGCCAGGACGGCGAGTTCGGCCAGGCCCGCGCCAAGCTCGGCCATGTCTTCTCGGACGGCCGGTGGCTCGACCACGACGCCCAGCGCATGGCCGAAGGGCTGGTCAAATACCAGGGCCACTGGCTCACGGTCGAGGAGAAGGAGAAGCGCGAGGCCCAGGCGGCGTTCTCGACCGAGGCCCGGAGCTGGTCGAAGCGGATCGGCAAGATGCTCGACACCTATCGCCGGGGCCCCGAGGACCGCAGCCGCGACGCCGAGGCGGCCCTCCTGGCGATCCGCGAGGTCGCCGCCGTCGGCCCGATCGCGCGGGGCCTGGGCAACGACCCCGAGCCCGAGGTCCGCGGCCTGGCCGCCCGCGTCCTGGGGGAGATCCCCGGCCCCGAGGCGTCTCGGGCCCTGGTCTCCCGGCTGCTTGCCGAGGCCGACGAGCCGACCCGCCGGGCCATCATGGCCGAGCTGGCCCGCCGCGAGCCCGACGAGGTCCTGCCCGGCCTGGCCCGGGCCCTCCAGTCCAACCAGACCGAGGTCATCAACCGGGCGGCCTGGGCCCTGGCCGGCCTGAACGCGGTCGCCCTGGTGCCCCGACTGGTGCCGGCGCTGATCTCGGTCGAATATCAGACGGTGATGGTCCCCGATCCCACCGTCGGCAGCGGCCCGGCCCCGTCCGGCTTCTACGTCGGCGGAGGGCCGTCGATCCCGATCACCACGCCGGCGGTCGTCGGCAGCGGATCGGTCGCGTTCGGGGCCAGCTCGATCCCCGCCAGCGCCCTGGGAGGCTTCGGTGTCAATCTGGGCGGCGGAGGCGTGGGCGGGCCGCGACCGATGCTGCCGAAGCTGGTCCCGTATGAGCGGAGGAACGTCGAGGTGCTGTCCGCCCTGGTGAAACTGACCGGGCAGGACTTCGGCTACAACATCCCGGGCTGGAAGCGGTGGGTCGCCACCTCCTTCCGCAACCCGGCCGCGGTGGCCGATCGCCACGTCCCCCAACCCTGAAAGGCCCGGATAAAGTGAGCAGCGCCATCATGGAGGATGAGGGGAACATCGAGGTCGATCGCGCCGAGGAGCGGACGCGGCTGATCCGGATCGCCCGGCAACGGCTGGAGTCCCTGGCCCGCTCGGGGCTGGATCGTCTCGCCCTGCCGGCGCCGCTCGGCCGTCCCGCGTCGTTGGCCTCGGTCGCCCAGCCGGGGGCCCAGCCCGCCCGGCCCATGCCCGCCGCCCCGGCGTCCCGGCCCGCGCCCGCAGCGCCCGCCACGCCCGCGCCGCGACCCGTCGCCGCCAGCCCCGCGGAGCCTCCGTCGATCCGGATGCCGGCGGGGGCGCCGGCCGCCTCCGCCCCGGCGGCCCCCCGGGGGGCCCTGCCCTCGACGCCCCCGGCCGCGACCGGCTCCCTGTTCGACGAGCCTGCGCTGGAGCCGGCCGTCCCGGCCGAGGATCGCGCCGGCCTGCTGGCGACGCTGGCCCGGGAGGTCTCCGGGTGCGTCCGCTGCCCGCACCTGGCGGCGTCGCGGACCCAGACGGTCTTCGGGGAGGGCTCGGCCACCGCCCGCCTGATGTTCGTCGGGGAAGCCCCCGGCGCCGACGAGGACGCCTCCGGCCGGCCCTTCGTCGGCCGATCCGGGGCCCTGCTCACGGACATGATCACCAAGGGGATGGGCCTGACCCGCGAGGAGGTCTACATCGCCAACATCCTGAAATCACGCCCCCCGGAGAACCGCAACCCGCTGCCCGAAGAGATCGCGAACTGCCTGCCCTACCTGGAACGCCAGATCCAGATCGTCCGCCCGGAGTTCATCTGCCTGCTGGGCAAGATCGCCGCGTCGACCCTGCTGGAGACGGCGCTGCCGATCAGCCGCCTGCGCGGCAAGTGGCACCGCTACCGGGGGATTCCCACGATCGTGACGTACCACCCGTCCTACCTGCTCCGCAACCCGGCCGGCAAGAAGGACGCCTGGGCGGACCTCCAGGCGCTGATGCTGGCGATGGGCGTCAAGCCGCCCGATCGCAAGAAGGGGGGCTGATCGATCAGGCGATCGGGACGAGTTTCTGGATCGCGTCCTGGATCTGCTTCATCTTCAGGGGTTTGGGGAGGACGACCAGGCGCTTGTTGGTGGGCAGGCGCTTGGCCAGGAAGTGCTGCCGGGGCCCGAGCAGCACCACGGCGGACAGGTCGTGGCCATCCTCGCGGGCCTTCTCGTGGATCGACAGGAAGGCGTCGAGCGCCTCCGGCCCCAGGCCGTCGGCGTCGAAGACCACCCCGTCGGTCGGGTTCTCGCGGAAGCGTTCGACCGCCAGCTCGGGGCTGGACACGATCAGGACCCGGTAGCCCATCCGGGTCAGGTACTTCCTCAGGGCGTCCTGGACTTCCGACTGGGCCTCGACGCAGAGCAGCCGCTTGACCTCGCCCCCGAGTTCGCCGGCGTCCTCGGGGCCGTGGACCTCGTCCACATGCTCCACGGCCGCGGCGGCGGCCGGGGCGGCGGATCCCGGTCCGGGCATCGATCGCTTCGCCTGGCCCCCATGGGACTTGGCGGCCAGCTGTTCCAGGTAGTCGTCGAGGTCCGAGACGACCTGTTCCATCGTCTGATAGCGAGCCTTCAGGTCCACCTTCATCATCTTCTCGATGATCCTGCTGAGCCCTTCGTCGGGAGCATGCCTTTGATCGCTGAGCGGCTTGATCGTGTTGATGCCCCGCTTGAGCATCTTCTTGAGCGGGTCGTTGGTCTCGACCTCGGGCATCGGCAGGACGCCGGTGATCATCTGGTAGAACACGCAGCCGAGGAAGAAGATGTCCGACCGCTTGTCCCCCTTGGGGCTGCCGCAGGTCCGCTCCAGGGCCGAGTAGTCGACGGTCCGCTGGCCGTGGGCGGCGGCCATCTTCTTCTCCTCGCCCTCGATGGTCGCGAGGCCGAAGTCGACGAGCTTGGCCTCGCCGCTCGACGAGATCAGGATGTTGCTCGCCTTCAGGTCGCGGTGGGTCACGCCCTTGTCGAGCGAGAAGGCCAGCCCCTTGGCCAGGCCCATCATCAGCGGCAGGGCCTCTTCCGGGGTCAACCGGCCCCGGATGCGGAGGAAGTCGCGAAGGTTCGACCCTTCGACGAATTCCATGATCATGTAGTACTTCTTGTCCTGCTCACCATACTCGTACGTCTGGACGATGTTGGGATGGACCAGGCGCATGCCCGATTCCGCCTCCTGGTTGAAGCGGGCGATCGCCGCCGGGTCCGCGACGAAGCGCTGCCGGAGGACCTTGATGGCCACCGACTGATTCCCGGCCATCTTCCGCCCGCGATAGACCCGGGCGAAGGTCCCCTCGGCGATGTGGAACAGCACCTTGCAGCCGCCGAAGATGAACCCGGACAGGTCCCCCTTCTTGAACTTCTCGACCTGCCAGGCCGTCAGGAGATCCCGGCGGAGCAGGACCCGCGTGACCGCCTCGATGCTGCCGTCCTCGGCATCGGCCCGGACGGCCTTGGCCTGGTCGCGGCTGATCAGGCCGATCAAGGAGGCTTGTTCGAGCAGCGTCTGGGCGTCGATCTCGTGCATCGAAGGCGGTTCCTCGTCCGGAGGGCCGAGGCGGACTCGCCGACCCTCATCATCGATCGCTCTTGGGGAATCTTCCCGAGTGTACCAGGCCGATCGGCGAGGGACTATCGTCGTGCCCGCGACGCGTCGCAGATCCTGGGACATCGGGCGGCCCGGAAATGCGATGAGGCCGACCTTTCGGGCCGGCCTCACATCGGTTGGGTTGTCATCGGATTCGGGCCGGGATCGGCCTGGAATGGTCGAGGCCGCCGGATCGACGGCGGCCCCGGATTCGGATCAATAACGGCCGCCGCCGCCGCCGTAGCCGCCGCCACCGCCGTAGCCGCCGCCGCTGCCACCCCGGCCGCCGCTGCCACCCCGGCCGCCGCCGCCGCCGTAGCCGCCGCCACCGCCGTAGCCGCCACCACCGCCGCCGCCGTAGCCGCCGCCACCGCCGCCGTAGCCGCCTCCGCCGCGGTTATCGCGCGGCTCGCGGGGACGAGCTTCGTTGACGGTCAGGTTGCGACCGTGGAAATCCTGGCCATTCAGGGCATTCGCCGCCTCATCGCCGCCATCGGCCATCTCGACGAAGCCGAACCCCTTGGATCGGTTCGTGTCGCGGTCGATGATGATCTGCGCCGAGAGGACTTCACCGAACTCGCTGAACAGCTCGACCAGGTTGTCTTCCGTCGTGTCGTAGGTCAGATTGCCGACATAGAGCTTCTTGGCCACTGTCTTACCTCTGCGAAAAGAAGCGTTCTGGCGAGGCTAGCGTCCTGAAACGGCTAAGGGGAACCCGCCGAGAGCGGCTGTCTTTTAGCCTACCGAATCTCCCCGATTTGCAAAGCAGGAAAATCCCGATTTTGTGCAATTTTTTGGCGTCGCCCGCACCTCATTCGGCCTCGTCTCGGCGCCCGGGCCGGGCCCATCCGGCGGCGATCAGGGCGATCGCCGGGACGATCGGAGACCTCATCCGCAGGTCGGTCCAGTATAAAATATGAACGATCGAGAGGGCCACGATCACGCAGGCGGCCGCGGCGGCAGGCCAGCGGCGGACTCCCGGCCGGAGCAGTCCCACCGCCAGCGCCGCCCAGAGGGGGACGGTCCATGCCGCCGTCGCCAGCCGGACTGCGGTCGAATAAACAGATCCCGACGGGGCGATCCCCCAGAAACGTCCGAGCCGGGCCAGCGAGGCCCGGGCGAAGGTGCCCGGCCGCTCGCGGATCAGCCGACGAACGTCCGCCGCGATCCGACGATCGGCCTCGGGCTCGGGGAGGCCGGCGACCGGCCGGGTCAATTCCTCCTGCCATCGGGCGAGGCTCTCCCCCGACCAGACCGCCCCGGGCGGGCCGTCGAGGATCTCGCGGTAGTAGACCGGATTGTTCGCCAGGGCCAGGGTGTATCCGCCGTGCGTGGTGGTCCAGACCGGCTCGCCGAAGATCCGGGCATTCCGGATTGCCCACGGAGTCAGCGTGAGGATTGTGGCCAGGGCGATCAGCCCGGATCGGGCCGCCCGCGTCGGCCACGCCCCGGGCCCGCAGATCAGGGCCGCCCCGGCCGTCAATCCGGCGCCCGGCAGCAAGCTCGGCCGGCAAAGGGCGGCGAGGCCGAACCCGATCCCCCCCGCGATCGCCCCCCGGGGGCCCCGGAGCGTCAGCAGGAACAGCGTCAGCGCGACGAGGAAGGCGGCCAGGGTCTCGGTCATCACCGAGCGGGCCTGGAGGGCCAGCACCGGATCGAACGCGACGACCGCCGCCGCGGCCAGCGACCGGCCGAACGACAGGCCCCACCGCCTCGCCGTCGCACCGGCCAGCACGATGGTCATGGCGGCCAGGATCAGCTGGAAGGCGGCGACGCCCGCGAGCAGGTGTTTCCCCTCGAAGGCCGCCGCCAGCGGGGCCAGCAGGATCGGATAGAGCGGGGGGCGATAGGCGGTCGGCCGGCCCCCGAAGCTCAGCCCGTCGCCGCCGGCCAGCGAGCGGGCCAGCGGGAGGTAATTGTCGGGATCGTCGAGGCGGCCGCCCCCCGCGACGATCAGGGCCAGGCGGATCAGGACCCCCCCGGAGACGATCAGGGCCAGGGGCCATGGTCCTTGGCGGTTCGGGGCGGAGGTGTCGGACATGGGTGGAGATTCGATCGCGGGCTCCGGTCCGATGGGGCGACGCCCCGACGCCGCCGGCCGTACCGCGACGCGGCCCGATATGCTAACCTGAGCCCGTCCGGCCCGCGAGGCGCCGGGTCGTCGAATCCTCGCGGAAATCCCCCACAACTCCCCCGATCCCCGACAGGCGAAGGCGTACCATGCCCGACCGGCCGATCATCTTCTCGCTGACCACGATGAACGAAGTGGGCATGTCGATGCTCCGCGATGCGGGCGAACTGAGGATGGCCTCGTCGCTGGAGCCGGCCGTGCTCCACCGCGAGATCGTCGATGCCGACGCCCTGGTGATCCGCACGGCGGGGACGATCGACGCGGCCCTGATGGACTGCGCCCCCCGGCTCCGGGTGATCGGCCGCCACGGCGTCGGCTACGACCAGGTGGACGTGCCGGCCGCCACCGAGCGCGGCATCCAGGTCGTTTATACGCCCGGGGCCAACACCCAGGGGGTGGCCGAGCACGTCTTCGCCATGATGATCGGCGTCTCCAAGTATTTCCCGGCCCAGACCCGGGCCCTGGCCGAAGGCCGGTACAACGAGCGGACCAAGCGGATCGGCCGCGACATCGCCGGCAAGACGCTGGGGATCGTCGGCTTCGGCCGGATCGGCAAAAGGGTCGGGGCGATCGCCCATGCCGGGTTCGGCATGAAGGTCCTCTACAGCGACGTGATCGACATCCCCGAGGATGCGGTGGCCGCCGCCGGGGCCCGCCGCGTTTCCTTCGACGAACTGCTCGCCCTGTCCGACTACGTCACGCTCCACGTCCCCCTCGACGCCAGCACGCGGAGGATGATCGACGCGAAGGCCCTCGCGAAGATCAAGCCGGGGGCGGTGCTGATCAACACCTGCCGGGGGCCCGTGACCGACGAGGCGGCGGTGGCCGAAGCCCTCGCGAACAAGACCCTGTTCGGCTACGCGGCCGACGTCTACGACGTGGAGCCGCCCCCCGCCGACCACCCCCTGATCAACCATCCCGAGTTCAACACGATCCTCACCCCGCACAGCGCGGCGCAGTCGGCCGAAAGCCTGTGGAACATGGCCCACGAGGTCGCGACCGACGTGGTCGGCGTCCTGGAAGGTCGGCCGCCGATCAATCCGGTCAACGACCCGGCCGCCGTCGCCGACGCCCGGCAGCGATTGGGCAAGCCCCCCCTCTCCGGAAAGTGAGCGGCCTCAGGGCAAGGTGGAGTAGATCACGATGTTCGCGGCGATCCGCATCGCGCTCTCGTAGGCGTACCCCTTGCAGTCGAGGCCCTGGTGGCGTTCGAGGGAACATCCGATGTCGTACTTGGAGTAGATGACCGCCCATCGGCCGTTGATCTTGATCCCTTCGAGCAGGGGCAAGTCCTGGCCCCCGCCCGCCGCCTGGGTGTAGCGGACATCCTTGAGGTCGTAGTGGATCTTGGCCGTGTACAACTCGTCGTCGCGGGGGATCGGCACCAGGGGGGCGTTCGGCAGGAGCTCGGCGACGAAACGGCGGAACGAGGCATCGAAGGCCGGGCTCCCGCAAGCGGCGTCGGCGAACAGGAGGCCGCCCCCAGGGTCGAGGTGGCGCCGGATCGCGGCGAGGTCGGCCTGGGGGAAGGACATCGCGGCCCGTCCGTGGAGGTAGATCAGGGGATAGTGGACCAGGTTGGGATCGCTCGGGAACAATTCCTTATGGTTGATGACCACGTCGATCTTGAGCTTGTCGCGGAGGGTCGTCGTCAGGTTGGGGACGGCCAGCGGGGCGATGTTCCAGTCCCCGGCGTGCCGGAGCTTGGCGATCCGGAGGGCCCCCCGCCTGGGAGCCTCGGCCCGGAAATCCTTCGCCTCGGGGGTCGAGAGCTTGTCGGCGGGGAGTTCTCGCCCGGTCGCGTAATCGACCACGTTCTGGCCGACCCGAAGTGAGCGGTTGACGCGGGGCAGGTCGGGCGAGGTCTCGATCTGATTCCAGTCGCAGGAGAGGTCGTCCGGGGAATAGATGACCACCGTCCGGCAGCCATGCTCGATCCCCCAGAGGGCGTGGTCGCCGGGGCTGAGCGGCCACTTGGAACGCCAGACGGAGTGGTCTTCGGCCAGCGGGCGGAGATCGTATTCGGGCTCCGGGAACAGTTCCTTCATCAGGGCCCGGAACCCCCGGTCGAACTCCTTCCGGCCGCAGCAGGCATCCGCGAAGAGGAAGCCCCCCTGCTCCACATATTCGCGGAGAAGCTTCTTGGAACGATCGTCGAACTCCGGGAACTCGTGGCCGTTGAGGAAAGCGATGGGCGCCTGGAGCATGTCCTCGACCCGGGACGAGCCGGGGTCGACGATCTGCCAGGTGACCAGGTGGTTCCAGTCCCGCGAGATCGCCCCGACCAGGTTGCGGACGTCGTCGCCGTCGTTGTTCCAGTCGTTGCCGGGCCCATGCCGGAGCTTGTTGACCAGGACGGGCGCCCGCCCCTTGGCCAGGAACAGGAGCGCGAAACTCGTGGATATGACCGGGAACTTCTCGTACTGGGCTCCCTTCCAGGAGCCGTCCAGCTTGTCCTGGTCGTGGACCAACTCCTCGGCCCCTTCGCGGTACCAGTCGTGGTTGCCGAAGTAGCGGACGCCGCTCAGCCGGCCGGCGCGTTCGAGGCCGTACAGGTAATAATATTTCCACTGCTGGCCGGCGCCATAGTTCTGGCCGACTCCGAAGTGGGTGGCCATCCAGTTGATGCCGTTCTGGAGGGCGGGGTCGGCGTCCCCCCGGCCGCAGTCGATGACGTCGCGATCCCCGTCCAGCCGTTCGAGGCCGCGGAATCGCTTGAGGCCCGAGATGACGAGGCTGGACAGCCCTGCGCAGGTCATGCTGGCGGTCGCCCGGCCGATCAGGTCGTTGCCGAACCCCCCCTCGGGCGGGTAGTAGGGCCACCCGCCGTCGCGGAGCTGGTAGCGCTGCCAGTATTCCCGGGCCAGCGTCCAGACTTCGGGCTTGACCTTGACCCCCACGTCCGCGGCGGCGTTCAGCCCGAGCAGCGCGTACTGGGTGTTGGAGTTGTCCCCCTGGGTCAGCTTCGTGGATCGGTAGCTCCACGTCCCCGGCCATTGGGGGTGGTCGCCCACGCGGATCTGGGCCCCCTGGAGCCAGTCGACGTTGGCCTGGATCCGGTTGATGTCCTGCTTCGGCGTGGCCGCGGCGAAGACCATCGTCTGGAGGGCGATCGAGTAGACCCGGTCGAGCTGGCCGGGGTCGAAGCGGCGGATGTAGTCCAGGGCCCGGGCGATCGCGGGGGAGTCGGCCGGCTCGCCCGCGGTCAGCAGGGCCAGCGTCGCGAGGCAGGTCGTGCCGATCCTGGTCTCGACCTCGACCTCCGGCCAGGAGCCGTCCTCGAGCTGGGCCTTGAGCAGGAAGCGGACCCCGCCCCGGATCGCGCGCTCGACCTCCGGCCCGGTGACGGCGGCGCACGCCCGGGATGGTTCGGGGATCAGATTGAGGATCATCGCGAGGATCAGGGCCGGGACCATCAACGTCGGTCGGGACATCGTCGCTCGCCTCGGGTTCGATGGGCGGGGCATGGCCACGGACCATTCATTGTGGGCCATCCCCCGCCGTCCCGACAAGTCGATTCACCCCCCGGGCTGCCCCGGCGTCCGCCCGGCGATCGAGATCGGCCCCGTCTCGGGGACCAGCCCGAGCCCGGTCGGGAGGCGAACCGGCCTCGCATGTTCGGCGTCCGAGCCCAGCATGACCGACAGATAACGCCCGTCGCTGGAGAACGCCGTGGTCGTGGGCTGCAATTCCCCATCCAGGGTCCGGACGGCCTTCGCTGCGAGCGACGGGGGGACTCCGGCCGAAGCCTCGCGGATCACGCCGACACGGGCTCTCCAGGCCGAGGTCTCCGCCTCGTGGATGAGGAAGGAGGCGGCCAGCCGCCCGTCGGGCAGGGTCGTGATCGCGGGGCTGTGCTCGTCCTGATCGCCGGCATCCCCGTCGATCAGGGGGCCGGCGGCCAGGACCGTGCTGCCGGCCGGGTCCAACTTGAGCCACCAGATCTGGGTGCGGGTGAATTCCTGACGACCTTCGGCGTCGATCAGGCGGCGACGGAGCGTCACCAGGGGGAAGCTCGCCATCCGGGGGTCGTCGGACCACCGGACCTCGGTCAGGAACGGCTCGCCCTCGCCGGGAGGCCGGCAACCCCAGGTGATCCGATGGGGCTTCGGCTCGATCTCGGATCGCATCCGATCCCCCTCGAAGTCGAACTCATACAGGTGGCCGTTGCCCGCGACGTACAGGACCCGGGCCCTGGTCCCCGGATACCAGGCCGGCGGGGCGATCGGCATCACGTCGGTCGAGACGCGGTCGAGGAGCCGGCCATCGGGGTAGCTGTAGCGTGCGAGGCCGAAATCGAGGCTGGTGGACAGGGGCCCCGGGCTCGAACGCACCGAGAACCGGCCCACGATCTGGGACTGTCCCCGCCGGTCGACCCAGGGAGCACGGCTCGACGTCTCCACCAGATCCCCCGAAGCCATCGTCATCGTCTTGATCCGGCCGGAATCGACATCGAACCACTGGGAGTCACGGGAGATGTTCTTCAAATAGTAACCATTCAACTGGATCACGCCGGGGGCGCTCCTCGTCCGGGTGTCCGAGGTCTGGCGATCCACGCGGGACAGGCTCACGGCGAACATGGTCGCGGCGATGGACAGGAGGGCGGTGAGGCGGATCAGCGACGAGAAAGAGAAAGTCATGATCATCCCTAGAGAATTCGGCCCTGATCCCCTTATCCGCTTCATGGCGGGCCTCGCCGGATCGCCAGGATCCGGGGTCGGCGGGAGGATTACCGGTTCGGTCCATCCGAGTGCGAAACCAAAGGCTCGCGGATCCGGATTCTCATCCGGGAGAGACCGTCCGGGAGGGCGGGAACGGGAGGACAACGGGACCAACAGAGTGAAGGCGGGCCGGCCGCTCGGGCGGCCGGTGCTGGGGGGGGCGGTCAGATCGGCTCATCCTGGGGCGGCGAACGTGAGGCGTTCGTCCCCTTCGACTCAAGACATGATCGGAGGCGAGACGTTGCATAGTGCAACGCGATTAAGCGGGCCTGCTCACGATGTTGACTAGAGCAATCCTAGGACCATGCACCGACAAAATCAACGATTTCCCGTGCCGGCAACCCGGGCGGATCTGTGGATTCGAGTCTATCTCCCTAGAATTCAATGTCTTGTGTCTCGTTATCAGTTTGGAGAGGACTGTTTCTTGCCAACAGCTTCTCGGCCAGGCTGCATGGATTATCGATAAGGGCGATTTGCTGCTGCTCTAAAATTGGGCAGTTGATGCCCATATGGAGGGATAGATCACCTGGCGGGCGACTTGAATACTCCCGTGTCGGGTCCTTACAATGGACCGAGACGTCATCTCGCTGCTGGTCCGGTGGGCGGAGCCACGCCACACGATGGGGCCTTCGCCCGAATCCCGCGGCGCGAAACCTGTTCGGACCCGGCATCAACCTTACCCGCGGGTCGGATCACGCGATGTCCACAGCCGGCGACCGGATCACCCAACTCCTCGACGAATTCCGGGTCTCGCGCGACGCGCTGACCGTTGAGCTGAACAAGGTCGTGATCGGCCAGAAGGAGGTCGTCGAGCAGATCTTGGCCGCCATCTTCACCCGGGGGCACGTCCTGCTGGTGGGCGTCCCGGGACTGGCCAAGACGCTGATGGTCAGCTCGCTGGCCAAGATCCTCGACGTCGGCTTCAAGCGGATCCAGTTCACCCCCGACCTGATGCCCTCGGACATCACCGGGACCAATGTCCTCGAAGAGCCCGAGGCCGGCCGGCGGAGCTTCCGGTTCGTCCCGGGCCCGATCTTCTCCAACATCATCCTGGCCGACGAGATCAACCGGACCCCGCCCAAGACCCAGGCGGCCCTGCTCCAGGCGATGCAGGAGCGCGAGGTCACGGTGGGCCAGGAGACCCTCCACCTGCCCGACCCCTTCTTCGTGATCGCCACCCAGAACCCGATCGAGCAGGAGGGGACCTATCCCCTGCCCGAGGCCCAGCTCGACCGCTTCATGTTCGATATCCGGGTCGGCTATCCCTCCTATGATGAGGAGAAGAAGATCCTGTCGGCGACCACCAAGGGGGAGACGGCCGATCTCAAGAAGATCCTCTCCGGTCGCGCGATCATGAACCTCCAGAAGCTGGTCACGTCGGTGCCGATCTCCGACTATGCCGTCGACTACGTCACGCGGATCGTCCGGGCCACCCGCCCGACCGACGAGAAGTCCCCCAAGTTCATCAAGGAGCTGGTGGACGTCGGCGCCGGCCCCCGCGCCGGGCAAAACCTGATCCTGGGCGGCAAGGCGATGGCGGCGATGGACGGGCGATTCAGCGTCTCCCTGGACGACATCCGCAAGGTCGCCGTCCCGGTCCTCCGCCACCGGATCGCCACCAACTTCCAGGCCCAGGCCGAGGGTCAGACCACCGAGAGCCTGGTCCAGCGCCTGTTGACCGAGATCCGCGAGCCCGACGTCCCCAAGTACGAGCGTCGCGGCGGTGCCGCCGGCTGATCCTTTCGAGAACTCGACCGAACCTTAGCCCACGAGAAGGTCCGACCCTTGGCCAATCCCGCCGAGAAGTACCTGAAGCCCGAGGTGATCCGCCAGGTGTCGCGGCTCGACCTGCGGGCCAAGTTCATCGTCGAGGGGTTCATCTCGGGGCTGCACGCCAGCCCGTTCCAGGGGTTCTCGGTCGAGTTCTCGGAACACCGCAAGTACACGGCCGGGGACAACATCGCCGACATCGACTGGGCGGTGTTCGCCAAGACCGACCGATTCTACATCAAGAAGTTCCAGGCCGAGACCAACCTCACCGGCTACCTGGTGATGGACCTCTCGGCCTCGATGGGCTACACCTACCGCCAGGAGCTGACCAAGTTCGAATATGGGGTGAGCCTCGCCGCGGCGCTGGGCTATCTGATGATCCACCAGCAAGATCCGGTCGGGCTGATCGCCTTCGACCAGGAGGTCCGCCAGAGCCTGGCTCCCAAGAGCAAGCGGACGCAGTTGGGCAACATCCTCTCGCTCCTGGCGAAGCTCGCCCCGACCGGCGAGACCGCGATCGGCAAGAGCTTGATGCAGGTGGCGGGCATGCTCCGGCATCGCAGCCTGGTCATGCTGTTCAGCGACCTGCTCGGCGACGTCGACGTGACGTACCGGGCCCTGCACCGGCTCCGCCACGCCGGCCACGACGTGATCGTCTTCCACGTGCTGGACGAGGCCGAGGCGATGTTCCCGTTCAACGGGATGGTCGAGTTGGAGGACAACGAGACCGGCGAACTGCTCCAGGTCGACGCCGACGCCGTCCGGGCCGACTACGTGGAGGCCGTCGCAGGCTTCCAGGCGGGGTTCCGCAAGGAGTGCGCGGGGGCGAGGATCGACTACGTGCCGGTCCACACCGGGATGCCGTTCGACAAGGCCCTGATGGGTTATCTCCATAGCCGGCAGGCCCGAGGCTGAATCCTCGGGGCCGGGCCGTGCCAACCGGCCGGCCCCGGCGTAGAATGGTTTCCGGCTCGCGAAATCCCTGGATTGGTCGATCGCGCAAGGGAGGCTCATGGACATCTCGCTGCTGCACGCGGGCCTCGCCGCCGGCGCGGGGCTGGCCGCCGTGCCGGTCATCCTCCACCTGATGATGAAGCAGAAGCCCAAGCGTGTGATCTTCCCGGCGCTCCGCCTGATCCAGGAAAGGCACAAGCGGTCCAAGAAGAAACTCAGGATCAAGAACTGGCTGCTCCTGCTCGCCCGGATGATGCTCCTGGCCCTCATGGCCCTGGCCCTGGCCCGGCCCACGCTCCATTCCGAGGTCCCCCTGGGGGATCAGGAAGTGCCGACGGCCCTGGCCCTGGTCTTCGACACCAGCCAGTCGATGGAGTACACCGAGCGCGGCAAGAACCGGCTGGCCGAGGCCAAGGCCCTCGCCGGGGAGATCCTCAAGAAGTCGACCGACGACAGCGAAGTCTACGTGATCGACTCGGCCGAGCCGTTCAAGCCGGCCCCGCTCTCCCCCGGCGCGGCGAGGAAGCGGGTCGATGCCCTGGCCCTCCGGCCCGCCAACCGGGTGCTCAACGAGGCGGTCATCCAGGCCAACGCGGCGGTCGCCGCCAGCAACCTGTCCCGTCGCGAGGTCTACGTCCTCACCGACCTGGCCCGATCGGCCTGGGACCTGTCCTCGACCCGGACCGCCGAGGAACTGGCCCGGCCCCGCAAGAGCAAGATCCTGGTCAGCACCTATGTCCTCCAACTCTCGCCCAAGGACGTGCGGGATGTCGCCGTCGTCTCGGCCGAGCCGGCGCCCGGCGGCGCCGCGGAGGGCGAGCCGATCGAGATCCGGGCCAAGGTCCGTTCCTCGGGCCCCAAGACCTCCCGGGTCGTCGAACTCTGGCTCGACGGCGCGAAGCGCGACCAGAAGAACGTCGAGATCCCCGCCAACGGCGAGGTCGAGGCGATGTTCCTGACCCCGCCCAAGCTCGCCCCGGGCCTGCACCAGGGTTCGATCAAGATCGGGGTCGGCGGGACCGACAACCTGCCGTTCGACGACGTCCGATACTTCTCCTTCGCGCTCCGCCCGGCCCTGGACCTGCTGGTCGTCTCCGACTACGCCCGCGACCCCGCCCGGCCCGACGACGACGCCGTCTTCGTCCAGCGGGCCCTGTCCCCGGAAGGGGCGGATTCCGCTTTCAGGGCCGTCCGCGAGACGACCCGCCAGTTCCAGGCCCGGACCCGGCTGACCACCAGGGACTTCGCCGGCATCTTCCTGCTCAACGTCGAAACCCTCCAGCCGGCCGACTGGAGCCGGCTGGCCGCTTACGTCCGCGAGGGGGGCGGCCTGGTGGTCGCGCCGGGCAACCGGTCGCGGCCGGACAGCTACAACAACGCGGTGGCCGCCGGCCTGCTCCCCGCGACGCTCGACGCCCCCAAGGTCCCCGCCGAGAAGACCACCACGTTCGCCAAGGCCGACCTCGAACACCCCCTGTTCAACCGATACGCCAAGCTGATCGACTCGGAGCTGGGCCTGACCCCGGTCTACCGCTACTGGAAGCTCAAGCAGGTCTCGGAGTCCGCCCGGGTCCTGCTCCGCTACGCCGGCGGCGACCCCGCCCTGCTGGAGCGGACCTTCAAGGGGACGAAGACGGGCCACGTCCTGCTCTGGACGACGCCGCTCTCGCGCCGGGTCGACCGGGCCGATCCGGCGGCCTGGAACGAGTTCCCGATCCCGGCTTCGTGGGGATTCGTGGGCGTGATGCTCGAAACCGCCCCCTACCTGGCCGGGACGGTCGGCGAGACGCTCAACTACGAGGCCGGCCAGGACGTCGTGCTGCCGATCGATCCCGGCCGCCGGTCGACCAACTACACGGTCCAGGGGCCCGACCCCAAGGTCACGGATCGCCTCGCGCCGCCGGCCACGTCCGACGACTTGCTGATCCCGTCACCGGCTTCGCTGGGCCAGTGGGCCGTGGAGGGCAAGGCCCCCGACGGCACCCCGGTCCGGATGGGGTTCAGCGTCAACGCCCCCCAGGCCGAGAGCCAGGTCGTCGCCCTGAAGCCCGGCGAACTGGATGCCGCGTTCGGGGGGAAGGAATTCTACAAGGTCGCCGACAACGCCCAGGGCCTACGCGACGCCCAGGCCAGCGGGCGGGTCGGAACCGAGATCTTCCCCATCCTGATGTTCCTGATCCTCCTGCTGGTGACGGCCGAGAATGTGCTGGCGAACAAGTTCCACCGCGAGGCGGTCGCCGCCTGACCGCGAACCGGTCGGCCCGACCTCGGAAGGATCGGCGCGATGTCCTACAGCCTGAGACCGATCGGCTCCTGGCCCCTGGTGGCGGTGCTGGCCATCGCCGTGATGGGGGTGACGCTCTGGATCTACCGCCAGAAGCTCCGGACCTCCTCGGGCCGGTGGCGGTGGGTCGCGCTCGCGCTCCGGGTCGCGGCCGTCCTGCTCTGCATCCTCGCGGCGCTCCGGCCTTCGCTGCTGATCGACCAGAAGATGAAGGACGCCAGCGTCGTCCTCCTGCTGATCGACTCCAGCGGCAGCATGATCATCGCCGACGAGGCCGGCGGCAAGACCCGGTGGGCCGCCGCCCGCGAGGCCCTGGACTCGGCCAAGAAGGCCCTGGACGGCCGGCCCAACAAGGAGTTGCTCGAAGTCAAGGTGCTCCGGTTCGACAAGGAGTTGCGCGACGACCGGCCCGACGACGTCAAGCCACCCGACGGCCGCCAGACCGAACTCGGCTCGGTCATGCTCAAGGCCGCCAAGGATCAGCAGGGCAAGCGGGTCTCCTCGATGGTGGTGATCGGCGACGGGGCCTCCAACGGGGGGATCTCCCCGCTGGTCGCGGCCCAGCAGCTCAAGGGGCAGGTCCCGGTCGTCACCGTGGGGGTGGGCCAGGCGAATGCCGGAAAGGAGTCGCCGGACATCGCCGCGCGCGACCTCGTGGCCGGGCCGACCGTCTTCGTCAAGAATCAGCCGGAGATCAGCGGGACGCTCGCGGTTCGGGGGTTCGCCGACCAGCCGATCGAGGTCGAGCTGCTGGCCGAGGGGGAATCCCGGCCCGTGGCCACCAAGACCATCAAGGTGCCCGAGGGCGCCCAGGCCGTCACCGTCTCCGGGTTCAAGTACATCCCGACCACCGTCGGCGAGAAGCGGCTGACGCTCCGGGTCAAGCCCCGGCCCAACGAGCTGGTGGCCACCAACAACGAGATCAGCACCTACCTGGATGTCCTGAAGGGGGGGCTCAAGGTCCTCTACATCCAGGGCCCGGGCTTCTCCTGGGAGCCGAAGTATCTCGTCCGCGGCCTCGACGCCGCCCGCGAGATCCACGCCGACCTCCGTGTGCTCCGCGAGCCGGCCCGGGGCGACAAAAGCCTGATCGAGGATGCCGAGTTCGCGCCCGGCCAGTACGACGTCTACGTCCTGAGCAACCTCCCGGCCGACCACCTGACCCGGAGGCAGATCGCCCTGCTGGCGGGGGCCGTGGACAAGGGGGCCGGGCTCATCATGCTGGGCGGAGACCGCAGCTTCGGCCCCGGGGGCTGGGGCAACACCGAGATCGGCCGCCTCCTGCCGGTCCAGGTCAGCGGCAGCGACGGCCAGATCGACCCGGGCGACGACGGCCTCAAGGTCGTCCCCGACGCCCTGGGCCTGGAAAACTACGTCCTCCGGCTCGCCCCCACCCCGGCGGAAAACGCCCGCGTCTGGGCGGCCCTGCCCCCCATCACCGGCGCCAATCGCTTCGGCCCGCCCCGAGCGGGGGCCTTCGTGCTGGCCAAGGCGGGCCGCGACCCGCTGATGATCGCCCAAGATGCCGCCGGCAAGGGTCGGGTCATCGCCTTCGGCGGCGAGACCTGGCCCTGGGCCCGCGCGACCGACGAGGGCCGCGTGGCCCACGCCAAGTTCTGGAGGCAGGCGATCCTCTGGCTGGCCCGCAAGGAGGATGCGGGGGAAAGCCGGGTGGACCTCAAGCTCGACGCCCGCCGCGTCTCGGCCGGGCAGAAGCTCGACCTGACCGCCTCCGCCCGCGACGCCCGCAACGAGCCGATCCCCGACGCCCAGTTCGAGTCCACCGTGACCCGGCTCTCCGCCTCCGGCCAGCCTGAGGGGAAGCCCGAGGCGGTGCCCTTCTACCTCCAGGGGGACGACGCAAAGGGGGCCTACTTCGCCGGCGGGCAGCCGGGCGAGTACCTCGTCGAGGTCAAGGGCACCCGGGGCGGCCAGCCCATCGGCTCGGCCTCGGCCCGATTCATGGTCTACCAGGACGACCGGGAGTTGGAGAACCCCGCCGCCGACCCCGCCCTGCTCCGCCAGATCGCCGAGATCACCGGCGGCGCTTCGCTCCGCGCCGAGGAGTTGGAGAAGCACCTCAAGGACCTCGGCCCCGAGGCGGCCGAGAGCGTCCATCAGACCGAGCATCGGCTCTGGGACAACTGGACCTTCTTCCTGATCTACGCCGGACTGCTCTGCGCCGAGTGGGGTCTCCGCAAGGCCAAGGGCTGGGTCTGACCGGTGCGGCCCCGACCGACGATCGAGGAGGCGGTCGCGATCCCGGGACTTAGGTCGGAGCCCGGGTCGATCCGAACGGAGGCCGGCGCGGGGGGAGAAAATCCGCGGACCGCCCGATTGTCTCCGGAAAAGTGACATAGGGTTGATTGTGCACCGGGACTCGGCCCCTGGCCTCCCGGGAGGCGATCGCGGACTGGATCCGATGGAGGGGAATCACCTCCACGGGCCGGGCGGCCGCCGCTCGCACCGACGGATCAATCCATCGATCAGAGTGAGGAACACTTGATGACGTTCTTGTCGCGAGCCCGCCGAGTTGCCGTGATCCTGGGTTTCGGGTCGATCCTGGCCGCCAGCGAGGCTCGCGCCGGCTTCGTCGTGACCGCGGAGGCGGCCGGCGTCCAAAATTCCCAACTTTCCGGGGTGGTCACCGAATCGTTCGACAAGATCGCGACCGGCAAGTACACCAGCCTCACCACGGCGGTCGGCACGATCACCTCGCCGGGCCTGTCGGTCATCGCGGCCGACGCTTATGGGGGCGCCGGCGGCTCGGGTCGCTATGCCGCGATCGGGGCCCAGAGCGGGACCCTGACGGCCACCCTGACCCTGCTCAACCCTCAGTCGTACTTCGGCTTCTGGTGGTCCGCGGCCGATCCCAACAACCTGATCGACTTCCTCTCGCAGGGGAAGGTGGTCGCCAGTTTCGATCCGAGCAAGGCCCTGGGCAGCCTGGGCAATAGCTATTTCAGGAACCCCAACAATACCGCGAACGCGGGCGAGAAGTACGCTTACCTGAACATCTACGGGACCGACGGTTCGACCTTCGACCAGATCCGATTCACCAACCTGACGGCGGGCAGCGGCTACGAGACCGACAACTGGAGCATCCGCTCGGCACCCGTCACCACCGCCTATTCCGGGGCAACCCTCAACGGTGCCGTCGTCGGGGCCGTGCCCGAGCCGAGCAGCCTGGCCCTGGTCGCTTCAGGGTTGGCGGGCCTGGTCGGCCTTCGCCTCCGCCGGAAGGCCGCCTGATCGTCCCGCATGAGCGAGCACAAATCGATTCCCGCCCCGGGCCCGGTCGCCCCTTCGACCGGGCCCGATGACGTTTCGAAGGGTTCAGCCGCGGCTCAGCACCCCGTCGGCATCCGCCCGTTCGGCGACGAATGGGGGGCGATGGAAGGCCAGGTGGCGGGCCCATGCGGAATCGGTGGCAGGGAAGTCGCGTCGGGTGTGGACCCCTCGCGACTCCTCGCGCCCATCGGCGGCGGCGATCATGAGCCGCGCCACGGTGAGCATGTTCTGTAGCGTCCATCCGTCGGGGCCGTCGAAGGTCTGGTCCAGGGCATAGCGGCACCAGAAATCGACCTGCTCGGCCGCCTCGGACAGGCCCCGGGCATCGCGGGTGATCCCGACCGATCGCCACATCAGGGCGCGGAGCGATTCCCGGATATCGGCCAGATCCAGGGGGCTCCGCGCCGGGCCGGGACCGGACTGGGCCGAGATGGGCGGGACTTCCAGGCGGGCGGGGTCGGCCTTTCCCAGAGTCCGGGCGATGTCCTCGGCGGCCCTCGCGCCGTGGACCAGCCCTTCGAGCAGGCTATTGGAGGCCAGGCGGTTGGCCCCGTGGAGCCCGGAACTGGTGACCTCGCCGGCCGCCCAGAGGCCGGGCAGGTCGGTCCGGCCGTCCTTGTCGATGGTCACCCCCCCGATCATGTAATGGGCACCGGGCCGGACCGGGATCGGATCGCGGGTGATGTCGAGGTCGAACCCCCGGCACAGGGCGGCGATGCCCGGGAACCGAGCGCGGACGTAGTCCGGGTCGAGATGCGAGAGGTCGAGGTAGACGTTGGGATGCTGGGTCTTCGCCATCCGGTCGACGATCGCCCGCGAGACGTCGTCGCGCGGGGCGAGCTCGGCGTCGGGGTGGTACTCGGGCATGAACCGGACGCCGGCCCGATCGCGGAGGTAGGCCCCTTCCCCCCGCAGCGCCTCGGTCAGGAGGTGGCGCGACGACCCGGCGATGTAGAGCACGGTTGGGTGGAACTGCATGAACTCCATGTCGCGCAGCTCGGCCCCGGCGCGATAGGCGAGGGCGTGGCCGTCGGCGGTGGCGATCCCCGGGTTGGTCGTCTCCCGGAAGAGTTGCCCCGCCCCCCCGGTGGCCAGCACCGTCGCTCGGGCCCAGATCAGGGTCGGACCCCGGCGGCGGTCCCAGACCAGGGCACCCCGGCACATCCCATCGTGGGTCAGCAGGTCGATCGTGAAGCTGTTCTGCCAGATCCGAACATTCGGCCGGGCCCGCGCCTTCTGGATTACGGCCCGCATCAGCTCGATCCCGGTGGCGTCGCCCAGGGCGTGGACGATCCGGGCGTGCGAGTGTCCGCCCTCGCGGGTGAGGGCCACCTGGCCGTCCCTCTGGTCGAACGCGGTCCCCCAGGCGATCAGCTCGTTGATCCGCCCGGGGGCCTCGCGGACCACCAGCTCGACCGTCTCCGGATCGCACAGGCCCTTGCCCGCGGCGAGGGTATCCGCGATGTGGTCCTCGAAGTGGTCTTCGGGATCGAGGACTCCCGCGATCCCTCCCTGCGCATAGGTGCTGTTGCTCTCCCTGACCTCATCCTTGGTCACCACCAGGACGCGGTGCGAGTCCGGCACCCCGAGCGCCGCCCGGAGGCCGGCCACGCCGCCCCCGACGATCAGGACGTCGACGAAGTGGTGAGGTAGGTCGCGCGGATCGAAATCGATCAGATAACGGCGGGGGAGGACGAGCGGCTGGATCATCGGATGCGACCGCCCGGGGACGGATCTCCGTGGGATCGGGGCGGCGCCGCGGCCTGGGCCCGGCCGCCGCCCCGGAGGGTTCGTTTTCAACGATTCGAGGACGGCGGCGATGCGGACGCCGGGGGCGAGGCCGCGTCGAGGCTCTGGCGATAGGCCTTGACGTGGCGTTCCAGGCCGGGGGGCGGGCTCGACCTCCGCCCCTGGACGTTTCCGGTCAGGTCGTCCTGGGGGAGCGATGACCCCGACCGGTCGTTGCGATTGCTGACCGTGGCGGAGGTCCGGAATTCGGGGGCCTTCCGATTCGGGTCGATAACTTTCTCCTGGCCCGGGCTCACCTTGATCTCGCGACCGGGCCCGATGGGCTCGGCCTGCTCCCTCTTGGTGAACTTCTTGACGAACTGCTCGGCCTCCTCCTTCGTCATGCCGGTCTGCCGCTCGAGGTCCGGGGTGAACTTGTCCTCCCGGATCAGGTCCTGGATCTTGCGGATGACCAGGGGACTCCCCGAGTCGGGGGCGATGGACGGCTCGGGATTCGCCGGCGGTCCCTCCTGGACCGGCGGCAACGCCTCGGCCCGATCTTTGCCCGCCGCTCCCGACGAAGCCCCTCCCCGCCCCCCCGCCCCGGTGGGAACACCCTGCTGACCCTGACCTTGGCCTTGCTGGCCCTGTCCCTGCTGGCCCTTCATTTCCTGGCCGTTCTGTCCCTGCTGACCCTGGCCTTGCTGGCCCTGGCCTTGGCCCTGCTGACCCTGGCCTTGCTGACCTTGGCCCTGCTGTCCCTGCTGACCCTGTCCTTGCTGACCCTGTCCCTGCTGGCCCTGGCCCTGCTGACCCTGACCCTGCTGGCCTTGGCCCTGCTGGCCCTGGCCCTGCTGACCCTGGCCTTGCTGACCTTGGCCCTGCTGTCCCTGCTGACCCTGTCCTTGCTGACCCTGTCCCTGCTGACCCTGGCCCTGCTGACCCTGGCCTTGCTGACCTTGGCCCTGCTGTCCCTGCTGACCCTGGCCTTGCTGGCCCTGGCCCTGCTGACCCTGGCCCTGCTGACCCTGACCCTGCTGGCCTTGGCCCTGCTGGCCCTGGCCCTGCTGACCTTGGCCCTGCTGACCCTGGCCCTGCTGACCCTGGCCCTGCTGACCCTGTCCTTGCTGACCTTGGCCCTGCTGGCCCTGCTGACCCTGGCCCTGCTGACCCTGTCCTTGCTGACCCTGTCCCTGCTGGCCCTGGCCCTGCTGACCCTGACCCTGCTGGCCTTGGCCCTGCTGACCCTGGCCTTGCTGACCTTGGCCCTGCTGGCCCTGCTGACCCTGGCCCTGCTGACCCTGTCCTTGCTGACCCTGTCCCTGCTGGCCCTGGCCCTGCTGACCCTGGCCTTGCTGACCTTGGCCCTGCTGGCCCTGCTGACCCTGGCCCTGCTGACCCTGTCCTTGCTGACCCTGTCCCTGCTGGCCCTGGCCCTGCTGACCCTGGCCTTGCTGACCTTGGCCCTGCTGTCCCTGCTGACCCTGTCCTTGCTGACCCTGTCCCTGCTGACCCTGGCCCTGCTGACCCTGGCCCTGCTGACCCTGGCCCTGCTGACCCTGGCCTTGCTGGCCCTGGCCCTGCTGACCCTGGCCCTGCTGACCCTGACCCTGCTGGCCTTGGCCCTGCTGGCCCTGGCCCTGCTGACCTTGGCCCTGCTGACCCTGGCCCTGCTGGCCCTGGCCCTGCTGGCCCTGGCCCTGCTGACCCTGGCCTTGCTGGCCCTGTCCCTGCTGTCCCTTCATTTCCTGGCCGTTCTGTCCCTGCTGACCCTGTCCTTGCTGGCCTTGGCCCTGCTGTCCCTGCTGACCCTGTCCTTGCTGACCCTGTCCCTGCTGGCCCTGACCCTGCTGACCCTGTCCCTGCTGACCCTGGCCTTGCTGACCTTGGCCCTGCTGGCCCTTCATTTCCTGGCCGTTCTGTCCCTGCTGACCCTGGCCCTGCTGACCTTGGCCCTGCTGGCCCTTCATTTCCTGGCCGTTCTGTCCCTGCTGACCCTGTCCTTGCTGACCCTGGCCTTGCTGACCCTGGCCCTGCTGACCTTGGCCCTGCTGACCCTGGCCCTGCTGACCCTGGCCTTGCTGACCTTGGCCCTGCTGGCCCTGCTGACCCTGTCCCTGCTGACCCTGTCCTTGCTGACCCTGTCCCTGCTGGCCCTGGCCCTGCTGACCCTGACCCTGCTGGCCCTGACCCTGCTGACCCTGTCCCTGCTGACCCTGGCCTTGCTGACCTTGGCCCTGCTGGCCCTTCATTTCCTGGCCGTTCTGTCCCTGCTGACCCTGGCCTTGCTGACCTTGGCCCTGCTGTCCCTTCATTTCCTGGCCGTTCTGTCCCTGCTGACCCTGTCCTTGCTGACCCTGGCCTTGCTGACCCTGGCCCTGCTGACCCTGACCCTGCTGGCCTTGGCCCTGCTGGCCCTGGCCCTGCTGACCTTGGCCCTGCTGGCCCTTCATTTCCTGGCCGTTCTGTCCCTGCTGACCCTGTCCTTGCTGACCTTGGCCCTGCTGTCCCTGCTGACCCTGGCCTTGCTGGCCCTGGCCCTGCTGACCCTGGCCCTGCTGACCCTGACCCTGCTGGCCTTGGCCCTGCTGGCCCTGGCCCTGCTGACCTTGGCCCTGCTGACCCTGGCCCTGCTGACCCTGGCCTTGCTGACCTTGGCCCTGCTGGCCCTGCTGACCCTGGCCCTGCTGACCCTGTCCTTGCTGACCCTGTCCCTGCTGGCCCTGGCCCTGCTGACCCTGACCCTGCTGGCCTTGGCCTTGCTGACCTTGGCCCTGCTGGCCCTGGCCCTGCTGACCCTGGCCTTGCTGACCTTGGCCTTGCTGACCTTGGCCCTGCTGGCCCTTCATTTCCTGGCCGTTCTGTCCCTGCTGACCCTGGCCTTGCTGACCTTGGCCCTGCTGTCCCTTCATTTCCTGGCCGTTCTGTCCCTGCTGACCCTGTCCTTGCTGGCCTTGGCCCTGCTGTCCCTGCTGACCCTGTCCTTGCTGACCCTGTCCCTGCTGGCCCTGACCCTGCTGACCCTGTCCCTGCTGACCCTGGCCTTGCTGACCTTGGCCCTGCTGGCCCTTCATTTCCTGGCCGTTCTGTCCCTGCTGACCCTGGCCCTGCTGACCTTGGCCCTGCTGGCCCTTCATTTCCTGGCCGTTCTGTCCCTGCTGACCCTGTCCTTGCTGACCCTGTCCTTGCTGACCTTGGCCCTGCTGACCCTGGCCCTGCTGACCCTGGCCTTGCTGACCTTGGCCCTGCTGGCCCTGGCCCTGCTGACCCTGGCCTTGCTGACCTTGGCCTTGCTGACCTTGGCCCTGCTGGCCCTTCATTTCCTGGCCGTTCTGTCCCTGCTGACCCTGGCCTTGCTGACCTTGGCCCTGCTGTCCCTTCATTTCCTGGCCGTTCTGTCCCTGCTGACCCTGGGGTTCGTTGGCGGCCTCGGAGTTGGGCTGGGCATCGGGCCCGGTGGGGTTGGGCTTGGAGATGTCGGGCGGACGAGATTGATTCTTGTTTTGCGGGGGAGCGGCGGCTCCGGGGTTGCGCGAGGGATCGTCCTTCCGCGTCGCGTCGTTCACGCCGGGCGGGTTCGATCCGTCCTGGTTGGGATTCCGATCGGGTGAGCTCCCCGAGGGGGGCTGCTGGCCGACGCGATCGCCCGGATTGGGTTGGTTTCGGTTTTCGCCCGGGTTGGCCTGATTCCGATCGAGGATCTGATTCAGCCTTTCCAGCTTGCGGAGGTCTTCGGGGGTCAGATCGTCCCGGCCGCGAGCGGGCTGATCCGCGCCGGCTCGGCGATCGTCGGGCTGGGGGGCGGGGTCGTTGCGGGCGAGGAGTCGGTCGTCATCCTTGGGCTTGTCCTCGCCTCGCTCGCCGCGATCCTTCTCGGCCTGCTGGGCCGGTGCGTTGGGGTCGCGGGGGGGCTGGGCCTCCTCGGCGGCGGGGGGGGGCGGATTCTCCTTGCGGGCCTGCTCGTCGAGCTTGGCGAGCTGCTCCGGAGGAGCGGGCTCGGTGATCTCGATGATCTGCTTCTCGGTCTGGGCGCTGTTGGATCGCGGCTCCTTGTTGTCGCGGGCCACCAGCATGTATTCGACCTGGGTCCCCGGCTTCAACTTCAGGCCGGCCAGGTCGATCTCCTCGGTCATGGCGATCTTTCGTTCCGGCTTCTTGTCTTCCCAGAGGTCGCGGGAGATCAGCGGCTCGCTCCCCTGGGCGACGCTCAGGATGAGCGACTTCACGCCAAAGTCGTCGACCGCCTCGATCACCAGCGGCACCCGGGCGTTGCTGGGCATCTTGATGCGGGGCGCGGGGGAGACGAACCGGACGCCGGGGATCTGGTCGCGGGTCGCGTGGATGTCGTACAGGACCGGGTCGGGATTGATCTGGCCGCCCGTCGTCTGGAACTTGATCGTGTAGGAGCCGTCCGACTCGACGCGGAATCGGCCCGAGAGCCGGTGGGGATCCTCGCCGCTCACCGACATGGCGACGGTGCGCTGCTTGCCGAAGTCGAGGTGGCCCGACTGGGCCGGCTGGTTGGTCCGGGCGTGGACCGTGATCATCGTCCCTTCGATGGCATCGACCACGCCGCCTTCCACGCCGAGCCGATCGGGCACGCCGGTGTAGGGCGGGAACTTGTAGTCGAGCGTCACCCCGGTGACCATCGGCGCGGGCAGGACATGAATCCGATATCGGCGCGACTCGGCGTCGCCGCCGGCGATGTAGTACAGGGTGTCCTGCTGGATGTTCCGGATCGACGTCTTCCACTCGTCGTAGGGGTTCGGCCCCGGTGCGAACTCCTGCTCGGCGAAGAAGCCGCCTTCATCGACGCTCGACCGCAGGACGACCTTCTCGGGGCGGACCCCCTGGACCTCGACCGAGAACGGGACGTTGGTCCCGGCCACGACGTTGATCAACTCGGGGTCGTCGCCGGGCTTGATCGCCACGAACCGGGTGTTGGTGGGGCGCACCACGTCGGCCAGGAAGGCCCGCTTGGCCGAGTCCACGATGCTCTTGGGCGCGACCACCATGTACAGGCTGACCAGGACGACGAGCCCCAGCAGGGCGTAGAACGTCCGGAGCACCCGGCCCTGATTGACGACCCCGTGGAGTTCGACCTTGGTCAGGTCCCCCACCGCCTTCGCCTCGACCGCACGCAAGGTCCGCTTGGGCAGCTCGTCGCGGTGCTTGCGGAGTTCGAGATAACTGATGAGGCTGTTCTTGAAGGCAGGGTCCAGATCCTCGATCGTCTTGGCGGCGTAGAGCCCGTTCACCCTCTGAATCGACGGGCGGATGATGCGGTAGTAGGAGAATAGGGCCGCACCCGCCAGCCCGCCGAACAGGATGATCTGCCGCGACCAGATCGGCAGGCCGATCGCGTGGTCGAGCACGACTTCCAGGAACAAGACGGCCAGGGTCACCGTGGCCAGCAGGAGCGCGGCGCCCAGGACGTCGGTCTTCTTGATCTCCGCCTGGGTCCGGCCGAGTCGGTAATCGATGTATTGCTCGAAGTCCAGCCTCTTGCCGTGCGTCTGCGTGCCCAGGGCCATGGCGCGTGCTCCTCCGGCGGACGATCGACGATCAGATGAGACCCATTATACGCCCTCCGCAACCCGAGGGCACAACCACTCTGACGAATGACAGGGGCCTTCGCCGCCCGATGGGTGGCGAAGGCCCCTGTTGTGGTCGCTGCGGATCGTCGTCGGATCGGGCCGCCGGGCCCGCTCATGGCCGATGCCGGGTTCAGTCGGTCAACTCGAAGTCGAAGGTATTCGACCCGCTCACGACCTTCGCCTTCAACCCGGAGGTGTCGGGCTTCTCGTACTTCTGCGGGGTGAGGATCTTCTTGGGGACGGGCTTGGTGGGGACGTAGTCGAGGACCGGCTCGTCGTGGGAGTAGACGGTGACCGCGTAATCCCCGAGCATCGCCCCGTCGCCGGGATCCTGGGTCTGGAGGGTGTAGGAGCCGTCCGGCTGGATCTCGGCGGTGGCGTTCCGGCCCTCCGGCGAGGCGGGCAGGAAGGTGACCGTCCCCTTGGGGACGGGATTCCCCTTGTATGTCACCTTGCCAGAAACCCGCGCCATCTCCGGCCCGGACGATCCGCAGGCGAAGGCGGCCAGGGTCGCAGCGGCCACGGCCAGCAGGCGGGCCCGGCGAAGTGCCTTCGACGTGAAGTCGGAAATCATCGGATTCGCATCCCGAAAAAGAAGAGGGCTCGGGCGAGGATCGCCCGCCGATGCGGATGCGATCGCCCGCCGGAGCCCGATGAAGACTCCAACAATCAATAGGCGTCGCTCGAGATCACCTCGCCCAGGTTCCGGGTGCTCAGGGCCTGGTAGGTCGCCATGTTGATCGTGGACTTGATGAACTTCACCGAGCCGTCGCACATCACGAAGTTGCCGCCGCCGGGGTGCTGGCTCCGGAAGCTATACCACAGATACCAGTTCCCGGTGGCGCTGGCCCCGGCCGTGCTGGCGCTGCCGTTGCCGGTGATCACGAACCCGGGGGCGATGTAGTTGAGCGGCAGGGCGGTCGAGCCGACGGTCTGGTTGGCCTCCACCCAGGCATTCCACTTGGTCACCCGCATGAGCTGCTCGCCGGCCATGAGGGTGTTGGAGGTGCCGTCGACGATCTCCGAGATGCGGACGCCCGGGCACTCCCGCCAGAAGATCCCGCTGCCGGTCGGCGGGGGCGGGGGGACGGTCGCCCCGCCGGTCGGGTCGCCGAGCTGGGCACCGCGGCAGTTGTACCCCTGGGTCGCGTTGAACGTGGAGACGCCGGCCGCCGGGCAGCTCGAGCAATTCAGGCAGTTGTCGCCGACGTTCCCGACGTACGAAGTCCCGGCCGCCGAGGCACCGTCGTTGATCTCGTCGGCGTTCTCCAGGTCCCTGGGCCGGCTGCTGTCCGAGGGGCAGAGCAGCGTGTTGAGCACGGTGTCGCGGACGGTCGTGTTCTGCATGCCGAGCTTCTCGGTCGTCTTCCAGCCGGCGTTCGACGTCCCCCACATAAAGTTGAAGTTCACCGAATTGTACAGGGCCTGCTGCTCCATCTGCGGGAGCACGAAGACGATCCAGCTCGAGTTGTTCCAGACGTAGTTGGCGGTCGAGTAGTTCGGATGCAGATAGAGGTTGGATGGGAATGTATCCGAGATGCTGTGATAATTGTGGCAGGCCATCCCGAGTTGCTTCATGTTGTTGACGCACTGGGCGCGTCGGGCGGCCTCGCGCGCCGCCTGCACGGCCGGCAGCAGCAGGGCGATCAGGACGGCGATGATCGCGATCACCACCAGCAGCTCGATCAGCGTGAATCCTCGTGCACGACGCACCATGTCGGCCTCCTGGGCCTGAGTCGGATGATTCGGAAGACGTTGACGAAGAGCGGAGGCACTCGCGCGATCATCCGTCCCAGGAAAGGGGCGATGAGATGGCGACGACCAGCGAATGCGTTCTTTGGGGGAGATCCTTCATGCAAGTTATCGATGACGCTCTGCCTTGACAATGATCGTTTTTCGAATTTTATGTACGGCTGCGCATTCACTTGAATGAGACTCCGCACGCTTGCATCCTTCAATCGGGGCTATGCATTTCACGCGCCAGGAACGGACGTGCCGAAACTTTGGTTCGATCGGCCGAAATGAAGTTGTCCTGCTGCCGATTCGAGCAAGATTAGGGCGTGTCTGGCAATAGTGCCTTCAGCAACCGTTCAAGCATCGCCAGCTTGACCATCGCCTCGAAGTTCTCCGCCAGCTTCTCGAACCGCGTCGCAACCCGCCGCCGATCCTTCAGCCACCCGATGCAACGCTCCACCACGTTGCGACGGCGATACGACGCCTTGTCGAACCCCCGGACCCGCCTCTCATTGGACTTGGTCGGGATCACCGAGGCGATCCCCCGGCGACGGTTGGATCGGCGGATCTTCCGCGAGCTATAGCCCTTGTCGCCGGCCAACTTCCTGGGCCGGCTCCGGGGTCGGCCCCTCCGGCCGGGCACGCGTACCCGGCCCATTACCGCCTCGAACTGGGTCGCCTCGTGCCGCTGGCCGGCGGTCACCGTCACCGCCATCGGGAGGCCCTTGCCGTCGCAGATCAGGTGGATCTTCGAACCGAAGCCGCCGCGAGAGCGGCCCAACGCGTGGTCGGCCGGCTCGGCGGCCGTCCCGTGGGTCGGCGAGGCACCGGCGGCGTCGCGGCTCGCCCGGATCGAGGAGCCGTCGATGCAGAACAGGTCCCAGTCGATCTTGCCGGCGGCGTCGAGCCGCACATGCAGGGCCTCGAGCAGCCGGGCCCAGGTCCCGTCCTTGGCCCAGCGGTTGAACCGCTCGTAGACGGTCTGCCATGGGCCGTAGGTTGGCCTGGGCAGGTCACGCCAGGGGGAGCCGGTGTGGAGGATCCAGAGGATGCCGTCGATCACCCGGCGGTGCCCCTTCCAGGGGTGGCCGGGCCGGGCGTTGGTGGGCAGGAGCGGCTCGATGGCGGCGTAATGCTCGTCGGAGAGGGCGTGTCGGAGTTGAGCCAAGGTCGTGAGGGTGCTGGTGGGGTGATCCGTCCACTCCAATCGTATGGGCCGAGGCTATTGCCAGACACGCCCTAGGCCGGGAGGCGCACGTGGTTGCCTCCCTTCGATGACCGCCCCGGCGACCCAGCGATCAGCGACCCGGCATGATCCCTTCGTGGACCAGCCGGGGGGCGATGGTGGCGACGGTGGACCCCGCCGGATCCAGGATCCGGGCCGTCGCGAGGAACGTCCCCGGCGCGAAGTCGTCGATCGGCCACGACGCCACGGCGCGGGCGAATTTGAGGCCCTCGGGCCCGAATCGCTCGATCGTGGCCGGGATTGTGCGCACAATCCCCCCGTCGAGGCCGTGGATGCGGATCTCGACCGGACCGACCGCGCCCACCTGCGTCGGCGGGATCGCCACCACGGCGCGGGATCGGGCCCGCTCCGGCTGGACCCACGGGGTCTCGACCCACATCGGATACAGCGAGGCCTGGACCGCGGGCGTGGACTCCGTGGCCAAAGCCTGCCGCAACGACGGAACCAGCTTCACCTTCGCCTGCGAGGCCGGCTGCTGGACCGAGAGGGGAGAGCCGTAGGCGAACGTCCGGTCGACCCGGGCGGCGCCATCGCTGAAGCACAATTCCGCATCGAGCGACAGGACCGCCCCCGGCACGGCGGAGAACCCCGGGAAGTTGGCCCAGGGGAGCTTGAACTCCAGGTCGTAGGACGAGTCAGTCGCGGTGGCCGCGACCTCGACCCCCTTCAGCTCCGGATTCCCGGAGGCCGTGCCCTTGCGCACCGACCACCGAGGGCCGATCTTGTCCTTATCGAAGGCGGTGAAGTACATGTGGACCGCGCCGGGCGACCACTCCTTGCCGCGGAACGCGTCGTCGGGCCGGGCGTCGATGTAGAATTCGACCGCGTCGCCATTGAACAGGCCGCCGATCGGGCTGGGGTTGGCCTGCTTCTTGTCGAGCGAGCGGAGGCCGATGTACAGCGCCTCGTCGTCCCACTGGTAGAAGAACTGCGAGGCCCGGTTGGCCGGATCCTTGTGGTTGTAAGCGATCGGGGTGCAGAACGCCCGCGACCACTCGTCGAGCTTGCCGTCGACCGCGATCTTGCCCTCGGCCCGGGTCACGAAGCCCCGGACCCCGGCCGTCCGGGCATGCGGCTGATCCTCGGCCGCGACCGCGGCCCCGCCCAGGGCCAGACACATCGCCAGCCCCGCACCGATCGCCTTGCGCATGGTGGTACTCGATCTTTTCCAAGGAAGGGGATTCGTCCTCCTCGCCGGGGACGTCGCCGGATGCTACGGGGCGCCGGCGGGCGACGCAACCGGGCGACGCCCGCGGGTTGACCGGGGCCGGGCCCGCGCCATAATGGGGCGAACGGCCTACCGCGCCGGCCCAACCCCACCCGCGACGAGATCCCCGATGCGCCTCGCCTTCAGCACCAACGCCTACATGAAGTTCCCGTTCGAGGAGGCGGCGGCGCGGATCGCGGCCCTGGGCTACGACGGTCTGGAACTGATGGCCGACGTCCCGCACGCCTGGCCGATGGGCCTGCTGGAAGGCCCCAAGAAGTCGATCCTGGCCGCGATGGAGGCGAACCGCCTGACGTTCTCCAACGTCAACGCCTTCATGATGAATGCGATCAACGACCACCGCCATCCCTACCTGCACCCCTCGTTCATCGAACCCGACGCCGGCTATCGCCGGGTCCGGATCGACCACACGAGGCGGGCGATCGACCTGTGCGCCGAGTTGGGGGCCCCGCACATCACGACCGAGCCGGGCGGGCCCTTGCCCGAGGGGATGTCGCGGCAGGCGGCCATCGACCTGTTCGTCGAGGCGCTCAAGCCGCTGGCGGAGCATGCCGACAAGCGTGGAGTGCTGCTGCTGATCGAGCCCGAACCGCACCTGCTGGTCGAGACCACCGACCAGTACCTCGAAGTGGCCGACCGGGTCAATGCCCCGTCGATCGGGCTGAACTTCGACGTCGGCCACGCCTTCTGCGTCTCCGAGGACCTGCCCCGGTCGATCGCCAGGCTGGCGCCGCACACGCGCCACTATCACTTCGAAGACATCGCCGCGACCCGGGTCCATCACCACATGGTCCCCGGCACGGGGGCGATCGACTTCCCGGGCGTGGTCGAGGCGATCCGGGCGACCGGCTACGACGGCTGGATCACGGTCGAGCTGTACCCCAACATCGACGACCCCGACGCCGCCGCGAGGGGTGCGATGGAGCATCTCCGCCCCCTGCTCTCCGCGGCCCCGGTGTCCTGACGGCCCATGGCGATCAAGCCTTATCTCCAACTGGTCCGGCTGCCCAACCTGTTCACGGCCGCCGCCGACCCCCTGGCCGGCTGGCTCCTGACGCGCGGCGGCTTCGACGAGCCGGCCCGCTGGGGCCCGCTGGTGGCGGCCTCGGTGCTCATCTACGCCGGCGGCATCGTCCTCAACGACGTGTTCGACCACGACATCGACCTGCGGGAACGGCCCGAACGACCACTCCCGTCGGGCCAGGTCTCGCGAGGGTTGGCCGCCGCGTTCGGCTGGGGGACCCTGCTACTCGGGATCCTGGCCGCGTTCGGTTCGGGGTCGGCGACCAGCGGGATCGTCGCGGCCGGGCTGGTCGCCTGCGTCCTGGCCTATGACGGCGGGATGAAGCGGACGCCCCTCGGCCCGCAGTTCATGGGGGCGTGCCGAGGGTTGAGCTTCCTGCTGGGGATGAGCCAGGCGCCCGACCTCGGCGGCCCGGCCGGCTGGCTGATCGCGGCGTCGTTGATGGTGTTCGTCGCCGGTGTCACCTGGATCAGCCGATCCGAGGTCGAGACAGGCCAGACCCGCGGGCTGGTCGGCGGGCTCGTCCTGCAAAACCTGGCATTCGCCGGGCTGACGGCCGCATTCGTGATGGCCCGCGCCTCGGAGATCACCCTCGCGGTGGGCCTGGCGGTCCTGACGCTGGTCGGCCTGGTCGTCGACCGGGCCGGGCTCCGAGCGTATCGCGATCCGGTCCCGGCCACGTTCCAGAAGGCGGTCAAGACGGGCGTCCTGTCGCTGGTCTGGATCGACGTGGCGGCGGTCATGGCGGCGCGAGGGCCGGCATATGCCCTGGCCGTCGCGCTGCTCTGGGTGCCCGCCTTCCTGATCGGCCGCCGGCTCTACTCGACCTGAGCGGCCTGGGCGCGGGGCGTGAACGAGAACCGCGGGCACTGGCGGAAGAACGCCAGGGGGTTCTCGTAGACGACCTTGCGGATGGTCGCCTCGGCGTGGCCCCGCGACCGCATCTCGAAGATGAACTCTGGGACCGCCAGGGGGTCGCTGTGGCCCCAGTCCCCGGCCGAGTTCACCATGATGCGGTCGGTCCCGTACATCTCGATCATGTCCGCGGCGCGGGCCGGGGTGCACTTGGTGATCGGGTACAGGGTCATCCCGACCCAGTGCCCGGCATCCAGCGCCACGCGGATGGTGTGCTCCTCGACGTGGTCGATGCAGACCCGTTCAGGGGCGATCTTCGGCTCGCCCCGGATCATGTCCAGGATCATCCTCGTCCCCTGGTACTTGTCCGCCAGGTGGGGCGTGTGGACCAGGACCATCTCCCCGAGCTTCGCCGCCAGGTCCAGGTGTTCCAGGAACACCGTCGCCTCGTTCTTGGTGTTCTTGTTCAGCCCGATCTCGCCGATCCCCAGCACGTTGGGCCGGTCGATGAACTCGGGGATCATGGCGATCACCTGCCGCGACAACTCGACGTTCTCGGCTTCCTTGGCGTTGATGCACAGCCAGGTGCAATGCTCGATCCCATAGAGCATCGAGCGGTCACGCTCGTGCTTGACGAGCTGCCGGAAGTAGTCGCGGAACCCTTCGGGACCCGAGCGGTCGAACCCCGCCCAGAAGGCCGGCTCGCCGATCAATTCGCAGCCCGCCATCGCCATCCGCTTGTAGTCGTCGGTCGTCCGCGACACCATGTGGATATGGGGGTCGATGTAATTCATATGATGCTATGCCTCGCAGGCCATTTGTTGTTATGCATCCGGCATCGAAGATCATGCCGAGATCCATTCCGGCCCGTCGGATTCTCCCGAGTGCGAATGGATTCGCCGCCCGACCTATCATTCGCCAGGTTAGCATAACGGTGACGGGCCCGGAATCCTCCGCGAGGTGGGGAGGGGGCAGCGAGGCACGCCGGGATCCGGCTCCCGATCGCCGCCGATCCTGCTCGCCCCGGCCCGGCCCCTCCGGTGGATCTTCCGCTTCAGGTCCTCAGCTCGGCCAGCATCTTCTCCAGGTCCGGGAAGTCGACCGGCTTCACCAGGTGCCCGTCGCATCCCGCCTCCTTGGACCGCTTGCGGTCCCCCTCCTGCCCCCACCCCGTCAGGGCGATGATCGTGATCGACTCGCCCCAGGGCTGTTCCCGGATCTGGCGCGTCGCCTCGTACCCGTTGAGCACCGGCATGCCGATATCCATCAGCACCACATCGGGGCGATATTCGCGGGCCGCCTCCACCGCCTGCTGGCCGTCGAACGCGGTGCGGACCTCGTGGCCGGCCATCTTCAGCAGGCGGGCCAGGCTGACCGCCCCGTCCCGGCTGTCGTCCACCACGAGGATGCGGTAGCCCGCCCGCCTGGGCGACGCCGGCTCGGTCGCGGCCCGGCCCCGATGCCCGGAGAGGACCGGGAGGGTGACGGTGAACGTGGTGCCTCCGCCATCGCTGACGACGGCGACCGTGCCGCCGTGCATCTCGGTCAGCCCCTTGACCAGGGCCAGGCCGATGCCGAGGCCGCCGGTCGTCCGCTCGATCGACCGGTTCACCTGGCTGAACATGTCGAAGATCTTCGGCAACTCCGCCTCGGGGATGCCGATGCCCGTGTCTCGCACCGAGACGGAGACGACATCACCCTGGGGCTTGGCGCCGAGCCAGATCTTGCCCCCTCGGTGCGTGTACTTGGCGCTGTTCGTCAGCAGGTTGGAGAACACCTGGGCCAGTCGCGTCAGGTCCGCGTCGAGATCGATCGGCGTGACGGGGAGGGACACGGTCAGCTCGTGGCCGGCGGCGTCGATCATCGGCCGGGCGGTCTCGACCGCGCTGGCGATCACCTCGGCGAGGGTCACACTGACCCGGCGCAGCTCCATCTTGTGCCGGTTGATCCGCGAGACGTCCAGGAGGTCGTCGATGAGTCGGACCATGTGCGTGAGCTGCCGGTCCATCATGCCCAACGCCCAGCCCGACGAGGCGTCCCCGCCCGCGAGCTTGAGCGCCTGCAAGCCGTTGCGGATGGGAGCCAGGGGATTCCTCAGTTCGTGGGCCAGCAGCGCGATGAATTCGTCCTTCTTCCGGTCGGACTCCCGCAGTTCCTCCTCGGCCCTCTTCCTCTCGGTCACGTCCTGCACCACGCCGTGCATCCGCACCAGGTTGCCGGCCGCGTCATAGAGCCCGCGACCGCGGGCGGCCACCCAGACGGGGCGGTCGGCCAGGCGGTATTCGATGTTGTAGTCGGTCTTCTCGGCCACCGCCCGCGCCGCCGCCTCGCGTGCGCGCTCGCGGTCGTCGGGGTGGATCATCCTCCGACCTTCCTCGCGGCCGTGCGGCACCCCCGGCGGCGTCCCGTACAACTCGGCGGCGCGGGCGGATGTGGTCATCCGGTCCGTGGCCGGGTCCCACTCCCACGTCCCCAGACCGCCCGCGTCCAGGGCGAGCCTCAGCTTCTCGGCCAGCCGGGCCGCCTCGGCCTCGGCCCGCTTCCGCTCGGTGACGTCGGCCGCCACGCCGAACAGGCGGACCCCCCCGCCGGGCTGGTCGAAGACCGTGTCGCCCCGCTCCTCGATCCAGATCACCCGGCCGTCGGACGGGCGGATCAGCCGGTAGTCGATGTGGTAGCCGCCCCGGCGCTCGATCGCGTCGCGGTACGTCGCCTCGTACGCCGCCACATCGTCGGGGTGGACCAACGCCAGGCCCTGGTCGATGCCGGTCAGCCCCACGCCGGGGGGCAGGCCGAACACGTCGGCGGCCGTCTCGGAGACCCGCAGCCTCCGGTCGGCCGGGGTCCACTCCCACGCCACCATCCGGGCCGCGGCCAGGGCGGTGCGGAGCCGCTCCTCGCTGGCCTTCAGGGCCAGCTCGGCCTCTTTGCTCGCGGTGACGTCGGAGAACAGGGCGGCCACGCGCCCCTGCTCGGGCCGGCCGACCCGGAAGGCATAGACCTCGATCCAACGCCCCAGCGCCTCGCCGTAGCGGGTCACGCGGATCGGTTCGCCGGTGGTGGCGACCCGTCCGTAGATCTCGAACCAGTGCCGATCCTGATCGGGCAGGAATTCGCGGATGGTCCGCCCGACCGCGTCCTTCAGCCCCGTATGCCGCTCGAACGCGGGGTTGTACTCGACGAAGCGGTAGTCGATGGCTACGCCCGCGTCGTCGAAGATCATGTCGAAGGTGCAGAACCCCTCGTCGATCGAATCGAGCAGGGTGCGATACTTGCCCTCGGAACGGCGTAGCGCCTCCTCGGCGAGGCGGCGTTCGGTCACGTCGATCATCGCGCCGAAGAGATGCGTGGCCGTCTCCCCCGACGCATCGAACGACGCCCGGCCCGCCGATTCGATCCATCGCGGCGAGCCGTCCGGGCCGATCAGGCGGAATTCGAAGCGATATCGACCGTCGCCATCGGGGGCGGCCGCCCGCTCGATCTCGCGCTCGACACGCGCCCGGTCTTGGGGGTGGATCAGGCCCAGATGCTCTGCGAGCGTCGCATTCTCCCCCGGCGCGCGGCGCAGCATCGCCAGGGCCTGGTCGCCCCACTCGAACCGGCCGGCCCGCAGGTCGAGGACGTAGTCGCCAATCCTGGCGGCCTCAATGGCGAGCAATCGGCGCCGCTCGCCCCGTTTCGCGGCGTCCGAATTCGCCGGGGAGTCCGGTACCGGTAGTTTGCCCGGAGGGCGGGGATCTTCTCGATCGTTCACCCTATCACCGTTCTTGCCTCAGACCATTCGGCGATCCATCGTCAAGGACTGGGTTACCCATTTTACCGGCGAGGCGGGCAGCGCGGCAGGTAGGGCCGCCAAGAATTGCGGCGTCCGAACATGGTGACCCAAAGGTCGAGGCGGACTCTCGGGCCGATCTCGGCATCAACCGCTTCATCTCATCAGGTGCCACGCCCGGCCCGGGACTTGCTCCTGATGTATCGACATGGATACGCCCAGCTACCTGAACTTCGACAAGACGAAATATGCCTGGAAGCCCGACGTCGACTACCGGGAGCACCCGGAACTGTATCGGGTCGGCAAGGGGGAACAGGGCGTCTTGATCTGCGAGCCTTACAAGGGTGAGCTCGTCCCCTTGTGGCGGTTCAAGACGCCCGAGATCGCCGCCGTGTCCAGCCGGGCGATCTATAAGATGTTCCTGGCCTATCTGCATCGGGGCGACTTCGTCGGCGCGGACATGGCCCGCAAGTTCCTTCAGATGGGCTTCACCCGCGCCCGCCGCTACACGAACTACAAGGGCGGCCGGAAGTACGACCCCGTGGACAAGCGGCAGCTCGAAAAAGGGACGGGCGACCCGGTGAAGGCGGCCTCGGCCCAGATCTTCTTCGACGCCTGGAAGAAGGCCGAGGCCAAGCCCGCCTATGCGAAGTTGAAGGCGGAATGGAAGGAAAGGTATGGGTGACCGGCGATCGCGGCAGGCTACCGGCTCGGCCCGGGGCGGCGCATGCGGATAGGAAAGGACGCGGCCCGGGACGTCGGCGGGCCGAGAGTGACGAGCCGGGAGAGCCAGGATTCGAGCAGCATGCCGATCTCCGGCCGACTGCCGGCAGGCATCGCCGGGGACCACCGCTCAGGCCCCCGACGGCCTGACCTTCGGCCGTGGCGTCCGTCAGCCCTGGCGCCTGCTGGCCAGGCCCGTCGCTTCCATCCAACCCGGGTCGTAGTCGAGCGAGAACAGTCGCTGGACCGTCTCGGCGCGGCCGGGACCGGGCTCCAGGAGGGCCTCGATCGCCTGGCGAAGCTGGCCGATGCGGCGGTCCGGGGGAGAGTCGCCGGAATGGGTCGGTGCCCGGTCCAGGCGATCGAGCGCCGCGGCGAGTTCGAGGATCTTGCCACGCGTTTCCAGGAAGTCGCGATTGAGCACCGCGGCGACGTCGCGGGGAGTCGTCGGCATGGCCTCACTCCGTCGGATGCGGCGGGGAACGAACGGTTCGGACTGAGTCGAAGTTTCTAGAATATGCCATCGTCGGCGGGAGTGCCAGGGGGAGTCGGTCCGGGCCGATCCCGCCGCGACCGACCGCCCGGCCCGGCCGATCAGCCGAAATTCTTGAGACGTTTTGGACGTATCCCTGGAATTGTGCAATGATTGTCGGGATTGTAGCGGCAGTAGGCCGGGTGCCCCCGGCGATCGGGACGTCTTGGTTCGCCTTTTGCCCGTAGTGGAGATGTCACCGGGGCCTGACCTGGTGACGATCGGTCGTGAGTTCTGGTATTGTCGGTAAGATAGGGGAATCGGATTGTGCGGGCTTGGCCGAGTCCGGCATCGATTCCGAGGGTTTCTCCGAGGAGATTGACCGACCATGAGATTCCGCCCCGTGTCGCAGGCCTTGATCGCGGGCACGCTCCTCTTCCTGCCGAGTTCGGCCCGGTCCGACGTCATCTATGAGACGGACTACCTCTCCTCGGGGTCGGTCCTCCTGCCGACCTCGACGGTCGTGTCGAGCTCCTACCTGCTGCCGACGACGACGACCAGCTACCTGTCGCCGACTTCCTATGTGCTGCCCACGTCTTATGTGGCGACCTCGAGCGTGTTCGCCCCGGACATCCTCGACCAGACGTCCTACGTGCGGACCTATCGATCCTCGGTGCTTCGTCCGCGCCGGTTCGTGGAGAAGACGTCGTACATCGTCTCCCCGCGCTACGCGCTGGCGCCGACCTCGTACGTCGTGCCCACGACCACCGTCGTGTCGCCGACCAGCTATGTCCTCCCGACCCGCTACGTGTCGTCGACGATCGTCCCGACGTCCTACGTGGTCGGTTCGCCGCTGATCGCGACCTCGCTGGCCTCGTCGTCCCCGTGCGAGGAGACGTCGGCCCCGCTCACGCCCACGCTCACGCCCACGCCCACCTCGACGACGCGGAACGAGGCACCCCGGCCCCTGCCCCCGGTCGCCCCGGCCGAGCGTCAGCCGTCGGGGGTCATGCAGAGCACTCCATCGAACGAGAGCCACGAACCCGCCGTGGCCGAGCCCCCGATGACCTCGAGCGGCGCCACCCCCACGAATCGTTCGACCGTACCTGTTCCGGCCGCCCCCACGACCCCGCTCGATCCGGGCCCGGCGAAGCCGACCGGCACGCCGCCGGAACCGGACTTCCCCGAGATCCCCAAGCCCGGCGAGAGCGGCCCCAGCACCTCGCTGCCCCAGGACAACTCGCTGCCCGAGCGGCGCGACTCCTACAAGTCGATCTATTCGAGCCCGAACCGGCCCGACTTCCGGCCCCCGGTCCAGTCGCGCAACGTCCTGCGGGGCCGGGTCATGGCGTTCGATACCGGCAAGCCGGAGGAGGGCGTCACCGTCTACCTGACCAGCCGCACCGGCGCCTTCTCGGACCGGACCACGCAGACCGATGCCGATGGCCACTTCGCCGTGACCCTGCCCGACGGCGACTGGGCCGTGAAGGTCCGGATGCCGAGCGGAAATGTCCGGAGCGTGGGGAGCGACGACGTCACGGCCAGCGCCGGGCGGATCATGGACGCCGCCGGGCGCGGGGTCAGCGAGTTCGTCATCACCCGTTGATCGCCGGCAGGCCGGCACGAAACTCTTCCTCGCGGGGCGGGCCTTCGATGCCCGCCCCGCTCGATAAACCGGCCGGGGCGGGCGGCACGATCATGGCGGACGGATCGGCACCGCTGCGGATCTGCTATGTCCTGAGCCATTTCCACCCCCATGCCAGCGGTGCCGAGCGCCAGGCCCTGGCCCAGGGCCGGGAACTGGCCCGACGGGGGCACTCGGTGCGGGTCGTGACCCGATCCATCGAGGGGCAGCCGGACGACGACGCCATCGACGGGGTGCGGATCCACCGGTGGGTCCGCACCTCATCGCTCGGCCCCCTGTTCGGGATCTCGTTCGTCGCCGGCGTGGTCCGGGCTCTGAGGCGGCTCCGCCCCCATTACGACCTGATCCATACCCATCAGGGGTTGTGGGAGTCGATCGCCACCGGCGCGGGGCGGCCGCTGCTGGGCGGGGCGCCCGTCCTGATCCAGCCCGCCAGCTCGGGCTATTTCGGCGAGGCCGAGGAGATGGCCCGGACCAAGGGGTTTCCCTGGCTCCGCCGGCTCGCGGTCGGGCACACCGCCTATGCGGCGATCTCCGCCGACATCGAACGCCAGTGGCTCGCGCTCGGGGTGCCGCCCGATCGGATGATCCGGACCGCCAGCGGGGTCGATAGCCAGCACTTCCGCCCCGGGCGGGCCTCCCCGGAGGTCGAGTCCCGGCTCCCGGTCGGCCCTCGCGTGGTATTCACCGGGCGCCTCCACCCCCAGAAGAACCTGGATCTCCTGCTCGACATCTGGCCCGAGGTCGTGGCCCGCACCGGCGCGGCCTTGATCCTGGTCGGGGACGGCCCCGAGCGCGACCGGCTCGTCGAACGGTCCCGGTCCCCGGAGATGGCCGGCCGGGTCCACTTCGCCGGACCCTCGGCCGACCCCGCCGAGATCCTCCGCGCCTCCGACGTCTTCGTCCTGCCCAGCGTGGCCGAGGGGATGAGCAACTCGCTCCTGGAGGCGATGGCGACCGGCCTGCCCTGCCTGGCCTCGGCGATCGGGGGCAACACCGACCTGCTCGCTGAGGGCCGATCCGGCCTCCTGATCCCGCCCGACGATCGCGACGCGTGGGCCTCGAACCTGGTCGAGGTCCTGGGCGACCCCGCCCTGAGGGGCCGCCTGGGTACGGCTGCCAGGGCGCGGATCGATGCCGAGTTCGCCCTGACCGCCGTGGTCGACCGCTACGAGGCGATCTATCGACGGATGCTATCGGGCCTCCCGATCATCGGCGCATGACGCGGCCCGATCCCGGGGGATCGGGCCGCGATCCGGGCCCCTGGTCGGCCCGGGTTCAGTAGGAATCCGCCCCCTGGATCTCGCCGCCGCCCCGGGTCACGAGGCCCGCGAAGATCCGCATCGAGATCGTCTCCTTGAGGAACTTCACCGAGCCGTCGCCGAACAGGAAGTTCGCCCCGCCGGGGTGGAACGCGAACGCTTCCCCCGAGCCTTCGGAGAGGTAATAGGGATAGGTGATCGACGGCGTGGGTCCCTGATCCTGGCCGTTGGTGCAGTTCATCGGGCAGGGCCCGGGCGTGTTGTTCCCGCCCAGGTCCGAACCGTCGATGCTGAAGTCGCTCGCCGGCCGGCTCCAGCCGCCCCCGTTGGAATAATGGGCCGAGCCGTCGTTCACGGTTCGCCCGCCCCGGCGATAGACGATCGGCCGGCCCGCCGATTCGGCGATGGCGATCGTGTTGGACAGCCCATCGGTCACGTCGGCCAGCCGGGGACTCTCATTCTTGGGCATCATGCCCGGCCCGGAGACCGAGGCCCACGAGCCGGAGACGACGCGGGGATCCACCGAGATGACCACGCCGTAGTCCGTGGGCGCGGCCACCGTGGGCGTCCAGGTGGCCGCCTGGGCATCGCCGTCGAGCCGCTTCGGATCGGCGGGGCTGGAGGGGCAGAGCAGGTTGTTGACGTTGGCCCGCACCACCGTCGAGTTCTCCGGGAGGCTCCAGTTCACCGACTGGTTGTAGGCGTTGTACAGGACCGTTTGCTCGATGTACGGGAGCATGAAGGTCAGGGCGGCGACGCGGGGCGCCGTGGTGGCCCCGCCCGCCCTTACGCTGGAGGGCAAGACGCTCCGGGCGTTCTCGAAATTGTGGATAGCCAGCCCGAGTTGCTTGAGATTGTTCACGCACTGGGTCCTGCGGGCCGCCTCGCGAGCCGCCTGGACCGCTGGCAGCAGCAGGGCGATCAGCACGGCGATGATGGCGATGACGACCAGCAGCTCGATCAGCGTGAAACCCCGACGGGAGGCGCGACGACGGATCATGGACGGAACTCCTGAAATCTGGGGGGAAAGGTCGCCGGTCGGCGTCGTGCCGGGGGCGGTCCCGCGTTACTTGGTGATCTCGAACGGCTTCAGGTCGTTGGCCGCCTGCGCGACCGTCACCTTCAGCGGAGTCTTGGCGGGATCGCTGTACTTGGCGGGGATCACGTTCGGGCCCGACTGCAATTCCTTGTTGACCACGATCGGGCGATTCCACTGCACCGTGACGGCGTACTCCCCGGCGGGCGCGCCGTCGTTGTTCTCGTAGGTGGTCAGTTGGAACGAACCATCCGACTTGACCGGGGCGGTCGGCAACGTTGCATCGGTGCCCGCGGCGGCCGGGTGGAAGACCACGAATCCGCCCGAGGCGGGAGCCCCTTTGAAGAACACCTTCCCCTGCACCGCATAGACCTTCGTCCGAGCGTCCTGGGAACACCCGGGCACGCTCAGCAACGCCGCTACCGACAGGGAGATCCAACCCGTCACGGAGGCCGACCCGCGCCACGATCTCATGATTCTCTCCACTCGGAGACAGGCAAAATTCGGCCTGCAAAACGGGCCAAAATCACGTTGCCATCAATGTCGGTCATGATTGTCGAGATTGATCGGTTTTTCAATCTCAAGTTGACCAGTTTTATCGGATTTGTCGGGTTGTCAATTTTCTCTCAAGATCGTCGTGGGTTTCGTCGCGACGACGGGTGGATGACTTGCCTATTTCCCTCCATGGCCTATCCTTCCCCAAGAGATGCCATGCAGAAGGCGCGGTCGAACCACCCCACGATGCCACCCGAACTATCCCGCCCGACGCCTCGCCTGGCCGCCCCGATCGTCATGGCCCATGGCCTGTTCGGGTTCCGCAGGATCGGCCTCGGCCCCCTGACCCTGGCCTGGTATTTCCGAGGGATCCCGGAAGCGTTGCGGGCCGCGGGCAACCGGGTCCTGGTGACGCGGGTCCACCCGACGGCGGGGGTCGCCCGCAGGTCGCGGAAGCTCGGCGAGCAGATCCGCGAGGCCTTCCCCGACGAGCCGGTGCACCTGATCGGCCACAGCATGGGGGGGCTGGACGCCCGTGCGTTGGTGGCCGACCCGTGGTGGCAAGGCCGCATCCTCAGCCTGACCACGATCGCAACGCCCCACCTCGGCTCGGCCCTCGCCGACTTCGCCAAGCTCCGGGTCGGGCGGATCTATTCGGTCCTGGAACGCCTGGGCATCGACCACGCCGGGTTCATGGACGTGACCCCGGCGGCCGCCCGGGATTTCAACCGGCGCACGGCCGCCCCGCGCGGACTGCCGACATTCAGCGTGGCCGGCGACCCCGACCCGTCCGACGTCTGCTGGCCGCTGCGCCGGCTCCACGCCGCGCTCTGCGAGTTGGAAGGGCACAATGATGGGCTGGTCTCGGTCGGGTCGGCGAACGCCTTCGGCGAACCGTTGCCGACCTGGCCGGTCGATCACCTCCGCCAGATGAACTGGTTCCCGGCGGACGGCGGGACGCTCCCCTTCCCCAGCGTGGCCCGGTATTACGGGGAGGTCCTGGCCCACCTGGCCACCCTGCCCTGCGAGGCCGACCGTCTCGCCGAGTTCGCCTCGCGCGAGACGGCCTGAACCGACGCGGCTAGACGATCTCGGCGACCGGCTCGGCCACGGCGTCGGTCGTTGCCGTCCGATCCAGCAGGATCGCCACCGTCATGTCCCCGAGGACGTTGGACGAGGTCCGGCACCGGTCCAGGAACCAGTCGACCGTGAGCAGCAGCGGGATCTGCTCCGACGGGAGGTTCACGGCCGCGAAGATCAGGGGCAGGGTGACGAACCCGCCCGACGGGATGCAGCCGGCGCCGATGCTGGCGATCACGGTCGTCAGGACCACCACGAGCTGCTCGGTCAGGCCCAGGTTCCGCCCCAGCGCCTGGGCCATGAACAGGACCACCGCCGCCTGGTAGAGCGCCGTGCCGTCGTTGTTGAAATTCGTCCCGACGCAGGCCGCGAGCTGGCTCGACTGGCGCGACACCCCGAGCGGCCCCATCAGGGCGCGGAGGGTGTAGGCCATCGTGGCCCCGGTGCTGGCCGTGCTGAACGAAGTCGCCATCACGTTGGCGGCCCCCTTGATGAACCGGATCGGGGACATCCCGCCGAACACGGCCAGCTGGATCAGATACCAGATCACCTGGCAGGCCAGGCCGCCCAGCACCACGGCGATGAACCAGATCAGCGACTGGAAGATGCCGAACCCGTACCTCATGATGTTGGCGGCGACGACCCCGAACACGGCCAGGGGGACCAGGGCGACGATCCAGAGCAGGACCCGCATCAGCAGCTCGAAGCTCACGACCACCAGGTCGATCGCCACCTGGTAGGTCGTCTCGCCCCGGGCGCGTTGCTCGTCGCGGATCTTGGCCAGGCCGATCCCCAGGGCCAGGGTCACGATGACCAGCTGGGCCAGGTGATTCCGCACGAAGGCATCGCCGATGCTCTCGGGGACCAGCTCGAACAGGAGCTTGGTCACCCCCTGGGGGCCGGGCTTCGCCGCCGCCCCGGCCGATGGAGCGGCCGAGGCGATCTCGGCCAGTTTGGCGCCGACCCCGGGATGGATCAGATTGGACAGCACCAGGCCGATGGTGATCGCGGCGATGGTGTTGACGAAGTAATAGAACATCATCAGCGCGCCCTGCCGGCCGCGGATGTCGTTGGTCACCAGGGCGCTCAGGATCGCCATCACCACCAGCGGGGTGGCAATCGCCTTCAGGGCCCGGATGATCAGGTTGGGGGCCAGGTCGAGCGTCGCCGGGACGTCGATCCCCGCGATCGTCTTCGGGGCGAAATATCCGAACGGGATGGCCAGCAAGGCCGCCGCGATCACCCAGACATAGAGCGGGATCCCGCCGGGGCGGCTCTCGGGCTCGTCGGCCACGCCGGCCGGGGCCTCGTAATCGGCATGCGCCATCGCAGCTCCAAACAACATCGAGGACGGGAGGAAGGGTTCAGATCCGGGTCGGAGTCGGTGGGAGAGGGGACCTCGTCGGACGCGAGGGGCGGCGATCGCCGGCCTCGTCCGCTCGATCTTAACAGTCGATGGCGGTCGGGGATAGGGTCAATCCTCCCGTCGCCCGGCCCGGATCCGGGCGGCCAGGTCGGCCCATAAGGCGTCGGCGTCGATCGCCGTGACCCAGCGGATCTCGCCGGCCGGCCGGGAATGGTCGAACGAGAGGTCGGCGTTCAGGCGGGGTCGCGGGCGAGTCTCGGCCGTGGCCAGGCCGAGCAAGATGGCCGTCGTGACCTCGTCCCAGATCGGCCAGGTCGTCGCCGACCCGGTCTCGGATTCGGCGAGCTTGCCGCTCCGGGCGAGCCACGCTTCCAATTCCCGGACCAGGGCGGGACCCGGCTCGGGGCCATCGGCCAGCAGGCGACGAGCGCGATCCGGGGTCATCGCCAGAGCCTTCCGGGTCAGGGCGGAATCCCCGACCACGATCGGGATCGAGGATTCCAGAAGCGTCCTCCAGGCGTCGGGGTCATTCTTGACGTTCCAGACGTCACCGCCAATGTCCCATTCGTTGAACCCCATCGCCACGATGGTGACCCGGTCGGCCCACGCGGGGTCGATGCGGAGGGCCGAAGCGACGTCGGTGGCCGCGCCCAGGACGATCACCGTGAGCCGGTCGGCGGGGGTTCGGCCGCGGGCCTGCTCCAGAAGGAAGTCGACGCCCGGATTCGACGCGGTCGCCTCCTTGCTGAAGAGCGGCCGGTTCGACCCGGCCAGGACCGGGGGGCGTCGGCCTTCCGGGAGTCGGGCGAGCCATTCCCGGGCGATCCGGGCGGCCCCCTCGGCCGCCGGGGCGGGCAGCGACGGGGAGTGCGTGGTGACGATCCCCTTCAGGTCAATCCCGGGCAAGAGGGCCAGGTGGACCAGAGCCCACTGGTCATCCACCTCGGCCCCGATGTCCGTGGTCAGGACGACCGGCCGCCGCGCGGGCGGCCCCTGCCCCACGACTCCGGCGATCAGGGCGATGGCGATCGGCATGTTCATCGGCGACTCTCCCAGGGGATTCGGCTCGGACCGGCCCGTCGCTCAGGATACTCGATCGGGGCGGGGCGCCGGCAACGGCCGGCCCTGGGGCCGACCCGCCCGGCCCTGGGGTCGCGACCGATTGCCCTGGGGACCGGGATCGCCGATGATTGTCCGAGGTAGCGTGACGTTGACCGAAGGTCGATCGCCGAAGGCGAAAAGGAGCGATGATGAGCCGAGACGACGACCAGGAGCCCCGCCCGCCTCGCCGCCCCGGGCCGCGGCCCCGTCCCGTCGAGGAGGCCGTCGGCGGGGGCAGCAGCACGTTCCGGCCCAGCCCGATCCCCGCCGGGGCCGCCCGGAAGAAGCGGGAAGAACGCACCCCCGCCCCGGTCACGGGCGGCCCGAACTGGTTCGAGCGGATCTTCTACGGGCAGGTGAGCACGGCCCACCTCGCTATGTTCTGCCGCCAGTTCGCCTCGTACCAGGATTCGGGGGTCGACCTGGTCCGGTCGCTGGCGAGCATGGAAACCCAGTTCGCCCGATCGGCCCTGGGGCCGGTCATCCGCCGCCTGCGGCTGGCGGTCTCGGGGGGCGATCCCCTGTCGGAGGCGATGGCCAACGAACCCCAGGCCTTCGACTCCCTCTGCCTGAGCATGATGACCGTGGCCGAGGCCCGGGGCGGGATCCCCGAGACCCTCCGGCGGCTGGCCAACCACTACGATGCCCGGCTCCGGCTGATCCGACAGGCCCGGTCCGCACTGATCTATCCGGCCTGCGTCCTGGCGGTCGCCTTCGGCGTCGTGCTGCTCCTCGCCATCTTCGTGCTCCCCAAGTTCGCCGACCTCCTCGCCGACATGACCCGGGGGGGCCAGGCCAATTTGCCCCTGCCCAGCCGTGTGCTCATGGGCTTCAGCGCGTTCGTCACGTCGCACGGTTGGTGGTCGATCCCGCTCGCCACGGCGGTGTTCTTATTCGCGGCGTTCCGCTGGTACAGGACGTCTTCGGGGAGGGCGACGCTCGACCGATTGAGCCTGTACGTCCCCGTCCTGGGGTCGCTCCGCAGGAAGATCGACACCAGCCGATTCGCGCGGACGCTCGGCTCCTTGCTGGGGGCGGGGGTCGACATCGGCTCATCGCTCGACCTGACGGCCAGGGTTCTCCACCTGGGACCATTCCGCGAGGCGGTCGCCTCGATGAGGTCACAGGTCCTCCACGGCGCCGAGCTGTCGGAGGCGTTGGCCGCGACCCGGCAGTTCGGCCCCGACGTGATCGCCATCGTCGGTTCGGGTGAGGAGTCGGGCCGCCTGCCCGAGTCGCTCGATAAGCTGGCGGATGATTACGAGGATCAGGTCAACTACACGGTCAAGAATCTCGGGCAACTGGTCCAGCCCGTGATCGTCATCACCATGGCCGGGGTCGTCCTGTTCATCATCCTGGCGATCATCCTGCCTTACATCCAGATCATCACGTCGGCGGCGGGAGGTGGCTGACCGGGTCATCCCTGCGCTGGGCGAGGAACCCCGTGGCGATCGCGACCGCCGCGGCCACCGCGCTCAGGAGGGCGGCGAGCCGCAACACCGGCTCGACGCCCACCTGCGCGGCCAGCCCACCCGACCACAGGGCGCCGAGCGGGACCGAGGCCGAGAAGATGATCATCCAGATGCCCATGATCCGGCCGCGTAGCTCGTCGGGGATGGACGTCTGGATCAGGGTCTGTGTCGAGGAATAGAACATGACCCCGCCGAACCCGGCCCCCATCATGCAAAACGCCCCGATCGCCAGCCGTATCACCTCGCCGCCGTGCCCGCCGGGGGACTTGGGCAAGGCCGACGAGGCGGCGAGGAAGGCCGAGAACACCAGCAAGCCGGCCGGGATCAGCCGTTCCTTGCGGGCCAACCCGCCCAGCGAGGCGACCACCAGCGCCCCGCAAGTGGCACCGACCCCCGCGGCCGCCAGCAGGACGCTATAGCCCCGGGCCCCGGTCCCCACGACGACGCGGGCATAGGCCGGCATCAGCGCCGAGTAGCCCATCCCGCAGACCCCGAACACGGCCATCAGCGTGAATAACCCACGCACCCGGCGGTCGCGGCCGAGATAGGCGATCCCGCCCAGCAGGTTCCCCGCGTCCCCCTCCGCATGGGCCGCTTGCGGACGCTCTCGCGCCCGGATCGACAGCAAGGCGGCGATCGCGGCCAGGTAGCTCGCCCCGTTGAGCCCGAAGCACCAGGCCCCGCCCAGGGTTTCGAAGCAGAGCCCCGCCAGGGCCGGGCCGATGACCCGCGATGCGTTGAACAGACCGTTGTTCAGGGCGATGGCATTCATCAGCGAGGCCCGTCCGACGATCCCGTACAGGAACACCTGGCGGGCGGGCATCTCGAAGGTGATCAGCACCCGGGCCAGGGCCACGACCACCGCCAAGGGCGCGATCGAGACCCGTTCGACACCGAAGGCCACCAGGGCCGCCAGGGCGAAGGCCAGGGCCATCTGGCCGATCTGGGTCGAGAGGATCAGCGCCTTGGGGGCGACCCGATCGGCCAGGGCTCCGGCGAAGAGGCCGACGGCCAGGCCCGGGAGCAAGCTCGCCGCCTGGACCTGCCCGAGGGCCATCTCCGACCGGGTCACCTCGTAGACGATCCAGCCGACGGCGGCATCCTGGAGCCATGTGCCGATCAGGCTGATCCCCTGACCGATGTAGAAGCGGCGATAATCGGGGATCGCCAGCGCGGCGAAGGTCGCCGTTCGGGCGCGAGGCGGGGCGGTGAGGTCGGGCATGGAACTCCGGGTCGGCCGGGGGAGCGGGTCGGGCGGTCCAGACCCTCTCATGATCGGAGGTCCGCCGGCCCCGTCAAGTCGCCTCGGCGATCCCCTTCTCCGGGTCGGTCTTCCGCGTCAGGTCACGCCCGGATTCCAGGCCGAGGCCGGCCAGGATTTCATAGGCCAGGAAGGCCACGACGAACGCCCACACGCTGGCGGGCTGGAATCGCGCCAGGGGGGCATGGCCGATGCCCCGGCCGATCAGCGGGAGGAGGCCGACGGCCAGCCCGAGCCCCCAGGCGATCAGGCCCGGCGGGTTGATCCCCCGCCTCGGGCCGGGCCAGTTGCCGCCGTGGCGGCGATAGTCGGCGGCCATCGCCCCGGCCACCGGGGCGAACGCCGCGCCCAATGCCCCGAAGACGGCGTCGATCCGGTCGTACCAACCTCCCACGATCAGGAACCAGGCGGCCGAGGCGCCGATGATCGTCCAGGACAGGCGACTGAGCCCCGGGGCGATCGCCTTGAAGCGGTGGCCGAAATCGAACGCGGCATAGCAGGCCGGGGCCAGCGAGGCCAGGCCGAAGATGAGCAGCATGAGGCACGCCAGGCGGCGGTCGAAGCCGCCGGCCAGGACCTCGCGGAACGTGTACGGCGGGACGGCCAGCGGGGCTTCCGAAGGCCGGGCCATCGCGAGGCCCTGTGCCGTCTGCTCTTCGAGGTGCGAGTCCCCCTGCCCAGGGGCCGGTACCGCCGCGATCGGGCGTTCGGACAGGCCGCCGCGATAGCCGGCCACGGACAGCAGGCCCAGGGTGGCGATCAGGACCGGCGCCAGCCCGACGCCGAACCAGCCCCCCATGCGAACGTCCCGGGGCCCCAGGCTGGCGGAGCCCCAATCGGCGGCGGTCACGCCGGCCATCGCTGTGAAGGCGAAGATGGCCTGGATCACCAGCAGGAAGGCCCGCAAGCCGGCTTCCGTCCCGGCCACCGCCTCGCCGGTCAGGCCGTCGAAGCCGATCGGCCGGTAGGTCCCCAACCCGCCCAGCATCGCCAGCATCACCGCTGAGAGGAGGACGGCCGGGAAGATCGGGAAGACCTGCATCAACGCGGCGATCCAGCGGACGAACCAGCCCCCGACCAGCCCCACGGTGATGCACCAGAACAGGGCCGTGGCCAGGAACAGCGGGGATTGGAGCGTCATGCCGCCGACCTGGGTCGGCCGCAGGACGCGCGGGTCGAGGAACTGGCCGAGGGCGAGCCCCTGGAAGGTGAGCTCGACCGCATAACCGGTCGCCACCGCGAACCACACGACCTGCGCGATCCCGCTCAGCAGGCCGGGCACCAGCCTGGCCCCGGAGTTGCCGAATGTCGAGGTGCTGACCACCGCCAGCGGCCGGCCCGTCTGCTGGCCCCACATCGCCGGCACGCGGAACAGGAGCAGATAGCCCAGCGGGCCGGCCGCCAGGGCCCCCAGCAACGACCAGCCCAGGCCGGCCGCGGGGAGGGTGCGCCGGCCGATCTGATCGAAGAACGCGATCCAGAGGAACAGGCCGATGTAGACAGGGGCGAGCCCGGTCTGCCAGGGCTTGGACTCGACCGGCACGACCTCTTTGGGCGGGTGGGACATGATGGCGATCTTCCCGGGAACGACGCGGGCGATCGCCCCATCGGGATGGGGGATCGCCCGCGAGTCGGCGGCTTCGGTCAGGTTACAGGTCGGCCGGGCCCACCGCCCCGCCGGTCATCAACAGGGCTTCTTCCTTCTCGGAGATCAGGATCTGGGGCTTGTAGCCGCCCTTGGTCCGGAAGTAGCCGATCAGGATCAGGTAGCAGACCAGCATGATGCACGGCAGGATCGAGACGACGGCCAGGGCGTTCTTGCGGGCCCCATCCTTGATCTCATTGACGAGCTTCTTCGGCTCGGCCGGCAGGGCATCCACCTTCTTGGTGTCGAGGGCCTTGTACTTGCCGAAGACGCTGAACTTCGGCGTGTTGTCGATCACCTGGGCATGCAGGGCCGGCTCGCGGGCGAGCAGGTCGATGTCGGTCTTGGAGTCCTGGATCGAACCGAGGAAGGGAGCCCCGAGGACGCCGACGGCGAGCATCCCGACACCGCCCAGCGTGTTGAGCGTCAAGGCACCGCCCTTGGGGAACTGCTCGGCGGCCACGCCCAGCATGGTCGGCCAGAAGAACGACTTGCCGAACCCGTACAGGGTGGCCGCGGCCAGGATCGACAGGCCGGACGCCTTGGACAGGCTGAACAGGCCGATGGCGGCGATCGCGGCGCTCACCGACAGCAGGCCCAGCGGCGAGAGCTTGTGGACGATCGGCCCAGCGAAGAACCGGAGGATGAGCATGATCAGCGAGGTGTAGACGAGCACCCAGGCCCCGGAGATCCCCAGCCCTTCCTGCATGGCCGGCTCCATCAGGGAGCTCATCCAGCTATCCGTGCCCAACTCGGTGGTGGCCAGCGGGATCATGATGATCATGAGGAACAGGAACATCGGCTGGCCGGGCGCGAATCCGACGTAGGCCCCGTAGGCGATGGTCAGCACCGCCCAGATCGCGAGTTGGATCATATCAGGCCAGGCGAAGACCGTGCCCAACTGGCGGACGATCAGCCCGACGATGAGCGCGGCGCCGAGCACGCCGACCTCGCGGCACATCGACTTGAACGAGACGCCGGCCGTCACCCGCTCGCTGACCGGGAACTTCCGCCCGAGCATCAGGACGGCATAGCCGACCGCCGGCAGGAACAGCAACGCGACCTTGTATCTCCAGTCGAACGAGCCCATCGACAGCGCGATGAGCCCGCCCAGCACCAGCCCGCCCGGCCAGCCAGCATGGAGCATGTTCAGGTATTTGGTCTTCTCGCGGGGGAACAGGTTCGCCACGACGGGGTTGGCCACGGCCTCGACCGTGCCGTTGCCCAGCGCGACGATGAACGTCCCGGCGTACAGGAGCCAGAACGCCTTCTCGGGATCGCCGCCCGCCAGTTGCGGGGTCATGATCGTGAGGATGGCCGAGCCGACGTGGCAGAGGAAGGCGAAGGCCATCGCCGTGCCGTAGCCGATCTTGTCGATGATCAGGCTGAACAGGACGATGCTGATCGAGAACGGCCAGAGCCCGACGCCGAAAATGTCCCCCTTCTGCGTCTCGTTCAGGTTGAACTGGCGGCCCCAGTCGTCGATGATCTGCGTCCGGACCACGAAGCCGAACGCCGTGGCGACGATCGACATGAAGCAGGCCCAGAACAGGAGCGTATCGTTCCGGCTGGGTGGCTTGACGGCCGCGTCGCCGAAATCTTCCCGGTAATTCGGATCCATCTGAGCCGGTCCCTTTGCCTGGAGAGAAGAAGACGGGGGCCGATCGCATCGGATCGGGCCGTCCAGTCTTAACCGAGCGGTTAGGCCGATGCCAGGGGGCAGCGTCGCAAGTTCTCCGGGCCGACCGGGACCGCCTAAAGGCCCAACTCTCGGGCGATGATGTTGCGCTGGATGTCGTTGGTGCCGGAGTAGATCAGGCTGCCCACGCTGTCGCGGAGGTCGCGCTCGATGCCGGTCTCGGTGACGTAGCCCGACGCCCCGAAGACCTGCACGGCGTCCAGGCTGTTCTGGACGAAGCATTCGGAGACGTGGAGCTTGGCCAGCGCGGCCTCCATGGCGGCGTCCTTTCCCTCGGCCTTCAGCCGCCCGATCGCGCGGACCAGGGGCCGGCAGGTTTCCAATCGGAGCTTCATCGCCACGATCCGGTGGGCGACCGCCTGGAACTTGCCGATCGGCTGGCCGAACTGCTTGCGGGTCCGGGCGTGGTGGATGCAGCGGTCCAGCTGCCTTTGCATTGTCCCCAGGCTGGCGGCCAGGATCGCGCCGCGTTCCCATTCCATCGACTCGTTGAAGATCGAGGCGCCGCGCCCCTCGCGGCCGAGCCGGGCCGAGTCGGGCAGGAAGCAATCCTCGAAGGCCAGTTCCCCCATCGGCACGGTGCGGACGCCGAGCTTGGGGATTTCCCGCACGACGCGGAAGCCGGGGGTGTCGCGCGGGACCAGGAAGGCGGTGATACCCAGCACGCCCCGATCGGGGTCGGTGGCGGCGTAGCAGGCGAACAGGTCGGCCACCGGGCCGCTGGTGACCCAGGTCTTGCGGCCGTTGAGGAGGTAGCCCCCCTCGACCCGCTCGGCGCGGGAGGTCATGGAGAAGATGTCCGACCCGGCCCCCGGCTCGCTGGCCCCGTTGGCCCCGACCAGGGTGCCGTCGCACAGGCCGGGCAGATATCGGCGCTTCTGGTCGTCGGTGCCGTGCCGGAGGATCGGAATCGAGACGGTCCACATCGACGCGTTCATGGCGAAGATCAGGCCATTGTCCGGGCAACCCCGGCCCAGCCCCTCCATCGCGTCGATCGTCTCGGGCAGGCCGAGGCCCCGGCCGCCATAATCGGCGGGGATCGGCAGGCCCTGGATTCCGAACCGGGCGCACCGCCGCCAGCCCTCGCGCCAGAACTCGCGACGCTCGTCGCGGCCGATGATGTCCGCATCCTCGACCAACTCGGCCCGGGCGAACGCGAGCGCGGCGTCGTGCCATCCGTCCCTGGGGGTATCCATCGCCGTCTCCGACCGCTCCTCGTGGCTCGAACTCGCTCCGACCGGAGATCGTATCCCCCCGCCCGGCCCCGGTCCACCCGATCCGCCATCGGGGGATGGACCGTAGGGCTTGCAAGATCCACAATAGAAGGACGGTCCCCTCCCCCCCCGACCCCGACGCCGAGGCGACTCCGATGAACGATCCGGGCCGACGCAAGACGATCTGGAGACGTGCGGCCCGCCCCGCCGCCTACGGCTGGGCCGCGCCCACCACGGCGGTCGGCCTGGTGGTGGGGCGCGCTGACTCTCGCGACCGGCGGCCGGGCCCAGCGCAGGCGAGGGGCGATCGAGTTCCACGGCGGGTTCGCCCGCTGGATGCTGGAACACCGCACGGTCCGAGCCTCGGCGATGACGCTCGGCCACGTCATCCTGGGGCGCGACGTCCGGTGCCTGGACAGTTGCCGCGACCACGAGCAGGCCCACGTCCGCCAGGTCGAACGCTGGGGCATCCTGTTCCTGCCGGCCTACGTCCTGGCGAGCGCCTGGGCCCGGGCCCGGGGGCGGCATTACTATCTCGACAACTGGTTCGAGGTGGACGCCCGCCGGGCCTGCGGCGATCGCTTCTGAGCCGGGGCGCAAGGGGACGCCCGGCCCATCGGGATCCGATGAACCGGGCGGGTTTTGATTCGTCCTCGATCAGCCGCCGAACAGCGATCCGAGCAGCCCAGGCTGCTTGCCGCCGGGGACGACCAGGCGATCGCCGGGGAAGATCTGATAGTTGGTCATGGTGTCCCCGCGCTCCTTGATCCCCTTCCAGTCGATCTTGAGGATCTGATCGGCGCCGGTGTGCGGATGGGGGCGGACCAGGTAGGCCTTCTCGGGCATGCTGTTGGTCCGGAGGCCGGCCGCCAGGATCGCATCCAGGACGTTCTCGTTGCCGACGACCGGGAACCGGCCCTGGGTGGTGACCGACCCGACCACGTAATAGAACTTGCTCTGGCCGCCGTTGATCAGGCGCACCGAGACCTCGATCGGGTCGCGGACCTTGCGGCGTTCGGCCAGGGGTTCCAGGTGCTGGGCGATCTTCATCTCGGCCTGGGCCAGCGTCAGCCCCGCGACGTAGACGTCGCCGACGAAGCCGAGGTCGATCACGCCGTCGGCCTGGACCGTGACGGTCGTGAGCAGGACCTCCAGCGACGACGGCCGGACGGAGACCTCGATCTCGTCGGGCGGCTCGATCACGTAGGGGGGCATCGACACCATCTCCAGCTCCTTGGGCTGGTGGGGGTCGACGATGCCGGGCTGGGGCTCGTGCCTGGCCCTGACCATCCCGCAGCCCGCCATCGCCCAGGCGACGCCGATCAGGGCGACTGCCCCGATCAGGCGGCGTCCGCGGGCCGAAACCATCCGTGAAGTCATCGGCCTGTATCCTCAAGAGCGCCTGGCGGGTGTCATCCTCATTCCCCGGCCCGGGCGGCGGGAGGCCCGATGGCCACCGCGCCCATACCTGGCTTTGATCGGCCGATCCGCATGCGAGCCTTGATCCTAAAAGTCCGATTGACCCGATCCGGCCCTCGGGAGTATCGTCACGCGCCCCGATCCCCGGGGTTTCGCCGCCCGCCACGGAAGGCGGGGCCGAGATCCCGCCCGCGCCCGGGACGGGCCAGCCGGCCGCAACAGGGAGGTTACCGATGGATGAGATCCGCCACGCCGTCCACGCCTACATCCTCGATCACTTCCTGCCCGGCGAGGATCCGGAGGAGCTGACCGACCAGACCCCGCTGATCACCGGCGGGATCCTCGACTCGATCCGCACGCTGAAGCTCGTCGTCTTCCTCGAAGACCGCTTCGGCATCACCGTCGATGCGCACGAGGCCGGCGTCGACAACCTCGACTCGGTCGGCCAGATCGCCGAGCTGATCGCGAGCAAGAAGGCCGCCTGAGCCCACCGCCGCCGCCGATGCCTTTTCGAGACGGCCGAAGAACTGTTTATCTTTCCCTCGCCTCCCTCGGTATCGTGGAGGGCCATCGGCGCCAGGCCGATCCCCCCCCACGAAATCCCGAAGGGCAGCCGCGATGTCCGAGCCAGCCTCCCCCCGTCCCGATCCGTCCCCGTCGACCCCGCGGCGGTCGAATCCAGCCCGAGGCATCCTGATCGCCGTCGCGGCGCTGGGCATCTGCGCCTTCGCGGGCAGGAGCATCTACCAGCAGGCCCGGGAAATCTGGCCATCGCCCCCGCCCGCCGCCCCGCCGGTCCAGGCCCAACGGTCCCTCCTGGCCGACGGCTCCCTGGACCTCGCCGGTTCCAAGTTGCTTCCCGAGCACACCAGCCGGCTCGTGATCGGCAAGGATGGCGGCCATGCGGTCGTGTCGGTCGGCAGGTGCCGCTACAATCCGGCCTCGGATGAATCCCAGGGGCGACAGCTCCTGGAGAACGAGATGTTCCGCCAGGCCGTCCTGATGGCCGCGCGCGACGGCCTGGGCGCGATCGTCCGCGACGAGATCATCGGCGACGAGATTGCCTCGCCCGAGGGGGCCCGGATCCTGGAAATCCATTACCGGTTGCCGTCGTACCGGCGTGCCCACCTGTCGATCCGGGAAGGGGACAAGATCCTCTGGGGCCGAATCTTCACTGTCGGGACCCCGTCCCCGCCCCTGTTGACCCCGCTGGTCACCACGCTCGACGAGCTGGCCCGAGGCCCGTTGAAGGAGGCGTTGGCCAAGATCGGTGTGCCGGCCAAGCGGGCCGCGGCCCGGCCCTCCGGGGCGGCCGCGGAGGCGATCGAGGCCGACCTCGGCCGGATGTCGTTCGCCTCGCAGTTCTCGGCCTTGCGGTCCCTGCATGAAGCCTCGCGGGTCGAGGGGGAATCCCCCGAGCGGCTCGCCGCGCTCGCCCGGGGCTATGCCAACCTCGGCCTCCTGACCACGCACCACTGGAGCCCCACGCACCGGGCCTACGAGGCTCGCTCGCTCCTCTACGCCGAGCGGCTGAATGCCATCCGGCCCGGCGAGCCGCTGTCGCTCTGGACTCGGGGCTATGCCCGTGGCCTCGTCGGCCTGCATCGGTTCGCCCTCGAAGACCTGAAGCTGGCCGAGGAGAAGCGCAAGGCGTTGCCGGAGCCTCGGAGGCCGATCCCGCCCGACTGGGTCGACCTGATCGACCGGCGGGTCCGGTTCGACGTCGAGGGGCTGCTGGCCGCCTGCCAGGACCCGAAGCTCGCGCCGCTCGCCTCGGTCCTCGCGGCCATGACCGTCGAACACTCCCGGGCCCAGGCGCAAACGCTCCGGGTCACGCTCGCCGCCCAGCAGGCCAGCCCCGACAACCTCTGGATCATGGATGCGTCGTCCAACATCGGCAAGCTGGGGCACCTCCACCTCGCCACGGTCCAGGGGATGAACCTGACCAGCCTGGTCGTCCCGCGCGACTTGAAGCGGGTCGCCGGGCTGCCCGACTCGGTCGCGAAGGCCCTCGACGGCTCGGAGGGGGAGGTCGCCGTCCTCAAGGCGATGGCCGAGGCCGGCGCCCCGGGCCGGGACGCGGGCGAACCGTCGTGGTCGGCGCTGGCGAAGATGGGCCGGGAGGCCCGGTTCGCCCCGGTGGCCCGACGGGTCAACTTCATGGTCAGCATGTGGAACGTCCCGGTGGACGAGCTGCTGGAGCAGGTGCGTCCGCTCGTCTCCGACCACACGTTCTGGCCGTTGCTCGAACTCTACGCATCGGACATCCCGCCCCGGGACCGGGCCCAACTCGTCGCGGCCATCCAGGCGATCCCCGCCGAGGAGATCGAGGCGACCGAAACCCTGCTCTATCGCACCCTCCTGCGGGTCAATCAGAAAGTCGGCATGGATTGCTTCCGTGAAATGATGGGACACCCGGACCAGATCGAGCGGGACTACGCCACCGTCGCCACCCAGAGCCGCCCGACCGACGCCCAGAACCACGCCAGGGCGTTGAACTTCATCAGCCCCTACTCCCCCCTGGGGGCCGCCCTGCTGGTGGAATCGTCGGCCAGCTCTCTCGACGAGGATTGGAACGCCGACCCGATGGCCCGGCATGCCCGGCACCCCGAATACCTGGCCGCCCGGGGTGTCCGACTGGCCGCCGAGAAGAAGACCGCCGAGGCGGAGGCGATGCTCCGCACCGCGATCGAACTCTCGCCGGATCGATCCACCTACCGGGCCCTGGCTTCCGCCTTCAAGGAGGCCGGGAAGATGGACGAGTGGCAGGCCACGCTCGACAAGTTCCTGGAAGAAGAAAGCACCGGCCTCGACCACGCTCAGGTCCAGGTCGAGCTGGCCAATCACTTCATGGAGCAGAAAGACTGGGACAAGGCGCTGCCCTATGCCGAGGCCGCCGCAGAGACCTGGGCCGGTTGGGCGATGGCGTGCGCGATCCGTTGCCACGAAGGCCGCAAGGACTGGGAGAAGGCCGAGCTCTGGGCCCGCCGGTTGTCCGAACGCTATGACAACTCGTCGGCCGCCTGGTTCAACTTCTGCTGGCGGAGCGGTCGCGGAGACATCATCGCAGCCGGCGACCTGATGGCCCAGCACGTCCTGGCGGACCCCGACAACGCCGGGCCCGGCGAACTCGACCTTCTGGCCACGTATTTCCTCCTGCTCAAGGAGCCCGGCCGGGCCAGGGATGCCTACGAGACGCTGCTCAAGGGGCTCGGCGACGGCGAGGACGATCGCGCCTACCGGGCCATCACCTCGATCAAGCTCGCCACGCTGGCCGACGAACTCGGTGATGCCCCCGGCCGCGATCGGGCGTTGGAGGTGGCCGTGGAGAACATGGTCGGGAAGGCGCCCCTATTCACCGCGATCACCCGGTCAATCCAGGCGGGCCTCCAGGCCCCGGCCGGCACGCCGCTCGACCTCACGGCGATCGACCAGGCCCTGGACGAAATGGCCGTGGATGATTCCGGCCTCGTGGCGCGGGCCAACATCAGCTTCGCCGTCGGCCGCTTCGCCGAGATGCACGGGCGCAAGCAGGAGGCGCTCAAGTACTTCGGCTACTGCACGCAACCCTCCACACCGAACCGCCCGCTCGCCCTGGCCGCGTTGCGGGATCGGGGCGTGAAGGTCGGGCCCGACGGGGAACTTTGACGCCACGGGCCGGGGGCGGGATCAGATCCCGCCTTCGGACAGTTCCCGATCGATCCCGTCGCCGGCGCGGAGCAGCCCGACCAGCTCCGCCGTCAGCGTGCCGGAGTTGTCCATGCGCGGGACCTTGTGCTGGCCGCCGAGCTTGCCGCGGGACCGCATCCAGTCGTCGAAGCCCCCCGGCCGGGCCACCGTGAGCGCCGGCAACGGCAGGCCGATCCCCTCGGCGCGGTGGGCGAGATAGTCGGCATTGCGCCGGGAGAGGTCGGCGTCGAGCAACCGGCGGAACTCGGCCAGATCGTCGGGCGGCCGGAGGAACTCGACGACGAAGTGGTGATGGCCCAGGGCCCCCCGAAAGACCGGGCCGACGTGCCACTCGCGGACCGCCGCCCCGGTCGCCGCGGCGGCCTCGGCGATCGCCCCCTCGACCTCCTCGCTGATCAGGTGCTCGCCGAACGCCGACAGGGTGTAGCGGGTCCGCCCGGTGAAGGTCAGGAGCGGCGGCCGGGTCGACTCGAACCGGATCGTGTCCCCGATGATGTGCCCCCACATCCCGGCGCAGGTGGAGACCACGATGGCGTAGTTGACGCCCACCTGGACGTTGCCCAGCCAGTGCCGCGTGGGCCGGGGCGAATCCAGCTCGTCGACCGGCACGAACTCGTAGAACAGGCCGTGGTCATACATCAGGCGGAGGAGGCCCGAGTCGGGGTCGCCGAAGGCGATGAACCCTTCGGAGCAGGGATACGTCTCCTGGAGCCGGATTTTCGGGCTGCCCAGGATCTCGTCGAACGACTTCCGATAGGGGTCGAACTTGACCCCGCCGTGGACGACCACCTCCAGGGCCGGCCAGACCTCCGCGACGGTCGACTTCCCGGTCCGTTCCAGGACGCGGCCGAACAGGGCCAGCAGCCAGCTCGGGACGCCGCCGATCAGGGTGATCGGCTCGCCGATGCTCCGCTCGGCCAGCGCCGCGAGCTTGCGGTCCCAGTCGGATTCCAGAGCCAGTTCGAGCGGCGGGTACGAATACGGGCGGAGCCAGTCGCCGGCCTCCGCCGCGGCGATCCCGCTGAGGTCCCCCTGGCGGATGCCGGGCGCGGGGGTTTCCAGGTCGGTCGAACCGCCCAGGAGGAACAGCTTGCCCCGGAACAGCCGGGAGTCCGGCCGGGCGGCGAGATGGTAGGCCACCATCGTCTTGGCCGCCCGGCGATTGGAGGCCACCATCTCCCACGAGACCGGGATGTACTTGGTCGCCCCCTGGGTCGTCCCGCTGGTCAGCGCCAGGTATGGGATCCGGCCCGGCCAGGTCAGGTTATCGAACCGGGGGTAGCCGTCGCGGAGGTAGTCGGCCCAGAGCGTTTCATAGGTCCGCAGCGGGACGCGGGCCTGGAACTCGGCGACGTTGCGGATCGAGTCGAAGCCGTGATCCCGGCCGAACCGGGTGCCGCGGGCGGTCCGGACGAGCCGGGCCAGGGCCTTCTCCTGGACGGCGACCGGGTCGGCAAACCCCAGCCCCCGGGTCCGGCGTCGGGCATAGGCGTGGAAGCCGTGATTGACGGCCATCCGCACCAGGGCGGCCCCGGTCACCAGTCCCAGGGGGGAAATCGCTCCCATCAGTCCACGCCCTTCGGCCGCCGGCAATAATAGGCACCGGCCGGAGGGAAGTTGCGGGGCTCGAAGACGAACCGCACTTCCTCGAAATACCGGCGATAGAGCCCCTGATAGACCAGGGCCAGCTCGGTGATCTGGTTGTACGTCCCCTCCGGGGCGAGCACCCGGCCGACCACGCGGAACAGGTCCCGCTGGAGATCGGCGGGGAATGATGGCACCGGCAGGCCGGAGATCACGTGATCGACCCGGTCGATCCCCCGTTCGGCGAGCATGGCCGCCAGGTCGCGCACGTCGCCTTCGATCACCTCGAAGTCGGCCCGGTCGGCGAACCGTTCGCGGAGCAGACGGGCGAAGTCGGGGTCGCGCTCCAGGACCAGGACCTTGCAGCCGGGCCGGGCCTTCGCGGCGATCGCGCGGGTGATCGGCCCGGTCCCGGCGCCGAGTTCGACGATCACCTTGGCCCGGTCCCAGTCGACGTTGCCGACCGTGGCCCGCGAGAGCCATCGGCTGCTCGGGGCCAGGCTGGCGATCTTGGTCCCGTGGCGGAGGAACTTGCCGCAGAACAGGAGGAGGTCATTCATCGTCGGCTCGCCGTTCGGGTCAGGGACGATGGAGGCCGAACGCGATCCGGACCGGGTGGGCGTCCTTCTGGTGCAGTCGGGCCGGGTCGAGCATCGGCGGGATCTGCCGGAGCCGATCGCGGAGGAAGTGCGTGACCAGCTTGTTGACCAGCCGCGACTTCTCGATCTGCGGGGCGTGGCCGCACTTGGGGATCACCACCTGGCGGGCCTTGAGCATCCGGTCCGCCGCGCCGATCGAGCCGGGCACGTCGGAGATCACCCGATCGTCGGCGCCCCAGATCAGCAAGGTCGGGTGCGGGACCTGATCGAGCAGCCCCGCCACCGAATGGCCGACCGTGCCCCGGAGCGTGCGGAGGACCCCCTTCTTCCACCGCCGGCTCTGGAACTTCGCCTCGATCGCCCCGACCAGCGAGTGGGTGGCGAAGTGCGAGCGGTGGAACACCGACTTGACCAGCGAGTCGTACTGGCTGCGGCGGACCCCTTCCATCATCGGCAGGTGCTCGTCGCCGCAGAAACCGGACGGGCAGAGGAGCACCAGCTTCGAAACCAGCTTCGGGTGGCGTGCGGCCAGGGTCACGCAGATCTGGCCGCCCAGGCTCGACCCGACGAGATGATACGGCGGCCTCTGGACGAACTCGTCGAGGTAGGTCGCCAGGCGATCGGCCAGGTAGTCGACCGTCACCTCGCCGCCGGCGTCGATGTGGCGATGGAGCGAGTCGCCGTCGTAGACCAGGATCTCCGGCACCTTGACGTCGAAGTGCCGGCCCCAGGCCCGCCGGTTGGCGAACCAGCTCTCCGACTGCTCGGCGAGCCCGTTGACCAGGATGAGGGGCGCGGGCCTCTTGTAGGCGTGGATGCGATTGATGTCGAACAGGTCGCGCACTTTGGGATTCATCGTGGCCAGGACTCCCGGTGCCCGAGATCACCCCGAGGCGTTGCGACCGGGGAGGCTTCCGGCCGCGGCCGGGGCGGAAGGCCCGCGCGACCGTCTCGGCCTGCCCGTCGTCGCCCGCCTCGCCGGGGGACTACCAGGATAGCACCCGCCCCGCCTCGATCCAACCGAATGTCCCCGGGTTCATCCGAACTTCATCGGAGTCGCGGCAGGGCTTCGCGCGACTTGACGGTCGGCCTCGCGGCGTCCAAGATGGTCGGGGATCGTCCGTTTCGTCTCGGGTTCGGGGTCTTCTTCCATGCGAGTTTTCGTCACCGGCGGGACCGGGATGATCGGCCGCCACCTGGTGGCGAAGTTGAAGGATCGGGGCGATCAGCCGGTGATCCTGACCCGCCGATCCGACGAGGCCCGACGCGACCCCGACTGGCGCGGGCTCACGGTCATCCCGGGCGACCCGGGGCAGGCCGGGCCCTGGCAGCGCGAGGTCGACGGCTGCGACGCGGTGGTCAACCTGGCGGGGCAGCCCGTCTTCGGCGGACGCTGGGACGCCGGGCGCAAGGCCCAGATCCGCGACAGCCGGGTCCACGCGGCCGACCACATCGTCGAGGCGCTGGCCCGGGCCAGCAGCCGCCCCTCGGCGTTCATCCAGGGCTCGGCGATCGGATATTACGGGATGGCCCCGGGCGACGACCCGTCCACCGAGGAGAGCCCGTCCGGGACCGACTTCCTGGCGGTCGTCTGCCGGGAGTTGGAGGATGCCGCCCGGCCCGCCGAGGCGCTCGGCGTCCGCCTGGCGACGATCCGCACCGGGATCGTCCTGGAGAAGGGGCAAGGTTCGCTCAAGGTGATGACCCCCATCTTCCGCTGGCTCCCGGGCGGGGCCGCGCCGGTCGGCGGGGGCGAAGGCGGTCTGCTCGGGCTCGGCAAGGGCCAGCAGTGGATGAGCTGGATCCACATCGAGGACATCGTCGGCCTGTTCCTGCTCGCCCTCGACGGCCCGGAAGTTCTCGGGCCGATCAACGGCACGGCGCCGAACCCGGTCCGCAACGTCGACTTCTCGAAGGCCCTGGCGAAGGCCCTGCACCGGCCGTTCCTCAAGTATGGCCCGCCCGACGCCGCGCTGCGGCTCCTGTTCGGGGAGGTGGCCGACGTGATCGTCAAGGGACGCAAGGTGGTGCCGGCCCGGGCCGGATCGCTGGGCTATCGGTTCCGGTTCCCCGAACTGGCCGGGGCCCTGGACGACATCTTCGCGCGGCGCAAGCCGGGGCGGACGGCCACGCCGCGGCCGGCCGTCGCCGGGGCGGGGCACTGACATGGCCAACCTGTCGCGCGACCACAACGACCCGTCCAGCATCCGCCGCCGATTCGGGCTCGGGGCCGACGCGCCGCTGCTGGACTTCTCTTCCAACCTCAACCCGCTCGGCCCGCCCACGGCGGCGCTCGAAGCGGCCCGCGCCGCCGTGGATCGGGTCGGGATCCGGGCCGATCGCGACTGCCCCCGGCTCGTCGATCGGATCGCCGAGGAGCATGGCGTCCCCGCCGACCGGGTGATCGTGGGGGCCGGGGCGTCCGAACTGATCGGGCTGATCGGCCAGTCGCTCCGCGAGGTCCTCGCCCTTCATGCCCAGTCCCTGGGCGATCCCGGCCGGGCGCTGTCGCACCAGGTCGACCCGACCGACGCGGCCTATCGCCGGGTGGCGAGGCTCAACGAAATGCGGGCGCAGGTCTGGGGGACGCACGTCCTGGGCTGGGCCCAGGATGTGCTGCCGCGCGGGGCCGCCGGGATCTTCTGGACCGGGCATCCCAACAACCCGACCGGCCGGGCCTGGGATCGCGCGACCCTGGAAGCGTTTGTGGCCGAGTCGCTGGCCCTGCTCACGGTCGTGGACGAGACCTCGCTCCCGTTCCTGGCCGATGCCGCGGACCGGACCCTGATCCCGGTCGCCGCGGAGCGGGAAAACGTCATGGTCCTCCGGTCGTTCACCAGGGCCTTCGCCCTGCCCGGCCTCCGGGTCGGGTATGCGATCGCCCCGCCCGACATGGTGACGCGGCTCCGCCAGTACCAGGAAGCCTGGACCGTCTCCGCCCCGGCCGAGGCCGCCGCGCTGGCGGCGCTCGACGATCGGGCCTACCAGGAGCGGACCGTCGAACTGGTGGGCCGCGAGGCCGAGCGGCTCGCCGATCGGCTCTGGGACATCCCCGGGCTGCGCCCCGCCTGGCCGGACCGGATCCGCCCGGATCGGGCCCCGGGCCTGGCCAACTTCCTGCTCGTCAGCCTGGCCCAGACCGACTGGACCTCGATCCAGCTCCAGGAAGCCCTCGCCCGCCGCGGCCTGCTGGTCCGCGAATGCTCCGACTTCCCCGGCCTCGAAGTCGGCGCCTTGCTGACCGGGCCGGACCAGCTCGTGGCCACCCAGGGTCACCTGCGGATCGGCGTCCGGATGCCCGACGACAACGGCCGGCTGGCGGACGCCCTGGCCGAACTCCTCGCCTCGGGGCCCCCCATCGGTTGAAGCCTGAGATCAGCCGTTCAAGAGCATCCCGACGCCCAAGCCCAGACCGAAGCAGGCGATGGCACCGCCCAGCAAGGTCGCCAGCGCGAGCCCGGGGCGGTCCTCGGCCATCGCGGCGAGCGGGGCGAACCAGCCGGGGTAATTGGGGCGGACCACGACCGGTTCCGGCGGTGCCGGGGCATCGGCGGGAGGCGGCGGGGGCGGCGTCGGGGCCTCGGCCGGCTTCGACCGGGTCGAGGGCGACTTTCGGGGCCGGATCAAGGCCTGGAGGGCTTCGGCGGCGGCGCCGGCGGTCTGGAATCGCTCGGCCGGCTTGTTCGCCAGCATCTTGTCGAGCACCGCGACCACCGAGGCCGGCAGGTCGGGGCGGACCTCGGTGATCGGGACGTGCGAGCCGCTGATCCGGTTGCCAAGACGCTCGATCGGCGTCTTGCCGGGGAAGGCCTGGCGGCCCGAGAGCATGTGATAGAGGGTGCAGCCCAGGCTGAAGATGTCGCTCCGACCGTCCACGTCGCGCCCGCAGGCCTGCTCGGGCGACATGTAGTCGACGGTCCCCACGGTCATACCGTCGGCGGTGGCGAAGGTGGCCTGCGAGTCCGCCTCCATCAGGACGCCCAGCCCCAGGTCGAGCACCTTGACCTGCTTCTCGTCGTTGACCAGCAGGTTCGATGGCTTGACGTCGCGATGCACGATCCCCTGCGTGTGGGCATGGTCCAGCCCCAGGGCGGCCTGGGCCGCGAAGCTCACGGCATCGACGGGCGTGAGCGTCCCCTCCTTGAGCTTCTGCCCCAGGCTCAGGCCGGTGGCGTACTCCATCACGATATAGAGGATGCCGTTGGACTGATCGGCATCGTAAGCGCGGACGACGTTGGGATGGTCGAGCCGGCCCACCAGCTTCATCTCGCGCTGGAACCGCGCGATGGCACGGTCATTCGTGACGATCTCCGGCGCGATCACCTTGAGAGCCACGACGCGGCCCATGAGCTGGTGATGGGCCTTGTAGACCCGGCCCATCGACCCCGATCCGAGCCGGTCGAGGATGGCGTACCGGCCCACGAGGAGGCCGTGCGACTTGCCCTGGAGGAACCGGCGGAGCTGATAATCGGTCAGGATCCCTTCGCGGACCAACCGGGCGCCGAGTTCCTTGGATTCCGAGGGATATTCGCCCGAGGCGATGCGGGCCCGGATGTCGACGAGCTGGCGGTCGGTCAGGACCCCGGAGTTGCGGATGATCGTGGGCAGGTCGGCGGGCACGGACTCGACCGGGTTCGGCTTGTCGGAAGTCGCCACGGCATTCCCCCAGGCTCATTCATGGATGGCGATTCCGGCCGCGATCCCCGGTCGACTGCCATCGTCGACCTCGGATTCTCTCCCTGGGCGCCCATGATACGCCATCGGGCCCGACCGATTCACGCCCAATCCGAAAACGATGGCGACCCATCGTCCCGACCCGGGCGGGTGCGGGGCGATGGGCCGCCCGCCCGGTCAGGCCGTGGTGTCGATCACCGTGGCCGGCCGGACGACTTCGGGTTGCGTCGGCCCCTGGTTCTGGCGGCGGAGGAGGTCCAGGATCAGGGTCAGGATGGCCGAGGCGAGCCCCGCCACGGCCGGGTTGGGGAAGACCACGCTGGCATGGTCGACGACCAGTTGGAGGCCGCCGATCGCGAACGTCAGGATCGCGCCGGAGCCGACGGCGGAGACGATCGCGCGGAACAACTCCTCGGGGACAATCAGCCCCTTGCGGGACCCATCGACCTTGGCGAAAAACGAGAGAAATGTCTTCAAGGCTTTCATGCGGGAGTCTTTCGGAAATCTAGGGCGATCGGTCGCGGACCCCGCCCGCCGCGACGCGCGGCGGGGTCAGGGGATCCGGCGGTACGGGTTGGGGACGCCGCCGCGGTTGCGAGCCTCGACCCAGCCCCGGAGGAAGGACGGGTCGGGGTGCTCCCAGGTCTGGCCCCAGGCATCGGCGAGCCGATGCATGGCGGGCGGTGCCGGGGCCGGCGGCGCGGGCGTCGGCTTGACTTCGGGGGCCGGGGCGGCGGGGCCCTCGGGCGGGCCCGACGGGGTATCATCGGCCTCATCCGACCCCGATGGGTCGGCGCCGGGACGGTCGGGGACGATGATCGGTGCCGGTGCGGGGGCCGGTGCGGGCGGTTCGTCGAGGAAACCGGCATAGGTCCAGGGGCCGAGCAATGCCGATGCGATGAACGGGATCAAGGCGAGCCTCCTCAGGCGAAGCCGGCATAGGTCCAGCGTTGGGGGATGGCCTGGCTGGGGTAACCATCGAAGTTCGAAAGGGCCCAGGAGTCGCGAGCCCCGAGCATCGAGGCGACGACGTGGCGGTCGGCCCAGAAGGTGTTGGACGGCTGGTCGAGGGCGAGCGGGCCGCTGGGGACGTTCGGCCCCCACGACTGGAAGATGCAGGCCCCCGGGCGCCGGCCGGCCCGGACCCCGACGATCAGCATGCAGTGGGCCCAGGTCCCGCGCGGCGAGCAGAAGCCGTCGGCGTCCCGCTGGAGCGTGAAGCCCTGGTTGGAGCAGACGGGGACCGGGTAGCCGTTGGCCAGCGCGTCCTCCAACTCCTCGTAGGTCTGGACCAGCGCGACGGCCTTGACCTGGTGCTCCGGGGCCTTGGACCTGATCGCCGCGGGGACGCCCCGCGCCCCCCAGTCCTTGGCCCTCTTGCCGTCGTAGGGCCCGACCACGGCGCGGCCCACGGTGCCGATGGTGCTGACGGCCCGGGCCGCCCACGCCCCGACGGCCCCGTCCGAGTACGAGCCGCGCTGACCGCCGATGTCGACCCGCGCCATGCCGTAGACCGCCTCGGTCGCGGTCGGCTCGAAGCGTTCGGCCCGCCGGCCCAGGGCGATCTGGACGGCGGCCAGCAGGTCGATCCCGTGGCCGAATCCGTGGCTCACGCAGTCGCCGATCGTCTGCGCCGGGTAGTCGATGTAGGCGTCCCGATTGACCTCCTTGAACGCCTTGTACAGCAGGATGTCCCGCTCGGACCCCGACCCGCTCAGGTGCGGGGCCGCCTGCTTGAACAGGGGCCGGCGCATGGTGGAAAGCTGGCGGTCGACCTCGTCCGGCGCGGGGATCCAGCCGCAGAGGTTGGCGATGGGCATCATCGGCCTCCCTTCAGGCCGCGGGCGAAGCCTCGCCACAGGCGGGCGACGTCGGCCCGGGCGGTGGCATCCCGGGGCTCCTCCCCTTCGGGCAGGACCCGCGCGAACGCGGGCGCCACCTTCTCGGTGAAGGTCTTGACCCGGGCCGCCTTGAACGCGGACTGGAGGGTGGCCTGGGCCTCGCCCATGCTCTTGCCCCCTTCGATGGCCGAGGCCGCCGCCTCCCAGCCATCGGCCAGGGCCGGGGCCAGGGTCGGGGCGTAGTCCCGCCCCAGGGCGGCGCCGTCGACGGCCGCCGGCAAGGCCGGGGCGGCGTGACGGTCCTTGATGAAGTGGTCGTAGCCGACGATCCCGATCAGGACGACGATCAGGATCGAGTTCATGGAGTCGCGGACGATCTGACGCATGGTCGCTCCCCCGATCAGGATCCGATCCCGGAGATGGCCATGCGGGGGGCGCCGGTCGCCCACCCCGTCGGGAACGCCTGGGAGCCCGGGCCCATCCGCCCGGGCGCGAGGTGATGGACGGCGGGCCCGTTCGGGCCGGAGGCCGCGGCCTTCGTGTTGAAGCCGGACATTACGCGGAAAAGCGCCACGAATATTCCCCTTAAGCAGCGGTCCAAATGGTGTCGTTCAATGGGTCTCGATCTCCGCCCGGCGGGCCCGAGCCACGATTCGCCCGCCGTTCGTCGGATACATTCAAGATTTCGGGGGGGGCTTAAACACACTTTTTCGCCGGATCGCTCATTTTGCTCGAAATAGGGTCCTGGACATGGCCCGTCGAGATGACTAGGATCTCGGGTTCGCCGCGCGACGACCCTCGATCCGACCGGGCGGAGGCATGCCAGCCGTGAGGACGGACGGCCGCCCCGCCGCCCTGGGCGAGGCGCCGGCGACCAGGGGATGCCTCGATGACGTCGACTTCGGCCGCCGATCAACCGATGGGACCGGCCCCGGGCCGCGAGGGGCGGGATTTCTTCATCGGCATCGACAGCGACGGGTGCGTCTTCGACACGATGGGCGTGAAGCACAAGGAATGCTTCATCCCCGAGTTCATCGAGCACTTCGGCCTCCATCCGGTCGCCGACCACGCCCGCGAGGCGGCCGAGTTCGCCAACCTGCTCTCCAAGTGGCGCGGGATCAACCGATTCCACGGCTACCTGATGGTCCTGGAACTCCTCGCCGAGCATCCCGGCGTCGCCGGCTCCGGCTTCGAGGTCCCGAAGGCCGAAGGGTTGAAGGCCTGGCTCGAACGCGAGCGGAAGCCGGGCAATCCCACGCTGGCCGCCGAGGTGGCCCGCACCGGCGACCCCGACCTGGCCCTCACCCTGCGGTGGAGCGAGGCGGTCAACCGCTCGATCGAGCGGACCGTCCGCGACGTCCCCCCCTTCCCCCTGGTCCGCGAGTGCCTGGGGCGGATGGCCGGGCGGGCCGAGGTCGTCGTGATCTCGTCGACCCCCGGCGAGGCGCTCGACCGGGAGTGGGAGCAGCACGACCTCCGCAAGTATGTCGCCAGGATCGCCGGCCAGGAGCAGGGGGCCAAGGTCGAGGTGCTGGCCGCCGCGTCCCGCGGCTTCGACCGGTCGAAGGTCCTGATGATGGGCGACGCCCCCGGCGACCATCAGGCCGCCCTCAAGAACGGGGCCCTGTTCTACCCGATCGAGCCGGGCCATGAGGCCGAGTCGTGGCGACGCCTGCACGACGAGGCCCTGCCCCGGTTCTTCGACGGCACCTATGCCGGGGCCTACATGGACGAGCAGGTCCGGCGGTTCGAGGCCGGCCTGCCCGACACACCCCCCTGGAAGCGATCGTGAGGGGCCGCCCGATCACCTCGGTCCCGCGTGTCCCCTGTCTCCCCCCTCTTCGAATGGAATGATCGAGCAAAAGCGATGGCACAATCGACCGCCGACATCGGCCTGATCGGCCTGGCCGTGATGGGTGAGAACCTCGTCCTCAACATGGAGAGCCACGGCTATACCGTGGCCGTCTTCAATCGGACCACCTCCAAGGTCGACGACTTCGTCAACGGCCGGGGCAAGGGCAAGAAGCTGGTCGGCTGCCACACCGTGGAAGAGCTGGTCTCCTCGCTCAAGTCGCCCCGCAAGATCATGATCATGGTCAAGGCCGGCGCCCCCGTTGACGCCGTGATCGACGAGCTGACCCCGCTCCTCGACCCCGGCGACATCCTGATCGACGGCGGCAACACCCACTATCCCGACACCACCCGCCGCACCAAGGCCCTGAAGGAGAAGGGCCTCCTGTTCGTCGGCACCGGCGTGTCGGGCGGCGAGGAAGGCGCCCTCAAGGGCCCGTCGATCATGCCCGGCGGAAATCCCGAGGCCTGGCCGGCGGTGAAGCCGATCTTCCAGGCGATCGCCGCCAAGGTCGCCGACGGCACCCCCTGCTGCGACTGGGTCGGCGATGAAGGGGCCGGCCACTACGTCAAGATGGTCCACAACGGCATCGAGTACGGCGACATCCAGCTGATCTGCGAGGCCTACCACCTCATGAAGTCGGTCCTGGGCCTGGAAGCCCCGGAACTGCACGAGGTGTTCGCCCGCTGGAACACCGGCGCCCTGGACAGCTACCTGATCGAGATCACCCGCGACATCTTCGGCTACAAGGACGAGGAAACCGGCCAGCCGATGGTCGACCTGATCCTCGACACCGCCGGCCAGAAGGGGACCGGCAAGTGGACGGTGACCTCGGCGCTCGACCTGGGCGTCTCGCTCACCCTGATCGCCGAGGCGGTCTTCGCCCGCTGCCTGTCCGCCCTGAAGGATGAGCGCGTCGCCGCCGAGAAGGTCCTCTCCGGGCCCGTCGCCTCGTCCTATCAGGGCGACAAGAAGGCCCTGATCGACGACATCGAGATGGCCCTCTACGCCAGCAAGATCATCTCCTACGCCCAGGGCTATGCCCTGATGGACGGGATGGCCAAGGACTCGGGCTGGAAGATCAACAACGGGGCCGTCGCCCTGATGTGGCGGGGCGGCTGCATCATCCGCAGCGCCTTCCTCGGCAAGATCAAGGAGGCCTTCGACCGCGACGGGGCCCTCAAGAACCTCCTGCTCGACCCCTACTTCACCGGCGAGATCAACCGCGCCCAGGCCGGATGGCGCCGGGTGATCGCCGCCGCGGCCACCCAGGGCATCCCCGTGCCGGCCATGTCCTCGGCCCTGGCCTACTTCGACGGCTATCGCACCGGCCGCCTGCCTGCCAACCTGCTCCAGGCCCAGCGCGACTTCTTCGGCGCCCACACCTACGAGCGGACCGACAAGCCCCGCGGCGAGTTCTTCCACACCAACTGGACCGGCCGGGGCGGCACCACGGCCTCGACGACCTACAACGTCTGATATCGCATCGACTTCGGACGCCCGCCCCCGGTCGGAACGACCCGGTCGGGGGCGGGGTCCGGCTCGCTCCCGCGATACCGGAATCGGTCCTTGAGCCCCAGGATCGGCCGTTCGAAGTATCGCCAGGAGAGGCCGGCGGCGGCGAGGCTGGCCGCGAAGGCCGCCAGCTTGACGAGATTGGTCCCGGCCAGGCTCGATGGATGGGCGGCCTCGATGGCGAACGCCATGATCACCGCATGGAAGAGATAAAGGCCGTAGCTGATCTGCCCCAGGTAGATCATCCCGGGCGACCGGAGCGGGCGGAGCCAGGCCCGTCCGGCCTGGAGCACCGTCGCCCCCACCAGCCCGAAGCAGAACAGGTTCAAGATCGGCAGCTTCCAGGGGATGAGCAGCCCCGGAGTGGTCCAGCGGAGCCGCGCCAGGACGTACCCGGCGACCAAAAATCCCAAAGATCCCAGGCAGGCCGAGGTCAGGAGCGGCAGCAGCCAACGCCGACGCCCGGCCGACGCGTCGGGGGCCACGCCCAGGCCGGCAAGCAGCCCGCCGTAGGCGAATCCGTCGCATTGGCTCAGGAGCAGCCACGGCGGATGCCAGATCCTCCGCGCCAGGATCGGAACGGCGATGAAGGCGAGGCACAACGGGACGATCCGCCTCCGTCCCGCCAGGCCGACCAGGGCGGGCCAGAAGAGATAAAACTGTTCCTCGATGGCCAGCGTCCAGGTATGTTCGAGGGGGAGGTCGAGATCCGGCCTCGGCCCTTCCGCGTATCCCCAAACATTCTGAGTGAACGTAAGGTAGTAAGGGAGGGCATCCAGCCGGTGCCGGTCGCTGATGGCCATGTTGAATGCGATGGATGCGAGGATCGTCGCATAGTAGATCGGCCAGATCCGAAGGCAGCGCCTGGCCTGGAATGACGCGAGGAATCTCAAAGAGGGCGGGTGGGCGAGCAGGATCGACGTGATCAGGTAGCCGGAGAGGACGAAGAACAGGTAAACCGTGGGCCAACCCAGGGCGAACGTCGTATTCCAGTAATGGAACAGCACGATCACCAGGGCCGCGAGCCCTCGGAGCCCGTCGAGTTCGGGGAGTCGTTTCATCGATCAAGCTCGGGGGGGTGATGGCAATCCATCCGGAGAGTCAATCGGAATGGATGGATGAGTTGCGACAACCCTGCCCGATCATGCGAACTTTCCGACCGATCGCTTGACAGAATTCCACGATCGCGAACACTTAGCCAGACTGTCGACGCCGGATCCGAGGCCCGGCGTCCCCTCCCCGTCGAGGATCGCGCGTTGAACGCCGACCCACCCAGCCGCGATGCCGCCGATCACGACGACGTGGGGCCCTCCCCTGCGCGACGGGCCGAGGCCTACTCGGCCACGACGGAGGAACTCCCCGTCATCGAACTCGCGTCGGGCGGGGTCACCGTCGACGCCGAGTCCACGATCACGCTCCGGGGCGACGAGGAGGAGCGCGAGCCGGACCACGGATTCCCCCAGGTCGACGACCTCACCGATCGGACCCTGGGCCAGTACCGGATGGGCCCGGTGATCGGCCACGGTTCGATGGGCCGGGTCTATCAGGCGGAGCACCTGACCCTGTGCCGCCCGTGCGCCATCAAGGTGCTGAACCCCGGCTTGCTCTCGCGCCAGCCGCAGGTCCGGGAGCAGTTCTGGGCCGAGGCCCGGTTCGTCGCCAACCTGGTCCATCCCCACGTCGTGACGGTCCACAACCTGGGCAGCGACCGGGACTACCACTACATCGAGATGGAGTATGTGGCCGGCGGGATCAGCCTGCGGGAGACCTTGATCCGCGAGGGGCCGCTGGAGCCGGTGCGGGCCTCGACGCTGATCTACCAGGTCGTCCAGGCGCTGGGGGCCGCCCACCAGTCCGGGCTGGTCCACCGCGACGTCAAGCCGGCCAATGTGCTGCTGACCCGGGACGGCCAGGCCAAGCTCGCCGACTTCGGGCTGGTCCGTCGGCACAGCGATCCCGAGCTGGCCAACGCCAAGGTCGCCGGGACGCCGACCTTCATGGCCCCCGAGCTGTTCAACGGCAACCCGGCCACGCCGCAGTCGGACATCTATGCCCTGGGCGTGATGTTCTACTACCTCCTCTCGGCCCGGCTCCCGTTCGCGGCCGACCGGATCGGCCGGCTGATCCACTTCCACCGCAGCAAGCCGCTGCCCGATATCCAGAAGGTGGCTCCCACCGTCAGCGACGAACTGGTCGCGGTGATCCAGCGCTGCATGGCCAAGAAGCCGGCCGACCGCTACGCCTCGGCGACCGAACTCGGCGACGAGCTGGAGTCGATCATCGCCCATCTCCGCGACACGGAGAGCCTGCTGAACGAGGCCGTGGAGGGGCTCGACTGCTTCGTCCAGGGGGGCCGCGACCACTTCCGGATCCTGTTCCGCCTGCCCAACAACCGGATGCAGGAGGTCTACCTCGAAGTCGGCCAGAATCGGCACGACGAGCGGGTGCTCACGGTGTTCTCGGTCTGCTGCCCGGCCGAGCCGCGCCACTACGAGTTCGCGCTCCGGCTCAACAACGAGATGACCTACGGCGGGCTATCGATCCGGGTGGTCAACAATCAGCCGATGTTCGTGATGACCCGGACCTTCCCGCGCGGCCATGTCCACCCGGCCGACGTCCGCTCGGCGCTGGTGGACATCGCCCGGCGGAGCGACTGGGTCGAGCAGCAATTGACGCACGCCGACGTCTACTGAATCGGGGAGTCCCGCCGCCATGCCGCCGGTCCAACCTCAAGCCGAAGCGGCGAGCCTGATCGTCGGCGGCATCGTCCTGGCCATCGCCGGGCTCCTGGCCTGGCGCGAGCACCGCGACCGCCGGCACCGCGCCCCCGACCCATCCCCCGAGGATGCCCGCCACTTCCGCGCCCAGGATCTCCGCCGTGGGGCCGGGGTGATCATCATGGTCGTCCTGGCGATCGGCCTCGTCGTCGGCACGCGGGTCGACCCGCGACAAAGCCTCCAGTCCAGGCAAATGTTCATCGCCACCTGGCTGGTCGTCTCCCTCCTGATCCTCGGCCTCCTGGCGCTGGCCCTGTTCGATTGGATCGCCCTGCGTATCTATGCCGGGCGGGTCCGGCGGGCGATCAGCCGCGAACGGGTCGCCATCCTCACGGATGAACTCCAGAGGCGACGCGCCTCGGGCGGCAACGGTCGCGCCCACGGGCCGGTCGACGACCTGCTCTGAGCCGACGGTCGCGGACCCCGACCCGGCCTGGCTGGGTTTGTTTCGGGCCGTTCGCCCCCGCTTCGTCGGGGCCGGCCCGGCTGTTAAGATGGACTGTGCCAGGGCGAGCCGTTCGCCAGCGAACCGGGTTCCCGCCCGCCCTCGAAGCGGGTCAACCGACCGAACGAAGCCAACGAACCGGACCGATCGCCATGCTGCGCACCCGCCCGAATCCTGATCCCCACTTTCGTCGTTCTCCGGTCATGGGCCAGGGTTGGTCAATCGATGCATCGCCCCGGCCTCGGGGATTGCGACGGGCCGGGGTCAGCGTGGTCGAGGTGGTCGTGATCGTCGCTCTGGCCGGGTTCCTGCTGGCCGTCGTCCTGATGGCACTGCCGCGAGGGCGCGAGACCGCCCGGCTGGCCGGATGCTCGAAGAATCTCTCCCAGATCGGGGTGGCCCTCCAGCTCTATCATCAGGCCCAGGGCTCTTGGCCGACGGTCCCGAGCTTGGGGGAAGGACGGGGCGATGCCCCGGTGGCGGCACTCCTGGACGGCCTTCATCTCCCGGACCTGGTCGGCCTGGTGGATCCCCTGCAACCCCCCAAGCCGTCCCAGGCCCCCGCACGCGGAAAGCCCGTCCCGGGCCTGACCTGCCCTAGCGATCCCGGCGCCGTGGCCGCACGCCCGGCACCGACCAGCTATCGGGCCACGACCGGCGATACCCCGAGCGGCCAGCATGGCCCCTTCGAACCGGGGCGGGGCTCGAAATCGTCCGAGGTCGAGGAGGGGGATGGCCTCTCCTACACGGCCGGATTCGCCGAGCGGCTGGTCGGCAATGGGCAGGATGCGCCGGGGACCATGAACTATGCCGTCGTCCCCGGGCCGATCGGCCCCGACGGCTGCCCCGAAGGATCCCCGGGATCGTGGCGAGGGGACGCGGGGACTTCCTGGTCGGATGCCGGGTGGAAGTCGACTCTGTACAATCATGTCCTCCCCCCCAACGCGCCACGCTCCTGCCTGGCCGAGGACGACCAGACGGCGGCGATCGGGGCGTCGAGCGGGCACCTCAACCGGATCAACGTCCTTTACCTGGATGGCTCCGTGCGCGGCGTCACACCCTCGATCGACCTCAATATCTGGCGAGGAATGGCGACGATGCGAACCCCGGCGGCCCGTTGACGCGGCCCTGCTCGGTCGGGCGGGAATCTCAGCCTCCCGCCCCACGCGGGTCGGCCCGGTCGAAGCTTCCCGGATGACCCCGCGACATGGTACCCCGGGACATTCAGCGCAATCCCGATCGACTGCTACTTCGGAGCGTCCCCATGAGTCGGCCGGCCTTGATCTTCGACTTCGGCAATGTCGTGGCCCACTTCGATTACCTCAAGGCGGCTTCCACGCTCGGCCGATCGCTGGGCCTCTCCGGCGAAACGGTGCTGGATCGCCTCCGGCCCCGGGGCTTCTCCGACCAGCTCAAAGCCTACGAGAGCGGGAAGATGTCCGCCGAGGAATTTTCTCGGGTCGTGTCGGGGATGATCGGCCTGGAGATCTCCCACGAGGATTTCGCGACGGCCTGGGCCGATATCTTCCGGCTCAACGAGTCAATCGCCCCCCTGCTCGCCGACCTCAAGGCGGGCGGGTACACGCTGGTGCTGGGCTCGAACACCAATGACCTGCACGCGGCGCACTTCCGCCGGCAGTTCGCCGAGCACCTGGCCCACTTCGACCGGCTGGTCCTCTCCTACGAGATCGGGCACATCAAGCCCTCGCCCGATTTCTACCTCGCGTGCGCCGAGGCCGCGAAGGCCGATCCCGGTGATTGCATCTTCATCGATGACCTGCCCGAGAACGTCGAAGGGGCGATCGGGGCCGGGCTGATCGGGTTGCTTTATCGCGACACCCAGATGCTGATCGCCGACCTTACCGCCCGCGGGGTGGCCGTCGCCCCCCGATAGGCCGCCCGATCGGCCACGAATTCCATCATCGAACTCTTGTCATTTCAACTCATCAATCGGCAGAATATCAGGCCGACTCGCCCGACGATTTCTACTCATTCCAACCGGAACCTGCACAATCCAACGACCCGTACGTTCATGCGCGACCCTTTCAGGGTGTCTCGCCGCGCGATCGGCGACAGTCCGCGCATCCGCGCCACGCCTTCGATGGTTTGGCCCGTCGGTTTTTGACATCCCCGGCCGGCGGGACAAACTCAAAAGATCCGCATGCCAGATCGACCCACATCCCGGCACGTTGCTTCCCGGCATCTAACTACCCAATCTTCGCAGATTCGCAACGAATTTGCCTTGACAGTGGATTTTGGCGAAGTGATGATTGGCTGAGTGCATGTATCCACTCACTTTTCCTCACGGTCACCGAATCCATCCGGCGTGGTTGAACTTCGGGAGGTAAAACGTCGATGGAAATCGCGATGAGGGTTTACGGAAACAGGGCAAGACACGGAGGTTGGGTTTCCGGGGAAGACCAGCGGGATGGACTGGTAGGGTATCGACGGTTATGCGGCGGTGAGTGGCGAGGGTCGGCCCGTCCGACCTGAGGCGCCCCCCTGAATCAATCAGTGACGACCAGGCACACCGAATTTCGAGCGTTTCACCGCCTTGCCCCGATGCCGGGGCGTCGTGGGCCGACCAGCCGGCGCGGGGCGATGGAGCATCCAAGGCTTACCGGGGGAGTTTGTCGATGGCTAGCTTCAATGGCAACGGACGCAACGACGGATCGAGGCGGCGTCCCGGTGATCCGCGGCGGAACCGGGTGGGCAAGCCGAGCGTCGAGTCGCTCGAACAGCGTCGGATGCTCGACGGATCGTCGAATGTGATCTGGCGCGCCACCTCGACCGATGTCTTCGATCCCAAGAACGGCCCTCTGGCCAACTTCGGCTCGGATCTGGTGAAGGTCTACTCGGACTTTTATCAGTACTCCCAGAACGGCTCGCAAGGCGCGTTCAAGTCGAAGCTCGCGGACCAGATCATGGTCTCGGGGTCCAACGTCAAGCTGGACGTCCGGGGGACCGGCGATTTCATCTCCTTCAAGGCCGCCGCCTTGACCCTGGGCATGAACGTCACGGCCGAGAACGTCCCCACGAAGACGCTGGAAGGGTGGTTCCCGATCGCCCAGCTGCCGTCGCTGGCGGTCCAGGCCCAGGTCGTCTCCGGCACCGCGATCCCCCGGCCGACCCTGCGGTCCGTCGGCACCGCCAACAATCAGGGAGAGCAGGTCCTCCAGGCCGACACGGCCAAGAACGCCTTCGGCCTGACCGGTGCCGGGGTCAAGATTGGCGTGCTGTCGGATAGCGTCAACCATTATCAGGTGACTCCGAGCTCGCCGCGGGGGTTGGCCGCGTCGATCGCCACGGGCGACCTCCCCACGAACGTCCAGGTCCTCAATGACCTCCCGCCCGACCCCGATACGGGCGAACTGACCGGCTCCGACGAAGGTCGGGCGATGCTGGAGCAGATCTACGACATCGCCCCGGGGGCGTCGCTGGCCTTCGCCACCGCGTTCACCGGCCCGCTCGGCTATGCCGCCAACATCCGCGCCCTGGCCGCCGCCGGCGCCACGGTGATCGTCGACGACGTCGGCTATGACACCGAGCCCTTCTTCCAGGACGGCCCGATCGTCGACGCGATCAACTCGGTGACCGCCGGTGGTGCGACCTACCTGACCGCCGCCGGGAACTCGGCCGATGGCGGCTACCTGTCGCAGTTCCGGGGCGTCAGCGCCACGGTCGGGTCGATCGGAGCCGGCCGGTTCATGAACTTCGACGGCACCGGGGCGTCCACGCAGACGCTCCTGCCGATCTCGATCAGCCGAGGCACGAGCATCACGTTCCAGTTCGCCCAGCCGTTCGGCGGGGTGACCTCGAACCTCGATTTCTTCATCCTCGACGCCAGCGGAGCCGTCGTCTTCTCGGGCACCAACAACAACGTCGCCACCCAGGCGCCGATGGAGAATCTCCGCGGCCTCGCGCCCGGCAACTACAGCGTCGCGGTCCAGGTGGTCTCCGGGCCCGACCCCTCGAACATCATGTTCGCCTCGCTCCCGGGCGGGGTCAGCGTCTCGCACTCCTTCGGCTCGGCCGGCCAGACGTTCTACCCGGCCGCGGTCGGGCACAGCTCGACGCCGAATGCCATCAGCGTCGGTGCGGTCCCCTGGTTCAACGCCCCGCCGTATTTCGTCGGCCCGATCTTCAACGAGCCGTTCAGCTCGACCGGCCCGACCCTCCGCCTGTTCAATTTTGACGGGACGGCGGCGACCCCGACCTATCAGCTCAAGCCCGACGTCTCCGCGCCGGACGGGGTGAACACCAGCTTCTTCTCGCCGGATTCGGACATCAACACGACGACCCCACCGTTCGCGACCTTCCCGACCTTCCCCGGCCAGCCGTCGATCATCCACCCGACCCGGCCGACGGCCACCAACCTCGACCCGGACACGCTGCCCAACTTCTTCGGGACCTCCTCGGCCGCGCCGAACCTGGCCGCCGTGGTCGCCCTGATGAAGCAGCAGACCCCGTCGCTCACCCCGACGCAGATCGTCAACGTCCTTCGGACCACGGCCACCCCGATGAACGGGCAGAGCCCCGGGACCTGGGATGTCCAGGCGGGCTACGGCCTGGCCAACGCGGTGGCGGCCATCGCCGCCGTCTCGCAGGCCTCGGTCGCCTCGGTCGTGCCGGGCAACAACGCGACGATCACCACGGCCCCCAGCGTCATCACGGTCACGTTCACCAAGCCGGTGAACTTCGCCACGATCACGCCGGATGACCTGAAGGTCTTCGGCCCCAACGGGGCGATCGTCACGACCGGGGCCCCGATCCCCGTCGGCGACCCGAACTTCCCGACCGTGGTCCAGTTCCCGATCACGATCACCCCGGCCCCGGGCCAGATCGCCAACGGGACCTACGCGATCTCGATCGCCACCGGCGCGATCATCGCCGCTGACGGCACCCCGGTCCAGCGGGCCGACCAGTTCTTCAACCTCCAGCAGACGGCCACGCCCCGGGTCACCAACACCACGATCAACGGGCGGGTGGTCACGGTCCAGTTCAGCGGGCCGCTCAACCCCGCGTCGGTCACCCCCGGCAACGCCTTCATCCTCAGGGCCGGCGGGATCAACGGGCCGTTCAACAACCCGAACAACCAGGTGGTCAGCATCCTGCCGGGTGCGACCCAGATCTACAACCCGGCCACGTTCCAGCTGGTCTTCAACCTCAACGGGGTCGACCAGTCGTTGCTGCCCTCGGACCACTACGCCATCGTGGTCACACAGGGCGTGACGGATGCCGTAGGCAACCCGCTGAACGGGGCGTTCAACGGCGTCTTCCCGTCGGGCCTGACCCCGGCGGTCCCCTCCACCTTCCTCCAGGACCTCGGCAACGTCTTCGTCCAGCCCCCGTCGTTCGCCAACGTCGGGCTGACCGCGCTGACCGACTCGGGGGTCAAGGGGGACCAGAACACCAACAACCCCCGGCCCGGCATCACCGGCCAGGTCCTCTCCTCGTTCCCGGGCACCGTGGCCGGGGTGACCGTCTACATCCAGTTCAGCGGGATCATCCACGCCGGCACGCCGAGCGGGACCTTCAACCTGGCGGCCAACCCGAACGGGCGCGGGATCGTCGGCTCGTTCGACGCGGTGGCCGTGACCGACGCCAACGGCCTGTTCACGATCGACTACCCGCCCGGGGTGGCCGAGCTGCCCGAAGGGCTGAACCGCTACCGGCTGGTGGCCGTCGCCCCGCCCGACGTCCCGGGCTTCGAGGGCCTGTCCGCGTCGTTCGACGCCGCCTTCCGCCTCGACCGGACCCGTCCCTACATCGGCGCTGTCCCGGGCGTGCAGGTCAGCTCGATCCCGCAGAACTCGCAGATCAACAGCCTGACGACGATCGACCTCCAGGTCATCGACCCGGTCAATCCCCAGTCGCAGGGCAGCCCGTTCGCGGTCAACACCCAGCTGTCGCTCTCCGCGCTCGACCTGGTCGCCGCGACGACCACCTCGAACTACGCCCTGACGCAGATCGTGCCCAACGGCCAGGGCGGTTACAGCCAGGTCGACCGGTCGAGCTTCATCGCCTCGGCGACGTTCACCTCGACCAACGCCCGGGTCTTCTCCTACGACCCGTACAAGGGTTTCATCACCCTGAGCTTCCGGACCGGCCTCCAGGCCGGCCAGTACGTCCTGACGGTCAAGAGCGCGGCCACGACCTTCGGCGGGATCCAGGACGCCGCCGGGAACCCGCTGAGCAACGAGACCTCGGGGATCGCCCAGGACTTCACCCTCGGCTTCAACATCCAGCCGACCCCGGCCTACGTCACCGGGTTCAACGCGTTCAGCCCCGATGGCAACGGCGGTGCCGTGGTCACCGGCCCCCGCGCCTTCTATGAGGTCCCCGCGGCGAACGAGGTGCCCCGGGCCCCGTCCGCCCCGGTCGGTTTCACGATCGACTTCTCCAACACCCTGCTGCTCAACAACCCGGACGGGTCGTTCGTCAACTATAACAACCTCGTCCGGCTGGTCCGCTCGGCGAACTCCGCGACGTCGGCCGCCGACGGCGACTTCGGCGACCTGGGCTTCACCGACTCCAACGGCTTCACCCGCGTCCTCGGCAGCGGTGCGGTCCGGGTGGACCTGGTCAACTCGGTCCCCGGCGCCCTGCCCGGCCAGTACGGCTACCTGAACCGCCTGCTCGTCTCGCTGAACCAGACCGACCTGCCCCCGGACTACTACCGCCTCTACATCCCCAACGACGCGCAGGCCGGCACGGCGATCGTGGATGTCTTCGGCAACCAGATCGACGGCGAGTTCCTCGGCTACCAGGATGCCACCGGCAAGTTCGTCAACCTGATGCCCACCGGCCAGCTCCGGGGCAGCGGGGCCGCCGAGCAGCCGTCGCTGACCGGCGACGGGGTCCAGGGCGGGGCGTTCACGACCGGCTTCATCGTCGTGCCCAACGGGAACGTCATCTACGCCCGGCCGGACTACGTGGATGATCCGTTCATCGACAGCGACGACCCCGACGGCAGCCTGGCCAAGCCCTTCGCGGCCCTGGCCCCCGAGGCCGTCGGCAGCGACGCCAACGGCAACGACCTGAACAACATCGCCAACTTCGGGCCCCGGTTCAACCCGGCCCTGGACCGCAACAACAACGGCCGCTTCGACCGGTCGGCCCTGTTCGCGGCCCAGCAGGCGTCGCTGGGGCGTCCGGTCTCGTCCACGGACACCTCGTTGAACCCCGGCCCGGTGGTGGTCAGCCTCCTGCCGGCCCTGCCCCAGCGCAACCCGATCACCGGCGTGGTCTCGCAGCAGACCTTCGTGATGCAGGCCCCCGCCGGGTCGGACCCGATCGCCAACGACGCCAGCACCTCGGTGCCGGCCCTGACGACCCTGGTCTTCCAGGCCGGCTCGACCCTGAAGATGCTCAACGCCTCCCTGTTCGTCCAGAACCAGGGCAGCGCGTTGCAGATCCTCGGCGGGCCGAACCCGAACCAGCGGGTCACCATCACGTCCTACAAGGACGACTCCGTCGGCGGCGACACCAACCGCGACGGGACGGACTCGGTCCCCGCGCCGGGCGACTTCGGCGGCATCGTCTTCCGGAACTTCACCCAGCAGAACCGGATCTCGACCTTCACCGGGCAGATCCCGACCACCGGGGTCGCCCTGGCCGACAACCGGCTCAAGGGGATCTCCGGCAGCTCCACCGCCTACGCGCTCGGCGACGCCCTGTCCGGGTCCGACGACGTGATGTCGATCCTCTCGTTCATGAACGAGGCCTTCGGCGGCGGGGCTGTGCCCGCCACCAACGGCACCCGCTATGACGGCGTCACGCTGTACAACAGCCGCCCGGCCATCGTCAACTCGTCGATCTCCCAGATCGGCGGCGTCGGAGCCCTCCAGGCCCCGATCTCGGGCGACCTCGACTCGTTCCGCGAGGACTACATCGGCCGCGGCCCGCTGATCCGCAACGACACGTTCGTCGCCAACGGGCTGAACGGCATCTACGTCCGGGCCGAGCTGAACGGCGTGGCCCGGCTCTCCAACGCCATCGCCAACCGGACCTCGACCCCCGAGGTCACCTTCGACGACCCGTATCCCTACCTGCTGCTGTCCCGCCTCGAGGTGGGCACCCAGTTCCAGGTCGAGACCGGCGGCGGGTTCACCTCGATCGCCAACCGCCTCAACGTCCAGCCGGGCATGATGGTCAAGTTCCAGCGGGGGGCCGCCATCCAGGTGGTCAACACGCTGGGCAGCCTGAACGTGGGCGAGCGGACCTACATCCGCGGGTTCGACCTCGACAACTCCTACGGCCCCTTCCTCGCCGACGGCGTGACCCGGAACCAGGACTTCGTCCCCAACAAGGTGGGCGACGCCAAGGTCCTGTTCACCTCGCTGTATGACGACGTGGCGACCACCAGCTACTTCGACCCGGTCACCCAGCTCACCACGACCATCGTGGCCGCGCTGGCCAGCCTGATCGGCGGGTCGGGGCCCCTCCAGCCCACGGCCACCGTCGTCAACGACCTGGCCCGATGGGGCGGCATCAGCGTCGTCTCCGGGGCGGTGGCGGTGATCGACGAGGCCCAGTTCCGCTACGGCGGCGGCTCGATCAACAACGCGAACGGCACCGGCGTCGTCCAGGCCCTGGAGCTGGCGTACAACAACGGCCAGGGTGCCAACGTCTCGGTCACCAACAACGACTTCAGCTACAACGCCGACGTCCCGATCAACATCCAGCCCAACGGGCTGTTCGCCGGCGACATGCAGCGTCCGCTCCAGTCCGGGGCGCCGTTCATCCACGGCAACGTCTTCGTCGGCAACGGCCTGAACGGCGTGGGCGTGGCCAACACGGGGAACCTGCCCCGCCAGGCGACCAACCTCAACACCGACTCGGTGTGGACCGGCTCGGACTTCACCTACATCCTCCGGCAGACCATCAACCTCGACGGCGGCATCCTCCCCGCCCCGTCGACGACCCAGCTGGTCGCCGAGCCGACCCCGGTGGTGTCCCTCACCCTCCAGTCCACGCCGGCCGGCACGGTCCTGGCCGACGGCACCACCGTCGACCTCCCCGGCGTCCCCCTGATCATCAAGGCGCTCGGTGCCGCCCCCGGCATCGACTCCTCGGGCAACGGCAACTCCGGGGCGAACGTCGAATCCCTCGGCGGTGCCGGGTTCATGGTCGGCGTCGACAACCTGCTCGATCCGCCCGCCGACCCGTTGGTCGACACCGGGGCCTTCAGCCAGATCCGGATCGTCGGGATCGGGGCCAATCAGACCCTGGGCCAGGCCCGGGTGCCGGTGATCATCACCTCGGTCCACGACTCCACGGTCGGGACCACCGTCCGCAACGTGGTGATGAACCAGGTCATCCCCAACGACACGACCCCCCCGGCGGCCGGCGACGGCGGCCTGATCTACTTCGGCGGCAACTCGCTGACCGACTACAACATGCAGGACGTCCGCGACGGCAACGTCATCGACAATGCCGACATCCGCTACATGTCGCGGATCGAGCAGCAGGGCGGCGGCATCATCTACGTCGGCGACACCAACGTCGACAACAGCTTCACCAACCTCGACAACGTCTACAACCAGAAGCTCGGCCTCAACACCGCCGGCCTGGGCATCGGCTTCTTGACCCAGTACAACACGGCCAAGAAGCTGACGATCTCGAACTCGAACCTGGATAGCTTCCGCGACTTCGCGTTCGTGGCCCATCCCGGCGGCGATATCCTGTACGCGCTCGGCGGCTCCACCGGCATCGCCCGGGCCGGTGGGGTCCGGGGCGAGCCGACCCACACCTACCTCTACAACAACACGTTCTCGAACATGCCGACCCAGACGGCGGTCCAGTTCGTGTCGGAGAACCAGGGCGATGACGTGCCGTCGCGGCAGAGCCCGGCGATGGCCGTCGTGTTGAACAACACGTTCTACAACGTCGGCACGGGCATCCGCGCCACCTCGGGGAACTTCACCGTCAACAACCCCAACGCCAAGATCTCGCTCCTGGCGATGAACAACATCTTCTCGACGATCGGGGTCAACAACCAGGGCGCGGGCGGCTCGGCGATCATCGCCGAGGGGCAGGCGGGCCAGAACTTCACCCGGGTGTTCAGCGACGCCCAGTACAACCTGTTCTTCAACGTCTTCAACAACAACTATGTGACCGGCAACACCGGCATGCCGAACAACCAGCCGGTGTTCGGCGACCCGCTGTTCCGCAACGCCGGGGCCCGGGACTTCAACCTGCTGCCCGGGTCGGCGGCGATCGACGCGTCCCGCAGCGAAATCGGGCCGATCAGCTACGGCGACATGCTGTATCCGACGGTCACCCAGGACCCCGCCAACCCCAACGCCACGCCGATCCGCAACCAGATCGGCAGCATCAACCCGAACGGCGGCAGCGGCGGTGCCCCGCTCCCGCAGAACATCGTGACGCTCCCGGGCTTTCCGATCCGGGGCTTCCTCGACCAGTTCGTCGCCTCGGCCCGGGGGTCCGCCGGTTCGACCGCCCTGCCGAATGCCCAGAACGCCGCGACCAACTTCTACACGCCGGTCACCGGCGAACGCGACATCCTGGGCAACCTCCGCGTGAAGTCGCCCACCGCGACCACTCCCCCGGGGTTCGGCAGCCGCCCGTACTTCGACATCGGTGCGTACGAGTACATCGTCCAGAATCCCCCGGTGGTGGTCGGCGTCGCCGCGGCCTCGGCCAGCGGCGTCAGCAACCTCTACAGCGTCGGCGGGATTGCCGGGTCCAGCTCGGCCCCGACCACCGTGGCCGTCGCCTTCAACCAGCAGCTCAACCCCGCGACGCTGAACTCGCTGACGGTGCTCCTGCTCGCCTCGGGCGGCGACGGGATCTTCGGCAACGGCAACAGCTCGGCGGACACGGCGATCAGCCTCCAGGGCCGCCTGGCCTTCGACACCAGCAGCAAGAACCTGGTGATCAACACCGCCGGGATCATCACCAGCAATGACGTCTACCGGATCGTCCTGAAGGGCACCGGGTCGCAGGTGATCCGCAACACCGACGGGACGGTGCTGGACGGCGAGAACCTGGACAGCAACGGCAACCAGAGGGCCCTCCCCTCCGGCGACCAGTTCCCCGGCGGGGACTTCCAGGTCACCTTCGCCCTGGACACCAACAGCCCGCAGGTCGTGGGCGGGTCGTTCCGCCTGTCGCCCAACAGCGACACCAGCGGCGGCCGTTCGGTGACCCGGATCACCCAGCCCACCTTCATCGGCACGGTGACCGACATCTTCCCGCCGGTGAACGCCCAGGCCGGGCTCAACGTCTTCATCGACATCTCGACCAGGGGCGACGGGAACTTCGACCTGATCGCCGCGGGCACCGGGACGACCGCCGCCGACGGCAGCTTCTCGGTGACGCTGAACTCGCCGCTGCCCAACACCCCGCTGAACGTCGGGCCCGACGGGATCCAGGGGACCAACGACGACGCCTACTCGCTGGCCCGCCTCCGGGTGGTCGACCAGTCGGGCAACGCCTCCAACCTGGTCACCGACCCCCTCTCGTCCTTCCTGGCCAAGGGGGCCGTCGCCCGGCTGATCGTCGACACCGTCTCGCCGCACATCACCGCGATCAGCCCGACGGCCAACTCGGTGGCCACGGTGGATGCCAGCGGCCGGGTCATCGTGACCGTCACGTTCGACAAGAACATCGACCTCACGACCCTCACCAACAACTCGATCCAGGTGATCCGCTCCGGCGGCGACGGATCCTTCACCGACGGCAATGAGGTGGCGCTGGCGATCGACCCCAGCAACTTCGTCGTCACCAACCTGTTCACCCCCTCCGGGGCCCAGACGATCCAGTTCCCGCTGGCCGGCCAGCTGGCCAACGACATCTACCAGATCACGTTCTTCGGGACCGGGGCCAACCCGATCACCGACATCGCCAAGAACCCGCTGGCCCCCGCGGGGACCAACACCCCCGGCAACGTCGTGAACGGGCCGATCACGATCACCTCGCCGGTCCTGGCCAACAACATCTTCGTGGACGCCAACGCGACCGGCCTCACGCCGGACGGGTCCCGGGCCAACCCGTACCCGACGATCACGGCCGGCCTGGCCGCCGCGGTGATCGGGGACCAGGTCCTGGTCCTGCCGGGGACGTATCGCGAGAACGTCTTCCTCAAGGCCGGCGTCCGGCTGCTGTCGGCCGACATCAGCAGCACGGACGACAACTACATCCCGGGGGCCGCCCAGCAAACGCTGATCTACGGCTCCTCCAGCACCGGCTCGACCTTCGGGGCGGTGACGGTGACCGCGGCCAACCTGACCACGGTCGCCGGGATCGACACCGAGATCTCCGGCTTCTCGATCATCACCCCGCTGATCGGCAACTCGGTGACCGGGTTCATCGACACGACGTCCTTCGGGGTCTTCGTCCTCGACTCCGACGTCCTGATCGACAACAACTACATCATCAACGCCGGCACCGGCATCGGCGTCACGATGAGCGGCACCGGGTCGGCGACGCCCCGGATCCAGAGCAACGGGATCATCGGGAACATCAACGGCGTGGTGATCTCCGGGTCGGCCAACGCCACCTCGCCGGTGGAGGTCTTCAACAACACCTTCGCCGTCAACACGATCGGCCTGGTCAACGCCTCGAACTTCCCGGGCACCCAGGCCCAGGTCTTCAACAACATCTTCTACTCCAACCACGACCTGACGGCGGCCCGCAACGGGACGGGCATCCAGTCCTTCTCCGCCAACTCGCTGTCGCTCCGCAACAACCTGTTCCAGGGGAACGGCCGCAGCCAGGCCCTCTCCACCGACGACGTCCTGGGCGTGTTCGACTCCTTCGACCCGGGCTCGCTGGGCGCCACCCCGGGCCTGCTCGGGAACTTCGTCGGCAACGCCGGATTCGTCGCGGCCCGCGACCCCCGGCCCAACGGCGACACCCCGGCGGTCTTCTTCCTGGACGGCAACTATGACCTGACCCTCCAGTCGGCCGCGATCGACTCGGCCCTCGACTCGTTCGCCCCGGCGACCGACTTCCTGAACCGCGGGCGGGTCCGGATCCCGGGCCGCGGGTTCTTCGGCTCGGGCCCGGCCGACATCGGTGCCTTCGAGTTCCGGGGCACCAACGGCATCGCCGCCGGCGGCCAGCTCCTCCGCGTCGTCACGACGTCGCTCTCCGCCGACGGCACCGCCGTCGCGAACAGCTTCATCGCCGCCAACGAGGTCCCGACCTTCATCGACGTGGACATCTCCAGCAACGTCGACCCGTCGTCCGTCCAGGCCTCCGACCTCGTCCTCTCCGGCGACGGCCTGAGCAGCGTCAACCCGGCCCGAGCCACCTCGATGAGCTGGATCGACGGCCACACCGTCCGGTTCTTCCTCACCGGCGGGTTCAACACCTCCGGCACGGTGAAGGTCAACATCGCCGCCGGGTCGATCACCGACCGGATGGGCCGGGGCATCGCGGCGTTCTCCAACGCGTTCCAGATCGGGTCGGCCAGCACCGTGGGCAACGGCGGCACGCCGACCAACCCCGGCACCGCCCCGGTCCTGACCCCGATCTTCCAGCCCCAGTCGCCGACCAACGGCAAGGGGGCGAAGGCCCAGGCCAAGGCCGCCGCCAAGGCCAAGGCCGCCGCCGCCGCCAAGGCCAAGGCCCAGGCCAAGGCCCAGGCCAAGGCCGCCGCGAAGGCGAAGGCCCAGGCCAAGGCCAAGGCGAAGGCCCAGGCTAAGGCCGCCGCCAAGGCCGCCGCCAAGGCGAAGGCCGCCGCCAAGGCCCTGGCCCGCAAGAACGCCAAGGCCGGGACCCTGAACGGCTGACCCACCGCCAGGAATGAGACGGCCCCGGATCGCTCCGGGGCCGGTCTCGACGATGCAACATCGCGGACGGACGGCCCTCCCCGGGCCGCCCGTCCGTTTCTTTTGGCCGGCCCGGGCCCGGGGATGTGCAGGCTTGACCCCGCCCTCGCGGCCGCCCTACGATGGGACCCATCCCGGCATCCCACCCCGCCCCGAAACCTGCCAACCCGGGGGCCGCCTTGCCCGCCTCAATCGCGACACTCCGGGCGATCGCCCGGCTGGCCGGCCTCGCCGCCCCGATCGCCATCGGCCATGCGGCCGAGCCCCCCCGGTTGCAGGCCTTCCCCGCCGCGATCCGGCTGGATGGGGCGTCCGATCGGGCGCAGATTTCCGTCTCGATCGCCTCGGGCGACGGCACCACGCGCGACGTCTCTTCGTCGGCCCGCCTCACGATCTCCCCTCCGGATGTCGCCTCGGCCTCCGGCTCCGGCCTGATCACGCCCCGCGCCGACGGCCGGGCCGAGATCCGCGTCGAGGCGGACGGGCTCGCGACGACGATCCCGGTCGAGGTCCGCCGGGCCGGGGTGGAGAGGGCCCCCAGCTATCGGCTCGACGTCCTGCCCCTGCTCTCGCGGGCGGGCTGCAACGCCGGGGCCTGCCACGGGAACATCCACGGCAAGGGCGGGTTCCGCCTCAGCCTCCGGGGCGACGACCCCGAATTCGATCTCCTCGCCATGACCCGCGACGGGTTCGGCCGCCGGGCCGACCTGATCGACCCGGCGCGGAGCCTCCTGGTCCGCAAGCCGACCGGGCAGGATCCCCACGAGGGGGGCGTCCGCTTCGCGCCCGGGAGCCCGGAAGCCGCCGCCCTGCTCGGCTGGATCGGCCGGGGGGCCCGCGACGACCGGGAGGACGCCCCCCGCCTGGTCCGGCTCGATGTCGAGCCGTCGGCCAGGATCCTCCCATTCCCCTCGCTCCGGCAGCAACTGGTCGTCCTGGCCACCTTCTCCGACGGCTCGCGGCGGGATGTCACCCATCAGGCCTCGTTCGACGTCAACGACCCGGCGCAGGTCGCGGTCGGCCCGGACGGGGTCGTCGAGGCCCGCAGGCCGATCGAGGCGACCGTCGCGGTCCGCTTCCTCGACGGCCGGGGGGTGAGCCGGCTCGCCTTCCTGCCCGACCGGCAGACGCCCTCGGAGTTCGGACCTGAGCCGACCAACCCGGTGGACGTCGCGGTGTTCGCCAAGCTCCGGGCCCACAAGATCCGCCCGTCCGAGCCGGCCGGCGACGCGACCTTCCTCCGCCGCGCCTCGCTCGACCTGCTGGGGATCCTGCCCACCGCCGACGAGGCCCGCGCCTTCCTGGCCGACGCCGATCCCGACAAGCGGGTCAAGCTCGTCGACCGGCTCCTGGCCCGGCCCGAGTTCGCCGACTTCTGGGCTCTGAAGTGGGCCGACCTACTCCGCAACGAGGATCGGACGATGGGGCCCAAGGGCCTCTGGACCTTCCAGCGCTGGCTCCGCGACCAGATCGCCGCCGACGTCCCGCTCGATACGTTCGCCCGAAGCCTGGTTTCGACCACGGGCTCGACGCTGGGGAAGCCGCCGGCCAGCTTCCACCGGACGAACCGGGACCCGATGGCCGCGGCCGAGACGTTCGGCCAGGTCTTCCTGGGCGTCCGCCTCCAGTGCGCCAGGTGCCACAACCATCCCCACGACCGCTGGACCCAGGACGATTACTACGGGCTGGCCGCCTATTTCGGCAACGTCAAGCGGAAACAGATCAACAACTTCCGCCGCGACGAGAACGACAAGCATGAGATCAACGGCAACGAGATCGTCTACCTCTCGGGCCGTCCCGAGATCGCCCACCCCCGCACCGGCCGGATGCTCCCCCCGAAGCCGCCCGGGGGCGAGCGGCCCGATCTGGTCGACGACGACGGACTCTCCGCCCTCGCCGACTGGCTGGCCGAGGACAACCCCCAGTTCGCCCGCAACATGGCCAACCGGGCCTGGTTCCACCTCATGGGCCGGGGCATCGTCGATCCGGTCGACGACTTTCGCGAATCGAACCCACCGTCCAACCCCGCCCTGCTGGACCTCCTCGCCGAACGATTCCGGGCCGACGGATACCGCCTCAAGCCCCTGATCGCCCTGATCATGACGTCGCGGACCTATGCCCTCGACGCCCGCCCCAACGATTCGAACGCCGACGACGAGGCGAACTTCTCCCATGCCACGGTGCGGATCCTGCCCGCCGAGGTCCTGCTGGATGCGATCGGCCGGGTCCTGGAGCGTCCGGAGGTGTTCGCAGGGCTCCCGCCCGGCACCCGAGCCGTCCAGCGGCCCGGGGTCAAGGCGGAGGGGCCGTTCCTCAAGGTCTTCGGCAAGCCCGACCGCCTGCTGGCCTGCGAGTGCGAGCGGTCGGAATCGACCACCCTGGCCCAGGCGTTCCAGCTCATCAACGGCGATGCGGTCCGCGTCAAGCTGGCCGCCGAGGACAATCGCATCGGGCGGCTGATCGGATCGGGGGCCACGGACGCGGCGATCCTCGACGAGCTCACCCTCGCGGCCCTCGGCCACGGCCCCGACGCCACCCGCCAGGCCGCGCTCCTGGACCACGTCGCCCGCGCCCCCGACCGCCGCAAGGGCTGGGAAGACGTGGCCTGGGCGATCCTCAACAGCAAAGAATTCCTGCTCCGTCACTGATGGATGATCCAGGGGGGCCGGGCCGATGTCCTACGCTTGCGACGACTTCCACTCGACCCGCCGGGCCGGGCGCCGGTCCCTGCTCAAGGCGGGCGCCGCCGGGTTCTTCGGGCTCAACCTTCCCAGCGTCCTCCGCGCCGAGGGGGTGGGGTCGAGGCCGACGCTGAAGCCTCGGGTGAAGTCGATCATCTTCCTCCACCAGTTCGGCGGACCGTCCCACATCGACACGTTCGACATGAAGCCGGGCGCCCCGGACCAGATCCGGGGCGAGTTCAAGCCGATCCAGTCGAGCCTGCCCGGCGTCCCCATCGTGGAACACCTGCCCCGGTTCTCGAAGGTGCTCCACCGCTTCGCCCAGATCCGCTCGGTCCACCACCGGATGGGCAACCACAACTCGGCCACCTACTACAGCCTCACCGGCCACGCCCCGCCCGTGGACGACATCCGGCTCCGCGACTCGCAGGAGCTTTATCCGATGTACGGAAGCATCGCGGCGCGGTTCCGGCCATCCGACGATCCCTCGATCCCGTCCAGCGTGGCCTTCCCCCACATCCTCCGCGACGGCAGCGTGACCCCCGGCCAGGGGGCCAGCTTCCTGGGCAAGACCTACGACCCCTTCTTCATCGGCGAGGACCCCGCGCGAGCCAACTTCCGGCTCCCCGAGTTGACCCTGCCCGCCGACACGCCGCTGGCCCGGCTCGACGACCGCCGCGGCCTCATGAAGTTGATCGATGAGCAGGGGGACCTGGGCTGGTCGCCGACCGCCCGGGGGATCGACGCCTTCTACGATCGCGCCCTGTCGATGCTGGCCTCGCCCAAGGTCCGGGCCGCGTTCGACCTGTCGCGCGAGCCCGCCGCGCTCCGCGACGCCTACGGCCGGACGACCTACGGCCAGAGTTGCCTGCTGGCCCGCCGGTTGGTCGAGGCCGGGGTCCGGTTCGTAACCGTCTATTACGCCAACAACATCGGCCAGAAGGAGTCCGGCGGCTGGGACACCCACGGCGAGAACTTCCGCAAGCTCCGCGACCGGCTCCTGCCCGCCACCGACCAGACCACCCCCACGTTCATCGAGGACATGGCCGCGCGGGGCCTCCTGGACGAGACCCTGATCGTCTGGATGGGCGAGTTCGGCCGATCCCCCAAGGTCACCAATACCCAGCAGTTCGGGCCCGACGGCCGCGACCACTGGCCCAAGTGCTACACCGCCCTGATGGCCGGCGGCGGCGTCACCCCGGGGGCCATCTACGGGTCGAGCGATCGGATCGGCGCGTTCCCCGCCTCCGACCCGGTCTCGCCCGACGACATCGCGGCCACGATGTTCTGGGCCCTGGGCATCGACCCCGAGACCGAGGTGATCGACGCCCTCGGCCGGCCGTTGCCGATCGCCTCGGGCAAGCCGATCGCCCGCCTATTCGGCTGACTCCGGGCCGGAGTTCACCGCCCCCGGCCGATCCACGACGGAGAGGCCGGCCTTCTTGAATCGGCTGAGCAGCACCGGCCAGTTCTTGGCCAGGCTCTGCGCGGCCATCGTGTGCCGGCACTCGATCGTCTCGCGATCATAACGGCCGATCACCCGGACCCCGCCGGGCGTCCCGAGCACGGCCCGGCGCACCGCGTTGACGCTCGCGGCCTTCACATAGAAGCGTTCGGCCCTCTCCATCATCGACCCCCGATCTCGGCCCCCGTTCCGCCCGGGGCCGGCTTGTGCTAGTCTCGAACCGACGAACCAGCAAACCCCGGGCCCGACGATTCCGACCCATGATCGACCCGCCGACCAATATCCGCGCCCATCAGGCCGAGCAGTCCCTGGAACTGGCCTGGCCCGATGGCCGCGTCGACCGCCTGGGCTATCGCCACCTCCGCGGCGAATGCCCCTGCGCCACCTGCAAGGACGAGTGGACCGGCGAACGCATCCTCGACCCCGCCTCGGTCGCCGCCGACCTCAAGCTCGAAGGCATGGAACCCGTCGGCAGCTACGCCGTCAAGTTCCGCTGGAGCGACGGCCACGGCTCGGGCCTCTACACCTGGGAGACCCTCCGCCTGATCGCCGACCAAACGACCGGAGCTTGATCGGAGGACATGCGCACCTCCCGACAGGTTCACCGCAAGTCGACCGGTCCCTGGGAAGCTGGCGGTGCGGCTGCCCCACGCCGGCCGACTCCCCAGTCGACCGGTCGCCCTGCCCGCAGTTCCATCCGCAGGGCTCGGATCTCCCGTCGGAGCGACGCCAAACGTTCGAGCATGACCGCTCCCGGATCGATGAGGGATTCGTCGCACCCGGAACTCGTGACCTCGATGTATCCCGCCGGCTCGATCGTGTAGACCAGTCCCAATTGGCTCAGGGCGATTGCGAACGTCTTCCCCAGCGGGAGCCCGTCCAACTCGATCGTGATCTCGGACTGCATCGTTTTATCTTCATCCCGGAGCCCCTGCGGATTGACATAGACGGGGATGCCCTTCGGGAATCGCGCCGAATCCTTGGTGGACTCGCGCACGAACTTGATGATGTTCTCCAAGGAGGTGCCATCGCCGAATCGGACCTCGACAACATCCTGAAGCTTGACCCAGACCCGGGTCGCTTCGAGGCTCATGGTGGGCGAAACAACTCGCGTTTCGGGGCCAAGATCCTCGTCGGCGATCGTCCTGACCCCGCCCTGAACGGGATCGGAACCGAATTCCCCATCCGTCTCGATCCGTTGGGCTTGCAATCGTGGTCGCGTCCCGGACGACGCGACGATCAGGACGACGATCACCAGCCCTAGTGCTCGGAAAGGCGTTAGACGCATGGAATGACCCTCGAAGTTATCCCGCAATGCCCCGGGCGATCGACGCCATGCACGTGGTGAACCGCCAGTCTAGCGCCCCGAACAGGAACCAGCACTTCGAAATCACGAATCATGCCCGAAACGTCTCGAATCACCGTCGCCCTCCCGACGTTCAACGGCTCCCGCCATCTCCGCGAGGCCCTGTCCGGCATCCTCGGACAGGATCGGGTCGATTTCGAGCTGATCGTCGCCGATGATCGCTCCGAGGACGACACTCTTTCCATCGTCCGCGAGATGGCCGGCGATCGGGCCCGGATCTCGGTCAACTCCGAGCGGCTCGGCCTGGCCGGCAACTGGAATCGGTGCGTCTCGCTGAGCCAGACCCCGCTGGTGGCGATCTTCCATCAGGACGACGTGATGCGATCGGGCCACGTGGCCGCCCATCTCGGGGCGTTCGCCGACGATCCGACGGTCGGGCTGATCGCCTCGGCGGCCGACGTGATCGACGAGGCGGGGCGGGACGTCCCGGCGACGGTCGTCGGTCGCGGGGGCTGCGGCCCGGCCGATCGACGGTTCGGCCCCGGGGCGTTCCTCGCGGAACTGGCCGCGGAGAACCCGCTCCGATGCTCGGGTGTCACGGTGGCGCGGGCGGTCCACGAGGCGGTCGGCGGGTTCGACCCGTCCTACCGATACGTCGTCGACTGGGATTTCTGGATCCGGGTCGCCCGGACCCATCCTGTCACCTGGCTGGCCGCACCCACGGTCGCCATCCGCTGGCACTCGGCCAGCGAAACCCATCGGTTCCGGGGCGGGACGGCCGACCTGGACGAAACCGTCCGGCTGCTCGATGCCTTCGCGGCCGATTTTGCCCACTTCCCCGAGGCCCGAGGCCGCGCCGACCGGCGACTGGCCCGAGCCTTCCTCAACCGGGCCTACACGGCGAGCAAGGCCGGCGATCACGGATTGGCGCGGCGATGCCTGTCCCGCTCGATCAGGCTCGATCCGAGAACCCTCGGGGTGATCGCCTCCGATCCGAAACTCGCCGCCCGATTGGTCGGTTCGCTGATCCGACACGGCCATCGTTCGGACGTAGAGCAAGAATCTGCGATCAGCCGAACAGCGACGCCACCGGGCAGGTGAACCCGGGCAGGATGTCCTCTCCACTCAGGACATCCCCGGACCGGAGGTGACCCCCGGTCCCATCCCCCCGGATCACTCGGACGACTCGCGCTCGCGGGTAGACGACCCAGACCATCGGGATGCCCGCCGACAGGTAATCCATGACCTTGTGTTCCAGGTCTTCCGCCAGATCTTTCGGGGAGATGATCTCGAAAACGAGATCCGGGGCCACCCGGCCATGGCCCTCGGAGAACCCGTTTGGCAGACGTTCGAGGCGGGTGAACGAGCCGTCGGGGATGCGGACTTTCTTCGGGTCATCGGGAAAGATCTGGTAGCTGCCCTGGGCGCCGTTGACCCATCCGAGCCGGTTGGGCACCACGTGCTGCATCAAATAAAAGAGGAGCAGGGAGGCGATCCCGTCGGATTTCTGGCCCATGGGTCGCTCCACCAGTTCGCCTTCGACGAGTTCTGGCATGGGCCGGTCGCGGATCGCCAGGAGGTCTTCGGGGGTGATCTCGGGGGGTGAGATGGTCGCCATCGGTCGGACCTCTGTTGCCGAGGGGTGTAGGATACGGTGATAATAACCGTTTGGAGTTGATCCGTCCTCCGAGATGCCGGCACCGCATGAACACCGCCCCGCCCGCCACCCCCTGCTCGACCCGGAACGCCGGTGCGAACGTCGCCCCGACGCAGCTCCCGGTGTTGCCCCTGGTGACGCTGCCGCTGCCGCCCCTGCCCGCCACCCGGGCGGAGATGGAGCGGCGGGGCTGGGATGCCGTCGACGTGGTCCTGGTGTCCGGGGACGCCTACGTCGATCACCCGGCGTTCGCCATGGGGATCCTGGGCCGGGTGCTGGAGGCGGCCGGGTTCCGGGTGGCGATCCTGAGCCAGCCCGATTGGAAGAGCGCCGAGGCGTGGAAGACGTTCGGCCGGCCTCGCCTGTTCTTCGGCGTGAGCGCCGGGAACATGGACAGCATGATCAACCATTACACGGCCAACAAGAAGGTCCGCAACGACGACGCCTATAGCCCCGGGGCCAAGATCGGCCTCCGCCCCGACCGCGCCACCATGCCCTATTGCCAGAGGGCCCGCGAGGCGTATCCCGGCGTCCCGGTGATCGCCGGAGGCGTCGAGGCCAGCCTCCGCCGCCTGGCCCACTACGACTACTGGAGCGACACGGTCAAGCGGTCGATCCTGCTCGACTCCAAGGCCGACCTCGTCGTCTTCGGCATGGGGGAGCAGCCGATCGTCGAGATCGCGAAGCGGTTGAAGGCCGGCGAGACGGTCCGCGACCTCCGCGACATGCGCGGCGTGGCCTACGCCCTGGGGGCCAAGGAAACCCCGCCGGCCGATGCCCTGGTCCTCCCGTCGTTCGAGGACGTGAAGACGGACAAGCGGAAGTTCGCCCAGGCCACGCGGACCATCCACCAGGAAACCAACCCGCTCAACGCCCGGACCCTGGTCCAGTTCCACGACCGCCAGGCCGTGGTGGTCAACCCGCCCGGGCTGCCGATCAGCCAGGACGACATGGACCGGGTCTACGGCCTGCCGTTCACCCGACGGCCGCACCCGATGTACGGCAACGAGCGGATCCCGGCCTTCGAGACGGTCAAGGATTCGGTCACGATCATGCGGGGCTGCTTCGGCGGCTGCACCTTCTGCTCGATCACGGCCCACCAGGGGCGGATCATCCAGTCGCGGTCCAAGGAGTCGATCCTCGGCGAATTGCAGCGCATGGGGCAGGACGCCAGCTTCTCGGGCGTGGTCTCGGACATCGGCGGGCCGACCGCCAACATGTACCAGATGCGCTGCACCCGGCCGGAGGTCGAGGCCAAGTGCAAGCGGCTGTCGTGCGTCCACCCCACGGTCTGCAAGCTGCTGGGCACCGATCACGGCCCCCTGGTCGAGCTGATGCGTGAGAGCCGCGAGGTCCCAGGCGTCCGCAAGGTGCTGGTCGCCTCGGGCATCCGGATGGACCTGGCCCAGAAGTCGCCCGAGTACATGAGCGAGCTGGCCACCCACCACGTCGGCGGTCACCTCAAGGTCGCCCCCGAGCACACCGACCCGGACGTCCTCCGCCGGATGAAGAAGCCCGACGTCGAGGATTACGCCGGGTTCGCCGAGGCGTTCCGCGAGGCCAGCGATAAGGCGGGCAAGCCCAAGCAGTCGCTCGTCCCCTACTTCATCGCCTCGCACCCGGGCAGCGACCTCGACGCGATGATCGACCTCGCCGTGTTCCTCAAGCGGAACGGCTACCGGCCGGATCAGGTCCAGGACTTCATCCCGGCCCCGTTCGACATCGCCACCTGCATGTACTACACGGGGATCGACCCGTTCACCGGCGAGGAAGTCTTCACCGCCAAGCACCTCCGCGACCGCAAGCTCCAGCGGGCCCTGCTCCAGTTCTTCAAGCCGGAGAACTACTTTGAGGTCCGCGAGGCGCTGCAGAAGGCCGGGCGGCAGGACTTGATCGGCTCGGGCTGTGATTGCCTCATCCCCGCCCAACCGCCCAGGGTCGCCTTGCGTGCCAGGATGGAGAAGGCGAATAACGCGCTGGGCGCGGGGAAGTATGTCCACCAGATCGACGCCCATGAGACGCCGAAATCCGCCAGCATTGGCTATCGCCCGGGGCGAAAAACGGCTCGAAACCGGACCGGTCAGAAGAAGGGCCGCTGAACTCGCGACTTCGAGAGAGCGTCTAGGGTGGGGGGGCGTCGATCCGCGGTCCGCAGGCCGATGGTGACCGGCGAAGGTGGTAGCGCCGAGGACGTCGTTCGCCAGCGAACATGCCCAGCAGGGATGGCGTTGGCGATCGCACGGAAACGCTTCACGGCCCCTTCGACAGATCGCCCAGGATGGGCCGAGGGGCTGTGAAGAGGTCGGGTCGGCGCGAATCCTCGACGGACTGGACGCTCCCCGCCTCGTCGAGAAGATCGCGGCTGGTGACCCTCGGGCCGGTCGAGAGGCGGGCGCGATCATGTGGGATGAGGTGACTCGCCCGGGGCATGATCGCTGGCGGATGGCTTTGTCGCAACCAGCATCCCGCCCCCAGGCGACGATCTAGAAGAAGGTGGCCGAGAAGCGGTCGGGCCTTCTCGGCTCGACGAGGCGGTGGTCCATGCTCGATGCGAAGCGTGGGGCGATGTCAGGCGACGTCTTCACGGCTTGGGCTGCTGATCCAGGTCGTAGACGAGCATGCAATCGCCGATGATGTCGTCGGGCTCTCGTTGTCGGAGCGCCGCAAATCGATCGTTCGCCTCATATGCCCCCGCGATCAGGACAGGACTGGCGATGATGAGGCCCTGGGTCGGCAAGGGAGCGTCGTCGAGAAGCGTCACACGCTTGTCGAGGTAATATTCGACCAATCGGCCCACTTCTTGCCCGTCCATCGCCGCGATGCCGAAGTACGCGAGGGTGACCGGGCGGGAACCGGTCGGGTGCGTGTCGAGCCAGGTGCGGACCTGCTTGAGGGACTGCGACCAATCCACGTTGCTATCGGAGATGGCTAGATACGCTTTCTCCCTCGGGATATTGATATAGCCGATGTAATTCGGGTGGTAGGACAGGGAGTGCAATGCGGTCGCGAGGGCGGCCCCGCAGCAGGCCATCTTCCAGAAACGTCCCGAGGCCGATGCACAACGCGACACCAACATGATCAGAAAGATGTAGCACGGAAAAGCATGGCGAAAGCCAATACTGAATCGCGAACTCATCAGGAATAATCCCCATGCGATCGCCGGTAGGGCCAGGCCCCACTCGGCCCACTTCGGCGGTATCGTGCGAACCGAGATCGCGGCGAGGATCATGAGGAACCAGATCCCGATCGGGACCTTATAGAGGGCGACGGCAGGCAGGTAATACCACCAACCGGTGCTCTTTTCGCCGAACAGATAGGCCGGATGGCCATCCTTGCCATGAGACGTGGCGATGATGATCGATGAAAGATAAAGCCCGGCGGGTAGTCGCGACTCCAGGATGCGCCTCAACTCCGGCCGGTTGCTCCCCGCCCGGGAGGCATCATCCATGGCAAAATACAGGGGTGGGGTGCGATCGAAGAGCAGGAAGGCCCACAGAAAAAACGCCCCCGAAACCCCCGCCAATGCGAGCAGGCGTAGGCGTCCGGAGTGCGACATCTCCGAGCCCGGGGGGATTTCCGCACGCGAGAGCCGGGGGCGGACCAACCACTGGAGCGCGGCGGTCAGCAGGATGACGAAGGGGAGGATGATGGCCGTGTGCTTGATCAGGACCGCCAACGCGGCGCCGGCCCCCAGGCCGATGGCTCGTCCCCGCGTCGGGTTCTCCGTGAACTTCCAGGAGAGGTAGCTCGCGAGGAGGATGGCCTCCATCCCCAGGATGTCCAGCGACGGGACCGGCACATGTGCTGCCAGATTCGGCTCGAAGGTCAATAATACCATCACGAACCAGGCCGACCGCAGCCCATAGAGTTGTCGGCACCAATGAAACGCGAGCGCGACCGAGAGACAGAAAAGGATCGATTTCCACACCGCGAAGATCTGGGCGAACGCCTCCAGGGAGATCGGCTTGCCATCTCCCGCGTACTCCGACGGCGGATAACCCTTATATAAATTGACCAGATAGACCGGAAAGGCGATGATCGCCTCACCCAATGGTGGATCGTTCAGGACGAAATTCTTGGCCGGGATCGTGCCCGTCCAGAATCCGAGCCCCCGGCGAATATGGTAGCGGTCGTCGTAGGATTCGCTGTGGGAGGATGCGATCAAAAGTGAGCGGGGTACGACGACCGCGGCGGAGATGAGGAAGGCGAACCAGGCTCGCTTGAAGATTTCGGAATTTGACACGGCGGTTTGATCTCGGATGGGAGGTGTAACGCAAGTGGCCATTCGAATGTGATCGACAAGTCTCGCCGCTCAAGCCTTGAGATCGCTTTCCGATCGCCCGTCCAGTAAGGGTGAACGGTGTTCCGGCGCATCCGATCGCACCATCCGACCGAGCATAGGTTTGGTTTCTCGCCACGGTCGGCAAAATCCCATAATTTACGGTGCTCGTCCCGCGCTGTCCAGGCTGCGGCCCTCAATGCCACGCCTGGAATTCGTCCCAGAGCCTTGTTCGTGCTGCGGCCTCCGGATATCCTGATCTTTATAGGAAGGGCCGGCGACAACATCGCGTGCATCCGTCATACGGGAATCGACCCGACCAACTCCAAGAGCATCTACCCACCGGGCATCTCCTGGGCGACACGCACCGGCGCGACCTGCCCTGGTCCAGCGGGCCATGGAACAATCCCGGGGGCCGCGAGTCGTTGCAGGGGGCCGGGTGGCAGGACCTGATCGGATCCGGGGGCGCCGTCCAGGCCCCTGCCAATTCGCCCGAGGGGGCGATGCGGGACCGGATGGATGAAGCGAACGAGAGCTTTTTCAACGGCCGCAACGTCAACACTTTCCCGTCCCGAACGAAGCCAAACCCGACCGGCGGCGAGGCCTGCCCGGCCGGACCTCGGCAACCATCCTGCTACAGGCCACATCGATAGGCCACGGGCCGACGGCCCCGCCCTCCCGGGGCGAAACGAACCCAACGACCGTCCGATTCGAGAATCGCGCATCCGACCATGAAGCCACGCCGTCCGTCCCGCCCTCCCGGATCCAAGCCCTCGCCGCGTTCCCGGCCCGGCGCCGGCCCCAAGTCGAAGGCCCGCCCGGGCTCGGGGCCGGACCTCCGCCCGTTCGGCGGCCACCCCGGCCCTCCGCCGTCGACCCGGCCCGGATACAAGCCCCGGCCGGTCGAGCGTGGGCCCGCGGGGGGACCCCCGGCCCACAAGTATCCCGGTTCGCGTGGCCCCGGACCCACTCCGATGCAGCGTCGGGGCCCGGCCCCGGTCCAAACCGAGGCCCGGGCGGTCGCGCACGTGGTCTCGCCCGAGTTCCTGGCCCGGGCCACGGTCGAGATCGCCACGAAGATCGAACGCGCCGTCCTGACCGACGAGCGGCGGGCCGACCGCGCCCTGGCGTGGGAACTCCGCAATCGCCGCGACCTCTCCGCCCCCGACCATCGGTTCGTCAGCCGGGCGGTCTTCGCCCTGTTCCGCTGGCGGGGCTGGGTCGACACGATCCATGAGGAGCGGATCGAGACGCGTCTGCTCCTGTCCTGCCTGCTCGACTTCACCTCGGTCCACCCGGTCTGCCGGGTCTGGGCCAAGAAGATCGGGCGCGACCCGGGCCGGCTCCTGGCGCTGGGGGATGCGCCGAACTGGACGGCGCGGGGCGAGGGCTGGAAGCGGCTGAACGAGGGGCGGCCGGTCGTGGCCGATCCCTGGAAGCTGTTCCCGGACTGGCTCCGCCAGCACCTGCCTCTGCCCCCGGGCGGCGGGTCGCCCAAGATGAAGTACCTGGAACTGCTCAACTCGCTCCAGACCCGCCCACCGCTCTGGGTCCGCGCCCAGGGCGTCGACGAGGCGGCGACCTGGAAGGAGCTGAACGAGACCGGCATCAAGCCCTGGGTTCATCGCAAGTTGACCCGCGCCGCCAAGATCGACGCCGAGTCCGATGTCCACCACCTGCCCGCCTTCGAGCGCGGCGACCTGGAGATCCAGGACCTCGCCTCGCAGGCGGTCGCGATGATTTGCGACCCCGACCCGGGCGACCGCTGGTGGGATGCCTGCACCGGCGCGGGCGGCAAGGCCCTGCACCTGGCGGCGCTCATGAAGGGCAAGGGCCTGGTGGTGGCGACCGACGTCCACGAGGCGAAGCTCAAGGAGACGGTCCGGCGCGCCCGCCGGAGCCCATTCCGCAACATCACCACCAAGGTCTGGGACGGCAAGCACGTCGTCGGCAAGGCGGGCAAGTACGACGGGGTGCTGGTCGATGCCCCCTGCTCCGCCATCGGCACCTGGCGACGGAACCCCGACGCCCGCTGGACCATCGACCCCGGCGCCATCGGCCGTTTGGCCGAGACCCAGGCCCATGCCCTGCGGATCGGGGCCAACGGGGTCCGGAAGGGCGGGACTCTGGTCTTTTCGGTCTGCACCCTGACCGTGGAGGAGACCCAGGGGGTCGTCCGGGGCTTCCTCGCCGATCGCCCGGAATTTCAGCTCGACCCGTTCCCGCACCCGATCAGCGGCGTGCCGACCGACGGCACCCTGCAGATCTGGCCGCAGGAGTCGGACACCGACGCCATGTTCATCGCCCGGATGATCCGCAAGGGCTGAGACTCCGGGAAATTCCCCGGATGGGCTGCAAGCCAGGGCGGTCGGCGGCAACTTCTCGTTGTCATGAAGACCCCGACCGCCCCACCGACCGACTGGACCTCCGCCCTCGATCAGCATGAACGCTGGCTCCGGACGGTCGTGGCCGCCCGGCTCGGCGAACGCCAGGCGGTCGATGAGGTGATGCAGGAGGTCTCGCTCGCGCTCTGCGAGACCCGGACGACCCCGGCCCAGACCGACAACCCGGCCGGTTGGCTCTATCGCCTCGCGATCCGCAAGGCGCTCCTCTACCGACGCGCCTGCGGGCGGCGGGCCAAGCTCGTGGATCGCTACGCGGGCCGGGTCCGGATCGTCGAGGGCGGCGAGCGCGACCCGCTCGCCTGGCTCCTGGCCGAGGAGCGGATGATGCTGGTGCGCGAGGCATTGACCCGGCTCCCGGGCCGAGATGCCGAGATCCTGCTGCTGAAATACACCGAAGGTTGGTCGTGCCGCGAACTGGCCGAAGCACTGGGCCAGACCGAGGCGGCGATCGTCTCCCGACTCCACCGGGCGCGAGGCCGGCTCCGCGATGCTTTGGCCGGTTCGAACGTGATCGAGGTCAGACCATGAGGCTTCCTGGCGACGAATTGACCCTCCAGATCGACCGCCTCGTCGATGGCGAACTGGGCGAGGCCGAACGGCGGGCCCTGCTGCTCCGGCTGGAATCCGATCCCGACGGCTGGCGCCGGTGCGCCCTGGCCTTCCTCGAAGACCAGGCGTTCCGATCGGTCCTGGGCGGCCCGGCCTCGCCGATTCCCCTGGTCCGGCCAGTGGCCTCGCATCGGCGGCCCCGACGCGCCGCCATCCTCCTCGGCCGGCTCTCCCTCGCGGCCGGGGTGATCGCCGCGACGTTCGCGGCCGGGTTTCACCTCGGCGGGACCGAACGCGGTCGCGACCCGATCGCCATGGCCCAGGCGGAGTTGCCCGAATCCCCGGCCCCGGAGGAGGAGGACGATGACGCCATCAAGGAGGTGGGATGGGCCCTCGTGGGCGGCGAGGCGGCGGGCGGCGATCCCGGCTATCGGGTGCCGATCCTGGCGGGCTCGGGCCTGGACGAGCAGTGGCTGCAATCCCGGCCCTCGACGGTCCCGGATTACATCCGCGCCCAGTGGGAGCGCGAGGGTTATCAGGTCGCCGAGCGGCGTCGGCTGATGTCGCTCAACCTCGACGACGGGCGCAAATTGGCCATCCCGATGGCCAACGTGGAGCTGGAATATGTCGGCCAGGACGCTTACTAGGCACCTTGCCGGTGGGCGGGCCGACGCACTCGCGAAGGAGATCGACGCATGTTGACCCCGATCACGGCATCATGGCTGCTCGCCATCGCCTGCGGATTGTTCGTCCCTGCCTGGGCCATGGGCCAGGAATCGAGCGAGGGTGGAAAGAAGGTCCCCCCGGATCTGGCCGCCAAGGTCGCAGCGGCCCGCCAGAATGCGGACGAGGCGAGGGCCAAACACGCGGCGGAAGTCCGGGTGTTCTCCGCTCGGGCTCAGGCTGAGTCGGCAAGGAAGAATGCTGAACTGGCCCGCGACGCCGCCCGGCTCCGGTGGGTTGTCAACGCCCGGGGCCGGTCCGGGGTCGAACTGGCCGAGATCAGCGAGGCGATCCGGTCGCAGATCGGGTTGGCCGAAGGCCAGGGCGTGGTGGTCGTTGCCGTCAACCCGGAGAGTCCAGCGGACAAGTCAGGGTTGAAGCCGAATGACCTCCTGCTGGCCATCGACGATCAGCCATTGGCCGGAGTTTCCTCGGCCAGGGACCTGATCGACAGGAAGCTCGGCAAACCGGCGAAGGTCAAGATCATCCGCGGGGGCAAGGAAGAAGTGATCGCCCTCAAGACCGAATCCGGGGAGAAGCCGAACGCCTCCGATCCGGTCCGCATCATCATGAGGAAGCACGAACCGACCAGCTCCTACTGGATCGGCGTCCCGGTCTCGCCGGTCGACGCGACCCTGCGGTCGCACCTCACCGAGTTGCCGGGCGATGCCGGGTTGATCGTCAACGAGGTGATGAAGGACAGCCCGGCCGCGAAGGCCGGCCTGGCCAAGAACGACGTGCTGATCGCCATCGGCGGCAAGCCCTTGACCAGCCCCGACGTGTTGATGAGCCAGGTCCTGGAGTCCGAAGGCAAGGCACTTTCGCTCGAATACCTGCGTGGCGGCAAGAAGGCGACCGTCTCGATCACGCCCGAGAAGCGTGAGGTCACAGCGGCCGAGATTAAAGGCAATTATCTGTTCCAATTCGAGGGTCGCCCGGGTTATCCCCGGATCATGATCGGCCCGGATGGGACAGCTCGATTCCCTGAAATCGATGCAAAAGCGATGACCATCGAGATTGACGAGGCCGTCAAGGGCCTGAACGCCAAGATTGCGGGCGTGGGATCGGCGAAGAGCCTCGACTCGGCCATCAAGGATCTGACGGCCAAGGTCGAGGAAATTCGCAAGGCCGTCGAGGAGATCAAGAAGACGACCGAGGAGTTGAAGCGGCCGGATCGGGAGTGATCCGGCCGGTCTTCCTTCAGATGTCGAAGGCCCGACGCGGGGCGTGGCCGTCGCCGCCGACGGCGACGGCCTCGACGGCGTCGATCTGGTAAAGATGCTCGCCGGCCGGGGTCGGGTACTGGCCGGTGACGCAGGCCCGGCAGAGCCGGTCGGAGGAGAGCCCCACCGACCGGGCGATGGCATCGACGGGGAGATAGCGGAGGCTATCGGCACCGAGTTCCTTCGCCATCCGCTGCTGGGCCTCCTCCGAGACGCCGCCGTCGGGCATGTCGGAGAACCGGGGGGCGAACAACTCGTCCCGGGTCGACATGTCGATCCCGTAGAAGCACGGGGCGATGATCGGCGGGCAGGCGACGCGGAGGTGGATCTCCCTCGCCCCTCCCCGGTCGCGGATCTCGTGGACCAGGGCCCGCATCGTCGTCGAGCGGACGATGCTGTCCTCGACCAGCAGGACCCGCTTGCCGGACAGGACCTCGGGCAGCGGGGTGTACTTGAGGCGGGCCTTGGCGGCGCGGTCGGCGGTCCCTTCGATGAAGGTCCGGCCGACGTAGCGGTTCCGCATCAGCCCCTCGACCGAGGGCAGGCCCAACTCGAAGGCCATCGCGTCGGCGGCCCCCTTGGCGGTGTCCGGCACGGGGACCACGATCGTCCCGGCGTCGCGGGGCACGTCTTCCAGCCGGGCCAGTTCCTTGCCCAACGCCGCGCGGCTCAGGTAGACCGAGCGGTCATCCAGGGTGCTGGCGACATTGGCGAAGTAGATCCACTCGAAGAAGCAGTGGGCGTGTTTCGGCGCGGGGGCGAACCGCTCGTACCGGACGCCGTCGGCGTTGGCCACGGCGAGCATCCCCGGCTCCAGCGACCGGATCCCCTGGAATCCGAGATTGGCCAGGGGGACGCTCTCGCTCGCGGCGGCGAACAGGGGGCCGTCCTCGGCCACGCAGAGCGGGTGGAACCCGAGCGGGTCGCGGGCGACGACCAGGTCGCCGGTCGCGGTCAGGAGGACGACGTTGTAGGCCCCGTCGAACCGTTCCGCGAGGTTGCCGAAGACGCTCACCCAGTCGATGTTCGGCCCCTGATCCTGCAACTCGTAGCTCAGCGAGTGCATCAGGATCTCGGTGTCGGTGTCCCGCTTGAGGTGGTAATCCCCCTTGGCCAGCAGGTCGCGCCGCAGCTCGTGGTAATTGGTCAACTGGCCATTGAAGGCGAAGGCGAACCACTTCCCCTTGCGGCCATGCTCGCGTTCGAAGGGCTGGGCCAGGCTGCGATCGTCGCCGCCGCAGGTGGCGTACCGGACGTGGCCGATCGCCGCCGGGCCGTCCTGCCCGCGCATGATCGCCTCGAACTTCGGCTTGTGGTTGAGCCGAAATCCCTCGGCGACGGTGCCGAGTTCCTTGTGCGTCTTGATCAATGCCCGGCGATTGGGATTGAAGCTGGACATGCCCGAGGCGAGCTGCCCCCGGTTCTGCATGTCGAGCAACATCCGGGGCACCAGTCGGGCGACGCTGTTGGGTTCGCCGGCAATCGGTGCGAGGCGAGAGGTGGCGTGACCGCGGGCATGGTGGTGATAAACCGCAGCCACGCCGCACTCGTGGAACATTTCGCCCATGATCTTCGGTCGGACCCCGGTAAGGACACCCGGCTGGCAATGCCGGGACTGGGATGTGAGACCACGAGACGCACGGCCGTGGAGGGGGGTTCGGCTAGGAGGAATCGCACGGTCAACTATAATGTCGTCACTCCCTACCGACAACCTTCACGGACGAAGTCTTGGTCCGGGACGCTTCGGAGAGTCGCGGGAATGCATCGCGCCCCGGCGTCGCCCCGGATCCGATTCCGTAGGGCATTCCTCGAAAGGTCGATCCGCCGATGGCTCGCGATCTGGTCCGTGATGACGTGGTGCTCGGGGCCCGCACCTGGGTGGTCAAGGTGGGCTCCAGCGTCCTGACCGGCCCCGATGGCACGCTCGACCCGGAGAGGATCGGCCATCTCGCCGAACAGATCAGCGCCATCTCCGCGACCGGAAGGCGGGTGGCCCTGGTCAGTTCCGGAGCCGTCGCGGCCGGGATCGGCCAGCTCGGCCTGGCCCGCCGGCCCGACAACCTCCGCCAGCTCCAGGCCGCCGCCGCCGTCGGCCAGTCGTTCCTGATCCGCGCGTACGACGAGGGGTTCCGCCGGCACGGCCGCCATGCCGCCCAGCTCCTCCTGACGCACGAGGACTTCGACAGCCGGGCCCGCTACCTCAACATGCGGAACACCCTGACCGCGTTGTTCGAATACGACGCCGTGCCGGTGATCAACGAGAATGACACGATCAGCGTCGACGAGATCAAGTTCGGCGACAACGACAAGCTCGCGGCCATGGTCGCCAACCTGCTCCAGGCCCCCCTCCTGGTGATCCTGAGCGTGGTCGACGGCCTCTGCCGCTCCGACCCCGGCGCCTCCGGGATGGGCGAAGTCGTCCCGCTGGTCGCCAATCTCGACGAGGCCCTCGGCCTGGCCGGTGACAGCAAGAGCAGCCTGGGCACCGGTGGGATGCGGAGCAAGCTCCAGGCGGCGGGGCTGGTCACCCGGGCCGGCGGCTCGGTCATCATCGCCTCGGGCAAGAAGCCCGAACCGCTCACCCGGATCCTGAACGGCGAGGCTGTCGGGACCCTGTTCCTGGCCAAGGGGCAGACCCAGGGGGCACGCAAACGCTGGATCGGCCTGACGGCTCGGCCCAAGGGCCACATCGTCGTCGATGCCGGCGCCCGCCAGGCGTTGGAATCCGGGCTCAAGAGCCTCCTGTCCATCGGCGTGATCGACGTCGTGGGCGATTTCGAGAAGGGGGACGTCATCAGCGTCCGCGACCTGGAAGGGGCCGAGTTCGCCCGGGGCCTGACCAACTTCGCCGCCCCGGACGCCCGGCAGGTCCGCGGGCTCCGGACCGATCAGGCCCGACAGGTCCTCGGGGCCACCCTCTACGCCGAGGTGATCCACAAGGACAACCTCGTCCTGACCGTGTGACCTGGCCCGATCAGGGCATGGCGATCGAGCGGAACTCGAAGGGGACGGCGGTCCGGGCCAGGTGGATCTCGTGGAACCGGATCGAGTCCGGTCGGGGAGATCCCGGGGCGGCCAGGGCGATCGTCGTGCGGGATACCTCGCCGTCGAACGAGGTGCGGGTGGGGAACCAGGGGAGGACCCCGCCCCGCTCGTCCAGGATCTCGATTCGCTCCGGGCTCGGCCCGGCGCGGAAGGGGCCGCCATCGCCCGTTGGCTCGCCGGAACCGGGGAGGTTCCGGATCGCCAGGTCGATCTCGCACGGACGATCCGCCGTCGCCGGCCGCACGGCTTCCACCGTGCAGGTCCCCCGGTCGTCTCGGAACGACCGGCCGACGGCTCGGCCCAGCGGGATGGCCGTCGCCCCGGCCTTGCGGGCCGTGACCACGACCGGGACCTCGCCGCGGAGTACCCCGATCTGCTCGGCTTTGGCATCGGGCCGGGACAGGTCGACCCGGAGATGGAGCGACGGCGACGAACTCACCCCGAGATAGCCCGAAGAGCGGAGCGTCTCCGACACCCCGGTGGGCGCCAGGAGGGAGTTGCCCCGATCGTCCACCGCCTGGGTGATCCGCACCGGCCCGTCCTGGGCCACCTTCAGCCTGGGCTCAGCCGCGACGATGACCTGGAGGTAGAACTGGCGGCGGGCCTGGGCATCCACGGTCGCCGCCCGGCGGGATCCGGACGGTCTCGCGTTCCGGGTCAGCGGCAAATCGCTCTGGAAATGGATGCTGGCCAGCTGGACACGGAACGGCCCGCTGTCCGACGTCAGCCCGGGATCCACGGCGGCGCCGAGCCGCAGCGGGAATGCCGCGTCGCCCAGCCCCGGGCGGCCGACCTCCGCCGGGTCGTGGCGGATCCGGCCGGCGGAGCAGAGCAGGTCGATCGCCGTCCAGAACGGGACCGGGCCGTTGGAGCGGCAATCCACCCGGGACTCCCTCCAGGCCGGATCGTCGGCCGACACCATGACCAGGTTGAGCCTGGCCTGGGCATTGACCGACGCGATCGCCTCGGCGAGCGGTATATCTTCGAAGTCGAGCCCGATCATCGTCGGGAGCGTCAGCGACCCCGCTTCGATCCGTCTGAGGATCTCCGCCGAGCGGGCCCGGACCTCGGGGTCGGTCGATCCCGCTGCGACCCGAAGGGCGGGGACGGCCGCCGGCCCGAGCTTCACCAACGCCGCCCCGGCGGCCTCGCGCCGGGCATAACGACTCGAACCGAGGTCTTCGACGAGCGAGGCGGTTTCGGCGGGAACTCCAGCCGACAGGATCACGACCATCGCCAAGGGCACGATGTACATCGAGGCACTCCGATGAGGGGCGAGGTCGGCTGCCGGGGAGAGGATCGGCCCGGTGCCCCGCTCCAATCCTCGAATCATAACCCATCGATCCACCCGGTCCATCGCGAAACGTCGCGATTCACGCATGATCGGATCGGGGTCGAATTTCTCCACCGCGAACCGGATGCCGGTGCTGGCTTGGCCCCACGATCGAGTCGACCGCCCGGGACCGATCTCAGAGATCCGGCTTGCAGACTTCCTTTCCCAACTCCTTGCCCCGGTTCAATCTCGCATCACGGGCGTCGGTGAGCGCCGCACTCAGAACGGATGTTCCGCATCTCGAAGAGAGATGAGGTGTCGGGAGACTCCAGCTGGAGGGATGATCGTCATATAGTTGTAGAAAGGGTCGAATTCCGCCGGGCAAGAACTCCCGAGGAAATTCCCTGAGAGCCACAAGCGGGCGTGGTACGCTCATCCTTGAGACCGATCGCTCAAGGGGTCTCCGGCACCGGACCTGCATCTTGCGGATGGATGGAGCTTTCCATCGTCGAGACCGGCCCTGCGGAAATCGGATGGCGGTTGGTGGCTCCTACATGGGGGGATCAGATGAAACGGATCATTGGCCGAAACGCCTGGCTCATGATGGGCTGGTTCGCGCTGGGGTCTTTGCCCGCCCTGAGCTTCGGGCAAGGCAACGTATTCAATCCCTATGGAAACTCGGGCTATCCCGACTACCGGGAGTTCGCCATCCCGATGTACTCGAATAACCCCGCCCTGCCCGGGCAGGCCAGGATCCAGGCCATGCCCCTGGGAGAGCGACCGATCTCGCGGGCGAATCAATTCGAACAATACTTCGATCGCTTCGATGAGCCGGCGGAGCCCGGCGTCAAGCGGGGTGCGTCCGCGCCCGGGGTCCCCTACTATCGGACGTTCCGCCAGTACGATGAGCAGTACAATCGTGTCTACAAGCCGAACAACACCAAGGCCGATCAGGAGTTCGCGGCCCGCGCGAAGCGTCGCGAGCAGGCTTACGCCGAGGCCCTGAAGGAGGCCGATCCGGCCAAGCGTGCCCGGTTGCTCCGCCAGATCGACCAGGACTCCCTGACGGCACCCCGGCCCAAGGCCGCGAGCCGCGGCACCGCCAATGCCAAATCGGCCTCGAACAAGGCGGCAACCCCCAGGGTTGCGGACGCGCCGGCGACCGGCGATACGGCCCCGCCACCCCCACCCCCACCCGCGTCCTCGTCCGCGCCGGCAGGTGAGGTCCCCTACCCGATCGGAATCGGGCGGTCCCCATCCGGGTCGGCCCCCGCACCCAGGCCGAGCCGCCCACGTACCTCGACCCCTTCTCCCGCCCCGGCCGCACCGGTCCCCGACCCGCGTTGAGCCGCGGAAATGTCCTGCCCCTTTGACGGAGGCCCCCGTCCGCTATACAATCAGCCCCGGGACATGAAGCCGGCCGAAAGAACGACTCGGCCCCCGGTTGTGACCCGAAGACCTGGGCTTATCATCGCCTCGCCCGAGAGGCGTATCCATCCCGGCCTGAGCCGGGATCTTTTTGGTCCGACTTTGTGAAACTCTTCACAAAGCGGTCGTTTCGCTCTTGCGGACCCGGCACTCATGGGAACGGAATTCACGCCGATCTTCCTGTTCATCCTGGTCGCCATCTTCACGGCGGCCAGCATGCTGGGGCTGAGCGCCATCCTCGGGCCCCGGAAGACCACCAAGGTCAAGCAGATGCCGTACGAGTCGGGGATGGACCCGATCGGCGATGCCCGGCAACGGTTCGACATCCGCTACTACCTGGTGGCGATCGTCTTCCTCCTGTTCGACGTGGAGCTTCTGTTCCTCTATCCCTGGGCGGTCGGCTTCTGGGGCCTGAACAGCCCGGACGCGTTGGCCATGGCCGGCGGCGCGGCCTCGGGCATCCCGGCCGAGTTCCGCGGGCTGGTCTTCGGCGAGATCCTGGTGTTCATCGCCGTGCTGGCCGCCGCGTTCGCTTATGCCTGGAAAAAAGGGGTGTTCGAATGGCGTTAGGAATTCCCACGGTCGGCGGCCCGGGCACTCCGGCCGCCAACCCGACCGGATCGGTCCCCGGGCTCATGCCCAAGGGGGCGATCGAGGTCCCCGAGAACGCGATCCTCACCTCGCTCGACCAGGTGGTGAACTACTGCCGCAAGAACAGCCTGTGGCCGATGCCCTTCGCCACGGCCTGCTGCGGGATCGAGCTGATGGCGGTCGGCGCCAGCCGGTTCGACCTCGCCCGGTTCGGCGCCGAGGTGATGCGGTTCAGCCCCCGGCAGTGCGACCTGATGATCATCGCCGGCCGGATCGCCATGAAGATGATGCCGGTCCTCCAGCGGATCTGGCTCCAGATGCCCGAGCCGAAGTGGTGCATCAGCATGGGGGCCTGTGCCTCGACCGGCGGGATCTTCGACACCTACGCGGTGGTCCAGGGCGCCGACCGCTTCATGCCCGTCGATGTCTACATCCCCGGATGCCCGCCGCGCCCCGAGCAGATCCTCCGGGCGGTGATGGACCTCCAGGCCAAGATCCAGAAGGGCGGGACCCTCGCGGGGAACAACGGCCTGCCCGAGCTGATGGAACGCGAGCGGATGATCCAGGAGAAGGCCCACCTCCGCCCCGGGCTGGCCACCGCCAGCGAGCGCGGCGACGAGGATCGGTTCGGCTATCGCCTCCCCGGCGGGATCTCCCTGGTCGGCGGCGACGAGACCAAGTGAACGTGACCGGCGGCGAGAACCGAACCGGGCGAGCATGACGAGGGACGCAACGTGACCGAGGCCGCGACGACCACCGATCCCCACGCCAAGACCATGGCCATCCTGTCGCGCCTCCTGGGCGACGGCGTGGCGACGGCGACGTTCCGGGACAACCTGCGGATCTACGTCCCCGCCGATCGCCTGATCGAGGTCCTGCGGACGCTCCGCGACGAGGGGGGCTTCGGGCTCCTCTCCGAGGTGGGCGGTGCCGACTACCTCGGCTATCCCGAGCGGCCGGCCGGATCGCCCCGATTCGAGGTCCATTACGTCCTCCTGAACTACGACACGACCGAGCGGGTGATCCTCAAGGTCGGGGTCGACGACCCCAACCCGACGATCCCCTCGGCCGTGCCGCTCTGGCTCGGGGCCGACTGGATGGAACGCGAAGTCTTCGACATGTACGGGATCCGGTTCGAGGGACACCCCGACCTCCGGCGGATCCTCATGCCCGAGGAGTTCACCGCCTATCCGCTCCGCAAGGATTATCCCCTCCGAGGCCGCGGCGAACGGCACAACTTCCCGCGCCTGACCCGCGACGAATCCTGAACCCCGCCTTGATCGACGATCGAACACTGGACGAAGCGCCGCCCACGCAGGTGAAACGACCATGCCGGCCAATCTGCTCGACGACCCCGAAATCGACGTTGAACCGAGCCAGTTCCACTGGACGCTCAACTTCGGCCCGCAACACCCGGCGACCCACACGACCCTCCGCCTGATCCTGGAACTGGACGGCGAGCGGATCGTCAAGGCGACCCCGGACATCGGGTATCTCCACTCGGGGTTCGAAAAACTCGGCGAACACCTGAACTTCAATCAGTACGTCACGATCGCCGACCGCAAGAACTACATCAGCCCGCCGTTGAACGAAGTGGCCTGGCACCACGCCGTGGAGAAACTCCTCGACGTCGAGCTGACCAAGCGTTGCCAGTACATCCGCGTCATCATCGGCGAACTCGCCCGGATCAGCGACCACCTGCTCTGCGTCGGGGCTGCGGCGCTGGACCTGGGTGCATTCACGGCGTTCCTGTTCTGCTTCAATCAGCGTGAGCTGATCTACGACGTCTACGAGGAGATGTCGGGCTATCGCTTCCATCCGGGCTACACCCGGGTCGGCGGCGTGCTCCACGACTTCAACGACCGCGTCATCAACCGGATCCGCACGGTCCTGAACAGCCTGCCCAAGGCCCTCGCGGATACCGAGAAGCTGGTCCTCCGCAACCGGATCTTCCTGGATCGCGTCCGGGGCGTCGGCGTCCTGACCAAGCAGGATGCGATCAGCCTCTGCTGCACCGGGCCGATCGCCCGGGCCAGCGGCGTGACCTACGACCTCCGCAAGGACGAGCCGTACCTCGCCTACAACGAGTTCGATTTCGAGGTCCCCTACGCCACCGAAGGGGACAGCTACGCCCGGTTCCAGGTTCGCCTCGAAGAGATCCGCCAGAGCATCCGGATCGTCACCCAGGCGCTGGAAAATCTGCCGGGTGGCCCGGTGAATGCCCCGATCGCCGAGAAGTTCCCCCTGCCCGACAAGGGGACCGTCTACAACAGCATGGAAGGGCTGATCCAGCATTTCGAGCTGATCATGCCCAACCGTGGGGTCGCCTCGCCGGTCAACGAGGTCTACGCCGCGATCGAGAGTTCCAACGGCGAGCTGGGCTACTACCTGGTCGCCGACGGTAGCCAGACCGCGTGGCGGACCCGGACCAGGCCGCCCTCGTTCATCCATTTCCAGGTGTTCCCGCACATCATCAAGGATCACCTGATCGCCGACATCGTGGCCATCCTGGGTAGCCTGAACATCATCGCCGCCGAGCTGGATCGCTGAGCCGGGGGCGCAATTTCTGCCCAGGCATGATCCGATCCGGGAATCGAGGGAATCCGACCGATGGCCGCCGAAGCGACGACTCCGATGCTCTCCGATGCGATCCGGGACAAGATCCGGTCGTACATCCCCCGCTATCCGAGCAAGAAGGCGGTGACGCTCCCGGCGATGCACATCGTCCACGAGCACCTGCGGTGCGTCCCGTTCAAGGCGATGGCCGAGATCGCCGAGATCCTGGAGATCACCCCCGCCGAAGTCCATGACACCATGAGCTTCTACGGGTTCTTCCCTCAGGCCCCCATCGGCGACGTCCGGGTCTGGATCTGCCGCTCGATCTCGTGCATGCTCACGGGCGGCGAGGAGATGCTGGAGCACGCCTGCAGCCGATTGGGCGTCCGGTCCGGGCAGACGACCCCCGACGGCAAGGTTACGGTCGAATTCGCCGAGTGCCTGGGGATCTGCGACTTCGCCCCGGCGGCCCTGGCCGATGACGGTCGGATCTTCGGCCCGCTCACCCCGGAGAAGGTCGACGCCATGATCGAAGAGGTCCGCCGCGGACCCGTCGACCCCACGCAACTCGCCCCGGTGGGCCACCCGGCCGCGGCCCGGAAATCATGAACGAACTTCTCATCATCGCTCGGCTCCGCCCGGCCCGAGATCGCACGCGTCGGTTGATCGTCCTCGACGCCCGTGGAGGCTGCGAACATGGCCCAGTTTGAGCCCGTCCTGACCCGGAACTGGGCCGTCCCCGACGCCCACACCCTCCCCGTCTACGAGTCGCGCGGCGGCTACCAGGCGTCCCGCAAGGCTTTGACCGAATTGGACCCCGACAAGGTGGTCCAGATCGTCAAGGATTCGGAGCTGCGCGGCCGCGGCGGGGCCGGCTTCCCCTGCGGCCTGAAGTGGAGTTTCCTCCCGAAAGATCGGGTGGAAACCCTCATGTGCATCAATGGCGACGAGAGCGAGCCGGCGACCTTCAATAATCGCCTGCTCATGGAACTGGACCCGCACCAGTTCCTCGAAGGCATCCTCATCGGCTGCTTCGCGACCAAGGCGACCACCGCTTACATCTACGTCCGGTTCGAGTACATCCACGCCTTCCACGTCCTGGAACGGGCGATCGCCGAGGCCCGCGCGGCCGGGCATCTGGGCAAGAACATCTACGGGTCGGGCTTCGACCTGGAGATCTACGTCCACCGGGGCGCCGGGGCCTACATCTGCGGCGAGGAGACGGGGCTGATCGAGAGCCTCGAAGGCAAGCGGGGCTGGCCCCGGATCAAGCCGCCCTTCCCAGCCATCGAAGGTGCGTTCCGCAAGCCGACGGTCGTCAACAACGTCGAGACCCTGGCCTGCGTCCCGCACATCATCGAGCGGGGGGCCGACTGGTTCAAGTCGATCGGCACGCCCAAGAGCTACGGCCCCAAGCTGTACTGCGTCTCCGGCCACGTCAACAAGCAGGTCTGCGTCGAGCTGCCCCTGGGCGTGACGACCCGCGAGTTGATCGAGGAACATGCCGGCGGGATCTGGAAGGGCCGCAAGGCCAAGGCCGCCGTCCCGGGCGGGATCAGCATGGGCGTCATGTCGGCCGACGAGTTCGACGTCAAGCTCGACTTCGAGGACATCCGCAAGACCGGCTGCCTCGGCCTGGGCACCGCCGCCCTGACGGTCATGGACGAGACGACCAGCATGGTCGACTACCTCTACAATGTCGAGCGATTCTTCGCCCACGAGAGCTGCGGCCAGTGCACCCCGTGCCGCGAGGGGACGGGCTGGATCTACAAGACGCTCAAGCGGATCAAGGCGGGCGGCGGCCGGGTCGAGGACTGGGACATCATGCTCCAGATGGCCAACAACCTCGGCCTGACCCCGGGCACCACGATCTGCGGTCTCGCCGACGGGGCCGCCTGGCCGATCAAGAACGTCCTGACCAAGTTCCGCCCCGAGTTCGACGCCTACATCCGGGACCACCAGGCCAAGCCCGGCATGGTCACCCCGCTGCAGCGTTCGATCGCGGCCGGCGTCCCGGCGGATCCGACGAACACCTCGTTGCAGATCCTGCCGAGCCCGAGCGGCGCCCTGCGTTCGCCGCACGCGTCCTGACACGTATCTGAACGATCGGTTGGAATTTCCTCCTCGCCCGCTGGCCGGACCCCGGCCGGACCCCAACGGCCGGGCTTGGATGTCGGAGCCCCTCGAAGGAATCCCGATGGCGACCATCATCATCAACGGCCAGGAACACACGCTCCCCGAGGGCGAGAAGCTCAACGCCATCCAGGCCGCGAAGCGGGTCGGGGTCGACATCCCCTACTACTGCTGGCACCCCGCCCTCTCCGTGGTGGCCAACTGCCGGATGTGCGAGGTCGAGGTCGGGTCCAAGGATCCGAAGACCGGCGAGATCAAGATGATCCCCAAGCTCGTCCCCGGGTGCCAGACCCCGGCCAAGGACGGGACCGTGGTCGTCACCGACAGCCCCAAGGTCAAGGAGCATCAGCGGATGATCATGGAGTATCTCCTGATCAACCATCCGCTCGATTGCCCCGTCTGCGACCAGGCCGGGATGTGCGGCCTCCAGGATTATAGCTTCGAGTATGGCCAGTCGAACCACCGGTTCGTCGAGGAGCGGGTCGTCAACCCGCGCAAGGATGTCTCCGACCTGATCCAGCTGAATCAGGACCGGTGCATCATGTGCACCCGGTGCGTCCGGTTCACTCGCGAGATCACTCACACGAGCGAATTGCAGGTGATGCGGCGCGGCAATCATGCCGAGATCGACGTCTTCCCGGGCGAGCCGATCGACAACCCCCTCTCCGGCAACGTCGTCGACCTCTGCCCGGTCGGGGCTCTCCTGGACAAGGACTTCCTCCACAAGCAGAGGGCGTGGTTCCTGTCCAAGCACGACGGGATCTGCACCCGCTGCTCGACCGGATGCAACGTCAAGGTCGAGGAAAACCGCGGGCAGATCTGGCGGTTCACCCCCCGCTTCAATCCCGAGGTCAATGACCACTGGATCTGCGACGAGGGACGGCTCAGCTACAAGGCCGCCAACGACCCGGGCCTGCTCACCTCGGCCTACGGCCGCGACGGCGGCAACCTGGGATCGATCCCGCTCGACCAGGCGATCAACCGCGCGGGCCAGGCCCTGGGCGAACTCGGCCGATCGGGCGGGGTCGTCGCCGGCGTGATCTCGCCGTTCCTGACGGTCGAGGAGGCTTACCTGATGGCCACCTACCTCAAGGAACTGAACCCGGCCAACGTGCTTGCCATCGGCCCGGTGCCGGTCCGGGGCGAGGACACCACGTTCACGCCCGACCTGCGGACGGGCCGGGGCGGCGACACCAGCTTCATCACCCCTCGCCCGTTCACGATCCACGCCGAAAAATGCCCGAATCGCAAGGGCGTCGAGGCGGTCCTCGCCCACGTCCAGGGCGAGGTCATCCCGTTCGAGTCGATCTCCGCCCGCGTGGCCTCCGGCGAGTTCCAGGGCCTGTACGTCGCTTCCGACGCCCTGGAACCCTGGATCGACGAGCCCGCCGCCCAGGCCCTCCGGGCCGGCGTCGCCCTGCTGATCGTCCAGGACACCACGGTCACACCGCTGGCCCAGGCCGCCGACATCGTCCTCCCCGGCGCGACTTTTGCCGAGAAGGCCGGGTGCTACGTCAATGCCCAGGGACGCCTCCAGTATGCCGAGGCATCCTTGCCGCCCCGCGATGGGTCCTTGCCGGATCTCGACCTGTTCGCCATCCTGAAAGGCCGGACGGGCGGCCCGGTCCGGTCGCGCGACATCCTCACCGAGGTCGCCGCCGCGATCCCCGCCTTCGCGGCGTTCGCCGACGGGGTTGTCCCCGCCTTCGGCCTGCCGATCGGCGAGGGACAGGCGGACGGTAAGCCCGAGTTGGTCGCCGTCGGTTACGTCGACCCGTGGCAGGCCCCCCGCGGATTCCGGGGAGATCGGCCCGGCGAACCGAGCCCGAAGGGCGACGTGAACGCATGAGGCTGACATTGGGACGAATCGGATCTGAAGCGGTTGATGGTCTTCTTCCGGGATTGAGAAAGGCGAGCGGCCGATGACGTTCTGGGACTCATTTTGGAACCTCGCGATCCCCATGGGGCTGATCCTCGCGGTCGTCGGGATCAGCCAGGGCACCGTCGCCTACTTGATCCTGGTCGAGCGCAAGATCGCCGCCTGGGCCCAGGACCGCATCGGCCCCAACCGGGTCGGGCCGTTCGGGCTGATCCAGCCGCTCGTCGACGGCGCCAAGATGATCCTCAAGGAGGACGTCACGCCGAAGTATGTCTCGACGCCGGTCTACATCCTGGCGCCGGCGATCGCGATCATCGCCGCAATGATCGGCTTCGCGGTCGTGCCGTTCGGGCCGGTGGGGGCTTCGGCACCCATCTTGCCGTTCCTGGACCGCAGGCTCGACTTCCAGATCGCCCCCAATGTCGACATCGGGATCCTCTACATCCTGTCGATCGGATCGCTGGGCGTTTACGGGGTCATCCTGGCCGGATGGGCCTCGAACAGCAAGTACTCGTTCATCGGCGGCCTCCGCTCCAGCGCCCAGCTGATCAGCTATGAGATCCCCCTGGGGATGTCGATCCTGGGCATGGTCCTGCTGGCCGGCTCGCTCGACCTGAACGCGATCGTCAACTGGCAGGACCGCCACGTCTGGGGCGTCTTCGCCCAGCCGATCGGGTTCCTCCTGTTCCTGATCGCCGGGTTCGCCGAGACGAACCGACTGCCGTTCGACTTGCCCGAGTCGGAGCAGGAACTGGTCGGCGGGTTCCACACGGAATACTCGGCGATGAAGTTCGGCATGTTCTTCCTCGGCGAATATCTCCACGTGATCACGGTCAGCTTCCTAATCACGATCCTGTTCCTGGGCGGATGGGACCTCCCGTTCCTGCTCGACCAGAACCAGACCGGTTGGATTCCCGCACTGGCCAAGGTGGCGGTCGTCTGCGGCAAGGTCGGGTTCCTGATCATCTTCATCATGTGGATCCGCTGGACCCTGCCCCGCTTCCGGTACGACACCTTGATGGACCTCGCCTGGAAGCGGATGATCCCGCTGGCCCTGGTCAATCTGACCCTGACGGCGATCATCGTCTACGCCCTTCGCGAATGGGTGGGTTTGAAGTTCGCTTGAACTGATCGGGCTCCCGCCGGGGCCGAGAATGGAGCATGACACGTGCGAGCCGATGACCCGAAATTGAAGCGGGTGACCCCGCCCACCCTGACCTGGGCGGAGAAGACCTACCTTCCCCAAATTCTCGGCGGCCTGATGGTCACCGGCAAGCATATCGTCAGTGCGGCCCTGGGCGGCGGCGCCATCACGGTGTCCTATCCCGAAGAGCAGCACGTCCCCAGCCCGAACTATCGCGGCGTCCATCGCCTGAACAAGGACGGTCAGGGTCGGGTCAAGTGCGTGGCCTGCATGCTCTGCGCCACCGCCTGCCCGGCCCACTGCATCGACATCGTCGGCGGGACGGCCCCGGAGACCTGGCCCGACCGCGAGAAATATTGCGAGAGCTTCGTCATCGACGAACTCCGCTGCATCTACTGCGGGATGTGCGAGGAAGCCTGCCCGGTCGAGGCCATCGAGCTGACCGGGCTGTATGACCTCACCGGCCTTTCCCGCGAGCAGATGATCTTCGACAAGGCCAAGCTCCTGTCGGTCTTCGACCTGACCAAGGACGCCGAGCCGATGCGTTACACCCAGCCCCCGACCACCGCCGGCGCGACCGAGATCCAGCCGACCACCGTCCCCGGCCCTCGCTGATCCCGAGACGCTTGCCGGACGTCACTCCGATCGGACCCCGCCCCGCACGAGGATGCACGCGACCGTGGACACGCTCTCCCAGTTCGACCAGATCCGGGCCTTCGCGGTCATCCTCCTCGGGGCCACCGGGGCGTTCCTGCTCCTGCCGCACCGGCATGGGCTGGCCCGACCGCGGGTCGCCCACCTCCTCGGATTCGCCCTCTCGGGCCTTTCCGTGATCTTGCTGGCCTCGTTCTGGAGGCCGTCGGGCCATTTCGTCGGCACCGGGTTCTTCTACGCCTTCGCAATCTCGGCGGTGATGTGCGGGATCCTGACCGTCACCAGCCGCGACCCGATCCACAGCGCCCTCTGGTTCGCTGGGGTCGTCCTGGCCACTTCCGGACTGTTTCTCCTGTCCGGGGCCCAGTTCCTCGCGGCCGGCACCGTGATCGTCTATGCCGGGGCGATCATCGTCACCTTCCTGTTCGTGATCATGCTCGCTCAGATGGAAGGTCGCGCCGTTTATGACCGGATGGCCCGTTCGCCGTTCCTGGCGACGCTGACGAGCTATCTGCTCTTCTTCGGCCTCCTTTACGCATTGCTGACGGTGCAGCGTCCGGCGGGCCAGCAGCGCGTCCAGACGGGCGTCATGGTCGAGACTCGCCAGCCCTCCCTGATTCGGGCGAGCCAGCGCCAGGCCGTCGGGGAGTATTCCCGCACGACGGACCGTCAGAAGCTCGTTCTTGCCAAGGCGCTGCCCCCGACCTCACAGTTGCCCGAGGCGACGCCCGGTCGTCCGTCGGCTGGCAATCACGTCGCGGGGCTGGGCGGGAGCCTCTTCACCGAACACCTGGTCACGGTCGAACTGGCGGGCGCCTTGCTGTTCGTCGCGTTGATCGGTTGCGTGGCCATCACCCGGCCCCGCACCCCGATCCGGCCGCCCGGATACACGACCCTGGCTTGATCGACCATCGAAGGTCTCGGCGTCCTCCGAACCCACTCATACCGAGCTTCCGTCCATGACCACCGACGCCTTCAGCTTCGACATGCTGACGAACTTCCTGCTGGTCGGGGCCGCCTTGATGGCCCTGGGCATGCTGGGGTTCCTGTCTCGCCGCAACATGATCGTCATGTTCCTGTCGGCGGAGATGATGCTCCAGGGCGTGGCATTGACCCTGGTCGCCTTCGGTCGCTACCACGGGAACTGGACCGGCCAGGTTTTCACGATCGTGATCCTGACCGTGGCGGCCTGCGAAGCGTCGATCGCCCTGGCGCTGATCCTGATCCTCTTCAACCGGCGGTCTTCGCTCGACGTCACGCTCTGGCAGGACATTCGCGAGCCCAACCAGCCTCGCACGGTCGACCCGGCCGGCGAGGCCGAGCCGCTGCCCGCCCTGGCCGGCCCCGAGACCTACCCGCACCTGCTCACGGCCGGCGTCGAGCCCGCCCACCCGACCGAAGCCTGGGGCCAACGTCGGAATTGACCCGAAACTGAACCTGGACCCGAATCCGACCGTCGCCGATCGCCGGGAGTCGCCTTTCGATGGACGTCTTCGTACGCAATGCCTGGCTCGTGCCGTTGTTGCCGCTCTTGGGCGGCCTCGCCGCCGCCATCGGCGCCAGGCAGCTCAAGCAGATGGCGCACCTGCCGGTGGTCGCCGGGATCGGCCTGGCCTTCCTTGTCTCGCTCGCGCTCCTTTCCGCGACCGGCGGCCAGGCGAAGCCCACTCCGATCGAGTGGATCGAGATCAGCGGCCTGTCGGTGCCGCTCCAGTTCCAGGTCGACGGTCTGACCTCGATGATGCTCTCGATGGTGACGTTCGTGGCCACGCTGGTCGCGATCTTCGCGTCGGGTTACATGGCGGGCGACCCGTCCTACCCGCGCTTCTTCGCTCTGGTGGGTCTGTTCGTCTTCTCGATGACCGGGCTGCTGCTCTCGGCGAACTACCTGCTCACTTATGCCTTCTGGGAAGGGGTGGGCGTCTGCTCTTACCTCCTGGTCGGCTTCTGGCACAGCAAGCCGGCCGCTGCGGCCGCCGCCAAGAAAGCGTTTTTGGTCAACCGTGTCGGCGACGTCGGGTTCGCGATCGCGATCTTCTGGATGTGGGCGGCTTCCAAGGGTCATGACCTGAGCTATGCCAATATCCTGAGCCACGAGAACGTCGAATTGCTGGCCAGCCAGGGTGCGATCGTCGGGATCACCCTCCTCCTCTTCTGGGCCGCCACGGCCAAGAGTGCCCAGGTCCCCCTCTACGTCTGGCTTCCGGACGCGATGGAAGGCCCGACCCCGGTCTCGGCCCTGATCCACGCCGCGACGATGGTCACGGCCGGCGTCTACCTGATCGCCCGATCGACCCCGCTGCTGGTCGAGGTCCCTGGCGTTCAGGCCCTGATCGCGGCCACTGGCTGCGTGACCGCCCTGCTCGCCGCGGCGATCGCCCTGACCCAGACCGACCTCAAGCGGGTGATGGCCTACTCCACGGTCAGCCAGCTCGGCTTCATGTTCATGGGGCTGGGGGCCGGGGTTGAGGGGATCACCCAGTTCGCCGTGATCGGCGCCATGTTCCACCTGTTCACCCACGCCTTCTTCAAGGCCCTACTCTTCCTCGCGTCCGGAAGCGTGATGCACGCGATGGGCGGCGTGATCGACATGAGGGAATTCGGCGGCCTCCGCAAGCGGTTGCCGATCACTTTCCTCACCTTCACGGTGGGGGCCCTGGCGTTGTGCGGGATCCCGCCGTTCGCCGGGTTTTTCTCCAAGGACGAGATCCTGACCAGCCTCAAGCTCGCCGCCCAGCATGGTCATGGCGAGCATGGCGGGGCCAACTACGCCTGGGTCTATCACTCGGTCTACTGGATCGCGGTGATCACGGCTGGGATGACGGCCTTCTACACCGGCCGGGCTTACTTCCTGACCTTCTTCGGTCCCGAGAAGCTGCCCGACCCGTCGGTTGTCGAGGCCCACGGCCATTCCTCGCCCGAGCCCGAAGCGGCCCACCACACCGGGTCCGATGCCCACGGCCATGCGGCCGATCATGGTCACGGCCACGGTGACGGGCACGACTCGCACTTCGGCCACGAATCCGGCCCGGTCATGGCCATCCCGCTGATGATCCTGGCCGTGTGCGCCGCCTTGGTTGGGCTGGTCTTCGGGGCCCAGACCTTCGGCTGGTTCGAGCATCATCTCGAACTGACCCACGGGCTTGAGGCGGTCGAGGGGCACCACATGCCCGGCTTCGACTGGTCGGTGGCGACGGTGGGGACCCTGGTCGGTGTGATCGGCATCGCCCTGAGCTATGCGATGTACGGGACCCGGAGCGCGCTTCCGGCGAAGCTCGCCAGCGGGCTCCGGCCGCTCTACCTGGCCTCGCTCCACAAGTTCTTCATCGACGAGATCTACACCCGGATCGTGATCCTGCCGACGCGGGTGCTCGCCTTCACCGCCGAGCTGCTCGACAAGACCCTGGTCGATGGCCTGGTTCAGATGTTCGCCTGGGTGCCGCGGATCGTCGGCCGCAACCTGCTCGGCCCGGTCCAGAATGGGCTGATCCAGTGGTATGCGGTGGTGACCGCCCTGAGCGTCAGCCTGCTGCTGCTCGCGATGTTGTTCCTGGTCTATTGACCCTTCGATAGTTGATGCGTCTCCCGCGATTCGACCGACCGCCGAGGACCCCGTGATGGCGATCTTGTTGGTGTTGACGGTCTTGCTCCCACTGATTGGGAGCCTGGCCCTGTTCTCGATGCCCCGGTTGCCGGTCACCACGGCGCGGTCGCTGGCGTTGGCCATCACCCTGGCCACCCTGGCCCTTTCGGGGGTGCTCGTCCTCGGCTTCAAGGTCGGCGTGGATGGGCCTCAGTTCGCCTTCCTGGGCGAGTCCGGGCAGCTCGGGCTCCCCTGGATGCCGCGGCTGGGCGTGCGATTCGCCCTCGGCCTGGATGGCATCAGCCTGCTGATGTTCGCCCTGACCTCTCTGCTGATGATCACGGCGGTCTTCTCGTCGTGGACCTCGGTCACGGAGCGGGCCCCGACGCATTACGCGTTGCTCCTGGCGCTGCAGACCGGGCTGCTCGGCCTGTTCGCGAGCCTGGACGTGGTCCTGTTCTACATCTTCTTTGAATTCACCCTGATCCCGCTGTTCTTCCTGATCGGCCTCTATGGCGGGCCTCAGCGGGGCAAGGCGTCGGTCACGTTCTTCCTGTATACCCTCGCCGGCAGCTTGCTGACCCTCCTTGGGGTGATCGCCCTGGTGGCCGTTCACTATCAGTACTCGCCCGACCATGTCCTCACCTTCTCGATGCCAGAGCTGACCCAGGGGCTGGCCAAGCTCGGCTGGGCCGACTGGCAGCAGGCCCACACCTGGGGCGAGTGGCGGCATGGTCATGCGTTCTGGACGACGCCGCAGGTCCTGATTTTCCTCCTGCTCTTCGCCGGCTTCGCGATCAAGGTTCCCCTGTTCCCGTTCCACACCTGGTTGCCCCTGGCCCACGTTGAAGCCCCCACGGCCGGCTCGATCTTGTTGGCCGGCGTGATGCTCAAGGTGGGCAGCTACGGCTTCCTCCGGTTCAATATGGCGATGACCCCGCTGGGGGCCCAGGCGCTCTATCCCCTGATGGCGACCCTGGCCGTGGCCGGGATCATCTACGGGGCGCTGGCGGCCCTGGCCCAGACCGACGTCAAGCGGCTGGTCGCCTATAGCTCGGTCAGCCACATGGGCTTCATCCTTCTGGGCCTGTTCTCGCTGAACGCGACCGGGATGGAAGGGGCCGTGATCCAGATGCTCAACCACGGCCTCACGACGGGCGCCCTGTTCGCCTGCGTGGGCGTGATCTACGAGCGTTACCACACCCGTGACATGGGCGAACTGAGCGGCCTGTGGAATCGCCTGCCGTTGTGGGCCTTCATGTTCATCCTGGCGTCGATGGGCTCGGTCGCCCTGCCGGGCCTGAACGGGTTCATCGGCGAGTTCCCGATCCTCCTGGGGATGTACCGGACCAGCCCGATGTTCGCGGTCTGGGCCACGCTGGGGATGGTGCTGGGGGCCTACTACCTGCTCACGATGCTCCAGAAGGTCGTCTTCGGCCCGCTCAAGGAACCGAAGGCCCACCATCACGACGCGTCCGGGCACGACCACCACGGGGTCCCGCCGATGGGGTGGCACGAGATCGCCGGCCTGACGCCGCTGCTGGTCCTGATCGTCCTGATCGGCGTCTATCCCCGGCCGTTCCTGAACTTGCTCAAGCCGCCCGTCGCACCGATCGCGGCGAAATTCGAAGCCAAGGCCCCGGTCGTGGCGACGATCGCCCCGGTGCCGGCCCCCGCCGCCCACGGCGTCGTCGGTCACTGAACTCGTCTTCTCCTTCACCGAGGCCCGCCCGTCGATGAGTTCCCTCGAAAATGCCCGGCAGACGCTCCTGATCCTGTCGCCGGAATTGCTGATGCTGCTGTCGGCGACCGTGATGATGACGGTCGGGGCGTTCGTCCGCCTCCCGCGGCGGGCCTGGGCGACGACGGCGACGGTGACCCTGGTCGCCTCCCTGTTGGCCCTGATCGCGCTCCGGCACACGACCAACGACCTCTACGCCTCGGTGGCGATCAACGACGCCATGTCGGGCTATGGTCGTCTGTTCTTCCTGCTGACCGGATTCCTGGTGCTGGCCCTGGCCCATGATGCCGTGGACGACGCTCGCGCCTCGGAGTTCTTCGGGTCGCTGCTGATGATCAACGCCGGCGCGATGCTCGTCGTCGCGGCCAATGAGTTGGTCTTCCTGTTCGTCGGCCTGGAACTGGTCAGCATTCCGACCTATCTCCTGCTCTACCTGCCCCGGCGGACGGCCAGCACCCAGGAAGCGGCGACCAAGTACTTCTTCCTGAGCATCTTCTCGTCGGGCCTGCTGCTCTTCGGCCTGGCCTACCTCTACGGGATGACCGGGGTCAGCAACCTCAAGGCCCTGTCCTACCTGGCCCGCATCACGCCGACCGTGCCCGACGTGCCGCATCCCGTCCTGGGCGTGATCGCGGTGGTCTTCGTCATGGCGGGGCTCGGCTTCCGGGTCGCGGCGGTGCCGTTCCACTTCTATGCCCCGGACGTTTACCAGGGTTCGCCGACTTTCATGGCCGCGCTGCTGGCGTGGGTGCCCAAGGGGATCGGCTTCGTCGCGATCCTGCGGACGCTCACGGCGGTGATCCCGACCGATCGCTTCGATTCGAGCCTGACGACCAAGGCCGCCGTCCTCGCCTGGATCATCGCGGTCGTCACCATGACCCTGGGCAACACGGTCGCCCTGGCCCAGACGAATCTCAAGCGGCTGTTCGCCTATTCCTCGATCGCCCATGCCGGCTACCTGATGATCGGCGTGGCGGTCGCCTTCCGCAACGGATCGATGGATGTCGGTTCCCTGCGGATGATGGGGAGCGAGGCGGTCCTGTTCTACCTCGTCGCTTATGCCCTCATGACCCTGGGCGCCTTCGCCATCATCATCGGCCTGAGCACGCCCGAGCGGCCGGTCGAGAAGGTCGATGACCTCAACGGCCTGATCCGGACCCATCCCGTGCTGGCCATCGCGATGGCGGTCTGCCTGTTCAGCCTGGCGGGCATCCCCCCCCTGGCCGGATTCTTCAGCAAACTGTACTTGTTCGTGTCCGCATTCGACGCGGGGCGTAACGAGGATGCCCGGTTCTATCAGTATCTGGCCCTCGCCGGTGCGATCAACTCGGCCATCGGGGCGTATTACTACCTGAAGATCGTGGTTGCGATGTACTACAAGGCCCCGACCGGTGCCCCCCTGGCGGGCAAGCCGTCGTGGCCGGTCGCCCTGAGCATCGGGGCCTGCACCACGCTGACCATCGTCTTCGGTCTGTATCCCAACCCGATCACGATCGCCACCCGCGACTCGGCTGAGGCGCTCGTGAACCTCCCCGCCCCGACCGCCCCTGCCCCCGTCGCCGAGGTGCCCGTGGTCGTCACGGCGGTCCCAGCCGCCCGCTGAGGCCGACCGGTCGGGTTGGTTTGATCTGGATACGATACGAGGGCGGGTCGGGAGTCTTCCCGATCCGCCCTCGTCGTTGTCGGGCGCCGAGCCGACCGGGATCAACTCATCCGGTAGTGGGCACGGTGGATCGGACGGCCCTCGATGCGATACTTGCGTTCGAAGTTGGTCAGGTAGTCCAGTTCGTGCTGGGGTTCCGTCAACTCGGGCAAGGGTTGGTTCTGGAAGCGTTCGCGGGTCGCCATCAGGGCCTGGATGACGCCGAAGTACTCTTCGACGTCCGTGACGACGTGGAGGTCCCCGCCCGGGATGAGCGTCCGTTCGATGTCGTTGACCAGCGGTTCGGCGAAGACGCGGCGCTTCTTGTGGCGGGCCTTCCACCAGGGGTCGGGGAAGTAGACGTGGACGGCGTGCAGGCTCCGCGGCGGGACGTGCCTGGACATGGTCAGCCGGGCATCTCCGGCCAGGACCTTGACGTTGGTCAGCTGCTTCTTGGCGACCCGGTCGGCGGCGCGCCGGGCATACTTCTTGGCCAGTTCGATGCCGAAGAAATTGTGCCCTGGGTTCGCCGTGGCGGCATTGGCCAGGAACAGGCCCTTGCCCGAGCCGACTTCCAGCTCGACCGGGTGGTCATTGCCGAAGAAGTCGGGCCAGGAGATCGGTTCGGGGAGGTCCTCGGGCAGCACGAGGTTGTGGAGCGTGGCGTCGGGCATGGGAGGTGGTTCTGGCTCGGCATCGGGAGGCAGGGTCGAATATCAGCCGCGGCTGCCCAGCGGGACCCCGATGATCTTGCCGTGGTAGACCATGTTGGTCCCGACGAACCCCTGCGTCTCGAAGACGGTCTGGCGGCGATGGACCCGGATGGCCTTGGAGACCAGGACGAGTCGATCGCCGGGCTTGACCTGCCCCCGGAACCGGACGTCTTCCATCCCGCCGAAGCCGATGAAGCTGCCCTCGGCCAGCTTGATCCGATGGCAGAAATAGCTGGAAAGCTGCGCGGCGGCCTCGCAGATCAGGACGCCCGGCATCAGCGGGTAATCGGGCATGTGGCCCCGGACCCAGAACTCATCGGGCTCGACGTCCTTGTAGCCGATCACGAGCTTTTCGGGGATGTCGACGAGGACGATCGCGGTCAGCTGCTCCATCTCGAACCGCTGGGGATTGCCCTGGCGAATCGCTTCGCGGTCGGCAAGGATGCGCGAGGTGTCGATTGTCGCGGGATCGACCAAGGCGACAGGCGGCATTCCCAGTCTTCCTTTCCCGATGGCGGGATTCCAAGGCGCATTGGTCGGGCCGTCATGGACCGGCGGGTCTTCGGGCCGATACCCCGGGAATGAACCGGGTGTCCGGGATCGGGTGGCCGGATCAAGTCTCGACCCGCTATCATGCCGTGCCGAACCCGCAGCATCAAGGGGTCTCACCCCCGGAGCGACGCAACAATATGCCTGGATTTGCCATAGCGACGAACTTCCGGCGACCACTCGGGACCATGATCGCCTACGGATTCGCGGGGGGCGACGTCGGCGTGGACCTGGAGATCGCCCGGCGAATTGGGGCGGATTGCGTCGAGGTCCTGCCCGATTGGCGCGGGTTCCCCGACCCGGAAGTGATCCGGGATCGCGTCGCCGATTCAGGACTGGCGATCCACAGCGCCCACGGTTGCTGGGGGGGGCAGAGCATCTCCGGGGTCCGGGTCGACCTGGCGCAGGAGAACGACGCCGCGCGTTCGAGTAGCCTCGCCGACCTTCGACGATGCGTCGACTGGCTGGCCCGGGCCGGCGGGTCCTGCCTGGTCGTCCACCCCGGCGGACTCTCCTCGCCGGAACAGGCGGAAGCCCGGCGTCATCGATTGAAGGACGGACTGGTGGCCCTGGCCGATCATGCCGTCGGGACGGGGGTGGTGGTCTGCGTCGAGAACATGCCCCCCGGCGTCCATCCCGGCAGCCGGATGGCCGACCTGTTCGACCTCGTCTCGGAGATCGATCACCCCAGCCTGGCGCTGGCGCTCGATACCGGTCATGGTCACCTCAATGGGTCGGCGGCCGATGAGACCGCGAAGGCCGGCCATCGGCTCGCCACGACGCACGTCCACGACAACGACGGGCGGCTCGATTCGCACCTCCCCCCCGGCCTGGGGACGATCGATTGGGGCGGTTGGGTCGCGGCCCTCGACTCGATCGCGTATCGGGGGCCGATCATGCTCGAATGCATCCGACACCTGCGGCAGTTTTCGTCGACGATCTCCGAAGGACTGCAGGGACGATTGCGCCGAATATCGGGGCTGGATCGGTGATGAGAGCTTCGCCTGGGGAGCCGGTCCTGAGACGCTGAGCGCCGCCCGCCGCATCCCCGATCTAGGAGGAGTAGGAAGGGGAGGCGGTGGGCTCGGCCCGCCGCGGATAAGCCGATCTCGAGGGGCCATCGCCGGCCCGGGGGATCGGCCCGAGGATCGCCAGGGAGGGCGAAAGCCGTGGAATCAGATTTCGACCTCGATCGACGCGCGGCCCTCGGGGTCCTGGGGGCCATCGGTGCCGTCGCCACCCTGACCGTCCCATCGTCGCACGCGCAGGAGCCCCCCGTCTCCGTCCCCGCGATCCAGGACGGAATCCGGGGCAAGATGTCCGGGGCCCAGGCGGCGGTGATGGCCCTGTGCAGCGAGGGGACGCCCTGCGTGTTCGGCGTGCCCGGGGCCCAGAACAACGAGTTCTGGGACGCGATGAAGTCGGCCGGCCTGCCCTACCTGCTGGTGACCAACGAGAGTTCGGCGAGCGTGATGGCCGACGCCTCGGCGCGGGTGACCGGCCGGGTGGGGGTCTTCAGCCTGATCCCCGGGCCGGGGCTGACCAACGCCATGACCGGCATCGGCGAGGCGCTCCTGGATAGCGTGCCGATCGTGGGGATCGTGACCGACGTCGATCGCCGCCCGGGCGCGCACAGCTTCCAGGTCCATTCGACCAACAATGCCGCCCTCCTGCGGCCGATCTGCAAGGCGGTCCTGGAAGTCCAGCACCCGGCCCAGATCCCGTCGATGATCCACGACGCCTTCCGGATCGCCCGCTGCGGCGAGCCCGGGCCGGTCGCCGTGGTGATCCCCTACTATCTCTACACCGAGACCTGGGCGTTCGACGGGGCGGTCCCGCCCCCCTACCCGGTCGCCTTCGACGAGAACGCCTACCGCAAGGCGCTCTGCATGCTGGCGGACCGCAAGGCCCGGGTCGGGATCTACGCCGGGATGGGCTGCCAGGACGTCGGGCCCGCTCTGGTCGCGGCGGCCGAGGTGCTCCAGGCGCCGGTGGCGACCTCGGTGAGCGGCAAGGGGGCGATCCCGGACTCGCACCCGCTGGCGGTCGGCTGGGGCTACGGGGCCCAGGGCACCCGCGCGGCGGAGAAGGCGTTCAAGGAAGTCGACATCGTCCTCGCCGTGGGGGTGAAGTACAGCGAGAACTCGACGGCCAGCTTCGCCATCCCCCGCCACGACCGCGTGATCCACGTCGACGCCAACCCGAACAACATCGGGCGGAACGTCCCGGCCTCGGTCGGCGTGAATGCTGATGCCGGCCTGTTCTTCAACCGGCTGGTCGCCGACGCGCCCCTGATCCGCCGGCCGGCCGATCCCAGGCTGGTCCGGAAGATCGCCGCCAACCGCGAGCTGGATCGGCGCGAGAATCACGCGGTGAGGATCACCCAGGGGGTCGATCCGATGAACTTCTTCCTCCAGCTCCGCTGCCAGCTGGGCCCGGAGGAATTGATCTTCGTGGACGTGACGGCCTCGGCCCACTGGGCGTCGGAGGCCATGCACGTGGACGGCCCCCGGAGGTTCTTCACCCCGGCCAACAACCAGAGCATGGGCTGGGCGATCCCCGCCGCGGTCGGGGCGCAGCGGGTCCGGCCCGACCGTCAGGTGGTGTCGGTCTCCGGCGACGGGTGCTTCCTGATGTCGGCCATGGAGATGTCCACGGCGGCGCGGGCCTGCCTGCCGGTCAAGTTCTTCGTACTCGACGACGGCGCGTATCATTACATGCAGATGCTCCAGGAGCCGACCTTCCGCCGGACCACCGCCACGGACCTGGCCCGGGTCGACTTCGGGGCCTACGCCCACGCGATGGGGCTGAGCTACAACGTCATCGAGAGCAACGAGGACGTCTCCGGCGGCGTGGCCCGCGCGATGGGGTGCCCCGGGCCGATCCTGACGCGGGTGGTGATCAGCTACGAGGGGCGCGAGATCCGCTGGCTGAAGGCGGCGAAGTCGGCGTTTATCGACAAGATGTCCACCGAGCAGAAGCTCCGGATGGGGCGCAGGCTCGTCGCCCGTTCGCTCGACCGTAACCCCCTGGACGACTGAACCGGAATGGCAGGAGTTCCGGGCATCCGGCCGCCGATCCATTCATCAATCGCCATCGTTTGTGCGGCACTTATCGGCCGAAGGCGTGCGAGGTTGGGCTTCACGATGCGGGCGGTTCCCCGTATAAGATGCCCGGCCGACGCCCGGCGGGATGGCGATGGGTTCGACCCGGCCACGTCCGCGACCAGTCTCATGGATGAGGCACAATGAAGAACGTTCGCACCGACCGCGCGATTCCCCACGCGGACTACTTCCCGCAGCCGCCATCCGCCAACGGGCCGGCCCGGTGGCTGGCCGTGGTCCTCGAAGACGCGCGTGAGCTGGTCAAGTTCTGGCCGGTGGCCCAGAACATGGTCGTGCAGGATCTCAGGGTCCGCTATCACCGATCGGTGCTCGGCTTCTTCTGGACGCTGCTGAACCCGATCCTGATGATGACCACGCTGACGTTCGTCTTCTCGCAGGTCTTCGCCATCAACAACTGGCGGCAATACGCCATCTATTTGTTCGCCGGACAGGTCCCCTGGGCGTTGTTCTCGGGCGTGATCAACGACTGCGCGGTCAGCATCGTGGGCAACGAGAACCTGATCCGGAAGATCTACCTGCCCAAGCTGATCTTCCCGCTGGTCAAGGTCCTGCTCAACCTGGTGACCTTCGTCCTGTCGCTCACGGCGTTGTTCTTCCTGGCCGGGCCCCTCGGGGCTCGATTCACGGCCCCCATGCTGGGGCTGCCGGCGGTGATCCTGCTCTTCTCGGCGTTCTCGATGGGCCTGGGACTGATCCTGGCCACGGCGAACACGTTCTTCCGGGACAGCGGCCACATGATCGGCGTCGTGATGCAGGCCTGGTACTTCGCCACGCCGGTGATCTGGGGCCAGGAAGGCCTGCCCCCCGCGCTGGAGGCCCGGTGCTGGCTGAACCCGGCCTTCCCGTACATCCAGATGTTCCACGTCATCATCAGCGATGGCCAATGGCCGGATCTGTCCTTGTTCTTGGCGGCCGCCCTCTACGCGACGGTGAGCCTGGGGATCGGATATGCCACCTTCAAGTGTCACGAGTCCAAGCTTGTCTTCCGCCTCTGAGCGCGGGGCGACCGCCTCGGCCACCCTGGAGCGGTCGCAGCCCCTGGTCGAGCTGCGCGACGTGTCGCTCCGATTCGTCAGCTACCGAGACAAGCAATACTCGCTGAAGCGGTCGGCCATCGACCTGCTGCTCCGCCGCGAGGCGCCCCCGGTCTCCAACGAGTTCTGGGCGCTCCGCGACGTGAACCTCCGGATGTACAAGGGGGAGCGGATCGGGATCCTGGGCTTCAACGGGGCGGGCAAGAGCACGCTCCTGCGCGTCCTGTCGAGGATCTACACCCCGACCAGCGGGCGGTTCCACATCCAGGGGTCGGTCGCGCCGCTGATCGAGATGGGGGCGGGGTTCAACACCGAGCTGTCGGGCTACGACAACATCATGCTCAACGGGGCGATGCTCGGGATCCGCCCCCGCGAGATGAGGAAGAAGGTCGACGGGATCTTCGACTTCACCGGGCTCCGCGAGTTCTCCGACCTGCCGCTGAAGTACTATTCGAGCGGGATGTATGCCAAGCTGGCGTTCGCGATCGCGACCGAGGTCGAGCCGGACATCCTCCTGATCGATGAGTCGCTGAATGCCGGCGATGCGATCTTCCTGGAGAAGGCGAAGGCGCGGATCACCAAGCTGCTGGATCGATCCAACCTGGTCGTCATCGTCTCCCACGACCTCGCGTCCCTGAACCGGATGTGCAATCGGGGGATCTGGATGCACCACGGGCGGGTGCAGGCGGACGGCACCATGACCTCGACCCTGGATCAGTACTTCATCCACACCCGGGCCATCGAGGCCCAACTCGCGGCGGAGGCTGCGGAGGCGGCCGCACGGGCCGCGGCGGATCCGGCCGCGTCGCCGGCGGACTCGGCCTGATCGGCCTCGGGACGGCTCGGCCGGGATACCATCTCTCTTGACCAGGAGGGTCGGGGACGTGCTGATCGGAATCGACATGATCGGGGTCCAATCGCCCGAGAGCGGCGGCCGGCTGTCGGGGCGATACGCCCGGCAACTGGCCGCGGCGCTCCTGGAAAGCGACCCGGACAACCGCTACATCCTTTATCTGCACGAGGGGATGGCGACCGATCGGGTCCCGGCCCGCAAGGATGTCTCGCGGGTGGTCCTCGCCCCGATCGCCGCGGCCCAGGGTCCGGCCCGGAGGCGCCTGGCCACGCAGCGGATCATCGATCGCAACCCCGACAACCTCGACTGGCTGATCCTGCTCGACCCGTTCGATGAGCATTACGGCGGCCCCCCGCCCGAGGCCCCGGTCTCGGGCCTGAAGGTCGCGTCGGTCGTGGTCGACCTGTCGGCTTCGGCCGTGAACGAGCGCGACCTCCAGGTGATCGGCCGGCACGACCTGATCCTCGCCGTGTCCGACGCGGTGGCCGCGGCTGGCCGGCGTCGATTGGGCGGCCACGGCGCCCGCGTCCGCGCCATCGAGATGGCCACCTCGTCGCGTCCCGATCCCATGCCGGGCCAAGCCCCGATGACCATGGTCCCCGCCCGCGAACTGGCGGAGCTGGGCATCCACGGCCCGTTCCTGCTGGCCGACGCCTCGGCGGGCATGGAGAACCGCGACCTGTTCAACCTCCTGGACACCTACGCAGACCTGCCGGTCGGGATCCGGTCCGGCCATCAGCTGGTGATCATGGGGCATCTCGACAACCCCAATCGGGCCTACTGGCGGCTCCATGATCGCGGGTGCGATGACGGGTTCCTGCTCCCCGGCCCGGTCGGGGAATCCGCCGTCGAGGCCCTGTTCGACCGCTGCACGGCCTACCTCACCCCCCTGGCGGTCCGCAACGCCCCGCAGGCGCTGGCCGAGGCCCTGGGCCACGGCGTGGCGATCGTCGCCAGCGACTCCGATTGCGATCGATCGATCGCTGGAGATGCCGCGCTCGCGGCGGACCCGGCCGATGTGCTGCACCCGCTCCGCGAACTGCTCGCCGACGCCTCGCTGCGCCGCGACCTTCGCCGCCGCGCCGGCCTTCGGGCCGCGGCCTTCCCCTGGGAAACCGCCATCGATTCGATCCTCACGGCGCTCGGCGAACTCGCCCCGGCGGAACTGGGCCGGAGACGGATCGACGGCTCGCACGCAAGCCGGCCGCGGATCGCTTATTTCCCGAGCCTGCCCGCGACCGCCGGGCGGATCGATCTGGGCGAGTGGGTCCCCGCCGCGCTCGCCCACACGTCCCGCGTCGACCTCTATCTGGACGCGGCCGACCTCGATCGCGTCGTCGGCCTGCCGGTCGATTTCGGCGGCTTCGACGCCCGCCTGTTCGGCCGCAACGACGCGATGCTCGACTACCAGGCGGTCATCTACGAGGCCGCCGATCCGGGCGACGTCGATCGGCTCGGCCCGCTCCTCGCGCGTCGGCCGGGGATCGTCGACCTCGTCGGCCGCGGGTGGCACGATCCCGACCTCGTCGAGGCCGCCCGGTCGATCTCCGCGATCTTCCGGGCTGGCTCCAGGCCGATCGTCTCGTGTCCGTGGCTGGCCTGGCTGATCCGCGAGACGATGCCCGAGCATGCGGGCCGATGGGCCACGATCCCCCGGGATGAGGCGGTTCCGGCCGACCGGGATCGCGCCGGCGGCGGCCTCCGCGGCGAGCTGGGGCTGGCGGACGACGCCTTCGTGATCGGCCGGATCCACGCCGGCCCGGATGATGGGACGGGGCTGGCGGTTCTGCATGCCTTCAAGGACCTGGCCCGGTCCCAGCCCGGCCCCCGGCTGGTCCTGGTGGAGGGCGAGACTGCCGGCGACACGGCCGATCTCCTGGACATGGCGGCCCGGCTCAACATCGGGGATCGCGTGATCACGGCGCAGGCGAGGGATCGTGTCGAATATGCCGACCTGATGGGATCGCTCGATCTGGCGATTCAGACCGGTTCTCCGGAAGTTGACTCCTTGCTCGGCCCCCTGAAAGCCGATGTTCCCAGCATCCGGTTCGGGTGCGGCTCGCCGTTCCCGGCCGGGGTCATTCGCGGGATCGAGCCGGATTGGCCCGGCAACGAGCTGGTCGAGTCGCTCCGAGGGCTGGCCGGCGACGTGGTCGCGAGGGCCGCGATGGTCCAGTCGGCCCGGGACCACTTCCTCGGGACCGCCGAGTCCGCCCCCGAGGCGACCCTGTGGGCCGAGGCAATCGAACGCTGTTCGGCCGAGATCCCCCGGATCCCGGGGCGACGCCGAAACGAAGCCACGGCCCGCCGCGAAGTCCCCGCATCCCCCCACTTCCCCCGCGCCGCGTCGACGTCGGCGGCGGTGGCCCACCGATCGAGGTGATCGTCATGATTGGTCGGATCGCGAAGAAGGCGGGCAAGGTTCTCTGGAAGGCGATGTCCCCGATCCGCCGGCCGCTGAAGGCCCGGGTCGATGCTTATGCCGAGCAGATGATCTCGAACACGGTCAACGCCCGGATGATGCCGATCCTGATGGAGTCGCTGGCGGGGTGCGGCCACCGGCTGGAACGGATCGAGGCGTCCCTCGGCTCGGCCCATCAGGCCGCGAGTGCGATCGCGGACGAGATGGACCTGGTGCTCGGCGGGCTTTCCCGCGAGGTCTTCCGGCTCCAGGCACGGGTCGAAGAACTCCACTGGATGGCCTCGACCGACCGCCGGACCGAGGCCGGGCTTTCGCTGCTCGGCGAGGTCGGCGAAGATGAGCCGATGTGCCGGCCGATCTCCCAGGAACGCGCGATGGTCGGCTGAATCCCCGTTCGCGCCGATGGAACGGCGCGTGGACCGAGCCTCCCCCCGGGTCGATGGAGTGACCCGCCCATGCCCCTGGTGTCCCTCACGCTCGCCCTGGCCGTCCTGGGCTCCGACCTCACCGTCACCCCGAGCCGGAGCGATCGGAGCCCGGCCTCGTTCACGAGAAGCCTGGCCAACCTCGACCGGCCCAGCGATCGGACCAACGAGACGCTCCTGCGGCTCGGCCTGGAATCGACCTATCGTCGCAACGCGGACGAGGTCTTCGTCGCCCTCGAACGCGAGGCCCGGGCCAACCCCGACGTCGACATCGTCTATGCCCTGGCCGAGCTGTCCTACGTCGAAGGGAAGCGGCTCGATCGCCGCCGCAAGCCCGAGGCGATCGACCGCTACATCGACGCGGTGGCCTTCGCCTACGACTACCTGTTCGGGCCGGAGTTGGCCGCGACCCGCCAGCCGTCGGACCCGCGCTATCGCCTGGCCTGCGACCTCTACAACGGCGGCCTCGACCGCCTGCTCCGCGCGGCCCAGGCCAATGGGGTGCTGGAGGCCGACGGCGAGATCAAGCTCAAGGTCCACGGCAAGGAGCAGGTTTTCCGGGTCTCTCTGAAGGACTCCCCCTGGAAGCCCGAGGACATCCACCAGCTCATCATGGCCTCGGACTTCGAGGTGGGGGGCCTGCCGACCCGGACCTATCAGTATGGCGTCGGCGTCCCGCTGATCGCCGTCCGGCGCACCGAGGCCGGGGCCGAGGGCGTGGAGCGGTTCTACCCGCCCGAAATGGCCTTCCCCCTGACCGCATACCTCTGCCCTAACTCGCGGCTCCGCGACCTACCCCAGGGTGAGGGCCCCCGGGACTGCACCCTGGAGCTGGTCGACCCGATCCGGACCCGGGCCGTCGGCGACCCGGCGATCCCGACCGAGAGCGACCTGACCACCCCCCTGGCCTACATGTGGTCGCGTTCGGACCTGAGCCGCTACCGATGGACCGGCCTGCTGCGGCCGGGCCAGGCGACGGGGCGGGCCGGCCTGCTGCTGATCCGACCTTACGAGCCGGGGAAGATCCCGGTGGTGATGGTCCACGGGTTGGCCTCCTCGCCCCTGGCCTGGGTACCGATGCTGAACGACCTCCTCCGCGAGCCCAGGCTCCAGGAGCGCTGCCAGTTCATGCTCTACATGTACCCGACCGGCATCCCGGTGCCGATCGCCGCGGCGGGCCTCCGCGAGACGTTGCAGCAGGCCGAGCAGGCGTTCCGCCTCCCCGGCGGCAGCCCCGACCCCGCGTTCAATCAGATGGTCCTCCTGGGCCACAGCATGGGGGGGCTCCTGAGCCACTCGATGGCGGTTTCCAGCGGCGACCGATTCTGGGAGCTGAACTCCGATCGTCCCTTCCGCACCATCAACGGGCCGCCCGAAGTGCTGGAGGAACTGAAGCGTTACATGTTCTTCGATGCCCAGCCGTACGTCCGCCGGGTCGTCTTCCTGGCGACGCCGCACCGGGGGTCGGACCTGAGCCGGGGCGTGGTGGGGCGGGTCAGCTCCAACTTGATCAGCGAGCCCGACCACATCAGCACCCTGCTCACCCGACTGGTGAAGGAGAACCCCAACGCCTTCCCGCCGCGATTCCGGAGGTCCCCGACCAGCATCGACACGCTCGACGTCGATTCCCCCTACCTGACCGCCCTGCTCTCCATGCAGCCGTCCCGGGGGGTCGCGTTCCACTCGATCATCGGGTCGATCCGGCCCGAGGGGAAAGGCAACACCACCGACGGCGTGGTCCCCTATCGCAGCTCGCACCTGGACGGCGTGGAGTCGGAGTTGATCGTCCGGTCCGACCACGGCGTCCAGAAAGATCCGCTGGCCATCCGGGAGGTCCACCGCATCCTCCTCGAACACGTCGGCATCGGCGCGCAGGCCACCGCGGCCGCCACGGTCCGCCCGGTCGATTGATCCTCGGCCGGGCGCGGGTTGGAAGTCCGGGCGGGCGGTGGTTATCATGCCGCAATCGATACCCGGACGGAGCGAGACCCGAAGATGCCCGAAACCCTGGCCGATGAGATGGCGGCGTTCGCCCTGAGGACGCGGTTCGAGGACCTGCCGGAACCGGTGGTGGACGAAGCCCGGCGTCGCCTGGTCGACGCCTTCGGCTGCGCCGCCGGCGCCCTCCGAGAGCCCGCCCCCAAGATCGCCCGCGCCGTCGCCGCCGGCATCCACACAGATCCGGGCTCGTCGCTGTTCGGCGGGGGCCGTTCGACGCCTGACTGGGCCGCCTTCGCCAACGGCGTCCACATCCGCTACCTCGACTGCAACGACACCTATCTCTCCCTGGAGCCGGCGCACCCCAGCGACAACTGGGCCGCCATCATGGCCCTCGGCGAGCACGTTAGCGCGAACGGCCGGGACTGGATCGCGGCCGGGGCCGTCGCCTACGAGATCCAGTGCCGACTCTGCGATGCCGCCAGCATCCGGGCCCGGGGCTGGGACCATGTGACCTACGGGGCCCTGTCAACCTCGCTGGCCTCCAGCAAGCTCCTCGGCCTGGGGCATGCCCAGACGGTCCACGCCCTGGGGATCGCCGGGACCACCTCGGCCGCCCTCCGCGTGACCCGCGCCGGCGAGCTGTCGATGTGGAAGGGTTGCGCCTTCGCCCACGCGGCCCGCAACGGAGTGTTCTCCGCCCTGCTGGCCCGCGAGGGGATGACCGGCCCGGCCCCCCTGTTCGAAGGGGACATGGGCTTCTTCCAGCAGGTCTCCGGCCCGATGGCACCCAGCCAACTCGGCGGGCCGACGGCGGCCGACTGGATGCTGCCGAAGACGTCGATCAAGTTCGTCCCGGCCGAATATCACAGCCAGTCGGCGATCGCCGCCGCGTTCGAGATCCGCGAGAAGCTCGGCGAGTTCGACCGGATCCGCTCGATCGAGATCGCCACCTTCCGGGTGGCCGTCGAGATCATCGGCCAGGACCCCGAGAAGTGGCGGCCCAAGACCCGGGAGACCGCCGACCACAGCCTGCCCTATTGCACCGCCGTCGCCCTGCTGGATGGCGTGGTCTCCGCGGCGCAGTTCACCGAGGAACGCCTCGCCGATCCGGTGCTGCTCGACCTCGTCTCGCGGACAACCGTCGTCGAGGATCCCGCCCTGACGGCCGGCTACCCCAACGGGATCCCGAATCGGGTCACCGTCGTCCTGGAAGATGGCAGGACTATGGTCTCCGAGGTGGCGTTCCCCCCCGGTCACGACAAGAATCCCCTGACCGATGCCCAGCTCGCCGCCAAGTTCCACGGACTGGCCGACCCCGAGGTCGGGGTCCGCAAGGCCTCGGCCGTCTGGGAACGGCTGATGAGGCTGGAGTCCGATCCCAACCCGCACGAGTCGATCGCGCTGATCTCGCGCTAATCGCCGCTCGACGGGGCTCGGTTCGCTTCCCTGGACCGAACCCCGTCGGTTTTTCGAACGCGATGGCCGCGCACTGGCAAGGCCCGGGGGATCTCGGTAAAATCTTGCGGATGATTCTCGACTTGTTCGATCGGATCTCTCTCCATCGATCGAAGGCCCGGAGGTCGAACGGTTTCTTTCCCATCCTGGAGTTCCCCCGTGAAGCAAAAACAGGCGTGGTTCCGCCGATCGATGCGCGTCCCCGTGATGCTCACCCTCTCGCTGCTGGTCGGCGGCTCGGGCTGCGGCGATGGCACGGTCCGCGGCGCCGGCTCGATCGACCTGCCCGAATCCTCGCTCAAGAAGTTCCCCACGTCCAAGCCGGCCCCCCGCGGCGCCAGGACCAGCCCATCGGTCGTCCGTCCTGGATGACCCCACCCTCGGCCATCCACCTCACCCCATCCTCCGGGCCCCACCCCCTCCTCCTCTCAAGGAACGAACGATGTTTCACCGGAATTCACCGGGACGTCGCGGCTTCACCCTGATCGAACTGCTGGTCGTCATCGCCATCATCGCCGTGCTGATCGCCCTGCTCCTGCCGGCCGTGCAGGCCGCCCGCGAGGCCGCCCGCCGCAGCCAGTGCGTCAACAACCTCAAGCAGATCGCCTTGGCTTCGTTGAACTACGAATCGGCCAACGCCGTCCTGCCCCCCGGGTTCCTGACCAATGGCGGCAATCTCGGATTCGGGGCGTTCCTGCGGGTCGCCCCGTACATGGAACAGACGGCGATCTTCAACGCGACGAATTTCCAGGTCCCCTATTTCGACGCGTCGAACTGGACGACCCCCGGTGCGGCGATCTCGGCACTCTTCTGCCCGAGCGACCCCTCGGCGTTCGTCGGCGATCAGATCTCGTTCGGGCCGCCGACCTTCAAGGCGTTCCACTCGCACTATTCCGGGGTCGCCGGGCCCTGGAATGCCTTCGACCTCAACTACAACATGGCCCAGGGGGGGCTGGAGGTCGCCAGCCGGGCGATGTCGGCCTCGCTGGGCGCGATCATCAACGGCGGCGGCGTGACGATGGCGTCGATCACCGACGGCACCGGCAACACGATGATGTACACGGAAAACGGCCACGGGGTGTTCTCCCCGAACACGCAAAGGCAGATCCACCCCTGGAGCGGTGGGGATCCGAACACCCTGCTGATCGAGGCCCGTTTCCCGCCGAACTGGGCCCGTCGCTACTCCGACCCCGCCAACGACCCCGACAACAATGCCCTGCGCAACTGGGCGGTGTATGACGCGATGAGCTTCCACCCCGGCGGCGTCAACTCGGCGTTCTGCGATGGGTCGGTCCGCTTCATCAAGGACACGATCAATTCGTGGACGATCCCGGCCCCGCAGAATGATGGGATCCCGACCGGCACCAGCCTGGCCAACCCCAGCAACCTGGGACTGGTCCTCTCGCCCAACGCCCGCCTCGGCGTGTATCAGGCGCTGTCCACACGCGCCGGGGGCGAGGTCCTGAGCGCCGACCAGTTCTGATCGATGAGGCCGCGGATACCGCATGGCGTCGCCCCGGTCAGGATCAGGGCGACGCGATGCGGCCTTCGATCAGCGGCGGGCCCGATTCTTCTCCAACTCATCGGCGATCGCGACCGATCGCCAGACGTCTTCGAGCTTGCCCCGATCGGGCGGGCTGGCGGACGCGTCGAGCGGGATCCATCGGCCCGAGCCAGGCACCGAGCGATCCCGGAGCAGGTCGCCGAAGGCGGCGCTCAACTTGAGGGCGCCCCGGCCGGTCAGGTGGGCGCCGTCGGTGAACAGGTCGGCGGCGAACTCGGCCTTCCGGGCGTCGATCACCGTGACTTCCGGATGGCGGGCCCGGACCTCCTCGACGAACCGGGTGTAGCTGGCGTCGAAACCGCTCTGCTCGGTCCGCGCCTGGACCTCCGGGTGGATGACCGGCAAGTACCAAAGGACCGGGATCCCCCGGTCCCGGGCCAGCCCCAGGAGCCGATCCAGGTAGGCCAGGTTCACCGGGTGGGGCGCCCATCGCGAATAAAGGGTCCTCGTCCAGGCGTCCCAGTCCTGGTCCGGGCCCGCCCCATCGCCGTTGAGTTGGGCCCCGTCGTGGAGCCGCCAGTTCCTCCGAAACCCTCGGATCATGGCGGCCGATGAGGTCGACTTCCCTTCGAGGGCGGCGGCGATACCCTTGCGGATCTCGAACCGCTCGCGGAACGACGGGACGTAGCTCGCCGCGAGCGTGCGGGCGAAGAAGTCCGAGTCGCGGCCCATGGCCCAGGCCAGGTCGAACGCCTCGCCGGGCCGGAGCAGTTCTCCCCACAGGTTGTTGTTCTCGTCGGGGGCCTGGGCGAGCAGGTGCGGGGTCAGGTCGAGCAGGATGGCCTTCGGCTTCGCCCCCCCTTCCAGGGCCCGGCGGAGCATGAAATAGCTCGTCGAGGTCTGCCCGACGTGGAGGGCGGCATTGAAGCCGTCCATCCCGGATCGGTCGCGGACCACGCGGGGGATCACGCCGAACTTGACCAGGCTATCGCCCAGCAGGAGCAGGTCGCACCGCTTCGCCTTCGAGGCGACCGCCTTGCCGTAGATCCGCCAGTCCCAGTGCCAGACGTAGGTAAATCCCATGTCGTGGCCGGACAGGGTGGCCTCGATCGCCAGGATCAGGGCCAGCATCCCGACCAACCCAGACGGGGCGCGTCGGAGGACGCGCCCCTCGGGGCTGCGGGTCGGATCGGGTCGATCGGGCGTGACACCATCCATCAGGAACGGCCTCGCCGATCAGAACTGGAAGTAGATGAACTGCCCGCCGCCGAACTCGGCGCCCAGCACGATCGCGTAGAAGCAGGCGGTGTAGAACACGCTCCGGACGTACCAGGGGGTCCGGGCCACCACGTCCAGGTCCTTGGCCGCGTACTGGGCGAACTGCACCAGCACCAGCGGGATGGTGATGACCATGACCGGCAGCAGGTACTGGGCGGTCGGCAACGCCGGCCGATGGGTGATCGCGTGGATCATCCCCATCAGTTGCTCGACCGATTCGGCGCGGAAGATCAGCCAGCCCAGGCAGACGAGGTGGAACGTCGCGATCATCCGCACCCCGGTCCAGCAGGCGCGATCGACGGGCGAGGTCGGCTGCACCCGGTTCAGCACCGGCTTGAGCAGCCTGTGCCCCACCAGGATCGCCCCCTGGTACGTCCCCCAGATCACGAACGTCCAGGCCGCCCCGTGCCACAGGCCCCCGATGATCATCGTGAGCATCAGGTTGCGATAGGTCGCGACCGTCCCGCCGCGGTTGCCGCCCAGCGAAATGTACACGTAGTCCTTCAGCCAGGTGGACAGGCTGATGTGCCAGCGTGCCCAGAAGTCCTGCGGGCTGGTGGCGAAGTAGGGCAGGTTGAAGTTCAAGGCCAGCTCGATGCCCAGGCACTTGGCGATGCCGCGGGCCGCGTCGGTGTAGCCGGAGAAGTCGCAGTAGATCTGGAAGGCGAACGCGTAGATCGCCAGCAGGGCCAACCCTCCATCGATCGTCTGCCAGCGGCCGAACAGGTCGTTGACGATCGGGGCCAGGTTGTCGGCGATGACCATCTTCTTGGCCAGGCCCCAGAAGATCAGGTAGCAGCCCTGGTAGAACTGGTCGATGTTGAACGTCCGCTTGTTGGCGATCTGCGGCAGGAGCGTGGTCGGCCGCATGATCGGGCCGGCGACCAGGTGCGGGAAGAACGACACGAAGGTCGCGAATTCCAGCAGGTTCCTCGTCGGTTTGATCTCGCGCCGGTAGACGTCGATGACGTAGCTCATCGACTGGAATGTGTAGAACGAGATCCCGATCGGCAGGACCACTTCCAGGTGCGAGAGCGGGACGTGGAACCCGGCCCGATCGAGCGCGACCTGGAGGCTGTCGGCGAAGAAGTTGTAGTATTTGAAGTAGCCGAGCATGCCCAGGTTGAGGGCCATGCTCATGATCACGAACGCCTTGCGCTGCTTTGGGCCCTCGATGCGATCGACGGCGATCCCGCAGGCATAGTCGACGATCGTCGAGAGGATCAGGAGCAGGAGGAACTTGGGCTCCCAGCAGGCGTAGAAGTAATAGCCGGCCAGCAACAAGAGCAGGTTTTGCGCCTGGCGGAATCGTGCCAGGGTCCAGTAGGTCGGGAACAATAACGCGAAGAAGTATGCGAATTTCCAGGAATTGAACAGCATTCCTTGCCTTCTTCCTCGGGTTGGCCGGGCCTCCTTCAGCTCGGAGACGCCGCGCGGTGAACGGGGGAAATCGTCCCGGGGCTCGTCGATCGGGCATCTCGGGCATCATCGACCCACCTTCGTATCGGATCGATGTGCCCCGGTCTTCGATGATTCCGGCCCGCCATCAGGCCGCGAGCGGGTTGGAGGCGGCCGGCCGGCCCTGGAGGCCGGCGCGGGCTTCCAGCAGGGTGTCGGCGACCTTCCCCCAGCGGTAGAGGTCGTCGAGCGGCCCGACCGGGATCGGCTCCCCCCGGCCGGCGTCGAGGGCCCGGTAGGCGTCGTCGAGCGTGGCCGGGTCGGTCGGGTCGAAGAAGTGGAGGCCCGGCGAGGAGAACTCGCGGATCGAGCTGTTCGCGGCGGCCAGCGTGGGGGCGCCATGACGCAGGGCGTCGAGCACCGGGAAGCCGAACCCTTCATAGAGCGAGGGGTAGGCCGTCCAGCCGGCCGCCTGGTAGAGACGGCACAGGGCCTTGTCGCTGACCACGCCCAGGAACCGGATCCGCCGGCCGCCCCGCGTCAACGCGCCGAACTCGCGGCGGGACGACAGCCAGCCGACCGGGCCGACCCACCAGAGTTCGGCCTTCTCGGGCAGGGCCGAGGACTCGCGGAACCAGTCGAACAGGAACCGTGCGTTCTTGCGCGGTTCCAGGGTTGAGACGGCCAGCCCCACGTCGGGCCGGCGCCGGACGGCCGACCGATGGGCGTGGGACTCGACGCAGAGACTCGGCCCGGAGGGGGCGACGATGATCCGATCTGGGTCCATCGGCGACAGCCAGGCGGCGTCGGCCTTGGTCGATTCGGACACGGCCAGGGCGAAGTCGGACCGGAGCAGGGTCCGGGCGAAGAAGTCGCCGAACATCCTCCGGGTCGACTCCAGGTGGGTGTGCGGCACCGTGTACGGGCTGAAGTCGTGGAGGACGCTGGCTTCGATCGGGAACAGGCGTTCCTCGGGCCGGAGCGTGCAATACAGGCCCAGGCTCCCCTCCGGCACGGCGTCGAGCGGACGCCTCGGGCTCCGCCAGACCTTCCGCGACCAGCGGGCCAGATCCTGATCGAGCGACGTGTCGCGGCCGGGCGGCGGGAGCAGTTCCTGCCCCTCGCTGAAGTAGCGGACCGGCACCCGCGACGACAGGGCCAGCGCCAGCCGGGCCGTGTAGCGGGATAGCCCGGTGAGCCGGGAATAGCTGAACGGGCCGGCGTCGACATAGACCGGCGCGGCCGGTTCGCGATCGGTTCTTCCGTGGATCATCGATTCGGACCTCGTTCCGGGGTGATCGGTCATGACGCCCAGGCGAAGCGGCCGGTCTGGACCTCGGGCAGGTGTTCGAGGGCCTCGCTCAGGGCCCGGGTGACGACCTCGCGCCCGGCGTAGGCGGCCATCCTCGCGCGGGCCGCGTCGGCCATGGCGCGATAGTCCTCGGGCCGGTCGTCGTACATCGCGGCGGCTTCGAGAAGGCCGTCGCGGAGGTCGGACCAGATCAGGCGTTTCCAGGTCGTCTCGGTCCGCAATTCCGGGTCGTGGGGCCAGCACGTCGGCTCGTCATGGGAGCCGACCACGAACCCGACCGACTCGTCCATGTAGTCGGACATCGAGGTATGGTCGGGGGCGATCGCCGGCCTCCCGGCCGCCAGGGCCTGCTGCAGGGGGAGGCAGGCCCCCTCGGCGCGGCTGGTGTTGACGTAGAACGTCGTCGCCCGGGTCAGCTCGCGCATCTGCTGGTCGGTCAGGAAGTCCGTGATCACCACCAGGCGGCACTCGTGGCGAATGTGGAGCGCCTCGTACATCTTCCGGAACGTGCCGATCTCGTGGTGCTCGCGTGCCGGGCTGGTCGCCAGCTTGATCACCAGCGTTGCATCCTGGCGGTCGCGGAACGCCAGCAGGTACGCCGACAGGAGGTCGACGTGGTTCTTCCGGCGGTCGCCCAGGTTGAACGTGCTGGCGAACACCAGCCCGCCCAGGGTCAGGGGCGTCGATGGGAGGAGCGGGTCCGGGGCGAGGATCGGCTCTCGGCCCACGACCCGGAGCGCCCGGGCCTTGATCCGGGTGATCTTCGACAGTGCCTCCGGGCTCAGCCAGCGGGCGACCCGGCGGCGATACTGGTCGCGGGCCACGGCGTAGGCGAGCCGGACCAGGCCTGGCTTCGGCCCGGGCAGCGGCGCCATGGTCTGCGGGCAGAACCCCGCCGACGCGACCAGGTAGTGCCGAGCCCGCGCGACCCGCTCCAGGGTCCGGCTGCCCAGCCAGGGATAAGCCTTGCGGAACAGGCCGCGCCCCGCCCCGTAGGCCCGCGACTTCCACGACCGCCGGGGCTTCGGCGTGCTCGACGCCTCGACCGCATCGGCCGCCTCGACGGCGGGCGCCTCATCCTGCGGACTCGGCCTACCCCAGGCGACATGGCGGCAGGTGAGCGTCCAGGCGTGGTCAGGATCCCAGTCCGGGACCTGGAAATGTTCGGGTTGGAGCGGCACCGGGACCACCGCGACCGGGGTCTTGATCCGGGCCCGGTGGAAGGCGTCGGCGGTGAAGTGGCAGGCGGTGATGATCAGGTCGGCGCGATTGGAAACACGAACCCAGTTCTGCCGGGTGTCGTAATCGAAGTCCCGGTCGGGGATGTCCGGGAATTCCCAGAACGGGAAGATGATGTTCGGGACCGCCGGCGTCAGGTAGACGTCCTGGGGCGGGTGGATGGCCAGGTGGACGGGCCGAAAACCGTCCGCCTCGGCGCGGGCCGCGACGAACGGGAGGCTGCTCTCGGGCCGGTCGAGCAGGGTCCACTTGCCGAACTGTTCCAGCACCGGGGCCAGGGCCTGGAACACGAAGAAGTAGGAGTAGGCCGGCGTGCCGAGCGACGTCTTGATCCCCTTGGCCGCCCCGGTCGTGCTGACGAGGAACGCGATCGGTCGCGTGTCCGCGCCTGAATGGGGGTCGGCCCCGCGTCGGCTGATCGGCACCATCATGGCGGTCTCCGCTCCATCGCCGAGGCATCGATTCCCTTCGATGCATCATGACGGTGGATCCGTGCGAAAATTAGCCCAACCCCCCATATCGGTCAATCCCAATGACGGTTGCGCCGATCGCGGCCCGACGCCCCGGGCAATCACCGGCCGGATCTGCGACGATGTCGGGATCGGGATGCTTTTCGACGGGACGGGGGCCGAAGATCATGGATACGGCGGGAAATCGGCTGAGGGCGGCCTGGGCGGGCGGGGCGATCGCGATGCCGGGCGTCTTCAACGCCCTGGCGGCCCGGATGGCCGAGCGGCTCGGATTCCGGGCGATCTACCTCTCGGGCGGGGCGTTGTCGGCGGGCTGGGCCGGACTCCCCGACATCGGCCTGCTCACGCTCACCGAGTTCGCCGAGCAGGCGGCGATCATCGCCCGGTCCGCGACGATCCCCCTGCTCTGCGACGCCGACACCGGATTCGGCGAGGCGATCAACGTCGAGCGCACGGTCACGCTCTATGAGGCGGCCGGGGCGGCGGGGCTGCACCTGGAGGATCAGGTCCTGCCCAAGCGGTGCGGCCACCTCACCGGCAAGTCGGTGATCGACGCGTCGGCGATGGCGGCGAAGATCCGCGCCGCGGTCGCCGCCCGCCGCGATCCGGGATTCGTGATCGTGGCCCGGACCGACGCCCGGTCGGTCGAGGGCTTCGACGCGGCCGTGGATCGGGCGCGGGCCTACCTCGATGCCGGTGCGGACATGATCTTCCCGGAGGCCATGGAGTCGGCCGAGGAGTTCGCCCGGTTCGCCAGCGCCGTCCCCGCCCCGCTGATCGCCAACATGACCGAGTTCGGCCGCGGCCCCCTGCTCTCCGTCGACGAGCTGGGCGCGATGGGCTACCGGATCGCCCTGTTCCCGCTGACCGCCTTCCGGGCGGCCATGAAGGCGGCCGAGGAGACCCTGCGGGTGCTCCGCGACCAGGGCACGCAACGCGGCCTCCTCGATCGGATGCAGAGCCGTGCCGAGCTTTATGAGATCCTGGGTTACGCCGATTGGGAGGCCCGCGACCGGTCCTACTTCGGTGGCCCAGGTTCCGCGGGCGGGCCGGACGCCGGGGCGGCCGGTTGAAGTCGGGTCCGGTTCTGTTAGGATGAGAAGTTAGCCCGCAATGGGCCCGACTCGATGATCGAGGTGGGGCCCGCGGGGCCGGGCGGGGCGCCGACCGCCGACGGTGACGTCGCGGAAAGCCTTCGACCCCGACCGGTTCGACGATCGACGACTTTCCATCGTCCCCGGCAACGCCGGGTCCGGCCGGCCGACCCGGCCCGGGCCCGCACGGCGGCCGGGACGATTTCGCATTCCCCGCCTCGCGAAAGGACCTCGGAGTGTTCGGCCTCGGGACGTGGATTGGATGGGCCTGGATGGTGGCCTGGGTCGCTCGGTTCGGCCCGGCCCCGTCACGCCATCCCCTCCCCCGACCCGGCCGACTCCGAAGCCTCCGCGACCCGGCGATCGGTCGATCCGACCCCGCCCGGGTCGTTGCCTCGTGCCGGAAGACATCCGGGCCCCGTCGAATCGTCGATCGGAGCGGCCCCGCCGCCCCGATTGCCGACGGGCCGCCCGGATGCCGGTGCACGTCGCGGCTCATCCCAAGGAAAGGCTAGGGCGGACGTGGTTGGGGAAACCCTCGCGGGTCTCATCGGTTGGCTGGTCGGCATCGGTTGCGGCGCCGGCTCGTTGTCGCTCTACGCCCGGGCCCGCTCCAAGACCGCCCGGGAGCTGGCGCTGGCGATCCTCGACGACGCCCGACGCGAGGCCGATACCATCCGCAAGGAGGCCGATATCTTGTCGCGCGAGGAGGCCAGCCGCCGCCGCGAGGCGCTCGACGCCGAGGCGGAATCCCTCCGCGTCGGGATCCGCGAGCAGGAGCGCCGGCTCGAAAAACGCGCCGACCTGCTCGACCAGAAGCTCGACCTGATCAACAAGAAGGAACGCGACTTCGAGACGGTCCAGCGCTACCTCACCGAGCAGCAGGAGGAGCTGAGCCGCCGCAATCAGGAGATCCGCCAGGCCCTGGCCGATTCGCGCGAGGCCCTGCACCGGATCGGCCAGATGAGCCGCGACGAGGCCCGAGACCTCCTGCTCCGCGAGATCGAGGACGAGCTGAGCCACGAGGTCGGCGGCCTGATCCTGAAGCACGAGCAGAAACTCAAGGAAACCGCCGTCCAGAAGGCCCGCGAGATCCTTGCCACCGCGATCCAGCGCTACGCCGCCGGCCACACCGCCGAGACCACCGTCAGCACCGTCGACATCCCGACCGACGACATGAAGGGGCGGATCATCGGCCGGGAAGGCCGGAACATCCGCGCCTTCGAGAAGGCGACCGGCGTGGACGTGATCGTCGACGACACCCCGGGCATCGTGATCGTATCCGCCTTCGACAACATCCGCCGCGAGACCGCCAAGCTCGCCCTGGAGAAGCTGATCCTCGACGGCCGCATCCATCCGACGCGGATCGAGGAGGTGGTCGCCGAGACCCAGGAGGAGATGGAGCGGCACATCCGCCAGATCGGCCGGGTCGCCGCCCAGGAGGCCAACGTCCCCGGCCTCCACGACAAGCTCCTCGACCTGCTCGGCCGGCTCAAGTTCCGCACCAGCTATTCCCAGAACGTCCTGAGGCACTCGATCGAGGTCGCCTACCTGACCGGGCTGATCGCCGAGGAGATCGGACTGGATGGGGCCCTGGCCCGCCGCGCCGGACTCCTGCACGACATCGGCAAGGCCGCCGATCACGAGATGGAAGGCGGCCACCCCGCCATCGGCGGCGAGCTGACCAAGCGCTACGGCGAGCCCAAGGAGGTCGTCCACGCGGCCCTCGGGCACCACGACGACCTCCGGCCGGAGACGCCCTACACGGTACTGGTCGCGGCCGCCGACGCCATCAGTGCCAGCCGCCCGGGCGCCCGCCGCGAAACACTCGACAAGTACGTCCGGCGTCTGGAAGACCTGGAAGCCCTGGCCTGCGGCTTCCCGGGCGTCGATCAGGCGTATGCGATCCAGGCCGGCCGCGAGATCCGGGTGATCGCCGACAGCCACCGCCTCGGCGACGAGGCCGCGGCGAAGCTCTGCCGCGACATCGCCAAGGCGGTCCAGGAGCAGCTGACCTATCCCGGAGAGGTCAAGGTCACCGTGCTCCGCGAGACGCGCACCGTCGAGTTCGCCCGATGAGGCCGGATCGGATGGCATCGAGACACGAGACGAGGCCCCCATGCCCCTGAACATCCTCTTCATCGGCGACGTCGTCGGGGCTCCCGGCCGCAAGATCGTGTCGCAGGCCCTGCCCCGGCTGATCCACCGGTGGGAACTCGGGCTGGTGGTGTGCAACGCCGAGAACTCGGCCGGCGGGTCGGGCCTGACCATCAAATGCCACGAGGAACTGGCCGACGCCGGCGTGGACGTCTTCACCCTGGGCGACCACGCCTATCGCAAGGATGAAGTCTTCACCCTGTTCGACCGCCATGACAACATCCTCCGGGCGGCCAACTATGCCCCCGACGCCCCGGGCGCCGAGTCGGCGGTGGTCCGGGCCCGCGACGGGACGATGGTCGGCGTCTTCACGGTCATGGGCCGCACCTTCATGAAGCCGGTCGACTGCCCGTTCCGCGCGGCCGACAGGATCCTCGAAGAAATCGGCCCCCAGGCCAAGGTGATCCTGGTCGACGTCCATGCCGAGGCGACCAGCGACAAGCAACTCCTTGGGCGTTACCTGGACGGGCGGGTCTCCGCCGTCCTCGGCACCCACACCCACGTGGCCACGGCGGACGACCAGATCCTGCCGAAGGGGACCGCGTTCCAGTCCGACGTCGGCATGACCGGGCCTTACGACTCGATCCTCGGCCGCCGCTATGACCGGGTGATCGCCTCGACCCTGACGCTGGTCCCCCACTTCTACGACGTCGCCACCGGCGACCCCCGACTCTGCGGCGCCGTGGTCTCGGTCGATCCCGAGACCGGCCAGGCCCTCTCGATCCGCCGGGTCTCGGTCGATCAGGAGGAGACCCGCCGCCTCATGTCCTGAACGGCCCGGCGAGCCGCTCGGCCTCGTCCATGCGGCGGAGGCAGCGGCGGAGCCCCTCGGCCACGGCATCGGGATCTTCGAACCGGCGTCCTTCGAAGAAATGCCACCGGGCCCATCGGCCCGCCCCGAGCACCGCGTTCGCCGCCTCGAAGGCCGGGATCAGGCGGGCCTCCCCGTCGTCGAGCGGCCGGATCGCCCGATACGAAGCCTCGGCCAGGGCGCGGGCCGGGAGGTCGGCGCCGAGCCATTCCCCCATCAACCGGGCCAGGTCGGCCGCGACGGTTTCCATCCCCATCGCCCCGAAGTCGATCAGGCCGGTCAGCCGCCCGCCGTCGAACAGGAAATGGTCGGGCCGGGCGTCGCGGAGGCAGGGCTGGACCGGGATCGCCAGATCTCTCGCCGAGAGGAGCAGGCCCCGGAGGACCGGTGCCTTCCGCATCGCCCGCTCCACCCACGCCCGCGTCAGGTCGGAGCGCGGATCGGAGCCGACCGACCGCAGGAGGCCGCGGATCCGGGCGAAATCCCCCCCGATCCAGCGTTCGAGGTCGGCCAGGCGGTCGGCGATCCCGGGGCTCGTCGACCGGACATCCGGGGCGAACCGGCGGTGGAATGCGGCCAGCCCCTCGAAGCCGGCCCGGATGTGATCGGGCGAAGGGGGACGAATCGGATCGGCCTCCCCGGGCATCCAGGGAGTCAGGGACCAGGCCCGGCCGGCCGCCTCGATCGAAGTCCGTCCGTCCGAGGAGCGGATCGGCACGGGCACGAACGGAAGGGCCTCGGCAGAACGAAGCCAGGCGTTGATCCGATCGAGGGTCGTCCATCGGAACCCATCCCTGGGCCACGCCCGGAGGACCAACATCCCTCTCGGCGACGCGATCCGCCAAAGGCGCGATCCGCTGAATCCCCCGGCACTGCCCAGGGCCTCGACCTCGCCGATCGGGCGGCAATCGGGCGGGTAGCGCCGCAGGACCTCGCGCCAGGCGAAGTGGTCCGGGGAGGCCATCACCCGGCCCGATCCTCCCGGATCGCGCGTTGGCGGAGGTCCTCAAGGGCCCCCATCAAGATCTCGGTCGTGCGAGTGATCGCCGCCCGCTCGGCATCGTGCCCTTTCTCCGCGACGAAAGACGAAGGGTCGATGGGAGGCCCGTACAGGATGCGGGTGTGCGAGGGGCTGCAGAGCGAGACCAGGAACTTCTTGGACGGGGGGGCCCCCCAGATGTAGGCGGGGACCACCGGGACCTTGGCCCGCAGGGCGATGAAGGCCACCCCGGGCTTCCCCTCCCCGAGTTCCCGCCCCGAACTGGGCGTGATCCGCCCCTCGGGGAAGACCGGCACGACCCGCCCGTCGGCCAGCGCCCGCAGGGCCGCGCGGGTCGCGGCGAGGTCGCGGCCGTCGCGATTGACCGGGATGCAGCCGATCATCTTGCAGAACGGGTGGAAGGCCCAGTAGTCGTAGAACTCGCGGGCGATCAGGAAGCCGAGTTGCCGGCCGGTCCCCGCCTGGAGCAGGAAGTGGTCGATGTTGCAGGTGTGGTTTGCGATCAGGATCGCCGGCCCCGTCGGCGGCAAGGTCGACGGATCCCCTTGCAGCCGGTGCATCAGGGTGCAATACGCCGCGTTGAGATACCAGAGGAAAGCAAGGAACCCCCGGAATTCCCAGGTCGGCGCCGTCGGGGGTCGCAGGAATCGGGGGAGGATCAGGAGGGTCGCGGACAGGGCCAGGGGCAGCCAGGGGCTCATCGATCGACTCATCCAGGGGCGGACGGCTCGGGGCGATCGTCGATCGGCCGCCCGGTTCGGGGCGGCCGTCGTCCGGGAGGCGATGCTCCCCCGGAAGGATCAATCTAATCGAATCGAAGGCGGCATGCGAGGGACGAGCCGATCTCGCATCGGCCCCCGCGCCCGCTCAGCGGGCCGAGGCCCGGGCACGCCGCCGAAGGACGATCCCGAGCGTGCCGGCCAGGGCCCACAGGGCCACGGTCGAGGGCTCGGGGACCGGGGCGGGCATGGCCTCCTGGCCGCTCTCGACGATCGGCTGGGTGCCGGCCGAGGAGGCCAGGAGATCGTCGGTCGCCCGGAAGTTGAGCGTGGACAGCTGGTTGGCGGCGGACTGGCTGAACGAGGCGTTGGGATCGTTCAGGCTCGACCAGCTCGCGGTGGCCGCGTCCACGGCGTCCCCCGTCGTTTCGGGGTGGTCGGCGATGCCGAAGGTGTGCATCAGCTCATGCGCGACGTTGTGGCCGATCGCCGTGGCGAGGTCGTCGGGCGAGCGGGATTCGGTGAACTTGTCGACGAACGTGAAGCCGTTGAAGCCCACGCTGGCGATCCCGATCGCGTTGGGATTGGCGGTGGCCTGGGTGTTGGCCACCACGCTCAACATGTGGGCCGCGTCGACCGAAGGGTCCGTGGTCAGCCGGACCGGGACGCCGGCCTTCTCGTAGGTCTTCTCGACGGTCGAGACGACCTTGGACTCGAACGAGGCCCGATCCTTGGCGTCGGGGGTCGATCCGCCATAAGCGCGGGACACGACCGGGCTGGTGTACCAGGGCTTCGCATCTCCGGTGGTCAGGGTCTTCGCCTCGGCATACGGGCCGGACCCGAAGTTGAGGTAGGCGTCGGCGACCTCGGTCGGGGCCGTCGGGGCGGACGCCGCGGCCGACCGGCTGGCCAGGGCGGCCGCGTTCGTGGCCGCCGTCGCGGTGGGGTTCGACGACAGGGAATGGCCCGACGTGGCGTTCGGCGAAGCGAACAGCCCCGAGGTTGTAGTCGAGGTCGAGGGCGTGGCGGAGGACGAATTGAGCGGCGAGAAGTGGCTCGGGGAGGAGGCCGATGAGGACGAGGCCGGGTTGCTATTCGCCGACGGAGAGGCCAGGGGCGAGCCGCCGGAAGTCACGGCCAGTTCCAGGTGCCCATCGACCTTGAGGGCCTCGCCCGCCTTCGTCGCGACGGCCGGATCGGTCGACGAGGCGTGGCTCGTCGAAGGGGCGGACGGCGTCGAGGTGATCGTCGGGGGCGTGCTGGTCGAGGCCGCCGGGGCCGAGTCCGCGGGCTTGTTGCCGCGGGATTCTTCCGATTCGTCGATCGGCGCGACGCCCACCGGACGGTAGTTGAATCGCAGCTCGTTCCGGGGCGGGCCGGGTTTCGCCGCGATCGTCCCGCCATCGGTCCTGGGATTGAGCATGGCCTCGGTCGCCGAGGAGACGGCCAGCCGGGGTTCCCCCGGGGTCGGCGGCGTCTCGGGCGTGGCCGTGCCCTGCACCGGGTTGATAGCCCCACCAAACGCCGGACGGCCGACGCACCCGAGCAGGCAGAGGTAAAGGGCGATTCGATTGGTGGCGGCCATCGAGAACCTCCTGTTCGGATCCTGGGCGAGATGCCGGCCGGGCATCTCGCTTCACCCGATCCCTCACGAGGTCATCATGACCAGGGAATGGGGTGGGCTGGCTTCGATATCACTGGCGAATTGGGGCGAATGGAAGGGGATTCCATCCCTGACGGGCGAGTCGAATGGCTTGCGAGTGCATGGTGAGTGCCAACGCCGCAAAATCAATCCGCCGACGCCGCGTGATCGCGACCGCAACCTTGCGAAGACGCCACCGCATTCCCTAGTTGCGCGAATATCCGGATTTTGACGAATATCGCGATCTTGCGAGGTTGAATTTGTCGTTTCTCCAAATCGAGGCGGTTTTTACATGACATCCGCCCGGATCATGAAATCGTTTCCAAGACCGGCGACGCAGGGAAATGGCCCCAGAGAGATCCCCGGGGGGACCGGTCCGTGCGTGACGCGACGGGTTGAGATCGGACGGCGGGGCGACTATCATCGTGACGCGGGATCGGGGGCCGGGGGTTGCATCATCGACCGATCGACCTGTGCGTCGGCCGGTCGAACGCGACCCATTGCCGCGGCCCTTCCTTCTTAATGATCTCGGTAAGCAAATCCCTTTCAACGATCACGGAGAGGCTTGATGGCCGTCATCTGCAGGGCCAATCTCCTGGCCATGACCCTGGGCCTCGGCCTGGCCGGTTGCGGCACGCAGCCCGCGACCGAGGCGACCGGCCACACGTCCCCCGAGCCGACGGCATCCGCGTCGAAGCCGACGAACATCCAGGCCCCCGAACCGTTCATCGTCCCTTCGCCGCTCCCCAAGCTTCCCGACCCCGGCCAGAAGGGCAGCATGTCGAAGCCGGAGGAGGTGACGGCGCCGAACTCCGAGGTCCAGCCCGCTACCCCGGATCCGGCCCCGTCCGCATCTCCCGCCCCCTCGGCATCCAAGCCGAACTGACGGATCTCCGAAGGGTGCCCCGCTCAGGCGATCGGGCCCTGGACGACCGGGTTGACCAGGGTGCCGATCCCGTCGATCGTGATCCGCACCAGGTCCCCCTGCTTGAGCGTGAAGTCGTCCGGCGGGATGATCCCGGTGCCGGTCAGGAGGATCAACCCGCCGGGGAACCGATTATCCCGCCCGAGCCAGGCGATCAGGTCTTCGAACCGGCGGGCCATCTTCGCGGTCGAGGTCGAACCTTCCACGACGATCTGACCATCCCGCTCGATTTCGAGGCGGATGGCTGCGTCATCCGCGCGGGGCATCGCCCCCGCCAGCGTCACCACCGGCCCCAGGGCGCAGCAGCCATCGTACATCTTCGCCTGCGGCAGGTAGAGGGGATTGACCCCCTCGATGTCGCGGGCGCTCACGTCGTTGCCCACCGTATAACCGACGATCCGAAGCGACGGGGAGATGATCAGGGCCAGTTCGGGCTCGGGGACGCACCAGGCGCTATCCTGGCGGACCCGGATCGGCTGGCCGGGGCCGACCACTCGGCTCGGCGTCGCCTTGAAGAAGAGTTCCGGCCGATCGGCGCGGTAGACCAGGTCATAAAAGGTCGCGGCCCGCTCCGACTCCTCTTCGCGGGCGGTCTTGCTCCGCTCATAGGTGACCCCGGCCCCCCAGACCTCCTGGGCATCGATCGGGGCCAGCAGCTGGACCGAGGCGAGGTCCAAGGGCGACATCGTGGCCCCCTCCAGCCACGCGGCGAGGACCGGGGAAGGGTCTTCGAGATGGAGGAGGTCGGACAGGAGGGAGCCATCGGGCCCGATTGGGCGGATGCCGTCCGCCTCGATCAGGCCGACGCGCGGGGTGGGGTCGGTGGCGGTGGCGAATCGCGCGAGTTGCATGGTCGGGGCCCCGTCGTGGGCAAGGGTTTGGGTCGGGGCGGTTGCCCGGGATCGATTCCTGATTACTCGGGCCACATGCCCGCGTCAACCGGGCGATCTGCCGGATCGGCGGGATCGGCCCATCCCGGAACTTCGAGAAATTCGGAACCGACCTTAAGTTGCACGGCGATTTTGACGATAATCAGGATTGGAGCGGTCGACCGGATCGGTGCGAGACATCGCGGAGGCGGCCCCCCGACCATCGTCCGGGCGGGGCCAGGGAGCGGCGGATGACGGATCGCATTGTGGTGGTAGGGCATTCGGCCACGACCTGCCTGGGGCGGGACATGGACGCGACCTGGGAAGGCCTGCTCGCGGGCCGATCCGGGATCAAGCGCCATGCCCAGCTGGCCCCGGAATCGTACCTGGTCGACCTGGGCGGCATGGTGGAGGACTTCGGACCCGGGTCGGCCGGCGAAGACCCCGCCGTGTCGCGGCTCGCCGCCCGCTCGATCCACCTGGCGATGGCCACGGCCCGGGCGGCCTGGGCCGATGCCGGGCTCGACCGCCTCTCCGGACAGTTCGACCCGGATCGCGCCGCCATCGTTGTCGGCTCGGCCTTCGGCGGGCTCGACCTGCTGGAGGCCGAGCAGGTCAAATCGTCGAAGCGGAAGAACCTGGCCGCCAGCCCCTACCTCGTGCCGGGGCTGCTGATCAACCAGGCGGCCGGCCAGGTCGCCCAGCACCTGGGCCTCTACGGGCCGAGCATGGCCCCGGCCAACGCCTGCGCCACGGGCGGCCATGCCATCGCGCTGGGGGCGATGTTCCTCCGGTCCGGCGAGGCCGACATCGCCGTATGCGGCGGGGCCGAGAGCGCCTTCACGCCGATGATCGTCAACGGGTTCGCCACGATGAAGGCCCTGTGCGGCCGGCGGGCGGGCGATCGCTCGATCGAGGACCCGTCCCAGGCCAGCCGCCCGTTCAGCGAGGACCGGGCCGGGTTCGTGATGGCCGAAGGGGCTGGGATGGTCGTGCTGGCCACGGAGGCCAAGGCCCGAGAACTCGGGCTCCCGGTCCAGGCGATCCTGGCCGGATGGGCCCTGAATACCGATGGTTATCACATGGCCATGCCCAACGGCGAACGGATCACCCGTTGCCTGGCGGTGGCCGTGGAACGATCGGGGCTCGCCCCCGACCGGATCGATTACTACAACGCGCACGGGACCAGCACGTCGGTCAACGACCGGGTCGAGACCCAGGCGGTCAAGGATGTGTTCGGGGACCATGCCCGGCGGATGGCGATCAGCTCGATCAAGGGGGCTCTCGGGCATGGCCTGGGGGCGGCCTCCGCGATCGAGGCGGCCGCCTGCGTCCGGGCGCTCCGCGACCAGATCATCCCGCCGACGATCAACTACCGGGCCGACCCGGAGTTGGATCTCGACTATGTGCCCGATCAGGCCCGCCCGGCCAAGTTGGAGGCGGTCCTCAGCGCGTCGTTCGGATTCGGCGGGACGAATAACGCCCTGATCCTCGCAAGGGGGGACCGATGATCGAGCCGAACCTGCTGGCCCAGATCGCCACCATCGTCCGCACGGTGGCCCGCATCCCGTCCGAGGTGGCGATCCGCGACGACTCGCGGCTGATCGAAGACCTCGGCGTCGACTCGCTCGACCTGTTCTCGATCGTGGTCGAGATGCAGGATCGCTTCGGCGTCGTGATCGACGTCGAGGACATGCCGGGGCTGTCTCGCGTGAGCGACCTGGCGAAATTCGTGGCCGCCCGGACGAAGACGGCGGCGGCGGCCTGAGTCGCACCGACTCAAGGCCCCGCGTCGCCCTGGACCGACGGAAGGATGAGGATATGCCGCATCACTGGGTGGGCTTGCAGAAGCACATCTTGCGCGTGATCCTCCCGATTCTCCGCCTCTGGCCGGCGCGGCTCTCGGCGGCGTTCCTGGACTGGATCGGGTGGGTCGATTACGCCCTGGTCCCCGGCCAGAAGGATCGCTATGCCGAGGTCGTCGCCCGAGCCCGGCGCGAGCTGGATCGGGCCTGGGACGACCGCGCCGTGGCGCGTCGCCTCTCCTCGGGCCTGGTGACCTGGCGCACCCGCGACCGCCTGCTCGACGGGATGTCCGACCGGAAGGCCCTGGATCGGTTCATCGTCCACGGCAAGGAGCATCTCGACGCCGCCCTGGCCGAAGGGCGCGGGGCCATCCTCCTGGCCAACCACTTCGGATCGCACATGACGTCGTCGCACTGGCTGTTCCGCCAGGGCTACGACCTCCGGCTGTTCTCCGAACGGCCGCGCAACGTGTCGAAGTACCTCGGCCAGCAGTTCCGCACCGATGGGCCGCTCGGCCAGGAGAAGCTGTTCATCTCGCGGCGATCGACGCCGACCGAGGCCGCCGGCTCGATCCTCCGGGCCTCCCGCGTGCTGAAGGCCGGCATGGTCCTGAAGATCGCCTCGGACGTCCGCTGGCACGGCGGCCACACCGCCCCCGGCCACTTCCTCGGCAAGACCTACCAGTTCTCCACGACCTGGATCGTCCTGGCTGCCATGACCGGGGCCCCCATCGTCCCGGTCTTCGCCCGGCCCGACGACAGGGGACGCTACATCCTCGACTTCCTCCCCAGCTTCCACGTCCCGGCAGACGCCCCGCGCAACGGCGAAGCCTCCACCTATGTCCAGCATGCGCTCGACCTGATCACCGAGCAGGTGCGTCTCCACCCCGAGCAGAGCAACGATTATTTCTACTGGACCTCCCCCGCCGCCTCCGGGGTCGAGGCTCCGAGGAAGCAGCGACCGGAGACGGTGGCCTGACCGGAGCCGCGCGTTCGGGGTTGCCCGATCCGCCCGGTCGCGGTAGACCACTCCCTCCGCGGCTCGGCCACGGTACGAATGGATTCGGACACGGGTCGACGAGGAGTGCGCGATGCTGCACGGCAAGGCGAGGGCGTTCGTGAAGCGGGGCTGGCCATGGCTGGTCCTGGGGGCGGTCGCCGCGATCGCGATCTGGCACACGGTGGACTTCTCCGAGGCCAGGGACACCGACTTCCCCCGGGTGATCCGCCCCTATTTCAGCGCCCTGCCGCCGGGGGCCTATCGCCTGGCCGAGCCGGGCGACACGCTCGACCGGATCGCCCTGTACCTGTCCACTGGCGGGCTCGTCCTGTCATTGGCCGGGATCATTTTCCGCCTCCACCGTGGCGACTCCCCGGCCCTCTGGCCGACCTCGGCCGCAATCGCCGTGGGTTTGTTCTGGCACGCGTCCACGCCCGGGCCGACCTTCGACGGCTGGCATGGGCTGGGATGGCGGGAGATCTTCGATCCGGCCGCCCCCCTGTCCCTCCGCATCGCCTTGGTCGCGGCCGGCCTGGGCCTGGCTGCGGTCGCGGCGGCGAACATCGGCCGGAATCGACACCGACTCGGAGCGCTGGCGTCCGACGGGCGGGCCCGGGGGGTGCTGGGGCTTTTGATGGCCGCTGCGGTGCTGATCGGCCTCAGGCAGGTCGAGTTCCCGGGGGTCGAGCCGGCCGGGTACTGGCCCCGGTGCGCCTTCGACCTGGGTGTTCTGGCCTTCGTCCTCGCCCTGATCCGGCTGCGGCCGGTCGGCGTGGTGATCCCTCATCGCAAATTGGCCCTCGGCCTCGCGGCGGGATGGGCCGGCACGGTGCTGATCGGCCTGGGCGTCGTCACGCTCCATCGGCCGCTCTCAAGGCTCAGGGCGATCGTCCCCGGGCGGATCTACATGAGTGCGATGCCGACCTACACCGGCCTGAAGATCGAGCAGGAGCGGCTCCACTTCCGCACGATCATCAACCTGTTCGACGAGACCTCGCCCCAGCGCAGCCCCCGGCACGAGGATGAACTCCGGTTCGCCCGCGAGAACGGCATCCATTATCTGGGGAGTCCGGCCGACGGGATGGAGTCCGACCGCTTCCTGGATGAGACCCTCCGCCTGGCCCAGGATCCGTCCGCCTGGCCGATCCTGGTCCATTGCCACGGGTGCATGGATCGGACCCCGGCCTGGATGGGGATTTATCGCTTCCTGGTCGAAGGCAAGCCGATGGCGGACATCTACCGCGAGATCGAACGCCATCGGGGGACCCGCCCCAAGGCGGTCGTGATGCTCCAGTACAACCGGAAGCTGCCCTCGCGCAACCCGGAGCGGTTCGCCAACGACCCGACCGCCCGCAACTTCCCTCGGTGGATCAACGGCACTCCCGACCCTTATGCGCAACCGGGGTGGCGGGGCGAGGCCCCGGCAAATCGCGTGTCGGCCCGAACCCAGGACTCCCCGGCGGTTGTCAGGCCATGAACAAACCCCCGGCCTTGACGGGCCCCGGACAATCGCTAGAGTACCGATCGACCCGTCCGGGTCCTGGCCCCCTGTTCCTGGCGCCTTCCCCATGAAATCGTCCCGCCCACCCCTGAGTGCATCTTCGAGCCGGACCGATACGCCGGTCATCTCCGAGATGATGCAGACCGCGCTGGCCAATCCCGGGCTGATCTCGCTGGCCGCCGGCTTCGTCGATCATCAGAGCCTCCCCGTCGAGGCGGCGGCTCGCGTGGCGGACGGCCTGTTCGCCGACCCGGATTCGGGCCGCAAGGCGCTCCAGTACGGGACCACCCAGGGCGATCCGGGTCTTCGCCATGAGATCGTGGCGCACCTGGAGCGGGGCGAGGGCGTGGAGCCGGGGGCCTTCGCCGCGATCGCCCCCCGGGTGGTCGTGACCAACGGGTCGCAGCAGCTTCTCTACCTGGTCACCGAGATGTTGATCGACCCGGGTGACATCGTCCTGGTCGAGTCGCCGACCTACTTCGTCTTCCTGGGCGTCCTCCAGACCCGGGGGGCGCGGGTCATCGGGGTCGGGATCGACGAGGGCGGCATGAAGCTCGACGCCTTGGAGGCGACCCTGGCCGCGATCGAGGCCGAGGGGCAACTCCACCGCGTCAAATTCATCTACACCGTCTGCGAGCACGCCAATCCGAGCGGCATCAGCCTGGCCGAGGACCGTCGGGGGCCGATGGTCGACGTGGTGAGGCGCTGGTCCAGACACGCCCCGATCTACATCCTCGAAGATGCCGCCTATCGCGGCCTGAACTACGAAGGGGCCGAGCCGAAGAGCATCTGGCGGCACGACCCCGAGGGCGAGACCGTGATCTACGCCCGGACCTTCAGCAAGACGTTCAGCCCGGGCATGAAGCTCGGCTACGGCGTGCTGCCGGCCCCGCTGGTCGCCCCCCTGCTCGACCTCAAGGGCAATCACGATTTCGGCACTTCGAACGTCAACCAGCAGGTCATGCGGCGGATCCTCGCCGATGGCAGTTATGATCGCCACCTGGCGGGGCTGATCGCCATGTACCGCGAGAAGCGCGACATCTTCCTGGCGGCCATGGACGAGCACTTCGCCCTGCTCGAAGGCGAGGTCACCTGGACCCGTCCCAAGGGCGGATTGTTCGTCTGGTTGACCGCCCCGGAGGGGGTCGACCTGAGCATGAAGGGGCCGGTGATGCACCGCTGCGTCGAGCAGGGGGTGCTGTACATCCCCGGCGCGTTCGCCTTCCCGGATGAGCCGGTGCCGGCCGCGACCAACCACGCGCGGCTCTGCTTCGGCGTCCCGAGCGAGGCGGACCTGGTCGAGGGGGTGCGGAGGCTGGCGGCCTCGCTCTCGGGATGCTTGCACCCGGTCGGCTAGTCCGGCTCGGTTCGGTGGCGGTTGGGGATGGGGCGGCCCAGGGAATGGGCCGCGAGGCCTGGGATCTGGTCGGCCCATCCGGGGCAGGATGCCGAAGGAGGCGCCGGTGCGGTTCGGAATCTTGCAGCGTTACATCATGGGCGAGGTCTTCCGCGCCTTCTTCCTGGCGCTGGTGACGATCACCTGCGTCTTCGTCCTGATGATGGTCATGGCCACGGCCAACCGGATCGGGCTGGCGCCGGGCGACATCATCCGCCTGATCCCCTACCTGATCCCCGGAAGCCTGCCGTTCACGGTGCCGGTCTCGCTGCTGTTCGCGGTCACGGTCGTCTACGGGCGGCTGGCGTCGGACAACGAGGTGATCGCCGCCAAGGGGGCGGGCCTCAGCGTCTGGACCCTGCTGTGGCCGACCATCCTGATGGCCCTGGTGCTGAGCGTGGTGCTGAGCTTCGCCACCTCCGAGGCGATCCCCAACGCCAACTTCGCGGCCAAGAAGGTCATGTTCGACAACATGGAAGACCTGTTCTACAAGACCCTCAAGAAGGATCTGGTCTTCGACACCAAGAAGTGGCCGTTCCTGATCAAGGTCAAGGACGTCAAGGATCGGGTCATGATCGGCCCGACCTTCAAGCATCGCAATCCCAAGTATGTGGCGAGGCCCGACGGCGGGCCGGACGATACCGGCGCCTTCGACATGATCGTGATGGCCAAGGAGGCCCGGCTCGAATTCGCGACGGTTCCCGGCGATACCAAGGACGAGCCCGTCGTGCGGATCCACTTCGTGGGCGGGACCATGAGCCAGAGCGGCCCCCTGCCCCCGCAGGTCTCGCTCAACGGCACCACCCTGGAGATGCCGATCGGCACCATCGGCGACATCGCCGGCCGGAAGACCATCGAGGAGATGACGATCCCGGAGATGAGGGAGGCCGAGCAGGCCAACCGGGAATTGATCGAGCACGAACGGCTCCGCCAGGCGATCGCCGCGTCGATGTGGATCGGCTCGGGCCGGCTCCACAAGGTCGATTGGCCCAGCTTCCAGACCGCATTCCGCCAGCAGGATTACTGGAAGATGGAATGCCGGAAGTACCAGACCGAGACCCAGATGCGGCTGGCGATGGCCTGGGGGAGCCTGTTCTTCGTGCTGATCGGGGCCCCGGTGGGCATCCTGTTCGCCCGCCGCGACTTCCTCAGCGCCTTCATCTCCTGCTTCATGCCGATCATCATGGTCTATTATCCTTTGATGCTGTTCGGCGTGAACCTGGGCAAGGAGGACATCCTCCACCCGATCCTGGCCCTCTGGTCGGGCAACCTCGTCCTCTGGCTGGGCGCCTGCTTCTGGGCGTTGCCGCCGGTCGTGAAACACTGATCCCGCGACCCGCTGAAGCCGGCGATCACGATGATCCCGGGGCCGACCACCCGGCAAGGAGCCGTGCCCGATGCGAATCCTCGACCGCGAACGATACTGGTCGTTCGTCAAGGCCTACTTCATCTGCTTCGTCGCCCTGGTGGGGCTGTACATCGTCATCGATGCATTCAGCAACATCGACGAGTTCGGAGAGGTCGCCGACAGCACCGGCCAGATGTTCCGCAACATGGGGCGGTACTACCTGGTCAAGATGAGCCTGATCTACGACCAGATCTGCGGGATCATCGCCATGATGGCGGCGATCTTCACCGTGACCTGGATGCAGAAGAATAACGAGCTGCTCGCGATGCTCGCCGCCGGGATCAGCACCCAGCGGGTGATCCGGCCGGTGCTGATCTCGGCGCTCGCGGTCAGCCTGCTGGCCGTGGTGAACCAGGAGATGATCATGCCGCAGATCGCCGAGGAGCTGCAGAAGCCCCCCGACGATGACGGCCAGCGGCCGATCCTCGTGGTGGGCCGCCAGGACATCAACGACGTCGCCATCGACGGGAACAAGGCCGATCGCGCCAGCCGCTCGGTCCTCCGATTCAACGCGACCATCCCGGTGCGGGTCGCGGGCGAGATCATCGAGGTGGAGGCCATCCAGGCCCACTACATCGCCGAGACGGAGACCCAGCTCCCCAAGCGAGGGGGATGGCTGCTCCGGGGCGTGAAGTTCATCACCAACCCGACCGACAAGTCGATCGAGACGCTCACCCAGGGGGTGCTCTCGCCGGTCGAGGACGTCTCGGCCTACCCCAAGGCGTCCGACCCGATCGCCGCCCGGCCAGGGGCCCCGGCCTTCTTCCTCAAGACGCCCTTGACCTTCAGGTCGGTGACCCGCAGCCGCCAGTGGTATTACTATGCGCCGACACCCGAGCTGCTCCGGGCCCTGGGCGACCCGACCAACGCGAGCGATCGCCGGACGATCGAGGTCTTTCTCCACGGCCGGATGCTCCGCCCCCTGCTCGGGTTCAACCTGATGCTGCTGAGCCTCCCGCTGGTGCTCGGCGGGGCCGGGCGGAACATGTTCGTGAACCTCGGGATGTCGCTGGCCACCTCGGGCATCTTCTATGCCTCGATGTTCTTCAGCTCGTACCTCGGCAGCCACGAGATCCTCACCCCCGAGCAGTCGGCCTGGGGCCCCCTGATCGTGTTCGGGACGATCGCCGTCGCCCGATGGGATCGGATTCGCACCTGAGCATCGTCCATGCATCGTCCCAAATCGGCGAATCCGGGTTGGCATTTCGAGAAGATTGGTTTAAGGTTGCCCTCGTCGACGACGCAACCCGGATCTCGGACTTGGCCGCCGGCCCCGTCCGATGCATCACGGCCCCCGGACCCACCCTCTCGGCCCCGGGGCCCTGCGCGGATCGCCGCACCCGGCGATGGGCTGAACCTCACCCTCGAGCTTTCCAACGTCCCCGCGATCACATGCGGCCCCCCCCCCCTTCGGAGCGGATGGGCCGGACTTCGGGATGAGCGATCCCCGGCGTGAGCGGACCTCGCCTTCGCCGGCCGATCCGGGATCCCGGGTCATCTTCAGAGGAGACGGGCTGTTTCACCCGGGGGCACCCCGCGCATCGAGTCGTGTCGTCGGTTACGCAGCCCTCGCGTCGAGGGTGGGCCGATCGCTGGAGCGATCTCCCACCCCGTCCTCACGCCGCGGAGGCTGTCGCGTTCGCATCAGGTTTGAATGGAGTCTCCCACGATGCATCTTGAATTTCTCTCGCCCATGGCCTGGAATTCGACCGCCGGTTGGATGGCGTCCGGCTCGTTCCTGGGATACCTCGACCCCGGGACCGGCAGCTATGCCCTCCAGATGCTCCTGGCCGGCCTGTTCGGCGGGATGTTCGCCCTGAAACAGTCGTGGGCCGCCCTCCGGGCGTGGTTCTCGGCGCGTCGCGGCACGTCGGTGTCGCTGGCGGGGGCGGCCGCCGGCCTCGGCCATGGGAACGGGCACCGATTGAATCACGCGAGGCCTCGGCTTCATGGACAACCGAACCCCAACGATGCCTGAGGCGCGGAAGACGCCCGGGTCGTTTCGCGATCCGGGCGGATTCCTCTTCGAGCGCGATGGCATCCTCTATCGCCAGGTCAACCGAGCGGGCCGGGCCGACTACGATGCCCTGGTCACCTCCGGCCTCGCCGACGAGTTGATCGATGATGGCCTCCTGATCCCGCATCGCGAGGTCGACGTCCCGGCCTGGAATCCGGAGGAGGCTTACAAGATCCTCCGGCCCGAACTCGTCCCGTTCCTTTCGTACCCCACGGAGTGGAGCTTCGGCCAACTCCGGGATGCGGCGCTCCTGACCCTGGAGCTGCAACGACGCGCCATCGCCCGAGGCCTGACCCTGAAGGACGCGAGCGCTTTCAACGTCCAGTTCCTGGGGGGGCGGCCGATCTTCATCGATACCCTCTCCTTCGAAGCCTACCGCGAAGGGGCGCCCTGGGTCGCGTATCGCCAGTTCTGCCAGCACTTCCTGGCCCCACTGGCTCTGATGGCCCGGGTCGATGTCCGGCTCAATGCCCTGTTCCGGTCGTACATCGACGGCGTCCCGCTCGACCTGGCCGCGCGGCTGTTGCCGTGGCGGACCCGGTTGGAGCCGCGCCTGCTGGCGCACATCCACCTCCACGCGCGGGCACAAAAGTCCTACGCCGGCGGGGAGACGGCGAAGCCCCGGCCGTTCAGCCGCAACGCCCTGCTCGGCCTGATCGGCAGCCTGCGCGCGGCGGTCGAGTCGCTCCGCTGGGAGCCCAAGGGCACCGAGTGGGCCGAGTATTACGGCGAGACCAACTACTCGGACGCCGCCACCGAGGCCAAGGCCCGGCTCGTCTCCGGCTACCTGGCCGAGATCGCCCCGACCACCGCCTGGGACCTGGGGGCCAACACGGGGCGATTCAGCCGGCTGGCCGCCGAGGCCGGCGCGCGGACGGTCGCCTTCGACATCGATCCCGCCTGCGTGGAGCGGCACTATCAGGCCGTGAAGGCGAAGGGGACCGACGGCATCCTCCCGCTCCTGCTCGACCTGGCGAATCCCACCCCGGCGCTGGGCTGGGACCACCGGGAACGCGCGTCGTTGCTGGAGCGCGGGCCGGTCGATGTCGTCATGGCGTTGGCCCTGGTCCACCACCTGGCGATCAGCAACAACGTGCCGCTGGATCGGGTCGCGGCCTTCCTCAAGAGGGCTTGCCGCCACCTGATCATCGAGTTCGTCCCCAAGGGGGATTCGCAGGTCCGACGCCTGCTGGCGTCCCGCATCGACATCTTTGATGACTACACCACCGAAGGGTTCGAAGCCGCGTTCGCCGAGCACTTCGCGATCCGCCGTCGCGAACGGGTCGGCGACAGCGAGCGGACGCTCTACCTCATGGACGCGAGAGAGCCGTGACCATCACCAAACGCACCTGGATCATCCACCCGTTCCTGATCGGCCTGTATCCGGTCGCCTTGCTTTATATCCGGAACCTCCCGACCGTCGCCCCGGGCGAAGTGCTGATCCCCGGCCTCCTCGTCGTGGCGATCACCCTGGCGGTGTGGTCGGCCTTCCGGTGGCTCTGGAATGACGGGATCCGGGCCGCGTTGGTGGCCTCGTCGGTATGGGTCCTGTTCTTCTCGTTCGCCACCGGCGTCCGGCTCGCCGAGCGGGCGGGGATCGGCGGCGACATCCTCGGCCGCGAGCGGATCGTCCTGGCGGTCGAGATCCTGGCGGGCGCCGCGGTGGTCGCGATCGTCTGGCGACTGCCGGGCCTGGCCCGGGCGCTCCACGGCGGGTTCAACGTCGCTGCGATCACGCTGGTCGGACTCTCGCTTTGCTCGGCCACGATGCAGGCCACGGCCAAGGGGTCGATCCGCCCCCCGTCGGTCACGCCCCCGGCGGTGCCGGCGACACAACCCCGGGCATCACTGCCGCCCGATATCTACTATGTCGTGCTGGACGCCTACGGGCGGTCGGACGTCCTCGACGAATTCTACGGGTTCGATAACGAGCCCTTCCTGAACCGCCTGGAACAGCGGGGGTTCTACGTCGCCCGCCGGAGCACGGCCAACTATTGCCAGACCGCCCTGTCGCTCTCCTCGACGCTCAACCTACGCTACCACGACGACCTGGCGGGCAGCCCGTCCCAGAATCGGCTCCCCCTCAAATCCCTGATCGCCAACAATGCCGTGGTCCGGGCCCTCCGGCCCCACGGCTACCGGTTCGTCAGCTTCTCGTCCGGGTTCCAGATCACCGAGATGCCCGGCGCCGACGCCTACCACACCCCCCGGGCGAACCTGGGCGAGTTCGGCTCGATGCTGGTGGCCAAGACGCCGTTGTGGCTGATGCTCGGGCTCAAGGAGCAGCGCGACCCGCACCGGATGCACCGCGAGCGGATCCTCCACCTGTTCGACCGTCTGCCCGCGGTGGCCGACCCGGATCGGCCCACATTCACGTTCGCCCACGTCCTGTCGCCGCATCCCCCGTTCGTCTTCGATGCCGACGGGGGCGATACCTCGGGGCAGGAGCGGGAATACTCCCTCTACGACGGCGACGGCTGGATCGGCCTGGAGGGCCACGGCGACAGCGACGACTATGCCCGACGCTACCGAGCGCAGATCACCTACATCACGCGCCGGGTCGAGGAGGTCGTCGACCGGATCCTCCAAACCTCGAAGACGCCGCCGATCATCATCATCCAGGGGGACCACGGGCCGGCCTCGCACTTCGCGATGTCGAGCGAGCGACCCCAGGACCTGCGCGAGCGGATGGCCATCCTCAACGCCTATTACCTGCCCGACGGCGGCATCGCGGACCTCGACCCGACGATCACGCCGGTCAACAGCTTCCGGGTGGTCCTCGACCGCTACTTCGGCTCGCACCTGGGGCGGCTCGAAGACCGGAACTACTATTCGTCCTACCCCGCCCCCTACGTCTTCACCGACGTGACCGGCCAGGTGGAAGACTCGCGGCCCCGATCCGACCGCGACGATTGAACCGGGTCGGGGCTCAGCGTCCGAACTTCGGCCCGCGCAACCGATTGAGCCCGGCCGACGATGCGGTCTGAGGCGGTGCCGGGGCCGGGGCCGTCGAGACGGGCCGGGGCCTGGGGGCATCCTCCAGGGTCGGGTCGGGCAGCAGATCCTCGGCCTCGATCGATCCCAGGGCCAGGGGCTCGGCCGACGTCTGCATGGCCCCGTCGCCGAGGGGCTGGGGCGCTTCGAGTCGGATGCTCGACCCCGACCGGGGCGACGGCCGGGTCTCGTGGATCCGCGACGATGGGGCCGGCGCCGAGGCCCGCTCCACGCCGCCCCGCGTCGCCAGGTCGACCCGGGTGTATCCGGGGACCGTGGGCTCGGTGAACAGGGCCGCGTAAGTCCCCTCGTCGAACTTCGGATTGAAGATCGTCTTCTCCATCTTGATTTCGAGGGCGAATCCTTCCTCGACCCATTCCAGGCGGAACCTGGACGGATAGTTGATGATGCGTTCGGTCGGGTTCTCGGCCGTCGCTTCCATCTTCATGTGGCCGTATTCGGAGATGGTGGCATTGGCCAGGAGATGGGCCTTGGCACCGCTGTAAAGGCGATGTGCCACGATGCTCCCATCCCGGACGTTGACCACGGTCTCCTTGGTCAGCATCTCGCCGTGGGCGTCCTTGCGGAGCTGGGTCAGGATCAGGGTGTCCGGCCTATCGCCGGGCTGGGCGCTGATGACCTTGGCCTCGGCCGCGTCGATCACCCGGAGGCCCATCGCCTCGATGATCCAGTCGGGCTGGAAGGTCGCGGCCAGCGGACTGGCGTCGAGATTCTCATGGGCGCAGGTGTAGATCTCGCGCTCCTCGTTGTCCTTGACCCAGAACCAGAAGCCCTGGTCATTCGACCCGATCTTGGCGACCGATGTATTCGCGGTCGCTGCGATCTCGAGGTTGAAAGCTTGGGGCCGCTCCAGAGCCATCCGTCCCCTCAGCGAGTAGGACCTGGGCCGATCCTTGAGCCCTTCGGTCAACTCGATCCGAGGCGAGGCCCTGAGCGATTGGATCGCCCGCGCGTTGCTGTTGTGCATGGCGATGAAGCGATCCTTGGAGATCGCCTCCTGCGTCTTGATCGGCGCCGGGGCGGGCTTGGCCAGGTTGTTGGCCGACCCGGCATGGCAGCCGATCGAAGCACAGGGGATCACCAGGGCGAGGACAACGGCGCGGCGGCGAACCATAGACGGAAACCTCCCCGGACGCCCGCTGCGGGAGGCCGGTTGGGGACTCGGGGGGATCTCCTGGTTGCGGGACGCGGGAGGGGTGCTCGGCGGGCGGGCGGAGCCTATCCCATCGCGGCCGATCGGGCAAGCTCGAACGCCCGCCCGATCCGGCATCCTCCTCCCCATTATCGGCAAACCTCGGCCTCAACCTCGGAGAAATTTCTCGAGGGCGTCGAAACCGCGCTCCAGGGTGTTCATGTCGGTCGCGAACGACAGGCGGGCATAGCCCTCCGCCCCGAACGCCGAGCCCATCACCAGCGCGACGTGGGCCTTGGCCAGTGCCGTCAGGCAGAACGAGGTCGAATCCTCGATCCGCTGCCCGCCCAGGGTCCGACCGAAGTGCTCGGACACGTTCATGAACGCATAGAACGCCCCGCCGGGGGCGACGCAGCGGACGCCCGGCAGCGACTCGATCCGGCTCAGGACGTAGGCCCGGCGCTCGGTGAACTTGGCGAGCATCTCGCGGACCGAGTCCTGCGGGCCGGCCACCGCCTCCATCGCCGCGTACTGGCTGATCGAGCAGGGGTTGCTGGTCTCCTGGCTCTGGACGTCGGCCATGAACTTGGTCACGGCCGCCGGGGCCACCGACCAGCCGATCCGCCAGCCCGTCATCGCGTAGGTCTTGCTCACGCCGGAGATCGTGATGGTCCGCTCGGCCAGGCCGGGCCGGAGGGTCGCGAAAACCGTCGGCTTCGCGTCACCGTAGACGAGTTGCTCGTAGATCTCGTCGGAAAGGACGCCGGCGTTGGTGGTCAGCACGGCATCGGCCAGCGCCTCCAACTCGGCCCGGTCGTAGACGACGCCGGTCGGATTGGACGGGCTGTTGATCATCAGCAGCTTGGTGCGCGGGGTGACGGCCGCCAGGAACTGGCCCGGCGTCAGCTTGAAGCCGGATTCTTCGGTCGTCTCGATGATGATCGGGGTTGCCCCGGTCAGCTTCACCAGGTCGGCATAGCTGACCCAATACGGGGCCGGGATGATCACCTCGTCGCCGGGGCCGCACAAAGCCATCAAAGCGTTGTGAATCGAGTGCTTGGCGCCGTTGGAGACCAGCACCTGGGCGGCGGAGGTCGGCAACCCCTGCTTGTTGGTGTAGTGATCGGCGATCGCCTGCCGAAGTTCGGGGATGCCGGCCGGCGGGGTGTAGTGGGTGTGCCCCGCCTTCATCGCCCGGATGGCCGCCTCCTGGATGTTGGCCGGGGTGGAGAAGTCGGGCTCGCCGAGGGCGAAATCCATGACATCGATCCCCTCCCCCTTCAGCCTCCTGGCCTCGGCGGCCATCGCCAGGGTCGCCGACGGGGCAATCAGACTCGAACGCTCGGCCAGTGTCAGGACCATCGCGACCTCGGAGGGAAAACGAAGACCGGATCATGCGTGCGGGGGCTCTCGGCCCTCTAAATTAACATGGACCCGGATCCGCGTCACCTCTCGCAGGTTCGCCGGCCGGGTCAGGCCACCCGGATTGATTCTCCATGTAAGAATGACAAGACTGGATCATGCGGGAGCTTTTGCCGGATTCTCGACCTAGATTCCCCATATTGCTTGATTGTCGAGCCCACCATGATAGGATAAGCCGAGATGGAGGAATCGACACTCTGGGTTAACTCGGGGTTATCGGCTGCTTCTTCATGCTAGGTTTCTGGGCTTGCGACGGCATCCGTGACGCATCAACCGGATCTGGTTCGGCGGGGGGCGAAACATGCGGCGCGTGGTGGTCACCGGCATCGGGGTGGTCTCGCCCAACGGGATCGGGCGTCGTGCTTTCGGCGAGGCGATCGTCGAGGGGCGATCGGGCGTCGGCCTGATCGAGAGCTTTGACACTTCGGGGCACGCGGTGAAGATCGCGGGCGAGGTCAAGGGCTTCGACGTGACCCCCCACCTTGGGGAGCACAAGAAGAACGCCAAGACCATGAGCCGCGCCGTGCAATTCGCCGTCGGGGCCGGCGGGATGGCGGTCGAGGACGCGGGGCTGGACATGGCCCGGCTCGACCCGGAACGCTTCGGCGTCTGCATGGGGACGGGCATCACCCCGATGGACATCGCCGAGTTGGTCGGCCCGATCGGCAAGGCGATCGGCCACGATGGGGGATTCGACATCGGCCGGTTCGCCCAGGCGCAGGGGGAGGCGATGGCGCCGCTCTGGCTGCTCCGCCACCTGCCCAACATGGCCGCCGCCCACCTGTCGATCCTCCACCACGCGATGGGGCCGAACAACACGATCGTGACCGCCTGCGCCGCCGGGACCCAGGCGGTGGGCGAGGCGTTCCGCCTGATCCAGCGCGGCGACGCCGACGTGATGATGGCCGGCGGCTGCGATAGCCGGCTCGACCCCCTGCTGATGGTCGCCTACCAGGCGATGAAGGCCGTGAGCGCCTCCAACCGGCCCCCGTCGGAGGTCTCCCGGCCGTTCGACGGCGAACGCGACGGGTTCGTGATGGGCGAGGGGGCCGCCGTCCTGATCCTGGAGAGCCTGGCCCGTGCGAAGCGCCGCAAGGCGACGATCTACGCCGAGATCACCGGCTACGGATCGTCGTTCGACGCCTACGGGATCACCCGGCCGGAGCCCGAAGGCAAGGGCGCCGCGCTTTCGATGCGGTCGGCGCTCCGCGAAGCCCGCCGTGACCCGGCCGACATCGACTACATCAACGCCCACGGCACCAGCACCCGGCTCAACGACCTGATGGAGACGGTCGCCGTCAAGAACGTGTTCGGCCATCGGGCGGGGTCGATCCCGATGAGCTCGCAGAAATCAATGATCGGCCACCTGATCGGCGCCTCGGGCGCCGTCGAGGCGGCGGCCACCGCCCTTTCGCTCCAGCGGGGATTCGTCCCCCCGACGATCAACCAGGAAACGCCCGACCCGGCCTGCGACCTCGACTACGTCCCCAACACCGCCCGGGAGATCCCCCTTCGAACGGCGATCTCGAATAGCTTCGGTTTTGGGGGCCAGAATGCAACCCTGGTCATGACTCGGGTTTGAGGGGAGTAGCGGCCCTCCCACGAGCCTCGGTATCGATAATTGCCCTGGCCCGGATCGGGCGAACTGCTAGACTGCCGCCGCTTCCCTCCCCCGGGGGATCTGGGGCAAGGCGTACCTTGTCCCGGCACTTTCCGCGTCGGGATGAGACCTCATGCTCCAGCGTCGGCGATGGATCGCCTGGCTGATCCCGGCCATCGGCTTCGCCCTCGGATGCCCGGCCTTTGCCGATGAACCCGGGCCCCGGACCCGGCTCAAGGTCCCGCCCGGCCTGCCTCGCTATGCGATCGAGGCCCGGCTGGACATCCCCGGCCGGCGGGTCGAGGCCCGCGAGCGGGTCGTGTTCACCAACCGGACCAACGTCGAATTGTCGGAGTTGGTGTTCCACGTCTACCCCCGGCACCGGGTGGCCGAGGCCGACCGGCTCAAGACCGGCAAGACCCTGGAAGTCCTCCGCCTGAGCCCCGAGGAGGCGATGGACGCCGAGGGGCGCAGGCTCACGGTCGACTCCGCGACGATCGCCGGTAAGCCGGCCGTCGTGGCCTTCGACCCCTCCAACGACACGATCATGGCCGTCCCGCTGCCCGCTCCGGTCAAGCCGGGCGAGACGGCGACCGTCGAGATCGCCTTCGTCGTGGACCTGCCCGACTTCTGGGGCCGGTGGGGGCATCACAAGGGGGTCACTTACCTCCTGAACTGGTACCCGGTCCTGGCCCACGTCGACGACAGGGGCTGGGAGCGGACCCCGTTCGTCCCCTGGCACCAGCCCTGGCACCAGGAGGCCGGCCATTACTCGGTCCGGTTCGACCTGCCCGAGGATCAGGTCGTGGCGTCGACCGGCCGGATCGTGGACACCGACGCGGCGGGCCCTGGCCGCAAGGCGATCACCATCGAGGCGGCCCCGTCGCGCGACTTCGCCTTCGTCTGCTCGAATCGGTTCGAGTCCCTGGAGAAGAAGTCCGGCCCGACCACGATCCGGGTCGTCGGCTTCCCCGAGGACCGCGCCAATGCCGAGGCCGCCCTCACCTACATGGGCGAAGTGATCCCGCTCTACGAAGAGTGGTTCGGGCCGTATTACGACGAGGAATTCGAGATCGCCACCTCGTTCTTCGGCTGGAACGGCAACGAGTGCGCCGGGCTGGTCCTGATCGACGACCGGGTGATGAAGCTTCCGGAGGCCGGCACACGCTACCTGGACCACCTCGTGACCCACGAGACCTTGCACCAATGGTTCTGGAACGTGGTCGGGACCGACGGCTACGCCGAAACGTTCATGGACGAGGGGATCGTCAACGGGGTGACCGCCCGCCGCCTCGACGAGAAATACGGCCGCAACGCCCCCATCGTCACCTGGGGCAAGTACCTGAACTGGATGCCGACGATCGGCCGCGAGGACATGCGGCTGTCCGGCTACTACGGCTGGAAGGCACGCGGCGGGGGCGGGTCGGCGATCCGCAACCTAGGCGAACTCAGCGACCTGGGATCCCTGTTCAGCCTGGCCTACGACCGCGGCGGCAAGGTGATCAACATGGTCGAGAATCGCCTCGGTCCCGATCGCTTCTTCGCCTTCTTCCGCCAGGTCTACCAGCAGTACGCTTTCGGGACGTTCCACTACGCCGAATTGAAGCGTGACCTCGCCGCGTTCGACCCGGGGACCGACTGGCCGAGGTTCCTGGACGACTGGCTGGTCGAGCACAAGGATACCGACTGGGCCGTGGAGCGCGTCGACGTCGGCTACGCCGCCCCCGGGTCCCCTTCCCGCCCGGTGGTGATCCGCCTCCGCCAGCGGGGCGAATTGATCGAGCCGACCGTGGTCGCCTGCCGGGCCGGCGAATCGGAGTTGCGGATCCCGATCTGGCCCGATCGGGGCAGCTACGACGTCCCGGACGCCCACGTCAACCGCGAAGGCGACACCTGGACGGTGACCCTCAACGCCCCGGACCGGCCGACGCAGGTGGAGGTCGACCCGGACCATGCCTTGCTGGACGCGGTGCCGGACAACAACCGCTGGAAGGGGGAGATCGCCTGGCGGGTCACGCCGCTGATGACCCCGCTCGACCAGGCGTCCACGTTCCAGGCGTTCGACCGCCCCTCGGTGGTGGCCGGCCTGTTCGTCGACCAGTACCAGAGGGGTGGCTTCAAGGTGGCCGTCACCCGGCTCCAGAAGTACCAGCTCACCGCCTGGGCCGGCACCGAGCCCGCACTTCGCGAGGCGATCTTCGGCGGGCAGTTCCAGTTCCTCCACTTCCCCTGGCCGCGTTGGAATGCCGGTGTCTTTTATGAGCAGGGGCTCTACAACTTCTACAACGACAAGCAGCACTCGGGCGGGCGGATCTTCGCCCGCAACCGATTCCTGGAGTCGGCCAGCAACCTGACCGAAGACGCCGGGTTCTACGAGTTCTACTACGGCTTCGGCAATGAATTCTGGCAGGGAGATGACGGCCGCCCGGTCGACAAGCCGTTCGCGGCGGTCGGGGCCCGGTTCCGGCTCAATACCCTCTATCCGGTCTGGAACCCGGAGGGGGGCCGTTTGATCGACGCGACCGTGGAGTACGGCGACCGCGCGATCGGATCGACCTTCGACTACGTCCGGATGTCGCTCGAATATGGGATCGTCCGCTCCCTGCCCGCGAACTGGGGCTACCTGTCGCGGACCCGGATCGCGGTACGCGGCTACGGCGGGCTCGGGTTCCCGGACAACGTGCCCTACTTCCGGCTGGGCGGCGGCCGGAGGCTGCGGGCCCTGGACCTCCAGCAGAATATCGGCAGTTCGGTCTGGCTGGGGACCGTCGAGTGGCGATTCCCGCTCTGCTCCGACCTCGAATATCGCGCCCTGGACCGGTTCGTCGGCCTCCGGAATGTGCTGGGGACGGTGTTCTACGACGTGGGCCAGTCCTACCTCCAGGGGGAGTTCAGCCCGGTGGTCCACGGCGTCGGGTTCGGGATCGGCGTGGACGTGGCCCTGTTCTCGTTCATCGAGCGGGCCGTGGCCCGGATCGACATCGCGCAGCCGATCGGGACCGGCAATGGCCCGGTCCTCTGGTTCGGCCTGAATCAATCATTCTGAGGTCAGACGGCGTTGCGCGACTCGCCGATCCGCTTGAGGTGGCGTCGGGCCTTGGCCAGGATCGGGCCGACCGAGTTCTCGGGGATGCCGAGTTGCTTGCCGATCTGGCGGTAGTTCAGGTACTTGAGGTGGTAGAGCCGGACCACGTCGGCCTCGCGCTCGGGGAGGTGGGCCAGCATCCGCTCGACCTCTTCGGCGGCGATGATCGGCTCGGCCTCGCCCCCCTGGTCGTCGTCGACGCTGGAGCGGTGCGCCGTGGAATGGCCGAGCTCGGCCTCGCGGAATCGCTTGATGACCTCGCGGACGCAGACCCGTCGCGCGACCACCGTCAGGTAGGTGGGCAGCGAGCTGACCCCCTTGAACTGGCGGAGCACCTGATAATCGTCGTCGACAATCGCCAGGAAGATCTCGGCGGCCAGGTCCTCCACGTCGGCCTCGGATAGTTCCACGCTGCGGGCGTGGCCGACATGCCGGATCACGTGGTAGATCAGGCCCATGTAGCGGTCGACGAAATCGTTCCAGGCGCGCGGCTGATGGCGCAGGCAACGGTCGAGCAATTGTCGATCGATCTCGCGCAACGGCACGGACGGGCCTCCTCATCCGGGCGACGCGACGGGTCCAGGTGATCCGCCGAGGGGGACTCGGGTCGATTGTCGACGCCGGTTTAACGATTTTATCCCATCGAACTCAAGGAGCAAGAAAACCCCGGCGAGGATGATGGTTCGTCGGACGATCGCCCGGGGATGGGTCTCGCCCCGATTCCGGTTCCGACAATCCCCCCGGCCGGTTAGAATCGGCTGGATCGAAAGGGACGGGCCGGCGCGATGGGACCTGTCCCCACTCGTTTGGGAGGTGTCGCCTTGGATCTTCCGCAAAATCCCCCGAAAATCCTGATCGCCGACGACAACGTCCAGAACGTCGAGCTGCTGGAAGCGTACCTCAGCGGGATCGATTGCGAGATCCGGACCGCCATCGACGGCGAGGACACGCTCCGCGTGGTCGAGGAGTTCCGCCCCGACCTGCTCCTGCTCGACATCATGATGCCGCGGCTGTCCGGCTTCGAGGTCTGCATCAAGCTACGGGCCAACCCCGCCACGCGTGACCTCCTGATTTTGATGGTCACCGCGCTGGACGAACCGGCCGACTTCGAGCGCGGCGTCCAGGCCGGCACCGACGACTTCTTGACCAAGCCGGTCAACAAGGTGGAACTGCTGTGCCGGGTCAGGAGCCTGCTCCGGGTCCGCCACCTCAAGAGCCAGCTCGAACGGACCCTGGCGTACCTCTCCGAGGTCGAGACCGCGAGCCGCGTCGCGGCCCCGTGATCGTTGTCCCCTCCGCCTTGACCGAAAGATCGCACCCGATGCCCAGTCCGCCCCGCGTCGTGATCAAGCCCCGACGCGCCCGCCCGTTCTTCGCCCGCCATCCCTGGGTCTTCGCCAACTCGATCGAATCGGTCGAGGGGGCACCCGAACCCGGGGACGAGGTCGCCGTCGTCAGCCATGAAGGGAAATTCATCGCCCGGGGCCTGTTCAACCCCCGGAGCGCCATCCGGGTCCGCCTCTACCGCTGGGAAGACGCGCCGATCGACGATGCGTACCTGGCCGGGCTGATCGACGACGCGCTCCGGCTCCGCACCGACATCCTCAAGCTCGAAGGCCCCGGGACGGCCGCCCGCCTGGTGTTCAGCGAGTCGGACGGCCTGTCCGGGCTGATCGTCGATCGCTTCGACCGCCATTTGGTGGTCCAGTTCACCAGCCTGGCCCTGCACGCCCGCCGCGACTTCCTCCTGGCCCGCCTGGTCGAGCGGACCGGGGCGGAGAGCGTGACCCTCCGGGGGGAGAAGGGGATTCCGTCCCAGGAAGGGCTCAAGATCGAGGACGGCGTGGCCTTCGGCACCGCCCCCGACGGTCCGATCGAGATCGTCGAGAACGGCGTGACCTACGCCGTCGGACTCGGCACCGGCCAGAAGACCGGGTTCTACCTGGACCAGCGCGACAACCGCCGCGCCGCGTCGGCCCACGCCGCCGGCAAGAACGTCCTGGACCTGTTCTGCTATACCGGGGGCTTCTCGCTCCATGCCCTGCTGCAAGGCGGGGCGGCCTCGACGCTTGGGTTCGATTCGTCCAGCAACGCCATCGAGCTGGCCCGGGCCAACGCCGTCCGCAACCACGCCGGGTCGGCCCGGTTCGAGGTGGCCGATGTCTTCGATGCTTTGGAAACGCTCAAAACCTCCGAGCAGACCTTCGGGCTCGTCATCTGCGACCCGCCCAAGTTCGCCCGCCACGCCCGAGACGTCGAGGACGCCGTGCGCGGCTACCTCCGGCTGAACCGGGCGGCGATCCACGCGGTCGAGCCGGGCGGGATCTTCGTGACCTGCTCGTGCTCCGGGCTGGTGGGCCGCGACCTGTTCCTGGACATGCTTGGGCAGGTCGCCGAGCTGTCGGGCCGGCGGATCCAGATCCTCGAACAGCGCGGGCCGGCGGCCGACCACCCGGTCTCCGCGTCCTGCCTGGAGTCCGACTACCTGAAGTGCGTGATCGCCCGCGTGCTCTGATCGGCGGCGGGCCCGGGGGATGTTTCGAGCATGGCGAAGTCGTGGACCGCGTCGGAGATCGCCCTGGTGAACGGGTCGACGGGTGATCCCGGCCTGTTCATCGACTACCCCGGGCGCGACGACGCCATCCTGTTCGATGCGGGCGACAACGCCCGGCTCGACGCGGACCGGCTCGGCGACCTCGGGGCCGTGTTCATCACCCACCACCACGTCGACCACTTCATCGGACTCGACCGGATCGTCCGCGCGAACCTGGACCGGGACAAGACGCTCCGGATCTACGGGCCGACCGGGACGATCCGCCGGGTTTTCGACCGGATCAAGAGCTACCTCTATCCCGACTTCGGGTCGATGAAGTTGGTGCTCGAACTCCACGACGTCGAGGCCGGCCAGATCAAGGCCGCCACCTTCGGCGACTGGAAGCGGTTCCCCGAGCCCGAGCCGACCCTGATCGAGTGGGAAGGGCCGACGCTCCTGGAGATCCCCGAGTATCGGGTCGAGGCGGCCTTCGCCGACCACACGGTCCCCTGCCTGGCGTTCGCGCTGGTCGAGATGTCGGGCTTCCACCCGGACCGAGCCCGCATGCAGTCCGGGCCGCTCCGCCCGGGGCCCTGGGTGGGCCGGGTCCTGGCCGGGCTCCGCGCCGAGGAGCCGGCCGACACCCCGATCGAGATCGACGGCGGCCGCTGGACCCTGGGCGACCTGGCCGCCCGCTACTTCGGTCGGACCCCCGGGGCGCGGATCGCCTACATCACCGACACCTGGATGAGCCCGATCGTCCGGCCCGACCTCCTCCGCCTGGCCCACAAGGCGACCCGGCTCTATTGCGACGCCTACTACGCCTCGAAGCACCTCAAGCAGGCCGAGAAGTACCGCCACATGACGGCGGCCGGAGCCGCCGAACTGGCCCGCGACGCCCGGGCCGAGTCCCTGGTCCTGATCCACTTCGCGGCCCGCTATCAGGGGGCCTATGAGACGCTGCTCGACGAGGCCCGGGCCATCTACCCGGCCGCCTCGGCCGAGATCCCGGCCCGCTGAATTCCGGGAGCATCGGCCAAGATTCCGGGCGAGACGGCGAATCATGAGGGTGTGACGCCGGGGACCGAAACGCCAGAAGGTGAGGCCATGAGCATCGAGCTGACCGGGGACGCTACAACCGAAGAACCGACCCGGGATGATGAGGCCGCGACCGGGGACGATCCGGGCGATCGCAAGCCGGCGGCCGAGATCACCGCCAGGGACGCCTGCGAGCGCCTCCGCCGGGGCGAACCGATCAGCAACGCGCGGATCGTCGGCCTCCACCTCCGGGGCGACTTCGACCTCCCGATCAAGCTGAGCCGGGTCGAGCTGATCAAGCCCCGGTTCGAGAAGGCGCGCTTCGCTGGGTGCGTGGAGCTGGATCGGTGCAAGCTGATCCGGCCGGTCTTCGGCAAGAAGGCGGTGTTCGCCCAGGGGCTCGACCTCCGCGGCTGCCTGCTGGTCGCGGCGATGTTCCGCGAGACGACCGTGGCCGGCAAGGCCCTCCGGTGCGACGGGATGCGGACGCTGGGGACGTTCACGGCGGTGGCCTGCCGGTTCGAGTCCGAGGTCCGGTTCTGGGATGCCCGGTTCGACGGCTGGGCCGAATTCACCAAGTGCCACTTCCTGGCGAGCGCCGACTTCCGGAGCCTCCACGCCGAGCAGGGGTTCAAGCTCCTCGAATGCCAGTTCGCCGGCGACGCCCTGTTCCGTGGGGCCTCGTTCCCCAAACGCTGGGACGCCGAGAAGTCGCGGTTCGAAGGGCTCCTGGACCTGTCCCGGGCCAAGTTCCACGACTTCGCCTATCTGGAGGCGATCGAGCAGGGTCCGGGCCACCGGATCGCGTTCCACAACGCCCTGGCCGAGCGGATCCTGATCCGCCCCGAGCAGGTCGAGGGCCGCCTGGCCAGCGAGCAGGCCGGCGAGTACGAGACGGCCATGCACGAGTATGGACTCCTGAAGAAGAACTACGAGAACCTCCATCGCTACGAGCAGGAAGACTGGGCCTTCTACCGCTTCAAGGTCAATCAGCGCCGCTGCTGCCAGCGGTCGTGGCGACGCCCGTGGAGCAAGTGCTCGCAGGGGGCCGACTTCCTGTTCCTGGACCACGGCTGCGGTTACGGGACCAACCCGGCGAGGGCGGTGCGTGCGGCATTGCTGATCATCGCCGCATTCGCGGTGATCTACATGATCGGCGTCGAAGGGCTGAACGTCGAGAAGCCGCCGTTCGGCGACGATCCGAAGACCCTGCCCAACCGCGTCATGATCGGGTTGCTGACCAGCGTGTCGGTGTTCACCTCGGGGTTCGGGAGCCTGAAGGATGCGGCGCGAGGCTGGATCAACCTGCCCCTGATCGCCGAGTCCCTGCTCGGGACCCTGCTCTGGGGCCTGTTCATCGTCGCGTTCAGCCGCAAGGTGATCCGCTGAGGCAGGGCGCAAGATCGGGGGATGACCGGACGCGGGGGATCGGTTAGGGTGCGGCCCGGACCCGACCCCCGCGATGGAGCCCCCGGCGATGACGCCAAGACGCGAGTTTTACGCCTTCATGATCGCCCTCGCCGCGATCGTGGTCGGCTTCTTCCACGAATCGCTGCTGCTGGGACGCGTCCTGAGCCCGGCGGACGTCCTGTTCGCTTCCGCCAGCTTCCGCGAGATCAAGGGCCCCGGGTACGAGCCGGCCAACCGGCTGCTGATGGACCCGGTGTTGCAGTTCCAGCCCTGGATCGAGTTCAACCGGGAGTTGGTCCGGTCGGAGCGGCTCCCGCTGTGGAATGACCGGGCGGGGTGCGGGGCCCCGCACCTGGCGAACGGGCAGGCGGCGGTGTTCGACCCGTTCCAGCTGTTCGCCTACCTCGGGAGCCTGCCCGAGGCGTATGGCCGGATGGCGGCGGCGCGGCTGTGGTTCGCCGGGCTGGGGATGTTCCTGCTGGCCCGGGCGTGGGGGCTGGGGGCGTGGGGCCGGTGGTTCGCCGGGCTCACGTTCCCGTTTTGCGGGTTCCTGGTCGGGTGGCTGCTGTACCCGGTCACCAACGCGGCGATCTGGCTCCCCTGGTGCCTGCTGGCGACCGACGGGGCCTGGGATCGGCCGTCGTGGCGGTCGGCCGGGCGGATCGCCCTGGCGACGGGCGGGACCTTGTTGGGCGGGCACGTCCAGACCGCGGCGCACGTCCTGCTGGCGATGGGTGTTTATGCCGCCTGGCGGGCGTTCAGGCCGGGCGGGTCGTGGCGGCCGGCCCGGTGGTGGGTGGTGGGCGTGGCGTTGGGAATCGGGATCGCGGCGGTCGAGATCGTCCCGCTAGGGGCCTACCTGGCCCGGAGCCCGGTCTGGGGGGATCGCGACCGCGAGCGGGTGCCGGCCTGGGCGCTCGCGCGGCCTCGCCCCCTGGATGCGCTCCGCACCGCCCTGCCCTACCTGTATGGGAGCCATCGTCGCGGGCAGCCCAACCTGGCCAAGGCGGTCGGGGTCCACAACCTCAACGAGACGGCGGGCGGGTTCGCCGGGCTGGCGACCTTGATCTGGCTCGCCCCCCTCGCCTGGTCGGCCCGCCGCGACAACCCCCGGGTCCGGTTCCTGGCCGGGCTGACCCTGTTCGGCCTGCTGGCGGCGTTCCAGTTCCCGCCGGCCGACAACCTGCTGCGGGCCCTGCCCGTCCTGAAAGTGACCGACAATCGCCGGCTGACCCTCTGGGTCGCCTTCGGATTGGCGCTGCTGGGCGGGATCGGGCTCGACCGCCTGTCCGAGGTCCGGCGCGGGGGGCTCTGGAGGAAGGCGGCGATCGCCTGGCTGGCGGCGTCGGCCGTCCTGCTGTGTGCGGCGCTGGCGATCGGCGGCTTCGCCCCGACGATCCGCGCGCGGGCCGAGGCCCACTACCTCCGCGCCGCCGAGGAGACGCCGGGGGCCGACCCCGCCGCCTATCGGGCGATGGCCCGACTCCGGGCCGACGAGACGCTTCGGTTCGTGCCGGTCTACCTCGGCCTGGCTGCGGCGCAGGGGATCACCCTGACCGTCCTGATGGCCGCGCTCCGGCGTCGATCGATCTCCGACGACGCCGGTCGTGCGATCCTGCTGGGGATCACCGTGGTCGACCTGTTCGGCTTCGGCTTCGGGCTGAATCCGGCGATCGACCCGGCCGACGACCGACCGGTGCCCCCGGTGATCGCCGACCTTCAACGGACCGTGGGGCGATCCGGGCGGATCATCGGCGTCGGGGCCGAACTCCCGCCCAACGTCCTGATGCGTTACGGGCTGGCCGACGCCCGGAACTACGACTCGGTGGAGATGGCGCGGAGCCTAGACTGGCTGGCCCCGCTCTACCCGCCCGGCCCGACGGCCCGGACCAGCCGCAGGACGATCACCTGGGCGCGGGTCGCCGGGGCCCGCGACCGCCTCCGCGAGGCCGGGGTGGTCGCGGCGGTGGGGGCCGACGAGCCGCCCCCGGGGCTGTTCGCGCGGGTCGATCGGGTGGGGTCGACGTGGGTGGCCCGGCTCGATGCCGAGCCCCTGGTGGGCACGATCGGCGATGCCACGCTGGGCGAGGTGGCGGGCGGGGACGGGCGTTGGCGGATCGCCGTCGACGTCGGCGAGGCGGGGCCGGCGCGGGTCGTGGTGCGTCAAACATTCGACCCCGGATGGCGGGCCGAACTGGACGGCGAACCCGCGTTGGTGGAGGCGCATCGCGGGGCGTTCCTGGCGATCGAAGCCCCGCCCGGCAAGCATGCCATCTTGCTCACCTATGAGCCCGTTGAGGTGAAAATCGGCGTGATTTTCTCGGCATTGTCGCTGGCGATGGGGGTTTTCGCCTTGACGCGTTCCGGCCCCTTCCGATCTAGTGGAATCGTTGTCCAACCGCTTGGACGGACCCAGGCGAGCGGGTTAGAATCGGACTCTCCCCACATCCCGGACGACCCGACCGGCGAACGCAACGAAGGATGAGACGCTGATGGTCCACTTCACGTGTGATCTTTGCGGCAAGGATCTGACCGGCTCGGCCGATCCCCGCTACGTGGTCAAGATCGAGGCCTACGCCGGCTTCGACCCGACCGAGATCACGGGGGCCGACCTCGACGACGACCACATGGAGGCGATCTCCGAGATCCTCTCCCGCGACGAGGGCCTCAGCGCCGAAGAGCTCGACGCCAAGGCCCGCAAGGGCTTCCGCTTCGACCTCTGCCCCTGCTGCCACGAGAAGTTCCTCAAAGACCCCCTCGGGCGCGAATATGCCCGCCCGTTTGATTTCAGCAAGAATTGATCCCAGATTTCTTCATGGCGAGATTCAAATGGGAGGCGGAGCGATGGGTCAGGCCACGAAGAAGTCGAATCGCCTCCAGACCGACGAGAAAGGGCGGATCATCTGGCCGGCCGAGACCGAGGAAGAACGGCTGGCCCGGATCAAGTCGGCGTTGGAAAGCATCGAGGCGATCAAACTCATGACTGACGATGATCCTCCCGGCGCCTCCGACCTCGTATTCTGGAAGGCCATGGATGAAGACCGGCCCGATCGCCCCCTCTTCAAGGATCTCTACTGACGGTGGCCCGATTCATCCTCCAGGACGCCGGGGTCGTCGGGCTCCTTTGCTCGGCACCAAGCCTTCCCAATGTCGCATCCGCGCTGGAATGGCTCTCCCGCCGGGTGGCCCGCGACGCGAAGATCGTGCTCACGGACCTCACCGACTACGAGGTGCGTCGGGAACTCGATCGACTCGGGGCGATCAAGAAATTGGGCCGTCTCGAAAGACTTCGCGATGAGTCCCTCACGATCGGGGTCTCCCACGAAGCCTGGGTCAAAGCGTCCGAGTTCTGGGCCATCACCCGACGAGAGGGGAGGCCGACCGCCGACCCGCACTCCCTGGATGGCGACACGATCCTGGCCGGGGTCGCGGCGACAGTGGGCCCACCAGGCGACTCGGTGACGATCGCGACGACCAACGTCGGCCATCTGTCGCGATTCCCCGGGATCGACGCCCGCTCGTGGGAATCGATCGAGGCCTGATCAGGGGGTAAAGTCGGGTGGACTTCGCCTGCCATCCTGGGCCCGAGCGGTGGGCGCTGCCCACCCGACATCGATCGCGGGCATCGGTAGAGGTGTGATCGCTTGCAGGTCGCAATTCACCCGCTGAGCCGCCACATGATGCAGCCGCAGGGGGGCGGGGCCCGGAAGGCCGCCTGGTCGATCCGGTTCAAGGGCCAGTAGAAGCCGGCCAATGCCTGGTGGAGCGAGAGGTCCTGGGATGCGGCGGCCTCCGCGGACGGGACGTAGAGGAAGCCGTCGAGGCCGAACTCGGGGGCCTCGGCCATCCCCCGGCGCGAGAGCCAGCCGTAGCTGGCGACATAGGCCAGGAGGAGTGCGGCCGACAATCCGCGCACGATGAGCCGCCGCGTGCCGACGCGGAGCCAGGCTTGCCGCATCATCGAGTCAGCAGGACGAGGATGTTGGTCAGGATCGACAGGCCGAGGAAGCCGGCGAGGGCGGCGATGATGGTGTTTCGGCTGTTGACGTATCCGGCCATCTGAACGCGCTCGGATTCGGAGACCGGGACGTCGACGACGGTGTCCTCGGAGAAGTCCCCCTCGGCGAGCCCGGCGAGCGAGTCGCTCTTCTGCCCGGCGATCATCGGGCTCTCGCCCTGGAGCAGGCACTTGAGGTCGAGGATCAGGTCGTCGGGGCTGCGGTAGCGGTTGTCGCGGTTGCGGGCCATCATCGTCTCGACCACCACGCCGACGCCGCTGGACAGGCGAGTGTTGATGTGGTCGGGCGGGACGAGGTGAGCGTTCTTGTCGACGTGCTTCCGCATGACCTCCTGCGGCGTGTCGCCCGGGTAGGGGACGCGGCCGGTGACCATGTGGTAGAGGGTGGCCCCGAGGCTGTAGATGTCGCCCCGGATGTCGACGTCGACCTGCCCGCGGACCTGCTCGGGGCTGATGTAGTAGGGGGTGCCGATGGCCATGCCGGCCTCGGCCATCGCCCACTTCTCGTCGGCCGTGAGCCGGGCCAGCCCGAGGTCGGCGAGCTTGACGTCGCCCCCCTTGGTCAGGATCACGTTCTCGGGCTTGATGTCGCGATGGATCAGCCCGCGCTCCTGGGCGTGCTTCATCGCCTCGGCCACGGCCAGGACGATCTTGATGGCGACCTTCTCGTCGAAGACCTTGTTCTTGTCCAACTCGTCCTTGATCGTCGGCCCCTCGACGTACTCCATCACGAAGTAGTGGTGGCCGTCGACCTCGCCGGCGTCGATCGCGTTGACGATGTTGTTGTGCTGGAGCTTGGCGGCGATCTTGGCCTCGCGCTCGAACCTTTTGATGAACTCCTTGTTCACCGCGAGCGCATCCAGCAGGACCTTGACGGCGACGATGCGGTCGACGCTGGTCTGCTTGGCCTTGAAGACCAGGCCCATCGAGCCCTTGCCCAGCCGTTCGATGATCTGATAGCCGGGGATCTCCAGCTTCCGCCCGCCCTCGCTGCCGACCTCCTTGAGGAGGCGCTGCATCTGGTTCCGGGTGAGGACCTTGGCGTCGACCATGATGTCCATCAGGCCGCGCTGATCGTCCTTGGCGGCGAGCTTGGCGCGGAGGGCCTTGCAGGCCTCGACCTCCTGGGGCGTGGCCAGCCCGCGGCGGAGGATCGACTTCTCCATGTTGAGTTCGCTGACGCCCGACAGGCCCCGGGCGTCCTTCGCGGGCGGATTGCTCTCGGTGGATGTCGCCATCGGGGCGTCTCCCGGGGGGCTGCGATTGACTGGCTACGGAATCGGAAAGGCAAGCGGCCGGACGCCGCTCGATGCGAGAGATGGATCGGAGCGGGCGAGGGGCCGGGATCGGGCCGGGAGATGACCCCGGCTTCCCTTCGCGCATCCGCGAAATCTAGTATGCGGCGGCGGCCCGCATTGTCAACGGATTTCCCCCCGCGGCGTGACGACGGGCCGACGCGTCACGCGGGGGGCGGGCCGTCGGCGATGATCCCACGCCGCAAGGACTTCCGGCCAGATTAGGCGATTCGGAGACTTGCTCGCCACAGCATCGCATGGCCGGACGGCGATTGTTTCTCCTCGCCTGGCCCGCGGCGGGGCGCCCGGTTTGCATGCGGCCGGGCCGCCTTGACGCTTGACACACGATTCCTGGCGGATACAGTCGGGTCCGGTGATGGGAGGCGGCGGCCCGCCGATGCGCGGGCCGCGGGCAGATCGTTGTTCGATTCGGGTGCGGAGGCGGACTTGGCGACGATTGGCGTGATCGCTGGCGATGGTGTCGGGCCGGAGGTGGTCCGCGAAGGGTTGGCGATCCTGGAGGACGTCAAGGGGCTCGACGGGCTCAGCTTCGACCTGCCGACCTTCGACATCGGCGGGGAGCGATATCTGAAGACGGGCGAGGTTCTGCCCGACTCCGTGCTGGAAGACCTCCGCAAGTGCGATGCCCTCTACCTGGGGGCGGTGGGCCACCCCGGCGTGGCCCCGGGGATCCTGGAGAAGGGGATCCTTCTCCGGCTCCGGTTCGCGTTCCACCAGTACATCAACCTCCGCCCGGTCCGCCTGTTCCCCGGGGTCGAGACCCCGATCAAGGGCAAGGGCCCCGAAGACATCGACATGGTGGTGGTCCGCGAGAACAACGAGGACCTCTACGTCGGCGCCGGCGGGTTCACCCGCAAGGGGACGCCCGAGGAGGTCGCCATCCAGACCTCGATCAACACCCGCGCCGGGGTCGAGCGCTGCCTCCGCTATGCCTTCGACCTGGCCCGCACGCGCGGCAAGTCCCGCACGTTCCCCGGGCTGGCGGCCGGCAAGACCGGGCTGGTGACCATGGTCGCCAAGACCAATGTCCTGACGTTCGCCCATGACCTGTGGGCCAGGACGTTCGCCGAGGTCGCGGGGGACTACCCGGAAATCCAGACCGACTACAATCACGTCGACGCCTGCTGCATGAGGATGGTCGTCTCGCCGGAGCGGTACGACGTGATCGCCACCACCAACATGTTCGGCGACATCATCACCGACCTCGGGGCCGTGCTCCAGGGCGGGATGGGGCTGGCCGCCTCGGGCAACCTCAACCCCGACCGCACCGCCCCCAGCATGTTCGAGCCGGTCCACGGCTCGGCCCCGGACATCGCCGGCAAGGGGATCGCCAACCCGATCGCCGCGATCCTCTCCCTGTCGATGCTCCTAGAGCACGTCGGCGCGCCGAAGGGTGCCGCCGCCGTCCGCGCCGCGGTCTCCCAGGTGCTGGCCGCCGGGACGCCGAAGACCCCCGACCTGAAGGGCACCGCGACCACCGCCGAGGTGGGCCGCGCCGTCCGCGATGCCTTGGCCGCGCCCCAGGAGGGCCGAGCGACCTGATCGCCCGAGCGAGTTCGCGGCCGACGCCCGCCCGGGCCCGGCCGCCGATCTCCCGAGGGCACCGGCGGGATCCACCGATCCCGCCCCGACGACCGTTCGCGTGCGACCCACCCCGAACAACCGTCCCCGCCCCTCGGGAGAGCCTCGTTCATGAGCCTCGCCGCCTGCCCTCCCCTCGAAGCCAGCGTCCTGGTGCTCAACCGGGGCTACCTGGCCATCCACGTGATCCCGGTCCGTCGCGCGTTCTGCCTGCTGTTCAAGGAGTTGGCCGAGGTCGTCCTCCTGGACGACGGCCGCTACCAGACGCACGACTTCCACAGCTGGCGCGAGGTCTCCGAGGCTCGGGCCCGTTTCAAGGACCCCGACGACGACTTCATCCGGACGATGAGCTTCGAGATCCAGGTACCCCGGGTCATCCGCCTGCTGACCTACGATCGGCTGCCCCGGACCCGGGTCAAGTTCAACCGCCGCAACCTGTTCGCCCGCGACGGCAATCGCTGCCAATACTGCGGCAAACGGTTCCCCGCCGCCGAGCTGAGCCTCGACCACGTCATGCCCCGGAGTCGGGGCGGCGGCATGGACTGGGAGAACATCGTCTGCGCCTGCCTTCGCTGCAACGTCCGCAAGGGGGGCCGAACCCCCGCCGAGGCGGGGATGAGGCTGATCAAGGCCCCGGTCCGCCCCAAGACCAGCCCCTCCCTCAGCCTGAAGCTGGCCCATCGCAAATATCAAAGCTGGAAGATGTTCCTGGACGAGGCATACTGGACCGTCGAGCTGAAATAACGCTCCGCCGGGCGAGGTGCGGCGGCCACAGGGCCGCAATCCGCGCGGGGAGATGTTGGCAGGCTTGCATGCGATGGAGTACCCTGAAGGGGAGTCGTCCTACGTTCGTACGCTCCCCCCCTCCCACCGTGCGTGAGGATCGTCCCATGCGTCGAAGGTTCAGCGAAGGTCCGAGGTCGGGGTTCACCCTGATCGAACTGCTGGTCGTGATCGCGATCATCGGCGTTTTGGTCGCCCTCATCATGCCCGCGGTCCAGTCCGCGCGCGAGGCGGCCAACCGGACCCAGTGCATCAACAACCTCAAGCAGCTCGGGCTCGCCTCGCAGGAATACCACGACTCGTTCGGCAATTTCCCGGCCGGGTGGTATTGCGACAGCGTCAATGACACGTTGAACTGCGTGCCGACCGGTGCCACGCCCGCCATGTGGAACGGGATGACCGGGCTGTTCCTCAAGATGGAGCAGGGCAACCTCTTCAACGAGCTGAACTTCTCCCTGCCGCCCAACGAGATCAGCAACGTCACCGGCGTCCGCCGCACGATGAACGTGTATGTCTGCCCGTCGAATCGCCATGCCCAGGCCACCACCGGGACCACCGCGAACTCGACCACGACCGCCTCCAAGGCGTTCGGCCCCTCGGACTATCGCGGCAATCTGGCGGCGGGCTACAACCCGGACATCGTCCCCGCCTATGCGGCGGGCAGCACCGACCCGACCAACACCACCGACAACGCCACCCCGGCGCTCCCGGTGCTGGGGATCTACGACAACGGGACGACCTACCAGAATTCGACGACCAGCATCGCCGACATCACCGACGGGACGACCAACACCATCCTGATGGGCGAGACGATCATCGGCACCTGGGCCCAGGGAACCGACTGCTGCGTCCGGACCACCGTCGACCGCACGATCAACAAGCCGATCGTGAGCAACGGCAAGAATTCCTACACCTACTGGTCGAGCAAGCACCCCGGCCTGGTCAACTTCCTCAAGTGCGACGGCAGCGTCAGCACCGTCACCAATCAGATCAACAAGACCGTGCTCGTGAAGATGATGACCCGCGCCGGCGGCGAGGCCCTCTCGGACGACCAGATCCGCTGAGCCCGGCCGGCCCATCCCGATTCGAAACGAAAAAGCCCCGATCAACCTCGGGGCTTTTTTCGTGCGATGGATCGTCGCCGCCCGGCCGGGAGGGCCGGGGTCAATCCTTCTTCTTGCAGCCCGGGCCTTCGAGGGCGGCCTTCTGGTCGGTGATGACCGGCCACTTGGGGGCTTCCTCGGCGTTCAGGGCGATGCAATCCTTCCACTCGTCGGGGACGTTATCTTCCAGGAAGATCGCCTCGACGGGGCATTCCGGCACGCACGCCTCGCAGTCGATGCACTCATCGGGATTGATGTAGAGCATCGTGGGCCCCTCGTAGAAGCAATCCACGGGGCAGACGACGACGCAGTCGGTATATTTGCAATCGTTGCACGGATCGGCGACGACGTGGGCCATTCCCTGCTCTCTCCTGTTCAATGACCGTCGTTCGAGGGACGGTCGGGGGATCGGCCTCGATCGGCCCGGCGGCCGAGCCGTTATCTTAGGGCATTTATCGAGGGAGGGTCAAGGGCGCGGACCCCCTCCCCTCCATCGGCCGGGATCGGGTCAGGACTTGACCTTCCGCTTGATGCTCTTGATCGTCACGACCTTGACCGGGACGTCGCCGTTGGGCAGGCCGCGGGCGTCGAGCTTGGTGGTCGTTTGGACCTTGGCGATGGCGTCAACCACCTCCATCCCGTCGGTCACCTTGCCGAAGGCGGCATAGCCCCCGCCGTAGTTGTCGAGGTTGGCGTTGTTGCCGTGGTTGATGAAGAACTGAGAGGTCGCCGAGTTGGGGTCGCTGGTCCGGGCCATGGCGATCGTGCCCCGGGCGTTGCTGATCCCGTTGCCCGACTCGTTCTTGATCGGCGGCATCGCCCCTTCGGTCTTCTCCTGGAGTCGGCCGTTCACCTCGGTCATCCCGCCGCCCTGGATCATGAACCCGGGGATCACCCGGTGGAAGATCAGGCCGTCGAAGAAGCCCTTGTCGACGTACTGGAGGAAGTTGGCCACGGTGGTCGGCGCCTTGGCGCGGTCGAGTTCCACGGTGATCGGGCCGGCCGAGGTGTCGATGACGACCACCGGGTTCGGGTCGGTGTCCTGGGCCGGGGCGGGCGTCGCGGCGGCCCCGGCGAGGGCGGCCAGGGTCAGGACGTTGGCGATCATCGAGCGTCGTCGCATGGCGTGGGGTGAACCTCAAATGGGGAGAGGGACGAGATCCCGTCTCGTCGGGGCGGACCGGAGCCCGAATCTAGCACGACGCCCTCGGCGATGTCGAGCCGTGACGACGCACGGCCGGCCCACCCCGTAGGATGGCCGGCCGTGCATCGAGATCCGGTCGCGGGCCGCGGGGCCCGGCTTACTGGACGGGGTTGGCGAGCAGGGTGTTCAGCTCGGCGACCATCGGGGCGGGGAGCCGGTCGCTGCCCGCCTGGGCCACCCGCAGGTGGTCGGCGGCCTTGCGGGCCTTGCTCTTGTCCGAGGCCATCAGCCGGCCCATGTGGAAGTTCAGGACCGGGTGGTCGGGCGACTTGCCCAGCCCCTTCCGGTACGACTCCTCGGCGTCCTTGGCCCGGCCCATCTTCTCCTGGATCGAGCCCAGGGTGTCGAAGAACTCGCCGGGCAGGCCGTTCGGGTCGACCCGCTTGAGCAGACCCTGGGCCAGCTCCAGCGCCTCCTGGCTCTTGCCCAGGTAGCTGTGCAGGATCCACGCCTTGTTGTTGACCGCCTCGACGGCGTTGGGCTGGGCGGCCAGCACCTTGTCATACTCGGCCAGGGCCCGGCCCAGGAGGTTGCGCGACTCGGACTGGTCGGCCTGGGCCTCGGACAGCGAGAGCAGGAGGTCGCCGAGGCCCAGGTGGGCGACCGGCGTGTCGAGCTTCGCGGCGGCCTTCTCGGCCCAGGGCAAGGCATCGGCCAGGCGGTTGGCCTGGTGCAGGCCGGAGGCGATGGCCAGCATCCGTTCCCCATTGGCATCGGGCTCGCCATACTCCTTGGCCAGGGCCCGGGCCTCGGCCAGGTCGGCGGCGGGGGGCTCGACCCCCTTGCCCCGGGGCTCGCCGAGCAGCTGCACGGCCAGCTTCAGGGCGGTGGTGTCGTCCGGGTTGGCCTTGAGGGCCTGCTTGAGCACGGCCACCGCCTGGGGGCGGGCCTGGCCCATCATCTGGATCTCGGCCGAGAGCCAGTAGGCGTCGGCGAAGGCGGGGGTGGCCTTGATGGCGGCGGCGAGCATCGCCAGGGCCCGGGCGCGGTCGGCCTGGACCTGGGCGGGCGACCCGCCGCGGGTGGCCAGGGCCCGGGCCTCGATCAGGAGGGCGGCCTTGCCGGTGCGCCCCTCGGGCTCGCCCTCGGAGACGATGTGGGCCTGCTGCACGGCCTCGTCGATCTTGCCGGTCTGGAGGTTGAGCTTGGCGAGCTGGAGCCGGGCCTCGGTCAGCCGGGGGTTGCGTTCCAGGGCCTCGGCCAGGGCGGCGGCGGCCTCGCGGGGCTGTCCCTTGGCCTGGAAGACCTGCGACCGGAGCATCGGGCCGGCGGGCGACCCCTTGGCCAGGCCATCGACCTCCTGGGTCAGGGCCAGCGACCGGGTGTAGTCGCCCCGGCGGAGTTCCAGCTCGCCTTCCAGCTGCGGGAAGTTGGGGTCGGACTTGAACCGGGGGCGTGCCTCGCGGATCAGCGACGCCTCGCGTTCGTTGAGCCGATTCTCGGCCTCCTTGTCGCCGGCCCGGCCGGCCTCGATCGCCTGGGCGGCGACCAGGCGGACCTGGGCGATCGCCAGCGAGGCGTCGTCCGGGGACTCCTTGAGCAGCTCGGCGGCCAGCCGCTCGGCGTCCTCGAAGTCGCCCCGCTCGCGGTGGAACGACATCAGCATCCGGCGATAGGGACCCTTGGGCTCCTCCTTGGCCTTCTCCTCCAGGAAGGTGGCCGCGGCCTTGACCCCCTGGGTCTTGGCCAGGAGCTGGCACTTGGCCTGCACCAGCTCGGCGGCATCGGGGTCGACCGCCAGCCCCTGGTCGAGGACGGCGATGGCCCGGGCGTAGCTCTGCTCGGTGGTCGGGGCCACCGTCTCGACGGCGGCCAGCATCAGGTAGAACACGGCCGGCGACTTGTCCCCCTTGGCGGCCGTGGCGTCGATCCCCTTGCGGATCGTGGCGATGGCCTCGGGCGTCTTGCCGGTCCGGGTCTGGATCTCGGCCTGGGTGACGACGGCCCCCGGGTTGCCCGGGTCGGCCTTGAGGACCGGCTCGATCAGCGCCAGGGCGGCGGCGTCATCCTTGTGGATCCGGTGATAGGTGGCGGCGCGGACCCGTTCCTCGGGGGTGGGCGGGGACTTGGGGTCGTTCACCAGGGACGCGATCTCGGCCTTGGCCGCCGCCCAATCCTTCTTGGCCTCGTGGGCGGCGATCAGCTGCCAGCGGACGTCGCGGGCGATTGAGCCGGCCTTGCCGTCCTTGAGCATCCCGCGGAACCGGGTGATCGCCGCGTCGAGGTTGCCGCTCTCCATCGCCAGGTTGGCCAGGGCCGACTGCGACGCGGCCACCAGCGGCAGGCCGTCGTCGACCTCCTTGATCGAGTCCTCGCCGGCCAGGGCCTCGAACACCTGGGCGGCCGCCTTGGGGTCGGCCCGGCCGTCGAGCTGGGCCTTCCAGAACTGGACGATCTTGTTGTTGGGGTCCTTCTTCAGGGCGGCGTCGAAGTGGGCCGAGGCGGCGGCGAGGTCCTGCTTGGCCAGGGCGAGCTGGGCGTCCAGCAGGTCGGCCGCGGCGGCGTCCTTCCACCGGGCCCGGATCTTGGCGATCCCGGCGGCAACGGCGTCATAGTCGCGGAGCTGGAGGTCGAGCAGGGCGAGCTGGACCAAGGGGGCGGAGTTCTGGCCCCGGTCGGCCACGGCGTTGAGCAGCTTGCGGGCGTCGCCCGAACGCTTGAGTTCCTTGGCCAGGATCTGGGCCCGCTGCTGGATGGCACCGACGTGGTCGGGGACGCGGGCCAGGAAGTCGGCCAGGACCTTGTCGGCCTGCTCCGCCTGCTTGGCCTTGACCAGCAGCCCGGCCTCCAGGACGGCCAGTTCGCCGCTGTCGGGGTACTTGTCGCGGGCCTTCGCCAGGCGATCCCGGGCGTCCTGCTCGCGGCCCATCTCGCCGAGGGTCAGGATCGCGAGCTGCTCGGCGGCGGGGCCGGCCTTGCCGCGTTCGACCAGCCAGTCGATCCGCTTGAGGGCGTCGGCGGCCCGCCCGAGCATGACCTCGATCTGGGCCAGCCGCAGTTCGACGGCGGGGGTGGCGTCCTGCCCCTCGGTGAACGCCTTGCCGTATTCCTCGATCGCCTTCTTGAGGTCCTCGGGCGACCGGCGGGTCTGGTGGATCTCGCCGCTCAGCAGGTGGAGCGTGCCGGCCATCGACTTGGGCAGGCGGCCCTGCTCGACGGCCTGGAGCATCCGGGCGACGATCGGCTCGGCGTCCTCGGGGTAGCCGGCCTGGACGACCGACCACGCGGCCCAGATCTGGTACTGCGGCTCGAGGTTGCCCAGCCTCTGGGCGAGCTGGAGGTACTGCCGGCCCATCGCCGGCTCCTGCGAGAGGATCAGGGCCACGCCGTAGCGGGCCTGGGCCTCGGCCAGGTGGGGGAGCTGGCCGGCGGCGACCTTGAGGTGGCCCAGGGCGGAGGCCCGGAGCTTGGCCTGCTCGATGCGGGACGACTCCTTGGTCTGGACGTCGGCGACGAGGCCGGCCTTCTCCAGGTCGATCGCCCCCTGGAACAGGTGGCCGAGGGCCTGGAACCGCTCGTGCTTGCACTCCAGCAGGGCCTTGATGTGGGGGGCGGCGTCGTCATAGCGGCTCGTGCTGGCGACGTTGCCCAGGATCGACTCGACGGCCAGGGCGTGCAGGCCCATCGCCGTCTCGGTGCCGGCCTGCTTGGCCGCCGCCGGGGACTTCAGGCCCTGGGTCACGACTTCCATGCACTGCTCGCGACGCTCGCGGAAGCGGAGGTGATCCGCATAGGCGAGGTAGACGCTCAGCTCGGCACCGCCGGGGATGGCCAGCGACTTCTGGAAGATCTTCTCCGCCGCTTCGTCGATCGAGCCGGCCAGTTCGGTCAGGTGATCCCGGGCCGACGGCTCGGTGATCCCCAGGCCGAGCAGCGACCGCTGGGTCTGCTCCAGCAGGACGCTGATCCGGGGGATGCGGGTGTGCGGGATCTCGCGGTCGGAGGCGGCGGCGATCGCCTCGGCGATCAGGGCGTCGACGCGGGGCCGGAGGTCGGCCGTCGCGGTCGTGGCATCGACGTCCATGGCCCGGAGCCGGAGCAGGGCCAGGCGGTCGGTCGGATCGGCGTCGGCCGGCAGCGTCGCGGCGCGGGACCTCTCCAGGATCGGGGCGAGCTGGGCCTGGTCCTTCGACAGTTCGGCCACCCGGGCGGCCACCCAGTCGGTGCGGATCCGGCGGGGCTTCTCGGCCTCCAGGGCCGTCAGGTGGCGGCGGATCTCGGCGATGTTGGGCACGCCGTCATCCAGGGTCAACGCGGCGAGGGTGAAGTGGGCCTCGGCGTTGTTCGGCTCGATCGAGAGGATCTCCTTGGCCCGGATCCCCTGCTGCACGACGTCGTCCCGGCGGATCGCCTCGGCCAGCAGCTTGCGTCGCGGCGCGGCCCGCCGCGAGTCGTGCTTGGCGGCGCCGGCCAGGTAGCCGAGGTAGAGGTCGCGGAGGGCGGCCTTCTTCTCCTCGGGGGCCGTCTTCAGCTGCTCCTCGTACATGCCGGCGACTTCCTCGTGGATCGCGGCGTTGCGGCCGTCGAGCTGGAGGGCGCGGTCGTAGTCGGTCTTCGCCTTGTCATATTCCTTGGCCTGGCGCTCGGCGCGGGCTCGTGCGAGGATGTCGCCGGGGCCCTTCCCGCCCATGACCATCGCCATCGCCATCAACCCGAGCACGGCCACTGCTACGAACAGGCCGGAGAGGATCAAGAGGGGTTTCCAGCGGACCGTCATCGGGCTCTACTCCTTGGCTCGGGGGGCCGGGTGCCGCGTCGCGCGGTGGTTCCCCGGGGGCGACCATCCCGGTCGCGGCCCGGGGCCGTCGCCATGCGTCATGGATGTCTATCAATCGGCGGGGAGGGGTTCTTCGGGCCGACCCTCGAGGACCTGCGATCCTTCGCGAAGGGGCCGGAGAGCTGTCGACCGGCCGAGCGCCCGTGCGGGCGTCGACGTCGGCACGACCCGGCCTGACACGCCTCCCAGGTGGACAGTCGAAATTGCGGAACGCCGTCCGACAGGAGACGCCCCCCTTCGCCGGGACATCACGGGACGGGGCGGCCCCCTCGCTCCATCCGACGCCGCCGGCCAGCCCCAACCCTCTCTAGGTGCGAGGGTTCCGACCCGGCAGGGGCAACATCACCAGCGCAACCAGGGCCGCGAGCCCGAGGGCCGAAAGCGCCAGGCCGTCGCGGAGGCTGGACGGCCGGAAGGTGAACTCCGCCCGATGTTCCCCCGGCCCGACCATGGCCCCGAGGAAGTCGCCGTAGGCCCGGAGCACGGGCGCCTCGCGGCCGTCGATCGCCAGACGCCAGCCCGGGTGGAACGACTCGGCCAGGACCAGGCAGCGTCGGCCGTCCGACCGGGTGGCGACCCGGATCGAGCCCGGCCGGTCGGAGAGGATCCGGGCCTCGCCCGGCGCACCGCCGTCCAGTTCCGGCCGGGGCGGCTCGTCGAGGACGACCACCTCGGCCGGATCGATCCGGCCGACGGCCGCCCCCGGGTCGTCTGAGACGACCGATCGGGCGACGAGCCGGGCCCTCGGCAATGGGTCGGCGACAGAGGTCCACCGGCCCGCCTCGTCCTGGACCCAGGAGGCTCCCGCGATCCGGAGGGGGCCCGCTCGGTCGTAGTCGAGCGAGCGTCGGGGGGTCAGGGCCATGTAGCCGCCGACGACGCGATGGCCGGACATCAGCCCGAGGTTGGGCCGGCGGTCGGTCGCGATCCGCCCGGGGGCGAGATCGGGCGGGTGCGGGGCCATCGTGGCGACGACCGCCGGGACGCCCATCGTGGTGTTGATCCCGAGGTAATCGCGGGCGAACACGAGCTGATCGGCCGCCGCGAACAGGACGAGCGCCGGCAGGGCTGCCCTCACGCTTCGCGCGGCGGCCACCACCCCGGCCGTGGCCGTCCCGATCAGGATCGGCCCGAGCAGGATCCCCTTGGACGACGACACCCACGCCATCGCCCCGGGATCGGCCCGGGCCCCATACCACAGGCCGATCGTGACCGCCGTCGAGGCCGCCAGAGGGATCAGGATCGGCCAGAGCCGCCGCCAGCGCGGGGCCTCGCGGAGGTCGGCGAGGTCGGCGAACCCGACCGCGGCCACCGCGGCGAGGGCGAAGTGGGCGATCCCGACGAATCGGGTCGGGCCCCGGAACAGGTCGCCGAACGGGATGAGTTTCAGGTAGAGCCCGTAGAGCGGCGTGTAGCGCCCGAACGCCAGCGCCAGGGCCACCCCGCCCACGACCGCCGACCAGGCGATCAGCCCCTTCCGATCCTCCCTGCCCCCCCGACGGACCAGCAGCCAGGCCATGAGGACCCACGGGAGCGACCCGGTATAGAGGCAAAACTCCTGCCGGAGGCTGTCGTCGTCCCCCTGCCAGCGGCGCCCGGTGCCGTCGCGGTCGCCGAGCGAGCGGGCCTTGAAGAAGTAGGGGGCGACGAACTGGGAGGCGTTCGCGGGGTGGAGCGAGAACGTCATCGAGAACGCATCCGACCCGACGGCCCGGACCGAGCCCGACTTCACATCCAGCGTCGGCAGCAATTGCACGCCCGCGATCATCACCCCCACCAGCTTCGCCACGGCCCACCCGGCGACGCGAGGCCCTCGCCCCCGAGGCGACCGGCCGACCCGCCAACCGAGGTAGGCCAGTTCGACCAGCCCCGCGAAAAAGACGATCTGCGGCTGGCCGCACAGGAACGCCGAGGCCGTCAGCAGCGCGAGGGCGGCAAACCCCCGGCGGACCTTACGTAAGTCGGCATCCAGGCCCACGTCGGCCGACGCGAGGAGCCAGGGAAGGTGGACGAACGGCTCCAGGTAGTTGAGATGGAGGTAGCGGATCAGGTTGAAGCCGCAGAAGGCGAACAGGAGCCCGCCGAACGCCGCCCCGGCACCGTCGAGCCCGCGGCGGCGGAGGAACCAGGCCATCCCCGCGAAGGCGATCGGGTAGTTGAGCAGCCACTCGGCGTTCAGGCCGACGTCGACCGGGAGGGTGGCGTAGAGCAGGAGGTGGAGCGGGTGGGCCATCCCCGCCTGCCCCTCGCCGTGGAGGTAGAACCCGCAGAACACGCCGGGGCACCAGGCCGGATTCTCCCACGCGGCCAGGCACCGGCCGTAGAAGTCGCGCAACGGGAGGTGGAAGTCCGCGAGGTCGGCCGTCGTGAAGACTTCCCGCCGCATCATGGGCAGGGCCAGATAGGCCAGCACGATCAGGGCCGCGCCCACGCAGAGGCCCGGCAGGTACGGCCGGGGTCGTCGGTCGGTGGCATCGGGGGCGGTCGGCGGGTCCGGGGCGGGCATGGCGATCGGCCGTTGGTCGGGGACGGGAGGCCGGGATCCGGCGGACGAGGTAATCTACATCGTCCGCCCTCCCCACGCGAGCCGGTCGCGAGCGGCCGGGCACCTCAGTCCGCGACCTTCTCCAGCCCGACCGTCGGCAGGGGGAGGGACTGGCTGGGGAAGACGCGGCTCAGCAGGATCAACTGGTCATCGGCCCGGAGTGGGCCGGCCTCGCCGCCGATGGGATTGATCATCATCTCCTCGCCGCGCTGGATACCGATGATCAGGCACGACCGCTTGTCCTCGCGATAGCGGGCGAACAGGCCGGAAAGCTCGGAAAAGACGGTGCCCACCAGGGCCTCCGGGGCGGGGAGCAGGTAGATTTCGTTGGCGTCGCGGCCGACGGTCAGGAGTTCCTGGTAGAAGCGCGTCATCCCGTGGAACAACGAGGCCCGGGCCAGCATGCGCAGGCCGAGGTCGTCGGAGGAGATGATCTCGTCGGCCCCGGCCCGCTTCAGGTGGCTCCGGTTCGCGAGGTTGCGGCACTCGACGGCGATGTTGGGCTGGTGGTCCCCCTTGCAGATCGCCCGGATGGCGACGCAGGTGATCAGCGTCTTGCCGTCGGCGTGCTTCCCCTCGCGATCATCGGCGAGGACCACGACCGAATAGGCGTCGGCGACCTTGGCCCGGCGGAGGATCACGTCGTTGCTGGGCTCCCCCTTCACGATGTAGACGTCGCTGAAGGCGGCCTCATCCTGCTTGTCGGGCAGCTCGATCTCCTCGGGCCGGTCGTGGATGATGACCACCGGCCGCTTCTGCTGGATGATCCGGCTGTGGACCTCGCGGATCCAGTCGAGGCCGCGCGGGGCCCAGTTGCACAGGACCAGGTGGTCGCTCATCTGGAACTCGGTCACTTCGCGCCTCCGGAGGTATTTCTCGACGAGCAGCGATGCCACCACCGCGGTGAAGAAGCTGACCAGGCCCACGCCCACGATCGACAGGACCATCGCGAGCAGCCGACCGGGCACGGTCGTCGGGGCGTCCTCCAGCCCGCTGAAGAGCAGCAGCCAGACGTTCCACAGGGCGTCGAACGGCGTCTCGTAGCCCGGGTTGACGTGCCGTTCCGTGAGGAAGAGGGCCAGCGCCCCGGAGAACCAGATCAGCAGGGCCACCAGGGTCAGCAGCCCGAGCTGATTGCGGCTCCACGCGGCCATGGATCGCACCAGCGGGCGGAGCGTCCGCGATTCCAGGATCTTGGTGATCTGGTGGAGGAGTTGCCGGGTGGATTTCGCCATGTCGACCGGCCGTCGGGCGGGCCGGGCCTGCTGGATTGGGAGGACATCGGGTCGGGGCCGGCGATCTGGGCCCGGAAGCAGTCTACGCGATTCCCGGGCCGACTGAGGTCGGGGCGCACCGAATCCCGATCCGGGGCCGGCCCGCCAACGAAAAAAGGCCCGATGGCGCGGGGCCATCGGGCCGGGGCGATCGTCGGAGGCCGGCGGGGGGAGAGGACCTGCCGGTCCGATCGAAGGCTTATTTGCTGGGCTTGGCCAGCGGGATGAAGGTGGCGGCCCCGTCCGGCGTCTGGACGTGGACGGTCAGCTCGTTGGCGTTGGCCGCGATCTCCTCGAACTGCTTGGGCGATTCGATCGGGGTGAGCTTCTTGTCCTTGAGGACGCTGGTGATCAGCAGGCCGGCCTTCAGGCCGTTCGAGTCGGCCGGGCTGTCTTCCTTGACGTCGCTGATGACGACGCCCTTGGCCCCCTCGGGGTAGCCGAACTGCTTGGACAGGTCGGCGGTCAGCTCCTGGACGGTCAGGCCGAAGCCGTCGACGGCGGCCTTGGCGGGCTCGGGCTTGCGGGCTTCCGGACGGTTGCCGCGGCCGGCACGCTCGGCACGGGCGGACAGCAGGGTCTCGGCGGGGGCCAGGGTGACCTTGGCGGTCATCTCCTTACCTTCGCGGAGATAGGTCAGGGTGAACTCCTTGTTCGGCTCGCTGGTGGAGACCAGGTTGCGGAACGAGGGGACGGCCACGGCGGGGGTGCCATCGAAGCCGGTGATCACGTCGCCCACCTTCAGTCCGGCCTTGGCGGCGGGGCTATCGGGCAGGACCGAGGCGACCAGGACGCCCTTGAGCTTGGAGTCGTAGCCGAACTGCTTGGCCAACGCCGGGGTCAGCTGACCGAGGCCGATGCCCAGCAGCACGCGGTTGACCTTGCCGTCCTTGATCAGGCGTTCGGCCAGGTTAGCGGCCATGTCGATGGGGATGGCGAAGCCCACGCCGGCGCTGGAGCGGGTCGAGGTGGCGATGACCGAGTTGATCCCGATCACGCGGCCTTCGAGGTCGACCAGCGGGCCGCCCGAGTTGCCGGGGTTGATCGCCGCGTCGGTCTGGAGGAAATCCTCGTAGGCGTCATCGCCCAGCATGTGCGAGTCGCCGCGGCCGATCGCCGAGATGATGCCGGAGGTCACCGACTGGTCGAAGCCGAATGGCGAGCCTACCGCCAGGACCCAGTCGCCGACGCGGACCTTGGAGCTCTTGCCCCGGGGCAGCGGGCGATAGTCGGTCGCTTCCACCTTGATGACCGCGACGTCGGACTTGGGGTCCGTCCCCACGACCTTGGCCGAATATTCTTCGCCGTCGGAGAAGGTGACGGTGATCTTCTCCGCCCCTTCGACGACGTGGTTATTGGTGACGATATGGCCCTTGTCGTCGTAGACGAATCCGGAGCCGGTGCCGTTGGAGCGGCCTCCGCCGCCGAACTGCTGCTTCTCCAGCCGGCCTTCGGGGCCGAAGAACTGGCGGAGCATGTCCTCCAATTCCTTGGGGCCCATGTTCGGGTTCATGTTGCCGTGCGGGTCGACCGGGCCGCGGCCATTCGGGAGCCGGGCCGAACGGTTGCCGTGCACGACGCTGATCTGGACCACCGACGGCTTGACGAACTCGGCGACGGCGTTAAACGCATCACTCAGGGCCCGGGCCTGCTGCTGCCCCTCGGGGGAGATCTGCGGGGCGGCGGGCACGGCGCGGGTCACGCCCCGCGAGCTGACGAGGGCGGCGGTGGAGAGGACGATGGCCGCCCATGCCAAGGCATTCCGTTTCATATCGAAAGGCTCTCCTGGAAAATGAAGGGGCGTCTGCGGGGACGCTCTCGAACTCGACGTCCGGGTCGAGCCCTCGGCGACTCGACCAACCCCAGTTTTACGATCCGGCCGCGACGAAGGTTTGACCCGTCCCGACTTTTTTTCGGATCGGATCCGCCAGGGTCAGTGTAGGCGACGGGGGCGGATTTCGCGTACTTTAAGGTTCTTCGCGGAAACTTCGAGAACATTTTTTCCTTCCGAACGGGCCGGCGGCATCCATGTGGGACCCACGCGACCAGACGCCCGACGACTTCCTCCGGAAGGCCCGCGAGGTCGGGGTGCCCGACGGCGCGGCCCGGCGGTTGATCTCGGCCGTTATGGGCCACGGCGTCCACGAGGTCGCGACGTGGGGGCGAGCGTTCCAGGTGCCCAAACTCCTGGGCGATCGCGTCGGCCCCCTGCCCCGGCTGAGCATGGATGCGTCGGTGACCTCCCCCGTGGACGGCTTCCAGAAGCTCCGGTTCCGCACCGGCGACGGGCTGGCGATCGAGACGGTTTTGATCCCGCTGGAGAAGCCTGGCGCGGTCAGCCTGTGCCTGTCCTCGCAGGTGGGCTGCGCGATGGGATGCGCCTTCTGCGCCACGGCGAGGATGGCCGATCGCCGCAACCTGGCGACCTGGGAGATCGTGGACCAGTGGGTCCAGGCCCGGGACCTGGCCCGATCCCAGGGTCGTCGCGTGACCGGGGTGGTCTTCATGGGGATGGGCGAGCCGTTCCTGAACACGCCCCGGGTCCTGGCCGCCGCGGAACTGCTCCGCTGCTCGTTCGGGGCGGCGATCGCGGCCAAGGCGATCACGATCAGCACGGTGGGCATCGTCCCGGAGATCCTCCGGTTCACCGATGAGGGGCACAAGTTCCGCCTGGCCATCAGCCTGGGCGCCGCCACCGATGAGAAGCGGGCGAGGCTGGTCCCGGTGGCGGCCCGCTGGCCGGTGGCCGAGGTGATCGCCGCCGCCCGCCGCCACGCGCTCGCCCGCCGGGATCGGATCACCCTGGCCTATGTCTGCATCGGCGGGGAGAACACGTCCGAGGACGACGCCCGCGCCCTCGGCGAGTTGATCGGCGATACCCCGGTCCGGCTCGACCTGATCGACGTCACCGATGCGACCGGGCGGTTCCGGCCGCCCACGCCCGAGGAGATGGGCGACTTCCGCGACGCCCTCACCCGCCACGTCGGCCAGCCGGTCGTGCGGCGCTATTCGGGGGGCAAGGACATCGCGGCGGCTTGCGGGACGTTGGCCGGGGCCTGACGGACCTTCCGGAGACGGCCTTCGCCCAGCCGACCCGCCTCGATGTCGCCCCACGACGTATAGGCCGCGATCCGATCCGAGACCACCGGGAAATCCAGGGCCTGGGTGAACAGGGTGTGGGCCATCCCGCTCAGCTTGAAGTGGTCGATCTCCTCGACCTTGTCCGCGAGCGGGCCGAGGCGGTGGCGGTCGAGCCAGGTCAGGCCCACCCGGCCGATCGCGCCGCCGTTGCCGGTGTAACGCCCGAAGGTGTAGACGGCCAGCGCGTAGTCGCGGCGGTTGGGCAGGTTGAGAAGGGCCTCGCAGGTCGGCAGCGTCTGCTGGAGACGGTGGCCGGGGTCGAGCCAGTCGTGGGCCGCGGCTGCGTCCAGGGCGATGCAGCGGATCCGGAGGTCGCGCCGACCCGAGGAGAGCTGGCACGACGGCTCGCGGAGGAACCGGGGCAATTCGGCGCCGGACAGGAGATGGGTGGTCGTTAGGACGATCCGCCCGCCGTCGCTCTGGCCCATCAGGCAGATCCGCGACTCGGGAGGGCTCGCCTGGAGGATCCGCGCCAGGTGATAGCCGGCCACCCGAGATCGCCGGGCCTTCTCGTTGAGGTCGACGATGATGTCCTTCAGCGACCGCTCGCTGGGCCAGTCGAAGATCACGAACAGGGAGTCCGGGGCGAATCCGCCCTTGGCTTCGAGCTTGGCGCGGACCTCGATCCCTTCCTTGATGGCGTCGCGATAGCCGTAGCCGTTGCCGTGGATCAGGATGACGACGGGCCGACCCGCCATCTGCTGGAGCAACTCCTCGGGCTCGGCCCCGTGCAGGGGCCCGCCGTGCTCGTCGAGCCGGGCGACGGTCAGGCCGGTCCAGGGGTTGGTGCCGAGGATCTGCTCGCACGCCCGCGTGTGGACGACCCAGGTCTCGATCGACGTCCCCGGCGACTGGAGGTCCGGGTCGGTGTCGTTGCGCGGCGAGTCGACGATGAGCCTCCCCGACAGATCCGGGCCCTTCCCCCACGGCTTGGGCTGCGGCTTGGCCTGGGGGGCCCGCGCCAGGTAGGGCGTCAGGCATCCGGGCCCGCAGAGCATGGCCACGAGGGCGAAGAAGGCCCAGAAGCCGGGCCGCGCCCGCGGTCGAGTCGGTTCACTGCGTGACATGGGGGGTGGATCCGATCCCGCCGGATCGCCCCCTTCCCTGGGGACGATCATCCTCCTCATCGTCTTCGGCCGAACCGGACCAGGAACTCCAATCGATCCCATCGGACGGATCCGAATGATCGGCCCTTCGAAACGGAAAAGAACCGCACCCGGCCGGGGCGCGGGGCGGTTCCTCGATGGCTTCGGATCGGTCGGGGACGCCGACCCCGATCGGTCAAGCGCCGGCGGCCGACTTGATGGCGGCGATGGCCGTCTCGTAGTTGGGCTCGGTGGCGATCTCGGGGACGATCTCGACGTGGGTGATCGTGTCCTTGGGGTCGACCACGAAGATGGCGCGGGCCAGCAGCGGGATCGGCAGTCCCTGGATCAGCACCCCGTAGTGCTCGCCGAAGCTGTGGTCGTGGGCGTCCGACAGGTTGGCGATGTTGGCGATCTGGTTGTCGGCGCAGAACCGCTTCATGGCGAAGGGGAGGTCGAGGCTGATCGTGAAGGCCTGGACCTTGTCGCCCAGGGCATTCAGCTCGGTGGCGAACCGCTTGGTCTGGATCGAGCAGACCGGGGTGTCCAGCGACGGGACGACGCTGAACAGGCGGACCTTGCCCGCGCTGTCCTTCAGCGTGACGGCCCCCAGGTCGCCGTTGACGCAGGCGAAATCGGGGGCGGGGTCGCCCGGCTTGAGCTTGGGCCCGACCAGGTCGATCGGGTTGCCCTTCATCGTCACTTCGCCCTTGCGTACGTCGGCCATCGGTCACGGTCCTCGGCGGGATTTGGGTCGGTCGCGGGGGGGCCCGGTGTCGGGACCCGACACCGACAGGGTAGCCGCCGGCCGACCCGCCCCGCAAGCGGAGAGTCCGTCAGAAGCCCTGGCCCTTGGTCGTCGTCTTGACCCGCGCCAGGTACATGTCGGCCGCGATGAACAGGGTCGATCCGTCCTCGCCGCCGAACGCGACGTTGCCGTTGGGGACGCCCGTGACCAGGGTCCCCAGGTGGGTGCCGTCGGGGTCGAACACCAGGACGCCCCCCGGCCCGGTCGCGAAGACGTTGCCCGCCTTGTCCACCTTCAGCCCGTCGGGCAGCCCCTTGAGCGTCTTGGTCCCGCGCGTGGCGTCGAAGAAGACCCGCCCGTTGGCGACGGTCCCGTCGTCCTTGAGGTCGAAGGCCATCCAGATCGCCCGCTCCGAGTCGGAGTTGGCGACATACAGCGTCTTCTCGTCGGGGGAGAGCCCGATGCCGTTGGGGTGGGACATCTCCTTGGTGATCAGCGTCACCTTCCCATCCTTCGCCAGGCGGTAGACCCCGTTGAACGGGATCTCCTTGAGCGGGGACTTCTCTCCCCCCTCCAGGCCGTACGACGGGTCCGTGAAGTAGATCGAGCCGTCGGAGTGGAGCACGGCATCATTCGGGCTGTTGAATCGCTTCCCCTCGAAGCGGTCGGCCAGCGTGGTGAACGACCCGTCGGCCTCCAGGCGGGCGATCCGGCGGTCGCCGTGCTGGCAGAGGATCAGCTTCCCGTCTTTGTCGAACAGGAGCCCGTTGGACCCCGGCTCGCCGCCGCGGGGCTCCTTGCCGGTGTACCCGCTGGGCTTGAGGAAGACCGAGGCCTCCCGATCCCCGGACTTCCATCGGTGGACGACGTTGCGGGGCACATCGGAGAAGACGACCGACCCGCCCTTGCGATCCCAGGCGGTCCCTTCCGACCAGTCGAAGCCCTCGGCCAGAATCTCGATCTTCGCCCCGGCGGGGATCAACTTGTCGAACCGGGGGTCGTTGCGCTCGATCCCGCCCAGTGACTTGGCGGCGACGGGGGCGGCCTCCTGGGCCGAGACCAGAGGGGCTAACCAGAGGCAGGCCGCGATTCCGGCCGCGTGGGCCCCGGTGATCGTTCGATACATGGCGGTCGATCTCGTGAACTCGGGTGAGTGTAGGAGGGCCGATCGACGCGACGGCGCCTCGTTTCAGATCCGCAATAGTCTCAGATGCCGGACCACGCGTCGAGTTTCCTGAATCCGGACGACGCACCCGCGATCCGCCGATCGTGGGCCGAGGGCCCGGGGGACCGGGTTGCGCCGGAGGCGGGTCCGGTTTCTTGCGGCGATGGTCGGTTCCGGGGCGGGAGGTTACACTGGGGGGGCGGTCGATCTGGCAGAGGGGCGGTGGTCGAGGGGGTCTGCGATGGCGCTGGTCAGCATGCGGGGGGTGGGGATCGCTTTCGGCGGGCCGAAACTCCTCGACGGGGTCGACTGGCAACTGGAGCACGGCCAGAGGGTCGGGCTGGTCGGGCGTAACGGGGCGGGCAAGACGACCTTGATGCGGCTCCTCCACGGCGACGTCTCGCCCGACGAGGGGGAGATCGTCCGGTCCCAGGGTGCCCGGATCGCCCGCCTGCCCCAGGACGTCCCCGCGGGCCGGGGCGGGTCGGTGTACGACGAGGTGGCCGCGCCCCCCGACGACGGCGACCGGGCGGCGCACCCGCCCGAGGCCCACGTCATCGAGAAGATCCTGTCCCGGATGGGGCTCGATCCCGACGCCGCGTTCGCCTCGCTTTCCTCGGGGATGAAGCGGCGGGTCCTGCTGGCCCGGGCGCTCGCCTCCGAGCCCGACGTCCTACTGCTCGACGAGCCGACCAACCACCTGGACATCGAGTCGATCCGCTGGCTCGAAGACTACCTGATGCGGTATGGCGGGACGCTGGTCTTCGTCACCCACGACCGGACCTTCCTGTCGCGCCTGGCCACCCGGATCGTGGAGGTCGACCGCGGCCGCCTGTTCGACTGGTCGTGCGACTACCCGACCTTCCTGGAGCGCAAGGAGGCGGCGCTGGCCGCCGAGGAGCGGCAGAACGCCCTGTTCGACAAGAGGCTGGCCCATGAAGAGGTCTGGATCCGCAAGGGGGTCGAGGCCCGACGCACCCGCAACGAGGGGCGTGTCCGGGCCCTCAAGGCGATGCGCGAGGCCCGCCGCGAGCGCCGGGACCGGGTCGGATCGGCCAAGGTCCAGGTGCAGGAGGCCGACCGCTCGGGCGCCCTGGTCCTGGAGGCCAAGGGGGCGTCGCTCCGCTATGGCGAACGCACCGTCATCGCCGACGCCACCACGACCGTGATGCGCGGCGACAAGATCGGCATCATCGGCCCGAACGGGTCGGGCAAGACGACCCTGATCCGGCTGCTGCTCGGCCAACTGCCCGCCACGTCGGGCACGGTCCGCCAGGGGACCAACCTGGAGATCGCCTATTTCGACCAGCTCCGCGCCGCGCTCGACGAGGAGCGGACCGTCCAGGACAACGTCGGGGAAGGCTACGAGAACGTGGTCATCAACGGCCAGCCCCGGCACGTCCTCGGCTATCTCCAGGACTTCCTGTTCGCCCCGGAACGGGCCCGGACCCTGGTGCGGGTCCTGTCGGGCGGGGAGCGGAACCGGCTCCTGCTGGCGAAGCTGTTCACCAAGCCGTCCAACGTCCTGGTCCTCGACGAGCCGACCAACGACCTCGACGTCGAGACGCTCGAACTCCTGGAAAACCTCCTGGTCGACTACCAGGGGACGATCCTGCTGGTCAGCCACGACCGGACGTTCCTGAACAACGTGGCCACCAGCGTCCTGTCGATCGACGACGCCGGGCGGGTCCGCGAGTCCCCGGGCGGCTACGACGACTGGCTCCGCCGCACCGAGGCGGAGGCCTCCGCCGCCGCGTCCGCCGCGAAGGCGGCCTCGGCCTCCGCCGCCGCTCCGGCTTCGGCCCCGGCCAAAGCCCGCAAGGCGAGCTACAAGGAAAGGAAGGAGCTGGAAGAACTGCCGGCCAGGATCGACGCCCTGGAACGGGAGCAGGCCCAGATCCACGACGCAATGGGCCAGCCCGAGTTCTATCAGAAGGAGTTCGCCGAGATCAGCAAGGTCAACGCCCGCCTGGAGGCGATCGCCGGGGAACTGGCCGCGGCCTTCGAACGGTGGGAGGCGTTGGAGGGGCTCGAAGGCTGATCGTCGTGTATGATGGGGTGGACGATTCGGGTGGCATCCGGTGGAGGGTTCGAGGTGGCGGAAGGCACGTATCAGACGGTCGCCAAGGTCGGCGAGATCCCCGACGGGGGCGCGATCCCCGTCGAGGTCGAGGGTCGGCCGATCGCCGTGGCCCTCGACGCGGGGACGTATTACGCGGTCGATGACACCTGCCCGCACCAGGGCGCCCCGCTGTGCGACGGCATGGTCGCGGACAAGACGATCACCTGCTCCTGGCACGGATGGCGATTCAGCCTGGAGGATGGCCGCTGGCTCGACAGCCCCCGGATCAAGATCGGCACCTATCCGGTCCGGGTCGTCGACGGCGAGATCCAGGTCCTCGTCCCCCCCGAAGCCTGAACGCCCCACCACCACCCAGACCCTCCCAGGATCGAGCCAACATGCGAGCCGCGTTCATCGAGCACACCGGCCCGGCCGACGTGATCCAGGTCGGCGACCTGCCCCGCCCGGAGGCGGGCCCCGGCCAGGTGCTGGTCCGCGTGCGCGTGGTCGCCCTGAATCCGATCAACACCTACATCCGGTCGGGCCTGGTCACCATGCCCATGACCTTCCCCTACGTGATCGGCAGCGACTTCGCCGGGAAGGTCGAGGCCGTGGGGGCCGGGGTGAAGCGGTTCAAGGTCGGCGACCGCGTCTGGGGCTCGAACCAGGGCCTCCTCGGCCGGCCCGGCGTCGCCGCCGAGTATGCCGCCGTGGACGAGGAGTTCGCCTATCCGACCCCGGACGGGCAGACCGACGCCGAGGCCGCCGCTCTGGCCCTGGTCGGGATCACCGCCCACCTGGGGCTGTTCCGCTCGGCCCGCCTCACGGCCGGGGAGACGGTCTACGTCCCGGGCGGCTCGGGGGGGGTCGGCTCCTGCGTGATCCAGATGGCCAAGGCGGCCGGGGCGCGGGTCGCGACCTCGGCCGGCAGCCCGGAACGGGCCGAATTGTGCCGCAAGCTCGGCGCCGACCTGGCCCTCAACTACAAGGCCGACGACATCCCCGCGCGGCTCCGCGAGTTCGCCCCGGAGGGGATCGACGTCTGGTTCGAGACCCAGCGCGAGCCCCACCTGGAGATCAACATCCCCCTGCTCCGCCGCCGGGGCCGGATGCTCCTGATCGCCGGCCGGACCGCCAAGCCGATCCTCCCGCTGGGATCGTTCTACCCGCGCGATTGCTCCCTGCTCGGCTTCGCCATGTTCAACGCCCTGGCCGACGAGCAGGCCCAGGCCGCCAAGGAGATGCGCCGCTGGGTCGAGGCCGGGAAGCTGAAGCCCCTGATCGGCCAGACCTTCACCCTGACCGACGCCGCCCAGGCCGAACTGTTCCTGGAAGAGAACACCGCCAGCGGCGCCGGGACGCTCTCCGGCAAGGTGCTGATCCAGATCGATTGATCCGACGCGGGCGATTCAGCCCAGGAAGCGGATCTCCCGGGAGAGCCTGCGACGCCAGTTCTCCCGGAGCGCGGCCAGGCCGGCGACCACGCTGAGGAGCCCCCCGACCTCGATGCCGAGGATCGACCCGCCGACCCAGGCGAAGCGGAGCAGTTCCGCCTCGCCCGGCGGGACGCCCCGGATATTCATCCGGAACCATTCGGGGCTCAGGCTCGCCAGGCCGACCGCCGCGGCACCGCCGATCGCCCAGGCCAGCAACGCCCCGGCCAGGATCCCCAGGAGGTGGGCGAGGGCGAAGCCGAACGAACATCCCGCCCGCGTGATCCAGGCCACGCCTCCGACGAACATCGGGGAGAGTCCCGCCCCGATCACCATCCCCTCGAAAATCCCCTGGACGATCCCGGCCGAGGCGATGTCGGCCACGCCCCGCCAGCCCATGATGGCCGCGAAATACTGCGGGCTCACCCGGACGTTGATCGCATTGGTCGCCGCGCCCGCGACGACGGAGGCGAAGAACCCGCACGTGGCCAGCCCTGCCAGGCCCAGAAGTCCCAGGTTGTGCGGGGTCGGGGGCCGGCCGGGCGACGCGGGGGCCGCATAAGGGTTGAACGCGGGCGGTCGGTTCATCGAGGGCTCCGGCAAGTTCGGCGGCCAGGGCGTGCGTCGCCGCCGCCGCTCCGCTATCATCGTCCGATCGATCGGACCCGATCCGGCCCCCGACCGTCAAGGGGCCGCGGCCACGATCCCACTCGACGATTGCCGGGGCTCGCCTGCGCATGGACCTGATCTCGACCATCGATGGCTCGATGATGGATGGCTTCTTCCCCCGGGGATGGGACCTCGCGAAGATCGACGCCTGTTGCAGCCACCCGCCCGGGGCGATCGCCGACCGTCAGCCGTGGTGGCATCCCCAGTTCGACGTCAAGCCCTGCGCCACGGTCGAGGATTTCGACGTGAAGCTCGGCCACGAGATCGCGATGGCGATCAAGGGGGCCCGCGACCGAGGGGTGAAGGCGGCGCTGATCCTCCCCGTCGGCCCGATGGGGATGTATCGCTGGGCGGTCTACTTCCTCACCGAGTGGGGGGTGCCCTGCGACCACGTCCACGGCTTCAACATGGACGAGTGGAGCGACCGCGACGGCAACACCCTGCCGGGCGACCACCCCGGCTCGTTCCGCAACGCGATGGAGGGGGCGTTCTACGGCCCGCTCGGCAAGCTCACCGTGCCCGAGTCCCAGCGACGGTTCGCCACGCCCGACCGCCTGCCCCACTTCGGCGAGGAGATCGGCGCGTTGAAGGCGGGCGGGGCCGAGCTGACCGTGATCTTCGGCATCGGCCGGGTCTGCCACATCGCCTTCTGGGAGCCCCACTTCGCGTCCGAATACGCCTCCGCCGAGGAATGGAAAAAACAGACCCACCGGCTCGGAGCCCGGCTCCACCCGCTCACTATTGAGCAGAACGCCCTGACCAGCTTCCGGAGCCGGACCACCCTGGTCCCCGCCTTCGCCAACACGATCGGCCCGGGCCTGTTCCTCCAGGCCGACCGGATCATCGGCGGGGCCGACGGCATCCTCGGCCGGGGGATGCAGTGGCAGGGGATGAGCCTCTGGATGACCCTCCGCTACGGCCCCAACCCCTGGGTCCCCAGCTCGTTCATGCCCACCCTGCCCGGCCGCCTGTTCTACCTCGACGCCCTGGCCGGCCCCCTCGAACCGGATATGAATTGAGCGGATGGGATCGAGAGTGAAAGAGGATGGGGAGCAGAAGGCTCCCCGTTCTATTCCACGAACGCTAACCCTCAGATTATCTAAGGTAGTCTAAAAACAAGAACTGACACCGACTTGCCCCCACTAAACTAAGTACTATCAAAACCTAAAGCTCGTAACACGCTCTAATGCGGCCCGGGTGAATTTGTGGCTTCAGAAGCCAATCTGAGTTCTGGGCTGAGCGGGCGGAACTTCTGCCTCGAGGAATGTCACTTTTTGCTTTGTGATATTATATCGCTCCAGAAGATGCACGGAATCGGACATCCCGGCTTGATATGCATGCACCCTGATTGTGACGATTGTTCCCATTTCTGTTGGGACAATCGAGTCGATGATGCCTCGCCAGCCCGAGACAACAATCGAGGTAGGAGAGATGACAGTTCTGAAATAGTTCAAACGGGCAGGCGGGGCGGCTAGCCGCGCGTTATTGAGCCGGTCTTGAGCTTGTTGAAATAAGGGCTGAAGTTGGAGTGGGGTCATCTCGTGGTCGTAGGCGACGACCAAGGCGAGGTCGGCCTTTGGGCTAGGTGGGTAGACGCGGACGCTTTTGTCTGGAAGCGGGGGGAGCGCGTGTTGCCCCCGGGCCTCGCTAACGAGCCCCATGAGTAATGTCGCCCCGAGGAAGGCCAAGCAAGCTTTGAGACTTTGCATAAATTCTCCCTTGTGATGGACGCGACCAACCTAGTACTTAGAGACTTAAAAAGCAATAGACGTTTGCGTCCCTGTGGAGGTAATGACAAAGTCGTAAGATGGGTTCAATTCTTTAGACACCGGGTTGCCATTGGCATCGGCCCAGGTTATCCGGTTCTTCTGCGTGTAAGACCCAAACCTACCAACCGGGTTACCGGGTTGCTGAACAGCACATTTGAAATCACAAATTGCCAAGTCATAAGTGTTGGAATAGGGCGGTCCATAGTTATTTGTCAAGACCGGCATTCCCAGAAAAAAACTTGTATGGTTTCCGTTAGCAGGTATCCAACCGCTATCCTCCGTCACCAGCGTGAATGTAGCGTTGCGGGCATTTGTGATCCTCTCCTGCACAGTCCCATTGAAGTATGGACCAATCGTCTTATTGTTAGATTTCAGGATGAAATTTATCCAATACCCAGGCTCCCCACCATTGCTTGTTGAGGTCGGGTTGCCTGCTGTGGGCCCAGGAACCTGTGTCGCCATATTCGCCAAAACTCCCGTCCCCTCGACATGATCAATTTCGGGGGGGGCGATAGTGACTGTTTTGGTCTTCGGCTCCGGAGCGGGTGGATTTGGATTGAGATTAGGGTCACTGATCGCTTGAAACGTAAATACCGCTCGAATTTCAAATGTTCCCGGTGTTGTGAATACTGCCGTTCCCGGACCGAACAGAACTTGCCATGATGAAGGTGGGGTGCAATCCGTCTGACGCATCGACCAATCGACATTTTGCACGGGCGCCGATGTGGTTGATGGCGTTGCTTCATAGTATGTGAATTGGCCGAGTTGTTCGATCCAGGCTGGATTAGGGCGTGTCTGGCAATAGCCTCGGCCCATACGATTGGAGTGGACGGATCACCCCACCAGCACCCTCACGACCTTGGCTCAACTCCGACACGCCCTCTCCGACGAGCATTACGCCGCCATCGAGCCGCTCCTGCCCACCAACGCCCGGCCCGGCCACCCCTGGAAGGGGCACCGCCGGGTGATCGACGGCATCCTCTGGATCCTCCACACCGGCTCCCCCTGGCGTGACCTGCCCAGGCCAACCTACGGCCCATGGCAGACCGTCTACGAGCGGTTCAACCGCTGGGCCAAGGACGGGACCTGGGCCCGGCTGCTCGAGGCCCTGCATGTGCGGCTCGACGCCGCCGGCAAGATCGACTGGGACCTGTTCTGCATCGACGGCTCCTCGATCCGGGCGAGCCGCGACGCCGCCGGTGCCTCGCCGACCCACGGGACGGCCGCCGAGCCGGCCGACCACGCGTTGGGCCGCTCTCGCGGCGGCTTCGGTTCGAAGATCCACCTGATCTGCGACGGCAAGGGCCTCCCGATGGCGGTGACGGTGACCGCCGGCCAGCGGCACGAGGCGACCCAGTTCGAGGCGGTAATGGGCCGGGTACGCGTGCCCGGCCGGAGGGGCCGACCCCGGAGCCGGCCCAGGAAGTTGGCCGGCGACAAGGGCTATAGCTCGCGGAAGATCCGCCGATCCAACCGTCGCCGGGGGATCGCCTCGGTGATCCCGACCAAGTCCAATGAGAGGCGGGTCCGGGGGTTCGACAAGGCGTCGTATCGCCGTCGCAACGTGGTGGAGCGTTGCATCGGGTGGCTGAAGGATCGGCGGCGGGTTGCGACGCGGTTCGAGAAGCTGGCGGAGAACTTCGAGGCGATGGTCAAGCTGGCGATGCTTGAACGGTTGCTGAAGGCACTATTGCCAGACACGCCCTAGTATTTTGGGTCGGCGACACTATGATCCCTTGCGCTAGCGAGGAAGAGGATGAGGCCAACAAAACCACGCAAATCGACGCGCAAATCTTCAGGGGAAGTTGCATGAAGTGCCTCAGTTGTGGAACTAGATGTGAAACTGGAGGAATGTGTCGATTCGGCAACATAATCCTAATGCCTGGCGATGTCAATTGAGAATTTTAAAATTTCAAAACGGGTGGATACCTAGGGAAAAAGCGGCGTCAGTTCTATGCCTACCGACGGATAAATGACGGGGGCCGCGCCGACCGGAGCGGCCCTCATCGTGACTCCATGAGACTTTGACGCGGGTCAGGGCCGTGCGGCCTTCTCGGCCTCCGCCTTCTTCCTTGCAGCGGCGGCCTTCTTCATGGCTTCCTCGCCGGCCCGCCTGCGGTCGTTTTCCTGCTGGCGGAAGATCTGGCCAAGGTCGTCGGCCTCGCCGGGGCGGGTGAGGTCCTGGCCCTTCTTGACCACGCCCAGGAAGCCGATGCACATCTCGTCGGTGGTGGCCTCGCCCCAGCGCACGTCCTTGAGCGGCCGGTTCTTGTTGGCGGGGGCGTCCGCCGAGTTGTCGTAGTGGGCGCGGATCTTGAGGACCGTCCCCTTGGGCAGGTCGAGCGGCTTCTCGAAGTAGTAGGTGTTCTGCCAGTTGAAGTCCCAGTCCGGGATCTGGATCAGGTCTTCGTTGCGGCCGTCGGGGTAGGTGACCGTCATGGTCATGTCGCGCCCGAGCATGTGCATGTGGGGCGTGACGGCCAGCGCCGTGACGTCGACGGGCATCTCCCAGCCCATCTGGGGGACCGTCCAGCCGGCGTCGACCTCGTGGTTCTTGGCCCCGGCGGGGACGCGCATCCTCGCGTTGAGGGCGGCATTCCAATGGAGCACCTGCTTGACCGGCACCTTGGAGAAGTAGAGGCCGATCCGCGTGCGGTCGGTTTCCGGCTTGCCGCTGGGGTGGTAGTGGATCTGGGTCACCACGTCGGCCCCCCGGGGGAGGCTGCGGCCGATCCCGGCGGGCAGGATGGCCGGCTCGTTGCCGGGGGCCCAACCGCCGAGGTCGCCGTGGGTCTCCACGCCCGGCCCGGAGAAGCAGGAGTATCCGGGCCCTTCGTCGGCCGCGTCCTTCTTGCGTGCCATGCCCGAGACGTCCACATAGCTGAGGATGTGGTGGACCACCTTGGGGTTGCCCGGCCGGTACTCGATGCCCGAGATGAACGTGTCGGCGGGGAGGTTGGTCGGCATCACGAAGCAGCGGTAGATGTCGTCGCCGGTGGCCGGGATCTCGAAATCGACGGGGAGTTCCAGGACCAGATCGGGCGTGCCCAGGGCCCAGTCCTCGGGATAGGCCGGGGGGGTCGGCATGTCGGCCGAGTTGCCCTCGGGGGCGCCGGACTCGGCCCAGGCGGCCAGGATTGCGATGTCGGATTCGGGCAGGGCCTTGGAGTGCTTGAAGGCGGGGCCCACCCCGGGCGCCGGCTTCCACGGCGGCATCAGGCGGTCGGAGGTCACGCGGACGATGTCGTCGGCCCGCTTGCGGGCGTGCTCGTAGGTGACCAGCGGGAACGGGCCGACCTGGCCGGGCCGGTGGCACTGCTGGCAGTTCCGCTGGAGGATGCCGGCGACGTCGCGGGTGAAGGTCGGCTTGGCCACGCCCTCGGCCCTGGGCGGGATCGGCACCGGGCAGCCCACGGCTTCGACCCGGGGCCGGGCGACTTCGCGGTTCTCCAGCACGGCGAGGCAGGCGTCTTCGAGTTCGTGGGTCGCCGGGGTCGCGTTCCGCTTGCCGCGGGCGGCGAACTGGTCGTCGACCCGCCCCTGGTAGCGGATCGCCCCCTCGGCGTCGATCAGGGCCGCCTCGGGCGTGACCTTCGCGCCGAGTGCCCGGGTGATCGACCCGTCGCGATCCTGGGCGACCGGGAATTTCAGGCCATATTCCCGGGCGTGGGTCGCGACCTCGTCGGCCTTCAGGTCCGGGTCGACGCAGACGCCGACCATCCGGATCGGCCGGCCGGCGAACCGGTCGGCCACGGCGTTGAAGGTCACGCTGTAGGCATTCGAGATCGGGCACTCGGTCGAGTAGAAGATCACGGCGGTGGCCCCGCCCGGCTCGGCGATGAGCGGGATGGCGCGGCCGTCGATCCCCTTCACCTCGCGGGGCAAGGCCCGCCCCGTCTCCTCGGCGCGGGCGGCTATCATGGTTCCCGCGAGGCCCAGGAGGGTCAGGCCCAGCGCCAGGGTCCAGATCCGACTTCGCTCTGACGTCGCTATCATCGAGACGATCCCTCGGGGTCGGCCAGGTGGAGTTTCCCCGATTATAACGGTTTGGCCAGGCCCCTCACGGCGAATCCCCCGGGTCGCGGATCAGAAGTAGAGTTGGAACCGCATCAGGAACAGGTCCGAAGTCTTCTGCAACCCCCGGGCGCTGTACTGGACCGGGGTGCCGAAGACGGCGTGATTCCAGTCGAACGTGAACTTGAGGTACTGGTTCAGATACCAGTTCACCCCGACGTCCGTGGTGTAGAGGTCGCGGGTCCAGCGGTTCGGGTCGGCGAACCCGCCGGAGAAGATGCTCCGGTCGATGTCCAGGGCATTGAACCGGCCGGACAGTTCGATCGCCCCGAGGCCGAACTTGCCCTTGCGGATGTCGAAATCCTTGAGCGGCTTGACCACGTTCCGGCCGCTGACCGTCTCGCCGGTGATGAAGTGGCCGGCCTGCACGTAGAAGCTCTGCACCCCCACCCGGGTCCGGTCGAACAGGTCCGCGGCGGGCGCATAGCTCTGGTATCCGCTCTGCCACTCGGCGATGAGCGAGGTGTGCTTGTAGTACCAGGCGGCGTGGAGGTCCCAGAAAACCCGAGGGCCGGACTCGCGGGCGGTGGCGTTGTAGCCGAGGAACGGGACGCCGATCGAGGCGTTGCCGGTCGTCGGGACGATCGTCCTCAGGACGCTCGGCAGTGGGGGATTCGACTGCGAGCCGGCCATCACCGAGCCGCCGAAGACGAAGTTTTCCAGGGGCGAATCTTCGAGCTGGGCGAACGGCCGCCAGTTCAGGTAGGCGAGGACGTTCTTCTGATCGCTGTTGACGTCGAGGAACGAGTTGCGCGAGTTGTTGAACAGGCCCACGGCATAGTCGAGCGGGGCCGTCTTGTTGAACAACCGCCCCCAGAGCTGAAGCCCGAGCGACCGGTTCAGGGCGAAGTTATTGAAGAACAGGGACCGTTCCGGGCTGATCAGGCCCTGGATCGGCTCGGTATAGAACTCATACGTGAATGGCGTCTTGAAGCGTCCGACCTTGAACTGGATCCGGTCGTCGTAGTGGAAGTTCAGGAAGACGTCGAGGATGCTGAAGGTGTCGAAGCCGTTCTGGAACGAGAGGAAATACTCGTAGGGCTTGCCGATCCGGCCGCTGAACATCCACCACTGGCGGGGGAAGGCGAAGGTGTCCTTGGGCGTGTCGAGGGCATCGCGCCCCGTCCCGGTGTTCTGCTCGTAGAATCGGCCGTCGAACTGGGTCAGGTTGTGGAACTGGAGGACGAACTCGTCGTCCTCGGTCTTGACCTCAAAGCCCGGTCCGAACTTGCCGTTCAACGGCGAGCTGATCGTGGTCGCGGGCATCCGGAACCGGGGCGACGGGGGAGGGTTGGGGGGGGATGACTGGCCGGGCGCCAGGACGCCCCCCGACTGCGACGGCGCGGCGTTGGGTTCTTCGCCCCGCGGCCCCGACCCCACCGGGACGGTGTTCGTCCCGCCCGGGGTGTTGTCTTCCGCCGCGGACCCGTCGTTGTTGCCTGAGGCCGGCCCCCCGGGCTGTCCCGCGGCCGGCCGCCCATCGCCCCCGCCCGAGGCCATCCCCCCGCCTGCCGCACCCGGCACGCCCGAGACGGTCGCTCCGCCCGGCGGGGACTGGCTCATCTGGATGGAGAGTTGCTGGACCATCTGCTCCAGCTGGAGGATTCGCGCTTCGAGGGCCAGCTCGCGAGTGGTCGGGGGGGCAACGCCGGGCTCGATCGGGGTCACCGCCGGGGGAGGCCCCGGATCGGGGATCGGCGGGATCTGGGCCTGCGTCCGTGCGACCCCCGCCCAGAGCAGGCCGGACAGGATCACGACCCCCATCGGCCGGCATCCCGTCCTCATGATTCGGCGAGCCATCGCGCATCCTCTCCCAGGGTCGACCGCACCTTGGTGGGTCCGGCCGGTCGAGCCCGCCCCTCACGACTGAGTTAGGCGTTATATCGGCTCGGAGGAGGGGAGCATCCCAATCAATCGCCCGATTGGGCCGAGTTTGACGGGCATGACGATTGGCGAAGGGGAGTCATTCGAACCCGCCGGCGGCCGCCATCAGGACGACCCCGAACAGGAGGGCGGCCGAGAGCTTCCACCGATCATGGGCGTGGAACTGGAGTTCGGGGAGCAGGTCGCTCAGGGCGATGCAGAGGAAGGTCCCCGCCGAGAACGCCAGGGTGTCCGCCGTCACCTGCTGCGACGCCGCCGCGTCGAGCCAGCCCAGGCCCCAGGTGAACACCAGTGCCCCGAGGGGGATCATCATCGCGAAGCCGAAGTTGACCAGGTGGACCCGGAACCGTGGGACGCCCGCCCGGAGCATCAGGCTGACGATCGTCAGGGCGTCGGCCGGCTTGTGGACCAGGGTGGAGATGAACACGCCGACCACCCCGGCCGTGATCCCCGACGGGGATTTGGCCCCGACGGCCACGGCGCTGGCCAGCGCCACGCCGCCGGTCAGGGTGTGCAGGGCCAGGCCGAACGCGGCGACCCCCCAGTGCAGCGATGTCCCCTTGGTCGCGGCGCCCGGCATGCCGGGCGCGTCCGGGACGACCAGCCCCGCCGAGTGCCCCTGGCCGTGGCCGCCCCGATGCTCGTGGGGGTGCGTCGGGCAGGGCTCGTGGGGGTCGGCCGGCGCCTCGTGGTGGTGGAAGGCGAAGAACCGCTCCAGGAAGAACAGCGACAGGAGGCCCGCCGCCGACCACCGGAGCGTCTCGGCCGAGCCGAGTTCCACCGCCTCGGGCATCATGTGGAAGAACGTCGCGCCGAGCATGGCTCCGGCGGCGAAGCTGAGGTAGAGCTGGAGCCGGGTGTGGGTCAGGACCGTGGATAACGGCAGCAGTCCGCCCAGCAGACTCACCAGCACGATGGCCGCGCAGAGGCCGGCGAGCAACATCGACAATGCCTCGACGCGCGATCACGCGGGATGGAGGACGGGCGGATCGGCGACGCGGTCGCGTCCGCCCCGCGGGCCGAAACGAACGGCACCCGTTGTGGGCGACGACCATCCGGGACGGCCAAAACGACGAGGGCCGGCGTCACGCCGACCCTCATGGGACTGATCGAGATCGGCCCGGGCGAGTCTCAGCCCTGGGAGCCGTCCGCCCGCTTCGGGCCCGACTGGCCGGGGGCGAGGCGGCGATACTTGGTCTTGGGGAGGTTGTAGACGCCCTTCTCCGGGGTCCACTTCTCGTCTTCCTGGAGCAGGGCCATCCGCTCGGGCCGCGTCAGGACGTTGCGCGAGCGGGCCATCCCGCCGGCGGTCTTCAGGCTCTTGTCGATCGACATCTACCAGCTCCCCACGATGCGGCCGCGGCCGGGCCGGCATCCTTGCGACGGGTCGGCCGGGTTCCAACACGGCACCCGCTCCCATCCGATGACCAACGACTCTAGCCGCATCCCCGCCCCGATGCAAGGCCGATCGACCTTGCTCGAAGGGGCGATTCGAGATACAGTCGGATTTCGGTCGAAGGCACGAAGGCGCGGGCGGAAAGGGGCCGGGGCGTGGCAGAGCAGAAGACAGCCCTGGGGGACCTCCCCGTGCGGCGCGGCAAGGTCCGCGATGTGTATGATCTGGGGGACCGGCTCCTGCTGGTCGCCAGCGATCGGATCAGCGCCTACGACTGGGTCCTGCCCACGCCGATCCCGGACAAGGGCCGGGTCCTCACCGGTCTGAGCGACTTCTGGTTCGACCACCTGGGCGTCCCCGACCACCGGATCTCCGCCTCGGTCGACGCCGCCGGGCTGGACCTGCCCGCCGACCTCCGGGCGGAACTCGAAGGCCGGTCGATGGTCGTCCGCAAGTGCCAGGTCGTGCCGTTCGAGTGCGTGGTCCGGGGGTATCTGGTCGGCAGCGGCTGGCGCGAGTACCGGGAAAGCCGGACCGTGTGCGGCATCCCCCTGCCCCCCGGCCTCCGGGAAGGGGCGCAGATCGACCCGATCTTCACCCCGGCCACCAAGGCCGAGGCGGGCCACGACGAGAACGTGAGCTTCGCCGTGATGGCCGGCGCGATCGGCGAGCGGGAGGCCGCGACGCTCCGCGACCTCAGCATCCGCATCTATGAGTCCGCGGCCGATCATGCCAAGGCTTGCGGGCTGATCCTGGCCGACACCAAGTTCGAGTTCGGCCACGAACTGAAGACGGGCGAACTGCTTTTGATCGACGAGGTGCTGACGCCCGACAGCTCCCGCTACTGGCCGCGAGACGGCTATCGGCTGGGCGGCTCGCAGCCATCGTTCGACAAGCAGTATGTCCGGGACTGGCTCGACGCCTCGGGTTGGGACCGATCGAGCCCGCCCCCGGCCCTGCCCCCGGATGTCGTCCGGGCCACCCGCGGCAAGTACATCCAAGCCTACGAAATCCTGACCGGGCGAACGTTCCCCTGGGTGTGACCTCCATGCTCCGCTACCTGACCGCCGGGGAATCGCACGGCCCTGCCCTCACCGCGATCGTCGACGGCTTCCCCTCGGGCGTGAAGCTCGACGTCGAATGGATCAACGAGGAATTGAAGCGTCGCCAGGGCGGCTACGGCCGCGGCAAGCGCCAGACGCTGGAGACCGACCGGGTCTTCATCGACTCGGGCACCTACCAGGGCGTCACGATCGGCGACCCGATCACGCTCCGCCTGGTGAACAAGGACGCCAAGCTCGAACGGCTCCAGGAGCCGGCCGCCCCGCGCGGCGGGCACGTCGACCTGGCCGGGTCGATCAACTACCACACCGGCATCCGCCAGGTCCTCGAACGCGCCAGCGCCCGCGAGACGGCGATCCGGGTGGCCGTGGGCGCCCTGGCCAAGAACCTGCTCCGCGAGGTGGGGATCGAGGTCTTCGGCTACGTCCGCGAGTTGGGCGGGGTGGTCGCCCCGAACTGGCCCGATGCCCCGTTCGATCAGGCGGTCCGGGACGCGAGCCCGGTCTACACCCTGGCGCCCGACGCCGATGCGGCGATCATCGCGGCGATCGACGCCGCCAAGGCCGCCGGGGATACCCTGGGCGGGGTGGTCGAGGCCGTGGTCACCGGCTGCCCGATCGGCCTGGGCAGCCACGTCCAGTGGGACCGCAAGCTCGACGCCCGGCTGGCGATGGCGGTCATGAGTATCCAGGCGATCAAGGGGGTCGAGATCGGACTCGGCGGCGAGGCCGCCCGCCGCCCCGGCTCGCGGGTCATGGACTCGATCGACTACCAGGCCGACCACGACCCGGCCGATCGCCGGTTCGGCTTCCGCCGCCCGTCCAACAACGCCGGCGGGCTCGAAGGGGGCACCAGCAACGGCGAGCCGATCGTCGTCCGCGCCTTCAAGAAGCCGATCAGCACCCTGGCCGCCCGCGGCCCGTCGATCGACATGGCGACCAAGGCCGCGCGGCCGGCCGCCTACGAACGCTCCGACGTCTGCGCCGTGCCCGCGGCCAGCGTGATCGTCGAGAACGTGGTCGCCATCGAGGTCGCCTCGGCGCTCCTGGAACGCCACGTCGGCACCAGCCTCGCCGCCATCCGGTCCTCGCTGGCCGCCATGCACGAACTCGGCCGCCGCCACCTCGCCGAGAACTGGACGCCCCCGGCCCGCTGATCCGCCCGCCGGGCCGTTCAGATCTCGACGTTGCTGAGCAGGCGGGCGACCCGCCCCTGGAGGTGTCGGCGGGCGGCATCGTCGGAGACCCAGGCGGCGCGATCGGAGATCGTGGCCAGCCGGTCGCGGGCCCGGGCGATCGAGGCCAGCGAGGGGAGCCCGGTGCCCAGGCTCTTCTCGACCTCGTCGATCTGGCGGGCCAGGTCCTCGGCATCGACCCGCTCGGCGACGTGCGCCAGGGGATGGGCCTCCGCCTCGTCGCGATGCGGGGCCAGCACGCCGTCGATGAAGGCCGTGAGCGGGTCGATCTGCTCGACCCGGTCCCAGACGTACCGCAGAACCCAGAGGTCCGTGGGCACCGCCCGATCCCGCCCGCTCAGGAGTGCCGAGGCCGCCACCAGCTTGAGCATCTTGATCGACCGGCGGTCGGAGATCGCCACGCCCAGGTCGCGGATCCGGAATACGACCTCGGCATAGCGTTCCATCACGCCCGACAGGTCGACGTCGTGGACCCGGCGCGACAGATCCCGGAGGTCGTCGGCAGTCACCGACGAGCCGACCTCTTCCGACCGCTCAAGGGCCCAGCCCGCTTCCAGGAGCCGGGGCATGGCGTCGCGGCGGAGCTGGCCGACGTGGCAGCGGATCAGGAACCGGTCGAACAATGCCCCCAGCGCCTCGTCCTCGGCCAGCTGGTTGGACGCCGAGAACAGGCTCAGGAGGGGCAGCCGGATCTTCTCCGCCCCCCGGCGATAGACCCGCTCGTTGAGCACCGTGAGGAGTTGGTTAAGGATCGCGCTGTTGGCATTGAACAGCTCGTCCAGGAAGGCGAATTCCGCCTCGGGCAGCATCCCGGTCGTCACGGTGGCCACGGTCCCCTTGCGGAGTTTGGCCAGGTCGACGGGGCCGAAGATCTCGTTGGGCTCGGAGAAGCGGGTGAGCAGATATTCGAAATAGCGGCCCTTCACGGCCGAGGCGAACCCCCGGATCAGCGCCGACTTGGCGGTCCCGGGCGGCCCGAGCAGGAAGAGGTGCTCGCCGGCCACCGTCGCCAGCGCGATCAGGTCCACGACCTCGTCGCGGCCGACGAATCGCCGCTTCATCGGCTCGACGACCTCGCCCCTCAGCCTCGCCACGATCCCGCCATCATCCACCGGGCACCCCCAGTTCCTGGAGTGTCTTCAACCACTCGACCCGCTCCCGGATCGGCCCGGATGGGGGGAGCCAGGCCTCCCGAGGCCGCAGGGCGAACCGCTCGGCATAGAGCAGCCCGAGGCCGGGATGCCCGCCCAGGTCGCCCGGGTCGCCAGGCCCGTCATCCAGGCCCGCCAGCACGCCCGACAGGGGCCATCGGATCAGCGTCCGCATCAGGACGGCGGCGAGCCGGTCTCCGGGGTCCCGGGCCAGGGCCCGGCGGAGCAACGGTGGCGCGAGCCGGAGGACCACGTCGGCCGACAGGTGGTCGCCGGCCGTCCTCGGGGCCAGGCCCAGGGCCAGGGCCCGCTCCATGTCCTCGGCCGGCGCCGACCGATCGGCCAGGAACCAGCAGGCGCGATGGAACCAGGCGGCGATCGCGACCGCCGTCCCCGGCTCGAAGGGGATCGGAGGACCGGCCACGTCGAGCGCATGGATCGCGAATGCCCCGACCAGGCGATCCGAGGCCCGCGCGAGATCCTCGGCGTCCGTCCCGGGCGGTTCGCGGAGGACCGCCCGACCGTCGTCGAGGAGGCCCCGGAGGAAGTCGTCCAGAGATCCCATCAGGGCCAACCCAAGAAAAACCGCCGCCGCCCGTCAACAGAGGGAGAAATCCTCGACGCGAGGATCGGACCAGCGTAACGTGTCCTCACCCCTCGGACCATGCCCGACGCCGCGAATCGGGAACGATTGCGGGGTTGCGACGTCCAAGCGTTCGGGACGCGGGGGCGTGCCCACCTCTCTGGAGACCACGCAAAGGAGCCTGATTCGATGACGATCCACCCGTGCGGCAAGGGGAAGCGGTGGGGGGCGGCCCTCGCGGTCGTCGCGATGACGGCGGCCGTCGCCCCGGCCCAGGATGAGGCCAAACCGACGGCCAAGGTTGCCTCCAAAGGAGTCCTGGCACCCATCGCGCCGGTCTTGCCCGGGCCGGTGGTCGCCGCGATGCAGGAGGGGAAATACGCCGAGGCGATCGCCGCGTTCGACCGCCTGATCGCCGACGGCAAGGCCCCCGCCGAGATCTCCTACTTCCGGTTCCTCCGGGGCGTCGCCCAGAAGCTCGACGGCAAGCCGGACGCCGCCCGCACCGCTCTGGCCGAGGCGCTCAAGGCCGACCCCGATGGCGCCTGGGCGGCCAAGATTCGGTTCGAGCTGGCCGCCGTGGAACTGGCCGCCGGCCGGCCCGCCGAGGCGGAGGCGCTGGCCCGCATCGAGGCCGAGTCCCTGCTGGCCGTCCCCCGCAAGGACCGTTTGGCGGAGGTGTACCACGCCTTCGCCCGCCGCCTGCTCACCCCGGACGATCCCGTGACCCGCCCCGATCCGGTCGGTGCCTATGCCCTGCTGAGCAAGGCCCGCGACCTGGCCAAGGGGGAGGCCACCCGCGCCTCGCTCCTGTTCGCCATGGGCCGCGCCGCCCAGAAGGTCGGCCAGGGCACGGCCCAGCCGGAGCCGACTCCGGCCCCCAACGCACCCGCCGCGACGATCAAGGCACCGGCCATCGATGCGATCCGCGATTTCAAGGCGTATCTCGACGAGTATCCCAAGGGGGCGGATCGGCTCGCGGTTCGGTTCCACCTGGGCGAGGCCCAGCTGGCCACAGGGCAGAATGACGCAGCCCGGCTGACCTGGACCGACCTGGCCCGCGACATCGCCAAGGACGCCCCCAAGGAGGCCCTCGACCTTCGCGCCAAGTCGCTGTACCAGATCGCCCGGACCTACAACGTCCCGACGCCGCCCGAGCCCCAACTCCCGCTGGCCATCGCCGCCCTAAAGCGGGCGTTGGCCGAGGCCCCCGCGCATCCCCGGGCCGTCCGCGCGGCGTTCGAGATCGGCGAGACCTACCGCAACCTCGGCCGGGCCGATGCGGCGATCGCCGGGTTCGAGGCGTTCCTCCGGGGCGACGGGTTCCGGGCCGAGACCGACGAGGCCAAACGCGAACTGGCCGACCTGACGATGACCGCCACGTTCCAGATCCCCCAGATCCTGAGGGATCAGGCCCGGTTCGACGAGGCCATCAAGGCATACCAGGGCTACCTAGCCAGGTTCCCCAACGGCCCGCAGTCGGCCGACGCCCAGAGGGCGATCATCGACGTCCAGCTCGCCATCGCCGACGATGCGCTCGGCCGGGAAAAGTACGCCGACGCCCGCGCCGCGTGGGCTGCCTTCGCCGCCCAGAACCCGCTCGATCCTCGCGTCCCCCAGGCCCTGTTCCAGGTCGGCGAGAGTTTCGAGCGGGAGAAGAAGTTCGCCGAGGCCACGGCCGCCTATGAATCCCTGATCGGCAAGTTCCCCGACTCCGAGCCCGCCGCGCACGCCCAGTTCGCGGCGGCGTCGATCCTGGAGAACGAGAAGGGGGATCTGGTCGCCGCCATCGAGCGGTTCCGCAAGGTGGCCGTCGAGCCATGGAAGTCGTCGGCCGCCCAGCGGATCGCCGTGATGGAGAGCAAGGCCCTGACTGTGGTCACGCCCCGCGCGTTCCGCTCGGGCGAGACGGCCCACCTGAAAGTCGCGACCCGGAACCTGGAGACGCTGACGTTCTCCGCCTACAAGATCAACCCCGAAGCCTACTTCCGCAAGAAGCACGCCCTCGGCGACGTCGGCTCGCTGGACATCGGCCTGGTCGCCCCGGACGCCGAGTGGACCGTGCCGGTGCCCGGCTATGGCAAGTACAAGCCGGTTGAGACGACCTATGACCTCAAGGTCGCCGTGCCGGGGATCTTCGTGGTCAAGGTCAGCGACGAGAAGACGCTTCAGGCCACGGCGCTGGTGGTGGGCAGCGACCTGGACGCGATCGTGAAGGTGTCGCGGGACCAGGTCCTCGCCTTCGCCCAGGACATGAAGACGGGCCAGGGCCGCAAGGGGGCCCGGGTCCTGATCGCCGACCCGTCCGGGGTCATCCTCGAAAAGACGACCGGCGACGATGGCGTGCTGCTCTCCGGCTGGGACAGGCCCGAGCCGTTCCAGGGGGGGCCATCGCTCCAGTATCTGATCCTCGACGGCAACGACGCGGCCGGATCGGGGCTGGGGGTGCCCGACAAGGTGGCGCAGGGGCTCTCGGCCCGCGCCTACATCTACACCGATCGCCCCGCCTATCGGCCCGGCCAGGAGGTCGCGCTTCGGGGCGTGGTCCGCGAGGCGAAGGACGGGCAGTACAGCAACCCGGCCGGGGCCGAATATCGCCTGGAGGTGTTCGACAGCCGGGGCCGGCTCCTGATCGCCCGGCCGACCACCCTGTCGCCCTTCGGCACGTTCCACGAGGCGGTCCGGCTCGACCCGGCCGCCCCGGTCGGCACCTACCGGGTCCGGCTCTCGCAGCCCAACAGGGGGGACTTCTCGGGCGCGTTCGAGGTCCAATCCTACAAGTTGGAGAAGCTGACGCTCGACTTCGACCTGCCAAGGGCAATCGTGTTCCGCGGCGAGAACGTCAAGGCCACGCTGGTCGCCCGCTACCAGTACGGTGCCCCGCTCTCCGGCCGCGCGATCGAGGCGGCCATGCCCGACGGCCGCACGGTGCGCGGGACGACCGACCGCGACGGCAAGTTCCCGGTCGAGTTCTCGACCGAGGGGTTCGGCGAGGAGCAATCCCTGCCCCTGGTCGGCCGCCTGCCCGATGATAACGTGGCCACCGTCGCGCGGGTGATGGTCGCCATCAAGGGATTCAACATCACCGCGACGACCCCGCGGGACGTCTACCTGGACGGCGAGTCGTTCACCCTGACCGCCACCACGCTCGATGCCCTGGGCAAGCCGATCGGGCAGGAGCTGGCGGTGTCCGTCCTCCACAAGGTCCCGCAGGAAGGGCGGATCACCGAGCGCGAGGTCGCGAAGAAGACGCTGACCACCGACAAGGCGACCGGCAAGGCGACGCTGACGCTGAAGGTCGACGATGCCAGGGGGGGGGATTACCTGGTCCGGGTGGCGGGGACCGACCAGTTCGGCAACGGGGTCTTCGCGGATCGGCCGCTGACGATCTCCGGCTCGGAGGACGAGACCCGCCTCCGCATCCTGGCCGACCGCACCGCGTTCAAGGTCGGCGAGACCGCCCGGGTCAACCTCCACCGCCGATCGGCCGTGAACGGGACGGCCCTGCTGGCCTGGGAGGCCGACCGGATCCTGTCCTATCGCCTGGTGCCGATCAAGGAGGGGGACAATGAGCTGACCTGGACGGTCGACAACGCCCAGTTCCCCAACTTCACCCTGACCGCCACCGGCATGGCCGGGCAACGGCTCGACGAGGCGTCCCTGGACGTGCGGGTCGAGCGCGACCTCCGCGTCACGGTCACGCCGACGAAGAAGCAGATTGGCCCCGGCGAGGAGGTCGAGGTCGAGGTCGCGGCCGTCGACCAGCTCGGCCGGCCGGTCGAGGCCGAGGTCGGCCTGGCCCTGGTCGACCGCTCGTTGCTCCGCCTCTTCGAGGACAAGCTGCCGCAGATCGGGCCGTTCTTCTACGACCAGACCCGCACCGGCGCCTTCGCGACCACGGCGACCAACACGTTCTCCGACCACCCCGACACCCGGCCCGTCTCCGACGCCGTGGTCGAGGAGGCCGAGCGCCTGGCCGCCCAGGCCCGCAACGACGCCAGCCGAGGAGCAGTGCTCGAAGAGGCCAAACGCGAACAGATGATCGCCGCTCTCCCCAAAGGAATGGCAGACGGGCAGGGACAAGAACGAATCAGAGATCCCCGCTTCCGCATGGACATGGCAGCGCCCGCCTCGCCCGCACCGAATTTCGGGGCCGTGGGCGGCTCGGGCCTTGGTGGCCAGGGCACGAGTCTGGGAAGGATGGGTGGCATGGGAATGGGCATGGCGATGCCAGCGGCCCAACCCAGGGAAGTAGGTGTGCTCTCTGAGATGCAGAGCACCGATGCAGCGATGATCATCGGCGCAGATAAGGAGGGCACGGCCTATGGCTTTCCCATGGATTTCAGCGAGATGGTCCTTCGCAGGAGGTCGTTGTTCCAGATCCCCCGCGAGCAATACGTCGAGACGGCCTACTGGAACCCGTCCGTGGTGACGGGCAAGGACGGCAAGGCGAAGTTGACGTTCCGGGCGCCCGGGGCCCTGTCGGAATATGTCTTCTCGGCGCGGGGCGTGACCGGGGCGGATACCCTGGTGGGTCAGGCGACGGCCGAGATCGCCATCCGCAAGGACTTCTTCGTCGACCTCAAGCGGCCCGCCGCCCTGTCGCAGGGGGACAAGCCCCGATTCGCCGCCCGGGTCCACCACGCGGGCCTCAAGGGGGTGGTCACCCTGTCGCTGACGGTTTACGCCGGAGGTCGCGAGCAGGTCTATCCCAGGACCCTGGAACTCAAGGACGACGGGGTCGACGAGGTGGCTTTCGAGCCGTTCGAGGTCCCCGACGACACGGCGGTCCGGCTGACCCTGAAGGCCGCGATCGGCGACGAATCGGACGAGCTGACGGCCGAGATCCCGGTGCGGCCGTGGGGGGTGCAGGCCCTGGCCTCGGCGTCGGGCACCGCCAGCGACGACGCCACGGCATTCGTCGCCCTGCCGGCCGGGCGGACCTACGAAGATCTGGAGATGATCATCGTCGTCTCGCCCACCCTCCGCCGCCTTTTGATCGAGCTGGCGCTGGGGCAGGACGTCTATCCCCTGTTCGATTCCCCCCAGAACCGCTGCATCTGGCCGCCGCCCAGCCCGACCACGGCGGATCGGGCGTCGGACCTGCTGGCGGCGGCGTCGGCGCTCCGGTATCTCCGCGAGACCCGGGCGCCCGAGGCCCCCGAGGCGTCCCGGCTCGCGGAACGGGTCCAGGGGCTGGTGTCCGAGCTGGTTTCCACCCAGAACGACGACGGCGGATGGCCCTGGATCCTGCCGGCCGGCAATCAGACCCGGCCTGCCAGCGACCGGATGGCCTCGGCCCACGTCGCCGTCGCCCTGCGTGCCGCGTGGTCGGTCGGGCTGATGACCGACCCGACGACCCCCGACAAGGCCGTCGCCTACCTGGCCCGCGAATTCAACCGCGCCGGGGCCGACAACGAGGCCCGCGCCACCGTCCTCCACGCCCTCGGCGCCTGGGAGAAGGCCACCTTCGAGCAGGCCAACAGCCTGGCCCGCGCCAGGACGTCGCTGAACAACGCCTCGCTCGCCTACCTGGCCCTGACGTTGGCGGACCTCGATCGGGTGACGCTGGCCGGGGAGATCCTCGATATCCTGGCGACCCGGGCGGCCGATGAGCCGGTCCCACCGGGGGGCAAGCCCCGCAAGTACTGGCCCGCCAAGGGCCAGGGGCCGTGGCATCGCGACGATGCCGTGACCACGGCGCTGGCGTCTCTGGCATTCAGCCGAGCCCGGCCGACGTCCCCGGAGGTCGCGGCCTCGGCCGAGTGGCTCCTCGCCCACCGGGCCGGCGACGGCTGGCGGGCCCCCAAGTCGCGCGGGCCGGCCGTCGCGGCGCTGGCGGCGTACTTCGGCAAGGCGGATCAGGCCGAGGACCGCTACCGCCTGGTCGTCACCGTCAATGACGTCGAGGTCCACCGCGCCGAGATCGCCGGGCCGGCCGAGGGGAAGGCGATCGCCGTCCCGAGGAAGGCCCTGAAGGTCGGCGACGCCAACCGCGTCCGGTTCCAGATCGAGGGGCGTGGGACCTACGGCTATGCGGCCACCCTGACCGGGTTCGCCCGCGATTTCGCGCCCGACCAGAAGGCCGAGGGGAAGCCGTTCCGGGTCCTGTCCCGGGCGTACCTGCCGGCCGAGCCGGAGTTCGACGGCAAGCCGCTGCCGACCGGGTTCAACGTCCTGGCGTTCAATCAGACCCAGTTCACCAACACCGCCACCCAGGTCGGCCCCGGCGGCCGGGCCCGGGTGCGGATCGACGTCGCCCGCGAGATGCCCGCCGGCCAGCCCGCCTCGGAGCGCGACTTCCTGGTCGTCGAGGAGACGATCCCGGCCGGGACCACCCTGATCGACGGCTCGGTGAAGTCGGCGGCGACCTCGTTCACCCAGGTCGATAACGTCCTCACCTTCTATTACGCCCCCGACCGGCCGCCCGGCCGCATCGAGTACGACGTGTTCGGCTACCTGCCGGGCGAGTATCGCACCCTGCCGGTCAAGGTCCACGGCGCCTACGATCCGGGGGCGATCCACCTCGGCCAGCCGGGCTCGCTGAAGGTCCGCACCGCCGACGAGCCCGCCACCGACCCCTACCGCCCCACCCCGGACGAGCTGTTCGCCCGGGGCAAGGCCCTGTTCGACGCCGGCCGGCTGGCCGAGGCGGGCAAGGCCCTGGAGGAACTGTCCGACGGCTACGGCCTCAAGGACGAGATCGCCCGCCAGGCCGCGCGGATGCTGCTGACCGTCCACATCAAGGGCTACCAGGCCCGCAAGATCGTCCAGGACTTCGAGATCCTCAAGGAGAAGGCGCCGGACCTGGTGATCCCGTTCGACGAGGTTCTGGTGGTCGGCCGGGCGTATCGCGACATCGGCGAGCACGAGCGGGCGTACCTGGTGTTCCGGGCGATCGTCGAGGCCAGCTATCTTGAAGACGCCCAGGTCGGCGCCGTGCTGAGGGCCCGGGGCAAGGAGTTGGACGCGCTCAAGTTCCTGCTCGACCTCTGGCGCGAGTCGCCCGACACCGCGTCGATCGAGAGCGACCTGTTCGGCCTGGCCCAGCTGTTCGCCGGGGCCGCCGGCCGGGCGATCACCGACCCGACCCTCCGCGCCGACCTGGCCGAACGGGGCGCCACCCGGTCCGAGCTGCTGCTCCAGTCGATCCGGCTGATCCAGGCGATGCTGGTCCGGTCGCCCAAAAATCCCCTGGCCGACGAGGCCAGCCTGGCCCTGGTGGGCGACTACCTGGAACTGGAGGACTTCGAGTCCGTGGTCAAGCTGTCCGAGCGGTTCGCCCGGCTCTACCCCAGGAGCACGTTCCTGGACAGCTTCCAGTACAGCGAGGCCCTGGGCCGGTTCAACCTCGGCCAGTACGACCGCGCGGTGGACGTGGCCGGGGCGATCAGCCGGGCGACCTACAAGGACGCCTCCGGCGTGGAACAGCCCAGCCCCAACAAGTGGGAGGCGATCTACATCCTGGGCCAGATCTACGACGCCCGCCGCCAGCCGGCCAGGGCGGTCGAGTTCTACGACCAGGTGGCCGATCGATTCTCCGACGCCGCCGCGGCGGTCAAGGCCCTGACCCGCAAGGCCCTGTCGCTGCCGGAGATCTCCACGGTCCGCCCCGGGGCCGCCAAGGATGTCCCATCCAAGGTGAAGTTGGATTATCGCAACATCGCCGAGGTCGACGTGAAGGTCTACCCGGTGGACCTGATGCGGCTCTACCTCACCCGCCGCAACCTCGACCAGATCGCCGGGATCGACCTCGCCGGGATCACCCCCTTGCACGAGGCCAGGATCACCCTGGGCGACGGGGCCGACTTCGACGAGAAGATCCGCGAGATCGACCTCCCGCTCGCCAAGGAAGGGGCCTACCTGGTCATGGCCCGCGGCGAGAACCTGTACGCGTCGGGCATCGTCCTGGTCTCGCCCCTGGAGGTTGAGGTCCTGGAGGAGGCCGACGCCGGCCGGGTCCGCGTCACGGTCCGCGACGCCAAGACCAAGGCGTTCGCCCCCAAGGTCCAGGTCAAGGTGATCGGCACCGACAATCCGACCTTCCTGTCGGGCCAGACCGATCTCCGAGGCGTTTATGTGGCCGAGGGCGTCAACGGCCAGGTCACGGCGGTCGCCCGCAAGGACGCCGCCTATGCCTTCTATCGGGGGACGACACGCGTCGGGGCACCACCGGCCAAGCCGGCGGGCGAGCCCGGGGTGATCTCGCGGTTCGCGGATCCTTATGATGCTCCGAACCAGTCGCTCGGCAAGAATCTCAGCATCCAGAACCTGGACAACCAGAACCGCCAGATCGAGCGGCTGGAGAATCGTTATAAGGCCGGCCGGACCGGCATCAAGGCCGAGGAGGCGAAGTAATCCCGCCCCCGACGGCGGGGGCATCCCCCGGGGCCCGGTCGTGCGTCGGCCGGGCCCCCTTCCTGCGCGAACCGGCGCGGGCCTTGGCGGGTCCCGTAGAATGGGAATCGTGGCTCGATTCGGGACCGGAAGCGACTGCGGGGACCGCCCCAGGGACGGAACATGGCGGAGAGCGACGCGGCGGGCGTGGGCGGGATCAAGTCGCCGCCGAAGGGCATGGATGAGTCGGCCCGGCGCAAGGTGACGGCGGCGTTGATGCTGGCGATGGCCGTCGTGGCCATGGAGCAAACCGTGGTCTCCCCGGCGATGCCCAGCATCATCTTCTCGCTCAAGGGGCTGGAGATCTATCCCTGGGTCTTCTCGGCCTACCTGCTGGCGTCCACCGTGATGACGCCGGTCTACGGCAAGCTGGCCGACCTCTGGGGCCGCAAGAAGATCCTGCTCGGCGGCCTGGCCCTGTTCACCGTCGGCTCGGTCCTGGCGGGGATGTCCGCGTCCATGCCCGGGCTGATCGCCATGCGGGTGGTCCAGGGGCTGGGGGCCGGGGCCGTGGGCCCGGTGATCCTGACCATGCTGGGCGACCTGTTCACGCTGGAGGAGCGGGCCAAGGTCCAGGGCTGGTTCAGCGCCGTGTGGGGGGTGTCCAGCGTGGCCGGGCCGACCCTGGGCGGCTACCTGACCGAGGACTGGTCGTGGCGGTGCGTGTTCTACGTGACGGTGCCGTTCGCGGCGGTCGCCGCCTATGTCCTGGTCCGCCACGTCCACGAGGACATCCAGGCCGCCCGACACCCCCGGCCGATCGACTGGCCCGGGGCGCTGGGGCTGGGCGTCGGATCGGCCCTGCTGCTGCTGGCGGTCCTGCTGCCGGGGGCGTCGATGGCGCAGGTCCTGGGGCTGATCGGGATCGCCGCGGTGATCCTGGGCGGGTTCATCGCCTGGGAAAACCGTGCGCCGGACCCGATCTTGCCGCCCGACCTGATGACGCAGGTGCCGATCGCCGCGGCGATCGCCGTCAGCTTCGTGATCGGGGCCCTGATGTTCGGGATCGACACCTACATCCCCCTGTACGTCCAGGGCGTGCTGGGATGGGGGCCGAAGGCGGGGGGGTGGATCATCTCGCCGATGTTCCTGTCCTGGGCGATCAGCGTGGCGGTGGCCGCCCGGGTTGTGGTCCGGTTCGGCTTCCGGGCCACGGCGGTGGCCGGCCTTACCATGATCAGCGCCGGGGTTGGCGGGCTGGTCCTGGGGGCCCACTGGCCCCGGCATGCGATCGCGATCTTCTCGGCGTCGCTGGTGGTGATCGGGTTCGGGATGGGGCCGGGCTCGCTGAGTTGCATCCTCAACGTCCAGAACGCGGTGCCCTGGAATCGACGCGGCGTGGCCACCGGCGCCGTCACGTTCTTCCGGTCGATGGGCGGGGCGCTCGGGGTGGGCTTCCTGGGGGCGACGCTCGCCTTCGAGTTCTCCCGGCGACTGATCTCGGCCCACGCGGGGGACGTGGACATCGTGGCCGCACTCCGGCCGGAGACCCACCATCTCCTCACCGCCGATCAGCTCCGCGTCGTGCAGGGGGCGCTGGGCGTGACGCTCCGCGACGTCCTGCTCCAGATGTTCGCCCTGGCCGTGGTCGCCGTGTTCCTCGCCACCCGGCTGGCCCCCGGCCGCGCCACGACCCGCGTCGACGACGCCCCGGCCGAATCCCTCTCGCTGGCCGCCATCGAGCATTGAGGCCCGGGCCAGGATCCGGGTCCGGGTTGACGCCGCGGCCTCCGCGCGGAATCATCGCCGGGCGTCGCAAACCATCCCCGGGGCCGAGGCGATCCGGATCATGGCCTTCTGGCTGTTCAAGTCGGAGCCCGACTGCTTCTCGTTCGCCGATCTGGAGGCCGCCCCCGACCGGACCACGGGCTGGGACGGCATCCGCAACTACCAGGCGAGGAACTTCCTCCGCGACGACGTGAAGGTCGGCGACGGGGTGCTGTACTACCACTCCAACGCCAACCCGCCGGCCATCGCGGGGATCGCCGAGGTGGTCGTCGAGGGTCATCCGGACCCGACCGCCTTCGACCCCGAGGCCGACCACCCCGACCCCAAGAGCCGGATCGAGGACCCGACCTGGTTCCAGGTCTCGATCCGGGCCGTCCGCCCGATCGACCCGCCCCTGGCCCTGCCCCGGCTCCGCGAGGTCGCGGCGCTGGCCGGCATGGAGCTGCTCCGCAAGGGCTCGCGGCTCTCGATCCAGCCGGTCCGGCCCGAGGAATGGGACACCGTCCTCGCCTTGGCCGGAATCCCCTCCGAATCCGTCCCCATCCTCCGAGGCTGATCCGCCCATGGCCAAGATCGAGCATTTCGCGCTGTTCGCCGCCGACCCCGGGGCCCTGAAGGATTTCTACGTCGCCGCGCTCGGCCTGCGGGTCGCCGTGGACAACAGCGGGGCCACGCCCCCGGGCTATTTCCTCGCCGACGACCACGGCATGGCCCTGGAGATCATCGGCCGGCCGGCCGGGGTCCCGGGCGCGGATACCCGCTACATCTGCCACGTCGCCTTCGTGGTCGAGGATTTCGCCCCGGCCAAGGCGGCCCTGGAAAAGGTCGGCATGGTGTTCGAAACCGACAGCGTCGTCGACAACGCGACCATGACCACCGCCTTCTTCCGCGACCCCGAGGGGAATCGGGTCCAGATCGTCCGCCGGCCCGCCCCCCTGCTGGGCTGATCGACGCGGGGACGGATCGGCGACTTCTTGACGGGGCCGACGCGGGGCTTAGACTGGATGGCAGATCATCCCCACGCCGGCGAGTCGGCGTTGTTCGCGAGAATCGGCCCAATATTTTGGAATCTTCCACGAACCCTCGCACCCGGGCCGGCGTAAGCATGATGAAGCCGCTCGGATCGGACGTCGCGGAAGGCCCGGCGAGACCCTCGGACGAGGATCTCATGACCAGGTACCGGGATTCGGCCGATCCGAATGACTTCAACGAGCTGGTCCGCCGCTACGAACGCGAACTCTACCGCTACCTGGCCCGCTATCTCGGCAACCCCGCCCTGGCCGAGGACGTGTTCCAGAACACGTTCCTGCAGGTCCACCTCAAGCGGGGCCTGTACGAAGATGGCCGGCCCGTCCGACCCTGGCTCTACTCGATCGCGACCCATCAGGCCGTGGACACGTTGCGAAAGGTGGGCCGTCACCCGACGGTCAGCCTGGACCGCCGTGCCTCCTCGTCGGGCGAGTCGGACGCCGGGGCCCTGGTCGACCTCCTGGTCGGCGACGACGCGGCGCCCCTGGCCGAGTTGCAGGAGAAGGAGCGGAAGGAATGGGTCGCCCGGAGCGTCGATCGCCTGCCCGACACGTTGCGACAAACGCTGGTCCTGGCCTACTTCCAGGACCTGAAGTATCGCGAGATCGCCGAGATCCTGAATATCCCCGTCGGCACGGTCAAGTCACGCCTCCACGCCGCCCTGGCCAAGCTCCAGGAGATGGCGGGGTCGGCGCGGCGGGATGAGAATGAGTGATCCGATGAACCCCACCAATCAGCTCGACTACGCCCTGGGACGCATCGAGGGTCCCGATGGCCCCGAGGCCGAGGCGGAGATCGCCGGCGACCCCGACCTGGCCGCCCGACTTGAACGCCTCGGCGCGTCGCTCCGGCTCCTGCTCGACGACGGGCGGGACTTCGAACCTCCGTCAGATCTGGTCGGTCGGACCCTGAATCTTGTCGCCGAACGCCAGGCCCGCCGGGTGATCCTCGACTTCGTCCCGGCACGCATCCCCTTTCGTTGGACCGACGTCGCCGTCGCGGCCGGTATCCTGCTGGCCGGGGTGCTGACCCTGCTGCCGGCGGTCCGCCAGACCCGCGAGAAGATGAGCCAGGCCGGGTGCGGATTCAACCTCCAGCAGCTCGGCCTCGGCCTTTCCAACTACGCGATCCGGCACAACACCTACCCCGACGTCCGTTCCAAGGGGCCCGGCACGCCGGTCGGCCATTACGCGCTGGAACTGGTCAATGAGGACCTGCTCCGCGATCCCGACTCGCTCCGCTGCCCGTGCAGTGCCCGCCCCAGGACGGGGGGCACGCGGCCCGAGCCGGGCCTGATGGACTATGCCTACCACGTCGGCTATCGCCAGCCCTCGGGCCAGACCGGGCCGGTCTCGCCGCGATGCCCCTCGACGGTCCCCCTGCTGGCCGACAAGCCGAACCTCGACGCGGCCCTCCACGTCCTCGACGGCAACAGCCCGAACCATCGGGGCCGCGGCCAGAATGTCCTGTTCGCCGACATGCATGTCGAGTTCTTCCCGACGCGGAGGATCAGCCCGCTCGACGAGGACCTGTTCCTGAACCAGGAGCACCGCCCCGCCCCCGGGCTCTACCCCAACGACTCCACCCTGGTCTCGCCCAACGCCCCGGCCCCGGCCGAATAGGCTACGGCCCCCAGATTCTGGCCCTGCCAAACGATCTCCGTCCCGAACCCTCCCCGGTTCGATGGCGGGGATTTTTCCGTTTGCTCCGGTCCTCCGGCCCACCCGTCATCCTCCTTACGATCGGCCGTCCGGGCCGTGACGTCCACGGGCCGATGAAGGAGGGTGGGAGGCGGCGGAAGGATGTCCGCGCCAGAGGCCAGGACGGGGCGATCGACGATGAACACGCGACGAATCCTGCCGGGCGTGGCCCTCGGGCTGGCCGCGATGCTGGCCGGCCGCCGGGCCGAGGCCCAGTCCCCGACGATCCCGGAGGAGTCCCCCTTGCCGGGGGCGAATGGCTCCACGCTGGGCCGGACGCCGGGCTCGGGGTCATCGGCGGGCAACCTGCCCGGCGAGCAGCAGATCCTCGGCGGGCGGGCGGGCACCTCCACGCCCCGGGTCCCGACCGCGATCTCGACGCCGGGCGCCGGCCCGCAGGCGCCGGAGGGAACCTCCCCGACGATCCCGACCGTCCCGGCGCTCTCGGAAGTCCCGCTCTACGGGACCCTGGCGCTCCCGTCGGCCGCCGACGAGGGGCCGGAGAACGGCCTGACTTATGACCAGGCGCTCGACCGGATGCTCGGGCTCAACCTGGAGCTGACGGCGCGTCGGTTCGAGATCCCGCTGGCCCAGGCCGACATCCTCACGGCCAGCCTCCGCGCCAACCCGATCTTCTACGCCGATGCCCAGCTCGTCCCCTACGGCAACTACACCAAGGAACGTCCCGGCGGGCAGACCCAGTACGACGTGAACATCTCCTACCCGCTGGACGTGACCCACAAACGTCGGGCACGCACCGAGCAGGCGACCGCGGCGAAGCGGGTGGTCGAGGCCCAGTATCAGGATGCGGTGCGGATCCAGATCGCCAACCTCAGCACCGCCTACCTGGCCGCGCTGGAGGCCCGCGAGACCGTCCGGTATGCCGAGGCCGGGGTCCGAGGCCTGGAAGGGATCGTCGCGGCGACCCGCGAGCTGGCCGCGCAGGGCAAGGTCCGCACCAACGCCGACGTCGCCCGGCTGGAGGCCCAGCGTGCGGCCGCCGAACTGGGCGTGAATGACGCCCTGGATGGCTATCGGCGGGCCCGGGTGGCTCTCGCCGGCTACCTGGCCATGTCCCCCGCCGAGGCCGAGGGCCTGGAGCTGCGCGCCTCGCTCCGGGATCCCGCCCCACCCCCTCCGTCGGTCGAGCAGCTCACCGACATGGCCCTGCGATGCCGGCCCGACGTCGTGGCGTTCCGGCTGGGCGTCGCCTCCGCCGGGGCCGGGCTGAAGTTGCAGAAGGCCAACCGGCTCAACGACATCTACGTCCTGTATCAGCCCTACACCTACCAGAACAACGCCCCGATCAACGCCAAGAGCCCGACCTCGTGGGCGTTGGGCGTGACCGTCCCCCTGCCGATCTACAATCGCAACCAGGGGAACATCGAGCGGGCGAAGATCAACATCGACCAGACCCGCGTCCAGCTCGCGGCCGTCGAGTCCCAGGCCGTGATCGACGTCCGCCAGGCCGAGCGCGAGTATGCCCGGACCCGCGACGCCCTGGAACGCCTGGAGCGGAACGTCCTGCCCCCCTACCAGAAGGCGATGGAAGACACCCGCACGCTCTACGAGTCGGGCGAGGCCGACGTCACCGCCTACCTGACGATCCAGCGTGAGTACAACGATCAGGTCCGGCTCTATCGCGACACCGCCGTGCGACACCGCCGCGCCATGCTCGGGCTGAACACCGCCGTCGGCACGCGGATCATGCCCTGAGTTGCAGCCGGCCACGGATTTTCCGAAATCGTTGGAATCGGCCGGACGTTCTCCTGCACTATGGGTCGTGGCCCATCAGGAGACATGGCTCATGGCAGAAGGTCCAGCGGGCGTCGAAGTCCATCGGGGGATGGCGACGCTGTTCGCGGCGGGGATGGTCGGCGACCTCTCCGACGCACAGCTCGTGTCACGCTATCTGGGCGGTCGCGACGAGTCCGCGCGGGCGGCGTTCGCGGCCCTGGTGGATCGCCACGGGCCGATGGTCCTGCGGGCCTGCCGCCAGGCGCTGCGCGGGAATGCGCACGACGCGCAGGATGCCTTCCAGGCCACGTTCCTGATCCTGGCCCGCAAGGCTGGGTCCGTCCGCCACCGCGAATCGGTGGCCGGCTGGCTCCACGGCGTCGCGCTCCGGGTCGCCGCCCGTGCCCGATCGGCCGCCGATCGACGACGCCTTCGCGAACGCTCCGCGGCCTCGCGGATCGAGGCCAACCCTGCGCCTTCCGAGCCCGTCCCGGAACTACACGAGGAACTGGCCCGGCTCCCGGCGCGGTTCCGGGAGCCGATCGTCCTCTGCTACCTCGAAGGACTCAGCACCGAGGCGGCGGCCCTCCGGCTCGGCTGCCCCCGGGGGACGATCCTATCCCGCCTGTCGCGGGGGCGGGATCGGCTCAGGCAACGCCTCGCCCGGCGGGGCCTCGACCCCTCCGTCGTCGCGGTCGCCGCCTCGCGGATCCCGGACGCGGCGTTGCCCGCGCGGATCATCGAGGCGACCGCCCGGCTGTCGATCGGCTTCGCCCGGGGGCGGGCCGTCGATCTATCGCTCGTCTCAGGATCGTCACTCACACTCGCCCAGGGGATGCTCCACGCCATGAACCTCACCAAGCTCTTCTTCCTCGCCGCGGCTACCCTGGCGGGTGCCGTCACCCTGCAGGGGACGAGGTCGCTCGCCTTCCAGGACGGACGGACCGAGGCCGGGCCGGCCGGTCAATCGAAGGGCGATGCCGAGGCGGCCAGGCCGCTTGATGATCAACCCACGGCCCCCGGGCCCGCGAAGCTCGACCCGCCGCGCTTGCCGGCCGAGGATGTTTTGCCCCAACAGATCGTGAAGCTCCAGGCCGAACTCGCCGAGTCCAACCGCAACCAGGCCGCGATGCTCGAAGAACTCCGCGCCCTGCGTGCCCAGATGCAGAAGCTTGAGGAGGCCGGTCGGTCGGCGCCGGCGCGATCGGCTCCGCCCCGGCCCGGGGCCAATGGTCGGGAATTCATGATGATGGGAGGCATCGGCGGCGGGATGGCCCGGGGGCGGGGAGGCCGAGGCTTCGGCGGCGGCAACCCCGACGGATCCGACACGCCGATCTACACGCGGATCGGCAACGGGTCGAGGATCGTCGTGACCTCGGCGAAGGAGGGGAAGGCGATCCTCTACAATGCCGAGACCGGCGAGCGCCACGCGCTGGAGGTCGCCGACGAGAAGGATGGGGCGGCCGTCGAGGTCATCCCGGTGGTCGGGCCGGGCCTCGTCGCCTTGCAGGTCGCCGGCCCGAAGATCCGACGGATCGCCGCGGCCCTGCCGGACGATGGCGGATGGTATGTCCAGGATCTTCGCGAGCCGCTCGACGGCACCGCCGCCCCGATCGTCGGGCCGGGGATCGCCGCCTATAGCATCGGCTCCCGCGTCTATGCGTTCAGCGCGAAGGCGAAGCGATGGGACGTGGCCGAGCTCGCCGAGGGGTCGATGGCCGTCCCGATCGTCGGGCCGGGCTCGGTCACGCTGACGGAACCCGGGCACGTCTGGACGCTCGACGGCGAGTCCGGCAAGTGGTCCCACCTCGATTTGAACGCGATCCTCAAGGGTCCGGCACCGGCCCGCCCGTGAGGCGAGGGACGCCGACCGGCCCGGCCGGTCGGCGTCCCATTTCGATCAACGGCGAAGCACGGCGTCGGAGACGAGCAGGGCCTCCAGGTGCTTCGGGGCCGGCAGGGCCGCGACGCGGGCGACCGAGGCGGTCGAGAACCGGGAGGGCCGGCCCTGCGTAGCCTGGGCGCGGGCCAGGCAGTCGGGGCAGGCCTCGCGTTTGGCGACGTCGACGTAGGCGTAGCGTTCCGGATCCTTGACGAAGCGGTCGCGGCCGGCGCCGTCCTTGAACAGGAACAGGTGGCCGGCATACACCACGCCCCAGCGGGGGTCGCCGGGCAGGAAGTCGCCGCCGTCCACCTGGCTGACCGGGCAGCGACCGTCATTCACCGGGGCGAACGCGTCCGGGCGGCGGAGGAACTCGGCGCGGAGCTGCGGCGAGGCGAATCGGAAGGTCCGGCCGGAATGCTCGACGGTCAGGTCGGCGCGGCCCGGGACCAGCTTCCTGTCGTGGAGCAGCGTGACCGGGCAGAAGCCGGCCAGGCCGACCGCGTCATCTTTCAGGCCGCCGGCGCCGGGGCGTTGACCGGCCTGGCCGGGCAGGCGACCTTCGCGGTCGAGCGCTGCGGCCAGGAAGCCGGTGAATGCCTCGGGGTCGGAGTACCCCTCGAACTTCTCGACCACTTCCCCGTTGGGGCGGACGATCACCGTGGCGGGCAGCGACGACAGGCCGAGCGTCATCGCCAGGGCCTCGTGCTCGTCGGAGCGGAGCTTGATCGGCACGAATCGGTCGCGGGACTCGGCGATCACCGGGGCGTGGACGAAGGTGGCCCGGTCCATCCGCCGGCAGTTGATGCACCAGGGGCCGGTGAACTGGATCCAGAGCAGGAGGTCGCGCGTGCGGGCCTCGGCCTGGGCCTGGCCGAGGTCGGTGCGCCAGGCGATCTTGCGGGCCTCATCGGCGGCACGCGCCGGGCCGGGTCCGAGCGATCCGAACGCCAGCAGGAACGCGAGGCCGACGACGCGACGCGACCGGGGCGGGCGGTTTGTCATGGCGTGGTCTCCGAGATTCGGCGGCAGGGATGGGAGCGAGTGGGCTCGGGACTGAGGATTCGGAAATCAGGGCTCCATCCCTGGGGCGACCGGACGCCTGGGCGACCGTGCCAGACCATCGGCGGGTGCGGGCTCGGGGTTCGTTCCTTATCCATCGGCCCGGGGCCGCCCGGGCTTGAGCGATTCGGCCCGGCCGGCGTCTTTTCCACCGGCGTCCGCGCGGACGGATCGTCATTGCTTTCGCCGGGCCGGAATCCTATGGTTAGATTCGACGACCATCGTCGGCCCGGGATCGTGCGTGGGCGACACGCCGGCTCGCCGCCCGGCCGCCTCCGAGATGCCCCGGGATCGGCCCCACCGGGGCCTCGAACCATGAACTCGCATCGCCTCGCATCGACCCGTCCCGCCGCCTCGCGACGGGGTCCGCTCCTCCTGGCGATGATCGCCCTGGCCCTCCCCGCCGGCTGCCGCAAGGCCGGGCCACCGCCCACGCCGCCGCCCCCGGTGGTCGGCGTCGTCGAGGCGAAGCGGATGGACGTGCCGGTGGAGGCGACCACCACCGGCACCACGCGTGCGCTCGAGGAGGTCGCCATCCGGGCCCGGGTCCGGGGCTTCCTCACCGAGAAGCACTTCGACGAAGGGTCGATGGTCACCAAGGGGCAACTCCTGCTGGTGATCGACGAGGTCCCCTACCAGATCGCCCTCCAGTCGGCCAAGGCCCGCCTGGCGGAGGCCGAGGCGGCGCTCACCAAGGCCGAGCAGTCCAAGAACCGCGAGGTCACCTCCGCCCAGGTCGCGCTGGACACCGCCCTGCTCTTCCTGGCCCAGGTCGAGGAACGCCGGAGCCGGACCTTGCTGTCCCGGAACGCCGGCACCCGCGAGGACCTCGACAAGACCGAGGCCGACCGCAAGAAGGCCGAGGCCCAGGTCGAGGCGGATCGCGCCCAGGCCGAGCAGGCCAAGGCCGACTACGACGTGGGGATCCTCTCGGCCCGGGCCCAGATCGACGCCGCAAAGGCGGCCGTCCACGATGCCGAGGTCAACCTCAGCTATTGCCGGATGACCGCCCCCATCGAAGGCCGGATCGGCGAGGCCAAGGTCAAGGTCGGCAACCTCGTCGGGCCCGAGTCCTCGGCCGGCGGCAACCTCACCGAACTCTGCTCGATCCAGCAGCTCGACCCCATGGGCATCGACATCCGGGTCAGCTCCCGCTACCTGGAGCGGGCCACCCAGATCAGCAAGGTGGGGATGGACATCGAGGTGACCCGGCCGGGCATCGACGGGGAGGTCGTGGTCCCGGAGAAGGCCCGGCCCTTCTTCATCGACAACATCATCGACCAGACGACCTCGACCTTCCTGGTCCGCGCCAAGCTGGACAACCCCCGACTCGACCTCCTGCCCGGCGAATACGTCAAGCTCCGGATGGTCGTCGACCAGCTCAAGGACGTGGTGGTCGTGCCGGAGATCGCGGTGCGCGAGGGGGACGCCGGGCCGACCGTCTTCTTCGTCGACAAGGAGGGCAAGGCGGCCATCCAGTCGGTCGAGGCCGGCCAGGCCTTCCAGGGGCTGCGGGTCGTCTCCAAGGGTCTGGAGCCCGGCACACCGGTGATCGTCCAGGGGATCCAGCTCATCCGGCCCGGCGCCCCAGTCAAGGCCGAGCCCGCCGTCCTGCCCCGGCCGATCGCCTCGCCGGCCCCGCTCAGCCCGCCCGGAGCGGCCCCGGCCCAGGGTGCCGCGACGAAGGACGTCCCCAAGTCGGCCGCGCCCGGCAAGGCGGCCGCCAGCCCGGACGCCACAGGCGCCATCCGGCCCGCCGAGGAGTCAACCCCCGGCGTGCGGCCCGGAGGCCCGCGGTCGGCGATCCCGGCACCCGCCGACGCGACCCGCCCCGCCGACGCGCCCGGGGATCGTCCGGACGCCTCGCCCAAACACTGAGTCGCGTCGAGACGCCCGTCCCTTCCCTTCCACCCCGTCGCGGCGCCCTCCCCCATGGTTCGATTCTTCATCAAGCGGCCGATCTTCGCCACCGTCCTGGCGATCCTGATGGTCCTGATCGGCGGCATCTGCGCGTTCCTGCTGCCGATCGCCCAGTACCCGCAGATCGCGCCGCCGCAGGTCCAGATCACCACGACCTACACCGGGGCCGACGCCCTGACGGTGGCCGAGACCGCCACCACGCCGATCGAGCAGCAGATCAACGGCACCAAGGGGATGATCTACTTCTCCTCGGACAGCACGTCCAACGGCGTGGCCAACATCGTCGCCACGTTCGAGGTCGGCTACTCGCAGGACATCGCCGCCGTCGACATCCAGAACAAGGTGCAGACCGCCACGCCGCAGCTCCCGCCCGAGGTCAAGCAATACGGCGTGTCGATCAAGAAGACCTCCACCGACATGGTGTGCGTGGTCAACCTGATCTCGCCCGACGGCCGGTTCGACGCCAACTTCCTGGACAACTACGGCCAGATCTACGTGGCCGATACGCTCAAGCGGATCACCGGCGTCAGCGACATCAACGTGTTCGGCCGCAAGTACGCCATGAGGATCTGGACCGACCCCCGGCGGATGGCCGAGATGAGGATCTCGCCGACCGAGGTGATCACGGCGGTGCAGCAGGAGAACCTCCAGGCCGCCGCCGGAAAGATCGGCGGGATGCCGGTGCCCGAGGGGCAGGCGTTCGAGTATCCGATCACGGTCAAGGGGCGGCTCTCCAAGGTCGCCGAGTTCGAGGAGATCATCGTCCGCCGCAACGACGACGGCTCGTTCGTCCGGCTCCGCGACGTGGCCCGGGTCGAGCTGTCTTCGGAGAACTTCGAGACCGCCGGCTTCCTGGACGGCAAGCCCGCCGGCGCCATCCCGGTCTACCAGTACTCCGACGCCAACGCGCTGGACATCGTCGAGCGGGTGGTCCAGGAGATGGACCGGCTGGCCAAGAATTTCCCGCCCGGGCTGAAGTATGAGATCGCCTACAACACGACCAAGTACGTGGACGAGAATATCAGCGAGGTCGAGCACACGCTGATCGAGGCGTTCATCCTGGTCATGATCGTGGTGTTCGTCTTCCTCCAGGGGTGGCGGGCCACGATTATCCCGATGATGGCCATTCCGGTCTCCCTGATCGCAACGTTCGCCCTGATGGCGGCGTTCGGCTTCTCGCTGAACTCGCTCACCCTGTGCGGGCTGGTGCTGGCCATCGGCCTCGTCGTGGACGACGCGATCATCGTCGTGGAGAACGTGGAGAAGTTCCTGGAGCGGGGCTACAAGCCCCTGGCCGCCACCCGCGCCGCGATGGCCGAGATCACCACGCCGATCGTCACGATCACGCTGGTGCTGGCCGCCGTGTTCGTCCCGGTGGCGTTCATCCCGGGGCTGACCGGCCGGCTCTACAACCAGTTCGCCATGACGATCGTCTTCTCGTTCCTGTTCTCGGCGCTCAACTCGCTGACGTTCAGCCCGGCGATGTCGCGGCTGTTCCTCCGCCCCAAGCACGGCGAGACGAAGTTCTTCCTCTTCCGCTGGTTCAACCGGGGGATGCGGTACCTGGAGAACTCGTACGACGAGATCCTCGAATTCACGGCCCACCACTGGTGGACGATCATCATCCCGTCGCTCTGCCTGCTGGCGTTCACCGGCTGGATGATCATGGAGCGGCCCAAGGCGTTCATCCCGACCGAGGACCAGGGCTATTTGATCTGCGCGATCCAGACGCCCGACGGCACCAGCCGCGAGGTGACCTCCAAGGTCGTCCACCGCGCCGAGGAGATCGCCCGCAAGCTGGAGGGGGTGGAGCATACCGTCACGCTCGACGGCCTGAACCTGCTGAGCTCCACCAACCAGACCAACTCGGGCGTGGTCTTCACCCCGCTCAAGCCGTGGGAGGAACGCTCGGAGCCCCACCTCCGCGCCCCGGCGCTGGCCGCGAAGCTCCAGGGCCAGCTCTCCGCCGCGATCCGCGACGCGGTGGTCCTGGTTCTCCAGCCGCCGCCGATCCGCGGCCTCAGCTCCACCGGCGGGTTCGAGATGATGATCCAGGACCGCGAGGGCAAGGGCGTCCAGGCGCTCCAGCGTGTGGTCGACCAGTTCCAGGCCGAGGCCCGCAAGCGTCCCGAGTTGGCCGGCGTCTTCTCGACCTTCTCGGCCCGGGTGCCCCAGCTCAAGTTCGACCTGGACCGGGTCAAGGCCCGTCGCCTGGACGTCCCGGTCTCCGACGTCTTCGCGACCCTGCAGACCAGCCTGGGGTCGTATTACATCAACGACTTCAACCTCTACGGCAAGGTCTGGAAGGTCCTGATCCAGGCCGAGGGGGCCGTCCGCCGGACCCCCGACGACATCTCCAACCTCACCGTGCTGAACCGCAAGGGGGACAAGGTCCCGTTCAGCTCGCTGGGCGAGGTGAAATACAGCCTGGGGCCGATCGACGTCCCGCACTACAACCTCTACGCCGCCGCCAAGATCAACGGCGGGCCGTCCCCCGGCTCCAGCTCGGGCCAGGCGCTGGCCGCGATGGAGGACGTGGCGGCCAAGGTGCTGCCCGAGGGGTTCGGCTTCGAGTGGACCGGCACCACCTTCCAGGAGCAGAAGACCGGGAACCTGGCGACCTACATCTTCGCCCTCTCGGTCGTCTGCGTCTTCCTGTTCATGGCGGCCCTCTATGAGAGCTGGATCCGCCCCACCGTCATCATCCTGACGGTGCCCCTGGCCATGTTCGGCGCGATCGTCGGCCTCTGGCTGTTCAACCTGCCGCTGGACATCTTCGGCCAGATCGGCCTGGTCATGCTGATCGGCCTGGAGACCAAGAACGCCATCCTCATCGTGGAATTCGGCGTCGAATTACGCGAAAAGGGGATGAGCATCATCGACTCGGCCAAGGAGGCATCGCGCCAGAGGCTGCGGCCGATCCTCATGACTTCCTTCGCCTTCGTCATGGGCGTCCTGCCGATGGCCCGCGCCACCGGCGCCGGGGCCTACAGCCGGAACTCGCTGGGCATCGTGATCGCCTTCGGCATCGGGGTCAGCACGATCCTGGGCCGGTTCGTGATCCCGATCTACTATGTGCTCGGCGAACGCCTGATCGACTGGTACACACGCAACCACGTCGAGGAGGACGAGGACGAGGTGCCGCCCGGCGAGACAGGCCACGCCGGTCATGGGTCACCCAAGCCCGCCCCGACCGCAATGATCGCCCCGGACCACTGACGGCCGCGACGCGGATCGGCCCCGTCGTCGCGCGGGCCGATCGGGCGGCGGGCAGGACGGGCGGGGGCGGCGGGGGCGAACGCCCGCCGCCCCCGGATTCTCCCGCGATCAGATCCGCCGGTCGCCGCGAGGGCGGAGGGCGACCGGGGGCCGGAGCATCTCGCTCATCAGGAACGCCTCGCGCAGGCGGGCCGGGTCGGCCATCATGGCGGCCAGCTTCGAGGCCGAGACCAGGCCCGGGGCCATCGAAGATGGCGGGGTAGGCCGGCTCGCCACCGACGTCAGGCTCCGGTCGTCCATCGCCAGCGGCTGGATGTCGACCGCGGTCGCGAGTTGCTGGTTGACGTTCTGATTGACCCCGCTCACGAGCGGCGTGGTCGAGGTGCCTTCGAGCTTGCGGGGGCCGGACGCGGACGGCTTGACCCTCGCCGTGCGCCGCGTCCCGCCCGACTGGCCCTGACGACGGCGCGGAGGTGTGGCGGTCTCCGACGAGAGGATCACGATGTCATCCTCGCGGCCGAGCGTCATCCGGCCCGGGGCGGACTCGCCCGGGGGCGCCCCCCACCGCAGGGTCGGCTCGCCCGGCCTGTTCGGCCGGGACCGCTCGGGCATCGGCCGCCGCGCCGGGGTCGGCTTCGTTTCCCGATTCAGCAGCGAGGTAATGGCCCAGATCGCCAGGAAGCTGAACGGGACCAGGTACTGGATCAGCCCTTCGAGATTTCTCATGGACGACCTCCCCGGGTCCTGGGATCGGGAGATAGGCGGAGGACGCCGGTCACGAGGCGACCTGGTCGCGTCGGGTGTTGTTGGTGCCGGCGATCGTGGACCTCATCTCGGTATCGGCCTGGACGTTGCGGAGCTGGTAGTATTCGTTGACCCCGAGGTTCCCCTTGCGGAACGCATCGGCGATGGCCAGCGGCACCTCGGCCTCGGCCAGGATCACCTTGGCGCGATTCTCCTGGACCGAGGCGATCATCTCCTGCTCCATGGCCACGGCGAACGCCCGGCGTTCCTCGGCCTTGGCGCGGGCCACGCGGGTGTCGGCCTCGGCCTGGGCCGCCTGGAGGTTGGCGCCGATGTTGTCGCCCACGTCGATGTCGGCGATGTCGATGGACAGGATCTCGAAGGCGGTCCCGGCGTCCAAACCCTTCTCCAGCACCCGCTTGCTGATCGAGTCCGGGTTCTCCAGCACCTGCTTGTGCGAGGCGGCCGAGCCGATGGTGGTGACGATGCCCTCGCCCACGCGGGCGATGATCGTCTCCTCGGTGGCTCCGCCGACCAGGCGGTCGATGTTGGTGCGGACCGTCACGCGGGCCTTGGCCTTGAGCTGGATGCCGTCCTTGGCCACGGCGTCCACGGTCTGCCGCCCCTTGGTTGGGTCGGGGCAGTCGATCACCTTCGGGTTGACGCTGGTCTGCACCGCGTCCAGCACGTTCCGCCCGGCCAGGTCGATCGCGGCGGCCCTCTTGTAGGACAGGGGGATGTCGGCGCGGTTGGCGGCGATCAGGGCGCGGACCACGTTGGGCACGTTGCCGCCGGCCAGGTAGTGGGCCTCCAGGCTCCGGGTGGTCAGGCCGTCCTTCTCGCTCAGCCCGGCCTGGATGGCCATGATCTTGGATCGGACGATGATGTTCGGGTTCACCTTCCGCAGCGACATGCCCACCAGGTCGATCAGGCCGACCCGGGCCTCGGAGAACTTGGCCTGGATCCAGAGATTGAAGTACTTGGCCACCAGCACGATCAGCAGGAGCAACACCAGCACGATCACGGCGATGATCACCATGACCAGGAGCTGGGTGCTCGAAGTCTGGGCCTGGGCGAAGAGCGCGGGCATCATCGGGTCGGTTCCTCAAGGTGGACGACGGCCGGGCCGTCGGGGAGCGTCAGTGGGAGCGGGGCCCGGGCCCGGGCTAGGCCCGATCGTCCTCGGTTTCGGACAGGCCCAGGGCCTCTTCCGGGGCCGACCGGACGACCAGCCGGCCCGACCGCGCCTGCACGGCCAGGACCAGGGCCCCGCTGGGGATCAGACCTTCTTCGGAGACCCCGTCCAGTCGCCGGCCCTCAAAATCGACCATGCCCGACGGCCGGAGCGGCGTCAGGGCCCGGCCGAATTGGCCGATCAGGTGATCGAGCCTCGGCCCTTCGTGGGAGACGTCCAGGTCGTCGGCGTCGGGCGGGCGGAGGAACGCCCGCTTGGCCATCGGCGTCCGGGGCAGCAGGTGCAGCCCCAGCGCGAAGGCCGCCGGGACCAGGAGGACTTCCGCCAGCAGGAAGAAGAGCCCGGCCGTCATCGACTCGGTGAAGCCCAGCACCAGGCTCACGATCAGCAAGGCCGCGGCCACCACGCCGATCACCCCGCCCGTGGGCAGGAAGACCTCCGCGACCAGCAACGCCAGGCCGATCGTCAGCGTGATCAACGGCCAGATCAGTTGACTCATGGGGGAAGCGGACTCGTCGGGCCTCGCTCATCCGGTCGCGCCTCATCGCCGCGCCGGCCACCCATCAAGTGTATGCCAACCCACCCCCCCGACGCCAACCATCTCGCCGATCCGCCCCGTTTTTCGCCGGGGTCGAGCCCGGGAAGTGAGCACAACCGGATTCGCGTACGTCGATCTCGAACGCCGCCGGGCGATCAACCCCCGGCCCGCCGAGGTCCTCCACGATCTCCTGGGCAGCGGGGCCCGGTTCTGGGAAGATGGCGCGCGGCCCTCGGTCGGCCCCTCGCGAGGGACGAAGTTCCAGGACCTCACCGGGAGAATCTCCCATGCACCGAGAACCCCTGACCGTGCCCGGCCCGCCCTGCGAATGCTGGGATCGCGACGACCCCGACCCCCAGGGCCCTTGCGGCAAACCCTCGGTCGCCCGCTGGTACTGCGGGGTTGCGCCGAGGTCGGAGGGGGAGACGGCCGACCCCGTAGATCTGATCCCCTGGGCGGCCCTTGTGTGCGAGAAGCACGATCGGGAAATGCAGGCCGAAGCCCAACGGATGAGGGGCTGAAGTCGCGAAACCGGCGAAGGGGCCGATCGCCCGGCCGGGGCTCAGGCCATCGGCCGGACGATCACGCGGGTGCCCTGGACGTCGATGACCTCGACCAGCACGTCGCGTTCGAGGTAGAGGCCGTTGGCGGAGACTTCCACCAGCAGGTTGCCGAACCGGGCCTTGCCGGTGGGGCGGAGGACCGTGGTGGTCCGCCCGGTCTCGCCCATCAGGAAGGCGAACGACTCATAGCCGGAGTCTTCCGAGGGCTTGGCGTAGGGGTCGGACAGGCCCGATCCGTCGGCCATCTCGGGCTTGAGGATCATCCGGTTGAAGACCGGGATCGACGGGATATACCGCCCCACCAGGGCAATCCCGGAACCGACGCCGACCATCACGCCGAGGAACTGGAGCAGGGTCCCGGCCATCTGGCGGTACTCATACTCCTGGGTCGGCCAGACGAAGGTATGGCTCGCCATCACGATGCTGACCACGATCAAAACGAACCCACTGAGGCCGAACACCCCGAAGCCCGGGAACACGAACAACTCTAACCCCAGGCAGACCATCCCGACCAAAAATAGGAGGATCTCCAACTGGTCGGCGGTGCCGCTGAGGTAGCGGCTCCAGAAGAACAGGAGGAACGCCAGCGCCGACGTGATGGCCGGCAGTCCGACGCCCGGCATCTTGATCTCCAGGACCATCATGAAGATGCCCACGAACAGGAGCACCCAGCCCACGAACGGGTCGTTCAGGGTCGCCACCAGGCCGTCGACCCAGGTCGGGCCGTCGACGCGGATGGTCTTGCCCTTCAGGCCGAACAGGGCCTTGAACCCTTCGACGTCGGCCACTTCCTGGCCGATCCCCAGGCTCCCCGCCTCGGAGGAGGTGACCGTGAGGATCTGCCCGGCCTCCTTGACGGTCGAGGTGTTGACGAACCGTTCGGGTTCGAGCCGGGCCTGTTCGCTGGTCACCCAGGTGGGGGCCCCGGTCTTCGTGTCGGTGGCGTGGAGCAGGGCCAGCGCGGGGTCCACCATCGCGTGGGCGACGGCGGCGGGGTGCCCCTTCTGCTGGGCGAGGTCGGCGAACCGGCGGCCGAGGCTGGTGATCTGCTCGGGTTCGAGTTCGACGGGGCGGCTCCGCCCGCCGGGCAGGACCATGCGGACGTCGCCGATCTGGCCGCCCCTGCGGAGGACGATCTCATCGCAGGCCAGGGCGATGATCGCCGACATGCCCAGCGCCCGGTCATCGATGAAGGCGACCGTCTTCATGTCCTTGATGCCGGCGATCAGCCCGGCGATGTTGTCGGCCGGGGCCAGCAGGCCGCCCGGGCTGTTGATCTGGAAGAAGACGAGGTTGACCCCCTCGCGGCGGGCCTGGTCGACACGTCGGCGGAGGTAGGACTCCTTGCCCGAGTCGATCCGCCCCTCGATCTCGATCCAGACCGGCTTGGCCTCGGAAAGCAGGGTCGGGTCGTCGGCCAGCCCCTTGGAGGCGATCCGGTAGACGTTGGCGATCGCGGCCCGGTCTTCGGCGATCAGCCGGGACAGCCCTTCGTCGCGGGCCCGCTTGGCCGGCATCACCCCGCGCTGGCCCCCGTCCCAGGCGGGCCGGACGTCGCCGGGGCCGGCCTGGTGTTCCTTGAGGAACGTCGGGAGGTTCTCGGCCAAGACGTAGTGGATCTGGCGGTCGGCCGTCCGGACGGCCTTGAGATCGGCGTCGCGGTCGAGCATGCCGGCGAGCAGGTCCGGGTCGCGGACCTTGCGGCGGGCCAGGGTGCGGAGGAACTCGCGGTATTCGTTGTGGACCGGCTCCCCCTCCGGGGTGATCGGCCCGATCGAGGCGTTGGGCCCCATCACGATCTCGTCGCACGCCAGGGCCGCCAGGCAGGCATAGCCCTTGAGCGGCTCGGGGACGTAGGCGACGGCCGACCGGGCGCCAGCCAGACCGGTCGAGAGGAAGTTTGCCAGTTCCAGCGAGGTGCCGAACCCGCTGGTGCCGGGCGCCGAGCGGCCCGGGCGGATCTCGAAGACCAGGATCGGCTCGGCCCCCTCGCGTGCCGAGCGGGCGATCAGCTGCTTGGTCTGGGCCTTGAGCCGGTCCAGCGTGTCGCTGTCGATCGGCTCCTCGATCGTAAAGAACTGGCCCGGGACGGTGCCGCCCGCGGGCGGAGGGGCCTGGGCCGCGGCCCCGCGGGGGGCGAATCCGGCGACGAGCGTGATCAGCAGGGGGGCAAGGAGGTGGGCACGCGACGATCCGGTCATAGCGGGTGGACTCCCTCCATCGATCTGCCAGGCCCCCGCCGAGGCGGGCATCCCGGCCGCGTCTCCGACCGGGCGGACGGGACGGATCCGAAGGGGTGGATCGGTCGGGCCGAATCTCCCCGGCGCCTTCCCGTGTGGGTCGATTATAAGACGCCCGGAAACCTCCGTCAAACGCCCGACGCCGGCCGGCGCAGGCCATTTGCATTTGACGAAGCCACCTCCGGCACGAAAGATGAAAGCGATCTCCGCCGATGAAGCGCACGCGATGGGTCGCGGGCCTCGCACGAACGCCACCCAGGAGCCCTCGAATGGCCACCCAGCAAAAGACCGCCGAGCAGCAGTTCCCGACCCACATCGACATCGCCGCCGACAAGCGGACGGCCCTGGTCGAGATGCTCAACCAGCACCTGGCCGACTCCTTCGACCTGGCCAGCCAGGTCAAGCAGGCCCACTGGAACGTCAAGGGCAAGGACTTCTACCAGCTCCACCTCCTGTTCGACGTGATCGCCGGCGAGGTCTTCGAGTTCGTCGACCTGATCGCCGAGCGTGCCACGACCCTGGGCGGCTACGCCACCGGCACCGTCCGGATGGCCGCCGAACACTCGGCGCTGCCCGAATATCCCACCGCGGCCATCAACGGGATGGACCACGTGAAGGCCCTGGTCGACCGCTTCGGCCTCTACGCCGGCCGGATCCGCCAGGCGATCGACGACGCCGACGAGATCGGCGACCCGACCACCGCCGACCTCTACACCCAGATCTCGCGCAAGGTCGACGAGCGGCTCTGGTTCCTGGAAGCCCACATCCAGTCGAACGGCTGAGCCACCGCGGCGATGCGGCCCCGGCCACCGGCCGCCCCGCATCGCCGTGACTCATTGCACCTTGCGGAAGATGCTCAGCGTGAGCGCCACGCCCAGCACCATCGCGATGGTGTAGCCGGCATAGCCCAGGGTGTTGATGGCCCCGGACCCCGTCCGCACGATCAGCGACGAGGCGATGATCAGCCCGGCGATCACGATGCCCGCCGTCAGGGTGTGGCTGGCCCGGGTGAGCTGGCGGACCAGTTGCTCGAAGTGCTGGAGGTCGAACTTCACGGTCAGTTCGCCGCGGCGGATCGACTCCAGCGATTGCCCCAGCGCGTCGGGCAGGAGCGTGGCGATCCGTTGGATATCCTCCAGGGTCCGGCCGGTCCGGGCCAGGAGCCGTCGCGGGTGGAACCGCCGCGCGGTCAGCTCCCGGAACAGGGGGCGGATCTGGGCCGCGATGTCGAAGTGGGGGTCGAGCGTCCGGCCGACGCCCTCGATCGTCACCAGGGCCCGGATCAGGAGGATCAGGTCGGGCGGGATCTTGAGGTGGTGGGCCCGGATGAACGTGACCAGCTCGCGCAGGAGGACGCCGAGGTCGATCGCGTCCAGGGTCAGGTCGCTGTAGGTCGCCACCAGCTCCGACACGTCCCGGCGCAGGGCCCGGGGGGCGACGTGCTCGTTGCGGATCTCCAGCGCCTCCAATGCCCGCAGGACCTTGTCCGTGTCCTCCGAGGTCAGGCCGATCAGGAGGTCGACGATCTGCTCGCGGGTCGCCGCGTCGATCCGGCCGAACATCCCGTAGTCGAGCGGGACGATCACCCCGCCCGGCTGGACCCGGAGGTTGCCGGGGTGGGGGTCGGCGTGGAAGAAGCCGAACCGGAAGATCTGACGCAGGAGGATCTTCGCCCCCCGGATTGCGACGGTGGGTGGGTCGATCCCCAGCCGACGCAGGCCGTCCAGGTCGTCGACCCCGACGCCGCCGATCAGCTCCATCGCCAGGACGCGGGATGTGCAATACTCCCGGAACACCAGGGGGATGTGGGCGAACGGCTCGCGGGCGAACTGGCCCCGGCACCGCTCCATGGTCCTCCGCTCGACGGCCAGGTCCAGCTCCCGCTTCAGGGTCCGCTCGAACTCCTTCACCTGCTCGACCGGGGAATAGGCGGCCAGCGAGGGCATCCGCCGTTCCGCCAGCGCGGCCAGGTTCTTGAGGATATCCAGGTCGGCCTGGACCACCTTGTCGATCCCCGGACGGCGGATTTTCAGGGCGACGACCTGGCCGTCGTGGAGCGTGGCCCGGTGGACCTGCGAGATCGACGCCGACGCCAGGGGCTCGGGGTCGATCGCGGCGAAGACCTCAGCCGCCGGGCGGCCGAACTCCTCCAGGAGGATCGCCTCGACCTCCTCGAACGGGAACGGCTTGACGTTGTCGCGGAGCTGGGTCAGCTCGGCGGTGTAGGCCTCGGGCAGGAGATCGTGGCGGGTGCTGAGGATCTGGCCGAGCTTGACGAAGGTCGGCCCGAGGTCCTCGCAGATCATCCGCAGCCGCGCCGGGCGGTCGCGGGTCGGGGCTTCCTCGCCCAGCGCGGCCTTCTCGATCGGCCGGATCAGCCCTTCCAGGTGGAGGGCGACCACGATGTCGTGGTAGCCGTATCGGACCAGGGTCGCCAGGATCTGACGGTAGCGGGGCAGGTCTCGGAGGTGGCCGACGGTTTCGCGAAGCAACGGGACGCGGCCCCCGACCGGAATGGGATCGACGCTTTCCAACTTCTTCGAGCCGCCCAGCTTATACCGCCGAAACGCCCTCCCACAAGGGCACATGTCGCAGTGGTGATGCGAGGTTTCGCATCGACACGCGGCCGGCCGCCCTTGCGAGTCCGATCAGGATGCGATACAGTGATCCCCGTAATCGGTTCGAGGGAATGAAGTTGTGAGCGGGGAACACGCCATGACCATCGGGGAACAGGTGAGCGTTCGCACGCTCGATACGGCCGACGACCTGGACGAAACCCGGCTGGAGGCCATCGGATTCGTCTTCCACGGGAACTTCCCCGAGCCGGGCTCAAAGAAGGCCCCCAAGGCCGGCACCAACCTGCTCCACTTCGCCCGCTGCGCCAAGCTGGAGAAGGCCGGCGAGACCGAGTCCAAGATCTGGTTCCGCACCATCGGCACCGCCAAGCAGCACCTCGACGACAAGGTCGGCGCCGCTCGCTGGAAGTGGTGCAAGATCTGCGAACGCGAGATCACCCAGAAGATCATCAACGAACGTTGAACCCACCGCCGCCCCGGCGCGATGGCGAGGCCCCGGTCCCATCCTTCGGATCGGGGTCGCTGCATGCGCCGGGGTGCCGATCAGGCCGGGCCGCCGGCCCGATCCAGCGTGGCCAGGGATTCGGCGTCCAGTTCGAGCCGGGTGGCCGCGATCAGGTCGTCGAGTTGTTCGAGGCTGGTGGCGCTGGCGATCGGGGCGGTGATGCTCGGCCGGGCGATCAGCCAGGCGAGGGCGACGCGGGCCGGGGTCGAATCCAGCCGTGCCGCAACCCCATCCAGCGCCGCGAGGATCCCCATCCCGCGGGGATTCAAATACTTGGCGGCCCCCTTGCCGCGCGGGCTCTTGCCCAGGTCGGCCTCCGAACGGTACTTGCCGGTGAGGAAACCGGCGGCCAGCGAGTAATACGGGATCACGCCGAGGTCATTCTCGACGCAGACCGCTTCCAGCTCGTCCTCGAACAGGGCCCTCTCGGCCAGGTTGTAATGCGGCTGGAGGCACTGGTAGGCGGGCAGGTTGCTGGCCTTCGCTGCGTCGAGGGCCTGCCGGAGACGGGCGGCGGTGAAGTTTGAAGCCCCGATGGCGCGGACCTTCCCCTGGCGGATCAGGTCGGCATAGGCGCCCAGGGTCTCCTCGATCGGGGTCGACTCGTCGTCCTTGTGCGACTGGTAGAGGTCGATGTGATCGACCTGGAGCCGGCGGAGCGAATCCTCGACGGCCTTCATGATGTGCTCGCGGCCCAGCCCCTGGGCGTCCGGGCCCATCTCCATGCCGACCTTGGTGGCGATCACCACCCGGTCGCGCTTGCCGCTTTGCCGGAACCACTTGCCGATGATCGCCTCGGACTCGCCCCCCTGGTTGCCGGGCGCCCACCGGGAATAGACGTCGGCCGTATCGATGAAGTCGAACCCGGCATCGACGAAGGCGTCGAGGATCCGGAACGAGGTCGCCTCGTCGATCGTCCAGCCGAACACGTTCCCGCCCAGCATCAGGGGGGCCACCTGCAGCCCGCTCCCGCCGATCTTGCGCCTGGTCACGATCTCGACTCCTGATCCTCGGGATGCATCGTCTTCCACTCCAGGTTAGGTAGGCACCCCGAGCGAGGCAAGTCGGCCGGCCCGGCGAAATCCGGCCGCAAACCGGGGCCGGATCGCCTCTCCTTGGTGTGTGGGCCGGATGACGGGATCGGGGAGACGGCGATGACGACCGACGCGGAACTCGTTCGGGCGGTGCTGGACGGGGACCGCGATGCCTTCGCCCAACTGGCCACACGCCACCAGCGGCTGGCCTGGGCCACGGCCTGGCGCGTCCTGCGCGACGACCATGCGGCCTCGGACGCGGCCCAGGAGGCGCTCTTCCAGGCCTATCGCGGCCTGTCGGGCCTCCGCGATCCTTCCCAGTTCGGCGCCTGGCTGGCCCGGATCGCCCGCCGCGAGGCGGTCCGGGTCGGCAGGCGGCGAATGCCCGACTCGATGCCGAACGGCGATGGCCCACCGCAGCCCGAAGCCCGAAGTGTGTTCGACGATCGGGACGCAGGCCTGCTCGAAGCGGTCGGGCGGCTCAAGGAGCATGAACGGGTTGTGGTCGTCATGCACTACCTCGAAGGCCGGCCGGTCGCCGAGGTCGCCCTGACGCTCGGCCGGCCCGTGGGCACGATCACGAAGCGCCTATCCCGGGCCGTCCGGAACCTGCGCGAACGCCTGGGCGTCAAGGACCCGAGTTGAACCTCCACCCATCGGAGAAAGGAACGACCATGTGTCCCGATGAACTCGAAACGGAACTGGCCCGGCTCCGGGAACGTTGGCCGGTCGGTTCGATCGTCGATCCGGTGATGGAGCGAATCCGGGCCGAGCCGGCCCGGTCCCGGCCGCTCTGGTGGCGCCGTCGCGTCGTGGCCGCGCTCGCCGGGTCGGGCCTTCTGGCCGCCTCGGTCCTGGCCTGGATGATCGTCTCGACCACGCCCCGATCCGTCCGGGCGGCGGTCCAGGATGGGCTGGGCCGCGCGGCCTCCGCCCACCTGACCATCCTGGCCCACGACGAACAGGGACGGCCGTCCCGGTCGGACGTCTGGTATCGCCGGGGCGAGGGCATGCGTGCAAAAGGCCCGGGCCGGGTCCTGGTCGAAGACGGCCGATACGAGTGGACCTGGGATCCGGAGGTCGCCGAAGCCGACCGGGTCGTCTTCCGGCAGCCGAACACGTCGCCGTTCGTCAACGAGATCGGCAGGCTCCTCGATCTTGACGGCCTTCCCTCCGGCTGGGTTCGGCGCAGCGGCCCAGAGCATGACGCGGTGATCTCGGGAGTCGCCTGCCGGCGCTTCATCGTCGTCCCGCCGGATGGGGAGGACGGGTCTCCGGGGCCAAGCCGCACCCGGGTAATTTATTTCAAGGACGGAACCGGCCGGATCCGCCGGATCGAGATCCAGCAGAAAAGCGATGAGGCTTGGAAATCTGACCGTGAGATCACGATCGCCTACGATGAGCCGGTGGCTCGCGAGCAGGTTGAGGCGCGACTGCCGGAGGGCGTGCGGGTCGTCGATCGCAACCGGATTTTCGAGGAACGATACCCGCTGGATCGCGCCCTCTCCCGCGTCGAGGTCGGAGGGCTGATCCTGGCCGTCCACGACCTCCGGCCGATGGCGGGTCGCGAAGGCTTCTTCGTCGTCTCCTCGGTCCGGGGGACCGCCGAGCACGTGCGCCGGTTCCCGCCGCATCGCCGGATGATCAACACCGAGGCCAGCGTTTTGGAGGTCGCGTCCCAACCGGTGACCAACAGGATGTTGAGCGGGACGTATGACCTGATCGGCCTGGCCTCGGCGGCCCGCGAAGGGGTCGAGTATGCCTGGTGGATGATCGTGCCTCGCCGGCACTTCCGGGTCGAGGATGGCCGCAAGGTGTTTGTTCCCGAGCTGGGCTGGGTCCCGTCCCCGGGCGAACCCGGTCGTTTGGATGACTTCGAGGGCCAAGCTCGCATCCCCCTAAGGGCGACCTATGACGATCCCGCCCATCGCGGCCCGGACGGTCTGCCGCAGCAGGTCGAGCGATGGGCGACCACCCCGCTGCCGCCCGACGCCCGCCCCCTGTCCCTGGAGGAGGCGGCCACCCGGACCCGGGCCGACCTGCGGGTGATGCGGCACGCGGGCACTTCCGCGATGCTCGGGGTCGCGCCCGATGCTCGGGCTTTCCCGGGCCAGGGGCGGCCCCTGTCGGGCTTCGATCCCGATGCCACCACCGACGCCGACTATGCCGCCGCGGTCCGCCGGGGCCTCGAAGACATGCGGGCCCAGGATCAACTCGGCGATCCGGCGCCTTTCCCCGAGGAGGGGCCGCGCTGAGCGGCGGGTCGGCGCGTGACCAGGATCAGGGCGGCGATCCCTAGCGAGGGGACCACGCAGAACAGGGCGAAGGCCGCCCAGGCCCGCCAGTCGCTCCAGCGGGCGCGCTCGACCCAGACCACGGCCGCCCAGGAGGCGGTCAGTACGAAGTCGAGCATGGCGAGGTCGAAGACGCGATCGGTCCGGAGCAGCTCCCAGAGCCGGGGGCTGTCCAGGCCGATCGTGCGGTGGATCTCCCAGAGGAGCCAGCCCCCGACCGGCACGGCGATGGCCAGGATGGCCCAGGCCGTGGCCGGGTGTTCGCTCAGCCGGGGAGGAGCCGGGGCTTCGGCTTCGGTCGGCATCGGTCAGTCGGCCGCTTGGGCCGCCTCGGGCATCGGGAGGGCCGGGGCGGAGGGGTCGGCCGAGTGGCGGAGGAGTTCGTCGAGCCGGAAGGCGTGGTAGGGCTGGTTCGCGGCCGGCTCGCCGTCGGACGAGGCGTTGGCCACCCAGAACCGGGTGGTCGAGGTCTCGAACAGGACGCTGTGGAGGTTCGACTTCATCGCCACCGGGCGATCCATGAGCGAGCGAGCCGTCTCGGCGGTGAAGGTGCCGTGGCCGGCCTTCACCCGCTTGGCCAGCTCCTCGTAGCGGGTGCCGATCGACAGGAGGACCGAGTCGGGCACGGCGTGGGGCAGCCGGGGCTCGGCCTCGCCCATCTTCACCACCGTGAAGGCATTCCACGAGGCTTCGAGGCCGACCGCCTGCTTCGTTTCGCCGTCGGCCACGACGTAGAAGTACTGGCAGGTGCGGGGCTTGTCGCGGAACAGGGCCACCGCCGCGTCGAGGTCGCGGGCCTCCTCCAAAGCCATCCTGACCAGCAGGGCCATCGGCACGCCGTCCCAGTGGCCGAGGCCGCCGCCGCCCATCTCGCCGATCGAGATCCGCTCGGCGTTCATCCCGGTCACGCTGCCGATGAACCCGGCATAGGTCACGTTGACGAACGGGACCTTCCCCTCGGGCTCGGCCACGACCAGCACGGCGTGGTCCTGGAGCTTCCAGTCGCAGCCATAATCGAGGATCCGCCCGTGGTACATCGCCCCGTCGCGGGTGGCGGAGTTGGCCAGGGCGAACCCGGAGCAGTGGAACATCTCGGGGATGAAGTTGGCCGCGACGATCTCATCCAGGGCCACGCCCGAGCCTTCGGCGATCCCGGTCATCTCCTCGTAGAATCGCGCCGGGACGTGCTTCCGCTGCATCTCGGAGATCGAGAGGATCAGCCGCTTGGGGTCGAGCTTGACCTTGAGGCCCAGGACCTCGGGACTGGGGAACTGCTTGGCCTTCACGTCGAACAGGTAGCGGACCTGCGCGGTGATGTCGTCCCTGAGCAACGTCCCATGCTGGAGGCCCATCGCCCGGGGCGATCCCTTGAGGTGCAGGACCTTGTAGCCGTCCACCTCCTCCAGATATCCATCGCCGCAACGGGCAATCGTCCGGGTCTCGGCCCGGGAGGGGGCGGCGAGCGCCAGGAGGAGGGAAAGCGTTGCCAGCAGGCGCAGGGTCGATCGGGCCATCGGTCGGTTCTCCTGGTCGGGCCAAGGTCGTCCGGGGATAGTCTACCGTCGATCGGCGTCGGATCCGGGATTTTGTGGGATCTCGGATCACAAGCCCTGGCCGGGGGCCGAGTTCCCCCCGGGCGGGGTCGGCTTGAGCCAGGCGGTGAACCAGTCGAGGATGGCGCGATGCTGCTCGGGGGTCACGACGTGGCCGACCTTCGGGGCGACCATGATCTTGAGCCGGTCGTCGGCCCCGGCCGCATGGAACGCCTCCCGGGCCGAGGCAAAGGCAATTTCGGCCCCCTCGATCGGGCAGTTCGGGTCGTTCTCGCCGTTGACGATCAGGAGCGGCCGGCCGGCGAACAGGCGGACCAGGCTTGGCCCGTCGTAGACGTCGAGGATGCCGGGCAGGATCTTGGGCCAGAGGGCCAGGCAGGTGTCGCGGGTCACCTCGGGCTCGCCCCTCTCCCTCGCGACCGCCTCGTGGGCGGCCCTCACCGTGTTGGCGCGGGCCTTCCAGCGGTCGTGATCGAGGCCCCAGCGGAAACTCTGCATGGCGATGGCCGGCACCGCCACCTTGATCCGGTCGTCGGCGGAGGCGGCCAGCCAGGTCTCGATCCCCCCCTTGCTGATGCCCATCAGGCCGATCCGATCGGGGTCGACGTCGGGCCGGGCCTGGAGGTAGTCGACGGCCCGCCACACATCCCAGACGGTATCGTAATAGAGCGGGTGCGTGGCCGGCTCATCGGGCTTCGCCCGCCAGGCCCGGACGATCGCATCGTTATACGCCTCGGTCCCCGGCCTCCCCCCGGCCCGCTCGCCGTGATACCGGCCGTCCAGGGCCATGACCAGGAACCCCCGGCTGGCCAACTCTTCGAGCCAGGGCTTCATCCCCTCCTTGTTCCCCCCGGTGCCGTGGAGCGCGATCACCGCCGGCCTCCGCCCGCGATCGGCCCCATCGCGCGGCTTGACCACCAGCGCCGGGACGCGCTCGATCGACCCGTCGGGATGGGCCTCGGAGGCGAACGACACGCTCTGCCGGGCGAACTCCGATCCCGTCGCAGGGACATCCTCCTCCCGAGGATCGAGCGGGACCCGGGGCCGATCCAGATCCTTGAGGAACCGGGCCCGGATCTCCGCGGCAGGAGGCAGCGGAGGCGGTGCCTGAGCCCTCAGCGGGATCGGGATCAGGAGCAGTCCGAGGAGGATCGGGAAGGCGTGCGGTTTCAAAAGAATCGCCTCGCTGGCCCCGGGAGGTCCCGGGCTCACCTCAGTCTTGTCTCGATGGGCCCAGGGAAGGCTAGACGACCCGAGTCCTCGATTCCAGCGAAATCACGAGGATTCTAAGCCTTCGAAACGACGAAGGCCGCCCGACTGAAACGGGCGGCCTTCGCGATTGAGTTGCACCGGCAGGAGTCGAACCTGCTACCTCCAGGTTATGAGCCTGGCGAGCTACCGGTGCTCTACGGCGCGACTCCGAATCTACCCGAATGCCCCCGCCCTGTCCACCCCGATCGTGCGATAATGTCGCGGTCCCGATTATCGGAGGTCGAGGGGACGAATCGTTCGAAACGACGAAGGCCGCCCGACTGAAACGGGAGGCCTTCGCGATTGAGTTGCACCGGCAGGAGTCGAACCTGCTACCTCCAGGTTATGAGCCTGGCGAGCTACCGGTGCTCTACGGCGCGACTCCGAATCTACCCGAATGCCCCCGCCCTGTCCACCCCGATCGCAAGGATTGTCCGAAACTCGGATCGGACGAGCATCAGGCGTGCTTCTCCAAGCTGCGAGTGAGGCGTTGCTGGAGCAGGGCGAGGACGGCGGCCTCTTCGGGGCGGAGGTTGGCGAGGTTCTCGCCGATCTCGGCCTCGGCCCGGGTCTTCAGGGTCCGGAGCATCGAGCCGTCGAGATAGGCCTCGATCACCTCCGGGTGGACGTAGCATTTCCGGCAGACCGTCGGGGTGTTGCCCAGGCGGCCGGCGACATCCTCGATGGCGCGGAGGATGTTCTTCTTGGCCTGGGCCTCGGAGTCGAACACCTCGAACTCGCGGAGGGCCATCGCGGCCAGGACGGTGCCGGCCCAGGTGCGGAAGTCCTTGGCGGTGAATTCGAGGCCGGCGGCCTCGCGGAGGTAGGCGTTGACGTCCGCCGAGTCGATCGTGTGCCGCCCGCCGTCGTCGTCGAGGTACTGGAACAACTCCTGCCCGGGCAGGTCGCGGCACTTGCCGACGATCCGGGCGAGGCGGGGGTCGTCGAGGTCGATGTCGTGGCGGACGCCGCTCTTCCCCTTGAACCCGAACCGGACCGACTTCCGGCCGACCGTGACGTGGCGGTCGAGCATCGTGGTCAGGCCGAACGAGCGGTTGTTCCGGGCATACTCCTCGTTGCCGACCCGGATCAGGGTCGTTTCCAGGAGCCGGACCACCGCCGCGAGGACTTTCTCGCGGGGCAGGCCCGATCGGGAGAGGTCGGAGTCGACGCGCCTGCGGATCGTGGGCAGGGCGTCGGCGAAGGCCATCATCCGGCCGAACTTGGTCTCATCCCGGACGCTCCGCCAGTCGGGATGGTAGCGGTACTGCTTCCGGCCCCGGGCGTCGCGGCCGGTGGCCTGGAGATGGCCATCGGCCCGGGGGCAGATCCAGACCTCGGTCCAGGCGGGAGGGATTGCCAGCGAGCGGATCCGTCCCAGGGTTTCCCCGTCGCGGATCGCCTTGCCATCGGCCCCGCGATAGGACACGCCCCGGGCGGTCACCACCCGGGTCAGGCCCGGGGTTTCGTCCGAAACATACCGGAGCCCCGCCGCCCGCGCCGAGACCTCGGGCGCGACGCGGATCTCCGGCCCGGGTTTTGCGACTTTCTTGCTGATCTTTCTGGCCATGATCAGGCCATGTGCAAGCGTCGTGCCTCTCCCGATTCCGATCCGCGAAACCGCCCCGCCAGGCACCCCGCGGGCCTGAAGCCCGGGATCGATCGGCGGGGTCCACCCGGTCGCGAAGCCGCCCGCGCGAGTCCCAGTCCCCGACCTAGACTCCCTGCATCCGCACGCCCGTCCTTCGCCCCGTCCCGTAGCGGAGCTTTCCTCGATGACCCGTCGCGTCCTCTTCCTCGCCCTGATCTCGACCTGTGTCGGGCCTGCATCCGCCCCGATCGCCCGGGCGGACGATCCGCCCCCGGGGGTGAAGCCTCGGGAGGTGCATTGGCCCGGGGAGGGCGGGAAGAAGATCGAAGTGTCGGTCGGGATTTTCCTGGTGAGCTTCGCCCGGATCAACCTCCGGGAAGAGTCGTTCGACATGGCCGGCTATCTCGACACCAGCTGGGTCGACCCCAACCTGGCCCTCCCGCCGGGCGAGCGCCGGGGCCGGCTCCGTCGCTATGCCCACGGCGTGATCTGGGCGCCGGCGTTGGAGTTCGTCAACGCGGTCGAGCAAGTGAATGCCGAGCGGGACGCCGACCTCTATGTCGCGGATGATGGCCGGGTGACCCAGCGGGTCCGATTCAGCCACAAATTCCAGTCGCCATTCCGCCTGGAGCGATTCCCTTTCGATGCCCAGATCCTTTCGGTCGTGGTGGCGCCCTTCGACCCGTTCGCCAAGGACCTCAATCTCGTCGTGGATCCCGGACGGGTCGGCCAGTTGGAGGAGGCCTCGGCCCCGGACTGGCAGATCATGCGGGTCTCGGCCCGCGACGAGCTGCTGCCCGGAGGGGACCCGACCGACCGCCGATTCGTCTTCGAAGTCAGGATCCGCCGGCAGTGGAACTATTATTTCTACCGGGTCCTGTTCCCCATGACCTTCCTGGTGATCGCGACCTGGACGGTGTTCTGGTTCGAGCCGAACAACCTCCAGCCTCAGATCAGCACGGCCCTGGCGATCCTCCTCTCGTTCGTGACCTTCAACTACGCCGTCGACTTCTCGCTGCCCAAGGTCTCCTACCTGACATTCATCGACCGCTATGCCTTGACGTCGTTCGGCTTCGTCCTGGCGGTGACGTTCGCTGTCTCGGCGCTGCACGTGCTGATCCGGGAGAAAGGGCTCGATCTGGCACTGAGACTGCAACGCCGGGCCCGCTGGGCATTCCCCCTGGCCTACCTCCTGACGATCATCGGGCAGGCCATGCTGGCCTTCCGGTGACCCGGGGGGGACCGGCCTGCATCCCTACGCCATCACCAGACCGCGAGTGACGTCATGCCATTCATGCCCTTTCAGATCCTCGGAATCTGGTTCCGCGGGCTGCTCGCCGTCGCCATCCTCGCCGGCGGGATCTACGGGATCTGGTCCTGGTACGATCGCTCCCGGGTGTTCGAGGCCGACCCGATCCCCGCGAAGGCCGGCGAGCGAGCGGACCCGTCGACCGACGGCCAGCCGCGATTCGAATTCGTCCGGGTCGAGAAGCCGAGGCGGGTATTCCACTTCCGCCCGGACTGGGACCGCACCACGGCGCTGCTGGCGATCGGTTCGAGCCTTCTGGCCATCGGGCTGGCCGGGCGTTGGATCGGCGGCGGGGTCGCCCGTCTCGCCTCGGCGGCGAAATCGACCTCGAATCCCGGCCCCTACGGCGATCCTCGCGAGGAACGCACCGGGGAGAGCCACCGGATCCGCCGCCCGGACGGCTCCGAGCTGCACGTCGAGTGCTACGGGCCGCCCGACGCCCCGCCCATCGTCTTCTCACACGGTTGGGGCTCCAACAGCACCGAGTGGTACTACCAGAAAAAGGCCCTCTCCGATCGCTACCGCCTGATTGTCTGGGACGAGGCCGGGCTCGGCCTGTCGACCCAGCCCGCGAACCGCGACTACCGCCTGGAGAAGTTCGCCGCCGACCTCGAAGCGGTGCTGACCTTCGCCGGGGACCGGCCGGCGGTGCTGGTCGGCCACAGCATCGGCGGGATGACCGTGCTCACCTTCTGCCGTTTGTTTCCGGAGGCCCTGGGGCGGAAGGTCGCCGGGCTGGTGCTGGTCCATACCACCTATACCAACCCGGTCCGCACGACCTCGATGGCCACGCTCTATACGGCATTGGAGAAGCCGGTCCTGATCCCGCTGATGCATCTCACCATCCTGACCTGGCCGATCGTCTGGGCGTTGAACTGGTTGAGCTACCTGAACGGGTCGGTCAACCGATCGACCCGCAAGAGTTCGTTCGCCGGCACCCAGACCGAGGGGCAGGTCGACTTCGTGGCCCGGGGGCTCCCAAAACACCGGCCCGACGTCCTGGCGCGGGGGATGCTGGGGATGATCGCCTATGACGCCACCGCCGTCCTCCCCATGATCCGGGTCCCGACCCTGGTCGTGATCGGCGACAAGGACACGACCACCCTGCCGGAGGCCGGAGAACGAATCGCCCGGACCGCGCCCGCGGGGAAACTCGCCACCCTCGCCCCGGCACGGCACATGGGGCTGCTGGAACACCACGAGCGATTCAACGAGCTGCTGTCCGGATTCGTCGACAGCTGCCGGTCGGCCGGTCGCCCGGGTTGAGCGGGAGCGGACGGCCTGGGAGGGAGACCGGGGGGGTGCGGCGATTGACGCTGCCCGCCCGGCCCCCTAAGATCGGGGTTCCTCCCCGCTCAAGACCCTTGGCCCCTTGTATCCGACTCGACGCGGAGCCCACGCTCATGACGGTTGAATCCGGCGGCGGTTCGATCCAGTCCTTTCTCCACGAAGACCGAGTCTTCCCGCCCCCGGCCGGATTCGCCAGCGGTGCGCACATCAAGAGCCTCGAAGATTATCAGAAGCTCTGCGACCGCGCCCGCGACGACCCCGAGGGCTTCTGGGCCGAGATGGCCGGGATCCTCTCGTGGGACAAGCGGTGGGACAAGGTCTACAACTGGGATCTGCCCAAGGTCGAGTGGTTCGTGGGGGGCAAGCTCAACGCCTCCTACAACTGCGTCGATCGCCATTGCGAGGGGGCCGGCAAGGATAAGCCCGCCCTGATCTTCGAAGGGGAGCCTGGCGACCGCCGGGTCCTCACCTACGGCGAGTTGAAGGACGAGGTGTCCCGGTTCGCCAACGTCCTCAAGGCCCAGGGGGTCGAGAAGGGGGACAAGGTCGCCATCTACATGCCGATGATCCCCGAAGCGGTCATCGCCATGCTGGCCTGTGCCAGGATCGGCGCCCCGCACACGGTGGTCTTCGGCGGGTTCAGCGGCGAGGCCCTGGCCGGCCGGATCCAGGACTGCGAGGCCAAACTGCTGGTCACCGCCGACGGCGGCTACCGCCGCGGCAAGGTCGTCCCCCTCAAGCAGAACGCCGACGCCGCGGTGGCGAACTGCCCGTCGATCCGGGCCGTGATCGTGCACAAGAGGACCGGGCAGGACGTGCCGATGGTCGAGGGCCGCGACCACTGGTGGCATGAACTGGCCGAGAAGGAGTCGACCGACTGCCCGCCCGAGCCTTTGGACAGCGAGCACCCGCTCTACATCCTCTACACGTCCGGGTCGACGGGCAAGCCCAAGGGGATCCTCCACACCACCGGCGGATACCTGGTGGGCGCCGCCCTGACCACCAAGTGGGTGTTCGACCTCAGGCCCGACGACGTCTACTTCTGCACCGCCGACGTCGGCTGGGTGACCGGCCACACCTACCTGACCTATGGCCCGCTGTCCAACGGGACCTCGATCGTCCTTTATGAAGGGGCACCCAACTGGCCCGACGAGGGCCGGTTCTGGAAGATCATCGAGGAAAACAAGGCCACGATCCTCTACACCGCCCCGACCGCGATCCGGGCGTTCATGAAGTGGGGCGAGGAATTCCCCAACAAGTACGATCTGTCGAGCCTCCGCCTCCTGGGCAGCGTCGGCGAGCCGATCAACCCCGAGGCCTGGATGTGGTACTACCGGGTGATCGGCGGCGAGCGCTGCCCGATCGTCGACACCTGGTGGCAGACCGAGACCGGGTCGATCATGATCTCCCCCCTGCCCGGCGCCACCCCGACCCGGCCGGGATCGGCGACCCGCCCCCTGCCCGGCATCATCCCCGAGATCGTCACCAAGGACGGCAAGCCGGTCGGGGCCGACCAGGGCGGATTCCTGGTGATCAGCCGCCCCTGGCCGTCGATGCTCCGGACGATCTACGGCGACGACGACCGCTATCGCCAGCAGTACTGGTCCGATGTGCCCGGCGTCTATTTCACCGGCGACGGCGCCCGCCGGGACGCCGATGGGAACTTCTGGATCCTGGGCCGCGTCGACGACGTGCTCAATGTCTCCGGGCATCGGCTCTCGACCATGGAAGTGGAGAGTGCCCTGGTCAGCCACCCCTGGGTGGCCGAGGCCGCCGTCGTCGGCAAGCCGGACGACATGAAGGGCCAGGCCATCACCGCCTTCGTCACCCTGGATGTGGGCCACCAGCCCAGCGACGCCCTCAAGGACGAGTTGCGCAAGCATGTCGTCAAGGAAATTGGCGCCCTGGCCCGGCCCGATGACATCCGGTTCGCCGAAGCCCTGCCCAAGACCCGCAGCGGCAAGATCATGCGTCGCCTGCTCCGCGACGTCGCCGCCGGCCGGGAGTCCGCCGGCGACACGTCCACCCTGGAAGACCTGGCCGTCCTGGCCAAGCTCCGCGAAGACGACGACGCCTGATCGAACCCACGACCCGAGATCGACCGATGCCCACCCTCGTCGACCGACTCCTGGCCTTCTGGGCGTCGGTCGGCGTCTCGCCCCGGCCGGGCGCCTCTCCCGAGGCCCTGGCCGCGTTCGAGGATCGCCACGGCGTCGCGCTCTCGCCCGACCTCCGGGCCTACTTCTCGGCCGCCGACGGCATGGATCCCGACGTACGCGACGACCTGTTCTTCCGGTTCGTCCCGCTCGCCGAGTTCGCTCCTTCGGCCGAGCGGGGCGGGCCTCCGGGCTCATTCGTGCTGGCCGAACACCGCCTCGGAGGGTTCTCCTACGTCGTCCGGCTCGATCCCGAACCGGGCGAAGTGTCGCTCTGGGATGGCGACTGGGTCCGGCCGGTCGCCCCCTCCTTCCCCGACTTTCTCGGACTCTACCTGTCGAGCCCGGGGAAGCTGTTCCCGTCCGACGAGTCGGCCGGGGATTGAATCACGGGGCTCAGTTCTCGCCGGGACGCAATTCCGGGCGGAAACACGGCCAGGCCGCACCGCTGAGAGATCATGCGGGGCGGCCTGACTTGATTCGTGAACTGCGACCGCGATCGATCAGATCGGGTACAGGTGCTTCAACTCGGCGCGAGCCTTGGCGCTCCCCTTGGCCGCCTTGATGAGCGGGAAGGTCTGGAGCTTGCCGTCGACTTCGAGCGTGAGCTTCCCGGACCGGATCACCGAGGTGGCGACCTGGACGTGGGTGGTCGTGCCGTTGGGCAGCCAGACGTGGATCCGCTGCAAATTCGGCTTGAACATGCGCCGGCTCACGCCGGTGCACTTGATCCCGACGCCGCCGAGATACTTGGCCTTACCACGGGTGGTGATGTGGTTGCCGAACGAGGTCTTCTTGCCGCTGACTTCGCACTGACGTCCCATGGGACCAACTCCTTCGCGCCCGGGTCGGGGCGATTGGATCGAGGTGAGGCCGGCCCGGGTGGGGTCAGACCGATTCCTTGTTTCGCGGCACCGGCTTGTGGGCCTTGCTCCGCTGGATGTTGCCGCATTCCTCGACAAGGTGGCAGACCTTGTGCGGGGGCACCGCCAGCTTGCATTGGGGGCAGGTGTTCAACGCGGGCGCGACCAGGAAGTCGTGACTCCTCCGGTTGCCTTTGGCCGACTTCGATTTCCGTCTCTTGGGTACGCCCACGTCGCCTATCTCCCGAAATCAGTTCGACCCGAGTTTCGCCGATGCTGAAAGGGGATGATTATCCGCATTCCCGCCCCGGATGCAACCCTACTTCCCGCCCGGCTCGCGCCCTGGCGCGAAAATAGTCGAGGTTCCGGCGGCGCCAAAGGCTCCCCGGCTCGGCTTTTCCGTCGCATCGCGGGCCGCCCGGGTTACACTGGTTGGCGATCGATTGTCTGGCCAGGACGAGACGAGGGGCGACCATGAAAGCGGAAGAACAGCGGGATGCGGCCACGATGCTCGCCTCGAAGCGATGGGGCTTCATCGGCTCGGGGAAGATGGCCACGGCGCTGATCCGGGGGATGCTCCGGGTTGGCGTCCCGGCCGAGTCGATCTCCGCCAGCGACGTCCACCCCGAGGCCCGGGCCACACTGGCGAGCGAGACCGGGGTGGCGACCCGCGAGACCAACCGCGAGGTGGTCGGGCAGAGCGATGTGGTGATCCTGGCGGTCAAGCCCCAGGTGATGGCCGCCGTCACGTCCGAGGTCGGCCCGATGCTCTCCCCCGATCACCTCGTGATCTCGATCGCCGCCGGCATCGGCCTGGCGACGCTGGAGCAGGGCCTCGGGGGCGGCCGCCGGGTTGCCCGTGTCATGCCCAATACCCCCGCGTTGGTGGGCGCCGGGGCCTCGGCCTATTGCCTCGGCGCGAATGCCCGGCCGGAAGATGAAGCCACGGTGCGAGAGTTCGTCGAGGCGGCCGGGACGGCGTATTCCGTCCCCGAGACGCTGATGGACGCCGTCACTGGGCTCTCCGGCAGCGGCCCGGCCTTCGTTTACGCGATGATCGAGGCCCTGTCCGACGGAGGGGTCAACGTCGGCCTGCCGCGCGACATCGCCACCGGGCTCGCGTCGCAAACGGTGCTCGGGGCCGCCCGGATGGTGCTGGAGACCGGGCTGCACACCGGGGTGCTCAAGGACCAGGTGACCAGCCCCGGCGGCACGACCATCGCCGGCCTGCACGCCCTGGAACGCGGGTCGCTCCGCGCCACCCTGATGAACGCCGTCGAGGCGGCGACCCGGCGATCGGCCGAGCTGGCCAACGCCGCCAAGGGCCGGTCATGAAGCTCGGCCTCCTGTCGGACATCCATGGCGATGCCGTGGCGCTGGAGCTGGCCTGGGCCCACCTGACCGTCATGGGGGCCGAACGGATCGTCTGCGCCGGGGATCTGGTCGGATACGGCCCCCACCCCGACCGCGTGGTCGCCTTCGTCGCCGAGCACGGGATCGACTGCGTCCGGGGCAACCACGACCGCTGGGCCATCCAGCGTCCCCCCGGCGTCCCCGACCCGTTCAAGGGCGGGTTGCCCTCGCCGGAGACCCTCGCCGCCCTCCGCTGCCTGCCCCCCGATTTCCTCGTGAACGACGGCCCCCGCGTCGGCGTCATCACCCACGGCGCCCCTGGGGACGACATGACCTACATCACCCGCAAGTCGCACCCTCCGGCCGTCCTCCGCGGCCTCCTGCGGGGCATGACCGCGCAACTCCTCGTGGTCGGCCACACCCACAAGCCGATGTGGTTCCGCTGCGAGGAGGGGCTGGTCATCAACCCGGGCTCGGTCGTCTCCGCCCCGGTCGTCTCCACCTCGCGCTCGTTCGCCTTGCTCGACTGGGACGCCGAATCCGTCACCTTCCATGACGTCGAGAGCGGCGAGCCGATCGCCATCGAGCCGTGGGAGGATGACGGCTTCGAGAACGGTCGATGACGGGCCACCCGAAGCCCTCGATCCGGTTCAGCATGAGGGACGCGATGATCCTCGTAGTCTTCGCTGCGATCAGCCTGGGGATCGGACGATGGATCGTTAAATTTGGAATGAACCAGCCATTGTTGCTCCTCATCGAGCAGATTCGCACCGACCGCCCGTTGCACCTGCGCCATCACTTGAAGTTCGCCAGCGTCTGCCTACCCGTGTATCCGTTGCTTGCGACCTGGAGTTTGAGTCTGCTGGTGCTTCGCCTGCGGTCACCCCGTCCGCGAGGCCCTCGATTGTGGAGACAGCCCGGATTCACTGCATCGGTAGCGGCCGTTTTCATCGCGGGCATCAACGGATTGATCGGATTGGCTACGATGATCCATTATTTTGGGGTGACCGCCGCATCGAAGGTGTTGCTCTGCGGCGAGTCTTCGATCTGGCTTCGCTGCTTTTTGCCAAACGCGGAGGATGCGCCTCAGGTCGGGACCGCAATAGCCGCGGCCTGGTTCATCCTGGCCCTGAGCGGTCGATGGAAGGCGGAGCCGGGTTGGATCGATCGGTTGGGCCGGGTCGTGGGGGCCCTCTGGCTCATCGTTTCCTCCCTCCCTTTGCTCCGAGAGTTCTTCCCGGAGTGAAAGATCCGGTTGCCCCGCATGCTGATCGACAATCGAGACTTGCGGTTCCCCGCGACCGATCCTCCTGATACCATCGGTCTTTGGCCTTCACCGCATCCCCGTGAGGTCTCGCTCGTCCATGGATCGTCCCGACCCCGTCGACCGGCCCGTCCTCGTCCTGGATTTCGGCTCGCAGTATGTCCAGTTGATCGCCCGGAGGGTGCGCGAGCGGCACGCGTTCGCGCGGATCGTCCGGCACGACCTGACGGCCGAGCGAATCAAGGAATTGAACCCGCTGGCGATCATCCTGTCCGGCGGGCCGTCCAGCGTGTACGAGGCCGGCGCCCCCCGGTGCGACCCGAGGCTGTTCGAGCTGGGCGTGCCGGTGCTGGGGATCTGCTACGGGATGCAGCTGGCGATCGAGGCGTTGGGCGGGACGGTCCACCCGGCCAAGGCCCGCGAGTACGGCCGGGCGGAATGCCGGGTGATCGACGCGGGCGACCCGCTGTTCCACGGGGTGCCGGCCACGTCGACCGTCTGGATGAGCCACGGCGACCAGGTGCAGGACGCCGGCGACGTGTTCGTGCCGGTGGCGGCCACGAGCACCTGCCCGGTGGCGGCGGTGCGGCACAAGACGTTGCCCGTCTACGGGCTCCAGTTCCATCCCGAGGTCGCCCACACGCCGTATGGGGCGCTGGTCCTGGGGAACTTCCTCGACCGGGTGTGCAAGAGCCCAGGGTCGTGGACGATGGGGGCGTTCCTGGATCGCGCCGTGGAGCAGGTCCGGGCGGCGGTCGGGGCCGATGATCGGGTCGTCTGCGGACTGTCTGGCGGGGTCGACTCGGCGGTCTGCGCGGCGCTCCTGGCCAGGGCGCTGGGATCGCGCGTGGTCTGCGTGTTCGTCGACAACGGGCTGCTGCGGTCGGGCGAGCGGGCGGCCGTGGCCGAGGCCTTCGGCGCCCACTCATCGGCCGAGTTGCGGGTGATCGACGCCGAGGAGCGATTCCTCAACGCCTTGAAGGGTGTCACCGATCCTCAGGAGAAGCGGATCAAGATCGGCCACACCTTCATCGACGTCTTCCGCGACGAGGCGAAGTCGATCCCCGGCGCCACCTTCCTGGCCCAGGGGACGCTCTACCCCGACGTGATCGAGAGCGGCGGCGGCCCCGACGGCCCGGCGGCCACGATCAAGCACCACCACAACGTCGGCGGCCTGCCGGCCGAACTCGGGTTCACACTGATCGAGCCGCTCCGCGACCTGTTCAAGGACGAGGTCCGCCGCCTCGGCCTGGAACTGGGACTTCCCGAGAGCCTGATCTGGCGCCACCCGTTCCCCGGCCCCGGGCTGGCCGTCCGCTGCCTGGGCGAGGTGACGGCGGAGCGGCTCGACGTGCTCCGCCAGGCCGATGCCATCTTCCTGGAAGAACTCCGCTCGGCCGGGCTTTATCGCCAGATCGGTCAGGCGTTCGCCGTGCTGCTGCCCGTGCAGTCGGTGGGCGTGATGGGGGACGGCCGGACCTACGAGAACGTGATCGCCCTGCGGTCGGTGGACACCGACGACTTCATGACCGCCGACTGGACCCGCCTGCCCCACGACCTGCTGGCGCACGCGTCGACCCGGATCATCAACGCCGTCAAGGGCGTCAACCGGGTCGTCTACGACGTGACCAGCAAGCCGCCCGGAACGATTGAGTGGGAATGAGGTGAGCGGGCGGGGGCGGGGTCAGTCCCGCTCCCTCCGCCGGAGGATCGCGGCGGCATAGGCGACCAGGTCGCCGCGCTCGCGGGCGAAGCGGGCCAGCCGATCCGTGTGGCCGCTCCGCCAGCAGAGCTGGGAGACGCTCGGGCAGGCCAGGGCGGACTCGGGCAGGTGCCCCAGGGATTGCTCGGCCAGCTCGATCGCCTCGTCCATCCGGCCGAGCCGGACCAGGAGACGGACCAGGACCTGCGCGGCGATCGCCGGGTCATTGCCGTCGGGGTCGGCCGGCCCCACCTTGGAGCGGAACCGGGCGATGGCGCCCTCCACATCGCGACCGATCAGGGCGCCGAGGTAGGCCCCGAGGTCCTCGTGCGTGTTCTCGAAGGGCGGGTCCCCCTCGGACTCGTAGCGGCCGGATAGACGCTTGCCATACTCGGTCAGCTCGACCGCCAGGGCGATCGTGGCCGGGTCCTGGAGCAGGGTCGCCAGCCGGACCGTGGCCCCGAGGTGGGAGACGTCGATGTGGTAGGCGTCGTCGGCGAAAAGCCAGTCCCGGCCGGCGATCAGGTCGGGGATCGGCGCCCCTTCGGGCGGGGTGGGCTGTCCCCGGCGGATGATCTCGGCGCGGAGGTTGGCGGCGAGGTCGGCATGGAGCCGGCGCACCAGCCGATCGGCCGCCCCGGCCCGGATCGACTCGTCGGCGGGCAGGTGATCGAACGCGGTGATCGCCGAGCAGGTGCCATAGTGGTCCAGGATGAGGTCGAACCCCCGGGCGGGGTGGGCCCCCTGATTGAACGCGACGTCGACGATGGGGCCGAGGCGTTCATCCCCCTCGTCGGGCCGGTATGCCTCGATGGCCGCCACGACGGGCTCGTTCTCGGCGATCGCCCGGAAGTAGGGCCAGGCGGCGGCGATCTCGCCGGCGTCGAGGAGCCGCCCGCCGACCGTCCGCAGGGCCTCGACGTACCGCTCCTCGAACTGCGACCGCGCCGGCTCGGCGATGTCGGCCAGGGGGCCGTCCTGGACCAGCGGCAGGCCGAGGTCGTGGCGGGCCCGGAGCAGGAGGGCGTCCAGCAGGGCCCGGTACTCGCCGCGATCGGCCAGGGTCCGGGCGAGCCGGTCGAGCGCCTCGCCGGGGCCCGAGTCCTCCAGGGAGCGGTCCAGGGCGTCGAAATCGGCGGGATTGGTCTCGGCCATCATTCACCGTCGGACTTGGAGGGGTCGATCGCCGTGGCGGGGGCGCCGGGCGGGTCGGCGTCGAGCTTCGCCCCCTCGGACTTCTTCCACGACGACCAGCAGTGGGTCTTGTAGCAGTCGACCATGATGGTGCAGGCCTCCTCGATCGAGTCGGTGACGACCAGGAGGTTGAGGTCCTCGGGCGAGATCGCCCCCTCGGCCAGCAGCGTCCCCTTGATCCAGTCGAGCAGGCCCGACCAGTAGGCCGAGCCGAACAGGATGATCGGGAATCGCTTGATCTTCCGGGTCTGCACCAGCGTCAGGGCCTCGAACAGCTCATCCAGCGTGCCGAAGCCGCCCGGGAAGATGATGAAGCCGTTGGAGAACTTGACGAACATCGTCTTGCGGACGAAAAAATAGCGGAAATTGACGCCGATATCGAGGTAGCGGTTGAGGAACTGCTCGAACGGCAGCTCGATGTTCAGGCCGATCGAGGTGCCGCCCGCCTCGTGGGCCCCCTTGTTGGCGGCCTCCATGATCCCGGGCCCTCCGCCGGTGATCACGGCGAAGCCGGCATCGGCCAGGGCCTTGCCCATCGCCTCGGCCTGGGCATACATCGGGTGGCCGGGGGCGAACCGCGCCGAGCCGAAGACGGCGATGGCGGCCCCGACCTGGGAGAGGGCGTTGATCGCGTAGACGAACTCGCCCTGGATCCGCAGCACCCGCCAGGGTTCGGTGTGGGTGAAGGCCCCCAGCTCCGGCGATAGGGGCTGCAGGGCGGTCTTCACCGGGTTGTTGAGCAATTCCTCGTCCTCGGTCGTCTGCCGATCCGACGCGAACCGGGAAGGTTGGACGCGGCGGGGTTTGCCGAGCGTCGGGCCCGATCCCTGGACGGGCTCAGCCCCTCCCTGGCCATCCTGCTGGTCGAAATTGTCGCGATCCATGAACACTCGCCTCGCGGGACACTCGGCGGTCGGACATCCTCGCCCGGTGCCTCCCGAGCCGCCCCGACGACCTTTCCTATCCCGTTAATTCTATCCCGGAGGTCATGCCGGGCCTATCCCACCTGTGCGGATCGCTCCAATCCATCGAGGGATCCCCATTTTACCCCGCAACCAACTGGCCAAGATGCGAAGACTGCCTTAGATTGAACGACGTCGTGTCGAGCCGTTCGAATGCCGTCCCGGGTGCCCTCCTATGGCCAGTCTCGAATCCGGGAACTCCCTCCCGGATGCCCTGCGTGAGAGCGCTTTCCTCAAGGCGTGCCGGAACGAGCCCACCGACCGCACGCCGATCTGGCTGATGCGCCAGGCCGGCCGGTACATGCCCGAGTATCGCGAGGTCCGCTCCAAGGTCTCGTTCCTGGAGCTGTGCCACGACCCGGCGCTGGCCACCGAGGTGACGGTCTTCGCCGCCGAACGGCTGGGAGTGGACGCGGCGATCCTGTTCGCCGACATCCTGCTGATCCTCCAGCCGTTGGGCTTCGACCTCGAATTCGCCAAGGGGGAAGGCCCGGTCATCCACAACCCGATCCGCGAGGCGGCCGACGTCGATCGGGTCCGCCCGCTGGACCGGTCCCCCGGGTCGCTTGACTACGTGAACCAGGCGGTCCGCTCGATCCGGGCCGCGTTGAAGCCGGACATCCCGCTGATCGGGTTCGCCGGGGCCCCGTTCACGCTGGCCTGCTACGCGATCGCGGGGGGCTCGTCGCGGCACTACGAGGTGGCCAAGGCGTTCATGTACCGCGACCCGGGCGCCTGGGACGCCTTGATGGCGATCCTGGTCGACGCCACGATCCTCTACCTGAACGGGCAGGCCGCCGCCGGCGCCCAGGTGCTCCAGCTGTTCGATAGCTGGGTCGGCACGCTGTCGCCGGTCGACTACCGGCGGTTCGTCCAGCCCCACATGCGCCGGCTGATCGCCGGACTCGCGCCCGGGACGCCGGTCATCCACTTCGGCACCGACACCGCGACCCTGCTGGAACTTCAGCGCGACGCCGGGGGGGACGTGATCGGGCTGGACTGGCGGATCGACCTGCCGAGCGCCCGCGAACGGCTCGGGCCGGGGGTCGCCGTCCAGGGGAACCTCGACCCGTCGCTCCTGTTCGCGCCGATCCCGGAGATCCGGAAGCAGGCCCGACGCATCCTGGACGAGAACGCGGGTCGGCCGGGCCACATCTTCAACCTCGGGCATGGGATCATGCCCCACACGCCCGTCGATCACGTGATGGCCCTGATCGACTGCGTGCGAGGGAACTGAGGACCGGGCCGTCCCCGCGGCCTCCCATCGCGTCGAGGCCCGTCCCGGTGTTTCTTCCAGCCCTGGGCCTCATCCTCTCGGAGGAGGATTTCCGATGTCGGCCCCCCCTCGCCGCGGCCTCGGATTCACCCTGATCGAACTGCTGGTGGTGATCGCGATCATCGGGGCCCTGATCGCCCTGCTGCTGCCGGCGGTCCAGGCGGCGCGCGAGGCCGCCCGCCGCGCCCAGTGCACCAACAACCTCAAGCAGATGATGCTCGGACTCTCCAACTACGAGTCGGCCCTGGGCCGGTATCCGCCGGCCGTCTTCGCCAGGACCGTCACCAATCCGTACAGCGCGGTCACCTGCGATGACAAGAACCAGTTCAAGACCTCCTTGTTCCTGATGATCACCCCCTACATCGATCGGGCCATCGTCGCCAACGCCTACAACTTCAGCCTGCCCGCGATCGACGCCCGGACCGGCTCCAACTACACCACCCTGAGCGCCCGGATCGATACCTACCTCTGCCCGTCGGATACCCCGGCGGAGGTCCTTCGAAATGGCGAGTGGTATGCCCAGGGGTCGTATGCGGCCGTGATCGGCAACACGGATGTCCTGATCTACTCCTACACATCGGCCTACCCCGAATATTGCAACAGCATCGTCCCCGACGGCATGTTCGGCCGCAACCACACCTTCGCGATCGTCGACGTGGCCGACGGGCTCAGCCAGACGGTGTTCCTGGGCGATTTTTCGAGGTTCCCCAACGAGTTGCCCGGCACCGCTTCGGCCCCGAACAACAAGAATTTCTATACGGCGCCGGACCTGTACACCGACGCATTCGGGGCGACGAGCCGCCGCCCCCAGGGGATGGCCTACACGGTCCCCCGGATCAACGCCACGGCGGCTCTCCCGCCGGCGAGCATTTCGGCGATCATGGCGGCCGGGGGCGGGTCGTCCGGGTGGCGGAATTCCCCCGATGCCCAGGCGTACGGCCAGTTCGGCTTCCGCAGCAACCATCCGGGCGGGGCGAACTTCGCCTTCGGCGACGGCTCGGTCCGGTTCCTCAAGCAGACGATCGCGACCCGGACCTACCAGGCCCTGGGCACCCGGGCGGGCGGGGAGATCGTCGGGGCCGACGAATTCTGAGCATCCCGAGGCGTCGCCAGCCTCGACCCAAGTGGCAGGCACGGGGGCCGATCATGCGAATCCGTCACGTCCGTTGGCTCGGGGGGATCTTCGCCGCGGCCTGTCTGCTGGGATGCCAGGGGCAGCCCGATGCAACCCCGCCGGCCGCCGCCCCGGAGGCGCCCGCGCCGGAGACTCCCAGGCGATCGGGCCCGACGCGGAGCGACGATCGGCCCGGCACCTCCGACGCGGTCGCCCCCTTCGGCTGAGGCTCGGGGCGCGGCAGCCTCCGGTAACCCGGGCCTCGGGTGTTCCGCCGGTCCGAGGGCGATGGTACAGTCGTTGCTGGTGGATCCGGGGCGGAGGTCCTGGAATCGGCGACGGGGGACGGGACGCGGCCCGGCCTCCCCGCGGATGTCGGCCAAGGCCGGGGGATGGGAGCGTTATCGTGACGGATCGTGCGACGGCACGCGATCGCGTGGTCATCGTCGGGGCCGGGCTGACCGGCCTCGTCGCCGCCCATCGTTTCCGCACGAAGGCCCCGGCCAACCGCCCGGTCGAGGTCGCCGTGATCGAGGCCAAGGAGCGGATCGGCGGGTCGATCTGGACGCGGAAGGTCGGCGACTTCACGCTCGAAGGGGGCGCCGATTCGTTCATCACGAACAAGCCCTGGGGCGTCGACCTGTGCCGGGAACTCGGCCTGGAAGACCGCCTGATCGGCCCGAACGAGCGCGACCGCCGCTCGTTCGTGGTCCGCGACGGACGGCTCCTGCCGGTGCCCGAGGGGTTCGTCCTGATGGCCCCGGGCAAACTCGCCCCCCTGCTCTCCTCGCCGATCCTCTCGGCCCGGGGCAAGGCGCGACTGCTCATGGACCTGGCGATCCCCCGCAAGCGCGACGAGGGGGACGAGAGCCTGGCTTCGTTCGTCCGCCGCCGGCTCGGCCGCGAGGCGCTGGAGCGGCTGGTCCAGCCGCTGGTCGGGGGGATCTACACGGCCGACCCGACGACCCTGAGCCTCCGGGCCACCTTGCCCCAGTTCCCGGCGATGGAACGGGAGCACGGGAGCCTGATCCTGGCCGCCCGCCGGCAGGCGAAGGCCAGCCGCGCGGCCGAGCGTTCGGCATCCGGGGCCCGCTATGGCCTGTTCGCCTCGCTCGACGAGGGGATGGGGCTGCTGCCCCGGACCCTGGCCGAGACGCTGCCGCCCGGCATGGTCCGGACCGGGACCTCCGTCCGGAGGATCGTCAGATCCGAGGGGACGGGCTCCTGGCGCGTCGAGCTGCTGGACGGCCCGCCGATCGAGGCCGGGGCCGTCGTCCTGACCACCGAGGCCCATGCCTCGGCCCGGCTGCTCGACGGCTTCGACCCCGACCTGGCCCTCCAGCTCCGGTCGATCCCCTATGCGTCGTCGGCCATCGTGACGGTGGCCTACCCCCGCGACCGGATCAAGCATCCGCTCGACGGCTTCGGGGCCGTGGTCCCGGCGATCGAGGGGCGGTCGATCCTGGCGATCTCGTTCCTCAGCGTCAAGTTCCCGACCCGCGCGCCGGCCGGCACGGCCCTGCTCCGGGTGTTCGTCGGCGGGGCCATGCAGCCCGACCTGTTCGAGCTGGACGACGATGAGATGGCCAGCATGGTCCGCGACGAGCTGGCCGGCCTGCTGGGGGCCTCGGGCGACCCCCTGCTGATCGAGGTCAGCCGCCATCCCCGGGCGATGCCCCAGTACACCCTGGGCCACCTGGACCGGATCGATGCGATCCGCCAGCGGGTCGCCCTCCACCCCCGCCTCGTGCTGGCGGGGAACGCCTTCCACGGTGTCGGCATCCCGGATTGCATCCGGTCGGGCCAGTCGGCCGCCGACGCGATCCTCTCCGCGCTGGTCGATCCCGCGACGACGGCCGCCGCCTGAGCGGGGCGGTCGGCCCACCCTCCACCGAGGACACCGCGATGGCCTCCCGCCCCCCCATCGACGCCCGCGAGGTCACCCGCTTCGAGGCCCTGGTCACCGCGACCGACGCCGATCGGGCGGCCGAATTCCTGGGCCGGTGCGTGCCCGGCTCGGCCTGGATGGCCAGCATCCGCACGGCGCTCGTCGAGGCGACGGTGACGGCCCGGAACCCGCTGGGCACCTTCGACGAGAAGACCTGCACCTGCGTGAGCCTGCTACTGTCGCTGCCGGTGCCGATCGAGCCCGGCCTGCGGTTCCGCCTGATCGCCGACGACGGGGGGCAGCTCTCGGCCTCCGGCGTCGTCCGTCCCTGGGGCGTTTGACTTCAATCGGCCGCGGCGCGGTCCCAGCCCGCGTCGCGCGACAGGCCGACCTCGGCCAGCTCGGAATCGGAGAGGGCGCCGAGGCGGGAGAGCAGGAGGTCGCGCCCCCAGTCCTCGTTCTCGATCGCGTCGAGCGGCGGCAAATCGGCGTGGCCGAGGCGCCCCGCGAGGATCGCGTAGGCCTCGTCCACGCCCAGTTCCACGATCGGGATCAGTGCCACGTCCGGGCCCCGCTCGGTTCGACGACGCGGATCAGGATCGGCTCGATCCGCCCGCCGCGATTCCGCTGGGCCCAGCGGAAGCCGAACGGGGGCTCGGGCCAGGCCGATCGGGGCGGCACGCGCCTGCGCCCCGATTCCTCCTCCAGGACGCGGGCCCGCTCCATGCCGGCGGCGAGGTAGACGAAGGCCGCCAGGGCCGCCTGGATCCAGAAGAAGTGGAAGAGGAAGTAGAGGCCGGCGGCCATCGCCAGGGTCTGGCCGACGGACGCCGCCACCGCGGTGGCCCGCGCCCGCCCCAGACGCCCGCTCAGCAGGGCCCGGAAGATCCGCCCCCCGTCCATCGGGAAGATGGGCAGGAGATTGAACAGGCCCAGGCCCAGGTTCAGGTACAGGAGATTGACGAGCATCGGGTCCGGCGCCCCGCCGAACAGGACGCCGCCCAACGCCATGACGCACCACAGGCCGATCGCCAGGGCGAAGTTGACGGCCGGGCCGGCCAGGGCGATCAGCAGCTCCGGGCCCGCCGAGCGCGGCATTCGCTCCAGGGCGGCGACTCCGCCGATCGGGTAGAGGGTAATATGCGCCGTCCGGATCCCATAGCACCGGGCCATCAGGGCGTGCCCCATCTCATGGAGGAACACGCAGCCGAAGGCCGCGATGACGAGGAGGGCCGAATCGATCCCGCCCGAGGCCAGGACGTAGAGGGCGAGCATCACGAGGGTGGGGTTGAGGAAGATGTCGATCTCCTGGACCCGCCCCAGATACCATGATTTGAACATGACGAATGTCATCCTTTCCCGGGGAATCTCCCCGTATCCATTCGTCACCGCCCGCCCGGATGTTCGGTAAAATCGGCCGGGATGGACGGCTCCGCGGGCCGATCTCAGCGTTCGAGGATGCCCGGACGGGGGATCGTGAATCCTTTCACGGAGACCTCGAACTTGGGCCAGGACTGGGCCTCGGTCACCACCTCGAATCCGCGGGCATCCACCACGATCGTATCTTCGGACCGGGCGGCGCCGACGCTGGGGCTCCAGCACAGGGCCGAGTGGGGCCGGAGGATCGTCGCGCTGTCCGGGTGGAGCGAGCCCTCGCGGGCCGCGTAGCCGATCAGGAATCCCTGGTCGTCGAGTTCCCACTCGTGCGGATGTTCGAGCTTCTCGTAGATCCGCCGGGCCCGGCGGAACACCTCGGAGACCGGCTCGCCGGGCCGGGAGAAATAGATGCAGGTGGCATCGACCATCGCGGCCACCGCGTGCCTGGCGCGGAAGTCCGCGTCGACGCAGCCGAACGAGACGGTGCGCGTGGCCGATGCGCAGAGGCCATGCCTCCGCCCGGTGGCGGTGATCGTGGCCCGGTGGCGGATCTCCACCGCCTTGAAAGTCGGTTGGCGGAAGCGGGCCAGGCGATCGTCGCTGGCAACGCGGAGGTCGACCGGGACGACCCCTTCGCGGATCAGCCGATGGGCCAGGTGCCCCGCCACGTCGGCCTCGGTCTCCCCGGGCTGGAAATTCCGGCAGGTCGCCTCGATCGCCAGGGTCAGAGTCCGGCCGAGTGCGCGGAGGATCTGGCGTTCCCGGGGGCTGAGCGATCGGCGCAGGGCCAGGAGCCGATCGGCTTCGAACCGGAGTTCGGGCCAGGGGATGTCCGAGGCGACCGCCTTGTTGTGGGTCAATTCGGCGATGATGCGGGACGGGTCCTGATACCAGGGGCGTTCCTTGAGCTGGAAGCCGAGCCCGGCCACCTCCTCCTCGAAGACCCGGGCGCTCTGGACGTTGTCCGCCAGGACGGCCCGGGTGGTCCGGGTCGCGTAGACGAAGACCGCGGCCCCGTCCGAAGCGTACGTCTGGCCGAGTTCCCCGCCGGAGGTGAACCACGCGATCGAGTCGGCCCGCCCGAGCAGGACACCTTCCAGCCCATGTTCATCCAGGAAGTTGATGACCTGCTGATGCTTGGCGTCGACGTCGGCGCGGCGCCGGGCCAGCTCGCCGTCGACGTGGTCGACGGTCGGGTCGGCCACCGCCGGGAGGCTGGAATCGCCGGGGCGATCCTCGGCCGTGATCATCACCCGATCGGCGGGCAAGTCGAGCCGTTCCCCCAGCGCGGCCTGATCGCCCAGGACCGTCGCCATCCCATGCACCTGGAGTTCGGAGGACACTGAGTCACCTCCAAGCAACCGCGTTCGCAAGCTCGCGCGTCGGGAGGCCCTGGGGGGAGCGGGCCGGTCCTTCAACTGCCATCGTTCCAGATTATCGATCGGAACGCAATCCGTCCGGCTCCGCACGCTGCTCGCAGGAAAGGCGCCCCGAGAAAATCGGTCGCCTCGCAGATCCGGCCCTTGGTTTGCTGATACCCGGAAATGACTCAGCAACACCGGGTGGCAGCATGTACTCTCCCCGATGACGACCCTCGTTTCCTCGCGGAATTGGGACGTGATGGATCGGACGCCGAAGGTCTTACTGGTCGAGGACGCACCGCACCTGCGGTATGCATTCGGGCGCCTGCTTCGGATGCAAGGGTACGAGGTGCGCGAGGCCAACGATGGGAGGGAGGCGCTGGACTGCCTCCGGACCTATCGGCCCAACCTGGTCCTGACCGACCTCATGATGCCGGTGATGGGGGGCGTCGAGTTGATCGGGCACATCCGGGCCAATCACGACTTCGACGGCGTTCCCATCGTGGCGATCACCGCCGACGCGACCGAGCAGGCCGAGTACCAGGCCCGCAAGGCGGGGGCGATCGACTTCATCACCAAGCCGATCGACCTTCCCTTCCTCCTCGAACGGCTCGACTCGCTGTTCAAGGCGGACGAGCCGGGGCCCGGCCCGGGCCCCGGGAACTGAACCGGGCTCAGGAGAAGTATTCCCTCGCCAGCAGGTAGACATCCTGGAAGTTGATGAACAGGATCAGCCCGAGGACGAAGACGATCCCCGCGACCGTCCCGAAGCTGAGGGCCGCTTCCGGCAACGGCCGCCCCCGGACCTTCTCGGCTATCAGGAACATCATCTGGCCGCCGTCCAGGGGCGGGATCGGCAGGAAGTTGAGCACGGCGAGGTTCACGCTCAGCATGCCGAGGAACTGGATGAACGGGGTGATTCCCATGCTGGCGGACTGGTACGCGATCTGAGCAATCCTCGGCAGCCCGCCCATCGCCTTGGTCCCGACCCGTCGCTGGGCCAAGCCGCGGAACATGGCATAGATCCCCATGATGTTATCGTAGGTCTCCTCCGCCCCGGACCGGATCGAGGCGACCAGCCCCTGGGGCGGCAGTTGCAGCAGGAGCGGCTGGAAGTTCATCCCCCGGATCGGGTGGGCCCAGGTCGGGTCGACCTCGGGATTCACCGGGATCGGCTTCTTGGCGTCCCCGACCAGCAACTCGACCGACTTCCACCTGTCGACCTGAAGGGCCGAGAAGGCGGAAGCCCAGGCGGGATGTTCGGCGTCGAAGGTGATCGTCTCCGGCTTGGCCTGCGCCTTCTCACGCGTCTCGAAGGTGACGATCATGGCCCGGACCTCATCGCCGGCCTTGATGCCGGCGCGGGCCCCCGGGGAGCCTTCCTTGACCGCCTGGACCTTCGGGTCGACGCGGATGGCGACGCCCAGCCCGGGGATGTCCAGCGGTTCGGTCCCCGGCATGCCCCCCAGGGGGTCGGCCCAGGTCGGGGAGGCGTCGGGCGTGACGGTCACGTCTTCCTGCTTGCCGCCGCGATCGAGGCGGAGGACCACCGCCTGTCCGGCCCGGCCCCGGATCTCGTCGGGGAGCCGCATCGGGTCGCGATCTCCATTCCCATCGACGGCGAGGATCCGATCCCCGACCTTCAACCCCGCCTTCGCGGCCGGGGAGTTATCCCGGATCGACTCGATCGGGCCGATGGTCATCCGGAGCCCGAAGTCGAAGAAATGATGGACCGGGACGGTCACGCGGGCCTTCTTGGTGGGGGCCGCGGGATCGGGGGTGCCGTCCTCCCCGCCGTCCTTCGGCGGGGCGATCGGCCGTTCGACCTCGACGACGATCGGGACGTCCCGGAGGGCGTCGAGCTTGCGGACCAGGCTTTCGTGATCGGCGACGGCCTCCAGCGGGCCCCCTTCCGGGCCGACGGCGATGACGCGGTCATTGCCCTGGAACCCGACCGGCTCCTGGCCCGGGGCGGTCGCCACGCCAGGCGGAGGGGAGTAGGGGTCCTTGGGATAGAGTTTGAGCGAACTGGACTGGAGGACGCCGATGGTCGGCACGTCGCTGCCGGCGCCGCGACGGGGCTCGACCTCGATGGCGACCTCGTTCGGCACGCCGGGGCGTTTGAGATCGAAGCGGAGCTTCTGGCCGGTCCCGCTGAGCCGGACCCGATTCTGCATTTGAATGTAGCTGACGTCGCGGCGGCCGTCGATGGCGACGATCTCGTCGCCGGCCCGGAACCCGGCCACATAGGCGGGCGAGCCCGCGAGCACGCCGCCGACTTTGGCCGGCATCGTCGTGATGCCCTGGCTGAAGACGAAGGCGAAGCAGAGGACGCCGAGGATCAGGTTCATGATCACGCCGGCCGAGATGATCCCCATCCGGCCCCAGACCGACTTGTTCTGGTAGGCGCGCGGATCCTGGTTCTTCTCGCCGACCCCCTCGACGATCCCCTCGCCGAGCATCTTGACGTAGCCGCCCAGCGGCAGCGCGGCCAGGACATATTCCGTCTCGCCGATGCCGGGCGGGTCGCCTTCGACCGGGGCGCGGGTGCCGGTGCCGATCCGGAATCCGGCCCCCGGCCGGTACGAGGCCAGGGTCGGCCCGAACCCGATCGAGAAGGTTTCCACCTTCACGCCGTTCCACTTGGCCAGGAGGAAGTGGCCGAGTTCGTGGATGAAGATCACGAACCCGAGGCCCAGGGCGACCTTCGCCGCGTTGACGAGGGGCATCAGCATGTCCAACGGCTTATCTCCTGCCTGGCCCAGGCGTCGACCCGCCAGAGGGCTTCGAGGGTGGGTCGTGGGTCGAAGGGGTGGTGGTCGAGCACCGCGCGGCAGGACCGGGCGATGTCGAGGAAGCCGATCTCGCCCGCGAGGAACCGGGCCACCGCCGCCTCGTTGGCCGCGTTCAAGGCGGCCCCGGCCGTCCCGGCGCGTCGCATCACCTCGTAGCCGAGGTCGAGCGCGGGGAAGGTCTCGCGGTCCGGGGGCTCGAAGTGGTAGGCCTGCGGCCGGGTGAGGTCGAGCCGGGGGCACGGCCCCTCGACCCGGTCGGGATGCGTGAACGCCAGCTGGATCGGCAGCCGCATGTCGGGCGGGGAGAGTTGGGCGACGACGCTGCCGTCGACGAACTCGACCATCGAGTGGACCACGCTCTCGGGGTGGACCACGACCTCGATCTGCCCCGGTTCGAGCCCGAACAGCCAGCGGGCCTCGATCACCTCCAGCGCCTTGTTCATCAGGGTGGCCGAGTCGATCGAGATCTTCGGGCCCATCTGCCAGGTCGGGTGGCGGAGCGCCTGCTCGCGGGTGACCCCGGCCAGTTCCCGGGCGGTCTTCCCCCGGAACGGCCCGCCCGACGAGGTCAGGATCACCCGGTGGACCTCGCGCGGGCGGCCCGAGGCCATCGCCTGGAAGATGGCCGAGTGCTCGCTGTCCACCGGCAGCAGGGTCGCGCCGCGCCGTCGGGCCAGGTCCATCACCAGCGAGCCGGCGACGACCAGGGTTTCCTTGTTGGCCAGGGCGACGGTCTTGCCCGCGTCCACGGCCGCCCAGGTCCCCTCCAGGCCGGCGGCCCCGACGATGGCGGTCAGGACCCGGTCGGTGTCCGGGTCGCGGACCATCGTCTCGATCCCGTCGCGGCCGGCGAGCACCTCGACGCCCGAACCGCGCAGCCGGCGGCCGGCCTCGGCCGAGGCGTCCGGGTCGGTGAGCGAGACGAATCGTGGGCGGAAGCGGAGCGCCTGCTCCACCATCAGGTCGACCTGCGAGTGCGCGGCGAGCCCGAGCACCCGGAACCGGCCGCCTGCGTCATGTTCGACCACGCTCAGGGCGCTCCGGCCTACCGAGCCGGTCGAGCCCAGGATTACGAGATTTTGCGGCGCGCCGGGCGGCATCCGTGGGAACGACTCCTCGCGACCGTCGGCGGTGATCGATCAAAAACGGAAGGGGTTAATCTAAACGATTCGGCAAGATGCGGCAAGCCGCGGTATCCAACCCAGCACCTGCCCCGCAGGCCGCCGCGGACGACGCCCCCGGTTCGACGGACTCCTTCGAATCATCCGAGCATCGGGCCGAGAGGTGGGATGCCGAGGAGGTGGGGCAGATCTTCGGACCGTCCGGGTTCATGCGGGGGGGTGGTCGCAACGGCTTGCGGTCTTTCGTAGCCGAGGCTATTCGACTGGTTTCGCGATGATCCCTTCCGGCGGGTCGGGTGAAAAGCCTCGAAACTACGGCGTCACCCCATCCTTCAAGGAGTCGATTGCATTCGCATGCGATCGGTGCAATCTTTGGTCTCCGACGTCGGTCGCGTCACGATCGGCCCGATGGATGCCGGTCGGAGGGCTGGCCGTTCGGAATTGGAGGGAGGTCGCGATGGGCGAGGCGAAGAAGCGATACGAATACCCCACTGGCAACCTTGAGATGATGATCCGCGCAAAAGCCGGAGAGCCATTCGAGGTGGTGATGGCCGATATCGCCGCGAAGTGGAGGCCGGGCAACGAGCATCTCTGGGACGACTATGACGCGGAATCCCTCGTCGATACGGACGAGAAGCGGCAATACATGGTCAATCAGCTAATCTACTCGCGGATCCGCGTCTTCCGCGAACTCAAGTCCAGGGGGTTTGATACTCAGGGTGGCGACCCATTCGATCACGTCGACCGAACGCCCGAACTCCTCGATCAGTTGCGGGACCGCTTCCCCCACACGATCGGCAGTCGGTGGGGCAACGCCCCCGCCTGAATCGACGACGACGCGGATTCGGTCTTCTCGGAATCCATGCCGGTCCCCAGCCTCGGCATCCCTGGATGAACGATCGAGGCGGTCCCCGCGGCCGGATGCGCGTCGAGGCCGGGTCAACGGGCACAAGGCGGCTTCGGGTCGCTCCCGGCTCCCTTCCTGGCTGAGCCACAACCCTGCCACCCGGCCGGTCCGAGGAGGATCGCGGAGGCCGGCCACCCCGAACGACGTCGCCCGAGGTGGCCCCATCCTGCCCAGGCTCAGCCCAGGTTGGCCACACCTCGGGATTTCGCCAGGTTGACATCGCCGAGGCCATTGTTGCTGAACGTGTTGCCCTGGAGCACCGTCCCGGCGTCGTTGCCGGTGGCCTCCACCCCATATCGCTGGTTGGAGGCGATCAGGTCCCCGACCACGGCATTGCGGCGCGAGGCACGGATCGTCACCCCGTTGCCGCCGTTATTGGCGATCCGGACCTGGAATGCGGCCGCCGGCCCGCCGATGGTCGTGCCCGACGTGCCGGGGCCGAGCAGGACGCCGCCCAGCCCGTTGCCCAGCGGCACGGTGCCGTCGAAGTTCGTCCCGATGAAGGTATGGACGATCGCATTGTTGCGGGCCGAGCCGACGACCTCGACGCCATAGCGCTGGTTGGCCGAGATCGTGACCTGGGGCTCGATCGAGGGCTGGAACCCGCCGATCGCGTTGTCGTGGGCCCGACCGGAGAACTTGATGCCGCTCCCCCGGTTGGGGATGGCCGTCCCGATCGAGGTGTTCGTCCCGATCGCCGTCTCCGTGACCTGGACCCCGGTGGCGTTGCCGCCGATCTCGATCCCGTTGCCGAGGTTGCCCGAGACGATGCAGGTGCGGATCAGGTTATCGCCGCCGGTGGACGTGACCAGGATCCCGTTGCGGCGGTTCGGGGCCGCCCCGCCGAAGGCGAAGATCCCGGCGAACGTGTTGAACGAGACCAGTCCGCTGGCCTTGTCGCGGACCTCGATGCCGTTCTGGTTGTTGCCGGAGATCACGTTGCCCAGCGGGATCACGCCGCCCACCTGGGTTCGTTTCGATGTGCCCGAGACCAGGAGCCCGTTCCGCTTGTTGGCCACGACCGAGGCGTTGTTGGCCCCCACCCCCATGAAGTTGGCCTGGACGGTGGTGTCGTCGGAATTGGTGATCCGCAACCCGTTGCCGCCGTTGCCGCTGAGCACGTTGTAGAAGACGAACGGATCCTGCTGGAACGTGCAGCCGATGAGTTGGTTGCCATCTGCCCCGTCGATCGCCACGCCGTCGAGGCGATTGCCCAGGGCCGAGTTCCCCGAGGCGGCGGTGCCGACGAAGTTGCCGCTCAGGATGTTCTGAGTGGCCCCCTTGTTGAGGAGCACGCCATTGCCCCGGTTGCCCGAGATCAGGTTCCCCTGGGGCGGGCGGGCGAACACCCCGGCGGTGGGATTATTGCCCGCCGTGGCCTGCCCGCCGATCAGGTTCCGCCGGGCGCCCTGGGTGATGAGGATACCTTGCCCCCCGTTGCCCCGGGCGAGCGTGCCGGTCGCGTCGGTGCCGATGTTGTTCATGGCGACGCGGTTGTCGTCGCTCCCGTGGATCCCGATGCCGTTGCCGCGATTGCCCGAGATGACGTTGGAGAGTTGGAACCCGACGTTGACCGTGGCCTGGAACGAGAAGTTCCCCGAGGCGGCGAAGACGACACCGACCACGTTGTTGCCCGACACCGAATTCGAGCTGGCGATGCCGGTCGAGCCGGGGAAGTTGAGGTCGGTCCAGGTCGACGGGCCGAAGGTCCCGTCGGCGTTGCGGCGGACCGAGACGAACGAGCCCTGCGCCGGGTTGGCGGTGCCGCGCTGGACCGAGTCGGCGTTGAGGGTGTAGACCCCCTTCTCGACGCCGCTGATCCCCTCGAAGTGGGTGATGTAGTCCTGGCCGAGCAGGCCGTTGGGATACGCGAACGACGTCCAGTTGGAGTACAGGCCGGTCGCCGAGTCGTAGTCGACCAGGAACGCCCGGCTCAGGGTGCGGTCCCCATCCCCCAGGGTGCTATAGCCCCCGGCGATCGTGTAGTTGGTGCGGCCGTTGTGCCAGATCCCATAGGCGGTGGTGCTGGTCGAGCCCGGGTAGACGATGTCCGGGAGCAGCGTATCCTTCGCCACATCATAGAGGAACGCGTGCCCGGTCCCGATCGGGGCGTTGCCTTCCGGGCCGTCGCCGTTGCCGACGGCGAGGCCGCCCATCGTGGAGTGGACGTAGGTGTATTTGGCGCCGGGGTAGTCGATCGTGCGATAGCCCGAGGCCGAGTCCAGGGTGGCCGCCGTGCCCTCGAACAGGAACCCGTGGACCATCTGGTCCCCGTCCTTGTAGCTGCCGACCAGCCGCAGTCCGTTGCCATCGAGGTTGTCGGGGCCGTAGACGCTGGTGGAGGTAGCCCCCGGATAGTTGACGGCGAGGCTCGTCCCCCCGACGCCCGAGATCGGCCCGTCGTAGAGCAGGCCGTTGACTCCCGAGGTCCCGACGATGAGGAACTGGCCGGCCGCGTCGGACGCCCGGATCCCCTGCCAGGCCGTCACCGGCTGGATCGACACCGCGCCGGCGTTGGCGTAGGTGATGCTCGACACCGGGTCTTCCCGCCCGATCCGGTTGCCGTCCGATGAGGCATTGATCCGGATGCCATCCCCACGGTTGCCCGCGATCGATCGGCCGTCGGCGCGGAGGCCGATGTAGTTCCCCTCGACCGCGATCCGCGAGGCATCGAGCGTCACGCCCGCGCTGGACGCGTTCACCAGCGAAAGGGAGCGGAGGGCGGACCCATCGGAGGCTCCCGCGAACCGGAGGCCCCGGCCCCCGCGATAATCGACGGTCACGACCGGCGTGCCGGAGAAGCCCGGGGCCGAGCCGCCATCGATGGTCACGACATCGGTCAGAGGCGGCAATGCGGCCTTGCCGAGCCGGATCGTACCGGCCACGCCGAAGGCGATCGTGTCCGCTCCCGGGGACTGGTTGGCGTCGATGATGGCCTGGCGCAGGCTCCCCGCCCCGGCGGCCCCGAGGCTGGTCACCGAGAAGGTGGCCAGGAGCTGCCGACCTTCCAGCCGTTCGACGCCGGCCGCGCCGGGGCGCAGCGGGCGGGGGCGTCGCTTGGGTTCGTTTTTCCCCGGGACTCGGGTCGCGCGACGCGTCTCCATGTTGCACATCTTTCGTCGAAGGCCCACGTCCCGGGGGTCTCAGGGACGAAATCAGGTCGGCACGCTCGTCATCGGGCCGAGATCCGCCGCTCGCGGGAGGAAACGTCCGCTCGGCGGGCGAAGTTGGCGCGCGAGCCCGGCCTTCGGACTCCCCATCGCACCGACCCGTCAACTGGACCATAGGACGCAGGTCGGGCGAAGGTGTGGAACTGGCGAGGCTGGGGCAAGTTTCGCCGACCGACCGCGAGGCTCACGCCCTCGCCCGGAGTTAAGGAACGGGCGTGGGGGCCGGATCCGGCGTGCGTGCGCCGGCCAGGGCCTCGATGAAGAATTCCATCATCCGATCGCGCGAGATCGACGCGTGGCCGGCGTCGGGGCCGACCTGGACGTCGAAGCTCTTGCCCGCCCGCTGGAGGGCCTGGATCAACTGCAAGCTGTTGGACGGGTGGACGTTGTCGTCGGCCGTCCCGTAGAACAGCATCAGCCGTCCCTTGAGATCCGCCGCGTGCTTCACCGCGCTGCCGATATCGTATCCTTCCGGATTCTCCTGCGGGGTGCGTAGGTATCGTTCGGTGTAGATCGTGTCGTAGTGGCGATAATCGGTCACCGGGGACGACGCGCAACCGGCCTGGAACACGCCCGGATGGCGGAGGAGCGCCTGGATCGAGGCATAGCCGCCGTAGGAGGTCCCGAAAATCCCCACCCGGCCGGGGTCGAGGTACGGCCGGTCGTGGAGCGACTTGACCCCGGCGGCCTGGTCGTCGATCTCGACCTGGCCCAACTTCCGATAGATCGCGTCCAGGAACTTCTTACCCCGCCCCGATGCGCTCCGGGAGTCGAACGAGGCAACCAGGAAACCCAACTCGGTCAGGGGGTTGGGCAGGGCGAAGGTTTCCCGGGCCCCGTTGGTATTGGGGCCCGCGTAGACCGAAACCAACAGCGGATACTTCCGGTTCGGGTCGAAATCCGACGGCTTGTGGAGCAGGCCGAACAACTCCGTCTGGCCGTCGGCCGCGTTGTACCGGAGGAGTTCGACCTTCTTGAGCCCGAGCGAGTCGAACCGGCTGAGGTCACTCTCCGCCAGCGTGTCGAGGACGTTCCCCTCGGCGTCCAGCAGGCGTGTCGAGGGGGGGATCTCGTGCGTCTGGGCGACGTCGATGAGATGGGCTCCGTCCGGGGCGACGTTGACGGTGTGGTGGAACCGGGGATCGGTGAGCCGTCGGTCGTCCTGCCCGTCGAGCTTCACGCGATGGAGCTGGAGTTTCATCGGGTTGTCGCCGTCGTGGGCGAGATAGTCGAGGACCCCCGCCTTCTCGTCGATGCGGACGATCCGCTCAGCGTCGAACTCGTTGGCCGTGACGGCCGCCAGCCGCTTGCCGTCCTGGAGGTCGTGGAGGTCGTAGTTCTTCCAGCCGTTGCGGACGGTGGCCAGCAGGAAGCGGCGACCGTCCGCCAGGAAGCGGGTTTCGGGGTTGTTCTCGACCCAGCTGGCCGGCCATTCCTCGCGGGCCACGACGCGGGCCTTGCCGGTCTCCGGGTCGGCGGCCATCAGCTCCCACGCGTTCTGGAGGCGGTTGGTCCGGTGGAACAGGAGGGCCTTGCCGTCGGCCGACCAGGAGACGTTGAACGCGTAGTGCCCCAGCCCCTCGTCGTCGCCGGCCCGGCCGTCCCGCACGTCGACCGGGATCGTCCGCTTCCCCTTGAGGTCGCGGATGAGGATGTCGGCGATGGGATTCGGGCTGCCCGCCTTGGGGTACGGCTCCGTATCCAGGCGGTCCTGCACCTTGGTCTGGTCGAGCTGGAGGTAGTAATCGGCGACCTTGCTCTCATCGAACCGGTAGTAGGCGAGCTTCGTGCTGTCGGGCGACCACCAGAAGGCGGTGTTCTGGTCGAGTTCCTCGCCATAGACCCAGCTCGCCTTGCCGTTCTTGATCCGCCCCGGCTCGCTGCCGTCGGTGGTCACCGCCGCCTCGATCAGGCCGTTGGGGTCGGAGACCCAGAGGTTCCGGTCGCGGTAGAAGGCCTTGAGTCGGCCGTCGGGCGAGAGGGCCGATTCCGCCTGCCGGCCCCGCCCCACGCCCCCGCCCGGGCGTTGGCCCCGCTCCTGGGGCTCGGCCCCGCCCGTCTTGATCTCCTCGGCCCGGCGGTTCGCCAGGTCGTAGCGGAACGCCTTCCCATCCTTGCGATACTCGAAGGACTTGCCGCCTTCCTGCCAGGTCACCGCGAGGGCCCCGAGCTTGACCGCGCCGGGGATCTCCCGACTCCGCGTCGCGTAGCGCTGATAGCCCGGCATCGACTTGAGCCGGTCTTGCCCCTCGGCGTCCCGGGGTCCGAGGGCCAGCAGGCCGAGCAAGGCGGCGGGGGGAACGGACCGGAGCAGGCCGGCGCATCGTCGCAACATGGTCGGGCTCATCCCTTCGGGAAGGTCGTGGAATGGTCGCTCATCTCGGAGACTGGAGCGCCGCCCGGATCGCGCGGAGCATCCGGGCCTCGGAGCCGGGGGCGACCCAGCACCAGTCGCGGAGGTTGGTGTCGCCCTCCTGGAAGTGCCGATCCGTCGGGATGTATCCCGTCCCGGCCTCGCCATAGCCCATCGTCACGACGAACGAGTCGGGACGGGCCTGCTGGGCCTGGAGTTGGTACTCGACATAGGATTCGCCCGGCAGGAGCAGCAACTGGGCCTTGCCCAGGTCCAGGGCCGGGACGTCGATCGCGTGGCCGGCATCGACCCTTTTCCGCCAGGCCAGGCCCATCGCCGCCAGGCACCGGCCGAACGGCCTGGGGTCGGTCGTCAGCCGCGCCTCCAGGTCGGCGACCGTGAAGCCGGCGTCGTCCCTCGGCTCCAGCCGCAGCGGCTCGACGCGGAAATCGACCGGCCCGATCGGTGATCGCTCGGTCGCGGCCCAGGCCTCGACCATCGCCCGGTGGACCCGGTCGGCCAGGACCGCCCGGTTCTCGGGGGAGCCGTCGTTGTACTTGCCGGCGATGATGTTCCCGCCGCAACCGGACGTGTAGACCTGGAGGACGCCGGGCTGTTCCGCCTGGCGTTTGGAGCGGGCCAGGCCGACGAAATCGGCCGAGACGCCGCCCCGCCCGTAGTGGCTCATCGGGTGGGTCGCGTAGCAGCTCAGGGCCAGCAATGGGCGGTCGCCGTCCCAGAAGCTCAGGGTCCGGAGCCACGGGTCGATCAGCCCCTCGGGCTGGTCCCGGATCGCGGGATCGCGGGTGGCGCTCATGCGATCGAACGCGGGTTGGCCGTCCGCCCGGACGTACCTTCGATTCGAAGCGACCCCGGCGACCTTCGCGCGGCCGGTCCCGACGTGGGTCACCGGACGGGCCGACGCCAGCCCGTCGCGGACCGCCCGGGCCACGCCCCGCACGGCCCGCTCGTGGAACTCGGGGTCGCAGACGCTCCCGGGCGCCTTCCTCTCATCGAGCAACTTCTGGGCGGCGAGGTCGGCGAGCGGCGCGTCGTGCTGGTGGAGGGCGGTGATCAGGACGCGGCCGGGCTCGGTGCCGGCGGCCTCGGCCAGGGCCTCGCGCCAGCGATCGAAGGCGTCGTTGCGGATCTCGCACCAGTCGATCGCCGCCAGGACCACCGGCTTCCCGGCCCCCAGCAGGACGAACCCCCGGGCGCCGAGCGGGTCGACGACCTCGCGCGCCGGCTCGATCCCCCCGCCCATCAGGGCGTGCCCGGCGGGAGGGGTCACGTCGGCGGCGAAGGTCGCCAATCGAAGCGGCTCGGGGGCCGGCTCGGCGGCCAGCGTCCGTGTTGCCATCCAGAGGACGGCGAGCAGGGTCAGGGCCGCGCGGCGGCCGGAGCATCGCGGCCGGCGGGTCGCCGGGAAGGATCGCCTCGCATCGTCGGTCATCGGGGCACCCCAAATCGGGCCGGGCGATCCCCCCTGCCCCCGAGCATGGGCCCGGGGCGCGGGCGGTCTCCAAGCGGCTTGGGGTGGATTGTCGGGCCGGCCGGCACGCCGGTCAACCGGCTGTCGGGATGCGATCCGGACGCCACGCCCGGGGGCATGGTCGTCCGGTGGGCCTGGGGCCCCGGGCTCGAGAATGGGCCGGGGCTCCCGATCGGGTCGGTCCGAGGGATCGGGCTTACCGGCCGCGTCGGGCGACCCCGACAAGGCCGACGAGGCCGAGGCCGAGCAGGACGACCGTCGCGGGCTCGGGGACGGCGGAGAACCGCACGACCTGACCGGTCCCGGGCTCGGTGCCGCCGTTGGACACGTAGATGGTGTTGTCCGGCCCGACGACCAGCGCGGTCGGGAAGCTGAGTCCGGCGCTCGCGATCACGGTCCGTGCCCCGGTCTGCAGGTCGATGCGGGTGAGGAGGCCCGGGCCGGGGCCGGTCTGCGAGGCCAGCCCGTTGGTCGTGAGCTGCAGCGCGTAGAGCGCCCCGTCCGGGCCGAACGCCAGGTCCATCAGGTTGGTGAAGCCGGTCAGGAAGGTGGTCCGCTGGCCCGTCCCCAGGTCGACCCGATAGATGTTCGCCGCCCCCGGGGGGAACGGCCCGCCGGTCAGTTCGCCGAAATACGCGGCCCCGTCGGGCCCGATGGTGATCCCGGTGGGCACGGACTCGATGGTCGGAGGTCCGAACGGCAGGGGATTCGGGCGCGGGAGCACGGTCGTCAGGGTGGAGATGCTCCCCTGGCCGGACACGCGGAGGACGGCGTTCGCGCCGGCGTCCGTGACCAGGAAGCCGCCCCCGGGGGCGGCCACCAGCCCGAACAAGTTGGAATTGGATTCTCCCCCGTCCGGATTCTGCGAGGCCTCGAAGTTGGCGAGATTCGCGATGCCCACGATCGGCCCGCCGTCCAGGGGCAGCCGGACCAGCCGGCCGAAGCCGTCGCCGGCGGCCCCGAGTTGGGTCCGCAAGGCCGGATCGGCGCCCAGGCCGATGACGCCGAACAACTCGCCCGCGCTATTGAAGGCGATGTCCTGGAGCCCGGTCGCGCCGCCGCCGCCGTCGGGCGCGAGCGAGGGCAGGCCGGTCGCGACCCGCTCCTGCACCCCGTTGCGCAGCCGGCTCAGCGAACCCGAGTCGCCGTACGAGACCTTCTGCCCGTCCCCCGACGTGATGCTGGGCCCTTGGCCCCCGCGACCGGACTCTGCGACGTACAGGCTGCCGTCCGGACCCAGGGCCAGGCCCCGCGGGTTGTTCAACCCGCTCATCACCACGGTGCCCACCCACTCCGCCCGGGCCGTCGTCGGCGCGATCCAGAGGGAGATGCCGACGAGCCCGCCCACGATGCCGTTCCATCCGCGAATCATGCGATCCATCCCCACGACAATGAACGGCGGGAATCCGATTTCCCGCCCGAAGATCGAGCAAGGCCGTCCTGCCCTGCCGACGTTCGATCTCGCCTCGATTCCTGCCGACCCCTCCTCACCCGCGACCTCGTCCCCGCGATGAGGGGCGTTGAACACGCCCTCATCTCCGAGGTGAGGAACCAGCACGATCAGGGTTGGGGCCTTGAGGCGGGGCGACTCTACCGCAAGACCGCCGGGGAATCACCAGTCCGGTCCGATCCATGAGCGATTTCGGGATCATTGACCACGATCGGAAGTGATGATGATGCCGGATCGCCTCATTCGATCATCGCGGCTCGATGGCCGAAGTGCCGCCTCCGGCCTCCCGAGGTCACCCGGACGAGGCGGCGAGGACGCCCTTCACCACACCCATCGTGTCCGCCTGGCGACGATGGACGAAGTCCATGGCCCTGGCCACCTTCGCGAGCGCCGCGGGATAGTCGGCGTCGATCCCGAACAGGGTTTCCGCCATCCTGGTGGCGGGGGTGGAATCGAACTCCAGGAGCCATTCGGGCAGGCCGATGTCCTCGAACATCCAGCATTTCGGGCTGTGGAACGCCGAGTAGGTGTGGATGATCGGCGTCCCGTTGGCCAGCGCGATGATCAGCGAGTGGGGCTCGTGGCAGACCGCCGTGTGGGCGCGGGCGAAGACGGACGCGGCCTCGTCGGCGTTCCAGAAGTCGTCGCAGTTGACGACCTTCGCCTTGATCCCCTCGGGGAGCGGGTCGAACAGGAGCCGCTTGTTGTGGCCCATCTCCTTCTTGACCTCGGGGGCGATCAGAACCTTGTTACCCGTCCGCTCGACCCATGCGGTGATCAACTCCCGGTACACGGCGGCCCGACGCTCGTCGTCGGCCACCTGCTCCGGGGTGGGGTGGAGCGGGTTGAGCTTGGGAACCCTCGGGTCGTCGACGCCCGGGGCCTTGGCGGTGTTGGTGCGGAGCTGGATCGTGATGAACTTGCGGTCTTCCAGGCCGGCCTTCCGCATCAGGGCCAATCCCCGGGGCTCGTCGCGGACGTCGATGCCGAAGCAGCCGTCCGGGGCGAACTCCAGGATCGGCGATTTGATACCGGCCTTCTTCAGGATGTCCAGCGTGCGACTTTCGCGGCAGTAGACGAACGCGGCGTGGTCGAGCAGGTCGATGTGCTCCGCGGCCTGTGCCCCTTCCACGAAGGCGGGGAAATAGGACTGGCCGTAGAGCCCATACGGCTTGCCGATCCGCTTGCAGTGCTCCATGAAGGCGGTGTCGGTGCCCATGCCCGAATTGCGGATGCAGAGGTCGGCCCGGGAGAATGCGTCCTTGACGGAGCGCCCCCCGGCGTCGTCCTTCGCCAGGCTGCCCCGGACGATCTCGACCCGAGGGAACCTCCGACGCAGGAGGGCCTCGACCCGATCGTCCAGCGACGCCGCCCACAGGATCACCATCGCGTCCGGGAGGTGCTGCTCGATGATCCGCAGCGTGCCGGGCGTGTGTCCGATATCGCCGATGTTGATCGTCTGCCAGGCGGAGTAGAGCAGGATCGTCTTCGGCTTCGGCCCGGCCGCGCCGGCGAGGAACGTCGGGGCGGCGACGGCCGCCAGCGAGGCGCCGGTGCGTCCCAGGAAGGATCGTCGGTTCATGATCGGAAGGCCCGCGTTCGAGGAGGGGGGGCGAGCGGCAGGGCGGATCTCAATCCCACCCCGCCGCGGCACGGCCGAACGGGCATGATCGTCGAGCCCGGCCTCGAATGCCACCGCCTGCCGGCCCGGAACCATAAGTGGGCCACGCGACCACGAATCACCGTCGTCCACAACGACAGGAGGATCAGACTCGGGCCACTCCTCGGAGGATGCAGCCGGCCGAGGAGCAACACGGGATCTGCGAGAACTCAAAGAAAAAACTCCCTGGACGGCGGATGCCATCCAGGGAGCTCTTGGTTAGATCCAGTGACCTGCCCCGGATAGGCAGGAATCATCCTGAAAGAATCGGGGCGGCGGGATTTGAACCCACGACCTCTTGACCCCCAGCACAGCGGTCAAAGGCGTAAAACCGCTGAAAATATAGGGTACCGTTTCCACGGGTTGCACGCAATAGCCCCTTTTCGGACCCGTTAGCGTGCAATACCGTGCAAGCCGTGCAAGGCCCGGGATGCCGCCCGGCGCGTGAAAAAGGGAGGCCGGCATCCTGCCGCCTCCCCCTGCCCTGCGACGTTCTGCCCCCTGCCCCGCGTCCTCAGCCCACCGCCTCGTCATGGCACCGCCTCAAGAACTCCTCCAGGTCGGCATCCCTGATCCGGATGCATCCACGCTTGCCCCGGCCCGCGATCCGGACGCAGGCCAGCTTGCGTTGCTCGATGAGCCGGTAGACCAGCGACAGGCTGATCTCCAGCCGTTCCGCCGCCTCCTTGACCGTCATGATGTAGCCTCCCGGTCTGGTGAAGAGGTGGGTCAGGAGATCCCGTCATGCTCGCGGCATTGGGCCAGCATCGCGTCGATCGCTGTCAGCTCCGAGCCGGGGGTCTCCAGCAGGCGGATGATCCCGGCAACCCACCCGTCGCCCGCGTCCGCCCGGTAGGCCTCCATGTCGTCGGCGATCTCCTGGAGGGAGTCGATCGCGCTATATCCCCAGATCGCGGCCCCCACCCATGCTTCGGTGGCGAGCGACCCTCCCGGCTGGGTGAGCTCGAATGTGATGGACTTCCCCCGCCCGACCCGGTAGGCCATCCGGAACTCCGGCGGGCAGAGCTGCTCCTTGAGCACGTCCCGCCGATGCTTCAGGTGCCGCATGGCGGTCGCCAGGAAATCCGAAGCCAAGGCGATCTCGCGGCCTTTCGCCTCGCCGATGATGGCGAGCCGGACGCCGTGCTTCAGCATAACTTCCAATTTGTCTGATGCGATCATGGTAGCTTGCTCCGTTAGATGATGTTGAAGATTCCCGGTCACCCGACCTCCGGCCCGTCCTTCCCCCGGCCCGGCTCGCGCGAGGCGGCCCTCGCGTTCTGCCTGGCTCGCTCCAGCGGGTCGACGCCGGGGGAGGGCGGCATCGGCATCACCGCGCCCTCGAGGTACGCGCCACCGAGGTTGGCCAGCTGCAGGTTGGCGCCCCGGAAGTCGGCCCCTTGCGCCTCGACCCCCTGCATCCGGGCGCCGTAGAGGTTGGCGTTCTGGAAGTTGGCCCCCTTGATCGTGGCCCCGCGCAAGTCGGCGTAGCGCAGGTTGGAGCCATTCAGGTTGGCATTGCTCAGATCGGCGGCCCGCAGGTCGGCACCCTCCAGCGAGACCCCGGCCAGGCCGACGCCCCGCAGATCCGCCCCGCGCCAGTCCACGCGGGGCTGTTTTGCATCCGGCATGACGGCTCCTTTCAGCCGATCTCCGGCCCGTCCTTGCCCTTGCCGGGCTCTTTCGACGTTTCTTTCGCACGTTGGCGGGCGGTTTCCAGCGGATCGGCACGAACAAGAGCATCCTGACCACCGGCCGCCCGCACCCCGGGGAACGTGGCCTCGATCTCGACGACCGCGGCCTCCAGCTCTTTCGGGGTCACCTCGGGCTTCTTGGCCTCTTCCGCCAGGGGCCCGCGCCCGGCCTCCCACGCCGCTTCCATCGGGTCGGGCAGCCCGGCCGCGACCCGCTCGCGATGCGCGTCGAGCCCGGGCTGGCCGTCGCGCCGGAGCACCTCCTCTTCCCGCATGTCCGCCAGCAGCTCTTTCAGCTCGGCCGGATCAAGGAGCCGCAGGGACTCGGGCACATCATCATTCGCGATCTTGTGCTCGGCCGCCCGGATGGAGTAGTTGGCCAGCAGGTTGCTGGTCGGGTCGCCGGGCCTGGCTGCGATCTCGTCGATTTCCTTCGCCGCCTCGCGGTCGAAGCTCTCCCGGATGAACCTCTCCCGGAAGGCGGGCTCGGGATATTGCGCCTCGACGGCCGGGATGGCCATCATCCGCTCGCGGAAGCCGGGGAACCGGTCCTCCTCGATGCCCTTGTGGAGTTCCCGGAGTTCCTCCGTCGTGAAGAGCGGTGCGATCTCCGGCATTTTGGGGAACGGGTCGCGGGCGGCCTCGGCCATGATCCGGCCCTGCTCTTCCGGGGTCAGGCCGCGTTCCATGTAGCGGTCCCAGCCGACGTAGTCCTCGACCATGACCTGCCGGTCGGTCTCGGCGAGTTCGTGGAAGTGGAACCCCCGCCCATCCGGGGATTGTTCGTAGTTCCAGCCCGCGACCTGGACGGAGGATTCCACGTAGCGGGCGGACTTGATCCGCTGGAGTTCGGCGTCGAGGGCCTTTTGGTCGTCATCGTTTGTGAGCGGCATGGGTGCCCCTGGGTATCAGGAATGGAATATCATCGAGTCCCGCCGGATCAATTCTCGGAGACGATCGACCTGGCCCGGACGCGACGGGCGGTTTCCACGGCCTCGTAGGCGAGAAGGCTGGAATAGATGGCGTCGTACATCAGCTGCCATCGCTTCAGCCGTTGGGGCTTGGAGAGGTGCGACCAATGGGTGACGTCGCAATGATCCGCCCCATTGGCGGCAATTTGCTCGGCCAGGCTATCCTTCCGCGATTGCGTCATCGCTTGTTCTCCTCCGCGACGGCATCCTCGAGCCGCCGGATCTCGTCCATCAGGTCTTCATGCTCGGCCTCCGACCGGCGGACGACGTCCTGCCTGGCCATGGCCGCCTGCTGGCCCGCCGTGACCGTCGCGTCCCACTCCATCATCACGGCCAGCGGGTATCGGTGCTTCTTGATGTAGTTGAGCCTTGAGCGTGCCCGCTGGGCGTTGGCCTCGGCGCGCTCCGCCACGTCCCGCTCCAGCTTCATCCGGTCTTCCAGGCGTTCCAGCCGGTATCTTGCGTCCCGGAGCTGGCTCGAGGGGGAGCCCGACCATGGCAATGAAAACCGCTTGATGGACGGGAGGTTGGATGTCACGAACAGGCCGAGGATCAAGGCTGCGGCGACGGAGGCGAACTTCATATTTCGCGGCATGGGCGTCTCCTAATCAATTAGTGGAAGGGGCCGGCCGCGGGCTGCACCGGCAGCCGGCCCCGTTTCGGTCGATTCCGTCGCAGGGCATTCGAGCCGGTCTAATCGCTCAGCGACCGTGCTTGTCGCGTTCACGACGCGAGCGGGCGCCGATCCCCGCCAGCAAGAGCGAGGCGATGCCGATCGCCGCCGCCCAGGGGAGGATCCCCGGAGCCTCTTCCTTGATGAGATTGCTGGCCTCGCGGGCCACCGGGGCGACGGCGGGGGCGACGACGTGCTCGATGGCGCTGTCCGCCAGCTGCACCGTCCCGTTGACGAAGGGTTCGGGATCCTGGAGGAAGGCAGCCAGCACCGCCCCCGAGGCGAGGATCTTCTTGTTGCGCCACACCAGCGCCATGCAGCCGTCGCCAAACTTGCCGATGACCTCGAGCAGCTCGTGCGTCCGGCCGATCCTGGCCAGGTCCCCGCTCCTGGAAAGCATGGCCAAACGCCGCCCCTCCTGTGCGGAGAGCGAGGCGAAGGCCCGGACGGCGGGCTGGCCCGCGGATTCGATGACTTCCTCGGCGACGCCGGGGTGCTTCAGGAGCACGGCCGCCGCGTCGTCCCCATACCGCGAGAGCAGGGATCGAGTGTTTGCCTTGGCCAGCATGGGCGCCAGATCGTCGCCATGGCGGGCGAGCAGTCGCAATGCCTGGGGGGCATTCTCGGCAGCTTCGTCGGCAAGGTTCAAAGCCTTGGGCCCGACCTTGTTCACGGCCTCGATCGCGTCGTCGCCGTATCGGGTGGATGCGCGGGCGAGTCGGGCGGAGAGCTTTTCAGCCCCCTCTTCGGCAACCTCCTTGCCGAAGCGTTTTGCGATCGCCTCGAACACTTCAACTGCGGCCCTCCCCCGCGCGCTTTGCGCGGGGGCGTTGGAGGCCATCAACGATAACGAGATGGCCATCATTGCAGTGACTCGACGCATCAATCCTCCTTGCTGAAATGTGCAATGCAGGAGTTGGCGAACTTGAGGGCATCCGCGGAGGACGCCCTGACCAAAGGGCTTTGGCTGGCCTGGATGACCTGCTCGGCGGCCGGTCCTCGAACGAGTCGGAGCAGCGTGCGACGGCGACGGTCACCTCGTCTCGCCTCGCTCTCGCGAAGGAGATATTCCAGGCCGAGCCCGCACTCTCGTTCCATCAACGCTTTCGCTTCCGATGCGGCGGCCCGAACGGCAGGATCCGGGTGGTCGCAACTGAAGATCAGGAGCTGGGAGTAAACCTCCCTGTGGCGAAGTTCCCCGATGACGAGGAAGTCCCTGGCCTTGCCCAGTGCCTCGCGGACGCTCGCCGCGAGCTTCTCGCGCGGGTCGAATCCCGCCATCTTCGCCGCGCCCCCAATGGCGTTCCCGACCTCATTGCCGACGATGAAGCTGGTGGCTGCCTTCTTGAGCGAGGAATCGGACGCGGAATTGATCCGTTTTTCCACCTGGTTTGAAATGACGGCGGATGCGACCTCCTGGACGACCAGCGCACCGAGATCATGAGTGGCCGCCTCCGTCGAGCTCGCAAGCACGCTCTCCCATGCGTCTCCCAGGTCGATGAACCAGGGGGCAAAGAGGTCCATCGGGCCGAAGCCATCTCCGGCCAAGTCGAGTTGCAATTCGACGATGAGGCGAGCCTCTTCCGCCGTAATCTCCGATGCACACCTGGCCCTCGCGGATTGCGATGCCTTCTCAAGCTCCTCGGGGTCGATGAGCCGTCCCTGGAACTTCTCGCTCAAGAAGTCCGCGAACGGGTCGTAGTAGACCAAAGCGGGCGAAGGCATGATGGACTTGCCGAAGGTATCGTGGAGCTTCTGTTGCGCAGCCCTGCTCGCGTTCTCTGCGGCTGTAAGGGAGAATTTGGCTTTACCCTCGAGCGAGAGCGCATCATCCGCGAACGCCCGCGCGCCTTCCTTGGCTTTGTCGAAAATGCCGTCGATTCCCGCGATCTGGCGATCGATCGAGGCCGATGCCAACCGGTCGAGCAGATCAAGCCGGGCGGAAATCGAAGGCCAGCGATCCTCCGGCTCCGGCTCCTTGACGGGCGTCGAGACCAGGTCGAACCTCTCAATCATGGGCTGGTTGCTCACGACCACCGGCCGGATTTGTTCGCCATCTTCGTGTACTTTCGGGGCCGTCAGAGCGATGATCGCGCCAAGCGCGGCGAACCCGCCCAGTGTCCAATTCCGAAACCGCTTCTTTTGGGGGAGCATTTGACGCCCCCGTTCGACGGCGAGTGATACGGCCTCGCGGGACCAGCCCAGGACGTTTGGTGCGGCAATCCGAGCTCTCTCGCCCGCGGCCCTGGCGAGGGCCACCGCCTTCAGGGCCCCGGGCCTGGCACCTTCGCGTGCCCGCTCGATCAAGGGCGGGGTGGCGATGATGGCACGCCGGAGAGAATCCCGCCCGGCGCGTTCCGCCCGGATGATGTATGGCCTGGCGGAGGCCCACCACTCGGCCCCCGCGGCCGTCGCCTCGGCCCGGCACCTGGCGGCGGCCCGGCGGGCCAAGCGGACGACCTTCTTCGCGTTCACGGCATTCGCTCGATAATTCATCCGATGCACCTTTCAATGTAGTGGCCGGGGGATATCCCCCGGCCTGGTCAGGAACTCACTCCACCTCGATCTGGCGCGACTTCCCCTGCCCCTTGGAGGTCTCGCGGGCGGACTCGCGGGCCTGGTCCAGGGGGTCGATCGCCTGCTTCTGGACCGCCTGCCCCTTCACCATCGGGGTGGCCAGGGGCGGGCCGATCTCGCTGACGTCCGTGGCCTCTAGCGGAGACTGCGTCTCCGGCACCGCCATGCCCTTCACGGATGCTTCGAGGGCGTTGGAATCCACCCGGGGATGTTTCTCGTCGTAGACCTCCCTCGAAACGACATTGCCGATCGACGCAGGGTCGTCATGCCCCGCCGTCACGCCGGTCATGGGATTCGCGAAGAAGTTCTGGAGATCCTTCAGACCGGTTCGCCAGGCCGCCCAGAAGACGCTGCCGGTGCTCGGCGCGTTCTGGGCGGCGCTGACCAGGTGGTCGCCCAGCTTGTCGACGAAGTCGGGCTGGGTCTGGCCGGGCAGCATGTTCCGATTCTTCTCGACCATCGGCGGCCTCCTCGGCCTTAAGGGTGCGATCACTTCATGAACGACTGGAACTCGGCGGCCTCGATCTGGGCGTCGCGCTGCATCGCGACCTGCCGCTTGAACCTCGCCCGGATCGTCTCGATCTGGATCAGGTTGGCCAGGAGGGCTGCGAACAGGTACAGGCCGGCCCCAGGGCCGCAGGCGGCCGTGGCGAGCATGATCGCCAGGAACGCCACCGGGAGTTCCATCCGCCCGAAGATGGGCTTGCCGATCTCCTGGCTGTGGCGGATGGAGGGGCTCCAGAACGCCGCCGAGCTGTGGAGGAAGGCCATCGCGATCAGGGCGAGCCAGAGCAGGTAGGCGCTCTGATTCTGGGAGGCCGATTCGGGGGGCAGGAAGGCGACGAACACCGGGTAGGCGATGCCGACGCTGATCCCGGTGAACTTGCCGAAGGCCCTGGTCCCGGGAGATCCGAGCTGGTAATGGACGACACGGTGCCCGTCGGCCAGGATGTTCATGACGACCAGGCTATATATCACGGACTTCGTGCCATTGAGCAGCGATTCGTCCGGGGGTTGCGGCCCCTTGCGATCGGGCATGGTCACCTGCCTTTCGTTTCCCTTAGGTCGACCAGCACGGCGCAGTCATGGCCGTGCATGATGCATGTACCCACGTCCAACTTGCTGAACCGTTCCTTCCTGACGGCGGGCTCGTAGTGCTCGGCCCAACTGAATGTGCCGGTCTTCACGCCCAGCGCGATGTCGCGGATGTCAGTGGACTCCTGTCCATTACCGCCTCCACTGATCATCAATTCCTTGGTGTCACCACAAAGCTTCTGGCCGTAGTCACCAGTTTCGGGGCAACTGTTCTTGAAGAAGATCCGGGTGTTGTGCACTGAGCTGAGAGCGATCGCCTCCTGGTGTCCTTTCTGTGCGCCGCCCAGCTGGGTCTCGAGGAGGGGCAGGTTCTGGACGGCTATGATGCTGGCCAGTTTCTGGGCGCGACTGACCGCCTGCACACGGACATCGTGGGATGCGACGCATACATAAGCCCCCTCATCTCGAATCTTGTACATGACGGTGGGGATGTTGCGCGGGTCGCGCGCCATGCACATCTCGTCCATGGCGGCGATATGGAGGAACTGGTAGACCCGGCCACTGCCGTGCCATACCATCAACGGATAATCAAGTATCCAGGCAAGCCGTCCCTCCTCCACGGCCCTTGGGGTGATGGTCGAATCCGTGCACAAGGCCTCGTAGAACTCGTCGGAAATCAGCCCGGACAAGGTGTTCGTGGCCATCTGCTGGACGGCCGTCCTGGCGCGCGGGCCGACACCAGCCGCCTTGATGACCATGAAGTTCACGACGAGCGTGTAATCGCGGTCGGTCTCATCCCTGCGATTCTTTTTGGCCAGCTCCAGCATCTGGCCGCAGAAGCTGTCACGGTAGAACTTGGCGCTGGCGGCCTCCTTGAGCGACCCGGGGATGCTCATGATGACTTCGTAGAGGTCCGACAGATCCACGAACCCTTGGGCGAGGATCAGGAGCCTCGCCGACATCAGGGTCATTTCCTTGAAGAACCCCGACCAGAACTCGTCCTGCTGCTTGCCCCCGGTGCTGTCGTTCATCACCTCCGTCGCGACGCTCAGGTAGTGGGCCAAGAGCCGCGGTGAGGCGCCGGGCAGATACTGCGGGTCGCTGAAGAAGCGGCCTATGTTCAACCGCCACTCGCCCGAGGGGCACGAGCGGCGTAGCATGTCGAGGCGGTTTTCCTCCCGGAAAATCTTCTCGATGTCGGCGTAATCCGTACGCCGCACTGTGGTTATGACCATTGGCTGGCGTGACCTGGCCAATTCGCGAATCTTGGACAGCAGGAAGTGGCTCTTGCCCGAACCTGGCTGCCCGTACACTATCACGCCTTGCGTGGCCACGTCGGGCGGCAGGTAGACCGGGCCGATATGCAGGCCGCCAGGGACGGGTAGTGCCGGCTTGGCCTTGCGTAATGGACGCCAGCCGGTGGGCCGCACCTGGACCAGCAGCCAGAGCAGGATGGCCGCGAACAGCAGCCAACGCGGGTCGATGTCCGAAGGCATGGGACTGTCTCTTCGTCATGGGCGTAGGCTCCCCCGCCCCCGCTGGGCGGGGGATGTCTTGAGAAACGGCAGGCGCGAGCTTCCACGCAGAAGGCGGTTCGCGCCTGCCGTATCAGATGGTCAACTGGTTGGAGGGACGCCTTTCGTCAGGCGGTCACGGCGGCAGAATTGTCGCCGGGGCGATCCTTGGACCGGAGCATGGCGAGCACCACCTCCAGGCCGTGGGTCGCGTTCTCGTCGATGACCTTGGCCAGGTCCTTCAGCGCCTTGGCGAGCGCCTTGGGATCGATGTCGGCCCAGATGGCCAGGTTGGCGATTGGCGAATCCTTGGGGATCTTGACGTCCTCCTTCTGGCGGGCCTTGCGACCAACCTTGCCCTCCGCATTCAACCGCTTGATCAGCGCGGTGACCGCGTCGCGGGTGGGGAATTTGCCGTCCGCCCCAGGCGTGGTGGCGAACTCCATCACCTTATCTTGCACGGTGGAAGAGCGGAGGGCGGCGATGAGCGCACGGGTGGAATTCGCGAGCAGCTTGCCCTTCTGCTTGTGCTTCTCCGGCAAAAGGAGACTGGTCAACGCCCGCGAGATCGAGGCAGCGGAGATGTGCAGCCGGAACGCGGCCTCCTCCTGAGTGCAACCGGTCAGCTCCATCAGCCGCTCGGCCTTGGCCCCCCAATCTTCCGGTGTCATGGTCCTTCGGACGCCATTGTGGGTGGCACCGAAGTCGATCAGTTCGAGCTCGGACAGTTGGCGATCTAGCTCGATGCCGACAAGCTCCTTGACGTTGCCTGCCGAGATCGCGGCATAGCCGCGACCGTTCCCGTCATAGACGGTGCGGCGGCCCTTTTCATCACGCTTGGAGAAGAAGATCGGCACTTCGTTGATGCCCGCGAGCTGCAGGCTGAAGACGAGGGCGGGAAACGAACGGCGGGCGGTCACGTCCTCGCGCGATTCGGTGAAATCGAGCATGTCGATCGGCACGCGAATCAGGGGCTTCGGGTCGGGGGGCAGCGTCGGGGGTAGGATCAAGGATAGGTCCTCCGTTTAAGATTCTCGGAACCTGGGATTAGGGCGTGTCTGGCAATAGCCTCGGCCCATACGATTGGAGTGGACGGATCACCCCACCAGCACCCTCACGACCTTGGCTCAACTCCGACACGCCCTCTCCGACGAGCATTACGCCGCCATCGAGCCGCTCCTGCCCACCAACGCCCGGCCCGGCCACCCCTGGAAGGGGCACCGCCGGGTGATCGACGGCATCCTCTGGATCCTCCACACCGGCTCCCCCTGGCGTGACCTGCCCAGGCCAACCTACGGCCCATGGCAGACCGTCTACGAGCGGTTCAACCGCTGGGCCAAGGACGGGACCTGGGCCCGGCTGCTCGAGGCCCTGCATGTGCGGCTCGACGCCGCCGGCAAGATCGACTGGGACCTGTTCTGCATCGACGGCTCCTCGATCCGGGCGAGCCGCGACGCCGCCGGTGCCTCGCCGACCCACGGGACGGCCGCCGAGCCGGCCGACCACGCGTTGGGCCGCTCTCGCGGCGGCTTCGGTTCGAAGATCCACCTGATCTGCGACGGCAAGGGCCTCCCGATGGCGGTGACGGTGACCGCCGGCCAGCGGCACGAGGCGACCCAGTTCGAGGCGGTAATGGGCCGGGTACGCGTGCCCGGCCGGAGGGGCCGACCCCGGAGCCGGCCCAGGAAGTTGGCCGGCGACAAGGGCTATAGCTCGCGGAAGATCCGCCGATCCAACCGTCGCCGGGGGATCGCCTCGGTGATCCCGACCAAGTCCAATGAGAGGCGGGTCCGGGGGTTCGACAAGGCGTCGTATCGCCGTCGCAACGTGGTGGAGCGTTGCATCGGGTGGCTGAAGGATCGGCGGCGGGTTGCGACGCGGTTCGAGAAGCTGGCGGAGAACTTCGAGGCGATGGTCAAGCTGGCGATGCTTGAACGGTTGCTGAAGGCACTATTGCCAGACACGCCCTAACCCTGGCCGAGACCGACGCCGAGCTGCAGCGGCTGGCGATCCTGCGGAAGAACCACCACGACGAGCAGTACCTGGCACGGCGGAACCTGCGCGACCTGCCGGACGACATCCGGCGGCTGAACAAGCGGCTGGACGGCCTGACGCAAGACATGGCGACGATGGCCGCGAATGACGGCACGCCATCGCAGGAGGCGGTCGCCAAGCGGATGGGCCAGATGCCGGAGAAGGTGAGCGAGGCCTACCGCACCAGGCTCGGCACCTACCGGGGGCTGGAATGCGGGCTGATCCTGCACCCGCTCGGCGGCACGGAGGTCTATCTCGACGGGGCGACGCGGTGCCGCGAGACCCTGATGCGGGACAACCCCGGGCCGCGGGCGGTCTTGAACGCCCTGGCGCGGGTGGCCGACGATTACGAGGATTGCTGCCGCCGGAACCGGGCCGAAATCGCCCTCAAGGAAGGGCAGTTGCACGACTACGAGACCCGTCTGGGCAAGGCGTTCGAGCACGAGGCGTACCAGAGTCAGCTGGCCGACTTGCGGGACGAGCTGAAGCTGGCCCTGTCGGAGCACGCGCCAGAGGGCGGGCGGAGCACGAAGGAGATCGCGGAAGCGATCGGGAAGCTGCGGGAATCGGTCACGGTCGAGGCGGCGCCCGAGCGGGTGGCGCGAAAAGCCGCGAGGGCGGAAGTGCCGGTGACGGCTCGGATAAGGGCGAGGAGGGTGGAGCCGGTACCGCACGTGGCGGAATCGGAAGCGGTCACGCCCGCAGCCGAGGTGATTGCGCTTCCGGTACCCGCTCCGGTCGAAGAGCCACCGGCCGTGCCCCCTGCCGCGCCGGTCATGCCCGCAATGTATGTGGACCGGTCGCCGGAGCACGCCCAGCGGGTGTCGCAGCGGCGGCGGGCGGACGGGGCTCAGTTGCGGTTGTTTTGAGCACGCAGTCCTAGATTGGCGACCTAAGCTTACCTGGAGCTCGCTCTTTGAGAGGAGAACTAAAGTGGGATCTGCTGGCCGGATCTTTTTCAAGCGTGAGCAGTTGAGGAGGAGAGGTTGGTCGAACAGCATGATCAGCCTCTTCATGCCTACACCAGATGGTGTCCTGCCCACGGATTATCCGCATGCAAAAGCATCAACCTTCCGAATCTTCTTACGCGAACGCGTTAAATCCATAGAGGCGTCCCAAGAATTCCAGCAGAGCATAGCCGACCGATTGTCGAAAAGAAGGATAAGCAACTGCCACAATAGAAGCCCTTTAGAGTCACTCCTGGCGGACATCATCGTTCCAGTCGTCGAATGGGAGAGACTTATCGATTTAGCCTGCATCGATTACAATGAGTGGGCCCGACGCCACCCGCGGCTATGGAGGCGTCAGATAGATACTAAATGCGATTTTTCCACAATCTCGAGGATCACGGTCAACTATATCAGACATAATCTGACCGATTACGACGAGAAATTAAAGAAAAGCGTTACTGAGTTTGGGATTCATTCTTACGCACTGATCAAGGTGAGGGTTTTGGAGCAAATCGCCTCCAAATACCCTCGCTTGGTAGTTGAATGCCGGCGGCAGCTTCTAAGGATGGCGAATGCGTCGCGGTCATCGAAGCCTGAGTTGCAAAGCACGGCATCGTGAAGAGATTCGGCACTTTGCCACAGCTCAAACCTTGCTAGAATTCATACGGATTATTGTACCCCGATACGATTCCGCCACCAACCTCTCCGCAAACTCCCGATCCGGCGAATCCGGCAGCGTCGATAGCCGCTGGCACTCCACCAGCCGTTCCAACCCAGTCTCCAGCAACTCGGCCACCTGCTTGTACGGCAGCTCGCCCTTGCGGATCTGGAGCAGCAGCCCTGCCTCCGGGCGAGGGTAGCTGATCGAGTGCGTCAGGAGTAATTCCTCCGCCTCGCGGCAGACGCGGGTGGCGTGCATCATCGCCTTCCAGTCCACGCTTTCATTCTTCTCGGCGAGCAACGCCCGCTGGCCGTACTCGTCGAACAGGTGCTTGTAGACCTTATGGGCTTCCTTGACCGTGACGTGCTCCTGGACCTTGCGGTTGCAAACGTCGAGCATCCTGACTTTGAGTTCCGGCCGGGCACGCAGACAATCCTCGACGATCTGCATGTGTTGGAACTGGGGATTGGCCGCCAGCGCCTCGATGTCGGCCCAGTGGTCTTTGAGCTTGGCCTGCGGGCCGTTCGCCTCCATCAACCCCGCGAACAGGTCCATGGCCGCCCGGGAGGACGCGACGCGAGAGCCTTTCACACCATACTTGTTGGCCTGCTGGCGGCAGTAACCCGCGAAAGCCGATACGCCCCGGTGGAGGAAGCGGGACCTGTTCTCGCGGATGAGCTCCCATTCCGGGTTGGCTTCGATGATCCAGCGGTCGGGTGTGAACAGCATGGTCAGCGCGACGGTCTGCCCTTCGAGCAGCAGTTTCAGGTACTGCTGGAGAGAGAACGACTCGAAATCGACGTCATCCGCCGTGTTCTTCTGCGTGCCGTCGAGCTTCGTCCGCACGTTGATCGTATTCTTCGGCCGTTGGAGCAGGATGTCCAGCCCATCGGGCAGGTGGACGGCCTTGAAGTCCTGGTCGCTGGTGGGGACGTTGGTGCCGTAGACGTGGCTGCCGAACTGCATCCTGACGAGTGTTATCACGCGACCTCCTCCAACACCCGGTTCATCGCGTAGGACGGCTGGTATCCGGGCAAGACATTCCCTGTCGGCCGGATCGCGCGGAAGATCGTCTCCCGCGTGCGGCCAGACAGTAGGTCGCCACCGTTCTTGCGGTACGGGAAAACGAACCGTCTCGCCTCCTCAGGGATGGAATCCAGCCGCAATCCCACCTCCTTGTCCGAGAGGTCAGCAACCGCGTTGGCCGCCGCGCGAACTGAGCCAATCAGCACATCAAGCCGTTCCTGCAACGCCCCGATGATCGCGTCGAAATCCGCCCAGAACTCCTCCGGAAGCTGACGCCGAAGAGCCTCCAGGTCATCCCCTGCCTGCATGGCCTCCCACATCGCCAATGGCGTCACGCGAGACACCAGCCGGTGTATGCGGCAATACTCGTCACCCTTGACCTTCAGCCGCAGCCCGTCGTCGAACCGAAGGACGAACCCTTCCTCCGAGCCGGGCAGTTCCTTCGCCGTGGCGAGCAGCTCGGACATGGCGTTGAACGCAAACCGCCTGGCGATGTCCCAGCTCAGTTTGAGGGCGAGCATCGCCAGCTCGTTGTAGTCCAGTTCCGAGCCGTCCTCGCGGTAGGCACCGAGCAGCGTCAGGCCGGTCTTCTGGTAGTGGACAACGATCCGGTTCTCGGGGTAGATGGCCTCGGCCAGGTAGGTCGTGCCCGGCACCAGCGCCGACAGGTCGAACCGCGAGATCCATGCCTTCGCCCATTTCGCCTGGTCGGAGCCGAGGCTTCCCTTGGTGGCACATCGCCACTCGCCGCCGTGGTGGAAGATGATGATCAGGCTGCCGTCCATCTTCTCGTAGACCTCGAACGGCAAATCGGGGATGGAATCCGCCCGCTCGCCGACGTTGAAGAATTTCGGGAAGGGTGTGGCGACGACTCGCTTCTCGGCCGGGTCGAGGATGATCCCGCGCGCGAGCATCGTCATATCGTTCCAGTTCCGCTCGTACACGGCCGCTTTCGAGTAGCAAAACAGGCTCAGGCCGTCGCTGCCTATGTTCTCGTTCACGTCGCCCACGGCTTTGGCGAGTTTCAGGCATCTCCACAATTCATCGAATGTCAGTTTCCGCGCGGGATGGGTCATGACGCCCTCCGCAGGTCGGTCACGGCCACGTTGGGCTGCTTGTCGCCGGCCAGGATGTCCTTGATCTGGGAGCCGAAGGTCTGGGCGTGCTTCTGGAGCAAGGCCGGTGGCCGCCATCCGGCGTCGCGCTCCTTCTCCTCCATCGGGCGGTCGATCACCAGGTAGCGGACATCTCCCCCGCCTGCCAGCGTGACGCAGGCGAGCCGGTCCTTGCGCTTGAGATTGGTGGCGTCCACGACGGCGGGGATGCCGTGCGTGATGCGGGCCTTGACGACCGCATGGAGCGCGGCGAATACGTCATCGTCCCTGGACTGGTCGTGCGTGTCGCCGAGCAAGTCGGCGCGGAACTGGTCGCTGCTCACAACGTGGGATGGGTGGATGCCGAAGGTCCCGGCAGCCGGTGACGTGAGGAAGGTCGTCTTGCCAGCCCCGCTGGGCCCGACCATGAGCGTCAGCAGACCCTTCTTGGCCGTGACGGGGTTCTCCTCCCAGTCTCGGCACTGGAGGCAGGTCAGGCCGCGCTCGCGCCACATGGCGACCACGCTGGGGCGGTCGTCGACGACGAACTTGATCTGGTTCCCATTGGCCAGGAGTTGGTCGAGGATCTCCGACTTGATGATGAAGTCCTGGCGGTAGTCGCCGTCCTTCCGCATGTGGAGTTCATGAAATGGGACGGTATGACGATTGAGCCAGTCCTCCGTCAGGACGCGCGCTATATCGCTACGGCCGGAAACCAGGATGATTTTGTGATCCTGGTCGTGGAACAGATACGCCAGGTCGCGGATCGGCTCAATCAGCGCGTCCTGGCCGCACTCGGCGAAAAACGCATCCCAGTTATGGGAGCCGTTCCTGATGTGATGGAGACGATGCGATAGATCGGCGAGCGTGCCGTCGAGATCGAAGATTACTGCTTTGGTCACTGACCCTCACTACCAGCCCCTCTGTGTAACGGACGCAGATGTTTTGCAGACGACCGTGCATCCGTTACACACAAGAGCTGTGATGTGATTTTTCTTGATCGCCTGCATCCGGCGACCATAGCAGACTCCAAGTTTTGCGCAACCACTTTGTTGACCAAGCTCAATCGCGGGTTAAGCTTGGGGAAACGCACGCCTCTCCCCGGAGCACCCCCATGGCCAAGAAAAAGTCCAAGCCCGCAGAGCCGGTCGAGCCCGAAGAGATCAGCCAGGAGGTGCCGGAAACCGAGCCCGAGTTCAACACCGACGACGACATCGAGGCCGAGCTCGAAGAAGCCAAGTCCCCGGGGAAGGCCATGAACAAGTCGCAGGCAGCCCGTTCCGCCATCGACGCGGGCTACGAGAAGCCCGGCCCGGCCGTCGAGTACATCAAGGCCGAGTTCGGGATCGACATGAATCCGCAGCATTTCAGCGCCATCAAATCGAACTACAAGAAGAAGCAGGATGCTGAAGCACCTGCTGAAGCCCCGGCACCCAAGCGGGCGGCTTCCCCGGCTCCGGCGGCGAAAGCTGCTGCGGGTGCTGGCGATCCCGGCCTGCTGACCGATCTGGCGGCCGTCAAGCATTTGGTCGAGCGGCTCGGGGCGGAGCAGGTGAGGCAGATCGTCGGGCTGTTCGAGTAGCGGGAACGGCGGCTTCGAAATGACAAGCCGGCCAGCAACAGATCCCGGACGACGACCTCTCCCATCGTCGTCCGACACCCGTAACTGACCGGCTCGATCGATCGCCCGCCGCGTCGCGGGCCATGTAGGAAAGGGAGAGCGGGTGGGTCGTGCGAGGCAACCCGCTCTCCCCTTGGCGGTAGGCCACTCCGAGAAGGAATGGCCGTCGCCGTGGGGCTGGTCCCATTGTTCTGCGAGGTGAGGCTGGCCGATTGATGGCCGGCTCGTCACTCTTCGCCAGGAACATAGAGCACGAGCGATGCCAAAAGAGTTGGCTATCAATCTGCCAGTGCCTATTTTTGTGGCAAATCTTAGTTTGATGACCGCTTGCGGAAAGGCTCCTCTGGTGGAGGATTCCATTTAAAGTCGAGGAGGGGCGCGGCGCTGTCCGTTTTTGCGCACGCTCCGCTCGCGATTTAGGCAACCAGTCTTCTTCTATTCGATTTTGAATTCCTTGCTTTGCGTTTTGCCCAGCCTCGCGTGCCTCGCAACTGCCGACAAGCCTGACAGCCGGTATCAGCACCGATACAATCTCCTCCGACGTCGGGTGAGTCCTGTGTCGGGCCGCCCCCGTTTCATCCCGATCTCGGAGGCGATCATGAAGGCGATCCTCTCGATGGCGTTGGTCCTAGGTGCATGCGGTCTGGCACGCGCAGCGGACGATAAGGCGGTCGATCCGGTCGGGACGTGGAAGTGCGAATACGAGATCGGCGAGCAGAAGCGAACCTCCACCCTGATGGTCAAGAAGGAGGGGGACAAGTTCGTCGGGACCATGAGCTGGGCCGATCAGAAGGACGAGAAGCTCAAGGACCTGAATTTCAAGGACGGCAAGCTGACGTTCTCCGCCATTCGCAAGATCATGGACAACGAGATCCCCATCGACTACACCCTGACGATCGAGGGGGACAAGCTCAAGGGGAAAGGCTCCGCGGAATTCGGAGACGAGAAGCGGGAATGGGATATCGAGGGCAAGAAGGAAAAGACTGAGAAATAGCCGCCAGAGAGCCCGGGGCCTGATGGCTCCCGGGCTTCTTTCGTTTCAAGCCCCGAGCTCTTCCGAGCCGGTGACCGCCTTCCTGCCGAATGCCTGCTTATCCCCGAAATGTTCCTTCGCATGGCAGTTAGCGCAGAGGATGATGCACTTGTCGATCTCTTTCTGGATCGTCTCAACCTTCCAACCTCGAGCAGCCATTTCGGACACCGACGCCCGCTTGTCCCTGACGTGGTGGAACTGCAGGCACCGGAAATCGTCCTCCGGGCAACGGGCACACTTGGATTGCTTCTTAATTGACAGTAAAAACTCGCGGGCTCTCGCTCGGTACTGCGAGCCCTGAGGCCGAGGTTTCCACGGCCTTCGCGGCTTTGGCCGCCTCGGTTGCCAGTTGGGGTCGGAACGTTTTGCCTTTGAGGCGGATTGCGAGGCGAGCCACTTCTCGCGGTTATCCTCACGCCAACGACGGCCGCGTGTTCGGTGGCAGACGAGACAATACTTTCGTTGAGAGTTGAACTCTTCAATCGGCTTCGATTCGCCGCAATCCGGACACCGCTTCTCCATCCCCCATAGTTACTTTGGTATCTCAACTCGCGCAAGGGATAAGTAACACCGGAGCCGAGTCGCCATTCCTTTTCTGAACACCTGGACACAACCCGCCCGACCTGCGATCCTGGCCGCATGGACACCATGTGGGAAGGAACCATCCCCGGCACCTTCGAGGGATACGCCGGTGGCAGTATGTACGAGCTGTCCGACGGCACCCGCTGGCGGCAGGAATGCGCCTCGAGCGAGTATGTTTACCGCGAGCGGCCGAAAGCCCACCTGCTCTGGAACCAGAGCATCGGGAAGATGTTCCTCGACGTCGAGGGCACATCGTCGGTCGTCTGGGTTGCGAAGGAGCGGGGCGGGATGAGCCAGATGGGGTGCGGGGCGTTTTGACATGGAGGCGATTCAGCAGGTAGAAGCTGATCCAGCATGGCGAGGCGGTTCATGGAATCCTCACCTCATTTCTTGCCCCGCGATTGCATGACCTTCTTGTCTTCGGGTTTCCAATAAATCGGCGGAGCCGGATTAGGATCCATCATGCTCACAACTTCGAACTCCGTCTCCTGGTCGTAATACTGGTAGCTCAAGACGAACTGATGGTCCAATTCGCAGGCGAAGAGCAGGTTGATCATCGTTCCCCATCCGACAGAATCCGATCCTTCGCAAAGCGTCCCTTCATGTGTTATGTGCGTGTGGCACTGTCCGGCGTAGACGGAAACCTTGGCGGGGCGCACTTTGTCGCTGCCGCAGGTTGGACAGGCGACGACCTGCTGGGGATCGATCGATTTCCGATGCTTCTTCCTAAAGTCGCTTTGGGTTTTCTTATTGAACGGCTTGTACATATCCATAATGGCTCGCAGGTTAGGGACGGCTCGGATAGGAGCATTGTATGAGTAGGATCAAAGTTGGCAGGATAATTATTTTGAAATAATATCACCTCCCAAGTAGCGAAACGTCTGAGCCACGGTTTTGATAACATTACCCTTCAGATGATACATGCGGCGGAAGACCGTGATCCTGGGCTTGTGACGATCGTCATCCATGGTGCCATCCAAGTTCAAAAGCAATTTCTCCCCTACCAACAGCCAGACCAATGCCGATTTTGATTTGTCGAGGTAGTGGATTAACTCGGCGGAATCGATGAGGAAGCATGCGGGTCCCGGCTCCTCGTGCGATGGATCCAAACCAATAATTTTTCCGGCCGAATTCATGAACTGGAAACGTTTTTTTGCCCAACGGATACCCATCCGTCGCGCAAGCCAAGCGGAAGGAGTGTGACCCGGGATGGACTCCTTGCGGGAGCAGTCGAAATCGTTGCTCCCCTGGACATACCGCATGACAGTCTGCGCTGCCATGGCAGAAGAATTGCCCAAGTGACGCAATTGACACTCGACATCATCGCTCGATTCATCCGTGTCGGATATTGAGCGATCGTCGAAATCCTCGAAGCTAGGTGCCCATGGAAATTCCCCCAGAAATCTGTAATGATAATCGGGTTCGGAAATCTCCATGGATCCGCAATCATCCGAGCCCGCGAATCTCGCCAACTCCGCTACGTCCTTTTTCGCCACGACAAAAGCGTTGAGTGAGAACGTAAGATCTCGCCTTGGCCTGCCCAACTTCAACGATGCTGCCTCATCCGACTCACGCCATCTCATATATGTCTTGAGCGTGAACATAGCATCCGAAGTAGGCTTCCGCCTGACCTGCAGGATCGGGGTGAAGTCGGGGATTGTTGCCTCATCGGTCAGCCAATCCGCATCTTCTAATCCCGAGACATCGGCCACGGGGTCTGCCAGCGGGGCCCACCAGGTTAACGACGAGGTTTCCTCGTCTTTCTTCGACCTTACAAGGAATGAAGGATCGATGTCCCTGGTCGACGTTTGCCAAGGTCCATAATATTGGTAATTTGAGCCGTAATAACTGTGATGATACGGTTTATGATCAACGGTTCTTGCATAGAGTTCACAATATGCGATCCACTGATATTTTTTCCCAATCCTTTCTGCCTTCTGGGAATCTCGATAGTCATTGCGGTTCACTTCGTTATCGAACTTGCCGAAAAGCTCAGGGGTCCAACCCAGCTCGATCAGTCGCTCGGCGATCCATCGGCACGGGAAATCCGAATGGTTTTTTATCTCGTATCGCTCCTCTGCCTCCGCCAGAGCAATCTTGCGGCGTCTTTCGACATCAGCGTTCCTCTCGACCAAATCTAGCTCTTCCTTAGTAGCGGATGCGCGAATTCTCTCCCGTTCTTCGCGGAGTTCTGCCAGCCATTTCGAGTGCGAACCTATTTCATCCGACCCGCCAGACATCGATTCTTCTTCAGGCATTTCTTCGTCCGGTTTTTGCTCATCCGGATCGGTATAAAGAGGCGGGTTGGACTGGATAAATTCCATGAGGGTCACATCGGTGGTGAGTTTCAAAAGTCGCTCCGGGAGATCGACTTCCTCGTTCTCGATCTCTCGCACCGTCCTAAATGGATCGGGTTCGCTCGACCACCCATTAATACCGGAAGAAGAGTCCGAACCGATGACGTAACGGGCAAAATCCCCAAAGTCAGGGAAGAGAGACAAGGAGATTGCGTTGTAGCCCTGCCCCAGGGTTTGAATTTTGGTTTCGGTCCATGACGGCACGTCTTTCGTAACCTCGAGGCTCTGATAAGGCGGGCGGATCTTCGACGCGTCGACGTCGTTCATACCGCCGAACGCGATAGCGTACTCGACGATCCCCCGGGCGTAGTCCCTGGTGAGCAAATGTGTGGGCGGGCAGTCATCCGCAAAGACATGGTCATAGACGTATCGCGCGAGGAAGTTCGAGCCTTGCCGATCATTAGATCTCATCACGCAGCCGTAGGCGGCGCACATGAGCCGCTCGTGGACGTAAGGGTCGTCGACATCCAGGAATGAGTCCAGCAAGGTGGGCAGGAGATGCAGGCGGGAACGCAAGATCGAAACCAGTCCTTTAGTCGCCCGATCGCGAACATATCGATCCGACGTTGTGAAGCACCAAGCGAGAATAATACTCACGAGGCGGACTACATCGTCTTCTAATCCATCAGAGGGATCAACATGCTCGGCGTTGATCGGCCAAGCCCATTCCAGTAACCTCGGGATGGGGCCTGATTCCGTCCACTCGCGCTTCAGCCAGGAGCGATGGAGAAAAGTAGACCATCTCAGATCCCTCTCAGGCATTGCCATCCTGGAGAGCCTCCCATGAAGCCAGTCCGCGTTCATGGGATGATCAGGCTGGGCCGAGATTTGGATCAGCTTCTCAAGTACAGGGTCGGAGATTGCATGCCTCGACGACGCATGATCCCCTCGATCAAGCAGTTCTTCGATGAGCTTGATCGCCGGGAAATTCAGGTATTGGCCGTCTCGCCAGGGAAGCGCCTCGATGAAGGCGGCATTATAGGCATCCCCCATATCGATGCCAGGGAGCAGCTCAGATAACTCCCGACCAAGAAATTCAGGGGCAAGAACAACTAGGGCTGTCATGATGCCTGCATGCTGGTAGTGCTTTTCGTTACCACTAATAAATTTACCCAGAGACGAGTCGTCCGGAATATCCGCCTTAATACCGAATTCTTTGCCATGGCGTTCTAGCAGGCGACGGGCTATCTGAAAATCGGCAAGCCTTTCATATCCAAATCGAATAATGGGGACGGGGAGCTCTCCCGGGCTAGGATAGTAATAGTCATCCGCCAACAATCCCTCGGCGATCAAGCGCTTTAGGAGTGATTTCGAATACCCCGAATCGGATGGCGTCGGCCATATCTCATCAAGTATACTTTTCGCATAAGATTGCTCCAGCGCAATACCTCCACTATCAAACATGGCATCTGCGATGGCAGCCATCGCATTACTTACGACACGATCGGAGACTGGATAATCGAGCTCTGTAGGAGCAGAAAGCTTTTCCTCTACTGAGTCGATGTAGAATGAGAAGATACGCTGAATTCCATGGTGTCCGCGTGGAGGTCGCGTCAAGCCGCGTTCGTTGAGGCCCTTGCAGAATAACTTGAGAAAAAGTGGATTCTCAAATTCCGGGTTAAGCGGCGGGGTGTTCATCGATTCGATCCGGTAATGGCGACAGAAGCCGGTAAGCGCCTCGAACAAGCTGGAGCCGAATCCATCATGGTCGATGCGAGCTATACGGCTACGCCATAAATCTTTCCGAACGAGTACGTCGACGTAAGTCGAACGACAACTTAACGCGATGGCAACGCGAGGAAACCGGCCTACGACTTTCAACATAGACGGTAATTCCGTCCACCATTTGACTTCGGTGGCCTCATTGATCGCGTCAATGAATATTACGGCACGGGAATCCGCTGCCTCGGCAGCCGATTGAAGCGCACCGAGAAAGACATCACGGGTGCAATTCAAGCCCAATCTGTTTCGGATCTGGTCCCACGCATTCCCCTCACCCATTTGCTCGCCAAGGATCACAACTGCAGGGAGGCCTTCCTGAATTCGACGCCTGGCTATATCGCAGAAAAGGTGGGTTTTTCCGTTTCCAGCTTGGCCACACAGCAGCAATGCTGGCCGGGATGCAAAGTCGATCGAATGCCCCTCGTACCAGCGATTCATCTCATACAATGAGGTGCGGAACTCTTCGAGCGATCGCAACTCCTGATAAAAGCGATTCCCATCACGTCTAGAGCCATGGCGGACGTTGTCCGAGGTATCGATTGCGCCTTCATCCGTCAAAGCGGATTCAAGGCCCCAGTACACCTCGTTAAGCTTACTAATCATCTCCGGAAGATTTAGGATGGGCACAGGGACCGGGAGGCAGTCTTCGATCCCGTCCAGCAAGTCCATAATCGCTTGTCCGTCTCGCTGAAAGCACTCTACCAGCTCGCGCGAAGGAACACTCAAGGTTGCCTTCCCCAATCGGGAGCAAGTGTTCGTAAATTTCACTCTGTAATCAGCCCGTTTCGTGTTGACAATCCTCCTGAACTGCCGTGTATAGCTGAGCGACTCGAATCGAAGCGAGATTGGAAGCTCAATATTTAATTCGGGGCTATACCTTGGTTCTGCCGCGGCCATCACCTCATCTATGTGATCAAGGAACCATCTCTGTGACATCTCGAGCTGACTGAAAAAGAACCAGAGTTTTCCGGCATGCTCTTCCCTGCTTAGTCGCGTCAATAGTTCGTGTTCGCCCCAAAGCTCGAAATCCACGTCCATTCCGCGCGACTTGGCGGCATTTCTCCATAGCTTTACCCTTGCATTCCATTTTTGGCGAAGGGTCTTATGCCGCGAAATCCTTGAGTCGGGCAGGTCGATGGGGAGGCAGATTGTGTAATTCTTGAGGTTAGGATGTTTGTCTATAGCGTTCAGAACGGATTCATCCATCTGCACCCATTGCGAATCATCGATCAAGAAGAAATATTTGGCTTGCCATCCGCGCTCGGTCCCATCCGCGAATATGCGGTAGGCTTCGACACCGCCATCCGGTGTTCCGTTCCTAATGAATTGCGAGCCGGGTGCGGGACTCTCGTGGCTCGCAAGCTGGCAACAAAGCTCCTCAAAACCATTGTGGGCTGTGCCCCGAATGACCCGGATCGAATGGAAATCAACGGTGGCCATTCCAATTCCCTTGGCATCCAGGCCAAATCGAGGGATGATGATAAGCACCCAACCGCCGGCACTTGTATCCAAAAGTATACTATACCGAGCCAACGTCTGCGAAACCGAGGGATCAAATTTCTGGCTCATTGCGAGGATCTTTCCTTGAACGCTTGATTGATAGCATGTTTCGATTTAGTTTCAAGCCATGCCCGAACGCCCGCCCCCAGATCCCGCCTTACACGCCGTCGATTTTTCGCAACGCTACGCCGAGGACCTGGAGATCGCCACCGGGCAGGCGATGATCGACCTCGGCCTCACGCGCGACCAGATGGGCGCGAAGGACTGGACGCGCGGGGGCGAGCACCACACGTTCTACCCGGAAGAATCCTCGGGCGGCACCGTCTCGCCCGACGGGCGGATCATGCTCGATTCCGGGATCATGAACCCGGAGCTGATGGCGGACGGATACGACGAGGCCACGCAACAGCTTTGGAAACGCACGCGGCTGCCGGACCGGATCAAGGCGACCATCGCCCACGAGCTGGCCGAGCATGAGACGGGGAGTCATGAAGGGGCGTTGGAGTCCGCGCCGGACACGGAACTGCCGGTCGGCCCGCACGCCAAGCGGCTGCTGGAGAGCATGAGGGATGGGTGGAGGGGGAGATGATGGTAGCGGGGGCACGATTCGAACGTGCGACCTCCAGGTTATGAGCCTGGCGAGCTACCAACTGCTCTACCCCACATCATCTTGGATTGGTGCCGGGGTCCCTCGGTCCATGTCACCGAATCGGGTCGCGACTCATCCCCGGCAGCACGCATCCTATCACCCATTCACGAAAGCGCAAGCCAATTCCGTCGGGCGGTAGGCGCCCTCGTCCCCGCGCGCGAACGAGTGGAGCGGCTCCATCAATCCGGCCGCCACCAGCTCTCGGTAGAGCGGGCGAGTCTCTTCCGTGACCGCCACGTGCTCGCGGTTCATCCGGCGGCGGATCAGGATTTCGGCGGCGGGCGAGAGCGTGATCGTGTCGGGCATGGCGGCCTCCTTGCCTCAATTTTCCGTGGCGAGCCTCGCGGCGTCCCGCAGGTGCTGCTGCCGCTCGTTCAGGTGCGAGTAGGTCTGCTGGATCATCTTCAGGTCGCGGTGCCCCACGAGCTGGGCGACGGTGGCCACCGGCACCCCCTTCTCCAGCGCATCCGTGACGAAGGCGTGGCGGATGCCGTAGCAGACCGCCCCGGCCTCAAGTCCGAGTTTCGCCCGGAGCCGACGGAACCGGCACCGGATCGCATTCCGGTTCCAGGGCCTGCCGCCGCGATGCTGGCGGAAGATCGGCCCGTCCGGGTGGAGCTTCGCCCGCCGGGCGGAAAGCTCCTGCATCTCCTCGTTCAGGTAGATGATCCGGTCTTCACCGGTCGAGTCGGTCTTGTGGACCTGGAGCACCCAGGTGTCGCCCTTCACGTCCGCGGCGGTGACGCCGGCCACCTCCCCCGGCCTGGCCCCGGTGAGCCGGAGTGCACGGAGGAAATCCCGGAAGGCACGGTCGGGCACGGCTTCAAAGATCGCGGCCATCTCGGCGGCGGTGAGCGCCCGCCTCCGCCGCATCGCGGGGCGTTCGATGTCTTTCAGGGGATTCTTTTCGAGGTGGTGGTTCTTCACCGCCCACGACCAGACCGCCTTGATGGCGGTGATCGCCGCCCGCTTGGAAGACGGCCCGAACTGGCGTTTCGCCGCGACGGCGAGCTTCTTCCTCGCCGCCAGCCATCGGCTGACGTCGGACGGCGTGACCGCGGAGGCTTCGATCTTCCCACAGGTCTTGCGGAAGGAATCGAGCTGCCCGCGATACCACTCCTGGGTGGCCGGCTTGTGCTCTTCCCGCGACCATTCGAGGTAGAGGTAGCAGAGCACCGAGGCGGAAATGGCCTTCGGCGTCCCGACCCTTTGCCCGGCCATGAGCCGGTGGAAGGTTCGGAACGCCTCGGGTTTGTTGTCCTTGCCCTTGGCGAGCTTCTGCTGCTTGCCGTCGAGCTGGACGTACCAGGTGTCGTTGAACTTACGGTACCAGGGCTCGGGATGTCGCATAGCGTGCAACTTACCGTGCAAGGCCCGCCTTCGTCGTTTTCCCTAAGTCGTTATCTGGTATCAGTCGGGGCGGCGGGATTTGAACCCACGACCTCTTGACCCCCAGTCAAGCGCGCTAGCCAAACTGCGCTACGCCCCGTTTTCTGCGATCCCCTGGAGGGCGTTCCCTCGAAGGTGAGCCTAGTATAAGATGTCACGACGAACTGTCAATGCGGCCTGTTGGAGATTGCGCCTGTGCATTTTGCGGACTCGTTGGTGGCGGCTGTAAGGAGGGTCGGCAACTCGGTTTGCGTCGGGATCGACCCCAGGCCCGAGGATCTCCCGCCCGGCTTCCTGGAGGGATTCGCCGGGGATCGCGCCGGGGTGGCCGCGGCCCTGGAGGCATTCGGGCGGGAGCTGATCGAGGTCGTCGCGCCTCTGGTCCCGATCGTGAAGTTCCAGGCGGCCTTCTACGAAGCCTACGGCCCCGAAGGGGTCGCGGCGATGCATGCCTCCGCCAGGCTGGCGAAGGAACGGGGACTCCTGGTGATCATGGACGGCAAGCGGAACGACATCGGCTCCACCGCCGAGGCGTACGCCCGCGCCTATCTCGGCAAGGTGCCGATGGGCGGCCGGTTCGAACCGCCCTGGGACGTCGACGCGTTGACCATCAACCCCTACCTGGGAAGCGACGGTGTGACGCCGTTCGTCAAGGTGGCGGCCCGCGAGGGGAAAGGGCTGTTCTGCCTGGTCCGGACCAGCAATGCGTCGGCCCGGGAGTTTCAGGACCTCGCCGTCGGCGACCGCCCGCTCTATCGTGTCGTCGCCGAGAGGCTCCGGGAATGGGGCGAGGCGTACCGGGGTGAGTCGGGCCAGACCTTGCTCGGAGCGGTGGTCGGGGCGACCTATCCCTCGGAGCTGGCCGAGCTGCGCGAGGCCCTGCCGGGTGTCCCGTTCCTGGTCCCCGGCTACGGCACCCAGGGGGCGACCGCGGCCGACGTGGCCCCGGCCTTCGATTCCGAAGGGCTCGGGGCGATCGTCAACAGCTCGCGGGGGATCATCTTCGCCTACCAGAAGCCCGATGCGCGGGCCCGGTTCGGCGACGACTGGCGCGGGGCGGTCGCCGAGGCGACCCGGGCCATGATCGAAGATCTGGCCGCCCACACCACGACCGCCCGGCTCCGGGCCTGAGCGGTCGGGCGGGCCGGGTCAGGCCACGCCCAGGATCCAGAGGGCATGCGGCAACGCCCGGGCGAAGGGCTGGTCGACCCGGGACGATTCCAGGGCGGCCGTGATCCGGCCCGCGGCGTCGAGCTCGGGCGCGACCACCACCCGGGGCAGGGCGCAGGCGACCGGCGAGGTGATGTTCACGCGAACTTGCGGCGAGCCCGGAGCACGCCGGGTCAGGTGGTACGAGGTCTCGCCGTCCGGACCGGCCACGGTGAGCGAGATCTCCACGATCTGGCTCACCGTCGACTCGTCCCCCGCCTCGGCGCGGATGGTGACGGCCACCGGTCCGGACGGACCGGCGAAGCCGATGTCGAGCTGGCCGGGCCCGGCCTCGGACCGTTTGCCGGGCTTCCAGCCGAGCTGGCCGGCCAGCCAGGCCGCCAGCCAGGCCGCGATCCGGGGGACCCGGGCCGTCCCGGGGACCTGTGCCTTGATCTCCAGCGCGGTGATCCGTGACAGGCCGGATTGGCCTTCGGCCCCGTCGAAGAACTGGGCGACCAGCTCGCGCCACCGGCCGATGCCGAACCAGGCGGAGTCCCAGGCGTAGCGGCAGAGCGTCGGGTCGAGCCCGACCTTGAGGGCCGCCGGGTCGGCCTCCGGGTCCGGCAGTTGGAGGATCAGGCGGGAGCATTCGCCGGCCAGGTCGCGGAACAGGGGCTCGGCCGATCGGGGATCGTCGGCCCACCAGAGGACGAACGGGAGGTTGGCCTCCAGCAGAGGGCGGATCGCCCCCGGCAGCAGGTCCTCGGCCTCGGGCCCGGCGCGGAGGAGGATCCGCTCGCTGCACACCTGGGGCTCGCCGGGGGCGGACAGGTGGCAGAGCGCGGCGACCTCGGCGGCCACCTTGCGGCCGGGCTCGTCGGTCCGCCGGGCGATGATGGCGCGGCAGGGATAGCGGGCCACCACGGTGTCGAGCACCGATTCCAGTTCCTGGGCGCAGCCCGGCCCCGCCCCCACCACGACGTTGGCGAGGACGACCCGGGTGACGTTGGGATTCTCGGGCGTGGGGCCGCCCGCCTTCGCCGCGGCCGGCCCCCAGAGCCGGGTCAACTCGGATTCGATGTCGCCCGTCTCGACGGGGATCCCCTGTCCGCTCAGGAAGGCGTCAGAAGTCGCTTCGGCCATCGGAGTGCCGTCTCTCGGAAAAAGTTGGGGTCGGACCCGGCCCGAGGGCCCCGGGCGTCAGAGCCTCCGCCAGCCCGAATCGACGTCGGCGGCCAGCCTGTCGGCGGCCTCGGGACCCCAGGTGCCGGCCGCATAGGTCTCCGGCGGGGCGGCGTCGGGGGCGGCCCAGGCTTCCAGGATCGGATTGACGAACTTCCAGGCGGCCTCGACGGCATCGGTCCGGGTGTACAGCGAAGGATCGCCGAGCATCACGTCCAGCAGGAGCCGCTCGTACGCCTCGGGGGGCGGTGCGGCGAAGGCGGTCCCGTAGCGGAAGTCCATCCGCACTTCCTGGAGCCTGCGCCGCGAGCCGGGGATCTTGGCGTGGAAGGCGAGGCTGGCCCCTTCGTCGGGCTGGATTCGGAGGACCAGGAGATTCGCCCCGCCGGTCCCGTCGTCATCGACCTCGAACAGGGTCGTGGGCGGCCGGCGGAACCGGATGGCGATCTCGGTGGCCCGCTTGGGGAGTCGCTTGCCGGTGCGGAGCAGGAACGGGACGCCGGCCCACCGCCAGTTGTTCAGGGTGACGCGGAGGGCGACGTAGGTGTCGGTGGTGGAGTCGGGGGCGACCCCCTTCTCCTGCTTGTAGCCGGGGACGTCCCCCCCCTGGATCGACCCGGCCACGTACTGGGCCCGGACCACGTTGGCGGCCACTTCCTCGGGGGTCCAGATCGGCAGCGACTGGAGGACCTTGGCCCGTTCGTTCCGCACCGCGTCGGCGCCGAGGTCGACCGGGGGCTCCATCGCGACCAGGCAGAGGAGCTGCAACAGGTGGTTCTGCACCATGTCGCGGAGGGCCCCCGCCTTGTCGTAGTAGCCGCCGCGACCGCCGGCCATGCCGAGTTCCTCGGCGGCGGTGATCTGGACCGACTCGACCTGGCGGCGATCCCAGAGGGGCTCGAACATCCCGTTGCCGAACCGCAACGCCAGGATGTTCTGCACCGTCTCCTTGCCGAGGTAATGGTCGATGCGATAGACCTGGTCCTCGGACAGGACCCGCGACACGTCGCGATTCAAGGCCCGGGCGCTGGGCAGGTCGTGGCCGAACGGCTTCTCGATGACCACCCGGCTCCAGGGGGACGACTGGTCGGAGCCGTAGATGAGTCCGGCCTGGCCCAATTGGTCGACGATCACCGAGAAATATTCGGGCGACACGGCCAGGTAGTAGAGGCGGTTCCCCTTGGTGCCGTGGGTGGCGTCGACCTCGTCGAGCTTCTTCTTCAACGCCTGGTAAGCGGCGGGATCGTCGAAGTTCCCGGCGTTGTAGAAGATCCTCGGGGCGAACTCGTTCCACGAGGCGTCGAAGCCCGCGTCGCCGGGCTTCTTGAGGCTCTTGGTCAGCTCGTCGCGGAACTGGTCGTCGCTCCAGTCGCGGCGGGCGAAGCCGATGATGGCGACCTCGGCGGGCAGGTGGCCCCCCTGCTCCAGGTGGTACAGGGCCGGGACCAACTTGCGATGCGTCAGGTCCCCGGTGGCGCCGAACAGGACCACGGCGCACGGGTCCGGGACCCGGGTGCGGGGCAATCCTTGACGCAAGGGATTCGCTTCGGCGACGGCCGTGGTCTCGCTCATCCGCTCCAAACTCCCGGCAAAAGGTCGACGGCGCGGCCGATCGGGTCGAGGGTGGACCCCGACGGCCGCGACCCAGGAAGATTACGGGAGGCGACGCCCCGGAGCAAGGGCCGTCAGGCGCGGAGCCGCACCCCCGACATGTGGAGGACTCCGATCACCAGCCAGCAGGAAGCTAGGAACAGCAGGGCATAGGCCAGCGACGCATTCAGCGGCGACATCCATGACGGCGAGGAGAGCCAGTCCATGATCAGCTTGTGGAGGTTCACCGGCTTGCCGCCCGGCCCAGCCACCTTGATCAGCGTCGACAGCTTGGCGAACAAGCCCGCCAGGACGAACGCCGACAGCGGGTTGGCGCCGAACACCAGGAACGGCCCCGCCCATTTCCGATGCCCTTGCACGTCGATCAGCCAGTAGCAGGCGGCCAGGCCTTGCAGCGCCAGCCCTCCCGAGAGCAGGACATAGGAGCTGGTCCAAAGGGCCTTGTTGATCGGGTACACCGCACCCCACCACGTCCCGGCCAAAATCGCCGCCAATCCGGCGACGAAGAGGCCGGCGGCGATCTCGTATCGATCCCGGCCCGATCGCAGCCAGTGCCCGGCCAGCACACCGCTCAGGCAGGTGGCCACCGCCGGCAGGGTGCTCAGGAGTCCTTCGGGGTCGTAGTCCTTCTTGTAGAGGTGCCCGGGCATCAGGGCGCGATCGACGTAGGAGGTGATGTCGTGGCCGCGCCGGAGGTCCCCCGCCCCATACCCGGGCACGGGCACCAGGGTCAGCAGGGCCCAGTAGCCCAGGAGGATCGCGCCTGCCAGGATCATCTGCCCCTTCGGCCGGGTCCGGAGGAAGATCAGGGCGGTGACGAGGTAGACGACCGCGATGCGGGCCAGGACGCCGGGGATCCGCAGCCCCTTCCAGCCGTTGGCCAGCCACGCGAACACGTCCGGCAGGCGGATGGTGTCCAGGTTCCGATAGTCCTGGCCCTCGTGATAGAACGGGAACCGGCTCAGGAGGACGCCGACCCCGAAGATGATGATCGAGCGCCGGACGATCTTGCCCACGACCCCCGCCCGCTCCGACGGGTCGGCCAGGCGCCGCGACAGGGCGAAGGTGATCGACACGCCGACGATGAACAGGAAGAACGGGAAGACCAGGTCGGTCGGCGTCCAACCATCCCACTCGGCGTGCTTGAGCGGCGGATAGATGGCGGACCAGGAGCCCGGGTTGTTCACCAGGATCATCGCCGCAACGGTCAGCCCTCGAAAGACGTCCAGCGACGCCAGGCGGACGCGGGGCGGTGACGACGGGTGCTCCTGGTTCGGTGCCGACTCGGAAACGATCGCGCTGCTCATGAATCCCATCCCCTGCCCCGGCCGTACGATTGCGTCGTGCCGCTCAACCTAACGTTTGGGAGGGGCGAGGGAAAGCGTGCAGCAGACGATGGCGGCAAGGCCCAACGACCGTCCCGTCTCACATCGGGCTGACCCGTTAGGAGTTGGGAAATGGCTCGTGTTCAAAAGCAGCGTCGAGGTCATCAAAACTGCGGGCTTGCCACTCGGTCCGCAGTTCGGACAGCCGCTCTTGAGGAAGCCCGGGATTGTTCGGGTTGTCTTCTTCCGGCCGAGCTTCCGATTGAATAGCCCACGCCAGGCCGATGTTGCGAGCGACTTGGAGCCACCTGTCCGGATTGTCGGCCACGAGGGAGATCGCTCGGACGATGGGATACCAACGGTGATAGCCGATGGGCGGGATATCGGGACCACCGATGTCCATCTTGTGGACCTTGTCCCCAACGTCACGACGGTCGTCGAAGAGAACCCCCTGCCCGAAGTCAATGAAGCCGAGCGTCTCGTTGTCGAAGTCACCGCCGAAATGCCGGTCGATGATCTCCAGCTGTTGATTGGCGATCAGTTGCAGCGGGAACCGGATGCGGACCATGTCCGACTGGAATCCGTCGGGGAATGTGCCTTGGGCTCGGTGTTCTTTCCAACGCATGCGGGGGAAGTCCAGCCCCCCCATGTCCCGGTATGCCCTCCGGACCTCCGCCGAGGCTTCGAAGAGGAAGTGATTGTCGTATTCGTACCAGAAGGCAATCGCCATCTCCCGAGAATATTGCATCACGAATTCCCCGTAGGAAGGCTCGAAAGGGTATCGGCGATCGAACCGAATGGGTAAGTGTCCGGCAAATCACCACGGAGGCTCGCGGTCCAATCCTCCGCCTCGGTTAAAAGCATCCGCAAGACTCGCAGGGTGGCGGCCTCGGTCACCCCTGGGGCATACCCCATGCTGAGCGGGTCGAACGGGATTCCGACTCCGCGAGGGGCAAGATGGTTACCGAGAATGACTAGAGGCCCCGTCATGTGGTTCCTGGAGAGCGTGAGATAAATGGGCCGATTGAACCGATAGAACAGATCGAGAAGAATCAATATGATCCAATAGTGGAGATTCGACAGCCATGCTAGATCGCGATCCGCCGACCCGAGTATTTGATTCGGGTGGCCCTCGTACGCGCTAGGGTTCGTCGGCAATGCGAAGACAGGATAGTCTTCGTGTGACGGGTCCAATCCCCAGACTTGGGGTTTTCCCTCGAAGCCTTCATGAGTGCCCAGGAACACCCTCTTGAAGAATTTGAAATGGCCTTCCTCACCTTCATCCTTGATGCGTTTGAGCCTGGCGATCCAGGGTGTGAGGTCAGGGATTTCGGCCGGACGGGTCGGATTGAACTCCTCGACGAGCTTGATGATGGCTGCGTAGAGGCTGCCGAGATGATTCGGTCGGGTTCCTTCGTCGAGCGTCTGGTAAAGACGAGCCAGGAAATCCAATTGGACAGGGTCGCCAATGTTGACGGGGTCCATGCGGTCGAGGGCCGTCGAAGGGGCTTCGACATATACGTATTTTGCGAGGGTTTTCGGGCTCAGCGGTTCCAGATTCAGTTCGAATGGGTAGATGTCCGGCTCGTACGGGAAGTCTTGCCGAAGCAAATTCGGCGAGCCGCCGACGATGACCAGAAGTTGGTTGACCTGATTGAGATGCTTCATCTCCTCCACGGTGACGCCACTCAGATCGTTCGAGTTTCGGAAGAACGAGCCGGCGACCAAATCGTACTTCGGTTTCAACGAGAATACGGCATACAAGTATTGAACCAGCAGCGTGTGTTCGATTTCGGATGCTTCTTTGAGTAGGCGAATCAGCTCCAGATGCGGGTCTTTGAAGTCTCGGATGATCTGGTCGGCGTCCGCGACCGCCGGTGCGAGAGCCATCGCTCTCCGAGGCACGATGGCATCGGCTTCCCGAAACTGCATCAACTCGGCTTCGTCCGCCATCTGTGTGCGAACCAGAGGGCGACGCCTCGTCTTTGACTTTTGGATGCGAATCATGATGGTCGTTAGCCCTAACCAGGCCCCAGTTGAACGGGACCTGGCGGAGTGTCCGAGGGGGGAGTTCGTGTCAGGGCGAGAAGAGATTCTCTGCCGTGACCTCGGTTAGCGAAACTCAAGGCCCCGGCGTCGATGATGTCGCCGTCATGCTGGTGGATGAAAGTTTCCCCATCATTCAGATGCGGTCAGGCAGTGATGAGAGGAATCTGAATCGGAGCGATCCTTCCTCGGCGAAGAACGGTCCGCGAATCCGACCGGCCGGGATGACGTTGAAGCATCCGGGCTCGAAACTGTCGCCGGAATCCGCCCGGACCCGAGCCGTGTCGGGGAAGTGTGCCTGCACGGAGGCGTGGCAGTGGGCTTGGGAAGATCGCACCCTTCGCGAAGTTGGCCAACTCGTTCGTGGTCCCCGCCATGGGGTGCATCAAGAGAACCTTGTCGAACACTCCCTGCCAAGGTAGGGCGTTCCACGGATGCTGGTCAACCAGCCCGAGTTGGGAGGATCCCCCGGGAACGGCGTGATCATCCGCCCCGTCGAATCATCTGACACCTGCGACACCACCACGCCTATCTTGGTGCCCTGTGCACACGCGACAAATCTATGGATTCAGTCGGGCAGACGCAAATGAATTCCAGCCGAGGCAAAGTATTTTTAGCGACCCATTCACCAACGCTCTTGCGCCCCAGGATTGCCGGAGATCATTCCCTTGATCTCCGGCATGTCAATCCACGACTTCGATCGCCGTCGGGCCTATTTGGCGGACAATTTCCGGGCGATCTCGGCGACGTGCTTGCCCTGGAACCGGGCGATCGCCAGCTCGTTCTCGGTGGGCTGGCGCTTGCCGTCGGGGCCGGCCAGGGTGGTCGCCCCGTAGGGGGTGCCGCCGGAGACCTCGCCCATCTCGACGAGCCGGGGCTCGCTGTAGGGGACGCCGACGACCACCATCCCGTGATGGAACAGGGTGGTGTGGAAGCTGGTGATGGTCGTCTCCTGGCCTCCGTGCTGCGAGGCCGTCCCGGCGAACACGCTGCCGACCTTGCCCACCAGGGCGCCGGACAGCCAGAGCTGGGTGGTCCGGTCGAGGAAGTTCCTCATCTGGGCGCACATGTTGCCGAACCGGGTCGGCGTGCCGAACAGGATCGCGTCGGCCTCGGCCAGCTTCGCCGGCTCGATCACCGGGATGTGGGCGAACGCGGCGCGGGCCTGCTTGGCCCCGCTCTTCTCCAGGGCCTCGTCGGGGATCAGTTCGGGCACCTGGTAGATCTCGACCTCCGCCCCCTCCACCTGGCGGGCCCCCTCGGCGATCGCCTCCGCCATCTGATAGAGGTGGCCGTACATGCTGTAGAACACGACCTGGATCTTCATCGATCGGACTCCGTCTGGTTCGGGTGATGCGGGGCAGATCAGGCGAGTGTCGCGTCGGGGGTCGCGGCCTTCGGGGCACGCGGCTTCCCGAAGAGGATGTAGTCGAGCGACAACCGACCGGGGCCGACCAGCATCAGCGCCAGGGCGATCGCCAGGTAGCCGAGGGCCGGCTCGTAAGAGGGTTCTCCCGGCTTGCCCACGAACGGGTGGCCGGCCGGGATGTGGACCATGAAGGTCGCGACGGCCATCGTGCAGAGGATGCCGAACGCGGCGATCGGGGTCAGCAGGCCGAGGATCCAGGCCAGCCCGCCGCCGAACTCCGAGAAGGCCGCCAGGAACTGGAGGATGCCGGGCACCTTGGCATCCGGGCCCATCCAACCCATCGGGTTCTGGATCTTGCCCCAGCCGTGGAACATCATCGCCGAGCCCGCCACCAGCCGGAGCGCCAGCAGGCCCACCGCGCCCGGACCGCCCTGGAAACCGCCATACAGGAATCGCATCGTCGTCAGCCCTTTCGTCATCGCTCGGGACCCGCCCCCGCGAACCTCGCCGGCGGGCGGCTCCCACCAAGGGTAGGAGCCTGGTATCCTGGGGCAAGTAGGTTCCGGATGACTCGGTAGCCACCGAATGGATACCAGGGGATCACGCATGGCCGAGACCAACAAGCCGACCCTCGACCCGTCGCCGATCCTGTGCCCGGCCAGCGAGGTCTTCGATCTGGTGGCCCACAAGTGGACCGTCTCGATCATCCACCGGCTCGACATGGCCCGGGGGCCCATCCGGTTCCGGGAACTCCAGCGCCAGGTCGGGCCGATCACCCAGAAGGAACTGACCAAGCGGCTCCGCGAGATGGAACGCTCGGGCCTGGTGACGCGCACCGTCTTCGCCGAGGTCCCGCCCCGCGTCGAGTATCGGCTGACCGAATTGGGGGCCACCCTCCTGCCCGCACTGGCCCCGCTCGACGCCTGGGCGCACGAGTACGGCCCGATCGTCCACGAGAACCAGCGCCGCGCCGACGCCGCGTCGGGCCGATCGGCTTAAAGATACCGACCGGCCACGGCATCGATGCCCCACACGTCGCGGACCAGAGCGGGGACGGTTCGCTTCTTGCCCCGGGCGTCGGCCCAGGCCAAAGTCGCCCGGTCGCGGGCCGCGTCGGTGCAGAGCAGGCGCGGGTCGGGGGTGAGGCCCACCCGGCCGAGGTCGAGCCGGTCGGCGTCCCAGCAGGTCCGGATGGTCGGGTCGGGGTGGGTCCGCTCGTGGGTGTGGCCGGAACAGGCCCGGTGCAGGAGCTGGAACCGCCGGTCCGGAAGGCGGATCAGGCGGCCCCGGAGGGCTTTGCACAATAACCGCCCGCTGCACAAATACCCGGGCGCCTGCACAAAAACCGGATCGGGCGGTTTCCCGGCCGGTTAATTTTTCGGATTAGTATACGAAAAGCCACCCACGCCACGACGCATCAAGGATCGATGCCATCGTCTGATGCGTGGGGATAATCGGGCCGCGCGCCGACCTCATTGGTTGGCGTGGTGGCCGCTCCCCGCCCATGCGTTTGGGAGCATGAGATTGCATCCGAGAATTGCCGATCTCAACGATGCTGGACGGGCCGATTTCGGCGGAAAAGATTTGTCCGAATCGGTTGTTGCGCCTAGGTTAGCGTCGTGAGAAAACGCTACAACCCGGACCAATTAACCTTTGACTTCATGAGGGTTTTCGATGACAATCACTGTCCGAACGTACATCAAAAAACCCCATGCCACTGCGTCAACAGTGTCATGGGGGCTCGGCAACTCGGGCGGGTTAGGCCCGAATGGCGTCACAGCAACCCCATTCTATCCGACCCGCCCCGATCTGGGGAAGGGTCGTCCATGTCCATCGCCGACGCCACCGAACCGACCGGGCCCGCCGCTGCGCGATCCGAATCCTCACGCGACGCCGTCCGCAAGGAACGGGGCCGGGCCATCCTGGCTTTGGGCAACGTCCGCATGGACGGGAAGGACAACCGCTACCGGGTGACCTCCCAATTGGGGGACCGGCATTACCTCGTCTCGATCGAACGCAAGAAGGGGCCGGACTGGCGGTGCGAATGCCGGGATTTCGAGACACGCGAGAAGCCTTGCAAGCACATCCATGCCGTCTTGTTCGCGATCGAGCGGGAAAAGGGCGGGAATGAGGCCAAGGTCGCAGCAACGGCCCAGAAGCCCCGGACGTTCGCCCAGCAAGAGGCATTGGCGGCCCAATCCGTCCCGGCCCGCAAGACGTACAAGCAGGATTGGCCCGCCTACAACGCCGCCCAGACGACCGAGAAGCATCGGTTCCAGGAGTTGCTACGCGACCTCTGCGCGGGCGTCCAAGAGCCTCCCAGGAAGCAGGGGAGCAAGCCGGGCGGCAGGCCCCGTCTCTCGCGGGCCGACATGATCTTCGCCGCTGCCTTCAAGGTGTACTCGACCGTCTCGGGGCGCCGCTTCATGTGCGACCTGGCCGACGCCCACCAACGGGGGTACATCGACAAGGTTCCCCACTTCAACAGCGTGTTCAACGCCCTGGAAGACCCCGAGTTGACGCCGATTTTGGGCGACCTGATCCGCGAGTCCGCGTTGCCGCTCCGGTCGATCGAATCTGATTTCGCCATCGACTCGTCCGGGTTCACCACGTCCCGATTCATCCGGTGGTTCGACAAGAAATACGGCGTGGTCAAGGCGAAGCACGAATGGGTCAAGGTGTCCGTCATGACGGGCGTGCGGACGAACATCGTGACGGCCGTCCGCGTGGGCAACCAGACATCCCAGGACGCCCCCGAATTCATCCCGCTGCTTGAGCAGACAGCCAAGGGATTCGAGGTCAAGGAAGTCTCGGCCGACAAGGCGTATGCCTCATACGACAACTTCCACGCCGCCAACTGGCACGGAGCGACCGCCTACATCGCGTTCCCGGTCACGACGACGGGCCGCAGGGGCGGGAATTTCGCCAGGATGTTCCACCTGTACAACCTGAACCGAGACGACTACCTCGCCCACTATCACAAGCGGAGCAACGTCGAATCGACGTTCTCGATGGTCAAGGCGAAGTTCGGCGATGCCTTGAGGAGCAAGACGGACACGGCGATGGTGAACGAGGCGTTGTGCAAGGTGTTGTGCCACAACGTCTGTTGCTTGATTCAGAGCGCGACCGAACTGGGTGTTGAGACGAAGTTTTGGCAAGATGATACGAATACCCCTAAAGCGACGGAAGTCGAAGCGATCGACGAATGGGTCGCCGCGATGGCCTGGGTTTGAATCCGACCGGGCCAATCTTCACAAGGTACGCTTTCGGCGGTTGGCACTCGCGGCGCGGCGTGTCCCCTTCCCTCTATGGATCGATGGCTCCAGTGCCAATTTCATCCTAGTCAAATCAATGGGGCCTCCGGCCGCGAAATTGCTAGCATCTAAACCGATGACGTCGCGGAGAAAGGCAATATCAAGTTGGCTACGCATAATATCGGCGTCAATCTTATGAAGCGTCATGAGCGGAAGGTCGCTCATCGATGCAAAGACCTCTACAGATTTCTGTATTTGCTGGGCTGTCAATTTGCTAACGTCCAAGACAGGCATGGTTGCGGCGGCTTTGACTCCAATACTTCCCCGTCCAGTTTGTTGCTTATTGGAATGCCACCAATACAGGAGCATTCCTAACGTCGTGTTGCTCCACAAGACCATTGCCTTCTCATGATCGGGGGAGTCCAGAGTTACCGAGAACCATGCCCGACCGCCGAGAGTACGCCGCTCCGTATACTGCATACTCGTGGATTGCGAGTTGAACCTAAAATCTCTGTTAAGATGGCAATGGGAAGCCCTCGGCAATAGTGCAGCAATTTTCCGATCGATAGTCTGCTGCTCATCGACGGTACGTCCCTTCAATGGCAAACCTTCGCAATCGGCAGGGAAAGCCATCGTCCGTTCTCGTTCCATCGAGTGCGACCATAAAATCGGATATGTGGGCGCTGAGCCAGGGGCGGCCTCTATTATTTTAAATGGGCCACGTACCTTCCCCTTTGCGTCCTTACCTTCGATATCGGAGTGATAAGGTCCAATTTTCCCGATCATCCCCAGTCGTGTTACAGGTATCTTCGCCACGTCTGGCTTGATCATGCCTGGCATCCAGGCGCGGCTCTTGACAGCCAACTGATAGGCAGACTGAGCCAAAGACAGATCGGCCACCCGGGACAAGTTCCAGCCATCGGAAGGAGGAAGCGGCGCGTCGATTACTTGGCCGATGGCTTCCCCACCAATATGCAACGGGGAACCACCTACCGGACCATCTTCCAATTTCCTGAGGCTTGCACCGTCGATAGCTTGTCGGATCTGGCGGGCGATCTCGGCGCCAGAGATCGGATACTCGGGCCGCTTGTTCAGGCTGACGAAGGTTGCGCGACGACTACCCTTCGCGTCCTTCCGGCCGACTATCAAGCATTCGCCGGAGCCAGTGTCCGCCGAGAACGAGATATCAAAATCTTTGGCGGCCGAGATCGAGGCGACGATGAGGCCCGAATAATTCTTGGCCAATGCTTCACGCGACCATTTCCAGGCGTCGCCCGACACCAGGCTGAGCGGCATGACGAGCGCCAGTGTTCCCCCCTGCTTCAACTTACGATTTGCGAGCACCAAAAAGTAAGATGCCTCGCCGGCATTACCCCTCGCGCTAGTGCCCTTGATTAACTTCTTGGCAACCTTGCTCATCTTCTTCTGTTCGTTCGCCGTTGTCTTGAATGCGGCGAACATGGGATTAGACACACCAATCTTGGCTGATTCATGACCCGTATCGCGAGTAAAAGGCGGATTCATGATAATAAGATCGAATGAATCGTGTCCCAGCGACGCCCAAGTCCTTTCTTCGGACTCCCCTGAGCCTTCGATCCGCTTGGCCGTAATTTCATGGATGCTGAGTCTACCTTGGGGATCGAGAAGGTCAAGCGAGCCGAGAGAGATGCTACCGTTTCTCTGTAGGCCATAAGCCACTGTCAATATTTGGCTGCGGTTGTATGTAGTCGATGGGTGCGCCCCAGAGAGCATAGAGGCCGTTAAATGGGTTGCAGCAGGAAGGATATCGCACCCAACCAGGGAAAATGCCATCATATCCGAGTGTATAGACTCGGAGTTGCCGCCGGCAAGCTCATGCATTTGCCCAATGCGTTGGTATGCCGTAGAAAGTAGGGTGCCGGTGCCACATGCCAGATCGGCGATACACAGTTTTTTGATACCTTGTGCATCACCCCAAGTTCCGCCGGAAGGGGTCGCATCGGGACTAATCGCCAGTCCGGCCAAGAGTGTGGAGGATGCGGGGGTCGTGTAGTACGCAGCAAGAAACTTGCGGTCGATGATCAAGCGTTGGAATACAGCACCCGTAAGGTCATGGGATCGCATGAGATTGCTTTCGATCATCACAGACGATACCCCGGCCAATTGATCGATCAATTGGCCGATGTTCGTGGCGGGAATGATCTCAAATATGCGGCGTGCGATGTCAAAGATCGGCCAATAGTTGATTTCAAGAATTTTGTGCCACTCTTTGAGGATCGAGTCTCGCGACAATAAACCGTTGAGACCTCTCAGTTCCGCGAACGACTTAATTTCGGAAAGCTTCCCGTTTCCCCCGGCTAATGCCTCGTGAAAAACAAAAGCATTAGCCATGATCGTCATGGCCATCCGTCGGGTTTGTTCGCCCTCGGCCTGATAGAGCAAGTCTCCGATGCGGCTGATCGAGCCCGGATGATCTCTCGTCATGTCATGCAAGAGCCCAGCCGCAGCTCCGACGCCCTGGGTCAATATTTCGGCCGCTTCATCAATAACTTGCGGCGGCACTGATGCGGATTGAACTAAGATTGACAGATCGGAAACGCGTCCTCGGATCCAACCCGAGGTCGGGAATCGATCCTCTTTGAATGTCTCTTGCCCGGTGAATAGCGCGAATTCAATATCGTTGGCGTTGGCGAATTCTTGATCGAGCGAGTTTCCGGAACGACTTCGAAAGCGGACAGGCAACCTTACGGCAACTGCGGACAGGATTCTCCGGCCATTGGCTCGTAACCGAGACCCGAGCCGGTCTTTGGCCTCATCTTCTACTTTCGTGGCAGGATGCAATTCGACTTCGACAACAACAGGAGAGACATTCTTTTCCAAGATTAGGATATCAGGCCTCTTGCCGCTGCCCGACAGCATGCTCAGGCATTCGGAATTGACGATATCATCCTCATCCCAAGATCGCCGCGTCTTCCGCAATGCCTTGGCCAACGCGTCGTTGATCGTGTGCTCGTGCGTGGCCATTGATTGCGGTCTCGGTGTTGTATGGCTGGGTGCTCGTAAACCTAGGCAGGCGCAGTTCAGTGTTCCATGTAAAGCATGATCGCGCAAGTCAAATCCGAAATTTCCTGAGTCGACGGGCAATCAATCAGAATCGTCGATTCACTGCTCAGCGTGTCGAGCCGGGCTGCAATCATCGCCGATCCCCTGCTGGGGATTCGATCTTTCGACCAGTACAGCCCTTTGGGCGAATGTCCACCAGGCCGTCAAGACATGGTTGAGAATCTGGCACCCGCAGTAGATCGACTGGAACACCAGGAGACCGTAGAATATGGCCCTGGGGCGGTTACGGAGGGTGCCGATGTTTCCATCGAGGGTCCAAAGGGCGAGAATGTAGCCGATTTGAAGCAGGAGGCAGATGACGGTCCAAACGTGAGAAGTGATGAGTTTTCCTGCGATGCTCCGAACGGTTTCATGGTCACGCCAAGTCCCAATGGCCTCGATGTGGAAAAACAGTGCAGTGAGAGTAAAGCCGAACGTGATGCTGGTCACATCCAGTAAGTGGGTAAAATGCTCTCTTATTTTCATGATGAATGCTGGATGATAATCAAGCCAAATTCCGGCGACCAGCCCCGCAACGACTGCGGTCCATAACTCGCCGTCCTTCCAGAAGGCGCGACTCTTTGAAACGTTCTTCACGAGTACGGCGAGTTCGTAATACATCGATTTAATCCATATCATCCATCATGGCGGAAAGTTTCAACCATGCGTCGCGTTCATCGACTTGGCCGCTTGCATCAGACTCGAATACTAGACGCCGAACTCGCACGCTTACCCGAGTGTTCAAATTGACTTCTTGGCCATCGTTGACACCCGAAACCTTCGCCCCGTCGAGGGTGTGGTCGGCAAGCTTCTCTTTGATTACACCTATAATTCCTTTGGCGAAATCCAGACTCTTACCGAATTTTGAAAAGAGCGTGACCTCGGCCTTTCCGGCATTAGATTCTTCTGATAGCAAAGCTAATTCCGATTGGTGATCCAACCATCCCGGATTCGACTCGACTACTCGAACGGTAGCCTGGGTAATTCGGTCTAATCTATCTATTTCCTGTGCGAACTCCGAAGATGGTTCAGCTTCGAGGTTCACGGTCGCCGGAGTTCGAGCCGGACCGGAATTTGGTGCTGGGATGTACGTATTATCAATCATACTTTGAAGATATTCATGTATTTGCCGAGGCCGAATTGAACCTTGATGGCTTTCGATCAAAAGCACATAACGGCTCCCCTTCGACCCGCCCAATACGTGGGTCCAGTCGATTGGCGTCTGGTCAGGACCGATCGGATTCGGGGCTACTTCGAGGGCGTTTATATCAATCACATCCGGTTTGAACCCGGGTTTATAGCTTGCAAATCTCATCCTCAGGCGGCTGTTAAGATATTCGGCCGAATAGAGTAATCGCTCTCGTTCACCTAATTTGAAAGCGATAAGATCCGGGGAGACGACACCGGCCCGCAGATTAGCCAGGAGTTCGCCGTAGGACGTGCCCACCGGGAGCCCGGAAATCGTCAACTTGTGGACTTCTACCTTACGATTGATTGGCATGGATCAAACCCGTCGATTACCAGAGGATCGCCGCAACCGGCATCAAGGGTAAGCGATCGGCCTGCGACGTGAAAGGGTCGGAAAACCGCTCGGTGACGCCAGGACGGCCTCTTGCTCCTGGATCGCAACAATCCTGAACACGCGGGTTTAAGCCGGAGCATTTCCTCCCCTCAGGCCATCACACAAAAACCTGAACTTTTGCCCAGTAAAAACTGCACAAAAACTAGTTAATGTGCAAAGCCGCCCCGGAGCGTCTCGGCGAACCGGGCGGCGCGGGGGCCGTGGTCGGGGTCGGTCCACTCATTGACCCGTCGCGCGTCGTGCAGGACGGCGAACAGGCGGACCACCTCGACATCCGCCCCGGTCACCGCCGCCAGCCGCTCGCCGTTTTCCAGGACCCGGGCCCAGTGGGACACCCCATGATCGCCGGTCCAGGGGAGTTCGTAATCGGCCAGGACGGCCGCGAGGATCGGCAAGAGAGGGTCGTTCATGGGTCACCTCCTGGTTCGCATCAACCCGTGGGACTCGTCCAGTCGATTTCGGCCATCACTTAACTTGACGCGACGCGCGGGGCGACTTACCGTCTGGGTATCCTGCCCCGGATGATCTCCGGGCGAGGTCCGTCCCTGCGCGGGGCCGGGCCGATCCACCCGGTCCTCGACGAGCCCGATCGATGATCGTCCAGCGGTTGAGCGAGATCCAGCACCGGTTCGGCTTCCTGCCGGAACGCGAGTTGCGCGAGCTTTCGGCGACGACCGAGACGCCGCTCCACCGCCTCCACGAGGTCGCCAGCTTCTTCCCGCATTACCGGCTGACCGAGGGGCCGGCCGTGGACGTCCGGGTCTGCCGCGACATGGCCTGCCACCTCCGGGGCGCCCCGGCGCTGGAGCAGGCCCTCCGCCGGTTCGGCTCCGAGATCGGCGGCGACCAGATCGCCGTCGAGGGGGTCTCCTGCCTGGGCCAGTGCGACGGCGCCCCGGCCGTGACGATCAACGACCACGGCTTCTGGGGGCTGTCCACCGCGCAGATCCGGTCCAAGATCAACGCCGCGTTGTCGCGCGACCCGATCCGCCAGCAGAGGGCCGACCGCACCCACCTGGGCTGGATGATCGACCCGTACGATGGGGAGCCCCGCTACGACGCCATCCGCGCCCTGGTCGGCTCGTTCGAGGGCGGCCCGTCGCTGGAACAGCGCCGCGACCACGTGATCGATGCCCTCAAGGTCGCCAACCTCCGGGGGATGGGCGGGGCCGGTTTCCCGACCCACCTGAAGTGGAACACCGTCCGGGCCCAGCCGGGGCCGGAGAAGTACGTCGTCTGCAACGCGGACGAGAGCGAGCCCGGGACCTTCAAGGATCGCGAGCTGATCCGCCGCACCCCGCACTTGCTGGTCGAAGGGATGATCCTGGCCGGCCTGGTCTCCGGCGCCGGCCAGGGGTATATCTACGTCCGACACGAGTATGTCGAGGAGATCGAGGTCCTCGAAGAGGCGATCGCCAACGCGGTCCGGCTGGGGGTGTGCGGGCCGAACATCCTGGGCTCCGGGCTCGGCTTCGCCCTGGAGGTCTTCGTCAGCCCCGGCGGGTACATCTGCGGCGAGGAGACGGCGCTGCTGGAGGCGATGGAAGATCGCCGGGCCGAGCCGAGGAACAAGCCCCCCTTCCCCGTCTACTCGGGCCTTCGGGGCAAGCCGACGATCATCAACAACGTCGAAACCCTGTGCTGGACGCCGGGGATCGCCACCATCGGCGGCGAGTGGTATCGCGACGGCGGCGTCCGGGGCGCGACCGGGATGCGGTTCGTCTCGATCAGCGGCGACGTGGTCGAGCCGGGCGTGTACGAGGTCCCGTTCGGCCAGACCGTGCGCGAGCTGATCTACGGATGCGCCGGGGGGATGCTCGGCGAGCAGAGCCTCAAGGCGATCGCGACCTCCGGCCCGTCGGGCGGATTCCTGCCGGCCCGGCTCCGCGCCGAGGTCCTGGACTCGGCGCGATCGAAGCCCTGGGCCGCCGCCAACATCCCGCCCGGGGAGACGACCTACGACATCCTCGACCTGTCGCTCGACCTCAAGACGGTGGGCGACGTCGACAACATGCTGGGCGCGGCCTTCGTCGCGATCGGCAGCGACGCCTGCATGGTCGACTTCGCCCTGAACTGCGTCCGGTTCTATCGCAACGAGTCGTGCGGCAAGTGCGTCCCCTGCCGGGTCGGGTCGCAGAAGTTGGTCGACCTGTTGAGCGCGATCGTCGAGGGGCGCTACCCCCACGCCGACCTCTCCGTGGTCGACGAGCTGGCGCGGGCGATGTCGCTGACCTCGATCTGCGGCCTCGGCCAGATCGCCGCCAACCCGATGACGACCCTCATGAAACACTTCCCCGAAGAACTGGAAGCGCACCTCGTCCACCGCCAATGCCCGGCCGGCGTCTGCTTCCGGACCTGAGATTGGCCGCCTCGGCGACCCTCCCACGGCACCCCGCACCCGAGACCCGACATGATCCGATTCTCCCATCGATCCGAATCGCGCGGCCCGGGCCGCGTCGTCGCCCTCGTCGCGACGCTGCTGGTCAGCCTCGGCGCGGCCGCGCCGTCCGCGGACGCGCCCCGGCCCCACATCGTCATGATCCTGGCCGATGACCTGGGCTGGGCCGACGTCGGCTGGCATGGGCCGGACATCAAGACGCCGAACCTGGACGCCCTGGCCTCCGGCGGGGCCAAGCTGGAGCACTTCTACGTCCAGCCGCTCTGCTCGCCGACCCGCGCCGCCCTGATGACCGGCCGCTACCCGATGCGGCACGGGCTCCAGGTGGGCGTGGTCCGGCCCTGGGCCTCGCACGGGCTGCCGCTCGACGAGCGGACCCTGCCCTCCGCGCTCAAGCAGGCCGGGTACGAGACGGCGATCTGCGGCAAGTGGCACCTGGGCCATTCCCGGGTCGAGTACCTGCCCACCCGCCGCGGGTTTGACCACCAGTATGGCCACTACAACGGGGCCATCGACTACTTCACCCACGAGCGCGACGGCGGGTTCGACTGGCACCGCGACGACAAGGTGAACCGCGACGAGGGCTACAGCACCGACCTGCTCGCCAACGAGGCGGCGAAGCTGGTGGAAACCCACGACGTCTCACGGCCCTTGTTCCTCTACCTCCCGTTCAACGCCGTGCACTCCCCCCACCAGGTCCCGCCCCGGTACAAGGAGCCGTATGCGGCGCTGCCCGAGCCTCGCCGGACGTATGCGGGGATGACCGCGGCCATGGACGAGGCGATCGGCCGGGTCGTGGCGGCCCTGGACAAGAAGGGGATCCGGGAAAATACCCTGATCCTGTTCAGCAGCGACAACGGCGGGCCGGACGCGGGCCGGGTCTCCAGCAATGGGCCGCTGCACGGCGAGAAGGGAACGCTCTACGACGGCGGGGTCCGGGTCCCCGCGTTCGCCAACTGGCCGGGCAAGATCAAGCCGAACACGGTGGTCGACAATGCCCTCCACATGGTCGACATCTACCCGACCCTGCTGAAGCTCGCCGGCGCCCCGGCCGAGCAGACGCTGCCGATCGACGGCCGCGACGCCTGGCCGGCCATCTCGGGCGAGAAGGCCGCCGATCGCGGCCCGATCCTCATCAACGCCACGCCCGACAATGGGGCGATCCTCGCCGACGGCTGGAAGCTGATCGTCCGGAAGAACGGGGCGGCCCCGGCGGATGATGAGGAGGCACCGGCCGCGAAGAAGAAGGCCCAGGCCAAGAAGGCGGCCCCCCCGGCGCCCCCGGCGACCGAGCTGTTCCACGTGGCCGCCGACCCCAACGAGACCAAGAATCTGGCCGACAGCGAGCCGGCGAAGGTCGCGGAACTGCGGAAGCTCTACGAGGGATTCGCCAGCCAGGCCATCCCCCCCAGGAATTTGAGGGCGGCCCTTCCGGGCTTCAAGGTCCCCAAGGTCTGGGGCGAGTTCGATTGATCGGCCGAGCCAATCGGCTTCGTTCATCCCGGCGTTCATGACGCATCATACGGTCGGGTCGCCGTGGTTGTCTTGACGACCACGGCCACCCGGACGGGATTCTTGCCCTCCATCCGTCCTTCGTAGAGGATGCCCCCCGCATGAGCCAGGGCCCGGTCATGGTCTCGGTGACGATCGACGGCAAGGGGGTCGAGGTCCCCGCCGGCACGACGATCTATGATGCGGCCCAGAAGCTGGGGATCTCGATCCCGATCCTCTGCCATCGCGAGCACATGACCCCGGCGGGCGTCTGCCGCGTCTGCGCCGTGGACGTGGGGGAACGGGTGCTGGCCCCGGCCTGCTATCGCCAGATCACCCCCGACATGGCCGGGCGGAAGATCACCACCTCGGTCCCGCCCGGCAAGGCGCAGGACTCGGTGAAGACGCTGGTCGAACTGCTGATGGCCGACCATCCCTCCCCCTGCGCCAAGCATCGGGAGCACGGCGACTGCGAGCTGGAGGTCATGGCCGAGCGGTTCGCGGTCCACGGCTCGCGGTTCGCCCGGGCCGAGGCCCGGCCTCGCGACGACTCGTCGGTGGTGATCGCCGTCGATCATTCCGCCTGCATCCTCTGCGATCGCTGCATCCGCGGCTGCAACGAGATCCGCCACAACGAGGTGATCGGCCGGACCGGCAAGGGGTTCCTGGCGCGGATCGCCTTCGACCTCGACGACCCGATGGGCAACTCGACGTGCGTCTCGTGCGGCGAGTGCATGGTCTCCTGCCCGACCGGGGCCCTGACCAACCGCGCGGTCGTCAACCGGGTGCTCACCATCCCCGTGGCCGATGAGGTGGGCGACATCGGCCCGGTCCCCTCGGAGGAACTCGTCCGGCTCCCGCTGTTCGAGGGGATCTCGCACGCCTTCCTCCGGTTCAACGAGAACGCGGTGGTCCGCCGGGCCTACAGGCCGGGCGAGGTGATCTGCCGCGAGGGGGAATATGGGTCGACCGCCTTCTTCATCGAGAAGGGCCGGGTCAAGATCTTCATCAAGACCGGCTTCAACCACACCAAGACCGACGCCGGCTCCCCCACGCGTCGCGAACGCCCCGGCCTGTTCGGCCGGCTCACGACCCGGTTCGTGGGCCGCAAGGAAGATCATCGGGAGGGTGAAGGCGACGAGCGGTACATCCCGGTCGATGCCCCGGTCTCGCTCCGCTACGACAACCCGGTCGACACCCTGCACGCCGGCGACATCTTCGGCGAGATGACCTGCATGAACTCCTATCCCCGGTCGGCCACCTGCACGGCCGAAGGGGACCTGGTGGTCCTGGAGATGGACCGCAACGTCCTGTCCATCCTCCAGCGGGGCAAGAAATCCAAGGCCCTGCTGGACGAGCGGTATCGCCAGCGGTCGATCGACAACCACCTGCGGAGCGTGCCGATCTTCTCGACCGTGGCCCGCGACCCCGCCGCGTTCATCCGCCTGGTCGACCTGCTCCGCGAGCAGGTGACGCTGGAGCGGTTCAACAACGGCGAGACGATCTTCCGGCAGGGGGACCCCGCCGACGCCTTCTTCCTGATCCGCACCGGGTTCGTGAAGGTGGCCCGGTCCAACATGGGATCCGAGCACGTCCTCAGCTACCTGGGACCGGGCAACTACTTCGGCGAGATCGGCTTGCTCGCCGAATTGCCCGAGGTCCGGGCCATGGGCATCGAGAACGCGCGACGGACGGCGACCTGCTCGGCGCTCGACCACGTCGACCTGGTGCGGATCTCGGCCGATGCGTTCCAGGAGGTCCTCGACCAGTTCCCGGAGGTCCGCCGCCAGGTCGTCGAGATCGCCGGCAGGCGGCTCCGGGCGACCGAGGCGACGCTCCGCGAGGTCGAAAAGATCCCGCTCGGGGAGTTCCTCAACCAGGGCCTCATGAATGCCCAGAGCCTGCTGGTCCTGGACCTGGAGAAGTGCACCCGCTGCGACGAATGCACCAAGGCCTGCGCCGACACCCACGACGGCGTGACCCGGCTGATCCGCGAGGGGCTCCGGTTCGACAAGTTCCTGGTGGCCAGTTCGTGCCGGTCGTGCATGGACCCGTACTGCATGGTCGGCTGCCCGGTGAACTCGATCAAGCGGCTCGATTCCCGCGAGATCATCATCGAGGACCACTGCATCGGCTGCGGCAAGTGCGCCGAGAATTGCCCCTACGGCAACATCAACATGCATTCGCTGCCCGAGGCCCTGGAGGACGACCCGTCGGCCCCCGGCCAGAAGATCGCGGTGGTCCGCCAGAAGGCGACCATGTGCGACCTGTGCCGCGACGTGGACGGCCAGCCGAGCTGCGTCTATGCCTGCCCCCACGACGCCGCTCACCGGATGACCGGGCGGGAACTGCTGGACAACGTCCGCACCTCCCGGGCGCTCCGGATCGGCCTGCCCTGACGCGAAGCCGCTCCGCCCCCCCTTGTCCGATCGTCGCGGCCCGTGGTACTACCGAAGGGGGGGACGATCGACGCGGCCCGGCAACGGGGCCGGGGCCGGCGGCTTTGGCGTGAGCGGCGAGGGATTGATGAGCGGCGATCGGAACATCGGCCTGGGCGCGAGCGAATCGACGTTGGAGGACCAGGGCTGGACCGGCCTCGGGACCCAGAACTGGAACCTCGCGCCGGCCGTCCTGGCCGAATCGGCGGTGGTCCGCGGCGAGGGGAACCTCGCCGATTCCGGGGCCGTCGTCTTCCTGACGGGCACCTACACGGGCCGCTCCCCCAAGGACAAGTTCATCGTCCGCGAGCCGAGCTGCGAGGACGAGATCGACTGGGGCGAGGTCAACCAGCCCTTCGATCCCGCGCGGTTCGACGCCCTCCGGGACCGGGTCAAGGCCCACCTGCAAGGGCGTGAGGTCTGGGTGACCGACGCCTTCGGCGGGACCGACCCCGACCATCGCCTGCCGATCCGGGTGGTCTGCGAGCGGGCCTACCACGCCCTGTTCGCCCGCCAGCTGTTCGTCCGGGCCACCGCCGAGGAACTGGCGACGCACCGGCCGGAGTTCACGATCATCGCGGCCCCGGACTTCCGATCCGACCCGGCCCGCGACGGCACCCGGAGCGAGGTCTTCATCATCATCAACTTCGCCCAGAAGCTGGTGCTGATCGGCGGGACCCTGTACGCCGGGGAGATCAAGAAGTCGGTCTTCACCCTGCTCAATACCATCCTGCCCCGGTCCGGCGTGATGCCGATGCACTGCTCGGCGAACGTCGGGGCCGGCGGCGATGTCGCCCTGTTCTTCGGCCTCTCGGGCACCGGCAAGACCACGCTCTCCGCCGACCCGGCGCGGGGGCTGATCGGCGACGACGAGCACGGATGGAGCAGCGAGGGGGTGTTCAACTTCGAGGGCGGATGCTACGCCAAGTGCATCCGGCTCGACCGCCAGAGCGAGCCCGAGATCTTCGGGGCGATCGGCTTCGCCACCGTCCTGGAGAACGTGGTCCTCGACCCGATCACCCGCACGCCCGACTATGCCGACGCCTCGCTCACCGAGAACACCCGGGCGGCCTACCCGATCGACGCCATCCCCAACTACGTCCCCGGCGGGCGCGGCGGGCATCCCAAGCACCTGGTCTTCCTGACCTGCGACGCCTTCGGCGTCCTCCCCCCGCTGTCGCGCCTGACCCCCGAACAGGCGATGTACCACTTCCTGTCCGGCTACACCGCCAAGGTCGCGGGCACCGAGCGGGGCCTGGCCAACGAGCCCACGGCCACATTCAGCACCTGCTTCGGCGCCCCGTTCATGAGCCGGCCGCCCCGGGTCTACGCCTCGCTGCTCGGGTCCAAGATCCGCCTCCACGGCTCGGGGATCTGGCTGCTGAACACCGGATGGACCGGCGGGGGTTACGGCCAGGGGAGGCGGATCAGCCTGGCCCACACCCGGGCGCTGGTCGATGCGATCATGGGCGGCAAGCTCGCGTCCGCCCCGACCGCGATCGACCCGATCTTCGGCCTCGAATACCCCACGGCATGCCCCGGGGTCCCGCCCGAGATCCTCAACCCGCGCGGGACCTGGGCCGACCCGGCCGCCTATGATGCCGCGGCCCACCGCCTGGCCGGCCTGTTCCGCCAGAACTTCGCCAGGTTCGAAGGGGTGGAGCCGACGATCCTCGCGGCGGGGCCGAGATCGGCGGGATGATCGCGGCCCCCCTGCCCGCTCAACGGCCGAGGATCTCGACCTCGGATCCGATGGGCGGGCGGCCGAAATGCTCCCAGGCGTTGCCGCCCCGGAGGAACAGCTCGACCCAGCGGACCGGCTTGCCGTCCGCGTCGTCCCAGCCGCTGCTCCCCGGGGCGAAGGCGAGCTGCCCGTCCTCGACGTCGAAGCTACCGTCGCCGGCCCGGGCCTCGAACTCCTTTTCGCCGACCCGGACCCGGATCGTCTTGCCCTTTTTGGCCGAGGCGACCTTGCCCGGGATGGTGGTCTTGAGGTTGCCGTAGCCATCGACGTAGGCGAGGCGGGACTCGGGGACCTCGGCGATCTCGGACCGGGGGATCTCATCGGCCAGGGCCCCCGGGGAGCCCATCGCGATCGCCCCGGCCGCCTCGGGGAAGAGGTCGCGGGACCGGAACTGCGAGCCCTCGGCCGCGACCGACGCCCAGCGAAGCTCCTCGGCGTGATCGCGGATGAACGAGAAGGTATGGCCGGCGGCCACGCCGATCACCCGCACGCCGGTCGGGAGCCGGGCGAAGGCCAGCCGCTCCCCGGCGTTGGCCCCCCGCGCGGCCGGATCATCCTGACGCGGGGCGATGTTGTGGAAGATGATCGTGCCCGGAGGGGCCAAGTTCAGCCCGAGCTGGGCGATGCAGAAGCCCGCGGCCAGGGTCGAGAACGGGCCGACCGGCGTCATCACGACCTCGGCATCCGGGAGGTGGAGCTTGAGTCGTTGCACCACCTCGGCGAAGGCGAGATCGCCCGCCCCATAGTCGGCGACGATGTGGACCAGCATGGTTCAGGACAACCCCCAACCGGGACCGGGCGTACTCCATCGACGCCCCGGCGAACCGGTTGGGCAAATCACGAGCCGAGCGGGCCGATCAGGAGACGACCACTCCCAGCAGGGTCTGGTCATCGGCGGGCGGCGCATCGCCGGTGAAGGCGCGGACCTCGCGGAGGACGTCCTCGACTAGCTCCGACGCCTCCCCCCCGCAGACCTTCCCGAGGATGTCGTCGAGCCGCTTCTCCCCGAACAGTTGCCCGTCGGGGGAGTTGGCCTCGGTGATCCCGTCGGTGTAGAAGACCAGCCGATCGCCCGGGACGAGCGAGAGCGTGGTGTTCTCGTAGACCTCCTCGGCGAACAGGCCGAGCGGGAGGCCGCGGGCCCCTTCGAGGAGTTCGACCGAATCCGAGTCGCAATGCTTGAGCCGGGGCGGGTTGTGGCCCGCGCTGGAATAGGCCAGCTCGCGGCGCTCCGGGTCGTAGATCCCGTAGAACGCGGTGACGAACGACTCGTTGTCGGCCGTGTAGAGGGTGGCCAACTGCTGGTTGACCCGATCCAGCAGGGCGCTGGGCGGTCCGTGCGGGCCGGGGAACCCGTGGGCCAGGCTGTGCATCACGGCCATCAGCACGGCGGCGGGCGTCCCGTGGCCGCTGACGTCCGCGATCAGGATGCCCCACTTCCCCTCGGGCAGCGCGAAGAAGTCGTAGTAGTCGCCGCCCGCCCACCGCGACGTCTGGTAGGACGCGGCGATGTCCAGGGTGGGGATGGTCGGCACCTTCTTGGGCAGGAGCGAGCGCTGGATATCGGCCACGATCTTCAGCTCGCGCTCGACCACCGCGTAGGCGTCCTTGAGCTGCGCCGAGAGCACGAGGTTCTGGGTGGCGCGGCCGAACAGGCTGCTGATCTGCACCCAGTCGGGGAACTGCTCGGCAGGGAATGCGGCCGGGGCCTTGCGGAGGCTGATCACCATGTTGATCGCCTCGCCCCGGTCGAAGTGCGGAATCGCCATCAGCGACCGGAACCCGTCGAGGTACTCGAACGCCGGGTCGTCGGGCCCGACCTTCAGGTCGTCGATGATCCGGGGGCGGTCGCCATAGATCAGCTCGCCGAGCAATCCCCCCTTCAGGAGGGGGAGTCGGTCCTTCTCCCGCCAGGGGTCGACGGCCTCGGTCCAGCGGGTCGAGCGGGTGATCCGGTAGTACGGCGATTCCAGGCCGCGGCGGCTCAGGGAGATGTGGCCATCGGTGGGCTGGTGGCGACGGACCCGGGCGGCATAGGCCCGGACCATCTCCTGGGGGTCGTCGTGCAGGCTCATCTCCCGCATCGTCTCGACGACATGGTCGAGCTTTTCCCGCCAGCCTTCGTTCTCGGCGTCGAAAAATCCGCGATGCGGTGCCATCGAAGTCGTTCCGGGGGGGATGGAGGAGGCTCCGCCGTCAGGAGACGGCGGCTTCCAGTTTCTGCTCCACGGCGATCTTTCGCAACTTGATCTGGGCCCGCGCCTCGAGTTGGCGGATCCGTTCCTTGGTCACGCCCAGCTCGCGGCCGAGCTGTTCCAGGGTCTGTTCGCCGGCGCCGTCCAGGCCGAACCGGCTCACGATGATCCGCCGTTCCCGGTCGTCGAGCCGCCCGAGCATCCCCTTGACCGCGTCCCGCATCCTCCGCTGGGCGCTCTCGTACTCGTGCTCGTCGGTCCGGTTGTCGGCGGCGGCCTCGAACAGGTCCTCGTGCCCGGTGACGAAGCGATCGCGGCGATGGTTCTCGATCGGTATCGAGCGGATGAAGTTCTTCATGATCGCCCAGCTGGCGTAGGTGCTGAACTTGTTGCCCCGGGCGTAGTCGAACTTTTCAACGGCCCGGATCAGCGACATGTTCCCGTCGGACACCAGCTCGAAGAAGTTGTCGGAGCGCCCGACGTGCTTCTTGGCGATCGAGACCACCAGGCGAAGGTTGGCGCGGATGATCTGATTCTTGACGGCCAGCGCCTCCTCCAGCAGGCGTTCGATCTCGTCCAGGGCGGCGGTCGTCGCCTTGGCCGGGTCGAGGTTGGCGCGGAGGGTGAGGGCGCGGTGCTTCAGGTAGTTCATCTTGCGGAACAGGTGTGCTTCCTGCTCGCGGCTCAGCAACGGGACGTCATAGAGGCTGGCCAGGTAGGGCGGGACGCCCTCGGGCGGGCGGACCCGGCGAGGGGTCTTGCCGTCCGGAGACTCCGGCATCGGGGCCAGGATCTCGGCCCGGGCCGACTTGTCCTCGAAGCTGGGATGCTCCATCGCCTCGATCTTCTGATCCAGAAGGCGGCGGGCACGCACCTCGTTGATGATCCGCAGGACCGACGCCTTGGACCGGCCCATCTGGGCGGCCAGCGCCTCGATCGACGTCCCCTGAATGTGCTGACGGTGCAGCTTGGCCTTGGCGGCATCGTCGATCAGGATGCCCCGGGTCGGGCTGGCGGCCTTGGCGGTGGCCGCCCGTTCGCTGGGGTTCACGGCGGTATCGCGAGCGTCCATGGTAGGCTCCTCTCGCCGGGGCACCTTCGTGCGGCCAGCGTCCCGATTCGAATGGATCATTCAACCCGCAGAGATCGACTCGGCCCTACGTCAGGCCAGCGGTCGTCCGATGGACCCGAACACGACATGCAAGAAGGTTTCCAGGGGCGCCGAGCTACGCATCGTCTTGGCGCGGAGCATGGCACCTTGCCAGCTGTTGAGCCAGAACTCGGCCAGATCCCGAACATCCACCGAGGCCTCGACCTCGCCGAGTTCCCTGGCCTGGGCCAGGCACACCGCGAGTCGATCCACCCATCCCTCGAAAATCCTCTCCAAACGCTCCCGGAATGCCTCGCTGTGGTCGGCCATCTCCTGACTCAAGTTCCCGACCAGGCAACCTTCTCGGCACTCGCGGGCCTCCAGGCAGTCGCGGAGCGACTCGAAGTACCGACGGAGGCGATTCAAAGGAGAATGGGATTCGTCACCCAGGATCCGGTCCAGCTCTTTCCCTTTCCTCTCATCGAACCGATTCAAGACCTCGAGCGCGAATTCCTCCTTGCTGCCGAAGTAGTAGTAGAACGACCCCTTGGGGATGCCCGTGGTTCGGAGGATCCCCTCCAGACCGGCGCCGTTGAATCCCTTCTCCAGGAAGGTCTTCCGGCCGGCTTCGAGCAGAATATCCCGGGCCGTTTCCTTGCTCACGATCGTCTCGCCTTCGGAAGCTCGGCCTGTTGACGGTCAGGACGGGCGAGTTGCCAACCCCGATCGCCAATTATTAGACCGATCGACTACTCATTGCAAGAAGATTATCGATAATCTTTACGAACCTCCCGCAACTTTGTTCGTTCTTGCGAAGTTGGAGCCACGGTGATGATTTTTAGAACAAATTCGTGAAGTGGGATCACCGCGGCCCGATGCGTTCGGTTAGGCATCGGGGACGCGGTGATCCGGGGCGGTCGAGGTGATTCGGGGTGGGAGGCTCTGCCCCCGTTAACGAGGCGGGAATCCCAGGGTCGTGCCGGCGGGCGGGGCGGGCATGGCCGGAGCGGCCGCCGGGGCCGAAGGGGCGGGCATCGCCATCCGGGCCGGACTGAAGCTTCCCCGGACCAGGGCCCGCTCGGCCGCGGCATTCTGGACCGCGAGCGGTGATAGGCCCATGCTGAACAGCGGATTGGCGAACCCGACGCCGGACGGCCCATAGCCCGGGGCGCCGGGGATCACGCCGCCGTAGAGCGGGGAGACGCCGTAGGGCCCGCCGAGGACGGGATAGCCGGTCGCCACCACACCGGAGCCGAATCCCCAGGGGACGCCATAACCGTAGGCCGGATAGACATATCCATATCCATATCCAGGGACGCCATATCCGTAGCCATATCCGCCGTAGGCAAAGCCCCCACCGAACGGATACTGCGCCTGGGCCGATGGGGCGAGGCCCAGGCCGAGGCAAAGTGCGATTCCGAATCGCAGGAGGCGGCTCGGAAACAAGGAGATGACCAGTCGCATCGCGTTCCTCCCAGGTGAGGGCGGCCCGGATCAAGCGGCCGTCCGACGTTCGCTCGGAAGCTCCGAAACTTGATTCTAGATTTCAAACGTGCCGCGGTCTCGCCCGGACCGCGAAAGCGGCCATAATCAAAGGATCCGCCCAACCCCAACGCCCGAGAGCACCATGAGCATCGCCCGCCCACGCCTGGCCTTGATTCATCCGATCCTTGCGGCCTGCCCTTTCTTCTTCATTACGACGGCTGCCAGGGCCTGGGACGAAACGAAATCGACATCGCCCGCCAATTTCGTCGCCGAGGCGCCCTTGCCCAAAGGATTCCCGGCCCCCGGGGCCGTCGGCGAGGTGGTTGAGAAGCAGTATCCCCCGCTCCGATCCTACTCGGCGACCGGGCCCGGCGCCTTCGGCGACTGCTTCGGCTATCTCTCCCGCCACAAGCATGAGATGACGGCACCGGTCGTGATGGACGCCGCCTCGACGCAGGACGGGAAGCCCCGCGGGCTGTTCGGATCGCCGATCGCCGTGGACCGGATGCACTTCCTTCTCGAAACCCCCTCGCTCGATGAGCCCAAGACCGAGGGGTCGGTCACGGTCGCCGACATGCCCGGCCTGCGCGTCCTGAGCATCGCCCACCAGGGCGCGATGTCCCCCGAGACGGTCAAGGAGGCCGAGGCGAAGCTCTCCGAGGCAATCGCGGCCCGCCCCGAGTTGGAAGCGGCCGGCCCCATCCGGGTCCTGGGCTACAACTCCCCGTTCGTCGCCCGGGCCAAGCAGTACTGGGAGATCCAGAAGCCGATCAAGGACAAGGCCCGCTGAACCCTCGGCGACGTCTCCGAAGGCCCCCCGCCTTCGGGACGTCCGGCCGCGGCCGATCAGGTAGGCACGGCATCGCGTCGGGCCAGGATTGAGAGCAACGTGTCATAGTCCACCGGCTTCACCAGGTGATGGTCGAAGCCGGCCTCGCGCGAGCGGCGGATCGCCTGCTCCTCTCCGTAGCCGGTGATGGCGACGATGAACGCCGCCTTGAGCCTCTCGTCGCGGCGCAGTTGCTCGGCCACCTGATACCCATCCATCCCGGGCAGGCCGATGTCGAGGAGCACCACCTCGGGGCGATAGTCGCGCGCGGCCGTCAGGGCTTCGAGCCCGTTGTGGACCGAGTGGACCTCGTAACCGGAGATCTGGAGAAGCTCCGACAGGGCGTTGGCCGTATCCATGTTGTCGTCGACGACCAGGACGCTGGAGCCGGGCCGGGGGGCCTGGCTACTCGGGGGCGGGCTGATGCCGGCCGGCTCGGCGGCGTGGGGCTTGGAGGCCGGCAGCCGGATGGTGAACTCGCTCCCGCAGTTCCGCCCTTCGCTCGACGCGGTGATCCGGCCGCCGTGCAGTTCGACAAGCTTGTGGACGATGGTCAGCCCGATCCCCAGGCCCCCCTGGGACCGGTCGAGCGACTGGTCGACCTGCGAGAAGAGATCGAAGATCCTGGGCAACATCTGCGATTCGATCCCGACGCCGTTGTCCCGGACCGAGATCACGAATTCGTGGCCCGTGAACCGCGCCGAGAGGTCGATCCGGCCTCCCGTCTCCGTGTACTTGGCGGCATTGGTCAGGAGGTTGACGAAGATCTGCTCCAGCCGGGTCGGATCCCCCATCAGTTCGAGGGGCTCGTCCGGAATCGATAGGTTCAGGGTATGGCGCTGTTCCTCGATCTGGGGCCGTGTGGTCTCGACGGCCCGGGCCAGGATCGGCCCCAGTTCGACCCATTCGGGGCGGAGCCGGATCTTGCCCCGGGTGATCCGCGAGACATCCAGGAGGTCATCCACCAGCCGGGACAGGTGCTTGACCTGATGGACGATCACCTCCTTGGTCCAGCTCAGCCGCTCGGGAGAAAGCCCCGGGCGGAGGGCGAGTTGGGAGGAGTTGTGGATCGCCGACAGCGGGTTGCGCAGCTCGTGGGCCAGCATGGCCAGGAACTCATCCTTGCGGCGATCGGCCTCCTTGAGGGCCTCCTCGGCCTTCTTCCGCTCGGTCATGTCGCGGATGACCTTGGTGTAACCCTTGAGCTGGCCATGGTTGTCGAGCAGGGGCATGACCAGGCCGCTGCCCCAGAATCGGGTGCCATCCTTGCGGACGTGCCATCGTTCGTCGTCGCCCCGGGTCGGGCGGCCGGCCCGATTCAACTCGCGGCGAGGGATGTCCGCCTGGATGTCCTCGGCGGTGAAGAGGATGCTGTGGGGTTGGCCGAGGATCTCCGACTCGCGATAGCCCAGGACGTTGGTGGCCCCCGAGTTCCAGCTGGTCAGCCGGCCCTCGGTGTCCATCGTCATGATGGCATAATCCTTGACGCTATCCAGGATCAGGCGGTGCATCCGCTCGCGTTCGAGCAGCTCGACCTCGGCACGACGCCGCTCCGCCCGCTCGCTGGCCTCGGTCAAGGCGCGGCGCACCGCCGGCCCCAGCCGATCCAGGCGTTGCTTGAGGACGTAGTCGGTCGCCCCGCGCTTGAGCATCTCGATGGCGACTTCCTCGCCGAGGACTCCCGAGACGAACAGGAACGGCGTGTCCGGGGTCAGCTTCCGGGCCAGTTCCAGGGCGGAGAGGCCGTCGAAGCTGGGGAGGGAGTGATCGGCGAGGATCACCGAATGGCGGTGCGTTTCCAACGCGGCGATGAATTCATCCCGCCCGTCGACGCGCGAATATTCGAATTTCAGGTCGTCTTTCCGCAGGCACTTGCAGACCAATTCAGCGTCCAGGACGCTATCTTCCAGGTGCAGGATGAAAATCCGGGTCACATCAATTACCTCGGCGGAAATCCTTCGACGCGCGCATCCCCATCATCATTGATTTTATCGTTTCGGGCGGAGGCTGCCCGGCGGGGGCTCGTTGAGCAGGGCCCAGAACATGCCGAGTTCCTGGATCGCCCCGATGAAGTCCTTGAAGGCCACCGGCTTGACCACGTAGGCGTTGACGCCCAGCTTGTAGCTCTTGAGCAGGTCCTTCTCCTCGCGCGAAGCCGTCAGGACCACCACCGGGATGGCTTGCAAATCCGGGTCCTTCTTCAGCTGCTCCAGGACCTGGTGCCCGTCGATCTTGGGGAGCTTGAGGTCGAGCAGGACGACGGCGGGGTTCCCCTTCGGCCGATCGCTGTACTCTCCCTCGCACCTCAGGTAGTCGAGGGCGTCGGCACCGTCGCGGGTGACGACGACATCGTTGGCCAGTTGGCTGCGCCCGAGGGCGACCAGGGTTAGCTCGATGTCGTTCGGATTGTCCTCGACCAGCAGGATCGGCTTGAGCATGCTTAACCTCGCCCCCTCGTCCCATCCGTGGTTTCAGCGACAGATCTCGGCAAGGCGAAGAAGAAGGCCGCGCCCCGGTCGGGTTCCCCCTCGGCCCAGGCCCGGCCGCCGTGCCGGCCCATGATCCTGCGGACGTTGGCGAGGCCGATGCCCGTCCCTTCGAAGTCTTCCTGGCGGTGCAGCCGCTGGAAGACCCCGAACAGCTTGTCCACATACCGCATATCGAATCCGATCCCGTTGTCGCGGACGTGGAAGATGATCTCGGGCCCGGCGGCCCGGGCGCCGATCTCGACGACCGCTTCGGGGCGGTTGCGAGTGTACTTCACGGCGTTGGAGGCGAGGTTGCCCAGGGCCAGGCGGATCATCATGAGGTCCCCCTCGATCGTCGGCAAGGGGTCAATCTTCCAGGTGATCGAGCGGCCGCCCGCCTCCATCATCGCCTCGCGGACGACCTCATTGGCGAGGATGTTCATGTCGATCGGCACCGGATGGATCGTGGTGCGGCCCATCCGGGAGAACGCCAGGAGGTTGTCGACCAGGGTGCCCGCGTTCTGGGCCGCGTCGATGATGGTGTTCAGGTAGCGCCTCCCCTCGGCGCTGAGCCGATCCCCCTCCTCCTCGCGGAGCATGTCCGAGTAGCCGACGATGTGGCGGAACGGGGCGCGGAGGTCGTGGGACACCGAATAGGAGAACGCCTCCAGTTCCTTATTGCTCCGCTCCAACTCGGTGCTGAACTGGGCCCGCTCCTCGGCGTGGCGGAGGACGATGCCGACGATCGAATGTCGCAGCTCCGATGCCGCCTCGATCTCGGAGTCGAGCCACGGCTTCGATTGGAATCGCACGGTCTCCAGCCACGACTCGAACGATCGCCTCGGGTGGATCCGTCCGCCTTCCTCGGCCACCATCGCCTTGGAGGGGTCGCCCCCCCAGGCCACGGTCCGGATCACCTCCGGGCGGAACCAGAGGATGAACCCCCGATGGAGCTTCGAGATCGAGATGGCGATCAGACCGCTGGCCTCGTCCTTGAAATCCGAGGCCCCCAGGACCTCCCCTTCCAGGGACTCCCTCACGACCAGATCGTCGCGCCCCTCGCGCACCAGCCAGTCGGCGATCCGCTCGACCTCCTCGGGCCCGGGGGTCACCCCGATCAGGACGGTGCGCCCCTCGTTGAGGACCGCGGCGCCGGTCGCGTCGGTGAGTTTGAGCAGTTCGTCGCCGTGCTTTTCCAGCCCGGCCACGAAGTCTTCCTCCTCGGTCATCGCGGCCAGGAGCCGGGAATGGATCGCCTTGCGGCCGATCCGAAGCTCGGACTCGATCCGCTGCGTCTTGGCGGCCAACTGGATCGAGAAGACCTGGCCGATGAAGTCGCACGCGGCCCGATCGCGGAACGGGACGAACCGGGGCTCCCGATTGTGGCAGGCGATCAACCCCCACAGGGCACCTTCGCGGAGGATCGAAATCGACACCGAGGACGCCGTCCCCATGTTGATCATGTATTCGATGTGGACCGGCGAGACGGCCCGCAAGGTCGAGAAGCGCAGGTCGATGGGCTGGCCCTCCCGCCCCTCCGGGACGATCGGGACCGGGGCATGCCCGACGTCGAAGATCGAGCGGACGCGATTGGTCCGATAAAGTTCCCGGGCCGGGGCCGGGATGTCGCTCGCGGGGAATCGCATATCCAGATAAGAGGGGAGATTCTCGTTGCGATCCTCGGCGATGACAGTCCCATTCCATCCGTCGTCGAATCGGTAGACCAGCGTGCGATCGAACCCGATGAGCCGCCGGATCTCGGCGGCGACCAGCGAGCACAGGGCCTCGATCGTCGTGGCCTGATCGAGCCGGTTGAGGATGTCCCGCGCGAACGGGCCGGCTTCCGCCCACGAATCCGCCCGCGAACCACCGAGTCCCGACGGCTCGAATTCGAGGATGAGGCCGTCGGCACCTCGGTGGATGATCGCGTCGAACTCGGCCTCCCGGCCCGCGAAATCCATGGAGAGGGTCCGGAGGAGCTGGGGAGCCTGGTCGATGGCCGGGTGGTCCAGGGATTCGCGGATCAACCGGCCGAAATCGACGCCGAGCCAGTCGGCGATGCCGGTCCCGATCAGGTCTTCCGCCCGTCGCCCGAGCACCGTGCCGGCATTCCGGCCCGCGTGGGCGATGCGGAGGTCGGCCTCGTCCAGGATCAGGAGCGTCCCGTGAGGTTGGATCGAGCCGGGGGCGTGAATCGGCTCGCGATCGCAGTTGCTCAGGTCGACCGCGCCAGGAGGAGTCGTTGTCATCGGCCAGCCCTTTTCACGCCAGAAGGTCCTGCCGACGGGCCGATGAGGGGACCTGGCCCGCCCACCGGATTTCCCCCCCTGTCCGGCGCCGGACGACCGAGGCGTTGCGGATGGAGCGCCCCCCGGGGGATCTATAGCATTCCACGTACCAGTCTCGCCGATTGCCGCCCATTCAGGCCTGCTTGACGGGGAGGGTCACGGTGTTGAACCAGTACTCATTGAGGAGCCGGATCGAGCGGAGGAAGCGGTCGAAATTCACCGGCTTGATCAGATAGCTGTTGGCGCCGTATCGATAGCAGTCGTCGATGTCCCGGGGATTCGACGAGGTGGTGAGGATCACCACCGGCGTGAGCCGGGTCTCTTCGTTCGACTTGATCTGTTCGAGGACCTCCCGGCCGTCGGTGCCGGGCATGTTGAGGTCGAGCAGGATCATGGCGGGACGGGGTGCCTTGCCCGGGCCGGCATAGACGCCCCGCCGGAAGAGATAATCGATGGCCTCCTCGCCATCAGTGCATCGGAAGATCGGGCGAGTCACCTCGCTCTTGCGGAAGGCCCTTTTCGTCGCCTCGAAATCCTCGTCGCTATCCTCAACCACGAGAATCACCTGACCGCAAGACATGCCGGACCTCCCCCCCTCTTCGATCAACCGCGGAGCGTGAAGTAGAACGTCGTGCCCTTGCCCGGGGCGGATTCCACCCAGATCGTCCCCCCATGTCGTTCCACGATCTTCTTGGCGATGGTCAGCCCGGCACCGGTGCCGCCCCCGAATTTATCGCGGGCGTGGAGCCTCTTGAAGAGCCGAAAGATCGTGGCCTGGTAGCGCTCCGCGATCCCGATCCCGTTGTCTCTCACATAGAGTACCATCGAGGCCGGTTCGGCCCCAGGGCTCGGCTCGACGATCGGCCGGATGGGTTCTTCATACCCGACTTCGACCCACCGATCCACCTTGTCGGTGTACTTCAGCGCGTTGGCGATCAGATTGCTGAAGATCTCGCCGACCTGGACCCGGTCGCACATCGCGACCGGCAGCCGTCGGGGGATCCGGACCTCGGCCCCGGATTCCGACAGGGTCAGCGCCAGGTTGTCGAGGACTTCGGTCACGACCTCGTGGAGGTCGACCGGGCTGAAGGACAGGCCGACCCGGCCCAGCTGGGAGTACCGGAGAAGCGATTCGATCAGGTCCTCCATCCGCTGGGTCAGCCGGACCATCGTGTTCAGCTTGGAGACGCCGTCCTCTTCGAGCCGGTCGGCATAATCCTCCAGCAGGAAGCTGGCGTAATTGTGGATGCCCCGGAGGGGCTCCTTGAGGTCGTGCGAGGCGATGTAGGCGAAGGCGTCCAGGTCGGTGTTGCTCCGCTCCAACTCCTCGTTGAGCCGGGTCAGTTCCTCGGCGCGGCGGACGACCACGGCGATGATCGCGTCGCGGAGGCCGCGGGCCACGTCGATCTCGCAGGCCTGCCAGGGGAGCGACTTGAGACGGACGACTTCCTTCCACAGCTCGAACGACGTCCGGGGGGAGAGCGGGACGCCATCCCGCGCCGCCTCGACCGGCTTGTTGGGGTTGCCCCCCCAGTCGACCGTCTGGATGACCTCGGGGCGGAACCACAGGACGTGGTGGCCCTGGGATTTGGACGTGGCGATCGAGACCAGGCCGCAGGCCTTGTCCCGGAATTCGGCCGCATCCGGGTAGATCCTCGGCAGCGAGTCGGTGAAGAAGACATCGCTGGAGGCGTGGACCCGCAGCCACCTGACCAGGTCCAGGATCTGGTCCTCGTCCGGGGTCTCCCCCAGGGTGGCGACATGGGACCCGTGGACGATCGCCGCCCCGGTCGCCGCGGTCAGTTCGAGCAGGGCCGAGCCCGGGGTGGTCAGCCCCTCCACCAGGTCCGACGCCTCCGACATCCGCTGCATCAGGCTCTCGCGGATCGCCTGGAGCCGGGAGCGGTGGCCGATGTCCTCGCTATCCTCCTTGACCCCGAGCTGGACCGAGGTCAGGACGCCCAGGAACTCGCAGGTCGCGCGGACCTCCGGCGGGACGTAGCGCCCCCCCCGGTAGTGCATGCACGAAAGGAGGCCCCAGAGTCGCCCCTCGCGCGTCAGGGAGATCGACATCGAGGCCCCGGCGCCCATGTTCTCCAGGTACTTGATATGAATCGGCGAGACGCTCCGCAGGACCGAGAGGCTGAGGTCGAGCGGGCGTCCGTTGCCCGGATTGTTGGCGGGGATCAGCTCGGAGGGGGTCGAGGCGACGTCGGCGATCAGGCGGATCGGGTTGAGGTGGTACAGCCGCCTCGCCTGCTCCGGGATGTCGCTGGCCGGGAAATGCAGCCCCAGCAGGGGTTCCAGGCCATCCCGCTTGTCTTCGGCGAAGACGTGCCCATTCCAGGCGGGGTCGAACCGGTAGACGGTCACACGGTCGAACCCGGCCAACGACCGGAGTTCCGACGCGGCGACCTGGCAGAAGTCGCGGAGGGTGGACGTCCCCTGGAGCCGGGACATGGCCCGGCGAATCGATTGGGAGTGGTCGCCGCTGGCCCGGTCGGCCTTCAGCCGCCCGTTCTCGATCTCCAGGATCAGGACGCCGTCGACGTTGCGGTGGGCGGACCCGTCGAATGTCCGCGCCTGCTCGCCGGACCCGAACGTGAACCGCAGCGGGTTGCCCGCCCGGGCATCGGGCGAGAGCAGCGTCTCGCGAAACCCGTCCCAGCGGGCCGGATCGACCAGGATGCTGAGCGGCTTGCCGAGGAGATCGGCGGGGCGATGGCCGACCACTTCCTCCGCGTTGTCGCTGATCTGCTCGATGAGCAGCCCGGGCTTGCTGAGGGCGAACAGGACGCCGTGGGACTGGATCCGGCCGGGGATGTGGATCGGCTCTTTATCGCAATTCGTGACGTCGACGCTGTGACCGGCCACGTCCTGGCTCAAACGCATCGTGGGGCATCCTCGCGGGATCGGGCGGGGTCGGTGTCCGGATCACCCGGACAGCCTCGGGCCCACCCCATGGGGATGGTGGCCCGGCTGCACTCCGATCCCGGATGGGTCAGATCCCACGGGCGCGGTCCAGGACGGGCCATTCTCGGGGTCAATCATCGATACTGTCAAGTCGGCTCGGTCACGCCGGTCGCCCCAACCGGCGGCAGGTCGCGCACACTCCTGCCTTCACAGGAGATCGGATCCGGGACCCGCCGGGCCGGCGATGCCGCGGGAGGGTCAGGCATCCCGGCCGAAGCAGACGATGGCGATGTCGTCGCTCTGGGGATGGCCGAGGGCATGGACCCGGACGGCCTTGAGGATCGACCGGCCGATGGCCTGGACGCCCGGCGGGGACTGGGCCAGCGTCGCCCGGATGGCCTCCACCCCGAACAGGCGATCGTGGGCGTTGATCGCCTCGCTGACGCCGTCGGTGTAGGCGACCACGACATCCCCGGGGTCGAGCCCGACGGTCGTGATCCGATAGGGATGGTCGATCACCACGCCGAGGGGCGGCCCCGCGTCCTCATCGCCGACCACCTCGATCCTCCCGTTCGCCCGCCGGATCATCGGCGCGGGATGGCCGGCGTTGACGATCAGGATCCGATCCTTCGGGGCGTCGACGACGATCAGCAGGAACGTCACGAAGCGGTCGAGGATCTCGGCATCGAACAGGTGTCGGTTGAGACCGGCGACCACCAGTTCCGGCGAGGCCTCGGCGCGGACCCGGTGGCGGACCTCCGAGGAGAGGTGCGACATCAGCAAAGCGGCGGACATCCCCTTGCCCACCACGTCGCCGACCGCCACGCCCCACCGAGTCCACTCGTGCCGGCCGTCGGCCTCCGCCGGCTCGATCGGGATGTAGTCGTAGTAGTCGCCGCCCACCTCCTGGGCCGGCTCGTAATGTTCCCAGGTGGTGTAGCGGTCGCTGCGTGGTCGGTGTCGGGGCAGGAGGGCCCGCTGGACCTCGCCGGCCGCCGCCCATTCCCCCTTGTTCCAGAGCAGGCGGTGGTTCTCCACGGCCACCCCGACGGGGACCGCCACCGCAGCCAGCAGGTCGAGGTCGTCGGCCCGGAACCCCGGGCCCCCCGGGCGGCTGCTCAGCTGGATGATCCCGATCGACAGGCCGGAGCGCGCCAGCAACGGGACGCACAGGATCGTCCGCGAGAGGCCATCCGAGCCGTCCTCGGTGCAGATCAGCCCTTGTCCCTGTCGGATCGCGTGGTCCCGGGCGCTGAGGCTCAGGCTCAGCGGGGCATCGCCGTCGCGGTGGCGGATCGCGCGCTGGACCATGTTGGATCCGGGCTCGCCGGTCAGGATGAAGCCTCCTTCGGCCTCGTCGAACACCTCGAACAGGGTGCCCAGCGTCCGGCCCAAAGCCTCGTCCAGCTCGATCGTCCCGCCGAGGTTGCGGTTGATCTCCAGGACTGCGCGGAGGACGTCCTCGGGGCGGGCGACGCTGGAGACGATGTCCAGCGAGGTGAGATTGCCTAGCGTCCCCAGGATCGTCGATCCGTTCTCCTCGGTCTCGATCCGCACCGCCTCGCGGCGATACACCAGGATGTTCCCGCAGATCCGGATCCGATGATTATCGTCGAGCCGGCGCGGGTGGTGGGGCGAGAGCCGCTCCCCATCCAGGTAGGTCGCGTTCCGGCTCTCCCGATCCTCGACGAAGAACCCGCCGTCCCGGCGGAAGATCCGGGCGTGCGACCACGACACGTCCTTGCGGTTCAGGAAGATGTCCGAGCCCGGGTCGCGGCCGATCCGGACCTGATCCTTCGTCATTTCGAAGAGCCGGCGCGGCAGATACGTGCTGATCAGTTCGATCGTCGGCGCGACCGGCGACGCGTCGGGCATGGCGATCGACCTCGCTCCTCAAGACCAGCGGCACCGGAAGGCCGGGGCGACATCGCTCGGGCCTCGGTCGTCGGAAGGGGTGGAGTTGCAGACCATTATCGCGGCGGGCTGGCCGGTTGACTATACTTTCAGCCCCACATCCTCCGGGAAAATCGAAAACGAGGCCGGGGGTCCACGGGGAACCCATCGATGGTGTCCTGTTTTGCAATCGCCGTCGCGGCCGCCTGGATCGGGGCCGGGCCCCGGGTCGAGCAGGCCGAGCGGATCGTCTTCCTGGGCGACAGCATCACCTACGCCGGGACCTTCGTGCAGGATGTCGAGGCCTACCTCGCCACCCGGTTCCCCGATCGGCCACGCCGCGTCCTCAACCTCGGGCTGCCCTCGGAGACGGCCTCGGGGCTCTCGGAGAAGGAACACCCGTGGCCCCGGCCCACGGTCCATGAGCGGCTGGCCCGGGCCCTGGACGCCACCCACCCCGACCTCGTCGTGGCCTCCTATGGCATGAACGACGGGATCTTCCACCCGTTCGACGAAGGTCGATTCGCGGCGTTCCGCTCGGGGATGGAAGGGCTCCACGAGCAGGCAACAAGGGCCGGGGCCTCGGTGCTGATCGCCACGCCGTTCCCGTTCGACGTCCGCCCGACCGCCGATAAGGCCCGCCCGCTCGGGGCAGACGATTACGGATACAGCCATCCCTATGTCGATTACGACCGGACGCTGGGCCGCTATGCCCGATGGCTCGTGGGCCAGAAGGAACGGGGATGGGCCGTCGCTGATGTCCACTCCCCGGCCAGCCAGGCGATGGCGAGTTTCGCCGCCCTGGACCCCACCTACGCGATGGCCCGGGATGGCATCCACCCCGGCCCGGCCGGTCACTGGCTGATCGCCGAGTCGTTGCTCGCCGCCTGGGGCCTGCCGGAAGAGGTCGATGATGCCGCGATCGACGCGAAGGCGATGGCCGCGACGCAGGGCCGGGTCGAGGGACTGGCCAACGAGGACGGCACGATCCGGTTCGCCTGGACCACGCGCGTGCCGATGCCCCATGCCGCCGGCTGGGACCGCCTCCCGGCCGGCGCACCGCCCCGCATCGATCGCTTCAACCGGCATCGGCTCGCCGTCGCCGGCCTTCCCGACCCGCGTTACGTGTTGATGGAAGACGGACGCCGGATCGGCGAGTTCGACCGCGCGGCGTTGGCCGGAGGGATCGACCTCACGGCCCTGCCCGACCTGTCGTCCAACCGCCGGTCGGCGGCGATCCGGCCGATCCTGGAGGTCCGATCGCGGATGCTCGCGGCCGCGTGGCTCTTCGCCATCGGCCACAAAAGGCCGGGGGTGGCGCCCGGCCTGCCCCTGGAGGAAGCCCAGGAGAAGGCCGAGGCGATGGACCGCGAGATCCGCCGCCTGGCCCATCCTGTCCCGATCCGACTCGAACTGAGGCCCGTCGCCCGCTGACCGCTCCGGCTCAGTCGATCACCATCCCCTGATCGGTCAGGCGGTAGGGGCGGATGTCGTCCGAGCCTGCGCTCCCCCGATGCTTGGCGACGTAGAGGGCCCGGCCCATCCGGCCGGCCTCCTTGGTCCGCCCCATCAGGATGATCGTGTTGGCGTTGGAGAAGATGTCCCCCTCGCCGATCGGCTGGGCCATGAGGTCGTCGAGCAGGACGTGGGGCGTCGTGTAGAGGTACAGGCAGCCGATCGACTTCGAGTCGTAGCGATGGGCCTCGACCTGCGGCTCGTTCGCGCGGAACTGCTCGCGGAAGACCTCGCGGGCGGCCCAGTCGTCGTCCTTGCGGAGGATGTGCTGGTACAGGTACTCGAAGAACTCGAACTGGATCGACTCCGAGAACCGCTCGGTGGGCTCGATCCCATCGACGACCACCCGCCGCGTCCCCCGGACGAAGTGGGAGTAGAAGTAGGCGGCCGAGCCCCGGAGGTTCCGCGCCAGGTCGGACTTCCAGGCGTGCCACTCGTCGGCCTCCAGGTCGCGGCGGGTCACGCGGCGTCCGGCGCGGGCGAAGGGGTGGAAGTAGTCCCCCCACTTGCGCTCGAAATCCCACACGGCGTCGAGATCCAGGGGAGCGTCGGCGGGCTGCTCGGCCAGATCCCAGCCGAATTGGTCGCGGGCGTAGGCCTCGTGATTCTGGCCGTCCCCCCGGCTGCTGAGGTCGCAGATGATTCCGCGCCGGCCGTCGGCGACCTGTCCATGATTCGCCCACCGCAGGCCGAGCTGGGTCTTGCCGACCCCGGTCGCCCCCGCCAGGACGGTCAACGTCCCGGGCAGGAGGCCCCCGCCAAGCATCCGGTCCAGCCCTTCGATCCCGAACGCTTGCCGTGTCGTCGCCGTCGCCATCGCGTGTCCGTCCTCGATCCTCGACGGTCGGCGGGGCCGGCCCCGGCGGGCGCATCCGTCCGACCAAAGGCCCATTCTAGGCCGACCCCGGGGGCGACGGAATGGTTCGCCCCGGGCCCGCGGGCTCAGGTCGATGGTTCCACGTGGATCGGCCACCGGTGCTTGGACAGGGCGAAGGCGGAATTGACCAGCGAGATGTGGGAGAAGGCCTGGGGGAAATTCCCGGTCATCCGCCCGGCGACCGGGTCGTACTCCTCGGAGAGCAGGCCGACGTCGTTGCACAGGGACAGCAAGCGATCGAACATCGCCCGGGCTTCCGCCTCCCGGCCGAGCAGGTTGAGGCAATCCACCATCCAGAACGAGCAGGGCATGAAGGTGCCCTCGCCGGGGGGCAGCCCGTCCACGTCCTCATCATCGGCCTGGTAGCGGTCGATTAGCCCGCCCCGGTTCAGTTCCCGGCCGATCGCCTCGATGGTCGACCGGACCCGGGGATCGGTGGCGGGAAGGAAGCCGACCAGGGGCATCATCAAAAGGCTGGCGTCGAGCCGATCCGAGCCATAGCTCTGGACGAAGGCGCCGCGGGCGGCGTTGAAACCCTCGCGGCAGACCTCGGCGTGGATCTTGTCGCGGGTCTCGCGCCAGCGTTCGAGCGGCCCCTCCAGGCCAAACTCCTCGATGCCCCGGACCCCGCGGTCGAAGGCGACCCAGGCCATCATCTTGGAGTGGGTGAAGTGGCGGCGGGGACCACGCACCTCCCAGATCCCCTCGTCGGGCTCGTGCCAGAACCGCTCCAGCGACTCGTACAGGGCGCGGCCGAAGGCCCAGCCCTCCTCGTCCACCTCCAGCCCGGCGCGGCGGCATTCGTACATGGTCGCGGCCAGCTCGCCGAAGACGTCGAGCTGGAACTGGGTGGCCGCCCCGTTGCCGATCCGGACCGGGCCGGCCCCTTCGTACCCCGCGAGCCAGGGGAGGATCTGCTCGGGCAGCCGGCGCCGGCCGTCCAGCCCGTACATGATCTGGAGCGTCTCGGGGGTGCCGGCCACCGCGCGGTGGAGCCACGCCCGCCAGGCGCGGGCCTCGTCCAGGTAGCCGGCGTTGGCCAGGGCATAGAGGGTGAAGGTCGCGTCGCGGACCCAGCAGAAGCGGTAATCCCAGTTCCGGACCCCGCCGAGTTGCTCGGGGAGCGAGGTCGTGGGGGCCGCCACGATCCCGCCCGTCGGCTCGTAGGTCAGGGCCTTGAGAGTGATCAACGACCGGAGCACGGCGTCGCGCCAGGGCCCGTCATAGTTGCATCGCGACGACCACTCGTTCCACCAGGCCTCGGTCTCGACGAGCGATTCTTCGGCGTCGACCTCGCGCGGCTCGGGGCGGAACGAGGGGTGCCAGGTCATCACGAACGAGACGCGGTCCCCTTCCCCCACGACGAACTCGGCCACGGTCGTGAGGTTCTCGCCCCGGAGCGGGATGTCGGCCATGAGCCGGATGTGGTCGGGGCCGGCCGTCGCCGTGAGGCCCCCCGGGCAGGCGACCACCCACGGGACGATCGACCCGTAGTCGAACCGGAGGATCAATTCGAGATTCATCGGGACGCGGCCGCGCACCCCTTCGACGATCCGGATCAGGTCGGGCGCCTGGCCTCGGCTCGGCATGAAGTCGATCAGGCGGACGACCCCATCGGCGGTCTCGAACTCCGTCTCCAGGACGATCGAGCCGTCGCGATAGCGGCGGCGGGTCGCCGTGACCTCGGCCGTCGGCGCGATCCGCCACCGCCCGTTCCGCTCATCCCCGAGCAGGGCGGCGAAGCAGGCCGGCGAGTCGAACCGGGGGAAGCAGAGCCAGTCGACCGACCCATCCCGGCCGATCAACGCGGCCGACTGGCAGTCGCCGACCAGGGCATAATCTTCGATCCGAGATGGCATGCAAGATCCCCCGGTCCCCATCCCGGACGACCGGATCGGACTCGGCTCCCGAGTCGGCGGGATGCGGCATCGCCAGGGTCCGGCTATTCTATGGTCCGGGCCCCGACCTCCTCAATGCCGCCCATGCCGCGGCCTCGCCCCGGGAGCCGCCGCGACCATGAAACTCTGGCCCCCGATCCTCGACGACCCGGGCCGTTGCGGCTACCTGCCCGACCGCGACTGGACCCTGGAGTATCAGATCGCCCTGGAGATCGACGCCGCCGAGTACGCCTCCCGGATGCTGGCCGGCTGGCGCAGGTTCGGCCGGTCGCTGTTCCGCCCGGCCTGCGAAGGCTGCCAAGAGTGCCGGCCGATCCGGGTCGACGTCGCCCGGTTCGCGCCGGACCGGTCGCAGCGGAGGGCCCGCAAGGCCAACCAGGGAGACGTCCTCCTGGAGATCGGCGAGCCATCGGCGTCCCGGGAGAACCTCGACCTGTACCGGCGCTATCACGCCCACCAAGCCGGGGCGAAGCAGTGGCCGGACCGGCGTCGCGAAGGGGCGGCCGAATATGTCGAGTCGTTCGTGGACAACCCGTTCCCGACCGAGGAATGGCGGTTCCGCATCGACGGCCGTCTCGTCGGGGTCGGCTACGTGGACTCCCTGCCCGTCGGCCTGTCGGCGATCACCTTCATCTACGACCCGGACTGCCGATCCCGGTCGCTGGGCACCTGGAACGTGCTGGCCCTGATCGACCGGGCCCGGTCCCTGGGCCTGCCGCACGTCTACCTCGGATACCTGGTCGAAGGGTGCGGTTCGATGGCCTACAAGGCCCGGTTCCTCCCCAGCGAGATCCGGGGGGCTGACGGCATCTGGCGCGAATTTCGAGGAATCAGGAGTGGGTGATCGCGGCTAGAGGCCGCGCGCCCCAGGGATGGGACGACTCAACCACTCGACTCGACGCGTGACACCCATGACGACGATCGCTTCCTTCCTGTCGCGGGGCCGGACGCCCGCACGCCCTTCGAACGATGGGGTTTCGGCCCCGTCCGACGCGGCCGCGGCCCTCGACCCGAGGTGGGGGACCGCCGCCCTGACCCTGGCCGTGCTGCTGGGGGTCGCCTTCCGGCTGCGGATGCTCCTGGTCGGACGATCGCTCTGGCTCGACGAAACCATGCTCGCGCTGAACATCTGCGGGCGCTCGTTCGCCGGCCTGTTCGAACCGCTCGATCTCGACCAGGGGGCGCCGATCGGCTTCCTGATCCTGGAAAAGCTGGCGGTGATGGCGTTCGGGCCGACGGAACTGGCGTTGCGGCTCCTGCCGTTCCTGGCCTCGCTGGCGACGCTGGCGCTCCTGTATCGCTTCTGCGCCACCAACCTGGGGCGGTGGGAGGCGATCGTCGCTGTGGCCCTGGCCGGCGTCTCCCCGGCGCTGATCTACTACTCGGGCGAGGTCAAGCAGTACGGGATCGACGTGGCCGTGGGGCTGGCCATCCTGGTCCTGGCCGCCGACGCCATGCGTCTCGGGCTGAGCACCGGCCGGGCCGTCGGGTTCGCCCTGTGCGGCACCGCGGCGGTGTGGGTGTCGCATTCCTCGGTCTTCGTGCTGGCCGCGGCGGGCACGACGGTCATCCTCAACGAGTTGTGGGCCGGCCGGCGCGGTCGGGCGTTGGCGGGCGTGGGCGTCGCCGCGTTCTGGCTGGCCAACTTCGCGGTCGTCTACGTGCTGACCCTCAAGGATCTCGGCCAGAATCAGTTCCTGGAAGATTTCTGGGACGCCGGATTCCTGCCGCTGATCCCGACCTCGCCGGGCGACGTGCGCCGCTATCTGGGCGTCGGGTTCGGCCTGTTCCGGACCCTGTTCTTCAACCTCCAGTCGGACGTGGACCTGTCCTCCAAGATGGAGGTGGTGATGGGCGTGGGCTGGATGGTCGGGGTCGCGACACTGGCCGCGTCCCGGGAGCGCCGGCCCGTCCTGGCCCTTCTCGTCGGCCCGATCGCCGTCGCCCTGCTGGCCTCGATGCTCCACAAGTACCCGCTACGCGATCGCCTCGCCCTGTTCACCGCGGCGGCAACCCTGCCGACCATCGCGGCGGGATTCGTCGGCCTGATCCGCTCGCGGGATCGGACCGGTCAGGCCGCCGGGGTGGCGTTGCTGGCGTGCTGCCTCGCCCTGCCCTCCCTCCAGGCCATCCAGTTCCTCGCCGAACGGCCGAAACTCCACGGCGCCCGCAACGTGCTCACCGGGCTGGCCCGCGACTGGCGGCCGGGGGACGTGGCGGTCGTCGATCGATTCTCCGCCCCGCCGTTCGACTTCTACCAGACCTACGGCGGCATCCCCGGCCTCGACAAGATCCGCCCCGTCGCGCTCGACAAGGACGAGTTGACCGACCCGCGGACCCTGGCCCGCGAGATCCACGCCCACTCCGGCCAGCCTCGCGTCTGGTTCATCCTCGAGGCCGACCTGTCGGACAAGTCCGACGCCCATCGCCAGGCGCTCAAGGCGATCCTCGACGATGGTGGGGAATCGCTGGCGACCCACTCCTCACGACGCTATTCCGCCAACCTCTACCACATCCGTTGATCCGAATCGATCCTCCCCCTGTCGCCCCTTCCCCGACCGCCCCATAATCAGGGACGGTCAGGACGGGTTCGGCAAGCTGGGGAGATAGGCTCATGGGCGCCACGGAAACACGCGTCGAGATCCCGGTGGCCGGGATGACCTGCGGCCACTGCGTGGAGACCGTCCGCCGGGCCATCGAGGCGGTGCCCGGCGTCCGATCGGCCGAGGTCGACCTGGCGAACCATCGCGCGATCATCTCGGCCGACGGGGACGACGTCCCTCGCGGCCGGATCGAATCGGCGATCGTCGCGGCGGGCTATTCGGTCCCGTCGGGAGCCCCTGCCCCGCCGAAGCTCGTCACCATCGGGCTGGCCCCGCCCCGGAACCCGGACCCCATTCCGGCCCCTGCCCCGCCGTCGCCGGAGGAGTGGAACCTCGCCATCGGCGGGATGCACTGCGCCAGCTGCGTGGGCCGGGTCGAAGCGGCGTTGCAAGGCGTGCCGGGGGTCGCCGAGGCCCGGGTCAACCTCGCCACGGAGCGGGCCGGGGTCCGCGTCGACCCGGCCCGGGTGACAGAGGCCCAGCTGGCCGAGGCGGTGAAGCGGGCCGGATATCAGGCCCGGCGGGCGGAGTTGGTGATCGGCGAGGGGGCCGAGACCCTCCGCCGCGAGCGGGCCGAACAGGTCGGCCTCTGGCGCCGGCGGCTGATCGTGGGCGTGGTGGGCACCGTGCCCCTGATCGTCCTAGGGTATCTGCCGATGGCCTATCCCCCGGCCCGAGCCTACCTGACGGCCATCGGCTGGACGATGTTCGCGCTGGCGGCGATCGTCCAGGCGGTGCTGGGCGGCCCGTACCTGCGCGGGGCATGGGAGCGATTGCGGCAAGGGTCGTCGAACATGGATACCCTGATCGCGTTGGGGACCTCGACGGCGTTCGGCTTCGGCGTGGTCCGGCTGATCGACGGCCACGCCCATGACGCCCACTCGTTCATGGACGCGGGGATCATCCTCACGCTGATCACCCTGGGCAAGTACCTCGAAGTCCGCTCGAAGGGATCGGCGGGCGCGGCCATCGAGCGGCTGCTCGACCTGGCGCCCCGGACGGCCACGGTGATCCGGGACGGGGCCGAGATGGAGGTCCCGCTCGGCGAGGTCCGGCCCGGCGAGACCCTCCGCGTCCGGCCCGGCGAGGCGGTGCCCGTCGATGGCCGGGTCGTCGAGGGGGAGACCGAGGTTGACGAGGCGATGCTCACCGGCGAGTCGATGCCGGTGGTGAAGCGGGCCGGGGATCGGGTCGCGGGAGGGACCCGGAACGGCGACGGGACGATCCTGATCGAGGCGCACCGACTCGGCGGCGAGTCCGCCCTGGAGGCGATCGTCCGTCTGGTCCGCGAGGCCCAGAGTTCCAAGGCCGGCGTCCAGCGCCTGGCCGATCGGATCTCGGCCCGGTTCGTCCCGGCGGTCCTGGTGGTGGCGGTGGCCACGCTGGTCGGTTGGGGGACGGTGGGCGGCGACTGGGGCCGGGGCGTCCTGAACGCGGCGGCCGTGCTGATCATCGCCTGCCCGTGTGCCCTGGGGTTGGCCACGCCGATGGCCGTGGCCGTCGCCTCGGGCCGGGGGGCCCGCGCCGGGCTGTTCGTCCGCGAGGCGTCGTCCTTCGAACGCATGGACCGGGTCACGCGGGTGGTCCTGGACAAGACCGGCACCGTGACCGAGGGTCGCCCGGAGGTCGTGGACGTGTTCGCCGCCGACGGGATCGGCCGGGAAGCCCTGCTCGCCCTGGCCGCCGCCGCCGAGTCGGGCAGCGAGCATCCGCTGGCCCGGGCCCTCCAACCGCACCGGGATGGGTCGAAGGTCGAAGGCTTCCGCGCGATCCGGGGCTCGGGCGTGACGGCCACGGTCGACGGCGTGGCCGTCCGGGTCGGATCGCCGGAGTTCCTCGCTTCCGAGGGGATCGACCTGCCCCCGAATTCCGCCGTGGATGCCTGGGAAGACGGGGCGAGGACCGTGCTGCGGGTGGCACGCGACGGGCGGTTCGCGGGCGCCATCGCCCTCCAGGACGCGATCAAGCCGCACGCCCGCGAGGCCATCGCGTCGCTCCGGCGGATGGGCGCGAAGGCCGCCCTGCTGACCGGCGACCACGCCGCGACCGCCTCCGCCGTCGCCCGCGAGGTCGGGATCCCGTCCGATCTCGTCTTCGCCGGGGTCCGGCCCGACGGCAAGGCGGCGAAGATCGAGGAGATGAAGGCCCAGGGCGAGCGGGTGGCGATGGTCGGCGACGGCCTCAACGACGCCCCCGCTCTGGCCGCGGCCGACGTCGGGATCGCGCTCGGCACCGGCACCGACCTGGCCAAGGCGGTCGCCGACGTGGTGGTCGCGACCGGGGATCTCCGCTCGGTGCCCCGCGCCCTCCGGCTGGGCCGGAAGACGCTCCGGGCGATCCGCCAGAACCTGTTCTGGGCCTTCGCCTACAACACGGTCGGGATCCCCCTGGCCGCGTTCGGCCTGATGGGTTCCTACGGCCCTTTGATCGCCGCCGTGGCGATGTCGCTCAGCTCCGTGACGGTGGTCGCGCGGTCGAGCCTGCTGGCCGGGATCAGCCTGGACGAATGAAACGTCGGGATGATCCCGACCGCTTCACCAGTACTTCCACTGGTGCGTCGCCAGGACGTATAGCCCTAACCCCAGGTTGGCCACCATGTGGCTGACGACGCAGGCGAGCAGGCTTTTCGTCCTCCATAGCAGCCCCGCCCAGAGCAGCCCCGTCAGCAAGGCCGGGAGCCACTCCGGATGGGCCGACGCGAACAGGGCCGCGCTGACCCCGGCCGCCATCGGCGTGACCCGGCCGATGGGAACATCGCGGAAGTGGTCGGGGTCGATCACCCACCGGAGGAGGAACGACCGCCAAAACAGTTCCTCGAAGATCGGCACGACGACGACCAGCCCGAGCAACCGCACGGCCAGGAACCCGAACCGGGCGGCCGGCGGGAGGGTGAACGGATCGAAGGCGGCCCGGGCATCCTCCTTGTCGAACCGGTAGTACCAGCCATCGAGCCCCACCCACATCCCCGTCACCAGCACCCCCGCGCCGATCGCCAACGCCCAGCCGAGCATCCCCGGGCGGGGCTTGAGGTCGGACCAGGTCGATCGACCGAACCACATCGCCGCAAGGACCGCCGCGATCTTGGCGGTATAGGCAAGGGGATACCAGGTCGGGTGCGGGCCTCCCCCGCTGCCTTTGGGCAGGTAGCCTTCGAGCATGCTGAACCCGAGGAACACTCCCATCGGCAGCACGTAGGGGAGCCAGGGTCGATCGGGGGCTTCATTCATCGGTCGGTCGCATCGGGATGGAGGGGGAACAGGGAGAGGAGACGGGGGTCGGCCATCGTGTCGATCAGGAGGTCGGCCGCACCCAGGTCCTCGGCCGGGCTGTGCTCGTGGGGCACGCCCACGGCGAACGTCCCGGCCGCCTTCGCCGCAGCGAGTCCGGTCGGCGTGTCCTCCAGGACCAGGACCGACGACGTCGGCACGCCCAGGCGGGCGGCGGCGGTGCGATAGATCTCCGGGTCGGGCTTGTGCTTCGCCACGTCCTCGGCGGCCAGGACGAAGGCGAAGTTGTCGAACAGGCCATGCCCCTTGAGCAGCCGCTCCGCATACGCCCGCCGCGACGAAGTCGCCACCGCCCTGGGGATGCCGAGGGCGATCAGGCGATCGAGGAGCGCGAACAGTCCCGGGGTCGGATGGACGGCGGCGTCGATCTCGGCCATGAACCGCTCGCGGGCCTCGGCCATCAGGGCCTCGGGCTCGTCCTCCAGCCCGGTCATCGTCTTGAAGGCCAGGCCCGACTCGTTCCCCTGCCGGCCGATCATGGCCCGCATGATCTCCAGGGTGAATCGCTTCCCCCGGGCCTGGAGCATCTCCGACGCGACCCGGAAGAACAGGGCCTCGGTGTCGAACATGGTGCCGTCGAGGTCGAAGACCACGGCGCGAATCGGGGTGGGCCCGGTCATCGGGCGGCCCCGATCCCGGCCGAGGCGGCACGACGGCCCCGGACGCTCTCGGGGAATAGCGTCTCCTGATCGAGGGTCCCGTCCTCGGAGAGCGGAAGTGGCCGGAAGTCGGACTCGAACCGGAGGCCGGGGTTCGACTCGACCTCGGCGGCGAGTGCCGGGGTGACCCAGAGATGGGCGATCTCCAGGGTATTGGGGATCAGGACCATCCGCGCGTGTTCGGCCGGGTCGATCCGCCAGCAGGTATCCAGGCAGGCGTCGATCACGTCGCGGTCGGTGGACAGGGAGAGCGGGACGCGGGCGCGGGTCAGGAAATTGGAGGTGATGCTGTTGACCCGGGTCGGCACCGGGTCGATGCCGGCGACGAAGCGGTCGGTGGTCAGGTCGGCCAGGCCGATGCCGTTGGCGTTGCCCTTGGTCTCGGGCGAGAGGTCGAGCACGGCCAGCCGGGTGACAACCGGACGCGGCAGGTCGGGCATCGTCTCGACACGCTGCCGACCGATCACGTTGGGGTCCAGGCCGGTGCCGCTGTAGTTCTTGCCCAGTTCGCCGATCAGGAGGACGTCGATCTGGTCGAACGGGAGCGTGCCCATCAAGGTGCGGGACTCGTCGAGCAGTCGGGGCTCGACCTCCAGCAGATCCTCGGGCTCGACGCCGACGACCCGCGCGGTCCGCTCGTCGGCATTCTCCAGCAGGGCCACGCCGAGGGCGACCTTGGTGTTGGCCAGGAGGAAGGCCCCGACCTCGGGGATCATCCGCTTGAGCCCGGGGAGCCCCAGCTTGTGGACCTGGGTCGCCCCCTCCCGCTTGCCCAGCCCGATGGTGAGCATCTTGAGCAGGCCGCTCTCGTATCGCCCGGTGAACGAGGTGTGCGGCTTGATCCGGTTCAGGAGGACGATCCCATCGGCCCGGTGGGCGTTGGCGTCGAAGGCGATCGGCAGGCCGAAGCCGTTGGTCCCCAGCGTGACGGTGTCCATCTCGGAGCGGATGGGGCAGCCGACCGACGCCTCGGTCACGCCGAACTCGGCGAGCATGGCCTTCTGCCCTTCGGCGGTCCCCCCGCCGTGGCTGCCCATCGCGGCGACGATGAAAGGGTTGAGCCCGAGGGCCTTCAACGCATCCACGGCGGCGCGGGCGATGCCGTCGATCCCGGCGATGCCCCGGCTGCCGACCGTCAGCGCCACCGATCCGCCCGGCTTGATGCGGGAGGCGATCCGACTCGACCGGATCGCCCCGGCCACGGCGGCGGGGACGTCGTCGACCTGCGGCTGGCGGAAGACCTGGCGGACGCGGGCGATCGGGGGGCGTTTCATCGGGTGGGCTCGCTGGGGTCGATCGGGCCGCTGGATCATAACGCAACGAGGCGGGCGCCGGGGAGTGATCCCCGACGCCCGCCCGTGTGCTTCATCCCGGTTTCGGGAGAACTCAGGCCGCGGCGCGGTTGCGGCGGACGCGGCGGGCGACGGCGGCCCCGCCGATGATCCCGGCCCAGGCCAGGAAGGTGGCGGGCTCGGGGATCGGGACCGGGTTCACTTCGCCGCCGGTGGCGGTGTAGACGGTGGGGACGGTGCCCGTGGTGGGCGAGTCGCTCAGGATGCCGGCACCGACGGCGGTGAACGGCTGCTTGCTGATCACGACCAGGGTGGCGCTATCGGCCCCGGCGGGGAGGGGGTTGGTCTCGTCATTGGCGAAGGTCGCCACGATCGAGCCGAACTTCTTGGAGGAGTCGGGCCGCCAGCTCAGGGCGGTCGGGGCCTGGATCTCGGTGCCGGTGCCGGCCTGCGGGGGGACCAGGCCGCCGATCTGGCCGTCCTTCACCAGGTAGGTGTAGGCATCGACGGGGTTGCCGTCGCCGTCCGAGGAGAAGGAGGTCTTGATCGGGGTGGCGTCGAACCGCCACGACAGGCTGTTGACGTGGGCGGGGACGGACTGATCGTCCTCGCTGTTCACGTTGTTGACGCCGACCTGGTAGGCGTAGGCGAACAGGCCGGCGGCGGCGGTGCCGTCCTTGCCTTCGAAGACCTGGGAATAGATGGTCCCGGTGGGGCTGCTACCGTAGTTGGCGAACTGGTAGGTCGAGGCCATCGGGTCCGACTTGGCCGTGAACAGCTCGGAGAACTGCGAGGCGGTCAGTTCGGGGGTGGCGAGCGTCTGGGGCTTCAACGCGGCTGCCCGCAGGTTGGGGGCAGCGACGGATGCCAGGGTCAGGGCGAGCGCGAAGGTCAGCTTGTTCATCTATCTCGATCTTCCAAGGTTGATCAAGGAGGGTTCGTCCGTCGAACCCCTTCCAGCGGACCCAATCCGTGAGCCCACTGTCCGGGGGGTCTCCCCGGGTCATTCCCTCGGGCCGGACTCGCCGCGATGCGGCACGTCCGGTCGGTCCCCGATCGACGACGGCTGGTGGACGGAATCGAAGCGTCCTGGACTGGCCCCCGAGGGGGCCGTGAATCCGGGGGAGAAATCCTCAAGAATTTCTCGCCCGGTCAGCGTGTCGGGAAGGTACCCGCGGTTTCGATCGGGGTCAACACGGGAATTTTCGATCCATGGCCGGCCATCGCCGGTCAGGAGAGCCGCTCCGGCGCGAGCGACGACCCCGGCAGGACTTGGGCCTCTTCGGGGCAATCGCGTTCGGCGATCCTCGGCGAGACCGGTGCTGATACCACCTCCTCGCACACCACGACCACAGTCACCTCGGCCTCCTCGACCGCGACGGCCTCCGGCGAGGGGGTCGGCTCGTGGATGGCGTGGAGGTCGTCGGGCGGCAGCGGCTGGTCGTCCGCGGTGATCAGCACCGGTGGGCCGACCAGCTTCCCGGCGCGGAGCCGTCCCTTGATGTAGCGATGGAGGAGCCAGATGGCCAACGCCAGGCCGATCACGGGGGTGATGTAGGCCTTGGCGTCGTTGAAGCCCTCCTCGACCTTGCTCGCGAAGGCGTATCCGAGGCCGAACATCAGCAGGGTGCTGAAGGTCGCGGCGCAGAGGTCGATGAGGAACAGGCGGAGGACCGGCAGCTGGAGGATGCCCGCCGTGAGGTAGGCGGCCGTCCGGAAGCCGACCGCGAACCGGCCCAGGACCAGGATCTTCACCCCGTGACGGTGGAAGTATCCCTTGATCTGCGCCTCGCGTTCCTTGGTGAGGAACTTGCGGGTCAGCTTGAAGCCCAGGACCTTCTCGCCGTAGAAGTAGCCCAGGAAGAAGACGATGAAATCGCCGATCAGGACGCCCGACAGGCAGGAGATCAGCGCGGGCGGCCAGAGCATGGTCCCTTTGCGGACCAGGATCGCCGCCAGGATGATCGGGGCCTCCTCGGGGACCGGGAGGCCCAGCCCGCCCAGGACCAGGACCAGGAAGATGCCGAAATATCCGAAATGTTGGATCAGGGCGTCCGCCAAGATCGGCTCCCGGTTCGACCTCGGCGACGGCGATCGGCGCAATGCCGACGGGGACGACCCGGGCACACGATGCGCCCGGGTCGTCCCCGTCGTTGGTACCATATCGCGGGCGGATCGTCAAAACGGAGTCCGCCCGGATGTCCGAGATCGGTCAGCGAGATCGGCCCGACGCGCGGACCGGGATGGGCACCAGTGCGGGCTTGCGGCGACGACCGACGAGCGCCTCGGCGACCGAGGCGAGCCGGCTTTCCGCCGCCCGGACGGCGGCATCGGCCGCGCGAGCGATCGACTTGACGATGGCCCCTGATCCGATCATAACTCGGTCTCCCGAATGGGTCCGATGGGACGTGATCTCGGCATGGAGATCGCCGGGGAAGGCTCATGGCTTTTCGGCGATCGCTGACAACATCTTCGGCATTCTTCCGGCCGGGTCGACAGATTCACCGCCGTCGACCCGCGGCACCGGCACGCGGCCGAGTCGCGCCGGGCATCGGGGGAGGACCGCCCATCTTTTGTATTGTACGCCTGCGGTCAGGGTCGTGACCAGCCTCGGCGGCGGATTCCGCCGGAGCCGGCCGGCACCCGACCGGGGGAGGAGGCGATGCGATGGCGGCGGTCCGGACCCTGGCGTTGGTGATCCGATCCTCGGATGTCTTTGAAACGAGCACCATCGCGACTTTGTTCACCCGCGAACTCGGGAAGATTTCCGGGCTGGCCAAGGGGGCAAGAAGGCTCAAGTCGCCGATGCAGGGTGGCCTTGACCTCGTGGGCGTTTCCGATATCGTGCTGCTGCACAAGGCGTCCGACGCGCTGGACCTCATCATCGCGGCCACGCCCGTCGAACGGTTCGATCCCCTCCGCCGCGACCTGGCGGCCCTGTATGCCGGCTACTACATCGCCGAGCTGCTGTCGGAACTGACCGACTTCCAAGATCCCCACCCTCGCCTGTTCGACGCGGCCCTGGTGACGTTGCGGCATCTGGGCGAGCCCCGATTGCGGCCGAGGCGGCTGGCCCGTTTCGAGCTGGCGTGCCTGAGGGAGATGGGATTGATGCCCTCGCTGGACGAGTGTGCCCACTGCGGCGTCGAGGTGATCGCCGAGGGGGATCGCTTCGCGTTCGGCCTGGCGACGGGCGGGATCCTCTGCCCCGGCTGCCGGCCGGGGCAGCCCCACGTGGCGACCCTGAGCGGGCGGACCCTGGCCGCGATCCGGGCCCTGGCCGCGCCGGGCCCCGCCTGGCGCGACCTGGACTGGGACGAGTCCGACCTGCCCCCGCTCCGGGCGACCCTGGGCGCGGTGATCAGCCATGCGATTGGCCGGCGGCCCCGCCTCCTGCCTTACCTGGGAGTCTGAATGATGGCCAAGAATCCACGACATCCCCGACGCCGCCCCGCGATCGCGGCCGCCGCCCGCCGCGGGCTGGCCGTCGCGACGATCCTGGCCGCCATCGGGGGCACCGGGGAGGCCGGGCCGATCGCCCGCTGGTTGAGCGGCGACCCCGCCTATGGCCAGGGGGCCCCCAAGCCCACCGGCAACCAGACGCCGTCGCTCCTGGGCCGATGGCTGACCGGGGACCGCACCCCCCATGCGTCGGAGGTCAACGGCCCCTCGATCCGCCTCGGCGCCGACGGCTGGGAGTCGACCAAGGTCGCCGCCAACCCCGAGCTGGACGCCGAACTCGCGGCCGCCATGAAGGTGTTCGAGGCCGGCAAGTACGCCGAGGCCCTCCCCCTGCTGAACAAGATCGCCAATCGCGAGTCCAAGAAGGGGACCTCCCCCTGGTATCAGCAGGCCCTGTTCTACGCCGGGGAATGCCAGTTCCAGCTCGGCAAGTACGTGGACGCCAATAACAGCTTCGAGACCCTGGTGAAGAAGAACCCGGGGCTGGAGCCCAAGTACCTCGACAAGGTCGTGGCCCGCGAGTACCAGATCGCCCAGATCTGGCTGGCCGCGGAAGACCCCAAGGCCAAGCCCCTCCCCTTCACCGCCCGGTTCACCGGCCAGATGCCGATGGTCGACTCCGACAGCCACGCGGTGAAGATCCTGGAGCAGGTCCGGCTCCACGACAGCAAGGGGCCGCTCTCCGACGTCGCCGTGCTGCGGATGGCGGACCACTACCACACGATCGGCGACTACGAATCCGCCGCCCTGTACTACGACCAGCTCGTCGCCGACCACGCCAAGAGCGAGTATCGCGAGCGGGCGATGCGGTCGAGCATCGACGCCAAGATGAAGAGCTACCTCGGGCCCAAGTACGACAAGACGGGCCTGGAGTCCGCCCGCGAGATGGTCAAGCAGGCGATGGTCAACTACCCCGAGGACGTCGCCGCATCCAAGGATCTGTACCACACCCTCGACCTCATCAATGATGAGGAGGCGGCCAGCGTCTTCGAGGCCGGCATGTACTACGTCCGGGCGATGAAGCCGACCTCGGCCGAGTACCAGTTCGGCATGGTCATGGCGAAGTGGCCCAAGAGCAAGTGGGCCGCCATGGCCAAGAAGGAGATGGCCGCCATCGCCAAGGCCCCGCGCAAGGCGAGCCTGCCGAGCAAGATCATGACCCTCCCCGGCAGCACCGACTCGTTCACCGGCGGCGCCAGCTCCGGGGCCGGGACGGGCATGGGCGGGGCCAGCAGCGCGGGCGGCATGGGCGCCTCGCCTTATTGATTCCGAGGATCGGTCCCCCCACGGATGGGTTGACCAGCAGGGTGAACCGCCGCCAACGACGGCATCGGGAAGGAATCGACGATGCGACCCAACAAGCCCACCCGGAGAGCCTTCGGGCTCGGCATCGCCGCCCTGTTCGCCGTCTCCGGGGGGGGATGCGGCTACACGGTCCGCCCCCCGTATGATCCCAACATCCGCACCGTCTACGTCCCGATCTTCCGCTCCGTCACCTTCCGTCGCGACCTCAACCTGATGCTGACGGAGGCCGTGATCAAGGAGATCGGCCGCCGGACCCCCTACCACGTCGTCGGCACCCCCGAGGGCGCCGACACCACGCTGGACGGGACGATCAACTTCTCGGACAAGAACATCATCGTCCCCAGCCCGGTCAACCTGCCGCGCCAGCTCTCCACCCTCGTGATCGCGACGGTGACCTGGACCGACAACACGGTGGCCCCGGAAGACCGCAAGGACACCAACCCGGCGGTCGTCTCCGAGATGTTCAACTTCTTCCCGGAGCTGGGCGACACGACGCAGGCCGCCTTCGCCAAGTGCTTCGACAAGCTGGCCATCCAGATCGTCAACATGATGGAAGAGCCATGGTGAGCCCGACGTGGATGGCCCGCGGGCGGGCGGTGGTGGACGGCCCCCGCCCTCGCGTGATGGCGATCCTGAATGCGACCCCGGACAGCTTCTCCGACGGGGGGCAGGCGGCCGAGGTCGACGCGGCGCTGGCCCGGGCCGAGTCCTTCATCGAGGAAGGGGCCGACCTGATCGACGTCGGCGGGGAGTCGAGCCGGCCCGGGGCCGAACCGATCTCCGTCGACGAGGAACGACGGCGGGTAATCCCCGTCGTCCGCGCCCTGGCCGGGCGATTCTCAATACCGATCTCGGTGGACACGACCAAGGCCGAGGTCGCCCGCGAGGCGATCGACGCCGGGGCCTCCATCATCAACGATATCCGGGGGCTCGCCGACCCCGCACTCGGATCCGTCGTCGCCTCGGCCGACGCTGGCGTGGTGCTGATGCACATGGCCGGCGACCCCCGGACCATGCAGGTCGCCCCGCAATATAAGGATGTCGTCGCCGAGGTCCGCGACGCCCTCGCCCTGATGATCGCGCGGGCGGAAGCCCTGGGGATCCCGCGCGAGCGGATCAGCGTCGATCCCGGGATCGGGTTCGGCAAGACCTTCGCGCACAACCTCGAACTCCTCCGCCACCTCGAACAATTCGCCTCTCTGGGGTGTGCCCTGCTGATCGGCACGTCGCGCAAGGGTTTCCTCGGCCAGTTGACCGGGCAGCCGGTCGGCGGGCGCGGGGTGGCTTCGGCGGCCTCGGCGCTGGCGGCGGTCGCGGCGGGGGCGAACATCGTCCGGGTCCATGATGTCCGGATGACCGTCGACGCGCTCCGCGTCTGGAACGCCCAGCGCGGCGGTTGGTGATCGAGCGCGATTGCCACCCCCGAGGGCATCGAGGTATCGTGGCGGGGGGCGAGGCCAGAGAAACCGGCCCCCGCACGATCGCCCCGGAGACGTCCCCAGGACCATGAGCATGACGAACCCACTGGAGCAGGAATGCTCGGCGATGGCCGACCGGGCCCGGGCGGCCTCGCGCAAGCTGGCACTGGCGCCGGGGGCCCTCAAGGATGATTGGCTCCGTCGTTCGGCGCGGGCGCTCCGGGAGCGTGCCCCCGAGATCCTCGCCGCCAACGCCGAGGATGTGGCCGCCGCGCCGGGGCTCGGGCTGAACGCTGCGGCCATCGATCGGCTGACGTTGAACGCCAAGCGGATCGACGGGATCGCGGCCAGCCTGGAAGAAGTCGCCGCCCTGCCCGACCCGATCGGCGAGGCCATCACGGCGAGCCGCCGGCCCAACGGGCTCGACGTGGCCCAGATCCGCGTCCCGCTGGGCGTGATCTTCATGATCTTTGAGAGCCGCCCCAACGTCACGGCCGATGCCGCGGCGCTCTGCGTCAAGAGCGGCAATGCCGCAATCCTCCGGGGCGGCAAGGAAGCGATCCACTCCAACCGTGCCCTCCACCGGATCCTGGCCGACGAGCTGGAACGGTGTGGGCTCCCCCCGGCCTCGGTCCAGCTCGTCGCCACCACCGACCGCGCCGCCGTCGGGCACCTGCTCGCCCTGTCCGACCGGATTGACCTGGCCATCCCCCGGGGCGGCGAGAGCCTGATCCGCCGGGTCGTGGCCGAGGCGAAGATGCCCGTCCTGAAGCACTATCACGGCAACTGCCACGTCTACGTGGACGCCGACGCCGACCCGGCCATGGCCGTCCGGATCGTGCTCAACTCCAAGGTCCACCGGCCGGGCGTGTGCAATGCCGCCGAGACCCTGCTGGTCCATCGGGACATCGCGCCGACCTTCCTCCCGCTGGTCGCCGACGCCTTGGGATCCAAGGGAGTCGAACTCCGGGGCGACCCCGCCGCCGTTGGGTTCGTTTCGACGATGACCCCGGCCAGCCCGGAGGACTGGGACACCGAGTACCTCGACCTGATCCTGGCCGTGGGCGTGGTCGACTCGATCGACGCCGCGATCGCCCACATCGCCCGCCACTCGTCCGGGCACACCGAGGCGATCGTGACCCAGCGTCTGGCCTCGGCCCGCCGCTTCGTCGCCGAGGTCGACTCGGCGGCGGTCATGGTCAATGCCAGCACCCGGTTCAATGACGGCGGCCAGCTCGGCCTCGGGGCCGAGATCGGGATCAGCACCGACAAGTTCCACGCCCGCGGGCCCTGCGGCCTCCGCGAGCTGACGACCACCAAGTGGGTCGTCCAGGGGGACGGCCAGATCCGCGAGTGACTCGCCCTCCCCTGCCCGTTCCACGTGAAACGCGAACGGCGGCCCGGGGGGGTGGGGTCGCCGTTCGCCTGACTTGGGTTCGTTTTGGGGAACCCGACCCGAGGCGGGTTGGGTTCGTTTTGTCTGACTTCGGGACCGGGCCGGGTGGGGTTCGTCGTCCCGTCTCGGCCCGAATCGGCTTGGGTTCGTTTGGACTTCAGCGGGCCATGAGGCTCGCCGCCTTGCGGACCAGCCCGAGGAACTCGCCGCGATAACCGGAGTCGTCGCGGGCGGCGGGGCCGGCGGCGAGTTCTTCCACCACCGGCCAGGTCAGGCTCCCCTTGTGGGCCGAGTTGCGGAGCATCAGGCCGAACCCGGCGACCGCCGAGGCGAACTTGAAGTCGTCGGACGCGGCGGCGAAGTCCTTGCGGTCGTCGTCGATCTTCCGCTCGACCAGCCGGCTGACGTCGCCATCCGGGGCCTTGAAGCGGAGCCGGAAGTCCATCATCCAGCCGTCGTTGGCGGCGGGACGATTCTCCCTCGGGACGATTTCGTAGAGGGCGGTCACCGAGAGACCGGCGCCGATCTCGCCGGCGTCCTTGGTGTCGTCGGCGAAGTCCTGGGCCCGAAGCATCCGGTTCTCGTAGCCGATCAGCCGGTAGGCCGCGACCTCGTCCGGATTGAACTCGACCTGGATCTTCACGTCCTTGGCGATCGTGACCAGGGTCCCGCCGATCTGCTCGACCAGCACCTTGCGGGCTTCCTTCAAGGTGTCGATGTACGAGTACTGGCCGTTCCCCTTGTCGGCCATGCTCTCCATCCGATCGTGCTTGACGTTGCCCTGGCCGAAGCCGAGGACGCTCAGGGAGACGCCGGTCTTGCGCTTCTCCTCGATCAGCTTGTCGAGTTCCTCCTTGGAGCTGATCCCGACGTTGAAGTCGCCGTCGGTGGCCAGGATCACCCGATTGGTCCCGCCCGGAATGAAGTGGCGGACCGCGAGGTCATAGGCCAGTTCGATCCCCTTCCCGCCCGCCGTCGACCCGCCGGCCTGCAGTTGATCGAGCGTGGACAGGATCTCCCCTTTCTGGTCGCACCGGGTCGGCGGCAGGGCCAGCCCCTCGGCCTGGGCGTAGACGACGATCGAGACGCGGTCGTTCTCGCCGAGGGCGTCGACCAGGAGCTTCATCCCCGCCTTGAGGAGCGGGAGCTTGTCCATGTCCTGCATCGAGCCCGACACGTCGATCAGGAAGACGAGGTTGCTGGCCGGCCGGTTATCCGCGGCCACCGCCCTGCCCTTCAGGCCGATCCGGGCCAGGCGATGATCGCTCGACCACGGGGACCGGGCGATCTCGACGTTGGCCGAGAACGGCTCGTCCCCCTTCGGGGCGGGATCGTGATAGGTGAAGTAGTTGAGCAGCTCCTCGATCCGGACCGCGTCGGCCGGGGGCCGGACGCCCTGGGTCAGGTAGCGCCGGACGTTGGCGTAGGAGGCGGTGTCGACGTCGATCGAGAAGGTCGAGACGTTCGACTCCGAGGTCGTCACGAACGGGTTCTCGTGGATCGGCTGGAAGGCATCACCGCCGATCCCCTTGTCGTCCCGAGCCTCGGCCTGCTTGAGTTCAGGGACCGGCGCCGGGTCGATTGGGCCGATGTTCTGCAACTTCATCCGGGGCGAGCGGGCCGCGTCCTGCTCGCGAGGGGCCTCCGCGCGGAATCTCGCATCGACCTTGGGTTGCATCGCAGGGTCGACATCCTGGAGCGAGTTCAGGTTCGTGCCGGCGGAAGTTCCCGACTTCTGAGGATCGGCCGGGACCAGAGACTTCACCTCCTCAAGGTTCGTCCCATACCGGAGGGATCTGACCGGACGCGGCTGCGCCTGCGGACGGGCCGCGGGAGCGAGGGACATTTGATTTCCCTGGCCCCCCGGGCCGGTTGCGGCCCCACGGGCGAGGGCTTCCGACTCGGCGACTGCCGTGTTTGGCCGGAGGTAGTCCGCATTGCCGTACGTCAGGATCCGCTTCTCGTTCACATCTCGGGACGACTGCTGGGCGGCACCCGGAGCCGATGGGGCTGGAGAAGGCGCGGCCCCGCCCATTCCCCCGCCCTGCCCCATGCCCATGCCCATGCCCATGCCCATGCCCATGCCGGCGTTCCCCGCGGCGGAGGGGATTCGTCCTCGCGCGGGCTGGCCACCGCCGGCGGCGCGGGCCATCATCGGCGGGCTCTCCCCTTCGCCCTGGGCACCCTCCCGGGCGACCGGTGCGGGCATATCGGGCGGTGGGACGAAATACTTGACGTCGTCGTGCATGTATCGGCCCGACGGTAGTTGCGGTTCGTCGGCTTCCTTGGGCGACTCCGCCTCGACCCTGGGGCGTGCCCTCGTGGCCGGGTTGGGCCCCGGATCGGACCGGGCCAGAAGCATCTCGCTTGCATCACTCGACGGGGTCGCGAGTCGGGCCTGCAAGGAACCTTCACCTCGATCGCCCCGCTGCGTGAGCGTCACGACCAGCCCGAGGATTCCGGCGGCGATCCCCCCGCTGGCGATGATCCAGCCCAGGCGGGACGCGCGGCGTGGCGGAGGCTCGGATGGCATGGGGATCGATGAGGCGATCTCGGGCGTGGGTTCGGCCTTGAGTTGGGCCGTCAGGAGGTCGGCGGTGGCTCGGATCTCGGCGAGGACCCGCTCCGCTTCGGGGTCGTCGGCGAGCAGAGTTCGCATCTCGGCCATCTCGGCGTCATCGAGTTCGCCGAGGGCGTAGGCGGTGATCCGGTAGTCTTCGGGGTCGAACGGCATGATCGGGCTCCTCTCGGTTCAGGCTTGGATGGGAGTTCCGGTGGCCCGATGGTCGGCGAGATTCCCCCGGAGCGTTTTCAATCCGACATGGATTAGGTAGCCGACGTTGCCGATGCTGTGGCCGCTGATCCGGCTGATCTCCTGATAGCTGAACCCGTTCTGGAATTTGAGCCGGATCACTTCCTGCTGGCTGGCCGGGAGCAGCGTCATCAGGTCGAGGATCTTGACGACGGTGTCCTGGCGCTCGACGACTTCGGTCGGGCCCGGGTCGGGGCTGGGCCTGGCTAGCGTCTGTTCGTCGCTCAATCGGGTCATCCGTTTCTCCTTCCGCAGGACGTCCAGGGAGCGGTTGCGGCAGACCGTGAAGAGCCACTCCGCCAGGCGCGGCTCGACGTGGGACCGATCCTGCGCGCAGAGCCGCAGGAACGTGTCCTGGACGACGTCGCGCGCCGACTCGGCGTCCCCCACGAGGCGGACGGCGTACCGCATCAGCGGCCCCTGGAATCGCGAGACCGCCAACTGAATCCAGTCGGCCTCGTTGCCGGTCGGGCTTCCCGTCATGGCGTTCGCTCGGCAAGAAATCGTGTCGCATCCCACCCTTCAACGGATGAGCCGACGACTTCTTGGACCGGGTCGCGAGATTCGTCGGTGCGGGGAGATTCGGGGCGGCGCGGCATCGGCCACCGCCCCGGTGGTGACAACCCGGGAGGCCATCCGGCTCAGTTGGACCGGCCGAGGTACTCGCCGGTCCGGGTGTCCACCTTCACCAGGATGTTGGCGTCGAGATGCTCCGGGACCTGGATCACATGCCCGCTGGAGAGCGTGGCGGGCTTGGTCCGGCCGGTCGCCGAGTTCCCGCGGACGCCGGGGGCGGTGTCGGCGATCATCATCTCCACGGTGTCGGGGATCTCGATGCCGATCACCTCCTCGTCGACGACCAGCGCCTCGACCCCTTCCATGTTCTCGGTCATGTAGGGGGAGAAGTCCTCGACGTCCTCGGGCTTCAGCGAGAACTGGTTGAAGTCGGCCGAGTCCATGAAGTGGAAGCCGTCCGGGTCGCGGTAGAGGTACTGGACCGGGCGGCGCTCGAAGCTGGCCTCCACCAGGGCGTCAGTCCCCTTGAAGCTCTTCTCCACCCGGTTGCGCGTCTTGAGGTTCCGGGCCTTGACCTTGTAGAGCGTCGCGGCGCCTCGGGCCGAGGGGGACTGGACCTGGATATGCTCGATCATGTGGGGGGCGCCGTCGATCTCGACGACCATCCGGCGCTTGAAATCCTTGGCGGGCACCACGGCGGCTCATCCTCGATGGGGTGATGGGTTGGAAGCTCGCCGACCATCCTACCCCACGTCGCGGCGCCGATCGATCGAAGCTCGCACGATTCCCCGCCCCGCCCCGGCGTCCGCCCGTTCGAACGACCCTCGCCCCCGGGGCCCGGCGGATTGCGGGGGTTGGCCCGGGATCTCGGGCCCATCGGCGATCCCCGACTCGGAGTTGAAGACGTCGTCCGTCTCTCCGGCCGGCGACGACGACCCGGCCACGCCGGAGGAGCGATATTAGGCCACCAGCGAGATCAGGAACGATGCGGCGACCCCGATCGCGGCGATCGCCAGCCCGACCATGATCCCGCCCATGATCCAGGTCTTCAACGGAAGCTCGTCGCCCCGATGCCGCGACAGCGGGGGACGGGCTGCCTCCGGCTCGTCCTCCTCCAGGATCGCCGCGATCGAGGGCCGCATCGGCCTCAAGACCTTCGGCCCGGGCATGTCGGCATCGCCCGGGCCGTCCAGTTCGGCGAGTTCGGCGATCGAGACCACCGGGATCGCCTGGGCCGGGGCGACCCGCCCTGCCCCAGGCCGGATCGGCTCGTCGTCCAGCGCGACGAGTTCGGCGAGGGTGTACCCACGCCCCGAGGACTCCGGCTCGTCGGGCCGGTCGCGACGGATGTATTCGTCATCGTCGTCGTCGACCACCAGTGCGTCCAGGACGATCGGATGGGCCGCGTCCGCCAGTGCCTCGTCGAGGCTGCGCAGCAGGTGATCGTGGTCGGCGAAACGGTCCTCGGGCTTCTTGGCCATCATCCGGCGGGCGAGGCGGCCGATCGGCTCGGGGAGGTCGGGCCGGAGGACGCACGGATCGGCGACGGGTGCTGTCACGTGCCGGGTGAGCTTGTCCGCGAGGTTACCCCCCGGGTAAGGGGGCTTGCCCGTCAGGAGGTAATGGAAGGTGCAGCCGAGCGAGTAGATATCGCTTCGCACGCTGGTCTTGCGGCTGTCCCGGGCCTGCTCCGGGGCCATGTAGTCCACGGTCCCCACCGTGGTCCCATCTCGGGTGACCCGTTCGTCCTCATCGGAGAGCTGGAGGGCCAGGCCGAGGTCGATGATCTTGGTCTTCCCGTCCGGGGTCAGGAGCAGGTTGGCGGGCTTGATGTCGCGATGGATCATCCCCTTCGCGGCGGCGTACTTCAGCCCTTCGGCCGTCTGCCGGATCACCCGGGTTGCGTCCTCGACCGACAGCGGGCCCTCCGACCGGACCCGTTCCTGGAGGTCCCCCCCCTCGACGTATTCCAGGACGAGGTAGTGGCGGCCGCGGTCGAACCCCCGGTCGTAGATCATCACGATGGTCGGGTGGTCCAGCGCCTCGGCGCTCTTCGCCTCGCGGATGAACCTCTGGAGGAGGATCAGGTTCTTGGCCAGGTCGCCGGGCAGGACCTTGACCGCGACGATGTTCCCGGTCTCCTCGTGCACCGCGCGGAACACGGAGCTCATGCCGCCCGAGCCGAGTTGCTGGAGCAGGAGGTAGCTGCCGAGCCGGAGCGTCGGTCGCGGATCGGGACTCGGTTCGGCCTGGTTCATCCCCGCTCCTCGATCAGACCACCGATCCGACACCCCGGCGCGGGCCGGAACACCGCGCCGACCGTGCGGCACCTTCTACGTTCATTGTGGGGCGATGGTTTGCGGACTTCAACCGGAGAAGGCGCCGTCCGGCCCGGCCGATCAGAGCCGTCGCATGTGGAGGCCGCCGTCCACGTGGATGACCTCACCCGTGCTGAACGGGAAACCGCCGGTCGCCAGCGCGGCCACGGCCCGCCCGACATCCTCCGGCGTGCCCCATCGGGGGATCGGGACCAGCCCGTCGGCGATCCTCCGGTCGTAAGCCTCGCGTACCGCGCCGGTCATGTCGGTGGCGATGATCCCGGGCCGGACCTCGAAGACCCGGATCCCGCGGTCGGCCAGCCTCGCCGCGAAAAGCTGGGCCACCATGCTCAGCCCCGCCTTGGACACGCAGTACTCGCCCCGGTTGATGCTGGCGAACTCGCTCGACACGGACGTGATGAAGGCGATCATCGGGCCGGGGCCGTCGCCCGGGTCGCCCCGATCGAGCATCGCCTCGGCAACCGCCTGGGTCAGGAAAAATGGCCCCCGGAGATTCACCCCGAGCACGCGGTCCCAGCTGTCCGGGGAGAGGGCGAGCAGATCCTGGCGGGTCTCCGGCGCCACCCCGGCGTTGTTGACCCAGGTATCGATCCGGCCGAACCTCTCCAGGACCTGACGCGTCAACTCCTTGCCTTGCGACAGGTCGGCGACGTCGGCCCGGATGGCCACGGCCCGGGGCGATCCGCGTCGCTCGGCCTCGCGGCAGGCCTCCTCGGCCGCCCCGGAGTCGGAGCGATAGTTGACCACGACGGAGTATTGATGGGCGGCCAGTTCGGAGACGATCCCCCGGCCGATCCCCCGAGAACCGCCGGTCACCACGGCCACCCGCTCGTTGCCCATCGTCGTTCTCCCGGATACGGCTCGATCCCCAGCCCTTCGCCGTTGACAGGATACCGCCTTCGCGACAAGAATCGTATCCTCGATCGACATCTGATCGCGCGCCCGTAGCTCAGTTGGATAGAGCGGCGGTTTCCTAAACCGCAGGTCGCAGGTTCGAACCCTGCCGGGCGCATCCCTCTCATCTCCGGACGATCCGACGCCGACCCTCTCCCTTCATGCGCCCGTAGCTCAGCGGATAGAGCAACGGTTTTCTAAACCGTCGGCCGCAGGTTCGAATCCTGCCGGGCGTAATCGCGGCCACCGGGCCGAATCACCGGCCGGGATGTCGCTCTCGACACTTGACATCCGGGGCCGACTCGATTCCGATGGGGCCGTGACGCAGACAATGTGGATGCCGTCCCGGTTCCACGTGAAACCCACCGCGTTCGGGCCCGCCGAGCGGCCGGAGGCCGGTCCCGACCACCGTCAAGCGGTGCAACGCCCGGGGTGTGCGACTGTCATGGACATCACCGAAGACAAGACCTCGCCGAATCCGGGTCAGCACCTGACCGACCTGCAGACCAGCTGGACCATGATCCGGCTGGCCCATGCCCCGGGTCCGGCGGGCCAGGCGGCGATGTCGGAGCTGATCGGCCGCTATCACGACGCCATCCTCCGGTATCTCCGGCTGAAGCTCCGCGATGCCAACCTGGCGGACGAGGTCTTCCAGGAGTTCTGGACCAAGCTCCTCGGGCACAAGCTGGCGGGCGCCGACCATAACAAGGGCCGATTCCGCGACTATCTCAGGACGGTCCTCCATCGCCTGATCATCGATCACTTCCGGTCCAAGAAACTCCAGGCCCTCCCGCCGGGCGACCTGCTCGACCCCGATGTGCCCGACGAGGATTACGATCGCGTCTGGCGAGAAGCCGTGCTGAATCGGGCCTGGCTCCGGCTCGAAACGTACGAGGCCAGCACCCCGAATAACCGGTATTCGTCGGTCCTGCGGCTCCGCCGCGACTTCCCCAAGGAGTCCATCGAGGCGATCGCCGCGAAGTTGAGCGGCCAGTTCAAGGTCAACATCTCTCCGGAATCATTCCGGAAGACGCTCCAGCGAGCCCGGGCGAAATTCTTCGACCTGCTCATCCTCGAACTGCGCGAGACGATCCACCCCGCGACCGATCAAGATATCGAGGATGAAATCCAGGCCCTCGGGCTGGGTCATCTGTATCGGAAATATTCGAGCGGGGTTTCTACGGAGTGAGTCCGGCGCGCCAGTCTACGCCCTTGCCCCAACTTTGGTGGACCCTTTGCCTTCCCCGTTTGTCTAATTTTTGCGCCGACGCTTGACCTGCTCCCTGCCCGCGATACAGTTCTTGTACCAAACGTTGATCTATCGTTCGCGAACTGACGCGAGATGATGGACGCGGGACGGCTGCACCATTGATTGACCAGCTTCTTTGAGGAGCGGCGATGCTCGTACTTTCACGGAAGAAGGATGAGTCGATCATCATCAATGACCACATCCGGGTCACGATCGTCGAAGTCCGTGGCGACAAGGTCCGCATCGGCATCGATGCGCCGAAAGATGTCGCCGTGCATCGGCAGGAAGTCTACGAGGCGATCCAGAATCAGCGCAACCTGAGCGTCGAACCGATGCCCGTGGGTCCTCCGAAGGAAGATGAGCCGAACTGAGTCGGCCAACTTCCCTCCGAGAATCAACCCTTCGCGACCGCCTCGCGTTCCCTGACTGCCCGGATGAACTCCCGCATCCAGGGTCCGTTGTCGGGCCATGCGCGGGCCGAGATGATCGGCCCGTCGATGACGACGGGCTGATCGACGAAGCTCGCCTGCGCGACGGCCAGATCCGTCGCGAGCTCGGGATAGCAGGCCATCGACTTCCCGGCCACGGCCCCTGCCGCGATCAGGATCAGCGGCGCGTGGCAGGTGACCGCGATCGGCTTCCCGGTCTTGAGGAACTGGCCGAGGATCTCCAGCACCTCGGGGCGATTCCTGAGGTACTCCGGGGCCCGACCGCCGGGCAAGACTAGTGCGTCGTATTCGGCCGGCTTGACCTCCGAGAAGGTCAGGTCCGCGGCCACGCGGTAGCCCGGCTTCTCGGTATACGTGTCGAACCCCGGCTCGAAGTCGTGGACGACGGTCAGGATGGGCCGCTTCTCCCGGGCCGCGATGGCGACCTCCCAACCCTCCTCCTCCAGCCGGAACTTGGGATAGAGGATTTCGAGGGCTTCGCCGGCATCGCCGGTCAGGATCAAAACTCGTCGCATCGACCTGTCCCGGAATGGAGTGACGTGGCGGCTGAGGGATCAACCTATCGATTCGGGCACCATCTTGCAAGGGTACGACCCCGATCCGAAAGTCGGGCCGGTCCACCCTTGACCCGGGGCCCGAGGCACGCTAAATTGACTTCACGACTGGCACACGGCCCCATCGTCTAGCCTGGTCTAGGACACATGCCTTTCACGCATGCAACGCGGGTTCAAATCCCGCTGGGGTCACTATCCTCCTCCGCCTGATCTTCGAGTGACGGCACTGTGCTTCTGGTCCTGTCGAGCAGGACCGCCACGAGGAGATCGCTCGCCACGTTGGTGGTGGAGCGGCATCGGCCGAGGATCCAATCCACGGCCAGCAAGAACGGGACGACGTTGTTGACCTCGGCCTCCGGCAGCTGGACCGTCTTCAGGACCAGCAGCAGCGAGATGAGGCCCGCGTCGGGCACTCCCGAAATGCCAATCCCGGCGAAGATGCACGCGATCGACGCCACGACCTGCTGGCCGAGCGGCATCTCGACCCCGATCGCCTGCGCGACGAACAGGACCGCCATCGCCTCATAGAGCAGGATCCCGTCGTTGTTCAGGTTCGTGCCCACGCAGGCCGCCAGGCGGGCCGATCGGGCCGACACCCCCATCCGGTCCAGTGCCCGCAGCGTGACCGGCAGCGTGGCCAGGCTCGACCCGGTGCCGATCGCCGTGGCCAGGGCCTCCCGCCCCCCCATCCAGAACTTTCTCGGGGAGATCTTCGCCACGAAGATCATCCACCCCTGGTAGACGATCAAATTCTGGATCAAGAGCCCGATGATCCCGATGGCGACATAAGGGATCAGCCCGCCGAAGGATCGGAACCCGTGGCTCCCCACCGCCTTGGCGACCACCCCGAAGACCGCCAGCGGGATCAGGGCGACGATCCAGCCCAGGGCGATCTCCAGCCCGCGATAGATGGCGACGATCGAATTTTCCAGCGATCGGTATCCATCCTCGTCATTGCGGATCTGCTCGTCCTTCACGACCCGCAGCGCCGCGCCGCCGAGGACGGCCAGGATCACGATCGTGATGATCGAGTTCTCGACGAACGGCCGGACCAGCGAGGTCGGGATGTAGCTCAGGAGTTCCCGGGTGAAGTCGATCGACCGATCCGGGGCGATCTGGGATCGCATGGATCGGAACTCCGAGGAGACGGCGGCCGAGGCCGACGAGCGGGCCAGGTGGAAGCTCTTGCCCGGCTGGAAGACGTTGGACAGAGTCAGCCCGATCACGACCGCGATCGTGGCGTTGATGGCGGAGATCGCGACCATCGTGCGGGCATCGCGGCCGCGGATCCGGGTCCGGAGGAAAGCGTCCAGGACCGCGAAGAACAGGAGCGGGCCGGCGAGCCCCTTCACGACGTCGAGGATCGTCGTGCCGATCCGGGCGAGCGGCGCGGCCCGATCCCCGAGGATTTCGCCCGCCAGGACGCCGAGCGCGATCCCGATCAGGATTCGGGCGACCACCGGGATGCGCGGGAGGCGGGAGCGTGCGTCACGATCTGCCGAGGATGGCTCGGCCGGTTGGCTGGTCATGCGTGGTCACCGAGTCCTTCGAGATGGGCCATCACGCAACCGGCCAGCCGCGAGACGTTGTAGCCGCCTTCCAGCACGCTGACCAATCGGCCCCCGGCATGCTGGTTCGCCACCTCGATCACGTCTCGGGTCATCACGGCGAAATCCTCGGTCTCCAGCCCGAGGTTGCCGACCGGGTCCTCGGCATGGGCGTCGAAGCCGGCGCTGATCAGAACGAGTTGCGGCTTCATCGCGTCTGCAAACGTCTGGAGCTGCGTTCGAAAGGCGTCCAAGTAATGTCGTCTCTCGATCCCGGCGCGTAACGGGACGTTCTTCGTGGTGCCCAGCCCGCGCGCAGTTCCGGTCTCGTCGCCCAGTCCCGTTCCGGGATAGAACGGATGGCGATGGATCGAGAAGAAGGCCACCCGCGGATCCTCGTAGAAGATGTCCTGCGTCCCGTTGCCGTGGTGCACGTCCCAGTCGACGATCAGCACCCGGTCGAGCCCTAGCCGATGCACGGCATCGGCCGCCGCCACGGCGACGTTGCCGTAGAGGCAGAAGCCCATCGGCCGGTCGGGCAGGGCGTGGTGCCCGGGGGGTCGGACCAGGCACAGGGCCCGCCGGGTCTTGCCGGCGATGACGCTGTCGACCGCGTCGACGGCGGCCCCCGCCGCCAGCCGGGCGGCGACCTCCGACAGAGGCGAGATCCAGGTATCCTCTTCGACCTGGCCTCCGCCGGCGGCGACCTGCCGGGTGATGTCCGCCAGGTGGGCCGGGGTGTGGACCCGGAGCAACTCCGCGTCGGTGGCCAGTCGGGCCGGATGGGACGGGAATCGATCCAGCATCCCGCTTCGCTTCAACTCGCGGAGGATGGTGCGGAGCCGCTCGGGCTTCTCGGGATGGCCCGGGTTCGGGACGTGATCGAGCATCCTGTCGTCGGTGTAAAGTTCGACCATGTCTCAATCTCGGAGGTGGCGGGGCCTGCGGTCCGGGCCGGGTGGGCGTCATTATAGCGTGGCCCCAGCGGCGAGACAGGCCACCCGTTCCACGTGGAACGAATCCGGGCGAGGGGGATGAGACCGGCGAATTTCGCGAGTATGATCGGCCCCCATGACATCCATTCCCACCCCTGAATCTCGACGCGCCTCCCGTCGATACCTCGCGTCGTTGGGCGGGTTGACCTGCCTCGGCGCAATCTTGCGAGGCTGGGGCCTGGGCCGCCTGGGGCTGACCCACTTCGATGAGGGGATCTACGCCCTGGCCGGCCTCTGGTCGCTGAGCCCGGGGGGGATCGGGGCGATCTCGCCAGGGTTGATCCCCTATGCGCCTCCGGGTTTCGTCATCCTGGTGGGGATGGCGTATGGGGTGTTGGGGGCGTCGGATTTCGCCGCCATCGCCGTCTCGCAGGTCGTGGGGGTCGCCACCATCCCGACGGTCGCCTGGGTCGCCGGCCGGAGTTTCGGCCCGAGGGCCGGGCTCGCCGCGGCGGCGCTGGCGGCCAGTTCCGGGGCGCACGTCGCGTTCTCCCGCATGGCCCTGACGGATGTCTCGTTCCTCCTGGCCTGGCTGGTCGCGCTTGGTGCGGGTCAAATGCTCCTGGAGCGGCCGGGGCCGGGGCGGGCCATCCGGCTCGGGATGGCGGTCGGGCTAGCTCAGCAGGTCAAGTACAACGGGTGGCTGGCCGGCGCGATCGTGGCCCTGGCGGCCCTGGCGGGGCTGGTGGCCGAACCCGAGGAGCGCCGGCCGTCCCGATGGCTGCGCGTGTTCGGCTGGGGGATGTTCGCCGCCGCCGTGGCCAGCCTGGTCGTCTTGCCCTGGTATCGGTTCGTCGAGAACCATGGGGGGTACGCCGGGCTGTTGCGGCACCAGCGATCCTACCTGGGCGGGGCCAACCTGTGGCCAGGGCACCTCGACCAGCAATTCCGGCAGGCGATCGCCCTGTCCGGCGGCTGGTCGCTCGGGCTGGCCGGGTGGGGGTTGGCGGCGATCTTCGTTCTTTCGGCGGTCGCGGGAGATCGAAACGGTGCAGGGGGGCGTTTGCGACCGATCCTGGGGGGCGTCCTCGGCCCGATCCTCGCGAACCTTCCCTGGTGGATCGCGCTGGGCACCCTCCCTCGACGGATTGGCGATCGTGCCCCGGGCGTGAGGCTCCTCGGCGTGGCATGGGCCGTCCTGGCGATCCTCACCCCGTTCTATCATCCCTATGCGCGGCTCTGGCTCCCGCTCCATGCTCTGGGCTGGATCCTGACGGCCGGGTGGATGGGGTCGGTCGTCCCGATCGGGATTCGTTCCGAATCAGGCCCCCAGCCTGGTGAATCTTCACCGGGGCGACCGGCACGGTGGACCCCGGCCGCGATCGCCTGGTCGGTGGCCGTCTGCGTCGGTTGCCTCGGGTCGCACGCCTCGCTCGCGACGCGATCCCACGCGATCGCCGGGCTGTTCGATCCCTCGGATTCGGTCCGGCTGGCCGTCGATCGGCTGTCCGCCCGACTCCCCGAAGATGTGACGGCCCTGGATTTCCTGGGTCGCCCATCGGTGACATTCTACCTGGGCAGCCGGATCGCCCTCCGGACCCGGGATGGGCTCGAAGCGATGAGCCGGCCGTCCGGCCCCGGGATCTGGGGGCTGTACGACTCGGGGATCGCCGGCGGCCCGGGGGAGAGCACGAGTCTGCCTCCCGAACTGGATGAACGCTGGGAGGTCGTCGCCTCCGAGATGACTTCGCTTTCGCTCCCCACGCTGCTCGACGTCCATCCCGACGCACCGCGCTCCGAGGCGTCCGCGTCGGCGATGCGTCGGGCCCCCCTCTTGCTGCTCCGCCCCAGGCGTGCAGGATCCCTCCGATGAATCGCGAACCGTCCGGATCGCCGTGGCCCGACCCAGCCGCCCTGGGCACGCTGACCGACCTGTACCAGCTGACGATGATGGCGGGCTATGCGGCCGAGGGGATCGCCGGGAGGCGGGCCACCTTCGAGATGTTCGTCCGCAAGCTGCCGCACGATCGATCGTACCTCGTGATGGCGGGGCTGGAGCAGGCCGTGGAGGCCGTGCGGACCCTCCGATTCTCCGAGGAGCAGGTCCAGGCGATCCGGGCCTGGCCCGAGTTCGCGGGGATCGATCGATCCTGGTTCGATGCGCTCCGGGAGTTCCGATTCCGGGGCGACCTCTGGGCGATCCCCGAAGGGGCCATCGTCTTCGCCAACGAGCCGTTGCTCCGGGTCGAGGCGACCCTGGCCGAAGCGCAGCTGATCGAGACGCTGGTCCTGTCGATGATGGGCTACCCGACGCTGATCGCCTCGAAGGCGTCGCGGATCGTGGAGGCGGCCAGGGGCAGGCCGGTGGTCGACTTCGGGGCACGCCGGGGCCACGGGCCGCAGGCCGCCCTGCTCAACGCGCGGGCGTCGTACCTGGCCGGGTTCGCGGGGACCAGCCACGTCGAGGCGGCGCTCCGCCTGGGAATCCCGGCCTTCGGCACGATGGCCCATTCCTGGGTCCAGGCCTTCGACGACGAGCCGGGCGCCTTCGCGGCCTACGCGCGGCACTTCCCGGACGCCACCACCTTGCTGGTGGACACCTACGACATCCCGCAGGGGGTGAGGAACGCGGCCGACATCGAGCCGCCGATCCGGGCCATCCGGATCGACAGCGGCGACCTGCTGGCCGAGACCCGACGGGCCCGTGAGATCCTCGACGAGCGCGGGCGGCGGGACGTCCAGATCCTGGTCAGCAACGACCTCGACGAGTTCAAGATCGCCGACCTCGTGAACGCCGGGGCGCCGATCGATGCGTTCGGGGTCGGCACGGAGCTGATCACCTCGCGCGACGCGCCGGCGATCTCGATGGTCTACAAGCTGGTCGAACTGGGAGGGGCCGGGCGGATCAAGAAGGCGTCGGGGAAGAAGACCTACCCGCTCGGCAAGCAGGTCATCCGCAGCCGGGACGGGCAGGGGCGATTCGCCGGCGACCACGTGATCGCGGCGACCGAGCCCGCCGAGGTCGGATCGCTGCTCGAACCCATCCTCCGTGGGGGCGAGTTGGTGCGGCCCTGGCCGAGCCTGCAAGCGATCCGGGACCGGGCGCGGGCCGAGCGTGAGGGACTGCCCGATTCGCTCCGTGCCCTCGAAGGGTCGGGCTCCTATCCGATCACCTACAGCGACCTCCTGGAAGCCGAGGCGGCGCGGCTCGGGCTGGCCTGAGTGTCCCCGGCCCGAAGCTCCTGAGGGCGGGCCCAACTTGAACTGGACAGGGGGCAGGGGGGTCGCTACGATTCCCCGCGCCCGCTCCCGGCGATCCTGGATCGGCCCGCCCGATGGGCCGGGCGTCCCGGTCGGAGCGAGCGGGCCCATCACCGTTCGACACCCACCTCGATCGTCTCCACCGACCGACTCCCACCCGATCGCACGCCCTCGGCGCCCGCCGTCCCCGACCCGGGCAGGCCGCGCCGCCGCGTGTTGGATCGACCCCGCAGGCCCACGGATGGGCCCGGGGACGACGGCATTCTCACGGAGGCCTCCGATCGTGAATAAGCGACGCCTTGGACGCGGGCTCGACTCCCTGCTCGGCATGGGCGAGGGGGGTTCCGAACCCTCCTCGATCGAATCGGCCGACCTGATCCAGATCAACGTGGGCCTGATCGACCCCAACCCGTTCCAGCCGCGCCGGCAGTTCGATCCGGCCGAGATCACGGCGCTGGCCGACTCGCTCCGCCAGCATGGGATGATCCAGCCGGTGATCGTCCGCGCGGTCGGCGACCGCTACCAACTGATCGCCGGCGAGCGCCGGCTCCGGGCCGGGATGGAGGCCCATCTCTCCGAGATCCCCGCTCGCGTGATGGATCTCGATGATCGCCGCGTCACCGAGCTGGCGATGGTCGAGAACCTCCAGCGCGAGGATCTCAACGCGATTGAGAAGGCGATCGCGTTCCGGGACTATCTCAAGACCTACGGCGGGACCCAGGAGGTCCTGGCCAAGCGGCTCGGGCTGGACCGGTCGACCCTGTCCAACCTGATCCGGCTGCTCGACCTGCCCGAGGAGATCCAGGCCTCGGTCCTGGACGGGTCGATCACCCAGGGCCACGCCCGGGCACTTCTGGGGATCAGCGACCCCGACGCCCAGATCGCCGCCTGCCTCCGGGTCATCGACGAGCGGCTGTCGGTCCGCCAGACCGAAGCGCTGGTGGCGACCGGGGAGCCGACCTCCTCGAAGCCACGCGTCCGCAAGGACGCGGCCCACGGCCCGGCGACGGCGAAGGCCCCCCACGTGATCGAGCTGGAGGCCCACCTGAAGGACCGCTTCGGGACCTCGGTCCTGATCAAGCCCCGGGGGATCGAACGCGGGCAGATCGTGATCGACTACAACTCGCAGGATGAATACGACCGCGTGGTCTCCATGATCCGCGGCGGCTGACCCCTCCGGCCCGGCCCCCCGTCGGCTCGTATCGGTGCCGCGGGGGGAGGGCCTGTCATCTCAGCTTCCCCTAGGTATCGAGCACCCTCAGAAAATGGGAACCTGCACGACTCGGCTCCATGGCAGATGTTTTCAACCGACCTGTTTTTTCGATCTGCTGGAAAGAATCGGGAAGCTTCCCACGGGCCGGGCGACGCGATAGGATCTGCGGCACAATTCTTGTGAGAGGTCTCCCGGGTCGAGCAGGCATCCGCGAAATGTGCCGTCGACTTTCCAACCTCGATCCGCCGCGTTGACATCAGAGATCGACCCCTGGCCAATCCGTGAAGGGCAGGATGCTCCCGCATGAGTGGACACGATTTGACGCATCATCTGATGGGGATCGTGAGCGATGCAACGTTGCGACAATTCGTCTACGAGCACATGGGCGAGTATTGCCACCAATGCCGCAACCGACTCAATAGCCTGAAATTGTGCATCTACCTGGCGAAACGCCAGGTCCCCCCGGCTTCCGCCACCGACCTGGGCGTCCTGGAAGATCGGTATGCGGTCCTGGAACGTTCCATCGACCTGATCCAGACACTCTGCCGGCCGATGTCGCTGTCGCTCGCCTCGCTCGGCCTCGACCTGCTGATCCAGGACCGGATGCCGCGCTGGATCGCTCGGGCCATCGATCTCGACGTGGATTTCGTCTGCGCCCCGCCAACCGAGCGGGCCGTGGCCCTGTTCGATCCCGATCGGCTGGGGCAGGCGTTGGACCTGCTCTGGGATTGGCGGATGCGGAGGATGGAGCCCGGGTCGACGGTCCAGTTCGGCTGGCGGGTGGAGTACGGCATCGCCTCGGTGAACTGGCATGAGCATCCGAACGGGTTCGCGTCCAGCCCGCCTCCCGCCGCCGAGACCGATGCGTGGGCCCTCCCGCTGATCACGCGCGTCATCGAAGCTCATGGCGGCAAGGCGACCCTGAGCGAGTCCGATGCCTGGCGACTGGACCTGGCCTGGCCGATCCAGGCGACCCCCTCACCGGCCTGATCCGATCCGCTCCTGAAGTCGATCTTCTCCCGAGGACACGACTCCCGACGGCGGGAGTCGGCCCGTGATCGGCTGCGTCAGGGCAGGGGATCGAGAGCGGGGGAAACGGGGCGGTCCATCCGTCCCGCCGCCGCATCGTCCCGTCCGTCTTGACCCGATCCCGATGAACATGTAACATCAATCGCGATGACGGGGCGTAGCGCAGCCTGGCTAGCGCGCCTGCCTTGGGAGCAGGAGGTCGCCAGTTCGAATCTGGTCGCCCCGATTGCCCGTCGCTCGCCTATTAATAGTCCTGCCCCGGGGCGATGGGGGCGGACTTCGTTTCACGGGAAACATCCGGGCGATCATTGCCCGATGCTCCCAACCTCTCCTTGAGCGAGTCTAGGATTTCGACGGTCTTGCTCGTGCCAAGCCGGTCGCATCCGATCTCGATGAATCGGACGGCCGCATCCAGGTCCCGCATCCCCCCGGCGGCCTTGAGCTTTACGTGTGCCGGGCTGTGGGCCCGCATCAGGATCAGGTCGGCCTCGGTCGCCCCGCCCGACCCGAAGCCGGTCGAGGTCTTGACGTAGTCCGCGCCGACCTCGCCGCAGATCCCGCAGAGGCGGGCTTTCTGGTCATCGTCGAGATAGCAGTTCTCGAAGATCACCTTGAGGATGGCCCCGGCCTCATGGGAGAGGTCTGCGATCGACCGGATCTCCCCGGCGAGATCGTCCCAGAGCCCGGCCCGGGCCCAACCGATGTTGATCACCATGTCCAGTTCGACCGCACCGTCCTGGATGGCGGTGCGGGCCTCGAACTGCTTCACCGCGGTCGCCTGGCCGCCGTGGGGGAACCCGATCACCGTGCCGACCTTGACCCGGCTCCCGTCCAGGACCCGGGCGGCCAAGGCGACGTCGGCAGGCTTGACGCAGACGCTGGCCACCGCGTATGCCTCGGCCGTCCGGCACCCGGCTTCGACCTCAGCCGGCGTGAGCGTCGGCAGCAGGAGGGCATGGTCGATCCGCCCGGCGATCAATTCATAGCTGAGATTCATGGTGGTGCTTCGATTCAGTCGCCGGGGAACAGGGTTTTCTGGACGGTGCGGAGCGACCGGCGGTGCCGCAGGGCCGGGCGTCGAGCGGCCAGGTTCGGCCGGAACATCATCAGCACGAGCAGCGGCAGGTAGAGGATGATCAGCGTCCCGCCGGCGTCGAGATACCAGAACTGGCTGGCGATCAGCACGGCCGCAGACAGCGAGATCAACTCGCCCAGGTTCTTCTCGGCAGGCCAGTAGGCCGTCCCGATCACGAGGAACAGGTAGGCGATCAGGACCGGCAGGCGGAAGCTCGGCTCGAATCCCGACCAGAAGCTCCCGGTCACCGGCGCGACGACGTTGGGAACCAGGCCGGCCTCCGCCAGGCTCCGGGCCCCGAGCGCCCGCGCCCAGGTCGCCAGGCTGGTCCATTCCATCCCGAGGAACCCGCAGAGCAGCACCACGCCCAGCCCGACCGAGGTGAATCGGAGAAGCCCTCGCTTGCGGTAGAAGCCGGCCCACAGCGGGATCAGGCCGAGGCACGCCGGCATCCACCCGGCCGCCAGGCCGATCAGGGCCCCGACCAGCGCGGGGCGTTGGTAGAAGACCAGGGCCATGACGATCAACGCGGCCGGGACGACTTGCCCCGTATCGACCAGCGCGAACCGGGAGTAGGGGAGCAGGAGATAGCACACCGCCGCGGCGAGCCCGGCGATCGGCCGGTCGAAGTGGCGCACCCCGACCAGGATCATCCCGGCCACCAGGGCCAGGTGGGCCAGGCAGGCCAGGACCCGTTGTAGGACCACCGGCCTCGGCTTTTCCACCAGCGAGCGGGGCAGGGGGGCGATCTGGATCATGGTCTCGACCGTCTCGTCGACGACGGTCGAGTCGAAATGCGGGGGGTCGGCCCGCTGCCCCGCCGACGAATCGGCGGGATTCCGCTTGGCCCCTTCGCCCACGGGCAGGCTCACCGTCTCGGCGATGAACAGGCCGACCACGCCGATCACCAGGCACGCCAGCCCGGGGGCGTTGAGGTTGGGCTCCAGCAACGGCCGGCGGCTCAGCCCGAGGTCGACGAAACATCGGACCAGCCAGAGCATCGACCCGAGGAAGAGCAGCACGAAGGCCCAGAGCGAGGACGCCGATCGGTGCCCCACCAGGAGTTGCATGCCCGGGGCCATCGCGAAGATCAGGCAAAGGTCGAGGTTGCGCACGCTCCAGAAACGGCTGAACTTGAAGAACAAGGTCATGCAAGACAGGAACGTCATGAAGAGCCAGATTTCCGGTCCAACCCCGAGGTCGGCCACCAGCGAACCACTCACTTCGTCCTCGCGATCACGGGTGGGATGGGGTGGAGGGCCTTCGGAACGGCAAGGGCGGGCCGGACGGGCGCCGCTCACCTCGGGACACGGACGCCGATGCTCGGCCGAATGAATCGGTTCGCCGCGACCCGGGGGGTCACTCGGCGACGAAGGGTAGGGGGGCTCCGGTCATCTGGCTGAGAGCATTGAGGGCGGCCCTCTGCTCCGCGTCCTTCTTGTTCTTGCCCCAGGCCGGGGGGAACGCATGGCGGCCGACCTGGGCGGCTACCTTGAAGCACTTCGAGTGATCGGGGCCCTTCTCGTCCAGGAGCAGGTAGGTCGGGGTCTCCCCGAACTGCCTCTGGGCGAGCTGCTGGAGGTTGCTCTTGTAGTTGTTGCCCATGTGCCCGCCGACGGTCTCGTCGATCTCGGACTCGATGTGCTTGAGGATGAACTGGCGTGCGGCCTCCATCCCCCCGTCGAGATAGATCGCGCCGACCAGGCTCTCGAACACATCGGCCAGGACCGACGGGGGCGTCTTCTCCTGCGAGCCCATCCCCTTGCCGAGGATCAGGAAGCCGTCGAAGCCGAGGCGCTCGGAGATCTTGGCGCAGGTCTGGCGGGACACCACGACGGATTTGATCCGCGTCAGCTCCCCTTCGAGATACTCGGGGAACTTGAGATAGAGGATCTCGCAGACGATGGCACCCAGGATGGAATCGCCCAGGAATTCGAGGCGCTCGTTGGAGGCCAGCCTGTGATCGGCACCCGACGCATGCGTGAGCGCCGAGCGGAGGAACGACGGATCCCGGAACTTGTAGCCCAGGACCTCCTCGCAGTGGGCGAAGACGGTTCGGTCGTCGATGTGGACCGGGTCGTTCATCTTGATGCCAACGGGTTCGCGGCCGGAATTCTTGACGATCCGATCGAGGCTAATCCCCCCGTCTCCCCCTGTCAATCGCGGGCCCGCGGCGTCCGCCCGGATCGGCCCATTACGACAGATTTCGGGCCCGCGGCGGATTGCCATCCGCTCGTGCTCGGGGATACAGTGAGGACAGGGCGCCCGGAGTCGTCGCGAGCAGGAGGTCGGGAAGGATGTCTCGCTTCATGCAACGGATCGGCGGACGTTCGGCCCCGTGGTGGACGGCGGCCCTCCTGGCCACTTGCGTGACCATCGGGCCCGCCCCGGCCAACGGCCAGGCCAAGTCCGGGCCGACCGGATCGAACGCCTGGATCAGCTCGGGCACCGGCCCGGGAAGCTCCTGGATCAGCGGATCGGCCGGATCAAGCCAGGGCGGGGGCGGAGGGATCGTTGTCGGCGGAGGGTTCGGCGGCGTCGGCGCCGTGGGGTCGGGCCCGAACCACATCGATTACAACCCGCCGATCATCGTCGGCTACGGACCGTACGGCCCGATCTTCTATGCCAGCCCGATCATCGTGGTCGGGCCGGGCGGTTCGGCGCCGGTGGCCTCGCCCCTGATCCCGCCCGAGCCCCCCGCGGCCTTCGGCGGGGGAGGGGGCGGGATGATGTTGCCGGTGCCCCCCAAGGAAGCGGCCCCGGCCCGACCTCCTGCGCGACGTTCCAACCCGGCGCGGGCCCGTGAGCATGTCGAGATCGGCGATCGCTCGTTCCGGGGCGACAACACCAAGCGCGCCGAGGACCGGTATCGCCTGGCCCAGAAGGCCGACCCGGGATCCGCCACTCCCCTGGTTCGACTGGCCCAGGTGGCCCTGGTCCGCGGCCGCTACGCCGATGCCGCGCGATTCCTCCGCGAGGCCGTCGCCGCCGAGCCGGGCTTCCTGCTGAACGCCCCCGACATCCAGACCCTGTTCGCCGAGCCAGGGGATTTCGCCCGGGAGCTGGCCGCGTTGGAAACCCACCTCCAGACCCAGCCCGGAGACCGCGACGCCTGGTTCGTCCTGGGGGCCGAGTGGTACCTCTCGGGCCGGACCCAGAAGGCGGCCGACGCGTTCCGGAGGCTGACCGATCGGAAGCCCGACCTGGCGCTCGCCGCCTTCCTGGATGCCACGTCGCCCCGGCTCACCGAGGCGGCCCCCCAATGATCCCGGATGGCCCGACCCGATGAGCGCCCCCGGCCGGTACTATGCGGCGGCCTGCCAGACCGACCGGCCCTGCCTCCGCGATCGCTCCGAGATCCCCGGCCGGGTCGATGACCTGCTCGCCATGGTCGACAACGCCGTGGTGGGGTACGGCCCGTTCTTCGACGTCCGGCTGGTGGTCTTCCCCGAGTTCGCCCACACGGCGCCGATCTACCCGACCCTCGACGAGATCCGCGACCGCCTGGCGGTGCCGATCCCCAACGAGTTCACCGATCGGTATCGCCGCAAGGCACGGCAGCACGGGGTGTTCATCCAGACCGGGACGTTCCTGGAGGTCGACCCGGCCTGGCCCGGCGCGGTCTTCAACACGACCTGCCTGATCGGGCCGGACGGGCTCCTCTCGCGCTACCGCAAGGTTTACCCCTGGCTCCCCTGGGAACTGCACACGAGCCCCCACGACCTGCCGGGCTACGAGGATCCGATGTTCCCGGTCGTCGAGACCGAGATCGGCCGCCTGGGCGCCGCGATCTGCTACGACTGGCTGTTCCCGGAGGCGATCCGGGCCCTGGCCCAGGCCGGGGCGGAGGTCCTGCTCCGGGTGTCGGCGTACATGGATCCCTGGGGCGCCACGCCCCCGATGGACTGGTGGACCCTGTTCAATCGGGCCCGGGCCGTCGAGAATTTCGCCTACGTCGTGGCGGCCAATCAGGGGGCGAGCCTGGCCCACTACCCGCCGTTCTCCTGGCCGGGCGGGAGCATGATCGTCGACTTCGACGGCCGCATCCTGGCCCAGGCCGATCCCGGCCCAGGGGAGAAGATCGTGGTCGCGCCGATCGACCTGGCCGCCCTCCGGCAGGAGCGGGCCCGCCGGCGCGGCCACGCCTTCCTCGACCACCTGCGGACCGAGGCCAACCGCGGGACATTCTCCGCCCGTCCTCTCCCCGATCGAGGTTCGACGCCATGATGCGGTTTCGGGCGGCCTGGTTGTCCTGCCTCCTCGCCCTCCCGGCCTGCGGCAGCGCCGACGAGACGTCGGCCCCGGCCATACCGACCCCCCGGGGCCAGATCCCGCACGATCAGCTGAACGCGGTGATCGCCGCCCATTATCGCGGGCTCGGGGCGATGGAACGGTACGAGTACGCGGCGGGCATCGAGGCGTTCCGCGAGGTCCACCAGCGCGCACCGGGCTGGATCCCGGGCATGATCAACCTCGCCATCGCCCTCCTGAACGAGGGGGGCGAGGCCGCCCAGGAGGCCGACGACCCCGATCGGGCCCGGGCCGAAGGTCTGCCGAAGACCAACATGCAGCAGGCGCTCCGCCTCCTGGACGAAGTATTGAAGGAGCAGAAGGATCACCCCGCCGCATTGTACTGCAAGGGGATCATCCTCGAATTCGAGGGGCAGCTCGCGGAGGCCCACGCCCAGTTCGCCCGGGTCGCCGAGATCGATCCCGGCGACCCCAACGTCTGGCTCGAACTGGGCTCCACCCTGACCGACCCCGAGGACCCGACCCGGCTCGCCGGCCCGCCCCAGGCCGCGACCCTGATCGAGTACTACACCAAGGCCCTGGAACGGAACCCCTACCTCGTCCCGGCCCTGTTCAAGCTCCAGACGGCCTACAGCTGGTCCGGCGACCGCGAGGCCCGGGCGAAGGTTCTCGCGCTCTGGGACAAGCTCAACCCCAAGCGCAACGCCGCCGCGCCCGGCGACCTCGCCGCCCAGGTCTACGGCGAGATGGGCAAGTACGCCCGGATCATCAACCCGTTCGCCGTCCCGGAGCCTCCCCTGGCGAGCGACCCGCCGCCCCGCTTCGCGGCCCCCGAGCCGATCCAGATCACGCTCGACGAGGGGGACCGATGGTCCACGGCGGCGGACTTCCGCGGGGAGAAGGGGAAGCTCGGCTGGGCCCGCTCCCGGTTCGGGGCGGGCGTCGCCACCTTCGACGCCAACGGGGACGGCCGGCTCGACCTCTACCTGACCGCCGCCATCGTCGGGCCCAAGGGCCTGCGCGATGCCCTCCTGATCCGCCAGCCCGACGACCACTTCGTGGATGCGACCCGAGCGATGGGCCTGCCCGAGGATCGGGCCGGGATCGGGGTGGCCGCGGCCGACTTCGACGCCGATCGCCGGGTCGACCTGTTCCTTTTCGGCGTGGGGGATAATCGCCTGCTCCGGAACGCGGGAACAAAGTTCGAGGACGTGACCGAGAGGGCCCAAATCGATCGGACCTCCACCGTCAGCGTCGGCGCCCGCTGGCTCGACCTGGATCAGGATGGCGATCTCGACCTGTACGTCATCAACCACGCGCGGATGACGAATGGGGAAGGCGTCCCCCCGACCACACCCCTGGAGGGCGTGCCGAACGTGGCCTACCGCAACGATGGCCAGGCCGCACCGGTCGAGGGGCGACCCCAGGACAACTACGCCCCGCTCGCGGCGGCCACGCCGGACCTCCCGGCGACCCAGGGCCTCTCGATCGCCTTCTCCACCGCATGGCCGGGCGCCTCGGTCCTGGGCGGGGGGGACCACCCGTATACGGCGATCGCGGCGCTCGACATCGATGAGGATCGCGACATCGACCTCGTGCTCGCCTCCGATTTCCAGCCGCTCCGGGTCCTCTACAACGATCGGATCGGCACGTTCCACGAAGGCCCGCTGCCCGGCGTGAAGGTCGACGGCCGCATCAACGGCCTGCTCTCCGCCGACCTCGACAAGGATGGCCGGGTCGACCTGTTCGTGACCGCTGCAGGGCGGACCACGGGCTGGCGAAATCCGCCGCCGGGTGCCCCCGGGTCGGCGCCTCCCGAATGGACCCCGCTCCCGATCGGAGCCCAGGGTTGGTTCATGGCCCAGGCGATCGACCTGGACTTCGACCAGTGGCCTGACCTGGTGGGATGCTACTCGAGGTCCTCGGGCCCTGGGATGGGCATGGGCACGGGACGTTCATCCGCCTTCCCCACGTGGTCGAGAAATCTCGGCCATAAGTTCGCCACTGGCCTCCTGGCCTTCGGGCCCGACGCGCCCGACGCGCCCGATCCCCGGACCCCCGCCATTCGCCTTCGACCCGACGATGGCCTACCGCCCATCGGGTTCGCCCTGGCCGACCTGGCCGGGGATGTGCTCCCCGACTTCCTGCTGATCCGCGACGGGGCGCCGCCGCGGATCTCCCGCAACCTGGGGAATGGGCAGCACTGGCTGGCGATCGACCTGGCCGGCCGGTGGAAGACCAGCTTCGACCAGATGCGGACCAACTCCCAGGGGATCGGGACCCGCCTGACCCTGGAAGGGCAGGGGATCCACGTCCCGTTCGACTACGCCACGACGGCCGCCGGCACGTCCCAGTCGGTCGGGCCGATCGTGCTCGGCCTCGGACCCCACACGTCGGTCCCGCTGCTCCGCGTCCGGTGGCCCGACGGGGTGATGCAGAGCGAGTTGAACGTGACGGCGGACAAGATCCTCTCGCTCAACGAGGTGAGCCGGAAGACCGGGAGTTGCCCGGTGCTTTTCACGTGGAACGGGACCCGGTTCGAATGCCTGGGCGACTTCCTCGGCGGCGGCGGGCTCGGCTACCTGGTGGCGCCCGGGGTCTACGGCCAGCCCGACCGGGATGAGTCGGTCGCGATCGCCCCCGGCCAGCTCGCGGCCGTCGACGGCGTGTACCGTCTGGCGGTGGTCGAGCCGATGGATGAGGTCGCCTACCTCGACCGGCTCCGCCTGGACGTTGTGGACTCCCCGCCCGGTGCGATGGTCCTCCTCGACGAGCGGTTCGCCCCCGAGGGGCCCCGGCCTTCGGGCGACCTGATCGTCGCCACGCGACGGATCGACCCGGCCCACGCCAGCGACCACAAGGGCCGCGATCAGACCGGGACGATCCGGGCCTGGGACCGCCGCACGGTGGATGGGTTCCGCAGGCGGTCCGGGTGGGTCGGCTATGCCGAGGATCACAGCCTGATCCTCGACTTCGGCGATCGCCTGTCCCGGCTCGATCCGAACGATCGCGTCACCCTCAGCCTGGCGGGATGGGTCGAGTACCCCTACTCCCAGACCAATTACGCCGCCGCGACGGCCGGCGTCACGCTCCGGCCGCCCACCCTGGAACGACGCCGCAAGGACGGGACCTGGGAGATGCTCGACCCCAGCCCCGGCTACCCGGCCGGCCTGCCGAGGCGGATGAGCGTCGACCTGACGGGGAAGGTCGCCGGTCCGTCGTGCGTCCTCCGGCTGTCGACCAACATGGAATGCTACTGGGACGAGGCCTTCGTGGCGGTCGGGCGGGACGGGGAGCCGCCGGTCCGGACGACCACGCTGCCGGTCGCGCGGGCCCGGCTGGGCGACAAGGGATATCTCAGGGAGGTTTCCCCCGATGGCCGCCTGCCCCTGGTCTACGACTACGACCACCCCGACCCGGCCCCGCTGGCCCGGATGTCAGGGGTCCTGACCCGCCACGGCGACGTGGCCGGGCTGCTGGCCGAGGATGACGACCAGTTCTGCACGGTTGGGCCGGGGGACGAGGTCCGGCTCGAATTCGACGGCCGGGGGCTGCCCGCGCTGGGCGAGGGGTGGACGCGCCAGTTCGTGCTCAAGGCCGTCGGCTATTGCAAGGACGCCGACCCGTTCACCGCCGCGAGCGACTCGGTCGGCCCATTGCCCTGGGAGAGGATGCCGCCGTTCCCGTTCAAGGAGGGGGAGGGCCGGCCTACCGATCCGGCCTATGAGGCGTATCTCCGGACGATGCAGACGAGGCCGGCGGGCTCGCGATGAACGGGCCGACGGCGTCCTGATCCTCGGCCGGCTCGATGTGGACCAGGACGTCCCGGATCGAAGGCACCCGCTCGATCACGCGATCCTTGACCGCGTGGGCGATCTCGTGCCCGGCCCGGACGGTCTGCTCGGGATCGACCTCGACGTGGATATCCACCAGGTATTCCAGCCCGACCTTCCGGACCCGGAGCTTCTCGACCCCCAGCACGCCCCGGGCGGCCATCGCCTCGTCGCGGACGTTGGACAGGACCGCCGGGGTGGCCTGGCGATCCATCAGGTCCTGGATGTTCCCCCAGAGCAGGCTGCCGCCGACCCAGGAGATCGCACCCGCCACCATCAGCGCGGCCGCATGGTCGGCCCAGGCCCAGTCCGGCCCGCCCCAGCGCGAGAGCCCCACCCCCGCCACGACGGCCACGCTCCCGAGCGCATCGAGGCGGTAATCCCACGCCGTGGCCAGGAGGGCCCCCGACCCGGTCCGCAGGGCGACGCTCCGGGCGTAGCGATACAGCCCCTCCTGGAACGCGATGCCCCCGATGGCGATGGCCAGGGTGTAGGCCTCCGGGATGCCTCGCGGTCGCCCCAGGCCATGATAGGCCTCGTAGGCGATCCCGGCCGCCAGTCCGATCAGGATCAGGGCGACCCCGGAACCGGCCACGGCTTCGAATCGCGCGTGCCCGTAGGGATGCTCGTGATCGGCGGGCCTCTGGGCGATCCAGAGGGCGCCGAACAGGGCGCCGGAGATCACGGCATCCACCAGCGAGTGGGCCGCGTCGGATATCAGCCCGAGCGAGTTGCCGTACCAGCCCCCGATCAGCTTGGCCACGCCGAGCCCGAGGCTGATCGCCACGCCCCAGATCGCCGCCTTCCTCGCCTCGCGATAGAGCGAAAGATTCGGGGAACGGACGCCCGGGGGCGTCGTCCGAGCTTCGGTCATCATGATCCATCCTCGCCCGTGCACTCCAACCGCCGCCGGCCGCCCGGTCGGATCATCGTCCCGGGCCCGCCCCGCCCGGCCTGGCACCGGCCGGCCGATTCGCGTCGGCGGCCGTCGGGGGCGGGGCGGCGGCCAGGGCCTCCCAGCGCGGGATCTCCGCCTTCAGGTAGGCGATCGTCGCCGGGGCCAGCTTCTTGTCCGGGTGGGGCATCATGCCGTCGAGCTGGATGGCCAGCTTGGCCTCGCGGACGGCGTCGGGGTACATCCCCAGGTCGGCGCTCGCTCGGGCTAGCTCGACCCGGAGGCCGGCGTTCGCCGGGTAGGTCATGACCGACCGGCGCATCGCCTTCACGATCGTCGACTTGAGCTGGAGCAACTGCATCGGGGTCGCGTCGGCGGGCAGGGCGGCGAGGATCTGCCGCGCGTACATCGCCTGGCGACGCCGGACGTCCAGGCTGTTGGGGTCGCGGTCGGGGGCCTCCAGCGCCTTGTCCAGCGAGAAAAGGATCCGCTCCCAGTACGGTTCCTTGCGGTTGGCCGCCTCCGGGGATCGCCAGAATCGAAATTCGAGATCCGCCAGCGCGAGCCACGGCTGCACGCTGTAGCGATCGAGCTGGAAGGCCCGCGTGTAGGCGTTGCGGGCCGCCTCGAACTGGGGCGGGTTGACGCTCATCAACGCATCGCCGGCCGCCAGCTCGGCCGTCGATCGCCAGAACGGGACGATCGCCCCGTAGAACGTCCCCGCCAGCGCGGCCCAGACGCAGGCCATCGCGACCCCCGCCCCGAGCCCGTCCGCTTCGCGGTGCCGCCCGCACGGCCGATCGTCCCGGAGGTTGAGCCCCAGCGCCATCGAGATCCAGAGCATGAGCGCCACCGTCGGGATGCCGATCCCGCCGGCGCCCAGCAGGTTGATCGTCATGGCCAGGGTCGCGACGCCGAGGCCCGCGGCCGGGATCGGTCGACGACGCCACAGGGGCGAGCCCAATCCGATGGCGACGACCCAGCCCAGCCCCAGGATCAGCCAGCGGCCGAGCAGCCCGACCTGGAATGGGTTGAGCCGGCCCATGAGCACCACACCCAGCCATCCCAGGCTCGCCGCGCCGATCAGCCAGCCCGCGTGGGCCGGGGCAGGGGCGGGGTCGGCGGCCTGCATCTCGTTCGAGTTGGCCGGATCCATCTCCCTCGGCGGGCCGAGCATCTCGCGGAGCCCCCAGCCGAGGGCGACGACGAGGGCCAGGGCCGCGACCAGGCCGGAGCAGGCCCAGACTTCGAGGATCAGGTTGTGCGGATCCTTGATCTCCTCGCTCGCCTCGGGACGCTTGTGGCCCAGGTAGGCCCCGCCGAAGTTGCCCGGCCCGACGCCGGTCCAGTAGGTCGCCGCCCTCCGCGACGGGACCGACTCCTCCCCGCCCGGGAGGATGGCGCCGGCCCCCGACGTGCCGAACCGGGGCCGGGCGTCGGTGATCAGGTCCCAGGTCGAGGCCCAGTATTCCAGGCGGTAGCGGAGGGACTTCGGCGACTCCGTCAAGACCTGGCGGTCGAGTTGCCCCGTGGCCACCCCGCCCGCGATCAGCCCGCCGGCCACCACCGCGAGGCCAAGGGCGGAGCCGATCAAAACCTTGCGGGAGACGACCGCTCGGGACCGCCAGGCCAGGACGAGGATCGCGACCATCAGGCCGACCTGGGCGCTCCGGCACTTGGTCCAGACCAGGCAGACCAGCAGGATCGACCCGGGGATCGCGGCGAGCGCCAGCGCCCCGGCCCTGGGCCCCTTGCCGTCGCGGCGGAGGTTATCCAGGGCCACCGCCAGGCCGAGCGCCAGGGGGCCGACCAGGTAGCCCGCCAGCGAGTTGGCCAGGGCGAAGGTCGAGAACGGCTCGTTGGAAAAGAGGATGCGCTGGCGAATCCCCTCCGCCGCCGGAGAGCCGGGCGCGATGCCCAGCGGGCCCAGGATCAGGTCGGGTCGGGCGAGGAACAGGGCCCGGAGCGCAGGGTATTCGAACGGGACCTGGTAGAGCCCATAAGCCGCCACCGACACGGCGGCCGCGACCGCGACCCCGGCCAGGGTCGCCGATTCGCCCCGGGTCCGGGGCAGGTTCCGGGCCATCAGGTACATGAGCCCCAGGGCACCCCACTCCCAGGCGAGGTTGATCGCCGCCCGGCGATCGGCCGCGACCGTGGTCGAGGCGCCGACCGCGAGCATCAGGACCAGGACCGCCCCATCGGCCCACGACCACCGGAGCCGGACGACCCCGGAGAGCAGGGCCGAGGCAACCGCGATCCCGGCGACGACCAGGACCAGGAAGACCCAGACCAGCCCGTCGCCCCGCTCGGCCGCCTCGCTCTCGGCGTAGGCGCGGGTCACGAACAGGAAGGCGAGCAGGCCGAGCGAGACCCTGCGGAGGATCTCCCCCAGGCGGGCCAGCCCCTCGTCCCCCCCGCCGTCGTCGTCAGGCCTCGGGTATTGCGACCGGGCCGGGGCCGGATGCGGCCTCCGCCCTCGGGGGGTGTTGACGTCTCGCCTCGCCATCGCGGTGCTCCGGCCTGATCGGTGATACTTCGAGGAGGGCCACGACCCCGAGCAGGCAAATCGTCTGGGCCACCACCACCCCGGCCCAGGCCGGCTGGAGCCGGGGGAGCAGCAGGGCGCCGAGGCCGCACGCCAGAGTGATCAGGTCAATCGTGAGGACCGCCCGGCGCGGCGTCAAGCCGCGGTCGACCAGGCGGTGCGAAAAGTGGCGCCGGTCCGCCTCGAACGGGCTCCGGCCCTCGCGGATCCGGATCAGGATCACCGAGGTCGTGTCGTAGAGCGGCACGGCCATCACCAGCAGGGGGGTCAGGACCCCATACGGCGAGAAGCCCTGCTCCGGCCGCGTGAACGTCCCGACCACCGTCAGGACGCCCAGCAGGAACCCGAGGAAGTTGCTCCCGGCATCCCCCATGAACAGGCGGGCCGGGTAGCGGTTGTGGGCCAGGAACCCGGCCAGCGCGCCCACCAGGATCAGCAGGACCGCCGGGACGAACAGGCTGGCCACCTCCAGCTGCGCGATGGCGAACAGCAGGGCCGCGATCAGACCGACCCCGGCCGCCAGCCCGTCCATGTTGTCCAGGAAGTTGAAGGCGTTGGTCAGCCCGACGATCCAGAGGATCGTGACCGCATACGAGATCGCGACGTGGTCGAACGGCCAAAACAGCGTGACGCGATGACCGGACGCGGCGACCACCGCGGACAGCGCGACCTGGACGCCGAACCGCAACTTCCACCCCAGCCCGACGCGGTCGTCGGCCAGCCCCATCGCCATGATGAGGGTGGCCAACCCCATCAGCGCCGCCATCGGGCCGATGCGGGATTGCAACCCGGGGAGGTGGAGCGCCAGGTCCGGCGGCAGAGCCAAACCGGCGCCCCCGACCGCCCATGCCCCGGCCCCGAGCATCAGGACGACCGTGAGCCAGATCGCCACCCCTCCGCCGAGCGGGGTGGGGCGTCGGTGGTTCTTCCGCCCGCCCGGTTTGTCCACCAGCCCGAAGCGGGGGGCGATCGACCGGGTGGCCGCGCAGAGGATCGCCGACAGGGCGGCCGAGGCGAGGACGAGCGCGAGGACGATCGGGACGCCGCTCACGGGTTCGCCTCGGGGTCGCGGCGGGCCGGGGGGTTGGCCCGCAGTTTCCGGTTGTTGTTCAGGGCCATCATCAAGGCGGCGCCCATGAGGAGGAGGACCGCCCCGGACGTGCCGAACAGGGTGGCCCACTCGACGGGCCGGTCGGGGGGCCAGGACGCGCGGGCCCCGCCCCGGAGGACCGCCCCGATCAGGAGCGGCCCGCCGAAGCTGGCCAGGGTCATCGCCCCGAGCAGGGCCCAGGGGAGGCGGGGCGTCTTCGGGGCGGCCATCAGCCCTTGGCCGCCGCTCGGGACAGCCGCCGCTCGGTGGCCTGGGTCTCCAGGGCGCGCCGGGTCGTGTCCAGCTCGGCCAAAATCGCCTCGCCGGCGGTGGCCACGGAGACCATGTGGGGGGCCTCGTCGGTCCGCCACTTCACCTCCAGGGTCCCTTCCTTCAGCCCGCGCTCGCCAATCACGACCCGCAGGGGGATCCCGATCAAGTCGGCGTCCTTGAACTTGAAGCCGGGGCGCTGGTCGCGGTCGTCGATCAGGACCTCGTAGCCGCCGTCGATCAGGGTCTTCTCCAGGGCGTCGGTCAGCTCGGAGACGGCGGTGTTCTGGGGCTGGAGCGGCACGATCAGGACGTGGTAGGGGGCCAGGTTGAGCGGCCAGATGATCCCGTTGGCGTCGTGCCCGGCCTCGACGGCCGCCGCGACGATCCGGTTCACGCCGATGCCGTAGCATCCCATGATGACCGGGACCTCGTGGCCGTGCTCGTCGGTGAACTGGGCGCCCATCGCCTTCGAGTACTTGGTGCCGAGCTTGAAGACGTGGCCGATCTCGATCCCCTGGTTGACGTCCATCGCCTCGCCGCAGCGGGGGCAGGGGTCGCCCTGGACCGCGTCGCGGAGGTCCACGACCTTGTCGAGCGGGAAGTCGCGCCCCGGGATCACGCCCTTCACGTGGACGTCGACGGCGTTCCCCCCGACGATGATCGAGGGCATGGCGGCCACCGAGCGGTCGACGACCAGGGGGATCTTCAGGTCGACCGGCCCCAGGAAGCCGATCGGGGCGCCGGTAGCCTTCTGAATCGCGGCGGCGTCGGCCGGCTCCAGGGTGGTGGCCCCGAAGGCGCGGCGCACCTTGGCCTCGTTGGCCTCGTGGTCGCCCCGGATCAGGGCGGCGACCGGGCGGCCGTCGGCCAGGAAGACCAGCAGCTTGCCGGTCTCGGCCTCGGCGACCTTGAGGAAGTCGCACACCTCGGCGATCGTGCGGCGGTTGGGGGTCTCGACCGGGGCAGGGGGGGGCGCGGCGGGGTCGGCCGCGGGCGGCTCCGCCTTGGAGTCCCCCACCTCGGCGCGCTCGCGGTTGGCGGCGTAGCCGCAGGCGTGGCACTGGATCACCACGTCTTCGCCGGTGGAGGAGGGGACCATGAACTCGTGCGAGCTGTCGCCGCCGATCGGCCCGCTTTCGGCCTCGACCACGGCGTAGGGGATGCCGCAGCGGTCGAAGATCCGGCAATACGCCTCATACATCGCGTCGTAGCTCTGGTTGAGCTGCTCGATGTTGGCGTCGAAGCTGTAGGCATCCTTCATCAGGAATTCGCGGGTGCGGAGGATGCCGAAGCGGGGCCGGGGCTCGTCGCGGAACTTGGTCTGGACCTGGTAGAGCGTGACCGGGAGCTGCTTGTACGACTTGATCAGGTCGCGGACGAGGTCGGTGATGACCTCCTCGTGGGTCGGCCCGAGGGCGTACGGCTGGCCGTTGCTGGTCTCCAGCTGCATCAGCAGGTCGCCGAACGTCTCGTAGCGGCCCGACTCCTTCCACAGCTCGATCGGCTGGAGGGCGGGCATCAGCAGTTCCTGGGCCCCGGCGGCGTCCATCTCCTCGCGGATCAGGCGGGCGACCTTGCTCAGGACCCGGTGGCCCAGGGGGAGGTAGGTGTAGGCGCCGGCGCCGAGCTGGCGGACCATCCCCGCGCGGATCAGGAGCTTGTGGCTCGGCGCGGTGGCATCGGCCGGGGATTCTTTCTGCGTGGGGATCAGGGCTTTCGACCAGCGCACGTTCGGCTCCTGCCGACAGATGATGGGGCACGGGGCGATCGGCGAACGATCCCGCTCGCGGCGTCTCCCGGGGAACCGGCACAGTCTATCAGATCGGGGACTCCGGGCGCAGGGCCAAGCTCGGGAATCGGCCCGATCGCGACGGCCCCGAGAATCCCGACGATCCTCGCCGCTCTTACGCCGGGCACGCAAGGACTTCCGTCGCGACGTTCGGGCCAATTCGCGCTCATTTCCCGCCCGCGTCGGACGACTATTTGTTGGTAGGATGGCCGATGGTCGGCGCCTTCGGGGCGTCCGCCCCGGCCTGCGTGGTCGGATTATTGCGGGTCACCGGTGACGAAGGCCGGAGGTCGGTCGCCCCCCGCATCGGGACGGGCGGCCGCCCCCTCGGGCCGCTGGGAGGTGAGACGGTGCTGTCAAGTGATGACCGGAGCAGACAGGCCCGACGCCGGCCTCGGCGGGCCTCGGTCGAGGCATTGGAAACGCGCCAGCTGATGGCCTATTCCCCGCTCGGCTATTCCCTGCCGGACCTCCGGGTCAGCGCCTACGCGGCGAAGACGGCCGCGTGGGGCGGCCCGCTGGCCATCCAGGTGCGGGTCAACAACATCGGCGCCAGTTCGATCGTCGAGCCGACGAACCTCGCCCCGGGCTCGACCAGTTCGGCCGATGCCCCGGCGACGTCGGTCGCCGTGTTCGCGTCGACCCGGCCGGGCGCCAAGGGGAAGGTGGTCAACCTGGGCTCGATCGCCATCCCGGCGACGCCTCAGAACAGCGAGAACGACGTGACCGGGCAGGTGACCCTACCGCAGCGGCCCGCCGGGTTCGCCGCCAACGGCCAGATCTACCTGACGCTGGTCGTCAACAACGACCGGTCGATCCTGGAGTCGAACTTCGCCAACAACGTGCGGAGGATCCAGGCGCCGGTGGACATCTCCAACCCGCTGCCGGACCTCAAGGTCGTGGCGCTGGACATCCCCGCCGCGCTCCAGCCGGGCGACGTGATCACGCCGACCATCCGGATCGGCAACTTCGGCAACGCCGACCCGGCGGCGCAGGGGCCGGTCAACGTGATCCTGGTCGCCTCGTTGAACGACACCTACGGGCCGGGCGACGCGGTGCTCGGGTCGTACACGATCAACAGCCTGCCCGCCCTGTCGCAGGTGCCGACCACGTCGTTCCTGTCCGGCGACGAGAACGTCACGCCGCCGGCCAACTACAACACGACGACGCTGGCCCCCCTGCAGTTGCCGACCACCCCGGGCAAGTACTTCATCGGGGTGATCATTGACCCCAACGACACGATCCAGGAGCGGAGCGAGACCTCGGCGGCGCTCCAGTTCCTCCAGAGGGTCGGGCCCCGGGTGCGCGGCCTGTCCGCGGCCAACAAGCTGGCGGACATCTCGGTCGGCAACGTGCCGGTGTTCCCGCAGCTCCCCTCGGCGATCTTCAACCCGGTCACCCCGGTCACCCCCGGGGGGGGCGGGTCGGACGGGGGAATCCCGATCCTGAGGCGGGTGATCCCGGTCTCGACCCTCGCCGTCTCGGCGAAGTCGGGCAAGGCCCGGGGCTGAGGCCCCGTCGCATCGCGGGACGTCCCGGGGGCCCGCCCCCCCGGGCCGTCCCTTGACCCTGGCGCGGAACACCCCCTACAATCGTGCCTCGCGTGCCGATCGCCGGTCGCGCCATCCATCCCGTCCCGCACCGATCGAAGCTCGCATGACCCGCCGATTCGTGAATCAGCTCGCCAACGGGGACTCGGTCGACGAGGTCTTCCTGGTCGCGGACAAGCAGCTCCGGGCCAACCGCCAGGGCAATCTCTACCTGCACCTCGAATTGCGGGACCGATCCGGGACCGTGGGGGCGCGGCTCTGGAACGCCACCGAGGGGATGTCCCGGACCTTCGAGTCGGGGGATTACCTCCGCGTCCGCGGCAAGACCCAGGTCTTCCAGGGGGCGTTGCAGATCATCCTCTCCCACATCGAGGGGGTGGGGGCCGACCACATCGAGCCCGAAGACTTCCTGCCCCAGAGCACGCAGAACACGGCGAAGCTCTCGTCGCGGCTGCGCGAGCTGCTGTTCGGCCTCCGCAACCCGCACCTGCGCGCCCTGGCCGAATGCTTCCTGATCGACGAGTCGTTCTTCCAGAAGTTCACCACGGCCCCGGCGGGGATCAAGAATCACCACGCCTATCAGTCCGGGCTGCTGGAGCACGTCGTCACGATGCTGACGGTGGCCGACCGGATCAGCGACCTTTATCCCGACGTGGACCGGGATTTGCTGCTCATGGGCATCTTCCTCCACGACGTCGGCAAGATCGAGGAGCTGAGCTACGACCGATCCTACGGATACACGGACGAAGGCCAGCTCGTCGGCCACCTGGTCATGGGCATCGAGATGCTCCGCGACAAGGTCGAGCAGACGGCGGATTTGACCGGCGAGCCGTTCCCGGCCGAGCTGCTGCTCCGGCTCAAGCACATGATCGTCAGCCATCACGGCACGCACGAATTCGGCAGCGTGAAGGTCCCGATGACGCCCGAGGCCATCGCGCTCCATTACCTGGACAACCTCGACGCCAAGATCCACGCCTACACCCGCGAGATCCGCGACGACCCGGTCAAGGATTCCACCTGGACCCCCTATCAGCCGAGCATGAATCGCCGCCTGTACAAGGGGGGGGCCGGTGGGGCCCCGGTCGACGCCTCCGAGGAATAGGCCGAAACCCCGATCCGGGCCCGCCCGGGAGGACCGAAGCATGGACGATCACGCGGCCCGCGTCCTGGCCCTGGTGGCGGAGGACGACTATGTGCCCCTGACCGTCAAGGGGATGGCCCGACGCTTCCGGATCGGCGAGGACGACTACCCCGACTTCCGCAACGCGGTCAAGCGCCTGATCCGCGGCGAGCGGCTGGAGCTGGGCAAGAACAAGACCATCCTGAAAGCGTCGGCGATCACGTCCGGCACGGTGACCGGCACGTTCCGCCGCTCGTCCAAGGGGTTCGGGTTCGTCCGCACCCCGCTGTCGCCCGCCAAGGCCGACCAGATCTTCATCCCGCCCGAGGCCGCCCGCGACGCGTCGACCGGCGACGAGGTGCTGGTCCGCATCGTCCGGAAGTCGAAGGGCCCGGGGTATAACCCCGAGGGCCGGGTCATCAAGGTCGTGTCCCGCGCCTCCGGCCTGTTCGTGGGCACCTACGAGGAGCGGGAGGGCACCGGCTACGTCGTGATCGACGGCACCACCTTCCACGGCGCGATCTCGGTGGGGGACCCCGGCGCCAAGGGGGCCCGCCCCGGCGACAAGGTCGCGATCGAGATCGCCCGCTACCCGACGCATGCCCACGAAGGGGAGGGGGTCATCACCGAGGTCTTCGGCCCCAGGGGCGAGCCCAAGGTCGAGACCGTCGCCATGATCCGGGCGCTCGGCATCCCCGACGTCTTCGACGACGACACCCTGCTGGACGCCCGCGAGCAGGCCAAGCGGTTCAACGAGGAGGACGTGGAGGGACGCCTGGACCTCCGCGACCGCTTCACCGTGACGATCGACCCGGCCACCGCCCGCGACTTCGACGACGCGATCACCCTGGAGCGGGACGAGAAGGGGTACTGGACCCTGGGGGTCCACATCGCCGACGTCTCCCACTTCGTCCGGCCCGGCTCGTCGCTCGACCAGACCGCCCGCAAGCGGGGGACCAGCGTCTACCTGCCCGACCGCGTGATCCCGATGTTGCCGGAGATCATCAGCAACAGCCTGGCCAGCCTCCAGGCCGGGCACACCCGCTACACCGTCTCGGCGTTCATGGAGTTCGACCCGGACGGGATCCGGACCTCCACCAGCTTCGCCCGGTCGGCGATCCGGGTCGACCACCGATTCGCCTACGAGCAGGTGTTCGAGGCCCTGGAGAAGCCCGAGGTCGCCGCCGAGCTGTCCCCCGAACTCCGCGACATGATCGCGAAGATGCACCAGCTGGCGATGATCCTCCGCAAGCGTCGGTTCGCCCGGGGGGCGCTGGAGCTGAACATGCCCGAGGTCGAGATCGACCTCGGCGATCAGGGGGAGGTCGTCGGCGCCCACCTGGCCTCGCACGACGTCAGCCACCAGATCATCGAGGAGTTCATGCTGGCGGCCAACGAGGCCACCGCCTCCCGGCTGACCGAGGCCCGGGCCGGATTCCTCCGCCGGGTCCACGCCGACCCCGAGCCGAGGAAGCTCAAGGAGTTTGCCGAGTTCGCCCGCAGCCTGGGCATCGACATCGACGACGCCTTCAGCCGCTTCGAACTCCAGCGCGTCCTGGCCGACTCGGCCGACCAGCCCGAGGCCCACGCCGTCCACTTCGGCCTCCTGCGCAGCCTGAAGCAGGCGGTCTACTCGCCCGAGCAGGAAGGGCACTACGCCCTGGCCAGCGAGGATTACTGCCACTTCACCTCGCCGATCCGCCGCTATCCCGACCTCCAGGTCCACCGCCAGCTCACGGCCCTGCTCGCCGGCCAGAGGCCCCGGTCCGACGCCGAGGAACTCGCGGCCCTGGCCGAGCACTGCACCAAGACCGAGCGCCGGGCCGAGCTGGCCGAGCGCGAGCTGATCAAGATCAAGCTGCTGACCTTCCTCCAGACCAAGATCGGCGAGACGTACCACGCGGTGATCGTGGCGGTCGAGGATTTCGGCTTCTTCTGCCGCCTGGTCGAGCTGCCCGCCGAGGGGCTGGTCCACGTCACCGGCCTGGCGGACGACCACTATTACCTCGAAGGGGCCACCCACACCCTGATCGGTCGCCGGGGCGGCCGGAAGTTCCGCCTCGGGGATCGGATCGAGGTGCGGATCCTCCGGGCCGACGTCGCCCGCCGGGAACTCGACCTGGGGCTGGCCGAGATCCCGCACGCGGTCGCGGCCGGATCCCTGAGGGATGAACCCCAGCCCCGGCCGCCCCGCCGTGCCGCACGCCCCTCCGCATCCCCATCGGGGCGGAAGGGCAAGGCCCCCCGGACGACCAAGAAGCCGACCAAGGCGAAGCGCCGCAAGCGGTCCTGACCCCCGGCCCCGCCCGTCCCGCCCCTTCACCCCGTATCGTGGAGATCGGCCCCGTCCTGGACATCGGCCCGGCACGGGACGGCCAGGTACCAGACCCGCCCTCCCGGGTCGATCTCGATGTGATACCACCCCTTGCAGCTCGCGCAGGCCCCCAGGAATCGGTCCGGCAGGTCGGGGTCGGGCTGCATCAGGTCGAGCGGGGTTTTGCATTGCGGGCAGGGCGAACCGACGAGGTCCAGGCTGTTGGGCTTGACCTCCAGGACGCTTTGCACCAGGGACCGGATCGGGACCCGTTTCATGGTCGATCCTCTCCGCAACTGGCCGGGGATACCCACAGATATCCGATTTTTTCGATGAATTCGAGAGCGAGCCTGCGGGCGGCTTCGAGGCGACGGAGCCGGCTGTCCATCATTTCAAACACTGATGGAATTCGGCAATGGGGCACCTGGGGTATTTTCGGCAATTCTTGGCGGTTGATTCTCCTTATTGAGGCCCGATGGATTCGAATATCCGATTGCCCTTCTCAAATTCATCTTGGGGGATGAAAATCGGCGCCGGGTGACGGTCCCGGCTCGCTCCGGGGACCGGGATAGGGCGATGATCGGCCCTCGCGACGGCCGCTTCAGGGAGGAAGCATGAGACATCAGACGACGAGGACTTGGGGGCTGGCCTGCCTGGCCTGCGGCCTCGCCTTCGGGGCCGCGACGGCCCGGGGCCAGGTGGTCGAGCGTCGGCAGACGCAGACCGGGCCGGGCGGACGGTCGATCGAGCGGTCGATCCGGACCGAGCGGGGGCCCGGCTATATCGAGCGCAGGGTCGACGTGAATCGATCCAGCGGGGCGAGCGCCAGCCGGACCACCGTGATGCGGACCGGGCCGGGAGGGCGCCCGATGGGCGGCCCGCCGCCGCCTCGGCCTCGATACGGCCCGGGGCCGGCCTTCGGCCCCGCGTTCGGCCCGGCGGTCGGCCTCGGGATGGTGGCCGCGCCGTTCCTCAGCCTCTCGATCGGGTCGCCGCCGCCTCCTCCCCCGCCGCCCGTGGTCGTGGTCCCCGAGCCGATCTATGCCTATCCGGCCCCGCCGGTGGTGATCGCCGCCCCGCCGCCTCCGGTGGTGATCGCCGCCCCGGCCCCTCGTTACGTGGTCGAGGCCGAGCCGCCCCAGCCCCCGCCGGTGGCGGACCCCTGGGCCGATGCCCTGGGCCGGCTCAAGAGCTTCCACGCCAACAGCCGCCGCGACGGGTCGCTGGCCCTGGGCCACTTCGGCGACGACCGGGCCGTCCCGGCCCTGATGGAACGGCTCGAACGCGACGGCGACCGGGATGTCCGCGTGGCCGCGGCATGGGCCCTGGGCGAGATCGGCGATCCCCGCTCGGCGGTCGCCCTGGAACGTGCGGCCCTGTACGATAAGAAGCACGAGGTCCGCGACGCGGCCAACGAGGCCTATCGCCGCCTCCCCCGACCGGGCCAGCCGCGGCAGGAGTACGTCGAGCAAGCTCCCCCCCAGGGCCAGGCCCGGATCGACGACCCCGGCCCCTCGGCCTCGCCCAACCGCCCGGCCTCGGTGCCCGACAACGGCTATCCCGACGCCCCGGCGCTGGAAGGCCCGGCCGGGTCGACGGGCCAGGGCCGCCCCTCCTGATCCGCCCACCCGAGGACCGTCGCCCGTGCCCGTCGCCTCCGACCCTCCCGATGAGGCCTCCCCCCCGCCCGGCGTGGGCGGGGGATTCGGCACGGCGACCGCCACCTTCGTGATCATCTCCAGCATGATCGGGGTGGGGGTGCTCACGACCTCCGGCCTCGCCGTCGAGCGCCTGGGCAGCAACCAGTTGATGCTGGCCCTCTGGGCGATCGGAGGGGTCATCGCCCTCTGCGGCGCCCTCTCGCTGGCCGAGGTCTCCGCGGCGCTCCCGCGATCGGGGGGCGAATACGCGATCTTCCGCGAGGCCTACGGACGCCTGCCCGCGTTCCTGGCCGGTTGGGTCTCGTTCCTGTTCGGGTTCGCCGGCCCGATCGCCATGGCCGCGACCGGCGCGGTCGACTACCTGCTCGCCCCGCTCGGCGATCGCGTGCCGGGGCCGGGACCCGTCCGGCCGCTCCTGGCCACCGGCCTGATCGCGGCGATCGCCGCCTTTCACGTCTCCGGCCGGGAGCGTTCGATCCGTCTCCAGGGGTTCGTGACCCTGGCCGAGGTCGGTTTCCTGGCGGCCTTCGCGGCGGCCGGCCTCTGGGCGGGGCGGGGCGGGGTGGCCCACCTCGCGGATCGTCCCCCGGTCGGCCCGGACACCCTGGGCGGGATGCTATTCGGCCTCCTCTATGTCTCCTACGGATACACCGGGTGGAACGCGGCCTCGTACATCGCCGGGGAGATCCGGGCCCCGGGCCGGGATCTGCCGCGGGCGATCGTGCTCGGGACCCTGGCGGTGACGGTGCTCTACCTGGGGCTGAACCTGGTCTATGCCCTGGCGGTGCCTGCCTCCGTGATCTGCGAGATGGCGCGGACCGGGGGGCGTGAGACCATCGTCCCGATCGCCCAGGTGGCCGCCTCGCGCCTGTTCGGGCCGTCGTGGGCCGGCGGCCTCGCCGTCGGGGTCGGTCTGATGATGGTGGCCACGCTGAGCGCGTTGCTGCTCACCGGGCCCCGCGTCCTGCTCGCGATGGCCCAGGACGGCGTGTTCCCGACGAGGGCCGCCCGGACCTCGCGGCGGGACGGGACCCCGGCCGTCGCCACGTCCATGCTGGCCGGGTCGTCCGTGCTCCTGATCTGGTCGGGATCGTTCGACGCGATCCTCCTCTATTCCGGGGTCGGCCTGGCGTTAACCTCGCTGCTCTCGGTGGCCTCGGTGATCGTCCTGCGATGGCGGCGGCCGTCGCTGATCCGCCCGTTCAGGGTCCCGGGCTATCCCTGGGTCCCCCTCCTGTTCCTGGCGACGACCTCCGCGCTAACCATCGCGGTGATCCGGGCCGAGCCGGGGATCTCCGCCCTGTCGATGCTCAGCATCGCGGCCGGTTGCCCCATCTACCTCGCCCTCGTCTCCCGGGCTTCGCGAACCATACCGTCCGGCGGAACGTCTCACGATTTGTAAATCTTCGCCGAGTCGGCCGAGATGCACCGGTCGGGGCAGGGGATCCCGGCGCGATTCCCCGGATCCTGGAACTTGAGGAATTCTCCCGAGTTCCGACGAAATCCCGTCGTATCTTTCCTGCGGGCAGGCCCGACCTCGGCACGAGCTTTGCCCTAGAGTCCCCGCACTTCACCGAGATGGCAACCGAGGGGGAATTCGACCTTATCGACCGATCTTCCTCAGATTCTGAGGAATTCGCCGGGTAGGTCCTTATTCCCATCTTGCCCATGTTATATTGTATGGGACGCGCGGATCGATCGTGATTCGCGGGACGTGCGGCGTGCGAGCGGGAGCGAGTCGGCCGGGGGCGGATTTCGGGAGGAATTCCGGATCCTCGGCCCGCGGGTCATCAAGGCGAACGCATCAGGGACGCTGGTTCAGCTATCGAGGAGATTGGAATGTTGACGAATCGGTTGGGGATGGGCTGGGCCCTGGGGGCGTCGATGGCGGTCCTGGGCTGGGCCACGCCCGGTTGGGCCACCTACGGCGGCGGTGCGTGTCATCGGTGTGCCCCCGCCCCGGTCGTGGTCACGCAGACGGTCGCCCTGGCCCCCCAGTGCCAGACCGTCCAGCAGACGGCCTACGAGACCGTCTACGAGAACCAGGCCTATACCGTGATGCAGACGCGGTATCGGACCGAGTACCAGCAGCAGCAGTACACCGTGATGCGGCCGGTCTCGGAGACGACCACCGTCCAGCGCAAGTACACGGTGATGAAGCCCGTGTATCAGACGACCAACGTCCAGCGCAAGTACACCGTCATGAAGCCGGTCTATCAGACCCAGCGCATGGAGCGGAAGTACACCGTGATGAAGCCGGTCTACCAGACCAGCAACGTCCAGCGCAAGTACACCGTCATGAAGCCGGTCTACCAGACCCAGCGCATGGAGCGGAAGTACACCGTGATGAAGCCGGTCTACCAGACCAGCAACGTCCAGCGCAAGTACACCGTCATGAAGCCGGTCTACCAGACCCAGCGCATGGAGCGGAAGTACACCGTCATGAAGCCGGTCTACCAGACCAGCAACGTCCAGCGCAAGTACACCGTCATGAAGCCGGTCTACCAGACCCAGATGGTCAGCCAGCCCTACACGGTCTGCCGCCCGGTCACGACCACCACCGAGGTCGTCCGCGAGTGCGGCCGGTATGAGACCCAGTACACGACCGTCCCCGGCCCGATCGTCGAGCGCCAGGTCAAGGTCCCGGTCGAGGACTGCGGCTGCGAACAGCCCAAGAAGAAGTGCCTCCTCTTCCACCACAAGAAGAAGGCCTTCGCCACGGTCGCCGTCCAGTGCCCGCCCCGCACGGTCCGCGAGCGCGTCTTCGTCTCGCAGCCCGTCGTCCAGCAGGTGACCCAGACCCGGATGGTGGCCGAGACCGCCTACCGCCAGGTCCCGATCCAGACCTGCACCATGGTCGCCGAGGAGCGCGTCGAGAACATCCCGACCACCACCTGCACGATGGTCGCCGAGGAACGCGTCGAGCCCTACGAGGTCCGCACCTGCCAGATGGTCGCGGAAGAACGGGTCGAGAACTGCCCGGTCACCACCTGCTCGATGGTCGCCGAGGAACGCGTCGAGCCGTATGAGGTCCGCACCTGCCAGATGGTCGCCGAGGAGCGGGTCGAGAACTGCCCCGTCACCACCTGCCAGATGGTCGCCGAGGAGCGGGTCCAGCCCTACGAGGTCCGCACCTGCCAGATGGTGGCCGAGGAACGCGTCGAGAACTGCCCCGTCACCACCTGCTCGATGGTGGCCGAGGAGCGGGTCGAGAACATCCCGGTCACGACCTGCCGCATGGTCGCCGAGACGGCCACCCGCCAGGTGCCGGTCTGCGTCCCCGAGCAGGTCCCGGTCACGATGACCCGCTGCGTCAGCCGCGTGGTCGCCCGGCCCGTCGTCACCCAGCAGTGCACGGTCGTCCCCGTGGCCGTCCCCGCCTGCATGACCTGCCAGTAAGCCGAACCTGCCCGGCACGCACGCAGCCTGCCCGCACGACCCCTCCCCTCTCGGGAGGGGTCGTTTTCGTTGGTGGATCCGCCCGGGGTTGGGGAACAGCCGGCGGTACCCACCCGACCGGATCGGTTGAGGTCCCGGGGCCGGGTCGGCGAGGGCAAGATAACGCTGATAGTACGGGGCGGCGGGCTGGCCCCCCGCCATCCTGATCATCGCGTTGATCTGGCCGCGATGGTAGGAAGCGTGATCGACCACATGGATCATCGTATCGCCCAGGGGGAGGGAAAATCGTTCCCCATAGGTGTTGCAGGCGTCCACCGGGGTCCGCAAGGATTCCTCGGTCTGGCGATCGAGGAAGGCGAAGAGTTCGGAGTGGACTTCGGGCCATCGCCGGGCGAGGTCGGCCCGGGTCGGATACTGGGCCTCATCCTCGATCGCCGCCCTGCCATCCCCATGCCAGCGGCGGAGCCACACGTCCTGCGCGGCCATCTCGTGCACCAGCAGGCCGTGGATCGAGCCGTGCGAGAACCCCCGGGGCCGGTCATATTCGTCGTCGGAGACGGTCCGCGACGCCTCCATCATGAGTTCGTCGGCCCATCTCATGTAAGCAAAGAGACGGCGGATCAACCCGGGGGTCGGGGACATCGCGAGGGCCCTCATGCTCATTCGGATGACCTGGGCCGGGGTTGGACCCCAGCCGACCCTATCCTCTCAAGCGTGACAAGACACCGGATCGCCGATTCGCCACCAATCCGGGAGCGGCCGTGACGACTTTGACGCTCAGATTTGACGGGTCGATGACGTAGAGATGACGTAGAGAGGGGGGGCGTCACCATGCGAGTGCCACGCTTGCGTCTCACGATCGGCGGGCTGATGGCCCTGGTACTTTTCGCCGGCTTGGCCCTGTGGGTCAGGATCCAGGTCATCGCGCGGCTCACCCCCTCGATCCCCGAGCAGGCGGCACTCGCCGCTTATCAGCAGTCGATGCTCACGCGTGAGGTGGCCGAGGTCGCGTTGGTCGAATACGATTCGGGCCGATACAAGCAGGTTCTGAGCGAGTCCGTGCGTCCATCACATCCCGAAGTCGGGGGTGGCATGCCGATCCTCCGCTGGAAGGGAGATCGTCTACCAGGCTCGAATCCTTGGCCGGATCGTGGTCCGAAGGAAATCGCGAGGCGACTGGAGTTGGAGAAGCTGGTCGGAGAGTTGAAAGCGAAGGCCACGAAGGCCATGGCCGAGGAAGTCGCGAAAGCCAAGGCCGACGAGGCGAGCAAACTCATGACATATCATCGGGAACGTGCCAGGCGGATGCGACCCTTCGGTATCTGGTAAGCCCGTTCGGTCGGGGACCGCTCGCCGGGATCCTGGCCTGACGGCGGGCGATGCCCGCCCGACCGGGCCAGTCATCGTCCGCCGGATCGATCAGACCATCGGCCCCGCCACCTGCGGTCCATGCCCTGGACCCCCGCCGAAGTGAGCGGGTGAAATCGGGTGAAATTCCGAGGATCCGGCCGATCACGCACCGATGGCCCAGGTTTCGTCGCATCGTGCAGGATCCGGTCGACCCGGGAGTGTCGGAAGGCGACTCGCCCCGATCCAAGATAAGGAGGAGTTGTCTCGGGCCTGTCGGATCCGCGGCCCGCCCATTCGACCGGTGGGGAGCGCGATGCCAAAACGAACCCAACGTCGCCCGAGATTCCGGCAACCCGCGGGGCTGGTCGCAGTCGAACACGATGGAGAATCTCTTGCACCCCGAGCGGGCCTCCGACGCCAAGACCGTCGGGAAAAACGACCCCAACGACCCAAATAGTGATGCCGGGAACGGCCACGACAAGGCGCCCAAACGAACCCAACGATGGGCTCAGGCCGGCCGGGGCAGGGCGTCCCAAACGAACCCAACGACGGTGTCTCGCCGATCCCGCATCAGGGGCCGAAGGCGATCCAGTAGCCGTAGGCGACCGGGGCGGCGAACAGGAGGGAATCGAGGACATCCAGGACGCCGCCGAAGCCGGGCAACGCCGAGGAGGCGTCCTTCCGCTCGCAGTCGCGCTTGATCATCGATTCCATCAGGTCGCCGAGCTGGGCGGCCACGCCGATGGCGAGGCCGAAGCCGATCGCCGGGCCCCACTCCAGGCAGGGGGCGTGGAGGAGGTATCGGGAAATCGCCGAGACGGCCAGCGACCCTCCCACGGCGAACAGGAGGCCGCCGATGCCCCCCTCGATCGTCTTGTTCGGGCTGAGGACCGGCCAGAGCTTGTGGCGGCCGAGGATCCGGCCCAGGGTATAGGCCCCGATGTCGGTCCCCTTGGCCGTCGCCACCAGGGCCGCCAGCGGGATCAGGCCGTGGTAGGGGCCCTCGAACCAGCGCATCTGGAGCATGAAGCTGCCCAGGAGGCCGATATAGGCGACCACGAAGCAGGTGCCGGCGATCGTCGCGGTCGTGGACCCGGGGCCGCGGAACCGGACGCTCATCGCCAGGAACGTGGCCAGCAGGGTGGCGACGAACGCCAAGAACGGCCAGGCCAGGACCTCGATCCGGTCGGTCGGGTTGAAGGTCGCCGGCAGGTGCGGGTCGGCGGCCCGGCCGGCCCACTCGACCAGGTGCGGGGCCCAGTTGGCCGCGATCACCGCGACCAGCCCGCCGCAGACCGCCGGGGTCGACGGCCGGACCTCGGTGGCTTCGAGCAGCCCGACCATCTCCAGCCCGCAGCGGAGCATCACGACCAATGCGGTCGCCAGCCAGAGCGGGAACCACGGGGCCAGCCATTCGTCCAGGGCCAGGACGGCCAGCAGGATCGCGACCAGCGTGACGCCGGACGCCAGTCGGTGGGCGAGCATGGGGGGGCGGACCTCGTCGGATCAGGCCACGGGGTCGATGAGCCCGCCGAACTTGCGGCGACGCCCGGAATAGGCCACGCAAGCCGCGATCAGGTCGTCGCCCCGGAAGTCGGGCCACAGCACCTCGGTCACCCACAACTCGGCATAGGAGATCTGCCAGAGCAGGTAGTTGCTCAGCCGCATCTCGCCCGCCGTGCGGATCAGGAGGTCGGGGTCGGGCATCCCGGCCGTCGAAAGATAGCCGGAAAACGTCGCCTCGTCCACCGTCGCCGGGTCGAGCTTGCCGTCCCGGGCGTCCTCGGCGATCCGCCTGGCGGCCTCGGCGATCTCGGTCCGGCCGCCGTAGTTGATCGCCAGGCAGAGCGTCATCCCGGTGTTCTCGGCGGTCGCCTCGACCGTCCGGTCCAGCTCGCGGAGGACGTCGGGCGGCAGGCCGTCGCGGCCGCCGATCATCGCCAGGCGGACCTTCTGGTCCATCAGTTCCTCTCGCTCGACCACCACGAAGTGGCGGAGCAGGCGGAGCAGGAATTTCAGCTCGCGGGCGGGCCGTTTCCAGTTCTCGACGGAGAGGCAATAGAGGGTCAGTTGGTCGAGCCCGATCCGGCAACCCTCCTCGACCACCGCGCGGACGCTCTGGATGCCCCGGCGATGGCCGAAGATCCGGGGCTGGCCCCGGTTCTGGGCCCACCGGCCGTTGCCGTCCATGATGATGGCGACGTGGCGGGGGAGTTGGTCGGGTTCGAGCCCGCTGGACCGCAGCCGCGCCAGCCCCTCGGGGCCGAGGACCGGCGCCGGGGGGTGGGTCGGGCTCGGCCGGGCGGTCGCACGGTCCATCGCGGACAAGCCTCGCGGGCTCGCTGCCATCGTCGTCGATCCTCGGTCGGTCGGTCGTCGGAGTGATGTCAGCGCGAATGCCGCGGGATCGTCTGCTGCCGCTCCGGGCCGACCGAGACGATCGAGACCGGGACTTGGACCTGCTCGCTCAGGAAGTCGACGTAGCGGCGGGCGTTCTCGGGCAGGTCTTCCCAGGTCCGGGCCCGGGTGATGTCCTCGGTCCAGCCCGGCAGGTCGGCATACACCGGGCGGCACCGCTCCAGGTCGGCCAGGTGGGCCGGGAAGTCGTCCAGCCGGTTGCCCGATTCGTCCTCGTAGCCGACGCAGACGCGGAGCGTCTCCAGCCCGCTCAGGACGTCGAGGAGCATCACCGCGACCTCGGTCGATCCGCTCACCCGGGCCGAGTGCCGCACGGCGGCGGCGTCGAACCAGCCGCAGCGCCGGGGCCGGCCGGTGACCGTCCCGTACTCGCGGCCGACGCGGCGGATCCGCTCGCCGATCTCGTCTTCCAGCTCGGTCGGGAACGGCCCGCCGCCGACCCGCGTGGTGTAGGCCTTGATGATCCCGATCCAGCGGTCGATGTGCCGGGTGGGCACGCCCGAGCCGGCCGCGATCCCCGCCGCCGAGCTGTTGGAGCTGGTGACGTAGGGGAAGGTGCCGTGGTCGATGTCGAGCAGGGAGCCCTGGGCCCCCTCGAACAGGAGCTTCTGGCCCCGGCCCAGCGACCCGTGGAGCCACGAGGTCGTGTCCTTGACGTAGGGCCGAAGCCGGTCGGCGAAGCCGAGGTACTCGCCGACGATCTCGTCGGCATCCAGCGGCGTGAAGTCGGGCAGCATCGCCGAGAGCAGCCGGTTCTTGTAGGCCACGATCCGGGCGACGTGCTCGGCGAAGCGGTCGGGATGGTACAGGTCGCCGACCCGAACGCCGTGGACCCGGCCGACCTTGTCGCGATAGCACGGGCCGATGCCGCGCCGGGTGGTCCCCAGGTGGTCGGCCTTGGAGGACGACTCCTCGGTCAGCCGTTCCTCGGCGAGGTGGTAGGGCAGGATCAGGTGGGCGCGGTCGCTGATGAACAGCCGGCCCTCGGCCTGGACCCCCTGCTTGGTCAGGGTCTCGATCTCGGAGAGCAGGGCGGGGGGGTGGACCACCACGCCGTTGCCGATCACGCAGGCGATGCCCGGCCGGAGGATGCCGGTCGGGATCAGCGACAGCTTGTACGTCACGCCCTCGGCCACGACCGTGTGCCCGGCGTTCGCCCCGCCCTGATAACGCACGACGACGTCATGGCGATCGCAGAGCCAGTCGACGATCTTCCCCTTAGCCTCGTCCCCCCACTGGAGGCCCACCACGCAAGTCGATGACACGGCGCAACATCTCCCGAATCTGGTGGCAAGCCGAGGCGAGACCAGGGACCAAAAATACCGAGATTCCCCAGGTTCGTCAATTCACCCGGAATCTCGCATCAGACCGAGTTCAGCCCATCTGGGCCCGGAACTCGGCGAACAGGTAGGCACTGTCATGGGGGCCGGCGGCGGCCTCGGGGTGGTACTGGACGCTCGACACCGGCAAGCGGCGGTGCCTCAGCCCTTCCGAGGTGTGGTCGTTGAGGTTGACGTGGCTCTGCTCCACGTCGGGGGGCAGGGTCGACGAGTCGACCGCGAAGCCGTGATTCTGGCTGGTGATCTCGATCTTCCCGGTCCGTTCGTCGCGGACCGGGTGGTTGGCCCCCCGATGGCCGAACTTGAGCTTGAAGGTCCTGGCGCCGAAGGCCTGCCCGAGGAGCTGATGCCCCAGGCAGATGCCGAAGATCGGAATGCCCCGGGACTCGGCGGCGTCGGAGATCAGGCTCCGGAGGGTCTGGACGGCGTTGCCCAGGGCGCCGGGGTCGCCGGGGCCGTTGGACAGGAAGATCCCGTCGGGCTGGTGTTCGAGGATCGCCGGGGCGCTCGCCGAGCCGGGGACAACCGTCACGCGGCAGCCCGACTCGACCAGGTGGCGGGGGATGTTCCACTTCATCCCGAAGTCGAGCGCGACCACGTGGGGCCGGCGGGCCGCCGGGGAGGCGACGCCGGGCCGGTTTGCCTGGGCGAACCCGTCGAAGCCCGGCTCCCAGGTCACGGCCTCTTTGGGCATGACCTCGGCGGTTAGGTCGCGGCCGACCAGGCCGGGGCTGGCCTGGGCCCTGGCCACGAGGCGGGCGTCGTCGAGGTCGGCCGACGAGAGGATCCCCTTGAGCGACCCGCGCACCCGGGTGAGCTTGACCAGGGCGCGGGTGTCGATCCCCTCGATCCCCAGGACGCCATGCTCGGCCATGTAGCCGTCGAGCGTCCCGGCCGATCGGTGATTGCTGGCCAGCCGGCTCAGCTCGCGGACGACGAAGCCTCGGGCCCAGGGGCGGGCGCTCTCGGCATCCTCGGCGTTCACGCCGTAGTTGCCGATCATCGGGTAGGTCATCGCGACGATCTGGCCGTGGTAGGACGGGTCGGTCAGGATTTCCTGATACCCGGTCATGCTCGTGTTGAAGACGACCTCGCCGTCGACTTCACCCCGGGCCCCGAAGGCCCGGCCCGTGAACACCGTGCCGTCTTCCAGCGCGAGTTTGGCGATATCCATGATGCGGATCGATTTTCCCAGGAGTCCGCCCGGCGTGATCCGGGCCCGGCGACGTAGCCCCGCGTCGTGGGGCGATCCAGTGTATCCGGCAACACCGACGCGCCACCAGGGGAATCAGGTTCAGGCGCCGCGAAACCACCCCCCGATCGGCCCGGCCCGGCCGCGCGAGGCCAGCGCGAAGGCCCCGAAATTGGCCCCCAGCATCGCGGCGATCGGCAGGGCGAGCCGGCCATCGATCACGCCTCGCTCCAGGTAGCGGCGGAGCACCGCCGGGGCGGGCGTCCTCCGCTCGGGGAGCGGGACGAGCAGGAGGGCCGGGGCCAGGTTGGTCAGCGACAGGGCCAGGGTCAGCAGGGCCGGGCGGAGCGGGATCCGCCGCGCCGGGTGCCCGTCCCGGTCTCGCTGCGCCCGCCTCCGCGATGCCCCCATCGTCAGGGCCGCATCGGCCAGCCGGGGCCGGATCGGCCCCCGCGCCAGGGTCGCGGCCCGGGCCAGCATCGGCAGGTGGGCCGCCGCCAGGGCCAGGATCAGGGCCAGACCGGGCGATCGGGCGGGGTGCATCTCCCGGGCCAGCAGGGCGGCCCCCCGGCCGGCGATCGACCCCGGGGCCAGCGCGTCGGCCCCGGCGGACAGGAGCCACGGCAGGGCCAGCGCACCGACACCCAGCGCGAGCGGCGGGAACCACCCCAGGGCCGAGGAGAGGCCCCGGGCCAGCGGCCCCGGCGGGCGGCCCGGTCGTCCGAACAGGGTGATCAGTGCCAGCCCGTTCGCCGCCAGGGCCAGGGCCGCGACCATCGCCCCGTTGCCTAGCCAGCGGATCGCCTCGGGGCCGGGCCGGACGGCCCGGGCCAGCGCCTCGGTCGGGCCCTCGCCCGAGTCGGGGCGGAAGGCCGAGGCCAGGACCACCAGGATCGGGGCCACACCGACGACGATCCAGGCGCCCAGGGCCAGCGAGCAGATCAGCATCCGCCGCCGCGAGGCCATCGCCGGGACCCTCGGGGGCGCCGGACCGTCGGGCTCGGGCGGGAGGGTGTTGGCCCCGCCCCACCAGCCGATCAGGAGCCGCGCCAGCCAGGCCAGGGCGACCCCGATCAGGGCCAGCGTCGCGGCCCGGGTCGGCTCGTCAAACCGCCGGGCCGATGCGACCACCTGCACGGCCAGGGTCCGATGCAGGCCCAGCACCATCGGGCCGGCCGGTTCCATCAGGGCCAGGGCGAAGACCGAGGCGACGGCGCGGCCCACGTCGGGCCGGAGCAGCGGCCAGATCAGGTCGCGGGCGATCCGCCTCCGCGACGCCCCGGCGGCCCGCGCCGCCTCCGACCACGTCGGGTCGATCCGGGTCCAGGCGGCCGAGGTCGCCGAGGCCACGATCGGCACGCCGCAGGCGATCCCCACCCAGACCAGCCCGGCCCACCGCGCCAGGTCCGAGAACGGCAGCCCGGCGATCGATCGGGCGTCGAGCCAGTCCCAGCCGCCCCCCCGATCCCCGCCCAGGATCATCGCCACGCCGGGGGCGAGGATCACCGGCCCGGCCGCCAGCGGCGCCCAGGCCAGCCCCACCAGCAGCGGACGGCCCCAGAACCGCCTCCGCCCCGAGATCGTCCCCACCACCACCCCGATCAGCAGCGATCCGGCCGCCACGGCCGAGGCGGCCAGGGCGCTATTCGCGGCGCAGGCCCAGGCGAACGGGTCCAGGACGGCCAGGGCCAGCGGCAGGGGCGACAGCCGGGGCGTGCCGTCCGGCCCGCGATCGATGACGGCGGCCGGCACGATCGCCAGCGCCGGGAGCCACAGCACGGCCATCACACCGAACCCGATCGCCCGTGCCGCCCCGCCCATGCCGCGCACCACCGCCCGCTCTGGGGTCATCGAGGTCGGATCCGGGGTCCTGAGATGCGATCCATCGGCTTACCGGGCCATCGAGGCCACCGGCTCGGCGGCGGCGGGGGTCGGGGGCTTGGCCAGCTTCTTCTTCTCGATCCGGCGGTTGATCAGCCACTGGCCGCACGGCACCAGCAGGGGGCGGACCAGCAGGGCGTCGACGGTGATCCCGACCACCAGGGCGAACCCCAGCTGCCGGAGCGACCCGAGCGGGCTGAACAGGAACGAGGCGAAGCTGACCGCCGTGATCGCCGCCGCCGAGGTGATCAGACCGCCGGTCTGGGCGATCGCCTTACCGATCCCGGCGCGGAGGCCAAGCGTCCCGGTCTCCTCGCGCAGTCGCGTCATCAGGAAGACGTTGTAGTCCACCCCCACCGCCACCAGCAGCACGAACAGGAAGTAGGGCACCTTCCAGTCGAGCCCCTCGGCCCCCAGGATCGTGATGAACAGGAGGTGGGTGGCCCCCAGCGCGAACAGGTAGGTCAGCAGCATCGTGCCCACCAGGTTCACGCAGGCCACGATGTCCCGGAGGGCGACCAGCAGGACCAGGAAGACCCCGATCGGGATCACGAACCAGCTCTGGAACTGGTCGGCCCGGGTCAGCGTGCGGATATCGACCGACTCGGCGTTCGACCCGCCCACGAGGATCTTGACCGGGGGGACGTCCTTCGCCTCGGTGGCGGGGTCGTCCTCCTCCAGCCGGTCGCGGAGCTTGCGGCGGAGCGAGAGCACCTGGTCCATGGCCTTGCCCGAGAAGATCCGCTCGTTCTGGACCACGTCGATCCGGGCGTACCGGCCGTCCTGCGTGATATAGGCGTCGAAGCTCTCCTTCAGCTCGGGGTGGTCGCGGACCGTCTGCGGGGTGATGAGCAGGCGATCCAGGGCACGCCGACCGACCGGGTCGTTGAGGATGGCCTGGATCTCCAGCGACGCCAGGTGGATCCCGTCGGAGATCTGCCCGGCCCCGGCCACCGCCTGGGCCAGCTGGTCGGTCATGGCGTCGGGGGCGGCCGGCTTGGCGGGCTCCTCCTTCGGCTTCTCGCCGGGGATGAGCGCCGAGAGGGGGTTGGGATTGACCAGCGACGAGGTGGCCTGCATCAGAGACGACGCCACCGAATCGCGCGCGGCCTTGGAGGGGTCGCCCCCCCCGGCGGGCTGGCCGAACAGGCGGAACCCGGTCTTCTCGCCGAGCCATTTGGCCGCCTGGATCTTGGCCAGGCCCTCGTCGAGCCGATCGCGGAGCTGGCCGGCCCCGGCCTCGATCTGGCCGAACCCGTCGTTGACCGCCTTCAGCCGGGCCGAGAGCCGGGCGGCGTTGAGCGGGGCGGGGCTGCCCAACGGCTGGGTCGCCGAGCGGACCTCGTCCACGTTGCGCTGGCGGCTCAGGAGCCGGCTCAATTCGTCGATCAGGGCCAGGCCGCTCGACTCGCGGAGGTTCTCCTCCGACGCGATCACCACGGTCAGCGGGGCCGAGGACCCGGCCCCGAACTTCTCGGCGACCAGCCGGAGGCCGTTGGACGACGGGGTGTCCTGCGGCAGTTCCAGGAGGGTGTCCTGGGTGAAGCTCGTCCGCGTCCCGAGGATGGCCAGCGGGGCCATCGCGAGCAGGGCGCCGGCCCAGCTCAGGGTCGGGCGGGCGAGCACCCGCTTGGCGAACCGCTCCCAGAACCCCGTCGAAGGCCCGGTCAGCCCCGCGAATGCCCGGGGATGCTTGCGGGCGAGCAGGACCAGCAGCGCCGGGGTCAGCGTGAGCGTGGCGAACAGGGTGACCAGCAGCCCCAGGGCGACGCTCGGCCCGGTGGCCGAGAACAGCTTGAAGTGGTTGGTCCCCATCAGCATGAGCCCGACGAACACGGTGCCCGCGCTGGTCAGGATCGCCGGTGAGCCGAGCCGGAGCGTGGTCCGCATCGCCTCGCCGGGATCGTTCGGGTCCCAGTGCTCGCCGTAACGCCAGGAAACGAACAGGCAGAAGTCGGTGCCGCTGCCGAACAGGAGGACGATCAGGAACAGCTCGACCAGCGGCGACATCTCCCAGCCGAGGGTGGCGGCCCAGGCCAACAGGCCCCGGGCGATCACCACGCTGATCCCGATCGTGGCCAGGGGCACCAGCGTCAGCCAGATCGAGCGGTACACGACCATCAGGACGCCCAGCAGCAGGAAGACCGTCGCGATCGCGGCGCGATCCAGCGAGATCTGGACGTTCCGCATGTAGTCATGGCCGATCACCGCGTCGCCGGTCCAGATCACCTCCAGCCCGGCCGGGATCGCCAGCCCGGGGGCCGCGGCCTGGCGTTTCAGCCACGCCACGGCCAGTTCCGAAGAAGGGGCCACGAACGAGGTCGAGAGCGGGACGATCAGCAGCTCCAGCGTCCCGTCCTTGCTGATCAGGCGGTCGGCGATCGCCGGGTTCGAGGCCGGCCCGAGAACCCGGAGGACGTCGTCCGGCCGCCCCTCCGGGTTCGAGAACCGGTCGGACAGGCGTCGGGCGAAGCCGCGGTCGGCCTCGGTCAGCTTCGTCGCCCGGTGCAAGGCCACCACGATCTGGGATTCGGACGCCTCCTCGGGCCAGGCCTTCTCGATCAACCGGGCCGCCAGGAAGCTCTCGGCCGTGTCGTGGAGCAGGTGGGCCTGCCCCTCGGCGGCCAGGCGCGTGAGGTCGGGAGCGCCCAGGCCCACGACCAGGGCCACCACCACCCAGCCCGCGATCACCCAGACCGGATGGCGTGTCACCGTCGACCGCAGGGCTTCCATCGTCATCAACCCTCGCCTCCAACCCGCACGACCGACGGGCCCGACCCCGAAGAGGGGGCCCGGCCATCGCGACGCCACCCGGTCCCAACCTGGGACAACCATACAACCTGGGGACGTCCCGGGTGGCCGATCCGCGCCGCCTCGCGCCCCCGTGGGCGCGGCGGGGACGCGGATCGGCCCAAGGATCGTATCGTGAATCCGCCCGATTTCGAACCGGGTTGATGCAGGAATCGTGCCCAAGCCGAGCCCGGGGCCGCTCAGGGATCGCGGAAAAGCCCGCCATACTTCAGCGGCCGGCCATCCGACCACGGATGGTAGTCGTTGCAGAATTCGATCCGGTCGCCGAGCGCCGGGTGGCTCGAACGCCAGATCCGGGTGAACGGGTCGGGGTAGGGGACCGAGAGGTTGTGGCGTTGGAGGTTGAGGAAGGCGGAGGCCGCCGCGTGGTTGTCACGGGTAATCTCCAGGGCGAACCGGTCGGCCTCGTGTTCCATCGATCGGCTGACCGCGAACGAGATCGGATCGCTCGCCAGCAGGATCGCCAGCCCGATGGCGTAGGCCAGGGGCAGGGCCGCCACGTCATCCAGACCGCCGATCCCCAGCCTCGGCCCGACGCGCCGGAGCAGCGCGCGGGCAGCGCGGTCGAGCACGAACAGGCCGGCGATCGTGGCGAACGCCGACAGGCAGACCCCCAAGGCAACGTGGTTGAGGACGTAGTGCCCCATCTCGTGACCGACGATCGCCAGGATCTGGTCGTCCTCGAAGCGATCCAGGAGCGTGTCCCAGAGGACGATCCGCTTCGAGCCGAGCAGGCCGGTGACGTAGGCGTTGACCGTGGTGGTGTCGCGGCTCATCTCGACCTGCTCGATCGTCGCCCCGACGATGTTCGCACGCCGGGCCAGGGCGTCGATCCGCGCGGCCAGCTCGGGGTGATCGAGCGGGCGGAAGTCGTGGAACAGGGGGTCGATCACGATCGGCATGACCCACGCGAAGAAGGCCGCGATCGGCACCGAGATCAGCCCGACGTAGAGGCACCACCGCCTCGGGGCGCGGCGGATCAGGTAATACGGCCCGGGGAGAATGACCGCCGTCGTGGCCATCAGGATCCCGAGCCGCATCACGGCATGGCCGAGCCACCGGTCGAACGGCTGCTCCGAGAGGCCGTACTCGTGGAGCCGGACATAGCCGGCGTAGAAGCGCAGGGGCAGGTTGGCCAGGAACAGGACCGCCAGGAACAGGACCGCCGCGATCGCGACCGAACCGGGCCGCCAGGGGGACCAGCGCTCGGCCCGGTCGCGGATCCGGGTCGCCAGCCCCGAGGCGACGACCGCCAAGGGCACGGCGATCGACCACGCCTGGGCGAAGACCCAGAGCCAGAGGCCCGACCGGTGGAACCGCACCGCGGCGGCCGATGGCTCGGGCACCGGGACGCGGCCCGACTCGCCCCTCGCGGACAGGCCCGCGACGATCCCGAAAAGCAACGCGGCGAGCAGGCAGGTCGAGCCTCGACGCCATTCAGGTGATCGAATGGGGAGGCTCCTCCTTGGTGTAGATGACCTTGGGCCCTTCGGGCTCGGCCGGGGGGATCGGGGTCCGGACGGCCAGGTTCGCCACCAGCCCGAGGCCGGCCAGGACCGCCACCACCCACCCGGCGACGGCGGCATACCAGGCCATGTCATACTTCTGGGCGATCTTGCCGGCGTCGGACTCCTCGCGGGCCCGCAGCCGGTCCTTCTGCTGGCCGATCTCGGTGAGCAGGCTATCGATCTTGCGATCGGCCTCGGCCTTCTTGTCGGCCAGTTCCTTGACCGAGAGGTCGAGCCGGCGGGCCTCGGCGGCCAGGACGTGGTTCTGCGTCTCCTGGTCGGCGACTTTGATCTTCAAGGCATCGCGATCGGCCAGGGTTCTGGAATAGTTCTCCAGAAAGGTCTTGGGATTCGATCCCGGGTCGGCGCGGGAGGCCAGGGCATCCAGGGCGATCCGCTGGGCCTCGTCGGTCCGCGCCACGGACTGCTGGATCCGGTCCAGGGCCTCGGTCTGGCGGCCGAGCCCCTGCTGGAGCAGGTAGAGCCAGGTGACGGCGACGGCCAGGACCGCGCCGGCGAACAGGCCCAGGACGCCGAACGTGGCCGCGGCCTGCGCCCGGTCGATCGACGAGGAGGCGGCTTGATGGGGTCGGCTCAGCATGGCGATCAGCTCCGCCTCCAGACGGGGGGAAAGGGCACCGCCCCCGCCCGCGTCACCATTGGGGATCGATTCCAGGTCGTTGGCCAGGCGTGCCAGGGCGAGCCGCTCGGATCGGTCGGCCGACAGGTAGAAGCCGCCCAGCTGGACGATGCTCTCCCCCCGCCACTGGAAGAAGCCCCGATCCTGGCGGATCGGGTCGACCACATAGGCCACCTGGAGCGGCTGGGCGAAGAAGTTGCGGTGGATGAACAGGTCGTGGCTCGACAGGAAGATCCCGAAGTCCGGGTGGGTGTGATACCAGCCCACGATGTCGAGCCCGGGGTGGAGCCGGTCGCGCTCGCGGGAGATCTCCTCCCACGAGTCGTGCGTGTAGGTGAAGCTGGCCTGGGTGTTCTCGTAGTGCTTGGCTTCGAGCGACTCGGTCACCCGGACGAACGGGCGGCCGGTCGCCTCGTCGATGCATTCCTGGCCCAGCAGGATTCCGCCCAGTTCGACGCCGGTGTCGCGGAGCGCATGGCGTTCGATGGCGTCGGCCGCCCGGCGATCCAGGAAGATCGGCAGGTCGTCGGGGCCGGGCACCGCGTAGGCCACGCACGCCATGCGGCGATCGAGGTCTGGGCGGGTGGCCCGGACCGGCTCGCGATACTGGATGTCGCCGAAGACGATGTCGTCGCTCACGCCGGTTCGCCCCCCGGCCTCGGCCGTCCGAAGCCCCGGACGCGGTCGGCCTCCAGGAGGAAGAAGCCCGACCCCTCGGCCCCGTCCACCCGGACGATGTCGAAGGCCGGGATGCCCAGGTCCGCCAGCGGCCGCGCCGCGAGTTCCGAGCCTTCGGCGACCTCGCTCACGATCTCCGGCCGCCCCGCCTCGCCGCATCCGGGGCAGATGGCCTCGGCCATGCCGACCTTGGTCCGGGGCCGGAAGACCTCGCGGCGGGCGTCGCACCTCGGGCAGACGATGGCCGTGACGAGGTCACGCTCCAGGGGGAGCGTCAGCGGGCCGGCCAGGGTCTCCCGGGCGAGTTCGAACAGCCGATCCGCCGTGGCATCGTGGCCGATCGGCAGCGGCTCGGGGGCGGGATAGGTCTCGTGGCTCAGGCAATCTTCCCGGAACGGGAGCTTGGTCGAATAGAACTGGTTGGTCACGCCGTTGAAGACCAGGATGCTCCCGGCGGCGACGGCCATCCCGTGGACGATCTTGAGCGCCTCCTGGACCTCCAGGGCGCCCATCATCGAGGCGATCGTCGGCGCCGTGGGCACCTTGCCTTCGAGGATCTGGTCGCGGCGGAGGAGGGGGCAACTATATCGGACGTTCAGGAGCTGATAGTCCCGGGCCGTCATCCCGCACTCGTAGCAGGCCGAGTCGGGCGGGACGAACACCTTGACGACCCCCTGGATCTCCTGGATGCCCGAGTCGACCCAGGGCGTGCCGACCTTCCAGCACTGGCGGTTGACCCAGAGTCGGGCCTCGCGGTTGTCCAGGCAGCCGATCACCACGTCGACGTCGGCGAACAGGCCGAGGCCGAGGTCGGTGATCACGTCCCCCCGGATCGGGTGGAAGGCGACCTCGGGGTTGATCTCGGCCGCCCGTTCCGCCGCGACCTCGGCCTTGGGCCGACCACCATCGGAGAGCCGGAACAGGACCGAGCGCGACAGGTTGGACGGCTCGACCTCATCGAGGTCGATCACGATCACCGTGCCGACGCCCAGCAGGGCCAGGTTCTTGAGGACCTCGTTGCCCAGCGCCCCGGCCCCGACGACCAGGATCCGGGCCGCGGCCAGCTTCTCCTGCCGCCACCAGGGGATGAGTCGAAGCCGGCCGTAGCGGTCCTCTTCGTCGATGATCAGGTCGGGTGCGTCGGCGTCGGCGTCGGAGGACGTCCGGTCGGCCGGGGGGTGGACCGCGTCCCCGGGTTCGTCATCGAGGAAGGTCAGGGGAGGGGACTCGTCCATCATGATCTCGGGCGACGCGGGGCAGGGGGTCGGGTCCAGGTCCGCCGGTCAGTCCAGGAAGACGACCTCTTCGGGCTCCGGGCGCGGGGGGGGCGGCGGCTGGCGAGGCGCGGCGGGCACGCCGATCTCCATGTCGAGGAACTGGGCCGGGCCCTCCTCCGCCAGCCCGCCCTTCGCGATGTCCTGGGCCGACGGCGGGTCGACCCGCCCCAGGCTGGCGCGGGAGTCGCGCAACGGGCGGGCATCGATGGGGAACCGGAAGGTGGACTGGTTGGCGGCCCACTGGGCGGCCTCCCGGTTGTACGGGCTGCGGATGTCGTAGTTCTGGAACCGGGCCATATCCCAGAGCATCACGCACAGCTCGTCCAGGGCCAGGCTGGGGACCCAGTGGGTGCCGTAGGCCCCCAGGCAGACCATGCCGATCTCGGAGATGTTGGGGTGGTAGATCGGCGTGAGCCATCGGACCTCGGGCATGGTCCGTGGGTAGCCGGCCCCGAGCTTGATCTCGACCTGGTGCTGGTCCCGGGCCACGACCTTGCCCCGGTCGCGGGCCAGGCTCTTGCCCTGGAACGTGATCAGGTACTGCTGGGGCAGCACCCCGTTGGGGCGGAAGCTGAAGACCGAGCTCTCGGCCCTCAGCCGTTCGAGGGCGGCCAGGTCGGAGCGGAGTCGGCGGATTCGCGGCGATTCATAGGTCGACATCGGTCGACAACCCCCCTCGGGGACGGGCCAGGGACGGGGCGACGCGGGGCGGACGAGCCGATCAGTCCGAGCCGGCCACGACTTCCGGGTAGACGATCAGGTGGTCGCCGTTCTGCACGCCGGCCTCGACCAGCGTCTGGCTCTCGACCAGGCGCCGGCCGCCTTCCTTGTGGTCGAGCGAGTAGCTCATCGGCTGGCCATCGGGGCTGGTGGCCGGCAGGTTCATCTTGGTGATGATGTTGGGCAAGATCCGGCTGACCGGCACGCTGAAGGCGATGACGGCTTTGACCGACTTGGCCCCGGTCTGGTCCAGGAACGTGACCTGGATCCCCGAGGCATCCGAATTTCCGCCATATGACATGAGCAGGGTTCCTCCACTCCCCCATTCGTCGGCCGCCGGGCAATATTCGGGCGGGTCGGTCGCGAATTGGTCGCCCCGAGCAAGTCCCAGGATACTCGCGCGGACCCGATGCGGGAATGGTCCAGGGGGATCTTGATCCGATTTCCGAACGCGTCCCGGATCATCCGGGAACGCACGACTTCCCCTTGCACCCGAAGATCGAGCAGGCGCCGATGAATTCCCAGCAATCGCGATGATGGGGCGTCCGGCAGGCGGTGCAGACCACCCGGGGGTCGTCCCCGATCTCCACGCCGCAGACCTTGCAGATCGGGGGGCCGGCATCCTCGGGGGCGGCCGGTCCGGCGTCCACGATCGCCACCCCCTCGCCGATCCGGGCGGCGACCCCGGCCTGCAACCCGTCGTGCAACGCCAGCGCCTCGCGGACCCCGGCGGCGAGCAGCTCGGGCTTGAGGCCGAGGTTGGTGTCGACCTGCACCAGCATCCGCTCGGGATTGATGGAAACCAGCATCCCGCCCGGCGGGCCGAGCCGCTGGAGGTTGGCGATCGCCCAGCGCACCGGCGCGACCAGGAAGTCGCGGGCCATCTCGGGGTCGTTGGCCTGGACCACGAACCCGCGATCGAACTCGGAATCCCCCACCCGGATCGGCCGGGTCCCCTTGGGCGGCTGCGCCGGGGAAGGCCGGCCCACCGGGGCCAGTTCGAGCCGGAACGGCAGGCCCCGGGCGAACCGGACGACCACGCGGGTCCGGGGGATGGTCGGCTGCCCGGGGACGATCGGCGCCAGGCCGACGCGGACCAGCGCACCGTGATGGGTGAAGCTCACGGTCGGGGGGTCGGACATCCCCCGGTTCTCGTACTTCCCGCGATACTGGGCCGCCAGCTGGCGATAGGCCCGGAACCGGGTCCCGGCGATACCGCCGGCGACCTTGGCGCAGACCCGCACGAAGGCGTAGGCGAGGGCGATGAAGACGATCAGGACGATCCAGCCCACGTCGCAATTCTCCGTCTCTCACGCCGATCGGCCGCCCAACGACGAGTGTACGCCCGGCGTCCCCCGCATGCAACCATCGGGATCGCCTATCGCCCCGGCGTCGATCTGCGATACGATCGCGTCGATGGGTGGGACCGGGCGCGAGAGGGGGCGGATCGTGGATCGGCAGTCGGGCGGGATCGATGCGGCCACGCGGGGGCGGCTCTGCGTGCTGGCGGCGGCGGTGATGTGGAGCCTCAGCGGCGTCCTGACCAAGGGCCTGGCGATGGACGGGGCGCCGATCGCCTTCTATCGCGGCCTGTTCGGGGGGCTCGCCCTGCTGCCGTTCGTCCCGGCCCGGGACCGGGCGTTCCGGCCCCGGATGCTGCTGATGGCGCTGGTCTTCGCCGTGATGACCGGGCTCTACCTGGCCGCGATGAAGGCGACCACGGCGGCCAACGCGATCTTCCTCCAGTCGTCGGCGATCTTCTGGGTGATCCCGATCGGCTACCTGGCCCTGCGCGAACGGCCGGACCGGCTGTCGATGGCCGGGGTCGCCGTGGCGCTGGTGGGCATCGCCCTGATCGTGGCCCGGGGCCGCGACGGCCGCCCCGGGGAAGGGGTGGGCATCGCGCTGGGGCTGGCCAGCGGGGTGGCCTTCGCGGCGGTCCTCGTCGCGATTCGCTGCTTCCGCGACCTCGACCCGGCCTGGCTCAGCGCCTTCAACAACCTCGGGGGGGCGGCGTTCCTGGGCCTGTGGATCGTGGCGACGACGGGCTCCCTGCCGATCCCTTCCGGGGGGCAGTGGCCGACCCTTGTCCTGTTCGGCGTGGTCCAGATGGCGATCCCTTACATCCTCTTCGCCCGGGGCCTGCGGCACGTCTCGGCCGCCGAGGCCGGATTGATCGGGCTGGTCGAGCCGATCCTGAACCCGCTCTGGGTCTACCTCCAGCACGGCGAGCGTCCGGCCGACTCGACGATGATCGGGGGGGTGTTCCTGATCCTCGGGGTGGCCGTCGGTTCGCTGCCGAGGCGGCGCCGCTGACCCGCCCGGTATTTTGACAAATCGACCCTGGACCTTCTGTCCGCCCCGCCTACAACGCCCCAGCGAGGGGACGGCGGCCGGGTTTCATGCGTCGCCGGACCACTCTTTCATCCCACCACGCACACCTTGAGAGTCGACACCCATGTCCAAGTTCCTTGGCCTCGTGTTCGCCTGCGCCCTGGCCACGCCCGCCTTCGCCGCCGACAAGGACATCGTGGACACCGCCGTGGCCGCGGGCAAGTTCAAGACGCTGGTCGCCGCCGTTAAGGCCGCCGACCTCGTCGAGACGCTCAAGGGCGACGGACCGTTCACGGTGCTCGCCCCGACCGACGAGGCCTTCGATAAGCTCCCCGAGGGCACGGTCGAGAGCCTGCTCAAGCCCGAGAACAAGGACAAGCTGGTCGCCGTCCTCACCTACCACGTCATCCCCTCCAAGGTGATGGCCGCCGACGTGGTCAAGCTCGACGGCAAGGAAGTCAAGACCGTGCAGAAGTCCACGGTCCCCATCACCGTCAAGGGCGACAACGTGATGATCGGCAAGGCCAAGGTCGTGAAGACCGACATCGCCTGCTCCAACGGCGTGATCCACGTGATCGACACCGTGCTGCTGCCGCCGTCCAAGTAAGCCCGGACGGCCCGCACACCACCTCGAAGCCCGCCCGGCCCCGGCCCGGCGGGCTTCGTCGCGTTTCGTCCATGCGGCACCCGGGATCGGCGGGTACCATGAGGGGCCGATGTCGCCCGCCCTGGTCCCCGGATCCCCCACGAGGTTGCCGCCATGCGTCCCCCGAGATGCTCCCCCGGCCGGTTCGGCTGGTTGCCACCCCTCGCCGTCGCGCTCGCGTCGCTCATGGGCGAGGGCCGGGCACCCGCGGCGGAGAGGCCCAACATCCTGTTCGTCTTCACCGATGACCAGCGATGGGACGCGATGGGCGCGGTCCAGCGCGAGCAAGGGGACCAGGCCCGGTTCCCCTGGTTCCGGACGCCCGCCATGGACCGGCTGGCCGCCGAGGGGGCCCGGTTCCGCAACGCCTTCGTGGTCAACTCGCTCTGCGCCCCGAGCCGGGCCAACTTCCTCACCGGCCGCTACAGCCACCTCAACGGGGTGGCCAACAACCACACCCCGTTCCCCGTCGAGAGCGTGACCTTCGCGAGCCTGCTCAGGGACGCCGGCTACGCCACGGGCTACGTGGGCAAGTGGCACATGGGCCTGCAACGCGGGAAGCGGCCGGGATTCGACTTCTCGGCCAGCTTCGTCGGCCAGGGCCGGTACGTCGACTGCCCGTTCGAGATCGACGGCGTGGCCACCCCCTCCGAGGGCTGGGTCGACGATCGCTCGACCGACCATGCGATCCGGTTCATGGAAACCAGGCGCGACGCCCCGTTCGCGCTGGTGGTCGGGTTCAAAGCCTGCCACGGGCCGTTCGACCCGCCGGATCGGGCCAGGGATCGCTTCGCCGGCGCGGTCGCCCGGCCGCCGGCGAACCGGGACGCACCGGCCATCTACCGGGCCGCGATCGCCGATCCGCCGAAGGCCGCCGCCAAGAAGTCGGCGACCAAGAAGGCCAGGAACGCCGCCAACAACTCGCAGGAGGCGCAGCGGGCGGGGGTCAACCTGAACTACTTCCGCTGCATCTCGGCGGCCGACGACAACCTGGGGCGTCTGCTCGACGCGCTCGACCGGCTCGGGATCGCCGACAACACCGTCGTGATCTTCGCCAGCGACAACGGCTATTACCTGGGCGAGCACGGCCTCGGCGACAAGCGGACCGCCTACGACGAGAGCCTGCGCATCCCGCTCCTGGTCCGCTACCCGAAGCTCGGCGCCCGGGGGAAGACGATCGACGCGATGGCCCTGAACATCGACCTGGCGCCCACGCTGCTCGACCTCGCGGGCGTGCCCGTCCCGGCGGAGATGCAGGGGAGGAGCTGGCGTCCCTTGCTGGAAGGGCGGCCGGCCGACTGGCGGAAGGCCTGGCTCTACGAATACTTCAAGGAGGCCAACTTCGCCGCCCCGACGGTCGTCGCCGTCCGCACCGACTCCGCCAAGCTCATCACCTACCCCGGCCACGAGGATTGGACCGAGGTCTTCGACCTCCGCGCCGACCCGCACGAAATGTCCAACCTCGCCGCAGACCCGGCCCGCAGGGCGCTCCGCGACGAGCTTGAGGCCGAGCTGGCCCGGCTCAAGGCGGCCGAAGGGTTCAAGATCCCGGCCTATGCCGATGAACCCAACCCCTGAGGATGGGCCGGGCTTCGAAAGCGAAGCAGGCGGGAGGATTCACCCTCCCGCCTGCCCTGCGATGCGATCCGACGCGGCCGGCGAGGCCGCTTCGGCTCAATACATGTCGTCGTAGCCGCCGTGGCCGCCGCCGGAGGGCTTGCCGTCCTCGGGCAGGTCGGCGATCAGGGCGTCGGAGGTCAGCAGCAGGGTGCTCACGCTCGCGGCGTTCTGGAGGGCCGAGCGGGTGACCTTGGTCGGGTCGATGATGCCGGCCTTGACCAGGTCGGTGTACTCGTCCTTCAGGGCGTCATAGCCGAAGGTGCCGGTCTGCTCGGACACCTTGGAGACGACCACGCCGCCGTCCTGGCCGGCGTTCTGGGCGATCTGGTGGATCGGGGCCGAGCAGGCGCGGACGATGATGTTGTAGCCGGTGGTCTCGTCGGCGGTCAGGCCGGTCGGCTTGACATGGGTGGAGGCGCGGAGCAGGGCGACGCCGCCGCCGGGGAGGATCCCCTCTTCCAGCGCCGCGCGGGTGGCGTGGAGGGCGTCCTCGACGCGGGCCTTCTTCTCCTTCATCTCGCTCTCGGTGGCGGCCCCGACGTTGATCTTGGCCACGCCGCCGGCGAGCTTCGCCAGGCGCTCTTCGAGCTTCTCGCGGTCGTAGTCGCTCTTGGTGTCGGCGATCTCGCGGCGGATCGCCTCGATCCGACCCTTGATGTCGTCGGTCTTGCCGGCGCCCTCGATGATCGTCGTGTTATCCTTGTCGATCTCGATCTTCTTGGCCTGGCCGAGGTCGGCGAGCCCGACGTTCTCCAGGTCGATGCCCAGCGCCTCGAAGATCGGCTTGCCGCCGGTCAGCACGGCGATGTCTTCGAGCATGGCCTTGCGGCGGTCGCCGTAGCCGGGGGCCTTGACGGCCGCACAGCGGAAGGTGCCGCGGAGCTTGTTGATGACCAGCGTGGCCAGGGCCTCGCCGTCGACGTCCTCGGCGATGATCAGGAGGGGCTTGCCGGTCTGGGCGACCTTCTCCAGGACGGGCACCATGTCCTTGACCGACGAGATCTTCTTCTCGTAGATCAGGACGTAGGCGTCTTCCAGGACGGCCTGCATGGCCGTGGGGTTGGTGACGAAGTAGGGGGAGAGGTAGCCGCGGTCGAACTGCATCCCCTCGACCCACTCGACCTCGGTCTTCAGGGCCTTGCCCTCTTCGACCGTGATCACGCCGTCCTTGCCGACCTTCTCGGTGGCCTCGGCGATCATCTTGCCGACTTCGCTGTCGAAGTTGGAGGCGACCGTGGCGACCTGCTCGGTCTCCTTCTTGTCGACGATCTTGGTGCTCATCGACTTGAGCTGCTCGACGATGTCGGCGACGGCCTTGTCCATGCCGCGCTTCATCATGTTCGGGTTCACGCCCGCGACGACGGCGCGGAGGCCTTCGTTGTAGATGGCCTCGGCCATCACGGTCGCGGTGGTGGTGCCGTCACCCGCGACGTCGGAGGTCTTGCTGGCGACCTCCTTCACCATCTGGGCGCCCATGTTCTCGTACTTGTCTTCGAGCTCGATCTCCTTGGCGACGGAGACGCCGTCCTTGGTGACCGTGGGCGAGCCGAACGACTTCTGGATGATCACGTTACGCCCGCGCGGGCCGAGCGTGACCTTGACGGCGCGGGCCAGCTTGGCCACGCCTCGCTGCATCGCCTGGCGGGCTTCCTGATCGAACGCAATCTGCTTGGCGGCCATGGATGGGTCTCTTTCCCGTGGGTTCGTGGGGTGGTCGGATCACTCGTTCAACTGGGTCGAGCCGGGGTCGCCCGGTCAGTCGATGACCGCGAGGATGTCGTCCTCGCGCATCAGGAGGACCTTCTTGTCGCCGTCGATCTTGAATTCATCGCCGGCGTAGGAGTTGAACAGGACGCTCTCGCCGACCTTGACCTGCAGCTCGCGCTTCTTGCCGTCCTTGGTGATCCGACCTTCGCCGACGGCCAGGACCTTGCCCTTCTGCGGCTTGTCCTTGGCCGTGTCCGGCAGCACGATCCCGCCCGCCGTCGTCGACTTGGCTTCTTCCCGTTCCACCACCACGCGGTCGCCCAGCGGCTTCAGATTCATCGCAACCTCTTGCCTACGGATGGCCATGACACCGGGGGGATCCCCCGGATCGTCTCGGCGAGCCCTCGCCGTCACGACCGCCCAATGATGCAAGATGCGTGCCCCGCCCCAGCACGCAACCCAAGTCGTTTACCTGCATCAACCTAAGAAACCTGCCGCGTCCCTCCTCGGCGGCGGCATGCTGCCGAACGCGGTCCGGGCCCGGGGCCTCCTGCCAATCCGGCAGGTGGCGGACCGGGCCGGCTCAGGCCACCCCGGCGGACCGGGCGAGCAGGGCGCGGGCCGAGCCCTGGAGCAGGGCGGTGGCGGTGGCGGGATCGAACCGGGACCCGGCCCACTCGACGACCTCGGGCGCGGTGCCCAGGCCGGGCAGGGTGCGGTCGACGCCCAGGAAGTCGGTCCCGATGGCGATCCCCTCGGCCCCGGTTCGGCCGGCGAACGGCACCGCCGCGATCGCCTCGACGTCGGCCCGGATCTGGTCGGGGTCCGAATAGAAGGGCGGGCTGACGCCCAGGCCGATCGTGCCTCCCAACGCCCGGAGCCGCACCAGGTTGTCGCGGGTGAGGGCCCGGGGGGCCTCGTACCCTTCGCGGGCGAGGGCGCCGTGGCTGTACGCCAGGATCAGGCGGTCCGACCTCGCCGCGTCGGACTCGAACCAGCCGAGCACGTCGGCCATGCTCGTCGGGTTGAGGTGCGCCAGGTCGACGATCGGCCGCGGCCCCGAGCCCGACGGGGCGACCTCCAGCAGGGCCTCCAGGAACCGGACGCCGAGGGGGAGCAGCCCCCGGTCATCGCCCGGGGCGGCCGAGCCGGCCAGCAGGCCCGTCTCGTTGTAGGTCGGCTGGAACAGCCGGACCCCGCGGTCGAACAGGCGGGGCAGGTGGGCCAGGTCGTCCGGGGACCGGACCAGGGCGTCGAACCCCTCGACCCCGATCATGCCCCAGGTCAGGCCGTCCCGATCGTCATCCCATCGGGCCCAGTCCTCGGGCCCGATCAGCAGCCGGCCCGAGAATTCCGCCTCGATCCGGGCGATCAGCGAGGCCAGGGCCGCCCAGGGGTCGGGCTGGCGGGCCCAGTCGTCGGCCCGGCGGTAGCACGAAACGATCGCGGCCCGCGTGGTCTGGAGGTAGCCGACCGCCTGGCCGACCCGCGAGGCGACGCCCGGGTAGAGGTCGGCGTCGAAGGTCGTGGACTCGCCGGCGTACTGGAGGGTCCAATCCACGTGGAGGTCGATGAGAGGCATGGTCGCTCGCGGAGACGCCCGGGCCCCCAGAGCGGGGAACCCGGGCCGGGAAACGAAAAGTTAGTGGCCCGTGGCGTTGTCGATCTTGTCGCCGATCTTCTCGGCCGGGCCGCGAGGATCGACGGCGTCCTTGAGGTTCTTGCCCGCCTGGTCGATATTCTCGCCCGCCCGCTCGGCGGGGCCCTTCTGCTCGCAGCCGGCCAGGGTCACCACCGAGCCCAGGACCAGGCCGGCCAACATCACGAACGACTTGCGGATCTCGAACTTCATCGCGGTGACCCCTCGAAAGACTCTACCACGCCGGCGACGCCGCCCGGACATGGGCGACGCCGATGCCGACAATCCTGACCCCGGAGAGACTTCGCAAAGCGGGCGCCAGGATTGGGACCGACCGATGAAATCATCTCCCTCGGCCGTCACCGATCCGGGGGCGGGTCGAGCGGGATCCGGTCGAGGAATCTCCGGAGCGTCCCATCCAGCCCATCCCAGCGGATCTCGTCGCTCGATCCGGAGCCGGAATCTCTCCCCAACCACACGACCGGCGGCGACGCCTCCAGGGCGGGCCCGAGCGGGGGATCGGCGGGGAGGAGCGGGGCCAGCCCGCCCGGCCACAGGGCACCGACCCGGGCCGGAGGGTCCCCCTGCCAGCCCGCCCGGAGGATCGGCCCGGCCGACCGATCCGGCCGTTCGAGCGCCTCCAGGCTGGAGGCCAGGCCCTCTCCCCAGGCGATCAGGATCGACGGCCCGCGCCGGGCGACCTGGATCCGGCCGTCGGGGCGGATCGCAGCGAGGACGCGGGCGGCAACCGTTTCGTCGTCGAAGTGGGCGGCGACCATCCCCCGATCGGGCGACGGGCCCCGGCCCGGCGTGTCGCCGACCCAGCCGGAGACCCCGCGCAGGTGCGGGACGAGGTCCGCATCCACCCGGACCCCGACGGCCCGGGCCAGCAGGCCGAGCCGGAGGCGGGCGGGGGCGAGGTCGGCGCGGGCCGGGTCCTGCTTCTCGAAGCGATCGGCCAGGCCGAACAGCGCCTCCCAGCGATCGGGGGACAGGGCGACCGCGCCCGCCGCCACCACCCGATCCCGGGGCACCGGGTCGAGCCAGGCCGGGTCGATGGCCGCCGGGCCGGGAACCGGGCCCGCACCGGGCTCGCACTCGACGACTGCGCGGAGCGTGGCCCCCTCCAGCCCGGATCGCACGCGGACGGCCCGGGGACCCGCCGCCCGGAGCAGGCGGAGCGGGAGCGTCAGGGCGGGGATGGCATCGAGGGGCATCGTCTCGGGGTGGACCTCGGCGAGCAGGGCCAGCCCGCCGTCTCCGCCGGCCGGGCCGGGATCCTTCAACCCCGCGATCAGGTCGTCCCGGGTCCCGGCTATGACCAGGTGGCCCGGGCCCCGGGCCATCAGGGCGGAACCCGGCGGGCCGAGCCGGTCGACGGGGACGCCGTCATGGGGATCCTCCGACGCGCCGTCGGTCAGCACGAATGCCGAGGCCAGGGCCGCGAACGAGCCGTCGTCATGCGGCAGCGTCGCGAACCAGTGAGGACGGCCGCCATCACCCCACGATCGGACGACCCAGCGGGCATCTTCGAGCGAGCGGAGTTCGCCGGCCATGCGCGGGTTGAGCGCCGCGAGCACCGCTTCGAGCGGCTTGCCGAGGCGTTTGGGATCCGGGCTGGCCCTTTTCCAGGCGGCCATCGCCTCGGCCGGGTCGCCGACCTTCGACCCCCGGAACAGGTCGATCAGCCGACCGAGTTCCCGATCCGGGTGGGACAGGCGGATCGAGAGGGAGGGCGGGGGGTTGGGCTCGTCGCCCGAGGTCGGCCGCGCGGCGAGCCAGAACATCAGGGCGAGCGACACGATCCAGAACCTCATGCGGTCCCCTTCGACTCGACGCGTGGCGGGGCGTGGTGGGAGGCCGAATCTAGCCCACCCGCGTGGCGGACGTCCAGGGGTTCCGCTGGCGAGGTCTTGCGAGGCGGGCGACGACTGTGCCATAGTTCATGCCTTCCCGGCCCGCATCACGCGCGGGCCCGGGGCGACCGCGCCCGGCGCCGGGTCGTCCTGATGGGCGGTGGCACCAAGGATTTGCGATGAGCTGGCAGGCTGGGATCTATGTCGCCGCCGCGGTGATTCCGCTGGGAGCGGGGCTCGTCCAACTCGCGGCGGGACGGTGGCTGGGCCGCCGCGGGGCGCTGGTCGCCACCGGGGCCATCGCGACTTCCTTCGCGCTCAGCCTCCTCGGCCTCGTCATCTACCTCGGCTCGGCCGAGGGGATCTTCTCCGAGCACCAGGCCGGCGCCGCGACCGCCGCCCACGACCAGTTCGGCGAGCCCAACCCGACCAAGGGGCACGCCCCGCTCACCTGGACGGCCGGCTTCGATTGGGTGGCCCTCGGCGGCGGCGGGGATGGCATGATCACCATCGCACCGCTGACGATCCCGCTGGCCATCGCGATCGACAACCTGGCCGCCCTGATGTTCGTGATGATCACGTTCGTTGCGACCCTGGTCCACATCTACTCGCTCGCCTACATGAGCGAAGACCCGCGCTTCGGGCGGTTCTTCGCCTACCTCTCGTTCTTCTGCGCGGCCATGCTCGGTTTGGTGGCGGCGAGCAACATCTTCCTCGTCTTCATGTGCTGGGAACTGGTCGGGCTCTGCTCGTACCTCCTGATCGGATTCTGGCGCGAGGACCGGAAGAACGTCGACGCGGCTAATAAGGCCTTCATCGTCAACCGGATCGGCGACGTGGGCATGCTCATCGGCATGGGCCTGCTCTGGGCCCACCTGGGGACGTTCGACATCGCCGAGATCAACGGCTCGCTGCGGGATGCCGAGGGCGGCCTGCACGTCGCCACGGCCGAGGGGACGACGGTCGTCACGATGGGCGATCCGGCCCAGCCCCGGACGATGTTCGGGCAGCCTCGCCAGATCCCGTACTCGCTGCTGGTCGTGGCCGGGCTGGGGATCTTCGCGGGGTGCGTGGGCAAGTCGGCCCAGTTCCCGCTCCACGTCTGGCTGCCCGACGCGATGGCGGGGCCGACCCCGGTCTCGGCCCTGATCCACGCGGCGACGATGGTGGCGGCGGGCGTCTACCTGGTCGGCCGGTTCTTCCCGCTGTTCACGCCCGAGGTGCTGCTGGTCATCGCCTACACGGGCGGGATCACCCTGTTCGTCGCGGCGTCGGTGGCGATGGTCCAGTCGGACTTCAAGAAGGTGCTCGCGTACTCGACGGTCAGCCAGCTCGGCTTCATGATGCTCGGGCTGGGCGTCGGCGGGCGGGCGGCCGGGCTGTTCCACCTGCTGACGCACGCCTGCTTCAAGGCGTTGCTGTTCCTGGGGGCGGGCAGCGTCTACCACGCGGTCCACACCTACACGATGGCCGAACTCGGCGGCCTGTACCGCCGGATGCGGATCACCGGCCTGACCATGCTGGCCGCGACGCTGGCGATCTCCGGCGTGCCCCTGTTCAGCGGGTTCGCCTCCAAGGACGCGATCCTGGCGACCAGCCTCCACTTCGTCCAGCGATACCCGGCCCACTGGCTCCTGTTCGCCCTGCCGGTCGTCGGCGCGGCGATGACGGCGTTCTACATGGTCCGGATGTGGTTCCTCCTGTTCGCCGGGGAGCCCCGGAGCGCGGCGGCCGACCACGCCCACGACCCCGGGCCGCTGATGGCCTGGCCGTTGATCGCACTGGCGATCCCGACGGTCGTGATCGGCTGGCCGATCACGATCCTCCCGTTCTTCGGATTCGAGCCGATCCTGGAGCAGATGCTCCGCTACGGCGAGCCGATCCGGGCCCTGGACGTCGGGTCGGCGAAGTGGTGGGCGCTGGGGGCGTCGATCCTGATCGCCGCCGCGGGCCTCGGCGTGGGCGCCCTGTTCTACGGGCCGTGGGATGCGTGGCGGCGGCTCGACGCGAGGCGGCTGGCCGAGCGGTTCGGGCCGGTCCATCGCTTCGTCGCCAACGGCTGGTACTTCGACGCGCTCTACCGCGTGGCGGTGGTCACGCCGACGCTCCTGCTGGCGCGGCTGACGAGCTGGTTCGACCGCGCCGTGCTCGACCGGATCGTGGACGGGTCGGCGCAACTGGTGGTGGAGCTGAGCCGGTTCGACGGCTGGTTCGACCGGCAGGTGGTCGACCGCGCCGTGGACGCGGTCGCCCGGGGCACCATCGGGGCCGGGGAGTGGGCCCGGAGGCTCCAGGGCGGGCAATTGCGCGGGTATCTGATGGTGCTGGCCGCGGCCGTGGTCGGGCTGTCGGCGGCCCTGTTCGTGTGGATCCTGGCCTGAAAGACGGGGTGCGACGGTGTTGAGCGACGACCTGCTGCTGAGCCTCCTCTGGATCGTCCCGCTGGGGGGGGCCGCCGGGGTCCTGCTGATCCCCGACCGGAGGCCGGACGCGATCAGGCGGTTCGCGCTCGGGACCACCGTCCTCACCCTGCTCCTGTCCCTGGCCGCGTTCGCCCGCTACACGGCCGGCGGGTTCGGGTCGAAGCCGCTGGCCGAACGGGCCTTCGGCGCGATCCTTGATGCCAAGGGGGAGGCTTACCAGGCCGCGCTGGTGGTTCGGCACACCTGGATCCCCTACTTCGACATCCAGTATTACCTGGGCCTGGATGGGATCAACCTGGCGCTGGTCCTGCTCTCGGCGTTCGTCGGGGTGCTGGCCTGCCTGGCCTCGTGGAACATCGACCGGAAGATCAAGGCCTACTTCGGCCTCTACCTGCTGCTCCTTTCGAGCATGATGGGCGTCTTCCTGGCGCTCGACCTGGTGCTGTTCTACGTCTTCTTCGAGCTGATGCTTTTGCCGATGTACTTCCTGATCGCCATCTGGGGCGGCGACCGGCGCGAGTACGCGGCGATGAAGTTCCTGCTCTACACCCTGTTCGGCTCGGTCTTCATCCTGGTCGGGTTCCTGGCCCTCTACTTCTGGTCCGGGGATGCCACGGGCGTGACCGTGGGCGGCAAGCCGTTCGACGCCCACACCTTCGACATGGTCCGGCTGGCCCGGGCGGCGTCGGAGACCGCGTACTACGGCCGGTGGATCCAGGGGTGGATCTTCCTGCTCCTGTTCCTCGGGTTCAGCGTCAAGCTGCCGTCGATCCCGTTCCACACCTGGCTGCCCGACGCCCACGTCCAGGCACCGACGCCGATCAGCATGATCCTGGCGGGGGTGCTGCTCAAGGTGGGCGGCTACGGCTTCCTCCGCCTGGCCTGGCCCCTGGCCCCGGCCGGCGCCCACGACTGGGCCTGGGTCGTCGCGGTCCTGGGGACGGCGAGCATCCTCTACGGGGCGCTCGCGGCGATGGCCCAGGATGACTTCAAAAAATTGGTCGCCTACAGCTCGGTCAGCCACATGGGCTACGTCACGCTCGGCATGGCCGCGATGAACCTGGCGGGCGACCCCCGCTACTACGCCTATGGGCTCAATGGTGCCCTGTTCATGATGGTCGCCCACGGGATCACCTCGACGGCCATGTTCTTCCTGGTCGGCGTGATCTACGAAAGGACCCACACGCGGGACCTGCGCGCGATCGGCGGCGGGCTGGTCGGGCCGATGCCGATCGGCGCGGCGGTCTCGGCCGTGATCTTCTTCGGCTCGATGGGCCTGCCGGGCCTGTGCGGGTTCGTGGCCGAGGTCTTCGTGATCCTGGCCGCGTTCCGGTTCTCGCCCTTGCTCGGGGCCCTGGCGGCGGCGGCCGTGGTCCTCACGGCGGGGTACATCCTCTGGACCATCCAGCGCGTCTTCCTCGGCCGTCGAGAAGGGGAAGGGGGGCCGATCGCCGATCTCCGGCCGGTCGAGCTGATCATCGCCGTGCCGCTGGTTGTCCTGACGATCTGGCTGGGCGTCATCCCCGGCGCCTTGCTGAGTTGGGCCGGGCCGTCGGTCGACCGCGTGGCCCGGGACATCGTCTCGGCGAAGTCCCATCCGGTGCCGGCCCCGACCGCCGTGGCCCGGGAGGCGGCCGAGCCGACCCCTCGCCCCCTCCGGTGAGCGATGGTCTGATTGGCCTTGCGTCAATCGGCGGGTCTGAGTAATTTGCCGCCGCGTCCGGGAGATCCCGCGATCTCGCGGACGCTGGGCACCCCAAGGAGCGGGCGTGCCCGGATTCGACCCGAATCGGCCCGAAAGAGAGGGACAGCATGCAAAGACGGTCATGGATGGCCGCTTTGACGCTCGCCGCGCTGGCCGGGATCCCGGCCGGGGCCGACGAAACCGCCCAGGCGAAGACCGGTATCGAGCCCGCCTCGGCCCGGCCTGCCCACGAGCCCGGTTCGATCAAGCGTAAGGTCTCGCTCAACCTCAGGTTCAGCGGGCTTCTCTACCCGGGCGAGGTGGTCATCAAGCCCGGCAACGCCGGCTGCCGCTTCCAGCCGATCACCCTCCCGGTCCGGGTCAATGGCCCGGTCCCGATGGATCCCATCGAAATCGAGACCTTCAGCGCCGACCGCACCTGCTCCCTGGTGATCACGCTCAAGGAGCCGCGCCAGCCCGACAAGACGATGCGCCGGACCTTCCAGTTCGAGGCGACCGAGCCGGCGAAGGGCCCCCAGGTCTTCGAATGCATGCTCAGCGCCATGCCGAAGACGCCCGCCGCGACGGTCGCCGAGAGGACGACCGGCGCGACGCGGCCCAAGAAGTAAGGTTCAGGCCGGATTCGCCCCGGGGTGTTGCCACGGGGCCCGATAGGGGCGGATGAGGCGGCGATTGGCCTCGTCGTCGCCGATGACGCGGTGGGCCACCGGGTCCCATTCCAGGGTCCGGCCGAGCCCGAGCGCCAGGTTCGCCAGGATGCAGCTCGCCGTCGAGATGTGGCCCTGCTCGATGTCGGCCACCGGGCGGCCTCGGGACTCGATGTTGGCGAGCAGGTCGCGCATGTGCCCCCGGATCGCGGGGGCGACGTGCTTCTCCAGGTCCTTCTCGGTCCGGTCCTCGGGGTACTGGTCGAGTTCGTAGGCGACCTCGGCGTGCATCGGCTTCCCCGGCCCGTTCGGGGTGAAGTCGTAGCCCTGCACGCTCGCCTTGAGCGTCCCCTTCTCGCCGTAGATCGTGGCCCCCCAGGGGTATTTGGGGTCGGGTGCGGGCCCCCAGCTCCGATGCTGCCAGACGACCGGCAGGCCGTCGAAGTCGAACGTGGCCGTCTGGGTGTCGGGGATGTTGGCCTTGGTGCCCCCCTCGACCAGGATGCCGCCGGCCGACGAGATCCGCTTCGGCCAGCCCAGGCCGAGCATCCACCGGACCATGTCGAGCATGTGCACGCACATGTCGCCGACGATGCCGTTGCTGTACTCGGTGAAGGCCCGCCAGCTCCGGGGGTGGACCATCGAATTGTAGGGACGCATCGGCGCCGGGCCGGTCCACATCTCGTAGTCGAGGTGGGCGGGCGGGGCCGAGTCGGGCGGGTTCCCCTTGTTCCGCATGTGGTAGTAGCAATAGATCTCGACCAGGCCTGCCTTGCCCAGCAAGCCCTCGCGGACCACCCGGTCCCGCGCCTCGATCAGGTGGGGCGTGCTCCGCCGCTGGGTGCCCACCTGCACGACGCGGCCGTGCTTGCGGGCGGCGGCGACCATGGCCTGGCCCTCGGCCACGTCGATGCTGATCGGCTTCTGGACGTAGACGTCGGCCCCGGCCTCAACGGCGGCGATCATCGGCAGGGCGTGCCAGTGGTCGGGCGTGGCGATCAGGACGATGTCCAGGTCCTTCTCCGCCAGCATCGCGCGATAGTCGCGATAGGTGCGCGGAGCCTTCTTCGACGCCTGGCGCTCGGCGACCATCGCCGCCGCCCCTTCGAGCATCTGCGAATCGACGTCGCAGAGCGAGACGACCTCGACCGGGGCGACCTGGATCAGTCGGAACAGGTCCGCCTTGCCATACCAACCGCAGCCGATCAGGCCGACCCGCTTGGCCTCGCGGGAGGTTGCGCCGGCGATCCGGTCCACCGCCCCGGGGATGGCCAGCCCGGCCGCACTCGCCTGGAGGAACTCGCGACGCTGCATCGACCCGCTCCCTTCGAAGGAATCCATCGCGGCCCCTGGCGAGCACGGCGAGATAGCCCGGCGAATCGGCGGACGGGGCGGGCATTGCACCCGACTCGGCCCCCTCCGAGCGGCCGGTCGACCAGGCCGGCCCGCTCGCGCCTCGACGCGTGCCAGGGTAACGGGCGCCCCACCCATCGTCAAACCCCCATGCCTCCCGCGTCGCGACGATCCGGCTACTTCGGCTCGGGCGGGGTGGGTGCGATGGGGGGCATCGGACGAGCCTTCAACACCGCCTCGACATAGTGGGGCTCGTCCCCGCGGTCGTACCAGACCGGGAGCCGGTCCCCGGCCCGTTTCCACCCGACGATCCGGGTCAGGTCCACCCGGTTCCGGACCGCATATTCGCCCGCGTGCGTGATGATGTCCCCGGGCCTGAGGCCCGCCTCCTCGGCGGCACTCCCCGGGATGACCTCCTTCACGATGCAACCCTTCTCATGGGCCTCCCCGTAGACGCCCAGCACCGGGCCGTTGGCCGCGACGGAGATCGTGTAGAAGAGGCTCGCCATGCCCAGCGCGTTGACCAGGCCATGCAGGAGGATCGGGGCGACCAGCGTCTTCCTCCACCCGTACAGCAGGGCGAGGAAAAGCCCGCCCACCACGATGCTCAGCCTCTGCGCGAGACCGAACGGATGCAAGAGCCCGAAGATCGCGGCGGAAAGGATCGCGGCGAGGCCGATGGGCATCCTCTGCCGCAAGGCGTTGAATAACATGCCCCGGAAGAAGAGTTCCTCCGCGACGGGGGCGACCACGACCGCAAGGAGGACAAGGGCAACGGAGTGGTAGCGATCACCGGCCCCAGCAATGGGCTCGAAGAAGTTGTCCTCCTCCTGCGTCCGTGTGATCAGCCAGGCGATGACCGCGACGCCGTACACTGCTGCCATCAGGACGGGCACGGCGAGCAGGGCGTAACCGGCCTCGACCAGGATCCTCCGGGGCCGGGTAAAACGCAGACGTGGCCGCGCGACCAGGAGCGGCCAGCCGGCGAGCCAGGCATGCTGGATCAGTGCGAGCGGGATCCACGACCAGGCCGGGAAGGAATGGTGGAAGGCACCGGCGTAGAGACGCCCCACGACCCTGGCGATGATCACCGGAGCCAGGCCGATGAGGAGGTCGCGCCATCGCCAGCGGTGCTCGCGGAGCCCCGGGGGATCGACCGTTTCGACGGTTTCGGCGATGGACATGAATATGACCGTCCGGTGCGGGGGGGGGAATCGGAGGAAGCCGAAGATCCTACCCCTGCCGGGGATCAACGGCCAGGGGCCGAGCCGGACCGCCGATCGATCGTCCATGCGAGTGCCGTGGCGACCAAGATCGCGGCGAACACGCCGACCGCCAGGTTGCCGGCCGTCGCTCGGCCGAGCGGTATCCCGACGGACCCGGCGAGGAGTTGGATGAACGAGGACTCGGGGACGGGGTAGCCCAGGGAGCGGCGGACCTGGAAGTGCCAGTCGGTGCACAGGCAGTAGCCCCAGCCGTGATACGCCCCCATCACGAACCACGAGAACGCGGTCAGCCCCAGCACGGCCAGGTGGGCCACGCGGGTCCGCCTCCAGGCCCAGCCGGTCATGTTGAAGGCGATCAGCAGGGCGTGGAAGGCGAAGAACGCCCGGTCGAGCAGGACGAGCAAGGGCCGAACCTCCCATCTCGGCAGGCCCGGCCATCGCCGGAACTCCGGCCCGGAGCCCTCGGCCGGCGCCTGGATTTTCCGCCGGTGCCCGGCAGGCCCGAACCCGGCGGGGAGCGGCCCGACAATCCTCATCTCCCGGGCCGGAAACCACTTCGTTCCGCCGCGGGCCGAACTATGTGAGCGGTCGCCCGCATTCTTATTGTGACGCCGAACGGACGAATAATCAACTGATCACTATAAGCATTGAACGGGGGCCGGCCCGGCCCGGCCCGATCGCAAGGATCGGGCATCGGCGGGGCCTGCCGACTGGTGTGCGATTCGCCGGGACTCGACCTCGGGATCCCGCCGAGGAGCGATGGAATGGAGGAGCGTAATCCATGTTTGGCCCCGCGGAGATAATCCGGTGCTCGATTTCTGCTCGCAACTGTTCAGCCCGTCCGGGTTCATGCCCCGGCGATCCTGCGGCACCTGGTCGCCGGGGCTCATCTTCCTACATAATGCCTCCGACGCACTGACTACAGCCTCCTATTTCGCGATCCCCGCGATCATCATCCACCTGATGAGGCGCCGCCTGGACCTGCCGTTCCGCCCGATCTTCTGGCTATTCGGCGCCTTCATCTTCTCCTGCGGCGTCACGCATCTGCTGGAGATCGTGGTCTTCTATTCGCCGGTCTACCGACTCATCGGCGTGGTCAAGTTCGCCACGGGGTTGATCTCGGCGACGACCGCCCTGGTCCTGCTCCTGAGCTGCCCCCGCGCGCTGAAGTTCCGGGGGATCCCCTCGCTGGAGCGGGAGATCAAGGTCCGCAAGGCGGCCGAGGTGGCGGCGGGGGAGCGGGCCAGGCTGCTCGAAGTCCTGGTCGAGATGAGTCGGAAGGTCCTGACGATCAAGGACCTGGACACCCTGGCCGGCGAGATCGTATCGCGGGTGGCGCGGGGGCTGGGGGTGGAGCATTGCGCCATCCTCCAGGCCGTCCCGGATCGGTCGGAGTTGCGGCTCCGCGCCTGCATCGGTTGGGATGGCGGGCTGGTCGGGGCCACCATCCCGGCCACCCTCCAATCGCTGGCCTGCCTCGCCGTCCCCCAGGCCGCCCGGGTCACCGGCGAGGGCACCGAGGAGGCCGACCGCTTCGAGGCCGCGCTGAGGGTGTGCGAGCACGACATGGCCGGCGGCCTTGTCGTGGACGTGATCGGCCGGGACGGGCCGCACCGGGTCCTGTTCGCCTACACGACCCGCCCGCAATCCTACGTGCTCATGGTCCGGGCCACGGGGCGTCCATTCGGCGCCGACGAGGCGCGCTTCCTGCTCAGCGTCGTCACCCTGTTCGCCTCGAACCTCGGGCGGATCGAGGCGGAGCGGGCCCTCCGGGCCCAGGCCCGGACCGACTCGCTCACCTGCCTCTACAACGCGCGGCACCTGCACGAGGAGTCCCGGGCCGTCGAGGAGCGGGCGGCCCGATCCGGGGAGCCCCTCTCGGCGATCATGATCGACGTCGACAAGTTCAAGAGCTACAACGACGCCCACGGCCACCCGGCCGGCGACGAGGTCTTGCGCACGCTCGGGACGATCCTGAGGAGCGAGGCCCGGGCCGGAGACCTGGTCGCCCGATATGGGGGCGAGGAGTTCGCCATCCTGCTGCCCGGGGCGGACGCCTCGGAGGCGAGCGATTTCGCCGAGCGCCTGAGGAGGGCGATCGAGGCCCACCCCTGGCCGCTGCGTCCGGTGACGGCCAGCCTCGGGGTCGCGACCGAGGATACCCCCACCCCCAGCGTCTCGTCCCTGCTCGACCGCGCCGACCGGGCGCTCTACGTCGCCAAGCGAACCGGCCGGAATCGCGTCTGTCGCGATGTCTTCCGGGACGCGATCCCCGCCGTCCCCAGGGAACGGGGCGGGGCCGACGATCGCGGCGCGGGCGGGGAGCCGGCCCCCCTGGTGCTGCACCTCGACGACGACCCCGCCTACCGCAAGGCGCTGGGCCGGCAGCTCGCCCGCGCCGGCTTCATCACCGTCGAGGCGGCGACCGGGGCGGCTGGCATGGCCGCCGCCCTGACCGTCCCCGACCTGATCCTGATGGACATCAGCCTCCCGGACGGCAATGGCCTGGACTTCTGCCGCCGGCTCAAGTCGGACCCGGCCACCGCCGCGATCCCGGTCATGATCCTCTCCAGCAGCCTGATCGGCGGGGCGGACCGGGCCCGCGCCCTGGCCTTCGGGGCCTCGGCCGCGATGGTCAAGTCGTCCGACCCCGAGGAGCTGATCGCCGTCGCATCGACCCTGGTCCGGGAGACCCGCGGCCAGCAGGCGATGGGCCGCGCCTGGCGCGAGATGAAGGACCAGTTGCGCGAGCAGGCCTCGGAGATCGAGAAGTTCAGCAACGCGACGATCGAGGGCTGGGTCGGGCTCCTCGAGCTGCGCGACCACGAGACCGAGGGTCACAGCCGCCGCGTCGCCGAGCTGTCGACCCGGATGGCCCGCATCATGGGATTCGGCGAGGCCGATCTGCTCCACCTCTGGCGCGGGTCGCTCCTGCACGACATCGGCAAGATCGGGGTGCCCGACTCGATCCTCACGAAGCCGGGGCCGCTCGACGACTCGGAGTGGCGCGTGATGCGCCGACACCCCGAACTGGCCCGGCGGATGCTCGAACCGATCGAATTCCTCGGCCCGGCCCTGGAGATCCCGTGCAGCCATCACGAGCGATGGGACGGGGCCGGATACCCGGACGGCCTGCGGGGGGAGGAGATCCCGCTGTCGGCCCGGATCTTCGCGGCGGCGGACGTCTACGACGCTCTGAGCCACGACAGGCCCTACCGCGAGGCCTGGGCCCCGGAACGGGTCAGGGAACACATCGGCTCGCTGGCGGGCAGCCACCTCGATCCGGCGGTCGTCGATGCCCTGCTCACCATCATCTGAAGGTCGAGCCCGGCCGGCTTCCGTGGATCGGGCCTCCCAGGCGCCGCGCGAGCCCCCTCGAGGACGAGCAACGGCGGCGACCGCGACTCGGCCGGCGAGGAGGGTCGATCACGATCGATCAGGGATCCGGATCCCCGAGATCCTTGCCCCACCCCGCCGAATCCAGGTCCATCCCACCCGCACCGGGGCAACGCCCCGGGCCGGCGAACGGCCGACGACCCTGCCCAACCTTTTCTCATATTGAAGCTTGACAGCGGGAACCACCCCGGTACTATGCGTCGCAGGGTAGCAGCAATCGGAGGTTGATCGATGGACTCCTGGCATGCGCAAATGCGCAAGGGCGTGGTGGATCTGGCCATCCTGGCGCAGGTGGGTCGCGGGGAGACCTATGGCTACGAGATCGTCGAGAACCTCCGGCGATACGGGGGGCTGGAGATGACCGAGAGCACGGTCTATCCGGCCCTGACCCGATTGGCCCGCGACGGGGCGCTGGCGGTCCGCTCGGCCGCATCGCCAAACGGGCCACCCAGGCGCTACTACCGCCTCACGGACGACGGGCGGGACCGGCTCGCCCGGATGGCCTCCGGCTGGTCCGCGATGGCCCGATCGATCACCCTCATGCTGGAAGGAGACCCCTGAATGAGCATCGCCGATCCCCCCACCGCCCTGAATGCCAACGTCCGGGCCATCATCGACGCCCGGCTGGACACCCTGGACCGGATGCTGCTGGGCCGCGTCGGCCGGGCCGATCGGATCGCGATCGGCCGCGAGGTCGAATCGCAGATCCACGACCTGCTGGCCGAGCAAGCCCGAGACGAACCGACCCGGGACGATATCCTGGCCGTCCTGTCCCGGATCGACCCGCCCGAGGCGTACCTGCCGGAGGACGGGGAGGACGTCAACGCCCAGGTCGCCATCCGCCCCGGCCGCCCGGCCTTGGGGCATCCGATTCCGACTCGCAGCGATCAGAACGCCAGGTTGGGCAGGGTGGGCGCGGTGCTCGGCCTCGTCGCGCTCGGCCTCATGCTCCTGTCAGGATTGCTCCTGGGCGTCGCGTTCGTCGCGGACTCGGAACTGGCCTTCGTCTTCTCGCTGGGCCTCTCGGCGATCGGGATGATCACCGGGACGATCGGTTTCGTGATCGCGGCGACGGCCCGGCTGAGTTCGCAGGCGTCGATCATCGGGTTCGTCACCGGGCTGGTGGCCGCCCTGGCGTCGATCCTGCTGCTGACGATCCCCTGGCTCTTCTTTTTCTGAGCGGGTCGTCCGCGGGCTCGGAGATGCCGGAGAACCCTCTGGGGCACATCGAGGGGGGGAGTGCGTCAAAACGAAGCCATGCCGGGCCCCGACTTTATCGGCCCCCCTCGCCGGGACCGCCCCGGCGGCCGGAGTCCTTCCCGATGCGGGCCATCGCGAAATCCCGGACGCGGTTGTAGCTCTCTTCATCCGCGAAGCCACGGCGGGGGACGATCGCCGCCGACAGGCCGGTGACCATGATGAACGTGTGGTCGCCGACCTCCTCGACATGGCTCATGGTCTCCCACCGGGCCACGGTCCGGGTCGTCTCGGTGATCTCGGTCAGCCCCTCGTCGTCGAGGATCAATCGGATCGGCCCGATCGTGCCCCGGGTGCCCTGGCCCTCGGCGTAAGAACGGAGGGTCTTCCGGATGTTGGCCCGATGGACGGCGGGGTAGATCGCGGCATAGGCGACGCCCGAGACCGCCAGGATGACGGCCCATTCCCCCGGGCCGTTCGCCGCCGCCGCCAGCGAGCCGACCAGGCAGGCGATCGGGAGGAGAAGCCAGCCGATGAGGTAATGCCGACGGGCGACGGCCGACCTGTCGATGCAGTGGAGGCCGTAGGCGATGTAGTCGTCCACGGTCGTCGTGTAATCGGCCTGGAGCATCCGCAAGTCCTCGCCGTCAATCTCGCCCGCGGCACCCGGGGCGGTTCCGCCACCGCCGCCCGGCCCGGGCCACACTCTCATCGCGATCGGACATCGATTCGACCGCCCCACCCCGGATCGGCCGGGTCCCGGCGGATGCACGACGCGGATCGAAGATCCCCCGGCCCCCGGACCCGTTCCTCGTCGGCGATCTCGGCATGGACCTTCACTGTGCCCGGACCTTCGGGGCCAGCGTCGCGGCCTGGAACGATTTCCGATCGAAGATGGCCAGGAGTCGGACGCCGTCGACGCGGGCCGGGGCCAGTTCATAGGCCGCCGGCGCCCGGGCCAGGCGAGCCAGGAGGTTCGGGGCCTTCCCTTCCTCCGGCATGTACAGGCCCTGGCGGTTCTGAAAGATCAGGTAGTGCGGATCCGGGCCGAACATCTGGGCGAGGTTCTCGGCAGCGTCGGCCCCTTCCAGGGTGATCATCCTGAGGTCGGGGCGGAGCCTCCCCCAGGCCTGTTCCCAGCCGAACGTGCGGACATTCGGCGGGGGATAGATGAGGACCGTGGCCCCCCGTTCGATGTGGTCGTTCATCCATCCGAGGACTTCCGCCGTGGCCGAGTCCCAGAAGTAGGTCGTCTCCATGCCCGCCGCATCGGCCCCCCTGGGCCCGCCGATGGCGGCGTTGTAGTAGCTCATCTCGAAGGGGTGGACCCGCACGGTCTCGGCGGCCGCCGTCGCCAGGCAGGCCGCGGCCACGATGCGGCCGATCCAGGCCCGCCGCATCGACGCGGCGAGCACGCCCGCACCGATCGCGGCCAGGATCGGGAGGAAGTAGAACGCCGGGACGAGTTGGCGGAGGCCATCGTGGGCGGGCAGGAACGGGAGCATCCGCAAGAGCGGGTACGCCAGGAAGTGGATCGCCGCCCACCCGCCGACGACCCGGTCGGACAGCCTCCCCGACCCATCCTCCCCGGCGAGCTTCGGTCGGCGGAGGGTCGCGATCAGGCCGACGGCCGTTAGGGCCAGCAGGCCGAGTGGGACCATCGTCGCGATCAGGACCGCGGAGTTGTGCCAGGGGAGGAACGTATGGACCGAGTCGTAGACCCGCCCCAGGTAGAACACCGGGACTTTCTGGGGATAGGACAGGAAGGCCCGGACCCAGCGGGCCATGCCGCCGACGGGGTCGGGCCACCACGCCGGGTTGACCATCAGCATCGTCGCCGGCATCGTCACCCCGGCCCAGGCCAGCGGCCTCCAGGCCCCGCGCGGCCGGTAGAGTGCCGCCCAGGCCAGCGCGGCCGGGATCAGGAGCACGCCGGTCGCCTTGCACATCACGGCCAGGCCCGCCGCGACTCCGAACCACCACGGGCCCCGGCCGGTCTCGCACGCCCGGAGGTGCGCCAGGGCGGCCAGGAACCAGAAAACGCCCGTGTCCGAGTCGGCCGTGATCAGCTGCGCATCGATGAACGGGCGGGGGTCGGAGACGAGCGCCACGACCGCGGCCGACGCCAGGGCCGGCCCCCATCGGAGCCGGACGAACCGGAACATCACCCCGGCGGCCGCGGCGAACAGCCCGACCGTCGCCAGCCGGTAGCCCCGCAGGGGACCGAGCCAGGGCCCGAACACAGACTCGGTCGCCATCCCCAACAGGGAGGGGACCGGAGGGTGCTGGTCGGGCACCTCGCGGCAGAAGGGCCATCCCTTCGCCAGCTCGGCCGGCCCGAAGGCGCGGCGCCATCCGCCCGCCGGGTCGGCCAGCTTCGCGAGCCAGACGGAGACGGCCCGGGACCGTTCGAAGAAGTAGGGCTCGTCCCACGTCATCCCGGGCTCGCCACGCGCCGCCCACAGGATTCCGACGTAGGCGACCACGAGCACGGCGACGATCGGGATCTCGAAGCGTGCGACAAAGCGGCTCGTTCCGGCCCCGGGTTCCTGGCTCATCCGATCGATTCCCCCCGCCCCGGCGTCGGCGATGTCGCGGGGCGACCGCATCGGGCGTCGCACGCCGTCGACCACGAGGATGCTCGACGACTCCCCGATCGGATGCCGACGAGACGTCGGACGTGGCCGTCACCGGCCCGGGACGGCGTCGGTCGTCCCTTCGCGGTCGCTATCGGGACCGGATGGGGAGGGCTTCGCCCCCCCGGAGCGCCCTCGGACCCGAAGGTTTTCAAGACCATCCCACTTCGGCTGTAACCGTGGGCAGCCTAACAGAACGTTCGGCCATCGCCAAGCATTCATCCCTTCCTTCCCGTGCCCTTCGTCCCCTCCGACCTCGCCGAGGTCGCCGCCCGGCCGATGCTCAACGAGGAGGCGATGGCGGCCGTCCTGGCCCTGGCCGGGTCTCGCCAGGACCAGCCGCACGGGGCAGGGGGGTGATGCCCTCGGCGGACCGATCGAGGATCGGCGAGATCTGGGAGGCTGTCATCCCTGGATCGGAAGACCGAACGACGGGCAGGACGGGGTCCACCCATCGCGAATCGTTCCAACCGAGCCCATGTTCATCTTCTCCGTCGAGGCTCGCGGAATCCGGACGGCTGCCCCCTTCCATCGCTTCTCATCTTGCTTCCCTTGGAAATGCCCGCGATTACGACATGCTCTCGCGAACCGTTTCCATGAGATGGATTTGATCGTCGGGTTTCACTCGTCGGACGTCCGGACGCCCCCGACGTTGAAGCACAGTTTCCAACAGGCCGACCCGGGTCTCGGCGACGCCGCGTTCCGAGGGATCGGATCCGGCGAATCGGGAAGAAGGCCCGAGCCGCCGAGGCGGTCAGGAGGCGATGAGGCCCGGATCCGCCGGTGCGAGGTCGAGCACGAGGGGGCGGGGCTGGGACATCGAATGTGGGGGCACGGCATCGCCGTGGGATGGTCGACCCGAGCGCCTGTTGACGGTTTTCTGCATCAGTCGAATAAACGAGTGCGGCCATCCTTGCCGGCGCCGGCGCGCCCTGATAGGTTTACAAATCTGTTTTTTCGCGCTTGCCTCCCCCCGCCCCCGCGATCCCGGAGCCGTCGGCGATGTCGAACCGTTTTGCGTCGAGCCGTCGCCCGCCCCGTCCCGCCCGTCGTCGGGCCTTCGCCCCGGAATGCCTGGAGCCTCGCCAGCTCCTGGCGGCGTTCACGGTGACGAACACCGCCGACTCCGGGGCCGGGTCGCTGCGGCAGGCGATCCTCAGTTCGAACGCGACGGCCGGGCCGAACACGATCAGCTTCGCGATCGGCTCCGGGTTGCAGACGATCTCGCCGGCCACCGCCTTGCCGGCGATCACGATGGCCGTCTCGATCGACGGGACGACGCAGCCGGGGTTCAACGGGACGCCGATCATCGAGCTGGATGGCAGCAACGCCGGCACCGGCGACGTTTCCGGGCTGGTGCTCCAGGCGAGCAACTGCACGATCCGGGGGCTGGTGATCAACCGGTTCCGCTCCAACGGGATCTCGATCGGCCCGACCAACAAGTCGCCGAGCAACTTCAACCGGATCATCGGCAATTATATCGGCACCGACCCGACCGGCTCGATCGACCGGGGCAACGGCAAGAACGGCATCTTCATGGGGACCGCGTCGCAGAACACGATCGGCGGGACCGCCCAAACCGGCCCCCCCGGCAACCCCAACCGCAACGTGATCTCGGGCAACGACGGCGCCGGGATCCAGTTCCTGTTCCAGGTCGCCACCTCCAACGTGATCCAGGGCAACTACATCGGCACCGATGCCACCGGATCGGCGGCGGTCGGCAACAACGGCGCCGGGGTCGACTTCTTCGGGCCGGCCACGTTCAACACGGTCGGCGCCACCGCCTCCGACCCCGGCAACACCAGCGCCTCCAACGTGATTTCGGGCAACGGCAGCAGCGGGATCAAGTTCTTCGGCGACGACTCGACCGACAACCAGATCCGGGGCAATTTCATCGGCACCGACGCCACCGGCAGGGCCTCGGTCCCCAACAACGGCAAGGGCGTGGACGCCTTCGGGCCCGATCGGATCACCATCATCAACAACGTGATCTCGGGGAACCGCGACAACGGCCTGACGCTCAGCGACGATTTCCACGTGGTCCGGGGCAACAGGATCGGCACCGACATCTCCGGCCTGCTGCCGTTGCCCAACCAGGGCAACGGCATCGGCACCGGGTTCGGGGGCAAGGACCTGACGATCGGCGGCACCGGGCCCGGCGAGGGGAACACCATCGCCTACAACAGCCGCAAGGGGATCGCCCTGTCGAGCGGCAGCCTCCGGGTCCGGATCTCGGGCAACTCGATCTTCGCCAACAACGGGTCCGGCACCGGCTCGGGCGCCGGACTCGGCATCGACCTGAACGACGATGGGGTCACGCCGAACACCGCCGGCAGCCCGCACACCACGGGCGCCAACCTGCTCCAGAGCTTCCCGGTGATCGCGTCGGCCGGGCTGGACTCGGAGGACAACCTGTCGATCGCCGGCACCCTGGCGAGCGGCGCCAACTCGACCTACCGGATCGAGTTCTTCGGCGGCGACACCCCCGACAACACCGGCTACGGCGAGGGCCGCACCTACCTGGGCTCGATCGACGTCGCCACCGACGCCTCGGGCAACGCCTCGTTCGCCTTCCTGGGGGCGCGCCCCTTCGCCATCGTCAACTTCGTGGCGGCCACCGCCACCGTGATCTCGGCCCCCAACGTCACGGTCAACAACGAGTTGATCTCGCAGGTGGGCAACACCTCCGAGTTCTCGGCGGTCGCCCCGGTGGCACCGCCGCCGTTCAGCTCGTTCCGGTTCGCCTCGGCCACGGCCAGCGTCGGCGAGGCCGCCGGCTCGGCCACGATCACCGTCCAGCGGACCGGCAGTTCGGCCGGCACCGCCACCATCGCGTATGCCACCGGCGGCGGCACCGCCTCCGCCGGGTCGGACTACGCCCCGGCCTCGGGCGTCCTCACCTTCCTGGATGGCGAGACCATCAAGACGTTCGTCGTCCCGATCCTCGACGACCCCGCGGCCGAGCCGTCCGAGACCATCATCCTGACCCTGTCCGCCCCCACCGGCGCGTCGCTCGGCAAGCCGTCCTCGGCCACCCTCACCATCCTCGACGACGACATCGCCGGGTTCGTGGTCACGCCCGCCTCAGGCCTCGTCACGTCCGAGTCGGGCGGCCAGGCCACCTTCTCGGTCCGGCTCGCCAGCCGGCCCACCGCCGACGTGACGATCTCGCTGGCCTCGTCCAACACCGCCGAGGGGACGATCGACCGCCCGACCCTCACCTTCACCCCGGCCGACTGGGACACGCCGCAAACCGTGACCGTCACCGGCCTGGACGACCCGGTGGACGACGGCAGCGTCGGCTACACGATCGTGACCTCGGCCGCCATCAGCGGCGACGCCAATTACTCCGGCCTGGCGGCCCCCGACGTGGCGGTGGCCAACCTCGACGACGATACCGCCGCCGTCCTGGTGTCGCCGACCTCGGGCCTGCGGACGACCGAGGGCGGCGGCACCGCCACGTTCGCCGTCCGCCTGGCGACCCGGCCGGTCGGCACCGTCGTGATCGCCTTCGCCACGGCTGACGCGACCGAAGGGGCTCCCACGATCGCCTCGGTCACGTTCACCCCGGCGAACTGGTCGCAGCCTCAGATCGTCACCGTCCGGGGGGCGGACGACCCCGAGGTCGACGGCGACGTGGCCTACACGATCGTCACCACCGCCCTCGGCACCGACCCGATCTACACCGGGATCGCCGTGCCCGACGTCACGGTGGTCAACGCGGACGACGACGCGGCCGGGTTCGTGATCGCGGCCGGCAACGGCCCCCTCCAGGTCAACGACCAGGGGGCGACCGCCTCGTTCGCCGTCCGCCTCGCCTCCCGGCCGACCGCGCCGGTGTTCGTGCCGATCGCGTCGAGCCGCCCGGGCGAGGTCGCCGCCTCGCCCGCCGTCCTCGCCTTCACGCCGAGCAACTGGAACGTGCCGCAGGCGGTCACGGTCGCCGGGGTCCGCGACGAGGCGATCGACGGCGACCAGTCGGCGTCGATCCTGCTCGGCATCGCCGCGAGCGCCGACCCCCACTACTCCGGGCTCGACCCGGCCGACGTCGCCGTGAACTCGGCCGACGGCGACCGCGCCGGGGTCCTGGTGTCCACCCCGGGCGGGAACGCGACGACCGAGTCGGGCAACACCGCGTCCCTGAGCTTCCGGCTCCGGACCCGCCCCTCCGCCGACGTCACTTTCAGCCTCGCCTCGTCCAACACCGCCGAGGGGGTGGTCGATCGCTCGGCACTCACCTTCACCCCGGCCAACTGGAACATCCCCCAGGTGGTCACCCTGACCGGCGTGGACGACTCCGCGGTCGACGGCCCGGCCCTGTTCCGGATCGTGACCGGCGCCGCCTCCAGCGCCGACCCGAACTACAACGGGATCGACCCGGCCGACGTCGACCTCGTCAACCTGGACGACGACGCCGCCGCGATCCGCACCTCCACGGCCGGGGGGCTGGCGACCACCGAGGCCGGCGGCCAGGCCAGCTTCCAGGTCGTCCTGTCGAGCCGCCCATCGGGCAACGTGACGGTCCCGATCGCGTCGAGCAACCCGGCCGAGGGGGCCTCCGGCCCGTCGAGCCTGGTCTTCACCCCCGACAACTGGTCCAACCCGCAGGTGGTCACCGTGGCCGGCGTGGACGACCGCTCCGCCGACGGCGCGGCGGCCTACGCGATCCTGCTCGGCCCGGCGATCTCGACGGACCCGGCGTACAACGGCCTGCTCGGCCCGGCGGTCTCGGCCGTCAACGCCGACGATGACACCGCCGGAGTGGTGATCGAGCCGACCTCGCCCTCGCAGACGACCTCGGAGGGGGGAACCGCGACGTTCGCCGTCCGGCTCGCCTCGCGGCCCTCGTCGCCGGTCGTCGTCAACCTGGCCACGACCGACGCGGCGCAAGGGGTGGTCACCACCCCGCAACTGGTCTTCACCCCCGACAACTGGGACGCGCCCCAGGCGGCGGTGGTCGTGGGCCGTAGCGGCGGCGCGGCCGGGACGATCCCCTACGCCCTCTCGGCATCGGCCAATGGCGCGGATCCCGGCTACAACGGCCTGTCGGTCGCCCCGCTCGCCCTGACGAACCTGGTCTCGGCCCCGGTGGTCACGGCCCCGGTGGTGGCGGTCGCCGACGTGGCCATCGCCACGATCAAGGTCAAGAAGTCGAAGTCCCAGGCGATCGTGGTCCGTTTCGGCGGTGCGATCGACGCCGCGTCGGCCGCCAACCCCGGCAATTACCGGCTGGTCACGGCGGGCAAGGACAGGAAGCTCGGCACCAAGGACGACAAGGTGACCACGCCGGCCTCGGTCGCCTACGACCCGGTCGCCAGGACGGTGACCATCCGGACGCGGAAGAACGCCCCGCTGACCGGCGCCCCGATCCGGCTCACGGTGGTCGGCGACGGCCTGCGCGACCCGCTCGGCCGCGCCGTGGACGCCGACCGCAACGGCATCGCCGGCGGAGACCTGGTGGCCGTGATCTCCAGGAAGAAGGCGGTCATCCAGGCCGCCGCGATCCGAGCCCGATGACCTCACGGTCGAAAGCCACAACCGAGGGAGCGTACGATTCCGGGCAACGCATCGCCTCAGGGGATGCCTGAGGGATCGCTCCTGGACCCGTGCGACCGGATGGCGGGGGCGGCGGCGGCGGGCCCTCGCCGCCATCCGGAGGATCGGCCACGACCTCGGATGCAAAGCCCGAGCGTCGCCGGAGAGGAGGGGGCAGGGCCGTGCAATCCGCCTTCGTGCCCCGCTCCAAGATGCCGAGCCTGCCCTCGTGCGTCGTTTCCCCGATCGGCCCGGGGCCGGCGATCGTCTGATCGGCCGGCACCGGACGCATGCTCCATGCGGCGTCCAGCCTGGCATGCGATGCGGCCCGGATCCGCACGACCTCCTTCGCCTGCCAGGCATCTCGGGCCTTGGCCAACTTCTCGGATGCGGCCCGCTCCTCGGCCTCGATCCGGTCGCCGGTCCGCTTGACCGACGCGTCGACCTCGGCGGCCTCGGCCCGGAGGGCATCCTGGGGGCCTCTCGCGGGCCGTTGAGGGCGTCACTTCACCTCGGGCTTGGTTGGCCGCCCCCCACCTCCGTCGGGATCACGGCATCGGCCCGGGCGGCATCATCGCTTTCAAATAACGGGATCAGTGCGAGCCGGCAACTCCCGGGCCCGGCCTCGACCCCCTGCAAATCCAGCCCCAACCTGACATCCTGGCCGATCGGCAGGCGGTCGATCTGGGCCAGGATGAATTCGCCGGTCTCATCGTCGAACCGGAATGCATCCCCGACCCCGCCACGATGCCGGACGATCCTGAGGTTTTTGGACAGCTTGCCGCGGAGGATGACCCGGCCGACGTCCTTCCCGCCGACATTCGTGACGGTGATGTGATAAGAATGCGTCCCTCCGACGCCGATCGTCGGCGCCGATGGGAAGGCGTCGAGGTTGAGCCTGGCCCCCCCGGAGACCACATCGGTCTGGTGCGATGCAACGGCCCGAACATCGCCGGCGGTCGCCTCGGCGGTCGCCCGGTAGAGGCCCGGATCGCCCATGAGATAGACGAAGCTCACCTCCGAGGACCGGCCTGGGTCGAGTTGATCCAACTTCCACGACAACTGCCGCGATCGTTTTTCGAAGGTCACCGAGCTGTCGTTGATCCGGATCAGGCGTCCGCCACGCTTAGGCAGGTTGATGCGGATGTTCACACCTTTGGCCGCCGCCTGGCCCGTGTTGGCGATAGAAAGTCGATATTCCTCGCGTTGGCCGGGATGCAGGACGTCATGGCCGGTCAACTTGACCGCCAGCTCGGGGCGAACGATGCCCTCTTGCCTGGAATCTCGCCCGATCCCCCCATCGGGCGGCATCCGTAGCCCCTCGTCGTATTCTGCTATCAGGCGGCGGATGGATGCGGCCGATGCGTACAGGCCTCGATCCCGCATCGGATCGGCATAGCAGCTCATCCCGACCAATTCATTGTCGAGGCTGAACAGCCCACCTCCGGACCGGCCCAGCTTCGAGGCGAAGCGGCACTCGATGGCCTCCATCAGGCCGCCGTCATTCGCCAGGCGGCTGATCGGATCGAGCACCGTAGTCGACCAGGCCGATGCGTCCCTACCCTCCGAGCAGCCGACGCTGATAAGTTCCTGGCCGATGACGACCGGGTTCTCGGCCCCGGCGACCGGAGATGCCGGGAGAGGCCGCCCTGGCCGGATCCGCACCAAGGCCACGTCGTCCTCGCGGCGGATTCCGACAAGTTCCCCGTCATGGATGACGCTCGACTGCACCTCGTCCAGGGTCTTCCCCGCGAACGTCCCCTGGAGCCTCTCGACGCGGATCGCTCTCGGGACACCGTCCGCCACGGTTTCGAAGTCCCGGAAACAATGGGCGGCGGTGACGATCAGGGCCGTCTCTGCATCGCTCCGGACGATCACCCCGGAGGCGATCACTACCTTCATCTGCCGGACGTCCCGCTGGATATTGAGCCTAACGGCAGTCTCCAACGGGCGTGGGCGGGCCAGGGCCGGGGGGAGGACGCCCTCGGACGTTCCCCCGGCGAGATCCTTGGAGAGCGAAGGGTCCGGTTCGAGAGGTGAGGCGGCGGATGGATCCTCGGGCAAGGGCCCCGCCCCCGGCATTGGCCCGGCGTAGATCGCCCCACGGGTCGCGAGCCCACCCGCGAGGATGAGCCCGGACAGGATGGCCAGCTTGGGTACAGCCATGTCGCGGAGAGCCTTTCTCATGAGTAGGGCGACGCGGACGGGAACCTCCGCCGACGTCGAGGATCCGAACAGGGACGCGGGGGAATATGAGGAGGCTGCAGCGACCGGCGCACCGGCCCCGCCTCCTGCCGCCAGCAGCCACGCGGAGGATTGGCCTCCGGGCGCGAGCCCACGGCGGGCGAGGTAGCCCCTCAATCGCAGACGGCCCCTCGATAGGCGGCTCTTGACCGTGCCGACCGGCCAGCCCAGCCGAGCCGCGACCGCGTCATGGGTCAGTCCTTCAAGGTCGCAGAGGATCATCGGCGTGCGATAGCGGTCGGGGAGCCGCCCCAGGCCCTCGTGGACCAGGGCGGCCGACTCCTGATCCGGATCCCCCTCGACCGAGTCTGGGACCAGGGAGGCGGCCCGCCGCTCGTGGGCCCGCCTCCGGGCCGAATCCGCGCGGGCTGCCCGGGAGACGCGCAATGCCACCCCGTGGAGCCAGGGGGCCAGCGAGCCGGCCTTGCGGATCGAGCCGGCCCGGCGTGCCAGGATCAGGAAGGTCGCCTGATAGGCGTCCTGCGCGTCGTGGTGGTCGGCCAGGATCGAGCGGCAGACCCTCATCACCATCGGCCCGTGGAGCCGCACCAGCGACTCGAAGGCCAACTCGGCGTCGGCGCCGGCACCGTCGGTGAACCGTCGCAACAAGTCGACTTCGGAGAGCCCCGCGAGCGTCCCGCGCTCCAGGACCATCCCGAGCAGGGCTGGCCCGCCTTGGCGTCGATTCGTCTGCACCTCGTCTCCCCCTGAGGCCTGGTCATCGACAGTAGTGTATTGGGGCGGCAGGACCGTTCCGATTTTCTCCGGAAAGTTTCGCGGCGGGGATCGGCGCGGACGAGCAGCGGCGCCGCCCGCCTCCTCATCGCCGGGGATCGAAGCGTCTTGGCACTTCGAAGGCCATCGGTTTCCCCTGTCAGATCGAGACACCTTCGGTTATCCTGCGGGACTCGATGGGCCGTGGAAGGCCCGGTCGATCCTCCCCCCAGGCAAGGATGCCCGACAATGCGGCGCAAGTCCGTCCCGTGCTTCGCCCCGATCCTCGTCGCCCTGCTCGCCGGCACCGCCTCCGCCGAGCCGATCCGGTACTCGACCGAGCATAGCCTCGTCCCCTACCTGGGCTTCGAGGGCACGACCGGCACCTTCGAGCCCGGCTCGTCCTTCTCGCTGGGACGATTCGTGATCCCCGTCCCCGATGCGAAATCGCCCGACTCGCTCGACGGGGTCGAGTTCGCCATCCAGCTGGATGCGCCCGACTTCGCCCGGACCATCCCGCCGTCGGGCCCCGACGGCATCCCGACCCGTGTGCAGAGCCAGGTCGTCATTCGGGGGCATTTCCAGGGCGCACCCGGGAACGGGACGCACCCCGTCTCGTTGTCCGCCGTCTTCGACTCGGTCGGATTCGGGGGGGTCTTGCCCTTGATGCTCGATGCCCGCTATCAGGACTCCTTCCCTGTCTCGCCCGCGGACATCAAGCTCCCGCCGCCCCAGCTGCTCATGATCCCGACCGATAGCTGGTGGGTCCAGAACCCCCCGGGCTCGGCGATCCCCTACGAGCAGCGGCCGTTCTACTCCGGCGAGATCTTCGTGCAGGTCACCCCGGAGCCCGCGACGCTCGCCGCCTGGGGCCTGGTCGGGATCGGGGCGCTGATCGCCCGACGCCGCGCACGCGTCTCGGGCCGCTGATCGGGCCGGATGGCATGTCATGCGGATGGGCGACGCTCGCCTCCCCGGCGACGGGGAGCGGGCGTCGTCGCGTTTCGAAGAGGGCCGATTCGCGGGCGGGCGTCGAACCGCATGTCGGATCGTGCCCGGACGGCGACGCCGCCCGCCGAAAAATGACGCCTCCGGGGGAAAAAGTCGGAATCGTCGAGGCCCTTCCTCGCACAATGATCGTCGGCTCAACGGGAAGGGAGGATCGATGGCGGGCGGATCGGCTGGCTCGGACGTCCAGACTCAGCTCCGGGCGGCCTTCGCCCTGGGCGGTGCGGGCGGCCTCTCCGACGGGCAATTGCTCCGGCGGTTCCTCGGCTCGACCGACGAGGCCGCGCGGGCGGCGTTCGACGCCCTGGTGGCCCGCCACGGGCCGATGGTGCTCCGCGCCTGCCGCCGGGCGACCGGCGACCCCCACGACGCGCAGGACGCCTTCCAGGCCACCTTCCTGATCCTGGCGAGGAAGGCCGGCTCGATCCGCGACGGCGAGTCGCTGGCGGGCTGGCTGCACGGGGTCGCCATCCGCGTCGCGGGGCGGGGGAGGGTGGATGCGGCCCGACGGCGGCTGATCGAGCGGCGAGCCGCGGCCTCCCGGGCCCTCGACGCGAGGCCCGAAGACTTTGCGGCGGAGCCCTGGGACGGCCTCCACGAGGAGATCGAACGGCTGCCGGGCCGATACCGCGAGCCGGTCGTCCTCTGCTACCTGGAGGGCCTGACCGCCGAGGCGGCGGCCGCGAGGATCGGCTGCCCGCGGGGCACCGTCCTCTCCCGGCTGTCGAGGGCCCGCGAGCGGCTCCGGGCGGGGCTGGCACGCCGAGGGCTCGCCCCGCCCGCCGCCTTGTCGGCCTGGATCGGCACGCCGGGCCCGGCCCTCCCTCCGGCCATCATCGCCGCGACGACGCATGCGGCCCTGGGTGATTCGGGGAGGTGTGCGACCGAGGTCGCGTTCGCCTCCGCCTCGGCCACCGCACTGGCGAAGGGGACATTGAAAACGATGATGATCTCGAAGCTCAAGCTCATCGGCGCGATTGCCGCGACCGGCCTGCTCTCCCTGGGCGGCGTGCGGGCGCTGGCCCTCCCATCCGGGATCGAAGCCGGAGATGCCGCCCCCCAGACGGTTCGCGGCCAGGCCGAGGTCCTCGCCGTCGCCCCGCCGCCCCTCGGCGAGCTGTCCCGTCTCGCGCTGGAGGACGCCAGGGGGATCGAGGACCCGTCGGAGCGGGCCGATGAGTTGCGCCGCCTCGGCATCCGGATGGGCGAACGTGGCCTGCGCGAGGCCGGGCTCGACACCCTGCGCCAGGCCCTCGACGCCGCGATGGCCATCCCGCCCAACGCCCCGTATATGCTCCCACACCCCGCCATCATGGTGGCCCGGGCGATGGCCGAGGCGGGGCATCGCCCGGAGGCCCGCCATGCGTTCGGCGAGGCCCTCCGCGCCGTCCTCGCGGAGGATGAGGAGCACCAATCCCAGAACTGGGCCAACCTCCCCGAGATCCAACTGGAAGCCGAGGGCCGGGCCTTCGCCGGCGAGATGATCGAGACCTATCGCCGGTATCTGATGCGTGCCGGGCCACAGCCGGATCGGGCCCCCGCGATCGTGGCGGTCATCACCCAGGCCATGTCGGGCGACATCGCCGGCGCGACGCGTGCCGTGCAGGAACGTCCGGATTTCCAGGGCCCCGGCAGGGTCAGGGAACGGCGAGCCGCGGCCCTCGCGATCGTCGGCCAGCTTCAGGCGAAGGACCAGGAGGTGGCCGGCCCGGCGTTGGCCGAGGCGGAGGCCGCCGTCCATGCCTTCGCCGAGACCACCCCCAACTCGTGGGCCCATGACCTAGAGGCCATCCTCAGGGCGGAGGCGAGGCTGGGGTGGTTCGACCGGGCCATCGCCACGGCCCGGGCCATGGACCTCGGGGCGTCGGTCGTAAGCCGCCGGAGGGACCCGATGCTGTTCAACCAGGCCCTCGCCTTCGTCGCGATCGCCGAGGGCCAGGCCAAGGCGGGCGATCGGGCGGGCGCCCAGGCATCGGCCCGCGAGGCGATCGCCATCGTCGGCAAGATCACGGGGGATCAATACAAGCCCCACCCTCGCGCCCTGGCTTGCATCTTCCTGGCGAAGAACGGCGACGCCGACGGGGCCCTGCGGGAATCGTCGGGCCGCCTGCCGTTCGAAGAGATGGAAGTGCTGCCGATCATCGAGTCCGAGCGGCGCAGGGCGGGCGACGAGGCCGGGGTGCGAGACGCTTTGCGCCGGGAACTCGAGTGCACCCGGGCGATTTTACGCCTGGCGCGGGAGCGAGGACCCGGGGACAAGCCATCCGATCCGCGATTCGACCGGACCGTGCGGGCCACGGCGGATGTCGCGAGGATCCTGGCCCGCATGGGCGACCCCGACGCCGCGCTGGGGGAAATCGAGGTGCTTCCGCCGGGCGACCTCCGGGACGAGGGCCTGGCCCAGCTCGCCCTGGACCGTGCCATCATGGGGGATGAATCCGGTGCGCTTTCGACGATCGGTCGGATCGCCTCGCCGCAAGCCCGACGCCGGGCCCGGATCCTCGCGGCGTTCCGGGGCCCGACCGCGCCCGCATCCCGAGATTGAACCCCACGGGACGGGCGGGCGGCGACGATGCCGGCTGATCGGGCCTCCCGCCCACGAACCGGCACGCCGATCCGTATCGGTTCCCGGGCCCTGGAAGATCGTGGGGGATGGGCCCGGCGAAGGAGTCGAAGGCCGGCCGAGCGGCCCGGCTTCTCCCGGGTCTTCCCCATGACCCTTCGATCATCGATCCCTGTTCGAGGGCGGGCCAGAGGCCGAAGTCGTCCAGCGAGGTCGGGCGGAGCCGGACGGCCAGGCCGTGCTCCTCCCGCCCCAGTTCGTCGGCGATCCGTTGCGCCTCGGCCAGCCGGGCCGTCGTCGGGGGCGGGAGATGGCCCGAAGTCGCGACGGCCTTGATGGCCAGGGTGAGGCCGGCCATGAGCTGGCCGATCCAGTCGTGAAGCTCGCGCAAGATCCGCTTGCGCTCGTCCTCCCCGAAACCGCCCGCCGACGCCGCCCCTCATGATCGCGAGCCCGGATCCGCCGCTCTCGGCGCACCGATCCCGGCCGATCTCCGGGGCGACGGGCGTCGTCGCGAACTCGGCGTTCGCATCCGGGCTGCCGCTCGCAGGCTAGCGACCCCCGGCCGACGAGATCGGCCGGGTCGATCGTGTCGCCCTCGGCCCGGGGGGCGACCGCCGGCCTGCCGCATGGGGTCGGCGTTGCCCTTCGCCGGGGAAGGGCAGGGTCGGCTCCGGTCGGGATCATGGATGCGGCAGGGGCCGCACGCGGGGCGACCGAGGCAGGACGCAAGTCGTTGCCTTCAAAGGCCCGGGGCGGGCCTGGTCGGCCCCATGCGGTTGTTGTCGGGAGCGGAGGGGGAGGGATTCGAACCCCCGGGATCCGTGAGGACCCTACGGTTTTCAAGACCGTCCCAATCGGCCACTCTGGCACCCCTCCGGAAGCGGAGAACACGGACGACGGTTAGTGGCCGACCTCGTTGAGGACGTCCTCGGCCACGAAGATCGGCACATCGACGGTGACGGCGACGGCGATGGCATCGCTCGGGCGGGAGTCGACCTCGATCAGCTCCCCCTCGTGGCGGATGCGCAGCTTGGCATAGTAGGTATGGTCGCGCAATTCGCTGATGAAGATATCCTGGAGCTCGCCCCCGAGCAGCTCGATGGTGCTGGCCAGCAGGTCGTGGGTCAGGGGACGCGGGGCGGGGATCCCCTTCACGCGACGATCGATGCTGGTCGCCTCGAAGATGCCGATGACGATCGGGAAGTTGCGCTCGCCGTCGACCTCCTTGAGATAGATGATCTGCTGCTCATTGTTCTCGCTGATGATGATCCGCCTGAGTTCCATCTGCACGGCCACGTCGGTCGCCCCCTTCCGCGCCGACGCCAGGTGCCCGCCGGGTCGGAATCCCCGAACCTCGTCGCCTGGCGGGACCACGCCCATCGACTTCACCGGTTCGATGATAAGCCAGGCGCATGGGGTCGTCAATGAACCGCGACGGTTCTCGCGGTCCATCGACGCCGATTGTCGGGGCCCGGTCGTCCCTCAGGGGAGGAGCGCCTCGATGGTGGCCCGCTGCGCGGCCAGGTCGGCCTCCTTCTGCCTTTGCTGGGCCACGACCTCGGCCGGGGCCCTGGCCACGAACCCCTCGTTGCCCAGCTTCGCCCGGATCGCGGCCAGTTGCTTGTCGAGATCGGCCAGGCTCTTGCGGAGGCGGGCCGTCTCGGCCTCCTTGTCGATCAGCCCGAGTAGGGGCAGCAGGATCTCGGCGTCCCCCAGCACGGCCACGGCGCAATCCTTGGGGCGGTCGGCGACCTCGGCCACGACCTCCAGGGACTTGCTGTCGGTCAGCGCCCGGATGAATGCCTCGCCGGCCCGCAGGGTCGAGGCGGCCGGCTCGGCGGCGATCAGGATCGGGGCGATCTTGGCCTTCTCCGGCACCTTGCTCTCGGCCCGGAGCTTGCGGATCGCGGCGACCTTCTCGCGCCACTGGAGCACGATCCCCTCGGCCTCGGCATCATCCCAGGCCTTCGGGTACTCCGGCCAGGGGGCGATGCAGACGCTCTCGGCGGCCGGGCCGGGCTCGGGCAGCCCGCGCACCGGTGCGACCTGGCCGAGGGCCTGCCAGATCGACTCGGTCAGGAACGGCATGATCGGGTGGAGCAGGCGGCAGAGGCCGTCCAGCACCGTCGCCAGCACGCGCTGGGCGGCCGGGCGGGTGGTCTCGTCGCGGAGCCGGCCCTTGAGGATCTCGACGTAGCAGTCGCAGACGTCGTTCCAGGTGAAGTCGCGGAGCCTCCTGGTCGCCTCGGCGAACCGGAACGCCTCGAAGTCGGCCGAGGTCTCGGCGGCGACCCGGGCGAGCGTGCCGAGGATCCAGCGGTCCTCGATGGAGAGGTCGGCCGCGGCCACCGGCGCGGGCTCGAAGCCTTCCAGGTTCATCAGGGCGAACCGGGAGGCGTTCCAGACCTTGTTCGGGAACGTCCGGCCCTGCTCGAACCTTTCCGACGTGTTGACCTTGCGGCCGTCGGGCAGGGTGGTCGCCTCGACCGGGATCCGGAGATCCTGCGTCTCCGTGGCCAGCGAGGCCAGGGTGAACCGCAGGGCATCGGCGCCGTACAGGTCGATGATGTCGACCGGGTCGACCCCGTTGCCCGCCGACTTCGACATCCGTTTGCCGTTGCCGTCCTGGATCACCGGGTGGATGAAGACGTCGCGGAAGGGCACCTCGCCCAGGTTGAACTGGCCGAAGATCACCATCCGGGCCACCCACAGGGTGATGATGTCGCGGGCCGTCGAGAGGACCGAGGTCGGGTAGAACTTGCTCAGTTCGTCGGTCTTCTCGGGCCAGCCCAGGGTCGAGTGCGGCCACAGGGCCGAGCTGAACCAGGTGTCGAGCACGTCGCCGTCGCGGACGAAGCCGGCCCGCTCCAGGGTGGCGACGACCTCGGGGTCATCCCCCTCGGGGCAGGCGTGGATCGAGCCGTAGGGACGCTTGGCCAGGACCGATGCCAGGGCCTCGGGGCCTCGGGCCTCGGCCTCCTTCGCCTCGTCGTCGATGGCGGTCTCGACGAACAGGGTGCCGGCGGCGATGGGGGCCTTGAGGGCGGGATCGTCCCGGAGGGCCTCGGCGGCCGAGCGGAGGGCGTCGGCGTCGGGGTAGGTGCGCGACCAGACCGGGATCTGGTGGCCCCACCACAACTGGCGGCTGATGCACCAGTCGCGCTTGGCGCCGAGCCAGTCGAGGTAGCTCTTGCCGTAGCGGGCCGGGTGGATCGCGACGGCGCCGGAGGTCACGGCGTCCATCGCCTGCTGGGCGAACCCGGGCGAGCCGTCGGCGTCGTCCTCCATCCGGACGAACCACTGGTCGGACAGGTACGGCTCGATCGGCGTCTTGGAACGGTCCGACAGGCCGACCTTGTTGGTGTAGGCCTCGACCTTGGCCAGGAGGCCCTGGGCATCCAGGTCGGCGACGACGCGCTTGCGGACCTCGCGGCGGTCGAGCCCGGCGTAGGCGCCGGCGTTCTCGTTGTAGGTGCCGTCGGGGTTGAGCAGGTTGATCATCGGCAGGCCGTTGCGGACGCCGGTCGCGTAGTCGTTGGGGTCGTGGGCCGGCGTGACCTTAACGCAGCCGGTGCCGAACTTGGGATCGACCAGGATCGCGTCGCCGATGATCGGGATCGTCCGATCGGAGAGGGGCAGGGCGAGTTGCCGGCCGATCAGGTGCTTGTACCGGGGGTCGTCGGGGTGGACGGCCACGGCGGTGTCGCCCAGCATCGTCTCCGGGCGGGTGGTGGCGACCAGAAGCGACTCATCCGACCCGGCGACCGGGTAGCGGATCGTCCACAATTGGCCGACCTGCTCCTGATATTCGATCTCGTCGTCGGCCACGGCGGTGCGGAGGTGGGTGTCCCAGTTCACCAGCCTCTTGCCGCGATAGATCTTGCCGGCGCGGAACAGGCGGAAGAAGGTCTCGCGCACGGCCCGGGCGCACATCTCGTCCAGGGTGAACCGGGTGCGGTCCCAATCGCACGAGCACCCCATCAGCCGCAGTTGGCCGAGGATCCGCGCCTCGTACTCGTCCTTCCACGCCCAGATCCGCCCGACCAGCGACTCGCGGCCGATGTCGTGGCGGGTCTTGCCTTCTTCCTTGCGCAGGCGGGTCTCGACGACCGCCTGGGTGGCGATCCCGGCGTGGTCGGTGCCGGGCATCCACAGGGCCTCGTAGCCCTGCATCCGCCGCCAGCGGATCAGAATGTCCTGGATCGTGTTGTTGAGCGCGTGCCCCAGGTGCAGCGCCCCGGTGACGTTGGGCGGCGGGATCGCGATCGCGTAAGCCGGCTTGCCGCTGGAGGGGTCGGCGTGGAAGTACCCCTTCTCCAGCCAGAAGGCATACCACCGACGCTGGGCATCCTGGGGATCATACTGCTTGGGGAGTTCGGCGATGCTCATGCCTGGTCCGGGGATAAATGTGTGAAGGATCGTGTCAGTCGGGCAGACGGCGTTGTCTTGGTGGCCGGATCAACTTGCCCGAGTTGGATGCCAAGCCATGCGAGGAAGAAGAAAAACATCATCACGAACATCAGTCTCACGGCACGCTTCCATTGCCTCCGAGCCCAGGCGACCGCGGCCGAAAGCCCGACCACCCCGGCCGCGAGCATCATGCAGAGGCTCGCCACCATGATCCACGTCGGCATCGCGTGCGATCCCACGAGCCCGAAGGATATTCCGGGCACGTTCTCGTCCGCGATCGTCGAGAACGCGATGACAGCAAGCAACATCATGCCCGGCATCACCACTCCGTGCAGACCGTAGAAGGCGCAAAAGGCGGCCGGCAACCATCGGAGTCGCGCCCAGGGCGAATGCCGGACCCGGGGCGGGGCGGGATGGCCCAAAGCCGAGGACGGAGCCCGGTACGGATTCAGGTCAAGCTCCACTCTCGGACCCCCGATCGACAAACGCCGTTATACCGCGATCGAGGCCCGCGATCGATCCCGCCGATCCGGTCGCCGCTCATCCCTGCGGAGCAGGATGCGAGGGCGCCCGTTCGGACCATCCGTGGAATCGGCCGCGCCTAGAAACCTGGCCCGAACGGGACCCGAAGTCGGGACGATCCCAGGAGGAATAAGAAAAGCGGCCCGCCGAGGTACATGACCACGCTCAGGCCGACGGCGACCCACCACTTTCGCCGCATCCATGCGGCCGAGGCCAGAAAACCCAGGCCCCCCGAGCCGAGGACAATCATCACGGCCCCGACGCCGAGTGCGAGCGCCGTACCGGGGTCGGTCCCGGGCCTGGCAATCTCGTCCCACCCGCGGGATCGGTACAGCCGAGCAATCTCCAACGATACGATTCCTCCCATCAGGAGTTCCGCCGATCCAAGAACGACGCACAGCACGGCGGGCAGCCAGCGCAAGGGCGCCCACCGCGACCGCACGACCGGTTCTCGGAGTTCGGCCGATGGTGGCCGAAAGGGATTGTCGGTTGCTTCCATCTCGCAAACTCCCAACTCGTGGGGGAGACCTGAGGCCGGATCAACTCGGTGCTCCCACGAGCGGTCAACGACACCTCTCGGCGGAAGGATTTGACCGCGAGACCGGCCGTTCAGATCACCAGGCAATAGATCGATTCGGCGATCAGGCAAAGGTTCGCGGCGATGCAGGCCACGCTCACGACCCGCCCGAGCGAGTGGCCCATCAGGAAGAACCGGGGGGCCCGCATGACCGACTGTTCGTGCAGGGAGACGCCCATGATCACGATGAACCCCATCGTGATCATGACCGCAGCGATCCGGAACCATTGCCCCAGCAAGCCCGACGACAGGAGCCGGGCGTGGGCCTGCCCCGCGAGGATCATGGCGACGAGCATGGTGGCGGCCGAGGCCAACACCAGGAGGACATCCACCAGGCCGCGACTCCAGGGGGCACGGGTGCGGGCCGGCGCGGGCGGGTCGATGAGGTCGGTCCCGCAGAGGGGCAGGGGGACGGTCGGCCCCTCCGGGGTGGTCCGCACGCCCGAGGAAGCCCGGCCCGGATCGCTCCGCGAGGCCGCGGAAGGTTCGGTCGCGGCCTCGAAGAAGCCCGGGATCGTGGCGGTGATCGCCTCGCCCGAAGGGGCCGGGGGCTGGATGAGGAACGAACTCGTGGACTCCATCGGCACCCCGGCCCCGATCGCAACCGGGGCTTCGGAGGCCGCCTCGCAGAAGTCCCGGAACAGTTCGCGGGCGGTGGCCGGGCGCTGGGCGGGGTCCTTGCTGAGCAGGCGCCGGATCACCGCCTCGACGCCCGGCGCGACGCTCAGGCCGGGGTTGATCTCGGCGAAGCTCGGCGGCACCCGCTGGGCGTGGTGGAGCATGACCTGGAGCGGGGGGCCGGAAAACGGCAGCCGCCCGCCGATCATCTCGTACAGGAGGACGCCGACCGAATAGAGGTCCGACCGGCCGTCCACGGGCTGCGTCAGGACCTGCTCGGGGCTGCAATAGGACGGGGTCCCGATGAACCCGCCGGTGATGCTGCTGTCGTTGAGCTTGTTGTCCGGGTCGTTGCGGATCTTGGCGATGCCGAAGTCGAGCACCTTGAGGAAATCGGACCCGGACGGCCCGCGCCGGGTCAGCATCAGGTTGCTGGGCTTGAGGTCGCGGTGGACGATGCCCGCCTCGTGCGCCACGGCGAGGACGTCGCAGAGCTGGCCGAGCAGGAGGCGGATCGTGGCCAGGGGGAGCAGGGGGGCCGAGGGGTCGCGCCGGGCGTCGGCGCGGGCCGAGGCGAGCAGGTCGTGGACGGTCCGCCCCTGGACGTACTCCATGTCGATGTAGCCGCCGTCCTCGTCGAGCCCGGCGTCGTGGATCGTGACGGCGTGCTCGTGGTGGAACGAGGCCATCACCTCGAACTCGCGCCGGAACCGCGCCAGGGCCTCCCGGCTCGACGCCAGGTGGGGCACGATCACCTTCAGGGCGTGCTCGCGCTTGAGCTTCTCGTGCCGGACGAGCCAGACCTCGCCCATCGCCCCGTTGCCGAGGCGGCGGACGACCCGGTACTTGCCGAACAGGGTCTGGCCCTCCACGACCGGGATCCGCGAGGCGTCGGCCGACGTCGGGCCGGTGGTCGCCCCGGGGCCGCCCGTCCGGAATGGATCCTCGTACGTCGATTCCAGCGCGGCCCAGGAGGGCAGGTCGCCCGCGACCGCCTGGGTCGGCGGGACTTCGTCCTGGTCCGGATCGTCGGGGACGGTCGTCATCGCAACGTCCTCGCGCTGGGCGACTGGCATCAACCGCCCACCGGGACGCGGGCCGGCGACGGTCGGGCATCCTTGGCGAGCTTGTGGTCGAATGCGTCGATCAGGGCCATCCAGGAGGCCTCGATCATGTTCTCGGAGACGCCCACGGTGCCCCAGGTCTCGGCCCCGTCCTGGCTCTCGACCACCACGCGGACCCGGGCGGCGGTGCCGGCCCGGTCGTTGATGACACGGACCTTGAAGTCGACCAGCCGCATCTCCTTGAGCCGGGGGAAGGCCGGCTCCAGCGCCTTGCGGAGCGCCACGTCCAGGGCGTTGACCGGCCCGTCCCCCTCGCCCACCGTGTGGACGACGGACGAGCCGACGCGGAGCTTCACCGTCGCCTCGGTGATCGGCGTGCCGTCGGCCTCGCCGACCACGCTCACCCGATAGCCCAGGCGCTCGAACCGGGGGGCGTACCGGCCCGCCAGCCGCTCCACCAGCAGGACGAACGACGCCTCGGCGGCCTCGAACTGGTAGCCCTCGTTCTCCAGGTCCTGGATCCGGTCGAGGACCTTGGCCAGCAGGGCGGGGTCTTCTTCCAGGCCGTGCTCGCCCAGCTTCTCGGCGATGTTGGACTTGCCCGACAGCTCGCTGACCAGCACCCGGCGCTCGTTGCCCACCAGGGTCGGGTCGATGTGCTCGTAGCTGTGGGCCGCCTTGCGGACGCCGTGGACGTGCATCCCCCCCTTGTGGGCGAAGGCGCTCGACCCGACGAACGGCTGGCCCGGCCGGAGGCTGAGGTTGGCCGTCTCGAACACGAACCGGGACGCCTCGGTCAGGTGCTGGAGGCTGCCAGGCCGGAGGAGTTCATACCCCTCATACTTGAGCGACAGGTTGGCGACCACGGAGCACAGGTCGACGTTGCCGCACCGCTCGCCGATGCCGTTGATCGTCCCCTGGACCATCGTGGCCCCCCGGCGCACGGCCGCCAGGGTGTTGGCCACGGCCAGCTCGCCGTCGTTGTGGGTGTGGATCCCGACCGGCACCGAGAAGGCGGCCCGCACCGCGTCCACGGCGGCGGCGACCTCCTCGGGCAGGGTCCCGCCGTTGGTGTCGCACAGGGTCAGCCAGTGGGCCCCGGCCGCGACGGCCGCCTGGAGCGTCCGCAGGGCGTAGTCCGGGTTGCGGCGATACCCGTCGAAGAAGTGCTCGGCGTCGTAGACGACCTCCGACACCCGCGACGCGCAGAACGCCACCGAGTCGGCGATCATCCGCAGGTTCTCGTCGAGCGAGACCCCGAGGATCTCGGTCGCCTGGAAGTCCCAGCTCTTGCCCACCACGGTGACGACCGACGCCCCGGAGCCGACCAGCGCCTTCATCCCGGCGTCGTCCTCGGCGGCGATCTCCTTGCGGCGGGTCATCCCGAAGGCGACCACCTTCGCGTGCCGCAGGTCGAGGTCCCGCGCGGCGCGGAAATAGGCTTCATCCTTGGGGTTGGAGAGGGGATAGCCCCCCTCGACGTAGTCGACACCCAGCTCGTCGAGGCGCTCGGTGATCCGCAGCTTGTCCTGGAGCGAGAAGTTGACCCCCTCGCCCTGGCTGCCGTCCCTCAGGGTCGTGTCGTAGATCGCGATCCGCGTCATGTCCGGTCCACCTCGATGCGCCGCTGTCGTCTCGATCCGCATTTTAACCGGGAGGGGCGATCGCCGCGACACTCATCCCGGCACGCCGGGCGATCCCGCCTCGCCGGGGGCCGGGCCGCCGCGACCGGATTCGACTCCCGGGCGGGATCCCCCTATCCTGGGAGGAGAAGACGGACGACCATCATCGCGATTCGAAGGATCTGGCTCGATGGCTGCACTGATCAAGCGGGCGCTCTGGATGCTCGCCCTCCTGCCGATGTCGGTCGGGGCGTCGGCCCAGGAGGCGCCGGGCACGTTCACCAACCCGGTCTACGCGGGGGATTTCCCGGACCCGTTCTCACTCAAGCATGGCGGCCGCTACTACGCCTACGCGACCCAGACGCGGGGGACCGGCTTCCAGCTCCTGGAATCGGACGACCTCGTCCGCTGGACCCGGCGTCCGCTGGACTTCCCGATCCCGTGGGCGACGTCCCACCTGTGGGCCCCCGAGGTCGTGGAGCGCGACGGCCGGTTCTACATGACCTATTCGGCCCTCGACCCGGCGACGCGCCGGCACCACATCGCGATCGCCACCGCCGACCGCCCGGACGGGCCATTCACCCACCGGGCGATCCTGGTCCGGGGCGACGACAACGAGGTCGGGGTGATCGACGCGACGATCGCGTTCGATGGCGACAAGGCGACCCTGATCTATTCCGAGGAGCGGCCCCGGCGGATCGTGGCCCGGGCGATGACGCCCGACCTGATGGGCGTCGAGGGGCCGGCCATCGAGCTGCTCCGGCCCGACCTGGACTGGGAGAGCGGCGTGGTCGAGGCTCCGACCGTGGTCCGCCGCAATGGCCTATTCCACCTCTTCTATTCCGGGGGGCCCTACCAGGGCACGAAGGCCGGGTCGCGGTATGCGATCGGCCACGCCTCCGCCCCGGCGCTGCTCGGCCCGTATCGCAAGACGCCCGAGCCGCTCCTGGGGTCGGCCGAGGGGCGGGTCTACGGCCCCGGCCACCAGTCCCTGATCGAGGCGCCCGACGGGTCGACCTGGGTGCTCTATCATGCCTGGGACGCCCAGGGGGAGCCGAACTATGCCGGGAATCGGTCGGGCCGGACCCTCCGGCTCGACCCCGTCATCTGGGAAGGGGACACCCCACGCATCCCGGGGCCATCGACGACCCCGCGCCCCGCTCCGCGCTGAGGGCCGTCGGGTCGAGGTCGCAAACTGCAGGATCCCGGCGGGCCCATCCCCCCCATCCCGCCCCGGCGCGGGCCCCTGAACTAGATTCTGCGGGGGAGAATGAGTACAATCGGACAACGCGGCCTCACGCCCGATCGGCCCGGGCCCGATCCGTCCCGCTCCCACGCCGGAGACCTGGGCCTGATCGAGCCGATCGGACCCGATGCCGCGATCCCGCGACCCGCCGCCAGGCGCCCGGTCGCCGAGCTTCGCAGGCCGACCTTCCGGTAGATGGGGTCGGGGGGAACACAGTGCGAACCATCGATCAACTGATCGCTGCGACCCGGCTGGAGGCGGAACGGGCGCCCTTCCCCGTCGATCAGGACGTCTACGCCAGGGCGGGCAAGGACCCGCTCCAGCCGATCCTCTTCGGCGGGTCGCTCGACGCCCCGGTCTGCATCTTCGCCCGCGACCTCGGCAAGGACGAGGTCGCCCGCGGCGAGCCCCTGGTCGGGGCGGGCGGGCGGCTGGTCCGGGCGGGGCTGCACGCCGATGCCCACGGGGAGCCGCCCCCGAAGTCGGACCGCACCGTCGAGACGGCGCTGCGGCTCGCACTGCTGGCCAACACCGTGCCGTACAAGCCCCCCGGCAACAAGGCGTATGCCGGGGCCGTGAAGGAGCGTTTCCGCCCGTTCCTGGAAGAGCTGCTGGTCGGGCACTGGACCGGCCATCACCTGCTCACCCTCGGGACCGAGGCTTTCGAGTGGTTCGCCCCCTACCTGGCCCCGGGCCTGGGAGATGCCTTCTGGAGCCGAGAGGACCGCTATGAATCCGACCTGGAGTGCGTCCTGACCGCGGAAATCGACGGGACCAAAGCGTCCAAGCCGATCACGATCGCCCCGCTCCCCCATCCCTCTCCCTTGAATCAGAAGTGGCACGGGCGGTTTCCGGCCTTGCTCGCCGCGAGGCTGGCCTCGGCGCGGAAGAAAGGCTCATGACGGCCCCTCCGGCCCGTGCATGTTGTGAGGCCCCCCCCGAAAACCGGCCGAAACGGGTTGTCCGGCCGTGACTACGCGGCTACGTTACATCGATGAACCATGTCGTTCTCAAAGGATGTGCCACGGTGCGCAAAGTTCAGATGGTGACCGATCGCGAGCTTGAGATCCTCAAAGTCCTCTGGATGCGCGGCAAGGCGAGCGTCCGCGAGGTCCAGGACGATCTCAATCGGATGTCCGCGGGGCCCGTCGCCTACAGCACGGTGCAGACCCTGCTCAACATCATGGAAGACAAGAAGGGGCTGGTCCGCCACGTCGTCGAGGGTCGGACCTTCATCTACATCCCCAAGAAGTCCGCCGAGCGGACCACCCGCGAGCTGACCCGACGGTTCGTCGACCGGGTCTTCGACGGGTCCGTGGACCAGATGATCGTCGCCGTGATCGACTCCAAGCCCCCCTCGGCCGAGGAGTTCGTCCGGCTCCGCAGCGTGCTCGACGAGGCCCAGCGCCTCTCCGCGCACCGGGTGGAACAGGCCCTGCCGGTCGAATAAGCGACGCGACCGGGGTCGAGTCGGCGGGCTTCCCCCGCCGATCCGGGGAAGCCCGACGCCGGGGCATCCCCGCGACATCCCGGCATGGCCGACGCCCCGCCCCGGCCGCCGATGGCCGGACGGGGCATCGACGGCCCCATGCCCGATCCGGGAGCGGAGTCGCCCCCCGGACCGGGGCCCGGCCACCCGAATTCGGGGGGATGGCCGAGGCGCCGGCCCGGCGGCCGCGCCGGCGCGGCCGCCGCCGCACGCCCATCCGACCCGCCGGGCCCGGCGGGCCGGGCCTCATGGATCCGCGGATCGGCCCACCGTCGGCGGTCGGGGCGGGCCCGACGCCGCGATCCGGGCCGATCGGGGGCGGGCGCGGGATGCCCGACCGTCCTGTCAACTTCTCGTGACTCCGCCAGGCAACATCCCCCTCCGGGGCGATCGGGCCGTCCCGGCGGCCCGGCCCGGCACGATCCTGCGCCGGATCCGCCCGCGATCGGAGATCGAAGCCGGCCCGCGCCGGCCCGATCCCGCACGGCCATCCCGGATTCGGGGCGCGAATCCGGGCGAAATCCGCGATCCCCGCCCGCAATCCGCCCAAAGCATACCGATACTCTCACGCTTGAAGCCCTTGAATCTCTCACGCACGAGGGCGCCGTGACCCGGGCCGGGATGTTTATACCCCTGTCAAATCTCGGGATGCGTCCGCCTGCCGGTTTTCCCTAGATCGGTTGAAGTCGCGGGGCGGTTTCGCATAATCAACTCTGTCTGCCCCTTCTCCCGCAAGCGACGGCGATCCGCCCGCTCGCCCTGCAGCCCCTTCTTCGAGCCAAGCATCATCAATTCGCCGGGAGCCTTCGTTTGATGAGATTTTTCTCCAGGCCGGGCGCCGCTGGCCGCGGCTTCGGTGCGCGTCGCCGCGCTGATCGCTCGCTCCGCCCCTCGCTGAACGACCTCGAACGCCGCGACCTGCTCGCGGCCGGCGCCCTCGGGATCAACGCCGCCCCCGAATACGTGGATCTGATGAAGGGCGTGCGCGACTGGGAGCCGATCCCCGACTGGATGGACTACTGGAATTCGCCCGACGTGGTGACGCGCGACGACGAGGGGTGGCCGACCAGCGACGGCGGCGTCGTCGTCCGCGACGACCGCGTGAACATGTGGTTCAACGGCCCGGACCCGAACGCGCCCAAGGTGAACATCTCGGGGATCTACCACCTCTCCTTCGCGGGGACGGCGAGGCTGGTCAGCCCGAACAACATCTTCGCCGTCCGGGATCAGACCTACGACCCCGTCACCAACATCACGACCGCCGACCTGAGCGTCACCCAGGTGGGCGATAATGCCATCTTCCAGCTCTATTTCGCGCAGACCGCCAATCGCGCGAGCGCCACCGGCGCCGGGGTCACGGACATCCGGCTGATCCGGCCGGGGTATTCGGCGGACACCACCCAGGTGTTCACCACCCCCCTGCTCGAAGGGCTGAAGGGCTTCGACACGATCCGGGTCGTGGACGCGACCGGCACCAACAGTTTCGCCCCGGTCAAGGACGCCTCGGGCCGGCTCGTGCCGCTCGAATGGTCGCAGCGGCGGCTCCCCACCGCATCGTCCCAGGTGGACTACTACCGGGGCCAGACCGCCCAGGCCTGGGAATACCTGGTCCAGCTGGCCAACACCACCGGCGAGAATCTCTGGGTGAACATCCCGGGCCCCGCCAGCGACGACTACATCCGCCAGCTCGCCCTCCTGCTCAAGAACGGCAGCACGGTCGACGGCGTGACCTACCCGGGATTGAATCCGGGCCTCAAGATCTACCTCGAATATTCCAACGAGGTCTGGGGGGGCATGCCCATCCCCTCGGCCTACGGCGTCGAGGCGACCCGGCAGGACATCGCGTCGGGCCAGACGGCGATCAACAACGACGGCCTGACCGATCTCTACGCGCTGACCTTACGGCGCCAGATGCAGCGCACCATGCGGATCAGCCAGATCTTCCGGGACGTCTACGGGCCCGACCCGGGCCACGAGATCATCCGCCCGGTCGTCGAATGGCAGGCCGGGATGTCCTCCCTGGTGCGGGACACCCTGAACTGGTACAGCTCCCTCTACGGGCCGCCGAGCGATCATCTTTACGGGATCGGCGCCGCGAATTACTTCTTCCCGACCAACTATAGCTCGGTCGATGCCCTGCTCGATTCGCTGCGCTCGGGCGTGGCCGAGGCCACCGTCAGCATCAAGTCCTATGAGCTCCTGTCGAACTTCTACGGGCTGAAGAACATCGCGTACGAGGGGGGGCCGGCGATCGGCGGCCTGGCCGGTACCCCGCAGGCCACCGTCGCGCTCGCGGCCTCTCGCGACCCGCGATTGACCGAGATCATCGGCGAGTACTACTCGGCCTTCTACGCTTCGGGCATCGACCTGTCCAATTTCTACCGGGGCGTCTACGGCACCTGGACCCCGGCGGAGCAGTGGCCCGCCGTCGAGCTGGGGCAGGTCGATGACCTGACCTCCTCGCCGAAGTTCCGGGCCCTGAGGCAGATCCAGGCGGCCGCCCCGGTCACGCCGTCGGTCGGCCGGCCGGTCGGCGTCACGGCCCCGGTCGACCTCCCGGTGACCCAGGATGACCTCGGGACCTGGAACGCCAGCTTCCCCAACACCGGCCAGACGGGCGTCTGGCTGCTCAACGTCCAGCAGGCGGGCGATTACCGGCTCACCCTCCAGACCACCATCATGAACGGGGCGGTCGAGCCCGGCGTGATCCAGGTCCTCCTGAATGACCGGACGGTGCTGGGGACCTACACGGTCACCCCCTATGCGGACATCGACCTGGGCAAGCTCACCCTGCCAGCCGGCGTGGTCACCCTGGGCCTCCGGGCCGTGCGGGGCAGCAACGACCCGTCGAAGCCGGGCAATCCGTCCTATTACGCCTTCCGGATGAACACGCTGAAGATCGCCTCCGCGTCCTATACCCCGCCCGTCTCGACCAAATTCGAGCTGCTGGATCCCGGCTTCGAGTCGACATCGAGCGGCGCGACCGGCTACTCCTATCGCCCGAGCGGCTCCCCCTGGACCTTCGTCGGCACCGCCGGGATCGCGCTCGGGGCCTCGCCGTTCACCGGCCTCACGCCCGCCCCGGCCGGCAAGCAGGTCGCCTTCCTCCAGGATCGCGGCACGATCAGCCAGGCGGTCGGCGCCTGGCCGGCCGGCAACTACACCATCTCCTTCTCGGCCGCGAAGCGCTCCTATGGCGGCAACCAGGACTTCCGCGTCCTGGTGGACGGCGTGGAGGTCGGCCGATTCCGGCCCGACTCCACCTCCTACAAGGCCTATTCGACGGCCAGCTTCGCGGTCGCGGGCGGGCTGCACACGATCACCTTCGAGGGCCTGAACACGCTGGGCATCGACGCCTCCTCGCTGATCGACTCGGTCTCGGTGGACGCCGCCGCCGGCACCCCGCCGCCGACGACGCCCCCGCCGGGCGGCACGACGCCGACGCCGGGCGACGCCAGCTTCGAGGCCGCCTCGGCCGGGGTCGTGGGCTTCGCCTACAACCCGGCCGGGTCCGCCTGGACCTTCGCCGGCTCCGCCGGCCTCTCCGCCTCCGGGTCGGCCCTCTCCGCCGGGTCGGCCCCACCCTCCGGCAGCCAGGCCGCCTTCCTCCAGAATCGCGGATCGTTCAGCCAGTCGGTCGCCGGCTGGGCCGCCGGCAACTACACCATCACCTTCGCGGCCGCGAAGCGGTCCTATGCCGGCAATCAGGACTTCCGCGTCCTGGTGGACGGGGTGGAGGTCGGCCGGTTCCGGCCCGACTCCACCTCCTACAAGGCCTACGCCACGGCCAGCTTCGCGGTCGCGGCCGGCTCGCACACCATCACCTTCGAGGGCCTCAACTCCTCCGGCGGCGACAACTCCGCGCTGATCGACTCGGTCTCGGTGGCCCCCGCCGCCGCCGGCACCCCGCCGCCGACGACGCCCCCGCCGGGCGGCACGACGCCGACGCCGGGCGACGCCAGCTTCGAGGCCGCCTCGGCCGGGGTCGTGGGCTTCGCCTACAACCCGGCCGGGTCCGCCTGGACCTTCGCCGGCTCCGCCGGCCTCTCCGCCTCCGGGTCGGCCCTCTCCGCCGGGTCGGCCCCACCCTCCGGCAGCCAGGCCGCCTTCCTCCAGAATCGCGGATCGTTCAGCCAGTCGGTCGCCGGCTGGGCCGCCGGCAACTACACCATCACCTTCGCGGCCGCGAAGCGGTCCCACCTCGGCAATCAGGACTTCCGCGTCCTGGTGGACGGGGTGGAGGTCGGCCGGTTCCGGCCCGACTCCACCGCCTACAAGGCCTATTCGACGGCCAGCTTCGCGGTCGCGGCCGGCTCGCACACCATCACCTTCGAGGGACTCAACTCCTCCGGCGGCGACAACTCCGCGCTGATTGACTCGATCGCCATCGCCGCGGCGGCGGTCCCCTCGCCCAGCGACGGCGGCTTCGAGGCCACCTGGGCCGGGGTCGTGGGCTTCGCCTACAACCCGGCCGGGTCCGCCTGGGCCTTCGCCGGCTCCGCCGGCCTCTCCGCCTCCGGGTCGGCCCTCTCCGCCGGGTCGGCCCCACCCTCCGGCAGCCAGGCCGCCTTCCTCCAGAACCGCGGATCGTTCAGCCAGTCGGTCGCCGGCTGGGCCGCCGGCAACTACACCATCACCTTCGCGGCCGCGAAGCGGTCCCACCTCGGCAATCAGGACTTCCGCGTCCTGGTGGACGGGGTGGAGGTCGGCCGGTTCCGGCCCGACTCCACCGCCTACAAGGCCTACGCCACGGCCAGCTTCGCCGTGGGGGCCGGCTCGCACACCATCACCTTCGAGGGCCTGAACTCAGCCGGCGGAGACAACTCCTCCCTGATCGACTCGATCGCCATCGCACCGGCGTCCTGAGCCCAGAGTGCCACGCGGCCCCCGGTCGCGTGGCCTCCGGAAAAAAAATCCGAGGAAGGGGTCGGCCCGGGCACCGGGATTTCGACCTCAATGCTGGAGGGGCGAACGGATCTCCCCTCCGATGCCTCCCCAGGCCCCCGACCCGAGACCTCGGCGGGGGCCGGCAGGCCACGAATCCGAGCTATCTCGCGTCGGCCCACCCGGGGACGCCCCGGCCCGACCGAACGCCATCGCGAATCACGCAACTCAGTGGAGGCCGCACGGACGGGGCCTGGAAATCGCTCCCGTCCGACGTCCCGTGAATCCTCTTCGACACCGACGTCCCAGGCGCGTCTCACCACACCTAAGGATGGGTTTGCCATGAAGATTCTGGTCACCGGCGGCGCCGGCTACGTGGGCTCGACCCTGGTCCCGATGCTCCTGGAGCAGGGCCACAAGGTCCGGGTCTACGACATGCTCAAGTTCGGCGGCCACGGCCTGCTGCCCTGCTGCCAGAATACGAAGTTCGAGCTCCAGCGCGGCGACGTCTGCGACCGCGACGGCCTCAAGAAGGCCCTGGACGGCATGGACGCGGTCGTGCACCTGGCGGCCATCGTCGGCTACCCGGCGTGCAAGAAGGAGCCGCAGCTGGCCCAGGCCACCAACGTGGACGGCACCCGCAACCTGCTCGACCTCCGCAAGCCCGACCAGAAGGTGATCTACGCCTCCACCGGCTCGATCTACGGGTCGATCCCCGACTACGTCTGCAACGAGAACACGCCGACCGCGCCGATCACCCTCTACGGCGAGACCAAGGCCGCCGCCGAGAAGATGGTCCTGGATGCCGGCAACGGCGTGGCCTACCGCTATGCGACCGCCTTCGGCGTGAGCAACCGGATGCGGCTCGACCTGATGCCGAACGACTTCACCTACCAGGCCGTGAAGAACCGCAACCTCATCGTCTACGAGGGCGGCTTCAAGCGGACCTTCGTCCACGTCCGCGACATGGCCCGCTCGATCATGTTCGCCCTGGACAAGTGGGATTCGGTCAAGGACGACGTCTACAACGTCGGCCACGAGTCGATGAACTTCACCAAGGAAGACGTCGCCCGCACCGTCCTGAAGCACGTCGACTACTACCTCCACTTCGCCGAGGTCGGCACCGACGCCGACAAGCGGAACTACGAGGTCTCCTACGAGAAGATCCGGTCCAAGGGCTTCGAGACCACCATCGACCTGGACCGCGGCGTCGCCGAACTCGCCCGCGCCTGCAACCTGATCGAGTTCCAGAACCCGTTCGCCAACGTCTGATCCGGGCTGATATCGCGGATGGAACGGGGCGAACCCCATCGCCCCGGTCCATCGCGCGCACCGCATCGCCCCGTAGGCTGGGTCTGGACCCAGCTCAAGACGAATGGCGTACCGGCGGGTCCGCGTAGGGTGGGCACCGCCCACCGCCTCCGATCCCGCCAAGGTGGGCGATGCCCACCCTACGGGAAACCCCCGGCTCATACAGGCTGATTCCAGGCCCAAGCCAGGCCGACTGCCTCCTCCCGATCTGCTCACACACCAAGGATTGCACCCGATGAAGGGATTTTGGTCGGACAAACGAGTCACGGTGACGGGCGGCGCGGGGTTCCTCGGCCAGCACCTGGTCCGCCGTTTGGAAAGCTACGGGGCGAAGGTCTACGTCCCCCGCCAGCGCGACTACAACCTGACGACGCTCGACGCCTCGCTCCGCTGCCTGCTCGAACACCCCTGCGACGTCCTGTTCCACGCCGCGGCCTACTACGGCGGGATCGGCATCAACCAGACCCAGCCGGCCACCCTCTACTACACCAACCTGGTGATGGGGGCCAACCTGATGGAGGCCGCCCGCCTGGCCAAGGTCGACAAGTTCGTGGCCATCGGCACGGCGTGCAGCTACCCCGGCTACCTGGAAGGGGAGCTGAAGGAAGAGGACCTGTGGGCCGGCCCGTGCCACGCCAGCGTGGTCAACTACGGCCTGACCAAGAAGATGATGGCCGTCCAGGCCCAGGCCTACAAGCGGCAGTACGGGCTGGACTCGATCCACCTGATCCTGACCAACCTGTATGGCCCCGGCGACTCGTACAACCCCGAGCGGTCGCACGTCGTGGCGGCCCTGGTGCGGAAGTGGGTCGAGGCCGAGGCCGCGAAGACGCCCAGCGTCGAGGTCTGGGGCACCGGCAAGCCGATCCGCGAGTTCATCTACGTCGAGGACTGCGCCGACGCCATCGTCCTGGCGGCCGAGAAGTATGATGACGCCGCCACCCCGCTCAACATCGGCACCGGCATCGGCACCTCGATCAAGGAGCTGGCCGAGACCGTCCACGAGGTCAGCGGCTACCAGGGCAAGATGAACTGGCTGACCGACAAGCCCGACGGCGCCGCGAGGAAGGTGCTGGACGTGACCCGGATGAAGTCCGTCCTGGACGGCTGGGTGCCGCCCACCAAGCTCCGCGACGGCCTGGCCAAGACAATCGCCTGGTATCGCGCCAACAAGGCGGAGGCCGACGCGAAATGGTGACCCCGCGCCCCCGGACCTGGGCCGCGTCGGCGTCCGCGCCGGCCGGGGCGGCCCCGACACCCCGGACCATGACCCGGGTGAAATCGGTCGTCACCACCAGGCCCCGGCGGCTGCTGTTCGTCAACCAGTACTACTGGCCCAGCCACGCCTCCACGGCCCAGCACCTCACCGACCTGGTCGAGAGCCTGGCCGCCCGGGGGCACGAGTGCCACGTCCTGTGCGGCCGGGGGGCCTACAAGCCCGGCGCGGAGCGATTGGCCAAGAAGGAAGAGCGTAACGGCGTCCACATCCACCGCGTGGACGCCACGTCATTCGGCCGCAAGAGCACGCTCGGGCGGATGATCGACTATCTCAGCTTCTACGCCCGCGCCTTCGTCCTGGCCCTGTTCCTGCCCCGGTTCGACGTGGTGGCCACCCTGACCACCCCGCCGATCATCGGGCTGGTCGGGACGATGCTCCGCCGCCTCAAGGGGTCGCGGCACGTCTACTGGAGCATGGACCTCCACCCGGACGCCAGCATCGCCCTGGGCAAGATGTCCCGGCGCAACCCGGTCGTCGCCTGGCTGGCCTGGCTCAGCGACCTGGTCTACCGCCAGGCGGATAAAGTGGTCGTCCTCGGCCCCTACATGGCCGACCGGATCGCCGCCAAGGGGGCCCGCCGCGACCGCCTGGAGGAGATCCCGGTCTGGAGCCGCCGCGACGAGATCTACCCGATGCCCCGCGAAGGCCACCCGCTCCGCGAGTCGCTCGGGCTGGCCGACAAGTTCGTGGCGATGTACTCGGGCAACCTGGGCCTGGCCCACTCCGCGTCCGAGTTCATCGAGGGCGCGCGCCTCCTCCGCGACCGCGACGACATCGTCTTCCTGTTCGTCGGCGACGGCCCCCGGCTCAAGGAGGTCCGCGACGCCCAGGAGGCCGAGGGGCTGGCCAACATCCGCTTCCTCGACTACTTCCCGCGCGAGCAGCTGCACGCCTCGCTCTCTCTGGCCGATGCCCACCTGATCTCGATGCGGGCCGAGATGACCGGCGTGGTCGTCCCCGGCAAGCTCTACGGCGTGATGGCCTCGGCCCGCCCGGCCATCTTCGTCGGCCCCGCCCACTGCGAGACCGCCGACACGATCCGCAACGCCGACTGCGGCCTCACCGTCCGCCTGGGCGACGCCCCGGGGCTGGTCGATGCCATCCAACGATTGGCATCCGACCTCGACCTAGGACGGGCTTTCGGCGAGAAGGGCCGCGCCGCGTTCCTGGCCCGCCACGAGAAGGACGGCTGCTGCTCCGCCTGGGCCACGCTGATCGCCGACCTCCGCGTCCCCTCGGACGCCTCCGAGCCGGCGGCCGGCCGCAGGCTGAATCCGACCGCCATGCCGACTCCCCATTAACCGAACCCGAAGGACATCCCGATGCGCTCCGAGGTACTCCCCCCGCCTCGTCCGGCCCGGTTATCCCGCTTCCGGTCCCTCGGGACGCTCGCCGGGCTGATCGGGCTCGGCCTGATCCTCCCCGCCGGCCGCTGCCATGCCGCCCCGATCACCTTCGAATACGGCGGCACGATCACCTCGGCCCACCCCTCGACGGGGGCCGCGCCCGGCGCGCGATTCTCCGGGACGTTCCGCTACGATCCCGAGGCCAGGGTCGTCTCCAGCCAGATCGCCAACGCCCAGCTCTTCGAGTTCGGGAACGCCGCGGGGGCGCCTGGACTCTCGCCCGATACCTCGGCGTTGTCCCTCAAGGTCGGCGACCTGAACGTCAAGCAGCAGGAAGGCAAACTGCGACTGGGCGTCGTGCGCGAGTATCGCCCGTCCGACGGGACGGCCGGCTCGAGGGTCATCCTCTCCAGCGAGTACCCCGACTGGGTCAACGCCGAGTCGAGCATCGAGGTCTCCCTCATCTTGAGCAATCCGGATCGGTGGGTCCTGGGAACGCCCTATGCGCTGCCCATCCCCGAGGAACTCACCCTCGCCGCCCTCCCCGCATCCCGGTTGGTCGTGACCAAGTCGCCGAATGGCTTCCCCTTGAGCCTGTACGAAGGGACGATCGACACGCTGACCATCGTCCAGACGCCCGAGCCGTCGGCCATCGCCCTGCTGGGCCTCGGCGTCGCCGGCTGGCTGGTCCGCTCGCGACGCCGTCGGCTTTCCTGAAACCTCCTCGTTCGCCCCAAGCCGGCCGGGCCGGCAGGGGCCTTGTCGAATCACGGTTCGATGAACTCGCCCCGGGCTGACATCGGCCTTGGGGCTTTCAACAGGGAGGTTGTAGATGGGCCGTCGCCTCTGGAACGTCGCAGGGATCGGTCTCATCGCCTGGTGCTCGGGGGCCGGAAGCCTCCAGGCGGCCGGCTTGTACCACGTCACCAACCTTGGCACGACCCGGGGCACGAAGCTGAATGACGCGGGCCAGGTGATCGCCACCGAATGGGACGGGTCGATCCCGGTGTTCGGGCCCGATGGGGCGACCGTGGACTCTCGCCACGTGGCGACCCGCTACACCGGCTATGGCCCGGACGCCGGGAAGGTCGAGCGATTCGGCGACAGCGCCGCCGCCGTCGGGCTGAACAACGCGGGCCAGACGGTGCTCTGGGAGAATGGCGCCCTGTCCCTGACCGACGGCAGGACATCCATCCCGATCGGGCCGGGTCGGGCCGTCGCGGTGAACGATTCCGGCCAGGTCCTGGGGAACGATTTCATCGCTCCCGACGGCACCCGGGCGTCGTCCGCGATCTGGCAGGCCGGCCGGGTCACGCCCCTGGCCGCCATGGCGAATGCGGCCGGGTCCGACGTCATGGCGATCAACAATGCAGGGCAGGCCCTGGGCTATAGCTACTTCGCCGACGGCATGGTGCGGAGCCACCTGTGGGATCAGGGCGTGATCCGCGACGTCGGCTCGCTCGGCGGGCGGACCTACGCCAATGGCCTGAACGAGTCAGGCGTCGTGGTGGGGGGCTCGGAGGTGTATCGGAACCAGTTTCATGCGTTCGTCTCCCGAAACGGCGTGATGACCGACCTGGGCATCCTCCCGGGCGGCGGCAACTCTTATGCCATAGCGATCGGCGACGCGGGCGACATCGTGGGCACGGCGGCGATCAAAGACTTCGGCCCGATGCATGGGTTCCTCTTCCGCGACGGCCGGATGATCGACCTCAACACCTTGATCGCCGAGGACCTCGGGTTGACGATCACTTCCGCCATCGACATCAACGCCTCGGGCCAGATCCTCGGGTTCGCCACCGACCGCAAGACCGGGTTGTTCAACACCGTCCTGCTGACCCCCGACGGCCAGCCGATCCCGGCCGACCGGATCATCACCCCGGAACCGTCCTCGATGGCCCTGGCCGCCCTGATCCTGGCGGCGGCCGGTGCGCACCGGGCCCGGGCTCGTCGCCGGGCCTGATGAGATTTCCCACGGAGAACCGCCCGATCATGATGTCCCTCGCTCGCATCGCGCCGATCGTCGCCCTCTGCTCCCTGATGGCCTTCCCCGCCCGCGCCGACGAACCGGCGAAGAACGTGGCCGAGATCCAGGCCGCCGCCGACCGGGCCCTGATCCGCGACCTGCTCGACTACCTGGCCAGGAACCCCAAGGCCGTGGACATCGACCAGGCGTACATGAAGGTGTTCGACAAGGCGATCGAGCACGACTGGTTCGCCGACAACGAGCCGGTCGCCAAGGCCTACCTGGCCAACTACCCCGACGGCCCGGTGCGGGCCCTGGCCCAGATCGTCACCACGATGGCGCGGGCCCAGGCGGGCAAGTACATCGAGGCCCTGGCCTCCTACGACGCACTGATGGCCGGGCTGGAAGGGCCCGAGCAGGAGGAGTTCGCCTCCAACTTCGCCGACTCGCTGGCGCAGTCCGCCACCATCGCCGGCGAGCCCGCCGTGGCCCGCCAGGCGTACGAGACCCTGCTCAAGAAGTACGGCCAGGACAGCCCGAACCTCGCCCAGAAGGTCCGCGACGAACTCGCCCACCTCGACCTCGTCGGCAAGCCCGCCCCGGAGGTCAAGGCCCGCGACATCGCCGACGCCCCGTTCCGCCTGGCGGATGCGAAGGGCAAGTACGTCCTGGTCGACTTCTGGGCCACCTGGTGCGCCCCGTGCATCGCCGAGCTGCCCCGGCTCCAGGCCGCCCAGGCCAAGTACAAGGACAAGGGCCTGGTCATCGTCGGCGTCAGCCTCGACGAGTCCAAGGCCGCGGTCGCCGACTTCGTCAAGGCCCGCCAGGTCGACTGGCGGCAGATCCACAACGCCACCAGCGACGGCGACCTCGTCGAGGCCTTCTCCGTCAAGACGATCCCGGCCACCTTCCTGATCGACCCCAAGGGCACCATCGTCCGCCTCGACCTCCGCGGCCCGGCGCTCGACAAGGCCCTGGAAGAACTGATCAAGTGAGCCGGCCGGGGGATCCGCGCCGGGAAAAATCCCGCAAAATGGCCCCCGGACGGAAAAAACTCAGCTAACGAGCCCCAAAGCGATCTGAATATCAGGGGGACGGCGGCATCGCGCCCGTCGTCCCCCCGAGTTCGACGACCGCCCTGGAGCCCGCCCCGATGACTTGCAGCCCCGCCCGACTGGCCGCGAATCGGGCCAACGCCCGGAAAAGCACCGGGCCGACCAGCCCGGAAGGGCGTCGCAAATCGTCCCGCAACGCCCTCAAGCACGGGATGACCGGCGAGGGCATCGTCCTGCCGCCCGACGAGGCCGCCGAGGTCGACGCCTCGACCGCCCAGCTCGTCGCCGAGATGAAGCCCTCCGGGCTGATGGGCCGGATGCTCCTGCGGCGGATCGCCGTCTTCCACCACCGCCTCGACAAGTGCGGGCGACACGACGCGGCGATGACCGCGCAAAGGGTCCGCGATGCGGCCAGGGCCCGCGACGCGGCCCGCCGCGCCGAGGTCAACGACCTCGGCGCCATCCTGGACATCGACCCCGACCGCGCGGTCACCCGCATGCTGGAGACGCCCGAGGGGATCGACGGGCTGATCGAGGCGTGGCAAGTACTCCGGGGCAAGCTGGACCGGCCGAAGACGCCGAAGTCGCCCGAGTGGTCCGTCCACGACGACCGGCGCGTCGACCACCTCCTCGGCCGCCACCCCGGCATGCACCCGCCGACCCCGTTCGACCCGATCCTCCGCGCCCTCCGGGGCGACTTCTCCGGGCTGCGGGATGACCAGGGGGCCGGGCTGTCTCGCAACGCCCGCAAGCGGTGGGCCCGCGAACAGCTGGCCCGACTGATCGACGACGAGGTGCAAGCCCTGCGCGAGCTTCGCCCCCTGATCGACGACGAGGCCGAGGCCGCCGACCGGGCCGAGGCGGGCGACCGCGCCCTGTTCGACCCGTCGAAGGAGGCCCAACTCGCCCGGAAGTACGAGGCCGCCGCCGAGCGGGCCCTGTTCCGCGCCCTCCGCGAGTTCCACGAGGTCGAAGAGCGGGCCGCCGCGCCCGCCGCTCCCGCGCCGGTCCCTCCGCCGCCGCAGCCCGCACCGCCCGCGCCCCGCCCCCGGGTCGCCGCCCCGGCCCTCCCTGCCGCGACGCCCGCGACCATCGCGGCCCCAACCCCGCTCCCCGCGCCGCCCCAAACGAACCCAACGCCCTGGGGCTGCGGGGCGGCCATCGGCGGCCCCGACGAGTTGTTCCCCCGGGGATTCGCCTGAACGACCCGGGCCCGGCCTCGCAGGCTCCTTGGCAATCCGATGCGATCGGCCCCGTCATCGTCGGGCCGCGACCCCATCCCGCCCGCGGCTGCGCCGAACGTCCGGAGGGTGGCAAGGGTCTCGGCGACTCACCACCGATCGCGCCCAGCGACGGCTCACCGACCGGGGCCGGCTTCGCGGAAACCCCTGCAAATCGGTCATTCACCTACAATCAGGCCATGACCAGAGAGTCGAATCGAGGCTGATTATGGATCGAGTCTGGAGGGATGCCACTTGCCCCTGCTGCGGTTACAAAACAATCTCGACATCGTTTGAAATTTGCAGATCTGTACATGTAAATATGACCCTACGCAAACTCACCCCGATGACGCCGGTGGCGCCAATCGCGTTTCGCTTCGAGAGGCACAGCAAAACTTTCTCAGGTTCGGCGCCATAGCGGAGTTGTACCAGGACATGTCAGAACCCCCTTCTCCACAGGAGAGGAGGGATCCCGACTGGAGGCCGATCGATCCGTCTCCGCAGCCTTCTCCAGAAACCAGAGACCAGGACGTTATTTGAAGCAGATCCAATCTGGCTAAAGACGACCGGGTGGCTGTGGTTGGCTTGCCAACCACGGCGCCGGCGCCTCGAATCAACGGGGCGATCGACATTGAGGCATCGGGCCGGGCCCATCGATCCCGGAAGCGGCCGGGTGGCTGTGGTTGGCTTGCCAACCACGGCGCCGATGTGTCCGCCCGGCGATCGATGGCCGGCGTCGATGATCCCTGTCCCGGTGCCGCGATGACCATCACCCCGCGATCGTGTTCACTGGCGCCGTGGTTGGCAAGCCAACCACAGCCACCCAGATCCGCCGAGCCACGTTCCATAATGAAACGGCATACCCCGAAGCACCTCCGCGGTTGCGGGGTCGGGGCGCGATCCGTTAGGCTCGATGCGGGGTGTCGAGGCGGCCCGAGGCATGGGGCGGGGTCGTCGTCGATCCGCCTTCGCGAGCGGGACGACGTGATGATGCGACGATGGATGGCGCGGGCCCGGCGGTGGTCCGCCGGCCCGGCGTGGGCGTTGTTGTTGGCGGCGGCGGCACCGAGCCCGGCCTCGGCCCAGGACGAATCGTACAAGCCGGAGGTGGCGCAAGCCTCCGAGGAAGCCGGCCGGGCGATCTCCTCGATCCGGGTCGCCGACGGGATGAAGATCGAACTCTTCGCGGCCGAGCCGATGCTGGCCAACCCCGTCGCCTTCTGCATCGACGAGAAGGGGCGGTTCTACGTCGCCGAGACCTTCCGCCACCACGCCGGGGTGACCGACAACCGCAACCACATGGCCTGGCTGGACACCGATTTCGCCAACCGGACCGTCGCCGACCGCGTGGCGATGTACCGGAAGTTCCTCAGCCCCGAGGATTTCGCCGCCTACCAGACCGAGCACGAGCGGGTCCGCCTGATCGAGGATCGCGACGGCGACGGCAAGGCCGACTTCGCCGAGGTCTTCGCCGACGGGTTCAAGGACGCCGCCGCCGGCATCGGCGCCGGGCTCCTGGCCCGCAAGGGGGACGTCTACTACACCTGCATCCCCGACCTCTGGCTGCTCAAGGACACCAACGGCGACGGCAAGGCCGACGTCCGGGAGTCGCTCCACACCGGCTACGGCGTGCACGTCGCCTTCCTGGGCCACGACCTCCACGGCCTGAAGTTCGGGCCCGACGGCCGGCTCTACTTCTCGATCGGCGACCGGGGCGCGGAGATCACCGCCCGCGACGGCCGCCGCGTCTCGATGCCCGACACCGGGGCCGTGTTCCGGTGCGAGCCCGACGGATCGCGGCTGGAGGTCTTCGCCTTCGGCCTCCGCAACCCGCAGGAACTCGCCTTCGACGACATGGGCAACCTGTTCACCGGCGACAACAACTCCGACGGCGGGGATAAGGCCCGCTGGGTCCACGTGGTGCAGGGCGGGGACAGCGGCTGGCGGATCGGCTACCAGAACCTGACCTACCCGGTCCCGCGCGGGCCGTGGAACGCCGAGAAGCTCTGGTATCCCCGCTGGGATGGCCAGGCGTCGTACATCATCCCGCCGATCGCCAACCTCGGCGACGGGCCGTCGGGCCTGGCCCGCGACCCCGGCACCGGGCTGCCGGCCAAGTACCGCAACCACTTCTTCCTGGCCGACTTCCGGGGCTCCAAGGCCAACAGCGGGATCCGCTCGTTCGCCAACAAGCCCAACGGGGCGTCGTTCGACCTGGTCGACTCCGAGCAGTTCATCTGGTCGGTGCTGGCCACCGACGTCGACTTCGGCCCCGACGGCTCGGTCTACCTGACCGACTGGATCAACGGCTGGAACAAGCCCAACAAGGGGCGAATCTGGAAAATCTCGGCCAAGGACGCCGACCCCGCCGCCGCCGAGGTCAAGGCCCTGATGGCCGAGGGGATGACCGCCCGCCCGCCCGCCGACGTGATCAAGCTCCTCGGCCACGCCGACCAGCGGATCCGCCAGGAAGCCCAGTTCGAGCTGGCCGACCGGATGAAGGCCGGGGACGACGCCCTGTACCGATCGGTGCTGGAGGCCGCCAAGTCGGCCCCGAGCCTGGTGGGCCGCGTCCACGCGATCTGGGCCCTGGGCCAGGATGCCCGCCGCGAGGCGATCAGCCCGCCCGCCAAGCCCCGCCCGCTGTTCCCGCTGTTCTCGCTGATGCTCGACGACACCAACCCGGAGATCCGGGCGCAGGTGGCCCGCACCCTGCTCGACGCCGGCCGGGCCCCCGAGGGGGAGCACGACATCAAGCGGATCGCCGAGGCGCTGGCCAAGGACGAGGACCCCCGGGTCAAGTTCTTCTTCGCCCGCCTGCTGGGCACGACCGGCAATGCCGCGGCGGTCGCCCCGCTGCTCGGCCTGCTCCGCGACAACGCCGACAAGGACGCCTACCTCCGCCACGCCGCCGTGATGGGGCTGGTGGACCTCAAGGCCGCGCCCGCCCTGGCGGCCGCCGCGGCCGACCCCTCCGCGTCGGTCCGCATGGGCGTCCTGCTGGCGATGCGGCGGCTCGGCCTGGCCGAGATCGCCCGGTTCCTCGCCGATGCCGATCCCAAGGTGGCCACCGAATCGGCCCTGGCCATCTACGACGCCCCGATCGCCGGGGCCATGGAAACCCTGGCCGCCACGCCGGCCCGCAAGGAGGCCGGCGAGCCGATGCTCCGCCGGATCCTGAACGCCGCCTACCGCCTGGGCCGGCCCGCAGACGCCGCCACCCTGGCCGGCCTGGCCAACCGCGACGACATGCCCAAGGCCATCCGGCTCGAATCGCTCTCCGACCTGGCGGCCTGGACCACGCCCCCGGGCCGCGACCGCGTGACCGGCCTGTGGCGGCCGATCGCCGACCGCACGGCCGAGGCCGCCGCCGACGCCCTCCGGCCATCGATCGCGGGCCTGCTCCGGAACGCCCCCGAGGAGATCCGCCGCGAGGCGATCCGCGCGGCCGGCAGCCTCAAGCTCCGCGAGGCGGGCCCCGAGCTGTTCGCCATCGTGACCGGCGGCCAGGCCAACGGACCAACCCGGGCGGACGCCCTCAAATCCCTGGAAGCGATCGATGACCCCCGTCTGGCCGAGGCCGTCGGGGTGGCCGCCGCCGACAAGGAGGGGGCCGTCCGGTCCGAAGGGCTCCGGATCCTGGCCCGGCTCAGCCCCGAGAAGGCCGTCCCGGCGCTGGGGCGGGTGATCGAGGCCGGCTCGGCCGCGGAGAAGCAGAAGGCGTTCGCCGTCCTGGGCGGGATCGACCACCCGGACTCCGACGCCATCCTGGCCCGGTCGGTCGAGGCCCTGGCCAAGAGCCCGGACTCGCTGGCCGCCGCCCGGCTCGAACTGCTCGCCGCGGCGGCCCGGAAGGCCTCGCCCGAGGTCAAGCGGCAGCTCGAAGCCTTCGAGGCCGCCCGGCCCAAGGACGGCCCGCTCGCCGACCACCTCGGGGAACTCCAGGGGGGCGACGCCGAGCGGGGCGAGAAGATCTTCCGCGAGAACGCGGCGGTCTACTGCGTCCGCTGCCACAAGGTGAAGGGGGAAGGGGGGGAGGTCGGCCCCGAGTTGACCGCCATCGGCGCCAAGCACCCCCGCGAGTACCTGCTGGAATCGATCGTCGTGCCCAACAAGGCGATCGCCCAGGGGTTCGAGTCGGTGGTCGTGGCCAAGTCCGACGGCCTGGTCATCTCCGGGGTCTACAAGGGGGAGGACGACAAGACCCTGCGCCTGATCTCGGTGGAAGGCAAGCCGATCGAGATCAGCAAGGCCGACATCGAGGAGCGCAAGAGCGGGGCCTCGGCCATGCCCGACGACCTCGCCAAGAAGCTCACGCCGGCCGAACTCCGCGACCTCGTGGAGTTCCTGGCGACCCGCAAGTGATCGGGCCCGGGGACGGCCGGACGGACCTCCCGCCGGCCGACCCCCTGGCCTGGATCAACGCCGAGGCCGAGGCCCGCCGGGCCGCCGGCCTCGCCCGCCGCCTGGACCCGCTCGGGCCGACCACGCCCGGCCATGTCGCCGGGCCCGACGGCCGGCCCCTGGTCCACTTCGCCTCCAACGACTACCTGGGCCTGGCCGCCGACCCCCGGGTGGTCGAGGCCGGCCGCGAGGCGGCGCGAGACTACGGATGGGGATCGGGGGCATCCCCCCTGGTCTCGGGCTGGCGCGGGCCGCACCGGGACCTGGCCGACGCCCTGGCCGCCTTCGAGGGGACCGAGGCCGCGACCCTGTTCCCGTCCGGATTCGCCGCCAACCTGGGGACGATCGCTGCTTTGGTCGGCCCCGGCGACGCCGTGTACAGCGACCGGCTCAACCACGCGTCGATCTTCGACGGGATCCGCCTGTCCGGGGCCCGCGCGAGGATCTATCCCCACAACGATGCGGGCCGGCTGGGCGAGATCCTCCGCCGCGACCGGGGCCGGTTCCGGCGGTCTTTGATCGCCACCGACGGCGTGTTCAGCATGGACGGCGACCTCGCCCCGCTGGCCGGACTGGCCGAACTGGCCGATCGGTTCGGGGCGATCCTGCTGGTGGACGAGGCCCACGGGACCGGGGTGTTCGGCGACGGCGGCCGGGGCGCGGCCGAGGCCCTGGGCGTGGCCGACCGGGTCGACGTGACGGTCGGCACCCTGTCCAAGGCGCTCGGGTCGGTGGGCGGGTTCGCGGCCGGGTCGAGGCGGCTGATCGACCATCTGATCAACCATTCCCGGTCCTTGATCTATTCGACGGCCCTGCCGATGGCGGCGGCCGCCGCCGCCCTGCGGGCGCTCGAGATCGTGCGGGCCGAGCCCGAGCGGCGGGCGACGCTCCGGAGGCTGTCCGACCAGGCCCGCGACGGGCTGGCCGCGCTGGGCTGGCCGCGCGACCCGGGGTGGGGCCCGATCGTGCCGGTGATCCTGGGCGACCCCGGCCGGGCGGTCGCCGCCTCGGCGGCCTGCCGGGAGCGGGGGCTGCTGGTCCCGGCGATCCGACCCCCGACCGTGCCCCGGGGGACATCGCGATTGAGGGCGAGCCTGACGGCGGCCCACCGCGATGAGGAGGTCGCCGCCCTGCTGGGGGTCCTGGCGAAGTTCGCGGGCGACCCGCCTTAACGTGCGGTCCGCCAGACCGTAAGATGGCGCATTCGGTCCGGTGCGATTCGCCCCGCCCCCCGATGATGGGACAGCCCGATGACGCCGAACTCAGCCGATCCGGACGAGGTCGATCCGCACCAGACGCGGCAGCAGTTCGTCACCCATTCCGGCGACGCCCCGACCTCCCGCCGGCCGGCGTCCCGGACCGAGGAGGATACCCGCCGGTTCTCCCCGGACCTCCCCGCGACCACGCCCCAGACCACCGAGGGGACGCGCTACCAGGGGGGGGAACGCACCGCCGTGGGGCCGGGCTCGATCGAGGTCGGGCGGACCCTCTACGGCAAGTACCGGGTGATCCGCCGGCTCGGCGGCGGGGCGATGGGCGACGTCTGGCTGGTCCGCCATTCGAGCCTGAACCGCGACCATGCCCTCAAGATGATCGTCCCGCACCTGGCCTCCCACCAGGGGGCGCTGGTCCGATTCCAGCGCGAATTCCAGGTCATGGCCTCGTTCCACCACGAGCACGCGATCGAGATCTACGACGCGCGGCTCGATGAGGAAGGGGGCTACATCGACATGCAGTATGTCGAGGGCCAGACGATCACCGAGATCCTGGCCGCGGCCCGCAACCAGGAGGGCCGCGACCCGTCCGCCCCGCTCATGCCGTTCTCGTGGATCCTCCGCGTGCTCGGCCAGCTCTGCGAGGTGCTGGACGTGGCCCACGAGGCGGGCATCGTCCACCGCGACCTGAAGCCCAGCAACCTGATGCTCCTGGGCAAGCGGCCCCCGGGGCGCGAGTTCCTCAAGGTCCTGGACTTCGGCATCGCCAAGATCCGCAACGACCCGGAGAACAACCTCAACGACCCCACCCTCACCGGCGGGTTCATCGGGACGCCGTCCTACAGCAGCCCGGAGCAGGTCTACTCCAAGCCGATCGACGGCCGGTCGGACCTGTATTCGGTCGGCGTAATCCTGTACGAGATGGTCTGCGGCCGGCTGCCGTTCGTCGGGCAGCAGGTCCAGGTCATGATGCAGCACGCCCAGCAGCCCCCGCCGCCGCTCCGCGCGGCCAACCCGGCCCTGCGCGTGGCGCCGGAGGTCGAGCATGCGATCCTCCGGGTGCTGTCCAAGGACCCGGACCATCGCCCGGCGACCGGCCGGCTCCTGTACGAGGAGTTCGCCCAGGCGGCCGCGGCGCAGCATCCCCACTCGACCGCCTACGTCCCCCTGGACGAGGCCACGTCGGCCACCCCGCCGACCTGGGATGCCGTCCCGTGCTACTCCCCGCCGGTCGAGGCGACCGAGCCGGACTCGGCCGCCCCCCCGGGCCGGGGCCCGATCGCGACCGCCTCGCCAACCTCGGTCGCGGCCGAGCGCCCGCGGGAAGGCCTCGACGCGGACCCGGCCTCCGAGGCCGAGCAGCACGAGAGGCGCCGGCACCCGCTCCGGATCCCGGCCGTCCTCGCGTTCCTCGTGCTGGCGTCGGCCGGCGCGTTCTTCCTGATGAACCGGGGCGCGGGGAAGAAGCCCATCGAGGCCACGCCGATCGTGCTGGGGGGGGACCGGCCAGGCGGGGGGGACGGGCCGGCCGTCCCGAGACGCACGAGCCTGCCCGAGCTGCCCGACGGCTATCGGGCCCTGAAGGGCGCGGCCCTGGTCGATGGGTGGCCCGAGCAGATCGTCCGGGACGAGGACAAGAACCTCTACCGCTTCCATGCCCCGGGCATCTACCTGCCCGATGGGTTCGCGGCCGAGCCCTCCGCCGGCTCGCCGGAACTGGTCCAGGGCTGGCCCCGCGTGATCGTCCGCACCGACGACCCGACGCATGCCCGATACGTCCGGATCCCCGGCGGGATCGAGTTCGAGATGGGGTCCTGGGACGCGCCCAAGGACGTGAACCGGAAGGACTATCCGCCTCACCCGGTCATCGTCTCCGGCTTCTATCTCCAGGAGTTCGAGGTCAGCAACGGCCAAATCGAGAACTATTTCACGACCGCCGCCAGGCCGAGCCCGGTGCGCTGGCAGGAGATCTACGACGGGCTCAAGCAGCGGAACAAGGCGATGGCCCCCAACCATCCGGCCGTGAACATCTCGCGCCGGGATGCCACCGCCTATGCCGAATCCTTCGGCGCCAAGCTGCCCACCGAGGCCCAGTGGGAATACGCGGCCCGGTCGCTCGGCCAGCGTCGGCGGTATGTCTGGGGGGGGGAGCCGCCGAGCGACCGGATGGCCAACATCCAATCCGTCCGGGACGATGTCACGACCACCCCCTCCGGCGAGTATCCCCGGGACGAGACCGAGCAACATATCTTCGATATGGCCGGGAACGTCCAGGAGTGGTGCCGCGATGCCTGGTCCCCCTACCAGAAGCCTTCCAACGTCCTGCGCGACCCCTTCGTCGCGGAGGGTTCGCCGGGGAAGGTCGAGAGGTACGCGGTCCGCGGCGGCAGCTGGTACTCCACCGTCGACGAGGTCTACATCACCGAGCGCGAGAAGTCGTTTGCCGAGACGGAACTCCTCGAATACATCGGCTTCCGCGTCGTGATCGAATGCCCGGAATTCCCCCCGACGGGCGACGCCGGCCGGCCCTGATCGGCGCGGTCGGTCCGCCCGCCGAGGTCCCCCTGGTCCCCCCATCGGGCGTCCCCCGGCCGCCCGCACCGCGAGGCTTCCGAAAGCCATGAGACGCGCGAAGCTGGCCTTGTTCGGCACCGTCCTGGGCCTCCTGTCCGGGGCCGCACGGCCCGCCGCGGCCGACGACCCGCCGGGCAAGCCCCAGGTCTGGGGGATCGTGGTCGGCGTCGACCGCTACGAGGACCGGCTCATCCCGGGATGCTCGACGGCCGTCGCCGACTCGCGGGCGGTGGCCGACTGGATCGCCGGGACGGCCGGATGGCAGCGCGACCACGTCCTGCACCTGGAGGACCGGGGCGAACGGGCTCACGGGGCCCCGGCCCAGGCGTCCCCGCCGCTGCGCCCGACCCGCGCCAACCTCGACTGGGCGCTGACCGGCTGGCTGGCCCAGCGTGCCCGGCCCGGCGACGTCGCGGTGATCTACTTCGCCGGCCAGGCGGCGGTCCGCCCGCCCCTGCCCGGGAGCCCGGCGGGGAGGGGCTACCTGCTGCCGATCGACGCGGCGGCGGCCAACCTCGACCGAACCGGCTGGCCGCTCGAAGACGCCCTGGATGCCTCCGGGGTCGCGGCCCGGGCCCGGGTCGTGATCTGGCTGGACACGTCGCCCGGGGGCCGGGGGAAGCGGGGGATCGACCGGCCGGCGGGCTCCCCGTCGGCCTCGGCCTGGCTCAACGCCCTGGCCCGGTGGCCGGGCGTGACGGCCTGGATGGCGGGCGACGCCGGCCGGCCCTCCGAGGAGACGGTCCCCGGGCCGTTCGTCGCGGCGCTGGCGAAGGGGCTGGGCGGTCCGAGCCGGGCCCACAACCTCGTCGGCTGCCTCCGGTCGCTCCGCGAGGACGCCACGCTGGCCGGGCAGGGCTTCCTGGCGGCGGGCGGCATCGACCCGGCACTGACCCTGTGGCCCGACGGGATCCGCCCGGTCGAGGCGGCGGTGCCCGAGCTGATCGTCCAGAACGGCCACGGCGACCGCGTCTCGTCGCTGATCGTGACGGCCGACGGCGGCCACCTGATCTCGGCCGGGCAGGACAGCACGGTCCGCGTCTGGGGCCTGGCCGATCGCTCGCTGCTCCGGATCCTGACCGACCCGATGAACGGCGTGACCGCCCTGGCGATGAACCCGGACGGCACCGCCCTGATCGCCGGCGACGGGATGGGCCGGATCCTGGGCTGGGACATGACCCGGGATCGGCCCCGGTCGACGTTCGGCCCCCCCGAGCACGCCGACGGCATCGCCGCGCTGGCCTTCCTGCCCGACGGCCGCCGCTTCGTCTCGCTCGACCGTGGCGGCCGGTCGATCCTGTGGGAGATCGCCGACGGCCGGATCGGAAAGGTCCGCGACTTCGAGCCCACGCCCCTGGGCCGGATCGCGTCGGCCGATCGCCCGGCGCCCGGAGCCGCCGCGATCGTCTCGGCCGGGGAGGGGGGGGTGGTCCTCGCCCACGCCGCCGACGGCACCCTGCTTCGGCGGTTCGACCCGATCCGGGCCCACGTCACCGCGCTGGGCGTCTCGGCCGACGGGCGGAAGGTCGCGGCCGGCGACGACGAGGGGCGGGTCCGGGTGCTGGACGCGACGACCGGCGCGATCGAATTCGACCGGCCGGGCCGGGGCCCGGTGAGCCTGGTGAGGTTCTCCCCGTCGGGTCGGCTCCTGGTGGCCGACGCCGGCTCGCTCTCGCTGGTCGAGCCCCGGGACGGCGGCGCCGTCGCGGTGCTCCGGGACGCCAACGACATCCCCGCGCCGGGCGAGATCGAGCGGGCCGAGTTCTCCTCCGACGGCCGGTGGCTGGCCGCCTGCACCGGCGTGGATGGCCGGGTCCTGGCCTGGCACCTGCCGGCCTCCGGGAAGGCCGAGCCGGTCGCGATCGAAGCGGGCCCGTCGCCGGGGATCGCCCCGGCCTTCGGCCCGGACGGGCGGACCCTGGTCGTGGGCGACGCCGACGGCGGCATCCGCTCGTGGACGCTCGATGCCACCCCGGGGCGTCTCCGGGCCGAGGGCCTGCCGCCGATCCGCTCGGCCCGGGGCAAGGTGGCCTCGCTCCGGGTCTCCCCGGACGACGGGTCGATCCTGGCGATCACCCGGGACGACATCGCCCTGGTCTGGGACCTGAAGGACCGGAAGGGGGCCAGGCCCGTGCCCGGATCCTGGGTCGCGGGGGCCTTCCTCCCCGGGGGGCGGGCCCTGGCCCTGGCCGCTCACCCCGACCGGGGCGGGGACGTCGTCGTCTTCGACCGGGGCGAGGGGAAGCCCCGGCCGATCCGATTCGAACGGCCCCCGGGGCCGGACGGCAATCCCTCGACGGCCGCCTTCGGATCCGTGGCGGCGTCCCGGTCCGGGCGCTGGATCGCGGCGGCGACCCACGACATCCAGCTGCCGATGGCCTGCGTCTGGGAAGCCGCCACCGGCCGGCTCGTCCACTGGACCCGGATCCACGACGGTGGGCTGACCGACGTCGACTTCTCGGGGGATGAGGCGTACCTTCTGACCGCCTCCGACGACGGCACGGCGCGGGTCTGGCCGCTGGCCGACCCGGCCGTGGAGCTGCGGCAGGCGGCCGTCGTGCTCCAGAATCCCCGCGAGGACGACCCGGGGATCACCTCGGCACGGTTCTCCCCGAAAGACCCCCATCGCGTCGTCGTCGGGACGCGCGGAGGCCAGGTCCAGCTCTGGGATTGGGCGATGGAGCGGGGCCTCGGCCGAGGGACGCTCGCCTTCGAGGACCGGGTGGAAGGATCGGCCAACGCCGTGGCGTTCTCGGCCGACGGGGGCTGGATTGTCGCGGCCGGGGAGCGCGGCAAGACGATCCGGTTCTGGACCCTTCCCGACGGCGGGGCGCCCCGGGCGGTCCCCTTCCGGCCGCTGCCGCACCACACCGAGCAGGTGGGGGCCCTGGCCCCCTGGTCCGACGGGTCCCGCATCGTGAGCGGGGGGGATGACACCGCCGTCCGGGTGTGGGACCTGGCCGGCCGCTCCCTGATCGGCAGCCTGGTCGCGACCCGGCGCTCGGCCGATGCCTTCGACTGGATCGCCTACACCCCCGACGGGCTGTACGACGGCTCCCAGCCCGGCGAGGCCCTGGTCAAGTGGCGGGTCGGCGGGCGGGTCGTCACGCTTGAACAGGCGATGGACACCCACTACGCGTTCGGCCTGGCCGAGACGTTCGCGCAGGCCGAACGCCCCGCCCCGAAGCAAGCCTTGCAGGAGTCCCCGAGGCTCAAGTTCGTGGACCCGCCCGCCGGCCGCGATCCCCGGGCCCGCGAGGTCGAACTGACGCTCTGGACCGGCGACCGCGACCTCGCGGACCTCCGGCTCTACCAGAACGGCGTCCCGGTCCGTGCGCTCGGCGATTTCCGGGTCGACCCGGCCCGGCCCCACTTCGCCACGACCCGGGTCGCCCTGCGCGGGGGCGAGAACCGGTTCTATGCCCTGGCCAGCAAGCCCGGGGCGACCGACGGCCGGTCGGACGACCTGGCCGTCTCCTACGACGGGGCCGAGCCGGCCGGGCGGCTCCACACGCTCGCCCTGGGCATCAGCGCCTATCGGAGTCGTGCCCTGAAGTATGCCCACCTGGACGCCCGGCGGATGGCCTCGTTCCTCCACGAGCGCGGCGTCTCGGCCAAGGGGGAGCCCGGCGAGTTGATCGTCCTGACCGACGACCAGGTGACCGAGGCCCGGGTCCGCGACGCGTTCCTCCGGCTCTCCGAAGCCGTCAAGGGCCACCCCGAGGACACGGTGGTGATGTTCCTGGCCGGGCACACCGACACGGACGACCGACTCGACCAGTTCTGCCTGCTCCTGCCCGAGTACCCGTTCGGGGATCCCCCGGCGACGGGCGTGCCGATCGAGGTCGCGCTCCGGGGCAACGTCCGGGGCGAGGCGGCCGGAGGGACCGGGACCACGCGGGTCGGCGACCCCAACGTCCTGGCGTTCTCCGCCATCTACGCCCGATTGGCCCGGCTCGAATCGCTGCAACGCCTGGTGATCGTCGACGCCTGCCAGGCCGGCGCGATCCTCAACGACCCGATGGTCCGGAAGATCCAGCGCCTGGCCGAGACCGGCTCGCGGAAGACGCGCAACTCCTACCTGCTGGCCGCCCGCCGCGGCGAGCCCGCCACCGAGGCCGATGCGCTCCAGCACGGGCTCCTCACCTACGTCCTGCTCAAGGGGATGGGGGCGGACGGGCTGCGGACGATCCCCCCCGAACTCGGGGGCTACCCGGGACCGGCCTCCGCCGACCTCGACCGCGACGGCGTGGTCTCGACCTCGGAGCTGGCCCGGTACACCGACGAGACCCTCCCCCGGCTCACCCAGGTCTTCCCCCAGATGGTCCTCCGCGCGGGCGGCGCATCCGCCCCGACGGGAGGACTGGCCCCAACGGCCGAGCAGGAGAAGGCGTTGCGGCTCCAGTCGGCCGAGGCCGCCTTCCCGCTCATCTCCATCGAAGGGACTCCGGCCCGCCCCTGATCGCCGAGCGGACCGATCCCACCCTCTCGAGGCGCCGATGAGTCCCGAAAGCCCGGACGACGAGCCCGGATCCGCGTGCCCCACCCCTGCCGATCCCGCCGCGCGTCCGGATCGGTCCACGCCGCCCATCTGGGAGTGGGACGGGGGATGCGCCCCCGCCGACCAGGAATTGCGCGATGCGATCGGGCGGGCGAAGGAGGAGTGGGCGGCGAAGCAGGCCGGGGGGTCGTCGGGCGATCCCGATGCCGGCCTTCGGGATCCGGCGGGATGACGGGCACGCCGGCTGCGAGTGGAATAAGATGAGCCTGGCTCGCGAATGACTGAGAGGACGATCCGTTCCGGCGACTTCGACCCGGGGATCGATCCGGCGAGCCCAACCCAACCCCGACCGACTGAGAGCGTCCCATGATCCGACCTGGCCTCTGGCGTCGCGAGTTCTCGGTCCCGCTTCAGACCCTCCAGGGGGAGCTGAACCGCCTGATCGAAGGCTACTGGCAGTCGCAGGGCGGCCCGGCGAGCCCGGAGGCGGGCGTCGAACCCGACCCGTCGTCCGCCTGGACGCCCGCCATCGACCTCGTCGAGACGCCGACCGAGGTGATCCTGGTGGCCGACCTCCCGGGGGTCGACCCCACCTCGATCGACCTATCCCTGACCGGGAGCGTCCTGAGCCTGCGCGGCGAGAAGGCGGCCTTCGACGTCGCCGACCCTCAGGACCGGACCCGCGAACGCCCGTCCGGCCCGTTCCATCGGCAAATCGTCCTGACCGATGAGGTCGAATTCGACCTCGTCCAGGCGGAGTCCAAGAACGGGGTCCTGACCGTGCGGCTGCCCAGGCGGGTGGCGGCCAAGCCCCGCTCGATCCCGATCCAGACCGCCGCCAAATGACGGGGCGGGGCGGGCCGGATCGCCGCCGGAACGGCCCGCCCCCTCGCATCGGATTTGCCGAACCGACGTTGCACCCGGGCTCGTCCCATGTGATAAGCTGGGAAGTATCGACGGAATCGAGGCCGACCGGAGCGTCCGTTCATGGAAAGCGAGAAGATCCTCTGCTACATCTCGATGGGCGTCGCGGCCCTGGTGGCCGTCGTCTTCCTGATGGACGCCATCATCGGGCTGCTGGGCGGCCAGAGCCTGGTCCTGGACATCATGTTCATCCTGGGCGCCGCGTTCGTGCTCTGGCAGGGGTTCGAGACCAGCCGCGAACTGCGTTGAGATCAGGACGGGGCTGAGCGGCGGGCCGCCTCGGCGGCCACGATCGCGCCCACGACGCCTTCCCAGGTCGCGTCGGCGGCCTCCGCAGCGACCGGCCATCCCAGCCGGGCGATCGTCGCGGAGGTGATCGGGCTCAGGCTGGCCAGGGCGACGTCTCGCCCGATCCTGGCCCGCGCGCCCTCCGGCAGCAGGGCATGGAGCCGTTCGGCGATGGCCGAGCTGGTCAGTGTGATCCAGTCGACCGCCCCCTCGGCGATCCGATCCGCCAGGCCGGCGGGCAGGGCCTCGACGTCGGCATTGCGGTAGACGGCCACCTGCTCGACCCGGGCCAGCCCTTCCAGCTCGTCGCGGAGGATAGTCCGCCCCCGGTCGGCGCGGGCGAGCAGCACGCTCTGGCCCGCGACCCGCGGGGCGAGGGCCTCGGCCAGCGCCTCGGATCGGAATGTGGACGGCACCACGTCGGCGCGGAGCCGGAGGGCGCGGAGCGCCTCGGCCGTCGTCGGGCCGATGGCGGCGAACCGCATGTGCCCCACCGCGCGGAGGTCGCGGCCGGTCGCGTCGAGCCGGTCGAAGAAGTGCCGGACCCCGTTGGCCGAGGTGAAGACCAGCCAGTCGAAGGCCGGGAGCCGGTCGATCGCGTCGTCCAGCGGGCCCGGGTCGTCGATCGGCAGGATCCGGACGGTCGGGGACCGGATCACCTCGGCCCCCAGCGTCTCTAGCGCGGCCGCCGAGCGGTCGGCCTCCTCGACCGGCCGGGTGATCACGATCCGCCGGCCGAACAGAGGCAGCGACTCGAACCAGTCCAGCGCCGGCCGCCGGGCGACGACCTCGCCGACGATCATCAGGGCGGGCGGGCCGATCCCCGCCCGCTCGGCCTTTTCCGGGAGGTCGGCCAGGGTCGCGACCACCGTCCTTTGCCGGGGGAGCGTCGCCGACTCGACGATGGCCGCCGGGGTGGTGGCCGGCTTCCCCTCGCGGATCAGGGTCCGGCACAGGGCCGCCAGCCGGGTCACGCCCATGTAGACGACCAAGGTGCCGGGGAACCGGGCCAGGGCCGACCAGTCGAGCCGGTTGCGGTTCGGGCCGTCGCCGGTCGCCTCGGGGTCGCCGTGCCCGGTCACGAAGGCGACCGCCGACGCGGCGTCCCGGTGGGTGATCGGGATGCCGGAGTAGGCCGAGGCCCCGACCGCCGCCGTCACGCCCGGGATGATCCGGAACGGGATGCCCAGGCTCGCCAGGTGCTCGGCCTCCTCGGCCCCCCGGCCGAAGACGTAGGGGTCGCCCCCCTTGAGCCGGACCACCGACCGGCCGAGCCGGGCGTGCTCGGACAGCACCTCATTGATGGCGGATTGGGACAGGGTGGCATGGCCGATCGTCTTGCCGGCGGCGATCAGGAGGGCGCCCGGCGGGGCGAGGTCGAGCAGGAGGGGGCTGGCCAGGAAGTCGTAGACGACCACGTCCGCCCGCGCCAGGGCGTCGCGGCCGGCCCGGGTGAGCAGGCCCGGATCGCCGGGCCCGGCTCCGACCAGATAGACCATCCCCGATGGCTCGCCCATCCTCGAATCGACCTTCCCGATCAGGAGATGACCGCCGGCGTCCCCGCCTTCTTGTTGGTGCCCATCAGCAGGATCCCGACCTCATACAGGGCGATCATCGGGATGGCCAGGGCCAGCTGGCTGATCCAGTCCGGCCCCGGGGTGAGGATCGCCGCCAGGGCCACGATCACCACGATGGCGATCTTCCGCTTCGCCCGGAAGTCGTCGGCCGACAGGATCCCGATCCGTTCCACGAACAGCATCACCAGCGGGGTCTGGAACGCCAGGCCGAAGACCAGCGGCAGGATCGTCGCGAAGCTCATCCAGTCCGTCAGCCGGATCGTCGGCTCGATCTTGAGCCAGACGTTGAACTGGAGCAGGAAGCTCAGCGTCATCGGCAGGACGCCGAAGAAGCAGAGGAACACCCCGGCGAGGAATAGCCCCAGCGAGAACGGGAGGAACTTGACCACGTAATGCCGCTCGTGGCGGTACAGCCCCGCCCCCACGAAGGCCCACGCCTGGTAGAACACCCAGGGGGACGTGATCACCAGCCCGGCGACCATGCTGATCATCAGGTAGATGGTGACCGTCTCCAGCGGGTGGAGCGAGACCAGCGCGTTGCGGTGGAGCCGCCCTTGGTCGCCGAGGATCTGGGCCCCCAACTCGGAGCTGAGCGGCAGTTCCACGAGCTTGCCCTTGACCGCCTCCGGCTGGGGCAGGTAGGGCTTCAGCCCGGGGGCGATCTTGAGGAACTCGGAGACCATCACGTCGCCGGGGATCTTGGTCAGGACCGGGGCGCTGAAGCTGTTCTCCGCCCGGGCCTTCTCGGCGTCCCGCTCGGCCTGCTCGGAGTAGAACTCCTCCAGCGTCCGCTGCGCCGGGAGGGACATCGTCTCCATGATCCACAGGCCGATGCTCTGGCCGAAGTAGGGCAGGGGGATGAAGGTGATGATCATCCCGACGAACAGCCCGATCAGCCCGAGGACCAGGCGGATCCGCAGCTCCTCGATATGGTCGCCGAAGCTCATCGAGACCATCGTCTGTTCTTCGGCGAACAGGTCTTTATCGGTGGGCATCGTTCCGGACCACGCTCCCGGAGGAGCCTCGTAGAACAGGTGTTCCGACCCGGGGGCGTCCCTCTGCCCCGGGCCGCCCGAGGACGTCGGCCTCCCGATGGTAGCAGCCGGGGCGGTCCCTCCGCCACTGTGCCAAGGATTTCCCCCGAACGCCCCGCCCGCGCCGGCACCGATCCGTCCGCAGACACAGGGGTTACAAGTCGGGGGGATACCTGAGTTCCCATTTCGATGCGATGCGATGGGAATCGGGTAGTGAAGGTGCCAATCGTCCAGTACCGCCCGGCGACCGATCTCCGCTTCGTTCCGAAAATCCCGGGAAATAATTCATGTCACAGGCCGAATCGCTGTCGTAATGGTGTTGGTACGGAGCGTGCATCGACGAATGGCACGCAATGCGAAGCGATGCGAAGTCACACTCGGAAAACACAACCGGATGGGAGCGATCCATGTTGGTCCTGAGCAGGAAGCTGGGCGAGAAGATTCTGATCGGTGACTCCATCGTCCTGACGATCGTCAAGGTCGACCGGAACCAGATCCGCCTCGGCATCGAGGCCCCGTCGGATGTGGCGATCTTCCGCGAAGAGATCGCCCCCCAGCGTGCGGCCGGCCCCAACTCGATGACCGTCGCCAGTTCCTGAGGCCATCCTCGCCGGGGCCGCGCCCCGGCGTCGCGGCCCGAGATCAGGTCGGCCAGGCGGCGTTCAGCGCCTGCCCGACCTTCCGGGCGACCTCTATGGGTTGCAGCCCGGCCAGCGAGCGGCAACGGGGCATCGGCTCGACCGTGACCGGGCCGTCGTAGCCCTCGTCCTTCAGGCGACGCAGGAACCCGGCGACGTCGACCGCGCCGTTCTCGCCGGGCAATCCCCGGTCGCCATCGATGATCCGGTCGCGATCCGGGCCGACATCGGCCGGGAGGTCCGCGACGTGGACCCAGGCCACCCGGCCGATCCCCCGGGCCAGCCCGGCCTCGACCGGCTCGTCGGCCGCGTACAGGTGGAAGGCGTCCAGCAGGATCCCCAGGTTCGACGCCTCGTCCCAGATCCCCTCCAGGGTCGGGTCGAGGTCGGCCAGTCGGGTGATGAACGGGATCCCGCGCCCGGTCGGGAAGGACCGGACGCCGACGACCTCCAGTCCGATCCGGATGCCGTGATCGTCCAGGATGCGGGCGATCTGGCCGAGCCGCCGGACATGCATCGCCGCCACCTCGGCGAGGTGGGCGGCCCGCCCCTCCTCCGTTTCGGGGCGCTGGGGCGTCTCGACCAGCACCGCCGTCCCGGTCCGGAGCAGGCCGATCTCGGCCGCGGCGGCGGCATATCGGGGCAATTCCGCGAGGTCGCGGAGGAACGCCGGCTCGTCGCCCCGCCAGTCGACGGGCAGGTGCCAGGCGCCGGGGATCAGCCCGCGCTCCGCGATCCGATCGCGGATCGCCCGGGGGTCGGACCCGGCCTTCACGAGGTCGCCGACGAGGAGGTCGACGCCCTGGAATCCCCCCTCATGGGCCAGGTCGATCGCGGCCTCGGCCGGGAGGTGGGCCAGGCCGACGGCCTTGGCGCTGAAACTTCGATACATGGTCGCTCGCCCTTCGTGTGGGTCGGCCGGCCCCATCGGCCCCCGCCCGGGCCGCCGGGCGATCCGGGCATCTCTTGCACCTGCCGGGCCGGCCCCGGGTCGCCGTCCGCACGCCCGGGGATCGCCGTCGGGAATCCCTCTCCGAAGCTTGTCGAACCCTTGGCGCGGGCGGGATGAACGCCGACAATCGATGGCTCATCTTCCACCCTTGGTCCCAAGCAAGATCGATGTCGAGGCGGTCGGGCCCATCGCACCTGGCCCGACTTCAAGGAGGGACGATGCTGGCGACGTGGATCGAGGCGGCGGCGAAGGGGAGGCACGGCGGGCAGGTCCGCGCGGGGATGTGGTCGGCCGTGGTGGTCGGGACGCATCCGATCGAGGACGATCAGGAGGTCTGGCTCGAACTCTCCACCGACGACATGCCGGAGGCGGTGATCTTGCCCGCTTTCTGGCTCGAGAACAAGGGCGTCAACAGCCTCTGGCACGTCCCGATCCCGCCGCAGGGCGTCAATGTCCGGCTCCACTACCGCGCCGGGGCCCGATGCCGGGGCGAGGTCGTTTACGGGCCGTCGCAGGACGCGATCGTCCGCCCGAACCTGCCCGACCCGTCCGAGACGATCGAGGTGCCGCCGCCCGGCCCGGAGGGGATCGTCGGCAACCGGACGATGACCGTCCGCGTCGACGGCCGGGGCGGGACCCACGACATCTACTTCCCCTCGGTCGGCCTCCACTCCGACGTCCGCCCCGCCGAGGGGGAGCTGCCCCGGAGCCGGTCCCACTTCCGCGCGATCGTGGCCGGCCTGGCGATCGGCCGCCGCCTCGACTGGTTCGGCGAACGCCGGGCCTGGGGGACGTTCCAGCATTACCAGGGGGCGACCAACGTCCTGATGACCGAGCTGTCCTGGAGGCACGGGCCGATCCGCGTGCTGGCCGTGGACTTCGTCGCCAAGGGGTCGTGCCTGCCCCGATCGGCGGGGGGCACCGAGTCGCCGGGCCAGTATCTCAAGCGGTTCCGGATCGCGAACGACGGCCCCGAGCCGATCTCGGCGATCTTCGGCGTCTACGTCCAGGCGGAGGTCAACGGCGGGATCGGCGAGCCGGGGCTGAGCTGGCACGACCAGCACCGGACCCTGCTGGCGATCAACCGGGGGCACGGCCACGTCAACCGCAAGCTGGCCCGCGACGCCACCATCGAGTTCGCCATCGCCCTCGACGACGGCGGGCCGGTCCAGTGCGAGCCGACCGGGCCGAACGAGGCGATCCTGCTCCGCAACCTGGAACTGCCCGCGGGCGGTTCCACCACGGTCGACCTGCTGGTGAGCGGGGCCTTCACCGGCTGGCGGGGGGACTCGGGCACCTTCGAGCACTGGCTCCGCCCGGCCCTCGACTGGTTCCGCAGTTCGGACCTCGACGCCGTGGAGCAGGCCACGGCGCAGGAGTGGGACGCCTTCGTCGAGCCGGTCCCCAGCCTCCACTTCCCCAAGCCCAACCACGCCGTCAGCCTCCGCCGGTCGGCCCTGGCCGCCGCACTGCACGCCGACGAGTACTGGGGGGCGATCGCCGCCGGCTTCGATCGCGGGCTGAGCGCCTACTGCTGGCCGCGCGAGGCGATCTTCGCCGGCGCGACCCTGGATCGGTGCGGGCACCCCGAGATCGGCCGCAAGGTCTTCCAGTGGCTGGCCGGGGTGAAGGGGCAGACCCGGGCCTATCCCTACTGGTTCCACAAGTACACGATCGACGGCCACCCGGAATGGGAGACTCCGGCCATCGACCAGACGGCGACGATCCCCTGGGCGCTGGAGCGGCATTACCGCACGACCGGCGACCTCGACTTCGTCGCCTCATGCTGGCCGATGGTCGAGCGTGCCGTCTCGGTCTGCATCGGCCCCTCGGGGCACCCCGGCCTGCGCTGGCTGGACGACCTGGCGCTGGTCAGCTCGGCGGGCCTCTGGGATACCCGATTCGGGGCGTTCCTGTACGCGAACGCCTCGGTGGTCGCCGGCCTCAGGGCGGCGGCCCGGATCGCCCGATTGATCGACCGGGCCGAGGCGGCCCCGGCCTGGGAGGCGCTGGCCGACCGGATCTGGGAGGTCGGCATCCTGGGCGTCTCGACCAAGGACGGCACCGGCCCCGGGATGGTGGACCACGCGACCGGCCGGTTCCTGGACGCCCGCCGGATCTCGTCGCGGAGGGGACGCTGGGCCGACGACCCCCGGCGGTCCCTGGAGCGGTCGACCGCGCTCGACGTGAGCATCCTCGGGGTGGTCGTCCCGTTCGACCTCCTGCCGGCGGCCGACCCCAGGGTCCGGACCACCGCCGAGGCGATCTTCCGCCACAACGCGATCGCCGGCGACGCCAACTTCTTCACCCGCTGGTCGATCGAGCCGAGCCGCATCGGCAGCAAGCTCGGGCCGGCCGAGTCGATCCCCCCCGACCCGTCGAGCCTCGCCACGCTCTGGATCGTCCGCTACCTCATCCGCCTGGGGCGGGAGACCGGCGAGGCCCGCGCCTGGAACATCGCCACCACGATCCTCGACGGCCTGCTCGCCCGGCTCGGGACGCTGGGCCTGTTCGTCCGGACCAACCCCCGGGGCGGCGAATCGGCGCGGACCGGCGCCACGGTCGGCGGCGGCGTCTGGGGGCTGCAATCGATGCTCATCGATGCCCTGCTCGACCTGGCGGGTCTCGACGAGGACGTGCCCGACCGCCGTCTGCGGCTCGAACCGGCCTTGCCCGGGGCCTGGCCCCACGTCGGGATCTCGCGCCGGCTCCGCTGCGGCGAGGTCAAATACCGGCTGGAACGGCCCATCGGCTCCACCGTCCACCGGCTCACGCTCCGCGCCCGGCTGGCCCGGGCCGCCACCCTCGACGTGGGCGTGACCTGCCCGGGGCTGGCCCATCCGGGCCCCTGGCAGTCGCATCCCGAGATGCCGCCCCCCCGGCACAACCCCGCCATCGGGCGGCTCGACTGGTCCGTCGAGCTGCCGGAAGGGGAGTCGCACTGGGAATGGACCTGGGGCTGAACCGGCCGGCTCAGGCGGTCGCCTCGACCGCCGGGGCGGGCTCCGGCGTCGACGCCGGCTCGGCGGCGAAGCGGTCGCCCTCGTGCTCGGGCAGGGCGACGTCGTCCCATTCCTTGCCGTCCACGTCCCGGCGCAGGATCAGGTAGAGGATCGACGCCGCCGACCAGAAATAGCTGTAAGCCCAGCCGTGGAGCAGGAGCGCGACCAGGTAGGCCCAGCCGTCGGCGATCGACCGGGCCGACGGGGGGACATCCGGGTTGGCCGAGGCGCCGAGGGCCACGCTCCAGCCGGCCAGGTGCAGGACGAACCGGGCGAACTGGGCCGCGAGGAACAGCCCGACCATGCCGATCCCCCAGGCCAGGGCGACGTGGATCGCATAGCGGAAGAACCGCTGGTTGACGTAGGAGTAGGATCGGCTCAGCGCGTCCGGGGCGTCCTCATCCTCGGCGGCGATGGTCACGTGCATGAGCGGCCAGCCGAGGGCCAGGCCCAGCAGGATCAGGGCCGTCACCATCCCCAGGGCGATCGGGATGAATCCCAGGACCGCCACCACGGTGGGACCGACGCCGCCCGGGATCCGCGACACCAGCCCGAGCGCGGCATTCGCGGCGATGAACAGGATCACGGCCAGGAACGGGATCAGGGGCGCCCCGATCAGCGAGCCCGCCTTGCGGAAGGCGAACCGCACGGCCGAGCCGATGCCGATCCTCCGGCCGCAGGCGGCCTGGACGACGGCGATCCGGGCGATCGCGCCGCCGAAGATGCCCCAGACGATCAATGCCCACAGGCCCATCAGGGCGGATTGCAGCCCGACGGCCGCCCCGGCGGGCCTTGGGGAGAGCAGGTCGGCGAACGGGGCCACCACCGCCCGCGCCGGCTCGGCGACCCTCCGGGCCAGGGCGTAGGACCACCCTTCCGGCGTCCCCGCCCCGATCGCCAGCGGCGAGCCGGGGAGGATCGGCAGGGGCGCATGGTCGCCGAACGCCCGGGCGATGCCCCACCATCCGCCGCACAGCAGGGCAAGCCCCGCGGCGGCCAAGATCAGCTTCTTGGCGTCGGAGGCGATCCCCACGGCGCGGAGCATCGGGGCGAAGGCGAGGAACGTTCGGGCGGCGGGCGAACCGGACGACGAGGGGTCGTCGGCCATGCGACACTCCTTTGCGGCGGGGCGGCGGACCATCCAGGGCGGTAACGTCAGCATCGTCCCGGGTCAGGGGACGATGCACGTGAGCAGGGTCGCGCGGCCATCGGGGACGACCCGACACGCGCCGACCGAGGCCGGCAGCAGCACGGTCTGGCCGAGTTCCAGCCGGACCGACAGGTCGTCGGAGCAGATCTCCGCCTCCCCGTCGAGGCCGACCAGGATCGTGAATCGATCGGTCAGGCCGATCGTGGTCGGGCCGTCCAGGCGGAGCCGTTCCAGGGCGAAATAGCTCGAACGCGAGAGCGGCTCGCGGACCCCGCCGACGATCGGCTCGGGCACCGGGACGAGCGGGGAGACCGGGCCGGCGTCGAAGTCGATCGACTCCAGGGCCTCGGCGACGTGGAGCGGCCGGGGCTTCCCGTCGGGGCCGACCCGGCCCCAATCGTAGAGCCGGAACGTGGCGTCGGACATCTGCTGGACCTCGGCGAGCACCACCCCCGCCCCGATCGCGTGGACCGTGCCGGCGGGGATCAGGATGCAGTCGCCGGCGCGGGCCGGGAACGAGTGGAGCAACTCCTCGACCGTCCCGTCGGCCAGGGCGGCGGCCATCCTCTCCCGGGTGACCCCGGGGCGGAGGCCCGCATAGATCCGGCTGCCGGGCTCGGCGTGGAGGATCACCCAGGTCTCGGTCTTGCCGTTGTCGTTGGCCAGGCGGCGGCCCCCGACGTCATCCGGGTGGACCTGCACCGAGAGGTCCTGCTGGGCATCGATGAACTTCACCAGCAGCGGGAACTGGTCCCGGGACCCGATCGCCTTGCCGAACAGGTTCTCGCCGTGCTCCCGGATCAGGTCGCGGAGCGACGTGCCCGCCAGGGGGCCTTCGACCACGCGGCTGACGTCAGTCCGGTGGTCGGAGATCTCCCAACTCTCCGCATACTCCGACCCCTCGCCGATCGACTTGTGGAGGACCGTGCTGAGCCGTCGTCCCCCCCAGATCAGGCGTTTGTAGATCGGCTCGAAGCGGAGAGGGTGGAGCGGGTGGACCATGATGCGTTTCATCGCGCCCCTCGTGTGGAGTCCATTCCATCGGTTGTATCCCCAGGCGCCGGAGATTGTCTATCGTCGGCGAAAAAGATCAACGCCAGATTCTCGACGCCTCCGGCGGGCCGAACCACGCCGGATCGCGCCGGATGACGCCAGATCAGGCCGGATCCAGGGCCGAGGTGCGCGAGAAGAACCAGAACGCCGGGATGCCCGAGGCCACGATCAGGAGCCCGGTGACCGACTCGAAGGGGTTCCCATCCAGCATGCTCCAGAGCAGGAACAGCGAGGCGAGGGTATAGAGCACCGGCGTGACCGGGTAGCCCCAGGTGCGATAGGGGCGGTCGAGGTCGGGCCGGCGGGCTCGGAGCACGAACACGCTGGTGATCGCCAGCCCGTAGAAGATCGTCCCGCCGAAGATCACGTAATTATACAGGACGTCGTAAAGCGGCGTGGTGTGGAGCTTCTGCCAGGCGGCCTTGAGCCCATCGGGCAGGCCGCTCGTGTCCGGCTCCCAGAGGATCATCGCCGTCCCGGCGACGATCAGGATGATGGCCCAGGCCGACTGGGCGATGATGGCGTTGGCGGGCGTCTGGAACCGGGGGTGGATCCGGCACAACCCCCGGGGGAACAGGCCGTCGCGGGCCATCGCGAAGTAGGCGCGGGGCCCGGACAGGGAGTTCCCGTTCAGGGTGATGAAGACCGAGGTCATCACGACCAGGGAGATCAGGAGGGTGCCGCCGGGGCCGAGCAGGTGCCCGCAGAAATCGGCCGCCACCCCACGCGGCGAGCCCCTCTCGGACGACCCGACGCGGACTTCGTCCAGGGGCAGCACCATGTGGTAGATCAGGGTCATCCCCAGGTACAGGGCGATCAGCGTCAGCATGCCCCAGATCAGGGCCCGGGGGATGCTGCGGCCGGGGTCGCGGATCTCCTCGGCCAGGGCCGAGGCGTTGACCCACCCGTCGTACGTCCAGAGGACGCCGATCATCGCCGCCATGATCCCCTTGAGCACCGACATGTCCGCGGACGCCGGCCACATCGGCGTGAGCAGGGCGGGGTCGAGCTTGCCCATGGCGAACGGAAGGACGATCATCACGGCCAGCGCCCCGACCTTCAGCGCCGTGCCCACGACCTGGATCCGGCCGCCGATCTTGGTGCCCAGGACGTTGAGGACCGCCAGGCAGGCGGTGGCGATCACCGCCGCGGCCGTCTGCCAGATCAGGGGATGGAGGCCCGCCGGGGCCGGGATGATCAGCCCGAAGTAGAGCCCGAACGCCGCGGCCAGCGTCGCGATCGACCCGGACCGGATCACCAGGAACTCGGTCCAGCCGAACAGGAAGGCCGGGAGCCGGCCGTAGGCCTCGCGCAGGTAGACGTAGGGGCCGCCGGCGCTGGGGAGCATCGCGGCCAATTCGGCGAGCGTCAGCGCGCCCGCCAGGCTGAACAAGCCGCCCACGATCCAGACCAGCGCGATCCCGCCCAGGAAGGGGACATCCCGCGCGACCCGCGCCGGGACGATGAAGATCCCCGAGCCGATCACCGATCCGACCACGACGCAAAGCGCCTCGGTCGGGCCCAGGACCCGGGGCAACTTCGCCCTCCCGGCCTCCGCCAATGGTTCCGTCGACATGCGCCCTCGAATCGTACGAGATCAGGTTGGGAGGATCGGACGTGGTGGAGAGGGGGAGAGGGGAGGGGGGCTCAGCGGCCGCCTCGCCCGGGCGGGGGCGCGGCCGGCTGCGCCGGGGCGGGGGCAACGGCCGGGGCGGGGGCCGGGGCGGGGGCCGCAGCGGGGGCCGGGGCCGGGGCCGGCGGGGTTGGTTCGGTGGTCGCCGCGACGGTCACCGCGCGGAGGGCCGCCGCCGCGGCGTCGATCCGCTCGGCCAGGGCGTTGACCTGGTCGGCGAGGAGGGCGGGGTCCTGATCCTCGATCGCCTGGCGGACGCCGGGCAGGGGCCACGACGCATAGCCGGTCGTCAGCCCCGGCGCGTAGATCGCATGGCGGAACCAGGGGCGGCCGGGCAGGCCGTTGGGCAGCAGGAACGCCCGCTCGACCCGGACCAGGGCGTCGTTGACCCGGGCCAGCTGGGCCGGCGCGACGCCGTCGCGGCGGGCGAGGGCCTCGGTGGCGGCGTCGACCGCCGCGGCCTGGGCCTCGAACCCCTTGATCGACGCGACCAGCCTCGGCAGCCCCTCGAACGCGAACGCCGGCCGCGCCGGGGTCGCCTCGGCCGCCCGGGCCTTGCGGGCGACCTGCCGACGGAGGTCGTCGACGTACTCCCGGATCGCCTCCCCATAGGGCACGAACCGGAACGGGATGACCTCGGCGTTGGCCGCCCGCATGGCGATCAGGGTATAGAGCTTGGCCGCGCTGGCGTGGGTCAGGAACTCGGGGTCGCCGTACTTCTCCATCCAGTGGAAGCTGTCGTAGACCGAGTGGTAGACGCCGTAGCGGCCGTTGAAGCCGATGTCGACGGCCGGCACGCCCAGGTGGTCGACGAAGGCGGTGTAGTCCGACCCCGAGCCGAGCGGGTTCATCTTCGGCGAGAACTTGCGGGCGGGCGGCGGAGTCCCCGGCGTCGCGGGGCCCCACAGGTCGTCGAGTTCCAGGGGGCCCGTGCCGGCCCACGCCGCGCGACGCTTGGCGAGCCAGTCGTCGAGGATCGGCCGATTCGACCGGACGTCGGTCACCGCCCCGGCCGCCTCCAGCACCAGGTCGCGGAGCGACGGGACGCCGTCGAGGTCGAGGTCGGGCCCGGAGACGGCGGAGTCGACGTTGAGCATCAGGACCGCCTTCTCGTCGATCTCCTGGGCGTGGTGGTCGGCCCATTCGGTCGAGCCGACCAGGCCGTATTCCTCGGCGTCCCAGCTGGAATAGTGCAGGGTCCGGCGGGGCTTCCAGCCCAGCTTCACGACCGCCGAGCCCAGGGCCCGGCAGGTTTCCAGCGTGGCCGACGTGCCGCTGCCCGGGTCCACGGCGCCGTACACCCAGGCGTCGCGGTGGTTGCCGATCATGACCCAGCGGTCGGGCTCCACCTCCCCCTTGATCGTGGCGACCACGTTCCAGATCGGGCGGATCTGGTAGTCCATCGCCACGGCGAGGCGGACCTCCGCCGGCCCGGGGCCGACGTGGTACGCCAGGGGCAATCCGCCCTGCCAGCCGGCCGGGACGTTCGCGCCGCCCATCGCCGCCAGGATCGGCCTCGCCGCCTCGTAGCTGATCGGCAGCGACGGGATCGACGCGAAGTAATCGACCCGGGCCACCTTGGCCGCCTGCTCCCAGGCCTTGATCTCCGCCGCCTTCTGGGCGATGACGGCGGGGGGGGCGTCGGCGGGGGCTTCCAGCGGGAACCCGTGCTGGGGATCCCAGGCGAGCCGCTTCGCCCCCTTGATCGAAGGCCCATCGGGCGTGGAGGGGTCGCCCGGCCCCAGCGACAGGAACTGGACGCTGCCGCGCTGGAGCGCCGAGGCCGGCCGGAACGGGCCGCCGGGATAGGTGTCGCCCTTGGTGTAGCCGTCCTCGGCCGGGTCGGAATAGATCAGGACCCCTTTGGCGCCGGCCTTCTGGGCGTTGCGGACCTTCAGGCCCCGGAACAGCTCGCCGTAGCGGACCAGGACGATCTTGCCCCGGACGTCGACGCCGATGCGTGTCAGCGTCGCGAAGTCTTCCGGGCGTCCGTAGTTGGCGTAGACGACCTGAGCCGTGACGTCGCCCGAGACGCCGTAGCCGTGGAAGGCGGGGAAGACGTCGGCGCTGGCCGAGTCCTTGTCCACGGCGAGGGGATCCTCGACGACCTTCAAGGGGACGGGCTCGGGCCGGACCAGCTCGCAGACGACGCTGCCCAGCTTGGGGTAGTTCAGCAGGGCCTCGTATTCCTCGATCTGAACCTGCCAGCCCCAGGACCGGAGCTTGTCGGCGAGGAAATCGGCCGTCTTGCGATCGGCCGGGGTGCCGGCCACGTGGGGCTCCTCGGTCAGCTCGTGGAGCCAGGCTCGGGCGGCGTCCGGGGTGGGGACGCCCAGGGCATGGGCCTCGGCCTTGCCTTGCGCCTTGCGGGACGCCGGGGCGAAGCCGATCGGGCCGTCCTGGGCCCGCCCCGGGACCGAGATCATCGCAAGAGCGACCAGCCCGAGCCCGCCCAGGGTCCGACATCGCAACATGGAGACCACCCTTTTTCGAGGAGCCGCTTGACAGCGGCGGCGAGGCGGCAGCAAACTCGGGCGAACGGCCCGAAGCCACCACCAAAATACGGTCTCGGGCGGGGCGAATCCAGCCCCCGGCCCGGCTTCGGCCGTCGCATCGCGTCCGGATCCGCATCGAATCGACCGGCATCGCACGCTTCGATCTCGACCCGCGCGGCGCGGGCCGGCCCGACCCCGGGCGCGGCACCGTACCCCGCGCCTCAAGGGGGTGATCCGTGGGGCTGACGTTCACCGTCGGGGGGGCTAAGGGGACGTTCGAGGGGCGGTCCGCCGCCGCGATCGCCGAGGCGCTGGACCGCGCCTTCGGCGCCGAAGGGGAGTGGGAGGGCGTGCCCCCGCTCCGGTTCGGGGAGTTGGGCGACGCCCCCTGGGGCGAGCTGCAAGGCCGGGCCGTGGCCGACCTCGGCGCGGACAATGTGCCCAACCTGATGGCCCTGGTCGGCGACGGCCGGGGCGTCTACCTGCCGGCCCCGGTCCAGGCCCTTTCGCTCCCGCTCGAAGAAGGCGGGCCGCTCCGCTGCGCCAGCCTGCCGGGGCTCCGGGCCGAATTGGAGGAACTGGCCACGCGCTGGTCGCTGCCGCTCGACGAGCCGGGGCTGCGATCGCTGATCCAGGCCCATCCCGACGGCGAAGAAGGCGGCGTCTCCGACGCGCCGGAGGTGATCGCCTTCGCCCGGCTGGCCCTGGCCGCCAACGAGGCGGCCCGCCGCGATTGCCCGCTCTGGGTCGTCGGGCCGTAGCGGACCGGCCTTCATGCCCGGGCATCCTCGCCAATCGTCGAAAGGAAATCGGGCCCGAATGAGCGAGCAGACCCGGGCGTCCGCCCCGCGATCGCGACGCATCAGCATCGGTTGGCTCATGGTCTTCGTCGCGGTCGTCGCGATCGAATTCGGGGCCATCCGGGCGGCCTTTCCCCGGTCCAAGGCCCGGGGGTACGCGCCGCCCGTCAACAGCCGCAACAAGCTCGAATTCTGGGCGAGGGGAGGGTTGCCCATGGCCAATCTCCTCGCGATCGGCCTCCTGGCCGGCTGGCGTCGCCGGGTGGGCCGCACCTGGCTGGTGGGGTTCGAGCTTGCGGGATTCGCCGCGCTGGCCGCGTATGTCTTCGCGGTGCATCACGAATGCGAGAGGCGATATCTCCGATGGAGCGACGTGGTACCTTCCGACCTCCTGGGGAATCACGTCGTCGCCCAGGTCTGCGCATCGACGATCCTGGTCATGCCGCAGGTTGTGATCGCCCTGATCGGGGGGTGGCTCGCCCGATGGGCCCATCCTCCCGCGAGAGCGTCGGCCGCCGGGGATTGATCGGGGCGAGCCTGTCTCCGCTCAGCCGGCGGCGGGCGGGTCGGCGATGGCATGCTTGGCCGGCAGGACGATGATCGACTCGGGCGAGACCGAGACGGTCAGGGTCTGGCCCTCGCGGAGCGACGTGGGCTGGGACTGGAGGGCGAGGGCGAGCACCGGCCACTCGTTGGGCCCGCGCAGGTGGATCTGCCGGGTCTCCCCCTGGAACACCACCCGCTCGATGGTCGCGACGAATCGGTTGGACCCGGCCGGGACGTTGGGGCCCAGGCCCATCGCCTCGGGCCGGACGGCCACCGTGGCGGGCAGGCCGGGGGAGGTCGTCGCGTTCTCGTCGATCCGCCCGACCAGCCGGCCCAGCGGGGTCCGGACGACCACCTCGCCCGAGGCGTCGACCGCCTCCACCTGCCCCTGGATCAGGTTGATCGCCCCGAGCAGGCGGGCGGAGAAGGCGTCGACCGGCCGGTTGTAGACCTCGGCGGGCGTCCCCGACTGGACGATCCGGCCCAGGTCCATGACGGCGATCCGGTCGGCCATCGCCAGGGCCTCGCGGGGGTCGTTGGTGAGGACCAGGGCCGTCGTCTCGGACTCGGCCACCGCCCGGGCGATCTCCTCGCGGAACTCGCCCCGGACCCGATCCTCCAGCCGGCCCAAAGGCTCGTCGAGGATCAGCAGGTCGGGGTTCAGCACCAGGGCCCGCGCCAGCGCGACCCTCTGCCGCTGGAGGCCCGAGAGCCGCGCGGGCCGCTTGTCGGCCAGGCCGTCGAGCCGGGCGGCGGTGAGCGCCTCGCCGACCCGGGCGCGGCGGTCCCGTCGCGATCCGGGGCGAAGCTTCAGCGGGTAGGCGACGTTCTCGGCCACGGTCAGGTGGGGCCAGAGGGCGTCGTCCTGGAACACCATGCCGACGCCCCGGTCCTGGGGCGGCAGGGCGTGGACCAGCCGGCCATCGAAGTAGATCTCGCCGTCGTCCAGCGGTTCCAGCCCCGCGATCAGCCGCGCCAGGGTGGTCTTGCCCGCCCCCGACGGGCCGAGGACGTAGGTCAATTCGCCGGGGCGGATCTCCAGCGAGGCCCCGTCCACGACGGCCACGTCGTCCAGGCGACGCACCAGGTTTTCCAGGACGACTCGGATCACGACGGGACCCATCCCCGGGCCACGCGGGCGACCCGTCGGTAACGCTGGCGGGCCCAGGCCGTCCACTCGGCCCGGAGCCAGGAACGGAACCGGGGCTCGCGTGCCAGCCGGCCCCCGGCCGCGCCGACCAGGTCGTGGAGCAGCGCCCCGTCGATCGGCCGGGTCTTGCCACCCCAGCTTTCCAGGAGCCACGCCCGCTCCTCCGGGCCGGGCGCGACCTGCTCGGCCAACGTCTCCAGCAGCGGGGCATCGGCTGGGTCGGACCGGAGCCTCGTGACCGAGGCGGGCGGCCAGGGCGGTGCCTCGAAGAAGGGGGCCTCCGCCGCCGCCGGGTGCCCGTACCGTTCGAGCGCCGTCCAGGCCGATCGCATCTCGTCGTGGGCGTCCACCATCGTCGCCCCGATCAGGTCGGCGACCAGGCCATCGGCGCGGGCATCGAGGGGCGAGATCGCCGCCCGGTCCTGGGGCCCGGCCAGGGTGGCGAGGAACGCCATCGCCTCGTCCCGGTGCCGCGTCGATTTCACGACCGCGAACCCCGGACGGACGGACGGACTCGCCGATAGCCCCTGTTGGATGCGGCCCACGGCGGCCCGGCGCACCAGACCGGCATACTGCACCGGCCATTCCCCCCGGACCAGGAAGGCGACGATCTCCGCGAAGGCGGCGGGGTCGTCCCGAGGGTCGGCGAGCCCGGCCGGGGAGGGGCCCGGATCGGAAGCCTCCGCCGTCGGGGCGTCCGGTAGGGTCGCAAGCTCGACCCGGCCGGCCTCCGCGAGCCGGGCCAGTTCCTCCCTCGACCCGCCCACGATCAGGTCGACGCCGCCCCGGCGGGCGAGCGCATCGGCCAGGCGATCGCCGGGTTCCAGCGCCACCCAGGCGACCGGCCGCGACGGCTCCTGGCCCGATCGATACGCTGCGTCGGCCCGGTCCCGCTCGGGCTGGGGCCACGGCGAGGCGATGACCAGGGGGTCATCGCCGGCCGGGCGGCAGCCGAGCATGGGGGCGAGGAGGGCCAGGGCGAGGAGTTGCGGGAACCGCCTCATTGACCGGGCCGCGATCCCAGGGTGACGGTCAGGGTGACGTCCTTGCCGTCGCGCTTGACGACGATCTCGACCTTGTCGCCGGGCTTGGATCGGCCCAGGTTGTCGGTGTAGTCGTAGATCGTGGCGATCGGCTTGCCGCCGAAGCCGACGATCACGTCGCCCCCCTTCAGGCCCCCCTTGGCGGCCGGGCTGTCGGGCCGGACGTCGGACAGCTTCACGCCCTTCTCCTCGCCGGCGTAGTCGGGGACGGTGCCCAGGTAGGCCGAGGTCGAGAGCCGGCCGGGGTCGGCGTTGCCCGATCCCCCGCCGTGGCCGGGGCGGGGCGCCTCGGCCGCCTTGACGAACTGGGGCCGCTCGGGACGCCGGGCGATGTCCAGCAAGAGAAGTTCGCCGAAGTCGGCGATCCGCGTCATGCCGGCGTAGTTGATCTTGTCGGCGTCGTCGCTGGGGCGGTGGTAGTCCGCGTGGAGGCCGGTGAACGGGAACAGGATCGGCACGTCCTTGCGGTAGAACGACTCGTGGTCGCTGCCGCCGAACCCGTCGGACATCCCCTTGACCTTCTTGACCTTGAACCCGGCCGCCGTGCCCAGGGCGTCCACGATCTCCTCGATCCCGGGCGTGCTGCCGGTGCCGACGATGGTGAGTTCGCCCTTGTCGCTGAGCCGGCCCACCATGTCGAAGTTGATCATCATGACCGTCTTGTCGAGCGGGATCAGGGGATGCTCGACGTAGTGCCGCGACCCGAGCAGGCCCTTCTCCTCGCCCGAGAAGGCCATGAACACGACCCGCCGGGGCAGGGGGTCGGGCCGCCGGGCCAGGCGACGGGCCAGTTCCAGCACCATCGCCGTGCCCGACGCATTGTCGTCGGCGCCGTTGTGGATGTCTTTCGAGAAGAAGGCCAAAGAGCCCGACGTCAGGCCGCCGGTGCCGAGGTGGTCATAGTGGCCGCCCACTACGATCGTCTCGTCGGCCAGGGGGCCGGCCCCTTCCAGCACGCCGATCACGTTCTTGGTCGTGATTCCCTTGCGGACGATCGGGAACGAGCCGGAGACCGTCACGTTCTCGATCGGCCGGCTCCGGGGCTTGAGGTCGCCGTCGATCTCTTTCTCGACCTCCTTGAGCGACGGGAGCCCGCCGGCGGAGAGGAGGCCGTCCGCGAAGTCACGCTTGACCATCACGAACGGGATCGGCGAGTTCTCCTCCGAGCCGAACCCCTCGATCGGCACCAGGCGATCGGGGCCGTCCTTCAGGCCGGCGAGGTCGTTGACGAACAGGACGGCCGCCGCTCCGTGCTGGAACGCGTTGGTCAGCTTGTGGTTGACCGAGGCGTAGATCGTGGTCGTCTTGCCGGCGAACGGGCTCTTCTCGTCGTCGAGCTGGGGTTCGCGGCGGATGACCAGGACGACCTTCCCCTTGACGTCGATCCCGGCGTAGTCGTCGTAGTCGAGGTTGTTCTTCTCGTCCTTCGCGGTGATCCCGTAGCCCACGAACACGACCGGCAGCTTGTCGATCGTCCCCCCGGCGCCGATGGCCAGCGGCGAGAAGTCGTCCTTGCCGGCCTCGCTCTTGGGGTTGGCGGGCAGGGTCGCATAGAGGGAGGCGGCCCCGTCCAGGGCGGCGTTCCCCTTGATCGTGAACGGCTGGAAGAAGCCGTCGGCGCCCGGCGCGGGCTTGAGGCCGATCTCCCGGAAGACGCCCGCGATGTAGTCGGCCGCCGCCTCGATGCCCCGGGTGCCGGGGGCGCGCCCTTCCTGGGCATCGGCGGCCAGGTAGCCGACGTCCTGGCGGATGCGGGCCTGGCTCGCGCTCACGTAGGCCGGCGGGGAGTCGCCCCGGGCGGCGACGGCGGCCAGTCCGAGCAGGAGGGCCGGCGCGAGCGCGGCCGGGGTCCGGAGGGCGAACGTGCGGGATGCCATGCGGTGCGATCCTTCTCGGGGGCCTGGCGGAATCGAGGCCGGGCCGTTGGGCCGACGGTCGGTCGATTTTCGAGCCTGGGCTCCCCCCCGTCAAGCGGTTGCGACGGGCTTCGCGGTCGGGTAACGTCGATCTCGGACGGACGTCTTGGCCCGGATCGGCCGCGAGGGGTGACGATGACCGACGACCTGATCGAACGCTGGGCCACCCTGCTGGTCGACTACTGCCTCCGCGTCGCCCCCGGCGAGACGATCCTGATCGGCTCGGAGCTGGAAGCCCGGCCGCTGATCGAGGCCTGCTATCGCCGGGTCGTCGAGCGGGGTGCCAACCCGGTGGTCCGGGTCGAGTTGCCGGGGCTGGCCGAGCACTTCGTCGGCCACGCCAACGACGATCAGCTCGCCTACCTGTCGCCGATCTCGGTCCGCGAGGCCGAGGTGGTCGACGGCCGGATCCGGATCTCGGCGGAGTCCGACACCCGGTCGATGAAGGGGGTCGACCCGCGCCGGCAGGCGATCGTCGACCGAGCACGCGCCCCGCTCCGGGCCCTGGCCAGCAAGAAGCGGTGGGTGCTGACGCAATACCCGACGCCCGCTTACGCGGCGGACGCCGGGATGAGTTTGGAAGACTACGAATCATTCGTCGCCTCCGCCCTGTTCCTCGATCGCCCCGACCCCGTGGCCGCCTGGCAGGACCTGGGACGCCGGCAGGCGGGGCTGGTCGAGTACATGACGGGGGTGAAGCGGGTGCGGATCGAGGCCGAGGGGACCGACCTGACGCTCGACGTCGGCGGCCGGACCTGGATCAACTCCGACGGCCGGCGGAACATGCCATCGGGCGAGATCTTCACCGGGCCGGTCGAGACGTCGGCCCAGGGGACCTTGCGGTGCTCGTTCCCGGTCTGCCGGGGCGGGCGCGAGTTGAAGGGGATCGCGCTGGCCTTCGAGGACGGTCGGGTCGTCTCGGCCCGCGCCGACGAGGGGGAGGAGTACCTCCTGTCGATGCTCGACCTCGACGCCGGCGCCCGGAGGCTCGGCGAGTTGGGCATCGGCCTGAACGCGGGCATCGACCGTTTTACCGGGTCGATCCTCTTCGACGAGAAGATCGGCGGCACGGTCCACCTGGCGCTCGGCCAGAGCTACGCCGAGACCGGCGGGACCAACGAGTCGGCCCTCCACTGGGACCTGATCGTGGATCTACGCTCCGGGGGGAAGGTCACCGCCGACGGCCGGGTGGTGATGCAGGACGGGACGTGGCTGGTCGGCTGACGGGCTCGGTCAGAACTCTACAACCCGATCGGGGAGGGACGGCGATGCGTCGAGGATGGGGATCGGCCGCGGCGGGGATCGCGCTTTCCTTCGCCCTGCTTGGAGGATCGATGGCGTCCGGGCAGGTCTCGGACGCCGCGCTCAAGGATCGCGTGGCGCAACTGGTCGAGCGGCTCTCGGGACCGAAGGTGGAGGCCCGCGCCGCCGCCGAGAAGTCGTTGATCGACCTCGGCCCTCGGGTCCTGCCGTTCCTCCCGGCCGCCGGGGATGCTTCCAGGCCCGACCTGACCGAGCGGCTGGAGCGGATCCGCGACGCCCTCCGCCAGAAGGAGGAGGTCACCAACCTCGGCGCGAGCCGCGTGACCCTGAAGGGGCAGGGGCTGCGGCTGACCGAGGTCGTCAAGGCCCTGCAGACCCAGACCGGCAACGTGATCACCGACCTCCGCGAGCAATATGGCGCCGAGGCGACCAACCCGGCGCTCGACTTGGACATCGACGGCAAAACCTTCTTCGAGGCGCTCGACCTCGTGGCCGAGCAGGCCGGGGTCACCATCCAGCCCTACACCGGGGACGGCTCGATCGGCCTGATGGCGGGCACCCCGATGGAGCCGGGCATGCCGCCCCGGGCGAAGCCGATGGTCGCCTACAACGGGCCCTATCGGATCCTGTTCAAGCAGATCGCCGCGGCTCGCGACTTCCAGGCCGGCACCGGGACGGCCAACGCCCAGTTCGAGGTGGCCTGGGAGCCCCGGCTCCGGCCGATGCTCCTGTCGCTCAAGAACGAGGACGTGAAGGTCGTCGACGACCGGGGCGAGGAGGTCAAGCCGCAGGTGATGGAGGAGGCCGGCGAGGTCGCCCTCCGCGCGGCCGACTGCGCCGCCGAGATGAACGTGAACCTCGTCGCCCCCGACCGAGCCGCGAAGACGCTGGCCACGCTGTCGGTGAAGGCGTCGCTCTCCGTCCCCTCGGGCGTCAAGGCGTTCCGGTTCCCCAGCCTGGCGGCCGTCGACGCGGTGCAGAAGCAGGGGGACATCAGCGTCACGCTCGAATCGACCGAGGTCGACGAGCAGGTCTGGAAGGTCGCCCTGGTGATCCAGTACCCCGAGGGGGGCCCCGAGTTCGAGAGCTACCGCCAGGGCCTGTTCAACAACCGGATCTGGCTCCAGAAGCCCGACGGATCGCGGTTCATGCACAACGGCGGGTTCAACAACACCGGGGCCGACGCCGGCCGGATCAGCTTCGAATACCTGTTCGTGGACGCCCCGGGCAAGCCGGCCGACTACCAACTGGTCTACGAGGCCCCCAGCAAGGTCGTCTCGATCCCTCTGGAAATCGAGTTCAAGGATGTGCCCCTGCCCTGATCGGCGTCAGGCGTCGCCGATCGGGACGGCGTCGCGGCGTCCCGGGTCCTTGAACTGGGTGCGGTCGAGTTCGTACTTCTGGAGCTTCTGGGTCACGCTCCGCCGCGACAGCCCGCTGTGCTTGGCGCAGCGGGCGACGTTCCCCTTGTAGTAGGCCAGCAGGCGGGTGAAGTAGTCGCGCTCGACCCGGGAGACGAGGTCGCCGGTCAATTCGAGCAGGGGACGCTCGATGTCGATCAGGCCCGCCGGGGTCGAGGACTTCCCCTCGCGCGGGGCGACCGTGGCGGGCAGGGAGTCGCGGTGGATCACGGTGCCGTCGGCCATCGCCACGGCGGCCTTGATGGCGTTCTCCAGTTCGCGGACGTGGCCGGGCCAGGAGTGCTCCAGCAACGCCTGCATGGCCCCGGTGTCGATCTCGGTGACGGGCGGGGTGCTCTTGGCGGTCAGCTTTTCGAGGAAGTAGCGGGCCAGGAGCGGGATGTCCTCGGTCCGTTCGCGGAGCGGGGGCACGTCGAGCCGGACCACCGCCAGCCGGTAGTACAGGTCGGAGCGGAACCGGCCCGCCTTGACCTCGTCCTCCAGCTTCTTGTTGGAGGCCGCGACGATCCGCACCGAGACGGTGATCGTCTCCGTCCCGCCCACCCGTTCGAAAGTGCCCGACTGGAGGACGCGGAGCAGCTTGGCCTGCATGGCGTGCGAGATCTCGCCGATCTCGTCCAGGAACAGCGTCCCGCCGTCGGCCATCTCGAACCGGCCCTTCTTGCGCCGCTCGGCCCCGGTGAAGGCGCCCCGCTCGTGGCCGAACAGCTCGGATTCCAGGAGGGCATCGTTCAGGGCGGCGCAGTTCAGGGCGACGAACGGGCCGTCGCGGCGGGTGTCCGAGGCGTGGATCGCCTGGGCGATCAATTCCTTGCCGGTGCCGGTCTCCCCCCAGATCAGGATCGTCGAGCCCAGGGGGCCGACGTGCTTGATCAGGTCGAAGATCTTCCGCATCTTCGGGCTCTTGGACACGATGTTGTGGAACCGATAGTCCTCGCGCATCTGGACGCGGAGCTGCTCCAGCTCGTCGATCACCAGGCGTTGCTCCAGGGTCCGGCGGACCAGGAGCCGGAGCCGGTCGGGCTCGCACGGCTTGGCGACGAAGTCGTCGGCGCCGTCCTTCATGGCCTGCAGGGCGAGCTGCGGGTCGCCGTGGCCGGTCAGGAGGATGACCCCGCAGGGGATCTTCTCGGCCCGGACCGCGGCCAGAAGTTGCAGCCCGGTCATCTCGGGCATGATGTAGTCGGTCAGGACGATCTGGAACGGATGGGATCGGAGCCGCTCCAGCGCGGCCTTGCCATCGGCCACGACCTCGACCTCGCACCCGTCCTCCTCGAAGACCTGGCGCAAGGTCTCCCGGCTCAGGGGCGTGTCGTCGACCACAAGGATGCGTGGTTTCATGATGCGGGGGCCTTCTCGATGCCGTCTCAGGCGTGGTCCATTCCATGGACGGGGGCCCTCCCGGCGGGCCGGGCGGCCACCCCCGCGATGCGATTCAGTTCGGGTCGGGCCTCGGCGTCGGGGCCGCCGCGGGGAGCCGGGGCGCCGCCGGCTCGGGGGCCGGCCCCGAGGTCCGGGCGGGCCGGGGGATGATCCGCACGCCCGGCTTCGGGCCTCGCATGATGCCGACCCGAACGTCGCGATCGGGCAACGACAACGCGAGCAGGTCTTCGATCGAGCGGATCGGGGAACCGTCCAGGTCGGTGATTCGCATCCCCGCCTCCAGCCCGCCGAGATCGGCCGGGCCGTCGGGGGTCACCCGCTCGACGACGCACACGCCGGGCTCCTTCTCCGCGAGGGTCAGGCCGAGGTCGCCCAGGGTGGTGAACCGGGACACGACCCGCCCCGGATTCCCCTCCTGGAGGCGGGCGGTCGGGGCCGGGTCGGGCCGCAGGGGAGGCTCGTCGGCGGGGCCGACGTTCGGGGGCGTGGCCACGGTCGGCGGGGCGATCGGAGCGACGGGGGCGAGCCCGAAGCGATCCGGCTGGGCGGCGGGCACGACGGTGATCTCTCGCGACTCCCCGTCGCGATCGACGGTCAGAGCCAGGGGCTCGCCGACCGCCGCGACCTCGATCGCGGTCTGGAGCGGGCCGGTCCCGTTGATCGGCCGGCCGCCGAGCTGGAGGATCACGTCGCCGGGGCGGAGGCCCGCCTGGGCGGCGGGGCTGCCCTCGACGACCCCGAAGATCATCGCGGCGTCCGGGCGCCCGAGGCGGGCGGCGGTCGGGGGATCGACCCGGCGGATGTTGATCCCCAGGAACGACCGGCGCACCCGGCCGAAGGCGGCGAGTTCGTCCGCGACCCGCCGGGCCCGGGACGAGGGCAGGGCGAAGCCAACCCCCTCGAAACCGCCCCCGGCGGTCTTCATCGCGGTGGTGATCCCGACGATCTCGCCCCGGAGGTTGATCAGGGGGCCGCCCGAGTTGCCCGGGTTGATCGCCGCGTCGGTCTGGATCAGGTCTTCATACAGGGCCAGGCCGACGCCTCGACCCTTGCCGCTGACGATCCCGGCGGTGACCGTGCCCGACAGGCCGAACGGCTGGCCGATCGCCAGCACCCAGTCGCCGATGTCGATCGCCTGGGATTCGCCCCACTCCGCCTGGACCAAACCCGATGGGTCTGCCAGGGTCAGCAGGGCCAGGTCGCTCTTGGGGTCGCGATCGGCGCGGGCGACCTGGCGTTCGCGGCCGTCGCCCAGCGACACCACCACCGGCCCACCGTCGCCGAGCACGTGATCGTTGGTCAGGATCAGGCCCCGGGCGGCATCGATGACGACCCCCGATCCCCCCGGGGCCATCCGGCCGGGCAGGATCGGCGGGATGCCGAAGGGCGGGACGATCGCGCCGATGGGGGCCTGCGGGCGAATCGAGACGACCGCCGGCAACGCCCGGCGGGCCGCCGTCCGGAAGCTCACGGAGAGGGTCTCGGCCTCGTTCTGCCCGGGCGCCCGGCCCGGCAGAAGCCCCGGCCCGGCCAGGGCCGCCAGGGCGACCAAGACGAAGTCGATGCTCCGGGGTCGCGTTCGACGGCGAAACACGGCCGGTCTCCTTCCTAGAGCAAGCGATGCTGTGTGGCTTGCACCATAGCAAGAACGCCCCCCGTTTCCTAGGGGGTGCGTCTTGCCCCCGCCCCGCTCAGGGCCGGATCGGGGGCGAGGCCGGGCGGGCGGGGGCCGGGGTGGTCGCCGGGTTGGGGGCCGCCTTGGCCTCGGCCCCGTTCGGCTTCGTCTTGGGGTCGATGACCGGGCGTTCGGGCGGGGGGATGTAGGGGAGGACGACCTTGCGCCGGCCTTCCTCCAGGTGGATCACGATCGGCTTGAGGTCGGAGAGCTTGAGGCGGTGCGTTTCTCGGGCCTCGGCCGGCGTGCCCTCGTGCTTGATGACCTCCAGGGTCACCTCGGTGACGGGCTTCGCCGGGTCGTTGAAGATCACATCGACCTTGGCCGTGTAGTCGCCCGCGAAGGCCCGAGGGCAGACATAGACCTCCTCGGGATGCTTGCCGTAGCCGTTCTTGACGATCGCGCCGCCGAAGACGGTGCGGGGGTTGTTGAAGCTGGCGGTCGCCCCCAGCGGCTCGGCGACGGTCAGGTCGATGTCGGCCTCGCCCTCCCAGGTCAGGCGCAGGTAGAGGTCGCGGGCCTCGATCTCCGGCCAGCGGGCGAGCATCGCGTCGGCCTCGTCGGTCTGCCCCTCATCGCGGAGGATCTTGGCGAGCGCCTCGACCTGCTTCCTGGCATCCCGCCGCAACTGGTCGTCGGAGCCGGGCCAGCCGAGCGACAGGAGCTGGTCGGTCGATGCCATCATCCGCTTCGGGTCCTTGGTCCGCAACGCGAGGTTGATCGACATCATCGGCGGGAAGGCATTGGTCGGCGCGATCTCGGCCGCCAGGTCGATCAGCTCTCCGGTCGATGTCTGCGTGGCCCCTTCGCCGATGCTGCCGTCGATCTTCCGGAGGACCATCATGTCGGCGACCCGGATCAGGTCGTTGACGTTCCGATTCCGCTTGGCCAGGTAGGCGGCGTATTCCAGGGCCTGCTTGACTTCGGAATCCGGACGCTTGCGGATCTCCAGGATCTTGACCAGCCACTCGTACATCCAGGGCTCGGCCTGCTTCTTGTGCGCGTTGAGGTAGGCCTTGATCGCCGCCTCTGCGTTGACGAAGTCCTTGGCCTGGACCAGCTGGGCGACCGTCACGAAGAACTGCGACGGGGCCTCGTCGGACTTCTCGAAGTACCCCTTCCAGAACTGGGTCGGATCGACACCACGCGCGGGGCCGGCCTTGGGTGCGGCCTTCTCCGCGGGGGCTGACCTGATCGTCGGCTCGTCGTCGAGCTTGCGGGGCCGCCCCTTCGGCACGCCCCCGGGAATGGGAGCGGGACCGGTCGCCGGGGGGGCGACGCGGTCCCGAGGGGTTGTGGCGGTTGGCGGGGTCTGGTTAAGGGCGTTTAGTTGCTTTTTTTTTCCTCGAACGAGGAGCCGCCGCCGGGCAGGGTCGCGGGGTCCTGGGGGGCAACGGACATCATGCCGCCCATGCCACCCATGCCGCCGCCCATGCCACCCATGCCGCCGCCCATGCCACCCATGCCGCCGCCCATGCCGCCCATGCCACCCATGCCACCCATGCCGCCGCCCATGCCGCCCATGCCGCCGCCCATGCCGCCGCCGGACATGCCGAACAGCGAGAGGGGGATGATGGCGAGGTCGGCGACCTGGTAAACGCGGATTTCGGTCGGCCGGTCCTCGGATTCCTCCGAGACGATGGTGAGCAGGCCGTCCTTGACCGTGTAGGTCATGGCCAGTTGCTTCAGGAGCAACCGCAGGGTGGTCTTGAGGGGGATGCCTTCCAGGTTGATCATGATCGGCGAGGCAGCGGTCTTGTCGGAATCCACCAGGCTCTGCGGGTCAAGATAGATCGGGATGCCCGTGGGCAGTCCGGCGGCCTCATCCTGGGTGCTCTGCTGGATGTACTTGAGCACGTCTTCGAGCGGGGTCTCGTTGGGGAAGGCCATCGAGATCCGCTCGTTGAGCTTGGAGAGGATCGCCTTGGTCTTCTCGTCGCGATCGAAAAGGTAGTCGGCGTTTCCGTAGCGGAGGATCCGCTTCTCGGAGACGGCCTGCCACGCGGCCCGCTCGGGATACTCGATGGTCCGGGTGTCGTTGAACGGCACGGCCGACCGATCGACGTCGGCCATCGTGAGCATGAACCGGTATTCCTTGAGCAGGTCGAACGAGATCGCCTGGGCCAGGAAGCCGGTCGTGTCGGCCGTGAAGACGCCCGCATAGGGGGCCAGGGCGTCCGGCGCCAGGGCGCGGGCGGCCTGGGCCCGATACCGGGCGTCGACGAACGGCTGCGTCGTGGTGTTGATGTCGCCGAGCCCACCGGAGGCGGAGAAGCGGTAACGCCCCTCCTCCATCAGGCTGTCATACTCGGCCATCAGGGTGTTGACCGTGTCCTGGTCGCGGGACAGGCGGTCCAGGGCCGCCGAGCGGGCGGTCTGGGAGGCGTAGATCCGATATCGCTCGGCGCGTTCCAGGTTGGTCCGCTCTTCGAGCCGCTCGGTCGCGCCGATCTGATTGCGGACCTCGTTTTCGAGGCGGCGCCGGGTGTCCTCGGGGATCTGATCGGAAGACGTGACCACCGTCAGGGCGTCGCGGAGGACCGACAGGCCCCCTTCGGGATTGCCGGCGTTGTTGAGGTCGCGGGCGGCCTGGAGCCGCTGCCGGACGTCGTTGACGAATGCCTGGCGGGCGACGTCGGTGAACCGCTGCTGACGCTCGATCGGGGATTCTTCCGCGATCGGCTCGGAGGTCGCCGGGGGGGCCATGGCCGGGGCCGGCTCGGCCGGATCCTGGAAGGCGACCTGCCGCACGGAATCGGCCAGGCCCAGGCCGGCGCGGGCCTCGGCGTTGTTCGGGTCGAGCCTCAGGGCGTTGCGGTAGAACGATTTGGCCTCTGCGGCGTTGCCGCGGGCCGACGCCTGGCGACCGAGGTCGACCAGCTGCTGGGACAGGGAAGGAGTCTCGGCGAAGGCCGCTGCCCCGGACAGCATCACGCCGCCCAACGTCAAGGGCCCGACGCCTCTCCACCACCGCGCGGTTCGGGACATGATCGGGGATCTCCAGGATGGGTCAACCGGGCCGCGGGAACGGCTCGGGCGCAAGACGTTCAAAGTAATCTAGTTTTCGCACGATCCCGGGACAATATGCCGCCGGGCGACAACTCGGCTTTCGAGAGGTTCGGCTTGAATCCTCTCGACTCCCCCCATTATGCCACACGGACGGGGCCGAGGCCCCCACGGCATCGGCGACGCATCGCCCCCGAGATGGGCGCGGGCAGCGTTCTCCGACTCATCCTTCCAACGCCCCCGGTTTGACAGGCGGGTCGCCGCGACCTAGAGCCAGGGAGAGGCGGATCGCGAATGGCCGAGCGACTCCATCGAATCGCGGCCGGGCCGATCCCACGCCATCCAGGATCTCCGGGGTTAGGTTCGCGCGACGGGGCCGTAACTCGCGTTGAGAGGAGGAGATGATCGTGTCCGACATGATTCCTGATGAGACGCGACCCGCGACGCCGAAATTCGATTTTTCTGCCTATCCCCCCGATTCTCTCTTTCACGAGCGCCGGAGCGGCCACGATCGTCGCCGGCCCATCGCCCCCGAGGCCGACGCGCCGACGCCCGATGTCGAGGCGGAAACCGCTGCCCCCTCCCGGGTTTCGCGGACGCGGAAGGATCGTCGGAGGCGGATCGACCCCACCACGTTCGAAAAACAATACACCGACGATGAACTCGAGTTCATGAACGCTGTCCAGCAGTTCAAGGTGCAATCGGGCAAGCCCTTCCCGTCGCACGGGGATGTCCTGCGCGTGGCCGCCAGCCTCGGCTATCGCCGGGTCGAGTGGGTGGACGGGGCAGGGGACGAGGATTCCTCGGGCGAGTCCGAGCCCGAGTTGGCGGCCATCGCCCCGGCATGAAACGCATTCGAAAGGCACAAAGCCCGAGGGGCGACCCGGGACCGGTAGGTCTCGGGTCGCCCCTCGGGCCATCCCATCATCCGGCCGGCCCGCCTCAGCGGGACAGGACCACTTCGTCACCGACCCGGGCCACGTCGGACACCTGGATCAGGCAGGCCCAGGCCGCGACGGCCTTCCGAGTCAGCTGGACGGCATTGGACAGTCGGTCGATCCGGCCGGGCTCGGCGGGGGCCGCGGCCAGTCCCTCGGCGGGCGGGAGGCTCGCGTCGTCGTGCGTCATGTCGGACGCGACGAGTTCTTCGGCCTCGACCAGGCCCACGTTCGGGGCGAGAGGCTCGACCTCATCGGCGGGCTCGGCGATGGCGACGGTGGCGGCCTCGATCCGGGCGGCCTCGGCCCGGGCGATTTCGAACTCGTCGCCGAAACGGACGGCCATCCCCTCGACCACGACCTCGAAGGTCAGGTCATCGACGGGGTCGGCCTCGGCCGGCTCGGGCTTCTCAGGCGATTCCGCAACGATCGTGGGGGCTTCAACGGCCTCCGCCGGCGCCTCCCCGATCAGCGGGGCCGAGAACTCTCCGACCCGGGCCGCGACCCACTCCCGCCCCGACCGGCTCCACGTCTGGACCTCCTGCGAGGTCGGCAGCTCGAATCCCATGCTCGCAACCAGGCTCACCAAGATCAGTCGAAGTCCCATCGTCACATCTCCTGAGTCGTTCGCCATGGTCAGCCCGGCGGGTCGGGCTTCGCTCTCTCCCGCGATGTTGAACATGATCGACTGGATAAGCCTGGCCCTTTAAGGGCAATGGGATCTTTCTTCGGATCCGCAAAGCTGATCCTACTCCAAAGCAGATGCGGGTTGCGGGTTCGGTCCGGGACCGGGGAGGGATTCGCGTTGTGAAAGGGCGGGAATATCTTAGGATGGCGCCGATTGCGGGATATTGACCGGAGCAGGGAGGGTCGGCATGGGCAGGAAAGTGCTGGTGACGGGCGCGGGCGGTTTCATCGGGAGCCATCTCGCCGAACTCCTGGTCCGGGAAGGGCATGAGGTCCGCGCGTTCGTCAAGTACAACGGCCGCGACGACCGCGGCCACCTGGATCGTCTCGACCCGGAGATCCGCGACGCGATCGAGGTCCATCGCGGGGACCTCAAGGATGGCGAGGCGGTGCGGTCGGCGGTGCAGGGGATGGACTGGGTGTTCCACCTCGGGGCGTTGATCGCGATCCCCTATTCCTATCAGAACCCGCTCGACGTCGCGCAGACCAACGTGATGGGGACGATCCACGTCCTGGACGCCTGCCGATCCAGCTCCACGCTCCAGCGAGTCGTGCTGACCTCGACCTCCGAGGTCTACGGGACCGCGCAGTATGTGCCGATCGACGAGAAGCACCCCCTGCGCGGCCAGTCGCCGTATGCGGCCACCAAGATCGGGGCCGATGCGTTGGGCGAGAGCTATCACCGGGCGTTCGGGCTCCCGGTCGCCATCCTCCGCCCGTTCAACACCTTCGGCCCCCGGCAATCGGCCCGGGCGATCATCCCGACCATCATCAGCCAGGCCCTGGCGCGGTCGACCGTGAAGCTGGGCAGCCTGGATCCGCGCCGCGACCTGACCTATGTGAAGGACACGGCGGCCGGCTTTCTGGCAATCGCCCAGTGCGACGCCGCGATCGGCCGGGCCGTGAACATCGGCCGGGGGGATGACCTCACCATCGGGGAGTTGGTGGAGAGGATCGCCGCGCGGATCGGCAAGCCGATCCGGGTGGAATCCGACCCCGACCGGGTCCGCCCGGCGGCCAGCGAGGTCGGACGGCTCCTGGCCGGGACGGCCTTGGCCCGCGAGCTCTGGGGCTGGGAGCCGCGCTACACGCTCGACCAGGCGCTCGACGAGACGATCGCCTGGGTCCGCGACAATCTCGGCCTCTTCCGGGTCGAAACCTACACGACGTGACCGGGGGCCGGCCCGGCCCCGGTTGCGGGCGGGCCGCTCTCTGCGGTAAACTCAGACTTCCATCCATCCAATGATCCGGGACGCTCGCTCATGCCGCTCGACTGGTCGCCACTCGCCCACCTGATCGCCACCTGCGATCGCTTCCTGGTGACCACCCACGTCCGCCCGGACGGCGATGCCCTCGGCTCGGAAGTCGGGATGGTGGGCCTGCTCCGGCAGAAGGGGAAGGACGTCCGGGTGGTGAACGCCAGCCGGACCCCGCCTCGCTACGACTTCCTCGACCCGGACGGCACCCTGTTCGAACACTATGGGACGCAGACGAAGCCGGAAGACCTGGCCGATCGCGACGCCGTGGTGATCCTCGACCTGTCCGCCTGGAGCCAGTTGGGCGAGGTGGCCGAGTGGGTGCGGGGCTTCGCCGGCCCCCGGCTGGTCATCGACCACCACGTCAGCCAGGATGACCTGGGGGCGACCTATCTTAAGGATACGTCGGCCGAGGCCACCGGCACCCTGGTCACCCAGGCCGCCGAGGCGCTGGGGGTGGCCCTGACCCCGGAGATGAGCACCGGCCTGCTGACCGCCATCGCCATGGACACCGGCTGGTTCCGCCACCCCAACACCCGGCCCGAGACCCTGCGCACGGCGGCCCGGCTGACCGAGTCCGGGGCCCGGATCGAGGAGATCTACCGGCTCCTCTTCGAGCGGAGCACGCTGGGGCGGCTCCGGATGCTCGGCGAGTCGCTGAGCAGCCTTCGCACCGACCTGGACGGCCGGATCGCCTATGCCACTGTGACGCGCGACGACTTCGCCCGCACCGGGGCCATCCCCCAGGATACCGAGGACCTGGTCGACTATACGGTGAGCGTCGAGGGGGTGGAGGTCGGGCTCCTGTTCATCGAGCAGGCCCGGGGCGGGATCAAGCTGAGCGTCCGCTCCCGCAACGGCCTGGACTGCTCCAAGCTCGCCGGCCAGTTCGGCGGCGGCGGCCATCGCGCGGCGGCGGGGGCCTTGCTCCCCGACCCGATGTCCGAGAGCGTGCCCCGGGTCCTGTCGGCGGTGCGCGCCGCCCTGGGCGGCTGATCCTCGCGAAAAACCCGCCCCGTTCGGGCCATCGATCGGCGTCACCCGCGCCTTTCCGATGGCCCTCGCGCTTTGTACATTAGTCACATTGGCACCCCCCGCCAGCATGCCCCGCCCCCGCGCCCCGCGCGCCCACCCTCCCCGGTCCAAAGGCCCGCGTATGCTCCATCGACGTGACCTCTACCGCCTGGGCACCATCGTCCTGGGCAGCGCCTTCTCGCTGGCGCTGGCGATCCCCGGGATCCGTTTCTTCGTCGATCCGCTCACCAAACGCGGCGAGGACGGCGACTTCCGGTTCCTGACGCGGCTCGGCCAGTTGAAGGTGGGCGAGCCCCAATCGTTCTCGATCCTCGCCGAGCGCCAGGACGGCTGGGTCCGCTACCCGCGGCAGCCGGTCGGGTCGGTGTGGCTGATCCGCCAGCCGGAGACCGCCAAGGAGCCGGTGATCGCCCTGTCGTCGGAGTGCCCCCACCTGAGCTGCCCGGTCGCGCTGGCCTCCGGGGGCAAGTCATTCCTCTGCCCGTGCCACGATTCGGTCTTCAACCTGGACGGCACGCGGAAGAACGCCGTCTCCCCCCGTTCGATGGACCAGCTCGAAGTGCGCCTGATCGGCGACGACGACCCCAGGATCGAGGTGAAATTCCTCCGGTTCCGGCCCCAGTCCCAGGAGAAGACCCCCCTTGCTTAATTCCCTGGCCAGCTGGTTCGATGCGAGGACCGGCCTGCGCTCGCCCTGGAAGAAGGCCCTCGACCTCCCGATCCCCGGGGGCGGCAACTGGCTCTATGCCGTCGGCGCCTCGCTGGTGGCGGCCTTCCTGATCGAGGCGATCACCGGCCTCCTGCTGATGACCACCTACAGCCCCTCGGCCACGACCGCCTGGGGCAGCGTCTTCTATATCACCGAGCAGATGGACCTGGGCTGGTTCATCCGCGGGCTCCACCGCTTCGGCGCCTTCGCGATGGTGATCCTGGCCGGCGGCCAGTTGTCCCTATCCGTGCTGACCGGCGCCTACCGCGCGCCCCGGGAGCTCCAGTGGTGGATCCTCCTGGGCCTGGTGGCCCTGACCCTGGTCCTGGGCGTCACCGGCAACATCCTGCCGTGGGACCAGCGCGGCTACTGGGCCGCGGTGGTCGAGATGAACATCGCGGGCGGGACCCCGGTGCTCGGCCCGATCATCCGCAAGCTGATCCTGGGCGGATCCGAATTCGGCAACCAGACCGTCACCCGGATCTACGGCCTCCACGCCGTCGTCCTCCCCGCGATCTACGCGCTCGGGCTGGCCGCCTCCGCAGGGTTGACCCTGAAGCATGGGGTGAACCGGCCGCGAAAGGCGACCGTGGACGGACCATTCTGGCCGAAGCAGGCCTTCCTCAACGGGGCCGCCGGGATGGTCCTGCTCGCGATCCTGTCGGCGATCGTCCTGTATCGCCACGGATACTCGCTGGATGCCCCCGCCGACCCCGCGGCCGAGGATTATCCGGCCCGGCCGGAGTGGTACTTCCTCTCACTGAACCGGCTGCTCCACCGCTTCACCGGCGAGAAGGAGATCATCGGGACGATGATCATCCCGGGGGCCATCGGGACGGTCCTGTTCCTGCTCCCGCTCATCGACCGGGTCCTGCCCCGCCGGTTGGCCCACCTCGTGGCCTGCGGATTCCTGTTCGCCATCGTGGGGGGGGCCGGCTTCCTGACCTTCGAGGCCGTGGCCGGCGACGCCCGGGACCCCGGCTTCCTCGCCGCCAGGAAACGGGCCGATCAGGAGGCGACGCGGGCCCGCGACCTGGCCATGCACCAGGGGATCCCGCCGGAGGGTTCCTCCTATCTCCTGGGGCGCGACCCCCTGACCCGGGGCTCCGCGATCTTCGCCAGGAAGTGCCAGGGATGCCACGCCTTCGACGGCGAGGTCAACGGCCAGCAGTCGGCCGCCGAGCTCTCCGGATTCGGGACGCGGGAATGGGTCCACGGCCTCCTGAAAAAGCCAGACGCCGATGCTTACTTTGGCAAGGCCCCCCAGTGTGACGGGATGCAGACCTGGAAGGAGACCTCGAAGCTCTCCGAGGCGGAACTCGGCGACGTGGCCGACTTCGTGGCGTCGTTCGCGGCGATCCCCCCGGACATGACCCCGGCGGAATGGATGGCCGAGCCGTCGACCCGGGAGCATGCCGGGTTCAAGCCGTTCCAGAACGAATGCACGGAGTGCCATACGATGGGCGATCCGGGCAAGCGGGATTCGATGCTCCAGCCCGCCCCGGACCTGTTCGCGTGGGGCTCGGGACGCTGGATTTCCCGCATGATTCGCCATCCCGGGGCGGCCAACCTGTACGGCTACCTGGAGGACGAGCAGAAGATGCCGTCGTCCGAGAACCAGATGACCGACGCGGATCTGGATACCTTGATCCGCTACCTCAAGGGGGATTACTTCCTCCCCCGGGCCATGCCCACGGGATCGGCCCTCGCGCCCGGCCCCTGATCCGCGACCGCGGGGGGTGGCCGGGCCGGGCCGGATTCGGGCCGGACCGGCTACCTGACTTCCCGTTCTCGTGAGAGGGAAAATCGTCACAAAAATAGCGTCTTTGATTGTAAAACTTCTTGAGTCGAACCGACACATCCGGTAGACTTCACCCACCTCAGGCGGTGCATCAAAGAGATGAATGAGATGCAAATGCTCATACATCGCACCGGCTCTCCTCGTTCGACCCAGTGATCATCCGAAGTGGAGCTGCCCTCGATCGCCGACTCCGATGTCGGCGACCACCCGGCCATCTCGGTTCGGTTCTCGATCTCTGGCCAACATGCGTGAATGTGGCGATTTTTCACCCGAGAATCCGCCACGCCATGGGCATCGAAGATCGATGCTCGTCGTCCCGACGCGACCCGCGAAGGTCGCCGCGAGGGATGGTCAACGAACGGATTTCGCTGACGTACAACGCAAGGAAAGGAAGCCACCCATGAGCGACCGTCCGATGATTGGCATCAACACCGACTTTCGAAACGCCGCGAAGGGCCGGACCGCCCACAGCGCCCTGGCCTGCTGCTATTTCGATTGTCTCCTTTCCGCCGGAGCCGTCCCCATCCTCCTCCCCCCCATGACCAAGTCGGATGACCTTTCGCCGATCCTGGACCGGCTGGATGGCGTCCTCCTCACCGGGGGCGATGACCTGGACCCGAAGAAGATGGGCCTGGCCCCCCATCCCTCGGTCACGGTGATCGCGGAGCGTCGCGAGACCGCCGACCGGCTGCTGATCAAGCTGGCCCAGATGCGGCGGATGCCGGTGCTCGGCATCGGCGTGGGGATGCAGCTGCTCAACGTCGTCAACGGCGGCGGCAACTATCTCCACCTGCCCGAGGACATGCCCCGGGGCCTGACCCATCGCGACCCCAAGGGGGGCATCCACCGCCATCCGGTGGTCATGGAGCGGGGCACCCGCCTGGAAGAGATCTACGGGCCGGGCGAGGTCCGGGTGAACAGCTATCACCACCAGGGCATCCGCAAGCTGGCCCCGATCTTCCGCGTCGGAGCGACCGCGCCGGACGGGCTGATCGAGGCGTTCGAGGGGAAGGATGCCGGGTGGTGGGTCACCGGGGTCCAGTGGCATCCCGAGCACGAGGCGAACGCCGCGCTCGACATGCCCCTGATCGAGGCCTTCGCCTCGGCCGCGGCCTCATCCAGGTCGGCCCCGACCCTGGCCCGGGTCGGCTGACCGGCCCCGCCGCCATCGCCGACCCGCATCGGGTCCCGGACGATCGCGGCTCATTCGTACAAAGGACGGGGGCAGCGGCCGTTGGGCCGCGTCAGGATCGCTTTGCCCAAGGATGGGCTAGAAGAGTAGCCGAAGATGGCGCCTCTTGATGCGATCCTCCCCCGTCCAAACTCATCGAGGCCGGCGGAACCTGGGCATGGCCCGGCTCCGCCGGCCTCGTTGTTTTGATGCGAAGTCAGCCCCATCGCGATCGCGGGACCAGGAAAGTCCCCGACGGCACGCCGGGGACGCGGTCCCCGCTCGCCCGCCGGGCGGCCTTCGCCTGCTCTCGATGTTGGGCCTCACCGGGCGTGTGCGGCGGCCCGCCATCCCGGCCCTGAGGCGGGCCGGATCATGGCCTGGGCCGGCGACGGATCTTCGGGCTCAGCGACGTGACGGCCGACGGCGGATCGAGGGTGTGGACGCCCGCAGGCCGCTCTGCCGCACGACGGCGACACGCCGAACATCCGATCTCGCCGAAGTCCTGCATCATCGCAGGATATGATGCTACGTTCACAGCGCCGGCGCACGTCCGGTTTCGACCCGACGAGACGCCCGCGAACGAGTTGGAACGGCGGCCGCGAAACCATCGCGCCGCCGCGTCCTGGCTCCCCGCGACATTCGCACTGTGGCGGCGGGGGAGGGGGGCGGCCCGGAGGTCGGGGGCCGGGCCCCCGTTGCCTCCCGGCCGCCCGCGGGTTCAGCGGCCGGCGACGGCGGCTTCGAGGTCGACCTGGACCAGGCCGGCGGCCTCGTTGGCCTGGCGGCGGAGGTCTTCGGTGATCCGCATCGAGCAGAACTTGGGGCCGCACATCGAGCAGAAGGCGGCGGTCTTGAAGGCGTCCTGCGGCAGGGTCTCGTCGTGCATCCGGCGGGCCGTCTCCGGGTCGAGCGAGAGGTTGAACTGGGCCTCCCAGTCGAACCGATAGCGGGCGCGGCTGATGGCGTCGTCGCGATCGCGGGCGCCGGGGCGATGGCGGGCGAGGTCGGCGGCGTGGGCGGCGATCTTGTAGGCCACGACCCCCTGGCGGACGTCCTCGACCTCGGGCAGGCCCAGGTGCTCCTTGGGCGTGACGTAGCAGAGCATGCTGGCGCCGTGCCAGCCGGCCAGGGCCGCGCCGATGGCCGAGGTGATGTGGTCGTAGCCCGGGGCGATGTCGGTGACCAGCGGGCCGAGCACGTAGAAGGGGGCCTCGTCGCACTCGACGGCCTGCTTCTCCATGTTCATCTGGATCTGATCCATCGGCACGTGGCCGGGGCCTTCGACCATCACCTGGCAGCCGCGGGCCTTGGCCCGGCGGGTCAGCTCGCCCAGGGTCTTCAGCTCGGCGAACTGGGCGGCGTCGGAGGCGTCGGCGATCGAGCCGGGGCGGAGGCTATCCCCCAGGCTCCAGGTCACGTCGTACTCGCGCATGATGTCGCACAGGTCGTCGAACCGGGTGTAGAGCGGGTTCTCCTTCTTGTGGGCGAACATCCACTGGGCGATCAGCGAGCCGCCGCGGGACACGATGCCGGTGACCCGGTGGGCGGTCAGGCCGATGTAGTCGCGGAGGATCCCGGCGTGGAGCGTCATGTAGTCGACGCCCTGCTTGGCCTGGTGCTCGACCATGTCGATCAGGTCTTGTTCGCTCAGGTCCTCGACCTTCTTGACCTTCTGGATCGCCTGGTACATCGGCACGGTGCCGACCGGCACCGGGCTGGCGGCGATGATCCGGCGGCGGATCGCGTCGATGTTCCCGCCGGTGGACAGGTCCATGACGGTGTCGGCGCCGAGCTTGACGGCCATCTGGAGCTTGGCCAGTTCGTTGTCGACGTCCGACGTGACGGCGGAGTTGCCGATGTTGGCGTTGATCTTGCAGGTGGCCTTGATGCCGATGGCCATCGGCTCCAGGCCCTGCTTGAGGTGTTCGCGGTTCGCCGGGATCACCATCCGACCCCGCGCGACCTCGTCGCGGACGAGCTCGGGCTCGATCGACTCGCGTCGGGCGACGTAGTCCATCTCGGGGGTGATTCGACCGTTGCGAGCCTCTTCGATTTGCGTCATGACGCGAACGACCTCCGACGGCGATCCGAGCGGACGAGGGACAGGATGGACCGGGCCGATTCGGGCCCAGCCACCGGCAAGGCTCCATCCTAGTCTCGCGGCCCGCCCCGGTCAATTCGCCCCGACGATGCGAACCGGGCGCGGGCGGCAATCCGGCGTCATTTCCCCTGGATCGGACGCGGCCCGCCGCCGACAATCCCTCGTGAGACGTCCCGATGCGTCATCGATCCCGCCCCCCGATCACGGGCTCGCCCCCCCTGTCGCTCGTGGAGTCCCCGTCGCATGACCGTCCCGACATCGAAGCCGGAACGCTCCCGCTCGCGCCGATGGCGATATCTGCTGGCCGCCCCCCTGGTCCCGGCCTCCCTGGTCGGCGGGGCGATGTGGTGGTTCACCGCCCCCCTGGAAGACCACCCCGCCGCGATCGGGACGGGCCCCGTCGCCGAGCCCACCCCGGCCCCGGCCGCCCCCGCGGCGGAGGTCGCGCCCGCCTGGCCCGACGGCCGACTGGAGGGAGAGCCGGCCAAGACGCTGCTGCTCGCGATCCTGGACCGGGCGGCGGCCCGCCTGGCCCGCCACGAGGGCTACACCGCGACCTTTCGCAAGCAGGAGCGGATCGGCGGGGAGCTGCTCCCCGAGCAGACCCTGGCCATGAAGCTGCGCAACCGGCCATTCGCCGTCTACTTCAAGTTCCTGGCCCCCAGGCCGGGCAAGGAAGTGGTGTTCGCCGAGGGGCACCACGACAACAAGGTGATCGCCCACAACGGCGACTGGACCCGGCGGCTCGTCCCCCGGCTGGCGATCGACCCCGGCTCGTCGCTGGCCCTGGCCGACAACCGCCACCCGATCACCGAGGCGGGGCTCCTGAACCTGACCAACCGGCTGGTCGCATTCCGCCGGATGGACCTCCAGGACTCCGACGCCGGCACCATCCTCGACCGCACCGAGGACGGGCGCTGGCTCCGCTCGGTCCACACGCACACGATCCCCAACCCGGAGCGGCCGTTCGCCCGCGTCGAGGTCCTCTACGACCCGACAACCATGTACCCGGCGCAGATCAGCAGCTACGACTGGCCGAAGCCGGGGCAGGGGGGCGACCTGCTGCTCGCCGAGCGCTACGCCTACGAGAACGTCCGGTTCGACCCGACGCCGACGGCCGCCGACTTCGACCCCGCCAACCCGGACTACGCGTTCCATCGGTTCTGAACCGGGCCCGTCCGCATCCCCCGCTCCCCCGCCCGGCGGGGCAGGGGCGCGGGGCCGGGCGACGCGGATTCCGCCCCGGCTTCCGAAACCGGCGGCCGAATGCACTGGCCCCGGCCGCCCGGCTCTGGCATCCTGGCGAGTACCCCAGCCGGGTGAGAATGCGTCGGGAGGTCTTCGCTATGTCCTCGATGGTCGTCCGATGCGGCGTGGCCGGTTGTCGCGAGCCCGCCACCTACAAGATCGCGGCCCCCTGGAGCGACGGGGCGTTCACCGAGTTGAAGACCTACGGGCACGCCTGCTCCGACCACCTCGGCCAGGTGTTCCGCGAGTCCGAGGCGCGGCGCGAGGCGTACGTCTCGCTGCCCAGCGAGTCCGTGGAGGAGATCGGCATCTACCGCTACGAGCAGGGCAAGCGCGATCGCCAGCTCCAGCGCCTCTGGGGCCTGGAGGAGAATTATCGGTCCTGATCCCCGACGGGCATCACCGGCACCACCCTGGATCCCCACACCATGACGTCCGCACCCCTGCCGGCCCGGCTGGCGCTCGCCGCCGGGGCCTTGCTCGCCCTCGCGTCGGCCCCCGCCCGGGCCGCCGGCCCGATCACGATCCGCGTCGAGGCCGGAGAACACGAGCGGGAGGGGACGCCGCTCCACGCCTCGATCCCGCGGGACCGGCTCGGCCCGGCCGTCCGCGAGGCCCTCGCCTCCGGTCCGGTCGCGCTGACGATGGCCGACCTCGACGAGCCCGGGCGGGGCCCGACGACGGTCCAGCTCGACATCGATCCCGGCGAACCGGAGGTCCCGCCCCGGGCCACCTGGATCCTCCCCCGCCCCTTGCCGGCCGGCGCCACCGCCCGGTTCTCGCTCGACGTCGTCACCCCGGCGCCCCCGGCGGGTCCGTGGACCCTGGATCGCTCGACGCCGGGCGCCATCGACCTCAAGTCGGGGGCCCGGCCGGTCTTCCGCTACAACACCGCGCCGGTGTCGAGCCCGAAGTACAAGGAAATCCAGGACCGGGACGCCTACCTGCACCCGGCCTACACGCCGTCCGGCACGCTGATCACGGGCGACTTCTCGTCCGCGCACCCGCACCACCGCGGCTTCTTCCTGGCGTATGCCGCGGCCCAGGTCGGGGACGCCAAGGCCGACTTCTGGAACATCCACACCGACAAGGGGAAGATTTTCTTCGAGGCCCTGGACCTGGCGGTCGCCGGCCCGGTCTCGGCCCGGATCGTCGGCCGCCACCGCTGGGACATCAAGGACGGCCCGGCGAAGGCCCACCGGACCGTCCTCCGCGAGCGCTGGGAGATCGAGGCCCTGCCGTCGCCCGACCCGAAGTGCTGGATGTTCGACCTCACGTCCCGCCAGCAGGCGGCCGACCGGCCGGTCACGCTGACCCCCTACCGCTACGGGGGGATGGCCTATCGCGGCCCCGACCCGTTCCTGAAGGGGACGTTGGATGTCCTGACCAGCGAGGGGAAGCATCGCAAGGACGGCGACCAGAAGCCCGCCCGGTGGGTCGACCTGACCGGGCCGATCGCCGACGGGTCGCCCGACTATGCGGGGGCGATGATCGCCGAGCACCCGACCAATCCCCACGCGCCGACCGTGGTCCGGATCCACCCCACGACCCTCCCCTTCTTCAGCTACGTCCCGGCCCATGACGCGGCCCTGGAGCTGTCGACGACCGCGTCGACGACGTTCCGGTATCGCGTCCTGATCCACGACGGACGCCCGGATCGCGGCCTCGACGAGCGCGTCTGGCGCGACTTCGCCCACCCACCGAGGGTGGTCGTCGAACCGGTCGCGGATTGATCGTTTTGGGGTGCCCGGGCGCACCTGCGGCGGCCCGGCCAGAGGCCCCGCAGCCGTCACGACCGGAGCGACCGGACCAGCCGGTCCAACAGGCCGCGACGCGGCCATTTCCCCCGCCGCGATGTGGGCCGGGCTCGGGGTCCGGGACGATACAAAACCCGGTCAAACTTGCCTCGGATGAACGGCGGGAGCCGGGAGTTCGGGGTGGGGTTGTGTCCGCGGGATGCGTCGCTGCCCGGAACGGCCGCGGCGCGTGAAAGGAGTCGTCCCGAGGGTCCGAGACCCGACGGATCGGACGGGGAGAGCGGGGCGGCGTCGGCTTCGGCCGGCCCGCATCGGCGACCCGTCCCGACGAACAGAAGGGAAACAGGAAGTGAACATCGTCACGACCCGCTTCGGCATGATGCATGTCCAGGAGGGGGATCTGTTCCGCATCCCGGACGGCCTGGTCGGGTTCCGTGCCTTCACGCAATTCGTCCTGCTGCCAGACCCGGTCGCGGCCGGCCTGACGTGGTTGCAAAGCGCAACCGCGCCGGAACTCGCCTTCGGCCTGATCGCCCCGCCCCTGGCGATCGGCGATTATCGGGTGGAACTCCGCCCGGGCGACCGGGCGGCGCTGGAGCTGGACGAGGAGCGCTCGGCGCTGACCTACGTGATCCTCAACCGCGGCGACGGGGGCGGCCTCACGGTCAACCTCCAGGGGCCGCTGGTCTTCAACCCGATGCGTCGGCTCGGCCGGCAACTCGTGCTGACGTCCAGCCGCTACGCGGTGAGATACCCCCTGGCCGCCCACGCCCAGGCACCCACCCTGCTGCACGCCCCGGCCCCCCTGCGGGCCACGGCGTGATGCTCGCGGCCGGCCTCGCCGGCGACGTCCCATCCCGAGCCCCGTCGAGGTAACCCCGATCGCCCGGGCAACGTGACCATGGACGGTCATGGGTCTGGTTGGCTGGAGGAAGGAGCCTAGAAAATGCTGGTCCTGTCCCGACACCGCGACGAAAGCATCATCATCGGCGATGACATCGTCATCACCGTGGTGGATATCCGGGGCGATAAAGTTCGCTTGGGGATCGCGGCCCCGATCGAAATCTCGGTACACCGCCAGGAGGTGTACGAGGCCATCCAACGCGAGAACAAGCAGGCGAGCCGACTGGATCCCCAGGAAGCCCGCCAGCTTGAAAACCTGGTCCCTCCGCTCCGGCGCGACATCCGTCGCACCCGGACCGAAGGGGTCTGAATCTCGCCAGGACGGCGGGCTGACCCTCGGGTCTCGCCCTCGCCACCGCGATCGTCCTCATCCGCCGGACGCCCGGCCCCGAGTCATCGGGGCCGGGCGTCCGACGTCGTTTCGAACCGCCTCGCCGTCCCGAGGTCGGGGCAGGGGGGCGGTCCGGGCCCTCGCCGCCGGCTCAGTCCAGGTCGATCATCAGGTTCGACGCGTCCGCCTCGCCCCCCAGGCCGCTCAGCCAGGTGGGATCGTCGATGTTGAGCTGCGGGATGTCGTCGTCGATCGGCTTCGCCGGCCGCCGGGCCGGGGTCGGCGCGGGAGGCACCCCCGCCGGCTTCGCGGCCGCGGCGGGGTCGGCCGTCGGCTGCACGCCCTGGCCCGCCTTCTCCGACGGGGAGGGGAGGTTGTCGGGCCCGAGGTAGACCCGGAACTTGCACCGGCCGAAGCTGATCCGATCGTCCGGGAGCAGGGCCGCCCAGCGGATCTTCTGCCCCTTGACCTTGGTGCCGTTGGTGGTCGCCAGGTCGCGGATCACCAGCAGGCCGTCGGTCTTGACCACCAGGCAATGTCGCTTGGAGAGGCTGGGGTCATCCAGCACGACGTCGCAGTAGGAGCGACGCCCGATGACGGTCACGTCCCGGGTGATCGGGATCGGCGGGCCGCCGGCGATCGGGATCAGTTCGGCCTTCATCACCGACCTCGGCGTTCTCGGAAAGTCGGACGCGTCCCGCACTCGCTCGGAATTATATACCCGGGAGTCGAAAGCACCATCTCTGTCGTGGCACGGAAGCAACCGACCGCCCGGAATGGACAGATCCCCGGCGCCGGCCGGGGCTTTTCCCACGCTTTCGAGATGTTGCCCAACCAATCTGGCGCGGGATTCGTAGGATGGAATAGGGACTGGCCCCGCGTGTCGCCGGGCGCGTCCCCTGCGGAGCGAAGCACCACATGATGTCCATCTCGACCCCGATGATCCGCCGAGGCATGGGGGCCGCCCTCCTGTTCGGCGGCCTGGCCTCGGCATCCGCGTGGGGTCAAGATCGCCCCGCGGCGGACCCTTCCAATCCACCCGCGATCGACCTCGTCGCTCCCACCGGCATGCAGCCGGCCCCCGCGGCCACGGGACCGACCACCCTGGCCCCGCTCGACGACGTGAAGCCGGCCGAGGCCGCCGCGCCGTCGACCGACCTCGCCGCGGCCACGACCGAGACGGGCATCCCCGACTACAACGCGCCGGTCGAGCCGGACACCAGGCCGGTCAAGCCGGCCGCCGAGGGCCCGCTCCACGAGGCGTTCCTGTCGCCGGTCCGCGACCGCGAGCCCGAACACGTCCCCAAGGCCCCGCCCGCGCCGCTCGAAGAGCGCCCCGGGGTCGAGCCCACCGATCCCGGGGCCGTCTGGATCCCGGGCTACTGGGTCTGGGATGCCGGCAAGAAGGATTTCGTCTGGGCGACCGGCACCTATCGGATCCCGCCGCCCGGCCGGTTCTGGGTGAACGGCTACTGGAAACGCGACGAGCAGGGCTGGTCCCGCGTCCCGGGCTTCTGGAGCGATCGCCAGACCGATCGGATCGACTGGCGCAAGGATGGCCCGCCGACCACCCATCCCCCGGATGAGGTGGGCAAGTCCCCCGGCGAGGACTACTTCTACATCCCGGGACACTATGCCCCGGACGGCGACGGCGTGGTCTGGAAGAAGGGCTACTGGGCCAAGTCCCAGCCCGATTGGGCCTGGGTCCCCGCGCAGTGGGTCCGCCAGCCCGAAGGCTGGGCTTTCCAGGAAGGGTACTGGGACCGGACGCTCGAAGATCGCGGCACCCTGTTCGCCCCCGCGCTGGTCTCCGAAGAGGCCCGTCAGCAGGGCGTCACCTACCAGCCCGTGACCCAGGTGACCCCCGAGACCTTCGGCCAGCTCTACGGGGCGTTCGGCCGGCCGAACTCCTACTATGATGGCTATCCCGGCTGCTACTTCGACGAGTCGGGCAACTATTACGGCTATGCCAATTACGGCAACCTCGGCACCTACTACGGCTACCTGGACTACCCGTACAACACCTATGCCGGTGCCAACTACATCAGCACCGCCGTGGGGGGCTATGGCCTGGGTTATTACCCCGGCTATTACGGGGGCAGTGGGCTGGGTTTCGGGCGATTCGGGGGCGGCCTGCTGGGCGGGCTGTTCACCAACCTGGCGTACGGGTTCGGCTCATCGTACTACGGCGGGTTCGGCACCGGATACTATCCCGGCTACCTCGGTGGCCTGGGATTCGGCGGCCTCGGCTATCTCGGCGGGCTGGGCTATGGGCTCGGCTTCTTCCCCGGGTACGGCGGCTATGGCGGGTTTGGCGGGTATAATCGGTTCGGATACGGCGGCCGCAACTGGTACGGCCGCAACGACAATCACCATCGTCCTCCGTTCTACCCCGGCCATCAGCCGGGTCGGGGCCCCGGCCAGGGCAACTGGAACGGCGGCGGCGGGCCCGGCAACTGGAACGGCGGCGGCCGACCCGGGGGCGTCCGGCCGGGCTTCCCCAACCAGAATCTCGTGAACAACGCCGTCCGGAATGCCACGATCAACACCGGGGTCGTGAATCGGAACCCGAAGCAGCCGGTCGCGCGCAATTCGTTCGTCAACCACGTCGGCAATCCCAGCGACCTGTCGCGGATGCTGCGGAACCCGGCCTCCCTGCCGCCGGCGGCATCGCGGCCCTACGGCAATGCGTTCCGGGGGCCCAACACGGCGGCGAATACGCCCAATCGCGGGATCGCCCCCAACACGTCGAACTGGACTCCCGGCTACAACGGGGTCCGCCGCAACACGGTGAATCACACCACGGCCCGGCCTGCCTTCAGCTCGGGGTCGAATTCCGGCCCCATCGGCCGTCCCAACGGGACGCTCTCCGGCCCGATGCAGAACTCGATCAACTCGTTCCAGAGGGGCGGCAACCCCGCGAACCTCGGCAATCGGAGCACCCCCGGCGGCCTCAACACTCTCAGGCCCGGGAACTCGCCCAACCTCGGCCGGCCCGGCCCGGGGGGAGGCCCGTCGCAGAACAACTTCGCCCGCTCGGGCGTGGGGTCGAATCCCTTGCAGGGATTCACCGGCGGCAACCTGAACCGGCCCCAGGGGACCATGGGCGGGATCAACCGGACGCCCGGCTTGTCGGGCAACAACCTGAACGGACTCCAGGGTTTGAACCGATCGCCGAATGTCGGGATCGGCGGGAACCCGAACCTGGGCGGTGGCCGAGGCAATCCCAGCCCACTCGGCGGGGCTCGGCCCAACCTCGGCGCAGGGGCGCCGCGGCCCAATCTCGGCGCGGGGGCGCCGCGGCCTAACATCGGTGCGGCCCGGCCCAATCCCGGCGCCGGAGTGGGCGGACTTGGCGGGGGGGCCCTGGCGGCGCCGCGTCCGACCAACAGCTTCTCCCCCCGCCTCAATCCCAACTTCGCCGGGGCCGGCAGCTTGAACCGGCCGGGCGGGGCGTCGATGGGCGGCATGAGCCGGCCCGGCGGCGGATTCGCCGGTGGCCCGGCCATGGGCGGCATGGGCCGGCCCGGCGGCGGATTCGGCGGGGCCCCGGCCATGGGCGGCATCAACCGCGGCGGAGGGATGGCCAGCCCGGGCGGAGGGTTCGGCGGCCGTCCTGGCGGCGGATTCAGCGGCGGCGGACCCCGCATGGGAGGGTCGCCGGGCGGATTCAGCGGCGGCGGACCCCGCATGGGCGGCGGTGGCGGGGGCGGTGGCCGACCCGGTGGCGGCGGCGGTGGCGGGGGCGGACGCCGTTGATCCGCCCGCAAGCTTTTCGAGTTGGCCGATGAAACGAGGGCCGGCCCCGGTTGATTCCGGGGCCGGCCCTCGACGCTATCATCCTCGGCCGCGGATCAATGGCGGAAGTGGCGACGCCCGGTGAGGATCATGGCCAGCCCCTGCTCGTCGCAGGCGGTGACCGTCTCGGCATCGCGCTTCGAGCCGCCGGGCTGGATCAGCGCCGTGACGCCCGCCTTGGCGGCCACGTCCGGGCCGTCGCGGAACGGGAAGAAGGCGTCGGAGGCGAGGACCGCGCCGCGGGCCTTCTCGCCGGCCTTCTCCACGGCGATCCGCACCGAGTCGAGCCGGCTCATCTGGCCGGCACCGACGCCGATCAGCTGGGTCCCGCGCACCAGGACGATCGCGTTGGACTTCACCGCCTGGCAGACCCGCCAGGCGAAGCCGAGCGACGCCCGCTCCTCGGCGGTGGGCTGACGCCTGGTGGCGACGGTCCCGGAGGCCGGGTCGGGCTCCATCGCGTCCCAGTCCTGCACCAGCATCCCGCCTTCCACCCGCCGGAGGTCGAACCCCGAGGGCGGGGGGGCGTCGGGGCCGATCGGGGCATTGATGGCGACCAGCCGGACGCTGTTCCGCCACGTCGGCTTGGTGGTCAGGATCTTGAGGGCATCCTCATCGAACCCGGGGGCGACGATCGCTTCCAGGAAGCGGTTGGGCGTGGCCATCCGCTCGGCCGTGGCGCGATCGACGGTCCGGTTCAGGCCGACGATCCCGCCGAAGGCGCTGACCGGGTCCCCCTCGTAGGCCAGTTCGAAGGCCTCGGCGAGGTCGCCGGCCACGGCCGCCCCGCAGGGGTTGTTGTGCTTGAGGATCGTCGCGGCCGGCTCGGCGAAGTGGCGGATCAGCCTCAGGGCGCTGTCGAGGTCCAGCAGGTTGTTGTACGACAGTTCCTTGCCGTGGAGGATCGACGCGGTGGCGAGGTTGGCCCCGCCCGGCCCGGACTCCCCGTAGAAGGCCGCACGCTGGTGCGGGTTCTCCCCGTACCGCAGGACCGCCTTCCGCTCGAACCGGAGCGAGAGGGTCGGGGGGAACGGCTCGGCGGCGGGCGTCTCCTCCGAACCCCGAGACAGGTAGTCGGCGATCGCCCGCTCGTAGCGGGCGGAGAGCGTGAAGACGTCGCGGGCCAGCTTGCGGCGGAATTCCAGCGTCGTCCCGCCCGAGGAGCGGAGCTGCTCGATCAGCTCGCGGTACTGGGCCGGGTCGGTCAGCACGGCGACGTGGGCGTGGTTTTTGGCGGCGCCCCGGATCAGGCTCGGGCCGCCGATGTCGATGTTCTCGACCGCCTCCTCGAACGTCACCCCGGGGCGGGCCACGGTGGACTCGAAGGGGTAGAGGTTGACGACCACCAGGTCGATCGGCTCGAAGCCCTGCGCCTCCAGGGCCGCGAGGTCCTCGGGGACGTCGCGGCGGGCGAGGATGCCGCCGTGGAGCCGGGGATGGAGCGTCTTGACGCGCCCGCCCAGGATCTCGGGCTGGCCGGTGTAGGCGGAAACCTCGACGGCTTCGAGGCCGGCGTCCGTCAGGGCGGTGCGGGTCCCGCCGCTGGCGAGCAACTGGACGCCCCGGGCCGCTAGCTCCCGGGCCAGATCCACCAGGCCCGCCTTGTCGGACACGCTGAACAGGGCACGGCGGATCGGAACAACCTCGTCCTTCATTGACCCTCTCCGAAACGAAAAACGGGTGGGCCACGCCCACCCGATGAGACGAACGCGATCGATCGGCGAATCCTCGCCGATGGCGATCAGGGATTGGCCGGGGCCTCGGCGGCCGGCTCGGCCGACGGGATGGGCTGGGGGGCGTCCGGGTTGGGATAACCTTCCGGCGGGATGTACCCGAACGGCTTGGCGTTGGGGTCGCGGAGCAGCCGGGGCCGGACCTGGGCCGACTCGCGGAGGCAGATCAGCAGCCCGGTCTTCATCCCGAGGTAGAGGCGATCGTCGAACCGGTTGGTCATCCCCAGCGTGAAGTCGCGGAGGTTCACCCCGCTGCGCTGGTAGGTCATCCTCGGGTCGAAGATCGTCTTGCCGGTGGCCCGGTCGACAACGAACAGGTCGTCGTCGTGGGTCTCCAGGTAGAGCTTCGTGCCGCTGACGGACAGGATCCGGCCCCCCAGCGTCGAGATCGCCCATCGGGGTTGGCCGGTCTCCGCGTCGAGGGCGGACAGCTCGCCGGCTTCGTTGACGAGGAAGATGTCCTTGTCGGCGACCAGGGGCTCCTGGACGATGGCCGAGCCCGAGGCGTGATTCCAGAGCTCTTGCCCGGTGAACAGGTCCACGGCGTAGAGCACGTGGTCGGTCGAGGGGATCAGGAGCGTCCGGATACCGTAGTTGGCCAGCGGGGCGACGATCTTGTTGGATGTCGCGAAGCGATAGAGCTGGACGTACTTCTCGCTCCGCGACACCAGGACCTTGCCGTCCTGGCTGCCGACGGCCACCACACGCTCGGTCAACTGGGGCCGGGAGGAGATTCGGGCGTTGGTCGAGAAGAACCAGTCGGTCGCCCCGGTCTTCGCGTCGTAGCCGGCGAGCTTGCCCGACTCCAGCCCGACGACGACCCGCGTCTCGTTGGCGGCGGTGGCGCACGAAGGCGTATCGGACAGCTCCTGCGACCACATCTGGCCGCCGGTCCGGCGATCCAGGGCGAACAGGCGATTGGAATTCGTGACGAAGACGCCGAACGAGTTGACCGCCGCCGGGAACGACTGCGTGGTCACGCGCCCGAGGTGGGCGCTCCAGAGCATCCGGCCCGACTCGCCGTCGAAGGCGAAGAAGTTCGCCAGGTTGGTCTGGGCGAAGACCAGGCCGGAATCGATGCTCAGCGAGGTGACCTTCTCGGCCCCCTGGAGCGGGACCACGGCGGCCCAGTGCATATCGAGCCCGATCCGGGACAGCGCCGTCCGGGAGGGGATCGCCCCGGAGGCGATGGGGGCCTGGGCCCTGGCGGTCGCGGCGGCGAGCATCAGGCCGACGCAGGCCAGGGCGAGTCGACGCGGCATGACGAACCTCACGATCTCTCGGTAAGGAGGGGCCGTAACCCGGTCCGGGAGGGCCCAGCCCGGGCCCGTCCCCGACGCCCCGCCCGCGCGAATGGCGTGGGGCATCGCAGAATCATCCATCCTTGCCTCCGCCCGGTGTCGAGTCAAGTTGGCCGGCGGAGAAACCTCAGCTCGTTTCCCAGTTCCGCTCATTATTCAGGTCGAGCGGCTCGACCTCGCCCGGGTCGTCCTCGTCCGCCTCCGGGGCGCCCGCGTCGAACGGCCCGGCCGCCGGGGCGGCTTCCGCCTGGCACTTCGGGCAGAGGTCTTCCTCGCCGACGTGCGGGGCGCCGCAGCGAGGGCAGAGGCCGGCGCTCCTCCGGAGGGTCGGGAGGGCGGCCTTGAGGCTCGCCCCCTCGCTCGTGCCGCCGAACAGGGCGGCCACCGTCGCGGCCAGCTCGGCCACGTCGGCCCGGATCGTGCCGCCCCGGAGCCGCCGATGGATCAGCCCCATCAGCCACTTCACCAGGACCTGGTCGATCTCCCGGTGCGCGGCGGGTTCGAGAAGGGGGATCAGTTGGCCCCGGATCCCCAGGGCCCCCTCCACGTCGTTGACCGACCGCGCGGCCTCCAGGCGGGCGTGCAGGTCCTCGACCATCGCCCCACGGGCCCGGGCGAGCTGGTCGGCCATCCCGGAGACCGACGGATCGTCGGGCGGGAAGCCGTCGAGGATCGCCTCGGCGGCCTCCCAGTCCCCGAGCTTCAGGGCCTCGCGGAACCGGGCCGAGGCGGAGGCGCGTCCTTCCTGGAAGGATCCGCCGGCCGGCGCGACGGCCGGCCCCGAACCTTCCAGGGCGGCCGCGATCCGTTCCAGGAGGGGGATAACCCGCGCCTCCAGGAGGTCGGCCCGCCGGCTTTCGGCCTCGATCCGCAGGGTAAGCCGCTCGATCCAATGTTCCAGGGATCCGGCCGGGGCAGGCTCGCTCATCGAAAATTCCATCCGGCTCCGGGGGCGTGTGGGCGGCTCGATCTCCCCCGAATTATCGCGGCCCTCCGGCCGAAAATCCATCGCGAGCCGGCGCGGGATGCGCGACGAGGGCCGTCGGGCCGGGTCGTGCGACCCGGCCCGACGGCCCTCGATGTTGCGGCGTGATCGCCGGCCGGTCGGCTCAGTGCCCGAGCTGCTTGGCGATCCGGTTGACCGGGGTCGGCTCGTCGGAGACGGCCTCATCCAGCACGTAGTTCATCAGGTACGAGTCTTCGCCCGTGTCCTGGAAGTGCTCCCGGACGACCTCGACGGCCTTGAAGCCCTGGTCGCGGAAGAACAGCTGCGAGGGGAGGTTGCTCTCGCGGAGGTGGAGGACGATCTTGGTCCGGCGGTGGCTGGACAGCTTGCCGACGAGCTTCTCGACCATCTGGCGTCCCACCCCGTTGCGGCGGTGCTCCGGCTGGACGGCGAAGTCCAGGACGTTCAGGCGGTTCTTGTGCAGCTCGTAGATCATGAAGCCGACGACGCGCTCGCCGACCTCGGCCACCATCCCGATGCAGTTCCGCTGGCGGAGGACGCGGAGGAATTCCTCCTCGCACCAGGGGTATTCGAAGCCGGCGTGCTCGATCGCAAGGACCTCGGGCATGTCGCGCCGGATCATCCAACGGATATGGACGCGGACCTGGGTGTTGCTGGTCGGGACCGTGCTCATCGAGCCTCCTTCCATGGACTTGGCTTGGACGGACGAGACCGACCCCGCTGCGTGGGGAGGTGTTCGTCATCGGGCAGACCCGCATCATCCTGACGGCGGCGAGCGAGGCGTTTTTCGGGGCGGGGCCCCGGGCCGATCCATCGGGTCGGGGCCCGGCAGGGGCGGGGGTTTTTCCCGCCCGGATCGAGGCGGATCATAGCCAAGGCCCTGGACCCTGGCTAGACCGCTTACCCCGCGCCCTTCACGCATCCGGAAAGGTCGCGTACGGCCTCCCGAGCGGACTCGCGTGGGGTCTTTATCGGCCGGCGGATGCCCCGTCGTGAGGTTTGCAGGGAGGAAATCGACGGCGCCGGTCCCGACGGCCCGGGATCAGAACCGGCCGTACGAATAGAGGGGGTTGTTGGGGTCGAAGTCCCGCTCCAGGAGCCCCACGTTCACGCGGAGCTTCGCGTAGGTGTACTCCTCGACCAGCTCCGGCTCCAGGCCCGGCTTCTTGGGCCAGTCGTAGGCCTCGAACCGGATGGGCAGGCCCAGCTCGCGGTCGATGTAGAGCTTCACCTTGTGGAACAGGAAGTCATCCTGCCGAGACGGGTGGATCGTCTCGATCAGCAGGCAGGGCCGCTGGTCCACGCTGGCGGAGGGGTGGAAGGCGATCCGGGCCTCGCCGGGGTGGAGTTCGATGTCCCAGCGCTGCCGGACCGTCTCGATCAGGGCGCCGATGCCGGCCTCGGTGATCGGGTGGCGATTCTCCTCCATCGCCATCGACCCCCTGGGGTCGAGGTTCATGGTCCCGGCGAGCATCCGGCCCAGCCCCACGTCGTGGGCGTAGACCCTGCCCCGGTTCTTCCCGGTGACGTAGATCGCCTCGCGGCCGGCATTCGGCTGCTCGAATTTGAAGTAGAAGCTGAGCGGTGCGGTGCGCGACTTCATCTCCATGATGTGCGGCTTGACCAGCCGGCCGTCGATCCGCTCGCGCTTGTAGAACTTGCAGGTGTAATCCTTCACCGACTGGAACCGCTCCTGGCAGTCGGCGATCGCCCTCTTGGCGCGGTCGATCGCCTCGGCCTCGGGCTCGGCCCTCGCATCGGTCCCGAGCGGCCTGGCCGCCAGGTCGGCCCCCTTGGCTCCGGAGTTCTCGCGCGAAGCGGCGGCGATGCGGGGCGGGGCGGCTTCCGCGCCGGCGGGCGGGGGCCCGGACGCCTCGCCGGTGCCGGCCGGCGCCGACCAGCAGCCCAGCATCAACATCAAGGCAATGCCCGATGCCGGCCACCCTCCCTGGGGTCGCCCGCTCCCGGAGTGTTCCATATCGCGTCCGATGAGGTCAGCCATGAGGGGTCCTGTCTCCGAGCTCGGGCGAGGTGGACGGCGGCAGCCAGGATCGCGAGCGTGGCGTCGCCCCGATGGGCCTGGGAAGGCCGGGGCTCCGGGTGGAAGTGATGACGGCGTGGAAGATCGACGGCCCCACATCGCAATGATCAACTTTATCATCGCAAGATGCGGGCCAACGGGCCGGGCGTCTCGAAAACTGCGGCTCGCGACGATTCTCCGGGACGCGACGATCGTCGGCCGTCGTTTCGCGGTTCCGCAGGTCGGGATCTTGTCATATTTGCAGGCTCGCCCGAGAAATTTACAACAAGCCGCCCGTTTCGCGAAGGTCAACCCGAACCTTCCCGGGACCGGCCCGTTGGACTCCCCTTGCAACCGGGGGCGGCCGCAGTCACCATGATCGGTCGGCCCCGAATCCCCGCGAGAACCCCGTCCATGCCCGATCCGAATTACGTCATCGAGATGATCGAGTCGGCCCTGTTCGCCCAGAACTGCTACGTGCTCCGGCGCAAGGGGTCGACCCAGGCGATCGTGATCGACCCGGGGTTCGACACGCGGGCGATCCTCGACCTGCTCCGCCGCGAGGGCCTGACCCCGGCGGCGATCCTGAACACGCACGGGCACGCCGACCACATCGCCGGCAACGCGGCGATCAAGGCCGCCTTCCCCGATGCCCCGCTCTGGATCGGCGTCAACGATGGCCCCTTGCTGACCGACCCCGAGGCCAACCTCAGCCGCCCGTTCGGCCAGGACCTGGTCAGCCCGCCCGCCGATCGGCTCCTGCTCCACGGCGAGACGATCGACGTGGCCGGGTTCCGGTTCGAGGTCCGCGAGATCCCCGGCCACAGCCCCGGCTCGGTCGTCTTCATCGATCGCGACGAGGACCCGGCCCTGGCGTTCGTCGGGGACGTCCTGTTCGCCGGGTCGGTGGGCCGGACCGACCTGGGCGGGGACGGTCCCGGGCTCCTCGCCGGGATCAAGGCCCGGCTGCTCGACCTGCCCGACGACACCCTGGTGTTCTCCGGGCACGGGCCGCTCACCACCATCGGCGCCGAGAGGCGGACCAACCCCTTCGTCGGCGAGCAGCCCGGCGCCTATCGCCTCGACTGAGGCGGGGCAGGGCCGGGATCGGGACGAGAAGCCAATGGCCATCTGGGCGATCGCCGACCTCCACCTGTCGATGGCGCAGCCCGACCGCCGCGAGCGCTACGCCGCCCGGTGGCGGGACCATGCCGACCGGGTCGAGAAGAACTGGCGCGAGGCGGTGAAGCACGAGGACCTGGTCCTCCTGCCCGGCGACATCTCGATGGCCCGCAACCATCGCGACCTCCAACCCGACCTCGCCTGGCTCGACCGCCTTCCTGGGGTCAAAATCCTCTCGGCCGGCAACCACGACGGCTGGTGGAACGGGGTCGAGAAGGTCCGGCCGATGCTCCGCAAGAGCCTGGGGGCCGTCGGCGGCGATGCCATCTCGGTCGGCGGCATCGTGGTGTGCGGGACCCTGGGGGCCCCGGTCCCGCCGGACGACGTCGACCCGGATCGCGACCCCGCGACCGTCCGCGAGCTGGCCGCACTCGACCGGGCGCTGGAGCAGGCGGCCGCGATCCGCAACCCGGGCGATCCGCTCTATGTCCTGTGGCACTATCCGCCGTTCGACCAGCACCGCCGTCCGGGCCCGTGCGTCGAGCGGTTCGAGCGGGCCGGGGTCACGGCGGTGGTCTACGGCCACCTCCACATCCAGGGGCAGTGGTCGCTGGCCGTCCAGGGGGACGTCCGGGGCGTCCGCTATTGTTGCGTCCCGGCCGACGCGGTCGGCTTCCGCCCGCTCCGGGTCGACCGGGCGGCGTCCGTGTCGCGGCGATGAACTCGGGGAGATTTTGCGGATGGAGTGCATCGCCGTGATCGCCGGCTCGGCGGGGGTGATCTTCGCCAAGTTCGCCGACATCCAGGACCTGAACCCGTTCCTCTGGGGGATCCTGGCCGTTCTCGTCTACGCCGGGGCCCCGGCCCTGATGATCTACCGGGGGGCCGGCTGGATGGACTCCCCCTGGATCTGGGCCAGCTCGTTCGGGGGCCTGTTCGTCCTGTTCGTCATCCAGTCGATCGTCGCGGCCCGGAAGCGACATCGCAACCGCTGAACGGACGTCCTCGGACGTTCGGCGGGACCGGACGGCCGATGCCTCAGCGGCCGCCGGGTGAGATCGGTATCGGTGCGGAGGAGCCGAGCAGGGGGTCGCCGGGCCGGGGGTTGGGATCGCCGTCGCGGTAGACGTAGATGGCGGTCCCCGGGTGACGGGCCTTCCACTCCCCCCACGTCGTCCTCACCAGCGGATATTCCGGGTAGGGGAAGGGCACCGCGGGGTATCCCGGGTCGGGCTCATAAACCTCGCCCGTCGCCTGCTTGTAGGTGACGTGGCCGATCTTGACCAGCATCTCGTCGCCGAAGGTCCCCGCCTGCGAGATGTCGAGGGGGTCCGCCTTCCCCGGCACGGCGAACGCCCGCGTGCAGTCGGAGAGGTCGCAATAGGTGACCGTGACGGGCAGGCCGCCCACGACATCGTTGACGATGTGTCGCGTCGGCGCCCCCATCGAACTCAGGGCGTAGGCCCGCGCCTGCCCGCCCGCCACGACGCCGATGACCGGGGCGTCGTCGGGCAGCCCCGCCTCGGCCGGCGGTCGCATCGGGGGCGTCACCACGCCCGGGACCATGAATCCGACCCGGTTCGGCGGCAGCGGGGTGACGGTCTCCGTCTTCCGGGACCAGTCCCGCAACTTCGCCTGTTCGGAGAGATAGAATCCCCCCACCCCCAGCGATGCCAGGAGTACGGATCCCACCAGGAGGGCCGCCCGGGAGCGGAAGCCACGAGGTGCGGACGGGGTCTCGCCAGTGTCCACGGCAGTCATCCCGGTTGAGTGTCCTGGAAACGAGAATCGCCGCGGCCCGGCACGGGCCAGGCCACGGCGACGCGACGATTCATCTCATCCGATCAGCGCGCCCATGGGCGGGGGGAGTGCCGGGACGGCCTCGGTCTGGCGGGACCACGACTTCAGCAAGGCCTGCTCGGCGAAATAGAAGATCACGAGGCCCAGGACTGCGACCGCCAGGAACCCCAGCACGATGGTGGCCATGGTGCGGACGCCGCCTTTTGCGGGCGGGTCGCCGGCGGCCCCGGGCGCGGGGACTTCGAGTGGGGGAGGCTCGGCGGGTTCCATGCATTTTGCCCCGAGGATTTCTGGAAGCCCCTGACATCGGGCGGACATGGCCGCGGCCCGGTCGACGACCGGGCCGCGGCCCCGTGAGAGATCGTTGGCGCGATCAGTACGAGTCGGAGCTGACCACCTCGCCATTGGCGCGGGTGCCGATCGCCCAGTACGTCGGGAACGAGATCGTCTCCTTGATGAAGCGGACGCTGCCGTCGCCCATCACGAAGTTGGCGCCGCCGCTGTGATTGCTGGTGGCATTGGTGTAGTGGTCGTGGTTCGCGTTGACGCAGCAATCCATGCGGCACGCGCCCCACTTCACCTTGCCGCCGCCGTTGGGAGGCACCACCGTGTTGAAGATGCTGGCCCCCATCGATCCCCAGCCCCACCGCGAGCCGCGGCCCCCGGTGGAACCGCCGGGTGCCATGAACCAACCCGTGCAGGTGACCAGGTCCGCCTGGACCTGCGTGAGCATCCCGGAGATGTCGAGCTTGTCCGCGGCCTGGCCGCCTCCGCCTGCGTTGCCGGTCGCATTGCTCAGCTTCTTCAGCTCGGGGTTCTGGTCGCCCACGAGCGCCTCGCCGAACGCGATGGTGTTGGAGGTCCCGTCGGTGACGGCCGCGATCGGGTAGGACTGGATGTAGGCGAACATCCCGGTCGTGTTCTGGGGCACGATCTGCGTCGTGGTCCCCTGGCTGGCGTGGTAGCTGTTGATGTTCGACACCCCCGCGTTGGCGTCGGAGGGGCAGAGGAGGCTGTTGATCTTGGTGTTGTAGCCGGTCGAGTTGATCAGGAAGGCGGCGCCGGACCCGCGGGTCGGGCTCGCCCAGTTGAAGTTGATCGAGTTGTAGATCGGCGTCTGCTCCATGTACGGGAGCAGCAGCGCCTGGGCGCTCCAGCCCGACCACCCGTCGGGCGTGCCGCCGACGTCGAAGGGCTGGGGCGTCGATGCCATCGGGAATGTACCGACGGCCGAATGATAATTGTGCAGGGCCAGGCCGATCTGCTTCAGGTTGTTGACGCACTGGGACCGCCGCGCCGCTTCGCGGGCCGCCTGCACGGCGGGCAGCAGGAGGGCGATGAGCACCGCGATGATGGCGATGACGACGAGGAGTTCGATCAGCGTGAAACCACGCCTGCGAATCGGTCTGAGCATGGGCTACCTCACGAGTGAATGAGGACGGACGGACGGATCGACGCACGGCTGGCCGGGCTGCGGGACGCCGGCGGGACGGGCCGCTCGCGTGTCACCACACCCCGGTGTTCATTTCCTCCGGGCCTTGCCCGGCGGGTTGGTCTTGTAGTACTCGGACATCGACTTCACCTGCTGCTGGACGATGGGATCGGCCTGCACCATCTCGCCCGTCTGGTGACTCGACCCGCCGCACCCGGCGAGCATCCCGGAAACGGAGCAGGAAATGATGGCCGTGAAGGCCCACTGGCCAACCCGCCGGAAGCGCACGGCATCCGTGATTCGACTCTGCCTCATCAGTGCAGATCTCCGGTATTTATGAAGGGGCGCGCAGCAAGGTCGAGCCCGCCAGGTCGGGCAATCCAAGCCCCGCGCGAGCACGATCACGGCCCTCGGCCGATAACGCTAAATGAGACCGATTCTATAGAGATGTCGGAGGAGTCTACCGGGCGGCGCAAATGAAAAGAAAGTGAAAACCAGAAAAATAACCTACCTGATTTGTCACCCCGGAGTGGCAGAAAAGAGAGAAAGAAAAAATATCGTTGCCGTAGCCGTAAAACGACCAACGCCTTGGCCTTTCGAGGCGAATTCATCCCCGTCCTGATGCGTGCAATGGCCCCGGATGAATCAACCCGGCCGGGGCACAGAGACGCCGTCCCGATCCCCGAGTCAGGGGGGATCGCCGCGTCCGATTGATCGAACTCCGACCTGCCACCGCGGCGAGGCGACGACGATCGGCCGAGGGGATGCCGCGGGCAGATGTCCCGGGGCCGGCGACGCCCTGCGTGCGGATGATCGGGCCGAACCGCGATGGTGGTGCGGTCCGGCGCCGAGCCTGTCCAGGCGGAGGACACGACCGTGATGACTCGTCGGGGGCACACTGGGTGGGGCCCCTCGGATCCGGCCCGCCGGAGGGGCGGATCGCCCGTCCGTCGCCTGGACCAGCATCCCGGGCCGCAGGCGACGCCTTGGCCGACCGACGGACGATTTGCGGACGCTCAGCGAGCGGAGGAGGCCTGGACGGACGGGTCGGACTGTCGATAGGCGGCGGGGTCGCTGGCGGTCTTGTCGAAGATGGTGATGACCAGGTTCTCCTTGCGGAGCTTGGCCAGGTAGCGGTCGCGGGCCCGGTCGTAGTTCCGTTCGAACACGGCCTTGTTGATCTGGTCCTGGACCTCGTCGAACCGGGCCGGCCCCGCCTCGCGCCGGCCCTCGACCCGGACGATCCGGAACGAGGTCGGGCCTTCCAGGACCTGGCTGATCTGGCCGATCGGCAGGGTGTCCAGGGCGTGGTTGACGACGGGGTCGGCGAACCCGCCCGGGGTGGTCTCCCAGAGCCCGCCCCTGGACTTGGTCGCCCCGTCGCTGGCGGACCGGGCCACGACCTCGAAGTCCTCCCCGCGCCTCAGGCGGTCGAGCACCGCGTCGGCCTTCTGGCGGGCGGTCGCGCGGTCGGGCGACTTGCCGATGTCGACCTCGACCTCGCGCCAGGTCACCTGGGCGGGGCGGTCGAAGTTGGCCAGGTGTTCATTGTAATAGTCGCGCATCTCCGACACGTCGGCGCTGACCTTGGTGCGGATCTCGTTCCAGAGGAACTCCTGGGCCGTGAGCTTGCGGCGGAACGCCTCGCGCAGCTCGTTGACCGTGCGGCCGGACTCGGCCATCAGCTTGTTGTTCAGTTCGTACTCGCTGGACGAGGCGGTGCTGCGGAGCAGGGGGGTCAGTTCCGCCTCGCGGAACTTCCGCTCGGCGTACTCGTTGAACATGGTCTGGGACTTGGCGCTCTTGCCCATCTTCCGCTTGGCGACCTGGTTGATCAGCGATTCCTCGATCAGCATGTCCAGCGTCTGCGCCGCCAGGCGGTTCAGGGTCGCGCGGTCGGGCTGCTGCCCCTGCCCGTGCTTGCGGATCATGTCGTTGACGGCCATCTCCAGCTCGTGCATGGTGATGACCTCCTCGCCGACCGCCGCCGCGCGGCGGCTGGCCACCGGCGCGGACCTGGCCCGGGCGTTGGAGCGGGCCGAGGTCATCTCCTGGACCGAGGCCGGCATGAAGTTCAGGTCGATCGATCCGGGCTTCGCGGACGCGGCGGGCGCCTCGACGGTCACGGTCGGCGGCTCGGACGGGTCGGCGACGGCAGCGGCCGGGCCGGGGGCCGGGGGTTCCGCCTCGGGGGCCGGGGGCTCGACGGGGGGCGCCACCGACGCGGCCGGCCGGGGGGCCGGGGCCTGCGGACGGGGCCGGCTGGGCACCTCCTGCGCGTACGGTGCGGGGCGGCCCCCCGACGGGACCGACGCCGGCGCGGCCTGGAGCCGGGGCGAGGACGGGACCTGGCCGGCATAGGGGGCGGGGCGGCCGGCCGGCATCGCGGTCGATTCCAAAGGCGGCAGGACGAGGTCCGCGCCATCCACCAGGGTCGACGGGACGGTCGCCGGGTCGAGCGTGGCCGGCCCGGGCACGGGCGGAGGCGGCGGGTAGGTGGGCCTCGTCACGGCCTTCACCGCCTTCTTCGGGATCGGCCTGATGCCCGGCACGGTGGTCAGCGTCGACCCGCCGTTGATCGACGACCGGATCGAGTCCACCGGCTCGAAGCCGACCGGGGGCGACGACAGGGGCGAGGTCGGCAGCCGCGCCGGGGGCGGGGGCACGATGACCTGGGAATGGGCGGTCTCCGCCCGGACCCCGACGACGATCGCCACGCACGCGAAACCCGAGACGATACGTCGATCCATCGACAAACCTCCGACCCGATCCGTGGGGGGGCAGCATGAGTGCCGGCTGGATGATCGGTCGAAGGGGGAGCATCCGGGCCCGACGAGCCGGCGAGCAGCGAGGCCGACGCGCCGGCCGGCGCGTGGCGCGGGGATCGTAGCCGCGACTCAGCCGACCTGCAAGAGCGGTTTGAGGATCGACGCCACCACGCTACCCCGGGGCGATTTCTCGTCCAGGTCCAGCGGGATGTACGCCGTCCGGTCGTCCACCACACGCACCCGCCTGGGGTGGTGCTTGGCCAGGGCCTCGATCCGCCGGGCGATCCGGTAGGTGAGGACGGCGTATTCCCCCTCGACGTGGATCCGCGACAACTGCCACTTCTCGGCCAGGACCCGAAGCTCGGCCTCGCTCAGCATGTTCTCGGCGGGCAGGGGGGGCGGGCCGAAGCGGTCGGCCAGCTCCTTGCGGAAGTCTTCCAGCCGCTCCAGGCTCCGCACCTGGGCCAGCCGCCGATACAGCTCGACCTTCACCCGGGGGGCGGGGACGTAGTCCCTGGGCAGATACGCCCGCCAGGAAAGCTCGATCGAGCAGTCGAACGCCTGCCGCTCCGGCTTGTGGGTCAAGGACCGCACCGCCGATTCCAGCAACGAGCAATACAGCTCGTAGCCCACGCTCTCGATGTGGCCGGACTGCTCGGGGCCGAGGATGTTGCCGGTGCCCCGGATCTCCAGGTCGCGCAACGCGATCTTGAACCCGGCCCCCAGCTCGGTGAACTCCTCGATCGCCTTGAGCCGCTTGACGGCATTCGGCGTCACCGGCCGGTCCGACTCCAGCAGCAGGTAGGCATACGCCCGGTGCTTGTACCGGCCGACCCGCCCGCGCAGCTGGTGGAGGTCCGACAGGCCGTATTTATCCGCCTCGTTGATGAAGATCGTGTTGACGTTGGGGATGTCCAGCCCGCTCTCGATGATCGTCGTGGCCAGGAGGATGTCGGCCTCGTGGCGGAGGAACGACAGCATCGTCTTTTCCAGGGGCTCGGCCCCCATCTGGCCGTGGCCGATCACGATCCGGGCCTCGGGCACCAGCTGCTGGATCCGCTCCTTGACCTGCTCGATGTCGTGGATCCGGTTGTGGACGAAGTAGACCTGGCCGTCGCGGTTCAGCTCGCGGTGGATCGCCCGCTTCACGGTCTCCGGGTCGAACCGGGTGATCCGCGTCTCGATCGCCTTGCGGTCGGGCGGGGGGGTTTCCAGGTTGGAGATGTCGCGGATCCCCAGCAGGCTCATGTGCAGGGTCCGGGGGATCGGCGTGGCGGACAGGGTCAGGACATCCACGGTGGCCTTGAGCGACTTGAGCCACTCCTTGTCCTCGACGCCGAACCTCTGCTCCTCGTCGATCACCACCAGGCCCAGGTCCTTGAACGCCACGTCCTTCTGGATGATCCGGTGGGTGCCGATCAGCACATCCACGGTGCCCGCCTTGGTCCGTTTGAGGACCTCGCGGACCTCCGACTTGGGCCGGAACCGGTTGACCGACTCGACCACGAACGGGTATTCGGCCATCCGGGCGGCGAAGCTGCGGCGGTGCTGCTCGGCCAAAATCGTGGTGGGCACCAGCACGGCGACCTGCTTGCCGGCGTCGACCGCCTTGAACGCGGCGCGGATGGCGACCTCGGTCTTGCCGTAGCCGACGTCGCCGCAGATCAGCCGGTCCATCGGCCGGGGCTCGGCCATGTCGCGCTTCAGGGCCTCGATGGCGGCGAGCTGGTCGGGCGTCTCCTGGTAGGGGAAGGCCGCCTCGAACTCGGTCATCCAGTGGCTGTCCTCGGCCGGGTAGGCGATCCCCGGTTGGCTGGCCCGCGCCGCCTGGATGTCGATCAGCTCCCCGGCGAGGTCGATGACCGCCTCGGCGACCCTTTTCTTCCGTTTGTCCCAGGCCGACGAACCGATCTTGGAGAGCGGGGGCTCGGCCTTGCCGCCGCCGACATACTTCTGGACCAGCTCGATCCGGGCGATCGGCACGTACAGCTTGGTCTGCTCGGCGAATTCGAGCAGCAAAGTCTCCTCGTCGTGGTCGTTGCCACGCTTCACCAGCTGGAGGCCGCGATAGCGGGCGATCCCGTGGTTGATGTGGACGACCAGATCCCCTTCGGCCAGGTCCAGGAAGCTGTCGATGGCCCGGGTCTCGTACCGCCGCCGGGTTGCCGGGCGTCGGACGTCGGCGCGGGCGAACAGCTCGTGGTCGCCGATCACCAGGGTCTGGGCGTCGATCAGGTGGAACCCGGCGCGGACCCGCCCCACGGTCAGCTGGAGCCGGCCGCTCTGGGCGATCACCGTCTCCGCGAAGACCTCGCGCAGGCGGTCGATCTCGCCGGGGTTGTGGCAGGCGATCAGGACCTTGTCCCCGCCGGAGGCCTGGTCGAGTTCGACCTTGACCTTGGCCAGCTCGCCGGAGAACCGCTCGATGCTCTCGATCCGGAGGTGGCAGGTCGCCTCCAGGGAGGCCGCCGACAGCGTGGCGAGCGTGATCGAAGGGTGCTTGACCAGCCGGGCGAAGGTGGACTCGGCCGTGAACAGCCCGCGCGGGTCTTCCAGCCGCCCGAGGTAATGCTTGGCCTCCTCGCGGAGGTCGGCCGGCTCCACCAGGGCGACCCAGGTCCCTTCGGGGAAGGCGTCGGCGGCGTGGGCGAACCCCTTCGCGTCGTCGCCGTCGAAGGCCGGGGCCACGGTCAGCTCGATCTCCTTCTCGCGGCCCAGCGAGCGCTGGGTGCCAGCGTCGAACGGGCGGATCGACTCGACCTCGTCGCCGAAGAACTCGATCCGGTACGGATCGACCGCGTCGGGCGAGAAGACGTCGAGGATGCCGCCCCGGAGGCTGAACTCCCCGGCCACCTCCACCACCTCGACCCGATTCATTCCCCGCTCGACCAGCCACCCGGCCAGTTCCTCGACGCGAATGGTATCGCCCACCGCGATCTTGCGGGACGACTTCCGCAGGATCTCCCGGCCCGGCACCGGCTGGAGAAACGCCTGCATCGGCGCGACCACGAACCGGGGCGGGGTCGGCCCGGCCAGCGCCTTGACCACCCGCAGACGCCGGCCGTAGATCTCGTCGCCCGGCCCGGCCTCGCGCGGGAGGCGGTCCCAGGCCGGGAACATCTCGGGCATGATCCCGGCGAAGGTGGCCACGTCGTCGCGGAAGTCGTCGGCATCGCCGACGTGGGCGACCACGATCACCAGCGTCTTCGGCGCGTGGAGCCCGGCCGCCGCGGCCGCGAGCGGCCCCGCCGATCCCCAGGCCCCGTCGATCGTGGCGCTCCGCCCGTTCTTGAGCGCCGCCAGGACCTCCGGGAACCCCGGCGCCTTCTGGATCAGGCGGGTCAGTTCCTTCAGCTCCCGCCCGGGCGCGGCGGGTGCGGGCGAGGACGGCGCGGGACGGGCTGAGGTCGCGGATTTCGCCATGATGATGCCGCTGCGTTCCTGGTGCGTCGCCGGGGGGCTGTCGGATCGGCCCGGGGCGGGATACCTTCATCCCTCGTGCCATCGCCCGGACGATTCTAGGATCTCGGGCCCCGATCGACCACGCCGGGGGTCCGGGCCGGGGCCCGCTGCCGGGGGGCCGGGGGGATCTCGTGGGGCGGATCGGCCCGCACCGGGGAGGCCGTCACGCGGTCGAGCACGGCCAGCAAATCCTCGCCGTCGGCCATCGAATCGAGGCAGGCCGCGACCCCGACCTCCCAGGCCGCGGCGACCGTGGCCCGATCGGCGAACCCGATCACGGCAACCACCGGGGTCGACCGCGCCCGGTCCCCGATCGACGCGGGCCAGTCGGGCTCCAGCACCGGCACGTCCCACACCGCCGGGACCCCGGCCGGGGCTTCCGACCAGTCCCGCACCGCCTCGACGGCATACCCGCCCGCGCGGCAGGAGTCGCCCAGCGCCATCCGGATGTCGTGGACGCCGCTCACCACCACCAGCCTGGATCGCGGCCCCGCCGCCCGGTCCGGCCGGCGGTCCGGGGGCGTCGCGTGCCGCAAGACCACCGCGTCGGCGGTCGCCTCGGGCAGGATCGCGTCCACGGCCCGCGACCAGCGATCAACATCGACGTACCGGGCATGCGGCCCGACGCACAGGACGACCCGCGGCGGGACCTCGCACCGGGCCCGCAATCGCGTCAGGGACTGGGCATCGGCGGCGGTCAGATGCCCGCGATGGAGCACCACCGTCCGGGGCGCCGGGCCGGCGCTCTCCCAGGATTCCGGCAATGCGTCGGGGCAATCCCAGCGCACGGCGTCGCGGGGCAGGGCGTCGGCGATCGCGGCGACCCAAGGGTCGTCGAGTTCCCCGGCGAACCAGATCGGCCGTCCCGGTCCCCCCATATGCCTGATCCTCCGGGCCGATGGCGGCCGGCCCATCCCACGATCCCCGCCGGGACGCTATCAGATCCCCCCCAATCCGACAATCGCGGTTCCCGAGCCCGGGGCGGGCCCACTGGCACCACACCGGCCCAGCGCATAACATGGACTGATGTCCACAACACCCCATCCCGCTCCGCGACCCCGATCGCTGCGACCCGGCATCTGCGTCGGGATCGACCTGGCGGGGGTACCGCATCGCTCCACGGGGATCGCGATCCTCCGCCAGGGGAGGCTCTCGGTGCTGGCCACGGCCGGGGACGACGCCGAGATCCTCGCCTATGCCCGCCAGGCGGGGCGGTGGGGGACCGTCGCCGTGAATGCCCCGCTCACCCGGCCGATGGGCCGATGCTGCCTGGACGATGATTGCCGGTGCCGCACCGACCCGGGGACGCGGAGCCGGCAGTCGGAACGCGAGTTGGCCCGGATGGGGGTTCCCACGCTGGCCACGGCGATCATCAAGGTGCTCGCGCGTCGGGGGGCGTCGATCGCCGCCCAGTTGCGGGCGATCGGCCTGGAGCCCCTGGAGGTTTACCCCTTCGCCACCCTCCGCCTCCTGGGCCTGCCCGCCTCCGGCAAGAAGACCGAGGCCGGCCGTCGCCGGATCCACCGGGCCCTCAAGCCGCTGGTCCCCGGGCTCCGCCACCCCCGGGCCACCGAACACGAGCTGGACGCCGTGGCCTGCGCCCTCACGGCCTCGCTCTGGCGCCAGCGACGGACCCGGACCGTCGGCCACCCCGAGGAAGGACTCATGACGATCCCCGACGGCACCCGGGCCGGCCAGCGCCGCGCGGCCTTCCACCTCCCCGAACGCCGGCCCTGAACCCCACCCCCGTTTTTTTCCGGGTCGCCCGGGGAACGTGTGCGCAAAGCCACCCATTTTCCCGATAGTGTCGGGCGGGATCATCGACAGAACCGGCACCGCATGACATCCATGATCGCATCGCATGACCCATCGAACGTCGCCCAACCTTCGCGGGGAAAAAGGAACCCAATCGGCCCGGGATCGCAGGCGGGTGCCTTGCCCAAACGAACCCAACAACCCACCCATTGCCACCGGCGGGGTCCGGGAAAAACGAACCCAAGCCCCCCGTCAAAAGGCTGGCAAGCAGGGTGGCGAAACGAACCCGTCGGGCCGGGCTTCCTGGAGCGTCCCCGGCGGGGAAAAACGAACCCACCTGCGGGGGCGATGGCCGTTCGGTCGGGGCGAAACGAACCCAACGCGGCGGGTCGGGAGGAGGGGTCGGCCGGCAACCCGGCTTGCCCTGGCGGGGATGTCCGGCGATGATCGGGGCGGAGCGGGCACGGATAGGCCCGCGTAGCCGGGAACGGAGTCCGCACCTGATGCACGGTCCTGCGACGATTCGTCACCGCCTCGGGCGTCGGTGGTCCCTCCTGGTGGTCCTGGCGGCCTGGTTCGGCCCGGGCGTCGCCGCCCGCGCCTCCGACCCGCTGGTCGGGTTCGAACTCCCCGACGAATGGGAGGCCCAGTACTGGGCGAGCCCGGACGTCAAGGCGGTGCTGGAGCTGAAGCCGGACGCCCTGGCGAAGCTCGTCCCGAAGCAGGCGGGGTTGCGCTACTGCCGGTGCCCGGGGTGCGACGCCGCCGAGGCCGACGACCCGCTCGCCTGGTCGGCCCGCAAGCCCGACGTGGTCGCCTGCCGGAAGTGCAAGGCCGAGTACCCCAACGACAAGGTCCCGGCCAAGGTCGAGAACAAGGTCCCGACCGAGACGGTCCAGGTCACCCCGACCATCTCGCACGCCTATCCGTACGAGAAGCTGGCCGACGACAAGCAACGCTACCCCGACGAGCGGCTCTACCTCGAAGCCAAGCGCGACTACGAGGCCCGCGAGTTCCTGGCCAAGTTCGCCCTCTACGCGGCCGTCCGCCACGGCGAACAGCCCGCCGGGGCGAAGGACCCGGCCCTGGCGCGGGCGGCGGCGGTGCTGATCCTCCGGTTCGCCCAGGTCTATCCGCTTTATGCGCTCCACCTCGACCAGCCCGGCATGGCCAAGTCGCTCGAACCGGCCCGGATGGACCCGCCCTATCGCCGGGGCTACCGGACCGGCAAGTGGGACTGGACCGGGAGCCAGGATGTCCCGCTCAACCTGGTGATCGCCTACGCCAAGCTCCGCGACGACCCGGCGATCGCCGAGGCGGGCCGGCTCCTGAACGACGCCCACCCGGCCCGGACGATCGAGGTCGACCTGTTCCGGGCCTCCGCCGGGTTCGCCCAGGCCCAGCCGGCCGAGAACGACGAGCGGTCGCTCCAGGTCGATCGCGGCGTTCTGGCGGTCGGCCGCCTGCTGGGCGACGCGGCCCTGGTCGCGGACGCCAACCGCCGCCTGAACGCGTTCGCCGAGGCGGGGTTCTATCACGACGGGCTGTGGCGCCAGGGGGACGCCCGGTCGCACCGCACGGTCATGGCCCTGCTGGACGGCTGGATCGAGCGGCTGCTGCTGGCCGACGAGGCGCCGCCCCGGGCCCCGAAGGTCGGCGTGCGGCCCCCGGCGCGGAACGTGGCCGAGGCCGTGCCGATGCTCGCCCTCGCCCGGTCTGCCGGGGCCTCGGCCCAGACCGTCCCGGCCCTTTCCGACGTCCGCCTGGCCGCCTGGCCGGCGCCGACCTCGACCGAATCGGGCCATCGCCCGGCGTTGCTCGGCGGCGCGGGGCTGGCCCACCTGGCGGTCGGGCAGGGGGAGGACGCCCTCGACCTGGAGCTGCGCGGGATGGGCAACTTCGGCTCGACCCGGTCGCGGAGGCAGGCCCTCCGGCTGGCCGTCGGCGGGCAGGTCGTCCTCGGGGACCTCGACGAACTCCCCCCGCGCCCGGACGGCTGGGACCTGTCCTCGGCCGCCCACAACACGGTGATGATCGATGGGTTGAACCACCGCGAGTCGGTCGCCCGGCTCCGGGAGTCGGCCGTCGGGGGGAACTGGCTGTTCTTCGCCGCCGACCCCGACCTGCAGGTGGCCGTGCTCGACGACCCGAAGGCCTACCCCACCGCCGCGACCCGGTTCCGGCAGACGGTGGTCGTCTCGTCGGGGCCGAAGGAGCGATACGCCGTCTCGGTGTTTGAGGTCCAGGGGGGCCGGCAGCACGACCAGATCTTCCACGGCCCGGCCGGGTCGCCGGCCCGGTGGGAGCCGGCCACGCCGGTCCAGCCCGGCCCTGCGACGCTGCTCCCGCCGAACATCCCGTTCCTGGCGACGACCTCGGCGGCCGATAACCGCTGGTTCGTCCAGTCCTACGGCGAGTTCGCCGACCTGTCCCACGCCCGGCTGACCCGGCCCACCTCCGCCACCCTGGCCGAGCCCGGCCGGCCCGGCGTCCGGCTCCACGTCCTGGGGGACATGCCGGCCGCCCTGATCACGGCCCGGACCCCGCACGAGGTCGACGACGCGGAGGCCCGCCGCTCGGCCCTGCTCCTGCGCCGGCGGTCCAACGACGGCGAGCCGCTCCGGTCGACCTTCGTCTCCCTGTTCGAACCGATCGGCACGGGCCAGCCGGCGATGAAGGTCGGGCGGGCCGCGGCGCCCCCGGGGGTGGTGATCCTCTACCTGGAGACCGCCGACGGGCCAGAGCACCTGATCTTCAACGACCGGCCCGGCACCGCCCGGACGGTCGAGCTGGCCGACGGCCGCTCCCTGGTCGTCGACGGCCTGGTCACGCGGGTCCGGGGCGAGGACCTGGCGATGGCGGGCGGGACCGAGGCCAACCTGGCCGGGACCGTGCTCCGCCAGCCCCGGTTCCACGGCGAGATCCTCTCCTCCACCCGGTTCGCCACCGCCGAGGGCCGGGGCTGGTTCGAGACCGACGCCGCCGTCCCGCCCGGCATCGACCCGGCCGGCCGGACCCTGCTGATCCGCCACGGCGACGGGACCACGCGCGGCTGGACGCTGGTCCGGGTCGAGCCGGTCGCCGCCGGGCGGGTCCGGCTCCACGTCCGCGAGGAGCCCGGCTTCCTGGTCGAAGGCAAGGAGCGGGCGGCCCACTACTACCAGTTCCCCGGCACCACCCTGCGCGGGCCCCACCAGTTCAACATCTCCGGGATCGGGCGGGCCGGAGCGTCCGCCACCGCCCGCCTAAACGGGGAGATGCCGCGTTGATTCTTGACAACATGCCTCGACAAAATGAAGCAAAGCGATACACTTGATTTTGCCGGTCGTGAAGCCATACCGCCTCCACGCCACTCCGATCGGCCGAAGCGTTGGCTTCGATCATCCGCTCTTTTCTCGGGCCCCGCCGATCCGTCCCACGATGGATCGACGGGGTTTTTCGTCGTTTTCGCTTGCCCAGGCCTCTTGTTTGCATCAAATTTGTCCGATGTTCATGGACCCGGCTGACCGATTCATCGGGATTTATGGAGTGGCTCGTCATGGATCACCTCGAAACGCGGGAACCCGCCGTGGAGACCGATGACCGATTCCCGACCGGCGCCTGGACCGGGTTCTTCCTCCAGCCGAGCCGGCCCGGCCGCCACTGGATGGAGCTGGACCTCACGTTCCGCGAAGGCCGGATCGAGGGGGAAGGACGCGATTCGGTCGGGGCGTTCCGGGTCACCGGGCGTTATGCGGTCGAGGACGGCGTCTGCCGGTGGACCAAGACCTACATCGGCGAGCACAGCCTCAGTTATCTGGGGTACAATGAAGGCAAGGGGATCTGGGGCAACTGGGAGATGACGGCCGCCTGGCGCGGCGGCTTCCACGTCTGGCCGGTCGCGATGGGCGACCCGACCCTGGTCCGCCGGGCCGAGTCCGTGGAAGAGCCGATCTCGTTTTCCGACCTCTTCGCCCCGGAAGGGGAGCCGTGCGAGGTCGGGGCCCCGGTCGGCGCGGCCGTGGGCGAGCCCTTCGGATCGCCGGTCGATGACCCCGACCCGAGCTACTGAACCGAGATGTCCGGGAGTCCCGCGATGATCGAGCCTGGGCAGGTGGCCCCCGACTTCGCCCTGCTCGATGCCGACGGGCGCGAGGTATCGCTCGCCTCGCTCCGGGGCGAGTGGGCGGTCCTTTTCTTCTACCCCCGAGACAACACGCCGGGCTGCACCAGCGAAGCCTGCGACTTCCGCGACCTGGATGCCGATTACCGCGGCCTCGGCGCCCGCGTGATCGGGATCAGCCCCGACGGCGCCGCGTCGCACGACCGGTTCGCGGCCAAGCACCGGCTGACCTACACCCTGCTGTCCGACCCCGGCGGGGAGCTGGCGCAGAGGTATGGGGTCTCGGCCGAGAAGCGGATGTACGGGCGAGTCTCCCAGGGGATCGCCCGCACGACGTTCCTGCTGGACCCGGAAGGGGTTGTGCGGAAAGTCTACCGCAAGGTCAAGGTCGCCGGCCACGCGGCCGGCGTGCTCGCCGACCTGCGGGCCATGACCTCGAAGTGAGCGGTCAGCCGATTTCCGAAGCCTCGGCCGTCTCGCGGAGGTCGAGGACATCGCGATGGTCGGCGAGGTGGCGTTCGAGCTTCCGCAGGGCCTTGTACTTCTCGTCGCTGACCCGAGCCACCGGCAGGTCCATCTTCCGACTGATGTCGGGGACGGTCCAGCCGCGGGTCCAGAGTTCGACGATCTCGTCCTGGCGGGGCGACAGGACGGCATGCCGGGCGGCCTCCAGGATCTCGCCGAGTTCCTGGCGGTCGCGGTCGCGGCGGTCGTGGTCGGTGCCGGGGGTCGCGACGGGGTCGAGCGGCTGGTAGCGGCGGGCCCGCTGGACCCGCTTGCGGACCATATCGATGGCCCGGACGAGTTCGCGACGCTCGGGCGTCTCGTCGGCCAGCACGAGGTTCAGGTCGAGTTCCCCGGCGCGGGCCTTGCCCAGCAGGCGGCAGCAGACCTCCTGGGTGCAGTCATCCCAGAGGCCCGGGTCGAGCCGTGCATTCCGCCAGCAGACCGCGCAGTAGCGCTGGATATCGCGGACCAGGTCGGTCTCGCTGGCATGCGCCGTGAGCGCGGCGAGGCCCATGACCAGGGCCATGGCCCCGGCCCGGCGGTTCTTCGCGAGCTTGGCGAGATTCTTCGTGTCGAGCGGCATTCTGATCCACTCCCCGGGTAGGGGAAACCATCGGAGGGGGCGGGCCAACCCGCCCGCCCAGGACTGACAGGACGTCGCGGCATCGATTCTCGCCGGGCCCCATCGGGTCAACGGCGGCGGAATCGGGAGACGACACCCGGTGGGGTCCGGGGCGTCACGATCGTCCAACCCCGAGCCAGGGCCAGCCGCTTGAGCTTGCGATGGGGGTGGACCACCACGGCCCGCCCCACCTGCCCCAGCAGGGCCCGATCGCTCCAATTATCCGCGTAGGCGACCGCATCGTCCATCGCGATTTGCCGGGCGGCGGCCCATTCGCGGGCCCAGTAAAGTTTCCCCTCGCCGTAACATGGGGGCCCTTCGGCGATTCCGACGAGCCTCCCGCGTTCGATCCGCACCGGCGTCGTGAGGCTATCCGTGCAACCCAGGTAGATCGAGAGCGGTTCCAGGACGATTCCAGGCGACGACGAGACCAGGACCACGGCCGTCCCGTTGTCCCTCAGCCCATTGAGGTGTTCCACCACCCCTTCGTAGAGCCGAGGCCGGACATGCTCGACGAAATTGTCGTAGGCGATCCTCTGGAGGTCGATGATCGGGATCCGCGCGATGCTCTGGAGCCCGAAGGCGACGAGGCGGCCGTAGTCGAGCCGGCCGAACCGATGCTGGAGCCCGTGGTACATGGCCCGGAGCACGAACGACCGCTTGATCAGGCCGCGGCGGCGGAGGATCCGCGCGAACAGGAAGGTCGTCGTCTCGGCCAGCAGCGTGCCGTCGACGTCGATGAACGCCACGGCGGGGGGCTTGTCGAAGGTCGGCCAGGTCACGCGCCCCTCCCGGAGGAGACGCGTAGCCCCACCTCGTCGGCCAGCGACCGGGCGGCGGCCGGGTCCTGGGCCTCGGCGATCACCCGGACGATCGGCTCGGTGTTGCTGGCCCGGACGTGGACCCAGCGGTCATCCCAGGCCAGGCGGAGCCCGTCCCGGCGATCCACCTTCGCCCCGGAGTAGCCCGCCTCGATCCCGTCGAACACCCCCGCCACGGCGGCCACGCCCCCGGCCAGGGGGAACTGATCCTTGACCATCGCATACCGGGGCAGCCCGTCGACGAGCCTAGACAGGGGCTCGCCCGTCGCGGCCATCAGGTCCAGCACGAGGGCCATCGCGACGAAGCTGTCCCGAACGAACCCAACGCGGGGGTCGATCACCCCGCCGTTCCCCTCGCCGCCCAGGACCGCCCCATGAGCCTTCATCGCCTCGACGACGTGGATCTCGCCGACCGGGGTCCGGACCACCGGGCACCCCTTGCGGATCGCCAGGTCCTCGGCCGCCTTGGAGGTCGAGAGGTTGAGCACGACCGTCCCGGTGGCCTGGGCCAGGCGGTGCGAGGCGGCCAGCGCCAGGGTCAGTTCCTCGCCGATGTACCGGCCATTCTCGTCGATGATCGCCAGGCGGTCGGCGTCCGGGTCCTGGGCGAAACCGACCGCCGCGCCCAGGGAGGGCACGGTCGCGGAGAATCGGCGGAGGTTCGCCTCGGTCGGCTCCGGCGGGTGGTCGTAGCGGCCGTCCGGGGCGCCCCCCAGGACGATCGGGGTGCATCCCAGGGACCGCAACAGCGTTTCGCCCATCCGGCCGCCCGCCCCGTGGCAGGCGTCCAGGGCCACCGTGAACCGCCGGGAGCGGATCGCCACGACATCCACCGTGGCCAGGACGGCCGCCAGGTGGTCGGCGTCGGGGTCGTCCAGGGGGCGGACCCGGCCCAGGGCATCCCAGGCCGACCAGCCGAAGTCGCGGGCCGCGAGCCGATCCAGGACCCGACGCCCGGCCTCGGGGCCGAGCACCATCCCGCCCGGCTGGAAGAACTTCAACCCGTTGTACTGGGGCGGGTTGTGGGACGCCGAGATCTGCACGCCCCCGGCCGCCCCGAGGTCCCGCACCAGCCGACCGAGGGTCGGCGTGGCGACCGGGCCGGCCAGCCAGGCATCCCGCCCGGTGGCGAGGACCGCCGACATCACGGCGGGCAGGAACACCGGCGCCGAGGGGCGGCCGTCGTGGCCGACCACGATCGGGCCTCGCTCCATCCCCGAGGCGTAGGCCGCGGCGAACTCGGCGGCCGTCGCCGGATCGATCCCGTCGCCGACCACCCCGCGCACGCCCGATACACTCGCGATCCTCGTCCCGCCCACGCACCCCTCCGCCGCCGTGACTCGGGCACCCTGCCGGCCCGGAAGCCCACCCACTCTAGGAGAGGACCCACCCGGAGGGCAAGACCCGGCCCGCCCCGGGGATCAAGTCGTGGCCGCGACGCCCTCGGTTTCCGGCAACCGGCCCTCTCGCACCACCGCCCGCCCTCGGCCGACCGACGCCGGAGCCCTCTCCGTCGCGGACGCCGCTCAGTCTTGCCGGTCGAGCCCGGCGAACAGGTCTGCCAGATCCAGGGCGAACCCCGGAAGCACCGCCCCGCCATCGAGCGTCCCCCGCTCATCGATCCGGGTGCTCTCCCCGGTCGACTCGTGGACGGCGACGACCCGCGCCCTCGGGTCGACTTCCCAGACCAGCCGCACCCCGGCCTGGAAGTACTCCGCCCGCTTGCGGTCCATCTCCGCCCGGGTGTTGCTCACGCTCAACACCTCGACCGCCAGGTCCGGGGCGAAGCCGGCGATCGGTTCGGTCGGGAAGCGGCGGCCCGGGATCCGATCCCAGGACGCAAACGCCAGATCCGGCCCTCGAACCGTCCCGGCATACAGTCGCATCATCCCGTCCGGCCCGCTGACGATGCCGAGGTTGCGAGGGATGACGAACCCATTGAGAAAGCCGCCGAGCAGCAGCGCGATGACCGACTCGGCGTAGCCCATGCCCTTCTCCACCAGCGTCCCGTCGACCAGTTCGTAGATCTTCCCGTTCCGCGCATTGGCCTGGATCAGCTGGGCCTCGGTCGCGGTGCCGGGGGGCGGGTCGAGACGGACCCGGATCGGGTCGATCCCGCCCAGCTCTTCGAGCAGGTCGTGCATGGTCGGCCAGCGGACGGGCGAGGTCGCGGTCGCCATCGGTGCCTCCTTTCGATGAGATCAGGCCCAGACGCCGCGGTCGAGCGAGCGGAAGCCGACGGCCTCGGCGATGTTGTGGGGCTGGATGGCGTCCGAGCCTTCCAGGTCGGCCATCGTCCGGGCGACGCGCAGGACCTTGTCGTGGGCGCGGGCCGAGAGGCCGAGTTCTTCCATCGCCCCCTTGAGCAGGCTGGCGCAATCGGGGCGGAGCGAGCAGTACTTGCGGACCTGGCGCGGCGTCATCCGGCCGTTGACCCCGGGGCCGGATCGCCCGAACCGATCCGCCTGCCGGGAGCGGGCCTTGAGGACGTCGGCGAGCAGGTCGGCCGAGGTCGGCCCGGGCGGGGCCTCGGCCAGCTGGGCGAACGGGACGGCCGGCACCTCGACGTGGAGGTCGATCCGGTCCAGCAACGGCCCGGAGATCCGGCTCAGGTACTTCTCGACCTGGGGCGGGGTGCAGGTGCACGCCCGACGCGGGTCGGACCGATAGCCGCACGGGCAGGGGTTCATGGCCGCCACCAGCACGAACTCGGCCGGGAAAGTCGTGCTCCGCAGCGCCCGGCTGATCGTGACCTGGCCTTCTTCCAAAGGCTGGCGGAGCACTTCCAGGGTCTTGCGGTTGAACTCGGGCAACTCGTCGAGGAACAGGACCCCCTTGTGGGCGAGGGAAATCTCCCCCGGCTGGGGCGTGCTGCCCCCGCCCACCAGCCCGGCATCGCTGACCGAGTGGTGCGGGTGCCGGAACGGCCGGACCGCCTTCAGGGACTCCCCGGCGCGGAGCAATCCCATGGCGCTGTAGATCCGGGTCGTCTCCAGGCTCTCCGCCGGGCTCATCGGCGGCATGATCGTGGGCAGGCGTCGCGCCAGCAGGGTCTTGCCCGTCCCCGGAGGACCAATCATCAAAACATTATGACTTCCTGCGGCGGCGATCACCAGGGCCCGCTTGGCGTAGTCCTGCCCCTTCACATCGGAGAAGTCGTCCTCGTAGTGGGAGTTCTGGACGAACACCGCGCCGAGGTCGACCGCCCGGGGCTCGAAGTCGACCTGCCCGGACAGGAAGCCGACGGCCTCGGCCAGGCTGCCCACCGGGTAGACGTCGATCCCCTCGACCACGGCGGCCTCGCCGGCGTTGGCGGTGGGGACGATCAGCCCGGCCTTCCCCTCGGCGGCCGCCGCCAGGGCCATGGCCAGCACGCCCTTGATCGGCCTGGTCTCGCCGTCCAGGGCCAGCTCGCCGACGACGGCGAAGTCCCCCTTGCGCTCGAAGGCCACCTGGCCGCTGCCCAGCAGCAGTCCCAGGGCGATCGGCAGGTCGAACCCCCCGGCGTCCTTCTTGAGGTCGGCCGGGGCGAGGTTGATCACGACCCGGTCGATGGGCCGGCGATAGCCGGAATTGACCAGGGCCCTCTCGACGCGGTGGGTGCTCTCGCGGACCGCCGCCTCGGCCAGGCCGACCAGCACGGTCTTGGGCATCGAGGCCGAGGAGACGTCCACCTCGACCTCGACCGGAGACGCCTCGATCCCCACCAGCGTGTACGACGTGAGCTTCGCGAGCATGGCGGGGGGCACCGACGGTTAGCGGGGATCGGCCGGCCCCCTCGGCGGGGGACTTTCGTTCAGTCTAGCACGACCTCCCGCCGATCGCAGCCGCTCACTTCTTCATCAGCTTCTTCGCGCCGTCGATCACGGTATCCCACTGGAACGCCGGGCCGGGATCGGTCTTGTTGGCCTGGACGTGGTAGTGGCCCAGCACGCCGTGAAAGTTCTTGAAGTCGGCCTCGCCCAGCTTCCTGGTCACGAGCTGGCCGTCGGAGCCCCGAGGGTAATCGCAGGTGATCTTGGGGAAGACCGTGCACAGGGTCGCGGTCAGCTTGATGAGGGCCTCGTACTGCTGCGGGGTGAGGTCGTACTGCTGCAACTCCGTCCCCTGGACCTTGCCCACGACCGGCTGGTCGCGGCTGGGGCGGAGGACCAGGTCGCGGGACCGGGCCGGCAGGAGTTCCGGGTTGGGGAGGGTCAGCCGGGTCTTGCCCTCGGCGTCCTTGCCGTACCAGCGAGTCACGCTCGGGGTGTTGATGTTGGCATAGGCCCCCATGTTGGCGATCTCGATGCCGATCGACCGGGTGTTGGCGATCGAGGCGTGGTAGGCCCGCTCCTTGAGGTCGAGCGTCTGGTAGATCGTCCCGTCGAGGTCCAGCATGAACTGGACGCTCAGGGCCCGCTCGTCGTGGAGGACCCGGAAGCAGGTCTTGCTCGCCCCGGCGACGTCGTAGTGGATCACGAACTGGTCGACGACGCCCTGGAGCATCGGGAGGTCCCAGCCGCCGCCCCGGACCTTCTCGAGCTGCTCCGGGGTGAGGCCGGCCTCACGGATCCCGTAGCGGTTGGGCGACTTCAGCTTCTCCTGATTCTTCATGAACGCCGATTTCTCGATCGGGCCGAACCGCAGCTCGGTCCGGTAGGCGTCATATCCGCCCGGGTCCATCCAGGTGACGACCGGGGTCCCGGTGTGGAACAGCTGGCCGCAGACGACGATCTCATCGCCGCGGCGTTCCAGGCGGTCGCCGACCTTGGGCTCGTCGGCGAGGCCGGCCGATGCGAAGATGAGGAGGGCGAATGAGGCGAGGCAGGAAACGCGGATCATCGGAGGAGGATCTCTTCAAGGTGCGGAATGGTCGCGTCACGCGACGAACCTGGAGGGACCTCCACCATAGCACGACCGGGCCGATCAGGTCACGGGCCAGGGGGGATGGGATGGGCTCGATCGAGGTCTTCGACCACACCGCCGACGTCGGGCTCCGCATCCGCGCGGAGGACCGCGACGACCTGTTCCGCACGGCGGCGGAAGGGGTCTTCGACTACATCGTCGCCAATCGCGAGGCGGTCCGGCCCGAGGTGGCCGAGGCGATCGAGCTGGCCGCCGAGGATGTCGGGGAGCTGCTCGCCGTCTGGCTCAACGAGCTGATCTTCCGGTCCGAGACCCGGCATCGCCTCTATGGCCGGTTCGACGTCCGCGTCGCCGCCGACGGCCTGTCCCTGGCCGCCCGGATCGAGGGAGAGCCGCTCGACCGCGACCGCCACATCCTCGACCACGAGGTCAAGGCCGTGACCCGCCACGGCCTCGAACTGAGGCGGGACGGGGACGGCTGGCTGGCCGAGATCATCCTGGACATCTGACCTCAGAACGCCTCGACCGCGATTGGGTGGGCCGCCATGAACGGACCGACCTTTTCGCGGGCGAAGATGCCCGCCGTGGTGCCGACCGCCCGGACGCAACTCGCCCCGACGGCGCTGGCCATCTTGAGGCACTCGACCTCGGGCAGGCCCTCGATCAGACCGGCGATGTAGCCGGCGTCGAAGGCGTCCCCGCCGCCGGTCCCGTCGACGAAGGTGACCGGATAGGCCCCAATCCGGGCCCGGAGCTGGTCCGAGACGGCGATCGAGCCGTGCTCGCCCCGGGTCACGACCACCCGCCGGGCGCCGAGGTCGTGGAACGCCAGGGCCTGGCGGATCGGGTCGGGCTCGCCCAGGATCAGGGCGGCCTCGTCGGTGTTGGGCAGGAAGACGTCGGTCTCGCGGAGGACCGGGCGGAGGTGGTCGAGGTGCGGGCCGGGGCCCGGCGTGACCACGTCCAGGACCGTGGTGATCCCGGCCCGACGGGCCCGCGCGAACCGCTCGGCCAGTTCGTCGGGATCGAGGCCGGGCATGACCAGGTAGCCGCCCACGTAGAGGACGCGCGGGTTGCCGGCGAGGCTGCGATCGAGGTCGGCCGCCGAGAAGCCCTGGTTCGCCCCGAACGAGTGGATGAATCGGCGATCCTGCCCCTTGACATTGACGATCAGGCTCTGGCTGGTGGCCCGGGTCGGGTCCACGATCAGCCCGGAGGGGTCGACGCCGTGGCCGGCCAGCGACTCGGAAACGAACCGGCCGAAGAAGTCGTCCCCCACCCGGCAGCAGACCGAGGCCCGGACGCCGAGCTTCGCCAGCACGATCGCGGCGTTGGTGGCGCATCCGCCGATGTTCAGGATCAGTTCCTCGGACCGGACCAGCTCGCCGGCCGCCGGCAGGTGGGAGATCGGCGAGCAGAGGTGATCGGCCACGACGATGCCGGCGCAGACCACCGGGCACGCGGAGGATTCGGGGGCATTCACTGGGCTGGACCCTGGGCGGGAGGGTGGAGGGAGGACGCAGCGGGAAAAGCAACCGGCCCCGGTCGCGGCGAGGCGACCGGGGCCGGTTTCGCAATCATTCGGGCAGGCGAGTCGCCGGCGACTCGCCGGGGTTGTCGAGCGAGGCGACGACCTCGTCCCTCGGCTCCGACGCCAGCACCGGGCCGGGTCGGACGCCGATGATCGCCTCGATCTCGGCCACCGACAGGACCTCGCGCTCGATCAGCGCCTCGGTCAGCTTCTCCAGGTCCTCGCGGTGTTCGAGCAGGAGGCGGTAGGCGCGGTCGTCCTCCTCGCGGAGGATGCGGGCCACCTCCTCGTCGATGAGCTGGGCGGTGTGGTCGGAGTGGTCGCGGACCTCGCCCATCTCCCGGCCGAGGAAGGGGTGCTCGTCGGAGTCGCGGAAGTGGACCGGCCCGATCCGCTTGCTCATGCCGAACTGGGCGACCATCATCCGGGCCAGCCGGGTCGACCGCTTGAGGTCGTCGGCGACCCCGGCGGACAGGTCGTCGAACATCAGGCGCTCGGCCGCGCGGCCGCCCAGGCCGACGGCGAGCATGGCGCGGATGTCGCGCTCATAGAAGCTCATCCGCTCCTCGGCGGGCAGGAACTGGGTGAGGCCCAGGGCCCGGCCTCGGGGGATGATCGTCACCTTGTGGACCGGGTCGGCCTCCGGGATCAGCCAGGCGACCAGGGCGTGGCCGACCTCGTGGTAGGCGGTCAGCCGCTTCTCCTTCTCGGTGATGATCTCCTCGCGCTTGGCCCCCATCAGGACCTTGTCGCGGGCGGCGTCGAAGTCGGCCATGCCGACCCGATCCTTGTCCTCGCGGGTGGCGAGCAGGGCGGCCTCGTTGACCAGGTTGGCCAGGTCGGCGCCGCTCATCCCCACGGTGCCGCGGGAGATGCCTTCGAGGTCGACGTCCTCGGCGAGCGGGATGCCCCGGGTGTGGACCTTGAGGATCTCCAGCCGCCCCTTCTTGGTCGGCCGATCCACGGTGACGTGGCGGTCGAACCGGCCGGGGCGGAGCAGGGCGGGGTCGAGCACGTCGGGGCGGTTGGTCGCCGCCAGCACGATCACGCTCTCGTTGGGCGAGAAGCCGTCCATCTCGGTCAGGATCTGGTTGAGCGTCTGCTCGCGCTCGTCGTGGCCGCCGCCCAGGCCGGCGCCGCGGATCCGGCCCACCGCATCGATCTCGTCGATGAAGAGGATGCAGGGGCTGTTCTCCTTGGCCGTCTTGAACATGTCGCGGACCCGGCTGGCGCCCACGCCGACGAACATCTGGATGAACTCGGACCCGGAGATCGAGAAGAACGGCACCCCGGCCTCGCCGGCCACGGCGCGGGCCAGCAGGGTCTTGCCGGTGCCCGGCGGGCCGTTGAGCAGCACCCCCTTGGGGATCCGGCCGCCGAGGCGCTGGAACTTCTCGGGGTTCTTGAGGAACTCGACGATCTCCTGAAGTTCCCCCTTGGCGTTCTCCAGGCCGGCCACCTCGTCGAAGGTGGTCCGCTGCTTGGTCTTGTCGTGCCGCTTGGCCTGGCTCTTGGTGAAGCTGCCGAGGATCCCGCCGTCGAACTGGTCGCGGGCCCGCCGCATCATCAGGTAGACCAGGCCGAGGAACAGGATCGTCGGCAGGAGGAAGGTGATCCAGAGGAGGCCGCCGGCCCCCTGGGGCGAGATCGAGTCGATGACCGGGGTGGCCTCGGTGAACTTGATCGGGTTGCCGTCTTTGTCCTTGAGCGGGTTGCCATCTTTGTCCTTGCGCGTGATCAGGCGGTCGATGACCGGCTGGATCATGTCCTCGGACGGGAAGGTGGTGGTGAACCGCTTGTTGACCTTGATCGGGGTCTGGGGCGGGGGCGGGGCATATTCCGCCTCCCTGCGGAGCCGGCCGTGGACCTCCTGACCCTGGATCGACAGGCTCTCGATATTGTCCGCCTCAACCTGTTCGGTGAAGAACGGGTTGTAGTTGACCGAGACCTCGTATTTGGGCATCACCAGCCAGGAGATCAAGATCACGACGGCGATCAGGAAGCCCCAGAGCCAGGGCGGGGTGGGCGTGCCCCCCGGCCCGCCGGGCTTGCGCCCGGAGTTCAAGGGACGTCGCGGCGTCTCCTGTGGCGGTCGGCTCTCCATAAAATCTCAATTCCCCATAGATCCCTGACCGGGTCGGTCGGGAGGTGTCCGCGGCGCAACGATCGAGAGGCGGAGGATCAAGGCAAGGGCATTGTAGCCGACCGTTTCGGAAAAGTCAGCGTGCAGGGTCGAGGACGGCCGGGGGCGGCAGGATCGGCCGGGGCCGTCCGGCCCGCCTCGCCATACCGGCCCGGCCCTCGCGATCATTTGTGCTGGGTTTCGAGCCACTTCTCGCAGTCGATCGCGGCGGCGCACCCCGAGCCGGCGGCGGTGATCGCCTGGCGATAGTGGGTATCCACCACGTCCCCGGCGGCGAAGACCCCCTCGACGCTGGTCGCCGTCCCGTAGTTGGGCAAGGAGTCGAGGAGCCCGGCGGGGGCCTCGATCCCCTTCCACGCCAGGGCGGTGCGGTTGATCAGGTAGCCCTCCGGGGTCATCGCGAGCTTCCCCTGGAAGGCCTTGGTGTTGGGGGAGTGGCCGATCGCCAGGAACAGGCCGTCCAGCTCCAGGTCGCGGGTCGACCCGTCGTTCTGCCGGAGCCGGACGCCGGTCAGGGCCTTCTGGGGTTCGAGCGGGCCGAGATATTCCTCGGGGGTCGAGTTCCAGGCGTACTCGATCTTCTTGTTGGCGAAGATCCGGTCCTGCATGATCTTCGACGCCCGGAGTTCGTCGCGGCGGTGGATCAGCGTCACCTTGCTGGCGAACCGGGTGAGGAAGGTCGCCTCCTCGACGGCGGTGTCGCCGCCGCCGATCACGCCGACGTGCTTGCCCCGGTACAGGGCGCCGTCGCAGGTGGCGCAGGTGCCCAGGCCGTAGCCCATGTAGTCCATCTCGGACTTCAGCCCGAGGGTCCGGGCCGAGGCGCCGGTGGCGATGATCAGGGCGTCGGCGGTGTGCTCCGACACCTCGCCTTCCATGTTCATCGGGTCGTCGTTGGACTTGATCCGGAACGGTCGCCGGGAGAGGTCGACCTCGAAGACCTTCTCGAACCGGCAATCGGCGCCGAACCGCTGCGCCTGCTTGCGCATGTTCTCCATCAGCTCGGGGCCCATCACCCCTTCGGGGAAGCCGGGGAAGTTCTCGACCTCGGTCGTCCAGGTGAGCTGGCCGCCCGGTTCCTTGCCCTCGAAGACGATCGGGGCCAGGCCGGCCCGCGCCGCATAGAGGGCGGCGGTCAGGCCCGCCGAGCCGGAACCGATCACGATCACTGCCGAATGCGACATCGTTGCCTCGTCCGGGCCGGGCGGACCTGGTGGGACGCCGAGACCCCTGAATGCGCGATGGAGGGTTTCCCCCAACTCTGCCAAATTTCGGCCGGCTTGTCCAAGATCCCGACCCGAGCCCGTCCAGAATGAGGGATTCGACGGCCCGGACCCCGGCGGGGGGCTCCCGGCAGAAACCCCCGAACTGAATACGCCCAGGGGTCGTAAAGGTTCTGCAAGGATGGCCCGAGCAGGATTTCCGGGCGATCGCCCGGGCGTGACCTAGGGTTGCACCAGGACGCCCGCCACCCCGAAGTGACAGACCCGACGACGGGGGATCGGTCACGATACCGCGAGGACGACGCGATGCTGGTTCTGACGCGCAAACTGATGGAAAAGCTCTACATCGGCACGGACGTCTGCGTGACGGTGGTCCGCCTGGAAGGCGGGCAGGTCCGCCTGGGCATCGACGCCCCGAGGGACGTCCCGGTCGTCCGGGCCGAGCTGCTGGCCCCGCGCGACGAGGCGCGGGAGGTCGAGGCGTCCTCGGCCCCGGCGGCCGCCCCGATGGCCCCGTTCATGACGCGATCGGCCTCGGCTCCCGGAATCGGTATCCGACGCCGCGGACCGTCTCGATGAGGTCGGCCGCCTCGCCCATCTTCTTGCGCAGGCTCTTGACGTGCACGTCGATGGTCCGCTCCAGGACGATCGCGTCCTCGCCGATGGCCGCCGACATCAGCTCGTGACGCGAGAACGCCCGCCCGGCCTGCCGGAGCATGGTCTCCAGCAGGCGGAACTCGGTCGGGGTGAGCGGCAGCTCGACCTCGCCGAACAGCGCCCGGTGGCGATGCCGATCGACGACGACGCCCTGGCTTTCGTGGACCGTCCCGGACGCCGGCTCGTCGGCGATCTGGCGGCGCCGGAGTTCCTTCTTGATCCGCTGGACCAGCACCTTCATGGAGTAGGGCTTGGTCACGTAGTCGTCGGCCCCGGTCGCGAAGCCGACGAGCTGGTCGGTCTCCTCGGCCTTGGCCGTGACCATCACGATCGGGATCTGGCGGGTGCGGGTGCCCTGCCGCAGCTCGCGGCAGACCTCCAGGCCCCCCTTGATCGGCAGCATCAGGTCGAGCACGATCAGGTCGGGCAGCTTGATCTGGGCCTGGAGCAGCCCGTCCTGCCCGTCCCGGGCGATCAGGACCTCGAATCCCTCGCGCTCCAGGTTGATCGCCAGGACCTCGACCAGGGAACGTTCATCTTCGACGACCAGGATCTTGGGCTTTGCCATGATCGTGACGGCTCGCGGGGGGAACCGGTCGGCGTCAGCCGATCCGGCCGGTGATGTAGGCTTCGGTCCGGGGGTCGCGGGGGTTGGTGAACAGCCGATCGGTGGGGCTGAACTCGGCGATGATGCCGGTCCGGTGCCCGCCGACGGCGGTCTCGTCGAGCATCAGGCAGGCGGTCATGTCGCTCACGCGGCGGGCCTGCTGCATGTTGTGGGTCACGATCACGATCGTGTAGTCGGACGACAGGTCGTCCATCAGGTCCTCCACGCGGGCCGTGGAGATCGGGTCGAGCGCCGAGCAGGGCTCGTCCATCAGGATCACCTCGGGCTCCACGGCCAGCGTCCGCGCGATGCAGAGCCGCTGCTGCTGGCCGCCGGAGAGTTCCAGGCCGGAGCGGTGGAGCTTGTTCTTGACCTCGTCCCACAGCGCCGCGCGGCGGAGCGAGCGCTCGACCAGGTCATCCATGTCGCCCCGATAGCCGTTGATCCGGGCCCCCCAGGCGACGTTCTGATAGATGCTCTTGGGGAACGGGTTGGGCTTCTGGAAGACCATGCCGATCCGCCGGCGGAGCGCCACGGGGTCCACGTCCGGGGCGGCCAGGTCCTGGCCGTCGAAGGAGATGTGCCCCTCCATGCGGGCGCCCGCGACCAGGTCGTTCATCCGGTTGAAGCAGCGGAGCAGGGTGGATTTGCCGCAGCCCGACGGGCCGATCATGGCGGTGATCTGGTTGCGGGGGATCTCCAGCGTGATCGACCGCAGGGCGAGCGAACTGCCGTACCAGACCGACAGGTCGCGGGCCGCCAGGGCCACCGCGGCGGGGGCGGCCGGGGTCGTCGGCGTCAGGGTCGGGGCGTCTTGGGGGCTCATGGGCGGCTCAGCCTCGGGAGGATCGGGCGTAGCGGTTCCGGATCACGATGGCCACCGCGTTCATCGTCAGCAGGAGGATCAGCAGGAGCAGGATCCCGCCGGCGGCCACGGCCTGGAACCTCGGGTCGGATTCCTTGGCATAGACGTAGATCTCCACGGGCAGCGCCGTGTACCGGCTCGACGGCCCGCGCGGCACCCGGAGGATCGACCCCGCGGCGCCGACCATCAGCAGGGGGGCCGTCTCGCCGATCGCCCGCGACAGGGCCAGGATCGTCCCGGTCAGGATGCCGGGCATCGAGGCGGGCAGGACGTGGTCGCGGATCACCTGCCAGCGGGTCGCCCCCAGCCCCAGGGCGGCCTGGCGGAGCGAGTTCGGCACGGTCCGCAGCGCCTCCTGGGTGGCGATCACGATCACCGGGAGGATCAGCAGGCCCAGCGTCAGCGCCCCGGCCAGGAGCGTCGGGCCCATCGCCAGCCCCCGCACCCCGAACGCCCGGACGAACAGCGCCAGGCCCAAGATCCCGTAGACGATCGACGGCACCCCCGCCAGGTTGGCGATGTTCAGCTGGATGAACCGCCGCAGCCGGCCCCGCGGCGCGTATTCTTCGAGGAACACCGCCGCGCCTACTCCGACCGGGATCGAGATGGTCGCCACCATCCCCAGCAGCCACAGGCTCCCGCCCAGGCCGGCCCGGTAGCCCGCCATCTCGGGGTCCGACGACTGGAGCCGGACGATCAGGTGGCGCAGCTGCGCCCAGATCGGGCGATCCGAAGGCCCCTGCATGATGGCCCCGATGATCGCCCCCAGCAGGATCGACAGCACGACCACGCCGGTCATGGTCGCCACCAGGCAGGCCAGCCCGAAGACCGGGCCCAGGACCCGCCGGCTCCGCCGCTCCGGCTCGTAGATGGCGCGGGCTTCGCTTGCGTCGCTCAATGGTAGGCCTCGCGGTAGCGTCGCAGGATCAGGCCGGAGAGGACGTTGAGCGTCAAGGTCATCAGGAACAGGGCCATCCCCACGGCGAACAGCGACAGGTACTCCGGCGAGTCGCCGGCCGCCTCGCCGCCGGTCACCGCCACGATGTAGGCGGTCATCGTCTCGATCGACTCCAGGGGATTCAGGGTGATCTGCCGGCGCGACCCGGCGGCCAGGACGACCGCCATCGTCTCGCCGATGGCCCGGCTGATCGCCAGGATGAACGCCGCCGCCACGCCCGACAGCCCGGCGGGCAGGACGATCCGGGTGGAGACCTCGAACTTGGTCGCCCCCAGGCCGTAGCCGGCCTCGCGGAGCCCGCGCGGGACGGCCGACAGCACGTCCTCGCTCAGCGACGACACCATGGGGATGATCATGATCCCCACCACGATGCAGGCGCTCAGGGCGTTGTACGCTTCCACGTGGATGCCCAGAGGCGTCAGGATCGCGCGGATCAGAGGGGTCACGATCAGGAGGGCGAAGTAGCCGTAGACGATCGTCGGGATGCCGGCCAGGAGTTCCAGGGTCGGCTTCAGCACCGCCCGGAGCTTGCGCGGGGCGTACTCGCTGAGGTAGATCGCGCTCAGCAGCCCGATCGGCAGGGCGATCAGGCTCGACCCGACCGCGATCACCCCGGTCCCCCAGATCAGGGCGAGGATCCCGTACTGGGGCGGGTCGGCTTCCGGGCGGATCTCGGTGCCGGAGAGGAAGGCCAGGGGCGACACGCCCGAAGTTCGGAAGAAGCGGAAGGCCTCCACGCCGAGCACCAGCACGATCCCGGCCGTGGTCAGCACGGTGATCGAGGCGCAGCCGGCCAGGAACACCAGGACGGCGTACTCCTGGAACCTCTGGAATCGGGTGGGCCCGCCCCAGGTCGGGGCGGTCGTCGCGGGGCCATTGCGGGTGGCGGGGGCCGACATCTCGTCTCCAGTGCCGGTCTCAGGCGTCGGGCGGAGGGGCCTCGACGGCGGCCGGGCCCAGTGCCCTGCGATTCGCCTCGTCGTCCTCGGCGGTCGGCGCAACGTAGCCCCCCTTGGCGGCGAACGTGGCGACCTTGCCCAGGTAGAACCTCACGAACGAGGCGACCCCCGAACGACGGAGGGCCGACTTCTTGGCGTAAAGATAGAGCGGACGCGACAGCGGGACGTATGCCTTCGCCAGGATCGTCTCCGGCGATGGCAAGACGGCCGGCGTTGCCTCGTCCTTGCGGATCGGCACGGCGCGGAGCAGTTCTTCATTCGCCTTGTAGTAGGCGTAGCCGAAGTAGCCCATCGCGTCGGCATCGCCCGAGACGCCCCGGACCAGGACGTTATCGTCCGGGCTGGACTGGACGTCCTCCTTCTGGCTCCGGGCCTTGCCGCAGATGGCCGCGGTGAAGAACTCGAAGGTGCCCGAGTTCTTGTCCGGGCAATAGAGCCGGATCGGCCGGTCGGGCCAGGCGGGGTCCAGGTCCTTCCAGGTCCGGGCGTCGCCGTCCGGGCCCCAGACCCGCTTGAGCTGGGCGACCGTGAGATCCTTGACGAAGTCGTTGGACGGGTGGACCACCACGGTGATCCCGTCGTAGCCGACCACGAACCGGGTCCAGTCGATACCCTGCGCCTTGGCCTTCGCCTCCTCCTCGGGCTTGGCCTTGCGCGAGGCGCCGACCAGGTCGACCTCGTTCTGGAGGTAGCGGATGAAGCCGCCGCCGGTCCCGTGGTTGTCCACGACCACCGCGACCGAGGGCTCGGCCTCGGCGAACGCCTCCTGGGCGGCGCGGCTGATCCGGAAGACGGTGCTCGACCCATCGACCACGACGGTGTCGTCGCTCTCCTGCCCCCCGCCGCAACCGGCGAGGATCGCCGCAAACAGGGCGAGCGACGCCCATCGGGCTCGCGGGGCGGGGCGGGATCGGGGCGATCGCGCCAGGGACTCGGTCATGTGGGTCTCGATCGTCCGGTAGGGCGTGAGGGTCGGGGTCAGCACCGATCCCTCGAAACGCCGGATCCCAGCGTACCGCCGACCCGTGAAGCTTTCGTGAAGAAATCGGGAAAATCCCCACAGGCTTCAGGCGGGCCCCGCGGCCCGCTGCCGGGGCAGGTGGACGGTGAACCGCGACCCCTCGCCGAGCCGGCTGGCGACCTCCACCTGCCCGCCGATCGACTGCACCAGGTGCTTGACGATCGACAGCCCCAGCCCGGTGCCCCCGAGTTCGCGGCTGCGGGCCTTGTCGACGCGGTAGAACCGTTCGAAGACCCGGGGCAGGTCGTCGCGGGGGATGCCGATGCCGGAATCGACCACGTCCAGCGTGAAGACCGACCCGTCGGCCCGGCACCGGAGGCGGATCCGGCCCCCTTCGGGGGTGTACTTGATGGCGTTATCCAGGAGGTTGTCGAGGATTTGCCGGACGGCCTCCTCGTCGGCGACCACGCGGGTCTCGTCGTCCAGGTCGCCGAGGTCGAGCACGAAGTCCAGACCCTTGGACTCGGCCCGGCCCCGGTGGACTTCGGCCAGGGCCTCCACGACCCGGCGGATCTCCAGGGGGCCGTGGTGGAAGACCTCGCCGCCCGACTCCAGCCGGGCCAGGCTCAGGAGGTCCTGGACGAGTTGATGGAGCCGGTCGGCCTGCTCGTCGATCCGGCGGAGGAACCGGACGTTGACCTCCTCGTCGTGGATGGCCCAGTCCAGCAGGGTCTCGGTGTACGCCTTGATCGAGGCGAGCGGGGTCTTCAGCTCGTGCGAGGCGTTGGCGACGAAGTCCTGCCGCATCCGCTCCAGTCGGCGGAGTTCGCTGATGTCGTGGAACACCAGGACCGCGCCGGGGTTCCAGTTGCCCGGGAGCCTCGTACCTTGGACCGACAGGATCCGGGGGGCGGCCCGGGGCAGGACCTCGCGACCCGGGACGGCGAGCTCGCCACGAAAGTCGGGGTCGCCGGCCAGGGTGGCATCGACGGCCGCCTCCAGCTCAGGGCTCCGGATCAGCTCCGGCACCAGCCGGCCGATCGACCGGGCGTCGAGGCCGAACAGCCGGTCCGCGCTGGCATTGGCGAACAGCAGACGGCGCCGGGCGTCGATCGCGATGACCCCTTCGGACATCCCACCCAGGACGACCCTCAGCTGCTCGACGTCGCGCCCCAGCGCTTCGAGCCGCCCTTCCAAACCGGCCGCCACGGCATCGAACCGGCGGGCCAGCCGCCCCCATCGCCCCCCGCTCCGGGCCCGGATCGGCCGGATGGGCCGCCCGGCCTCGAGAGCCTCCAGCCCGCGCTCCAACCCGACGAGGATCCGTCGGAGGACGAACCACCGGCGGCACGCCAGGGCGCCCGCGATGAGGACAAGCGCCCAAACACCGAGCCAGGCGATCGGAGGCAACATCGACTCGCGTCCCCCGGCCGCGTCCGCCCGGACCCACGCGGGTCCGGCGCGGTCGAAGTATCCGGGACGGCATCGGCCGGGTCAACCGGCCGCCCCCCGCAAGGCCGTCGATCAAGGGCGGGGCGGGGCCTCGTCCGACTCGACGTGTTGCGTCGGGTTGCACTTGGCGCACGGCTGGTAGTCCGCCGCGATCGCCTCGTCCGGCCCGTCGAAGACGACCCGATTGCGGTCGAACATGTTGGCGAGCGCCGGGCATTCCGGCAGGTGGAAGTTCTTCGTCTTGCGGTTGCCGATGATCTTCCGGGCCGGGGCCTGGAAGCGGGGTTCCTCGGGCGCGGGGGTCGCCGTCGCGGCGGTTTCCGGGGCCTGCTTCGGCTCGTCGGCGGGCGGGGCGGGGGCCGGCGGCGCGGGGTCGACCGGTGTCGGCCTGGCGACGGTCCAGGTGACGTCGGGCGACCGTGCCGGTTCGACGGTGGCCGGCGGGGTCACTTTCGGGTCGGCCCGGCGGAAGGTGGCCCCATAGGCCAGGCAGAGCAGCGACGCCGCCACCGCGATGCCCACCCCGACCAGACCGCGCGACCAGTACTGGGGGGCCCGGGGAGGGGCCGCCGGCAAGACCGGTATGACAACGCTCCGCTCGAACGACCCGGACTTCGACCTTCGGGGCGCGACCATGTGGCGGGACAGGGCCTCGGCCAGCGACCGCCCGTCGGGGTATCGGTCTTCCGGGTGGAACGCCAGGGCCTTCATGCAGATCCGGTCCAGGGCGGCGGGGATGGCCCGGTCGACCGAACGCGGCGTCGGCGGCGAGGGGTTGGGCTTGAACCGCCAGGGCGGGCTGTCGCTGGGCAGGTCGGTCGGCCTCCGTCCGCAGAGCAGTTCGTAGAGGATCACCCCCAGGCTGTACACGTCGCTGCGGGCGTCGGCCTCGTGCGAGCGGCCGGCGGCGGCCTCCGGGCTCATGTAGTGGGGGGTTCCCAGCACGGTCCCTTCGCGGGTCAGGTCGGAGTCCAGGTCGATGCGCCGGGCCAGGCCGAAGTCGGTCAGGCGGGGGCGGCCCGTGGCATCGATCATCACGTTGGCCGGCTTGAGGTCGCGATGGTAGACCCCACGCGAGTGGGCGTGGTCCAGCGCCAGGGCCAGGTCGTGGACGATCCGCACCGACTCGGTCACCGTCGGGCGGTCGACGTCGCGGACGTTGGACAGGGTCCGGCCCACGACGAGTTGATAGGCGATCCAGCACCGGCCCTCATCCCGCCCGGCGTCGTGGATGCCGACGATGTTGGGGTGGTCGAGCCGGGCGGCGGCCCGGGCCTCGCGATGGAAGCGGGCGATCGCCTTATCGTTGAGCCGGGTCGTCTTGAGGATCTTGAGCGCCACCTCGCGCTCGAGGTTGGGGTCGTAGGCCCGGAAGACCTGGCCGTATCCCCCCTCGCCCAGCGGCTCGCGGATCAGGAATCGGCCGATCCGCTGGGGATCGAACGACGCCCGGGGCTCGACCCTCAGCGTCGGGTCCTCGGCCCCCACGGTCCCGTCCTCCGGGGACTCATGCTCCCCGGTCGATACGTCCGGGTCGTAGGGGGAGGCATCGACCTGCTGGCCGCAGAACGGGCAGGAGATCGGCGAGGACATGCCGGCCTCGCTCGAATACTCCAGGCTCTGCAAGCACGAGCGACAGACCACTCGGACCGGGGGACCCATCGCGTCGCTCCTTGAATCTGGTGTTCCTCGGCACACCCCGCCGCCTCGGGGCAAACCTAGAACAAGGAGCGACGATGTCAATTATTTCGCCGATGCCGCGGGTGCGGCCGCGAAATCGGGCCTAGAATGCGGCCCGCCGGTCACTCGGAGACGGCGCGATACCGGCGGTTCTCGGCGCCGGGGTCGCCGCCGGCGAACTCCCGCGAGAAGGGGATCGCGTCGGCCTCGTCGTGCGACATCGGGAAGATCCGCCGATCCTCGTCGTCGCGCGACGCGACCAGCGGCTCGTAGGCGTCGTCGGCCGACTCGCGATACATGTCGTCGTCGCCCCAGCCCTCGGGGGGCAAGGCCCGGCGGGCCGTCTTGGCGAACACGGCCCGATCCATCGTCTCGCGGAACGCGAGGGGGAGGGTCAGGTCCTTGAAGTCGACGTCGGACAGCTCGATGCCGAATTCGCTCGCCCGGTCGGCGACGACCATCAGCAGTTCCTCGCCGATCTCGTCGCGGCCGGCCATGATCTCGTCCAGGGTCATCCCGCGGAGGAGCCGGCGGGCGGCGGTCTGGACCTCGCCCTGGAGCATCTCGCCGGGGTTGCGCACTTCCTGGGTCGCCGCCCGGGGGTCGGAGACGCGGTACTGGACCACGAAGCTCGCCGAGATCGTCGCGCGATCGGCGGTCAGGAGTTCGGGCACCGGGATCGTCCGGTCGGTCTTCCGGATGTCGATCAGGAGCACCTCGGAGACCGGGGCCGGCCGGCCGAACCCCAGACGCCCCAGCCAGCCGGTCGAACGTCGCGCGATCAGGTGGCGGCCGGCGGGCAGCACGTCCTTCAGGATCCCATCCTCATAGAGGAGGCCGCGGTGCGAATCCTTGATGATCACTACGTCGTGACGACTCATGGGGAATCCTTTCCGGAGGATGGTCCCGAAGCGGGCACGATGCCGGCCCCCCAGTCCTGGGGGCCTGGGCCGTCGTCCGTCGCCCGGGGCGCGGCGATGTGCATTCGATTCCGTTCGAGACCGCGAGCCGGCCCCAAATCGCAGGGCCTCGATCCGGGCCATGTCTTCGACCGGATCGGGCGTGGCTGAGGTGTTCGGCTCGGGCGCGATCATAACGGTGAGGTGGGATCGTCCGCAAGGCATCATTGGACCTTCATCTTCCCAAATTTCCCCCGGGGCACAACGCCATTTTAAAGATCAGCCGACGAAAGCTCCCCGCGCCACGTGATTCAGCGCCAGCGTCGTGACCAGCGAGGTCACCGCGACGATCGCGGCCGGCTCGCGATCGGCCGGGTAGACCTGCCCCAGACGCTCGGCCCGCTCGGCCAGGTGCCGGACCAGCGGCCGGGTCCGCTCGGGGAAGCAGCCGGTCCACCGGAACACGTCGGCGGTCAGGTCCCCTTCGATCCGGCGCAACAGGGCCGAGGCCGGTAGCCGGGGCGTGTCGACGGGCGCGACCTCGGGCCGGCCCAGGTCTTCGAACATCGACCGCAGGACCGAGTCGAGGTCCGGGATCGGCCCATCGCCATAGCTGGGCGTCAGGTCGCGGTAGAAGTCGTCGATGGTGTAGGCCAGTTCGCTCACGTCCTCGTCGAGGTCGTCGGCCGAGACCAGGGGCTCGCGGTTGGTCGCCTCGTCCATGATCCGGTCGCAGTATTCCAGCTTCGCCAGCGCGATCGGCCAACCGGCGTACTCGGCCCGCCAGTCCCGGTCGGGCGTCATCCAGACGGCGAAGGTCTCGGCCCAGTCCTCGTCGGGGTGCTTCTGGGCATACCAACCGGGCAGGTGGCGGACGTACTTCCGGCTGAACGGCTCGGGGCGATACTCGTCGGGGTAGGGGGCGGAGATCGGGCCGAACAGGGCGGTCCATCCGGGGGCGTCGTGGAACCGGTAGGCGTAGTTGACGACGTGCCCCATCTCGTGCCGGAGATAGCGGAGGATCTCCGCCCGGCCGATCCCCTCCACGAACCCGGCGCGGTCGGCCTGGATCGCCTGGAGGTCGGGCCGGGCCAGGTAGAACGGGATCGCGATGGCGACCGTGCCGTCGGGCACGCCCCACTCGGTCGAGAGGTAGAACCGGGGCCGGACCCGCACGATCCCGGCCCTCCGCAGCTCCTCTCGGAACTCGGCGATGATCGGCTCCAGCGCCGACCCTTCCAGGCTCAGCCCCAGGTCGCGGATCGGGGTCAGGCCGGGGTCGGCCTCGCGGAACGAAGGCTTGGGTCCGTCCGTCATGGCGATCGTCTCGGTCGGGGCCATCCGGTCGTCGGTGCCGTCGGATCAGGGCTAACGCAAGCGATGTACCGCGAACTTGGCATTCCACTTGCGTCGTGTGGTCACGTCCTCACCTCCCGCCGGTCCTAGCAAGGGGCAATCGTTGAAGATTACCATCATCACGTACCTGGAGAACGAGACGGCCAAGGAGCACGACGTGGTCGTCGACCAGGTGGCAAGGGCCTTGCGGGCGGGCAAGCACACGCCGTCGATCCTCGGGGTCCACGGCGACCTCCGCAAGCTGGTCTCCGGGCTGGGCCGGCGGAAGCCCGACCTCGTCTTCAACCTGATGGAGATGTTCGGTCAGAACGTCCGGGCCGACGTCGCCATCGCCGGGGTGCTGGACCTGCTCGAACTCCGCTACACCGGCGGGGGGCCGGCCGAGTTGGCCCTGAGGCAGGACAAGGCCCTGGCCAAGCGGGCGCTGGCCTTCGACGGGATCCTCTACCCCGACTTCGCCGTCTTCTCGCGCGACGATTTCGAGACCGGCGGCAACCTCAAGATGCCCCTGTTCGTCAAGCCGTTGCGGGCGGATGCCTCGATCGGCATCGGCGCCAACTCGCTGGTCAAGGACGCCACCAGCCTGATGAAGCGGGTGATCGCGATCCACGAGAAGTTCAACGACTCGGCATTGGCCGAGGAGTACATCGAGGGGCGCGAGTTCTACGTCGGCGTCCTGGGCAACCGGGAGCCGGTCGCCTTCCCGCCGGTGGAGATGGACTTCTCGGGGCTGCCCGAGGGTGCGCCGCGGATCCTCGACTCCAAGGCCAAGTGGGCCAAGAACAGCGTCGAGTACAAGGGGACGAAGTCGATCATGCCCGACCTGCCCGACGAGCTGCGGGCCAGGCTCCAGAAGGTCGCCCTGGATGCCTACCGGGCGCTGCGGGTCCGCGATTATGGACGGGTTGACCTCCGGCTCACCGAGACCGGCGAGATCTACGTGATCGAGGTGAACGCCAACTGCTACCTGGAGGCCTCCGGGGAGTTCGCCACCTCCGCCGCCTCGGCCGGGCTCGACTACGACGCCCTGATCCAGCGCCTGGTCGACCTGGCCACGGAGCGGTACGACCGGGCCTCCTGATCCGGGCCCGCAAATCTTCCGCATCCGCCCGGCCGCCGGGTATCCTAAGAGAAAGGGCGACCGGACGCGGAGGGCGGGGAGGTTCACGGCGATGATCCAGCGGAGCGGCGGCAATCGCGACAATCGGAAGCCCCCGGCGCGGGGCCGGGGCGGGCGTCCCGCGGCGCCCGGGCGGGCGGCCGGGGCCGGCGGCTCGCGGGGCGGGGCCTCGAAGCGCGGCGGGCTCGGCCTGAAGCGACTGGGCGGCGACGAGTTCGTCCTGGTCCATCCCAAATGCGTCGACGAGATGGAGCTGGATTACGAGGAAGGGATCGAGCTGCGCAAGGCCGGCGACCCCGAGGCCGCCCGCGATGCGCTCCGCTTCGCCCTCCAGGGCTGCGGCGACAACCTCTGGGTGCACGTCGCGCTCGGCCAGATCGCGCTGGAGGACTTCAAGGACCCGACCCTGGCCCGCGGCCATTTCGGCTATGCCTACGAGTTGGTGGACCGGGCGATCCCGCGCGACTTCGCCGCGAAGCTGCCCCATGCCCACCCGGCGAACCGGCCGCTCTACGACGCGATCAAGGGGCTGATCGCCTGCCACGAGGCCCTGGGGGACCTGGAGTTGGCTCGCGAGTTGCGCGAGCGGTCGGCCCCGTGGTCGAGGCCCTCGTCCCCCCGCCGCCCGGGGTGACCCGGAATCGACGGAAATACCAGTCGTCGGCAGAATCTACATTGCGACTTTGAACTATTTTCGCATTGCGAGAAATTTGGGATCGGGTAGATTCCGTCGCACAGGACGACGAGCGAATGGATTCGCCCGAAACCGACCCCGGCCTGCCCGGCCGGGTGGTTCTAACTCAGGACGAGACCATGAGTTCGCGAGACGAGGCCGGGTCGTCCCGATCGCGGCCACGGACGCCCTCCCGGGCGATCCGCCGCCGGAGGACGGCCCGATGATGGTCCGCCCGATCGCCGGGGGCCTGGAGGCCCTCGCCCCCGCGAAACTCAACCTGTTCCTCGAAGTCCTGGGACGCCGCGCCGATGGCTATCACGACATCGAGTCGCTGATGGTCGCCGTCGACCTCCACGATACACTCACGTTCACCGAAGGGGATGAAGACGCGATCACGCTCCGCTGCGACGACCCCTCCCTGCCGACCGACGCGTCCAACCTGGTCGTCCGGGCCGCCCTGGCCCTGAAGGCCGCGACCGGATGCCGGCGAGGCGCCCGCATCGATCTCCGCAAGTCCATCCCGGCCCAGGCCGGCCTGGCGGGCGGATCGAGCGACGCGGCCGCGAGCCTGGTGGCCCTGGACCGCCTGTGGGGGCTGGGTTTGGGATCGGGACGGCTGGCCGAGATCGCCGCGACCCTGGGCAGCGACGTCGCGTTCTTCCTGCACGGCACCGCCGCGGTGTGCCGGGGAAGGGGCGAGGTCGTCACCCCCTGGGCCCTGAATCAACGACTCGACTTCGTGCTGGTCCGCCCCGAGGTGGGCGTGAGCACCGCCGAGGTCTATCATCACCTGACCACTGCCGGACAGCCACGCCCGATCGGCCCGATGCTCGACGCCTTGGCGGGCGGGGATCGGGGGGCCATCGGCCGGGAACTGTTCAATCGCCTCCAATCGGTCGCGGAAGCCCTCCAGCCGGCACTGACGCCGGTGCGGGATGCCTTGATCGGACTGGGCCCGTTGCTCGACGGGTCGATGATGAGCGGGAGCGGGTCGGCCTATTTCGGCCTTGCCCCTGACCGCGAAGCGGCTGAAAGCGCCGCACGACGTCTCGCAGCGCTCGGACAAGGATGGGTCCGGGTCGTCACCTGCGGCCCCTGAGCAGAGATCGCCACCACGTAAAGGAGTACCGCCGTGGAAATCACCGAAGTCCGCATCAAGCTCATGGAAGACAACTCGGGCAGCAACGAGCGACTGCAGGCGTTCTGCAGCATCACGTTCGACGACATGTTCGTCATCCGTGATCTGAAGATCATCGAAGGGGCCAAGGGCTTCTTCGTCGCCATGCCGTCTCGCAAGCTGACGGATCGGTGCGGGCACTGCGGCACCAAGAATCACCTCCGGAGCCGGTTCTGCAACCAGTGCGGCAGCCGCCTGGACGAGAACCGGGCCATCCGCGACGCCGACGGCCGTGCCAAGCTGCACGCCGACATCGCCCACCCGATCAACTCCATGTGCCGGGAGAAGATCCAGGGCGCGGTGCTCGCCTCCTACGCCGACGAACTCGAACGCTCCAAGCTGCCGGGCTACGTCTCGCGGTACGACGACCTCGACGGCGGCGAGCACGACGTCCCGTTCGGTGCCCCGGTCCCCGAGCCGATCGGCGTGTCCGAGAACGTCCCGCCGCTGCGTCGCGGCCCGCTCCGCGGCCACTCCCAGCACGGCCGCGCCGGCGTCCTCCGCGGGCCCCACGTCGCCGCCCGCCGCGAGCCCTCGGCCGAAGGCGTGATGTCGACCGAACGTGGCGAGTCGCAAGGCTTCGGCGGCGGCCTCTGAGCCCCCCCCGGGTCCGAGCCCGAATCGAGCCGGCCGCGACGTTTCCCCAGCCGGGAAACGTCGCGGCCGTCATCTTTGGGTCGGCGATCAGTCGGCCAGGTCGCGGAGCCGGCGGAGCAGGACGAGCGCCTGCTCCGGGGTGATGCCAATCGTCTCGATCTGCCGCAGCTCGTCCAGCAACGGGTCGGGCAGGGCGGCGAACAGGCTGTTCTGCAACGCCCGGCCGGTCTTGACCTTGCGGATCGGACCGCCCTCGGGCGCCGGGGCGGCCTGGGACGACTCGGGGACGTGCTGCTTCTCCAGGAACGCCAGGATCTCGCGCGACCGCTCCAGCACCGGGGCAGGCACGCCGGCCAGCCGGGCGACGTGGATGCCGTAGCTCTGGTCGGCCCCGCCCGGAACGATCCGGTGGAGGAAGACGATGTCGCCGTCCTGCTCCCGGACGGCCACGTTGGCGTTGCGGAGCCTTGGCTTCGTCTTTTCGAGGTCGATCAGCTCGTGGTAGTGGGTGGCGAACAGGGTCCGGGCGCCGACGAAGTCGTGCAGGTGCTCGGTGATCGCCCACGCCAGCGAGACGCCGTCGAAGGTGCTGGTGCCCCGGCCGATCTCATCGAGGATCACCAGGCTGTGGGCGGTGGCGTTGTTGAGGATGTTGGCCGTCTCGGTCATCTCGACCATGAACGTGCTCTGGCCCCGCCCGAGTTCGTCGGTCGCGCCGACGCGGGCGAACAGGCGATCGACGATGCCGACCTTCGCCCTCCGGGCCGGGACGAAGCTGCCCATCTGGGCCAGCACCGCCGTGAGCGCCACCTGGCGGATATAGGTGCTCTTGCCGGCCATGTTGGGGCCGGTGATCAGGAGGATCCGCCCGCCGTCCGGGCCGAGGTTCAGGTCGTTGGGCACGAACGCGCCGGGCGGGAGGATCTTGTCGAGCACGGGGTGGCGCCCGCCCTCGATCTCCATCACCGGCTCGCCCACGATCTCGGGCCGGCAGTAGTTCTGCCTCGCCGCCAGCTCCGCCAGCCCGCACAGGACGTCGAGCTGCGCCAGGACCACCCCCGCCTGCACCAGCCGGGGGGCCTCGGCCGCCACCCGATCGCGCAGGGACGTGAATAGCTCGAATTCCAGGGCGTTGGCCCGCTCGCGGGCGTTGCGGACCTTGTCCTCGTATTCCTTCAGTTCCGGCGTGTAGTAGCGCTCGGCGTTCTTGACCGTCTGCTTGCGGATGTAGTCGGCCGGGATCTTGGCGCCGTTGCCGCTCTGGGCGTGGGTCACCTCGATGTAGTAGCCGTGGACGTTATTGAACGAGACCTTGAGCCCGGCGATCCCGGTGCGCCGGACCTGCTCCGCCTGATACTTGGCGATCAGCGAGGTGCCGCCCCGGGATAGCTCGCGCTGCTCGTCGAGGCCGGGGTGGTAGCCGTCGCGGATCAGGCCGCCTTCCTTGATGACGTTGCCCGGCTCGTCGACCAGCGCCGCCTCGATCGCGGCGCGGATCTCGGGGCAAAGCTCCAGCGCGTTCTCCAGCTCGGCCAGCCGCCTCGAAGGCCGCGCGGCGAGCCGGGCCTTGATCCGGGGCAGGAGTGCGAGCGTCTGGGCCAGCGCCACCAGGTCGCGTGGGGTGGCCCGGCCGGTGCCGACCCGCGCAGCGAGCCGCTCCAGGTCGCTCGCATCGTCGAACCCGGATCGGAGGTCGGAGCGGAGCCCGGAATCCCGGACGAGTTCGGCGACGGCGTCGTGGCGATCGACGATCCGGGCCGGGTCGGTGAGCGGCGAGGTGAGCCACTCGGCCAGCAGCCTCGCCCCCATCGGGGTGCAGGTCTGGTCGATCGCGTGGAGCAAGGAGCCTTCGCGGCGGGCGTCGCGGAGGGTCCGGGTCAGCTCCAGGCTGCGGCGGGTCATCTCGTCCAGGCCCAGCACGTCCTGGCGGCGATAGGGGACCAGCCGGGCGATGTGGCCGATCGCCGTCTTCTGGGTGTCGCGGAGGTAGGCGATCAGGGCGCCGGCGGCCTGGACCTCCGGGGCATTGTCGTCGACGCCGAAGCCGGCCAGGGTGGTGGTGCGGAACTGCTCGTTGAGGACCTTGAGCGCCTGCTCGGGCTGGAAGTCCCACGATGGCCGCGACGTGATGGCCATCGCCGAGCCGACCTTCAGCGCGCGGGCCCAGGCGGCATCGGCCGAGGTCTCCGACACCAGGGTCTCGACCGGGGTGAGGCGGGCCATCTCGTCGACCAGCTCGGTCCGCGAGACGCCGGTCAAGGAGAAGTGCCCGGTCGACAGTTCGACCCAGGCCAGGCCGAGCTTGCCGCGGACCTCCACCACCGCCGCGAGGAAGTTCGACGTCTTCGAGTCGAGCATCCCGTCGTCGGTGAGCGTCCCGGGCGTGACGATCCGGACGATCTCGCGCTTGACCAGTCCCTTGGTCAGCTTGGGGTCTTCCACCTGCTCGGCGACCGCCGCCCGGACGCCCAGGCGGACGAGTTCCTTGAGGTAGCGGTCCAGGGCCGGGTGGGGGAACCCGGCCATCTTGGACGCGTTCTCCCCCTTGTCCTTGTCGCGGGTGGCGACGGCGAGGCCGAGCAGGTCCTTGGCCCGCTCCGCGTCCTCGTCGAACATCTCGTAGAAGTCGCCCATGCGGAACAGCAGCAACGCCTCGGGATCGCGGCTTTTCAGCTCGCGATACTGCTGCATCATCGGCGTCAGGGCGGAATCGCTGCTCATGGCGGATCGATCGCGGCGGCGTGGGGATGGGCGAGGCGACCGCCCGGAGGGCCGCCCTCAGACCAGGTTCATCGGCACCGCCGCCGTTCGGGATCGAGTCGAACCGGGATCAGAACTTGTCCAGGGCCGACTGCTCCTCGGCGTGGATCTCGAAGACCTGATCCAGGCGGGTGATCCGGAAGACCTCCAGCAAATCGGTGTGGATGCAGCAAAGCTTGAGCTTGCCCTTGACCGCGCCCACCTTCTTCTTGAGGTTGATCAGCTTGCCCAACGCGGCGCTCGACAGGTACTGGACGTTGCCGAAGTTGAGCAGGAGGTTGGTATGACCTTCATCCTCGACCAGGCTGTAGAGCTGGTCGCCGACTTCCTGGATGTTCTCTTCGGTCACGATCTTCGTGTCCACGAAGCTGACGACCGTGACTCCATCCACGTTTTCGAGGCGGAGATGACGGCGTGGGGCTTGCGACATCGAAAGCAACTCCTGTCCTGGGCAAGGACGCGAGACTCAGCGAGGAAGGACGACGGATGGGGCCGATCCGGTCCCCGAAAGTCATCGGGACCGGACCGGGTGTACGTCGCGAAAGCCATCCGACAAGATGGCCCATACCAGACTTACCACATGCCCGCCAAGAATCAAGTGTCGACCCGGGCGTGCCCCTCCGCCGATTGACAGGCGTCCGGGCCAATTTCTATAGTGCGCCGGCGAAATCCCTTCGATCGGCCCGACCCGTCGGGCCCCGCCAGCCCCTGCGAACCCGCGGGCCATCCGCCCGGCCCGGCCCGCATCCCACCCGGAGCGCCGTTTGCCATGACGCGATTCCTCGCCCGCTCCCTCGGCCTGACGTGCCTCCTGTTCGGCCTCGCGGCCCCGGCCGACGAAGCGAAGAAAGACGAAGCCAAGGCGCCCCCGGCCCCTCCGGTGGTCGTCGACCTCGTGCTCAAGGGGTCGCTGACCGAAGGGCCGTCGCCCGTCGGGCTGGACGGCGAGCCGATCGGCGACAACCTCAAGACCACCGTGGACAAGATCCTCAAGGCCAAGGATGACGCCGCCGTCAAGGCGATGATCGTCCGGATCCACGGCCTGAGCATCGGGCTGGCCAAGGGCAACGAGATGCGCCAGGCGCTGGCGAAGTTCCGCGAGTCCGGCAAGAAGGTCTATGCCTTCCTGGAGAGCGCCGAGAACGCCGACTTCCTGGTCGCCACCGCCGCCGACGAGGTCGTGATGCCCGAGAGCGGCTGGCTGATGCTCAAGGGGCTGGCCGCCGAGATCACGTTCTACAAGGCCCTCTTCGACAAGATCGGGGTCAGCGCCGACTGGATGCAGGTCGGCGAGTTCAAGTCCTACGGCGAGCCGTTCACCCGGACCCAGATGAGCCCGGCGTTCCGCGAGGAGATCACGGCCCTCCTGTCCGACAGCCTGGGCATCATGGCCGAGGCGATCGCCAAGAGGCAGGGGATCGCCCCGGCCGACGCCCAGGCCCTGATCGACGGCGGCCCCTACAGCCCGACGGCGGCGAAGTCGGTCGGCCTGGTCAACCGGATCTGCTACGAGGACCAGCTCGTCGACGCGATCAAGAAGGACCTCGGGGTCGACAAGGTCAAGCTCGACACCAAGTACGGCAAGAAGGACGAGACGCTCGACCTGAGCGGGTTCGCCGGCTTCATGAAGATGCTCCAGATGCTGTCCGGCGAGGGGACCAAGAAGGCCAGCACCAACGCCCCCAAGATCGCCCTGATCTACGCGTCCGGGCCGATCTCCACCGGCAAGTCGACCTCGTCCCTGTTCGGCGAGTCCACGATGGGGTCGGAGACGGTCATCAAGCATCTCCGCGAGGCCGAGAAGGACAAGACGGTCAAGGCGATCGTCCTCCGGGTCGACTCGCCGGGCGGCTCGGCCCTGGCCAGCGACCTGATCTGGCGCGAGGTGGTGCGGATCGAGAAGCCGATCGTCGCCACCATGTCCGACGTGGCGGCCTCGGGCGGCTACTACATCAGCATGGGCGCCGACAAGATCTACGCCGAGCCCGGCACCCTGACCGGCTCGATCGGCGTGACCGGCGGCAAGTTCGTCCTCGGCGGGCTGATGGACAAACTCGGCGTCTCCACCGACACCGTGACGGTCGGCAAGAACGGGACGATGTACTCGTCCAACCGCCCGTTCTCGGAGGCCGAGCGGGCCGCCATGAAGCGGCTGATGGACGACACCTACCGCCAGTTCGTGGCCAAGGCCGCCGCCGGCCGCAAGATGACGGTCGAGGCCCTGGACAAGCTGGCCGGGGGCCGGGTCTACACCGGCCGGCAGGCGCAGAAGCTCGGCCTCGTCGACGAGATCGGCACGACCGACGACGCGATCGCCGCCGCCAAGAACCTCGCCGGGCTCGGCAGCGACGTCACCCCCGAGTTGCTGGTCCTGCCCAAGGCCCAGGGGCTGCTGGAAGCCCTGGTCGGCCCGCTCGAAGACCGCGACGTGATGGCCCCGTCGCTCCGCGCGGCGATGCCCGAGCCGGCCCGCTCGATGATGGACCGGCTCGCCGTCCTCCAGGGCCTGTTCAGCCGCGAACGGGTCGCGGTGATCCTGCCGTTCGACCTCAAGATCCACTGATCGGATCAAGCCGGGCGATCGGGCAGGGGGATCGGCTCGTACCGCCCGTTGGCGACGAAGGCGTCGCCCGGCCGGGTCGCTTCGAGGCGCTTGCCGTCGGCGAACCAACGGCCGTTGCGATATTCGAACAGGGCGGTGGCGTGCCGGGCGTGGGGCTCGGACGGGTCGTCGTAGGGGTCGTCGTCGAAGTGGACTTCCACCAGGGCGATCAGCCGGCGGGTCTTGCTGTCCCGGGCCCAGTGGACCTCGTCGTGCCAGTGGGCCCCCTCCCAGCGCAGCCCCTCGACGGGCAGGCCCTGGGACAGGTTGCCCAGGAATCGGGCTTCGAGCCATTCCCGACGCTGGCGGAACAGGGCGCGGGCCTGATCGACCTGGACCTCCTCGACGATCCGCCAGAACGGATTCCGGGCGATCTGCCAGGAGGCGAACAGGCAGGCCGGGAGGATCATGCCCCAGATGAACCATCCCATGGTCGAATCCCCCGGCAAAAAATGTCCGCCTCGCCTCGCTCGACCCGAATTATAAAAGTGCGGTGAAGTCGCGGGCAAGGTTCCGGGAACCGGATTGGGACCGGGGCCGCCGCCGCGAAACAAGGATGGCGATGATGGCGAAATTCGGGGCCCACATGTCGATGGCCGGCGGGCATGACCGGGCCGTCCATGCGGCACACAAGGTCGGCTTCCGGTCCGTGCAGGTCTTCACCAAGAGCAACAACCAGTGGCGGGCCGCCGCGCTGACCGAGGCCCACACCTCGGCCTTCAAGGCGGCCCTGGAGTCGACCGGGGTCGGCGACCCGGTGGGCCACGCGTCCTACCTGATCAACCTGGGCAGCCCCGACGACGCGCTCTGGCAGAAGTCGATCGATGCCCTGGTGGTGGAGCTGGAGCGGGGCGAGGCGCTGGGCCTGACCGACCTGGTCATGCACCCCGGGGCCCACGTCGGCTCGGGCGAGGAGGCCGGCCTGGTGCGGATCGCCCGGGGGCTGGACGAGGTCCATCGCCGCACCCCCGGCCTGTCGATCCGGGTCGCCCTGGAGACGACGGCCGGGCAGGGGAGCTGCCTCGGGCATCGCTTCGAACACCTGGGTCGCTTATTTGAGCTGACCGAGGAACCGGGGCGGCTGGGCGTGTGCGTGGACACCTGTCATATTTTCGCGGCGGGGTATCCGATGGGCACGCCGTCGGAGTACGATGACACCATGGGGCAACTCGACCGGGCCGTGGGAACGGGCCGTGTTCGCGTCTTGCACCTCAATGACAGCCTGAAACCGCTGGGGAGCCGCGTCGATCGCCATGCCGGCATCGGCCGCGGGCATCTCGGCGTCGAGCCGTTTCGTTTCCTCGTCAATGACCCCCGGTTCCGGCATCTCCCGATGATCCTGGAGACGCCCAAGGGGATGGAGGAGGGGGAGGACCTCGACGCCGTCAACCTCCGCGTGCTCGGACAACTGGAACAACCCGCAGTCGTCACCGCCTGACCGATCTCTTCGCGGCAAGGCGGGGTGGGACCGGAGGCGCGGCCTCGCATGGATCATTCCCGGAACAACGGCCCCGTCGCGGCGGCCAAGCCGGCGCCGCCCACGGCGGCCGACCCCAGCCTGTTCATCAACCGCGAGCTGAGCTGGCTCGACTTCGACGAGCGCGTCCTCGAAGAGGCGATGGACCCGTCCAATCCCCTCCTGGAGCAGCTCCGGTTCCTGGCCATCTCGGCCTCGAACCTCGACGAGTTCTTCGAGGTCCGGGTCGCCGGCCTCCAGGCCCAGCTCTACGACAGCCTGGAGCCGCAGGATACCCCGCCCGACGGCCTGGGCCCGCTGGCGCAGCTCACCGAGATCTCGCGCCGCGCCCACGACTTCGTCGCCCGCCAGGCCAACCTCTGGCGCAACGAACTCCGGCCCCAGCTCGCCCGCCACGGGATCATCCTCTGCGAGGAATCGGACCTGACCCCCGAGCAGGTCGCGTTCCTGGACACCTACTTCGACACCCAGGTCTACCCGGTCCTGACCCCGCTGGCCATCGACCCGGCCCACCCGTTCCCGCACCTGCACAACAAGAGCCTGAACCTGATCCTGCGGATCGAGACGATCGGCCAGGACCCGCCCCGCCAGCTCTACGCGGTGCTCCAGGTCCCGTCGGTCCTCAGCCGCCTGGTCCGCCTGCCGGATGTCGGCGACGGCAAGTACCGGTTCGTCTTCCTCGAAGACGTGATCGCCCCCCGGCTGGACTCCCTGTTCGGCGGGTTCCGGGTCGCCGCCCGGGTCCCGTTCCGGGTCACGCGAAACAGCGACCTGTCGTTCCAGGAGACCGAGATCAAGAGCAGCCTGCTCTCGACGGTCCAGGAGACCCTGCGGCTCCGCAAGTGGGGCGACGCGGTCCGCCTGGAGATCGCCGAGTCGTCCGACGAGGGATTCCTCGGGCTGCTCCAGTCGACCTCGGCCCTCGACCTCGACAGCCGCGACGTCTACAAGGTCCCCGGGCCGATCGACCTCACCTCGCTGCTGGCCCTGTGCAAGATCGAGGGCTTCCGCGAGCTGAAGGAGCCCCCCTACGAGCCGCAGATGCCGGCCGCGTTCTCCAACCGGAGCGACGTCTTCGAAGCGATGCGGGGCCAGGACCTGCTGGTCCACCACCCCTACGAGTCGTTCGAGACGGTCATCCAGTTCATCGAGCAGGCGGCCGAGGACCCCCACGTCCTGGCGATCAAGCAGACCCTGTATCGCACCGCCGAGGCCAACCCGATCATCACGGCGCTGGCCCGCGCCGCTGAGAACGGCAAGCAGGTCACCGCCCTGGTCGAGTTGCAGGCGCGGCTCGACGAGGAGAACAACATCACCAAGGCCCGCGCCCTCCAGAAGGCGGGCGTCCACGTCGTCTATGGGATGGTCGGGCTGAAGACCCACTGCAAGGCCGCGCTGGTGGTCCGCCGCGACAAGGACGGGATCCGCCGCTACGTCCACCTGGGCACCGGCAACTACAACCCGACCACGGCGCGGATCTACACCGACCTCAGCTTCTTCACCTGCCGCCCCGGGTTCGGCGAGGACGCCAGCGCCCTGTTCAACCTGCTGACCGGCTATTCCCAGGGGCACGCCTGGAAGAAGCTGGTGATCGCGCCGACCCACCTGGCCGATCGCCTGATCTCGATGATCGACCGCGAGCGGAGGAACGCCGAGGCCGGGCTGCCGGCGCGGATCATCGCCAAGATGAACTCGCTGGTCGACCCCCACACCATCTCCGCCCTCTGCGCCGCGTCGCGGGCCGGCGTCCGGATCGACCTGATCGTCCGGGGAATCTGCTGCCTGCGGCCGGGCCTGCCCGGGATGTCGGAGAACATCCGGGTGATCAGCATCATCGACAAGTTCCTGGAACACTCCCGGATCACCTACTTCCAGAACAACGACGACCCCGAGGTTTACCTGTCGTCGGCCGACTGGATGCCGCGCAACTTCCGCCGCCGGGTCGAGATCATGTTCCCGGTGGAAGACCCCCGGCTCAAAAACCAGATCATCGACGGGATCCTGGGCATCTCCCTGGCCGACAACGTCAAGGCGCGGGTCCTGGACTCCGACGGCGTGTATCGCCGGGTCCCGCCGGCCCGCCCCGGCGAGCCGATGATCCGGTCGCAGATCGAGTTCCAGAACATGGCGCGCGAGCTGTCGGAGGCGGATCCGATCCGCCCCAACCGCTCCAAGGCCGACCCCGGCCACCTGTTCCGGGCCATCGAGGCCGACGACGGCCGCCCCTGATCTCAGTGGCGGAACAGCCGGGGGCGGGCGATCCAGTCGATCTGGTAGGCCCCCTCCGGCCCGGCGGACCTCAGGGCGACCACGCCCGCCTTGCGGATGTCGCAGATCAGCGGAGAGGCCTGGCCCGTGGTGAGCAGGGCCAGCAGCTCCGAGATCCAGGGGTTGTGGCCGACGATCATCATCCTCGTCTCGGTGCGGGCCGCCAGCCAGTCGCGGACGGCGGCCGCATCGCGGCCGGTGCGCAGCTCGTCGGCCTTCTCCAGCAGGTCGGTGGCCTTCAGCGATTGGGCGATGATCTGGGCCGTCTTCAGGGCGCGGGGCAGGGGGCTGGTCGCGATCCGGTCGACCTTCACCTTGTTGCGGCGGAGGCCGAGGCCGACCATCCGCACCTTGCGCTCCCCTTCGGGCGTCAGGAGACGGTCGTCGTCGGGGATGCCCGAAGGACCGGGGTCGACCGCGATGCCGTGACGGACCAGGTACAGAGTCTTCATGGGGTCGCTCGGGGCTTTCTTCCCGGTTCGTCCGGCCTCAGCCGGCGGCTCCCAGCGCGGGGATCGAGGGTCGGTCCTCGCGCCAGGCCGCGGCCTCCTCGCCGTCGAGCCGGAGGGTCAGGCACTTGGCGCTGCCGCCGGCCTTGATGAATTCGGTCAGGCGGAGGGGGCGGGTGGCGAAGCCGATAGAGCCGAGGTCCTCGGCCAACCTTGGCGCCCCGTCGTTGAGGAGCACCGTGCGTCCCACCACCACCGCGTTGCAACTGAACGAGGCGGCCTCCTCGGCCGAGACCTCGATCAGGGTCCCGATCCGGTCGCGCAGGACCGCGCGACCGTACTCGTCGAAGGCCCCAGGATAGTAGATTGCGGCATCCGGGGACAAGGGGCAGAAGCAGGTATCCATGTGGTAGAACCGGGGATCCACCAGTTCCAGAGGCAGGACCTCCACCCCGAGCCTCTGGCCGAGCCACTGGTGGCTGCGGGCGTCGCTCCGGTAGCGATACCCGGCGAACAGGGTCGGCCCGCAGAACAGGGCGTCCCCGGCCCCTTCGAAGTTGTGGCCGGGCGGGAGCGCCTCGACCGTGAACCCCAGCCGCCGGGCCGCGCGATCGAACAGGGGCGTCTCCCCCTGGCGGACCCCGTGGCGGAACCGGGCCGAGAAGAAGCGGTCGCCAAACACCAGCCCCGCATTGGCCGTGAACACCAGGTCGGGCAGGCCCGGCACCGGGTCCATCGTCTCGATGACGACCCCAAGGTCGACCAAAGCGTCGCGCAGGGCCCGCCACTGCCGGGCCGACTCGGCCGGGTCGCTCCCCCGGGCCCGGTCCATCCAGGGGTTGATCTCGTACTCGATCCCGTAGTGATCCGGCGGGCACATCAAGATCCGAGGCGTCGCGCTCATGATCCGAGTCCTCCGGCGAAAAGAAGGGGCGAAGCTCAGGTGCCGTCGGCCAGCAGGCCGGCCAGGCTCCGCAAGAAGGGTTCGACGTCGGTCACCAGGCCGACCGTCTGGAACGTCCCCCGGTCGCTCAGCTTGGTGACGGTGGACGGGTTGATGTCGACGCAGACCACCCGCACCCAGGCCGGGAGCAGGTTGCCGGTGGCGATCGAGTGGAGCGCCGTGGCGATCATCAGGGCGAAGCCGACGTCGCGGATCGACTCGCGCATCCGGGCCTGCGCCGCCACGGTGTCCGTGATCACGTCGGGCAGCGGCCCGTCGTCGCGGATCGACCCGGCCAGGACCAGGTCCACCTCGTTCTTGACGCACTCGTACATGATCCCCGACCGGATCAGCCCCGACTCGACCGCCGGGCGGATCCCCCCGGCGCGTCGGACGGTGTTGATGGTCCGGAGGTGGTGCTCGTGGCCGTGCTCGATCGCCTCCCCCTCGTCGATCGAGACGCCCAGGCTGGTGCCGTAGAGCGCCTGCTCGATGTCGTGGGTGGCCAGGGCGTTGCCGGCGAACAGGGTCTGGACCCAGCCTTCGCGGATCAGGCGGGCGACGTGCGGGGCCGACCCGGTGTGGACGATCGCCGGGCCGCCGACCAGCAGGACCTTCTTCCCCTCGGCCCGGGTGGCCTTCATCGCCGAGACCACACCGCGCAGGGTGGCGGCCTTGGGCTTTTCGGTCGAGACGCTGGAGCCCATGAAGCCGAAGACGGTCGAGTCCCGGGCCCGCTCCGACGGGGTCACGCGGACCCCGTCGTGGCCGACCACGATCGGCGTGCCGACCTTGACCTCGATCATCGGCACGCACCGGGCCGTCCCGGCCCCGAGGTCCAGCGCGATGCCGCAGTCCATCTCCTGATCGGCGACGTCCACCCAGCGGCCGCCGATGCGGACCTGGGTGCGCTGGTTGGTCGTGCTGTAGAAGCCGTCCGGGAAGGTGCCGGCGATGTCGGCCCGGGCGGTCCGGGCGTCCTCCGGGTCGGTCGGCGAGGCCCCGTGCTCGACCAGGTCGCCGAGGATCTCGTCGAGTGCGGCCGGGGTGGCGGCCCGGACCAGGATCCGGGCATAGCTCGGGTCGACCCGCCGCGAGCCGATCCGGCATTCGCGGATCTCGAAGGTCCCGCCCATCTGGAGGATCCGATCGAGGATCTTGGGCAGGAGCAACGAGTCGACGATGTGGCCCCGGACCTCGACCTCCTCGTTCGCCCCGGCCTCGATGGTCGGGGCTGCAATTTCCCTCCGGTCGTCGCGTCCCATGACGGATCGTCCTCTCGGGTTTCGGGGGTTCGTGGTCCGGTCGCTCTCCTGGATTCTACGTCGGTCAGCGGCAAAAGGCTCGGTCCGGGATCGGCGTCAGGGGTTGACGTGGACCGTCGCCGCGACGTCCAGGGGGGCTTCGCCGGGCAGGTCGGTGGTGATCCGGAAGGTCCGGTGCAGGTCGCCCCGGGTGGTCCCCTCGGCGGGGTTGTAGGTCAGGGCGATCACGTGCATCGACTTCGCCCCGGGCGTCGAGTCGACCATCTTGAAGCCGTCGCCCATCCCCTCGATCTTGGTGATCGAGAACGGCTTGGAGGACCGGACGATGAACTTGCCACCGACCGGCGCGGCGGCCGTGGCGTTGCCCAGCGAGAGCAGGCTGGGGGAGGCCGACAGGTCGCCCCGGATCTGCGCCGTGACCAGGACCGGGATGCCGGGGGTCTCGGGGTCGTTGGTCATCAGGCGGATCTCGTCGCGGACGATGCCCGACGGGGCATCGGGGCGGAGGCCGACGTTGAGCTGGTAGCCGACCTCGCCGTTGGCCCGCTTGGTCTCCTGGAGCGAGGCGATCAGCGCCTTGCTGGCCGAGACCATCTTGACGACCTTCCAGTCGGGCTTGCCGACGCGGTCGATGGTCAGCACCTGGCCGGTGGCCTGGCCGCGGCCGACCGTGCCGAAGTCGACCGAGCCGGGGTTCAGCACCACGTCGCTGAGGATCATCGACGAGACGCCCAGCCCGATCTCGGCCTCCTGGTTGCCGGCCATGACCGACACGAACAGCGTCGTGGACTTCCGCCCGACGAAGTTGCGTGTGTCCATCTCCGCCTCGATGATCGCCGTCTTGCCCGGCTCCACCAGGGCCACGTTCGCCCGGCCGCTGGTGCAGCCGCACGAGACGCGGAGGTTGGTGATCGACAGCGGGGAGCTGGTGCGATTGGTCAGCACGAACGGGTGGCGGACCTTGGCCCCGCGCGGGACCGGGCCGAAGTCGTGCGCCCGCTCGTCGAACAGGGTCTCGGACCAGTTCCGCTCGGCGGCGGCCCGGGCGGCCCCGGTCCCGATCAGGCCCGAAGCCACCGCGACGCCCCCGACGATCCATGACAACAGTAGCCGACTCATCACCGCCTCCATGCGACCGTCGTTAGCCGCGCGATCCTCCGCGGCGTCCATTCGGGATGATCGGCCCGACCGCCCCATCCGCTCCAGTCCGATTTCAGCGATCGCCCCGGGCGAAGATCCGCCGGGGGTTGTCCAGCAGCACCAGTTTCGCCACGTCCAGGGCCCGGTCGGCCGACCAGCCCCGGCCCTCGATGGCATCTTCGGCTAGGGTCTCGGCCAGGACGCGGCGGAAGGTGTTGAACTTGGGCAAGACGAATTCGAGCTTGTAGGCGTCCGAGTAGTAGCCGATCTGCTTGACCTTGGGCACCGCCTGGAGCCGGGCCTTGAGGTCCGCCGCGATGAACGCCGGGACGTTGGAGTACCACCAGTGGCCGTTGGGCACCACGTTGGGGAAGATCCAGGAATAGGCCACCAGCTCCGCACCGGCGTCGGGGGAGAGCGTCGAGACCGGGAACGTCACGTTGTGGAAGTGGTTGAACAGCTCGCGGTAGTCGTACAGGCTCACGCGGCGGTCGAACAGGTCGCGCCCGCCCGACACCCCGGCGGGGTAGACGTTGCGGACCGGCCCGATCATCAGGTCGAACGGCATCCGGAACTCGGCGCAGAATTCGGCTAGGGTCCAGAAGACGACCCGGCGGATCTCGGCGTGCTCGTCGGGCCGGAGGTCCATCCCGTGCAGGGCGCGGCGGATCGGCGTGACGGCCCGCAGCGGTGTCGAGCGATACGGGGCGAAGTCGGGCGGCAGGCTGATCGCGCAGGCGCCCGCCCCCTTGGCCGCGAACCGCTCGAACAGGACGCCGATCGCCTGGCGGAGCGTGGCGTAGTCCTGCACGTCCACCCCGGTCGATGCCCGGAGCCGTTCCAACGTCCGGGGCTCGTGGAGCTTGAGGACGAGGTCGTCGGTCCGCAGGCAGGGGACATACTGCTTGGTGTCCCACCCTTCCAACGGGTCGTCGAAGTCGTTGGTCAGGAACACCGCTTCCAGCTTGGTCCGGTCCCAGACCTCGCGATCCCAGGCCGGGCCCTTCTCGCCGGAGCGGTCGGCGTGGTCATACAGGGCCTCGATCGTCTCGCGCGAGATCCGCTCCTCGGTGAAGCCGTGGAAGGTCCGCGCGATCTCCATCAGCCAGGAAAACTGGACCGTGTTGTCGATCCGGTCGAGATAACCGGCGAGGTTGATCGCGCGTTCGCGGGGGTCCAGGTCGGGGGAGACCCGGTCGGCCGGCATCCCCGCCGCGTGGGCCAGTTCGGTATAGTAGTGGTAGCCGAGCACCTCGTCGAAGTTCCGGGCCGCCGGGCGGTGGGCGTCGATGTGCGAATGCGGGTCGAAGATCGGCCAGCGGGCCATCTCGTCGAACAGCTCGTTCGCGACCGATTCATAGCGGGTGGGGGCATTCATGGATGATGGCTCGGCTTCGACGACGGTGCGGGTGCGGGAGGGAGAGCCGATCGAGGCTAGCGACGGCCGGACCGCGAAGCAAGGGGAGAACCTCCGGTGATCCACGTCGTCGTGACCGCCGGCGGCACGGTGGCGCCGATCGATGACGTCCGCGCCCTCGCCAACGCCTCGACCGGCCGGTTCGGTGCCCGGATCGCCGAGACGGCGCTGCGGCGCGGGGCCATCGTCCATTACCTCCACGCCCCGGGCGCCCTCCTCCCATTCGCGCGGGACGCCCGCTTCGACCTCGACGCCGCCGACCCCGCCGCCGAGCTGGCCCGGCTGGCCGCGCTCCGCGAGGCGTGGGCCGGCGTCAGGGATCGCTGCCACCTCGCGCCGCTCCGGGTCGGCACGGTGGACGAGTATGCCCGGACCCTGGAACGGCTCTTGAAGGATCACCCGATCGACGCCGCGTTCCTGGCGATGGCCGCCTCCGACTACGCCCCGGAGCCGGTGGCCGGCAAGCTCTCGTCGGATGCGGAATCGCTCACGATCCGGTGCGTCCGCCAGCCCAAGGTGATCCAGCAGGTCCGGGACTGGTCCCCCTCAACCTTCCTGGTCGGGTTCAAGCTCCTGTCCGGCGTGCCGACCGCCGAGCTGATCCGCCAGGCCGAGATCGCGACCCGGACCAATCGCGCCGATTTGACGGTGGCCAACGACTTGAGTACCGTCCGTTCCGGCCGGCACGCGATCCACCTGGTCCAGCCCGGCCGCCCGGTCGCGACCGTCGAGCCCCCGGACGACATCGCCGAGGCCCTGGTGGATCGCGTCTTCGAAGCCCTCCCAAGGCCCCGCTGACCCGGGGCTTCCTCGCACCTCGGATCCATCGGAACTCGCATGGCATCGGACCCGACGAACGCAAGCGGCCCGATCCGCGAGGCCGATGGCCGCAGGCCCCAGCTCGACGGCCTCCGGTTCCTGGCATTCCTGGCCGTCTTCCTGTTCCACGCCCGGCCGGACAGGTGCCCGTGGGGCTGGGCCGGGGTCCAGTTCTTCTTCGCCCTGTCCGGGTTCCTGATCACCCGCATCCTGATCCTGGGGGAGACCGGGGACCTGTCCCGCGACCTCCGCCGGTTCTACTGGCGGCGGACCCTGCGGATCTTCCCCCTCTACTATGCCTTGCTGGCCTGGATGGCCCTGACCGGGCCGTTGCCCGACCTCGGGTGGTATCTGGCCTACCTGTCCAACGTCCGGGCGTATCTCGACGGCTCGCTCGGCGGCCCGCTCAGCCACTTCTGGACCCTGGCCGTCGAGGAGCAATTCTATCTCCTCTATCCCTTGCTCCTGCTGCTCACCCCGGCGCGGGGCCGGTTCCCGCTGGTCCTGGGGCTGATCGCGGCCTCCAAGGCGTTCCAGCTTTACGCCCACGCCCACCTCAAGATGCCGGTGTCGCGGGTGCTCCTGCCCTATTGCGGCGAGGATTTGCTCTGGGGCGCGCTGGCCGGGCTGGTCGATCTGCGCATGAGACCCCGGCGCGGGGTGGCGACCGTATCCCTGATCGCCGGCGTGCCCCTGCTGCTGGTCGGCTACCAGTTGCGGGACCGCCACCTGGCGATGATCCCGGGCAACGTGCAGGAGGCTTTGGGCGTCTCCCTGATGGCCCTGGGCAACACGTCGATCGTGTTCGGGGCCTGGCGGACCCGGAGCCGCTGGATCACCGCCCCGCTGGCGTTCCCCCCGCTCGTCTACCTCGGCCAGATCAGCTATGGCCTGTACGCCTTCCACATGCCCGTGGTGACCGGCGAATGGATGCTCGGCATCCCCTACGGCTTCATGATCCCCCGCCCCTACGGGGCATTGCTGCTCACGATCGCCCTGGCTTCCGCCTCGTGGCACTTCCTGGAACGGCCGATCAACCGGATCAAGGATCGGGCCCGACGCCCCGCCGCCCCGGGCGCCGAGGCCGATGTCCGCCCCTCGGACGCGGACCCTGCCCGCTGAGGCGGCCAAGTGGCATGATCCGGGGTCTACCGCGACCCGCACTGGTAGCGGAGGGATCGGGCCATGTCGACCGCGATCCAGAGCCCGAAGCCGCTCAGCAGGAAGGTCACCATGACGGCGGTCGCCCAGGCGATGAACGGCGTGCAGACGATCATGCTCGTCGTGAGCGTTTTGAAGGCTTCTCCCTGCCCTCTGGCATGATAGAGGCCCATCATGCAGAGGAAGAAACTGGCTCCGACCGTGAGCGCGAATTCCACCACCCCGATGACGACGGAGGTCCAGCCGAACATCTCCATCCAGCGGAAGTACCTCGGCTCCGGCCCCCGGCCGATCCGGCTGTCCGACCGGACTTCGAACGGAGGATCGTCGTCCTGATCGACCTGGATGATCGGAGGGAAGTAGGACGGCTCGGCCGGGGCCTGGGCGAAGGGGAGCGGATCCTGGATCGCCTGCGGCCCAGTTGCGTCGATGACGGGGGAGGTCGCAAAGCCGTGGAGGTCGCCTTGGTCTTCGGGACGGAAGGCGTTCCCGCACTTGCAACGGACCCGAGTCCCCGGGGGGATCGCCCTCGATGATGATCCTACCCTGCCGCAAGCCGGGCAGGTGAATGTCGACGTCGTCCCGGCGCTCATGGAATCCCCTCTCATGCGATCGAAAATCGGCCCGACACCGCAGCAAACCCATCATGATTTGTCAATGAAATGAGATGTTCCGAGATCACATGGGCGGCGAAGATCGCCGTCGGTCGCCGAATCTCGCCGCATCGGCCCACCGCCCCGAGACCGCCGGACGAATCGGTCCGAACCGGCGACCGGGCTTGCAGGAGGCCGTTCGAACGGGAGGGGTTCATCCCGCCCAAATTCCAAACTCGTAGGATTTTGGGGCTGGATTCGATTTGTTTAACGCCTATAGTGTTCGATGGCGTTCCGGGTCCCGGACGGCGTCGATCGGACCCGATCGCGCCCGACGCCCACGCCGCCCGCCCGGCCCTCCCTCCTCCCGCCGCGTCCGCCGAGGTCGAAACTGCATGATTGGGACGACGCTCCGTCGCTGCCTGTCGACCGGGATCGGTTTGGCGATCGCATCCTCCGCGACGGCGCGGGCCGATGACGCCGCGTCGGGCTCGTTCGGCGAGAACGTCGCGCCGGTCGTCTCGCAGTTCTGCGTCCAGTGCCACAACGCCAAGAAGGCCAAGGGCGAGATCAACCTGGAGGCGTTCGCCGACGAGGCGTCGATCCTCAAGGATCTGAAGACCTGGCGGAAGGTGCTCGACATCCTCGAAGACGGGTCGATGCCGCCCGCCGACCAGCCCCAGCCCGGGGACGAGCAGTCGGCCCACCTGCTGGCCTACCTCCAGAGCGTGGTGTCCAAGGCGGGCTGCAACGTGAACGCCGACCCCGGCCGGGTCACGATGCGGCGGCTGAACCGCGAGGAATACAACAACACGATCCGGGACCTCGTCGGGGTGGATTTCCGCCCGGCCGAGGACTTCCCCGCCGACGACGTCGGCTACGGGTTCGATAATATCGGCGACGTGCTGACCCTGCCGCCGCTGCTGATGGAGAAGTACCTGGCCGCCGCCGAGCGGATCGCCACCCTGGCGATCGTCGCCGACGAGCCCCCGACCGGCCCGACCCGGACCTTCACCGGCCTGGAACTGTCCAAGGGTTCCGGCCACGGGCCGGGCTCCGTCGACGACCAGTCGGGCGGCTGGTTCATGGCCACCAACGCCGAGGCCGTGGTCGGCAAGGCGTTCCCCGAGGCGGGGTCGTACCGCGTCCGGGTCCGGGCCTTCGCCGAGCAGGCCGGGGACGAGCCGGCGCGGATGGAGATCCGCGTGGCCGGCAAGAAAGAAAAGGCCTTCGAGGTCCCGGCGGAGCGTGGGGCGCCCGGGACATACGAAGCCATCGTCCGCCGCGCCGAGCCGGGCGGCCGCCTCGACGTCGCCTTCACCAACGACGCCTGGTTCCCGAACGAAGCCAATCCCGCGCGTCGCGACCGCAATCTCGTGGTGGTGTCCATCGAGGTCCAGGGCCCCCTGGTCGGCCAGGGCTACGACCTGCCCGCATCGCACCGCCGGATCGTGTTCCGCGAGCCCGACCGCACGCGACCGAACGAACCCAATGCGGCGACCGACCGGGCGCGGCCAAACGAAGCCATTCGGGCGATCCTCCAGCGGTTCGCCACCCGGGCCTTCCGCCGCCCGGCCACGCCGGCCGAGGTCGACCGCCTGCTCGCGCTGGTTGACGGGGTGATGGCCGACGGCGAAAGCTTCGAGCACGGCCTCCGCCTGGCGATCCAGGCGGTGCTGGTGTCGCCCCACTTCCTGTTCCGGGTCGAACTCGACGACCGGCCCGACGCACCCCGCGAGCTGTCCGACCTGGAACTGGCGTCCCGGCTCTCCTACTTCCTGTGGAGCAGCATGCCCGACGACCCGCTCCTGGATCTGGCCGTCCAGGGGCGGTTGCACGACCCCGAGGTCATGAAGGGGCAGGTCGCCCGGATGCTGGCGGACGGCAAGTCGTGGTCCTTGATCGAGAACTTTTCGAGCCAGTGGCTCCAGACCCGGGCCCTCAAGATCGTCAGTCCGTCGCTGGGGCGGGGCACCCGCTTCGACGAGCCTTTGCGGGCCGCCATGAAGCGCGAGCCGGAACTGTTCTTCGAGGCGGTCGTCCGCGAGGATCGGAGCATCCTCGACTTCCTCGACTCCGACTACACCTTCCTCAACGAACGGCTGGCCAGGCACTACGGGATCGAGGGGGTCGAAGGCCCCGAGTTCCGCCGCGTGTCGCTGACCGACGGCAAGCGGGGCGGGGTGGTGACGATGGCCTCGGTGCTGACCGTCACCTCCAACCCGACCCGGACCTCGCCGGTGAAGCGCGGCAAGTGGATCCTCGAAGAGATTTTGGGGACGCCGCCCCCGCCGCCGCCGCCCGGGATCTCGGACCTGCCCGACGAGAAGAAGGGCGTGCTCACCGGATCGGTCCGGACGCGGATGGAGAAGCATCGGGCCGACCCCAACTGCGCGACCTGCCATAGCCGGATGGACCCCCTGGGGTTCAGCCTGGACAACTACAACGCGATCGGGGCCTGGCGCGACAACGAGGGGCCGTTCCCGATCGACGCCTCGGGCGTCCTGCCGTCGGGGCAGACGTTCACCGGGCCCAAGGAGTTGAAGGGGATCCTGCTCGGCAAGAAGGAGGCGTTCGCCGCCTGCCTCACCGAGAAGATGATGACCTTCGCCCTGGGGCGGGGCCTGGATGCCAAGGATCATTGCGTGGTCGAGGCCGTGGCCGAATCGGTCCTCCGGGACGGCGGCAAATTCTCCACGCTGATTGCGGGGATCGTGAACAGCGGCCCGTTCCGGAAACGGGGCGCCGATGGGAGCCAATCGCCATGAAGCCGATCTCGCGACGGACCGTTCTGAGGGGCCTGGGCACCGCGATGGCCCTCCCCTGGCTGGAGGCGATGGCCCCCGCCGCCGACCTTGCCGCCAAGGGGGTCGCCGCCGCGGCGACCACGGCCCCGAGGCGGATGGCGTTCTTCTACGTCCCCAACGGGGTCCGGATGTCGGCCTGGCGGCCCGAGGGGGAGGGGGCCGACTTCAAGCTCCCCGAGATCCTCCGGCCGCTGGAAGGGTTCCGGGATTCGCTCAACGTCCTGACCGGGCTGACCCAGGACGGCGGCCGCGCCCACGGCGACGGCCCCGGCGACCACGCCCGGTCGATGGCCAGCTTCCTCACCGGCAAGCACCCGCTCAAGACCAACGGATTCAACATCAAGGCCGGCGTGTCGGTCGACCAGGTCGCCGCCAAGGTCGTGGGGAAGGCCACCCGGTTCCCGTCCCTGGAACTCGGGATCGACCGGGGAGCCCTCGCCGGAAGCTGCGACTCGGGATACAGTTGCGCCTACTCGGCCAACATCTCTTGGCGGTCGGAATCGACCCCGATGGCCAAGGAGATCAACCCCCAGCTCGTCTTTGAGCGGCTGTTCGCCGACCAGCTTTCGGGGCTGTCCCCGGAAGCCCGCTCCATCCGCGAGCGGCGGCGTCGGAGCGTCCTGGACTTCGTCGCCGAGGATGCCCGCCAGCTCCGGGGCCGGCTCGGCAAGCTCGACCGCGGCAAGGTGGACGAGTACCTGACCTCGGTCCGCGAGCTGGAGCAGCGGATCGCCCGGTCGGAGAAGGAAGAGGTGGTGGACCTCCGGGGCATCCCCCGCCCCGACGGGATCCCCCAGGACAACCGCGAGCACATCCGCCTGATGTTCGACATCCTGGCGCTGGCGTTCCAGACCGACGTCACGCGGATCTCGACCTTCGCCTTCGCCAACGAGGGGAGCACCAAGAGCTACAAGTTCATCGGCGTCCCCGAAGGGCACCATGACCTGTCGCACCACGGCCGCGACCCCGAGAAGCTCGACAAGCTCCAGAAGATCAACACCTACCACATCGAGCAGTTCGCCTACTTCCTCGACAAGCTGCGGAACAGCTCCGAGGGGGACAGCAACGTCCTCGACAACTCGATGATCGTCTACGGCAGCGGGCTCAGCGACGGCGACCGCCACAACCACGACGACCTGCCGGTGCTGCTGCTGGGCAAGGGGGGCGGCACCATCCCGACCGGCCGCCACCTGGTCTATCCCAAGGACACGCCGCTCAACAACCTCTACCTGTCGATGCTGGGCCGGGTCGGCGTCGACACCCCGACGCTCGGCGACGGGGCCGGGCCCCTGGACCGGCTGGACGGCTGAACAGACCGGGCCGGGCGTCGCTGCGATGCAGGACGCCCGGCCTTCCGGTTCAGGGTCGGGCCGACCGCTTGACCTTCCGGGCCTGCTGGTGGATCGCCCCCACCACGCCCAGCCGATCGAGCAGCCGATAGGGCCGGAGCTGCCGCTGGTATTCGACGACCCGGGTCTCATGCCCGGCCCGCTCGTGGTTCCAGCCCGCCATCTGGGCCTCGAACCGTTCCCGCTCCCGCTCGAACCGGGCCCGTTCGCGGTCGAATCGCTCGCACTCGGCGGCATGCCGGGCGCGATCTTCGGCGTGGAGGGCCTCGGCCTTCTCGCGGGCCGCGCGTTCCTGTATCGCCAGCCGGGCCCGCCGCGATGCCTCCGACTCCCAGGTCGCGCAATCGGATCGGAGGTCGTCCCGCTCCGCCTCGACCCGGGCGAGTTGCTCGGCGGCCCGGGCGGCCGCCTCGGCCAGTTCCCGGCCCATCCGCTCGCGTTCGGCGTGGTGGGCGGCCTGCTCGGCGAGCCGGGCGGCCTGCACGGCGGCGAGGCCGTTTTGCAGCTGGATCAGGTCGGCGAGCCGCCGCTCGCTCACGGGCGTGAGCTGGTTGACCTCGTTGCGGGCGACGTCGCGCTCGTGGCTCAGGGTCGCCACGGCGGCATCCCGCTCGTGCATGAGGCGGATCAGGGCCTCGTCCCGCTCCCGGGCCATGTGGTCATACCCGGCCTGGGCCTTGACCTTCTCGGCCTCGACCTCGGCCAGCAGGCGTTGGCACTCGTCGCGGAGCCGGGCCGTCTCGGCCATCTCGAACCGATCCCGCGAGTTGATCGGCGCCTGGACCAGGGGCACGGCCGCTTCCAGGTCGGCCCGGAGGAAGAAGCGGTTCACCCCGTCGGTGGCGGCGTCGATGTAGCCGCGATCGGCCAGCGGCGCGGTCCAGTGGGCGGAGGCCGGCCCCGCGACCACGAAGACCCGCGGCTGCCAGCGATCGAGCGGCATCCCGCGCAGGATCGGGGCGACCTCGGCCCCTTCGCCGATCAGGACGATGTCGGGCACGCCCAGGCGATACTGGTCGATTAGGCCGGCCAGGGCCCGGGTCGACGACATCGGCACGCCGGCCTCGTCGTAGGCCATCCCGGCGTCGGCGTCCGACAGGCGGATGGTGAGGTTGAGGTCGGCGGGACGCTCGGCGCGGAATCGGCCGTGGTCGGCCCCGGGCGCCTCGACGTTGATCCCGGTCCAGCCCCGCAGGTGGAAGAAGAACGAGGCGTTGTCCCGGGTCGGGTGGCCGGCGTTGATGTCGAGGAACAGGCCGGTCCGGCCCCGGAAGATCCGGTCGAGCCGGATGTCCTCGGCATTGGGGGCGTAGGAGACGCGCGGGAGGCTCGACTCGGCGGCGGCTTCTTGCCCGGAGATCCCGGCCCACTGGAGGTCGGCCTCGTAGCCCCGCTCGATCAGCCAGCGGCCGCAGATCGGGGCCAGGGCACGGCACTGCTCCGGCGAGAACGACTCGCGCCAGAGCCCGGTCCGGCCGTCGCGGATGTGATTCCAGTGGAGCAGGGAGGCCGGGTCGAACAGCGACAGGTCCTGTGGGAGCAGTTCGGTCCCCTCGGACCGGAGCTTGTCGTTGAGCTTCTCGATCCGCTTCCGGTTGGCCTCGCGGGACATCTCATCGGCGATGGCCTGAGCCTCGTCGTCGTCCAGCCGGACGCCGACGTGGGCGGCGATCTCCGCCACGGCGTTGGCCGGCTCGGAGACGATCGCCTCGTAGGTCTGGACCAGCACGCCCGGCCGGTGCCGCCAGAAGCGATCGTTGTCCAGGCACAGTTCGAGGAACCCGCCCTCGGCGATGATGTCCTCGAAGCTGGCGTCGGTCATGTGCATCCAGGAGAGGGCCACGTCGCGGATGTCGCGATGGGCGAAGATCCCCAGGGCCCGGCCTTCGTGGAGGATCTCGTCGAAGCAGGGGTGGGCGTCGTGGGCCTTCATGACCTGCCAGCCCGCCGAGGCGCGGTCGGCGACCGCCTTCTCGACGAAGGTCGGCCCATCGATGAAACCGATCCGCCGGCCGTTGCGATGGCGTTCCAGGATCAGGCTGGCGACGCCATACTGCCAGGTCGAGCAGGACCGGTACATTCCCACGCAGAGAACGATCATGGTTGACCCACTCTGTTTTGAACCGAGGCGGGCTTCTGGCCGTCGCCTCGGGCGAATCGGTCGGGTTATCGTGTGCAGGCGCACCCTTCCCCGGGAAGCCGGGCATTTTATCGATCGGCCGGAAAGCGCCTAGATCTCTACTGAGCCTCGGGTCAATTCCCGGGCGGGCCGCCGTCGTCGCGCCTCCGGACGTCGGCCTGGGAGACCCCGATCGAGGTCGGCCCCCGGCGGACCCAGGCCCGCAGCCGGGTCGGCCCGGCGGGGATCGGGATCCCCTCCACCCGGGAGGTGGCGGCCCGGTCGGCCACCTTCGCGCGGCGAGTCTGGCCGCCCACCTCGATCTCCAGGTCGCCCTCCGGCCCCGGTTCGAATCGGAAGGCCAGGTCGAATGTGCCGGCCCGGATCACGTCGACATCCCACCCGCCCATCTGCGACGCGTCCTGCACGACGCCCTCCCCGCGCCAGTCCTGGCGGGTCAGGGTCGAAGGGTTCTCGCGGGGCGATCCCAGGTCGATCCGGGGCAGGGCATGGGCCGGATCGGCGGTGACGTCGGCGAACCAGGCCTCATAGGCCTTGAGGAGAGCGGCGACCTCTTGCGGGTGGGTCGCCGCGAGGTTGTGGGCCTCGGCCGGGTCATCCCGGATGTCGTAAAGCTCATAGGGCAGGGGGGAGGGGAGGGGGGACGGGTCGACATTGGCCGCCCCCGAGACGCCGACCGGCTGCGCGAGCTTGTAGCGGTCGCCCCGTGCCGCGAACGCGCGGTACCGCTCGGGCCGATCGCCCCGATGCCACTGGAAGAAGAGGGTCCGCTCCGGCCAGGGCACGGGCTCGCCCCGGAGCAGCGGCATCAGGTCCCGGCCATCGAAGGCCACCGAGGCCGGCCGTTCGACCCGGCAGGCGGAGAGGATCGTGGGGACCAGGTCGATGTGGGCCGCGATCGGCCCGACCACGCGGCCCGCCTCCAGGGTGCCCGGCCAGCGGACGAAGCAGGGGACGCGGATCCCCCCTTCGTGGACGCTGACCTTGAGGCCCCGGAGCCCGGCGTTAAATCGGGGCTGCTGCGGGCCGTTGTCGGACAGGAAGATGACCAGGGTGTTGCGGGCGATCCCGAGTTCGTCGAGCCGGTCGAGGACCCGGCCGACGTTGGAATCGACCCGCGCCAGCATCGCGTAGAGCTTCGACGTGGCGTCGTCGGACTTCAGCAAGGCTTTGTCGGTGGCCGGGACGTCGAGGGGGACGTGCGGGGCGGTATAGGTCAAGGTCGCGAAGAACGGACGCGACCGATCCGCCCCGATGAACCGGAGGGTCGCGTCGGTGAACAGGTCGGTCGTGAAGCCCGGGGTGGGCTCGGGCTTGCCGTTGTGCTCCAGGACCGGGTCGAAGTTGCCCGGACCGCTGCCCGGCAGGTCCGACGCCTGGCCGACGCCCCCGCCCCGGATGACCAGGGACTCGTCGAACCCCTGATCCATGGGGCGGGACGGGGCATTGTCCCCCAGGTGCCACTTGCCGAAGATCCCGGTGCGATAGCCGGCGCGGGAGAGCATCTCGGCGATCGTGGTCTCGCCGGTGTGCATGATCGACCGCCCCCGGAAGGTGTCGACGACCCCGGTGCGGTAGGAATACCGGCCCGTCATCAGGCTGGCCCGGGTGGGCGAGCAGACCGGCGAGACGTAGAAGGAGGCGAACCGGACGGACTCGCGCGCCAGGGCATCGAGCCGGGGCGTCCGGATGTCGGGGTTGCCGTGGAACCCGAGATCGCCGTAGCCCTGGTCGTCGGTCACGATCAGGAGCACGTTGGGGGGCGGAGCCTGGGGGGCCTCTTCGCCCCGGGCCGGGGCGGCCATCAGGGGCCAGACGACGGCGGAAAGGCCCGCGATCACGCGGATGAGCGACGTCATGGATCGAGACTCGCGAGAGGGGTAGGGGACGGGTCTCTCTGTCGGCGGCTCATTGAAGGCGGCCGCCCGCGACGCAAGAATGAGACGGACGACGGCGCCCGGGCGGGGATCAAGCGGCCTCGCGGGGCGGCAGACCTGGGGGGTTCGCTCGATGTTCGATCTCGAGAAGGTCCAGTCCGCCCTGCACGAGGCGGGGCTCGACGGCTGGCTGCTCTACGACTTCCGGGGGAGCAACCCGCTCGCCCGCCGGATCCTCGACCTCGGCGACCGCAAGCCCGGCTCTCGCCGATTTTTCTATTTCATCCCAGCCCGAGGCACGCCGGTCAAGGTGGTGCACGCGATCGAGTCGGCGGCCCTGGATCATCTGCCCGGCACGAAGCGGGTCTTCTCGCGCTGGCAGGAACTGGAGGCGGCGGTCGGGGAGCAGGTCGCGGGCCGGTCCCGGATCGCCATGGAATACTCGCCCCGCAACGCCAACCCCTACATCGGCCGGGTGGATGCCGGGACGATCGAGATGGTCCGCTCGTTCGGCCCGGAGATCGTCTCCTCCGGGGACCTGATCCAGGAATTCGAGGCGACCTGGGACGACGACCAGTGGCGGATGCTCCTGCGTGCGGCGGAAGTCACCGACTCGGCGTTCGACGTCGCGTTCGGGCTGATCCGCAAGGCGGTCCGCGACGGCCGCAAGACCAGCGAGTCGGAGGTGCAGCGGGCGATCCTCGACCACTTCGCGGCGCACGGGCTGGTGACCTACAGCCCCCCCAACGTCAGCGTCGGGCCGCACAGCGGCGACCCCCATTATGAGATGACGGCCGAGACCGACGCCCCGATCGGCCCGGGCGACTTCGTCCTGATCGACCTCTGGGCCAAGGTCGACGACCCGAAGGGGGTCTACAGCGACCTGACCCGGGTCGGCTACGTCGGCGAGACGGTCCCGGAGAAGTACGAGCAGGTCTTCGACGTGGTGGCGCGGGCCCGGGACGCGGCGATCGCGGCGGTGCGGGACGCCTTCGCCGCCGGCCGGCCGATCCGGGGCGGCGAGGTCGACGACGCCGCCCGATCGGTGATCGAGGCCGCCGGCCTCGGCAAGTTCTACACTCACCGGACCGGGCACAACATCGGCCGCGAAGTCCACGGCAACGGCGCCCACCTCGACAACCTGGAAACCCGCGACGATCGGCTGATCCTCCGGCGGACCGGGTTCTCGATCGAGCCGGGCGTCTACTACCCCGACGATTTCGGCATCCGCAGCGAGGTCAACCTGTTCGTCGACGCCGGCGGGCAGGTCCACGTCACCGGCGGCGAGCCCCAGGAGCGGGTGCTCGCGATCCTGGCCTGAACGGCCGTCTCCCCCCCGACTCCTCCTCCATCGAAGCGGCACCCATCCATGACCTCGATCGACCCGCCGAACCCCGATGACGCCCCCGCCGGGGTCATCCTCCCGCCCCCCCGGCCGACGACGCCGCCGATCCGGCGGGGTTTCGTCCGCGTGTTCCTCTCCCTGTTGGCGCTGACGATCCTGGTCTACGGGATCCCGTATCTCCTGGAGAGGAGCGGCTACGCCTACGAGTCGGGCCGGGCCCGCGCCTCGGCCGAGGCCCTATCCAGGTTGGACAAGGCGGGGGTCATCGATCGGGCGTCCGAGCTGTTCCGGCTGGCGGCCAACGCGGTGTCGCCGGCCGTGGTCAACATCCGGACCCAGACGTTCGGCCCGAAGGGCGGGGGGACCGTGGGGTCGGGCGTGATCGTCGACAAGGCGAAGGGCTACATCGTCACCAATAATCACGTCATCGAGGGGGCTGACGAGATCGTGGTCCGGGTCGGCCGCTGGACCGAGGTCCAGGGCGAGTTGGTGGGGGCCGACCCGCGGACCGACCTGGCGGTGATCCGGGTCAAGGCGACCCTGCCCGCCGACGCCGGCTGGGGCGAATCCGACCGCCTGGAGATCGGCGAGTGGGTCGTCGCCATCGGCAGCCCCTTCGGCCTGGAGCGGAGCGTGACGGTCGGCATCGTCTCGGCCACCGAGAGGAACAACCTCGGGATCGTCGGCCCGGACCAGGCGTTCTATGAGAACTTCATCCAGACCGACGCCTCGATCAACCCGGGCAACTCGGGCGGGCCGCTCGTCGACCTGCGCGGGCGGGTGATCGGCATCAACACCGCCATCATCGCCGACGACCGGAATTTCAAGGGGATCGGCCTGGCCATCCCCTCGGACATGGCGCGGAAGGTCGTCGGCCAGTTGATCGGGTCGGGCCAGGTCGTCCGGGGCTTCCTGGGCGTGGGCTCCCAGGAGGTCTCGGCCGAGCAGGCCGCTCGGGCCCACCTGGAGGAACCCCGGGGCGCACTGGTCTCGCTGGTGCTGCCCGGCAGCCCCGCCGAGAAGGCCGGCCTCCGGGTCGATGACATCATCGTCGGCATCGACGGCAAGGCCGTGGACGACCCGATCGCGCTTCGCAACCATGCTTTCCTCCTGGAGGTCGGCGCCGACGTCCCGATCTCCTACCTCCGCGACGGCCAGGCCCGGTCCACCAAGGCCAAGATCGTCGCCATGCCCGCGGATCGGGTCGTTTCCCTGTTCGGCGTGACGGTCAAGGAAGTGCCACGGGACCAGGATGGCGTGCTGGCCGTCGATCAGGTCGTGCCCGGGAGCCCCGCCGACCGTGCCGGCCTGAAGGTCGGCGACCGCGTGCTCGCGTTCGGCATGCGGCCGATCCTGTCCAAGTCCGATTTCGACACCGGCATCAACCAGTTCGCCCTGACCGGGCGGTTGCAATTGCTCGTCTCCCGCTCCGGCAAGCGCGAAGTCGTGAGCGTCGGCATCGAGTCCGGCCCGCCCGCCCGAGGCCCGGGTTGACAGGGCCTGATGATCCCTGGCGGAAAAGCGACGATTAGACACCTGGTTTGCGAGACTCAGTCAAGGCAACCCAGCATCCCCTTCTTTTTCGCCGGGTTCTCCGCGAAATCTTCTCGGAACGAGTCGCGGCATGGGAGTCAAGGATAATTTGTCAGAGCCGGGGGAAGGCCCCGGGTAGGCCGCCCGACCGGACGACCTAACTGCCAAACTCAGGCCAGGTTACAGGGTCGACCATCGCGTCCAATCGGCGTCCGAAAAACTTGACCGAAACTTGTGACGAGGTATAATTTTTCGTTGCCGCCGAGTTCCAGGGCACGTTGGGTGGCATCGCGATCAGGCCTCCTCCCCCGCCTTGGCGTCGCCAGCCAAGGACCGGGCCTGTGACCTCGATTCCAGGAGCCCCCGGTGCCCCGCCAATCCGAAGCGACCCTCTCCGCCATCAAAAACGCGGTCGATCTCGTCGCCCTCGTCGGCGAGTCGATGACGCTCCACCGGTCGGGGGCGAAGTACAAGGCCCTCTGCCCGTTCCACGATGACCACACGCCTTCGCTCGAACTGAACCCCGACCGCCAGTCCTACAAGTGCTGGAGCTGCGGCGCGGGGGGCGACATCTTCGACTTCGTCCAAAACTACGAACGCGTGGACTTCCCCGAGGCGCTTCGCATGCTGGCCGATCGTGCGGGCATCTCCCTGGAAGACTCGGGCACGGCCACGGCCGCCGCCCCCGGGCTTTCCAAGAGCGAGCTGCTCGAGGTGACGGCCTGGGCCGAACGGGTCTTCGCCGACTCGCTGGCCCGCTCTCCGGAGGCGCTGGATTACCTGAAGTCGCGCGGTTTGACGCGGGAATCGGCCGAGAAGTTCCACCTGGGCTACGCACCCGAGGCCCGCGACTGGATGACCGCCCGGGCCAAGAAGGACGGGATCGGCGCGGCCGCCCTGGAGCGGGTCGGCCTGATCGTCCGGAGCGAGGACAGGCCGATCCCCCGCGAGCGGTTCCGGGGCCGGCTGATCTTCCCGATCCGCGACATCCGGGGCCGTGCCCTCGGGTTCGGCGGTCGAATCCTGCCGTCGATCGAGAAGACCTGGGCCGATTCCGGGCGGAAAGTCGCCAAATATTTAAACTCTCCCGAGACGCCTCTCTTCCAGAAACGCCGAGTTCTCTACGGGGCCGACGTGGCCCGACCCGCGGCCCGTGCCGAGGGCTGGGTGGCCGTGGTCGAAGGGTACACCGACGTGATCGCGGCGCACCAGGTGGGATTCTCGAACGTGGTGGGGACCCTGGGCACCGCCCTGGGGGATGACCACGTCGCGGCCCTCCGGCGGATGGCCGACCGCGCGGTGCTCGTCTTCGACGGCGACGAGGCGGGGCAGAAGGCGGCCGACCGGTCGCTCGAACTGTTCCTGGGGCACGAGGTCGACGTCCGCGTCCTGACCCTTCCCGAGGAGTTCGACCCGTGCGACTTCCTCCTGAAACACGGCGCCGACGCCTTCCGGTCGATGGTCGAGGGGGCCGTGGACCCGCTGGCCTATGCGATCGGCCGGGCCTCCGCCCGGTTCGACTTCGCCTCCCCGGAAGGTTCCCGGCAGGCCGCCGAGTGGGTTTTGGGGGCTTTGGCCAAGATCCCCGACCGGATCGGGGCCGGGCTCGATGTCAAGGTGGCGAAGGCCCTCGACACGCTTTCACGCAAGCTTTCGGTCCCGGTGGTCGATCTACGTCGGCGGCTTCATGAACTCCGACGCCCCGCCCGTGTCCATCGGGCGGCGGACGCCGTCGTCCCGTCGGAAACCCACGCGGCCGTCGCCCCGGCACCGATCCGCCTGTCCGACCTGGACAAGACCGATCGCCAGCTGATCCAGGTGCTCCTGAACGAACCCACCCTGGTGGGGCGTCTGATCACCCGGGTCATGGCGTCGTCCCTGCAGGACGCCCCGCTGCGGGCGCTGCTCCAGGTCTGCTACGACCTCCACGGGTCGGGGGTGGTGCCCACCTTCGACCGGATCACCGCCCGCATCGACGACCCGGCGCTCCGGTCCCTGGCGGCCGGCCTGCTGGTCCCGATCGGCGACCCGAACACCAAGATGCTCGATGTGAGCCGGCCGGCGTCGGCCGAGATCCAACTCTCCGGCCTGCTCGCCCGATACGAGGAACGCGACCGCCAGGCGAAGCTCAGGGATTTGCAACTGGCCCTGGCCGAAACCGACCCCGCCGAAGATCCCGAGGGCTATAAAGCTCTCATGCGTGAATCACTGCGTCTCAGTTATCAGCGGCCGGTCACGAAGAGAAACACCGCGTCCTGACCCGTCGTTCCGAGGGAGGTTTCTGGATGGATAAGATGGACGAGGGCCTCAAGACGCTCCTCGATTTGGGCAAGCGTCGCGGATTCCTGACCTTCGATCAGGTCAACGACGCCCTGCCCGACGCGGATAGCAGCACCGACAAGATCCAGGGCCTTCTGGAATCCCTCGAGGAGATGGGGATCGAGCTCGTCAACGAGGACGAGGCCGAGGTCCGCCTCAACGCCGCGACCGACACCGACGAGGAGACCGACGAACTCGTCGACGAGCCGATCGACGACGAGGATGAGGACGAGGACGGCGAGCTGACCGCCGAGGATCTCGACGAGATCTCCCGGCGGATCGACGACCCGGTGCGGATGTACCTGACGCAGATGGGCGAGATCCCCTTGCTCACCCGCGACCAGGAGATCGGCCTGGCCAAGAAGATCGAGATCACCCGCAAGAGGTTCCGCCGCAAGGTCCTGGAGTGCGACTACGCCCTCCGGCTGGTGGTCGACGTCCTCAAGAAGGTGAACGACGGCGAGCTGCCGTTCGATCGCACGGTCAAGGTGTCGGTCACCGAGAACCTGGAGAAGGACCAGATCCTCGGCCGGATGGCGCACAACCTCGCCACCCTGACCCACCTGATGGACTGCAACGATCGCGACTTCCGGTCGTTCGCCCGGGCCCGCAACAACAAGCCCGCCCGCCGCGCCCTCCGGGACTCGCTCAAGATCCGCCGCCACAAGGCGGTCACGCTGGTCGAGGAGCTGTCGATCCGGACCCAGAAGGTCCAGCCGCTGATGAAGCGGCTCGAGCAGGTCGCCAACCGGATGCGCGAGCTGGTCGAGATGATCAACGACTTCCGCGCCGGGCGGGGCGGCAAGGAAGAGCTGTCCAACCTCCAGAAGGAACTCAAAGACCTGTGCGTCATGACCCTCGAGACGCCGACGAGCCTCCGGCTCCGCGTCGAGGCCATGAATAGCCGGTTCCGCGAGTACGAGCAGGCCAAGCGCGAGCTGTCCGGCGGCAACCTCCGCCTGGTCGTCTCGATCGCCAAGAAGTACCGCAACCGCGGCCTGTCGTTCCTGGACCTGATCCAGGAAGGCAACACCGGCCTGATGCGGGCCGTCGACAAGTACGAGTACCGCCGGGGCTACAAGTTCAGCACCTATGCCACCTGGTGGATCCGCCAGGCGATCACCCGGGCCATCGCCGACCAGGCCCGGACGATCCGCATCCCGGTGCACATGATCGAGACGATGTCCAAGCTGCGGAACGTCAGCAAGAAGCTGCTCCAGGAGAAGGGCCGCGAGCCGACCATCGAGGAGACGGCCAAGGCCGCCAACATCTCGATCGAGGAGACGCGGCGGGTGATGAAGATCTCCCGCCACCCGATCTCGCTCGACCGCCCGGTCGGCGAGAGCGAGGACAGCTACTTCGGCGACTTCATCGAGGACGAGGCGGCCGAGAGCCCGATCAACGCGGCCACCCAGGAGATGCTCAAGGACAAGATCGACAGCGTCCTGAAGACGCTGACGTATCGCGAACGCGAGATCATCAAGCTCCGCTATGGCCTGGGCGACGGCTACACCTACACCCTGGAGGAGGTCGGCCGGATCTTCAAGGTGACCCGCGAGCGGGTCCGCCAGATCGAGGCCAAGGCCGTCCGCAAGCTCCAGCACCCGGTCAGGAGCCGGCAACTCGAAGGCTTCCTGGAAAGCACCGGTTGAAACGGCGACACCCACCGCCGGCCGTCCTTCGGGGCGACCGGCGGTTTTTTTTTCGACCGATCCCGCCTCCCCCCTGGGATTTACCCCGCCTGGCCTCTAGGATGGCGATCCACATCTCGGCCCTCACGATCGGCGGCCGTAGCCGGGTCGGCTGATCCCAGGCCTTGCGACTGACACCTCATCGGCCCGTCGGCCCCGCACTTCGCCGCACCGGCCCCCAGGAGTTGGAACGCCATGCCATCGACCGCCGCGAATCTCCGAGAACTCCACCAGCTTCACCAGCGAGCCAAGGCGCTCCGGGATCGGCTGAACTCGGGACCCAAGACGCTCGCCACCCGCCAGGCCAACCTCGCCGTCCGCCAGAAGGCCGTGGAGGACGCCCGCAAGGCCCTCCAGGACGAGAAGGTCAACGTCAAGAAGTGCGAGCACAACCTCCAGGCCCAGCAGAGCCGGGTCGATGACTTCACCGTGAAGCTCAACACGGTGAAGAAGAACGAGGAATATAAGGCGATCACCAACCAGATCGCCAACGACCGGAAGGTCATGGAGAAGACCGAGGGGGAGATCCTCGAGGCCATGGAGCGGGTCGACGAGAAGGCCGCCGCGCTCAAGGCCCTGGAACTCGAACTCAAGAAGTTCTCCGACGAGGTGGACGCCTTCAAGGCCCAGCTTGAATCCGGGACCGAGGCGCAGCGGGTCCAGCTCGCCGAGCTGGAAAACGCGATCGTCGAGGCCGAGGCCATCATCCCCGAGGATCAGCGCGACCGCTACCGCCGCACCGTCAAGCAGCGCGGGGCCGATGCCCTGTCCGAGGTGGACGGCAGCGCCTGCACAGGCTGCTTCACCACCGTGACGGCCCAGGGGATGAACGAGCTGATCAACGGCCACAACCTCATGTTCTGCATGACTTGCGGCCGGATCCTCTACCTGGCCGAAGAGGACCAGGCCAACACCCGGCGCACCGTCCGCTGAACGGGACGCCGGGGTCGAGGACGGTGGGGGCTCAGCGATGCGGGACGGCGGAGGAGGCGGCGGCCGGGGCCGTCCCCGCCGCATGCCCGGCCACCGAGTCCGGCAGGTAGAAGAAGGCCACGCCCAGGATCGCGTAGACCATCAGCAGCATGGCCCCTTCCAGCCAGTGGGACTCGCCGTCCTCGGCCACCATCTTGGCGATCAGGACGGCGAGGATCACGGCCACCACCTCCAGGGTGGAGAAGATCAGGTCCATGGGCGTGTCTCGGAGGTAGCTGGCGAACACCAGCACCGGCGCGACGAACAACGCCACCTGGAGGGCCGAGCCCAGGGCGATCCCCACGGCCAGATCCATCTGGTTCTTCATCGCCATCAGGATCGCCGTCGAGTGCTCGGCCGCGTTGCCGACGATCGCCACGATGATCACGCCCATGAAGACCGCGCCCAGGCCCAGGGAGTGCGAGGTCTCCTCCACCGCGCCCACCAGGATCTCGCTCATCCAGGCCACGGTGAGGGTGGCCCCGAGCAGCGCCCCGGACGAGTGCCGGATCCCCCAGACCTTCTCGTCGATCTTGGCCAAGTCCTCGTTGGGGACGCCGCTCATCAGGTTCTTGTGCGTGCCCAGGCTGAAGATCAGGTTCAGGATGTAGGTGATCACCAGGATCACGCATACCGCGATGCTCAACCGATGCTCCAGCCCCATCGCCCCCGGGCCGACCAGGTGGTGGAACATCGCCGGGATGATCAGGCCCATGGTCGCCAGGACCAGCAGGGTCGACCCGGCCGCGGCCGCCGTCCGGTTGAATTGTTGGAACGGGAACTTGAGCCCGCCGGCGAGCAGGCTGGCCCCCATCACGAGCAGAAGATTGCCGATGATGCTCCCGGTGAGCGACGCCTTGACCACGTCGTCCAACCCCCTGAACAGGGCGAACATGGCCAGGATCAATTCGGCGGCATTGCCGAAGGTGGCGTTCATCAGGCCGCCGATGGCCGGCCCCAGGCGGTGGGCGAGCTGTTCGGTGGCCCGACCCATCAGGCTGGCCAGGGGGATGATGGCCACGCCGGCGGCCCCGAACCGGAGCACGGCGGGCCCCTGGAGCAAGGACGCGGCGATCGCCACCGGGACGGCGGCCAGGAGGATCCCCTCCCAGCCGAACTGGCGGGGATCGTACCAGCTCATCCGCGCCGGATGACCGTGCACGACCGATTCGCCAGGCACTTCCGCCGCGACGGGCTTTCGGGGTCGGTTGACTCTGTTTCGCGCCACTTATATGATCTCCAGGGAACAAAAGGTCCCGTCGGGGCCCCAAAAACATCCTGTCGGAATACCACGCCCGGGCTCGTCAGACGAGTCGGCGGTTGCGAGGCTACCAAACATGGCCGGGAACGTGATCGAATTTACCGACGCCAACTGGGGGTCGGAAGTGCTGGAGTCCCAGGTTCCCGTGATGGTCGACTTCTGGGCCCCCTGGTGCGGCCCTTGCCGCCTGCTCGCCCCGACCATCGAGAAGCTCGCCGGCGAGCTGTCGGGCAAGGTCAAGATCGGCAAGATGAACACCGACGAGAACCAGGACACCCCGGGCGGCCTGCGGATCTCGGCCATCCCCACCGTCCTGATCTTCCAGGGCGGCAAGGAAGTCGATCGCCTGGTCGGCGTGAACACCGAGGCGAAGTTCAAGTCGGCCCTGTCCAAGCTGGGCGTGGCTTGATCGACGTCCGCATCAAGGTTTGCGGCCTGAAAGATGTCCCCTCGGCCCTCTCCTGCGCCGAGGCGGGCGTCGATTGGATCGGCCTGAATTTCCACCCGCCGTCCCCGCGTTCCATCTCCTTGGAACGGGCGGCGGAGATCACCTCGGCGTTGCCCGAGCACGTCGAGGCGGTGGGCCTGTTCGTCGACCGCGACCCGGCCGCCATCGCGGCCGTGGCCGACGGGGCGGGGCTCGACCTGATCCAGTTGCACGGCCAGGAGCCCCCCGAGGATCTCCTGGCCCTGGCCCCCCGCCGGATCGTCCGGGCCTTTCGCCTGGGCGACCTCGCCTCGATCGACCGGATGGTCGCCTACCTGCGACGGGCCGAGGAACTCGGCCACCCTCCCGAGGCGATCCTGGTCGATGCCTACGTCCCGGGCCACCCGGGCGGGACCGGCCACTCGATCGCCGCATCGTTGCTGGCCGACCTGCCGAGCCACCCCCGGCTGATCCTCGCCGGCGGGCTGTCGCCGGGCAACGTCGCCGAGCGCGTCGCCCTGGTCCGCCCCTGGATGGTCGATGTCGCCAGCGGGGTCGAATCGGCGCCGGGGCTGAAGGACTCCCGCCTGGTGAGTTCCTTCGTCGCTGCGGCCCGGCACGGGATCGCCGCCGGGGCAGATCGTCAAACCACTCCCTGAACTCCGGGCGTCATGGCGCATGGATCGCGTGACGGAGATCGGCGTGGATCATCCGCGTCCGATCGATGCTCGAAGCTTCAGGAGATCTCCCCGTGGCGACCATGCCTGCCGGTGATGTGAAGGATCTTGCCCTGGCGGGCGTCGGCCTCCGCCGCATCCAGTGGGCCGAGCGGGACATGCCCGTCCTGCGGGCGATCCGCGAGCGGTTCGAGGTCGAGAAGCCCCTGGAAGGGCTGCGGATGTCGGCGTGCCTCCACGTCACGGCCGAGACCGCCAACCTGGCCCGGACACTGGTGGCCGGCGGGGCTGATCTGGTGCTCGTCGCCTCCAACCCGCTCTCGACCCAGGATGACGTCGCCGCCAGCCTGATCCAGGATTTCAACATCCCGGTCTACGCGATCAAGGGCGAGGACGAGTCGAGCTACTACCGGCACATCGCCGCCGCGCTGAAGCACCGGCCCCACGTCACGATGGATGACGGGGCCGACCTGGTCGGCGCCATGATCTTCATCGCCCTGAACCGGCTCGACGACGTCCACTCCGAGATCCGGGGCTGGGCCAATGGCCTGAGCGGGGAGGAAAGGGCCGGCCTGGTTGGCAACGTCGTGGCCAGCATGGAGGAGACGACCACGGGCGTCATCCGGCTCCGCGCCATGGAGAAGGAAGGCGTCCTGAAGCTGCCGGTCATCGCCGTCAACGACGCGATGACCAAGCACTTCTTCGACAATCGCTACGGCACCGGCCAGAGCACCCTGGACGGGATCATCCGCGCCACCGACATGCTGATCGCCGGCAAGCGCGTGGTCGTGGCCGGGTACGGCTGGTGCGGCAAGGGCGTCGCGATGCGGGCCAAGGGCCTGGGCGCCAACGTGATCGTCACCGAGATCGATCCGATCCGCGCCCTGGAGGCCGCCATGGACGGCTTCCAGGTGATGGAGATGTCCCGGGCCGCCAAGGTCGGGGACCTGTTCGTCACCGTGACCGGCAACCTCCACGTCATCCGGGGCGAGCATTTCGAGCTGATGAAGGACGGCGCGGCGGTCTGCAACTCGGGCCACTTCAACGTCGAGCTGGCGCTGGAAGAACTCGCCGCGATCGCCACGACCACCAACAAGGGGGTCCGGGACCACGTCGACGAGTACGTCCTGGCCGACGGCCGCCGGATCTACATCCTGGGGGAAGGCCGCCTGATCAACCTGACCGCCGCCCACGGCCATCCGGCCAGCGTGATGGACATGAGCTTCTCCGCCCAGGCCCTGGCGACCGAATGGGCGTTGAAGATGAAGGACAAGCTCGACCGCAAGGTCTACAACGTGCCGAAGGAGATCGACCAGTGGGTCGCCGCCCTCAAGCTCCAGACCCTGGGCTGCACGATCGACACCCTGACACCCGAGCAGTCCGAGTACCTCGAACGCTGGGACATGGGCACCTGATTGCCCGACGGACCGGGGCGTCTGGTCGCGTTTCCTCGGGACATCGCGGGGTGCGGCTCACGCTCCGGTGATGGACACCGAGGGGGGCGGCCGGAACCCCGGGATTGCCCCGACGTGGGCCTGTCCGCTACGATGCCAGATGTGGCGAGGCCGACCGCCTCGCCCCGAAGTCCCACTGCGGTTAACGACTTTCGCACCCGACGGACGACTTTGCTCCATGCCCGACATCCGACCTTTTCGCGGCGTCCGTTACGACATGGCTCAGGTCGGGGCGTTGGCCGACGTGATCGCGCCCCCCTACGATGTCATCGATGCCACGCTCCAGGACGCCCTCTATCAGGCCAGCCCGTACAACATCGTCCGCCTGGAATTGAACCGCGAGGAGTCGGGCGACGGCCCGGAATCGAATCGGTACACCCGTGCCGCCCGATTCCTGAAGGAGTGGACGCGGGATGGCGTCCTTCGCGAAGACCCGCAGCCGGCCTATTACCTGTACCACCAGACGTTCGAGGTCGAGGGGCAGTCGTTCACCCGCAAGGGGTTCCTCGCCCGGGTGCGGCTGGAACCGTTCGGCTCCGGGAATATCTTCCCGCACGAACAGACCCTATCCGGCCCCAAGGCCGACCGGCTCGCCCTGTTCAACGCGACCAGGACCAACCTGAGCCCGATCTTCGGCCTCTACCCCGACCCGGACAATGAGATCCTCCGCTCGGCCGAGGCCAGCCTCCGCGACAAGACCCCCCTGGAAGCGACCGACCACCTCGGCGTGGTCAACCGCCTCTGGGAGATCCTCGACCCCGCGATGCACACGACCCTGCAAGGGTTGATGGCGGCCAAGCCGGTGTTCATCGCCGACGGGCACCACCGCTACGAGACCGGCCTGAAGTATCGCGACGACCTGATCGCGGCGGGGCAGCTCTCCGGGCCCGATGACCCGGCCAACTTCTGCATGATGATGCTCGTGGGCATGAACGACCCGGGCCTGCTGATCCTGCCGACCCATCGGTTGGTCCGCGGGTTCCCCGGGCTCGACTCCCAGACGTTGTCCGCCAAGCTGGCCCCCGACTTCATCGTGACCCCCGCGGGCACCGGCGAGGAAGGTTGCCGCAACGCCTGGGAGACCATCGAGATCCTGGGCGAACAGGATACGCTGGCCTTCGGCACCGTCGCGGACGGGGCCTGGATCACCGCCAAGCTTCGCAACTCGAAGTCGATGGACGCCCTGGTCCCCGACCACTCGCCCGAGTGGCGTTCCCTCGGCGTGAGCATCCTCCACGAGTTGGTCCTCAAGCACCTGCTCGGCTCGATCGGCGCGGCGTCCTGCACCTACGTCCATCAGATCGACGAGGTGCTGGACAGCGTCTCGCGGCATGACTGCGACCTGGCCTGCCTGGTCCCGCCCGCCGGGATGGAGCACGTCGAGGCGATCGCCTCCAATCACGAGAAGATGCCGCCCAAGAGCACCTATTTCTATCCCAAGCTGGTGAGCGGCCTGGTGCTCAACCCGCTCCATTGAACCGCGTCCAGCCCGGCTCGATGAGGTCTCATGTTCGATAATCGGTGGGACAACTGGACCAGCGACTTCGCCGAATCGGTCGACTCCCGGCCGTTCTCGGGAGCGGTGCGCGAGTTCATCCCGGACATCCTCTCGACGTTCGGCGATGCGGTGCGCGAGATCGATCGAGACTTTCCCGACGAGGTTTCTCACGGGACCTTCGCGAACGTGCTCGGTTCGACCATGACCCGGCTGAAGCTCGACGCGGAGGTCCGGGCCCAGGTGCCAGAGGTCATCGCCGCGTTCTTCGACCACCTCCAGGAAGCCGGGAAGCTCGGCGAAGGGTCGGACTGGGCCGCCCAGATCCGGGTGATCGGCAAGACGTTTCGCGAACGCATCAAGCCGGACGGCGGGGTCAAGGGCGTGACCATCCGCAAGCCGGCGAACGTTTCGCCGCTCGGCCGGAATGACCCGTGTCCCTGCGGGTCCGGCAAGAAGTTCAAGAAGTGCTGCGCCATCCGGGCCTGAGCCCCAGTGTCAGGACGCGACCTTCGAAACGAAACCGGGGCGGATGGCCATCGAGCCCTCCGCCCCGGTTCGTTGTGTTTCCAGCCCGTGCTCAAGCCTAGACGGTTGGCCCGCCGGCGACGCGGCGGCCCGCCACGACGGCGATCACGAACAGGACCAGGAAGACCAGGGCGAAGAGCTTGGCGATGTCGGCGGAGACGTTGCTCAGGCCGTAGAAGCCCATGGCGCCGGCGATGATGGCGATGATCGCGAACGTGATGGCCCAGCGAAGCATGGTTCAATCTCCCGATTGGCGGAAGGGAATGGGGATGGAAGCCCGGCCGGGCGGACGACCCGGCCGGTGGGGGTTCAGCGGGAGCGGAGCGACAGGCCGACGATCAGGCCGGCCACGATCCCGACGCCGAAGGCCGTCGCCAATGCCTGCGACGGGTTGTGGCGGACGATGTCCTGGGCCGATTCGAGGCGCTCGCGGGCCTGCTCCGAGACGTTGCCGTAGCGGTCGCGGAACCGATCGCCGGCCTGCTGGGCCAGGTTGGAGACCTTCTCGGCGGCCCCGGCCAGCGCGGAGCTTCCGCCGGAGGTCAGTTCGGTGAGGAACTTCTCGACGGCTTCGCGCCCTTCGCCGGTCTTCTGCTGGATCTTGCCGACCAGCTGATCGATGTTGCCGTTGTGGATCTGGAGGTCATCCTCGGTCAGCTGACCCCACTTCTCCTTCACCTTCCCCTGGAGATTGTTCCACTGTCCCTGCAGTTCCTGAGCGTTGATGGCCATCGTCGTCGCACTCCCCGGAGGCACCTGACGTCCAATCGGATGATTGGTCTCTGCCAGTCGGGAAATCGCAAGACCAGTGCCAATCGCCGTACCCCTCCCGATTTCTCGTCGGTTTCGAAACAAAAACACCCCCCGATGGAATCGGGGGGTGTCCGTGAATCTGGCGAGTGATGCCGGATTACTTGGGGGCTTCCGGGGTCGGGGTGGCGTCCGGGGCCGGGGTGGCGGGGGTCGTGGCCGGGGCCGGCTCGGTCGTGGCCGGGGCGGGGGCCGCGCCCTTGTCCGTCTCCACCGTGTGTTCCTTGGTTTCGGTCGTCTTGGTCCCGTCCGGGCTGGTGACGGTCGTCTGCGTCTCAACGCCGGCCTTTTCGCCTTCGCAGCCGACCATGCCGAACGAGGAAGCGCCGATGATGAGGGCCGAGGCCAGGTACCGCTTCATGACAAACCCTTCGGTTGAAGTCTCTGACAGCTTCGAGACGCCACCCCGATGGGGACGCCCGAAGCCGACTGTGTCAGGATACTCCAGGAGCAACCACGATGCCAGACATTCGATTGCCGTTTAACCCTCCGATGGGCGGCTCGCATGGCCTGGGGGGTTCCTGGATCCAAGCATCTCGATGCCCATTCTGGGTTCGGCCCCGGCGGCATGGGGGTTGCTTTCGAATTCCCCACGACGCCCAGGCCCGACGGATGGCCTGAGCCCCGGATCGAACCACCCGCTATCTCGGAGTAGCCACCATGTCGAGCGGTAATAAGAAGGGCGAGTCCCACCAGAATCCCGGTCAGAATGGCGGCGCGGCTTCGGGAGCCCGCGAGAAGGTCCAGCAAGTCGGCCAGCAGGTCCAGCAGGGCCTCGAACAGGCCTCCGGACGGCTCCGCGAGGGCTATGATTCGGCCCGCGAGAACGCCCTGCATGGCTATCGCCGGGCGGAAGGCTCGGTGGCCCGCAACCCGACCTCCTCGGTGCTCATCGGCTTCGGCATCGGGTTCGGCCTCGGGTTGGTGCTCACCTCGATGTTCTCCAGGCGCGAGGAGACCTGGGCCGAGAAGTACCTGCCCGAGTCGCTCCAGGATGTCCCCGACCGCTACAAGAGCCTGGTCGCTTCGCTGCGGGGCGTGCCCGACTCGGTGAAGAACAACCTCCCGTATTCGATCTCGAAGCACCTGGGTTGACCCGCGGGATGGGCTGCTCGCGGCCAAAAAAATCCTGGGGCCGCCCCGATCGCCGGGGCGGCCCTGTCCTTTTCGAACGGGCGGTTGCGTAGCCCTCCGGGGCGCAGAACAATGGTCGGGGCCGACCCGGCCCTCTCCCGGGGCTGATGACCTTCTTTGGCCATCGTGACAGGTGGTGTGGCGTGCGAAAGAACTGGCGATACGGGGTCCTTCTGGCGTTGTTCCTCGGTCCTTATCTGGCCTTCATGGGGCTCGGCTTCCTCTGGCTGACGCAGCAAGGCTGGATGTGGGCCAGCATCGCGGGCCTGATCTCGATCCTGACGTATATCGCCTTCTCGTTGCTCCTGGTGCGCTGGACCAAATCGTCCAAGAGCTTGCTGCCTCCGATCGACTGGGAAGCGCCGAGCACATTCTCCGCCTTCGATCGCCAGGCCCTGGCGCTGGTCGAGGCGGAGGCGGAGTTCGGCGACACGGCCCCGATGGCCGCCCTGACCTCGATCGATACGTACATCGATACCGGCCGGAGGCTCGCGGCTCGGCTCTCGGCCCACTACAACCCTCTGTCGTCCGACCCGCTGGATCGCGTCTCGGTCGTCGAGATGCTCACCGCCCTGGAACTGGCCTCCGAGGACCTGGCCCGGCTCTGCCGCCAGATCCCGGGCGGGGACCTCGTCACCCCCGGCGACTGGAAAAAGGCGGTCGTCGCCGCCAACTACATCCAGAAGGCCAGCGACATCTACACCTACCTTCTCCCGCTGTTCAACCCGATCACAGGCCTGCCCCGGCTGGCCTCGCAGCAGCTGATGGTGAAACCCGCCTGGAAGTCGATGCAGCAGAACGCCTTGCGTTGGTTCTACCGGGCCTACGTCAACCGGCTGGGGACCCACTTCATCGAGCTGTTCAGCGGCCGCCTGGTGATCGGCGCCGACCGCTATCGCCGGCTGACGAAGCACGGGGCCCGGCCGGGGGCGGAGGACGCGTCCGAATTCGGCGAACTGACGATCGCCCTCGTCGGTGCCCGCGATTCGGGCAAGTCTCGGCTCATCGAGCGCCTCGAAGCGGCCCGCCTGATCGACCCACCGGGCGATCCCTCCGCCGCTCCGCGCCCGGGAGGGGACCCGACCACGGCGAAGCGGATCAAGACCGCGAAGTTCGTGGAGGTGGAGAGCTACCACGCGACGGCCGGCAAGGAAACCGCCCGCGACCGGTCCACACGTCGGCATGCCGTGGCCGATGCGGTGGCCGCCGACCTGCTCATCCTCGTGATCGACGCGAGGGCCAACACCCACGAGACCGACGCCAACTTCATCCGGGATTGGGACAAGTGGTACACCGATCACCCCGGGCTGGAGCCCCCCCCGGCCATCGCCGTGTTGACGCACGTCGACGACCCGGTCTTCGGCCCGTCCTGGAACCCACCCTACAACTGGGCCACGGGCAAGAATCCGCGCGAGGTGGCGATCCATGCGCGGGCCGAGGGATTGAAGATGATGCTCGCGCCTCGCATCGAGGAGGTGATCCCCGTCGCGATCGGCGGCGATCCCCCGTTCGGCGTGGATGAGCTGCTCGCTTCGCTGCGGGTCGCCTGCCGGAGGGCCGAGCGGGTGGCGTTGATCCGCCACCTCCACGAGGCCTCGACCCGGTCCAAGGCGGGGCGGCTGGTTCGCCAGATCGGCGAGCACGGCCAGTCGCTCTGGAAACATCTGCGCGATCCGAGGGGGGGCAATTCGGTCGCCAAGTCCGGCTGAGGCCTGCCCGAAATCCTCGCCGTGGGGATGGCGAAGTCTTGATCTGACCTGGGCTTGGCACTCGGGTTGCGAGATGGGCAATCCATCGCGAGCAATGTCTCGCCCCCCAGGGTGCTCCGAATTTCTCGAATCGACGAGGGATGATCCGTGGCGACAGCACCCACCGACATCGATGACATCCGCCGCCGGATGGCCCAGATCCGCCGCGAGCTCCACGAGGACGTCCAGGGCGTCGTCGCCGGGGCCGAGGCGGTCGCCGATTGGCGCCGCTGGATCCGCAACTATCCCTGGGCCAGCGTGGGCGTCGCGTTCGTGCTGGGGTATGTCATCATCCCCCGGAAGCACCGATCGAGCCCGACGATCCACATCACCCACCCCGATGCCCCGCTCCCGGTCGCGGCCCAGGCGGTGCAGCCCCCGGCCAAGAAAAAGAAGAGCCTGATCCTGAAGGGGCTGGGCCTGCTGGCCCCGGTGGTCTTCCGGGCCGGGCAGGGCTACGCCCTGCAGTTCCTCGAGCAATGGATGGCCCAGCGGATGCAGGCCCAGGCCCAGCAGCCGTTCGATTTCGCCAGTGCCTTCGGGGTCCCGGGCCACCCCGCCCCGGGACAGCCGCCGAGGCCGGGCAATCCGGCGGAACCGCGTCGATTCTGATCGCCCGGCCGGGCGACCGCCCGGCCCGAGGCCGCACTCCACGGGGGCACAGCGATGGTGAATGACCCGCTCACGCTCGATCCGACGCCCGGGGCGCCGGGGGCCGATTATAAAGAGATGGCCCTGGATTTCGCGGCGAACGCGAAGGAACAGTGGTCCGAACGCAGTCAGGCCGTGCGCGAATTTATCGTCAATCAACCGATGCGGTCCCTGGGCATCGCTCTGGGCATGGGAGTGGTCCTCGGATGGCTAATCAAGCGTCGATGAACCGGACGGCCAGCCTGGCCAATGGGGCCGCCCCGGAGGGCGTGGTCGAGAGCATCGCCGAGTTCGTCAACGACGTCACGACTCTGGCCGACCTCCAGACCCGCCTGGCGATCTACGACACCAAGGAAGCGATCGGCCGCGCGACCTACCCGGCGATCTTCGTCGCGGTGGGCGCCTCGTTCGCCCTGGCAAGCCTCCCTCTGCTCCTCTTCGGCCTCTCCGACCTGCTGGCCACCGGCGCGAACCTCCACCCCGGCGTGGCCCGGCTGATCGTGGGGTTCCTGTCCCTGGCCATCGCGGGGGCACTGGCGTTCTTCTCGTTCAAGGCGGCCACCCGTAGCCTGGACAGCTATCGCCGGTCCCAGGAAGAATTGACCCGGAACATCGCCTGGCTCCGGACGGTCATCGTCCACAGCGGGAGGCCCGGCCCGAGGCGAAACGTTTGAGCGACCCTTCCCCGAATCACGGCCGGACGGCCCTGCTCATCAACGCGCGATCTCGGAAAGGCGGGGCCACCCAGCCGATCGTCGTGGAGGCGTTGGGCCGTCATGGCCTGACGCTCGATCGCGTCGTCCGGGTGCGCAAGCCGGCGCATCTCCCTTCGGCCATCGACGCCCTGGTCGATTGGGGCGTGGAACGTTTGATCGTCGGGGGGGGCGACGGGACGCTCAGCACGGTCGCACCCCGGCTGGCCCGGCGGGACATCCTGCTCGGGGTGATCCCGATGGGCACGGCCAACGACTTCGCCCGGACGCTGGGCATCCCGTTCCGGCCGGCGGCCGCCGCCGAGCTGGCCGCCTCGAACAGCATCCGGGCGATCGACCTGGCCCAGGCCAACGACCAGTTCTTCCTCAACGTCGCCAGCATCGGCATGTCGGTGTCCGCCGCCGATGCCCTCACCTGGCGGGTCAAGCAGCAATTCGGCACGCTGGCCTACCTCTATGCCGGCGCCCGGGTCTTCGCCCGGCACCTGACCTTCCTGGCGAGGTTGGAGGTCGGGACGGAGGTCATCGAGGCGCGGGCCCATCAGATCGTGGTGGGCAACGGGCGGTACTATGGGGGGGGCGTGCTGGTCTCCCGGCAAAGCACCCTGGATGACGGGCTGCTGGCGGCCTACGCGCTGGGCACGCGCGGGCGGTGGCACCTGCTCCGCACGATGGCGATGCTCCGGTTCCGGGTGCCCATTGACCGTCCCGGCGATTTCTACGTCGCGACGCCATCGCTCCGGGTCGAGACGACGCCGGGGATGAAGGTGAATCTCGACGGGGAGATCCGGACGACCACCCCGGTCGAGTTCAAGGTCGTGCCCGGGGCGCTGCGGGTTTTGGCCCCGACGCCCCCCGCCGGCGCCGGGCGGTCATGAATGCTCGACGACCTCGGTGACGACCCGCCCGATCCCCTGGTCGGGGAGGAACGACGCCAGGTCGGCCCAGGCCAGGATGCCCCGGAGCTGCCCGGCGGAATCGATCACCAGGAGGCGCCGGACGCCCTTGTCGCCGAACTTCGAGACGATGGTCTCGACGGGGTCCTCGGGCAGGACCGAGGCCACGCCCCGGGTCATGAAGTCGGTGACGGGGCGCTGGGCCAGGTCGGGCCCGGCCTCGGCGACCGCCAGGGCGACGTCGCGGTCGGTGAGGACGCCGATGGGCTTCCCATCTTCGAGCACGGGGACGGCGCCGCAGTCTTCGTCGCGGAAGATCAGGACGGCTTCCAGCACGGTGCTGAACGACGAGCACGTCCGCGGGCTGGGCGTCATCATATCGGCGGCGGTCGGGAACTTCGCGGGGTCGGTGGTCGCCATGTCGGAGCCTCGGAACCGGCGAATCGGCATTGGATCGGACGTGGGAGGCAATCACCGCAACTCGCGGACCGGCCGGGCCGTCACGCCGATTTGAAGGGGAACTTGTCGATGCCGTACTGGCTGATCTTGCCCGACACGCTCCGCCGCGACAGCCCGCACAACTCGGCGCAACGGCCGACATTGCCCCGGCTCTTCTTGAGGGCCTCCAGGATGTACTGCTTCTCGATCTGCTCGGTGGCCTGCTGGAGGTAGAAGGGCAGGGGCTGCGACAGGTCGATCTCGAATCGCGGGCGTTCCTCGGCGGTCGCTCCGGCCACGCGGGGCGGCAGGTTGTCGGTGTTGATCGTGTCGCCGACGGTGGTGACCGCGGCACGCTCGATGGCATTCTCCAGTTCTCGGATGTTGCCGGGCCAGCGATAGGCCAGCAACTTCTCCATCGCCTCGGGGGAGACCTTCTTGGCCACCTCGTTGGTGCGGGCGTACTTGTTCAGGAAGTGGGTGATGAGCAGGGGGAGGTCCTCGACGCGATCGCGCAGGGGCGGGACCTCGATCTTGATGACGTTGAGCCGGTAATAAAGGTCTTCGCGGAACTTCCCCTCCTTGACCTCCTTCTCCAGGCTCTTGTTGGTCGCGGCCACCACCCGGATGTCGACCTCGATGCTCTCGTGGCCGCCCACCCGTTCGAACCTCTTTTCCTGGAGGACGCGGAGGAGCTTGGCCTGCATGGCCGCCGAGATGTCGCCGATCTCGTCCAGGAAGATCGTCCCCTTGTCGGCCAGTTCGAACCGGCCCTTGCGGCGGGCATCGGCCGAGGTGAACGCGCCGCGTTCGTGGCCGAAAAGCTCGCTTTCCAACAGGCTTTCGGGCAGGGCCGCGCAGTTGATGGCGATCAGGGCGCCCTGGCGATCTTCGCTGGAATAATGGACCGCCTTGGCGATCAGTTCCTTCCCTGTGCCGGTCTCGCCCTCGATCAGGACCGTGCTCTTGGTCCCGCCGATGTGGCGGATCAGCTGGAAGATTTTGTGCATCTCCGGGTTCTTGCTGATGATGTTGTGGAAGCTGTAGTTCTCCTTGAGCTGCTGCCGGAGGCGGAGCACCTCGTCCTGGAGGGCGCGCTTCTTCAACGCCCGGTCCATCACGATCTTGAGGTTGGTCGGGTCGATCGGCTTGGTCAGGAAGTCGTAGGCACCCAGCCGCATCGCCTCGACCACGCGCTCGATCGATCCGAACGAGGTGGTGACGATCGTCGTCACCAGGACCCGGCGCTGGGCCACCTCGCGGATCAGGTCCATCCCCCCCATGCCCGGCATCCGGAGGTCGGTGATCAGGACGCTGTAGTCGGTGGCCGCCAGGGCCGCCAGGGCATCCTGACCGTTGGAGACCGCCTCGACGCTCAGATCCTCCGTCTCCAGCAGTTTTTTGAGCTGCGTGGTGCTGTAAGTATCATCGTCGACAAGCAAAACTTTGCGGTGCATCCCGAGACTCTCTCTGATGAAGGGCGGTCGGGCGATCGTGCTTCCCTGGGAAGTCACGGGAGGATGTGTGCGCATGAGCGAGGGCGAAGCAACGGCACTCCGACTGTCCTGGTCCCTGATTTTTCTGGGGATCGGGCGAGATGGATCGCTCGTGCCTCGCTGAGCAACAACCATCATAGGCAAACAGTTACTCGCGCGGCCAGCCCCCCAACAGTGAAGATCACGGCGCCCGATTTGCAAGTTACCCAGTGTCTGGAAATCCCACGGCCGTGCGTGCAGGCATCCGGTGACGTCCGCGATGCATGGCCGATCGGCGGAGGTCTGTCATGGTCGACACCGTGAGATCCCGGTTTCCCGAATCCATGCATCAAGCCGCCCATTCGTCCCAGGCCGGCGACCTCGAATCCCTGGCCCTCGACGCGGTGGAACGCGTCCGGAAATATGCCCGCGAAGAGCCGATTTCTTTCGGACTTTGGGCCCTGGGAATCGGGTTTGTCCTGGGATGGAAGCTCAAGCCTTGGTAATTTGGTCGCCCGGTGCCCCGGCCGAGCGCTCGGCCCGGGGATCCGGGTCGCCGGGCCATCCGGGCCCGGAGATCGCGGCCGGAGGCTTCGGCCTCCTCCTTTCACCAAGCGTCAGGCCGTCGCATCACGCGAGATTGCGCAGTCGCCTACCCGCTCGATCAACGAGATTGCTAACGTGACCGAATCCGATCCAGTGCTGATTTTCGACGCCGATGGCCTCCAGGCCGCGTCGATCGCCGAGGCGTTGAAGCCCTGGGGCCTGACCGCGATCCGGTGCCCCGATCCGGACGCCGCCGTCGAGATCCTGGGCGGATCGAACCCCGCGGCGATCCTCCGCGTCGAGCCCCGCGAGGCCAATCCGTTCGGCGCCGCGGAATCCTCCGCCCGGTCCCGCAAGATCCCGATGCTGGCCGTGGTCGGGGCCATCGGCGATCCTTCGGCGCTGTCGGCGCGGGTCCGGTCGTACGACGACTGGGTGGCGTCCCCGGTGGATGGGGCCCAACTCGCCGCGCGGATCCTGGGCCTGTCGGCTTCGAAGGCCCGCTCGGCCGCCATCGATCCGAGGTTCCTGGCGCTCACGGTCCACGACCTGCGCACTCCGTTGAACGTCATCGGCCTGACGATCCGGGCGATCCACCAGTCCATGCCGACCAAGAGCGTGGAGCTGGAGGAAGACCTGACCTTCCTCCAGGATAATGCGCGCCAGATCGAGAAGATGCTCGCGCAGCTCGGCGATTTCTGCCGCTTGCTGGAGATCGACGCCCCCCCGTTGGGGGTCGAATTCGACCTCTGCCGGTTCCTCTCCGACCTCGTCGAAGATCGGATGGGGCGGCCCGGCGCCGAGTCCACGCCGCTGCTGCTCGACCTCAACGGCCGATGCCCCCGGGAGGTTTCCCTCGATCCGAACCGGGTCAAGATGGCGGTCCAGCACGCGCTGTCCAACGCGATGACGGCGGCGGGCGATTCCCCGGTGCGGATCGAGTTGGGTCCGGATGAAGACCGGATCCGGATCGCGATCGTCGTCGACAAACCCCCGCCCACCACGGTCCACCCGATCACCCTGAGGCCCGACCTCTACGAGAGGCTCGCCGGATCGGCGGCCGAGCGGAGGGGCCTCGACCTGGCGATCGCCTCGCGGATCAGCGAACTCTTCGGCGGGTCGGCGCGGCTGGAGGTCGCCCCCGGCCAGAGTTCGACCATCGTCCTGGAGTGGCCGGCCCGGCTCGCGACTCATGACTGAGGGCCATCCCCCGAGGCCCCCCACGGGAATCGTGGCACGTCGGTTGCAATTGCCGAGATGCGACGAAACCCCATCCCCAACCAACGATTTTCGCACCGGAAGGTGACGCTCGATGGCCACAGCCCCTTCGATCAACCGCGACTGGATCGCGGCCGAATTTTCCAAGGGGATCGACGCCGAGCAATCGCTCCACGACGACGCCCTGGCAACCGCCCAGTCCCCGCCGGACCCCGCGTTCGGCGTCCTTTATCACGAGATCGCCGAGGCCGACAAGCGGCACATCGCCGCCATCGAGACGATCGCGGCCCGATACGGCCATGTCCCGTCCCAGGGCGGTTCCGGCGGGGTCAGCGGTGCCCTCGGCCGCCTCAAGCAGAAGGTCAGCGAGATCGGCTCGACGCCGCTCCAGGTGATTGAGCAGGACATGCTGGCCAAGGCCAGCGCGATCCACTGGATGACCGCATGGCTCGGGGCGTTCGAGGCCATCGGGGACGCGGAAAGCGCCCGCGAACTGGCCTCCCTCCTGACCGAGGAGAAGGCCCACCACGACGCCTTGCAGCAGGGATTCAACCGGCTGGTCGCCCGCGGCGCGGGGGCGACCACCGCCTGACCTCCGGCCGATTTCATCCGTCCGATCGCTCCGCGGTACATCCAAATCGGCGAGGCCTCCTTCGCGCGTTGGACCTCCGCATCGGGCCACCCCTGGTCGTCCGGGTTCTCTCATGGGCCCGGACGACCTTTTCGTTGATGCCGGGGTTTGGCTTCGAGGATTCTCCCCGTTCGCATTGCATGGTATTGAACATTCATGGAGGGCTTCGATACACTCGTCGGGTGAAGTGATCTTCAGGTTCATCCCTCGTCGCCGCACAGCGACGCCTCGAGGAGGAGACCATGAGCCCATCCTCGACGCTGCGGACTGCGTGGATCGTTCTCATCCTGGCCTCCGCCCCGATCGCCCGGGCCGACTACACCCTGATCGACCTGGGCGCGATCGCCCCGATCGGGTCGACTCGGGTCCAGGCGATGAACGCCTCGGGCGTGGCCGTCGGGACGATGCGTACCAACGGGGTGGATCAGGTCTACAGGCTCGACGGCGGGTCCGGGGGATCCAGCCTGCCCGGCACCGCGACATCCAGCGGGGCCCTGGGGGTTAACGAACATGGGGACTTCGCCGGGTCGTTCGTCGATCCCCGGAACGGCAATGTCGCCCATGCGTTCCGCGTCGTCGATGGCATGTTCCAGGACCTTGGCACGCTGCCGGGCGGGTCGGCCGTCGGGACGGCGATCAACGGGGCGGGGGATGTCGCCGGATACGGGTACTTGCCGGGCGGGATCCAGCGGGCCTTCCGATCGATGGGCGGGGGGTCGCTGACCGCGATCGATCCCCTGGCCGGAGGGATCTCGAGCTCGGCCTCGGGCATCAACTTGGCCGGGACGGTGGTCGGCACCTCGCAACTGGGCAACGGGGTGAATCGCGCCTTCATCGCCGAGTTGGGCGGCCCGGCGCAGGACCTCCTGGGCCTGCACCCGGGATCCAGCTTCACCGGCTCGACCTATGCCACGGGGATCAACGATCAGGGCGTGGTCATCGGCTACGGGGACTTCGGCGTCAACTCCCACGCCTTCCTGGCCCCCGTCTCCGGGCCCCTCATCGATCTCGGCGTCGCCGGGTCCGCCCGATCCAGCCTGGCCTATGGGCTGAACGGCAAGAATCAGGTCGTCGGGGTGCTCGGCTATGGCGGGGGTTTGACGCACGCTTTCTACTGGGACGAGCTGTCGCGGATGGTGGACCTCAACACGGTCCTGTCCGCCCGCGATCGGGAATCCTGGGTGCTGACCCATGCCTTCGCCATCGGCGACACGGGGCGGATCACCGGGCTCGGGTACAAGGACGGGGAACTCCACGCGTTCGCCTTGCAGCCCAACATCGTCCCCGAGCCGCCCGCCTGGGCCCTGACGGCCATCGGCGGGACGATCGCGGCGGGGTGGGCCCGGCTCAGGCGCGGACGAAGGCCGGGCCGGGCTGGCGCCTGACCAACCGCCGCATCTCCAGGACGCTCAGGGTCGCCATGACCTGCGAGGCCGTCAGCCCGGTCAGGGCGATCAGGGCGTCGATGGCCACCGGCTCGGCCCCCAGGTGGCCCAGCAGCGAGCGCTCCTGATCCGACAGCGTCAGCTCGACCGGATGCCTGACCGCCGGCGCGTCGGCCGAGGGCCGGACCTCGCGCACCAGCGGGCCGAGTTGCTCCAGGACATCGTCGACCGATTCGACCAGGGTCGCCCCGTCCCGGATCAGGGCGTGGCAGCCCCGGCTCGGCAGGCTGTCCACGGGGCCGGGCACGGCGAAGACCTCGCGGTTCTGCTCGGTGGCATGCCGGGCCGTGGAGAGCGACCCGCTGCGCGGGGTGGCCTCGACCACGATCACGCCCAGGCAGAGCCCGGAGATGATCCGGTTCCTCCGGGGAAATAGCTCGGCGAGCGGCCCCTGGCGCATCGGGGTCTCGCTGACGATCGCGCCCGATGCGGCGACCTCGCGCGCCAGCCCGTCGTGTTCCGGGGGATAGACCTCGGACAGCCCGTTGGCGAGGACGCCGATGGTCCGGCCTCCGACGGACAGGGCCCCGCGGTGCGCCGCGGCATCGATCCCCCGGGCCAGGCCCGAGACGATCGTGAGCCCGACCCGGGCCAGGCCCGACGCCAGCCGCTCCGCGATCCTGAGGCCATACGGCGTGCATCGCCGCGACCCGACCAGGGCGATCGCCAACTGATCGGCCGGCTCGATCGTCCCCCGGGCGTAGAGGAGGCTGGGCGGGTCGGGGATCTCGCGGAGCGGGTCGGGATATTCCTCCGAGCCGCGGGCCAGCGGGCGGACGCCCAGCGACCGGCACAGGGCCAGCTCCGCCTCGGCGTCGTTGGCCCGGTGGGCCTGCGCGATCGAGGTCGCGAGCTTCTTGCCCACGCCGGGGACATCCCGGAGCATCGATTCGGTCGCGTCCAGGACCCGGGTCGCCGACCCGAAGTGGTCGAGCAGCGCCTGGCAGATCCGGGGCCCGACGCCGGAGACCATCGTCAAGCGGATGAGTTCGAGGAGTTCGGCCTCCTCCCTGGGTGTCGGATCGCTCACCGCCCCCCCGATCCGGGATGGGCGACCATCTCCGCGAGCACGGCCCGGATGTCCTGATCCGGCGCCTCGGCCATCTCGACCCGGCCGATCGCACGCGGGAGGACGAACCGGACCCGGCCGCCCTGGTTCTTCTTGTCCCGACCCATGGCGTCGCGCAGCCCGGCGACGTCCAGGCCAGGCGCGACGGTGGGCAGGCCGAAGGCTTCGAGGAGGCGGACCATCCGGGCGGTCGCGTCGGGCCCGATCCAGCCCATGCGTTCGGCCAGGCGGGACTCGGCGACCATCCCGATCGCGACCGCCTCGCCGTGCTGGTAACCCCCGCCGTAGCCAGCCACCGCCTCGACGGCATGGCCGATGGTGTGCCCGAAATTCAACACGGCCCGGAGCCCGGTCTCCTCGCGCTCGTCCTGGGAGACGACGTCGGCCTTGATCCGGCAGCAGCGGGCGATCATGGCCCGGATCAGGGCCCGGTCGCCGTCCCGGATCGCCGCGGCGTCGCGTTCCAGGGAGTCGAAGAAGTCGGCGTCCAGGATCACGCCGTACTTGATCACCTCGGCCATCCCGCACCGGACCTCGCGGGGCGGCAGGGTGAGCAGCGAGTCGGTGTCGATCCAGACCCCGACCGGCTGGTGGAAGGCTCCGATGATGTTCTTGGCACCGGGGTGGTTCACCCCGACCTTGCCGCCCACCGAGCTATCGACCTGGGCGAGCAGGGTGGTGGGGATCATCACCAGGGGCAGCCCCCGGGCGTACGCGGAGGCGACGAAGCCGGCGAGGTCGCCGATCACGCCCCCCCCCACCGCGACGATGGCGGTGTGGCGGTCGGCCTTCATCGCCACCAGGCGGTCGAACAGGGTCGAGGCGACGGCCAGGCTCTTGGATGCCTCGCCGGGCGGGACGGAGGCGACCTCGGAAGTGATCCCGATCTCGGCCAGCGCCTCGACCGGGCCGCGGATCGCGCCGTGGAGGTTGTCGTCCGTGACCACGAGCGCCGACCGGCACCCCCGGCCCGACCATTTCGCATCCAGCGCGGCGCGGACGAAGCCGCCGAAGCCGCCGGAGTCGCCGCTCACGACCCGGATCTCGTAGGATCGAGGCCCCAGGTCCACCTTCACCGTCGTCATGTCGTCGTCTCGCGCATCGCCGGATCGAAAGCCCTCGACCCCAATGTAATCCGGAGGGGGCGGCGAGGCGACCGCCGACCGGCGGGGGTCGACCTTGCCGCTTCCCGAACGCCCCCCGCGGTGCTACCATGAATCATCACGGATGATCGCCTCGACCACCGATTTTGACATCCCGCCCCGGGTCAAACCACATGACCGATTTACTGGCGTGGTCGATCAAACTGGGACGCTGGTCCGGAGTCCAGGTCCGGGTCCATTACTTCCTCCTGTTCTTCGCGGCCAGCAGCCTGTTCTCGGCCGCTCTCGCCGAGGGGGGGAGCCGGGTCACCCAGACGGCGTGCTGGCTGGCCGTCATGTTCGTGGTGCTGGTCCTCCACGAGTTGGGGCACGCCGCCGTCGCTCTGGCGCAGAATGCCGAGGTCGAGGACGTCTGCCTCTGGCCGCTGGGCAACTTCGTCGTGCCGATGTCGCCGGCCCGGTCGGCGGACAATCCGGCGATCGCCATCGCCGGCCCGGTCGTCAGCGGGCTCCTGGCGTTCGGCTCGGCGCTGGTCCTGTCGATGTACGGGGCATCGATGGTCTTCAACCCGTTCGGCGGGGTGGAGGACTCCGGGGCGCCGCTGATCCATGCGGCCCAGGGCGTCCCGGCCCACGTCGCACGGGCGATGACGCCGCTCTGGTTCGTGGGCTGGTTCGGCTACCTGAACTGGGTGATCTGCCTGGTCAACCTGATCCCGGCGCTGCCGCTGGACGGGGGTCGGGCCTTCCGGGCCGTGCTGGCCCGGTCGTCGGTGGGCCTGGCCCGCGACCACTTCATCGCCCCGTGGACGGCCCGCACCTGCGCGGCCCTGCTGACCCTGGCCGGGCTGGTCCGGATGGGGCAGGGGGCGTTCAGCAACGGGACCGCCAACTACTTCGGTGATGGCCTCACCCTGTTCGCCCTGGCCCTGCTGATCGAGCTGGTCGTCCGGTCCGAGTCGCGGATGATGGACGACGGCGGCTACTTCGAGGACGGCGTCTTCGGCTACGACTTCTCCGAGGGGTACACCAGCCTGGAGGCCGGCAACGCCAAGGTCCGCCCGGCCCGCGAGAGCGCGATCAAGCGGTGGAGGCGGCGCCGGTCCGAACTCCGCCGGCGGCGGCGGGTCGCCCGCGAGGTCGCCGAGGAACGCCGGATGGACGAGATTCTCGAAAAGCTCCATACCCAGGGGAAGTCCGCCCTGACCGACGAGGAGCACCGATTCCTGGTCCGCGTCTCGGCCAAGCTCCGGAGCAACCGCCCCCGTGCCCGCGACTGACCCGGCCGGTCGCGGCCCGACCCTCCTCGACGCGGCGATCGGGACGCGGCTGATCGCCCTCGGCCTGCACCTCGACGCCGACGACCCGGCCCTGTGGGTCGTCGACTACCCCGAGATGATCCTCGACCTCCACCGGCGGGATGTCGCGGCCGGCGCCGAGGCCGTCCTGACCAGCACCTTCGGCGCCAACCGGGCGTGGTTGGATCGGTTCGGCAGGGCCTCCGACTGGAAGGCGATCAACGCCCGGGCCGCGGCGCTGGCCCGCCAGGCCGCCGGGCCGGATGGCCTCGTCTTGGGTTCGACCGGCCCGACCGCCGCCGGGCCCGACCTCCGCGACCAGGCCGGGGCGCTGGCCGAGGCCGGAGTGGATGCCCTGGTGCTGGAAACCCATTCGCTTGAACAGGCCGTGGCCGCCCTGTCAGACCTCCGCCCCGGTTCGGATTTCCCGATCGTCGCCAGCCTGTTCCGATGGACGGAAGGCGCGACCCGCCGGCTCGAAGACGCCGGGGCGACGGCGCTCGGGGTCAACTGCGTGGTTGGCATGGCCGAGGCCGTCCGGATCGCCCGATCGATCCGGGCGGAGACGCGGCTACCGATCTGGCTCAAGCCGTCGGCCGGGCTGCCCGGCGGGCCGATCGAATCTCCCGAAACGTTCGCCTCGTTCGCCCCGGCCATCGCCGGCTTGGGCGAAGTCATGGTCGGCGGCTGCTGCGGGACGACCGACGCCCACATCGCCGCCCTCCGGTCGGGTCTCGATGCGGCGCGGCCCGGGTCTTAGCTCCCCTGCTACCGCTTGCGCTCACGTCACGACGGTCCGCCCGAGTGGCCCCCACGACCGTCGCGGCCTGGTTTCCAGGTCGTCGGCCCAATCATATTCCCATTCGGGATTGTACACGCACCCCCTTCGCTTCCTGACGCGGTCATTCCACCGACGACGACGAGCGAGGATGCTCGGCTTCAAGTAGATGTCATGCCTGGGCTTGTGCCACTTGCAATGGTGAAGTGGATAGGCCCCCTCGGCCTGGATCTGTTTACGAAACCGGCGGAGTGCTTGTACGATCGACTCTTCGCCTTCCAACTCGATCCGGATTCCCATTCTGCGGCGTCTTGACGGCCGACGCGAAGCCGGTGGCAAAGCCTTCGTCCCTGGAACATCAGGATTCTCTCACGGGCCGGGGGTGGATTCAAGTAAGGATGGCGGCGAGCCACTCGAGACAATCGCCTTCCCAATCTCCATCACCCCGACTTCCCGGCCCGGCGGCTTGGCGGGTCGCAGCCGGTCGGGTAGGATACGGGGCGTCCGCACCGATCCCGAGACAGGAACGCACCGTTGGCGTCGAGCCGTCCTCCCGCGATCCCCGACCCCGGCCTGGTCCGGGACCGCCGCCCGGGCCAGCCCCGGCGCGAGGACCTGGCCCCCGGCGAATGCCTGTGCGACCACTGCTCCGGGAAGTGCTGCCGCTACTTTTCGGTCCCGATCAAGCAGCCGACGACCTGGGACGACTTCGACGAGGCCCGCTGGTATCTGGCCCACGGCCGGACCCTGATCTACGTCGAGGAAGGGAAGTGGTACCTGGTGGTCATGACCCGGTGCAAGTACCTGGGGCCCGACGAACGCTGCCGGATCTACTTCAGCCGCCCCAAGATCTGCCGGGATTACACGACCGCCGAGTGCGAGTATGATGAGGACTGGACGTTCGAGAAGGTCTTCGAGGCCTCCGAACAGCTCTGGGAATATGCGGAGGCGATCCTCCCCCGGCGACGCAGGCCCCGGCCGCCCGCCTCGCCCGGCCTCACCGTGATCTCGGCCCCGGGTTGACGCATGGCGATCCGCTCCAACCACTACGAGGCGGCCTTCGAGGCCTACATCCGGTCGATCCGGGTGCCGTGCGTGGCCGTGGACGAGGCCAAGCGGACGCTCACCGACGAGGGGGGGCTCAAGAGCCCCGATTTCCTGCTCTATCCGCGCTGCGGGCCGAACCTGGTGGTCGAGGTCAAGGGGAAGAAGGGGAAGGACGCCCGGGGGCGTCGCCCCTGGGAGAACTGGGTGACGACCGACGACCTGGACGGCCTGGCCCGCTGGCAGGAGATGTTCGGGCCCGGGTTCCGGGCGATCCTGGCGTTCGCCTACGCCGAGGTCACCGGGGAGTTCGCCCTGCCCCGCGACGACGGCTCGTTCCCGTTCCGGGGCCTGGCCTACCGGTTCTGGGCGGTCGGGCTCGACGACTACCTCCAGCATCTCCGGTCGCGGGGGCCGGCCTGGAAGGCGGTCGCCATGGCCCGCGCCGCATTCCGACTCCGGGTCCGGCCGCTCGACGAATGGCTGCCGATGTCCCCGCTCAGCCCACCACGACCCCGACCCGTCCCAGGAGCGTGACCGATGCTTCGCCGCTTCCGCCGCCTTGCCCTGCCGGCCTTCGGGCTCGCGCTGCTGCTCCCGCTGGCCGCCGCCCCCGCCTTCGGGCAGGCCAAGGACCCGATCGAAGGGTTCTTCGACATCCCGGTCGACCCGAACGCCGTCGAGGAGCCGAGCTACGGCGTGCCGGCCTACCTGATCACGTCGGGGCTGGGCGGGCTGGCCATCTTCATCGTCTGCAAGTCGGCCCGCCGCCAGTGACGGCGGCCGGATGGATCGTGATGGGCTGATGGACCTGGGACCGAGGGATCTGATGAGCGATTCGACCCCGCGCTGGACGTTCGACGAAGTGGCCGCGATCTACCGGACCCCGGTCCTGGAGCTGATCCACCGGGCCGGCGAGGTCCACCGCCAGCACCACGACCCGAGCGAGGTCCAGGTCTGCGTCCTGCTCTCGGTCAAGACCGGCGGCTGCCCGGAAGACTGCGGCTATTGCCCGCAGGCCGCCCGCTACCATACCGCCGTCACCCCCGAGCCGCTCCTGAGCGTCGACACCGTGCTGGCCGCCGCCCGCCGCGCCAAGGACGACGGCGCCGCCCGGTTCTGCATGGGCGCCGCCTGGCGTGAGGTCAAGGACAACCACCAGTTCGACCGCGTCCTCCAGATGATCCGGGGCGTCAAGGACCTGGGGATGGAGGCCTGCTGCACCCTGGGCATGATCACCCCGGACCAGGCCCGGCGGATGAAAGAGGCCGGGCTCGACGCGTACAACCACAACCTCGACACCTCGCCCGAGCACTACGACCAGGTCATCAGCACCCGGACCTATCAGGACCGGCTCGACACCATCAACAACGTCCGCAACGCCGGGATCACCGTCTGCTGCGGCGGGATCGTGGGACTGGGGGAGACCGAGGACGACCGGATCAACCTCCTGCTCACCCTGGCCAACCTGCCCGAGCCCCCCGAGTCCGTGCCGATCAACGCGCTGGTCGCCGTCGAGGGGACGCCCATGGCCGAGCAGCCGAAGGTGCCGATCTGGGACATGGTCCGGTCGATCGCCACGGCCCGGATCCTGATGCCCGAGTCGATGGTCCGGCTCTCGGCCGGCCGGGTCGGCATGAGCGAGTCGGACCAGGCCCTCTGCTTCCTGGCCGGTGCCAACTCGATCTTCGCCGGCGACAAGCTGCTCACCACGCCCAACCCCGGCGCCGATCGCGACCAGCTGATGTTCGACCGCCTGGGCCTGGTGCCCAAGCCGGCCGCCCCCAGCGCGGTCGGAGCGGGCGTCGAGGGCTGACGGGATCCCCATGACCGATCCTGATCGGGCGGTGGTGATCACCGGCATCGGCCTCGCCACCGCCCTGGGCCTGGGCCGCGACGCGACCTGGGCCGCCATCCACGCCGGGCGATCCGGGGCCGCCTGGATCGAAGGCCCGGGGTTCGACCCCGGGCACGCCGGCTACCCGATCGCTTGGCCCACCCCGACCGCCCTCGACCTCGACCCCGCCCACCGTTTGCTCGACCTCCTGGCCGACGAGGCCCTGGCCGACGCCGGATTCGATGGGGCCGATCCGCGGTTCGACCCCGACCGCGCCGCGGCCCTGATCGGCCTCAGCAAGGGGGGCGTGCGGAGCCTGGCCCGGCTCCACGAGATGATCCGCGCGGGCTCGTCCGACGACGCCGCGATGGCCCGCGCCTGGTCCGATTCCTGGCCGGGGGCCGGGGCGAGCCGGGTGGCCCATCGCCTCGGCTTCGGCGGTCCGTGCGTCGGCCCGGTCGCCGCGTGTGCCACGGGGCTGGTGGCCGTCCTGCAGGCGGCCGACCTCCTCCGCCGGGGGGCGTGCGACATCGCCCTGGCCGGCGGAGCCGATGCGTCGATCGAACCGATCGTCCTGGGTGCGTTCCGCAAGATGAAGGCCCTGGCCCGCATCGACGGCGACCCGTCCTCGGCCATCCGCCCCTGGGACCGCGACCGCTCCGGGTTCCTGGTCGGGGAGGGGGGGGCGATCCTGGTCCTGGAGCGGCTCGACTCGGCCCGTCGGCGGGGCGTCGTCCCCTATGCCGAGGTCGCCGGCGGCGCCCTGGGGGCCGACGCCCACCATGAGACGGCCCTGGACCCCGACCCCGCCAACCTTGCCGGGGTGATCCGCCGCGCCCTGCGCGATGCCCGGGTCGACCCCTCGGAGATCGACGCCGCCCACGTCCACGGCACCGCCACGGCGATCAACGACCCTTTGGAATGCCGCGCCCTCCGCCTGGCCCTGGGCCCCCACGCCGACCGCGTGGCCTGCTCGGCGAGCAAGCCGCAGATCGGCCACCTGCTGGGCGCGGCCGGCTCGGCCGAGTTGGCCCTGGCGGCGCTCTCGGTCCGCGACGGCTTCGCCCCGCCGACGCTCAACCTCGACCACCCGGACCCGGCCTGCGACCTCGACGGCACCCCCGGCGCCGGCCGGTCGTTGCCGATCCGGGCCGCCCTCAAGCTCTCTCTCGGCTTCGGCGGCCACCTCGCCGTCGCGGTGCTCCGGCGGGTCGAGGGTTGACGTCGCCCCGAACCTGAATCGGGGCGTGGGTGTTGCATGCGGAGGTTGTGCGACCCATGATGGATGGCATGGAACCCGCGCCGCGGTCGTCGGCGCGTGGGGCGGTCACTTCTTCGCGCCGAGTCGTCGCTTGATCCAGGTCGAACACCTTTCGAAGTCGTTCCGGGACTACCGACGCGGGTGGGTCTCGGCCGTGGCGGACGTGAGCTTCGCGTGCCGGCCGGGGGCCATCTTCGGGCTGCTCGGGCCGAACGGGGCGGGCAAGACCACGACGTTGCGGATCCTCAGCACCGTGCTCAAGCCGACCGGCGGCCGGGCGATCATCGCCGGGCACGACGTCGCCACCGAGCCCGAGGCGGTGCGGTCGCGGATCGGCTACATGTCGGCCAGCACCGGGATCTACGACCGGATGACGGCCTGGGAGCTGGTCGAGTACTTCGGCCGCCTGTATGGGATGGCCCCGGCCCACCTCCGCGAGCGGATGGAGACGATCTTCGACTGGCTCCAGATGAACGACTTCCGCGACACGCTCGGGTCGAAGATGTCGACCGGCATGAAGCAGAAGGTGTCGATCGCCCGGACGGTCGTGCACGACCCGCCCGTGCTGATCTTCGACGAGCCGACCTCGGGGCTCGACGTCCTGGTGGCCCGCGCCGTGCTGCTGAAGATCGCCGAGCTGCGCGACCAGGGGAAGACGATCATCTTCTCGACCCACGCCATGCACGAGGTCGAAAAACTCTGCTCGGAGGTGGCGATCATCCACAAGGGGCGGGTCCAGGCCGAGGGGACCCCGGCCGACCTGCTCGCCCGGTTCGAGCAGCCAGACCTCGAGGAACTGTTCTTCCACCTGGTCGAGCGGGCCGAGGCCGCGCGGGGCGACGGCGCGGTCGAGGCCGCCAACTGGGGGGATGCCTGATGGGCGGCAAGATCCGTTGGTCCAACGTCGGCGTGATCTTCCGCCGCGAGGTCCGCGACCAGTTCCGCGACCGCCGCACCCTGTTCATGGTCTTCGCCCTGCCGATCCTGCTCTACCCAATCCTCGGGATCGGCATGGCCCAGCTGGCGGCGACCTTCGAGCAGAAGCCCCGGACCGTGGTCCTGGTCGGCTCGGAGCACCTCCCGCCGGCACCTCCGCTGCTGAACCCGACGCGGGACCGCTTCCTCGAATCGTTCTTCGACCGCCCCTCGGACGCGGGCCGGCTCCGCGTCGAATTGGGGATCGAGGGGGTCAAGGATCTGGACAGGCCCGGGACGGCCCGCGAGGCGATCCGGGGCGGGCTGGCCGACGCCGTGGTCATCATCCCGGCCGACGTGGTCACCCAACTGGCGGAGTCGGGCACGGCCGATATCCCGGTGCTGTTCGACAGCACCGACGAGCCGAGCGAGATCACCGGCCGGCGGGTTCGCGACGTCCTGGAGCGGTGGCGCGACCTGATCGTCAAGGGGCGCCTGGAACGCGACCAGAAGCCGCCCGGCTACACCGAGCCGGTCCGCGTGGCCACCGAGGACGTGGCCCCGGCCAACGAGGCCGGCGGCAGCCTGTGGGGCCGGATGTTCCCCTTCCTCCTGGTGTTGATGGCCCTGACCGGGGCGTTCTACCCGGCCGTCGACCTGTGCGCCGGGGAGAAGGAGCGGGGGACCATGGAAACCCTGCTGATCAGCCCGGCCAGCCGGGGCGAGATCGTCCTGGGCAAGTTCTTCACGGTGATGCTGGCCAGCGTGACCACCGCCGTCCTGAACCTGGCGAGCATGGGCCTCACCGGCATCCAGCTCGCCGCGTCGGTGGGGGGGATGGGCAATGCGCGCCTGGTCACGGCGATCACCCCGCCGGCCTCGTCCGCGTACCTGTGGATGCTGCTGCTCCTGATCCCCCTGTCCGGCTTCTTCAGCGCCATCTGCGTGGCGCTGGCGGTGCTGGCCCGGAGCATGAAGGAGGGGCAGTACTACATGACCCCCCTCTATCTGGTCACGTTCCCGCTGACCCTGATCACGCTGGCGCCGGAGATCTCGCTCGACCTGTTCTACAGCGTCGTGCCGATCACCGGGGTGGCGCTGCTGCTGAAGGCTTTGATCGTCGGGGATTACGGCGTGGCCCGGCAGTTCTTCGTTCCCGTGCTGGTGCCCACGATCATCTACGCCCTGCTCGCGCTGCGGTGGGCCGTGGACCAGTTCAACCGCGAGGAAGTCGTGTTCCGCGAGGCCGAGGTGTTCGACCTCCGGGGCTGGCTCCGGTTCCGGATGCACGACAAGAGCGCCACCCCCGGCCCGAGCCTGGCGGCGTTCGGCTTCGCCCTGATCCTCAGCATGACGTGGTTCTCGGGCCTGCTCCTGCCCCGGCTGTTCGCGATGCTCCGCCTGCCCGAGTCGGCCGAGGGGCTGGTGAGCATGGCGACGGTCCACGTCGGGGTGATCCTGGGCGTCCCGGTGCTGCTGACGGTGATCTTCTGCTCCCGGCCCGGCGCGGCCCTGCGGCTCCGGATGCCGACCGGGCGCGACCTCCTGCTGGCCGCCGGGCTGGCCCTGGCGATCAACCCGGCGGTGCGGGAGCTGGCGCACTACGTCGAGTTCCTGTTCCCGGCGACGGAGACCGTCCGCAACCTGTTCGCCGACCTCGCCAAGCAGGTGCCCAACCTCTGGGTGGCGCTCCTGATCTTCGCGATCCTGCCGGCGATCTCCGAGGAATTCGCCTTCCGCGGCTTCATCCTGGCCGGCCTGGAGAAGAGCTACGACACCCGGACGGCCATCCTCCTGTCGAGCTTCCTGTTCGGCTTCCTCCACGTCCTGATGAGCCTGTTCCAGCAGCTGTTCACGGCGACACTGCTCGGGCTGGTCCTGGGGCTGATGGCGGTCCGGACCCGGAGCCTCTGGCCGGGGATCCTGTTCCATTTCCTCAACAACGCCCAGGCGATCCTGATCCAGGAGGCCGGGCGCAACCCCGCCATCGCCCGGGCCACGGGCTGGCTGTTCCGGGACCGCGACGAGGCCCTGTACCAGTGGCCGGTCGTCGTGGCGGGCGGGGTCATCTCGGCCGTCCTGCTTCGGATCCTGATGCGGAGCGGGCCGGCCAAGGACCCGGCCGGCGTCGAGGAGTTGGGATGAACGAGCGGCCACTCAGCCTCCGCGCCCGCTGGGTCTTCCCGGTCTCCGCCCCGCCGATCCGCAACGGCCAGGTCGTGATCGCCGGGGGGCGGATCGCGCACGTCGGCCCGGCCCCGAAGGGCGGGACGGCCGACCTCGACCTTGGCGACTCGGCCATCGTTCCCGGGTTCGTGAACGCCCACACACACCTGGAACTCGGCCCGGTCCCGGCGCCCGCCGGTGGCGGGCCCGAAGACGAGATCGACTGGCTGGCCCGCGTGGTCGCCGGACGTCGGGACGGGACCATCGCCCCGGGCCCGAAAGTGATCGCCGCCAACGTCGCGGCCAGCGTCACGGCCGGGGTCACGGCGATCGCCGACACGTCGACCGTGGGCCAGAGCTGGGAGGCGATCGCCGCCGCGCCGATGCGCGGGATCGTCTTCGCCGAGATCATCGGCCTCAACCGGATGCGCGGGCTCCAGACCAGCGAGGCCGCCTTCGACTGGCTGGCGCTGGTCCGCGACGACGACCCCGGCCGGAAGATCCGCCCCGGGCTCAGCCCGCACGCCCCCTACAGCACGGCGGGATGGCTCTACCACCGCGCCGCGGCGAGCAAGCTGCCGCTGTCGACCCACCTGGCCGAACTTCCCGAGGAGGCCGAGTTGCTCGGCACCCGGTCGGGCCGGCTCCGCACCTTCCTCGAAGGGCTGGGCGCCTGGGACGACGCCTGGGACCCGATCGGGCCCCGGCCCGCCGACTACATCCGCCGGGGGGACCTCCGCCATTCCGACTGGATCGTGGCCCACGGCACCTACTTCGACCCGTCGGAGTACTGGCAGCTCCGCCCCGGCGCCGCCCCCGAGGGGCAGAGGGTGGCGGTCGCCTATTGCCCCCGGACCCACGCCCGATTCGGCCATGCCCCCCACCCGTTCCGCTCCATGCTGGAACGGGGGATCGTGGTCTGCCTGGGGACGGACAGCCTGGCGTCGACCCCCTCGCTGTCGATCCTCGACGAGATCCGCTTCCTGTTCCGCCGGGACCCGACCCTCTCGGGCGAATTGCTGCTGACCATGGCCACCCTGTTCGGCGCCTGGGCCCTGCGCCTCGACGACATCGCCGGCAGCCTCGCACCGGGCAAGTCGGCCGACCTCGCCGTGATCCCGCTGCCCTCGGGCTCCGACATCGATCCGTATCGCCTCCTGCTCAAGACCGATGCCCCGGTGCTGGCCACCATGTTCGAGGGGAGTTGGGCCTCCGGCCCCTGGGCCTGATCGGCCGGTGCCCCGGGGCTGTCCGCGGCCCCGGATCGGTGGCCGGGAGCGGCACCCGTGCGGACGGGCCCCGTCGCCGCGAGGCCGCCCCGGCTCACACGCGCGATCTCCCGCCGGCCCCGGCATCCGCGCGGCTCGGCGAGTGCCTTCGGCGCACCACATGGGAGGTGGCCGCACCCCGGCCGGACTCGCGTCGGGCCGGGAACGAGGGCTTCGAGGCGAGCCATGATCGGAACTCGCCGGTGCCGACCGGCCGACCGAGGTGGTATCCCTGCACGAAGTCGCACCCCAATTCCGAGAGGATCGCGAGGGTCGCGGCGTCCTCGACCCCCTCGGCGGTCACGCGGAGCCCGAGGTTGTGGCCCAGGTCGACGACGGCGCGGACGATGCAGGCGTCGCTGTCCAGGCTGGCCATCTCGCGGACGAACGACTGGTCGATCTTCACCTCGTCGACCGGGAGGTTCTTGAGGTAAGCCAGCGAGGAGTAGCCGGTGCCGAAATCGTCGATGGCGACCGTCATGCCCATCTCGTGGAGCCGGTACAGCGACGCCCGGGCCTGGCCCGGGTTCGTCATCATGGCGCTCTCGGTCACCTCGATCTGGAGGCGTTCGGGGGGCTGCCCCGCCGTCTCGACGATCTCGATGATGCGGTCCACGATCCTGGCGTCCTGGAGCGACGAGGCCGACAGATTGACGGCGATCTTGCAGGCTTCTCCGGCCCAGCCCAGGTCTCCCGCGTCCTTCAGGACGGCGACGATCGCCCAGAGGTCCAGCTTCGCGATGTAGCCCATCTGCTCGGCCATGGGGATGAATTGCCCCGGGGCGATCAGCCCGAGCCGAGGGTGCTGCCACCTCATCAACGCCTCCGCGCCGCAGGGCCGGCCCGTGAGCAGGTCGATCTTGGGCTGGTAGTGGAGGACGAACTGGTCGGTCCCGACGGCGTCGCGGAGGTCGGTGCCCAGGGCCAGTTTCCCGGGGGTGGCGTTCGACTGCCCGGGGGCGAAGAAGGTCGGCCCGACCTGGCCCCGCTTGGCGGCATACATCGCGATGTCGGCGTGGCGGAGGAGCGTGACCCCGTCCGCCCCGTGCTCGGGATAGATCGCGATGCCGATGCTGGCGCCGACCCCGAATCGGTGCCTGTCGAGATCGATCGGGCCGTGGAGGCATCGGATCAGCCGCCCGGCGATCCGGGCCGCATGATCGGGCTTGCATCCGGGCAAGACGACGCCGAACTCGTCGCCTCCGAGGCGGGCCAGGGTGTCGCCCGGCCTCATGGATGACCCGAATCGCCGCCCGACGCACTGCAGGACATGGTCGCCGCAGTGGTGCCCGAAGGTGTCGTTGATCTCCTTGAACTGGTCGAGGTCGATGAGCATCACGGCGAGCGTCTGCCGGCCCGCCTCCGCCGCGCGGATCGCCTCATCGAGCCGGCGGCAGAACAGGTCCCGGTTGGCGAGGCCGGTCAGGGGGTCGTGGGTCGCCTGGAACTCCAGCCGTTCGTGCGACAGCCGGCGTTCGGTGATGTCGGCGAACATCCCCTGGATGCCGGACGGCCTCCCGTCGGCATCGTACGTCGGGCACTTGATGGTGTGGACGAACCGCCGCCCCCCCGGCAGGCGCGGATCCAGGTGCTCCTCCTCGATGTCCAGCGGCTCGCGACTCTCGATCGTGCGGCGGTCGTCATCGCGGTATTTGCAGGCGAGATCGGCCGGGTAGAGGTCGAAGTCGGTCTTGCCGATCAGCCCTTCCAGGTCCGTGCCGTGGAGGTCGCAATAACGCCGATTCCCGAAGGTGTAGCGGCCGTCCAGGTCTTTCCGGAAGATGGTGTAGGGGACGTGCTCGACGAGCGAGTGGTAGAGCCTCCTGGATGTCTCCAGCTCTCGCTCGGCCCTGCAGGACGCGGGTTCCTCGGCCCTCGGCGCCTCCCCGATCTCGCCCCGATCGACCCCCTCCCGTCCGGGAGATCCCGCGGCCGGTGGTGGGATGACACGCCCCACTCCACGATCCAGCTTCATCGGCGTCCACCATTCCAGGATCATCGCCGCCATCCGCGCGGTCGCATCACCGCTCTCGTTTGAGCATAGGTTGTGATTCGGCCGGAGGGGGTGGGGTTTATCGGCGATCCCATGGGGATTGACCCTCGCGGCCCGGCCGGTCGTCCCGGGGCGCGGCGATCCCCCTGCGGGGCCGAGGCGTCGAGGGATGAGCCCGAGAACCGCCTCGCATGGCCGGAGCCGCCACCCCCGTTCGCGGCGCCGCCTTGCATCCTCGCTTCGGCTCGCCGATCATGGCCGGGCGGACTCCGGCCTCGCGCCGGGCGATGGAGGGTCCGGCCCCCGAGGGATCGGCCCGGCCATCGCTCGAAGCGCGATCATCTCCCATTCTGGACGCATCCTTACGACGGGGGCCACGCATGGGTCCGAAGAGCGTCACGCCGGACGAGGTGAAGCAGATGCTCCGCGACGGCCAGGAGGTCGCCTTCCTCGACGTCCGCGAGCCGGAGGAGTGGGACGCATCGGAGATGATCCTTCCCGCGGCGATCCGGGTCCCGCCCGACCGGGTCGAGCCCAGCCTGGCCCGCATCCCCCACGGCCGCCCGATCGTCGTCTACGGCTCGAAGGCCCGGGCCGAGGCGGCGCCGGCGATCGCCGATCGGCTGCTCGCCCACGGCTGGGAAGCCGTCCACGCCCTGGAAGGCGGCTTCGAAGCCTGGGCCGACTCGGGTCACCCGGTCGAGGAGAAGCAGGAAGGTTGACCGGCGACCGGTTATGATGGCCCGCAGGCCCCACGCCCGCCGGATGAGCCCAGCCCAACCCCCGCGAGACGGACTCCATGAACGACGACCTGTTGAGCCTGCTGCCCGCCGCCGAGCTGACCCGCCGCGGCTTCGTGATGACCACCCTGGCCGCCGGCTTCGCCCTGTCGGTCCAGCCGGTCTCCGCCGAGACCATCACCACCGACGCCCAGGGGCTGGAGGCGGGGGAGGTCAAGATCCCGGTCGCCAACGGCACCATCCCCGCCTACCGGGCCATGCCCGCGATGGGGGAGAACTTCCCGGTCGTCCTGGTGATTCAGGAAGTCTGGGGCGTCCACGAGCATATCAAGGATCTGTGCCGCCGCCTGGCCAAGGCCGGCTACCTGGCCATCGCCCCCGAGTTGTTCGCCCGCCAGGGGGATGTGTCCGGCTACACCGACATCCCCAAGCTGATCTCCGAGGTCGTCTCCAAGGTCCCGGACGCCCAGGTCATGTCCGACATCGACGCAACGGTCGCCTACGTCAAGAAGACGGGCAAGGCCGACGCGGCGAAGCTGGCGATCACCGGCTTCTGCTGGGGCGGCCGGATCGTGTGGCTCTACGCGGCCCACAACCCCGAGCTGAAGGCGGGCGTCGCCTGGTACGGCAAGCTGGTCAGCCCGACCACGCCGCTCCAGCCCAAGCACCCGATCGACGTGGCCGCCCAGATCAAGGCGCCGATCCTCGGGCTCTACGGCGAGGCCGACGGCGGCATCCCGGTCGCCACCGTCGAGCAGATGCGCGAGGCCCTGAAGGCCGCGGGCAAGACGGCCGAGATCCACGTCTACCCCAACGCCCCGCACGCCTTCAACGCCGACTACCGTCCCAGCTATCGCAAGCCCGAGGCCGAGGACGGCTGGAAGCGGATGCTCGCCTGGTTCAAGGATCACGGCGTGGCCTGACCCCCGACGCGGAGATCCTCGCCCGATGCCGAACTTCCTGGAAATCGCCGAGTTGGGCGAGCCGGTCCTCCGGGCCCCGACCGGCCCGGTCGCCGCGCCGGCCGACGACTCGCTGCGGGCGTTCGCGGCCGACCTGATGGCGACCATGGAACGGAGCCAAGGCGTGGGGATCGCCGCGCCCCAGGTCTATCGCTCGGACCGGATCTTCATCGTCGCCACCCGGCCCAACCCCCGCTATCCCGACGCCCCGACGATGGAGCCGACCATCGTGCTCAACCCCGAGATCATCGAGCGGTCCGACGAGATCGTCGCGGGCTGGGAAGGCTGCCTGAGCATCCCCGGCATCCGGGGGCTGGTGCCCCGGCCGCGGCGGATCGTGGCCCGGTATCAGACCCTGGACGGAGAGGTCGTCGAGCGCGAGTTCGTCGACTTCCCGGCCCGGGTCTTCCAGCACGAGGACGATCACCTCCGCGGGATCGTCTTCCTGGACCGGCTGGCGTCCAACCGGGACATCATCACCGAGAAGGAATACCGCAAGATGGTCGCCGGCTGATCGGGATCGAACAGCCGGCGACCCGCCGCGTCGTTTACTTGACGACTTCGATCACCACCGATTCGACCTTGCCGGTGAATGGGAACGGGGACTCGTAGGGGCCGACGGCCCCGTTCTCGTCGCTGCCCACTTCCAGGCCGTCCTTGGGCATCCGGGCCAGGAGGCTGCCCTTGGCCGGCCCGGCGGCCGGGCCGCCGTCGATGGCCAGCGTGACCGAGCCGTCGGCGTCGACCCGGGCGACCGCGGTGTGCTCGCCGGGCGTGAGTTTGGGCCCGACGGCACGCGCCACGCCGTCGCCGGAACGGAGCAGGAAGCGGGGCCGATCTCCCTGGACGAACAGGGTAAACCCGGCCGCGGTGCCGCCCTGGGCGACGATCACGCCCTCGGTCTTCCCTTCGGCCGTGCGGAATTTCGCCTCGACCGTGAAGGCATGCCCGACCAGGCCCGGCGCCCGGGGCGCGGGGAGGTGGTCGCCCTGGTGGAGCGTGAACCGGGAGGCGGGGCTGCCCGCGGTCTGCGCCCCCTCCTTCTCCCGCCAGGCCCCCAGGGGCAGGACGTTGGCGCGGGCGGCGTAGGCATCCCACTGGGCGGCCATCGCCTTGACCCGTTCCGGCTGGGCCGAGGCCAGGTCGTGCATCTCGGCCCGGTCGGCGTCGATGTCATACAGTTCCCAGGGCTCGCCCGCCTTGGCCACCAGCTTCCAGCGGCCGTCTCGGACGGCGCGGTTGCTCTCGTGCTCCCAGAAGATCGGCTGCGGGCGGTTCAGCGACTCCCCGGCGAAGGCCGGGCGGAGGCTCACCCCTTCGCGGGGCTTGATGGCCTGGCCGCCGAACTCGGCGGGATAGGTGGCGCCGGACAGGTCGACGCAGGTGGCCATGATGTCGATCAGGTGCCCCGGTTGCCGCTCGAACTGCCCGGCCCGCTCCGGCTTGATCCCGGCCGGCCAGTGGGCGATCAGGGGGGTGGAGATCCCGCCTTCGTGGGTCCAGTGCTTGTACTCGCGGAACGGCGTGTTGCTGACGTTGGCCCAGTCGCGGCCGTAGGCCAGGTAGGTGTCGGCCGGGCCGGGCATCACGCCGGGGCCGGTGCGGATCCAGCGGCCGTCGCGGGTCTGCATCGGCGGGGCGGTCTTGGGCTGGAGTTCGTCGGGCCGCAGCGGACGGAGGTTGGCCGGGGCCGGCTCCGCCTCCTTGATCCGTCCGGTGGTCTCGGCGCAGGCGCCGTTGTCCTGGAGGAACAGGATCACGGTGTTATCGTACTGGCCCTTCGCCTTCAACTCGGCCACGATCCGGCCGATGCCGGCGTCCATGGTCGTGATCATGGCGGCGTAGACCTCCTTGCAGCGGGCCTCCCACGCCTTATCCTTGACGTCGGCCCAGGTTTCGGTGCCGGGCGAAAGCTCGGTGCCCGGCGGGATCAGGCCCATGGCCTTCATCTTCTCGATGCGGGCCGCGCGTCCCACCTCGAAACCGGCGTCGAACCGGCCCTTGTACCTGGCGATGGCCGCCTCCGGGGCCTGCATCGGCCAGTGGGCCGCGGTGTAGGCGAGGTAGAGGAAGAACGGCTTGTCGGGCGATTCCGCCTGGTGCTCCCCGATGTACTTGACCGCGTTGTCGGACAGGGCATCGGTGTAGTAGTACGACTCGGGCTTGTACTCGGGGTCGTTGGCGATGGTGATCGGCCTGTCCTGCCGGGTGAGCGTGCCGGGGTCGAAGTAGTTGCCGGCGCCGGCGATCGTGCCGTAGAACTTCTCGAACCCGCGGCCCAGTGGCCAGGTGGCGCGGTCGCCGTCCGGCCCCATGAACCGGGTGACGTGCCACTTGCCGCACATGTAGGTGCGATAGCCGGCCGGCCGGAGGGCCTCGGCGATCGTCACCGACTGCCGGTTCAGCACGCCGCGATACCCGTCGAAGCCCCGGTCGTTGGTCATGTGGCCGATGCCGGCCTGGTGGGGATACAGGCCGGTGAGCAGCGACGCGCGGGTCGGGCAGCAGCGGGCGGTGTTGTAGAACTGGGTGAACCGCACCCCCTTGCCGGCCAGGGCGTCGAGGTTCGGGGTCTCGATCTCCCCGCCATAGCAGCCGAGGTCGGAGAAACCCATGTCGTCGCTCATGATGAGGACGATGTTGGGCCGGGATTCGGCCGCTCGGGCCTGGTGCCCGGCGAGCCCGAAGGCCGCCAGGCTGGCGAGGACGATCCGTGGGAAGGCGAGCCGCATCGGGCGAGGTCTCCGGGACGATCGGGATCGTGTTCATGGGGCGTGGATTCGACCCAGTATCGGCGAGCGGCCCGGCGATGCAAGGGCCCCGCTCGCTTCCCGGTCGATCCCCAGGCCGGTACGATCGGGGCGTTCCGGGCCCGCGGGCCCCCCTCCGGGGAGGGGCGGCGAGGCCCGATCGGTCACCAGCGAGCCAGCTTCATGCCTTCGTTTCACGGGATCCGGACCGGGGGATTGATCCTCCTCGCGGCCGGTCTGTTCGCCGCGACCTCATCGGCCCAGTCGTCCGCGCCGTCGCTGACGACCGCCCCCTGGCCCCTGACCGACGCCCTGGGCCGATCGGCGCCGATGGCCGGCAAGGTCCCGGCCCCGCGCGGAGACCGCTTCGTCGGGATCTTCTACTTCCTCTGGCACAACAACCGGGGCGGGGCCAGCCCCGACGGCGGCCCGTACGACATCGCCAAGATCCTGGCCAGGGACCCGGACGCCCTCAAGCACCCCGAGTCGCCGCTCTGGGGCCCGTTCGGGCTGTATCACTACTGGGGCGAGCCGCTCTACGGCTACTACCTGGCCGACGACCCCTGGGTGATCCGCCGCCATGCCCGGCTTTTGGTCGATGCCGGCGTCGACACCCTGATCTTCGACACTACCAACGTCGTGACCTACCCCGAGGTCTACACCAGGATCGGCGAGGTCTTCACCGCGATCCGCCAGGAAGGCGGGCGGACGCCGTCGTTCGCCTTCATGGTGAACACCCGGGCCGGCGAGACCGCCCAGAATCTCTACAAGGACCTGTACCAGCCCGGCCGGTTCCGGGACCTCTGGTTCCAATGGCAGGGCAAGCCGCTCCTGATCTGCGACCCCAAGGAGGCGAGCCCGGAGGTCCGGGATTTCTTCACGCTCCGCCGGGCCCACTGGCCGTTCACGATGGAGGACACCAAGGACGCCTGGCACTGGGAGGCGACCTACCCGCAGCCCTACGGCTACACGGATGACCCGAAGAAGGCCGAGCAGGTGGTCGTCTCGACGGCGCAGAACCTCCGGGCGTCGGACGGCAAGGTCACGAACATGAGCAACGGAGACGCCCGCGGACGGAGCTTCCACGACGGCGTCCAGGACCGAACCCCCGGGGCCGTCCTGCACGGATACAACGTCCAGGAGCAATGGAAGCGTGCCTTCGAACTCGATCCCCCGTTCGTGATGGTGACCGGCTGGAACGAGTGGATCGCCGGCCGGTTCGGCAAGCGCGGGCGGATCGACTTCGTGGACCAGTACGACCAGGAGTTCAGCCGCGACATCGAGCCGATGCGCGGGGGGCACGGCGACAATTACTATGCCCAGCTCGTCGCCAACGTCCGCCGCTACAAGGGCGTCCCGCCGGTGCCCGCCGCCTCGGCCCCGAAAACGATCCCCATCGACGGCCCGGCGAACCTCTGGGACGACGTCGCCCCCGCCTTCGACGACGACCTCAACGACAACCTCCCGCGCGACCACGAAGGGGCGGGCGGCACCCACTACGTGAACCGCACCGGGCGCAACGATCTCGTCCTGATGAAGGTCGCCCGCGACGCCGCCAACGTCTCGTTCCTGGCCCGGGCCCGCGAGCCGATCGTGCCCGGCCTCTGGCTCCTGATCGACGCCGACCAGGATCCGAAGACCGGTTGGGAAGGCTACGACTTCATCGCGGGCCGGATCACCGAAGGCGATGCGCCCGTCCTGGAACGCAACACCGGGGGCTGGACGTGGGCCAGGGTGGGCACCCTCCCGGCCCGATCCAATGGCACCGACCTGACCCTGTCCATCCCGCGCGAGGCGTTGGGGATGGAAGGGACCTGGCCCGTCCGGTTCGACTTCAAGTGGGTCGACAATGCCCAGAAGCCGGGGGATGTGATGGACTTCTACGTCAGCGGAGACGTCGCCCCCGAGGGTCGGATGCGGTTCCGATACGTCGGCGATCGCTGAGTCGGATGCCGGCGGGACTCGCCCCGGTCAGACGGCCAGGGCGAGTTCCGACGGGTCGGCGTCGATGTACTCGTAGAAGACGTTGCGCTGGCGGGGGATGTAGCCGGACTCGGTGATCGCCCGGCGGATCTGCTGGAGCGACAGGTGGTGGACCGTCCCGGCCGAGGCGACCACGTTCTCCTCGATCATCAGGCTGCCCATGTCGTTGGCGCCGAAGTAGAGGGCGAGCTGGCCGATCTTGGCCCCCTGGGTCACCCACGACGACTGGATGTTGGGGACGTTGTCCAGGTAGATCCGCGACAGGGCCTGGGTCCGCAGGTACTCGACGGCCCCGTGGGCCGGGACGTGGGCCATCTCCGTGTGCTCGGGCTGGAACGTCCAGGAGATGAACGCGGTGAGCCCGCCGGTCTCGTCCTGGAGCTGGCGGACCCGGTCGAGGTGCTCGACCCGCTCCTCCAGGGTCTCGATGTGGCCGAACATCATCGTGGCCGTCGAGATCCCGCCCAGTTCGTGCCAGACCCGATGGACGTTGAGCCAGTCGTCGGTCAGGACCTTCCCCTTGGTCATCGCCTTGCGGACGCGGTCCACCAGGATCTCGCCGCCGCCGCCGGGCAGGCTGCCCAGCCCGGCCTCCTTGAGGTGGGTCAGGACCTCGCGGAGCGGCATCTTGAACTTCTTCGAGAAGAAGTGGATCTCCGGCGGGCTGAACCCGTGGATGTTGACCTGGGGATAGTGCGCCTTGATGTCGCGCAGGAGGTCCAGGTACCAGTCGAACGGCAGCTCGGGATGGAGCCCGCCCTGCATCAGGATCTGCTCGCCCCCCAGCTCGACCGTCTCGCGGATCTTGTCCAGGAGGACCGGCCGATCCAGGACGTAGGCGTCGGTCGCCCCGACCTTGCGGTAGAACGCGCAGAAGTCGCAGACCGCGGCGCAAACGTTGGTGTAGTTGATGTTGCGGTCGATGTTGTACGTGCGGTAAGGCTCCGGGTGGAGCCTCTTGCAGATCGCGTCGGCGGCCTCGCCGAGCGACAGGAGATCGGCCTCGCGGAGCAGGGTCACGCCCTCATCGACGGTCGGGCGATCCCCCGCGACGGCCCTGCGCAAGATCGCGGCGACGGTGGAAGACAAGGTCGGCTCCTGGAGGGGCGAGGCCCCGGTCGGCGGCCATCCCGGCGAACCGGCGGAGGCCGGCGATCTCGGGCTCGCCGAGGTCATAGGATAGCACGCGGGTCAGGTAATCGAAACACTCGGGGATGCCCAGGCCGAGCCTCGGCCCATGCTCACGGGCCAGGTCGTCGGCATGCCTCAGCCCATCGTCGCGGCACCGGGCCAGGGCCTCGGGCAGGTCGCCCAGGTCGACCCCCGGCCGGACCACCCAGAGGGCGAACACGAACGGCAGGCCCGTCAGGTCACGCCAGGCCTCGGCCAGGTCCACGACCGCGTGGAACGGGGCATCGGGCACCTTCATGGCCCGGTCGCCGATGGCCAGGACGGCGTCGGCGGTGCTTTCCAGGGGGGAGACGCCCATCGGCAGCGTCTCGATCACGGCCGGCTTCACCCCGTATCGGGCGTCGAGCCAGACCCGCGTCAGCGCCTGGCTGGTTCGCGACCCCTCGTCCAGCGCCAGCCGCTCGATCCGGTCGAACGGGACGCGGCTGAACAGCTTCACGCTCCGAACGGCCCCCTTCGCGGCGATCGCGAAACCGGGCAGGATCTCGTAGCCCGAAGCCACCCCGCGAAGGTACTCGACCGACGGGATCAGCGCGACGTCCAATTCCCCGGCATGGAGTCGGCTCGCCAGCCGGCTCGGCAGGTCCATCGTCAGCTCGGCCTCGGGCGCCCAGCGATCGAACCGGTGGTACAGGGGCTTGGCGTTCAGGTAGCTGACGGCGCCGACGCGCAGGCGAGGCGGCATGGCGACACTCCGGCCGGGATTCAGGGCCAGGCGGACCCGGCCTCCGGCCGGTCTCTGGTTTCAGATCCCTTTGAAAGTATAGGCCGACGCCCGGAAAACTCAACGCGGAATCGCCGGCGGGCTGCCTTCGGGCTGGGGGACCTGCTCCAGGACATAGAAGACGAAGTCGGTGAATGGGGCATCGACCCCGAGCCGCTTGAGCTTCGAGGCGAGCTGGCCTCGGTGGTAGGTCTGGTGGTTGGCCAGGTGGCGATAGACGGCCCAGAACGGGAGCCGGCGCGGGTTGCCGCGGGGGTCGTGGGTCTCCCAGATCGAGGCGAGGATCTCAGGGGTCGCCGCCGCCAGCAGGCGGTCGCACGTGTCGTAGGCCTCATGCAGCAGCTTGGCGGCGTCTTCGAAGGCCGGGTGCGACTCCTCATCGGGGAAGGCCCGGATCGTCGTCCCGTCGAGTTGGCTGGACCAGGCCCAGACCACCGACGCCATGTGGACCAGCGTGGCGCGGACCGAGGACCACCCCGGCGCGGGCTCCCGGGTGTATCGCTCGGGGTCGAGCGACCCGATGGTTTCGAGCATTCGCGTGTCGGCCCAACGCGTGTAGGCGAACAGGGTGGGCAGGTCGTCCTGGATCATCGAGGGGGCCTCCGGCGTGCGGTTTGGCCCGATCATGACCGGGGCGGCCCGTCCGGGCAACCGGGGAGGGGCCGGGCGGCTTCGTGCCGTTTCGGGGTGGATGAGGGAGGGTGGGCGGTGTAGTCTGGAAGCCTTCACGATCACCGACACCGGATCGGTCGACGGGGTCGCTCCGGGCGTCCGCGATGTCGCCAGCCCGGTCGGACGAAACAGGGGGAACCGCATCGTCATGGCCAGCGCGATCAAGCCCGAGGATCTGGAAGCATATCGCCAGACATTGCTCTCCATCCAGGATCGCCTCCGCGGCGACCTCCGGCAGATGACCGACGAGGCGCTGAGCAACGCCCCGGATTCCTCGGGCAATCTGTCCAACGTCCCGCTCCACCTGGCGGACGTCGGCACCGAGAACTACGACCAGGAATTCACGCTCAGCCTGATCGAGAACGAGCAGGAGACCCTCGAACAGATCAATGCGGCCTTCCGCAGGATCGACGCGGGGACCTACGGGCTGTGCGAGGAATGCAACCAGGCGATCGCCAAGCCCCGGCTCCAGGCGTTGCCCTACACCCGCCACTGCATCGAATGCGCCCGCATGCTGGAGAGCCGGGGATGAGCGATGCCAGCACCCCGGGGCCGGCGCCACGGCCGGTCCCGCGCGGCCACGTCATCCTGTTCCTCGCGATCGCGCTGGGCGGCGCCGCGTTCGACCTGGCGACCAAGACCTACTTCTTCCGGCTCGTCGGCGAGCCGATCGAACGCCGGACCGTCACGGTCATCCCCAACGTGATCGAGCTCCAGACGAGCTACAACACCGGGGCCCTGTGGGGGTTCATGCGGTCGGTCCCCTACAGCAGCAAGATCTTCGCCGTGCTGTCGATCCTGGCGGTGGGCGGGATCGCCTACTGGCTGTTCGTGGGCCGGGCCGCCACCGACCGGAGGCTGACGGTCGCGCTGGCGCTGATCACCGCCGGGGCGCTGGGCAACTGCTACGACCGGTTGGCGCTGGGCCACGTCCGCGACTTCGTGCACCTGCACATCGACCCGATCAACTTCGAGTGCGCGATCTTCAACTTCGCGGACAACATGCTGGTCGTCGGGGCGACGGCCCTGGTGTTCCTGGCCCTCCGGCCCGAGCCGCCCCCGGCCGAGGCCGAGGTGGCATCGGCCTCGACGGTGGCTCACACGTCGTAATAGAGCGTGAACTCATAGGGATGGGGCCGCTCGCGGAGGGCCTCCACCTCGTGCGTCCTCTTGTACCAGATCCAGGTATCGAGGATATCCGAGGTGAAGACGTCGCCCCGGAGCAGGAACTCGTGGTCGGCCCGGAGGGCGTCCAGCGACACGTCGAGCGACCGGGGCGTGGTCGGGACGTCGGCGAGTTCCTCGGGCTGGAGGTCGTAGATGTCCTTGTCCAGCGGGTCGCCCGGCCGGGTCTTGGTCTGGATCCCGTCCAGCGCCGCCATCAGCATCGCCGAGTAGAGCAGGTACGGGTTGGCGGCGGCGTCCGGCACGCGGAACTCGATCCGCCGCGACTTCGGGTTCGGGCTGTGGACCGGGACGCGGATCACCGCCGACCGGTTCCGGCGGCTGTAGGACAGCTTGGTCGGGGCCTCGAAGCCGGGGACCAGCCGCTTGTAGCTGTTGGTGGTCGGGTTGGCGAACGCGCACAGGGCCGGCGCGTGCTTCAGCAGCCCGCCGATGGCGTACAGGCCCAGGTCGCTGAGCCCCGCATAGCCGTTGCCGGCCAGCAGGTTCTGCTGGTCCTTCCAGAGCGAGAAGTGGACGTGCAGCCCCGACCCGTTGTCGCCGAACAGGGGCTTGGGCATGAACGTGGCCGTCTTGCCGTGGATCCGGGCCACGTTGCGGATGATGTACCGGGCCAGCATGACCTGGTCGGCCCCTTCGACCAGCGACTGAGGGAGGAGGTCGATCTCCGACTGCCCGCCGGTGGCCGCCTCGTGGTAGTGGGCGGCGGTGTCGATCCCGCATTCGGCCATCCGGCCGGCCATCTCGGCGCGGAGGTCGACCAGGCTGTCGGTGGGCGGGCAGGGGAAGAAGCCCAGGCCCGACCCGGCCTTATACCCCAGGTTCGGGTGGCTTGCCTTGCCCCGGTTCCAGGCCCCCTCGACCGAATCGACGTGGTAGTACGCCTCGTGGCCATTCTGGTCGAACCGGGCATCGTCGAAGACGAAGAACTCCAGCTCGGGGGCCAGCCGGCAGGTTTCGGCCAGCCCGGTGCTCCGCATGTAGCTGACCGCCTTGCGGGCGATGTTGCGCGGGTCCCGGGTATAATCCTGCTGGGTGATCGGGTCCTGGATGTTGCAGATCATCGTCAGCGTCGGCCGCGCCGTGAACGGGTCGATCAGCGCGGTCTCGGACTGGGGGACGACCAGCAGGTCGGCCTCGTTGATCGCACGCCAGCCGACCACGCTGGACCCGTCGAAGCCGATGCCTTCTTCGAAGGTCTCCTCGGTCAGGGCGACGGCCGGGATGGCGAAGTGCTGCCAGACCCCCGGGAAATCCATGAACCGGAGGTCGACCGTGGTGACCTCGCTCTGGCGGATCTGGGCCAACACTTCTTTCGGTGTCACCGCTCGAAGCCCTCGCGTCTCGGGCCGATCGCCGGAACCGGCCGGCCCCGGGTGGAGAATCGAGTTTACGGGGTCGGATCGGGATGGACCAGGGATCGACCGTCATCCCGGCGAATAATTCGCCGATCTGGATCGATCACGCCGGGAAGGAGGGTCGCTCATGCCGGGTTCGACAAGACGCTTCGCGATCCTGGAACACCACCACCAAGGAGTCCACTGGGACTTCCTGATCGAGGACGGGGACGCCCTGCGGACCTGGGCCATCGATGCCCCGATCGTCGCCGGCGCCGACCTCCCGGCGCGGGAACTCCCGCCCCATCGGCGGATCTACCTGAACTATGAAGGGCCGATCTCGGGCGATCGCGGGACGGTCCGGCGTTGGGATCGGGGGGAGTGCCTCGTCCTGGCCTGGGACGAGGGGCGCGTGGTCGTCGACCTGCGGGGCGATCAGCTGGTCGGCGTGGCCGACTTGCGGCGGGCCGAGGATCCGCCGAGCCGGGGCTGGCTGCTCCGCCTCGGGAAGGTGAGCTGAAGCAGGCGGCGGCTGGGCAGTCGCGGGGCCGCCAGCTCCTTGCGGGGGCGATCCGACCGGCCCGACAGGCGGATCTGGCCCTGGCGGATCTTGAGCCGTTCGAGGATCACGTCGCTGCGGGCCTGCTCGGGCCGGAACCGGATCTGCGCGACGGGCAGGCCGTCTTCCTCGGACCAGGCGACGTCCAGGCCGTGGTCGAGGGCCTGGTCGGTCATCGGCTTGACGAAGCGATCGACCGAGATCGGGATCACGCCGGCGCGGACCTTCTCGATGGTCAGGGCCAGGACGTTGTCCTCGGGGACCCGGGCCCGGGCCACGACCCAGATCACCGACCGGATCGGCCCCTGATCGAGCTGGAAGGCCAGGGTGACCCGGTCGGACTCGAAGGCGATCCGGGGCTCGTGGACCTCCGGAGGGATCTGGTCGGCGAAGTAGGTGACCAGGTCCTCGGCGAGCCAGGCGTTGACCTCCTGGTCGCTGAAGACGGCCTCCCAGTTCAGCTCGTTGGCGATGTCGTTGCGAAGCTGGAGGCTGCTGGCGACGAAGTGCTTGGCCTTGGCCTCGCGCTGCTCGCGGGGCAGCTTGGCCATCCGCCGGTAGAAGGTGGGCTGGTGGGTCAACATCAGCCACCCCGCCAGCGGGACGGTCACCACGACGGCGACGATGGCCGCGATCAGGGACACCCGCCTCAAGCTCGGGCCGCGCATGGTCATCCTGCCTTCCGGTGGGGACGGTGGGAATGAGGGCGCGTCCCGATGCCGTCGGGGGTCGCGTCCGGGCGGTGCGAGGCCGGGTCTCCGGGGGTGGTCGCCAAGGTCGGAGGATAAGGGGGACCGCCGGGCGCGTCAACCCGAAGAAACAGGCCCGGCGCCCGGCCCACCCGTTTGCTCGGCCGATCGGCTTTCGTATAGTGGAACGACCCATCCTCGTCCGAGAGAACGTCCCATGCCCTCGCGAATGGCCTGCGTCGCCATCCTGTCGTTCTGGGTGTATGCGGCGTTCGGCCTGTTCCGTCGGGATATCCTGCCCGACCTGATCATCACGCCCCCGCCCGACATGCGGTCGATCGCCAAGGCCGAGGCGAGCGCGGGGCCGACGCGGTGGGACATCATGGTGGCCGACGACGCCAACCTGAGGAACCTCCACTCGGTCGGCCAGGCCGTGACCGACTCCCGCCGCCGCGACGATGGCACGATCGAGCTGACCAGCGACATCCGGGTCGACTCGGCCCGCCTGCTCCGGGGCACGCCCCTGGCCTCGGCGCACGACGAGGCGGTCGACATCTCCAACTCGGCCGAGATCGACCAGTCGGGCAACCTCCTCAGCTTCCGGTCCACGGTCCGGCCGGCGGCCGGCGGCCTGGACCTGCGAAAGGCCCGCGACCGGGATCGGGAGCACGACTCGGAGAATCTCATCACCCTGGACGGCCGGGTCAACGGCAAGCAATTGTTCGTCGTCTGCCGGAGCCCGTACCCGGTCCCCCTCCTGAACTGGAATCGGCCCTTCCCCTACGAGCCGAGGGGCATGGTCGAGAACTCCGTGGGGCCGATCGACCGGATGCCCGGCCTCCAGGTCGGCCAGCGCTGGGAGAGCCGGGTGGTGAGCCCGCTCACCGGCCGGGTCGAGATCGTCACCGTCGAGGTGGCCGGCAAGCATGCCATCCACTGGGGCAACAGCGTCATCACCACCCTGGAAGTCGTCCACCACCTGCCGCCCAACCTGACGGCGCGGACCTGGGTCCGCCCCGACGGCCTGGTCCTCCGCCAGGAGGTGCCGTTCCCGTTCGTCAAGCTGATCCTGGAACGCATCCCCGGGCCCGGCGACGGCACCCCGACCGAGAGCAAAGCTCCATGATCGAACTGCGGGGCGTGACCAAGACCTTCGGGGCCCGCAAGGCCGTGGACCAACTCGACCTCGGCGTCCGGGCCGGCGAGCTGTTCGCCTTCCTCGGGCCCAACGGGGCGGGCAAGACGACGACGATCAAGATGGTCTGCGGCCTCTTGCGGCCGACCTCGGGCGTGGTCCGGGTGGGGGGCTACCCGGCCGCCAGCCCCCAGGCCCGGCAGCTGATCGCCTACGTCCCCGACCAGCCTTACCTGTACGAGAAGCTCACGGGCCGGGAGTTCCTCCGGTTCGTGGTCGAGATGTACGGGCTCGACCTCCGGGCCTCGACCCGGAAGATCGGCGAGCTGATCGACGTGTTCGAGATGAACGACTACGTCGACGAGCTGAGCGAGAACTATTCCCACGGGATGAAGCAGCGGGTCGTCTTCGCCGCCGCCCTCGTGCACGAGCCCAAGGTGCTGATCGTCGACGAGCCCCTGGTCGGGCTCGACCCGCGCAGCGCCCGGATCGTCAAGGACCTGTTCGTGGCCCAGGCCCGCTCCGGGGTCGCGGTCCTGATGTCGACCCACCTCCTGTCGATCGCCGAGGAGCTGGCCGATTCGATCGGCATCGTCGACCACGGCCGGATGCTGGCCCAGGGCACGCTGGCCGAACTCCGCGAGAAGGTCCAGCACCACGGCCCCCTGGAAGACCTGTTCCTCAAGGTGACCGGCGGCGACCGGCCGCTGCTCGATGGGACCCCGCTGGCTGGGGCCAGGGGCGTGGAATCGTGAACGGCAACGGCATCCCCCCCACCATCGTCGAGCCTCGCCTGACCACCCCCGAGCAGGCCCGCTCGGCCTTCCGGAACCTGAGGTGGCGGCTCGCCAGCAACGGCGTCCGGTCGATCCTGGCCGGGTCGCGGCTCCGCGTCAGCATGATCGCCATCTGCAGCGCGATCTTCTGGGCCGGGCTGTTCGGCTTCTTCTTCGAGGGATTCCAGTTCCTCAAGCAGTTCATCCCGAACCTGTCCGGGGAGCTGGTCGAGGTCATCTTCAGCATGTTCTTCCTGTCCCTGCTGATCATGCTGATCTTCTCGACAGGGATCATCCTCTACACCGGATTGTTCCAATCGCGAGAGGCGGCCTACCTGCTCACGACGCCCGCCTCGTCGGACCGGATCTTCGCCTACAAGTTCGCGGAATCGCTGGGCTATTCGAGCTGGGCGTTCCTCCTCCTGGGCAGCCCGATGATGGTCGCCTTCGGGATCGTCGAGGATGCGACCTGGCAATTCTATGCGATCTTCCCGATCTTCTTCGCCGCGTTCGTGCTGATCCCGGGGAGCCTGGGGGCGATCGCCTGCATCCTCGTGGCGGCGTTCTTCCCCCGACGCCGGAAGACGATCATCGGCCTCGGCGCCGGGGCCGTGGCGTTGTTGCTGGTGGTGTTCCTCGTCCGCGTCTGGCGGATGAGCGGCGACCCGTTCAGCTCGGACTGGATCGACGGCCTGTTCGGCCGGCTCGAATTCAGCCGCCACCCGCTCTGGCCGAGCCGATGGATCTCGGCGGGGCTGGTCGCGTCGGTCCGGGGCGACTGGGCCGACGCCCGGTTCTACCTGACGGTCATCGCGGCCCATGCCGGCCTGGCCTACCTGATCGCCGCGGCGACCGCCCGCGACCTGTACCGGCTCGGCTATGGCCGGGTCCAGGGGGGGCGATCCTCGCGGCGTCGGCACGGCCTGTACGGCCTGGATGCGGCCTTCCACCGGGTGTTCTTCTTCCTGCCCAGCCCGATCCGGCTTTTGATCCTCAAGGATTTGCGGACCTTCCGACGCGACCCGGCGCAGTGGTCGCAGTTCCTGATCTTCTTCGGGCTCCTGGCGTTCTACTTCATCAACATCCGCCGCCTGAGCTACGACGTCCAGAAGCCGTACTGGCGGAACCTGATCAGCTTCCTGAACCTCTCGGTGACGGCGCTGATCCTCTCGACGTTCACCAGCCGGTTCATCTTCCCTCTGATGTCTCTGGAGGGCCGGAACTTCTGGGTGCTCGGGCTCCTGCCGCTGAAAAGGGCCTCGATCCTCTGGGGCAAGTTCGCGTTCTCGGCGGGGATCTCGCTGGTCGCCACCGAGGTCCTGGTGATCCTGAGCGACCTGATGCTCCGGATGGGGCCGGCGATGATTTTGCTTCACGTCGGGATGGTGGCGGTGCTCTGCCTGGGGCTTTCCGGGATCAGCGTCGGGCTGGGGGCGCGGCTGGCCAACCTCAAGGAGGTGGACCCGTCGAAGATCGCCGCCGGGTTCGGGGGGACGCTGAACCTGCTGGTGAGCCTGGCATTCATCGTCGCGATCGTGACCTCGCTGGCGGTGCCGTGCCACTTCTACTTCGCCGGCGCCGACGCCCCGGACCTGGTCGGCACGACCCTGTCCGAGCCCCAGTTCCGGTTCTGGATGACCATCGCCATCCTGGTCAGCCTGATCGTCGGGGTGGTGGGCACGGTGCTGCCGCTGCGGATCGGGATCAGGGCGTTTCAGGAGATGGAACTCTGACGCCGGGCCGGGCGAAGGCATAGGTCGCCAGCCCGACGATCACCCCGGTCATGTCGGCGGCCAGGTCGTCCAGCCCGGCGTCGCGGTGGACGAACGGCATCATCTGCCCCAGTTCGCTGAGGATCGCCAGCCCCAGCCCGAGCAGAAAGATCCCACGATACCGGGGGGGCCCCGGCTTCCGGCCGGCGTACATGCCCAACCAGCCCAGGACCGCGAACATCCCGAAATGGACGACCTTGTCCAGGTGGGGGAGGTGCAGGCCGGTGCCGGCCCCTTCCTGGATCGGCATCATCGATTTCGGATACCAGCACAGCCCCAATATGATAACGACCCAGGAAAGCAGCATGACAGGGCGTGGGGACATCGCGAGGTGGCTCCACCGGGGTTCCGGATCGGGCGTCCCGGCCGCGCCGGCCGCCGGATCGGGGCGTCGGATGTCCGGCGAGCGGGGTGCCCGCCTGGCCGGCCCACTCTAACCGATCGCGGGCCGGGCCGGCACCCGGATCACCCCGGGGCGCCCGCCTGACGCACCGCCTCGAACAGCCCGATGGCGACGGCCGTCCCCAGGTTGAGGCTGCGTGCCTCGGGGCGGATCGGGATGCGCACGGACTGGTCGCCCTGGGTCGCGAGCCAGGACGACGCCAGGCCCCGGCTCTCCGGGCCGAAGACCAGCCCGTCGCCGGGCCGGTAGGCGGCTTCGGTGAAGCTCCGCCGGGTCTTGGTGGTGAACGACCAGAGGCGGCCGTCCCCCAGGGCCTCGACCACCTCGTCCATGTGGTCGACGACCCGATAGGTCAGGTGGGGCCAGTAATCGAGCCCGGCGCGGCGGATGTGGCGATCGGTGAGGTGGAAGCCGAGCGGGCGGACCATCCAGAGGATGGCCCCCGCCGCGACGCAGGTCCGCCCGATGGCGCCGACGTTGCCGGCGATCTCGGGCTCCACCAGGATCACATGAAACGCGCCGGCCGCCGACGCATCGCCGGCCCGCGCGATCTCCGGTTCTTCGCTCATCAGCGGTCCGAGGCCCGCCCGCGGGGGGAGACGCCGCCCGTCCCCGGGGCGGGGACGTTGGGATCCGGCTGCGGCCCGCCGGGCACGAACCCGGGCAAGGCCCCGCCCCGGGCGGCGGGATTGGCCAGCACCGCGGCCGCGGGGGCGTAGGACAGCCCGGAGATGTCCGGGAAGGCCACCCGGGAGATCAGGCGCACCTCGTCCGATTCGACCTCGACCCGGGTGATCGAGGGGAAGAGCATCCCCTTGACCGTATCGGCCGACGGCAGCTTGCCCGGCGCGACCTGGATCACGATCGCCGCCGGAGCCGCCGGCGGGGTGGATCCCGGGGCTCCGGACGCCCCGGGGGGCGTGGCCTCGGCCTCGGCGGGGGGGATGGCCGGGGCGTCGCCGGTCGGTGCGCCGGGGGCCGTCCCCGGGGCCGCCGGGGCCCCCGCGGGCTTCGGCCGGAAGATCGGCGAGTTCGCCAGGATCTGGACCTTCGCGGGCAGGCTCGCCAGGGTCGTCGCGATCCCCGCGCGGTCGTCGCCGACCTGGAGGAACTTCAGCTTCGCCGACATCGACCCGAAGGCCGCGGCCAGGTCGGCCGGGGGCGTCCATGTGGTCTTGGGTTCCAGGGCGTCGCGGGCGGCCTCCGAACTCATCGCGATGACCACGTGCTTGTCCCCGACCCGGATCGACGGCCGGAGCGACGGCGGGAAGGTCTTCGAGAGCTCGGGCGGGACGGCGAAGATGTAGGTCTTGGGCGAGCCCGGGCTGAGGCGGAACTCGGGCGAGGGGATCGCCAGGGCCCGGCCTCGCGGCGCCTCGGCACCGGCGGCGGGCGGCTCCGGCGGCTTGGGCGGGACGGCGGCGGCCTTGATCTCCCGATTCACGATGATCATCAACTCGTCGAGCGACCGGCCGAAGGCGACCGGGTCATCGACCTCGAAGATCGCCACGCCCCGGGGAACCTGGGTCATGCCCATCATCCCCAGCACGGCGCCGAGGGGCGGCGGGGCGGGGGGGTCCGAGGCCCGGACGGGCAGGGCATAGAAGGCCATCTTCGGGCCGAGCCGGCCCAGGATGTCGTCGCGGAGCTTGAGCTTCCCCTTGCCCTGGATCGAGTCGAGCGCCGCGTTGATCCGCCCGGCCGCGTCGGGCGAGGCCGAGCCGGCCGCCGCGAGGACCTGATCGAAGGCGGCTTTCGTATCGACCGACGCCACGGTGAAGCCGGTCACGTTGTCGGGCAGGGGGGGGAGAGACGCCTTATTGAAGGTCGCCCCCTCCGCGAACCCGAGCATCCCCCGGCGGGGCGACGGCGTCGCCACCCGGAACACGGTCTGGAGGGCGTCGTCCTGGAAGCCCCAGCGGACATCGATCCGGGTCGCTTCGTCGAGCCCGAGCTGGGGATTCTTCTTGAAGCCGGTGGACTTGGGGTTGATGAAGGCCGCGGCGACCGGCTCGAAGCCGTTCTCCGGGGTCATCAGCCCGGCGCGGAGGGGGTGGTCGATGGCGTTCGGCGTCTTGCCGTCGAGGGTATCCAGGATCAGGTCGGTCGCTTCCAGCGTTGGGAAGACCAGGACCACGTCCTCTTTTTTGGTCTCCTCGACCCACCACGAGTAGGTGTTGCCCGTGGGCAAGGCGCGGGCCATACCGGGGTCGAGGGTGCCGCTCATGACCTTGTGGCCCTGGCGGACGACCGCCTTGGCCTTGGTCTCCGGGGCGTCCAGGCTGGACAGGGCATACGCCAGCGCCGGGCGGACATCGCGATTGGAGAAGGCCTTGCGGATGACCACCACGATGTGGAACGGCTGATCGGTCTCCATCTTGCCGCCGGCCGCCACGACGAATCCGGCGCGGAGGGCATGCTCCACCAACGCCAGGTTCCGGCCGCCGCCCGGGACCTTGAGCTTGTCGAGGAGCTGGGTGAGCACGTCCCGGATCATCCCGCCGGCGGAGGTCGCGTTGAGGATCTTGTAAGCGGCGGTCCGCTGCCAGGCGGCGTCGTGGGCGTCGAGGCCGTCGAACTCCAGATAAAGGACGGTGTCATCCTTGGGGACGAACCGTGCCAACGAGTTCGCGTCCGCTCCCGGTGAGGGGGCCTGGCCGCGAGCCGGCAGGGCCGCGATCAGGGCCAGCCCGAGGGCCAGGCCGAGGGATGGGGAGAGTCGATGGGAGATGCGTCGCACGATGGCGATCCTTTCGAGGCTCGCTGGTCCGATCGGCCGGGTCGTGGCGCGGCGCCGGACGAGCCCCGCCCACCCGCATGGTAAGTCGGCCCCCGCCCCGCGCCAACACGCCGGAGGCCGATTTTGGGCAAGGCTTTGACACGGCCGTTCGCCGAGACATAGCCTGGAGACGATATCGAGTCGAACGAAAGGGTCGGGGGTCTTCCGTGGCAAAGAAGAAGAAAGTCCGGGTGGCGTTCAACAAGAACCGCCAGAAGCGGACCCGGGCCAACAACCTGACCCGCGATTTCGGCGAGGGGGAGCGGGGCAACGCGCTGGCCGACACCGCGTCGGCCGAGCGGGTCCGCGCCAAGGGGGAGCTGTCGCGGCACCGGACCGTGATCCACGAGGTCGCCGAGGGGGAGGACGAGTCGGCCTCCCCGCGGCTGGCCGTCGACCTGTCCTCTTGCCTGCCGGGCCGGGTCGTCCGGATCCACGGGCTGGTCTCGGTCGTCCAGGGGGACGACGGACGGGAGGTCCGGTGCAACGTCCGCCGGATCCTCAAGACCCTGGCCATCGACGGCCGCAACGTGGTCGCCGTCGGCGATCGGGTCTGGTATCGCCCCAGCGGCGATGAAGGGCTGATCGAGCGGGTCGAGCCCCGGTCCGGGATGATCACCCGCGGCTACCGCCGCCGCGAGCACGTGATCGTCTCCAACGTCGACCAGCTCCTGATCGTCTCGGCCCTGTCCGAACCCGGCCTGAAACTCCCGCTGGTCGACCGCTACCTGATCTCGGCGGAGAAGGGGGGCGTCCGGCCGATCATCCTGCTCAACAAGTCGGACCTGGTCGACCTGGCCGATTACCAGTGGATCATCGGCCTCTACACCCAGCTGGGCTACGAGACCCTGGCCACCTCGGCCGCCAACGGCACCGGGCTGGCGCGGCTCCGGGAATTGCTCAAGCAGGGGGCCACGGCGTTCTCGGGGCAGAGCGGCGTCGGCAAGAGTTCGCTGCTCAACGCCATCCAGCCCGGGCTCAACCTCCGCGTCCGCGAGGTGGCCGACTGGACCGGCAAGGGGAAGCACACGACCACCGCCGCCGAGCTGATCCGCCTGGAGTCGGGCGGGTTCGTCGTGGATACCCCGGGGCTCCGCCAGTTCGAACTCTGGGACGTGGACCCGGCCGAGGTCGAGGCCCATTTCGTCGAGTTCCGCCCCTACATCCCGTCGTGCAAGTTCCCCGACTGCACCCACACCCACGAGTCCGAATGCTCGGTGAAGGAGGCCGTGCACTGGGGGCAGATCCACCTGGGCCGCTACGAGAGCTACCTCAAGCTGTTCGCCCAGCAGCCCTTCGAGGAGGGCTGACCGGGCCGGGGACGATGGAGCACCCCGGGGCGCGGCGTCGTCGCACGCGGCAAACCGGGGCAGCCCGCGTCGGCTCGCGAGTCATAGCAGGGAGATGGATGACCCTGGGATCGGCGGCCCCGGCAAGGGGGCGCACATCGTTTCGACGCAGGGATCAAGGCTCGTCGAAGCCGCGGTTGATTTTCTGATCAACCGAGGCTGAGAAGCTCCGCCCGTTGGGGGGATGATTGGAGCTTTGCGATATGAGCGGGTCTGAGAGTTCAGACGGGGAAGGGGAAGGCAGGGTGGCTGACGGGATTCGAACCCGCGATATCCAGATCCACAATCTGGTGCCTTAACCGCTAGGCCACAGCCACCATCGTCGGCGAGTTCTCACGATAGTGGAGCGAGCCGGCGAAGTCAATAACCCAGGTCGATTTCCTCGGGCCCGGGCGTGGGAAAGGGATCCTCATCGATAATTGCCCGGGTCCCGGCCGGGATTACCCTGTTGGAGCGGCTTGACAACGACCGATGTCTCTCCTACCAATAAGGCTCCGCCCCCGAGGCATCGCGCCGGGATGCTGGGGGTGCGGGCCGAGATTCGCGTAGTCGACCGAGACGGGGGTCTTCGAGATCGCCCCCTTCCTCTGAGGACCGTAAGATGTGGGAACGCGCCGCCTTGGCCATGATCGCTGACCGTCCCGTCGAGGACGAGGCCACCGAATTCGGCCGTCTTGCCCCTCCGCTCTTCGACCGTCATCCCGGCGACGAAGAAGCCGAGGACGATCTCGACGACGACGACCTCGACGAGGATGACGACCTCGACGACGACGACCTCGACGACGACGACGACCTCGACGATGATGACGACCTCGACGACGACGACCTCGACGAGGAAGATCTGGAGATCGACGAGATCGACCTCGACGAGGATGATGACCTCGACGACGAGGACGACGACGATCTCGACGACCTCGACGAGGAAGACGAGGAACTCGACGACCTTTAATCGGGGTCGAGACCGACGGACCACGGCCCCTCCCGTCGCAGGCGGGGGGGTTCCCGAAACCCGGGGTGCCCTGCGACACCTCGCCGGTCGTTGTCGAAAAATGGGGACTTTCGCTTTGTTCCGGGTGTATCGTCGGCTATCCTATGGGTGGCCCCGCGACGCGGATCGGCGACGAAGCGGGGCCTGATCCTGATCCGATCGACACGGATAGGAACGGAGCGCCCCCGGAATGCCCGCGGACAACGATCGACCGGAAGAATCGTTCGACTCGTCGGTCCCCGAGACCTCGACACGTCGGCTGCGTGAGCAGAGCCAGCTCGATTTCGAACTGGATTTCCTCGGACGTGTCCTGGAACGCGATCCTCTCTATGGTGATGCGCTTCGGGTCCACGCGAATAATCTGGCGGCCAAGGGGCTCTACAATCGCGCCCTCCAGGCGGACCTGCAACTGGCCCGCCTCCGGCCCGAGCGCCCCATCCCCTGGTACAACCTGGCGTGCAGCTACGCCCTGCTCGGCATGACCGATCGGGCCCTCGACGCCCTGGAGCGGTCGATCCGGCTGGGGTATTCCCACATCTACCACCTCCGGCACGACCCCGACCTGAAATCGCTCCGCCGCGACCCGCGGTTCCAACGCCTACTCCGCCGCCATTGAGACGAGACTCCCGCACGATGCAATGCCACACCTGGGATGATGTCGAGGAAGCCGCCAAGGTCGTCCGCAGCCGCTGGAACGGCACTCCCAAGATCGGGATGGTCCTGGGCACCGGCCTCGGGGCGCTGGCCGAGGAGATCGAGGCCGAGGCGACGATCCCGTATCCTGACATCCCCCACTTCCCGCGCTCCACGGTGACCAGCCACAAGGGGCAGCTCGTCTGCGGGAAACTCGCCGGCCACACGGTCATGGCGATGGAAGGGCGGTTCCACAGCTACGAAGGCTACACCGCCGCGCAGGTCACCTTCCCGATCCGCGTCCTCCGCGCCCTCGGGTGCGAGACCCTGATCGTCTCCAACGCGGCCGGCGGCCTGAATCCGCTCCACTCCAAGGGGGATCTGGTCGTCATCGACGACCACATCAATCTGATGGGGATCAACCCCCTGATCGGCCCCAACGACGACCGCCTCGGGCCGCGGTTCCCCGACCTGATCGCCCCGTATGACCGGGCGCTGCAGGACCGGGCGCTGAAGGTGGCGATGGAGGCGAACATCGTCGCCCATCGCGGGGTCTACGTGGCGGTCTCCGGGCCGAACCTGGAGACCCGCGCCGAGTACCGCTTCCTCCGCGCCATCGGGGCCGACGTGGTCGGCATGTCCACGGTGCCCGAGGTCCTGGTCGCGGTCCACGCCGGGATGAAGGTGCTGGGCTTCTCGATCGTGACCGACCTGTGCCTGCCCGATGCCCTGGAGCCGGTGCGCATCGAGGAGATCCTGGCCGTCGCCCGCCAGGCGGAAAGCTCGCTGCGGCTGATCGTCCGCAAGGTCCTGGAAGGCCTGGACGCCTGAGAACCGAGGAAGCCCCTCCCGGCCCACCCGCCGGGCCCGGAAGCAAGAGCCATCGATGACGATCCCGGCCAAGCCCTACAAAGACACGCTGAACCTCCCCGTCACCGCGTTCGAGATGAAGGCCAACCTGGCCACTCGCGAGCCGAAGTGCCAGGAACGGTGGCGGGAGCAGGACCTCTACGCCCAGATCCGCCGGTCCCGGCAGGGCCGGCCCCGCCGGATCCTCCACGACGGCCCGCCGTATGCCAACGGCGAGATCCACATGGGGCACCTGCTCAACAAGGTGCTCAAGGACGTGGTGGTCCGCTCGCTGACGATGCGCGGGTTCGATAGCCCGTACGTCCCGGGCTGGGACTGCCACGGCCTGCCGATCGAGCACAAGGTCATGAAGGACCTCGGCTCCGCCGGGGCCGGCAAGACCACCGCCGAGATCCGCTCGCTCTGCCACGACGAGGCGATGAAGTGGGTCGGCATCCAGCGCGACCAGTTCCGCCGCCTGGGGATCTCCGGCGACTGGGAGAATCCGTACCTCACGCTCGACCCCCGCTACGAGGCGGGCGTGATGGACGTGCTGGCCGGCCTGCTGGACAACGGTTCGATCTTCCGCCAGCTCAAGCCGATCCACTGGTGCTTCACCGACCGCACCGCGCTGGCCGAGGCGGAACTCGAATACGCCGACGTGACCTCGTCCAGCATCTACGTCAACTTCCCGATCGTCGCAGGGACTCCCGAGGCGTGGGGGCCGGGGCCCTGGCACGCGATGATCTGGACCACGACCCCGTGGACCCTGCCGGCCAACGTCGCCATCGCCGTCCACCCCGACCTCGTCTACTGCGGGATCCGTTACAACGACCCCGCCACCGGGCAGGCCGTGCAGACGATCCTCGCCGCCGACCTCGTCAGCAAGGTGCTCGCCCTGCGGGGGATCGCGGAGCACGAGGAACTCGGACGGGCCAAGGGGCGTGACCTGGAAAACGCCCGCTATCGGCACATCTTCCTCGACCGCGAGTCGCCGATCATCCTGGCGCCGTACGTCAGCGCCGAGGACGGCACCGGGCTGGTCCACACCGCCACGGGGCATGGCACCGAGGACTACCAGGCCGGGCTCGCCTACAACCTCCCGACGATCAGCCCGGTCGACGCCTATGGGCGGTTCACCGACGAGGCCCCGGCGAACCTGGTCGGCAAGAACGTCCTGAAGGCCAACCCCGACGTGATCGAGATGGTCCGCGCCTCGGGGTTCTACTTCCACGACTTCACGTTCAACCACAGCTACCCCCACTGCTGGCGTTGCAAGAAGCCGGTGATCTTCCGCGCCACCGAGCAATGGTTCGTCGCCGTCGACCACGACGACCTGCGAGCCAAGACCCTGCAAAAGATCAACGACGAGGTCTCCTGGCATCCCGCCTGGGGCCGGTCGCGGATCGAGGCGATGGTCTCCGGCCGGCCCGACTGGTGCATCAGCCGCCAGCGATCCTGGGGCGTGCCGATCCCGGCCCTGGGCTGCGAAAGCTGCGACACCCAGCTTTTGACCGCCGACACCGTCCGCCACTTCCGCGACCTGTTCCGCGCCCACGGGGCCGACGCCTGGTTCTCGCGCGACGCGGCCGACCTGCTGCCGCCCGGGGCCGCCTGCCCCAAGTGCGGCGGGACCAAGTTCCGCAAGGAAGGGGACATCCTCGACGTCTGGTTCGAGTCCGGTTCGAGCCATCGCGCCGTGTTGAAGGAACCGTCCTACGGGCTCGACTTCCCGGCCTACCTCTACCTGGAGGGGTCGGACCAGCATCGCGGCTGGTTCCAGTCGTCGATCCTGACCTCGGTGGCTGTCAACGGCCGCGCCCCGTTCGAGTCGGTGCTGACCCACGGGTTCATCGTCGACGACAAGGGGAAGAAAATGGCCAAGTCGGGCGGCAACGCCATCTCGGCCGTCAAGATGACCGACCAGTACGGCGCCGACGTGCTCCGGCTCTACGTCGCCAGCCTCGACTACGCCGACGACCTCAAGATGAGCGAGCGGGGCATCAAGGAGGCGTCGGAGGCGTATCGCAAGATCCGCAACACCTTCCGCTACCTCCTGGGCAACCTCGGCGACTACGCCGGGTTCGATCCCGCCTCGGTCGACCCGGCATCGCTCCACGAGATCGACCGGTGGGCGCTCGGGCAACTGAACCGGGTGATCCGCGACGTGGTCGAGTCCTACGAAAGGTTCGAGCTGTACCGGGTCTATCAACGGATCTACCAGTTCTGCGCCGTGGACCTGTCGAGCTTCTACCTCGACGTCCTCAAGGACCGCCTCTACGCCGACGCCCCCGACGGCCCCGACCGCTCGGCGGCCCGGTTCGTCCTGGCCCGGCTCCACCGCGACCTCGCCCGGCTCCTGGCGCCGATCATCCCGCACACCGCCGAGGAGATCTGGGACGTCCTCCCGCCCGGCGACGACCGCGCCGCCAGCGTCCACCTCGCCGCCATGCCCGAGCCCGACCCCGCCTGGGACGATGCCGACCGCGATGCCCGCTGGGAGGTCCTCCGGTCGCTGCGAGATACGGCCCTGGTCGCCCTGGAAGGGATGCGGAAGCAGAAGCTGATCGGCAGCGCCCAGGAAGCGTCGATCACCGTCCACACCGACGCCGCCGGGGCCGCCCGGCTCGACCACGACCTGCTCGCGACCCTCTGCCTCGTCTCCGAGGTCGAGGTCGTCGCCGACGGGCAGGGGTCGGGCAAGGAGACCGTGACCGCCGCCAAGTCGCCGCACGCCAAGTGCGAGCGCTGCTGGAACCTGCGTCCGACCGTGGGCCAGGACCCGGCCCACCCGACCCTGTGCGGCCGGTGCGCCGGCGTGGTCTCGGCCCTCCCGGCGGGAGCTTGAGGTGGCCACGACCGGACCCCGACCCGTGCCGATCCTCGACCCGCCGATCCGCCTGGCCGTCTGCGCCTCGGGCGGCGGGACGACCTTGCAAAATCTCCTGGACCGGATCGCCGACGGCCGGCTCGCCGCCTCGGTGGTCCAGGTCATCGCCAGCCGCCCCGGCATCGGCGCCATCGCCCGGGCCGAGCGGGCCGGCATCCCGGTGGCCGTCGAGGGCCGGGGCAAGCGTCCCCTGGCCGACTTCAGCGCCGCCGTCTTCGCCCCGATCCGCTCCCAGGGCGTCGACCTCGTCGTGCTGGGCGGCTTCCTCGCCCTCGTCGACATCCCCGACGACTACGCCGGCCGGGTCATCAACATCCACCCCTCGTTGATCCCGGCCTTCTGCGGCAAGGGCTTCCACGGCCACGCCGTCCACGAGGCCGCGATCGAATCCGGCGTCAAGGTCTCCGGCTGCACGGTCCACTTCGCCGACGCCACCTACGACACCGGCCCGATCATCCTCCAGAGCACCGTCCCGGTCCTCGACGACGACACCCCGGACACCCTGGCCGCCCGCGTCTTCGACGCCGAGTGCGAGGCCCTCCCCGAGGCGATCCGCCTCTTCGCCGAGGGCCGCCTGCACGTCGACGGCCGGCGGGTTTCGATCCGGTCATAGCATCGCGTATTCGATCAACTCGTCGAGTTCGGGATCGTCGGACAGGAGTTCCTCGGCGGAGAACTTCAGGTTCGACGAATGGACGTCGAGATCATCGAACTTTCGCCCTGTAATGATGCAGTCGGGCGCGAGCGTCAGGAGCGGATGAGATGCCAGGACGCGATAAGTATATCTCGCGTAGGTCGCGTCCAGGGGCGGGCGATAATGCCCGCTGAAGTTGAGGTTGATCTGGCCAATCACGCCGCTCGGCTCGACGATGATCTGGCCAGCCGCCCCAACCTCGTTGCCGCCGGACAGGATGTGGTGGCCATTCCCGATGATGACCCACCCCTCGCGATCGATCACGAACGCCTTCCTGCCGCTAGTTAGGGCCGGCGAATCGGGGGAATAGGGAGGGACACCCGGGCCGATCTCGAACCCCTCCGCATCATCCGACTCGAGGTTGAGGACCTGCTGGTCGAGGTGCATGGCATAGCGTTGTGGCGGGGGTGAGGGTCGGTATCCGGCGAACGCTCGGCGTTCCTCGTCGGTGAACGGACGCTCGACAGCCGGGCCCTCCCCTTCGCGAACCAATAACTCCTGACGACCGGCCGGATCGGCGATGGGTTCGCCGTCCAAAGACAAGAAGTAAGTGCCGTATGTGTCACGCTTGAAGCGGAAGATCGCCAGCGGGCTCAATTCGAGCGCATGGTGATTCCGGAACGAGTCCATGACAAATATTGCCGTCGGATGCGATCCTTGGCGGACGAAGATCCGGTAATCAAGGCTGATGCAAAAGATTTCTGAGACGTTACCAGCCCGGTTGATCTGAAAATGCCCGGCGGCCCCGACCGGACCGCACTTCACGAACCCGGCGTGGGATGAGGTGTTGCCCCGCCGGATCCGGAAGCGTCCCTCCTCGTCGAGGACGAACGTATAGAAACCCGCCTCCAACGGCAGGTTCTCCTCGTACGGCTCGAAAACCTCGACCTCGCCCGCCTTCGCCCGGAACGCCGTCGTGTACAGGATCGGGGGCCTGCGAGTCAGCGAGAACGACCTGCGATTCGTCCCGAGTTTTTCCATGTCTCGTATCATGATTAGGGCCGTGGCGGTTCGTGGGTCGGGTTTCCGGTCGCATCGGGCCATTCATTCGACGGTCACGCTCTTGGCCAGGTTCCTCGGCTTGTCGATGTCGCAGCCGCGGAGGCGGGCGACGTGGTAGGCGAGGAGTTGGAGCGGGACGACGGCCAGCAGGGGCTGGATGATCTCCGGGGCGTCGGGGATCGGTAGGAAGGCGTCGCATAATCCGGAGAGGTGGTCGTCCCCCTCGGTGCCCACGGCGATCACCGGGCCGAGCCGGGCGCGGACCTCCTCGATGTTGCCTAGCGTCTTGCCGTGGAGGGCGTTCCGGGGGGCGACGAAGACCGTGGGCGTGCTCGGGTCGATCAGGGCGAGCGGGCCGTGCTTCATCTCGGCCGTGGGATAGCCCTCGGCGTGGATGTAGCTGATCTCCTTGAGCTTCAAGGCCCCTTCCAGGGCGACCGGGAACAGCAGGTCCCGGCCCAGGTAGATCACGCTCCGGGCCTCGGCCAGCCGCTCGGCGGCACGAACGATGAGGGGTTCCGTCGCCAGCACCCGCCCGAGCAGGTCGGGCACGCCTTCCAGGGCCTCGACGACCTCCAACCCGGCGGGGTAGGACAGGTGGCGGAGCCGGCCGAGGTGGAGCGCCAGCAGGGTCATCACCACGACCTGCGCCGAGAACGCCTTGGTGCTGGCCACGCCGACCTCCGGGCCGGCGTGGAGGTAGATCCCGCCGTCGGCCTCGCGGGCGATGGTGCTGCCCACCACGTTGCAGATCGCCAGCGTGGGATGGCCGCGCCGCCTGGCCTCGCGGAGCGCCCCCAGGGTGTCGGCGGTCTCGCCCGACTGGCTCAGGACGAAGACCAACGTCCGGTCGTCGAGCGGGGCGTTGCGATAGCGGAACTCGCCGGCGTACTCGACCTCCACCGGCAGGTTGGCCAGCCGCTCGATCAGGTACTCGCCCACCAGGGCGGCGTGCCAGCTCGTCCCGCACGCGGCGAACACCACCCGGCGGACCCGCCGCAGTTGCCTCGCGGAGAGGTTCAGCCCGCCGAACTGCGCCGTCCCCTCGGCGCGGCGGAGCCGTCCCCGGCAGGCGTCGCGTACCGTCTCGGGCTGCTCGCGGATCTCCTTCTGCATGTAGTGGTCGTGCTCGCCCAGCTCCGAGGCGTCGGGCGACCAGTCGAGGCGGTCGATCCTCGGGGTGATCGGCCCGTGCTCGCGGTGGCGGATCTCGAAGTCGCGCGGGGAGAGGCGGACGATCTCGCCATCCTGGAGGTAGGCCACCCGGGTCGTGTGCGGGGCGATCGCCGAGGCGTCGCTGGCGATCAGGTGCTCGCCGTCGCCGAGCCCGACCACCAGCGGAGATCCGAGCCGGGCACCGACCACCTCGCCCGGGCATCGGGGGCTGACCACCGCCAGCCCGTAGGTCCCCTCCATGTGGGGCAGGGCCCGCTGGACGGCCCCGAACAGGTCGGAGCCGTCGCCGAGTTCGCGGGCGATCAGGTGGGCGACGACCTCGGTGTCGGTCTGGCTCCGGAAGACGATCCCTACGGCTTCGAGGTCGCGGCGCAGGGCGGCATAATTCTCGATCACCCCGTTGTGGACGACCGCGACCGACCCGCCCCCGCCGACGTGGGGATGGGCGTTGCCGTCGGTGGCCGGGCCGTGGGTCGCCCATCGCGTATGGCTGATCCCGGTCGATCCCTGGGCCGGATCCGCCCCGAGCGACTCCTCCAGCGCCCGGACCCGCCCCGCCTTCTTGCGGACCGAGAGCGCGGCCCCGTCGAGCACGGCCAGCCCCGAGCTATCGTAGCCGCGATATTCCAGGCGACGCAGCCCGGCCAGGAGGATCGGGCTCGCCTCGCGCGGCCCGGTATAGCCCACGATCCCGCACATGATCCGCCTCCTTGGTCCGATCCGGCCGGGTCGTCCGTCCCGGCCCCTCCGATCAGGTCTGCAGCGAGAACGGCGTGAAGTCGGTATCGATGTCGTAATGATCTTCCGATTCGGCCCGTTTCAGGGCGTTCACGACGAAGTAGGTCAGCGGAGTGGCCAGGACTTCCCAGGTGACCTTGAGCGTGTAGTTCGTGATCAGCACCTGGATCAGCCGATCATTCGGCCAGACGCCCAGGAAGGCGATTGGGTAGAAGATCAGCGAGTCGGCGGCCTCCCCCACGATCGTCGATCCGATCGTGCGGACCCAGAGGAACCGGCCTTGCGTGCGGACCTTGACCTTGGCCATGACGTAGGAGTTGACGAACTCGCCGACGAAGAACGCCGAGATCGAGGCCAGGACCACCCGGGGGGCGTTGCCGAAGATCGCCTCGTACGCCTTCTGGTTCGGCCAGCGCGGGTCCGGGGGCAGCATCAGCACGACCCAGCTCATGAACGAGGCGAACACCAGCGCCGTGAACCCGGCCCAGACCACCTTGCGCGAACGGGCGTATCCGTAGACCTCGGTCAGGATGTCGCCGAACAGGTAGCTGATCGGGAAGAACAGGACCCCCGCCCCGAAGGTGAGCGGCCCGACCGTGACCCGCTTCGGCACCGAGATGAAGTTGGAGCAGATCAGGATCGTGACGAACGCCGCCATCAGGAAGTCATAATAACGATAGGTGCGCGGCCCCTTCGCCACCGCCCCCGGCTCGTCCCACGACACGTCGGTCGCCATGCGTTCAAAGCTCCTCGTCGCGACGCCGGCCGGGGAACTGGGAGAGGACGAGCCCGACGACGACCAGAACCAGCCCGAGGGCCAGCCCCGCATACAGGAAGTGTTCGAGCGGCCGCCCCAGCCACGTCCGGCCCTGCCGCCCGTAACGCACCAGGGCGACCAAACTCAGCCCTTCGATGGCCGGGCCGAGCAGGCGGAAGATCAGGCCGAGGCGTTGCCGAGGGATCGTCATGGCGAGGATTCTCGAAGTACCGGGACGATCGCGGCGCCGGGACGATCGTAACGGCCTAGGCTTCGGTTGGCCAGGGCAGGACCGGCCCGTTCGGCCCGCCCAGCCTGCGTCGAGTGGGGTGAGGCATCGACAAAGAGCATTTTTCCAGTTCTGTTCTTGCGTCCACCGATGGCTCGTTTCATAATCGTCCCGGATGGTGGCGTGCCGCCGGGGCGAATCGCGAGGTGACTGCGTTGAACGTTCGCAACGGAGACCCGGCCGCCTCGATCCGCAAGGATTTCGGCGATTGGCAGACGCCCCCGGGGCTGGTCGACGCGGTCCTGGATCGGCTCGGGCCGATCGGCGGGCGGTTCGATCGGGTGCTCGAACCGACCTGCGGGCACGGGGCGTTCCTCGCCGGACTGCTCCGCCGCCCCGACCGGCCCCGCGAGATCCGCGGCTTCGAGATCCAACCGGCCCACTGCGAAGCGGCGCGGGCCGTCGCCGCCGCCGCGCCGCGGGATGTCCGGGCCGTCGTCGAGCTGGCCGACCTGTTCCGGGTCGACCTGGGTGCGTTGGACTGGGCCGAGGCCGGGCGGTTGCTGGTGGTGGGCAACCTGCCCTGGGTGACGGTGGCCGGGCTCGGGGCATCGGGGGGCGTGGACACCGCGCCCCGGTCGAACCCGCACGGCTCGCGCGGGCTGGACGCCCTGACCGGCGCGTCGAACTTCGACATCTCCGAGGCCCTGTGGATCAAGTTGATCCGCGAGCTGGCCCACGAACGTCCCACGATCGCCCTCCTGGGCAAGACGGCCGTGGCCCGCAACCTGTTCCGGACCCTGGAGTTGGCCGACCTGCCGGTGGTCACTTCGCGGCTCTACCGGATCGACGCCCATCGCTGGTTCGGAGCCGCCGTGGACGCCGGGCTCCTGGTGGCCGAGATCGGGCCGGGCGAGAAGGCCCGCGAACTCCCCGTGCACGACGGCCTGGACGCCCCGGCCCCGAGCGTCCGGATCGGCCGGTCGGGGAACCGCCTGATCGCCGACCTGGACGCCTATCGGAAGGTGGCCCACGCCGACGGGATCTGCGGGATCGAGTGGCGCCAGGGGATCAAGCACGACGCCGCCGACGTGATGGAGCTGGTGGACGACGGCGATCGGATCCGCAACCGGCGCGGCGAGGTGGTCGACGTCGAGCCAGAGTACCTGTTCCCGCTGCTCAAGGGTTCCGACCTGGCCGCGAAGGATGGCCCGCGGCCGCGCCGGCTGGTGATCGTCACCCAGCCCCGGCTCAATCACCCCACCGACGCTCTGGAACAGGAGGCGCCGCGGCTCTGGCGTTACCTCCAGGACCACGCGGAGGACTTCGATCGGAGGCGGTCGTCGATCTATCGCGGGCGGCCCCGGTTCGCCCTGTTCGGGGTCGGGGATTACACGTTCGCCCCCGGCAAGGTGGCGGTGTCCGGCTTCCACAAGGAGCCGAAGTTCCGGGCGATCGCCCCGGTCGATGGCCGCCCGGTCCTGTTCGATGACACCTGCTATTTCCTCCCGTTCGAGACCCCCGCCGAGGCGGAGGAGGTCGCCGCCCTGCTCAACGGCCGGGAGGCGCTCGACTTGATCCAAGCCCTGAGCTTCCGCGACGCCAAGCGGCCGATCACCAAGGCATTGCTCGGGCGGCTGGACCTGGCGGCCCTGCGACGCATCGGCGACCATGACAGGCCTCCGAGCCCCCTCACGACCGCCACCCACCCGACGAGGCCGACCGATGGCTTTCGCGACGATCCAGTATCAGAGCCGGTCCTTGCAGAAAGCATCGGCCTTCAACATCATCTTCCCCGATGATCCGGCGATCCCGCGCCCCTGGTCGGTGTTCTACCTCCTGCACGGGCTGTCGGACGACCACACGATCTGGGCCCGCCGGACCAGCATCGAGCGGTACGTCGGCAACTTGCCGATGGTGGTCGTGATGCCCGACGGCGGCCGGGGCTGGTACACCAACGCCGTCGCCGGCATGGCCTACGAGGACGACCTGATCAAGGACGTCCGGGGCCTGGTCGAACGGACCTTCCCGGTCAAGGCCGAGAAGGGCGGACGCGCCATCGGCGGGCTGTCCATGGGCGGCTACGGGGCGATCAAGCTGGGGCTCAAGCACCTGGACCTGTTCGGCAGCATCAACTCCCACTCCGGGGCGGTCGGCCTGTTCCGCAAGCCGGAGGCGACCTCGCGGTTCGGCCCGGAGCTGACCCGGATCTTCGGGGCCAACCCCAAGGGCGGGATGGAAGACCCGTTCGCCATCGTCGAGAAGGTCGACCACGGCCTGATACCGCCGATGCGGATCGACTGCGGGACCGAGGACTTCCTGCTCGACCAGAACCGGGCCTTCCACGCCCACCTCGACGGCCTGCACATCCCCCACGAGTACCAGGAATTCCCGGGGTCCCACGACTGGGCCTACTGGGATGAGCATGTCCGCCAGGCGATCGCCTTCCACGCCCGCAACCTGGGCCTGGACGCCAAGAAACCCTGAACCGGCGGCCCCGCCGCCCGGCCCGGAGGATCTCGAGCCGTGCTCCGCGAACTCTCGGTGCAGAACCTCGCCCTGATCGAAGACGCCCGGATCGAACTCCGCCCCGGCTATTGCGCCTGGACGGGCGAGACCGGCGCCGGCAAGAGCCTGCTGCTGACCGCCCTGGGCCTGATCCTGGGCGGCAAGGCCTCGGCCGACCTGGTCCGCGCCGGGCGGGAGGAGGCGCGGGCCGCCGCCGCGTTCGACGTGTCCGACCCGGCGCTCCGGGCCGACGTCGAGGCGATCCTGGGCGGCCCGCTCGACGATGACTCCCTGATCGTGACCCGCCGGGTCTCGGCCTCGGGCCGGGGATCGGCCCACGTCAACGGCCTGCCGGCGTCGGTCGCCACCCTCCGCGCCCTGGGGGCCCGGCTGATTGACGTCCACGGCCAGCACGAGACCCGGACCCTGCTGGACCCCGACGGCCAGCGGAGGTTCCTCGATGCCTTCGGCGGCGTCGGCCCGTTGCTGGACGCCTACCAGTCTTGCCGCTCGGCCCTGCTCACTTTGCGCGATCGCCGGGCCGCCTTGCATGCCGCGGCCCACGGCCGGGAACGCGAGCGGGACCTGCTCCGGTTCGAGCTGGACGAGCTGGACGCCGCCGACCCCCGCCCCGGCGAGCCCGAGGAACTGGCCCGCGAGGCCCACCGCCTGGCCAACGCCGGTCAGGTCCGCGAGGTCGCTCTCGACGGGTTCAGCCTGCTCTACGAGTCCGACCGTTCGGCCCAGGAGCTGATGGAGCGGGTCGCGCGGAAGCTCGCCCCGCTGGCCGAGTCGATCCCCGAATACGCCCAGGCCGCCGCCGATCTGGCCCGGCTGGCCGACGAGGCCCGCGAGGTCGCCTACGCCCTCCGCCGCCTCGGGCAGAACTGGGACGACGACCCGGCCCGGCTGGAGGAGGTGGAAACCCGGCTGGCCCAGTATCGCCGGCTCGCCGCCCGTTTCCGCTGCGAGCCCGACGACCTGGCCGAGCGACGCGAGGCGATCGCCAAGCAACTCGCCACGATCGAGCATGACCAGGCCGACCTCGACGCCCTGGACGCCCCGATCGCCGCCGCCTGGTCCGAGGTGGTCGCGGCCGGTGCGGCCCTGTCCGCCGCCCGGCTCAAGGCCAGCAAGGGGCTGGCGAAGGCGGTCCAATCCCAACTGAAAGCCCTCGGTTTGGCCGACGCCCGGCTGACGTGCGAGGTCGTCACCGAGCCGTTCGGCAGCGACCCCGGATCGTCCCCGGCCGGGGAGTGCGGGGCCGACCGCGTGGAAGTCCTGTTCGCCCCCAACCCGGGGGTCGAGGCCCGCCCCTTGCGCAAGATCGCCTCGGGCGGCGAGCTGTCGCGGGTCATGCTCGCGGTGAAGACCGCGCTGGCCGGGGTCGACCGGACCCCGACGCTGGTCTTCGACGAGATCGACACCGGGGTCGGCGGACGGTTGGGCTCGGCCCTGGGCAAGAAGCTGGCCGAGCTGGCCCGACACCACCAGGTGATCTGCGTGACCCACCTGCCGCAGATGGCCAGCTTCGCCGCCCACCAGTGGATCATCCGGAAGCAGACCGAACGCGGCCGGACCTGGACCACCATCGCCCCGCTCGACGAGAACGACCGCGTGGCCGAGATCGCCGCCATGCTCCGGGGAGATTCCGCCGCCGAGGGGACCCGCCAGGAGGCGCTTTCCATGCTCCTGGAGGCCCGCTCGGCCATCTGAGGCCGCTCACTTTCTGCGTTTCAGCCGACGATCAACACCTCCAGCGTCCGGGGGCCGTGGACTCCTTCGACCCGGTTCAGCTCGATGTCCGACGTGGCCGACGGGCCCGAGATCCAGGTGATCGGCCGGCCCGGCGTGCGGGCCGAGTTGTGGAGCTTCGCCACCGCCTCGGGCACCAGCCCCACCACCTGATCGGCCCGGACCACGCAAAGGTGATAGTCCGGCAGCAGGGTCAGGGCCCGGCGTCCCTGCAACGGCCCGCCGTCCAGGACGATCGTGCCGGTCTGGGCGATCCCCAGGGCACAGCCGGTCAGTACGCCGTCGGACGCGTTCAACTGGTCGTTGGTCAATGGTTCGTCGCGCAGGCCGTTCACTTCGGGCGGCAACCACTCCGGGGGGATGTCGGCGGGGATGACCAGGTTGCGAGCGTTGCGCCGCTCGCAGGCCGCCCGGATCGCCTCCGGCAGGTCTTCGGGGGCGACCCGGTGGACCGTGGCGCGGTACTCGGCGACCCGTTCGGCGAACCGGTGGATCCGGTCGTCCGGCGTGGCCGGGTCGGCCGTCAGGTAGGCGCGGGCGACCGCCACGTCGTCGGGCCGTTCCTCGCGGGGCACGTCGCGGAGGGCCTTGCCGATCCGCCCGAGGATTTCCGCCTTGGCGTCCGCACTCATGATCGCTGGCTCCACCACTCGCGGAAGGTCTGATTGGCGACCGGGTAGACGTCGCGCATCGCGGTCCACCCGGCGAGCTGGCCCGGCAGGGACTCGATGTAACCCTTGCGGACGACGGCCTTCTGGCCGAACCGGCCGAGCTTCTGGGACCGCTCGAACAGAGACCGGCTCGCGAACACCCGGGCCAAAAGCTTCATGGCGGCGCCTTCGAAGCCGGCCGCTCCCTTCCGCTGCTTGTCCTGGATGACCCTGCCCCGGAGGTGGACGAGGATCTCGGGGATGTTGATCTTCACCGGGCAGACGTCGTAGCACGCCCCGCACAGCGACGATGCGAAGGGCAAGGAGCTGGCGTTGTGGACGCCCGCCAGTTGCGGCGTCAGGATCGCGCCGATCGGCCCGGGGTAGACCGAGTTGTAGGCGTGGCCGCCGGTCCGCTCGTAGACCGGGCAGATGTTCAGGCAGGCGCTGCAGCGGATGCAGTTCAGGGCCGATCGCCCCTCGGGGTCGGCCAACACCTTGCTCCGGCCGTTGTCCAGCAGGATCAGGTGGAACTCGCGAGGCCCGTCGCCGGGGGCCACGCCGGTCCAGAACGAGGTGTATGGGTTCATCCGCTCGCCGGTCGAGGAGCGGGGCAGGAGCTGGAGGAAGACCTCGAAATCTTGCCAGCGGGGGATGATTTTTTCGATCCCCATCACCGACACCAGCACCGGCGGCAGGGTCAGGCACATCCGGCCGTTGCCCTCGGACTCGACCACCGAGATCGTGCCGGTCTCGGCCACGCCGAAGTTGGCCCCGCTGACGGCCATCGGGGCGGACAGGAACTTGCGGCGGAGGTGGGCGCGGGCCGCGTTGGCCAGGGCCCTGGGCTCGTCGGACAGTTCGTCGATGCCGAGCCTGGCCCGGAACAGGTCGCGGATCTCCGATCGATTCTTGTGGATCGCCGGGACCAGGATGTGCGACGAACGGTCGCCGGCCAGCTGGACGATCAGCTCGGCGAGGTCGGTCTCGGTGGCCTCGATCCCTCGCTTGTGGAGGGCTTCGTTGAGGCCGATCTCGTCGGTGGTCAGAGACTTGACCTTCACCACCTCGCGGGCGCCGTGGTCGTCGGCGATCCCGGCGATGATCCGGTTGGCCTCGGCGGCGTCGCGGGCCCAGTGGACGTGGCCGCCGGCCCTCTGCACGGAAGCTTCCAGCTCCAGCAGGTAGTCGTCGAGGTGGCGGAGGATCCGCTCCTTGATCGCCCGGCCGGCCTCGCGCAGGGCCTCCCAGTCGGGCATCTCGTCGACGACCGCGGCCCTTTTGCCGCGGATCGTCTGGGTGGCCTTGCCCATGTTGCGGCGGAGCTGGCTGTTGCCCAGCGCGACCTTGGCGGCCTCGGGGAAGGGGACTGCGGGGGATGTCGGGATCGCCTCGATGGTCACGGGGTCGGCTCCTGTTCGGTCGAGGCGAGGATCTCGGCGAGGTGGAGCGTGCCCACCCCGGCCCTCTGGCGATGCAGGGCCCCGCCGATGTGCATCAGGCAGGAATTATCGGCCGCCGAGCAGACCTCGGCGCGGGTCTCGGCCACGCACCGGAGCTTGTCCGAGAGCATCGCCATCGACGTATCGGCGTTCTTCACCGCGAACGTCCCGCCGAACCCGCAGCACTCGTTGGCCCGGGGCAGCTCGACCAGATCGATCCCCCGGACCTTGCGGAGCAGCTTCAACGGGGCGTCGCCGACCCGGAGCATCCGCAGCGAGTGGCAGGTCGGGTGATACGTGACCCGGTGGGGATAGTAGGCGCCCACGTCCTCCACGCCCAGCTTCTCGACCAGGAATTCGCTCAGCTCGAACACCTTGGGGATGATCCGCTCGACGGCCTTGGCCAGCCCCTCGTCGCCCGACATCTCGGCCGCCTTGGGGTACATGTGCCGGACCATGCCGACGCACGACGCCGACGGCGAGACCACGACCTCGGCGTCCCCGAACACCTCGACGAATCGCCGGACCAGCGGGATCGCCTCGTGCTGATAGCCGGTGTTGAAGTGCATCTGCCCGCAGCAGGTCTGATCCATCGGGAAGTCGACCGTCTGGCCCAGCCGTTCCAGCAGGCGGACCACCGCCCGCCCGGTCTGGGGGAAGATCGTGTCGTTGAAGCACGTGATGAACAGGGAAACCCGCATGCGTCGCTCCGCCGGGGAAATCGGCCATGCACGCGGCGGTCGCGCGGCCCGAGATCCCGCCCCTGGCTCCGAGGAAGATCGCCGATCTTAACCGATCCGGAGGCCCCGGGTCAGCCTCGACCCCGGCATTCGAAGCCGGCCGTGCCTTCCGTTCCGGATGGGACGTTTCGCCGCCCTGGCGACCCTCGGGATCTTGTCGATCGCCCTGATGACCGCCGAGCCACCGACTTTAGGCCACGCCCATTTGGATGATCACTTGCGTCTCTTCTCGCTCTCCTCCAAGAACTCCGCAATCACCCTATTCACCCACCCGCTGCCCGTCTCGAGACGTCGGACCGCGGCGATGAACTCCTCATCTTCGAGGAATTCCCGAATCTCTTTGGCATTGTCGAGGATGAATCCCCAAACCTCATCCCTCACTCCTGGGTAGCGGAAGGGCAGGTTCAAGATTTCCCGGATGACGGCCACTCGCCCGGGGAGATGTAATCGGATGATCAATATCGCGCCATAGACGGCAATCGACTCGTCCGCCTCATCGATCTGCCCGTTGATGATTTCCGCGAGTTTGCGGAGGCCCGCTTGCCCGCAGCCCCGGGCGTAGTCGACGTAAAAATGGTCGTCCACCTCCCCATATCTCTCGGAACCTTCCCTGATGATTTCGATCAGGCGATCTGGATCGTACTGCTGTCCCATTCGCGACTCCTGGGTTCAGGTCTTTGGCTTCGTCGGGGGGGTGCCTTCGGCCAATCCCGGGTCGCAATCGAAATGGGTTCGTTCTGCACCGGAAGAAGTGAGCCAGGCGCCGAAATTGGGTTCGTTCCGTGATCGCTGACAATGCCCCACCGCGGCTGGTTCATTGCGGGCGTTCCGAAGGGCCGCGGACCGTGTAACGACCCGTGTCGCGATCATTCCCCGAGCAGAATCGATCCGCCCATATCACCGAATTCTCAAGGAACAGGGCCGAGGGACGATCGAGGGCGCAGCGGGACGGCTCCGGGCCGGGGGACGGCGGATCGATCCTCGAATCGGGGTGTTCGCAAGGCATCGTCAGCGGTCGAGGCGATCGGCGTGGCGCTTTCGCGCCTGGCGGCGGGCCAGGGCCTTCAGCGCGACCGGGTCGGGACGGCGGGCCGGGGCGGGTTCCTGGGCAACGGCCGGGGGTTCGGAGGTCGGATCCGGTACGATCTCGGTCTCGGATTCCGGTTGCGGCTCGGGCTCGGCGATCGGCGGGGCCGGTTGCGGCTCCGGTTCGGGCTGGTAGAGGTGGGCGAGGTTGGGGTTGGGCCGGTGGTGCCGGGGCTCGACGTGGAGTTGGTGCAGGGTCCAGCGCAGACGCTTGTGCAGGGCCGACTCGTGGCGCCGCAGCTGGCGCAGCTCGGGCGTCGATGCCTCGCCCATGTCGGCCATCGCCAGCGCCCGGTCCAGGGCGTCGGCCTCGGCCACCTCGGCCCGGCGGGCGCGGAGGCCGGCGATCTCGCGGGCGGCGAGGTCGGCTGGGGAGGGGCCCCGGCCGGGGGGCTCGGCGCGGAAGTCGGCCGGGGTGCCCAGCAGGTCGTGGGCGAGTGCGACGTGGGCCTCGGTCCAGCCCCGGCCCTGCTCGACCTCGCGGGCCAGCAGTTCCCAGCGGCCGATCATCCAGTCGCAGCCGTGGGGCGTGCGCCGTAGGCGTTCGGCCGAGCGGGCCGGGTCGAGGGCCAGCCGGGCGCCGATCTCCTCGGCCTCGGCGCGGCGGTCGTCGTCCCAGAACGTCTCGGCCCGCAGGGCGATCCGGTCGCGCTCGCGGCGTTCGATCCGGGCCAGGCGGTCGAGCCGCAGGGTGGTCCGCGCGGCGTCGTCGGCCAGCCACGCCTGCCAGTAGTTGCGCGGGTTCAAGGTGTGGAAGAACATCGCCTCGCGCTCCGAGACGTTGCGGATGTTCTCCGGCACGCGCGGGATGGGCGTGGCGTAGCCGTGGATCAGGACGTTGGCGTCGGGGTATTTGCAGCCGGCGGGCGGGTCGAGGTCGGGCCGGGATTCGGTCATGGGTGAAGTCCACGCGGTGCGACGAGCGGCGAGTTTTTCACCCGACACTATCGTGAAATCCCGGGGCGATTCGCACAATCTTTGAGGCGGGCCCCCCGATTTCGGCCGGACCGACCGGCTGGTGCTCGGCGCCGGCGACCCCGGCCACCCGCCGACGGGCCCTGGAACACTTCTTGAATTGGGAGTGACGAATGCATCCCTCCAAGCTTCTGTTCTGGCTCGGTTTTTCGCTGGCAGCCGTTCCCCTCACCATCTTGTTCGGGTCATTCGTCTACTTCTGGTTCTTCCAGGACACGCCAGTGATTCAAGATCCGTCCCAGCCCCGGCCCGAGATGGTGGCGGAAGGGATCTCCATTCTCCCCGTTTACTTGTTTTTGGGTGCAATGGCCGTCTCCATCGGACTGATGGCCACCGGTTGGCTGATGCAACCAGACAAATGAAAAGACTCGCGATGCCTGCCACCCGCCACCATTCAGACGAGTTGGCAGATCGAGGCCCGAAGATGAAATCAAGCTGGCGACGCTAGGCGTTCGGGCACCCGGGAGGGGGTGGCGTGTCGTCGTAAACGCCGACCCATTCGCTCGCCAGGTCGGAGTCGAAGAAGAGAATCCAGGATCGTTTCGGCACCCGCCCCGCCTGCAAGCGTTCGCGTATCGCGGTGATCGCCCCGGTCACATCCGTGAGGGCCAGATCGATGTAGGCGTAGCGAAGCCCCATGCCGCCGCCGACGTGGCAGCCCAGGCCCCGTGGGATCAAGGCTTCATCCAGGGCATCTTCGATGTCGCCCTTGTCGCCAAAGGTCGAATCTTCGAGTCCTTCGGCCCCGTCGACCTTCAGGTAGCAGAACGTCTCGCCGCAGCGAGAGAAACGTTCGGAGTGGAAGAGTCCGCCGGAGTGGGCCGCGACCCACATCGCGGGGTTGGCTGACTTCCCGACGAAGAGATCGGCCTGGTCCGGGAAGTCGTCGGCCGGCTCGGGCTTGAGTTCCCACATCGTCCACTCGGCCTGGACCGCCCATTCATGATGCGGGGTCGGTGGGAGTTGGTCACGAATGCCCTCGACGACGGCATCGACCGTCTCTTTGAACCGGCCGAGCTGGATGGCATGGCGCGGATTCTCCCCGACTCTCATCGGGCTGATCTCGATCGCCCCGATCCAACGGTCGAGGCAGTGCTCGCCGAGCAGCGTCTCGGTCGCGACGAACGCCGCGCCAAAGGCCGCCTCATCCTCGGCGCCCTGGATGCGGGGAGAAAAATAGCAGAGGTCGATCAGCCGCCCGTCGCCGACCGAAACCCGGACCAGAAAGTCCCCGATGTCATAAGACGTTCGCCCGGTGACCGTGGCCATCGTCGAAGCCAAGTCTTCCGGAAGTCGTGCGTCATAGAACTCCCACCCCGGAATCGAAGGGGCGCGTTCGAGGATTTTGGCGACCAAAGGCCGGAGTTCATGGGCCGACTCGGGGGTCAGGACCAGCCGGTGGCCGTCGCCATCGACCGCCGGCCCGAACTCCCACATGATCTCGGGGTGGATCGGATGAAGGACATCGTTCATCCATCGCGGCAGGTCCCAATGGGCCTCGCGTTTGAAGTGTGCTTGGAGGTCGTCGACTTTCCCCTCGAATGCGCGCCACCATGCGTCGATCCTGGCGAGGACGACCTCTCGCTCAGCGGCTTCCTGATCGCTGTCGTTGAAATAAATCCAGCGCAACCTGCCATCCTCCCTCGGCCAGAGAGTTTCCCGCAAGCCGCAACTGCCTGCGATGACGGCGATCCGAGCCGGTTCGCCCCAGCCACATCGATCGGGCCGATTCCCCGGTCCTGATCTTAGGCAAGGCACCCAATGACGAGCGAACCCTTTCCGGCGGGGATAAGCACCTCCGCCGACTCAGACCTGCCACGCTCACTTTCGCCGGGTTGCCGCGATCTCGGCGCCGGCCGGCTTCGGGCGGTCGTGGCGGTTCATGAGGTCTCGACGCTCCCGAATTCGATCCTGCCGCCCGACGCACCACGATAATCGGCAATTTTGCCGCAATCGCTCAAGTCCTCGCGGACGGTTGTCGATGAAGGGAGGCAGGCGATTCGGTCGCCCCCGAAGCATCCTCACCTTGATCGACCCCCAGAGATGATGCCGCCCCCCGACCCGCCCGGGATGGGGGGGCAGGAGCGACCCCCGATGAGTGCCATCCTTGCCAAGATCGCGCTGGTCGTCCTGACATCCCACGCCCTGAGGGTCATCGGCCGGGCCGCCGGGCCGAGGTGGGGGGCGTTGGCCCTGGGCTTGCCGTGCACGTCGGCGGTGGCGCTGGCGGGGTGCGGGATGGATCGCGGGGTGTCGGTCTCGCTCGACATGGCCGACCACGGCCTGGTCGGGCTGGTGGGGGCGGTGGCGTTGCCGCTGGCGTTCGTCGAGGCCGCCCGCCGCCGGCATCGGCTGAGCGTGTGCGTCCTGGCGTCGGCCGTGGGGTACTTCTTCGCGGTGTGGCTCGGCCAGTCGCTGGGCCTGATGGTGGTCGGGGGGCGCCTGGGGGTGGCCAGCCTGGCCGCTCTGGCCGGGTCGGGACTGGCCGCGCGGCTGCCGGCCTCCGATCCCGACGAAGCGAAGGGGCGGCCGCCCTCCCACTGGCAGGCTTTGGCGCTGCGGACCGTCGTCCCGATCGCCTGCCTGATGGCAATCCTGGCCGCGGGCGAGGTGGCCGGGCCGACCGCCTCGGGGATCGTCGCCACGTTCCCCGGCGTGGGGCTGACCCTTCTGATCCTGACCTACCTGGAAAACGGGCCCGGCACAGCGATCCGGCTGGCCCGGTCGGTGCCGTCGGGCGTGTTCGGCATGGTCGCCTTCCTGGGCAGCTTCCGGACCGCCTCGGCGCAGGTCGGGCTGGGCTGGGGGATGGCCATCGGCTACCTGGCGGCGCTGGGCGTGCTGGCGGCGGTCGGGCTGTTCGGGCACCGCTGGAGTTGGCCGACCTTCGGCCTGGGCGGTCGGGCCCGGGAGCAGGACCGGCCCCCGATCTGGCCGAGGCCGGGCCGGACGTTCTTCCCGGGGGTCGAGTTCCTGGCGGCGTGAGGGGAGAGCCCCGGCGTCACTCGCCCAGGGCCGCGTCGATCAGACGCAAGGTCTCCAGCGCCCCGCCGGGCAGGCCGATCTGGCCCCGGGGCACCTCGGGCTCGCGGGGGTTGATGCGGATCAGGGTGCCCCGGAACGTCCGCGCAAACCCCTCGCACATCCGGCGGATCGTCGCGACGGCGGAGCCGGCCCCCATCTCGACGATCGCGACCGAGGCCCCGCCGCGGGCATGGGCTTCGAGCCAGGCCATCAGGTGGACGGACTGCCGATCGGCCCGCATCGGGTCCCAGCCCGAGTCGCCGAACATGAGGATGTTGGGCCGGGCGAGCATGCCGCACCGGGGGCAGCTCGGCCAGGGGTGCATGGCCCGGAAGGTGGCCTCGTCGATGGCCACGTCCTCATCCCCGGCAGGGAAGATCCCCACCCCGCAGTTGACCAGGCACTGGCGAAAGACGATCGACCCGTGGACCTCGACGATCCGGTCCTCGGCGAACCCGGCGCGGGCGAAATGGTCGTCGACGTTGGACGTGACCACGAAGCCGCCGCTCGGCCGCCGATCGGCCCAGCGGCGGAGGATCTGGAACCCCTCATGCGGTCGGGTGGCGCGATACAGGTTGCCGCGATGGCCGTAGAAGCCCCAGGCCAGGGCCGGGTCGGTGCGGAACCAGGTCGGGCAGGCCACGTCCTCGAACCGGAGGCCCCGCTCGGCGAACGGGGGATAGGCCCGCCAGAAGCCCTGGGTGCCCCGGAAGTCGGGCAGGCCCGAGTCCACGCCCATGCCGGCACCCGCGCCGATGATGAGGGCATCGGCGTCCGCGATCGCGCGGGCCGCGCGATCGATCAGCGATGGATCGAGGCCGCTCATCCGTCCACCCTCCGAGACACCCGGGACGAAGAAGGGGCGGCGGGAGGGACCGAAATCCTTCCCGCCGCCCCGATGGAGACAATCAGGCCGACGGCCCGGTTCGCTCAGACGACCTCGACGCCGTCGATGACCGGCCGGACGTCGAACAGGTGGGACATGTCGGCCATGGCGTCGGCGTGGGAGGGCAGGGCCGGGGCCGGATGGGCCGGGGCGGCCTCGGCCGACGCGGAGTGGACCAGGTCGGCGAAGACGCCGCCGCGATGGACCAGTTCGTGGTAGGTGCCGGTCTCGGCGACGCGGCCGTCGTCGAAGACGAAGATCTTGTCGGTGTCCAGCAAGGTCGACAGCCGGTGGGCCACCAGGATCACCGTCCGGTCGGCGCGGGCGGCGTGGATGGCCCGCTGCACCTTCCGCTCGCTGATGTTGTCCAGGGCCGAGGTCCCCTCGTCGAGGATCAGGACCGGGGGATTCTTGAGGAAGATCCGGGCCAGCGAGATCCGCTGCCGCTGGCCGCCCGACAGGTTCTGGCCGCGTTCGGCCAGCATGGCGTCGTAGCCGCCGGGCATCGCCTCGATCTCCTCGTGGATGCACGCCTGCTCGGCCGCCCGGCGGATCTGGTCGAGGGTCGCCCCCTCGGTCCCGTAGGCGATGTTCTCGGCGATCGTCCCGGAGAAGACGAACGGGTTCTGGCCGACGTAGCCGATCATGTGGCCGATCGACTCCCGGGAGACGCTGTCCAGGGGCACCCCGCCCAGCAGGACGGTGCCGGAGGTGGGGTGGGTCAGCCGCATCATGACCTTCAGCCAGGTGGACTTGCCGCACCCGGACCGCCCGGCCACGCCGATCGTCTCGCCGTGGTGGATGGTCAGGCTCACGCCGTCCAGGGCCCGCTTGCGGCGGCCGTCGGCGGCGCGATAGTCGACGCACAGGCCGTCGGCCATGAACAGGGGGACGCTGCCGTCGAGCCGGGGCTCGGCGGTCTCGGCCGGGCGGAACGAGCGGTCGACCGGCTCGTCGAGCAGCTGCACCAGGTCGGCGACCTTGAGGCTGCACTCGTGCCCCTCGTCGACGAAGCGGTGGACCTCGTTGAGCGGCCCCATCACGCTCATGAACAGCATCGGGAACGCCATCAGGTCGCCGATGCCGATCTTGCCGTCGATGTAGAGGTAGATGCAGAAGGCGATGATCGCCAGGTAGAAGAACCCCTCGTTCAGCGCCTTGCCGCTGCCGAACAGCGACATCTCGAAGTGGTGCCGCAGCTCCTTGGCCCGGCGCCGCTCGGCCGCCTTCTCGACGCGGGCGATCTCCTGGCGGTGGGTGTTGGCGGCGCGGACGTAGTCGATCCCGCCGAGCTGCTCCACCACGGTGCCGTCCATCGCCTCGCGGATCCGGAGCAGGTCGAGCCGGACGCCGTTCTGGGTGACCAGCTGCCAGATCGTCAGGCCGACCGAGATCGGCACCACGCTCACCATGGCGAGGGCGACCCGGGGCTCCTTCCACATCGTGATCAGGATCGCGATGGAGCCGGCGAGGATCTGCGGGAGGAAGTCGATCATGGTCAGCCGGAGGAACCGGACGTAGCCCTCCACGCTCCGCTGGATCCGGCCGTGGATGGCGCCGACCTGCTCGTGGGCGTGGGTGGCCAGGTCGACCTCCATGAGGTGCGACACCAGGCGGACGCTCATGTCCTTGTCGATCCGGGTGCAGGTGCTGTTGACCATGTAGCGGCGGAGGACGCTCATCGCCTCGCGGATGAGGTAGGCCAGCCCGATCACCCCGAGGTAGAGGGCGGCCAGCCGGATCAGCTGCGGGCGGCCCATGCCGCCGTCCTTGGCCGTCTTGACGACATCGACCACGCTGCCCAGCGCGAGCGCGATGGCCGAATTGGAGCCCGACCAGATCGCGATGACGATCACGGCGAGGCCGAGGACCTTCTTCTGGTCGGCGGGCAGGAGGCGCCAGACGTCCTTGCCCCTCCGGGCGGTGTTCCGGAACTCGCGCCAGAGGCGATACGGGGCCCTGACCATCTTCGGGAACATTGCGAATCCTTCTCGGAAGGTTCGGGGCGTGATCGGCGGACGAAGTGACTCGGGGTAGAGACGGGAAAGGATCTCGGGAAGGGTCGCGGCCCGGAGGGCGGGGCCGCCGGGGGGGGTCAATCCCGCCCGCTCGCTTAGGGAACCCAACCCATCCTTCGGGCGTCCCGATCGGGGACGCAAGACGCGAGCCGCTCGGTCGGAATCCCCGGGCCGACGGGGCCGGGGCGTCGATCGGTGGATGGCCAATCGGGAGGGGTTCATCCCATCGATCCGGGCCATCAACCCACGATCGATATTACGGGAGCGGCCGGGGCGGCGTTGGAAGTGAGCGGCGAGATTTTACCATTTGGCCCGCCTGATCTTCGATACGATGGGATGTTATGCCTCATACCGAGCAGCAAGCAACAAAAATTGGCAGAAAATCTTCCAACGCTGGGCGCCCAAGGGCCGTACTTCAGTCGTTGGTCACGGAAGGCCTGGCCGAAATGCTTAGATTCTTGGCTCTTGACAACTCGCTTTTGTGATGACCAAGATCAACATGCTTTCGGTACGCTCTTTGCGTTTCACCGTGGCGTCGCTGATGGATCGATCCGGTTCATCACGAAGGAGACCCTCCCCGTGAAAGATGCCAAATTGATGACCCCGATCTCGGCGATCAGTGAGCCCCGCTTCGTTGCCTCGCCGCTCTCCTCGGACCTGCTGCTCGAAGCGGCCGCCGCCCCGCCGGCCCGTGCCCTCGCCGCCCGATTCGCCTCGCTGATGCTCCCCGAGGACTCGATGGTGGTCGATGATCGATCCCACCTGACGCCGGCCCAGATGGTCGAGAACAAGCTCATCAATCGGCTCCAGGCCTCGTCCCTGCCGGTCAGCCACCTCCAGATCCGCGGCATGGTCCGCAATCGCTTCGAGGCCTGATCCGCCTCCGGTCGGCCGGGCGGGTCGTCCCTGATTTATGGGCCGCGCCTTGCGAAGACCCGCCTCATCCATCCCGATCCGCTCGGTGCATCCCCCGCATCGGGTCGCCCTCCCCAAGTCGTCGGGCCCGCAGGCCCCACCGACCCTGGCGCATCACGCCCCCTGATCCATCTCCCTCTGCAACGCCGGGCCCGATCCGTCATCCGACGGGCGTCCGGCGTCGTGCGTTTCGAAACGAAACCGGCCCCGCGAACGGGGCCGGCACCGCGAGGGTTCGTCGCTGATCCGGCCTCAGGACGGCCGATCGCCCGCCGATCCCATGACCACGCGGACCGCGTGCTCGGCCCCGTCATCGGCCAGGGGGATCGCGGAGGCATCGACGGGCTGGCCGTCGAGGGTCGCCGAAACGACGCCGACCTCGACGCCGTCGGGGTTCTCGACCGCGATCCGATAGGTCGTCGGGCCGCGGCGATAGGTGATCTCGAAGCCCGGCCAGTCCGGGGCGATCCTCGGGTCGATGGCGAGGCGGTCGCCGGCGAGGTGGAAGCCGAGGATCGACTCCAACCCGACGCGATACAGCCAGGCCGCCGACCCGGTGTACCAGGTCCATCCCCCCCGCCCGGTGTGGGGCTCGCGGCCGTAGACGTCGGCGGCCACGGCGAACGGCTCGACCTTGTAGCGCTGGACGCCAGCCGGGTCGGCCGCGTGGAGGACCGGGTTGATCAGGTCGAACAACTGGACGGCCCGGCCGCCACGCCCCTGCATCGCCGCGGCCAGGACCACCCAGGTCGCGGCGTGGGTGTACTGCCCGCCGTTCTCGCGGACGCCGGGGACGTAGCCCTGGATGTAGCCCGGGTGCTGCTTGCCCTGGTCGAAGGGGGGGGTGAACAGGAGGATCACCCGATCCTGCTCCCGGACCAGCATCGAGTCGACGGCATCCAGCCCCTTGCGGACCCGATCCGGCTGCCCGGCGCCCGAGATGGCCGCCCAGGTCTGGGCCAGCGAGTCGATCCGGCACTCCTGGTTCGAGGCCGAGCCGAGCGGCGTCCCGTCGTCGAAATAGGCCCGGCGATACCAGTCGCCGTCCCACGCGTGGGTTTCGATGGCCTGGCGGAGGGCCTCGGACCGCTCCCGGCAGGTGGAGGCCCTGGAAGAATCGCCGCGAATTTCGGCAATCTTTGCAAACCGGTCGAGCGTGGCGATGAAGAACCAGGCATTCCAGACGCTTTCGCCCCGGCCCTGGGCGCCGACGTGGTTCATCCCGTCGTTCCAGTCGCCGGTGCCGATCAGGGGCAGGCCGTGGGGCCCGAGCCGATCGGCCCGATCCAGGGCGCGGCAGCAATGCTCGTAGAGCGTGCCCCGCTCCTCGGTGCTTTCGGGCAGGCTGTATTCATCCTCTTGCCCGGTGCGGAGTTCCGGCGCGATCAGGAACGGGGCGGTCTCGTCCAGGACGGAGTGGTCGCCGGTGACGGTGATGTAATGGCAGGCGACGTAGGGGAGCCAGACGAGGTCGTCGGTGATCCTGGTCCGGACGCCCTTGCCCGCGGGCGGGTGCCACCAATGCTGGACATCGCCTTCGCGAAATTGCCTCGCGGCCGAGCGGACCAGGTGGGCGCGGGCCTCGGCGGGGGCGCCGTAGACCAGGGCCATCGAATCCTGCAACTGGTCGCGGAAGCCGAAGGCCCCGCCCGACTGGTAGGTGGCCGACCGGCCCCAGAACCGGCAGCTCGCCACCTGGTAGGCCAGCCAGCGGTTGAGCATCAGGTCCATCGCGGCGTTGGGCGTCCGGACCTCGACGGCGCCGAGGATCCGGTCCCAGTGGGCGTGGGCCTCGGCGAGCGTGGCGGCGGCGCGGCCCGGCCCGCGGTGGCGGGCGAGCAGCGCCCGGACCTCCTCGGCGGAGTCCGCCTGGCCGAGCCAGAAGGTGATCTCCTCCTCGCCCCCGGCGGGGATCGTCAGCTTGGCCTGGATCGCGCCGCAGGGGTCGATGGCCGTCCCCACGGTCCCGCACAGCTCGACCCGGCCGAGGGCGGCGGGATCGGCGACCGAGCCGTTGCGGCCGAGGAACTCGGTGCGGTCGGCGGTCAGGGTCCGGGGCCGTCGATCGACGTCGAGGAAGGCGACCCGCCCGGCATAGTCCGGGTTCATCGGGTTGCGGGCCAGCAGGGCGCCGGTCTCCTGGTCGACCTCGGTGATGACCTGCATCGGGGCGTTGTCGCGGGCCCCGCCCAGGACCCATTCGGCGTAGAAGGTGGCCGAGATCGTCCGGGCGGCGAGGCCCGGGTTGGCGACCTTCAGGTGGATGACCTTGATCGGGTCGTCGGGCGGGACGTGGAGGGTCAGGATGTGGTCGAGCCCCTGGCAGCGGCGCTCGAAGGTGGTGGAACCCTGGCCGTGGCGGACCGTGGTCGGCTCGTCCGAGGGGACAGGCAACGGCGTGGGGGACCAGATCGCGCCGGTCGCCTCGTCGCGGAGGTAGAGCACCTCGCCGGGCGGGTCGGAGACCGGGTCGTTGCTCCAGGGGGTCAGCCGGTTGCTCTGGCTGTTGCCGGCCCAGGTGTAGCCCGACCCGGCCTCCGAGACGAGGAAGCCGAAGTCGGGGTTGGCCACGACGTTGATCCAGGGCGCCGGCGGGAGGATCGGCCGCGACGGGGCGACCCGTTCCACCTTGCCGTTGCGGGCGACGTCGGGCCGGGCCGTGGTGGCGACCGTGATCGCGTAGGTGCGGCCATCCGGGGAGAACCCGCCGATGCCGTTGTCGAATCGGAGGTCGTCCGGCCGCACCGCCGGCGAGGGGGCGTGCCGCGACGGGGATTCGGCCGGGGCCAGGAGATCGGGCAGGGGCCGGACCCGCTCGATCCGGTCGAGCTGGGCAGTGAGCGTGCCCTGGGCCCCCGACAGGACCACGCGGGCATAGCTGGCCAGCAGGATCCGATCGTCGGCGGCGACCTTCGAGGCAACCCGGACGAAGATCCCGCCCGGCTTGTCGATCCGGTCGCGCGAGTCGCCGGTCCGGGCCAGGTCCAGGAGGTGGGTCGCGAGTTCCTCGCCCCCGCCTTCCGGGTGCCCGGCCAGCAGGACGAGGTCGAAGTCCAGCCCCTTGACCCGGAGGTAGTTGTGGGCGATCAGCAGCTGGCCGGCGAGCGGGACCTCGTCGAATTCGGCGATCGTGGCCAGCACGATCGGCTTGTCGCCGGAAATCCCGTAGGCCCACAGGCCGGGCTGGCCCCGGTGGTTCGCGCGGATCAGGGCCGGGTCGGCCCGCAGGGTCGGGCCGGCGAACAGGACGTGCGAGGCCAGGCGCTGGAACAGGTGGGAATCCTGGGCCGACCAGTGGCGGGTGCGGTGCTCGACCTGGCTCTGGGCCCAGGCCAGCTCGAAGGCCCGCGCCACGGCGGACATGTCGTGGTAGTGGTCGGCCAGGGTCGCCGCCTCGTCGCGGCTCTCGGCCACTGCGGTCGTGAAGGCGACCTGGACCGACGTCCCGGCCTCGACCCGGACGCGGCGGCGGATGCTGAAGATCGGGTCGAGCACGGCGCCGGTGGTCCCGGACAGCTTCGCCCCGGGGTCCAGGGCCTCGGGTGCGATCGGCGTCCGGCCCCGGCCCAGGAACCGGGCGCGGTCGGTCTCGAACTCGGTGGCGGCGATCGACGGGGCGTCGCAGGCGACCGCATGGATCGCCCAGATCGGTTCCTGGTCCTGGGAGCGGGGGCGGCGTCGGCAGGTCAGGGCCTCGGCGGCGGGCGACCAGGAGGTCTCCAGGAACAGCTTGCCGAACGCCGGGTGGGCCAGGTCGCCGCCGTGGGAGATCAGGGCCAGCTCGACGTAGCTGGTCAGCTCCAGCTCGCGGGGGCGGGTGTCGTGGTTGGTGACGGTCAGGCGGCGGATCTCGGCGCGGGATTCGGGCGAGACGGTGATCTCGGTCAGGGTCTCGATCTCGCCGTCCAGGCGGCGGAAGGTCGCCTTGTCGGACGAGAAGACCGCCTCGTAGTGGTCGGCGGGCCGGCCGGTGGGGTGGTGCCCGGCCGACCAGGTCGCCCCCGACGCGGCATCCTTGATATAGATGAAGGAGCCCCAGGCATCCCGGGTCGAATCCTCGCGCCAGCGGGACACGTCCAGCCCCTTGCAGGTGCTGTAGCCGGACCCGGAGTTGGTCACCATCACGCTGTACTGGGAGTTCGACAGCAGGTGGGTCCGGGGGGATGGCGTGGCCGCCGTGCCGAGGCGGCGGCTCATCAGCGGGATCGCCTCGCGCTCCGCCTTCTCGGCGGCCGCCGGCTCCTCGGCCTCGCCGCCCGCCTCGGTCGCGTCGATGATCGGCACGTCGCGGGGCACCCGCTCCTGGAGCAGGAGTTCGGCGGCGCGGATCATGGGCTCGGCGTGGAACCGCCGGGGCATCGGCTCGTCCAGCAGGGCGTTGCCCAGGGCCACGAAGCTCATCCCGTGGTGGTGGGCCATGTAGGACCGGACCACGACCGAACGCTTCCCCTTGGGGACCCGCTCCCGGGTGAAGTCGACGGCCTCATAGTAGCCGTAACGCCCTTCGGCCCCCTCGGCGGCCAGCTTGCGGAAGTTCTCCAGGGACTCGCGCGGCCTCACCGCCACGGCCAGGGCGGTCGCGTAGGGGGCCAGCACCAGCTCGGCGGCCAGGTCGCGCTTCAGGCCCAGGCCGGGCGTGCCGTAGGACTGGTAGTGATAGTCGCCGTCGAGGTTGAACGCCGCATAGGCCGATTCCGAGATCCCCCACGGGGTCCCGCGCTGGCGGCCATATTCGATCTGGCGGGCGACCGCCGTCTCGTGGGCCTCGGCCAGCAGCGTCTCGCGCAGGGGGAGCAGGAGCAGCCGGGGCATGAGGTACTCGAACATCGAGCCGCCCCACGACATCAGGCCGACCCGCCCGGCCGCCTCGATGAACGGCCGGCCGAGCTGGAACCAGTGGCGGCGCGGGGCGTCGCCCCGGGCGATCGCCAGGAAGCTGGACAGGCACGCTTCCGAGGCCATCAGGTCGTAGCACGAGGCGTCGAGCCGCCCCAGGGCGAGGTTCATCCCGATCGAGAACAGGTGGCGATCCGGCTTGTAGAGGAACCGGAAGTCCATGCCGGTGGCCAGGGCGTCGAGCCGGTCGATCTGGCGGAGGCCGCGGTCCCGGAGGTCCCCGGCGACCGACCGGCCGGCCGCGTCGGCGATCGCGCGGAGCCCGCCGACCAGCGGACTCGGCGCGTCGGCGCCGGCGATCCGTTCCAGCTCGGCGACGCGCCCGGGCAGTTCCCGGACGGCCAGAGCCATCGCATCGACCGACGCGGGGGCGATCAGGTCGGCCCGCAGCCGCCGCCAGGCCCCGTCGAAGTCCGCGGATCGCCCCCGGGCCGCGTCGGCCGCGGCGTCCAGGGACGCCACCGGGGCCAGCCACGGGGCGAGCGCGGCGAGGTCGGCGCGATGGCCGCGCAACTGGGTTTCGAGGCTCCGGGCCCAGGCCTCGCCCCGCTCCAGGACCGCCGGGGCGAGCCCGGTCATGCCCCGGACCCGGGCCGCCAGCGCGGTCGCCGCCCAGTCGATCCGGCCCAGCCAGTCGTCCCACGCGAGCAGGTCGGCGGGCCGTTCGGCCAGGAGCACCTCGACGGCTCGGGCCGAGGCGTCGAACTCCTTGAAGGCCTCCGCGTTCCGGGCGGTGCGCTCGGGCTTCAGCTCGCCCAGGAGCACGACCAGGGCGTCGGCCAGACCCTCGGGGATCGCCGTGCCGAAGGACGGTCGGGCCAGCTCCTCGCGCAACCCCTGCTTCAGGGCGACCAGGCAGCCGAGCAGGTTGCCGCTATCGACCGTGGAGACGTAGGCCGGGGGCAGGACGCGGAGGGTCTGGGTGTTGTACCAGTTGATGAAGTGGCCCTGGTGCTTCTCCATCTTGTCGAAGGTGTCGAGCGTCTTCTCGGTCCGCTCGATCAGCGACCTCATGCCGATGTAGCCGAAGTCGTAGGCCGACAGGTTGGACAAGAGCAGCAGGCCCATGTTGGTGGGCGAGGTCCGGTGCGCGATCCGGCCGCCCGAGGAGATCGAATCTTCCTGGAAGTTATCGGGCGGGAGCCAACGGTCCTCGTCGCCGACGAAGGTCTCGAAGAACAGCCAGGTCTTCCGGGCGATCCTCCGCAACTCGACCCGCTCGGGGACGGTCAGCGGGGACTCGGCGAGCCGCTTCGGCCGGCTGATCCAGTAGGCGACCAGCGGGGCCAGGAACCAGGCGATCAGCACCGGCGCGGCGGCCGGGAGCGACGAAGGACGGGCCCACGCGACCAGGGCCGTGGCGGCGACCGCGATGGCGATCGACGGCCACATGTTGAGGAAGAACTGGCCGATGCCGGTGCCCAGCCTCTGCTCGGCGGCGGCGGCCGTCTCCCACTCCAGCATCCTCTTTTTGGACACGAACAGGCGCCAGAGGGTCCGCGCGATCGCGTCGGTGAGGCGGCGGGCCTGGTCGGCGAGGAAGGCGATCCAGAGCAGGGTCTGGCCGATCGTCGGCGGCAGGCTGTGGCCGAGGCCGAACATCGGGCTGAACGAGTGCCCCTTCACGGCGCTGAAGCTGGCCCCGAAGATGTTCTGGAAGACGGGCAGGGCCGGCACCGCCAGCGCGACCGCCGTCCAGAGCCACGGCGAACCGGGCAGGACGGTCCAGCCCAGGATCAGCAAGGCCAGGAGCGCCGGGGGGACCAGGCTGCGGCGGAGGTTGTCGAAGACCTTCCAGCGCTCGACGTCGGGCAGGGGGTTCCGCCTCGGGCCGTCCAGGGTGGGGACGGTCCGCCCCAGCCAGGGGAGGAGCTGCCAGTCGCCGCGGGCCCAGCGGTGTTCGCGGAGGGCGTAGGCGTGGTAGCGGGGCGGGAAGTCGTCGAATAGCTCGACGTCCGTGACCAGCCCGCACCGGGCGTAGTTCCCCTCGATCAGGTCGTGGCTGAGGATCCGGTTGTCCGGGAAGGCCCGGCCGACGGCCGACTCGAAGGCGTCGACGTCGTAGATCCCCTTGCCGGTGAACGTGCCGAGGTCGAACAGGTCCATGTAGATGTCGGACACGGCGTTGGCGTAGGGGTCGATCCCCGCCGACGCCGCCAGGAGCCCGGCGAACCGGGACCGGGTGGCCGCGAACAGGTGGTAGCTCACCCGGGGCTGGAGCACGCCGTGCCCCTCGACCACCCGGCCTTGCTCCGGGTCGAACCGGGGCCGGTTGAGCGGGTGGGCCAGCGTGCCGATCAGCCGGCGGGCGCTCTCGCGGGGGAGCTGGGTGTCGGCGTCCAGGGTGATCACGAACTGGATGCGGGGCAGGTCGGCGATCTCGCCCGACCGGACCACATAATTGGTCTCGTGCCCCCGGAGCAGCTGGTTGAATTCGGACAGCTTGCCGCGTTTCCGCTCCCAGCCCATCCACTTGCCCTGGACCGGGTTCCAGGTCCGCCGCCGGTGGAACAGGAAGAACTTGTCCGGCCCGCCCGCCGCGTAGCGGTCGTTCAGCGCCTTGACCCCTTCCAGGGCCTTGCGGATGTAGAGTTCGTCCTCGGGCCGATGCTCCTCGGCGGCGTCGGCGAAGTCGGTCAGCAGGGCGAACCGGAGCGACGGGTCCGGGTTGGCCAGGTGGTGGATCTCCAGCCGTTCCAGGAGGGCGGCCCCGCTCTCCGGGCGCACCAGCATGCTGGGCATGACCACGAAGGTGGAGCAGTCGGCGGGCAGGCCGTCGCGGAAGTCGAGCCGGGGCAGCTTGGTCGGCGGCAGCACCAGGGTCAGGGCGTGGTTGACCATCCCCACGGCCAGGTCGATGATCGGGATCAGAAGCGCCGCGACCAGCAGGACGGCCGCGCCCCAGCCCCATTCCCCGTGGCGGAGCCCCAGGGCGACCAGCCCGGCCAGGAAGCCGGCGACCAGCAGGCCGATCGAGCCGAAGTAGAGCAGGCGGGGGTGCGCCCGGGCGAAGTCGAGGCGACGCTCGGCCATGGTCGGCCGGTAGCCGAACTCGCGCTTCAGCGCCGGCAATCCGCGATCGATCAGGTAGTAGCCGATGTGGCCCTGGCGGGGGCTGATGGCCGCCCCTGCGCGGGCCAGCTCGACGACCCGGCGAGCCACGGCCGCTTCCTCGGCCCCGGCGCGGCGGGCGAGGTTCTCGACGGCCCGGCGGTAGCGGTCGCGGGTGGCGAAATCCTGGCGCTGGTAGACGCCCGAGGGGTCCTCGCGGAGCAGCACCTCGACCGGGCTGTTCTGCTCGAAGAAGACGTTCCAGTCGAGCGCCGAGAGCAGGCGGAGGCTGATCAGGCAGTTGCCGACGGAGACCTGGTTGGCGGCCTGGCGGCGGTGCTCGTCGCGGAGCAGGGCGTTGGTGTCGGCGCCGGTCTTGGCCAGCTCGGCCTCCAGCGCCTTCAGCGCCGGGGCGGCCGACGGCCCGCGGTCGCGGAGCACCTGCACCAGCCGGACCACGAACGGGTCGCTCAGCCTCGGCAGGGGGGGGATCGTCGCGGGCGGCGGGGCCTCGCCGTCGGCGGACCCGGAGGGCTCCTCGCCCCGCGCGGGCGGCAGCCACTGGGCGGCCCAGGCCTCGGCCCGGCCCGCCTCGTCCCAGTTGCGGACCATCCGCTCGGCGAGCCGGCGGAGGTTCTCGATCAGGACCAGCCGGAGCATGGTCGGCACGGCCCACAGTTCGCCGATGGTCAGGGCCGAGACGTCCTGGAACGCCCGCAGGAGGCGGGTGATCCGCGTCTCGTCCAGCTCGCTATCGGTGTGGGCGACCAGGGCCAGGGCCAGCGCATAGACCCGGGGATAGCCGCGGACCGCCTCCGGCGCCAGCTTGGGCAGCTCGGAATAGTAGCCGCTGGGCAGGTCCTGCCGGACCTCGCGGAGGACGTCCGAGATGATGTGGAAGTTGTCGGCGAACCACTCGGCGTCGATCCCGCGACCCTCGGGCCGGCCTTCCTCGGCGCCGAGCCGCTTCTGGGTGCGGTGGAGGACCTGGCCGTTCTGGGTGAACCGGCCGAGGAGCAGGTCCCCGGCCTTCAGCCCGGGGGCGATCACGCAGGCCTCCCCCAGCTGGCGCCCGAGCGCCTCCAGCCGCTCCAGCCCGTACAGCTCGGCGCGGATCGGCGCCTCGCCCCGGGGGTCGATGAACGGGGAGGCGATCGGCGACGCGCCGGCGGCGGCCGGCTCGGTGGTGGCTGCGAAGGAAGGGCTCATCCCGCTGACAATCTCCCTGGTCATTCCCCCGCTCCGCCGGGCGGCTCGGGGCAAAAAGGGCACGGGCCTGGGACGCGGGACGTTCGCACGGGCCGGGCGACGCGGGCGGGCCGCCGTCGCGGCGGCATCCGCCCCGAAGGCACCCGGCGGGCCGCCTCGGCCTCGATCGCCGACGATCCGGCGTCAAACATCGGTAGAAGTGCCAAGTCGTGCGGACATCTTACCCCAATCGGCGCCGCCGCACGATCTTCCCATCCCAAAGGGCGATTTCGGCCGCGCCCGGTCGACGCCCCGGCCGACCCCCATCGCACCCGGCGGCATGGCCGGGCCCGGGATGTCTTCAGCGGAGAGTATTTCGATGATCGCCCCGCGATGCAATCGCGATCGTCGCGAATCTCCGCCCAACCCGCGCCACGCCCGGCCCGATCGCGGCCTCCCCCTCGAATTTTCATCGTTTTTGCCGAAAACCGAGATTCGGGGTGGTCGGATCCGCCATGGGATCTCGATAATGGTCCCCTCTTCAAGGTAGGATAGTCCCCGCGCGGCATTGCGCTGTAAGATGGGCAAACTACGCCCCGGCCGCCCGTGCGGCATGGGGCGGTCCGCGATGGGTCCCGGCGGAGGGGTGGCGTGGTGTTGCTGACGACGAGCGTGGAACAGTTGGAGCGAGCGCTCGGCCGGATCTGCCAACCCTACCTGATCTCGGGGCGCCCGGGCGACTACCGCCTCGACGAGATCGAGCCGGGCCGGATCCCGCCCGCCCCCTCGGCGGAGGCCGTCGGCTACCTGCCCGCCGTCCGCCCGGACGCGATGGGGGACGCCTCGTTCCGCGAGGAGCACGGGCTCCGCTATTCCTATTATTCGGGCGCGATGGCCAACGGCATCGGCTCGGCCGAGATCGTCGAGGCGATGGCCGGGGCCGGGATGCTGGGCATCTTCGGCGCCGCGGGCCTGCCCCTGGCGAAGGTCGAGGCCGCCATCGACCGGCTCCAGCGGTCGCTCGGCGACCGGGGCCCGCACGGGTTCAACCTGATCCACAGCCCCAACGAGCCGGCCCTGGAGTCGGCGGTCGTCGACCTCTACCTCCGCCGGGGGGTCCGGATGGTCGAGGCCTCCGCGTATCTCGACCTGACCCTGCCGGTGGTCCGCTACCGGGTCAAGGGGATCCATCGCGACGAGGCGGGCCGGGTGGTCGCCCCCAACCGGGTGATCGGCAAGGTGTCCCGCGTCGAGGTGGCCACCAAGTTCCTGTCCCCGCCGCCCGAGCGATTCCTCCGCGAACTGGTCGCCGCCGGCGAGATCACCGAGGAGCAGGCCGGCCTGGCGGCGCGGATCCCGATGGCCGGCGACATCACCGCCGAGGCCGACTCCGGCGGCCACACGGACAACCAGCCCGCCATCGTCCTCCTGCCCACCATCCTGGCCCTGCGCGACCGGATCCAGGCCCCGTTCGGCTTCGACCGCCCGACCCGCATCGGCGCCGCCGGGGGGATCTCCACCCCGTGGTCGGCGGCCGGGGCGTTCGCGATGGGGGCCGACTACATCGGCGTCGGCTCGGTCAACCAGTCGTGCGTCGAGTCCGGCTCGTCGGACACCGTCCGCAAGATGCTCGCCCAGGCCCAGCAGGCCGACATCGCGATGGCCCCCGCCGCCGACATGTTCGAGGCCGGCATCAAGGTCCAGGTGCTGAAGCGCGGGACCATGTTCGCCATGCGCGGCGGCAAGCTGTTCGAGCTTTATCGCGCCCACGAGTCGATCGACCAGATCCCCCCGGCCGACCGGGCGATGCTGGAGAAGACGATCTTCCGCGCGCCCCTGGAAACCATCTGGGACGAGACGGTCGCCTACTTCCGCGACCGCGACCCGGCCCAGGTCGAACGCGGGATGCGCGACCCCAAGCACAAGATGGCCCTGATCTTCCGCTGGTATCTCGGCCGGTCGTCGCACTGGGCCAACTCGGGCGAGCCGTCCCGCGCCGTCGACTACCAGGTCTGGTGCGGCCCGGCGATGGCCGCCTTCAACGAATGGGCCCGCGGCTCCTGCCTGGAGGCCCCGGAGGCCCGGCGGGTGTCCGAGGTCGCCATGAACATCCTTTATCATGCCGCGGTCCTGGCCCGCGCACGGATCGTCGCGTCCCAGGGATTCCCCATCCCGTCGGGAATTCCGCGATTGGTCCCGCTCCCCCAGGCGGAAATCGACCGTCGAATTGTCCCATGAGATTGGGTTGAGCAACGTCGCCCCCGCCGCCTCGCCCTCCGCCTGCCCGACGCCACCTCGGCCGCATCCCGACTCGTCGCCCCTGAGGAACGTACCCTTGAACCCAGTCGATCGAAGCTCGTCGGTGCCCGTGGCGATCATCGGAATGGGCTGCCTCTTCCCCAAGGCCGAGGAACTCCGGCGGTTCTGGTCCAACATCCGCAACGGCGTCGACGCGATCACCGAGATCCCGGCCTCCCACTGGGATCCCGCCGACTACTTCGACGCCGACCCCAAGGCCCCCGACCGGACCTACGCCCGCCGGGGCGGGTTCATCGACCCGGTCGACTTCCCGGCGCTCGACTTCGGCATCGCACCGACCAACCTCGACGCCACCGACACCACCCAGCTGCTCGGCCTGATGGTCGCCCGCGCCGCCCTGGAAGACGCCGGCTACGGCGCCGGGCGCGAGTTCGACCGCGACCGCGTGAGCGTGGTCCTGGGCGTGACCGGCACCCTGGAACTGGTCATCCCCCTGGGCGCCCGCCTCGGCCACCCGATCTGGCGCCGGGCCCTGGCCGCCTCGGGCGTCGGCGAGCCGGTCGCCTCGGAGGTCGTCCAGCGGATCGCCGACAGCTACGTCGGCTGGCAGGAGAACTCGTTCCCCGGCCTCCTGGGGAACGTCGCCGCCGGTCGGATCGCCAACCGCCTCGACCTGGGCGGGACCAACTGCGTGATCGACGCCGCCTGCGCCAGCAGCCTCGGCGCCGTCCACCTGGCGATGCTCGAACTCGCCTCGGGCCGGTGCGACATCGCGCTGACCGGCGGGCTCGACACGTTCAATGACATCTTTATGTACATGTGCTTCAGCAAGACCCCGGCCCTGTCGAAGACCGGCCACGCCCGGCCGTTCGATGCCGAGGGGGACGGCACGACGCTGGGCGAGGGCCTGGGCGTCCTGGCCCTGAAGCGGCTGGACGACGCCCGCCGCGACGGCGACAAGATCTACGCCGTGATCAAGGGCGTCGGCTCGTCGAGCGACGGCAAGGGGCAGGCGGTCTACGCCCCCAAGTCGGCCGGGCAGGCCAAGGCCCTGCGAAGGGCCTACGAGTCGGCCGGGATCTCGCCGGCGACGGTCGGGATGGTCGAGGCCCACGGCACCGGCACCAAGGTCGGCGACGCGGTGGAGGTCGCCGCGCTGGACGATGTTTATCGCTCCGCCCGACCTAATGGCCCCGCCTGGTGTGCCCTCGGCTCGGTCAAGTCGCAGATCGGCCACACCAAGGCCGCCGCCGGCGCCGCCGGGCTGATCAAGGCGGCGCTGGCCCTGCACCACAAGGTCCTGCCGCCGACGATCAAGGTGGAGCGCCCGCTCGACGTCGCCCGGTCCGGGCCGTTCTACGTCAACACCGAGGCCCGCCCCTGGCTCCCCCGCGACGGCCACCCCCGCCGCGCCGCCGTGAGCGCCTTCGGCTTCGGCGGGTCCAACTTCCACGCCGTCCTGGAAGAGGCCGAGCCCGAGACCTCGGAGATCGCCTGGGACGGCGACGCCCAGATCATCGCCTTCTCGGCCGCCACGCCGGAAGCTCTCCTGGCCCGGCTCGACGGCTGGCCCGCCGACGCCGACTGGCCCGCCGCCCGGCTCGAAGCCGCCCGATCGCGGGCCTCGTTCAAGGCGTCCGACCCCTGCCGTCTCCTGCTTGTGGCCGAGCGGGCCGGGTTCGACTGGCCCCGCCTGGCGAGCCGGGCCCGCGCCCTGGTCGCCGGCCCGAAGCCGGCCACGGCGGCCGCGGCCCCCGAGGGGGTCTACTACGCCCACGGAGCCGAGGCCCCCGGCGGGCTGGGGATCCTGTTCCCGGGGCAGGGGGCCCAGTACGTCGGCATGCTCCGCGAACTGGCCTGCGTCTTCCCGGAGGTCCGCTCGGCCCTGGCCGAGGCCGAGGAGGCCGGGCCGATCGGCGACCGCCCCCTGGGCGACTGGATCTACCCGCACCCCAGCTTCGACGACGCCGGCAAGAAGGCCGCCGACGCCGCGCTCCGGTCGACCGACCGGGCCCAGCCCGCCATCGGCGCGGTGAGCCTGGGGGCGTACCGGCTCCTCCGGCACTTCGGCGTCGAGGCCGACGCCTTCGCCGGCCACAGCTTCGGCGAGCTGACCGCCCTCTGCGCCTCGGGCCGGATCGATGCCCCCGGCTTCTTCGCCCTGGCCAACCTCCGGGGCCGCCTGATGGCCGGCGACCCCGGCTCCGATCGCGGCGGGATGCTCGCCGTGATCGCCCCGGCCGACGAGGTCGAGAAGACGCTCCGCGAGGCGGGGATCGACCTCGTCCTGGCCAACCGCAACTCGCCCCGCCAGGTGGTCCTGTCCGGCGCCTCGGCCGAGATCGCCCGAGCCGCCGACGCCTTCAAGGCCCGGAACGTCACGACCCGGACGCTCGACGTCTCGGCCGCATTCCACAGCCGGTACGTGGCCGAGGCGAGCAAGCCTTTGCTGGCCGCCCTGGCCGACATCCCGGTCGCCGCCTCCGCCTCGCCCGTCTTCGCCAACACCACCGCCGAGCCTTACCCGGATGATGCCGCAGCGGCCCGCGCCCAGCTCGCCGAGCAGCTGGCGAAGCCGGTCCGGTTCGTCGAGCAGGTCGAGGCGATGGCCCGGTCGGGCATCCGGACGTTCCTGGAAGTCGGCCCCGAGAACCGCCTGACCGGCCTGGTCGACGCGATCCTGCCCGGCCGCGCCGGGGCGGCCCTGGCCCTCGACTCGTCCCGCGGCCAGCGCAGCAACCTGGTCGACCTGGCCCGCACCCTGGCCCACCTGTCGGCCCTGGGCCACCCGGTCCGGCTCGACCTGTGGGACGAGGGGTACGAGGCCGAGGCCGCCGCCCGCCCCAGGAAGGGCGTGACCTTCAAGGTGAGCGGGGCCAACGCCACGCCGCCCGCCAAGGCGACCGCACCCGCAGCCAAGGCGATCGCACCCGCACCCAAGGCGACCGCGCCCGCACCCACGCCCGCCAGGGCCGCCACACCCGCGCCCGCCATCATCCCCCCCGCGGCCCGCGCCGTAACCCTACCGGATGCTGCCCCCACGATGAGCCCAGCCCCCGACGACCGGACGCCCCGCCCCGCCGGCACCAACGGCATCCACCGCGACCATGCCAACGGGAGCGGCCACGCCACCGGCAACGGGACCTACCCGGCGACCCCGGCCGTCGCGCAGGCCACGCCCCCGGCGCCGATCGCCCGGCCGGTCGCGACGTTCGCCCCGGCCCCGGTCCCCTCGGCCCTGGCCGACGCCCTCCGGGTGTCGCAGGAAAACCTGGTCGCCCTCCAGCAGTTCGGCGAGCAGACCGCCCGGCTCCACGGCCAGTTCCTGGAAGGGCAGGACCGGGCACGGCAGACCTTCCAGTCGCTGCTCCACCACCAGCAGCAGCTGACCCTGGCCACGCTGGGCATGGCCCCGCCGCCGGCCGCGTCGCTGCCCGCCGCCTCGTATCCGGCCCCGGCCCCGGTCCAGCAGATCGCGGCCCCCGCGCCCGCGCCGATCATGCCGCCGCCCCCGCCGGCCGTGGTCGCCCGCCCCGCTCCGGTCGTCGCCGCCGCTCCGGCCCCACGCCCGGCACCCGCCCCGGCCCCGGCCCCGGCGGCCGTCCGGCCCGCGCCGGTCGCCGCCGCCCCCAAGCCGGCCCCCGCACCGATCGCGGCACCCGCCCCGGCCCCGGTCGCGGCCGTCGCGAAGCCCTCGGCCCTGGAAGCGGTCCACGCGGCCCTGGCGGAGGTGGTGTCGGAGAAGACCGGCTATCCGGCCGAGGTGCTCGAACCGGCCATGCAACTGGACGCCGACCTGGGCATCGACTCGATCAAGCGCGTCGAGATCCTCGCCGCCTTGCAGGAACGCCTGCCCGACGCCCCGGTCATCGGGCCGGAGCACGTCGGCACCATCCGCACCCTCGGGCAGATCGCCGAGTTCCTCGCCGGCGGGTCGGGCCCGGCCCCGACCACGACGACCGCCGCCCCGACCCCCGCCGCGACCGCCTCCGCGGCCTCGGTCGCCTCGCGGATCGGCGCCATCCAGGACGCCCTGGCGGAGGTGGTGTCGGAGAAGACCGGCTATCCGGCCGAGGTGCTCGAACCGGCCATGCAGCTGGACGCCGACCTGGGCATCGACTCGATCAAGCGCGTCGAGATCCTCGCCGCCTTGCAGGAACGCCTGCCCGACGCCCCGGTGATCGGTCCGGAGCACGTCGGCACCATCCGCACCCTCGGGCAGATCGCCGAATTCCTCGCCGGCGAGCCCCAGGCGGAGGCGGCCCCCGCGCCGGCCGCGGCGTCGATCGAAATCAAGCCGATCAGCAAGCCGGCCCCGGCCCCCGTCCCGGCCGCGCCCGTCCTGCGTCTGGTCCCGACGGTCTCCAGCCTGCCCGGCGACCGGCCGGCCGTGGCCGCCCGCCGCGACGGCGCGATCTGGGTCCTGGATGACGGCTCGGGCCTGGCCACCGCGATCGCCGAGCGTCTGCCCGCGGCCCGCGTGATCGCCCGCGACGGCATCGCCGGCCTCGCCGCCCCCGACCGCCTGTCCGGGCTGGTCCTGCTCGGCGGGTCGGCGGCCGACGCCTTCCGCCTGCTGCGGCTGGCCGCCCCGGGCCTCCGCAAGGAAGGGGCCGCCCAGGGGGCGATCCTCGCGACGGTCTCGCGGCTGGGCGGGACGTTCGGCCTGAACGGGCTCGCCGCCGGGTCCGACCCCGCCGAAGGGGCCCTGGCCGGGCTGGCCAAGACGGCCGGGCACGAGTGGCCCGAGGTCGCCTGCAAGGCGATCGACGTCGACCCGGCCGGTCGCGACATGGCGGCTTTGGCCGATGCGATCGTCGCCGAACTGTTCTTGCAAGGCCCGTCGGAAGTGGGGCTCACCCGCGAGGGGGCCGTCCGCATCGACCTGCCCGCCATCCCGACCCCGGCCGCAGCCGCCGACCCGCTCCGGGCCGGCGACGTGGTGGTGATCACCGGCGGGGCGCGGGGCGTGACCGCCGAGGTCGCCGTGGCCCTGGCCTCGGCCTTCCGCCCGACGATCGCGATCCTGGGCCGGAGCCCCGAGCCGACGCCCGAGCCCGAATGGCTCGCGCCGCTCCGCGACGAGGCCGCCATCAAGAAGACGCTCCACGCCCGGGCCAACGGCCACGCCAACCCCAAGAGCCTGGGCGAGGAGTTCCGCCAGGTCGCCGCCAACCGCGAGATCCTGGCCAACCTCCGCCGGATCGAGGCGGCGGGGTCCAAGGTCGTGTATCGCTCGGTCGACGTCCGCGACCAGGCCGCCGTCGCCGCCACGATCCAGGCCCTGGGCCACGAGCTTGGCCCGATCCGGGGCCTGGTCCACGGCGCCGGGGTTTTGGCCGACCGCAAGATCGAGGACCAGACCGACGAGCAGTTCGACCGGGTCTTCGCTACCAAGGTGGAAGGGCTCGACGCCCTGCTCGGGGCGATCGGCCCGGACGGGCTCAACGCCCTGGTCCTGTTCTCGTCGTCGACCGCCCGGTTCGGCCGGACGGGGCAGGTGGCCTACGCCGCCGCCAACGAGGTGTTGAACAAGACGGCCCGCCGCGAGGCCCAGGCCCGGCCGGGCTGCCGGGTGGTGTCGGTCAACTGGGGCCCGTGGGACGGCGGGATGGTGACGCCCGCCCTCCGGCCCCTGTTCGAGGCCGAGGGGATCGCCCTGATCCCGACCGAGTCCGGGGCGAGCTACCTGGTCGACGAGCTTCGCGCCGGGCCCGGCGGGCCGGTCGAGGTGGTGATCCTGGGCGACGGCAGCCGCCTGCCGGACGGCGGGACGCCGCAAACGTCCGAGCCCGCCCCGGCCGCCGCCCCGGCCCTGACCAAGGTCTTCGAGCGGCCCCTGGACCTGGCCTCGACCCCGATCCTGGACGCCCACGTGATGGACGGCCGGCCGGTGGTGCCGATGTCCTTGATCCTGGAATGGCTGGCCCAGGGGGCGCTGCACCGCAACCCGGGCCTGGTCTGCCGGGGGGTGGACGACTTCCGCCTGCTCAAGGGGGTCATCGTCCGCGACGACCGCCCGGAGACGATCCGCGTGCTGGCCGGCAAGCCGGTCCGGCGCGACTCGCTGGCGGTGGTGACCGTCGAGCTGCGGGGCGTCCTGGCCGACGGCCGCGAGGTCCTGCACGCCCGGGGCGAGGTGGTGCTCGGCGACCGCCACCCGCAACGGCCGATCCCGGTCGATGAGCCGTCGCTCGCCCCGTTCGGCGGGGATCGCGACGAGGCCTATCGCGACGTCCTGTTCCACGGCCCGGCCCTGCGGGGGATCGAGGCGATCGAGGGGTGCGGCGACGCCGGGATCGCGGCCCGGGTGGCCACCGCCCCCGCGCCGGCCGAATGGCTCGACCAGCCGCTGCGGAAGTCGTGGATCACCGACCCCCTGGCGCTCGATTGCGCCTTCCAGATGATGATTCTCTGGAGCTTCGAGCGATCCGGGGCCGGCTCGCTGCCCACTTACATCGGGCGCTACCGCCAGTTCCGCCGCGCCTTCCCGGCCGACGGGGTGCGGGTGGTGGCCCGCGTCACCGAGGCGAGCGCCCACCGGGCCCGCGCCGACATCGACTTCCTCGATTTCGAGGGGGCCCCGGTCGCGCGGATCGAGGATTACGAGTGCGTGATCGACGCCTCGCTGGCCTCGGCGTTCCGCCGCAACCGCGCGGCGCGGGCCGAATCGAAGTGACCCGAGACCGAGCCACGCAGCAACAGGACGGGCCAGCGACCATGCGACCGCGCGAACGGGTGGCCATCGTCGGGATCGGGGGGATTTTCCCCCGGTCCGGCGACCCCGCCCAGCTCTGGGACATCATCCGACGGGGCGAGGCCGCCGCCCGCGAGGTCCCCCCCGGCCGGTGGCCCCTGGACCCGCCCTCGGCCCTCGGCCCCGAGGTCGCCACGCCCGACCGCGTCGACTCGACGCGGGGATGCTTCGTCGAGGGGTTCCGGCTCGACCCCGAAGGGCTCGACCTCGACCCCGAGGCGCTGGCCGGGCTCGACCCGATGTTCCACCTGGCCCTCCACGCCGCCCGCGCCGCCTGGCAGGACGCGCGGACCGACGCGGTCGACCGCTCGCGGGTCGGCGTCGTCTTCGGCAACCTCGTCCTGCCCACCGAGTCGACCTCGGCGTTCGCCTGGGAGACGCTGGGGCGGACGTTCGCCGAACGTCTCGGCGTGGAGTCGGACGCAAACGACCCCACCGATCCGCTCAACACCCGCGCCGCCGGGCTGCCGGCCGGGCTGGTGGCCCGGGCCCTGGGGCTGGGCGGGGGCGCCTACACGGTGGACGCTGCTTGCGCCTCGTCGCTCTATGCCCTGAAGCTGGCGGCCGACGAATTGCTGGCCGGGCGGGCCGACGCGATGATCGGCGGCGGGCTGTCGCGGCCCGACCCGATGTACACCCAGATGGGGTTCTCGCAGCTCCGGGCGTTGTCGCCGTCCGGGGTGGCCTCGCCGTTCGGTGCCGACGCCGACGGGCTGGTGGTCGGCGAAGGCGCGGGGATGTTCGTCCTGAAGCGGCTCTCCGACGCGATCCGCCACGGCGACCGGATCCACGGCGTGCTCGCCTCTGTGGGCCTGTCCAACGACATCGACGGCGGCCTGCTCGCCCCGCAGTCCGAGGGGCAGCTCCGCGCCATGAGGGCGGCCTACGACGCGGCGGGCTGGTCGCCCGGCGACGTGGACCTGATCGAATGCCACGCCACCGGCACGCCGGTCGGCGACGCGGTCGAGGTCCGCAGCCTCCAGGCCCTGTGGGCCGACCAGAACGCGGAGCCGGGCCGGTGCGTCCTGGGTTCGGTGAAGTCCAACATCGGCCACTGCCTGACGGCGGCCGGCGCGGCGGGCCTCATCAAGGTGCTGATGGCCCTGCGCCACGACACCCTACCCCCCACCGCCAACTTCGACCGACCGGCGCCGGGGATCGACCTGGACGGCGGGCCGTTCCGGATCCTGTCCCGCTCGGAAGGCTGGCCCCGCCGCGAGGCCCATCGGCCCCGCCGGGCCGCGATCAGCGGGTTCGGCTTCGGCGGGATCAACGCCCACGCCCTGATCGAGGAATGGGTGCCCGGCGTCTCCGAGGCGCCGGTCGACGGGCCTCTCGACCCCGAGCCGGCCGGGCCCATCGCCGTCGTCGGGCTGGCCGCCCACTTCGGGCCGTTCGCCGGGCGGGCGGCGGTGCAGGGCCGGCTGCTCGGCGGTTCGGTGCCGGGCGAGCCGGACGGCCCCCGGGGTTGGTGGGGGGCCGAGGATTCCGACTGGTTCGCGGCCGAGGCGGCGGGCGTCCCGGACGCCGGGGCCTACCGGGTCGACGGGGCGACGATCCCGACCGGCCGGTTCCGGATCCCCCCGCGCGAAATCGAGGAGATGCTCCCGCAGCAGGCCCTGCTGCTCCACCTGGCGGGCGAGGCGATCGCCGACGCCGGGTGGGTCGACGACGGCCCCCGGCCCCGGTGCGGGGCGTTCGTCGGCGTCGGCCTGGACCCGAACGCGACCAACTTCCACGTCCGCTGGACCGTCGCCGCCCACGCCGACGCCTGGGCCGAGGAGCTGGGCCTGGACCTGGACGACGCCGCGAAGGCCGCCTGGGTCGAGTCGCTGCGCGAGGCGGTGGGCCCCGCCCTGAATGCCAACCGGACCATGGGCGCCCTGGGCAGCGTGGTCGCCAGCCGGGTCGCCCGCGAGTTCCGCCTGGGCGGGCCGAGCTTCACGATCTCCGCCGAGGAGGTCTCCGGCCTTCGTTCCGTGGAAGTCGCCTCCCGCCTGCTGAACCTGGGCGAACTCGACGCGGCGATCGTCGGGGCGGTGGACCTGCCCGGCGACCTCCGCTCCTGGCTGGCCGACCGCCGGATCCGGCCCGAGGCGGAGACCCCGCTGGGCGAGGGGGCGGCCGTGGTCGTCCTCAAGCGCCTGGCCGACGCCGAGCGCGACGGCGACCGGATCTATGCCACCATCACCGGCATCGGCACGGCGACCTCGGATGCGGACGGCGAGGACCCGTCGATCGGCCGGGCGCTGGCCGAGGCCGGCGTCGAGCCATCCTCGATCGGGCTGGTCGAGCGCAACGAGTTGGAGCCGATCGACGACCTGGCCGGGGCCTACGGGTTCGGTCCGGGGACGGTCCTCGGTTCAGCCTCGGGCCGGGTCGGCCACGCGGGGATCGCCTCCGGGCTGGCCGCGCTGGTCAAGGCGGCGCTGGAACTCCGCCACCAGATCCTGGCGCCGGAAGGTGCCCCGCCCCGGTTCTGGCTCCGCGACCGGGCCGACGGCCCCCGAAGGGCGGCGGTGGCGGCGGCGGGCGTCGACGGCAACCGCGTCCACCTGATCCTGGAAGGGCACGAGCCGACCGCCTCGGCCACCACGCCCGACCGTCTGCGGCCGCTCGGCCCGCGATCCGCCGCGCTATTCGCGGTCGAGGCCGGGGACGCCTCGGGGCTGCTCGCTGGGCTCGACGAGTTGGACCGCCTGGCGGCCTCCGCCGATGCTCCGATCGAAGAACTGGCCCGGCTCTGGTTCCGGTCCCGGCCCAACGACCCGTCGCAACCGCTCGGCCTGGCGATCGTCACCGGCGATCCCGCCGAGTTGCGGGGATCGATTGCCGAGGCCCGGGAAAGGCTGCAAACCGGGGCGAGCGAGGCAAAAGCCCGGCCCGGCGACCGCTGGTTCCTGTCCGATCGCCCGCTCGGGCCGGACGGCGGGTTGGCGTTCGTCTTCCCCGGCATGGGCAACCACTTCGCCGGGATGGGGCGGGCCCTTTCGGCCGAGTGGCCCGAGGTGCTGCGGGCCCAGGACGCCGGCAACCAGGGCCTCCGCGCCCAGATGGCCGGCGGGACCTACTGGGACGACGCCCCTCCGCCGTCGCCCGACGACCACCGCCCGATGCTGTTCGGCCAGGTGGCCCTGGGCACGGTGGTCGCGGACCTGCTGCGCGGGCTGGGCGTCCGGCCCGACGCGGCGATCGGCTACAGCCTGGGCGAGTCGGCGGCCCTGTTCGCCCTGGGGGCGTGGACCGACCGGGATGAGATGGCCGGGCGGCTCCATGCCTCGCCGCTGTTCCAGGCCGATCTCGCCGGCCCGTGCCACGCCGCCCGGCGGGCCTGGGGCCTGGCCGATGGGGAGCCGGTCGACTGGGTGGCGGGGATCGTCCCGCGCTCGGCCGACGAGGTCCGCGCCGCGCTGGACGGGATCGACCGCGCCTACCTCCTGATCGTGAACGCCGACCGCGAGGCCGTGATCGGCGGCCAGCGCGGGAGCGTGCAGCAACTCGTGGCCCGGCTGGGCGGGCACTGGCTGCCCCTGCCGGCGGTCAGCACCGTCCATTGCCCGGTCGCGAGCGAGGTCGAAAAGGCTTACCGAGACCTCCACCTCCTGCCGGTTTCGCCCACCCCCGGCATCCGGTTCTACAGCGGGGCCTGGGGCCGGTCGTATGAGGTCACGCAGGATTCGGCGGCCGACGCCATCGTGGCCCACGCGGTCCACGGGCTCGACTTCCCGGCCGTCGTCCGCCGGGCCTACGAGGATGGGGTCCGGGCGTTCGTCGAGATCGGCCCGGGCGGATCCTGCACCCGGCTGATCGGCGAGATCCTGGCCGGCCGTCCCCACCTGGCGGCCGCCGCCTGCCCGGCCGATCGCGAGCCGGTCGCCGCCGTGCTGGCGGTCCTGGACCGTCTGATCGCCGAACGGTTCCCGGTCGACCTCCGCCCGCTCTACGGCCACGCCGAGCCGGCGACCCCAGAACCCGCAGGCCGTTCGCTCCGCCTCCGCACCGGCGGCGACCCGTTCCGCCTGCCCCCGATGCCGCCCCGACACCCCGTCGCCCCGGCCCCCGAACCCCGGACAAACGAACCCATGCCCCGCCCCCGGTCGTGGGAGGAAGCCCCCGTGCCCGAACCCGTCGCCCACGCCCGCCCCCACGCCGTCCCCTCGCCGCTGCCCGCGCTCGCCCTGTCCGACCCGCTGGGCCGGCAGATGTTCGCCACCGAGGCCGCCGAGTCGGGCGCCCACGGCACGTTCCTCCGCGTCTCGGTCGGGCTGAACGAGGCTTTGGCCGGCCAGATGGCCTTCCAGATGGGCCTGATCGAGCGGCTCGCGGCCGGCGGGGATGGGGCCGTCGCCGTGCTCCAGGAAGCCCCGCCCGTCGCGGTCCCGGCGGGGCCGCCGGTGGCCCTGGACCGCGACCAGTGCCTGGAGTTCGCCGTGGGGCGGATCGGCGACGTGCTCGGTCCGGAGTTCGCGGCGATCGACGCCCACCCGACCCGCGTCCGCCTGCCCGACGAGCCGTTGATGCTGGTCGACCGGATCCTCACCATCGAGGGGACGCCCCGGTCGATGGGCTCGGGGCGGGTGGTCACCGAGCATGACGTCCTGCCCGGGGCCTGGTACCTCGACGGCGGGCGGATCCCGACCAGCATCGCGGTCGAATCGGGCCAGGCCGACCTGTTCCTGTCGGCCTACCTGGGTGTCGACTTCGAGACCGGCGGGCATGCCGTCTATCGGCTCCTGGATGCCGTGGTGACGTTCCACGACGCGCTGCCGGGGCCGGGGGCGGTGATCCGGTATGATATTTACATCGATCACTTCTTCCGCCAGGGGACGTCGCGGCTGTTCCGATTCCGGTTCGAGGGGACCGTGGACGGCCGGCCTTTGCTGACCATGCGGGACGGCTGCGCCGGGTTCTTCACCGACGAGGCGCTGGCGGCCGGGCAGGGGGTCATCAAGACCGCGCTCGACCTCCGGCCGATGCCGGGCAAGCTCCCCGACGACTGGCGGGTGCCGGTGGCGATGGCGGTCGAGACCTTCGACGCCGGGCAGGTCGAGGCCCTCCGCCGTGGCGATCTGGCGGCGGCCTTCGGGCCGGCCTTCGATGGGCTGCCGTTGCACCGCCCCGCGCCGTTGCCGGGGGGGAACATGACGCTGGTGGATCGGGTGGTCCACCTCGACCCGGCCGGGGGCCGGTTCGGGCTGGGGCTGATCCGCGCCGAGGCCGACATCCGGCCCGACGACTGGTTCATGACCTGCCACTTCGTCGACGACCGGGTGATGCCGGGCACCCTGATGTTCGAGTGCTGCCTCCATACGCTCCGCGTCTTCCTGATGCGGATGGGCTGGGTGGGCGAGGACGGGTCGGTCGCCTGCGAGCCGGTGCCGGGCGTGGCCAGCCGGCTCAAGTGCCGGGGGCAGGTCACGGTCACGACCCAGGTCGTCACCTACGAGGTCGAGATCAAGGAACTCGGCTACGGGCCCGAGCCGTATGCGATCGTCGACGCCCTGATGTACGCCGACGGCAAGCCGATCGTCGAGATCACGGACATGTCCCTGCGGATGGCCGGGCTGGACCGCGACGCGATCGGCCGGATCTGGGCGGGTCGCGCCGAACCGGCCGCCCCCGCGACGATCGCCCCCCGGCCGGCGATCTACGACCGCTCGCGGATTTTGGCGTTCGCCATCGGCAAGCCGTCGGACGCGTTCGGCGATCGGTATCGGCCGTTCGACGAGGGGAGGGTGATCGCCCGCCTGCCCGGCCCGCCGTTCCAGTTCATGGACCGGGTGGTCGAGACGGGGGGCGAGCCCTGGGTGATGGTCGCCGGCGGCCACGCGGTCGCCGAGTACGACGTTCCGCCCGACGCCTGGTACTTCGCCGCCGACCGCCAGGAACGGATGCCGTTCGCCGTCCTGCTGGAGACGGCCCTCCAGCCGTGCGGGTGGCTGGCCGGCTACGTCGGCTCGGCCCTGACCAGCGAGGTCGACCTGTCGTTCCGCAACCTCGGCGGGACGGCGGTCCAGCTCGCGCCGATCGGCCGGGACATCGGGACTCTGGTCACCACGGCGAAGCTGACCAAGGTCGCCAGCTCGGTCGGGATGATCATCCAGCACTACGACTTCCGCATGACCGACGCCGCCGGCCGAGAGGTCTACCGGGGCGACACCGTGTTCGGCTTCTTCAGCAAGGCGGCGCTGGGGCAGCAGGTCGGCATCCGCGACGCCTCGCCCTATCAACTGGCCGCAGCCGAGCGCGACCGGGCCAAGCGGTTCGCCTACCCGGCCGCCGCCCCGTTCCCGGAGGACACCTGGCGGATGATCGACCGGGTGGACGCCTTCGTGGCCGACGGCGGCGCCCAGGGGCTCGGCTTCATCCAGGGGTCGGCCAACGTCGACCCTTCGGCGTGGTTCTTCAAGGCCCACTTCCACCAGGACCCGGTCCAGCCGGGGTCTTTGGGGCTGGAGGCGATCCTCCAGTTGCTCAAGGTGGTGGCCGCCGAGCGCTGGGGGGCGGGGCCGAGGTCGGAGTTCGAGTCGGTCGCCGTGGGGGAGACGCACCGCTGGACCTATCGCGGCCAGGTGCTGCCGACCGACGAGGCGATCACCGTGCAGGCCACGGTCACGGCCGTGGACGACGCCCGCCGGATGCTCACGGCCGAGGGGTTCCTGTCGGTCGACGGCCGGACGATCTACCAGGTCAAGGACTTCACGATCCGCATGGAGGCCGGGGCCAGGTGAAATATTCCAACGTGTTCATCGACGCGATCGGCTACGAGCTGGCGCCCGTGGTGGTCGGCTCCGACGAGCTGGAAGCCCGGCTCCGGCCGCTCTACGACGCCCTCCGCATCCCGCCGGGCCAGATCGAATCCCTGACCGGGATCGTCGAGCGCCGGTGGTGGGACCCGGGCTATCCGGTGTCGGCCGGGGCGGCGGCGGCGGCCCGGCATGCCCTGGAGATGGCCGACGTCCGGGCCGATCAGGTCGAGGTCCTGATCTACGGCGGGGTCTGCCGCGAGCTGTTCGAGCCGGCGACCGCGTGCCGGGTGGCGGCCGAGGTCGGCGTCGGCCCGGACACCACGATCCACGACGTGAGCAACGCCTGCCTGGGCGCGCTGACCGGGATGGTGGACATCGCCAACCGGATCGAACTCGGGCAGATCCGAGCCGGGATGGTGGTGACCTGCGAGACCTCGCGGGAGATCAACGACATCGCCATCGACCGGATGCTCGCCGAGCCGACCATGGAGACGTTCCGCGACTCCCTGGCGACCATGACCGGCGGGTCGGGCGCCGTGGCGATCGTCCTGACCGACGGGTCGTTCGCGAACAAGGATCGTCGACGCCTGCTGGGGGGCGTCACCAAGACGGCCCCTCAGTTCCACGCCCTGTGCCGGTGGGGGATGGAGCGGATCGGCACGTCGGCGTCGTTCGGCCAGTTCATGGCCACCGACTCGATCTCGGTCCTCAAGCACGGGGTGGAACTGGGCACGAAGACCTGGAAGGCGCTGCTGTCCCGGATGGGCTGGGCGGCCGACCAGGTGGACCGGGTGATCTGCCACCAGGTCGGGTCGGGGCACCGGGACACCGTGCTCGGGGCGCTCGGGATCGACCGGGACCGGGACTTCTCCACATATCCCCACCTGGGCAACATCGGCACCGTGTCGGTGCCGTTGACCGCCGCCGTGGCCGAGGAGCGCGACTTCCTCCGCCCCGGCGACCGCGTCGGCTGGCTGGGGATCGGCAGCGGCCTGAATTGCCTGATGCTCGGGCTGGAATGGTAGGGATGAACAACGCTCTGCTCGCAGAATTCGACCGCAAGCACCCGGGGCGCGACTTCGATCGCGGCGGCGGGCTGAAGCTCCGCTACCTCGACGAGGGGTCGGGCGACCCGGTGGTGATGGTCCACGGCAACCCGACCTGGTCGTTCTACTTCCGGGGGCTGGTCGAGGCCCTGTCGCCGACGCACCGGACGATCGTGCCCGACCACATCGGCTGCGGCCGGTCGGACAAGCCGGGCGACGACCGCTACGACTACACCCTCAAGAGCCGGGTCGACGACCTGGAGGCGTTGCTGGATCACCTGGGCGTCGACCGCGGGATCACCCTGATCGTCCACGACTGGGGCGGGATGATCGGCATGGCCTACGCCGCCCGCCACCCCGGGCGGATCGCCCGTTTGGTGATCCTCAACACGGCCGGGTTCCCCCTGCCGGTGAGGAAGTCGTTCCCGCTGCCGCTCTGGATTTGCCGCAACACGCCCGTCGGCGCCGCGCTGGTTCGGGGCGGCAACGCCTTCTGCCGGATCGCCGCCCGGGTCTGCGCCAAGAAGAAACCGCTCTCCGCCGAGGCCCGCGAGGCCTACATGGCCCCGTATGACTCGTGGGACAACCGGATCGCCGTGCTCCGGTTCGTCCAGGACATCCCGCTGAGCCCCGACGACCGGGCCTATCCGATCGTCCAGGGCGTGGCCGAAAAGCTCCCGGCCTTCAAGGACACGCCGATGCTGATCGGCTGGGGCCTGAAGGACTTCGTCTTCGACCGCCACTTCCTGGACGAGTGGGTCCGCCGGTTCCCCAACGCCGAGGTCCACCGCTTCGAGGATTCCGGGCACTACATCCTGGAAGACCGGGGCGAGGAGCTGACCGCGGCGATCCTCCGGTTCCTGGCCGCCCACCCGGTCGCGCAGGAGGTGGGATGACGGTCGCCGCGTCCGGCGTCGCCGCAGGCAACATCGCCGCCGGCCTGCCGGCCATGGCCCGCGAGCGTCCCCACGCCCTGGCGGTGCTGGCGCCGTCGGGCCGCGACCACGCGGGGCGGGCCCGGCATACCCACCGGACGTTCCTCCAGCTCGACCGCGACAGCGACGCGATCGCCGCCGGGCTGGTCGCCTCGGGGATCGGCCCCGGGGTCCGGACCGTGCTGATGGTCCGGCCGAGCCTGGAATTCTTCGCCCTGACCTTCGGGCTGTTCAAGGCCGGGGCGGTGCCGGTGCTGGTCGACCCCGGGCTGGGGATCCGGAACCTCGGCCCCTGCCTGGCCCAGGCCGAGCCGGCCGCGTTCATCGGCATCCCCGCCGCGCAGGCCGCACGGCAGGTCCTGCGGTGGGGCCGGGAGACGATCCGCACCGTGGTGACGGTCGGCCGCCGCTGGCCGGGGGGCGGGCCGACACTGGACGACGTGATCCGCCGGGGCGAGGGCCATCCGGCGCCGATGGACGACCCGGGGGACGACGCGACGGCGGCGATCCTGTTCACCAGCGGGAGCACCGGGCCGCCCAAGGGGGTGGTCTACACCCACGCGATCTTCCGCAACCAGGTGGCGATCCTCCGCGACCTCTACCAGATCCGCCCCGGCGAGGTCGACCTCTGCACCTTCCCCCTGTTCGCCCTGTTCGGCCCGGCGCTGGGGATGACCTGCGTGGTGCCGGAGATGGACTTCACCCGCCCGGGGCAGGCCGACCCGACCAAGATTATAGGGGCGATCGAGGACTTCGGCGTCACCAACCTGTTCGGCTCGCCCGCCCTGATCCGCCGGGTCGGCATCGAGGCGCTGCGTGGCGTGCGGCTGCCGTCGCTCCGCCGGGTGATCTCGGCCGGCGCCCCGGTGCCGGCCCGGGTGCTGGAGACGTTCGGCCGGATGCTCGACCCCGAGGCGAAGGTCTACACCCCCTACGGGGCGACCGAGAGCCTGCCCGTCTGCTCGATCGAGGCCGGGGAGATCCTGGGCGAGACCCGATACGCCACCGAGACGGGGGCCGGGGTCTGCGTCGGCCGCCCCGCGCCCGGGATGCGGGTCGAGATCATCCGCATCGACGACGGGCCGATTGCCGCCTGGTCCGACGACCTGCTCGTGCCCGACGGCACCGTGGGAGAGATCGTGGCGAGCGGGCCGGTGGTCACCCGGTCCTACTTCCAACGCCCCGAGGCGACCGACCTGGCCAAGATCGACGACCCGGCCTCGGGCACGTTCCGGCACCGGATGGGCGACCTCGGCTATCGCGACGAGCAGGGCCGGATCTGGTTCTGCGGCCGGAAGGCGCATCGGGTCGAGACGGCGGACGGGGCCCTCTACTCGGTCGCCTGCGAGGGGATCTTCAACGCGGCCTCGGGCGTCGCCCGGACCGCCCTCGTCGGCGTCGGCCCTCGGGGCGCGATGCGACCGGTCCTCTGCTTCGAGGCGACCCCGTCCCGGCCGTACAACGAGTTGACCCGGGCTCGCCGCGAGGAGGTCGAGGCGGAACTCCGAGCGATCGGGGCGCAGCACGCCATGACCCGGGGTATCCAGACCTTCCTCCCCCACCCCGGATTCCCGGTCGACATCCGCCACAACGCCAAGATCAACCGCGAGGCCCTGGCCGCCTGGGCGGCGCGGAGGCTGCCATGATCGCCCTGGTCACCGGCGGCGGCGGCTTCCTGGGCGGGGCGATCGCCCGCCAACTGGTCGCCCGGGGGGACACGGTCCGGAGCCTGGCCCGGGGCGATTATCCCGAACTCCGGGCGATCGGGGTCGAGACGATCCGGGGCGACATCGCCGAACGATCCGCCGTCGATCGGGCCGTGCGGGGGTGCGACGCGGTGTTCCACGTCGCGGCCAAGGCCGGCGTCTGGGGCCCGCTCGCGGAGTACCACGCCGCCAACGTCGGCGGCACGTCCAACGTCCTCGAAGCCTGCCGGGCCCAGGGCATCGGCCGGCTGATCCACACCAGCTCGCCCAGCGTGGTCCACGCCGGGGGGGACCTGGAAGGGGTGGACGAGTCTTTGCCCTATCCCAAACGCTTCGCGGCCCCGTATCCCGAGACCAAGGCCGCGGCCGAGCAGCTGGTGCTCCAAGCCAACGGGCCCGACCTGGCGACGGTCGCCCTCCGGCCCCACCTGATCTGGGGGCCCGGCGACAACCACCTGATCCCCCGGATCGTGGCCCGGTCGCGGGCCGGGAAGCTCCGCCGGATCGGCCGCCGAACGGTCCTGGTGGACTCGACGTACATCGATGATGCCGCCGCCGCCCACCTGCTGGCCGCCGACCGCCTGGCGCCGGGATCCCCGGTCGCGGGCAAGGCCTACTTCATCTCCCAGGGGGAGCCCTGGCCGCTCTGGGACCTCGTCGATGGTATCCTTCAGGCGATGGGGGCGCCGCCCGTGACGCGGTCGATCCCGGAACCGGTCGCCGTGGCGGCCGGCGCGATCCTGGAGGCCGTCCACCGCGTCCTCCGGAGGGACGGCGAGCCGATGATGACCCGGTTCCTGGCGCATCAGCTCGCCACCGCCCACTGGTTCAACATCGACGCCGCGAGGCGCGACCTCGGCTATCGGCCCTCGGTCACGATCGCCGAGGGGCTGCGTCGCCTGGAAGACTGGGCCCGGACCCCGACCACCCCAGAGGGAAACCCCCGCCATGTGTGAGCTGATGGCGCTGTCGTTCGAGTCGCCGATCTCGGCCGACTTCTCGATCCGCGAGTTCGCCGCCCGGGGGGACGAGAACCCCGACGGCTGGGGCCTGGGGTGGTATCCCGACCAGTCCCTGGCGATCGTCAAGGAGCCGGTGAAGTGGGGCGCCAGCCACTACGCCGGGTTCCTGTCCAGCTACGCCCGGATCGAGAGCCGGATCCACATCGCCCACGTCCGCCACAAGACCGTGGGCGACGAGCCGTCGCACGCCGACACCCACCCGTTCAGCCGCGAGGTGGGGGGCCGGGACTACTGCTTCGCCCACAACGGGACGCTGGAAGGGCCGATCTGGGACCTCCCGCTGGGCGACCACCGGCCCATGGGCCGGACCGACTCCGAGCAGTTCTTCTGCCACCTCCTGGGCCGGATCAAGGCCTGGGGGCCGCTCGACACGAGGGCGGCCTGGGAGCGGCTCTACGAGTTCCTGGCCGAAGCCAACCGGATGGGCAAGCTCAACGTCCTGCTGTCCGACGGCCGCCGCCTGTTCTGCTACCACGACCTCGGGGGCTGGAAGGGGCTGAACTTCCGCAAGGTCCGGATCGGCGCGGACGAGATCCGCCACTTCGGCGACGAGACGCTGTCGCTCGACCTGGATACCGACGCGACCAACCGGGGATTCGTGGTCGCCACCTGCCCGCTCAGCGCCGTCGGCTGGCACACGTTCCACCGGGGGGAGCTGATCGTCTTCGAACAAGGCGCGATCCGCTATTCCAGCCATCGCGGCCACGACTCCCACGAATTCGGGCCGGCCTCGGCGGTCGCGGGCCTCGGTTCCAGCCCGGCCGGCGCCCGCTAGGCCCGCCGGCTCAGCCCCGGATCCCCAGCAGCCGCCTGGCCCGGTCCTGGAGGGCGTCCCAGGGGGCGGCCAGATCCTCGGGGGCGTCCGGCGGGGCGACCGCCAGCGGCTCGGGCCGGCCGGAGCCGTCGACCTGGACGAACTGCATCAGGCTGTCCATCCAGGGCCCCTTGCGGCCGGCCAGGGGCGAGCCGACCATCGCGACGACCACGTGCGCCCGGGCCCGGAAGATCTCCCGGCCCCGGATCTCCACGACGCGGCCGATGGCCACCGGCTCGAAGCAGCGGACGTCGAGCACCCGCTTCAGCACCAGGTTGGCCGCCTGCCCGACCGACCGGTACGCGGTGGCGTAGCCCGCCTCCAGCGCCAGCGAGAGCAGGACCCCGGCGTAGAGCGTCCCGTGGTGGTTGGCGTCCCGGGGCAGGATCAGCCGATGGGTCAGGGTTTCGAGGTCGGACGGGGTCGGCATCGCTGGCACTCGCGGGATCGATCGCTGTCGCGGTCCTCGTCGCCTGAAACCTATCACGCCAAGGCCCGGCCCGCAAATCCGCCGGCCTCCGCCGCGTCGGGGGGTGAAGATCCCGCGAAAATGTCCCCCGATTGTCCGATCGGCGCTTGCCAAGCGGAGGCATGGCCCTTTACCCTATCCATCCGGATGCGACGGCCCTCAGGCGCGATCCGGCATTTCTCCCGGCCCCCCTGGGCACCGGACCCGAGCTCGGCCCGGTCGCCGCCGGCCCCAGATCCCCCCGCCATCCATCCATCACCGCCGCCGCCCGAAACGCCGGGCCGGACGACCGGCGACCGATCGCGTTGGGCTCGGACATTCCCGGCGCCGCCTACCCGTCCCGGGACGCGAGCGACGGGGCTGACACGGGAGACTCCAGGGATGAAGGCCGCACCGACCGTCGCACGGAGAGCGGTTCGCCCTCGCACGATGCTCATACCGGACGGATTCGGCCGGGATCCCGGACGAATATTCTCGGGCCGAGTGTCCCAAACGCCACGGACGGGCGTAGCTTTATTGCACAGGACACGATACACGCACGCTCGCACGATCCGCGGCCCGATGATCCACCGATTTCGCCCGCCACAGTGCTCCATGTCGTCCTCCGGTCCATCTTGACGGTCCATCCTGGTCTTTGATCCGGCCCAACGCGATCGTCGTCCCCCGGCCCCGGCCCGGGGTGCGGTCCGTCGGATCTGGGGGCTACGGCGATTCACGAAGCGATCGGCCTCGCCATACCGCACGTTCCCGGAAGGGCGTCCCTGGGTTGCCTCCCGGATCTCGCGACGCCGGCGGGCCCTCCCTCGCCGGATTCGCCCGGATTCCATCCAGCCGCGGGGCCGGGCCGGCCGATCCGATCCGAAGCGATGTCGGGCCGATCGCCCCTCATGCCACGACGGCTCGTGGCGCGGGCCCCCCGGCCATCGATCGCGAGGACTCGGATGATGCACCCCTCGGTCGCGGCCTTCCTGGATCACCTCCGCATCGAGCGCGACGCCTCGCCGCACACGCTCCGCTGCTATCGGGATGACCTGGCCCTGTTCCAGGAGTTCCTGGACGGGGACCGGCGCGAGGAGCCGGCCGACCCCACCGGGGTCGGGCCGCGCAAGCTCCGGGACTACTCGGCGTGGCTGAGCGGCCGGGGCCACGCCCCGAGCACGATCGCCCGCCGCCTGGCGAGCCTGCGCTCCTTCTTCCGGTTCCAGAGGCGGCGGGGCGTGATGGCGGCCGACCCGTCGGCGGGCCTGCGCAACCCCAAGCAATCGCAGAGGCTCCCCAGCCTGCTCGGTTCCGAGGACGTGATCCGCCTGCTGGACGCGATCCCGACCGGGGGGAAGGCCGGGGTCCGCGACCGGGCGATGTTCGAGGTCCTCTACGGCGGCGGGCTCCGGGTGGGCGAACTGGTCGGGCTCGACCTGGACGACATCGACGAGGAGCAGGCGCTGGTGCGGGTCCGCGGCAAGGGGCGGCGCGAGAGGCTCAGCCCGATCGGGCCGATCGCGATGAGCTGGATCGTCCTGTGGCGGGCCGAACGCCGCCCGGCCCTCGCCGGGGAGAAGGCCCTGTTCCTCAACCAGAAGGGGGGCCGGATCACCGCCCGGAGCGTCGGCCGCCTGCTCCACGACCACCTGGTCGCCCTCGGGTTCGACCCCTCGGCCAGCCCGCACACGTTCCGCCACAGCTTCGCCACCCACCTGCTCGACCGCGGGGCCGACCTCCGGTCCGTCCAGGAGCTTCTGGGGCACCGCAAGCTCACCACGACCCAGATCTATACCCACGTCACCAGGGAGCGCATGCTCGATGCGTACAACGAGGCCCATCCGCGTGCCTGAGCGCGGATCGGCGATCGGGCATCGGGCCCGCTCCGATCTCGGCACCGATTTTGACGAGTGCATGGATATGGCGTATAGCAAAAACAACAGATGTCGCGGCCGATCAACGGCCGCCGTGTATCGGGCGGATTCCCCTTGCACGGCCGCAGTTGCGACGCCCCGCAGGCGACATCCCAGAAGCCCCCAGCGGGCCCCAGACGGGCCCGGATCCATTCCCTCAAGGATGACGACCAGGCCCCGAGACCGATCGGCGGGCCTCCTTCTCGAGAGAATGCACCCATGAACTCGGCTCGCATCCTCCTGGTCCATCCCGATCCCTCGATCCTGGCCCTGATGGCCTCGATGCTCCAGTCGGCGGGCCATCAGGTCGACGAGGCGACCAACGGCCCGGCGGCCGTCCGGCGCCTCGACCGGGGCAACATCGACCTGATCCTGGCCGGGGCCAACCCCTCCGACCCGGACTCGCTCGAATTGCTGTCCCTGGCCCGCCGGAAGCACCCCCGCGTCCCCTTCCTGCTCCTGTTCCCGGGCCTGTTCCCGGATCGGGCCCGGGAGGCGCTCCGGATGGGGGCCCTGTCGGTCCTGAAGTTCCCGATCTCCGCCAACGAGCTCCGGGCGGCCGTGACCCAGGCCTGCGAGTTCCACCCGGAGAACACCCCCTCCAAGTCGTCCGGCACGAACGGGCAACCGTCCCGGCCCCGCGACGACCACCGGGCGGGCCAGGAGCCCCGGCCGATCAACGGCCACCAGTCCGGGGCCGCGGGAGAGCCGCCCGCGCCTCCGGCCGACCAGCAGCCCGCCCCGTTCGCCTCCGCGATCGCCGGCGAGGACGCCGCGCTGAAGAAGGCGATCGAACTGGCCGACATGGTCTCGACGACGCGGGCCTCGGTGGTGATCTCCGGCGAGCAGGGGACGGGCAAGACCCTCCTGGCCCGCGCCATCCACCAGAAGAGCGGCCGCCGCGACAAGCCGCTGGTCGAGGTGGCCTGCGCCGGGGTCGACGAGTTCCTCCTGGAACGCGACCTGTTCGGCCAGAAGTTCGAAGGGGCCGAGGCCGGCGAGCGGGTCGGGTTCCTGGAGCGTGCCAACCGGGGGACCATCCTCTTCGAGGAGGTCGCCGCCCTGTCGCTCCCCCTCCAGGATCGCCTGCTGGCCGTCCTCCAGGAAGGGTCCTTCACCCCGATGGGGAGTTCCCGGAGCCTCCCGGTCGACGTCCGCTACCTGTTCACGACCCGCGAGAATCTCCCCAGCCTGGTCGAGCAGGGCAAGTTCCGCCGCGAATTGCACGAGCGGATCAACGAGGTCTGCCTGAAGCTCCCCCCGCTCCGCCAGCGGGGCGGCGACATCGCGATGCTCGCCGAGCTGTTCCGCTCGCGGTTCGCCGCCCAGTACGCCAAGCCCGTGGCCGACTTCTCGTCCGACGCGATCGACCTGATCCTCCGGCACGACTGGCCCGGCAACGTCCGCGAGCTGGAGAGCGTGATCCAGCGCGGGGTGGCCATGAGCCAGGGCTCGCGGATCACCCCGGCCAACCTGTCGCTGGGCGCGCTGCCGTCGCGGACCCTGCGGTCGCCCAACTATGCCCCGCGCCAGGCGGCGAGCTCCAGCCTCGGGCTCCGGCCGCTCAAGCAGGCCCTGGAAGAGCCCGAGAAGCAGATCATCATCCAGACGCTCCGGGCCCTGAACTGGAACCGCCAGGACACCGCCCGGGTCCTCGACATCAACCGGACGACCCTCTACAAGAAGATGAAGAAGTATGGGCTCCTGATGGAGGAGCCGGCCCTGTTGAACTGAGGGCTCTGGGCCGGCCCAATCCTCGAAACCTCAGGGTGAGTCCGACCCCACCGATACCGGGTCCCGGAACCGGCCGCTTCCCTCGCCGAACCCGCGTCGGGCCGAGGAGAGCCCATGGCCTCGCCTGGATACCTCGACGGCCGGTGCCGGATGTCATCGGGCGGTCGGGGACGCCGGGACTTTGAGTTCGGCCCGGAGCCGGGCCAGCTCCCGCTTCAGATCGGCCACCACCCCGGCCCGCGCCGGGTCGCCGTACACGTCCTTCAGCTCCTGGGGATCCTCCTTGAGGTCGAACAGCTCCCAGGAGTCGAGGTCGGGGGCCTCGTACCGGACCAGCTTGTACCGATCGGTGACGACCCCGTGGTGCGGGCGGACGTGGTGGGGCTGGGGGTACTCATAATATTGATAGTAGAAGCTGGTGCGCCAGTCGGCCGGGGGCTGCCCCTTGAGCACCGGGACGAGGCTCCGGCCCTGCATCTCGGCGGGGACGGGCAGGCCGGCCGCGTCCAGGAAGGTCTCGGCGAAGTCGAGGTTGGAGACCAGCCTCGGCTCGACCGAGCCGGGCTTCGCGACGCCCGGCCAGCGGACCAGCAGGGGGGAGCGGAGCGACTCCTCGAAGATCCAGCGCTTGTCGAACCAGCCGTGCTCGCCGAGGTAGAACCCCTGGTCGGAGGTGTAAACGACGATGGTGTTCTCGGCCAGCCCCTCCGCGTCGAGATAGTCCAGCACGCGACCGACCCCCTCGTCCACGGCCTTCACGCAGGCGAGGTAGTCGTGCATGTAGCGCTGATACCGCCAGCGGACGAGGTCGTCCCCTTCGGGCTTCGCCTTGCGGTACGCCTCGTTGCGGGGCTCGTAATAGGCATCCCAGGCCTGGCGCTGCTCGGGGTTGAGCCGGGCCGGCGCGGTGAGCTTCAGGTCGAGCGGGACCATCGTCCTGGCGATCGTCATGTCCTGGTCGCGCTCGGCCAGCCCGCGCCCGGCGTAGTCGTCGAACAGGGTCGGGGGCTCGGGGTAGACGCGGTCCTTGTCGTGCCCCAGCAGCCGCGTCGGCGGATCCCAGGCGCGATGGGGGGCCTTGTGCTGGCACATCAGGAGGAAGGGCTTCGACTTGTCCCGCCCCTTGAGCCATTCGAGCGACAGGTCGGTGATCACGTCGGTGACGTAGCCCGGCCGGACCACCCGCTGCCCCCCGTCGATCATCGGCGGGTTGTAGTACGCCCCCTGGCCGGGCAGGATCTTCCAGGTGTCGAACCCGGTCGGGTCGGAGACCAGGTGCCACTTGCCGATCACCGCCGTCTGGTAGCCGGCCTTCTTGAGCAGCTTGGGGAAGGTCGTCTGCGAGCCGTCGAACCGGCTGCTGGCGGAGTTGTCGAGGAAGCCGTTGAGGTGCGAGTACTTGCCGGTCAGGACGGTGGCCCGGCTCGGCCCGCAGATCGAGTTGGGGACCACGCAGCGGTCGAACCGCATCCCCTCGCGGCCGATCCGGTCGATGTTCGGCGTCTCGACCAGCTTGCGGGGGTCATTGTAGGCGGAGACCGCCTGGTACGCGTGGTCATCGCTGAAGATGAACACGATGTTGGGCGGGCGGCCGTCCGGGGCGGCGGATGCCCCGGGGGCGAACGCCAACGCCGCCGCACACGCGGCCAGCCACCCCATCAACCCGGATCTCGATCGCATGCGTGATTCTCCCTGGATGGATGCCGGTGGCGGCCGCGGATCGGGGGCTCAATCGTCCCGGTCGTCGTCGGGTTCCGGGGCCTCGGGCTCGTCGTCGGCCCCGGGCGCGGGCGGCTCCTCGATCCGGAGGTGGAGCCGGAGCGTCTGGATGAGCCGGTCGAAGCTGGCCGGGGTCATCGTCTCGGGGGCGCGGACCCGGATCGACTTGCCCGCGTCCTCGTCCCAGAGCCGGAGGTCGATCCGCACGTCGTTGGTGGCGGACCGGGCCCGGGGCGACTCGCCCGCGACGGCCGAGGGGCCGGCCGGCGCGGGGGACGCGCCGGCGGCGGGCACCGCCGGGGCGACGGGCTGCGTCGGGGCGGCGGCCGGCGCTGGGGCGGTCCCCTGGGGGCGGAGGATCAGGTCATCGCCGAGGATGCCCGCGAAGCGGGCCGAGTCCAGGAACGCCTGGGCCGCCGACTGCTTGGCCGAGGAGATGATCTGGTAATCATGATAGAGCACGTTGCCCAGGATCGCCGGGTCCGGCACCCTCTTGTCGGCGAACCGCTCGGCCAGGTCCTTGTACAGCGACGGCGAGAGCAGGGCCTGGCGGTGGAGCCGGGGCATGTCGCCGGGATCCACCGGGTGGAGGATCGACCGCGCCAGGGTGGTGAGGGTGTACCCCTCGTCCTTGAGCACCAGGAGGCCGAACTGCCGCGCCGCGCTGAGGCGGGCGGAGAACGTGTTGGTCTTGATGTTCTTGTAGCCCAGGGCGGTGGCGATGTCGGTGGCCGACAGGCCGTCCAGGCCGTGGCCCTCGATGAACTTGCACAATTCCACGCTCTCCGGCAGGGGGACGCCGGGGTAGCGGGTGCTCCGCTCGCGCTTGCCGCGAGGGGCGGTGGACTCGTCTTGGGACATCGTCGCTCGCTCGGTCCGTGATGCGGGGATGAGGTTTCTTCGGTCCGGGGTCAGGGGGCGGGGGCGGGGGCGCCCTGGTTGGCCGCCGCGTCCTTGAGGGTTTCCAGGTAGGCGATCAGGTCGGCGAAGTCGCGGGCGGAGATCCCCTCGACCAGCCCGTTGGGCATCAGCGACAGGTCGCTGGCCTTGCGCTCCTCGATGTCGGCCTTGGGGATGCGGGTCCGCCTGGCGTCGGCGTCCTCGATCTCCAGGGCGTCGGCGGTCTCGGACTTGACCAGGCCGGTGAAGACCCGGCCGTCGGCGGTGGCGACCACCGTCGGCTCGTAGCCCGAGGAGATCCGCGCCGAGGGGTAGAGGACCGAGGCGATCAGCTCCTCGCGGGGGTACTTGGCGGCCACGCCCGACAGGTCGGGGCCGACCGCCCCCCCCTGGCCGCCGACGGCGTGGCACTTGGAGCAGGCGACCCCCTTGAGGTCGAAGAACAGCTCCCGGCCGTGGTCGGCCTTGCCCTGTCCCTCGCGGGCCTGGGCCTGGAATTTGTCCGGGTCGAACCCGCCGCCGGACGGCCCGGCCAGGAATGCCGGCTCCTCGCCCGAGGTGGCCGAGACGGCGAAGGCCCACGGCCCCCCGTGGTTGCCGCAGCGGACCAGGATCCGGTTCTCCCCCCGGCGAAGCTCGACGTCGACCCGCGACTCCTCGGCGTTGAACGACCGGGAGCCCTCGAACTTGTACACGTCCTTGCCGTTGAGCCAGACCTGCAGGGTGTCGTCCGACCCGACCGCCAGCCGGGCCGGGCGGGCCGTCTCGCTGGTGAAGGTGGCGACGGCGAACACCGACTTCTCGGACTGGCCCGGCAGGATCTTCTCCAGGTCGACCATCCCGGTCGCCGGGTCGCCCTCGATCGGCTTCCAGGACAGCGGGGTCCCGTCCGGCCCGGCGATCGAGGCCGCCAGGTCGATCGGCTGTCCGGCCGGGACCGGCGGCCGTTCCTTGATCGGGAACGGGCCGACCCAGTGCCACCCGGCGATCGGCCGGAGCGGGTTGAATATCCGCCGCAACTCCGGCAGGGCGGACGGGGGCAGTTCCCTGCGTTCGGCGAGCGAGACCAGGGTCGGCTCCGCCTTGTCGCGGATCGCCGCGATCGCCCTCGCGGACGCCCGGCGCAGGTCCTGGCTCCGGTCGGACACGCCCCGGAGGTAGACCTGGAGGGCCCGCGGGTCGGGCAGGGCCGCCAGGGCCAGCGCCGCCTCGTACCGCGTCGGCTCGTCGTTGGCCGCCGAGATCAGGGCGGGGATGGCCCCGCGGTCCTTCAGGGCCGCGACCGCCGCGATCGCCGCGTTGCGGACCGGGACGGCCGGGTCCGCGACCAGCGGGCGGAGCTTCTCCGCGACGCCGTCGGCCGCGCCGATCGCCCCGAGGGCGCGGGCCGCCGCCTCGCGCACGCCCGGATTCGGGCTGGCGAGCCGCCCGCCGATCGCCTCGACGGCCCCCTTCGCCTTCGCCCGGCCCAGGGCCGCGATGACCTGCGCCTGCCGGGCATCGCTGGCGGCGACCTCGGCCACGGACAGCAGCTCGACCAGGGCCTGACTGACCTTCGGGCCGCCGATCGCCTCGACGCCGGACAGGGCCGCGTCGCGGACCGGCTCGGGCGTGGCGGGGTCGCGGATCGCCGCGACCAGGATCGGCACCGCCGGGGCGTCTTTCAGCTCGCCCAGGGTCCGGGCGATCTCGCGGCGCACCTCCGCGTCGTCATCGACCGCGAACCGGACGCGGAGGGTCGGGCGGGCGTTGGGGTCGTCGATCTCGCGGGCCGCCGCCACGGCGGCCAACCGGACGGCCGGCTCGCGATCGGACAGGGCGGCGCGGGCCGCGATGAGCGCGACGGGCGTCCCCTCCCAGTCGATCGAGCGGGCGGGGGCCCGCCCCTTGGTCGGCCGGGTCCCCCACCATTTGCCGTCCCACGGGGGCGTCTTGCGGTGGACCGTGGCCAGCGTCTGGACCGCCCGGGCCCGGTCGTCGGCCGTGGCATCCCCCCCGCCCACGGCCAGCGCCAGGGCCTTCAAGACTTCCACATCATACGTCGATTCCATCGCGGCCAGGACGCCGGCGCGGACCTTCGCGTCGGGCGAGTTCAGGCCGGCGGCGATCGCCTCCCACCTCCCAATCCGCCGGAGCGCCTGCCGGGCCGAGAACGCGAGCGTGCGGTCGCCGTCGGCCAGGATCGGCAGGAGCGTGGGGACCGCCGCCGGGTCGCCGATCCGACCCAGGGCGATGATCACCTGGAGCCGGACGATCGGGGAGAAGTCGTTGGCCTTTCCCTGGAGCTTCGCCAGCGCACCGGGCCGCCGTCGCTCGCCCAGCGCCCTCGCCGCCTGGGCCTGGACGTCGGCGACCGGGTCGTCCAGGGCGGCCATCAGCGGTGCGTCGGCCTCGGGCGTCCCGCCGGCGATGCCGTCGACGACCCACACCAGGTGGCGTTTGGCCAGGGGGGCGGTCGCGGGATCGGCCAGGGCCTTCGCGGCGAGCCCGAGGGCCTCGCGTCCCTTCCGGATGATCGCCTGCTGGGCCCGGGTCCGCTCGTTGTAGGAGGGGTGGGCGAGCGCCGCGAACTGGGCCTCGATCGGGTCGGAGTCGCTGCCGCGCGGGGTGGTCGGGGGCAGGGGGCCGTCGTAGGTGATGGCGTAGACCCGGCCGACCTTCTCGGACTTGTTGCCCCAGCCGCCCATGCCCCAGTCGGCCACGTAGAGGGTCTTGCCGTCGTAGGACAGGGCGAGGTCGAGCGGACGGAACTCGCCCGAGGGTTCGGGCTGGGCCAGCTCGGCCACGTCCTCGACCACGAACGAGGCGCCCTTTTGCTTGAACTTGAAGGCCCGGACGGCCCGCTTGCCCCACTCGGCCCAGATGGCCCGGCCGCGATAGCTCTCGGGCCAGGCGTCCTCGCGATAGACGATGCCGCCGCACGGCGACCCGCTGGCGTACTCGGCCATCCGGTCGAGGAAGCGGTCGGGGTGGTCGTGGTAGTCGTACGGATAACCGTAGTAGCCGCCGTCGACGTGGTGCGTGACCCGGGTCCACCAGCCGTCGCCGTCGTCGGTGTTGTCGTAGGTGAACAGGTTGTCGGCGGCGTCGAGGTTCGGCTCCAGGTGGTTCCGGGTGCCGGTCGTCAGCACCTCGATCCCGGTCCCGTCGGGCCGGCAGCGGAGCGTCCCCCCGCCGACGATCTGGGCGGTCCGGCCGTCGGGCCCGGTCGCGCGATAGATCCCCTTGTCGCCCGTCGAGATGTAGAGGTAGCCGTCGATGCCGAACTGGATGCCCGACACGATGTGGTCGTTGAGCCCCTTGTTGTCGGTGATCCCCAGGTCCTTGAACAACTCGGTGCGGGACTCGGCCTTCCCGTCGCCGTCGTCATCGCGGAGGACGGTCAAGTAAGGCATGTGGCTGACGTAGAGGGCCCCGTCGCGCCAGGCCATGCCGAAGATGGCGCGGAAGCCCTCGGCGAAGACCTGCGGATCCTTGCCGTCGCGGAGGATGAGGATCTTGCCGTGGTCGGATTCGTACGGGCCGACCTGGTCCATCGGGTCCTCGGCGATGAACACCGAGCCGTCCGGGGCGGTGGCGACCTGGCACGGGTAGACCACGGCGGGGACGTTGGCCACCAGGCGGATCTTGAACCCTTCCGGCACCACCGGCAGGCCCGCGCGGGCGGGCCCGGCGGGCGCCGCCAGAAGGAGCAACGCGGGGAGGAGGCCCCCGGCGAAAATCGACTTCGTCATCGGAGGTGGGGGCTCCCCGGGGAGGGTCGGGCGGCGGTCGGGCGGTCACCGGCCAGGATGGGATCATTCTAGCCCGGCGAACGGCGCCCCCACAAGGGGCCGAATCGGTTCCTCAAAGAACGGCCCCGACACGCATTAGGGAAAGCCGACCGCCGCCCGCCGGGCCCGGACCGCCGGCCGGGAGGCGGCATCGGGCCGGAAAACCTCAAGCGGAGGACCGACGTTTGCGCGGACGCCCCATCGCATGTTAAGCTATCCTACTTACGCATGATCTCCGCGACCCGATCCGCCCGGCCTGCGCCCCGAGCCGCACCAAGACGCCGCATCCCACGACGCCGGAGCCACGATGAGACGCCCCTCGCATCGCCTTGGTCGCGCGAACCGGGTCGAGCCGCTCGAATCGCGGACGCTCATGGACGGCGGGGGCGCCCGGGCGGCCGGCCCCTGGCCCGACCCCGATGCCTCGCGCACGGTCCTGGTCCGGTTCGCCGAGACGGCCACCGAGTCATCCGTCCGGGCCGCGTTGAAGCCCCTGCGGGCCGAGGTGATGCGGGCCTACCCCGGCGGGCTCCGGTCGATCGCGATCGGTCCCGGCATCGATCGCGACCGTGCCATCCGGGTGCTGGAGGCCCGGCCCTCGGTGGTCTACGCGGAGGCGGACGCGGTGGTCCGCCCCGCCGCCGTCCGGGTCACGCCCGACGACCCGGCCTTCCCCCGGCTGTGGGGGCTCGATCAGGCCAACAACATCGACATCGACGCCCCCGAGGCGTGGTCGATCTCGACCGGATCGGCGAGCACGATCGTCGCGGTCATCGACACCGGGATCGACCTGAACAACCCGGACTTCGCCGGCCGGCTCTGGACCAACCCCACCCCCGGCGCCGGGGGCTATGCCAACGACCTCCACGGCTGGAACTTCGTGAACGGGACGCCCGACATCCAGGACGACGACGGCCACGGGACCCACGTCGCCTCGGTGATCGCCGCCGCGGGGAACAACGGCTACGGCGTGACCGGGATCGACTGGAACGCCCGGATCATGCCCCTGAAGTTCCTCGACGCCCGGGGCAACGGCACGATCGACACGGCCGTCTCGGCCGTCTATTACGCGGTGAACCACGGCGCCCGGGTGATCAACGCCAGCTGGGGGGGCGGGTCGTATTCCCGGGCCCTCCACGACGCGATCGCCTTCGCCAACGCGCGGGGCGTGGTGTTCGTGACGGCGGCGGGCAACCAGGGGTCCAGCAACGACATCCGGGTCAACTACCCCGCCACCGACCCGCTGGCCAACGTCATCAGCGTGGCCGCCGTGGACCGGTCGGGCCGGCTGGCCAGCTTCTCCAACTACGGCCGCAACGTCGACATCGCCGCGCCGGGCTCGGAGATCCTCGGCCTGGTGCCGCCCCGCGTCGACCGCTCGGGGCTGGCCGTCTACTCCGGGACGTCGATGGCCACGGCCTATGTCAGCGGCGTCGCCTCGCTGGTCATCGGCCTCTATCCCGAGCTGAACGCCGCCCAGGTGGCCACCCGGATCGTCGCCGGGGCCAAGCCCCTGCCCGGGCTGGGCGGGCTGGTGGCCGCGCGCGGGATCGTCGACGCCGCCCTCGCCCTGGCCTCCGGCGCCGGATCGGCCCCGCCCTCCCAGTCCACGGTCAGCCGGGCGGGCACCGCCGCCGGCCTGGTCTCCGACGCCTCGGTCCGGGCGGCGATCCTCGGCTCCGACGAGTTCAAGGCCGCCAACGGCGGGACCAACGCGGGTTTCGTCGCTGGGCTGTACCTCGACGTGCTGGGGCGGGCCGTCGACCCGTCCGGGCTGGCGGGATGGGCCGGGTCGCTGGACGCCGGGCTCGCCACGCGCGACCAGGTCGCCCGGGCGATCCTCACGTCGCCCGAAGGGCGGATCACCCAGGTCGCCCGCTGGTATCAGGAAGACCTGGGCCGGGCGCAGCCGCTGGACGCCCTGAAGGCCGACCCGGGGGTCCAGGTCTGGGCCGGATGGCTCGTGAACGGGCTGGCCGACGACGCGGTCCGCGCCACCATCCTCTCCTTGCCCGAGGCCCTGGCCCGCGACGGGGCCCGCCCGCAAGGGCTGGTCGGCACCTGGTACGCCCGGTTCACGGGCCGCGAGGCCTCGGCCGCGGAACTCGCCCCCTGGGCCGCCCGGCTCGCGGCGGGGGCCTCGCCCCTGTCCCTGATCCAGGCGTTCCAGGGCTCCCCCGAGGCCCGCGCCGCCAAGGTCGCCCGCTGGTACCGGGCCGACCTGGGCCGGACCGCCCCCCTGGCGACCCTCAAGACCGACCCGGGCGTCCTGGCCTGGGCGTCGATCCTGGTCCTGGCCTGACCGCCCCCCGCGCCGAAGTGAGCGGCGGGGATGGCGCGGGATCCCCGCCGGATCGGCCGTGCGGAAGGCCTTCCGCCCGCCGGGACGGGCCCCGGCGCATCGGCCGGCATCGCCCGCCGGTCCAGGATAGGTGGGGGCGTTCGCCCGGCCTCCCCGGCCTCGGGCCGCCCGATCGCGCGGGGACGGTATCGGGCGAAACGAACCCAACGCGCCAGCTCGCCCCCCCGAGGAGGGCCGATCCCAAACAAACCCAACGCGCCGGCTCGCCCACCCGGAGGGCCGATCCCAAACGAACCCAACGCGCCGGCTCGCCCCCCCGGAGGAAGGCCGATCCGAAACGAACCCAACGCCGGAGGCCCGGGGCCTTCCGCCGTCGCGGGGGAGGCCTGGCGGGGCCTCACCGGGGCGGGGCATTCTCGCGCCACCCGGCGGCCAGCCGGCCGGCCAGGTCCGCCACGATCGCTTTGTTCGCGGCGACGTCGGCCACGTTCTCGGACTCGTCCGGGTCCGTGCGGTGGTCGTACAACTCGCGGGCCACGACCTCGGCGCCGCCTCGTTTCCTCCACTCGACGTAGCGGTATCGGTCGGTCCGCACCGCGTAGCCCATCAGAGGGCCGGTCGGCTTCCCGCCTCGGGGATACTGGCTGAAGGCGGCCGCCTTCCACGGGCGGGCCGGGTCGTCCAGCAGGGGGGCGAAGCTGTGGCCTTCCACCCCGTCCGGGGCCGGCAGCCGGCACACCTCCGCCAGGGTCGGGTAGATGTCCACGAGTTCGACCAGGGCGTCGGTGGCCCGGCCCGCCGCCTTCTGTCCCGGAACGCTCATCACCAGCGCCGAGCGGGTCGCCCGCTCGTAATTCGTATGCTTGCACCACATCCCGTGGTCGCCCAGGTGCCAGCCGTGGTCGCCCCAGAGGATCACGACCGTCCGGTCGGCCAGCCCTTCCTGCTGCAACGCATCGAGCACCCGCCCGACCTGCGCGTCCATGTAGCTGGCCGCGGCGTAGTAGCCGTGCACGAGCCTGCGGGCGAGGTCCTCCGGGATCGGGCCCTGCTTCGGGACGCCGTGATACTGCCGCAACTCCCCGCCGAACTGGGGTGCGAACGCCGGGGCGTCCCGCGGCGGCTCGGGCGAGTCGGCGACGGGCAGCCGGGCCGGGTCGTACAGGTCCCAGTAGCGCCTCGGGGCGACGAACGGCAGGTGCGGCTTGATGAAGCCCACCGCCAGGAAGAAGGGGGAGGGATCGCCGGCCCGCTGCTTGAGGATCTCGACGGCGCGGGAGGCGGTCCAGCCGTCGTTCAGCGACTCGTCGGGCACGTCGGGCGCCTCGACGGGCAGCCCGCGCACCCGCGACGCCTCCTCGCCGGAGGCCCGGGCCCGTTCCCGCAGGTCGGCGAACAGCTTGCGGCCTTCGGGGCCGAAGTTGGCGCCCCGGGTCCTTTCATGGGGCACGCTCCACGAGGGCGGATCGTCGTACCCGTCGTGGAAGATCTTGCCGACGCCCTGGGCGGAGTAGCCGTGCTGCTTGAAATGCTGCGGCAGGGTGACGACGCCCGGCAACGCCGCGCGGAAGTGCGTGACCAGGTCGAAGACCCGCGTCGAGTCCGGCCGCCGACCGGTCAGGAGCGACGAGCGGGAGGGGCTGCACACCGCCTGCTGGCAATAGGCGCGGGAGAACGCCGTCCCGCGCGCGGCGAGCCGGTCGATGTTCGGGGTCCGGGCGTGCGGGTCGCCGACGCAGCCGAGCGCCGGCCGGAAGTCGTCCACCGCGATGAACAGGACGTTCAGCCTGCCCGGGGCGTCCGCATCCGCGTCGCCGGCCAGGGAGGCCAGCGCCGCCAGGGTGAGGGCCAATCGCTTCATCGTCGCTCCTTGGGAAGTGGACCCCGGCCGATCGTCACCGTCCGGCCTTCGCACCCCAGGCTACCCGACCCGCGGGAAAAAGTCCGTGACTTCCGGGACGACCCGCGATTGCGGCCGACGGCTCGCCAGGCTCACGGGGCCATGCCTAGAATCATCGCTGAGCACGCGACCGCGGTCGAACCTCAACCTCGTCGAGAAACATCCAAGGAGGCGCGGATGTCCGTCGATCCGGCAACCCGAGGCATGCTGGCCCGTTCCCTCGGCTGGTCGGAGGCGCATGCCTCCTTCGACGACGCCGTGAGCGACCTGCCTCCGCACCTGCGAGGGGCCCGACCGGCGGGCCTCGCCCATTCCCCCTGGGAACTCCTGGAACACATCCGCATCGTGCAGCGAGACATCCTGGATTTCTCGCTCTCGGGGCCGTACGACGAGAAGGTATGGCCGGCGGGCTACTGGCCGGCCTCGCCGGAGCCGCCCGGTCCGGAGGCCTGGAATCGGAGCGTCGCCGCGGTGCGGGAGGATCGCGCCCGGCTCGAATCGCTGGCGCGCGACGCCCGGGTCGACCTGAACGCCGTCACGCCGCACGGCACCGACCAGACCTACCTGCGCGAGATCCTCCTGGTGGTCGACCACACGGCCTACCACGTGGGGCAGATGGTCATCGTCCGGAAGCTCCTTGGCTGCTGGGAGCCGGCCTGAATCCGGGGTCGACCCGATCGGCATTTCTCCCCCGGAGGCCGAACGGGTGGATCTTTCCGACCCGAAAGCCGATCCGATCAACCGGGCGATCGGCGGGCGAAATCGGTTGTTGGCCGCGACCGCCGCCCGGTAGACTGGCCCCAGGTGCGGGGACCGAGCCGCATTCCACGCTTGATCTTCAGGTCGAAGGGAGGACGCCCGTGTGTGATGGTGCGCAGAACCTTTCCCGGCGGGACATGATGCGGCTCGGGGCGACCGGCGTGGCCGCGGCGAGCGTCGCCGCCGTGCCGGCTTCGTCGGCGGCGGCGGACGAGAAGGCCGCCCCCGGCAAGCTGCCCAGCAGGCGATACGGCCGCACCGGCCTGGAGATCGGCTGGCTCATCGGCGCGTCCGACTGGCCGAAGGAGCTGATCCCCCGGGCGGTCAATGCCGGGGTCAACTACTGGCACAAGGCCCAGCGGTGGAACGCCGACACGCTCCCGCCCGCCCTCAAGGCCCAGCCCCGGGAGTCGTACTACCTCGAATGCGTCGTGGACCGCGTGGGCGGGGACCACAACCGCGGCCGCATCGACGAGGAGCAGCACTACCAGTTCGTCAAGGATCGGCTGAAGGAGTCGGGCGTCGGCTATTACGACGTCTTCAAGTTCCACTTCGGCTACCACTCCATCGACGAGGCGAAGCAGAACCCCGGCATGGTCCGGGCGTTCGAGCGGCTCAAGAAGGAGGGGCTGGTCAAGCACCTGGCCATCTCGCAGCACCACTACAACAACCTCCCCGGCGGGGGCATGGCCTGGGAGATCCTGGACTACCTGGCCGACAACCAGCCCTACGACGCGACCCAGTTCTTCTACACCCACGGCGACCGCAAGGAGGTGGCCGAGTGGATCGAGGTGGCGAAGAAGAAGGACATCGCGACCATCGCCATGAAGACCATGGGCGGGGTGGGCCGCGCCGCCAGCGATGAGAAGTTCAAGAGGCTGCTGGCCGACCCCAAGTACGCGGGCAGCACCGCCGGCGCGGCCATGGTCAAGTGGCTGCGATCGAACGAGAATCTCACCGGGGCGGTGATCGCGACCAAGAACTTCGACCAGTTCCGGGAGAACTTCGGCGCGGCCGCCAGCCTGGCCATGAAGCCCCAGGACCGGGCGACCCTCGGCCTGCTGTCTGGCTACAACAAGGGGCTGACCTGCCTGCTGTGCGCCCAGTGCGTGTCCAGCTGCCCCGAGCACATCGCCGTCGCGGACATCTTCCGCTATGAGCGCTACGCCCGGGATTATCACGAACTCGACCGGGCCCGGAAGGATTACGCCTCCGCGACCAAGAACGGCACGGCCTGCATCGGCTGCGGCGACTGCCTGCCGGCCTGCGTGCAGGGGATCGACATCCCCGCCAAGCTGCGGGACGCCCACCGGCTCCTGGGATGAGCCTAGGGGCGTCGCCGGCCCGGATCGGTCGCCGCGTCGCGCGGCCCGGCCGGCCCGGCGATCCGAGGACGAAGGGGGGATCGCCCGGCCTGACGGGATCCCCGCCGTCGTGGTAGGATCGCGGCCGGGTGACGCCCGAGGCCGAGGATGCGACGCAGATGCCGGAGACCGCCCCGTTCCGACCCTCATGGACCTCGCGCCGGATCGCGATCGGGCTGGGGGTGGCCGCCGCGATGGCGGTGCTGCTGACGATCGACGGGCCGGGGATCACCGTGGACGAGCCGCTCGACGTCCGGCCGGGGCGGAACTACGTCGCGACCCTCCGGGCGAAGGGGGTGCGATTCTTCGACCGGGCCGTCGGCGACGCGGTGTACCGCGACAACGCCGAGCACCCGCCCCTGGGGCGATGGCTGCTGGGGCTGGCGTCGACCGCGTTCGAGCCGATCGAGATCATCCTCCGGGGCGGGCCGGACCCGACCGGGACCTATGTCGCCTCGGGTCGGGTCGCGCCGGCGCTGGTGTTCGGGCTGCTGGTCGGGCTGGTCGCGGCCGAGGCCGGGCGGAGATGGGGCAGGGGGGCGGGACTGGTCGCCGGCGTCGGGCTGGCGATCATGCCCCGGGCGTTCGCCCACGCCCACCTCGGTGCGCTCGACACCTTCATCGCCGCCGCCTGGGCCGCCGCGCTGATCGCCGCGGCGCGGGCCGTCGAGTCGCGTCGCCCCTCGGTCCTGATGGCCCTGGCCGGGGTGGCGTGGGGGCTGGCCCTCCTGACCAAGATACAGGCCTGGTTCCTCCCGCCGATCGTCCTGGCCTGGGCCGTCGCGCGGCTCGGGCCGAAACGGGCGTTCGGGCCGATGGTGGCCTGGACCGGCGTCGGGCTGGCGACCTTCGTCGCGGGCTGGCCCTGGCTCTGGCACGACACCCTGGCGCGGTGGTCGGCGTACCTGGGCACCGGGGTCGAGCGGATCTCGATCCGCGCCCTCTACTTCGGCACGGCCTACGCCGATCGCGACCTCCCCTGGCATTACCCGTGGGTCTACTTCCTGGCCACGGTGCCGGTCGGGCTCCAGTTGCTGGGAGGCTGGGGGCTGATCCGGGGCTGGCGCGGGCGGCGGGCCGACCCGTTCCCGCTCCTGCTGGCCGGGTCGATCCTGGTGTTCCTGGCGGTGTTCAGCACCAACGCCCCGGTCTACGACGGCGAGCGGCTGTTCCTGGCGGCGTTCCCCCTGTGGGCGATCCTGATCGGCCTGGGGTTCGCCGACCTGTGGGGCCGGGCGGGGCGGAAGGCCCGGGTTGGGCTGGCGGGGCTGGTGCTGGCCCAGGGCTACGGGGTGGTGGCGCTCCACCCGTTCGGGCTGAGCTACTACAACGCCCTGGTCGGCGGCCTGCCGGGGGCCGAACGGCTGGGCCTGGAGCTGACCTACTGGGGCGACGCCGTCGACCGGACCCTGCTCGATCGGCTGGCCGCCGAGGCCCGCGCCGGGGAGGCCGCCGCGATGGCGCCGACCCTCGCCCCCCAGCAAGGGGCGTTCTCCACCACCCGCGCCCTGGCCCGGATCCCGACCGTGATGGCCGACCAGGACGGGGCCGCCACCGCCGAATGGCTGGTCGTCTCGCGTCGCGAGGCCTACTGGCCCCCCGCCGTCCGCGACCGCCTGGGCCGCGACCTCGTCGTGGAACGTCGGGCCCGGCAAGGCGTTTGGCTGTCCTGCCTGCTCCGCGCCCGAAAAAACGCTTCCCCCTAGCCAGCCTCGCCAGTTGCCTTATAATTGGTTTCAGAACGAATTGAATGTTGGCGGGAAGGGCAACGATGGGGGACCTGACGCACTTCGATCCCCGGGGCGGGGCGCGGATGGTCGATGTATCGGCCAAGGGTGCGACCGCCCGCGAGGCCACCGCCAGCGGGCTGGTGCGGATGGCTCCGGCGACCCTGGCGCTGATCCGGGATCGGGCGATGGCCAAGGGGGACGTGTTCGCCGTGGCCCGGCTGGCCGGGATCATGGCGGCCAAGCGGACCGGCGACCTGATCCCGCTGTGCCACCCCCTGGGCCTGGACGGCGTGGAGCTGGCCTTCGAGGCGATCGACGACGCGACGGTCCGGATCGAGGCGACCGCGCGGATCGTGGGCCGGACCGGCGTGGAGATGGAAGCCCTGACGGCCGTCTCCGTCGCCGCACTGACCATCTACGACATGTGCAAGGCCGTCGACCGGTCGATGACGATCGACCGGGTCTGCCTGGAGCGGAAGATCGGCGGGCGGGGTGGCGAGTATCGGCGTGAGGCCCCCGGCGACCAGGATGCTCCGGGCGGCGTCGGACCCGATCGGGAAAGGGGATGAAGATGGCGAGCGCTGCGTCTCAGGCCGAAGACACCGGCCGCAAGCTCAAGGCCCTGTATGCCCCGATCGCCGCCGAGATGGCCGAGGCGGAGCGGGTGTTCGCCGCCGAGCTGGGCAGCCGGCACCCGTTCGTCCAGCATCTCGTCGACCACTGCGCCGACTTCCGGGGCAAGCGGCTCCGCCCGGCCCTGGTGCTGCTGACGGCGAAGGCCTGCGGCGGCGTCCGCCCGGCCCACCCTGTGCTGGCGGCCGTCGTGGAGATGGTCCACACCGCGACGCTGGTCCACGACGACATCCTGGACGAGTCGCTGGTCCGGCGGCACGCGGCCACGGTCAACGCCGAATGGGGCAACGAGGCCGCCGTGCTGATGGGCGACTACCTGTTCACCCACGCCTTCCACCTGGCCGCGTCGCTGGAGACGACCCTGGCCTGCCGCTGGATCGGCCACGCGACCAACCTGGTCTGCGAGGGGGAGATGCAGCAGGTCCACAACCGGGGCAACCTGGACCTGGACGAGGACGCCTACTTCGCCATCATCCGGGGCAAGACCGCCGAGCTGACCGCCGTCTCCTGCCGGCTCGGGGCCCACTATGCCGGGGCGTCCGAGCAGGTGGTCGAGGCGTTCGACAACTACGGCCGCGACCTCGGCGTGGCGTTCCAGATCGCCGACGACGTGCTGGACATCTGGGGCGAGGAACGGGCCACCGGCAAGAGCCTGGGCACCGACCTGGAAAAGCAGAAGCTGACGCTCCCGCTGATCCGCCTGCTGGCCACCCTCCCCCGGGCCGAGGCCGACGACCTCCGCCACCGCCTCGGGGACGCCTCGCCCGAGTTCCGCCGCGAGCTTCGCCCCCGCCTGGAAGCCTCGGGCGCCCTGGACTACGCCTGGGAGCAGGCCAAGGCCTACGCGGCCCGCGCCGCCCAGGTCCTGGACCTCGTCCCCGACTCGCCGTCGCGGGCGGTCCTCCAATCCCTGACCTACCACGTCGTCCGCCGCTCGGCCTGAGCCACCGGGATCAGGCCCGGGGCGGGATGAAACGCCACGAGCCCTCGGGGGCCAGGTCGCCGCACCGATCCGGGTCGATCGCCGCGGCGGCGATCCGCAGGCTCTCCTCCAGCCGGGGGCCGGGCCGGGAGAAATAGGCCGAGCCGTCGGTCACGGCGATCTTCCCCTCCCGCGCGGCCCTCAGGGTGCCGATCGGCCCGGACGCCAGGGCGTCGGCCAGCTCGGCCTCGGTCCTTTCGACGGGGAACCCGCACGGCGCCAGCAGGATCAGGTCGGGGTCGCCCCGCGCGATCTCGTCCCAGGCGATGCGCCGCGAGGCCGCGCCGGCCCGGCCGATGACCTCCACGCCCCCGGCGAGGTCCACGATCTCGGGATTCCAGTGCCCCGAGCAGAACGGCGGGTCGAGCCATTCGAGTTGGAGCACGAGCGGCCGGCCCAGCCCCTCGCGCCGCTCGGCGATCTCCTGGGCCGTCCTTTCGAAGCGGGCGACGACCACCTCGGCGGCGGGCCGGGCATCCAGGAGGTCGCCGACCATCCGGAACATGGCGTGCAGGTCCTCCAGGCAGAGCGGGTTCACGCTCTCGACCCGGGGGTTCCCCGGCAGGGTCGCGGCCACGCGCCGCACCGTCTTCTCGTTCACGGCGCAGACGTCGCACTGCTCCTGCGTCAGGATCAGGTCGGGCCGCAGCTCGGCCAGGCGATCGGCGTCGAGGTCGTACAGGCTCCCGCGTTCCTCGGCCACCAGGGCATCGATGGCCGCGCTGGTGGCGGCGGCCGGGATCCGGCTGGCGGTCAGCGTGGGCAGGCCGACGACCTCCGGCGGGTAGTCGCACTCGTGCGTCACCCCGACCAGGTCCTCCCCACGGCCCAGGGCCCAGACCAGCTCGGTGAGCGACGGCAGCAGGCTCACGATTCGCATCATCACCCCTCGTTCGTTGTCGCCGGGAAGATCCGGCCCACGGGCAGGACGATCTCCGGGAACCGCAGCACCGGGACGTCCTGACCCGCCTTGAATGTCGTCATCTCTCGATAAACGCCGCCCACCGGGTCGCGAAAGACCTCGACGCACCGCCCCGGGACGTTCACGATCCAGTAGTCCCGGATCCCCGCCTCCGCATAGAGCGGCGCCTTGACCCGCCGGTCCCGCCTCAGGCTCGAATCCGAGACCTCGATGGCCAGCAGGATGTCGGCCGCCGTGGGCAACGCCAGCGTGTAATCCCGCGCGGCGAGCCAGGTGATGTCGGGCTCGGGCATGCTGTCCAGTTCGGCGATATCGACGTTTCGCCCGACGCTCAGGTCGACCCGATCGGGGACGATCTTGGCACACCACATCGTCATCGCGATGACCGTGCCGTTGTGCGGGGCGTTGCTCGGGCCCGCGTCACTTCCCGTATCCTTGGCGACGATCTCGCCCCGGATCAATTCGACGCGATGGTGGGGCGGGTCGAAGTCGCCGCGGTCCGCCATCGCCATGTACTGCTCGACGGTGATCCGGGTCGCGGTGCTCATGGCCGGGCCTCGCTCGATTGATTCAGGGGAAGATCCGGGCGACGGGCAGGGCCGCCCCCGGAACCGCCAGGGGATGGACGACCTCGGCGTCGGCGTACGGGGTGATGCTCCGATAGGCCGCGGCTTCCGGGTCGCGGTGGACCTCGATGCACCGGCCGGGGATGTTGACGATCCAGTAGTCCCGGATGCCCGCCTCGGCGTACAGCGCCGCCTTGGTCGTCCGATCTTTCTTCAGGGTCGTGTCGGACACCTCGATCACCAGGAGCACGTCGGCCGAGGTCGGCTTCTCGGCCCGATAGTCGCGGCGGGCGAGCCAGGCGAGGTCGGGCTCGGTCTCGCTGTCCAACGCCTCGATCTGGACCGATGACTGGACGCTGACCCGGGCGAGGCCGCGGGGTAGGACTTCATAGCTCCAGTCGGTCAGTTCGAAGAGGGCTGCGATATGGGGCGAGTTGATCGGGCTCATCGGGCCTCGCGGGTCCTTGGGGACGATCTCGCCCCGGATCAGCTCGACGCGGTGCTGCTCGCGCGGCTCGAAGTCGCCGCGCTCGATCATGGCGGCGTATTCCTCGACGGTGATCCGCGTGGACGTGCTCATGGCCGGGCCTCGCTCGGGTTCGGGCCCAGGAGGGCCGGGTCGAGGGCGACGTGCTTGATCTTCTTCCGCTTCCAGGTGTAGGTGATGTGGACCTGGCCGTCCTTCGCCTGGATCGCGGCGGGATAGGAGTATTCGCCGGGCTGGTCTTCGAGTACGACCGAAGGGGTCCAAACCTTGCCATCCGGGGAGAGGGAAACCTGGAGCGGCGTGCGCCCCTTGGCAGTGGGGTTGGAGACCAGCAGGTGTCGGCCGTCGGCCAGGGTGACGGCATCGGTGCCGGAGTTGGGGTTGGGCAGGGGAGTCAGGGTCATCGGCCCCCAGGTGAGGCCCCCGTCGTCGGACCAGGACTCGGCGATCTTGCCTTGCTCGGATCGGCAGAGGATCTGGAGCCGGCCTCCGGGATGCGTCAGGACGCTGGGCTGGATCGCGCCGATGATCTTGCCGTCGTTGAGCGGGCCAACCTTGGTCCAGGTCCGGCCGAGGTCGGGGGTCCTTTCCAGGAAGACCCGCCAGCCGTGGGCGTCGTCCTCGACGCTCGACGGGCAGAGCAGGGCCCCGTCGGGCAGCCGCAGCGGCTTGTTCTTGATCGGCCCGAGGATGCCGTCCGGCAGCCGTCGCGGCGTCGACCAGGTCGCCCCCTCGTCGGCCGAGGTGATGAGTTCCCCCCACCACTCGGACGGGCTTGGGCCGACCTTGTAGAACAGGAGGATCGGCCCCCCATCGGGGCGGAACAGGACCGGGTTCCAGCACGGCATCCGCGGCCCCGAGGGTTGGACCCCGGTGGCCACGGTCACCGGCTTCGACCACCGTCCCGCCTCCCACCGCGCCACGTCGATCACGACGTCGGGGTTCTTCTCGGCGGTGCCGGCGAACCACGCGGCCATCAGCACCCCGGGCCGCAATTCGACGATCGTCGACGCGTGGCACGACGGCGTCGGCGGCTCGTCGAAGACGAACTCCGAAGCCACCACCCCCTTAGGCCCTTCGGCCATCGCGCCCGACGAGGCGCCCAGGATCATCGCCATCCAGGCCCAGCCGATCCGCCTCGTCCGCATGGTCGCTTCCTCATTCTTCGGGTTGGGGGAACAGTCGGTCGACGTCCAGAGCCGCGTCGGGCAGGGCGAGCGGCCGGACCTGGGTGCCGGCCCCCCAGGTCGACACGTCGCGATACGTTGCCCCATCCGGGTCGCGCCGGACCTCGACGCACCGGCCGGGGATGTTGATGATCCAGTAGTCCCGGATGCCCGCCTCGGCATACAACGCCGCCTTGGTCGTCCGGTCCTTGCGCAGGCTCGAATCGGACACCTCGATCAGCAGCAGCACAACGGCCGGGGTGGGATGGCCCCTGGAGTAATCCTTCCGGGCCAGCCAGGCGAGGTCGGGCTCCGGGACGCTGTCCAGCTCCGGGATGCCCAGCGAGCCCTGGACGCGAACCCGGGCTATTCCGCGAGGGAGGACCTCGAAGCTCCACTCGTTCAGGATGTCGACGGCGGAACCATGGGGAGGGTCGATTGGGCTCATCGGTCCGCGTGGGTCCTTTGGGACGATCTCGCCCCGGATCAGCTCGACGCGATGATCCTCGCGCGGCTCGAAATCGCCGCGCGCGATCATGGCCTCGTACTGCTCGACGGTGATCCGCGTCGCCGTGCTCATGGTGGGCTCACTCGGGCTCGGGGAACAGCCGATCCACGTCCAGTGCCACATCGGGCAGGGCGAGCGGTCGGACCTGGGTGCCGGCCCCGAAGGTCGACACGTCGCGATACGTTGCCCCATCCGGGTCGCGCCGGACCTCGACGCACCGGCCGGGGATGTTGACGATCCAGTAGTCCTGAACCCCGGCCTCGGCGTAGAGCGCCGCCTTGGTCTTGCGATCCTTGCGCAAGGTCGTGTCCGAGACCTCGATCACCAGCAAGACGTCGTCCACGGCCGGCTTGCGACCCCGGAAGACGCGACGGCGGAGCCAGGCGACGTCGGGCTCGGGCACGCTGTCCAGGAGGGGGATGCCGACCGGCATCTGGAAGATCGGCTGGATCAGGTCGCGGGGGGTGACCTCATAGCTCCAGTTCTGGAGCTCGATCAACGCGGTGCAATGGGGTTCCTCGGCCGGGCTCATGGGTCGTGCGGGGTCCTTGGGGACGATCTCGCCCCGGATCAATTCGACGCGATGATCCTCGCGCGGCTCGAAATCGCCGCGCGCGATCATGGCCTCGTACTGCTCGACGGTGATCCGCGTCGCCGTGCTCATGGCCGGGCCTCGGGGTCAGGAGGGGGGATGGACCTCGGTCGTGGGGCCGACCGAGACCAGCGTCAGCGGAGCCAGCGGCCAGGCGTCCAGCACGCGGCGGATATCGCCGAGCGTGACGCCCTGGAGGGCTTCCAGCTCCTTCTCGATCGACTGGTACTCGCGGCGGTACGTCCAGTGGAACCCGAGCGAGGCCAGCCGGCCCATCGGCCGCTCGCTCCGCAGGACGGTGCGGGCCATCACCTTGTTCTTGGCCTGGGTCAGCTCGTCGGCGGTCGGGCCGTCGGCCATCATCGCCTTGAGCACGCCGGAGACGCGGGCGAGGTTATCCTGGACGTCGCCCGGCTCGCAGCTCAGGAAGGTGAAGAAGGCCCCGGCCCGGTTGTAATCCTGGTAGGAGACCTCGGCGCCGTCGGCGTGGCCGGGGTCGACCAGCTCCCAGTAGAGCCGGGAGCTGGTGTGGTCGCCCAGGATCGTCGCCAAAAGCTGCGCCGCGTAGCGGTCGTCGTCTTCCAGGGGCGGGGCGTCGGACACCCCGATCACCAGTTGCTGGAGGTCGTCGGCGCGGAGCAGGGCCTCGAACGAGTTCGTCCCGCGGGGGGGGACGGCCTCGCGCGAGGTGGGCGGGCCGGACCAGTCGCCGCAGTGCTTGCGGGCCAGTTCGACCAGCTGGTCCCAGTCGCCGTTGCCGGCGAACCCCAGGACGATATTGCCCGGGCTGTACTTCTGGGCGAAGTAGCCGCGCATCGCATCGACGTCCATCGCCGTGATCGACTCGACCGTCCCCAGGATGCTCTGGCCGAGTGGGTGGGGGCCGAAATGCCGGGCCTTGGCGGCGTCATACGCCACGGACATGGCACTATCCTGATACATCAGGATTTCCTCGACGATCACCTTCTTCTCGGTCTCGAAGTCGTCCGCCCGCAGGCTGGGGCGGAGGATGTCCGCCAGGACGTCGAAGGCCCTGGGCAGGTACTCGGGCAGGCAGGTGAAGTGGTAGAACGTGTCTTCTTCCGAGGTCTGGGCGTTGTGCTTGGCCCCGACCCGGTCGAAGTCCTTGTTCACCGCCAGGGCGTCGCGGCGGGGCGTGCCCTTGAAGATCATGTGCTCCAGGAAGTGCGAGACCCCGGCCAGCTCGCGGGTCTCGTCGCGGCTGCCCGCCTTGACGAAGAAGCCCGAGGCGACCGAGCGCGCCTGGTCGTTCAACTCGGCGATCACCTGGAGGCCGTTGTCCAGGACGGTGTGGTGGAAGCGCAACGGACGAGTCTCCGGGAGGATGCGATCGATGGACGTTCGATGAGGCTCGGATCAGGCGGCGGGGCCGGCCTCGGGGGGCAGGTCCAGCGGCGCGGGGCCAAGGGTCAGGATCGTGAGGTCGTCGGCCTTCTGGCCGGCGGCGAAGGCGCTGACCGACTCCGGTGTGAGGGCGTCCAGGGCCCCGGCGATCTCGTCCAGTGGGCGGACCCGGCCGAGGTAGTACCAGTCCGAGGCCAGCGAGCCCGACCGGCTCATGCTCGACTCCTGGGCCATGACCAGCGAGCTTTTCAGCCCCGCCCGCATCATGTCCAGTTCCTCGGCGTCGATCCCGTCCTGGCCCAACCGATGGATCTCGGCCAGGGTCACGTCCAGGGTCTCCTGGGCCCGCTCCGACGACGTGCCGGCGTAGCAGATCACCGCCGCCCGGTCGCGCTGGCTCTCGTAGCTGGAATAGACCGAATAGCACAGGCCGCGCTTCTCGCGGACCTCGGTGAACAGCCGGGCCGAGGCGTACCCGCCCAGGATGGCGATGGCGGCGCGGGCCTGGTAGTGGTCGGGGTGGGTCACGGTCACGGTGGGGAACGCCAGCGCGATCTGGGTCTGCTGGGTCTCCTTGGCGATGTGGTCGCGGCGGGGGCCGCCGGGCCGGACCTGGACGGCCGGCTCGGGCCCCGGCTCCCAGTCGCCGAACAGCCGGGCCACGGCGTCCTTCAGGGCCGGGAAGTCGATCGCGCCGGCCACGGCCAGGATCGCCCCGTTGGGCCGGTAGTGCCTGGCGTGGAACGCCCGCATCCCGTCCGGGGTGGCGTTGGCCACGCCCTCCAGCGTGCCCGGCGAGGGGCGGCCCCAGGGGTCGGGGAAGTGCCGCTTGCGTAGTTCGTAGATGACCTTCGACCCCGGGTCGTCCTCCAGCCCCTGGAGGTTCTGGAGGGCCAGGGCGCGAATCGGCTCGACCTCGTCGTCCTCCAGCCGGGGGCGGAGCAGGACGTCGGCGTAGATCTCCAGGGCCGGGATGATGTTGGTGCCCAGGGTGGCCGCCGACACGCTGGAGTGCACGGTCTGCGCCCCCTCGCCGTGGCTCACGCCCAGGGTGTCCAGCGCGGTCAGGAGGTCGCGGCTGTCGCGGTCGCCGGCCCCGCGCATGATCCACTCGCTCAGCATCGACGCCGTGCCGCCCGCGTCCTCGGGATCGTAGGCGGCCCCGGCCGGCACCAGGAAGGAGAACGCCGCCGACCGGACGGCCGGCATCGTCTCGGCGACCAGGACCAGGCCGTTGGGATAAACATGGTGCGAAACGGACGCTTGGGCCACGGTCACTCACCTCGCGCAATGGGGAACGCGGCGCCGCCCCGACGCCGGACCCCTCCAGTATGGCCCGAGGTCCCCCCCGCGTCGATGCCGGTCCGCCCCGGTCAAGAAATCGCCACGCGCGGCGAAATATTCCCCGAACGAATTCATCCCGGGCTCGCGCCGCAGGCCGCAAACCGATACAACCAATGGATATACCTCACGTCACGGCGGGCGGAACGGCCTTTGCCTAGGACGGCTCATCCCGCCCGAACCGACCCTCGACCGAAAGGCCCACCTCGCCATGAAGAGACGACCCGGCTTCACCCTGATCGAACTCCTGGTGGTCATCGCGATCATCGCCGTGCTGATCGCCCTCCTGCTGCCCGCCGTGCAGGCGGCGCGCGAGGCCGCGCGGCGGATGCAGTGCGTCAACAACCTCAAGCAGATGGGGCTCGCCCTCCACAATTACGAGGGGGTCGCCGGCGTCCTCCCCCCGGCGCTGGCCATCCGGCCGGCCGGCACCGGGTTCGTCACCAACTCGTTCGGCATCAATCCCCGCATCCTCCCCTTCGCCGAGCAGGGGCCGGTCTTCAACGGGATCAACTTCGACATCGAGATGTACTCGACGGGCGGGCAGAACACGACGGTCACGGGCATCTTCATCAAGCTCTTCGTCTGCCCCAGCGAGGTCCGGCCCGACTTCACCCACAACGTGGGCGGGCGGATGAACGTGGCCAGCTACGCCTATTGCGAGGGGGATTGGTTCGTCTGGGGCGGGCTGAACTCGAACCGGTCCAACCGCTCGGCCTTCGGGCCCAACCAGTCGCGCCGGATGGCCGAGTTCAACGACGGTCTGAGCAACACGCTCTGGATGTCGGAGTGCAAGGCGTACATGCCCTACTACCGCGATTGCACGGCCGACGGCACCCTGTCCAACTTCGGCCCCGGCAAGACCTACAACGCCGACAACGTCCCGCCCCCGGACGCCGACCCGTACGCCGTGGCCCCCGAGTACCGGGGCGGCGGCTGCGCCCTGCGCGATGGCGTGGCGGAGGGGTTGCACGTCGAGTGGGTCGAATCCAGCGTGAACCACGTCGGCTTCACCACCGCGTGGCCGCCGAACAAGCGGATCGCCGGCGGGCCGAACGGGCAATTCGTCGAGATGGACCTGAACAGCCGCCGCGAGAAGACCGGCCCCACCTCGGGCAACTTCGCCGCGATCACGGCCCGGAGCTACCACCCCGGCGGGGTGAACGCCCTGATGGGCGACGGCTCGGTCCGGTTCGTCAAGAGCACAATCAACGGGTTCGCCTGGCGGGCCCTGGGCTCGGTCGCCGGGGGCGAGGTCATCGGCTCCGACAGCCTCTGATCCCCCGGCGTCTCCGGCTCCGCGGCTCGCCAAGCGGCACGGGGCTTGCTGAGCCAGGCCCGATGTGGCGAGGGTCGGAAATGCCCCGATCGACGATCGGGGCCGCCCTCCTTACCCCCTCCAGTCGGGAGCCCGACGATGCCGAACATCTCGTCCCACAACGACAGCAACGCCAAGAACACCAGCTCCGGCCAGGGCGCCCACGGGATGGGCGGGCAGCCGGACGACGACCCCCGCGACCTCGAACGGGGCGGCACCGGCCGCTCGACCTCCGACGCGGGCGGCGGCACCGGCCCCATCCCCGGCGCCTTCGGCGGCCCGCTGGGCTCCGAGCCCGGGGGCGGCTCGGCCGGCAACCAGACCGTCGGCCCCATGGGCGACAAGGACGCCATGCCCGAGCTCGACGACGCCATCCGCAAGGCCCGCGAGCAGGGCACGACCTGAACCGGGATCTCATCGCCCGGGGCGACCCCTCCTCGCCCCGGCCCAGACGCCGAATAATCCTTTGATCTCACCGACGGCGCCGGATAGCATCGCCCCTATACCATCCAGGGAGGGGCATCATGCGTCGGATCGCCGCCGGACGAATCGTGTGGTCTTGGGTCATGGGCCTGGCCTTGGCGGGGTCCTCACTCCTCCCCGAGAACCCGCAAGCCCTCGCCCAGGAGCGGCCAGGCGATCGGGACAAGAGGCCCGCCGCCGAGCCGCCGAAGGCCGCGCCGGCTCCCCGGGCGCCAGCCCGGCCCCGCCGGCAGCCCGCCGGCAGCCGGGGCGTCCACGTCCAGGGCCGAGTGGTGGACGACGAGACCGGCCGGCCGATCGAGGGCTTCGGATTTCAGAAACGCCGGCCCGATGCCGACGACCCGACCCGGTCGACCCGGGACACCTCGATCCGTTTGGTCCCCAGCAGCTTCATGGTTCGGGACTGGAAGGCGGTTGCGGTCGACCGCAACCCCGAAGGAAAGTTCGACCTCTTCCTCCAGGTCCCGGCCGATGGGGGCCGGCAGGTCGACGGGCTCCGCATCCTCGCCGATGGCTACGAGCCCGAAATCATCGAGGGCCAGCGGTTCGTCCTGGAGGAGGCCGGGCGGACCATGGAACTCACGGTGCGGCTGAAGCGGGGCCGGACGATCGTCGGCACGGTGATCGACCACCTCGGGCGGCCGGCATCCGGGGCGAGGCTCTACCTGCTCCGGCCGAACACCGGGCGGATGCTGATCAGGGACGACATCATCGGCGAGGGGCTCGCCCCCGGCCTGCTCGACCCCTCGGTGACGCGGGCCACCGCCGACGCCGAGGGCCGCTTCCGCCTGACGGGCATCGGCGACGCCCATACGATCGGCGTCTCCGCCCCGGCCTTCCGCCACTGGTTCACGGCGGTGCCCGAACCGAGGGCGGAGGTGGTGCTCCGGCTCCCGGAACCGGCGACGCTCCGCATCCCGGTGAAGATCGAGGGGGATGGAGGCGAGGTCAGCCTCAGCCTGTATCCTCGCGGCGACCGGTTCGCCGGCGACGGCCTGACCATCTGGCGGACGTTCACGGTCGGCAACCCGGGCGAGCTCGTCCTGCGGGACATCGCCCCGGGCTCCTACCAGCTCTCCCGCGAGAAGCGGGTCATGGTCGGGGCCCAGGGCTGGGATGTCCGTATGGAGTCGCGGATCATCGATCTCGAGTCGGGACGCGACAACCTGGCCGACCTCGTCCGGAAGCCGGGCCGTCCCCTCGTCGGCAAGGTGATCAGCCCCGCCGGCGATCCAGCCAGGATGATCTTCGTCGGCATCGAGGCCCTCCCGTTGAAGGACCCGGGCCGCCTGGGCTTCACCCGCGACCTCCTTGATGTGGTCGCCTGCGACGATGCCGGAGGCTTCCGCACCGCCCGCGTACCGCCGGGCGAATATCAAATCCGGGCTGTGGGATATCGGGGCGGGCCGAGGTACGGCCCCTTCTCTCCGATCGAGCCGATCGACTTCAACGGCTCGGCGACGACGAGCCTCCCCGCCGAAGGCGATGCCCCGGCCGTCGCGGTCCGGCTCGAAGCCTTCCCAGCAAGGCAAACCAGGCCCGGTGGGATCGCGGCCCGCTCAGGCCGGCCCGACGGCGGGACTCCGACTCGGTGACCAGAGCGTGGCGTAGACGCACAGGCTTACCAGGACCACCGCCGCGGACAGGCTGCGTTCATGATGCCCACGTCGGGCCGGGTGGCAGGGTCATCGGCATCCGGGATTGACGGAGTAGACAGGCACGACGAGTCGGGCCTTCTCGAAGGGGCAGGCCGATGCCACTACCCCACGCCCCGACGCAGCGGCGAATCCCTTCGATCCCAAGCCGCCCGCGAGATACGATCGCCGCGAGATCACACCGGGGAGCGACACGATGCGTCGGATCGGAACCAAAAAGCTCGTCGGCAGGTGGACGGTTGGGCTCGCCGTGGCGGGCGTCACGCTCGTGCCGGGCCGCCTGATGGGCGTCGCCCTGGCACCGAGAGGCGACGTCAGGAGGGTGAACGTCCGGGGTCATGTGGTGGACGACGAGACCGGCCGGCCGATCGAAGCGTTCGGAGTCCAGCCACGCCAGGATGCGTCGCGAGATCCGACCCGGGCGACCTGGAGCGACTCGATCCGGATCGTCCCCGGCAGTCACACGCGGAAGGGCGGGAAGAGGGCCTATGCCCCCAACCCCGGGGGTGAGTTCGACTACAGCATCTCTTATCGGGAGGACCCCGACGGCCCGACCGACGGGCTTCGCATCCTCGCCGACGGCTACGAGCCCACGCCCGTCGAGACGATCAGCCTCGCGCCGCTCGATCGGTTCGATGCCGGGATGACGTTCGACATGGTGATCCGGATGAAGCGGGGCCGGGCGGTCGTCGGACGGGTCGTCGACCACCTCGGGCGGCCGGCGGCCGGGGCGAAGCTCTACCTGCTTCGCCCGGACTCAGGGCGGGTGACGATCCACGAAGACGTGATCGGCGAGGGTTCGGATCAAGGCCTGCTCGACCCCTCACTGACGCGGGCCACCGCCGACGCCGACGGGCGATTCCGGCTCGATGGCGTCGACGAGGCCGGCGCCATCGGCGTCTCGGCACCGACGTTCCATCACTGCATCGTCCCCCTGCCCGCGCCCGGGCATGAAGCCGCCATCAGCCTGCCGGAGCCGGCCACGCTCCGCATCCGCGTCGACCTGGAAGGGGATCCGCCCGAGGTGAAGTTCGACCTCTACTCGATGGAAGCCGCGGAGGCATCGGCCCGCGTGGCGGTCCGGAGGTCGTTCACCATCGCCAACCCGGGCGAGATCGTAGTGCGGAACGCCACCCCCGGCAGGTTCCGCATCGACCGCCGCAAGGTCATCGCCGGGTCGGCCGAGCCGCAGGACTACTCCGTCGAGGCGCGGTTCATGACGATCGAGGCCGGGCAGGCCCACGACGCCGACTACGTGCGTGATCAGGGCCGGCCCGTGGTGGGGCGGGTACGCCTCCCCGATGGGGAACGGCCCAGGGTGCTTTACGTCGGGATCGAGCCCGTGATCACGGGGCCGCGCGGCGGTCGGATCCCGAGCGCCCCGCCCCTCCTGGACATCGTCGCCTGCGACCTGGAAGGGAATTTCCGGACGGCCCGCATCCCGCCGGGCCGCTACACGGCCCGGGTCGACGGACACCTGGTCCGGGCCCGATACGGGCCGTTCCACATGATGAACGGCCCGGATTTCGAGGGGGAGCAGACCCTGACTGTCCCGGCCGACGGCGAACCGCCCGCGCCGGCGACGATCATCGAGGCCCGGCGGAAGCACTGGACCACGGTACCGATCCTGAAAGACGCGGTGGGAGGCCCCTGACCGCCCCGGCTCAGCGATCGACGGCCTTGTACAGCGTCTTGGAGCGGCGGAAGCCGATCTTGCGGTAGAGTTGCACCGCCGAGTCGTTCTCGGCGGTGACCTCCAGGTAGGCCCGGCGGAGGCCGGCCTGGTAGAAGCCTTCCAGGGCCTGGCGTACCAGGGCGCGGCCGAGGCCGAGGCCGCGATACGCCGGGACGACGCCGAGGTTCTGGATCGCGCCGATCGGGCCGCGATCCATGACCCCCTGGACCGTGCCGCAGAAGCCGTCCGGGCCGGCGATCAGCCAGGTGGAGACGGCCAGGAAGCCCGGCTTGCGGCGGATCTCGCGCATCAGGCGGAGGCAGCCGTGGCGTTCCCCCAGGCAGGGGAAGACGTGGGCGTCGATCTCCCCCCGGAAGCTGAGGTATTTGACCTCGGCGTGGGTGTCGACCAGGGCCTCATCCCAGCCCACCCAGCGGTAGGGCGGGGCGAGTTGGGGAGGATCGAGCGACCCGTCCAGGTCGATCTCCATCCGGAACCGCTTGTAGTAGGTGATCGCCATCGAGCCCATGCGGTCCGCATCGCTACCCGGTCCGAGATTGGTGGATGGCGTATTTTATGACAGCCGATCGGCCGAGGTCAACGGATCGGAAACGGGGGCCGGCGGGGCTTCGGACGTGCGTTCCGGGCGGGCCACCAGCATCGGGATGCTCAGGCCGTGGCGGACCTTGTCCACCGTCTGGCCGAACAGGAGGTCGCTGACCAGCCGGTGGCCGTGCGAGCCCACCACCAGCAGGTCCACCGGCTCCTTGCGGAGGTAGCCGACCAGCATCCCGGCGCGGTCGGGGCCGTGGAGCAGGTGGAATCGGGTGGCATAGCCCCGCCCGGTCAGGACGTCGGCCACCTCCGACAGGTAGCGGTTGTCGGCGTCGGTCTCGCGGTCGCGGGTCTCCGCGCCGTACATCCGCGTGGTCACCGTGTCCACGACGTGCAGCAGCACCAGCGACGTCCGGCCCGGCTGGGCCAGGCTCAACGCCCGGCTCAGGATCTCCGCGTCGCCGGGCCCGTGCTCCAGGGCCACGCCGATCGTCGTGACCGGGCGCGGGCGGAGCGCATCCACCCAGTCCAGCTCGACGCTCGGCGCCGGCTTCCACGCCGGGGACGGCCGGACGAACGGCTTGACGGTCACCCAACCCAGCAGCGCCAGCCCGGCCGCCGCCAGCCCATAGCCCGCGCCGGCCACCACCCACGACAGCGGGATCGGCCCGACGGCGATGCCCGAGCCCGCCGCCGAATCGACCCACTCGTTGATCTGGTCCAGCACCAGCTTCAGGTTCAGGGATACGATGATCGCCGCCGAGATCCAGGCCAGCACCTGGCCCCACCACGGCGTGGCGAACTCGCCCATGTTGCGGCGGTTCGACGTGAAATGGATCAGGGGGATCACCGCGAAGGCCAGTTGCATGCTCAACACCACCTGGCTCATCACCAGCAGGTGCTGCGTCGCCCCCTCGCCGGCCAGCAACAGCGTCACGACGGCCGGCACCAGGGCCAGGCTCCTGGTGATCACCCGCCGCAGCCACGGGGCCAGCTTCAGGTCGAGATACCCCTCCATGATGATCTGCCCGGCCAGCGTGCCGGTCAGCGTCGAGCTCTGCCCGGCGCACAGCAGGGCCACGCCGAACAGGATCGGCGCCGCCGCCCCCAGGAACGGCGCCAGCAGCCGGTGGGCATCCTCGATGCTCGCCACCTCGGCCTTGCCGTGGAACACCGCGGCGCTGACGATCAGGATCGACGCGTTGACCAGCAGCGCCAGATTCAGCGCCACGGCCGAGTCGAACAGGTTGTAGCGGCACGCCTGGGCCTTGCTCGCACGGTCCGGGCCGATCCGCCGGGTCTGCACCAGGGCCGAGTGCAGGTAGAGGTTGTGGGGCATCACCGTCGCCCCCAGGATCCCGATGGCCACGAACAGCGCCCCGGGCGGCAGGCTCGGCCAGGCCCCACGCACGATCGCCGCCGGGTCGGGCCCGGCCATGAAGATCTGCACCAGGAAGCAGCCGCCGATGGTCAGCACCAGCACCAGGATCACGGCTTCCATCTTCTTCATGCCGAACCGCTGGAGCCACAGCAGCACGAATGTATCCAGCGCCGTGACCAGGCACCCCCAGAGCATCGGGATGCCGAACAGGAGCTTCAGCGCGATCACCGTGCCGACCACCTCGGCCAGGTCGCACGCGGCGATGGCGATCTCGGCCAGGAACCAGAGCGCGATGTTGATCGGCCGCGAATATTCGGCCCGGCACGCCTGCGCCAGGTCGTGCCCGGTCACCACGCCCAGCCGCGCCGAGAGCGTCTGGAGCACCAGCGCCATCGCGTTGGACATCAGCAGGACCCAGATCAACGCATAGCCGAACCGGGCCCCGCCCTCCAGGTCCGTCGCCCAGTTGCCCGGGTCCATGTAGCCGACGCTGACCAGGTAGGCGGGCCCCAGGTACGCGAACAATCGCCCGAGAGGATGGCGTTGCGACACTGGGACCGTGCCATGGACGTCTTCCAGCGACCTGCGGCCGTCGACCACATCCTCATTCACGGGCATCAAATCCCTCCCCATCCAGCTCCTCGGGCGTAAGAATGCCAATACCTTAACAGGGCTCTAGACCGGCCACAAGTCGCTTTTAGGCAAATCGCAGGACGGACCAACCTCAACCACCATTCAGTTTTTCGGTCCACCAAAACTTTCTTTAGTAGCCGTCGGCACGAATTGTGCAGCCTCTACCGGCCATGTCAATCGATCCTCACTTCCGGATCGGATGATTCGATTGCCAACATTGGGAGCACATCATGACGCGTCGCATGTGGGGATTGATCCTGGCGTGCGGGATGGTCATCGGGATGGCCGACACGGCCAAGGCCCAGTTCAGCCTGACGATCGGAAACCCCTACCTGGGTTCGGGCCTGTCCATCGGGGCCCCCGCCTACGGCTACAGCTACAACTCGTTTTCGTCCTATGGCTACGGCGTGGGCGGGCTCTACGGGGCGCCGATCGTGACGGCCCCGGTCGTGGGGGCGCCGTTCGTCTACAGCTCTGGCTATCGGGGCTTCGGCCCGCCCCCGCCCCCGCCGCCCCCTCCCTTCTACCGCGGATTCCGGGGCGGCCCCGGCTTTGGCCCCGGCCCCGGCTTCCGGCCCGGCCCGTTCCGCGGCTACGGCGGGTTCCGCCGCTGAGCGAATCGGGATCGATTGATCGGATTGTCCGAAAACGGGCGGCCAAAAGCCGCCCGTCTTCGCGTTCGAAGCCGGCCCACGCCGGACGCGCGGACTATACTCCCTGTTGTTCCGGGATTGGCACCACGAACGATTCGGGGGGTGAGGGTATGCATCGCCGGACGGGACTGCTCGCGATGGTGTTCTGCGCGGCCATCGCCCCGGTGCGGGCCGAGGCCCAGGCGATCTACGGCGGGTACACGGCCCAGTATCGGCTCGACGGGGTGAAGGACGGCTCGACCTTCGGGACGAGCTGGGGAGTGGCCAGCTACGGCAGCCGCCGCACCTACTCCGAGTTCTCCTCACCGTATGGGGCGGGGTACGGCTACGGCTACAAGCCCACGACGTTCGCACCCGGGCCGTTCGGCATCGGCCTGTGGCGTCCGGGCGCGGGCGAGGGCTCGGTCTACGGCGCCCCCAATTCGTACCGCACCTTCCCCTATCCCTACGCGCCCGGCCCGGTCCGCTACGGCCCGCCGATCGGCGTCTACGCCCCGGGCTTCGGCCCGGACCTCCCCCCGGGCTGACCCCCGATCGTCGCCGGGTGTCGCTCTCGATCCCGGACATCCTCCGGCCGGCCTCGAACCGAGGCCGGCCCACCCCGACGCGTCGCCCCTCAGCATCCTCGACGCCATCCCCTCCATCCGGCCGGCGCACCAGGACCGCCCCGCGACCTCCCTCCGCCGGCCGAGGTGGCCGACGAGGGGCGTGGTCCCGGCGATGCAGCCGCTCACCTCGCCCGATGCCCCCGGCCCCCGATCGTCCTCCCGGAGGGCGTCGCTTCGGCACGTCCGGGCGGGCCATGGCCGACGACCGTCCCGGGAGGGACGCCTGGCGGATCGGTTCGGGCCGTGGGCGTCCGCCCCATTACCCCGCCTCCAGGGCGTCGGGATCGTCCCGTCACGCCAGCGGGCGGCCCAGACCCACGGAATCGAGAGCGATACCCGCCACGACTTCGGCCCCCAATAACCTCTTGATCCGAACGAGGCCTTTCGAGTACAACAGTGCACCTCTCGCCGGCGATCGGAGCCGCGAGGGGCCGGGTTGGTGGGATTTCGGAATCATTTTTGATTTCGCGCGAACCCGGACGAAGAGTTCCCTGTCAGACCGGCGGACACGCGGGGACAACGTTCATCCCGTCGCCCCTCAAGAGTCCGCGAATCGAACCCAGGTCGGGCGTGTGGCCCGGCCGGTAGACACGAGGAATCGGGAAACCAAGCGGCCCCCATCCACTTGTCTGCGCCCGAGGGGTTGAGCCCTCGTCTGCCTTGATCGATGCCCCGGCCTGAACGCCGGGGCGAATGGCCCGACGGCGACCGTCGCCGGGCATCTCCAACCCGCCCCCGCGTGGCGGAGTGAGGGTCTTGCCATGTTGAACCGCACGAACCGGACGCTCTCGGCCAATTCCACCCGGCTGAACCTCGGCACGCGGTCGTTCGCCCTCGTCGCGAACGCCAACATCGGCAACGAGACCCTGCGCCACGCCCACGCCGCCCCACATGCCGCCGTGCGCGCCGGGGCCGTACGCTATCCGGTATCCATTCGGTTTGATATTCCGCCGATGGCGGATCCCAAACCGTTGGAACCGAAGATGGCGAAGGCCTCCGGTTCATCGCCCCTGACCTCGTGGCCCGGTTCGGGCCAGCAGGCATGGGCCCAGGTCCCGCTCGTCGCCGATGCGTTCGTCGTCGTCAGGCCGGTTGTCGACACAGTCGTCAGCCAACCCGGACGGTGCGTCGCCCCGCCGGTCCTATCCCCGAGTCGCCTCGCGAGGCTACCCCTCGCGAGCTGCCGCCGACCCGAGATGGGATTGGCGGGCCGATTGGCCCGAGCTGCCATGGTCTCCGACGCCGCGCCATAAGCGTGGCCTCGGGGGATGAGAGCCGAACCCCCAGATCACTACCGATGGGTCGTCGCGAATGGTCGCGGTGCCGGGCCGCCCTGATGGGGCAGGGCCCGTGCCTCGATCGCCGCGGACCCCGGTCCTGACCGGGCGGTTTGGCCCGCGCGGGCGAGCATTGGTTTTGGCCGAGACCTTCGGCCCGGATCGATGGACGCCGCGCCCCAGCCGTCACCGTCGGTCGCCGTCCCCGGCGTGTCCGTGCCGAGGTCGATGTGCGCCGCCCGCGCCCGGGCCGCGCCCTCGCCGCCTCGCAGGATACCCCGATCGGAGGGCGCCCGGACCGTGTTCCGCAGCGGCGTCCGCCCGCGCCCGCCGAGACCTCGCCCCGCGAGGCCGGCCCGCGGCCGATCGGACGTCGAACCCCAGGGGATGGGGGGGCGAATTTCCGTGATCGCGACCTTGGATTGTCACGCGTCTACCGTCGGGGAATCGAAGTGGTCCGAGCTGGCCGACCTGGTCGTCCGCGCCCAGGATGGCGACCGCGCCGCCTTCGGCGAGCTGGTCGAGCAGTTCGAGCGGACCGTGCACGCCATCTGCCTCCGCCGGCTGGGCAACTCCAGCGAGGCGCTGGAGCTGACGCAGGAGGTCTTCCTCCACGTCATGAAGCGGCTCGACCAGCTCCGCGAACCCGAGCGGTTCGCCGGCTGGCTCCGCCAGGTCGCGGCCCGGATGGCGATCAATCGGGCGACCCGCCGGGTCCAGCCCCCCACCGTCGAAACCGAGATCCTCGAAGCCGCCGGCACCGAGCGCCACGGCGCCCCGCTCGACGAGCTGATCGCCCGCGAGCGGGCCCAGAAGCTGTGGGCCGGGCTGGAGCGGCTCAAGGACCTCGACCGCGAGACCCTGGTGGCGTTCTACATCCGGGGCCAGTCCCTGATCGAGATCGCCGAGGGGCTGGACACCCCGATCGGCACCATCAAACGGCGCCTCCACACCGCCCGGAAGCGGCTCAAGGCCGAACTCCAGGCCGGCGCGGCCGACGCCTCCGAGTGGTGCGACGACGAGCCCGAGGAGGAAGCCGAACTCGTCGGCGTCTCCGAAGAGTCTTACTTCTGATCCCGACCCCGGCCCTCGCCCCCCGGCGAGGGCCGGGGGCTCCTCCGCGGCTTGGGAGGTTCGCCAACATCATCCGGCCAGAGTGGATCGTATCGCAACTCAATTGGGTTGGTAGACCGGGATCTGCCGGCGGTCAAATCAAATCGGCATCGCTGTTCGGCGGGGTCACTTTTGTCCTTCTGCGTGCATACAAGCCGACGCCATAGAGCATGGGAGCCATGAGCCCCAGCTGAAAGGCGCTACGACCCAGCTCATCCCAAAGACTCCCATGCTTCTGAGCAGCCACAACCGGGACTATGCCCATGATGAACGCGGCAAGTCCATCCCTGCGTCGGCTCGCTGCACGATACGTCATCCAGAGGAGTAGGCCGACGAACGCTCCGTATGAGGCCAGGACTGCAAATCGGGCGTAGGTTTCCCCATGCCTCTCAGTCAGCAAGATGAGCCCGGTGATCCAACTCAGAGGCGTCATCAAGAGTGCCGGCCCCCAGAACTGAATTTGACGGCTGAGTCTCGTCGGCCTGGGGGTCATGGTCCTCTTACCTCACGACGCTCGGCTATCCGCTCCGTTTGACCGCCGACTCATTCGACGCCCTTGGACTGGTCAAACGCCATTGATGCTAATCTTGCGGGAAGGACTCGCACTACCCGCGACTGGCCCTCCGAAATCCGTCCTGGCTGGGTGATTTTGGCGAACCTCCTTAATCCCAGCTCCGGACGGTCGCGCCTCCGAACACAACCCGATTCACTTGAGGCGTGAAGATCGGGTAGGGGAAGCATGGCTCCAGGGCGCTGCCCGCGTCGAGGGCCTGGAGTTGCTCGGCCGACAGGCGGATCTCCAGCGAGGCCAGGTTGTCGTGCAGTTGCTCGACCGTGCTGGCCCCCAGGATCGGCGAGGTGATGCCCGGCCGGGCCGAGGCCCAGGCCAGCGCGACCTGCGCCATCGGCCGGTCGACCTCCGCGGCCGCCGCGCGGAGCGTGTCCAGGACCCGCCAGTTGCGGTCGGTGAACTTGGAATCCCCGAACGGGTTGCTGCCGATGAGCCGGCCCTCGCCGGCCGCCTTCTCCCCCTCGCGGCGGTACTTGCCGGCCAGGAAGCCGGCGGCCAGGGGGCTCCAAGGCACCACGCCGAGGCCGCACTCCCGCGCGGCGGGCAGGTGCTCGCGCTCGATGCTCCGCTCGACCAGGGAGTATTCGAGCTGCAGGGCGATCGGCCCGGGGATCGAATGGGCCGAGGCCAGAGTGGCGGCCTTCGCCGCGTACCAGGCGGGCATGTCCGACAGGCCGAAGTAGCGGATCTTGCCCGCCCGCACCAGGTCGCCGAGCGTCTGCATGACCTCTTCAACCGGCGTGACGAGGTCGTAGACGTGAATCCAGTAGAGGTCGACGTAGTCTGTGCGGAGCCGACGGAGCGACCCTTCCAGGGCGCGATGGACGTTCTTGCGTCCGTTGCCTCCGGCGTTGGGATTGCCCGGCGTCCCGCCGTGGAAGCCGAACTTGGTCGCGACCACCAGCCGATCCCGGAGGCTCCCGGCCTCGATGAACCGGCCGATCAGTTCCTCGCTGCGTCCCCTGGCATAGACGTCGGCGGTGTCGATGAAGTTACCGCCGGCCTCGACGTAGGCCCGGAAGATCGACTCGGACGCCTCGTCGGACGATCCCCACCTCGGGGTGCCGAAGGTCATCGTCCCCAGGCAGAGCGGGCTGACGACCAGGCCGGATCGGCCCAGGGTGCGGAAGTCGGTGAGCGGCATGGGGGCTCGCATCCCTTCGGTTGGCCGGGCGGTCAGTAGGGGGTCGGGGCGTCGTGCTCCCGTTCCCGGAGATAGGCCTGCGCCCCGGCCCGCAGCCGGGCGAAGTCGAACCAGGCCAGGGCCACGATGGGCGCGACCAGCAGGCCGACGACCGCAGCCCCGACGTCGGGGCGGCCGAATCCGGCGAAGATCAGGAGGAAGATCAGGCCGATGCCGGCCGGGATCGCCGTCAGGGCGATCGTGGCTCTCCGATGCCGTTCCAGCTGGTCGGCGATCGGCTCGGCGTCGAGCCGGAGCCGGCCGAGCCGGCGTCGCCAGTAGATTTCCCGTTGCTTGTCCATCGCCTCGGTCAGTCGAACAGGGTGGTGCGGGGCCTCTGCGGCGGGGACGGCTCGGCCTGGCCCAGCAGGGCGCGGAGGTCGCGGGCGGTCGCCGGGGAATGGCCGGCATAGTGGTTGTTCAGGAACACGGCCACCGGCACCCGCGCGGCCATGTCGCGGATCACCCCGGCGGTCTCGGCCAGCTCGGCCGAGCGGTCGACCACGACCTTGTCCCAGGTGGTCGTGATCTTCTCGATCGACTCGCGGTCGCCCAGCAGGCGGACGAACCCCAGGGGGCCGGTCACCGGGTCGACCTCCGCCGCCACCTGCGCCGGGCGGGGCATCCAGGTCTGCTCGGTCAGGGTCAGGGCGGCGTTATGGTCGCGGAGCACCTCGACCAGCTTCGCCCCCACCCATCGCGGGTTGCGGACCTCGACGGCCAGCGGCACCTGATGATGGGGCCAGTGGGCCAGGAAGTCGTCGAGCACGGCCAGGAAGTCGTCGAGCGACGCGAATGCCCCCCGGTTGAAGTAACCGAGCTGGAGCAACGCCGCCGTCAGCTTCTCACCCAGCGGGAGGATCGACCCGACGAAGGCATCGACCTCGTCCTGGCAGTCGCGCAACTGCTTCTGGTGGGTGATGACCTGGGGGACCTTGAGCGCGAACCGGAAGCCCTGGGGCGTGCGGTCGCGCCAGCCCCGGACCATCGCGGCCGAGGGGATCCGGTAGAAAGTGCTGTCGACCTCGACGATCGGGAAGCGGTCGGCGTACCACTCGAGGAACTCGCCCGCCTTCATCCCATCGGGGTAGAAGGGGCCGGCCCAGTCGGGGTAGCTCCAGCCGCTGCATCCGATCCAGATCGGGTGGGCCGGTACGTTCATGCGCCCAGTATATGAAGACGCGGGCCATCGGGAAGGGGGCAACGTCGACCCGTTTCCCGATGGCCCGCCGGTTCACTGGCCGCCGACGGCCTTGACCTCGGGCCTGGCATCGGCCGGCTTGGGGGTGTCGAGCGGGATGAAGTCGTAGATGCCGATGCACATCTCGTCGTTGGTCTGCTCGCCCCAGTGGACCAGCTTCGGCGGGCTCGACGGGTTGGCCGGGTTGTCGGCCGAGTTGTCGAAGTGGGCCGTCATCTCGAACCAGGCCCCCTTGGGCAGGCGGATCGGCTCGACCAGCGCATACGTCCCCTGCCAGTTGAAGTTCCAGCGGTCGATCTGGATCAGGGGGATCCGCGTCCCGGCCTCGTCGGGCAGGACGGCGTCGAACCGGAAGTCCTTGCCGAGCCAGTGCATGTGGGGCATCACGGCGGTCAGGAGGATGTCGCGAGAGAGCGGCTTGCCCCCCATCATCCCGGCCCGGGTGTTCCCCTTGACCGTGTATTCGGTCGATCCGGGCGGGATGACCAGGACATCCCGGAGCATCTCGTCCAGGCCAGGCCGCTTGCCTTCGGCCGCCATCGCCCGGGCCTTCGCCATGATCTTGAGGCCCTGGAGGGGCGGAACCTCGGGGAAGACGAACCCGGTGCGGACCTGCTTCGCCAAAGGCTTGTCGGACAGGTAGAGGCCGATCGAGGTGGCGTCGGTCTCCGGCTTGCCGCTCTTGTGGTAATGCATCTGGATCAGGACGTCGGCCTTGCTGGGCAGGATGTATCCCGCCCCCTCCGGGGCATAGCGCGGGCGGCTGCCCGGGGTCCAGATCGGCAAGAACCCGCGCAGGGGGACGCCGTCGCCGAACCCACCGACCGCCTCGTAGCCCGGGCCCGGGTCCTTGGCGTCGAGTTCACGGGCCCGGCCCGAGGAATCGATGGCCGCGATCACGTGGTGGACGACCTTGCGGTTGCCCGGCTTGAAGTCCACCGCCCGGATCCACCGATCGGACGGGAAGTCGGTCGGCAGGACGAACACGCGGAACTCGTCGTCCCCCTCGGCGGAGAGTGAGCGGGGCTCGGGCATGGTCAGGATCAGGTCGGGCGGGCCCAGCGGCCAGTCGCCGGCGAACTCGCGGGGCGCGGGCGCATCCTTGGGATCCCCCTCCGGGCACCCGGCGTCGGCCCAGGCCTTGAGGGTCGCGATGTCGGCGTCGGACAGGATCCTCTGGTCGCGGAACGGCCCGCCCACCTTTGTTGACGCCGGCCACGGCGGCATGAGCCGCTCGCCCGTGACGTGGGCGAGGTCGCCGGCACGCTTGCGGGCCTGCTCATACGTCGTCAGGGCGAACGGGGCGACCTGGCCGGGCCGGTGGCAGTCCTGGCAGTTGCTTTGGAGGATCGACGCCACGTCCCGGTGATAGGTGGGCGCCTCGCCCCGGGCCGGGGATCCGCCCAGGAAGGCGGCCCCGGCCGTCAGCAGCAGCCCGATCGCGGTGCCTCGTCGCATGAAATTTCGATCCTTGGATGTCAGTTCGGGTCGCGGGACACATCCCGCCCCGGTCGTTGTACCCGGCCGGCTGCCCCCCGGTTTCGCGAATCGACCGATCCCGGGCACGCCAGTTGCTTGATACATTCGTTCAGTGAGCCGAACGTCAATCACGGATCGAACCGAGGGACGAGCGCATGGCGAAGGCACGCGAGACCCAGGAAAAGGCGACCCCGAAGCCGAGGGCGAAGGCGGCCCCGAAGCCCAAGGCCGACGCGGCGAAGAAGGACGACGGCCACGCCGAATCGATCCGGGCGATGGCGGTGGCCGACGCCAGGGCGAATCCGACCCGGGTGGTCGGAACCGGGTCGGGCAAGCCGTCCGGTGACGGGCCGGTGCTGGAACGGGGCGATATCTTCTTCTTCTACCGGCCCGACGTCGACGACGAGGCCCCGAGCAGCCTGACCGACGTCCGGCGGTTCCACATCGTCCTCCGCCCGGCCGACTCCGACACGGTCCGGATGATCACGGTGGGCCGGAAGACGCTCCCCGGATCGGGGGAAGGGGGCGGCAACTACTGGGCGTTCGTGGATCGGGTCTTCCCCAAACCCGAGGACATCCGCGCCTACCTGGGCGAGGCGACCTACGAGACCGAGACCCAGGGCGAGCGCACCCTCCCGGCGGCCCGGCCGGTCGGCGAGGGGGTCTACGCCCTGGCCCGACACGCCCAGGGGACGGTTCTGGCCTACGTCCTGGAACTGCCCCAGCACGTCGGCGAGGTCCAGGACGCCTTCGGCATCGAGGCCCAGGGGCGGTTCGTGGTGAGCCTCAAGAACCCCAACGTCGGCTCCCCCTCGGGGTTGGGGCTCGACGACGACCGCAAGGCCGACCTGCCCCGGGAGCTGGCCGCCAAGTTCGGAGCCCGCAAATGGCTGCCCGCCGAGCCCCCCTCGTTCCTCGACCACGAGGGGGTCGAGATGGTCCTGATCGGAGGCCGGATCGACCCCGATGACGACCTCGGCCTGGAACTGGAACCCCAGCCCGAGGACGAAGAGAACGCCGAGGTCTTCCGGGACCTCCACATCGACCGCACGGAGCGCTCGCTCCGCCCCCTCTTCGAAGGCGAATGGGCCTGAGCGATCGGGCCCTACGATCCGGCCCGCCTACCCCCCGGGGCGGGCCGGATCACCTCCCCCATCGCCCCGGACATCAGCGCATGCCCGGCCGGGGAGAGGTGGATCGTGTCGACCGTCGCCCCTTCGGCGGTCAGCACCCCGATCAGCACCCGCTTCGGCACCAGGATCACGCCGTTTTCGCGGGCCAGTCGGCGCTGGATCTCGGCGAACCGGTTGAAGAACGGGGGCAACGGCAGTTCCAGCATCACCAGCGTCCGGCCCGGCCGGCGCAACGCTTCGAGCAACGCCAGCAAGCCCCGCTCGAAGTCCTCGGCCGAGGTCGCGCCCAGCACGTCGTTGCCGCCGATCTCCAGGAGGACGAGCCGATCGTCGGGCCCGACTCCCCGGGCCTGATCGCGTAATGCCTTGGCCACGTCGGACCCGGCCCGCGACAGGTCGTGGATCTCGACGCCGTGGGTCCGGGCGAGGATCTTCGGCCAGGTCTCGCGCTCCCCGCCCATCCCGGCGCTGACCGAGTCGCCGATGATCGCGACCGGTCCGCCGACCTGCGGCACCGAGGGCATCCGATGATGGGGGATCTCGATGGCCGCGCCGACGAGCCAGGCCGCGACGGTCGCCGCCCGGGCCCATCGCCGCGCGGCCGGCGGCACCTGCGCGATCCCTTCGATCGCCAACCAGGCGACGGTCGCCGTGCCCGCCAGCCCGTAGAACCACCCCGGCAACGGAGTGGACGACGCCGCGATCAGGCACGCCCCCGCGCAGGCCGCAATCGTCCGGACGAATGCCGCCCACCGTCGCAACGCCCCGAACGACGCCATCGCCGCCGCCACGATCAGGCCGGAGCCGAGGAAGAACGCCTGCCCGCTCCCGATCAGGAAGACGAAGGCATTGAGCATGCAAGTTCTCGCTGATGGGATCGGCCGTCGTCACGAGCCCGGCCGCCATCATGTCATTTCGAGGCGGGCGAGGCCAGGAAGGCGTCGACGAAGATCTCCTTGACCTTGGCCCCCTTCAAAAAGACCTGCTTGCGCAGGGCCTGGACCATCGCGGGGTTGCCGCACAGGTAGACCCGGCGGCCCGCATAGCCGGGGAACTCGCCGTGCATCACGGCCTCCAGCCGCCCGGCCCGGATGTCCGGCCGGTCGCCGGGGTCCAGGCAGCAGGGGATGTAGCGGAACCCGGAGTGCTGCCGTTCCAGGTCGCGCAACGGGCCGTCCAGATAGAGTCCGGACGGGTCGCGGGCGCCGTGGAACAGGGTGATGGGCCCGGAGTGGCCGTTTTGGATCGCGTCCCGGGCGATCCCGTAGAGCGGGGCCAGGCCCGTGCCGGTCCCGGCCAGGATGATCTCCTGGTCCGGCTGCCCCGGGACGTAGAAGCAATGCCCGGCCGGCCCCTGGATGGTGGCCCAATCGCCGGGCCGGGCCTCCTCGGCCAGCCATCGCCCCATCCGGCCTTCGGGCAGGACCCGGACGTGGAGTTCCAGCGCCGGGTCGAGCCCGGGGACGCTGGCGATCGAATAGCTCCGGGCCAGCCCGTCGTCGCGGATCAGGGTCAGGAACTGCCCGGCTCGATACTCGAACGGGGACTCGGGCTCCAGCAGCACCCGGAGGATGTCGGCCCCCGGGCGATCGATGGCCGCGATCCGCACCCGGGACCGGGGGAGGTCGCCCGCCCCGAGTTCCACGTCGAGGTCGGCCGAAAGCCGGGCGGAGCACGCCAGGAAGAACCCTCGGGCCTTGAGCCCCTCGTTCAATCCGAACTGGGAGCCGTCGGGCGGCGGGGTCGCCACCGCCCGGACCAGGCACGACTGGCAGGCCCCGGCCCGGCAGGCGTGAGGCACCGCATGCCCGGCCCGGAGCAGGGCATCCAGCACCGTCTCGCCGGGCTCGGTCGCGACGGGTTGCCCCTCGAATCGCAGCGTCGCCATGGTCTCGCCCTCCCCGTCAGGATGGTTCAGGCGGCCCGGCACAGGACGTCGTCGCGGACCGAGTTGGCGATCGCCGCCACCTGCGCGATCGGCCCCTCGCCGACGCCGAGCTCCCGCAGCGTGTCACCGAGATGCTCGATCACGATGTCCACGTGCGTGTCGTTCAGCCCCCGCTCCACCAGGTGGCGATGGCCCTCCCGCATGTCCCGCCCCGTGTAGTGGGCAGGGCCGCCGAAGGCCATCGTCAGGAAGGCCGACTGCTTGGCGATCTGCCGCTCCATGTCGGTGTCGTCGAAGAAGTGCGCGACCCGGTCATCCATCAGCATCTTGCGATAGAAAATCTCGACCGCCGCCGCCACCGCCGGCGCCCCGCCGATCTCCTCGAAAAGCGTCATGATCCCCCTCCATCTCGACCAGGGCCAAAATGAGTAATTTCAATACCAATTTAGAATACTCGACCCGCATGTCAAGATGATTCAGGGAACGACGCGTGGGATGGGAGGATCGATTTGCAACTGACGCAGTTTTCGGACTATGCCCTGAGGGTTCTCCTGTACCTGGCGGCGCACCCGGACGGGGCTTCCGTGGGCGTGATCGCCCGGAGCTACCGGATTTCCCACCACCACCTGGCCAAGGTGGTCCAGCGCCTGGCCGACCTGGGGCTGGTGGCCTCGACCCGGGGACGCGGCGGCGGGCTGAAGTTGGCGGTCGCCCCCGAGGAGATCAACATCGGGGCGCTGATCCGCCGGACCGAGCCGCATCTCGACCTCGTCGAGTGCTTCGACCCGGCGACCAACACCTGCCCGATCGCCCCGGCCTGCGGCCTGAAGGGGGCGCTCGCCCAGGCGAAGCGGGCCTTCCTGACCGTGCTCGACGGCTACACCGTCGCCTCGATTGCGGGTGGAGCCGAGCAGATGGTCGGGCTCTGGGCCACCGCCCGGGACGGGGCCGACCGGATCGGCCAACCCATCGACCCCGCCCCCTGATCCGACCGTCAGTCCCGATCGCGCCCGAAGGCGAAGCCCAGGCCCAGCAACCCCATCGCCGCGGCGTGGCAGAGCAGGGCCGGCCCCGCCAGCGGGCGTCCCGACCCATCGATCAGGCCGGGGCCGAAGCTGGCCACCAGGGCGGCCGGGACGGCGAACGCGGCGATCCGCGTCCCCTGGAACAGCGAGGCCACCAGCAGCACCACCCCGGCCACCCCCAACCCCAGCCCATCGAGGCGGGTTGCCAGGGCGGGCGGCAGGAACGAGAGCGTCAGGGGCTTGACCGGACGCTTCGACGCGACGTCAACAGCCCCGCGGACGCTCTCTGCGAGCTTCTGCTTGACCGCCTCGACATCGGCCAGGGCTTGCCCCCGATCCTCGACCGCCGCGATCGCCTCCTGCTTGAGCTTCGCCCCCGAGATGATTTGGTTCTGATCCATCCAGATCAGCGACCCGGCCAGGAGCAGGGCCCCGGCCAGGAATCGGGCTCGTGGGCCGACGAGCACGCCGGCCATCGTTTCGAGGGCGGTACGCCAGGCGGGGGTCTCGTCGCGGGCGGATTCGCTCCACGTGGCCGGGAGGAATGAGTCGGGCCGCTCGCAGGCGTCGATCATCGCCCGCATCAGGGGGCGGCCCAGCCCGTCGCGGTCGGACCGGGCGTACTGGTCGCCGATGTAGACCATGGCCTCGGCGGCCCGGCGCCCCTGCCGGCGAGCGGTCAGGAGGTTGGTCCCCTTGGCCTCGCGGCCGTGCTCCTCGATCAGTTGGAGCGTGGCCCGGTCGCGGGCCCGGCGGCGATCGGCGAGCTTGCGGTCGATCGCGTCGGCGATCGCGTCGCGCCAGGCGGCGTGGCGGGGCCTTTTCGCGCCGCCGATGTCGGTGCCCCAGCGGGAGCGGGCGGCCCGCAGGGAGTCGTAGCCGAACAGGGCCTCGTACAATTCCTCCCAGTCGCGGCCCGACTGGCGGCAGGCGAACCGGCGGATCGCGTCCTCCTCGACCCCGATCCGCCTCAATCCCTGCACCATCAGCCGGGCCCGTCCCAGCGCCTCGGCCCGCGCTGCGGCCAGGGGCCGGTCGAGGGCGAAGTGATACGCGAACGCCAGCCCCGCGGCGATCGCGCCCAGGAACAGACAGAGCCAGAGCAGGTGGGTCACGCCCAGGGCCAGGACCGCCAGCCCGAGCCCCGCCGCCAGCGTGCCCAGGTCGGCGCGGTCGCCGCCCAGGGCCAGTTCGCGGATCCTCCGGGCCAGGGGATCGGCCCCGAACCACCCCCGGACGGCCACCAGGGCCGCCGCGACCAGCCCGCCGAACCCGAACATCCCGAGCGCCCCGACCGGCCGGCCGAGCAGCAGGAACAGCGCGGCGATCAGCCCGCATAGGCCCCACCCGCCCAGGACGACCATCGGCCGGACCCGGGCCAGCGGCGGCTCGCGGAAGGCTTGCGCGGTGTCTTCCCAGGCGCGGGCCTCCTCATCGCGGGGGGTGAACGGCCCGAGTACGCCGAGTTCCGCCTCCAACTCGGCGATCACGGCGGCCAGGCCCTCGAACGGGCCCGAGGCACCGCCGTCGACCATCCGCCGGACGACCGACGCCAGCCCGGGCGGGAGCCCCCGGCCCGTGTCGCCTCCCAGGGCCGACCGCAACGCCCGCCCCAGCGCCGCGACGTCCTCGCGGGCGGCAAGTACCGCCGGGTCATTGAGGTCGGGCGGGCCGGCCGCCACGCCCGGCACCGCGATCGGGGCGAACGCCGGCATCGTGGGGGTTTCCGGGGCCAGCCCGGTCCCCAGGCCGACCACCCGGACGGTGCCCCACTCGTCGTCGACGAGGCTTCCCGGCCCGAAATGGCGATGGAAGACCGCCTGGTCATGGGCCAGCTTCAGGCCCCGGGCGGCGTGGAGGAACCGGGCCACGATCGCCGACCGGTCGGGCCGAGTCCCGACCTCGTCGGCGGGGGGAGGCACGGCCGGCTCGCTCGCCAGATACGGACGGCCCCGCACCACGCCCAGATCGCGGACCGTGGCGAGGTTGGGGTGGTCCAGGCGGCTGGCGGCGTAGGCTTCGCGGGCCCAGCGGGCCACGAAGGCCAGGTCGGCGGACCGCCTCGGTGTCATGATCGCCAGGGCCACGTCGCCCGCCGCCGCCCACCGATGGGCCCGGTAGGCCGGCATCGGCCCGGGACGGCCCAGGGCCTCGCCGACCCGGTAGCCGCCGAACCAGCGCGGCGGGGGGCCGGCCGAGTCGTCGGGCGTGGGGATCGGCGGAGGCGGGGGGGGTGTCGGCGAGACGACCGGCGTCGGCGTCACCGGGTCGGCCGAGGCGACCGGGGGCAGGGCGGGGTCGTCGGGCACGGCCAGCTGGAACGTCGAGGAGCATCGCGGGCACTTGATCCGGAATCGCCCCGGCCGGGCCTCCTGGATCGCGATCGCATTGGAACAGATCGGGCACGGGATCGCATGCGTCACGGACAGGCTCCTCACCTTCACCGAATGGCCCCAGCGGACCCGTCCATTCCCCCAGGGCGACGCGGCGAAGTCAAGGGACGAACGGCGGCGATCAGGCCCGGCCGGCCGGCTTCGGCTCGCTGTCGAGGAGCCGCATCTGGGGGGCCATGTAGCGGGTGCCGGCAACCGCGTCGGCGGGCACGGCGGCCTCGACCCGGGCCAGGTCGGCCGCGTCGAGCCGGACATTCAGAACGCCCAACGACTCCCGCAAACGCTCCCGGGTCCGGGCGCCGATCAGAGGGATGATGTCGTCGCCCCGGCCGGCCACCCAGGCGATGGCCACCTGCGCGGGGGTTGCACCTACGTCCGCCGCGACGGCGGCGAGGGCCTCGACCAGGGCCTGATTCCGGGCGAAGTTCTCGCCGGTGAACCGGGGCAGGTGGGCCCGGAAGTCGCCTGCGGCGGCCCGGCTCGGGTGCCATCGCCCGCTCAGGAGCCCGCGAGACAGGACGCCGTAGGCGGTCACGGCGATCCCCAGTTCCCGGCAGGTCGGCAGGATCTCCGCCTCGATCCCCCGGGACATGATCGAGTACTCGATCTGGATCGCGGCGACCGGGTGGACGGCGTGGGCCCGGCGGATCGTCTCGGCCGACACCTCCGACAGTCCCAGGTGCCGCACGTAGCCGGCGCGGATCATCTGGGCGATGGCCCCGACCGTCTCCTCGATCGGCACGGCCGGGTCGAGCCGGGCCGGCTGGTACAGGTCGACGTGGTCGGTGCCGAGCCTCTTGAGCGAGTAGGCCAGGAAGTTCTTGACCGACGCCGGCCGGTTGTCGATCCCGGTGAACCCGCCCTTGGGGTCGCGGAGGCCGCCGAACTTGACCGACAGGAAGGCTTGGTCGCGGCGGCCGTCCCGGAGCGCCTCGCGGAGCAGGAGTTCGTTGTGGCCCGACCCGTAGAAGTCGCCGGTGTCCAGCAGGGTCACGCCGGCGTCCATCGCCTCGCGGATCGTGGCCAGGCTCTCGGCCTCGTCGGCCGGCCCGTAGAAGTCGGACATCCCCATGCACCCGAGCCCGAGGGCGGAGACCCCCGGGCCATCGGTGCCGAGTCGTCGCATCTGCATCGCGAAATCTCCCCCGGTTCGATCGTGGTCCCCGGATGATCGTAGGCGGGCGGGGACCCGGCGAGGAGGTGCCCGCCGCGGCGGCCGGAACGACGGCCGCCGCGACGGCCAGGGGGAGGGTGTCCGGGTCGGGGCGGCCCGTCATGCCGCCGGGGAGTGGTCCCACCATCGCCCGAACGACGGGCGAGGTGTCTCCCCGGCGGCTTCGGGGCCACACCGGGAGGCGTGAATCGAGGATCGAACCCGGTCGCGACGGGTCGATCAGGCGGGGGACGGGGCGGAGAACAGGAGGAGCATCCGGCCGATCTGGCAGGCGCCGACGGTCGGGCAGGAAGGGGCGTCCTGGATGAGGTCGGCGGCGTCGTCGCGCCGTCCCGCCTCGACCAGCAGCGATGCCAGCAGGGCACGCGCCGGGAGGAAGCCGGGGTCGATCTCCACGGCGCGGTCGGCGATCGGGATCGCCAGTTCGGCCGGATACCCCAGCCGCTTCATCGCATAGGCCACGCCGAACAACGCCTCGGGCCGGCCGGGTTCGCGGCGTGCCGCCTCGCGGGAGGCATCCAGGGCCGTGGCGTGGTCGCCCAGGGCCGACAGCCCGGAGGCCACCCGGGGCAGCAGGGCGGTGGGGCACCGGGGATCGATGGCCAGCGCCCGGAAGAAGGCCAACGCCCACTCGCCCCGCCCGCCCCTGGCATGGGCCTCGGCCCGGTCGCAGGCGGCCGCCGGATCGGCCAGGCTCGGCGCGAAGGCCAGCCCCGGGATCGGCCAGGAGATCGGGGTCGCCATCGCCGGACCGGCCGTCGCGCCGTCGCCCGAGATGCTCTGCGAGATGTCCATCCGTGCCTCCCTGGTGTACCGGCCTCGGGGCGGCCAGGCATTGCGTCGGAAGCCTGGCGAAGCGTCTTAGGACTGAGATTCAATCTCAACAAATGCAATCTAGCGATGAGATTCCCGCCTGTCAATCGTCGAATCGGGAAAGATTTCGAGCGGGGACGCCGGGCCTGGTAGGAAACTTTTGACGATCGGTGTTACGATGCGATACGATTTTCGAGGGGCCCCGGCGGTCGGGCGGCGGTTCATGCAAGGGCGTGGAGCAGGCGACGATGCACATCCCCGACGGCGTGCTGGACCCTCGGGTGTCGGTCGCGACCGGCGTGATCGCCGCGGCGGGGCTGGCCTGGGGGCTGCGACGGCTCCGGGACCGCCATCGCGACCGGACGGTCGTGCTGATGGGATCGATGGCCGCCTTCGTGTTCGCGGCCCAGATGGTGAATTTCCCGCTGTTCCCGCTGCCGATCTCCGGCCACCTGATGGGCGGGGTGCTGGCGTCCGTGCTGGTGGGGCCGTGGGCCGGCGCGATCGTGATCGGCGCGGTGCTGCTGGTCCAGTGCTTCCTGTTCGGCGACGGCGGCCTTTCGGCGCTGGGGGCGAACTTCATCAACATGGGGCTGATCGGGTCGGTGGGCGGTTATGCGATCTACGACCCGATCCGCCGGGCGATCGGCGGCCGCAAGGGCGTGCTGCTGGGCGGGATGGCGGCGGCGTGGTTCTCGGTGATCCTGGCGTCCGGCGCGTTCGCCATCGAGCTGACGGCGTCGGGCCGAGGGTATGCGTTCCTGGATGTCCTGGGCTGGATGGCCCTGGTGCACGCGGCGATCGGCCTGGGCGAGGCCCTGATCACCGGTCTGGTGCTGCGGTCGCTCTTGCTGGCCCGCCCCGACCTGATCGAGGGGGCGGAGGCCGACGCCCGCCCGTCGGCCCGCTGGGCCCGGGTCGGCGCCGCCGGGTTGGGGATCGCCCTGGCGGTGGCCATCTTCGTGTCGCCGTGGGCGTCGGAGCATGCCGACGGCCTCGAATACGTGGGCGGGCGGCTCCGGTTCGTCCCCGAGGATGCCCCGGCGATGGTCGCGGCACCGATCCCCGACTACAAGGTGAAGGGCCTGGCCGGCGGGGATTCGGCGGCCACGGCGGCCGCCGGCGCGGTGGGCACCGCGGTCGTGTTCGCGGCCGGGCTGGTCCTGGCCCGTTCGTTCACCAAGGCCGGGCCCGCCCATGCGGCCTGACGGCGCGATGGGACTGGAGATCGCCGGCCCCGGGCCGCTCGGCCGGCTCGACCCCCGGGCGACCCTGCTGGCCACGGTCGCCTACGTCCTCGCCGTGGTCGCCACGCCCCCCGGGGCCTGGTGGGCTTTGGCGGTCGAGGCCGTCGCGCTGGCGGTCGCGATCATGGCGGCCCGGGTCGCGCCGTTCGGCCTGGTGCGTCGCTGGCTCCGGTTCCTGCCGGCCCTCCTGTTCCTCGCGGTGATGGTGGCCCCATCCCATCCGGCGCGGCCCCTCCTGGGCTGGGGGACGGTCGCGGCGGTGATCGTGCTCAAGAACAGCCTGGCCTTCCTGGCGATGATGACCCTGGCCCGGGTCACCCCGTTCCGGGCGATCCTGGAGGCGATGGGCCGCCTGGGGATGCCCACGCTGCTGGTCTCGACCCTCCGGTTCATGGAGCGCCAGGTCCACATCCTGGCCGACGACCTCCGGCGGATGCTCCTGGCCCGGCGGGCCCGCAGCTTCCGGCGCCCCGGCCGGCTCGACGCGACGATGCTGGGCGGGCTGATCGGCATGCTCTTCATCCGGTCCCTGGAGCGGGGGGAGCGGGTCCACGCGGCGATGCTGGCCCGGGGCTGGGACGGCACCGCCCGCACCCTGGACGGGGCCGACGACCGATGATCGACGGCCCAACCGGGGGAGGATCGGAACCGGCCGCGCGGGTGGCCGGGCTGCACTACCTGTATCCCGACGGCCGCCCGGCCCTGCGCGGGGTCGACTTCGCGATCCGGGCCGGGGAATCCGTCGCGCTGGTCGGGCCCAACGGCGCCGGCAAGAGCACGCTGCTGCTCCACCTCAACGGCGTCCTGCCCGGCCACGCCCGCGAGTCCCGCGCGGTCCACGGCGACGGCGTCGGGGCGAAGCCCCACCGCCACGACGGCCCGGCGATCTGGATCGACGGCCTGCCGGTCATCCCGAAGAACCTCCGCGAGATCCGCCGCCGGGTCGGCCTCCTGTTCCAGGACCCGGACGACCAGCTGTTCGCGACCTCGGTCCTGGAGGATGTCGCCTTCGGGCCGCTGAACCTGGGGATGCCCCGGGCCGAGGCCCGCCGCGTGGCGCTGGACTGCCTGGCCCGGGTCGACCTGGCCGCGATGGCCGATCGGCCCCCGCACCACCTGAGCTTCGGCGAACGGAAAAGGGCCTGCCTGGCGGGGGTCCTGGCCTGCTCGCCGATCCTCCTGGCGCTGGACGAGCCGACCGCCAACCTCGACCCCCGCGCCCGCCGCCGGTTCCTGGCCCTGATCGCCTCCTTGCCCGCCGCCAAGCTGATCGCCACCCATGATTTGGAAATGGCCCTGGACCTTTGCCCCCGGGCCCTGATCCTGGACGCCGGCCGGGTCGTCGCCGACGGGCCGACCCGCACCCTGCTGGGCGACCCCGACCTGATGGACGCCCACGGTTTGGAGGTGCCCCTCAGCCTCCAGGGCCGTCGGCCCGATTGATCCGGCCCGCCGAACGGCTATGATCGGGACATCCCCCGCACGTCGCCACCGGAGCCCGATCGCCATGATGCGCCGAGTGACCCTGGGCCTGCTCGTGCTGTTCGCCCCCGCCTGGGCCGGGGCCGAGACGTGCCTATCCCCCTACGTGAAGCGGCTGGACCGGCCCGAGAAGCTCCTCTACCTGTTCTGCGTGGACGCCGACGCCAGGGACAACGACTTCATGGCGGTGATCGACGTCGAGGCGGGCAGCCCCTCCTACGGCAAGATCATCCATCGGCTGGACCTCGGCTCGAAGGGGAACGAGACGCACCACTGGGGCTATACCGACGACCGGACGCGGATCTGGGCCGGCGGCCTGCTGTCCAGCCGGATCTGGCTGATCGACGTGGCCACCGACCCGGCACGCCCGAGGGTCGAGAAGGTGCTGGAGGACGTGCCCGCCGCGACCGGGATGACCGGGCCGCACACGTACTATGCCCTTCCGGGGCGGATGCTCCTGAGCTTCCTCGGCGGCAAGGACGGCGGGCTGCCGGCGGGGCTGGCCGAGTTCACCAACGACGGCAAGTTCATCCGCCGCATCGACCAGCCGGGGGACGCCCCCTACGGCTACGACGTGGCCGTGAAGCCGGGGCTGAACCGGATGGTCACCAGCAGCTTCACCCCGATGCGGAACTACCGCAAGCCGTTCGCCGAGATGGACGTCAAGGACTTCGGCACCGAGATGGTGGTCTGGGACTTCAAGGCCCGCCGGCCGATCCAGGTGGGACACGCCGGCGCGGCGCCTTTGGAAGTCCGGTGGTCGCTGAAGGAGGGGGCGGATTACGGCTTCACCAACTGCGCCCTGGACAATTCGCTCTGGCTGTTCCGGGGCCAGCCCGACGGCAAGTACGCCTTCAAGAAGGTCGCCGACACCGGCCCGTTGCCGGCCGACCTCCGCCAGAGCCCCGACGATCGCTACCTGTTCGTCAGCAACTTCGGGGCGGACAAGATCCAGCAGTGGGACGTCTCCGACCCCGACCATCCCAAACTGTTCAGCGAGGCCGCGATCGGCACCCAGCCGAACATGATGCACGTCACCGGCGACGGCCGGCGGATGTACGTCAGCAACTCGCTGCTCTCGACCCTCGACCGCGACGGCACCTTCTGGGTCCGGCTGATCCAAATCACCCCGGAAGGGCTGAAGGTCGACCCGGCGTTCCAGGTCGACCTCAACGGCTTCCCGACCGGACCGGCCCGGGGCCATGACATGCTGCTGAACTGAGGGACGAGGCCATGATCCGGGCGATCGGATGGATGCTCGCGGTCGCCCTCGGCGCGGCGACGGCAGACGCCGGCTCGCCGCTGGCGGTGATCGGACCGGCGCCCGAGGTGAAGCTGATCGATGCCCAGGGGCGGCCGTTCGACCTGGCCACGCTCCGGGGCAAGGCGGTCGTGGTGAGCTTCGTCTTCACGACCTGCAACGGGACGTGCCCGCTGACCTCGGCGAAGCTCGCCCTGGTCCGCGACCGGCTCGCGGCCGAGGGGCTGTTCGGCAAGGACGTGGCGTTCGTGTCGATCTCGCTCGATCCCGCCCACGACACGCCGGCCGTGCTCCGGCGCTACGGGCAGACCTACCGGGCGAATCCCCGCTCGTGGCACTTCCTGACCGGGCCGGACGACGAGGTCGCCCGCGTGGTCGCGTCCTGGGGGATGTGGGCCCGGCGGACCCCTTCCGGCACGCTCGACCACCCGTCGCGGATCTTCCTGATCGACCCGCGCGGGCGGCAACGCGAGATCTACGACCTGGAATCACTGTCCGCCCGGGTCGTCCTCGACGACGTCCGTGGCCTGCTCGCCGAAGAGGCCGGGCCGGGCTGAGGCTTCGGCGTCGAGCAGGGACCGTTTCCGCCCGATCCCCCAGCGGAACCCGCCCATCTGGCCGTCGCCCCGGACCACGCGATGGCAGGGGATCGCCAGGGCGATCGTGTTCGAGGCGCAGGCCCGGGCCACGGCGCGGGCCGCCGAGGGCTGGCCGATCCGGCGGGCCACCTCGGCATAGCTCGCCGTCGAGCCGGGCGGGATCTGTCGCAGGGCCTCCCAGACCTGGCGCTGGAAGGCCGTCCCCCGGATGTCCAGGGGCAGGTCGAGCCCCCGCGCCGGGTCGGCGAGGTAGGCCACCACGGCGGCGACGCGGGCGGCGAGGTCCGGATCGTCGCCCCGCAACTCGGCCCCGGGGAACCGGGCCGCAAGGCTGGAGCGGAGCGCGTCCGGGTCGTCCCCCAGTTCGATCCAGCAGACCCCGCGATCGGTGGCCGCCACCAGTACCCAGCCCAGCGGGCAGGGGGCGGACGCATGCCCGATCCGGAGCCCATCCGCCCCGCGCCTGATCTCCGAAGCCGTCATCCCCAGCATGGCATTCGCCCCCTCGGAAATCCGACCGCCCGGGCCGATGCCGGCCCCCCGGGCCAGGCCGTCGCGCAACCGCCGCGCCCGCACCGCCAGGGCGTAGCCCCGGGGCGTCACGCCCGTCTCGGCCCGGAACCGCCGGTGGAAGTGGGCCGGGCTCAGCCCCACCATCCGGGCCAGGCTTTCCAGGCCCGGCGGGTTGTCGGCCGCCTCGATCGCCCGGCAGGCCAGGACGATCGGATCGGCCGCTTCGGGACGCCCGGGCCGGCACCGTTTGCAGGCCCGGAAGCCCCGGCGCTCGGCCGCGTCGCAGGCGTCGAAGAACAGGACGTTGGCCCGGTTCGGCAGCCGCGACGGGCACGACGGCCGGCAATAGATCCCGGTCGTCCTGACCGCGTACCAGAACCGGCCATCGGCGGTCGGGTCGCGGGCGACGATCGCCGCCCATCGCGGGTCGTCGGTCGCCTGGGTCGTCATCGGGCCGGCCCCCGGAGCGGTCTTCGATCGCCACGGGTCCAGGATAGCCGCCCGGCCGGCGGGCGGAATGCCGGATCTTGCGGTGCAATTCGGTTCGGCCCGGCTCAGCGGGGGGCGGTGCCCTCGTCGAGCCGGATCGGCGGGCCGGCCGGCAGGCGGGCCCAGGTTTCGATCCGCCCCGACGGCCAGGCGACTTCGAGGCGGTCGACGGCCTCGGCGGCCCCGAGGCCGAGGTGGATCCTCGGATCGGAGGCCGAGAGGTAGCCGCCCCCGGCCACGACGTCGCGCACCAGGGTCCGGGATCCGACCGTCGCCCGGACCCGCGCCCCGACCGCCGAGCGATGGGCGGGAGGCCGGGCCGCCAGGTCGAGCACCAGCGACCGGCCGGCCGGGGCATCGACCCGGAGCAGGGCCAGCGGGGCGTCGAGCGCGGCGACCAGCAGGTCGGGCGGGCCGCCGTCGCCGTCGAGATCGCCCGAGGCGACCCCCCGGCCCAGGATCGGGCGGGCGAACCAGGGGCCGGCGCGGTCGGACGCGTCCGAGAACCGGCCGGCCCGGTTGCGGAGCAGGGTGGGCCTCATGGCGAACGGGTCGCCGAGCCGGGCGCGGTCCAGGACGTGGCCGTTGGCCTGGAACAGGTCGAGGTCGCCGTCGGCGTCGAGGTCGGCCAGGGCCAGCCCGAACCCCAGGACCGGGCGGGTCGGGGCGGCGATCCCCAGGGGGCCGGAATCCTCGGCGAACTGGCCGTGGCCGAGGGCCCGGAAGGCGACCGTCGAGCGGCGGAGGAAGTTGGTCGCCGCCAGGTCGGGCCGGCAGTCGCCGTCGAGGTCCCCCACCGCCACGCCCATCCCGGCCAGGGCGTCGCCCCGGGCGTCGAAGGCCACCCCGGCGGCCACGCCGACCTCGCGGAACCGCAGGCCGCCGAGGTTCTCGAACAGCCAGCAGGCCGAGCCGTCGTTGGCGACGTAGATGTCGGGGCGGCGGTCGCCCGTCAGGTCGGCGATCACCACGCCCAGGCCCCGGCCGCCGGGCAGGGCGATGCCGGATTCGCGGGCCACGTCGGTGAACCGGCCGTCGCCGTCGTTGCGGTAGAGGTGGTCGGGCTGGGCGGCGAACTCCTCCGGGCCGCAGTAGTCGCGCCGGCCGTCCGGGGCGGCGCAGAACGGGGCGGCGCCGGGGTCGTAGTCGAGGTAAGTCGCGACGTAGAGGTCGAGGTCGCCGTCGCCGTCGAGGTCGGCGAAGGCGGCCGACGTCCCCCAATCGCGGGACGACAGCCCGGCGCGGCCGGTCACGTCCTGGAACCGGCCCCCGCCCGCGTTGCGGTACAGCCGCTGGTCGCGCCAGCCGGAGACGAACAGGTCGTCGCGTCCGTCGCCGTCGAAGTCCCCCACCGCCACGCCCATCGCATAGGAGGGGCCCGGGGCGTCGGCGGCCGCGGTGATCTCCTCGAACCGGCCGCCCCCGGCATTGCGGAACAGCCGAGAGGGCGGGTCGGGCCCGTCCCCGGAGATCGGCCCGCCGTTGCAGGCGTAGACGTCGAGCCGGCCGTCTCCGTCGGCGTCGATCAGGCCCAGCCCGCCGCCCATGATCTCGGGCAGGTCGTGGCGGCCCCGCGAGCCGGCGTGGAACCGGAAATCGACGCCCGATCCGGCCGCCCGGTCCCGGAGGACCAGGGGGCCATCATCGCCCCGGGCCGGGCCGACGACGAGCAACAGCAGGACCCCGACCCGGCAGGCGGTCAGAGTTCCCGGGTGCACTGATTCATGAGCCAGGTATCGACGTCCGAGAGCATCGGGGCGGTGATGCGGTGGGCGCAGGGGTAGGACTGGAAGGCGACCTTGAGCCCGGCGTTGCGGAGGTTGCTCACGGTGCGGCGGGCGTGCTCCACCGGGACGCGGCCGTTCCACTCGCCGTGGACGACCAGCACCCGCAGCTCGCGCGAGGCTTCGAGCCGGGCGAGCGGGCGGAAGTTGGCCGGCAGCCAGCCGTTGATGGCGACCACCCCGGCGAACCGCTCGGGATAGCACAGGGCCATCCGGTAGGCGACCGCCGCCCCCTCGCCGCTGCCGACCAGGAAGATCCGCTCGGAATGGACGTGGAGGGCCTTGCGGGTCTGGCGGACGGCCGAGAAGATCCCGTCTTCCAGGGCGTCGATCGGGTCGGGCGTGGCGGACGACATCCGGCGGCGGAACGCCTCGGCGTCGGAGATCGTCGGGGCGGGGGCGGGCCGGTCGCGGTCGCGGCGGCCGAAGCCCGGGCCCCAGCCGTGGCCCACGGGGGTGCCGTGGCGGGTGACGACCTCGGGGCCGCGCAGGCTCAGGCCGACGTAGTTCCGCCAGCTCATCGCCGGCATGGACCTCACCATCTGCTGCTCGTCCCCGCCCCGTTGGTGGAGCAGGACCAGAAGCGGATAGGCATAGTTCGGCTCATACCGCTGGGGCACGAACCGAGCCTCGACGAGCGAGTCGGTCCCGGCGTGCGCGTCGGAAGGGGGGGCGTGTCGCCGGTCGATGGACATCCCGGGTGCTCCTGAATGACGGCGGGGCCAATCGGTGCAGATCCCGGGAGGGCCCGGGTCCGGGCCGGCCTGGCCCTGGGGGGGCGACCCCGGCCAGCCTCGGCTAGCGTCGGTCGCTCGTACGGCCAAGCATAGCCACGAATTTACCGATCTTCAACAAAACCCCCAAACAATTTCGATTTTCTCTCAAGTTTTCCCTTGCATCTTCGTCAATCTGGGCAAAATGACGCAAACTTGACCAGTACTGCGAATTATGACCGGCCCCAACATCCCCGAGCTTCGCCAATCCCATCCCGTCCTTGCCAATCGATGATTCCTGCCCAGCCCCCGCGACCGGCGTGGTTTTCGCCGGTCGCGTGTCGGGCGGGGCTCAGGTGTTCCTGGCGGCGGCGCGGGCGGCGGCGGCCTGCTTGGTGGCGAGGTTCAGGGCCTTGAGCTTGGCCTTGGCGACTTCGAGCTTGAGCTTCTGGGCGGCCTTGACCTGGGCCTTGGTCGGCTTGTTCGCCTTGCCGGCGTTGGAGTTCGACCCGGCCGGCTTGGGCTTGCCGATCTCGGGGTGGCGGCGGGCATAGTCGGCCTCGAACCGGGCCTGCTTGGCGGCCAGTTGCGCGGCCTTCTTGGCGGCGACCTTGGCGGCCTTGCCGGCGGCGATCTGGGCCTGCTTCTCGGCCTTGGCGGCGGCGGCGGCGGTGGCGGCGGTGTCGTAGACGTTGGCCGGGAAGGTGGGGACCCTGGAGCTGGGGTCGCCGTTGGCCACCGAGAGCAGCACCGGCGTCGACGAGGCCATGTTGTTGGTGCGGAGCGCCTGGTTGATCACGTCCTCGGGGTCGACGATGGCATAGACCCGGGCGTAGGTGGCGCCCCCGACCTTGGTGCCGTAGGGCAGCTTGGCGGGGAGGCGGACCGTGGAGAACACCGTGGTGGCGGCCCCGGCGGCCAGCCCGGTGACGGTGGCGTCGCCCAGGAAGAAGCCCTTGGAGACGTCGCCGGCGACCCCGGTGGCCACGAACCGGACGGTGAACGTCCCGGCGTCGGCGCGGCCCACGTTCTGGACCGTCGTGCTGACGTCGAAGGTCTGCCCCCAGTTCAGGGTGGTCGACGAGACGTTGACGGCGGCCGGCGCCAGGTTGGCCAGGGCGGGCACGGGGCTGTTGGCCTTGGGCCCGGGGGCGATGGCGATCGACAGCGTGTCCTTGCCCGTCCCCTGGGTGGCCACCCGGGGATAGATCGGCTGGGTCAGGAAGTCGCCGTCCTGGACCAGCGACAGGGTGTACTGGGTCGCCCCGCCCAGGGTGGCCGGCTGGATGTCGTCCAGGGCGAAGGTCTTGACCAGGTTGACCGACTGGAACGCCGGGATCGCCGGGACCTCGATGTTGGCGATCGTCACGTCGTTGTACGCGCCGGGCGTGGCCCCGAGCGGGGTCAGGACGACCCGGGCCCGGGTGGGCGGGGCGTTGCCCTGTCCATCATTCTTGACCTGGGCGGTGATCGTGATCGTGTCGCCCCAGGACAGGACGCCGGCCGTCGACTGCTCGATCGGCGTCAGGCCGAGCGACGTGCCGACCAGGTCGGCCGGCATCTGCGGGGCGGCCGTCATGACCGACGCGTCGACCCCGAGGCCGTTGCCCTCGTTGTTGGTCTCCGACAGCTCGGCCACGTCGTTGCTGGCGTCGACCCGCATGGCGATGTAGATCGGCTGCGCGGTCGAGCCAGGGATCGCCGAGGTCGGCATCCCGACCACCTGGTTGAAGTTGTACGAGGTCCCCGGGGCCAGCCCGGCCGGCACCTGGATCTCGCCCATCAGCACCGAGGTCGCGTTGATCCGCGGCTCGGTGGAGGCGTAGATGTCGACCGAGGTCGGCACCACGGTCGTGGCCGTCCCCTGGTTGCTGACCGTGCCGGAGGCGGTGACCCGATCGCCCCAGTTGGCCGTGTGCACCGTGTCGAACTTGACCGGGATCAGATCGGCCATCGGCGTGTCGGCCGAGAGGAGCTGGCGGCCCTCGAGCGGTTCGAAACGGAGGATCGCGGGACCTCGCCCCCAGGCGCGACGGCGGCCAGCCGCCCGACGGTCGTAGCTCGACATGGAGTTCTCCTCCTTGAGAACGCAATCGCGCCGTCGCTGGGCCGGACCGACCCCCTCCGACGCCGACGCCACACCTACCCATCCTTGGGAAGTACGGGGAACGATAATCATCACGACCCTCACGGTCAACCCCACCCGCAAGCGAATCCGCCCCGGCGGTGGGTTCGTTTCGCCCGCGGGCTGCCCCGGGCCGGGGTTCGCCCCGACCCTTCCCCAACCGATCCTCACCCCCGGCCGATCCGGGCGATGGGTTCGTTTGGCCCGCCTCCCTCCGGCGGGATCGCCGACCCCGGTGGGTTCGTTTTGCCCGGCACCTCGGGCGGAGCGACGACTCCGTCGGTTGGGTTCGTTTCGCCCGACCCACCGAGGGGGATCGCCGACCCCGGTGGGTTCGTTTCGGCGAGGCCGGGCGGCATGCCGCGTCCGGCCCGGTGGGCGACCCCGGCCGGATCCGGGATGCCTCGACGACGCGGGCGATGGGTTCGTTTTGCCTTCGGCCATCGCGACGAGAACTCCTCGGGTCCGGGACGCGGCTCAACCCCCGACGACCGGCCGTCGGCCCCCGTGCCGAACTTCGCGGCCGGGCCGCGTGTCGAACGGTGCCCCTATCCTTGCGAGAAGGCCGACGCGTGATGTTCGCCCGGGCCACCGGCCGGCGGGCCCCGACCCGGGCCGATCGGCCCTCCCGGCGACGATCGCGACCCGTTCGGCCCGCTCACTTTCCGGGGGGCCGGTCGGCCCGGGCGCGGGCGATCCGGCGAGTGCGGACATGCCAGGACGAGGCGGGAGGAAGCTGCGATGCCCCTGAGATTGGTGCCCATCGATCGGAGCCTGCTCGACGCCCATCGCCGCTCGGAGGCCGAACTGCAGGCGAGGCTCGGGGGCGACATCGGGCCGGCCGCGGAGGTCCTCGGACCGGTCCTGGAACAGGTCATCACCCTGATCGAGGCCCGGCCACGCGCCCCCGAGTGGGGCTGCTTCCTGGCGATCGACGTGGCCGGGCGGCGACTGGTGGGCACCTGCGGCTTCAAGGATGGCCCCGGCGCAGACGGCTCCGTTGAGCTGGCCTACTTCACGTTCCCACCGTACGAAGGCCGGGGCCACGCCACGGCGATGGCATCCGAACTCCGGGCCCGCGCCTGCGACCGCCCGGTCATCGCCCACACCCTCCCCGAGCGGAATGCCTCGTGCCGCGTGCTGGAGAAGGCCGGCTTCATCCACATCGGCACGTTCGACGACCCCGAGGACGGCCCGGTCTGGCGCTGGCGTGCGGAGGGGCGGGGATGACCTCGGCGATCGCACTCGGATCCGGCCATCCGAATGGTTCACGGTAGGGCCGGGCTACTGTCTCGCCAGGAAACGTGAGAGCCGCCCGTCGAGCCAATCATGGCTGACCCAGAAATCGGTCCGCTTCACCGCTTCGAAAGCCTCTCCCAGATCGAGAAGCCCCCGCTCGGCCGCGGCTTCGAGAACTCCAATCGTGCCGATGACATTCAGGCCCCGCTTCGGGTCGCTGGCGGCATTCCGAGCCCGTCTTTCGTCGAGGATGATCCGATCTGCCCCGATCTCTCGCGCGAGTGCGATGGCCCCCGTCTCGCCCGGGTGAAGCCCTTCGATGACCTCGACCGTCGCGGCATCGCGAACGACGAGCCAGGCCGGCCTCGTCGCGATGAAAGAGCGGACCTCAGGCGAACGCCTGCGGCTGGACAGTTCGGCTTCCACCTCGCTCGGGATGGCCTACCGTTCGAAGAGCGCCGGGAGGATTTCGACCCGGCCGACCTTGATCAGGACGACGAAGGGGGAACTGTCGGCGACGACGATCATGGAGACGGCGGCGTGAGGAGGGCGTTGATGCCCGTCACATCGGCATCGACTTCCTCGTCGCTCAAAGTCCGCTCGTCGACCCGGTGCCGCATGAGCAAGGCATTGGTTTCGAATCGGTCGAGTTCGAGGGCCTGTCCGAGTTCGTGGTGGCCGATCACGCCGCGGCGAAAGAGGTCGATGAGATAGACCTCCTTCGCCTGGCGGTTCAGGTCAACCCCGCTCGTGCGGGCCTGCTCCTCGATCTTGGCCGGCAACTCGAAGTGGATGATCATGGTGCCATCTTAACCGGCTGATCTCGGACTCGACAGGGGCGGCATCGCTCCCGCCCCGGAAGTGCGATCAGATGGCGGGGCCGAGGAGGTCCTTGACCGCGTCGCGCTCGGCGATGAGTTCCTGGGCCGAGGCGTCGATCTTGGCCTGGGCGTCGGCGTCGATGGGCAGGTCCTTGACGATCGACCAGGTCTTGCCGTCCTCGGTGCGGAGCGGGAACGAGTAGATCAGGCCGGCGGGGACGTTGTAGGAGCCGTCGGACACGACGCCGGCGCTGAACCAGTCGCCGGCCGGGGTCGGGACGACGCAGGAGCGGACGCCGTCCAGGGCGGCGTTGGCGGCCGAGGCGGCCGAGGAGGCGCCGCGGGCCTTGATCACGGCCGAGCCGCGCTTGGCGACGGTCGGGACGAAGGTGTCGGCGAACCACGAGGCGTCGGTGATGACCTCGGTGGCCGGCTTGCCGTTGATCCGGGCGTTCTTGTAGTCGGGGTACTGGGTGTCCGAGTGGTTGCCCCAGATCGTCACGCGGTCGACCTGGCCGACCGGCACGCCGGCCTTGGTGGCGAGCTGGGCGGCGGCGCGGTTCTGGTCGAGCCGGGTCATGGCGAACCAGCGGTCGGCCGGGACCTTGGGGGCGTGGGAGCGGGCGATCAGGGCGTTGGTGTTGCAGGGGTTGGCCACGGTCAGGACCCGGACGTCGGGGCCGGCCGCGTCGTTGATCGCCTTGCCCTGGGCGGTGAAGATCGGGCCGTTGGCCCGGATCAGGTCGGCGCGGGTCATGCCGTCCTTGCGCGGCATCCCGCCGACGAAGATGACCCAGTCGGCCCCTTCGAAGGCGACCTCGGCCTTGTCGCTGGCCTGGACGTCGGCCAGGAGCGGGAAGGCGCAGTCGTCCAGCTCCATCATCGTGCCGGTCAGGGCGGGCAGGGCGGGGGTGATCTCCAGCAGGCGGAGCGACACCGGCTGGTCGGGGCCGAACACGGCGCCGGAGGCCAGGCGGAAGATCAAGGCGTAGCCGATCTGGCCCCCGGCCCCGGTGACGGCGATGCGGACGGGCTTGCTGCTCATGGTCGGACGATCCCTTGCTTGGGCTGGACGGAGGACGGGTGAGTCGGAACGGCCATCATACCATTAATGAAGCGAGGGCTGGTCGGCGGGGGCGGCCTTGAGCTTGGCCCGCATCAGGTCCATCTCGCGCGACAGGTGCCGCGCCCCGGCGATCAGGACGATGCCGGAGAGCAGCAGCGCCGGCGTGATGAACAAAAGCCCGGCGACGAGGTTCTCCGGCTTCTGGCCGGGCAGCTGGGTCGGCACGGCCCCGACCGAGGCGAGGAATCGGCCGATGGCCGACTTCATCAGCTCGGGGTCGCCGAACATGTCGGCCGCCTTGCCGATCAGCCAGGGGGACCAGATGTCGCCGAGGAAGTGGATGGCGAACGTCGAGACCGCGAACGCGGCGGCCCTCAGGTTGGGCTGGACCACGTTGCCGATGATCGCGTTGCACGGCCCGGTGCTGACGAACATCAGCGCCTCGGCCGCGAAGATCGACGCGAAGATCACCGGCTCGGTCTTGGAGAACAGGCAGAGCAGGACGAACGGGATCGACAGGATCATGGCGACGCCCGGCACCACGAACAGGGCCCCGGGGCGCTTCTTGCCGAAGTGGTCGGCGAGCATCCCGCCCAGGGTCATGCCCACCAGGGCCGCCGCGAAGGTCATCACCCCCAGCAGGCCGCCGGACCGCACCTGGTCGAAGTTCCGCGTGCTCACCAGGTAGACCGGCACCCACACCAGCATCCCGCCGATGGCGAAGGTGTAGGCGGCCTGGCCGAACACGGAGTAGGTGTAGGACGAGTTGACCATCAGGTCGATGTAGTCTTCCTTGGTCGCCCCGGCCCGCTCGTGCTCGCGGAGCCGTTCCGGGTCCACCCCCTCGCTGGCCCCCCGGATCGGCTCGGGCAGGAACAGGGCGATGATCGCCGCGAACACCCCCGGCGCGCCGACGATGTAGAAGGCGTAATGCCAGTGGTAGCGGTCGGCGATGTACGACCCGAGGAAGATGCCGATCGCCGCGCCGATGGGCATGGCCAGGTAGAAGGTGGACATCAGCCGCGACCGGCTCTCTCGGGAGAACAGGTCGAACAGGATCGTGGGGGCGATCACGCCATAGGTCGCCTCGCCGATCCCCAGGACGCTGCGGGCCCAGACCAGGTGCTTGTAGTCGGTGGCCAGCCCGCTGGCCAGCGTGGCCAGGCTCCAGACGCCGACCCCGGCCGCCAGCAGCCAGGTGCGCTTGAAGCGGTCCCCGAGCCAGCCCATGACCGGGCTGAACACGGAGTAGCTGACCAGGAAGACGGTGGCCAGGAAGCCCCAGTCGGCGTTGTCGAACTTCATCTCCGCCTTGATCTGCTTCTGCATGTTGACCAGGATGTTCCGGTCCACATAATCGAGCAGATTCATGGCGAACAGGACGACGAAGGTCGTCATCGCCAGCCGCGAGGTGCGACCCGCGCCGATGCCCGCCAGCCCCGGCTTCGTCGCCGCATCGTCCCCGTAATCAACGTGAATCACCGGCACCCCTCCCGGACCGCTTCGCATCCCGGCCCGATGCTAATCGGTCGGGCGCGGCCCGTCCAGGGTCCGGGCGGCGGCCCGGGGATGGGCCGCGCGACCGGGATGGCACCGGGGGGGATCAGAAGGCGTCGGCGCTGATGATCTCGCCCCCCTGGGTCGAGGCCAGGGCGCGCCAGACGGACAGGGCGACCGTGTTCTTGAAGAACTTGACGCTGCCGTCGACCATCGCCGCGTTCACCCCGCCCGGGTGCCGGCTCCGCGAGGCGCTGGCCAGCAGGAGGGGGGTGGCCTGCTCGACGCAGGGGGGATTGGACCCCACGCCGTTGGCGCAGTAGCCCGCGCCCAGGACGTCGGGCTGGGGGCTGTTGGGGGCCAGGTAGGCGGTGAAGCCGGCGGCGTCGCCCCACCAGGTGTAGCCCCGGAGGTCGGTCTTCACCGGGGTGCCCCCCTTCTCGCCCTGGATGACCTCGGCGTACATCAGGGTGTTGCTGGTGCCGTCGGTGATGTCGGCGAAGCTGAACGTCTTGCCGGTGGGGGCCGCGGGCGGCAGCGTCCCGGCCGACACGTTCATGAACGGGGCGCCCAGGAAGGCCACGCCGTTGTACGGGGCGGTCGGCTGGGTGTAGGCGGAGCTGCCGAAGTTGGCGACGTAGTTGTGCGACTTGATCTCGTAGGTGACGCTGCCGATCGCGCTGCTGATCGGGGCCTTGGGGCTGTCGCTCGGGCAGGTCAGCGAGGAGATCCGGTTGGCGGCCGCCGTCAGGTTCGCCGCCCCGGCGTAGCGCAGGGTCCGGCCCGAGTCGGTCGTGCCCTCCGTCGCCTGGTTGCCCATGTAGTTGTAGGCATTGGCCATCGACCCCTGCTCCAGGTAGGGCAGCAGGAAGGTCTGCCAGGTGCCGAAGCAGCAGCCCTGCTTGCCCGGCGGCAGGGTGTTGGTCACGCCCACATAGTTGTGGGTGGCCAAACCCACCTGCTTCAGGTTGTTGACGCACTGGGCCCGCCGGGCGGCCTCGCGCGCCGCCTGCACGGCGGGCAGCAGCAGGGCGATCAACACGGCGATGATCGCGATCACCACCAGCAGCTCGATCAGGGTGAAGCCACGCCTCGATTTCGACATGCCAGGTGCTCCGGGACGGATGGAAGAGGGATCGGGGGACGATGACGACGGCCGGAGGGGCCGGGGAGGAGATGATTCGGCGGACTTGCCCCGCCGGCGAGACGGAGGGTCGAACGGGCCGATCAGGGGGCCAGTTCGAAGTCGAAGGTGTTGGCCTCGCCCGCCTTGACGTCGCGGGTTAGGGTCGTCTTGGTGTTGTACTTGGCGGGGATCGACTGGGGGGCGGGGCGGGGGGATTCGCCGGGCATCGCCTCGGGCGGCGGGCCGTCCACCGCCTCGGTCACGGAGACCGAGTATTTGCCCGGGACCGGGCCCTGGGCCTTGGCGACCTCGTATCGGCCGTCGGTGATTGGAGCGACGATCGGGGCGACCTGGCCCTGGCCGTCCGGGATGAACTGGATCAGGCCCTTGGCCAGCGGCTGGCCCTTCCAGGTCACCCGGCCCGAGACCGGCTCGCGGGGCAGGCCGTCGTCGGTGATCTCGCCCCCTCCGCACCCGGCCATGAGCCCGATCAGCAGCGATCCCAGGCCCCGTGCCCACCGGATCGAATCCGGACGCCGCATCGCGTTTCTCGGTGAGAACATCTCGAAATCTGGCCCTCGGTCCGCAGGCGATGAAGACATGCGCATGAACCGTTTTGCAAATCGCTTGCCGACGCCCCCGGCGGGGCTCGCCGCATTTTCACATTCTTTAACTCCTGCAAAATCAAGACTTAGGGCGTCGCCCATCGGGGCCTCCCGAGACGGCGCCGACGCACTCCGGCCGGGGCTGCCTCGAATCGAGGCAGCTTGCCCCGGCAGGGCCGGTGCATCGGGCAGGACGTTCGTGATGGATTTCGGAAAAAGTTGGACGAGAGGCCCCGCATCGTGACATCACTCTTGTCGGGAGGCAAGGGCTCGGGGTCATGGGAGGCCGAGATGATGATGGGTCGGCGGTGCGACGAGGTCATCCGGGGCGCATCGGCCCTGTTCCGGCAGGGACCGATCGGCGACCTCTCCGACCGCCAGTTGCTCGGCCGGTTCGCCTCGCTCGGCGGCGACGCGGCCGAGTCGGCGTTCGCCGCGCTGGTGGAGCGGCACGGGCCGATGGTCCTGCGCACCTGCCGGTCGATCCTCCGCGACGGCCACGACGCGCACGACGCCTTCCAGGCGACGTTCCTGGTGCTGGCCCGCCGCGCCGGGTCGGCGTGGTCGGGGGACTCGGTGGCGGCGTGGCTGCACCAGGTGGCCCGCCGCACCTCGCTGTGCGCCCGATCGGCGTCGGCCCGGAGGCGGAAGCACGAGGCCCGGGCCGCCGCCCTGGCCCCGACCAGCGTCCCCGACCCGCCGCGGGACGACCTCGGCGAGGCCCTGCACGCCGAGATCGCCCGGCTGCCCGACCGCTTCCGCGCGGCGGTCGTCCTGTGCCTGCTGGAAGGCTACACCCACGACCAGGCCGCGCGTCAGCTCGACGTGCCGGTCGGCACCCTGCAAAGCCGCCTGTCCCGGGGCCGCGAACGGCTCCGATCCCGGCTCACCCGCCGGGGCCTGGCCCCCTCGGTCGCCCCGTCGGCCCTGCTCGTCCCCCCGTCCTGGATCGACGGCGCGGCCCAGGCCGCGACCCGGTTCGCGACGGGCCAGATGAAGGTCGGGATGGTCCCGGCCACGGTCCTCTCCCTCGCCCAGGAGGTGTGCAACGCGATGATGACCTCGAAGCTGAAGCTGATCGGCGCGGCGGTGCTGGGCCTCGGCCTGGGGGTGTCCGGGGTGGGGGCCCTGGCCCAGCAGCAGGGAACCCCTCCCGGGGCCGAGGATCGCCCGGAGAGCCGAAAGCCCCCGGCGACCCGGCCCGTACCCGCCCCGGATCCATCTGCTATCCTCACGCCACCCCTCGAAGGATACGAGCGGATCACGATCCAGTACGAACGGGTCGACGGCTCGGGGCGCGTGTCCTACGTGCAGGTGGTCTCTTCGGAACTCGACGCTTCGGGGACGGTCCGGATCACCTCGGACGAGCGATCGGGCGATGACCGCCGGCAAAACAGAATTCAGGGCAAGTCGGCCTCCATCCAGATCACGAAAGACCAGGCGAGCGACCACTTCGACATCAAGATCGGGGCGAATGATTCCCCCTGGGCCATCCCGCGCCAGGGTCGGTCGACGACCGCTCCCCCCCCGGGCGAAGCCCAGGACGTCGAAATCCCCGGGCTGGCCAAGCCAGGGGACAGAAGGCCCGCACCGGCCGGGCTGCTCGAAACCAGCCCGGCCGCCGACCGGCCATCGCCCGATCCGACCACCGACGCCGACACGCCCCGGCGGAATGCCGACTATCGACGATCGGAACTCGACGCCCGCCCGATCCTCCCCCGACGCCATTCAAGCCGCATCCCCCGTCCTGAACCCGACATGCCCATCGTCATCCATCCGGGAGGTTCGGACCTCGCACCGATCTCCCCGGGCCCGGAGGACGGCAACCCGGATTCGCTCCCGAGTTCGGCAGTCGGGACGGCGCCCGAAGGCATGGAGTGGGTACGCGAGAAGATCGGCGGGGGTAAGACCCTGGACCGGCTGATACCGATCCGATCCCCCCGCCCGACGCGCACAGACGCCGACCCGGCCCCCGACCCCTTATTCGAGGCGGACCCGGCCCCTTTCGCTCCCGCGAACGACCGGACCAGCGAGATCCCGTCCAATCCCCAGGATGAGAATCATCGGGCCAGGCGGGCGCAGGATCGGCGGATGGACGAGATGGAGCGCAAGCTCGACCTGATCCTCCGGAGGCTGGACGGGCGGAAAAACGACTCGTACTGAACGACGCGAGCCCGGCCGAGGGGGCCGGGCTCGCCGAGGATTCGATGCATCGCGGGGGATCGCGGGGCTTATTCGGGGCGGGCCGGGCGGTCGGCGCCGTTGGTGCCGCGGCCGCCGGGGCGGTACTTGTCCATCACCTCGTCGAGCCGTTCGGGGGAGACGCCCAGGGCCTCGGACAAGGCCTTGCGGTTCTTCTGGCGCTGCTCGCGGGTCGGTTCCTCGCCGGGGCGGGCCGGGGTGACCTTGCGGAACGCGGCGCGGAACTGGTCGGGGGTCACGCCGAGCTCGCGGGCGACCGCCTCGACGGGCCGGCCCCGGTCCTCGTCCTCGCCCGCCGGGGGGCGGGGGACCTCAAGCTGCTCGCGCTGGGCGGGGGTGAGGATCCGCTCCAGCTTCGCCCGGACCTCGGCCTCCAGGTCGGCCAGCTGCTTGCCCTGGTCCTCGGTCAGCGTCAGGCGGTCGCGGACCTGGGGCGGCATCAGCTCGCCGAGCCGGTAGCGGGGCGGGGGAGGCGGCGGCGGGGGCGCCCCATCGCGGGGGCGTTGGGCGGAAGCGGACAGGGCCGCCGCCATCAGGGTCGCCAGCGTCAACGATCCAACCAGGGCACGCTTCATCGGGCGGATCTCCGGGACTCGGGGGGGAGGTTCGCAGCACGGAGGCCGATTCGCCCGCGGGCGGCGATTATTGTCGGCCGGGGGCCTGGGATGCGGGAGGGGACGGGATCGGCCCCGCCCCCTTCTCATAGGTCGCCGATCAGGCTTCGAGCTTCCAGGGCGAGCGCATTTCGCGGGAAAGCAGCTTGTTGCCGGCCTCGGCGTCGGCCCCGGTGAAGCGGTGGGCGGCCGGGTCCCAGGTGAGCTTCTTGCCGGTCATCAGGGCGATCACCCCGAGGTGGCAGACGATCACCGAACCGCCGCCGACCGTGACGTCGGCGATCGGCGTCCCGCGCGTCTTCACGCAGTCGAGGAAGTTGCCCATGTGGTCGGTCGGCCGCGACGGGTAGAGCATCGGGTCGTCCTTGAGCGGCTCGGACAGGATCTTCGCGTCGCTGGCCAGCAGCAGCGACCGGCCGACGAAGATCGTCCCGTTCTCGCCCTGGATCAGCAGGCCGTTCTCGTCGCCGTCGATCCCGTCGACCTCCTTGCCCTTCTCCTTGCGCTTGTTGCCGTTGGCGTCCACCAGCCCGCCCACGGTGGAACCGCCGCCGGACATGGCGAAGACCTCGGTCCCCTCGGGGTAGGTGTAGCGGACCTTGAAGTCGGGGTGGGTGTTGTAGCCGTCGGTGCCGTGGTGGGGCTCGGTGGCGGACACTTTCTCGACCCCGGTCGGGCCGCTGCCGTCCTTGCCCAGGCACCACTGGGCGATGTCCAGGTGGTGGGCGCCCCAGTCGGTCATCTTGCCGCCGCTGTACTCGTAGAACCAGCGGAATTCATAGTGGCAGTTGGTCTTCTTGTCGCTCTCGAAGCGATAGGGCACGGCGGCGGTCGGCCCGAGCCAGGCGTTCCAGTCCAGCTCGGCGGGCGGGGCCACTTCCTGGATCGGCCCGCTGACCGGGTTGGTGCCGACCCGGCACTCGATCGACTTGACCTTGCCGATCCGGCCGGAGCGGACCAGCTCGGCGGCCAGGCGGAACTTGCCGCCCATCTCGTCGCGCTGCTGGCTGCCGGTCTGGAGCACCCGGCCCGAGTCCTTGACCGCCTTCATCAGGACCAGGGCCTCCTGGACCGTCAGGGTCAGGGGCTTCTCGCAGTACACGTCCTTGCCGTTGCGGAGGGCTTCCAGGGCCATCAGGGCGTGCCAGTGGTCGGGCACGGCGATGATCAGGGCGTCCACGTCGGGGCGGGAGCAGATCTCGCGGAAATCCTTGTACGCCCGGACGTCGTAGCCGTCCTTGGTGTACTGCTTGGTGGCGTGGTCGAGGTGGCGGCCGTCGACGTCGCACACCCCGGTGAACTTGACGTGCTTGAACTTCTTGGCCGCGCCGTACAGGGCGTTGGAGCGGCGGGGGTTGGGGCCGACGCCGATCACGCCCATCTGGAGCTTCTCGTTCGCCCCGACCGGCTTGTCGTCGGCCGCGGCGGCCTCGGAGGCCCCGAAGAACTGGCCGGCGTACCAGGCCGGGAGCCCGGCGGCGGCCAGCCCCGCGAGCGAACGATCCATGAATCCACGGCGCGAGAGATTTCCGCGGCGAGACATCGCTGTTGCCTTTCGGTCGGGGATCGGAGTGGGTCGGGTGGGGCGCCGGGGGCGGCCTGCCGCCTCCATCGCGACGCGATCCTAGCCGATCCCGACGGGCGCCGATATGACCTACCCGGGGCGGGTCGTCGCCCGGGCGAACGGCACCACGGCCGCCACCGCCAGCGTCGCGGCGGCCAGCAGGACCGGCGGCAGCCGGAGGGCCAGGCCCGCCGCCGCGATCGGCACGGCCAGCGCCAGCATCAGGCGCCAGGGTCGATGGCGGACCCCCTGCCGGATGATCGTGGCCATGATCCGCAGCCCGTCCCGGGCGGCGCGGAGCTTGCTGGCCGTCCCGGCGATCCGGGGATGGTAGGAGACGGGGACCTCGGCCACGCGGAACCCGCGCCCGACCGCCTCGCCCGACAGCTCCGCCTCGATCTCGAACCCGGTCGACCGGGGTTGCACGGCCCGGAGGAACCGGGGGCCGAACGCGCGGTAGCCCGACAGGAGGTCCCGGCACCCCGGCCCGACCAGCAGGCCGAACGCGGCGGTGATCGCGAAGTTGCCCAGGGCATGGGTGGCGCTCATCGCCTTATCCTCGGCGACCGGCCGCCGGGCCCCGACCGTCATGTCGGCGCGGCCGTCCAGGATCGGGCCGAGCAGCGGCCGGACGGCCGATGCCGGATAGGTGCCGTCGCCGTCGGTCATCACCACGGCGGGGCGGCCGGCCAGCTCGCGGAAGATGGCCCGGACGGCGTTCCCCTTGCCCCGGTCGGGCACCTCCACCACCCGCACGCCCAGCCCCCGGGCGAGGTCGCCGGTGCCGTCGGTCGACCCGTTGTCGAAGATGATCACCTCGGCCTCGGGCAGCGCCTCGCGCCACGCCGCGACCACGGCCGCGATCGCGTTCGCCTCATTGAGGCACGGGATCGCCACCGCCACCTTCGCGGAGTCTGCCTGCTCGCCCGGTGTCGTCACGCCATCGGCCCGCCGCGAAGAATCCTCGGAGATTGATCCGGCCGGCCCGCCGGATCGCGACCGACCGAATTCTAGCGCACGAACCGCCTTCGTGTCGCCGCGAACTTCCCGAGGGGCGACCGCACCCCTTCGGCCGTGGCCCCGGATGGGCTCAGAACCAGAAGTGGGTTGCTTTCCAATGCTCGATCGCGGCCCGCGCCTCGGCCTCTTTGCGGGTCCAATCGGCGAGGTCGTTGCGGTGCCTGGCAAGGTCGAAGATCGGCGGAGGTTCGGGCCGAGCAAGATCCCCGATCGACCGAACCGCCGAGTCCCATTCCTCGGTGGCCGGGGAGCCATCCGTTCGACCCGATTCGTCGCCGGCGGGCTGCGCCGAGGTCGCGGCAAACCGACGGGCGATGTCCCGCTCGGAAGCCGCGAATTCTTCCATGATCTCGGCGACCTTCGCCGAATATTGCTTCATCATCTCCGCGGTCTTGTGCGTGTAGATCAAAGCCTGGAACTGCACCCGGTCGGCCCGATATTGGCGATAGATCCGAAAGGGCACGATGCAGGCCGCACAGACGGCGACCGCGATCATCAAGGCACGCAGGGTGATCCGCTTCGGCATGCCTCACCTCCTGCCGAGCCCGGTGTACTCACGATCGGTGGAAGGGCCGGGGGGCCTGCGATCGGCCCCCCGGCCTCGGTCGAGGAGATCAGGGCGTCACGGCGTCTTCGGGGCGGACTCGCCGGAGCGGAACTCCAGGGGCTTGGCGGCGACGAAGGTGGCGACCAGCCCGGGGGCGGTGCCGCCCGCGACGCGGACGACGAGGTCGTTGTCGCCCTTCGCCAGCGACAGGTCGACGGCGCGGGGCCGGTCGGCATCGGCGGCGGGGACGGGGATCTCCTTGCCGCCGAGCCAGACGCGGACGTCGGCCTTGGTGTCGAGCACCAGCTTCGCGGCCATCGCCTCGTGGGCGAGGACTGGGGCGTGGAGGAAGGCGGCCTTCGACGGGGCGGTGCCGGCCGTGGCGGACAGGTCGACGAGGCCCTCGGCATCCGCGTCGATCCGCCGCCACGAGAGCCTGGCCGGGGCGGCCATCCGAGGGGAGACGGGGCCGGCGTCGGCCATCGGCCCGGCGGCCTGGAACTGGCCGACGATGCTGACCGGCTGGCGGAGCGTGGACAGGTAGGCGAGCAGGTCGACGAGGTCGCCGTCGGTCATGGTCTCGGCCAGCCCTTCGGGCATCAGCGAGACCTCGCTCTGCTTGCGGTCCTCGACGTCGGCGGGGCGGGCCGAGGTCCGCTTGCCGTCGGCCATCTTGAGGACGATCCGGTCGGGGGCCTCCTCGACCACCAGCCCGGTCAGGACCCGGCCGTCATTCATCGCCAGGATCGTCGACCGGTAGTTGTAGCCGATCGCGGCGGAGGGGTTGAGGATCGACCGCAGCAGCTCGTCCTTGCCGTACTTGGTGCCGATGGTCGACAGGTCGGGCCCGACCCAGCGGCCCTGGCCCTGGACCCGGTGGCACCCGGCGCAGCTGTTGGCGGCCTCGCGGAAGAACACCGCCCGGCCCTTCGCGGCGTCGCCGTCGCGGCGGAGCAGCTCGCCCGGCGAGGGCAGGGGACGCCCGCCGGTGGTCTTCGGCAGCGGGAGGACGTCGGCCGCGTCGCGGCGCACGTTGCGGTCGGGGTCGGCGTAGACGATCGAGACGGCCTCGGACTTCAACTCCTCGGGGAGCTTGCCCGACCGGGCCAGTTCCAGGATCCGGTTCCCCCCGCCGCCCCGGGGACGGCCGTAGGTCCGCAGGGCCTCGCGGCGGACGGACAGCGAGTAGGCGGGATCGGTGGCCAGGGCCAGGAGCCGGGCGTTGGCGTCTTTCTTGGCATCCGGCAAGGTCCGGACGGCGGCCTCGGCCAGCGCCCCGGACGCGCCCTTGCCCCCCTTGGCGGCGGCGATCAGCGAGTCGAAGAACTCGTCGGACTTCGGCAGGCGGAGCCGGCCGATCGCCTCGACGGAGGCCACGCGGACGTCCTCGGGCACCTGCTCGTCGCGGGCGAAGGCCATCAGGGCGGGGCCGTACCGGCCGTCGGCGGCGGAGGAGGCCAGGGCGATGCCGGCGATCCGCCAGGCGGGATCATTGAGGCTGTCCTCGATCAGCCGGATCACCGGGGCCTCGGCCCGCGCCGGGAGCCAGTCGCCGCCGATCTTGCGGCCGAGCGTCTTCATGAGCGACTGCCGGCGTGCCGGCTCGACCGTCTTGAGGGCGAGGTCGGCCACGATCAGGGCGGCTTCCTTGTCCTTGAACTGGGTCAGCACGTCGTCGGCCGCCTGCTGGAGGTCGGTCGCGGCCAGTTCCGGCAGGATCCGGGCGAGCAGGGGCAGGGCCTCGGGGCGGTGGATCCGCCAGGCCAGGCCCAGGGTCTTCGCCACCGGCGAGGACGGGGCGTCGGCCGTGCCCGATGCGATGTACGCCTCGTTGCGGTCGGCCGGGAAGTAGGGCGGCACCGCCTGCCCCTCGGCCGCGCCGTCGCGGTCCAGATTGAGGGCGCCGAACAGGGTGCCGTCGAACAGGCTTTCCAGGTAGGGGGTTTCGCGATCCTGGAGCGCCAGGCCCAGGGCCTCCAGGTACCAGCGATCCTGCCCGTCCCAGCCGGCGGCCAGGGCCTTCAGGGCGTCGCCGACCTGCGCGGTGGAGAGCCAGCGGAGCGAGGTGATCAGCTCGCGGCGGACGCCGGGATCGGGGTCGTTGGCCAGCGGCAGGAGGTCGTTGAGGTGCGACTCGGCCCGGGGGGCGCGCCGGGCCTCGGGGTTGGTGAACTCGACATCGCCGTTGCGGGACAGGTCGCGGCCGAGGATCTTCACGGCCTGCTCGCGGATCCTGGGATCGGCCTCCTTCAACGCGGCGACGGCGACGGCGTCCCCCTCGATCGCGTGCCGCACCCACAGGGCGCGGGCCTTCTCGACGGGCGTGCCCTTGTCGGACAGGGCCTTCAGGGCGGGCGTGGCCTCGGCACCGCGTGCGATCAGGGACCGGCGGGCGGCGTCCTGGGTGGCGACCACCGGGGACCGGAGCGCCGCGATCAGGCCGGGCACGGTGCTGAAGTCCGCCGGGACCTTCTTGTAGGCCGCCCCCTTGGGGGCGACGCGGTAGATCCGCCCGGTGGTCTGGTCGCGGAACGAGTGACCGCCCACGCCGGAGTCGTACCAGTCGGCCACCAGCACCGAGCCGTCGGGCAGGGCGGCCACGTCGACCGGGCGGAACCAGTTGTCGTCGCTGCCCAGCAGGACCTTGTAGGTGGTGCGGAAGTGGGCGCCGTGGCGCTCGATCGGGAAGAAGTTGATCTGCCGGGAGCCGGCGTCGGCCTCGAACAGGCCCCCCTGGTAGTCGCCGGGCAGCAGCGAGCCTTCATACACGGCGATGCCGGTCGGGCTGCCGTTGCCGGTGCCGACCAGCTTGGGGGAGTTGCCGGGGACCTCCTCGCCCCAGTGCCGGGGGCTGCCGGGGGTGTGGTAGCCGTAGGTCCCCCCGTCCATCGCCCAGATCACCCGCGAGCCGCGGTTGCCGTCGTCGTCGTTGTCGCTGGTGAAGGGGTGGCCCCAGGCGTCCAGGGCGGTCTCGTAGTTGTTGCGCTGGCGGTCGGCGATCACCTCGAACTCGGTGCCGTCGCGGTTGACGCGGAGGGTGTTGGCCAGGTTCGACGACTTGACGTGGCGGCCCGAGCGGTCGACCACGTCGAAGTTCTGGGGCTTCTCGCTCTTGCGGTCCTCCTGGACCGAGCAGCAGCCGTCGCCGTGGGTGAAGTAGAGCTTGCCGTCCAGCCCCAGCGTCATCCCGTGGACGCCGTGGTCGGAGTCCACCCCGCCGAACCCGGTGAGCAGGGCGGACCGCTTGTCCGCCTTGTCGTCGCCGTCGGTGTCCTCGAAGACCAGCAGGTCGGGGCTGTTGCCCACGTAGACGCGGGCCCCCTTGTACTTGCCGGCCTTGTCGTAGACCTCCTCGACGGCGATCCCCATCGGCACCGGGAAGATCTTGTCGGCGAAGACGGTGACCTTGTCGGCCTTGCCGTCGCCGTCGGTGTCTTCCAGGATCTTGATCCGATCGGCGTCGGCGATCCTGGGGTGAGTCTTGTTGGCCCCGCGATGGAGCCGGTAGTTCAGCCCCTCGGTCACCCAGACCCGGCCGCGCGAGTCGATGTCCATGTTGGTCGGGTTCTCGACCATCGGCTCGGCTGCCCACAGGGTCGCCTCCAGCCCCTCGGCCGGCCGGAGCATCGCGGTCGCCCGCTCGGGCGGGGACTGCGCCGGGGCGACCGGGGCCCCGGCGATCAGGGCGATGGCAAAGAGCATCGCGCGGGGCCCCGTGCGGGCCCGGTCAGGGGACTTCATCGTCGTCGGCTCCTGGATGCGTCCATGGGAAGGCGGATGGGCTGCCATTCTGTCACGCCTGGCATGGGCCGTCCAGGGGCTGAGAGGGGGCGGCCCCCTTCGCGATATAAAGCCTTACGACAAAAGTAGGAACGATTGACAATCATCCGGGTCCGTTCATAATGGCAACCGTGCTCGAAGAGATCGAATTCAGATGGCAGCCCCTGACCCAAACTGCCTCTGCAATTAATCTTTCGACGCACGCCACATCTCAACCTATTCCCATCTGAACACAGTCATTCAATCGAAAGCGATTGCCGTATCGCCGCGCGCCCGTCCCCCCTCGCGCTTCCCGCATCGGCCACCGACTCGACTGGATCGGCGTCTCTCCCGGAAAGGGGTCCCGGTATGCGCAGGCACGTCCATCGCGGATTCACACTGATCGAGCTGCTGGTCGTCATCGCCATCATCGCGGTGCTGATCGCCCTCCTGCTGCCCGCCGTGCAGGCGGCGCGCGAGGCCGCCCGCCGCGCCCAGTGCACCAACAACCTGAAGCAGATGGGCCTGGCCCTGCACAACTACATCTCGGTGCAGAATTGCTTCCCGCCCCTCTGCGGCAACATGTGGCGGAGCGGCACGGCGACTCCGAATGGGGAAAAGGGCGACTGGCCGCTCGGCTGGGCCACCATGCTCCTGCCGATGATGGAGGGGCAGGCCCTGGCCAACGCCGCGAACTTTTCGTTCGGGGCGAACTCCGAGGTCAACTATCTCACGGTCTGCCGGGCTCAGGTGGCGTCGTTCCTGTGCCCGTCGGAGAGTCGCAGCGTGGGCCCCTGGCAGCCGCAGACGTGGATCAATTACGCCGCCAGCATCGGCGGGCCGGCGTCGATGGGGACCTGGAGCGGCATCATCGTCCCGATGCGGGAAGACTCCCAGGTGATGATCGCCACCAACTACCCGCAGAACGCCGGGACGGCCACCATCGCCTCCGCGACCGACGGCACGTCGAACACGGTGGCCTTCAGCGAGCGCCTCATCGGCCTGCCCAACGGCGACTACACGATCAATTCGCCGAACGCGAAGCGGGTCATGTTCGGCCCGGTCCCCGGCATCATGAAGGCGGACTCGGGCGGCGCCGCCACGGCGATGGCGTTCGTCCAGGCCTGTCGCGCCCTGCCCGGGACCAATTCCACGGCCGGGTCGCAGAACAATGTCTGGATCTCCGGGGCGGTGTGGGCGGGCTCGCACGGCAACACCCTGCGATTCAACTCCTACTCCCACGTCAACACGCCCAACGGGATCTCGTGCCGGGCCGAGGACTACCCGGTGGGGCAGGCCATCGACGCCATGTCGCCGAGCAGCAACCATCCGGGCGGCGTGAACGCCTGCATGGCGGACGGCTCGGTCCGCTACATCAAGGACACCATCAACCTGCCGACCTGGTGGGCCCTGGGCACCCGCGCCGGCGGCGAGGTGATCAGCTCCGACGCCTTCTGATGCCCGATCCCGGGCGGGGGGGATGGCGGCCCCGGCCACCTCCGCCCGCCATCGTTGGGGCTTTCCCGATCTCGACCCTATCCGAGGATATTCTCTCCATGTCCCTCGAACGCCATGCGAAGATTGTCGGCCTGTTGATGCTGGCGGGCCTCCTTTCCGGCTGCGGTGATGGCACGGGCGGCGCCCCGCAGGCCCCCGTCGCCAGCGACCAGGCCGATGGCGGCCAGGCCGCGGCCCAGTCGATCAAGAGCATGCAGCCCCCGCCCCCGCCGAAGTCCAATCGACGGTAGGCCCCGCCCCGGCCCCCGACCCCGCTCGATCGAAGCCCGCCGGCACCCGGCCCCCTGGGGATCCGGGCTCGCCGGCGATGGACTCGCGGGCGGGATGCCGGCATCTCCGGAATCGGGTGGGCAGCCCATCCCCGCGATCCCCGCGATCCCCGAGCATCGCCGGGCGACCCGCAGCCCGTCGCCGATCTTGCCCCGCCCGGTTCGGTGGGGTAGCTTCAATAAGAGGGGATCCGGAGACGAGCGGGCGAGCAGGGGATGGGCCGCGATGGCTGACACGAGGGGATTCGGCTCGCAGATCGCGATCGGGGTGGCCGCCATCGCCGTGGCGTTGGCCTGGTTCGGCGGGCAGGGGGGCCTCCCTCGCCTCCTGCCGGTGGCGCAGGTCCCGCGCCCGCCTGCGCCCGGCGCACGGGCCCGCCCCCCCGCCAACCCGGCCCCGCCGTTCGACTCCGGGGCGGTGCCGCCGGAGATCCCCGCCGACCTCGCCCGGGCCGCCGTGGTGGACGAGCAGATCAACGTCCGGATCTATGCCGGGGTGAACAAGAGCGTGGTGAACATCACCACGGCCGCCACGGCGGTGGGCCTGTTCGGCGACGAGTCGACGTCGAGCGGGTCGGGCTCGGGCTTCGTCCTGGACCGCGAGGGGCACATCCTGACCAACTTCCACGTCGTGGAGTCGGCCGACACGCTCCAGGTGACCTTCCACGACGGCACGACCATCCCGGCGCGGGTGGTCGGCGCCGACGCCTCCAACGACGTCGCGGTGATCCGCGTGGAGGCCGAACCGGGCCGGCTGTTCCCGGTCGCCCTGGGGGATTCGTCGCGGCTCCAGGTCGGCCTCAAGGTGCTGGCCATCGGCAACCCGTTCGGCCTGGAGCGAACGCTGACCACCGGGATCATCAGCAGCCTCGACCGCTCGATCCAGGCCAAGAACGGCCGGACCATCAAGGGGATCATCCAGACCGACGCGGCCATCAACCCCGGCAACTCGGGCGGGCCGCTGCTGAACGCCCGGGGCGAGGTGATCGGCATGAACACGGCCATCCTCAGCCAGGTCGGCCAGTCGGCCGGGATCGGCTTCGCCGTGCCGATCAGCACCATCCGCCGGCTCCTGCGGCCGCTGATCGATCACGGCCGGGTGATCCGGGCCGACCTGGGCCTGACCCGCGTGTTCCGGACCCGCGAGGGGCTGCTGATCCTCGGCGTGGCCGAGGGCGGGGCCGCCGACCAGGCCGGGCTCCGGCCGATCCAGGCCCGGCGCTATCGCGTCGGCAACCGGGTCGTCTCCCGGCTCGACCCCGAGTCGGCCGACCTGATCGTGGCCATCGACGGCAAGCCGGCCGCCGCCTACGACGACCTGCTCACCGAGGTCGAGTCCCACGCCCCCGGCGATTCGGTGGTGGTGACCGTGATCCGGGAGGGCCGCCGCCTGGACGTCCCGGTGACGCTCGGCCAAGATTGATCGTGAGCAACGGCGGTCGACGCCTGGGTGCCGGGGGGCCAGCGGGATGATCGGGACCTTCGCCTGCCCGGAGTGTGGCCGGGAACTCGAGGTCGAAGGGATGGCGCCGGGCGGCCTGGTCCGTTGCGAGGATTGCGCGACCTGGGTGGAGATCCCGTTCCTGCCCCGGGCCGCCCCCTCGAAGCGGTGGCGGTCCCCCCGCAGGCGGGCCCCCTGGGAGCGGACGGCCCTGCGGGCGGGCCTGGTCCTGATGGGCCTGGCCCTGGTCGCGGCGACCGCCAGCCGGATGGTCGGCGACCGGCTCCGCGCCGGTCGCGAGCGCGTCCTGGCCGAGCTGATCGCGTCGGCCGACGCCGCCGAGTCCGAGAACCGCCCCGATCGGGCGCTGATCGAGATCGAGGCGGCCGTGGCCCGGGCCCGCGCGATCCGTTCGGATCGGCTCGACGCCCTGCTGGAACGCCGCGACGCGGCCTCGCTGCGCGAGGCGAGGTCCCGGCTGGCGGCGCTCGCCTCCCTGGACCCCGCCAGGGCCGTCGGCGAGGCCCTGACGCTCCGCGATCGGGCGGCAACCGACCCGGCGCTCGCCCCGCTGGCCGGGGCGATCGCCGAGGCCCTGGACGACCAGCGGATGCGGCAGGCCGGGGCCGACCGCGACGCCGCCCGCGCCGCCCTGGACGCCGGCCGCGCCTCGGATGCGTTCCTCGCCGCGGCCCGGCTCCACGACCATGCCGGGCCACTCCCGCCGGGCGAGGCCCGCAAGGCCCGCGACGAGGCCGAGGCGCTGATGGACTCCGCCGTGTCGCGGTTCGGGGTGGCGCTCCCCCCGGCCTCGGGCCGGTTCCTGTTCGGGTCGATCGAAGCCTACAACGCCCGGCTGGACGGGCCCTGGTCGGAGGCGCTCCGGGCCAAGGGCTACCTGCCCCAACCCCGCCGCTCGCCCTGGCGAGACCTCTGGGATGCCCGGGCCCCGTTCCGCGCCACGACGGAGATCGTCGAGACCCCGGGCCCCCCGTTCCTCCAATCCAGGAACCTGACCACCGAGATCGACGGCACGTTGCAGCTGGAGCAGCTGGGCCGGGTCCTCTGGGCGAACCGCGTGGCGGTGACGGCCGACGCCTTCCCGCCCAGCTTGTCCGTCCACGGGGGGGCGGGCTCCGCCGCGTCCAACCGCCGCGACCCCGAGGTGGAGCGGAGGCTCCACGAGTCCACCCTCGCCCGGTTCGTGGAGCGGGCCTCGCGGAAGCTGACCGGGCTCCCGGATCGGGCGACCGTCTCGCCCGCCCCCTGAGCCCGCCCAAGGCCGATCAATGGCGGTCGACGGCCTCGTCGACGGCCCGGACCAGGCTCTCGCCCAGCCCCTTCTGGCGGATCGCCTCGACGTCGCCGCGACACGCGAAGAGGGCATCGACGACCCGAGGGTCCCACTGGGCCCCGGCCCCCTTGCGGAGGATCTCGTCGATGGCCATCGGGCCGAGGCGGCGGCGATAGGGCCGGGTGCTCGACATGGCGTCGAAGGCGTCGGCCACGGCCAGGATCCGGGCGGGCAGCGGGATCGACTCGCCCGATAGCCGGTTGGGGTAGCCCTTGCCGTCGTAGCTCTCGTGGTGGTGGGCCACGCCCGGCAGGAGGTGGTGCAGCTTCTTGAGGTCGGACAGGATGTGGACGCCGATCTCGACGTGCGACTGGACGATCAGGTACTCCTCGGGCGTCAGCCGCTCCGGCTTCTTCAGGACGTCGTCGTTGATGCCGATCTTGCCGACGTCGTGGAGCAGGCCCATCAGGTAGAGGTCGCTCCGGTGGTTGGCCGAGAGGCCCATCTCCTCGGCGATGCGCACGGCGATCCGGGCCACCCGCTCGGAGTGCCCCGAGGTGTAGGGATCCTTGGCGTCGATCGCCGAGGTCAGCGAGCGGATCACGCCGAACATCAGCTCCTTGAGCTCGCCGTAGAGCCTGCCGTTGGTCCTCTGGGTGCCGATCAGCGAGGCGACCGGCTGGATCATCTCGACCTCCCGGATGGCGAACGGGTGGTCATCGATCGGGTTGATCGCGATGATCCAGCCGCTCGGCGCCGGGGCGTCGGCGGCGACGGCCACCAGGCGCCGGATCGGGTCGGGCGTCGATGGCGACGGGGTGTTGACCAGGCAGACGCCGTCGCTGGCCCCACGCCAGGGGACCAGGTCGCGATAGGAGGACGTGGAGAGGCCGGCGATGGCGCCGTCGGCGACCACGGCCTCATCCTTCTGGGTCGGGACCCAGGCGACCGCGGCGACGCCGAGGGCCCCCCGGAGCGCGTGCAGGGCCAGGTCCTGGAATTTCTGGGGCGGGTCGGACACCCGGAGCCGGCGGATCAGCCGCGAGGTCAGCAGGCGATCCCCACCGTCGCCCCGGAACGGCGATGCCGCCTTGGGCCGGGGGAAGGCCTCGCCGCGGAGGGCGTCGGCCATCGATTGGCCCCAGGCGCGGAGCGCCCGCTCGGGGCAGGGGCGGCCCCAGCCCGGCCGGGACTCATCTTCGCCGGAGAATCCGACCAGCGCGACCACGTCGTCCCCGGCGGGCAGGGGGACCGGCAGGCAGAGCCAGGTCGGCCCCCGATCCCGGTCGGGCCGCCAGGGCGAGACCCTGCCGTGCCAGAGCAGCCCCGAGGCCAGCACGGCCGTGAGGCTCGCGTCCGCATCGGGGAATTCGTCGGGGTCGATCCCGACCCGGGCCCGCCAGATCAGGGTGGCCGGGTCGAGCAGCCCCACCGGGGCGGCGAACTCGCGGGCCAGTCGCAGGGCGAGGGCCCGGTCTCCGCCCGGGTTGCTCGATTCGCCCGATCGGCTCGGGACGACCTTGGCTTCGCTCTCCGCCGAATGTCTCGTCGCCATCCCGTCCCCCGCCGCGATCGCGGTCATCCCGCACCGTCCCGACCGCCCACCTTCCCGGCTTAACCTAGGACACGAATCCGAGTCGTGCAACCGGGACCGGCACCGGGCCCGACGCCGGATCGCCCCGCCCGGCGGGCCCGGCCCTCGGGAAAACTGGGGCCGGGCGCCGGCCCGGTTGGACAAGGCAGATGGCGTGCCCTATAGCCACGTGGAGGGCGCGAGCCATCCCCGCGATGAGGATCCGCGACCCGGCGTCGAAGTCGATCCAGCGTCCCGCCCGACCGGAAGGTGGCCCCAGTGAATCGGCCTCCGTCGAACGAACCGTTCCTGAACTGGAATCTCGTCGGGAGCGATGAGGCGTCCGGCACCTCGGCCGACCTGACGATGAACTGGCCGGGCCAGGCCCGCCCGACCGAGGATGGGGCCTGGGACGCAGCCTTCTCGGGCGGGCCGGGCCCCCGCCTGGCGGACCCCGCCGCCGACTTCACGCTCCACCCCGGGGCGATCGCCGAGGATCCCCCGACGCTCGCCCGGCCCTCGGACGCCGAGACGCTCGGGCCCCCGGCCTTCGACGAGGCCGTGACGGTCGACCGGGCGCGGATCGGGGCATCCGAGGGGGGCGAGGCGATCGCGTTCCCCCGCAAGGGCGACGGGATCGGCGGCTTCCGGCTGATCTCGGAGTTGGGCCGGGGTGCATTCGGCCGGGTCTTCCTGGCCGAGGAGTCCGGCCTGGGCAACCGCGCCGTGGCCCTCAAGGTCTCGCTGGCCGAAGGGGACGAGCCGCGGATCCTGGCCCGGCTCCAGCACACCCACATCGTCCCGATCTACTCGGTGCAGGACGACCCGACCACCGGCCTCCGGCTGATGTGCATGCCGTACTACGGGGGGGCCAACCTCGCCCAGGTCCTGGAAGCCGCCGGCACCTCGACGGCGGAATCGGGGCCGACGGCATTCGGCGTCGAACGGAGCCTGATCGAGGCGCTCGACCTGGTCGGCCACCCGGCCGCGGCCGAGCCGGGCCGGTCGGTCATGGCCGGCGCGGCCCCGCCCGGCGGCGACGACGCCGGGCCGGGCGCGGCCCCGCCCGGCCCGACGGCCGCCGGCGAGGACGAGGTGGGCCCGGCCCAGCCGGCCCGGCAGTTCCTCCGCCAGGCCAGCTCGATCCGCGCCGCCGTGTGGATCGCGGCGCGGCTGGCCGAGGGGCTGGAACACGCCCACTCGCGCGGCCTGCTCCATCGCGACCTCAAGCCGTCCAACATCCTCATCGCCGCCGACGGCACGCCGATGCTGCTCGACTTCAACCTGGCCACCGACGCCCCCGGCCCGGACGGGGCGAATAAGGCGATGATGGGCGGGACGCTCCCCTACATGTCGCCGGAGCACCTCGACGCCTTCAACCCCCGGGGCTCGACCCGGCCGGAGGCCGTCGACGAGCGATCCGACCTGTATGGGCTGGGGCTGATCCTCTTCGAGATGATCGCCGGCCGCCCGCCCTTCTCCGGGGCCCCGCCCGACATGAAGCTGATCGACGCGGTCGCCGCGATGACCGAGGAGCGGCGGAAGCCGGCCCCGTCGCTCCGGTCGATGAACCCCGACGTCCCGTGGAGCCTGGATTCGATCGTCTCCAGGTGCCTGTGCCCCGACCCCCAGGGCCGCTATCAGCGGGCGGGCGAGCTGGCCGAGGACCTCCGCCGGTTCCTGGACGACCAGCCCTTGCGGTTCGCCCCCGAGCCCAGCCTCCGCGAGCGGGCGGCGAAGTGGGCGCGGCGCAACCCGAAGCTCGTCGGGGCGACGCCGGTGGCACTCCTCTCGGTCATCCTGCTGGCCCTGGCCGGCGGGTCCGCCTGGTCGCTGTCCCGCCACCTCCAGCGGGCCTCGGCGCGGCTGGGGCACGACGAGTTCCGGTCCCGATTCCAGGAGTGCCAGTTCCTGCTCAACACGACGGCGGGCTCGACGGGCTACATTCATCGGGGGATCGAGCGGGCCGAGGAGGCCCTGGCCCTGGCCGGGGTCGAGGACCGGGGCCGGGGCCGGGGCCGGTCCTGGGTCGACGCCCTGGATGCGGAAGAGCGCGAGGAAGCCCGCCGCGACCTCACCGAGTTGATCCTGCTAGTCTGCCGGGCGCGGGTCGTCCGCGCGGAGAAGACCCGCTCCGAGGCCCAACTCCGCGCCGCCCTGGAGACGGCCATCGCCCGGCTGGATGCCGCCGAGCGGCGCGACCCCAGCCCGCCCCGGGCCCTGTTCGCCGACCGGGCCCGCTATCATGCCTCGCTGGGCAACGCCGGATTGGCGGACCGGGATCGGCGGCGTCGCGACCAGATCCTGCCGGCCTCCGGCCGCGACTTCTACATGATCGGCACCGCCTGGCTGGCCGAGGGGCGCCTGGACCGCGCCGAGGAGGCCCTGGATCGGGCGGTCCGGGCCGATTCGCGGCGGTTCTGGTCCTGGTTCTCGCTGGGCCTGTGCCACTACGAGCAGCGGCGCTTCCCGGCCGCCGCGGGCGACTTCGCGGTCTGCACCGTGCTGGCGCCCAAGTTCGCCTGGCCGTGGATGAACCGGGGCCTGGCCCTGGCCCATGACGGCCGGCTGGTGGAGGCCCGCGAGGCCTACGGCCAGGCCCTCAAGGTGGACCCCGACTTCGCCGAGGCCCTGGTCAATCGCGGGCTCGCCCACCTGGAGTTGGGCGACCCGGCCGCCATCGACGACTTCAAACGCGCCATGGAGCTGGGCCGGCGCGAGGCGTCCGTCCGCTCCGCCCTGGGCGAGGCCCTGGCCCGCCACGGCCGCCACGAGGAGGCGCAGAGCCTGTTCGCGAAGCTGATCGAGGAGAATCCCGACGCGCCGAGCTTCCGCGCGGTCCGGGGCATGGCCCTCCTCAAGACCGACCTCCAGGGGGCCGAGGCGGACTTCGCCCATGTCCTGCGGCATCACCCGGGCCATCCCCTGGCCCAGCTCGGCATGGCGCGGTTCCACCATCGGAAGGAGGATTACCGCGCCGCCCTGGACGCGGTCGAGGCCGCGCTCCGGGCCGACCCCTCTCGGATCGATGCCGTGGAACTCCGCGCCTGGCTCCGGGGCCGGCTCGGCATCCCGTCGGCGGTGGACGACGTCGACCGCCTGGTCGCCCGCCCCACCCGCGACCGCCTGTATAATGCCGCGTGTTCGCTGGCCCTGCTGGCGCAGGCCCAGCCGGGCCCGGCCCTGACCGATCGGGCCATCGAGCTGCTCCGCCGGGCCATCGACCTGGACTTCCCGCTCGAAAAGATCCGCAACGACCCCGACCTGGAAATCCTCCGCACGACGCAGGCCTATCGGGCGTTGATCGGCCCGAGGCATCACGCGGTCCCCTTGCCCTGATGGCGGGGGTGATCCCCCCGGGGCGGGGACGAAGTCGAACGCGATCGACCGATCGCGTCACGCGGCCAGGGCGCCGAACATCGCCTCGCGCGAGGCCGCGACGACCGAGGAGATCCCCACCCGGGGGGCCCCCTCGGCGTAGGCGATCAGGAGCGACAGGTCGGCCAGGCGGTTGAGCCGGCGGGGCAGGCCGTCGGCGGCCCGGTGCAGCTCCGCCAGGGACTCGTCGTCGAACAGGGGGACCGTCGCCCCGGCCGCCTCGACCCGGCCCGCGATGTAGGCCGACGACTCGGCGGCGGTGAGCGGGCCGAGCAGGCATCGCGCCGTCATCCGATCGGCGAGGGCGTGGGGCAGGCGGAGCAGGATCTCGGGGCCGCCCACCAGCAGGAGCGACAGGTCGGACGGCCCGAGCGTGGCGAAGTTCAGCACCAGCCGGAGCGTCTCGAACGTGGCGGGGTCGTCGATGAGGTGGGCCTCGTCGACGATCAGGAGCGGGCGTTCCCCCCGCCGGGCCGAGGCCGCCAGGCCGTCGCGGAGCCGAGCGACCGACCCGCCCAGGCCGGGGCCCCGCGCCGCCGGGGCGCGCAGCTCGTCGGCGATGTAGGCCATCAGGTCGGCGGCGGGCATGGCCGGGAACGCCAGGTGGGCCCAGGGGCCGCCCAGGTCGCGGGCCAGGGCGCGGGCCAGCGTCGTCTTGCCGGTGCCCGGGGCCCCGAACAGGAGGGCCGGGCCCTGGCCGTGTTCGAGGCCGTAGCGCAGCCGCCGACGCGCGGCCTCGCGGCTCGCCAGGGGGACCAACCCCGACGGGCCTCCCCCTTCTCCGAACGGCCGGGGGCGGAGGCCGAAATGCTCCTCGTACAACGGCGAGACCTCCCGATCCCTGGGATGGACGGCGGCGGGGCGGGCGCTCCGGCCGGCCCCTCAGCCTCAGACGAACGTCTCGGCCAGCCCCAGCAGGGGGATGCCGCCGGCTTCCAGCACCTGCCGCGCCCGGTACACGGCGCGATCGCCGGTCAGGGCCCGGTTGTGCACCAGGACGGCGGCGTCGACCGATCGGTGGAGGATCGCGGCGCCCAGCCCGGCGAACAGGGGGCTGCCGTCGATCAGGATCAGGTCGTATTCGCGCCGGAGGCGGCCCATCACGGTCGGCCAGGCCGGGTTGGCCAGGAACTCGCGGGGCCGGGCCACGGGGGCGCGGAGCGGGAGGATCGACAGGTGGTCGTCGGGGGCTTCCAGGATCGCGTCGGAGGCGGCCAGCCCGTCCTCGATCACGTCGTCCAGGCCGAGCCGGGGGCGGAGGCCGAGCGATCGGGCCATCATCGGCCCGGACAGGTCGGCATCCACCAGCAGGGTCCGGCCGCCGCGGCGGGCCAGTGAGCGGGCCAGGGTCAGCAGGAGCGTGGTCCGCCCCTCCGCCCGATGGCAGCTGGTGAAGAGCAGGGCCTTGGCCTGGCGCTGGTCGCGGGCCTGGATCAGGGCATCGGCCAGGAGGTCGAACCGCTCGCCGTGCTCGCGCTCCAGGGCGCGGATGATGGCGGGCCATTCGAGCTGGACCGCCGACCCGGCCGAGTTCGGGCCGGGCTCGACGGGGAAGTGCGGGGCGGGCGGGGTGCCCGCCGCGTCGGAGGGCCCGCGCCGGGCGTAGGCGCGGGCCAGGGCTTGATCAATGTCCGCCATCGCTCGTCTCCTCGTTCACTTCGGCGGGCAGGAGATAGCCGGGCAAGACCACCGGGACGTCCCGGTCGAGGATCGGCGCCGCGGTCGAGACGATCGGCTCAAGGCGGAGCGACAGGCACTGGATCGGGGGTTCGTCGCACTCGATGTCCAGCGTCGTCGTCGCCGCGATGGCCAGGGCCTCGGCGCGGTCGCCGCTCGCCAGGAAGAGGCCGAGGGAGACGGGGAATGCGGTGAGCAGGGCGAGGGCCGCGAAACGGACTTCGCGGCGGAGGCGGCGTCGGCGCGGACGATGGCGGGGGCCGCGGGCGACACCGGCGACCATCGGCACGCGGATCAGCACCGGCACGGCCGGCAATTCCCGGCGGGCCGCCGGGATCAAGAGTGTCGGTTTGTCCTGGGTCTGGGTCATGATCTGGGCCCCCTCGTTCGCCGTCGTGGCGGAACGGGTCGGCTTCGGCGGTCGCAACACATCGCTCGGGGCGATCCCACGTCGGATGGGCCGACGTCATCGACCACCCAGTTTTACTAATCGGCCAGGTCGCCCGCGAAACTTGAACGGCCGTGACGGAAATTCCGGGCGCGTTGACCCGGACGGTGGGGCAAGGTTCGCGCCTCCCTCCCAGGGCAGGGCGGGGGAGTTGGGGTCGTCCCGGATCTCCCGGATGTGCCGCCCGGCCAACGAGCCGACCCGAGGAGTCCCTTCCGGGGTCCTCGGGTCGGTTCGATTCGCATCGGCTCGGGTTATCGCCGGGGCAGGGGGGCCGATTAACGGCCGAAGATGCGGAACAGGCCGCGACGGGGGGAGGCCCCGCTGGCGTCGCCGTTGCTGGTCGGGGCTCCCGACGCGAACATCGGGGCGCGGCCGGCTTCGTAGTTGCCGACGGGGCGCCAGGTCGGCGGGGTGGATCGGGCCAGGCGGCTGCCGGCCCCGCCGTTGGCCATGTCGGCCGAGCGGATGTTGGCCTCGGTGATGTAGGGGTTGTGGCCGGCCCAGCGGGTGTTGACCACTTCCAGGAGGTTCAGCGGGCAGAACATCGCCTCGCCGCCCACGGCGATCCAGTCCGGGGCGTAGGTGCCGCTGACGTCGACGTTCCCCTCGGGGGTATAGCGGATGACATACTCGTACTTCGTGATCCGCGGCTTGGGATCCTCGTTGTTGAGGTTCGAGCCCGAGTTGGCGTGGACCTCGACCTCGAGCCGCACCGTCCGCTCGCCCTTGCCGGGCACGGCATGGTAGGTGGCGATGTACTTGCCGATGCCGTGGTTCCAGACCTCGTTGGCCGTGCCGCGGGGCGGGAAGGCGCGGAGGTTGGCCAGCAGGTTCTGCCGGTTGCCGCGGATGTGCGACTCCAGCATGTTGTGGAACCGGGGGGCGTGGTAGTCGGTGGCGTCGAAGCCGAGGCGGGGCGGCCCGGCGGGGATGTCGTTGGCGAAGTCGCCGATCTGGTGGTTGTAGTGGTTCTCGCCGAGTTCGGCCCACAGGGCCTTCAACTCATCCTGGGTCATGCCCGAGCCGGGGGCCGGCTGGGGCTCGGCCAGCATGATCGAGGCCACGGCACCGCCCAGGCAGTGGCCCGGCCAGCGCTGGATGTCCTGGTTCTGGCTGTTGGCCGCCTCCCAGTTGCGGGCGCTGGTCCCGAACAGCTGGTCGTACTTGAGCATCGGCGACGGCGTGGAGAACAGGTTGCCGTCGGCCCCGCGGAAGGTCAGGTCATCGTAGAGGTTGGGGAACCAGGTGATCGTATCGCCGGGGGCGGCGGGGGTTTCCAGCAGGCCATTCGGGCCGGCGCGGATGATGTCCTGCCCCGGGGCGATGTATCCGCCCGGCGTGGCGACCATGATGTCGTCGCCCATGGGATGCATGGTGTCGACCCGGCCGTTGCCGCCGGCCCACGGCTCGTGGACCGCGTCGGACTTGGTCGGCCAGTAGTAATAATTCCAGGGCAGGCGGCTGCTCAACGCCGTCTGGACGAACTGGGTCTCGACGGTGTAGCGGGCATCCTTCTCCGGGACGGTCACCTTGAAGGTGTACCAGCCCTGGGAGTTGCTGGTGCCGACGTCCTCGCCATTCTTCCTCGCCTTACCATCGGGGCCGGTGATCGACTCGACCGTGCCCGCCGAGGCCTTGATGGTCAGATTCCCGCCGAATTTGGTCGGCACGAACACCCCGTAATAGCGGTCTCCCACCTGGCCCGTCAGCGAACCGCCCAGGGGGACGTGTCGGACCTCTTCTTCGGCCCGAGCGCCCTGGGCCACCATCGCCGCCATCGCGATGACTATGGCTCTGGACAGTAGGCTGACGTGGCTGATGCCGATACGCATGCTGCCTCCCGATAACCGATGGAATGTCGCCACGGCTCTATTCCCCTCATCGTACCGGCAAGGTTACCAGTTCGAGGAGAGACCTCCCTGTTGATACCCCCAATGGTTCGGCAGGGCATCATTCGGAGATCGACTCAATTTGATCTCGATGTCTTCTCCAGATCCCCAGGCGACTCCATATCCCCTAGAATCCGTCGAACTCGCCTTTCCTCGGTTTTATCCGTCCTGACGTGAGCGCGGCGTCTCGCCGTGCCGATGAATAGGGTGGCCACCCCTGGGGTGTGACGTCCGATAGGCCATGATGACCTTTCGGGGCTTCACCTCCATCGTCCTCAGGCCAACGTGTGACGGGTAAGCCGTTGCGTGTCGGAGATCTGACACTCCTGCCTCGGGCGGGGGCATCACGCCGAGGGTCTTCCGACCGGGACGTTGGTGTCGGGCGAGGCGAACGGATTCACGTCCGGAGCCGACCGAGCCGAACCTATAGGGGCCTGTTTGATTACCCGCACGATCGATCGATCAGGCAACTCTACCAATCCTTCGAGGACATCGCGATGATCAGCGCGCTTTTGCTTTTGGCCGCGAGCACCGTGGGCGACCATTCCAAAGTCCTGCCCGCCGCCCAGGCTCCGGCCAAGTACACCCCGGCCCCCGTGGCCCCGGCCAAGGTGATGCCCGCCCCGCAGGCCCCGGTCAAGGTCCTGCCGGCCCCCCAGGCCCCGGTCAAGGTGATGCCCGCCCCGCAGGCCCCGGTCAAGGTCCTGCCGGCCCCCCAGGCCCCGGTCAAGGTCATGCCCGCCCCGCAGGCCCCGGTCAAGGTCCTGCCGGCCCCCCAGGCCCCGGTCAAGGTCATGCCCGCCCCGCAGGCCCCGGCCAAGGTGATGCCCGCCCCGACCAAGGTCCTGCCCGCCCCGCAGGCCCCGGTCAAGGTCATGCCCGCCCCGCAGGCCCCGGCCAAGGTGATGCCCGCCCCGACCAAGGTCCTGCCGGCCCCCCAGGCCCCGGTTAAGGTCATGCCCGCCCCGCAGGCCCCGGTCAAGGTCCTGCCGGCCCCCCAGGCCCCGGTCAAGGTGATGCCCGCCCCGCAGGCCCCGGTCAAGGTCCTGCCGGCCCCCCAGGCCCCGGTCAAGGTGATGCCCGCCCCGCAGGCCCCCAGCAAGGTCTACCCGGCCCTGCAGGCCCCGGCGAAGGCCGCCCCGCAGTCCTGATCCGACGCGGGACCGGGCTCGCCCGATCCCGCGACGATTGAAGGCCAAACGGACGCCCAACCCTGGAAACGGGGTGGGGCGTCCGTCTTCGTTTGCGCCTCGGCGAGATTCATCCATGCCCGGCCGGGAGGGGAGGGGCCTCGCTCAGGCGTTCATCACCTTGCGGAAGGCCTCGCGGAACTTCGCCATCTCCTCGCGGGTCCCGATCGAGACCCGGACGTGCTCGGGCATCGAGGCCCAGGTCCGGCCGATGGCGACCTTGTGGTCGAGCAGGGCGCGGAAGACATCGCCGCCCGGGCGGCGGACGGAGACCATCAGCATGTTGGCCTCGGACGGCAGGCACGGATAGCCCTGCTTGTCGAGCCACTCGGCGGTCTCCTCGCGGATCTCGGCGATGACCTTGCGGCGGTGCTCGACCAGCCCCTTCACCTTGAGGCTGGCGGTGGCCCCCACCATGCCCGTGACCGGCATCGCCCCGGCGCCGAAGGACTTGATCTGGTCGAGCAGGTCGGGCCGGGCCAGCGCCGCCCCGGCGCGGAGGCCCGCCATCCCGTATAATTTGGAGAAGGTCCGCAGGATCACCACGTCCTTGCCGGCGGCCACGTGGGGCGAGCCCGGCTCGGCGGTCTTCGCCAGGTGGATGTACGCCTCGTCCAGCAGGACCACCGCCCCGTTGGGCTTGTTGGCGACCAGGAAGTCGATGTCATCCTTGCGGGTGACCGACCCCGTGGGGTTGTTGGGGTTGCAGACGTAGATCAGACCGGCCCCGGGGTCGGCCGCGGCCATCGCGCGGACGTCGTGCGACCCGTCGGCACGAAGCGGCACCCGGGCCACCTTCGCCCCGACGAACCGTGCGGCCCGCTCGCCGGCCTCGTAGCCCGGATCGGCGATCACCAGGCTTTTGCCCGGCCCGGTGAACGCCAGGACCGAGCGATGGAGCGGGTCGCTCGAACCCGCGAACGCCTGGACGTGGTCCTTCGAGAGCCCCTCGATACCGGCCAACGTCTCGGCGAATTCGAAGGTCTCGTTGTAAAGGTAGCGTCCCCCCCGGGCGACGACGGCATGGATCGCCTCGGCGGCCTCGGGGCAGGGGCCCATCGGGTTCTCGTTGGCGTTGATCCGGACGGCGTCGGCCGGCAGGCCGGGCAGGGCCGAAAGCCCCTGCGCCAGCGCCGCCTCGTTGTAGAACGGCAGGGACGCGCCGGCGGCCAGCAGGGCCGCGGCCCGCCCGAAGGCGCGGCGGGACACGGCTCGGCGGACGCGCTCGGCGGCGGGATGGTCGTTCATCGCTGCTCCTCCGGGATGTCGGGTCGGGGCTCGATGGGGCCGGGCGGGAAACCGACTCGGTCGAAGGAGAGGCCGACGCGAGGACCGTGGCCGGTCGGTCGCCATTGTATTCCCCCTGGCGACCGGCGTAAACGCTCGAACCCACCCAGGGCGACCAGTCGACGCACGTCACGGGACCCGTCGCCGACTCGGCATGCGGGAGCCGACCGATTCCAGCAAGGGCACCGGCGTCCCGACGGTGGACGAGGCCCGTGCCATCCGGGCGTCCGAAGGGCTCGCCCTGGAACGCCGCCCCAGGATCGGCGATGATCCGGGGGTCCGACCTCCCCTCCCGGAGCCAGCGATGAACCGAAGACTTCCCGCCGGGCTGACCGCGGCCGGGCTCGCCCTGACACTCTTCGGCGCCGCGGCGGTCGGCCCCGACGACTCCGCCGAGGCACCCGCCCCGCCCCCTTCCGTGGAGGAAGCCCGGCAGCGGGCACGGCTGCTCCACGGGACCATCCACGACACGCTCCAGATCGTCCACGCCCGGTATTACCGGGAGGACGAGGGGCTCATGATCCCGGCGGCCAGCTTCAAGCAGGTGTTCCAGGAGGTGGAAGAACGAGACGGCGTCAAGCTCCGCTGGCTGGTCGTCGACGGGAGGGCGATGAACATCGACCACAACCCGAAGGATGACTTCGAGAAGGGGGCGGCGAAGGCCCTGGCCTCGGGCCGGGTGCAGCACGAACTCGTCGCCGACGGCGTCTATCGCTACGCCGGCCCGATCACGCTGCGGGCCGAATGCCTGAAGTGCCATGCGCCGGGCCGGTCGAGCAACAAGAGCCGCACGGCGGGCCTCCTGATCTCGATCCCGATCGCCAAGAAATAGGGAATCGCCCCTCCCCCGGCCCTCATCTCTCCGCGATGCCCGGGCCCCACCCCAGAACAGGAACGATGATGAACATCGGCCGATCCCTCCTCGTGGCCCTGGCCCTCCTCCCGACCCGATCGCCGGCCGACGACAGGTTCGCGGACGGGGATTTCACCATCGGCCCCGAATACGCGAACGCCCCGGAATTGACCGTCAAGGAAGGGGTGCCCCGGGGCGTGGTCACGCGGTTCGTCATGAACTCCGAAGACTCGAAGATCTACTCGGGCATCGCGAAACGGCAGAGCGGCGTCGTCCCCTACAAGCGGAAGGTCTGGGTCTACGTGCCGAGGCAGCACGTCGCGGGGGCGGAGTTGCCGTTCATCATCGCCCAGGACGGGGGCGGATATGTGAGGACCCTGATCCCGGCCCTCGACACCCTGATCCATGAGGGGCGGGTGCCGGTCATGGCGGCGATCCTGGTCGACTCGGGCGGGGGCGACGCCCAGGGCAGCCAGCGGGGCCTGGAGTACGACACCGTGTCGGGCCTCTACGCCGAATTCGTCGAGAAGGAGGTGCTCCCTCGGGCCGAGAAGGAAGCGGGGGTCAAGTTCACCAGGGACCCGGACCTCCGGGCGACGATGGGCGGGAGTTCCGGCGGGGCGGCCGCGTTGACCATGGCCTGGTTCCGCCCCGACCTCTACCGCCGCGTGCTGACCTATTCCGGGACTTATGTGAACCAGCAGTCGCCGAGGAACCCGGAGTCGCCGCATGGGGCGTGGGAATACCACGAGAATCTGATCCCGAAGGCCGACCCCAAGCCGCTGCGGGTCTGGCTGGAAGTGAGCGAGAACGACAACGGGTCGAAGCGGGACGAGGCCAGCCTGCACAACTGGGTCATGGCGAACCGGCGGATGGCCGCCGCGTTGAAGGCGAAGGGCTATCACTACCGATTCGTCTTCGCCAGGGAGGCCGGTCACACGGACGGCAGGGTCACGCGCCAGACGCTGCCCGAGGCGCTGGAGTGGCTCTGGCAGGACGCCCCCAAGCCGAAGGCGGGTTCCTGATGGGCGGCGAGGACCCCACGACCCCGGCCTACTTCGAGACGCCCGCCGAGTTCCGGGCCTGGCTCGAACAGAACCACGCCGGGGCCCAGGCCCTGCTCGTGGGCTTCCACAAGAAGGGGACCGGGCGGCCGAGCCTGACCTGGCCGGAGTCGGTCGACGAGGCGCTCTGCTTCGGCTGGATCGACGGCGTCCGGAAGGGGGTCGATGCCGACCGGTACACGATCCGGTTCACCCCGAGGAAGCCGGGGAGCATCTGGAGCACGGTCAACGTCGCCAAGGTCCAACTGCTCATCGAACAGGGCCGGATGACGCCCGCCGGCCTCGCCGCCTTCCAGGCCCGGACGGAGGGCCGATCCGGCATCTATTCCCACGAGCAGGGGGAGGTCGAGATGCCCGAGCCGTACCTGACGCTCCTGCGCGGGGACGCCGCGGCGTGGGACTTCTTCGGCAAGCAGCCCGCGTCCTACCGGAAGGCGGTCCACTGGTGGATCGCGGGCGCCAAGCAGGAGGCCACCCGGCGGAAGCGCCTGGAGAAGCTGATCGAGCACTCGGCCCGGGCCGAGCGGGTGCCCCAGTTCACCTGGAAGAAGTCGTCGGGTTGACCCCGGGGCGTCCCCACCCCTCGGGGGTTTGCCGGCGCCGGGACGTTCGGCGATCATGGGCGTGGTGAAATCGCCATCGTCGCCACGCAACCGGGGACGCCCATGGAACGAGAGCAATTGCAGGCGGTGTTCGACCAGAAATGCGCGTCGGGCTACGACCAGCAATGGTCGAAGATCGCCCCTCTGCGGGAGGCATTGCACCTGCTCATGGGGGCCGTCCTCTCCGACCTGAGGGCCGACGCGCGGATCCTCTGCGTCGGCGCGGGGACGGGGCCGGAGGTGATCGACCTCGCCGAGAGATTCCCGGGCTGGCGATTCGTCGCGGTCGAGCCCTCGGCCCCGATGCTCGACGTCTGCCGCCGGAAGGCCGAGGAGCGAGGGATCGCCGCCCGCTGCGTGTTCCACGAGGGCTATCTCGAATCGCTCCCGCCGTGCGAGGAGTTCGACGCAGCCACCTCGCTGCTCGTCTCCCAGTTCATCCTGGATCGGGCCGAACGGTCCGGCTTCTTCCGGGGCATCGCCGATCGCCTCCGCCCCGGGGGCCTCCTGGTGAACGCGGACCTGTCGTCCGACGCGGACCCGGAGGCCTACGAACGCCTGCGAGGGGCCTGGTTCCGGATGATGCGGGACGGGGTCCTCACCGCCGAGGCCGTCGAGAAGATGCGGGCGGCGCACGACCGCGACGTGGCCCTGCTGCCGCCCGGGGAGGTCGCCGCGATCATCTCGGCCGGCGGCTTCGATGCCCCGGTCCAGTTCCTCCAGACCGGCCTGATCCGGGCCTGGGTGGCGCGACGGGCCTGACTTGGCGCGGCGGATCTTGCCTGTACCCCGATCCGGGACGATGCGATGATGGCGGTCCGATCGCGAGCGGACGCCCTGCGCCATCCCACGGACTCCCCCGAAGGACCATCGCCCATGCCCCTCCACCTCGTCGGCGACGACTCCGGTCCGCCCGCGGAGAATCCCCTGGAGGCCCTCGTGCTCGACGACCTCATCCGGGCCGCCGGGCTGGCCAGTTCGGCCCGGATCGCCGAGCGCCTCGGCGTCGCGTCCGCGCAGGTCGAGCGCGTCCTGAAGACCCTGGTCCGCAAGGGCCGGGCCAGGACGTGCCGGTGGGCGGACGGCGTCTTCTACGAGGCGATCGAGAAGCCGGCGGACTGAAGGGGCCGGGGCGGGGGCTCACCCCGCCTTCTGGGCGATCGCCGCGAGGTTCCCGGCCGGGAGCGGTACGACCCACCCCCCGGCGCGGCTGGACGCCAGGCCATCGATCACCATCGGCTTGATCCGGGCGGGGAAGGGGAACAGCCGGGCCCAGTAATTCAGCGGGTAGGCGTTGAACGTCGGGCGGACCCGCACGGTTTCGAAGCCGGCCTCGTTGAGAAGGCGGCGCAGGCTGGCGGGCGAGAAAAGCTGGAGGTGTTCGACGTCGAAGATCGGCGACTTCCGGCCGAGGACCTTCGCCGAGAAGGCGCGGCGGTTGTGGCCGATCAGGAACAGGATGCCGCCCGGCTTGAGGGCGACGAACGCGGCGCGGCAGAATTCGAGCACGTCGCTCAGGTGCTCGATGGTCTGGAAGCAGGAGACCAGGCTGAGCGAGCCGGGGGGAAAGGTGTCCGGCCGGAAGACTTCCTTCAGGATCAGCGGGCGGATCGAGGGATCGGCCTGCTCGATCGGCGCCGCGGAGGGCTCGACGCCGCGGACCTCGGTGAACCCGGCCGCGATCAACTCGTGCAGGAAGGCGCCATCGCCCGTGCCGATGTCCGCCGCGCCGACCTGGTCCGGCAGGGCGCGGGCGATCTCGGGGAGGAACCGGGCGTAGGACCGGCTGGCGAGCCGGGCCTGATCCCCGCTGTCGAAGGCCGCGTCGCGGTAGAGGTCGGCGAGCGCATCGGGGCCGGGGGCGGGGTCGGCATAGAGCAGGTCGCACCGCCGGCATTCGGTGAGCCGCCAGTGCATGTACTCGGGCAACTTCCGCGAGGCGAAGGCGAACCGGTCGAGCCTCTCGGGGTCGACGTTCGCCTCGGCGAAGAGTCGCCCCGCGTCGTCGCGGCCGCAGAGCGGGCAGGCCCTGGCTTCGAGCTGAAACGTCTGCATGCCGATATCCTCAGGCTCGTGTTTCCGCGACCACCGTGTACCCCAGGCAATCGTCGCCGCCCCGGCCGCCCATCGAGGCGGCCGCGATCGCGGCCAGCGCGACGAGGGCCGGCATCGACAGCAGGCCCATCGCCCGGGACGCGACCGACGCCACCCCCTTCGACTTCGGGAAGAGCAGCGGCAGCACCAGGGCCATCGTCTTGTAGCAGGCCACCGTCAGGGCATTGCCCCGAGCATAGACCGCGATCCCCGTGAAGCCCGCCTTGCCGAGCAGGGCGTCCAGCGACGACGGGGTGAATCGCCAGTAATCGTGGGGGATGTAGTGCCAGCGGGCCGCGAACGGCACCGTCATGACCAGCCGGCCCCCGGGCTTCAGGCAGCGGGCCCCCTCGGCCAGGAAGGTCGCGGGGTCGGCGACGTGTTCGAGCGTCTCGGTGCAGAGCACCACGTCGACCGAGCGATCCTCGACCGGCCAGCGATCCCCCTCGTAATAGGTCGTGTCGGGGATCGAGTAGCCGAAGTTGCTCAGGGCCCGAGCGTCGTCGATGGCCCGGTAGGTCGCGGCCGGGCCGACGAGCGACCGGTAGGGCTGCGCCCCGGCCCCGACGTCGAGGACCACGCCCCGGCACGCCGGGAGCAGCCGCGCCAGGTCGCGCCAGATCGACCCGGCCTGGAGGTCGAGGAACCGCCGGGCCGCGGCGATCGCCCGGTCGCGGAGGCTCGCCGTCGGGGTGAAGGTGGGCGGGCACCAGGCCTCGTCCCGGCTCCCGATCAGGTTGCGGCGGGGCAGCATCTCATTCATCGGTCGATCCCCAGCGTCGCGAGGCGGCCTCGGCGGCGGGTCGGACCTCGCCGTCGCGGATCACGCTCTTGCGGATGAACAGGGGGCGACGCTTGACCTCCTCGAAGATCTTCGAGATGTACTCGCCGATCACCGAGATGGCGAACAGGTTCACCGCCCCGAAGAACAGGACCAGCACCAGCAGGGTCGTGAAGCTCGGCGGCACGCGCGACGGGAACAGCAGCCGGCCCAGCACCTGGAGCGCGACCAGGGCGCAGGAGATCCCGAACAGCACGGTCGCCACGGCCGACAGGATGTTCAGCGGCGTGTTGCTGAAGCTCAGGATCCCCTTCTTGGCCCACCCGATGTTCTTCAGCAGGCTGTTGGTCGTCCGGCCGAACATCCGCTCGGGCCGCACGTAGTCGACGCCGGTCTGGCGGAACCCGGCGAAGGCACGCACGCCCCTCAGAAAGAGGTCGCGCTCCGGGAAGGCCAGGATCGCCCGCACCACGCGCCGGTCCATCAGCGAGAAGTCGCCCGCGTCGTGGGGGATCTTCAGGTAGGAGAACGCGTCGAAGACCCGGTAGAAGGCCTTGTAGGCGAACTGCATGAACAGGCTGGCCTCGCGCTTCACCCGCCGCCCGTAGACGATGTCGTACCCCTCGCGCCAGAGGGTGACGAACCGCTCAATCAGCTCGGGCGGGTCCTGGAGGTCGCCGTCCAGCAGCACGCACGAGTTCTTCGAGGCGATCTCCATGCCGCTCATGAAGGCCGATTGCGAGCCGAAGTTCCGCGAATGCGTGATCCCGACCACCCGACGATCCCCGAGCGAGATCGCGCGGATGACCTCCTCGGCGTCGTCCGGGCTGGAGTCGTTCACGAAGATGATCTCGAAATCGATGCACAGCTTGGTGAACACCGCCTTGAGGCGTTCATACATGATCGGGATGGCGGGCCCATCCTTGTAGCAGGCGACGATGGCGGTGACGCTGTAGACGGTGTCGAGGCCGTATTCCTTGGACGACTGGGCATAGCTCGACTTGTCGGGCATCTGGCGATACCAGTCGGCGGTCCGCTCCAGGCCCTCGCGGAAGTCCGTCCGGGGCTCCCAGCCCAGGCTGTCCCGGGCCTTGTCGATCAGGGCGTACCAGTCCCGGACGTCCCACCGGCGCTCGGGCATGGTGAACGCGGGCTCGGCGTCGATCCCGAACAGGTCGCGGGCGACCGTCGCGACCTCCCCGATGCTGGTCTTGCGGCCGGTGCCGATGTTGAACGACTCGCCGTAAAGGGCCGGGTCGAGGTTCAGCGCCGTGTCGACGAACGCCTCGGTCACGTCGTCGACGTAGACGAAGTCGCGCGAGATGGAGGGGTCGACGAACTGCGGGTAACGCCCCTCGACCCCGTGGCGCACCACGCCCGGGATCAGCCGCGCCGCATCCTCCAGCGGGCCGTACACCGAGTAGAGCCGGAGGTTGGCGCAGGGGAACTGCTTCCGCTTGCCGTAGTAGTGGAGCAGGTTCGCGGTGGCGACCTTGGAGACGGCGTAGTCGCTGTTGGGCGAGGGCGGGGCCGACTCGTCCGGGCCGGCGGCGTTGTCGCCGTATTCCGAGGAGCTGCCGGCGTGGACGAACATCGCGATCGACCGCGACTCCAGCCGGGCCAGCAACCTCGTGATGAAGTGGAAGTTGGTCCGGTAGATCAGCTCGCTGTCGGTTTCGAACGAATACGCGCCATAGGCCACGCAGTGGAAGATGGTCCGGGGCCGCACCTCGTCGAGCAGGGCGTCCAGGTTCTTGTCGACCAGCAGGTCGACGACGCGGACGTTCTCGGCGGGGAGCCCCGCCAGCCGCCAGGCGGGTGAGCGCGAGGTCGTCCCGTAGACGTCCCGGCGCGACCGGGAGAGCGTCCTCATCAGGTTCGCCCCGACGAACCCGCTCGCGCCCAGCACGAGGATCGGCCCCTGGAGCCGGCCGATCTTCTCGGACAGGGGGACGCGGGATGCCGGCAGGGGCCTTGCGATCGTCTGCATCACGAATCCTCGGCGTCGAGGAAGCGGAAGATGGCCGCAGCATCCAGGCCGCACTCGGCGCGGTGGAATCGCTGCGACCCGTACAATCCCGAGGGATAACCGAGGGCATTCCGGGCGGCGAACCGGGCCGGGGTGCGGCCGATCGCGGCCAGTTCCGAGGCGACCATCTGGGCGACGCCGCCCTGCGCGACGTGCTCCTCGACCACGAGCAGCCGGCCCGACCGCGCGAGGTCGTCCAGGAACGCGGCGGGGAACGGGCCGATGGGAAGCTCGCCCAGGAGCCACAGGGAGGGGCGTCGCTCGGGATCGAGCCGCCGCAGCGCATCCCAGATCCCGCCGGCCAGGGGGCCGGCGACCAGCACCACCCAGCCCGGCCCGTCCATCAGCCTCCGCCAGGGGGCATACGCCGGCTCGGGCAGGTCCTTCGGCGGCTCGGCGAGCCCGAGGCGGAGGTAGGCCGGCCCGCTCGACGCGAACAGGCGATCCGCGATCGGGCCCATGTCGCCGTCAAAGGCCGGCAGGTATGCCCTCATGCCCGGCAGGCACATCAAGGCCCCGTAATCCTCCAGCGCGTGGTGGGTCGCGCCCATCACGCCGTACCCGTAGCCGCCCCCGTTGCCGACGATCACGACCGGCAGCCGGTGGAAGCAGACGTCGTTGCGGATCTGCTCGTAGGCCCGGGCGTAGAGGAACGGCGCGATGCTGTAGACCCAGGGCCTCAGCCCCTCGCGGGCCATGCCCGCGGCGATCGACACCATGTTCTGCTCGGCGACCCCGGCGTTCAGGAAGCGATCGCCGAGCGCGTCGCGCAGCGGTTCGAGCGCCCGGAACCCCAGGTCGCCCGACAGGAAGACGAACTCGGGGCGGCCCGCGGCCGCGACCATCGATCGCGAGAAGACGTCACGCATGATGACGGGCCATCCCATACCCGTGGAGGCGATCCACCTCTTCGAGGGCCTGGAGGTACTGGGGGTCGGACATCGCCAGGTAGTGCGAATCCATCCGCCCCTCCATGAACGAGACGCCTTTCCCCTTGATCGTCCGGCCGACGAGAGCGACCGGGCCTTGCCCGTCCGCGTCGAGGCCCGCGACGATCGCCCCGCGCGAGTGGCCGTCGACCTCCCGGGTCGTCGCCCCGAAGGCCCGGAACTTATCGGCGAGCGGCCCCAGGTCGGCCACCTCGGCGGTCGTGCCGAAGCCCTGGAGGCCGTTCAGGTCGACCAGGATCGCCAGGTTCGAGAGCCTTTGGTGACTGGCGAAGATCAGGGCCTCCCAGCAAGAACCCTCGTCCCACTCCCCGTCGCTCATCAGGCAGAAGACCCGCCCCGGCTCCCCCTTGAGCCGCTTGGCCATCGCCAGCCCGGCGGCCAGGGACAGCCCGTGCCCCAGGCTCCCCGTCGCGAACAGGACATCCTCGATCCCCGAGGCGGGGGGATGCCCGCTCAGGCGGGTGCCCTCGCCGTGGAACTGGCGCAGGTCGTCGTCGCCCAGGCGGCCCAGCGTCCAGAGGGTGACGTAGTACGCCCCGGCCGAGTGGCCCTTGGACAGCACGAAACGGTCGTCCGGCCCGAGGACGTCGTGGTGCAGCGCCAGCAGCATGTCGAGGCAGGAGAGGTTCCCGCCGATGTGCCCGACCCGGCTCTCGTGGTGCATCCGCAGGAGCCGGCGCACGGCCTGGTGGCGGAGGTCGGACCAGGACTGCGCCCGCGCGTCGATGGGCGGGCGGGGCTCCGCGTCGGGGCCCGGGACCAGGCGGAAGTGCGGCCCGGCGAAGATCCGCCGGACGCCGCGGAGTGTCGCCCGCCAGCGTCGGCTCGCCGGGCGGATCGCGGGATCAGCCATGACGTTCCTCCTCCCCGTGAGAGGCCAGGGCGGCGCCGCGCTCGTCGGCGTCCCGCCCGCTTCGCTCCGCCTTCATGCCGAGCAGGATCGAGGATGGGGCCGGGCCGCCCCGCCTCGGGATGAGCGGCAGCAGCGGGACGCCGACCGACAGGATCAGCCCCGCCAGGGTCAGCCAGGCGCCGACCCGGCGGCCCTCCGAGTGGAACCGGAACAGGACGCGATGCGCCCCTTTGGGGACGACGCAGGAGAGGAAATCCCCGTAGGCCCGGCCGAGGCGGGCCGGCCGGCCGTCGATCTCGGCCTCCCAGCCGTCGTGGAAGCTCTCGGACACGACCAGCAGCTGCCGCGTCGGCGCCTCGGTCCGGACGTCGATCTTGCCGGGCCGTTCGTGGGCGATCCGGGCCTGCCCCGGCGCGGCCGGCGGCAGGTTCAGCGCCCGATCGGTCAGGGCGATCGCCCCGGGATCGATCGTCTCGATGTCCCGCTTCGGGTCGGTGCTGACCTGCGTCCGGGTCACCAGCCGGGCCTTCGGCAAGGGAGGGGCCGGTGCCTTCGCCCAGGACTGCCCCCTCTCGGTGGCGTCCTCCAGGATCCAGCCGACGCCGGCCACCCTCATGCTATTCGGGGTGTCGTAGGTGAGGGCCCGCCTGGGCACGAGCGACACGTACCCCGTCATCGTGCTCATGCCCTTCATGGTGAAGGGATCCTGCCAGATCGGGTGGAGCAGGGCGAAGCCGACGCGGCCCGGTTCCGCCGGGGCGGGGAGCGACTTGCGGCCGTCCACGTAGGACGACAGGGATTCGGGGGGGATCAGCAGGGTCACGTGGATCGCATAGGCCGCCTGGTCGATGCCCGTCAATATGACGAGGAGCGGCAGCGCCAAACGCCAACCGCGGGCGGACAGGGCCACCAGGACCGCGGCCACGGCCAGCAGGAGCGGCCCGATGGCCCGCACCGGAAGCGGCGAGACCACTTCGCCCCGCAGGTACGCCGGCCACATCCCCTCGGGCAGCCCGGGCGCCAAGCAGAGGAACAGGCCCAGCATCAGCGGAAGCCCCAGCGGCCAGAGCCGTCGCCAGGGGATCCGTTGATGCCTGGCGGAGGCCTCGGCGAGCGTCGCGTATGCCAGGGCCGCCAGCATCGCGCCCGCCAGTTGGTAGAGGATCAGGTAACGCGCCGAGATCCGGAATCGCCCGATCACCGGCACCTTGACCATGAGCCGGAACAGCGGGGTGAAGTCGCCGAAGGCCAGCAGCAGGCCGATCGCGGCCAATCCCAGCGCGAAGGCCGCCAGCACCCGCGACGAGCCCGCCAGCGACCGCCGCGAGATGATCAGCCAGGCCAGCAGGACCGGGATCGACGCGCCGAGGTAGGTCGAGAAGGCGTGGACCCGCCAGTCGTACATCGAGGTGGGCGGTTCGAGCACCCCCTCGTCGGTGGCCATCGGCGGCGTCACGGCCCGCGAATGGGTCAGGTAGGGCGAGAACGATTGCAGCAGGTTGGCCGGCGGGAGCGACCCGGTCGCGATGTAGGTCAAGGTCGGCCGCTCGCGGCGCGACTCGCGGAACGCCTCCCAGCTCGGCAGGAGCTGGATCGACCCGGCCAGGATCCCGAGCCCCAGCGAAACCCCCAGCCCGGCCACCCTCCGCCGCGACCCGGGCATCCGCCAGGCGAGGAACAGGGCGTAGAGCCCCTCGCCGAACATCGAGATCCACAGGAACTGGACGTGCCCGATCAGCAGCTGCGACGCGGTCAGCAGGGACAGGGCGATCTTCGCCGCCGCCGCCCGCCTCCGGTCCTCGGATCGGAGCGCCACGTCGATGGACAGCAGGGCCCAGGGCAGGTGCCCCAGCAGGCTCGACACGCTCGTGTGGATGTATTGGAGGAGGTTCTGGCCGCCGAAGGTGAAGACCAGCGCTCCGAACAGGCAGGCGTCGCGCCGGAGGCCCCAGCGGGCGAGCAGGAGGGCGAACCCGACGAACATCACCGGGTAGGGCCAGATCACATCCAGGTTCAGCGCCAGGTCGAGCGGCAGGGTGCCGTACAACCCATGGATCAGCGGATGGGCGAACCCGCCCCCCTCGCCGTAGAGCGAGAACCCCCCGAACAGGGCGGGGCACCAGGACGGGTCCGTCCCATTGGCGAGGCACCCGGCGAAGAAGGACCGCAACGGGATCGAGTAATAGGCGATATCGTCATTGATGTAGACTTTGCCCAGCGCGATCGGCAACGCCATGAGGAGGGCCATCGAGGCCGCGACCGCCAGCAGGGTGCGGGATCGCACCACCTCCCCGTCGTTGGACACAGAGCACCTCCATGCGCATGGCCGAGTCACGCCCGGCCGCCCCTCCGATCCATCGGGACTCATGGGACACCCGCACGGCATTCGCACGCCCCGCGGGTCGCAGGCGGCGGTAGGATATGAACTGTTGCCGGATCGAGGAAGGCCAAACGAGCGGGATTCGCCGGGCCCGAAGGCCCGCCGCCCCGGGGCCCGACGGGCGTCCGCGATGCCCGGCATCTCCCGGGCGAGAGCCCGGCGAAATCGGGCCGCGCCCGCGGAGCAAGATCCTCCCGCCCTCGCCGGCCGACGTCCCCGGGCGCGTCACGATTGGGCGATCGGCCCCATAGGCGGGCCCCGACCCGGCCGTTAGAGTATTCCGGTGCAAGCGGCGACAACATCGCGAGGGCATCGACACGCCCGCATCCGGACGCTCTCCGGGGCGTGACGATTGCCGACGTCTTCCTGGGGTGGTGGCATGAGGATTTCCTGGGTGTTCCCGTTCGTTCTGGCGATCCTCCCATCGGCCCGGGCCGACGGCCCACCGGCCGCGCATTCGGCGCCGTTGCCTCCGCTGGAGGCCGCCAAAGGGATGGCGCTGCCGGAGGGATTCCGGGCCACGCTCTTCGCCGCCGAGCCCGACGTGCGCCAGCCGATCGCGATGGCGACCGACGAGCGCGGCCGGCTCTGGATCGCCGAGAACTTCTCCTACCCCGGCTGGCTCCAGCCGGCCCAGGAGAAGGACCGGATCCTGATCCTGGAGGATCAGGACGGCGACGGCCGCATGGACCGCCGGACGGTCTTCTGGGACCAGGGGACCACCGTCTCGGGGCTGGTCCCGGGCTTCGGGGGCGTCTACGTCGCCGCCACGCCCCACCTCCTGTTCATCCCCGACCGCAACGGCGACGACGTGCCCGACGGCCCGGCCGAGGTGATCCTGGACGGCTGGGACGTGAAGGCCCAGCATAACCTGTTCAACGCCCTGAACTGGGGGCCCGACGGCTGGCTCTACGGCTGCAACGGGATCCTGTCCAACTCCCGGGTCGGCCGCCCCGGCACACCCGAGCAGGACCGCGTGCCGATCAACTGCGGGGTCTGGCGTTATCACCCGACGACGCATGCGTTCGAGGCCGTCGCCCACGGGACGACCAACCCCTGGGGGCTCGACTTCGACGACGTCGGACAGATGTTCGTCACCAACTGCGTGATCCCCCACCTCTACCACGTCATCCCCGGCGCCCGGATGGAGCGGATGTTCGGCGAGGACTTCAACAAGAACACCTACCAGCGCATGGCCACGTGCGCCGACCACGTCCACTGGAACACCGCCGAGGCCTGGAGCGACATCCGCAACCTCGGCGTGACGGCCACCACCGACCGGGCCGGCGGGGGCCACGCCCACACCGGGGCGATGTTCTACCTGGGCGACAACTGGCCGGATCGCTATCGGAATACGGTGTTCACCAATAACATCCACGGCCATCGGATCAACAACGATCGGCTCGAACGGTCCGGCAGCGGGTACGTCGCCCGCCACCAAACCGACTTCCTCCGGTCCAACGACCCCTGGTATCGCGGCATGGAGCTGCGCTACGGGCCCGACGGCGGGGTGTACCTCACCGACTGGTCGGACGTCGGCGAATGCCACGAGACCGACGCCGACCACGCCCACCGCGAGAACGGGCGGATCTTCAAGATCACCCACGGCGACGTGAAGCCGGTGCGGGTCGACCTCGCGAAGCTGGACGACTTGGCCCTGGCGAAGCTCCAGACCCACCGCAACGACTGGTACGTCCGGCACGCCCGCCGGCTCCTCCAGGAGCGGGCGGCGGCCCGCCCGATCGACGCCGCCGCCCTGGCGGAGCTGGCCCGACTGTTCCGCGACGGGGCCGGGGCCCCGCTCAAACTGCGGGCGCTCTGGGCCCTCCACGTCGTCAACGGCCTGGACCGGGCGAAGCTCCTGGAGGCGACCCGGCACCCCGAGGAGGAAGTCCGGGTCTGGGCCGTCCGCCTGCTCGCCGAGCCGGGCAAGCTCTCCGATCCCGAGCGGACGCGGTTCGAGCAGATGGCCCGAGATGACGCCTCCCCCCGGGCCCGCCTGTCCCTGGCCTCGGCCCTGCAACGCCTGCCGGTCGCGGATCGATGGGGCATCGGCGTCGGGCTGCTCGGGCACGCCGAGGACGCCGCCGACGCGAACCTCCCCCTGATGACCTGGTACGGGATCGAGCCGCTGGGCGGGGCCGACCCGGTCCGGGCGGCCGGGCTGATCCCCGCGTCCCGGATCCCGCTCCACCGCCGGTTCCTCGCGCGGCGGGCCGTGCAGTCCGGCGAGGGGGCCGGCGCGCTGGTCGCCCTGCTCGGGCGTGAGGCCGACCCGGCGATCCAGCGGGACGTCCTGACCGGGATGGGCGAGGCCCTCCGGGGCCGCCAGAAGTCGGAGCAGCCGCCCGGATGGGCCGGGGTGTTCGACCGGCTCACCGCGTCCTCGGATGCGGGGGTCCGGATGCAGGCCGCGAAGCTGTCGCTGCTCTACGGCGACCCCCGCGGGGCCGAACTCCTGAAGGCGAAGCTCGTCGATGCCTCGGCCCCCGCCCCGGAGCGCCGCGAGGCCCTGGATGCCCTGGCCAGCCGCAAGGTCCCCGGGCTCGCCCGGACGCTCCAGGGCCTGATCGACGACCCGGCCGTGCGCGGCCCGGCGATCCGGGCCCTGGCGGCGTTCGACGATCGGGACACGCCGGCGGCCGTGCTCGGGCGCTACCGGGCCTTCGCCGAGGCCGATCGGGAAGATGCGATCAACATGCTGGCCGCCAGGGCCTCCTCGGCCCGAGCGCTCCTGGACGCGGTGGCCGCGGGCACCGTCCCCCGCCGCGACCTCTCCGTGACGGCGGCGCGGCAGATCCTGGCCCTGGGCGATGCCGAGGTTTCGGCGAAGCTGGAATCGGCCTGGGGCTCGATCCGCCCCACCTCCGGGGCGAAGGCCGACCTGATGAAGAAGTACAAGGCGGCGCTCTCGCCGGAGGCCCTCAAGGCCGCCGACCTGCAAAGCGGCCGTTCCGTCTTCAATCGGACCTGCGCCGCGTGCCACAAGCTCTACGATGCGGGCGGGGACGTCGGGCCCGAGCTGACGGGCTCGGACCGGGGCAACCTCGACTACATCCTGGAGAACGTCCTGGACCCCAGCGCCACCGTCGGCCGGGACTACAAGCTGAACACCTTCGGGCTGAATGACGGCCGGATCATCTCCGGGATCCTCCGCGCCCAGGACGAGCGGACCGTGACCGTGCAGACGGCCAACGAACGCCTGACCATCGACCGGGGCGAGATCGAGGCCTTCAAGCCCTCCGAGCAGTCCATGATGCCCGAAGGCCTGTTCGAGACGCTTTCGGCCGAGGAGCTCCGCGACCTCGTCGCCTACCTGGCCTCGAAGTCCCAGGTCCCCGCGCCCGCCCGGCCCGGATCCCCCTGACCCCGGGCCGACGATGAAGCCCGCCCCGTCGCCCCATCCCGGAGGGCGACGGGCCCGGCCGGGGCGGCATACCGAGGCGATCGACCATGAAGCTATCCCACCGGATGAGGATCCACGCCCGCTACGCCCGCTATCTTCTGTGGGAATTCCGGTGGTCGCTGGCCGTCTTCTGGACGCTGGTGCTCGGCGGCGGCGTCGTCCTGCTCCACACCTCGAACGGCCAGCACCTCGGGTACGCCGAGGCCTGCTACGGAATCTTCCTGCTGATCTTCCTGGAATCCGCCCTCGACTTCCCCCGCGAATGGTACCTGCAGCCGTTCTTCTTCCTGCTGCCGATCCTCGGCCTGGGGGCGGTGGCCGACTCGCTGGTCCGGCTCGCCTACCTGACCTTCACCAAGAAGAACAACCTCCCGGAGTGGCAGCGCATGGCGGCCTCGTTGCACCGAGACCACGTCGTGATCGTCGGCATCGGCAAGGTCGGCTACCAGACGCTGAAAGGGATCCTCGCCCTGAACGAGGCGGTGGTCGCCGTCGAGCGGCCCGGCGCGGATTCGGAGTTGCTCGACGAACTGGTCGACCTCGGCGTGCCGCTGATCCGGGGGGATGGCCGCACGGTCAAGACGCTCGAACAGGCGGGCGTCCGGCACGCCAAGGCGGTCATCCTGGTCACCAGCGACGACCTGACCAACCTGGACGCCGGCCTCACGGCGCGCGACCTGAATCCCAACGCCCGCATCGTGCTCCGCCTGTTCGATGAATCGCTGGCGGTGAAGGTGCGGGGGGCCTTCGCCATGCCCGCCATCTCCACCGCACTGGTCTCCGCCCCGGCGTTCATCGCGGCGGCCACCGGGCGGCACGTCTACCAGGAGTTCCAGCTCGGGGGCGAGCCGCTCCACCTGACCGACCTGACAGTCGACGCCGGCGGCAAGCTGGTGGGCCAGACCGTGGGTGCGCTGCAGGCGGGGAGCAAGGTCAACGTCGTCATGTATCGCGGGCGCGGGGGCGTGGACGTCAACCCGGCCCACGGCGTGACGCTGCACGCCGGGGACGAGATCCTGGTGATCGCCAGGATCGAGCGGCTGATCGAGCTGGATTCCCTGAACGGCAGCCGGGGCGACCGCCCGGCGATCGTCGCCGGCGCGGCGAAGGAGAAATGAGGCCGGCCCGCCGCGACTCCGCCCCCATCGGATCGACGTCGCGGCGGGCCGGGGTCGCCCGAATCCTCCCCTGAGATGACGGTGGGATCATGCACTATCAGGAACTGGGCCGGACGGGCTTGCGGATCTCGCGACTCTCCCTGGGCGGCTCCGCGATCGGGCAGCAGCACGGCCCGGTGAGCGTCGCGGAGGTGGACGAGACGGTCCGCCTCGCCATCGACTCGGGGATGAACTTCGTCGACACCTCCGCCTACTACGGCGAGGGCCGCTCGGAGGAAATCCTCGGCGAGGTGCTGTCGGGCGGCCTGCGCGACCGGGTACTGCTCGGGACCAAGGCCGGACGGCTGGCCAGGGACGTGTTCGACTTCTCCCCGGCCGGGTTTCGCCGATGCTTCGAGGCGTCGCTGAAGCGGCTCCGGACCGATTCGGTCGACATCTTGCTCGCCCACGACATCGAGTTCGCCGGCAACCTCGAACGGGTCTTCACCGAGACCGCGGACACGCTCCACCGCCTGAAGGCCGAGGGGAAGGCGCGGTTCGTCGGCATGTCCGGCCTGCCCCTGGCCGTCCTGCGGGAGGCCGTCGAGCGCTGCCGCCTCGATGTGGTCATGAGCTACTGCCATTACAATCTCCAGGATCAGACGTTGATCGGGGACCTGCTCCCGGCGGCGGACGCCCACGGCGTCGGCGTCCTCAACGGCAGCCCGCTGGGGATGGGATTGCTGACCGACGGCGGCCCCCCGGCCTGGCACCCGGCCGACGAGGAAATCAAGGCGGCCTGCCGGGAGGCGGCGCGATATTGCCGCGACCGCGGCCAGGACATCAGCCTGCTGGGCATGCAGTTCTGCGTCGCCGAAGCGCGGATCGCCTCGACCCTCACCGGCACGGCGAAGCGGGACGAGCTGGAACGCAACCTCGCTGCCATCGAACGGCCGATCGATCCCGAGTTGCTCGCCTCTGTGCAGGCCATCCTCGCGAAGGTCCGCGACCGGAGTTGGCCGAGCGGCCACGACCCAGGCAACTGACGGAAAGGGATGGGGCCGAGGCCGCGCGTCGAGGGGGACGGGTACGACCGCCTTCTCGCCGGCCGACCTGCTAGAATCGGCCCCGTCGGCCCGCCGGGGCCGTCGCTCTCGCGGTGGACACGAAGACGACGATTCGGGGTGGATTCATGGTAAAGCTCCTGCGCCGGGCCTTGTTGTTCAGCATCCCCATCGCCGGGCTCGCGGCGGCCCCGGGCCGCGCCGAGGAGCCTGCCCCGCCGGAAGGATTCCGCGCCCTCTTCAACGGCCGGGACCTCGCCGGCTGGCACGGGCTGAACCCCCACGGCGTCGAGAAGCTGGCGGGCGAGAAGAAGGAAGCCGCGCTCGCGCAGCAACGGGCCGAATTCCCCAAGCACTGGTCCGTCGAGGGCGGCGAACTGGTGAACGGGGGCACCGGCCCTTATGCGACGACCGACGAGGAATTCGGCGACATCGAGCTGCGGGTCGACTACAAGACCGTGCCGAAGGCCGACAGCGGCGTCTACCTGCGCGGCACGCCCCAGGTCCAGATCTGGGACCTGAACCAGGTCTTCGACCCGAAGAAGCCCACGCGCCGGCCGCACCTGGGATCCGGCGGCCTGTTCAACAACACGCCGGGCGCGCCCGGGCGCGACCCCCTGGTGAAGGCCGACCTCCCGTTCGGCGAGTGGAACCGGCTCCGCATCCGCCAGATCGGCGACGTCACATGGGTCTGGCTGAACGACAAGCTCGTCGTCGACGGCGCCGTCATGGAGAACTACTGGGACCGCAAGAAGCCGCTCCCCGCCCGGGGGCCGATCATGCTCCAGACCCACGGCGGCGAGATCCGCTGGCGGAACCTCTTCGTCCGCGAGATCGGCGCCGAGGAGGCGAAGCGCGTCCTCGAAGCGGCCGATGCGGAGGCCCGATCGAACCTGGCCCGGTCCCTGACCCTGCACGCGTCGTTCGACAAGGGCCTGGAGGCCGACTTCGCCTCGGGCGACAAGGCGTGCTACTTCCAGCGGGGCAAGGATCTCGCGGCGGCCACGCCGACGGACGGGGTCCGGATCGCGCCCGAGGCCGGCCGATTCGGCGGGGCGCTCCACTTCCCGAAGAAGGGCCTTGATCGCCCGGCCTACAAGGACGCCGGCACGCTGGGGTACAACGCCAAGGACTGGAACGCCACCGTCTCCGTCTGGCTGCGGCTGACCCCGGATCAGGACCTCGAACCCGGCTATTGCGACCCCGTGCAGATCGTGGGCGACGACACCAAGAAGGGCTACATCTTCCTGGAGTGGTCGAAGGACGAGACGCCCCGGTACTTCCGCTACGCCATCCGCCCCCTGTTCCACATCTGGAACCCGACCAATGTCGCGTGGGCGGACATCCCGTTCGAGAAGCGGCCGATGGTGCAGGTGGAACGCGCCCCGTTCTCGCGCGACGCCTGGACCCACGTCGCCTTCACGGTCGAGGACGTCAATGACAAATCCCGGCCGAACGTCGGACGGCTCTACCTGAATGGCAAGGAGCAGGGCGCCATCGAGAACTGGGACCTCAAGTTCGACTGGGACCCGTCGCAGGTGTTCCTGGTGCTGGGCGCCGCCTACGTGGGCCACATGGACGACCTCGCCGTCTTCAACCGTGCGCTCACCCCGGGCGAGGTGCGGCGGCTCTTCGAGCTGAAGCGGGGGGTCGCCGAGTTGAGGGACTGAGCCCCCCACCGGGGCCCATCGGCCCGCCCCATCCGAGGCGGGCCGTCGCCCCACACCCCGGCTCCTTCATCAATCGCCGGCGGCCGAGGCTTTCGGCAACTTGCTTTCGAGCGCCGCATACCGCTCGCGTGCCTTCCGGAACGACGCCCCATCGTCGATGAACTTCCGCTGCTGACGCTGCTCGTCGGCCACCGCGAACATCCGGCGCACCAGCGCGGGGCTGTTCTCGTTGGCCGCCTCGCTGCGGCTGCTCTCCTTGTCCGGCCGGTAGTTCTCGATCAGCTCGGGGACGACCTCCATCAGGAGCTTCACGCGGATGGCGCGGGCGAGCTTCGGGTCTTCGAGCTTCGCCAGGACCTGGGCCGGGGTCTTCTGGGCGGTCCCGGAGACCGTCTTCACGTGGGCGTCGTCGATCGGGGTCGGCGCGAGCGCCGCGCGGGCGTAGGGCTGGAGCGAGACCTTCTCCGCCTTGAGCGGGTCGCGGTCAAGCACCCCCGCCTTGTACGCGAGCACTTCCTCCAGCACGCCCCGCAGGGCGGCGGCGAGTTGGGTCCGGGACTCGGGCCGGGCCGGGTCGATGGAGAACCTGAGGAGGTTGGCGAGGTGCTCGTTCTGGAGCTTCCGGTCGCTCGGGTGGCGTTCCGCGGCCTGCATCAGGAGCCCGCTGGCCCACCTTGCCTGGCCCGCCTTGGCTTCGATCAGCGCCCGGAGGGAGGCCGCCTCGGCCGCGGCCAGCGCCCGCACGCCCGGCCCGGCCTGCGGGGCGGGCGCGGCCCCCACCGGCTTCGGGGCGACCGGCATCGCGGCCGGGCCGCGCGGCGCCGGCTCGGGGGCCGCCGGGGCCTTCGGCGTGACGGCCGCCGCCTGGGCGGCCTCTTCGACCTGCCGGAGCGGCCCGGTCGGCATCCGACGCTCCCGGACCGGCCGGACCGGCTCCGGTTCCGGCTCGACCTCGACGGTCGGCCGCGATGACTCGCCGTCGAGTTCGGCCAGCAGGAGGTCGTGGAGCCGATCCTCGTCGTCGCCGTCATCCTCCGGCTCGTCGGCGCGGGGGACGGCCAGGGGCAGGTCCTTCACCTTGGCCCCGGTCGCATCCTCGAACTCGGTCAGGACGAGCGCATCGCCCTCCACCTTGCAGAAGATCTCCCGGACGCCGACCTCACGCCGCGTGCCATCGGCCTCGGTATAGGTGATCCGGATCGAGGACGCCGAAGGACGCTTGGTCATCCCGTCCCTGAACCTGGGCTCGGCTTCCGCGGTCGCCAGGAATTGCCGGGCGGCGTAGGCGCCATAGGTGGCCGGATCGTCCTGATCGATCCGCATGCGTCCCCGATCATCCTTGACGATCCGGATCTCCGGGATCGACCAGGATGTCGTCCGAGGGGCGTCGACCGGCGCCCCCGCCTCCCTCCGTCCCCCCTGATTGGTCGCTCCTGCCACCTCGCCCCCTGTCGATTGTCTGGAGGTTGTGTTACGGCCCCGGCGTCACCGGATCGGGGACGCCACGCGGGCCGGCGCCCCCGATCCGGAGCTATAATCGCACTTCAACTCGAACTGTCATACGGGAGAGTCGGCCGAGGACGTGCTTCTGTCTCTTTGACGCATCATCGGCCCCGGGAGTTCCCGGCGCCGGCCTCGCCCCCCGCTCAAACGGCCGCCACCTCGGGGGATTCGAACCCATCGAACAGGGGCATCGGCTCCTCCGCCAGCAGCCTCGGCGATGGCGGCGGCACCTTCCCGGTGAGGATGTCGAGCTTGCGACGCAGCCGGGCCGCCACGCCCGCGTGCGCGGCATGGCTCTGGAGCGTGTGATAATAAAGCGAGCCGAACTCCTCGCCATACTTGCGAACGTAGTTTTCTCGACGACGCATGGATCACCATTCTCCCGATCGAAATCGGCCCCATCGGGCCGCCAGTTACGCCACTCGTCTTGTCCTTTAAATACGTTCGAGAGAAGGAGTTGGTTCGACAATCCGCCCCGACTCCGGGCGTCCGAACTCCCGCATCCGGAGGGCTTTCGGCACTCTCCGCGCGGGCATCGTCGGAGGGATGACGGGGGCGTCTCGGGATGGGCCCCGGCGGGTCGCCTCCTCGATCGGCGGCGACTCCGGTCGGGCCGGGGAGATCCGGATCGAGCCTCAGGGCCGGAGGCGCAGGAGCTTCCCGCCGCCGCCCGGCAGCCGAAGCTCGACCCGGTTCCCGGCGGCCGTCCATTCGCCGGTCGCGGCGTCGAAGGTCTCGATCGGCGAGGGTCCGACGATGACCGCGGTCCTCTCGGCGCGATAGTCGAGGTTCACCGCCAGGAGGTGCGACCCCTCGCCAGAGGGGCCGAACCGGCCGAGCAGGATGCCCAGGACGCGATCTCCGGGCTGGTACTCCTCATCGGGCACGGGCCCTTCCAGGGTGAACGCCAGGCCGGCCGGGAGCCGGGCCGCACCGGGCGGCTGCATCCCGGCCTGATGCACCGCGAGGGACCGGAGCGGCTGCAATTCCCGGGCGATCGCCGCGAACTCCCGGTTCAGCGTCCGGGCCTCCTTGCCGAGCGGGGTCGGCGTGCCGTCGTCGCCCAGCATGCCGCCCTCGTGGCCGGGATAGCGGTAGACGTAGTAGGAGATCCCCTGGGCGCCGTAGGCCAGTGTCGTGTAGGCGAGGAAGCGCAGCTCATCCGGGCCAGGAACGCGGGGGCTCGTGGGGGAGGCGGCCGAGCCGGGCACCCAGGAGCTGGCCTGGACGATGTTCATGAACGGCACGCCCGAGGCGAGCGCCTGCTCGCGGACCATGGCCAGGTTGAGGAAATACTGGGGGCCGTCGTCCTTCCGGGTGAACTGGTAGTGGTCGTAGCTGAGCAGGGCGGGGCGGACCACCTCGGAGAAGCGCCGCAGGTGCTCCGCATACGCCTGCACCGGGGGGCCCTCGATGCCGAGCTGCTGGTTATTGGCATAGATGGGCAGGAGGTTGATGCTGGCCAGGTGCGCCGGATCCCGCTCGCGGAGGAAGGCGACCAATTTGCCGAGGGCCGGGAAGGCGGCCGCGCCCGGCTCGTCGATCAAGTGGTAGGCGTACAGGGCGGGATGGCCCTTCACCCGGTCGACGAGGGCGGCCAACGCCTCGCGACGCTTCGGATCCTTGAGGGACTCGGGGACGAGGAGCGGGTCGGAGAGCAGCCCGCGCAGGCGATGGCGGCTGGCCACGTCCAATTCCCCCTCGTGGCACCAGGCGAGGTTCCAACCGCCATCGGCGAGCCGGGCCGCGGAGGCGTCGTCGAGCGGCCCCCCGCCCGGGAACCCCGGCCCGGCCCAGTAGGCGACGATCGGCTCGCCGACCTTCCAGTCATCCGCGGAGGCGAGCGGGGTCCAGGTCAGGGCCATGACGGCGAAGATGAGCCGGTTTCGCATGGAGAGGTCCGTGTCGTCGGCGGGGGTCGGGTCCGACCGGCCAGACTACCCGAGGGCCGGGATCGAAGCGACCGGCGAGGCGGCCCGGTTCGGCGCGCGGCCGGGGAGTCCCCGGAATGCCAACCCCGCCCCGCGATCCGCCGCGAGCCCGGCGATTTCCGCGGCCATTTGGTGTAGGATGCACTGCGTCCGAGGGGTCTCCCGATGGCCTGGGAATCGCATGGGTTCCCAGCGGCCCGAAGCGGGGCCGACGCTCCGGCATGGATTTGGGGGGGCAAACGTGCGATGTGGTCCTTCGCCTGGCGAAATCTGATCACCCGACCAACGCGGACGACGCTCGCCGTGGTGGGCTTGACGATCCCGGTGCTGGCCTTCCTGGGCCTGTTCAGCATCACCGCCGGGATCCGTCAGCTGATGGGCAGCACCCTCGGCACGATGCACAACCTGATGGTGCTGCGGGAGAACTCCCCGGCCCCGGTCTTCAGCGACCTGCCCGCGGACCTGGGCCCGAAGCTCCGCGCGATGCCGGGCGTCCGGGTGGCCGCGCCCGAGGTCTGGCGGATCGCCCCGGCGATCGACGGCAAGGGCGGGCTCGCCTCGGGCGCGCTCGGCCTGCTCACCCGGCCCCGCGACCAGGGATTGAAGGGCCTGATCACCTCCCTGGCGGTCCAGGGCCAGGACATCCCTGAGCACCTCAAGCTCCGCAACACCACCATCCCCAACTCGATCCTCCCCCAGGATCGCGGCGGCGGCCGCTTCCTCGAACTCTCCGACATCGGCAAGCCGAATATCGTGATCAGCGTGCGGATCGCCCGCGAGCATCCCAATGCCGACGGGACCCCGAAGGCCGTCGGCCAGACGATGCGGATCGGCACGCGGGACTTCACGATCATCGGCCTCTACGACACCGGTTCGCTGTTCCTCGACTCGACCATCGTCATGGACATCGGCGTGGCCCGCGAACTCCTGGGCGTCAGCGAAGCCGCCGTCTCGACCTTCAACGTCGAGCCGGCCGACATGGACGACGCCGACGCCCTGATGGAGCGGATCATGGCGGCGCACCCCGGGGTCACGGCGCAGCCGATCAGCAAGTTCAACATCACCGTCGGCGAGGTGATGGGCAAGCTCGACCAGTTCCTCCTGGCGGCCGTGGCCCTGGCGCTGCTGGTCGGCGGCGTGGGGATCGGCAACACGATGGTCATGAGCACCTCGGAACGCTACGTCGAGTTCGGCGTGATGCGCACCAACGGCTGGACCCGGCGGAACATCATGGCGCTGGTCACGGCCGAGAGCGCCCTGCTGGGCATCATCTCCGGCGCGATCGCCGTGGCCCTGGCATTCGCCGCCGTCCTCATCGCCAACCGACTGATCAGCGGATTCTCGCTCGAACTCAGCCCGAAGCTCCTGGCGGTCAGCCTGGCGGCCGCGCTCGGGATCGCCACCGGCGCCGGGCTGTACCCGGCCTGGCGGGCCTCGCTGATGACCCCGATGGCGGCGATCCGCCGGAGCGCGACGACATGACGCGGGCCCAAGCCACCCTCGAAGTCGGGGCCGACCAGCCCACGCCGATGGTCGACGCCGAAGACGTGCACATGAACTTCCGCGTTGCCGACGAGGAGGTCCACGCCCTGCGCGGCGTCTCGTTCCGGCTGCCGGCCAACTCCACCACGTTCATCGTCGGCCCCTCGGGCTCGGGCAAGAGCACGCTCCTGTACCTGCTCGGGGCCCTGGATCGCCCGACCTCGGGGTCGATCAAGATCCTGGGGCGGGACATCACCGCCATGACCGAGGGGGAGCAGGACGACTACCGCCGCAATCAGGTCGGCTTCGTGTACCAGTCGTTCAACCTGATCGGCAACCTGTCGGCCCTGGACAACGTGCTGCTCCCCTACATCCCGCTGGGGATCACCCGAGAGCTCCGGGACCGGGCGACCGACCTGCTCGGGCAGGTCGGGCTGGGCCATCGCGTCCACCATCGGCCCGATCAACTCTCCGGGGGCCAGCAGCAGCGGGTGGCGATCGCGCGGGCCCTGGTCAGGGACCCCGCCCTCCTTCTCGCCGACGAGCCGACCGGCAACCTCGACCGCTCCGGGGGGGACGAGATCATCGGCCTGCTGCGGGGCCGGGGCCGCACGCTCGTGATCGTCACGCACGACCGGCGGTTCATCCGCCCCGGCGACATCGTCCTGGGCATCGAGGACGGACGCCTCACGGGGGTCGACGTCAGCCCCGACACCGACTGAACGGCGGCCGGCCGCCCGATCCCGCCGGCATCGGTGGCGGGATCAGGCGGCGCCCGCGTCCCGAGCCCGGCGCGGACCCGCCGACGGCGGGCCGAAGACCTCGGCGAGGAGTTCGTCGAAGTCGACCTCAGTCGCATAGACCGGCTTGCACGCCCGATGCTTCAGGTGATCCAGGACGAGCTCGACCTCCGCGTCGGTCAGGCGGAGGCCGCCCCGTTCCAGGCAATGGCGGACGGCGTGGCGGCCGCTCTGCTTGCCCAGCACCAGGTGGACCGGGCCGGCGCCGACCACCTCGGGCAGGTACGGCACATAGGTCGACACGTCCTTGAGCAGGCCATCCTGGTGGATGCCGGCCTCGGTGCGGAACACGTTCGCGCCCACGACCGGCTTGTTGGGGGGGATGGGAACCCCGGTGAAGTTCGAGACCAGCTCGCCGAGCCCGTGCAGGGACGCGGGATCGAACCGGCAGCGGGCCTTGTACTGGTCGCGGTGCAGGTGGAGCGCCAGGGCGACCTCCTCCAGCGAGGTATTGCCGGCCCTTTCCCCCAGCCCATTGATGGTGCCCTGGACGATGTTGACCCCCTGCGCCACGCAGGCCAGGGCGTTGGCGGTCGCCAGGCCGAGGTCGTTGTGGAAGTGGACCCCCAGCAACGCCTCGCCGATGTTGGGCACGCTGTCCTGGATCGCCTTGATGCAGTCGGCCGCCTTCTCGGGCGTGAGGATCCCCACCGTGTCGGGGAAGCCGACCGTGGTGGCCCCGGCCGCGATCACCTCGCGATAGACCTCGTGCAGGAAGGCGGGGTCGGCCCGCGACGCGTCCTCCGGGCCGAACGAGACGATCCGGAAATGCCGCTTGGCGTAGGCGACCGACGAGACGATCAGTTCGAGCATCTGGGCCCGGGATTTGCCGTGCTTGTGCTTCAGGTGCTGGGGGCTGATGCCGGCGAACAGCGTCACCCCCTTCCGATAAGGGCCGGCCCCGGCCAGGCACTCGGCGGCGAGATCGACGTCGGACCGCAAGGTCCGGCACAATGCCGTGATCACCGGGCCGCGGACCTCGGCGACGATGCGGCGGATCGCCTCGGCGTCGTCCTTCGACGCAGCCGGGAACCCGGCGTCGAGCGAGTCGATGCCCGCCTCGGCCAGCGCCCGCGCGATGATCACCTTCCCGTCGGGATCGAGCCGCACGCCCGGCATCTGCTCGCCGTCGCGCAGCGTCGTGTCGGAGAAGTAGACCTCGCCGGACCTCTTGCGTCGGCGGACCATCAGCCCCTCGACCCGCCGGAGCATTCTCGTCCACATCGCCTCATCCCTCATGGAGCCACTCCGCGAATCGACGGCCGGTGCTGCGGAGTCCGCTCCCTACGGCTTACTCTACTCCATCCGCCCCGGATGAGGGCCGAGTGCTGAGCAATCCGGTGCGAGGCGGTCGAATCGGCCATCTGCCGACGGATGGGCGGGGCCCGGAGGGCGGATCGCCGGACCCGCCCGGGCGAGGCCATGTTTTATTTTGGATTCGAAGCGGACGGCATACCACCCCAATAGGACGTATTTTGTAGGACTGACCCATCCGAGGGGCGGATGGCCACTCGCCTGGGCTCGCACAGGTCGATCTGGTATATCCTGCTCCTTGCCGCCCGACGGACCGGGCCAGGCGTCGATGATCTCCCCCGTCAAGGGCGATAGCGCCCGGCACGAGACGCGGACGATCCCGACCCTCGGGGCGCCCCGATCGCCTCGACCACCGGGATCATGGGTTCCAGCAAGGAGGCGACGATGAGCGGCGTCAGGGTCCTGGTCGGCACCCGCAAGGGGGCCTTCGTGCTCACCTCGGACGGCGTGCGCGAGCGTTGGGAGGTGAGCGGCCCCCACTTCGCGGGCTGGGAGATCTACCACGTCAAGGGCTCGCCCGCCGACCCGATGAGGCTCTACGCCTCGCAGTCCAGCGGGTGGTTCGGGCAGATGATCCAGCGCTCCGACGACGGCGGCCTCACCTGGCGGCCGGTCGGCAACGAGTTCCGGTACGACGGCGTCCCCGGCACCCACCAGTGGTACGACGGGACGCAGCATCCCTGGGAATTCAAGCGGATCTGGCACCTGGAACCCTCCCTGGACGACCCGGACGTCGTCTACGCCGGGGCCGAGGACGCCGCGATGTTCCGCACCGCCGACGGCGGCCAGTCCTGGCACGAGTTGCCCGGCCTGAGGAACCACGGCACCGGGCCGCTCTGGCAGCCGGGCGCCGGCGGGATGGGCGTGCACACGATCGTCCTGGACCCGGCCCATCGCGGTCGGATCTACGTCGCCATCTCGGCCGCGGGCGTCTTCCGCACCGACGACGATGGCCAGACCTGGCGGCCGATGAACCGGGGCCTGCGGTCGGAATTCATCCCCGACCCGGACGCCGAGGTCGGCCACTGCGTCCACCGGATCGCCATGCACCCGTCGCGCCCGGACGTCCTGTTCATGCAGAAGCACTGGGACGTGATGCGCACCGACGACGCCGGCGAGTCCTGGCGCGAGATCAGCGGCAACCTGCCGTCCGACTTCGGGTTCCCGATCGACGTCCACGCCCACGAGCCGGACACCGTCTACGTCGTCCCGCTCAAGAGCGACTCCGAGCGGTTCCCGCCCGAGGGGAAGCTGCGCGTCTACCGGAGCCGGACGGGCGGCGACGAGTGGGAGCCGCTCACCGACGGGCTCCCCCAGCAGGACTGCTACGTCAACATCCTGCGGGATGCGATGGCCGTCGATTCGCTCGACCCCTGCGGCGTCTACTTCGGCACGACGGGCGGGCAGGTGTACGCCTCGCGCGACTCCGGCGACCGCTGGACGCCCATCGTCCGGGACCTCCCGGCCGTCCTTTCCGTGGAGGTCCAGGCCCTGCCATGATCCGAGTCGTGCTCCCGTACCACCTCCGGAGCCTGGCCCGGGTCTCCGGCGAGGTGAAGCTCCGCGTCGACGGGCCGGCGACGCAACGCTCGGTCCTCGACGCGCTGGAAGGGCATTACCCGATGCTCCGGGGGGCGATCCGCGACCACGCCACCCACCGGCGTCGGCCGTTCCTGCGGTTCTTCGCCTGCGAGCAGGACCTGTCCCACGACCCGCCCGACGACCCCCTCCCCGAGGAGGTCGCCCGGGGGCGGGAGCCATTCCTGGTCGTGGGGGCCATCGCGGGCGGCTGATCGCGGCCCGCCGGCCCCGCCGCTCATCGGGAGAACTTCGCCAGCCCCGAGCGGAACAGGAGGCGGAGGCCGCGGGCCAGCAACCGGTGCTTGCGGCCGTAGGGGAACCACTGGAACTCGCGCCGGGGGCCGAACCGGTGGGAGGTGAGGGTCCGGATCGAGCAGAACTCGTGCAGCCCCTCGCCCCCCTGGGTCCGGCCGAACCCGCTCTGCTTGGCCCCGCCGAAGGGCAGGCCCGGGATCATGAAGTGGATGATGCAGTCGTTGACCACGACCCCGCCGACCTCCAGCCGCGCGGCGACCCGGCGGGCCAGCCGGCGGTCGGCGGTCCAGACGCTGGCCGACAGGCCGAACGGGCTGTCATTGGCCCGCGCCACCGCCTCGTCGATCGAGTCGACCGGCGCGACGGCGAGGACCGGCCCGAAGACCTCCTCGCCCATCACCCGCATCTCACGCGTGACCCCGGCCAGGACCGTCGGCGGGAACAGCCGGCCGGCCTCCTCGGGCGAGCCGTCCGGCGGGACGCCCCCGACCAGGACCGAGGCCCCGCGCCGGACCGCGTCCTCGACCAGCTCGCAAGTCCGGCGATACTGGCGGTCCGTGGCGAGCGGGCCGAGGTCGAAATCGTCGGCCACCTCGGGGCCCGGGCAGGGGCCCTGCCGCAAGCCCCGGGCCCTTTCCACGACCAGCCCGACGAAGCGGTCGTAGGCCCCCCGGGCGACGAAGGCCCGCTCCACGGCGATGCAGCTCTGCCCGGCGTTCAGGAACGCCCCCCACGCGGCGGCGTCGGCGGCGCGGCCCAGGTCGGCATCCTCGGCCACGATCATCGCGTCGTTGCCGCCCAGTTCGAGGAGCACCGGCGTGAGCCGGGGGGCCGCCGCGGCCAGGATCGCCTTGCCCCCCTCGGCCCCCCCGGTGAACGAGATCTTGTCCACGCCCGATCCGGCCAGCGCCAGCGCCGCATCGGGGCCGCCGGGCAGGAGTTGCACGAGCGGGGCGTCGGATTTCGGACTCGCCAGGTCGGCGAACAGCCCGACCAGCCGCCGCGCCGTCTCCGTGGTCACTTCCGAGGGCTTGACGATCGCCGCGTTGCCCGCCACCAGCGCCTGGATCACGGGCGAGAGCACCAGCATGACCGGATAATTCCAGGGCGTGATGATCCCCACCACGCCGAGCGGGTGGTAGTGGATCTCCGCCCGTTTGTGGGCCATCAGCCCGGCGCCGACCCGGCGCGGCCGGAGGAACCCCGGCGCCTTCTTGGCGTAGAAGCCGATCAGGGTGCAGGCCTGCATGACCTCGGCCAGCACGTCGAGCCGCGGCTTGCCGGTCTCGCGGGCGACCACGGCGGCCAGCCCCTCCGCGTCGTCCAGCAGGTGGTCGCGGGCGGCCAGCAGCCTCCGGCACCGCTCGCGGACCGGCAGGCCGCCCCAGGCGGCCGACGCCGCGCGGGCCGACGCGAGCATCGCGGGCAGGGCCTCGGCCGGGTTGAGTTCGACGGTGTCGGTCGGCTGGAGTTGGAGCATCATCCTAGCCTCCTGCCGCCAGCAACCACCGGCTCGGCCCAACCCGGGGCCAGATCGGGGGCATCGTCGACGTCGGCCGCCTCGCCGCGCCCGCTCCGGTCGCGGTCGATCGCGTCGGCGGCGATCCAGCCCGACATCAGGACCATCGGCATCCCCGGTCCCGGGTGGGCCGAGCCGCCGGCCAGGTAGAGCCCAGGCACGTCCGGGCTGCGGTTGGTCGGCTTGAAGGCCCCGTTGAACCGGCCGTGGCTGGCCAGCCCGTAGATCGCCCCGTCCAGCACGCGGTAGCGGTCGTGGATGTCCTGCGGCGTCAGGGTCGCCTCGAACCGGATCCGGCCTTCGAGGTCGTCGAGCCCCGCCGCCTCGGCGAGCTTGCGGAGGATGACCTGGCGATACCCGGGCAGCATCTTCGCCCAGTCGTGGTGCGGGCGGAGGAAGGGGGTATGCACCAGGACGTACAACGCCTCGCCGCCGGGCGGGGCCACGCCGGGCTCGGTCCGCGCCGGGGCGGCGACGTAGCAGGTCGGGTCGTCGGCCGGCTCCCCCTTGCGGTAGATCGCGTCGAACTCCCGATGCGGGTCGCGCGAGAAGACGAAGTTGTGGTGCAGCAGGTGGTCGTAGCCGCGATCGAGCCCGAGGTACAGGACTACCCCCGAGCAGGCCGGCTCGTACCGCCTCCGCCGCAGGAACCGCCCCGAGGCGCGGCCCCGGCCCAGCAATTCGCGGTGGGTGCGGACCGAATCCATGTTGCTCACGACCGCGTCGAGCGGGACCCGCTCGCCCCCGTCGAGCGTCACCCCGGCGACGGCGCCCCGGGCGTCGGTCTCGATCCCGGAGACGCCCACGCCGGTGCGGATCTCGACGCCGAGGTCGCGGGCCAGCCGCTCCAGGGCGATCGGCACGGCGCGGGTGCCCCCCATCGGGTACCAGACCCCGCCCGAGGTCTGCATGTGGGCGATGGCGCAGAGCACGGCGGGTGCGGCCTCGGGAGAGCTGCCGACGTACTGGATGAAGTGGTCGACCATCTGGGCGACGCGCCGGTCGGGCACGAAGCCCCGGATCGTCCCCGCCGCCGACCGGCCCAGACGCAGGCAGAGGACCTTGGCCAGCGTCTCGCGGCTCATCCCGCCCTGCCGCGCGGCGATGTCGCCGATCGAGCCCACGGGACGCCAGAAGAAGAAGTCGCGGCTGATCTCGTGGAGCCGCCGCGACAGTTCGAGGAATCGGCCGTAGCCGGCCGAGGTGCCCGGGGCGAACGCGTCGAGCGCGGCGGTCATGGCGTCGGGGTCGGCGTGGAGGTCCAGCGAGGTCCGGTCGGCGAAGAAGCACCGCCACTGGGGGTCGAGCGGGACGAGGTCGAGGTAGTCCGCCATCGAGCGGCCCGCCTCGGCGAAGATCCGTCCCAGCACCGCCGGGGCGGTGAGGATGGTCGGCCCCATGTCGAAGCGGTACCCGTCAGCTTCCAGGACGGCCGCCTTGCCGCCCAGCCAGGGGTTCCGCTCGAACAGGCTGACCGCGTGCCCCCGGGCCGCCAGGGTGCAGGCCGCCGCCAGCCCGCCCAGCCCGCCGCCGATCACCCCGACGCGTTCCGTCCGTCCCGCCACCATCGCTACCTCGCTTTTGATTCTCGTGTCGGGGCCGATCGGGCCGGGCCTTCGCCCGCCGCGTCGATCCAATCGTGGTCGATCCCCAGGCTTTCGAGCAAGAGCCGGCCGCCGATCCGGGCCGACTCGAAGATGACCGGCAGCCCGCTGCCCGGGTGCGTCCCGCCGCCGACGAGGTAGACGCCGTCCAGGTCTTCGAACCGATTCCGCGGCCGGCGGTGGAGCAACTGCCCCAGGACGTGGGCCAGGTTGAAGGTCGCCCCGCGCTGGATCTCGTGCCCGACGTCCCAGTCCTGCGGGGTCAGGACCCGCTCGAACCGGATGCGACGTTCCAGGTCCGCCACCCCGAGCCGGTCGCGGAGCTGGCGGAGGACCAGCGCCCGGAACGGCCCCTTCTCGCGGGCCCAATCGACATTCGGGTGCATGTGCGTGACCGGGGCGAGCACCTGCAGCGTGCTCATGCCCGGCGGGGCCAGCGACGGATCGACGGGGCAGGCGTTCTGGACATAGAGCGAGGGGTCGTCCGACAGGCGGTGGTCGACCTCGATGTCGCGGAGGTTGCGGCGGTAATCCTCGGCCAGGTAGAAGGTGTGGTGCGCCAGCCGATCCTCGATCCCTTCCAGCCCCAGGTACATCATGAACGTCGAGCTGGAATACCGCTTCGAGTCGATCCGGCGATCGGTCCAGCGCCTCCGCAGGTGCTCGGGGACCAGGCGCCGCATGGCTCGCGCGAAGTCGGCGTTGATCACGACCCGGTCGGCCGGATACACGCCCCGATCGGTCCGGACGCCGACCGCCCGGCGGCCCTCGAACAGGATGGCCCGGGCGGGCTCATCGGTGCGGATCGCGACGCCCATCTCGGCGGCGATCTCCGCCAGCCTTCGGGTGATGGCCGAGCAGCCGCCGATCGGGTGGCTGAGGCCGTGCTCGTACTCCAGGAAGGCCAGGATCGAGAACAGGCTGGGGCAGCTCGCCGCGGACATCCCCAGGTACTTGGCCTGGAACGAGAAGGCGAGTCGCAGCCGGGGGTCGTGGAAGTACCGCGCGACCTCGTCCTCCAGCGAGAACCAGGGACGCAGGTGCATCATGGTCCGGGGCATGGCCGGGCTGATCAGGTGCTTGCCCAGGTCGCGCCAGTCGCGGAACGCCCCCTCCATCATCGGCCTGAGTTGGGCGAGCTTGGCCCGGTTGGCGTCGAGGAATCGGGGGAAGTTCGCCGCGTCGCCGGGGCTGAGCCGGGCGATCTCCCGCCCCATCCTCGCGAGATCCGGCGTGGCCAGCAGCTCGCCCCCGGCCCCGAAGACCAGCCGATAGAGCGGGTCGAGCCGCACCATCGGCACCTCGGCCTCCAGGTCCCGGCCGATCGCGGCGAGGATCCGGGACAGGGCCCGAGGATAGCTGAAGAAGGTGGACCCCAGGTCGAACCGGAACCCGTCGGCCTCCAGCGCCGAGGTCCGCCCGCCGACCTCGGGCAGCCGCTCCAGGATCGTCACGCTCAGCCCGGCCTGCGCCAGGAGCACCGAGATCGCCAGGCCGCCCGGGCCCGCCCCGATCACGACGACTCGCGGCTGCGGGGAGGGAGTAGGCATCGAGGCCCCAGGCCATCGGGGGACGAAGGAGACGGGCCATCCGGCCCGGGGCGGTCGGCGCGAGCGAACGGAGCAGGCGTCCCCCCGGCGGGACGCGGGCCGGGGCCGGTCCGAGGCGCCCTAGAGTTTTAGGCCCCCCCCCTCGCTCGTCAACCGAGATCGGGGCGAATTCGCCGCCGGGACGCCCTCGACGCCGGCGTCGGCCGATCGGGCCCGGGGTCGTTGGGTTTGTTTGGCGCGATGGGGATCGGCCCGGACCTCGCCTCGACAGGGCCCGCCGATGGGCGTATGAATAGCCGACCCCGGCCCGGGCGCGGGGGATGCCAGCGTGTCGCGGGCCCGCGTGGAGGAGGTCGGATGCTCGAAGTACGCGGGCTGCGGAAGCGGTTCGGCGGGGCGGTCGCCCTGTCCGACATCTCCTTCCGCGTGGCGGCGGGCGAGGCCGTGGCGCTGCTCGGCCCCAACGGGGCGGGCAAGACGACGACGGCCTCGATCGTCTGCGGCCTGCTCCGGCCCGACGCGGGCGAAGTCCTGTTCGAGGGGCGGCCGACGCGGCCCCGGGCCGAGCCGCTGAAGCGGAACCTCGGCCTCGTGCCCCAGGAACTCGCCCTGGTCGAGGAGCTGACGGCCCGGGCCAACCTGCGGTTCTTCGGGGCGTTGCAGGGCCTCGGCGGCGAGCCGCTCCGGTCGGCGATCGCGCGATGCCTCGACCTCGTGGGCCTGGCGACGCGGGCCGACGACCCGGTCCGGGCCTTCAGCGGCGGGATGAAGCGGCGGCTGAACCTGGCGGCGGCGCTGATCCACGACCCGAGGCTGATCGTCCTGGACGAGCCCACCGTCGGCGTCGACCCGCAGAGCCGCAACGCGATCTTCGACGGCCTGGAGGCGCTCAAGGCCGAGGGAAAGGCCCTCCTGTACGCGACCCACTACATGGAGGAGGCCGAGCGGCTCTGCGACCGCGCCGTGATCATCGACCACGGCCGGGTGGTGGCCGACGGCGACCTGGGCACCCTCCGCGGCGCCTTGCCCGCCGCCACGAGGCTCTCCCTCACCCTGGGCGACGGTGGCCACGCGGCCGAGCCCGACCTCGGCCCGATCCGGCTGATCCCGGGGGTCCTGGCGGCCGGGCGGGACGGCGACCGCGTGGTCGTGGACCTCGTCGACCTCCGGCCCGCCCCGCGCGTCCTGGACGCGCTCCTGGCCGGCGGGGCCGAGATCACGCACCTGGCCAGCGAACGCCCGGACCTCCAGACCATCTTCCTCGACCTGACCGGCAGGGGGCTCCGAGACGGATGATCGCCCGACCGCTGCTCGCCCTCGTCGCCAAGGACCTGCGGGTCTTTGCCGCGGACCGCAACGCCCTGGTCCTCTCGTTCCTGGCCCCGATCGCCCTGGCCAGCTTCATGGCGGCGATCTTCGGCGGGGCGGGGAAATCCCAGTCGTCGCCGATCCCGATCCTGGTCGCCGACGAGGATCGGGGCGTGATCTCCCGCGCCATCGTGGCCGGGGTGCTGGCCGACGGGCAGGTTGCGGCCGTCGCGGCGGGGCGAGACGCGGCGCTCGCGTCGGTGCGGCGGGGCGAGTCCTCGCTCGCGGTCGTGATCCCGGCCGGGTTCGGCGCGGCCGCCGCCCGGACCCTCGCGGGCGGGGAGTCGCCCCCGGAACTGCTCCTGGTCCACGACCCGGCCCGGCGTGGGGATGCCGCCCTGGTCCGCGGCGTGCTCGCCCGGGTGGTGCTGGATGCCGTCGCGTCCGGCGACCTGGGCGGGCGCGGCCCCTTCGGCCTGGCGCCCCGCGCGGCCGGGCCGCCCTTCGAGGTCCGGGACGCGTCCATCGTGCCGGGCGGGGCCGATGGCGAGCGGGCCGCCCTGGCGACCCACGCCTTCGCGGGGATGGTGGTCCAGTTCGTCCTGTTCTCGGCCATCGAGTGGGGCGTCGGGCTGCTCCTGGAGCGCGAGCGGGGCCTGTGGAAGCGGCTGAGGACGGCCCCCGTGGGCCGGGCCACGCTGCTGGCGGGCAAGGTGCTGGGCTGCCTGGTCGCGTCGCTGGCGATCGTCGGGGCCGTCTTCGGGTTCGGGGCCCTGGCCTTCGGGCTCCGGCCACGCGGCGGCCTCGCCGGGTTCCTGCTGGTGGCGGTCGGCTTCGCGTGGATGGCGGCCAACTTCGGCCTGATGGTCGCCGCCTTCGGCCGGTCGCCCCGGGGGGCCCGCTCGATCTCGATCCTGGCCGTCCTGGTGATGGTGATGCTGGGCGGCGGTTGGATCCCCGGCTTCCTGTTCCCGGCGTGGCTGCTCCGGCTCACGCCGGCCATCCCCACCCGCTGGGCCATCGACGGGTTCTACGGGTCGCTGGCCCGGGGCCTCACCGCCGCGGAGGTGGCCCCCGCGGCGGCGGCGCTGGTCGGGTTCGGCGCGGCCTTCGGCGCCCTGGCCCTGGCCGCCTTCCGGCGGTCCGAGCCGGCCTGATCGGCGGGGCGTGCTACGCCTTCGGGGGCGATGCGAGGATCTCGCCGACGACGCGGGCCTTCTGGCCGTCGGTGATCCGCTGCTCCCGGCCGTTGGCGTGGTAGACCAGCCGCTCGTGGTCGAGGCCGAGGAGGTGGAGGACGGTGGCCTGGAAGTCGGACGGGGTGACGACCCCCTCGACGGCCCGGTGCCCGACCTCGTCGGTGGACCCGTGGGTCATGCCCCCCTTGATCCCGCCGCCGGCCATCCAGATCGAGAACCCCTGGCCGTTGTGGTCGCGCCCGGCGGAGTCGTCCAGGTTCCCCTCGCTGACCGGGAGCCGGCCGATCTCGCCCCCCCAGTGGACCAGCGTCGTGTCCAGCAGCCCGCGCTGCTTGAGGTCGCGGACCAAAGCGGCGGCGGGCCGGTCGGTCTTCCGGCAGATCTCGGGGAGCGTTTTCCGGATCGCGGAGTGGTTGTCCCAGGGCTGGCCGCCGAGGAACAGCTGGACGAAACGGACCCCGCGCTCGACGAGACGGCGGGCGATCAGGCAGCGCGTGCCGTACTCCCGGGTGTGGTCCTCGTCGATCCCGTACAGCTCCCGGATATGCTTGGGTTCGCCCGAGATGTCGAATGCCTCCTTGGCGGCGGTCTGCATCCCGGCGGCCAGCTCGTAGGTCCGGATGCGGGCCTCCAGGTCGGCCTCCCCCGGGTGCTGCGCCAGGTGGCGGCGATTGAGCCCGTCGAGGAAGGCGAGGTTCCGGGCCTGGGCCTCGCCCCGGAGGTGCGGCGGGGGGTCGAGGTTGAGGATCCGGGGCTCCTGCGGCCGGAGGACGGTCCCCTGGTAGAGCGACGGGAGGAAGCCGCTCTCCCAGTTGTGCGTGCCGTCGACGGGCGGCCCTCCGGGGTCGGACAGGACCATGTAGGCGGGGAGTTCCTGCGACTCGCTCCCCAGCGCGTAGGTGATCCAGCTCCCCAGGGTCGGCCGGCCGGTGATGCCGGCCACCCCGCCGTGGAAGTAGCGGATCGACACCTCGTGGCCGTTGTGCCCGGTGTGCATCGACCGGATCACGCACAGGTCGTCGACGATGCCGGCGGTCTCGGGCAAAAGCTCGGAGACGTCGGTCCCGGACTGCCCGTGCCTGGCGAACTTCCAGGGGGAGCCGAGCAGCTTCTTGCTGGCACGGTTGACGAAGCTGAACATGATGTCGCCGCCGTACTCGGTCCCGTGGAGCCGGGACAGTTCCGGCTTCGGGTCGAACAGGTCGACGTGCGACGGCCCGCCGTGCATGAACAGCGAGATCATCGCCTTCGCCTTCGGGGCGAGCGGCGGCCGCTTCGGCTTGAGGTCGAGCGGGAGGTTCTCGCCCGGCTTGCTGGGGACGTCGGCGAGCAGGCCGTCCGCCTGGAGCAGGTGCGCCAGCGCGAACGAGCCGACCCCGAAGGCGGAATTCGCCAGGAACGCACGCCGCCCCGTCACGTCTCGGTCAGTCGACATAGAGGAACTCGTTCGAGCTGAGGAGTTGCTGGCAGAGCCGGGCCAGTGCCGCCGCCCGGTCGCCCTCGCCCGGGGCGTCCAGCGCGTCGGCGACGAATGAGCCGGCGAGGTCGAGCTCGTCCGGCGAGATCGGCCTCTGGTAGGCCAGGGTCCAGGCGTGGGCGATCATCTGCGGGAGCGACGCCCCGACGGTCGGCCCGCGGAACTCGGCCGGGGCATCCCAGGCCGTGCGCCGACCGGACGGGGGCCCGGCGTAGGTGATCTTGATCGGCCACTCGTAGGAGTCGGCGTTGCAATCCCCGACGCAATCGACGACGAAGTCGAGGGTGTCCCCCTCGCGGACCTCGATGCCGGAGGCGGCCGTCGCGGCCTCGCCGGCGCGGGCCTGCCAGGCCCCGTGCTCGCCGCCCCGGGCCGAGACGATCCGGCCCCGGACGCCGTCCCCGGACGCCCCGGCGTGCTTGATCCGGCCGGCGACCTCGACCGTCCCGTCGCGAGGCGCGACCCATCGGCGGATCGCCGCGTGGTCGGCGTCGTTGCCCGGGTGGCCGCCCGCCGCGTACAGGACAACCCAACCGATCCCCGGGTCGGGCAGCGCCGGGCCGCCCTGCCAGGCCGAGCCCGTCCAGTGGGGCAGGGGGGCGAACGCCACCACCCGGCGGGACCCCTCGTCGTACCGGCCGAACCCGTACTGCCAGGCCGAGGCGGGTTCCGGGATCGTCGGGGGCGTCGTGTCGAGGGGCAGGTCGGCCGGCGTCTCGGCGATCAGCCGCGCGGCCATCGCCTTGGCCTGGCCTAGGGCGAAGTCGCCGTTCATCAGCATGAGCGACTGGGGGGCCGAGGTCGAGGGCATGCGCCGGTCGCAGTTGACCGCCATCGCCGGCAGGTCGAAGGCCGCCAGGAGCGAGTCGGGCCGGGTCCGGCGGACCTCCACGTACAGGCCGCGCCGGGCCGAGTCGCCGGCCGCGGCGACCTGGCCGACGGCGTCCTCGGCCACCTTCACCGGCGGCCCGCCCGCGGTGCGATCGAGCCGGCCGCCGGCGGCGAGCATCCGGTCGCGGACCGACTCGGCATCGAGGCGGCGGACCGGGTAGCGCCCGACCAGCGTATTGCCCGCGTCCACCGCATCCAGCTTCGGGTCGCGTCGGCTCGACTGGCGATAGGCCGTCGAGGTCATGATGAGGCGGTGCATCCGCTTCGGGCTCCAGCCCAGGCGGACCAGCTCGTCGGCGAGCCAGTCGAGCAGGGCGGGGTGGGTCGGCCGCCCGCCCAGCGCCCCGAGGTCGCCCGCGCTCTCGACCAGGCCCCGGCCGAAGTGGTGCATCCAGATCCGGTTGGCGAGCACCCGGCCCACCAGGGGGTGGCGGCCGTCCACGAGGTGCCGGGCGTAGGCCAGCCTCCGCCCGCTCGTGGGGAGCGTGGGGTCCTTCGGGGCGATCTCGAAGCGTTGTCCCTCGGGCGCGACGATGGTCAGGTCGCCCGGCCCGACCGGATCCTTCGGCTGGCGATGGTCGCCCCGGTGGAACAGGCGGGTCTCCGGGACCACGCCGGGGACCTCGTCGAGCACGCTCACGAAGTCCTCGGCGGGCTTCTCGGCCCGCTTGGCGGCGACCTTCTCCCGGTCCTTCTCCAGCTCCTTGGCGGCCTCCGGGTCGTACTGGTAGAGGACGCCGGGGGACAGGTTCGCGCTGGGGTTCGCGGCGAGCAGGGCCTTCTGCTCGGCGGTCCGCTTGTCGGCCGGCGTCTCGCGGGCCTCGCGGAGCGCGGGCCTCTTGTCCTCGGGGAACTTGGCCAGTTCCTTCTCGAACGCCGCGTCCACCAGGCGTCTCGTCTTCGCCCGGACCTCCTTCATCATCTCGGCGGCCTCGGCCTCGATCGCCGCGGCCCGGGCCCGCTCCTCGTCGGAGTAGAGCGAGACCAGCCGTTGCACGGGGCGGCGCCAGTGCATGGGGTCGAGCGCCGGCTCGAACACGGCGCGGAGGCGGAAGTAGTCCTCCTGCGGGATCGGGTCGTACTTGTGGTCATGGCACTGGGCGCAACCCACCGTCAGGCCCAGCAGGGACGAGCCGACGACCTTGAGCGCATCGGCGACGACCTGGTTGGCCGCCAGCGGCTCGTCGCCCCCGCCCGTCGCGGTGCCGTCCACGACCATCCGGAGGAACCCGGTCGCGGCGAGGGTCTCGGCCTGCTCGGGCGTGAGGTTCGCCCAGGGGCGCGGGACCAGCTCGTCGCCCGCCAACTGCTCGATGATGAACCGATCCAGGGGCTTGTCGGCGTTGAACGACCGGACCACGTAGTCGCGATACTTGTAGGCGTAGGGGCGCGGGGTGTCGTCGCTCCCGTTGCCCTCGGAGTCGGCATAGCCGGCGACGTCGAGCCAGTGGCGGCCCCAGCGCTCGCCGTAGGCGGGGGAGTCCAGGAGCCGGTCGATCATCCGCTCGTAGGCGTCGGGCGACCCGTCGGCGACGAAGGCCTGGACCTCGGCCCAGGTCGGGGCGAGCCCGGTGAGGTCGGCGGCGGCCCGGCGGATCAGGGTGGCGCGGTCGGCCTCGGGGGCGAACGAGAAGCCCCGCTCGCGGAGCCCGGCGAGCAGGAACGCATCGATCGGCGTGCGGACCCGGTCCTCGGGCCCGAACCGGGGCGGCTCGGGGCGGCGGATCGGCTGGAAGGCCCAGAACGCCCGATCCTCGGGCGTGATCCCGATGCCGGGCGGAAGCGACTCGGGCTCGTCGCGGAGCGTCGCCGCGCCGGAGGCGATCCACGCCGCGATCGCGGCGACCTGGTCCGGCGGGACCTTCTTCTCCCCCGGCGGCATCTCGCCGTCGCGGATCCGCTCCAGGAGGAGGCTCTCCTCGGGCTTGCCCGCGACGATGGCCGGCCCGCTCTCGCCCCCGCTCGCGGCCGTGCGCCTGAGCCGGAGGTCGAGCTTCCCGTCCAGCTTGTCGCCCCCGCCGTGGCAGTCGAGGCAATACGCCTTCAGGATCGGCCGGACCTGATGCTCGAACGTCGGCGGCTCCCCGCCCGGGGCCGACAGCCCCGGCAGCAGGATCGCGGCGAGGCCAAGCCTCCTCGTCATGTTCATGGTCGGGCTCCAGGCCGATGAGATCGCCTGATCGAATTGTTGTTAAACATGCCCCGGAGCACAACCCCCAATCCCGGACGCGACGGCCGGCGTTCGCTCAGGTCACCCCGCCCGCCAGCCGCTTCGCCTCGGCGTCGATCACGTCGGGCTCGGCGATCTTCGCGACCAGCTGGTCGGTGCTGGTCGGGTCGACGACCCGGCAGCACTCGGTCAGCTTCGCGGCCAGCTCGTGAAGCTCGGTTCGCCAGGCGAGCGTGGAGGGGTCGGGGTCGACCTCCAGGGCCCGTTCGAACTCGCCGCAGAGCATGATCATCCGCTGGACGTGGCGGAAGATGATCCCCTCCTGCTTGGTCAGGTCGAGGCTCGTGACGAACTTGTTGAAGTTGCCGCCGAACTCGATCAGCTCGCCGACGCACCAGAGCGGGCTGGAGCGGACGTCGGTGACCTCCGGGTAGAGGTGGTCGAAGTAGGACCGGAGCTTCTCCGCCAGCGCGGGCGGCCGCTTCGTCCAATCGTCGTCGTCGTCGTCCTCCTCTTCCTCGACCGGCGCGGCCATGAGCCCGCGCGTGATCAGCTCGGTGTCGAGCTTCGCGGTGGCCAGGGCGCCCGATTCCAGCAGCTTGAACGGGACCCGGAGCCGCTTCCGGACCGGGCCGGGGACGTCCAGGGCGCTCTCCATCGCCTGGATGCGCTCGTCGGCGTCGGCCCCGACCAGGACCTCGGACAGGAAGGCGCCGTAGAGGGGATGGATGCTGCGGAAGGCCAGCAGTTTCCCCAGCGCGGGCGTGGGATGGGCCAGCATCGGCTTGTACGGCGTCGGCGGCTGGCCGGGCTCCGGGGTGGGCGGGGGCGTGTTCGGATCGGGCGGCGCCGGGGGCTCGGGGCTCAGGGTCACGAATCCTCCGGCCTGCAGCGCCAGGAGCATCCGGTCGAGCGCCTTCTCGCCCGCGGCGATCCGGGGGTCGTCCATCATCCGCTTGCGGACCGCGGCGCGGATGACCTCCACCTCCGGCGAGACTTCGAGCAGGTAGGCCAGCAGCCGCCAGGGGAGCGGCCCCTTGCTGTAGAGCTTGCCCGATGGCGCCGCCTGGAGCTGGTTGAAATGCCCCTCGACCCAGTACTGCTCGGTCTCGCGGCGCTTCGGCTTCTTCTTCTTGAGGGCCTTCTTCGCCTTCATCAGGCCCGGGTCGCGGGTGTCCTCGGGGATGGCGTCGTACTTCGCCTTCCACCGGAGGATGTCGACGTCGTCGGGGTGGGCCAGGGCGTAGACGAAGCCCCGGTCGTCGAACTGCGGCCGGCCGGCCCGGCCGAAGATCTGGTGGGCGATGCTGGGGTCGATCAGCTTCTTCGCGCCGAAGGGGCCCTTGACCAGCGAGGAGAGCACCACCGAGCGGGCCGGCAGGTTGATGCCGGCCGCCAGGGTCTCGGTGCAGACGACCACGGGGAGGAGCTTGCGCTGGAAGAGGTCCTCGACGACCACGCGATACTTGGGCAGGATCCCCGCGTGGTGGACGCCGACCCCCCGATGCAGCAATCGCTTGAGCTTGGGGCCGGCCCCCTGGCTGAAGTCGACCGCGTTGACCCGGTCGTGGAGTTCCTTCTTCTTCTCGTCGGACAGGTTGAGGTCCTTGCCCATGACGTTCTCGGCGACGCTCCAGCACTCCTCGCGGTCGAAGCAGAAGACCAGGGCGGGCGTCCGGGGCCCATCCTCGTCGCCGGCCGCCATCACCACGAGCTGTTCGTTGAGGAACTTGTCGGGCACCCACTCGTAGGTCAGCGGCACCCGGCGTTCCTTGCCCTCCACCAGCGCGATCTGGCGGTCGTGCTGCCGGGCCAGCCAGTGGATGAACTCGGCCGAGTTCCCGACCGTCGCGGAGAGCAGGAGCAGGCGGACGTGCTTGGGCAGCATGCCCAGCGACAGCTCCCAGACGATCCCGCGCTCCATCTCGGCGAAGTTGTGGAACTCGTCCATGACGCAGGCCGTCACGTCCGAGAAGTCCGACCGGTTGAGCAGCCGGTTCAGGAGGATTTCGGCCACCACGACCAGTACCGGGGCATCCGGGTTGACCTTGCGGCTGCCGGTGACGAGCCCCACGTCCTCGCGGCGGAAGCCCCACGCCTCCGCGCGGTCCTGCATCTCCTGGAATTTCTGCTCGGTCAGCGCGATCAGGGGGGTCGTGTAGTAGGCGACCTTGCCCGTGTGGAGCGCCTCGAACAGGGCCGCTTCGGCGATCAGGGTCTTGCCCGTCCCCGTCGGTGCGCAGACGAGGACCCCCTGCTCGGACTCGAACCAGGCCGCCAGCGCGGAGTCCTGGACGGGGTAGGGCTCGTAGGGCAGCTGGTCCAGATATCGAAAATACAACTCTTCGCGTGTCGGGATTTCCAACGACATCGGCCGCATTCTCCCGGGCAAGTGGGCAGGGACGCTAACAGGATTCTCTCGCTCCGGGCGGGCCGATGCCCGCCCGACGAGCCGACCAGGAGATCCGGACCAGGCGCTCGCCCCGGCATTGGCCCGCCGGGCGAGGCCCCTCCAGTGTGACCGCCGGCGCGGTTTCCCGAAACCCAGTCGCCCCCCGACGGGTCGCGCGGGCACGCGGGCACGCCGTTTCGCGCCGCCCCGTTCGCGGGGGATGACGGGGACCCGTCGGCCTCGATCGTGACGAGGTTCGCGACTGGCCCTGATCGCCGATCGACGGGTGGGGGGGGCGGGCGGGGAGGATCACCCCCGATCTATCGCGTCCGGGGGGCGGGCAGGGCACCCAGGGTCGTCGCCTTTTCGCCTCGGGCGCGGGTCGCATCGGGGTCTTGGCGATCGAAGGGCACGACGACCAGGAGCATGAGCCGGAAATGCGCGAGGCTTCCCGCCATCACGAAGAGATGGAAGAGGTCATGCGTGCCGAAGGTCCCCGGCCACAGGGCGGGCCAGTGGAGCACGTTCAACACCGCACCCACGCTGTAGAACAGGCCGCCCACGACGAGCGGCCGCAGGTCGCGGAGGGGCAGCACCCGCGCGATCTCGGCGCAGCAGAGGAGCGATCCCCAGCCCATCGCGAGGTAAAGTCCCGTCGCTATCCAGGGCGAGAGGCCGCCCCCCAACGCCAGTTGCAGCGAGGCCGCGGCGGCGATCAGCCAGGCGACCGCCAGCGTGCCCCATCGCCATCGCCCCGACAACAGATTCCAGGCCAGAGGCGTGTAGGTGCCCGCGATGAGCACGAAGATCCCGATCCGGTCCAGGCGTTCGAGGTCTTCGATGCCGGCGGTCGAGACGCGGAGCCCGTGATAGAGGGAACTCGCCGCATAGCAGACGATCAGGGACACGCCGTAGACGAGCAGGCTGACCCGCTTGCCCAGGTCATCGCCGACGCGACGCCAGAGCAGCACCGTGCCCGGCCATGCGATGAGCATCCCGAGGAAATGGGTCCAGGTACTGGCCGGCTCGCGAGCGACGAGGAATTCCATGCAACCCGATCACAGGGGGTGTCGAACCCGACGCCGAGATTCATGACGCACATGCCCGATGACGCGTCAGGCTTGCCCCTCAGCAAAAACAACGCCAGGGCGGCGGGCCTCGAACCGTTTCCGACGAGGGATGGGCCCGATCCCCTGCGGCCGACGAGGCGATGCCCGGGCGAGGACGAACCTCGGCGGCCCCTAGGTTTCCGCCCCCGGATCGAGTATCTAGGAGTCGGAAGATCCCCCACCTTCGCGTCCGCCCTCCCCGGGCCGGACCATCGCAACGACCTTCAGGATCGTCCCCCATCGGGGGTCATGCCGGCGGCCCCCGGGAATATTCTGCTATGAACATGCGTAACGCCCTGGCGACGATCGTGGTCCTTGCCGGGCCGGCCCGGGCCGACGACGGCGCCGACTACCTGGCACTGATCAAGCCGGTCCTGGAAGCCCGGTGCTACGCGTGCCACGGCGTGCTCAAGCAGCAGGGCGGCCTCCGGCTGGATACGGCAGCCCTGGCGATCAAGGGAGGCAAGGAGCCGGCGATCGTCCCGGGGGACGCCGACGCCAGCCCCCTGATCGATCGCGTCACGGCCGAGGAGGGGGACCCCGGCCGGATGCCGCCGGAAGGCGAGCCGCTGAAGCCGGCGGAGATCGAGGCGATCCGGGCCTGGATCGCCGGGGGGGCGAAGGCCCCGGCCGACGAGCGGCCCGAGCGCGACCCGCGCGACCACTGGGCCTTCCGCGCCCCGGTCCGCCCCGAGGTCCCGGCAGTCGATCGCCCCGAATGGGCGAGGAACCCGATCGACGCCTTCATCGCGGCCAAGCATCGGGATCGCGGGCTGACCCCGCAGAGGCCGGCCGACCCGCGCGCCTGGCTCCGCCGGGTCTCGCTCGACCTGATCGGCCTGCCGCCGACCCCCGAGGAGCAGGACGCCTTCGTCGCCGACGCCTCGGACGAGGCCCGGCACCGCGTCGTCGATCGCCTGCTGGCCAGCCCCCAATACGGCGAGCGCTGGGGCCGGCACTGGATGGACATCTGGCGGTACAGCGACTGGTGGGGCCTGGGGGCCGAGGTCCGCAACTCGCAGAAGCACATCTGGCACTGGCGCGACTGGATCATCGAGTCGCTGAACGCCGACAAGGGCTACGACCAGATGCTCCGCGAGATGCTCGCCGCCGACGAGCTCTACCCGGACGACCTGGACAGGCTCCGCGCCTCCGGCTTCCTGGCCCGGCAGTACTTCAAGTTCAACCGGACGACCTGGCTCGACGGGGCGGTCGAGCACACCGCCAAGGCGATGCTCGGCCTGACCTTCAACTGCGCCAAATGCCACGACCACAAGTACGACCCATTCTCCCAGGTCGAATACTACCGGATGCGGGCGATCTTCGAGCCCTACCAGCTCCGGACCGACATGGTCCCCGGCGAGGTCGACACGGAGAAGGACGGCATCCCCCGCGCCTTCGACGCCAACCCGGACGCGCGGACCTTCCTCCACATCCGGGGCGACGACCGGCGGCCGGACGAGGGCCGGACGATCGAGGCCGCGTTCCCCGCCTTCCTGACGCCGGTCGCGGCCAAAATCGAGCCGGTGGCCCTCCCCGCCGTGGCCTACCGGCCGGGCCTCCGGCCGTTCGTCGAGGAAGCCCACCTGGCGGCCGCCGATCGCCGGATCGCCGAGGCCCGCCGCGCCCTCGAAGCGGCGAAGAAGGAGCGGGATCGGGCCGAATCGGCCGAGAAGGACGGGGCCGGATCGCCCGGCCAGACGAACCCAACGCCGCCGGTCCTGGATCGGTTCGCCTCGGCCCGGCCCGACCTCTGGGAGATCCGCGGCGGGGATTGGAGCTACGAAGGCGGAAAGCTGATCCAGTCGCGAACCGGGGCCGAGCGGGCGGCGATCCGCCTGAAGCCGGCCCCCCCGGCGGATTTCGAAGCGAAGCTGTCCTACCGGCCGACCGGGGGCGAGGTGTGGAAGTCGGTCGGCATCCGCTTCGACGCGGGCGAGAGTGACGACATCCTCGCCTACCTCAGCGCCCATGCCGGCGGCCCCAAGGCCCAGGTCTCGTACCGGCAGGACGGCCAGAACGTCTTCCCGCCCGAGGCGGCGCAGGGAAGGCCGATCGAGGTCGGCATGCCCCACGAGTTGATCGTGCGGGTCCGGGGGACGCTGGTCAATCTCGTCGTCGACGGGCAGCCGTCGGTCGCCTATCGCCTGCCGATCGCGCGGCGGCCCGGGCCGATCGAGTTGATCACCTTCGACGCGAAGGCCGAATTCCTCGCGTTCGAGCTGGCCGAGTTGCCGGCGGCGACCCCGCTGGCCGAGCCCGCCTCGCCGTCGGAGAAGGCGGCCGGGGGGATCCCCTCCATCGAACGGGCGAGGCTGGCGGTCGTCGTGGCGGAGAAGGCCCTCGCCGCCGCGGAGTCCCGCCCGGCCTCGATCCGGGCGCGGGCGGCCGCCGAACGCGCCCGCCACCAGCAGCCCGCCCCGGACGACGCCGCCCCCCTGGCCGCCGAGGCGGCCCGCCTGGAACGGGCGGTCGCCGTCGCGGAGGCCGACGAGGCCGCGAGCCGGGCCGGGCTGGACCTGCTCCGGGCGGCCCCCGCCAAGAAGGACGCGGCCGCGAAGAAGGTCGAGTCCGCGAACGCCGCCCTGGAGGCGGCCCGCCAGGCGCTCGCATCGCCCGGGGATTCGTACACGTCGCTGCCCGGCTCGGTGAAGTCCCCCGAGTCGAACGTGGAGACCGACGAGTCGAAGGCCCGGCCCTTCCCGAAGGTCAGCACCGGGCGCCGGTCGGCGCTGGCCCGCTGGATCACCGACCCGAAGCATCCCCTCCCGGCGCGGGTCGCGGTCAACCACATCTGGTCGCGGCACTTCGGCCGGGCGCTGGTCCCGACCGTCTTCGACTTCGGCCGCAAGGGGACGCCGCCGACCCATCCCGAGCTGCTCGACTGGCTCGCCGTCGAATTGGTCGAGCACGGCTGGAGCATGAAGCACATCCATCGCCTGATCGTCACGTCGAACACCTACCGGCTGGCGTCGTCGAGCCGGGGCGCCGCCGAGGCGATGCTGGCCGCCGACCCCGAGAACGCCTATTACTGGCGGGCGAACCCGATCCGGATGGAGGCGCAGGCGGTCCGGGACAGCCTCCTCCACCTGGCGGGCGAACTGGACCTGACGCGGGGCGGCCCGCCGATCCCGATCGCCGATGAGTCGTCGCGGCGGCGGAGCCTCTACTTCGTGCACTCGCACAACGAGCACCAGCGGTTCCTCGCGACCTTCGACGACGCGAGCGTCCTGGAATGCTACCGGCGGGCGGATAGCATCGTGCCCCAGCAGGCCCTCGCCCTGGAGAACAGCCCGCTGGCCCTCTCCGCGGCCGAGAAGCTGGCCCGACGCCTCGACGCCGCCCACCCCGGCGCATCGGACGCCGAGTTCGCCCGCGCGGCGTTCCTGGCCGTGCTCGCCACCGAGCCCACCGAGGCGGAGCAGGCCGCCGCCCGCGACGCCCTCGCCCTCCTCGCCGAATCCGCCCGGGCCGCCGGCCGGCCGGACCCCGGCCTCCGGGCCAGGATCGGGCTGGTCCATGCCCTGATCAACCACAACGACTTCGTGACCGTCCGATGATCGGGCGCGAGGATTTCGAGATGATCCACGATCACGGCCGCAGATCCGACCGACCCGGGCGGGGCGTCCCCCGCCGGACCTTCCTCGCCGACATGGGCATGGGGTTCACCGGCCTGGCGCTGGGGGCGATGCTGGCCCGGGACGGCGTCGCGAGGGCCGGCGAGGTCCCCGGATGGAGCCCCCCGGACGGCAAGCCGCACTTCCCCCCGAAGGCCAAGAGCGTCGTCTGGCTGTTCATGAACGGGGGCGTCTCCCAGGCGGAGTCGTTCGACCCCAAGCCCGAGCTGACGAAGTACGCCGGCAAGTCCATCAACGAGACGCCGTATCGCGACGTGCAGAACCCCGACAAGCTGAAGCTGGCCCGGGTCACCGTCATCAACGACGCCAACGGCCAGCAGCGCAACAAGCTCTATCCGCTCCAGATCGGCTCGCGCAAGTATGGCCAGAGCGGGATCGAGCTGAGCGACTGGGTCCCGCACATCGGCGGGTGCATCGACGACATCGCCGTGATCCGGTCGATGTACACGACCGACGACAACCACGGGGCCCAGACCCAGTTCCATTCCGGCCGGCACATGCTCGACGGCGAGTTCCCCACGCTCGGGGCCTGGGCCCACTACGGGCTCGGCTCGCTCAACGACAACCTCCCCCAGTTCCTCTCGATGGGCAACCGCGAATACTGGAACGCGCGGGATGGCCATTATCTCGGCCCGGCCCACGACGCCACCCCGATCCGGGTCGACCCGCGCAACCCGCTCGACTTCGGCAAGCCGGCCGGCGGACTCGGCGGCGACGAGCAGAGGATCGGATTCGACCTCGTCGGCCGGCTCAACCGGCTCAAGGCGATCGAGTATCCGGACGACCCGGCGCTCGCCGCCCGGATCAAGGCCTACGAGCTGGCCTTCCGGATGCAGACCTCGGTGCCCGAGGCCCTCGACCTCGATTCCGAGCCCAAGGAGACCCGGGAACTCTACGGGATCGACGACCCCGCGACTCGCGACTTCGGCATGCAGATGCTGGCCACGCGCCGGTTCATCGAGCGGGGCGTGCGGTTCATCCAGGTCCAGCACGGGGCCGGCGGCGCCGGGGCCTGGGACGCCCACTCGGGGCTGAAAGCCAACCACGAGAAGAACTTCAAGGCCGTCGACAAGCCGATCGCCGGCCTGCTCAAGGACCTCAAGCGGCGCGGGCTGCTCGATTCGACGATCGTCCTCTTCGCCAGCGAGTTCGGCCGGACGCCCGGGTCGCAGGGCGCGGACGGGCGCGACCACCACATCTACGGCTTCAGCGTCTGGATGGCGGGCGGGGGGATCAAGGGCGGGATCGTCCACGGGGCGACCGACGAGATCGGCTTCCACGCCGTCGAGGATCGCCACTACGTGACCGACATCCACGCGACGATCCTGAAGCAGCTCGGGCTCGACTCCCGGAGGCTCGAAATCCCCGGCCGGAAGCGGCTCGACATCGACCACGGCAAGCCGATCGACGCGATCCTCGCCTGAGCCCGCCACGCGTCGTCCGAGCGGTCCGGGGGCTTCGAAACGGAACGAGCCCCTGGATCGGGGCCCGGTCCGGCGATCGATCGTCCCGGGGCACAGGCCGACTCGACTTGCGGCCGGCGCTCCCGCTCGGAATCACTTCGGGCCGGCCAGCACCTTCTCGATCGCGGCCTTGATGGCGGCACCCCGCAGGTCCTTGGCGATCACCTTCCCGTCCGGCCCGACCAGCCAGATCGAGGGGATGCCCTGGATGCCATATTCGGTCGGCAGCTTCGCCTGGGAGAAATCGCCGAGGAAGGCCTGGCTCCAGGCGAGCCCGTTCTTCTCGACATACTTGCGGGGCGCCTCCTTCTCCTGATCCAGGCTGAGCCCGATCAAGGCCACCCGGTCATCCTTGCCGAAGGCCTCGAAGGCGGCCTTCAGGTGGGGGGTCTCCGCCACGCAGGGCCCGCACCACGTCGCCCAGAAGTCGAGCAGGACGAACTTCCCGCGATAGTCGTCGAGCTTGAGCGTGCCGCCATCCAGGGTCGCCACTTCGAAGCCCGGGGCGGCGTCCCCGACCTTGACCCGTTTGGACATCGTCAGTTCGAGCGTGCCGACGTCGAGCGGCTCGTCGCTCCGGCCGCCCGGCATCTCGGGGATGCTGAACGAATGGGTCGCCGACCCGAGCAACTCGCCCCCGATGCCGCAGAGGTTGCCCTGCGGGGGCTCGTTGATGGCGATGCTCAGCGTGTAATCCCCGGCGGGCACGTCGTCCACCCGGAAAGAGCCATCCGGCTCGATCTTCACGGAATAGTTCCGCTGGGCCCGGTCCTGGTAGGCCTTCCCTTCCGGGGACTCCGTCCATTCCCGGTACCGCTTCGCCCGTTCCTCGGGGGACAGGTCCTTGGGCAGGTCCAGCTTCGGCTGGGCGGCCCTCAGGCCGTTCATCCCATATGCCCAGTCGACCTTCGCCCCGCCCGGCGCGATGAGATGCCCGACGACCGGCCGCCCGGTCCCGCCGATATCGGCCCTGGCGGCCTGGCCGGAGGCGACCTGGACGGGGACGGTGTGGCTGTAGCCCGTCGTCCGCTCGGAGAGCTTGATCTCCCGGGAGACGAAGGCCTTGCCCGGCGGGACCCGTTCGATGGCGTAATGGCCGTCGGCATCGGCGATCGTCCGATAGTCGAAATACGGATGCATCTCGCTGGGGCCACCATCCTGCTGGATGGACAGCCGCACCGCCTCGCCGGAGCCGGGGTTCTTGCCCACGCGGAGCACGCCCTCGACGCGCCCCCAACCCACGAGCTGGATTTCGGGCGAATTCGCGAGGTCGTCGCCGGTCACCCGGGCGAACCCGCCGTCGTGCAGGGCCACCAGGGCGAATTTCCCGTCCTGCGACGGGAAGCGGAACTTGCCATCGGCCCCGGCCTCGACCACGGCGGTGTTGCGGGCGTCGGGCGGCCGCGCGTTGGTGAGATAGGCCCCGGAACCGGGCGTGAGCAGGCAGACCGACGCCCCGGCCGCCGGCCGGCCGTCGGGCCCGAGGACGACGCCGGACACGCCCGCGCCCGGCTTCATGCGGGCGTCGAAGGTCACTTCCCCCTCGGCATCCCGGAAATGGCGGGAGACGACCGGCAGGTAGCCGTCGGCCTCGATCCGGATCAGGTGGCCGTCGCGCGGCTCGCTGAAGCTGTATTCGTAGGCGCCCTCGGATTGCTTCCGGGCCGACCCTCGCTCCCAGAAGGGCGGCTGGCCGTTGCCCCAGTCGATCCCCGGCAGGACCGTGAACGCTTCGATCGGCTTGCCGGTTTCGGCGTCCACGACCGTTCCCTTGACCTTGAGGGGCTTGATCATGGTGAGCCGGATCTCGCCGCCGTCGGCCTTGATGACCTTCCGGCGGATCGACATGTAGCCCTGCTTGCCCATGTCGAACTGGATCTCGTCCGCCGGCGCGGAGTCCCAGGCGAATCGCCCGTCCTTGTCCGTGTCCACGCGAAACTCGAGCGACCGATGGCCCCGCCAGGTGTCGGCGGCGACGAAGGCCCCGGCGACCGGCTGGCCTTGCGGGTCGACGATCTGGCCGGAGATCTTCCGCCCGGGTTCGAGGCGAAACTCGACCGGCTCCAGCCCCGGGGCGACCTGGATCCGCTTCAGGTCCGGGGCGAGCCCTGCGGCCTGGACGGTGAGGATCATCTCGCCGGCGCGGGCGTTGCTGAACCGGAACTGGCCGGCCTCATCGGTCTTCGCTTCCGGGTAGTGCGACCCGAATCGGTCGGAGCCCTGGGCCACCTTGGCCCCCACGACCGGCTTGCCGTCGGCGGTCAGCACCCGGCCGGAGACGGTGATCCCCTTCTTCAGGATCATCACCCCGGAGCGATCGCGCAGGCTTTCCAGGCTCGGCTTCGGCGTGGTCCCGTACATCGTGTCGCTCGCGAAGTCGGGGTGGCTCAGGCGGAGCCAGACGTCATCGAGCTTCGCCGGGACGACATCGCAACGCCAGCGCCCCTCGGCGTCGGTCTTGGCCTCGTGGTCCCAGATGCTGGGACGCGGCCTGCCCGGCTCACGCGGATCGTTCGACGGCACGAGGACGAAGACGGTGGCCCCGGCGACCGGGTTCCCCTTCTCGTCCCGGATCAGGCCGCCGATCGTCGTGCCCTTCTCCAGCGCCAGGGTGTGTTCGCCCGGGATCGAGACCTTTCGATCGCCCTGATCCCGCCACTCGACGCTGACGGGGACGAAGCCATCCTTCTTCGCGCCGATCGAGACGTAGCTGGGCGCGGCCTCGGGGAGGTCGATGGAGCAGGAACCCTGGGCATCGGTCTGCGTCTTCGCCGATGCCTTGCCCACGCGGGCGTTGATCGCCACGCCCTCGATGGGCCGGCCCGTGCCCTCCTCGACGACCTTGAGGACGAGGGCCTTCTTCTCCGGCGGTGCTGCGGAGGCCCGATGGGCCGAGTGCAGGGCGACCAGGCAAGCGAGGCCCGCCAGCGAGAAGCGTCCGAGCCTCATGCCGCGACCGTAGGTGCTCATGGGGGTTGATCCGTGGGGGGAGTGGATGGGTTCACCTCGAACCCACGACGAACGTCCCACATCCACGGCGACGCCACAAGCGAATCCCGGGCGGATTCCGAGGATCGCCCGGGCGGCGCGTCCCGGCAAGCCGACGCCCGCGCGAGGCGGGCGTCGGCCGTCCACGTCGATCGATCTCCCGGGGCTGGCCGGGGATCGGCCGATCAGATCCCCTCGACTTCCCAGCCGCTGCGATAAGGCTTGCGGACGAAGGCGTTGGCCTCGGCGACGTTGGTTACCTTGAGGTTGGCGGCGTCCCATTCCAGCGTCGTGTGCGGGAACCGGGTGGAGAGGCAGCCGAGGAGGACCATCTCGGTGAGCGGGCCCGAATAGTCGAACGGGGCCGAGGTCGTCCCGTTGCCGCGGCAGGCCTCGACGAACTGGTGGTAATGATTGTTGCCGCCGGGGGAGGGGAGCTTGGCCTCCTTGAACTTCTCCTCGGGCAGCAGGACCGGCGCCTCGATGTAGGGCGAGTACAGGACGCCGTCGGTGCCGATGTAGATCGAGCCCTGGCTCGACAGGCGGCGATTGCCGATCAGGGCCGTCACCTCCTCCGGGGGGCGGGCCGAGCCGTTGTACCAGTGGACCGCCAGATCCCCGTCCGAATGCGCGGTCGCCGGGAACAGGTACTGCACGCGGTTGTCCAGGCCCCAGCTATCGGCGCCCGTCGCGTCGCCGTCGGAGCGGACCGACCGGGGCGCGGTCAGCGCCAGCGCCCCGAAGACCGGGTCGAGGATGTGGCAGCCCATGTCCCCGAACGTGCCGGTGCCGAAGTCGAGCCGCTTCCGCCACTCGCCCGGATGGTAGTAGCCGGCGATGAACGGGCGGGCCGAGGCCACGCCGAGCCAGCCGTCCCAGTTCAGCTTGTCGGGCACGGGGTCCTGGCGGTCCGGCCGGGGGTTCCGGTCGCCCCAGTCCTTGCCGCTCCAGCTGTGGACCGCCTTCACCTTGCCGATGGCGCCGGACTGGATCGTCGCGACGACCGTCCGATGGACCTCGTGCGAGTGGATCTGGATGCCCATCTGGGTGACGAGCTTCTTCTCGCGGGCGACCTCGGTGAGCCGCCTCGCCTCGTAGATCGTCTGGGTGAGCGGCTTCTGGGTGTAGACGTGGAGCCCGCGCTGCATGGCGCTCATCGTGATCGGCGCGTGCATGTGGTCGGGCGTCGAGACGTTGACCGAGTCGAGTTCCTTCTCCTTGTCGAGGAGCTCCCGCCAGTCCTGATAGATCCGCGCGTCGGGGAACCGCTTCCGGACCTGCTCGGCCCGGGACAGGTCGACGTCCGCCACGGCGACGAGCTTGAAATTCTTGCTCGACGACAGGCTCTGGATGTCGCTCCAGGCCATGCCCGACGCGCCGAAGCTGGCATGGCGCACGGCCTCGCCCGGCGCCGCGGAGGCATTGACCCGGAAGGCCATCGGCGCGGCGAACGCCGCCGCGGCCATCTTCAATGCCGATCGTCTGGTGAAGCGCGAGGTTGCCATGAGGCGTGCTCCATCTTGGAGGGATGTTCAACAACGGGAAGAGTCTACGGGGGCCGGGTCATCTTCGCAATTCGCCTCCGGGGGACTTCGCCCGGCGATCCCACGTTGCGACCGGCCGCCCGGCCTGCCCCGCGAGCCCCGGCCGCCCGGCCTCGCCCCGTCGGGGCCAGGTCGGGATTCCGGAGGTTGGCGATAAAGGGCGGATCGCGCCCTGGGGCGGGCCCTGGGGAGGATGGGAGGAGGAGCATCCCCCGGGTCGGGCTCGGGGGCGTCCTGCGACGCCCGGATTCGTGCCACGCCGTGCGTCGCCAACCCCCGGGCCCGCAACGCCCTCCGGCGGCGCCCGGCTCGAATCCGATCGACCGGGCGGGTCGAATCTTGACTTGAGTGAAATTAGAAGATCATAATCTGGCGAAACGGACCGGGATGGCCTTTTTATGGCCCGGTGATCGTAGGGCATCATCACCCCGCCTGACGCAGGAGCATCGGGAGGCCCCGACCTGTCGGTCGATGCGATGACGACGCCGCCGAGGCCGTCGGAAGGCCGGGGGAGGCCCGGCCGAGAATCCGCATCGGGAAGCAAACCCCTCCGGGCACCGCCCGGACCCACCGGGCCATGCGCGCCGCGGGGCGTCGGGCCACCGCCATATCAGCACGGACCGCGCCCCGAGGTGGGGCGCGATCGGGACGGGCCTGCGCCGTTCGGCGCGGTCGATGATCCTCCACTCCAGGGCCATCCTCCCATGGTGCCGCTGCTCGCCCTCTGCCTGGTCGGCTTCGCCCCCCCGGCCGACGACGCCCCGATGGTGCCGCTCCCCGACGGCGACTGGCCCGCCATCCGCCAGTCCCGCGAGGCGGCCTTGAACCGTCACCTGGAGACCGCTTCCGGCGGCTATGCCTGGTTCGCCCACGCCCTGCACGGCGAGGGGGCGGGGACCCCGCTCCTCCTGCTCCGGGCCTTCCCGGACCTCGCCCCGGACCTCTGGGGGCCGCCGGAGGAGCGGTTCGCCCGGTTCGGCTTCCTGGACGATCCGTCCGACCCGGGCCGGCCCCTGCCGCTGGGCTTCGGGTGGGTGCTCGACCCGGTGCAGGGGGACTCGATCGCCCGGGACTACCACTCGGCCAGCCTGACGTGCGCGGCGTGCCACGTGGGGCGGGTCCAGGACGCGCCGGGGCATTTCAAGCTCCTGATCGGCGCGCCGAACACTCAGATCGACGTGCGGAAATTCCGGAGGGCCGTCGAGCTGTCCGTCGACCGGCTCCTCGGCACCGATGCCGGGACCCAGCAGACGGCGAGGCGGCTCGTCGAGATCATCGACGCGAAGCCGCCCGGCTATTTCTTCGGGAACCGGTACGGGATCGACGCGGAGGCCGAGGCCCGCGAGCGGAAGAAGTTCCACGACGACCCGGCCTTCGTGGCCCAACTCCTCGGCGGGTTCGCCCGGCGCGTCCGAGGGGGCCGGGCGGCGGTGGTCAAGCAACTCCAGACGAGCTACTCCCTGGACGATGCCCCGCCGCTCGACGGCGGGAGCCCCGGCCAGTCCGACGGCAGCGGCGACCTCATCCCCAAGTTCCTCCTGTTCCAGGAGCTGACCTCCGGCGCCCCGGGCGATCCGGTGGCCAGGCTGCTCGCGACCGACTATCCGGCGCTGCCCAGCCGCAACGCCTCGGTCACCGACAACCTGAGCGTCTGGATGCAGCAGGATCGACCCTACGGCCAGATCGACGGGAGCCTCAAGGAGCCGATCTTCCGCAACGTCGCCGCCCAGACGGCCGTCGTCGGCAGCCCGCTGGGCGTCAACCTGCGGAATGCCGACATCGCCGCCCGGTTCACGGCCCGCCTGCCCGCGCCCCCGTATCCGTTCGCGGTCGACATGTTGCGGGCCCGCCGGGGCGAGGCCCTATTCCGGGACCACTGCCTGGCCTGCCACCGGGCGGGCAACACCAACGTCTACCCGGTCGGCCTGATCGGGACCGACCCGAACCGCGCCCGGGTCCTGAGCAAGGAAGGGCAGGCCCTGCTCGTCGACAACTTCGTCAAGGCGTTCGTCCTGACCGACAAGGACTATGTGGCCACTCGGGCCGACGGCACCCAGTTCAAGCCTGCCGAGTTGAAGCTCGACGAGATCATCAATGACCGGGTCCGGCCGGAGAATCAGGGGTATGTCGCCGGCCCCCTCTCGGGCATCTGGGCCCGTGCCCCTTACCTCCACAACGGCTCGGTGCCGACCCTCCGCCACCTGCTCGCCCCGGGCAATCCCGAGAGCCATCGGCCCGCCTCGTTCCTCCGTGGGCAGGTCGGCTACGACACGCGGAACGTCGGCTTCGAATGGGATGGCGACGCCGCCCCGATGGCGGACGGATCGCCGACCGCCGTGATCTTCGACACCCGCTGGGATGCCGCCTCGAACCGGGGGCACGACGGCGTCGTCGGCGTCGACGATCTCGGGGGGCTGGCCGGCCCGGGCCGGGGTCGACGCCTCGACTGGAGCGGCCCCGGACGCCGCTCCGACCTGGAAGACCTGCTGGAATACCTCAAGACGCTCTGATGCGTCGCGGCCGGGTCGGACCGGCCGCGACTCCCCCCACCCGGATCCGAGAACAGGGGCGACCATGGCGAGGAAAGAGGACGAGTTTACCGCCGCGATGGACGACGACTTCAAGGCCGTGGTCCAGGAGATGATCGCGTTCTTCTCGGGCGCCGCCACCCGGATCCAGGGCCGGGCGACGCACACCACCGGGACCGCAGCCCGCGGGTCCGCCCGGATCATCGTCCCTCGCGACTTCCCGCCCTGCGACTTCCTCCGATTCGGGGCGACCTATCCGGTCGTCGTCAGGCATGCCACCCCGCGCCCCGCCGTCGGCGGGAACACCGACGACCGGACGCTGGACGGCGCGGCGATCTCGATCAAGTTCCTGAAGGATGGGGACGCCTCGGGCCTCGGCTTCCACGACATCATGATGAACACGGGCCGGGTCCTGTTCGTCCCCTCGGCGCGGGCCTTCAACCGGATGGTCCACACCCCGTTCGGCCAGCGTGGGGAGATGATCCGCGAGGGCATGCTCGACGACGACCACCTGACCGAGGCCTATCGGAGCGGGTCGTTCACCGAGTTCTACTACCACAGCCAGATCGCCTTCGAGTTCACCGACAAGCTGGGGACGCTCCGCTACATCAAGTTCCGGTCGATCCCGGGCGATCGCGGCCCGGAGCGGGGGCTGTTCCCGCCCAGCATCCGCGCCGGGGGGGATACCTTCGCCCCGCGCTGGCCCGACGACAACCGCGCGGAGGACTACCGCCGCCGCCACTTCGAGGTCACCGTCGATCACCTCGGGGTCGACTATCTGCTCCAGGCGCAGCTCCACCCCTCCGAGCCGGCCGACGGCCCGCGCGACGCGCTCCGCCCGATGGAGTACTGGGACGAGCGATACCACCCGTGGGTCGACGTCGCCGAGATCCACCTGGAACGGACCCTGACCGTCGCGGAGATGGACGCGCTGGAATTCGACGCGAACCGGACCGACGACGCGATCAACCTGCCGCTGGCCCGGACCGCCGACGACCCCGCGTCGATGGGCCACGCCCGGGCGCTCGTCTACTGGCACGCCCGCCAGGCGAGGGCCAACTCGCCCGCGCCGCATCGGGTCTGAACGCAGGTCCGGCCGCGGCCGGGACCCGGATCCGTCCGCGCCGGATCTCGCGGGGTGATCGAGGCGATTTCCCGGTCCGGCCCGCCCCGCGCGGCCCGGTGCGTCGGCCGGCAAGATCGGAGGAGGGCCCCGGATGAGCCTTGATCAGGAACAGATCCCCCCCGGCGAAGACGAGGCGATCCGCCTCGTCGTGCGGGCGAGCGAGATGCTGCTCGACCCGACGACCACGCCGGTCAGGCGCGACCAGCACCCGAAGCAGCACGGCTGCGTCCGGGCCGAATTCGCCGTGCTGGAAGGACTCCCCGACGAACTCCGCATCGGCCTGTTCCGCGAGCCGATCACCCGCCCGGCGTGGGTCCGCTTCTCCAACGGCGCCCAGATGGACGACCGCAAGGCGGACGTGCACGGGATGGCCATCAAGGTGATGGACGTCGAGGGCGAGAAGCTTCTGGAGGAGGAGAAGGACGCGACCACCCACGATTTCATCATGGTGGACAATCCGACCTTCTTCCTGCCCGACGTCAGCTCCTACGTCGCGTTCTCGACGGCCGTGCTCAAGGCAAGGGGGAAGGAGAAATCGTCCCTCCGCTCCGCCCTGTTCTTCCTCCCGGGCCGGCTCCGCGAGCTGGGCACCATCGTCCTCCTCTACTTCGTCCCGGCCCGGGTCGGCCAGTTCCGCAAGCTGATGCGCTTCGTCGGCAAGCGCATCGGCAGCCCGCTGGCGACCCGGTACTGGAGCATGACCCCCTACCTGTTCGGCCCCGGGCGGTCGATGAAGTTCTCCGCGAGGCCGGGGCTCGCCCCGATCGCCCCCCCGAAGGGGGCCTCGGCGGACTACCTCCGGAAGGCGATGGCCGATCGCCTCGCCCGCGACGAGGCGGTCTTCGAGTTCCAGGTCCAGCTCCGGCGCGACGAGGCGGCCCAGCCGATCGAGGACCCGTCGGTCGAGTGGGATGAGGACTCCGCCCCGTTCGTCACGGTCGCGCACCTCCGCATCCCGGCCCAGGGGTTCGACACCCCGGAGCAGGACGCCTTCGGCGAGCACCTCTCGTTCACCCCCTGGCATGCGATCGCCGACCACAGGCCGCTGGGCGGCATCAATCGGGCCCGCAAGTCCGTCTATGCCAGCCTCTCGAAGATGCGCCACCGACTGAACTCGGCCCCCAGGGTCGAGCCGACCGCCCAGACCAGACCCGGTTCCGGAACCATCGCGGGGCAAGGCATGCTCAACACGCCCGAAACGAATTCGGTGCTCGGCTCGAAGGTCATCGATGAGGAGCTTGAGAACATCCTCAAGCGGAGGAAACACGAGTTCAACCTGCCGGACGCGGACCAGAGGCACCAGGGGGCCGACCCGGCGGCCCAGGCCGGGGGGGGGACCGACGAGGACCACCGGCTGGCGGAGGTCCGGCTCAAGGCGCTGGGTGACCACCTGGTCGGCCTGTCGTTCTCCGGCGGCGGGATCCGGAGCGGGACGTTCGCGGTCGGGTTCCTCCAGGGGCTGGCGCAGGTCGGCTTCCTGCGGCGGATCGATTACCTGTCCACCGTCTCCGGGGGGGGTTACGCGGGGAGCTGGCTGGCCGCCTGGCTGAAGCGCGACGGCGACCCCCGGAACGTCGAGCGGCAGCTCAACCCGAACCGGGTCGAGCAGGCGCAGGCCGACCGGGCGCTCTTGCCGCCCCTGGCCTCGGGCGGGGCCAGCCGACGCCGCGTCGTGGACGAGGAACCCTACCCGCTCCTCCACCTCCGGAGGTACAGCAGCTACCTGACGCCGAGGCCCGGCCTCCTGACCGCCGACACCTGGACGGTGATCGCGATCTGGCTGCGCAACGTCTCGGTCAACCTCATGATGATGCTCCTGCCCCTGGCCATGATGGCGGTGCTGATCGCGCGGATCATCGTCTTCGCCTACGGCTACGTCAGCCAGCGGGCGATCGACGGCGACGCGGCGGCCATCCGGATCGGCGTGGGCCTGTTCGTGGCCGGCGCGATCTGCGCCGGGATCGCCCTGTTCCGCAACGCCATGGCGCTCGGGGAGTTCCGCCAGCCCAGGCAGGTGGGAGTCTATCGGACCGGGAACACCAGGACGCGGTCTCGCTTCCTCGTCTCGCTCCGCGCCGGGATCCTCTTCCCCCTGATCGCCGCGGCCATCCTGGTGACCATCCCGCTGCGGGCGATCATCTGGAAACTCGGCACCCTGCTCGGCGGGGCGACCGACGGCGAGCGGATGACCGACTCCGCCATCGTGGCCTTCGTCTCGGACTACATCTCGGCGAACCTCGGCCTGCTCGACCCGCCGAACCTGGTGATCCACGCGTCGATCCTCGGGGCTTTGATGGCGACCCTGGCCTTCGTCGCCTCGATATGGTACGGCATCGGCCTCTCGTTCGGGCGCAACGGGAATGCCCGGGATCTCTGGAAATACACCTCCACCGCCTTCATCGCGGGGGCATCGGCCGGCGTGCTGTTCCCCCTGCTCGAAGTCCTGACCCGGCACCTCAACGACGCCGGGCAGCCCGACCTCGCCGCGACGATCGTCCCGCCCCTGGCCCTGCTGATCATCGTGGCGGGCCTGTTCGTCGAGGTCGCGCTGCTGGGCCGGTCGATCACCGAGGCCGAGCGGGAATGGTGGTCCCGGCTCGGCGCCGTGCTGCTGCTCGCGAGCCTGATCTGGGCGGTCGCGATGGCCTCGATCTTCTACCTCCCCGCCGCGTTCCTGGCGGTCGGCCCCATCGCCCGGGCGGCCGTGGCCTCGGGCTGGCTGGCGACCCTCGCGTTCGGCAACCTGTCGGGCCGGCGACCCCCGCCCCGCAAGGGAGGGGGGGACGTCGTGGCGACGATCGCCGCGATCGTGCCGCCGATCTTCCTGATCGGGTTCCTCGGCGCGGTCTCCCTGCTCGCCGCATCGCTGGTCAACATGCCCGACCTCGCCTTGCCGGGGCCCAACGATGATTGGACCGCGGCGGAGCGCTATTTCCAGGGGGTGAAGGGGGCCTCGTTCTGGACCCTGATCGGCTGGCTGATCTTCGCGCTGATCCTGTTCCGGCTGGGCACCAAGCACATCGACGTCAACCTGTTCTCGCTGCACGGCATGTACGCCAATCGCCTGGTCCGGTGCTACATCGGGGCGTCGCGGCCGATGGCGAACTGGGCCCAGCGGTGGTCGAACCTCCACGATCCGGCGGCGGGCGGCGGCGCCCCGTCGCTGAGCGGCGACGGCCCCCTCACGGCCAAGAAGCTGAATCGACTGAAAGACCTCCACGAGGAGGCGGCCAGGATCGACCCCGAGACCCCCGCCGGCCGGAGGGCGCTGGCCGCGAACCTCCGCGAGCAGTCCCGGCTCTCGCTCGAACTGGTCAAGGAGTCCGTCCAGCTCGACGGGCGCGACGCCAACCCCGAGACGGGCTTCGACCCGGCCGACGACATCCCGCTGTATGACCTCGGGATCGGCCGGGGCGCGAACGGGCGGACCTACTGGGGGCCGCAACTCCTGATCAACACCACGCTCAACCTCGTCGCGGGCGAGGAACTGGCCTGGCGCGACCGCAAGGGGGAGTCGTTCGTCCTCACCCCGGGCTACTGCGGCTCGAAGGGCGTCGGATACGCCAAGATGGACGAGGACACCCGCGAGAACCTCACGCTCGGCCGCGCGATCACGATCTCGGGGGCCGCGGTCGACCCCAACATGAGCTTCTACCAGTCCCGGTCGCTCACGGCCTTCCTGACCATCTTCAACGCCCGGCTCGGCCAGTGGATCCAGAACCCGCGCTTCCCCCACTGGAAGGCCGGCGGGCCCAAGTTCGGCGACCGGCTCGTCTCGGAGCTGATGGGATCCACCGACGACAAGGACGCTTTCATTCACCTGAGCGACGGCGGCCATTTCGAGAACATGGGCGTCTACGAGCTGATCCGCCGGCGGTGCCGCTACATCATCGCGGTCGATGCCGGCGAGGACGCCGACGCCTCCAACGACAACCTCGCCCAGCTGACCCGGCTCTGCCGGATCGACTTCGGCGTCCGGATCGAACTGGACACCGCCCCCCTCTTCGCCGACGGCCCCAACGCCCTCAGCCGGACCCACGCCGTCGTCGGCCGGGTCCACTACGAGGACGTGGATACCGGGCAGGTGCCCGGGATCATCGTGTACGTCAAGATCTCGCTGACGGGGGACGAGCCCTCCGACGTCCTGAAGTATGCCCGGAAGGATCGCCGCTTCCCCCACCAGCCGACCGACCTCCGCCAGTCGTTCACCGACGAGCAGTTCGAGAGCTACCGGGCCCTCGGCGACCACATCGCCCGCGTCGTGTTCAACGACTCGATCCGCGAGATCCGGGATGAACGGTACTGGTCCGGGCCGGAGGATCTCGCGGAGTACCTCCGGGGCAATCAGGTCCTCTTCTCGGCCCTGCGGAGCCGATGGGCCTCGGTCCCGGCCGACCACGACGCCCGATTCATGCAATCGGTCGCCGAGTGGACCCGCTTCCAGCGCGACCTCCGCAGGGAGCCCGCCCTCGCCCGGCTCAGCCAGGATCTCTACCCGGAACTGGCCCCGCCGCCCGCCTGGGACGTCGCGAAGGTCCGCGAGTCGAAGCATCAGCACGCCGAGTTGCTCGCGGTCTCCCAGATGCTTCAGCTCATGGAGAACGCCTGGATCAACCTCCGGCTCAAGGGGCACGGCGACCTGCCCATGGATCACGGGTGGACCAACGTCTTCCGCCGCTGGTCCGGCTCGAAGTCGTTCCGGCGCCTCTGGCCGATCCTCCGGTCGGATTACAGCCCGGATTTCATCAAATTCTGCGAGGTCCAGCTCCACCTCGGGATCGCCAAGGCCCCGTGCCACGCCCCGATCACCAAGGACCTCGACGACGACCTCAAGATCCTCTTCGATGAGTTCCGCCGCGAATGGCCGACCCTGCCCGATTCCTCGCAACGACAGCTCGGCGCGATGATCGGACGTGCGAACCAACTCACCCTCAAGTCCGGCAATCCGGCCAAAGAGTTCCACCCGGCCTGGGCCCTGTTCCAGGGGCCGTCGGGGCCGACGTCGGCCGCTGACTCCCGCGAGAGGATCCTCTGCGGCGTGATCCTCGCGGCGGTGCCGACCGCCGAAGAGATGGACGCGAGGGGCAAGGTGGCCCGCCCGCCGAAGCCCGACGATATCCTGGAGCTGTTCGCCTGGATCCGCCGGCCGTACCGCTCCACCGGGCTCTGCACCCGGGCCTTCCTCCCGATCCTCGACGAACTCAAAGCCGGCCTGAAGGCCAAATCTCCCGGGAAGTCGATCGCCCTGACGACGCGCTATCCCAGGTGGGGCGAGGGGGACCTGGGACTCGCCATGTGGAAGAGCTTTTTCACCCTCTACGACTTCAAGCCGTTGAACAAGCCCGAACCGGACCCGGACGGGATCCGGTGGACGATCCTCGAACACCCGTTCCACACCTGAGCCGGGCCGGCTCCCGGTCGCGTCCCCGTGATCCAATCTCGCTCGTGGAGGTGTGAAGATGGCCGGATGGCTCAAGGTTCTGCTGGTGATCCTGGTGATCGCGGCCCTGTTCTACATGATCTTCGTGGCCAACGAACTGGGGAGCGTTCCCCTGCCCAGGGTGGAAATGGTCAAGCCCGAGAATCTCGCCCATATAAAGGGCCAGGAGTGGCCCAAGGGCTGGGGGGTCGGCCAGGCGGATTGGTTCCACCACGCCAGCCAGGGGACGCGGATCCTGCCGTACGCCTGGTTCGTCAACCTCGAAAAGCCCACGCTCATCCCCTCGGGCCGGATCGTCGATCCCGGCTACCTCGAACGGTTCGGCTTCCTGCCCAGCCCGGTGGACCCGAAGCTCAACCCGGACGGCCTGCCGATCGGCTTCGCGATCGAGGAGGATTTCGACGCCCCCTACGCGGACCCGCCGTCGACCGGCAAGGTCGTCGGCCTGACCTGCGCCGCATGCCACACCGGGCAGATCACCTACCGGGACGCCGCCGATTCCAACGCCCTCAAGGGGATCCTGATCGAGGGCGGCCCGGCGATGATCAACCTCTCGGCGTTCCAGGAGACGATCGGGCGGGCGATCGGCATCACCCTGCGATTCGACACCCGCTTCGAGCAATTCGCCAGGGGTGTCCTGGACGGTCAGGATCTCGGCGTGGCGGAGAAAGCGGCCCGGAAGAAAGAGTTGAAGGCCCAGCTCCAGCGATTCTTCGACGCCGGCATGGCGAGCCGGGAATACGCCCGGATCCACAAGCTCAACGGGACCGATGGGGGCTTCGGCCGGACCGACGCGCTGGGGCTGATCGGCAACCGGGTGTTCGTGGCCCTGGGCAACGAGAACCTGACGGTCCCGTCCGGCCCCGTGAATTTCCCCCCGCTGTGGGACACGCCCTGGTTCGACTGGGTCCAGTACAACGCCTCGATCCGGATGCCGATGGTCCGCAACATCGGCGAGGCCCTCGGCGTCGGCGCCCCGGTGAACCTCGACGAGGAGCCGGCCGACATCGCGAAGAATCGCGACACGCCCCTGTTCGCATCGACCGTGAACGTCCGGAATCTCCATCTCATGGAGCGGCAGATCGGCGGCGAGAAGGAGCTCGACGGCCTGAAATCCCCCAAGTTGCAGGAGACCGCGCTGTGGGATGCCAGCCCGCAGGCCGAGAACCTGCGCGTCGCCGGGCATCTCCTCTACCGGGAACGCTGCCAGGACTGCCACCTCCCGCCGATCAAGGACCTGAAGGACGACCTGGAAAACAAGGAATTCTGGTCGGTGGAGGAGGTTTCGGGGAAGCACATCCTCCGGCTCAAGACCTTCGACCTCCAGGAGATCGGCACGGACCCGAATCAGGCGATGAACTTCTATCGGCGCGTCGCCGTGTTCGAGGGGACGACCACCTCGGCCGCGAGGGGGCTCTACGCGGTGACCGAGTTCATCCGGTCCGATGCCTACCGGAAGATGGGGCTGACCGGCGATCAGATCCTCGACTTCAACCGCTACCGCCAGTTCGACGGCATGCCGCCCGATCAGGGGGGCTCGCCCAAGACCCAGGCGGATTACGCCGCGGACGTGATGTCCGGGAAATTCATCGACCAGGTGCTGGTCGCGAACCTGAGCTACAAGGCCCGGCCGCTGGACGGCGTCTGGGCGACGCCGCCCTACCTGCACAACGGATCGGTCCCGAACCTCCGCCAGATGCTCATGCCGGCCGCCTCCCGCGACCGGACGTTCTACCTCGGATCGACGCTCTACGACCGGGATCGCGTCGGCTTCGCCACCGAGCGGTTCGCGGGCGCGTTCCTGCTGGACACCACCCTGCCGGGCAACAGCAACGCGGGCCACGAATATCGGAACCTGTCGCTCCAGGAGCTGGAACGCGCCAGGGGGATCGCCTACCCCTCCCCGGCCGAGACCCCATCGAGCCGGACGCGCTGGAGCACCGTGCTCAACCTGACCGAATCCGCCTTCGACAAGCTCACGCCTTCGGAGCGTTGGCGGCGGATCCGGGATGCCACCGACGCCGCGTTGAAGCTCGATTGGGTGAAGCGGGATCATCCCTTCAAAGGGGTGCTCGGGCCCGAATTCGACGATGATGAACGCGATAAGTTGCTGGAATATCTCAAGTCGCTCTGATGCGAGGCCGATCCCCGCCCGCCCATGACCCGGGCCGGGCGAGGATCGGCCGGTGAAGGGGGCCGTCGAGGCCGGCCCCGCCCGGGAAGGACTCCCATCGGGCATCGCGCCGGCCGGATGCCGGCGAGGCGGCGACGCTCAGCTTCGCGACTTCCGGATATTGATCCGGATCTCCCCAAGTTCCTTGGGGTCGCGAGGGTTGGCGAACCTCGCCGTCGCCGCGGGGGCCTGCTGGATGACGGAGGACGCGGCCGGGACGACGGTCAGCATCCCGGGGGCCGCGGGCCCCGCGGTGCCGTCGGGATTGGTCAGCAGGAGCGAACGATCGCCCGGCGCGGCGTTCGAATCCACGGAGAGGGTCAGGACCAGGAGCGACGCTCCCTGCCCCTGATCCTGGAACTGGTCCACCCGGGCCGTCACGCCCCCCTCGGGGAAAGTCACCGTCGCCCCCTGCTTGGCGTTCGATGCGAACAGGGCGACCTGGGGCGTCGTGGAGCCGACGGCCACCTTGGGCGGGACCGTCGAGGTGCTGCCCGCCTGGGCCAGGTTGAGGTCCTGGAGCTGCTGCGGCGCGGGCAGGGGGTTGGGGTTGACTGCCACGCACGGCTGCGGGGCCTCGGCCGTTTTGGTGGTCGCCAGCGCGAACCCCCTCAGCGCGATCTGGAATGTCTGCGTAATCTGCGCGCCTAACTGGATCGGGTTGCCCCCGATCGTGATGTCGCCCACCGTGAATTGCACGCCGGCTGCGATCCAGGCCTGGGGCAGGGCGAAGCGGGCATGGAGGATGAAATTCCCGCCGAGGCCGGGCAGGCTCTCCACGCCCCGGATGATCTGCCAGCAATCGGAGGGCTGGGCCCCGGCGGGGAGCTTGGGGTCGGGCGGGAGTTGGTAGGTGCTGAAGTCGGGCATCTGGATGTAGAGCCCGATCGGGTTCTCGAGCGAGATGACCTGGCCCCCACCGCGGATCACCCCGTTGACCGTCGCCCCGATGTGAGGATCGCTGTTGCGGCCGGCCTGGCCATACTGGCTGCACGCGATGAGGTCGCCCTCGCTGGTGACGGCGGTGCCGGGCGGGTTGTCCCGGAGGAGCGTCGCGGCCGCCGCGAGGTAGATCTCCGCGCCCAACGTGTTGGGGGGGCTGATCAGGTGGACGGCCCCGGTGACCTGGCCCGCCGTAGGCTGGTTGTTCCAGCGGTTCGTGATGTTGTAGGCGGGCAACCCGGTCGACCGGTCGATTATCGGGGCCCCGGTGCCGTCGGTGAGGTAGAGATCCTCCAACTGCACCTGGGGCCCGACGAGCTCCTGATACAGGTCGAGGACGACCTTGGGATCGAACCGCCAGAGGGTGTACCAGTATTCGGGGTTCTCGCAGGTGAAATCCACCTGCGTGATTTTGCCTTGCGAATTGCGCCGGGCAATCCATTCGCAATATTCGTCCTGCCAGCCCCGGGGCCCGGCGGGGCCATAGGGGCGGCCATTGACGGGCGGGGGCGGCCCGAACGTCCCGTCGTTGTGGACCCCCTCCGCGAAGCCCATCTGATCCAGGAACGAGGCGTTGGCGAAATTGACCAGGATGCGGTTCGGGAACGCGAACCAGGAGATCAGCTTCGCCGAGCCGCCGGCCAGGTCGGTCTGGAGCGGGTTGTCATAGAACGACCGATTCTGGTCGTTCAGGGAACTCCAGGGGTCTCCCAGGATGGCGGTCTCGGTCCAGCGGTTCACGTTGCTACTCCATTCGGCGCGGAGCAGCTCATCCTGGGCGGGGTCGGTCAGATCCGAGATGTTGGCGGGCGGATCGTAACGCTTCAGGACACTCATGAAGTCACCTTAAGATTGGGGGGGGAGTGCTTCCGGAAACAGGAGAGGATCAGCGGCTCGGCGGCGTCGCCGCGCAGGGCGAAAATCCGCCCGGGATGGCCGGCTCGGTGGTGATCGTCCCGTCGGCGTTCATGCGGGCCGAACCCGAGCCGAGCCCGGTGCAGGGCAGGAGCAGGTCGAACTCGTGGAGGTTGGAGACCAGGGGTGCCGTCGAGAACTGATTCGCCCGGGCGACGCTCAGCGTCATGTAATCGTTGACGCCCTCCGGAGTCGCGATCCGGTTGCCGACGGCCGCCAGGTAGGCGCCGAGCTGCTGCTGGCAGGCCGCCTGCCAGTCGGCCCGGTTCCAGTAGAAGAGGAACTGCTGCTCCGGCGTGCATGAAGCGATGGACGCCGGGTTGCACGCCGGCTGTCCGGCCGCGGCCTGGGTGACGAGGGCGGCGAACTGCGTCTCGGCGTCCTGCGGATCGGGCGTCAGGTTGGCCTGGCCGATCCGGGCGGCATACCGGCCGAGCGAGGAGCGGGCGGGCGAGAAGATGGGGTTGGGGAAGTCGACCATCAGGACGGCCGCGGCGAACTTCGGGCTGATGACCCTCTGGAGGACCAGCTGCTGGATCGCCTTGGCGTCCTCATAGGCGGGCACCGGCACGAAGAACGCGAAGAAGGTCGGGCCGGGCTGCGTGTAGTCGGGCGGCCCATTGGCCGCCGCGCGGTTGACCAGCTTGAATTGATTGGCCGCCACGAACTGCTGGTAAGGGCCGCGGGCCAGCGTGAGCGTCGGCAGGGAATAGTTCAGGTTCAGGACGTTCCTCAGCACGCCGTCGTTCAGGAAGAAGTCGTTGGGCAGGGCGTTCACGTCCGAGGTGGCATTGCCCTGCACCTGGCTGGAGGCGAAGTTCACCGTCGTCGTTTCGATCAGGCGTCGGAGCAACTCGGGCGGGTTGTTCACCCGGTTGCCCTGGATCGCGTCGCGGACGAACCGGACGCCCAGGTTGAACTGCGCCCCCTGGAACGCCTGCTGGAACTTGTCGGCGCCCGAGAGGTTGAGGAACAGCGGGTCGGCGGCGACTTCGGGGGGCACGACGGCCGGATTGACGCTGGCCTGGGGCGACTGCCAGTTGTTCCAGGGGGGCGTCAGCTCCTTCATGTTGAGCCCGCCATTGAGGTGGCACGCGAAGCAACCCCGGCCGACCGTCCGGGGATCCCTCGCGAACGAGGTGTCGCCCGCCCAACTCCAGGTCCGCGTCGCCCCCGGGTCGTTCGACACATCGGAATTGCTGACGTACTGGTAATAGTTATATTTCTGCTTGGTGGCGTCGAACGCGATGACCTGGAGGAACGGCGGCGGCTGGCCGGGCGACACCCCGGCGGGGGCGGCGCTCAGGAAGACGCCCGGGGAGGCGATCGACGGCCCCCAGGTGACCACATAGCGGAGGTCCCGATTGCCGGTCCGCGGGGCGATCGTGGTCGGGATCTGGGTCCCCTCGCCGAGCAGGTAGCTGAACTGCTGGAACTGGCTGGTCGTGCTCACGGCGGACATCGCGGCGACGATGTCGGCCACCGACCCCGGCCAGGGGCCGGCCCCCCCGGCGTTCTTCCGCAGGACCAGGGCCCCCCAGGGGTCGTTGAGTTCCTTCGCGAGGTCGCCGGCCGCCATCGGGACCAGGCAATCGTCAATGCCGTCGATGAACCGATAGATCTGCCCCGCCGAGACGGGGGGGCAGGGGGCGGCCGCCGTGAGCAGATGCGCCCTCGGCTCGCGGAGTCGAAGGGTCCGGGCATGGGAACCGCTTCGACGGTCGTACTCGTTGCGCGAGGGATTGTCGTCCGCCCGCGAGGAGGCCGGCGGGCCGGCTGCGATCCCGGCGCATATCAGCAGGGCGAATCGGACCGGGCGTGTCGCCGATCGCCGGCCCGACGCCACCGAAAACATGAACATACCCTGGCACTCCTGCGGGTTTGGGATCGGGCGAGAGGGAAACGACCGACCACGCCTTGAAATGCGGCCTAGCAAGGGATCGCGAACATGGACGGCCGGCGAGGGGAGGACGCCCCGGGACGGGCCATCCAGCGGGATGAGGCGATCTGCCCGGGGCAGGACGCAGGTGCGGGCGACGGCCATCCCTGGTCTCGGGCTTCGTCATTTTCACGATGCGCCACCGCCTTGACGCGACCGATTAAGCCTGATTGAATCTTCCGAGAACATCTTTATCACCAGGGCGCGTAAATTTACAAAGTATTTTAACCGCAAATTAATTTTGATCGGAGATGAGCTCATCATGCCCGACCCGAGAGATCACGGCGGAGCCGCTCCTCCATGCTTCGACTGCGAGGGCAGTGCGACGGAGCGACTCGTCGAGATGTTCGTCCGCATGACCCAGGAGAAGCGGATCGCGCTCGGCCAGAGCCCGGCCGAACGCTCCGTCTTCCGCAAGCTGCACGGCGTGGCGTCCGGTCGATTCGAGGTCTCCCCGAGCCTCGACCCTCGGCTGAGGTTGGGCATCTTCGCTCACGACTCCCTGGAGGCCTGGATGCGGTTCTCCAGCGACACCGCGCCCGCCTCGGCCGACCTCGGCAGCACGCTGGGCATCGGCATCAAGCTGTTCGGCGTCGCGGATTCCGACGGCCTGGGCGAGCCCCGGGGCACCGCCGACCTCATCATGCAGAACTTCCCCCGCTTCTTCGTCCAGGACGCGAGGGCGATGTGCGAGTTCACCTACGCGGGCGTCGTGCTGCGGGATTATGAGGGCTACCTGGCGAAGCACCCGGACACGCGGGAGGTGCTCGACGCGATGGCGAAGGTCGAGGGGAGCGTCCTCACGGCGACCTACTGGGCGATCCTCCCCTTCAGGCTCGGCGACGAGATCGTCAAATATCGGCTGGAGCCCGAGGCCGCGCCGCAGGACGTGCCGGACGACTCCGATGACTACCTGGCCGTGGATATGGCCAACCGGCTCGCCCGGGGCGAGTATCGATTCCGCTTCATGATCCAGCGGCGGACCGACCCCGGGTCCATGCCCCTGGACCGGGCGATGGACGAATGGTCGGAGGACGAAAGCCCCTTCGTGCATGCGGCAACCCTCATCCTCCCGGCTCAGGACATCCGGGCGCGCGGGCAGTCCGAATACGGCCAGCGGCTGGCGTTCAACATCTGGAGGACGCCCCGGGCCAACGCCCCTTCGGAGCAATCGTCGATCGCGGCGGTGAGGAAGGCCGTTTATGCGGCGGGCGCGGCGGCGCGACACCTGGCCAACGGCGAGTCGCCCCAGGACTCGTCGGAGCCAAGGCCGGTGGCGGCCCGGGAGGAGTCGCCCGACGCTTGCATCGTCAAGGCGGTGATCTACCCCCCGATCGGCATCGCCCGGGTGGGCAATAGCCCGGAGGAGTACTTCATCGGCCCGGAGGTGCCCGATCCTCCGGCGAAGGAACCGGGATCCTATCGCGACCAGGAAGGCAGGCTGAAGCGCCAGGGCGCCCGCTTCCGCGTCTACGGGGTCGACGCCGGGGGGCGGATCGTCCGCGAACTCTCGGCGCGGGGCTCGGGGGCCTCGGTCCGGTGGTCGGTCCGCCTCGCGAACACCAAGGCCGCCTGGTACACCTTCCAGCTCGCGCTCGACATCCCCGAGGCCTCCATGGCCGTGCCGACGACGCTGAGGAACGCCGGCGTGGCCGACCGCTCGCAGCTCGCCATCACCCCATCGGGGCGATCGGTCGAGGGGCCCGACGCCGGCCCCGAGCGGTTCGACGACGGGTCGTTCATGGGGAGCCCCGTCGATCTCGGCGAGATCAGGACCGACGACGAGGGTCGGCTCATCGTGCTCGGGGGCCACGGGGTCTCCCGGTCGCACGACGGCAGCCTCGCCATCACCTTCGCGAACAACGAGGGATGGCACGACGACGTGTCGGACGGGCCGGTGACCGCCGAGGTGACGGTGGACGGCCGCAAGCTCGCGGCCGTCCCCGCGTGGGTGGTCGTGGCGCCGCCCGACTACGGGCCGCGACGCAAGTCGGTCCGGACGATGTGGGACCTGATGCGCGACGTGGCGATCAAGGCGGGCACCCTGGCCGCGCCGGCCCGGCCGTCCTACTCGGCCGACATCCTGCCGCTATTCCGGCGGCTCGCCGGCCTCCAGTGGGTCAATGCCGGCTTCGCCGCCGGGTTCGGCTGGAAGGGGCTGATCGACTTCACCGACGAGGGGTTCCTGGCGCGTCTCGGCGACAACGGCCCGGCGGGTCGGGAGTTGCGGCGCGTCGTGTCCAACGCATTCCGCCGATTCGACGTCGACTCCTGGTCGCCTGCCCCCTGGCCGTGGATCTACGGCGACGCCATGAACATCCCGCCCGCGCACACCCCTCGCCAGTATGCGGCCCTGACCGACACGCAGCTCACGATGCTCGATCAGTGGGCCGCCGGCGACTTCGTGGCCGACTACGACCCCGATCGCCAGCCTCCCGGGTCGATCGACGAGGTGCCGCTCGCCGTACAGGGCGAAGTGCTGACCCGGGCCGCCCTCGAATTCTGCCTGGCCGACGCGTTCCACCCCGGCTGCGAGATGACCTGGCCCGTCCGGTCGTCCACCATGTACATGGAGCCGTTCCGGTGGGCCCACCAGGCCGAAGGCTGGATCGAGCCGGGGCTGGGGGAGATCCTCACGCCGGACGCCGTCACGATCCCGAACGGCCCGCTCTACGGGCAGGCCCCGGGCGGGATCACGCGATGGATGGCCGTGCCCTGGCAGACCGACACGGCGAGCTGCCGCTCGGGCTACGATAAGGCTTACGACCCGTACGTCCCCTCGTTCTGGCCCGCTCGGGTGCCGAACCAGGTACTGACGAAGGAGAACTATGCCATCGTCATGGACACGGACAGGCCCCTCGACGAGCGGCTGGCCGCCTTCGCCAATCGTGCCACATGGCTCGCGCCGTTGGGTTCGGGAACCTATACCCAGCAGATCAACAACATGATCCGCGGCTTCGGCCAGCTTGGCGTGGTGGAGGCGATGCCGGGCCCGGGGGGGCCCGAATTCCCGGCGGAGTTCGAGGTCGAGGACCAGCACCCGGCGATCAAGCCCGGCCCCGCCGACGCCGCACGTGCGAGGAAAGCCCCGGCGGCCTCGGGCAGCGCGGCAGGGGTCGTGGTCGGCGAGGATCGGGGCGAGTCGGCGGCCGACGTCGACCTCAGCCGGATCGACAAGCTCCACCGCTTCCCCGGCATCGGTCGTTGAGAGCGGCATGATCGAAGCCGACGTCATCATCATCGGAGCGGGCCCCGCCGGGGCGACCGCGGCGCTCAACCTGGCCCCGCTCAGGCGGGTCCTGGTCGTGGAGCGACTCGAACGGCCGGCCGACCGGATCGGCGAGTCGCTCGCCCCGGCGGCCCGGCGTCTGCTCGCGGACATGGGCCTCTGGGATGACTTCCTCCAGGACGGCCATTCGCCCTGCTACGTCGCCCGCAGCGTCTGGGGGAATTCCGCCGCGATCGAGCGCGACTCGCTCGCCGACCTGGACGGCCACGGGTGGCATCTCGACCGCGTGCGGTTCGAGTCGAGGCTCCGGGAGACGGCCGAGGCCCGCGGGGCCGCGCTGCTCGCCCCCGCCCGCCTGGCCGGCCTGGATCGTTCGGGGGATGGATGGGTCGCCCGGGTCCGGCATCGGGCCTCGACGTTCACGGTCCAGGCGAAGATCGTCATCGATTGCGGGGGGAGGATGTCCGGCCTGCTCAAGCCCTTCGGCGGGCGCAGGCGCACGCGCGATCGCCTGATCTGCGGGTGGCTCGTCGGACTGGCGGCGGGGCCGGGCGGGCGGGGAGGTGCGACCTTCACCGAGTCGGACGCCGACGGCTGGTGGTACACCGCCCGTCTCCCGACCGGTCGGAGGGTGCTGGCCTGGCACACGGACGCGGACCTGCCCGCGGCGGCCATCCTCGGGGATCGGTCCGCCCTCGTCGAGAAGGCGGGCCGATCGCCCACCCTGGCGGCGGAGATCGCCGACGCGTGCTTTCTCGGGGCGGAGCCCCCGCGGGTGATCGCCGCCTCCAGCTCCACGCTGACGCCCCCGGCGGGCGACGGTTGGCTCGCCGCGGGCGACTCCGCGATGAGCTTCGACCCCCTGTCGGCGCAGGGGCTGTTCCACGCCCTCCACACGGGACTCGCGGCGGCCGAGGCGGCCGATCGCGCCCTGTCCGGGGACGGCTCGGCCTTCGCGAGCTACTCCAGCTCCCTCGCGAGGATCGACCTCGCCTATCGCCGGAATCTCGCGGCCTGGTATCGACTCGAACGCCGCTGGCCGAGGGCGGAATTCTGGCGGCGACGCTCGGATTAGGCACGCTTCGCGCCATTTCTGCGTGATCGAATCCCCGGTCCCCATCGATCGAAGTTCAAGCATGAACGCGGGAGGCGAGCCCCAGGAAGACGCATTACATATCGGGCCCCCCTTCGCCGCCGCCCCCGGCCTTGCCCCAGGCGGAGATCATCCTCCATCCCTTCCCTTGATCCCCTCGCGCGAGGACCGGGCGGGCCCATGAGCGATGGGAAGGATCGCCAGGGCCGACGCCCCCCGTCGGCCCGCGTCCCCGCCGAGCCCACCGATGCGGACGCGACCCGCCCGGCACGCACCACGATCTTTCAGCCATCTGGATCCGAAGAAGATTGATTTGGCCGGCGGAGATTGACGATTGATAGGGTTGTAGCGATTCGGACGGCCCGACTCGCGATGGCCCTTGGTCGAGATCGCCGCCTTGGAGGCGAGCCGCGGTCTCCGGGGTTCCCGCCGGGCGGGATCATGGCCTTTTGGTTCCGAGCGAGACCCCATCCGATGGACAGGTCAAGCCGACGACTGGGCGTCTTGTTCGCGACGTTCCTGGTGGGATGCAGCAGCTCGGCCCCGGCCCGGGCCCAGGAGCCGATCATCTCCGAACGGTTCGACCCGGGCCGGGGGATCGGGAGCCCGCAATCCCCGTACCCGGCCCCCGGGATGGCCGCCGGTGGCGATTTCCCGGGATCTTCGGGGGTGCCGGGCGGTATTCCGGGGGCGGACCCAAGCCCATTCGGCGGCGACGGATCGGGGTCGGCCTCGCCATCCCCGATGGCGGGTGCGGCCGGGGCCGACGGCGGCGGGGCCGGGGCGGGGGGAGGCGGTGCGGGGTCGCCGGCCACCGCATCCGGCCTGGGCGGCGGGCTGTCGTCGCAGGGCGGTGCCCTGAACATGCTCGGCGACCTCGGGGCCCAGTTCAGGGCCCTCCAGGTCTCCGTTCCGACCGCCCCCGCGCTACCGCAACCCTTCCCGCCGCCGGGCTTCCCGAGGCCGCCGAGCCCGCGACGCGTCACCTCCCTGGCCCCGACCGTGCGCGGGTTCAAGATCGGCGAGAACCAATCGCCGCAGCCGCAGGATCGCGTCTTCTACTCGTTCAACTATTTCTCCAACGTGAACGGCGAGGTCAACAGTCGGTTCGATTCCCCGGTCGGCAACCTCAGGGTCTATCGCCAGATCTTCGGATTCGAGAAGACGTTCGACTCGGCGCGGGGCTCATTCGGGGTGAGGCTGCCGCTGAACACCCTGACGGCCGACTCCACGATCCGAGGTGCGTTCCGCAAGCCGGGGGGGACGAGCACCGCGCTGGGCGACGTGAGCTTCTTCGCCAAGTACATCCTCAAGCTCGACCCGGCGACCGGCAGCCTGATCTCCGCCGGCATCGTCGTCACCCCGCCGACGGGCCCCGACCAGTTCGCCGGCGCCACCTACGTCCAGAGCGTCCGCTCGACCACGATCCAGCCTTTCCTGGGATACATCTGGAGGCGCGGGGACTTCTACCTCCACGGCTTCTCGGCGCTCGACGTCCCCTCCTCGGTCCGCGACGTGACGATGGTCTACAACGACATCGGGATCGGCTACTATGTTTATCGCAACGCCGACGCGTCACGATGGCTGACGGCCGTCGTCCCGACCTTCGAGGTCCACGTCAATAACCCATTGACCCACCGCGACCCGTTCAATCAGAACGACCCCGCGGGGACCCCCGACATCGTGAATCTCACCTATGGGTTGAACCTGGAATTCTCGCAGCGGTCGATCCTCACATTCGGCTTCGTCAACCCGGTGACCAACCCGAAGCCCTTCGACCACGAGTGGCTCCTCCTGTTCAACGTCCGGTTCGGCGGGTCGCGCCGCACGCTGCCGCCGGTCCTGGGCGGATGAGCGGGGCGGGGGAGGGCAGGGCCCGGCTCAGCGTGGCTTCTTGCGCGATGGGGCCATGCCCACCACCCGGGCGACCGCCGTGGCCAGGTCGCCGGTCGAGGCGGCCGCGCCGCCGTCGCGACGGCGGCCGGTGAATTCGCGGAAGTCGGCGATCCCGTTCGCCGCGAAGCGATTGGCACCCCGGCCGGATCTCGCGACGCTGTTGTCGGGGGCGTTGAAGAGGAGCACGCCGTAGAGGCGGTTCCCCAGCGCCTTCTTCCCCCGTGATCGGATCCCGATCACGTTCCCGACGACGACGTTCCCCCGCGAGGAATTCGACTGCCCCAGGATGTAGATGCCCGCCTGATCGTTGCCGGCGATCGTGTTGCCCTCGCCGGCCGCCCGGCCTCCCACCCGGTTCCCCGACGCATCCTGGATCCCGATGCCGATCGGCTGGACGAACCGGCCGCCCCGGCCCGGGGTCACGAACGCGGCCCGCCCGTCGGCCCCGGGGCCGATGAGATTGGACTGGACCAGGTTCCCGGCGGACAGGGCCCCGAAGATCTCGACACCGACCGCCGTGTTCCCCGAGATGACGTTGCCGGCCCCGGGGCCGCCGATGACGTTATCCGAGAGCCCGTTGATGAAGACCCCGTAGAGGTTGCCCACGGGCGACAGGCCGGTGGCGTCGGTGCCGATCAGGTTGCCGAGCACGCGATTCGGACGCGCCGAGGCCGCCAGGTTGGCGTTGAGGGAGGAGAGTTCGACCCCAACGACGTTCCCCGAGATGATGTTGGGTGCCACCCCGCCGATCACGTTGCCGACGGACCCGTTGATCAGGACGCCGACGTCCTGGCGGGCCCGGATCGCCGCGTCGGGATCGGCCGAGTCGGACGTGGCGATCATGAACCGGCCGGTGGCGTCGAGGCCGATGATGTTCCCGGCCGCGACGTTGGCGGTCGCCTCCTGGCCGATGATGTAGATCCCGGTCGTGTCGTTGCCCGAGATCACATTCCCCGCGCCGGGTTCTGGCCCGCCGACCTGATTCTCGCCCACCCCGTCGATGAGCACGCCGATCCCGTTGGAGAGGGGGATCCTGCTCTCGGCATCGATGCCGATCCAGTTCCCCCGGATCCGGTTGGCCGAGGCCCCGAAGCCGACGACCTGGATGCCCGCCTGCCGATTCCCCGAGATCAGGTTCCGGGCCGCCGCGGACTCCCCGCCCACCAGGTTCCCGGGCGAGCCGCTGAGCAGTACCCCGACCGAATTGCCGATCGGCGATCCCCCGACGCGATCCGTCCCGATCCGGTTGCCGGAGATCCGATTGCCGGTCGAGGCCGCCCCGGAGAGCGCCACGCCGGGCCCGCCGTTGCCGGAGACCAGGTTGCCGGCCCCGGGGACATCCCCCCCGACTTGGGCGGAGCCGGTCGCTTCGATCAGGATCCCGCTCGCCCGGTTCGGCACCGCGAAGGTCCCCGAGGCGTCCGTCCCGATGGTGTTGCCCTGGATCACGACCGGCGGATCGATCGCGCCGGATGACGAGGACGCCACCCCCGTCACGAAGATCCCATCCTGCCCGTTGCCCGAGATCAGGTTGCCGGCCAGGGCCCCCGGCCCGCCGATCAGGTTCCCGGCCGCGCCGTTGATCGCGATCCCGTGGATCTGATTGGCGACGGCGAGGCCCCCGGCCACGTCGGTGCCGATGACGTTGTTCTGGACGAGGTTGGATGGCCCGTTGATCTGGATCCCGGAACCGGCATTGCCCGAGATCACGTTCCCCGCGCCGGCCGCCGCGATGCCGATCGCATTTCCCGCGGCGCCGTCGATCAGGACGCCGCTGAGCCCATTCTGCAGGGCGGAGCGCCCCGACGCATCGAGCCCGATCCGGTTGGCCGCGAGGACGTTCCCGGAGGCGCCGGCCCCCTGGATCCGGACGCCCACCCCCTGATTGCCCGAGACGAGGTTGCCGGATGCGGGATCCGTCCCCCCGATGAGGTTGCCGGGGGCGAAGTTGATGAGGATGCCTTCGGTGAGATTGGGGAGGGCCGCGGTCCCCTCGCGATTGGTCCCCAGGAAGTTCCCCTGGACCTGATTCCCGGAGGCCCCCACGTTGAAGATCTGGATCCCCGCCGCGAGGTTGGCCGAGATGATGTTCCTCTGGCCGGGGAGGGATCCGCCGATCCGGTTGGCGGGGGCGTCGCTCAGGAGGATGCCGTTGCCGACATTGCCCAGAGGCCCGCCCGCGAGGTCGGCCCCCCGCATGCCGGTGGCATCGACGCCGATCAGATTGCCCTGGATTTCATTCCCCGTCGCCGCGGCGCCGGACACGAAGATGCCGTTGAACTGGTTGCCGGAGATCAGGTTGCCGGCCCCGGGGGCGGCCCCGCCGATCAGGTTGCCCGCCGACCCGTCGACCAGGATCCCATTGCCCGAGTTCCCCAGCCGCGTCGAGCCGGCCACATCGACCCCGATATCGTTCCCCTGGATCAGGTTCGCCCCGGCCCCGCCGCCGATGATGGCGATGCCGTTGCCGAGATTGCCCGAGATCAGGTTGGATTCCCCCGCGCCCGGCCCGCCGACCGCGTTGGCCGTCGCGGATGCGGCGAGGTTGACGCCGTCCTGCCGGTTGCCCAGGGCCAGGCGGCCGGTGAGATCCGTGCCCACGAAGTTGCCGACGACGCGATTCCCCCGGGCGGCGGCACCGGCGATCGCGACCCCGGCCCCCTGGTTGCCGGAGATCAGGTTTCGGGCCGCCGCGGTCGTCCCCCCCACCAGGTTCGATCCGGCATCCGCGATCCGGAGGCCCGCCCCGCCGTTGCCGATGGCCGCGGTGCCGGAGGCGTCGGTCCCGATGCGATTCCCGGCGACGACGTTGCCCGTCGCCTGGGCCTGGAGGATGAGGATGCCTTCCGCACCGTTGCCCGAGATCAGGTTGCCCGGTCCGATCTGATTCGAGTCGCTCGCGTTGATGACGATCCCGGCCTGGGCGTTCGCGAACCGGTCCGCGCCGCCGGATTCGGTGCCGATCCGATTCCCCTGGATGACGTTGCCGACGCCGATCCGGCCCCCGGTGGCCAGGTTCCGCCCCGCGACCGAGATGCCGTTGGCCCCGTTCCGCGAGATCACGTTGCCGGCCCCCGGCGCCAGCCCGCCGATCAGGTTCCGCGACCCGCCCAGGGCGATCCCGTCGGTGAGGTTGTCGAGCCGGCTCGCGACGCCTTCGGGCCCGGGGAACAGGCCGACGTGGTTCCCCTGGACCAGGTTGCCGGTCGCGTCGGCGGTCGGGACGCCCCGGTTGTTCAGGGAAGGCTGGATGTCGACGCCGATCCGGTTCCGGCCGATCACGTTCCCGGCGCCCGGGGCCGTCCCCCCGATGATGTTGTTCTGGCCCCCCTCGATGTAGACGCCGTCGAGCAGGTTCCCCAGGGCGACGCTGCCAGCACGGTCGGTCCCGATGAAATTCCCCTGGACGACGTTGCCCGTGGCCGTCGTCTCGCGGATCGAGACGCCGTTGCCGTTGTTCCGGGCGATCACGTTTCCGGCGCCCGGGGCGGTACCGCCGATGGTGTTCCCCGACGCACTGTTGATCTCGACGCCATCGATCAGGTTGGCGATGTCCGCCGCCGGGTTGGACTCGAAGTTGGTCCCGATGGCATTGCCCTGGACGACGTTGCCCGAGGCCCCGGCGCCGGTGATGAAGAGGCCACCGGCCCGGTTCGAGGAGATGATGTTCCCCTGGCCCGGGCCCGTCCCGCCGACGAGATTATTCGGGGAGTTGTCGATCAGGAGCCCGGTCCGCCCGTTGCCCACGCGATTGGTGGCGCCGAGGTCGGGGCCGAGGTAATTGCCCTGGATGAGGTTGCCGCCATTGCGGGAGATCTCGATCCCATTCCCGCCGAAACGGAGGCCGCTGGCACCGACCGCAAACTGGAACTGGTTGATCGCCAGACCGCGGACCGTGCTATCCCCCGCCGTGATCGTCAGGCCGGAGACCCCGACCCCGGCGAAGGTCCCGTCGATCTGGAGGATCGGCCGTCCGGCGTATCCCGGCTGGCTGGTGCCGTCGATTTCCAGGGGATTCGGGACGGCCGGGGTGCTCGGGTCGCGCTCGATGGTGGGCAGGGCGGAGAACGGGCGGAACGTCCAGGAGGCCGGCACGCCCCCGGAGGCGGGGCGGAAGCCGGGATCGGTCGCGGGGATGGCGAAGACGACCCGGTCCGCCCCCGGGGCGAGGTTGGCGTCGAGGATCGCCTGGCGGAGCGAGCCGGGACCGGAATCCTGCGTGCTCGCGACCGTGAAGGTGGCGAGCAATTCGCGCGACTCCATCGCCTCGAAGCCGGCCCGCCGCCGGTTCCGGTCGCGACCCGACCGACCGCAACGATTCTGAGCACGCATGAGAACCCATCCTCCCCTGGCGACGGCATCAATACGCATGGATTATCCCCCGTACCTCGCCGCACGCCCTTCCAACTTCCGTCGAAGCCGACCGGCCCGCCGTCCGAACCGGGGCGACCGCGACGACCCGAGTCTTCGGACGAGATGGGGCGGCCCCGCGGGCGGCGGGGCCGGATTCTTGCCCCCGCCGATTCCTTGGTTCGGAATATCAACATCAGACCTGATTCGTGCAAATTCTCCTTGAAGAAACATCTTCGTGCTGCATAAAATCCTCGAATCCACACATCGCACAGCCGGCAGGGCGACCCGCCGGATGGGCCCAGGCCGACCGGATCGACGACACGTTTCCCGCCGTCCGACCAAGGCCGGAACGGCCGCACGGGTGCGGCGTCATCGCCGATCCCGGATCAGCCCGATCGACGCCTCGAAGTCGAGGCCCCTTTTACGTCGCTTGCCCACCGGGATCTCGTCGACGACGATGGCACGACCCCGTCACCCCCTCGTCGCCCGCCGAGATCACCGCCTGATCCCCCCCTCGGACGGAACGGGACATCCAAGATGCCGACCCGGAAGCCCATCGACCCCCGCCGCCCCGCCTCCGCTCGCCGCCCGCTCCGGGCGCGCCACCTGGCCGCGGAAGGGCTGGAGCCGCGCGCGTTGCTGGCGATCACGCCCGTCGCCGTCGCGAACGTGGTCAACCAGGCGACCAATACCTCCCCCGGCTTCTTCTCCAGCACCACCGACGCCGCCGGCAATCATTACCTGGCCGGCTCCTACGACCAGACGCTGGGCCTGGCGCCACTTTCCAAGAGCCTCACCAAAGGCAGCAAGTATGTCGCCAAGCTCGACGGCGACGGCCAGGCCATCTGGGCGGTCAACATCGGCGGGGGGACGGCCGAGGCCCCCGAGGCCAACGTGGCGTTGTCGATTTCCGACGTTCAGGCGGATGCCCAGGGGAACGTTTATGTCGTGGGCGGGACCTCCTCGACGTTCCCGACGCGGATCGATGCCCCGATCTACGCCACGCCGAACAATGATAGCTCCGTCGTCCTGAATAACACGGGGAGCGAGGGTCTGGGCTTCGCGATCAAATTCGATAGCCAGGGCCGGTTCGTGTATCGCCTCCTGTTCGACTCCGACCCTGGATTCAACGCCAACATCAATTCGGTCGAGGTCGACGCGTCGGGCAACGCCTACTTCATCGGCACCTACTCATGCCAGGGCGACGGTAGCTTTTCGGGGGTCGCCGTCTACAGTTCGACCCCGAGGACGTCGAACAACTACCTGGGCAGATTCAACCTTTCCCCGCTGCAAGAGGGGGGGCTGGTGGCCCGGGTCGGCCCGAACGGGGGGATCGGCTCCGAGGGGGGCTGGGTCAAATCCTATAACACCCCGGCGTTCGGCACGACGCGGACCGCGATCGACGAGGCCGGCGACCTGTATCTGATGTCCACGACATTCGATGCCGTGACATTCGGGTCCGTGAACACGGGCTTCACGACGCTGAGGCCCGATACCAATACGAGCCTGGCCTACGTCTTGAAGCTGAAGAACTCTTCCGGCGAGGTCGAGTATGCCAAGCGGCTCGTCCAGGGGAGCCCTTCGGTTTCCGGCCTCACGGTCGACGCCGCCGGCCGGGTGTACGCCACCGGCAATTATTCCAACAAGTTGACTTACACCCTAGGCTCATCTAGCCCAAAGAGCTTCACCAGCCAGGGCAACAGCCAGGACATTTTCGTCGCGCGGCTGGACGCCTCGGGCAATACCGATTGGGTCAAGAGCCTCGGCGGGAGCGGGACCGATTCGGCCGATGCGATCGCGACCGACGGCCAGGGCCTGGTCCTCCTCGCCGGCAGCTACAAGGGGGCGTCCCCGTTCGGCTCGCTCGCGCAGGGCTCGACGATCGACAGCCAGGACATCTACCTGGCCCAGATCGCCGCCTCCGACGGCCGGGCGGTCTCGGTCGTGACCGGCGGCGGGACCGGCAGCGATGGAGTGAACGGGCTGCGAGTCTCCCCCTCGGGGGGCGTCACGCTGATCGGCTCCTTCGCGGCGAGCACGCCCTCCTCCAGCCTGGCCGGGTTGACGCTGCCCGGGACCGGCGGCGCGGTGATCGGCCAACTCCAGCTCACCCGCCCGACCGCCCAACTGACCCCCCTGGCGGCGGAGGTCCACGACCTGTCATTCCCCGTCCTCTGGGGAAATCTCTCCTCCGCGGACGCCCGGACGTTCGACATCTTCGTCTCCGACAACGGCGGGGCTTCGAAGCCCTGGCTCACCGGCACGCCGCTCAAGACGGCCAACTACACCGGGGTGGAGGGGCACCGCTACGCCTTCACCGCGGTCGCGATCGACGAGTCGGGGCTGAGGTCCAACCTGAGCGCCCCGGCGTTCACCACCGTCAGGACGATGGCCGCGACCGCCGTGGCGGTCCGGCCCTCGCTTCCCCAGTTCCTGGCCGGGCAGCCGGCCACCTTCGTGGCGACGGTCACCACGCCCGACGGGGCCTGGGCGGGACAGCCGACCGGGTCGGTCCAGTTCCTCGTCGATGGCCAGCCCCTCGGCAGCCCGGTGGCGATCGCCGACGGGGTGGCGACCTCGCCGGCCATCGCGACCCTGGCCGCGGGCCTCCACTCGGTCGCCGCACGCTTCGCCGGCACGGGTCGGTTCCTGGCCAGCGAGGCGGGCCCGGCCGAGGCCTCGGTGGTCCGCTCGCTGGTCACCGCGTCGGTCGTGCCGCTGCCGGCCGAGGTCCGCGACAACCCGTTCGAGGTCCGCTGGACCGGCCAGTCCGACTCGGGCATCGCCGGGTACGACGTCTTCGTCTCGGTCGACGGCGGGCCGCTCGCCCCGTGGTTCGTCGCGACCCCCGGCACCGCCGCCACCTATCCCGGGGTCGAAGGTCACACCTACGGGTTCGCCGTCGTCGCGATCAACGGGCTCGGCGAACGCTCCGCCACGCCGCCCGGCCCGCAGTCCTCCACCCTGGTCCGGACGCGGGCGGCGACCGCGACGGCGGTCCTGCTCGGGTCGGGCAGGATCGCCTCGGGGGTGCCCTCGGGCATCGCCGCGATGGTGACCACGCCGGATGGGGCCTGGGCCGGGGTGCCGACCGGGACGGTCCAGTTCACCGTCGACGGCCAGCCCCTCGGCGGCCCGGTCGCGGTGGACGGCTCGGGCCTGGCGGCCCTGCCGGCCGGCGTGCCGATCCCGCCGGGCTTCCACTTCTTCGGTGCGTCGTTCTCCGGGACCGGCCGGTTCCTGCCGAGCCTGGCGACCGACCAGGCGCAGTCGATCAGCCTGGAACGGCCCACCGCGTTCGTGGATCCGCTCCCGGCCGTGTCGAACAGCCCCGCCATCCTGGTGTCCTGGGGCGGGGAGTCGCCCGCGGGGATCGCGGGGTATGACGTCTTCGTCTCGGTCGATGGCGGGCCGCTCACCCCCTGGCTGTCCGGGACGGCCGAGCGTCAGGCCGTCTATCCGGGCGAGGCTGGCCGTTCCTACGGCTTCGCGGCCGTGGCGATCGGCGGCGACGGCCAGGCGTCGATCGAGCCGACCGCGCCCATGGCCGCGACCCGGATCCAGATCGAGGCGGCCACCTCGATCATGGTCGAGGTCGCGTCGCCCCGCGTCGTCGCCGGCCAGCCGTTCGTCTTCACCGCCAGGGTCACCGCGGCGGTCGCCGGGGCCGGGACCCCCGGGGGCCTGGTCCAGTTCTATCTGGACGGCGCGCCGCTGGGCGGCCCGGTGCCGCTGGATGGCGGCGGGGTGGCGGCCTCACCGGTCACGACGCTGGCGGCCGGGCCCCACACGATCGCCGCCGGGTTCGTCGGCGGCGGTGCCTTCCTGTCCAGCGGCTCCGCCCCGATCGGCGTGACGGCGGAGTCGCCGATCCCGGTGCCGACGGTGCGGGCGGTGCGGGCGACGGCGGCGCGGAAGAAGGGGAAGCTCCTGGGCATCCAGGTGGGCTTCGATGGCGCCCTGGACCCGGCCTCGGCCGGCTCGACGGCGAACTATGTCCTGACGATGATGTCGGGGAAGAAAGGGAAGACGAGATCCGTCGCGGTGAGGTTGAAGGGGGTGACCTATGCCCCCGGGTCGACGACGGTCACGCTGACGCTGGGCAAGAAACCGAAGGCGGGCCGATACCAGTTGCAGGTCGCGTCCACCGCGGCGGGCGGGCTGCGCGGGGTGGCGGGGGCCCCGCTGGTCGGCGGCACCGCGACCTTGTCGCTGAAGCTCTGATGCCAGGCCGGCCCGGCCCTCACATGGCGGCTCCCCGCCGGGCCATCGGCTTGATATCCTGGGGTGCCCCGGCCCGCGAATCCGGGTCCGGGAACCCCCTCCTCGTCGCGGGTCCAGCCCGCGGCGAAGGGCTACTTCGGCGCCGGGGCCTGCGAGACGGGCGGTCACATCATGGGATCGAGCGACGAATTCACCAGCCCCTTCGACCGGCCCTGGGGAAGCCCGGATTGGGCCCCGCACGTCCCCGGTGAGGGCAGGCCGGCCCCGGCCGACCCGTTCCCGACCCGGACGTCTGCCGAGTTCGGCCCCGGTGCCGCCGATGCCCCGCCGACCGCCGCGGATCAGGCGAGGCCGAGCACGGGCCCCGGAGGCGCCTCGTCGCAACGAGATGCTCTCACACCGATCGGCCCGCTGGCCCCCGGGCAGGTGATCTTCGGCCGCTATCAGATCGAGAAAAAGCTGGGCGAGGGGGGCATGGGTTCGGTGTGGCTGGTCCGCCACCTGGCGCTGGACACCCACAGGGCCATCAAGCTGATCGTGCCCAGGCATGCCTTCGACCAGAACGCGCTGTCCCGGTTCCGGCGCGAGGCGCGGGTCATGGCCCGCCTCTCCCATCCCAACGCCGTGGCGGTCCACGATGCCCACGTCGCCCCGGATGCCGCCTTCATCGAGATGGCCTATGTCCAGGGGGAGAGCCTCGACCGCATCCTCAAGCCCGGCGTCCCCCAGGCGTTGGACTGGATCGCCCGGATCCTCGCGCAGCTCTGCGACGTCCTGCAGGCGGCCCACGACCTCTCGATCATCCATCGCGACCTCAAGCCCTCCAACCTGATCCTGGTCGCCGGCCGGCCCCCCGGGCGCGAGATCCTCAAGGTCCTCGACTTCGGCATCGCGAAGATCCTCGACTCCCAGGACCGCGAGGAATTCCAGACCGGGACCGGCGGGGCCGGCTTCACGCCCACCTACGCGAGCCCCCAGCAGGTGCTCGGGGAGTCGGTGGATGGGCGGAGCGATCTCTATTCGATCGGGGTGATCCTCTACGAGTTCCTCACCGGGCATCGACCGTTCGGCGGCCCGATCATCCGGCTCTACCACGACCTGATCAACACGCCCCCGCCCCCGTTCGCCGCCAAGGCGCCCGGCCTGGACCTGCCCAAGGGGCTGGAAGCGGTCGTCCTCCGCTGCCTGGCCAAGTCGCCCGAGGATCGGCCCCAATCCCCCCGCGCATTGTGGGAGGCATTCCTGGCCGCACTCCCCGCCTCGTTCGCGCCGACCGAGTCCTATGCGGCCTTGTCCGGGCTCGCCGCTCCCCCCGCATTCACGCCGCCGGAGACCGTGGACTCCCCGCCTCCCCGGCTGGAGACCACCCAAGGCGACGAGCCCGGCCGCCGGGACCCCTCGCCGACGACCCGGCCCGCGGAGGATCCGTCGACGGCGGTGCCCCCGACGCGGCCCGTGGAAGCCAAGCGGCATCGAAAACTCGTCCTGGGGCTGGCCTGCCTGGCGGCGCTCTTGATCTACCCCGTCTGGGTGATGTTCGGCCCGGGTTCCGGGGCGAAGCGGCCGAACGAAGCCAACACGACGATCAGCCCAGATGTGCTTTCCCCGCCCATCGAGATCACGTCGATCGATGGTCGTCCCGGCCCGGTCGGGCCCGCGGCCCCGGCACGCCCGGGCCCGGCCCGCGTCCGATACCGATCCGAAGACCGGGGGTTGATGCTCGCGAGCGAGGCCGGGAACGGGCTTCGCGAACCGGGATCGATCCGGCTGGCGCGGATCGAGGGCGGCGAGTTCGTCATGGGCGACTTCGCGGATTCCGGGCCGGACACCCGCGACGATCGCCCGGCGCACCGGGTCCGGCTGTCGCCGTTCTACTTGCAGACCACCGAGGTCACCTACGGACAGATGACGGCCTTCTTCCGCGAGCGGGGGATCGGCCCCGGCGACCAGCCCCCGGCCTGGCGCGACGGGTGGGCCGAGTTGACCGACAGGTCGCACCTGCCCGAATCGGAGGCCATGGAATACCCCGCCGTCGGGATCGACCGCCGGCTCGCCGAGGAATTCGCGGCCTGGGCGGGGGGCCGACTGCCGACCGAGGCCGAGTGGGAATACGCCGCCCGCTCGCTCGGGCAGGAGCGACGCTTCGTCTGGGGGGACGACGGTGCGGGGATCACCAGCCTGGCCCGGGTCGACAGCCTCGACGAGCCGGTCCCCACGGCGAAGCCGGGCAGCTATCGCGACGACCGCACGGCACAGGGGATCTTCGACCTGGCGGGCAACGTCCGCGAGTGGTGCTCGGACGCGTGGGGGCCTTACCTGGCCACTTCGAGCCGGGTCGACGACCCGAAAGGGCCGCGATGCGACGATTCCAACTGCCTGGGCGTCGTCCGCGGCGGCTCGTTCAAATCGGGCCAGGATCAGGCCGGCACGACCTTCCGCGCGTCCGAGCCCGCCGCGACGGCGGCCAATGACCTGGGGTTCCGGATCGTCGTGGATGCCCCGGCGGGCACGGCCTCCGGGCCCGGACTCCCCGATCGTCAAGATTGACCGACCCGACCGATACGCGGGAGGCTGGCTCGTGATGACGCCGTTCGCCCGGAACTCCGCACTCCCCCGGCTCATCTCGGCCCTGGCGGCTCTGGCCCTCCTGGCCGGGCCGACTCCGGCTAAGGGCCAGGAACCGCGCCCGCCCGAAGCCTGGGCGGTCCTGGTCGGGATCGACCGATATGAAGATCCGGCGATCCCCGGGTGCAACGCCGCGGTCCGCGACGCCCGCGAGGTCCGCCGATGGTTCCTGGAGGCGGGGTGGGGCGCCCGGAATCTTCTCCTGCTCCAGGATCAAGGTGTCGCCACGCCGGGCCGGGCCGAGGATCAGGTCGCCGACCTGGCCCCGACGGGGTCGAACCTGGCCTGGGCGACCCGGGACTGGCTGGGCGCGCGGGCACGCCCCGGCGACCTCGTGGTGATCTATTTCGCCGGGCAGGCGATCGGCGTCCCCCCGCCGCCCGGGGCCGCCCCGGGCACGCCCGGGCGCGAGTACCTCCTCCCGAGCGACGCCAGGCTCGCGAATCTCGACCGGACCGGATGGTCGATCGAGTCGACCATCGATGCCCTCGCGTCGGGCGGCCGGAACCCCGTCGTCTGCTGGCTCGACACGTCGCTCCAGGGCCGGACCGCCGACGAGCCCGACCGGAAGCGGGCCTCGGGGGCGGCTCCGACGGGCCGCACCCCGGGCAAGACGATGCTGGGCAAGCTGGCCCGATGGCCCGACGTGACGGCCTGGCTGGCCGCCGACGGGTCGCCCGCGAGCGAGGGGACCCCGGCCGGCGGCCGGAGCCGGTTCGTCGATGCCCTGATCCGCGGCCTGGGACGGCCCGACCGCCCCCGGAACCTGCTCGCCTGCCTGGACGCGATGAATCGGGACCCGGCGCTGGCCCGCCAGGGATTCCGGACGCTCGGCAACATCCCGCCGGATCGGACCCTGTGGGCCCGCGAGGTCCGGGTCCGCGCGGACCCGCCCGATCGATGGCTCCTCCCCACGGGGCACGGCGACCGGGTGACGGCCGCCGCGTTCACGGCCGACGGCGGGCGGCTGGCCACCGCCAGCATGGACTCGACCGTCAAGATCTGGCGGGCCGGGGACCGGACCCTCCTCCGGGGCCTGCCCGACTCGTCGCACATCCAGGGGATCGACTGCCTGGCCCTCGGCCCCGATGGCCGCTGGCTTGCGACCGGCGACGGCCGGGGCCAGGTCCGGTTCTGGGACCTCGCCGCCGGCGACGCGGCCGAGAAGCCCAGGGACGGCCCGCATCCGCACCGCAGCCGGATCACGTCCCTCACGCCGCTCCCCGACGCACGGCACTTCGTCTCGGCGGACAAGGACGGCCAGGCCTGGCTCTGGGAGATCGGCCCGCGGCCCCTCGCGCCCCGGCCCCTGGCCGCGGAGGTCACATCGGTCGCCGCCTGCGCCGGCGCGGAGGCCCGCGTCGTGCTGGCGGTCGCCGCGGAGCAGGAGCCGATCCGGCTCTTCGGGCCGTCGGGCGAGCCGGTCCGGGAACTCGAACCGCCCGGGGGCACCGCCATCCGGCTCGCGCTCTCTCCCGACGGGAACTGGTTGGCCGCGGGCATCGACGGCGGCGACCTCGCCGTCTGGGACCTAGCCCGGGAGGCCGACGCCCGCCGGGTTCGTTTGGGCGGTGAGGCCGACCGGCTCGCGATCTCGGCCTCGGGACGGCTCGCGGCGGCGGTCGGGGAGTCCGTCCTTCTCGTCGATCTCGGCCGCGAAGGGCCTCCGACGCCCCTCGCCGTCGCGGGCCGCCCCGAGCAGATGGGATTCTCCGCCGACGGGCGATACCTCGGCCTCTGCGACCGGGCGAGGGGGCGGGTCCAGATCTGGCGGATGGGCGACGGCCCCGGGGCCGTGCCGGTGACGCTGGAGGGGGCCGAGAGCGGCGGGCAGGCGACCTCGCTGGCCTTCGCCCCGGATGGGACGACGCTGGCGGCCGGCGACCAGGACGGCGGGATCCGGGCCTGGGATCTCCCGGCCGGGGACCTGCGGGGCCGGATCCCGGCGCGTCGCGGGCGGCTCGCGGGGGTCGGCCTGTCGGATGACTCCCGCATCATGCTCACGATCACCCGGGACCTCGACGCCCGGGTGTGGGACCTCAGGGACGGGGGCGGGTACGCCCCGATCGCGGGGCGATGGACCTCGGGGGCGATCGCGCCGGACGCCTCCTTCCTGGCCCTGGCGCGGTCCCCGGATGGCGAGGTCGTCGTGGTCGATCGCGCGAGCGGCCGGGCCCGGCCCACGCCGCTGGCCCGCCCCCTGGCCCGGGGCGGATCGGGGCCCGTGAGCTGGCAGTTCGGCGCCAGCACCGCGCTCGACGGCGACCAGATGGTCGCCATCTCCCCGGACGGCCGGCTGATCGCCGCGTGCAGTTCGGAAGGGCCTTTGGCCTGCGTGTGGGAGGCCGAGACCGGCCGCCTTCGGTTCACGATCGCGGCCCCGGACCACGAGGACAAGATGTCGGCGGTCGCGTTCTCGGCCGACAGCCGGTCCCTGGCCACGTCCGACGCCGGGGGGACGACCCGATTATGGGGCCTCGACGCGGCGGGGGAGCGTCCGCGGCCGTTGGCCTCGTTCGCCTCGCCGGGGGCGATGGTCACCGCCGTGCGGTTCGACCCCGGCGACCGGCGTCGCGTCGCGATCGGGTCGAGGGACGGCCGGATCCTGATCCGGGAAGAAGGCCGGGACGCCCCGGCGGATCGGCTCCGCGAATCCGGCCCGCCGGTCCGCGCGATCGTCTTCAGCCGGGATCGGTCCTGGATCGCCGCGTCCGGGGAGGACAAGTCGATCTGGGCCTGGCCGACGAGCAACCTTCGCAGGCCGATTCGGCTGGAGCCGGGCCACGGCGAGCAGGTCACCGCCCTCGCGGCGATGGGGGCCGGGCTGATCGCCAGCGGGAGCGACGACGCGACCGTGCGGTTCTGGAACCTGGCCGGGACGCCGCCCCGCCTTCTCGGCACCCTGGCCGCACTGCCGGCGATCGCTCCGCCTCCCGGGCCGCCCCGGGCCGCGTCGGAAGGCGGGTCCTGGGTGGTCTACACGCCCGAGGGCCTGTTCGATGGCTCGCCCGGCTCGGCGGACCGGGTGACCCTGCTCCGTCGCGATGAGGTCCTGCCCCTGGGGAACTTCTACGAGACCCACCACGCCCCCGGCCTGTCGGACCAGATCCGCCGGGGCCAGGCCCCCGGCCTGCCCAGGCCGGCGGCAAGCCGGGCGCCGCTCGTCGCCATCGATCCCCCGGCCCGGCCGGTCCAGCGGGGCCAGGACCGGGACGTCGTCCTGACGATCTCGCTCGGCGAGGCGGATGCCCGCGACGTCCGGCTCTACCAGAACGGGGTGCCGGTCCGCGACGAGTCGGGGCTCGATTTCGAGCCGGGGCGGCGGAGGATCCGCGCAACGGTCCGACTCCGGGGCGGGCCGAACCGGTTCTACCTGATGGCCGGCCGGCCGGGCTCGTCGGACGGCCGGTCCAATGAGGTCGAGGTCCGCTACGACGGGCCGGACAATCCCGGCCAGATGCACGTCCTGGCCATCGGCGTGAGCCGCTATCGGTCCAGCCCGCTCCGGTTCGCCCGCCGGGATGCCGAGGAGGTCGCCGCCCACCTGGGCCGCCACGGCTTCGCGGGCTCTGGGGCGGAGGGGGAGCGGATCGTCCTGGCGGATGGCGAGGTGAGTCAGGAGCGCGTCGAGGCGGCCTTCGGCCGGCTCAAGGAGCGTGCCCGCGGGCGGCCCCAGGACACCATCGTGGTCTTCCTCGCCGGGCATACCGGCATCATCGGGGATCGGTTCTGCCTGCTCCTGCCCGAGTATCCCTTCCCCGGCGGCCGGCCCGCCGCGACGACCCAGCTGGCGACCAGGGGCCCCCTTGCCGACGGCCCGGCCGCCCCCCCGGCCGATGCGGCCGGGCACGTGCTCCCCTATTCCCGGGTGTACGGCAACCTCGCCCGCATCGACGCCCTGAATCGCCTGGTCATCGTCGATGCCTGCCAGGCGGGGGCCCTGCTCGACGACGAGGGCGTCCTGATGGTGCGGAGGCGCCTGGACGACGGGGCACACCGCTCCCGGACGACCTATCTGCTGGCCGCCCGGCGGGGCGAGCCCGCCGGCGAGTCGGCCGCGCTGCAACATGGCCTGTTGACCTACGCGTTGCTGAAGGGCATGGGCGCCCCCGGCCTCGAACCGCTGCCGGGGGCCTCGCCCCTGGATCGCGCGGCCGGCGCGGACGCCGACCGGGACGGCGTGATCACCACGGCCGAGTTGCAGGCGTTCGCCGGGCTGGCCCTCCCCGAACTGGCCTCGCGGTTCCCGGCCCTGGCCCGCCGCGAGGGGCCCGGGCCGAACGCGGCCGATCCGCCCCCGCGGGTCCTCGCCGTCCCGGGCGACTCGTTCCCGCTCGTCGAGGTGCCGGGCGGGGAGCGGTGAGCCCGGGGGCCGGGCCCGCCGCCGGTCAGGGGCGGGTCGGGGGCGGTCCCGGGGCCGCCCCATCGCCGGCCCCCTCGGGCGGGGCCAGGATCGGCAGCCGGCTCGGGATCGTCTCCGGGATGTAGCAGGAGGCGACCTGGCGGCGGCTCGTCAGTTCGAGGACGCGCCCGACGACGACCTCCTGGAATTCACGCAGGCTGACGGGCCCATGCGGATCCGCGCCGGACCGGGACCGGGCCGCCAGATCGAACGAGTCCAGGATCGCCTGGGCGAACGCCCCGTGCCGGCCGTCCATGTCCCGTTCCCCGGGCCCCGAATTCGAAGCCACGAACGCGATCACGTCGCGCTTCCAGAGGTCGCGGACCCAGCCATCGGCCCGGCCCCGCCACTCCTTCGGGGCCGACGGGTGGACCCCGTCCAGCAGCAGCATGACGCGGCATCCGTCGTTGGCCAGCCCGGCGAGGCACTCCGTCACCCTCGACGCCGGGAGCGAGTCGGACGGCGGGAGGCCGTCCCCCGAGTCGGCCCCGACCAGGACCGGTTCGCCGTCGCCGCCCGCGATGTGGGCCTCCAGGGCCAGGATCACCACGTCGCCCCGGCCGATCTTGCCCGCTTCCCGATCCGAGTCCAGCCCGACCAGCAGTTCTCCCAGTTGCTTCGCCGTCGCCGCCTCGCCGACCAGGGGTTCCGGCCGGTCGATCCGGTCGAACCAACGCTTGCCGCCGGGCTCGGCGAAGAAGGCCGACAGGTCGCGGGCATCGCGGTCGGCGTAGCGGATCGATCGATCGGGGAGCCTGGCGAGGCGGTTGGTCCCGAACGCCCGGATGACCAGCCCCGGGGGCGCCGTCCGGGGCCGGTCGTAGGTCACGTCGAAGCCTTCCGACCGCTCCTTCCCGCGATCGTTGGCCGCCGTCACCGTCACCCGGTGGGGCCCCGGCGCGAGGGCGACCCGGATCGGCTCGGCCGCCTCGGCGCGGGGCGGGTCGAAGACGATCGGCGGCTCGCGACGGCCGTCGACCTGCACCCGGAGCGAGCGGATCGATGGCCCCCCGTCCGCCGCCACCCGGGCCAGGAAGGGCAACTCCCCGTCGCCGACCGCCAGGGGCCGATCGGCCCTCCGGCCCGGCACGTCGAGGCGGATCGTCGGCGGCCGGGCCTCGCCCACGACCGCCGCCCCGTCCCGATCCGGGGCGGCCACCAACGCGAGGGCCTGCGCCGGGTCGGCGGTCTCCAAGAGCCGGTCCAGGAGGGCCGGCCGGCGCAACTCGGCCTCGAATCGGTCGGCGGCGAAGTAGTCGGTCGGCTCGTCGGGCCGGGCCCGGTTCCGGTGCCATCCCAGGTGCCGCCGATCCCCCGCGATCGAGGTCTGGTAGTAGCCCTCGGGCATCCAGAGGATCCACTCCCGGTCCCGGCCCAGGAACAGGCTGAGCGCCGGCCCGTCGCGGCGGGTCGTGCCGACATTGACCAGCTCGGCCCCCCTGCGGACGCGGAACTGGACGGGGACGCCCGGCGGTGCCGAGCCGACCCGCCCGAGGAACGCCTCCGGGGCGAGGAACTCCTCCCCGATGACGAATCGGTCGATCAGGTCCCCCTCCCGGAGCCCGGCCGCCTCGGCGAAGCCTCGCGACTCGATCCCAGCGGCCTTCCAGCCCCCTTCCGGCGTCCGTTCGAACCGGGCGCCGAGGGGGGGCAGGGCATCGCACCCGGCCAGCCGCCAGAGCCGGACGGTCTGGTCGGACGACCCGGTGGCCAGCCAACGCCCGTCGGGAGAGGCGGCCAGGGAGTAGACCGGCCCTTCGTGCCCGGCGAAGATCCGCGTCCGCTCGCCGGTGTCGGCGCGGAAGAAGACGACGCCCGCCTCGCAGCCGATCGCCACCGTCCGGCGGGGATGCCCGGGGCCCGGGGGGATCAGCCCATACGACCACCACCGGCGATCCTGCGACGCATCGAGCCGGAGCCGGTGGCCCCGGCCCTGGGCATCGACCACGTCGAGTTCGTAAGGCCCGACCGGCCGGATCGTCAGCCCGCCGTCGGAGGCCAGCGCGCGGACGAGCCCGTCCCGGGGCAGCGTCGCCACGGCCCGGGTTCGGAAGTCGAACGAGGTGTACCGGTCGGGGGCATCGGCCCGGTCGGGCCGCCGATCCGACAGCCCGACCGTCGGGCCGTCGCCGCCGAAACCGACATCCCAGATGCTCGCGCCCACGCCGGCAAGCTCGACGGGGGCCGCCCGGTCGTCCCGGAGGTCCTTCAGGAAGACCGGCTGCGCGTCCCCCCCGGCGTAGGCCAGGGTCGAGCCATCGGGGCCGAACCGGAGGGCCTGGGCCAGGTCCGTCGTGGCGGCGACGAGCGACCGGACCGTGCCGAGGGGCATGTCGCGGAGTTCGATGTCGCAGCCGACTTCGGGGAGGTCCGAGGGGCGGCCGATCCGCCGGCTCACCAGGCTCGCGGCGAGCCGACTCCCGTCCGGGCTGAACGCCAGGGCCTCGACCGGGCCCTGCCGGGCGGTCGTGGGCAGGGCCTGCTCGCCCCCCAGGGTGGCCGCGTCGTAGCGGAACAGCCGGCCATCCTCCCGGCCGGCCACGACCCAACGCCCGTCGGGGCTGTGGGCCATCGCCAGCAGCACGCGGCCGCCGGGATCGCGGGCGTCCCAGGCCGGCGTGGCCCGGCCGATCGGGTTCCCGGTGGTCGCGTCCCAGAGGCGGATGACGCCATCAGCCCCGCCGGTCGCGATCCGTCCCCCGTCCGGGCTGAATGACAGGACGTTGACCGCATCGGCGTGCCCGCGGAGGATCGCCAGGGTCCGCACGGGCCTCGCCCCGACATCCCAGATCCGGGCGGTTTCGTCCAGGCCGGCGGTCGCCAATCGCTTCCCGTCGGGCGAGAAGGCCAGGCACATCACCGTGTCGGTGTGGCCTTGCGGGGCCGGATCCCCCCGCTGCCCGCTCGGGAGGAAGGCATCGACGTCGCCGGTGGCCTCGGGATGCGTCCCCGGGAAGCGGAACAGGGTGATGCCGCCGCCCCGACTCTCCACGCCGAGCCCGGCGACCGCCAGCATCCTCTGGCCGGCCGCATCCGCCGCCGGGGCGAGGTCCATCGCGTAGATCCGGCCCCGGGCCCCGCGCCAGATCGGCGGCCGGATCGTCCGCGCGAGTTGCGGCCGGCCCTCGCGGAGATTCCAGACGTGGATGACCTTGTCGAATCCGGCCGTCAGGAGTTGCGAGCCGTCCGGCGTGAAGGCGATGGCCCGGACCGGCGCGTGATGCCCCCCGGAGTTGAAGACCGGGATCGGCCGGGTGAAATCGCGGATCTCCGCCTGCCCTCGCGCCGCGACCGCGGCGATCCCCAGCCACCAGGCCACGGCCGCGAGGGAAACGATCGGGAGTCGCCCCGGTCCACGCCGCGAGGGATCGCCCGTCGCCCACGCCTCCGGCGATCCCTGCCGGGCCGAACGCGGGGGGGAACCGGGCGGGCGTGATCGGGGGGCCATCGTCGCATCCCTTCGCTTCGGAGGGCCCGACCTCCCCCGGAACCGGCGGTTCATGCCGATCCGCGCCGGCGGGTCGGGGGCGGGGCCGCGGCGTCATTGCTCCCCGGCCGGGCGATCGCGCCCGGCCGATCAGGACAAGTTATAGCGATCCCGCCCGCATGTTCACAGGGGGGAGGAGCACCGGCCCGGCCGGCGGCGGGACGCGAATCCCGATCGCCCCCTGAGCCCCGGCGGTGCGCCCCGCGAGCGGGGAATCCGCCGGGGTCGCGAGCCGACTCCCGAAGGCCAGCTCGATCAGGTCGCAGGCGACTTCGAGGCCGTTCGCCGCTTCGATCGCCGCCCGGAAGGACCGGGCCCGGTCGCGGTAGGCCGGGTCGCCGAGCACCTTGCGGATCACGGCGGCGAGGCCCTCCGGCGTGAGATCCTCCGGCTCGACGAACTCGCCCACGCGATGGTAGGCGATCCGGGCCGCGACGCCCGGCTGGTCGTAGCCGATCGGGATGGCGACCAGCGGGACCCCCTGGCCCAGGGCTTCGAGCGTCGTGTTCATCCCGGCGTGGGTGATGCAGAGCGCGGCCTTCTTGAGCAGGTCGATCTGGGGGGCGACCGGGACGACGATCGCGTCCGGCGGGATCGGGCCGAGATCGCCGGGGTCCGCGTTCTTGCCGACCGAGAAGACGAGCTGGACATCGTGCATCCCCGCCGTCGCGTCGAGGATGGCCCGGTGGATCGCATCCCGGCCGTTGACCAGCGTCCCCAGCGAGGCGTAGATGATCGGCCTGCCGTCCAGACGTCCCCAGGGGAACGGCACCGGCTCCCGGCCCTCGCCATCGTGGAACGGCCCGGCGAAGTAGAACTGGGCGGGCCATCCCACGCCCGGATAGTCGAATGCCTCGGGCGTCTGGACGATCTCGGCCAGCCGGGAGAACGTCGCGGTCGGATCCGACCAGTCGATGTCCAGGCCCACCGCCTCGGCGTAGGGGCGGGCGATGGCGGCCAGCGGTTCGAGCTGCGCCCCGAAGGCGGCCATCCCCTCGGCGTTCCTCGCGAGGGCCTCCGGGGTCGTGTCGTGCGGCCAGCTGACGAAGGCGGGCGGGGTGGCCGCGGCCGGGTGGATCGGCAGGATCGCCCAGGCCCTGACGAAGGGGATGCCCAGGCCCATCGGCACGAGCTGGGCGAAGAAGTAGACGCTGTCGATCACCATCGCATCGATGCCCGATCCCGCCAGCAACCCCGGCAGGTCCCGCAAGGCCACCTCCAAGAGGCCGGGGCTGATCGTCCGCAGCGTGTGGTCGAGCACCTCCATCCCGGCCATCCGCGAGACGGGCTCGAAGATCCGGGGGATCGAGCCCGGCGGGTAGCGATCCTCGCCGTAGGGGAGGAAGGCGAGCCCGGCGGCGCGGACGGCCGGCTCGGCGTCCGGCACGCCGAGGTAGATCACCTCGTGCCCGCGGGATTGGAGCCGGCGGGCGAGCGCGGTCATCGGGTTCAGGTGTCCCGAGGCGGGCAGGCTCAAGAAGCCAATCTTCATCGGAGTTCCCTTGTGATATCGAGGGGTGATGACGAATCAGGTTCAAGTCGGGCGCGCGGTCCCGCCGGCACGACGGGGGCCGTCGCGCATCACGGGCACATCGCGGCGAGTCGGGGTCAGTACGAGTCCGCGGAGATCGCCTCATTTCCCGCGCGGGTCGAGAGCATCTGATACACCCCCAGCCGGGTGCCTGGCTTCAGGTGGAAGGTCCCCTGGTCGTCCTCGGAGACGCCCAGCGGGTAGCCGGTGGCGTCGGTCGCCCACGAGTCGATCGAGTCCTTGAGGAACCGGACCGAGCCGTCGGCGAAGGCGAAGTAGGCCCCGTTGGCGTGGAAGCTCGACGCCGACGACGTGTAGGCGCTGCTGCGGGGCTCGGCGGTGTCGGGGATCCTGGAGAACGGATTCATCGGGAAGATGGTCCAGTAGAGGGTGTCCATCGACACGGAGTCGGCCCACCAGTGCCAGAACCGGAGGTCGTCCCCGGTCAGGAGCCCGTGCGCCCGCTCGCCCAGGAGCATCGTCTGGCCGGCCCCGTCGCTGATCTCCGCGAAGGAGACGCCCCGGTTCGTGATGAACATCCCGTTGATCTGCGCGGCCTGTTTGCAGGGGATGTGGCCGGGGGCGATGGACCGGTCGGCGTGCCATGTCCCCGTGCATCCGGCGTAGCTGGCGAACCGGATCGTCTCCTTGAGCGGGTCCTCGTACAGCGGGTACTCGACCGTCATCCGGATCGACGGGTCGCTGGGGCACCACAGGACCTCCAGGCCGGTGGCGTAGATGGTGGAGTTGGCCGAGGCGAAGATGCTCCGGCTGAAATTGGCCGAGTTGAAGAGCGATTGCTGGTCGAGCTGGGCCAGCATCGAGACGAACAGGCTTTGCGCCTCGCCGTAGAAGTTGAGCGCCGGATCGGGATCGAACATCATCGACTTGCCGATGGGGAACGCCCCATGAACGTCGGCATAATGGTGGCAGGCCAGCGCGAGTTGCTTGAGGTTCGCGGAGCAGCGCAGCCGGCGCGACGACTCGCGGGCCGCCTGGACCGCCGGGAGGAGCAGGGCGATCATGACGCCGATGATGGCCAGCGCGACCAACGCCTCGATCAACGTGAATCCGCCGCGTCCCGGGCCGGCCCCGGGGGGATGCCGTATCGTCATGGATGTGACCTCCGTCGGATCTGGTTGAATGTCGATCGTCATGAATGATCGGCCCGCGGATCACCGGCGGGCGGGGTCCGTCGGCCGGGCCGCCCGCCGCCTCGGGTCGCCGGTGCCCCGCAGGGCCCGCATCTCCTTGAGGCGGTCGCGGGCGACGCCCTTCCGGGCCGGGGCCCGCCCGGCCGGCGAGCAGCCCGTCGCCGCGGCCGCGAGGAGGGCCGCGGGGATCAGCCCCAGGGCGGCGCGTCGCGTGACGGCCGCGCATCGTTCGGGTCGGTCCATATTCGGCTCCTGATCAAGGGGGAAAATCGTCGAAATCGGCCCTCGCGCGGGGCCGCTCAAGGCCGCGGCCCTCCGCCCAGGATGCGGAGCCGGTCCCGCTTGGCATCCCAGGCCGGGGCGTCCAGGGCGCGGACCGTCCCGTTGGCGTCGATCTCGGCGCCGATGGCGACCTCGGCCCAGAGGGCGAACCGCTCGTCAGATCCCGTCACCTCCGCCGGCACGTCCCAGCGCCGGACCTGGCCATCCTCGGCCTTCGTCAGGGCGGACCGGCCGGCCGGGTCGAAGGCCACGGCCACCACCTCGGCGTCGTGGGCCAGGGGCTTCCCGATCGGCCTGGCCGTGCCGGCGTCCCAGAACCTCGCGACCCTGTCCCCGCCCGTCAGCAGGGTCCGGCCGTCGGGGCTGAACGCCACGGAGCGGACCGGCCCCCGATGGGGCAGGGGGCGGCCCAGCGGCTTGCGGGTGCGGGACGACCAGAGGACGGCGGTCCCGTCGACGCACCCGGTCAAAAGCCGGTCGCCGTCGGGGCTGATGGCCACCGAGAGGATGGCGTAGTCCTGCCGGAGCGGCGGCCCGACCGCCTGCCGGGTGGCCGCGTCCCGGACCTGGGCGGTCCCGTCGCCGTGCCCCATCAGGATCGTCGATCCGTCGGGCGAGCGGGCGATGTTCGGGAGTTCCGCGAGGTCGACCCCGGCCGCCGGCTCCCCGGCCGGCTCGGGGTCGGAAAACGTCCAGAGCCGGGCGTTGCCGTCCTCGCAGCCGGTGAGGGCCGCTCGGCCGTCGGGGCGGAAGGCCACGGACGTGACATGGTCCGGGTGATGCAAGGGATCGCCCACCGGCTCGCCGCCGGGCACCCTCCAGATCCGGGCGGTCCGGTCCTCGCTGCCGGTCAGCACGAGCGTGGCCGCCGGGTTCAGGGCCACGGCCAGCACCTGGCCCTGGTGCCGCAGGGGGCCGCAGAGGGGCCGGCCCTGCCGGGGGTCCCAGAGCCGGGCCGTGCGGTCGTTGCTCCCGGTCGCGGCGATGGAGCCGTCGCGGCTCAGGGCGAGGTCCCGGATGTCGCCGTCGTGGTACAGGGCGGGGCCCTGCGGCCGGCCGTCGGCCGCGTCCCACACCTGGGCGGACTTCCGGCGCCGCGGCCCCGACGAACCCGTGGACAGGACCGATCGGCCGTCGCCGGAGCAGACGAAGGTCCGGACCTCGCGATTGTCCCGTCGCCCCAGCTGGTACCTGATCGGCCGGCCGACGACCCGCCCGGTCGCCAGGTCCCAGAGCCGGATCTCGCCCTCGACCTGGCCGGTCGTGATCGCGACCTTCCCGTCGGGCCGGAAGGCCACCTGCTCGACCCAGCCCCCGTGGCGCAGGGGCTCGCCGAGCGGCTTCCGGGTGGCGACCTCCCAGACCTGGGCCACGCCGTCCTTGCTCCCGACCAGGACCGTCGCCCCGTCGGGGCTGAAGGCGACCGACCGGACCGGCCCGCGGTGCCGCAGCGGCGAGCCCACGGGCCGGCCGCCCTCGACCTCCCAGAGCCGGGCCGTCCAGTCCAGGCCGGCGGTGATCACCAGGCGGCTGTCGGGGCTGAAGGCCGCCTGCATGATGCCGCCGTCGTGGCGGAGCGGGGCGCCGCGGGGATCCCCCGTCGCGGCGTCCCAGAGCCGGGCCGTCCCGTCGGGGCTCGCCGTCACGGCGGAACGCCCGTCCGGGCTGAAGGCGACGAACTGGATCCGGTCCTCGTGGCGGAGCAGGTTGGTCAATCGCGTCTGGTGCCGCGACCACGCCGCGATGTTGGCGCGGATGGCCCGCTTCAGGTCGCCGGCACCGGCCGGGCCCGCCTTCAGGGCCTCGGCCAGCCGGAGCACCCCACGGCCGACATCCCCCTGGTCGCAGATGGCCAGGGCGTGGTCGATCGCCTGGCCGCCGGCCTCGCGCCGGGCCTGCAGGAGCAGGCCCTCGGCCCTCCACCACTGCCAGGTCGTCCCCAGGGCGAGCAGGACCATCGCCGCCAGCAGTCCGGAGACGATCGGGTTGCGGCGCGACCACATCCAGGCCCGACCCGCCGCGCCGACCGGCCGCGCCTCGATCGGCTCGCCGTCCAGCCAGCGCCGGAGGTCGTCGGCCACCGCCCCGGCCGACGCGTAGCGCCGCCAGGGGTCCTTCTCCAGGCACTTCAGGCAGATCGTCTCCAGGTCCCGGCCGACCCGGGGATTGGCCCGGGAAGGCGGCGCCGGCGACCGCGTCCTCACCGCCTCGATCGTCTCGATGATCGAGCCCGCGACGAACGGGGGACGGCCGCTGAGCAGGGCATAGAGCACCGCCCCCAGGCCATAGACGTCGGTCTGGGCCGTGATCTCGGCCGTCTGGCCCGAGGCCTGCTCCGGGGCCATGTAGCTCGGCGTCCCCACGATCGCGCCCGACTGGGTCAACCCGCTGTCGTCGCCCGACCGCTTCGCCAGGCCGAAGTCCGTCACCAGCGGCCGCCCCTCCTCGTCGAGGAGGATGTTGGACGGCTTCAGGTCGCGGTGGAGGATGCCCCGCTCGTGGGCGTGCTGGATTGCCCGGGCCACCTCGGCCGCCAGCCGGGCCGCGGCGCGGGGAGCGGCCGTGTATTCGGGCAGGCGGCGCTCCAGGCTCCCGCCGGGGATCAGCTTCATGCCGAAGTAATGGCAGCCATCGTGCTCCCAGACCCCATAGATCGGCACGATCCGGGGGTGATCCAGGTGCGCGACCGCCTCGGCCTCGAGGCGGAACCGCCGGAGGTCGGCCTCGCCCTGGAACAGCCCGGCGCGGGTCATCTTGATCGCGACCGTCCGGTTCAGGCTCAGCTGCCTCGCTTCGTAGACGATCCCCATCGCCCCCTCGCCCAGGCGCCGGATCAGCTCGAAATCGCCGAGGCGCGCCGGGGCCAGGCCGGACATCCCGTCGGGCGATCGCGGTGCCGCTCGGCCCATGGTCGATGCCGGATCGGTCGTCACGTCCACCGCCGTCGATCGCGGGGGGAGACCGGGGCGGCCCTCCCCCCGGATCGTCGCGGGCCTTTCGAGGAAGCTGCCGGCCCGTTCGACCGCGGCGAGCAGGGCCTCGACCCGAGCCCGGGCCGATGGCGATCCGGCGCACGCCCCGTCCAGGTAGGCCGCCCGACCGGCGTCGTCGGCCAGGTCCAGGGCTCCGGCGAAGATCGTCTTGATATCGAGTTCGGTGTCGGGCACGAGAGCGTCCTCGATTCGGGGCCTCAACCTCCCCATGCTCCGCCTCGGCCCGGGCTGCGCCAGCCCGGGGAAGATGTTTCAGGGTCGGGCATCGTGGGCCGAATCGCCGCGACGGAGGCGATCGTAGAGCCAGGCCCGAGCGTAGGCCCAGTGCCGGTCGGCGGTCCGACGGGCCAGGCCGAGGATCTCGGCCACCTCCCCCTGCGTGAGCCCGGCGAAATAGCGCAGGGCGACCAGGCGGGCGCAGAGGGGGTCCTCCCGGCCGAGTTCTTCGAGCGCCTCGTCGAGGTCGCTCAATTCCTCGCCCGGGGCGTCGATCGCCACGGAGCCGAGGTCGAGGTCGACGCGCCTCCGCCCCCCGCCTCGCTTGAGCCGGCGACGGTCCCGGGCGCGATCGACCAGGATGCGGCGCATCGCCTCGGCCGCGGCGGCGAAGAAGTGCCCCCGGCCGTCCCAGCGCCGGCCCGGATCCCCGCCGATCAGCCGCAGGTACGCCTCGTGCACCAGGCCCGTCGCCTGGAGCGACTGGCCGGGCGCCTCGCGCCCGAGCCTTTGGGCCGCCAGCCGGCGCAGCTCGTCGTAGACCAGCGGGAGCAGCCGGTCGGAGGGCAGGGGGCCAACCGTGCCTTGTCGGGCCGCCGGTTCCCATTCGAGCGTTTCATCCGTCGGGCCAACCGGGTCGAAACCCGGCCGCCTCGCGCTTGCTCCATGAGCCGACATGAAGGTCCATCCTCCCCGGAATGGAACGGGTCCCCGCCGGCCGCCGGCACGATCCGGGCAGGCCGCCGGGGACAATGCGACGGATCGGCCCGAAACCCCTCAGCCCTCCCGAAATTTTTCCCGGGCCGGGCGGGCATGTCTGGGCGTGGGCGTGCGATCGTCGCCCCGCGTCGCGCGAGGGACGGACGATCCAACTCGGCCGATCACCGCCCCGGCGGCCGGAGCCCCGTCCGCTCCTGGACGATCCGCTCGATCTGGCCGAGGTCGCCTTCCATCGGGGCGGAGGGGACGGGCCACTGCCAGACCGTCCCGTCCCTCGCGCCGGTCGCGACGCTCTGGCCGTCGGGGTGGAAGGCGACGCAGAGCACCGCGTCGGAGTGGCGCAGGGGCGGCCCGAGCTGGCGGCCCGTCGCGACGTCCCAGAACCGCGCCGCGGCGTCGACGCTCGCCGTGAGCAGGGTCGAGCCGTCGGGGCTGAAGGCGATGGCGGTGACCTCCCCCGCGTTGCCCCGCACGTCGCACAGCATGGCGCCGCTCGCGCTGTCCCAGAGGCGCACCGTGCCCGCATGGCAGCCGGTCACCAATCGCGGGGTCTTGGGATCGAACCCGACGGCCGTGATCGGGAAGGCGTGGAACGGGAGCGCGTCGGTCGAGACCTCGACGTCGCGGGCCACGTCCCAGAGCCTCGCCTTGCCGTCGCGGCAGCCGAGCAGGAGGGTCGTCCCGTCGGGGCTGAAGGCGGCGTTGAGGACGGCCGCCCCGAGCGATCGGGCGAGCGGGCGGGCCTCCGCCCCGGTCTCGACGCCCCGGAGCGAGACGGAACCGGGCTCGTTTCCCCAGGTCAGGATGGTCCGGGAGTCGGGGCTGAAGCAGAGGCCCGCCGGCGTCCCCGGCCATCCGGCCCGCGTCCCCAGGACCGCGCCGGTCTCGGCGTCCAGGAGGATGAGCCGCGCCCCCACCGGGCGGCCGTCGCCACCCGCGGACGCCGCGGCGATCAGCCGGCCGTCGGGGCTGACCGCCGTGACCCCGATGGGCTCGCCCCGGAAGGCGGGCAGGCGCCGGGGGCCGCAGGCCGAGCCGGGGCATCGCCGGCAGGGCCCGTCCGGACGCACGGCGCACCAACGCTCCGGCCCCCCGCCGCCCACCGCGACGAGGTCCGACCCGTCGCGGCTGAAACCGACGACCCGGACCGGCCCCGGGATCGCCTTCGGCGGGGCGATCGGGCCGGGCGGGGGGATCTCCCAGATCGGGATCGAGCCGTCCTCCAGCCCGACGGCCAGGGCCCGGCCGTCGGGCCGGAACGACAGCGACCTCACCGCCACGTCGAACTTGGAGGTCGGGCCTTCCTGGTGGAGCGTGGCGGAATCCCAGAGGCGGACGGTGCCGCCCTCGCTGCCGGTGGCGAACCACTCCCCACCGGGGGCGACGGCCAGGCCGACGACGGCCGACCCCTCGGAGGGGAGGGCGGAGACCCGCGAGGCCCGGTCCCACACGCGGACCCGGCCCTCTCCGGTGAGCACCGCGATCCTCCGGCCATCCCCGAGGAAAACGACCTGCCGGACGGCCGAGCCGTGAGGCAGGGCCGGGCCGATGGGCTGCCCCGTCAGGATGTCCCGTTCCGTCACGACCCCGTCCTCGCCCCCGGTGACCAGCCGCGAGCCGTCGGGGCTGACGGCGATCGCGGCGATGTCCCGCCCGACCGGCCCAGCCCGGCCGTCGGCCGGGAGCCCGGTGCCGGTGTCCCACCAGCGGAGGGCGCCATCGGATCCGCAGGTCACCAGCCGCCGGCCCCCTTCGAGATGGGCCGCCCCCCGGATCGGGGCTCGGATGGGGTGGGCCACGGCGGCCCCGCCGGTGAGGCCCCGGGCCGGGTCCCGGAATGCCCCCCGGCCCGCGCGGTCGAAGGCCACGAACGCCCCGTCCCCCCGAGGGTCGAACGCGATGGGCCCGGCGAGGCCGGCCTCCGCATCGGCGGGCGCGGGCGACAGATCCTGCCAGGATCGGGAGTCCCAGCCCCGCAAGACCCCATCTTCGCCCAGGACGACCAGGCCCCGGCCATCGGGCCGGAAGGCGACCTGGAGGGGCGGGGATGGTGCCACGAGCCGCGCCAGCCTGCGGCCGAGGCGGGCCGACCAATCGACCAGGTCGATGCGGGCGGCCCGGGCCAGGGGCGCATCGGACGCCTCGCCGGCCAGCCCCAGGCTCCGCGTCAGCCAGCCCATCCCCTGGGCGATCTCCCCCTGCTCGCAGAGGGCCTGCCCGTGGCCCATCGCCAGCTCGGCCTGCCCCCGGGCGGCCTCCCGACGGGCCTGCGCCGCCTCGTCCGCCCGTGCGGCCTCCGCCATCCGGGCCCGCCGCTCGTCCAGGGTGGCCCGGACCGCCCGGGCCCGCTCCGCGTCGGCCCGCAGCAGCCCCCAGCTCGTGCCGATGACGCCCACCAGGAGGGCCAGGAGCGTCAGGCCCCCCGCCAGGATCGGCCCGCGGTGGCGGTGGAATCGCTTCCGCAGCCGGTATCCGAGGTCCGGCGGTGCCGCCAGGACCGGCTCGCCGGCCAGGTGGCGCCGGATGTCGGCCGCCAGGTGGCCGACCGACTCGAACCGGCGATCCCGGTCCTTCTCAAGGGCCTTCATCACGATCCAGTCGAGTTCGCCGCGCACCGAGGCCGCCAGCCGCCTCGGCTCCGCCCCCCGGGCCGCGGCCAGGGACGGCAGGGCCGCCGACGCGCCGAGCTTCTGGCTCGGCCTGGGCGGCTCATCCTCCCGGACGGCCCTCAGCAACTCCAGCATCCCGCCCCGCCGCGATGCGTCGCGGGCGATCGGCGTGCTGCCGGTCAGGAGCTCGTACAGGAGCACTCCGAGGGAGTAGACGTCCGACCGGGTGTCCACATCCAGGTTGTCCAGGTCGGCCTGCTCCGGGCTCATGTATTCCGGGGTGCCGACCACGTCGCCGAACTCGGTGATCAGCGTCGTGCCGCCGAGCGACGGCCCGGTCGCCTTGGCGATGCCGAAGTCGATCACCTTCGGGACAGGGTGCCCGTCGTGGACCTCGATCAGGACGTTCCTGGGCTTGATGTCGCGGTGGATCACGCCCTTCTGGTGGGCGTGCTGGATCGCCCAGCAGACCGGGACGAAGAGTTCGAGACGCTCGCGCAGGGTCAGCTTCTGCCGGTCGCAGTACTCCGTGATCGGGACGCCATCGACCAGCTCCATGACGAAGAACGGACGGCCGTCGGGCGCCTCGCCGCCGTCGAAGACGCGGGCGATGTGCGAGTGGTCCATCAGGGCGAGCGCCTGCCGCTCGGCCTCGAAGCGGGCCAGGACGCGGCGGCCGTCCATGCCGGCCCTGATCAGCTTCACGGCGACGACCCGCCGGACCGGCTCGACCTGGCGGGCGGACCAGACCGCCCCCATCCCGCCCTCGCCGATGACCTCGATCAACTCGTACCGGCCGGCCAGGAGGGCCCCCGGGCCGAGGCCGGGCGTGCCCGCCGCCCCGGCCGACGCATCCTCGGTCGGCGCGACCGGATCGAGGAAGTCGCCCAGGTCCGCGTGCGCGGCCAGCAGCCGATCGACGGCGTCCCGCAGGGTCGCATCCCCGCGGCAGGCCCGGTCCAGGAAGGCCTCCCGCTCATCGGGATCGGCCAGGCGGAGGGCGGCGGTGAAGGCCGCTTCTGCGGCGGACAGGTCGAACATGGGATCCTCGCCGGCGGGGGTCGCTGGGTCGATGCGACGGGCGGTCGGCGGCCCGCTCACGCCGGCCGAGGGTCCGCCCCGGCCGGGCCGTTGATCTCGGCGTGCAGCCAGGCGCGGGAGAAGGCCCAACGCCGCTCGGCGGTGGCGACCGAGATGTCCAGGGCCGCCGCCGCCTGGGCGGTGGTCAGGCCGGCGAAGTAGCGGAGCTTGACCAGCGCGGCCTTGCCCGCGTCCCGCTCCTCCAGACGGGCCAACGCCTCGTCCAGTGCCAGCAGATCGTCATCCGGGATGGCGTCGGGGACGTCGTCCAGCTCGACCCGCCTGCGATCGCCGCCGTGGCGCAGGCGGCCCTTGCGGCGGGCGGCCTCGATCAGGATGCGGCGCATCGCCTCGGCCGCGGCGGCGAAGAAATGGCCCCGATCCTCCCATCGACGCCCGTCGGCCGGGCCGATCAGGCGGAGGTAGGCCTCGTGGACCAGGGCGGTCGGCTGGAGGGTCCGCCCCGGCGGCTCGACGGCCAGCCGCGCGGAGGCGAGCTTGCGCAGCTCCTCGTAGACCAGGGGCAGCAGATCGCCGGCGGCCTTCGGGACGTCGCGACGCCCGGGCGACTCGCCCGCGCCGGGGACGGCCGCGGTCGCATCGCCGCCGATCGCGGCAACCGAGGTGCGATCGGCCGATGCCACCCCGTTCGGAGACCCCATTTCCTGCGTCATCCGGTCGCCCCTCCCCGCCGACACGCCCCGGGGACCGCCGGCATCGAGGTCGCCGGGGCGATCCCTCGATCCTCGGGCGGGCGGGGCTGCGGCCCGAAACCTCGCCCCTCGGCGAAGGCCCGCGACGGGCGAACGGCCGGGGACGTCGCTCGCGGCGAGCCGCCCGGATCGATGCTCGACGCCCTCGGGCCCCGGCTGCGATCCGCCTGTCCTAATGTAAGAGGCATGTCAATGACGCCGGGTGCTTCACGTCCCGCTTCCTCGGCCGTTCCTGGGAACGCCCGGAGAAGTCACGGTTCGACGGACGTGGGGCGGGCAACGCATCCGTCAGGGCCCGCAACGTCGAAACGGGGGCAGGCCCTTCCTGGGCCGATTCAGGGGCGAGGAGATGCGGGCGATGATCTCGGGGTCGCGGCGGCTCGCCGCCCGGGCGGATCGGACGCGGGCGAAATACCCGTGAACGGCGATGTTCCCCCGGCTCCCGGTGGCCGCCAAAACTCCCACGCGGGCGTGAGGAATCTGAAGGTGGCCGGGACAAAGGTGGTCATCTCCCCGTCGACGATCGTCCCCCGCGATAGATAGAGTAACGCGTGCGATATGGAACCACGCTCCCTCATCTCCGGGTGGGGATGCGGGCAAACCCAGAGTGATGGAGCAACTTTCTTGGGATCGGCCGTTCCACAAAACTCCTCGGTGACGTACGACCTCGCCACCCTGACCTACAAGGAAATCCTCCGGGCAACCCTGCGTTTCCGCCACCCCAAACCCCGAAACCCGGTCGCAGTCTGGGTAGCCTCCGTCATTTACGTCCTGTTCGCCTGCGCCGTGATGGGTTTCTTCGTCGGCATGGCGACATGGCCCCGATTCAAGCCCGAGCCGCTTGCCGCCATCTTCGCCATGCTGGGGTTGGCGATGCCCTACCGCGTCCTCACGCAAGTCTCGCGTGCGGGCAAGGGCATCAGGGGCGAGGGGCTCTGCACGACGGAGTTCACCCCCGAAGGCGTGCTCCGAAGGACTTCGATCGTCGAGATCCGGTATCGCTGGGTGCCGGGCCAGCGATTCAGCCTCGTCGGCGACGACCTGCTCATCTTCGCCCACAAGGACCAGATGCTCTGGCTTCCACTCCGCGTCTTTTCATCGCCGAGTGAGGCGGAGGCGTTCCTGGAATCCGGCAGGATATTCCACGCGAAGGCGATGGCCGATGCGATGATCAAGCCCACCCGGTCACCCGCACAACCATGACGCTACCGCGACCGACCGTCCGACGCCTGATGCTCCTCATCGCGCTGGTCGCGATCACCTACACGGCGGCGCGACGCCTGATCGTCGGTGACGGGGGCGTCGACGTCGAGATCGTCAATGGCATGGGAGCTCACATCCACGACGTGAGGCTGATTTGCCGGGGACGGGAATCGGCGGCGAGATCCCTCGCCCCCGGAGCCTCGACGCGTTCGAGGCTCTGGCCGGGGGTCTATCGGAAGGGCGGCTCGATGGATGGATCCTTCGGGCTGGCGTACACGGCGGGCGGATCCGACCATCGTTGGAACCCGGGCTTCACCTTCGACCTGCTCAGGAACGAACCCGCGGTGCGGGTCGTCATCGCGGAGAGGGATGGCCAGGAGGCCTGGAACCTCACCTTCCCCGGAGCCAAGGTCTCCGACGGGAAGAGGAAGCTGCGGGAATGGTGGTTCTGGCTGCTCCCGCCGGGCCAGTGACCTCCAGGCGGCCGGAGGGCCTTCCGAAGGCCATGCCGGGGCCTGCCCGGATCGATGAGGGGATCGAGGCGGCGGGCCCAATCGCTGCACCGCCATCGGTCCCCAAGGAGGTGAACTCGATGGAACTCACACCGCCGTCGTCCGGGCCAACGCCGATCGGGCCGGAGCCTGACGGCGTGGTCAGGGTCGCCCTGGAGAGGCGATGGCTCGTTTCAGCAGGTTATCGGTGATTCGCTGCACGCGCCCGTCGGGCCCGTGCGGGCGTAGCCCTGCACGCCGAGGCCCAACCTGCGGGAGATCGATCCGCCACCGCGGAGCCTGGAGTGCGGGGGTGAGCAGGGGGGGCGGACGACCGCCCCCATCACTTCCGCCTCAGCCCCTCGCACTCGTCCCTCAAGACCTCGCCGATCACCTCCGGTGCCGGACGCCAGCCGTCGAGCGCCGGGTCGGTCAGGATCGGGTGAACCGAGGTGACGGCCCCGATGACCGGCGTCTCCTTGCCGTAGACGACCAGGCTGATGCGGAGTTGGCGAATCGCGTAGCCGCACATGAAGCACGGCTCGGCCGTGGTGTAGATCACCGCCCCGACGAGATCTTTCCGCCCCGTCGCGTCGAGCGCCGCCTGGCAGGCGAGCGTCTCGGAATGGCCGGTGATGGATCCGGTCTCGACTCCCTCCCCGATGATCACGCCGTCGAGCACGACGACGCTGCCGACCGGGGTGTCGCCCTGCTCCCGGGCCATGGCGGCGAGATCGAGGCACCGCCGCATGAAATGCTCGTGGTCGTCATGATCCGGCATACGGTGCTCCTGGCCGTCATCCCCCGACCGGCGACAGCGCATTCGCATCGCGGGCCAGAAGCCAGCGGCCGTCGGGCTGTTTGCGGTAGATCGTCAGGCGATCACCGGCGAGTCGGCTTTCTTCCCCGCCGGCACGCGGCGATACGGTGAGCGAGTCCCGGGCCCGCGTGTAGGCAACCTCGCCGACGACCACGACCTCCTCCAACTCGCTGACGCAGTGGATCCGGAACTGTTCTTGAGCCCCCGAGAACTTGGCGGCGTATTCATCCCGCCCGATGACCACCTCGCCCGGAATGATGAGCGCGACGTCGTCCGTCGTCATGGTGAGCAACGGGGCCAGGTCGCCCGCGTTGACGGCGTCGATCCACATCGAATGAATCTCGCGGATGGCCTGCTCATCAGATCGCATCGGTCACCTCCTGGGCCGCCCCAAACTGCCCGTCGAGCCCGACGATGATGCCCTCGGTCCCGCAGACCTCCGGCCCTTTGACCGTCGCTTCGCCCTTGATCGTGAGCCCCAGTGCGAGGAAGATCGCCCTGGCCGCATCGAAGCCTTCGACAACGAGCAGGACGTCGTCCATCCGCTTGTCAGACATGGTGTTCTCCCCTCAGCCTTGCTTCACGATCCGGTAATGCACGGCCGCATCCGAAGCTTCGAAGCCCGTCACCTCATAGCCCTCGATCCCGCCCAGCAGCCGCTCACCTTCGCCTACGAACACCGGGGCCATGGCCAGGTGGAGCTCGTCGATGAGGCGTGCCTGCCAGAAGGCCCGGACCGTGGCCGTACCGCCGTTGATCTTGACGTCCTTATCCCCGGCGGCGGCCTGGGCCTGCTTCAAGATTTCCTCCGGCGAGCCGCCGACGAAGTGGAAGGAGGTGCCGTTCCCGAACGCCAGGGTGGGCCGGGGATGGTGCGTCATCACGAAGACCGGATGCTTGAAGGGAGGGTTGTCCCCCCACCAGCCCTTCCAGTCCTCGTTCTCCCAAGGGCCTCGCAGCGGGCTAAACATGTTGCGGCCCATGATCGAGGCGCCGATGCCGTCGAAGGCCCTGGACGCGTAAGCATCGTCCAGCCCCGTGGTGCCGCCCTCACGCCCGATCATGGACTGGAAAGTTCGAGTGGGCTTGAACCAGTTCATGATCTGGAAGGCGTTCCTGCCGAAGGGTTCCTCGGCGGTTTGCCGGAGGCCAGCTCCGAAGCCATCCAGGGAGCAGGCAAAGCTGCGAACGACGACTTTGGGCATTCGGGTGTCTCCAGAGATCGACGAGCCGGGATCGGGGGATCAAACCAGTTATCGGCACGAAGTCAACGGACGTACAGTCCGTTTTGGCCGATCCCTTCGGGTCGGGCACGACTCGCTTCTCGCCTGGAGACCCTTCGGGCCTCCGCCATGCGGTGACAATTCTTGTCGAGGGCATACGGCCTGCCGGCCATGAGGCTCGCCTGCTGGCCCGCCTCCCATTCAGGGGATGGGTGGGTGTGTTTCCTAGGGAAACTGGGGGATCGGGGGTGGGGCAATTTCATTCCATGGAGCGTATTGATTCGCTTGACCGAAGATCGAAGCCGCTCCACGCGAGGCGGGCAAACGACGAAGAAAACCACGAGGCACAACCGACAAAATTACTATTTATCACATTACAATCATGATCAAACACGATTAGCAAATTTCCAGGCCAGCCAATCGGCCGGCAGCATGGCCCCGTACAACTACGATCGGCGCCCATTGGGCCGCCGTGCTGGCATTGCCACGAGGCCGCCCGGCCCTCCCAAGAGCGGCAACGTCGATGCCTCGCCTGCCGTCGCAAGTGGAGCTTCGAGCGGCGGCGTATCCGCTGGGAGTTGCTCAAGGCGTTCCACCTGTCGGCCGCCGCCCACCATGCCGCCCGCACCGTCGGCTGCTCCTACCCGGACTTCATGGGGTATCGCCTGGCGATGGCCGTCCTGGCCGCCGAGGAGAAGCGGCCCCTGCTCGGCGAGTTGGAGCCGGACGTGTCATATTTCGGCGGCAAGCGAGGGCAGGGTGGGGCGGGGACGGGCTCGTTGACGGGTGGGCAGGTCGCGGCCGGGGGATCGGATGCAAAAGACCGGCGAACCTCATCGGCTCGCCGGTCCCGGTGTCATCGCTCGCGAATCAACGATCGCCGCGGTTCGGTCAGTTGTCCTTCTTCTTGACGACCGCCTCGATCTTCGAGGCGACCTTGTCCTCGTGCGTCACCTTGTACATCGCGCCCTTCTTGCCGGCCTCCTTGTTCTTCTGAACGTTCTTGGCCAGCTTCTCCAGGTCGATCTTCGAGCTCTTCTTGGGCGTGATGAAGTCGGTATCGTCGGTGACGGTCACCTCGACATCCTTGTCCGTCCCCTTCTCGGCGACGGTGATCTTCTTGGCCGAGACGTCGACGCTCTTGATGGTGCCCAGCAGCTCGGCGGCGAGTGCCGGGCCGACCACCACGGCCATCCCGACCAACGCCGCTCCGAATGCCACGATGAGTTCACGGCGGTTCTTCATGCGATTCGCTCCCCCGAAGATATTCCCTGGCATGGCGACAGGCCCGGGGCGGCCCTCATCCCCGGATCGGGGATGAAGCCGCAGCCCAGGGTCGGCCGATGGTGCCGCGACTGCCCAAGTCGAACTGTCGAGATCGGGCATAGTCTACGATGCGCGGGGCTCCTCCGTTATTTCACCCCGGGAGACCATCTCCCGACGTGGGACGCGCGGGCCAAGTTGAGATCGGATCTCAGTGAGAATTGGTACACCACTTGCCACCGGTACCCATCCATGAGTTAATCCCCAACCCTGCTCATGCGAGGTGGATCATGTCGAACCAGAACTGGGGCGAGTGCAAGAGCTGTCGGCATTTCGAGATCGAGCCTGCCGCCTCGGCCGCCGCCAACACCATGGGCCTTTGCATCGTCCACGAGCACGAGATGCAACACCTCCGCGTCTCCGGCTCGTGTGGCTGCGACCTGCATGCGGACGGCCAGGCGGCCCACGCCAAGGGCGCAAGTCGCGTGCCCCCGGGCGATTCGCGTTGATTGGGGCCGCCGAGGCGAGTGCGATTCGTCTGATCCCGGGTTCACGCCAATCGTCATCGCCCAGATATGCGTCTGGGCGATGACGGCTCCTGAACCTCAGCGGCGAGCGCCTTGACCAACACCGACTCTCGGGAACGGCGAGACGGCTCGGGTCACTCGCCGACGATCCGGATGTCGTCGATCATCGAGGTGCTGTCGCCGCCGTTGGTGTTCAGGCCCTCGAAGGTGATCGTGTGCGCCCCGGCGCCGACCTCGAAGGCCGCCGTCGCGTACGCCCTGTAGCCCGAGGAGTCGGGCCGGAACCGGCCCACCTCCACGCCGTCCACCAGGACCCGGAAGTCCTGCTCGCCGGCGTACGACCGCTTGGCCGCCGAGAACGCGATGGTGTAGCGGCCGGCCGCCCAGCCGGCCACCGACTGGCTGAACGACCCCCGGTCCTGCAGGAAGGCGGCCTGGCCGCCGGAGGGCGTCGGCGACCCCGCGGAGATCGGCCCGCCCGAGGCCGACAGCCCGGCCGAGCCGGCGAAGGCCCAGGCGGTGCCGGCCGGCTGGTAGGCGTAGCCATTGGGCCCGGCCGGCGTCGCGTCGAAGCCCCCGTCCGACAGCGTCGGCGTCGTGCCGGCGGGCGGGGGCGGGGGCGTCGCGGCGACGACGGAGATCGAGTCGATCATCGAGGTGCTGTCGCCGCCGTTGGTGTTCAGGCCCTCGAAGGTGATCGTGTGCGCCCCGGCGCCGACCTCGAAGGCCGCCGTCGCGTACGCCCTGTAGCCCGAGGAGTCGGGCCGGAACCGGCCCACCTCCACGCCGTCCACCAGGACCCGGAAGTCCTGCTCGCCGGCGTACGACCGCTTGGCCGCCGAGAACGCGATGGTGTAGCGGCCGGCCGCCCAGCCGGCCACCGACTGGCTGAACGACCCCCGGTCCTGCAGGAAGGCGGCCTGGCCGCCGGAGGGCGTCGGCGACCCCGCGGAGATCGGCCCGCCCGAGGCCGACAGCCCGGCCGAGCCGGCGAAGGCCCAGGCGGTGCCGGCCGGCTGGTAGGCGTAGCCATTGGGCCCGGCCGGCGTCGCGTCGAAGCCCCAGTCCGACAGCGTCGGCGTCGTGCCGGCGGGCGGGGGCGGGGGCGTCGCGGCGACGACGGAGATCGAGTCGATCATCGAGGTGCTGTCGCCGCCGTTGGTGTTCAGGCCCTCGAAGGTGATCGTGTGCGCCCCGGCGCCGACCTCGAAGGCCGCCGTCGCGTACGCCCTGTAGCCCGAGGAGTCGGGCCGGAACCGGCCCACCTCCACGCCGTCCACCAGGACCCGGAAGTCCTGCTCGCCGGCGTACGACCGCTTGGCCGCCGAGAACGCGATGGTGTAGCGGCCGGCCGCCCAGCCGGCCACCGACTGGCTGAACGACCCCCGGTCCTGCAGGAAGGCGGCCTGGCCGCCGGAGGGCGTCGGCGACCCCGCGGAGATCGGCCCGCCCGAGGCCGACAGCCCGGCCGAGCCGGCGAAGGCCCAGGCGGTGCCGGCCGGCTGGTAGGCGTAGCCATTGGGCCCGGCCGGCGTCGCGTCGAAGCCCCAGTCCGACAGCGTCGGCGGGGCGCCGTCGGCGCGGTCCACCGTCACCGTGAAGGTGCGTTCAAAGAAGCCGACGCTCCAGGAGGCCGAGCCGGCGTTGTCGGTGACCCGGACGGTGATCGTCGCCGATCCGGTCGCACCGGCGGCCGGCGTGAAGGAGAGTGTCCCGACCGACGACCGCTCCGCGTAGACCACGATCGGGTTCGGGATCAGGCCGGGGTTGCTGGACGTCGCCGTGATCGTCACCGTTTGGGATGCGTCCTCGCCGGGTCCGGCCGAGATGCCCGTCAGGTCGATCGTCCTGGTCGGGTCGTTCTCCTTGAGGAGGACGTCGCCGATCGGGGCAAGCGTCGGCGCGTCGTTGACGTTGGTCACGGTGATGGTGAACACCCGCGGGGCCGACCGATCGACGCCCCCGTTCTCCGTCCCGCCGTCGTCGATCAGCGTCACGGAGATGATCGCCGATCCGAAGCTGTCGGGGGAGGTGGTGAAGGTCAGGGTCCCGGCCGGGCTGATCGCCGGGGCCTGGGAGAAGGTCAGGCCGTTCGAGTTGGCGATGGTCACCACGAAGGAGAGGGACTGTCCCGCCTCATCCGTGGAGTTGTAGGCGCCGGGCTGGATGTTCGTGGCGAAGGCGGTGCGGGTTTGGGCCCCGGCATCCTCGGCCAGGCTGACGTTCGTCGTCGGGAGGGTGAAGGAGGGGGCATCGTTGACCGGCGAGACCGTGATCGTCACCGTGGCCACGCCGATGGCCCCCCGGCTGTCGGCGACCCGATAGGTGAAGCTATCCGTGCCGACGTAGTTCGCGGCGGGCGTGTAGATGAGCACGCCGGCGGAATTCAGCGAGACGGTGCCGTGGGACGGCGCGGTGAAGGTGAGGATCTTGACCGCGCCCCCGTCCGGGTCCGAGTCGTTGGCGGCGGCGTCGATCGTCACCGGCTTGTCTTCCAGGGTCGTCGCGGCGTCGTCGGACGCGACGGGGCGCAGATTCGGCGTGCCGATGGCGAACGCCCGGACGAAGGAGTAGCTGCTCAGCAGGAGGTGGTCGCCGCCCAGCGCCATCCCCATGTAGCTGGCCCCCGAGGTGACGGCATTCGTGAAGCTCCAGACTTCCTGACCGGTGGCCAGGTCGATGGCGTGGACCCGGGCGACGTTGGTGGCGGTGGATTCCACGAACGCGAAGTCCGGGGTCAGCACGATCTCGCCCGCGAGCGAGGACGGGGCCTTCCAGCTTCGAATGCGCGCCCCGGTCGCCTCATCGAGCAGGAACAACTCGGTCCCGGAGGCGACGGCGACGATCCCGTTGCCGACGGCCTTGGCGGCCGGGGCGGCCGGCATCCGCGTCGACCAGAGGAGGGCGTGCGTGGTCCCATCGTAGGCCGCGACCGCGTCGTACCCGACGCCCGAATCCACCCCGACCACGTCGAACAGGACCCGCCCCGAGCCCGAGACCATCGCGGCGTTGACCGCCAACCCTTGCGGGTAGGTCATGTTGGGGAGCCGCAACCCGTCCGACCGGCGATAAACCTCGGAATTGTACGCATAGACGTAGTCTTTGCTGAGGGTCGAGTAGGGGGGATCGTAGGCCGCGGATCGCCCCTGGAACCACTGCCGGCTCAAGGTCGAGGCGGTGTACAGGCTGAGGCCCCCGTAGTAGCCGTCCTCGATCACGAGCTGGTTCGCGTCGATCACGGGCCGCTCATTCGACCCCCATTGGGCCGCGTACCGCTGCTCCAGCACGGTCGCCCCGGTCCTGGCGTCGAAGCCGTAGATGCGGGGCTTGTCGCTGTCGGGGCCGCTCGTGCCCGAGTGCCCCGCCGCGTTGACGTAGACGATTCCTCCCCAGACGGAGGGCTCGCCCACGCCCTCGTGGGAGATCGAGGTGAGGGTCCGCTGCCAGTCGATCCGGCCAGTTTGCAGGTCGAACGCGATCACACGGTAGGTGCTCGAATTGCCGGAGTCATCCTGGACCGTGGTGTAGACGTGCGTGGCATCGATGGCGGCCCCCCGCTCATACCACGACCCGGTCCCGCCTTGCGGTATAGTGACCGGGGTATTCCAGGCCTGGATCAGGGCGGCCGGGTCGAATTTGACGTTGATGTAGCCGGTGTGCCCGGCGTCGCCCCCTCGTTGCGTCCAGAGATTGGCCGCGATGCCGCTCGGCGAGACGAAGAGGGTCACCGTGGCGACGTCCGACGTCAGCTTCCCGTCGGAGATGCGATACGAGAAGCTGTCCGCGCCGCTGTAGTCCGCCGCGGGGGTGTAGGTGAACGAGCCGTTGGGCGAGAGGCTCAGGGTGCCGCGCTGCGGGCCGCCGACCAGGGTCGCGGTGAGCGGGTCGCCATCGGGGTCGGTGTCGTTGGCCAGCAACCCCGGCGCGGCGACCACCAGCGGGACGCCTTGGGGGGTGGAGTAGCTGTCCGCCCAGGCGACGGGGGGGTCATTGACGGGCGTGACGGTGATCGTGACGGTGGCGACGCTCGAGGTCGATTTGCCGTCGGAGGCGCGATACGAGAAGCTGTCCGCGCCGCTGTAGTCCGCCGCGGGGGTGTAGACGAACGAGCCATCGGGGAGCAGCCTCACGGTGCCATACCGCGGGCTGCCGACCAGGGTCGCGGTGAGCGGGTCGCCATCGGGGTCGGTGTCGTTGGCCAGCACCCCAGGCGCGGCGATCACCAGCGGGGTATCCTCGATCGTGGAGTAGGCGTCGGCCTTCGGTGCGGGCGGGTCGTTGACCGGATTGACGGTGATCATGACCGTGGCGATCGCCGAGTTCAGCTTCCCGTCATTGGCCTGGTAGGTGAAGCTGTCGGGCCCGTAATAGTTCGCGGCCGGGGTGTAGGTGAACGACCCGTTCGCGTTCAGGGTGACCGTGCCGTGGGCCGGCCACGAGGCGAGCACCGCATTGAGGGGGTCGCCCTCCGGGTCGGTGTCGTTGGCCAGCAGCCCCGGCGCGGCGACGACGAGGTTGGTGTCCTCATTGACCGAGTAGGCGTCCCCACCGGCCGTCGGCGCGGTGTTGACGATCTCGACCTCGGTCACCGTGAGCGAGGCGGAACCGGAGATCCTGGAGAAGGCCTGGTAGGATCGGAGGTAATTGGGCGACCCGGTGGACATGTTGGCGCCGGTCACGTAGAGGATCCCGTCGGATCGCACCGCGATGGCGGTGTTGCTCATGCCCGCGGGGCCGGTGACCGACGTGTCGAGCGTCCCGTCCGGGAGGTATCGGGCGACGATCGCGTTGGCCCCGGACCCGGCCTGGCCGACGAAGACGATCCGGCCGTCGGGCTGGACCGCCACGCCCGCCTCCTTGGCGCTGCCGTACTGGCTCGCGTTGCCGCCAAAGTCGTTGCGATAGACGACCCCGCCGCTCCCGAAGCTGGAGTCCAGGATGCCGGACGTCGTGTAGCGGGCCATCGCGATCCCGAATGCGACCGACGGGGACGACGCGACGCTCGTATATCCGGCGACGATCAGCTTGCCGTCGGGCTGGATCGCCAGGGCTTGCGCGGTCTCGTAGAAGCCGAAGATGTTGGTCTGCACCTTGCCAGCCACGCCGAACGTCGCGTCGAGCTGCCCGTCTGCCGTGAGCCGCATGACGGCGAATTGCGACGCGTCGTTGCCCCCGAAGCTCTCGCCGGCCAGGAGGATCTTCCCGTCCGGCTGGAGTTCCATCGCGAACCCGCGGTCGCTCCCCTGGCTGAAGCTGGTCGAGGCGACCCCGTTGGTGCCGAAGCCGGCATCGATCGAGCCGTCGGCGTTGAACCTCGCCACGGCGAAATCGCCATAAGTGGGTCCGCTGTTGGCGATATTGCCGCCGGCCAGGATCTTCCCGTCCGGCTGGATCTTCACCGACCAGATCTCGTTGTAGAATCCAGGCTGGGCCAGCAGGACCTTGCCGCCGGTGCCGAACGTCGCGTCCAGGGTGCCGTCGACCTTGTATCGCGTGAGGGCGAACTGCTGGGACGAGCCGGTATACTGGTAGCCGCCGACGACGGTCTTCCCGTCCGGCTGGACGGCGACACCCTGCGCATAGTAGCCGTTGGCGACGGAACCACTGCCCCCGAAGGTGGGGTCGGCGGCCGCGCTGGCGGTATGGCGGGTGATGAAATTCCCGGCCGTGGTCACCTTGCCGTCGGGGCCCAGGGCAACCGCGAATGAAATCCCCGGGTCGGAGACCTGGCCCAGCAGGGAGAGGGGCGTCGAGTCGACGGCGGATGCCGAGATCGTCACCGAGTGCGGCCCGGTGATGACGCCGTCGTTGACCGCGGCGACGACGAAACTTGCCGCCGTCTTCCCGGCGGGGATGACCACCGAGGCGGGCACGGTGGCATGCGCCGGGTTGCTGCTCGCCAGCGCGACCGTCAGCGGCATCTTGGTGTCCGTACCCAGCCGGGTGACCGTGCCGATGCCGGTGGTCGTGGCGCCGACCTCGGACAAGGTGCGCGAGAGCAAGGCCACCGACAGCGACGGGCCCGAATCCGCCAGCAGCGTGCGTTCTTCCAGGTATTCCAACCTCGGTCGTCGCCTCGCGACCCGACGGCTATTCCCGACCGGGCCCCGCGAGATCGACAGATTCCTTTGAATACCCATCGCTTGTGAAATCCTGGAAGGAGGGCGATCATGCCCGGGTTGACGAGCAAGCAGGTCGGCGTGCTCGCGGTGCGAGAGGAGGCAGTCGGCGAAATTTCGAGCGAACCGATCGGCATCGAAGGCGATGCGATCACGTCCGCACGCGTCGTGGATTGGATGGGAGATGCCGGCGGGCAACCCTCCGAGATCGAGAAATCTCCCGCGACAAGGCGGCTCGGCCAGATGGGTTTGCGATGCCCCTGGGAGATGACTCGAATCGGCGCGGTACCCCGCATTCCATCGGCGGAAAACCGCCCGGCCCGCAGCGTCATCGCCAATGGGCAGCCGCGATCGTCACCGTCTCGGGTGGTCCCGGCCCGGGCCTGGTCGGCGGAGATGCCAAGGGTAGACACCCCGGCTCGACTCGTCAAGCATTGACCATAAAAGTACGGAATGCCTGAAAGGATGATTGCCTTTTCGCGCCTTCGGCACGACTGATGCAGCAACCCAGGATCCGGGCTGCCGGGACCGTCGCGTGGAGAAAGATCGCCGGAGCGGCGCCGGAACCCGACGCGGCGGCACGCGCCGAGCATGAAGAACGGGGCGAGCATGCGCGGCCTGACGTCGGCGTGATTGCCCGGGGATGTTGACGGAGAGCCACGCGAGTCAACGATCGGTGATGTGTTGGCCCTTGCTTTCGGATCGGGCACGCACCAGAATCGGTCGGACATGCCCGCCGCACCACCCATCGGCGGAACGATCGCTTCGACTTCCCGGGAGCACCTCATGGCGAATTCCGGCTCGACCGGGGCGAACGATCCGGGCGGGAGATGGCCGCCCCGCCGCCGGCCACGCCCCGCGTGGCATCGCGACCGGGCGGGAGGCGTCGGCGGGCGATCGCGGCGGGCCGCGGGCCTCGCCGCTTCGGCCTCGGGGCATCCGCGCCGCGGGCCCGAAGCTGGCCCGGCGGCCGGCCCGGCATCCAGGCCCCCGGCCTCGCCCGCGGAGAGGTGGGCGAACCCCGGGGGGTGAGGGCCTCGACGCGGGCACGCCCCCCGAGTCCTCCCGGGCCAGGGCCGGGCGGGCCGGCGCGGGGGCGTGCCCGGTGGCGAGATCGACGAGGACGGGGCGATATACGCCGATTGGGGCGGTCGGATCGGCCGTCGCCGGGCCGTCTCGATGAGGCGGGTCGATCCGGGGGCGCGGGGGGGGTCATTTTCAACGATGTGGTCATTCGCGTGGAAGAATCTCGTGACCCGGCCGATGCGCACCGGCCTGGCGGTCGTCGGCCTGACGATCCCGGTCCTCGCGTTCCTCGGCCTCTTCAGCCTCTCGCGGGGCGTCCGCGACCTGATGGGCAGCACGCTCGGCTCGATGCAAAGCCTGATCGTGATGAGCGAGAACGCCCCGACCCCGATCTTCAGCGACCTGCCCGCCGACATGGAGGAGTCCTTGCGGGCGATCCCGGGCGTGGCGGTCGTGGGGCCGGAAGTCTGGAGGATCGCGCCGCCGATCGACGGCAAGGGCGGGCTCGCAGCCACCGCGCTCGGGGCGTTGGCACGGCCCCGGGCCAAGGGGCGCGGGGGCCTCTCGGGCATGGTCGTGATCGAGGGGCAGGACCTCCCCGAGCACCTCAAGCTGAAGGGCGCGATCTTCGACCTCGCGCTGCTCCCCCCCGAGCGGGGCGGCGGGCGGTTCCTCAACCTCGGCGACATCGGCAAGCCGAACGTCGTCATCTCGACCAAGATCGCCGGCGACTTCCCCAACGCCGACGGCACCCCCAGGCGGGTCGGGCAGGCGATGCGCATCGGCGACCGGGAATTCACCGTGGTCGGCCTCTACGAGACCGGCTCGCTCGTCACCGACGTGACCATCGTCATGGACATCGGCGTCGCCCGGCAGCTCTTCGGCGTGCCGGAGCACACGGTCTCGACCTTCGCCGTCGAGCCGACGAGGGTCGAGGACACCGACGCGATGATCCAGCGGATCGAGGAGGCCCTGCCGGGGGTCCGGGCGCAGCGGATCAGCCAGTTCAACCTCACCCTGGGGGCGGTCATGGGGAAGCTGGAGATCTTCCTCCTCCTGGCGGTCGCCCTGGCGACCCTGGTCGGGGGCGTCGGCATCGCCAACACGATGCTGATGAGCACGTCGGAGCGCTACGTCGACTTCGGGGTGATGCGGACCACCGGCTGGACGAGGAGGGACATCCTCGCCCTCGTCACGGCCGAGAGCTCGCTCCTGGGGCTGATCTCGGGCTCGATCGGGCTCGTCATGGCGATCGCCTCGGGCTTCATGGTGAACCGGTTCCTGGAGGGGTTCCGGCTGGAAATGGGCCTGCCCCTGATGGCGGCCGCGCTCGCCGGGGCGGTCACCATCTCGACCCTGTCCGGGCTCTATCCCGCCTGGCGGGCTTCGAAGATGACGCCGATGGACGCCATCCGCCGGGGGGGGACGACCTGAGATGGCCGACATCGAACGCCCCGCGGGGGACTCCATGATCGAAGGGGTCGACATCCACAAGAGGTTCGGCACCGGCGAAGAGTCGGTCGAGGCGCTGCGAGGCGTGACCTTCCGGGTCCCGCGCGGGGCCCATACGTTCATCGTCGGGCCTTCCGGCTCGGGCAAGAGCACGCTGCTCTACCTCCTCGGGGCCCTGGATCGGCCGACCTCGGGCAGGATCCGCGTCGACGGCGAGGACCTCACCGCGATGGGCGACGCCGAGTTGGACCGCTATCGGCGCGCGAAGGTCGGGTTCGTCTACCAATCATATAACCTGATCTCCAACCTCACCTGCGTGGAGAACGTGCTCCTCCCCTTCTTCCCGATCGGGGTCACACCCGCCCTGAAGGCGAAGGCGGAGGACCTGCTGCGCCAGCTGGGGATCGGGGGGCGGCTGGGGCATCGCCCGCGCCAGCTCTCCGGCGGCCAGCAGCAGCGGGTCGCGATCGCGAGGGCCCTGATCAACGACCCGGTCCTGATCCTGGCCGACGAGCCGACCGGCAACCTCGACCGGGCCGGCGGCGACGAGATCATCGGCCTCCTGCGGGAGCGGGGGAGCACCCTGGTCATCGTGACCCACGACCGCCGCTTCATCACCTCCGAGGACTTCGTCCTCGAGATCGAGGACGGCCGGATCAAGAATGGGCAGGAGGCCCCGGCGTCGTAGCGGTGGGGGCTTCGCACCGGCCGGGCGGATCGGCCTCCCGGCCGGTGCCGAATCGTGGCCCGACAACGCGTTCCGCACCGTGATGCCCCCGGGGCGTCACGCCGGGACCCGGCCGGGCCGAGGCCGATCGACGGGCTTCTTGCAGGGCGAGGACGCCCGGGGGCATCCCCCCCACTCAAGCCAACCCCCCGATCGGCACGCCCTGGTAGACCTGGTGAGGCCGTTCGAGTTCGTCCTGCCAGGTGGCCAGGGCCGGGATCCCCAGCGAGCGGTAGATCGTCGCCGCCAGGTTTTCCGGCGTCTGCGGATCGGACGCCGGATGGCCGCCGATCCGGTCGGACGAGCCGATCACCCGGCCGCCGACCACGCCGCCTCCCGCCAGGAACACCGTCTGCACCCGGCCCCAGTGGTCCCGGCCGGGCAGCTTATAGGCCGAGGGGAGCGTGGAGATCCGGGGCGTACGGCCGAACTCGCCGGCCATCACCACCAGGGTCGAGTCCAGCAGTCCGCTGCCGTGCAGGTCGTCCAGCAGGGCCGAGACCGCCCGGTCGGTCGGGGGCAGGAGCTTATCCTTCAGGTGCGGGAAGGCATTGCCGTGGGTGTCCCAGGTCTCATCGTTCCCCAGGTTCACCTGGACCAGGGAGACCCCCGCCTCGACCAGGCGCCGGGCCATGAGGAGCGACCACCCGAACGAGTTCCGCCCGTACTGGTCGAGCAGCCTGGGGTCGGCACCCGACACGTCGAAGGCCCGGCGGATACGCCCGTCCGTGAGCAGCGAGACGGCCGCCTGGCGCCGGGCGTCGAATCGCCCGACGATCGCCGCCCGGTCCAGGCCCGCCCTTTGGCGGTCGAGGTGGGCGAGCAGGTCGAGGCGGCCCGAGAGCCGGGAGTCGCCGAGCCCTTCGGGCAGGGTGAGGTCGGGGGCCTGGAACCCGGACCGCTTGGGCGCCCTGGGGCGTTGCTGATGGTCGAACTCGAACTCGGGGAAGGCGCCGTAGGCGGTGGGGTCGTAGGGGGACGCCTCGACGAACCAAGGATCCCGGTGCGCCCCCATCACCCCGGCGAACTGCCCGGGGATGACCCGCCCCGTCGAGTGGATCAGCCGCTCGGGCAGGACGATCGCGGGGGGGAGGTTGTTCCGGGACGCGGCCATCGCCCCGGCCACGGCGGCGATCGAGGGCCAGTCGGCCGGCCTCGGCCGGTTCGGGTCGAAGCCCGGGGGCAGGTCCGACCTCCCGGTGAGCATGATATGGTGCCCCGCCGAGTGGTCATTCGACGCGTGGGTCAGCGAGCGGACCATCGACCACAGGTGGCTGCGCGCGGCCAGGAGCGGGAGGTGCTCGCAGATGTGGACGCCCGGCGTCCGGGTGGCGATCGGCCGAAACTCCCCCCGGATGCCCTCCGGGGCGTCGGGCTTCGGGTCGAAGCTGTCGTGCTGGGCCAGCCCGCCCGACAGGAAGATGAAGATCACCGACCGGGCGGGGGCATCGCCGAAGGAGGCGGAGGCCGTCCGCAGGGCCGCCAAGTGTTCGGTCGCCAGCCCGAGCAGGCCGACCGCGCCGGCCTGGAGGGCGAAGCGGCGGGTGAACGCGGGATGGCGGGGCGTCCCGGAAGCCGGGCGATCGTGAGGATGGGGCACGGCAGCCCTCGGGATCGGGTAGGGCATCGGGCTGGGCCGACGCCGGGATGATAGCAGTGCAGGGACCTTGATTCCACCGCCGCGGCCCGGAGACCGGCAGGGCCCTTCGAGGACGCCAGGGCCTTCCGCGGCGGGGGGCCTCCGGGCCGGGCCTGGGCGTCGGGACTCAGGGCTTGCCGCCGATGGCCCGGCGGAGCAGGTTTTCGGTGATCCGCCGGACCCGGTCGTCGGGCCCGTGGGGGCGGGACCAGTGCGACCAGGGCAGGGTGTGGCCGGGCGGGGAGGAGAGCCCCTGGGCCCAGAAGATGGTCGATGCGTTGAAGACGAAGTTCCCCCTCGGCCCCGGGAAGACCGTGGCGGTCCAGGTCTGCGGGTTCACGCCGCCCTGGAAGGCGGTGCCGGTGGCGACGACGTCGAGGCCGGGGATCTTCGGCGGGTCGCCGTGGTATTCCCAACCGACCAGGCCGGGGATCCGGTCGCCGGCCTTGACGCCCGTCCCTTCGAAGATCCAGTGGTCGGGCTTGGAGATCACCCAGTCGCCGCCGCCGTTGACCGGGTGGATGTTCCTCGCCCCCATGAGCAGCCCCTCGTCGGGCCCACGCTCGGGGAACGGGCCGTTCTTCTCGTGCCGGTAGACCGCATAGTCGTTGTCGGCCCCGTAGGGACCGCCCCGGAAGATGATCCGGTTCGGCCGGCCGTCGTGGGAGGCCCGGAAGGGGGTGACCCAGCACATCGTGTTGCCCGACAGGAACAGGAGGTTCACCCCCGCGTCGCGCATGGCCTCGACGCTGCGGAACTGGCGGATGTCCCAGTATTCGTCATGGCCCACGCTGATGAACGCCTTGCACTTGAGCCCGCGGTCGGGCGTCAGCATGTCGCTGTTGGAACAGTACGAGACGTCGTAGCCGTGCTGCTCCAGCCAGTAGGCGAGCGGGAACTCGAACGGGAGGAACTCGCCCGAGCCCATGGTGAGCGGGTCGTTCACGATCCCGGTGTACTGGGACTCGCGCCCATACGGCCGGTCGAAGCTCACGTCGGCCCACGGTCCCTCGGTCCCCTTGGGGTGGGTGTAGACCGAGTAGTGGCTCGGCCAGCGGTTGTACGCCTGCCAGGTGTTGTCGGAGCACTGGAACAGGATGTCGGCCGGGCGGTCGTCGCGGACGATGAACACGACGTAGCTCTGCCAGTACGCCTCGCGTGCGGGGTCGTCGGGCAGGGTGGTGAGCCGGCCGAGGTAGACCCCGCTCACCCACTCGTCCGGGATCGTCAGGGTGGCCGAGGTCTCCCACCGGCATTCGTGGAGGTCCTTCGCCCCCGGCGTCGGGATGGGCTGGGCCTTGCCCTGCAGGGGGCCGAGCTTCGTCATCAGGCGGGCGCCCCGGCCCCCGTAGTAGCCCATCCGGAAAATCTCGACCTCGAACCGGCGGGCGGGGTCGGTGGAGACGTGGAGGTCGATCGACTCGCCCGCCTTCACGCTCTGCTTCGAGCAATACCCCTCGATCCACGGGGAGCGGAACCCGGCCGCGTCCGCCCGGACCCGGGTGAGCTGCCAGTCGGTCGCCCCCGGCTTTGCGTTCTCGGCGCGGATCGTGTCGTCGGCGCGGGATCCGACGGCCGCGAGCAGGACCAGGCAGGAGGCGAGGGCGAGGGCGGGATTCGTGGTTGGCGATCTCATGCGACGCATGACCTCGGTTCTGCCGGGGAGACCGGCGAGCGGGAAGGTTCAGGCCAGGAGCCCCTCGACCACGCGGGCCGGCTGGCCGTCGACGAGCGAGCCGTCGCCGCCCGGCCGCGTGAAGCTGAGCGTCTGGTGGTCGAGCCCGAAGAGTTTGAGCAGGGTCGCGTGGTAATCGCTGTGGGAGACCACGTCCTCGACCGCGCGGTGGCCCAGCTCGTCGGTGGCGCCGTGGGCGTGGCCGGCCTTGAAGCCGCCGCCGGCCATCCACATGCTGAAGCCGTAGGTGTTGTGGTCGCGGCCGACGTTCTTCTCGTTCTGGACGACCGGCAGCCGGCCCATCTCGCCGCCCCAGGCGACCACCGTGGAGTCGAGCAGGCCGATCCGTTTGAGGTCGGCGACCAGGGCGGCCGAGGGGCGGTCCACCTTGCGGCACATCTTCGGCAGCCCCTTGGCGATTCCTCCGTGGTGGTCCCATTCCTGGTTGCCGGTGCAGACCTGGACGAACCGCACCCCGCGTTCGACCAGGCGGCGGGCGATCAGGCAGCGGGTGCCGAACTCGCGGGTGTCGTCCTCGTCCAGCCCGTAGAGCGTGCGGACCTCATCGCTCTCGGACGCGATGTCGAGCGCCTCGCGGGCCGCGTGCTGCATCCGGGCGGCCAGCTCGTAGCTGGCGATCCGGGCGGCCAGGTCGTGCTCGCCGGGGTGCTCGGCCAGGTGATCGCGGTTGATCCGGTCGAGCAGGCGGAGCGAGCGGGCCTGGACCGCGCCGCCGAGCCCGGGGGGCGGGTCGAGGTTGAGGATGCGCGGCTCGCGGGGGCGGATCACCGTCCCCTGATAGAGCCCCGGGAGCCAGCCGCTCGACCAGTTGTCCACCCCCATCACGGGCACGCCGCCGGGGTCGCTCAGGACGCAATAGGCCGGCAGGTCGTCGCTCTCCGACCCGAGCGCGTAGGTGAGCCACGAGCCGACGACCGGCCGCCCGGAGACGATCCGCCCGGTGTTCAGGGCGTTGATCGACTGGCCGTGGTTGTTCACGCCGGTCTGCATGGAGCGGACCAGGCAGATGTCGTCGGCCACCGAGGCGAGGCCGGGCAGCAGCTCGCTCAATTCCAGGCCGCACGAGCCGTGCTTGCCGAACTTCCAGGGCGAGGCCAGCAGGCGGGCGCTGGCCTCCCCGGCGTTGTCGCGCTTGATCTCGCCGTCGTAGGTCTTGCCGTCGAGCTTCTGCAACACGGGCTTGGGGTCGAACAGGTCGTGATGGCTGGGCCCGCCCTGCATGAACAGCGAGATCATCGCCTTGGCCCGCGGCGCGTGCGGCGGGGCCTTGGGCTTGAGGTCGTAGACCGGCCGTTCCAGGGTTGGCTTGCGCGGGCCGGCCTTGTCGTCGGCCAGGGCCAGCCCGTCGCGGTGCAGCAGCCAGGCCAGGGCCAGGCCGCCCAGGCTCATCCCCTGCTGGGCGAGGAAGTGCCGGCGGCTAGCGTGCGAGCGCGGGTCGTGAGGGTGGGCCACGGCGAAGGACTCCGGGATCGGGCGCGGCGGATTCAATCGACGTAGAGGAACGCGTTCGAGCCGAACAGGGCCTGCCCCAGCGTCGCCAGCGCGGCGAGGTCGGGGTCGGGCCTGGGGGGGCTCGGCTTGCCCTTGGGCGCGGGCGGGGGAGCCGGCCGGTTGGCGAGTTCGGCCCGCTGCTCGGCCAGGAAGGCCACGGCGTCGGCCTTCTGCTCGGCCGAAGGCCCGCGACCGAGGGCGATCCGCCAGGCCAGGTCGGCCCGGGCCGCGGGGTCCGCGCCGGCGATCCGGATCACGCGGTCGGCGAAGGCCAGGGACTGCTCGACGACGAACTCGTTGTTCATCAGGGCCAGGGACTGGGTCGCCACGGTCGAGCTGGCGCGACGCTCGCAGTTGGGCGTCAGGGTGGGGGCGTCGAACGACTCCGAGAAGCTCAGCGGGAGGCTGCGTCGGGCCTGGATGTAGAGGCTGCGGCGGTTCTCCGCGCCGCCGAGCGAGCCCGGCTTGCCGCGCTGGCGGCCGGCGGTGTCGCGGGTGTCCATGCCGATCAGGACCTGCCCGGCCTCGTCGAGCGCGACCGGCAGCGGCGGGCCGAACATGGTCCGATCCAGCTTGCCCGAGGCTTCGAGGATCGCGTCCCGCACCGCCTCGGCCTCCAGGCGACGCACCGACATCCGGCCGACGAGGCGATTCTCCGGGTCGACCGCGTCGTACGCCGGGTCGCGCCGCGAGGACTGGCGATAGGCCGTCGAGGTCATGATCCGCCGGTGCAGCCGCTTGAGCCGCCAGCCCCCGGCGACGAAGTCGTCGGCCAGCCAGTCGAGCAATTCGGGGTGGGTGGGGCGCTCGCCCAGGGCGCCGAAGTCGGCCGGCGAGGCCACGATCCCCCGGCCGAAGTGGTGCATCCAGGCCCGATTGACCAGGACGCGGGCCACCAGCGGGTGCGTGCCGTCGGTGAGCCGGCGGGCATAGGCCAGGCGTCGGCCGGTGGTGGGCAGGCCCGGGTCGTCGACGGGGATTTCTCCCGGGCCGGCGGAGGAAGCCAGCACGGTCAGCTCGCCGGGCTTGACCTCGTGCGCCGGCTGCTTCGGGTCGCCCCGGACGTGCAGCCGGGTGGGCCGGGGCGGCCCGGGGACCTCGGTCGTCGCGTGGGCGAAGTCCTCGTCCGGGCGTCCGGCGCGGGCGTCGGCGGCCTTCTTGTCGAATTCGGTGGTGATCGCCTGGAACGACTTGCGGTCGTACAGGCTCACGTTGCCCGGGTTGACGATCAGCCTCGGGTACTGCTTCAAGAGGGCCTTCTGCTCGTCGGTCCGCTTGCCGGCCGGCGTGTCGAGCGCCTCGCGGGCCTTGGGACGCAGGTCTTCGGGCAGCGCCTCCATCTCGCGTTCGAGGGTGCTGGCGACCAGCTCCGCGACCTTCGCTTTCCTCTGGTCCGCGACCTCCTTGACCCGGGCGTCGACCTCGGCGGCCTTCGCCCGCTCGGCGGCCGTCCACAGGGAGACCAGGCGCGCCGCCGGGGACCGCCAGCGGGCGACGTCAAAGGCCGGGTCGAAGATCGCCCGGAACCGGAAGTAGTCGTCCTGGCTGATCGGGTCGTAGCGGTGGGCGTGGCACTGGGCGCAGCCGACGGTCAGCCCGAGCAACGAGGAGGAGACCACCTTGACCGCGTCGGCCACGACCTCGTTGCGGGCGATGTCGGCGTCCACGCCCGGCTCGGCGGTGGTGTCGGGCACCATGCGGAGGAAGCCGGTCGCGAACAGGCGGTCGCGGTCCTCGGGCGAGAGGTCCTGATACGGCGGCTTCACCATCTCGTCGCCGGCCAACTGCTCGCGGATCAGGGCATCCCAGGGCCGGTCGGCGTTCAGGGCCCGGATCACATAGTCGCGATAGTGATAGGCGTAGGGCCGGACGGTGTCCTTGCTAGGCTCGCCGTCGCTGTCGGCGTAGCCCACGACGTCCAGCCAGTGCCTCGCCCAACGCTCCCCGTACCGGGGGCTCGCCAGCAGGCGGTCTACCAGCCGGTCGTAGGCGTCGGGGGCGGTGTCGGCGAGGAACGCGTCGACTTCCTCCGGCGTGGGGGGCAGCCCGGTCAGGTCGAACGTGGCGCGGCGGATCAGGGTGGTTTTGTCGGCCTCGGGCGCGAATCCCAGCCCGTCCTGCTCCAATCGGGCCAGGAGGAAGGCGTCGATCGGGTCGCGGACGGCCTCGGGGCGGGCGACCCTGGGCACCTCGGGGCGGGCGACCGGGCGGAACGACCAGAAGGATCGTTCCTCGTCGGTCAGGACCGGGCCGGGGGGCGGGATCGTCTCGGGCTCGGGCCGGGCGGTGGGGGCCCCGGCGTCGATCCATTCGGCGAGGGCGGCCTTCTCGCGATCCGACAGCTTCTTGTCGCCCGGGGGCATGTCGCCGGCCTCGATGCGCTCCCAGAGAAGGCTCTGGTCGCGGTGTCCGGGCTCGACCGCCGGGCCGGACTCGCCCCCGGCGACCATCGCCCGGACCATGCGCAGGTCGAGCCCGCCCTTCGGCCCGGGGTTCTCGCCGTGGCAGTGGAAGCAGTGGGCCTTGAGGATCGGCCGGGCCGTGGCCTCGAATGACGGGGCCGCGGCCGTGGGCTCGGCGGCTTCGGATCGGGCCAGGCCGGATGCCAGGAGGGCGATCAGGGCGGCCAGGGGCACGGGGCGGGGCGGCACCATGGCAGGCTCACTCGGGCGGGGCGGGCGGGGCGGGGCGGGCCGCTCGTCGTCCGGCCCGATGTTGAACATATCGGGAATCCGACCCGGGGGCAACCGCGGTCAGGCCGACAGACCAAAAAGTTCGGACTCGGCCCGGCCGCGATCGTCGGCGGGTCGCCGTCCAGGGGGACGAGTTGTTGAGGGCGAACTGGAGCGGGCTGCGGACTTGACGCCTCGAAGATCGGGGCGGCCTGATGGGCCATTGGCATGAGGCGACGGGAGCATCCTTCGACGCCGGGCTGGGCCCGCTTCCGATCGGCGGTCCACCGGGGCTCGCGAACCGGGAGGTCGTCCGTCGTCACGCCGTTCATGCCCCCTTACAATCAAGGCCGGCGCCTCGTCGGCCCTTCCTCGGGAGGCGCTTCGCGGGGCATCACGGCGGACGCTCCGGGCCCACCGGCGAGAATCGAACCCCGGCTGTTTCTCCTTGCCATGAAACCGACATTCCTCACGACTGCCACGGCCCTGTTATTGTTGTTCCACCCCTCGCCCGCAGAGATCGTCGCGGCCGAGGACGGCTTGCTGCTCACGCGGACGATCCCGCCGAGGGGCGGGGACCGTTTCCAGCAGGCCGAATTCTCCTGCTGGATCCCCGATGCAAGCAGGCCGGTGCGTGGCGTGCTCGTCCACCAGCACGGGTGCACGAACGCCGCGCCCGAGCAGCATCCTCCGGTGACCGGGGATTTCCACTGGCGTGCGTTGGCGAGGAAGCACCAGTTCGCCATCGTGGTGCCCATGTACCGCGTCGCGGGAGGCTGCGACGAGTGGAACGATCCGGACAGCGGGTCGGAGCGAGCATTGCTGGCCGCACTCTCGGCCTTCTCCCGGGATGCGGGGCGAGCCGAACTGGCGGACGTGCCCTGGGCGTTCTGGGGGCACTCCGGCGGATCGAGTTGGTCCGCCCAGATGATCCTGCGGCATCCCGGCCGCGTGCTGGCGGCGTCGTTCCGCGGCGGCTGCCACAAGCAGTTCGGCTCGCCCGAGTTCCGAGCGAGGTTCCTCGCGACGGCGAGCGAACTGCCGCTGCTCTTCGTGTGGGGCAGGCGCGAGGCCGTGCCGAGTTCCAGCCACTTCGTCTCCTGGGGGCCGATGAACACGATGTACCGGGCACTCCGCTCCCAGGGAAGTCCCGTGGGGCGGGTGATCGACCCCCGCTCCGAGCACAACTGCGACGACTCGCGGCTGATCATCATCCCGTTCTTCGACGCGGTGCTCTCGGCCCGGGCCGCCGGCGAGAAGCCCGCCGGAGCCCTCGTCGACACCGCCACCCGCGAGCGCCGCGACGCCACCCCCGAGGCCCGATGCGACCCCGACCTGGCGTGGCTCCCCACCCCCGGCCTCGTGGAGCACTGGCGCGAGTTCTCGGAGCATGGCACGCTACGCCCGGTGGCCCCCAGGCTCGAACCGCCCGGGCTTTTCGTCGAACGGTCCATCGGGAAGCCGTCGCGGCTGGTCTGGCGGATCAGCCCGGCGCCCGATGGCGGCCTCCGCGTCGTCCGTCTCCATCGCGACGGCCGGCCCTGGAAGGAGTTCGGCCTCAAGCCATCGGACTTCCTCGCGACGGGCCGCGACTCCACGCCGGTGCCCTTGCGGGCCCACGGCCTCGAAGTCGACCCTGGCGAGCCTCACACCTATACGCTGACCTTCCTGGACACGGCCGGTAACGAGTCGCCCCCCAGCGAGGAGGTGCACGTCGGGCCGTAGCATGCATCGCCGGCTGTCCTCCGCGGGACCTGGCCCTTGATTTCGCTCATCATGATTGGGCCTCCGCCGGCTGTCGTTGCCCATCGTCCGCGCCACCCCGGCATGGCGACTGGATGCCCGACCTCGCCGCCCGGATGAAGGACCTCTGAGCCGCGTGATATCCCGAGGCCGAGACGGTCCGGGCGGTGCTGGGCAACCTGGACCCCACACCCTCGGGCCGCTGTTCTCCACCGAACCGCCCGAGGAGGCGAGACGGAAACGGCCGGGCGTACAGCCGGAAAAGGAGCTTCCGGGTGGCCGATGCCCTCCGAAAGCTCGATCATCTCCCCGACCCCAAACTTCGTCCGCGGTGGATCACTCGTCAGGTGATGCGTCGCCGGACCGACCCCGCTGCGCTTCCCGCCAATCCGGCGATGCCGGGCAGGCCCCGCAAGTCACCACCGGGGGCTTTCGTCCTTCGGGACCAGGAACGTCCGCTGACTGGTGACGCCATCGACGGTCGCCCCGGCATGGCTATAGGACGGTGCATGCGTGAGGAAGTCGGCGGGAAAGTTGAGTACCGGCTTCGAGACCTCGTCGAGCGAGGCCATCTGGTCGGGCGTGAGCGTCAGGTCGAGCGCACGGAGATTGGCGTCCAGTTGCTGAAGGGTTCGGGCGCCGATGATGGTGGAACCCACCCCCGGCTTGGCCTTCAGCCACGCGAGCGCCACGGTCGACGGATCCGCGCTGCATTCGGCGGCGACCCTGCCGACCGCATCGATGATGTCGTATTGCTTCTCGGAGAGGTCTCCGAGCCGCTGGCCCCGCAGCCCTTGCATCTTCACCCCGTTGGCTCGCGTGTACTTGCCCGTCAAGGCGCCGCTCTTGAGCGGCGACCAGGGCAGGACGCCGAGGCCGAGCTCGGAGGCCATGGGTGTCAGCTCGCCTTCGACCGTCCGTTCCATGAGGGAATATTCGATCTGGAGAGCGATCAGGGGGGCCCAGCCGCGGAAGTGGGCCATCACCTGCGCTTGGGCGACCTTCCACGCCGGGGCGTCGGAGATGCCGATGTAACGCACCTTCCCGGACCGGACCAGGTCGTCGAGCGCGCTCATCGTCTCCTCGATGGGCGTGAAGCGGTCCCAGTTGTGGAGGTAGTACAGGTCGATATAGTCGGTCTGCAGGCGTCGCAGCGACTCCTCGCACTGCGCCATGATGGCCTTCCTCCCGGCGCCGCCCCCGTTGGGGTCGCCCGCGAAGAGATTCATGAAGAACTTGGTCGCGATCACCACGCGGTCGCGCCGGCCCTTGCCCTGCCGGAAGAAGTCGCCGATGATCTTCTCGGAGTGCCCCCGGGTGTATCCGTTCGCCGTGTCGATGAAGTTCCCGCCCCGTTCCAGATAATGGGCGAGGATCGCTTCGGAGTCTTCCACGCTCGAGCCGAAGCCGGGCCCCCCGGGGCCGAAGTCCTCGCCGAAGGTCATGGCTCCGAGGCAGAATGGGCTGACGCGGAGCCCGGAGCGTCCGAGCGTGAGGTATGAGTTCAGCGACATTGGCTGGTCCTTTTCCTGATGGGAGTTTGCAGGCGTCGGCATCGTCCGGTCGTTCCGGGATCCATCACCACGGCAGCGGACCGGCCGAATTCGAGAACGTGCCCGTCGGGCCGTCCGGGCCGATCAGGGCCAATCTCACCGGCTCGCGGGCGCCTTCCTCGAGGGTCTGGGTGCCCGAATAGTTGTTGAGGTTCGTCCTGGTGTAGCCCGGGCAGGCGGCGTTGACCTTGATCCCGGTCGATTCCAGCTCGATGGCCATCGCGACGGTCATCGCGTTGAGGGCCGTCTTGGACGCCGCGTAGCCGGGTCCGAAGATCGCGCGGTACGGGTAGTCCGGTTCCGAAGTCCTGGTCAGCGAGCCGACGCCGCTCGACACGTTGACGATGCGGGCCGCCCGCGACTGGCGCAAGAGCGGGAGCATCGCTTGATAGACGGCGAGCGGGCCGTACACGTTGGTCTCCCAGATCGCGCGCACCTCATCGAGGGCGACGTTGCTCGCCGCGCTCGTCCTGGCGTACTCCTCGACGGTCATCCCGGTCGCCCGGCCCATGTTCGAGATGGCCGCGTTATTGACCAGCACATCGAGGCGGCCGAACTCCTCCCGGATCGACTCCGCCGCGGCCGCGATCGAAGCCTGGTCCGTCACGTCGAGCTGGATCGCGCGGGCGTCCGGGCCGATCTCCCTGGCCGCCTCCTCCCCGCGCTCGTGGTCGCGCGAGCCGACCAGCACCGTGAAACCGTGGCCCACGAGATCCTTCGCGATCTGGAAACCGATCCCCTGGTTGGCCCCGGTGACCAATGCGACGCGCCTGTCCGGCATGATCGTGCTCCCCTCGTGCGAGATGTGGCCATCGCCGCCGGTCTGTGCTAAAACAGAATCCAGGCGGAACCTTGTTCCGGTAATATTCGGAACGGCGTTCCACTTGTCAAGGGGGCCATCGTGAGCGGGAAGGCCGAAGGTCCGGGGTCGACCGGCCGATCGGAGCGACGGCTGCGTGCCGACGCCCGGCGTAACGTCGATGCGTTGCTCGAGGCGGCCAAGGCCGTGTTCCTCGCCTCGGGCGTGGACGCCCCGGTGCGCGAGATCGCCGAGAGGGCCGGCGTCGGCATCGGCACGATCTACCGGCATTTCCCGAGGCGATCCGACCTGATCGTGGCGGTCTTCCGACGCGAGGTCGACGCCTGCGCGGACGCCGCCCCGGCCCTGGCCGCCGAGCATGGGCCCGAGGAGGCGATGGTCCGATGGATCCGGCGATTCGTCGAGTTCATCTCCGCGAAACGCGGTCTCGCCGCGGCCTTGCACTCGGGGGACCCCGCTTACTGCGCCTTGCCGGCCTATTTCCAGGAGCGGCTGGTGCCTGCATTCCAGGGGTTGCTGGAAGCGGCGGCCGCGGCGGGCAAGATCCGAAGCGGCGTCGAGCCCTACGATTTCCTGCGGGCGGTCGCCAGCCTGAGCACGCCGGGCGCCGACGTGGGGCCCGACCACGCACGCCGCATGGTCGACCTGCTCATCGACGGCCTGCGATACGGGGCGTCGGCGCGGTGAGCCGGCGATCGCCGATCGGCCTGGAGAGGTTCGGCGATGGATCGAGCACGTCCTGGACTTCACCGGAGACGCAGGAAATGCCGCTGACCGGAGAACTGGCACGGATCGACGACGAACTCCGCCGCGCCTATGACGGCGAGTGCTGGCACGGGCCGCCCCTTCGGGCCGCGCTCGAGGGCGTGACGGCTCCGGTCGCCGCCACCCGGCACCCGCCCCTGGTCCACTCCGTCTGGGCGATGGTGAACCACCTCGCCGCGTGGGTCGAAGTCGTCGCCATCCGGATCACCGAGCGCAGGGCGGCCATCGAGCCCGAAGCCGGTGACTTTCCGCCCGCGACCGACACGTCCGAGGCGGCATGGGCGGCGGCACTCGACAACCTCGACCGGCAGCACCGGAAGTTGCTCGACGTGGTCGCGGGCCTGGATGCGGCCCGGCTGGACGAGATCGTGCCGGAGAAGCCCTACCCGGTCGCGGTCATGCTCCATGGGACGGCCCAGCACTACGCCTATCACGCCGGGCAGATCGCCCTTCACAAGAAGTTGGTGGGGTGAGCCGAGCGAGTCGAACCCCGTTGGGATGTAGCGTATTGCCCCAAGCCCCGGTTTCAGCCGGGGTCTTCCATTGGGTCATCCTTTCGGGCTGTCTGGGGCTCAGCCATGCCGATTCTTTCGCTTATCCTGACCGATGCAGGCCCGTCCCAAATCCGGGATCGCTCGCGTCCCAGGGGGACCGCATCAGCCCCGGCGATCGCAAATCGCCAGGATGCCCCTCCATTCGGATCGCGGTCGGCCCGGCTGGGATTCCCCGCGGTCCCGCTGCCTTCGAGGCGTTTTGCCCGCCGACGTGGGGCCCGAAGCTCCATGATGGGCAGGGGTGAAGAATGGGTCGGCTCGCCTCGGAAATCCGCCCTCATGATCGCTTCGCCCCAGCGTCGGGCCTGGTCTTTCGCCTTGAAAGGCAGCCCGGTGGCCTCCTCGGAAGAAGATCCGGATCCGGCCGAAACGTCGAAGTCTCGCAGGCAGCAGGCCGAACGGGATGAGGCCGATCGTCCTTGAGGGCAGACCACCGGTGTGGAAGCTAGGCAGATTCACGAAGGACTCCCGGCGCAACTTGCGACGTGGCCGGCCATGGTGGCAGTCTCGGTGACCACCCGCTACGCTTGGGACTCATGGCGGGCCGATCGGGATGACAGGGGCCCGGATCAGCGATCACCGCCCACTTCGAGCGAGCATCGACCTCGGCTCTTCACAGGAATCGTCCCATGAGCCTCCAGCGAGATGCGTCCGATCCTCACGGCGGCACGATCCGGGCCTCGGGCCGCACCGAGACGTCCGCCTTGATCCTGCTCCATGGGCGGGGGGCGTCCGCCGAGGACATCCCGGGACCTGGGCATGAGCGACGCATCGACGGGCTTGGACTGCTCGCGCCGCAGGCGGCCGGGGGCACGTGGTACCCTTCCTCGTTCCTCGCGCCGTTCGCGGACAACCAGCCCCATCTCGATTCCGCCCTGGCAGGGATCAAAACGATCGTCGCTTCCCTGATCGCCTGCGGCCTCGGCGCCGGGGTCGTCCACCACGTCGCCTCCCGCACGCCCGACGCCCAGCAGAAAGCATGGCGGAGCCAGATCGCGGGACGCGGCCTCGATGTCTCGCCGGTGATGGATCGGAACGACTTCCACTCGATCTACTTCCGCGAGCCGGGGGGCGTCCTGTTCGAGGTCGCCACCGCCCCCCCGGGATTTTCCTCCGACGAGTCGCCGGGGCAGATGGGGGCCCGGCTCATGCTCCCGGCCGAACTCGAAGCGAGGCGGTCGGAGCTGGAACAAGTCCCGCCCCGTCTTCGACTCCCGACCTGAATCGAAGGCCTCGCGGCCACGCTCACGCGACGCAACGAACCCGAGGTATGCCGGGCCTCCCGAGGGCCGCGCCGATCCCTCGGCCGAGGCAAGATTGCAGGAATCGTCGACTCCAGGGGCAACCGCGATGGATATCAAGAAGGCTCTCTCCTCGACGATCGGGACCAACTCCATCGAATCGCCGTTCGATGGCCATCTCCTCCTGGAACGCCCCCTGTTGAACAAGGGGACGGCCTTCACCCAGGAGGAACGGCGAGACTTCAAGCTGCTGGGCCTCCTCCCTCCCCATGTGGAGACGCTGGAGGAGCAGGTCGGGCGCGCCTACGAGGCCTACGGCGATAAGGCCACCGACCTGGAACGGCACATCTACCTGCGTGCGTTGCAGGACACCAACGAGACCCTCTTCTACAGGCTCGTCCTCGACCACCTGCCCGAGATGATGCCGATCATCTACACGCCGACGGTCGGCCTGGCCTGCGAACGGTTCAGCCACATCCTGAGGCGTCCCCGCGGCCTGTTCATCTCGTACCCCGAGCGCGATCGGATCGATACCATCCTGGAGAACGCCGCGTCGCCCCGGGTCGAGGTCATCGTCGTCACCGACGGCGAGCGCATCCTGGGCCTCGGCGATCAGGGGGCGGGGGGCATGGGGATCCCCATCGGCAAGCTTTCGCTCTACATCGCCTGCGGGGGCATCCACCCGGCCACGACCCTCCCCATCACCCTCGACGTCGGCACCAACAACCAGGAACGGCTCGACGACCCGATGTACCTCGGGTGGCGCAACCCCCGCATCGACGGGCCCGAGTACGACGCGTTCCTCGAGCGCTTCGTCCAGGCGGTCAAGCGGAGATTCCCGAACGTGCTGCTCCAGTGGGAGGATTTCGCGCAGTCGCACGCCGGCCCCTTGCTCGAACGCTACCGCGACCAACTCTGCACGTTCAACGACGACATCCAGGGGACGGCGGCCGTCACCACGGGGGCGTTGCTCGCCGGCATCCGGGGGAGCGGCGGGTCGTTGCAGGACCAGAGGGTGGCCATCTTCGGCGCCGGGTCGGCCGGTTGCGGAATCGCCGAGCAACTCGTCGCCGCGATGAAGGCGGAGGGGATGTCGGACCGCGACGCACGGGACCGCTTCTTCCTGATCGACCGCGCCGGCCTGCTCCACGACGGGATGTCCGGGCTCCGGGACTTCCAGCGGAACCTCGTGCAGCCCCGCGACCGCGTCGCGGCCTGGGGCACGGGGCAGGGGGGGGCGATCGGCCTGCTCAACGTCGTGAAGAACGCCCGGCCGACGATCCTCCTCGGCGTCTCGGGGCAGCCGGGGACCTTCACCGAGGAGATCATCCGGACGATGGCCGCCGCCTGCCCGAGGCCGATCATCTTCCCCCTCTCGAACCCGACCTCGCGCGTCGAGGCCACCCCGGCCGACCTGATCGCCTGGACCGAAGGCCGGGCCCTGATCGCCACCGGCAGCCCGTTCGCGGATGTCGAGCACGGCGGGGGGCGATTCCCGATCGCCCAGTGCAATAATTCCTACATCTTCCCGGGCATGGGGCTGGGCATCCTGGCCTCCGGTGCGAGGCGCGTGAGCGATGGGATGTTCATGGCGGCGGCGAAGGCCCTGGCGGAGTGCTCCCCGGCCTCGCGCGACCCGCACGGGGCCATCCTGCCCACGCTCGCGGATTCGCGCAGGGTTTCTCGATCCATCGCCCGCGCGGTCGCCCTCGCGGCTCGCGACGAGGGGCTCGCACCCGGCTTCCACCCCGAAGATCTTGAGCAGAGGCTCGACGCCAAGACCTGGGAACCCCGCTACTTGCCGATGACCCGTCGTTCCGACTGACGCACGAGCCACGCGACCCCCGACGAGGAACCCCCGCGATGACCCGACCCGCCCCTTCCGGCCAGGACGCACCATCCACGGTCGGACGCTACCTGGCGTCCCGGTTCGAGCAGCTCGGCCTGAGGCACTACTTCGCGGTGCCCGGGGACTTCAACCTGATCCTGCTCGACGAACTGCTCACGAATCCTCGCGTGGCGATGATCGGATGCTGCAACGAGCTGAATGCCGGCTACGCGGCCGACGGATATGCGCGGGCCAACGGGCTCGCCGCCGTCGTCCTGACCTTCGGCGTGGGCGGGCTGAGCGCGCTCAACGCCGTGGCCTGCGCCTACGCCGAGGACCTGCCGATCCTGGTGGTGGTCGGGGGCATCAACAGCGGCTCGGCGGCTCAAGGCCATCTGATCCACCACACCCTGGGGGAGATCCGCTACGACTACCACAGGAAGATCTTCGCGGAGGTGACGGCCGGGGTCTTCCCCGTCGATCGGCCCGAGGACGCCCCCGCGCAGATCGATCGCGCGATCGAGACCGCCCTCCGGCGTCGCAAGCCCGTCCTGCTGGAGATCGCCTGCAACGTGGCCGGCCTCCCCGTCCCCGCGCCGCAGGCAAGGTCGTTCGAATCGGCGGGCTCCGGCGATCCTTCGGCGCTGGCCGATGCGGTCGCGCACGTCGCCGCGATCCTCGACGGGGCCGACCGCCCCGTCCTGGTCGGGGGCTCGAAGCTGCGGCTGCCGGGCGTCTCCGGGGCATTCCGGGCCCTTGCCGATGCCTCCGGCTACGGCGTGTCGGTCATGCCGGGCGGCAAGGGGATGTTCCCGGAGGATCATCCGGGCTTCCTCGGCCTCTACTGGGGTTCGGTGGGTTGGCCGGGGGTGGCCGAGGCCGTCGAATCGAGCGGCGCGGCGCTGCTCGTCGGGACCCTGCTGTCCGACTATGCCACGGTCGGCTTCACGGCCGACCTCGATCCCGGCCGGACCATCCTCGCGATGCCCGACGAGATCCGGACGCGAGACGCCGTCTTCACCGGGGTCAACCTCGCCGACTTCCTCGCCGCCCTGGGCACGAAGGTCCGGCGAAACGAGGCCTCACGCCGACGATCCGGGGAGCTTGGGTTCGTTTCGCCTTCCCCGGAGCCCGCCCCAACGAATGAACAACTGAGCATATCCGATGTGGCTCGGCAGGTCAAGTCGGCCCTCGACGCAAACTCCGCGCTCCTGGTGGAGACCGGGGATTCCTGGTTCCACGGGCTGGAGACCCGGCTGCCCGCCGGGTGTCGGTTCGAGATCCAGTTCCAGGCCGGGTCGATCGGCTGGTCCGTCCCGGCGGCCCTGGGCTACGAACTGGGCTCGTCCGGCTCGCGCCGCGTCATCACGATGGTCGGCGACGGCTCGTTCCAGCTCACCGCGCAGGAAGTCTCGACGATGATCCGGTACGGGATGAGGCCGATCCTGATCCTGGTCAACAATCACGGCTACATCATCGAAGATGCCATCCACAAGGGACCATACAACAAGATCAAGAACTGGGATTACGCCGGGTTGATGGCCATCTTCACGAACGGCGAAGGTGCGGGCCTGGGACTGCGTGCGAAAACCCCCGGCGAGCTTTCCTCGGCGCTGGGAAGGGCGAGAGATCACGCGGGCCCTTGCCTGATCGAGGTCGAGATCGCCCCGGACGATTGCAGCCCGACGATGAAGGAATGGGGGGTGCGGGTCGCCGCCGCCAACCGCCGGCCGGCCCCGGCATGATCGGCCGCCCCCGCATCGCCGATCCCTTTCGGGTCGAGATCACCGGGCGGGACGGCGACGGTCCCGCCCGGTGGCGAACATCCCGCGATTCAAGGACGATCGCCTGCGTCGGTCACTTGCCGGACGATCGTGCGAGGTCGAAACGATCCAGGTTCATCACCTTGGTCCAGGCGGCGACGAAATCCTGGACGAACTTCTTCTCCCCGTCCGCACTCCCATAGACTTCCGCCAGGGCGCGGAGCACGGCGTTGGAGCCGAAGACGAGGTCGGCCCGGGTGGCGGTCCACTTCGGTTCGCCGGTCTTGCGGTCCGAGCCCGCGAACGCGTTGCCGCAGGGTGAAACCTGCTTCCAGGCGATGCCCATGTCGAGCAGGTTCACGAAGAAGTCGTTGGTCAACGTCTCGGGCCGGGCGGTGAAGACCCCGTGCTCGGTCGATCCGGCGTTGGTCTTCAGCACCCGCATCCCGCCGATCAGGGCGGTCATCTCGGGCGCCGTCAGGGTGAGCAGCTGGGCCTTGTCGACCAGCAGGGCCTCGGCCGGGATGGAGTACTTCCCCTTGAGATAGTTGCGGAAGCCGTCCGCGATCGGTTCGAGCACCGCGATGGAGACTTCGTCGGTCTGCTCCGCGGAAGCATCGGTGCGGCCCGGCGTGAAGGGGACCGTCACCTCGTGCCCGGCCTTCTTCGCCGCCTCCTCGACGCCCGCCGATCCCGCCAGCACGATCAGGTCGGCCAGCGAGACCTTCTTGCCGCCGGACGCGGAGGCGTTGAAGTCGGCCTGGATGGCTTCCAGGGCCTTCAACACCTTCGCGAGCTGGGCGGGCTGATTGACCTCCCAATCCTTCTGCGGGGCCAGGCGGATCCTCGCCCCATTCGCGCCGCCTCGCTTGTCCGAGCCGCGGAAGGTGGACGCCGACGCCCAGGCGGTCGAGACCATCTCCGAGACGGAGAGGCCGGAGGCCAGGATCTTGCCCTTCAGCGTGGCGACGTCGGCCTCATCGATCAGGGGGTGGTCCACCGCCGGGATGGGATCTTGCCAGATCAGGTCCTCGGCCGGCACCTCGGGGCCGAGATAGCGGGACTTCGGGCCCATGTCGCGGTGGGTCAGCTTGAACCACGCGCGGGCGAAGGCATCCGCCAGCTGGTCGGGGTTCTCCAGGAACCGCCGCGAGATCTTCTCGTAGGCGGGGTCGACCCGCAGGGCGATGTCGGAGGTCAGCATGGACGGCGCGATGCGCTTCGACGGGTCGAAGGCGTGGGGGACGGTGCCCGCCCCGGCCCCATCCTTGGGCTTCCACTGGTGGGCGCCGGCCGGGCTCCGGGTCAGCTCCCACTCGTATCCGAACAGGTTCTGGAAGTAGCCGTTGCCCCACTTCGTGGGCGTGCTCGTCCAGGTCACTTCCAGGCCGCTGGTGATCGTGTCGGGGCCGGCGCCGGTGCCGTAGTCGTTGTGCCATCCCAGGCCCTGGGCCTCCAAACCGCAGGCTTCCGGCTCCGGCCCGACGTGGGAGGCCGGCGCGGCCCCGTGGGTCTTGCCGAACGTGTGGCCGCCGGCGATCAGGGCGACGGTCTCCTCGTCATCCATCGCCATCCGCCCGAAGGTGTCGCGGATGTCGCGGGCCGAGAGCAACGGGTCGGGATTGCCGTCCGGGCCCTCGGGGTTGACGTAGATCAGCCCCATCTGCACGGCGGCGAGGGGGTTCTCCAGGTCCCGGGTGTGGATGTCCCCGTCGGCATCGTCGTCGCTCGAGACCACCCCGCCGGGCTTTTCGACCCCGTCCGATCCGTGCGAATAGCGGACGTCTCCGCCGAGCCAGGTCTTCTCGGCACCCCAGTAGACGTCCTGGTCCGGCTCCCAGACGTCCTCGCGTCCGCCGGCGAAGCCGAACGTCTTGAGCCCCATCGTTTCCAGGGCGACGTTCCCCGTGAGGACCAGCAGGTCGGCCCAGGAGATCTTCCGGCCGTACTTCTGCTTGATGGGCCAGAGCAGCCGGCGGGCCTTGTCGAGGCTCACGTTGTCCGGCCAGCTATTGAGCGGCGCGAATCGCTGCTGCCCCCGCCCGGCGCCCCCCCGGCCGTCGCCGGTCCGGTAGGTGCCGGCGCTGTGCCAGGCCATGCGGACGAACAACGGCCCGTAGTGGCCGAAATCCGCCGGCCACCAGTCCTGCGAGTCGGTCATCAGGGCGGCGAGGTCGCGCTTCACCGCGGCCAGGTCGAGGCTCTTGAACTCCTCGGCATAGTCGAAGTCTCCGCCCATCGGGTCGGATTTCTCGGAATGCTGGCTCAGGAGGTCGAGCCTCAACTGGTTCGGCCACCAGTCGCGATTGGTCGTGCCGCCGCCGGCGGTATGCCTGGGGGCGGAGCCGGCGACCGGACACTTCGTGACGCTATCCTCGGACATCAGATCTCTCCGGTATGTGGTTCGACTCGTCGTCGGGTGGGAGCCGTGGGCGGCCAGCGTTCAGGGCCCTGATGGCGTTCGCGGCGCCGCGAGACACTCGGGACACTTGCCCCAGAAGACGACCTCGGCCTCGTCGATCTGGAAGCCCGCGCCATCGGACGCGGCAAGGCATGGGGCCTCCCCGACCACGCAATCGACGTCCACCGTCTTCCCGCAGGTGCGGCAGATCAGATGATGGTGGTTGTCGCCGACGCGGCACTCGTAGCGTGCCGGGGACCCCGGGGGTTCGATCCGGCGGAGGACGCCATGTTCCGCCAGGATCCCGAGGGCGTCATAGACCGCCTGGCGCGAGATCGCCCCGATCTCAGAACGGGCATGATCCGCCACCGCGTCCGCGGTGCAGTGAGGGTGGCTCGACACGGCGCGGAGGACCGCCAACCGCTGGGCCGTGACGTTCAGACCGTACTGGCGGAGCAGAGCGGGAAAGTCTGTCAGCATGGACTGATTCTAATCGGAATCCGGACAAAGTCCAGACTTTGAATCGTTCCAGGATCGCTTTCCCGACTCAGTTCTCCGCTTGGCCGTCGTCCGTTCGCGCACGGCCGCCCTTGCTCCCGGCAGGTCGAGCCGGGCGCGGCCGTCCCGGACGAGCCGGGTGTCTTCAGGCCAGGATGCCCCGGACGACCTCGCCGTGGACGTCGGTCAGGCGGAAGTCCCGGCCGCTGTAGCGATAGGTCAGGCGCTCGTGGTCGATCCCCATCAGGTGCAGGATGGTGGCGTGGAGGTCGTGGACGTGGACGCGATCCTCGACGGCGTTCCAGCCGAACTCGTCGGTGCTGCCGTGGACGTGGCCGCCCTTCACGCCGCCCCCCGCCAGCCACATCGTGAACCCGGTATTGTGGTGGTCGCGTCCCTTGGACCCCTGCGAGGTCGGGGTCCGGCCGAACTCGCCGCCCCAGACCACCAGGGTCTCGTCGAGCAGGCCCCGGGCCTTGAGGTCGGCCAGCAGCGCCGCGATGGGGGCATCGCTCTTCTGGGCGTGGTCGCGGTGGTTGGCCATGTCGGCATGGTCGTCCCACGGCTGGCCGTCGCCGTAGTAGACCTGCGTAATCCGGACGCCCCGCTCGGCGAGGCGGCGGGCGATCAGGCAGGCATCGGCGAACTTCCCCTCGCCGTACAGGGCTCGGGTGGCGGGGGATTCCTTGCCGAGATCGAAGGCGTCCTGCGCCTCGAACTGCATCCGGAAGGCCATCTCCAGCGACTGGATCCGGCCTTCGAGTTGCGCGTCGGCCCCGCGTGACTCAAGATGCTGCGCGTTCAGGGATTGGAGCAGGTCGAGCTGGTCGCGCTGGGCCTCGCGTCCCAGGCTCTTGTTGGCGACGTGGGCGATGATCGACCGGGGGTCGACCGCCTTGTTGTTGATGTGCGTCCCCTGGAAGATCCCCGGCAGGAACGAGTTGCTCCAGAGTTGCGGGCCGACCACCGGCTTCCCGGGGCAGAGGACCACGAAGCCGGGCAGGTCCTGGTTGTCCGACCCCAGCCCGTAGGTCAGCCAAGAGCCCAGGCTGGGCCGGGTGGGCTGGATCACGCCCGAGTTCATCATCAGGAGCGCGGGCTCGTGGTTCGGGACGTCGGTGTACATCGAGCGGATGACGCACAGGTCGTCGGCCCGCTCGGCGAGCTTCGGGTAGAGTTCGCTGATGTCGATCCCGGCGGAGCCGTGCCTGGCGAACCCGAAGTTCGACGGCATCAGTTTGCCGCCCGTCTTCCGGCCCTTCAGGACCGAGTCGGGCGGGGCCTCCCCGGCGCGGGCGGCGAGCATCGGCTTGGGGTCGAAGGTGTCGACGTGCGACGGCCCGCCGTTCATGAACAGGAAGATCACCCGCTTTGCCCTCGGGGCGAAGTGCGGCGCCTTCGGGGATAGCGGGCTCTCCCCCTTCGCCTCCGAGGCCAGCACGCCCGCCAGGCCGAGGGCCCCGAATCCGCCCCCCATGCGCCGGAGCCAGTCGCGTCGATTCGTCCCCGGGGCCCGTCTCGCGTCGGTCATGCTCGATCCTTTCCGGACGGTCGATCAATCGACGAAGAGGAACTCGTTGGCCGCCAGCAACGCCTGGGCATACCGCTCCCAGCGGCCCAGGGACGCGCCGGGCTCGTCGGGCCGGGACAGGAAGGCGACCCCGAGGGCAACCTCGCGGTCGGTGGCCGGCCGGGCGTAGAGGAGCGGGTAGGCGTGGCGGACCTTGTCCGCGGCGTCGCCGGGGCCTGCGTTCAGGCGGGTGGCCAGGGCTTCGGCCTGGCGCTCCATGAACCCGCTGTTGAGGGCGAACAGCTGCTGGAGCGGGACGGCGGTCACGGCCCTTTTGTCGGCGGTGATGTTCGGGTCGGGGAAGTCGAACAGGCGGAGCAGGCCGTCGAGGTCGTGGCGGCTCACCTTGCCGTAGAACGTCCGCCGCCGGTTGTCGGGGGCCTTGAGGTCCGACGAGGGGCCGCCGACGGTCGCGTCGAGCTGGCCCGCGACGGCGAGCATCGCGTCGCGCCAGGGCTCGACCTCCAGCCTCCGGCGGTTGGCCCGCCAGAGGTAGACGTTGGCCGGGTCGACCTGCGCGTTGCTCGGGTCCTCGACCGCCGCGAGTTGATAGGTCGCGGAGAGCAGGATCTCGCGATGCAGCGCCTTGAGCGACCAGCCCGAGGCGACGAACCGGCGGGCCAGGTGGTCGAGCAACGCCGGATGGCTGGGGCGTTCCCCCATCCGGCCGAAGTTGCTCGGCGTGGCGACCAGGCCCCGGCCAAAGTGGTGCTCCCAGACCCGGTTGACCATCACGCGGGCCGTCAGGGGATTCTCCGGGCTGGCGATCGCGCGGGCCAGTTCCAGGCGTCCGCTGCCCCTGGGCAGGTCCCAGCCGGGCCCTTCGGGGGAGAGGACCGACAGGAAGCGCCGTGGGGCCTCGGGGCCGGGCGTGGCCGGGTTGCCCCGGAGCAAGACCTTCATGTTCCCCGGCGACGGCCCGTCGGACAGAGCGTGGATGACCGGATACTTGGCCGGGGCATCGGCCTTCAGCTTCGCCAGTTCCGCCTTCTTCGCCTTGAGAGCGGCCTTCGCCCCGGCCGGGAGGGACTTCTCGGCCTGATCCTTGGGCAGGGCGAACAGGCCGTCGGGGCCGAGGATCGCGCGGAGGGACTCGGTTTCGGCCCGAGGCAGGCCGAACGCCTCGCCCACGATCCGGCTGGCCCGGACGCGATCCCCGAAGGCCGCGGCGACCCGGCCGGCCTCGGCCTTCGCGGCAGGGTCGCCCGAAAGGTCAACCTGGGGATCCTGCCCCGCCACGAAGGCCCGCCAACCGGCCAGGCCGGGGCGGCGGTCGTCGGGCCTGGGTTCGAGGTACTTGGCCCAGCGGTCCAGGAGGGACGCTTCGAGCCCTTGCTCCCCGGCGACCGCCGCGGCGGCCAGGCCGGGGTTCGTCTTGCGGCGGTTGGCCAGGGTCCAGGCCCCGACCATGTATCGGGGGATCTCCGGGGTCGCATTCGCCGCCCATCGGGCCGACTCGGCCTTCACGAAGGCGGCGATCTCGGCCGTCTTCGCCTTGATCGCGGACTGGGCCGAGGCATAGGCGGCGACCACCTCGGTCGGGGCCTCCGGGATCTCCTTGTAGGCGGTGCTCTGGAAGATCCCGGCGAGGGCGTAGTAATCCGACGTGGGGATCGGGTCGAACTTGTGGTCGTGGCACCGGGCGCAGGCCACGGTCAGGCCCAGGAAGCCCCGGGTCAGGGTATCGACCCGGTCGTCGAGTTCGTCGTAGACCGCCCCCCCGTAATAGACCGGGCCGAGGGCGAAGAAGCCCAGGGCGGCGTGGCGTCCTTCTCTCCCCGGCCCTTCGATCAGGTCGCCGGCGACCTGTTCCACGACGAAGCGGTCGTAGGGCATGTCGTCGTTGAGGGCCTTGGCCACCCAGTCGCGATACTTGTAGCCCTGCGGGTAGAGGCGGGCCTCGAAGGTGTGGGCCTGGTCCTCGCCGTATCGGGCCACGTCCAGCCAGTGGCGTCCCCATCGCTCCCCGTAGTGGGGGCTGGCGAGCAGGCGATCGACGACCTTCGCGAACGCCTCGGGCGCGTCGTCGGCGACGAACGCCTCGACCTCCTCGGGGGCCGGCGGCAGGCCGATCAGGTCGAACGAGACGCGGCGGATCAGGGCCCGGCGGTCGGCCGGGGGGACGGGCCGGAGGCCCCGGGCCTCCATCTCGGCGAGGACGAAGCGGTCGAGGGGCGAAGTCGGCCAGGAGGCGTCGGCGACCTTCGGCACCGGCGGGTCCTCGACCGGCCGGAACGACCAGAAGGCGCGATCCTCGGCCGTGATGCCGACGGCGGCGGCCGGGCGGGCCGCGACGTTCGGCTCGGGCCAGGCGGCGCCGTCCCGGACCCACCGGGTCAGGTCGGCGACCTCGCCGTCCTTGAGCTTCCCTTTGGGCGGCATCTGGAGGTCGGCCGAATGGTTGACCGCCTCGATCAGCCGGCTCCCCTCCGGGCGGCCCGGCTCGACGGCCGCCCCGGTGTCGCCGCCCCGCATCAGCGCATCGCGCGAGTCGAGCCGGAGCCCCGCCTTCTGCTTGGTCGCCCCGTGGCAGTTGATGCAGTGCACCTCCAGGACCGGGCGAACCTTCGCCTCGAAGAATTCGAGCTTCGCCGCGTCGAACGCCGGGGCCATCGGCTCGTCCGCCCTCGCGAGGGAAGCGGCCATCAGTGTCGCCAGGGCGAGGCGGGACATCGATCGAAGCATGAAGCGAAATCCTCGCGCGAGTCGTGGGACGATCGGGAGGTCGGCGGCGGAGGAGAGCGGGATCGCCTGATCCTAAGCGGTCGGCGGGCCGCCGGGCAATCGAAATTCAGCCGATGTTTAACCGGCATGCTCGTCGAGGGTCGACTGGGGAAGGATGAGGTTCCTTCCGTGTCGGGATTCCCAACTCCCCGACCCGATCGATGACGCCCGGGAGCACTCAGGGCCGCCCATCGGCGGCGGCGGCGGGTCGCAATCGGATCGTGCGCAGGTCGAACAACGCGGTGCGGATGGGTCCGGCCGGCCGGACCTCCAGCCGGTGGGTACCGGAGGCGAGGTCCAGCCCCCCGACCTTCTGCCATCGATAGGCATCCCACGAGCCCGTGCCCGCGACCTTGCCGGCGATGCGCGAGGCCCCGAAATCCAGGAGATAGGCATTGTTCGCCGACGAGTCGTCGCAGGCCCATTCGAGTTCGACCTCGTAGCGGCCCGGCCGCTCGACCTGGAACTCCCAGGCGGCCCGATCCTCCGCGGAGGTCCAGTAGCCGAGGTTGTGGTAGGTCGGCTCCAGGGTCAGGTTCGGCCCGCGGATCTCGGCGGCTTGCGCCTTCAGGAGGATCGCACCATCGGGTCCGGGGCCGACCCGCTCGGGCCGATTCCCGGGGATCGTCCTGGGGGGTGGCCCGGCGGCCCGGAGGGCGGCGAAGAGGTCGGCGAGGTCGCGCGGCGGGATCGTTTCTTCCAGCCCTTCGGGCATGAGGGACTTGCCCGAGCTGGTCATCTCGGCGATCTCGGAGCGCGGCACGATGTCCCCCTGGCCGTCCTGCCGGAGCAGCGTGATGCTGGCGGCCGTCTCGGACGCCACGATGCCGGAGAGGGTCCGGCCGTCGGCGGTCGCGATCAGGAAGGTCGTGAATCGGGCCTCGAAGGCCCGGTTGGGATCGAGGACCGCCGTCAGCAGGACCTCGTCCGATCGGTCCGTGATGGTGGACAGGTCCGGCCCGACCTCGGCCCCCTCGCCGCCGAGCCTGTGGCACGCGGCACAGTTCTTCCGGAAGACGGCCATCCCCGCCTTCGGATCGCCCTCCCTCGGCATCGCGTCGCGATACCTCGCGATGACATCGGCCCGGGGCCCCCTGGCCCCGACGAACAGCGCCGCCGCCCGATCCCGCGACGGGGCCGACCGCGCCCGGAGCAACCGTTCCCGGTCTCCGGGGCCGATGTCGCCCGGCGCGATGGCGCCGGCCTCCGCCGCGGCGAGCAGGGCCTCGCCCCAGGCCTCCCGGCTCAGGAGCGTGTCGAGGATCGCGGCCCGGAGCGAGGGCGAATGCCCCGCCCAACCGGCGAGCAGGAGGCGCGGGACGTCCGCCCCCCCGGCGTGCGCGAGCGCCCGGACGCCCTCCGCCTGGAGGCTCGGCGGGGCCTGCGGGCGGAGCAGCGAGGCGAGGGCGTCGCGGTCTTCGGGCCCGATCGGCCCGCGTCGCCCCAGGAAGCGGGCGGCGGAGTGCCGCAACTCGGCATCGGCCCGATCGTCGGCCAGCGAGCGCCTCGCGGCCGCGGGCAGGGCCTCGATCCGCTGCGCATCCGGCCCGGCGACGTCCGCCCAGGACTTTCCCGCCCGCGCGGCCGCGTCGAGCAGGCCGCCGACGGCCGCGAATTGCCACGCGGAGAACCGGCCGCCGACCGGCTCGGTCGCCGACCGGATCAGGGGTGCGAGCCCTCCCGGGCCGTCGGCCAAAGCCTGGGCGAAGAGGGGCTCGACGACCGACGCGGCGGGGCGGCCGGCGGGTTCGGAGAACAGGCTCGCGAGGATCGTCGCGGCGTGCCCCTTCGCGGAGATGAGCGCGGCCGGGCGCACCCACGGGTCGCCCGCGTCGCGGAGGAGGATGCGGGCCAGGGCCTTCCCCGCCTCGGGGTCCGGCCACCGGCCGAGGCTCAACGCCGCCTGCATCCTCACCCGGATCTCCGCATCGTCGGTCAGGCGGGCGATCGCCGCCCCGATCCCGGGCGACCCCGCCATCATCTCCTCGCCCGCCCGCGCGGCCGCCCGGCGTACCTCCGGATGGGCGTGGGCCAGGCAGGCCTCGACCACGCCGGCATCAACGCCCCCGAGCGCCTGCAATGTCCCCAGGGCCTGGACCCGCGTCTGGGGGCGGTCGCTCGTGGTGGCGAGGGTGCGCAGGGGCCCGATCGCCGACGCGTCGGCCGAATGGAGCAGCAGCCGCTGGGCCGTGTCGCGGCGCCAGCCGTTCGGGCTGTCGAGGGCCGCGACCAGCCCCGCGACATCGAGGCGGTCCAGGCGGTCGATCGGGCGGGGTGGCTGGTGGACGGGCACCACGCGGTAGATCCGCCCGAGGTCATGGCCGGCGCGGAGGTCAATCCGGGCCTCCCAATCATCGGGGATCCACTCGGGATGCTCGATCACGGCGCGGTACATGTCCGCGATCCAGAGCGCCCCGTCGGGCCCGGTCTTCAGCATCGCGGGGCGGAACCAGTTGTCGGTGGAGGCCAGGAACTCGCGGCCGGCCTCGTCGTCCGCCAGGCGGCCCCGGAAGGCCACCCCGTCGGGCTCCAGGCGGATCCGCCGGACGAGGTTGTGGACCGGCTCGCTCACGAACAGGGCGTCCGCGAACGCGGGGCCGAACAGGGAGTCCCGATACGGCGTCGGGCTGTTCGCCGAGGTCACCTGGCCTTCGGTGCCCGGGAAGTTGAACCGGGGGAGCGTCCGACTGATCGGGTAGAGCCGGCCGTCGACGCCGAGCGGGGCCTTCGCCTGGCCGATGGCGACGGCCGGGTTGCGGGCGAGGTCGCGGTCGGACAGGGCGTAGTACCAGCCCCAGACGCTGTTGTTGTTGCCGAACCAGTGGCCCCAGTCGTCGCGATGCCGGCCGAACTGCGTCTGCCCGCTCTCGGCCTCGAACCGGCCGTCGTCGGGCCGGAACCGGAAGTCGCGGCCGGAGATGTTCACCGTCTTTCCGGTCCGGGTCGAGCGGATCCGGCCGCCGCTATCCCCATTGGCCCCGTAGACCCAGCCGTCGAGCCCCAGCTCGAAGCCGTTCATCCGGTGCTGGGGGTTGCCCGGCACGAAGCCGGTGAACAGGACCTCGCGCACGTCGGCCCTCCCGTCGCCGTCGCGGTCCTCGGCGTAGAGGATGTCCGGCGCGCAGGCGATGAGGACCCCCTTGCTCCAGGGCATGACGCCGGTCGGGAACGAGAGCCCGTCGAGGAAGACCGTCGCCCGGTCGTACGACCCGTCGCCGTCGGCATCCTCCAGCCGCTTCACGACCCCGACCGGCTTCCCCTTGCCGTCCCCGCCGAGCGGGTAGTCCCCCATCTCGACGACCCAGAGGCGGCCGTCGGCCCCCCAGTCGAAGGCGACCGGGTCGCGGACCAGGGGCTCGCTCGCGACCAGCTCCACGCGGAAGCCGGGATGGACCCGGATCGAGGCCCGCGACGCCTCGGGCGTGCGGGCCCGGGGCTCCACCTCCTTGAGCAGCTCGTTGATCGAGCGGCGATCGACGAACTCGGGCAAGCCGGCCGTCTCCTCGTTCTGCCACCACAGGTGCCGCGAATGGGCCCAGAATCCGTTGTCCTCGCCGCCACGCACGATCTTCGGCAACGGGTCGGCCGGGACGCGACGCGACCAGCCCTTCTCGGGGGAGTCGAACAGGTGGATGCTCGATCCCTCGTCGTTCGAGGAGACCACGTCGAGCCGCCCGTCCTCGTCGAGGTCGAGGAACCGGAGGCCCGCGTCACGCCCTTCCCGGACGAGGCTCGTCCCGCCCGGCAACCCGAAGGGCCGCCTCGACCACGCCCCCCGATCGTCCGACCAGGAGAACACCGCCCCCTTCCCATCGGCGCCCACGATGAGTTCGCACCGGCCGTCGCCGTCGATGTCGCGCAGCCGCACGCCTCCGTCGCGACCTTCGATCGCCGTGCGGACCACCCCGCCGTCGATGTCGAGCCCACGCAGCAGGGAGGGGTCGCTCGCCCATCGCCGGCCGTCGAACGTCCAGGCCCCCTCCTCCCCGTCCCTGACGATGACGGACGGCCGCCCGCCGCCCCGGACCACGCCGAACCGGACGCCGGGGCGGGTCGACGGGGCTCGATCTTGCTGGACGAGCGCGAGGGGGAAATCCGCGGTCTCCCAGCGCCCGTCCTTCGGGAGCCAGACGCGGGTCTCGCGCCGGACCGCGTTGCCGACGGTCACATCCATGAAGCCGTCGCCATCGACGTCGAGCAAACGGACCCCGTTATCCCCCCCGTCCTCGGCCCGGAGCGGCTGGCCGTCGAGGAGGTTCCGGTCGATCCGCTCCTGGGCCTCGCGGAAGTTCAGGAACTTGACCTTCCTGCCATGCGTCTTCGCGGCGTGGTCGATCAGTTCGACCACCTGCTCGCTCTTGATCCAGCCGTGGGGGTGGAAGACCAGGTTGAACACGCCCTTCTTCAGCACGGTGGCATCGATGGCCGTCTTCATGTCCTCGACCGAGAGCGGATGGTTCGGCTTGCGGAGGTTCTGGGCCTCCCAGTCGCTCGGCACGGCGCAGGGGAACTCCCAGCAGGCCCCGCCGATCACGTAGGGATAGGGATAGTCCTCGATCGTGTTGACGAACGACGGGAAGGGGAGATAGGCCCGGAATCGCTCCCCGCCCTTGGCATCGAGGACCAGGCTGCGGGGCAGGTCGGGGTCGTTGGCGGTGGTGATGTTGAAGACGGACGAGTCGATCGAGAGGAAGTGCCCCCCGGGGCTCCTCCGATTGAAGATCTCGGCGAAGAATCGCGGGCTGACGGTGTTCTGCGAGTCGCAGCAGGGCATCCGGAAGGCGACGGGCCGGTTCCCGGGGATCTCGTGGAGCCGATCGACGCAGCCGTGATAATCACGCCGGGGGACTTCCGGGTCGGCTCCCCGGAGCAGGGGGCAGGGATGGGACAGCGTGTGGACGTCGAGGTTGACGCCCTCGGCCAGCCAGCGCCGAAGCTCGGGGGCCCGGGGATCCGCCCGGCAGGTCATGATGCTCACCGGGGCCCGGCCGTCGATCGCCTTGAGGCGATCCAGGATCGGGCGGAGGAAGGCTTCGTACCTGGCGGCATTCTCGCCCATGTCGTCCACGGCCAGGACGACCACCGCCTCGACGCCCTCCTCGCCGACCCACTGCGGCGTGACAAGCTTCGGGAACCCCCGGCCGACGTGATACGGGCTGCCCTCCTCCAGATAGGCCAGGCGATTGCCGACATCGGCGGCGTCCGCGTTCGCCATGGGGAGAGCGAGGGCAAGGAGCAGGCAGGCGGCACGCATCTGGAAGTCCTCGGTGTGAATCGTCCGGGCATCCTCCGGTCGTCTTCATTCGCCCTGGCTCGCGACGGGATACCCTCGCCTCATCCTCGACCAGCCCCGCACCCGGCGGCGAACCCGCTCGCGGATTCTACTCGCCGCGGCCCACCAAATCATCCGTTCGAGCGGATCGAATCCGCCCGCCCGGAAGGCAATCAGATTCATAAAATGTTAGCACATCGATATCATTTCACCGGACTTGCAAACTCGCCCGAAGTCATTTCGGCACAGCGGGAGGCATCCGCTCGATCCACTCGGTCAGGAGCCGGACCGCCGCTTCATCGACGACCGAGGAGGCCAGGGGGGGCATCTGGCCCGGGGCTCGACGCCGGACCCGTTCCAGGAGGGTCGAGCGTCCGGGATGCCCCGGGGCGATGATCCTGGGGTCGGGGATCCCGAATGACTCCTGCATCGGGGCGACGTCGATGACGCGCATCCCCTCCGACGAGGCGCCGAGGGTCAGGTCGACGGCCGCGTTGCCGCCGCCCGCCTCGACGTGGCAGTTCGCGCAATTGGCATGGAGGTAGGACCGGGCCCGCCGGGTGAGGTCGGCCTGGCGGTCGTGGGGATCGACCAGGCGATCGATTTCCTCCGGACGCTTCGGGAGTCGTTCGGCGAACAGGCCGATGTGCTCCAGGGTCCGGAGCTGGTTGGCGACGACCCCGCCGTAGTCGTGGTCCCGGTTCATCTGGAGATCCGACAGACCCAGGACGAAGTTGGCGGCCCGGGAGTGGCAGACCATGCACTCGGCCCGGCTCGGGTAGCGGTAGGACTGGGTCCGCCGGCCCCCCGGCGCGGCCGGGTCGCGGACGATCAGGGTGCGGTCCAGCCCTCCCTTGCCGACGAGCTTCGCGTCCTCGCCGGCGTCGTCCCAGAGGTAGGAATAGCCGACCCATTCCCCCTGCTGGCGGGTCATGAGGCGGGTCTCGATCGGCCGCGCGGGGGCAGGATCCCCGCCGGCGAGGTCCGCGAGGAAGGTCTTGACCAGGACGGTCCCCTCGGGGAAGTCCCAGCCCTTGCCGCCCCCCTGGAAGCCGACCTTGCCTTCCCCCGGCACGGCGATGAACCGCTCCTTCCCGGTCCCGTCCGACCAGAGCGGGGCGATCACCGAGTAGGGGATCAGCCCGGGCGCAGGGGATCGGTCGCGGGTCGAGGCGAACAGGCCGGTCTGGCTGAGGCGGTCGGGGAAGGGGGGGCGGTCGGCGGTCGAGGCCTCGGGGACGAGGCGGTAGAAGCCGGAGCCGTGGTCGATCACCACCAGCTCGCCGTCGTGGCCGAGGCCGAACCCGGTGATCTGGAACGGGGTGTCGGCGATCTCGCGATGCCAGGCCACCTTCGACCCGTCGTGGCGGACCGCCCAGACCTTGCCGGTGGACCAGTCGCCGTAGACGTAGGCCCCCTTGAGTTCGGGCAGGCGATCGCCGTGGTACACGACCCCGCCCGAGAGGGACCGGGCCTCGGAGTGGTGATGCTCCACGGTGGGCGGGACCGGCGGGGTCGGGCCGGCGGCGCGGCCGGGTTGGAACGGGTGGCTGCCTTCGAACAGGCTCCAGCCGTAGTTCTTCCCCTTTTCGATCAGGATGGCGAACTCCCACAGGTCCTGGCCGTTGACCCCGGCCCAGAGCTGCCCGGTCCTGCGGTCGTAGGACAGCCGCCACGGGTTGCGCAGGCCGTAGGCCCAGGTCTCGGGCGCGACGCCCTCCCGGCCGACGAACGGGTTGTCCCGGGGGACCGAGTAGCCCCGCCCCGCGTCGGGGCGGTCCACGTCGATCCGGAGGATCTTGGCGGTCAGGTGGGACAGATCCTGGCCGCGGAGGTCGCGGTCGGAGTCGGACGAGCCGTCGCCCGACGAGACGTAGAGCATGCCGTCGTTGCCGAACGCGACGTCGCCGCCGTTGTGCCCGTTGGAGTTCCACTCGATCACGACGAACTCGCTGGCCGGGTCGATCGTCCCGGTTTCCCGGTCCACGGTGAACCGAGAGACCCGCGTCCTGGCCTCCTTGCCGACGTTGCGATTCTGGCCGACGAACAGGTGGCCGTTGCGGGCGTAGTCGGGGTGGAAGTCGAGCCCGTAGGCGATCCCTTCCAGTTCCAGGATCACCTCGGCGTCTTCGGCCTCGGGATCGTCGCGGAGCCGGAGGATGCGGCCGGGCGGGGCCCAGCCACCGAGGTGCTGGATGATCAGATGATCGCGCGTGCCGGGCTCGGCCTCGAAGGCGAGCGGCTGGACGACCCTGAGCCTGGGGTAGATCCGCTCGCCCCGATAGGGCGGGGGCGGCTCGGGCGACCCGACCACCCGCGAGGTCGTCCAGGGGACGCGATGGTCGAGCCCGGGGCGGGACGAATCCGCGGGCTCCGCGGCCCGGGGCGGCCGGGGCTGCAGGATTCCGAACGCGAGGACCGAGGCGACGACGAGAAACGCCGGCGTTGATGCGATGCGCAACGGGTGACCTCCCAATCCGGGGGCAGCCAGGCCGGGGGCGGTACGGCCAGGCCCCGGCCCAGCGATCGATGATACCGCAGGTCAGTCCTTCGGCTCGACATCGATTGCCTGGGGCTGTGCCTTCCCTCCCTTCTCGAAGTCGGGAATCGGCGCCATCCGGCGCTTCCCGGGCAGGTTCCCCCCAGCGTGCTTCATGGCCCTGGCCTGGCCGGTGCTCGCCCGGCAATGCCTGGACCGCCGGCTGACCAGCAAGGAAGCGGGGGCGGCGGAGGTCGCCCCGCGGGAGGCGGGACACGACCGCCCGGGCGTCCAGCTGGTTGGGAGCATCCGGGTGGCCGATGCCCATCGAAAGATCGCGGACCCTGCCGGCTGAACAAAAAGCATCGAACCTGTTCGCGCGACTTTGCAGCCCATTGCGCCGTGTTCTATTAGTTGATTAATCGAGTTATGAACCTGTCACCGGGGCCATCACCGCCCGGGCGGACCTGGCATGCGCATACGTGGCTGGATGTCACGGCAGGCGCGATGCCGACGAGCCCGGGCATGGTCATCCGTTCTGGTGTCGAGGGATTCCGCCCTCCTCCGACATCGGGCCAACACGCGAAACGAGAGTCATCGAGATGAATCGGGGATCTCGGAAGGGCACCCGGGACGGCCTGCGGTCGCCGAGGAAGGTCATCCCTTTCGCGGCACGCGTCACCGACCTGGAACGACGCTTGCTGCCGGCGGTGATCACGCCATTCGCCCCGCGCTTCAGCACCAATGCCAGCGGCGACATCCTGTTCGTCGCGAACACGCTGATGACGGCCCCGGCGTCGGACGCCGCCGCGACGGCCGCGCAGGCGGGCACGGGGACGAGCCTCAATAACAACAATTTCAGCATGGTCTATGTCGACGTCGACGGGGTCGCGTCGACGTTCAATTCGAGCCAGGCCAATCTCTCGCTCCCGGCCGGGGGTTCGGTGCTGTTCGCCGGGCTGTACTGGGGCGCCAATTCGGCGTCCCCCAGCCGGAACACCGCCCTGTTCCGCGCCCCGGGGGCGAGCGGATATACCACCCTGAATGGCCTCTCGTTCGGGGCCGACTCGACGAACAACTACCAGGCCTTCGCCGACGTGACCAACCTGGTGCGCGCGGCCGGGGTGGGAACCTACACGGTCGCCAACGTGCAGGCGAACACCGGGGCCGATAAGGACGCCGGCTGGTCGATCGTGGTCGTCTACGGCGACCCGGCCGCCCCGCCCAGGAACCTGAGCGTCTTCGACGGCCTGGCGGCGGTCAACTCGTCGACGCCCAACATCACGCTCACGATCAACGGGTTCACGGCCCCGCCCACCGGGGCGGTCAACGCCCGCATCGGGTTCGTCGCCTACGAGGGGGATCTCGGGTCGACGGGCGATGCGGTCAAGCTGAACAATACGACCCTGTCCGACGCGCTGAATCCGGCGAACAATTTCTTCAACAGCACGGTCTCCAACAGGGGAGCGAGGGTCTCGACCAAGAACCCCGATTACGTCAACCAGCTGGGCTTCGACGCCGACATCGTGAACACGACCGGCGTCATCCCCAACGGAGCCACCTCGGCCACGATCGCGCTGACCACCGGGGGCGAGACCTACCTGCCGGGCGTGGTGACCACGGCCATCGACCTGTACGCCCCGGTCGTGGTCGGGACCAAAGGGGTGGTGGACCTCAACGGCGGCAACGTCGAGCCGGGCGACATCCTGGAGTACACCGACACGGTCTCGGTCGCTTCGGGCGAGGCGGCCACGAGATTCATCCTGCTCGATCCGATCCCGGCGAACACCTCCTACGTCCCGGGTTCATTGCAGGTCCTCTCGGGCGCGAATGCCGGGGCCAAGACCGACGCCGCCGGGGACGACCAGGCCGAGTTCGACCTTGCGAACAATCGCGTCGTCTTCCGCCTGGGGTCCGGGGCGAACGGGACGACGGGCGGGACGGCGGACGTCGGGACCACGACCACGGTCCGATTCCGCGTCCGGGTCGACTCGACGGTCCCGAACGGCACGGCCATCAACAGCCAGGCGACCGCCACCTTCACCGGGCAGAACACCGGGGCGAGCCTGGCGGCGGCCGGCGCCGCGACCTCGGCGATCGTCGTCCGCAATGCCGACCTGGCCCTGTCCCAGGCGGTCGACAACCCGAGGCCCAACGTCGGCGACTTCGTGGTCATCACCACCACGATCAGCAACGGCGGGCCGTTCGACGGCACCGGGATCCAGGTCAATGACCTGCTCCCGTCGGGCCTGCAGTTCGTCTCGGCCACGCCCTCGCAGGGGGCCTACAATCCGGGCACGGGCCTCTGGACGGCGGGCACCGTGGCCGTGGGGGGGCAGGCAACCCTGGCCCTGCGGGCGCGCGTCGTCCTGCCGTCGACGATCACGGCGACCGCTTCCATCGGCGTCGCGGACCTGCCCGACCCGGTCTCCACCAACAACAGCGCCTCGGCGGTGGTGGTGCCGCTCCGGGCCGACCTGTCGCTGACGCAGGCGGTCGACAACCCGAGGCCCAACGTCGGCGGCCGGGTCGTGTTCACCACGACGCTCGCCAATCGCGGGCCCGACGCCGCCACCGGCGTGACCATCGCCGCCGCCCTGCCGGCCGGGTTCAGCCTGGTGTCGGCCACGCCGGGCCTGGGGTCGTACGACCCGGCCACCGGCAACTGGACGGTCGGGACGATCGCCTCCGGCGCGACCGCGACGTTGACGCTCACGGCCGACGTCACGTCCCCCGCGGCCTCCGTGGCCACGGCATCGGTCGCCTCGTCCGCCCAGTACGACCCGGTCGGCGGCAACAACGTCGCCTCGGCGGCCGTCACTCCCCAGCAATCCGACCTCGGGGTGGCCACGGGCATCGACAACCCGGCGCCCAACGTGGGCGACATCATCACCTACACCGTGACGGTGTCGAACAACGGTCCCGACGCCGCCACCAGCGTCCGCCTGGGCACCGCCGGCTTCCCGGCGGGCGTCGAGATCCTTTCGGTGACCCTGAGCCAGGGGGCCTTCGACCCGGCCACCACCACCTGGACGGTCGGCGGCGTCGGGGTCGGGGCCACCCAGACGCTGGTGGCCCGGGCCAGGGTGATCAATCCCACCATCACGCCGGTCACGGTGTCGGTGCTCGCCAGCGACCAGTTCGACCCCAACTCGGCCAACAACTCGTCCAGGACGGCGGTCACCCCCCAGGAAGCCTCGCTGTCCCTCACCAACATCGCGAGCAATACCCGGCCCGATGCCAACGAATTGGTGACGTTCACCGTCACCCTGCGCAACGCCGGACCGTCGTCGGCCACCGGGGTGGTGGTCGGCGACCTGCTCCCGGCGGGCCTCTCGTTCGTATCGGCCTCGCCGGGCCGGGGGGCCTACGACCCCGCCACCGGATCCTGGACGGTGGGCGGCGTCGGCGCGACCGAGGCCGTCGCCCTGACCCTGGTCGCCCGCGCGACCTCCCCCTCGCCGACCACCAGCACGGCGTCGATCGTCGCCTCCGACCAGTTCGACCCCAATAACACCGACAACAGCTCATCGATCGCCATCACGCCCAAGCGGTCCGACCTCCTGCTGACGCTGAGCGGCGACGACCCCCGGCCCAACGTCGGCGATGTCGTGACGCTGGTCTTCACCCTCAGCAACCAGGGGCCGGATACCGCGACCGGCGTCCGGGCCGCCGGCACCCTCCCCGCGGGCGTGTCCATCCTGTCCTCCACGCCGAGCCAGGGGACCTTCGACCCGGCGACCGGGATCTGGGCCGTGGGGACGGTCGACACCCTGGCCCCGCGCACGCTCACGCTCCGGGTTCGGGTCGACTCGGCGGACCCCCTGGTCGGCACGGCGTCGATCGTCGGCTCCGACCAGTTCGATCCCGACGCCTCGAACAACGGCCTGACCGTGACGGCGGTCCCCCAGCGATCCGGCCTGGGCCTGGCCCTCGCGGCGGACAACCCCACGCCCAACGTGGGCGACGTCGTGACCTTGGCCGTGACGCTCTCCAACGCCGGCCCCGACGCGGCCACCGGGGTCCGGGTGAACAACGTCCTGCCGGCCGGCCTGAGCTTCGTCTCGGCCGAGCCGGGGCAGGGGACCTATGATGCGACGGCCGGGACCTGGATCGTCGGCACGCTCGGCGGCTCGGCCCAGCAGACCCTCCTGATCCGCGCCCGGGTGACGGCCCCCGGCACGGCGACGGCCTCGGCGGCGATCGCGGCCGTCGCCCAGTTCGACCCCAACGCGGCCGACAACGTCGCCGTCGCGACGATCACGCCCCGCCAGGCCGACCTGTCCCTGAACGCCGCCATCTCCAACGCCACGCCGAACGTGGGCGACCTCGTCACCCTCACGGTCACGCTCTCGAATATCGGGCCGGACGCCGCCACCGGCGTGGTCGTCCGCGACCTGCTCGCCCCCGGCCTCGTCTTCCAATCGGCCGCGCCGAGCCAGGGGGCCTACGACCCGATCGCCGGGATCTGGTCGGTCGGGACGGTCAACCCGGGCGGGCCGGCCACGCTGGTCCTGGTGGCCCGGGTCGCCTCGTCCGCCCCCTTCAACCACACGGCGACGGTGGTCGCCGCCGACCAGTTCGACCCCACCGCGGGCAACAATTCCTCGACCGCCTCGGCGACGCCGCAGACCATCGACCTCGGGGTGACCAAGTCCGTCGACGTCGCCCGCCCGAACGTGGGCGATGTCATCACCCTGACGACCACCCTGACCAACGCCGGGCCCTCGGCGGCCACCGGCGTGCTGGTCCGTTCCTCGGCCGGTCTCGGCCTGACCGTCCTGTCGTTCCAGCCGAGCCAGGGGATCTACAACCCGACCACGGGGATCTGGGATGTCGGGACCGTGGATGCCCTGGGCACTCAGGTGCTCCGGCTGATGGTGCGGGTGGACGCACCGGGCGCCATCACGAGCGTGGCGAGCGTGGCCGACGCCGTCCAGTTCGATGCCGTCGCCGGCAATAATTCGTCCACGGCCGTCGTCGTGCCCCAGCGGTCCGACCTCGCCCTCGGCCAATCGGTGGACGTGTCGACCCCAAACGTCGGCCAGTTCGTCACCTACACGATCACGGTGAACAGCATCGGCCCCGACCCGGCGTCCGGCGTGATCGTGCGGGACGCCCTGCCCGCCGGCCTCCAGTTCATCTCGTCCACCCAGACCCGGGGCGGTTACGACCCGGCCACCGGCCTCTGGACGATCGGCAGCATCGCCCCGGGATCGCCCCAGGTGCTCCGGATCGTCGCCCTGGTCACGGCCCCCGGGGCCACGACCAACATCGCCACGATCGCGGCGGCCGACCAGTTCGACCCCGACCCGTCGAACAACACGGCCATCGCCGCCAGCAACCCGCTCCAGGCCGACCTGGGCCTGGCGGTGGCCTTCGACACCTCCCGGCCCAACGTGGGCGACCTGATCTCCTACTTCATCGCCGTGAGCGATGCCGGGCCCGCCTCGGCGACCGGGGTCGGCATCTCGGCGGCCCTGCCGGCCGGGCTCGATTTCGTCTCGGCGACGCCCACCCAGGGCACCTACGACCCGATCTCCGGCACCTGGACCGTCGGCACGGTCGCGGCGGGCTCCTCCCAGGCGTTGCGGATCACGGCCCGGGTGACCGCGACGACGGCGACCACCGCCTCCGCGTCGATCTCGGCGGCCGATCAGTTCGACCCGTCGGCGAGCAACAACGCCGCCTCCGCCTCCTTCACCCCGCAGCGATCCGACCTCTCGCTCACCACCTCGGCGAGCGCGGCCCGGCCGAACGTGGGGGACGTGGTCACGCTCTCCGTAACGCTCGCCAATGCGGGCCCCGATGCCGCCTCGGGCGTGGTCGTCTCCGACCTCCTCCCGGCCGGCCTCGTCTTCGTCGACGCCGCGGGCCCGGGGGCCTACGACCCGGCCACCGGGGCCTGGGTCGTTGGCCCGCTCGCGTCGGGGGCCAAGGCGCTCCTCCAGATCCGGGCCCGGGTAGCGAGCCCGGCCCCCCTGACGACTACCGCCTCGATCGCGTCGGCCGACCAGTTCGACCCCTCCTCGCTGAACGATTCCTCGTCGATCACCTTCGTCCCGACCCAGGCCGACCTGGCCCTGGGCATGAACGTCGACCGGCTAGCCCCGAACGTGGGGGACCTGGTCACCTTCACGATCACGGTGGCCAACTCCGGCCCGGACGGGGCGTCGGGCGTCCGGATCGGCGACCTCCTCCCGGCCGGCCTCTCGCTGGTCGCGGCTTCCCCCTCGCAGGGCATCTACTCCCAGACCTCGGGCATCTGGGAGGCGGGACCCGTGGCCCCGGGCGCCTCGGCCACCCTGATCATCCAGGCGAGGGTGGTCGGGTCCGCGTCCGCGACCAACGCCGCCGCGATCCTGGCCTCCGACCAGTTCGACCCCAACGCCGCCAACAATGCGGCCTCCGCGACGACGGTCCCCCAGCGGGCCGACCTGTCGCTGGTGGCCGTCGCCAGCACGACGGCCCCGAACGTGGGCGATGTCTTCTCGCTCACGCTGACCCTGGCGAACGCGGGGCCCGACGCCGCCACCGCGGTCCGCGTCGCCGACTTCATCCCGGCCGGGCTCGCCCTGATCTCGGCAACCCCCAGCTCCGGCATCTATGACCCGTCGACCGGGGCCTGGAGCCTCGCCAACGTCGGTTCCGGCGCGTCCCCGACGCTCACCCTGGTGCTCCGCGCCCTCTCGCCCTCGCCGACGACCAACGTGGCCTCGATCGTCGCGGTCGACCAGTTCGACCCCGACCAGGATGACCGCACCGCCAGCATCTCCTTCGTGCCGCAGCGTGCCGACCTGGCCCTCTCCGCGACCGCGAGCGACCCCACGCCCAATGTGGGCGACTTCGTCACCTTCACCTTCTCGGTCGTGGATAACGGCCCCGACGCCGCCACCGGGGTGTCCGTGGCGGCGCCCCTCCCCTTCGGATATACGTTCGCCTCCGCGACGACCGGCCAGGGGACGTACGACCCGGGCACCGGCCTGTGGACGATCGGGACCCTCGCGGCGAACGCCCCGACCTCGCTGACGATCGTGGCCCGCGTGGCGGATGCCAGCCCGCTCGGGTTCGCCGCGGCCGTCGCGTCCGTCGACCAGTTCGACCCGTCCACGGGCAACAACGGGGCCTCGGTTTCGATCGCCCCCCGGCGGGCCGAGCTCGGGGTCGCCGTGATCGTCAGCAACCCGACGCCCAACGTCGGCGACACGATCAGCTACACGATCTTCCTCGAAAACTCCGGGCCCGACGCCGCCACCGGGATCCTGGTCGAGGATCTGCTGCCGAGCGGCGTCACCTTCGTCTCCGCCACCCCGGGCCAGGGCACCTACGCCCCCGGCACCGGATTATGGACGGTCGGAACCCTCGCCCCCGGCGGGGAAGTCGTGCTGATCATCACCGCGACCGTCGACGACCCCGCCACCACGGTGAATCGGGCCTCGATCACCGCGGTCGACCAGTTCGACCCGTTCCCGGCGAACAACGCGGCGCAAACTTCGACCGAGCCGCAACAGGCCGAGTTGCGGCTGATCGGCCAGGTGGACAGGCCGAGGCCCAACGTCGGGGAGTCGGTGACCTTCACCTTCAGCCTCGCCAACCTCGGCCCCGACGATGCGACGGGCATCACCATCGACGCCGCCTTGCCGGCGGGCTTCTCCCTGGCGTCCAGCACGGTCGGCCTCGGGGCCTATGACCCGAGCAGCGGCACCTGGACCGTCGCCGGCCTCGCTTCCGGGTCGACGGCCACGCTGACCCTCGTGGCCGTGGCCACGGCGCCGGGGGTCACGACCTCGGTCGCGACGATCCGCCAGTCCGACCAGTTCGACCCGAATCTCTCGAACAACCGCGCCGAGGTCCGGGTCCAGCCGCAGCAGGCGAACCTCAGCCTTTCGGCTTCGGTCGACGTGGCCCGCCCGAACGTCGGGGACGTCGTCAACTTCACCGTGACCGTCGCCAACGCGGGGCCCGAAGCCGCCACCGGCGTGACCATCTCCGGCCCCCTCCCGCCGGGCCTCGCCTTCGTCGCGAGCCTGCCGGGCCTGGGGGCCTACGACCCGACGACGGGCACCTGGACGATCGGGACCTTGCCCTCGGGGGCCTCGGCGACCCTGACCCTCTCGGCGCTGGTCGTCGCGGCCGACGCCGTCTCCGGCACGGCCTCGATCGCCACCGTCGACCAGTTCGACCCCGACGGGACGAATGATTCGGTCAGCGTCTCCGTGTCGCCGCAGAGTTCCGGGCTCTCCCTCTCGGCGGCCGTGGACCGGCCGACGCCCAACGTGGGCGACGTGATCACCGTCACGATCACGCTGGGCAACCTCGGGCCCGACCCCGCGACGGGCGTGAACATCGCCAACGCGCTCCCGGCCGGGCTGACGCTGGTGGGGGCCACGCCGAGCCGGGGGACATTCGACCCCGCCACCGGCCTCTGGGTCGTGGACTCGATCAACCCGGGCACCACCGGCGTCCTGATCCTCCGCGCCATCGTCGCCTCGCCCGCCGCCGGCGCGGCCACGGCGGCCGTGGTCGGGGCCGTCCAGTTCGACCCCAACCCGGCCGACAACGCGGCCTCGGCCTCGTTCGTGCCCCGGCAGTCGGACCTGAGGGCGGGCCTGACCGTCGACCAGGCGAGCCCCAACGTCGGCGACGTGATCACCCTCACCGCCACGCTCACCAACACCGGCCCGGATGCCTCCGGCGGCATCGTCGTGCTCGGCTCGCTCCCGGCCGGCTACGTCTTCGAGGGGGCCGACCCCGACCAGGGGGGATTCTCGCCGGCCGGCGGGATCTGGTCCGTGGGCGAGGTCGCCCCGGGCGAAACCCTGAGCCTCCGCCTCCGCGTCCGCGTCGTTTCGCCCAGCCCCCAGACCACCAGCATCACCGTCCTCTCGGCCGACCAGTTCGACCCCGATCCGACCGATAATTCGGCCTCGATCACGATCGCCCCCAGGCAGTCCGACCTGTCGCTCACCTCGACCGTGGACGTGGCCCGGCCCAATGTGGGCGACCTCGTCACGATCGTGGTCACGCTCGCGGACGCCGGACCGGACGCGGCGACCGGCGTCCGGGTCGCGAATGCGCTGCCGGCCGGTCTTGCACTCGTCTCGGCCACCCCGAGTTCCGGGGCCTTCGACCCGTCCACCGGCCTCTGGGACGTCGGCACGGTCGCCCCGGGCGGCCCGCGCACGCTCGTCCTGATCGCCCGTGTCACGGACCCCGCGGCCCTGTCGGTCACCAGCGCGATCGCGACCTCCGACCAGTTCGATCCCGACCCCGCCGACGACGCGGCCTCGGTGACAATCGCCGCCCAGAGGGCGGAACTGACCCTGAACGCCACGGTCGACGACCTGACGCCCATCGCCGGCCAGGTCATCACCTTCACAGTGACCCTGACGAACCGAGGGCCCGACGCGGCCACCGGAGTCCGTGCCGGCGGCATCTTCCCGCCCGGGCTTGAGATCCTCTCGGCGACCGCCGACGGGGGGGCCTACGACCCGCTCGCGGCGATCTGGAACGTGGGGACGCTGGCCCCCGGCGCCACGGCGACGCTCCGGGTGAGCGCGCGGGCCGTCTCCGCCAACCCGTCGCTGGCCACCGTCGCGGTGGTCGCGGCCGACCAATTCGGCGCCGCCTCGGGCGTCCAGGGCTCGATCGCCATCCTCCCGGAACGGTCCGACCTGGGCCTGGCCATCGCGAGCGACATCGCCCGCCCGAACGTCGGGGATGTCGTCACCTTCACCGTCACCCTGGCCAACATCGGCCCGGACCCCGCGACGGGCGTGTCGGCCTCGATCCCCCTCCCCCCGGGCCTGGAGTTCGTCGCGGCCGAGCCGGGGCAGGGGACCTACGACCCCGCCACCGGGCGGTGGCTTGCGGGCACCGTCTCCTCCTCCGGGGCCATCACCCTCGTGATCCGGGCCCGGGTCGCATCGCCGCGACCGGCGACGGTCTCGGCCACGCTCGACTCGGTCGACCAATTCGACCCCGACCCGAGCGGCAACTCCGCCTCGACGGCGGTGATCCCGAGGGCCGTCGACCTGGCCCTGGGGGCGGCGAATCCGCCCGCCGCCGCGACCGTCGGCCAGGTGGTCGCGATCCGCCTGGTGGTCTCCAATGGCGGGCCCGATGGCGCGACCGGGGTGGCGGTGCCCATCGCCCTGCCCCCCGGGTTCCGGCTCCTCGCCTCCTCGCCCGACCTGGGGACATACGACCCGTCGACCGGCCTCTGGACGGTCGGGGCCATCCCGGGCGGCGGATCGGCGACCCTGCTGCTCTCGCTCGAAGCCATCGCGGCCGGGGACGCCACCGTGGCCGCCGGCACGGTCCGATCCGACCAGTTCGACCTCGAACCCGCAAATAACTCGTTCGCGACCACCGTGGCCGTCACGGCCGTCGTCCCGCCGGTCGAGCCTCCGCCGCCGGTCGAGCCTCCGCCGCCGGTCGATCCTGGCCCTCCCGTCGAGCCCCCGCCGCCCGTGAGCCCGCCGCCCATCGCCCCGTCGGCGACCATTGCGGGGTCGGTGTTCGTCGACACGAACGGCGATGGAATCCAAGGCGCCGGGGAGTCGGGGCTGGGCGGCCTGATGGTGATCGTCGATGGGATTGACGCGGCTGGTCGCGCGGTCCGATTCGCCGCATTCACCTCCCCGGATGGCTCCTATCGTTTCGACGACCTCCCGGCGGGCATCTACACGCTGACCGTCCCGGATGCGAGTTCCCGGCTCGTCGGCGTGCCAGGGAATCTCGGGGGTGTGGCGAGGGGCGGGCGGGTGGAAGGGATCGTCCTCGGGGCCGGGGCCGTCGCCAGCGGGTATTCGTTCGCGGCCTCGACGCTCGGGAGGATCGTCGGCAGGGTTTATCTCGACCTCTACCGCGATCACTCCTTCGGCCAGGGCGACTTCGGCGTGGCCACGGTCCGGGTCATCCTGACCGGCATCGATGAAAACGGCATGCCGGTGAAGCTCACGACGACCACCGGGCCCGACGGCTCCTTCGCCTTCGAGGGCCTCCGGCCGGGGGTCTACTCGCTCCGCGAGGTCCTCCCCCGATTCCTCCGCAATGAACGAGCGACGGCCGGGACGACGGGCGGGGCGGCCGGGAGCGGTCGCATCCGGGCCATCACCCTGGAAGCGGGCGAGTCCGCCACGGGCTACGACTTCGCGACACTGCCCAGGCCGAATTGCCGGCTCTCTGAGTTGATTGTCCGCCCCGGGAGTGCCCCGAGCGATCTGGATTCCAAGATCATCCGGGGTGCCAGGGCCCTGCCCAAAGGCCCGCTCCTCGCTCGCTTCTTGCCCGACTTGCGTCGAACCTTGCTCGCACCGGCGAGGCGATCCAGGGACGTCGAACTCGTCGCAAGGGAATCGACCCGGATCAAACTCCAACCGAAGCGGACGGCGTCAGACCATGTCACAAACCTTTGATCCTGACAGCACCGATGATCGGGCATGACATCACCGCGCGGGGCCCACGACATCGACATCAGCGATGGCGAGCGGGCCCCCGTCGCCCCCGCCCTCGACGCGGCCTCGCGGTGCAGGAGACTGGAGGGCGAAGCGAGCGGGTGGCCTGGGCCGGGATCCTCGGGTGCAGGGTGTGTGGTGCTTGGGATGGTGGCGATGCCGAAGGATCACCCGTCCCCATCGCCGGCCCACCGCCGCCAGGCCGCGAACGCCACCACGCCGGCGACCAGCGAACCCAACCCATAAAGGATCGACTCGGTCGAGGTCGTGCCGAAGACGTACAGCCAGGCCACCAGCGCGACCAGCGCCGGCAGGGGGAACAGCGGCATGACGAACAGCAGGCGCGACCGCAGGTCGGCCCGGGACCGGAGGTAGAAGCACGTCGCGACCTGCCCCACGAACTGGACCAGGATCCGCGAGGTCAGCAAGGCCGCGATCACCCGGTCCAGGGGGAACAGGCACGCCACGGCCGAGGCGGTGCCGACCAGCAGGAGCGACCGGTGGGGGAACCCGCCCTTCGGGTGGATGGCGGCCAGGGACCGGAAGAAGTGGCCCGAGCGGGCGGCGGCGTACGGCACCCGGCTGTAGCCGAGGATCCCGGCGAAGACCGACGTCGCCCCGGTCCACAGGATCATCCAGGTGATGGCCCGCGCCGCCCCCGGCCCGAACCGGGCGAGCATGAAGTCGCTGGCCACGTGCCGCGTCCCGATCACCTCCCGCCAGGGCAGGACACCCAGGATCGACAGGTTCATCGTCAGGTAGATCGATGCCACCGCAACGGTCGAGATCAGGATCGCCCGGGGGAGCGTCCGGGCCGGGTCGGCCACCTCGTCGCCGAGGTAGCAGACCTGGTAGTAGCCGAGGTAGTCGTACATGGCGATGCCGAGCGCCACGCCCAGCCCGGAGGCGAACCGGCCGTCGAGCCGCCAGGCGTCGGGCGGGAAGTCGAAGGCGAGCCGGGGGTCGAACCGGGTCACGCCGGCGGCGATCATCGCGGCGACCGTGACCAGCATCCCGGCCCAGAGCACGACCATCAGCCGGCCGGCGACCTCGACCCGCCGGTAGGCCAGGCCCACGATCGCCATCATCGCCCCGGCCGCCCCGACCTGGCCCCAGGTGACGGCCCACGCCGATCCGCCCCCGGTCGGCCATCGCCAGGCGACCCCCTCCAGCGGCGCCCAGAGGAACCCGGCGTAGTTGCCCAGGCCGATCGCCCCGCTGGCCAGTTCCAGGGGCCCGCTGAAGAGGAACTGCCAGACGAACAGGAATTTGAGCGCCCGCCCGACGGTCGACCGGCCGTAGACGGCGTCGTAGAAGTGGAAGGTGCCGCCGGGGCCCGGGAAGGCCGCGGCCAGCTCGCACCAGACCAGGCCGTCGGCGAAGGCCACGACCAGGCCGAGCAGCCAGCCGACCATCGCCTGGGGCCCGCCCATGGCGGCGAGGAACGGGGGGATGGTGATGAACGGCCCGACGCCGACCATCATCCCCATGTTCAGGCTGACCGCCTGCAGCAACGAGAGTTTGCGCGTCGTCATCGCCAATCCGCCCCCCGCCGCCGGCCCGCGGTCGGGCGATTATAATTCGAGGCCGCGGGGCCCGGAAGCGGCGAGGATCCGCGACTTTCGCGCTGAGGAGGGCCGAGAGTGGGTCGCCTCGCCGTTCCTGGAGGGGAGAGCGGCCCGGGCACGATCCGAGGCCTCCCCAACCCGCGAGCGGGGTGAGGATCGATCCGGCGGGATTGATGTCAGGTCGCGGGACTCGGGCTGGCGGGTTCGGGGCAAGCCCCGACCGATCGGCCACCCGACACGCCGGACCTCCGAGCTTGCCGCCCGCCGCCGTGGTCGGATTGTCCCGTCTCCGAGCATGCGGCCACGACCATCCGAGGGGTGTCGCCTCCCGCCCGTCGATCTCCGCTAGGAATCCCGAAGCGGGCGGATAGAATACGACGCGATTCGTTGATGGCCCCGATTGCCGCCTCGAAGGCCCCGACCCGCCCCGGCCCTGCCGACGAGATCAACGGGACTCGCCCCTCCCCGGAACCCAAGCAGGCGGCCCGCGACCATCCAGGCAGAGGATCAGGTGTTCATGAGCGATCCCGTCCACATCCTGCTCGTTGGCGATCGGCACGAGGGATGGATCGCTCTGGAGGCCGCCCTCGCCGGCCTGGGCATCACGTCCGTCCGCGCCACCGGCGGGGAGGATGCGCTCCGGCGGGTCTCCGAGGCCGACTACGCCGCGGTGCTCCTCGAATCCGGCATGGCCGGCCCCTCGGCGCTGGATCTGGCGAGGCTCATCCGGAGGGATGGCCGCCGCACGCCCATCCTCTTCCTCGGGGTGGGCGGCGATTTCCCGGTCGAGGATGCCTACGCGCTCGGGGCGGTGGACCACCTGGGCGGCCCCCCCGCCCCCGTCGCCTTGAGGGCCAAGGTGGCGGCGTTCGTCGAGCGGTTCCGGAGCGGCCTCACCCCCGGCCGGCCGCAGGGCCGGGCGGACGCCCGGGGGTCGCAAGAGCTTTGGCGGACGACGCTTTCGAGCATCGGCGACGCCGTGATCGCCACCGACGTCGACGGCCGGGTCACCTTCCTCAACCCGGTCGCCGAGCAGCTCACCGGCTGGCCGCTGGCGGACGCGCTCGGGGTGCCCCTCGCCGAGGTCTTCCGAATCATCAACGAGACGACCCGGAAGCCGGTCGACAATCCCGCGCTCCGGGCGCTCCAGGACGGGGTGATCGTCGGGCTGGCGAACCACACGCTCCTGATCGCCCGCGACGGCACCGAGCGGCCGATCGACGACTCCGCCGCCCCCATCCGCGACGACTCGGGGGCCGTCTCCGGCGCGGTGCTGGTGTTCCGCGACATCGCCGAGCGCAAGAAGGCCGAGGTCGCCCAGGCCCGCCTGGCGGCCATCGTCGAGTCGTCGCACGACGCCATCATCGGCAAGGACCTGGATGGCACCATCCGGACCTGGAACGGCGGCGCCGAGCGGATCTTCGGCTACACCGCCGCCGAGACCATCGGGCGGTCGATCACCCTGATCGTCCCGCCGGACCGGCTCGACGAGGAGCGGGACATCCTGGGGCGACTGGGCCGGGGCGAGCGGATCGAGCACTTCGAGACGAAGCGAGTCCGGAAGGATGGCGGCCTGGTCGAGCTGTCGTTGTCGATCTCGCCGATCCGCGATGCCGAGGGGCACATCACGGGGGCGTCCAAGGTCGCCCGCGACGTGACCGACGCCAAGCGGGCCGAGCGGGCCCAATCCTCGGCCCTCCAGGCCGGCGAGGTCGGCACCTATTATTGGGACATCAAGGCCGATCGGGTCTCGGGGGACCGCAACTTCGCCGCCATCTTCGGGGTCCTCGCCGACGAGCGCGACTCGGCCCCGGTGGGCGACTTCCTGGCCGCGATCCACCCGGACGATCGGGGGCGGGTGGCGGAGGAGATCGGCCTGACGCTCGGATCCGGGTCGGTGTTCCGCAGCGAGTATCGGGTGATCGGGCCGGCCGGCGAGCGGTGGCTGCTCGCCCGCGGGGCCGTCGAGCGGGCCCCGGGCGGCGAGCCCGTCGAGTGGGCCGGGGTGATCGTCGACATCACCGAGCGCAAGCGGATCGAGGAGGATCTGGCCGCGAGCCGCTCCCGCCTCGACTACTCGGTCCGGGCGTCCGGCATCGGGTTCTGGTACTGCGACCTGCCGTTCGACGTCCTGGAATGGGACGAGCGGGTGAAGGCCCACTTCTGGCTGCCCCCCGATGCCCGCATCACGATCGATACGTTCTACGACCGGATCCATCCCGACGACCGCGAGCCCACCCGCTCCGCCATCGGGCGGAGCGTGGCCGAGCGTGGCGGATACGACGTCCACTACCGGACCGTCGACCCGGCGACGGGGGCCGAGAAATGGATCCGGGCGATCGGGGGGACCTACTACGACGAGGCCGGCTCGCCCAGGCGGTTCGACGGGGTGACGCTGGACGTCACCGAGCAGAGGCGGGCCGAGGCCGCCCTTCGCGAGAGCGACGACCGGTTCCGCATCGTGGCCCGCGCCACCAACGACGCGGTCTGGGACTGGGACATGCGGACCGATGCGGTGTGGTGGAACGAGGGGGTCACCACCCTGTTCGGGTATCGCCGTGAGGACGTCGGCCCGGACGCGGCGTGGTGGTACGATCAGATCCACCCGGACGATCGCGATCGCGTCGTCTCCAGCATCCACGCGGTCATCGACCACGGCGGCGCGAACTGGTCGGGCGAGTACCGGTTCCGCAAGGACGACGGCTCCTATGCCTCGGTCCTCGACCGCGCCTACGCCATCCACGAGGGGGGAGAGACCATCCGCCTGGTCGGGGCGATGCAGGACGTGACCGAGCGTCGGAGGGCGGAAGAGCGTCTGCGGGAGAGCGAGCAACGCTTCCGCTCCCTGTTCGAGTCGATGGACGAGGGGTACTGCGTGGTCGAGCCGATCCTCGACGCCGAGGGCCGGCCGGCCGACTACCGCTACCTGATGGCCAACCCGGCCCTGGAGGAGCAGACCGGGATGGGCGGCATCGTCGGCAAGACCGCCCGCGAGGTGATGCCGGCCCACGAAAGCCACTGGATCGAGGCCTACGCCCGGGTGGCCGCGACGGGCGAGCGGGTCCGCCGGACCGACTGGGTGGCCGACCTCGGCCGGTGGTTCGACGTGTCCGCGTTCCCGATCGGCTCGCCGGGCGGCCGGAAGGTGGGCGTGCTGTTCAACGACATCACCGACCGCAAGCGGGCCGAATCGCTGATCCGGGAGAAGGACGAGCGGCTCAAGCTCCTGGTCGACCGGGCGCGGGACTACGCCGTGGCGGTCACCGACCGGGACGGACTGGTGGTCGAGTGGTCCGGGGGGGCCGAGGGGATCACCCACTTCGCCCCCGGGGAGATCCTCGGCCGGGCGGTCGACGTGATCTACACGCCCGAGGACCGGGATGCCGGGGTCCCCGCGAAGGAGATGGAGCAGGCGGCCCGCGAGGGCCGGGCCGAGGACAAGCGGTGGCACGTGCGCAAGGATGGGAACCAGTTCTTCGCCGACGGGGTGACGGTGCCCCTGCGGGGGGACGACGGCTCGCTCCGCGGCTTCGGCAAGGTCTTCCGGGACGTCACCCACCGGAAGAGGGCCGAGGAATCGGTCCAGTTCCTGGCCGACGCCAGCGCCTCGCTGGCCGAGCTGGTGGACTATCAGAGCACCCTCAACCGGATCGCCAACCTGGCCGTCGGCGGGTTCGCCGACTGGTGCGTCGTGGACATGATCGGCGAGGACGGCACGCGCGAGCGGCTGGCCGTGTCCGCGGCCGACGCCGAAGCCGAGCCCGCCCCACGCGACGCGGGCCTGATGCTCCGCCCGGCCGACGTCGACGCGGGCGTGGTGCCGCACGTGCTGCGGACCGGCGAGCCGGAGGTGATGTATGACCTGGCGGAGGCCGACCCGGCCACCGCACCCCAGGGGCCGGAGCGGCTGGCCCGCCTCAGGGGGCTCGGCATCCGCTCCTACCTTTGCGTCCCGCTCCTCTCGCGCGGCCGGGTGATCGGCGGGATGACGTTCCTCAGCTCGTCCGTCCGCCGCCGGTTCGGCCCGGAGGAGCAGCGGGTCGCCCAGAACCTGGCCGAGCGGGTGACGGTGGCCATCGAGAACGCCCAGCTCTATCGCACGCTCCAGGAGCAGGATCGGCGCAAGGACGAGTTCCTGGCGACCCTCGCCCACGAGCTGCGCAACCCGCTCGCCCCGATCCGCAGCGGCCTGCAGATCCTGAGGATGGACCAGGCCGGCGAGGATCCCGCCCAGACCCTGTCCATGATGGACCGGCAGCTCAGGCACGTCACCCACCTGGTCGACGACCTGATGGACGTGGCCCGGGTGTCGAGCGGCAAGGTGGCTTTGCGGCTGGAGCGGGTGCCGCTCCGGGCGATCGTGGACGCCGCGGTGGAGACCAGCCGCCAGGCGATCGAGGCGGGCGACCACGAGTTCGCCCTGAAGATGTCGCGCGAGGAACTGGCCGTCGATGCCGATCGGACGCGGATGGTCCAGGTGCTGGCGAACCTGCTGAACAACGCCGCCAAGTACACGCCGCCGGGGGGGCGGATCGTCCTGGGCGTCGGGCGGGACGGCGGGCACGCGGTGATCCGGGTCGCCGACACCGGCCTGGGGATCCCGCAGGAGATGCTCCCCAAGGTCTTCGACATGTTCACCCAGGTGGGCACGTCCCTGGAGCGTTCGCAGGGCGGGCTGGGCATCGGCCTGACGCTGGTCAGGCGGCTGGTCGACATGCACGGCGGCACGGTGGCGGCGGAGAGCGCCGGGCCCGGCCAGGGCAGCACGTTCACGATCCGGCTCCCCCTGGCCGCGGAGGCCGCCCCGGCCGCGGGGGCCGCCCCCGTCGCGGCGGCCGGCCCGGCCGGGCACGTGCTCGACATCCTGGTGGTCGACGACAACCGGGACTCGGCGGTCACCCTGGCCCGGCTCCTCAAGCTCCAGGGCCACCGGCTCAGGACCGCCCACGACGGGCCCGAGGCGTTGCGGCAGCTCGCCACCCACCGGCCGGATCTCATCCTGCTCGACCTGGGGCTCCCGGGGATGAGCGGCTACGAAGTCGCCCGCCGCATCCGCGAGAGCACGGAGCTGCGGGGCGTGACGCTGGCGGCGCTCACCGGCTGGGGCCAGGAGGAGGACCGGCGGCGGACCCGCGAGGCCGGCTTCGACCACCACCTGGTCAAGCCGGCCGACCCGGACGAGCTGGAACGGATCGTCCGCGGCGTCAAGGCCAGGGGATGAGATGAGGTGGGCATCGAACCTTCGCACGGCGATGCCCATCTCGACAGGCGGCGCCGGCCCTCTCCGGGCCCATCTCCGAACCCATCCACAAATGGATCACCGAGGGTTCATCTCCCATCGGCGAGGGGATTCCCCGCCGTCCCGACCTTGCCGACGCGGCGCCAGCCGGCGGCGACGGCCGAGACGAGCTGGCCCATCTTGGGATGCTCCGGCTCGATGTCGACCGGGAGGCCCAGGTCGCGGAGTCGCCCGGAGGTGGATGGGCCGATCGAGCCGACCACGGCGACCCGCCCGAGCGCGGCGCGGAGGTCCGCCTCCCGGCCCATCTCGGCCGCGACCTGGATCAGGTGCGTCGCCTGCTGGGCCGACGTGAACAGGGCGGCCCCGACCCGCCCGGCGACGATCTCGGCGATCGCCCGGCGGAGCGGCCCGGTGTCCTCGGGCAGGGCATAGCGGTAGATCGGCACCCTCGTGACGAGGGCGCCGCGCCTCCGGAGTCCCTCGATCTCGGCGAGGTTCGGCTGGCCGTACTCCTGGACCGCCACGCCCAGCCCGTCGACCGGCAGGTGGGCGTCGAGCAGGGCGAGGGTCTCGCGCCAGGTGTTGGGCTCGGGGACCTGGAGGTCGACGCGGGCCCCCAGGCCGCGCAGGGCCGCAGCCGGCTTGGGCCCACGGGCGACGACCTTCACGCGCCCCAGCGCCGCCAGCCAGGCATCGCCTTCGCCCCGGGACGCGATCGCCTCGGCCAGCAGGCGGACCCCGACCCCGGTCTCGAACAGGACGACGTCGAAGTCGCCCGCGATCAGGCGTCCGGCGAAGGCGGCGACCCCCGGGTCGTCGCCGAGCGGGACCTCGCGGAGGGCGGGGGCCTCGACCGGGACGCCGCCGTGCTTGGCGATCAGGGCGGCCATCGGCCCCGCCATCCGGGCCTCGAAGGCGGCCACGCGGAGGCCGGCGAACGCGGTGGCGTCGGGGTCGCTCATCATGACGGGGACTCCTCGCGGATCCCGGGCTCGGGACGGCTCATCGAAGGCCCCCTGCGCGCCCGATCCGGGTCGTGGACGTCCGGATCCTGGCGGCGCGATCCGTGGACCACCGGGGGCGTCGGGCTGGTGTCGACGACCAGCCGGAAGATATCCGGCCTGGCATAGTGCCCGACCACATCGAAGTCGAACTTCCCCCGGGCGATCTCGTCGAGATCGAGGTCGGCCACCAGGATTCCCGCCTCGCCGAACAGAGGGCCGGCCAGGACCCGGCCCAGGGGATCGACGATCACGCTCCCGCCGCGCGACATCACGGTGTCGGGGTCGTCCCCCTGGATCGCGGGATAGTCCGCCGGGTAGTCGGAGCGGAGGGCGAACTGGTTGCTCGCCAGGACGAAGCACCGCCCCTCCAGCGCCACATGCCGCATCGTCGCCTGCCAGGCGTCCCGGTCGTCGGCCGTGGGGGCGCAGTAGAGTTGCACGCCCCTGGAGTACAGGTGCATCCGGAGGAGCGGCATGTAGTTCTCCCAGCAGATCGCCGCCCCCAGCCGCCCGATCGGCGTGTCGAGAACGGGCAGCGTCGAGCCGTCGCCGAAGCCCCAGATCAGGCGCTCGGCGGCGGTGGGCATCAGCTTGCGATGCTTGCCCAGCAGGGAACCGTCGGGGCCGAGGAACAGGGCCGTGCAATACAACGTCCCGCCGTCGCGCTCGATCACGCCGATGACGAGGTGCGCGCCGGCCTCCCGGGCGACGGAGCCCAGGGCCTCGGTGGCCGGCCCGGGGACGTCGACGGAGCCGGCATGATAGCGTCGAAACCACTCGCGCCCCCCGTCCGTGCGGGAGCCGACCCGGGCGCCGAAGTCGAGGCCGCGTGGGTAGCCGGGCACGAACGCCTCGGGGAAGACGAAGAGCTTCGCCCCCCGCCCGGCGGCCTCACGGGCGAGGTCGCCGACCCGCGCCAGGGTCGCGTCGCGGTCGAACGCGACGGGGGCCGCCTGCACCACGGCGGCGCGGACGATGGTCATGGCCTCCCCCGCTCGCCGAGTGCCGCCCCGGTCGCGGGGATCGTCCCGCCGGAACGCCGGAATTCGCTGAAGCCCCGGCCGCGAAGGATCCAGACGAAGACGCCGGCCACCCCGAAGATCATGATCAGGGACAGGTAGATGAATACCAGGGCGAGCATGGCGATTTCTCCGATTTGGGCGGTCGACGGATGACCCGGCATTGGGGCCGGGGACGAAGCTCAAGCCCCGTCGCCTTTCGGGTCGAGGAAGCGGTCGAAGTGGATGAACAGGACGCGCGAATAGCGGAACACGGCCGGGACCAGCGGCAGGAAGGCGACCCACGCCGCCAGCAGCACCCGATGGAGCGGCCAGGAGGGCACCAGCCAGAGCTTGCCGGCGATCACCGCGGCGGCGAGGATCGGGATGCCCAGGGCGTAGCTGAAATACATGGCCCCGGTGAAATAGCCGGGCTCGGGCTCGAATCGGTATCCGCAAGCCGGACACCGCTCATTCATCCGGGTCGGGCCCCGGAAAACCTTCCCATCGCCACATTCGGGGCACCTGAGGCGGAGGACGGCGCGAGGCCGGAGCCGGTGCGTCGCCACGATCATCGCGCCACCCTCCCGATCCATGAGTCTTGCCCCGACTTGCCCGGCCCGCCGCTCACAGGGTCTTCTACGATCCATAGCAGACAGTGCGCCAAACCCCACGCACCTTGCATAAGTTGACGCTCTCAAACAATTTGAGCAATCAGCATCAAGAGATGGCGACACGCGAAATTGTCGAGATCAACGAGAAATCGTAGAATGAATGATGAAATTTCGTCAGTCGCAGTCCTGCCGAGCGCCCACACCATGCCACCACGGCCCGAGCCAGCCCCCGGCCTTGGCCCATACCGTTCGTTGCTTCTGGATATGGCCCAGGAGCGGTCGGTGGAGGCCCTGCAGCGGATGATCGTCGGCCGCCTGGCCGGGCTCCCCGACGTCGCCCTGGCGCGGATCTGGCTCATGGGACCGGGCGACATCTGCCCCGAATGCCCGATGCTCGCCGCTTGCCCCGACCACGCCGCGTGCCTGCACCTGGTCGCCGGCGCCGGCACGCCGCTCGGAGGTGGGGGCGACTGGGCCGGCCTGGCAGGCCGATTCCGACGTTTCCCGGTGGGCGTCTACAAGGTCGGGCGGATCGCCGCGAAGGCCGAGGCGATCGAGGTCCCCGACCTGCAGGAAGACCCGACCTGGCTGGCCGACCCCGCGTGGGCCCGACGCGAGGGGATCCGGGGATTCGCCGGCCAGCCGCTCCTGCATCGCGGCCAGATCCTGGGCGTCCTGGGCGTCTTCCTCCGGGCCCGCCTCGACGGCGAGTTCCTGATCTGGCTCCGCATGATCGCCGACCACGCCGCGGCCGCCATCGCCAACGCCCAAGCCTTCGACGAGATCGAGCGGCTGCGGGCCCGGCTGGAGTTGGAGAACGTCTATCTCCGCGACGAGGTCAGGGCGGCCAGCTCGTTCGGCGAGATCGTCGGCACGAGCCCCGCCCTGGGGGCGGTCCTGGAGCAGGTCGAGCTGGTCGGCCCGACCGAGGCCAACGTGCTGGTCCTGGGCGAGTCGGGCGTCGGCAAGGAGCTGGTCGCGCGGGCCATCCACGAGCGGAGCCGGCGTCGCGACGGGCCGATGATCAAGGTCAACTGCGCCTCGATCCCCCGGGGCCTGTTCGAAAGCGAGTTCTTCGGCCACGCCCGGGGTGCGTTCACCGGCGCCGTACGCGACCGCGCCGGCCGGTTCGAGCTGGCCGCAGGCGGGACCCTGTTCCTGGACGAGGTGGGGGAGATCCCCACGGACATGCAGGGCAAGCTGCTGCGAGTGATCCAGGAACGGACGTTCGAGCGGGTCGGCGAGGACCGGCCCCGCGCGGCGGACGTGCGCCTGATCGCCGCGACCAACCGCGACCTGAAGGCGGAGGCGGAGTCCGGCCGGTTCCGCCCGGACCTCTACTATCGGCTCGGCGTCTTCCCGATCGAGATCCCCCCGTTGCGTGCCCGCCCGGAGGACATCCCCCCGCTGGCGGACCACTTCATGAAGCAGTGCTGCCGGAACCTGGGCATCGCCGAGCGCCCCCTGACCCGGCACCACATCTCCCAGCTCCAGGCGTATTCGTGGCCGGGCAACATCCGGGAGCTTCAGAACGTGGTCGAGCGGGCGGCCATCGTCTCCCGCTCGGGGCCGCTGCGGTTCGACATCCCGACCTCGCCGGTTCACAGGCCCCTCGCGAAATCAAACATCCCGCCCGGACCGGGCCCGCCCGATCTTCCCGCGGGCCGCGACCTGCTCAGTTACGCGGAGCTGGAGGAGTTGGAGCGCGAGAACCTCCTGGCGGCGCTCCGCAGTACCAACTGGAAGGTCTCGGGCTCCGGGGGGGCGGCGGAGATCCTCGGGGTCAAGGCGACGACGCTCGCCTCGCGGATCAAGGCGATGGGGATCCGCCGGCCGATCTGATGATGGCGACCGCTTGAACGATCGCCGCGGTGGCGGCCGTCCGCAGGACCGGGGCCGAGCCGATCGACCGCCTGGACGAGAGCAACGAGCACGCGACCGTCGAGCGATTCGTCCACTCGCCCGCCGATCCCGAAAAATGGGCCGCCATCTGCCTCGGCAACATCCGGCACGCCAACGAAGGCTGGGCGGATGGGTTTGGCTTCGACATCCTCTTTGGCACTGCGACACGGCGGACCCGGCCGGACTCGTCGCACGGTCCCGCGGCTGCCGGACGAGAAGGGCTTCGACGAGATCGAGAACCACCTCGACGAGTGGAATGACCTACCCGGGACCTCATGGGAGCCGCCCGGCAAGGCGGCCACGCCCGCCGAGCGGCGACGATTCGACGGCGAGATGGGCGGGGCGAAGGGGGCGACGTTCGTCGCCGCGGTGCTGCCGGAAGTGGAGGACGCCCCGGTCGACGCCTGCAATTTCTCCCAAGGCGACCCGGGCGGAGAGGTGGGGCAGGGTGGCACGGACGCCATCCTCGGGCACAGGCCCGATCGGTTCGGTCTCCCGTGCCTCGGAGCGACCCTGTCCCAGCGCGGCGACCGCCCACATGGCCTGGTAGGCCATCACGGGCAGCAGCTCGTGCTCGACGGCCCAATGGAACATCGCCCGGACCCGGTTGAGGTCATTGCTGACCAGGCCACGGCATCGGCCCGCGTCGACCATGGATTGGCGGCGGAGGAACCACAACGCCTGTCGGACGTCGTCGACCTCGCTGGTGGGGCGCCGCTCTTGGCACACTCGGGGACGACGTGCTTGTCCCAATCGGCGACCATCCGCCCGTCGACGGATAGGTTGACACCGAAATTCACTTGCAGCGCGATAGTGGAAATGGTCGGGACTGGCGATGTGTCCCGCTCGGCAATCAGCCGCAGATAGGCTTCGTGGCTAGCGCCGATGCCGTGCTCGTCCAGATGATGGTCGTATCGATCCGGACGACAGCTGGGCCTGGACTTGCGGAGGCGGGAGGCAGGGTTTGCGAGGCACGGTGAGACCCATAAAAAAAGTCGCAAGATGGTAGAATACCACCTTGCGACGATTTTTAGGTCACGCTGCCGAACCCCGGCAGTCAAACTTAAGGAGTCTTCATCAAGCGGGTTAAGAAAAGTCGGGGCGAGAGGATTTGAACCTCCGACCTCACGGACCCGAACCGTGCGCTCTAGCCAAGCTGAGCTACGCCCCGTCGTTTCAGATGACGAGGCTTTTTTACCGGATTGCTCCCATCCTGTCAACCTGGGCCTGGAAATTCTTGGAGCTGAGAACGTCGCTCGCCTTCGATGCCGGACCTCCCGCGGCCGGACTCGACCAGAGGTCGGCCCACCTCGAAGCGTCGACCTTCGGGATCTGAGCCTCCATCTCCTCGATGTGGCCGGCGTATCGGACTCGGCCCGGGACCTTCCGCCGTCGGCCGAGTCGCCTGGACCCCGCCACGCCGCCGATCGATCGGCAGGCGCGGGGCCGTGGGCCCGGAGAAGCAGCCGATCATCCCGGCCGATGCCCACGGCCTGCGGTCGTCCTCCATCCGCGGGCGTCCGCCCCATCGCCCCGCCTTGCCGGTGCGTCGAAGTCGCCCGGTCGGGGCAGGGGGCGGCCCGGGCCTCCGGGATCGAGAGCGACACGCATCGTCGCCCCATCGATTGACGCCCCGGCCGCCCGCCCTTTACCATCGGGGCGCGGTGCGGCCGGTCGGGCGTTCAGCGGCGATGGAAGGGACGGAGTCGGATGGATCTTCCCCTGGTGGCTCGGGTGCGGCAAAACTTCCCCCGACCCCGCGTGGACGACGTCCCGGCGACGGTCCGGGGCCTGATCGAAGCCAGCCGCCTTCGCGATCGCGTCAAGCCCGGGGGGCGGGTGGCCATCGCCGTCGGCAGCCGCGGGATCGCGGAGATCGCGACCATCGCCCGCGCCGCCGTCGATGCGGTCGCCGCTCTCGGGTTCCGCCCGTTCCTGGTCGCCGCGATGGGCAGCCACGGCGGCGCCACCGCCGAGGGCCAGCGCGAGATCCTGGCGGGCTACGGCATCACCCCCGAGGCGATGGGGGTCGAGGTCCGCACCGACATGGACACGGTGGTCGTGGGGACCAGCCCGATCGGCGTGCCGATCCCCTTCGACCGCAACGCCTTCGAGGCCGACGGCATCGTCGCGATCAACCGCGTGAAGCCGCACACCGACTTCACCGGCCGGTACGAGTCGGGCCTGGTCAAGATGCTCGCCGTGGGGCTGGGCAAGCGGGAAGGGGCCTACGGGCTCCACACGCTGGGCGTCCGCGGCCTGCGCGACATGCTCCCGCGGGTCGCCGCCACGATCATCGAGAAGACCCCCTTCGCTCTCGGCCTGGCGATCCTGGAGAACGCCTCCGACGAGCCCGCCGAGATCGTCGCCGTCGAGCCCGAGGCGCTGCTGGAGGCCGAGCCCGCCCTCCTGGACCGGGCCCGGTCGATGATGGGCCGGCTCCCGTTCCACCAGATCGACGTGCTGGTCATCGGCGAGCTGGGCAAGAATTACTCGGGGGCGGGCATCGACCCCAACGTCACCGGGCGGCTCCTGGTCGAGACCATGCCCGACCTGCCCACGCCGGTCGTCACCCGGTTGGCGGTCCTGGACGCGTCGGAGGAGACCCACGGCAACCTCGTCGGGATCGGCTTCGCCGACCTCACGACGGAACGCCTGGTGGCCCGGCTCGACCCCGAATCGTTCCGGATCAACACCCTCACCTCGCGCTGCCTGGAGCGGTCGCGGATCCCGATCACCCTGCCCACCGACCGCGACGTGGCCCGCGAGGCGGTCTCCACCTGCTGGCAGGACCGGCCCGAACGGGCCCGCGTCGTCATCATCCCCAACACCCGCGAATTGACGACCCTCTGGGTCTCGCAGCCCTTCGCCGACGAGGTCGCGGCCCACCCCGGGCTGACGCCGGAGACCGACTTCGGCCCGTGGCCGTTCCGCGAGGACGGGACGCTCGACCAGGAAGCGATGTTCCCGGACAGCCTCCGCGCCCGCCGCGGGACGCCGGCCCATCGATGACCCGGCTCACGGCGACGGCACGGGGCGGGCGTCCGGGCCCGGCACGGGCCGGCCCGCGGCCTCGCCGCCGCCGTACAGCCCCCGGTTGAACGGGGTGGCGACGACGACCACCCGGCCGCCCGCGTCGCCCCCGGCCCGGCCCACGGCGACCCGCACCGCCTCGCGGGCCAGGACGTCGAGCCGCCCCTCCACGAACCCGGAGATGTCCCGGAGCGTGTGGGGGTTGGTCTGCCCCCGGAACCCCATGTAGCCGGCGACCAGGATCGGTTTCGGGGTCGTCGCCTCGGCGCGGTATCGGTCGGCGGCGGCCAGCGATTCGTCCCCCTCGGCCAGCACGATCGCCGTTTCGGGGTGCGTTTCCATCCAGGCGGCCAGCACCTTCAGCGCCTCGGTCCGCCCCTCGCCCACCCCGGCGATCTCGTAGCCGAGCGGTTCGAGGTGGGTCAGCCCCGCCTTGGCGGCCGCATCCTGCAACGCCTTGACCCGATCGGCGGCGAACCGATCCCCCTTGCGGTCGAACAGGAGGGCGGCGGGCGGGTCGGCCGGGAGGCCCCGCCGGCCGGCGTCCTCGACCACGGCCCGGACCAGCTTCGCCGCGGACTCCGCGAACGGCTCGGGCACCACCGCCGTGCCCGGCAGGGGCGGGTCCGCCTCGGCCGCCGCCCCCAGCGTGACCACGGCGATCCCCCGGCCCTCGGCCTCGGCCAGCGCCTTCGGCACGCCCGGGTCGGCGGCGGGCACGACGACCAGCATCGAGGCCCCCTCGGCGACCGCGCGGCGGATCGCCTCGACCTGCGCCGAGGGCGGGGAGCCGGGCGGGGGCCCGGTGGGGCGGAAGATCACCCTGTGGGCCGCGGCCTCGGACTCGGCCTGGGGGATCCAGGTCAGGAACTCGGCCTCGGCATCGGCGGTCGACGGCAGGATCAGGTAGAGCGAACGGGCCTGGGCCGATCCCACCGTGTTCGGGGCCACGATCAGCTCGGGCCGGGGCGCGGACGGGTCCGGGCCGCATCCCGACACCAGGGCCATCCCGCCCACCAGCACCGCCAGGCACGCCAACGGACAACGCATCGTCACCGACCTCCGATCCGAGGGGTCCGGGCGAAGCCGGGGCGGCTCGCCGGGCTCCCCCCATCCTAGCCTCCCGCCCCCGATCCCTCCACCGCCGGGCCCGGTTTGAGGCCGGCAGGGTGTGCCTCCTGATTTTGGCCTCCGGTTCGGCGGACCTGGGTGGCCGTGGTTGGCTTGCCAACCACGGCGCCGGTGACACGATCCTGGGTGGATCGCCATCGGGCACCGGGCCGAGGATCATCGACGCCGGCCAGCGATCGCCGGGCGGGCTCGCCGGCGCCGTGGTTGGCAAGCCAACCACAGCCACCCGGGAAAGCCCAGGCGATCGCCAAAATCAAAGGGGGACACCAAGCACGGATCGATCGATTTCGGGATTCCGGCGCGAGCCGGGCAAAAACTGTGATAAGCGGCGTCCGAAAATTTGAATATATCGGGTGCAGGCCCCCGCTCGCGCCGGGCCCGGGATCGTCCCCCATCGCAGAGCCCACACCGATGACGTGCAGCCCCGCCCGACTGGCCGCGAACCGGGCCAACGCCCTGAAAAGCACCGGGCCGACCAGCCCCGAAGGCCGGCGGATCTCCTCCCGCAACGCCCTCAAGCACGGGCTGGCCGGCGCCGGCGACGTGCTGCCCGAAGGGGACGAGGCCGAGGTCGACGCCGTGGCCGCCCAGCTCGTCGCCGAGATGAAGCCTTCGGGCCTGATGGGCCGGATCCTCCTGAAGCGGATCGCCGTCTTCTCCCACCGCCTCGACAAGTGCGGCCGGCACGACGCGGCCATGACCGCCCGGCGGGTCCGCGACGCCCAGAAGCAGCGCGACGCGGCCCGCCGCGCCGAGGTCAACGAACTCGGCGTCATCCTGGACATCGACCCCGATCGGGCGGTCACCCGCATGCTGGAGACGCCCGAGGGGATCGACGGGCTGACCGAGGCCTGGCTGGTGCTGCGCGGCAAGCTGGCCCAGCCCGGCAAGCTCGCCTGGAACGAGCACGACGACCGACAACTCGACCGCCTCCTCGGCCGGCACCCCGGCATGCACCCGCCGACCCAGTTCGACCCGATCCTGCGGGCCCTGCGGGGCGAATTCTCCGGCCTGACCGCCGACCAGGGGGCCGGGCTGTCTCGCAACGCCCGCATGCGGTGGGCCCGCGAGCAGCTGGCCGCGCTGATCGATGCCGAGGTCGAGGCCCTGCGCGAGCTTCGCCCCCTGATCGACGACGAAAACGAGGCCGCCGACCGCGCCGAGGCGGGCGACCGCGCCCTTTTCGACCCGTCCAAGGAGGCGCAGCTGGCGCGTCGGTACGAGGCCGCCGCCGAGCGCGGGCTGTTCCGGGCCCTGCGCGAGTTCCACGAGGTCGAGGCGCGAAACGAACCCAACGCCGCCCCGCCGGCCCCGGCCCCGGCCCCCAAGGCGAAGTCCGCCCCGGTCACGCGACCCGTGCCGATCCGCCGCCGACCCGCGACCGCTCCCCCGCCGGCGCCCCGGCCCGCGTCGTTCGGCCCGCCCGCCCCGCCGACGCCGCGCGAAACGAACCCATCCCCCGGCCCCCGGACGCTCGCGGACGGGGGGCCGGGATGAGCCGTCCGACGCCCCCGCCCGGCCGGATCGAGATGCCATCCGGCCCCACGCGGGGTCAGGGCTGGGGGGCCGCCGTCACGGCGTTCAGGGCGTCGCGGAGCCGGTCCTCGAACTTGGGGCCGCCGCCGACGAACAGCCGGACGAGCTTGCCGTCGCGGTCGACGATCACGGTCTGGGGGATGGCGTCGGCCGCGTACTTGCCGGCCACGATCCCGTCGCGGTCCAGCGCCACGGTCGGGGAGAGTTTGATGCGTTCCAGCAGGGCCGTGATCTTGGCCGGTGGCTCCTGGAGGTTCACGGCGACCAGCTTGACCCCCTTGGCCTCGAACTCATGGGCCACCTTGTCGATCTGGGGCATGGCCTGGAGGCAGGGGCCGCACCAGGTGGCCCAGAAGTCGAGGATGACGACCTGCCCCCTGGCGTCGGCCAGGTGGAAATCCCCGCCGCCCAGGAGCTTGAGGGTGAAGTCCGGGGCCGGCTGGCCGACCAGCGGGGACTCGGTGCCGTCGTTGCCCAGGGGGGCGGCGTCGGCTTGGGCCGATCGGGGCTCGGGGGCGTCCTGGAGCTTCCATTGCTGGTACGCCAGCTGGGTGGCCTCCTTCTCGACGGCCCCGCCGATCAGGAGCTGGTCGAGGTCCTGGACCTTCACCTCGCACGGGCCCAGCACGTCGCTGCGGCCGATCACGGCGTCGTCGGCCACCCGCTCGGCCACGAAGGTCAGGCGGATGCCGTCGGCCCGAACCGCCTGGACCCGGGTCGGCGGCGCGGCGGCGGGGGGCTCGGTGGCCTTCTTCGACGGGTCGGTCTCGTCGGCGTGGAACCAGATGATCCGCGACACCCGGTCGCGGGGCACCTCGCGCTCCTCCTGCCGGACCTCGACCCGGATCGTCTCGTCGTCCATGGCGACGATCCGGCCCCGGAGGACGTCGCCGGTCTTGGAACGGATCAGGTGGGTCGGCGGGCTCCCCTTCTGCATCCGGGGCAGGGTCAGCAGCCGTTCGCGGCGGACCTTGCCGATCTGCATCACCGGGCCGACCTCGGCGGCCAGCTCCACCGCCTTGACCCGGTCGTTGGGCACGAAGGTGGCCTTGGCATACTCGGTCTTGAAGGTGACCCCGTCCTCGTCGATCCGCGCGACCTCGCACGGGATGATGTCGCCGGTCCGGAGGTACAGCGAGCGGCGGGCCGCCATCGAGCCCCCCCGGGTCGCCGATTGCGGGAGCTGGATCACGTCGCGCGGGACCGCCCGGACCGGGGCGGCCTGGCCCATGATGAACCCCTGGACCGCGACCGGGGCAGGGGCCGGGGCCGGGGCCGGGGCGATGACCCGGGTCTTGCCCCCGGCGCCCGCCACCGCCTTGCGCGGCTCGTCGGCCGCTTTCGGGGCCGGGGCCTCGGGCCGGGCCGGGGCCGGGGGTTCGGCCCGGACCTCGACGGCCGCGATCGCGATCGCCTTCGGCGGCTGGGCGGCCTGGGCCGGGATGGGGTTGCCGAACGCGACCCAGGGCGCGAGGCCTCGGGTCGACACGCCGACCCGGGCCGGGGCCGGCGGGGGGGGCGTGCCGTTGTACAGGATCCGCCCCGAGGCCCCGGGGCGGATCGGGCTGGGCGACCCGGCGCCGATGGGCTGCCAGGCGAGCACGCCCGCCTCGGGCGGGCCGCCGGACCCCACCAGCCGGCCGCGGAGCCGGACCCCCTCCATGTCCAGGGTGCCGACCCGGGCGTCCTTCGGGGCCTCGGCCCGGTCGTGCCGCCGGGTCTCGATCACCTGCATCGCTTCCAGGGGGAGCCGGAGGGGTTCGGCGAAGCCGGGGGCGGCCAGCAGGAGGTTGGGTCCGTCGATGCCCAGCCAGTCGCCGCCCAGCCGGGTGCCGTCCTTGTGGATGGCCAGGACGGTCCAGGAGGACTCGGCGGCGGGGACGCCCAGCCGGATGTCGGCCACGCGATCCTCGGGGATCCTCGTCTCGCCCGAATCGTCGCGGGCCACGAACTCGCGGGACCCGGCGTCGAACCGCTCGATCGCCCGGCGGGACGAAGTGCCGTCGGCCAGCTCGACCCGGGTGGCGGCGTCGATGACGGGGGCCGGGGTCTCGCCGTCCCATTGGCCGATCCGGAGCTTCTCCAGCCGGAGGCCGCCCCGGAGGCTGGTCAGCCGGAGGCCGCCCAGCCCGGCGCCGGGGGTGCCCCCGAGGGTGAGCTCGGCCCGGGGCCGGCCGTCCTCGGCGACGACCACGAACCGGCCGGCCGGCTGGTCCACGAGCCCGCGCAGGTGGGCGCGGCCGGCCCCCTCGGGCACGGGCTGGATGGCGACCAGGTCGGCCGCCTGCTCGGTCTCGCGGAGGAGGACGAGGCGGCCGTCCCAGACCTCGAAGCGGAAGGCGCGGGCGGCCGAGGCCGCGTCGTCGGCGGCGAAGGCCACGACGAAGTCGGGCGTCCCGGACCAGGACAGCTCGATGTCGAAGCTGAAGCGGGCGGGCAGGCCGAGGTCCCCCTGGAGGGTCGCCCCGTCGGCGGTCGCGACCGGGTGGCCCGCCTCGTCGCGCCAGGCCGGCGGCGTCGGTGGGCCCGCCGGGGCGGGGGGCTCGAACGGCCGGGCCGGCGCGGCGGCCCGGAACAGGCCCTGGATCACGTTCACCCCGACCACGGCCCGCTGGGCCGGTTCGGGGCGGTTGGTCCGGACGGGGGGGATCTCGCGCCAGCCGGCCAGCCCCCGCGGGCCGTCGTAGATCAGGCCGGATCCGCCGCCCCAGCGGAAGATCCGGGCCAGCCGCGACCGCTCCACGCGGACCTTGCCGATCCGCCCCGCGTCCAGCTCGGCGGCCTTGTCGTCCAGCGCGACCAGCGAGCCGTAGAGGACATCCCCCCCGGTCAGTTCGAACCCGAACGCGCCGGCGGCCGGGCGGAGGCCCGTCGGCGGGGCCGGGAACCGGATCGCCTGGGCCTCGGCGACGGGGAACTCCAGGGGCTCCGCGAAGGCCGCGGACTGCCAGCGGATCACGCCGGGCCGGTCGGAGGGGGCCAGGCCGCCCGCCGCGAACCCGCCATCGGTGAGGTACAGGGTCGGGGCCTCGGCCGGGGCCGGAGTCGGGGCCTTCGGAGGCTCCTCGGCCCGGGCCGGCGACGGGGCGAGGGCGGCCAGGAGCAGCCAGGCGGGGGCGAGTCGGGCGGGGTGCTGGTTCATGGGGGCCACGGCCTACCGTTCGTAGATGGGCAGGAAGCGGTAATTCAGCGCCAGGGACAGCAGCGACAGCGAGGTGGCGATGGTCGGGCCGAACTGGCCCTTGAAGCTCCCGTCGGGCAGCTGCGACTCCTTGAGCTGGCGGACCGTCAGCTTGTTCCACCGGCCCCAGGCGTCCAGGTCCCCCTGGAACAGGGCCTGGGCCTCGTAATACCGGGTGTATTCCAGGTAGTTGTGGTTGGGCTGGTCGATCCGCTGGCGGAGGTATTCGAGGGTCGCCTTGAACTCGGGCAGGTCCTTGCGGCGGGCCACGGCGTAGGCGAGCGTGGCGATCGAGCTGCGGGCCACCGACTCGCCGAACCCGCCCAGGCCGCCGGTGTAGGCGACCTCCCCGGCGCCGGAGGTCATCGACTTGAAGTAGGCGACCGCCTTGTCGATCGCCTCGTCGGGCACCTCGATGCCGGCGTTGCGGGCGGCGAGCAGGCCGACCAGCACCGCCCCGCTGACCGAGGTGTCGGCGTCCATCCCGCTGGGGGAGTAGCGCCAGGCCCCGGTCGGGTTCCGCTTCTGCGAGGTGATCGCCGACCGGACGGCCAGCTCCAGCGCCTGGCCGATCGACCGGGGCCCCTTGCCGTCGGGCCAGAGGTCGCGCTCGTCCACCGCCCCGTACGCCTCGGCCAGCGCCAGCATGGCGAAGCCGTGGTGGTACATGCTCCCGCCGAAGAAGCCGGTGGAGCCGTCCTGGGCGGAGATCAGGCTCCGCAGGGCCTTGCGGATGTGGTTGCTGTAGAGGCCGAAGTTGGGGTCCTCGCCGGAGGCCAGCAGGGCCATGATGGCCATGCCGGTGACGCCCGCCCCCTGCTCGCCGCCGCCGGCCCAGCCACCCTGCTCGGTCTGCGAATTGGCCAGGAATTGCAGGCCCCGGTCGTACATCTCGCGGACGTCGCGCGGGACGACCTCGCCGGTCTTCAGCTCGATGGCCTGGGCCCCGGCCCGGCCGGTCGCGCCCAGGGCGCAGGCCAGCGCCAGGAGGCCGGCGGCGATCCACGGGCGGGCGGCGGGTCTCGTCGGTGGATGTGGATGCATCACGGTCATCGCGCCCCTTCGCCCGAGGACGGCCCGGCGGGCGGCTCTTCGTCGAGGAAGCCCTGGGCCTTGAGGAACCGCTCCATCTGGTTGGCCTGGGCGATCTGCCGATTCAGCTCGGCCCACCGGGCGTCGTCGAACAGGGGCCGGACCTTGTCGTTCGGGATCCGGCCCAGCTTGATCAGGACGATTTGCCGGTCGTTCTGGGACCCCGCCCACTTCCGGGGGGGGGCGGTCGTCTCGATGAGCAGGTCGACCAGGCGCCGGTATTGCTCCTCGGTGAACCGGACGGTCGCGTCGACGGCCAGGAGCGACGCCTCGACCTTGGCCCGATACCGGAACGCCTCGCGGAGCCGGAGGTCGGCCCGATATTGCTCGACCTGGGCCGGGTCCAGGGTCGTGCGGATGGCCTTGGCGAAGAACGACCCGTCGCCGAACAGGCCGTTCTGGATCAGGGCGGCGAGGGGGACGGTCTCCTGATGGATCTCGCCGATCTTGTTCTGGTCCGCCTTGAACTGGTCGAAGAACCGCTTGGCCACGAGGACCCGATCCTGGAAGTGCTTGATGTCGCCCCGGCCGGCCAGCGCGAGCTTGGCCTTCTGGGCCTCGGTGAGGTGGCACGAGCGGTCGATGTCGTCGAGGCTGATCTGGAGCAGGCTGGCGAGCCGGGCGGCGTAGCGGTCCGGGCCGGTGCCGTCGACCAGCTGGTTGCTGCCGTAGACCCACATATAAAAGTTGTTTTCCGACAGGATGAAGCCGTTGTTCATCCCCGCCCCGGCCGCGGCGGGCGCGGGCTCGGGGTCGTCGAGGTCCTGCCCCCGGGCCGCCGGCGCGAGCAGGAGCATCGGGAGGAGCCAGGCCGCCCCGGCCCGTCGGGCGGCGATCGCGATCGGCTTCACTTCTGCTCCTCCTCGGCGAAGGCCGCGGCGACGTCGGGATCCTCGGCCGGGGCGTTGCCCATGCCATTCATCGCGCCCAGGTTGCGGAACGAGATCGTCCCGACGTTGATCTTCGAGGCGTCGCCCCAGACCTTCTTCTGCACGTCGGTCAGGATCGGGAGGATGCGATCATCGGGGAAATAAGGCGTGTGCGAGTCGTAGATCACCATGGCGTCGATGGGCGGGCACGGCTCGGCCTCGTAGTACGCCCGCATCGCCGCGACGAGCCGGTCGCGCTGGTCCGGGGCCAGGTAGAGGAGTCGGTCGAGGTTGGCCACCTGGGCGAGGATCACGGCGTGCTTCTCCAGCTCGTCGCGGCGGGCCATCTCCTTCCGGTAGCGGTCGTGGACCTCGGCCGGGAGCCGGGCCTTCACCTCCTCGGCCATCGCGGCCTGGATCATCTTCCGGGGATCGCTCTGCTCGATCACCCGGCGTCCATTCCGGTCCACGATGACCTGCCGCCCCACCATCATCCGGGTGGCGGCCTCCTTGGCCGCGCGGCCGCCCGCCATCGCGATCGCCCGCCTTTGCTCGGGCGTCGGCGAGGCCATCTCGGTGAGCATGCGCAGCTCGGCCTGGAGCACCGGGCGGAGCTGCTGGGTCATCTGGCGGATCATCGGCTCGCGTGCCTTGATCTGCTGGGCCTCCATCTGGGCCCGGGCGGCGGCGCGTCGCTCCTCGATCTGCTTCACCTCGGCCTTCCGCTTGGCCAGGTCGGCGGCGGCCTCCGCCGGGCCGTACCGCTGGGGGAGGAACTCCGACACGAACTTCTTGACCTCGGGCGACATCGCCGGCTTGGCGGGCTCGGCGGGCAAAGCGGGCTCGGCCGGCTTGAAGTATTTCACACGCGCCCCGGCGGGAGGCCCGGCCTCCGCCTTCTCGTCCTCCTTCTTCGCCGGGACCGCGACCTTCGCCTCGGGGGGCGCCGGCTTCGCGGCCGGGTCGTCCCCCTTCCGGACCGCCGGGACCTCGACCTGCACCTCGTCGATCACGAAGCCGTTGAGCTGGCCGTTCAGGATCACCTGGGCCGGCGCGGGGCCGGGGGCCATCGCCGCGAGGGCGAGGCCGGCGGCGACCGCGAGCATTGCGAACATCTTCATCGGAGGGACCTCATCCCGCGTCGTCATCGATCACCGGCCGGCGGGGGGCCGTTCCAGCTTGTTGAAGTACTGATCCAGGCCGGAGCGGAACTCCTCGGGCAGGGCCGGGCCGGAGTCGCCGGTGGCCTGCGAGACGCCGCGGTCCTCGCGGACCTCCTTCTGGTTGATGCCGGTGCCGATCAGGGCCAGGGCCGAGTCGGTGGTGGTCCCGCTCCCCCCGCCGCCCGGCGACGGCCCGCCGCCGCCCCCGCCCCTGGGGTTGATCCGCTTCGACTGGAGCAGCAGCTCGATGGCGTCGGTCTCGGCCGCGATGGCCGGGGCGCCGGTGTCGGGCTTGCCCAGGATGTTGGTGGCGTCGTCCATGACCAGGGTGACCTCGGCCAGCAGGCTCAGCTCGCGGCCGAACTCGGCCTCGGCATCGGGCAGCTCGCGGATCCGGTCGGCAACCTTCATCACCCGGTAGCGGAGCTTGTCCTGGTCCCGGCTCAGGCCGTTGGCCTGCTTGCTGAACTCCTCGGCGGGCAGGGCGGGGCGGGCCTGCTCGGCCACGCGGGTCTGGTCGCGGAGGTTGACCTCGGCCTCCAGGATCTGGAGGACTTCCAGGACCACCGACGGCGGCAGGCTCCCCCTGGACTTGGAGCCCGGGCAGGTGCCGCCGTTGGCCGGGTCGACCAGGTCGTCGGCCCAGCGGTCGAGCGTGTCCGACCAGTACTCGCACTGGGCCATGGACAGGCCCTGGGCCGCCTTGAGGTCGTCGCCGAGCTGGCGGAGCGAGCCGATCACGTCCTTCTGCTTCATCTCGTCCAGGACCGCCTTGAACCGGGCGTAGCGGCGGCGTTCGAAGTAGGTGGCCAGGTCATCCATGATGACCGAGACGACCTGGCTCCCCTTGGCCTCCTGCTCGGCCAGGTCGGCGAGGATCGGCATGGCCGGGCCGCCCGCGCGGGTGGCGGGCAGGCCGAACGAGTCGGGCACGCGCTCGCCGAGCTTGCCGGCCACCATCCCCTGGACGCGGGACGCCGCCTTGAGCCGCTTGACCAGGGTGCTCCCCTCCAGGCTGGCCAGCACCTTGTTCAGCTCGTCGGACACCTTCTCGAACTCGGCCAGGAGGTCGCGTTGCTGGACGATGGCCTCGTCCACCTGGGCGGCGGCCGGGGGCGCCTCGCCGGGCGGGGCGGACTTGCCCCCGTCCAGGGTCGTCTGGGCCAGCGTAAGCCGGGGCGTCTTGGGAGGCGAGCCGGGGCCCGGCGGCGTTTCCTTCTGGTCGGGCGGCTGCTGGGTCGACTCGCGGTCGACGACCGACGGCACGGCGGTGGGCGGCTTCGGTGCGCCCGGGGCGGGCTCCGTGGGCTTGCCGTCCCCGCCCGCCCGATTGGTGCCGGCGGACGGGGCGTTGTTCCCCTTGGGGCCGGCCTGGGCGACCTTGGGGGCGTCGGCCGCCTGCTTCAGGAGGTCGGCCACCGACGGCATCCGGTTGCCGGAGATGTCCTTGAGGATCGCCAGCATCTCGGCCCAGCGCTCCAGGTGGCCGACGCCGAACTCGGGGTTCCGCATCGCCTGCTTGACCAGGTCCTCGCCGTTGGTGACCAGGGCCGTCAGCCGCCGGCCATTGGCCCGCTCGGCCTGGGCCTGGGCCTCGACCTTGCGGCGGTTCTCGGGGCGGTCGAGTTCCTCGGCCGACAGGGCGCGGAGCTGCTTGTTGGCCTCGTGGAGCTGCATCTCGCGGTCGCGGACCTCCAACGACTGGCGGTGCCACTTGCTCAGCTGCTCGGTGACCCAGATCGCGTGCTGCTCGGCGCTCAGGACGAACAGGGTGTAGGGGGGCGACAGGACCCGCGGCCGGCCCGGCAGGTAGTCCTCGACGAAGGCCCGGAGGGCGATCGGTTGGGGCTCGATGCCGAACGACCGGGCCGAGAACGCCGCGGCCACCTCCAGCATCTCCCGATCCGGCCCGCCGGCCATCAGCACGCGGTCGCCGGCCGCCGGGGAAGCGAACCCCTTCTTGTCGATCCCCTCCCACACCAGGCCGACGCGGCGGACGCCGAAGTCGTCGCGGGCGTGGATCGTGAAGTTGAGCAGTTCCGTGTCCAGGACGACCTTCTGCCGGGCCAGCCCGTCCACGGCGAGCGTCGGCGCCTCGTCGTCCCGGCCGGAGAGCTTGATCGTGAACGGCTCCTTGCCGGCCAGCCCGTGGCGGTCCTCCCAGCGGATCGCGATGTCGCGCGGGGCGTCGGCCATGAAGGCGGGGGTCCGGACGGTTGCCCCGGCCGGGGCCAGCGCCTTGAGGTCGACCGAGGCGTAGGACAGCTCGCGGCCGGCGGTCGCCGTGAACCGGGCCTGGCTGCCGCGGACCAGGGTGATCGACCCGCCCCGGACGTCCTTGCGCTCGGCGGCCGGGCGTTCCAGGTAGGCGGGCAGGGTGACCTCGGCCTCGACCCCGGTCAATTCGGGGCGGAGCATCGGCCGGATCGCCACGACCCGCGAGGCGTCGCCGACGCGGACTTCCAATCGGGCGTCGGCGACCTGCGCGGGAAGGTCGAACTCATACCGGCCGCCGGCGAGCCGGGCGACCACCGGGGGCCGCCCGCCGATCCTCGTATCGGCATCGACCGGGTGCCAGGCGGAGCCGGGGGCCAGGGCCACGGCGAACCGGAACGGCTCGCCGTGGGGCACGACCAGCGACTCCGGCACCGGCTGCAGGGCCGCGAACGTGTACCGGGGGGTGTCGCGCCACGGGGCGATCAGCCGGGCCCAGGCGTTCGACGCGGCGGCCGGGCAGAGGGCGAACAGCGCGACCGTCGCCAGGGCCGGGACGAGCAGCAGGCCCGCCCACAACCGATGGCGGGAGTCCGGCGCGGCGGCCCGAAAGTCCCGCTTCCGGGCGTCCTCGGCCACCTGCGCGATGGCCGCCGCGACCAGCCGGGGGGACCGCGCCTGCTCCGAGTCGTCGCGGGCCAGCTCGATCACGCCCAGGAGCTGGTCGCCGATCCGGGGCATCTTGCGGCTGAGGAGCCGGGCGAGCTGGTCGGGCCGGCGGTTCCGCCAGACCCAACGATGCAGGGCCAGGGGGACCAGGGCCAGGGCCGCGACCGCCGCGACGAACAGGCCCAGCCGGGGCCCGGCCGGGGTGTCCCACGCCCGGTCGAGCCCGAACATCGCCAGGAACGCGAACAGCACGCCGAGGCCGGCCAGCGCCAGGGCCTCCAGGGTCTTGACCGTCCAGACCCGGCGACGGAAGTCGTCCAACTGGGTCCGGAGCGTCTCGGGGATCTGCAACCGCTCGCGCGCCTGGGCCAGGCTCATGTCCACCCCCGGGGGAAAGGGATCCGTCCGACGCCGACGCAATGGGATCGTTTGATATGAATTACAGCAGGAGCGGCACGGCGTGCCGCACGAACAGGGCCGCCATCAAGGCGGTATGGGCGATGCACAGGGAGGCCCCCGCCACGGCCAGCCGGCGCGTCCGCCCGGAGGTGCCCCGGGTCGTCGCGACGGCCCCGATGGCCACCAGCGGGGAGAACGGCAGGATCCAGAAACCGAGGACGCTCAGCACGGACAACAGCCCGGCGATTCGCGAAGGCACCGCGTTGACGGCTTCGGCGTTCATGGCGAGATCTCCCCGGCCCGAGACGAATTCCCCGGATATCGTTGGCATCGGATACGACACCTGTCAACTCGTTTCATCGTCGGAAGCCCGCGGACCATCAGATCAGCCCGATCGCCTTGCGGCCCGCCCAGAAGATCCCCAGCAGCCCGACCAGAGATCCCGCCACGGCCGGGTGGCACCAGAGCTGGACCCGCCGCACCGAGGGGGGCGGCTCCGGGAGGTCGGCCAGGGACCGGGCGATCTCGTCGGCCTGGTCGGCGCGGACGACGCGGCCTTTCGTCACGCGGGCGACTTCTTCCAGCACCTCGGGCCGGGCCGGCCGGCCGACCCGCTCGGCGGCCACGCCCTGCACGTTGAAGGTGGCCTCCAGGGTGGCCTTGGTCTGGGCGCAGCTCAGCGTGATCCGGTGCTTGCCAGGCTCGCCGGGCTCGTAGCGGCCGGTGAAGGTCCCCCACTCCTCGCCGTCGGTGCGGAACCGGACGGTCTCCGCCTTGCCGGATGGGGCGGTGATCCGCGCCGAGACGTCCCCCTGGCGGACCGGCTCGCCGCTGGGCTCCATCACGTTGGCGTGGAGCGTGAGGGACTGGTCCATGCGGGGCTGGTCGGGGACGTAGTAGAGCCGCATCGTCTCCCCCTTGGCCATGTTGCGCTGGTAGGCCATCCACCGGACCACCTGGCCCCAGAAGCGGTAGTGGTACAGGTCCTCGACCCCCTTGCGCCACCGCCAGGCGCCGTCGGTGCCCATGAACAGGACCTTGCCGGCGCCGAAGGTCCGGGTGACCAGCAAAGGCAATCGGCCCGACTCGTTGGAGGCGTCCTTGTGGACGCACAGGACCTCGCTGCCCGCCTTGGCCCGCAGCACCGGGGCGTACCACTGGAAGCCGGGAAGCCCTTCCCAGACCTGGGCGTTGTCGTCGGCGGAGTCGGCCAGCTTGGTCAGCAGGCTGCGGCGGCCGGTCTCGGTCAGCTCGAAGTGGTTGGGCGTCCGCGATCCCCAGCCCCCCGGCTGCGACGAGTCCATGACCACCGGGCAGAGGTCGCCCAGCTCGGTCTCCAGCAGCGAGAATTCCCGCCCGCCCCCGCCCGGCATGAACACCAGCCCGCTGGCCTGGTGCTCCACCAGCCCCTTGAGCTGGCGGCAGTCCTCGGCCGTGAGTTGGCCGTCCTCGACCCCCACGTCCCCCAGGAACACCACGTCGAACTTGCCCAGCTCCTCGATCCCCTTGGGGAACGCCTTGATGTAGTCCTTGTTCCCGCCCCCCGGCTTGCCCAGCCCGGGGTGGAACAGCAGGCACGACAGCTCGATGCCCGGGTCGCGCGACAGGGCGTTGCGGAGGTAGCGATACTCCCAGCGCGGGACCGACTCGACCACCAGGACCCGGAGCTTCTCCTCGCGGATCGCGATCGGCACGGTCAGGCGGTTGTTGTCCACCAGCGTCTCGTCGGGGTGCCTGGGCACGTCCACCGTCAGGGTGTAGTCTCCGGTCCCCTTCGGCTTCCAGGTGAGGTCGCCGACCGTCCGGCCCATCGGCTCGACTCGGACCTCGCGGGAGACCTCGTCGCCGTCCGAGGCCCGGAGGGTGACCGTGGTGACATACGGCCGGGGCATGGCGCTATCGATGGTGAACGGCACCCGGACCGCCTTGCCGGCCACGCCGAAGGTGGGGGCGTCCACCCCCAGCAGCTCAACGTCGGGCAGGCGGGTGGGGCTGCCCACCGGCACGGCGAAGACCGGGATGCCCCGGGTCCGCAGCCGGGTCGCGGCCAGGACCGGCGGCTGCCCCTCGTTCCAGTCGCCGTCGGAGGCCAGCACCACGCCCCGGAGGTTGGGGATCGCGTCCGGGGCCTTGCCCAGGGGGTCGCCCAGGTCGGTCCCGCGACCGGCTCCCCCGGAGGTGATCGGCTGGATGATGATCTTCATCGTCTCCGCCAGCTTCTTCCAGGCCTCCGGCCGGGCCAGCGGCGCGACCGCCTCCCGGCGGGTGGTCGGCGGTGCGGCGGCGGCCCCAGCCCTGGCCACGTCGCGCGTCTCCATGCTGCCGGATCCGTCCCAGAGGACCAGGATCGACGGCCGTTCGTCGGGGCGGAACGACTCGACCCATTCGGGCTGGTTCAGGAGCACGGCGCCCGCCGCGACCGCCGCGAACCGGATCGCCTCCAGCAGCCCGACCGATCGGCGGTAGCCGCTCCGCCGCCAGGCGACGAAGCACAGCGCCCCCGTCACCCCCAGGACCAGCACGGTGAGGGCGATCGACCACGGGGTCGCCACGAAGGTGAGCGAGCGGGTCACGTTCATGCTCACGGCCGGGCCTCCCGGGATCCTGCGATCGGTTTCTTCGGGAGGCACAGCGCCGCCTCGACGACCAGGGCCCCCATCATGGCGACCAGGAACAGCCGCCAGACCTCCTGGATCAGCGACCCGGCGTTGTCGGCGGTGTCGTCGACCCGGCTGAAGTCGAGCCCCTGGAACAGGGAGGCCACCCGGTCGGCGGCCACCACCGGCGCGGCGTCCTCGGCGATCGGCCGGTTGACCGCCAGCAGGCGATCCCCCGAGGCGTAGACCCCGGCCTGCGCGGCCAGGTCGGTGGAGATCGCCCCCTCGGCCCCGGCCAGCCGCTTCCACTGCCGGGGATCCTCGCCCGAGGGCGACCCGGCCGCCAGCAGCCGGGTATCCTCCAGGACCGCCGCCCCCTCGGCCATCGCCCTTTGGATCAGGACGTAGAGGACCACGCCGTTGCCGGCCAGGGTGGAGTCGGCCGGGGCGGCAGTCGTGGCGCAGAAGTAGGCCCCGCCCCGCGCCGTCGCGGCCCGGGCCAACAGCGGGGCGCCTCCCTTCAGGGTGGCCAGCACCGTCGTCTCCCCCTCCAGCCGGGCATAGCGCTTGATGCCCAGTTGCCCGACCGGCAAAGGGGCGCCGGCGTCGGTCTTGCTCAGCAGGTCTTGGTCGCTCCGCCAGCCGTCCACCGGCACGTCCTGGCCCCCTTCGACCCATCCGGCCCAGCGGACGCCGAGGAACTCGGCCGGCGTGGTGGTCCGGGGCGGGAGGAAGATCGCCCGGCCTCCGCGCTCGATGAACGCCCGGACGGCGGTCGCCGCCTCGCCTTCGGGCAGGGGGGCCTGCCAGATCAGGAGGGCGATCGCCTCCCACTCGACCGAGGCCAGATCGGCGGCCGACACCACCTCCGCCGAGCATTCGAGCGACGGGTCGGGCGCGATCGACGCGGCCAGGCGGAGCGGGGCGGCGGCGTCGGCATCATCGGCGACCACCACGGCCCGGCGGGGCCGGGGGCGATCGAAGGCGAACCAGAAGGCGTCGTCGGCCGGGTTGGCGTCGGCCGGGATCGACACCTTGCCCCAGCCCCGGCCTCGGCCCTTCTCCAGCACGATCCGATGATCCTTCAATTCCCCCTCCCGGCCCGACATCTCGACGCTCACCTGCGAGCGGACGCCGTCGATCTCGAACTGGACCGGCACCGGCCCGCGCCCCTCGCCGACGCCGTCGCGGACGACCCGGACCGAGACCAGCAGCTCGGCCGCGTCCCCCACGTCCTGCCGCCTGATCCCGGAGACTCGCACGGAGAGGTTGTCCGGCGCCGTCTGGGGGTAGGCCAGCAGGTGGAACCGGACCCGTTGGGCCACGTCGCGGAACGACTCCCGCACCGCCTGCCATCGGCCGCCGTCGGCGTCCCAGTCGTTGGCCCGGAGGTCGGAGCAGATCCAGACGTCGGCCTGGCCCGCCTTGTTGGCCCCCAGGTAGTCCCGCGCCGCCTGGAGCATCGCGGGCAGGTCGGCCGGCGCGTCCGACGGGCCGGCGTCCGGGGCCGAGAGCAGGGAGTCGACCGTCTCCAGCTCGCGCGGCGGACGGGCCCCGTCGATCAGGATCCAACGCGACGGGCCGAGCATCCGCAGGGTCTCGACCAGCTGACGGCGGCCGGCTTCGAGCTTGGTCGCGCCCGAGCCTTGCCCCGCCTGCTGCATGCTCGGCGAGCGGTCCAGGACCAGGATCGTCGCATCCACCCGGCCCCCGGCGGCCAGGCCCAGCCAGCCCCCGGCCAAAGGGCGGCTGATGGCGAACGCCAGGCCGGCGATCGCCGCCATCCGCATCCCCAGGATCAGCCACTGGCGGATCCGGGCATAGCCGCGAGACATCCGATTGGCCGCCAGCAGGAACATCATCGCGGCCCAGCGGACCGTCTGATAGCGCCGCTGGTTGACCAGGTGGATGATGATCGGCAGGGCCACCAGGGGCAGGCCCAGCAACAGCATCGGCTGGAGGAAGCTCACGCGCGGCCCCCCTTTGCATGCGCCCGCCCGACCAGGAATCGCATCAGCACCTGTTCGTAATCCTCGTCGATCGAGATCCGATGGTAGTCGACGGACGTTTCCAGGACCACCCGGCGGAGCCCGTCGAGATACCCGCCGAGCGCCTTGTGGTACCGCTCGGCGATCTCGCCGGGGTCGGTGAACAGGGCCGGCCCCCCCTCCATGTCGATGAACCGCGTCGGTCGGCGGAAGCCGAAGTCGAGTTCGCGGGGGTCGAGCAGGTGGAACGCGGCCACGTCGTGCTTGCGGAACCGGAGATGCTCGAAGCATCCCCGGAGCAGCTCGGGGTCGAGGAACAGGTCCGACAGGATCACGATCAACGCCCGTTGGCGGATCGTCTCGGCCAGCTCGTGGAGGACGTCGGCCAGATGCGTCTCCCCCTTGGGCTTCGCCTGCTCCAGCGCGTCGAAGATCGCCATCAGGTGCGCCGGGTTGCGGCGGGGCGGGATGTTGCGGACCACCCCATTGGCCACGCACGCCAGCCCGATCGCGTCCCCCTGCTGGAGCGCCAGCGTCCCCAGCACCCCGGCGATCCTCCGGGCATATTCGATCTTGGTCACCGCCCCGGAGCCGTAGTCCATCGACCCGCTCGTATCCACCACCAGGCAGCACCGGAGGTTGGTGTCGGCCTCGAACTCCTTGATGAAGTACCGATCCGACCGCCCATACGCCCGCCAATCCAGCCGCCGCAGGTCATCCCCCGGCACGTACTTGCGATACTCGGCGAACTCGACGCTCGACCCCCGGTGCGGGCTCGGGTGCCGCCCCGACACGTTCCCCTGCATCGGCCTCCGCGCGAACAGCGGCAACGCCGCCAGCCGCGACAGGACCATCGGATCGAGGAAGCTGCGGGACTTGCGTTCCGGGACCATGGGGCAGGCGCCGCCTTTGGTGGAGGTAATTCGTCGGTTGAGCTATGTAGGCCAGGTCTAGACCTTCAGCTTCCATGACTCCCTGTTCTTTCCTGGCGAACACCCAACGATCCGGGAGAAATGTCAATTCCGAGATCGGGCGTTTGTCTATTGAGATGAATGTTTTCACCTCAATACTTTCCAGGTTCATTGCGTCGAAACTGAACAGAATCTCTTCGATCTCCTCCCTGGCTTCTGGCAGGTCCTCATCGAGCACGATGTGAACTTCGAGCATGTCTGCATCGCTCTTGATGGCCACCACTCGAAATTGAGGAGTGATGCACCCGAGGAGCGCCTGGACCAGGTTTAGTACCCGCCGATTTTCCTCATCAGTGATCAATCTCACCAAGACTTCTCCCGGCGCACGGCCGGGTGGCAGGGGTCTCGGCGCCAGCCGATCCCGGCGTCCCACCACCGTTTGCTCTCTGCGGCCGGGTGGCTGTGGTTGGCTTGCCAACCACGGCGCCAACGAGCCGGGGCCACTGCGTTGATCCATCGATTCCTCGATCCGGGATCGGCCGGATCGGTGGCCGATCCCGCGTTCCACGCCCACCGGCCCCGTGGTTGGCTTGCCAACCACAGCCACCCGAGGCAATTCAGATTTTCTGCGTTCCCGAACCTCCGAACATGCCTTCGACGAAAGATCGGGAAGATTGATCGGGAGGCAGGCCGGGGACCTCGATCGAGAAGTCGTCGACGAGTCGTTCGCCGCAGTAGACACGCATCGTGGAACCGGGCCAGGCATAGACGACGATCCGCGATCCATCCTCCACGATCTCCAACTTGCCCGGTTGCGCGGAGACGGCCACGATGCGGAGCGACTGGCCGGGGGCGAGCGGATGAGGCATGCCCCACGGCTCGAACCAAACCTCTGCGGGCTCGGGCAACGGGTTGGATATGATCTCGACCGCCTCGAACATCAGGGGCAACCTCCCGAGGAGCATGGGGGCCGGATCAGTTCTCCTTCTCGGTCTCCTCGATCAGGCGGCGGACGATGGCCTTGGCGTCGATCCCCTCCGCCTGGGCGGCGAAGGTGGTGATGACGCGGTGGGTGAGGACCGGCGCGGCGACCTCCTGGACGTCTTCGAGCCGGACCATGTAGGAGCCCAGCAGGGCGGCGCGGGCCTTGGCCCCCAGGATGAGGTACTGGACGGCGCGGGGGCCGGCCCCCCAGGAGACCAGGGGCTTGAGCCAGGCCGGGGCCGTGGCGCCGTTGGGGCGGGTCTTGCGGACCAGCCGGGCGGCGTAGGTGTAGATGTGGTCGGGCACGGGCATCCGCCGGACCAGTTCCTGGTGGCGGATGATGTCGGCCGGCGTCATGAGGTGTTCGAGCGAGGGCAGGGGGCCGCCGGTGGTGGTGCGGGCGATCCGCACTTCCTCGGCCTCGTCGGGGTAGTCCAGCTCGATCAGGAACATGAAGCGGTCGAGCTGGGCCTCGGGCAGGGGATAGGTCCCCTCCTGCTCGACCGGGTTCTGGGTGGCCAGGACCACGAACGGGGGCTCGAGCTTGAACGTCTTGCCCACGACGGTGACGTTCTGCTCCTGCATCGCCTCCAGCATCGCGGCCTGGGTCTTCGGTGGGGCGCGGTTGATCTCGTCGGCCAACACCATGTTGGCGAACACGGGGCCGTAGATGAACTGGAAGCTGCGCCGGCCGTCCATGTCATCCTGGAGGATGTCGGTCCCGGTGATGTCCATCGGCATCAGGTCGGGGGTGAACTGGATCCGGCTGAACTTCAGCGACATCGTCTCGGCGAGCTTGCCGACCAGCAGGGTCTTGGCCAGCCCCGGCACGCCCATCAGCAGGGCATGGCCCCGGGCGAACAGGCAGATCGACAGCCGCTCGATCACCTCTTCCTGGCCGACGATCACCCGGCCCAGCTCCTGGCGGAGCCGGTCATAAACCTGCCGGAGGTGGTCGATCGCCTGGACGTCATCTTCGCCGAGCGCCTCGGGCTGCGTCATCGACCCCGCTCCCTGTTGCCGATCGGGCCGGGCCGCCCTTCCGCCCGGGCGGCCCGCCGTTGATGCCTTGCATGCTCCCAGATCATGAGCGATCGGTCATGCTGATGCCAGCGAATTGTTTCAATGACCCGCCGACTTCCTCCGGGCGGCGATCGCCACGCCCGCCAACCCCGCCGCGACCAGCGCCAGGCTCGCCGGCTCGGGGACAGACTGCGGCGTCGCCACGATGACGTTGTCGACGGCGAAGTAGGCGGGGGTGTTGAGGCCGTCCCGCCCCACGTCCGACCCATAGACGTTGAAGTGGATCTGGCTGGCCCCGGCCAGCGCCGACAGGTCCATGTACCGCCAGTCCCGGACGATGTAGTCCTGCGAGCTGTCGGAGGCCCGGTAATCGGCCAGGAAGAAGTCCACCACGTTGCTGAGGAGCTGCCCGGCCGCGTCGGTGCCGTAGGCGGTGATCTTGAAGAAGTCCGGGTCGGTCCCGGAGGCCCCGCCGAACTTCTTGGCGAATTGGTCGCCGTTCAGCATCGAGAATGCGGCATAGGTCGTGTTGGTGACGAACATGCCGGCGATCGACGTGCCGGCGGCCAGGGTGATCGTCGGCAGCTGGTTCAACTGGTCCAGCGTGGTGGGCACCGCGCTCAGGTAGCCGGTGGCCACCGCATAGTTGCCCGACCCGCCGATCCCGGTGCCGGTGATGGCCGCCGTGGGGTTTTGGAAGCCGCCCTGGGTGGGGGTGTTGATGTTCGAATAAGCGAACCCGCTGTTCCAGAACTGGTCGTAGTTGTTGCTGAAGCCGACGCCCTGGCTCTGGAAGGCGCCGTTGGTGTGGGCCGAGTTGGGGGCGAGCGCCAGCTCGTCGAAGGTGACGGTGAAGTCGGCGCGGGCGGCGGCACCGGTCAGGGCGAGGGCCAGCGTCAGGATCACGAACCGGATTGCGTGGACGGGCGGGGTCTTCATCGGAAGGGCGTTTCTCTTCGCTCAAGGATGGAGGCGCGGGGCGACCCGGCCCGGGGCATCGGGCGACGGACCATCCGTCGCGGCCCGGCCGGGGTGGGGATGGCGGGAGTCGCGGCTCAGGGCGATGGGCGCACGCCGACCGGGCGTGGCCGATGCCGGCCGCGTGGGGAGCCCCGGGCTCGCCGGGATGGGGGGAAGGAGGGGGGCGGGCGGACGGGCATGGGCGCGGGCCTTCCTGCCGGGCCGGGCATGAGGGGACGCTTCGACCCCGATCCCGTGCGTGCCCGTGCAGACGACCTGCCCGTATTGCCCGCGCGGATGCTCGTGGCCGGAGCATCGCAACGAAACCTCGACGGGCAGGTCTTCTGGCTCTCGGCTCCTCCGGCCCCGGACCGCCTTCCCGCCCGAAGGCAGTGGCTGATGTGTCCGGGGGCCTGGCCGATCACAGCGGCGGCCCCGCGCCGGATTCTCACCGGCTTCCCTATTCTCCCCCCGCATCGGCCGGGCCGGCCGGGGGGCACCCATCGAGGAAGGCGATTAGAACCGCTGGGCCGGGTCCCGATCAAGGGGAATCGCGGCGCGGGGGGGGGCGGGGGCCGGATCGGTCAGCGCGGGGCGGCCGATCGCGTGCGGACGCGGCGGGACGCGAGGCCGACGGCCGCCATCCCCGCCGAGCAGAGGAGCCACGTCCCGGGCTCGGGGACCGCGTTGATGACGCCGACCGCGCCGACGTTCAGGCCCAGGTAGTCGAACCCGGCCGAGTCGTAGGTGACCCAGTTGTCCAGGATCGGGTTGCCCAGCGAGTCGCGGGCGATGCCCTGGACGGCGGCGCCGGTCGGGTCGAACAACGGTCCGCTGCCCACCACGTCGACGAGCCGGACGTACGAGATCCGCGACAGGTCGAGCAGGCCGGCCGCCACCAGCGCGTCGTTGCCCAGCTGCGACAGGTCGAAGGGGGTCCCCCAGCCGCTCGCGTGCTTGCCCGCCAGGTTGTAGACGTTGGTCATGTCGTACCCCTGGAACGCCCCGGACACGGTCGTCGGGGCGGTATTCAGCGAGATCGAGGCGAACCGGGCGAAGTCGGTCCCGTTGCTGGACACCTCCACGTAGGCCAGCTCGGCGAGCAGGCTGTTGGCCCCGCCGAAGCCGAACCCGTTCTCGAAGACGGCGAAGTCGGCGCCGGCCCCGTCGGTGATCGGGGTGTCGAAGCCCAGGGTGATCGAGCCGGGCCGGTCGATCCCGATGAACCCATAGGTGTCCGAGGTCGAGCGGATGTCGCCGCCGAATGGGCTGAAGCTGGCCGATCCGTTGTGGAACGAATTCGGCTCGGTCCCCACCGCCGGCTGATAGTTCCGGTCGAACGGGACGTTGGTCCCGTTGGGATTGAGGACGGGGCTGTAGAGTTCGCCCAGGGAGGCGAGGCCGGTGGTGGGCGATCGGAACCCGGCGCCGACGCCGGGGGCCGGATCATACGAGACGACGCGGCTCTCGAAGGCGAGGAGCTGCGACCGGGCGATCGGGTTGTCGATCGCGCCGGGGGTCACCCCGGAGATCCCCGAATAGATCCCGGCGGACGCCGGCCCGGCGAGGCCGAGGCAGAGCAGGACGAACAGGAGGCCGATCGGACGATTCATGGCGGAGGCACCCTTCGAGGATCCGAGACTGTTGAATTCGGGAGATCGAGCACACCGGTCAGCGGGTTCGCCGGCCCCGGCGCAGGGCGAAGGTCGCCGTCCCGGCGCCGGCGAGCACCAGGGCGAGGCTCGACGGCTCGGGCACGGCCTGCGGCCCCGGCGCCAGGACGATGTCGTCCACCGCGAAGTAGGCGGGGGAGTTCAGCCCATAAGGGCCGACGTCCGACGTGGAAATGTTGAAGTGGACCCGGCTGGCGCCGGCCAGCGAGGAGAGGTCCATGTACCGCCAGTCGGTGACGACGTAGTCCTGCGCGTTGTCGGCGAACCGGAAGTCGGCCAGGAAGAAGTCGACCGAGTTGGCCAGGGCCCGCCCGGCGGCGTCGGTGCCGTAGGCGGTCAGCTTGAAGAAGTCCGGGTCGTTGCCGGTGTCCCCGCCGAACTTCTTGGCGAAGCCGTCCCCTTGCAGCATCGACAGGGCCGCATACGTCGTGTTGGTCACGTACATGCCCAGGATGGCGGCCCCCGCCGGCAGGTTCATGGTCGGCAGCGCCATCAGCTCGGCGGGGTCGGTCGGGTCGAACGGGGTGGGGTCGAAGGTCGTCGGGGTCGTGTCGGCATAGCCGGACGCCACGCCGTAGTTGTCGGCCCCCGGCCCGCGCCCGGTGCCGGTGATGGCGCTGTACTGGTTCCGAAGTCCGGGCGTGGTGGTGTCGGAGGTGTTGGAAACGGCGAACCCGCCCCAGCTGCCGTAGGTCAGGTCGTAGCGATTGCCGAACGTGGCCCCGCCGCTCTGGAAACTGCCGTCCCGCACGGGCCCATAAGGGCCGGGGATGATCGGGCCGTTCGAGGTCCCCCCGTTGTAGAACGAGTTCGGGGCCAGCGGCAGGTCGTCGAAGTTGACGGTGTAGTCGGCCAGGCCGGTCCGGCCTCCGGCCAGGCAGAGGGCGAGGGACAGGGACGCAAGGCGCAGCGCGTGGAGGGGCTTGGCCGCCATGGGCGGTGTTCCTTTCGATCCAGAAATGCAGGCGCGTGGGGGCACGGCCGGGATGCATGCCGGCGGACCATCCGCCGGCCGCCCGGGCGGCCTCAAATCAACCGTCGATCATCGATCAGGGGGACCAGGCCCCGTGGCGCGGGCGCGGCGGGACGGCCCCGGCGCGTGCCGGGGCGGCGAGGCCGGGGGCCTCGGATCGCGGGCGGTGGTCGAGATGGATCGGGGAGGGGTCGGGCATGGGCGCAGACCTTCCTGCCGGGCCGGGCATGAGGGGACGCTTCGACCCCGATCCCGTGCGTGCCCGTGCAGACGACCTGCCCGTATTGCCCGCGCGGATGCTCGTGGCCGGAGCATCGCAACGAAACCTCGACGGGCAGGTCTTCTGGCTCTCGGCTCCTCCGGCCCCGGACCGCCTTCCCGCCCGAAGGCAGTGGCTGATGTGTCCGGGGGCCTGGCCGATCACAGCGGCGGCCCCGCGCCGGATTCTCACCGGCTTCCCTATTCTCCCCCTGGCCCGAGACCGGGCGGGGGCACCTGTCGAGTCCGGAGATTAGAGCAGTTCCCCGGCCTTCCTTGCAAGGCCAACCCGGCGCGGGCCGGGGCCGGCCGAGCTTGCAATGGCCGGCCGTCGCGGGTCAACTGGAGTCCGGGCTCGCCCGCCCATCCCCCGAAGGCCCATGTCCGTCCAGGAGCCGCCCCCATGTCCGAACCCTCGACGCTGCGCGAGCCGGGGGACGCCCCCGATCCGGCGACGATCGTCCGGACGCTGATGACCGAGCAGCGGTTCCTGTTCCGGGGCGGCTACGGGATCTCGGTGGAGGACTACATCGACCGGCATCCCTTCCTGGCCCAGGACCCCGGGGCGCTGCTCGACCTGGTCCGTAACGAGATCAGCCTCCGGGGCGAGGGGGGAGAACACGCGACGCTCGACGACTACCGGTCCCGCTTCCCCGGGCTCGAATCGTCGCTCAGCGACCTGTTCTCCGCCCCGGAGACGGCGCCGGGCCCGCCCGACGACCTCCCCTCGACCGACCCGGCCCCGCCCACCCGGCCGGCGACGCCCGCCCCGGCGGACCCCTGGTGGCCGGCGCTGGACGGCTACGAGGTCCGGGGCGTGCTGGGGCAGGGGGGCATGGGGATCGTCTACCTGGCACGCGACCTGCGCCGGGGCGTGGACGTCGCGGTCAAGACGATCCGCAACGTCGACGCGGCGGCGGTGTCGCGGTTCAAGCGGGAGTTCCGCTCGCTCCAGGACCTCTCGCACCCGAACCTGGTGGCGCTCCACGAGCTGATCTCCGACGGCCACACCTGGTTCATCGTGATGGAGTACGTCGCCGGCCGGACCTTCCTGGACCACATCCGCCAGGACACCGGCCCGAAGGCCCCGGCCGCGCCGATCGGGCCCGACCCGGCGACGCGGGCCCGGCTCCGGGGGGCGTTCCGCCAGCTCGCCGAGGGGCTGATGGCGGTCCACGCCCGGGGCAAGCTGCACCGCGACATCAAGCCGTCCAACGTCCTGGTGACGCCCGAGGGGCGGGTCGTGCTGATGGACTTCGGCCTGGTGACCGGCGGCGACGACGACTCGCGCAGCCGGAGCACCGGCGGAGGCGGCGTGGTGGGCACCCCCGCCTACATGGCCCCCGAGCAGGCCACCGGGGTCGGCACGACCGAGGCCAGCGACTGGTACAGCGTCGGCGTGATGCTGTACGAGGCCCTGACCGGCCGCCTCCCGTTCCTGGGCGGGATGCTCCAGATCCTGATCGACAAGCAGAGGTTCGAGCCGCCCCCGCCCCGCGAACTCGCCCCGGACCTGCCCGGCGACCTGGACGTGCTGTGCGAGGAATTGCTCCGCCGCGACCCGCACCAAAGGCCGACCGGCGCAGCGATCCTGGGCCGGCTGGGCGGGCCGAGCCCCGACTCGGGTGACGACTCCCGGCCGTCGTCGGAGCCCCGCTCGTCGCGCGGGTCGGACTCGATCTTCGTGGGCCGCGCCGCCCACCGCGCGGCCCTGGAGGACGCCTTCGCCGCCCTGGGGCGGGGCCGGCCCGTGGCGGTGTTCCTCCGGGGGACTTCCGGTGTCGGCAAGAGTTCCCTGGTCCGCCGGTTCCTGGACGGCCTGGGGGGCGACGCGCTGGCCCTGGCCGGTCGGTGCCACGAGCGCGAGTCGGTGCCGTACAAGGCCCTGGACGGCCTGATCGAGTCGCTGGCGCAGCACCTCCGGCGGCTCCCCCCCGATGAACTCCACGCCGCCCTGCCGCGCGACGTGGCCGCGCTGGCCCGGGTCTTCCCGGTCCTGCGCAGGGTCGAGGCGATCCGCAACGCCCCCGGCCGGGGGACCGACATCCCCGACCCCCAGGAACTCCGCCGGCGGTCGTACGCGGCCCTGCGCGAGATGCTGGCGCGGATCGGCGACCGGAGGCCGCTGGTCCTCTGGATCGACGACCTCCAGTGGGGCGACCCGGACAGCCTGCCGGTTCTGTCCGAGGTCCTGCGCCCGCCCGACCCGCCGGTGCTGCTCCTGCTGTGCGGGTTCCGCAGCGAGGAGGTCGAGGCCAGCCCGTTCCTCCGGGGCCTGCTGGCCGACCCGTGGGAGGGCGTCGATTGCCGGCACCTGGAGGTCGGCCCGATGGCGGCGGCCGAGGCGTCGGTGCTGGCCCGGCAGATGCTGGGCGACTCCGCCACCGAGCGGCAGGTGGCGGCCATCGCCCGCGAGTCGGGCGGCAACCCGTTCTTCGTCGCCGAATTGGCCCGGTCGCTCCAGGCCGGCGGGCCCGACCTCGCCGAGGGGGCGCCGGCCACGCCGATCACCCTGGACGACGTCCTCTGGTCCCGGATCCGCCGCCTGCCCGACGACGCCCTGCGGATGCTCCAGGCGGTGGCCGTGTCGGGCGGGCCTTTGTCGCCGTCGGTGGCCTGGCGATCATTGGGCCTGGCCGGCGACGAACGGGCGGCGCTGGCGGTCCTCCGCGCCGGGCGGATGATCCGCGCCGCCGGGGGGCCGGCATCCCCGGACGGAGAGCGGGTGGAGACCTACCACGACCGGATCCGCGAGGCCGTGGTGGCCCGGCTCGCCCCCGAGGACCTGACCGCCTGCCACCGCCGGCTGGCGCAGGCGCTGGAGGCGGTGGCCGGGTCCGACTTCGAGGCGCTGGGCGTCCACTTCCGGGGGGCCGGCGAGCCGGAGAAGGCGGGCGCCTACTTCGCCCGAGCCGCCGAGGGGGCGGCCCGCGCCCTGGCCTTCGACCGCGCCGCGAAGCTCTACCGGCTGGCCATCGAACTCCTGCCGATGGGCCGGGAGCAGGAAAGGGGCATCCGGGTGGCGCTGGGCGAGGCCCTGGCCAACGCCGGTCGCGGGGCCGACGCCGCCCGCGAGTTCCTGGCCGCGTGCGACGGGGCGACCGTGGCCGAGGCGTTGGAACTCCGCCGCAAGGCGGCCATGCAGCTCCTGATCAGCGGGCACATCGACCGGGGGCTGGAGACGCTCCGCGACGTGCTCGCGGCGGTCGGCCTGTCGCTGCCGGCCACGCCCCGGCGGTCCTTGATCTCGCTAGTGATCCATCGCGGCCTGCTGCGGCTCCGGGGGCTCCGGTTCCGCCCGCGCGACACCAGCGAGGTGGCGGCCTCGGACCTGACGCGGATCGACGTCTGCTGGTCGGCGGGCATCGGCCTGAGCAACGTCGACTGGGTGCGCGGGGCCGACTTCCAGACCCGGGGCCTTTTGCTCGCCCTCCGCGCCGGGGAGCCCCGCCGGATCGGCCGGGCCCTGTCGGTCGAGGCGGCCCAGTCGGCCACCGGCGGCCTGGCCACCCGGGCGCGGACGGCCCGGCTCCTGGCGCAGGCCGAGGCGTTGTCCGAGGGCGACAACCACCCCTACGACCCCGGCATGGTGATCCTGGCCCGGGGCGTGTCGTCCTACCTGGAGGGCCGCTGGGCCGACGCGGTCGAGCACTGCGACCGCGCCGACGCCCTGTTCCGCGACCGCTACACCGGCGTGGCCTGGGAGCGCGACACCGCCCACGCCTACGCCCTGTGGGGGCTTAGCCACCTGGGCCGCTGGGGCGAATTGTCCCGCCGCTTCCCGGTCCTGATCGCCGAGGCCCGCGAGCGAGGCGACCTGTACGCCGAGATGAACCTGAGCACCTACATCCTGGCCATCGTCCGCATCGGGGCCGACCGCCCGGGCGAGGCCCGCGAGGAGATCCGCCGGGTGATGTCGCACTGGTCCGGCGACGGCTACCACGTCCAGCACAACGACCAGGTCTGGGCCACGATCCTCCTGGACCTCTACGAGGGGGACGGCCCGTCGGCGTGGCGGGCGATCGTCGGCCACTGGCCGACCTTGTCGCGGTCGCTCTTGCTCCAGGTCCAGTTCATCCGGGTGGCCATGTACGGCCTCCGCGCCCGCTGCGCGCTGGCCGCCGCCGGCCGCGCCTCCGACCCGAACGGCGGCCCCTGGCTCCGCTCCGCCGCGCGCGACGCCGCCCGGCTCGATCGCGAGGGCACCCCCTGGGCCATCGCCCAGGCCCGCCTGGCCCGCGCCGGCATCGCCGCCCTGCGCGGCCGCGCCGACCTCGTCCCGAACCTGCTGCGCGAGGCCCGCGACCGCTTCCGCGCCGCCGACATGGAGATCTGCGCCGCCGTGGCCGACCTCCGCCTCGGCGAAACCCTCGACGACGACGCCCTCCGCCAGGAGGCCCACGCCCGCCTCGTCGACCGCTCCGCCCGCCGCCCCTCCCGCGTCGCCGACCTGTTCGCCCCGGGCTTCGGCCGGCCCGACCGGCCCGAGTTGGGGGTCATTCCGTCACCACCGAATGCCTTCGATCAAGGACCACGCGAACGGTGAGGACAGGCCCATGATCCGACCGATCTTCGCACGACGGCCACGCCCTTCGGGACTATCGGGACGATCGCTCGCCCTCCTGCTGACGGTGGCCGCGCTCGCCGGTTGCGAGCGGTCCAGGAAGCCCGTCGCGATCATCCCTCCTCCGGCCGCGCCCGCGTCGTTGCCGCTGTTCCGGCCCGCGATCGAGGCGCGAGAGGATCTGCCTGCGATCGTCCGGGCGAACAACGCCTTCGCCGTGTCGCTCTATCAGAAGCTGAGGGATCGCCCCGGCAACCTCCTCGTCTCGCCCGCTTGCCTCTCGGCCGGGCTGGCCTTGCTCCATGCCGGGGCCCGGGGCGAGACGGCCGAGCAGATCGCCCGCGTGCTCCACCTGCCTGGCAACCTCGCACACCCCGACCGGGCCCATGCCGCATTGATCCGGGCCCTCAACGCCGACGCCGAGGATCGTTCCTATCAGATCCGCCTGGCCAACGCCGCCTGGATCCAGGAGGGGCAGCCCCTGCTCGACTCCTATCGATCGACGGTCGAGGATGTCTTCGCGGCCGGATGCGACCGCGTCGACTTCACCGGCCATCCCGCCGAGGCCTGCCGCACCATCAATGCCTGGACGGAATCGCGGACCGGCGGGAAGCTCGCCGGGATGCTCCGGCCCGCCGACCTGCCATCACGCACCCGGCTGGTCCTGACGACCGGCCTCTTCCTGCGGGCCAACTGGAGAAGGCAGTTCCACCGGGAAAGCACGAGGCCGGAATCCTTCCGCGTGTCGGCTGCCGAGTCGATCGACGCCCCCATGATGCACGATCATTCTTATTCATCGATCCAGGGATACTTCGACGGCGGGACATTCCAGGCTTTGGACCTGCCCTGCGGGACTCGCGGCGAATTCGCGATGACGGTGCTCCTCCCCCGGGAGGTCGACGGGTTGGCCGACCTCGAAGCCTCGCTCACGCCGGAGGCCCTGGCGTCGTGGTGGCCCCGGTTCCGTCGGCCCGAGGAGATCATCATCGCCCTGCCGAAGTACCGGATCCGCGCGGACCTGATGCTCGCCCCTTTGCTTTCAGCCCTGGGGATGCCCGCGGCGTTCGCCGAGGGCCGGGCCGACTTCTCGGGCATCGACGGCAAGGGTAGCGACCTGTACCTCGCCGCGGCGAGGCATGCGACTTTGCTCGACGTCAACGAAGAAGGGATCGAGGCGGCGGCGGTCACTCACTTCATCAACCCCGATGCCTTCGGGGAGGAGCCGCCGGTCATCCGCGCCGACCACCCGTTCCTGTTCCTGATCCGCGACACCCGGTCGGGGTGCGTCATCTTCCTCGGCCGGGTCGCGAACCCGCTGGATCAGGGAGGCACGGGAGCGGGATCAGAGGAAGGGCCATAAGCAATTCGCCCCGTGCCGCCGCGCGATACGACCGCTCCGACTCGGCAGGCAGACGGATCAGAGGCTCTCGCCCGCGGCGATCAGCAGGGCGCGGAGTTCGAGTCGCCTCGTCTCGTTCATGCCGAGGACGTGGACGGTCGCGCGGCCGATCGGTGTCAGGCCGACGAGCCGGTAGGCCTGGAACGCAAAGTGCTCCTCCCATACATGGCGGCGGGGATGGAACAGGGGGACGTGCTGCCCGCGGTCCGGGTCGATCCCGCTCAGGTTCGGCCCCTTGAATGAATTGCAGCGGGCGCAGCTCAAAGCCAGGTTGTCGAGGGAGTCATCGCCGCCGTGCTGCCTGGCGATCACGTGCTCGATGTGGTGGGCGATCGCGACATGCACCTGGTGGAGGCGGCAGTATTCGCAGCGGTTCCCGGCACGCTCGCGGATGAATGCCCGGACATCCGCATTCATCGATCAATCGCCGTCCTGCATCGCCAGGAATCGCTTCGCCTTGAGCTTCAGGATGGCGATGATATCGGCGATCTCGACGTAGCTCTGATACTCGTCCCGTTCCTCGCCGGTGATCGACCCCTGGTTGGCTTTCTCACCGAGCGTTTCGACGCGGGCCTCGGTCTCGGCGTCCATTTTCCAGGCGAGCACCCGGCGGGCCGCCTCTTCATTGAGGCAGCCGCTGAACTGATCCAGCATCCGGTCCATCGCCGTGACGGCGGCCACGCTGTTTCCCATGAGTGACATCCTACCAATCGGACCCCAGGCCGGCGAGGGACGATCGGATCGGCTCCCGTCAGCCCGCCGCGCGGGCCGGGCGGTGGCGGTCGAGGAGGTCGATCAGGGCCTCCGGGTCGACGGGCTTGACCAGGTGGTGGTCGAAGCCGGACTCGCGCGAGCGGCGGAGGTCGTCGTCCTGGCTGGCGCCGGTCACGGCGACCAGGAGGACCGGGCGCGCGGCATGCCGTTTCCTGAGCCGGCGGGCGACCTCGTGGCCGTCGAACCCGGGGAGGCCGATGTCCAGGAGGATCACGTCCGGGTCGTGGGCCGCCGCCGCGTCGATCGCCCCCGGGCCGTCGTGGGCCAGCGACATCTGGTGCCCGCAGCCCTGGAGGAGCCGGGACATGAGGCGGGCGCCGACCACGTTGTCGTCCACCACCAGCACCCGGAGCGGCGACGGCACGGGCCGGTTCTCGACCCTGGCCGGCGGGGCGATGGTCAGGGGGACGTTCAAGTTCGCGATCATGGGCTCACCTCCATGTTCCTGGGACAGATCGTCGTCCCCGCCCGATCCGGTCGGGCCCGACGCCGCGACGGGATGATCCCGCCCCGGTTCTGTCCTCGGCCACCTCGCCATCCCGTCCGGAAACCTTACCGACCATCGGCCCGCGGAAACAAGCCCGGGCCCCCCCCGACCGAGGGGCTCGCGCCTCCCCGACGATTCGTTATCGCCGAAGTCTCTTCGCTTTCGGTCGAATCCAAAACGGCACGAAACCGCACGAATTCGCCCCCCCCGGACGACGCAGCGACCTCCTCGCGGGGCAAACTTCCTTGACCCGGTCATTCTTGGCTTTTCTTCATGCGACTTTCCCGTCATGCATCAGGAGCCATCCATCTTCCCGCCCGATCTCGGCCTCCCCGGGATGCGCCGCACGACGGGCCGGGCCACGCCGTCAGGACCGACCCCATGCTCAGGGCGAAATCACTCCGCTCCTTCATCGCCGGGATCTCCTTGGCCGGGGCGGCGACCGGGTGCGGGGAAGGCCCGCGCGACGACCTGCCCCGCGAGCTGATCGCCCTGCTCCTGCCCAACAACCCGCTCACCGACGTGTTCACCTCGGCGACCTGCGTCCCCCCGCCGCCCGGGTCGCCCAGAAACCCGCTCAATCCGCCCTGCATCGTCTGGCTGACCGCCGCCGCCCCGTCGGTGTATGGCGCCCGCAGCCGCCACACCGGCGGGCTGAACGTGGTGATGGCCGACGGCAGCGTCCGGTTCATCAAGAACACGATCAGCTACAACACCTGGATGGCCCTGAGCACCACCCAAGGGGGCGAGATCATCAACGCCGACGCCCTCTGATCCGGCCGACCGGGGGGCCGGCCCCCCGCCCCCCGATCGCCTCACGGCTGCAGGTCGTACTCGCGGATCTTGTCGAACAGCTGGCGGCGGCTGATCCCGAGCCGCTCGGCGGTCTGGGTCCGGTTGCCTCCGCAGGCCAGCAGGGCGCGGCGGATCGCCCGCCGCTCGACCTCGGCCAGCATCGCCCGCAGCGGGACCGACTCGCCCAGGTCCCCGGCCGCCGGGACGGCCGGGCCCGCGTCCGTCTCCGGGTCGGATTCCAGGTGCTCCGGCAGGATCGGCCGGCCCCTCGATGCGATCGCGGCGCGGGCCAGGGCGTTCTCCAGCTGGCGGACGTTGCCCGGCCAGGGCCGGCCGGTGATCGCCGCCAGGGCCTCGGGCGACAGCGACAGCCCGGCCCACCCCTGGCGCTGCTCGACGCGGCGGAGGATCTGCTCGGCCAGCGGGGCGATGTCCTCCGGGCGGTCGCGGAGCGGCGGGATCGCGATCCGGGCGACGTTGAGCCGGTAATACAGGTCCTCGCGGAACCGGCCGGCGGCGACCTCCTTGGGCAGGTCGCGATGGGTGGCGGAGATCACCCGGGCGGTCGAGCGGAGCGTCTCGGTCCCGCCCACGCGTTCGAACTCCTTCTGCTGGAGCACGCGGAGGATCTTGGCCTGGGCCGACGGAGGGAGTTCGCCGACCTCGTCCAGGAAGATCGTCCCGCCCGCCGCCCGCTCGAACCGGCCGGGACGCTGGCGGTCGGCGCCGGTGAAGGCCCCGCGCTCGTGGCCGAACAGCTCGCTCTCGATCAGCCCTTCGGGCAGGGCCCCGCAGTTGACCCGGACGAACGGGCCGGCGGAGCGGTCGGAATGGCGGTGCAGGGCCGACGCGACGAGTTCCTTGCCGGTGCCGCTCTCGCCGACGATCAGGACCGTGGCGTCGGTCGCGCTGGCCATGCCGATCGCCTTGAACACCGCCCGCATCGCCGCGCCCCGGCCGATCAATTCGGGCTCGGCATCGGCGGGCGAGGCCGGCTCCTCGGCGGCCTGGGAGCGGAGTTCCCGGACCTCGAAGGCCAGGGCGCGCTGCTTCAGGGCCCGCCCCAGGGTCAGCAGCACCTCATCCAGGTCGAACGGCTTGGAGAGATAATCATACGCCCCGCGCCGCATCGCCTCGATCGCCGGGGCCGACCCGCCGAACGCGGTGACCACGATCACGGGCAGGTCGGCGAGCATCGGTCCCAGCTCGGCCAGGACTTCCAGGCCGTCGCGGCCGGGCATCTTGAGGTCCAGGAGCACGGCGTCGGGCCCGCCGTCCCGGATCCGGGCCAGCGCCTGCTCGCCGTCGGCGGCCTCCAGGGTGCGGTAGCCCTCGGATTCGAGGAGTCGGATCAGGTTGCGGCGGATCGTCCGATCGTCGTCGGCGACGAGCACCGTGGCGGGGGCATTCATCGGGGGGATTCTCCGTCGGTCGCGGCCGGCAGGATGATCGTGAAGGCGGCCCCGGCCCCGTCGCCCCGGTTGGCGCCCCGGAGGTCCCCCCGGTGGGCCAGCGCGATCTCGCGGGCGATGGCCAGGCCCAGGCCCGTGCCCTCCGCCCGGGTCGTGTAGAACGGCTCGAACAGGTGGGCCATCGCGTCGGCGTCGAGCCCCGGGCCGGTGTCGGCCACGCACGCCTCCACCCGCGCGCCTTTCGCGTCCCGGCTGGTGGACAGCCGCAGCACCCCGCCTTCCGGCATGGCGTGGATGGCGTTGGTCGTCAGGTTGCGGAAGACCTGGATCAGGGCGGGCCAGGCCATCGCCACCGGGGGGAGGCCCGGGTCCAGGTCGAGTTCGACCCGCACCCCCTGCGCCTCGGCCGGGGCGCGGGCCAGGCGGGCGGCCTCGACCACCACGGCGTTGAGGTCGCCGGGGGCCAGGTCCTGGGAGTCGGCCCGGGTGAACTGGAGCAGCCGGCCCACGATGCCGTCGAGCCGATCGACCTCGGCGAGAACGTCGTCGATCGATTCGTCGTCGGGACCGATCCCGCGCCGCCAGAGCTGGGCCGACGATCGGATGCCGGCCAGGGGGTTGCGGACCTCGTGGGCCACCCCCGCCAGCAGCTTGCCCAGGGCCGCCAGCCGCTCGGACCGCCTCAGCTCGACCTGGAGCCGGGCCCGATCCGCGGCCTGCCGGCGGACCGTCCGCGTCAGCCCGAGCGTCATGAGCAGGGCCAGGGCCAGCCCCCCCAGGGCCAGCCCGGCCGCGAGCTGGAACCCCCGGAACGACCGGTCCAGGAACAGCGGGTCGGCCAGCCGGGTCATGGTCCAGGTGGCGGCCACCGGACGGCCGTCGATCCGCACGGGGGCGGTGCGGATGGCCACGATGCTCGGGGGCACGTCCTCGACCACCAGCAGTTCGCGGCCGAGCCGGATCGACGCATCGGCCTGGATCTCGATCAGGTCGGACTCGCGGGGCGGGGGGCCATCGGGCCCGCGCCGGTTGTGTCGGCGCTTCCCCGGGGGATGGGGCGGCTCGGTCGGGAACGCGGCCCCGAGGAACCTCCGATGATCGCGGAGGAAATAGCCCCCCTCGACGCCCTCGAACGGCCGGAGCGCGTGGGCGGACACCTCGCGGAGCCGCCGATCCAGCTCATCCCATTCCTCCCGGTCCAGCTCGAAGAACCCCCGGGGGACGTCCCGCAGCAGGTCCTTCCCCTGATCGGCCAGCCCCACGCCGGCCCGCGCCAGGACGGTCCCCGCCGTCGCCCGCCGCCGCTCCCGGCCGACCACCGCGGTGCTGGTGGTCAGCAGGGCCGCCAGCGCGGCGACGAACAGGGCGACCACCACGCCGACCTGGATCCGAATCGGCACGCGCATCGTCTCCGGCCCCCTTCGCCCAGCCTTCCAACCCCCATCGTACAGGTGCAACCGCCGGACCGGGGGAGGAATCTGCCCCGATGGGTGTGCCTTTTGATTTTGGCGATGTGGTCTTCGGGTGGCTGTGGTTGGCTTGCCAACCACGGCGCCGACGAGCCCTCCTCGGCCATCGTCGGCCGGCATGGAAGATCCGCGACCCGGTGCCTCGCGGGCCATCATCTCGGGATCGTGGGCGCCGGCGCCGTGGTTGGCAAGCCAACCACAGCCACCCAGGACCGCCAAGGCGATTACCAAAATCAAAGGGCACACCCTCCCCGATCGCGGGCGGAGGCGGCCCGCCGGCCGGGCGATCGGGCGGAAAGCCCCCGCGGGGCGGGGGGGATCATGCCCAGGATCGGGGGCGGCCGGGGCCGAAACCGGCCGAATCGCGGGGTTTTCGCCCCGGCACGACGTCTGCAATGGTCCTCACCGGAGCGTTCGGATCGAACGCCTTGAATGTGACGCACGACCACAGCCCCGGAGAACGGACCATGATGCTGCTCAAGCTCCTCACGCTGGGAACGACGAGCCTGCTGGGCGTCGCCCTGGCCTCCGCGATGCCGCCCGGCGGTCCCGACGACGATCCGCCGCCCCCGCCCCACAAGGCGAAGAAGGAGGACCGGGCCAAGAAGGATGGGCCCGGACCCGGCGGCGAGCTGCGGAAGACCTACGACCTGCTCCGCCGCCTCCGCGCCGACGGCCGCCCCGCCGGCCGCCCCGAAGAACGCCTCAAGGACTGGACCGAGCGATCGGTCAAACTGTATCGCGAGGCCATCAAGGCCTCCGAGAAGGGCGACGAACGGCGGTCGCACGAACTCGGCATCGCGGCTCACGACCTGGCCCGCGCCGTCGACCACACCCGGAACGCCTCCACCTATGCCCCGGACGACGAGTTGCCCCCGCCCCCGGGCCCCGGCGGCCCCGAAGGCGAGGATGATCGGATCCGCCACGACCTCCGCCGCGCCCACGAGCGGATCCTGGCCCTGGCCGACGGCGACGAGATCGAAGCGAAGTTCTTCTACGACGCCTCGAAGGACCTCTACAACGCCGCCCGCCGCGACGCCGAGGCCGGCCGCATGGGCCGCGCCGGGGAACTGGCCCGCGCCGCCGAGGCCCTGACCCACGTCCCCGAGCACCTCACCGCCGCCAACGACGAAAACGGGCCCAGGTTCGGCCCCAGGGAGAAGCGCGACCGGGATGATCGGCCCGAGCCGCCCAAGGGGAAGCGTGACCGAGGCGACCGCCCCGAGCCGCCCCGCGAGAAGCGCGACCGGCCTCGCCCCGACGGCGATCGCGAGCTTCCGCCCCCGATCGACTGAACCCGGAACGGCCCGCCCCCGGCGCCACCGCGCCGGGGTGCGGGGACTCCGGCGATCAGGCCGGGCGAAGCTCGACCTTGATCCCGGCCAGCGACAGGTTGTCCTTGACGTGGGATTCGTCCCAGAGGTTGGAGATGACCGCCGCGATCCTCGGGTCCTGCAAGGCCCAGAGGTACGCCTTCCTCGGGGCGTTCCAGTCGCCCTGGACGATCCGCTCGACCTTGGCGACCCGCCATTCGGGCACCGGCTGGAGCGGCTTGTGGTGGGTGGCCACGGCGTGGGCCGCCTTCATGGCGATGATGCCCACCCCCTTCGCCGAGGCGTGGCCGATGGCCGCGTCGACGTAGCCCCCGTTGATGACGTTATACGCCACCATCGCCGCGTCGTAGCGGCCCGAATCGGCCGCGGCGCGGAGGGTGCCGGCCGGGTCGTTGTGCGAGGTCACGCCCAGGAACCGGACCTTGCCCTGCTGCTTCAGGTCGGCGAAAGTCGCGTGGATCTCCGGCGAGGCCAGGTCCTCGGCCACGTCGGCGCCGTGGGGGCACATCAGGATGTCGAAGTGGTCGGTGCCCAGCCGCTTCAGGCTCCCTTCCAGCGACTCGACGATGGTCTTCCGCAGCTCGGGGCTCCCTTCGACCTTGGAGCCGAACTCCGGCTGCATGGCCGCGCGGAGGTAGGCCCCCTCGAACGCGCCCGGCTGGCCGGGGAAGTAGGTGAGGAAGTAGCCGGGCTGCTCCAGCCTCCGCTCCGCCTTGATCTGCTTGGCCCGCTCGCGGATCGCCGCCTGCTTCGCCTCGGGCAGCCCCTTGAGGATGTCGCGGTAGAGCCGGGTCCGGACCCGGTTGTAGTCGCTGACCTTGGTGGTCAGGAAGACCTTGTCCCGTTTCGAGGGGGATTCGGCCAGGAGCTTGCCGTAGGCCTTCTCGGTGTCCCCCTTGTTGTAGGCGGGGGCCATGTCCAGGTAGTTGAGCCCCATCTCCAGGGCGCGATCGAGGTGTTTGTAGTTCTCCAGGGTGATCGGGTCGCCGCCGCAGACCACCTCGGAGATCATCAGCCCGGTGCGGCCGAGCCGGCGATAGGCCATGTTGGGCTGGCGGTTCCGCCACTCGACGCCCGGCGCGTCGTCGGCCGGGGCGGCCTCGGCGCGGCCGGTGCGGGCGGCCGGCGACGCGGCCCCGAGCAGGAAGGCGGTCGTCCCGGCCTGGAGGAAGTGGCGGCGGTTGGGCCCGGACGGGTCGGGCGTGGGGGGTTGGGTGCGATCCATGGGGGATTCCTCGGGGATGGCGTGGTTGACGCGGATGCTGGGCCCTTGTGCCCCTCCAACCGGCAAACCCCGGGCCGCCACCCCCGATCTCCGGGCCGGATCAGGCGGACGGCGGGGCCTTGCGGGCGATGTTGACCCAGGTGTGGACGTGCGGCGAGCCGTGGAAGAACCAGGCGAAGGCCGGCCCTTCCAGCTTCCAGATGTCCCAGACCTTGTCGTCGCCGATGTCGCCGTCCTTGAAGAAGGTGAGGCGGAGCTTGTCGGCCCCCCCGTTCTCGCGGAGGCATTCGTTGACCTCCTCGACGTCGAAGGCGCGGAACGGGCTGGTCAGGTCCTTGAGAAGCTTCTGGACCATCTCCTTCTGCTGGCCGTCGAGGTCGGCGACCGCCAGCCCGGGGGCGTCGGGCCGCTCCCCCCGGAGCCGGATCGAACGCGGGGAGTCGGGCTCGGCGGTGGAGACCAGGGCGCGGTCCTTCTCCTTGTCGTCCAGGCTGGCGAAGATCGCGTTGGCCTGCTGACCCTGATACCACCACACGTTGTCGGTGTGCTGGCTGTCGTCGTTGCCCGAGCCGGTGGCGTCGTGGCCGTAGAAGATCGGCCCGCCGAAGGCCACGCCGTCCACGCTGTTGCCGTCGGCGCGGACCGTGACGTGCCGACCGGTCAGCACCCATTCGAACGGCTTGGCCGTCCCCGGCTCGCCGAAGACGGCGACGTGGTAGTTGTCGAACCCGCCGGCGTCGTCCTCCATCTGCTTCTCGAACCTGCCGAAACCTTCCTCGCTGCACAGGCCCTTGAAGACCTCGCGGCACAGGGCCTTCTGCTCGGTGGAGAGGTCGCTGATGGCCGGCTTGACGATCGCCCAGTTGTTCTGGACCTGCGACCGCTTGGGGTCGTCGAACGGGAAGCAGATCAGCTTCCTCTGCTCATCCTTGAGCGTCGCGTAGAACCGCGACACGGCGGTTTCCGCCGGCGCCTTGGGGGTCGGGCCGACCGCGACGGCGGCCCCCCCATCGCCCCGCGCCCAGTTCGGCAGGATCAGGGGGCTGGACGCGGCCACGGCGGCCTTGACGAAATCGCGGCGCGAGACGGCCGCGCCCGGGCTCGGATGGGCCTGTGCCATGAGCGGAACTCCTGGATTCGATCCGGACGAGGAACGGCCATCGATTGCGACCTTGCGCCGCACGACCTCCGTCCACGGTATGTCGGCGGTCGGGACCCGTCAAACAGAATCCCGGCCGTCGCGCCCCCCCGCTTGCCCGCCGCCCCGCCTCCCCGGAGAATCGGCAGAAACCCCGGATCATCCCGCCCGGAGACGGCCGCCGCTCACCCCGAGGGCGGATCGGATCGACCGGCCGGGCCCGATGGAGTTCAGCCCATGCGCCTGCCCCGCCCGCGGATCACCGTGCGACGCCTGATGATCCTCGTGGCGGCCGTGGCCATCCTCCTCGGCGCCCGGGCCGAGGTCGCGCGGCTCCGACGCATGAGCCGCGATTACTATGTCGAAGCCATGCTCTTCGGGATGCAGGAGCAGATCGCGCAAGCCAACGCAGGCCGCACCCGCGAGGCCTGGCTCGCCGAGGTCCGGGAGATCGAGCGGGCCAACGGCGAGGGCGGCATGCGGATGGGGAGGCGCAATTTCGACCTGTTCCCGCCGCCGCCCCCCGCCGTCGAGAAGCAGTCGGCCGAGTATTACGGGAAGATGAGGGCCAAGTACGAGCGGGCGTCCCGCTACCCCTGGCTCCCGTTGCCGCCCGACCCGCCCGAGCCCCGGTGGACATCGGATCAAGTCCCCTGAATGTTTCCCAATCCGGGGGAGTGGGAGGCCGGCTTCCGATTTCCGGGGGAACCGAAAAACCACTTATTTTTGGCCTTGTTCGCGGATTTTCGCTTGAGTCGGGCTTGCCTGATCGATAGACTCCACCCCATCAGAACGACGCGGCCGCCGAGACGCAAAGGATTCGTCGAGGCCCCGCGGGTTGACCCGACATCCCGATGACGGGATGACATCGAGCTCTCCGATCGCGGCGAGGCCCCCCGGGGTTCGCCGACCCGATGACCCCCACCCCGCCCCCAAGATGGTGGCTTCTTGCGGACGGCCGAGTTGCTCGGGCGTCGCGACGCAGGAATGCATGGGATGGTAAGGACGAACGGATTTCGATCGAGCCACGCAAGCACCAAGGAAGGGATGCCCACGATGGTCACCAACCGCCCCCTCATCGGGATCAATGCCGAGCACCTCGCCCCCGCCAAGGGAGGCGCCCCGCGCTCGATCGTGCACTCGGGCTACTACGAGTGCCTGCTCAGCGCCGGCGCCCTGCCGATCATCATCCCGCCGCTGACCAAGGAGCATGACCTCGCCCACGTCCTGGATCGCCTCGACGGCGTGGTCCTGGTCGAAGGCGACGACATGAGCCCCACCCGGATGGGCATGACCCCCCACCCGTCCATCAAGACGATCAGCGATCGCCGCGAGAACCACGACCGACTGCTCTGCCGGATGGTCGCCGAGCGCAAGATGCCGACCCTGGGCGTCGGCCTGGGCATGCAGGAGCTGAACGTCGTCCACGGCGGCACGCTCTACCAGCACCTGCCCGAGGACCTCGCCCTCAAGGGCTTCCCCCACCGCGACCCCCAGGGCGGCGCCCACCGCCACATCGTCGTGATGGAGAAGAACTCCAAGCTCAAGGCGATCTACGGCGAAGGCGAGATCTGCGTCAACAGCTACCACCACCAGGGCATCCGCAAGGTCGCCCCCGGCTTCCGCGCCGCCGCCCTGGCCCCGGATGGCCTGATCGAGGCGATCGAGTGGACCGGCAAGGATTGGTTCTGCGTCGGCGTGCAGTGGCACCCGCAGAACGAAGGCAACATCTCGCTGGACACCCAGCTGATCGACGCCTTCGTCGCCGCCGCCTCGCAGGGCACCCCGGCGGTCGCCGAGAAGACGCTCAAGCTCGCCAAGGCCGGCTGAACCGACCGATGCGAACGGGCCGACGCCGCGATCCCTCCGGATCGTGACGCCGGCCGGTCGCCTCACGGTTCGGAATCGAGCAGCGCCTCGGCCACCTTGTTGGCCGTGGCCGACAGCGCCTTGTGGGCCTCGTCGGGGGTCTTGTCCCCCGCGTCGTCGCGGGCCAGCATCGCCACGAAGACGATCAACTTGCCGTCCGGCGTCTCGCGCCAGCCGGAGCGGACGCTGGTGATCGGGACATTCTCCAGCTCGCCATCCTTGAGGTAGGTCCGGCCCCGGTGGGGATCGGCCTTGACGATGATCGACCCGCGGATGGCGTCGATCGTCGCCGGAGCGACCCCGACGAGGCTGCGCGACGCGATCCGCTGGAACACGGCGGCCAGCGCGGCCGTGGTCGCCTCGTTGTCGCCATACGTCTTGCGATTGGTCAGCATGTAGCGCCGGACCCGGATCGGCTCGAAGGCGGCATCGCGCGCCGCGATCGCGCGGGTCGTGGCCTCGGGTCCGCCCAAAAGGGCGATCGAGGCGTTGGCGGCGGCGTTGTACACCAGGTTCGTCGCCGGGATCGCGCCCATCATGACCCCGCCGATCCGGCGGACCGTCGCCCCCGCCAATCCCTGGCGGATCTCGTCCCGCTGCTTGGGCGGGAAGTGGGCGATCGCCGGATGGTCATCCTTCAGGATCGCGTCCAGCCCCGGCGCCGGCCGATCCAGCGCATCGGCGTATCGGGCGAACAGCTCGACCAGGATCGCCGTCTTGATGGCGCTGGCCGTGGGCATCACCGCGTCGGGCTCGCTGGCGAACCGCGCCGGCCCCGTCGCCCCGCCCACCCACAGCCCGGCCCGGATTTTCCCGTCGTGCTTGGCCAGCACCTCCCGCGTCGCCTTCTCGACCGCGGGCGCACTCTGGGCTTCGATCTCTCCGATCCCGCCGCCCAGAACCAGGGCCGCGCCGAGGATGCGGGGCGACCAACGCTTCACTTCCGACCAGCGTGCAATCATCGGCATCATTCCTCCGGGTCGCATTGCATCGAGCCACCCGGGCAATGTACCTCCCCCCGCCGCGTGGCGACACCATCCTGCATGCGAGTCCCCGACCGATGCGACCACGGCCGCGGGCCCAACCCCGCCTCCGATCGGTGCGGCCCATCGGCCGTGGATCAAAGATCCTGGCCGGCCCCAGATCCACCGCGGCCCGACGTCGGCTTGGAGTCTCTACCGGAGAGAAATCGCCACATGAACGAGTACCAAATTGTCATCCAAACAACCATGAAAACGGATTGCCCCATGCTTTCAGCGAGCAATGACCGGAATGGACCGGGCGTGTTCGACTTGATCACCGGGTTCAGGAACAAGAATATCAGGATGAAAAATGATATGGGTTTCTGAGAATCCCTCAGCCGGTTGATCAGGAGGAAGATGGCCCAGCCCGCCATCCCGGAGAGGGTGGCGGCGGTCGCCTTCCTCAGTGCTAACGCCTCGCCACAACCATAGAAAAGGCTGGACGCAAACCCATGAATCCACAGGAGAAAGGGGAGGACCAGCGTCATGAACCGATCCGCCGCCGGATCCACGCGACGATCGCCATCCCTCACATCGTCTCCCCTGCGTTCCGGAAGGCTGATCGTCCGATCCGAGTCGCTCGTGACCATCAGCGTCATTCCTACGGGTGGCCTGGGATCTCGCCCATCTTCGGATCACGATCCGCCCGGGATGCCGGCGATGCACGGCGGCCGGACTGCACGGCCCGCCCTATCAGGCGATTCATCACGCTCAAAATGACGGCGAGCAAGACGGACACGACGACGCCGTGGGCCAGCATGGGCAGGAACGGCCAGGGCGTCCTCGTCGGGTTGAGCAACGACACATTGGCGGCCGCACAGCCGATGAAGGAGTTCAGCCAGTAGGTCTGCGGATTCCTCGACCGATTGATCAGGAGATAGGCAAGCCAACCCGCCATCCCGGAGAGAGCGTAGGCGGTCGCCTTGATCAGGGCCGACGGCGTTTCGCAGCCCATCAGGAACCGACTGCCGAGAAATCCCTGGCCCCACAGCAGGATCGGGAGACTCCAGGTCAAAACCCGGAGCGGAGGGAAGATCGCCACCGGATCCGCGCGTCGCTCGCCATCCATCGAAGGATTCCGCTCCCCAGAACCGCCAGCCCGGGCGTCCGACCATCGATCCGGCATGGCTGCGATCTTGGATGGTACATCCATCTCTCGAAACAATCGACATCTCGAATTCGCACCGACCTCCGAAATCCCGGTTAATCCTCGGCGCGCGATGCGGCCCGGAGGGAAGGGCGGGCCCGGCCCGCCGCGATTTCCTCGGATCGACCGGAGCGGATGCGATGCGAATCCTCCTGATCAACCCGCCGTACCAGACGATCACCTCGAACCACGGGGTCGGGCATCAGGTGCCGCTGGGGCTGCTGATGGTCGGCGGGCCGTTGATCGACGCGGGGCATGAGGTGCGGCTGCTCGACGCCGAATGCCGCCGTCTGGGCGATGCGGCGATCGTGGCCGAGGTCCGCCGATGGGGGCCGGACGCGGTGATGACCGGCCATGCCGGGTCGACCCCGGCGCACCCGTCGTGCATGGGCATGCTGCGGGCGATCAAGCGAGAATGCCCCGGCGTGGTTACGATCTATGGCGGCGTTTATCCGACCTACCATGCCGCCCAGATCCTCGCCGACGAGCCGGCCGTCGACCTGATCGTCCGCGGGGAAGGGGAGGCCACGGCGCTGGAATTGGTGCGGGCGCTCCAGGACGACACCCCGCTGCGCGAGGTCGCCGGGCTGGCGTTCCAGGACGGGGAGGAGGTCGTCCTCACCCCGACGCGGCCCCCGATCGCCGACCTCGACGCCTGGCGGACCGGGTGGGAACTGATCGAAGATTGGGACGCCTACCAATGCTTCGGGCTGGGCCGGGCGGCGATCGTCCAGTTCTCGCGGGGCTGCCCGCACCGCTGCACCTACTGCGGCCAGCACGGGTTCTGGGTCAAGTGGCGGCACCGCGACCCGGTCCGGCTGGTCGACGAGATCGAATGGCTGTGCCGCGTCCACGGCGTCCGGTTCATCACCCTGGCCGACGAGAACCCGACCACCTTGCCCGGCGAGTGGCGCCAGTTCCTGGAGGAGCTGGCCGCACGCCAGCTTCCGGTTCGCTTCTTCGCCACGATCCGGGCGTCCGACATCGTGCGCGACCGCGACATCCTCCCGCTCTACCGCGAAGCGGGACTGCTGTACGTCCTGATGGGAATCGAGTCGACCAGCGAGGAGGTGCTTCGCCAGGTCCGCAAGGGCTCGACCACCCGCGACGACTTCCGCGCCTGCCGGCTGCTCAAGGAGCACGGGATCTTCTCGATCATCGGTCACATCGTCGGCCTGGAGGACGAGACCCGGGCCACATTCCGCACCGCCCTCCGCCAGCTCCGGCTCTACGACGGCGACTACCTCAACGCCATGTACGTCACCCCCCATGCCTGGACCGCGTTCGGCCAGGAATCTTCGGGCCGCCGGGTCGTCCAGCCCGACCAGTCGAAGTGGGACTACCGCCACCAGATCCTATCGCAAACCCACCTCAAGCCCTGGCAACTATTCCTGGAGACCAAGTGGCTCGAACTCCGATTCCACCTCACCCCCGCCCGGGTCTGGGCCCTGCTCTGGGACCGCGACCGCGAGCGGCGCCAGCAGCGCCGCTGGGTCGTCCGCCACATCGGCCGGGTCTGGCTCGCGGAACTGCTCGAACTCTGGCCCCGGCCGGGGTCGACCCCGTTGCCATCGCCGATCCCTTCTGTTCCCATCAGGGCCGGTCGATCGGGTGAGGCGGTCTCCGCGGGCCTGGGTGGTGTTCCATGACGAGCCTTCGATCCTTCCTCATCGCGGCAACGATCGGCGGCGCGGCCTGGTCCGCGCAAGCCGACGGCCCCCCGGCGCGTAAAGCACCGGCCGACCTGCCCGAGATCAAAAAGCTGCCCGACCCGTTCACCTTCCAGGACGGCTCGAAGGTGAAGGACCGGGCCGACTGGCCGCGCCGGCGGGCCGAGTTGCAGGGGCTGTTCCAGGACTACGAGTACGGCCACCTCCCGCCCAAGCCCGAGTTCATGACCATCCTCCGGGGCGAGCCCAAATCCGACGAGACCGCGAAGGTGGTCCGGCAAGACCTCGACGTGACCCTCAACCACGCCGGCAAGTCGCTGACGTTCCATGTCGCCCTCACCTTGCCGGCCGGGGCCGACGGCCCGGTGCCGGCGGTGATCCAGAGCACGTTCGGCCCGCCCCGGGGAGCGACGCCCGCCAAGGCGCAGGGCAAGGCCCAGCCCGCCCCGCGACCCGACCGGCTGGCGGTGTTCACCGACCGGGGCTACGCGGTGGCGGAGCCGAGCTTCGTGGAGTTCGCCCCGGACCGCAAGGACCACGACCGGACGGCCGGCGTCTACGCCCTGTTCGGCCCGGACATCGACTGCGGGGCCCTGATGGCCTGGGCCTGGGGCGTCTCGCGGACGATCGACGCGCTGGAGCGGGACGACCGGATCGACGCGAAGAAGATCGTCGTCACCGGCCATTCCCGCTACGGCAAGGCGGCGCTCCTGGCGGGGGCGTTCGACGACCGCGTGGCGCTGACCGTCCCCAGCCACTCGGGCAGCGGCGGGGCGTCCCCCTATCGCTTCATCTTCGGCAAGGCCGAGCAGCTCCACAACGCCGCGACCGCCTTCCCCCACTGGTTCCGCCCCGGCTTCGCCGAGTTCATCGGCCACGTCGACCGCCTCCCGATCGACCAGCACGAACTCCGGGCCCTGGTCGCCCCGCGCCCCCTGCTGGCCACAGAGGGAACACAGGACACCTGGATCAGCCCCCAGGGCTCGCAGCTCACCCACCAGGCCGCCCGCAAGGTCTACGACTTCCTGGGCGCCCCCGACCGCATCAGCATCCGCTTCCGCCCCACCGGCCACATCCCCAGCAACGAAGACCTCGTCGACTTCGCCGACCATCTCTTCCGCAACAAGCCCCTCCCCCCCGAGTTCAGCCAGCTCGCCTACCCCGAAGAAACCAACGCCTTCGACTGGGATGTTCCCCAACCGAGATGATCCCGCGGCATGATCGAGCACATCGGGGATTGCATCATCAGGAGATCATGCCTCGCCCCGGATGTCTTCCAGGAACCAGACCGAGCCGGGCAGATACAGTCCCGCTGCTTCGACAATCCTCGCTTCGACCCTCTCGACGCTGCCCTCCGGCGGCCCCCACAGTTGCTCCATCCGTTCGGCACACTCCCAGGCCGATCGCCCGCCCCAGAATAGATCGTTCACCGCATCCGAATCGGCGTGGATGGCCATGAAGCTGGCCCCGAGCACGCGGGCGATCGTCCGGAAGGCGAGCAGATGGACTCGTCGCATCGCCTCGTTTGCGAGGAATCCCCGCCACCTGCCCCCGGTGCGGACTCGCGCCGCCGAGGCCGTCACGCTCAGAGAAAGGCTCCCGGGCCCGTCGAAGCAGCGCAAGCCCGGCCGCCGCGGAGACTCCGGGATGGCCTCCCAGGATTTCTGCGGGATGTGGGAGCCATCCGGCTCCGACGTCAGCCAGAAATCACACACCGCCCCTGCGGCTACGAGCGTGGCCTCCAGCCTCGCGAGGATCTCGCCCACGTCTCGGAAGTCGGGCAGGTCATGGTCGATCAGCAGGTTGATCCTGGTGCCCATGGTCCTTTGCCACCCCCGGCGACACCGTCGGTTCGACACGGCCGACGAAGTCATGAAAGGCCAGCCCGGCCGAGCTTCACGGCCGGGTGGCAGGGGTTTCGGCGCAGCCGACCCCGGTCGATGAGTCGTCAGAGGGGGCGGTCGGCGGTCGGGCGCCGGGGTCGGCTGCGCCGAAACCCCTGCCACCCGGGCGCATCAATCAGCACAATCCGTCATATCCAGACAGGAACTAGGAATTATCGCCGGAATTTCCGAGGAATATCGCGATCGACTTCTCGACCCATGAGTATCTGGTCTCGATCCGTCGGGCCTCCGCGATGAATTCCGCATCCCCCAGGAACTCCGGATCGCCCACGACCTGATCGAGGATTGCCTCCAACACCTCGTCCTTTGATGTGCGGAATGGCAGGCGCAAGACTTCCAGAATGGCCCCCACGCGGCCGGGCAGTTGGGATCGAATGATCAGTTCCGCCCCATATCGAGCGATCGACTCATCGGTCTCGTCAACCTGGGTCTGCAGAATCTCGACGATCTTCCGGAGCCCTTCCTCCCCGCAGCCCCGGACGAAGTCGACGTAGAACTTGTCATCCGTCTGCTGAGAAATCATTGCACCGTCGCGGATCATCTCCAACATCAGATCCGGATTGGGTTGCATCGACGTTCTCCCTTTCGCTAAACCTCGCCCAGGTTGAGCCAGGTGCGGCCGACGGACTCGGTGACGAGGACCGAGAACCGCCGGCCGGATTCGTTGGCCGCGCGGCAGGCGCGTTTGAGGACCTTCTGGGTGGTCATCTCGGCGACGAAGTTGTATTCGCCCGAGGGGAGCCGGAAGGCGGCGCGGGTGTTGGCCTCGACGACGGTGCGTTCGAAGCCCTCGCGTTCCATCGCCGCGTGGAGCCGGGCGAAAGCCTGGGGGTCGGGCTTGTCGAGCAGCTCCACGCGGACGGTGAAGGTGGCCATCGTCGGCCTCCGCGGGCGGATCGGGTCACGTCACTTGGGCTGGAGGGTCCGGAGGTAGGCGATCAGGCCGGCGAGGTCCTCGGGGGCCAGGCCGGCCTCCAGGCCTTCGGGCATGAGCGACGAGCCGTTGGAGGTGATGGCCTCGATCCGGTCGCGGGGGACGACATCCAGCAGGCCGCCGCCCCGCTTCAGGGTCACGGCGCCGGCGGATTCGGTGGCGATCACGCCGGTGATCACGCGGCCATCCTTGGTGGCCACCGAGTAGTTGAGGAACTGCGGGGCGACCTCGCGGTTGGGGTCGAGGACGTGGATCAGCAGATCCTCGGGCGACCGGCCGGCGACCGTGGCGAGGTCGGGCCCGACGTCCTCGCCCTGGCCCTCCGCCTTGTGGCAGGCGGCGCACGCCTTGAGGAACACGCCCCGGCCCCGCTCGCGGTCGCCGGTCAGCTTGAGCGACCCTTGCAGGGCGGCGATCACCCGGTTGCGGTCGGCACTGGGGTCGGCCCCGAGCAGGGCCTCGGCGCGGCGGCGGATCTCGGGGTTCTTGTGGGCGAGCAACGCCTTGCGGCGGGCCGGCTCGACATCGCCCGGGGCCAGGTCCTTGGCCTCGATCGCGTCGAGCAGAGCGTTCAAACGCGCCGGGCGGGCGAAGATGACCTCGGCGGCCTCGCGGCGGACGGAGGGGCTGAGGCTGTTCCAGCGGGGCACGATCAGATCGGCCACCGATTTGTCGGGCAGGCCGGACAAAGCCTGGAGCGCCGCGAGCTGGACCTCGCCGGGCTGGCGGGCTTCCAGCAGGTCGGGGAAGACCTCCAGGACGGCCGACTCGGGGCCGACGCCCAGGACCCGCGTGGCGGCGACCCGGGTCGGGACGTCGGCGGCGTCGCTGGCCGCGTCGTCGCGGGCGGAGGCGAACAGGGGGGCCAGGGCGTCGAAGGCCGGCCCCTGGAAGTTGGCCCGGAACGACTTCCCGGCCTGCCTCAGCCCCCGGTCCAGGCCGACCGCCGCGGCGCGGCGTGCGGCCGTGTCGGCGTCCGCCGAGGCGAGGAAGCCCTGGATCGTCCCGGCCAGTCCCGGCACCTTGCCCGAACCGGCGAGCGCGGCCAGCTCCTCGATCCAGCCCCGGCCGTCGGTCGAGGCGGCGAAGCCCGGCACGCGGGCCAGGGCGGCGAAGAACTCGGGGAACCGCCCGGTCAGCGAGCTGAGGACCGCCCACCGGGTCCACAGGCTCGACCGATCCTGGTCGGCGATCGCCGCCAGGGCGGCCGTGGTCCGCTCGTCAGAGCACTCGCCCAGCGAGAACGCGGTCTGGAACCGGACCATCGGCGACGGGTCGCGGGCCAGGGCCAGCAGGGCATCGCGGAGGGCGGGGTCGGACAGCCGGGTTTCCGACAGCCTGGCCGCCTGCTCGCGGACGCCCGGCTCGGGGTCGGCGAAGGCGGGCAGGAGGTCGGCGGCGTCCAGCTGGCCCAGGGCGTCCAGGGTCCAGCAGGCGTGGGCGCGGGCCAGGGCGGTCGGGCGGTCGCGGGCCAGGGCCTTGAGCAAGGGCAGGGCGGCGGCGTCCCGGCGCTCGATCAGGAGCCGTTGGGCCGTGTCGCGCCACCAGGCGTCGGGGTCGGCCAGCAGGGCGACCAGCTCGGCGGTCGGGGCCTTCGAGAGCCTGGGAGCCGGGCGGCGGGCGGCGAAGCCGTCCGGGAGGAGTTCATAGAGCCGGCCGCGATCCTTGCCGCTGGTCAGGTCCAGATGCTTCTTGATCGGCTCGGGGATCGAGAACGGGTGCTCGATCGTCTCGCGGTACATGTCCAGGACCATCAGGGTCCCGCTGGGCGTGCCGGCGAAGTTGACCGGGCGGAACCAGTTGTCGGGCGACTGGAGGAACTCGTCCTTGCGGTCGGGCTCGGCGCGGGTGGCCTGGTAGATCGGACCGTCCAGGGCCATCGTCTTGCGGTGGACGAGGTTGCCCCCCACGTCGCCGACGAAGGCGTTGCCCTTGTACTCGGCCGGGAACGCCGACCCGCGATAGATCGTCACCCCGGTGGCCGAGGTGAAGTAGCCGATCACCTGCCGCTCGGAGGCCGAGAGCTTGGCGGCCAGGGCCGGGTCGGCCAGCCGCTGCCGGGTGCGCACCACGCGCCAGGGCTCGGCCGGGCTGAGCCGGAACACCGGCGCGGCCGGCCCCTCGGCGGCGATGTCCACCACCGCCGCCGGCGCGGCCAGGGACGGGACGCGGTCGAGGTAGCGGGCGGGCAGGACCACCTGGCGGATGTGGTTCGAGTTGTTGCAGACGAACCGGTGGCCCCAGTCGTCGACCGTGTGGCCGAACTGGCCGCCGCCGCTGATCGCCTCGAAGGCCGATCCGTCGGGCCGGAACCGGAAGTCGCGGCTCCGCAGTGCGACCGGCTCGGCGTCGGGCTTCGTCAGGTTCTTGATCGTCCCGCCGTTGGCCGCCGCGGCGCCGTAGATCCAGCCGTCGGTGCCCCAGAGCAGCCCGTTCAGGAGCGCCTGGACGTTGCCGGTGCCGAACCCGGTGAACATGACCTTGCGGATGTCGGCCTTGCCGTCGCCGTCGGTGTCCTTGGCGTAGATCAGGTCGGGCGCGACCGTGATGAACACGCCGCCGTCGTACGGGACCACGCCGGTGGGCCACGACAGGCCATCGACGAAGATCGTGCTCTTGTCGAACACGCCGTCGCCGTCGTTGTCTTCCAGCAGCGTGACGTTGCCGCTGGGCTGGTTCTCGGGGTAGGGGTAGCCGCGCATCTCGACCACGTAGAGCCGGCCGTCGGCGTCGTAGCAGGCGGAGACCGGGTCGGTCACCAGGGGCTCGGTCGCGGCGGCCTTGATCTGCATCCCGGGGCGGAGCCGGAACTGGGCCAGGGCCTCGGCGGGCGTGGAGGCGGGGATGCGCGGGAGTTCCTTGGCGAGGTCTTCGTCGGCCGCGCGGGCCGGGGCCATCGGGGCGAACGCGGCGAGCAGCCCGGCCAGGATCGAGCGTCGGAGGGTCATGACTTGGCGGTCTCCTTCAGGCCGAGCAGGCGGATGGCGTTGCCGCGCTCGATCTTCGTGCGAACCTCGGGCGGAAGCTCGATCTTGGCGAGGACGTCGAACTGGGGGACGGCCTGCCCGGGCTCCAGGTAGTCGGTCCCGAACAGGAGCCGCTCGGAGCGGCGGATCAGGAAGGGTTTGGCGAAGTCGTAGTCGCGCGACAGGGCGTTGGCCCCCGAGCCGGCCGACAGGTCGCCCCACAGGTTGGGGCAGGCGTCGAACAGGCGATCCAGGGCGCCGCCGGGCACCACCGGCCCCTTGGGGTAGGCCCCCAGGCCGCCCGGCACCTCGGCCGAGATCGACGCCCAGAAGCCCGGCCCGTGGCCGATGAAGTTGACGTTGGGGAACCGCTTCAGGACCTTCTCCAGCCCGGGCAGGCCGACCACATCGGTGCCGCGGAGGTCGTCCATGTGGAACAGGACGGGGAGCTTGAGGTCGTCGCAGGCCTCATAGATCGCCATCATCCTGGGCTCGTCGATGGGCAGCCCGGCCTTGTGCTCGCCGAGCCCCTTGGCCCCCTGGTCGACGTATTCCTTGAGCATGGCCCGCAGCCCGGCGCGGCCGCCCCGGTAGGAGGTCCGGGGGTCGATGCAGCAGAACGGGATCAGCCGGTCCGGGTGCTGCTTGGCGGCCGCGAGCGCCGTCTCGGTCAGGGTGATGTAGCTCGACGACTCGGGCGACACCAGCGGCAGGGCCACCGACCGCTCGACGTTGTGCTCGTCCATCCAGGCCAGCAGGCCGTCCGGGGTCAGGGGCTTGGCCCCGTTCCAGGTCCGGTTCAGGTGGGTGTGGACGTCGATGTAGGGCCCGCCCGGGGCGACGGCGCCGGACGCCCGCCGTGCGGGGAAGCAGGCCGGGGCCGCCGCCGCGGCGAGGGCCCCGCCCAGGAAATCTCTGCGAGAAATCGCCAACGCATGCTCCTCCGTCGAAGTCTGCCCCTGGCTGGGCGAGAGTCCGGGGACGAGCTTATCCGATGCCGGCCCGGCGTGCGAGGGGCCGGGCCGGCCCATCCGAACGGGTTCGGGGACGGGGGATGGGGCTCAGCCGGACCGGCCCGCGCGGGCCTTGCGGCGCGACAGGAACAGCCCGACCGAGCCGAGGCCGAGGCCGACCATCGCCAGCGAGGCCGGCTCGGGGACGGCGGCGGGCGAGGCGTTCACCGCGAAGCGGAAGGTCTCGGTGGTGCTCAGCGTGCCGCCCCCGACCAAAGTGCCGGAGGCCCTGAAGGTCAGGTCGTAGACGCCGGCGGAGGTGAAGCCCAGGTTGAAATGGTCGTGCCCGAGGGCGAACACGTCGATCCCGTCGGCCGAGGTCAGGCCGTCGGCCGAGTTGATCGCGGGCGAGCCGAGCGAGCCGTTGGTGTAGAGGACGACGTCCCCGCCGGCCGGCGGGGCCAGGGACACCAGCGACAGCCGCAGGGTGTCGCCGACGAAGATGTTGGGCTCGATCGACTCGGCCCCAAAGCCGAGGAACGGCCGGCTCGCCGCCCCGACGCTGGTCTGGCCGAGGACATACAGGGGATTGCCGGCGAACGGGGCGGGGAGGCCCGCGTTGCCGGTCGTCAGCACGTTGGCGCCGACCACCGTGGTCACGTCGCCCGGGGCCACGTCGCGCCCGGCGGCCAGGGGCGAACCGTTGATCACGGCGTTGGTGGCGAACTCGTAGGACAGCGTCAGCGCCCCGGCCTCGTAGCCGATGCTGACGTCCGCATGGCCCGCCGTGTAGAGGTTCGTGCTGAACGCGGCGCGGGCCGGGGTCGCCGGGGCGGCCAGGATCATCGCGGCGAAGGCGGCGAGCAGGGTCCGGCGTGACGGTCGCAGGTTCATGGGGATCATCCCTCGGAGGAAGTTCGGACGATGGGTGAAACAGGGCGCGCGGGCCCCCGGGCGGGGGATCCCGCGACTTCGAGGCGGACGTCGTGGCGATGCGGCGGCCATCCCGGCCGGGCTACATCCGCACCCTTTCCACGCTGGCGAACCAACCGCGATCGGTGAGGATCTCGCGGACCTGGATCTCGGCGCCGTCCGGGGCCGTCCAGTGGGTGTAGCGGCAACGCTTCTCGCGGGGCGTCCCCCGGTCCAGGCCGGGGAGCCGCGAGGCCAGGATCGTTTCCAGGGCCGAGGGGGGCATGTCGTGCCGCTCCGGCCCGCCCTTGCCGGCCGGGAAGGCGAGCCAGGTCCCGGCCGGGTCGCGGAGGATCCACTGGTGCAGGGCCCCGTCGTGCCTTTCCTCGTCGAGGCAGAGGATGGCCCCCTCGGGGATCAGCCCCGCGACGGACTCGGGCAGCCGCCCCCGGGCTTCGGGGCCGGACAGCTCCAGGCTGGCGACGCCGAGCCCGCCGCCGCAGCCGGACGCCGCGGCCAGGAGGATCAGTAGACGGACGAATCGAATCTTCATTTCAGAACGCATCCCCGGAGACGACCTCGCCGCCGTCGCGGGTGCCGATCGCCCACCAGACGGGGAGGGCGACCGTCTCGCGGACGAACCGGACGCTGCCGTCGCCGAACAGGGCGTTGATCCCGCCCGGGTGGTGGCTGCCGGGGGTGATCAGGTTGTTCGCATCCATCTCGCCGCCGTAGAGGTGGCAGCTCCGCCCGTTGATCGGCATGACCTGCATGTAGGTCCCCCCGGCGTGCCCCCAGCCCGAGATCCAGGCGCGGCCCTGATACACGGTCCAGGCCGGGTCCGGGAAGCTGACCGACTTGCAGAACCTCTGCCAGTAGTTCAGGGACCGCCCCGACCCGGCGCTGCCGCCGCAGTAGGACCGCGTGGCCTCGGGCTCGGCGAACATGGCGTCGACGTCGTCGGGGTTGCTCGACCGGGGGAGCCTTCGCTCGGCCACCGCCACCGTCTGGGAGAGCCCATCGGTGACCATCGCCGGGGCGATCGGCCCGACGTGCCAGTCGGCCCGCGCCGCCGGGCTCACCAGCCCGATGAAACCGTTGTGGCGGCCGAGCCGTCCCCCGGAGTCGGGCCCGGAGGTGTCGGGCGTCCAGCCGACGTTGCCCGAGTAGTTCTGCGACGCCGGCCGCGACGGCCCCATGGCCTCGCCGGGCGGGGACGCGTCCGACGGGCAGAGATACGCGGCGATCGTGGTGCGGGCCGCCGTGCCGTTGGGGTGATCCCGGCCGATCGTGGCCGCATACAGGATCGCGTTCGGGTCGCCGCAGTTGTCGGCGTTGCCCACCGAGAAGTTGATCGCGTTGAAGGTCGCCTGCTGCTCGACCTGCGGCAGGATGCCCGCGTGCCAGCCGAACAGGCCGCTCTGGCAGGCCCCGCCCGGCCCGGCCTTGGCCGAGGTCGTGCTCATCGGGAACACGCCATTGGCGTCGGCGTAATTGTGCAGCGCCAGGCCGATCTGCTTGAGGTTGTTGGTGCATTGGGCCCGCCGGGCCGCCTCGCGGGCGGCCTGCACCGCGGGCAGCAGGAGGGCGATCAGCACCGCGATGATGGCGATCACCACCAGCAGCTCGATCAGGGTGAAGCCCCGGCGCGATGGTCGTGGCCTGTCCATGTGCGTTCGCCCTCCCGGAACCCTCCCGAACCCCGCCCCGCGGCATCCCGGCCGCGGGCGGCAACCCCCTCACGCACAGAGGAGGTGCCGCCCGGCCGGGCGGAGTTCCACCGAATTCGTTAAGCGGGCGGGGAGGATCGGGTCAGCGAGAGGCGTTGCCGTCCATGCCCCACAGGGGCGGGACGAGCTGCTTGTCCCACTCCTTCCAGGCGGCGAGCAGTTCCGCGACCTTCTCGGGATGCTGGGCCGACAGGTCGCGGGCCTCGCCCGGGTCGTCGGCCAGGCGGTAGAGCCGTCGCGGGGTGGCGGTGATCCCCCGGTTGGGCCGGGACGGCTTGCCCGAGTCGACCGAGTCGTCGTAGCGGACCAGCTTCCAGCCGTCCTTGATGATCGCGTCCTGCTCGCCGAACCGCCAGAACAGGGCGTCGTGCGGGGAGCGGCCCTCGGCCTGCCCGGCCAGGAACGGGAGGATGTCGACGCCGTCGAGCTTCCAGTCCGGCTTCGGGGCCACGCCGGCCGCCGCGAGCGCGGTGGGCAGGATGTCGAGCTGGATCACCGGCTTGTCATAGACCCGGCCCGCCGGCAGCTTCCCCTTCCAGCTCGCCACGAACGGGACGTGGATCCCGCCGTCCAGGGTGGTCCGCTTGGAGCCCCGGAGCGGGAGGTTGATCGAGCCGTTCTGCGCGGTGCCCAGCAGGGTCGGGCCGCCGTTGTCGCTGAAGAAGAAGACCAGGGTGTTCTCCTCCAGCCCGGCGTCGCGGAGCTTCGCCGTCACGGCGCCGACCGCGTCGTCCATCGCCACCATCATCGCGGCATACTTCCGGCGCCTCTCGTCCTTGATCGATTCGAACCGCTTGAGCCGGTCGTCGGTCGCGTCCATCGGGGTGTGGACGGCGTTGAAGGCGACCTCCAGGAAGAACGGGTGCCCCTTGTGGCGGTCGATGAACGCGACCGCCTCGCGGCCGAAGGCGTCGGTCAGGTAGGCCGACTCCTTCACGACCTCGGTGCCGCGATAGACGTTCTGGGTCTTCTCGGCGAAGTAGGTGTGCGCCCCGCCCAGGAACCCGAAGAACTCGTCGAACCCGCGCTTCTGCGGGTGGAACTGTGGGGCGGACCCCAGGTGCCACTTGCCCACCAGCCCGGTGGCGTAGCCGGCGTCCTTGATCCGCTGGACCAGCGTGGTCTCCGAGGTCGGCAGCCCGAGCTTGCCCCCGCCGGCCTCGCCGCCAGGGTTGAACTCGTGGCCGAACCGCTGCTGGTATCGCCCGGTCAGCAACCCGGCGCGGGTCGGGCTGCAATACGGCCCGGACACATAACCATTGGTGCACCTCACCCCGCCCCGGGCCAGGGCGTCCAGGTGGGGCGTGGGGATGTCCTTCACCCCCTGGAAGCCGACGTCGGAATACCCCATGTCGTCGCCGATCACGACGACGATGTTGGGCCGGCCGGCCTCGGCCGCGAGGGCGGGCGTCGCGAATCCGAGGGCGAGCGCGAAGGCCAGCCCGGCGAAGCGAAAACGATGCACGTTGGTGACTCCTGGCCAGGACGACGGGGAGGGCGGCGAGCCCTCATGATCCCAGGTTGCCCGGGCGGCCGGAAGCACCGACCCCCGCCCGGGCTCCCGACCAAAGTTCATCAACTCCGTGAACAAAGTCAAGTTTCATTCTTGACAAACCCGATCAACAAGACAAAATAAGGCCGCAAGACCGCACTGACCGCCTTTCGGAGCCCTGACGATGACCCGTTCCCGACTGCCCCTCATCCGCCCTTCATCACCGGCCCGGGGGAGGGCCGGCTTCACCCTGATCGAGTTGCTGGTGGTGATCGCGATCATCGCGGTGCTGATCGCGCTCCTGCTGCCGGCGGTGCAGGCGGCCCGCGAGGCGGCCCGGCGGATCCAGTGCACCAACAACCTGAAGCAGTTAGGGCTGGCCCTGCACAACTACCACGACACCCACGGCCGGTTCGCGCCGGGGTCGATCGCGCCGGCGGTCACCGGGGCCCCCAACTACCGCCAGCCCTTCGTCTCGTCGCTGCTGCCGTTCCTGGAGCAGGGGAATCTGTCCAACAGCTTCAACTTCAACCTGAGCTTCGAGACGAACGCCAACAGCACGACCCGGGCGGCGCGGGTGGCCGCCTATGATTGCCCATCGGACCAGGCGGTCGTGTTCGCCAACAACGCCGGCAAGGTTTTCGACGTGAAGGGGAACTACGGGATCAACTGGGGCCAGAACGTCTACAGCGACCAGGGGCTGCCCGCCCCTTTCGCCCTGAACTACGGGGCCAGCCTGGCCGAGATCACCGACGGGACTAGCCAGACCCTGCTGATGACCGAGATCATCCAGGCGCCCCAGCCGCCCGGCGATGACATCTCGGTGATCGACCGCCGGGGCCGTGTCTGGAGCGACCAGGCCTCCTCACACCAGGTCTCCGCCAAGCTCGCCCCCAACAGCTCCTTGCCCGACTACGGCGCCTGCTGGCCCGGCATCAAGATTCCCTGCAACCGGAACACCGGCGACGGCCCCAACCACTACATCGCCTCGCGATCCAAGCACCCGGGCGGGGTGAATTCCCTGCTCGCCGACGGGTCCGTCCGTTTCATCAAGGATTCGATCTCCCTGCCGTCGTGGCGTGCCCTGAGCAGCCGGGCCGGCGGCGAGGTTCTGAGCGCAGAGGCCTACTGATATGCGTCCGACCCGACGATTCGCGTCCTTCCTGCTCGCCCCGGCCCTGGCCTTCCTGTCCGTCGGCTGCGGGGGCGAAGCGGGCGCCCCCCGCCAGGCCGCCTCGGGCACGGTCACGCTCGACGGCAAGCCGCTCGAATCGGGCACCATCACCTTCATCCCGACCGAGGGCGGCCCCGGCGCCTTCGGCACGATCCAGGCCGGCACCTACCGCTTCGGCACCGGCGACGGGCCGACCGCGGGGCGTTACGCGGTGGAGATCGTCGACGTCCGGCCCACCGGCCGCACGATCCCCAATCCCGACGCACCCGGCACCACGATCGCCGAGGTCCGCAACGCCATCCCCCCGCGCTACAATGCCCGGACCGAGCTGGTGGCCGACGTGAAGCCCGATGCCGAGAACTCCTTCCGCTTCGATCTCTCGACCCGGAAGCCGAACACCCGCCTCACCCGACGCTGAGCGATGCCACCCCCCCGGCCGCCCGGATCGGGGACGCATCACCTCTGATCGGGATCTTCCCTCTTGACGGCGCCGGCCTTTCGACGAAGACTGGCGCCGAATCCCTTCCTTAATTAAGCCGACCAAAGCAAAGGGGCTGCCATGAGCGGGTTCACGCCGCCGTACCCCGTCGCGCGCACTGCGGACGCCGCCCGAGCGAAGGGCATCCGGGGCCGCGAGGGCTTCACCCTGATCGAGCTGCTGGTGGTGATCGCGATCATCGCCGTGCTGATCGCCCTCCTGCTGCCGGCAGTGCAGGCGGCGCGGGAGGCCGCCCGGCGGATCCAGTGCGTGAACAACCTCAAGCAGCTCGGGCTGGGGCTCCAGAACTACCACGACATCAACCAGAGGTTCCCGATGGGCGGGCAGGGGCGCGACCCGGCGACCGGGCTCTACCCCTCGCCCAACTATCGCCAGCCCTTCGTCGTCTCGCTGATGCCGTTCTACGAGCAGACGGCCCTGTACAACTCGTACAACTTTTCGCTGGTCCTGTTCGAGGACGCGGCCAACCTCACCACGCGGCTGACGAAGATCAACGTCTACATCTGCCCGTCGGACTCCCCCCAGGTGTTCGGCAAGGTCGTGGGCGGCCCCCTGTTCGACATCAAGGGGAACTACGGGCTGAACTGGGGGGTGAGCACCTTCTACAACCAGGGGCCGATCACCGCGACGCCGACCGCCACCGGCGCCGCCCCGTTCTACCTGCGCTACGGGGCGTCGATGGCCGACATCGTGGACGGGACGTCCAACACGATCTCGATGCTGGAGATGATCCAGGCCCTGTCGCCGAACGCGACCTTCGGCAACGCGGCCGACCTCGACCGCCGGGCCCGGATCTGGAACGAGGATTCGGCCACCTACCAGATCTCGACCCGGCTCGCCCCCAACAGCAGGGCCCCGGACTATGGCCGGTGCGTCAACGACCCGGCCAACGGGCTGCCCTGCACCAATGACGCCAGCAACGGGCGCGACTATTATCTCGGGTCGCGGAGCCGCCACCCGGGCGGGGTCAACTCGCTGTTCTCCGACGGCTCGGTCCGCTTCCTCAAGAACACGATCAGCCTGCCGGCCTACCAGGCGCTCAGCACCCGGGCCGGGGGCGAGGTGATCTCCGCCGATGCGTATTGATCCCAGATGCCTCGGGCTCGCCCTGGCCCTGGCGGGCCCGATCCTGACGATGGCCCCCGGCTGCGGGCCCGCCGACCCCTACCAACGGGTCGCGGTATCGGGCAAGATCACGGTCGACGGCCGTCCCCTGGAATCGGGCCAGATCGGATTCCTGCCGATCCTGGACGGGCCCGCCGCGCAGGCCGAGATCGCCGCCGGATCCTACAGCATCGGCCGGGCCCAGGGACCGGCCGCCGGGCCGTACCGGGTGGAGATCCGGAGCATCCGCCCCACCGGGCGTAAGGTCCCCGACCACGACAACCCGGGCCAGATGATGGACGAGACCCGCGACGCCATCCACGCGATCTACAACATCCAGTCCCGTTTGCAGGCCGAGGTCAAGCCGGGCGAGGCCCAGGCCTTCGACTACGCGATCGACACCAGGACGCAGAAGAAATGAGGCCGGACGCGATGCGACAGACCCGCCGGTTCCCGAGGCTCGCCCTCGCCCTGTTCGCCGCGATCGCCCCCGGGGCCATCGCCCGGGGCGCGGCGCCCCAGGCGGCGAAGGCGAAGCCCAACGTCGTGGTGATCCTGGCCGATGACCTCGGTTATTCCGACATCGGCTGCTACGGCGGCGAGATCCGCACGCCGAACCTGGACCGGCTGGCCAGCAACGGCCTGCGGTTCACCCAGTTCTACAACACGGCCCGGTGCTGGCCGTCGCGTGCAGCCCTGATGTCCGGCTACTACGCCCAGCAGGTCAACCGCGACCCCCAGGGCGTCCGCCCGGCGTGGGCCGCGCTCCTGCCGCAGTTGATCAAGCCGGCCGGCTACCGCTCCTATCACTCGGGCAAGTGGCACATCGACGGCCCGGTGCTGGCCGGGGGATTCGAGCGGTCCTACGAACTCGTCGACCCGGACCGGAACTTCGGCCCGAAGCAGCACCACGTCGACGACCAGCCCCTGCCGCAGCCGCGCCCGGCGGACGGGTACTATTCGACCCGGACGATCACGACCCGCGCCCTGGAATGGCTCGGCCAGCACGAGAGAGGCCACGACGACGAGCCGTTCTTCCTCTACCTGGCCTACATGTCGCCCCACTTCCCGCTCCACGCCCTGCCCGAGGACATCGCCGTCTACCGCGACCGCTACGTCGCCGGCTGGGACAAGCTCCGCGAGGAGCGGCTCAAGAAGCAGAAGGAACTGGGGATCTACGACGGCCCGCTCTCGGCCCGCGACCCGGAGACGGCCCCCGGCTGGAACCCCTCGGCCGAGGCGCTCCGCAACAAGATCGGCCCCGGCGAGGTCGACCGCGCCGTGGCCTGGGACAGCCTGACGCCCGAGCAGAAGAACCTGCAGGCCGCCAAGATGGCCGTCCACGCCGCGATGGTCGACCGGATCGACCAGGAAGTCGGCCGGGTCCTGGAGGCGCTCCGCGCGTCGGGCGAGCTGGAGAACACGGTGATCCTGTTTGCCTCGGACAACGGCGCCAGCGCCGAGCTGCTGGTCCGGGGCGACGGCCATGACCAGACCGCCCCGCCGGGTTCGGCGAAGACCTTCCTGAGCCTCGGGCCGGGCTGGTCGACCGCGTCCAACACCCCGTTCCGGCTCCACAAGTCGTGGAACCACGAGGGGGGGATCGCCACGCCGTTGATCGTCCACTGGCCGGCCGGGATCGCCGCCAAGGGGGAGATCCGCCACACCCCCGGCCATCTCGTCGACGTCGTGCCGACCGTCCTGGCCCTGGCCGGGGCCACCGCCCCCGCGACCTTCGACGGCGAGGCCCGCCCGCCCTTGCCGGGCCGCGACCTGGCGCCCGCCTTCGCCCAGGACGTGACGATCCCGCGCGACTCGATCTGGTTCCGCCATGCCGGCAACCGCGCCCTGAGGGTCGGCGACTGGAAGATCGTGTCGGCCACCCCGTCGACCCGGTGGGAGCTATACGACCTGGCCACCGACCGCGCCGAACTCCACGACCTCGCGGCCCAGAAGCCCGAGAAGGTCAAGGAACTCGCGGCGATCTGGGAGCGGGACGACGCCGAGTACGCCGCCCAGGGGGCGACCGGCAAGCCCCTGCCGGGCGCGGCCGCCAAGGCCGCCAAGAAGGCCGCCCGCAAGAAGGCCGCGGGCCGGTGATCGAGGGGACGACGGAGCGATGAAGACGGGCGGCCCGGCCTCGCGGTGATGCGAGGCCGGGCCGCCCGGATCGTTTCGAAGCCGATCTCTCGAAGCTCAGCAGCCGCAGCAAACCGGCATGTTGTTCATCATCAGGCAGCAGGTGCAGCCGGCCTTCATCATGCCCATCATGCAGTCGCAGCAGGCCTGGATCATGGCGCAGCAATCCTTGTCGCCGCTGGTGCAGGTCATGCGCACACCCATCTCGGTGGGCTCGCACTTGCACGAGGCCATCATCATGTTGCAGCAGCAGGCCATCATCCCGTTCATCATGACGCAGCAGGAGCACATCCCGCCGGCCATCATGGCGCACAGGTTCTGGACCATCGCGGCCGTGGTCTTGTCGTCGCACACGCAGTCGATCGTCATCCCGCCGTCGCACTTGGCGAGGGTCATGGTGCACTTCGGCACCATCATCATGTTCATGGTCATGCCGGCCGGGGCCGACTGGCCCATCATGCCCGGCTGGCCCATCATGCCCATGCCGGTCATCCCCATCGCGCCGCGTTCCATCATCATCGTCGACATGCGTCTTCCCCCTGTTTCTGATCGCGGCGGAGGGCCGATCCGGCCCCCCTCCCGTCCCATTCCTGGGGCTCATAATAAAGCACGACCGGAGGAATGCAAGAAGATTACCCCCGAAGCATCAACATTCTATCATGATAATGTTGATCATCTTCGGTCCATCGTGTCGGATTCCCGGCCAAAATCTTTCGCGGCCGACTGTTGACCCGATGACACCAAGCCGATAAAGTTAGTCAAGAATGCTTCGCAGACCCGACGCCGGAGCCTCGCTCATGAACGGCCCTCGCTTCTCGCTCGCGTCCGAGATCATCGAATCCCGCCTGGACGACGCGTCCACGCCCTGGCCGCTGGCGTTGCCGACGCCGGCCCCGTCCCTGTTGGTCGCCTGCCCGGTGCACCCGATGGCGATGGCCAGCATCCAGGACATCTACCGGATCGCCTACGAGAACGCGGTGGCCGCCACCCGGACGAGTCGGTTCGAGCTGGCCTCGCAGGCCTGCCCCAACTGACCGGACTGCCGGCCGGGCCGCCCCAACCCCGGCCATCGGGCCCGCACGAGGCGGGCCCTCGACCCGAGGCCCGAACCTCCATAGGCCCGCGATGAAGATCTCCGCCAAGGCCGAATACGCCTGCCTCTCGGTGATCGAGCTGGCGCGATCGCAGGCCGAAGGCCGGCCCCGCCGGGTCCGCGAGATCGCCGAGGCCCAGGGCATCCCGGAGCGCTACCTGGTCCAGATCCTCCTGCTTTTGAAGGCGGCGGGTCTGGTCCAGAGCACCCGGGGCGCGGTCGGCGGCTACGCCCTGACCCGCCCGGCGGCGGAGATCACCGTGGCCGACGTGGTCGCGGTGATCGACGGCCCCGGCGACCCGCCGCGCCGGGCCGTGTCCCCGGCCGGTCGCGACCTCGGCGACCTCCTGGCCCGCGCCCGCGACGCCGGGCAGGGGGTGCTGGCCGAGGCCCGGATCGCCGAGATGGCCGGCCCCGACCCGCTGGCCGATTACGTCCTCTGATCCGAGGCCGAACTCGTCGCCCCGGCCCCGAACGAGTACACTGGGGGAAAGGCGAGGCAACGCGGCCGGGAACAGGTGGGGTCGACGATGGGCGAATCGAGCCGGCGGGAGTTCCTGCAACGGGCGGCGGCGGGCGCGGCGATCCCCTGGATCGCGGGCCACGCCGGCGCGGCCGAGGACGAAAGTCCGAAATTCATCGTCCGGAGTACCCGGCCGCTGGATGCCGAGACCCCGGTCGAGGTGTTCGACCGCTTCCTCACGCCCAACCGCCTGTTCTTCGTCCGCAGCCACTTCGGCCCTCCGGTGGTGGGGCTGACCCCCTGGAGCCTGGCGGTCGACGGGATGGTCGACCGGCCGCTGACGCTCGGGCTCGACGACCTGAAGCCGGCGGCCCCGGCGGCGATCCCGGCGGTGCTCCAGTGCTCGGGCAACGGCCGGGCCCTGTTCCGGCCCCAGCCCCCGGGCGTGGCCTGGGAGCGCGGGGCCGTGGGCAACGCCGAGTGGGGCGGGGTGCCCCTGGCCGACCTGCTCCGCCGGGCGGGGGTCCAGGCCGGCGCCGGGCACGTGATCCTCCACGCGGCCGACGGCCCGCCCAACCCCAAGACGCCCGCCTACCTCCGCTCGATCCCCCTGGACCGGGCGATGGACCCCAGCACGCTGGTGGCCACCACGATGAACGGCGAGCCTTTGCCGTGGCTCCACGGCGGGCCGATCCGGCTGGTCGTGCCGGGATGGTCGGGCAATCATTGGATCAAGTGGCTCCGGAAAATCACCGTCTCCCGCGACGAGGCCCCCAGCTTCTACCAGCAGACCGGCTACAAGGTGCCCAAGGTCCCCACGCCGCCCGGCGTCGACGTCAAGCCGGCCGATCAGGTCCCGGTCACCACCCTCAACGTCAAGTCCCTGATCGCCCGGACCCACGACGGCACCTCGCTGGGCACCGGCCGCCACCAGGCCCGCGGCGTCGCCTGGACCGGCGGGGATGCCACGATCACCCGGGTCGAGTTCGCCGCCGGGCCCGAGGGAGGCCCCGACGCCCCGTGGGTCGAGGCCACCCTGCAAGGCGAGCCCCGCCCCTATGCCTGGCGGCTCTGGACGGCCACCTGGGAGGCCCCGGCCGCCGGCCGCTACCTGCTCCGATCCCGGGCCACCGACTCGCGCGGCGACTCGCAGCCCGAGACGCCCGCCTGGAACAAGTCCGGCTACCTCTGGAACGGCATCGACCGCGTCACCCGGGAGGTCCGCTGACCCATGATCCGCGCCCGCTTCTTGCTCGCCCCCGTCGCGGCCGCCCTGGCCCTGGCCTCCGCCGTCCCGTTCGCCGTCTCGGCCGACGATGATGACGACGAACGTCAGGCACGGATGGCCGAGGCCAGGGCCTCGGTCGTCGGCAACTGCCTGATGTGCCACGGCGAGGACATGATCTCCAACCACCGGCTCTCGGCCAAGCAGTGGACCGCCGAGGTCGAGAAGATGATCGGCTGGGGCGCCCCCTTGCCGGCCGACCAGAAGGCCTCGGTGATCGAGTACCTGGCCGCCACCTACCCGGACACCCAGCCCGCCCCCGCGCCGATGCAACTCACGCCCGACGCGGCCCTGGCCCTGGATCGCCCGCCGGCCTTCGACCCGCCCGCTCCGGCCTCGGCCGAGGTGCTGGCGCGGGGCCAGGCCCTGTTCGCCCAGCACTGCGCCACCTGCCACGGCCCCGAGGCCCGCGGCGGGGACCTCGGGACCAACCTCGTCGAGAAGCCCTACCTGGCCCGCGAGGACGAGTACCACGCCCTGCTCAAGGACGGCCGGCGCCGGATGCCCAGCTTCGCCCCGGTCCTGGACGCCCGGGACGAGGCCGACCTCCTGGCCTGGCTCCGCGCCCGGCGCTGAGCCGGGCGTCGGGCCGCTCGCGTTCACGGGGCCGGCTTGGTCATGGTCTGGTGGACCTGGGTCGAGAGGTGGTAGGAGAAGCCGTCGACCTCGTATTGGAGGTCGGCGAACAGGCCGACGTTGCCCGCCTCGGGCTTGCGGACCGACGCCTTGAGCGACGAGTCCAGGGGCATCGCGGTCCAGGGGGACTTGCGGAAGTCGAGCGTGTCCGACGTGGCCGTCCAGGCCTGGGCCGTCTTCGGGGCCGGGTCGGAGGCGACGGCCAGCGTGACCTGGCCGTCGGCCTCCGCGAACGTCCACGACAGCTTCGGCAGGGGGGTCTTGCCGATCGCGTGGCGGAACAGGGCGCCGATGCCGCTCACCGCGTAGTCGCGGTGCTGGTCCAGGCCGTGGCCGGCGTTGGGCAGGTAGACCACCCACTTCGGGCCGGACAGTTCGTCCCAGAACAGGTTCATCGAGTCGAGCGTCCAGTACGGGTCGTTGGTCCCGTTGATCTGGAGCTTGGGCAGCGCCAGGCGGTCGCGATAGGTGAACGGGTCGACCATGGTCAGCAGGGCCTTGGCGGTGGGGTCGTCCCGGCCCACGATGCCGCGCTCGGTGTAGTCCTGGATCTGCTCGCTGTACTTGCCGGCGAACATCTCCAGCTGGTGATCGGTCTGGGCGTTCAGGTTGAGCGTGGGGATCACCATCGGCGCGATCGCCTTGACCCTCGGGTCGACCGCCCCGGTCAGCCAGGTGGTCCAGCCGCGCTTCGATGCCCCGGTGACGACGAACTCCTCGATCGGCCGGCCCTGGCCCGCGGCGAACGCCTGGGCGGCGTCCATCGCCTTGACGGCGCTCTTGACCATCGGGAACAGCAGGGGCCAGTTCGCGTCCTTCGTCTCCAGGTAGCGGACGAACGTCTCGGCGATCAGGGCGTCCTCGCGCTTGTCCCCCAGCAGGGGCTGATTCGGGACCTGCGGCAGGACCACCACCCGCGCCCGGCAGGCGTTGGCCAGGGCCAGGCCGGTGGCCAGGTCGCCGTCGCGGGGCTTGTCGCCGACGGCCCCGCCCGTGATCAGCAGGGCCGCCGCGTTGGGGTAGGCGATGTCGGCCGGCTCGACGATGGAGACCTGGTGCGTCCAGGTGATCCCCTGCCAGACCTGCGAGGTGACCTTGATCCGGTGGAGCGTGGCGGGGCCGACCTTCTGGGTCGAGACCGGCTCCCAGGCATAGGCGGGCTCGGGCCGCTTGAGGTAATCGTCGAGCCCCGCCCGCGCGGCGGGGATCGGTGCGGCCAGCGCGGCGAGGATCATCAGGGTCGGGCGGAGGCCCGTGAGGCGTGTCGTCATCGGTGCGGATCTCGGTGGATGTGTGGAACCTGGCACGGAGCGGGCCCGCCTACGGGACCAGCCCGGAGGCCCGGCGTCAAGCGGGCCTCGGGCATGGATTCCCGGGATGCGGGAATCCCGCGGGATTTGCAATCGCCGGATCGTCGGTCGGGCGTCAGTACGAGTCGGCGCCGACGATCTCGCCGCCGCTGATCGTCCCCAGGGCCACCCAGTTGGTCGCGTTGATCGTGTTCTTGACGAACCGCACCGACCCGTCCCCCATCAGGGTGTTCACGCCGCCGGCGTGGCGGCTCCGCGACCCGGCAAAGGCGTCGTTGTCCCCGGCGCCGGGCTGGCAGGGGAGCTGCTGCACCGGCTCGCTGGTGCAGAACAGCCCCGGGTCATTGTTGAGATAGTCCCCGCCGGTCCGCAGGCCCATGGCGTCGGTCGTGCCGTTGGGCGTGTAGCGGGTCATGAACGACGACCCGCCGCCGACGGTCGACCACATCGTCCCCCGGATGTCGTTGAGCGCCCCCTGGAGGACCTCGGCGACGAAGACGGTGTTGCTGGTGCCGTCGGTGATCGACCTCAGGCCGATCTTGCCGTCGTGGCCGAACGGGGACGCGAGGAACCTCGCCCCCAGGGTCGAGCTGCGCTGCTGGCCCCAGTCGGTGTTGCCCCAGTTCGCCGCGTAGTTCCCCTTGGTCACGATCACCGGGCTGAGGGCCCCGCCCTGGTAGGAGGTGGTGATCTGGAACTTCCCCTCGCGATCGCTCGGGCACTGGAACGAGGCGATCTTGGTGGCCATGACGGTCGAGTTGCCGAACCAGCCGGCGGCGATGGTCAGCCCGCCCCCGGGGTATCCCTCGCCCCCGAGCGCGTAGTTGAAGGCGTTGGCCAGGTTGGACTGCTCGATCATCGGCAGCATCAGGCAGAACCACGTGGTGTTCGGGCTGCCGGAGAAGATCTTGGGGAAGTCGGCGTCCCCCTTGCCGGGCCGCGGCGCCCAGATCCGCCCCGGCGGGAGGCCGCCGTGGACGCTCTCATAATTGTGGATCGCCAGGCCGAGCTGCTTCAGGTTGTTGACGCACTGGGCCCGCCGGGCCGCCTCGCGCGCCGCCTGCACGGCGGGTAACAGCAGGGCGATCAGCACGGCGATGATCGCGATGACAACCAACAGTTCGATGAGCGTGAAACCCGGCCGTCGAGTCCGATTCATGGCGGAGCCCCATCGCGTCCGGGCGGCATCGCCCGGGCGACAATCCGGAGAGATCGAGGTGAAATGGAGGTGAGATAGAACTATGGCAAATCCACGTGAAGAAGACGATCCGGATCCGGGGAATTTTGCACGAATTTTTCGGAGGCCGCCGGAAGGGGGTCGGGTCGGCCCGGCCATCAGTGCGGGGCGACGACCTTCAGGCCGATGATCCCGGCGACGATCAGCCCCAGGCAGACCAGGCGCGGGAGGTTGGCCGGCTCGCCCAGGAAGGCGATCCCGACGATGACCGTGCCCACCGCCCCCACGCCGGTCCAGACGGCATAGGCGGTGCCCAGCGGCAGGGTCCGCAGCGCCACGCCGAGCAAGAACAGGCTCACGCCCATCGAGGCCACCGTGGCCACGCTCGGCCACAATCGGGTGAACCCCTTGGAGTAGGACAGGCCGACCGCCCAGCCCACCTCGAACAGCCCCGCCACCAGCAAGATCAACCAGTCCATTCCGGGTGCCTCATCAAGATCCGGGAAGTGTCGCGGCCCAACGTGGGGCGAAGGCCGGCGGGAATCGCCCGGCCATCGGCCATAAGGCGAGGGCCGGCGTGGTGAAAGGGGACGGGCTCCCGCTCGCTCCTCGCGGGGCCCCGTCGCCGATCACCGGTGCCGGGCCCGGCGAACGGCCTCACGCCCCCGTCAGCGGGGGGTCGGCTCGCCGGCCGCGGCATCCTGGGCGACGCGCGGGGGGCGGGGGCCGGGAGTCACGGGGCGGAAGGCCACCAAGGGGTCGTCGGAGCGGTAGTCGCGCTCGACCCAGGCGCGGAACAGGGCCGGGGTGTGGGCCTGGCCGTGGATCCGGAGCCAGTCGGCGTATTCGTCGAACGGGTCGTGCATCCGCCTCGTGTCGAGGATCGGGACGTGGCCGTGGACCAGGGTCAGGGCCCGCTCGGCCTGCTCGGGCGGCACGCCCCGGCGGGACAGGAGGTAGAGGCCGGCCACCAGCCCGGTCCGGTCCGAGCCCGACTTGCAGTGGATCAGCAGCGGGTAGCGGCAGCGGTCCAGCAGGTCGAGCACCGCGAGCAACTGGCGCCGGGGCGGGCGCGACGTGGCGTTCATCGGGAAGTCGTAGAAGTCGAGCCCGAGCCGGGCGGCGTCGGCGACCTCGGCCTTGTACCACGCGTCGGAGTCGGAGCCGCCCCGGAGGTTCAGGACCGTGGCCAGCCCGTGATCCTTCGTCAGGTCCGCCAGCCGGTCGCCGGTCGGCTGGGCCGACCGCACCACCCGGCCGGGGTCGACGATGCCGACGTTGCCCCGGAACAGGGGCCGGTGGAAGTAGGCGGAGAAGACGGCCGCGAAGGCCAACGACCCCGCCAAGAACACCTTGCGCCGGGCCTTGCGGCGGGGCGTTGCTGCGAACCATGAGGCCAAGGGCGGGCATCCTTTCCCGAGGGGAGGCCGGGGCGAACGCGGGACGCCCGGGCGGCCCACTGTAACGGAGGGGGCGGGGGGGTCAAGGCCGGTCGGCATCAGTCGTCCCCCAGCAGCGACGCCTGGACGGCCTTCTTCCGCTTGCCGCCCCGGGCCGAGGCGGAGGGGGTCGAAGCCGGGGCAGCGGCCGGGGCCTCCGGCGGGGCCGAGATCGTGCGGTCCAGGCGGTGGACCGTCAGCACGTCGCCGGGCAGGGTGGCGCGGGCCAGGTCCACCAGGTGCTCGTGGTGGGTGAAGAACAGGACCTGGGTCCGGGCGGACAGGTCGGCCAGCGCCCGGAGCGCGGCGGCCGACCGGGCGTTGTCGAAGTTGACCAGGATGTCGTCCACGATCAGGGGCATCGGCTCGTGGTGGTCGATGTGGGCCGACAGGCTGGCCAGGCGGAGCGCCAAATAAAGCTGGTCGGCGGTCCCCTCGCTCATCCCATCCACGCCGACCAGTTTCTCGTCCCCCCGCTGCCCGTAGAGGAGGCTGGTCCCCTTCTCGTCGACCTCGGCCCGGAGCCGGGGGAACGACCCCAGGGTGAGCCGGGCGAACAGCTCCTCGGCCCGGCCCAGGACCGGCCCCTGATGCTTCTTGCGGTGCTGCTCTATGGCCGATTCCAGGGCGGCCGAGGCCAGGCGGAGCCGGACGTAGCGGGCGATGTCCTCGGACAGGTGGGCGGCCTTCTCCTCGGCCACCTGCTGGGCATCGGCCGCCGCCGACCCGCCGTCGATCTTGTCGAACCGCTCGGCGGCCCGCCCCAGGTCCCGCGCCAGGTCGTCCCGGCGGCACTCCTCGGCGGCGAGCCGGTCGGACAGGTCGGCGAGCCGGTCGTCGATCGGCGTGTCCCCCGCCAGTTCCTCCTGGACCTCGTCGCGGAGGCGGTCGACGCCGCCGAGGCCGGCGAGGTCGGCCAGCTGGTCGTCGAGGTCGGCCAGCTGGTCGCGGCGGCGGCGGGCCTCGTCGGAGGCGGCCTCGGCGGCGATCAGGCCGTCGGGCGAGTCGACGCCGGCCTCGCGGACCAGGGTCGCGAGCATGGCGTCGGCCCGGTCGACCTCGCGGCGGGCCTCGTCGCGGCGGGCTTCCTGCGCGGCCTTCAGCCGGAGCCGGTCGGCGCGGCGGGCCTCGGCGGCCTGGGCCCGGTCGAGCCGTTCGAGCAGGGCCCGGGCGGCGTCCTCGGCCCGCCGGCCCGCGAGTTCGGGGGCGATCCGCCCGGCCGGTCCGGTCGCGGCGGCCTCGAACCGGGCGCGGTCGCGGTCGATCGCGGCGATCGCGTCCCGCTGGTCGCGGATCTCCTGGGCCCGGTCGGCCAGGTCGTTGATCCTCTGGATGTGGCCGACGGCCCGCGTCGTGGAGATGCCCGAGCCCAGCCCCAGGGGGGCGACCGCCTCGGCCCAGCGCCGGGACCAGTCCGCTTGGGCGGCCTCGGCGGCCTCGCGCTCGTCGCGGGCCCGGGCCAGCGCGGAGGCCCCGGCCACGCGGTCGATCGCGGCGCGGGCCCGGTCGATCCGGGCGAACAGGGTTTCGGCCGGGTCGGCATCGGGGCAGCCCAGCCCGGCCAGCCCGCGCCCGAGTTCGTCGCGGGCCTCGGCCAGCCGGCGGGCGGCCTTCTCGACCTCGCCCCGGAGCTTCTGCAATCCCTTGGCCTGCCGGATCAACTCGGCCCGCTTCTGGGCGATCCAGTCCTTCATGGCCCGGGGGGGCAGGGGGTCGACGCCGGCCGGGGCCCAGAGCGCGGCCCACTCGCGGGCGATCGCCGCGCGGTCGTCGCGGAGCCGGGCCGCCTCGGCGGCCAGCTCGTCGATCCGGATCGAGAGGCCGATCCGCCGGAGGTCGCGCTGGGAACGCTCGGCGACCCGGTCCGCCTCGCGGCGGAGGCGGTCGGCGTGGTCGTCGGCGGCGAGGATGGTCGCCTCGAACCCGGCCGCCAGGTCGATCGACGGGCCCGACCCGGCGGGCTCCCCCTCGGCCCAGGCGCGGCGGATCCGGAGCCAGGCCTCGCCCCGCGCGGCGCGGCGGGCGACCAGCTCCGACTCGGACGGGGGCGCCGTCTCGGCCCGGGCGTCCTCGGCGGCCGCCTCGCGCTCCAGCGTCCGGAGCGCCTCGGCCTCCCGGGCCCGGTCGGCCTCGACGCGGGCGATCGCCTCGTCGGCCCGGTCGAACCTCGCCTCGAACTGGTCGAGGTGGGCCGTGGCGGGCAGGGGCATCCCGACCAGATCATCGAGCGTGCCCGACCAGGGGGCGAGCCCCTTGAGGTCGATCTCCGCCTGGGCCTCGGCCACGGCGAGGTCGGCGCGGGCGGTGGCCAGGTCGTCCTCCGGGTCGCCCAGCTTGCGGGCCCGGTCCACGGCCTTCTCCAGGGCGTCGGCCCGGGCCGACGCGTCGGGGGGCAGGCCGGCGAGGTCGGCCGGGGCGAGCGCCGCGAGCTTCTTCGCCGCCTGCTCCACCTGGGCCTCGATCCGGCCTCGTTCCTGGACCAGCTCCTGGATCAGCCCGGCGCGGTCCGGGGAGACGCGCGACGGGTCGGCCCGGCCGTCGAGCCCGAGACCGGCGCGGAGGGCCTGGGCCTCGTCCTCCAGCCGCGCCAGCCGGTCGGCGGCCTGGGGCCGGTCGGCCTCGGCCTGGAGGTAGAGCGGCAGCGCGTCCCGGAGGTCCCGGATCGCGTCGGCCTCGGCCAGCGCCGGGTCGGGCGGGCCGAGTTCGTCCAGCTCGGCGTCGAACCGGGCGATCTCCAGCCCGGAGTCGCGCCCGGCCTTGAGCCCGGCCTCGCGGGCCGAGGTCGCCTGGCGGCGGCGCTCGGAGAAGCCTTCGGCCAGGATCGGGACCGCGCCGATCTCGGCCAGGGCCCGCGCCGCCTGGTCGCGGCGGGCGAGCAGGGGCAGGGCCCCGCGTAGCGATTCGAGCCGGCGTTTCTCGGCCGCCAGGCGGCGGCACTCGTCGGCGGCCCGCTTGTGGTCGGCGTCGGCCCGGAGGTACTGGGCCTCGGCCTCCAGCCAGCTTTCCGTCGGGGTCGACCTGTCGCGGGCCAGGTCGCGGGCGGCCTTCCAGTCGGCCAGTCCCTGGTTGATCCGGGGGTTCTTGCCCTGGCGGAGGAACAGGGCGGCCATCTCCTCGTCGAGCGCCTTGCGGACCGCGTGCAGCCGGGCCAGCCCGGTGCCGGCGGCGAACAGGATCGACCCCAGGTCCCCGCCCCCGGTCGCGATCGCCCGGCCGCCGTCCACCAGTTCCGCGTGGTCCAGCGAGAACAGGTCGTTGAACCGCTTGGCGTCGATCCCGTCCAGGAACGGCCGGAGCGCGTCGTCGGGCAGGCCCGAGGCGTCGTCGGCCGTGCGGAGCGACTGGGTGTTCCGCTTGCGGCGGAGGAACGAGAGTTCCGCCCCGGCCGCGTTGCGGAGGGTCGCCCCGATCCGGAGGTCGGCGTAGGCGTGGCGGTGGTCGTCGCCGGTCCGGGCCGGGAAGCCGAACAGGAGGTTGCGGATCGCCCGCAGGGTCGAGCTTTTGCCCGCCTCGTTCGGGCCGTGGATCAGGTGCAGCCCGTCACCGAGGTGGAGCGGCGGGGCATCGGCGAACGGGCCGAAGGCGAGCAGGTCCAGGCGGAGGATCTTCATCGGGCCGCCTCCGCCGCCGCGTCGAACCGGGCTTCCAGCAACGCCCGGGCATGCTCCAGCTCGTGGCGGAGCCAGCGGGGGTCGGCCAGGTCCACCGCGTCGGAGCGGATCAGCTCCGGCGGCAGCTTCTTGCGGAGGTCGCCGAGCTGGTCCCCGGCGAAGGCCACCAGCCGGGACTCGTCGCCCAGCAGGTCGGCGATGATCAGGTCGAGTTCCGCCAACGGCCCGTCGGCCCCGGGGTCGCTGCCCTTGGCCCGCCTCGGCGGCGAGGTCCGGACCTTCACCGACTCGACCCAGATCCGGTCGGCGCCGTGGCTGATGGCGACGGAGCGGATGTCGTTGGACCAATCCTCGGCCCTGGCGACGAGCACCGAGTGGGCCGCGGTCGCCCCCGAGACCCGGACCCGCACCGCCAGGTGGCGGCGGTCGGCGGCGTCCAGCAGCCCCGCGATCTGGTCCTGGAAGGCGTCCACCACGTCGTCGGGGGAGCGGGCCGCCGAGGCGTCGATCCGGCACATGGCCCAGCGGAGCACGTCGAGCGGGCGGAACTCGGTGGTCGCCGCGCCGGCATCGTCCACCGTCACCAGCATGCACCCCTTCGCCCCTTCTTCGCCGATGTGCCGCCCCTGGACGTTGCCTGGAAAGACGATCGGGGCGTCGCGGGCGTCCAGCACCTCACGGGCGTGGACGTGGCCGAGCGCCCAGTAGCCATATCCCTTGGAGCGGAGCGAATCGACCGTGCACGGGGCGTACCGCTCGTGCCCTTCGCGGCCGGTGGCGCTCGTGTGGAGCATCCCGACGTTGAAGCAGCCCGGGACGGCCGCCGGGTAGGTGGCGGAAAGATCCTCGGTGACGGCCGCCGTGGCGAACCCCTGGCCGTGGATCGCGGCCGACCCGTCGCGGGTCCGGCGGCTCTCGGGGCGGTCGGTGGACAGGGTGGTCACGTTGTCGGGGAGCCGCAACTCCCGGGTCATCTTGTTCTTGGCGTCGTGGTTGCCGCTGATCAGGAAGACGTCGATCCCGGCGTCGCGGAGGATCGACATCTGCCGGACGAACCAGAGGCCGGTGTTGTGGTCGCGCCAGTCGCCGTCGTACACGTCCCCGGCGATCAGGACGAAGGCGACCTTCTCGTCGATCGCCAGCTTGACCAGGTTGGCCAGGGCGCGGCGGGTCGCCCCCCGGATCTCGTCGGCCGGGCAGCCCTCGTACCGGTCCAGCCCGCGCAGGGGGCTGTCCAGGTGGATGTCGGCGGCGTGCAGAAACGTGAACATCGACCGGCTCCATCCGCCCATCCGTCCGCCCGGGCTTCCGTGGGACGCCCCCGCCCGGCCCTTCCCACCATAACCCGGATGCCGGCCGCCTCCTAGGCGACCTGACCGGCGGGGCGTCCCCCCGCCCCCTATGCGGGCGGGAATCCGGCGGGCCTCGGGCCGGGGTCGCGGCCGAGCAGGACGTTGAACCAGTAGCGTTGGTTGTCCACGGCGGTCAGGAAGGTGCCGCGGTGGTTGCCCCCGGCGACCGGCACCGGCTCGATGGGGTTCCGGGCGTTGATGGCCTCCTGATAGACGGAGGGGATCAGGGCGACGGCCGGCGAGAAGGCCTCGTCGTCGGTGCCGTAGTTCAGCTGGACCGGCGTCTGGATCACCCACTGGAAGGAGCTGGCCTCCCGCAGGAGCCGGGCGAACTCGCCGGACGGGTAGAATCGGGGGCCGGGGCCCGAGGCTTTGGCCGGGTCGAAGACCTCGGGGCGGATCAAGGCCCGCAGGTCGGCGGGGATGCGGGCCGGGTCGGCATCCCCCGGCGACGCGTAGACCAGGAGGTCGCCGGCGGATGGGTCGAAGCCGAGGTGGTCGTACTCGCGGGCGTAGACCCGGCGGCAGGCGTCGTAATACTGCGGGTTGAAGAAGTCCAGGGCCAGGCCGGGCCGGTCGTAATAGGTCTCGTAGGAGAACGCCGCGATGACGAAGATCGTGTTGAGCCACACGGCATCCGGGACGGGGTCGGTCGCGCCCCGGCGGTGGAACAGCATGGCGGAGGTCGCGGCCAGCACGTCGGAGGGGGCGGAGGCGGTCGAGGCCCCCGCGACCTTGATCCCCCGCTCCTCCAGCTTCTGGAGGAACGACATCGTCACCAGGCCCCCCTGCGACCACCCCGAGAGCAGCAGGTCGGTCGCCTCGACGCCCCGGGATCGGACCAGCCCCGACGACCGGAGGAGCAGGTCGAGGCAGGCCTGCTGCTCGCTCTGCTTGACCGCGTAGGAGTCCGCCTCGGGGGAGTCCCCCATGCCGAAGTAGTCGGCCGCGATCACGACGAAGCCCCGGCCGGCGAACTGGGCGACGGCCAGCCGCGTCTCGTAGGACCCCAGGTCGGACGGCCCCCCCGCGACGGCCGGGAACGCGTACGACGGGACCTGGTGCAGCCCGTAGACGGTCCCGTGCTGGTAGGAGACCATCGGCCGGGCGATGGCCCCGCCGGCCGCCGATTCCTGGGCGGTCGGGACCGGGATCGCCGCCAGGCCGGTGGCCAGGGTCGCCCGGCCCCCTTGCTCGGGGATCGTCGAGTTGTAGGTGACCTTGTACAGGTCCACGGCATGCGTCGCCTGCTGGTAGGCGGGCACCCGGTAGGACTCCGGCGGATCGGACGCATCGACGAAGGCCCGGGCGTCGACGTTCAGGGCCTGATTCAGCTCGTCGACCCCGACCCGGCGGAGGAGTTGATAGTGCGCCCCGAGGACCACGATCCGGCGGCCGCCCTCCTCCAGGATCTCGCCCGATGGCCCGCGCACGTAGGACGCCTCGTTGCCGCGCCGGTCGCGGATCGCCGCCTTCGGGCCGGACAGCTCGATCACCTCGCCGAGCCCCTCGCGGAACGCGACCGCGCGGGGGTCCGTGTCCGCATCGGCCCGGTATTCGAATCGGAGGGTCCGGGAGCCGGAGCCGCCGGCGTAGGCGAGTTCGAGCGGGCGATCGCCGATGCGGAACGGGATGGTCGCCCGGCCGGCCACGGTGACGGGCCGATCGAACTTCACCTCGGCGACGATCCGCCGACCCGCCCGGATCGTGCCGGCGTCGAGCCCCTGGAACCCGAAGCTGCGCACGCCGGGGGCGACCGCGTCGACCAGGACCCGCCCCGCCCCCAAGGTCGGCAGGGCGGGGTCCGCCGCGTTGCCGGCGCGGTCGCGGATCCCGTCGGCCCCGGCCAGCAGCCGGACCACCGACCCGTCGCGCACGCCCACCGTGCCCAGCGCGATGCCGTCGGCGTCGCTCGCCCCGGCGTCCACCGTCGTCCGGAAGTCGAGCGAGCGGGCCAGGGTCCGTCGTGGCCCCCCGACCAGCTCGGCCTGGCGCACCGCGAGGCCGATCTCCACCGGGAGGGTGGGCGACCCGGTCACGCGCACCGGCTCGTCGAAGACCACCCGGAATGTGAGCGCTTCGCCCGAAGCGTAGGTCCCGGCGGCCGGCCCGCGGATCGCCCGCACGGCCGGCCCGCGCGCATCGGCGATCGCCGCCCGCATCGGGGCCGGCACCGCGTCGGCGGCCATCATGAGCCGGGATTCCAGGGCCTCGGCCGAGGGGCGGAGCGCGGCGGATTTCCGACGGGCCCGGGACGGGGCGGATCGCGACTGGGGTCTCATGGAGCGGCCTTCCCCGGCCGGGGCCGTCCCGGAGGGCGCGGGAGGATCGTGGGACAGCCCCGAACCCGCGCCGACGCCGATGGCCCCGGCGAATCCTCCCGGGCGGGCCCACTCCCATCGGGGGCCGGGATCGCCCGGGATCCGGGAAGCCTAGGACAGCTTCGCGCCCCCGGATCCCCGCGTCGCGAAAATCGGCGCCCCCGGCCCGGTCAGCGGGCCCGGCCGATCGTCATCGGGATGTCGCTACGGCCGTCCGGGGCGGGTTCCCAGCCCGTGCGAGAGGGGGTCGGGAGGGCCGCCGACGGCCGCGACGGGGCCGGGATCGGGGCCGGAGGTGCCTGGAAAAACGAAGCCAATTTCCCGGTCGGTTCCGATGACGCCTCGACCGCCTTCGCCACGGCCGCCGCGATCGCCTCCTCCTCCACGGCAGCCATGTCGGCCTCGGCCCGCATCCGCCGCAACTCCTTGAGGGCGGCGAGGAAGCCGCGTTCGGAGGCGGCCTCGTACTTCCGCGCCAGGATCGCCCCCGGCGAGTCGTCGAACAACGCCCGGTTGGCCGCCTCGTTGCGGAGCGTCCGGGCGTTGTCGGCGTAGCGGTCCGGGCCGGCCATGAAGGCTTCCTTGGCCTCGCGGACGTGGGTGGACAGGGCGGCGGACTCCTGGACCACCGCGCGATCCATGCGGACGGCGTGCACGGCCATCCGGCGGGCCAGCACGCCGCCCACATCCCCCTCGGCCTTCAACTCGGCGCGGAACGATTCGGTGAGCCGGTCGACCTCGGCGGCGTCCTCCTTCGGGAGCACGATCCCGGCTCCGGTCATCCCGTGCTTCAGGGCATTGCCCCGCGAGCGGGCCTTGCCCTCCTCGCTGGTCGGCCCGGTGCTCTTGAGGCTGTTCCGGCGGTTGGCCTCGATCTGCGCGGGGGAAGCGGGCATCGGCGTGTCCTCGTTGGCGTCGCGTCGGCCGGGTCGGGTCTCCGCCCGATATATTCAGGATCGAGGGGGTGCCCTTAGCATAGTTTTTCCCCGGATCGGCGAATTTCGTCCCGAATCGGGGATCGGCGACGCGACTTCGGGGCCGGGCGGGGCGCGATCTTCGGGTTTCGATGCCTTATGCCGAAGAATCCGACCGATGGCGAATTTTCCCTCATTGACGGAGGGAAAACGCTCGATTATCCTCTTCTACCCTCGAACAGGCCCGACGCGGGGCGCGACTCTCCTCTTTGTGCCCTCCCGGCCGACTCTCCTTGCATCAACCTCCTGCGACGAGGCGTGGATCGCTCCGGCATTGGGGACACGACCCGGCCGGTTCCGGTTCGCTCGAACGGCTTGTGGCGCGCGGCGAGGAGGTTCGCCGGGGACGCCGAGGGATCATGGGCCGTGCCCACGATCCCGTCGCGAAGCGCGAGGCGCCTTGATGTCGAGGCGGCCCGCGGTTTACCAGGAGCATCCCGACCGATGAGCGTCTCGAACTCGAAGAAGCCGGCCCCCCTCCATTCCGGCTTCGAGTGGGCGGGCACCGTCGCCCGCATGCATCGCGGGACCAAGTCGAGCCGGTCCGGCCGCCGCTCGGCCCTGCTGGGCGTCCTGACCTCCGTCTATGCCAACTCGACCCGCGGCGCCCGCCCCGCCGAGTCCCGCGGCGGCTCCGACCGCGCCTGACCCGCGCCCCGGCCCGTCCCCCCCGATCACCACGACCCGCCGGCCCCGCGTCCCGACGCGAAGGCCGGCGGTTTCGCTTTACTCATTACTGAGGCCTCGACTCTGATTCTCCCGGGTCGATTAACGGAACCGAATGATCTGAATGCTGAATTCGAGTTTGGCTTGTCAAGAATCGACTCCTGACCCCTTTTGCCTCGTTTGAATTCGAGTCAAGAATCGACTCCTGACCCCTTTTGCCCATTGACCCCTTTTGCCCATGATTCCTTTTCAACAATGCATCACTTCTCCTTGGCATCCTCTTCTCTCATGACTTGCATCCTGATAAATGCCTTAAGCGAGGCGTCGACGAACGTAGAATAATTCATCACCCTTCCGTCGCCACCCGGACGATCAACATCGCTGAGAAGAGGGCCAAATCTCGTATCTTTCAATTCACGCAGTGGGCCAGATAGAGAGGAACTGGGCACTTCCTTGCCACGGTAAACCGAGACACGGCTTCTAATCTCCTCCATTGTGACATATTCGTCTTCTGCCTCAGCGACGGCTCGGAGAATTTGCTTCCTATATTTCACTGGCCCGACGGTTTCGATACCCTTCTTGTACATCCCGTACAGACGCGCCTCCTTCCTTTCAATGTATTCACTTAAGGCATGGGCAACGTCTCCCTCTGTTGCCATCTTGGGAGCCCTGGCATGAGCAGCCTCAGCGGTCTCAAGGCATAGGTATTGGAGAATATTTGGAGAACCTACGCTTGATTTGATCAGCTTGTCGACGCCGCCCGAGTAAAATCTGATGCCCAAGGCATTCATGCCAGTTAAAACCACATAACGAGCTTCCTCTTCACTCATCGCTTGCAAGGGGACCTCTTGAATCAAGCGGTCAATCCCAGGGTCCCTGCGAACTAGTCGTGTAGCATCCGAAGATGTCCCGAGCAATACTATCCGGAATCTGCGACAATTAGCGTTACCATATGCCTTCAAGAATTTCGCCAACTCATCCAAGAAATTCGATGTCGATCTGTGCACCTCGTCGATTATTAGAATCAATCCCTCCGTTTCACAGATCTCAATTATCTTCGAATCCGTGGGAGATGTGACGACTAATTGCTCCTCTTGCTGTTCCGTAGCCGTAGCGGTCTTACCACGCTTGTACGCAATTAATGATTTGATTCCGGTAATTGAGGCTTCCGCTCCTCCGCTTTCCTCGACCGACGCCGCTTCTGAACTGCCCGTTGTCCGTTTCATTTGAATAGTGTAGCCAATTTTCTCAAGACAACGCGAGAAGATATCTCTCATAGTCTTGTCTGCGGCACTCTCTATATTGACAAGTTTGCCTCTTTCGTCGTCCCCTCTCACCGAATACCTCGCCATCGAGGTTTTCCCCACTCCGTATTCGCCGTACACAAGGGGGACAAGCCCGCGGGACAAAGCCTTGTTGAAGTCTTTCTCCGCCTCTCCTCGACTTGCGTATACGTTGCCCGGTCTAATCGGAAGTTTTCCCGGGGTGAACACATCATTAGGGTGAAGGCTTTTAACCTCGCCTTCTCGCGATTCCACCATCATAACCCCTTTCTGAAAACACGATTCAGAGGAACTTCTATAACGTGTTACCTAAAAATCGGGAGAGGAGAAAGGGGTCAGAGAAAGCCCCGTAGGGTGGGCATCGCCCACCGACTCCATCCATAGTCCACGATGCGGTGGGCGATGCCCACCCTACGAAACTGACCCCAAAGTATCTTCCGGAAATCCGCACATCCGGATCTGTGAGGGCCCGGGGGATCGATCCCCCTGGGCGACCCGGCCCATGGGAATGTCCTCATGGAAAACCGGGTGCCCCCTGACACTGAGTATTTTCCCGAAGGACGAGAGGTTTATAATCTAGGATGCCGTGAATCCCCCCCAAGCAGATCGACCCCGGCGAGCCGGGAACGATGGATTGGCATTGCCTCCCTCGGACCAATCCGGAGTGTGCCCGATGGGGCTTGCTTTCGACTGCCCTTCGTGCGGCCATCCCTATACCATCTCGCGGGCACTGGGCGGCAAGATGGCCCGCTGCAAGCATTGCTACACGGTGTCCCGGCTGCCCGACCCGGCCCCGGAGCCGGCCCGGCCGGTCGCGCGGGCTCGACACGAGGCCAGGGTCCGGCCGTCGGCGGAGGATCGGTTCGGGCTGGACGATCTGGACGAAGCCCGTGGTCTTGCGTCGGCCTCGGTGGAAATGTGGGCAAGTGAGAATGAGCAAGACCTTCTCCCCCCGCGACGGGCGAAAGCCCGGTCGACGTCGGCCCAGGGCCGGTCCCGAGACGGCGCTCCCTGGGGGCTTGGGGTGCGGCGGATCGGCGTGGCCTTCATGGCCGTATTCATGTTGCTCGTCGCGGCGAAGCTAATCTTCGTGGGGCCGCATACCCCGAATTCTCCGACGATGACCCTCGTGAGCGGAGGAGCCGGGGTCGTCGGGATCGTGTGCACGCTGATCTCGCTCGCCGGCGCCGGGATCAGTCGCGCGGGGGGGAACCGCCGGGCGTTCGAGGGGGAAAACGCTCTGGAACAATTCGCCTGGTTCGGGTCGATGGCGATGATGGTGATGATGGTCGTCCTTCCCATCGTGGCGGTCCGATACCGCGGCCGTGTCGTCTCCGACTTGCCCCGCACCGACCTGGCGACATACCAGCGGCTCCTCGACGACTTCATCGTCCCGCTCGAAGATTTCAGCGACCGCATCGCGGAGGCCGTGGTGGACGACACCCCGGGAGCGACCAGTGTCGTATTCCACGACCTCAATTCGCGGGTCGCGGCGATCCAGGCCCGGGCCGAGGCCCTGCCGACCCCGACGCGGTCGCAGGTCGAGCAGCTCAGGGGCCGGTATTTCGACAAGATCCGAACGACTCTCGTCCGCTACCGCGACGCGGCGCGAGATGCCGGGAGCCGGGTTCCGGCCGGTACGCCCGTGTCTGCAGGCTTGCGCCGGATCGAGACGGCTACTGACCAGGCGCTGGCGGAATACGATGCGGCCCCCGCCTCGCTCTGGTATTATTCCGTCTTCAGCAAGGCCGCCGGCTCCCGGTCCCCCGGGTCCTCGGCCCACATCCTGCCCGGCCCCCCCCGGCCGGCAATCCCCGCTGGTCCGTCCCCCGAACCCGCGACCCCGACCAACGAAGCCCGGGGCTGGCGCCCGCCCAGGCCGCCGATTGGGCGGGGCCGGGGCCTCCCGCCAAGGCCCCCGTTCGGCCCCGCGGTGCCGGGCCGACGAGGAGAAAACTCAGTCCCGTAGGGTGGGCATCGCCCACCGGCTCAATCCATTGGCCTCAATGCGGTGGGCGTTGCCCACCCTACGGGACTTTGTTTTGCGGCGAATCCGATCGCCTTCCCTGGCCTCATCATGATCGAGTGAACGAATTTCTTGGGAGTTCGTCCGCCCCCTCCATTCATCGATGGCAGATCGAGGGATGTAAACCCTTGAAGGGGTCAGGCCGGGGTCGTAATCTCTCGTGACGAGGGGTCGATACCGAGTGCCGTTCCGACGCGTCCTCAAGGTTCCCGGGATGCTGGGTGGCCCCGTCGCCGGACTCGGGACTCGATCATCCTCGGACGAGCCTCCGTCGCCTCATCGGAGAAGTGATTGAATGAGAAATCGTGATCATCGCCGGGCCTTCACGCTGATCGAGCTCCTGGTCGTCATCGCCATCATCGCCGTGCTGATCGCGCTGCTTCTGCCGGCCGTCCAGGCCGCGCGCGAGGCCGCCCGCCGGATGCAATGCACCAACAACCTGAAGCAGCTCGGCCTGGCCGTGATGAACTACACGGACGTCCACGGCGTCCTGCCCCCGACCTCGTCGCCGACGAGCGGGGTCGAGACCGGGACATCGATGAATGATTTCTCGATGAAGGTCCGCCTGCTGCCCTTCCTCGAGCAGGCGAACCTCTACAACACGTTCAATCAGGCCCTGCTCTACAACGCGGCCCACAACGGCACGGCGTCATCGACGAAGGTCAACACGTTCCTCTGCCCCTCCGACGGGACCATCATCGCCCGGGGGATGGGCAGCTATCCCGGCCACGACTTCGGCGACACCAACTACACCAACAACCTGGGGACCATCCTGACCTTGTACGGCCTCCAGTTCGACGGGCCGGCCTATACCCTGGGCTCCAACCCGTTCGGGCCTCCCGTCTCGCTGGCCTCGATCACCGATGGGACCTCCGGCACCGCGATCTTCAGCGAATGGGTCAAGGGGCGGAGCGTCGCCCAGGACGGCAAATTCATGGTCTATCTCTCGCCGACCTCGTTCGCCTGGACGGGCACCATCTCGCCGGCCGTCGTGGGGAATGTCCCCTCCACCCTCCAATCGCTCGCGGCGGGCTGCCAGGCGTCCACGAAGTTCAGCAAGTTCGTCACCAAGGGCTATTCCTGGTCCGATCAGAAGGTCGGTTCCGGCGGCGGCTACTCCCACGTCCAGACGCCCAACAAGAAGGCTTGCTTCTTCTCGAATCATGACCATGTCTCGGGCGTTTCGGTGGTCGCCTCGATGGTCGGGGCCAGTTCGAACCACCCGGGAGGGGTGAACGTGACCTTCCTGGACGGCTCGGTCCGGTTCGTCAAGGACACGGTCAGCCCGGCGACCTGGTGGGCCATCTCCTCCAAGGCCGGGGGCGAGGTCGTCAGCGCCGACGCCCTGTGATCGGGCACGCCCCGGCACCTCGACCGCCGATCATCCCTGGGCGGGCGCGATCGCGCCCGCGGCACCGCTCGCCGGGCCATCCCGATCGGGGAGCCACCGCGATGCCTACGCGGCCCGGGCCCGGGCACCGACGAAAAGGTGCGTACTTGCCCCGCGCGAGGCCGCCCCTACCATGCCCACCGTTCCGATCCGATCCACGGGAGCGGGGGTGAGTCATGGGCAAGCTCGCGGGCAAGGTGGCGGTGATCACGGGCGGGACGTCGGGCATGGCGCTGGCCACGGCGAAGCTGTTCGTCGAGGAGGGGGCCTACGTCTTCATCACCGGGCGTCGCCGGAAGAACCTGGACGAGGCGGTGGCGGCGATCGGCCGCAACGTCACGGGGGTGCAGGGGGACGCCGGCAACCTCGATGACCTCGACCGGCTGTATGAGGCGGTGGGGCGGGAGAAGGGGAGGATCGACGTCCTGTTCGCCAGCGCCGGGACCGGCGAGTTCGCCCCGATCGGCCACGTCACGCCGGAGCAGTTCGACAACACGTTCGCGGTGAACGTGCGGGGGACGCTGTTCACGGTCCAGAAGGCGTTGCCCCTGTTCAACGACGGCGGGTCGATCATCCTGAACGGGTCGATCGCGGGCTCGATGGGCTTCCCGGCCTTCGGCGTCTACAGCGCCAGCAAGGCCGCCGTGCGGTCGTTCGCCCGGACGTGGACGCTGGACCTGAAGGCCCGCAACATCCGGGTGAACGTCTTGAGCCCCGGCACCATCGACACGCCGATCCTCGACGGGGTGCCGAAGGAGATGATCGACGAGTTCGTGAAGCTGATCCCCCGGGGCACGATGGGCCGGCCGGAGGAGATCGCGACCGCCGTCCTGTTCCTGGCGTCGAGCGATTCCAGCTTCGTCACCGGGAGCGAGTTGTTCGTGGACGGCGGGGTCGCTCAGATCTGACCGGGCTCCGGGCGGCCCGGGCCTATGGCCGGTGCATCGCCTCGTGGGCGAGCAGGAATTGCTTGGCTTCGAGCCCCCCCGCGAAGCCGGTGAGCTTGCCGCCGGAGCCGACCACCCGGTGGCAGGGGGCGATGACCGAGATCGGGTTCCGTCCGTTGGCGGCCCCGACCGCACGCACCGCGGTCGGCCGGCCGATCCGGGCCGCGACCTGCCCGTAGGTTTGCGTCTCGCCGTAGGGGATGGTCAGGAGCGCATCCCAGACCCGCCGCTGGAACGCCGTCCCACGGAAGTCGAGCGCGACGGAGAACGCCGTCCGACGCCCCTCGAAGTACTCGCGGAGCTGGCCCTCGGCCTCGACAAGGATGGGATGCCCGGGCGCCTCCTCGCATGGCCCGAGCGGGACGCGCCTCGGGTCGTCCCGCTCCCACAAGACGGCGAGCAGGCCGAGGTCGCTCGCGACGAGCTTGAGCTTCCCCACGGGGGAGTCGATCTCCCTGGACGCAAGGTTCACGACGGTTGGCTCCCTGATCGAAGCGGGCGGCGGCCGGTGTCGGGCCTTCAAGCATGCCGCCCGGCGAGGAGTTCGCGCACGACGGATCGCCAGTATTCCTCGATCCACCGCTCCCCGATCGGGGCGACGCGGCGATACTCCCACCCGCCGAGTTCGAACTCGCCCGCCATCCAGTCCGACCGCGTGCCGTTGCTGCTGTGGATGATGACGGGGCAGGGTTGCGGGAGCAGGGCGAGCGCCCGGGCGACGACCATGCCGTCGCCGAGGTCGGGCGGGTCGCCGGGCAGCGGTTCGAGGTCGTGGTCGAGCGAGATCAGCCGGGCCGAGGGCAGTTCGGCCGCGACCTCCCGGCTCATCTGGTGGGCATCGCGCCAGACCCGGAGGGTCAGGCCGGGGTCGATCGACCGGAGGGCCCGGGTGAACCGGCGGATCCGGTCGGCCTCGTCTTCGAGCATGAGGATCATGCCGTCACCCCTTGCGCCGGGCGGGTCGATCATCCCGGCGTGTTCATAGGAATGTCCGCATCCCCCGCTCGGCGCGGAGGCGGTTGACGAGGGCGAGGGCTTTGGGTTCGAGCTTCAGGAGCTTGATGAGCTGGGACGAGCTGCAGGCCAGGACGTCGGCGGCGGCCTTGAGGTCGAGGTCGCGGTCGTGGATGACGTCGAGGGCCTCGGCCAGCATCGAGGGGACGTCGGGGTGCTCGGGGTTGAGCTGGATCCGGCCGGAGCGGAGCCGCGATTGCCACAGGGGGCTGGGCGGGGCCAGCGGGTCGACGGGGCGGCGGACGGTCAGGGCCAGGAGGAAACGGAGGCGGCGGAGGGCCTCCAGACGGTTTTCGGACTGGCTCCGGCGCTCGTTGGCCTCGGCCGACAGGCCTGAGGGGCGGTGGTGGAGGATCACCGCCGTCTCGACCTTGTTGCGGTTCTGACCCCCCGGGCCCGAGCGGCGGAGGAACTTCTGGTCGCACTCGGCCAGCAGCCGGTCGTCGTCGAAAGAGGCGGGATGGGGCGGCGACGGGTGATCGCCGCCCCCCGGTGCTCCGACGCTCATCGGCCGAGGACGGGCTGGACGCGGGCCGGGGAGCCCGGGACCTCCTGGACCTCGCACCGCAGCGGGCCGGGGCGGCCCTCGACGGCGAACGTGATCCAGTGCCGGCCGGTGAGGAGATCCTGGTCGATCGCCGCGGCGGGCGGCACGGGCCGGCCGTCGATCCAGAGGGCCTTGACCGGGCCGGGGGCGATGGCCAGGCGCACGGCGCCGGGCGTGGTCACCTCGATCTCGGTGCGGGCCAGGGCCGGGCCGGTGCCGGCGGGGAGATCGGCGGCGGGCAGGGTGCCGGCCACCGTGGCATAGGCCGGGGCCCACGCGAGCTTGGCGTCGGCGGCGGCGGCGTCGAGGTTGGCCCCCGATTCCACCGCGGCGACCTGCCAGCGGCGGGCGACGCGGGCCGGGGAGACGGCGTAGGGGCCGAGCTTGCCGAGTTCCGAGAGGAACCGGACCAGGTCCACGAGTTCGCCCCGGGGCAGGGGGTCGACCAGCCCGGCGGGCATCAGCGAGCCGCCCATGGATTGCTCCTCGATGGCGCCGGCGGGGATCGAGACCTCGCGCCCCTCGGCGTCGCGGAGGACCAGCTCGCGGTCCGACTGGCGGACCTTCAGGCCGGTGACGACCCGGCCGTCGGTGGTGGCCACGACCGTGGCATGATAGCCTTCCTTGACCGCCTTGCCCGGCTCCAGGAGGGAGTCCAGCAGGTAGTCGACCGGGGCGCTCCCGCCGATGCTCTCCAGCCCGGGGCCGACCTCGCCCCCGGCGCCGGCGATGGCGTGGCACTTGAGGCACTGCATCGCGGCGCGGCGGAAGACCGCCTCGCCCCGCGCCGGGTCCCCCTTGCGGGCGACGTCGGCGAGGATGGCGGCGCGGTCGGCCGCCGATCGGGCCACGGTCATGGTCGCGCCGGACGGCCCGGCGGCCTTCTCCAGCGCGGCCAAAAGGGCGGCGTCGGGCTTGTCCGTGGCCTTCGCCACCCGGGTGCCGGCCTGGACGACCTCGGCGGGCAGGGTCGTGCCGGCCAGGGCCTTCGCCAGCGCGGCGGGGCCGCCCTGGCGGCCGACCAAGGCCTCGAAGAACGGGGCGACCGGGTCGCCGGGCTCGGCCTGGACCAGCGCGGCCACGCCGCGCTCGGCGGCGAGATTCGCGTCGATCGAGGCCAGTGCGGCGGCGGCCTCCAGGCGGAGCCGGGCGGGGCGGGTGCCGGTGGCCAGGCGGGCCAGGGCGTCGCGGCCGGCCGGGCCGCCGAACGCCGCCAGGCCGGCCACCGCCGACGGGCGGATCGGGTCGGCCGGGTCGTCGATCCGGGCCAGGGCCTCGATCCGCTCGCGGAGCGGCTCGACCTTCCACGAGCCGGCCACCAGGGCCGCGGCGGCGCGGGTGGCGGGATCCTCGGAGTCGAGCAGCGCGGCCACCCGGCCGAGGTCGCCCGAGGGGGCCACCTGGCGGCGGGCCGACGCCTGGGCCAGCGCGTCCAGCAGGGAGGCGCGGCGGGCGGCCGGCGTGGCGGGGTCCAGGGCCAGGTCGAAGATCATGGCCAGCTCGCCGGGGCCGCCCAACGCGGCGATCAGCGACCGGACGCGGTCTTCCTCGGCCGGGCCGACCTTGCCGGCCTTCAGCGCCGCGACCAGGGGAGGCACCGCGGCCGTCGAGCCGACCGCCTCCAGCGCGAAGATCAGGCGGCGGGCGTCGCCGCCGTAGTCGAACTTGCCCTCGCTGAGCGCCGGCATCCAGAAGCCCTGCAAGTCGCGGAGGGTGAGCCAGAGGGCATAGTCCAGGAACTTGTCGATCGGCTGCCCCATCGCGCGGAGGGCGATCTCGGCGGACCGGGGTTCCGGGGCGTGGGCCAGGGCGCGGACGGCTTCCAGCCGGACCCGGGGGTCGGGGTCGATCACGCGGGCGGCCAGGCGATCGTGCGGCGAGTCGATCCGCCCGAGCCAGGCGGCGGTGACCCGGACGGCGGCGGCGCGGGCGTGCGGGTCCTTGGCCTCCAGGAGCCGGGAGAGGAGCGCGGGCTCGACCACGTCGAGCGTCTGGTAGGTCCAGAGGGCTTCGAGGCGGTGATGCTCCAGGTCGGGGTCGGCCGGGTCGAGGCCCTCGACCCACCTGGCCAGGGCCGGGACGACCGCCGCCTTGCCCTTCTCCAGCAGCTCGCGCTTGGCGAAGTGGCGGGTCCAGTCCTCGGGGGCCTTGAGGGCGTCCAGCAGTTCGACCACGCTGGCGCCGTGGAGCTTGGGGCGGGCGACCAGGGGGCGGCCCTTGGCGGTGATCCGCCAGATCCGGCCGCGGGTGTGGTCGCGGCGGGGGTCGCGGAAGTCGACCTCGCCGTGCTGGATGATCGGGTTGTACCAGTCGGCGACGTAGATGGCGCCGTCGGGGCCCATCTTGACGTCGATCGGCCGGAACGCGGAGTAGCGGGTCTTGATCAGCTCGGGCATCTCGCGGGAGGCGAACCCGGAGCCGTCGTCGCCGACCACGAACCGGCAGACGCGGTTGGCGCGGAAGTCGTTGGTGATCAGGTTGCCGCGCCAGTCTTCGGGCAGGTGCCGGCCGCTCAGGACCTCCACGCCGGAGAACTTGGGGCTGCCGGGGTTCAGGCCGTCGACGAACCGGGATTCGCCCACGGCGGTCGCGTAGGCGCCGCCGGGCACGACGTAGTTGATCCCACGGCCGCCGGCGCCGTCGGTCACGAACGACTGGCCCCAGCGGTCGAAGTGGTGGCCCCAGGCGTTGACCCAGCCCCGGGCGAAGACCTCCAGGTTGGCGTTCTCGGGGCGATACTGCCAGATGCCCCCGCCGGGCAGGCGGCGGACGCCCCAGGGGGTCTCCACATGGCTGTGGATGTAGATCGACTGGTTGAAGTAGAGCGTCCCTTCGGGCCCGCGCCGGAGGGTGTGGACGATGTGGTGGGTGTCCTCGGTGCCGAATCCGGAGAGGACCACGCGGCGGCGGTCGGCCTTGCCGTCGCCGTCGGTGTCCGACAGGTGGATCAGCTCGGTCCCGGCGCCGACGTAGGCGCCGCCGTCGCCGGGCTCGACCCCGGTGGGGATCAGGAGCTTGTCGGCGAAGACGGTGGTCTTCTCGGCGTGGCCGTTGCCGTCGGCGTCCTCCAGGATCACGATCTTGTCGTCGGCCTCCTGGCCCGGCTTGATCTGGGGGTACGCCTCGGCGCAGGCGACCCAGAGCCGGCCCCGGCTGTCGAAGTTCATCTGGGTCGGCTTGGCCAGCATCGGGTCGGAGGCGAACAGGTTGACCTCGAAGCCGTCGGCCACCTGGAACGAGGCCTTCTCGACCTCGGAGTCGGGATCGATGGCCGGCGTGTTCTTCTGGAACGCCGGCACCATCCCCAGCCCGACGGTCCCGCCCAAAATCAGCCCCTTGCGGAGCCAGCGCCGCCAGGGGGGCAGGGGGCCCCGCAAGGCCGGCCGGGTCGGCGGCTTGGCGCCCGACCCGCCCGGCCCGAGGACGTACGGGCGGCGGGGGCCGGCCCCGGTCGCGACCTGCGCCGGGGAGATTCGCTTGGTCGTGGTCATCGGCCCGCCTCCGCGTCGGCTCGGCTCAGCTCGTAGGTGTGCCCCTCGGGGACGCGCAGCCGCGCGATCTCCGCCTCCTTGGCGGAGACCAGGGGGTCGAACTCGGGGATCTCGCGGGCGTTCTGGCCCTGCTCGTGCTTGCGGAACCCGTACAGATACGTCTCGTTCTGGGGCCGCCAGCGGTGGAAGTACAGCAGGTTCTTGGCGATGATCGCCCCACGCAGGGCCTCGACCTGGTCGAACTCGGGGCCCCTGGCCAGGGTCACGCCCGAGGCCCAGGCCCGGGCGTCGGCCGTGGCCACGACGTGGCCGTCGATCTTCAGGGCATGCCGGCCGGGGGCGAGCCCCGAGGCGCGGAGGACGCGGGCGTCGGCCGCCCGGGCGGGGCTGCCGTCCGGCGCGGGCGGGGCCGGCAGGACGGCGTCCTGGAGCCGGAAGGTGATGCCGCCGTCGGACTTCGCCACGCCGAAGACTTCGGCCCCGTCGGCCTCGACCTTGCCGTCCTTGACCCGGACCGCCCAGGGGGCCGGCTCCAACCCGAGCCCTTCTTCCACGGCCGCCGCCATCCGCCAGTAGCCGTAGGCGTTGAAGTGCAGCCCGTTGTCGGTCAGGGGGTGCGGCGGCTTGGACCGGGCGCCGTCGTCGAGCCGGGCGAACAGGTCGACGAACGGCTCGCCCCGGCGTGAGGCCGCGTCGCGGAGCACGTCGCGATACCGGGCCAGGTCGGCGTTGTGCCGGGCGGGGTCGGGCATGGGGGGGGCCAGGTGTTCCTGGCGATTCGGGCCCAGGATCACGACCCGCGCCTTGGTCGGGGCGGCCAGGGCCAGGACGCCCTCCAGCCCCTGCGCGAACGCGGCCAGGCCGGGCTCGCCGTCGAACGAGTCGGCCCCGCCGTAGCCGACCACCAGCACGGTCGGCCGGAGGGTCTCGACGTGGGCCTTGAGGTGGTCGAACCCGGTGCCCAGGGGCCCGGAGTCATTCCTCTGCCGGGGCCGCGACACGCCCCTCACGGTGTCCGCGCTCCAGCCCAGGTTGCGGAACGTGACCGACTTGCCCGGAGATCGGGCCGTCAGCCGGGTCTCCAGATAGCCATAGGTCGGCTCGCGCTCGACCAGGGTGCTCCCCACCAGCACCACCCGATCGCCGTCGGCCAGTTCGAACCGGGGCGGGTCGCCGGACGCGGAGGCCCCCCCCAGGGAGGAAGCCAGGATGCCGCACCAAAGGAAGATCGAGCGTCTCACGGGCGCACTCCGACACCGGGGCCGTCCGGGGGGCGGAGAGACCCCCGGGGCTGCAATGTATTCGGTCCCGGCCATCCCGTCGAGACCATCGCCATCCCGGGGGCCCCACCTTATCCCGGACATGGCGTGACGACCCGGCCGCAGGCATATCTTCGTTTCGGCCCGACTCCGACGGATCGCATCAAGCGGAGCCTCCCCACAGGATCATCATCGCCGGATCAGGTTCGCGGTAGCACGTGGCAAGATCAAGACCTACCCACGAGAGCCAGAGGCCCCAAGGATGGCGCGACGGATTCAGCGAGCCTCATCGATCAGCGCGACCTCATCATCATGCCTCTCCGCCTCGTCATCATCTTCGAAGATGTGCCTCTCCTCGTAAGCGGCCTCTGACTCGGCCCATCGGCGGCGGAATTCGGGGTCTTCCAGGAGATGCTGATCCATCGCGAGCGAATCTCGGTAGTCCCTGGCCTCGGCCACCATCGTCCACTTCACCTGGGGTGCCAACTCTTCGACCACCCGGCGGATGTCCTGGAGTTTGAGCCGGAAGAACTCCTTCCGGCGACTCACCTTGTTGACCTGATTCTGCAGGAATCTCCGATGCAAGGCCAGTTCGAGGGCTGGCGCATCATCCGACCGGATCATGGCATGGACGTCGAAGGAGAAGGGCACGCTCGCGTCGCCCAGTTCCTTGACCCGATCGAGCGGGTCCAACCTCCGGGTCAGCCCGATCTTGAAGACATCCTCGCCGAACGACCCGATGTTGGAAATCACGTAGACGTGGCCGACCCGGGTCTGCTGTGCCATGGAGAGCGCCCGCTTCTTGTCATCGTATTCGCCGAGTTTCGTCGAGATCACCTCGATTCGGGCCTCGTATTCACGCTGTCTATCCTCATTCTCTCGGGCCTGCTTCTCCGCTTCCTGCTGGATCTGCCGGAGCATCTCGGCGGAGGACTCCTTCTCCGCCTCCAGTTCCAGGCGATGGAGCTTCTCCTCGAGTTCCCTCCGCTCCGCCTCGTATTTCAGCCGGGCCTGGGCATCCGCGGCCTGGTATTCGAGCCGTGCCCGTTCCATCCCCTTGGCCAAGGCGGCCTCCTCCTTTTCCGCCTGCTTGATCGCCCTCTGGAATTCCTTCTTCGCCTTCTCCTCGTCGCGGAGCTGTTCCCGGATGGCCCGCTGTTCCTCTCGTTCCTTCTCCTTGATCCGCTGGACCGCCACCGCCCACTTCAACTCTTCCAATCTCGCGTCCAGATATTCCTCGTGGATCCTGGCATTTTTGAACACCTCGCCATTGTGGTTGGACAGGGCATAGACGTCCTTGATCTCCTGGATCAGTCTGCCCTGATTGGCGGGCTTGAGCCGGGCGAGGATCGAGTCGACTCTCCCGTTGAATGCGCCGAGCACGAACGAGATGGCATAATCCCGCTTCCATCCTGCGGGATAATTGCAGGTGGCGGCCAGCCCGTTCTTTTCCATCACCCTCGTCCGATCCCGGGCCGTCTTCAATCGCTCCCCCGCCTTGTGGAACCCATATTCCTCGGACAGTTCGTCGAGCATATGAGAGGCCGACAGGACATATGTCCCCGCATATCCTTCGATGACGTTCTGCTTGGCTTTGGCCGCGGCCTCGTAGAATTCATAGCGACGCAATGCATCGTGGGCCTGCCCGGCGATCTCCCTGGCACGAGCTTCCGCCTTCTCGCGAATCTCCAGGGCATTTGCCGACGCACGGGCAAGGGCCTCATCCACCTCTTGGACCTTCTCCTTCGCTTGCTTTCGTGCCTGCGAGGTGATCTGGCGAGCCTGGACTTGTGCCTCCTCGACGAGGCTCGCGGCTTGGCTTTCCGCAATCCTGAGCGAATCCTTGGCCTGCTTCGCATCCGAGTCCATTTCGGAGAGAATGCGATGCTTGATGTTCGAGGCTTCTCGATTCGCCGCCTGGATGATGTCGTAAGCTTTCTGCTCGGCTTCTGCCAATTTAACGCCGATCCGAGCCTTCATCCGTTCGGCATCTTTGTGAGCGATCAAGACGGTTTCGTCGGCCTGACGTTGGGCCTGTGCGAGCCTCGCCGCGATCTCTGACTCGAGATGATTGGATTTCTCGATGACGTTGGGGATGTGCCTGAATTTCTCAAGTGAGGCCAACTCGGTTTTGAAGGCCTCGATTGCTCGGGAATGGCGATCCGCCAGTTCCCAATCCTCCTTCCGCTTGAGGGCTTCGAGCCGCGCCAGCCTCGCCAGGTTCTCTTCCCGCTCCCTGCCGAGGAGGTCAGCCCGTACGCGAAGCTCCTTCTGATGGGCGGCGTTCCTGGATTCCAACTGGCCCTTCAGGCTCTCGATCTCGGCAGCATAGCCGGCTTCCATCCCCTCGGAGGCTTCCCGAAGGGTGGCAAGTTGGGCGGCCAGTTCACCGTTCCTGACCAAGGCATATGTCGCCAAACCGATCAACGTGAGGCCGATCAGGCCCACGATCGCATAAAGCATCCGAGATACCCCGTTGTATCGATGTCGGACAATGACAGCGATATACCTTAGGATAACCCATAGATGCATGCAAGTAGACGCTACTGTGTGGTCGAGGATTCGGCGCGGGCCGACCTCGTTTGGTGATTTAACCCGAGAGCGGACGGAGATCGGGCGCCGGGGCGGGCAGGGGCCCCGTCCGCGACCTATGCCCCCCGATCGGCCGCCTCCACCGAGTAGGTGGGGTCGTCCTCGTCCCACCGGACGTCGCCGGAGGGGCCGTAGATGGCCGGGACGTGGCAGCCCGCCAGCCGGAGCCAGGTCTGGACCTGGGTCCGGTGGTGGCAGGTGTGCAGGACCCGTCGCCAGAAGGTCCAGATCCGCTGCCTCCGGAGGCCGCCGAAGAACGGTCGCTCCTCCAGCCACCACGCGGCATCCGCCGAGGCGAGTTGGGGTAGGCGGGCCTTCGCCAACGCGACGTAGCGGTCCAGGTAGGCCCGCACGGCGGGCCGCTCGCCCGGGGGGAGGAGTTCCGCGGCGGGCGGCTCGTCGGTGCCGACGAACTGGGCGAAGAACCGGCGCTCCGAGAGGATCTGGTGCTCCAGGATGGCCCGGATCGTGTTCGTCCGCTCGTCCGGACGGAAGTCCAGCCGGTCGTCCGGGACCGCACGCCACATGGCGGCGGTCTTGTTGATCTCGCTGATATACGTCGTGACGAGGTGCTGGAACAGCGGGTCGCGGGCCGGGGGCACCTCGGCGTCCGGGATGGCGGTGAACTCGTATCTCATGGCTTCACCGGCATGGGTGGTGCGATCAGGGCGCGGTGTGGCGGGCTTCGAAGCGGTCGCGGGTGCGGACGTAGTCGTTGCCGGACATCCGGCCGATGGCGGCGAGGCGGTCGGGGTCGACCTGCATCCGGTCGTCGATGATGTCGTCGCGGACGAAGATGTGGACGACCCGGCCGACGACGAGGTGGGCGTTGCCGACCGGGACGATGTGGGTCGTCACGCACTCGAAGGCCACGGCGGCCTCGGCGATCCGGTGGGGGCGGACCGAATGGGCCGGGGCGGGGGTGAGGCCGGCGTGGTGGAACTCCGATTCCCCGTAGGGAATCGGCTCGCCGGTGCGGGTGATCTGGAGGGCGTAGGACTCGTCGGCCACGTGGACGATGAACTCCCCGAGGCCGCCTTCGGCGGGGAAGCGGGCGTTGCGGAGGGTGTCCTTCTCGACCCCCTTGGACTTCGGCCCGCCCACGCAGAAGGTCAGCGAGAGCGGGTCGTGGCCGGCGATCGTGAAGTAGGAGAACGGGGCGACGTTGGGATGCCCCTCCGGGGAGAGGGTCGAGACCACGGCGATCGGCCGGGGCACGACGCAGCCGACGACCAGCCTATAGCTCCGGTCGCCCGGCATCTCCTGGGGATCGATCTCCATGGTCGTCGAGGCTCCGAGGCTTCCGGGCGGGCGCGATCGCGACCGAGAGTTCGTAGATCAGCATAAGGTCGTCGTCGGACGGGTCAAGTGCCAGGAGCCGCGAGGCCTCCCCGGCCGACGGCGCGGCCGGCGCGGGGGCGGGGGCGGGCAGGCCGGCCAGTTGCCGGGTGCTCAGGTCCCAGAGGCCGGAGATGGTGTCCTCGCCGCCGGAGGCGAGCCAGCGGCCGTCCGGCGAGAAGGCGACCGAGGCCACGTACCCCTCGTGCCCGGCCAGGGTCGCCCGACTCGCCCCGGTGGCGACGTCCCAGAGCCGGATCTCCCGGTCGACGCTGCCCGTGGCCAGGGTCCGGCCGTCCGGCGAGAAGGCCAGGGAGGTGATCGAGCCGCGATGGCCGGAGAGGCGGAGGCGGCCGGCCCCGGTGGCGACATCCCACAGCACCGCCTCGCCGCCGGGGTGCACGGGGTCGTGCGAGGCGCCGGAGGCCAGGGTCCGGCCGTCCGGCGAGAAGGCCAGCCCCATGACCCGCCCCCGGGGGCCCTCCAGGCGGAGCCGCCCGGCCAGGGTCTCGACGTCCCAGGTCCGGATCGAGCCGGCCCCGTCGCCGGAGGCCAGGGTCCGACCGTCCGGCGAGAAGGCCAGGGACCGGATCTCGGCGAGGTGGCCCCGGAGCGAGGGCCGCCGGCGGGGCACGGACAGCTTCCAGAGCCGGACGGCCCCCTCCTCGTCGCCGGTGGCCAGGTACCGGCCGTCCGGCGAGAAGGCCAGGCTCAGCACCGGGATCTTGTGGGGCAGCACGACGGTCTCGCCCTCCCCGTCGTCGCGGACATCCCAGAGCCTCATGCCGCAGGCCGAGTCGGCGCAGGCCAGGGTCCGGCCGTCCGGCGAGAAGGCCAGGCTCAGGATCGTCGTCCCGGGCCGGGCCGCCGGGCCGGGGTCGAGCAGCCGCGTCCGGCCCCGGTCGTCGGTCAGCCGGACGGCGGCGCCCCGATGGGCGATCGCCAGCGTCCGGCCGGAGGGGGTGAACGCCACCGCCCGGACCGCCCCGGACTGGTGGCGGATCCGCCCCCAGTCGGCCGGCTCGTCCCGCTCCGCCTCCTTCGGCGAGATGGCCAGGAACCCGGCGCCGAGGGCCAGGGCGAACAGGGCCCAGCCGAACAGCCTCGGGAGACGACGCGGGCGGCCGGCGGGCCCTCCCGGCCCGGGGTCGAGCGATCCGGCCTCGTCGCTGATGCGCTGATCCATTCCGGGGGTCCTTCGCTGAAGAATCTGGGGGTTGGGGCACGCGGGGCCGCATCGCCCTGCCTGTTCGTTCCCGCCGGGCCCGATTCCTTCTCCACTCATCTTCGCGGCGAGTTCCCGCGGAGGGGTGCCCGGGCTCCCCCCTTGGCCGGCGTCGGGGGACGATCTATAATCGGTCGCCCACCGGTCCGACACCGAACGACGCCGCGCGACCTTCCTCCGCACCCGCCCGGGGAGCCGAAGTCGCATCGGTGGATGCGGGGCCGAACCCGGCCTCGCCCCTCGTCGAGCGAGGATCATGGCGACTCCCCAGGGAATTCGCAAGTCGCATCCCGATATTTTGCGACGAATGCGAATATCTGACCGGTGGTCGCCGACCGTCCCGCCATCCCGCCCGCGGGATGATCGGAATCCGGCCCGCGAGCCCGCGACGCCCCCGTTCCCCTCCGCCCTAATCTTCGCCAATCACGAGGTCGCCTTGATGAGTCGCACCCCGGTATCTCCCGCATCCCCCCGGCCGACGCTCCTGCTGGCGTTGGCGGTGCTGGTGGCGGGCTCGATGGCCCGCGCCCAGGAGCCGGCCGACGCCCCGAAGGACGAGCCGGCCGCCAAGAAGAAGGCGGCCCGCCCGAGGCGGGAGAAGAAGCAAGAGCCGCAGCGGTGGGAGGAGATGGATTACGGCCGGTTCCTGTCGGCCACCATCAAGGCCCCGGAGCCCAAAGACAACAATGCGATGAAGGGCATCGCCATCAAGCTCGGTTCGGGCGATGGCCCCACCGCGGCGATCTGCTTCGACACCGACCTGCTCCGCGTCTCGGCCGGCTGGACCGGCGGCTTCGTCAAGCTCCGCGGCACGCCCTATGACGGCAGCCACGGCACCTGGCCCGAGGTCGACGGCAAGCAGGCCTTCGGCACGAAGGTCGGCCCCGGCTGGGCCCGCGGCGACGACTGGAAGGACCCCCGCCCCGAGCCCTACGGCCCGCTGCCCGCCGACTGGGCCAAGTACAAGGGCCTTTACGTCAACGGCGACCATGTCGTCCTGTCCTACACCGTGGGCGAGACGTCGGTCATGGAATCCCCCTGGATCGAGGGGACCGAGGCCGCTCCGATCTTCACCCGCACCTTCAACGTCGGCCCGACCGCCAAGCCGCTGACGATGGTGATCGCGGACGTCGAGGGGGCAACCCCGGCCCTGCCAGGCACCGACAACGCCAACGGGAACCGGATCGAGGCAGATGGCATCGTCCTCAAGTATAGCCCCGGCACACCGGGCGGCTCGATGGCCCTCAAGAAGGGGGATCGGCTGACAGTCGCGAGCGTCGCCGGGGCGCCGGCAGGCACCATCCTGAATGCGTCGAATTCCCGGATCACGCTGACCATCCCCGCCTCGGACAAGGTCACTTCGTTCCGCCTGGCGATCGGCACCGGGTCCGAGGAGGACGGCAAGGCGCTCGCCAAGTTCGTCGCCGAGGACAAGGCCCCGCTCGACCTCACGGCGCACCTGAAGGGGGGCCCGGCCCGCTGGGCCGAGAATGTCGAGACCAAGGGCGTGCTCGGCACCGGCGACGGGGCCTACGTGGTCGACACGATCACGGCCCCGGACGAGAACCCGTACAAGTCCTGGATCCGGTTCGGCGGGCTGGACTTCTTCGCCGACGGCACCCGCGCGGCGCTGCCCACCTGGAGCGGCGACGTCTGGACCGTCTCGGGCGTCGATGACAAGCTGGAGAAGCTGACCTGGCAAAGGATCGCCACCGGGCTATTCCAGCCTTTGGGACTGAAGATCGTCGATGATCAGGTCTACGTCCTGGGCCGCGAGGGGATCACCCGCCTGGTCGACCTGAACGGCGACGGCGAGGCGGACTTCTACGAGGCGTTCAACCACGACATGGCGGTGACGCCCAGCTTCCACGAGTTCGCCTTCGACCTCCAGACCGACCCCGAGGGGAACTTCTACTTCGCCAAGGCCGGCCCGGTGCGCGGCGGCGGGCGGGGCTTCGACTACATCGCGGCCAACAGCGGCACCGTGATGAAGGTCTACAAGGACGGCAAGACGATGGTGACCTACGCCACCGGCCTGCGCGCCCCCAACGGCATCGGCGTCGGCCCCGAAGGCCAGGTCACCTCGGGCGACAACGAGGGCACCTGGATGCCCAAGAGCCGCCTCAACATGATCAAGCCGGGCGGGTTCTACGGGGTGGTCGACACGGCCCACCGCGACGAGAAGCCGACCATGTACGACGAGCCGATCTGCTGGTTCCCCAAGGACGTGGACAACTCGGGCGGCGGCCAGGCCTGGGTCACCTCCGACCGCTGGGGCCCGTTCCAGGGCCGCCTGCTCCACACCTCCTACGGGACGTGCTCGCTGTTCCTGGCGCTGGTCGACCAGTTCGGCGACCACATCCAGGGGGGCGTGGCCCGGTTCCCGGTGAACTTCCTGACCGGGATCATGCGGCCGAAGTTCAACCCCCGCGACGGCCAGCTTTATGTCGCCGGCCTCCGCGGCTGGCAGACCTCCGCCGCGATGGACGCCGCCTTCCAGCGGGTCCGCTACACCGGCAAGCCGGCCAACATGGTCACCGGGCTGAAGGTCACCAAGACCGGCCTGGACCTCTCCTTCACCGACCCGCTGGAGCCCGAGGACGCCAACGACCCGGACAGCTACCAGATCGAGCAGTGGAACTACCTCTGGTGCAGCGAGTACGGCTCGGACGACTACTCGGCCAAGACCCCCGACTTCCAGGCCAAGGTCATGGAGCTGAACCGGCTCCGCGAGGACCGCGAGAAGAACGCGGCCGCCATCGAGGAGCTGACCAAGCAGCTGGCCAAGGGGCGTGACGAGGTCACGGTCAAGTCGGCCAAGCTCTCCGAGGACGGCAAGACGGTCTCGCTGGAGATCGAGGACCTCAAGCCCGTCATGCAGATGCACATCCAGGGTCGGCTCAAGTCGGCCGACGGCAAGCGCGTCCCCGTGGACGTCTACAACACCATCAACGCGATCCCCTGATCGGTTCGCGGATACGGTCCGCTTGTTTTCTCCTGATCGACCGCGACCCCGACGTCTCTCCGGAGGCGGCCGGGGTCGCGGCGTCCCCGGTCCTCCCTCTCCCTCTCTGTCTCGGCAGTCCGCCCCCAGGTCCGGGTGGCTGTGGTTGGCTTGCCAACCACAGGGCCGGCGAGCCTGACGTCATCGATCGCCGGCCGGGTGATCGATGAGGTGGGGCGATCAGCTCCCGCTCGACCCAGGGCGCCGGCCCTGTGGTTGGCTTGCCAACCACAGCCACCCCAGCTGTTCCCCTCGAGCCAAGGCCATCGGCGTGGCCCAGCCGGCCAGGATCCCCTGGTCCGAGGGCCACATCCATCCACCCCGACGGGTTATCGATAATCAGGTCGTCCGGAGCCATCCCCATGAGAGGTCGCATCGCCGCCTTGATCCTGGCCGGGGCCGTGCCCTGGCTGCTCCCCGCGTCCGACGCCCGATCCGCACACCCGCCGATCGCCGCCCCGGCCGACGACGATGATGACGAGGTGGAAGGGGCCTCCAAGGGCCCCCGGCTCGCCCCCGGGCAGGGGCTCGGCCTGATCCTGACCCTCTCGCGCGGCGCGACCGCCGATGCCCGCCCGGCGCGGCTGGTGGCGCTGGCCGTGCCCGAGGGGACGCCGCCGTCGGCCTTCCTCGCGCCGGGGCCGTTCCGCGCGACCTGGGAAGGGAACCTGGCCAGCCCGTTCCGCAGCGAATACGACTTCATGGCCGCCGGCCGGGGCACGATCAAGGTCGAGGTCAACGGCAAGGTCGCCCTGGAAGGCTCGGGCGACGACCTGTCGAAGCTCAAGGGCAAGACGGCGAAGCTCAAGAAGGGGGCCAACGCCCTCGTCGTGACCTACGACAGCCCCGAGAAGGGGGACGCCTCGATCCGCCTGTCCTGGGCCTCCGAGGACGAGGGCTTCGTCCGCGAGCCGATCGCCCCCTACGTCCTGAGCCACGACCTCGCCACGCCGAGGCTCGTCGACGGCAACCGGCTCCGCGAGGGGCGCGAGCTGCTGGCCGAGCTCCGCTGCCTCCGGTGCCACGCCGCCCCGGCCTCGGCCCCCACGCCGGGCGGGATGCCCGAACTGGCGATGGACGCCCCCAACCTCGACGACGCCGGCGCCCGGCTCCGGGCCGGCTGGATGGCCCGATGGATCGACGACCCCCGATCGCTCCGGCCCGCCGCGACCATGCCCCGGGTCTTCCACGGCAAGCCCGCGATCGCGGCCGGTTCCGACATCGCCGCCGCGCCCGCTCCGTCCGACGCCGCCCGCGACCTCGCCGCCTTCCTCGCCTCCCAGGGCGGGGCGAAGGGGGAGGCCGCACCGCCCGCGCCGGACGCCGAGGCCGTCGCCGCGGGCGGCCGGCTGTTCGCCGGGCTGGGCTGCGTGGGCTGCCACACCCGCCCCGATCGCGACGACTGGGCGGCCGACCCGGCCCGCATCCCGCTCCGCTACGTCGCGGCGAAGTGGAAGCCCGAGGCGTTACGCTCGTTCCTGCTCCAGCCTGACCGGCATTACGCCTGGATCCGCATGCCCAACTTCCACCTGTCGCAGGACGAGGCCGCCAAGCTCGCGGCGTTCGTCGCCTCCGGGCCGGCGGCCGACCTCGACCCCGGTGCTTCGGCCGGCGACCCGGCCAGGGGCCAGGCCCTGTTCGCGTCGGCGGGGTGCGTCAACTGCCACGCGGCGAAGCCCGCCCCGAACCCCACGGCCCCGGCCCTGGCGGCGATCCCCGCCGACGGCTGGTCGCGGGGGTGCCTCGACCCCGAGTCGAAGCCGGATCGCAAGGCCCCCGACTTCGGCCTGGCCGACGGGCCCCGGCAGGCGATCCGGTCGTTCGCCACGGCCGAGGCCGCCCCGGCATCGCTGGCCCGCGACGCAGCCCCCGAGTTCGCCGAACGGCAGATCAAGGCCCTGCGGTGCGCCTCGTGCCACAAGCGCGACGGCTACGAGGATGCCTGGAGCAGCCTCGCGCCCGAGGTGGCCAACCTCGCGGCCGACGCCAACGCGGGCGCCGTGGAGGTGGACCCGGACGGCCACCCGTACCCGGCGCTCCAGTCCCGGCCGCCCTTGACCTGGATCGGCGAAAAGCTCAAGCCGGAATGGTCGAACACGTTCATCGCCGGCACCCTGGACTACAAGCCCCGGCCCTACCTCAAGGCCCGGATGCCGGGCTTCCCGGCCCGCGCCGAGGGGCTGGCCGTGGGCCTGTCCTTGGAGCACGGCTACGCGGCCGCCAGCCCGCCCGACGCCGCGCCCGATCCCGCGCACCTGGCCGACGCCAAGGCGCTGGTCCGGAGCACCGGGCTGAACTGCGTGAGCTGCCACAAGGTCGGCAACGTCGCGGCGGTCGGGGTGTTCGAGGCCCCGGGCATCAACTTCATGCACGTCAAGGAACGGTTGCGCAAGGATTACTACGACCGCTGGGTCCGGGCCCCGCTCCGGGTCGACCCGGATACCAAGATGCCCAGCTTCTTCAACGGCGAGGCCAGCGTCCTGCCCACGATCCTCGACGGCCGGGCCGACCGCCAGGCCGAGGCGCTCTGGAACTACCTGCTCCAGGGCCGCGCCATCGAGGCCCCGTGACGCCGGCGGCCCCTTCGAATGCTCCCCCCCTCCGGCCCGGTCAGCGGGCCGAGGGCGGGGGCAGGCGGGCGGCCAGCCAGCGGAAGGCGTCCTGGTGGTGCGCCTTGAAGAAGGGGAGGTTGTGGCGGCCTTCGGGGTCGCAGGCCACCTCCACGTCGATCCCCAGGCCGGAGGCCAGCCAGGCGAACGACAGGTTGTGCGAGTCGAAGTTGTACTCGTCCAGGGCCCCGAACCGGAGGTAGATCGCGAGTTCCCCCGGCCGCAGGCCCGAGCCGAACAGGAGGTCGGCCGGGTTGTCCCGGGCCATCCGCGCGAGCGCGTCGGGGCCGTCGCCGTAGATCGGCCCCAGGACGCTCTTGGCCTTCACCCGCCTGAGCCCGTGGTAGAACGTCGCGATCACGGTCTCCGGGTCATACCGCTCTACCCAGCGATAGGTGGCCGGGTCGAACTGCTGGCCATAGATCCCGTCGGCGTTGGTATAGCGGAGGTTGATCGGGCTGGCCAGCGTGGCCGAGGCCGCGAAGAAGTCGCGGTGCTTGATCGCCATCCCTAGCGCCCCGTAGCCGCCGGCCGAATCCCCCAGGACCGCGTGGGCCTCGCGGTTCGGCAGGATCGAATAGTGCCGCTGGACGAACGGGATGACCTCCTGCATGACGTGGTCTTCCATCCGCCCCCCGTCGCCGTTGACGAACAGCGAATGCTTGGCGAAGACCCAGTTCCGGCCGCTGTAGTTGCCGTCCGGGCAGGCCACGACCACCGGCGGGCATTCGCCCCGCAGGATCATCGCGTCCAGTTCTTCGAGCAGCCCCATGCCGATCAGGGCATGCTCGTCGAAGTCGGCCGAGTGGAAATAGACGATCAGGGGATAGGCGACGGCGGGGTCGTACCCGGGCGGGACGTACACGTACAGGTCGCGCTTCATGCCCAGGATCGGCGAGCAGGCCCGCAGGTCCTGGCCGTGGTTGTGGGTGTAGTCGTCGACTCGCCCGGCCAGCCGGCCGTTGACCTTGCGGAGGCTCACGAAGTCCCAGATCTGGGCATGGCCGGTCGCCGGGGCCAGGACCGTGGCCAGGACGACCAGGGTCGGCAGGGCTCGTCGTAACATCATCGTCAGGGGCTCCGCCCGGGTCCGGTCCATCCTCATGCCTGTGGATCGACCGTCGCAACCCCGGCCTCGCCCCCAATCCCGCCGTCCGGGGCGCATCGGCCGTCGCCATCGTCCCGACCCGTCCAGTTTCCCCGGCCTATTGCACCGCCTCGCGGAAGAACCGGACGATCAGCGCGGGCGCGGCCCGGGGATACTCGTGACCGCCGTCGTGGGTGTAGACCACCACGGGCGTCCCTCCCTTCGACGGGTGCCGCTCGCACCCCTCGGCCCACGGCTCGGCCGGCCCCTCGCAGCCGTTGAGCCGCTCGACGCGGTCCAGCGTCCTCCGCTGCATGGCGTACCGGACCAGCGGGTCCTTCCGGCCGACGACGTGGAGCACCGGCTTGGGCCGGGCCTTCTGGAAGTAAAGCCCGGCGGCGGCCGCGACCGGGGCGCAGGCCGCGATCGAGTCGCCCCGGGTCGCCCAGAGCAGGTAGGTGAACGCCCCGCCGTTGGAGTGGCCGGTGGCGAACACCCGGCGGTCGTCGACCGGGTAATCCCGCTTCATCGACGCCAGGACCGCGTCGAAGAACCGGAGGTCGCGGTCCCCCTGGTCGCCCGGGGACCTCTGCCAGCCCGCCTTCTTCCCCTCGGGGTCGGTCAGGTTGCCCGGGGACTTCAGCCCCTGCATGTAGACGACCACCGCCTCGGGCCAGGCCTCGTGGAGTCGGTGCGCCCGGGCGGCGTGGGCCGCCGTGCCGCCGTGGCCGTGGAAGTCGAACACCAGGGGCACCTTCCCCTCGGTCTTCTTCGAGGGCGCGTGGACGATGGCCTCGCGCGTCACGCCATCGACCTCCCAGGTGCGGGGGGTCGAGGCGGGCGGGGCCTGGAGCAGCAGGGCGGCCGCGATCGTGAGCAGGGTCATGGGGCATCTCCTCCGGGGTTTCTCCCCCGGCACTACCCCCGAGAGGGCCGGGATGTTCCGCCGATCCGGCCGGCCGGAGGGGTCGATCCCGCCGGATTATCCCCCGGCCCGCCCGCATTCGGGCATCGCAATTTGTGAGACCCGGCTATGATCGAATGGACCTCCGAGTCCCGGCGGCCCGCCCCGAGCCACCGACTCCGGGCCTGCGCGACGATCGAGGAGACCCATGGACGCTCCACTTCGCTTCAGGGACTCCGGCAACTGGCTCCTGGATCGCATCCCGACGGACGAGTACGGCCTGCTCGCCCCCCACCTGCAGCGCGAGGGGATGGAACTCAAGCAGGTGATCCACCAGATCGACGAGGACGTCGATTTCCTGCAATTCCCGACCTCGGCCCTGGCCTCGGCGCTGCTGGTGCTGGAGGAGGAGGATCCGATCGAGGCCGCCACCGTGGGGCGGGAAGGGATGCTCGGCGTGGCGGCCGCCCTGGGGGTGGCCGAGAGCCCGCACCGCGTCATCTGCCAGATGGCCGGGGAGATGATCCGCATCCCGACCCGCGAATTCCTGCGCGCGATGGCCCGGGGGCCGATCATCGCCCGGCTGATCCGCCGCTACGCCGTCTTCTCGATCCGCCACGCCGGCCAGGGGATCGCCTGCAATGCGCTCCACCTCTCCGAGGCCCGGGCCTGCCGCTGGCTGCTGTCGATCCACGACCAGGCCGGCAGCGACGAGTTCCCCCTCACCCAGGAATTCCTGGCCCTGATGCTGGGCCTGCGCCGCCAGGGCGTGACGGTGATCGCCGGGACGCTCCAGAATGCCGGGATCATCTCCTACCATCGGGGGCGGATCCGGGTTCTGGACCGGCTCCGGCTGGAGGACGCCGCTTGCGAGTGCTACGCGGCATCCAGGCGCTATTACGAGCAGATCATGGCGTGAACGCACCGAAGGGCGGCCCCATCGCGGCGACCCCGGCCGTTCCCCTTTCGAGGATCTCCGAAGCGGGCCGGCGACGATCTTCCCGGAGATCCGCGGAGTCTCCGGCGCCCCGAACCGGGCGTGAACCAGGGTCACGCCGGGTCCGGGACGCGGGGGTGAGTTGGCCGTCGGCGGGCGTGACGCCCGTATCCGGGCGTCGAAGGTCCGCATCCTGATTTCTGAGGATGCGGACGGCCGTCGACGGGCGGGCGGCGTGGCATCGGCGCGGCGCCACGTCCGACAGTCTGTTTATATGCAAGTTCCTCGGACCGAAAAGAGGATCGATCTATTTATTTAGCGCCCCCGGCCGGGCATCCCGGCCGGATCGGGGCCAGCAATCGGCGACGGGCTGCCGTCATGGGGAAGCCGGCCTTCCCGGCGTTGTGGCCGGCATCCCACCCGGTTAAGATGCCCGGCAATTCCCGGGGTTGACGACCCCCCTGATCGAGGCGGAGCTCCCGATGAGAATGCCCAGGATCCGGAGAGTTGCGATCGCGTTGCTGCTGGCGTCCTTGCCCGTCGCGGCGGCCGTCTGGCTGCGGCCCCGGCAGGATTCCCGCCCCGGGATGGCCGAGTTCCAGGGCCGATGGACCCTCCTCATCAACCGCGAGGACGCCGCGTCCTATCCAAAACCACTTCTCGATTCCATGGCGTTGTTCGTCACCCTTTTCGATGGCGATCGGATGATGGTCATCCCCCGGAATCAACCCTACGTCGTCGGGCTTCTGGACCAGATTTCCTCGCCATCCATCGCTTCCACCATCAAGGTCGACCCGTCCACCGACCCGAAATCGATCGATCTCACCAACTTCCGGGGGAAGACCACCAGGGGCATCTACGCGTTCGACGGCCCGAGGCTCAAGCTTTGCCTCCCGAAACCCGGGGCCAAGCGCCCGGTCTCCTTCTCCGACGAGGGCTGCCGACTCAAGATCTACGAGCGTGACGCGGCCGCCCCCGATCGTAGGAACGCCGACCGGGCGGGCGAAAGCCGATCGATATTAGGACAGGAAACACGGGGCAGGCCGGGACTGCCGACGACCGGGCGGGCCGGGCCGAGTCGCCCGCCGCAGGACGGCACCCCGGCGGAAAAGGACTTCAAGGCATGCATCCCTTCCGGATCCTCACCCTCAACGGTGGCGGCATCCGCGGCGCGTTCGGCGTCGCGTTCCTGGCCCGGCTGGAGGAGTTGATCGGCTCGCCGATCATCGGCCAGTTCGACCTGATCGCCGGCACGTCGACCGGGGCCATCATCGCCGCGGGCCTGGCGCTCGGCCTGCCCGCGAGCGAGTTGGAACGCTTCTACCGCGAGGACGGCGGGGACATCTTCCACCCGCGCGACCCGTACCGGGCGCGGGGGCTGATGCGGCCGATCTACCCGCTGGCCTCGCGCGTCCTCCGCCGCCGCACGGGGCAGGGGATGGACGCCTTCTTCCGCGCCCGCTATTGCCCGTTCCGGCTCCGGGATGCGCTGACCCGGGTCTTCGGCGAGACGACCCTGGGCGACCTGGGCGCGACCCGGCTGATCATCCCCTCGGTGAACCTGTCGCTGGGCCGGGCGCACATCTTCCGGACGCCCCACCTGCCAGGCGCGATGGACGAGGCCGGGCTGACGGTCGTCGACGTCCTCCGCGCGGCCACGGCGGCCCCGACCTACTTCCCCCACCAGGTGATGCCCGACGGCCACGCCTACTGCGACGGCGGCGTGTGGGCCAACGCCCCGGCCGTGGTCGCCGTGGCCGAGGCGATGAAGATCCGCCAGGACTGCCGGCGGCCCGGCTGCGACCCCGCCTACGACACCGCGTCGCTCCGGCTCCTCTCGATCGGCACCGGCCGGGCCACCTACTCGCTCAAGCCGCCGGGCGCCGACGCGGGCCTGCTCTACTGGGCGGGCCGGATCGCCGACGTGATGGGCATCTCGCAGATGCAGGGCGTCCAGCTCCCGATGGAGTTCGTCCTCGGCGACCGCTACCGGTGCGTCGACTTCGAGATCCCCGACCGCTCCTGGAGCCTGGACGGCGTGACGCATATCCCCGCACTGATGAAGCTGGGCCGCGAGGCGGCCGAGGCACAGGCCCCCGAGATCGCCGACCGCTTCCTCTTCGGCCCGGCGGCCGCCTACGTCCCGTTCGCGGAAGCCCAGGATCCGCAGGCGGTCGCCTGAGGGGTTACCCCGCGGCGACCCGCCACTCCATCGGGCCGCCCGGACGCCCACCGCTTCAGGATGGCTTCGCTGCCAGGTCGAGATAGACGATCATCGACGGGTTGCCGACCGGGCAGTAGTGCCCGGTGAAGGCCAGCCCGCCCGTCTCCTGGTTGACCCGGAAGACGGCGACGTTGTCGCCCCGCTGGTTGCAGCAGGCGAGGAACCGGCCGGTGGGGTCGAAGGAGAAGCTGCGGGGATAGTTGCCCCGGGTCCACTCCTCGCCCACGAACCGGAGGTCGCCGTCCGGGCCGACGGCGAAGATCGCGATGCTGTCGTGGAGCCGGTTGCCGGCGTAGACGAACCGGCCGTCGCCGGAGACCAGGACCCCGGAGCAGAAGTTGCTGCCGGCGAACCCGGGCGGGAGGCTGGAGATCGTCTGCCGGGCGGTCAGCCGGCCGGTCTGGGCGTCGTAGTCGAACCGGACGAGGTTCGAGCCCTCCTCCTGGATCGAGTAGAGCCAGCGGCCATTGGGGTGGAAGTGGAAGTGGCGGGGGCCGTCGCCCGGGGGCAGGGCCACCGCGGGCGGGTCGTTGGGGGTGAGGATCCCCGCCCGGTCGTCGAACCGCCAGGAGTAGATCCGGTCCAGGCCGAGGTCGACGTGGAGCACGAACCGGCCCGAGGGGTCGGCCTGGATCATGTGGGCATGGGTCCGGTCGTGGCCGCTGAAGGCGAACGTCCCGGGCGGGGCGTTGGTCGCCCGCGCGGGGCCGAGCTTGCCGGCATCGACCTGGACGTCCGTGGCATCCCCCAGGCGGCCGTCGGGAAGGATCGGCAGGACCGCCACCGACCCGCCGAAGTAGTTGGCCACCAGCAGGAACCGCCCGGAGGGGTGGACGCTGACGTAGGTCGGCCCGGCGCCGCCGGATCGCACCGTGTTGAGCTTCTGCAGGCGGCCGTCGGCCCGATCGATGGCGTAGGCGGTGACGGTGCCCTGCTTGTCGTCGCCGACCCGGTCGGTCTCGTTGGCCGAGTAGAGCCGGGTCCCGGCGGCGTTCAGGGCCAGGCAGCTCGGACTGACGCCCGACTCCTCGACGTCCAGGGCCTCCATCGCGCCGGTCTCGCGATCGACCCGGAACCGGTGGATGCCGCGCCCGTTGCCGGGGGGCAGATCCACCTGGGTCGGCAGGACGTCGCGGAGCGGCGAGCTGAACGTCCCGACGTAGGCGATCAGGGGTGCATCGGCCTTCGGGGCCTGGCCCAAAATCGACCCGGGATGGGCCAGCGGGGCGGCGCCCGCCAGGAGGGCCGAGGACTGGAGGAACGAACGGCGGGAGCGGTGGGTGGGTGTCATGGCATTCCGATCGGCCGGCTCACGCGTCCGCCAGGCCGAACAGGGCGCGGACGGCGTGGAGCAGGGGGTGGGGGTGGTCGGCGGGGGGGTCGGCGGCGGCCGACCGGAGGGCGACGCGGGGGTGGTGGAGGAACTGGTTCTGGAGCCGCCGCATGGCGTGGGCGATGTCCTCGCGCTGGGCCGGGGTCAGGTCGGGCTGGCGGGCGAACAGGGTGTCCAGCTCGCGGAGCCGGGCGGCGTCGGCGGTGTCGCCGAGCTGGCGGAGCACGGCGCCGGCGTGGGTCCGGTGCCGCAGCGCGGCCAGGGTGGCGGCCACCTCGCGGTCGATGATCGCCAGGGCCGGGTCGATCCCCTTCTGCCGCTTCTGGCGGTTCTCCTCGGCCTGGACGCGGAGGTCGTCGACGTTGTAGAGGTGGACCATGTCCAGGTCGCCGATCCGCGAGTCGAAGTCGCGCGGGATGGCGATGTCGAGGATCAGCGCCAGGCGGTTGCGGCGGGCCCGCTGGACCCGGGTGTAGGTCTCGAGGTCGACGATCGGCCGGTCGGAGGCGGTGGTGCTGACCACCACGTCGGCCTCGATCAGGGCCCGATTCAGGTCTTCGAACGGCACGGCGCGGCCGTTCCAACGCCGGGCGGCCTCCTCGGCGCGGGCCGGGTTGCGGTTGGTGACCAGGATCGTCCCGGGCTTCAGCGCCGCGAGGTGCTGGAGGGTCAGGTCGCCCATCTTGCCGGCGCCGATGACCAGCACCGTCTTGTCGGAGAACGTGTCGAAGACGTCCTTGGCGACGTCGACCGCGACGCTGGCCACGGACAGCTTCCCCTTGTCCATGCCGGTCTGCTCGCGGACCAGCTTGCCCACCCGGAGGGCGTGGTCGAAGACCGCGTGGAGGATCGGCCCGACGGTCTTCCTCGCGTCGGCCGCCTTGTAGGCGTCGCGCACCTGGCCGATGATCTGGCCTTCGCCCAGAACCAGGCTCTCCAGGCTGGCGGCGACCTTGAACAGGTGGGCCACCGCGTGCTCGTCGTGGTGGTCGACCAGGTGGGTCGCGAACCCCTCGGCGGGGATGGCGTGGAAGTGGGCCAGGAAGTCGATCATCGCCCCGGTCTGGGGGATCGCCCCACCGGCGCCGGCGGCGTACAGCTCGACCCGGTTGCAGGTCGAGAGGATGACGAACTCCCCCCCGGGGAACGCCCGGGACAGGGCGTCGAGCGCCTCGTCCCGCTTCCCCCCTTCGAACGCCAACGCCTCGCGCACCGAGGCCGGGGCGCGGCGGTGATCGACGCCCAACGCCAGGAGATTCACGCCGACCTCCCCGGGGCCTTCGTCCCGGGATCGGCCGCGGGCGGGGCATCCCCCCGCCTCACGCCGTGCGACGTGATGTCCATCAGGTCCACCCCCACGGTGGCGAACGCCAGCGACAGGAACGCGACCACCGTCAGCAGCATCACCTTGCGGCCCCTCATCTCGGGCCGGAACCGGGCGTGGAGCAGGACCGCGAACAGGAGCCACATGATCAGGCCGCTGAGCACCTTGGGGTCGGTCCATTCGATCTGCGACCGGCCCGCCCTCCGCAGCGACGCCTCCATCACCAGCCCGATTCCCAGCCCCGCTGTCAGGAACGGGAACGCCACGGTGATCCCCGCCCGATTGAGCTTCTCGGACTGCTCCAGGCTCGGCATCACCAGGCCGAACCGGTTGGGCCGCTTGTGCTTGAGCCGGGACGACTGGATCAGGTACATCAGCCCGGCGACGAAGGCCACGCACGACCCGGCCGCCCCCACCAGGTAGAATAACCCATGGGTCACGCCCCAGAAATAGGTGGCCCCACCCCAGGCCGCCCAATCATCTCGGGGCGCCCAGATCCCCGCCAGGCCCACCAAGCCCACGACCCCCGGCAGGATGAAGACCCCGACCGCGACCGGCTTGGGCGACCGCGCGATCAGGTACAGGCCCACCGCCGCCAGGACCCAGGAGACGACCAGCAGCGACTCGAACACCGTGGTCACCGGCAGTTGCCGGGTCCGGACGGCCAGGTTCGCCAGGTACAGGGTCTGGACGACCCAGGCCAGGGCGAACAGGGCCAGCGTCGCGTACCACCGGGCCACGCCCCGCACCGCGAACCGGGCCAGGTCGCACGCCAGCGCCAGGCCATAGGTCCCGCCGAAACAAAGGACGCTCAAACCGTCTGCCATCGACCCGCCGGCCCTCATCCCGCCATGTCCTGCTCGCCCGGGTTGATTGTACCCGCCCCGCGACGGCCGGCCCAGGGGGACGGGCCGGCATCTGCCGGGCCCCGGGGGCCCGCCGGCCTCAGCGGAACAGCTTCTGGGCCAGCAGATACAGGTTGTTCCGCCAGACCCGGAAGTCGTGCCCGCCCTGGTCGACGTGCCAGATGTGGGGGACGCCCTTCTCCTTGAGGTAGGCGTGGGTCCTTTGGCTGATGTTGATCAGGCCGTCCTTGTCGCCGCACGAGATCCAGAGCAGCTTGAGCTTGGCCTTCGCCTCCTCGGGGTTGGGCACCAGCTGCTCCGGGGCCCGGGTGTTCGGTGCCGACGAGAACCCGCCCACCCAGGCGAACGTGTCGAGGTGGCCGAGCCCGAAGTTCAGGGACTGGCCGCCGCCCATCGACAGCCCGGCGAGGGCGCGGGACTCCCGATCCTTCTTCGCCGGGTAGGTCTTCTCGATGAACGGGATGATGTCCTTCAGGAGATCCCCCTCGAACGTCTCGAATGCCTTGGCGTGGCGGAAGACGTCCCCCTCGGCCCGGTCGTTGGGCTGGGCCCGGCCGTTGGGCAGGACCACGATCATCGGGACGGCCTTCCCGTCCGCGTAGAGGTTGTCCAGGATATCGGCGGGCTTGCCGTCCCGGTTCCACTCGTCCTCGTCGCCGCCGATCCCGTGCAGGAGGTACAGGACCGGGTAGGTCTGACCTTTCGAGAACCCGGGCGGGGTATAGACCTTCATCTTCCGCTTGGTGCCCACGGTCGTGGAGTCGTACTCGACCACCTCAACCTTGCCGTGGGGGATGTCGGCCCGATGGGAGCTGAAGCCCTCCGGGGCGGCCGGGAATGCGGCCTTGTCGTCCGGCCCGAGCACGATCGGTGCCCTCGGCCTCTGTGCCGAGGCGACCGAGACGGCGATGGGCAGCAGGAGGGCGGCGATCCAGGCGCGTTTCATGGTGGACTCCCGGTGACAGGGCGGATTCATCGCGAGGCGCCCCAGCGCTCCCCGGCCTGAAACGGCCCGGAGGAGGCGACCACGCGGAACAGGACGCGGCCGGCCAGGATCACGGCGCCGGGGGGCAGGGGGGCGGAGCCATCGACGCGGAGGTAGGTGCCATTGCTGCTGCGGAGGTCTTCCAGGCGGAACCGGCCGGCGTCGTGGCGGATCAGGGCGTGCTGGGTGCTGACCACCGGGTCGCCGGCCAGGACGATGTGGGCCTCGGTCCCCCCCTTGCCCGCGCCGCCCCGGCCGATGATGGTGAAGTCGGGTCGGGTGATCGGGAACCGGAGCCCCGGGCGGCCGTCGGGCCGGATCAGGTCCAGGAAGGCCAGGGCGTTCAGGTCGCGGCTGAAGAACTCCTCCCCCTCGTCCGATCGGGCGGCGGGCCCGGGGCCGATCGGCTCGGCGCGGCGGAATTCGATGACGTGGCTGCCGGCGCGGAACCGCGCCCCGTCGCTCAATTCGGCCGGCTCGGTGACGCGGAGGAACACCCCGTTGAGCGCCCCGAGGTCGCGGACGGCCGGCGCCCCCCGCTCGAAGAACAGCTCCAGGTGGCGCGGGGCCAGGGTCTCCATGTCGGGGAAGTCGCTGGTCTTCCTGGCGCCGACCCTCAGGCCCTTGGCCGGGATCTCGGCGAATTCACGCCAGACCCCGGTCTTGTCCAGGATGTGGAGGTGGTGCGACACCCTCGGCACGCTGATCCGGCCGACATCCACGCCCTGATAGAAGACCGTCCCCTCGTCGGTGCCCTCGGACTGATAGGGGGGGTTGGCCGGGTATTCGACCGGCCGCGACGCCCACTCCGGCACCGGCGGGGCCGGGGCTGCGGGGGGCGGGGCCGGCGCCGGGACGGCGGCCGGCGCGGGAGGCCCGGCATACGCCGGCGCCGGGGCGGGGGCCGCCGGCTCGTCCCCCCCGCGCAGGATGTTCCAGATCTTGCCGATCTTGCCGATCGAGGCCGGGGCCGGGGCGGGCGGGGCGGGCGGCGCCTGCTGGTAGTAGTGCGGGGCCGTCGGGGCCTGTGGCGCCGGAGGTGCGGGCGGGGCCGGCGGCGCGGGCGGGGCCGGCCGGGGCCGGGGCCGAGGGGCGGGGTCCGCCTGGATCGGCGCGGGCGGGGCCGGGGGCCGGGCCGGCCGGGGCTTGGCACGGGGCGGGGGGGCCGCCGGGGCCGGCTGGAACGGGTTGGGGGGCGACGGGCCTCGCGGGCTGGGCGGGAGGATCGTCCCGAACGGGTCGGAGGCGACCCCGCACGATGGGCAGCGGCCCCCGTCCTCGGCCATCGTCGCCCGACAGTGAGGGCAGGTCACTCCCATCGTCGGTCGCCTCCCGGAGCCCGATCGATTCGAGGGCTCTCCCGTCCCGTGATCCGCCTCCCGACCGGCTCCCACTATAGCGCGTCGGCCCGGGGGCGTCAAAGACGCGGGCGGAATCGGCGCGGGCGGCCCCGGATGGGCGGGCCGCGCACGATCGATTCGAAACCTCTGATCGATCCACGCGCGGGCCGCATGGATTGTCCTTGGAGGCGTCACCGGGACGGCGTAAGTTCGTAGGTCGGGTTGCCGAGGGGCGGGGATCGGCCGGCGCCCCCCGGGATCCGCGAGAGGCCACGTCAATGACCGTCGATGAATTGCTGTCCGAAGGCAAGCTGACCCAGGCCGTGGCGCGGGCCAAAGCCGACGCGGCGGAGAAGGCGGGCGACCCGGCGGCGCGCCGGCTCCTGTTCGACCTGCTCTGCTTCGCCGGGGACTTGGCGGGCGCCGAGGGGCTGCTGGGCGCCCCGGTCGCCGCCGGGCCGGCCGACGACCCGGTCGCCCACGCCTGGACGACCATCAGCCGGTCCTTGCTGGAGGCCGAGAAGGCGCGCAACCGCCTGTTCGGGTCGGGCGTCCGCCCCCGGTTCCTGGACGGCCAGCCGACCCCGGCGATGGTGCCCCACCTGGAGGCGGTCGACGCCATCCGCTCGGGCGGCGTGGCCACGGCCCGCAAGGCCCTGGATCGCGGCTCCGAGGCGATGCCGATCGTCTCCGGCACGATGGCCGACGGGACGGCGTTCGCCGACATCCGCGACGCCGACGACCTGCTGGCCCCGGCCCTGGAGGTCTTCGCCCCGGCCGGGTACTTCTGGGTGGGCTGGGACCAGATCCAGTTCCTCGAAGTCGCCACCCCGACCACGCTCCGCGACCTGATCTGGGCCCGGGCCAAGCTCGCCACCTTCGACGGCCAGCTCGGCGAGGTGTTCCTGCCGGTCCTGTACTTCGGCACGGCCTATTTCACCGAGGACGACCCACTCCGCCTCGGCCGCAAGACCGACTGGATGGAAGCCGGCTCCGGGATCGTGCGTGGGGTCGGCCGCAAGGTGATCCTGGTCGGCGAGGAAGGGCCGTCGGTCCTGGAGCTGGGCACGCTCCAGTTCGCCGCCCCGGCGGGGTCCGAATCGACCGCCCTCGAAGGCGCCGAGCCGCCGCCCGACCTGGAATCGCCGCCCCAGGGGGCGTTCTGACATGGCCACGGCCGTCGGCATCGACCTCGACGCCCTGCTGGCCCCGATCTCGGACGCGAGCCCGGCCGGGGAGGACCTGGCCTACGCGCCCGAGTACGACGACCTGCGCGAGGCCCGCCGCAGCGAGGACGATGCCAATCAGGGGGACTGGAAGCGCAAGGCCAAGGTCGCCAACTGGGACCGCGTGATCGCCCTGGCCACCGACATCCTGACCCGGCGATCCAAGGACCTGCAGGTGGCCGCCTGGCTCGCGGAAGCCCTGGCCCACCGCCGGGGCTTCGCCGGGCTCGCCGAAGGGTTCACGCTCCTGAAGGGCCTGCAGGATGCCTTCTGGGAGACGTACTACCCCCAGGTTGAAGACGGCGACCTGGAGATGCGCTACGGGCCGTTCCTGTTCATCAACCGGAACTTCCCGCTCCTGATCCGGTCCCTGCCCCTGACCGACGACCCCGACAAGGCCCGCTACTCGTTCCTCCGCTGGCAGGAGTCCCGCGCCGCGCGGCGGCCGGCCGGCGACGACGACGCCCCGCCCGACGAGCGCCTGACCGCCGAGGAGTTCGACGACGCCGTCAACAAGACCCGGCGGGCCTTCTACGAGACGCTCGCCGCCGACGTCGGGGCGGCCCTGGAGGCGTACCGCGAGTTCGACCGCTCGTCCGACGCCCACTTCGGCCGCGAGGCCCCGGGCATGACCGAGGTGGGCCGGGCGCTGGAGGAAGTCGAGCAGCTGGCCGGACGGCTCCTCGACGCCAAGCGCGAGCAGGAGCCCTCGCCCGACGACGAGCCGGCCGAGGACGCCCCCGAGCCCAGGGCGGATGCCGAAACCGACCCCGAGCCCGCCGCCGAGGCCGAGCCGGTCGCGCGCAAGCCCAAACCGGCCGCCCGAACGGCATCGGGCCCGATCGCCGACGCCGACGACGCCCTCCGCCGCATCCTGGAGGCCGCGGCCTACCTCAGGAAGGAGGCCCCGGGCGACCCGGCCGGCTACCTGGTCGGCCGCGCGGCGCGGATGGCCGAACTCTACCGGATGGCCGACCTGTCCGGCCTCCACGACGCGGCCAGCCCCTCCAGCGACGACCGCCGCGACCTCCGCCGCAAGGCCGCCGAGGGGGACCACGCCGCCCTGCTGGAGGCGGCCGAGGCGGCGCTGGCCCGTCCGGAAGGGATGGCCTGGCTCGACCCCCATCGCCACGCGGTCGCCGCCCTGGACGCCCTGGGCGACCGGCCGGGCGGCTCGTCCGCCGCGAAGGGCTGGCTCCGCGCCATCCTGGCGGACTTCCCGGGCCTGGCCGACGCCTCCCTGGGGGACGGCACCGCCGCCGCCGACGCCGAGACCCGCGCCTGGCTCCTCGCCGAGTTCGCGCCCGCCCCGGCCCCCGCGCCGCCCGAGCCGGAGGCGCCGGCCCCGGCGGTGTTCGAAGCACGCCCCGAACCCGACGCCGAGGCCGGCGAGCCCGACGCCTTCGACCGGGCCCGCTCGCTCGCCGACGAGGGGCGGGCCGACGAGGGGATCGGCCTGCTCCGCGACGCGCTGGGGCGGGCCACCCACGGCCGCGAGCGGTTCGTCCGCTCGCTGCAACTGGCCGAGCTGTGCCTGGCCGCCCGCCGCCCCGACGTGGCCCTCCACCTGGCCGACGACCTGGCCGCGCAGGTCGACGAACGGCGACTGGACGGGTGGGAGGACCCGGCCCTGGTCGCGCGGGCCTGGTCGGGCCTATGCCTGGCCCTGCGGGACGCCAGGGCCGCGGAGGCGGCGCCCGCCCGATGGAAGGCCGCCTTCGCCCGCCTGTGCCGGGCCGACGTCGCCCGGGCCCTGTCCATCGGCGAAGGCGGGCCGCCGTCCTGAGCATCCATCGCCGCGGATTTGACGGAAGTTAGTCGTTGACTCCCCTGTGAATCCGATCGATCCTCATGGGGATCATGCCCCGCTCCCCCCGGAGATGATGCGATGCCGCCGAGCGAGAGCCATCAGCACAAGTTGGACCGGGTCCGCCGCCCCCGCGTGCACATCACCTACGACGTCCACCTGGACGGGGCGATCGAGACCAAGAAGCTGCCGTTCGTGGTGGGCGTGCTGGCCGACCTGTCGGGCAAGCCCGACCAGCCCCTGCCCAGGCTCCGCGACCGCAAGTTCGTGGAGATCGACGCGGAGAACTTCGACAAGATCCTGGCGGGCATGGCCCCCCGGCTGTCGTTCCCCGTGGCCAACGAACTCCAGCCCGGCTCGGGCACCCAGCTCGGCGTCGAGCTGAACTTCCGGCACCTCTCGGACTTCGACCCCGAGCAGGTCGTCCGCCAGGTCCCGGCGCTCCGCAAGCTGCTGGAGGCCCGCGAGAAGCTCGCCAACCTGGCCAACCGGCTGGACAGCAACGAGAAGGCCGCCGACCTGCTCCAGAAGGTGATCGCCGACACCGAGGCCCTCCGCCGCATCCACGCCGAATCCGGCCGCCCCGCCGAGGAGAGCTGAGCGATGAGCACCGCACCCGACCCGACCCAGGCCGCCCCCTCCGCGGCCCCGGCCGCCGCCGAGCCCGCCGGCATCCCCCTGCTGGATCAGATCATCACCCAGGGCAAGCTCGGCCGCGACGAGGAGCAGCGGGCCGTCGCCCGCGACAGCATCACCGAACTGGTCGAGCAGGTGCTGGCCGGCACGATCACCGTGTCCGACGACACCCTGGCGATGATCAACGCCCGGATCGGCGAGATCGACCGGCTCCTGTCCGGCCAAGTCAACGCCATCCTCCACCACCCGGACTTCCAGAAGCTGGAGGCCGCCTGGCGCGGGCTCCACTACTTCGTCAGCAAGTCCGAGACGGGCGAGATGCTCAAGATCAAGGTCCTCAACGCCAGCAAGAAGGACCTGGTCAAGGACCTCGGCCCGGCCACGCCCTGGGACCAGTCGGCCCTGTTCAAGAAGGTGTACGAGGAAGAGTTCGGCATGTTCGGCGGGCACCCGTTCGGGGCGCTGGTCGGCGACTACGAGTTCACCCGCCACCCGCAGGACATCGACCTCCTGAAGGCGATCTCCGGCGTGGCGGCGTCGGCCCACGCCCCGTTCATCTCGGCGGCCGGGCCCGAGCTGTTCAACTGGGACGACTTCACCGAGATGTCCGGCCCGCAGGACCTGGCCAAGATCTTCCAGTCGACCGAGTACGCCAAGTGGCGGTCGTTCCGCGAGTCCGAGGACTCCCGGTTCGTCGGCCTCTGCCTGCCCCACATCCTGATGCGCCTGCCGTACGGCGAGGCGACCGCGCCGGTCGAGGCGTTCCGGTTCGAGGAGTCGGTCGACGGCACCGACCACTCCAAGTACCTGTGGGGCAACGCCGCCTACGCCTTCGCCACCCGCCTGACCGACTCGTTCAGCAAGTACAGCTGGTGCGCCGCGATCCGGGGCGTCGAGGGGGGCGGGCTGGTCGACGGCCTTCCCGTCCACACGTTCGCCACCGACCAGGGCGACGTGGCGATGAAGTGCCCCACCGAGATCGCCATCACCGACCGCCGCGACAAGGAGCTGTCGGACCTCGGCTTCATCTCCCTGGTCCACTGCAAGAACACGGACTACGCCGCATTCTTCGCCGCCCAGTCGTGCCAGAAGGCCAGGACCTACAACACCGACGCGGCCAACGCCAACGCCCGGCTCTCGACCCAATTGCCCTACATCATGGCCACGTCGCGGATCGCCCACTACCTCAAGTCGATCGTCCGCGACCGGATCGGCTCGGCGATGAGCCGGGTGGACACCGAACGCTACCTCAACACCTGGATCAGCCAGTACGTCCTGGAGATGGACGACGCCTCGCAGGAGCTGAAGGCCGAACGGCCCCTGCGCGAGGCGCGGGTCGACGTGATGGACGACCCCGGCCGCCCCGGCTGCTACAAGGCGGTGGCGTTCCTCAAGCCCCACTTCCAGCTCGACGAGCTGACCATCTCGCTCCGGCTGGTCGCCGAGCTGCCCCCGCCGGCCCAGGGTCGCTGACCCGAACGAAGGTGAAATCATCGGGTTTCGATGTCACAATGCCTCCCCCGGTCGTAACTATCCCGGCGGGCGCGGAAGTGGATCCGGGACCCAGGCCCCTCCCCCAACCCGAGGCGCAAGATCATGGCCGTCGACATGTTCCTGAAGATCGATGGGATCGAAGGCGAGTCCGCGAACGCGAAGCACAAGGGCGAGATCGACATCGAGTCGTACTCGATGGCGGCCCACCAGACCGGGACCTTCGCCACCGGCGGCGGCGGCGGGGCCGGCAAGGCCTCCTTCAGCGACATCACGGTCGTCAAGAAGGTCGACAAATCGTCACCCAAGCTGTTCGAGGCCTGCGCCACCGGCAAGCACATCAAATCCGTCGTGATCTCGGTGAACAAGGCCGGCGGCCAGCAGGAGGAGTACATCAAGTACACCCTCTCCGACGTCCTGATCTCCGGCTTCCAGGGCTCGGGCAGCGAGTCGAGCGACTCGGTCCCCACCGAATCGATCTCGTTCAACTTCGCCAAGATCGAGATGGAATACAAGGAGCAGAAGTCCGCCGGATCGACCGGCGGGGCCGTCAAGGCCGGATACGACATCAAGGCGAACAAGAAGGTCTGAACCGGGCCGATCGGGGGCGGGCGACGCGGGCCCGCCCCAGGACCACCGGCCCGGCGAGGCCCCGACCATGCCACCAACGCCATCCGATCCGATCCCGACCCTCTCGATCCTCGACCGCCTCGTCGACGACGCGCCCGCCGCGACGTCCGAGGCGGTCGCCGCGCGCGCCGACCGGGCCAGGATCCTCGCCCGGATGAAGGAGAGCGTCCAGCGCGACCTGGAGTGGCTGCTCAACACCAAGCAGTCGATCGTCGATCGCCCCCCCGGGCTGGCGCACCTCGACCGGTCGCTCCTGGCCTACGGCCTGCCCGACTTCTCCGCGTCGAGCCTCGACGACGGCAAGGAGCGCGACCGCCTGCTCCGGGCCGTCGAGGAGGCGATCCGCCGGTTCGAGCCCCGGCTGGCCGCCGTCCGGGCCCGCCTGGAAGAAGGGCGTGACACCGAGCGGTCGCTCCGGTTCCGGATCGACGCCCTCCTGCGGCTCGACCCCGACCCCGAGGCGGTCTCCTTCGACTCGACGCTGAACCTCGGCACCAAGGCCTTCGTCGTCCGGGAGGCCTGAGCGCGTGGCCGACGAATTGCTGGGCTACTACAACGCGGAACTCGCCTTCCTCCGCGAGATGGGCGCCGAGTTCGCCGCCCGCTACCCCAAGGTGGCCGGCCGCCTCCACCTGGAGGCCGAGAAGTGCGAGGACCCGCACGTCGAACGGCTCCTGGAAGGGTTCGCCTTCCTCGCCGCCCGGCTGCGGAGGAAGATCGACGACCAGTTCCCCGAGATCACCGACGCCCTGCTCGGGCTGGTCGCGCCGCACTACCAGGCGCCGTTGCCGTCGATGTCGGTGGTCCAGTTCGTGCCCGACCCCGCCCGCCGCGACGCCGCCGCCGGGTTCGCCATCCCCCGCAAGTCGGCCCTGCACACCCGGCCGGTGGCGGGCCAGCCGTGCCAGTTCCGCACCGCCTACCCGGTCACGCTCTGGCCGATCGAGGTCGAGTCCGCCCGGCTGGAGCCCGACCGCGTGGTCGCCGAGGACCGGCCCCCCGGCGCGGTGGCCTTGCTCCGCATCGCGCTGCGGGGGAAGGGGGGGACGCGGTTCGACGCCATGACGGGCCTGGACCGCCTCCGGTTCTACCTCGACGGCACCGGCGCCACACCGTTCGGTCTGCATGAGATCCTGCTCAACGACGCCTGCCGCGTGGTCGTCCGGGGCCGGGGGGTGGACGGCCAGCCGATCTCGGTCACGCTCCCGCCCGATGCCATCCGCCCGGTCGGCTTCGGGCGCGACGAGGGGATGTTCCCGTTCCCGGCCCGCGCCTTCCTGGGCTATCGCCTCCTGCTCGAATACTTCGCCTTCCCGGAGAAGTTCCTGTTCGTGGATCTGACCGGCCTGGAGAAGCTGGCCGGGCGGGGGCTGGGAGATGCGGTCGAACTCCTGATCTTCCTGGACAAGCCCCCCCGCGCCGACCTATCCGCGACGGCCGAGAACTTCCGCCTGGGCTGCACCCCGGTGGTCAACCTGTTCTCGCGGCTGGCCGAGCCGATCTCCGTGAGCCAGGCCAAGTTCGAGTACCGGGTGGTGCCCGACGTCCACCGGCCCAACGCCACCGAGGTCTACTCGATCGACGCGGTGACCGGCGCGGCGGCCTACCTGGCTGAGCCCGTCCGCTACGAGCCGTTCTACGCCCGCCGCCACTCCGTCGACGGCCGCGAGGCGCGGGCCTTCTGGCACGCCAGCCGGCGGCCGTCGGGGCGGAAGGGGGACCGGGGGACCGAAGTCTACCTCTCGTTCGTGGACCTCGACTTCACCCCGACCGCCCCGGCCGGCGAGACGGCCACCGTGCGGATCACCTGCACCAACCGCGACCTCCCCGGCAAGCTCCCGTTCGGCGGCGACCAGGCGGACTTCACCCTGGAGGGCCAGGCCCCCGTCGGCCGGATCCGCTGCCTCCGCAAGCCGACCGACCCGCTCCGGGCGCCCGCCGGACCCGGCGCCCACTGGCGATTGATCTCGCACCTGTCGCTCAACCACCTCTCCCTGGCCGACTCGGCGCGCGGCCTCGACGCGCTCCGCGAGGTGCTGGCCGCCCACGACTTCGCCGACACCGACGTGACCCGCAAGCAGATCGCCGGGCTGGCACGCGTGGCCAGCCGCCCCGCCGTGGGCCGGGTCTCGCGCCGGGTGGGCGCCTCGGTGTGCGTCGGGGTCGAGGTGACCCTGGAGTTCGACGAATCCGAATACGTCGGCACCGGCGCGTTCCTGCTGGCCTCGGTCCTGGAGCGGTTCCTGGGCCTCTACGCCTCGATCAATTCCTTCAGCCAGACCGTGGCGAAGACCACCCGCCGCGAGGGGACCTGGAAACGATGGCCACCCCGGGCCGGCGAGCGGACCCTGCTCTGACCGAAACCCTGTTCGAGCACCCCTACCGCTTCGACTTCTTCCAGGCGGTGCGGCTGCTCGCGCGGATCGACCCCGACCGCGTCCCGGTCGGCCTCGACGGCCCCCCGTCGCGCGAGGCCGCGCGGTTCCACGCCCGGCCCGGCCTCGGCTTCCCGGCCAGCGAGATCCACGAGATCCGCCGCGAAGGGCAGGGGGGCGACGACCCCGGGCCCGGCCCGCCCCCGCCCGACGTGACCGTCTCGTTCCTCGGCCTCACCGGCCCGATGGGCGTGCTGCCCCACGCCTACACCGAGCTACTCCAGGCCCGCCGCAAGGCCGGCGACCCCACCCTGGCGGCGTTCCTCGACCTGTTCCACCACCGGCTGGTCTCCCTGTTCTACCGGGCCTGGGAGAAGCACCACTTCGTCGTCCCGTTCGAGCGCGGCGAGCCCGACCCCCTGACCGACGCCCTGTTCGACATGGTGGGCCTGGGCGGCCCGGCCCTGCGCGATCGCCACGCCTTTCCCGACGCCGTGGCCCTGGCCAACGCCCCCTCGCTCACGCGCCGGCACCGCACGGCGGCCGACCTCGAAGCGATGCTCTGCGACTACTTCGGCGTGCCGATCGCGGTCGAGCAGTTCATCGGCCGCTGGCTCGAACTCGACCCCGCCGACCGCTCGACCCTGTCCGCCTCGGGCGGCAACAACCAGCTCGGCGTCTCGTTCGTCCTGGGCGCCCGGGCCTGGGACGAGCAGAGCAAGATCCGCCTCCGCATCGGCCCGCTGACTTTCGACCAGTTCCGCGCCTTCCTCCCCGACGGCCCCGCCGCCCGCCCCCTCGGCCAGCTCGCCCGCCTGTTCGTCGACGCCCCCCTCGCCATCGAGATCGTCCCGGTCCTCAAGGCCTCCGAGATCCCTCCCCCCCAACTCTCCCCCTCCGGACCCGGCGTCCGCCTCGGCCGCCACGCCTGGCTCGCCGCCAAACCCCTCCCCCGCGACGCCGACGACCTCGCCTACCCCGCCCCGGACGCCCCGGCCTCTTGATAGAGTGATTGCGGGAACCAGCAGCTTTGCGTCACCAATTGAACCTATCCCTATACATGAAATTTATAACATACTTCCAAATAAAATTTTTGATAAAACGACCCCAGACAACGGCAACAGAGCTCGGCTACAGCACGATATTCGCTATGTACCCTTTGATCCTATTGGTAGATCCCGAGCTGCTCCAAGTGGAACAGGACATGGGACGCCTCCGCCTTACTCCTCGCCCAGACCTCCGGATTGTCCTCCGCCAATTCCCCGCGGAGGAAATGGATCAAAGCCTGGAGGTGGGAATCGGCCGATCCCAAGACCTGGAGCATCGAATCGTCGCAAACTTGGCGGGAGAGGATCTCGAGCTCATCTTTCAGTTCCATGACCGGGGGGATCAGTTCGTGCACCCTCCCATCCGCGATAGGCATTTTGTCGAACCCCTCGCCAGAACGCCGTACTCTCGCGAGGTAGAACTTCCGGATCGGGGTCCTCCTCTCGATTGGGGTCTGATCCCAGTTGAAGTCCGGGGTCTCGGAGTTGAGTAGCAGGAGCTCCGCGAACTGGCGGCTGGCCTCGATCCGTTGCAAGATGGGCGCCAACTTCTTGTAACTCACAGCCCCCAAGTCGAGCCCCTGGAACTGGAGCCTCGCCCCGTCTAGCTGCCCGATGGCGTTGATCGCCTGGAGCTTGGCGGCGGTCAGCAACGCCTCGGTCTGGCGGGCGAGCATCTCCCTGGTGACCTTCCGCTCCTCCTCCGAATCCCGGTTCTCCTTGCGGGCGATCGTCAGTTCCTCGTGCTGCAAATATACCGCGTAGCCGGCCCCAAGCAGCGTGAGGCCGCTGAACAGCGAGGTGATCACCCCGAAGCTATCCCCGAGCACCCCGGCATCTGCCCGGCTGAAGAAGACGGGCAGAAACCAGACCCCGAGCCACATCCCTACCAGGACCACCGCCGCGAGGAAGAATCCCCTCGCGGGGGCGGAATTCGCCAGCACATCGAAGAACATCTTTCCCGGTTCGTGCACTTCCTCCGATTCCGCCACGATCCCCTCCCGTCGAACATCCAGTCGCCCTGGCCACAGCCGCCCTGTCCATCTCAGAACGGGATGTAATCGTCATCGTCCTCGTCTTGATCGACCTGCGGCCTAGGCTTCATGACCTCTTGATGTGCTGCGAGGATCGCGGGATGTAGACTCTCGGCCGCGATCGTCTTCGCCACTACTCGATAGTGTTCGGCCTCTTCACGGATCATGTCCGCGACCGGCAAGGCCACTCCGACATCTTTGATGCTCCAGAGCAGACGGGCGAAGATACCCATCGCGTTGTAGCGATGGAGGATGTCGGCGGCGACCAAGAGGACCTGCAAGGCCATTGTCTGGACTTCGGGAGACCCGGACTGGGTGAAGAGCTCGCTCATCCGGGCCGCGATGGTGTCGGCATAGGAGAATGCCCGCCCGGCCACCTTAACCCTTATAGCCTCGCGGTAGAGAGTCAGCCCCGGAAGAAGTTCGGCGTCAAAATCCCGGGCGATGAATTTGAGGAGGTCGGTCGGGATCCTGTCGAAATCAGCGATGATCCTGGAATAATCAGTAGGTTCGAGACTTGCCAATATCTCCAGCAGGCGTTGCAAATTCACCGGGTCGATCTGGTTATCGACCAAGAGGGCTTCCGCCTCCTGGGCCAGGTTTTCGTATGCAGCCGCGGAGTCCGTCTCACGCTTCGAGGCCTCATAGTAACTGAGAGCGTCCAGCAGCTGCCCCACCGATTGATATCGGTTGTTGGGCAAGAGGTTGGTCGCCTTCCGGACGATGTGGTCCAGGCCTCTGGGAAGGAGACTCAGTTCCAAGGCCATCGGCGTCCTACCGGTGACGAAGTGATAGAGGAGTCGCCCGAGTTGGAAGATGTCGGTCCGAGCATCGCTGTCGCGAGTCCCACCGAGTTCAAACTGCTCGGGAGCGGCGTACTCCCATGTTCCTAGCTTGTCGGTGGTCTCAGTCAAGGCCGTTGAGTCGCCGTATTCGAGCTTGGCGAGGCCCAAGTCAGAGACCGCAACCCAGCTATCCCTCTGGCCAAATCTGAATCTCAGGAGATTTTTTGGTTTCAGGTCGCGGTGAACGGCCCCTGAGGCGTGCAACGCCGCAATGCCCAGGCATGCCTCCTTGAAGGCGGCCAATGCGGCGGTCTCATCCCTCCTCAAGGTTGCGATCTCGTCATCAAGACAACCTATCGCGAGAGGCATCACGAAGAATGGCGGGTCGTGATCCAAGTTGGCGAAAGCAACGGGGACAACGTGATCATGGCTCACTTGCTGCATGATCTTGACCTCGCGTTTGAAGCGTTTCCGCTCATCTCCGGCTTGGTGGCAAAACTTTAACGCCCTCTCCTTCTCGGCCGAGCGATCCAAGACCTTCAGGACAGTCCCCATCCCACCGGCCCCCAACTTGGCCACCACCACGAATCGCCTGTCGATAACGTCACCCGGATGATATCGGTCCAGGCCGGTCACGGCGGGCCGAGGGGCTTTCGACCCCAGTGCGTCCTCGAACATCGGAGAAACCTCGGAGTGGGGGGCGGGGAGCTAAATCAAGGTGAGGCGGACAATCTACCCTGCATTGCGGCATCCGTCCATGATCGCTGACACCGAGTTCGGCCATCTGGTTCATCCGACCTCTTTATCGGGCCGAGTGTTACCTACGCTCTCGGAGGGCCCCTCAATGAACAACGCATCGGGAGTCGAAAAGGGGCAAAGAGTCGAAAAGGGGACATAGCGATTGTCGAGAGGACAACTTGAGTCGAATTGGAGAGCACACCGCTTTCAGTTGCAGATCACGGCTTGCAAAGAGCTTTTGACACCCCCCGGCCGTTGGCTTAGCATTCGGCTCGGGCCAGGCTTGCGCGTCGAGGGCCGCGGGTCGGGTCCGGATCTCTCCTCCAACCAGTCCTGCACCAGGGTCGATCTCCATGCGATCTCGCCTCATCGGCTTGGGTTTGTTCGGGATCATGTCGGTGGCGATGGCCGACGGGCCGGCGGATAACCGGCCGGAGTCGGTCCGGCGGATCCCGGAGATGGGGGTCGAGGTGTCGGCCGAGGATCGGGCCGAACTGGAGAAGGGGCTGGCCGCGCTGGGGGAGGCGATCGGCAAGCTAGAGGCGAAGAAGGACGCGAAGGTCGACGCGCTCTTGCCCGACGTCCGGATCTATCACCGGGCGGTGCGGGATGCGCTGGCGTATCGCGAGTTCTTCGCCGCCGCCCCGGCCAAGAACGCATCAAAAAAGGCGGCCGACCCCAACCGCAGCCCGGACATCGCCAAGGCCAAGGCGTTGCTGGCGGACGGGCAGGTTCGTGCGAACCAACTCCTCGGCGGGTCGGCCCCGTGGACCACGCAAACCGGGCCGGTGGTGCGGGGGTACACGTCGAAGCTCGACGGCTCGGCGCAGCCGTATGGGCTGGTCGTGCCCGAGACGTATGCGACGCCGGGGGCCTCGCGGCACCGGCTCGACGTCTGGTTCCACGGCCGGGGGGAGAAGCTGAGCGAGGTCAACTTCATCGACGAAAGGGCCCACCGCGTCGGCGAGTTCGCCCCGGCCGATGCCTTCGTGCTCCATCCCTACGGGCGGTTCTGCAACCCCAACCGGTTCGCCGGGGAGGTCGACGCGCTGGAGGCGCTGGAGGCCGCCAGGGCGAGCTATCGGATCGATCCGGATCGGATCGCGGTCCGGGGGTTCTCGATGGGCGGGGCGTCGTGCTGGACCTTCGCCACCCACTATTCGGACCGCTGGTTCGCCGCCAACCCCGGCGCCGGGTTCTCGGAGACGGCGAAGTTCCTCAACGTCTTCCAGAAGGAGACGCTGACGCCGACCTGGTACGAGCAGAAGCTGTGGCACCTGTATGACGCCACCGACTACGCCCGCAACCTGCTCCACTGCCCGACGGTGGCCTACAGCGGCGAGAACGACCGCCAGAAGCAGGCCGCCGACCTGATGGAAGAAGCCCTCCGCGCCGAGAAGATCGACCTCGTCCACGTCATCGGACCCGGCACCGAGCACAAGTACCACCCCGACTCCAAGCGCGAGGTCGAACGCCGGCTGGCCGGCCTCGCCGAGGTCGGCCGCCAGAGGATGCCGGCCTCCGTCGACCTCACCACCTACACGCTCAAGTACAACCGGATGCACTGGGTGACCGTCGACGCCCTCCAGGAACACTGGGCCAAGGCCACCGTCCGGGCCCGGATCGCGGGGGAGGCCCGCGTCGAGGTCGCCACCGGCAACGTCACCGCCCTCACCCTGGACATGGCCCCCGGCCTCTGCCCGTTCGACCTGACCGCCTCGCCGGAAGTGAAGATCGACGGCACCGCCGTCGCCGCGCCCCGGGCCAAGTCCGACCGCTCGTGGCACGTCGAGTTGGTCAAGGAAAACGGCACCTGGAAGGCGGCCCGGCCGGCCCCCGGGCTCCGCAAGAGGCACGACCTCCAGGGGCCGATCGACGACGCCTTCATGGACTCGTTCCTGGTCGTCCGGCCCTCCGGCAAGGCCAAATCCTCGCAGGTCGACGCCTGGGCCAAGGCCGAGGCCGACCACGCCGTCGAGCACTGGCGCCGGCAGTTCCGGGGCGACGCCCGGGTCAAGAAGGATGCCGAGGTGACGGACGCCGACATCGCGGCCCACAACCTGATCCTGTTCGGCGACCCGAGCAGCAACGCCGTGCTCCGGAAGATCGCCGACAAGTTGCCGATCCGCTGGGTCGGCGACCAGGTGGTCGCGGGCGACCAAAAATTCCCGGCCGGGGACCACGCCCCGATCCTGATCTATCCCAACCCGCTCAACCCGGGCCGGTACGTCGTGCTGAACAGCGGGTTCACCTACCGCGAATATGATTACCTGAACAACGCCCGGCAGACCCCCAAGCTGCCCGACTGGGCGATCGTCGACGTCCGGACCCCGCCCGACTCGCGCGGGCCGGGCAAGGTCGTGGCGGCCGACTTCTTCGGCGAGTCCTGGGAACTCCGCCCGCCCCACCGGGATTGACCCACCGACCATGTGGCCGACGCCGATCCCCCGATTCACGCTCGAACCCGACGAGGTCCACGTCTGGACCGCCTCGCGCGAGGCCCCGGACGACCGCGTCGCCGCGTTCCGCGCCCTGCTCAGCGATGCGGAGATCCGCCGCGCCGACCGGTTCGCCTTCGAGCGTGACCGCCGGCAGTTCGCCACCGGGCGGGGGCTGTTGCGGACCCTGCTGGGGGCCTACCTGGGCCTCGACCCCCGCGAACTCCGGTTCGAGGCCAACGCCCACGGCAAGCCGGAGCTGATCCCGGAGCAGGGCGGGGGCCTCCGGTTCAACCTGGCCCACTCCGGAACCTGGGTCCTGTACGCCCTGGCCCGCGACCGCGCCATCGGGGTGGACATCGAGAAGGTCCGCCCCGACTTCGGCGGCGACGCCATCGCCGGCCGGTTCTTCGCCCCCGGCGAGGTCGAGGCCCTCCGGTCGCTCCCCCCGGATCGGCAGACCCTCGCCTTCTTCCACGGCTGGGCCCGCAAGGAAGCGTACATCAAGGCCAAGGGCAAGGGCCTGGCCCTGCCGCTCGACACCTTCGAGGTCGCCATCGACCCCGACGCCCCCGCCTCGCTGCTGGCCACCCACGCCGACCCGCCCGAGGCCGCCACCTGGTCCCTGGTCGAACTGCCCACCGAGCCCGGCTTCGTCGCCGCCGCCTGCGTCGAGGGCCATGCCTGGCGGCTCCGCCGGGGCCGGTGGGGCCCGGATGGAGGCGAGCCCTCGCTTGCCCCATCCGATCCCATCCGCACTCTTTGATATCCCGGTCCGGTTCGCGGCGGTTCCAAGGCTTGCCGCACCGCCCGACGGGAGTCAGGGCCGGCAAAACCCGGTCGTTCCGTCCTTCAAATCCGACGGCGAGCCCGGGCCGACCGGGCCGCACCCCCGGCCACGACCACCGCGCCGAGCCCCATCATGACCAGCGACGACGGTTCGGGCACGGCCGCTGACTGGGCGAACACCACGACCCGATCGTTGGCGTTGTCGGTGACGTAGACGTTGCCCGCGCCATCCAGCGTGATGTCGCCCGCGGCGTCGATAAACCCCCGGCCGAACGTCTCGATCAGCCTGCCGAGGGCGTCGTATACGACGACCTGATCTTCCCCCGAGTCGGTTGCACCGACGACGAAGGACCGTCCGAAGGCATCGACCGCGATACCGCGCGGGTACATCGCGTCAGAAGACGTGAAGAAGGATCGCACGAAGGACCCGCCGGCGTTGAACACGGAGACCCGACCATCCGCGATATGATCGAGGACGAAGACATTCCCTGCGCCGTCCACCGTGACACCGAACGGTTGCCTCAGCTCGCCATCACCCGCATTGAAGCCGCCGGGCGTGCCGATGGTCCGGAGGAACGCCCCGGAGGAACTGAACACCGACACCGGCGACGAACCATAGTAGTTGGAGACGTAGACATTGCCCGCGCCGTCCAGCGCAACCCCGAACGGATAATTGAGTCGCCCGATGCCCGAATCGCCGAATGACCGGAGGAGGTTGCCGGCGGCGTCGAAGACCGAGATCCGGTAATCGACCGAGTCCGCAACGAAGACGTTCCCCGAACCGTCCACGGCCAGACCGATCGGAGAAGAGAGTTTCCCTTCGCCGATGTCCCTGACAAGATTGCCGGCGGCGTCGAAGACCGAGACTCGGCCCATACCTCGATCGGCGACGAAGACGTTCCCTGCGCCATCGACCGCGACGCCAAAGGGCACGACTTCGAGTTGCCCCCCTCCATTGGGATTTGTGCCGAACTGGCGCGAATAGGAATAGGCGGAGTGGGCCGGGCTGGCGGCCAGGAGGCTCAGGCCGGCGACGACCCCGGCAAGTCCGATCATTCGACGTTTCATGACGCTCCGCTCGATCCTGGGTAGTTGGGGTTTCCTACGGCCCCCGGCGGATTCGTTCGCCGCGACGACCCGGCCCGGACCGCCTCGTTGGCAGGGATTCCGGGCCGACCCAAGCGAACAAACGTCCTGGGAGGCGTGTCGGTTGGCGGCGACGCACCTCCAACCGGGTGTCCGGCGCGACGCCCGGCCCGAGACGATCGGCCGAGCGACCGGTCCCACCGGATGGTGACAAGCATGGCGATCACGCATGAGCGGAGGCCACTCCTAGTCCTGGGGAGTCCCCCCCATCCGGCTTCAACCCGGACCCAACCCATCACCGGAGATCCGGGCGGTGGCGCGTCGGACTCCAACTCGCCCTAATCCCTGGGGTCGGCCAGCGACGACTTCCAACCCCGGCGGATCCAGCGGGCCAGCAGTTCCACCCGGCCCCGCGTCCCGAAATGGCGGTAGATCAGCTTGGTGTACTGGTTCACGGTCAGGACGCTCAGGCCCAATCGCAGGGCGATCTGCTTGTCGCTGTCCCCTTCCAGCACGAACCGCAGGACCTCGCGGACCCGGGGCGACAACTCGCCGGGCGACGGCTCGTCGAACCGGGCCAGCGGCCCGCCCACCAGAGGAGTGACGACCTGCTGCGTGAGACCGACCACCGCTCGATCACGGGCGGAGAAGTCGCGATGCCGTTGGGTGCGTAAAACAATAATCCCTGCATGTTCATCATTCTTCGGGTCGCCAAGCGGATGGTAGCAGTAGAGGCGATGGTCGATCCGAAACCGATCGCGCACCCACCCGTTCTCCGGCACATGTTTCCACAACGAGGAGTCGACGAAATCCGTTCGCGCCAGGCACAGGCCCGCGGCATCCTGGGTCAACTCATGATAGCGCCGCTGAAGGGGCCAGTTCGCAGGATCTTGGAGGAACGCTATCTCTTCCGGCGACAGATTGATTGGCGACTGGCATCCGTCCTCCCACCAGAAAACGATCCCGAGATCTTTGAGATCCAGGCTCCGACAGCCGCTCATCTCGCCGATCAGCCCGTACTGGATATCCACCAGCCGCGCCAATCCTCGGGCCAGATGCATTCGCCAGGCCTGCTGGTCGTCACCCAGGTCACGGCATTCCCCGACCAGACGCACGACCGCCATCCGATCGACGGCGCGGATCGAACTCGATTTGGACATGACGATCGCCTGAGCTCCACCCGCGATTGCCTCAACTCGACTTCCCGAAATATTCAGGGCATAAGTCGTTAGTTATGACCGGCACATCCTGGATGTAGGGCCTGGAAGACGCACCCCTCGACGCGCGTACTAATTAAATAAAACATCATCGCCCGAGGCAAGTTTGGGCTGTTGACGACCCACAAACACTCCGGACGAAACAACCGTCGAATCAGCACAACAATTTATCTGCGTTTCACCATCTCGATTCGATTCGCCAGGATTATTGAGGGTCAGGTTTTGCTTTGGATTCCGATGGCATCCGCCCCAGGGCCCTGAAACCTCCGGCCATCCCACGACGATTCCGAACGAGTATCCCGGCGCCAAAGACCACGTCATGGCCCGCGGCAACGAACCAAGGAATGAAGTCCGCCCCTGAGAAATCCGGCCACCCACGCCGACCCGCCCGAGGCCGCCGCCTGGTCGCTGGTCGAACTGCCCACCGGGCCCGGCTTCGTCGCCGCCTGCGTCGAGGGCCATGCCTGGCGGCTCCGCCGGGGCCGCCGGGGCGCGGACGGCGGCGAGCCCACCCCGACCACATCCGATCCCGTCCGAATATCTTGACTTCAATACTTCAAGACATCGAAGCGACGACCGTCTGGTTGTAGGTATCGAGCAGGTGTTTGGCGATGGCCTGCTGCCCCTTGAAGTTGGGATGGAACGCCCCGATCGAGCTCGACTCGTACCTCAACGACTCGCCGAAGCTCCGGACCCACGAGTCCGTCGAAGCATACCCATGCGTGCGGAACTCGTCCCCGTAATCGACGGCCGTCCAGCCATGGGCGGCGGCCGCCGTCTCGATCGATCGATTCAACGGTTGGAGCATGGCCCGGTCGGCGAACTCGACGTTCTCCTTGCTGATCGCGCTCACGCCCATGAGCCGGATCGGCGCATACTGCCCCTTCTGATTCCCGGTGATGTCGGGATACTCCGTGATCAGGACCTTGCCGGGGTTGAGGCCGTCGATGGCCCGGTCGAGGGCGGCGTACTTCTGCGGGAGGTCGGCCAGGTCGGCATTCACGGAGTTCCGGATCTCGCCCTGGCTCATATTCCCCAGGAGCGAGTTCGATGCCAGCTCCTTCAGGCGGGTCGAGAAGCCGATGTCGTTCCCGCCGATCGAGACGGTCAATGCGTCGATCGATCGCGAGCCGATGAGCTGGCGGACCTGATCGATCTGCCCGGGCAGGGTATAGTCCGCATCGACATTGCTCAGCATCGATCCCAACAGCCCCTTGTCGATCCTCGCCCCGGAGTTGGCGACCGAGACGAACGTGACCGACTGGTGCGGGTCGCTCTGCTCGAGCGCCAGGGCGAACTGCGCCGGCGCCGACAAGGTCGAGCGGTGCCCCTTGGCATTCTGGAGCTTCATGGCCGGGTCGGGCGAATACGCCCACTGGGCCGACTTGACGAAGTACACGCCGTTGCTGACCGGATTCCCTTCCCCGGACGCGTACGAATCGCCGATCGAGACGATCAACACGTCATCGACCACGATGTCCTCGCTCGCTACGACCGGGGCCCTGGCACCCCTGACCCCTCCCACCGACAGGTGGACGGTGTAGGAGCCTTCGGGCAGGGTGACGCCCGTTTTCTTGCCCTGGACGGTGGAGATCACATTCCCCGACTCGCTGACCGTCCAGGTGAAGGTCGACGCAGGCCGTAGGCCCGGCGTCTTCGATGCGTCGAGGAGCACCTGGAATCCGCCCGCCGGGCTGACGTAAGCCGGGGTATTGGGGAGGGCGAACGCGTTGCCCCGGCCCCGTTCGACGGCGACCCGCGGCGCCATCTCCCATGAGATCACCGCCGCGCTGAGGAGCGTACGCGTGTCGAGGGTCTCGACGGCCACGGCGCAGCGACGCTTCGGTGCCCGAGGGGAGTTCGACCGTTCCAGGGCTCGCAGCATCTGGGCATTCTCGATGGGACAGGGGGCAAGGCGAAGAATCCGGACCGGTCGAGTTCTCGATTTGCGAAGTCGAGACTGCGGCCAAGCCCAGCGGAAAATCCGCGTGTCATGATTCTTCGGATTGAGCCGACCCTGACGATGAGTCAATCTGGGATGATCGCCAGAATCCGCGACCAGCTCGGCAGCACCAGGGCGATGGACGACCCGCTCCGCGTCACAGAGCGAGCCCACCAGTTCCTGATGAACCGTGGGATCAAGCGAAGGTCCTCCATCGGAATTTTGGCCGCGGCCATCGAGTCTTCTAGCCGGACGGTGCCTGATGGAATACCAAGAACAAAGTCTGACCCCTGGGACCCGGAGACCCCTGGGACCCGCGCCCGGACTCCCATCCATCGGGAGAAAGTTCGGGCGCGGCCCCGCATCGATCGCGGTCCGCCCCGGCCACGGCCTCATCGCGAGCGGCCGAGGGGGGGCGGCCCCGTGTCAATCTCGCTCCGGCGGCACCCCGCCATAGCCCCAGGGCTTCCCGACGAAGGGGGGGTGGAGGGCCCTCGCAGGGGCATCGCCAGGCTTGAGGCTCCGGGCTAGTTCGATCCCCACGTCACGCATCTGGTTGCCGGCGGTGATCTCCAGGTTGCTGTAGCTCGTCAGCCGGGTCTCGTAGCCTCCGCCGTCGGCCCCGAACGACTTCTCGGTCGGCACGTAGCCGACGCAGCCGTTGGCCAGGGAGACAGGGAAGGTGAACGGGAAGCCGCTCCCCGCCTTGATCTCCAGCCCATATTCGCAGAAGTACTCGGCCGGGTCGGAGACGAACACCGCCGGGCCGACCTGGATGGCCTGGACCTCGACCTCGACGTCGGGCTCCTTCTTCAGGAGCGCGTCCAGCATGAGGGTCTCCTTGGCGAAGGTCCAGTCGGTCGCGTCGACCTTGGAGCGATCTCCCTGGACGATCGCCAGGCTCTGGGCAACCTTCTCCGGGCGGGGGACACGCCGCCGGATCGGCCACGTCTTCGAGCGGGCGGCGATCGGGGCGAGCGTGCCCGGCTCCATGGTCAGGAGGACCTTGAGGGCCTCGGCGCCGACCTTGCCGCCCACGATCTGGGCCCAGCGATCGCCGGTAGGGTTCACGTAGGGGCTGAGGTTATCCACCTGGGTGACGTCGCCCGAGGCGCCGGCCACGAAGACGACGACGCAATCCTTGCCGTAGTACCCCTGGATGACCTTCTCCAGGTAATACGGATAATTGGCCGAGATGCCGCCGGGGCTGGTGGTGGCGTGGCAGGAGAAATTGACGATGCAGCCGAGCAGCTTGCCCGGGTCCTTGGCGTCCCACGCTCCGATCACGCCGACCTCCGGGTCCACGGGCCCGGCCGGCTCGACGATGTCGGGGTTGCCCTGGCCGGGGTGGGTGTAGGTCAGGCCGTTCTTCATGCGGAAGCGGCGGTTGAAGGCGACGGTCTCCTCGCGCCCCTTGCCGACGCCGGCCCTGGCCTCCGTGCGGCGGTCGTGGGCCTCGACGATGGCGGCGATCAGGGCCTCCTCCACCCGGGCCAGATACCTGGGGTCGACGCAGGTCGACTGCTCGTAGGCGATCCGCTTCACCAAGTCGGAGGCGTGGTCGAACTCGCCCGGCATGATCCAGACGATGGGGCCCGACGAGTGCGAGTGGGACGCGACGATTTGGATCGCGTCGGGAGGGATGCCGGTCTTCTCAGCGACCGCCCGCCGCACCTTCTGCACGGTCTCGCGGCGGATGCCCAGGGCATCGATCCCGATGATCGCCACCTTGGACCGGCCGTCGTCGAAGACCGACGCGCGGACCTTGCAGGGGTCGTGGACCTCCCGGTGATACACCTTGCCATACCCGCCGGGCGCCTCCATCCCCACCTCCGGCGTGATGTCCTTCTCGGCGAAGCCGGCCTTGAAGGCGGGGGCGGCCGGCTTGCCCTCCTCGGCGAGGCCGCCGGAGGTTGAACCCAGAAGGAGCAGGGCGGCGACGCGGGCGATGCGGTGTCGAACCATCGAGGATCCTCCGTTTCGATTCCAACGCGGGCGGGATGGCGGGCGGGCCCGATCGGCCGATCGATGATCGGGCCGCCCGGGATTTTCTTTGTAACAGATCGCACCCCGAAGTGTTGTATTCTCGGACGACCTTCCGAAGTCGAGCCCCGGGTCGTCGCGGTGGATGGAGGCGAAGCTGGCACGACCGAGCCGTCCGAGTCGCTCCGATGACCAACTCGACACCTGGGTAGCGGCGACCGCGCATCGGGCGCTGGCCTATGCCTCGACCCTGATACGCGACCCCGCCGAGGCCGAGGATATCGTCCACGACTGCTACCCCCCGCCTGATGGCCAGGTCGGGCAATGACGACCTGCCGAACGATGGGACCGAGCTGCTGTTCCGGGCGATCGCGCACGCCTGCATCAATCAAACCCGGCGTCGCCCGCCGGTCGTGGGCCTGGACCCGACCCTGGCCGACAGTTCGGAGGCCGGCCCCGAGCAGCGGGCCATCTGCGGGGAGACGGAAGCCGCCATCGCCGCGGCCCTGGCCGAACTCCCGGTGACCGAACGGGCGATCGTCGAGTGGAGCAGTGATGGAGGCTGGGTCTGGACCCAGCAACGGGTGAGGGCGCGTTCGCCCGCGGATCCCCTAAAGCGTCGGCATATTCTGACCAATGTTGAGTTTCAGCAACAGGTATCTCCGGGGTCCGCGCGGCGATAATCTGGGCAGGCCGCGTCGGGATGCCGGGCCGTCCGTGCCGCCCCGTCCCGGCGCCGGAAACACCCTTGAGCCCCCCTCATGAACGGATTTGCCACGCAAGGACGCCCCCGGCGTGCCCCCCGGTTCGCGCCGGACCTCGATGCCCTGGAGGCCCGGCGCCTGATGGCCGCCACGCCGGCCCAGGTGGCGGCGATGGCCGTCGCCACGCCCGTGGAGACGCCCGGCCAGAACGACATCGGCGACACCACCGGCGGGGGCAAGCCCCTGGCCCCGGTGGTCCCGATCGCGGCACGGACCAAGGCGCGGCTGACGCCCCGGGTCGTGCGTGAGTTGAACGCCGAGATCGACCGGTACGTCGCCGAGAACAACCTGCCCAGCGTGGCGGTGGGGATCTGGGTCCCCGGCTCGGGCCGGTTCCTCGCCACCCGGGGGACGACCAGCCTCGAATCGTCGCGCGAGCGGACCGTGGCCGACCCATTCCGGATCGCCAGCATCACCAAGACGTTCACCGCGACGGCCGTGCTCCAGCTTGCCGACCGGGGCAAGCTCCGCACGTCGGACCCGCTCTCGACGTGGTTCCCCAACTTCCCGAACGCCCGCAACATCACCGTGGACGACCTCCTGCGGATGCGCAGCGGGCTGGCCGACGGGTTCGACGAGGCGTTCCTCCAAGAGTATTACGCCAATCCCCGGATCCGGGTCCCGGTCTCCCAGATCCTCGCCCGCACCGCCGCGAAGGCCGACCGCTTCAAGCCGCCCGGCGAGGCGACGGTCTACAACAACACCAACTACATCCTCCTGCAGGAGATCGTCGAAAAGGTCTCCGGCCGGACCCTGGGCCAGCAGATCCAACGGACGATCCTCCGCCCGCTCGGCCTGCGCGACACCCTCTACCCGACCACCGACCAGTTGCGCAGCCCGCTCCGGGGCTACAGCCTCGACCCGGCCACGGGCCGGTACATCGACCGGACCGTGCTCAACCCCGCCATCGCCGGCGGCGCCGGGGCGATGATCTCGACCCTGGGCGACCTCAAGACCTCCGCCCGGGCGCTGGCCACCGGCACCCTGCTGAAGCGGAACACCCAGCAGGTCCGCCTCGATGGCGCCCCGATCTCCGGCGCCCCATCGTTCGTGAAGTACGGCCAGGGGATCGAGGAGCTGGGCCGGTTCGTGGGCCACAACGGCACCATCTTCGGGTTCAGCTCCGAGATGTACGACCTGCCCGCCCTCAAGGCCACGATCGTCATCAACGTCAACCGCCTCGACGCCGACGACCAGAGCCAGTCCACGCCCCTGTTCGTGGCCCTGTCCAAGATCGCGTTCCCCGAATACGTGAATTGGTGATCGCCTGCCGCCGCCGGGGAAGGACCACAGGCGTCGGTCCATCCCCCGGCTCGGCGATCCCGCTCAGCGATGTCGGCTGAGCCTGGACCCGGCAACGGGAAAGGCGGCGACGCATGGTGTGGCTCTGAGTTCCGCCACGCAGAAGAAAGCTGGGTCTAGACCCAGCCTACATCACTGTCCATCGCCCAATTCGATCGTCGCACCTGTCCCGCCCGGACCAGTGGCGGTCAATCGCAGCAACCTCCACCAAGGAATCACAGGAATGACGATCGCCGCAATCATTCCACCCAGACCATAGACGAAATCGATCCGTCCCGTCTGGATACCGAAGCCGAATGAGACTGCGGCAAGGACCGCAATGACCACCGAGGCGTATTCGGCAAACTTCGAGGGACGCATTCCCGTGACCTGGTCAACCCTCGCTCGAAGCTCGGAGACTTCTTTCAAGGCCCGACTCAGTTTCACGTCATTTCCAGCCCGGAGCGAATTCTCCTGCTCAAGTTCGTTGCATCTAACACGCAATTCGATCAGTTCTTGAGTCTGCTTTTCCAATCGTTCAGCAGCATACTTCAGACTGTAGTTTTCGCTCCACAAGGCACTATTTTTCATAGACAACTTTTCAATTTCAGCCGCAAAATTCTCCACGACAGGCGAGTTGATTACCCTCGTCAGCAAACTGTCTTCTGACATGAGGTGACGTTCAATGGCATGATAAACGTCAAGCACGATGATAGGTTTGAAAATGTATTCGCAGGCGCCCAATCGTACGCATTGGACGATCTCAGCCGGTGACTTTGCTTCTCCAGTTACGATGATGACCCGGGTGGCAATCTTACGCTCCCGTAAAGCCTGCAAAACTTCAAACCCGTTGAAAATTGGCATTTGAATGTCGAGGAGAATTATATCGGGGGTGTCCTCCTCGGCGGCCTTGATTGCTTGGGCGCCATCCAATGCGATTCGGATATCGTAATCATTGTTGTATGACTTAAGCATTCGCTTAAGCGACCTGTTCGACTCTGTCATGTCGTCAGCCAGCAAAATTTTGTGCTTCACGGCTTCGGGCACTGGACAACTCCGATGCAATCTGCGTTAAGGATCGTTCCTGGAGGTGTCCACTTCACCTTCCGGTCGATTCAGAACGGGATGTCATCGTCGTCGGTGGCCCGCCCCGCGAACGTGGATGGCTTGAGTCTTGCTTGAGACGGTTGCGGAGCCATGAGGGATGCCGAATGATCCCGACACCACTTCTTCCCGTCGTTGGTTATCGTATAATCGAGATAATGGTTGTCGTAGGCATCGTGGACCGCCTCAACGTTGAGTAAACCTTTTTCAATCAAGGCATCCAGGACAAGCGCCAAATGGGTTTCATCGTATTCGATGCCCTCCAGTTTCATTTCAAGTTGACGGAATGTGCAGCCATCGCCAGATGAGTAGTGGTTGGCAAAGATCAGTCCCAACACTTGCATTTGCAAAGTGGTAAGTTGGATTTCCTGGGTTTTGACATCGGTTTTGACTATCTTCCGAAGCCGCTCATAGTCGATCGAGTCCAACTCTCGCTCGAAAGCCTCTTGTACATCCTCTTCTGAGGGTTCGGTTACCTCATCGCCGGCTAAAATGAATTTCATCATAGATCGAAGATCCAAGAAGATTTCAGTTAGCGGAAATCCATCCTTCAGCAAGGGGTGGAGGGTGTATTTCCCCGCTCCGACCTGAATTCCGAAGTCCTTCAAATTCTCGCTACAGAAAAGCAACTGACATTCTTCGAGGTTCTTATCAGCGAAGAAACCTTCAAATGTCTCGATTATCGCGCAATCAGCCCAGGGATTGTTGTTGCGATCTTCCGCATTCGGGTAGTTTCCAGATAACAGGCGCTTATGGGCATAGAACCATAGCTTCTGGGAGTACGGCAGTTTAATGGTCGAAGCAAAGTTCAACAATTTCCGTTGTTCCTCCCTGTTGGCATTCATCATCGCGGTCTTTTTCTTGTGGAGGGATTCCACCTCCGCACGCAATGACTCCCCAATGTCCTCGATTTCCGTGGATTTGAAATTCTGCATGAACCAATCTGTGATCTTGGACTTGGCGTCTTTCAAGTGTTTGTCAATGGTGAGTCTGCTTACCTGCCATTGTTTCTCGCATTCCAGGGTGACCACTTCGGGGACCAAAATGGTTACCTCTCCGGCGTCCACCTTGGACTGAAGTCCCCTCCAATGGTCGATCTCACACCCTGGTTTCCCCTGGGTCCAGCCCCGAATGAAAATGTTGGAATCGATCGCGACATAAACGGTCTTGTCCATGGGTCGAATTCTCTCGTTTGCCGACCTCTGACCCCTCCCCCGGGTAGGGTACCATCCGTTCACAAAACGGTCAAAGGCTCACTGAATCGGCGAATCCTGGCTTCAGGACAAAAAGTCACGAATTTTGATGGTTAGTTGCTTACTTACTTACATGGCAATTCCCATGAGTAGATCAAAGGGGACATAGCGAATATCGAGTAGATCAAAGGGGACATAGCGAATATCGCCGGGTGGACTTGGTTAGCCTGTCAACCACGGCGCCAGCGATCATGCGACTTGGGATCGGCCAACGACTCGGCCGATCCCGATCATGCACGCAGGGGCCGGGGCCCATGACCCCGCTCGCCGGCACGGTGGTTGGCAAGCCGACCACGGCCACCCGGCCGAGGGGTGACTTGATCCGCAAAATCCGCCCCTCGAGGCAGATAGTGTGCTAAGCGACCCGCGCCGCAACGATAGTGTTCGGTGGATTTCTCCCCCGGGCACCGTTGCTTCGCGAGCTTGCACCATGAAGACCCTGGCCACCGCCTCCGCCTCTTCCCGCTATCCCGACGCCAACGTGCTGGTCGATGGCTTCGCGACGCCGGTCGCCCGCGTACCGGAGAACCAGCAGAACGTCAAGGATCGGGAGAAGGTGTACTTCGACGCCCTGTGCCCGCAGAATTTCTTCCACGCCTGGATCGTCGAGGATGTCGCCCTGATGACCCTCCGGCTGGAGCGGTGCGCCCGGATCGAGCGCCGGGAGCGGGACCGGATCGCGCTCCGGGCCGAACGCTTCTGGGATGACGACCGCCGCCGCGAGGTCGAGGAGGTCAGAGCCCGGCTCTCCGACGACCCGGCCCGCACCGTCGCCCGGCTCCGATCCAGCCCCCACGGCTGCGACTGGATGATCGAGCGTTGGCAGCTCCTTGCCAACGAGATCGAGCGGGACCGGGCCTGGACCGAGGCCCACCTCGCCCTGGCGCACGACCTCCTGGGCACCCTCCCCGACTTCCGGATCGACGCCCCCGGCTTCCCACTCGGCCCGGCCGACCTGGCCCGTCGCGAGATCGCCGCGCTCCGCGAACACCGGCTTTCCGTGGCCGAGGCCGACGCCCTCGATCGCTCGCTCGCCATGGCCGACCTCGGCGAAGCGACCACGCCCGAACTCCGCCGGCTTCGCCGCCATGAATCGGCACTCCACAAACGACTGCGGTGGAATCTCCACCAGCTCCAGGTCGTCCCCAAGCATCACCGCCCGCACCCCGAGCTCGCCCTGCTGCACGCCTCCGAGCCCGACCCGGCCCCGATCGTCACCGAGCCCGAACCCGAGCCCGAGCCCGAATCGCCTCGCGTCGATCGCGAACCAGGGCCGGCCCGCCGCGCCGAACCTCGGTTGCTCAAGGACCGGGCCCGCCGCCAGGCGAAACGGCGCCGCGTCGACCGCATGGACAACTGAGGCCGCGCCCGTCGCGACGCTCGCCCCGGCTGCCCGTCCCTGATGAGGGGGCCGGGCCGGCTCCCTCGCGTCCGCCCCTCGCCATTGGCCCGCTTCTTGGCAATCCGGTCCCCATGAGGTCGCGTTTCCGGGCGTGTTCCCGCCTCGAACAGCCTCCCGTTTCGACGATCGACGAGCGACCGCGACGCAACCCGACGGCTGCCCACCCCCGGATCACAGAACGAAGCCAACGCGGGGGTCGGCCGGCATCCGCGGGAATCCAAAACGAACCCAATCCCGGCCGCCCGGGACGGCCACGGCGGAAAATCCAGAACGAACCCATCGTCGGCCGCCCAGAGGCGGAGGGCCCTGGGCTTGAGCCGGGCGTCGTTGATCCGGTCGAGGATGGTTTGATGACCCCCGGCCAATCCGGGCGAATCAGGCGTCGGCGTGGTCGCGGAAGAACTCGGCCAGGGCGACCTTCTTTTCGGCGGCGATCGAGTCGGAGAGCTTCCCCCGCTCCTCGGCGGACATCGGGGTGAAGGCCCGGGCGATGGCCGCATTCCGCTCGATGAACTCGGGCTTCGGCATCCCCAGGCTGGCGAGGCTCACGGGCAGGGACAGGGCGTAGGCGATGAGGCGGTCGACCGGCGCGGCCCCGAGGAGTTGCTCCTGGCCGAAGACCTTCATGGCGATCACGCCCATCCCCTTGCGGGCGGCGACGGGCAGGGCCAGTTCCTCGAAGCCGCCTTGTTTCATGGGCGTGGCCTTCATTCCGCCCGGGGCGTCTGCCATCCGGGCTCGGGCGGCGTTCAGGGCCATCTGGGTGCAGTCGAAGTCGTGCCGCTCCAGTGCGTCGCGGAGCGCCTCGGGGCTGGCATGGCTGGTGATGCCGATGGCCCGGACGATCTTCTCGTCCCGGGCCCGGTAGAGGGCCTTGAGGACTCCGTCGGGCGCCTCGATTTTGGCCAGGTCGTCGGGCCCGGACAGGGCGTGGATGTGGACCACGTCGAGGCGGTCGGTCTTCAGCCGCTTGAGGCTCAGTTCGAGCTGCCTGCGGGCCGCTTCGGCCGTCCGGGCCGAGAGCTTGGTGGCCAGCGTGACCTCCCCGCGTCGCGTCGCCATGACCTTGCCGACCCGTTCTTCGCTCTTGCCGTCACCGTAGGAGTGGGCGGTGTCGATGTAGGTGATCCCCAGGTCGATGGCGCGGTTCAACGCCTCCAGCGCCCGGTCCTCGTCCTTGTACATCAGGAACCGGCTCCCCGAGCCGAACCCGAGGATCGGCACGGTCAGGCCGGTCTTGCCCAGCGGGCGGGTCGGCAGCCCGGCGGCGGCCGGCGCGGCCCCCAGCGACGGGAGGGCCAACGCCCCGGCGGCGGTCGATCCCAGGAACCGGCGGCGCGAGAGTTCCATGGCGGAGGCTCCTCTTCGGAAGCGGCGGATGGCGATGGAGATTCGGCGCATCGTATCCGGGACGGACGCCGGCGGCGACCCCCTCCGGGCCGAGCACGAGGCGGAACCCCGGTGGTCCTGGGCGTGGCCCGCGTGTATTATAAGAGTGCAGTTCCCCCCCACCCGGACGTGCCCCCCCACGACCGATCTCGGCACTTCGCACTCCCCCCCGCGCGAACGAGCCCTTCGCGGATCATCCATCCCCACCCCCAAGTCCCGAGAGTCCTCTTATGCTCCGCCGCGCCTCCCGCCGTGCGTTCACCCTCATTGAACTGCTGGTCGTGATCGCCATCATCGCCGTCCTGATCGCCTTGCTCCTGCCCGCCGTGCAGGCGGCTCGCGAGGCCGCCCGCCGCGCCCAGTGCACCAACAATCTCAAGCAGATCGGCCTGGCCGTGATGAACTACGAGAGCACCCACGGGTCGTTCCCGCCGGGCGCCAAGTACATCGCCCATGCCACGTGGTATCACTTCACGCTCCCCTACATGGAGGGGTCGGCCCTCTCCAACGCCTACAACTTCATGGGGTCGAACTGCTCGACGCCGGCGCTGACCTACTCGGGCGTCGAGAACACCACGGTCAGCTACGCGCGGGTCAACTCGTTCAGCTGCCCGAGCGACCAGAACGTCGCGCCGCTGGGCGGGGTGACGTCGGGCAACTACGTCTGCAACTTCGGCAGCACCGGGACCGGCCTGTTCCAGAGCCAGGCCACGATCAACGGCGTGGTCGTCCCGTTCCGGGGCGCCCCGTTCAGCTGGCTGAACGCCTCCCCGCCCACGTGCCCCGCGACCCCGACCGTCCGGGGGGCCTCCACCAGCACGATCTCCTCGATCACCGACGGCACCAGCAACACGCTGCTGGCCTCCGAGACGATCCAGGGGCAGACGTTCGGGTCGCTCACCGACCTCCGCGGGTTCATCCAGTACGGCTCGTCGTGCGGGTTCTCGGCGATCCTGCCCCCGAACTCGCCGCTGCCCGACGACATCAACCAGGCCAGCTACTGCGCCAACCAGCGGCCCAACCCGCCGTGCCAGTTCCGCGACGCCTCCCCGTCGCTGACCAACATCAAGTTCATCGACCCCACGGGCGCCAGCACGACCACCCGGACCGGCGACCAGTATGCCGCCCGCAGCCGCCACCCCGGCGGCGTGAACGCGGTGAACTGCGACGGCAGCGTCAAGTTCTACAAGAACACGGTCAACCCGCTGACCTGGCAGGCCCTCGCCTCCAGCCAGGGCGGCGAGATCATCAGCTCCGACTCGCTCTGACCCACATCTCGAGCCCTCGAAAGTGAGCACACTCATGAAGAATGCCCTGGCCCTCCTGGCCCTCGCCTTCGCCACGTGGACCTTCGTCGGCTGCTCCGGCGACGACAAGCCGGCACCGCCCGCCCCCGACGCCCCCAAGGCCCCGGGCGTCCCCCCCGGCGGCCCCTGAGCCGGCATCGACAGGCATCGCCATCCATAGCGGAGGCCCCGCTCGCCCCATCGAGCCGGGGCCTCCGCCGTTTCGCGCCCGACCTTCCGGGGCCATCTCCAGGGTGGCCACCAGCCCATAATGGTCGGAGGGGTAGAGGCCGGGGTCGCCCGGGGCGGGCCGGTCCAGGAACAGGTCGCACGAGACGACGCGGAGGTCCCGGCCGGCGAAGATGTAGTCCAGCACGCCCCGCCACGACTCTCCCGGGCGGTTGGTGAACCGGCGCATCAGCCATCCCGTCACCGCCGAGCGGAGGGCATCCCCGCCGACCAGCGGAGTCGGGCAGGTGGCCTCGGGCTCCCGGCCGTGGGCCGCCTCGTGGGCCGAGGCCATCACCTCGCGCAGCCGGGCGATCGGCCGCGAGTCCGGCAGGGCGTTGAAGTCGCCGCAGACCACGGCGGGCGTCCCCGGCTCGATCGCCTCCAGCCAATCGAGGACGAGCCCGACCTGCCGGGCCCGTGCATTGTGAGCGGCCGGGGACCAGTAGTAGTGGCCGTTGACGAGGGCGACGGCCCGCCCCCCGACCCGCACCCGGACGAGTTGGGCCGTCCGCCCCTGCCCGCGCAGGTCGAGGACCTCGTGGCGCTCAACCGGCAACCGGCTCAACACGGCGATCCCTTCGCGGGCCCGCCCCCGATGCCATCCCGCCTTGGGGCAGGGGAGCACCGCATAGCCCCCGAGTTCGCCCGCCAGCCAGTCTGCGGTGCTCGCGCCCGGCGGCCCCGTCACCTCCTGCAACGCGACCAGGTCGGGCGCGGCCTCGGCCAACCCCTCCGCCAGCAAGCCCCGCCGCTCCCGCCACCGCGACGGGTCGTTCAGGATGTTGATCGTGGCGACGCGGAAGGACGCGGGGTTCATGTCAGGACGGCTGCCCGACGTCGCTCGACTCAACGCCGATTTCGAGCGATCTGCAGACCCCTCGCAAGGCCACCTCGCCGAGGAGATTTTCATGATGGCAGCGGATCAGGAAGCGATAGAAGGCGTCGCGGAGTTGCCGTCCCGCATCGCCGAGTTCCTGGCTGGGGACACGCCTCGGCGGTGTTGCGGTTGTCCGCGTACAGCAAGGATCATCAATGTCGAACTCGATCGTCCCATGATCGGCCACGAACTTCATCTGGGCCGCCTTCATCCGCTCGAACCTGCGGCTATAGCCGTCGATGACTTCGAGGCAATGCCGCACCTCGGCCGCCCAGAAGTCGAGGTTCGCCAGGTGCCCTACGAGTTGATGGCGATTTAATGTGGCAAACTTCGTGAGTTGGTTGATAAGGGTCCTGGATATGTCCGAGGAATAAGCCATTCCAACGCCTCCGGAATCCTGGCCTGTGAGCGGTCCCTCGCTATTCTCGCCCACGGCCGGTTGTCTCGGCCACCAAGAGGCGTACGTACTCGGCGAGATCCAGCGGATCGCCCATCAAAACTGGCCCCGCTTCAGTGTCACATCAAACGGCAAGCCTCGCGAAAATCATCAGACCGCAGCTTGTCGCGATGACGAAGGAACGCCCCGTCTCCGAGAAGCCGCAAGCTCGCCATTCGCAGGCTCCGTCATCGCCAATGCAGATCTCTTGATCGGAGTCCGGGGCCACCAAGTAAACGCTTTGAGTCGGCCACTCGCGGGCTTGAACACGCATCCTCCATCCGTCACAAGTCGTGAGGGGGAGGCCACCGCCGAAGAGCCCGACGACCCGCACAACATGGCCGTCCAGTGGACCGATGCCGATGGCCGTGAGTCGGATCGGGTCGAAAAAGTCATGGGCCTCGTCGTCATCGCGGGCGACTTTTACTCCGGTGAGGCAATCGAAGACGCCTCGTCCCTGCGAGGAGAGCACCAGCAAAAGATCGGATCCGGCCGCATATCCGACCTGGAAGAGGCCGCCGACGGCATGACCCTGAATCGGTTGCCAAGGTGCTGGGACATCGCGGATCACCTCGGTCATCCGGTTTCCTTTCCGCCCACGGCACCGGATGAATCAGTGCGCATGACCATAGGTGAGATCCGCGATATCCCGCAGCGACCGATGATCCTCACAACAGACAGCGGCTCAGGCCAAGAGTTCCTTGACCACCCGGCCGTGGACGTCGGTGAGGCGGAAGTCGCGGCCGGCGTAGCGGTAGGTGAAGGTCTCGTGGTCGAAGCCGAGGAGGTGGAGCATCGTGGCGTGGAGGTCGTGGACGTGGATCTTGTCCTGCACGGCCTGGAAGCCGAAGTCGTCGGTGGCGCCGTGGACGTGGCCGCCCTTGACGCCGCCGCCGGCCATCCACATCGTGAAACCGTAGTGGTTGTGGTCGCGGCCGTTCATCTTGCCGGCGTTGGCGCCGGGGGTGGGCAGCTCGACCGTGGGCGTGCGGCCGAACTCGCCGCCCCAGATCACCAGGGTGTCTTCGAGCATCCCGGTCCGCTTGAGGTCGGTCAGCAGGGCGGCGATCGGCTTGTCGCACTGGTCGGCGAGCCGGCGGTGCTCCTTGGCGATCTCGTCGTGGCTGTCCCAGGGCTGGCCCTCGCCGTGGTAGACCTGGACGTAGCGGACCCCGCGCTCCAGGAGGCGGCGGGCGATCAGGAGCTGTCGGGCCTGGACGCCGGGGCCGTAGAGGTCGCGGACCTCCTTGGTCTCCTGGTTGACGTCGAAGGCGTCGCCGGCCTCGGTCTGCATCCGGTAGGCCAGCTCGAACGACTGGATCCGCGAGTCGAGCTGGGCCTCGGCCTGGCGTTTCTCCAGGTGGTCGCGGTTGAGCTGCATCAGGAGGTCGAGCTGGGCCCTTTGGGCCGTCGGCGTGACCCGGCGGTTCTTGATGTGCTGGATCAGCTTCTCGATGTCGGTGTGACGGGTGTCGATGTGGTTGCCCTGGTAGATCCCGGGCAGGAACGACGACTGCCAGTTCTGCGCCCCGGTGGTCGGCCGCCCGTTGGGGCAGAGGACGACGTAGCCGGGCAGGTTCTGGTTCTCGCTGCCCAGCCCGTACAGCACCCACGAGCCGACGCTGGGGCGGGACTGGCGGGCCTCGCCGCAGTTCATCAGCATGAACGACGGCTCATGGTTGGGCACGTCGGCCGTCATCGACCGGATCACGCACAGGTCGTCGGCGTGCTGGGCCACGTTCTGGAACAGCTCGCTGATCTCGATGCCGCTCTGCCCATACTTCTGGAACTTGAACGGCGAGCCCATCGCGGCGCCGGTCTTGCGCTCGGTGGGCAGGGTGAGCGGGATCGGCTTGCCGTCGTACTTGGTCAGTTCGGGCTTGGGGTCGAAGGTGTCGACCTGCGACGGCCCGCCGTTCATGAACAGGTGGATCACCCGCTTCGCCTTGGGGGCGAACTGGGGCGCCTTGGGGGCCATCGACGAGGTGAGCTTCGGGGCGGCGGCCCCCTCGGCGGCGCGGGCGGGCCGGGTCAGCCCGGCCTCGGACATCAGGGTGCCCAGGGCCAGCGAGCCCAGCCCCATGCCGGCGCGGTTGAGGATCTCGCGCCGGGTCAGTGCGGCATCCCCGAATCGGGGCGAATGGTGGGACATCGGCGGGGCCTCCGGGATCAGTCGACGAACAGGAATTCGTTGGCCAGCAGCAACACCTGGGCATACTCTTCCCAGGGCGTGGTGCCCTGGGACTTGTCCCCCTCCGGCCGGGGCGCCGCGACGAACGCCCGGCCCAGCTCGACCTCGCGGGGCTCGGGGGGGCGGCCGAACAGGTCGGCGTAGAGGCGGTGGATCCGGGCCTCGGCCTCGGGCAGGGCCTCGATGTCGGGGCGGTGGGCCAGGGCCTTGGCCTGGTCGAGCAGGAACGGGCTGTTCATGAGGAACAGGGCCTGCTGTGGGACGGTCGTCTGGGGCCGGACCGGGGCGTGGGCGTCCGGGTTGGCCACGTCGAAGGTCGGCAGCGTCGGGTCCAGGTCGAGGCGGTCGGTGTAGCCGTAGACGCTCCGCCGGGTGGCGTAGGCCTGGCCGGTGAACAGCCGGACGGAGCGGCCCCCCATCGCGGGGTCGAGCTGGCCCGAGGCCGCCAGGATGCTGTCGCGCATCGCCTCGAAGTCGAGCCGGCGCCGCTCCTGGCGCCAGACCAGGCGGTTGCTCGGGTCGATCGCCTCGGCCTCGGGCCGGCGGTCGCTCGCCTGCTGGTAGGCGGCCGAGGCCATGATCATCCGGTGCATCGCCTTGATCGACCAGCCGCCCTGGATGAACCGGCTGGCCAGGAAGTCGAGCAGGTCGGGGTTGGTCGGCGGCTCGCCCCGGAGGCCGTAGTCGCTGGGGGTGAGGACCAGCCCGGAGCCGAAGTGGTGCATCCAGATCCGGTTGACCATGACCCGGGCGGTCAGGGGATTCTTGGGGCTGGCGATGGCGCGGGCCAGGCCGAGCCGGCCGCTGCCGTCGTCGAACGGCTTGGCCTCGCCCCCCTCGGACAGGACCCGGAGGAACCGCCGGGGGATCGTCTTGCCGGGCCGCCCGGGGTTGCCCCGGATGTAGACGTGGGGCTCGACCGGCTTGGGGGCGTCGACCATCACCATGGCGCGGGCCGGGGAGCCGGGATGGGTCACGTCCAGCTCGCCGACCTTCTTGGCCAGATTGTCGTTGGCCTCGCGCTCGGCGCGGTTCAGGACCCGGCGAGCCTGGTCGGCGGGCACGGACAGGCCGCCGTCGGCCCGGGCCAGCAGGGCGCGGACCGGTTCGAGCGACGGGTCGGGCAGGACCTCGGGCGGGCCGACGAATTCGGGGGGGACGGGGCCGGATCGGGCGGCCCGCTCGAACAGGGCCCCGTAGCGGAGGGCCACGTCGCGGAGCGAGGCCGGGGCCGGCTCGTCGGCCACCAGCCGGAGGACGTTCGGGTCGAGGGGCAGGGCCGGGTCGGGCTTCGAGAAACGCTCCTTGACCTCGGCGGCCTTCGCGGCGAACTCGGCCGGGGGCAGGGCGGCGAAGGCCCGCCAGGGGGCCAGGATCGGGTCGTGGCCGTCGCCGGATTTCGCCAGGATCTTGCCGAGCCGGGGCGCCACCCAGCGGAGCCGCTCGGGCGACACGTCCTGGGCCCGCGCGGCCTCGTCGAGCTTGGGGCCCCGGGGCTGGAAGTCGAGGTCGAACGCCGCGGCGACGAACTTGGCCAGGTGGCGGCGGATCTCGGCGTCGATGCGGGCGCGGAGCCGGTTCAGGTCGTCCTCGGCCGCCTTCTCGCGGGCGGCCCGCTCCTTGTCATAATCGGCCCGGGCCGGGTTGGGATCGGCCGGGCTGATCAGCGGCGGTTCCTCGGGCTCGACCGAGCTGGCGAAGACGCCGTGGAGCGAGTAATAGTCCTCGGTCGGGATCGGGTCGAATTTGTGGTCGTGGCACCGGGCGCAGGCCACGCCCAGCCCGAGGAAGCCCCGGGTCACCACGTCGATCCGGTCGTCGATGACGTCTTCATTGTTGTTCAGGTACCGGCGGCCGACGGTCAGGAACCCCAGCCCGGCCAGGGCCCGGTTGTCCTCGCCGAGGCCGAGCTTGTCGGCGGCGATCTGCTCCAGGATGAAGCGGTCGTAGGGCCGGTCCTCGTTGAACGCCCGGATCACATAGTCGCGATAGGTATAGGAATAGGGATAGCGTCCCTCGGCGGTGAAGACGTATCCCTTGGTGTCCGCATACCGGGCCACGTCGAGCCAGTGCCGGCCCCAGCGCTCGCCATAGCGGGGCGACGCCAGAAGGCGGTCGACCACCTTGTTGAAGGCGTCGGGCGACGAGTCGGCCAGGAAGGCGTCGACCTCGGCCGCCGTCGGCGGCAGGCCGTGGAGGTCGAACGTGGCGCGGCGGATCAGGGTCCTTTTGCTCGCGGCCGGCGAGGGGGCGATCCCCTTGGCCTCCAGCGCGGCGACCAGGAAGGCGTCGATCGGCGAGGCGACCGTCGCCGCCGCCGACTTCACCGCGGGCGGGGCCGGATCGCGGATCGGCTGATACGACCAGTGCGTTTTGGAGGCGTCTTCCTTGGCCTCGGCCGAGAGCACGACCCCTTCCGGCCAGGGGGCCCCCATCCGGACCCATTGGCCCAGGGCCTCGACGGCCGGGGCGTCGAGCTTCGCCCCCTTGGGGGGCATCTTGATGTCCCCCTCGTGCCTCGCGGCCAGGACGAGCATGCTCTTGTCGGGCTCGCCGGGGACGATCGCGGGGCCGCCGTCGCCGCCTTCCAGCATCGCGGCGCGGGAGTCGACCCGAAGCCCCCCCGACTGCTTCGCCTCGCCGTGGCACTTCGCGCAGTGCTCGACCAGCACCGGCCGCACCTTGGACTCGAAGAAGGCCGCCGCCTCGGACGACGGCTTCCCATCGGGGGCCGGGCCGGCGCCGGGCGCGAGCCGGGCCGATGCCAGGCAGGCGAGCAGGGCAAGGCCGACGGAGGATCCCCTTCGCTGGGCACTTCGCATGGTCGGGTTCTCGGGACGATCGGCAGGGTGGGGGCCCAGGCGGGCCGGAGGCGGGAGGACGCCCGACCTCGCACGCATTCGAAGCGTGGCCGGGCGCCTTCATTATGGATGAATCGCCGGAAAGTTCAACAGTCTCTCGATCCGGCCCCCCCGGCCCACGGAGCATCGGTCCGATCGCCGGGGGATGGGCCTCAGCGCGGGACGGCCGTCCCGGCGGGCGGGGCACCCTGGCCGGGCAGGGCGGGGCGGAACGCGGGCGCGACCGGCGGCTGGCCCGTGGCCGGGTCGACCGGCAGGACATCCCCGGTCGCCAGGAAGCCGGTGATCGCGGCGTGGACGTTCTCGACGTCCACCGAGTAGGTAATCTGGGGGATCCCCGGCGGGATGTCGGTGACGAAGTAGTTGAGCTGGTATCCGGGCAGGATCCACTGATTCTCCCACTCGGGCATCCAGACCGCGTTGAGCACCCGGACCGAGACCCGCGACGGCGCGGTCACGGGGTCGGAGCCCAGGTGGCGGACGACCAGGTCGAACCGGCGCTCGATCGGGTCGAACGACGGGGTGACGGCCATGTATTCGCGGGGCGTGATCTGGGCGAAGACGATCGGCCGGCGCGCGATCGGCTTATCCGGGGCGTCGCGGGCCTCGACGGTCACGGTCATGGTCCGGGTTTGGCCCTGGGGGATGTCGTCGGCCACCACCTCGTCCTCGATCGTGTCGTCGGCCTTGCCGGGCTGAAGCGTCAGGGACTTGCTCTTGCCCGACGGGTTGGCCGGGGTCTTCATCCCGTAGCGGACCACGACCGGGGTCGGCCGGTCGAACCGGTGGCGGATCACCAGGCGATAGCGGAGCGTGGTGCCGGGGTGCAGGAAGCCCTGCCCCTCGTGGCGGCGGAACTGGTCGGCGATCTTGATCTTGCCGCCCCGGTACTCGACCGACCGGAGGGTCTGCTCGATCGAGATGGCCACCCGTTCGGCGGCCGGCTCGATCCGCACGAGGGTCGCGAGGTCGGCGTCGAACGACCGGCCGCGATAGAAGACGCCCGGGCGGATCTGGGCCTCGATGGCCTCGAAGGCGGCCTGGGTCCTCCGCAGTTCGCAGGCGATCGGCTCGGCCACGTCGCGGCCCATCACCGGCGCCAGCGCACCCTGTCCCGGGGGCAGGGCCTGGCCCGAGACCCGGACGTCGAGCGGGGCGGCGGCGTCCCGGGGGAGGAACACCGCGGCATCCCCCGCCGGCACCGGGCCGTCGGCCGACAGCCGGAGCTTGATCGGCCGGGCCTCCCAATCCGACAGGAGGATCGGCCCGGCCCCTCCGCCGTCGGCGCGGACCAGCAGCCGGGCCGAGGTCATGGCGTCGGCCCGGGCGGCCAGGGCCCCCAGCGCCGGGGGGTTGGCGAACCGCCGGGCGTCGTCGAACAGGACGCGGGCGTGGCGGGGGGCGAAGTCCTCCAGCAGCCGGCGGCCCCGCCAGGCCAGCCCCTCGGCGCGGAGGAGGCGGAGCGCCGGCAGGGTCGGGTCGTCGCCGCCGGCCGTCTCGGACCACGGCAGGACCCGGGCCATGGCCGGGCCCCCCCCGGAGGCCGCGCGGGCCTCCCGGAGCTTGGCCGACAGGTCGGCGAAGGCGGCGAACCGGGCGGCGTGCGGGGCCGAGGCCGCGGCCACCGCCCGGGCGCGGGACTCGGCCTCGCGGATCGCGGCGAGCGGGCTGCCGTCCAGCCCGCCCAGTTCCAGGAGGATCAGGTCGAGCCGGGCCAGGTTCCGCGCCAGGGCCCAGAAGCTCGGGTCGTCGGGCGACCCCTCGGCCGGGGCCGACGTTTCGGTGGAATGCGGGCCCGGGCCGGGCAGGGTGGACGCCACCCGGGGAGACCGGGCCTGGTCGAGCAGGCGGAGCCGGACGGCGGCCGGGATCGCGGGGACCGCCAGGGCATCGTCGAACTCGCGCCAGGGGTGGGCCCCGTCGGACTCGGCCAGGTCGCGGAACCGCCGTTCGGCGCGGGCGACCCAGGCCTCATACCCCTCCTTCAAGGAGCGATAATCGGCCTCGGCGTCGCGGGGGCGGGGGTCGTCGGGGTCGGCGGCCGGGGCCTTCTCGTCGCGGAGCGGCGACGGGGCGGCGCGGAGGGTCTCGGCCAGGTCGGCGGCGCGGTCCATCAGGGTGACGAAGGCCGGGTCGAGGTCCTTGTCGTCGCGGGCCGCCGCCCGGGCCGCCCACTCGCCGAATCCGGGGGCCTCGGCGGCGATCCGCTCGATCAGGTCGTGGGCCTCGGCCGCCCACTCGGCCAGGCGGAGGGCGCGGCGGGCGTCGTCGTTGGCCTCGTCCAGCTTCCGGTGGGCCTCGGCGAACGGCGGGCCGCCCGCGCCCCGGCCGGCGTCGGGGTCGACGGCGAACAGGCGGTCCTGCGCCTGGCGGCGGGCCTGGTCGGACCGCTCCACCAGGGGGGCGATCCAGCCCAGGACGCGATCATCGGCGGCCACCGCCGATTCGACGATCATCCTCGCGTCGATCGCGGCGCGGAGCAGCTCGCCCCGCGCCCCCTCGAACGCCGTTGCCACGCCGACCCGCCGGGCGAACGCGCCGGCCCAGGTGGCGACCTGGGCCTCGACGAACGCGGGGCGGCCCGAATCCTCGGGGCTGGCCAGGGCGGCCACCGCCCCTTTCCCCGAGGGCCGCGCCTTGCTCTCGACCCCGGCGCGTCCCGCCCCGACCGCCTTCTCGGCCCGGCCCGAATCGGCGGCGGCCGGGGTCCCCTTGCTCGCGTCCGCGTCGGCCTTGGCCGCGTCCGGGGGCTTGTCCGGGTCGGCCGGGGCCTCGGGCTCGGCGGCGGCGGTCAGCGCCGCCAAGGCGTCCTCGATCGCGGCGCGGGACGCGTCCAGGTCGCGGCGTCCGGCCTCGTCGGGTCGGAGGGCCAGGCCCCGCGCGGCATCGGCCAGGGACCGGGCCGGGCTCGGGGCGAGCATCCGCGCCGCGTCGGCCAGCTTCGCCTCCAGCGTCGGCAGGGAGTCGAGCAGCTTCTTCGCCCCCGGATCGTCGCCGGCGCGGAACAGGCGTTCGGCGCGGAGCAGGGTCTCCTGGTACTCGCGCCACTCGACCGGGGCCAGGCGATAGGGGCGGGTCGCCCTCAGGGCGTCATGCCGCGCCCATTGCTCGCCGAGCGAGGCGCGGAGGGCCGCCGCCGGGTCCTTCTTCGGGTCCCCACCCTCCGCGACGGCGGGCGCGGCGACCGTGCGGGGCAGGGGGATAGCCCGGAGGGCGAAGTCGACGTCGGGCCCGGCCAGCAATTCGGGCGTCTGGATCGCCCCCCGGTTCTCCTTGACCCAACGCGCGACCTCGTCGCGGACGTACGCGGCCAGCGACCGCGCGGAGAGGCGCCGGCCGGTCCGCGCCGCGGCCTCGCCCGACAGCCCCAGCGCGACGAAGTGGCCGAACGCCGACCGGCCGTCCGCCTCCGACCCCCAGCTCATCTGGCCCGGGGCGCACGAGCAGAGGATGGCCGTGTTGGGCGGCGGGTTCTTCGCCATCGCCGCGCGGAGCCGGTCCACGAACGGATTGGCATACACCCCGAGGTTGCGGTCCGACCCCACCTGGCCGGCGTCCAGGATCAGCAATTTGGACTTGGCCGCCACGTCCGGCTCGCCGAACGCGGCCAGCAGGGCGTCGGCCGTGCAGATGGCGTCGGCGGCCGCGCCCCCCTCGGTCGACGGCAGCGCCCCGGGCCGGGGCGGCAGCAGGAACGCCCGCTTCGCATCGGCCACGCCCGCCGCCGACAGCGAAACCACCACCGGCCCGCGCGACCGGGCCAGCACCCCCCGGAGCGACGGCAGGAGGTTGTCGTAGGCGATCGCCCCAGACGCATCCCCGCCGATCGGCCGCCCGACCCGCTTGAAATCCCCGGCTTGCCCGACCACCACCGGCGCCGACCGCGACCCCAGGGCGACCCACCCCGCGTCGATCCGCGCCCCCTTCTTGGCCAGCACTACCCACATCGGCAGCCAGATCAGCAGCACCACCGCGACGATCAGCGCGGTCGCCACCAGGATGGCCCGCGACTGGTCCGGTTTCGACATCCCGCCCAACCCGAGCCGGGCGAGCGCGACGGATTCTTTCCGGGCGGGAGGGGCGATCGGGCTGGCCATGGGAACCTCGGGGGGCTGGCGTTTTCCGGCCTCGCATCGCGAAGCGTCCCCGATTCTAACGCGACGGGATTCGATCCGGGACATCCAATCCGGATGACTTGCCCACCAGAATGCATTCGCCACCCGTTGCTGCCCACCCAGCCCGATGGCTCCTGGCTCGGGAGTAGTCGTAGGCTGGGTCGAGACCCAGCACCCGTCGGGTCTCGCTTAGTGACAAGCTGACTTCGATTGCGGGACAGTCGGGTTTTCTTCTCCACGAGCGTGACTCGGATGGGTAGCTGGGTCTTGACCCAGCCTACGACTACTACCTCTGCTTGCCTGGACATCATTCGGAGGCGAGTTCACGTGCACTCGCGGGAGTCCGACCAAAGATAATAGAAGTCGAAATCGACGCTCAGCCCATAGCTTCCGAGCCTCGCCACGATGCCGGCGTCGAACTGCAAGCCCGGGTAGCCCTCATGGAAGTAGCCGACGAGTTGCATGCAACCGCCAAATTCCCGGGATAAGGAGGCGAAACCCTCGGGATTCCGATCGAGTTGATCCAGCACGTCCTCGATGTGCGCCTCCAACGGCTCGGAGTGGGGGTGGCGTGAGCGAAGGGACCATTTGCTGCACTTGCGTTCGTACCTCGTCCTGGGATGCATGTCGCCCGCGCGCCAGGAATCGCTCGGGACGGTGCCGAGACGGGATGTGATCGCTTCCGGATCGAAGGAACCCGTCACGGCGAAGTAAGCGAATTGTTCATTCGGCCGGCTCATGGGCGGACCTCCTCCATCTATGCCAGGGGCTTGAGCGAGGCGGTGAGAGTCTCGCGGCCGTCCTTGAGGGCGACGACCCGGAAGTTGAGGGCGCGGTCATCGGCCTCGACGCGGATCAGGCGGGCGTTGGTGTCCAGCTTCGGGCCGCCGCCGATGAGTTGCTGGTAGGGGAATTCGGCGGTCGCCGGCATGTGGTGGGACGAGTGGGTGTGGCCCGAGACGATGATCTGGGCCCCCCAGCGGACGAGGGCGTCGTGCCAGGCCTGGCGGCCACGCAGGCTGAAGTGGTCGAAGCCGGTGAGGGCGTAGTTGGGCGTCGATTCGTCCTTCCAGCGCAGGGGGATGTGGCAGAAGGCCACCCGGTAGGGGGCGTCCTTGAGGTGGGGCTTCTCGATCTCCTCGGCGAGCCAGCGGGCCTGCTCGCGGATCAGGTTGGCGAAGTCGACCATGCCCAGGAAGCTCGGGTGGTCGTCGGGCTTGTCCTCGCCCGTGTCCAGCACCACCGCGCCCACCGGGCCGGAGCGGAACGAGTAGTAGGGGCGGCCGTGGGGATAGTCGACGTACCCCGGCAGGCGGTTGGCGGCCAGACCCCGGACGTCGTGGTTGCCCCGGTTGAACAGGATCGCCGGTCCCTGCGCCAGGTCGAGCCCGCCCCGGGGCTGGAGGTAGAGGCCGGGGATCATCGACTCGGTGTTGATGTTGTTGCTGACGTCCCCGTTCCAGAACAGGAAGTCCCACGGCTCGGCCCGGGTCATCTCGCCGAGCTTCGCCAGGGTCTCGGGGTGGTCGTGGGTGTCATTCCAGATGGCGAACCGGGTGGACTTCGCGCCCGGATCCAAAAGCCCGAGCCGATACGTCTTGCCGACCCGGACCCCGAACCCCTCGGGCGGACGCGGCGTCCCGGGGATCGGCCGCGTGTGGGTGCGATACCAGTACTTGCCGCCCGGCCTGAGGTCGCGGAGGCGGACCCGGATCGCATGATCGCCGTGGGGGATCGACCCGAACCCGTCGCCGCGCTCGATCCGGCCTTTCCCCTCGGCCTCGACCCCGACCTCGCCGTACTCGACCCAACCCAGGGACGGCACCGCCACCGGCCAGATCACCGTCGCCCCCGTCTCCGTCGGCGCGTAGACGGCCGGGGCCTCGCCCACCGGGGCCGGGTCCGCCGCGGCCAGCAGCGACGGGGCCATCGCGGGCCCAAGTCCGACGAGTCCGGCATTCTGGAGGAGTCGGCGGCGATTCATGGCTGGATCTCGGGAGGTTCGGTCGTCGGGTCTCGATCGCGACCGGGCCACTCTACCCGCGACGCGGGACGGATCAATCCCGCAGGGCCTCCGCCTTTTCCGGGTGGCTGTGGTTGGCTTGCCAACCACGGCGCCGACGAGCCCGCCCTGGCCATCATCCGCCGGCGTCGATGATCCTGGCCCGATGCCGCGATGGTTATCGCCCTGGAATCTTGGCGCCGGCGCCGTGGTTGGCAAGCCAACCACAGCCACCCAGACGGGTTGTGGAACGGTCGATGACCCTCCCGGCGCGTGACGCATCAAACTTGCGGGGCGGTTGGCCCACCCTTGGGGACGGCCGACGGTTCGGGTATGCTGATCGCACCGACGCGGCGGGCGTCGGCGAATCACGGGGAGGACAGCCGAATCATGGCGAGCCGGTCCGTCCACTGGTCCGAGGGGATGTTCCTCCGTCCCCACCACTTCCAGGCCGCCGACCGCCACGCGCGCGAGTCGCTCCGCGAGTCCGAGGACTGGTTCCGCCCGTTCAACTGGGGGCTGCGCCGGGTCGAGTTCGACCGGGACGCCATCGGCAACGAGTCGGCCCGGCTCCTGGCGTGCGAGGCCCGGTTCAAGGACGGGACTAAGGTCGCGATCCCCGCCGAGGCGTCGGTCGACCCGGTCGAGCTGAAGGCGGCGCTGGCGGCCTCGGCCGCGGTGACGATCTACCTGGCCGTCCCGAGCTACCAGCCCAGCCGCGCCAACGTCCAGGAGGCCCCGACCGCCGACGGCCCCCGGTTCTGGGTCGACGAGCAGGAATGCCGCGACGAGAACACCGGCGCCGGCGAGGAGCCGATCCAGGTCCGCCGCCTCCGCGCCCGGCTGCTCCTCTCCACCCAGGACACCACCGGCTACGAGGTGTTGCCCCTGGCCCGGGTCGAACGCTCGGCGCAGGCCGGGGCGCCGCCGCGGCTGGTGGCGTCGTATGTCCCCCCCTTGATCTGCCTGGATGCGTGGCCCCCGCTCTGGCGCGAGGTCCAGTCGCTCCACTCGCGGATCGACGCCCACATCAAGCGGATGGCCGCGCAGCTCGTCGACCGCAAGATCTCGTTCGACAGCCAGGTCCCCGGCGACGCCGAGCGCCTGCTCAAGCTGGCGGTGCTCAACGGGGCGTCGGGCTTCATGGCGGCCACCGTCTTCGTGCCGGGGCTGGCCCCGCTGGGGATCTACCAGGAGCTGTGCCGCCTGGTCGGCCAGCTCGCCCTGTTCTCCGACAACCGGCGCCCGCCCGACCTGCCGTCCTACGACCACGAGGACATCGGCGGCTGCTTCGCCCTGGCGATCCGCGAGATCCAGGACCGCCTGGGCGACGTGTCACGCCAGGCGTTCGAGAAGCGTTACTTCCTCCGCGTCGGCGAACGCCTCCAGGTCGCCCTGGAGCCGGAATGGCTGATCGAGACGAAGCGGCTCTACCTGGGCGTGGAGACCGACCTGTCCGACCAGGAATGCCAGGACCTGCTGGGGGCGATGGAGCTGAAGCTGGGCAGCGGCGCCCAGGCCGAGCAGATCTTCCTCCGGAGGCTCCGCGGGCTCCGGCTCCTGCCCGTCACCCGCCCGCCGCGCGAGCTGCCGGCCGGGCAGGGGGTCGTCTACTTCCAGGTGGAGCGCGACCCGATCTTCTGGAAGGACGTCGGCGACACCTACACCCTGGGCATCCGCATGAACCTGAACCGGGCCGCCTTCCAGGGGGACCAGATGCTCGCCGTTACCTCCCCGGCCGGCAAGGCGACCAACCTCCAGTTCGCCCTCTACATCATCTAAATCGAGCTTCTTTCCCCCGGCCGGCCCCCCACCTCATGACCGAATCGTTCGCCAACCTGGTCTTCCCGGTGATCCGCCGGCTGGTCGATTTCCGGGCCCGGGTCGAGGCGGGCGAGAATCCCCCGCTGGAGGCCGAGCGGGCGGCGATCCTCGCGGATCTCGACGAGGCCGACGGGAAGTCGCGATCGTCAACCCAGCTCGCCCACGACTTCGCCCTGGCCAGGTGCGCCCTGGTCTACTGGATCGACGAGGTCATGCTCACCTCGCGCTGGGCGCATGCGGGGGAGTGGAAGGAGCGGATCCTCGAATTCGAGATCTACGGGAAGTGGGAGGGGGGCGAGCTGTTCTACGAGAAGGCCCACGAGGCCGAACGGCTGGCCGGGACCGACCCGCTGGAGGTCTTCTTCCTGTGCGCCGCGCTCGGCTTCCAGGGCCGGTATGCGTTCGACCACCCGGCGTACCTGGCCTGGGTGGATCGGGTCTACCAGAGGATCGCCGCCGGCAGCCCGTTCCCGGACCGGTTCCTCCCCGACGACGCCGTGCCCCGCGAGCCGCTGGCCCCGTTGCCGGGCCAGTCGATCCTGCTGGCGGTCAGCATCCTGGTCTCGGCCACCGTCCTCGCCACCCTGGCGGGGCTGATCGTCGCCGTCCATACGTCCCTCTGACAACCATCTCGCGGAGATGTTTCGCCCGATGCCCCAACCTCGACGCCACGCGACGCCCAGGACGCTAATCTTGACGCTCTTCACGCTGATGGCCCCGATCCGGAGCGAGGCCGGGGAGCATCTCGGCGGCTACCCTCTCGATGAGTCCCACCTGAGTTCGCCGTTCTGGCGGTCCAGGACGCAATTCGGCGAGTCGGTGCTGTTCCTCAAGGAGCCGGACCGGGCGACGGCCGACGGGACGCTGCTGCTCCGGCCGGCGACGGTCCGCCGGGTGCGCAACGCCCAGACCGGCGAGGTCTACGAGGCCGGCCGCGACTACACGATCGACGCCCCGGGGCGCCGGCTGGTCGCGACCGAGGGCTCGCGGATCCCCCGCCTCGACCGCTCCGAACTGACCAAGCCCCCCCGGTCGCCCGGCTCCATCCCGCACAAGCTCGGCGATCCCGGGACCTGGATCCGCTATCAGGAGAACGGGTTCCACGCCCTGCAGGTGGAGGTCGACTACGACGCCGACGAGGCCTGGCCCGGCATCCGGCCCGCCCACCCCGACGCGGCCCTGGCCCGGGCGATCGCCAAGCTCAAGGCGAAGGGGGAGTTCAACCTCGTCGTCACCGGCGACAGCATCTCCACCGGGGCCAACGCGTCGCGCAAGGAGCTGCCCCCGCACCAGCCCGCCTACCCGGAACTGCTCGCCGCCGGGCTGGAGGCGAAGTATGGCGCACGGGTGCAACTGACCAACGTGTCGGTGGGCGGGGCGACCGTCGCCGGGGCGATGTCGTCGATCGACGCGGTGGTCGCGGCCCGGCCCGACCTGGTCATCGTCGCCTACGGGATGAACGACGTGGCCTCGCACGATACGGCCAAGTACGAGGACGGCGTGCGCCGGGTCATCGAGGCCGTGCGGGCCCGGGCCCCGGAAACGGACTTCATCCTGGTGGCGACCAGCCGGGGCAACCCCGACTGGGTCCACACCCCCGCCGACCAGTTCCCGCGCTTCCTCGAGGCCCTCTCCCGGCTGCGGGGCGACCACATCGCCCTGCTCGACCTGACCACGCTCTACGGCGAGATCCTGGCCCGCAAGCGGTTCATCGACCTCACGGGCAACGGGGTCAACCACCCCAACGACTGGGGCCACCGCTTCCACGCGCAGGCCTTTTTGGACCTCCTGACCGACGACGGCGCGACGCCCTGACCGGACCGCCGCAACCCCCGACCCCCCGGTGCCTCCCGTGATCTCCTGGGCGAAACGCTGGTTCTGGACCTTCCTGGCGGCCGCGGTGCTGGTCGCGCTGGGCGTCCTGTTCCTGTTCGTCCTGCCGCGCAGGACGGACCCCAACGCCTTTTTGGACCGCTCGCTGCCGCCGGCGATCGCGGACCACTTCTGGGCCTGGATCTACGCCCTGATCCTGGGCGTGTTCGCCTTCGCCTGGCTCCTGGCGCGGGCGATCCGCCGGGCGCGGGCCGCCGCGCCCGGCGGTGCGGAGATCGACCCGGCCGACCTGGCCACCGGCCCGGCCCGCTATCCGGAGTTGGAGGAGGCGTGGCGGCAGATCCGGATCCGCCTGAGCCAGGCGCAGATCGACCCGGGCGCCCGGAACGTGATCCTCCTGATCGCCCCTCACGAGGACTGGGCGGCGGCGCTGGTGCGGTCGGCGGGCCTCCCCCTGTTCGTCCAGGCCCCGGAGACCGACGCGCCGATCCACGCCTTCGCCACCCAGGACGCCCTGCTGATCAGCTGCTCGGGCATGTCCGCCTTCGGCACCCAGGAGGCTGACGGCGTGACGCGGATCGAGGCCCTGTGCCGGCTCCTCCTGGCCGAGAACCGGGATTGCCCGGTGATCCGGGGGGTGGTCGCCCTGTTCCCGGCCGGCTGGACCACGGCGGGGGAGTCGGTCCGCTGGGCCTCGGCCCTGCGCGATGACCTGAACGCGATCGAGCGCGTGACCCGGGTCCGCCCGCCGGTCTTCGCCCTGTTCCCCGAGATGGAGACGGTCCCCGGCTTCGCCGAGTTCATCCGCCGGATGCCCCGCGAGGCCCGCCAGCAGCGCGTCGGCTTCGCCGTGCCCCGGGACCATGCGCTGGGCGACGACGTCTCCCAGCGCGGCCTGGTCTGGCTGTCCGGCTGGTTCCACGCCTGGGCCCTGAACCTGATGGCCGGCGACCCCCTGGACGCCGACGGCAACGGTCGCCTGTTCGTCCTGGACCACGAGATCCGCCGCTACCGCTCGCGGTGGCGAAAAATCCTCGACGCCGCCCTGGCCACCCACCGCGAGAGCGAGCCCGCCCTGTTCCGGGGCGTCTACCTCACGGCCACCGGCGTCGGCGCCGACGACCAGGCCTTCTCCGCCGGCCTGTTCCGCGGCCCCCGCGCGCGGATCGTGGCCGACCACGCCGCCACCACCTGGACCGCCCAGGCCGAGGCCGACGACCGCCGCTATCGCCGGATCGCCCTCTGGGTCGGCCTCGTCGGGGCCCTGCTCACCCTGGGCACCTGGGCCTTCATCCTGCTCCGCATCGTCCACGAGCCGATCTGGTGGCTCGCCCCCCTCGCCCAGATCATCGCCTGGGCCCTCGCCCTCCGCCGCATCCTCCGCCGCCCCGCGCCGCCATCGGCCACAAGTTGACGCACGGGAAACTCAACCTTTGCCCCGGGCGAGTGCGATGATCCCGACGCGATCCAAAGCGAAACTGCCGCACCACCTCTCATACCCCGTCGGTGCCGGGATCATCACCGATGCGTTGGCCGGAGCGCCCCATTTCGAGGCCCTCTCCGTGGCATTCTGGAGCGCAGCCGTCTGGCCCGACTCGGAGTTCCGCCGCCTTCTCGCCGAGTGTTTGCCCTATCGGGTCATGGCGGCCGTGTACCAGCCCGCCCGCAAGCCCGGCCTCAGCGGGGCGGACTTCATGGTGCAGCGGGGCTGGTATGGAGAAAAATGGGAGTTGGAGGTCTACCCGGTGCTGTCCGAGTTCAGGCCGCTGGCCAACCGCTTGCTCCGGGAGGAGGGCCTTCCGTCCATCGCGGCATGGTTGAAGGCCTCCGACAGGCCCGGCTGGGCCAGGACATACCAGAGCATGGAACTCTGGTTCGACCCGGACGGCCAGTCCCTCATATCCAAGGTGCGTTCCGGCGTGTAACCCGGCGTGACAGCATTCGGCCAATTGGTGCTGGGCCCCGACCCAGACGACTCGAATTTTAACTATGCTCCTGCGTCGCGATCGATCAGAAGGTAATGCGTGCTCCGGCCGCCGGCGCTGGCCTTCGCCAGGACGCCCCGCCCGACGAGGTCGATGATGTCGCGATGGGCGGTGTCCTGGGAGCATTTGGCGAGCTTCGCCCACTTGGATGAGGTGAGATGGCCCTCGAACCCGTCCAGCAGGCGGTTGAGGACCTTGCGCTGGCGTTCGTTGATCGATGCGCCCGAGAGGGAGTCCCAGAAGCGGGCCTTTCGCAGGACTCGGGCCAGTGTCACCTCGGTCCCCTCGAACGCTCGGCCCAGGCAGCCGAGGAACCAGGCCATCCAGCGGGAGACGTCGAGCGTCCCTTTCTGGGTCGCCTCCAGGGTGCGGTAGTAATCGTCGCATTCGGCCCGGATTTGGGCCGACATGCTGTAGAACCGGTCGGGGCTCCCCTCGGAGCGGGCCAGGGCCATGTCGGCGATGGCGCGGGCGATCCGGCCGTTGCCGTCGTCGAACGGGTGGATGGTCACGAACCAGAGGTGGGCCAGGGCCGCCTTGAGGACCGGGTCCGTCGTCGGCGGTCGGTTGAACCAGGCCAGGAAGACGGCCATCTCGTCCGGGAGTCGGCCCGCGGCCGGGGCCTCGAAATGGACCCGCTCGTTGCCGATCCGGCCCGAGAGGACCCGCATCGGCCCGGAGGCGTCGTCGCGCCAGGCCCCGACCCGGATCGGGTGCAGGCCGCTCCTCCCGGTCGGGAACAGTGCCGCGTGCCAGTCGAAGAGCCGCCCCTCGGTCAGGGGCCGGTCGTAATGCCGCGTGGCGTCGAGCATCATCTCGACCACCCCCTCCACGTCCCGATCGGCGGGCTTGAGCGCGCCGATGTCCACGCCCAGGCGGCGGGCCAGGGAAGACCGGACCTGCTCCGGGTCGAGGGTCTCCCCCTCGATCTCGCTCGTCTTGAGCACGTCCCGGGTCAGGGTATCGAGGACGGCCTCCTCGCGGAGCCGAAAACCCAACGCCTCCATCCGGCCGACGAGGCGACCCTGCCGGTGTCGCACCGCCGCGAGCGGGGCCGCCAATGTCTCGTCGTTCCAGGAGAAGTCAGGCCAACGGTCGTTTTGGTGGATATACAACGTCATTCTCCGCAGGCACTGCGTGGATTGTACGCATCGATTTAGCCGTAGGAAACCTGATTCTCCGCGGTTTTGCGGAGAATGCGCCGGGCAATCTCCGCATTCCCGGATGGCCGGAAGATGAGCAGGTGGCTCCGGGACGTTCCCTCGAAGGGGGCGACCATTTCAGGATGGCGTGCCATGCCCCGATCGTCGGGCCTGTTGCAAGAGAGGGAGATGCCTGTACCCCTTTTCCGGTGGGGACGCTAGGATCGGGGCGAGAGGGAGCGGGATCAGGGCGAGACGGATCGAGGGGGCAGGGCGGGATGAGCGACGAACGGGCCGGATCGGAACGCAACCCCGCGATGCCGTGGGACCTGCTCGACCGGGGCGATCCCGGGTTCGTGGACGTCCTGCGGGGCATCCACGACGCCGACGCACTGGCGGACTTCGCCCTGGGCTGGTATCAGGATGACCGGCCGGCGGCGCGTCGGCTGCTGCACGACTACCTCGGCCGGCCGCTGAACGCGTTCCGCCACGAGGGGCTGGTCAAGCGGCTGTTCAAACTCGCCGAGGTCGCCCGCGACGACGCGACCATGGCCCGGTTCCTGGTCCTGTTCGACCGCTCGATTCGCCGGTCCCGCCGCAAGAAAGCCCGCCACGAGAACCGGAGGGTGGCCAACCGGGCCGAGGCCGACGCCCTGCTGGCGGAGTGGAAACCCCGGGGATTCCGTCTGCTCGGCATGCACCAGCCCCGCCCGGGCGGGATCGTCCAGATCCTGGGCTACTGGCCCGACGAGGTCATCGTCCAGCCCCGCGGCACCGACATGCCGCGCGACCGGAAGGGCGGGGTGAGCCGCTGGGATGCGCAGGCACGACGGCTGGTCCCGCCCGACGCCCCCAACCCGATCCCCCCCGCCGTGCCGGACTGGGCCGACCGCTTCCGCCTGTTCTCGGTCTCGACCCGGAAGTACCTCCGAAGGCGTTCCTGGCGCTACCTCCGCAACCTGGGCCGGCAGCAGCCGGGCCGGTACGTCGCGGCGGCCCGCGAGGCGCTTCTCCAGTACCGGGATGAGGATGCGCCCGACGGGCTGGCGCTGCTGGACAACTGGGGGCTGGTCCACATCCTGTTCCACGACAGCCCGGCCCTCGTCGCGGGGGCGAGCGGCTGGGCCCCGGCCGAGGGGCGATCGCTGGCCGACCTCGCCCCGGCGCCGGCCTTCGCGGCCCTTTGGGACGAGGCGCCCCGGGCGGTCGTCGACCTGCTGGGCCGGGCCCCAAGCCGGACCGTCCGCCAGTGGGCGATCCGGCGGATCCGCGAGCATCCGGACGGGGTCGCGGCGGCCTGGCCGGTGGCCGAGCGGATCGACCTGCTCGGCCACGCCGACCCCGACGTCGTGGCCCTGGCGGCGGAGTGGCTGGGCGGGGTGGACGGGCTGGACGCCCTGGGCTTCGACCGCTGGCTGGAACTGGTCGTCTCCACCAGCCCGGACTCGCTCGACCTCCTGTGCGACCTGGTCCGCCGCCACGTCCGCCCCCAGGACGTCTCCGCCGAGCAGGCCGCCGAACTGGCCTCGCGACGCCCGGCCCCGCTGGCCCGGCTGGGCCTGGACTGGCTCCGCGCTCGCCCCCTCGGCGAGCCCGCGGCCGATGCGCTCCTGACCCGCCTGCTGGAGGCCGAATGCCCTTCGGCCCGCGTCGAGATCCTGGCGTGGCTCCGCGAAAGCCTGGCCCGCCTGCCCGAGCATCGCGCCGACCGGGCCCTGCGGTTCCTGGACAGCCGCCACGCCGACGCCCGGGCCGAGGGATGGCGGTGGTTCCTCGCCGATCCGACGCTCCATCAGGACGTCGGGATCTGGCGGAAGCTCGCCGAGACGCCACATGACGACGTCCGGATCGCCCTGCTCGCCGACCTGGAGAAAAGGGCGGGCGGAGGGGACCCGTCCCGACTCGGCCTCGACCCGGGATCGCTGCGGCCGATGTGGGCATCGGTCCTCCTGAACGTCCACCGGGGGAACCGGGCCAAGCCGGTCGCGGTCCGGCAGATCGTCCAGGCCCTGCGCCGCAACCCCGACGCCGCTCCGGACCTGCTCCCCTTGCTGGGCGTGGCCCTCCGATCGGTGCGGGGCCCGGAACGTCGGGCGGGGCTGGCGGCGGTCGTCCAGCTGGTCGAGAAGAAGCCCGGGGTCGAGCCCCTGGCCCGGTCGTCGTTCCCGGAACTGGCCTGGTCCTGATCGAAAACAGGGATGAGGTGGTCGATGGATCTGGCAGTCGCTTATCAAGGCCGAAGTGCCGTGGTCGCAACCCCGGCCGGGTTGGCCGTGTCGCTGGCCCCCAACCTTCGCCGCGACCGGGTGGCGTTCGACGCCGCCCTGCGCCATCCCTTGCGCTTCCGGGAGGCGATCGGGGCGCTGCACGACGTGGTGATCGGCGACCTCCGCCGCGGGCCGCGGGACCGATCGGCCCGCAACGCCCACCGCCGCTCCGAGGCGGACCGCGAAGAGCGGCTCCGTCGCCAGGTCACCGCCCAGGCCCGCGCCGCGCACGCCGAGGCCAACCCCGAACTGGCCTTGCTGGAGGGGGAGTTCCGGCAGAAGCGGGCCCAGTACTGGAAGGCCCGGCGGGCCTATTCCGACCACCTGAGCCGCAACAACCCCAGGTTGTGGCGGCTCCTGATGCCCTGCGACCCGGTGGTCACGGTGGCCCCCGACGTCCTGTTCTTCGAGTGCTTCAGCGCCGATGAGAGCAGCTACGGCTGCCTGACCGTCGACCGCGAGGGCTTCGGCCCCGCCCGCGACGTGGCCGAGGGGACCACCAACGTCGACTACTCGTGGGCCCTGTACGAGCACTTCCAGGAACTCCGGAGCTACCGCGAGACCCGGTTCCTGATCGACCCGGGCGGCTTCGAGGTCGCGACCACGGGGCAGGGGGAGGGCTACCGCGAGGAGAAGATCCCGCTGCCCCCGAGCTGGCTCCGGGGCTTCCTCCAGCTCCAGTCGGCCATGGCCCTGCCCACCCGCCGGGTCCGGGTCGGCCGCGAGGGGCTGTACAACATCCTGGCCTTCCTGAAGCGGAACCGGGCCGCGAAGTCGCCCCGGGCCCTCCGGTTCGAGCTGGAGCCGGGCCGCCCGCCTTCGGTCGTCCTGGAGCCGTGGGAGAAGCGGATCGCCCTCCATGACCGCCCCTACGACGGCCCGAAATCCGAGGTGATCCGTACCTGGGGACGCGACCGCCTGCTGGTCCTGGCCCGGCTCCTGCCTTTGCTGGACGACGCGGAGGTGGACCTCCTGGGGACCGGCCTGCCCAGCTTCTGGTCGGTCCGGATGGGGGAGATGCGGCTGTTGCTCGGCCTGTCGGGCTGGACCGCCAACGACTGGACCGGGGCATCGGCGCTGGCCCAGCTCGCCCCGCCGGCCGACCCGGATCCGCTCGCCGTGGCCCGGGTCGCCGCCTCGTTCGGCGATGCCCCGGCCCAGAGCCTGGACCGGATCGTGGCCCGGACCGGCGACCCCGCGCCGGTGGTCGCCGCCGCGCTCAACACCCTGGCGCTGATGGGGCAGGTGATCTACGACCTCCACGCCGGGGCCTACCGCTGGCGCCAGGTCATGCCGGTGGCCCTGTCCGCCGAGCTGATCGGCCCCGAGGACCCGGAGACCGTCGCCGCCCGCTCGATGACCGCCACCCAGGGCATCCGCGTGACGAAGGACGAGACCCGGCCCGACGGCCTCCGCGTCCTGGAAGGGCTCGATTACCACCGCCCGATCTCCCTGCTGCTGGACGCCGACGGCCGGATGGTCGGCGGCAAATGCTCGTGCTCGCACCACTTCACCGGCGGCCTCCGCCGAGGCCCGTGCCGCCACCTGCAAGCCCTCCGCCTCAAGGCCTCGACCCCGGCCGATGCCGCCCCGGCCGGCCTGGCGGCCTGGTTCGCGTCGCTCTGGAACTGAGCTTCTTGACTTCGCGGGGTCGATCGGGGAAAGTCGGGGTCGAGACGGGGCGGGCCGGGCCCGAGACCACCTTGCTGCGGCGTTCCGCCGCGGTCGCAATCGCCCTCCCGTTCGCTTCCCCAGGGCCGTTGTTCTTTTGTCCCCGTCCGCACTATCGACGGGGCTGAGGCAACGAGGTTCCCCCGTCCGATAGTGCGGACGGGGACTCTGTGAACGACCCTGGTCGACGCTTCGAAGTCGGGCCGGCCCGCCTGTTTCCTCGCCCTTGCGGCGTGACGAGGGATTCTCACAGGATCGATCCCGGGTCGGCCCTCGCGACCCCGACGGAGCGGGGCGGCGTGCATGGGTTTCCTCGCTGATCTGGTCCGACGCGTCCTGGGCGCGGCACCCCGGGCCCCCGAGCCCGCCAAACCGATCCCCGCGGCCCCCAAGCCCGCCCCGGCGGCCCCGGCCGCCCGACCGAGCACCCCGGCGGGACCGCCGCCCGCGCCGACGCCGATCATCGACGCCCCCAGGACGCTCGGCCTGGATGCCGGCGACTTCCTCCCGGCCTCGCCGGCAGAGCTGGCCCAACAGGCCCAGGCCGGCGGGCCGGATTTCCGGTTCAACGTTTGGTTCGGCCGGACCGACCGGATCCCGCCCACCACCGACCCCCGGACCCTCCTGATCGACCGGGGCATGATCGGCCAGGGGCTGCTCACGCCCGAACAGCTGCGGGAGATCCACGAGGTCGGCGCGCGGATGGAACGCGTTCGCGAGGCTTCCGAGGCCGCCGAAGCCCGCGCCGGGCGGTCCGGCGACGAGGCCGTGGCGGCCGACCGCGCCGAACGGGCCCGGATCAAGGCGGCGAAGAAGGCCGAGGTCGCCGAGCGCCGCCGGCTCCACGCCGAGAAGGTCGCCCACCGCCACGCCACCGACATCGTCTACCTGGGCCGGGGCGTGTCGGGCCGCCTGAACGACCGGACCAGCGATCTCGCCGCCCTCGAAGCCCGGGGGATGCCCGCGCTCCAGACCCCGGCCGACCTGGCCGAGGCCCTCGGCCTGCCGGTCCCCCGGCTCCGCTGGCTCGCCTTCCACGCGGAGGCCGCCACCCGCGTCCACTACGTAGGCTTCGCGGTCCCCAAGCGGTCGGGCGGGACCCGATCACTGCTCGCACCCCATACCACCCTCGCCCTGGCCCAGCGCTGGATCCTGGAACGGATCGTGGCCCGGATGCCGGTCGAGGCCGAGGCCCACGGCTTCGCCCCCGGCCGGAGCATCCTCTCCAACGCCCTGCCGCACGCCGGAAAGGCGGTGGTGGCCAACCTCGACCTCGAAGCCTTCTTCCCGAGCATCGGCTTCCCCCGGGTCCGCTCGGTGTTCCAGCGTGCCGGGTACTCGCCGGCCGTGGCCACGATTTTGGCCCTGCTCTGCACCGAGTGCCCCCGGCGAACGGTCACCTACGACGGCACGACCTACCACGTCGCGACCGGCCCGCGCGGCCTGCCACAGGGCGCCTGCACCAGCCCCGGCCTGTCCAATCAGGTCGCCCGCCGGCTCGACCACCGCCTGGCCGGGCTCTCCGCCAAACTGGGCGCAACTTACACCCGATACGCCGACGACCTCACCTTCTCCGGCGGGCCCGACCTCGACCCCCGGGTCGGCTACCTCCTGGCCCGGGTCCGCCACCTGGCCTCGGCCGAGGGGTTCCGGGTCAACGAGGCGAAGACCCGCGTCCTCCGCCGCAACGCCGCCCAGACGGTCACCGGCCTCGTCGTCAACGACCGCCCCGGCGTCCCCCGCGACGAGGTCCGCCGCCTCCGCGCCATCCTCCACCGCGCCCGCACCGAGGGCCTCGCCGCCCAGAACCGCGACGGCCACCCCGACTTCCGCGCCTACCTCCTGGGCAAGATCGCCTTCGTCGGCATGGCCCGCCCCGAAGCCGGCGCCAAACTGCGGGCGGAGTTCGACTCCCTCCCGGCCGACTGATCCGCGACCCTGTTCGATCAGCACGTTGCAGGCGAAATCCCGCCCTTCGGACGATCGCCCGGGTCCGTCGTTGGCTTCGTTTGGGATTCACCTGTGGGTCCGACCCGGGTCCCGAGTTGGCTTCGTTTGGGATTCACCTCCGGGCCCGACCCGGGTCCCGAGTTGGCTTCGTTTCGCCGCCGACGAGATCACCCGGATCCACCATCCCGGGTCGATCCTCCGCCGGCGTTCGAGACGCGTCCCCGATGATGATGCGAGATCGGGCCACATTTCCAGGGCGGCGATCGGTCATTCGATCCCCCGGGCTTCGGCCATCGAAGCTCATCGTCGGCCCTGCGAAAAACGCCCCCGCTCACTTCCGCGTGGCCGAGGTCCCGAAGGCCCCCCCGGCGCGATGGCCGTCCGATCGATCGGCGCCTCCCGACCTCGGGCGATCGGGCGCAGCCCTTCAGACGGACAGCCTCGCAAGGTAGACGACCATCGCCAGCCCGAGGAGCGACAGGCCGGCCGCCACCACGATCCCGAGCGACAGCCTGGGCGGCCGATACGGCTCGCCCCGCCCGATCCCGCCCAGCACCCGGGCGTGCTCGATGGCCGCCATCACGTTCACCGCGACGCCGAAGATCACCAGACCCGTGCCGATCCAGAACGATAGGCCCGACGGATTCGCCGTGGCCACCCGGCCGGTAGCCGCCATCTCCCGGAGGAACAGGCCGAACCGGGCGACGACGAACCCGAACCCCATCATCGCCAGCCCGGTCCGGATCCAGGCCAGCAACGTGCGCTCGGCCGCGAACCGGACGCGAGGGTCCTCCGGCGTCTCAGGATCGTTGCCCATCGCCTTCCCTCGCTACGAACATCACGGACGGCCGGTGAACGCCGAGGAAGACCCGGCGATCCACGCGTTCACGACGGCCACGATCGACCTTCGTCGCTCGGGTCGCCCCGGCCGTCCTGGACCTCAGCACGTTCGGGACCGCTCGCCTCAAATAGCCCGCCGCAGCCGCGGGCGTTGGGCCGGCGAAGTCCGTCGGCCCGCCCGATTGCGCGAGGTCGTGCGGCTTCGGCTCCCTCAGATCGTGATCACCACCTTGCCGAAGTGCGAGCCGCTTTCCAGGTGGGCATAGGCGGCCGGGGCCTGGTCGAACGGGAAGACGCGGTCGATGACCGGGCGGATCTGGTTGGCGACGATGGCGCGGTTCATACTCTCGAACATGACCCGGGAGCCGACGAAGATCCCCTGGAGGCGGATGCTCCGCATCAGCAGGGGGCGGGGGTCGATCTCGCCGCCGGTCAGCACGCCGATCAGGGCGATGTGGCCGCCCGAGCGCACCGCCTTGATCGAGCGGGGCAGGGTGCCCGCGCCGCCGACCTCGACGATGTGGTCGACGCCCCGGCCGCCGGTCAGCTCGCGCACCGACTTCTCCCAGTCGGGCGTCGTCCGGTAGTTGATCCCGTCCGAGGCCCCCAGCGACAGGACCCGAGCCAGCTTCTCGTCGCTGCTGGAGGTGGCGATCACGCGGGCCCCGGCCGCCCGGGCGAACTGGAGGGCGAACACGGAGACGCCGCCGGTCCCCTGGACCAGCACCGAGTCTCCGGGCTTGATCCCGCCCGAGTCGACCAGCGCGTGCCAGGCCGTGACAGCGGCGCAGGGCAGGGTGGCGGCCTCCTCGTCGCTCAGGTGCTCGGGCGTGGCCACGACCCCGCCCTCGGGCAACACCGCGCGTTCGGCGAGCATCCCGACCCCGCCCGCGCCCAGTGCGGTCTTCGACGATTCATCATCGATCGGCCCGGCCTGCCAGTCGGGCATGAAGCAGCCGGCCACCCGGTCGCCGACGCGGAACCGCGTCACCCCCGGCCCGACCTCGTCCACGAGCCCCGCGCCGTCGGACACCGGCACCAGCGGGAGGGGCAGGTGCGGGCTGTACTGGCCCCGCGCGATCATCAGGTCGCGATAATTGAGCGACACCGCCCGGACCCGGATGGCCACCTCGCCCGGCCCCGGCTTCGGCTCGGGCACGTCGTCCCGATGCAGGGCGCCCACGCCGCCGAACTCGCCAATCCGATATGCCTTCATCTCACCGGCCTCCGACGCCCTTCACGGGACGGAGGCCGATCCTCCATCCGGCGTCATTGTGGCGGGCGGTCAACCCCCGGATCCTCCGGCGGGAACGGCCAGATCCGGCTTATTCGACGGTGCCACGCAGCCATGAGGCCGCGGCATCCAGGTGGTGGCGGGCCACCGCGCTATCCCCGGCCGCACCATCGCGCCTCGGGCTGTACAACGTGTCGAGGACGCGGACCAAGGCGGGGACCTCGGGGCAATGCCAGCGTCCGTCTTCATCCAGCACCGCCTCGGCGGTGCCGCTCCGACAGGGAAATCGCAGGCGTCCCATCATGACGGGATCTCTCAAAAGACAGGGAGCGTTCATGGGAGACGATTCGCCTTCAACCGCCGGAATATTGGGAGGATTCCGGCGACCTCATCGGCAGATCCCCCCCGACCCGAACCTCTCCGACCCGTTACGTCCGGGCTCGAAACAATGTTCGATAGCGAGTCGAAATCTCCCCGAGTCGCGGTTCCGAACCGGTCGAGGCCGAAGCAACCCCAACCCAGTATAGGTCGCATTTCGATGCCGAGGCGGTCGTGAACCGCCTCGTTCGAATTCATGGGGTCATCACATGAGGAGGTCTTGGCTACCTGGGACCTCCAGGGTGCTTGCGGTGATCCCGGGCGTCAAGCCTCAGGGGTGAATCCGAGGACGACGTCGACCCGGGCGGCCAGTTCTCCCACCTTCGAGCCGGGCAGGGGGGCGAACTCGGCGCAGACCGACTCCCGGGCCTTGGGATCGCGGACCCCGCGGAGCACGCCATCGCGTTCGTTTTGCGGGTGACCCTTGATATAGAACTGGGTCGTCAGCAGTTCCTTGCCACCCTTGCGAACCTTGACGTGGATGTGCGGCGTCCGTCCCGGATAGCTCACCGGCTTGATCGTCCGGAAGTAGTATTCCCCCGACGAGCCGGTCAGGAATCGGCCGAATCCCTGGAAGTTCCCGTCGTGCTTGCCGTGGTTGGGGTCCTTGGAGTGGATGTACGCCCCGGCGTTGTCCACCTGCCAGATCTCGATCACGGCGTTCCGCAGCGGGTCCCCCTTGGCGTCGAGCAGGCGGCCCGACAGATGGGTGATCTCCCCGACGGCCGGGGTCAGCGAGTCGTTGACCACGATCAGGTCGTTGTCGGTGTCGAGCGGCAGTTTGTCGGGATAGAACGGCCCCTCGGTCATCTTCGGGGTCCGCATCAACTCATCGGCGAATGCCCCGCGTGCCGTGAGAGCGACCGAGGCCGCAACGCCAAGAAAGGCACGCCGGCTGGATCGAGCGAACATCGGATCGGACATCGGGTCATGCTCCTGAGAGGGGCGGACACAGGGGCTATCGGAGAGCGACGGGGCGAGCCCCCAACGATAGAGGCGTCGGATCCGATCCGATCGCCCCGACGAGTTGACCGGAATCTCCCCCACGACAATTCACGGGGCGGCGTTTTCCAATTCCGGGATGACCTCATAGATGCAAACCGAACTCGCGCCCGCGTCTCGCCGCCAGACCTGGCGGACCCGATCGGGATGGCGTTCGATGAACTGCGCAATGGGATTGGCCGGCGATCGAGCATAACGGTTGTCATCGATCAGCAGGTAGGCCACGCCCAGCCGATCGATCGAACGGGCCGCTTCCTCGGGATCATCCGGGTTGACGCCCAGGCCGACACGCCCGGTCGTCCAGTAGACCTCGGCCGGGTGCATGGAAAGCACGGGGCCGGGACGCCCCCCATGCCGGGAAATCCAGCGGCACGCCTCGTCGAATGGTCGATCGGCCAGGCGACGGGCCTCGGCTCGACCCGCAATGATCGCATAGGCAGGATAGGGAAGGGAAGCGGTGACGACGACCAACGCCGCCCAGGCGCGCGGCCGCCGAAACCCGAGCCAGGCCGCGGGCCTGGCTAGTCCTTCGATGGCCCCCACGATCAGGCAAGGGACGAGCGGGATCAGAAATCGCCCCGCCTCGGTGAAGGGCCAGATCAGGAGCAGGGGCAGGGTCGCCAGCGGGACCAAGCCGGCCAACCTACGCCTCGGCGAACGCAGGGTCCGCACCCATCCCCACCCGATCAGGCTGGTCGCGAGCACGGCCCAGAGATTCACGACGATCAGCAAGATGGGAGATCTTGCCACCTCGGTCCCGATCTCGACGATCGGTCCAACCCATTGATCGGGGAGACGTTGGAGATAAAACACGGCCTGATGACCGATGAGCGATGCCAGCCCATCCCCGGTGAACAATCCCGCCTGGTTTCGGTGGGGCGACGACATCAGCCAGACGACCCAGGGCAGCACCAGCACGAAGGACGCGAGCCCCATCCCGAACAAACTGGCCGTCCGCCGCCGGAGGATCAGTTCGATTCCCATCGCCAGGACCAGAGTGATGGCGACATGACGAGTGAGGACACCCAGCCCGAGCAGAGCACCCAGGATCATCCCACGCCCGACCCCACCACGTCGCCCGACCCTGACCCCATAGAGAATCGCGGCCTGATCGATCAGGAAAAAGAGAGGCTCGGACAGGATCAAACCTCCGGTGCGGCCCCACGTCCAGTTGATCGCCAGGGCCAGGGCAGCACCCAGTGCGATCCGGTTTGTGTACATCGAACGGAACCACAACCACGCCAGGAAGATGGCCACGATTGTGCACGCAACCGAAAAGATGTGAGCCGACTCGGAGGAGGGTTCCAGGAATCGCCACAAGGAAGCCAGACCCAGTGGATATCCCGGAGGAAAGTGCGTATGGCGGGCCGGCTCCGGGGCAAAAACATCTCGATATCCCTGCCCCTCGGCCAACGCTCGCCCGAGAACGGCATAGCTCGCACCGTCGTATCGAGGGGGCGACGATCGATCCGCGTTCATCAGGATGGATACCGCGGCCACGACTGTGATGAGCGAACCCGACAACCAGAACCAGGTTCCAGGAAGCTTGAAACGATTGACCATCATCTGCCCACCACGACAACCCACGATCACGATCCAAGTCGTTACGATTTCGCTCCGATCCCCGCAGGAATGTCGGACGGATTCGTACCGGGGAAGCCCGCGATCATCAGGGATCCGGCCGGCCGGGACAAGTCGGTCTACTTCGAAACGAAAAAAGCCGCCGCCCGGCATCCCTGGTGGGGGATGCCGGGCGGCGGCTGGTGTGGGATCCGGCGATGACCGACTTTCGCGCCGAGGGCACTATCATGGGCCTGGCGGGCTTAACGGCCGTGTTCGGGATGGGAACGGGTGGGGCCCCGCCAGTATCGTCGCCGGAAGTCGGCCGGGGGAGGGTCAGCTCCCCGCGGCCGCGGTGGTTCGGATCGTCCGCGGAGGGTGGTCGCACACACGCGTCGTGATGGCGGACGGGATCATCTCGGTCGCGGACCCGTGGAGGATCATGGATCGTCGTCGATGGGCCTGAGATCCCGAATGATCGCGGCCCTGTTGGGGGCGGCGACGAGTCGGGGTGGTCAAGCCGCTCGGCTGTTAGGACCGGTCGGCTGCGACGGTCGCCCGTCGTGCACTCCCGGCCTATCGACCTGGTCGTCTTCCAGGAGCCTTCGCAGCATATCGCTGCCGGAAACCTCGTCTTGAAGAGGGCTTCGCGCTTAGATGCCTTCAGCGCTTATCCTTTCCCGACCTGGCTACCCGACGATGCCCCGAGCGGGACAGCCGGAACACCAGAGGTCGGTCCTCCCCAATCCTCTCGTACTAGGGGAGACCCTTCGCAAGTTTCCAACGCCCACGGCAGATAGGGACCGACCTGTCTCACGACGGTCTGAACCCAGCTCGCGTACCGCTTTCATTGGCGAACAGCCAAACCCTTGGGACCTTCTCCAGCCCCAGGATGCGATGAGCCGACATCGAGGTGCCAAACCTCCCCGCCGCTGTGGACGCTCGGGGGAGATCAGCCTGTTATCCCCGGAGTACCTTTTATCTGTTGAGCGACGGCCTTTCCATCCAGCACCGCCGGATCACTAAAGCCGACTTTCGTCCCTGCTCGACTGATGGGTCTCGCAGTCAGGCACCCTTGTACTTTTGCGCTCATGTTGCCCGATTGCCGACCGGGCCGAGGGTACCATTGCACTCCTCCGTTACGCTTTGGGAGGAGACCGCCCCAGTCAAACTGCCCGATGAACACGGTCCCGATCCGGGCCACGGATCGGTGAGGACCAACGTCGGTTCAGGGTGGTATTTCACCGATGGCTCGCCGACGGCTGGCGCCGCCGGGTCGCTGCCTCCCACCTATGCTACACAAAACCGACGCTGGGCCAGTGTCAACCTGCAGTAAAGGTTCACGGGGTCTTTCCGTCTGACCGCGGGTACGTGGCATCTTCACCACGGCTACAGTTTCACCGGGTCCCTCGTGGAGACAGCGCTCCAGTCGTTACGCCATTCATGCAGGTCGGAACTTACCCGACAAGGAACTTCGCTACCTTAGGACCGTCATAGTTACGGCCGCCGTTTATCGGGGCTTCGGTCGCCAGCGTCGCTTTCGCTAACCGGCTCCCTTAACCTACCGACACCGAGCAGGCGTCAGACTCTATACGTCCTCTTGCGAGTTGGCAGAGTCCTGTGTTTTTGATAAACAGTCGCTAGAGCCGATTCTCTGCGGCTCACCCCTCGCGGGATGAGCACCCCTTATACCGAAGGTACGGGGTCATTTTGCCGAGTTCCTTCACGAGGGTTCTCCCGAACGCCTTCGGATGCTCGCCTAGCACACCTGTGTCGGATTGCGGTACGGGCCGATGGATCGTCCACGGCGGGCTTTTCGTGGCCGGGTGAAGAGGGGCTTCCGGATCGAATGCCGTCGCCCTTGCGGGACGGGGTAATCTAATGCCCCGACCCCTCATTTCCCGGCGTCCTCGCCGCTTCAACCTCACCACCGGGTGGCGGAATATTAACCGCCTGCCCATCGTCTACGCCCTTGGGCCTCGACTTAGGTCCCGACTGACCCTGGGCGGATTGACCTTCCCCAGGAAACCTTGTGCTTTCGGCGGACGGGCTTCCCACCCGTCTTATCGTTACTCGTTCCGGCATACGCACTCGCCATCGCTCCACCGTTCGTCCCCGTACGGCTTCGCCGCGGATGGCGACGCTCTCCTACTGCTCGATTTCTCGAACCCGCGACTGCGGCGTGACGCTTGAGTCCCCGTCATTTTCGGCGCGGGATGGCTCGACCGGTAAGCTGTTACGCACTTTTGAAATGGTGGCTGCTTCTAAGCCAACATCCCGGCTGTCACCGCGATCCCACTTCCTTTGCCACTGAGCGTCAACTTGGGGGCCTTGGTCGGCGGTCTGGGTTGTTTCCCTCTCGAGCGTGAAGCTTATCCCCCACGCTCTGACTCCCGGGGTCCGCCTGACGGTATTCGGAGTTGGGTTTCGGCGGGTAGGCGGGAAGCCCCCCGGCCGAATTCCGTCGCTCTACCCCCGTCAGGTACTGCCCGAGGCTGGCCCTAAAGCCATTTCGGAGAGAACGAGCTATCTCCAGGTTTGATAAGACTTTCACTCCTCCCCACGGGTCCTCCCCCGATTTTTCAACATCGGTGGGTTCGGTCCTCCACGGCCTGTTACGGCCGCTTCAACCTGCCCATGGGTAGTTCACCTGGTTTCGCGTCTACTGCGCCCGACATCGTCGCCGGTTAGGACTCGCTTTCGCTGCGGCTCCTCCCCTGAAGGGATTAACCAAGCCGGACACAGTAACTCGCCGGATCATTATGCAAAAGGCACGCGGTCAGGCCGGCCGAGGCCAGACGCCCTCCCACCGCTCGTAGGCACGGGGTTTCAGGTTCAGTCTCCTCCCCTTATCGGGGTTCTTCCCACCGTTCGGTCGCCCTACTGGGTTCGCTATCGGTCGTCATCGAGTACTTAGCCTTGCGGGATGGTCCCCGCCGATTCAGGCCGGGTTTCACGTGCCCGACCCTACTCGGGTACCGGATAGGAGAGTTCGCATCGTCGCCTACGGGACTGTCACCCGCTCTGGTGCCGCTTTCCAGCGGACTTCGGCTGACGCTGGCTCATTCCATGGCTCCGGCCCCACGACCCCGGGTGGTGTCCCACCCGGTTTAGGCTGGTCCCCGTTCGCTCGCCGCTACTGAGGGAGTCTCGGTTGATTTCTTTTCCTCCGGGTACTGAGATGTTTCAGTTCCCCGGGTCTCCGACGGGCATTCCGGGATCGACGCTCTTTGGGCAGCTCCCCCGGACTTATCGCAGCCAACACGCCCGTCATCTGATGACGCCTAGGCATCCCCCCCGTGCCCTTAAGGACTTGACCACTCCGACCCGTGCCCGCCCCGATCCCGTGAAGGATCAGGAGGCCGTGATCGCATGAATCTTGAGTCCCATCGATTCGAGGCCGGCGCGTCTCGCGACGCTCCTTCCCTCGGAGTAACGATCCTCGCATGGGATGGTTTAGTCCCCATGCGGATCCAAAAGGGTCCACGTTCGTGGATGATTCTGTGCCACTACCACTTTCGAGTTTGCACTCGCTTGCGTGTGTGTGACCAACCGCCGAATTGTGAAAGATCCGATGCGTCGGGGCCAACGCCCCGGGCACCTGGCCACCGGCCAGGGGGCGACGCAGCATCCCTGGGGGACCTGCACCGCCCCGCACCCGGTGGGGGAGCGGAGAGGGAAGCGACGGGAGGGCCGGGGAAGGGGTATTAACCCCACCCCCGGCATCCCGGGATTCGATCGATCTGCTGCAAGCGTAGACCACGTTCTATCGAGTCGGGCCCGCAAGGGGGGCCGGCGTCGGGGATCGTGTCCGGGACGGGCCGATGTCATCTCACGGCCCGGCACCGCGGTGAGGATACGGGATCCTCGGTGCGGCGTGTACTCCGGCGTGGATGAAGATTTTCCAAGTTTCCTTAGAAAGGAGGTGATCCAACCGCAGGTTCCCCTACGGTTACCTTGTTACGACTTAGTCCCCATCACGGGTTTCATCTTCGGCGCCTGCCTTTCGGCTCCGGCGACTTCGGATGCCCCCCGCTTTGGTGGCTTGACGGGCGGTGTGTACAAGGCTCAGGAACACATTCACCGCGGCATGCTGATCCGCGATTACTAGCGATTCCGGCTTCATGCGGGCGGGTTGCAGCCCGCAATCCGAACTGGGGGCCGGTTTATGCGATTAGCTCGGCCTTGCGGCTTGGCGACGCTCTGTCCGGCCCATTGTAGTACGTGTGCAGCCCCGGGCATAAGGGCCATGAGGACTTGACGTCATCCCCGCCTTCCTCCGGCTTAACGCCGGCGGTCTGTCTAGAGTTCCCGGCATGACCCGTTGGCAACTAGACACAGGGGTTGCGCTCGTTAGGGGACTTAACCCAACACCTCACGGCACGAGCTGACGACAGCCATGCAGCACCTGTGCACGTTGTACCTTGCGGCCTCACCGACGTTTCCGCCGGCTAATCCGTGCATGTCAAGCCCGGGATAAGGTTCTGCGCGTAGCCTCGAATTAAGCCACATACTCCACCGCTTGTGTGAGCCCCCGTCAATTCCTTTGAGTTTCAGCCTTGCGACCATACTCCCCAGGCGGAACACTTCACGGTTTCCCTACGGCAGGGAGCCCATCGGCGAGCCCCCTACCCAGTGTTCATCGTTTACGGCCAGGACTACCGGGGTATCTAATCCCGTTCGCTCCCCTGGCTTTCGCGTCTCAGCGTCAGAAAGGGTCCAGGACCTCGCTTTCGCCACGGGCGTTCCTTCCGATCTCAACGCATTTCACCGCTCCACCGGAAGTTCCAGGTCCCCCTACCCCCCTCGAGGCCGGTCGTATCCCCGCCACTTCCCCGGTTGAGCCGGGGGATTTCAGCGTCGGACGTGCCGGCCCGCCTACACGCGCTTTAAGCCCAGTAATTCCGAATAACGTTCGCACGGTTCGTCTTACCGCGGCTGCTGGCACGAACTTAGCCCGTGCTTCCTCCAGGGATCGGTCAAGCTTGCGCCTTCCTCCCCCTCGACAGGAGTTTACAACCCGAAGGCCTTCGTCCTCCACGCGGCGTCGCTCGGTCAGGCTTGCGCCCATTGCCGAAGATTCTCGACTGCAGCCTCCCGTAGGAGTCTGGGCAGTGTCTCAGTCCCAGTGTGCCGGGCCATGCTCTCACACCCGGTAGGCATCGCAGGCTTGGTGGGCCGTCACCCCACCAACAACCTAATACCACGACGGCCCGTCTCGCGGCGGCCGAAGCCTTTGGCGGCAAACCGATGCCGGTTCGCCGCGTCGCCGGGAATTACCCGGGGTTTCCCCCGGCTATGCCCGTCCGCGAGGTTGGTTACCATCGCCTTACTCACCCTTGCGCCACTCCCCTTGCGGGGCGTTCGACTTGCATGCCTAATCCACGCCGCCAACGTTCATTCTGAGCCAGGATCAAACCCTTCGAGATGGGAGAGCGGACGAGTCCGCTCCCATTTCCTCGGGTCGAGGAAAAACTAACTGGTCGCCCCGGTCCGATCGGTCGGAGATGAACCCGACCTCGCCACCGAGTGCTGCGTGATCCGACCCGGACAACACGGCGAGGCCGAGGCCCCACCCTGCTCATCCCGATCCTCCCACGCCGGCTCCCCTCAAGGGCCCGCTCACATGCGTGTGTCTGCTTGCAGACGATCGACCGAATTGTCAAAGAAGGGACCGGGAGAGCTTCCCCCCGACCCACGCGACCGCGGCTCGTCCGATGGACTCCCCGCGACCTTGCTTTTTCCACCCGCCCTGAGACGCAGCAAGCGACCCTCGCGGGCCGCCCTGTTCGAGGGCTTCGGTGGTGGTTGTCGCCGGTTTCACTCGCAAGTCATTCGCATGACTCGGTTTGTGTCGGCGACGAGTGAGATATTACCGGGAAGATGTCGCGAAGTCAATCACTTCGTTTTTTTCTTCTCGGCCCGCTCCGCGGCGACTCTCGCCCCCGCCTCGCGTCGTCGTCCCGTCTCACAGGCGACAAGGAAGATCTTACCGAGAGTTTCCCTCACGTCAAGGAACTGGTCACTTTTCCTCCTGCGACTTCACTCATTTTCGGTGCTTTTTCTCGTTCGACGTCGAATTCCTCCAGTGCCGGTTCCGCTTCTAACGATAATCTCACCTAGCCCGGTTATCCGTGCGGTTCAACCTCTCTCTATAGGAGGGGCATAGGGCAGGGGCCTGATCGTCTTCGGGTATCGGGTGAGATTGGGTCAGATCCGTGTCGAGCAAGGATGATTCTCCAGGAGGGGGTTTCTCATGCCCGTCGCCATGCCCATTCAGACGGATTGGCTCAGGAGCGTCCTCATCGAGCGCGGGTATCTGGCCCGCATCAAGGGTGAGGCGATCAAGGTCTACATGGTCATGCTCGAGGCCTGCGGGGGGATCCCCGATCAGAGCGTGACCATGAGCCTCAACCAGATGATGCAGCAAACTCGCCTGTCCTGCCCGACGGTCATCGACTGCCTGGCGCGGCTCGAGAAGCTGAAGCTCGTGGTCTCCACCACGCACGAACGCGGGAAAGTGAAGTCGTATTACGTCTCCGACCCGCTCGCGGACGAGTTCGCTTAATTGAGCCGGCCGAGATCGTTTAACCGACGTCGCGCCCGTCGTCCGGTCCCAGGGAGGGAGACCAGTCGACCATGGATCCGTTCTTCTTCCGGGTCGAACACGACCTGCTCCGTTCCGAGTCCTTCAAGACGCTTGGCGGCTCGGCCATCAAGGTCTATCTGGTGATCGGCCTGTATGCGGATTTCGGGACCGGTTGGGCTTATCCAGGCATTCGCACGATCGCCGCACAGGCGGGACTGAGCCGCCAAACGGTCCTTGCGGCGATCGAGGAGCTCACCCGACTGGGCCTGCTGGCGACCAGCAAGTCGAAGGGGAGGTCGACGGCCTATCGGATCATGCAGCAGGCGCCGCCGGGTCGTCCCGCGGCAAAAAAGCTGCGACCGGCCCAACCGGCAGCACCGACTGGCCCACTTTCTTTAGAGGGTGGGGGTGAAACTGGTCCAGAATCCTTAGGACCCCCCCTCCGAACTGGTCCAAAATCTTTCGAGGCGCTGGCCCAGTTCTTCGGCCCGAGCGGCCCCGCAGCTGGGCCCGAACGAGAACAAAGAACGAGAGAAGACAGCCCCAGCATCCCGATTCCGGGAACGCCGTTTCGTTTGTGCTCCGACGGTCGCCTGGCGGTTGCTGCGAATGTGCAAGATTTGTTGAGGGAGCAGGGGATACCAGGGAGGCTCGCCGAATCCCTGGCCGCCAAGAAGGCGCCCGAGGATGTCGCCAAGGTTTTGCTCAACGCGCTTTATTTGCAAAGCCAGGGCAAGCTACAGAACGGCCCCGGCTACATTCGCGCGGGGATCGAGGATGGCTACGAGCTTCTGCCCCAGGTCGCCAACCGGCTCGAATTGCGCAGACGGGAACTGGAAAATCAGCTCCGTACGGTCGAATCGAAGCAAGAAAAGGCCCGGGAACAGAAGGCGAAAGCGGACGAGGACGCGGCCATCGCGCTGGTGATCGAAAGCCTCCGGCTGGATCAGGTTGAGGAACTGGTCCGGCGGGCCGTCGCGCAACTTCCGGAACCGATCGTCCGCCGCAATCCCACGCTGACGAATCCATTCGTGCGCGGGAAAGTCTACGAACTCGCGGGCGGCGACCCGATCCCTTAATATCTACCAATTCAAGGTTTACGCGCGACTATAAGATCCCTGACCTGCCCCAGCATCCGCCCGTCGAGCCTGGCGCGGCGGACATGCTGGGGCAAGTACGCGCCATCCATCGGGCAACTGATTCGCCGATGGGGTGCGAACCCGGCGTCGAGGATCGCCTTGTAGCCGAAGAAGGCGTGATCCAGATAGCCGTGTCCGGCCGGGAGATCCTTCTCAGTCTGGTTGGCCAGCAGCAAGGCGAAGTAGCCGCCCGACTTGAGTGTGGCGAAAGCGTCGCGTGCCAGCTGATCGAGGAAACGTTGCCACGCGTCCAGGGGGATTTCCGCGACCCCTTCGGACGCGTACTGGCGCGCCAGCATGGTATGGTACGGGGGATCGCAGAAGACCAGATCGCACCCGCTCGCCTCAGGCGGAAAGCCGCTTCGGATGTCGAGACGGATGACTCCGGGACGTTTGGGCTCTATGTCATACGCGAGGCAAACGCGGCCCATCGACTCGCAGACGTCCATGGTCGTCCCGCCGCCGCTCATGGGGTCGACGACCAAGGCGCCGGGGGCGGTGAAGTAGTGGAGCGTATGGGCGACGATAGCTGGGGGGATGGAACCGGGATGGGGGATTCCGAAGGCGCGATCGTGCTTGAACGACCAGACGTCGTAAGGCGTGGGGCGGAAGTTGGCAGAGAAGCGATCGCGACGTCTCAGGTCCTTGTAGGCGGCGTGGATCGTCTTGGTCCCGGCATCGATCTGCGCGACGCCGCTACGGGCGCGATCGTCTCCGGATTGGGCGACCGACCAGAGCTTGCGGGCCTGGCGGTAAAGATCCTTGCCGCCGAGACCAATGGTCCTGGCGATCGCGGTATCGGTGCGACCGCCCCGATCGTCGGAATTCCGACGATCGACAGGATCGGTCCCTTTGCGAAGGTTGGACTGACTTCTCAGCTTCGCCTGGGCTCCCAGGATCTCCTCCAACGCGTCGGCCTCACGCATCTGTTGCGAGAACGTCTTGTGCCGCTGGCGGTTGTATTCGAGGACGGCCTGTCGAAGCTCGGCCGTGGACGCGAACGAGCGGACCTCGCAGGGGAGGTCAACAAGACCCAGGGAGCGGGCACAGGCGAGCCGTCGATTGCCCGAGACCACTTCCCAAACGTCGCCGGTCAAGGTCACGACGAGCGGCACCAGGATGCCCGACTCGCGGATTCCATCGATGAGACCGCCCGTTTCCGCTTCCGGGTCGCCATAAACGGATATGCTGAAAGGACTTGGCTTGAGCAGCGAGGTGGCTATCCGGGTGGCGTGGGCATTCATGGGGCAGCGACCGGGACGCTCGATGGGCGATGGGGAATCGGCGAAGCAGGCTCGTCCGGTGCCAACGTAGCAGCGGGTGTCCGGGGTGTCCAGGTCATCGGGTGGGTCGAAAGCCCCGGGCCGAATTGAAGCGTTTGGTATGGGCGCGCCGATGGGTATCTGGATGATTGGCAAATTCGGGTGGCACGAGGATCGGCGACCCTCGCGACGGGCAGGGAGGCCCGACGTCATGAGTTCTTTCCGACGCGACGACGCACACATCCTGAACCCGCCCGAAGCGGCCGCGTCCCATGTTCGCCCCGACCTCGGAGCGGCCCGGCGCGGGACGTTCTCGATCGTCATCCCGGCCAAGAACGAGGCCGGCAACCTGCCGCACCTCTTGGACGAGATCGCCCGAGCCTTCCGCCCTCTCATCGCCGAAGGGGAGGGGCGTCATCGCCTCGAAGCCTACGAGGTCGTGATCGTCGACGACGGCTCGACCGACGGCTCCGCCGAGGTGCTGCGGGACCTGGGCGAATTGCATCCCGAGCTGCGGTCGGTGATCCTGGCGCGGAATGTCGGCCAGTCGGCGGCGACGGCGGCCGGTTTCCGGGCGTCTCGCGGCGACTGGGTGGGCGTGCTCGACGCCGATCTCCAGAACCCCCCGGCGGACCTGGCGATCCTGTGGGGGGCGTTGCCCGGCCACGATGCGGCGCTGGGGTGGCGGCGGACCCGCGAGGATGTCTGGACCAAGCGGATCATCAGCCGGATGGCCAACCGGGCCAGGAACTGGTTCCTGGGGCAGTCGATCCGCGACACCGGCTGCTCAGTGCGGATCTTCCCTCGCGAGGTCGCACTGAGGCTGCCGATGTTCCACGGCTCGCACCGGTTCTTCGGGCCGCTGCTGATCCGCGAAGGATGCCGGATCGTCCAGATGCCGGTGACGCACCGCCCCAGGACGCGCGGGAAGTCGAACTACCACTTCGGCAATCGGTCGGTCCGGGTGGTGGTGGACCTGCTCGGCGTGGCCTGGCTGCTGAGGCGCCCGGTGCGGTGCGAGGTGGCCGAGGTGATCGGCATGCCCGGTGCGATGACGGCCGGGCAGCGGGCCAACGCGGCTCAGGAGGTCGGCCGATGACGACCGCTAGCTACTGGCTGGTGATCGGGGTCGTGGGGCAGGGGATCTTCGCCCTCCGGTTCCTGATCCAGTGGATCGCCTCGGAGAAGAAGCGCGATTCGGTCGTGCCGATCGCCTTCTGGTGGCTGAGCCTGCTGGGCGGGATCGACCTGCTGGCCTATGCCATCTACCGGCGCGAGCCGGTGATCATCATGGGCCAGGTGATGGGGATCCCGGTCTACGCCCGCAACCTGTTCCTGATCGTGAGGGCCCGGCGGGCGGCCCAGGCCGCGGACCCGACGCCCATGGTCGAGCCACGGGCGGCGCGGGCACACAAGCCGAGGACGCGCCGGGCCTCCAAGCAGGCTCGCGAGAAGGTGGCGGGCTAACCGACCTCGGGCGCGGGGGCGAGCCCGAGCAGTTGCTCGGTGGCCAGGCCGATGTCCGGGGCCCGCATCAGGGTCTCGCCGACCAGGATCGCGGAGACGCCGGCGGCTTCCAGCCGTTCGACATCTTCGCGAGTGCGGATGCCGCTCTCGCTGACCATCAGGACGTCGGGCGGGATCTGGTCGCGGAGCCGCAACGACAGGCCGAGGTCGGTGACGAAGCGATGAAGGTCGCGGTTGTTGACCCCGATCAGGTCGGCGCCGGAGGCCAGGACCCGGGGCAGGTGGACCGGGTCGTGGAACTCGACCAGGGCGGCCATGTTCCACCGCCGGGCCAGTGCCAGGAGCGAGGCCAGCCGCTCGTCGTCGAGGATCTCGGCGATCAGCAGGATCGCGTCGGCGCCGGCCATCCGGGCCTCGACGACCTGGTACTCGTCGATCAGGAAGTCCTTGCGGAGCAGGGGGATGGCGACCGACGCCCGGATCCGGGCCAGGTAGGACAGGTGCCCCTGGAAGTAGGGGGCATCGGTCAGGACGCTCAGGCACGACGCCCCGTGAGCCTGATAGGCCCGGGCGATCGCGATCGGGTCGAAGTCGGCCCGGATGACCTTCGCCGAGGGGCTCGCCTTCTTGACCTCGGCGATCAGCCGGATCGGACCCGGGCCGGAAAGGGCCGCGCGGAAGTCGCGGACCGGGGGTGCCTCGGCCGCCTGCGCCTCCAGTTCCTCCAGGGGGAGCCGGAGCCGCGATGCGGCGACCTCGCGACGCTTGGATGCGACGATCTCGTCGAGGATGGAAGCGGGCACGACGGAACTCTCCCCGGACTGCTCGGAAACGTCGGACGCGGCGCCATCGACGCCGCGAACCACCGTTTTAACCGATACCGGGGCGGTCTGGCGAGGCATGCGGCGAGGGAAGTCCGGGCGCACCCCTTGTCGATACGCCCGGGCCCGGCTCAGCCCCGGACCGCCATCTTCGCCTTCACATACTCGACGAGCTGATCCAGGACCGTGCCCCACCCGTGGTGGAAGCCCATCGCCTCGTGGGTGGATCGGCTCGATTCGTCGGGGTGGAACGCCGTGGCGACGTATCGGGTCCCGTCCCCTTCGGGTTCGAGCGAGAGGACCGCGGTGAACCGGGGGCCTTCCTCGACCACCGCCGGGCGATAGCCGGGCAGCAGCACGTTGGTCCAGGTCAGCCGCTTGCCGGGGAGGATCTCCAGGTAGCAGCCGGTGTAGGGGTACTCGACCCCTTCGGGCGACTTCATCACCGTCCGGAAGATCCCGCCGGGGCGGAGGTCGATCTCGCATTCGGCGATGGTCCAGGGGCGGGGGACGAACCACTGCGAGACGTGCTCGGGCCGGGTCCAGGCCTCCCAGACCAGCGCGGGGGGCACGTCGATGCTGCGGGCCAGCACCAGGTCGAACCGGGGATCGGGTTCCAGGGGGTGGGTCGCGCTCATCGGGACTTGTCCTTGAGGGCCTTGAGATACTCGTCGAGCTGATCCAGGCGGGTCTCCCACTGCGACCGCTGCCGGGCGAGCCAGTCCTCCGCCAGCTTCAGGGGCTGCGGCATGAGCTGGTACGTCCGAACCCGCCCCTTCTTCTCCGAGGTGACGAGCTGGCACTCCTCCAGCACGCTCAGGTGCTGGACGAACGACGGCAGCGCCATGTCGAATGGCGCCACCAGCTCGCTCACCGACGCCGGGCTCTGGCTCAACCGTTCCAGCACCGACCGGCGCGTCGGGTCGGACAGGGCGCGAAACACGCGATCGATCGATGCGGCCTGGGCCATGGGATTTCCTCGCTGGGCTCGCGGCGGCAATGTAGCCCGCCTGAATACTTAGGTCAATACCTTAGTTTTGATCGGCGGCCGGTTCCGGGGGGCGGGTCCGGTACATCAGGGGGACCATCAGGGCGGAGGGCACGACCGAGACGGCCACGAGGGCAACGATGGACCAGACGCGATGCCGGCCGAGCCCGTCCATGCCTTGCTTGAGCGGGTGGGCGTCGAAGAAGGCGCGGGAGATCGGGTCGTTGAAGTGGGCCGCGAACCCTTCGCCCCCGGCGGCAAGGTCTCGGGCGATGGCGAGCCCCCCGAAGGCGGCCTGGCGGGCGATCGCCGCGCCTCCGACCGCGACGTTCCAGGCCAGGGCCCCCCCGCCCGCGGCCCAGGCACCGATGGCCCCCCCGCCGATGGCCAGGATCCCGACCCCGAGCCCGCCGATGCCCACCAGGCCGACGGCCAGCCCGCCCACGGCGATCCCCCCGCAGGCGACCCCGCCCACGCTGATGACGCCCAGGGTCCGGCCGCCGATCGCCATCAGGCCGACGGCCGTTTGCGAGCCGATCGCCAGGATCAGCCCCCGGGCGTGGTCGCCGATCGCGATCCAGCCCCGGGCGATGCCGCGACCGGGCTCGGGCGGCGGGTCGCCCGGGAAGCGGGGGTCGGCCACGTTGATGTCGACCAGGGGTCGGCCGAGGATCGAGGCCCGGCTCCGATAAACCCGGCCTTGCCTCCGCCTCATCCCGGCTTCCATGGCCACCCGGAGCGGGGCATCGTTGGGTTCCAGGGGGGCCGTGTTGGTCGCGTGGAACCGCCGCTGGGCGCGGAGGGCCCGCAGGACGACGAAGGCCACATAGCCCTGGAAGAGCAGGATCGTGCCGAGCAGTATCAGCGGCGACCAGGCGCCGAGGAGTCGCCACCGCATCGCCACCGCGCTCGCCGCGACCGCGAGCATGAAGACCAGGCTGGCCGCCATCATGTGATCGCCGAGTCCCCGGATCCGGTCGCGGTCGGGGCGGGTCGGGGCGAGCTGGGCGGGGAGCCAGGATCCCAGCCAACCGCCCGCCAGGCCGACCAGCGGCCCCAGCACGGAACCGGCGAGGCCGCCGCCGAACAGCCCCGCCACCTTCAACGCGGGCGGCCCGGCGGCCGCGGCCAGGGCGTTGCGCGAGACCGATCCGGAGGCCAGGCCCGCCATCACGGCCGCGGTGAACGTGCGGGTCGGCCGGCTCCGCCGCAGGCCCGACTCGACGATCGCGTCGACCCGGTCGCGGAGCATCCCCCGCCCCCGGGCGAGGCGTTGCCTCACGGCCTCCTCGCTCAGGTCCAGGGCCGCGGCGACCTCGGCCACCGACCGATCCTCGCGGTAATAGAGGATCAAGGGGACGCGGTACGACTCGGGCAGCCGGCCCAGGGCATCCCGCACCAGGTCTTCCTCCTCGCGCGACACCGCCGCGTCGGCCGGCGACGGGTTCGCGGCGATCGGCTCCCGGCTGGCGTCGATCGCCTCGGCGGCCCAGGCGGGGCGGGCGGCGCGGCGGCCGGCGTTCCGGCCCAGGTTCCGGGCGATCCCGCACAGCCAGGCCCGGATCCGGGTCGGGTCGGCCAGCGAGGCACGGCCTCGCCAGGCCGCCCAGAATGTCTCCTGGGCCACGTCCTCGCTCAACGCCAGGTCGCCGCACGTGCCGTAAGCCACGGCGCAGACCAGGGATTGATACCGCTCTACCAGCACCGCGAACGCCCCGGAATCCCCCCCGGCCGCCCGCCGCCAGAGGTCCGGGTCGGTCGCCGAATCGGTCGGTTCTGCCGGCATCATGTCCCACCTCGGTTCGAGAGTCGGCCTCGGTCGCGGGCCTTTCCCAGATGGCCCGACGATCGGGGTGGCGCGAACGACCCGATCCGTGACACGAATCGCCCCGGAATTCCCCCTCCTCGGGGCGGGGCAGGATCGCTCTGCGGCGGTGGCGATGGCCCGGGGCCGGGGCGGCGATCGTCCCCCCAGGATACCGGGGCGATGGGCGGGTCGGCCAGCACACCGCGACGGCCGCGACCCCTCCGGAGCGGTCGCGGGCCGACACCGGGAGGGTTGCGATCGGGCCGGCCCGGTCTTATGCTCCGGGCGACTCCAGCGGGCCATCGACGAGAACAAATCCGGGGATGAGTGCCATGCTTGCGGCCGCCCTGATCCTGCAAATGGTGCCCCTCCTCGCCATCGGCGATGGGGCGGGCCGGTCCGACGTCCTGGTCTATGGCGGGACGCCCGGCGGGATCGCCGCGGCCCTGGCCGCCGCCGACGACGGCGAGTCGGTCGTCCTGGTCGAACCGACCGCCCGCATCGGCGGATTGACGACCTCGGGCCTGTCGCACACCGACTTCCGAACCTTCGAAGGCCTCAACGGCCCGTTCCTGGACTTCGCCCGGCGGGTCGAGGCCGATTATGTGGCCCGATACGGCCGCGAATCGCCGCAGGCCCGCGACTGCTTCCGGGGGACCTTCGGCGAGCCGAGCGTGAACCTGGCCGCCTTCCGCGCGATGCTCGACGAGCACCCCCGGATCCATCTCGCGACCGGGGCCCGCCTGGAGGGCCTGGCGATGGCCGACGGCGGACGTCGGATCGCGTCGGCCACGCTCGCCCGGCCCGATGGATCGACCTGGACGGTGGCCGCCGACGCCTTCATCGACGCGACCTACGAGGGCGACCTGATGGCGAAGGTGGGCGTCGCCAGCCGCGTTGGACGCGAATCCCGCGACGAATACGGCGAATTCCTGGCACCGGACGTTGCGGATGGCCAGCTCCAGGCGTACAACTTCCGGCTGATCATGACCCAGGATCCCGCCAACCGGGTCATGCCGGAGGCCCCTGCCGGGTACCGCCGCGACGATTTCGCGCCAGTACTGGATTGGCTGCAGGGCCGGGGGATCCGGACGGTCTTCGGCTACCCGACCGGGTGCCTGTTCAAGGCCCAGACGCCGCCCCTGCCCAACGGCAAGTACGACATCAACGACGTGTCCAAAGGGTCGATCCGGCTGTCGTTGCCGGGCCGGAACCTGGGCTGGCCCGACGGCTCGCCGGCCGAGCGCGGGCGGATCTTCGCCGAGCACCTGCGGGATCAGGTCGGGCTGCTCTACTTCCTCCAGAACGACGACGCCGTGCCGGCCGCGTTCCGCGACGAGGCCCGCGGTTGGGGCTGGTGCCGCGACGAGTTCGAGGAGACCGGCCACCTGCCGCCGCAATTGTACGTCCGCGAGGCCCGGCGGATGGTCGGCGCGAGGGTGTATACCCAGAAGGACGTCGAGCCGGCCCCCGGCGACGCGCGGGCGGTCCTCCACACGGACGCGATCGCTATCGGGGATTACGGCCTGAACTGCCACGGCACCGCCCACGAGGGCCCCCGGTTCGGCGGCCAGCACTCGGGCGAGTTCTACCGGTCGACCCCGCCCTACCAGATCCCCTACGGGGTGATCGTGCCGAAGGAGGTGGACAACCTGCTCGTCCCGGTGGCGGCGAGCGCCTCGCACGTCGGGTTCTGCGCCTTGCGGCTGGAGCCGATCTGGATGTCGCTCGGCCGGGCGGCGGGCCATGCCGCCCACCTGGCGCGGTCGGAGAAGATCGCGGCCGGCTCCGTCCCCGTCGGCCGCCTGCAACGCCGCCTGCACCGGGCCGGATCGGCGACGATCTACGTCTCCGACGTCCCCCGCGAGGACCCCGAGTTCGCCATCGTCCAGGCGTTCGGCACGGCCGGCGGCCTCCACGGCCTGTCCGGCCCGCCCAGGGGGAGCATCCGCGGTAAGAACATCCACGGCCAGTATTACGAGGCCTTCCCGGCCCACGCCGCCGACCTCGGCCGGCCCCTCGACGCCCCCCTCGCCGAGCGCTGGACCGCGATCGCCCGCACCCTCGGCCTCCCCACCGACGGCCTGCCCCAACCCGACGGCCGGGCCACGCGGCGCGACTGGCTCCGGGCCGCCGCCCGCAATCTTCGGTAGCGGGCCCTGCCGCCCGATGGCGGGTCGGACTTCGCGTTGGCAGGGGCCGTTGTGTCTCGGTAGTCTGGGGCAATGGAAAGATCTCAGTCCCCGGGCCAGATTGGGAGGGCGAGATGAATGTCATCACTCCGGATCAACGCCGGGCCGCGGCCGAGGCGGGCGATGCCCCGCTCAAACTGGAGGACCCACAAACCGGGGACTCCTTCATCCTGGTGCGGGCCGACATTTTCCGACGGATGACCGATCAGTTGGAAGAACGCGAGGACCGCATCGAGCATGAAGCCTGGGCCGCGCAGGCGAGGCGAGCCAGGGAGAGTTGGGCGCGGGAAGATCCATATTGAAGCACCGTCCTGGCCAGCGTCTCCTAGCTTATGTGATCGAATGTGCATGCGGTGCTCGAGCATGGCCGTTGCTTGACGCTGGGCGAAATGTTTGACAATTTGGTATCCTAACCAGCCGAGATGATGAACGAGCCGATCAGGACCAGCCGACCGGGAGCGTGGGCATGGGACGCGACGCGACTGGGGCGAGGATCTTCATCGTCGGGGCGGCGGTGCTGCTCGGGCTGGCGGGGCCGATCCGGGCCGAGGGCGGGGAGGCCGGGGCGGCGTATCAGTCGGAGATCCGGCCGCTCATCGCGCGGTATTGCCAGGAATGCCACGCCGGGGACCGGGTCGAGGGGGACCTCGACCTGGAGGAGTTCGCCGCCTGGGACGAGGCGAGGAAGCATCCCAGGGCCTGGCAGAAGGTCGGGGCGATGCTCGACGGCGGCCAGATGCCGCCCAAGGATGCGAGGCAGCCGACCGACGCCGAGCGGGCGAAGCTCAAGGCGTGGGTGCATGATTACCTCACCACGGAAGCCCGCAAGCAGGCCGGGGACCCGGGCCGGGTGGTCCTGCGCCGGCTGGGCAACGCCGAGTACACCTACACCCTCCGCGACCTCACCGGGCTCGACGACCTGTCGCCGGCCCGCGAGTTCCCCGTCGATGGCGCGGCGGGGGAGGGGTTCACCAACACCGGCAACGCCCTGGTGATGTCGCCGGCCCTGGTGACCAAGTACCTGGACGCCGCCAAGGGCGTGGCCGCCCACGCGGTGCTGCTGCCCGATGGGTTCCGGTTCTCCCCGACTACCACCCCGAGTGACTGGACCAACGAGGGCCTGGCTCGGATCCGCGACTTCTACCGGGCCTTCACCGACCCGCGCGGCGGCAACTCCGTGGTCGTGCAGGGGCTGGTCTTCGAGACCAACCAGGGCGGACGCCTCCCCCTGGAACGCTACCTCGCGGCCACCCTGGCGGGCCGCGACGCCCTGCGGGCCGACCCCTCGAACGCGATCGCGAACGTCGCCCGCGACCACGGCCTAAGCCCGAAATACCTGGGGATCCTGTGGCGGCTGCTCGCCGATGAGTCGCATCCTTCGCCGATGCTCGACGGGCTGCGGGGCCGCTGGAAGGCCGCCGGGCCCGGCGAGGCCGGTGCCTTGGCGGCCGAGGTGGAAGGCTGGCAGGGCCTCCTGTGGCGGTTCAATCTGGTCGGCCACATCGGCAAGGTGGGCGGCCCGAAGGCCTGGATGGAGCCGATCAGCCCGATCGTGGCCCGGCAGGAGATCCGCCAGAAGCTGCCGGCCGTGCCCGACGGCGGCGAGGTGGTCCTGAGCCTCGCGGTCGGCGATGCCGGCGACGGGTCGGATGGCGACCTCGCCGTCTGGGAGCGGCCGAGGCTGGTCGTGCCGGGGCGCCCCGACCTCCTCCTGCGCGACGCGGGGCCGGTGGCCCGCGACCTGGCGGCCCGCCGCGCCCGGATCATCGACGCGGCCGCGCAATGCCTGGCGATCGCCGACGATGTCGGCCGGGAGCCGGGGGCCGTCGACCTGCCCGCACTCGCGTCCAAGCATGGCGTCCCGGCCGAGGCCCTGTCGGCCTGGCTGGAGGCTTTGGGCCTGGATCATGGCGGCCCGGTCTCGCTGGGCGATCCGATCACGCGGACCGTGGCCGGCTTCCCGGGCTTCGATGCCATCAAGGGCTGGGTCGGCGACGAGGCCCTGAGCGTGCTGGCGAACCCGACCGACCAGGCCGCGAGCATCCCGGGGACGATCCCCCCGCATTCGGTGGCCGTCCACCCGACGCCGACGCGGCAGGTCGTGGTCGGCTGGCGGAGCCCGGGCGCGGCGGGCCTGCGCGTGTCCGGGATGGTCCGGGACGCCCACCTCGCCTGCGGAAACGGCGTGGCCTGGTCGCTCGAACTCCGCCGGGGCCGGACCCGGCAGGCCCTGGCATCGGGCGTGACCGATGGCGGCAAGCCCGCCCCGATCTCCATCGCCGACCCGGTCGAGGTCCGCCCCGGCGACGCGCTGGCCCTGGTGGTCGGCCCCCGCGACGGCAGCCACGTCTGCGACTTGACCGCTATCGCCCTGACCCTCCAGGCCGGAGATCGGTCCTGGGACCTGGGCCGCGACGTGTCGGCCGACATCCTGGCCGGCAACCCCCACGCGGACGCATCGGGCACGGCCGGCGTCTGGCACTTCGCCAGCGAGCCGATCGCCCCGGCGACGCCCGGCGCCGTTATCCCGGCCGGGTCGATGCTGGCCCGGTGGCGGTCGTCGGCCGATCCCGCCGAGAAGGCGGCCCTGGCCGATCAGGTCCGGGCGATGCTCCGGGGGGAGGCCGCCCCGGCCCCGGGCTCGCCGGATGCCGCGCTCCGGGGCCTCTTGCTGGCCCCGGCCGGGCCGCTGATGGCGTCGACCCTGCGTCCGGCCCGGGACACGCCCGCCGATCGGGGCGATCCCCGGTTCGGCACCCGGCCGGATGGCGTGGCCGTCGACCCCGCAAGCCTCGCCGTCCGGGCGCCCGGCGTGGTCGAGTTCCGGCTGCCGGCCGACCTCGCGGCGGGGGCGGAGTTCGTCGCCTCGGGGCTGCTCCACCCCGAGGCCGGCCGCGAGGGGAGCGTGCAGTTCCGGGCGGTCGTGGGGCCGGTGGCCGCCGGGCCGGGATTGGGCCCCGGGCCGATCGTCGCCCGCGACGGGTCCGCCGCGAAACGGCGGATCGAGGCCTCGCTCGACGAGTTCCGCCAGGCGTTCCCGGCCGCCCTCTGCTACACCAAGATCGTCCCGATCGACGAGGCGGTGACGCTCACCCTCGTCCATCGCGAGGACGAGCCGCTCCGCCGGCTGATGCTCGACGATGCCCAATCGGCGCAGCTCGACCGGATGTGGGAGGAGCTGCACTTCATCGGTCAGGACGCGATCAAGCTGGTCGACGTCTTCGCCCAGCTCCTGGAATATGCCTCGCAGGACGCCGACCCCAAGGTCTTCGAGCCGCTGCGGCCGGCGATCATGGCCGGGGCCGATGCCCTCCGCCGCAAGCTCGTCGCGGCCGAGCCGGTCCAGATCGACGCCCTGGTCCGATTCGCCGCCCGGGCCTATCGCCGCCCCCTGGCCGACGGCGAGGCCGAGGAACTGCGCGGGCTCTATGGCCGGCTCAGGGAGCAGGGATTGCCCCATGACGAGGCGTTCCGCCTGACCCTGGCGAGGATCCTGGTCGCCCCGGCGTTCCTGTACCGGGCCGAGGTCCCCGCCCCCGGCGTGGCCTCCGCCCCCGTTTCGAACTGGGAGATGGCCAACCGCCTGAGCTACTTCCTCTGGGCCTCCCCGCCCGACGACGAGCTGCGCGGGCTGGCCGCCTCCGGCCGGCTCCGCGACCCGGACGTGGTGGCGGCCCAGGCGCGGCGGATGGTCAAGGACGGCAAGGCGCGGCGGCTGGCGACCGAGTTCGCCTGCCAGTGGCTCCACGTCTACGAGTTCGATCAGCTGGACGAAAAGAGCGAGCAGCACTTCCCGACCTTCGTCGGCCTCCGGGGGGCGATGTACGAGGAGACGATCCGGTTCCTAGCCGACCTGTTCCAGCAGGATCGCCCGGTGCTGGACGTGCTGGACGCCGACCACACCTTCCTGAACGAAGCCCTCGCCGCCCACTACGAGATCCCCGGCGTGGCCGGTCCGGAGTGGCGGCGGGTCGACGGATTGAAGGGCAGGGGGCGGGGCGGCGTGCTCGCCCAGGCGACCACCCTGGCCAAGCAGTCCGGGGCGTCGCGGACCAGCCCGACCCTGCGGGGCAACTGGATCAGCGAGGTCCTGCTCGGCGAGCGCCTGCCGCGCCCGCCCAAGGACATCCCCCAGCTGCCCGAGGACGAATCGGCCACCGAGGGGCTGACCGTCCGCCAGCTGGTCGAGCAGCACGCCAGCAACCCGAAGTGCGCCACCTGCCACGTCCGGATCGACCCGATGGGCTTCGCCCTGGAGGCGTTCGACCCGGTGGGCCGGCTGCGGACCAAGGACCTGGGGGATCGGCCGATCGACGTCCGGGCGAAGGCCGCCGACGGGGCGGAGTTCGCCGGACTGGACGGGCTGCGGGGCTACCTGCTGACCGCCCGCCGCGACGCCTTCGTCCGCCAGTTCTGCCGGAAGCTGCTGGGCTATGCCCTGGGCCGGGCCGTGCAACTGTCCGACGAGCCGTTGCTGGACGAGATGCAGGCGGCGCTGAAGGCCCGCGACCATGCGGTCGGAGCGGCCATCGAGGTCGTGGTCCGGAGCCGGCCGTTCCGCGAGATCCGCGGGCGCGACCGGGTCGACGACGATGAATAAACCCAACCGAATTCCATCCAGCCAGGGGCCCGCGATGACCAGCTCACACACCTTCTCGCGCCGGACGTTGTTGCGGGGCCTGGGCGTCTCCATGGCCCTGCCGTGGATGGAGTCGGTGCGGGTCTGGGGGGACGAGCCGGCGGGCCGCCGGGATTCGAGCGAGGCCCCGGTCCGCCTGGCGGTGTTCTTCGCCGGCAACGGCTTCCACGGCAAGGAGTGGTGGGCGAAGCCCTCCCCCGCCGGGCTGGAACTGGGCGGGGTGCTCCAACCGTTGCAGGGCGTCCGGGACAAGATGCTGTTCATCCAGGGCCTGTACAACGCCGAGGCCCAGAAGGGGAACATCCACAGCTCTCAGACCGGCAACCTCCTCTCCGGGGCGCCGCTGGCGTCGGGCGGCGAGATCCGCTCGGGCACGTCGGTCGACCAGCTGCTGGCCCAGACCTACGGCCGGTCGACCAAGGTGCCCAGCCTGGTGCTGGGGTGCGAGAAGGCCAACCCATCGGTCCACAAGAACTATTCGATGCTCTACAGCTCGCATATTTCCTGGACCTCGCCCACCACGCCCACCCCCCTGGAGTTGTACCCGGCGCTGGCCTTCGACCGCCTCTTCAAGGACGAGGCCCGGGCCGGCGACCGCAGCGTGCTCGACGCGGTGCTGGCCGATGCCGGCGACCTCCGCCGCCGGATCAGCCTGTCGGACCGCCGCAAGCTCGACGAGTACCTGGACTCGGTCCGCGACGTGGAGCAGCGGATCGACTCCGCCGGCAAGCAGGGCGAGCTGCAGGGCTGGCGGCCCACGCTCGACAAGCCCAACATCCCGCGCCCGCCGGAGGGGATCCCCCAGAACATCGCCGACCACATGCGGCTGATGTGCGACATCCTCGTCCTCGGCTTCCAGACCGACACGACGCGGATCACCACACTCAAGCTCAACAACGACCACTCGTCGCTCCGGTTCCCGCACCTGGGCATTGATTATATGATCCACCACCTCCTGTCTCACACCGACAACGCCGATTGGCTCAAGGTCAACCGGTTCTTCGCCGAGCAGGTGGCCTACGTCGCCGCCCGGCTCGACGCGATCCAAGAGGGGGAACGCACCGCCCTGGACAACTCCATGCTCCTGTTCTGCTCCAGCATGATGAGCGGCGCCCACGACAACTCGCAGCTCCCGGTGGTCCTGCTGGGCAAGGGCGGCGGCAAGATCCAGACCGGCCGCGTCCTCGACTACCGCGGCCAGCCCGACCGCCAGATGTGCCGCCTCTACCTCTCCCTGATGGACAAGATGGACGTCCGCCCCGGCCGCTTCGGCGACGCCACGTCGCCCCTGGCCGAGGTCTGATCCGGTCCCACCGGCCTTCCGTAGGGCGGGCACCGCCCACCTGTCGTTCGATGTGATCGGAACACGGGTGGGCGTTGTCCCCTTGCCTCCGTCAGGCTGCCGTCGCCTGCCCGCAATGCCGGACGATCCTGCCGGGCGACATCGAGCAGGGATCGAGCACGGCACGTCCAGGGCGGCAGGTGGCCGCGACGATGACGGGGCGCGGCCACCGGGCTGCTCCGGGAGATCCATCGGGGAGGCGTCGTGATCTGGCCGTTTCGCCTCAGCCCTGTGGATTCCCGGCGATCAGCGACTTCGCCTTATCCAGTGCCTCGCCCGCGGCATCGATCGCCTGCCTCACTTTGGGCATCATGACCCTCGGATTCGTATACCCGCGATTCAATCGGGTTGCCTCATCGATCAGCTTCGTGTCGACCTCCCCCCTCTTGAGGGCCGCGATCGCCGCCTGGATGGCGCCAACCGTCTGCTCCCTCCTCCGATAGCGTTCGTCGTAATCCTTTCCGTTCCGTTGGAACTGGATCGCTCGTAGGCCCTCCGCGGCCCCGGTCAACTCGTCGATGGCGTCGGAGAGATATCCCGGCATGGCGGTCGCATTGCCCGACGCGGGATCGGGTGCCTGGATCGGGACCTGGAGGTCGAACGCCAGCTTCTTGAATCCGTCCGTGGGGCCGAATTCCGACTTGCCGATCGCCTCGCGGACCGCCGGATTCGCCGCGAGCGAACGGTATCGCTCGGCGACCTCGCGGACCATCTTCCTCAACTCGAGCTGACTCGCCTCGGCGGACCTCCACGCATCCTGGGCCTCATCCTGCATCCTCCTGACCTGCTTGGCCTTCGGCTGGCCCGGCCCGAGTTTCCCCCGCCTCGCCTTGGCGATATTCCGGTCGGTCTCCGCGGCCCGCAGCTGTTCGCGGAGCGCGATGGTATTGCCGGACCTCATGGCGACGCGGATGTTGGAGATGGAGGCCTGGTTCTCGGCGATCCGTTGCTGCAACTCGACGAGGGCCTGCTGATTGGCCGAGACCGCCCCGAGTTCCTGGATCGCCTGGTCCGCCATGGCAAATGCATCGATCGTCTCCTGGCATTTGCGGAAGACGTCCTGCTCGGCCTGGAGGACGTAGCGTTTCTTGAATTTCGTGATGCCGTTCGCCGCGAGCGGCCCCGACGCCGGTCCATCCGGCGCGGAGAGGGAATCGGTGCCGATCAGCACCACGAGGCCGCAGACGATGGCAACAAGCGAGGATTTGAGTCCATAGGGGGGCATGGATGGCTCCGAATCGTCCAGGAGAAAACCGGGAGCGGATAGATTCGAGCATCGGATCGAGGATTGCCAGGATATAATAACCACGGGGCCATGCAAGCCCCGAGTGAACACATCCTGAGGTTTGGGGGCCGAGACGGGGGCAGCAAAAAGCGGATGATGGGGGATATGATGAATCATCGCCCGGAGCCCGGCTTGCCGGCGGAGCGGCAGGCGGTTTCGGAGGGTTGGCACCGCCCGCCGATCCTCTGATAGGATAGATCGGCGGGCGATGCCCGGGCCAAGGAGCTTCGTGGTCGTGTCACATCAGTGGGCGTCGTCTTGAGGCGACTTTGGCCCGTGTTCGGGTCGTTCTCGGACGCCCGGCATCATGTAGGAGGGTACGACCATGAAAGTTTTTGCCGGTTGCCTCTCGATGTTCATCTTATCGATCCCCTTCTACGCCGAGGCAGGGGCGGCCGAAGAGATGAAATCGATCATCGAAGCTGTCAAATCAAACGAAAGAAATTATCGCGATTTAAGAATTTCCATCAAAACGGATTATCGCCTCGTGAATCCAGCGATTGCGCTGGACGGGATGCTTCGTGAGCGCAATCAAGCCATTGATTGTATCATAAAAAATAATCAATATTATCTCAAAGAAGATACCACCGAGATTCCCGTGGCCGGCCAGGAGCTGATCATCGACACCACGACGATCAGCGATGGGAAAAACACCCGGTATGTCCAGGGCAATGTCATTGCCAATATTCGATATAATGAATCAAAAGCCATCCACGATCGATATAACCCATTCCTGGTCCTTTTCCAATCATTGATGGTCAATGTCCCATTTTCCACCTTGCTCGGCGGCGACGCGACCCTGAAGGGCCTGCCGGATGCCGGCCGTTACTCGAAGGGGGTGCCGCTCAAGGTCGAGTATGTCCGGGACGAGGCCGTCGATGGAGAGGCCTGCAAGCTCGTGCGGTTGTTGTCTTACAGGAAGGCATCCGATCCCGACATCATGAAAGTTTGGCTTTCGCCTTCACATAACTATCTCCCGGTCAAAATGGAGGGCTTCAACCCGGACATCAGCGCAGAGCGTCCCGTCGAGGTGGGCATGGTGAAGAAATGGCGGAAAGTCGATCCGGGAGTTTGGTTCCCCGCCGAGTGTGAGTCCACGATCTATCTCGACCCGCCGACCTCGCCCCGAGATCTTCAGGGCTTCGGCAAATACTCGCACACGCTCGGATCCGTCGAACTGCATCCTGTCGTGGAAGAAGGAAAATTCTCCGACCTGCCTATTCCGCTAGGGACGACCGTGATCGAGACCGATGGCGGCAAGATCCTTCGCCAGTACAAACAAGGGGAGATCCAATAAAGAAAGGCTGCCGGAGGATGGACACCGCCGACCGATCTTCCGCACGATGGATCGGTGGGCGGTGTCCAACCGACGAAACCGGGTCGTCGATGGCCGGGATTCTTCGCCGCCGAACGACCCAAGTTTCAATAGAGCGAGGCGAGCCCGCATCCTGGCCCGGGGTTCAGGCCCGGGCGAGCCAGTCGTCGAAGCGGGTCGCGCCCAGGAGGGGGCGGTCGCCGGGGGTGAGGGAGCGGTCGTCCAGCGGGGTGCCGAAGTAGCGGGCCTGGGGGTCGGTGGTCACGCGGCGGGCGTCGTGCTTCGCGGCCAGGTCGCGGCGGGCGAGTTCGTCGAGGCGGATCGGCTCGGGGCCGGCCAGCTCGACCATGCCGTTGCGCGGGGGGGAGGTCGCGATCTCGGCCAGCGCGGCGGCGACGTCGTCGGCGGCGATCGGCTGCAGGAGGGCGGGGGGGAGCCGGACCTCGTCGCCCAGCGTGGCCGACTGGGCGATGGCGCCCACGAACTCGAAGAACTGGGTGGCGCGGACGATCGTGTAGGGGATTCCCGCTGCCTGGATCAGGGCTTCCTGGGCCATCTTCGCCCGGGCGTAGCCGAGGGCGGGCACCCGGTCCGTGCCCACCACCGACAGCGCGACGTGGTGGCCGACGCCGGCCGCCCGCTCCGCCTCCGCGAGGTTCCGGCCCGAGGTCTCGAAGAATTCCAGGGCCGCCCGGTCCTCAAACGACGGCGAGTTGGACACGTCGACCACGACCTGCGCCCCCTCCAGGGCCCCGGCCAGCCCCTCGCCGGTCAGGGCGTTGACGCCCGTCGAAGGGGACGCCGCCACCGCCTCATGCCCCCGCCCGCGGAGCAGGGCCACCAGCCTCGACCCGATCAGCCCCGATCCGCCGATCACCACGATCTTCATCTCATATCCCTCCGTCGCTGATGGAGCCCGATGCTGCCGCCAACCCTGGATTCACTCGTGCGCCGGCTCCGGCACGGCCACCGGGCCGCCGTCGCGGGGCTGCAGCACCACGGCGAGGAGGCGGGCCTTCTGCCTGGTGGACGGGTTCCGCGACACCCGGTGGAGGCACTTCGTCGGCTCATAGAATGTCTCGCCCGCCTTGAGGATCTTCGCGGGCTGGTCGTCGATGGCCCACTCGTATTCCCCCTCCAGGATGTAGCCGAACCCCGGGCCGGGGTGCCGGTGGGGGACGCCCGCCTGGCCGGGTTCGATGGTCACCTCCACGAAGGTCACCTTCGCGTCCTTGCCGTCGAGCTTCTCCAGGATCATCCGCTCGGCGATCGCGTTGACCTTCTCGCCCTCGTCGTGGGCCGAGGCCATCGCCATCGCCCCGGCTCCCAATCCGATGCCGGCCGCCAATGCCCACCAGGTGCGCGTCATGTCTTGCTCCTTCGAAGGTGCTTCGGGCCATGTCCTGCCGTTCGAAGATAAGGACGCCCGGGCGGGGTCGGTTTGTGACGACCCGCGGGGCGATCCTGCGAATCGGCCCCGAAAGTTCGCGGAACCTTGCGGCCGACGGCCTCGGGGTGGTGTCATGGGGCCGGAGATCAGCGAATGAATCGATCCACCCGGCGGAGAATCGGACCCATGAGCGTCCCGGCAGCTTCGACGACCACCGGCCGGGCGGGCCGGGATGCCCTGGCCCTGGCCGGGTTCGTGGCCCTGTGCTTCGCCGTGGCGGGGCTGGGCGGGTACTGGTCGAGCCGGGGGTTGGGGCCGTGGTACGACGGGCTGGCCAAGCCCGCCTGGACGCCCCCGGGCTGGCTCTTCGGCCCGGTCTGGACGGCCCTCTACCTGGCGATGGCGGTGGCCGCCTGGCTGGTCTGGAGACGGGGGCCGTCGCCCGCGAGGCAGGGGTCCCTGGTGCTGTTCGGCGTACAACTGGCGCTGAACCTGGCCTGGTCGGGGATCTTCTTCGCCCTGCGGAGCCCCGGCCCGGCGTTCGTCGAGATCGCGGTGCTGTGGGTGGCCATCGCGGCGACCATCGCGGCCTTCGCCCGAACGAGCCGGCCGGCCGCGGCGCTCCTGGTGCCGTACCTGGCGTGGGTGACGTTCGCCTCGGCCCTGAACTTCGCGATCTGGCGGCTCAACGCATGACCCGACCCCGCCGCAGCCCGCGCACCATCGCCATCGGCGACATCCACGGCTGCTCCAGGGCCCTGGACGCCGTGCTCGACGCCATCGGGCCCCGGCCTGAGGACACGATCGTCACCCTGGGGGATTACATCGACCGGGGCCCGGACAGCCGGGGGGTGATCGACCGCCTGATCGGGCTGGCCGGGCAATGCCATCTGGTCCCTTTGCTGGGGAACCACGATCAGATGCTGCTGGAGGTCCGGTCGGGCAAGTACCCGGTCCAGTGGTTCCTGGACATCGGCGGCGGGGCGACCTTCGGATCCTACGGCCCGGGGGCGGTGATCCCGGAGGCGCACTTCGCCTTCCTGGAAGGGTGTCGCGACTACCACGAGGACGACGCCCACATCTTCATCCACGCCAACTACTTCCCCGACATCTCGATGGAGGAGCAGGAGGCCAACATGCTGCGGTGGGAGTCGCTCCGCAACACGGTCCCCGGTCCTCACCAGTCGGGCAAGACGGTCATCGCCGGGCACACGTCGCAGAAGGATGGCCAGATCCTCGACCTCGGCCACCTCGTCTGCATCGACACCTACTGCCACGGCGGCGGCTGGCTCACGGCGATGGACGTCGATACTCGGGACGTATGGCAGGCGGATCGCGATGGGAATCTGAGACCCTGACGTTTCCCTCCGTCATTTCCCCTTGAGTGGACGCGGGCGGACGCGGTTGGGCAGGGGGTCGCCGGTCTCGCGGTCGAACTCGTCGGGGTTCTTGCGGGCGGGCGGGGCGTCTGCCGTCTCGCGGGTCCAGTCGGCCAGGGCCTTCCGCATCGCGTCCAGGGTGGCGGCGTGCTCGGGGAGTGTGGCCACGTTGTGCAACTCGTCGGGGTCGGCGTCGAGGTCGTAGAGTTCCTCGGCGGGTCGGGGGGCGACGAAGCAGGCCCGCTGCGCGGGGGTGAGCTTGCCCTGGTCGCGGAGCCGCCGCATGGCGATGAAGGTCGGGCTCCGGACGGCGTCGGCGGGGGGCGTCAGAGGTTCGTCGGCGTCGTCGTTGCGGATGTACTTGAACCGTTCTGACCTGGCGGCGCGGCCGTGATAGCCGAAGTCGTGCCAGTTCCGTTCGCCGAAGATGTGGTCGCGGACCTTCGCCGAGGGGTCGCGGAAGGTCGCCGCGAAGCTCTTGCCCTGGACGGTCGGCATCGGGTCGACGCCGGCCAGCGCCAGGATCGTCGGGGCGATGTCCACGGTGCTGACCAGCGACGGGCAGCGGCTGCCCGGGGCGATGCGGCCCGGCCAGCGGGCGATCAGGGGCGTCTTGATCCCGGAGTCGTAGAGGGTGGTCTTGGCGCGGGGGAAGGGCCGGCCGTTGTCGCTGAGGAACAGGATCAGGGTGTCGTCGGCCACGCCCTGCCGGTCCAGTTCGTCCAGGACCGTGCCGAGGTGGTGGTCGAGCCGGCCGATCTCGTCGTAGTACCGGGCCAGGTCGGCGCGGACCTCGGGGACGTCCGGCAGGGTGGGCGGGACGAGCACGTCCTCGGGGAGATGGGGATCGGGGATGGCGCCGGGGCGGTAGTCGCGGTGCGGGTCGAGCGCGGCCAGCCAGAGCAAGAAGGGTTTGTCCCTGGGGCGGTCGCGGAGGACGGGGATCCACTGGTCCTCGCCGCCCTGGGCCGCGCCGGGGCCATCGGCATTCATGGCCTTGCCGGCCTCCAGCTGGAAGCCGGCCGGGTTGGCCTCGCGGACCGCGTCGAACCCGCGCTTGGCGGGGTTGCCCAGGTGCCACTTGCCGGCGGCGGCTGTGTAGTATCCGGCGGCCCGGAGTTTTTCGGCGAAGCCGACCTGCGCGGCGGGCAGGGGCCAGTGCAGCTCCTCGGCGTCGGTGCCGTGGGGATAGCGGCCGGTGAGGAGGCTCGCGCGGCTCGGGCTGCAGGAACTGGTGGTGACGAAGGCCCGATCGTAGCACATCCCGCCCCGGGCCAGGCGGGCCATGTGGGGCGTCCGGACCCTTGGGTTGCCGAACGGGCTGCAGTCGTCCCAGCCCAGGTCGTCGGCGATGACCAGGATCACGTTGGGCCGCTTCGGCCCTTCCTCGGCGACGGCGAGGAAGCCGAGCAGCCCCGCGACGATGGCGACGTTCATGATCCGGGCCTCGGTGGTGGTCGATCGGGAGTTTCGGGGCGATTCTACCGGATCGGCCGGGGCGGAAAACGGCCCTCGGAGGGGAGAATGGCCGGATTCGGGGCGGTCGGGCTGCCGACAAGAACAGGAGGATCATTCGACCGGGAGGGAATCATGCTGGAAAACATCGTCCTGGATCGCCCCCTGGCCGTGCTCGACCTGGAGACGACGGGGATCGACCCCAAGGTGGACCGGATCATCGAGGTCAGCGTCCTGAAGCTGGTCCCCGGCGGCGAGCCCGACCACCGGACCCGGCGGGTGAACCCCGGCGTGCCGATCCCCCCCGGGGCGACCGCCGTGCACGGGATCTCCGACGATGACGTGGCCGACATGCCGAGCTTCCGGGCGATCGCGCCGGGGCTGATCCGGTTCCTGGACGGGTGCGACCTGTGCGGGTTCAACATCCTCAAGTATGACCTCCGGCTGCTGGTCAACGAGTGCAACCGGATCGGCATCGACTTCCCGGTGGCCGGCCGCAAGGTGATCGACGCCTGCCACATCTTCCACAGGCGCGAGCCCCGCGACCTCACCGCCGCGTACCGGTTCTACTGCGGCAAGGACCACGAGGGGGCCCACGGCGCCGCGGCCGACGTGCTGGCGACGCTGGCGATCCTGGACGCGCAGGTCGCCTGGTACGACGACCTGCCCAGGACGATCGACGCCCTCCACGACCACCTGGCCGACCCCCGGGCGCTGGACATGAGCGGGATGTTCGCGCGGGCCGACGAGGGGCAGGTCGTCTTCATCATGGGCAAGTACAAGGGAAGGACCCTGGACGAGATCGCCCGGTCCAAGCCAGACTATCTCCAGTGGATGATCGCCGCCGATTACTTCGACGACACCAAGACCATCGTCTCCGAGGCGCTCCGCCGCGCCAGCTGAACAAGGCCCCCCGCATGGACGCCGAAACGAACCCAAGGCCCGAGGCCGGATCAGGTCCGCCCCCCCCGACGCGGCGGCCGGGCCGCGCCCGGCTGACGCTCACGATCAACAACATCAACTATGATGTCCGGCCGATCCCGCCGGGGGACGGGTCGATCTCGCGGGCGTTCCGCCTGTCGCGCGACGGCAACATCTACGACGTGGCCCAGACGGTCCACGGCCCCACCTGCGACTGCCCCGACTTCATCTTCCGCCGCGATGGGCTCGACCCCGAGGGCTGCCTCCACATCCGGGCCATGATCGCCGTCGGCATCCTGGGCTGATCGGCCCGCCTGCGTCACCCGGGCCGCGCGATCCCGGCCCGTCGCATGGTCATTCGCGCAGATTCTCATCGCAGCATCGGCCCGGAATGGCGCGCCATGTCCTAAATTCTCACCAAAGCCATCCCGGCCACCGGCCACGCGCCGGCCGGGCTGGCGGAGGGCCCGGCCGCGATCCAGCGCCGGGCATGAATCGATGGACGTTCCTCGGGCGTCCCCCCTTTCCGCCGGACGAGCCACCATGAATCGCAAGCACGGAAGACGCCGGGATGCCGGCCTGCGCCCCCGCACCTCGCGCAGGAGGGATCGGCTCCAGGTGGAGAGCCTGGAAGGGCGGCAGCTCCTCGCCCAGTTCATCGTGAACTCGATCGCCGATTCCGGGGCCGGCACCCTGCGGCAGGCGATCCTCGACGCCCGGGGCAACGCCGATGCCGACACGATCGTCTTCAGCGCGAGCCTGGCCGGCCAGACGATCAACCTGACGACCAGCGACAGCATCCGGGGGTTCGGCCCGACCGGCCTGGTGGTCGCCGCCGATGACGTCACCATCGACGGCGCGGGCGCCCCGGGCCTGTCGATCAGCGGCAACGATGAGCGGCGGATCTTCGCCGTGGGCTCCTCCGGCTCGCTGACCCTGTCCAACCTCACCCTCACGGGGGGCCGTGCCCAGGGCGGCCGCGGCGGCGACTCGGTCGCGCTCAACGCGGCCGGCGGCGGCGGCGCCGGGCTGGGCGGGGCGATCTACGTCTACCGGGGCACGCTGAACATCCAGAACTCCACCCTCACGGGCAACTCCGCCGCGGGCGGGCGCGGGGGCAACATCAGCCTCGATGGAAGTGCACCCGCGACCGCTGCCGCCACCGGCGGCGGCAGCGCCGGCGGGGACGGCGGCGACTACACCGGGACGGGCGTCCTGTTCACGGGCGGAGCGGGCATCGGCGGGTCGGCCCCGGACTCCGACGATGCGGACGGCGGCGACGGCGGCCCCAATGAGTTCGGCGTGTCGGTTTCGGCCTCCGGCGGCGGCACGCCCGGCGTCAGCGGCGGCCTCGCCGCCCCGGCGACGGGCCTCAGCGACGGCGGGTTCGGCGGCGGCGGCGGCGGCGGCAACGACAACTTCAACGGCGGCCAGGCCGGCGGCGACGGCGGGTTCGGCGCAGGCGGCGGCGGCGGCACGTATGGCACCGGCGGCGGCAACGGCGGGTTCGGCGGCGGCGGCGGCGGTGCCTACCAGAGGTTCGCCGACCCGGCCACCGGCCTGGGCGGCTACGGCGGCGGCAACGGCGACGCCAGCACCAACGCGACCGGGCCGGGCGGCGGCGGGGCCGGGCTGGGCGGGGCCATCTTCAACAACGAAGGGACCATCATTCTCACCAACTCCACCCTCGTGTCCAACACGACCATCGGCGGCGCCGGCGGCGTCGGCTGGGGCAGCGGTGGCCAGGCCGGCCTGGGGATCGGCGGGGCGATCTTCAATCGCAACGGGTCGCTGACGATCTTCAACTCCACGATCACCGCCAACACCTCCACCGTCGCCACGGGCGTCGTCAGCCTCGCCGACGGGATCGCCGCCGCGAACACCTCCATCAACAACACGATCATCGGCGGCAGCTCCTTCTCGTTCCCCGATTTCCTGGGCATCAGCCTCCTGGGCGGCACGAGCAACACCTCGGGCACGGGCAATCTGATCCGCACGGCCGTGGGATTCAACGGGACGATTGCGAGCACGGCCGACCCCTTGCTCGGCGCGTTGGCCAGCAACGGTGGGCCCACCCAGACCCTGCTCCCGCAGGCCGGCAGCCCTGTCCTGGGCGCCGGGGACCTCGCCGCGGCCGCCGACCTGACGACCGACCAGCGCGGCCTGCCCCGCATCTCGCCCACCAACACCGTCGACATCGGATCCGTGCAGGTGGCCCCGCCCACCGTCGCGCCGACGATCACCAGCGAGGCCGCCGCGACGTTCACCGTGGCCTACGCCCAGACCTTCACGATCACCACGACCGGCACCCCGACCCCGACCCTGACGGTGGCCGGGACCTTGCCCGCCGGCGTGACCTTCCTCGACAACGGCGACGGCACCGGCACCCTGGCCGGGACCCCGGCGGCGAGCACCGCCGGTCCGTATTCGTTCACGATCACCGCGGCCAACGGCACCCTGCCCGATGCCGTGCAGTCGTTCACGCTCACGGTCAACCCGGCGATCGTGGTGGGGCCGGGCACGCTGCCGGTCGGAACCATGGACAACGCATATAATCGGCAGCTCATCGCGTCGGGCGGGTCGGGCTCGGCCTACGCCTTCGCCGTCACCGCCGGGGCCCTCCCGCCCGGCCTGACCCTGGACGCCGACGGCCTGATCTCGGGCACGCCGACCGACAGCACGGGCTCGCCGTATACCTTCACGGTCACGGTCACCGACGAGATCGGCGCGGCCGGGACGCAGGTCTTCACGCTCGCGGTGAACCTGGCGGTCGAGATCGCGACGACCCCCGGGCCCGACCCGACGGTGGGCTTGCCTTACAGCCAGCAGTTCGTCGCCTCGGGCGGCTCGGGCATGGGCTACGTCTTCGCCGCGACCGGCCTGCCCGAAGGGATGATCCTCAGCCCCGACGGGTTGCTCTCCGGCACGCCCACCGGCACCGCGCCGATCGAGATCGTCGTCACCGTGACCGACAGCCAGGGCGGCACGGCCACCCAGGGCTTCGTCATCCCCGTCAACCCGGCCCTGGCGATCACGCCGACGGCCCTGCCGCCCGCGCAGGCCGGCGTGGCCTATAGCCAGCAGTTCACCCCGTCGGGCGGCTCGGGCGAAGGCTACTACTTCGCCGCGATCGGCCTGCCCGAAGGACTGACCCTCAGCCCGGAAGGGCTGCTCTCCGGCACGCCGACCTCGACGGCCGTGCCCGCCGAGGGCGTGACGATCGCGGTGGCCGACTCCAACGGGGCCTTCCAATCCTTCACGGTCCCGCTGGTGGTCAGCCCGGCCGCCGTCGCGACCCTGGCCGTCACCACCTCGCCGGCCTCGCCGGTGAAGGGCGGGCCGCTGACGATCACGGTCACGGCCCTGGACGCCTTCGGCAACGTCGTCGCCGGCTATGAGGGGTCCGTCCGGATCGCCGGGACCCCGGCCCAGCCCGGCCTCCCGGCCGACGTGGCCCTGGTCGACGGCGTGGGCACCTTCACCACGACGCTCGGCACCGCCGGGCCGCAGACCTTCACCGTGACCGGAGTGACCGACCCGGCCCTGTCCGGCACGATCTCCGTGGTCGTGGCCGCGTCGGGGCCGGCGACCCGGTTCCGGGTGGATGTCGCCCCGGGGGTGGCCGGGGGGACGACGACCTTCACGGTCACGGCCCTGGACGCCTTCGGCAACGTGGCCACCGGCTATGCCGGCACGGTGAGCTTCAGCGATTCGGACCCGACCGCGATCGTGCCGGGCCCCGCCCCGCTGGTCGACGGCGTGGGCACCTTCACGGTCGTCCTGGGCACGTCCGGCTCGCAGGCGATCACCGTGGCCGACCCCGCCAACCCCGGCATCTCCGGCACGTCGGGCAGCGTCGCGGTGACCGGGATGGCCCGGGGCACCGTGTTCCTGGACATCAACGCCGACGGCATCCAGGATCCCGGCGAGCCCGGCCTGCCCGGACGGGCGGTGTTCCTGGACCTCAACGGCAACAGCACCCCCGACGCCGGCGAGCCCACCGCCGTCACCGCCGCCGACGGGTCGTTCTCGTTCCCCGGCATCGCCCAGGGGACGGCCCCGGTGGTCGAGGACACGGACCTCGACAGCTCGCTGCGGTTCGTGGTCGACCAGGCCCGGACCCTGCTCGACGGGTCGGTGACCGTGGGCGTGACGCCCTATTCGCCGATTGCCGTGGTCCCGGTCGTGCCCAACCCGTTCGCGGGGACGGCGGCCCCGGACGCGAACGTGGCCTATGTCCGGTCGCTCTACCTGGCCATCCTCGGCCGCGAGGCCGGGCCCGGCGAGGCCAAGCCCTGGGCCGATGCCCTGGCCAACGGGTCCATGAGCCGCAACGCGGTCTCCTCGGCGATCGTCAACTCGCCCGAGCACCGCACCATCCAGGTCACCGAGTACTACCGGGCCTACCTCGGGCGAGGGCTCGACCCGTTCGCCCAGGGGTGGATCGACGCCCTGCTGTCCGGGCAGTCGGAGGAGTCCGTCACCCAGGGCATCCTCAACTCGCCCGAGTACCAGTCCAGGCACGCCGCCGACGACGCGTTCATCTCGTCCCTGTATCAGGACGTGCTGGGCCGCGACGTCGACCCCGCCGGGCTGGCCGACACCAAGGCCGCCCTGGCCAACCGGACCCCCCGGTCGGCGGTCATCGCCAACGTGGTGAACTCGGTCGAGGCGATCGACCAGATCCTCGACGGATTCTACTCGTCCTACTTCCGCCGCGAGCGCGACCCGGCCTCGGCCTACTGGGAGGACATGCTCGAAGCGCCGGGCGGCTCGGCGACCCCCGTCGCGGCGGGCCTCCTGTCCAGCGACGAGTTCTACGGCCTGGCCCGGCGGGGCGGGCAGTAATCGCCCATCCCGAAGGATCCTCCGGATCGTCCACCTCGGGGAGGTTCGCCACGCGGCGGGCCTCCCCGTTCGCGTCCCCGGGGCCGATGCGGCATGATGGCGACCGGCACGCCATCCCGAATGGTTCCCGACCCATAGGTGACCCGGGCCGGTGGCCGAGGCAGGTGGGGAAGTTCATCGATGGATCATCGGTCAGGGGACATGGGCGAGACGAGGCGTGGGATCGACCCCATGTGGTGGGAATGCGGCGGCCTGAGTTATGGCAATCTCCTGGTCCGTGCCCCATGCTCCCAGGTCGTCGCAAAGCTCCGGGGATATCGCGACGCGCCGACGCACGTAGGCGACCTGCTGGCCGAGGATGGGATGATGATCGGGCCGGTTCGCGACGATCCGGTCGTGGTCTATCAACTCCGCGGCCACGAGTGGACCCAAATTCATGACTATATCATGGTTTCGTCTTGCGAACTGGCTTCGGACCTCTCGCGCCGGCTCGGCACCCGGACCTACGAATACGGTTGGGAAGACGTGGCGTCCGCCCTGTTCTATCAAATCTTCGACGAAGGAGAATTGATCGAGGTCTACAGCATGTGCCACAACCTCCCGATCTATGAGGGGGCGGTGGGCGAAGCCGATCTGGCGCGGAAGCAACGCGATGGCTGGCGCATCAGCCGAGATCACACCTTCGAGTTCTTCACTAGGCGCGGGACGGAACTCGACGTCGAGTCGCCCAAGGAATGTGATGCACTCCCGGAGCGGGTGGCGGCCAATCTGGGCATGTTCGTCGCCTGCATGCCGTTCTGGCATTGCCGGGAGACCGGAAGGATCGTCCGGGCGGGTGGCTGGGATCGGGGGAAGTTCGAGGCGGCGTACGTCCTGTGGACGCCGAAATCCTGACGGGCGTCAGCGGGTGTCGGGCGACCGCGACTGGCGGATGATCTGGAGCATCGATCGGCCGGATTTCGGTGCCGGGGCGGGGGCGGGCTCGGCGGCCACCGTGGGGCGGGGGCGGAGCGACGACGAGGAGACCTCGGGGTCGACGCGAGCCGCGACCCGGGGTTGCGGGACGAGCCGGGCCGGCTCGGCGAGCGCCGGGGCGGGGGCCGTCGCCGGGGCGGGTTCGGCGTCGGGGGTGGGAGCCGGGGCAGGGCGGGGGTTGGCCGCCACGGCCAGGGCGCCGGCGATGCTGCGGCGGCCGGTGAGCATCAGCTCGTTGTCGACCACGCCCCGTTTCTCGATGATCGCCAGGGCGTGCTTGGCCCCGGCCATGACCTGGAGCGGGGTCATCGCGCCGATCCGGACTTCATAATAGGCGTGGTAGCGCTCGCGGGCGGCGGCCGCTTCCAGGGGTTCGAGCAGGGTCGGGGGCTCGCCGAGGCCGGGGCCGGTCGGGGCCTCGGGGCGGATCGGGGCGGGGGCCGGCGGCGGGGACTCGGGGCGGATCGGCGCGGGGGCGTCGATCTCGATCGGCCGGCACGAGCAGCGGTTCAGGGCGGCCATCGCCGCGGCGCGGACCCGGGGGGAGTTCTCCGACGGGTTGCCGTCTTCCTTGCTGGCCGAGGCGGTCAGCGTCAGCGCGGCGATCGTCTTCTTGGTGCAGCAGCAGCCCGATCCCAGGACGCGGGCGGCGGCATAGCGGACGCACTCGTTGCGGTCGGCGCGGAGCGAGTCGATCAGCGCCTTCTCGGCGTCGGGCCAGTAATGGCAATCGACCGTGCCCAGGTACTCGACCGCCGCGACCCGGGCCTTGGCCCCGGCCTCGTCGGCGGCGATCTTGTTGGCCACGCTGGTCGCGCTCTCCGGCCCGCCCGCCGGGTTGTTGCCCAGCGGGTTGGGCGGGCAGACCTGCGGGACGATCCCGCCGCTCAGGGCCGACAGCGGGGTGAGCCCTCCGTTGAGCAGCCCGCCCAGGGGCGACTGGCAGAGCTTGGCCCGGCAGGCCGCCAGGCCGCCCTTGGACAGGCCGAGGCAGCTCCAGATCGACTTGGGCGGCGCCATCATCGGCACGGCGACGGGGGTGCCGGCGGCGGGGATGCCCGCGGCGGCGGGGATGCCGGGCACGCCGCCGGCGCCGGTCGGGACGCCGGGGATCTGGGCCCACGCGGCGGGCGCGGTCGCCAGCAGGAACGCAACGCCCAGGCCCGCGGATGGCAGCCGTCTCATCAATCGCACCCCCAGGGCCGCCGCCCTCCCTTGGTGATCGCCGCGAGGCGGGAGGCCGGTCGTTCGAGTCAGAGGCAGGTCCAACAGGGGCTGGATACCCCCGATCGGGCCCGGGGCCAATCCCGATTCGCCCGCTTTGGAAGTTTTACCGGCCGATTTCGCGGTTTTGAAAGTTTGGGCTCAAGTTTCGGCGGCTTCGCCCGCCCTGACCTTGCCAAGATAAGGGGCTTCCGCTAGAACCCGGCGAACATCCCTCGATGCCACCCACCAAACCCGCCCCGGGCCCTCCCATCGATGGATCGGCCCCGGGGATTCATCGTCGCGACGCGGGTGGAGGCCGGGCCGGCGTGGCCCGGACGCCCGGCCGACCGGCCCGGAATCGAGGAACGCCCCGTGATGATCGCGCCACCGCAAGGATGCCGACGCCCGGCTCGCGGGTGGCTCATCGCCTGGTCCGCCCTCGTCTTACTCGGCCCGATCGGATGCGCCGCGCTGCCCAGGGATGAGGGGCCACCCGCCCCGGCCGCCGCAGCCCAACCCGTCGTGCCGACCCAGGCCGTGGCCCCGGTCCTGAAGGCCGAGTTGCCCGCGTTGCCGGATCCGGAGCCCGGCCCGAAGCCGGCCGGCGCGCCCGCCGAGGTCGCCCGGGCGCTGGCGGTCCTGTCCGGGGAGCCCGGCGAACCGGCGATGCCGACCGTGGCGGCGATCACCACGCCCCCGCCGCCGGTGCCGGAGGCCGCCCCGCCGCCCCTGGCCGGCGACGTCCTGCCGCCGATCCCCATCGACCTGGCCGCCAAGTTCGACCCGGCCATCACGCCGGCCGCCTGCGCCTCCTGCGGCCAGCGCTACCCGGTGGGGGTCGAGCCGATCCCCGGGATGAGCTGCGGCCGGGCCGGCTGCGTGCCGGGCCACAAGAATTGCTACGCCTACGAGCCCCACACGTTCGTCGGGCGGGTGTTCGCCAACATGTACGAATGCCTGTGCTGCCCCGACCCGTGCTACGAGCCCCGCTGGGTGCCCGAGGCCAACGCCGCCTTCTTCCAGGACTATGCCCGGCCCCGGACCCTCCAGCGGTTCCGCTGGGACCACGGCATCGACCTCCGGTTCCCCGACCGCTCGGAGTACTTCTGGGCCCGCGACGACGGCAAGGGCGACGGGCCCAAGCCGCCGCCTCGCAAGACCAAGGCGGGCCGGCCCAGGCGCGGCACCAAGCCATTGGGCGAAGGGGCCGTGACCTATGATCAACTCTACCTCTACACCGAGGCCGCCACCGGCCGGTTCGCCTTCTTCACCGAGTTCTCGTACCGGACGGTCTACCCCGACTTCGAGGCGTTCCACTCCGGGTTCGGCGACATGAACCTGGGCACCAAGTCGCTGCTGCTCGACTGCGAGCTGATGCAGGTCAGCTTCCAGTTCAAGACCTTCCTGCCGATCGGCAGCGCCAGCAAGGGGCTGGGCACCGGCCACGTCTCGCTGGAGCCGTCCTTGCTCGCCTCGATCCGCCTGGCCGACGAGACCTACCTCCAGGCCCAGCTCGCCGAGTGGATCCCCATCGGCGGCGACCCCACCTACGCCGGGGCCTTGCTCCACTACCACTTCAGCCTGAACCACGTCCTGTACAAGGTCACGCCCGACGTGCCGATCATCGGCACGATGGAGTTCAACGGCTGGTCGTTCCAGGACGGGGCCTACACCAACCCCTATGCCCGGGTGCCGATGAACTCCAGCGGCGCCAGCTACCTGAGCCTCGGCCCCGGCATCCGGATGTCGATCTGCGACAAGATCGACTTCGGCTCCTCGGTCGCCCTGCCCCTGACCAGCCCGAGCTGGGGCGACGCCACCTTCCGCACCGAGTTCCGCATCCTTTATTGACGGGGGTCCGCGAGGGCGGACGCGGCGTCGAAGGGCGCCAGCCGCGTGTCCGGCAGCGAGTTGTCGTGCACCAGCGCCGCCGCCTTGCCGGCGAAGAAGTCGTGATCGCCGGCCACGTCCAGGTTGAACACCGGCTGTTCCGGGCCCGCCTCGACCGAATCGACGCGCCTCGTCCCGTCCAGGAGCCTCAGGACCTCGCCCCCTTCCAGGTCGCGGGCCATCACCCAGCCTTTGCCGGCGACCCAGAACCGATGGAACGGGCTGCTCACGATCGTGTCCCCGGCCACCTTGACCAGGAAGGTCGCGCTGGGCGGGTTGTGATAGACCCGGGTGATCGGCTGATACGACAGCGAGCCATCCGCGACGCTCTGGGTCAGGACGCGGTCGCCGATGCTCAACGTCTCGATCGGCGCGGACCCTTGCAGCGTCCGGACCAGGGTCCCGGCCCCGAAGCACGAAAGCCGATCCCAGTAGGTCTCCTGGGGGCGGACTTGGGTGTAGACGACGACCGGCGGGGGCGTGTAGGCCGAGGGGATCGTCTCGACATACGTCGGCTTGGGGAGTTCCCCGGGCGACTGGTACCGGTAGCCCAGCTGATCGACATACCAGGCCTTCCAGCCTTCCGGGTCCGTCCCCAGATCCTTACCGGCCGCCGACCGGAGGAGGCCGAGGACGAGATCGTTGTCGGACTTGATCCGCGCGTTCTGCTCATCCAGGCTCGCCACGTCGGCCTCGAGCTGCCGCTGCGAGACCACGGCCGCCGTCCGCGCCTGCTCCATCAACTGGCCGATCGGGATGATGGTCTCGTAGGGGGAACTCCGATACATCGCGAACCCGAACTCGTCGGGCGTCAGCTTCTCCGCCTCGGCCGTGGCCCGGACGACCTTGGCGAGCTCGGCCGGGGCCCGCGCATCCAACGCCGCCTGCCTCTGGATCCCATTTTGTCGGATGTACTGGCCGATGGGAGCAAATCCGGCGACATCGAGGCGTCGGGCCAACTCGCCGGAGTCGGCCAACTGGGGGAGGGGGAGCGTCCCATCCTCGATCATCTTCAGCACGGCACTCCCGGTGTAGCGCTTCGTGATGAGGCTCGACGGGCCGCTCCGCTTCAAGATGGGCAGGCCATAATCGTCGTAGGTGAGGAAGTCGCCGACCTGGATCGGGAACGAGGCCGAGGGCGGGGCGTAGTATCGTTGATTGATCGCCTGCTCACCCTCCACGAACAGGGCCCCGGGGGAGCCCGGCCCCCCGACGGGTCGGACTTCGTAACGCAGAGGCCTCCGGATCAGGCCGATGAGCAGCCCGGCATACTCGCGCGGATCGCGACGCTTCAGGGTCTCGGCGGCGGCCCGGCGGATCTCGGCCGACCCGTCGAGGACGGCGAACCAGGCCAGGGCCTGGGACGACGCCGCCGCGTCGATCTGGCCGAGCAGGCGGACGGCCAGGCCCCGATCGGCCTCGTCCCCCCGGGCGAAGACGGCGAGGACCGACCGCACCGCACGCGGATCGGTGACATTCGCGAGGTCCTCCGATGCCTGCGCCCGCTTCTCGCGATCGTTCAACCGGGCGCGGGCATCGAGCAGCGAGGCCTTCCATTTCTGGTCCGCCTCGCCCTGGAGTCGAGCCTCTTCCTTCTCCGCGAGGAGTTGCGCATCGGTCACCCAGCGGCGGCCGTCGCGCTTGAAGCCCAGCTTGCGCCGCGACAGTTCGCGATTCGGGTCGAACCGCAGCGCGATCGCGTGGTGCGCCTTCGATTCGTCGATCAGGCCATTCTCCTCGCACCATTGGGCCAGGCGTGCCTGGCCCTCGGCGGACTGGGGGGCCTTCGCCCGCCGCTCGCGATAGGCGGCCAAGGTCGCCGTGTACGCGGCGTCGTCGGAGAGTTGGCTCGCCACCTTCTCGGGGGAGGCCCACCGGTCGCGGAATCGGACCACGCCCATCAGGCCGCGCGCGGCGGTGTTCTTCGGGTCGCGCAGGCAGGCGAGCGCCAGATGCTTGAGTCGTTCGGCGGGCAGGCCGTGGGCCTCGCACCACAGGGCCAGGCGGATCTGGGAATCGGCATCCGCCCCGGCACGATCGCGCTCCGCCTCGTAGGCGGCCCGCGATGCGTGCGGGGGAGGGCTCGCGGGCGATCCGGGGGAGGTGGTCAGGATTCCGGCCGCGAGCATTACGGCGAGTGTCATGGTCTCGGCTCCAGTGGGGCCCCGGTCGCGATGGTACACTCTAGGGCGTGTCTGGCAATAGTGCCTTCAGCAACCGTTCAAGCATCGCCAGCTTGACCATCGCCTCGAAGTTCTCCGCCAGCTTCTCGAACCGCGTCGCAACCCGCCGCCGATCCTTCAGCCACCCGATGCAACGCTCCACCACGTTGCGACGGCGATACGACGCCTTGTCGAACCCCCGGACCCGCCTCTCATTGGACTTGGTCGGGATCACCGAGGCGATCCCCCGGCGACGGTTGGATCGGCGGATCTTCCGCGAGCTATAGCCCTTGTCGCCGGCCAACTTCCTGGGCCGGCTCCGGGGTCGGCCCCTCCGGCCGGGCACGCGTACCCGGCCCATTACCGCCTCGAACTGGGTCGCCTCGTGCCGCTGGCCGGCGGTCACCGTCACCGCCATCGGGAGGCCCTTGCCGTCGCAGATCAGGTGGATCTTCGAACCGAAGCCGCCGCGAGAGCGGCCCAACGCGTGGTCGGCCGGCTCGGCGGCCGTCCCGTGGGTCGGCGAGGCACCGGCGGCGTCGCGGCTCGCCCGGATCGAGGAGCCGTCGATGCAGAACAGGTCCCAGTCGATCTTGCCGGCGGCGTCGAGCCGCACATGCAGGGCCTCGAGCAGCCGGGCCCAGGTCCCGTCCTTGGCCCAGCGGTTGAACCGCTCGTAGACGGTCTGCCATGGGCCGTAGGTTGGCCTGGGCAGGTCACGCCAGGGGGAGCCGGTGTGGAGGATCCAGAGGATGCCGTCGATCACCCGGCGGTGCCCCTTCCAGGGGTGGCCGGGCCGGGCGTTGGTGGGCAGGAGCGGCTCGATGGCGGCGTAATGCTCGTCGGAGAGGGCGTGTCGGAGTTGAGCCAAGGTCGTGAGGGTGCTGGTGGGGTGATCCGTCCACTCCAATCGTATGGGCCGAGGCTATTGCCAGACACGCCCTAGTCCGCAAGATCGGGCGAAACCTAACGCGAAAACCCCCGGGCCGCGGAATCCGGCTCGTACCGGGAAGTGATACGGTCCTCCGGAGGGCCTCCTCGCCCGGCTCACGCGGGCATGAGGCTGGTGTGCTTCTCCGGCTCCTCGCCGAGCCATTTCGGGTGCGTGGCCGTGGCGTCGAAGATCGACGAGGTCTTGAACAGCTCGAACTCGCCGAGCGAGCCGGCCCCGGAGGTTTTGGCCATCAGGGCATCGATCTCGGCCTCGCCCAGCGGTTGGAAGGTCCGGGCCGCCTCGAACGCCTGGTCCAGGATCTCCATGCTGTCGATGCCGGTGATGACCACCGAGGTCGGCAGGTTCAGGGCGTAGTGGAGGCATTCGATCGCCGTCACCGTGCCGGATCGGAGGATGATCCCGTTGCCCAGCGCCTTCATTCCGAGCACGCCCACGCCCTGCCGGACCAACTCCGGCACGACCGCCCGGGCGAAGCTGCGGTAGTGGGCGTCCATCACGTTCAAGGGCATCTGGGCCGCGTCGAACCGGAAGCCGTGCTGCTCGGCCACCCGGAGCATGTGCAGGTGGATCTCGGGGTCCTTGTGGCCGGTGAAGCCGATGTAGCGGAGCTTGCCCGCCTGCTTGGCCTCCAGGAACGCCGCCTGGGCCCCCTCCTCGTCGAAGATCCGGTGCGGGTCGTCGAAGCGGATCACCTCGTGGTGCTGGACGAGGTCGATGCGGTCGGTCTTCAGCCGCTTCAGGGATTCGTCGATCTGCCGGGCGGCTTCCTTCTTCGACCGGCCGTCGATCTTGGTCATCAGGAAGGCTTTGTCGCGATAGCCGTCCTGGAGGGCCTTGCCCATCCGGATCTCGCTCTCGCCCTCGTTGTAATCCCAGGAGTTGTCCAGGAAGTTGATCCCGCGATCGATGGCGGAATGGACGATGTTGATCGCCGTCTTCTTGTCGACGTGCTTCAGGGCCAGGTGCCATCCCCCGAGCCCGATGGCGGAGACGCGCTCGCCCGTGCTGCCGAGGGTCCGATAGGGCATCTCGGTGTTGCTCATGGCCGCCGCTTTCGTGGTGGTCCGATCCTCGCGGGCGGTGGATGGCCCTGATGAATCGGAGATGTTCGATCGGATGATGTCCGGGCCTGGATCGCGGAGCAATTGCCGCGCCCAAAGTGTTTCCGGCGTTGGTGCGCCTCCTGCCCCCGGATCGGCTATGATAATCCGGGGGGGACGGGCGGCTCGTGCGTTCGTCCCCATGTCCGACGACCACCTCGGAAGGACGATCCACCGGATATGGCTGGGACGGCAGTCCACTGGCACGAGGGGATGTTCCTCCGCCCGCACCATTTCCTGGCGGCGCAGGGCCAGGCCGCGGACCTCGCCCACCGCGACGAGAAGTGGGACCACCACCACAACTGGGGCCTGCGGTCGGCCTCGATCGACCTGGACGCGCTGGCCAACTCCCGGTTCTCCCTGCGCGGGGCGCGGGCCCGGATGCGCGACGGGACGCTGGTGGCGATCCCCGACGACGCCGTCCTGCCGGCGCTCGACCTCAAGCCGGCGTTCGCCGCCCAGGACGTCGTGACCGTCTACCTGGCGGTGCCGATCCTGAACCCGGGCCGGGCCAACGTCGCCAAGGCGGGGGCCGCCGACGGCGTCCGCTACGTCGTCGATACCGAGACCATCCCCGACGAGAACACCGGGGCCAACCCCCAGCAGGTGCTGGTGCGCCGGCTCAACCTCCGCCTGCTGACCTCGGCGCAGGACCAGAGCGGCTACGACGTCCTGCCGCTGGCCCGGATCATGCGGTCGTCGCGGAGCGAGTCCACGCCGCAACTGGACGAGACGTTCATCCCGCCCCTGATCGCCTGCGACGCCTGGCCGCCGCTGGCCGCCGGGATCCTGCAGGCGATCTACGACCGGATCGGCAAGAAGATCGAGGTGCTGGCCTCGCAGGTCACGTCGCGGGGGATCACCTTCGACAGCCAGGCCCAGGGGGACCCGGTCATCTTCGCGCAGCTCCGCGAGCTGAACGAGAGCTATCCGACCCTGGGCGTCCTGGCGTTCGCCGAGGGGGTCCACCCGTTTGCGGCCTACCTGGAGCTGGCCCGCCTGGTCGGCCGGCTGGCGATCTTCGGCGCCACCCGCCGGCCCCCGGACCTGCCCCGGTACGACCACGACGACCTCGGCGGCTGCTTCTTCCGGGCCAAGCAGTGCGTGGACGCCCTGCTGGATATCCTGGTGGAGCCCAACTACAAGGAGCAGCCGTTCGTCGGCGCCGGGATGCGGATGCAGGTGGCCCTGGAGCCGGCCTGGCTGGAATCGGTCTGGCAGATGTACATCGGCGTGCGGAGCCCTTTGCCCGCCGAGGAGACGATTCGCCTGCTGACCCGCCCGGGGCAGCTGGACATGAAGGTGGGCAGCTCGGACCGGGTCGACGCGATCTTCCGGCTGGGCCAGGCCGGGCTCCGGTTCGCCCACTCGCCGCGCCCGCCGCGGGCCCTGCCGTCGTCGCCCGACCTGATCTACTTCCAGGTCACCCGCGAGTCCGAGCAGGCGGAGTGGCAGAACGTCCAACGCTCGCTCACCCTGGCGATCCGCCTGAATGAGAACCTGATCGCCGGCAACATCCAGGGCCAGCGGGTCCTGACGATCAAGGCCGAGGGGCAGGTCACCACGGTCGAGTTCACCCTCTACGTCGCGCCGCAGGGGACGTGATGCCGGACACCATCGCCGCCCTGATCGACCCGGTCATCGCCCAGGGGATCGACCTGCGCGAGCGCCTCGAACGCGGCGAGTCGCCGGTTTTCGCCACCGAGCAGGCGATCCTGGAGGGGCTGCTCAACGGCGTGGGCGGGGAGGAGGCCCGTCGCGGCGACGACCGGCTGGCCACGGTCCGCTATGCTCTGGCCTGCTGGCTTGACGAGACCTTCATCCTCGACTCCCCCTGGGAGTCGCGCTGGAACGAAAGGAAGCTGGAGCTGGCGCTGCACGGCACCAACGACCGCGCCTGGAAGTTCTGGGAGCTGGCCCGCAAGGCCGAGACCCGGTCCGAGGTGGACGTGCTGGAGGCCCTGTTCCTGTGCGTCATGCTGGGCTTCCGGGGCCAGTTGCGCGACCGCCCGGCCGAGCTGCAAGACTGGGTCGCGGCCACCCGGGCGCGGATCACCAAGCTCCGGGGGCAGGGGTGGCCGCCCCCGCCCGAGCTGGAGGTGATCACCTCGGTGGCGCCTTTGCGGGGCCGCGAGTCGTTGCAGAAGGTGGTGATGGCCGGCGGGCTGGTCCTGCTGCTGTCGGTCCCCCTGGTGGCCTTCTTCCTGGTGTACCAACTCGGCCGGTAGGCCAGGCGGCGGGGCATGGGTTTGTTTCGCAAGATCGGGAAGGGGATCCTCGGGCTGTTCGGGCTCCTGCTGCCCGCCGTCTCCGGGGTCCGGGCGCTGGGCCATCCGGGGCCAGGGCTGCGGCGGGTGCTCCGCGTCGTGCTGGTGGCCCTGATCCTGGTGGGGCTGTGGGCGATCAACGAGCGGCTCGACCTGGAAAGGGTGCTCCGGGCGCCGGTTCCGGTCCTCCGCAAGGTCTGGCTGCCGACCATCTTCCTCCTGCTCTACCTGATGGCCTGGATGGGCTGGTGGCTCTGGAAGCTGCTCACTTCGGAGCGCGAGTCGTCGGAGTTCCCGGACATCGACGCCGCCTGGGACGAGGCGCTGCGGGCGCTGGACCAGGCCAGCATCGACCTGACGGCGACCCCCCTGTTCCTGATCTTCGGCCGGCCGGCGGGCACGCCCGAGGCGCTGTTCCACGCCACCCAGATCCCGTTCGAGGTCGGCTTCGCCCCGCGACGGGCCGACGCCCCGCTCCACCTGTCGGCCAACCGCGACGCCATCTTCGTGTCGTGCGAGGGGGCGTCGCTGCTCGCCCGCCAGGCCGAGCTGTTCAACCGGGCGGACGCCGATCGGGCCGCTCCGGCCGCCCCTCCCGAAATCGCCCCGGCCCCGAGCCTCGCGCCGGCCTCGCCGTTCGACCCGTTCGACCTCGGCCCGATCCTGGGTGCGGTGGCCCCGGCGCCGATGGTGGCCGCCCCGGCCGTGGTCGCCCCCGCCCCGGACCCCGGGCCCGAGCCGAGGCGAGTGGTCCTGCTCAAGGACCCGGGGGAGATCGCCCTGATCTCCGACCGGCTCCGCCACCTCTGCCGGCTGATCGCCCGCGATCGCCGCCCCTACTGCCCGGTCAACGGGATGCTGTTCCTGATCCCCGCCCTGGCCATGGAAGACGACGCCTCGGCCGACCAGGCGGGATCCGTCTGCCGCCGCGACCTGGACATCGCCCGAGAGACCCTCCAGACCCAGTGCCCGACCTTCGCCCTGGTCTGCGACCTGGAGTCCGCGCCCGGCTTCCGCGAGTTCGCCGGCCAGTTCCCCGACGCCCACCGCCAGCGGTTCCTGGGCCAGCACTTCCCGCTGCTGCCGGCGATCGACCCGGCCGACGTGCCGAGGATGATCCGCGACGGCGTCCTCTGGATCGGCGCCGCGCTCCTGCCCACGCTGGTCTATCGCCTCTGGCGGGTCGAATCCTCCGCGTCCGGCGACGACCCCGGCGCCGCCGTCCGCGACAACATCCGGCTCTACCACCTGCTCCTTTGGTGGCGGGCCCGGGAATCCCGACTGGCCCGCCTTCTGGTCCGCGCCTTCGTCCTGGAGGCCAATGCCCCGCGCCTCCTGGGGGGCTGCTACCTGGCCGGCACCGGGCTGGATGCCGAGCGCGACCAGTCGTTCGTGGCCGGGGTCTTCCGCCGGCTCGTCGAGAACCAGAACGCCGTCTCCTGGACCCGCGAGGCGCTCGCCTCCGAGGCCGACGACCGCCGCTGGACCACCATCGGCCTGGCCGGCATCGTCGGCTTCGTCGCGGCCCTGATCGCCCTGGGCACCTGGTACTGGCCGCGCTGAGGGCCGGGCCACGCGACGGTCGGGTCGTAGCGAACCAGGGCCCCGCATCGACGAACGCTCGATTGGCGTTGAGGGATGGGCGTGACGGCCCTATAGTCTCCGGGGTGGCAGAGGCGGGCCGACGGGTCGGGGCATTCTCCGTCGTGCCGCTCCCCTCGGATGGGGCGACCGCCGCGATTCCTGCCATCATCGCCAGGGCAAGGAGGACCGACCATGAGCGACGCACCGAAGGGCCCCGCCTCCTACTTCCCCGCCATCGAGAAGAAGTACGGCGAGCCGATCGCCCACTGGCTGGACCTGCTCAAGGGGCAGGCGGGCAAGAAACACTCCGAGATGGTCGCGTGGCTCAAGGCCGAGCACGCCATGGGCCACGGGCACGCCAACGCCCTGGTCGCCCATCATCGGGCCAACCCGGGCGATCAGCCCACCTGAGATCGGCCGGGGACCGCGACCCGACCGCTCCGTTCGAGTTGATCGGCCTCGATCGGCCGGCGGACTCCTCGCCGGTCCCCTTGACGACGAGGAGGATGGGGGCGAAACTAACTCGCCCCCGGGCCGGTGCGTCTCGGCGTCCCGGCCGGCCTGGGGGCCCGGCGTTGCCGTCCCCCAAGACCCGATCGCTCCCCGAAGATGAGCCGCATGAACGCCCGCCGCCACACCTCCCGCCCGACTCCGCCCTGAGCGGACGCTCCTCGGTCCCCGACCAGGACGCCTCGAACTCCCATCGTCGATGGTGGGTGATCCGCCCCATCCCCATCCTAACCGGCGCGAACTCCTCGTTCGTCGCCGCCCTCGGGCGGAGGCGACGCATCGCCTTGCCGTCACCGGGCGCCCCGCCGCCCGGCCCGGCTTCGGGCCCCCCATGGATCGAGATCCAACGAATGATGAACATGGCAAGAATCAAGGATGAGTGGTTCTCCAACGTCGGCCGCGACCTGCTGTCCGGCACGGTGGTGGCGCTGGCCCTGATCCCGGAGGCGATCGCGTTCTCGATCATCGCCGGGGTCGATCCCAAGGTGGGGCTTTATGCGTCGTTCTGCATCGCGGTCGTCTCGGCGTTCGCCGGGGGCCGCCCGGCGATGATCTCGGCGGCGACCGGGGCGATGGCCCTGGTGATGGTCGACCTGGTCAAGGACCACGGGATCCAGTACCTGCTGGCCGCGTCGATCCTGACCGGCGTGCTCCAGGTGCTCGCCGGGCTGTTCCGGCTCGGGGCGCTGATCCGGTTCGTGTCGCGGTCGGTCATCACCGGGTTCGTCAACGCCCTGGCGATCCTGATCTTCCTGGCGCAGGTGCCGGAACTGGTGGGCGGCACCTGGCACGTCTACCCGATGGTGGCCGCCGGGCTGGCGATCATCTACCTGCTGCCGCGCTTCACCCGGGCGGTGCCCTCGGCCCTGGTCTGCATCATCGCCCTGACGGCGGTGGCCATGCTGAGCGGGATGCCGCTGCGGACGGTGGGCGACATGGGGCAGTTGCCCACCGAGTTCCCGGCCTTCCTGCTGCCGAAGGTCCCGATCTCGTTCGAGACCCTGCGGATCATCTTCCCGTATGCCTGCACCCTGGCCGTGGTGGGGCTGCTGGAATCGATGATGACGGCCACCATCGTCGACGACATGACCGACACCACCAGCGACAAGAACCGCGAATGCGCCGGGCAGGGGCTCGGCAACATCGTGGCCGGGATGTTCGGCGGGATGGCGGGCTGCGCGATGATCGGCCAGTCGGTCATCAACGTCAAGTCGGGCGGGCGGACCCGCCTGTCGACGCTGTTCGCCGGCTGCTTCCTGCTGTTCCTGATCCTGGTGCTGAGCGACTGGGTGCGGCAGATCCCGATGGCCGCCCTGGTGGCGGTGATGACGATGGTGTCCATCGGCACGTTCAGCTGGGCCTCGCTGCGGAGCCTGGTCGTCCACCCCAAGAGTTCCAGCCTGGTCATGCTCTCCACCGTGGTGGTGACGGTGGCCACCGGCGACCTGGCCAAAGGCGTGCTGGTGGGCGTCCTCCTGAGCACCCTGTTCTTCGCCATGAAGGTCGAGCGGATCGTCCGCGTCCGCGCCGAATCGTGCGACGAGGGGCGCAAGACGATCTACCACGTCAGCGGGCAGCTGTTCTTCGTCTCCTCGCACGCCTTCATCCGGGGGTTCGACTTCACCGAGCCCGTCGAAAGGGTGGAGATCGAATTCACCCACGCCCACTTCTGGGACATCTCGGCGATCGGCGCCCTGGACAAGGTGGTGATGAAGTTCCGCAAGAAGGGCGTCGCGGTCGACCTCGTCGGCCTGAACGAGGCCAGTTCCACGATGATCGACCGCCTCGGAGCCCACGACAAGCCCGGCGCACTCGACCTGCCGGCCGGGCACTGACGCGGGCCTACTCCCCCCGGCATTTCCCCTCATCGGGAGAGGCCGGGGGGCGACCGGCGATGGCCCGATCGATCCCCTGCGCTTGCCGGGGATGAGAGCACCGCGTTATGATCGATCGAGACCAGTCCCCCGAGAGCGAGCGACCCGGCTCATGCACGCCCCACCCTCCCCCCCCACCACCGAGAACGAGCTCTACCTGAAGCTCTTCATCACCAACGGCGGCGGCTGGTAGCCCTCCCACCTTCTCGATTCCATCATTCTCTATTCATATTACGATCTCTCGGGTCGACCGGTCGCCGTCCATCCCCGGGCCGGGCAGATCCCGACGCCCGCCCCGGATCGTGGGGGAGGACGGTCATCATGGCCCGGATCGTCCATCGATTACGAAAGAATCTGGATATTTATGCATCATATTAGTATCCCTGAGTTTCTAGGCCTCGTCGTCATCATCCTCGGGTCGGCGAAGTTCTTCGGGGCGCTGGCCCGGGCGTGCGGCCAGCCGTCGGTGCTCGGCGAGCTGGTAGCGGGGGTCGTGATCGGCTCGTCCGCCCTGGGCTTCGTCGACCCCAAGATGGACGTGATCCACCTGATGGCCGAGCTGGGCGTGATCCTGCTCCTGTTCGCCATCGGCCTGGAGACCGACCTGGCGAAGCTCCTGAAGGTCGGGGGCAGCTCGGCGGCGGTCGCGGCGGTCGGCGTCGCCCTCCCGTTCGCCCTGGGCTATGGCGCCTGCCGGCTGGTCGGCCTCGGCAATCTCGCTTCGATCGTGGCCGGGGCCTCGCTCACCGCCACAAGCGTCGGGATCACCGCCCGCGTCCTTTCGGACCTCGGCCGGATGCAGGAGCCCGAGAGCCAGATCGTCCTCGGGGCGGCCGTCATCGACGACATCATCGGGCTGATCATCCTGACGGTGGTGGCCGGCCTCACCCAGGGGGAATCGGTGACGGCCCTCGGCGTCGCCAAGATCGTCGGTTCCGCGTTCGGGTTCCTGGTCGTGTCGCTGATCGCGGGGATCCTGCTCACGCCGCCGGTCACCTGGCTCGTGAGCAAGCTCAGATACCCGGGGAGCCCGACCATCCTGGCCGTGCTGCTGGCCTTCGCCCTGGCATGGCTCGCCGATAAAGTGGGCTCCGCCGTGATCATCGGCGCATTTGTCGCCGGGGTGCTCCTCGCCCGCACGCCCAAGGCGCACGAGGTCGAGCATGGGGTCACGGAGCTGGGCAACTTCTTCGTGCCGATCTTCTTCGTCTCGGTCGGGGCGGCCGTCGACGTCCGGGTCTTCAACCCCGCCGTTCCGGAGAATCGCGCGACGCTGATGGTCGGCGGCCTCCTGATCGTGGCGGCGGTGATCGGCAAGTTCGCCGCCGGTTATGCCGCCCCCTGGTTCAAGGGCAACAAGAGGGTGATCGGCGTGGGGATGATCCCTCGCGGCGAGGTCGGGCTGATCTTCGCCCAGATGGGCCTTTCCAGCGGGGTCTTCGACGCGAAACTCTTCGGCGCCGTGACCCTGATGGTCATGGTCACCACCTTCCTCGCCCCGCCGCTCCTGCGGATCCTCTTCCCCCCGGCGGATGCGTCGTGGAAGCCGCCCGAGTCGGAAGGGATCGACGAATGGGTCACGGGCAATTGATGCCCGCTCGCGTCGAATCTCTTCGAAAGGTTACTCGAGGGGCGGCGCCATGACGCTGGAACGGGGGATCGCCCGGGCGTTCGCGATGGATGAAGCGGCCTGGCGGCGTCATGCCAGCCCGTGGAGCGTGTGGACGCGCGTGGCGACCCTGCCGTTGTGGATCCTCGCCGTCTGGAGCCGGGCCTGGATCGGCCGGTGGGCGGTGGCCCCGGTCGCCCTGCTCGCGCTCTGGACCTGGTGGAACCCCCGCCTGTTCCCCGCCCCGGCCTCCACCGACAACTGGGCCTCGAAGGGGGTCATGGGCGAGCGGGTTTGGCTGGACCGCGACCGGGTGGCCATCCCGCGCCACCATCGGCTGGTGCCCCGGATCCTGGCCGCCGTCGCCGCGATCGGGGGCATCCTCCTCATCTGGGGGCTGGCCGAGCTGGCCATCTGGCCGACCCTGCTCGGGATGGCCCTGGCCTTCCTGGGAAAGCTCTGGTTCGTCGACCGCATGGTCTGGTTGTACGAGGACATGAAGGATGCGACGCCGGAGTATCGGGGCTGGGCGAGTCCCGCCGACGATCCGCCGCGGGACCGTGGCATCGAACCGAATCCGTCGGCATAACGGGGCAAATCTCATGATGATCTCGCTGGGGTTGGTGCTCATCGGCCTCGTGCTGCTCGTGGGAGGCGGGGAACTCCTGCTCCGGGGGGCGGTCTCGCTGGCGACGCTGGCCCGGGTCACGCCGGCGGTCATCGGCCTGACCGTCGTCGCCGCGGGAACCTCGGTGCCCGAGCTGGCCGTGAGCCTGATCGCGGCCCTGCGGGGCAGCGAGGCGGTCGCCATCGGCAACATCGTCGGGTCGAACATCTTCAACCTGACGTGCATCCTCGGGCTGGCCGCGATCATCCGGCCGCTGGTCATCGGCGGCAACACGATCCGCCTGGAATACCCCGTCCTGGCGCTGGTGACCCTGCTCTACCTCACGGTCAGCCACGACGGCACGATCGATCGCCTGGATTCCGCCCTTTTCATCGCGATCTACGCCGGATTCACGGCCTACCTGGTCGTGCTGGTCCGCAAGCAGATGAGCCCCGTGGAGGAACACAAGCAAGATCTCGCTGTCAAGGAACTCGCCCAGGCCAACCCCCGGTCCAGCGGCCTGCTGGCCCTGGGGCTGGTGGGGGCGGGCGTGGCCCTCCTCGTCGGCGGCGCCCAGGCGACCGTGACCGGGGCCATCGAGCTGGGCCGGGCCTGGGGGATGTCCGAGCGCATCATCGGCCTGACCATCGTCGCGGGCGGGACCGGGCTGCCCGAGGTCGTCACCTCGCTCGTCTCCAGCGTCCGGGGCCGCGACGACGTGGCGGTCGGCAACGTCATCGGCTCGAACCTGTTCAACATCCTGGGGACGCTCGGCCTGAGCGGCCTGGTCCGCCCGGTCCGGGTCCCGAGCGAGATCATCGTCGGCGACAACCTCTGGATGCTCGGCCTCACCCTGCTCCTCTTCCCGGTGATGTTCACGGGACGCCGGATCGGGCGATCGGAAGGGGTCCTGCTCCTGGCCTGTTACGGCCTCTATCTGTTCGTCCTGCTCGGCAGGACCACGGTCGCATGAGCCGGGCCGTCAGCGGAATAGCTCCAGCGTGGGCGTCGCGGTCGAGCCGGGGGCGACGGTCACCTCGGCGGACGCCTTGGTGAGCGATTCCGGCTTGGCGGCCGAGAGCTTGTACTTGCCGGGGGCGAGGTTGGAGAAGGTGAACGTGCCGTCGGCGGCGGTCTTGGTGCTGGTCGGCCCGGCGCCGACGGGTCCGGTCAGCGAGACTTCGAGGTTGGGCTGGGGATTGCTGCCCTCGACCACGCCGCCCCGGATCGAGCCGGGGAGGACCGGGTCGGCGTCCAGGAGCTCGACGGTCCCGGAGGCGAAGGCCGAGACCCCCGCCGCGTTGGTGAACCGGGCCGACAGGTCGATCGGGCCCTTGCGGTCGCCGGGCAGGGGGAGCGCGGCCGTCCAGGTCGAGCGCCGGGAATCGGCGGGGGCGCCATCGATTGCGGCGACGCCGGACGGGATCTTGCCGTCAACCGGCTTGCCGACGAAGAAGGAGGCCGAGGCGATGCCCGACTCCGACGGCGAGGCGATCGCCGAGACCGCCAGGGTCGTCCCCTTCTTGACCTGGGCCGGCAGCCCGACGAACCGGGGCTGGCCGGGGGGGATGTCGTCGAAGACCACCGGCTGGGTGGCCTCCTGGATGGCATGTCCTTCGGGGTCGAGCATCCGGGCGCGGAGCAGGCGGGTGCCCCGCAGGCCCGCGATGTCCAGGGTCTCGGCCCAGTCGGCGACCGAGGCCGAGAAGGCCAGCGGGTTGCCGGCGCCGCCGATGGCCAGGCCGATCCGCGTCCGCCGAGGGCCGGGGTAGGTTCGCGATAGGTCGGGGCGGAACACCCCGGCGTCGAACCGGCCCAGGACCAGGTCCAGCGTCGCGCCGGGCGGGGCGTTGTCGGCCTCGATGGTCACCTTCAGGGTCGGGGCCGTCCCGCCCGCGAACCGATCGGCGCGGAGCCGGAGGGCGGGCAGGGCGACCGGCTCGGGCGTCCGGGGCGTGGGGGAGCCGGTCGCGAACGTGGTGCGGAAGGCGAACGCGCGGTCGAAGTGGTCCAGCGCGATCACCGCCAGTCCGTCCGGGTCGGCGGCCGGGTCCAGGCCGATCCCCTTGGCGTCCAGGGTGATCGGGCGGCCGTCGGCCGGCAGCGTGGCGCGGAAGGTGCCGTCGCCGGGGCGGAGCAGGGCGGGGATCCGGTCGCGGTCCAGCACCAGCCTGACCACGCACGGCGGCCCGGCGATCGGCCCCGAGGCGCGGAGCGTGACCTCCAGGTGATTCTTGCCCGATGCCCCGCCCGGGTCGAACCGGATCGAGGTGACCCGGGCCACCTCGACGGGCGAGGCGATTCCGACCTCCACCGGCACCGTGGCGAGCTCCGCCCCCCCGGCCTCGGCGTCCAGGATCCGCACCGACAGCGGCCCCGCCAGCTCGGGCAGCTCGGCGTCGGGCCGGGCGGCGGCCGGGGTCGCGGCCCCGGCCGCCGCGACCGGAGGGGCGAAGCCGACCTTGCCGATCGCGCCCGGTTCGAGCTTCACCGTCCCCTCGCCACCCAGGACCGGCGAGCCCGCCGCCAGGATCCGGACGCCGAAGCTCCGCGCCCGGCGGGACGGGTTCCGGACGTAGAGATGCCAGGGTTGGAGCCCGTCCACGGCCCGGAGCCGGATCGCCTCCCGGGGGTCGTCGGGGCGGTCGGGGCTGGCCGCGAACAGGACCTGGGGCCGATCAACGTCGGAGGTCAGGTCCACGTCCAGGAGTTTGTGGAAGTCCCGACCGTCGGCCTGGACGCGGACGAGGAGCCCGCGGGGTGGCGGCGTCTCGGAGCGTCCGGCGCCGGTCCGCAGCTCGATCCGCAGCGGGATCGTCCGATCGAGGGCATCCGACGCCGGGAGTTCATAGCGGCGGATCGACCGGTCATCGCTGCCGGAGTCCGAGCGGACGGCCCCGCCGCCGGGGTCGACCAGCAGCCATCCAGGGTCGTGGATCAGGGCGAAAGCCGGGGCCCGGCCGGTCGAGCGGGCGAGGCGGAAGCCGAACGGGACGGTCGCGACCGGGCGGTCGGCGGCCAGGCTCGGTGGGCCGGAACTCGGGGGGAGGAACTGGACCGGCGCGGGGCGGTCGGCCCGGTCGTCATCGCGGGGGCGGTAGGTCCGGGCCGTGATGGCGTCGAAGGCCGAGCCGCCCAGGTCGCGGGCCCGGTCGTCGGCGCGATCGGCGAGCCAGCCCAGCAGCGCCTTCATGGCCGCCTCGCGGCGCATGAGGGTGGGGTTCGCCTGCGGGTCGTCGAGCAAGGACGACGGGGCGAACGGGGGGAAGAACCGACTCATCCGATCGCGGGCCGCGAGGCTTTTTTGCTCGCGATACTGCCCCGTCAGCCGTTCGCGCCAGGCCGAGTCGATCTCGCGGGCCAGCCCTCGCCAGGTCCCGGGCCGGCCCCGGGCCGCCAGTTCCCGATCGAGGGCGGATCGCAGGGCGGAGAGCCCGTCGGGGTCGAGACCGGCCAGGCCCAGGGCCGCGATCGACTCGCGGGCGCGGCGGGCGGCATCCCGGGCCGGGTCCGGGATCGGGGCGCGGGGGCCGTCGGCCCCGGGGTCGGGCCGGGCCCCCCGGTCGACGGCGATCGAGCGATCGAGCAGGGCGCGGGCCAGCACGCCCCGGGCGGCCCGGATCCGGGCGCGGGCCGGCGCCTCGGGGAAGGGGGTGGCCAGTGCCGCGTCCAGTTCGCGGAGGACGGCCGGGCCCGCGTCGGGCCGGGCGGATCGGGCGATCAGGTCGGCCACCCGGGCCGGCGCGAGCGGCCCCCAGAGGTCGTCCAGCCGGGCGTTGAGGACGTCGATCTTGTGCCGGAGGTCGTCCAGGGCCTGGCGGGGCCCCGCCGCGGGCGATTCGGGCGCGGATGCGGGGGAGGGGGCCGCCCCGGTCAGGAGGTCCGCCAGGTCGCCGGCCACGTCCACCGCGTCCAGCCAGGCACCGGCGCGGTCGGGGAAATACTCCAGATAAGGCCGGTAGGCGGGCAGGTCGCGGAGCGCCTCGTCGACCTCGGCGAAGGCCAGGGTGACGCCGTCCTGCCCCTCGGAGATGGCCTGGTAGGCGTCGATGGCCCGGCCCATGGCCCGCACGGCCTCGTCGAGCGGTGCATAGCCCCGGCCGAACAGGAGCAGGACCTCGCCGTCGTGCCGTGCCCGGGAGGCCTCGTCGAAGGACTTGCGGAGCCGCTCGAAGGCGATCGGCCGGCTTTCCGCCGCCTCGGCCTCGCGGGCCAGCCGGAGGCCGAGCAGGGCGGCCTCCGGCGTCGGGGCATCGCCCCCGGGGGCGGCCGCGCGGGCCAGGTCGGCCAGGCGGCGGAGCATCAGGGTCTCGGCATAGATCGGCCGGGCGTGGCGATGGCGGAGCAGGTCGTCGAGGAAGATCAGGCCATCGCCCCGGCCGTCCCCCCCGACGGCCGCGTCGAAGATGGCCCGGGCGAGGGCAAAGTCGGTGGCGGCCCGGGTCGCGTCGTGGAAGGCGTCGACGAGGCTGCCCGGGTCGGCGGCCGGGTCGGGCTTGGGGGCGCGGAGGAGGGCCGCCCTCTTGGCGAGCAGGTCGGAAAGGGCCTTCGCGATGGCCGGGTCGGCGGCGGCGCCGAAGGCCGAGGCCATGGCCAGCGAGCGGGGCTCGGGCCGCCCGGCCGGCCGGGCCTGCTCGAACCGGGATCGGGCCTCCGCGAGCCGATCGTCCAGGGCGCGGCGGGTCCGGGCTTCGGGGAGGCCGCCCCGCCACTCGGCCTCGGCCTCCAGCACCCCGGCCTCGGCCTTCAGGAAGGCGCGGGGCAGGAGCCGGTCGTCGCCGGCCTTGAGCCAGAGGTCGCGCCGGGCCCAGGCGTCGTTCAGCCAACCGGGATAGGCGGGCGGTTTGGGGATGGCCAGGTGGGGCCGGGGCCGGCTGTGCGCCATGGCCACCAGCGGGAAGTCCTCCCCCGTCCCGGACCAGGCGGGGACCTGCACCGCCCCCCGGTTCAAACGAACCCAACGGGCGACCCGATCGGCGACGAACCGGCCCAGCTCGACGGCGCAGACCAGGCCATCCCGGCCGTCGGTGTCGTCGGCCCAGCCCCGCAGCCCTTCTTCGAGGTAGTAGCTGAAGACCGACCGGCCCATCTCCTCGGAGGCGAACGAGACCTGGCCCGGCCCGCACGCCGAGAGCACCAGCCGCCGGGGGTCGGCGACGGCCTTCAACTCGTCGGGGATCCGCGCCGGGACGTCGTCCAGCAGCACGCCCATCCGGGCCGTCCCCAGGGGCCGCATGATGTCCAGGATCAGGAGCTTGTGGGCGGCCGGGCAGTCGCGGACCGCCACCAGCACGTCGCGGAGCGGGAGCCAGGTCTGGGGCACGGCGGGGTCGGCGTCGGCGGGCAGGATGGCGACCGACCCGTCATCGGCGACCCGGGCATTGGCTGACACCAGCACGACCACCGCGTCCCGCTCCCTCCGCTCACGGAGCCCGGCCAGCGTCGCCGCGATCACCGCCTTCTCCTGGTCGGGGAACCCCAGGCCCACCGTCCGGGCGAAATAACCCCGCCCCAGGGCCGCGGCGTCGTTGCCGGCGAACGGCAGGAACGGGATCTGGCGGTCCTGGTATTCCCCCACCCGGATCGGCACGAAGAACGGGCTGGGGATCGGCCGGATCCAGTTCAACAGCCCGACGACCGCCCCGCCCAACGCCAGGATCGCCGCCAGCAGCCCGTAGATCATCCGCCGGTCCGGCCCGTCCAGCCCCGACGCGCCGGCCCGCTCGGACGGATCATCCCGCCATCGGCGAGGGACGGGGGGCGGGGTCGGCGGCGTCTCGGGCATGGCTCGGCTCGGCGGAGCGGTGTGGACGATGCGGCGGCGGGCCACGAGCCCGGCGTCCCTGGAGGATATCTTACTCCGCCGCCGGCGGGTCGGGCTCGACGGCGAGCCAGGGAGACCGGGCCGCCCGCTCGTACTTCGCCTTCATCCGCCCGAAATGCTCGGCGCGGGACCGTTCCGCCTCGGCCACCCTGGGGGAAACATATCCCTTGGTTGCCATCGACCGCGACCATGCCTCCCTTTGGCGTGCTTCGGCCTCCTTTTTCTGGAACAGCACGGCCGACCGGAGATGCTGCCCTCGCCGGATCAACATCCGCGTGCCGAACGACGCCAGGGCCAGGATCGCCACCGCGACCATCATCCCCCGCAGGGTGAACCGCCACCGAGGCCGCTTCATGCCCGTCGTCCTCCAGCGGTCGGGATCAATCATCCTCGACGGACACCCCTTGGATGAGATCCTTGGCGCGTGCCTGCCCCATCAAGGAGACCAGTTGCGGGAGCAACCGATCGCGATCGTCCCTGGTCTTCGCGACGCAGGAAAGCGTGGCACAACCGTCGGCCGAATTCATCCAGAAATTGACCTTGGTGAAGGCGGGGTCTGCGGCGAGTATCGGGGTGATGGCCGCCACTTCCTCGTCGAATCGCCGGTTCTTGCAACCCCAGTCTCCCATGAGCAAGCCGACGACCAGCCCGACGGGGAGCGAGGGCAACGCCCCGCCCAGCAGGCCGAGGACGGCATACATCCAGCCGCGAGGGCGGAATCGATCGATCTCCTCGTCCGATCCGGGTTTTCCCGAAGGCTGCCGACGCGGGCCCGAAAGGGCGACGGCCAGCACGATGACCGAGCCGACGACCAGCCCGGCGATCAGGCCCTGAGTGATGCCGAGGCCGACGCCGACCTGATCAGGATCGAAACCCGGCTGAACCCCGGCCTGGAAGACGCCCCGATAGTAGAACGGGGCGAAGCGGGCCAGCGCATAGCCCACGCCGCCCCCGCCGGCGGCAAAGCCGATCCCGGCGCTGAGGATGATCAGAAAGCCCTGCCTGATGGTCATGGATACCTCATCGTCACCTCGGGGTGGGCGATTGTGATGGGGCCGCCCTCGGAACCATCAACCAGGATAGACGATCCCGGACCACGTTGCTTCGGCCCGGGAGCGGTGTCACCCTCGGGCGGCGCTACCCAGTCGGGTCGGGCCCCTGGACCCATGCCGCCCGCCGACGAGTGGCGCAGGCCGTCATCGACCCGCGGGCCTTCGGCGCGATCGGGCCGTCTCGGGCCGAGGATGGCCCGTGGCGACCGGCGGCCGGATCACCTCGGCCGATCGTCCAGGCTTCGCCTGATGACGGCGGGCAACGCCGCGTTCAGGGCCCGATAGGCGGCGTCATTCAGGTGGAGTTCGTCGAGTTGGTATTGCGGCTTCATCCGGCCGTCGGACGACAGGACCGCGTCCGCATCGAACACCGTGACACCCGGCCGATGGAGCGCGCGGATCTCCCGGTTCCATTCATCCCGGGCCGCGACGATCCGATCGGACCAGATGGGACGCCGCAGCAAGGAGACGTCGCCGAACGGGAAGACCGTGCTGACGACCACCGGGATCCCCGCCCGGGCGAGTCGATCAATGATGGCGAAGACGTTGGCCCTGAACCGGCCCCGGATCGACGCCTCATCGTCCGGGAATAGCCCGATGGACTTCAGGTCGTTGGCGCCGACCTCCAGGAAGACGAGATCCGGTTTCAAGGCGATGGCGTCCCGCTCGACGCGGAGGAGGAGCTGGGCGCTCGTGTCGTTGCTCCTGCCGCGATTCACCCGCTGGCAGCCGTCCAGGTCGGGCAGGTCCCGCCACATCTCGGTCCGGGAATCCCCGAGGAACACGACGCGGTGGACGCCGCCCGGGGCCGGCGGCAGGGCGGAGTTCAAGGGGAGGAACATGATCTCGGAGGTCGGGTCGAGCCGGACCTGAAGGTTCTTCCGGTACTGTGCGCGGGCGGCCCATGCCAGGGCGACGTTGCCGACCACCGAGAGCAGCAGCAGGACGGCCAGCACGGCCGCTAGGCGATGGGGTCGGGCCGGGATCCGCATGCTTTGATACACCTCGCCCCATGACGGAGGATGGCCGGATGGCGGAGGATGACCGCCTCCGATCGGCCTCCCAGGATGGCCCGGTGCAGGCCATCCCGCAAGGGGGGCGGAGAGGCCGGCGGGCGTGTCCCTCCGCCCCCGATGCGATGGCCCGATCAGGGGCAGGCGTTGCCGCCGGTGATGCCGAAGTTCTCGCCGGTGATGTAGCTCGACTCCTGCGACGCGAGCAGGACGTAGACCGAGGCCAGCTCGGCCGGCTGCCCGGCGCGGCCGAGGGGGGTGTCGGAGCCCATCTTCTGGATCTTCTCCATGCCGTAGTTGCCGGTGGGCTGGATCGGCGTCCAGATCGGGCCGGGGGAGACCACGTTGACCCGGATCCCCTTCTCGGCGAGCTGCTGGGCCAGCCCCTTGGTGAAGTTGAGGTTGGCCGCCTTGGTGACGGCGTAGTCGAGCAGGGCGGCCGACGGCTGGTAGGCCTGGATCGACGCCGTGTTGATGATCGTGGAGCCCGGCTTCATGTGGGGGACCGCCGCCCGGCAGATCCAGAACAGGGCGTAGACGTTGGTCTTCATCGTGCGGTCGAAGGCCTCGGTGGTGAGGTCCTCGATCGACTCGCAGGCGATCATGTGGCCGGCGACGTTGCAGAGGATGTCCAGCCCGCCCAGCGACTTCACCGCCTGCGCCACGAGGTCGTTGCAATACGGCTCGCTGGTGAGGTCGCCGGGGATCGGGTACGCCTTGCGCCCGGCCTTCTCGATCAGGGCGACCACTTCCTTGGCGTCCGCCTCCTCCGAGGGCATGTAGCTCATCGCCACGTCGGCCCCCTCGCGGGCGAAGGCGATCGCCGCCGCGCGGCCGATCCCCGAGTCCGCCCCGGTCACCAGCGCCTTCCGCCCTTCCAGCCGGCCCAGCCCCTTGTAGCTGTCCTCGCCGTGGTCGGGCTTCGGGTCCATCTTGGCGGCCAGCCCCGGCTTGGCCTGCTCCTGCCCCTTGTACGGCGGCCGGGGATACTGCTTGAGCGGGTCCTGCATCTCGTACTGGTGCTTGCTCGATCCGAACATGGGAAGCCATCCAAAAGTCGATGTGTGATCAGGTTGTGCGACAACCGCGACGATCGACCTTGCCCGGCACAAACCATGCCGCCGGGATCACTCGTAGGAGAGTCGCCATCCCGGGCTCGTCACGGGCTGATGGCCGGGCGGGTGGGGCTCGACGAGCGGGCCATACAGGTCGGGGCGGCGGGCCTTGAGATAACGCCGGCCGGGGGCCCGGTCCAGGGCGTCGGCGGCGAGGAGGCCGACGACCACGTCGTCGCCGAGTTCGTGGCTCTCGACGAGGACCTCGCCGCTCGGGTCGAGGATCATGGACAGGCCGGGCTTGATGGTGTCGTGGTCGCGGCCGATGTTGTTGGAGAAGACCACGAAGACGCCGTTCTCCCACGCCCTCGCCGGCAGCCAGCGCATCAGCCAGCCCCGCCCCTTGGGCCCCTGGAATTCCTGCCGCACCCGGGCGGGGTCGCGGTGGCGGCCGTCCCACAGGGCCAGGTCCACCGTGCCGCGCCCCGGCATGGGAGACGGGGTGCAGCCGGTCACGTGCGGCATGACGATCACCTCGGCCCCGAGCAGGGCGGTGGCCCGCACGTTCTCCGGCAGGTTGTTGTCGTAGCAGATCAGGAAGCCGAACCGCACGCCGAGGATCTCCGCAACGTGATACCCCCGGCCGGGCGTCAGGTGCGGGCTGATGAACGGGTGCAGCTTGTGGAACCGGGTGATGAACCCCTCCGGGCCGACCGCGACGTAGCTCTTGTAAAGCCGCCCGTCCGGCTCCCGCTCGATCAGCCCGGCCATGACCACGACGCCCATCTCGCGGGCGATGTCGACGAGTTTTCGGGTCGAAGGTCCGTCCGGGACCGGCTCGGCCAGCGCGTCCAGCTCGTCGCGGGAGAGGGTCTGGAGGTAGGTGTACGAGGTGACGCTGCACTCGTGGAAGCAAACGACCTCGGCCCCCCGGCCCGCCGCCCGCCGGGTCAGCTCGCGGATGCGAGCCAGGTTGTAGGCCTTGTCCCCGTCTCGATGCTCGAACTGGGCGGCGGCAATGCGGATGTCACGCATGATCGGCAAATCTCGCTGAGTGAACGGTCTTCGGACGGGTGGCGTGGATCGTTGTATGGGGCGGCATCGCCCAGGTTCTGGGTATCGGTGGACGATGCCCATCCGATGATGATTACGCGCCTCATGATTCGTGTTCCCAACCCGTTATCTCCGTCCTCGGCATGCCTTCGGCGACCAAATCCTCGGCAATCGATTTGGGCATGAAGTTCGGCACTTCCGCCAGTTTCTCCCGCGGTGCGAAGACGCTCAGTTCATCCCTGTACTTGGCCCATCCCCGAATTTCGTTCTCCGCGATGCCGATGTGCTCCTCGTAGAACAACTCGGCACCGTCTTCCAGGTCGTCTTGGATGACTTCCAGGTTCCGGATGCCCCGGAAGCTGCACTTGACGAGCTTGTCATTCGTGTTGTCATACTCCATCTCCCCGGCCCGACCCAAATCGACAGCCTTCCGGTAAGCCAGTTCGGGGGTATCGGCTTTGATCAGACGGGTGTTGATGTGGATGACGTTCCTGGGATCGCCCTCGATGCGAATTTCGAGGATGAGATTGGCGAGATACCAGCGGGCGTCTTCGGGGATGGATTCCATGCGAGTCAACTCCGTTCGCGGGTCCGATCAAGCTATGATGTAATCGATTCCATAAAACAGGACGTTCGGGACGCGACCGACGAGCTTGAATCCCTCATGCTTGGCCTTGGCGATGAGTACCCGGCCGCACGATGCAGGGACGGGGGATTCTCCTGACAATCTGGGATCTCTTGTCGCAAACATCCGCGGACGGGTATAAAAGTCGGCTGACGGTCGGGCCGTGGCCGTCCTTCCCGATAATTTTCGCATTTGCACCAATCGATCTCCAATTATTCGACAAGCTGCCGGCTCGCCCCACCTCCCGCTTTCCACTCGTTGCGGCCGCCCTTTGCGCCGGGTCGAATTGATGTCGAAGCGTAGCTTCCCAGCCTTCATGATGACAAGGAGGCCGTCATGCTGCATCTCACCGCCCTGTCAGTCGAAGCCATCGGCCTGTTCCGGCTGCATGTCGAGCGGCAGGGGAATCTCCCCGTGGACGATTCGACCCGCGGGCCGTATCGCGAGCTGGCGCGTGCCGGTCTGATGCTGGCCGGCAGCACGTTCCGCGACGGCGAGGAATCGGTCTACGTCCTGACTCGGGAAGGTTTCGAACGCAAGGCCGAGATTTTGGATGGCGCGAGGGAATCGGCCTGATCGGTTGCGTCAGCCCGCAACCTACCTCGCCATCGCCCGCAGGATCTTCCTCGCCCCATCAGCGACGGGCAATGCCGTCTTCGCGGCATGCGTCAGGGCCGCTTCGTGGCTTCCCAGCCTGTGTTCCTCGTACTCGTGGGCGATGATCGCGTCGATCCGGTCGCGCAACCGCGACCTGGCGAACACCATCGCTCCGGGCTGTCCGTGCAAGAGTTCCGGGTTCAGGCACCCGGAATTGACCGTGATCCCCGTGGTGAGCCTGCCCCCGGTGCGGTTGTGGGCGATGAATGCCCGCCACTCGCCACCTCTCTCGAAGTCCGGTGCGCCGTGGAGGTGGTCGGGAATGCCGAGTTCCTCCATGCGGATGGCGCAGTAGGCGTCCAGTTCCCGCTCGTAGCGGTGGGCGAAATCCTCGGCGAGATCGGCCGGGTCGGGGCCTGATGAGTCGGGCATCATCGCCCCGGGATCGCCACCGGGCGGGGGCGGGCATCGTCGGGGGAGGGGGTGGGTAGGTCCTGAATCTCGGCGGAGTAGCCGCGGCGGGCGGCGTTGGCCTTGAAGGAGGCGACCGAGATCAGCTCGATGCCGGAGAGGCGGGCGTCGGCCTCGTCGCGGGTGACGGGCCAGGCCAGCGAGGTCGAGCGGGCGGCGTCGGCGTAGAAGCGGTGCTCCTGGCCGGCGGGGGCCAGGCCCACCGGGCGGGCCCAGACCGGCTTGCCGGGTGCGTGGGCGATCCGGACCACCAGGCAGGTACGCAGGCCCCGGGTGCCGTCGCCGAGGTCGACCGTGTGGTCCTCGATCGTCGCGGATTCGACCGTGACCGGGTCGCCGTCGATCGGCACCGGGGCGATGGTGGCGCGGGGGGCGTCGACCTGGAAGTCGGCCCCGCGGTCCAGGGCCGCCGAGGCCGGGGTCTCCTGGTCGGGGTTCCACCAGGCCCGCAGGACCGGGCGGGCCGGCGCGTTCGTGCCGGGGCTCCGAGGCCAGGCCGCCACGTCCAGGCTCCAGCACGGGGCGGGATAGCCCCCCTGGTCGCCCCAGCGGAGGGTGAACGGGGTCTTCGCGTCCGGGAACGGGGCCAGCTCGAACCAGGCGGCGCGGGGCCGGATCATCTCCAGGGCGGTCTCGCGGGGGTCGAACAGGCGTTCCAGGCTGACCAGCATCTGGAGCCCCCCGGCGTCGCGGGACTGGTCCTGGAGCACCGCCAGTCGCCAGCCGTTCTGCTCGCGGGATGGCCGATAGGGGTGATCGTCGCGCGAGAAGATCCCCCGGGCGAACCCGAGCCCGGAGGCGGTGTTGATGATCCGGACCAGCAGGCGGTCGTCGCGGCCGATGACCAGGCTGCGCCGGGGACGGCCGGGGACCTGGGCCACGACCTGATAGCCCGACGGTTCGAGCCCGGCGGGGAACCAGGCGGTGTTCTGGCCTTCGCGGCCGACCGCCAGCCCCTGGGCGGGAAGGCCGGGGACGGGCACGTTGTCGTCGCGCTCGATCGAGACGGTCAGGCGGCGGCGGAGGGCCCGGCCCAGCACGCCCGCCAGCTCGTCGGCTTGGTCCACTGTGTAGAACTTGCCCGGCAGGGGCAGGGCCTCGATCCCGCCGAACTGGGCCCGGGCCTTCTCGGCCTCGCCGGCGCCGAGCTTGTAGCCGACCACGTTGATCTCGATGCCGGACTTTTCGAACGCCTCGCGCAAGACCTCCGGGATCGGCTTCTTGCCGGGGTTCCAGGGGTCGTGGGCCTCGTAGCGGTTGTCGCCGCCGTCGGTCAGGACCAGCATGGTGCGGAAGCCGGGGGCGTTCCACAGGTCGTCGCGGGCCAGGATCATGGTCCGCACGATCGGCGACTCGTTCCAGGGCTCGATCCGGGGGTAGTCGATCTCGGTCATCAAGCTGGCGAGCTGCGACGGGTCCCAGGGGGTCGGCGGGCGGACCCGGAAGGCGGTGCGCTCGACGTCGCGGGCGGTCTTCTCCGCCCCGACCGACTCGCCGAAGATCCAGAGGCTGACGACGGTCCCCGGCGACACCTGGCCCAGCACGTCGCGCAGGGCCTTCAACGCCTCGCGATACTTGGTGGTCGGCCCCCACGGCTGGCCGGCCGGCGGGCCCATGCTGCCCGAGGCGTCCAGGACGATCGCCAAAGAGCCGTTGCTGGTGCCGTAGCGGTCGAAGGCGGCGGCCTCGGCGCGGATCGCCACCGTACCCGGCGTCGGGCTGGGGGGGCGGGCGACCACCGCGTCGGGGGCCAGGGACAGGTCGACCTCGGTGCGGAACGCGATCGCCTGGCCCCGGAACAGACCCCGGACCCCGAAGCCCGACCGCTGCGTCCGCGGGACGGCGGGGCGGGCGGCCCCGGGGGCGAGCGGGCCGATCCCTTCCAGGATGGTATCGAGCCGGGCCTCGGGCGACCCGTCCACCGACCGGGCCTGGCGCCGCTCCGCGTCGGCGTCGAGGGTGCGGAACACGTCGCCCGGCTCGGACCAGGTCACCGGGTAGCCCTGGGGGACCGGCCCCGATCCGGGCGCGGGGCCGAGCTTGTAGCGGGCGTCGATCCGCCGCTCGTCGGTCACCACCCGGCGGGCGTCGCCGGAGAAGGCCAGGGCGGAAGGCCGTGCGATCCTGTCGCGGGCGGCAACCAGCGCGGCGCCCGGCCGGTTCGGGTCGGCCTCCAGCCGGCCGGCATCCTCCAGGAAAAGCTGGCCGGCCGCCCGGTAATAGGGGGGGCCGCCGGCCGACGGGTCCTCGGCGTCCCAGTGGTCCTCCCAGGCCCGATCCGCCTGCCAGATCAGGAGGTCGCGGACGATCCGCCTGCGCAGGGATTCGGCCGGGCGGACGGCGGTGGGCAGGACCAGGGAGCCGGGGGCCTGGCGGACCAGGCGGTCGGCGTCGCGGAGGTCGGCCAGCTCGCGGTCCCCCTGGTCGGTCACGGCGGCGTCGACGGCCTTCTTGATGGCGTCGGGCACGCCCCGCCAGGTCGCCCCGACCTCGGCGCCCAGCTCGGCGGTGACGGCCCACCAGTTCGGGCCGACGTCGAGCATCGCCAGGCGGTCGCGGGCCCGGTCGAACCGGCTGGTCCCGGCGGGGGCCCCGGCGTCGAACAGGCGTCGGCCGATCAGGGCCACCGCCATCAGCCCCTGGCGGCGGGCCCGGTCGCGGGAGACCGACTCGTTCTCCCGATCGGTGATGATCGCGGAGGTCGCGACCCCCGGCGGGGCCTCCGCGGCGAATCGTCCCTCGATCCGGGCGAGGTTGGCCTGGAGCGTGGCCCGCAGCGCCAGGTCGTCGAACGGGACCGCCAGCGCCTGCTGGGTCTCCCACCACAGGCTGGTCAGGTCGATCGTGTCGATCTGCCCCGCATAGGCGAGGAACCGGGACTCGATCCGCGCGAACCCCTCGGACACCTCGCGGGCGTGGTCGGCGAGGCCGGGTTGGGCGGGCGCGGCCGGGCCGGTGCCGGTGCCGGCCGCGCCCCGGATCGCGGCGAAGTCGGGGGTCTCCAGGGCGGCGAACAGGGCGTGGAGCCGGTCCCACAGGGCCTCGATGTCCCGGGCCATGGCGTCGGATTCGGCCTGCTTCCGCGGGTCGACCCCGTGCCTCTGCCGCCCCGCCCAGGCCGAGTAGTAGGGCAGGGCGGCCATCACCCGGTCGCGGGCCCGGAGCGCCGTGCGGACGATCTCGGCGCCGTCGCGGGCCTGGTTGTAGAGGCGGGATGCCTGCTGGAACAGCCCTCCGGCCCGATCGAGGGCCTCGGCCCCGTCGGCGAGCAGGAGGTCCTGGCCGAACCTCCGGGCGCGGTCGGCCTCGGCCATCACCGACGCGACCCAGGGGACGACCTGCCCGGCGTGGGAATAGCCCCCCTGGGCCGGGATCAGGACGGCCCTTTCGGCGAGCAGGCGGAGCCGGAGCGCCTCGCCCAGCCGGTCGATCCGGAGGAGGGCGGTGGCGGGGTCGGCCGGCAGGTCGCGGTGGAGCATCAGCAGCGTCTGGATCTCGGCGGGGCGGAACCGGGCCGGGTCGTCGATCGCCCGGGCCACCCGCGCCGCCCGATCCCAGTTCGCGGCCGGGTCGCCCGCCGCCCTCTGCATCAGGAGTGCATCGAAGGACCGGCGGATCGCGTCCAGGCCCGATGCGCCGGTGCGGCCCGAGGCGTCGGCCCGGATCTGGTCCCAGATCTTGGCGGTGTCGGCCTCGGCGGCGTCCCAGAGCCGGTCGAACGGGGCCAGGGCGGCCGACAGGTCGACCGGCGTGTCCCCTTCCACCGCGTCCATGGTCAGGGTGGCCTGCGAGGAGGCCAGGTCGATCCGCCGGGCCTGGGCGATCGTGCGCTCCAGGTCGCCCAGGTTCGCCTCCATCCGCGCCGCGGCGTCCGCGGCCCCGGCCCGGGCCAGCTGGTCGCGGCGGATCACCGTGTCCAGATAGCGCCGCCAGAGGTGGGGGGCGTGGACGTAGGGGGCGGGGAAGGCCCGCTCCAGATTCCGGGCCCGCTCCCAGGCGGGATGGACGGCCGGGGCGACGGCCGGGGCCGGATCCTTCGGGGCGGGCAGGGTGCCCGCGGTCAGCTCGATCGCGTGGCCCCGGGCCGCCCCGGACTCGCCCCGGGGATAGCGCATGGGGGTCTGGAGGACGTCGAAATTGGCGTCGGCCCACCGCCGGACGCGGACCCGGGCGAACTGGAACAGCGTCTCGACGTCGACCCGCCCGTCCGGGCCGGCGGCCTCGCCCCGGAGCCCCCGCTGGAGGAAGTGGGCGAAGATCGTGCTCCGGGTCGAGTCGCTGCCCCAGGACCGCTGGTCGACCCCGCTGGAGGAGAGGACGACGAGGTTCGGGACCGCCTCGATCCGGTCGTTCATGGCCTCCAGGGAGCGGGCGAAGTCGTTGTGGAGCATGCCCAGGCCCCAGTCCGAGGCGACCTGGGTCGCGTCCAGGATCAGGAGCTTGCGGGTGGATGGGGGCAACTGCGCGAGGCGGTCGATCACCTGGGAGAGCCGGAGCCGGTTGTCGGGCGTGTCGTCGATGTCGGCGTCGTGGCCCAGGAAGTAGGCCCCCTGGGCATCCGCCCCGCCGTGCAGGCCCAGGATCACCGCCAGGGTGTGCCCCCGGTAGCCGGCCAGGGGGGCATCCCAGGCCGTGCCCGCCTTGAGCACGACCGGCGGAGCCAGCAGCCGGTATTGCCCGCCCGGCGTCGCCAGCCCCGACGCCCTCCGGATGGCCTCGACCCCGTAGACGTTGTGCGGGATCGCCAGGTTCTCCTCGTACCCGGCCTCGACCAGCAGGAGGTCGATGGCCCGGGGCGGGCTGAGCCACGAGCCGACCCAGATTAAGAGCCCGGCCAGCACGCCCAGGCCCAGCGAGGCCAGGACGAACCGGATCGGCCAGGTCCGGCGCGACCGCCTGACCCCGGCCGCCGGCACGGCCTCGCGCCGCCAGCCCGGCCCGAGCCGCCTCGCTCGCCCCGGCGCCGGGCCCGGGGTCGAGGTCCGCCACGCGTGGGGATTGGTCGGGCGGTCGCCTGCCATCGGGGGAGGTCCGGGAGGGAAGATCGGGGGGATGCACCGGCTGTACTATAATCCATCCCGGGCCGGCGGGGGCATTGCTCAGTCGATGTCGTAGGTGAAGCTGCCCGCGTCGTCGACGCCGACGCGGACCGAGGCGATCGGGCGGGCCTCGGCCATCCGGGCGAGGAACTCGCGGGACAGGTCGGGCAGGAGGGACCGGGTCAGGATGTGGTCGACGTTCCGGGCGCCGGATTCGACCTCGCGGGCGCGGGACGAGATGGCGTCGACCACGGCGTCGTCGTAGGAGAAGGCGGCCTTGTGGTTCTCCTTCATCCGCGCCCCGACGCGGCCGAGCTGGAGCCGGATGATCTGCTTCATCACGTCGTCGCGGATCGGCCGGTAGGGGACCAAAATCATCCGGCCGAGCAGGGCGGCGGGGAACGCCTTGAGCAATTCAGGGCGGAGGGCCTCGCCCATCTCCTCGGCCGAAGGCTCGGGGCCGGGCCGGGCGAACCGGGCCATGATCGTGTCCGTGCCGACGTTGGACGTGAGCAGGATCATCGTGTTCTTGAAGTCGATCTCGCGCCCCTCGCCGTCTTCGAGCATCCCCTTGTCGAAGACCTGGAAGAACAACTCCATCACGTCGGGGTGGGCCTTCTCCACCTCGTCGAGCAGGACCACGCAGTACGGCTTGCGGCGGACCGCCTCGGTCAGCACGCCGCCCTCGCCGTAGCCGACGTAGCCGGGGGGCGAACCCTTGAGGCTGGAGACGGTGTGGGCCTCCTGATACTCCGACATGTTGATCGTGACCAGGTTCCGCTCGCCTCCGTACATCGCCTCGGCCAGCGTCAGCGCGGTCTCGGTCTTGCCCACCCCGGAGGGGCCGACCAGCAGGAACACGCCGATCGGCCGGCGCGGGTCGGTCAGGTTGGCGCGGGCCGTGCGGACCCGGCGGGCGATCGCCTCCAGGGCCGCCGCCTGGCCGATGACCCGCTCCTCCAGCCGCGTCTGGAGGTTGAGCACGGTGTGGATCTCGTCGGCCAGCATCCGGCCGACCGGGATGCCGGTCCAGCCGGCGACGACCTCGGCGATCGTCTGGGCGTCCACGCTCACCTGCATGAGCGGGTTCTCGCCCTGGACCTTCCGCAGCTCGGCCACCTTGGCGTCGAGTTCCCCGCGCATCTTCGCGAGTTCCACGTCCGGCGTCCCGTCGCCCGAAGCCGTCTGCTGGGCGTGGGCCTGCTCGACCTGGTCGGACAGGGTGCGGACCTCCTGGACCAGGGCCCGCTCCGACTCCCACCGCTGGTTGAGGTCGACCAGCCGGGCCTCGGATGCGGCCAGGTCCTCGCGGGCCTCGGCGATCCGGGCGGAGCCGGCGTCGCTGGTGGCGGACTCGCGGTCGAGGATGCCGAGTTCGACCTTCAGGGCCTCGATGTGGCGGACGGCGTCCTCGACGGCCGGCGGAGTGGCGATCTGGCCGATGGCCACCCGGGCGCAGGCGGTGTCCAGCAGGCTCACCGACTTGTCCGGCAGTTGCCGGCCCGAGATGTAGCGGTGGGCCAGCTTCACCGACGCTTCCACGGCCTCGTCGAGGATGCGGACCTTGTGGTGCTTCTCCAGGACGTCGCACACGCCCCGCATCATGAGGATGGCCCGTTCCTCGCTGGGCTCCTCGACCTTGATGACCTGGAACCGGCGGGCCAGGGCGGCGTCCTTCTCGAAGTACTTCTTGTACTCGGCCCAGGTGGTCGCGGCGATCGTGCGGAGTTCGCCCCGGGCCAGGGCCGGCTTGAGCAGGTTGGCAGCGTCCCCCTGGCCGGCCTGCCCGCCGGCGCCGATCATGGTGTGGGCCTCGTCGATGAACAGGACGATCGGCACCGGCGATGCCTTGACCTCCTCGATCACGTTCTTGAGCCGGTTCTCGAACTCCCCCTTCACCCCGGCCCCGGCCTGGAGCAGCCCCAGGTCGAGCGTGCGCAGGACCACGTTCTTGAGCGACTCGGGCACGTCGCCGGCGGCGATCCGCAGGGCGAAGCCCTCCACCACGGCGGTCTTGCCCACGCCCGCCTCGCCGGTGAGGATCGGGTTGTTCTGCCTCCGGCGGATCAGGATGTCGACCATCTGCCGGACCTCGGCGTCGCGGCCGATGACCGGGTCGATCTTGCCGGCGCGGGCCTTCTCGGTCAGGTTCAGGGTGTACTGGTCGAGCGCCGGCGTCTGTCCGGCGGCGGCCGGCGCGCCCGAGGTCGCCGTGGCGTTGGACGGCGTCCCGGCGGAGGCGGCCCCCGACGGGGCCTCGGGCGACCCGGCGGTGATCTTGGCCAGGCCCGAGGCCAATCCTTCGACGCCGATCTTGGCCAGCTCGCGCGAGGCGTCGCGGGCCTGCCGGCCGAGCCGGGCGTCCTGGAGGATCGCCAAAAGGAGCGTCCCGGACCGGATCGCCGGCTCCTGGAACTGGATCGACGCCAGGAGCCAGGCATCCCGCGTCGCCTCCTCGATCGCCGGGGCCAGCGTCGGCGTGCGGTCGTTGCCCCTTTTCAGGCCGTCGATGGTCCGGGTCAGGTCGCGGAGGACATTGGACGCGTCCACCTCGAAGTGGCGGAAGATCCGCGTCAGGTCGGTGTCGGCCGCCTCGGCCAGCTTGAACAGCCAGTGCTCCAGCTCGACGCTGTAGTTGGTCCGCGACACGCACAGCCCGGCCGCCGCCTGGAGGGCATTCAAGCACGCCCCGTCCAGCTTCTTGATGAGGGCGCCCTGATCCAGACCCATGCCGATGCTCCTTGCCCATTCCCGACGGCGAGCGTTGATCCACCGGACGCGGTGGGTTTTCAGAAGATCATAGGATGGTAATCCGGCCTTGTTGCGATTCGCAATCGTCGATCGGGGTCTCCGTCGGGAATCGCCGTCGCACCTTGACAGGCGTTTCGCGAAGGACTGTAATATCCATCCTGAATGAGATTGAGTCTCATCTTCTAAAAAACGACCTGTTTTGCGTCAGGGGTCTCGATGAGCGGATGTCCGAGGCGTCGAGGCTTCACCCTGATCGAGCTGCTGGTGGTGATCGCGATCATCGCGGTGCTGATCGCCCTGCTGCTGCCCGCGGTGCAGGCGGCGCGGGAGGCGGCCCGGCGGATCCAGTGCACCAACAACCTCAAGCAGATCGGCCTGGCGTTGGCCAACTACGAGTCGGCCAACGGCGTGCTTCCCCCTTCGAGCCTCGTCCAGGCGACGGCCGGCAAGCTCACCTGGTACGGCGGCTGGAGCGTCCACGCCCGGATCCTGCCGATGATGGAAGGCGGGTCGCTCTACAACGCGATCAACTTCACGACCGACTTCAACAACGCCCCGAACTGGACCGTGGTGGCGACCCAGCCGGCGTCCCTGCTCTGCCCGTCGGAGGTCCGGACCGAGCGTCGCCAGATGGAGTACGGCCCGATGGGGATCTCCAGCTACGCGTTCTGCTCGGGCGATTGGTTCGTGTGGGGCGGCGTCTCGGGGCCGTATTCCCGATCCCCGTTCAGCTCGAACCGATCCCTCCCCTATGCGTCGGTCCAGGACGGGCTGAGCAACACGCTGATGGCCGCCGAGGTGAAGACGTACCAGCCCCGCGTCACCGGCTGCCCGTTGGGGTCGATCACCGACCCGAACAACGTCCCCGCGCCCGGCGCCGACCTGTACGCGGTCGCCCCCGAGTTCACCGGGTCGTGCGCCGCGGGCCGGATCTCGTCGATCGGCCATACCCAGTGGCCCAACGGCGACTCGATCATGTCGGCCTTCACCACGGCGTTCCCGCCCAACCGCAGGACGATGGGCGGGGCGAACCGGGAGTTCGACCTCGACTTCGTCACGGTCACCGAGAAATCCCTGGGCCCGACCTTCGCCTCGCTCACCGCCCGGAGCTATCACCCCGGCGGCGTGAACGCCCTGTTCGGCGACGGCTCGATCCGGTTCGTCAAGGACACGATCGCCCCCTCGACCTGGCGGGCCCTGGGCACTTTCGCGGGCGGCGAGGTCGTCTCGGCCGACTCCTATTGAGTCGATGAGGTCGCCCGCCGCGCCGTCGCGGCGGGGATGGGCCTCCCGGCGTAACAACCCCGGAAGGCCGCCGTCACTGGCGTTTCTTGCCCTGGGCCTTCGCGGCGGCCTCCTCCTGGGCGACCAGGTCGTCGTGCTCCTTCTGCTGCTCGGGTGTCAGGACCCCGCCGACGTTCGAGGGGATGCCTTCCTGGATGCCGCCCCCGCAACCCGTCGTCCCGAGGATGAGCATGGCGATGATGGCGATGCGAGGCATGGTCGCGTCCCTCAATGATTCTGGACAAGGATTCGTGAGATGGCCGTCCCCGACATGGCCGCCGATCCCGGCTCGGGGCGTCGGCGTGATGTGAGCCATCAGCCCGGGCGTCAGTAGGCGTCCGCGCCGAGGACCTCTCCCCCGGCCCGGGTCCCGAGCGCCCACCAGGTCGGCAGGCTGATCGTATTCTTGACGAACTTGACCGAACCGTCGGCGAAGGCGACGTTGACCCCGCCCGGGTGATTGCTCGTCGGCGTGGCGATGCTCCATCGGCCGACCGGCGCGGATCCCTCGTTGGAATTGATGCAGGAGAGGTCGTTCGGGGCCCCGAAGTGGTTGTAATAATTCGATTGGTAGGTCGGATACCCATAGGTCCAGATGTGGCCGATGTGCTGGGTGTTCGCGGCCACCGTCGTGCCGGGCAGCGCCTTGCAACCCTGCACGAAGGTCAGGGCGGTGGCGGGGTTGCCGGTGTTGAACGTGCCGCCGTTGGGGCCGGGGAACATCCCCCGCCTCGCATTCACGGATCCGATGGTGATCGTCGATAGCTGGCCGGAGGGCAATCCGATCAGCCGCTCGCTGAACATCGCGGTGTTGGACAGGCCATCCGTCATCGATGCGAAGGTGAGCGTCCCCGGCACGTTGGTCGACCAGTTCCCGGGCGGGACGATCGAGCCGCTCCAGGCGGCGATGATGCCAGGGCCCCCGATATTGCTGTGATAACTCTTGGTCCCGTAGGGATCGATGGGCCGGAGCGAGGTGCCGTCGGATGGGCAGAGGAGCATGCCAAGCTGCGTGTACCCGACCGTCGTATTCGCCCGGAAGTTGGCGGCGGCGACGGATGTATCCCAGACATAGCAACTGTAATTGAAGGCATTCGCGAGCGGCTGCTGCTCCATCTGTGGCAGCAGCGCCACCGCCCAGCCGTAGCTCGCCCCGCCCGTCGAGAATCCGCTCGTCACGCCCGACGGATAATTGCCCGAGGGCCAGACCGACTGGAAAACCATGACGCTGTTGGAAGATTCGTAATTGTGGACCGCCAGCCCGAGCTGCTTGAGATTGTTGACGCACTGGGAACGGCGGGCCGCCTCCCTCGCGGCCTGCACGGCCGGCAGGAGCAGGGCGATCAGGACCGCGATGATGGCGATCACCACCAGGAGCTCGATCAGGGTGAAGGCGCGTGGGCGAGTACGCATGGGCGCTTCTCCGGCGGCATTGGGAGGACCGGGGGGCAACTCACGACGCTGCGGGCGGGCCGGTGTGAGGATGGACGGGGTCCATCCCGGGCATGTCGAGCGGTGAGCTCGGAGGTCGAACCGAGCGTGGAGCGGAGTCTCGGCGGAGGCGGCGCACACTCGAAAACGTGCGTGCCATCCCCAAATCTCACGAGAGATAGATTTCCAGATCCACGATCGGTCTCGAACCTACTCGACGCGGACTGCCCCCGCAAGCGGATTGTATACAATCCCGGGAATGCTCCCGTCTGTGCCGAGATTTCCCGGCTGCGGGACCCATTTCTTCCTGCCGGCGAACGTGAGCGAGCCGTTATGCCGCCAAGACCTCGATATGGCCGTTCTTGTCGTCAGAGGGGTCGCCCCGGTGAGCGTCCCATTCAGGCCCAGGGCCTTCCCCTTGGCCTTCGCCGCCATCGCCGAGACCTCGGCGGGAGGCCGATGGGCCAGCACGCAGGGGGAGTCGGCGCAAATCCCCCGACTCGACGACCGGGCAAGGCTTGCGGGGCTTTCTCATCGACGGGCTCTGGCGGGCGTGATATCCCTTGGCCAGTTCGGGGCCGTGACGAGGATCATGGTCCATGCCTGGGCCGCAATCACATGCCGGCAAATCGCTGGCGCGTCCTGAATCCGAACGGACGACATCCGCGACGATGTCGAGCACAAATTCGGCTACGACCTCCATCGGCGGCTCGACGACATCCGGCCGGGCTATCGCTTCGACGTCTCCTGCCGAGGGAGCGTGACGGAGGCCCTGATCGCCTTCCTGGAGTCGTCGGACTTCGAGGAGGCGGTCCGCCTGGCGATCTCCCTGGGCGGCGACGCCGACACGCTCGCCTGCATCGCCGGGGGCGTGGCCCACGCCTATGACGGCAGCATCCCGGACCCGATCCGCGCGGAGACGCTGGCCCGGCTCGATGACCCGATGCGGGCCGTGGTCGAGGAGTTCGAGGGGCGTTTCATGGCGGGGTGATCGGGAGAGCCTTGCCGCATCGACGCCTCGGCCGATGTTCGGAGGGATCGGGATGATACCTGATCCCGATGGGGTATCTTCAAGCCGGGGGCTGGGTCGGCTCCGCCAGCCCGCGGCACAGTTGATCGGCTCTTTTGAGGAGGGTCGGGATTCGGAACGGGCCGTGCATCTCGCGGACGTGCTCGGCCGCCTCGGGGAGGCTCAGTCCGACCGCGGTGATGAACAGCGGGGCTTGGCTGCCGCCCCTCGTGATCTCCTGGACGGCTCTCGCTCGGAGGAACCTCGTTTTGGCGACGCCGATGACGGCCACCTGCCTCCCCATCGCCTCATGAAGATGGGCACCCAACCCCGGATCGCCCTCGTCCCCCAGCCACACATAACCGTCGATGAGGACGATCCGGGGCGTTGATTCGATCCGGCCGAGCACCGCGATGAGGCACGGCAACTCGCGGCGGAAGAACTGGCCGGGCTCGTAAGGCTCGACCTCGTCGATCGTGACGACGACCTCCTCCAAGGAACGCTCGTCGCCCCACGCCGAGAACACCACGCAGGCGGCGGCTGCCCCGGCGTCCCGGTAATCGACGTCAACGCAGGCGATCATTCCGGTCGTTCCCGCTGCCCGTCCGCCCATCGGCAAGGCCCAGTGGCCCGGCCTTCTCGATCGTGTTGGCATATGGCGTGGCCTGAGGAACCCGGGTCGGATGTCGCGGGTCGGAGGCGACCGGCGGCACCCGGCGGGGATCAGGCCATGTGGGCGGGAATCAACCCAGGAGGCGGTCCACCTCGGGCAGCAGCTTCGAGAAGTTGAGCCGGTGGTGGCAGGCTTCCTGGGCGGCGGCGAGGTCGGCGCCGGCCCATTCGCGCTCTTCGGCGGGCAGCGAGGCGTATTCCTCGCGGGCGACGGAGCGCATGCCGTGGGACTCGTAGTAGGTGTAGAACCGGGCGAGGTCGCCGAGGCTGGCCTTGGTGCCGGCGGCCACCGAGCAGCGGCCGTCGCAGCCGGGGCACATGGTGGGGTTGGACGCCAGGACGGCGTCGCGCAGCTCGTCGATCTCGGCCTGCTTGAGCGGCTCGAAGCGGCGGGCGGCGTCGGCGTTCTCGTTGACCTGCTCGGTGTTGCGGAAGGTCACGCACGAGGCCGAGAACCGCTCGTCGGTCCAGATCGCCTGGAGCAGCCCCTGCGCGGGGGTCAGGCCCTTGGCCTTGATCGACGGGACGTGCTCGGCGGTGAACTCGGTCTGGCCGGCGAGCTGCTTCATCGAGACCAGGCCAATGTTCTTGGCGTGGCAGGCGTCCAGGGCCTTGTTGAGCGGGTCGGTCTTGGGGAGCCAGGGGGTGTACTTGAGCATGATCACGTCCATGAACCCGCCCTCGGCGGCGTTCTGGATCTGCTCGGCGATCATCTTGTCGTGGGTCGAGAAGCCGACGAACTTGACCTTGCCCGTCTTCTTGAGGGCCTCGGCGGCCTCCTTCAGTTCCTTGCTCTTGGGCCAGTCGGTCTGCCCGGTGTCGAGCCCGTGGAAGAACAGGAGGTCGATGTAATCCGTCTTCAGGGCGGCCAGCCGCTCATCCAGCTTCTTGAGCATGTCGCTCTGCGTGCGGACGTGGCTCTTGGTCGCCAGGAAGATGTTCTTGCGGACCTCGGGGGCGGCGGTCAGCCAGTCGCCGATGACCTTCTCGGAGTTCTTGTACCCCTCGGCGGTGTCGAAGTAGCGGACCCCTTCGTTGTAGGCGAGGCGGAGCAGCCGGCCCAGCCCGGCCGGCTCGCCCACCGTCCCGTGGTTCAGCAGCGTGACCTCGACGCCGGTCTTGCCCAGCTTGCGCGTCGGCAGGACGGGCTTGCCCTGCGCCCCGGCCGCCTTGGGCTCCTGGGCCGTCGCCTGCCCGGCGATCAGGCCGGCCGAGGTCGCCGCCGTCACCGTCACGCCCGCCTGGAGGAAGGCACGTCGATCGATCGCGTTCGAATGCGGCTCGCTCATCTCGCGGTTCTCCTCGATGCCGGAAGCGGAATGTCGCCGGAATGCCGTTCGCCCGGGCGGAGAGAGGGGGGCGGTGCGCCGATCCTATCCGATCCCGCCGGTGTTTAACACGGGCGAATCGGCGGGATTCCCGATCCTGGGACGGCGGGTTCCGCCCCGATCGATCATGCCCCTTGGTGGCCGCCCCGTCCGGGCTTATCATGCACGACGCCGCGAGGGCCCTCCCGGCGGTCGATCTCGGCCTCCGAGGCGAACCGATCCGATGCGCATCGATCAACCCCCGCATCTCCGGGCGAAGCTGGCGGAGTCCTACCAGAGGATCAGCCGCGAGGTGCTGAGGAGCCTGCTGAGCCAGATCATGGAGATCGCGAAGCGCCGACCGGGCCTCATGGTGCTGTTCGTGGTGCTGTTCCCCGCGCTCACCACCTGGTTCGCGCTGGCGGCCCGGGCCGCGAACGGGGAGCCCGTCGAGCCGTGGCGATGGCTGGGCGGGCTGTTCGTCGGGCCCTTGCTGTTCGTGGCGTTCGGCCTGCTGACGCTGGTCGCCCTGCGATTCGGGCTCTGGGCCGGGACGTATGCCGATCGCTGTGCGGAGATCCGCGACGGGCGGGTCCGTCTCGGCAAGGCGTGGTCGGGCTCGTTCCGGGCGGACCAGCTCCTCGCCTGCAAGGTCGAGCCGGATCCCGAGCTAGATGGTGTCTATCGCCTCGGCTTCGCCTTCCAGAAACGATTCTGCCGCCCGCTGCGATGGGAGATGATGGTCGAGGACGTGCGGGCGGCCGAGGATTTCCGGCGAGAACTGGAGCGGCAGGCATTCGAAGGGCGTGAAGCTAGGCATTGACCTTCCGCGAGGGAGTAGCGGGCGATTGTACGATCCTGCCCCATCGATTTATGGGTTGCAGGGTCGAGTGAGATGCAGGATATCAATGCAGCGGTGCGTGAGATCCGAGGCTGATTCTGGCGACGCGAGATGAACAGGGACGAGTGGGACCGCTGCGACGACGGCTTGGCGATGCTGCTCTGGTTCCGGTTGAGTTGGACCGGCGACCGGAGCGAGTTGGATCGGCTCACGCAACGCTATCTGCTGGCGTGCTGCCGCCGGATCTGGCGGCTCTTGCCCGACGAATACTGCCGGCGTGCCTTGAAGGTCGGGGAGCGTCACAACAAGGGATGGGCGAGGCGGCGCGAGTGGGAATGGGCGATCCGCGACGCCGAGGGGGCGGGCTCCAACCTGGAATGGGCCACGGCTCCCGACTTCGACGAGTGTCCCGAGGCCGACACCCTCCGGCGCTGGATCGGCGAGGTCGCCGCTATCCCGGCCGAGGATATCGTGAGGATGATCGGATCAGGCCGACCGACCGAAGTCGCCACCCCGGAGAAACTCCTGGCACACGCCGCCTACTTCGTCGAATTCGCCCTCTACAGCTACAATGGCTGGGGCCGAACCCCGCATCCGGTGTCCCGACCCTGGTACGTAGATTGGTTATCCCAATACTCGGCATTCCTATCCGCACCATTGCTCCGCGAATCCGTGGCGCATGCCCCGTGCGTGCGGAAGCTGGGGCTGGCGACCCGGAGCCGACTTGCCAAACGTCGCTAGACGGAGGAGGGCCGGATGGGCGTGCCGATCGTGAGGCTTTGTGCCTCGATCGACTACCGGGGGCCGGGCGTGGCCTGCTTCGATCCCGAGAAGGTCATCGACCGGCTCCGGGAGCGATTCCCCGGGGCGGTCGTCGACCCGACCGATCAGGCCGAGCGGGAGGTGGCCCGGATCGATGCGTTCGTCGGCGAGGCCCCGGCCGATGACGAGGCGATGCGGGCGGTCCGGAGGCAAGTCCGGGGCAAGGCCCGCCGCAACGGGCCGGTCTATCGCTTCCAGATCGACGACGGGCAGGGCGGGTCGATCGAGGGGCGATCGAGCCGATACACCGTGGAATTCTGGGCCGATCAGGCCATCGGCGACGACCTGCGGGGCCGGATCGTCGACTTCCTCCGATCGTTGGGGCTGGGGAAGGTGATCGTTCGATGAAGGGATCTAGCGATGAATGAGCCGACGATCCACCTGATCTCCGGGATGCCGCGGAGCGGGTCGACCTTGCTGGGGAACATCCTGGCGCAGAACCCGAGGTTCCACGCCACGGCGACCAGCGGGATCGTCGACGTCCTGTTCGGGGTCCGCAACCACTGGGACCAGCTCGGGGCGTTCAAGGCCATGCCCGACCGGGCCGAGTGTGAGGCGGCGAAGCTTCGGGTCCTGCGGGGCATTTTGGCCGCGTATCACGGCGAATGCGGCAAGCCCGTGGTGTTCGACAAGTCGCGGAGCTGGCTGGCGTATCTGGAGATGGCCGAGGCGGTCCTGGGCCGGCCGGCGAAGGTGCTGGTGCCGGTCCGCGACCTCCGCGACGTGCTGGCCAGCTTCGAGCTGCTGTGGCGGGCGTCGGCGGGCACCGGCCAGGGCGAGGCCGAGGCGGCCCACTTCTTCGAGTTCCAGACGGTCGAGGGCCGGTGCGCCGTCTGGACCCGGGGGGACCAGCCGGTGGGCCTGGCGTTCAACCGGATCAAGGACGCCCTCCAGCGCGGGTTCCGCGACCGGATGCACTTCGTCCGGTTCGAGGAGCTGACCCGCGACCCGGCGAGGACGCTCGATGCGATCTATCGGTTCCTGGGCGAAGACCCCTTCCCGCACGATTTCGACCGCGTGGAGCAGGCCACCCGCGAGGACGACCGGGCGTATGGACCGTTCGACCTCCACCGGATCCGATCGCGGGTCGAGCCGGTCGCCCCGCGCTGGCCGGGCGTGCTCGGTCAGGCGGCCGCGCCGTATGCCGGCATCGAGGTCTGGTAGGGGGTTGCGTCGGGGCGTCCCATCCGGCTTGATTAAGGGGGGGATCGCCCGGGCCGAGGACCACCGCGGATGTACAAGCAACCCGACGCGCTGAAGCTGACGACCCCGCTGGGCGCCGACGCCCTGCTGCTGGAGCGGTTCGAGGGGCGCGAGGCGATCTCCGAGCCGTTCCGGTTCCGCCTGGAAATGCTGGCCGAGGCGGGGACCGACATCCCCTTCGAGCGGATCCTGGGGGCCGAGGTCTCGGTCGCGCTGGGGCGGCCCGACGGGATGACGCGGACGTTCCACGGCATCATCCACCGCTTCACCGAGGGGGAGCAGGAGGTCGGCCCCAGGGGCGAGACGACCTTCACCCGGTATGAGGCGGAGATGGTCCCCCGGCTGTTCCTGCTGGGTCGCAAGGTGCAGAGCCGGGTGTTCGCCTCGAAGACGATCCCCGAGATCCTGGCGGAAGTGCTGTCCGGGCTCGACGTGGTGGACCGGATCCAGGGGCAGTGGGAACCGCGCGAGTTCGTCGCCCAGTATCGCGAAACGGACCTGGCGTTCGCGTCCCGGCTGATGGAGGAGGAGGGGATCTTCTATTTCTTCCGCCACTCGACCGAGGGGCACCAGCTCATCCTGGCCAACACGCCCCAGGCCCACCCGGAGGTCGACCGCCCGTCGAAGGTCATCTACGAGAAGGTGATCGGCGGTACCCGCGACGAGGAAAGGGTGCTGGCCTGGCGGAAGACGCAGGAGATCCGCTCGGGGCGGTCCACGCTCCGCGATTACTGCTTCGCCATGCCCGGTAAGGACCTGACCGCGTCGCGGACGATCCAGGAGACCGCCGACGTCGGAGCGGTGACGCACTCGCTCCAGGTGGGCGGGAATGCCGCGTTCGAGATCTACGACGACCCCGGCCGCTTCGCCCAGAGGTTCGACGACATCTCGCCGGGCGGCCAGGACCAGCCGCAGGCCCTGGGCAAGATCTTCGACGACGGCCTCCGCACCGTGGGGATTCGGATGCAGGAGGAGGCGGCGGCCGGCCTCGTCGTGGACGGGGAAGGGGGCTGCCGCCAGTTCGCCGCCGGCCACTCGTTCAGCCTGCAGAGGCACCGCAACGGCGACGGCCCCTACATCCTGGCCTCGGTCGAGCACGAGGCCAGCGTGGAGGGGACGTACACCCGCGACGAGCCGGCCCGGCTCAGCTACCGCAACCGCTTCCGCGCCCTGCCGGCGTCGATCCCGTTCCGCCCGGCCCGGGTCACGCCCATGCCCCGGGCCCACGGCCCGCAGACGGCGGTGGTGGTGGGGCCTTCGGCCGACGACCCGATTTTTTGCGACAAATACGGCCGGATCAAGGTCCAGTTCCTCTGGGACCGGGCCGGGTCCAAGGACGCGGACAGCTCGTGCTGGATCCGGGTCTCGCAGCCCTGGGCCGGGTCCAACTGGGGGGCGATCACCCTGCCCCGGGTGGGCCAGGAGGTGGTGGTCGACTTCTTGGGCGGCGACCCCGACCGGCCGATGATCGTGGGCAGCGTCTACAACGCGGCGCAGATGCCGCCGTTCACGCTGCCGGCCAACAAGACCCAGGCCGGGTTCAAGTCCCACAGCCACCGCAGCGACAGCGGCGAGGCCTTCAGCGGGCTGGGGTTCGAGGATGCTGACGGCGGGGAGCACGTCCACCTCCACTCGCAACGGCACATGACCCAGAGCACCGAGCAGAACTTCTACATCAACGCCGCCAACCAGCACCACCAGCACGTCGGCAAGTACAGCGTCCGCCAGGTGGGCGGCCTCCCGTTCATGGACCACTCGGCGACCATGGGGGCGGGCGGGGGCGGGGGCGGCCCGGGCGGGCGGCGTGGCGCGGGGAACAATGACAAGGATCCGGACGTCCCCAACACGGCGACCAACGGGCCGTTCTACTGGAACCCGGCCGTCGAGGGCGGGATCGCCGAGAACCTCGACATGGTGCTGGGTTGGCGGCGGTGCAACACGGTCGGGTTGTATTCGACCACGACCTTCGGCCAGACCAACGCCACGACGATCAATCCCCTGGGCCTGATCCGATTTCTCGAGAAGGAGCCCATCGATCCGGGCTTCCGCGGGGCGGCCGGGCTCGGGCTGGCCTCGGTCCTCAAGAGCGCGACGATCGGGGTGGCGATCGGTGGCACGACCTCCATGCATTACGGGCCCAAGATCGACATCCGCCACGGGTCGGCCGCAGTCGAGGCGACGCGGAAAAACGATACGGTCTGCTCGCTTGCGTCCGGCGTCCTGGCCAGCATGTATTGCGTCTCTGCCCTGGGCGACCTGCTCTTGCCGTTGATCCCCAATAGTTCCAGCGTGGGCGCCGCCACCGGTTACGGCATCGGGGCCATCACACTCACGGACCTCCTTCTGGCCAGCTGGATCGCCCTGGAGACCCGGATCAGCAAGACAGAAAGTCTTGGACGCAAGCTCAAAATGATCGCTGATTCCTTTAATGTGAGAAATGCTGAAGTTAAGGAGCAGCTCGATGGATCCGCGGAGGATGAACGTCTCGCGAGTAGCGATGACGAGGGCGAGAGGTCTAGCGGCGTGGCGGACGTCGATACGTCGGGTATGGTGACCAAGTCGAGCGACTCGCTCTACGCAATCAATAGCCCAAGGATTTCGCTGCTCAGCTCCCTGGGGCTGGATGCGACCGAGCCATCCCTGATCGCGATCCAGGCGCTGGGCAACGAGCTGACGCAGGGGACGGTGCTGGTTCAGGGGACGAGCGAGGTCATCGCCATCGGCGGCGATCAGACGTATTTCAGCATGGAGACGATCGAGGACGTCGAGGGCGCGGTCTTGCTGGACTGCGGCCCGGCCGGGACGATCACGCTGCAGTCGGGCATCGAGCAGGAGCCCAACTCGCTGATCATGTCGCCCGAGGGGATCGCGGCCTCCTCCACCCTGAGGATCGAGGCCGAGGTCGACGAGTGCAGCATCACGATGACGCCCGAGGGGATCACCGAGACGGCGGCCGAGAGCGCCCTGTCGATCACGGCGGAGGGGATCACCCTGACGGTCGCCGAGAGCGTCGTCGAGATCACCGCCGAGGGGATCATCCTGACGTCGGGGCCGTGCAGCGTCGAGATCACCCCCGAGGGGATCATGATCAACGGCCTGACCATCGCGCTGACGGGCGACGAGAGCGTCGAGATCACGGCCCCCGAGACGATGATCCTCTAGCCGAGGCGAAGCCGATGAGCCAGGTCCGGGCCGCCACGACGCCCTCGACACGTACCGCCGCCGCGATCGGGCTCGAGGCCAAGCTCGGGCGGCGGGCCCGCTCGCTCCTGACGGACGAGCTCCGCCCCGGGCAGTATCTCTCGCTGCTGATCCGGGGGCGGCACCACGCCGACGCGATCCGGTTCATGGCCCATTCGCTGCTGAACCGCGAGGCAGTCTGGTGGGGCTGCCTGTGCGCCCGCCACGCCCTGGGGGAATCCCCCGCGCCCGCCCACCGGGATGCCCTGGGCGCGGCGGTCCGCTGGGTCATCGCCCCGACCGACGACCATCGCCGCGAGGCCGGCGAGGCGGGCGTCAAGGCGGGCCGGGGGGCGGCGGCCGGATGCATCGCCCGGGCGGCCCAGTACGCCGCCGGGCCGCCCGCACCGGCGGACTCGCCCACCCCGACGCCCGCCCTGATCCTGCCGAGCCTGGCGGCCCGGCTGTGCGGGGCGGGCATCCTCCGCGCGGCGGGAGCCGGGGCCCCCGGCGGGCTCTCGGTCCGGTACCGCCAGTTCATCGCCCTCGGGCTCGACGTCGCCTATGGCGCCAACCGCTGGGAGTGACCCCGTGACGGCCACCCCGCCGGGCCATCGATCGCCGATCCCGTTCGCCCGGCAGGAGGCGGACTGGTGGTGCGGCGCCGCCGCCCTGGCCATGGTCTACGGCTCGTTCGGGATGCACCTCTCCCAGCAGGCCATCTGGGACGGGCTGTCTTGCGACGGCCATGCCGGCCGATCCGGTGTGGACACCCACCGGCTCGGCCACGACGCCATCGGGCGGGGACTCACGGCCGAGGTCCTCCAGGCGGCCGATCCCTGGACCGTCCTGCTCCGCTGCCACGACGCGGGCGTCCGCGTCATCCTCAACCACCCGCTCGGGCCGCGGTCGTCCCGCCGCCACTTCTCGGCGGTCGGCGCGATCGAGGCCGATGCGATCCTCCTCCACGACCCGATGCTCGACGGGCCTAATCTCCTGCCCAGGGCGGAATTCCTCGACCTCTGGGCCTGGACCGGCCGGGTGTTCGACTCCACCGCCCACAACCTCGTCGCGATCGCCCGGCCCGCGGCCGTCCCCCGCGACTGCCCACGCTGCGGGCTGGGCCAACCGCCGGCGCTGCCGTGCCGGCGTTGTCGCCGACCGTACCCGGTGGGCATTCCCGCCGCCCACGGCTGCCTCAACCCCGGCTGCGAGCTCGCCCTCTGGCGGACGATCTATTGCCCCGATTGCGACGCCCCACTGACGACGCTCGACGGGGCCCGGTTCGGCGGCCCCTTCCCTCCCGAGGTGATGATGGACAACCCCCAGGACATCCACAAGCTGGCGCAAGCCTTCCAGGCCTACCACGACCGGCTCTCCGAGGCCCGCGAACGCAGCCGCGATCCCCAGCTCCGCGAGCAGGTGGACCGACTTCAGGCCGAGTTGAAGAACTCGCTCGACCAGTTTTCCGAGACGATGAACAGCCTCAACGACCGGCTGGCCTCCGACCATGCCCGGAATCGCGAGCGGCTCGCCCGGTCCCGCGAGAAGGCGGAGGCCCACGCCAAATCCCAGGCCGAGGCCCTCGAACGGCTCGCGGCCAAAAAGGCGGAGAAACTCGCCCGGGCCCAGGCCAAGGCGGCGGAGAAGGAAGTGGACCCGCTGCTCGGCGCCAAGCTCCGCGACCAGCTCCTCGACGAGTTCGGCACCCGCCGCGACGTCCCGCCCACGCCGGCCGGCGAACTCGGATCGGCGATCGACTACTGGCCCGGCTCGTGACCCCCGGAGGAACCCGACGATGACCCCTGCGACGACCGCACCGCCCGTCCCCGAAATCGCCCCGACGATGCCCGGCCCGCCGCCCCGATTGCCCTCGGGCCGGTCGGTGGTCGTGGTGGTCGGCGATGGCCGCGAGGAGATCGAGGTCCGCTCGCCCGAGGGGGAGGTCGAGGTCCGGATCCTGCTCGGGGGCGAGGTGCCGGAGGTCCGGCTCCGCTCGGCCCGGCTCTCGATCGAGTCGGCCGACGCCGTGGCGATCCGGGCCCGCGAGTTCCGGGTCGAGACCCGCGAGGATATCCACATGGACGGGGCCATGATCCGGCTGAACTGCGCCGGGGCGGCGGCCCAGGCGGCCGGCTCAGGGGCCGATCATCACCGTGAAGCAGCCCAGGACGATGGTGCCGCCGTGGACGGTGGGGTCGCCCATCCGGGCGGCGGGCAGGCCCATGATCAGCACGGTCGGGCTGCCCATGGCGATCACGTCGGGCGGGCCGACGCACACGGCCATGTCGGTGGCCCGGGCGGCGGGTAGTCCGCCGATCAGGACGGTGATCGCCCCCGGCGGCAGGATCGGCCCGCCGACGTGGGGCACCGGGCCGGTGAACATCGGGCAGACGTGCATGTCGGTCACGCGGGCGGCGGGCTGGGGCATGGTCGGAGGGTCCGGTCGGGTCGGATCAGAGGAACAGGGCCGCCTCGATCGCCAGCCCGGGGCCGAACGCCAGGGCCACGCAGGGCCGGGGGGCGTCCTGGCGGCGGAGCCGGTCGAGGATGAACAGGATCGTGGGCGAGGACATGTTGCCGCACTGGGCCAGCACGTCGCGGGACACGGCGGTCGCCTGGCGATCCAGGCCGAGGGCGGTCTCCACCGCGTCGATGATCCTCGGGCCGCCGGGGTGGACGGCCCAGGTCCGCACGTCGTCCGGCGCCAGGCCGAACGGGGCGAGCCAGCCTTCCAGCCAGGGCCGCAGGGCCTCGGCGATGATCGGGGCGACGCGCGACGACAGGGTCATGGCGAACCCCTGGTCGCCGATGGTCCAGCTCATCGCGTCGCCGCAGTCGGGCAGGAGGTAGGAGCCGCTGCCGGCCGCCTCCCAGCGGTCGCCCGACGGCAGGTCCGACCCGAGCACCAGGGCCGCCGAGCCGTCGGCGAACAGGGCGTTGGCCACCGCGTCGTCGGCCTCCCACCCCTCCTGGAAGTGGAGGGCGCACAGCTCGGCCGCGCACAGGAGGACCCGCGCCCTCGGCTCGGACCCGGCGAACGCCCGCGCCACCCGCAGGCCGTTCAGCGCCCCGTGGCAGCCCATGAACCCGACGTGGGTCCTTTGGACGCCCGGGTCCAGCCCCAGCCCGCCGATCAGGGCCAGGTCGAACCCCGGCGCCGCGAACCCGGTGCAGGAGACCGTGACCAGGTGGGTGATCGACGACGGCGCCACGCCCGACGCCGCCAGCGCCTTGCCGGCCGCCTCGCGGGCCAGGGGGCGGACCAGGCAGTCGTAACGCTCCATCCGCCACCGGGTGGTGGCCCCGTGCAGCCCTTCGGGCGGCGTCTCCGGCTCGGAGCGATCGAGCATCGCCAGGTGGCGGCGGCGGACCCCCGACTTGCGGTACAGCGCCGCCAGCCGCTTCGCCTGGCCGTCGTCGTGCCCCGACAGGTGGCTGCTCAACGCCGCCGCACGCTCCTGGGCCAGCGAATGCTCGGGGAGTGCCGTCCCCATCCCCCCGATCGCCAATCGCATCAGATCATCGCCCCCTTGCTGGTTGCCGCCCCTCGATTTCCCCTAGTGTACGCGAACGACCAGGGAAGGACGAGCCGAACGATTGGATCAATCGGCATCATTTCGGCCGATCCCCGACGAACCGGGCCAGGGTCGTGAGGCGGTCGATGAAGACCTCGCTCGACAGGTACGGCAACCCCATCGGCAACTTCGGCTGGCCGACCAGCCGCTCGCCCGCGAACGTCGAGACCCACCGCCCCTGGGCGTCCAGTTCCCCGATGATCCGCCGGACTTCCAGGGGCGAGGGGCGGGCCGGCTCGGCCCGGGGGGCGACGCCTTCCCGGGCCGCGCGATACGCCTTCTCGATGCCGTCCAGCCGGGAGGGCTGGACCCATCCGTAATGCGACGGGGCGGCCGAGTCGTCGTAGGTGAGCTGATAATCGGCGTCCATGAACAGGGGCCGATTGGACTTCAGCTCGTAGAACCGGGCGACCCGTCCGCCCGGCAGTTGGCTTCGTTTGAGATAAGCGAGGGCCCGGGGGATCGGGTCGAGGTAGGCCTTGTTGCCGGTCTCGCGGGCGATCCGCATCAGGGTTTCCATGACGCCCTGGGATTCCCATCCGGTGACGGCGGGGGGCTCGAACTTGCGGGCCCAGATCGGGGCCATCGTGTCGGGGTGGTACTGCTGGCACCAGGCGGGCTGGGGGTCGGGCATCTGGGCCAGGACCAGGAAGTCGCCCAGCCGTTCGAGCGCGGCCCGGCTTTTCGCATCCCCGTAGACCTGATGGACCGCGATGAGGGTCTCGGCCACGGTCGACGCCAGGTTGTCGTTCAGGGTCGGGCAGTTCCAGTAATCCTTGACCCGCCCCTCGCTCCGCCAGTCCCCCTCCGGGTACCGGGCCCGGACGACCGGCTTGGCCGCGACCGGCCCCGTCCAGACCTGCGGGAAGGCCCCGCTGGGGAACTGGGCCTTGAGAAGGGCGTCGACCGCATAGAGGGCCGCCTCGTGGATCTCCGCATGGCGGAAGTCCAGCGCCTTGTCCACCCTGGCGAGGAACTGGATGGCCGACTGGGTCTGGCCGTCGTCGAGCGACGAGATGTTCTTGCCGGCCCCGCCCTTGCGTTTGCGATAGCGATCAACCGGCTTGCCCGGGGCGAACGAGATCGTCTGCGTCCACCCGCCCGACTCCAACTGACCGGCCACCAGCGCCTCGGCGGCCTCGCGGGCGGCATCCAGATAGAACCGGTCGCCGGTCGCGGCGAACGCCTCCAGGTACGCCATCCCCACGGCGGGCGTCCCGGGCGGCTGGACCACGATCGTGTCGGCGTCCAGCTTCCCCTCGCCCCAACGCTGCTTCAGGTCCAATCGGGTGTAGTAGGCATATCCCCCGTGGCTGGCCACCCGCCCGCGATAGAACCCGGCCGCCTTCCGCATGGCCTGGACCGCCTGCTCGCGCAGCGGGGGCTCGGCCCCGCGGACCTCGGGATGGCCCCCGCCCTGGATGGCGGCGAGGAACAGCGACAATCGGAACAGGAGCGATCGCGTCACGTGACTTGTCCTTCTGACCATTGGACGGGGGAGGGTGTCGCTCATCAGAGGGCCGGCCCGGTCCTATCGGCTCAAGGTCGCAGGGCCTCTTCCACCAGGGATTCCACCGCCTCCCGGAGCGGAGGGCCGTTCAGGTTCTTGAAACGGATGATCCCCCGAGCGTCGATCACATAATTGCTGGCCCAGGAATGGACCCTCCAATCTCTGGTGATGGGACCGTCACCGCCACCTTGCCACCAGGAGGGCCACGTCATGGCCTGATTCGCGGCGGTGCGGATGGCCTGGGTTCGATCTTCGTCGCCGCAAACACCCAGGAGAACGAAGGGTTTGCGATCCATCCGGGCGATGAGTTCCTTGTGGCCCGGGATGGCGCGTAGGCACGGGGCACAGCCGGAATTCCAGAAGTCGACCACGACCACTTTGCCGCGAAAGTCCCCCAATGAAAGCGGCCTGCTTCGAAGGTCCTCGCCGACGATGTCCGGGGCCAGCTTGCCGATGCCCAGGGCCTGCATCTCATCGAGTTCGGAGCGGGCCGACTCGCCGATCGTGCGGGCCCAGCCGGGTCGCTTGACATCGCCATAGGTGGTGATGGCCCGCTCGAACAGCCGCTCGGCCTCGGGGCAGTCCTGGCCACGGCGACCGGACCGTTCCTTGAGGATCTGGGCGAGGCCGAAGCAAGCGTGGCCCCGGTCCTCTCGGGCAGGATTCCCGGCGAGGATCGACCGGAACAGGGGCTCGACCCCCTCGGGGTGAGAACCGGCGAATCTGAGGGCGATCTCGCCCACGCCAGCCGACTCGGCGTGGTGACTGGTCAGCCAGCGGACCGCGTCGCCGGCCTCGGTGCCCGAGGGGGCGGACCGGGCGATCTCGGCCAAGGCGTCGAAGGCGAGCGGCCCATCGCGGTCGAGTCGAGCGATCCGGAGCAACTGGGATGGGTCGGGCCGGAATGAAGGCGGTTCGTCCTGATTTGCTGGGGGCGGGGCTTTGGTCAGGGATCGCCCGTCCCAGAAGCCGAGGGACTGTTTGCCGCGGCGATCGGTCACGGCCACGCCGGCCGGCATCTCCAGGCCGGCGAGGGTCCAGGTCGACGGATCGACCGGGATGCCGTTGCGGGTCTCTTCCCGTTCGATGGACCATCCCCGGTCCTGGATACCGTTCGCGTCGAAGTGCCGGGACGTGATGCGAGTCGGCAAGGGGCAATCATCGTCGAGTGCCCCGTACTCGGAAACGACCTCGCTCCGGCCGAGGCGAGTACGAATCTCATGCCGGAGGAGTCGGCATGTTGGTGAAGCATGGACCCAGAAGTGCCGCTCCAGGTCCGGCCGATCCGGGGACCCTCCGACCAGGACGTGCCAGGCCGGGGATGCTGCGATGTCCTCGCGACCGACCAACCTGACCGTCTCGCTTGGGCGGGGTGCAAGCCGAAGCCGGACCGTCTCGGACGGGCTGAGGTCGGCGGACAGTCCGAGGATGCGGGGGTCGAAGGCGTCGCGGGCGGGCCAACCCTTGAGGTCGGCGATGACCGCCGTCCGATTCCCAGAGAGGTAATTCATCACCTGATGCCCGTCGTAAATCGTGCGGCGGCGCTCGCCGCGTCGAACGCCCAGCCCCGCGTCGACGATGGCCGCCTGTCCCCCCAAGAGGCCCTCAAGGCTTCGCGTTTTGTTGGCGATCGGGCCCGATTCGGGTCGCAGCCAGGGGATCTCCAGCCAACTCAGATCGGCATCGAAGCGGCGTCTCTCGCCTTCGAAGGTGACGACCAGCCGGGTCCGTACCGGAGGCCCGTCGACGTCCCGGGTCGGCATGTCGATCAGGATCAGCTCGATCCGTCCCGGGCCGAACGCGAGCCGGTCGCGCTCGATCCTTTCGAGCAACGAGCGGGGATCGGGCGGTGATTCGTCGGCGACGACCGGCGTGACCAACGCGGCGACGATCAGGGCGGCGACCCATCGCTTTGCCGATCGCGCTGAACCGGCCGGAGAGGCGGCGATCGCATCGAGATGGTTCATGCCAGTCCCTCCGGGAAGTCCACGGCGCGGCCCTCGGTCATGGCTTCGTGTCCGATCAGGATGGTGGCGGCGTTGAGGAGGCCGGCGCGGGCGTCGCAGAGGGTGGCGGGGTCCTTGCGGCGGGCGGAGTCGAGGAAGGCGACGAGCTGGTCGCGGGTGTCGTCGCCGGAGGCCTCGATCTCGTAGGGGGTGCCGCGGTGGGCCCAGGGGTCGTTGGACATCTTGAGGGTCTTGCCCGAGGTGATGATCGCCGCGTCGCGGACGGCGACGCCCGCCTCCTGGTCCCAGCCGGGGCCGTCGCCGGTCGTCTCGCGGTAGAACAGCCCCTTGGCCTGGGTGAGGTAGAGGGTGCCCTTGGACCCGAGGATCGTCTCCGAGGCCCCCTCGTAGGCGTTGTTCTGGAGCGACGAGTAGGTGACGCGGACCGTATAGGGGCCCCCCTTGTCGCGGAGGGCGGCCGGTGGCTTCGTTTGGTACTCGTAGAGGCAGTGGACGTTGTCGAAGACGTCGCGGCCGTCGCGGTCGTGGTCGATCCCCCCGGTGCCGATCGCCCGCGTCGGCGGCCCGCCCAGGACCCAGTTGGCGATGTCGAGCTGGTGGCTGGCCAGTTCCGACATCAGCCCCTGCGATCGGGCCCGGAACAATCGCCAGTTGAGCCGATGTTCCAGGTCGGGGAAGCGGGGGTCGGCGCGGGGGACGGGGACGGGCCGGCGGCCGTTGGTGTGGCGGTGCCAGCGGCACTCGATCGCGGAGATCCGCCCGAGCATCCCGGCGGCGACCATCGCGGCGGCCTGCTTGTAGATCGCGTTGAATCGCCTTTGGATGCCCACCTGGAAGATCGCCCGGCGGTCGGCGACGGCCTGGGCGAGCTTGCGGCACTCGTCGAGGGTGAGGCAGAGGGTCTTTTCGCAGAAGACGGCGGCCCCGGCGTCGAGCGCCGCCAGGCTCATGCCGTAGTGGCAATCCAGCGGGGTGGCGATCACCACGGCCGCCGGCCTGGCCTCGCGGAGCATGGTGGCGAGGTCGCGGAACGGCCGGGCGCGGGGTCCGGCGTATTCTTCCCCACGCTTGAGGTGGGGCTCGTAGTCGTCGCACACCGCCACCAGCTCGGCCCCGTCGATGGTAGCCAGGGCCCGGATCAGGTCGCACCCGCGCCCGCCGGTGCCGACCACCCCCACCCGCACCGGCTCCAGCGGGGCGAACTCGTCGTCGTCGCGGGCCGAAGCGAGGGGCGCGGATGCCCCCCAGGCGGCCAGCGCCGCCGATCCGAGCAGGAAGTCTCGCCGTCCGGTCGGGGCTGGCCTCATCGCGCTTCTCTCGGGTCGGTGATCAGGGTCGGGGCGTCGTGATTCGGGAGGGCCCGGGCCACGGCCTCGACCAGCCCCGGGGGGATGTCGATCGAGATGATCGACCGGGCCGCCGGGCCGCCGACGGGCCGGATGAGGAGCCGGCCGGCCATCGACGTCGCGAAATCGACGCGGGCCTCGTCCCACCGCAGGGTGTGGATCGAACGCCCGTGCCCGACGACGATCCCACGCTCGTGGATGGCCAGGAGCGGGCGGTTCGAGGCCCACCGCGTGGCCGCGATCATCGTCACGAACTGGAACAGGAGCAGCCACTCCGCCCCCGAGACGCCGCCGGTCCTCGGCGTCCGGGTGAACAGGCACCCGAGCATCGCGACGGCGAAGGCGATGGGGATGGCCCGGATCAGGAGGACCGTGCCCCGCGGCTGCGGGACCCGGACCCGTTCCGGCCCGAGTTTCCGGACATGCAGGGAAGGCATGGCATCAACTCCTTGCCGTGCGGCCCCGGGGCGGGGGCGGTCGACCCGCTCGCGTGCCCGCCGGATGATCCGAGGACCGGGTGTTTGGGTTCGTTTTTCCATCGTCTCATCGACCCGGCCCCGACGCCAGCGCGGTTGGCCGGGCAGGCCGGGTGTTTGGGTTCGTTTTTCCATCGTCGGTCACAGCCACTCGACGCCGTCCCGATCGATCCAGGCGACGCGGACGCCATCGCGTTGGGTTCGTTTTTGCCAGCGTTGCCCGCGATCCTTGCCCATCGCCAGGAGGGCGGTCGAGAGGACCTCGGCTTCGGCGGCGGTGGGGGCGATCGCGGAAACCGCGGCCTGCTCACTTTGGGGGGTGCCGGTACGTGGGTCGAGGATGTCGGACCGGGCCATGCCGGGCCCGAGGGTGGCCGAGCTGGAGAAGCCGCAGTCGACGAGTTCGACCCGCCCCAGCTCGGTGCCCGGATCGTTCGCGAACGGGTCGCGCAGGGCGATTTGCCAGGGATGGCCGTCGGGTCCGACCCCGCGCGCCAGGGCGGAGCTGGTCCCGCCGTGGAGGAAGGCCGAGCGGATGCCGAACTCCGCGACGACCCGCGCCGCCGCGTCGAGGGCATATCCCTTGCCATAGCCGCCCAGATCGATCCGGGCCGCGGGGTCGAGGAAGCGGACCGTTGCCGCGTCCGGGTCGATGGCGATCCGGTCGTCGAACCGGAGGCCGGGCCGGGCCCCGGCCGCCGCGAGGATGTCGAAGGACCCGTCGGTCCGCTCCCACCACGACCGGGCATCGAGGAGGATCGCCAGCAGTTCCCGGTCAACCCGGACCGGCCGCGCGGCGGCCTCGCGGTTCACGCGGGCGACCTCGGCGGCGGGGTCGAAGCGGGAGAGCAGGCGTTCGACCCGCCGGATCTCATCGAGGGCCGCCCCGGCCACGGCGTCGAGGTGCTCCTCGTCGTCGCCGACGAGCCAGGCCTCGAAGGTGGTCGCCATCGCCGGGCGGATGCGATGGACGATCGGCACCGATGGGCCTCCCGGATTCGGGACGTCACGAGGAGCAGGGTCGGTCGGGTGAAGGGATTGGCCGTCCTCGGCAATCCCGGATCTTTGCCCGGGTGGCTGTGGTTGGCTTGCCAATCACAGGGCCAACGTGTTCGCCGCAAGCGATCGTCGGCGAGGGCGGCCGGGTCGGGCGATGGCCATCCATCCGGGGCAGTGGCGCCGGCCCTGTGGTTGGCAAGCCAACCACAGCCACCCGACGGAGATGACGAATCTGCACCGTTCAAGATGAAGGGCTTGCCCTGCCTCCCGGCCGGGCACATCGCGAGGGGCAGGGGGCCGACGAGGGCCGGCCCCCGATTCTGGCCTCAGGCGTAGCAGCGGACCTCGTAGACGCGGGCCTGCTCGGAGCCGTTGGTGGCCGTGACTTCCAGGCGGATCGACTGGGCGTCGACCGCGGGGAAATCGTGGCGGCGGAGGCGCTGGTGGTTGCCGGTGACGCGGGCGAGTTCGACCTCGCGGCCGTCGGCGGTCCTGGCCTTCAGGACGTAGTCGCGGACGGTCTCCGGCTGGGGGGCGCGGATGATGTGCTTGTTGTTGTTGTCCGACGACGTGAGCGTCAGCTCGCGCTGGAAGCCGGTGTCGAAGGTGATCTGGACGTGGCGGATCGGCTGGGGCTTGTCCCAGGCGAGGTCGAGCCACACCGGGCCGCCGGCCATCGGGGCGGCCCAGCGGTGGTTCAGCTCGCCGGCCATGTCGCGGACGAAGCCGTCCAGGACGTTCTCCGGCTTGGCGGTCTGGTAGACCGACGAGGCGGTGGCCTTCGCCTGGCGGGCGACGTCGAGCGGGTCCTCGTTGCGGAGGCCCTTGATCGTCTGGTCGTCGCGGAGCAGGGCCTGCTGGAGGTCGACGATCCGGGTCGAGTCGTCGGCCAGGGTCCGCGGGGTGATCCCGTGCTTCACGCAGTGGGCGGCGGCGGTGCCGGCGGCCTGTCCCATCACGGCGCAGGTGGCCATCACGCGCGTGGAGGTGAAGGCGACGTGGCTGCAACTGGCGTTGCGGCCGGCCATCATCAGGTTGGACACGTCCTTGCTGTAGAGCGCCCGCAGGGGGATGTTGTACACCTCCGCCAGCTTGGTGCTCACGAAGGGCTTGTTGTTCGAGTCGTCGAACCCGCCGGGCGGGTGCTCGTCCAGGCCCCACCCGCCGATGGCGAGCGCGTCCTTGAACGGCTCGGTCAGGCCCATGAGGTCGTGCTGGGTGAGGATGTGGTCGCCCTCGATGCGGCGGCTCTCGCGCTTGCCGGGGACCATGCCGACCCAGTCCATGGCCCAGTTGGCCGAGGTCGGGTACTTGCCGCTGTTCTTGATGTAGTCCCACACGCCGGTGACGATCGACAACAGCTCGAAGCGGATCCGCTCGTTGTCGCGGATCGTGTCGGTGGAGCCGCCCCACTCGATCCACCAGTAGCCGTATTCCCAGGACGAGATGCCGCGGAACCGGAGGTGCTTGGGCTCGACCTTGCGGGCCCAGGCCGGGGCCTTGAAGGGCATCGGCTTGCCGTAGTCGCGGGCGGTGAACAGGATGCTGGAGCCGAGGGTCTCGCGGGTCGGCTTCTCCCAGGCGAGCGGCTCGTTGTAGGCCTCGCGCGACTCGTGGCCCCACCGCATGGTGGCGCCGGCCTCCAGGGCCAGGCGGCTGTCGCCGGTGCAGTCGATGTAGACCTTGGCGTTGACCCGATACAGGTGCTCGGTCTTATCGGACCGGGCCAGGACGCGGGCAATCTTGCCGTCCTTGACGTCGGCGGCGGTCACGGCGGTGTCGAGCAGCAGGGTGCAGTTCGGCTCCGTCATGATCTTGTCGTAGAGGAGCAGGTCCCACAGCTCCCAGGAGCGCTGGGGGTTGTTGGCGGCGTCGTCGAGCCGCAGCTCCTCGATGATCCCGCCCTCGCGCCAGCCGGGGCGTCCGCCGTGGTTGTTGGCCCCGACGATGTGCATCTTGACCTCGCTGGAGGAGTTCCCCCCCAGGCGGGACCGGTCCTGCACCAGGACGACCTTGCTGCCGCTCCGCGCGGCGGCCAGGGCCGCGCACACGCCCGCCGGCCCGCCGCCCGCGACGAGCACGTCGCAGTCGAGGTCGACCAGGGTCATGTGGGGCTCGCCCTCGAACCGCTTGGCGGCGAGGTCGGCGTCCATCGGCGCGATGGCGCGGAACGCGTCCCGGATCTCCTCGGGCGCCCGCAAAGGCGGCGCGGCGGCCTCGGCCGAGCCGTCGGCCAGGACCAGGACGGAGTACGTCGAGAGGCCGGCGGCGGCGAAGAAGTCGCGCCGATTGAGGCGATCGGGAGTCTCGTTCATGATTGGTCGCACCGGGGGAGGGACGGGCCGTTCGGGTCGAGCCGTGGGCATCCGTGATGCGCACTCTACCACGCCCCGGATGCCGCGGCAACCGCCGATCCGAGCCGGACGGCGGGCCCCGGCCCCGGGCTTTGACCCGGCCCGACGCGGCCGGTAGGTTGGGGCGGCCCGATGAACCCCCACCGGAGAGACCCATGATCCGACCCCCCGCCTCCCGTTCATTCGCCCGGGCCCTGCTCGCGGCCGTCGCCTGGCTCCCGGCGGCGGTCGCCGCGGGCGCGGACAGGCCCAACATCCTCCTGATCGTGGCCGACGACCTGGGCTGGGCCGACGTGGCCTACCACGGGGGGCGGGTCGCCACGCCGAACATCGACCGGCTGGCGAAGACCGGGGTGGAGCTGGACGCCCACTACGTCCAGCCGGTCTGCACGCCGACGCGGACGGCCCTGATGACCGGGCGCTATCCCGGCCGGTTCGGCCCCCAGGCCCTGGCGCCGAGCAACCTCCGGGCGCTGCCGCCGGGCACCGAGACCCTGGCCTCGGCCCTCCGATCGGTCGGATACACAACCCACATGGCCGGCAAGTGGCACCTGGGCTCGCGGCAGGAGTGGGGGCCCAAGCAATACGGGTTCGACCACAGCTACGGCTCGCTCAACGGGGCCGTCGACCCGTGGGGCCACCTCTACCGCAAGGGGCCCTATGCCCGGACCTGGCACCGCGACGGGGTCGTCTACGACGAGGAGGGGAACGCGACCGAACTGGTGGCGCGGCAGTCCGCGAAATGGATCCGCGAGGCCAAGGGGCCCTGGCTCGTCTACGTCCCGTTCCATGCCGTGCACATCCCGGTCGACGCGCCGGACGAGTACAAGAAGCTCCACGAGGGCCGGAAGTTCTACGACGACCCCAAGATGGACGAGTCGTACCATCGGTTCGCCGCGTTCATCTCCCAGCTCGACGCCAAGGTCGGGGAGCTGGTCGCGGCGGTCGACGCCTCCGGGGCCCGCGACAACACCCTGATCGTCTTCACCTCCGACAACGGGGGCCTGCACAGCGGCGCGAATGCCTACATCAGCCAGGTCCCGCCGACCCCGGTGCTGAGCAGCAACCTCCCGCTCCGCGGCCAGAAGGACCTGCTCTACGAGGGGGGCATCCGCGTGCCGGCGTGCGTCAACTGGCCGGCGAAGCTCGCCCCGCGCAAGCTCCTGGCGCCGCTGCACGCGGTGGACTGGATGCCCACGCTCGCGAAGCTGGTCGGGTATCAGTCCGCCTCGGACCTCAAATGGGACGGCCTCGACGCCTGGCCCTTGCTCTCGGGGGCGGCCGCGGACCCCGCCCCGCGCACCCTCTACATCGCCCACCGCCGGGGCCACGTCCTCCGCCACGGCGATTGGAAGCTGATCGCCTTCGCCAACGGCCGGAGCGAACTCTACAACATCGCCGCCGACCCGTACGAGACGGCCGATCGCGCGGCCGCGGAGCCGGCGAAGCTCGCCGAGCTGAAGGCCCTCCTGGACGGGATGCGGGCCAAGGACGTGGACAAGCTCCCGGCCGACCTGGAAGGGATCCCCGCCTGATTGACCGGGTGAGCGGGGCCGGCGCCGGGCTCAGGCGTCCGGCCCGACCCGGCGGGCGACGGCCAGGGCCGAGGTGCCGAACGGGACCGGCAGCCGCCGCAGGATCCGGTCTTCGATCAGGCAGAGCCGGGCCAGCAGGCGATTGGCCCAGGGGGCGGGCAGGGCGTGCTGTTCGAGCTTCGAGGCGCGGCGGCGGTTGACCCGCGCGACCAGGTACTTGGGCGGGAACAGGCCCGGATAGAGGTAGCGGAGCCGGATCAGTTCCAGGCCCGGGACGTCGAGCGTCCGGCGGAGCGTCGCGGCGGTGTAGCGGCGGTGGTGGAGGTTGATCTCGTCGTGGTGGTCCCAGAGCGCCGGGAACGCCGGGACGGTGACGATCAAAAGCCCGCCCGGCCGGAGCATGGCGGCCATCGCCCGCACCGCCGCGCCGTCGTCGGCGATGTGCTCGATCACGTCGAGCGCGGTGATCAGGCCGAACCGCCCGGCGTCGGCTTCATAGGACGGGTCGCCGAGGGGGAGTGTCGAGATCCGGTCGCGGTACGGGCCGTCGGGGTCGAGCAGGCCGGCGTCGACCTCGATGCCGCGGACCCGGCCGAACCTCTCCAGCTCGGGGAAGAACAGGCCGTCGCCGCAGCCGACGTCGAGGATCTCCCCGCCCGGCGGGAGGCCGAGCGACCGGATCAGGTCCAGGAGGATCGCCTCGCGGCTCCGCCACCACCAGTGCTCGCGGTAGAGCCGGGCATAGGCGGCGGCGTAGGGGGCTTGCATGGTCGTCCTGCGCTCGGATCGGCCCGGGTGATGTCAGCGGTCAGCCGTCGCGGTCCCGGGGCCGGCCGACGAACTCGCGGATCAGGGCGACCGGCCGGGCCCGGGACTCCTCGTAGGTGCGGATCACATATTCGCCGACGAAGCCCAGGCAGAGCAACTGGACCCCGGCGAAGAACCAGATCGAGATGATCAGGCTGGCGAACCCCCACGGGAACCGCGACGGGGCGACGAAGTACCAGGCCACGTAGCCGAAGGCGACCAGGATCGCCGCCGACGAGAGGATGAACCCGAGGAACTGGATCAGGCGGATCGGCAGCCGCGTGAACGAGAACATCCCGTCGTAGGCCAGGGCCAGGAGCTTGCGGAGCCCGTACTTCGGGGCCCCGGCCGCCCGCGCCGCCCGTTCGTACGCGACGCCGACCTGCGTGAACCCGACCCACGACCGGATCCCCCGGACGAACCGGTTCCGCTCGGGCAGGCGGAGCATCGCGTCGACGACCCGCCGCCTCATGCACGAGAAGTCCCCGGCATCCGGGGGGATCTCGATCGCCGCCAGGGTGCCCAGCAGCCGGTAGAAGGTGAAGTAGGAGGCCCGTTTGAGGACGCCCTCCTTGCGCTTGAGCCGGACCCCGTAGGCCACGTCGGCCCCCCGGCCCAGGGCGACGAGCAGGTCGGGGATCGCCTCGGGCGGGTCCTGGAGGTCGGCGTCGATCACCGCGACGACCGACCCCCGGGCGTGCTCAAGCCCGATCGACACGGCCGCCTGGTGGCCGAAGTTGCGGCTCAGGAAGATCCCCCGGAACCGGGAGTCATTCTCCACCATCGTGCGTATCATCGCCTCGGAGCGGTCCACGCTGCCGTCGGAGACGAGCAGGAACTCGTGCTCGAAGAAGCCCGTGGCCTCGGTGATGGCCAGGAGGCGGACCTCCAGCTCGGGCAGGTTCTCCGCCTCGTTGTAGATCGGCACGACGATCGTCAGGAGCGATCGGTCCAGGGGCTCGGCGTGGTTCATCGCTGGTAGATCGGCAGGTAGCGGTATTCGACGGCCAGGGCGAGGACGGCGGTGGCGGTGCAGTAGACCCGCCCGCCCGACCGGTCGTTGCCGTCGCCCGACAGCCAGCTGCCGTCGGGGTCCTGGTGGGACAGCAGGATCGCCACCAGGGGCGGGTAGTAGGCGTCGAAGTAGCGGTCGCCGACCTGGAACAGCGCCTGGGGGCAGTAATAGACCTCGTAGAAGAAGTACTCGCTGCCCCACCGGGGCGGGTGCTTGAGCAGGTACTCGGCCCCCGCCATGGCCTCGGCCGAGAGGTGGTCGCCGCAGATCTCCAGGGCCAGGATGCCGGTGCCGGTGCGTGGGTTGTTCGCCCCGCCCCCCGGCTGGTAGCCGAACCCGCCCCCCGGGGCCGCGCATTTCTTGAGGTAGCCCACGGCGCGGTCGATGTGGCCCGACGGCACGGCGCAGCCGGCGGTCTTCGCGGCCCGCAGCGCCATGACCTGCCAGCCGCTCACGCTCAGGTCGCTGTCCGACGAGGTGGGCTGATACCGCCACCCGCCGGCGTTCCGCTCCCCCTTGCCGGGGGCGTCCTGGGCCTTCAGGATCAGCGCCACCGCCTTCGCCAGCGCGGCGCGGGCCCGGTCGGCGGCCTCGGGGTCGGGGATCATGCCCACGACCTCGGCGAGCATCAGGGTGCTGATGCCGTGGCAGTACATCGGGCCGTGGCTGGTGTTGCTGACCAGCATCCCGTTGGGCTTTTGGTGGTCCAGGACGTAGTCGATCCCACGGTCGATCGCGTCGCGATACGGCCCCGGCCGCCCGGGGACGTGCCCGGCCGCCAGGAAGGCCATCACCGCCAGCGACGTGGTCGAGGTCGCCCGCCCGAACCCGGCATCCCACCCGCCGTCGGCCTTCTGGGATCGTTGCAGGTAGGCCAGCGCCTTGGCGATCGCCGCGTCCGACCGGCTCGGGCTCGGCCCCTGGGCGCGGGCGGAGGAGGGGGGGGAGGCCAGGACCAGGAGCAGGGCGGCCGATCGGGCCATGCGTGCGAGTCGGGTCGTCATGGGTCTCGGGGCCGGGCCTTCGTCGGTCCTGGGTCGGCCTTCACTCTACGCCCGGGGCCCCGGCCCGGTCCAGCCTCCTCCCGCGCGGGTTGCGTGGCCGGGCCGGCGGGCTTACCCTGAACCCCCGATGGCCGGGATGTCCGGCCCGGGCGGCGCGATCGGGGAGGGGATGCGGTGATCGGACTGATGGCCGGGATGGTGGCGACCCTGGTCCTGGCCGCCCCCCCGGACGAGCCCCGGGCCCGGTTCTCGCTCGCGGGACCGTTGAGCGAAACGACGCGGAATGTCACCCGCCGCTGGTTGCTGGAAGCCCCGGCGGCCAACCCGGCGCTGCTGGGGATGTTCCGCGACCGCGACCGCCCGCCGGCCCGCGACCTCCTGCCGTGGTCGGGGGAGTTCGCCGGCAAGTACCTGACCGGGTCGGTCGAGATCCTCAACCTCACCGATGACCCGGCCCTGGAGGACCACCTCCGGCGGTTCGTCGCCGACTTCGTCGCCTGCCAGGACGCCGACGGCTACCTCGGCCCGTTCCCGCGCGACCATCGCCTGACCGGCACCGGGCCCAACATCGCCGGCAAACCCGGAGGGACCTGGGACGCCTGGGGGCATTATCACGCCCTGCTCGGCCTCCTGGCGTACTCGGAGCGCACCGGCGACCCCGCCGCCCTGGCCGCCGCGACGAAGATCGGCAACCTGTTCTGCGACCGCTTCCTGGGCGATAAAAAGCCCCGGCTGGTCGACACCGGCTGGACCGAGATGAACCTGGCGCCGGCCCACGGCCTGCTCCTGCTCCACCGCCGCACCGGGGACGGGCGTCACCGGGATCTGGCCGACCAGTTCATCGCCGAGTTCGCCGCGCTCGACCCGGCGGGCAAGCCGATGGCCGGGGACTACTTCCGCCAGGGGCTGGCCGGGGTGCCGTTCTTCAAGACGCCCAGGCCCCGGTGGGAGAGCCTGCACCCGATCCTGGCGCTGGCCGAGCGGCACCGCGTCGGCGGCAACCCCGACGACCGTCGGGCGTTCGAGAACCTGTGGTGGAGCATCGTCGAGACCGACCGCCACAACAACGGCGGGTTCTCCTCCGGCGAGCAGGCCCAGGGCCACCCGGAGCACCCGGGGGCCATCGAGACCTGCTGCACGATCGCCTGGATGGCCATGAGCGTGGAGATGCTCCGCATGACCGGCGACCCCCTGGTGGCCGACGAACTGGAGCTGTCGACGCTCAATTCCGCCCTCGGACTGTTCGCCCCGTCGGGGCGGTGGAGCACCTACAACACCCCGATGGATGGCCGCCGCCTGGCCAACTTCCACGAGATCGGCTTCCAGTGCCGCGCCGGCTCGCCCGAGCTGAACTGCTGCTCCGTGAACGCCGCCCGCGGCCTCGGGCTCCTGAGCCGGTGGGCCGTCGGGGCGGATCAGGACGGCCTGACGCTGAACTGGTACGGACCCGGCCGGATCGTCGTGACCGTCCCCACGGGCCCGACGGTCACGCTCACCCAGGCGACCACCTATCCCGCCGACCCGGCCGTCCGCATCGCGGTGGACCCCGACCGCCCGGCGGCGTTCCCGCTCCGGCTCCGCATCCCCCGCTGGTCGGCCCGGACCACGGTGGCGGTCAACGGCACCCCGGTGCCCGGCGTCACGCCCGGCCGCTACCTCGTGCTCGACCGCCCCTGGAAGGCCGGCGACGAGGTGGCGATCACCTTCGACTTCGCCCCCCGCGCCTGGGCCGGCGAGCGCGAGTTTGCGGGCAAGTCGTCGATCTATCGCGGCCCGCTCCTGCTCGCCTCCGACCCCCGGTTCGACCCGGCCGACCTCCCGAACCTCTCCGCCGCCTCCCTCTCGACCCTCGCCCCGGTCGCCTGGGACGGCCCGGCGCCCCGGCCGATCCTCCTGCTGGAAGGCCGATCCGACGGCCGCCCGTTCCGCCTGTGCGACTTTGCCTCCGCCGGCGCCGACGGCTCGGCCTACCGCTCCTGGCTGCCGGTCGAGGGGATCAAGCCGACCCCGTTCGACCGCTCGGCCCCCGGCCGCACGTCGCCGGTGCCTTGAGCCGCCGGGGCGATCGACGGGACGATTCCGACAACCATCCTCGGGTGATTTGCCATGAATCCTGACGTGCTCGTGGTGGGCGCCGGCCCGGTCGGACTGGCGATGGCGGGCGAATTGAGGCGGTACGGCCTGTCGGTGCGGATCATCGACAAGTCCGCCCAGCGGACCGACAAGTCCAAGGCCCTGGTGGTCTGGAGCCGGACCCTGGAACTCCTCGACCGGGCGGGCTGCACCCCGGCTTTCCTGGCGGCCGGGATGAAGGTCTTGGCCGCGAGCATCCGGGCCGAGGCCCGCGAGATCGCCCGCGTCCGCCTGGACGGGATGGAGACGCCCTATCCGTTCGCCCTGATGATCCCCCAGAGCGAGACCGAGCGGCTGCTGGAGGAGCATCTGGACGGTCACGGCGTCCGGGTGGAACGCCGGACCGAACTGGCCCGCTTCGCCACCGACGCGGACGGCGTCGACGCCACGATCCTCCGCGCCGATGGGTCCGAGGAGGCGGTCCGGGCCTCGTGGCTGATCGGCTGCGACGGGGCCCACAGCACGGTGCGGCATGCACTGGGGATGGGATTCGAGGGGGAGACGACGCCGAGCGACTGGATCCTGGCCGACGTCCACCTCGCCGGCGTGAAGGCCGACCCGCCCGAGATCGCCATCTTCTGGCACCGGGATGGGACCATGGCGCTGTTCCCGATCGCGCCGGGGCGCTATCGCATGATCGCCGACGTGGGGGACGCGTCCGGGCCGGACCGCCGCGCCGACCCGTCGCTGGCGGAGGTCCAGGCGCTCCTGGACCGGCGCGGGCCGGGCGGCCTCACCGCGTCGGACCCGATCTGGCTGGCCTCTTTCCGGATCAACGAACGCAAGGTGGCCGACTACCGATCCGGCCGGGCCTTCCTCGCCGGGGATGCGGCCCACATCCACAGCCCGGCCGGGGGGCAGGGCATGAACACGGGGATTCAGGACGCCTGCAACCTGGCCTGGAAGCTGGCCCTGGTCCATCGCGGACTGGCCGCGTCGGAACCCCTCCTGAGCAGCTACAATATCGAGCGCGGGGCCGTGGGTCGGCAGGTGCTGGCCGATGCCGGCCGCCTGACGGCGCTGGCGGTCCTCAAGGGGGCCGTCCTCCAGGAGATCCGCAACGTCGCCGCCTCGCTGGTGTTCGGGCTCTCCCCCGCCCGCAAGGCGATGGCGAACAAGCTGGCCGAACTTTCGGTCGGCTACCCGACGAGCCCCCTCACCGCCCCGTCCCACCACGGCCCCGGCCATCCCGCCCCCGGCGAGCGGGCCCCGTTGCGGGGCGATGCCCAACCGGTCGGCGCCGGGGACACCCCCCGCTTCGTCCTGTTCGGCCCCTCCGACGTGGACGGGGCCGTGCTGATCGCCCGCCATCCCGACGTGCTCGAACCCGAGGTCCGCGCCCCCTTCTCCAGGGACGGCCTCTGGCTCGTTCGGCCGGACGGCTACGTCGCCGCGGTCGCCCGGAAGGGGGACTGGGCCGCCATCGAGGCCCATCTCCGCCGGCTCCTCCGGCGCGGGCGAGGTTGAAGGGTTTTGGGCGATTTGGCTGGTATGGGGAGCGGGGGCGACTTCGGTGCGGCGGGCCGCACATCAGCGGGATCCTCGACCGGCGAAGCTCCGGAACCTGCCGCGTGGCGGATTTGAAACATCATGCCATCGGCGGGATCGTCGGATCTTCCGCGTCGCGTAAGCTCGCTCACGAAAGCGGGCCGGGCCACCTGTGCGGCGGGGGACGTGGGTGCATACGATGGGATGGGGCACACGTTTGACGCATCATCGTGTCGATCGCGGGCCGAGCCCGATCCGGCCGGCTGGCGTCCTGGTGTGGCCGATCCGAGGGATGGGGCATCGCCGGGGCACGCGGCGTGCGTGATGTCACCCCGGACGGCCGGGAGTGGTCGGCCCGCCGGTCCTCGCCGCGCGGATGGAGGCCCGCTCCCGGTCTGCGACAGCATGATTCGGCGCCGCGGGCCGCGAGGCCCTCGCCTCCCGATCGAGACCCACGCATTTCCCACGCGGTTGGCCCCCCATGACTCGATCCGGTAATGACATGCGGCGTGAGTCTCCGATCCTGGGCGTCGCCGAAGACCCGCATCGCTCCGGCGAGGAGCAGTTTCGGCTGATGGCGGACGCCATCCCTCAGATCGTTTGGGTCACCGACGCCGATGGGCGTACCGAATTCTTCAACCGCCAGTGGGAGGCCTACACGGGCGTCCCGTACGAGCCGACCACGGCCCCGGAGGTCGCGGCCAGCTTCCTCCACCCCGATGACGGGCCGCCGACGATGGCGGCGTTCACCGAGGCGCGCCGGTCCGGGTCGACCTTCCGGGTCGAGCACCGGATCCGGTCGAGGCGCGGCGACTACCGGTGGTTCCTGGTCCGGGCCGAGCCGTATCGCGATCCGGAGTCCGGGGAGATCGTCCGCTGGTTCGGCACCTCGACCGACATCCACGACGCGAAGCTGGCCGAGGCGTCCCTGGCGCGGAGCGAGCGGAGGTTCCGCGCCCTGGTGACCGCCACGTCGGATGTGATCTATCAATTGAACCCCGACTGGTCGCTGCTCCAGCCGCTCGACGGCCGGGGCCTGATCCCCAGCAACGACGAGCCGATCCGCAACTGGATCGACCGGAACGTCCCGGCCTTCGAGCATGAGCGGCTCCGGGAGGCGATCGGGCGGGCCATCGCCACCCGGCAGCCGTTCTCACTCGAACACCGGACCCTCCGGCCCGACGGGACCCTCGGCTGGACGTACTCGCGGGCCGTCCCGGTCCTCGACGCGGCCGGGGAGATCATCGAGTGGTTCGGCGCCGCGAGCGACATCAGCCGCAGCAAGGGGATCGAGGCGGAGCGGGAACGATTGAAGGAGGAGTCGGACCGCCAGAGGCTCGTCTACGAGGCGGCGCTGTCGAACACACCCGACCTGGTCTACATCTTCGACCTGGATCATCGCTTCGCCTACGCCAACGAGGCCCTCCTCGCCATGTGGGGCCGGACCCGCGAGGAGTCCCTCGGCAAGAACTGCCTGGAACTCGGCTACGAGCCCTGGCACGCCGAGCTGCACGACCGGGAGATCGAGCAGGTGGTCCGCACCCGGGCGCCGATCCGCGGCGTGGTGCCGTTCAACGGGACGAACGGCCGGCGGATGTACGACTACATCTTCGTGCCGGTGCTCGGCGCCGGCGGCGAGGTGGTGGCGGTCGCCGGCACGACCCGGGACGTCACGGACCTGAAGGAGTCCGAGGCGGAGCTGAGGCGGGGCGAGGGTCGGCTCGCCGCCGCGCTCTCGGCCGCGAGCCTCGGCACCTTCGAGTGGGACGTCGCGACCGACCTGATGACGCTCGACGACCGTTGCCGCGAGATCTTCGGCTTCGGCCCGGGGGAGGGGACGCGCGCCGGGGATCTCTTCGCCCGCATCCACCCCGAGGACCTCGCGCGGGTGGCGGCCGAGTCGGCCCGCTCGCGCGACTCGATGTCGCGTCTCGAGACCGAGTACCGGATCGTCCTGCCCGGCGGGGCCGTCCGGCGGGTCCTGAGCATCAACCTCGCCGTCCCGGACCCGGGCGGCAAGTCCGAGCGGATGATCGGCGTCTTCGGCGACGTCACCGACCGCCGGCGCGACGAGGAGGAGCTGCGATCGAGCGAGGAGCGGTTCCGATTCCTGGACACGCTCGGCCAGGCGACCCGGTCGGCCGACGACGCCGGCGAGATCATGGCCACGACCGCCCGGCTCCTGGGCGAGCACCTGGAGGCCACGCGCACCGCGTACGCGACGGTCGACGCCGACAGCGACCGGTTCGTCATCCACCAGGACTGGACCGCCCCCGGCGCGGCGAGCACCGCGGGGGCCTATTCCCTCGACCTCTTCGGGCCGAGGGCCGCCGCCGACATGAGGGGCGGGCGGACGCTGGTCATCCGCGACGTGGACGCGGAACTCGACCCTGGGGGCGGCGCCGACATGTTCAACGCCATCGGGATCAAGGCCATCGTCTGCTGCCCGCTCGTGAAGGACGGGCGGCTCGTCGCCATGATGGCCGCCCATCAAGCGACGCCCCGGCCCTGGTCCAACGCCGAGGTGGCGCTCGTCGAGGAGGTGGTCGAGCGGTCGTGGGCCCACATCGAGCGCGTGCGCGCGGCCGAGGTGCTCCGCGAGAACGACCGGAGGAAGGACGAGTTCCTGGCCATGCTGGCGCACGAGCTCCGGAACCCCCTCTCGGCCATCGGCAACGCCGTCCAGGTGGTCCGGCGGAGCGACGCCCGGGAAGACCTGGAGTGGGCCAAGGAGGTCATCGGCAAGCACGTGGGCTCGCTCTCCCGGATGATCGACGACCTGCTCGACGTCTCGCGGATCACCCGCGGGAAGATCGAGCTCAAGAGGCGGAAGGTCGACATGCTCGCGCTGGTCGCGAGCGCCGTGGAGACCGTCCGGCCGCTGGTCGAGGAGCGGCGCCACGAGCTCACGGTCTCCCACTCGACGGCCCCGATGTGGGTGGATGCGGATCCCCACCGGATCGAGCAGGTGCTCGTGAACCTGCTCACCAACGCGGCGAAATACACCGAGGCGGGCGGGAGGATCACGCTCGCGGCCCGGCCCGACGGCGGCTCGGTCGCGGTCGCTGTCTCGGACAACGGCACCGGGATTCCGCCGGAGAAGATCCCGCAGATGTTCGAACTGTTCGCCCAGGGGGACCGCTCGATCGCCCGTTCCGAGGGGGGGCTGGGCATCGGGCTCACGCTGGTCAAGAACCTGGTCGAGATGCACGGAGGGAGCGTCATCGCCCGGAGCGAGGGCGTGGCCCGGGGGAGCGAATTCACCGTGAGGCTGCCCGCCGTGGCCGCGCCGGAGGCGGGGCGGCCGGGGGCGTCCAGGCCCGCCGAGGGATCGCCGGCCAAGGGGGCAAGGGTCCTCGTGGTCGACGACAACGAGGATTCGGCCCGCGGCCTCGCGAGGCTCCTGAAGGTCCTGGGCAACCAGGTCGAGGTGGCCTCCGACGGCCCGACGGCGCTCGGCCTCGCCGGGTGGTTCGCCCCCGACTTCGTCCTGCTCGACATCGGGCTACCCGGCATGGACGGCTACGAGGTCGCCCGGCGCCTGCGTGCCGACGGGCTGGCGGGCACGACGATCATCGCCGTCTCAGGGTACGGCGAGGAGGCGGCCCGCAGCCGCGCACGCGAGGCCGGGTTCGACCACCATCTGGTGAAGCCCCTCGACTACGAGACGCTCGTGGCCATCATGCGGGCCGGGCGCTGACCGGGGAGCCGGGGCGTCAGCGGCCCTGGCCGAAGGGGCGGGGAGGCTTGGCGGCGTAGGCGGCGACGTCCTTCGCGGCCTTGGTCTCGATGCCGGGCTTCTGGAGGAAGCCGAGGTCGCGGGCCCAGTCGATGAAGCGGTTCTGCCAGGTGCCGAACGGGATGCCGCCCCGATCGGTGAGGCCGCCGGACATCCGCGAGCCGTCGGGCAGGGGGTCGCCGGGGTGGCGGCCATTGCCGTAGAGGTGCAGCTCCACGTTGGGGACGCCGGCATAGAGCATCGCCTGGTAATATTCCAGCGCCCAGACGGCGTGGATCTGGTCCCCGGCGCCGGCCGAGGCGATGAACGCGGGCGGGACGTCCTTGGGGATCGGCGGCGCCGTGCGGTTGCGGGCGAACGGGGTCGGGCCGGGGTAGATGATCCCGGCGAAATCCGGGCGCGACGAGATCCCGGCGAACGGGTCGGACGGGGCGGCATTCGCCTTGTCCCACTCCTCGTAGAGCAGGGCGGCCGGGGCGGACAACTCGGCGCCGGCGGAGAAGCCCATCACGCCGATCCGGTGGGGGTCGATGCCCCACTCCTTCGCATAGGCCCGGACGACGCGGACGGCCTGCTGGGCGTCGTGGACGGCGTCGACCTCCGCGACGTAGCCGTCGGCCCGCAAGCGGTTCCGGAGGATCGCCGTGTTGATCCCGTAGTTGCGGAAGAATGGGACGAAGTCGGCCCCCTCGCCGCTCACGCTCAGGTTGCGGTGGCCCCCGCCCGGGATCAGGATCACCAGGGTACCGGTGTTGATCCCCTTGTCGACCGTGTGGACCTCGATCGACGGGTTGTGGATCGACACCACGTTGCTGATCCGCCCGGGGACGGACCCGCTCATGTTGTACACCTCGGGCACGTGCAGCTTGTCCGCCTTCAGGTGCGGCGAGTCGGGCGCGAACAAAGGCACGACGACCCCGCCCGGCAGGATCGCCTGCGGCGCATATGGCTGGCCGGTATCGGCGGCCGGCTTCGGGACGGCCTGCGGCGGCGGCAGGGGCGGGAGCGGGGCCTTATCCTGGGCCATCGCGGCGGGGCCGATCAGCACGCAGGCGGAGAGGAATGCGGCTCGTCTCATGGGTCTCGGAGTCCTCGGGGTGCGTCGTGGGAGGAGCCGACGCGCCGGTCTTGCCCGGCGGGGTGCGGTGATTTTAACAGTATCGGAGGGACGGGGTGGCATCGGCACGGATTAGCTACCCATCTCGTCCTACTCCGGCTCGTCCCCCGGGCTCTGCCGGGCCGCATGACGCACGGTCAGCACGATCACGGCGTCGTCCCGGATGGCGAAGAGGATGCGATAGCGGCCTCGCTTGCCTCCGTGGAGCAGTACCCGGACCTCCGTGCCATAGTCCTCGGAATCTGGATCGACCGGGCAGCGAAATGGGGTGGATTTCAGGGTGTCGATCCTGGACCGGATGCTCCGAACCCAGCGGAGCGCCGGGGCCGACGACTTCGAGTGGTCGAGGATCCACCGCGCGGCGTCCCGGATGTCGCGTTCGGCTTGCGGTTGGAGGATGACGCGATAGGTCATGCATCGTCCTTCGTTCGCAGCTCCTTTTCCAAAGCGTCGAAGACCTCATCCATCGGCTTCCCCTCGCCGCGTTCCATCGACGCGAGCCCTTCCTTGACGGCCTGGATGGTTTCGAGTCGATCGGCGAGGCGGACCAACCTCTGATAGGAGGCCGCGTCTTGCACCACCAGTTCCGCCTTGCCGTTGATGGTCAAGACCACCGGCTGCCCGGTTTCCTTGAGCTGGGCGAGGAATTCGGACGTCTTCCGTTTGAAGTCGGTCAGCGGGTGGATGTCTCGGCTGAGGTCCATCGGTACGCTCCTGTATCGCATTGGGTAAGCATCGAATTCAATGCTATTTGCCATTCGACTCGGCGGCAATCCCGAAAGCGTCGCATCGACCATTGACCGATCGGGCGATGGCCGACCTTGGTCGCCCGGGCGGGGGGTGGTATCATGGCCGGTCGCGGATCGGCGGTCGAGGGGGTTGCACGCGCCCGGATCGGGGTGGCCCGCCGTCCAGTCCCTGTCCCGGTTCCTTTTCCCGAGGTCGTCGCGGCACCATGAGAGCGGGTATCGTCGGTCTGCCCAACGTGGGCAAGAGTACGCTGTTCAACGCACTCACCAGCTCCAAGCAGGCCCAGAGCGCGAACTATCCGTTCTGCACGATCGAGCCCAACGAGGGGGTCGTCAGCGTCCCCGACGATCGGCTGGCGCGGATCAGCAAATACATCGTCCCCAAGAAGCTGGTGCCCGCGGCGCTGCGGCTGGTGGACATCGCCGGGATCGTCAAGGGGGCCAGCGAAGGCGAAGGGCTGGGCAACAAGTTCCTCAGCCACATCCGCGAGGTTGACGCCATCCTCCAGGTCGTCCGCTGCTTCGAGGACCCCGACGTCGTCCACGTCGCCGGCGCGGTCGACCCGGTCTCGGACATCGAGACCATCGAGATCGAGCTGATGCTGGCCGACATGCAGACCCTGGAGAACGCCCTGCCCAAGGCCGAGCGCTCCGCCAAGGGGAACGACAAGGAGGCCAAGCTCCGCGTCGAGGCGATCCGCAAGTGCCTGGACCACCTCAAGACCGACCAGCCGCTGCGGAAGCTGACCCTGGACGAGCCCGAGGCCGACGCCATCTCCAGCTTCGGCCTGATGACCGCCAAGCCGATCCTCTACGTCGCCAACGTCGACGAGTCCGACCTGGCCGGCGAGGGGGAACTGGTCCGGAAGGTCCGCGAGTTCGCCGATAAGGTCGGGGCCTCGGTCGTCCCGGTCTGCGCCAAGCTGGAGGCCGAGATCGCCGAGCTGGACGAGGCCGACCGCGCCGAGATGCTCGAATCGTCGGGGCTGGCCGAGGCGTCCCTGCCCAAGCTGGCCCGCGAGGCGTACCGCGTCCTCGGCCTCCAGAGCTACTTCACCGCCGGCGAGACCGAGGTCCGCGCCTGGACCATCCCGGTCGGTGCCACCGCGCCGCAGGCCGCCGGGGTGATCCACACCGACTTCGAGAAGGGCTTCATCCGCGCCGAGGTCTACACCCTGGCCGACCTGGAGACCTACAAGACGGAGAAGGAGATCCGCTCCAACGGCAAGCTCCGCACCGAGGGCAAGGCCTACGTCATGCAGGACGGCGACATCTGCCACTTCCTGTTCAACTGATCCGGGCGGGTGGGCGATCACACGACGGGCCGGCAGGTTCCTTATTCGAAGGACCTGCCGGCCCGCTGCGATATCAGTTGGCCAGCTTGACGCGCTGGAGCTTCATGATCCGGCCGGACATGTTCCAGTCCTGGACGTAGAGGTTGCCGTCCTTATCCCAGGCCGAGCCGTGGGTGCCGCTGAAGCAGCCTTCCACCCAGTCTTTCTGGGGGATGTTGTAGTTCCTGCCCTTGGCGGGGTCCGGGTTGTTGCCCAGGACGGAGATGATGGTGTTGGTCTTGTCGAGGATGACCAGCCGCCCGTGGAGGTCGGGCACGGACACGAAGTCCCCCTGGACCAGCGCCGAGGTCGGCATGCCCAGCCCGGTGACGACCTCCTCGATGAACTGGCCATCCAGGTCATAGTGGAGCAGGCGGCCCTTGGGCTGGTGGTTGCGGTCGCAGATCAGCAGGCGGGGCGGGGTGTAGCGGGTGTCGAGCGTCATCCCGTGGGCGGTGTTGAACTCCTTGAGCCCGTTCCCCTTGGTGCCGAAGTGCATCAGGTACTTGCCGGCCTTGTCGAACTTGAAGATATGGTTGCTGGCATAGCCGTCGGACAGGTAGATCGAACCGTCCGGGGCGACCGTGATGGCCGTGGGGTTGAACTTCTTCAGGTCCAGGCCCGACTCTTTGGGGAACGGCAGCTTCAGCACGATGGCGCCGGTCCTGGCGTTGAGCTTGATCCCCTCGGCGGCGTTGTTGCGGGCCCCGTAGAGGAACTCGCCGTCCTCCTCGTCGCGAATCTTGATGTCGTGAATGTCGGCGTACTCGTCGCCGAGGAAGCTGCGGACCACTTCCCCCTGCGGCGAGAAGACGTAAACGCCGGCGTGTGCGCTAGTGTAGACGTTGCCGTCCTTGTCGACGGCGACTCCGCCGTGGGTCGGGCCGATCTGGGACTTGCCGTCCGGCCCCAGGCCCCAGCCGGGCACGGTGTCGAACGTCATCGCGCCGCAGCCCATCCGCACGGGCTGGGCCTTGTCGGCCGCGACGGCCGGGATCGAGGAAGCGAGCAGGAGGGCGAGGGCGGCGAAGGTCGGTCGGATCGTCACGGTGCAGGCTCCGGGCAGGGGTGATCCCATCGCCGAATCCGAGACGCATCGCCGGCACGGCGGCCGGGCAGGGGCCCGGTCGGCGGCGCGGAGGGTCGGGGCGCGATGGGAGGTTCACGGAGAGACTACCAGTGCGGCCGGCCCGGAAGTAGTTCCCGCCGGCCGGACCCCGCCCCGGTCGGTTGCGGCCCGGTCGGGCGTGTGCGATCCTGGCCGCTCCGACCGATCGACGAATCCGATCCGCCCTCCGCCGGGGTCGCGCCTGCTGCGCGATCGCTCGCCGGGCCGCATCTCTCCCGCGGGAGTCCGCACCATGTCGACGCGCCCCTTCCGGTTGGCCCTGGCGTTGCTGCTCGTCGTCGGGGCCGCGGCGCGGGCGGATCGGCCCCCCAACGTCCTGGTCCTGTTCAGCGACGACCAGCGGGCCGACACCATCGGCGCCCTGGGCAACCCCCACGTCCGGACGCCGGCGCTGGACCGGCTGGTGGCCGAGGGGACGGCGTTCACGCGGGCCTATTGCATGGGGTCGGACCAGGGGGCGGTGTGCGTGCCGTCGCGGGCCATGCTGCTGACCGGCCGGACCCTGTTCCGGGTCGACACCAAGATCGGCCAGGACACCTGGCCCGAGGCGTTCGCGCGGATGGGTTACGAGACGTTCCTGGCCGGCAAGTGGCACAACGGTGAGGCATCGGCCCTGCGGGCGTTCCGCCAAGGGCGGTCGATCTTCCTGGGCGGGATGGGCGATCCCGATACCCTGCCGCTCCGCGACATCGGCCCCGACCGCAAATTCACCGCCCCCCGGCCCGCCGCCGAGCACGCGGTCAAGATGTTCGCCGACGCCGCGATCGGCTTCCTGGGGGATCGCAAGGGGCAGGACGGGCCGTTCCTCTGCTACGTCGCGTTCAACGCCCCGCACGACCCCCGCAAGGCGCCGAAGGCGTATCACGACCACTTCGACCCGGCCCGGATCCCGCTGCCGGCCAACTTCTTGCCGGTCCACCCGTTCGACAACGGGGCGATGAAGCTCCGCGACGAACTGCTGGCGCCGTTCCCCCGCACGGTCGAGGATACCCGCCGGCAACTGGCCGACTACTACGCCGCCATCGAGCACCTCGACCACCAGGTCGGCCGGATCCTGGACGCCCTCCGGGTCAACGGGCAGGCCGGCGACACCGTGGTCGTGTTCGCCAGCGACCACGGCCTGGCGATCGGCAGCCACGGGCTGTTCGGCAAGCAGAGCCTGTATGAACACTCGATGCGGGCGCCTTTGATCTTCGCCGGGCCGGGCATCCCCCGGGGGAAGCGGACCGAGGCGATGGCCTACCTGCTCGACATCTTCCCGACCCTCGGCCATCTGGCCGGCGTGCCCGGCCCGGAGGGGAGCGAGGGGATCGACCTGGCCCCGGCCTTCAATGACCCATCCGCCGGACGCCCGGCGATCTTCACCGCCTACGCGAAGGGGCAGCGGGCGATCCGCGACGGCCGCTGGAAGCTGATCGCCTACCCGCCCCTCAATCTCACCCAGCTTTTCGACCTCGATGCCGACCCCGCCGAGACGCGCGACCTGGCCGGCGACCCCAGGTACGCCGCCGAGGTCGCCCGCCTCACGGCGATGCTCCGCGCCAGGCAGGCCGAGTTCGGCGACGACCTGCCGCTGACCACCGACAAACCCCGCCCCCGCGCGTTCGTCCCGCCGAAACCGCGATGAGGAGACCCCCCGCGATGCGCCTCCGCCACCTGCTGCCGATCGCCCTGGCCGCCCTGATCGGCCCGAATCCGGCCCGCGCCGACGAGCCGGCCGCCTTCTTCCCGATCATGGCCTGGAACGCCCCGCCCGACGACCCGGCCGCGCTCCGCAAGATGCGCGAGTGCGGGATCAACGTGGCGGGTTTCGTGAGGATCGAGGGGCTGGACCGCTGCCGCGACGCCGGGCTCAAGGCGATCGTCTCCGACCCCCGGCTCGACGCCGACTGGACCCAGGTCGACCCCGCCAAGGTCCGGGGGCGGATCGCCGAGGTGGTGAAGCAGGCCAGGGATCACCCGGCGGTCTACGGCTACTACTTCCGCGACGAGCCCTCCGCCGCCCTGTTCCCCGGCCTGCGGGTCGCCGTGGACGCGGTCCGGGAACTCCACCCCGGGGCGTGGCCCTACATCAACCTCCTGCCCACCTACGCCACCCCCGAGCAACTGGGCACGCCGACCTACGACGCCTACCTGGAGCGGTTCGTCGCCGAGTGCCGGCCCACCACCCTGAGCTATGACCACTATGCCCTGATGGAAGGAGGGACGCTCCGCGCCGGCTACTTCGCCAACCTCGCGGCGATGCGCGGGGCGGCCGTCAAGCACGGGCTCCCGTTCTGGAACATCGTCCTGTCGGTGGCCCATTTCAACTACCGCGAGCCGACCGCCGCCGACTTCCGGTTCCAGGCGTATACGTCCCTGGCCTACGGGGCGCGGGGGCTCGCCTACTTCACCTACTTCGGCAGCACGACGGGCAATTATCGCATGGCGCCGATCGACGCCTTCGGCCACGAGACCGCGACCTGGGGCTGGATGCGCGACGTCAACCTACAGGTGGCCCAGCTCGCCCCGACCCTGCTGAAGCTGAAGTCGGACCGGGTCTACCACTTCGGGGAGATCCCCGACGGCTGCGCCGGGCCCGACGACCAGTCGCTGGTCAAGGCGATCGCCGGGCCGATCCTGGTGGGGGACTTCACCCACGAGGACGGCTCGCGCTACATCCTGGTGGTCAACCGCAGCACCACGGCGTCGATCCCGGGCCTGCCCCAGCTCCGCGACCCGTCGCTGAAGCTGGAGAAGGTTTCGGCCTACACCGGCAAGGTGGCCCCGCTGGCCGGCGAGGACGTCTGGCTGGCGCCGGGGCAGGGGGCCTTGCTCAAACTGGCCCGATGAAATCGCGAAATTCTTGGCGGAATTTCCTGTCAGATCTGGCACGTGCCGGGATATATTCCATCCGTCCGCCCGCCAATCCGGCGGCCCCCGCCGGATCTCTCCTTCCTCCGCCGAGTTCTACGGGTTTCGGGGACGCGAAGCCATCCGGATCGTCGCCGGGATGATCCCGCGCGCCGAGCGTGCCCGCCCGTTCGGGAGGCCCTCCATGATCGGTCGTCGCCGCGGTTTCACGCTGATCGAGCTGCTGGTCGTCATCGCCATCATCGCCGTCCTGATCGGGCTGCTGCTCCCGTCGGTGCAGGCGGCGCGCGAGGCGGCCCGGCGGATGCAGTGCACCAACAACCTGAAGCAGATCGGCCTGGGCCTCCACGGGTTCAACGACACCTTCGGCAAGCTGCCGGCGGGCAACCTGAGCTGCGACAACTTCGAGATCGGGATGCGGTGGGGCTGGATCCCCCGGATCTCCCCGTTCATCGAGCAGGGGAACCTGGCCAACGCGTTCAACTTCTCGATCGCGTCGTGGCAGGGGGACAACTTCCAGCACCTCCAGAAGAAGTGGCCCCTGTTCCTCTGCCCGTCCGACCCCTTCGTCGACGACCTCCGCGAGGAGGAGATGTTCGCCGCCCCCACCTGGCTGGTCTCGCAGGCGGACTACGCGGCGTGCATCGGCGACTACAAGAACTCCGGCGGCGTGGGCGTGACGCCCGACTACGGCAACGTCTCCTGCACCACCCCGGTGCGCGGGGCGATGGGCCGGTTCGCCTGGGCCGCCCGCCTGTCCGACATCCCCGACGGCCTGTCCAACACGTTCCTGGTCGGCGAATGCGTCGGCCGGACCTCGATCGTGGTCAACTGGGGCGTCCAGAGCTTCGCGACCACCGCGTACCCGATCAACTACCGCAACCGCTCGCTGGTCGACAACCCCCCCAGCCAGGCCAACCCCCGCTGGGACGAGTCGATCGGCTTCCGGAGCTTCCACCCCGGCGGGGCCAACTTCCTGCTGGGCGACGGCTCGGTGCGGTTCGTCAAGGACGGGATCGCCGGGGCCACCTATCGGGCGCTCGCCTCGCGCGAGGGGGCCGAGGTCTTCTCCAACGACTGACCGGGCCGGTCGGATCGGCCGCGACTTTCCCAAAGCCCCTTCGCAGGTGAATCCGTGATCTCGTCCCGGACCCGACCGTCCCGCCTCGTGGTGGCCTCCTGCCTCGCCCCGATCCTCGCCCTGGCCGGGTGCGGCCCCGCCCATCCCGGCCTGGCGAAGGTCGCCGGCACCGTCACCCTGGACGGCAAGCCGCTGCCCCGGGGCACGATCGTCTTCGAAGCCCCGGACGAACGCCCGGCCATCGGCCAGATCGAGGGCGGTTCGATCGCGGAGGTCACGACCTACGAGCCCGGCGACGGCGCCCCTCAGGGGCGCGTCAAGGTCGCGATCACCGCCAACGAGGACCCCCCGGCCGGCGGCTCCGCCGAGGTCGCCAACCCCGGCGACCGCAAGAAGATGCCCGCCAACTACATGTCGGGCAAGTCCCTGATCCCGGGCCGCTACAACGACCCGGGCACCTCGGGGCTGTCCGCCGAGATCAAGCCGGGCGAGAACACCGTCCGCTTCGACCTGTCGTCGCGGCCCTGAGATCGGGGGCGGCCCGCCGGGCCCTCCTCCATCCCCGGGCCGGGATGTGGTGGAAGTCACATCGACGTGCGGGTATCTTGATCGGGCCGGTCCTCCGGAGGCCCCTCGCACCGCGATCGGCCCGGGGATGGCGCGATCCCGATCGAAAGGCCCACGTCGATGGCATGGCCCTCCCCCCGCACCGCGGCGGCCCTGGTCGCATTCGGCCTGCTCTCCAACGCCGCCCTGGGCGTCGCACCGCCCGCGGACGGGCCGCCCCCGGCCGTCCGATCCGTCGGCAAGCCCCCGACCGAGGCGGAATGCCTCGCGGTCGGCGAGGCGATCACCAAGGCCATCGACGAAGGCGACATCGCCGCATTCGACCGGGCGTTCGACTGGGACGCGGTCTACCAGAGCACCACCGGCGGCGTCGAGGCCGCGGAATCGTTCCGCAAGGGCTTCGTCGAGGGGATCGAGCAGGCGAGGCGCGCCAACAAGGGGCTCTCGGCGAGCATCATCCAGGCCGTCCAGAAGGGGGGCACCTACTCCCTGCTCCGCTACCACACCAAGGAGAAGGGCCCCCGCCTCCTGTTCCGCCTCCTGAGCCCCGAGGCGGGCGTGAACTACCACGACCTGCCCCTGGCCCGCCGGGCCGACGGATCGGTCCGGGTCGTCGACGCCTACATCTACCTGAGCGGCGAGATGATCTCGCAGACCATGCGGCGCCTCTACATCCAGGGCGTGGCCAAGGCCTCGGGCGGGATCCTCAACCGCCTGACCGGCGAGGATCAGCGGTTCCTGAAGGCGATCGGCAAGATCTCCGAGATGAACGAGGGGCTCCGCAACGGCAAGTTCGCCGAGGTGCTGGCGACCTACAAGGGCCTGGACCCCGACTTCCAGAAGGACCGGAGCATCCTGCTGATCCGCCTCCAGGCGGCCCAAGGCCTCGGCGACGACGCCGAATACGGGCTATCGATCGAGGACTACCGCACCGCCTACCCCAAGGATGCCTGCATCGACATCCTCTCGATCGATTACTACACGTTGAAGAAGGAGTGGCCCGAGGCCCTCGCCTGCATCGAACGGCTCGACAAGGCGGTGCTCGGCGACCCCTACCTCCAGGTCATGCGGGCGGGCGTCCGCACCGAGCAGGGGGACTTCGCCGCCGCCCGCGCCGACCTCGACAAGGCCGAGGCCGCCGAGCCCGACCTGATCCAGTCCTACTGGACCCGGATCAGCATCGCCCTCAAGCAGAAGGACTATGACGAGACCCTCCGGGTCCTCCGCCTGATCCGCGACCGCTTCCAGGCCGAGTTCGCCGACCTGGCCACGGTCCCCGACTACAAGGGATTCACCGAGTCCCCCCAGTACCAGCAGTGGCTCAAGGACCTCAAGGGCGACCTCGGCAAGGACAAGGAGTAGACACCGGCGATGGACTGGAACGTGCGCCCCGGAATCGGGCTCGGCGACCTCCGCTTCGGCTCGTCCCGCGATGCCGTGGCCGGACGGCTGGGCGACCCGGATGACATCGACGAGGATCTCGACGGCCCCGACCCGCATGTCGCCTGGGAATACGAGAACCTGGGCCTGACCGCCTATTTCGACGGGGGCGAAGATTTTCGCCTCTCGTCGCTCAAGATCGAATCCGAGGACGCGGAACTGTGCGGCCATCGCCTGGTCGGGCAGCCGGAAGCCCTGGTCCGGGCGATCCTCGGCGGGCTGGACCTCGGCCGCTCCGAATTCGAGCTGCTGGAGTTCGCCGACCACCCGACCCTCGGGTGGCTCCGCTACGACGAGCAGGGCCTGGGCTTCTGGTTCCAGGACGGCCGGCTGGACGCGATCGACTGGGGGCCCCTGATCGGCCCGGACGACGACTTCCTCTGGCCCGGCGATGCGGGCTGACGCGAGGGCGTGGGCCCGGGCGATCGCCAGCCTCGAAAGGTCGGGTTTCCCGAAGGCCTGCGGAGGGGACGAGGGATGAATCCGGACCAACTGGGCGACATCGCGGGCCGGGTCGGCCGCCTCGAATCCACGGTCCAGGTGCTGGCGGTCCTGCTGGTCGCGGCCTCGATCGCCCTCGTCCTGGTCGCCCTCCGGGTATTCCGCGGGCGGGTCGTCCTGGGTGGCCGGGCCGGCGGCGGTCGGCTGATCCTCGGCATGGACGGGGCGGGCCATCCCGAGATCGTCCTCCGGGGTCGCGATTCCCGGTCGAGCCTGACGCTGGGGTTCGCCCCGGACGGCCACCCCCGGCTCGGGGTGAGCGATCGTTCGGGGGTCGTCCGCTTCTCGCTGGATTCCCGCGAGGCGGGGCCGCGCCTGACCCTGATGAATGAGCAGGGCGAACCCCGGATGATGGCCGGCTTCGATTCGGATCAGGTCCCGGGGATGACGATCCTCGACGAGGAGGGAAAGAGCCGGATCGACCTCAGCCTGGACGAATCCGGGAGGCCCTACCTGGTGGTGTTCGACGGCGCCGTGACCAGGCGGCTCGCCCTGGGGGTCGCCCCGTCCGGCGCCCCGGCCCTGGTCTTCTTCGACGGGGCGGGCGAGGAGCGGATCGGTGTCGGATTCGATGCCGACGGCGAGCCGTTCCTGCACGTCCTCGATGCGGAGGGAGGCCTCGTCCATCGAGTTCCCCCGCAAGCCGGAGGGGCCGGCGAGGCGTGAATCGGGCCCGTGGGCCGAGATGCTGGATGAGGGCGCCGACCGATGTGGATCCTGGCATGCAGCGGCCCGAATGCGCCCGCGACGATCGGGCGGAACATCGCCTACTCCCAGGCCCAGGCGGTGGCCGTCGGCGTCCTCACGCTGATCTCGATCGCCATCTGGATCCGATCCCACCGCCGCATCCGCTATACCGCGTCCTGCCTGCTGATCCTCTCCTTCCACCCGGCTTGGACGATGAGCGCGATTCATGGCGATTGCGGTCACGGCATGGTGGCAGCCTCCGTGTGGGCGTCGATACTGGGCCTGGCGGCGATCATCCTGCAGGCGCGATATGCCCGGCGAGTGCGACGGGCGAGGCGGGGGCCGATCCGGTAGAATGCCGGGGATTGCCCCGGTTCGCCGGCGTCGCCGGCAATGGACCGGCGATGCCGCTCGACTCGCATGAGGAAGGTATATCTGCCATGAAAAGATCTTTGAGTATCGCCGCCATCGCCGTCGCCCTTGCCAGCCCATGCCCGGCCGCCGAGCAGGAAGGGTCCAAGGCACCCCGGCCGGAGATCGTGTCGGCCTCGGAATGGGGCTCCAAGCCCCAACCGATCCCGGACGCGCGCAAGCACACGCCGAAGTACGTGACGATCCACCATGCCGGCGTGCTCTGGAAGGCCCAGGTCACGCCCGACGCGTTCGTGCGCAACATGCAGGGCTGGGGGCGGCGGGACAAGGGCTGGCCCGACCTGGCCTACCACTTCCTGATCGCCCCCGACGGGAAGATCTACGAGGGCCGATCGCTGGACTACGAGCCCGAGTCCAACACCAAGTATCCTCTGGCGGGGAACATCGGCGTCGAGATGATGGGCAACTTCGAGCAGCAGCGGCCCGACCCCCGGCAGATCGCCTCGTGCGTCAAGCTCACGGCCTGGCTCTGCGACCGGTACGGGATCGATAATGCTTTGGTACGCGGCCACAAGGACGCCGCCTCGGGGCAGACGACCTGCCCCGGCAAGGACTTCGAGCGTTACCTCAAGGACGGCCAGTTCCGCCGGTGGGTCGAGGAAACCCGCGCCGGGAAGGCCCCCGAGATCGACCCCGGCCCGCCCCTGCCCGGCGGTCCGACCGAGATGATCCCGTCCGCCGCCCCGCCCAAATAAGGGCCGACCGGGCTCGCCCGGCGGGCCGACCCGGGCCGGCTCCGCGAGCACCCGGTCGTTTCGGAGTCGGCCCGCACCCTCGCTTTTACCACCAGGATGCCTGATAGTGCCGCCGCATCCGGGCGTGAAAGGCTGCATCCTGGAGGTATTCATGTCGAGTCGGGGTCGCGCCTGATCGTTCGTGCCGATGACACGGATCCGATTCCGGGAGCGGGACCTCCCCATAACGGGGCAGGCAGCCCCCCCTGAAGGAAGACGGATTGGAAGCTCGGCTGGTCGAAATCCCCTCCATCATGCTGTGGTATTTGATACACCGCTTCCTGAGGTCGTGTCGTTGCTTCTCGTGGATCGCCCCGAGGGAGACGCCCACCGCCGCGACCAGAGTCATCATCCGCCGCACCGTGAATCGCACGCGGGGCAACCTCATGGCCGGATCTCCCGGGGCAGGGGGTCAACGATCGCAACGGGCCAGCCGTGGCGGAATGTCATCCGCCCGAAGCATCAGGGTCTCGTCCCGACCGATGAAGGTCAGGTGATATTCTTGTGCCGGAGCCGGTCCGTCGGCGGGGCGAGGGGGATCGGTTCCACTCGCCGCCGGGGGGCGGCCTGTTGCGGCACCTGCGGCGGCAAGTCGGGGAAATTTTTCGGGAGGGTGTCGTAGAAATCCTTCGGCAGGAGGGTGTCGAAGAGATCCGGCGGGACATCCAGGGGCGGAGGCAGGGGCCCCAACGCTTCGAACGGCCGCTCCAACCCGTCCAGGAACCTCTTCTCCATCGCCCGCTGGCCCTCGGCCCCTTTGAGGAACCACTCTTTCAACCGTGGATTCGTCATCTTCGCGGCGCTGGCTTCCATCTGCCGACGCGACTCGGCCGCCCGGGCGGCCATGTCGCGCAACCAGGCCCGCCGCTGCTCCGCCTTGCGTTCCTGATCCTCGCGGAACTTCGCATCGCCGCCCGGCCTGTCCTTCGGGCCGACCGGCTTCCTGGCCTCGGGAGCGATCCATTCATCCCGCCGGTCCCGATCCACGGCGCCGGCGACGGCATCCGCCCCGACGCCTGCGATCGCGACGCAGAGGGCCATCCCGAAGAGACGAGTGCGGCGGCCCGAGCGGCCACCTTCCGGCGTGTTCATGGCCCCTCCCGAAACGATCCAACCGACGGCCCGCCCCGGGCGGCCCCCTTGAAAGATCCCCCGGCCCGGAACATCGACCGCCGGGAGCATCGAATCTCGTTTGTGTATCAAAGATGACTGGGTGTCGCAACATGTTTAACGCCCAGAGAACTGCCTCCCGGCCGGACGACCACGCCCATCGGGGGTAATCGTCGGCACGGACCGGGCGAACCGTCGGCCCGGATCCGATCGCGCCGGGGTGCGGCAGGCCCGGCGATGGTCGTCGGCCCGGGCGGCCCAGGTGATGTCCTGCGGGCGTGCCCATCGGCCAACCCGGGCCGATCGCCGGGAAAGATGGGGTCGCCGAGAGCCGAGGATCGCCGAGACTCTTGCATGCCTCCCCGGGCGGCATGACACAATGGTCGTCCGGCCCGCGCGGGCGGGGCCATCGAATCATCGACGGGGGAGGGGGCTGGATGAACGCTCGCGTGATCGCCGGGTGGGGGATGGCCGTCGTGATAAGCCTGAAGATCGGGGGGCCGTCCCGGGCGCAGCAGCCCCCCGGCGCGGCAAGGGCGGTGACGCTCGGGGCGATCTTCGGCGATCGCATGGTCATCCAGCGCGACCGGCCGATCCGGGTCTGGGGGGAGGCCGCCCCCGGGTCCGTGGTGGCGGTGCGGGTCGGACCCCGCGAGGGCGGGGCGACAGCCGGGGACGACGGGCGGTGGGAGGCGGTCCTAGATCCCCTCCCGGCCGGCGGGCCGCACGCCGTCCGGGCGTCGGTGGGCGGGGCGACAGCCGAGGCCGCCGACGTGCTGGTGGGCGACGTGTGGATCGCATCCGGCCAGTCGAACATGCAGATGAACCTCAAGGATTGCGACGGCGGGCCGGCCGCCGCCGAGGCCCTCGCGAAGATCCCCCGGCTCCGCCTGGCCTCGGTCGGCCGCAAGGCGAGCGCGTCGCCGGAGACGCGGGCCGACATCCGGTGGAACGGGGCTACGCCCGAGGTCAGTCTCGGATTCTCGGGGGTCGCGGCCTTCTTCGCCGCTTCGTTGCAGGCCGACCCGGCCCTGGACGGGGTGCCGCTGGGGATCATCGACAGCTCGTTCGGCGGGTCGGCCTGCGAGGCGTGGGTCCCGCGCGAGGCTTTGGCCGGGTTCGATCCCAAGGACCTCAAAATGTCGATGTTCGGGGCGGGTCCGTCGGGATTCTACAACGCCATGATCGCCCCGCTGGGCCGGGCCCCGATCCGCGGGGTCGTCTGGTATCAGGGGGAGAGCAACGCCGATCGGCCGGGGCTCTATCCCCGTCTCCTCGGGGCGCTGATCGGCTCGTGGCGCGAGCGGTTCGACACGCCGGACCTGCCGTTCGTGGTCGTCCAGTTGCCGGACTGGGCGCCGGGCTCGGCCGGGTATTCGTGGGCCTGGCTCCGGGAGGCCCAGGCGGAGGCCGTCCGGGCGACGCCCCACGCCTCGCTGGCGGTCGGGCTGCACACCACCGACGGGTTCGACCTCCACCCCCGGGAGAAGGCCGAGATCGGCCGCCGCGCCGCCCTGTGTGCCCTGCGCGACGCCTATGGCCGCCCGGTCGTCGCCGGCGGGCCGGCCTTCAAGGCGGCTCGGCCGGACGGGAACGCGCTCCGGGTCGAGTTCGCCGCGACCGGCGGCCTGGTCGCGCGGGGAGGCGATCCGGTCCGGGGCTTCGCCGTGGCCGGGGCCGACGGCCGGTATGCCTACGCCGACGCCGCCATCGACGGTGCCTCGGTGATCCTCCGGAGCGGCGAGGTGCCCGAGCCCCGGACGGTGCGATACGCCTGGGCGGGGGTGCCGGACGCCAACCTGTCGGACGCCTCCGGCCTGCCCGCGGCCCCGTTCCGGACCGACGCCCTGGCCCCGCCCGACGTGGACGTCCAGCCGAAGCCGCGGGCCCGGCAGGTCCGGATGAAGGCGTATGAGGCGACCGTCGAGGGGAACGGCTCGGTGACCAGCCTGGGCGTGGGGGGCAAGCAGTTCCTGTCCAACGCCCTGGGCGGGTCCGGCGGGACGAGCGTCCCGGGCTGGCTCGGCCCCCGGGAACTGGCCACGATCTGCGAGCCGGGGCCGGGCCGGGTCGAATGCAGCGACGGCGAGGTCGTCGTCCTGCTGGAGTTCGCCGAGGCCGGCATGGAGTGGACGATCGCGAACCGGACGGCGAACTCGATCAAGTTCCGCATCGCCCTGACGCCGCAGGTGGCCGTGGCGGGCGAGCTCGGGTCGGGGCCGCTGACGCTCTCGCGGGGCCCGGCCGCCCTGGTCGTGGACGGCGTGGAGTCGGTCAACAAGACCGACGAGGGGCCGGTCCTGGAACGATCGGTGGCGGGCCGGTCGTCGCAGAAGCTGACCCTTCGGGTCGTCGATCCATCGAAACATCCTTGAGCCTGCCTCTCTACAACGGCACGCCCGGCGATGCGACGTCCTGTTCGGGCCCTAACTTCCACGGCAAGATGAATTGCGGATATCCCGGCAAGACGTCCGAGCTGACGTGGTCATTCTCGGGCCATCGCGGCGATCAGGACATCGACCTGTTCGCCCGCAAGTACCCCAGCGATGCCCCCAACGCCGCCCTGACCTCGCGCGAGGCGGCGTTCTCGGGCGAGCGGATCATCCTGTTCCAGGACGCGAATCAGACGATCCTGATCGATCCGCCCGCGTCGCCGGGAGGAAATCCTCGGGTGTGCCCTTTGATTTTGGTAATCGCCTTGGCGGTCCTGGGTGGCTGTGGTTGGCTTGCCAACCACGGCGCCGGCGCCCACGATCCCGAGATGATGGCCCGCGAGGCACCGGGTCGCGGATCTTCCATGCCGGCCGACGATGGCCGAGGAGGGCTCGTCGGCGCCGTGGTTGGCAAGCCAACCACAGCCACCCGAAGACCACGTCGCCAAAATCAAAAGGCACACCCAAATCCTCCATTCATGAATTGAAGGCTTGCAAACATTCCGGGGCGTCGTAGACTCGACCATCCTTCCCTCCACACATCCCGGGATGCCCGCAAGCTCGGCCCGACCGGCGACCCCGGTTGGGCGGCTGCCGGTCCCCCGCATCGGCCGCCTTCGCGGAGGTCTCCATGCCGATCGTGCCGGGGCGTCGTCGCGGTTTCACGCTGATCGAGCTGCTGGTGGTGATCGCGATCATCGCCGTGCTGATCGCCCTGCTGCTGCCGGCCGTGCAGGCGGCGCGCGAGGCGGCCCGGCGGATCCAGTGCACCAACAACCTGAAGCAATTCGGGCTCGCCCTGCACAACTACCACGACATCCACGGCCGATTCCCCAACGGCGGGCTGGGCCGCGACCCCGCCAGCGCCAACTATGGCGGCGTCATCTTTCGCCAGCCCTTCTGCGTGGCCGTCCTGCCGTTCATCGAGCAGGGGGTCGTCTACGCGGCCTACAACACCAACCTCATCTTCAGCACCGCCGATAACTCGACGACCCGGATGACCCTGATCAGCGTCTGGAATTGCCCCTCCGACTCGTCCCAGGTCTTCACGGGCGCCGGCGCCTCCGCCCCCAGCGACTACAAGGGGAATTACGGGGTCAACTGGGGCCCCGACGTCTACCTCAACCCGCTGCCGGGACTGGGCGTCTTCTACCTCGCGTACGGGGCGGGATTCGGCGAGATCCCCGACGGGACCAGCAATACCCTCGCGCTGATGGAGATGCTCCAGACACCCAGCCAGGTCGCCGGCCAGCTCGATCGCCGGGGCCGGATCTGGAGCGACGACACGGGCTGCTACCAGATCACCGCCCGGCTGACGCCCAACAGCAAGCAGCCCGACAACGGGGCCTGCGGCAACGACCCGGCCCGCAATTACCCGTGCGTCACCGCGACGGCCACCGCCGCCCAGCCCCAGAATTACATGGGAAGCCGGAGCCGCCACCCGGGCGGCGTCAACAGCCTGCTCTGCGACGGCTCGGTCCGGTTCTTCAAGGACTCGATCGCGGCCGCCACCTGGCGGGCGCTCAGCACCCGCAACGGCAGCGAGGTGATCTCGGCCGACAGCTACTGACGAAGCCCGCTCACATCATGCTCACGGGGTCGACGTCCACGGCCAGCTCGACCCCCGACGGGGGCGGGTACTGCGGCAGGACCGCGTGGATCAGGTCCTGGAGCGGGCGCGGGGACGGGCAGCGCAGGCGGAGGTGGAACCGATACAGGTCGCGGATCTTCTCCACCGGGGCGGCGAACGGCGTGGTCATGTGCACCACCGACGGCGCCTCCGCGCGGAGGGCATCGGCCAGGGTTTCCAGGTAGATCCGGACGGCCCGCGCGTCGGCACCCCGGGCGATCAGCCGGACCATCCGGCCGAACGGCGGGAGTCCGGCCTTCTGGCGGGCCTCCAGCTCCTCGGACACGAAGCCGAGGTAGTCGTGATGCTGGGCGTGGGCGATGGCCGGCACGGTCGGGCAGAAGGTCTGCACCAGCACCCGCCCGGGACGCTCGCCGCGGCCGGTCCGGCCGGCCACCTGGGCCACGATCTGGAAGGTCCTTTCGGCGGCCCGGAAGTCCTCCAGGTGCAAGGCCGTGTCGGCGTCGACCACGCCGACCAGCGTGACGTTGGGGAAGTCCAGCCCCTTGGCGATCATCTGGGTGCCCAGCAGGATCCGCGTCTCCCCGTTGCGGAACGCGGCCAGCGCCTGCTCGTGGCTGCCGTGGCCGCGCATCGTGTCCGAGTCCATCCGCTTGGTGGCGTGGTCCGGGAACGCGGCGCGGACCTCACGCTCCAGCCGCTCGGTGCCGATCCCGCCGTAGTACAGCAGCTTCCGGCAGCTCGGGCAGTACTGGAGCTTCTCGGTCTCGGCGTCGCAGAGGTGGCAGACCAGCCGCTGCCGGGAGCGGTGGAACGTGAGGCTCGAATCGCACGACTTGCACTTGAGGATGTCGCGGCAGCCGGGGTTCACGCACACGGCATAGGTGTGGAATCCCCGGCGGTTGAGCAGCAGGATGACCTGGCCGCCGTCGTCGAGTGCCGAGGCCATCGCCGACTTGAGCGGGGTGGACAGGGCCACGCCGATCGGCTTCTCGTAACGCATGTCGATGAGTTCGACCTCGGGCATCGGCCGCGAGGCGACGCGCTCGGTCAGGGCGATCCGGGTGTAGCGGCCGGTGCGGGCGTTGTTCCAGGTCTCCAGGGCGGGCGTGGCCGAGCCCAGGATGATCGGCACGCCTTCCAGCTTCGCCCGCATCATGGCCACGTCCCGGGCGTGGTAACGCGGGACGACCTCCTGCTTGAACGAGCTTTCGTGCTCCTCGTCGATCACGATCAGCCCGAGGCGGCGGGCCGGGGCGAACACCGCCGACCGGGCGCCGACGACGACCTGGATCTCGCCCGAGGCGATGCTCCGCCAGTGCCGGTGCCGCTCCCCTTCGCTCAGGTGGCTGTGCAGGACCGCGACCCGGTCGAACCGGCGGCGGAACCGGCGGATCGTCTGCGGGGTGAGGCTGATCTCCGGGACCAGCACGATCGCCTCGCGGTCCCGGGCCACGACCCGGTCGATCGCGTCGAGGTAGACCTCGGTCTTGCCCGACCCGGTCACGCCGTGGAGCAAAAACGGGGCGAACACGCCGGGCGTGTCCAGGCTCGGGCCCAGCATCTCCAGGGCCTTGGCCTGCTCGGCGGTGGGCTCCGGGGCGGGGCGGCGGGCGAAGTCGGGATCGTCGTCCGGGGCGGCGGGCGCCGCGCCCATCCGCCGCTTGACCGAGTGGATCAGGCCGTTCTGGCGGAGCGTGGTCACCGGGCCGGGGCCGACCTTGGCCCGGCGGCAGACGTCGGACAGCGTCAGCGGGACGTCCGACCGGGCCAGGATCTCGATGATCTCCGCCTGCTTGGCGGTCAGGCGGAGCGACCCGTCGGCCTTCTTCGCCAGGGTCGATTCCGGCACGGTCAGGCAGGTCCAGACCCGCGTCCCCGCCTGCTTCTTCACCCCGGCCGGCACGGCGGCGTCCAGCGCCTGGCCCCAGGCGCACGTATAATAGGAGGCGATCCAGCGTGTCAGGTCCAGCATCCGCGCGTCGATCAGGGGCGGGTCGTCCAGGGCCTCGATCACGTCCTTGACCCGGGCCGGGTTGACCTCGGCCGACTCGTCCACGCTGACGCAGTAGCCGGTCACCGGCTTGTTGCCCCGGCCCAGCGGGACCGTGACCCTCTGGCCGGGCACGACCTGCGCGCGGAGCCGCTCGGGGATCCGGTAGGAATAGACCGCGTCCATCGGCCGGTTGAAGACCACCCCGGCGAACGGCCCCTCGACGATCTCGCCGCCGGCATCGTCGGCCTCGGGGTCAGGCCCCGCGAACAGGGCCGGCTGGATCGTCCCTTTGCCGTTGACAAGTCGCATCGGCCCGTCCTATCGTCACCTCGGGAACCCCGCCCCATTCTAAACGCTTGTCCATCCGGAGGCGACCTCGATTTCCGGGGCGGGGGAGAGGGCGGTCGGGGTCGCGGCGATCGCGAGGAGATGGGGGTGGCGATGCAACTCGGCCTGTTCGGCGGCACGTTCGACCCGATCCACGTCGGGCACCTGATCCTGGCCGAGACCTGCCGCGAGGCGCTCGGTCTGGACCGGGTCTGGTTCGTGGTCGCGGGCTCACCGCCCCACAAGCCGGGCGGCCGGACCGCCGTGGCCCACCGGATCGAGATGGTCCGGCTGGCGATCGCCGGCAACCCGGCCTTCGAGGTTTCCGAAATCGAAGCCAAACGCCCCGGGCCCCATTACAGCGTCGAGACCCTGGAGGCGATCCGCCGCGACCGCCCCGAGGACGACCTGTCGTTCCTGATCGGCGCCGATAGCCTGGTGGACCTGCCCCAATGGCGCGAGCCGGGGCGGATCATGGAACTGGCCCGGCTGGTGGTGGTCAACCGGCCCGGCTTCGAGCCCCCTCCGTTCGACCCGCCCCCCGGTGCCCGGCCGATCGCCCGCATCGACGTGCCGCCGATCGGCATCGCATCGCACGCGATCCGCCGGATGCTCCGCGAAGGCCGGAGCGCCCGCTACCAGATCCCCCACGCGGTCAAGGCCTACATCGACGCCCACGGCCTTTACCGAGCCGAGGACCCGACCCGATGAGCACCCACACGCCATCCACCTCCTCCGAGATCGAGTATCCCGACAGCGACGGCGAGCCGATGGCCGAGAATACCCTCCAGTTCCGCTGGATCGTCACCATCCAGGGGGGGCTGGACGCCCTGTTCCGCGATCGGCCCGACGTCTTCGTCGCCGGCGATCTCCTCTGGTATCCGATCGAGGGGGACAACAAGACCCGGATGGCCCCCGACGCGATGGTCGTCTTCGGCCGGCCCAAGGGGTATCGCGGGTCGTACATGCAGTGGGTCGAAGACGGCATCGCCCCGCAGGTCGTCTTCGAGGTCCTGTCCCCCGGCAATCGCCCGGCCGAGATGAGCCGCAAGCGGGAATTCTACGAGCGGTTCGGCGTCGAGGAGTACTACGTCTACGACCCCGACCGCGTCACCCTCCGGGGTTGGCTCCGCGACGGCGAGACCCTCCGGCCGATCATGCGGATGGAGGGCTGGGTCAGCCCCCGCCTCGGCGTCCGATTCGGGCTCCGGGAGGAACTGGAGATCTACCGGCCCGACGGCCGCCCGTTCATCGACTTCCTGGAGACCGACCGGCAACGCCTGGAGTTCGAACGCGAGGCCCGCCTGGAACGCCTCCGCGCCGAGGAGGCCGACGCCCGCGCCGAGGAGGCCGACTCCCGCGCCAGGGAGGCCGACGCCCGCGCCAGGGAGGCCGACGCCCGCGCCGAGGAGGAGCGTGCCCGTTCGGCCCGCCTCCTGGCGAAGATGCGCGAGATGGGGATCGATCCGGAGAGCCTCGACTGATCGGGCCGGCCACGGAAGTCGGCGAGCCGTGCCGGGGGCGGGGGCCGTCGGTTGTGATACACTGATCGGGTCGGCGGGGCGACCTGCCCCGGCAGATCCGGGACCTTGCGAGAGCACCTTCCGCCATGCGCGTCTTGTCCGGCATCCAGCCTTCGGGCCCGCTGCACATCGGCAACTACCTCGGGGCGATCCGCCAGTACCTCGAACTCCAGCGCGGCAACGACGCCTATTTCTTCGTGGCCGACTACCACGCGCTGACCAGCGTCCGCGATGCCGCCAGGCTGCGGGGGTACGTCTTCGACGTGTTCGCGGACTTCCTGGCGTTGGGGCTCGATCCGGAGGTCGCTACCCTGTTCGTCCAGTCCGACGTGCCCGAGGTCGCCGAACTCGCATGGCTGCTGACGACCGTCACCCCGATGGGCTGGCTGGAGAAGTGCGTCAGCTACAAGGACAAGGTGCAGCAGGGGTTGCCCGCCGAGCACGGCCTGTTCGCCTACCCCGTGCTCCAGGCCGCCGACATCCTGCTCTATGACGCCGACGTCGTGCCCGTGGGCCAGGACCAGAAGCAGCACCTGGAAGTGACCCGCGACATCGCCGAGCGGTTCAACCGGACCTACGGCGAGGTCTTCACGATCCCCAAGCCGTACATCCTGGACAGCGTGGCGGTCATCCCCGGCATCGACGGCCGGAAGATGAGCAAGAGCTACGACAACACGATCGAGATCTTCGACGACCCCAAGACGATCCTCAAGAAGTGCAAGAAGATCGTCACCGACAGCACCCCGGTCGAGGCCCCCAAGGACCCCGACACCGACGCCCTGTTCCAGCTGTTCGCCCTGTTCGCCTCCGATGCCGATCGGGAGGAGGTCGCCCGCCGCTATCGGGAAGGGGGGATCGGCTACGGCGAGGTCAAGCAGCGGCTGGCCGCCGACATCGCCGCGCGATTCGCCGAGGCCCGCGACCGCCGGGCCGATCTGGTGGCGCACCCGGAGCGGGTGGCCGAGATCCGTCACGCGGCGGCGGCGAAGGCCCGGGCCACGGCCCGGGCGACGCTGGCTCGCGCCCGGGCGGCGTGCGGGCTGGGCTGATCGGGGTCACTCGTCCCGGCCGTGGACCTGCGCGGGGGGATGGGTCGCCTCGACGGCGGAGAAGGTCTCGAGGATCTTGTAGGTGTGCGAGGCCCCCCGGGGGACCACCCAGGAATCCCCCGGTTCGAGGATGACGACCTGCCCGGCCAGGTGCAGCTCGGCCTTGCCGGACAGGACGTAGCCGACGGTCTCGTAGTCGCGGGCGGCGGAGGGCTTGGGCTCGCCCGCGGCCTCGTCCTCCCAGAGCCTCATGGAAAGGTTCTTGCCCGAGGCGAGATAGCGCTGGCCCATCTCCCCCCGGGGGGAATGCGACGAGCTGACCTTGATAATCGTGGTGTCGGCCATGAGTTGCATCTCCTGGATCGTTCGGACCTGGGACGACTCGGGCGGGAAGCGGCGGGGATGATCCGGGCAAATGGCGTGCCCCGGCCGGGATCGGGCGGACGCGTGATCGATCGGGATTGACCGGGATGAAGATCGGGCCTATCCTCCGACGCTTCGGAGGCAGGGAGGGCCGCGCGGAAGGATTCGCGGGCCCGGAAGACCACCCAGGGAGGGGGATGCATGCGGCGTCGGGCCGTCATCGCCGGTGGTTGCCTCATCCTCGCCCTCCTTCCCGGCTGCGCCGGCTGGCGGTCGAGGCGCGACGCCGGGGCCGATAGCCCGGCCCAGGAGGCCCGCCGCCAGGAGCTGAGCCAGGACGCCACGGCGGCGATGGACAGCGGCCAGTACGATCGGGCCCGGCCCGTGCTGGAGACGCTGGCCGCCGAGTCCCCCAAGTCGGCCGAGCTGCACTTCCGGCTCGGCAAGGTGAAGCAGCTCCAGGGGGATCTCGGCTCCGCCGAGGTGTCTTACCTCCGGGCCTTGACCTTCGACCCCCGCTACGTCGGCGCCCTGATCGGCCTGGGCCAGGTCTCCGCCCGCCTGGGCCGCCACCCCGCCGCCCTGGAGCGGTTCGAGACGGCCATCGAGGTCGACCCCAACCAGCCCGAGGCCCATTTCGCGCGGGGCCAGTCGCTGGAGGCCCTGGGCCGGACCGACGACGCGCTGGCCGCCTACTTCCGCTCGCTCGAACTCGACCCCGGATCGGCCCCGGCCATCCTCCGGATCGCGACCCTCCAGCTCGGCCGGGGCCAGCCCGATCAGGCGCTGGTCCGGCTCGATCAGGCGGTGGACCTGGCCCCCGACGATCCCGAGGCCCGCCACCAGCGCGGCCTGGCCCACCTGGCCCTCAAGCACGCCGGCCCGGCCATCGCCGACCTTTCCTCGGCCGCGGCCCGCCTGCCCGACCGGCCCGACGTCCTGCTCCACCTCGCCCAGGCCCTGGAGGCCGATCGCAAGCCGTCGGAAGCCCTCCAGGCGGTCGAACGATCGCTCCGCCTCGACCCGACTTCCACGATCGCCCGCGACCTGTCCGACCGCCTCCGCCGCTGACCGGCGGGGCGGGCGTGTGCAGGGCGGGTGATCTTCGCGACGATCCCCAGGAATGCACGAAGCCGCCCCGACGTCGATACCGATCGTCGGGGCGGCTGGGATGGATCGGAGCAAGCCCGCATCAAGGGCGGATCAGGCTTGCCCGCGGGTCAGAACGAGTCGGCCGACAGGATCTCGCCGCCGGCGCGGGTGCCCAGGGCCCAGATCACGTTGTTGGCCGTCGTATTCTTGAGGAACCGGACCGAGCCGTCCCCCAGGAGGATGTTCGCCCCGCCGGAGTGGTTGCTGCTCATGTTGAACATCCCGGCCGCGGACAGCGTGTTGGCGTTGCCGGCGCTGCAGCTCACATACTTGGAGTTGGGGGGCAGGAGGGTGCTGCCCAGGGTGTAGCCGACCAGCCCGAAGGCCCAGGATTCGCCCTGGATCGGCGTGTAGGCCGCCCGCTTTGTCGCCACGGCGGCGGTGCAGTCGGTGATCCACTGCTGGAAGGCCGGGGTGTTCAGGGCGGGCATGATCTCCGTGCCGGCCTTCTGTCGGCCCGTACCGGCGGGGGGATCGCCGAAGAACACGATGTCCGTGGCGGGCGTGACGACACTCTGGTTCCCGGTGCCATTCTTGAACTCGGCGAAGGCGATCGTGTTGCTCGACCCATCGGTGATATCGCGAAGGCCGATCGGCGAGCCGGTCACCTGGAACACCCCGTTGGGCGGCCCGCCTGCGTTGTCCGCCTTCCATTCGATGCCAGCCCCATAGGAGGCGAAATAATTATTGCCGGCCGCCCGCAACTTGTTCTGTGAGCTGATCCAACTCGGCTCGATCCCCGACGGGCAGAGGAATGTGGCCACCCTCGCGGACGTGAAGGTGGAGTTTATCTGCGTTACGGTATCATCGCCTTTCGCCGCGAGCGAGAAGTTCGCCGCGTTGTACAGGGCCGACTGCTCCATGCCCGGCAGGAGACGGGCGTGGGCGCTGAAGCCGTGGGGATCGGCGGCCGTCCCGTTGGCGAGCCGACCCTCCAGGCCGCCCGGGGGGAAGCAATCGTTGGTCTGATGGTAGTTGTGTAACGCCAGGCCGAGCTGCTTGAGGTTGTTGACGCACTGCATCCGCCGGGCGGCCTCGCGTGCCGCCTGAACGGCCGGCAGCAGCAGGGCGATCAGCACCGCGATGATCGCGATGACCACCAGCAATTCGATCAGGGTGAAGCCACGGCGGGGATGATAAAGGGTGGATCGGCGAGGCATGAACATAATTCGGCTCCGGGGGCGTCCGATGCGGGCCGGCCCCCGGCACGGATTCGCCGTTGGATTGGGGCTTCAACGGCCGTCGTGATGACGATCTTTTAAATGGGTGAGATGGGCGTCAGGATACTCGTGACCTGTGGCGATGGGAAGGTTAAGGGCTTACGGAATCCCGAAGAAACATCTGATGTTCCCTTGCCTCAACAAATGTGGGGGACTGGGCCCTGTGGTCGCCATCCCCACCCTAGGACGGCCGTTCGACCGGGCTCGTCACGAAAGGTGGCTGTGGGTGGCGATCGGCGTCACCAGCGTTTATCGTGGCGCGTGCCGCGTCGCCCGCGCCCGGACCTCCGTCCCACCCTCCCCAGTCATCGCCAGATCGGAAGGCCCGAGGATGACCCTACGCCCGACACTCGCAATCGCTTGCTTGTTATTCTATGCCTCGGCCTGCCGGGGGGGCAGTCCTCCGGCCCCGGCCCCGGACCGGCCGAACATCGTCCTGATCTTCGCCGACGACCTCGGCTGGCGAGACGTGGCGTCCAACAGCGACGGGTTCATCGAAACCCCCAACCTCGACCGCCTCCGATCGCAGGGCATGAGCTTCACCTCGGCCTACGCCGGGGCCGCCAACTGCGCCCCGAGCCGCGCCTGCCTCCTGTCCGGCCAGTACACGCCCCGGCACGGCGTCTACGCGGTGGGCGACACCGATCGCGGCCCGAAGGACAAGTTCCGCCTCGCCCCCGTGCCGAATGCGCAGGGGCTGCGGTCTGACATCGTCACCGTGGCCGAGGCCCTGAAGGGCCAGGGCTACGCGACAGGCCATTTCGGCAAGTGGCATCTCGGCTCGGACGCCCGGGGCACCGGGCCGAAGAGCCAGGGCTTCGACGTCAGCCCGCCCGAACTGGTCCCGGCCCGAGACGGCGGCGACGATGACGACGAGGACGAGAAGCCCGGGCCCTCCCGCAAGGGGGCCAGGAAGGAAGCGGCCAAGGGCGCGAACCCCGACCCCAAACGCACCGTCTCGATCACCCGGGCCGCCTGCGACTTCATCGAGACCAACAAGGATCGCCCGTTCTTCGCCTACCTCGCCCACCACGCCATCCACACCCAGCTCCAGGCGAAGGAGTCGACGCTCGCCCGGTTCCGGGCCAAGGCCGACGCAACCAACGTCCCCCACGTCGCGGCGCTCTATGCCGCCTGCACCTACGACCTGGACGCCAGCGTGGGCGTGCTGCTGAAGAAGCTCGAAGACCTCGGGCTGGAGCGGAACACCCTGGTCATCTTCACCAGCGACAACGGCGGCACCCCCGCCTCGATCAACGAGCCCCTGCGGGGGGCCAAGGGGGCCTACTACGAGGCCGGCATCCGCGAACCCTTCTTCGCCCGCTGGCCGGGCCGGATCGCCCCCGGGTCGCGGTGCGACGTCCCGATCATCAACCAGGATCTTTATCCGACCTTCGTCGCCGCGGCCGGCGGCACGCCCGCCCCGGCCCTCGATGGCGCGAACCTCCTGCCCCTGTTCGAGGGGAAGGGGACGATCGACCGCACGTCGATCTTCTGGCACTTCCCCGGCTACCTGGACAAGCCCGTGCCCCGGGGCCGCGACCCGTTGTTCCGCACCCGCCCGGTGACGGTGATCCGCAAGGGGGACTGGAAGCTGTTCCTCTACCACGAGGAATGGGTCCTGGACGGCGGCCGCGACGCCCTGGCCACCAACCACGCCGTCGAGCTCTACCGCGTCGGCCAGGACATCGGCGAGCGCGAGGATCTGGCCCAGAAGGAGACCGCCAGGCGGGACGAATTGCTGGGTGACCTGCTCGGGTGGATCAAGTCGACCGACGCTCGCCTGGCCACCCGCAAGTAGGCCGGAAGACCTCGGGCGATTTGCGTGGCGTGGCGTCCCCGGCTTGTTTAACATCGGGCGGAGATGCGGGACGAGGATCCTGAAATCGAGGGGCGCATGGATCAAACGCGGTCGGCGGCCGGCATCGATCGACGGACCTTCCTCCTGGCGTCCTGCGCCGGGATGGCCGGCTTGGGCCGGTCGGCCTCCGGTGCGGCGACGGGGCAGGGCACCGCCCGCTCGACGATCCTGTTCTTCCTGTGCGGCGGGGCGTCCCAGATCGACACCTGGGACATGAAGCCCGACGCCCCGGCCGAGTATCGGGGGCCGTTCCGGCCGATCGCCACCTCCGCGCCGGGGATCCGCCTCTCCGAGCACCTGCCGATGCTGGCCGAGCAGGCCCACCACCTCGCGGTGGTGAACTCGGTGGGGGCGACGGTCAACACCAACGACCACCACGCCGGCTACTACTACAACCTGACCGGGCACGTCCCGGACGTCAGCTTCCTGACCCTGGCCAACAACCGCACGCCCCAGCCCGACGACTGGCCGTATCTGGGCTGCGTGGCGGCCTCGCGGCGGCCCCAGCGGGCCGACCTGCCCAACGCGATCACGCTGCCCCACCGCCCGAGCCAATCCCCGTACACCCGGCCCGGGCAGTTCGCCGCGAGGCTGGGCGTGGAGCACGACCCGCTCTACGTCAACGGATCGGTCGAGCGTCCCCTCCGGTTCGAGGCCCCGGCCCTCAGCCTGGAAGGGAACGTGACGGCCGCCCGCCTCCTCGATCGCCGCTCCCTGATGGCCGCCGTCGACTCCGCCCGCTGCGACCTCGATCTCAACCCCCGGGTCCGGCTGTACTCGGCCCACCAGGAACGGGCTTTGGGCCTGCTCGGCTCGTCGCGGACCGCCGCGGCCTTCGACCTCTCCTCCGAGCCGGCGAGCCTCCGCGCCCGCTACGGCGAGACGGTCAACGGCATGAGCCTGCTCCTGGCCCGGCGGCTGGCCGAGGCCGGCGTCCCGTTCATCACGGTGTTCTGGAAGGAGAACGAGAAGATCGCCGCCAAGTGCAAGAGCGGCGGCGGCTGGGACACCCACGGCAACAACTTCAACTGCTTGAAGGACAACCTCCTCCCCGAGTTCGATCGCGGCTTCTCGGCGCTGGTCGCGGACCTCGCCGGCCGGAATCTGCTCGATCAAACCCTGCTGCTGGTCACCAGCGAGATGGGCCGCACCCCCAAGATCGGCGACATCCGCTCCGGCGGGGCCTCGGGCGCGGGCCGCGACCACTGGACCCACTGCATGAGCGTCCTGCTGGCCGGCGGGGGCATCCGGGGCGGCCAGGTCTACGGGGCGAGCGACCGCCTGGGCGAACGCCCCGCCAACCGCCCGGTCACGCCGGCCCACATCGCCAAGACGGTCTACCACGCGATGGGCACCGGCGACCTCCAGGCCACCGACCGCGACGGCCGCGTCTTCAACCTCCTGGAAGCCGGCGAACCGCTGCTCGACCTCTTCTGATCCGGACGAGGGGCCGGCCCCCGGCCCGGCGAATGTCGCCTACTCATCCGGGGCCTTCGCGCGCGACCCGACGCTTCGGCGAAGGTCGTCGGGTCGCGCCCTGGACATCAGGTACGGATGATTGTTCAATAGCCGTGCCGCGAGCCCATGCGAGGGGCACTCGTCGGCGAATCTTGACGACACTTCATCGATCCCTAATCACAGATCCCGGGCGGGGAAACGTCCCAGCGGGGTCGGAGGCTTGCGCCATGTACCGTCCGAATCGTCGGTCGAACCGAGGGTTTACCCTCATCGAACTCCTCGTGGTCATCGCGATCATCGCGGTGCTGATCGCCCTGCTGCTGCCGGCCGTGCAGGCGGCGCGAGAGGCGGCCCGCCGGATGCAGTGCACCAACAACCTGAAGCAGTTGGGCCTGGCCTCGGCCAACTACATGGACGCCAACTCCTGCCTGCCGCCGACCGGGACCGACGCGAGCCGGAACCCCAACGACTTCTCGATGAAGATGAAACTGCTGCCCTTCCTGGAGCAGCGGGCGGTCTTCGATACGTTCAACGTGTCGACCGTCTTCAATAATGTCGCGAACTGGACCGGCACCTGCACCTCGGTCAATGCCTTCCTCTGCCCCTCGGACCCGTATCGCTGCAACCGGAATATGTCAGCCTCGCCGGGGATGGCGTATGCCTTCGGCGAGTGCAACTACGCCAACAATCTGGGGACCTGCCCGTCGCTCACCAGCGGCACGATGGACGGGCCGGCCTACTCGTTCAGCCCGCAAAATCCCCAGATCTCGTCGCCCGTGACGATCGCGTCGATCACCGACGGCACCTCGAACACGGTGATCTTCAGCGAGATGCTCCGGGGCAATAACACCTCGGCGCCCGGCCGGAACGCCACCTACACCACATCGATCACCTATTCGTTCCCCACGGCGCCGCCGCTCCAGAACAACGACCTCCTGGCCACCGTCCAGGCCCTCGCGGCGACCTGCCAGGCCGCGACGACGGTCAACAACTACACCACCCGCGGCTTCTCCTGGGTCCAGCACAACTGCGGGCTCGGCGGCGGCTACAGCCACATCATGACCCCGAACAAGAAGTCCTGCCAGTTTGCCGGGCAGAATAACTATCCCGGCATCAAGGAAGCGACCCTGTTCGGTGCCACTTCGGCCCACCCGGGCGGCGTCGTCGTGGCGCTGCTCGACGGCTCGGTCCGCTTCGTCAAGGACACCGTCAACCCGGCCACCTGGATCGCCGTGTCGACCAAGGGGGGCGGCGAGATCATCAGCGCCGACAGTCTCTGAGCCCACATCCGGCGCCGCGACGAGAGAAACGTACCCAAGAGGAAGATCTCATGACCCCGAAGCCTTTCCGCCTCGCCCTGATCCCGGCCGTCGCCCTGCCCCCCTTCCTGGGCCTCGCCCTCCTGAGCGGATGCGGCGGCGATGATGGCACGCACAGGCAGGTGCCGTTGACCGAGGAGAACAAGGCGAACATCGCCGCCGAGAACGCCGCCTCGGAGCAGGCCGCGGCCAAGAAGACGACCAAGGGCCAGCCCTGACTGCAAGACCTCGGGAAGACCGAGAGCCCGATCGACGGATCGTCTCCAAGCGACCGCCCCGCCGGATCATCCCGGCGGGGCGGTTGCGTTTCCTCGTCGTAGCGATCGGCGCGATCAGCTCCCGGACCGATAGTGGCCCCGGACCGTCTGCACGGCGTGGTGCCAGCGGGCCGAGGCGGCGGTGCGCCAGGCCTCGTCGCGGGCGGGGGTGAAGGCGCGGCCGTTGGCCTCGATCAGCGCGGCGGCCTCGTCGGGCCCGGAGAAGAGGCCGATCCCCAGGCCGGCCAGGAGGGCGGCGCCCAGGGCGGTCGACTCGACCTGCGAGGCGCGGAGCAGGGGGAGGCCCAGCAGGTCCGCCTGGAACTGGAGGAACGGGTCGGACCGGGCCATCCCGCCGTCGGCCCGCAGGTCGCGCAGGGGCATCTTCAGGTCGGCGTTCATGGCGTTGATCAGGTCGGCCACCTGGTAGGCGACCCCTTCCAGCGTGGCTCGGGCGAGGTCGGCGACCGACGTGGCGCGGGTCAGGCCGAAGATCGTCCCCCGCGCGTCGGCGTCCCAGTGCGGCGCGCCCAGGCCGGTCAACGCCGGGACGAACAGGATGCCCGAATCGGGGTCGGCCTGCTCGCACAGGACGTCGGCCTCGGGGGCGGCCCCCACCGCCTTGAGCCCGTCGCGGAGCCACTGCACGGCCGCCCCGGCGATGAACACCGACCCTTCCAGTGCATATTGCGGGGGCCCATCCCCCAGGCCCGCCGCCAGCGTCGTGATCAGGCCGTGGGTCGACGGCACGGCCCGCTCGCCGGTGTGGATCAGCAGGAATGCCCCGGTCCCGTAGGTGCACTTGGCCTGGCCCGCCGCCAGGCAGCCCTGCCCGGCCAAGGAGGCCTGCTGGTCGCCGGCCACTCCGGTGATCGGCAAGCCATCGGGCAGATAGCCCAGACCCTTTGTCTTGCCGAAATCCCCGACGCTCGGGAGGATTTCGGGCAATATCCCGGCCGGGACCGCGAAGAAGCTGCAAAGGTCATCGGCCCAGGTCAGCGTGCGGAGGTCCATCAAGAGGGTCCGCGACGCATTGGTGGCGTCGGTGACGTGGCGTTCCCCGCCGGTCAGGTGCCAGATCAGCCAGGTGTCGACGGTCCCGGCCGCCAGTTCCCCGGCCTCGGCGCGGCGACGGGCATCGGGGACGTTGTCGAGCAGCCAGGCGTACTTGGTCGCCGCGAAGTAGGAATCGAGCACCAGCCCGGTGCGTTCGGAGACCCAGGCTTGACGATCGCGGTGGCTCTCGCAGAACGGCGCGGTGCGGCGGTCCTGCCAGACGATGGCCGGCCCGATGGCCTGGCCGGTCCGGCGATCCCACACGATGGCCGTCTCGCGCTGGTTGGTGATGCCGAGGCTCGCGATCCGATCCGCGCCGATGCCCGCCTCCTCCAGCGCCTGGACGACCACCGGCCCGACCGAATCGACCAACGCCTTCGGATCGTGCTCGACCCACCCCGGCTTGGGGTAGGTGGGGGGGACCTCGACCTGCCCCTGGCCGACCGGCCGGAGCCGGTTGTCATAGACGACCACGCGGGTGCTGGTCGTCCCCTGGTCGATCACGAGCAGATGGTCACGCGCCATGACGAAGGGCTCCGAATCGCAGATAAGACGGGGAAGGCCCACATCTTACCCGCACCGACCGCCGATTGCTCCGGTGTTATGATCGATCCCGGCCTCGCCCTTCCGGCGGGCCGAACCTTGAGGGGCTGAGCCGATGGAACCGACGACATTCGCCCTGTTCGCCCAGCACATGAACCGCGAGGTCATCGTTTGGGACGGCCACCCCTTCACCCCGGGGGCGGCCGTCGCGATGTTCGCGATGCTGATCCCGATCGTCATCGTGCCGACCGCGATGATCATCCGGTCCTCCCAGAAGAAAAGGGAGATGGAGCATCGGGAACGGATGAAGGCCCTGGAATTCGGCCGCACCCTGCCGGGAGATGAGTCGGAGTGGTCGCCGATGCGGGTCGCCACCAAGATCGGCGCGGGGGTGCCCCTCGGCCTGATGGGGATCGCCTGGCTGACTAGCATGACCGTCCGCGACCGCGACGTGATCCAGGCCGCCTGGGTCGGGGGCGGGGCCATCAGCTTCATCGCCGTGATCTGCGGGGCGATCCTGGCCCTGAGGGCGTTCGGCCTCGACCATCGGCTCCGGCTGGCCCAGGACGAAGCGGCCCGCAAGCCGACGTTCGACCCGGACGCCTATGATCACGTCGGCACGCGGGGCTGAGACCATCGCGCGGCCCCGGAGGCGGCCCACACGGCCATCACCGGCTCGATCGGCAGGTGGAACCGCGCCGAGACGATCGTCAGGGCGTGGAACGCGGTGATCAGCCCCGCCGCCAGGAACGTCGGCCCCAGCCGCCGTCGCAGGTCGCGCGGGGCCAGCACCACGCCCAGCACGGCCAGGGCCGTCAGGCCGAGGTGGCTAACGCGGTAGAGCCGGTTCCGCGTCTTGGGGTTGGTCTCGTCGAACAGGATGAAGTAGCGGAGCCGGCGCAGGCAGAGCCGGGGATACCGGGTCGGGTCGGCCCGGAGGTCGTCCAAAGCCTTGCGGAACAGGTAGCGGGATCGGGCCGGCTCGGTCATCGCCGCCATCGTGCGATAGTCGTCGCGGGTCAGGGCGATGTCGTCGAGGTAGCCGGCCTCGTGGCGGGCCCGCCACAGCGCCCGGTTCTGGTCGCGGAGCGAGCCCCCGGCCCCCTCCAGGATCGGCTCGACCGACGCCCGCACCACCTTGTCGGTCCCCTCGCTCAGGGCGCAGTTGCCCTGCCAGAAGGCATAGCCGAACGAACTCTTGACCGGCACGAACTCGCCGTGGACCAGGGCATTGCGGACCACCCAGGGCGCCACGCCGATCGCGCAGGTCAGGCACAGGACGGCCAGGGGCCGGATCGACCCGCGCCACCCCAGGCCCCGGACGGCCGCCCAGGCCATGCCGAAGGCCACCAGCCCCAGGATCGGATCGGTCAGCGCCAGGATCGCCAGCCAGGTGCCGGCCGCGATGGCATCGCCCGTCCGGCCGGTCCGGCCCAGGCGATAGCCCCAGGCCAGGCAGCCGGCCACCAGGGCCGCGGCCATCGACGCGACCTGGATGTGCGTGGCCGCGTAGACCAGCGTCGGGTGGACGGCGACGATCAGGCCGCCAAGATAAGCGACGATGGGGCGGCCGGGCGCGACCTCGGCGGCCAGCATCGCGACGGCGAGGACCAGCACGCCCCCGAGCACCGCCTGGGCCAGCTCCAGGATGAGCAGGGCGCGCGGGGTGCCGGCCCCGCCCAGGGCATAGGCCCCCGCCACCGCGACCGGATACAGCGGTGCCTGCTGCGAGGTCGGGCCGTCGGCCCCCAGGAACATGACCGAGAACCCGCGTCCGGCCAGCAGATTCTCGGCGATCTCGCCGTGCTCGTAGGTGGCGTGCCGGACCTGGTGGCCGCCGAGCACGAAGATGGCCGCGACCCGGGCGGAGATGGCCAGGACGATCAGGGCGGTCAGGACGCGACGGTCGGGCATCCGGCGGGCTCGGCTTCGGGCGTCCGCCGGGACGGCCGGTGCATCCGGCCGACGCCCCGTCGGTGCCGGGGATTTGGCCGGATCCCGCCGATCCGGTCAACCCGAGTCCGGGCCATTCAGGCCATCTGCATGGCGAGGGGGCGGGCGCGGCCGGCCTCGGCCGTCATCGCGGCGGCACGCCGGGGCTTGCGGGCCGCCGGGGCCACGACCGGGGCGTCGTCTTCGAGCTTGCGGACGGCGCGGACCTCGATCTTGCGGACCCACTCGCGGGTCACGCCCAGGCGTCGGCCGACTTCCTTGAGGGTCATCGGGGCGTCCCCGCCGAGCCCGAACCGGAGGGTGAGGATGGCCCGCTCGCGGTCGTCGAGGCGTTCCATCCGGCGGCGGAGCTGGCGGCGGTCGTCGGCCCGTTCCAGGGCCTCTTCCGGGGCCTCGCGGTCGTCGCAGGCCTCGTCGGCCGACCAGCCGTTCTCGTCGTCGGACGGCCCCTCGCCCCGGATCAGGCTGGCCCGCCGGGCCCGCATCACCATGTCGCGCTGGGCCTCGGTCAGGCCCAGCACGGCGGCCACCTCGTCGAAGCCCGGCATCCGGCCCTGCTCGCGGTAGAGGGTCCGCTCGGCCTTCCGCCACTTCGAGAGCAGGGTGACCATGTGGGCCGGCAGGCGGATCGTGGCCGTGGTGTTGGTCAGGGCGTGGCGGATGCCCTGCTTGATCCAGTAGCTCGCATAGGTGCTGAACCGGGTGCCGAACCGGGGGTTGAACTCCTCGGCGGCGCGGATCAGGCCGAGGTTGCCCTCGCCGATCAGGTCATCCAGGCTCATCCCCCGACCCGTGTAGTCGCGGGCGATCTTGACGACCAGCCGGAGGTTGGCCCGGATCATCCTCGAACGGGCAGCATCGTCGCCGGCGGCGATCCGTTCGGCCAGTTCGCACTCCTCGGCGGCCGTCAGGAGCGAGTCCCCCTGGATCTGGCCGAGGTAGATGTCCATCACGCCGCTTTCCTGGCCCTTGCGATCGTTGCGAGACATGGTGGCTGGCTCCCGGTCCTGCACTATTCGGGTCGGTCTGCTCGCCTTGAACCTCCTCATCGAGGATGTGGCGGCGGCCTTCAGCACTCCCATTGAGATCGCCGAAAATAACCGGCGGCTATTTTTTACAATTTCGAGATTTTCTCCCCGATCATGTCCTAAGCTTCCCGCGAAGGACCCGGCCTCGCCCGTCGAGGCGGCCCCATTCCAGGATGAAAGCCGATGATCGGATTATCTGGCGGCCAGGAGGAATCTTCTCGGCGCGACCGCGTGCCCGGCTATAATAGCGCGGTGTCGGAGTGTCGGGATGGGCGTGCCGCATCCGGGATCTCCTCGGACACGAGCCCGCCGCCGAGCTTCCGAGGGGGCCGGGCGATGGATGACGATGGTGTCGAATTCGCCGAACTGATCGCGCGCGTCCGGGCGCACGACGAGGCCGCGATCGCCGACCTGCTCCGCCGCTTCGAGGCCGACGTCCGGACGATGGTCCGCGTCCGGCTGCCGAAGGCGATGCGCAACCACTTCGACAGCATGGACTTCGTCCAGGCGATCTGGACGAGTGTGCTGGTCAAGAAGGGGGACGAGGTCGGGGAATTCTCCGACGCCGGCAAGTTCCGGGGGTTCCTGGCCGTGGTGGCCCGGAACAAAGTCTTCGAGGAGCATCGGCGCCTGAGCACCCTGAAGTACGACCTCGGCCGCGAGGAGCGGCTGTACGTCCGCCGCGGCGAGCGCGAGATCCCCAGGGAGGTCCGGGCCGCCGACCCCACGCCCAGCGAGACGGTGCAGGCCGGCGAACGGCTCGGGCAGCTCACCGAGGGGCGTTCCGCCCACGAGAAGCAGGTCGTCGAGCTGCGTCGCCAGGGGCTGACCTTCGAGGAGATCGCCCGCCAGCTCGGCCGCGACGAGCGGTCGATCCGGCGGATCATCGACGACCTTCGCAAGCGGATGGAGGAACGGCGATGGCAATGAACGACCGGGTCCGCCCCCGGCGATCGAACGCCCAGCGAGCGGCGGGCGGGCCGTCGCGGACGGCCCCGTCCCCGGACCCACGCCGTCCCCGGCCGCGCCGCTCCTGGAACGCGATGACACGCATCGACGCGGCCGGCCCGCCGCCGGGCCCGCTCGCCGACCTGGGGACCGTCCTCGAAGCCTTCACCGAGAGCTGGGAGCGCGGCGACCGCCCCCGCGCCGAGGTCTACCTGGATTGGATCTCGGCCGAGGATTCGGCCGAGCTGATCTACCACGAATATTGCCTGGCCGAGGCGTCGGAGCTGGACCCCGACCCCGACGAGTTCCTCCGCCGGTTCCCGGAACATGCCGAGGCGCTGAGCCGCCTGTTCCAGCTCCATTCGGCGTTCTCGCCCGAGGACCTGGCGGGCCTGGCCGGGCCGTCGGCGCTGCCCCGGGTGGGCGATGACATCGGCCCTTATCGCCTGGTCCGCGAGCTGGGGGAGGGGGCGTTCGCCCGCGTCTTCCTGGCCGAGCAGATCGACCTAGATGACCGCCTGGTGGTGCTCAAGGTCTCGACCCGGGCCACCGCGGAGCCCCGGCTGCTGGCCCGGGCCAGCCACACCCACATCGTCCCGGTGATCCGCCACGGCTCGACCGAAGACGGCGATCTCCACCTGGTCTGCATGCCCTACCTGGGCGGGGCGACGCTGGGGGACCTCCTGGCCGCCCGTCTCAAGGATGGCCGACGCCCCCGGACCGGCGCCGACCTGCTGGCCGACCTCGACCGGATCTCGGGCCCGGGCCACTTCGAGCGGGGGGGAGGGCGGCCGATCCGGGACTTCCTGGCTCGCTCGTCGTATGCCCAGGCGGTGGCCTGGATCGTCGCCCGGCTGGCCGAGGCCCTGGAGCACGCCCACCGCCGCGGCGTCTCGCACGGCGACATGAAGCCGTCCAACATCCTCCTGACGGCCGATGCCGTGCCGATGCTGTTCGACTTCAACCTGGCGGTCGACCGGCGCGACGACGACGCCGGGCCGGGGTCGGACGCGGGCGGGACCCTGGCCTACATGGCCCCCGAACGCCTCAAGGCGCTGGCCGGGGCCGGCGATGCCGGGCCGATGCGCTCCGCCGACCGCCATCGGGCCGACCTGTATGGCCTCGGGCTCGTCCTGCTGGAGGCGCTGACCGGGCGTCCCCCGGAACTTCCCCGCGACCGCCACCAGGGCCAGAAGGCGATGGCCTCGGCCCTCGCCGCGGCCCGAACCGTCGCGAGGCGCCCGCCCCGAGGCCGGAAGGGGCGGACGATCCCCCCGGCCCTGGGCGCCATCCTGGCCCGATGCCTGGCCCCCGACCCGGCCGATCGTTATGCCCTGGGCCGCGAACTCGCCGAGGACCTCGACCTCTGGTGCGCCGACCGTCCGCTCGCCTTCGCCGAGGAACCCCGCGTCGCGGGGCTGGCGACCTGGGCCCGGCGCCATCGCCTCCCCCTGATCGCCGGGGTCGCCACCCTGGCCACCGCCCTGGGGGCCGGCGGGTTCGCCTGGATGGCCATCCGGGGGTCGAAGGCCGATCAGGCCATCGACAAGCGGTCGTTCCTGGATCGGGCGGACGCCAACGCCTTCCTGTTCCACGACCTCGGCGACTGGGCGTCCGACGAGCATGGGGATGCGGCCGAGAACGCCCGGATCCAGCTCGGCCGCTATGACGTCCTGGGCCCGGGAGATTGGACCCAGCGGGACGACGTCCGGTATCTGCCCGAGCCCGATCGCGGCGATCATGAAGCCTGGATCGTCGAGCATGTCTGGCGCTACGCCGATGCGGTCGTCCGGGATCGGCCCGATGCGCGTAAGGATTGGGAGACGGCCGCCGCCCTGCTCGACCGGACGATCGCCCGCTTCCCCCTGGGGCCGCTCCGCGCGACCCGGGAAGTCCTGGCCGCCAAGGTTGGGCCTCCTCGCCCCGCCGCCCCGGGCCGGATCGAAGGCCCGGCGCCCGCGTGGATGGAATCCTACCTGAGCGGGGTCGCCGCCGAGCGCGACCACGCCCGGGTCGCGCTCGGGCACTATCGCGACGCCCTGCGGGCCCGCCCCGACACTTTCTGGGCCGACTACCGCGCCGCCGTGGTGGCCAGCCGGATCAACGACTATCCGGACGCCACCCGACATATCAAGCGCTGCCTGGCCCGACGGCCCGACAATCCCGCCCTGCACACCCAGCTCGCCTGCATGCTGCTCAAGGTCACCGAACCCCGACTCCGGCGGACCTTCGCATGGCAAGTCGACCCGGCGACGGCGGAAGGCGATCCCCTGGCCGAATGCGATCGTGCCCTGGAGATCGACCCCGAGTTCCACGAGGCCCTGGCCACCCGGGCCATGATCCTTCGGTCGTCGGGGCGGTGGGAGGAGGTCGAGGGCGACTTCCACCGCCACGGGCTGCTGACGCGATCCCGGGGCGAGTCGCGGACCCTGATGGCACGATTCCGGTCCCATTCCCAGCTCGGGTCGTCGTACCATCCGCCGACCCACCGGGGCGAGAAAGCCCTCCTGTCGCGGGCCCTGGAGGCGGCGCCCGGCGACGGCGACGTCCGCGCGATGATGGCCGCGAGCCTGCTCGCGGACGGGCGGGCCGACGATGCGATCGCCGCCTGCGATCGGATCCTGGAGAAGGATCCCAGGCATCTCCGGGGCCGATACATCCGCGCCCTGGCCCGGCACCAACTCAAGCATCCGGGAGCGATCGGCGAGTTCGCCCGCCTCATCGCCGACCCCCGCTTCGAAGAGGTCCTTCGCGAGGACCTGGAGGCGATCCGCTCCTTCCACTATGTCGCCACCGACCATCTGAAGGGGGGCCGGTTCGGCCCGGCCTTGGAAGTGGCCCGGACGGGCCTCGCCCACCTCGACCGTTTGGGCCTGAGATCCGGGGCCGGCTCGTTGCTCGGGGAATCCCACTACCTGATCGCCCGGATCCATGCCTCGGCCCCGGACGCGTCGGATCGGCTCCCCGCCATCGCCGATCACCTGGGCCGGGCCTTCGAAGAGCATGCGTCGTTCCGGGATGGTTGGTTCGCCACCGACGTCCGGTTCAACGCGATCCGCGGGCGGCTCCAGGTTCCTCTCGTCGAGTGATCGGGGCGAAAACGCCCCGCGTGCGAGGGAAATGAGGCGAACCCTCCGGGCCACGAATGGCCCGGAGGGTTCGACGTTGTCACGGCACCGGCCGGCCCGCATCGCGAGTGGTCCGGGCGACTTGGGCCTCCCGGTGCCGGCCTCGGTCACGATCGACGGGCGAGCTCGGCCCGACGATCGGCGTTCATCAGGCGGGTTCCCCCGGCCCACCCGGGAACGAAGGGGTGGAGATCGGCGGGTCGCCGCTGCCCGGCGGGGGGGCCGCACCGTCCCCGCCCGGCGTCAGGGGCTCGGGATCCCCCGGGACCGGGTGGCCCGGATTCCGGATCGGCGGGAGTTCCTCGGCGGAGGCCGCGGCATCGAGCGAGATCTCGTAGTTGACGGAAGTGGCCTCGGCGGATTCGCTCTCCTGCTGGAAGGATTCGATCGAAACTTCTGCCATGACGGGCATGCCCATGCTGGAAGGATTCAGTTTGCGCTCAAGGGCTTCGGGGGCGAAACGAGGGTTGCGAAACCGACGCATTTTAGTTTTGTCTTTCATCTCTTGGGGAGAGACCGGACCGTCCTGGACCACTCGCCATACAACATCGTGCAAATCGCCAATCTTGCGCATACAAAATTCGTCCCGCTTGCGGGATTATCAAAAGTTTTTTCCAGGCACGACCCCGCGTGGGCGGCCCTTGCCCGATTCGCGCGGCGCATGGGGGAGCATCCCGGGCCGAGGCGGCCGGGTTCTCGGGAACATCGGGTTTCATCGCGGATCAAGCGGTGATCGGGGAGCGGCGGCGTCGAGACGCGACGAGATCCTTGGCGGGGCAGCCGCCGCACGACCCTCCCCCGGATCCGCACCCTTGGCTCCCGCAACCGGCGGATCCGCAGCCGGCGGGTTCCGCCTCAACTTCCTCGGCGGCCGGCTCCGGCTCCGTGGCATCGATCCCGGCCGGTTCGAAGACGACGTCGAGGCCGAGCCGGATTTTCAGCGCGGCCACCATGCCCGCCGCATCGAGCTGGTGGGGGCCGAAATAGAGGAGGACGGTGCGGCCATCCATCAGCGATTCCACATCGATCAGGTCGATGGGCCAGGCCCCTTCCTCGAAGATGGCCCGGCAGGCCTCATACCGGCGCGGGGCGTCCAGGGCCGCGCTGGCCGCCAGTTCGAGGTCGGCGGCGTCGGCGGCCCGCAGGATCCGGGCGGAGGAGGGGGGGGCCTCGTCGTCGGGGGCGTCCAGCAGGACCTCGCCCAGTTCCGTACCGCGATGGGTGCGGATGACGACCGCCTGGCCGCGAGGGTGGGCCTCCGTGGCCGCGAGACGCCCGATGGTGCGGGCGACGCCATAGCGGACCAGGTAGGTTCGACCCATCGTCTCGCTCCGATCTCGGATCTCGGGGAAGGTGCGGGCCGATCGCCCGCGATTTCAGCATAACGGCCGCCGCGACGCCGGTGCAAGGCGGGCTGCCCGCCGAAACGGGGTGCTTTGGCGCTCGCAGATTCGCGGCCCGGCCCTATAATTCCTCCGCGTGGACGACCCGATCGGCGGCCCCGAGGGATGCGCGACATGGCCCGAGCAAAGTGCACGCTGAAGGTCCGCGGGCTGGATTGCCCGGTGGAGGTGGCCGCACTCAGCGCCGCCCTGGAGCGTGCCCCGGGGGTCTCCACGCTCGGATTCGACCTGATCCACGGGATCTTATCCGTCGATTACGACCCGGAGGCGACCGATCCCGCGGCCCTGGTCCGGCGGATCGCGTCCCGGGCCGGGATGAAGGCCGAGCTGGCGGGCGACCCCGAGGTTTCGGCGCCCGGCTGGTGGGAGAAGAACAGCCGTTGGGCCACCACGGCGGCGTCCGGCGTGGCGTTGCTGGTCGGGGTGGTCATCGGCTACGCGGGCGGGCCCGATCGGGCGGCGACCGCGGCCTATGCCCTAGCGATCGCGGCGGGCGGCGTGGACCTGATCCCCCGCGCGGCCCGCAGCCTGCGCGGGCTCCGGCTCGACATCCACGTCCTGATGGGGGGGGCCATCCTCGGGGCGATCGCCCTGGGGCAGTGGGACGAGGCGGCGACCGTCGCCTTCCTGTTCGGGCTGTCCGAGGCGCTCGAATCGCTGAGCGTCGACCGCGCCCGGCGGGCCGTCCGGGCGCTCCTGGAAGTGGCCCCGGACGAGGCCGAGGTCGTCGGGGAGGGCGGCGTCGGCCGGAAGGTGCCCGCCTCCGAGGTCCAGGCCGGCGACCGGGTCCGGGTCCGCGCCGGGGAGAGGGTTCCGGTCGACGGCGTCGTGACGCTGGGCCGGTCCAGCCTGGACCAGAAGGCGATCACCGGGGAGTCGGTGCCTGTGCCACGCGGCCCGGGCGATGCGGTCTATGCCGGGACGGTCAACGGCGATGGCTCCCTGGAGGTCGAGGCGAGCGGACCTCTCGAAGACGCCCTGATCTCGCGGGTCGCCGAGCGGGTCCGCCAGGCCCAGGCCGGCCGCGCCCCGGTGGAGCGGACCGTCGAGCGGTTCGCCAACGTCTACACCCCGATCGTGGCCGCGGCGTCGCTGGCGGTCATGCTGGCGCCTCCGCTGTTCCACCTCGCCTCGGGCCACCCGGCCGACTGGGCCCTCTGGTTCGGCCGGGGGCTGGTGATCCTGGTGATCGCCTGCCCGTGCGCCCTGGTGATCGCCACGCCGGTGGCCCTGGCCTCGGCCCTGGCGGCGTCGGCCCGGCGCGGGGTCCTGCTCAAGGGGGGGCAGTTCCTGGAAGAACTCGGCCGGCTCCGCGTGATCGCCTTCGACAAGACGGGCACCCTCACCCGGGGCGAGCCCGACGTGGTGGAGGTGGTCGCGGCCGGAGGCGGCGGGGACGACGAACTCCTGCGGATCGCCGCCGCCCTGGGCGACCAGGGGGGGCACGTCCTGGGACGCGCCATCTCCAAACACGCCCGCACGTTGCGGCTGGACGTGCCGATCGCCGACGGCTACGCGGCCGTGCCGGGGATGGGGGCGACCGGCCGCGTCGATTCGGTCGAGTATCACATCGGCAGCCATCGGTTCATCGACGAGGTGGGCCTCTGCCCGCCCGACTTCCATGCCCGGTTCGGCACCGCCGAGGGGGATGTCGGGACCTCCGTGGCGCTCACCGCCGCGTCCGGCCCGATGGGCTGGATCCGCCTGGCCGATCGCCCCCGGCCCGAGGCCGCCGCCGTCCTGGCCGAGTTGAACGGCCTGGGCATCGAGACCGTGATGCTCACCGGCGACAACGGCCCGACCGCCTCGGCGATGGCCCGGGAACTGGGCATCGCCGAGCAGCGGTCGGGGCTCCTGCCCGCCGACAAGGCCACGATCGTCGCCGAGCTGAATCGCAGCAAGGGGCCGACCGGCATGGTCGGCGACGGCGTGAACGACGCCCCGGCCCTGGCCGCCGCCCGGGTCAGCGTGGCCCTGGGGGGCATCTCCAGCGCCGCGGCCCTGGAGACGGCCGACGTGGTCCTGATGGGCGACGACCTGTCCGCCTTGCCCTGGCTGGTCCGGCTGGGCCGCGCCACCCTGTCCCGGATCCGGCAGAACATCGCCCTGGCCCTGGGTTCCAAGGCGCTGGTGCTTGTCCTCGCCGTGTTCGGCCTGGCGACCCTGTGGATGGCGATCCTGGCCGATGTCGGCGTCAGCCTGCTGGTCACGGCCAACGCCCTTCGGCTCCTCCGACGCATCTGATCAGGGGGAGGGCAGGGCGACCAGGCCCGGGAGCCAGCGGGCATAGATCCAGACGATCCCCCCGACCAGCAGGGCCAGCGCGATGCTGTGGCCGAGGACCGATCGGAGGATCGCCCCCTCCCGGCCCCGGTCGCCGGTCGCGGCGGCCGCCACCACGATCGACTGGGCGTCGATCATCTTGCCCATCACGCCTCCGGTCGTGTTGGCCGAGGCCATCAGGATCGGCGACAGCCCCAGCTTCTCGGCCGTGATCTTCTGGAGGTTGCCGAACAGGACGTTGCTCGACGTGTCCGACCCGGTCAGGGCCACGCCCAGCCAGCCCAGGAGGGTGCCGAAGATCGGGTAGAGGGTCGGCCCGGTCCGGGTGAATGCCAGGCCCAACACCACATCCATGCCCGACGCCTTGGTGACGAACCCCAGGGCCAGCATCGCCGCGATCGCCGCGAGCGAGGGGATCAGCCGGCGGACCGTCCCGGCGAGGATCGCGGCCAATCGGCCGGGACTCACCCCCAGCAGGAGGCCGCCGATCACCCCGGCCAGGAACACCGCCGTCCCCGTCGCGGAGACCGGCACGATGTCGGCCACCGCCTTCTCGCGGTCCTTGTCGGTCGGCACGGCATGGCCGGTCACGGCCTCGCCCTTGGCGATCTGCAGGTGGAGGCCGGGGATCTGCCATTTCCACGAGGTGTGGGCGTCGATCCGACCCTTGACCGCCGGTATGCCCCAAATCAGGACCATCGCCGTGAGCAGCGCGAACGGCATCCAGGCCCGCGCCACGCGGAGCGGGGTGAGCGAGGTCTCGGCCTCGACCCGCGCGATCGCCTCGCCATCGTGGGGGAAGCGGTATTCCTCGCGGGGCTTCCAGAACCGGAGCAGGACCAGCCCCGCCAGCAGGCTGGAGATCGACGAGGCCAGGTCGACCAGCTCGAAGCCGACGTAATTCGACCAGAAGAACTGCGTCCCGGCGAACGCCCCGCCCACGGTCAGCAAGGCCGGCCACACCGCCAACGTTGCCCGCCAGGGGACCATGGTGCGGACCAGCCAGAACGGGAGGATCAGCGACAACGGCGGCAGGATCCGCCCCGATGTGGCGCTCAGGGCCTCCACGGGCAAACCCGTGACCTCGGCCAGGGTCCGGATCGGGATGCCGATCGACCCCCAGGCCACCGGCGCCGTGTTGGCCAGCAGGCACAGGACCGCCGCCCGGCCCGGCTGGAAGCCCAGGCCGACCAGGAACGCCGAGGTGATCGCCACCGGGGCGCCGAACCCCGCCGCCCCCTCGATGAACGCCCCGAATGAGAAGGCCACCAGCACCGACTGGATCCGACGGTCCCCGGACAGCCGGGCCACCGACGCCTTCATCACCTCGAACTGGCCGGTGGCCACCGCCACATCGTAGAGGAAGACCGCCGCCACGATCAGCCAGGCGATCCGGAACGCCGCGAAGATCACCCCCTGGCCGGCGCTGGCCAGGGCCATCCCCAGCGGCATCCCGAAGGCGCCGACCGCCGCGGCTACCGCCGCGATCAGGCCCGCCAGGGCCGCCAGCCAGGCCGGGGCCCGGCCCGAGATCAGCAGCCCGAGGAGCACCAGCACCGGCAACGCCGCCACCAGCGTCGAGGACGGCCAGTGGCCCAATGGGTCGTAATTCTGGGTCCACATCGAAGTCCGCTCCAGGTGGCGAAGGAGGGTCGCGCACGACCGCGCCCGCACGGAGACTACGCCATCGCCCTGCGGTGCGACAGGCCCATGCGGCGCGGCCCCTCGGTGCTGGCCCCGCCGGCCGGGCCCGGAGGGTGCTGGCCCCTTGACCCAAGCGGGAAACGGGGTTACCTTGTGACCACGACGGGCCCAACCCGTAGGGCCATCGGTCGATCAGTCAAGGAGCGGATGGGTGCAAATCGAGATCTCGACCCGCCACGGGAGCCTGACGCCGGCCCAGCACCGGTACGTCCATGACAAGGCCGAAAAGCTGGTCAAGTACTTCGAACGGCTGATGTCGATCGAGGTGGCCATCGACCACGTCAAACACCTGTGGCAGGTGGAAATCCGGGTGTCGGCCGAGCACAAGCACGACTTCTTCGCCAGCGAAGAGGCCACCACGGCCGAAGGGGCCATGGACCTGTGCACCCACAAGGTCGAAGAGCAGCTCCGCCGCTACAAGGGCAAGGTCCAGCACCACAAGGGCGAGACACCCCAGGGTGGTGAGCACGTGATCTGACCGCGATCCGGCGGCGGTGATGCCTCGGCGTCGCGTCCGCCGTCAGGGCCGTCGACACACGCCGGCATCCCGGCGGCGCCAGAGATGATGGAGAGGACGGAGGGTCGGATGAAGCTTTCGGATTTCGTGGTCCCCGAGGCGATCCTCGTCGACCTCCAGGCCACCGGCAAAGAAGCGGCGATCCGCGAGATCGTCCGCAGCCTCCACGCCGCCGGCCAGGTCGCCGAGGCCGATCTCGAAGGGGTCATCCGCGCGATCCTGGGCCGCGAGGAGCTGGGCTCGACCGGGATCGGTCAGGGCGTGGCGGTGCCGCACACCCGGCACCCGACCGTGTCGCGCCTGGTGGGGACCGTCGCCCTGTCCCGTCACGGGGTGGACTTCGCCGCCCTGGATGGCGACCCGGTCGACATCTTCTTCCTGCTGATCTCGCCGCCCAACCAGCCCGGCGACCACCTCCGGGCCCTCGAAAACATCTCCCGCCATCTGAAGGACGAGAAGTTCGTCAGCTTCCTCCGCCAGGCCAAGACGCGCGAATCGGTCATCGAGCTGCTCGAAGAGGCCGACCAGGCGTCCGCCTGATCGCCGCGTCGGGCCCGCCGTCGTCGTCCGACGCCGGGCCCCGGAAACCGGCCCGGAACCGATGGAACTCCGTCTCCCGCCCCCTGGTCGACCGAGTCGCCGATGAGCCAAGATTCGCAGGTCGCCCGCCGCCAGGTCGAAATCACCAACGTGCTGGGGCTGCACCTCCGCCCGGCCGATAAATTCGTCCGGATGGCCAACCAGTTCCAGAGCCAGATCCAGGTCCACCACCTGGGCCGGCAGATCAACGGCAAGAGCATCCTCGACTTGACGACGCTGGCCGCCGAGCAGGGCACCCAGCTCGTCCTGGAGGCCCGTGGGCCCGACGCCGAGGCCGCCGTCGCCGCGCTGGCCGATCTGGTCCTGGCCCGGTTCTTCGAAGACGAGGAGGGCCAGGACGCCGACCCTGCCCAATGATCGGCCCGGCCCATGCCCGGCGCCTTCGACCGTTCATGCATCCGCATGCCTCGCGACGGGAGGGGGGCTCGATGTCCAGCATGATGCAAACGCTGCGCGGGATCGCCGTCAGCCCTGGCATCGCCATCGGCCCGCTGCGGGTCCTCGACCCCCGCGGCCTCCGGCCCCCGGTCCGCGCCGTGGCTCCCGAGGATCTGCCCGCCGAGCTGGAGCGGCTCGATAAGGCGCTGAGCCTGGCCCGCGCCGAGGCCGAGATCGCCGAGGCCGAGGCCCGCGAGCGGATCGGCCCGCAGTACGCCGACATCCTCGCGGCCCACGCCCGGATGGTCGACGACCCCACCCTCCGCCGCGACGCCCGGGCCCGGATCGAGCGCGACCTGGTCAGCGCCGAGCACGCCGTCAGCGAGGTCTTGGAAGGCCACGCCGTCCGGCTGGAGAAGCTGGCCGACTCCCACCTGGCCGCCCGCGCCGCCGACGTCCGCGACATCCAGCGGCGGATCCTGGCCCAGTTCCCCGGGGCCGGGGCCGGCCTGGGCCCCGACGCCACCCTGTCCGACCCGGGCGGGCCGATCGTGGTGATGGCCTACGACCTGTCCCCCAGCGAGACGGCCGGCCTGGACCCCGCCCTGGTCCTGGGATTCGCCACCGAGGGGGGCGGCCTGGCCAGCCACACCGCGATCGTCGCCGCCGCCCTGGAAATCCCCGCCGTGGTCGGGCTGGGCCGCACCCTGGAGCTGGCCCGCAACGCCCAGGTGGCGATCATCGACGGCGATGAAGGGCTCGTGGTCCTCGACCCCGACCCCGCCACGCTCGCCCGCTATCGGCTGGCCGCCGCCGAGCGGGTGGCCCGGTTCGAGGGGCTGGCCGACCTGGCCCACCTCCCCGCCGAGACCCTGGACGGGCGGCGGGTCGAGCTGTGGGGCAACATCGAGTTCCCCGCCGAGGTCGACGCCTGCCTGGACCGGGGCGCCTCGGGCATCGGCCTGTATCGCACCGAGTTCCTGTTCCTGAACGCCGATCGGCCCCCGTCCGAGGACGAGCAATACGCCGCCTATGAGGCGGTGGTCCGCTCGGTCCGGGGCCGCCCGGTGACGTTCCGCACCCTGGACCTCGGCTCCGACAAGCTCACGGCGTACCGCCGGGGCGGACCGCCCGAGCCCAACCCGGCCTTGGGGCTCCGGAGCCTCCGGCTGTCGCTCCGCGACCCGGGGCTGTTCCGCACCCAGCTCCGGGCGATCCTCCGGGCCTCGACGCTGGGGGACGTCCGGGTCATGTTCCCGCTGGTCTCCACCCTGCCGGAGTTCCGCCAGGCCCGCTCCCTGCTCGATGAGGTCGCCCGGGAACTCGCCGCCGAGGGGGTCGCCGTCCGGGCCGACCTGCCCGTCGGCGTGATGGTCGAGGTCCCCTCGGCGGCGGTGATGGCCGACCACCTGGCCAGGGAGGTCGATTTCTTCTCGATCGGGACCAACGACCTGATCCAGTATGCCCTGGCCGTGGACCGCACCAACGAGACGGTCGCCGAGCTGTACAGCGCCGCCGACCCGGCCGTGCTCCGCCTGATCGCGATGGTGGTGGAGGCGGCCCGCCCGCGCGGGCTGGAGGTGACCGTCTGCGGGGCGATGGGGGGCGAGCCCCTCTACGCGATGGTGCTGCTGGGCCTGGGGGTCCGCCGCCTGAGCATGCCGCCGCACCAATTGCCCGAGATCAAGCGCGTGATCCGCTCCATCCACGACGACCGGGCCGCGGCCCTGGCGGCCGAATCGCTGGCCGAATCGTCGGCCGCCGGCGTGGTGGCCCGGCTCCGCTCCGCCCTGCTGGAGGCCCTGCCCCCCCCCGAGCATCCCCCCTCGACCGATCGACGGGCCGATTCCGCCGCTTGACCCTCGACCCGGCGGCCCCGGTCGGCGACAATCAAACGCTCGCGGCCCCGGCTCGTTGCCGACGCCGCCCCGAATCCATGATCGACCCGAACGCTCGAACCGCCGGACGCGACGCCGCCACCGCCCGAGACACCGCCGGCCCCCCGGGCCGCGACCGAAGGGCCCCGCGAATCGCACCGGCCAACGACCTCGCCCGGACGCCTCGCAACGATGTCTTCTCCCAAGGTGCGCCTCCGGTTCGCCAAGCGCGGTGACCTTCGACTGGTCAGCCATCATGACCTGATGCGCTGCCTGGAGCGGATGGCCCGCCGCGCCGAGCTGCCCTTGGCCTGGAGCCAGGGGTTCAACCCCCGGCCCAAGGTCGCCTTCACCCTGGCCCTGGGGCTGGGGATCGAGGGCCACCGCGAAGTGGTCGAGATGGAGCTGGCCGAGCCGATGGAGCCGGCCGAAGTGCTCCGACGCCTCGTCTCCGTCTCGCCGTCCGGCCTCGACTGGCTCGATGCCGAGGACCCCGGCGCCGGACGCCCGGCGCAGGCCGGGGCGGTCCGCTACGCCCTGCCCATCCCCGAGGACCGGCGCGACGCCGCGCGCGACGCCCTGGCCGCCCTCCTGGCCGACGACCGGAGGCCCTACACCCGGCATCGGCCCGACCGCACCGTCGAGATCGACATCCGACCCTTCGTGGTCGATGCCGAACTCGACGGCGACGGCATGCTCCGTTTCCGCCTCAAGATGACCCCGGCGGGCACCGCCCGGCCCGAAGAGGTGGTCGACACCCTCGGCCTGCGCGACCTGATGGGACGAGGGGCCATCCTGGCTCGCACCGAGGTGGAGCTGGCCCCGTGATGATCCGCATCCCCGAATCCAGAATCGACCCGACCGGGCCCCCGCGACGGACCCCCCCCGCCTCCACGGCGGGTCGCCGGCCCTCGCGCCTCGCGTCGCCGGGTCTCCTACCCCCGACACCGACCATCGCCACCGCGATCGCGCCAGAAAGATCGACCGCATGAAGAAAGAAATGCTGATCAACGTGCTCCAGCCCGAGGAGTGCCGCATCGCCATCCTCGAGGATGGCGTGCTGGAAGAACTCTACGTCGAGCGGACCAGCCACGAGAGCTACACCGGCAACCTCTACAAGGGCCGGGTCGTCAACCTGGAGCCGGCCATCCAGGCCGCGTTCGTCGACTTCTCGGTCGGCCGCAACGGCTTCCTCCACGTCTCCGACGTCGAGCCCCAGTACTACCGCCGCAACCTCTCCGACCAGGCCGAGCTGAGCCCCCGGGACCGCGACCGCGAGCGTGAACCCCGACGCGACCGGGCCCCCGAGGCCCGCGGCTCCGAATCCCGCCGCGACCGGGCCCCCCGCGCCGCCGAGGATCGCGAGCCCCCGGCCTCCGGCGGCTTCGGCGAGGGGATCATCGATCCCCCCCGCCGCGACCGGCCCGACCGCTCCGAGCGCGGCCGCCGAGACCGCTCCGAGCCCCGCCGCTTCGGCGAAGGGCTGGAAGGGGAGGACGCGCCGGCCCCGAAGCGCCCCGCCGATGCCGACCGGTTCGCCCCCGACGAGACGCCCCGCCGGCTCCGCTCCGAGGTGCCGCCCCCGGCCACCCGGGCCGTCGAATCCCCTTACCTCCGGACGCCCCCGCCCGAGCGGGATGAGCCGGTCGTCGAACGCTCCCCTTATTCCCGCAGGCCCACGCCGGCGCCGACCCCGCCCCCCCCGCCCATCGAGCGGGATGAGCCGGTCGCGGAGCGTCCCCGGAACCCGGCCGCCGGATTCGTCCGGCCCTCCGAGCCCGAGCCGTTCGACCCCGACCTGCCCCCCAGCCGGACCCAGCGGTCCCGCCCCGCGCCCCCCCGGCCGGCCGAGGACGAGGTGAAGCCCCGGGCCGCCCTGGACCCGCGCGACGTCGAGACCGAGCCCGAACCCCCGTCGGCCCGCGAGCCGCGACGGGGCCGTGGCCGGGGCCGGAGCCGGCCCGCCGCCGAGGTCGAGCCCCCGGCTCCCTTCGAGCCGATCGCCGAGCCCGAAGCCGCCGAGTTCGAATTCCCTGCCGAGCCGGCCCCCGAAGACTCGGCCGACACGCCCCGGCGTCGCGGCGGCCGCGATGCCATCCGCTCGCGCGGCGGCGATCGTCCTCAGCCGCCGGCCGCCGAGCGTCCCCGCCCGGCCCCGCCGGCGCCCCCGGCCGAGCGTCCCCGCCCGTTCGCGGCCGACCTGGAGGCGCCCCGGCCCCAGCCCACCGAGCCCGAGTGGGCCCGCACGGCCGTCCCCGAGAAGACCCGTTCCTACGCCCCGGACCGCGAGGCCGACCGGCCCCAGCCGACGGCCCCCGAGCGGTCTCGCCCGGCCCCGCCGGCCGAGCGGGGCCGAGGCTTCGCGGCCGACCTGGAGATCGACCGGCCCGCGCCGCCGGCCGCCGAGCGTCCCCGCCCGGCCCCGCCGACGCCCCCGGCCGAGCGTCCCCGCCCCGCGGCCGCCGAGCGGGGCCGAGGCTTCGCCGCCGACCTCGAGATCGACCGCCCCACCCCGCCCGCCCCGGAACCGACCCGCGAGCGCGGCCGGGCCGCGGCCGAGCGTCCCCGGGCCGCTGAGTTCGAGCCCCCGGCCCGCGAATCCCGCTCCAAGCCCCACGACCGGGCCGGCGAGGAAGGTTACATCCCGCGCCGGCTCCGCGCCGAGGCCGAATCCGCCGCCCCGCCCGCCTGGCCCGACCTCGCCGATGACGAGGAACTGACGCCCGGCATCGACGGCGACGAGGAGGGCGAGGGCACCGAGGACGCGGAAGGTGGCACGGCCAAGGAAGGCGGCCGTCGCCGCCGCCGTCGCCGCGGCCGGCGCCGGGACCGCGACGCGGTCGATCGCGCCCCCACTCCCGAAGCCGAGGTCGAGGAGGTCGAGGACCTCGCCGACCCCGATGAGTTCGACGAGCCGGGACCCGCCCGCCGCGAGGCGATCGAGGCCCACGGCTCCGACCTCGACGACCTGACGTCGACCGCCGACTTCGACTTCGGCGACGACCACGAGCACGACGAGTTCGACGAGGACGAGGATGAGGATGAAGGCGGCCGGGCGCCCAAGGCGGCCCGCGTCTCCGACCCCGAAGACCAGATCGACCCCGAGCTGGAAGAGGAGATCCGCAAGGAGATCGAGGAGATCGCCGAGCTGGAGCGCGAGATGGGCCTGCGCGGGACCGTCGAGGCCCGCCCCCGCCGCGGCGACGACGCCGGCAAGGGCGGCGTCCGGGGCCGGGGCACGGTCAAGCCGCCGATCCAGGAGATCTTCCGCCGCGGCGACGAGGTGCTGGTCCAGGTCATCAAGGAGAGCATCGGCACCAAGGGGCCGACCCTCTCGACCTACATCAGCATCCCCGGCCGCTACCTCGTCCTGATGCCGGGCCTGAACCGCGTCGGCGTGTCGCGCAAGATCGCCGACGAGGGCCAGCGCCGCAAGCTCCGCGAGATCATGACCGAGCTGAACCCGCCCAAAGGGCTCGGCTTCATCGTCCGGACCGCCGGCCTGGACCGCTCCAAGCGGGAGCTGGCCCGCGACCTCGCCTACCTGCTCCGGCTCTGGAAGGTGATCCTCCGCCGGATCAAGAAGGCCAAGAGCCCGGCGCCGATCTACCAAGAATCGGACATGATCACGCGGACGATCCGCGACATCTTCACCTCCGAGATCGACACGATCTGGATCGACGAGCCGTCGGCCTTCGAACGCGCCCAGGAATTCCTCCGCGTCGTCATGCCCCGCTTCGTCGACCGGCTCAAGCTCTATGACGAGAAGGTGCCGCTCTTCCACAAGTACGGCATCGAGGACGAGATCGCCAAGATCCAGCGTCGCCGCGTCGACCTGCCCGAAGGCGGGTCGATCGTGATCGACCAGACCGAGGCCCTGGTGGCCATCGACGTCAACTCGGGCAACTTCCGGGTGGAGAACGACGCCGAGCGGACCGCCTACGAGATGAACCTCCGCGCGGCCAAGGAGATCGCCCGCCAGCTCCGGCTCCGCGACCTCGGCGGCGTGATCGTCAACGACTTCATCGACATGCGGGACGAGAAGAACCGCCGCGGCGTCGAGCACGCCCTCCGCGACGCGATCAAGCGCGACCGGGCCCGGACCAAGGTCCTCCGGATGAGCCAGTTCGGCCTCATCGAGATGACCCGCCAGCGGATCCGGCCCAGCCTCAAGCGATCGGTCTACGAGGATTGCTCGCACTGCGCCGGGGCCGGCGTCGTCAAGACCACCGAGAGCATGTCGATCGACGTCATGCGGATCCTGGCCCTGGCCTCGCACCGCGAGGAGATCCGCCGGGTCAACATCGGCGTCCACCCGGGCGTCGCGATCCACCTGAACAACCGCAAGCGGAAGGAGATCGCCCGGATCGAGCTGGACGCCAACATGGTGATCCATATCCGTCACGAGGCCGACGCCCCCGCCGAGCACCTGCAGGTCGACTGCTTCGACGCCAACAACAACGAAGTCCGCCTCTTCCCGGCGCCCCCGCCGGAGCGGCACCATCACCACCGCCGCGGTTCGCACTGAGCGGCACCCGGCCCGTCCTGATCTCCGAGCGGGAGCCGTCCCTCGCCATCGCGCGGGGGGCGGCTCCCGCTTTCGTTGCGCCCCGAAACGCGGGGCAGGGGGCTCCTGGCGGCCATCCATGACCTAGGGTAGAGGCGGGCCCCCGACGCGGCCGGGCCCGGCGAGACATCTCGCCACAGGCAGGGATCGGGCCGATCGACGGAGATGGCAATGGCCGTGAACCTACACCCCGGAGTGGAAGTCGTCGCCGGCTACCCTCTGGTCCGATCGCTGGGCCGGGGCGGGTTCGGCGAGGTATGGGAGGCCCTGGCCCCGGGCGGGGTCCGGGTGGCTCTCAAATTCATCCGGCTCGGGGGCACCGAGGCCGGGCCCGAGCAGAGGGCGCTGGAGACGATCCGCAACATCCGCCATCCCCACCTGCTCGACGTCCAGTTCGCCCTGGTCGTGGATGACTGCCTCGTCATCGCCATGCCGCTGTGCGACCGCAGCCTGAAGGACCGTCTGGACGAGTGCAAGAGGGCCGGCCTGGCGGGCATACCCCGCGACGAACTGATCGAGTACCTCCGCGACGTGGCGCGGGCCGTCGATTACCTGAACGAGCCCCGCCACCCGTCGGGGTCCGGCAGGCTGATCGGGGTCCAGCACCGCGACATCAAGCCGCACAACATCTTCCTGGTCGGCGGCTCGGCTCGGCTGGCCGACTTCGGTCTGGCCAAGGTGCTGGACCATTCCAGCACCGATCACACCGGGGGGATGTCGCCGCACTACGTCTCGCCGGAGGTGATCCAGGGGCGCGTGTCGTCGCGGACCGACCAGTATTCGCTGGCCGTCACCTACGTCCAGCTCTGCACCGGCCGCCTCCCGTTCGGCCAGGGTTCGGTCCATCGGATCCTGTTCGCGCACGTCCACCAGCCGCCCGACCTGGCCGGCCTGTGCCCGGGGGACCTCGCGGCCGTGCGCCGGGCCCTGTCCAAGGATCCCGAGGATCGCTGGCCCGACTGCCGGGCCTTCCTGCGTGCCCTGGAGTCGGGCGAGGCCGCCGAGCCGGACCCCGGCCTGGATACCCGGGCCCCGGAGGCCTGCAAGGCGAACACCGTCGCGGACCATGACTGCTTCTTCGGCTACGAGATGTCGCCCTCGGTCCCCGCCTATGCGGCGCCGAATACGGTCGCGACCTCCCCCACGGTCGCAGCCTCCGCCGCGATCGCGCCATCGATCCCGATCGTGGCACCGCCGTCGATCCCGATCGTGGCACCGCCGTCGATCGCACCGCCGCCCTTCTGGTGGCCGGGCCCGAGACTCTGGGACGGGCGAGGGAGTGTGGACCTGCGCCGGGCGAGCGTGCTGGCCCTGCTCGTCGCGACCTGCGTGGCGACCGGGCTCTCCGGCTTCGCCCCGACACGCCTGCCCGCCTCCCCGGCGGCCCGGCCGGCCGCGCCCCACCTCCCGTCCTTGATCGCCGTGACGAAGGGGGTGGCCCGACGCCCCGCTCCGCTGGCGACGCTGACGAATGGGATCGGCATGAACCTGGTCCTGCTCCCCTCCGGGAAGTTCCTGATGGGCGCCCCCGAGGAAGAACCGGAGGCCTCGGACGATGAGAAGCCTCAGCACCGGGTCCGGATCGAGCAGGCCTTCTACATGGGCGCCTACGAGGTGACTCAAGGCGAATATCAGAAGGTCATGGGGGTCAACCCGAGCTGGTTCGCGGCCACCGGGGGCGGAAAGGCCCACGTCGCCGGATTGGACACATCCCGCTTCCCCGTGGAGCAGGTCTCGTGGAAGGATGCGGTCTCATTCTGCAACAAGTTGAGCGACCTTGAAGGCCTGCGGCGATGCTACGCCGACGGCGAGGCGTCCATCGAGGGGGCGGACGGCTATCGGTTGCCTACCGAGGCGGAGTGGGAATACGCCTGCCGCGCGGGGACCACGACGGCCTTCGCCTTCGGCGATCGCATCACGTCGAACGAGGCCAACTTCGACGGCGAGTTCACCTACAACGACTCCCGGCCGGGGGTGGCCCGGGAACGATCGACCCAGGTGGGCAGTTTCCCCGGCAATGCGTTCGGGCTGTTCGACATGCACGGGAATGTTTCGGAGTGGTGCGCCGACGGGTACGACGGATCCTATCAGCCCCTGTCCCAGGGCGACGACCCCGACGACCCGGAGGACTCGTCCGTGCGCATGGTCCGCGGCGGCGGGATGATGAACATCCCGCGCCATTGCCGATCGGCGACCCGGCTCAGGCAGGTGAATTACTTCCGGAGCAACGTCGTCGGATTCCGCGTGGCCCGCACCTACGTTGCACCGGAGGCCGGGGGCGTGAAGCCGCCCGCCCCGGCCGCCGGCCCCGAGGTGTCGGGGGGAACGAATGTCACGCCCAAAGGGTGACCGCGGCGATTCTCGCGGAGATCGCCCTTCCGGCCCGGATCGGACTTCGGTATAATCTGCGCTTTCGGATCGGCCCAAACAGCCTCCAGGGGTCTCGCCCCGGCTCGGGGACCGACAGACCCAGACATCGTTTCGGACCCGGCGACCCGCGGCCCATCGCTGCCGGCGGATCGTGAGGAGTGCTTGACAGTGGCTTATGCAATCTTCGAGGACGGCAGTCACCAGTTCCGGGTCAGCGAGGGCGACACCATCGTGGTCGACCGCCGCGTGGTCGATCTCGGCGGCGAGGTGGTCTTCGGCAAGGTCCTCCTGATCTCCGGCGAGGGCGGCCCGGTCATCGGCAAGCCGGTCCTGGAAGGGGCCCGCGTGGTCGCCAAGGTCGTCCGCCAGTTCCGCGACAAGAAGGTCGTGATCCAGAAGTTTCGCCGCCGCAAGAACCTCCGCCGTCGCAACGGCCATCGCCAGAGCTACACGACCGTCCAGATCACCAGCATCGTCGCCTCGGCCTGAATCAAGCCCTCGGCCGAAACGGATGTCCGCTGATCGTACCCAGGCCGTCCCGCCCGCGTCACCGACGCAGGATGGGGCGGCCTTCGCTTTTTCACCCGGCCGGTCCCGTGCATTCGAGTCGATCGCGCGCCCATTTCGGCGCCCTCCCTATAATCATCCCGTCCGGCCAAATAATTCACGAGACAACTTGCGCCTTGGCGAAACGGCGCGGCGATATTTGGAGAGGCACCACCCAGGGACGGCCGGTCGAAGAAGACGCGAACGATGCCCAGGTGATTCATCCGGCGATCGAGCGATACTGAACAGAAATCCCTATCTCGCAGCTTGACCACTACTGGATTTCTGTTAGTGTGTGGCCGATTGTTCATGGCGACAAATTCGGAGAATGTCCATGGCAACGGTAGAAGAACGGGCGACAGCTTCGCGTGATCAGGCAGGGACTCGGGCCGAGCGGGCGCGATCGGGGATGGTCGTCCCCCGCGTCTTCAGCGCCGAGGGCGTGAGCCCGTTCGACCAGGTCGAGTGGGAGCTGCGCACCGCCGAGATCAAGGATGAGAAGGGGCGGGCGTTCTTCACCCAGAAGGATTGCGAGATCCCCAAGGCGTGGAGCCAGCTGGCCACCAACGTCGTGGTGAGCAAGTACTTCTACGGCGAGGTGGGCTCGGCCGAGCGCGAGAGCAGCGTCCGCGCCCTGGTCGACCGCGTGACCCGGACGATCACCGACTGGGGCCGCGAGGATGGCTACTTCGCCACCCGCGAGGACTCCGAGCGGTTCTACGACGAGCTGACCACCCTCTGCCTCCAGCAGTACGGGTCGTTCAACTCGCCGGTCTGGTTCAACGTCGGCCTGTTCCACAAGTACGGGATCGCCGGCGCCGCCAACAACTGGCGCTGGGATGAGGAGACGCGGACGGTCGTCAAGGCGACCGGTGCGTACGAGTACCCGCAGGCGTCGGCGTGCTTCATCCAGAGCGTCGGCGACGACATGCAGGACATCATGCGGGTCGCCACCTCCGAGGCGATGCTGTTCAAGTACGGCTCGGGCACCGGCACCGACCTGTCGACGCTCCGCTCCAGCCGGGAGAAGCTCGCCGGCGGAGGCAAGCCTTCCGGCCCGGTCAGCTTCATGCGGGTGTACGACTCGATCGCCAGCGTGATCAAGTCGGGCGGCAAGACCCGCCGCGCCGCCAAGATGCAGACCCTCAAGATCTGGCACCCGGACATCCTCGAATTCATCGAGTGCAAGACCAAGGAAGAGAAGAAGGCACGCACGCTGATCGGGGCCGGCTACGAGGCCAACTTCAACGGCGAGGCCTACAGCTCGGTCATGTTCCAGAACGCCAATCTGTCGGTCCGCGTCACCGACGCGTTCCTCCGGGCCGTCGAGGATGGCGGCGAGTGGACCACCCGCTCGGTCACCACCGGCCGGCCGATGGACACCTATCCGGCCAACCGCCTGATGGACGCCATCGCCGAGGGGACCTGGCTGTGCGGCGACCCCGGCCTGCAGTATGAGGACACGATCCAGCGCTGGCACACCTGCCCGAACACGGCGCCGATCAACTCCAGCAACCCCTGCTCGGAGTACATGTTCGTCGACGACTCGGCGTGCAACCTGTCCAGCCTGAACCTGATGAAGTTCCTCCGCGAGGACGGCTCGTTCGACGCGAGCAAGTTCCGGGCGGCCTGCCGGATCTTCATCACGGCCCAGGAGATCCTGGTCGACCACGCCAGCTACCCGACCGACCGGATCGCGGCCAACAGCCACAAGTTCCGGCCGCTCGGCCTGGGCTACGCCAACCTCGGCAGCCTGCTGATGGCCGGCGGCCTGCCCTACGACTCCGAGGAAGGCCGGGCCCTGGCCGGCGGAATCACCGCGATCATGCACGGCCAGGCCTACCTGACCAGCGCCGAGCATGCCGGGGTCCTCGGGCCGTTCGACGGCTTCCCCCTCAACCGCGAGCCGATGCTCCGGGTGATGGAGATGCACCGCGACGCCGTCGAGGGGATCGGCTCGTCGGTCCCGGCCGAGTTGCTGGACGAGGCCCGGTCCACCTGGAACGAGTGCCTCGACGCCGGCCGCCGGTTCGGCTATCGCAACAGCCAGGTCACGGTGCTGGCCCCGACCGGCACGATCGCGTTCATGATGGACTGCGACACGACCGGCATCGAGCCCGACATCGCCCTGGTCAAGTACAAGCAGCTCGCCGGCGGCGGGATGCTCAAGATCGTCAACCGCACCGTGCCGATGGCGATGCGGAAGCTCGGCTACGACGAGCCGGTGATCCGCGGCGTGCTCGACTACATCGACGCCAACGACACGATCGAGGGGGCGCCCGGCCTGCTCGACGAGCACCTGCCCGTGTTCGACTGTGCGTTCGCCCCGCCCCAGGGGGGCCGGAGCATCCACTTCCGCGGCCACCTGAAGATGATGGCGGCCGTCCAGCCGTTCCTCAGCGGGGCGATCAGCAAGACCTGCAACGTGCCGGCCGACGCCACCGTGGCCGACATCAAGGACACCTACCTGGAAGGCTGGAAGCTGGGCCTCAAGGCCATCGCGATCTATCGCGACGGCTCCAAGGGGAGCCAGCCGGTCAGCACCAAGTCGGACTCCGACGCCAAGGCCGACGACGCCGTCCAGACGATCCCGGTGGTCGCGGCGGCCAGCCTGCCGGTGATCCCGGCCCCGGCCCCGGTCGCCGCCCCGGCCCCGGTCGCCGACCGGCCCAAGCGGGCCCGCCTGCCGCACACCCGGCAGAGCCTGACCCACAAGTTCGACATCCAGGGGCATGAAGGCTACGTCACCGTCGGCTTCTACCCGGACGGCCGGCCCGGCGAGGTCTTCATCACGATGGCCAAGGAAGGGTCGACCATCGGCGGCCTGATGGACGTCCTGGGGACCTCGATCTCGATGGGCCTCCAGTACGGGGTGCCGATCGACGTCTTCGTCAACAAGTTCGCCCACAGCCGGTTCGAGCCGGCCGGGTTCACCAAGAACCCGGACATCCCGATCGCCAAGAGCGTGACCGACTACATCTTCCGCTGGCTGGGGATGGAGTTCATCGAGGGCTACCGCGAGGCCAACGCCCCGCAGCGGGTCGTCGACGAGCCCCCCGCCCCCAAGCCGCTGGTCAAGACCAACGGCCACCGCGCCGCGACGATCGCCGACCTCGAACACACCGAGGCCGAGCTGTCCCACACGCCCGCCCCGTTCGCCGCGGCCGTCCCGTCCTACTCCGACGGGCTGGAGAAGCGGGACCAGCAGTTCGCCCAGTTCCAGAGCGACGCCCCGGCCTGCGACGGCTGCGGTGCCCTGACCGTCCGCTGCGGCACCTGCTACCGCTGCTTCAACTGCGGCAACAGCATGGGCTGCTCCTGATCCGTCCGGGAGCCTGATCGCAACTCGCGGCCCCGCCACCCCTCTCCGGGTGGCGGGGCCGCTCGCGTTTCCCGAAGTGTGGCGGAACGATGGGGGTCGGTTTATGCTGTCTGGCATCCGGCCGGTCCCCCGGCGAAACGACCCGACGCCCACGCCCCGCGAGGCCTCCATGCCTTCGTACACGCTCACCGACACATCGAAGGATACCTGGGTCGACATGTTCGAGGTCTCCGCGGCCAAGCTCGGCCACCCGGCGGCCCACCCCTGGTCGGTCACCAAGACGACCCTGCGGGGCGGGCGTCGCGACGGCGTGGACCTGATCCGGCTGGACAACGGGGCCCTGTCGGTCGCGATCGTGCCGACGCGGGGCATGGGATTGTGGCGGGGGAACTACCACGGCGACGCGATCGGCTGGAAGTCGCCGGTCGTGGACGGGCCGGTGAATCCCCAGTTCGTGAACCCGTCGGATCGCGGCGGGCTGGGCTGGCTCGACGGCTTCGACGAACTGCTGGCCCGATGCGGGCTGGTCAGCAACGGGTCGCCCTACTCGGTCCCGGTGCTCAACGCCGACGGGTCGACCGCCCGGACCGACCTCGTCGGCCTCCACGGCCGGATCGCCAACATCCCGGCCCACTATGTGGCGGTCCACGTCGATGATGCGGCCCCGCACGCGATCACGATCGAGGGGCGGGTGGCCGAGTCGACCCTGTTCCACCCCCAGCTCGAACTGTCGACCCGGATCTCCACCGTCCCCGGCTCGAATCACCTGGTCGTCCGCGACGAGGTGACCAACCTGTCCGACTCCCCGGGCGAGTTCCAGATCCTCTACCACTGGAACTTCGGCCAGCCCTATCTCGGCCTCGGGTCGAAGGTTGTGGCACCCATCGACACCCTGGTCCCCCGCGACCCCCGGGCCGCCGAGGGGATCGACGCCTGGGACACCTACGCCGGCCCGACGCCCGGGTTCGCCGAGCAGGTCTACCTGGCCAGGCTCCGCGGCGACGGCCCCGACGGCCGGACCCTGGTCCTGCTCCACGACGCCGGCGGCAAGAAGGGGGTCGCCCTCCGCTACTCCACCGCCCAGCTCCCCTGCTTCTCGCTCTGGAAGGCGACCGGCGGCCTCAAGGATGGCTACGTCACCGGCCTGGAGCCGGGGACCAACTACCCCCACCCCAAGCCGCTCGAAAAGGCCCGGGGCCGCGTCATCCCGCTCGCGCCGGGCGGCTCCCACGTCGCCGAGACCGTCCTGGAAATCCTCGACACCCCCGACGCCGTGGCCGCCATCGCCGCCGAGATCCGGAAGCTCCAGGGCCCCAAGCCCCCCACGATCCACCGGGGCATGATCGAGCCGTTCGTGCCGATGGGGTGAGGTTGATCCGATCGATTGCTCATGATCTTATTACATGGAACGACCCGCCGGCGGGCGGAGCAAATCCTGGAACGCGGGCCGGACCCTCGGTTTGAAGAGCCCGGAGGCCGGGCCGGCGATGATGGCTTCTCGATGGCCATCGAAGCCGGCCCGTTCCATTTCGGCCACCCGGAGGAATACGCCCGAGGGAAGGCCCATCAGTTTCCGGATGAAGGCGGCCCGGCGATCCTGGTGGTTGATGTCCCCGACGCGATCGTACAATGTGCTGAGACCGCCTGGTTTCCGCTCGCACAGGGCCTGGTCCAGTTCGACGCGGGGTCGGGCCTGGAAGAGTTGTTGCTGGCGTGGCCGGCTTTGTCGAAGCGAATTCGGAGCATCCCATGAGCCGGAATACCGCCGACACGACCGGGCTGGAATCGGTGCTCGCCGATGCGAGTCGCGGAGTCCTGGGGATGGTGGACGAATTGATCGCGATCTCCCGGAAGCGGGAAATCCACCTCCTCTGGGAGGACCAGCATTGTCGGATCCGCCCGGTGGACGGAGACCCCGGCCCCTGGCCCGAAGTGCCGATGCCGCGATCCGTCTTCCGGGCGATCCTGGCCCGGATCTCCGCCCTGTGCAACGAACGGTCCGCCGCGCCGGTTTCACCTTATGGCGGAGAGGCCGACATCGTGTCCGGCCCCGGATCGATGGACGGGATTCACGCGAGCTTCGCCAACACGCCGGACGAGCAGAGGTTGGACCTGGTGCCGCTGCATCCCGAGGCCCAACCGAGGACGGACGACCGTCGGGCCTCCGCTGATCGGGCCAGGCCGCTCGCCCGCTGATGCGCTGTCGATGATCCCGAGGCGATCGAGTCACTTCTTGGTCGTCGCCGCCGCGTCCTGGGCCGGGCGGTCCAGCTTCAACTTGCTCATCTTCTTGAGCTTGGGGACGATGTAGTAGTCGGTGTACTGGGAGCCGCGGTTGGTGAGGTAGTAGTCCTGGTGGTAGGCCTCGGCCGGGTAGAAGGCCTGGAACGGGACGAGTTGGGTGACGATCTTGCGGCGGAAGGCGCGGGAGGCGGTGAGGTCCTTGTACATCGCCAGGGCGGCCTTCTTCTGCTCCTCGCCGTGGTAGAAGATCACCGAGCGGTACTGGGGGCCGTAGTCGTCGCCCTGGGCGTTCAGGGTGGTCGGGTCGTGGGCGTGGAAGTAGACCTTGAGCAGGGTCTCGTAGGAGATCACCGAGGGGTCGAACTCGATGTTGACGACCTCGGCGTGGCCGGTCTGGCCGGTGCAGACCTGGGCGTAGCTCGGGTTGGCGACCATCCCGCCGGAAAATCCCGAGGTCACCGACTTCACCCCCTTGTACTGCTCGAAGACCGCCTCGGTCGACCAGAAGCAGCCGGCCCCGAAGGTGGCGACCTCGGTCGAGGGGAGGGGCCTGGGCTTGGCCGCCGCCTTCTCGGGGTCGATCGGCTTGGCGGCCGGCTCGGCGGTCGCGGCCGGGGGCGTCGAGGTCGCGGGGGCCTGGGCCGACGCGGGGCGGGGCAGGGGGAGGCCGGCGGCCCACACGAGGGAGGCCGAGGCCAGCAGCGGGCCGAACGAACGTCGAGAAAGCGCCATGAGGGTCGAGGCTCCCATTCCAGGGCGGCCCGCGAACCGGGCCGGCTCGGACAATTTTACGAGCCCGCACAGGTCTCGGGCAAACCAATCCTACGTCGGCCGGGCCCGAATCGGCCGCGCGACGGCCGGTCGGTCCGGGATTTTAACCTCGGCCGAGGTCCATCCCCTGCTTGCCTTTCCGCCCGATTGGGTTTGTTCGGGATCGCCGCCGGCCCGGCCTGTTGGCTTCGTTTCGCACGTCCGATTACCAGGTCGACCCTCGGGCTTGGGTTCGTTCGGGACGGCCCGGATTGGCCGGCCCGACCTCGGGCATGGGTTCGTTTGGGATTGGTCCGATGGCGACTCCACGCCCCGATGATGGCTTCGTTTCGTCCCGGGGATGGCCCATCAGGCCCTCCCGCCGGCCGGGGTCGATCCGGGTGCCGGGGATCGGCGAGGGGCCCTCGCTTTCGCGGGACGATGGCCCCCCTCCCTTGGTGGGAGCGACGACGCCGGGCGGCGGGCGCGGGTCGCCGGATCGGCCCGCGACCCCGGTGCGGAGAGCCGGCCGGGCGGGGGCGCGGGGGATGCGGCCCGCTCACTTCGGGGGCGATCGTCGGCCGGATCGGCGGGTCGGGTCGGGGCGGAGGTCGCCTTGACCGAATCGGCGGGGCGGGCTAGCCTGCGGCGTCCATGCCCCCCCAGGACGGGGGGAAGGCAGCCCGCCTCGGGCGACGACAAGGGAGTGTCCGACGATGAGCGATCCGACGAAGGAACCGATGGCCGTGCCGGCCCTCGACCTGAAGGCCCAGTACCAGACCATCAAGGATGAGATCGATCCGGTGGTCCGGGCGGTGGTCGAGAGCCAGTACTTCATCCTGGGCCCCGAGGTGGCGAACTTCGAGGCCGAGGCGGCCCGCTACTGCGAGGCCCCCCACGCCATCGGGTGCTCGTCGGGGTCGGATGCCCTGCTGCTCCCGCTGATGGCCATCGACCTGAAGCCGGGGGACGAGGTCGTGACCTCGCCCTACTCGTTCTTCGCGACCGCCGGGGCGATCTGGCGCACCGGGGCGAAGCCGGTGTTCGTCGACATCGAGCCGGACACCTACAACATCGACCCCGCCAAGATCGAGGCGGCGATCACCCCGAACACCAGGGCGATCATCCCGGTCCACCTGTACGGCCAGGCCGCCGACATGGACCCGATCAACGCCATCGCCAGGAAGCACGGGCTGTTCGTCCTGGAAGACGCCGCCCAGGCCATCGGCGCCGGATACAAGGGGAAGCGGGCCGGGACGCTCGGCGACGCCGCGGCGTTCAGCTTCTACCCGAGCAAGAACCTGGGCGGGTTCGGCGACGCCGGCATGGTGACCACCACCGACACCGCGATGGGCAAGCGGGTGGCGCGGCTGCGGGTCCACGGGATGGAGCCGAAGTACTACCACCATGAGGTCGGCTACAACGCCCGGATCGACGCCCTCCAGGCGGCCGTGCTCCGGGTCAAGCTCCGCCACCTCGACGCCTGGACCGAGGGGCGCCGGCGGGTGGCCGCCCGCTATGCCGAGCTGTTCAACGAGATGGGGCTGGGCGAGGTCGCGACCCTGCCGGGCGAGAAGCCGGGGAACTTCCACGTCTACAACCAGTACGTGATCCGGGTGCCGGCCGAGGCCCGCGACCCCCTGCGCGACCACCTGGCGAGCCGCAAAGTCGGGTCGGAGATCTACTACCCGATCCCGCTCCACCTCCAGGTCTGCTTCGCCTCCCTGGGCCACAAGCCGGGCGACTTCCCGATCGCCGAGGCCGCGGCGCTGGAGACGATCGCCCTGCCGATCTATCCGGAGCTGAGCGACGAGGCCCTCCGGCACGTCGTCGGCTCGATCGCCTCGTACTTCGAGGCCCAGACGATCCTCCCGTTCGACGGGCCCAAGCGTCACGTCGCCTGACGGCCACGCGGGCGGCCGGTCCCCGCTTCAAAAGGGCCGGCCGATCCCCTAGAATCGGGCCTTTCCCGTCGACCTGTCCCGCCTTCGGGACGAGCGAGCGAAAGGCCGATTCCCCTCGATGCGCCCGGAAGCCCTCGCCTATCTCGCCTGCCCGGACACCGGGGCGGCCCTGGACCTCGGGCCCGACCCCCGGATCGACCCGGACGGGCACGTCATGGCCGGGACCCTGGTCGGCCAGGCCGACGGCCGCCGGTTCGCCATCGAGGACGGCGTGCCCCGGCTCCACCCCCGCTCGGTCGACGCGGTGAAGGTCGAGACGGCGCGGCGGTTCGACGACGAGTGGCTCCACTGGAAGGACCTGCGCGACTACTACGAGCGCCAGTTCCTCGGCTGGGTGGCCCCGCTCAGGCCGGCCGACTTCGCCGGCAAGGTCGTCTTCGAGGGCGGCTGCGGCAAGGGACGCCACACCGCCACGGTGGCCGGGTTCGGCCCCAAGGCGTTGGTTTCCCTGGACCTGGGGAGGAGCGCCCTGGTGGCGTTCGAGCACACCCGGCACCTCGCCAATGCCCACGTCGTGATGGGGGATCTGCTCCATCCCCCGGTCCGCCCCGTGTTCGACCTGGCGTTCTCGGTGGGGGTGATCCACCACCTGCCCGACCCGGCGGAGGGGTTCGCCAGCCTGGCGCGGGTGGCCCGCGACGGCGGCCGGGTGGCGATCTGGGTCTATGGCCTGGAGAACAACGGCTGGATCGCCCGCGTGGTCGGCCCGGTGCGCGAGGCCCTCACGGCACGGCTGCCGCCGGGACCTTTGCGGCACGCCTCGGCGATCCCCTCGGCGGCGCTCTGGGCCGCGATCCGGATGTTCTACAAGCCCCGCGCCGGGGGACGGGGGCCGAGGCTTCCGTATGGCGACTACTTCGCCTCGATGCATGATTTCCCGTTCGATGAGATCCACTCGATCGTCTTCGACCAGCTGGTGACGCCGGTCGCCCACTACCTGCCGGGCGACGAGGTCCGCCGCTGGTTCGCCGACGGGTTCGCGGATCCGGTCGTCCGGTGGCACAACCGTTATAGCTGGACCGGGCTGGGCACGGTGCGCCGCCCCGGGGCGTCGGCGTCATGACCGGGCGACGCTGGGCGATCGGGATGGCGGTCGCGGCGGCGACCCTGGCTCTGATGGTGGCCACCGAGCCGAAGATGGCGATCGTCTGGGATGAGGGGTTCGTGCTCGGCCGCCAAGCCCGGATCCGGTCCTGGCTCCGCGCCCTGGCCGACCCGCCCGGGTTCGCCCGGACCTGGACGCCGCCGGCGCCGGGGTCGGAGCTGGTGCAGCAGGACATCCCGCCCCGGCCCGCCCCCCGGGCGGACGAGATCGACACCCGGGGCAAGCTCCTGTCCCGCCCGGCGCTGGACTGGTTCTGGCCGTTCGCCCGCGAGGAGCCGCACGGCCACCCGCCGTTCTACGCCATCGAGGGGCTGATCGGCGACGTCCTGACGCCGGGCCGGCCCGACCTCCAGCGCGCCCGGCTCGGGCCGATGCTGGCCTTCAGCGTGGCGGCGGGGGTCCTGTGGTGGTTCGCGGCCCGTCGCTGGGGCGGGTGGGGGGCGAGCCTGGCGGCCGGGGCCTGGGCGCTCCAGCCCAACCTGTTCGGCCACGGCCACTACGCCACGGTCGACGCCCTCCTGACCAGCCTCTGGCTGCTGGCCCTGGTCGCGTTCGCGGAGGCCGTGGACACCGACCGCCGCTCCCCCCGGTGGGGCTGGGCGATCCTGTTCGGGATGATCTGCGGGATGGCGGCCGACAGCAAGTTGACCGGCTGGTTCCTGCCCCTGCCGTTCCTGGCCTGGAGCGTCCTGTACCGCGACCGCCGCGGCCTGCTCGCGCTGCTGGCGGGCGGGGTGGCCGGCGCCCTGACCCTGTACGCCTTCGGGCCGCCGTTCTGGGGCGACCTGGTCGGCGGCCTGGAGCGGTTCTTTCGGTCGAACCTGACCCGGGGCCGGACGATCCCGATCCCGGTCCAGTTCCTGGGTCGGATCTACGACACGCCCCGCGAGTCCCTGCCCTGGTACAACACCGTGGCCTGGACCGCGCTGGTCACGCCGGTCGGGTTCCTCGGATTGAGCCTGGCCGGGGCGGCCCGGGCCTTGGCATCGTTCGGGAAGCGCACCGGGCCGGTCGACGAAAGGGCGAGGCGGATCGAGCGGGTCGGGGTCCTGGCGGTGATGCACTGGGGCTTCCTCCTGGCGCTCCGGGCGATGCCCCACACGCCGGGACACGACGGGGTCCGGCTGTTCCTGCCGGCGTTCGGGATGCTGGCGATCGCCGCCGGGTCGGGCGCGGCATGGGCCGTCGAGCGGTGGGGCCGGGCGGGGAAGGTGCTGGTGGCCCTGGCGCTGGCGGAAGGGGCCGTGGCCGTGGCGGTGATGATGCCGGTGCCCCTGAGCTACTTCAGCCCGATCGCGGGCGGCCTGCCGGGGGCGGCCCGGCTGGGGATGGAGCCGACCTACTTCTGGGACGGCTTGACCGACGACGCCCTCGACTGGATCAACGCGAACACGCCCCCCGGCCGGACCGTCCGGTTCGCCACCTTCCCGACGTCGTGGCTCTACCTCAAGCAGTCGGGCAAGCTCACCGCCGCGCTGGCCCCGATCGACCCGGGCCGGCCGATGTGGCTGGTGATCCAGAACCGTCCCGGGGCGTTGGGGCCGGTGGAGCGAAACCTCTTGACGCGGGGGACGCCCGCTTACGTCGTTCGGAAGCTGGGCGTGCCGCTGGTCCTCATCTACCCCTATCCGGACGGAACCTGATGGCCGCGATCCCGGAAACCGCCCCGCCGACCTCCCCGGGCCTGTCCGGCCGCCGCTGGTGGCTGGGGTGCGGCCTGGTCCTGCTCGGGTCGCTGCTGGCCACGGTGCCGACCGCCGGCGACATCGGCCTGACCTGGGACGAGCCGTCGTACCGGACCAGCCAGGTCGTCTCCGCCCAGTGGTGGGAGAAGTTATTCCAGGCCCGGTCCGTGGCCGACCTCCGGGCGCTGGTCGAGCCCGATGCCCTCCTGATCTACTGGCCCTACGCCCGGTTCGGCTACAACTTCCACCCGCCTTTGGCCGGCCAGCTCGACCTCCTGACCCACGCCCTGTTCAAGTCGTGGATCAAGGACATCCCGTCGCGGCGTCTGGCGTCGGTCTTCGAGTACGCGGCGACGATCACGCTCCTGTTCGGGTTCCTGGCCCGGCGCTACGGGGCGTGGGTCGGCGGGGTGGCGGCCGGGGCGCTCCTGGTCATGCCCCGGGTCTATGGCGACGGCCACATCGCGGGCACCGACATGCCGGGGCTGTTTTTGTGGGTGGCCACGGCGTTCGCCTTCTGGAAGGGGATCAACGAGCCCGACGGGCGGCGGTGGCGGGTGCTGGTCGGGGTCCTGCTCGGCCTCGGGTTCGTGGAGAAGATGGCGGCGGTGGCGGTGCTGGGGCCGTTGCTCCTGTGGCTGGCGGTGTTCCGGCTGCCGGGTTCGTTGCGACGCCGGGCGGACTGGGTCGATGGCCTGGCGACGTCGGCGTTGATGCTCCTGCCCCTGGGGGTGGCGTTCGCGGAGGTCCGCCGCCTGGCCGACCTTCTGCCGCCCCCCAACCGATACGACATGTTCGGGGCCCTCCCGCCGACGTCGATCCCGGGCGGGATCCTGCTCCTCCCCGCCCTGGTCTGGGCGGCGCGGCGGCTGCTGGGCCGGCTGCGGCCCAACCACCCGGTCTGGGGCGTGACCCGCCCCGCGCTGGAGACCTGGACGGCGATCCTGGCGTTCGCCCCGCTGGTCGGCTGGCTGGGCAACCCGACGTGGTGGCGCGAGACGATGGTGCGGATGGCCCACTACTACGCCCTGAGCACCGACCGCCAGAACGCCCTGCCGGACATCCGTATCCTCTACTGGGGGCGGATCTACGAGTACAGCCTCCCCTGGCACAACGCCTGGGTGCTGATGGCGATCACCGTGCCGGTCGGGATCCTGCTGGCGGGCCTGGTCGGGATGGGAGTGTCGCTCGGGCGATCGTGGCGGACTCGCGACCTGATCCCGCTCTATTTCGCCGCCCACTTCGCGTTCCTCCCGTTCGTCCGGATGCTGCCGACCCCCGCGCACGACGGGGTCCGGCTGTTCCTGCCGACGTTCGCCTTCCTGGCGGCGTTCGCCGGCTGGGGGGTGGTGGCCATGGCCGACGCCCTGGCCCGACGGGTCGGCCACGCCTGGGCCTGCCGGGGGGCGGTGGCGGGGCTGGTGCTCGTGCCGGCCGCCTGGCAGCTGGCGGCGATCCACCCGTTCGAGCTGTCGTACTACAACGAGGTCATCGGCGGGCCCCGGGGGGCCTGGAAACGCGGGTTCGAGCTGACCTACTGGTACGAGGCGTTCGACGGCCCGGTGCTCGCGGACGCGAACCGACTGCTGCCTCGCGGGGCGGTGATCGACTTCCTCAACCCCCTGACCGAGCCGCCGACCTTCGCCTGCCTCCAGGACCTGGGGGCCCTGCGCGGGGACATCGTCCTGGGGCGGGCCGACCCGGACCACTTCCCGTATGCGTGGATCCTGACGCACGACAGCAAGGCGACGCCGTTCACCCGGCTCCTGTTCGCGATGACCCCCTGGTATCGCAGCCATCCGCCCCAGGTGGGCGGCCTGCCGATGGCCACGATCGCCTCGCCCAAGGCGGTGGCGCGGGCCTGGGCGCTCGACCTCCTGACCCAGAACGGACCGGCGCCGGTCCAGCCCGTGGTGCTAGCCCCGCGGTTCGTCCGCGACATCCCGGTGCTCGGGCGTCCCCTGAGCCGGCTCTGGGGCGAGGGGGTGGCCGAGGCCCCTCCGCCCCGCGTCGATGACGCGGTCCTGGACTGGGCCCGCTCCGACGTTGAGGGGCTGCGCCGGGCCGCCCGCGCCTTGATCGACCGCACGCCGATCGAGCCCGGCTCCGGCGCGGCGCGGCTCCGGTCCCTGCTCGGCCTGGACGGGGACCCGGCCGGGTGGCGTCCCCAGGCCCAGACCCTCCTGCGGATCGACCCCGAAGCCCTGCTCGACGCGATCCAGATCCTCCACGCCCGGCCGGACGCCGTCCGCTCGGTGCTGCTCCGGCCCGGCTACACCGACCCCTCCAGCCTCGGCGGCCCGCTCGATCGCGACCTGCCCGCGCCGGTCGCGGAAGGACCGGCACAAGAGACCCGCCCATGAAGACGCATCGCGGCGGGATCGCCGCCTATGTGACCAGCCACGGATTCGGCCACCTCAACCGGTCGGTCGCGGTGCTCAACCGCCTGCCGGCCGAGGTGCCCTTGACGATCCGCTGCCACCCCGACCTGTTCCCGTCGTGGGGGGAGCGGCTGCTCCGCCCGGCCCGGCTGGAGCCCCACGCCTCAGACGTCGGCACGCTGGGACCGCCCGGCGACAGCGCCGCGACCGACGGCCCGGCCACGCTGCGGAAGGCGGCCGAGGTCCACGCCCGGGCCATGGCCGAGGTCGACGCCGAGGCCGCGAAGCTCGCCGACGAGGGGACGGCTGCCGTCCTGTGCGACGCCACGCCGGTCCCCCTGGTCGCCGCGCGAAGGGCCGGCGTGCCCGGCTTCCTGCTGGCCAACTTCACCTGGGCCGACATCTACGAGGAGCACGCCCGCCCCCTCGGCCGGGAGGCGATGGAGACGGTCGAGGCGATCGCCGACGCCTACCGCCACGCCCACACCCTGTTCCGGGCCGCGCCCGCCCTGCCCATGGCCGACATCGCCTCGCGGGTGGACGTGGGGATGGTGGTCTCGCCGGGCCGGGACCGCCGGGCCGAGATCCGCGAGCGGTTCGGCCTGGCGCCTTCGGACAGGATCGTCTACTCCTACGTCGGCCGGTACGGGCAGGACGGGATGGGCTGGGACCGGCTCTCGCGGCTCGACGGGGTCCACTTCGTCGGGTTCCACCCCGCGCCCGGGGGGCCGGTGGCCAACCTCCACGTCGTCCCGGCCTCGGACTGGACCGGGGCCGACCTGGCGGCGTCGGCCGACGCGATCGTGGCCAAGGCGGGCTACGGCACCGCCTGCGAGGCGATGGCGGCGGGCGTCCCACTGATCTACCCGCCCCGCGACGGCTTCGCCGAGTTCGCCGCCCTCGATGGGGCCCTGACCGCCTGGGGCGGCGGCATCCCGGTCTCGGCCGAGGACTTCGCCGGGCTCCGTCTGGAAGCCCCTTTGGCCCGCGCCTTCTCCCTCCGGCCCGGCCCGCCACCGTTCCCCGCCGACGGCGCGGCCCGGGTGGCCGGCCTGCTGCTCGAAGCGATCGGCTACACCCCCCTGGATCGGGAACCCCTCCCATGAAGCTGGTGATCCACCCCGCGATCGATCCCCAACGCCTCGCCGCGCTGCGGCTGGCCGTGCCCGGCGCCGAGTGGGTGAACGCCGAGACCGAGGCCCGGGCCCTGGCGGCGATGCCGGGCACCCTGGCCTTCCTGGGCAAGATCACGCCCGACCTGCTCCGCGCCGCCGACCGCCTGCGGTGGGTCCAGGCGTTCACGGTCAGCCTGGAGCACTACATCTTCCCGGAGTTGGTCGAGCACCCCTGCACCCTGACCAACATGCGGGGGCTGTTCGGCGACGTGATCGCCGACCAGGTGATGGGCTACGTCCTCTGCTTCGCCCGCAACCTCCACACCTACATCCGCCAGCAGGCCGAACGCCGCTACGAGCCGGCCGGGGGGGAGGGGGCGCGGGTCAACAACGCGTCGGGGCCGGGCACGGTCAACGCCATGGACCGGGCCACGATCTTCCTGCCCGACGCCACGATGGGGATCGTCGGCCTCGGGGCCATCGGCGCCGAGATCGCGCGGAGGGCCCTGGCCTTCGGCATGACGGTCCGCGCCGTGGACCGCTTCCCCGACCGGACCCGCCCGCCCGAGGGGGTGGAGTCGGTCGAGGGGCTCGACGCCCTGCCCGAGCTGCTGGGCTCCAGCGACTTCGTGGTGATCGCCGCCCCCCACACCCCCGAGACGGCCGGCTGGTTCGACGCCGCCATGCTCGCCCACATGAAGCCCACCGGCTACCTGATCAACATCGGCCGGGGTGCGATCGTGGTGCTGGACGACCTGGTCGCCGCGCTCCGAGACGGCACGATCGCCGGCGCCGCGCTGGACGTCTACGAGGTCGAGCCGCTCCCGCCGGACCACCCGCTCTGGGGATTCCCCAACGCCATCCTCACCCCCCACACCGCCGGATATTCCCCGGTGATCGCCCGCCGCCACCTGGAGACCCTGGTCGAGAACGTCGGCCGCTTCGCCCGGGGCGAACCCCTGCTCAACGTCGTCGACAAGGCCCTCTGGTTCTGACCCGCCCGGCCTTGCCATTCATGCCATTGATCGGCCGAACTGGCCGACCTCGGCCGATCGCACGCCCACCCAGAACACCCCTCCCTCCGAGGCGGGCCGCATGGTGCGGGATGGCACCTGACCGTTCGCTTCACCGGAGATGAAGGGAATTACCTCCGGTAAAGCCAGGCATTGAACCGAGCAGGAGCAGGACTTCGATCCTGAGAAAATTCTTGACTTGCCCGGAAAACGTCCGTTAAATCGAGTCGTGTACTCCCATCCATTCTCTCATCCTCTGGGCAAGAACGAGCTGTACATTCGGCTCTTCCTCACCAACGGCGGTGGTTGGATACGTCGCAGCTGACGTGCCTCCAACTGCATCACGGGTGACTCCGGTCGGTTCAGCCGGTGTGACAAAGCGACGAGAGGTCAACCACCTCCGGCGAGCTTTCGTGATTTCTATGCCCAGCGTGGCCATTTGCAGGATAGGATCACGCGATAAGCATTCGTGGTGGCAATAGCCTGGTTTCTCAGGCTGATTCCTATATGAGCTAGTGTGTAGTTTGTCTGCGCCACAAGTGACCCGGTTTATCAACCATTAACCCGTTAGAATGGAGCATCAACCAATGCGAAGCCTCGCCTCAGCCTTCGTTTTCGTCTCTCTGATTGTGCCGGCCAATTACGCGTTCTCGCAAGAAGAACCTCTCAAGGCCAACAAGCGAGATACCGTCAAAGATCACCGGTACATGGAAAGCAACGCGACCTTGTACCGCAACGGGAAGTTCGTCATCCAGACGCGGTCTTGGTCCAAGAAGAACTTCCAGGGGCTGAAGGGCCAGTCAGTCTTCGCCGTCGTCGTCGACGGCAAGGGCAATGCGATTTGGGCATCCAAGGTACACAAATGTAAGACTATCGGTGGCACTCAGGACCCCGGCACGGCCTCGGACCGTAAGGATACGAATGATGAGAAATGGCCGGAAGCCATTGGTCAGCATGCGAAGTCTATCGATATTTATCATGATGCCGGCGACTTGAGCCAGAACCGAAAGAGCCAAGTAAACGATATCAAAGAAGCAGTTAAATCTGCTGGCGAAATCGCCCAAGAGGTGAAGAACGCTATCAAGAAGCTGGAATAAGATTGTTCGCAGCCATGGTCTCAATGACCTCCGAGGACATGCCCAACTCGCGGCGTGCCTATTCTACTGGCATCGGCAGGCTCCTGGACAAGTGTCTGGGGTCTCGTGTTAGAAACCCTGGTCCGTCCTGTTTGCCCTTGGCTTGAGAGGTAACATAAAGGCCATTATCGTCCGGGTGGCCGTGGTTGGCTTGCCAACCACGGCGCCGACGTGCCCGCCCGGCGATCGATGGCCGGCGTCGATGATCCCTGGCCCGGTGCCGCGATGGCCATCACACCGCGATCGCGTCGCCGGCGCCGTGGTTGGCGAGACAACCACGGCCGCCCAGGACCGCCGGACCGAAGGCCAAAATCGAAGGGCACACCCGCGATCCCCGCATCGAAGGCCGGGGCGGGCCGGGTGAGTCATTCCACCTTCACCGGCACCTCGGCGTCGAACATCAGCTTCGGGTCCTCGCGGCCGGCGAGGGTCTTCCGCAGCGTCGCGATGGTCCGGTCCGCACGGCCTTCGAAGATCGTCTTCCCCCGGTGCGTCACCGCGATCGGCTGGTCCAGGTCGAGCATCCGGTCATCGAGCCGGACCAGCAGCGTCGTCCCGGGCTCGGCGGCGATGTCGATGGACTGGCCGGCCCGCCGGGCCTCGACCAGCGTCCCGGGCTTCGCCGTCCCGGGCGGGACCGCCAGCCAGTAGGATCGGTCGTGGGTCGTGCCCGCCTGCTTCCAGACCACCCGGTCGGGCGTGGGATTCCGCCGGTGTTTCGCCATCCAGGGCAGGGCGGCCGCATCCTCGCGGTCCATCCAGTGGCCCTTGCCGGCGTGGATCTTGACGAGGTGGTCGTAGCCGCCGGGGTCGGCCTTCCGGAGGTCGTCGAGCGTTTCGCCCCACCGGGCGGCGACCTTGTTGCGGTCGTAGGCCGCGTCCTCGCCGCCGACCTGGAGGGCGAATGGGACGTTCCGCAGGCCGAGCGGGTCGGCGTCGTTGGGGTGGCCCGCCATCATCGCCGCCGCCGCCCAGGAGTCGGCCATCCTCGGGGCGAGCTGGTAGACGCCGTCGCCGCCGGCCGAGTAGCCCATCACGTAGACGCGGTCCGGGTCCACCCCTTCCAGGGCGACGTAGTCGGCGATCAGCCGGCCGAACAGCCGGTCGATGTGCGGCTCGTGCCAGAGATTCCAGGTATTCGTCGGCGCCCTCGGGGCGACGTAGATGCCCTCGTCGAGCTTGTAGAGCCTTTTCTGGTTCGCCCACTGGCCGTCGTTGACCCGGGCCGGGGCATTGCCGCCTCCGTGCAGCGAGATCCAGAGGCTGTGCCCGCCCTCGGGCTTCTCGCCGAAGGTCGTGACGCCGAACGGCATCGAGAGCTTGCCCTCGGCGAGCGTGCGAGCCTCCAACTCGGCGGCCCGCTCCTTCCTGAGCCGGGCGACGTGGTCGTCCCAGAGCAGGCCTCGGGCGATGGCGGCATCCTCCCGGGTGAGCGGGACGGCGGCGAAGGCCCGGTCGTCGATCGGTCCCCCCGCGCCCAGGGCCCGGCGCAGGTCCGCGACGGCGGAGGCCGATGCGCCGGGGTCGGCGGGCCGGGCGGTGCCCGAAAGGGCGACGAAGGCGAGCAGGGTCGGCAGGAACCGCATGGCGTGGTCTTCTCGTGATGGTGGGTGGCCTGGGCGTCAGGGCCCGACCTCGGACAGCCTGGCCTTCCGCGCCGGATCGGGCTCGTCCCAGATGGCTTCCCGGAAGGGATGGTCAGGGCCGCGAACGTCCACGATCCCATACCAGAACCGGGCCCGGCCCAGGGCCGAGCGATCGCCATCGGCGACGGCCGCGATGGAGCGTTGCCAGTCCCGATGGATTTCCCGCCGGGCCCATGCCGGGAGCCCGAAGGCGATCGCGAGGCCGATGAGCATCCCCGCCGCGGCCGGACGCCGGCCGGATCTCGACTCGGCCGCGTCCCAGGCGATCTCCCCCTGGCGCAGGTAGGCCACCGCGGTGAGCCAGGGGGTGAAGCCGAGGACGCCGATGAGGAACAGCAGGGCGATGAGGCTCAGCGGCAGGAGCAGCACCCCGAAGCACGCCGCGAACAGGGCCCCGGCGAAGAGCATCCCGGCGACGACCCCGCAGGCCGGCCCGAGCCGAGCCCGGAGCAGGAGCCAGGCCGCGAGCGTCGTCATCTGCAGCAGCATGAAGCCGTAGCAGTAGGTCCGATATCTCCCCAGCCACGGGCCGTCCTCATCGCCGCCCTGGAAGAACAACGGGTCCAGGTACAGGCAGGGGATCGGGGCGATGATCCCCGCGAAGGCCGCGAAGCCCGGCGATATCAACCACTCGCGCAGCCGTGCGGCGATCGCCCGCCGCCCGGCCTTCGCCTTCTCGGGGGTCCCGCCCCGGAAGGGGGTGGCCCTCGCGGGCGGCGGCCCGTCCAACTCGCGGTCCCAGGTCGGATGGCGCTTTCCCGGATCCGGCATCCCCATCTCCTGGTCAGCATTTCGGCGGGCGGTCGCCCATCCTCCGGGCGTGCCGCCCCAGAGTAGCGACGGAATCGCGGGCGGGAAAGCCCATCGACACGACGCGGCCGGCCCGGCCACCATGGGGGCCTCGTCGGCCGACATCGGGGCCGCGAACCTTCGACCCAGCGAGACGATTCATGGTCACCATTCGCACCGCCGGCCTCGGCGACGCGGCCGCGCTGGCCGACCTGGCGAGGCGGACGTTCCACGACACCTTCGCCGCGCAGAACCGGCCCGAGGACATGAAGGCCTACATGAGCGGGGCGTACACGGCCGGGCGGCTCGACCGCGAACTCCGGGAGCCGGGGGCCGTCTACCTGATGGCCGAGGACGCCACGAAGCTCATCGGCTTCGCCAAGGTCGCCCCGTCCGAGCCGCCCCCCTGCGTGACCGTCCGCGACCCGCTGCGGCTGGCCCGGCTCTACGTCGCCGCCGAGGCCCTCGGCTCGGGCGTCGGGGCGGCCCTGATGCGGGAGTGCATCGGGCGGGCGGAAGGCTCGGGCCACGGGGGCCTGTGGCTGGGCGTGTGGGAGCACAACCGCCGGGCCATCGCCTTCTACGAAAGGTGGGGCTTCGCGCCGGTGGGGACCGAGCCGTTCCTCCTGGGCAGCGACCGGCAGACGGACGTCTTGATGCAACTCGACCTCGGCAACAGGGCCGGATGATGTACACCCCCGCCTCGTTCCAGATGTCCGACCCGGATGAGATCCGCCGATTCATGCGCGAGCACGACTTCGCCACCGTCGTCACGCACGGCGAGGGCGGCATGATCGCGTCCCACCTGCCGCTGCTCCTCGACGCCGAGGCCGGGCCGCACGGCACGCTGGTCGGCCACATGGCGCGGGCCAACCCCCAGTGGCGGGACATCGCGGGCGATGCCCTGGCCATCTTCTCCGGCCCTCATGCCTACGTCTCGCCGTCCTGGTACGAGGCCCCGGGCACCGTGCCCACCTGGAACTACCTGGCGGTGCACGCCTACGGGCCGGTCCAACTCGTCGAGGATCGGGACGGCCTGCACGACATCCTCGCCCGGACCGTGTTCGCCAACGAGCGACACCGCCCGCAGCCGTGGTCGTACGACCCCGACGACCCGGAGATCGGGGCGATGCTCCGGGCCATCGTCGGCTTCCGGATCGAGATCCGCCGCCTGGAGGGGAAGGCCAAGCTCAACCAGAACCAGCCCGAGGAACGCCGCCGCAAGGTGATCCGGGCCCTGGAGGCCCGGGCCGACGAGAATGCCCGGGCCATCGCCCGATGCATGGAGTCGACCTTGGGAGGATGAGGTGCGGGGGGCATGCCCCGGCCTCGCGGCGAAGGCGGAGGATGCCCGGGCGGTCCCCTGGTGAGAAAAGGGAACATATGCAAGATCGAAAAAGATTTCCGACGTGCGGGAATGGGGTTTGCTTCCCCTGATCCTGCCCCGTCCGACCGCCGGGCGCCTCGAATCAGGTCACGCGCCGGATGCCGCCCGCTGGGATGGCTCCCGGCCCGTCCACACCCTCTCACCGCCGTCGAGTACCATCATGCCCGAGGAATTGAACATCGCCGTCGTCCAGCCGCCGGCCGTCGCCGCGGCCCCCAGGCGCATCTCGTGGGCCGCCGTGTTCGCCGGGGTCACCGTGACCCTCTGCGCCCAGCTCCTCCTGAGCCTCCTGGGCCTGGCCATCGGCGCCAGCACCATCCACCCGCTCCGCGAGCAGGACCCGGCCGCCGGCCTGGGCGTCGGGGCGGGCATCTGGTTCGTCGCGACCGGCCTGATCTCGCTGTTCGCCGGCGGCTGGACCGCCGGGCGGCTCGCGGGCGTCCCGCGCGGCGTCGACAGCACGCTCCACGGCGTCCTGACCTGGGGCCTGGCCACGCTGCTCACCTTCTACCTCCTGACGACGGCCATGGGGGCCCTGATCGGCGGGGCGGCCCGCGGCCTGGGCACGGTCGCCTCGGCCCTGGGGCAGGGGGCCGCCTCCGTGTCCCCGGAGATCTCCGGGGCGGTCCGCCGCGAGATGCAGGAACGCGGCGTCGACTGGGACGGCATCCGCGACGAGGCCACGAAGCTGCTCCGCGAGACCGGCAAGCCGGAACTCCAGCCCGAGGCGATCAAGGACCAGGGGGAGAAGGCCAAGGCCGACGCCAAGGACTCGGCCAAGGCCGCCGGCGAGAACCCGCAGGCCTCCGACGACGAGTTCAACGCGCTGCTGGAGCGGTTCTATAATCGCGGCTCCGACGTGGCCAACGCCGCCGACCGCGAGGCGCTGGTCAACGTGCTGGCCGCCCGCACCGGCAAGAGCAAGGAGGAGGCGGGCCAGATCGTCGACCGCTGGGAAGCAACCTACCAGAAGGCCCGCAAGGAGGCCGAACGCCTGAAGGCCGAGGCCGGGCAGAAGGCCCGCGAGGCCGGCGACGCGGCCTCCAAGGGCGTGAGCCGGGCGGCGTTCTGGAGCTTCCTGGGCCTGCTGGGCGGGCTGATCGCGGCGGCCCTGGGCGGGCGCGCCGCGGCCCCGAGTCCGCTGGCGGTCGGCGTCGGGTCGGCTTCGGGCCGCCTGTAAGCGATCGTCCGATCGGCAAACCTGGCGGCCCGGGCCTCCTCTCGGAGTGCCCGGGCCGCACGCTTCGCTCCCGCACGTCGACCGAGCCCCCATCGAACTCCACCTCTCTGGGCGCGCCGAGCACGCTTCGGGCCGGCCTCGGCCAGGTCGAACGCGGACGCGAACGTCCCCCGGCCAGCCGCGTCGGCAGGTCGTCGAGGCGGCCGGCCCGGGCCTTCCGCGCCAATCCCGGGCGCCGGCCAACGATCCGGGCCGATCGGGCCGTACACGTGGGAGAGGTGTCCCGCCGCCGTTGCCATCAAGAACCCATCCCGCTTCGCGGCGGGCCGTCCACCAGATGCTGGGAAATGCCGCCATGTCGACCCGCCACCCCGGAAAGTCCCGCCGTCGCCCCGCCCGCCTGCCCCAACTCGAAGGGCTGGAGGATCGCCTCTGCCTGACCAGCTCCGTCGAGCTATTCGGCGACGGCACGCTGTTCATCTCGGGCGACAACGGCCGCGATGCCTTCGAGATCGCCGACGGCGGCCAGGGCACCGTCGGCGTCATCGGCAACTTCGACGTCTTCGGCGACGGGGCCTACGGGGACTCGTTCGGCACCTATGACGCCCTGTTCGATGGCGTCTCCCGGATCGTCGTCGAGACCTACGGCGGCAACGATTTCGTCGAGTATTACCTGACCGACCCCCTGCTCGTGCCCCGGGCGGTCAGCCTGGACCTGGGCGGCGGCAACGACCGGGCGGTGGTCACCCTGGGCACCGTCCAGGGGGTGGACCTCTTCGTCGACGTCGATCTCGGGCGGGGCAACGACCGCTTCGACGGGAGCCTTTCCGGCGACCTCCTCGACGCCTCGATCCAGTTCGACGTCGACGGCTCGGCGGGCAACGACGACATCGGCGTGGTGGCCGACGACCTCTACCTGGACGACTTCTCCCTGCTGGACATGGTCCTGTTCGGGGGGGCGGGCAACGACCTGGTGACTGCCGACCTGGAGTTCGCCCCATCCTCCACCGGCCGGGTGGTCGTCTCGGTCCTGGGAGCGGGGGGCAATGATTCGCTGGGCCTGAACGTCTATGGGGTGGAGAACGTGGCCGATGGCAGCTCGGCGTACCTGGATGGCGGCCCGGGCCGGGACCGCTTCGGGGCCACGCCCGAGGTGAGCGTGGTCAACGTCGAGCCGACCCGCGGGCGGCGTCGCTGAGGGTGCGAGGGAGGGGAGTCCTCCATCGGCACGGCCAGGCCCCGCGCGCCGCGATGCGCCTCTGGGTCGCCGCGCGTCCGGCCTTGCCAGGTCCGGGATCGGCCTCTATCTTACCCCGGGCTGGCCCGACGAGGCCCACGAGGGGAGTCGGGGCCCGGTGCGGACCAAGCATCCTCAAGGAGGGCCGATGACGATGGACCCGATTCCGAAGTGGCAGCGAGTGACCGGCTGGGTCCTCTCGGGCATCCTCGCCCTCCCGTTCCTGCCCAGCGCCTACTTCAAGATCGCGCAGCCCGACGGGTTCCTCAAGGAGTGGACCAAGGATTATCCCGCCGCGTCCGCGCGGCCGATCGGGATCATCGAGCTGGCGATCTTCATCCTCTACCTGATCCCGAAGACGCGCTACATCGGCGGCCTGCTCATGCTCGCCTACCTCGGCGGGGCCGTGGCGACGCACGTCCACACCAACGACGGCATGTTCTTCGTGCCGGTGATCATCGGGGTCATCGCGTGGATGGGGCTGTACCTCCGGGATCGCCGGCTCCGGGCCCTGGTGCCGTTCGTGGCCGATTGAACCCATGGCGGGCCGGCGATTGACGGGGGTCATCCCGGCCCGTTACGATCCGGGCCGGGCCGGGGTCCGACGCCGCGAATCGCGGCGCGATCCCGGCGGATGCCCGATCGAAGTCCCCGTCAACGGCGGCCGAACCGTGCAGATCCTGCTGACCAACGACGACGGCGTGTTCGCCCCGGGCCTCCGGGCGCTGCGCAAGGAATTGCTCCGCCTGGGCGACGTGACGGTGATCGGCCCGGCGCAGGAGCAGAGCGGCGTGGGCCATTCGATCACCCTGATGGAGCCCCTGGTCGTCAAGCCGATCGACGACGAGGAAGGGGCCTCCATCGGCTACATGGTCGAGGGCTCCCCGGCCGACAGCGTCAAGCTCGCCATCTGCGAGCTGATGAAGCGCCCGCCCGACCTGATCGTCTCGGGCATCAACTCCGGCAGCAACGCCGGGATCAACGTCCTGTACTCGGGCACCGTGGCCGCCGCCATCGAGGGGGCGTTCTTCAAGGTGACCAGCATCGCCGTGTCGCTGGAACTGGCCGAGCACTTCGATTACCCCCACGCCGCCAAGAACGCCGTGCGGGTGATCGAGCGGATCCTGGCCAACAACCCGAAGCCGGGGTCGCTGTTCAACGTCAACATCCCGGCCCACTCGCGGGGCGAGCCCAAGGGGGTCCGCGTCGTGCCGATGGGCGTCGGCCGCCACGGCGAGGGGTTCGAGCGCCGGAATGACCCGCGCGGGCGGACCTATTACTGGATGACCTACAACCCCCCGTTCCACCTGGACGGCCCCGAGACCGACGTGACCAGCCTGTGCGAGGGCTACATCACCGTGACCCCGCTCCACTTCGACCTCACCCGCCACGACCAGCTGGCCGAAATCGGCGGCTGGGACTGGACCGGGGCGACCGTCGCCCGGTGAGCGGGCGGCCCGCCCTCCTCGAACGCCGTCATCTTCCCGCATCCTCCCGACATCGGCCCCAAGGACACCCATCGATGCGTGCCCCGGCGCGTTGCCTGCTCCCGGCCTCCGTGGCCTTCGCCTCGCTCCTGCTGGTCATCGGCTGCGACCCGCCCAAGAAGGCCAAGAAGGCCGAGGACCGCGGCATCCTGGGCAAGAAGACCCAGGACATCCGCGACGCCCCCACCGAGGCCGCCAAGGGAGGGGTGGAGACGACCCCCTCGATCCCGGTGACCGACCCGATCACCCAGTCCACCAAGGGGCTGATCTTCGCCCTGGAGCGGACCTCGCAGCTCCAGGTCGAGCACGCCCTCAACCTGTACCAGGCCGAGAAGGGGGAATACCCCAAGGACACCGAGCAGTTCATGGCCGAGGTCATCAAGCCCAACAACATCGCCCTGCCGGTGCTGCCCTACTACAAGAAGTATGCCTACCTGCCCGACGAGCATCGGCTGGTGATCATGGAGTACCCCGAGCTGAAGAAGGCCGGCCCGCCCCAGTGAGGTGACGGGGCGGGGCCGGGCCGGTTTCAGCGGCGGGGCCGGGCGCCGAAGCCGGGGATGTAGCCGATGGCCGGGAACTGCGTGGGGGTGATCCGGGTCACCAGCCACCGGCCCGGCTCGGCCTCTCGGAACGCCAGCGACCACTCGGTGTTCCCCGAGGCGAAGGCGTGGCTGCCCCCCATGCTCATGTCGTACGAGCCGAAGGCCAGCGCCCGGAACTCGGCCGTCCCCATCCGCGTCTGCCGGCCGACCTGGGCCTGTAGCCGGCTGATCCGCACCGAGTCGAACCGGGTCCGGGGCAGCTGGGCGAGCACGGCCCCGAAGATGAGCGAATCGTCGAGCATCCGGCCGCTCCGCGTCACCGAGACCTCGGGGTCGAGCAGGGCCTTGACCCGGTCGACATCCGACTTCTCGACCGCGTCGGCCAGGTCGTAGACGACCGCCTCGACCCGCTCGGCATCCGTGACCCAGAACCACTCCAGCGCGAACAGGGCCAGCGACGCGGCCAGCAGGCCGCCCGCCCAGACCAGGTATCGGCCGTCCTGGGTGATCCGAAGCGCCGCCAGGCACGCCGCGGCGGCGATCCCCAGGATCACGAGCCCATAAGTCGCATCTTCGACCAGATATGTCATCGGTGCCGCCGCCGGGGTCGTGATGTGATGGGGAGGGGGACGAAAGGACTGCCCCCCTATTCTAGCGGCCGGCCAACCGCCGGGAAGGGGACGGGTCGGACGATTGTCCCGAAGGTGGCCGGCCCCTCGCCCCGGGCCGGCCGGCGGGGTAGGATCGGTCCGTCCGAACGGCGAGATCAACCTGGGAATCGATCGGTCGAAACATGGCAAATCCCGCGTCTCGGGTCATCGAGTGGCTGGGCGGGCACGAGCTGGCCGTCCTGGTGGGGACGTCGTGCCTGGTGGCGGCGACCTGGGGGTTCATCGTCCTGTCCAGCCAGGTGACGAAGGGGAACACCCACGACTTCGACAACCGGCTGCTGATGGCCTTGCGGGTGCCCGGCCACCCCGAGCGGCCGATCGGCCCGGAGTGGATGTCGGAGACCGCCCGCGACATCACGGCGTTGGGCAGCACCGTGGTGCTGACCCTGGCGACTTTGGGCGTGGTGATCTTCCTCGGCCTGGACCGCCGCTACGGGGCGATGACCTTCGTGGCGGTTTCCGTCCTGGGCGGCTGGCTCCTGAGTTCCGCCCTCAAGGCGGCGTTCGACCGGCCGCGCCCCGACCTGGTCCCCCACCTGATGCGGGCCTACTTCTCCAGCTATCCCAGCGGCCATTCGATGATGTCGGCGGTCGTCTACCTGACCCTGGGCGGCCTGGTCTCGCGGCTGGTGACGCCCCTGCGGCTCCGGTTCTTCTTCCTGTCCCTGGCCGCGACCCTGGCCGTGATCGTCGGCCTCAGCCGGATTTACCTGGGCGTCCACTACCCCACCGACGTCCTCGCCGGCTGGACCGCCGGCGGCGCCTGGGCCACCCTCTGCTGGCTGGTCGGCCGCCGCCTCCAGCGCGAGGGCCGCGTCGAGCGGGCCGCCTGACCCGAGGACGCCGATTGTCTTCCCCGCCGCGAATTCGTAGGGTGGAAGGCAGGGCGAGCTTGCCGAATCGTCCGCCCCGGGAGGAGCCGCGATGCATTACAAGATCCCGCTGGTCTTCGAGCCGCAGCCCGAGGGGGGCTTCACCGTCACCTGTCCGGTGCTCCCCGAATTGGTGACCGAGGGGGATTCGGTCGAGGATGCGATCGAGAACGTCCGGGATGCTCTCGCGGCGGTCCTCGAAATCTATCGAGATTCGGGCCGGATGCTCCCCGACTACCTCGCGGTCGGCTCGGCGGCCGGGCCCGTCCATGCGGACCTGATGATCGCCGTGCCGTGAACTATCGGGAGATCGCGAGGAAACTGACGCATTCGGGATGTCGCGAGATCCCCCGATCTGGTGGCGGGTCGCACCGGAAATGGTTCAACCCGGGCACCGGTCAGTCGGCCGTATTCCCGGATTGGGGCGGTGCCGACCTGAAGCTTGGGACGGTCCGCGCCGCAGTCCGACAACTGGGGCTGTCTTGGGACGAGTTCAATCGACCGGGCACGTCCTGAGCCCCGATATCGCGAGGTCCACGGATCGGCCCGGCTCATCGGGGCGTGGACGGCGAGGCAAAAAATCACGGGATGGGGGCGGCGATGCGACGGTTTATCGGATGCTTGATCGTGGGCGCGTCGATCGTCGTCGGCCTCGGGGGCGATGCCCCGCAATCGTCGGCCGAGGCGTCGGCCTCGCGGCGGGCGGACCAGGCGGCGTTGAAGGAATACGGCTCTCTGGTGGGAACATGGAAGGGGACCGGGCAGCCGAAGCGGGGGCAGTCCAAGGGGGCCTGGACCGAGGGGGCGACCTGGGCATGGAAGCTCGCCCCCGACGCCGCGGCGCTGGCGGTGGAGTTCGAGAAGGGGAAGTATCTCCGGTCGGCGGTGCTCCGGCCCGGCAAGGGGCCGGGGTCGTTCCGGCTCGACGCGACCCTGGCCGACGGCTCGGCCCGGGAGTTCACCGGCCAGGGGGAGGCCGGCAAGCCGCTGATCCTGAGGGCGGAGCAGGCCCGGGGCGGGCTGGCGCGGATCATCCTGACGATCCCCAACGAATCCCGGTTCCTCCTCCTGCTGGACGAGGCCAACCCGGGGGCATCCACGGCGATCGCGCTGGCCCGGCTGGGCGAGGTCGGCTACACCCGGCAGGGGGTCGCCTTCGCGGCGGGCGGGGCGTCGGGGCCCGAGTGCATCGTGACCGGGGGCCGGGGCACGATCAAGGTGTCGCACCAGGGCAAGGAGTACTGGGTCTGCTGCTCGGGCTGCCGCGACCTGTTCAACGCCGAGCCCGCCGCGATCCTGGCCGAGTCGGCCGCGAAGTCCAAGGCCGCCGCCTCCGGCAAGTAGTCGGGATGGTCGATGCCGCCGAGGGCGGGTAGACTGGGCCCCTCGTCCCGCCGACCCGCCCCTCGCCGCACCCCGACCAGGCAGATCCCCCCGGATGTCCCGACCCGCGACGACCGTCCCGCTCGACGCCCCCGGACTGGCGGTGGCCACCCTGTGCTGTGCCCTGTGGGGCGGCAACGGCGTGGCGGTGAAGTATGCCGTGGGCGGCGGGCATCTGCCCCCCCTGGGCAGCGCCGGGCTGCGGTTTTTGATCGCCCTGCCGGTGATCGCGATGGCATGCGGCAAGATGGGGGCGACGCTGCGGGTGGATCGCCGGCTCTGGTGGCTGGTGATCCTCCACGGGGTGCTCGCGGCGCTCCAGATCGGGGCGTTCAACTGGGGCACCAGCCTCAGCGAAGCCGGGCGGTCGGCGGTGTTCGTCAACGTCCACCCGTTCCTGGTCGCCCCGATGGCCTGGATCCTGCTGGGCGAATCCCTGGGCCCGCGGCGGATCGCCGGCCTGATCGCCGCCGCCGCCGGGGTGGCGGTCCTCCTGGCGAAGCCGCTGATGCTGGGCGGGGGCGGGCTGGTCGGCGACCTCGTCGTGCTGGCCTCGGGCGTGATCTTCGCGTTCCAGACGATCGCCCAGAAGAAGACCTTCCCGCTGATCCCGCCGACGACCCTGCTCCTGCTCCAGACCGCCATCGCCGGCCCGCTCACCCTGGGCCTGAGCCTGGCCATCGAGGGCCCCGCCCGGTTCCACCTGACCTGGGAGGCCATGGGCGGGCTGGCCTACCAGGGTTTGGGCGTGTCGGGCGTCTGCTTCACCCTGTGGATGATCCTGCTCCGCCGCTACCCGGCCGTCCAGCTCTCGGCCATCACCTTCATGGTGCCCGCCTTCGGCATCCTGATCGCCAACCTCACCCTGGGCGAGCCCTTCACCTGGCCCCTGGCCATCGGCGGGTCGCTGGTCGCGCTCGGCATCTACCTGGTGTCGTCCGACGACGAGTGACCGCGCTCAGGGCGTCGCGCCGGTGATCTCGCCTAGCAGCCGGAAGAACCCCCGCTTCCGATCGCTGTTCGTCCCCCAGTCCACCGGGACGCTCTGGTAGCCCTCGGCGAAACCCTCGTCTTTCATCCGGTAGTCGAAGAAGCCCCACGAGGCGTATTCGGCCACGGCCGCCCGGAAGTTGTTGGCGGGCTTGTCGAAGTCGAAGTGGTCATCCTCGTTGAACAGGATCGGCATCGGGCGATAGCCGTCGACCTTGCGGGCGGCCCGGACCATCTCCCCGACCCGCGCCGGCTCCTTGACGCCGTTGCCGTGGAGCAGGAGGAAGTCCGACGCCTTCACCACGTTGGGCCTTGGGATCGAACCGCCCCCGTAGCTGGTCCCGACGAGGAGGCGATGCCCGGCCGCGGCCGAGCGGTCCCGGACGCGGAGGATCAACTCGTGGACCCGCTCCGGCCCGAGGATCGGGTGGTCATAGGCCTTCACGTTGCATTCGTTGTCGACCTCGACGAGGACGTTCCGGTAGCCCCCGGCGACCAGCCAGTCGACGGTCGCATCCACGCCCGCGACCACGGCCGCCTCGTCCTTCAACCGCTGGTCCTGGCCGAAGTAGTAGATCCCCAGGATCGCGACCATGCCCAGCTCGTCCGCCCGGTCGAGGATCCGGGCCAGGCGTGCCAGGTACTCCGGCCGGAGGCTCCCGTCCCCCCGCAGCGCCGAGTTGTGCCAGGGCTGGTCCTTGGAGTACCCCTGCGGGCTCCCCCCCTGGAGGTTGAGCGTGAACGCCAGCAGCCCGGCCTTCCGCCACCCCGGCATCTGCGCCAGGAACTCGGCCGTGTTGCGATCCGCGTCCCACCGGCCGGTGTCGGGATAGGCCCACCGGCCCACGGTCTCGGGGTTGAGGTCGTCGAAGGTCGCCTGGACCATCCGACTGTTCATCAGCAGCCCTTCGACGGATGCCCGCCCCTCGTACGTCGGCCTCCCGTTGATGAGGAACCGGGCCCCGTCGATCGCCACGGTCGTCTTCCGCGCAGGAGCTTCCGCGAACGCAGCAGGGCCGACGAGGCAGAGCGCAAGGACCAGCCCGGTTCGAAACATCGCCGATCTCCGATCTCAGGAAGGAAGGGGCGGGGACATCGGCCTCGCATCCCCGGCCCATTCATCGCATCCGGCCGGCGCCTTTGCAATCCACTGCCGGGGCCGAACCCGGATCGGTCGAGCCCATCCGATTCGAGATGGTTTGTGGGCGTTCCCCGATCTGTGATACTGATGCCGATCTCACTCGAAATGGATACGTTGCCGATAGGTCCGCGACACATGAAGATCCCCGACTTCCAGACCGTCATGCTCCCGCTGCTCAGGATCCTGGAAGACGGCCAGACCCGCCCGATGAGGGAGGTGACGAAGCTGGTCGCCGATGCTTTTCAACTCACGGAGGAAGAGCGGGGCATGATGCTGCCGAACGGTCAGCAGTCGATCATCAGTAATCGTGTCGCCTGGGCCAAAACTCACATGAAGATGGCCGGGCTCATCGAGAATCCCAACCGGGGCCAGGTACGCCTTTCCGACCTGGGTCGGTCCATCCTTGCCGAGAAGCCGACATCGATCGGCATGAAATCGCTGAGGCGGTACCCGTCCTATCTCGCGTTCATCGGGAAATCCCAGCCCGATCCGGAGGTGGTGATCGATGATACCGTCATCGAGGAGAAGGCGACCCCCCTCGAACTGATCGACGCTGCCTACCGGACCTTGCGGCAGGCGACCACCGAGGACCTCGTCTCCCGGCTCAAATCCTCCTCGCCCGCCTTCTTCGAGGACGTGGTGGTCCGGCTCCTGATGGCCATGGGGTATGGCGGCGTGGCGGGGCAGGGGACGGTCACGGGCAAGAGCGGGGATGGCGGGATCGACGGCGTGATCCAGCAGGACAAGCTCGGGCTGGACATCGTCTGCATCCAGGCCAAGCGCTGGGACGGGCCGGTGGGACGGCCGGTGGTCCAGGGGTTCGTCGGCAGCATGGACTACGTCAAGGCGAAGAAGGGCGTCGTCATGACGACCTCGACCTTCACCAGGGAGGCCCAGGACTTCGTCCACCGGATCGAGGCCAAGCGGGTCGTCCTGATCGACGGCGACCGCCTCGCGGACCTCATGATCGAACACAATCTGGGTGTCACCACGACCAAGGTCTACGAGCTGAAGGAAGTCTCCAACGACTTCTTCGACGAGAGCGAAGCCTGACCGCGGATCGCCGGGCGAATGGTGGCGAAGCGGATCGGGCCCGGCCATACTGGCGGGTGGGGCGTGCATCGGGGGTCTCCGCGATCCCGGGTGCGGGCGGTGCGTCGGTCCGCGATGGCTCGAAGGACGGAGGGATACGCCGATGGGTGGCGAACTGCGGCGGCGTCGATTCTTGCAGGCGGCCTCGGCCCTGGGGCTGGGGGCGGGGCTGGGCGACTGGGCCGGGCTGAGGGCGATCACCCCGGCCAGCGGGGCCGCGATGGCCATCGGGCCCGACGCGGTGCAGTTCCGGCCCGAGATCGAGCCGGTGGTGAGGTGGGTCGAGGAGGTCTCCCGCGATAAGGCCCCCGAGGAGGCGATCGCCCGGCTCAAGGCAGGCCTGTCGTATCGCGACCTGCTCTCCGGGGTGTTCCTGGCGGGGATCCGCAACGTCCAGCCCCGGCCGGTGGGCTTCAAGTTCCACGCCGTCCTCGTGATCAACTCGGCCCACCTGCTGGGCCAGGCCGCCGCCCCCGACGAGCGGCTCCTGCCCATCCTCTGGGCGATCGATAATTTCAAGGCCTCGCAGGCCCGCGACGTCCAGGAAGGGGACTGGACCCTGGCGAAGGTCGACGAATCGAAGATCCCCGCCCCGGACAGGGCCGCGGCCGCGTTCGCCGAGGCGATGGAGAAGTGGGACGTGGCCGGCGCCGACGTGGCGGCCTCGGGCCTGGCCCGGTCGACCGGCGCGGCGGCCACCATGGAGCCGTTCTGGCGCTATGCCGTCCGCGACCAGCGCGACATCGGCCACAAGGCGATCTTCGCCGCCCAGTGCTGGCGGACCTTGCAGGCGATCGGCTGGCAGCACGCCGAGCCCGTCCTCCGCTCCCTGGCCTACGGCATGCTCGACCTCTCGGGCGACAAGCGGCCGATCGCCGTCGGCCCGTATGAGGCCAACCTGGAGAACGCCGCGAAGATCCGGGCCGACTGGCAGGGCGGCAAGCCCGACCCCGCCGCGACCGTCTCGCTGATCGACACCCTCCGCTCCGCCTCGCCCGAGGCCGCCTCCGCCGAGGCGGTCGCCCTGCTCAACCGGGGCGTCGCGGCCGACTCGATCTGGGACGCCGTGATCCTGTCCGGCAACGAGCTTTTGATGCGCAACCCCGGCATCGTCCCGCTCCACGCCGTGACCTCGGCCAACGCCCTCCACTTCATCTACGGGGCCAGCGGCGACGACACCACCCGCCGCCTCGCCCTGCTCCAGGCCGTGGGCTGGGTCCCGCTCTATCGCGGCCGCCCCAAGGACGGCGCCGTCCGGGTCGACGCCCTGGAACCGCTCGCCCCCGACGCCAAGGACGACGCGGCCGTGGCCGAGCTCTTCGCCACCATCGGCGACGACCGCCGGAAGGCCGCCGCCAAGACGGTCGGCTACTTCGAACGCGGAGGCTCCCCCGACCTCGTCTTCGCCGCCGCCCGCCGGATGATCTTCCACAAGGGGGCCGACAGCCACCAGTACAAGTACGGCGCCGCCGCCTGGGAGGAGTGCCTCCTCGCCTCCGACCCCCGCTGGCGTGCCCCCCTCGCCGCCTCCATGATGGCCTACCTCCCCGGCACCAAATCCCCCGACAGCCCCCTCATGAACCGCGCCCGCGCGGCCGTGGGGAATGTGCTGGGAGGTTGAGCACCGATGGGCAAATCTTCAGACTTCCGTGACGGACCAGGGGAGACCTTCCCTGTCCGTCATGGAGACGACCCGGGGGCGAGGGTCGATGGGTTTGACGAATTGCCTCAGCCGCTGGAGGACATCGGCTCTCTGCTTGGCCGGTGCCAGCAAGGGAGAGTGTGTTGGTGGTGTTTCGAGGTGTAGGACGATTCGCAGGCCGGTGCAGGAGATCGCCCGCTGGGCGATCTCTCGCTCGCCGCCCGATGCGTTGAGGCGGGCCGCCGATAGGCAGCCGAGCGTATCTCGCACCTTCAGGGTGACCGCCTCGGCCAGGGGGGCGAACCGAGTCTCGCGGGTCGATCGGTAGTCTTTGATCTCGATGAGCCAGCAGATCGCCTGGGGATCGATGGCGACGATGTCCACGCCGCGATTGCCCGCGACCCGCTCGGCCTGGCAGATGGGGCAGCGGATGATCCCCGAACAACCCTCCGTGTTGCAACCCAACTTCGCGTCGCCGACCCTTGAGAATTGCCCCCGGTAATAGGACCACTCGTCGAACTTCGTCGCATCCCAGTCGTCGGGGAAATCGAAACGCAGCGACTTCTCGACGATCGAGATCATGCTTCCGCTTCCGCGCCGAGGTAGCGATCCGACTGATTCAGTTCCTCCTGCAAGGCGTCGATCGGCCCGATCTCGTCGACCGTCTTTCCGGATTGGATCGTCGTGCCGATGTCCTGAGGATGGAGGCCGAAATACCGCGATTCCAGATCGCGATTTTCGTCCATCCTGAGTTGAAGGTCCAACTCCCGCATCAGGAACAAGCTGTGCGTCGCCACGAACACCTGGATCCCCGAACGGCACAGGTGGAGGATCGTGGGGACGACCTGCTTGATGACCTTCGGGTTGAGGCTGGCCTCGGGCTCGTCCCAGAAGAGCGAGCCGGTGCCCACCAGCGACCCGGTCGCGATGAGCCGGGCGATCATGGCGAGCTTGCGTAGCCCTTCGGCGACGAGATGGGCCTCGATGATCCCGTTCCGGGTCTCCAGGTAAAACCGCCCGTCGGTCAGGACGACCCGCCCCCCCAGCTGTTCTTCCAGAGGGCTGAGAAGCTGGCCGATTTCGCGAGCCCGCGCACCCTTGACCGCGGGGGCCCCGAGCAGGATGCACGTATCACGCCACGTCTCTTCGAAGGGCAGGTCGGCGGTCTCATAAAGCGAGACGAATCCGGGATAGATGGTCAACAGCTCACGCGTCGGCAAGAAGACGGGAGGTTGACCCGACCATCGGGCGGGGGTCCGATCCAGGGACACCTCGGAGGCGTTCTTCGTGGTGAACGAAAATGCCAGATCATGCGCGACTTGGCGGAACTTGGCCTCGACCTCGCATCGGCTCACGCCGGCCTGCCGCCGCGCCAGGCGGCCGAGCCGATCGGGGCGGAAGACGCCACGGAGCTTGCTGGCGATCGCCTTCTCCAGATACGCCTTGGTCGGCGTCGGCGACCCGGACTCGCGGCCACCCCTCGCCATCACCCAGGCCAAGGAGTAGGCGAGCTTGAGAAGGTGGGATTTTCCCGAGCCGTTCTCGCCAACCAGCACATTCAAATGCCTGGCGAACGGGACATCGGCTTCGCTGAACAGTGTGAAGTTATTGAGACGGAGATGGGCCAGCATGTTCCAAACTCCGCCCCGTCCGTTTGCCGTCGCCGGCCCCGCCCCCTCATTCGATACCAAACGAGGACCGTCCGACTTCGGACCATTCTAGCACGACCTTGACCCCCGGCGCAATTGCCGGGGACGGCTCAGCTCGTCTTGGCCTTCTTGCGGACGCCCTTCTTGGTGACGACCTGCCAGCCGGGGGCGTCCTCGGCGGCGACGCCGTCGATCTCGACGTCGGCGTCGGCGGACTCGACCGCCTTGCGGTAGGAGACGGCGGCCTTGACCAGGAAGGCGTCGAAGGCGTCGGTGGCGACCTCGTCGAGCGAGTGGCAGGTGATGACGACCTCCTGGGTCGCCCCCTTGGCCGGGGCGATCGCGATCCGCTCGGCGTCGCTCAGGACCGGGCGCTTGGCCTCGTGGAACGGGGTGAGCTTGAGCTGGGAGGACAACGCGTCGAGGTGGAAGGCGTTGCGCTTGACCGTGAACCGGAGGGTGAGGATCCACTCGCCGCCGGTCTGGGCCTGGAGGAAGGGCGGGGCGTCGGCCGAAGTGCCGCCGACCTTGACCACGGCCCGCTGGGTCCAGTCGGGCAGGGGGAAGCCGCCGATCTGGGCGAGGCGGTCGGCGATCCGGTCGAGGATCTGGCCGTCCCACCGGGCCGGGCGGCCGGTGCGGGAGACGCGGTCGCGGGTGTGCCAGGCGCGGCCGTCGACCTCCCAGGGGGATTTGGCCTCGGGGGCCGATCGTTCCCGGGCCGCCTTCACCTCGGCGAGTTGCTTCTTGGCGGCGGCCTTGGGGTCGAACCTCTTGCGGGCGGCGTGGGGGCTGGAGGCGAGGACTTCCTTGAGGATCGCGCCGGTGAGGCTGTCGGGGCAGTCGACGATCGCCTCGGGCGGGCCGGCGGCGACGATCGTGCCGCCCGCCTCGCCGGCCTCGGGGCCGACGTCGATGAGCCAGTCGGCGGTCTTGATGACCTCCAGGTTGTGCTCGATGATCACCACCGTGTTGCCCAGGTCGGCCAGGCGGTGGACCACGTCCAGCAGCTTCCGGGTGTCGTCGAGGTGGAGGCCGGTGGTCGGCTCGTCCAGGACGTACAGGGTCCGGCCGGTGTCGGGCCGGGCGAGTTCCGCCGCGAGCTTGACGCGCTGGGCCTCGCCGCCCGAGAGGGTCGGGGCGGACTGGCCGAGCGGGATGTAGCCGAGGCCGACGTCGTGCAGGGTCTGCAAGATCTTGCGGACCTTGGGCACGCCCGCGAACAGGTCGAGCGCGGTGTCCACGGTCATGTTGAGCACGTCGGAGATCGACCGGCCGCGATACTTGACCGCCAGGGTCTCGGGCTCGAACCGGGCGCCGTGGCAGGCGTCGCAGGCGACCCACACGTCGGGCAGGAAGTGCATCTCGATCTTGCGCTGGCCGGCCCCCTCGCACGCCTCGCACCGGCCGCCGGCCTGGTTGAAGCTGAACCGGCGCGGGGTGAAGCCGCGGACCTTGGCCTCGGGCATCTTGCTGTACAGCTCGCGGATCAGGTCGAACGCCCCGGAATAGGTGATCGGCGTCGAGCTGGGCGTGCCGCCGAGCGGGGACTGGTCCACGCTGATGACCTTGTCGATGGCTTCGAGCCCCTCGATCGAATCGTGGGCGCCGGGCGTGACCTGCGAGCGGTGCTTGGCCTTGGCGGCGGCCTTCCAGAGGATGTCCTCGACCAGCGAACTCTTGCCCGACCCCGACACGCCGGTCACCACCGTGACCAGCCCGAGCGGGAACGCGGCGTCCACCGACTTGAGGTTGTGGTGCCGGGCCCCCCGGACCACGATCTCGGGCCCGCCGCCGGGCCGGCGGTTGCTCGGCACTGGGATCGCCGACCGCCCCGACAGGTAGCTGCCGGTGAGCGACGCCTTGGACGCCTTCACCTTCTTCGGCGCCCCGCTGGCGGTGACCTGCCCGCCCCCTTCGCCCGAGCCGGGGCCGAAGTCGACCAGGTGGTCGGCGGCCTCCAAAACCTCGCGGTCGTGCTCGACCAGCACCAGCGTGTTGCCCAGGTCGCGAAGCCGCTTCAGGGCCCCGAGCAACCGGGCGTTGTCGCGCGGGTGGAGGCCGATGGTCGGCTCATCGAGGACGTACAGGACGCCGGTCAGGCCGCTGCCGATCTGGCTGGCCAGGCGGATCCGCTGGCTCTCGCCGCCGGACAGGGTGGGCGTGGACCGGGCCAGGCTGAGGTAGTCGAGCCCGACATCGACCAGGAACTGGAGCCGGTCGCGGATCTCGCGGACGAGGTCGCCGGCGATGTGGGCCTCGTCGCCGTCGAGCCCCAGGTCCTTGAAGAAGGCGAGGGTCCGGCCCAACGGCCATTGCCCGACCTGATCGACGGTGAATCCGCGGAACCGCACGGCGGCCGAGTCGTCGCGGAGGCGGGCCCCCATGCACGACACGCACGGGACGTTGTCGACCATCCCCTGGAGCTTGTGCCTGTACAGGAACGAGACGCGGGCCGCCTCCTCGATGGCGGGGAACAGCCCCTTGTACTGGAACGAAAATTCGGGCTGATTCTTGGCCCCGGGCACGGTGAACCAGGTTTCCCCGGCCCCGTGGAGGATCGTCCGGCGGTGCCGGCCTTCCAGGTCATCGAACGGGGTGTCGAGGTCGAACCCCTGGCTCCTGGCGATCGCCTCGATGGTCCGGGCGAAGGCGGGGGTTTCGGCGAAGCTCGGCCAGACGATGACCGCCCCCTCGCGGAGGCTGCGGCGGCCGTCGGGCACCAGTGCGGCGGGGTTGGCCCCGTGCTGGGTGCCCAGCCCCTGGCAGACCGGGCACCAGCCCAGGGGGCTGTTGAACGAGAAGTGGTGCGGGGACAGTTCCTCGAAGCTCCGCCCGCAGCCGTCGCACGACCGGTGCTGGCTGTAGCGGTCGACCGGCCAGCGGGCCTCGTCGGCGTCGTCGCCGACCCGGGCGACGTGGACCACCCCCTTGCCCAGGTCCAGCGCCGACTCCACCGAGTCGGCCAGCCGCGATCGGGTCTTGCGGCGGAGGATGCCGCGGTCGATCACCACCTCCACCTGATGCTTGCGGCGGTGGCTCAGCTCGGGCGGGGCGTCCAGGCTGTGCGACACCCCGTCGACCCGGACCCGCGCGAAGCCGGACAGCCGCAATTCGTCCCACAGGGCGTCGTAGTCCTCGTTGTCCCGACGCTCGACCGGGGCCATCACGTAGACCTTGGTCCCCTCGGGCAGGTGGAGGATCTTCTCGACGATCTCGTCGGCCGTCTGGGTGCCGATCGCCGTCCCGCAGCTCGGGCAATGCGGCTGGCCGAGCCGGGCGAACAGGATCCGGAGGTAATCGTGGATCTCCGTCACCGTGCCGACCGTCGATCGCGGGCTCTTGCTGGTCGTCTTCTGCTCGATGCTCACCGCCGGGGACAGCCCGGTGATCGACTCGACCCGGGGCTTCTGCAACGGCGCCAGGAACTGGCGGGCGTAGCTGGACAGGCTCTCGACGTATCGCCTTTGCCCCTCGGCATACAGGGTGTCGATGGCCAGCGAACTCTTGCCCGAGCCGCTCGGGCCGCTGCACACGGTCATCTGGTGGCGGGGGATGTCGACGTCCACCCCCTTGAGGTTGTGCTGGCGGGCGCCCCGGACCGAGATCTCGCCGAGCCCGACCTCCGACGATTTGCGATCGGCCTTCGCGGCCTTCTTGGGGGCCTTCTTCGCCTTCCCCTTCTTCGGCGGGGCGACGTCGAGGAGCTTGGCCAGGGCGCGGCCGGTGTGGCTCTCGGGCACGGCGGCGACCTGCTCGGGCGTCCCCTGGGCGACGATCCGGCCTCCGCCGGACCCGCCTTCGGGGCCGAGGTCGATGACCCAGTCGGCGGTCTTCACCACGTCGAGGTTGTGCTCGATCACGACCACCGTGTTGCCGTTGGCGGTGAACCCGTGGAGCACGTCCAGCAGCTTCCGGACGTCGTCGAAGTGGAGCCCGGTGGTCGGTTCGTCCAGGACGTACAGGGTCCGGCCGGTCCCGCGCTTGACGAGTTCCTTGGCCAGCTTGATCCGCTGGGCCTCGCCTCCGGAGAGGGTGGGGGACGCCTGGCCGAGCTTGAGGTAGTCGAGCCCGACGTCGTGGAGGGTCTTGAGCATCGCGGCGATCTTGGGGACGTTGCTGAAGTGCTCCAGGGCCTCCTGGACGTCCATCTCCAGCACGTCGGCGATGCTCTTCCCCTTGAACCGGGCGTGCTGGGTCTCGCGGTTGAACCTCTTGCCGTCGCAGACCGGGCAGTTGACCCAGACGTCGGCCAGGAAGTCCATCTCCAGCCGGTTCGACCCGTTCCCCTGGCAGGCCTCGCACCGGCCGCCGGGGACGTTGAAGCTGAACCGGCCCGCCTTGTAGCCCCGGGCCTTGCTCTCGGGCAGCCGGGTGTAGAGGTCGCGGATCAGGTCGAACAGCTTGATGTAGGTGGCCGGGTTGGACCGGGGCGTGCGGCCGATCGGGGCCTGATCGATGTCGATGATCTTGTCGAGATGCTCCATCCCGTCGATCCGGTCGTGGGCGCCGGGGTCGGTGATCGCCTTGTTGAGGTCGCGGGCCAGGGTGTCGCGGAGGATGTCGCCGACCAGCGAACTCTTGCCCGAGCCCGAGACGCCGGTCACGCAGACCATCAGGCCGAGCGGGAACGAGACGTCGATCCCCTTGAGGTTGTGCTGGCGGGCGCCGACCACGGTCAGGGCCTTGTCGCCGGGCTTCTTCCGCTCGGCGGGGACGGGGATCGCCTTGCGGCCGGACAGGTACTGGCCGGTGAGGCTGTCCGGGTGGTCGGACACGTCGGCCAGGGCGCCGGCGGCGATCACGTCGCCCCCCTTCACGCCCGGTCCGGGGCCGAAGTCGACCAGGTGATCGGCGGCCCTCATCGTGTCCTCGTCGTGCTCGACCACGATCACCGTGTTGCCCACGTCGCGGAGCCGCTGGAGGGTCGCGATCAGCCGGTCGTTGTCGCGCGGGTGGAGGCCGATCGACGGCTCATCCAGGATGTACAGGACGCCCACCAGCCCGGCGCCGACCTGGCTGGCCAGGCGGATCCGCTGGGCCTCTCCGCCCGAGAGGGTCGGGGCCGATCGGTCCAGGCTGAGGTAATCGAGCCCGACGTTGTTCAGGAACCCGAGCCGGCCGCGGATCTCCTTGAGCAACTCCTCGGCGATCGTGCGAGACAGGTCATCGAGCGGGGTCGCGGCGTCCTCGGGGGCGAGGTCGGCGGCGGGCTGGCCGGCCAGGGCGTCGAAGAACCGCTTGACCCGGCCGATCGGCCACGAGCCGAGGTCGACCAGGGTCCGGCCGCCGACCCGCACCGCGCGGGCGCGGGCGTTGAGGCGGGCCCCCTTGCAGTCCGGGCAGGTCATGCTCCGCATCATCGGTTCGAGGCCGGCGCGGAGCGGCCCGCCGGTCGAGTTCCTGTAGCGCTCCAGCAACTCGGTGGCGATGCCCGGCCAGCCCTCGGCCTGGGCGTAGCGCTTCCCCTTGTGCTTGTAGTAGACCACGACCTTGCGGGCGCCCAGGCCGTGGAGCCAGACGTTCCGCCACTTCGGGTCGAGGTCGCGCCACGCCCCCTTGAGCATCGCCCCCGGCGGGGGTCCATCCTTCTCCCCCTCCATGTTGGCGGCGACCGCCTCGAACAGCTGCCGGCGCATCTTGCCGAGCTTGGACGCCGGGCCCAGCGGGGCGATCGCCCCCTTCCAGACTGACAGCTTGGGGTCGGGCACCAGCAGCTCGTCGTCGAAGGCGTGCCGCACCCCCAGGCCGTCGCACGACGGGCACATCCCCTGCGGGCTGTTGAAGCTGAACAACTGCGGGCTGGGCGGGTCGAACCCCAGGCCGCACGCGGCGCAGGCGAAGTGCGACGACAGGAGGATGTCCGGCTGCCCCTCGACGGCCACGATCACCGTCCCGCCGCCCAGCTTCAGCGCGGCCTCGACGGCCTCGGCCAGCCGGGTCCGCGCCGTGGGGCCTCCGCCCGCCTTGAGGCGGTCGATCACCACCTCGATCGTGTGCTTGATGTGGCGGTCCAGCCCGAGGTTGTCCGCCAGGGCGGCCATCTTGCCGTCCACCCGGGCCCGGACGTAGCCGGCGCGGGAGAGTTCGTCGAACAGGTCGCGGAATTCCCCCTTCTGCCCCCGCGCGACCGGGGCCAGGATGGAATAGGCGGTGCCGGATGGGACCTGCTCGATCCGGGCGACGATCTGCTCGCGGGTCTGGGCCGCCACCGGCCTGTCGCAGTTGGGACAGTGCCCCTGGCCGACCCGCGCGAACAGGACGCGGAAGTAGTCGTTGATCTCGGTGATCGTGCCGACGGTGCTGCGCGGGTTCCGGCCGCCGGTCTTCTGCTGGATCGAGATCGACGGGCTCAGGCCGTCGATCCGGTCGACCTCCGGCTTGCTCATCTGGCCCAGGAACTGGCGGGCGTAGCTGGATAGGCTCTCGACGTAGCGGCGCTGGCCCTCGGCATACAGGGTGTCGAACGCCAGCGAACTCTTGCCCGAACCGCTCACGCCGGTGAAGCAGATCAACGCCCCGCGCGGGAGGTCGATCGAGACGTCGCGGAGGTTGTGCTCGCGGGCGCCCCTGATCCGAATGTCGGTCGTCGCCATCCCTGGGTGATCCTCGTCGCTCGTCGCCGATCCTGCCGCACCGACGGGGAGGCGCATCCCTCCCCCGGCGGAGACTCCTACTCTACGCACGACGGTGACGGTTGTCCAGGACTCGCACGATGCCCGACGCCCCCGATCCGGGCGACTCGGCCGACCCCCGTGGCATGCCTCATGCAAGCTGGGCGGGGATCGGCGCCGGTGCGCCGCACCGGACAATCCCCCATCCCGCGAACGAGGCGAATATGTCGATTTCGGAGAAGAAGATGCAGCAGCTCCGGCGCGTGCTGGAGGCGATGGACGGGCGACTCGTCGACGACGTCGCGAGCCTGGAGGAAGAGGCCCGCGTCGGCGTGGGCGGCGAGGCGGGCGGCAACCTCTCCGGCACGCCGATGCACCTGGCCGACCTCGGCACCGAGCAGTACATGCAGGAGCTGAATGCGACCCTGCTGGAGAACGAGGAATACATCCGCCAGGAGGTCCGCGACGCCCTCGGCCGCCTGGATCGCAACGCCTACGGCACCTGCGAGCGGTGCGGCAAAACGATCATGGCGGAGCGGCTGGAGGCGATCCCCTACACCCGCTATTGCACCCCGTGCTCGGCCGAGGTGGGCGCCGGGGCGGCGGCCAACCTCAACGACGGCCGCCCCGAGTCGATGGGCGGGCTCGACCGCCGCCACGGCGCGGGCAACCTGACTGACACCGGCGACCGCGACCAGCCGTTCACCGACGATGCGCCCCGGTCGGGGGACCGCGAGGACATCCACGCGGCCGGCACCGCCGGCGGGGGGACGGCCATCGGCGGGCTGGCCGGCACCAACATCGGCGAGGGCGACCCCGACGACGGCGACCTCGAAGAGGCGATGGGCAGCGGCAACTACGACCAGGAACTGGACGACGACCACGAGGACACGTCCGCCTACTCCGGCGCCTCGGGCGGGGCCGTCGGCGGCGCCGTGGCCGACCTCCGCTCCACCGGCGGCAAGACCGGGGGCGGCATCGCCCCCCAGCCCGAGCCGGGCGACAGCCCCGTCGGCCAGTGAATCCCGCATCCGTCCTCAAGGCGAATGCGAGCATGACGCCGCCGGGCCCGGCCCGGCCACCGCTCGCCCCGTCGCCCCTCGTCCTTTCCCCGATCGCCGGTCGCGGCGATCCGCGCGGGGGCGGGGACCGGGGCGCGCGACGACGCGTCGGTGGGGGGCCGCGATGCGGCCGATCCTTGCCCGACGCGTCGATGATGGGAGGCTGGTCGTCCGGCCTCGGCCCGGTCGGATCAGGGCTTCTTGGCGGCCTTCGGAGCGGCGCCGTTGCCCGGCAGGTAATCGATCTCGGGGTCCTGGCCGGCGGGGGGGCGGCTCGGATCGTGGTCCGGGGCGGAAGGCCCGCAGCCGGTCGGCAGGAGGGCCAGCGAGGCGGCGGCGATCAGGACGAACAGGGTCGGCTTCCACGTCATGGACGGATCCTCGGAATCGGTCGAGTCGATGCGGAGTCGGAAGGCCCGCGCGCCCGCCGATGGGGCGGGGTCGCGGCCGGGCCTGGATGGGGTCCGATCAGTACGAGTCGGCGCTGACCACCTCGCCGCCGGCCCGGGTGCCCAGGGCCCACCAGGTCTGCATGCTGACGGTGTCCTTGATGAACTTGACCGAGCCGTCGGCGAAGGCGACGTTGACCCCGCCGGGGTGGTTGCTGCTGGGCGGGGCGCTGCCGGCCAGCCCGACGTAATACTTCGTGGAGCCGTTGGTGCCGGGGTCGCTGGGGTTGTGGCAGTTCATCTGGTTGGGCGTGCCGAAGTGGTTGTAGCCCGAGATGGTCAACCATTCCGGATAGGTCGCGATCCACATCTGGCTGGTGCACCAGTAGCGGCCCAGGGCCGTGTTCGGCATGCTGGCGCACGACTGGACGAACTGCGCCGCGCCGGCCGCGTTGTTGTTCAGGGACACCCCGGTCGCCGCGTTGTAGAAGACGGCGATCTTGGCCAGGATGTGGCCGCGGGTGATGTCGACGTTGGAAGCGGCCAGGGTGCCGTTGGCCCGACCGGTGAGGCGTTCGCTGATCAGAGCGGTGTTCGAGGTCCCGTCGATGATCGAGCCGATCGTGACCGTCGAGAAGTTGCCGCCCGGGTAGTGGGCGGCGGTGTCCGGCGCATCCCGGGCGGGGATAATCGTCCCGGAGGCGAGCTGGAGGACGCCCGGCCCGCCCATGTTGGCCATGTAGTTGGCCGTCCCGTAGTAGATGCCGTTCAGCCAGATCCGCGACCCTGTCACGCTGCTGTCGGATGGGCAGGTCATCAGGCCCAGCTTGGCGGTCGACACCGTGCTGTTGGCGTAGCCGCCGATGCCGGTGTGCATCGGCTCCAGGTTGAAGTTGATCGCGTTGTACATGGGGGTCTGCTCGGTGTACTGGAGCAGGGCGGGGGCCCAGCTGTACGGGACCCCGGAGATCGAGATGGTCGGCGTGCCGGGGACCTTCATCGAGTGGGCCGGGTAGCAGGCATTCGCGCTCTCGTAGTTCATGCACGCGAGGCCGAGCTGCTTCAGGTTGTTGATGCACTGGGACCGGCGGGCGGCCTCGCGGGCGGCCTGCACGGCCGGCAGCAGCAGGGCGATCAGCACCGCGATGATGGCGATCACGACCAGCAGTTCGATCAGGGTAAAACCACGGCGGTGCGGGCGATTTTGCATGCGATCGGTCCCTGTCATCGGCGAGTTTCCGGTGGGGGGCGGCTTCGCCCGGGAGGGGGAGGTGCGAGGTCGAGCGGCCCGGATCAACCCGGGCCCGGGCAGATCGAGAACGACCCGATCTCGTCGCTCGGATCGTCGGGCGGCGATCGGATCGCGGCGTGTGCGGCACCCCTGCGCCGGGCCCCGCCGCTGGCCACGGCGGCAGGGTCATGCGCAAGGGTGCGTGCAACAAGTCAGCAAGAATCGTGCCCGGCAGCCAATGCGTGCCGTAAGGTTCGATTGGGTGTTGGCTTGCAGCCTTCGGAAGGCGGCGGTTTCGATCGGCCCTACGACTCGCGATCGCCCGATTTCGGGGCATGGCTGCCCGTCAAACCTTGCCGATCGGGCCGGATCAGCGGTCGATGGCCTTCATGCTGACGGCGGCGTAGCGGTCCCCGGCGACCTCATCGACGGGGACGGCGGCCTCCAGGTCGGCGACCTCGCCCGGGGTGAGCGTGAGATCCAGGGCGGCGGCGTTCTCTTCGAGGTACTTGCGTCGCTTGGTGCCGGGGATCGGGGCCACGTCCTGCCCCTTGGACAGCACCCAGGCCAGGGCGAGCTGGCCGGGCGTGGCCCCCTTGGCGGCGGCCAGGGCGCGGATCCGCCCGACGATGGCCTGGTTCTGGGCCAGGGCCTCGTCGGTGAACCGGGGATAGCGGGCGGCGCGGGTGTCGTTGGCGGGGAGGTCCCCCTTGCCGGCGATCGTCCCGGTCAGGAAGCCCCGGCCCAGCGGGCTGTAGGGGACGAAGCCGATGCCCAGCTCGCGGCAGGTCGGCAGGATCTCGGCCTCGACGTGCCGCTCCCACAGGGAATACTCGGTCTGCAACGCCGTGATCGGGTGGACGGCGTGGGCGCGGCGGATCGTCGCGGGGGAGGCTTCCGACAGGCCGAGGTAGCGGACCTTGCCGGCGCGGACCAGGTCGGCCATCGCGCCGACGGTCTCCTCGATCGGGGTCTCGGGGTCGACGCGGTGCTGGTAGTAGAGGTCGATGTGGTCGAGCCCGAGCCTCCGGAGCGAGGCGTCGCACGCGGACTTCACGTACTCGGGCCGGCCGCTGAGCGACCAGGCGTTGGGGTCGGCCTTGGTCCGGACGTTGCCGAACTTGGTGGCCAGGAACACCTCGTCGCGCCGGGGCCGGATCGTCGCGCCCACCAGCTCCTCGTTGTCGCCGATCCCGTAGACGTCGGCGGTGTCCAGGAACGTGATCCCCAGGTCGAGCGCCCGGAGCAGCGTGGCGGCCGACTCCTCGTCATTGCGGTCGCCGTAGAACTCGCTCATCCCCATGCAGCCGAGGCCCATCCGGGAAACGACCGCGCCTTCGGAACCGAGCTTCACCGTGTCCATCATCGTTGCTCCCGGGAGATCGAGGCATTTCCCTGCATGATACCCGCGAGGGGAAGGGGATCGAGCCGACGCCAGACCAACCTGGGCGATGCCTCCCTCAACGGGCTCCACGGCCTGCCCGCCGACCCGGCGCAGGGGGGCAGGCTCTCCCGGCCGGCCGCCGCGATGATGATGCCCGGCCCGCGCGCGAACCGGCCCGCGCACGGGGCGCGGGCCGGGTGTTCGGTCCGGGGCTCGATCCGTGGCCGGATCAGGCGGACGCGGCGGCCGCGTAGTGGGCGATGGCGTCGGGGGCGAGGTGGTGGGGCTGCCAGATGCCCCAGTGGATCTCCGCGTTGAACCCGCAGCCGTCCAGGCCGGCGTCGATCAGGACGCTCCGGACGCCCATCGCGGCGACGTCGCCCGCATAGTCCTTGGGGCGGGCCAGGAGCAGGCCGCCGGGCAGGAGCCGGGGGGCGTACCGCTTCGCTTCCTCGGGCGAGCAGAAGATGGTGCGGAACCGGGCCTGCTGGCCGGGATGCGAGGTCGCCTCGTCGGCGTCGGCGTCCAGCTGGATCACGGCGCCGTCCTGGCGGTCGTTGGCCACGGCGGCCAGCATGGCGCGATCGTCCGGCGGGCAGGAGTCGGTGTAGCCGTAGGCCCCGGCCCCGCAGCGGGCCAGGTAGCTGAGCTGGTAGCCCTCGTCCAGCCGGGAGTTCTTCCAGGTCTTGGACTTCAGGTAGCTGGCGGGCAGGCTCGTGACGTGGAGCCACGACCAGTCCCAGGGGCGGTGGACGTTGCGGCCCAGCAGGGCCTGGCCCAGCTCCTGGAGCATCTCCAGGCCGGTCACGTCGTTCTTCACGAAGACGGCGATCCCCTGGATCGTGTCGACGTAGGTGACCGACTTGAGCTGCTTGGTGAACTCGATCATGTCGAGGAGTTCGGGCAGGTGGGTGTCGTCGGCGTCGTCGATCATGACGAGCCCGCCCGGCCTGAGCTTCGGGCCCCAGCACTCGAAGTCCTTCAGCGCGCCCAGGAACGAGTGGTCGCCGTCGATGAAGACGCAGTCGATCGGCTCGGCCGGCCAGACCGAGGCCACGGCCACCGAGTCGCCGATCATCGGCTGGACGTAGTCGGCCACGCCGCAGAACGCGGTGTTCCGGCGGAAGTGCTCCAGGGTCCCCTGGGCCGGGGACATGCCCAGCCAGGGGGGCGCGCCGAGGTGGGGGTCGACGCAGTAGAGCTTGCCGGCGCCACGCCGCTTCAGCCCCGCGCCCAGGAAGCAGGCCGAGCCGCCCTGGAACGACCCGATCTCGACGATCGTGCCGCCCGACGGCGCGAAGGCCCCGACCGCGAAGTGGAGGACCTTCTCCGACTCGGTCAGCCAGTTCTCCACCTTGGCCGCGGCGAACTTCGCCTGGATCTCGGCGAACCCGGGATCGGATTTCGCCCGATCCAAAAGCTCTTCCAGCATCGACTATGCCCCCATCCATGAGACACGTACAGTTCCCTCTGGCGCGGACTCTAGGTGAACGGCCCCCCCCCGTCAAGGCGGAATTCGATGCGACCTCCGGGTCGGCCCCGCCCGGGTGGCGGCCCGGCCCCGGTCCTGGCACGATGGCCCTCGCCCGCCCGGGCATCGCCGAGGCCGGCCCGTCCCACGCCCGCCCCAACCCAGGAGCCCGTCCCCATGATCGCCCCCCGAATGGCGAGGAAATCGCCGCCCCTCTTGCTCGCGTGGCTCGCGGCCCCGATCGTCGCCGGCCTCGTCGCCGGGCGGCCCGCCCCGGCCGCGGAGCGGAGGCCGTCGATCCTGGTCATCCTGCCCGACCAGTGGCGCGGGCAGGACCTCGGCGTGATGGGCAACCCCGACGTCCGCACCCCCCACGCCGATCGCCTGGCGTCCGAGGGGCTCCTGTTCCGCCACACGTTCGCCAACACCCCGGTCTGCTGCCCGGCGCGGGCCATCCTGCTGACCGGCAAATATCCCCACAAGAACGGGATGATGGCCAACGACCTCCGGCTCCGCGACGAGGAGACGACCCTCGCCGAGATCCTGTCCCGGCAGGGCTACCGCACCGGGTTCATCGGCAAGTGGCACCTCGACGGCGGCAAACGCCAGCCGGGGTTCATCCCCCCCGGGCCCCGCCGCCAGGGCTTCGCCTACTGGGCCGCCAACGAGTGCGACCATCGCCACTTCCGCCCGACCTACTTCCGCGACACCCCCGAGCCGATCGTCGACAACCGCTATGAGCCCGAGGTCTGGGTCGACCGCGCCATCGAATTCCTCCATCAAGGCGGGGACGAGCCGTTCTTCCTGGTCGTCTCGATGGGGCCGCCGCACGACCCCTACGGCGCCCCGGAGGCGTTCCGCAAGCTCTACGATCCCGACAAGCTGACGATGAGGCCGAACTGGGAGCCGGGCGTCGACGGGGGCGGCCGGCCCCAGATCGCCCACTACTACGCGGCCATCTCCGCCGTCGATGACCAGGTCGGCCGGCTCATCAAGGCGCTTGACGACTCGGGGCGGGGCCGGGATACGATCGTCATGCTCACCTCCGACCACGGCGACATGCTCGGCTCGCAGGGGGAGCGGCTCAAGCGCAAGCCCTGGGAGGAGTCGATCCGCGTCCCCGGCATCGTCCGCTATCCCGCCGGGATCAAGCCGGGCCGCGTGACCGACGCGTTCCTGTCGCACGTCGACATGGCCCCGACCCTGCTGGCCCTGTGCGGCATCGCCGCCCCCGGCGACATGCAGGGGGCCGACCTGTCGGGGGTGGTCCTCGGCCGCGAGGGGGCCGCGTCCCCGGACTCGGTCTTCTTCCAGCTCTTCGTCCCCTACGCGAGCGATCATGTCCCGCACCCCTGGCGCGGGGTCCGGACCGAGCACTTCATGTACGCGCGGTCCGAGGACGGCCCCTGGGTCCTCTACAACATCAAGGCCGACCCCTACGAGCGGAGCAACATGGCCCACGTCCCCGGCTCCGCCCACCTCCTCCACGAGATGGAGGTGAAGCTCGCCGACTGGATGCGGAAGACCGGGGACGCATGGACGTTCAACACCTCGGTCCCGGTCGACGACAAGGGCCGCCTGTATCGCTACGAGACCTTCACCACGATCCAGGAGTACCTGGACTGGGCCGCGAAGCATCCCGGCCTGGCCCCGGTCGATTGAGCGGGGCCGGCCCGGATGGCGGCGGAGCGGCGGGCCGGCTCACTCCGCCCGGCGCGCCGGGGCGTCGAACGGGGCGGCGACCGGCTCGACCAGGCTGTTGTCGTGGACCAGCGCCCCGGCCGCCCCGATGAAGAAGCTCCGCCCCTCGGCGACTTCGAGGTTGAACACCGGCTGGACCCGGTCGTCGGCCACGGCCGTCACGGAGGCGACCCCGCCGACGGTGCGCACCCGGTCCCCCACCTTCAATTCGCGGGCCATGACCCAGCCCTGGCCCGCCTTCCAGAAGCGGTGGATGCCGGTGACGACCACGTCGTCCTGATCGAGCGTGATCCGCAGCGTCGCGTTGGGCGGGTTGTGGAACACGGCGACGATCGGCTGGTAGCCCAGGGCGCCGGTCGCGGCGTCCTGCACCAGCACCCGATCGCCGGCGTTCAGGGTCTCGATCGCCCGCGACCCGGCATCGGTGCGGACCATCGTCCCGGCGCCGAAGCAGGAGTGGCGGAGCCGCTGGACGCTGACGACCGGCCCGTCGACGATTGTCGTCGGGGCAACCTGGGGGACATATCCCAGGGGGACATCTTCCGTGAAAGTGCTCGGGGATTGGGTGGCCGAGGCCAGGACCGCGTATCCTTCCTGGTCGGTCCACCAGGCCGACCAGGCGGCCTGATTCTCGCCGAAATCCTGCCCGGTGACGCTCCGCATGGCCAGGAGGACCGGGTCGTTCGCCCGGCGGGTCTCCTCGTTGGTGCGATCGATCATGGCCACGTCCTCGGCCAACTGCCGCTGGGCCACCTCGGCCGTCCTCTGAACCTCAAGCATCATCTGTCCGATGGGGATGGCAGCCCGTTGACTGGTCGTGACCTGGATTCGCCCCCCCCTGAAGCTCGGGTCGTCGTCCCATTTGATGGCCGCCGATTTCTGGGCATCCAGGACCTTCTGGAGCGCATCGCGGGTCCTGGAGTCGGCGACCAACTCCTTGAGCTTCGCGGAATCCGTCGCGTGGTTCTCGTCGGATTGCCGGCTCATCCGGCGGGATTCTTCTTCACTGTAGTTGGTGATCCGGTCCGGGAGTGGCACGAACAGGATCGGCAGGCCATCGGGCCCAGATTCCACGAACGATCCCGGCACGGCGGCGACCTGCGGCATGGCCGGCGGGGCGTACACCCGGCGGACGTTGGCCTTCTTCCCCTCGATGAACAGCTCGCCCGGCGAGCCGGGGCCGCCCACCGGCTTGACCTCGTACTTGATCGGGTCGCGGATCAGGCCGATCCAGAGACGGACGAACTCGCGCGGGTCGCGGCGGCGGAGCACCTCCACGGCGGCGCGGCGGACCTCGGCGTCGGGCGACATGACCGCCAGGCCGGCCAGGACCCGCGAGGCGGCCGGGGCGTCGATCTGGGCCAGCAACCGCACGGCGACCGCCTGGTCGGCCGGCTTCCGGGTGCCGAAGACCCGGGCGATGGTCGGGACGGCGAGGGGGTCGGTCACCTCGACCATGGCGGCCTCGGCCTCGGCGCGGCGGGCCGGGTTGGCCAGCATCCCCTTCCACTTCTTGAGCAGGGGCTCCCAGCGGCGATCGGCCTGCTTGCGGGCCTCGGCCTCGGCCCGGGCGGCGGCGACCTGGGCGTCGGTCATCCAGCGGCCGTCGTGACGGGCATAGCCCAGGCGCTTCCAGGCCGCGTCGCGCGACGGGTCGAGCCGGGTGACGGCGGTCAGGTGGGCGCGGGCCTGGTCGGCCAGGCCGTTCTCCTCGCACCACTGGGCCATCCGCCACTGGCCTTCGCCGGTGTAAGGGGCCCTGGACCGGCGGTCGTCGTACTCGGCCAGCAGGCGGGCCCGGTCGGCGTCGGCCTTGAGCTTGTCGGCGACCGCCTCGGGGCTCTGCCACTTGCCGCGGTAGGCGACCAGGCCCATCAGCCCGCGCGCGGTGGCGTGCGACGGGTCGGCCAGGACGGCCAGTGCCAGGTGGCGGAACCGCTGGGCCTGGAGGCCATGCGCCTCGCACCACAGGGCCAGCCTGACCTGGGCGTCCGGGTCGCGGGCGGCCTCGGCCCGCTTCGCCTCGTACTCGGCCAGGGGGGCGGCGGGGGCGGCGTCCGGGGCCTGGCCGGAGGCCAGCAGCGACAATCCGACGACCAGCGGGGCGAGCATGGGAGAGACCTCCGGGCGAAGGGCGTTGGTCGATTCTCGGGGCCGATGTCCGTCGCGTGCGCCCGCCCGCGATGCCCCGGGGCGATCCCTATCTCATAGGAGTCTGCCGATTCGGGCACGACCTGACGAAGATTCGGGACATCGCCCGGGATCGGCCCGGCGTGCGTCACTCCGCGCGGCGGGCCGGGGCGTCGAACGGGTCGGAGACGGGCTCGACCAGGCTGTTGTCGTGGGCCAGGGTGCCCGCCTCGCCGACGAAGAAGCTGCCCCCCTCGGCGACCTGGAGGTTGAACACCGGCTGGACCCGGTCGTCCTCCACCGAACGGACCTGCGCCGTGCCCCCGACGGTGCGGAGCGTATCGCCGACCTTCAATTCGCGGGCCATGACCCAGCCCTGGCCCGCCTTCCAGAAGCGGTGGATGGCGGTGGAGACGATGGCCTCGCCGCCCAGGTCGATCCGCAGCGTCGGCGCCGGGCGGTTGTGGAACACGGCCAGGACCGGCTGATAGCCCAGGGCCCCGGTCCGGGCGTCCTGGGTCAGCACCCGGTCGCCGACCCGGATCGCCTCGATCGGCCGGGGCCCGGCCAGGGTGCGGACCGGCGTGCCGGCGGCGAAGCAGCTGTGCCGGAACCGGAAGGCCGTCTCGACCGTCGTCGTCGCCTGGCCGGACTGGTTCACCACCGTCGGGGCGACCCCTTGCGGGAGGTAGGCCAGGGGGACGTTCTCCATGATGGTGGGGACGGGTTGCGACTGACTCGCCTGGAAGGCATAGCCCAGGTCGTCGGCCCACCACTTGCCCCAGGCCTCGGGGGAGTCCCCCAGGTCCGCGCCGGTGACCCCCCGCAGGACCTGCGTGACCCGGTCGTTGCGGAGGGCGACCTCCGCGTTATCGGCGTCGATGGCCCGGATGTCATCGAGCTGTTGCTGTTGCGCGACCAGGGCCGACTGCTGATACTGGGCCATGATCTGGCCGACCGGGATCTCGACCCGGTGCTCTGTGGGGGTGGACGTGGTCCGGGTGGTGATCTTCTCCAGCTGTCGGCGCCTGGGCAGACCGAACCGGCCCGGATTGTCCCGGGGGCCCTCCCATTCGGTCTTCACCCCGGGAGGCGCGGCGGCCACCGCCTGCACATCGAGGATTTCCTCTCGCGTGGCGACCGACGTGCCCAGGAAGCGCGACACCACCGGCAGGCCGAAGGCGTCGTAGCCGATCGGCTCGCCGGGGAAGATGGGGATGTGGGGCATGGCCGGCGGGGCGTACATCCGCTGGACGTTGAATTCCTTCCCCTCGACGAACAGGACCCCGGGCGAGCCGGGGCCGCCCACCGGCCGGACCTCGTACTTGACCTTCTTCCGGAGCAGGGCGATCACCGCGCCCAGGTACTCGCGGGTGTCGCGGTTCCGGAGCGTCTCGGTCGCCGAGCGCCGCACGTCCGCCGAGTCGGCGAAGACGGCCAGCATGGCCAGGGCCATCGAGGCCCGGGGGGCGTCGATCTGGCCGAACAGCTGCACGGCCCGCGAGAGGCTCCGCTCGTTGGGATTCGAGGCGACGAAGGCCGACCAGGCCGACGGGACGGCGTGGGGGTCGGTGACGCCGGCCAGTGCCCGCTCCGCCTCCTCGCGCCGCGCCGGGTCGTTGAGCCAGCCCCTCCACTTCGCCAGGAGCGGCTTCCAGCGCTTGTCGCCCTGCTTGCGGGCCTCGGCCTCCGCCTTCGCGGCGGCGATCCGGGCCTCGGTCATCCATTGGCCGTTGTACTTCCGGCACCCCAGCCGCTTCCAGGCCGCGTCGCGGGTCGGGTCGAGCCGGACCACGGTGGTCAGGTGGGCCCTGGCCTCGGCGTCCAGCCCGTTCTCCTCGCACCACAGGGCCAGCTGCCACTGGGCGTCGGCGGTTTCGGCCACGCCTTCGCGGCGGGCGTTGTACTTGGCCAGGGCGTTCCGGAGTTTCGCGTCCTCATCGATGGCCTCGCCCACCGCCTTCGGGCTCTGCCACTTGCCGCGGTAGGCGACCAGGCCCATCAGCCCGCGCGCGGTGGCGTGGGAGGGGTCGGCCAGGACGGCCAGGGCGAGGTGGCGGAACCGCTGGGCCTGGAGGCCATGCGCCTCGCACCACAGGGCGAGCCTGACCTGGGCGTCCGGGTCGCGGCCGACCTCGGCCCGCTTCGCCTCGTAGGCGGCGAGATCGGCGGGCGGCGGTGCATCCGGGGCCGCCCCGGCGGACAGCAGCGCGAGACCGACGAGCAGGGGGGGGAGCATGGGCGAGGCCTCCGGGAGCGGGTGAGCGTGCGGGCGGCGGGCCTCGCCCTTCCCGGGGACGGGCCCCACGCGAGCGATCCGGATTTGCACTCGCCCGCGATGACCATTGTAGAGTCTGCCGGGCCCGGGGAAAACTAACGAAGAAATCGGATCATGCTCGAATTATCCATCATCCGGGGATCGGCGGATCCGGGGCCGAGGGAGGCGGCGGGGCCTCGGGGGCCTTGTCGCGACGCTCGATCTGCCGGTCCAGGGTGCGCACCAGCGTTTCCTGCGCGGCCCGTTCGCGATCGATGAACCGGACGGTTTGATACGAGACCCCGTAGAATCGCCGCGTCAGGAACGAGGATTCGTACCAGGCGGCCAGCTTGGCGGGCGCCAGCCTCCGCGCCTCGGGGGGCGTGCCCGGTCCGGCCTCGTAGATCGGGGGCTTCATGCTGGCGAGCCGGGCGCGACGGGCGGCCGGCTTGTCCTCCTCGGCCAGCCAGTTCGCGACCAGGAGCCGGCTGATCCGGATGGCCCGCTCGCGCTCGGCGTTGATGACGAACCGGCCCCGGTGCAGGGCCGTCTTGGGGCCGGCGGGGATGCTCAGATCCTGGACCCAATCGGCCGGGTCATCGGGCTGGCGCGGGGGGATGAAGAAATAGTCGATCAAGTTGCCCGGGTCGTCCAGGTCGTGGAGGAAGATCAGATACTCCATCTTGATCGCGTCGGATCGCGGGGCCGTCAGGGCGTCGATGGCGATCACCTCGGCGCGGGCCCGGCGGAGCAGGGGGGCATCGACCCGGGGATCGCCCGACCAGTCGCCGATCGCATCGGCGGCTTGCTTGTGGATCGCGGCGCCGACGGTCCGCTCGATCTGGAAGCCGTGCCGGCCGGTGTGCCGGCTCGACCGGAGGGCGGCGCGATACCATCCCCAGGCCCCGGCCATGTCCCCCTCGGCCTCGAGCCGCTTGCCCTCCAGCACCGCCAACCGACCCAGCATGCGCAACGAGAACGTCACCGGCAGGAGGGTGTTGAGTCCCAGCCCCTCGGGATGAGTGTAGAGGGCGTCGGGCTTCTCGCTCCCGGCCCGGTAGGCCGCCAGGGCCGTCTGGGAAGCGGCGAGCAGGGTGCGCCATTCCGGCCCGGCCTCCGCCCACGTCCGGGGGTCTTTCTCCGACCCGGGCCAGGGCCTCTGAGTCTGGAAGGTCCGCAAGGGGCCCTTGAGCAACGCGTGGGCCTCGCGGTACTCCACGAAGGCGTTGCGGTCATCCTCCACGCGGACCCGGATGTGGGCCGCCTCGAACGCCGCCACATCGAACGGGTCGCCGATGTCGGGCAGCCCCCAGAGCTGCGTCGCCCACCACGCCCACGCCCCCAGGATCAGGGCCGTCGACACGCCCCCGAGCAGCGCGAGCCAGGGGTGGCGAGTCGCCCAGGCCGGCAGGCGTGAAAACCGCCGACGCCTCGTCATTTCCATCCCGCGGCCTCCTTCTCGGACGATTGTCGATTTCGGAGTCTATCGCCTCGTCGGTTGGCTGTCAAAGACGGATGTCATAGGGACGGGGCCACTGGCCGGGAGGGGCCCGCGGGGGTAGGTTGGGGCGGGATGGCCGCGGATTTCATGACGGGGGAGATCATCGATGCGACTGGTGACCGTGCGGACCGATCGGGGGCCTCGGGCGTGCGGCGTGCGGGGCGGGAGGTACGTGGACCTGTGCGACGCCGACCCCGGGCTGCCCGCGACCGTCCGGGGGCTGCTGGCCGAGGGGGCGGAGGGGCTGCGGCGGGCGGGGGCCGCCGTCGCATCCGGGACGACGACCTACGACCCGGCGACGGTCGAGCACCTGGCGCCGGTGCCCGACCCGGCCAAGATCGTCTGCCTGGGGATGAACTACCGCGACCACGCAGCCGAGGTCGGGGCCGAGCCCCCGGCGGAGCCGATCCTGTTCAGCAAGTACGCGACCGCCCTGATCGGCCACGGGGCGTCGATCGTCCTGCCCCGATGCAGCGACGTGGTCGACTACGAGGCCGAACTCGTCGTGGTGATCGGGCGGGGGGGCAAGGACATCCCCGAGGCGCGGGCCTACGACCACGTCGGGGGTTATGCGGCCGGGCACGACGTGAGCGCCAGGGACTGGCAGCTCCGCAAGCCGGGGCGGCAGTGGATGGCCGGCAAGACGTTCGACACCTTCGCGCCGGTCGGCCCGTGGCTGGTGACGGCCGACGAGGTGCCGGATCCCCACGCCCTCGGCATCCGGCTCCGCCTGAACGGGGAGACGATGCAGGACTCGAAGACCTCGCAATTGATCTTCCGGGTCGACGCGGTGGTGGCCCACCTGTCGCGGCTGTTCACCCTGGAGCCGGGCGACCTGATCTTCACCGGCACCCCGCCCGGGGTGGGCATGGCGCGCAAGCCCCCGGTATGGCTGAGGCCGGGCGACGCGGTGGAGGTGGAGATCGACGGGTTGGGGACGCTCCGCAACCCGGTCGTCGGCCCGTGAGGGGCGGGGAAGGCTGCCGCCTGTCGGCCGGGAATTTCGAAGACTTGAGCTTTACTCGGCCGGCGATCTGGATTATTGTCCCGCCGGTTCGCTTCCGTCTCTCCGGCCCAGGCCGGCGGGCACGGATGGAAGTTCGGCACGCCCAGGGGTGGTTCCCGGGGCGAGGAAAGGAATCCCGAGTCGAATTGGGCAGGATCGCCGCCGCGTCATTCCTCGTGATGACACGACCCCTTTGAGACCGACGCAAGCCGCCGAGTGGCCGCCTCCCGGATCCCCCGGGATCGAGGACGGTTCCGCCGGCGTCACGGATGATTTTTGTCCTCCAAGTCGGCCTCGGGGCGGTCAGGGCGCGATCCTGTTTCAGGAGATGGAATCGATGCGTATGAGCTTCGGCAAGATCGTTCTTCGGGCGTCGGCCTTCGCCCTGGCGTGCGTCGCCTTGGTCGGTTCGGACGCCAAGGCGGCCGCCCTGCACACCTACAGCACCTCGGGCGGCCTCCTCGGCGACGGCATCACCGGGGAGAACCTGATCACCTTCAACCCCGTGGTCTCGGGCGCCTACACGGCGACCTCGAACATCAGCCTGGGCGAGTTCGTCATCCCCACGCTGGCCAAGAACGACAACTCGGAGACGATCTACGACAACGCCCGGTTCTCGATCATCTACAACCCGCTGACGATCGCCGGCGACGACTACCCGGCCTCCGCCAAGCCGGTGCTCCTGACCGGGACGCTGAACGGCTTCGTCAACAGCAGCCAGTCGAACATCGAGGCGACGTTCGACCCGATCAGCAACCCGATCTTCTCGACCGAGAAGTTCGTGAGCACCATCAGCCTGCTCCGCAACCCGGTCTCGCTGGTCGCCCCGACGGCCGGCGGCCGCACCACGGTCGAGGCCCGCGTCAGCTCCAAGGAAGTGGTTCCGACTCCCGAGCCGGCCACCGTCGTGATCCTGGCCACCGCCCTGGTCGGCCTGGGCCTCCGCCAGCGGCTCCGCACGGCCCGCAACGCCGGCTGAGCGTCGCCCGCCCTCGATTGACATCGACGCGGCCCCCACGACCGCCGACGGACGCATCGCCCCTCGACCGGGGGGCGACGCCCCCGGCGGCGGGGCCGTCGGGCGACCCCGCCAACGCCAGCCGACGACGCCGGCCACCCCCCGGATCGCGGCCCCGAAGTCACACCAACGGATTGGTACGCCTCTCGAATGTTCACCGGAGATTCCCCCGCCATGTGGCGCACGACGACCCGACTCGCAACCTCGACCCTGATCGCCACCCTCGCCCTGCTCGCGACCTCCGAGGCCCGCGCCGCGGCGGTCAAGTCCTACTCCTACACGACCATCGGATCGGTGGGCGCCCCCGCCTCCACCTCCGACTACGCCGGCAGCGTCGGCCCCATCGGCTTCGACGGCGTCGTCAGCGGCACGATGACCACCCCGGGCTACTTCAATCTCGGCGCGTTCACGGTCGCCGCCCTGCCCCCGTCGGCCACGCTGACCTACGAGAACACCGGCTTCACGATCTTCCTGACCGGCTTCGGCACCGGCTACACCTACCGCATCGACGGCGTGCTCAACGGCACCCTCGACGGCTCCGGCGCGTCGGACATGATCGCCAGCGTGACCTCGGTCACCGGCTGGGGGGCCCAGGGCCCCGAGAGCGTCGCCCCGATCGCCCTGACCGACCTGCGGATCATCGCCCCCCAGGCCATCCTGGCCCCGGCCAACTACCAGGGCAGCCGCACCGGCTTCTATGGCCAGGTCGGCCCCGGCGCCGGGCTGCCCGTCCCCGCCCCCGAGCCGGCCTCGATCGCCATCGTGGCGGTGGGCCTGGCCGCCTGGGGCCTCAAGCGACGCCTTCGCCCGGCCGCCTGACCCGAAGCGATCCCATCGGGCCGCGCACGACGCGCGGCCCGGGTCGCCCAGACTCTCGCCGGCCGCGCGCGGGGCGCACCACGCCCCGTCCCCCTGTCACAAGGAAGTGACCATGCGCGGATTCGACATCTCGGCGGCCCGGGCCCTCGTCCTCGCCCTGGGGCTCGCGGCCCTCCCGACCGCCGCCCACGCCGCCAAGCTCAACGCCTCGGGCACCCGGTCGTTCCACTACAACACCTCGGGCAAGGTCTACGCCGCCTCGGCGCCGCGGACCGTGTCCGGCCCCGCCCAGCTCAAGTTCGACGGCGTCCAGGGGCAGAGCTTCTACCCCAACTCGGGCCAGTCGATCCAGCTCGGCCAGTTCTCCGTCGACTCGACGATCCCCGGACTGACCACCACCTTCGACGGCACCCCGTTCCGCGTCCAGATCCAGGTCCCCGAGCGGGACAAGACCTCGACGGTGCCGGTCCTCGGCTCGATCTTCTCCCGGTTCGGCCGCGACCTGAAGCTCAAGACCGTGACCGCCAACAGCGTGATCCTCCGCGGCCACCTCAACGGCATCGTCAACGGCGACGGCTCGACCAACCTGAAGGCCACCGTCGACTCGGTCCGCCTGGGCAGCCTCGACCCGGGCACCGCCGACCACGTCACCAAGTTCACCTTCCCGATCCGGTTCGGCGAGCTGAAGCTGCCGGCCGACTGGGCCACGGCCGCCACCGCCTACCCCAAGGGCGTGGTCGCCACCCAGGTCATGCCCACGCCCACCCCCGAGCCCGCCTCGGCCCTCGTCTTCGTCGCCGCCCTCGGCGGCCTGGTGGTCGCCCGCCGGCGGTCGAAGGGATCGGCCGCGGCCTGAGCGCAGGAGCCCCGCCGATGATCGGATCGCGATTCGCCCGCCCGTGGATGATCGTCATCGGCCTGGCCTGCGGGGCGACCCTCGCCCCCGCCGACGAGCCGGCCCGCCCCCGGATCGATCAGGCCCGGCTCGGCCCGATCCTCGACGAGTGGGCCCGGCGATCCGCCGCGTTGACCAGCGTGGATGTCCGCTATACCGGGGAAGAGCGCTCCGCAGCCTGGGGCTCCACCCCGATCTCGGGCCGGGCCGTCCTGCTCCGCGACGGCCGGGCACGGCTCGACGTGGCCGAGCACGATGATCAGGGCCGGGAAGCCCAGAGGTCGCGCCTGGTGTGGACGGGCACCGACCTGCATCAATTCAGGTTCGACACCAAGCAACGCTTCGTCTATCCGAAGGCCGAGCGAGACAGGGGCCGGCTCCCGGACCTCCTCACCCTGCCGTTCGCCTGGGGATGGGATCGGGACGGCCTGACCTCCCGATACCGGGTCGAGTTGGTCAACGAGTTGGCCGAGGTGTGGTGCCTCAAGGTGACCCCGCCCGAGCCCGCGAAGGCCACGTTCTCCCGGGCCTTCATCCTGCTCGATCGGGCGACCTATCTTCCCCGGCTCTATTATCTGTTCGATCGAGACGGCAAGTCGCAGACCCAGTACAAAGTCGCGGAGATCCACGCCGATCGGCCCATCCCCGACGATCTGCTGAGCGTTGCCGATGAGCCGGGCTGGGAGACGGTCCGCACCGAGCCGATCGACTACGCGAGGTGGCTCGCCGGGATGTCGCGGGCGTTCGTCCTCTATCGGACGGTCTTCTTCCGCTAACCGACCGCGATCGACCCCCGGTATCCCGGCCCGGGGGCGATCCGATACAATTCGAGGCCAAAACCACCCGCCAGGCCCCCGGACAGGGGGATCCGCGAAGGAGTTGGCCTCGTGACGCAGCAGCATGTGGAAGCCCCGGGCCAGGTCCGGACCAAGATCGTGGCGACCGTCGGCCCGGCGTCGCGCGACCCGGAGACGCTCCGCGCCCTGGTGATGGCGGGGGCCGACGTCTTCCGCCTGAACTTCTCGCACGGGACGCACGACGAGCATTCGGCCGTGCTCCGGTCGATCCGCGCGCTGGGCGAGGAGATCGGCCGGCCGCTGGCGGTGCTCCAGGACCTCGGCGGGCCCAAGATCCGGCTCGGCACGATCCCCGGCGACGGGATCGACTGCGAGCTCGGCGACCGCTTCACCCTGGCCCCCGAGCGCACCGGCGACGACCCGCGCGAGCTGACCAGCACCCATCGCGAACTGCCCGGCGACCTCCGGGCCGGCGACCCCGTCCTGTTCGCCGACGGCGCCGTGGCGATGGAGGTGGTCGAGGGCGGGAGTGCGTCGAAGCCGGCCCGGATGGTGGTCACGCTCGCCGGCCGGATCAAGACCCGCCAGGGGATCAACCTCCCGGGGGCCACGACCAGCGTCAAGGCGCTCACCGATAAGGACCTCGCGGACCTCGACTGGTCGGCCAAAAACGGGGTCGAATACATCGGCCTGTCGTTCGTGCGCCGGGCCGACGACGTGGCGATCCTCCGCCGGGAACTGGCGGCGCGGGGCATGACCGCCCGGATCGTCTCCAAGATCGAGAAGCCCGAGGCGGTCGCCGACCTCGACGCGATCGTCGCGGCGTCGGACGCGGTGATGGTGGCCCGGGGCGATTTGGGCGTCGAGATGGACGTGGCCCGGGTGCCGGCCATCCAGAAACGGATCATCGCCGCGTGCCACCGCGCCCGGGTGCCGGTGATCACGGCCACCCAGATGCTCAACAGCATGGAGGCGTCCAACCGCCCGACCCGCGCCGAGGCCAGCGACGTATTCAACGCCGTGCTCGACGGCACCGACGCGGTGATGCTCTCCGGCGAGACCGCCGCCGGCCAGTACCCGGTGGAGGCCGTCTCGACCATGAGCCGGATCGTCGCCGAGGCCGAGGCGTTCCTGGCCGGACGCGTCGCCCCGTCGCCGCCCGACGCCGAGGCCGGCTGGAGCAACCGGGGCTGGATCACCCCGATCACCGAGGCGATCGTCGATGCGGCCTCGCTGGCCGCCCGGCGCCTGGATGCCCCCCTGATGATCGTGGCCACCCACTCCGGGCGGACGGCGTTGGCGGCGTCCAAGCACCGCCAGAGGACCCGGATCCTGGCCCTGGCCGACGACGCCGAATGCGCCCGGGCCATGGCCCTCTACTGGGGCGTGACCCCCCTGTTCGCCCCGGAGATCGCCGACGCCGCCCAGGCGCTGGAGACGGCAGTCGCCTGGGCCCGGGAGCACAAGATCGCCGCGTCCGGCGACCCGGTGGTGCTGGTGCAGGGGGCCTTCCCCGGCAACGACACCCACAACGCCCTGCTGGTCAGCGAGGTCGGCTGACCGCGCCGGCCCCGGCGTGGGGCGGGGGGACGGCCGGGCCCTCGGCGTCGTCGCGGCGGGCCCCGTCCGGGATCGGGGCCTTCGGCGCCAGGGGCGCGTCGGGGGCGATCCCCAGGATCCGCTTGGCCACCCGGGCCGTCCGGGGGTAGCGGAGCGACAGGGTCCGGAGCCGGCATGCGAGCGCCCCGCGGGCGATCGCCCCGGCCGGCCCGACGCCCGCCAGACCGGCCGTGTCGTCGGGCTCGTAGCCGTGGGCCATCAGCCATCGGCCGCAGATCCGGTCCAGGACGGCCCGCTCCCTCGGCGTGGCCCGGCCCCGCCAGTCGCCCACGCGGCCCTCGCGCAGGTGGTTCCAGTGCAGGAGGGTCCGGTGGTCGTGGGCCTGGGCGATCGCCGGGTCGGCGAGGTCGATGCCGCCATCCTGGAGCTTGCGGCCCAGGTCCTCGGCCCGCTTGCGGTTGGCCTGGAACGAGTACTCGGCCGCGACCCGATCCGCCTCCCCGGGCGCCAGGTCCAGGCCGAGGTGCGCGGCCAGCTCGGCCACGCCGGCGGCCGGCTCGGCGATCAGGCGGTCATAACGCTGGGTGATCGATCCCGGCCGTCCCGACCAGAAGCGGTCGTTGGCCAGGATCTGGTGGATCATCCCCGCGCGCAGGATGTCGTCGAAGCTCGCCTGACGCTTGTGCATCAGGGAATAGACCACGTCGCGGATGTCGCGGTGGGCATACACGGCGACCGCCCGACCCTGGGCCAGGGCCCGGGCGAAGCTGCCGTGCTCCTCGTGCGACTTCAGGACCCGCCACGCCCCGGGCTCCGCCGGGCCGAGCGCCGCGTACTGGTCGCCGGTCAGGTAGCCGAGCCTCCGGCCGTCCCGGTGCCGCTCCAGGAGGTGGGCGATGACCTCGTATTGCCAGGTCGAACAGGCCCGATACATCCCGACGCACAAGACGTCCATCGCGCGAAACCCCCCGTCCCTGGACCGGCCCGCGCCCCGGATCGCGGGGCGGGGGCGATGGGCCGCCTGCCCATCCTTCCATCGGCCGGGATGGCCGCCGGTGGCGCACCGGACCCCGGCCGACGCGCGGCCCAGGCTAAGGGGAGCCCCGATTCCCGTCAAGCCGACCTGCCATCCCCTCAGAATGCGCCGGCCATCATCGGCGAGAGCGACACGATCCGGTCATGCCCCTGGGAGATGGCCCGGGTCAGGGCGGACGAGGCCGCGGCGCGGAGGGACGCCGCATCCTCGGCGTGGTCGGGATACCCGGCCACGCCGATCGTCGCGGTGAGCCGGGGCATCGTCTCGGTGGCCGCCCCCCGGCGGGAGATCGCCGACCGGACCGCCTCGGCCAGCCTCGCGGCGTCGTCGGCCGAGGCGGTCGGCAGGACGGCCATCAGCCGGCCGCCGTCGAGCACGGCGACCACGTCGCTGGACCGCAGCACCTCCAGGACCGCCCGCGCCACCCGGGAGACGGCCTCGGCGGCGTGGCCCTCCCCCAGCAGCGTGCGGATGGCCGCGTACCGATCCACGGAGATGGCCAGGAGCGAGACCGGCTCGTGCCGCCTCCGGGACTGCGCCAGGGTGAACCGCAGGAGCGCATCCAGGGTCGGCTCGCCGCGGATCAGCCCCTCCTCGTCCTCGGCCGCGGCGGCCTGGCGGCACGCCCCCAGCCCCCTCTCGGCGCTGGCGGCCATCGAACAGAGGGTCTCCAGGGTCCGGACCACCCGGGGCGGCCAGGTGCGATCGCCGGGGGCGGTCAGGTGCAGGCGGGCCAGGACCTCGCCCGCCGATCGGAGGTCGATCCGGAGGGGGGCGGGCCCGGCCGGCTCGCGCCGGGCCTTCGGGGCGGCCGGGCCCGGCTCGCCGGGGTGCTCGGCCCAGGAGGATGGCCCCGACCCCCCGGCGCCGTCGCGGCGGGGCCAGGAGGCGAGCGGGCTGGCAGACCGGCCGGCCTGCGGCCGGAACAACTCCGCCCGGGCGGCCCCGCTCACCCGGCCGGCCAGCCCGACCAGGGCCATGCGCACCTCGCCGAGGTCCCGGGCGCGGGCGAGCACGTCGGCCAGCTCGTCGATGGCCCGCTGCTCGGGCCGGGCGTCCGGGCCGAGGGCCCCGGCCGCGGATCGGAGCCATCGCGACAGGCGGCCCGCCCAGGGCCGCCGCGCCCCGACGGGCCGGGCCGATCCGCACGGGAGCGGGCTGGTCGTCCGGGTGGCCGGCGGTTCGGCCGCGATCGGGGCCATGAGTTCGGGCATGGTTCGGGTCCGGTGTCTCGGCGATGGGCGGGCGCGGCCCCCGGCGCCGCGCCGGGGGGCCTCCCCAGAACCACCGTAGGTCATGCCCGCAAAATCGGCGCGGCCGGCCTTGCCGATTTTGAGGGGAGCGGGCATGATGCCCCCGCGCCGATGGCCCGCGCCCGAACCCTCCCACCCCCGAACTTGCCCCTCGCGACCCGGCCCGAACCCGATCGACCGCGATGCCGCCCGGCCCCGGGCGGTCGCGCCCGGAGGCGAGGCAAGTTCCATGCGTGTCAGGCTAATCTTGGCCGGAATCGCGGCCCTGGTCGCGTGCGAAATGTCGGGCTGCGCCTCCGCGCCCGGCCTGCATGCGGTCGCCGAAAACCCGATGGTGATCCCGTCGGCCGACTTCGAGACCGTCTGGAAGGCCGCGATCACGTCGGTCGACGAGTACTTCGACATCGCCAGCGAGAACCGGCTCCAGGGCAAGATCATCACCCAGCCCAAGTCGGGATCGACCCTGCTGGAGCCCTGGGAAGGGGATTCGGTCGGGTTCAACGAGCGGCTGGAGAGCAGCCTCCAGACCATCCGCCGGATCGCCTTCATCACCGTCCAGGAGGTGCCCACCGGCGGATACGCCGTGCGGGTCGAGGTCCGCAAGGAGCTGGAAGACCTGGCCCAGCCCGACCGCCAGTCGGCCGGCCGCGCCGTCTTCAACAACCAGTTCCCCCTGAATCGGACCCGCGAGGTGGTCGGGCCGATCCAGGCGCCGCTGGCGTGGATCCCCCGGGGACGCGACCCCAAGCTGGAACAGGCCATCCTGGCCAAGATCAAGACCGCATTATTCCTCTGATCCCCGACCGCCCGGCCCCTCTATAGAGGATGGGGCCAACGCCGAACGCCCGGGCGGGCCCGACCGTGGGTCGGGCCAATCCGGGCGCGCACCGGGGACGCCTTCCCTGGCACCAGGGCGAGTGTCGTTGTTCGGGGGCGCGACGAATGCGTCGCGACTTGGGGCCTTCCGCTCAGTAGGCGTTGAAGGTCCAGTAGGCGCCGAGGCCGGCGATCCCGATCCAGCGGATCGAGGGATCGAGCAGGGCCGAGCGGTGCGCCGGCGAGGCCATCCACATCAGGCTCACCGCCGACATGTCGCCCATGCCGGAGTTCTGCCTGCGGGCGGGGCCCATGACGTGATGGCCCATGCCCCGGGCCTGCTGCTGGCCGTTGTTGACGTTCGCCCAGCTGGACAGGTTGGGGTCGAAGCCCACGGGAGGCAGGCCGTACTGGGCCCGGGTGTTGTTCAGCCAGTTGGTGAAGCCGTAAGGGTCGACCGCGGCGACGGCGACCGGGGCGGCCTGGACGACCTGGGCGGGGGCGGCCGCGGGCTGGGCGGCGGTCGCGGTCGGCTGGGCCGCCGCGGTGGTGGGAGGAAGGTCGGCCGATCGGGCGGGCGTGGCCGTCAGGGCGACGAGGAGGAGGATCGAGGAGGCAAGCGCAAGGGTGAAGGGTCGGGAGGACAAAGGTCACGCTCCGGAAGAGTCACGCGGGTGCGAGCCGCTCCATGCGGCCGCGTCCAGGGACGCCGGGCCAAACTCGGATGATCGACGAGGATCGGGCGGAAGGAAGAGCTTGGCGCCGGGCGTTGCCCCGCGTCGTGTTGCCAGGATGGGAAGTTCGTTCCGAGATTGCAACCCATTTTTGCGGATTGCCGGATTTCGGTTCCGAAAAGCCTCGGGTTATCCCGTCATCTTAGACGCGAATTCCGCAAGCGAAGCGGGCCCGACGCATCGAGGAAATTCATCCATGAATCGACGCAACTAACGTCTGGTACGCATGCGTGGATTTCTCATTTCGACGCAGGACGCGTGGGCGCGGGACGCCGCCGGACGCACGTCGCGGTGGCGTCGGACGCGTCCCGGGCGTAGCGGCCGGCGTCGTCTACCAGCCCAGCCCGAGGCGGGCCAGCTCGTCGCGGAGCGTGGCCAGGTCCCACACCCGGATCGACCGATTGTCGTCGGCGCCGGCCAGGTGCCTCCCCCCGGCGTCGAAGGCCAGGGCGCGGATCCGACCCCGGGGCCCCGGCAGGTGGGCCAGCGGGGCGGGCCGTCCCGCGACCGACCAGAGCCGGATCTGGTCCCGCCCGCCGAAGGCCAGGATCGAGCCGCCGGGGGCGAAGGCGATCGACTCGATCGGCTGCTTCGCCTCGTCGGCCGGCAGCGGGATCCGCCCTTGCCCCGCGCCATCCCGGGCGCGGAGCAGCATCACGTCGCCGCCCCGAACGCCCACGGCCAGCGTCTCCCCCTTGGGGGCGATGGCCAGGCAGTTGGCCTGCTCCTCCAGCTTCGCCGACCATTCGAGTTCGGCGGCCGGCCAGCCCGCCAGCGTATAGCAGTCGACCCGTTCGCCGAACTGGGCGGCCAGGTAGATCCGCGACCCGTCGGGGGAGAGGGCCATCAGGTTGTACCCCACCCAGTCGGAGCGGACCCAGGTGGGCATGCGGAGGCGGGTCACGGCGGCGGGCTCCTCGGCCCTCCAGGCGTAGATCTCCCCGGACCGGGCGAAGGCCAGGACGCGGTCGTCGCCGCTCCGGGCCAGGGTCGAGCCGAAGGTGCGGGGCGGCCCCGGGGGCGGTGATCCCTCCGGGCCCCGGCCACCTCCGCCCGGCCCGGCGGTGCGCCCCGAATCCGGTGGGGGGAAGGGGGGCGGCCCGCCGGAGGGCCGGGCCGGGGACGGGCTATCCCACCACTTCATCCCGCCCCGGCGGGGATCCGGGATTTCGATCTCATCGACGGGGATCGGGTCGGGCGGCTCGGTCCAGGAGAGCCGGTTCGATTCCAGGGCGATCAGGAATCCCTGGTCGTCGAACCCGGCGGCGTGGGCGCGGAGGTGGTCCCAGGAGGCCACCGCCGTGGGCGAGCTGCCGGGCCCGCCCCAGACCCGGAGCGGGGCGGGGGCCCTGGCCGCATCGCGCGAGACGATGGCCAGCGAGTCGTCCGGGCCGAAGGCGAGGGACAGGGGGGTGTCGGGCGACTCGGGCAGGATGACCTGGGCGGCCGGCTCGATCACCGACCACGCGGAGATCGACGAGGCGTGGGAGGCGGCCAGGGTGCGGCCGTCGGGCGAGAAGGCCAGGTCCTCGACGAATTCGCGGGTGGGCAGGGCCGCGACGGCGGCGTGCGTGGCCAGGTCCCACAGCTCGACGCCGCCCCCCCCGGAGGAGGCCAGCAGCTCGCCGTCGCCGGGGCTGAACCGGAGCTGGCTGATGAACCCCTGCTGGGAGGCGAGCGTGGTCAGCGGGCGGCGGGGCGTCAGGTCCCACAGGGCGATCTGGCCCCCCTCGGCGATGGCCAGCAGGCCGCCGGCGCCCAGGGCCAGCGCCCAGGCCCCGGACTGGATCTCCACCGGGGGCAGGGGCCGGCCCTCGCCGTCCCACAGGGAGACCTGGGTCTCGTTGGGCCGCGCCGCGGCGATGGTCGAGCCGTCCGGTGCGATCGCCAGCAGGAGCCCCGGGCGGACCCGGCCGGTGTAGGGTTCCCCCGCGGACTCGGGCGGCGTGAGGATGGCCCGGGGGGTGCCGGGGAGGTCGCGCGACCAGAGCGTGAGGCGGGGTTCCTCCGGGGGCTGGGCCGGGCGGTCGGCGGGCGGGCGGGGCCCTTCCGGGGGCGGGCCCCCGCGATCGGAGGGCGGGCGGGGCCCTTCCGGGGGCGGGCCCCCGCGATCGGAGGGCGGGCGGGGGGGCTCCGGGGGCGGGGGCGTGCGGTCGACGGTGAGGAACCGCCGGCCGTCGGGCGTGGACAGGACCGCGATGACCTCGCGGCCGGGCATCGGCAATTCCTCGACCGGCGACGACGGCGCGGCGGCCTCGAAGAAGCGGACCCCCTCGCCGTCGGGCCGGATCACCGCGAGCTGCCCGCGGGCCCCCATGCCGGCCATCTTCATCCCGAGGGGCCGGTTCCGCATCAGCCCGGAGGCGGGCCGCCGGGGGGCGATCGGCACGCGCGACGAGTCGATCAGCTCGCGGCGGGCGAGGTCCCAGATGTTCAGCTCCCCCTCGTCGCCGATCGCGGCGATCCGCCGGCCGTCGGGGCTGAAGACCAGGCCATGCTGGGGCGACGGGCCGGGGGCCGGGGGGCGGGCCTCGCCGCCGTCGCGCATCGTCAGGGTGGGGATCGGGGGGAGGGCCTTGACGTCGCGCATCGACAGGAAGGCCAGCGCCTGGTCCCGGAGCTTCACGCGGAGGTCGGCGTCCGGGCCGAGCGCCGCCGCCTTGCGGAGCAGGTCCAGGCCGTAGGACCGGCGGTCGGGCGCGTTGCTCAGCCGGACCGCCGTGGCGTGGCTGGCGTACTCGTTGCGCATCGCCGCCTGGACCTCGGCGTTGGCCTTCTTCAATTCGGCGTTGGCCCGCTCGGTCTCCCGACGCGCCTGGCGGGCCTGGCCGGCGGCCTCGTAGGACCGGTTGCGCTCGTCGATCACGCGGACGTAGGCCACGGTCGCCACGGTCAGGACGATGCCGGCGGCGGCCACCGTGACGGCCGAGCCCCCCGGGTGGCGGCGGGCGAACCGCCAGAGCCGCCCGGCCGGGCCGATCCGCCGCGCCCGGACCGGCTCGTGCGCCAGGAACCGGCCCAGGTCCTCGGCCAGATCGTCGGCGGTGGCGTAGCGGTCGTCGGGCCGCTTGGCCAGGGCCTTCAGGAGGATCGTCTCCAGGTCCAGCGGGATGCGTGGGTCGAATTTGCGGGGACGGGCCGGCTCCCGCCCTCCGATCTGCTCGACCAGCTCGGCGGCGCTGCGGCCGTCGAACGGGGGGCGGAGGGTGATCAGTTCGTAGAGCGTGGCCCCCAGGCTGTAGACGTCGGACCGGCCGTCGATGGCCCCGGTGCGGGCCTGCTCCGGGCTCATGTACCGGGGGGTGCCCAGCAGGCTGTCGACCTGGGTCTGGCTGGGGTCGGCCAGGCGCCGGGCCAGGCCGAAGTCGGCCACCCAGATCCCCCCCTTCGCGTCGATCAGGAGGTTGGACGGCTTGATGTCGCGGTGGATCACCCCCTGGTGGTGGGCGTGCGCCAGGGCCTCGGCCGCCTGCCGCCCGGCGTCGGCCACCCACCGGTAATAGGCCCCCCCGCGCGGGGGGAGGAAGGGCGGGGCGGAGTCGTCGTCGGGGGCGGCCCCCTTGCGGAACGACGACGGGGCCGCGTCGCGGGCCCAGGTCCGGGTCTCGTCGCCGAGCGAGGGGGAGGCGAGCGTGACGGCCGGTGCCGTCCGCGCCGGGGTCGGGCCGTAGGTCGAGCCGGCGGCCACGGTGCGGTCGCGGCGGAGCAGGCGGAGGACCCGGTCCAGGCCGGCCCCCTCGATCCTCTGCATCGCGTAATAGCAGAGCCCGCCCACCTGCCCCACGTCGAACACCGGGACGATGTGGGTGTGGTGGAGCCCGGCCGCCGTCTTGGCCTCGTTGAGGAACCGACGCCGGGCCGTGGAGTCCGGCGCGGCCTGGGTGCCCAGCACCTTCAGCGCCACCGGGCGGTCGAGCCCGACGTGGACCGCCTCGTACACGATCCCCATCCCGCCCCGGCCCAGTTCGCGGACGATCCGGTAGCCGGCCACCCTTCGGCCCGCCTCCAGCCGGTGCCCCGGCCCGGCCCCGCCCGAGTCCCCGACCAGCCCCTGCACCAGGGCCAGCCCTTCCAGGGCGGCCACCAGGTCGTCGCCGAGGTCGGGATAGCCGGCGGCGAAGGCCTCCGGGTCGGGCGAGGAGCCGGACTCGGCCAGCTCCAGGAACGCCTCGATCGCCTCGCCCAGGCGCTCGTCGCGGTCGATCGGCCCGGTCTCGACTTCGTTGGGGCTGGCCATCACGCGACTCCTTGCGGACTAGTGCCTCGGGCCGTCGAGCGTCCGTTTCAGGCTCTTGAGGCCCCGGGCCCAGATGCCCCGGATGCTCTTGCGGCTGACGCCGACGCGGTCGCCGATGGTCTCGAACGACAGCCCCTCGGCGTGGCGGAGCCACAGGACCTCGGCCTCGGCCTCGGGCAGCGCGGCCAGGGCGTCGGCCAAAAGCACGGTCAGCTCGCGGCGGCTGGCGTCCTCGCTGGGGCTGGTCTGGCTCAGGGCGAGCATGTCCAGCAGCTTGCCGCCGGCGTGCGAGTCCCCCCCGCCGCCCAGGTCCCACGCCGCGTCGAGCGCCACGTCCGGCCCGCCGGCCGAGCGCTTGGCCCGGCTGTGGTAGCGGCCCAGGTCCGCCAGCTTCTGCCCGACCAGCCGCCGGAGCCAGCCGACCAGGGCGGCCTCGTTCTGCCCGGTGAACTGGGGGAACTGGCGGATGACCTCGACCAGCGCCTCCTGGACCACGTCGGACAGCTCGACCTTCTCGCGCAGGCGGGGCCCGAGCCCGGCGCGGACGACCATCCGCATGTAGTTGCGGTAGAGGTTGCACAGCTCGCCCAGAGCCTCGGGCTCGCCGGCCCTGGCCCTGGCGATCAGATCCATCGGTCCCGCGCCCATTCGCCGACCCGCCCCCGATCCGAAGGTCCCGGCCGCTGGCGTCTCCGGCCCGATAAGGGAACTAGCGTCAGCCCGCCGCCGACGGGCCCTCCCCGGATTCATGATGGGGCCCGATTCCCGGCCGGGCAAGCCCATGTCGCGGCGACCGCCCGGGATCGGTCAGGTTGCGTCGATCGCACTCGAAGGGCTAACCTGTTCCCCGGTCGGGACCGAAACGAGTCGAGGGGACATCGGATGACGGCGATCTATGCGGGCCTGGCCCTCCTGGCGGGCACCTGCCTGTCGATCCAGATCGGGCTCAACAACGAGATCCGGGCGGGGATGGGCAATCCCCTGTCGTCGGCCCTGTGGTCGTTCCTGTCCGGGGGCGTGGCGCTGGGCGTGGTCGCCCTGATCTCGCAGGCCGGCTCCGGCGGCTCCCGACCCCTCCTGGCGCCGGGCTGGGCCCGGGGCCCGTGGTGGATCTGGGGCGGGGGCGTGATGGGCGCCGGCTATGTCCTGGTCACGGTCACGTACGCCCCCCGGCTCGGCGCCGCCGGCTGGCTCGGGCTGGTGGTGGCCGGCCAGATCCTCACGTCGATGGTCCTGGACCACTTCGGCCTGATCGGCTTCAGCACCCGGCCGATCAACCTCCCCCGGGTCGTGGGCGTCCTGGTCATGCTCGCGGGCGTCGCCGTGATCCTGAGGAACTGACCGGCCGAGATGGCGATCCTCGGCGTGCCAGGATCAACCTCCCCGTCGCAAACTCATGCGTCGCGGACTCGTCGCCAGCGTTGAACGATCGTGAGCAAGTCGGGATGGGATTGCGTTGCGTCGGCTTACGGGGTTTTGCCGTCGTGCCAGCGGTCAAACCCTTCTGCTCGGCCGCATCTCAACGAAAGTCGAAGTGAACGGGTTGCCGAATTCCTCGCGTAACAAGTGGGTGGTCAAGAAACGTTCATGCCACGCCGTGCTCATGGTTGTATAGAGAAACCAGGACCTGGCGGCATCGATTGCGAAGCGGGCGGCGTCCAACAAGATTTCCACCGGAGATGCAATCGGTTTATCGCCGGGGATGAGCAGGAGTTTGCGAAGTTTGTCCGGGGGGATGCGGGTGATCTCGCGCGACCAATAGGTGACTCGCCCGGAATCTCTGTGGTCTTCCCCCTCCAGCACATTGATGTACTCGTGATAGGCCAACTCGATCAGATCGCCCAAGACCTCACTTTTCTCTCTCGAATCTTGGACTTCGACATATCGCTCGGCGGCCTCGATGAGCATTCGGATCGGGTCTCCGGGCAAGAGCGGCCAGATCCTCCGGCAGCAGGCGAGGCAGTAGCGGCGGAGCCGATGGTCCAGGTCGGCCTCCGGCCCCGGCCACCGCTTCCGGAGCGTCCTCCGCATCTTGCGGGCGTCGTCGGAGCGGTCCCACTCCGCCGCGTCCTGGATGAGCCACCATTCATCGGCCATGCCGGGCCCCGCAGAATCGGCCATGCTCGCCGCCGCTCCCCCTCGTCACGATTCTTCCCCTTCCAGCGGCTCGCGATCGCGAGCCGCTCCCCCCAGCCGTTCAGGCGCGACGGCCGGCCTTCCGCTTCCAGGCGGCCAGGGCCACCGCACCCGCGGCGAAGACGACCATCGAAGCCGGCTCGGGCGTGGGGGTGGGGGGACCGTTCGGCGTGAGCAGGTAGGCCTGGCGCGTCTCGTTGGCGGTGCTCCAGGCGATGATCTGGCCCAGGTCGTCGATCCGCTCGGCCATGGCCAGGCGGATGCCCAGGTCCTCGGCGATGTAGTTGTTCAGGTCGTCGGGGAGGGACTTCAGGCCGGGCGTCGGCCCGTGGCTCTTGAGGCCCTTGTCCGAGAAGGCCGCCACGCGGCCCGGGGAGTTCCAATACCAGCTCGCGGTCCCGTCGTCGTATTGCCCGACGGCCTGGCCCGAGGCGTTGATGTCGAGCACCGGCACCCCCCCGTACTTGGTCGTCCATCGATAGTTGACGACGTTCTCGGGCAGATGGTAATTGCCGGAGAAATCGATGCCGATCGCCGTGGAGTAGATCCCCCCGCCGACGACCATGCTGTAATCGATCGCCGTGAAGCCGACGCTCCCGGCGGCATTCGACGCCACGGGCAGGGAGCCATACCGCCCCGAGCCGGCATAAATCCAGGTCTGGCGATTGCCGCCGTTACTCATCTCGGTCCCGATGGAGTAAGACGCCAGCTCGGGATAGTAAGTGACCGGGGATTTCTCGAAGACATAGGCCAGCCCGTCGTCGCCCTGGACGCCATGGACCGTCCCGGTCGCATCCTGCTGGAGGGAGTACGAGCCGCCCAGCTTCGTCACATGGAACATCTCGACGGCCTGGGCGCGGCCCGTCGCGAGGCCCAGGCCGATCGCAGACAGGGCGAGGAGGGTGCGGAGAGGATTCGTCGTCGGCATGGTCCCAATCCTTCGGGGGGAGGCACATTCATCCATGGTGGGGGATCTTGGACGCCGCCGCGATCGGCGTCAAGATCAAGATCGCTCCCCGATCCAGGATGCGTCGATCCCTGGCCGGAATCCGGCCCAGCGGATCGGCGCGGCGTCCGCCCGAGACCGCCCCGCGGGCACTTACCTTTTCGTCAGTACTTGTCCCGGTCGAGGGCCAACCTACCATTCCGCCGAATCGCAACCGCGTCGGTTGCAAATCGGCGACTCTGACAACGAAGGTCGGGACGATGGCCAACGATCTGACGGGCAAGGTGGCGGTGGTCACGGGTGCGTCCAAGGGCATCGGCGCGGCGGCCGCGCGGCACCTGGCGAAGGCGGGGGCGAGCGTGGTGGTCAATTACTCGTCGAGCCGCGAGGGGGCCGAGAAGGTCGTCCGGGCGATCGAGGCGGAGGGGGGCAAGGCCATCGCCGTCGGGGCGAACCTGGCGAAGCCCGAGGAGGTCGCCAAGCTCTTCGAGGAGACCAAAAAGGCGTTCGGCAAGCTCGACATCCTGGTCAACAACGCGGGGATCTATGACTTCGCCCCGCTGGAGGGGATCACCCCGGAGCACTTCCACAAGCACTTCGACCTGAACGTCCTGGGCCTGATCCTGGCGACCCGGCACGCCGCCGCCCTGATCGGCCCGGAGGGGGGCTCCATCATCAACGTCTCGTCGGTGGCCGGCACCGCCCCGATGGCCGGCGCGTCGGTCTACTCGGCCACCAAGGCGGCCGTCGACGCCATCACCAAAGCCCTGGCCCAGGAGCTGGGCGGGCGGAAGATCCGGGTCAACTCGATCAACCCCGGGCCGGTGGCCACCGAGGGGACCTCCGGGTTCTCGGACGGCGAGATGTTCCAGGAGTTCGCCAAAAAGACCCCGCTCGGCCGGATCGGCCAGCCCGACGACATCGGCCGGGCCATCCTGCTCCTGGCCGGCGACGATGCGGGCTGGATCACCGGCGAGGTCATCCACGCGGCCGGCGGCCTCCGCGGCTGATCGGCCCGCATCGGCCCCCCCGCCCGGCCGGCCGCCCCCCAGCCGGCCGGGCCACCCATACTCTTCGCCCCACCCCGACGGGCCTCGGGCGGCAGGGGTTCCCGCGAAGCTCTGCGAATCTGACGCCAGTCGCCGGGGTCGGCTGCGCCGAGACCCCTGCCGCCCGGCCGCTTCGGCGCATCGGGGTCAGCGTTTCGGCGTGAAGAGTCTCCGAAACGTCGCCGCCGAGTCCGGGAACTCGGTCCGGTCGGGCCGGCCTTTCTCGTCCAGGCCGGGCGAGAGTTGGTGGCGATGGTCGTCGCCCGGGACGTTCACGTCGAAGTAGCAGTGGAAGGCGACCCGGTTGGCCGGGTCCGTGACGAACGCGTGCATTCGCTCGATGAACCAGGGATTGTCGCCGCCGCCGTGGCCGTCCGCGCGGCGGTTCAGCCCCCACTCGGGGATCGCCAGCGGCTTGCCGTGCTCGCGGGCGAACTTCGTCCAGAACGCCAACCCCCGGGGGCTGTGCATGATCCAGTCGTCCCAGGCCTTTTTCCGGCGGGCGTCGATCTCCGCCGCGTTCGCCGCGGTGGGCCACGAGTAGGTGCCCTGGCTCCACGTCTCGTCGTACACGTCGATGCCGACGAAATCGACGTACTTGTCGCCCGGCCACGCCTCGTCCGCGGGGAAGTCCTGATCGCCGAGCGTCGGATTCCAGCAGAATGTCAGCCGCTCGGCCCCGGGCACGGCCCGCATGGTGGTGACGATCTGCCGCCAATACTCCGCGAACTCCTCCGCCTTCCCCTTGGCGCCCCAGGTATACCAGCCGCCGTTGAACTCCCATCCGGGCCGGAGGACGGAGTCCGCGAGCTTGTGCGCGACGAGGTTCTCGGCCAGTTGCTTGAAGTGGTGGTTGTACTTGCCCGCGGCCCCGTCCGCCAGCGACACCGGGATCTTGACGTCCTTCTGCCCCTGCGTCGGGCCGCTGCGGTCCGGCGGGCCGGCCAGGATCGGCACGGCCAGGATCAATCTCCGGCCGGGTTTCGCCCGCACCCACGGGCCCCACCCTTCCAGCCACCACGTGGGCCACTCCACGTTGTCCCAGGACTCGCCGCCGATGAAGTCCACGGCCCAGACGGTCGGCCGGCCGAGCCACTGCGCGTAGGCGTCGACGTTGGCGGGCTTGTTGGCCCACCGATAGACGCCCAGGGATGGTGCCGACGGCGGCGGGGCCTCGTCGGCGGTCGCGCGGGCGGCGAAGAGCGAGGGCAGGCAGGCGACGACGAGAATCCGGGAGACGATATCCATCCGCGCGTTCCCATGGCAACGAAATCGGCGGCCTTGGGTCCGCCCAGTTTCATCCATCCCGGGCGCCAATCCCCTGCCAGCCGTCCGATGATCCTGACAAAAATTTGCGAATCAGGCAAAAACTCAGTTGAGGGCCCCTCGAAATTCTGAATATGTCGGATGACGGCGCAATCCGGGCGTCGTCCCGCATCTTCGATGAACCGCCGAGGGAGCCTCCGCCATGACGTGCAGCCCCGCCCGACTGGCCGCCAACCAGAAGAACGCGCTTCGCAGCACCGGGCCCCGGACCGAACGGGGCAAGCAGCGGTCGAGGGAGAACGCCCGCAAGCACGGGATGGCCGGCGAGGGGGTGGTCCTGCCGCCCGACGAGTTGGCCGAGGACGACACGCTGACGGCGAAGCTCGAAGCGGAGTTCAAGCCGTCGGGGGAGATGGGGCGGATCCTGGTGCGGCGGATCGCCACCATGTCGAACCGGCTCGACCGCTGTGGGCGGGCCGAGGCGGCGGCGCGGGAGAAGCGGGTCCGCGACGCGCCGAAGGCGTTCGAAGACGCCCGCCACGCCGAGGTCGACGCCATCGCCGCGACCCTGGCCTCCGACCCGGCCCGGGCGGTGCCCCGCCTCCTGCGCACGCCCGAGGGGATCGACTGGGTGATCTCCGCGTGGCTGCAGGTCCGGGGCGACCTGTCCCGGACCCGCCGGGTGCGCTGGACCGAGGGGCACGTCGACCGGGTCGAGCACCTGCTCGGCCGGGCGGTGGGGATGCACCCGCCGACGCCGTTCGGGCCGCTGGCGCGGGCGGCCGGGGGGACTTCTCGGGGCTGTCCGACGACCAGGGCGGAGGGCTGGAGCGGAAGGAACGCAAGGCGTGGGCCCGCGAGCAACTGGCCCGGCTGATCGACGGCGAGGTGGCCGAGCTGCGAGCCCTCCGCGATCTGATCGACGACGACGATGAGGCCGCCGACCGCGCCCAGGCGGCCGAGCGCGCCCTGTTCGACCCTTCGAAGGAGGCCCAGCTGGCGCGTCGGTACGAGGCGGCGGCCGAGCGGGCCCTGTTCCGCGCCCTCCGCGAGTTCCGCCAGATCGAGGCGCGGAACGAACCCAACGCCCCCCCGGCGCCGGCGGCGCCCCCGCCCGCGATCCGGCCGGAACCCCGCCCGCGCCCGGTCGCCGCACCTGCCCCGATCCCCGTCGCGCAGGCCTCGCCGCCGGTCGCCGCCCCATCGCCGACGCCCCGGCCCATGCCGCCCCGAACGAACCCAATGAATGCCCTCCGGGCGGCGTCCTTGCGGGGGCTGGGTTGAGCCGGAAAGGGCGCCGTAGCGAGGAAATCCCGCCCCGGTGGGCCGCCTCCGCCGCACCTCCGCGCGGCGGGAAATGTTGATCGGGAAGTTGATCGGGAATATGATGAATTCGGACGACCGGGAGCGATCCCCGGAGGGCCCGGCCGCGTATCTACCCTTGCGGGCGTTCCCCGAACTGGGGTCTACTGGGGGTCGGTTTCGGCCCCGTCGCGAGGCCATCCCCATCGTGCGTGGGGCCTCCGTCCGGTCGAACGGAAGGGATTTTTCATGCCTGGTGCCCCCGTCTTGTCGCTGAAGTTCGGACTTTCGTTCGAGGATCTGTATCGTCGCGACGGGCTGGAACGGCTCGACGCGGCCTTCCTGGGCCGGCTCCAGGAATCGTCGCCGGACCTCCACGCCCGGCTCGAAGCGGCGCGGATTGATCCGTCCGCGCTGGCCCCCAAGCCGTCCTCGGCCCTGATCGTCGAGCTGGCCCCGTACCTGGAAGACTTCATCGCCGAGCTGTTCGGGATCGGCGCGGAGCTGAAGGCGCTGCAGGCCCACCACGAGGCCCTCGCCCCCCTGCACGCGGTCAAGCGGCGGTTCGTCCAGAGGAAGGTCACGGGCAAGACCCCGGCCGACGCGATGGCGATCGACGCCGGGTCGCTGACCGCCGAGCTGGAGGCGTTCCTCCACGGCACCCTGACCGAGCAGAGCTACGCCGACCACGTCTTCGGCTGGATGGAGAAGGAAGAGGACCACGCCCGGCAGCTCAAGCTGGCCGCCGACTACGCCATCTGGGCCGTCCTGTCGCCCGAGGGCCGCAAGAAGCACGGCAAGGGCGTGCTGTTCAAGGTCCCGCACAAGCTCGACATGACCCGGCTGGTGCCGCACGTCGAGTTGCCGGTCCTGGGCATGGTCCAGTTCGCGCAGGACGAGGGGCACGCCCGGCACCGCAAGGGGTTCCACCTGACCGACCCCGGCACCGACCTCGCCGGGGCCCTGGACCAGGCCGGCTACTGCATCAAGTGCCACCACCAGGGCAAGGATAGCTGCTCCCACGGCCTGACCGAGAAGACGGGCGGCTACAAGAAGAGCGTGTTCGGCATCCCCCTGGCCGGCTGCCCGCTCGACGAGAAGATCTCGGAGATGAACGAGCTGAAGGGGCAGGGCGTCCCCATCGGCGCCCTGGCCACGGTCGTCATCGACAACCCGATGGCCGCCGCCACCGGCCACCGCATCTGCAACGACTGCATGAAGGCCTGCATCTACCAGAAGCAGGAGCCGGTGGACATCCCGCAGGTCGAGACCCGGACCCTCAAGGACGTCCTGGAGCTGCCCTGGGGCTTCGAGATCTACGGCCTGCTCACCCGCTGGAACCCGCTCAACTTCGAGCGGCCGCTGCCCCGGCCGGCCTCGGGCCGCAAGGTGCTGGTGGTCGGCCTCGGCCCGGCCGGGTTCACCCTGGCCCACCACCTGATGAACGACGGCCACGCCGTGGTCGCCGTGGACGGGCTCAAGATCGAGCCGTTGCCCGAGCCCCTGTCCGGGGTCGATCCCCTGGGCCGGCGCCGGCCGTTCCGCCCCCTGCGGAACATCTCCGACATCTACGAGCGGCTCGACGAGCGGGTCATGGCCGGGTTCGGCGGCGTGGCGGAGTACGGGATCACGGTCCGCTGGAACAAGAACTTCCTCAAGGTGATCCGCCTCCTGCTGGAGCGCCGATCCGAGTTCGCGATGTTCGGCGGGATCCGCTTCGGCGGGACGCTGACGATCGACGACGCCTTCGACATGGGCTTCGACCACATCGCCCTGTGCATGGGGGCCGGCCGCCCGACCGTCATCCCGATGAAGAACGGGCTGGCCCGGGGCGTCCGCCAGGCGTCCGACTTCCTGATGGCCCTCCAGTTGACCGGCGCCGCAAAGGTCGAGTCCCTGGCCAACCTCCAGGTCCGGATGCCGATCGTGGTGATCGGCGGCGGGCTGACCGCCATCGACACCGCGACCGAGTCCCTGGCCTACTACGCGGTGCAGGTCGAAAAATTCCTCCGCCGCTACGAGGAGCTGGCCCACGCCCGGGGCGAGGAAGACCTGGCCGCCCTCTGGGTCGGCGAGGAGAAGGCCGTCGCCGAGGAGTTCCTGGCCCACGCCCGCGCCATCCGGGCCGAGTACGCGAAGGCGGCCGAGGAAGGCCGGGCCCCCCGGCTGACCCAGCTGCTCGACTCGTGGGGCGGGGCGACGGTGGCCTATCGCCGCCGGATGATCGACTCGCCGAGCTACACGCTCAACCACGAGGAGATCACCAAGGCCTTCGAGGAGGGGATCCGGTTCGCCGAGTGCCTCGCCCCCGAGGAGGTCGAGGTCGACGAATACGGCGCCGCGAAGGCCCTCAAGCTGGGCCGGTGGGAGGTCGAGCCCGAGACCGGCAACCTCCGGACGACCGGGGAGACGGTGACCCTGCCCGCCCGGACGATTTTGGTCGCCGCCGGCACCCAGCCCAACACGGTGCTGGCCCGCGAGGACGAACACAACGTCCGGATCGACGGCCGCTACTTCCGCGCCGTGGACGAGGACGGCCAGCCCGCCACGCCCGAGCGGATCGCCAAGCCATCCGCCGCCCACGTCCTGATGTCGGTCCGCGACGACGGCCGGGCGATCAGCTTCTTCGGCGACCTCCACCCGTCGTTCGCCGGCAACGTCGTCAAGGCGATGGGCAGCGCCAAACGAGGGTACCCCGTCGTGTCCCGCGCCCTGGCGCGGCGGGAGCCGACCGGGCCGACCCCCGAGGCGCTGGTCGATCGGCTCAATGACGAGCTGCGGACGGTGGTCCACGAGGTCATCCGCCTGACGCCCAACATCGTCGAGATCGTGGTCCGGGCCCCGATCGCCGCGCGGGCGTTCCGGCCGGGGCAGTTCTACCGGCTCCAGAACTACGAGGTGTTGGCCGCCCGCACCAGGGACACGGTCCTGGCGATGGAGGGCCTGGCGCTGACCGGGGCCTCGGTCGACCGCGAGAAGGGCCTCCTCTCGACCATCGTCCTGGAGATGGGCGGGTCGTCCGACCTGTGCGCCCTGCTCAAGCCGGGCGAGCCGATCAGCCTGATGGGGCCGACCGGCGAGCCCACCGAGACGCCGGCCGAGGAGACCGTCCTCCTGATCGGCGGCGGGCTGGGCAACGCGGTGCTGTTCTCGATCGGCCAGAAGCTCCGGGCGATGGGGTCGCGGGTCATCTACTTCGCCGGCTACAAGAAGATGATCGACCGCTACAAGGTCGACGAGATCGAGCGGGCCGCCGACGTCGTCACCTGGTGCTGCGACGAGGCCCCCGGGTTCACCCCCGGCCGGGTCCAGGACCGCGCCTTCGTGGGCAACATCGTCGACGCGATGGCCGCCTACGGCTCCGGCGGGCTGGGCGACGTGGCGATCCCGCTCAACCAGGCGTCGCGGCTGGTCGTGATCGGCTCCGACGGCATGATGCGCGGGGTCCAGCAGGCCCGGCACGGCGTGCTCGCCCCGTACCTCGACCCGGGCCACCACGCCATCGGCAGCATCAACTCGCCGATGCAGTGCATGATGAAGGAGATCTGCGCCCAGTGCCTCCAGACGCACCGGGACCCGGCGACCGGCAAGGAGACGGTGGTCTTCTCCTGCTCCAACCAGGACCAGCCGCTCGACCACGTCCGGTTCGACGCCCTGCGGAGCCGCCTGTCGCAGAACAACGTCCAGGAGAAGCTCACCAAGCTCTGGATCGACCACTGCCTGGGCACGCTGGGCGTCCGCAAGGCCCCCCCGCGCCGCGAGTCCTCCCTGGTCGCGGCGCCGGGGTGATCTGATGCTGGTATGCGATTGCTTCGGGGCCGGTGATCGAGTCGGCCCCGAAGCATCGATCCCTGTGCGGGCCGGGTGGCTGTGGTTGGCAAGCCAACCACAGGGCCAACGAGCCCGCCCCGGGCGACTTCCGCGGCGGGTGTCCATGGCGCCGGCCCTGTGGTTGGCAAGCCAACCACAGCCACCCGAAGGGCCGCCGCCGATCAGTCGAGGCTCACTTGGCCGGGAGGAACTGCACGGCATCGATGATCACATGGCCATCGGTGCCGTCGTTCGAGACCTCGACGATGGCCGGCTCGGCGGCGAAGCCGTAGGTGCCCAGCGAGACCCAGAGGTCGTCGATGGTCGGGGCCTCGCGCTGGTCGACCTTGACCCGGGCCTCGCCCCCGGAGTGGTGGACGGTGACCGGGACGTTGGTGGCGCGGTTGCCGTTGGCGGAGTAGGCCATGCGGACCTCGTACCGTCCGGGCTGGGGGAGCCTGGCCTGGTAGCGGGCGACCCGCTTCCCCTTCTCCTTGTTGTCGTCGTGGCGGTAGCCCTCGGCCACGAACGGGCCGATCACCGAGCCCTTGGCCCAGTCGCCGGCCAGGGCGGCGGAGTTGTCGTCGACCACCACGCCGGGCAGGTCGCCGATGCTGACCGACCCGCGCTTCGCCCCGCCGATCGTCCGGAGCGGGGCCCGGGCGAACTCCAGGACCTGCCCGTCGGCCAGGAGCCTGGCCTTGAGCTTGTCGTAGGGCACGGCCTGCACCGTGGTCCCGCCGTCCAGCGCCAGGCAGGCGGCGGTCGCGGCGCTCTGGCCCAGGACCATGAAGACCGGCTCCATGCGGATCGACCCGTAGGCGATGTGCGAGCTGCTCAGGCAGACCGGGACGAGCAGGTTTTCGGCCTCGCCGGCCTTGGGGATGATGGCCCGGTAGCTGACCGGGTAGGGGCCGCCGGGGCTGACCTGGATGTCCCCCTCGTTGCGGGCGTAGGCCTTGCCGTCGGAGTCGCGGGCGACGTAGCGCTGGACGTTGTGGCTGTCCATGTTGTAGGAGCCCATGCCGATCGAGTCGCGGGTCGGCTCGACCATCCGCAGGTGCAGCTCGGTCATCACGAAGTCGCCGACCATCCGCCGGGCCTCGCGGACGTAGATCTGGTGCGGCCAGTTGCCGTTGTCGAGGAATTCATCCTTCGACAGGCCCCACTTGTTCATCTTCTCCCGGACGTCGGCCGGCACGCGGGGGTCGTTGCAGAGGAAGTAATAGAACCCCTTCTGATACCGCTCGTGCTGGGCGATGATCTCCCGGCGCCGCTCGTAGGTGGCCTCGGGGTAGTCGTAGTTCATGCCGATGTTGTCGGTGCTGAACGACCCGTGGTTGTTGGTGTCGGTCTTGCCGTTGGGGGCGGGGTCGATCTTGCCGAAGACGTGCCGCGACCCGGCCACGAGGTCGCGGAGCAGCAGCTCGTACTGGAGCGGGTCGTACCCCTCGGGCTTGGGGAACGGGACGCGGTTGGCGGCCACGTTGGTCATGCAGGTGCGGAAGTTATACGCCTGGAGCTTGCGGTCGGCCGAGCCGTCCTCGCCGGGCTCCTCGGCCACGATCAGCGGCAGGAGGCCGCTCTTGGGGTCGCCGGGCACGACGTAGGGGTCGACCTTGTTGGTGAACTGGTGGCTGACGGCGCGGGCCTTCTGGACGCCGTTCAGGGTCTCGCCGTACTGGCTGTTGGCCTCGCGGCCGGTGGTGAAGCTGACCCCGGCGGCGGCCATCAGGTCGCCCTCGTAGGTCGCGTCGATGAACATCCGGCCGGCGTAGACCTTGCCGTCGGTCGTGCTGATCGAGACGATCCGCGACCCTTCCTTCTTGACCCCCTTGGCCCGATCCAGGAAGGCCGGGCGGACGACCGGCACGCCCGCCTCGGCGACCCAGGCTTCGAAGGCCTGCTCGGCCACGTGGGGCTCGAAGGTCCACATGGCGTCGTCGTCGGCCCGGTACTGCTTGAGTTCGGCCGGCTTCTGGTGGACCCACGCCTCGGGACGGTCGTAGTGGGCCTTGACCCGGCGATAGAAGGCCCGCGACAGCCCGCCGATGACCGCCTTGTTGCCCGAGTCGGTCCAGCCCAGTCCGCCGCTGGTCAGCCCGCCGAGGTGCTTGTCCGGGCTGACGACGATCACGGACTTGCCCTGGGCCTTCGCCTGGACCGCCGCGGCGATCGCGCCGCTGGTGCCGCCGTAGACGACCACGTCGTAGGTGTCCGGCGCGGCGGCGGACGCCGGCGCGGCCAGGCAGGCGAGCAGAATCGCTGTCGAGATCGGCCTCATGGTTGTCGTATCCTGGTGGGAGAGGCGGGGAAGTCCCCGGCGCACCGGCCGTGTGGAAACCGGCTGGGGCGGGGTGCGTCGGCCGCCATCATAGACCCCGCCGAGGCGCCGGGCGAGGGCCTAACCGCCTCGGATTTGCCGCCCGGATCGGAGCGACCATGCGGATCCTGATCGTCGACGACGAGCCGAACATCCGCCGGACCCTCCGGATCGCCCTGGAGGCCCAGGGCCACGAGGTGGCCGAGGCGGCCGACGGGGCGGAGGCCCTGCGGCAGGCCGGGCGCCAGAACACCGAGGCGGCGCTGGTCGACCTCCGGCTCGGGCAGGAATCGGGGCTTGACCTCCTGGAGCGGCTCCGGGCCGGCCGGCCCGGCCTGGCGGCGGTCCTGATCACGGCCCACGCCTCGATCGACACCGCCGTCGAGGCGATGCGGCGCGGGGCGTTCGACTACCTCCCCAAGCCGTTCACCCCGGCCCAGGTCCGCGCCGTGCTGGAACGGGTCGCCCGCGACCGGGGGCTCCGCGACCGGGTCGCCGACCTGGAAGACCGGGTCCGGGCCGAGGTGCCGGAGATCGAGCTGGACAGCCCCGACCCGGCGGTGCGGCGGGCGATGGAGCAGGCCCGGGTCGTGGCCGCCTCCGAGGCCGCCGTCCTGATCCGGGGGGAGAACGGCACGGGCAAGGGGGTGCTGGCCCGCGCCCTCCACGGCTGGAGCCGCCGCGCCGACCGCCCGTTCGTGACCGTATCCTGCCCCAGCCTCGGGGCCGACCTGCTGGAGAGCGAGCTCTTCGGACACGCCCGGGGGGCCTTCACCGGCGCCGTCCGGGACGCGGTCGGCAAGGTGGCCGTGGCCGAGGGCGGCACCCTGTTCCTGGACGAGATCGGCGACCTGCCGGTTTCCCTCCAGCCCAAGCTCCTCCGGTTCCTCCAGGAACGGCGGTACGAGCGGGTCGGCGACTCCGCCACCCGCGCGGCCGACGTCCGGGTGGTCGCGGCGACCAACCGGGACCTGGAGGCGGCCGTGGCCGCCGGCCAGTTCCGCGAGGACCTGCTGTACCGGCTCAACGTGATCGAGATGGCCCTGCCGCCGCTCCGGAGCCGCAACGACATCCTGATCCTGGCGAATCACCTGCTCGCCTTCTTCGCCCGCCAGACCGGCCGGAAGCTGACCGGGTTCACGCGCGAGGCCATGCAGGCGATGGACCGCCATGCCTGGCCGGGCAACATCCGCGAGCTGCGCAACGCCGTCGAACGGGCCGCGATCCTGGCCGCAGGCCCCGAGATCGGACTGGCCGACCTGCCCGAGCGCGTCGGCCGGGCCCAGGCCGCGAAGGTCGGCCCCGTCGAGGTGGGCGGGCCGGTCACCCTGGAGCGGCTGGAGACGGAGCACATCCGCCGGGTCATCGCCGCCTCGCCCAGCCTCGACGAGGCGGCGACCGTCCTGGGGATCGACCCCAGCACCCTCTACCGCAAGCGGCGGAAGCTCGGCCTCTGATCCGCCCGCCCCACCTTGCAGGATGCCACCGGCCATCGTGCAGATCGCACGGTCCCCATCGGGGATGCGGCGCCGGTGCGATCCGGCCGAAAAATTAAGCTATGACATGGCAATGGCTTGCGTCGCCGTTCCGGCGTGCGGCACGGCGCCTGCAATCTTCCAGGAGCATCTCCCGGAAAGGATGCTTGGCCCATGTTCACGAAGCTGCGATCCAAACTCTTCCTGGGCCTGGCCCCTTTGCTGATCCTCACGATCGGCCTGGGGCTGTGGGCGGTCGCCATGCTCGACCACCTGGGCGGGCGGATCGACGTGATCCTCCGCGAGAACTACGAGAGCGTGCTGGCCGCCGAGGGGATGAAGGAGGCCCTGGAGCGGATGGACTCGGCCGCCCTGATCTCGATCAACGGCCCCGACGCTGAGGCCCGCGAGCAGTATCGGGCCAACGCGGCCCTGTTCGACCGGAACCTGGTCAAGGAACGGGCCAACATCACCGAGGAGGGGGAGAAGCCGCTCGCCGACCGGATCGCCGACCGCTATGCCCGCTATCAGGCCCTGATGGGCGAGTTCTTCGCCCTGCCCCGGGACGAGGCCGGCGGCCGGTGGGCGTTCTACTCCGGTCGGCTGCTCCCGCTGTTCGCCGAGATCAAGGCCGGCGCCGACGAGGTGCTCCGGGTCAACCAGGCCAAGATGAAGGAGGAGGACCGCCGGGCCCGCGAGGCCGCCCGGCAGTCCCGGGGCATCATGGTCGCCGCCCTCGTCGGCGCGACGGCCATCGCGTCGGCCATCGCCCTCCTCCTGGGCCGGTCGCTGCTGGGGCCGATCCTCGCGGTCACCCGCTCGGCGCGGGCCCTGGGCAAGGGGGACTACGACCAGGTCGTGCCGGTCACCTCGCACGACGAGCTGGGCGAGCTGGCCGCCACCTTCAACGGCATGGCCCGGACCCTCCGCGAGTATCGCCGGGCCGGGACCGAGGAACTCGTCCGGGCCCAGCAGACGGCCCAGGCCACCATCGACTCTTTCCCCGACCCGGTCGTGGTGGTCGACCCCGACGGGGCGATCGAGCGGGCCAACCCGGCCGCCCGGCGGATCCTGGGCGTCTCCGCGACCCACGGGCCGGCCCCCTGGACGCCGCCGGGCCCGCTCCGATCGCATTTGGCCGACGTCCTCGGCGGGCTGGACGACTACATGCCCGCCGGCGTCGAGCAGGCCCTCTGCCTCCGCGACGACGGACAGGAGCGCTTCTTCCTGCCCCGCGTGCTGGGGATCAAGGGGGAGGGCGACCCCCTGGGCGCGGCGGTCGTGCTCCACGACGTGACCAAGTTCCGCCTGGTCGACCAGCTCAAGAGCGACATGGTCTCCACGGTCAGCCACGAACTCAAGACGCCCCTGACCAGCATCCAGATGGCCGTCCACCTCCTGCTGGAGGAGGCCGTCGGCCCGCTGGAGCCGAAGCAGGTCGAGCTGCTGATGGCGGCCCGGCAGGATTCCGACCGGCTCCTGGCGATGCTCAACGACCTGCTCGACCTGACCCGGATCGAGCAGGGCCGGGTCCGGCTCGACCTGAAGCCGGTGGCGCCGGGCGACCTGGCGGCCGGGGCGATCGAGCGGTTCGAGTCCCGGGCCCGGGACGCGGGGATCGGGCTGGCGGGCGACATCGCCCGGACGTTGCCCCGGGCGCTCGTCGACCGGGAGCGGATCGAGCACGTCTTCGACAACCTGATCGGCAACGCCCTGGCCCACACCCGCCGGGGCGGATCGGTCCGGCTGACGGCCGAGGCCGACGGCGGATTCGTCCGGATCTCGGTCGCCGACGACGGGGAGGGGATCCCCGGCGAGCACCTCCCCCGGATCTTCGACCGCTTCTACCGCGTCCCCGGGGCCCGCTCGGGCGGTGCCGGGCTGGGCCTGGCCATCGCCCGCGAGATCGTCGCGGCGCACGGCGGGCAGATCGAGGCCCGCAGCCAGCCGGGCCGGGGCACCACCTTCACCTTCCGCCTGCCGATCGCGCCCGAGCCGGGCGGATCGGCCCGGGCGACGGGAGCCATGTCATGAGCCAGCCAGCCAGGATCCTGATCGTCGACGACGAGCCCAACGTCCGGCTCGTCTTCCGGGCCGCCCTGGAATCCCGGGGCTACGCGATCGCGGAGGCCGTCGATGGGCCCTCCGCCCTGGAGGCCCTGGCCGGCTCCCGGGCCGACCTGGTGCTGATGGACCTGCAGATGCCCGGCATCGACGGCATCGAGACCTTGCGGCGGCTCCGCGAGGGCGGCAACGACGTCCCGGTCATCTTCATCTCGGCCCACGGCCGGGTGCCCGACGCGGTGGCCGCGATGAAGCTGGGGGCGATCGACTTCCTGGCCAAGCCGCTCACCCCCGACGTCCTGCGCCGGCTGGTCGCCGAGGTGGTCCAGCGCCACGCCTCGGCCGAGCCCGAGGCCGAGCCCGCCGCGGCGGAGCCGGAGCCGACGCCCGCCTTCGTGTCGCCGTTCGCGGTCTCCGCGGCAACCCTGTCGAAGGCCAAGCGGGCGTTGAACCGCCGCCAGTTCGCCCAGGCGGAGGCGATCCTCGGCCAGGCGTTGAAGCTGGATCCGAACTCGGCCGAGGCCCACAACCTGATGGGCGTCCTGTACGAACTCCGCAACGAACACGACGCCTCGTACCGCGCGTACTGCGCGGCCCTCAAGGCCGACCCGGACCACGAGGCGGCCCAGCAGAACATGCGTCGCTATTACGAGCGATTCACCTTCGGCGCCAGCAAGGTCCCGGTCAACACGGGCGGCTGAGCCGGATGCCATCGATGATCCCCAATCCTCCCGAGGCCCCGCCTCGGGCTGGCCGCCGCCGCACGGACCGTTCCCGATGATCCACGACCCCCCCGGAGCCATGACGTGACCGCCCTCGCCACGCTCGCCCTCGGCCTGTCCCTGTTCGCCCTGTTCTTCGGCCTGATCGCCGGCTGCGACCGGCTCTGAACCCCACCCGCGAGGATCGACCGTGCTGTACCTGACCGCCTTGCTGGCCGTGGCCGCCCTGATCTACCTCGGCTTCGCCATGATCTGCCCCGAACGCTTCTGACGGTCCGGCGGCCCGGCCCCGGCCGGGCGGGGGCGACCGCGCTCTGTAATGCCCGGCCAACGAAGGGGCCGGGCGGCATCCCCGCATGGTGGGGATGGGACGCCGGCCGCCCCCGGCCGAACGGGGCCGGGCTCGCCGACCCCGCCGGTTCCGCACACTCTTTGATGGGAGAAATCCCAGGTGGATTCGACGATGTCCTGGCTGCATCCGACGTGGGCGTTCGCCCTGCCCATCTCCCTCTCCTTCCCGCTCGGCTGGCTGATGTGGCGCTCGCTCGACGTGCCCGGCGATCGCGCCGGACGCGGGCTCGACGCCCTGCCGACGTTCCTCTGCCGCCAGATCGGACGCCGCGAACCATCTCGGATGGTCTGGAAGCAATACGCCGCGACCATGCTGGCGTTCAACGCCGCCCTGTTCGTCCTGTCGTTCGCGTTGCTCTACTTCCAGGACCGGGTCGCGCCGCTCAACCCCGACGGCAAGGGGTCGCTGGCGGCCCTGGGCTACAAGGACGCGGCCGGCACCGCGCACGACCGGGCCGACACGGCGGTGATCTTCAACACCGTCTGCTCGTTCGTCACCAACACCAACCTCCAGCACTATTCGGGCGATCAGAACCTGAGCTACTTCGGCCAGCTCGCCGCGATCGTCTGGCTGATGTTCGTCACGCCGGCCGCCGGCCTGTGCGTGATGCTGGCCACGGTCCGGGGGCTGCGGGGCGACGAGGATCTGGGCGACTTCTACCTCGACCTGTTCCGCGGGCTCCTGTTCGCGATCGTGCCGTACTGCCTGCTGGTGGCCGTCGGCCTGGTGGGGATGGGCGTGCCCATGACCTTCGAGGGGGCGGCGCAGGCCGCCACCGTCGACGGCGGGGCGACCCAGACGATCGCCCGGGGCCCGGTGGCGGCGCTGGTGGCGATCAAGCAGGCCGGGACCAACGGCGGCGGCTTCTTCGGGCCGAACTCGACTCATCCGTTTGAGAACCCCTCGCCCTGGAGCAACATGCTGGCCCTGGTCTCGATCATCGTCCTGCCGATGTCGTCGATCGTGATGGCCGGGCTGATGCTCCGCAACCTCCGGCACGCCCTGGTGATCTACGGCGTGATGCTCGGCTTCCTGCTGGTCGGCACCGTGACCGCCATCCTGGCCGAGGCCAGGCCGAGCGTGGCCACGCGGGGCCTGCCGGTCGCGGCCGGGCCGAACATGGAGGGCAAGGAGGTCCGGCTCGGGCCGGTGGCCGCCGCGACGTGGGCGTCCATCACCACGGCCACGTCCAACGGCTCGGTCAACGGCATGCACGACAGCCTGAACCCGATGGCCGGGGCCGTGCCGATGGCGTTGATGATGCTGAACGTCGCGTTCAGCGGGATCGGCGCCGGGTTCGAGAACATGCTGATGTACATCATCGTCGCGGTGTTCATCGCCGGGCTGATGGTCGGGCGGACACCGGAGTACCTGGGCAAGAAGGTCGAGTCCCGCGAGGTGAAGCTGGCGATGGTGGCGATCCTGATCCACCCGCTGCTGATCTGCGCCGGGGCCGGCCTGTTCGCGGCGACCGACTGGGGGGCGAAGGCCACGGCCAACCCCGGGTCGCACGGGTTCAGCGAGATCCTTTATGAGTTCACCTCGGCCGCGGCCAACAACGGGTCGGGGTTCGAGGGGCTGGCCGACAACAACCCGGCCTGGAATATCGCCACCGGCGTGGTCCTGCTGCTGGGCCGGTTCCCGGCGCTGATCCTGCCCCTGGCCGTCGCCGGGTTCCTCTCGGCCAAGAGGCGGGTGCCGCAGACCACCGGGACGCTCAAGACCGACGACCTCACCTTCGCCGGGATGCTGGCGGGCACGGTGCTCCTGGTCGGGGCCCTGTCGTTCCTGCCCGCGCTGGTCCTCGGGCCGATCGCCGACCACCTGGCGGCGATCCATCCCTGACGCGTCGCGGCCGAACCCCCACACGAATCACCGACCCAGCAAGGATAGGAATCCGATGAGCCTCGCCACCGACGTGGACGCCCCCGCGCGGGACGCCGCCGAATCCCAGGCCCCCAAGCTCCGCCGCCGGGGCACCCGGGCCCTCCGCCTGTTCGAGCCGTCGCTGGTCCGGATGGCGGTCGGGCAGTCGTTCCGGATGCTCGACCCCCGGGAGATGGCCCGCAACCCGGTCATGTTCCTGGTCGAGGTCGGCACCGCCCTGACGGCGATCGTCGCCGTCCAGTCGATCGTCGGCCACGCGGCGGTCGGCGTGATCGCCTACCAGGTCAGCCTGGCGGTCCTCCTGTTCCTCACCGTGCTGTTCGCCAACTTCGCCTCGGCGCTGGCCGAGGCCCGGGGCAAGGCCCAGGCCGATAGCCTCCGCGCCACCCGGGCCGATACCCCGGCCTGCCGCCTCCGGTCGATCGACGATGACCAGGGGGAGATGATCTCCTCGACCCGCCTGCGGGCCGGGGACCTGGTGGCGATCGCGGCCGGGCAGGTCATCCCCACCGACGGCGAGGTCGTCGCCGGCGTGGCGTCGGTCGACGAGTCGGCGATCACCGGCGAGAGCGCCCCGGTGATCCGCGAGGCCGGCGGCGACCTGTCCGGCGTGACCGGCGGCACGCGGGTCCTGTCCGACCGGATCGTGGTCCGGGTCACGGCCGAGCCGGGGCAGAGCTTCCTGGACAAGATGATCGCCCTGGTCGAGGGGGCCAGCCGGCAGAAGACGCCCAACGAGATCGCCCTGACGATCGTGCTGGCGGCGTTCTCGATGGTCTTCCTGATCGTGACCGCCTCGCTCTACCCGATGGGCCGCTACTTCGGCCTCACGCTCGACATCCCGACCCTGATCGCGCTCTTGGTCTGCCTGATCCCGACCACCATCGGCGCCCTCTTGGCGGCCATCGGCATCGCCGGGATGGACCGGGCCCTGGCGGCCAACCTGATCGCCAAGAGCGGCAAGGCGGTGGAGGTGGCCGGCGACATCGACACCCTGCTGCTGGACAAGACCGGCACGATCACCATCGGCAACCGCCGGGCCACCCGGTTCGTCCCGCTGGGCGGGTCCTCGCCCCGCGACCTCGCCCGGGTGGCCGGGCTGGCCTCGATGGCCGACTCCACCCCCGAGGGCAAGAGCATCCTCGACCTCGCCCGCCAGCAGTCCGCCCTCGACGGCGGGGCGCCGGACGGATCGACCTTCATCGACTTCACCGCCCAGACGCGGATGAGCGGCGTCGACCTGCCCGGCGGCCCCCGGCTCCGCAAGGGGGCGCCCAACACCGTGGCGAAGTACGTGGAGGAGCAGGGGGGCCAACTCCCCGACGGCTTCCAGGCGACCGTCGACGCGATCGCCTCGCAGGGGGCCACGCCGCTGGCGGTGGCCGAGGACGACCGGATCGTCGGCGTGATCCAGCTGGACGACATCCTCAAGCCCGGCATCTCCGAGCGGTTCGCCCGGCTCCGCCGGATGGGGCTGCGGGTGGTGATGGTCACCGGCGACAACCCCCTGACCGCCGCCGCGATCGCCAGGGAGGCGGGGGTCGACGACTTCATCGCCCAGGCCACCCCGGAGGCCAAGCTCGCCTACATCCGCTCCGAGCAGGAGGGCGGCAAGCTCGTGGCCATGATGGGCGACGGCACCAACGACGCCCCCGCGCTGGCCCAGGCCGACATCGGCGTGGCGATGAACTCGGGCACCCAGGCCGCCAAGGAGGCCGGCAACATGGTCGACCTCGACAGCGACCCCACCAAGCTCATCGAGGTCGTGGAGATCGGCAAGCAACTGCTGATGACTCGCGGGGCCCTGACCACGTTCTCGATCGCCAACGACCTGGCCAAGTATTTCGCCGTGATCCCGGCCATGTTCATCGCGACCCTGCCGAGTCTCAAGGTGCTGGACCTCATGGGCCTAGCCACGCGGGGCGGGGCCGAGTCCGCGATCCTGGCGGCGGTGATCTTCAATGCGATCATCATCCCCCTGCTGATCCCGATCGCCCTGAAGGGGGTGAAGTACCGGCCGGTCGGGGCGGGGGCGCTGCTCCGCCGGAACCTCCTGATCTACGGCCTCGGCGGGGTGATCGCCCCGTTCGTCGGCATCAAGCTCATCGACGTGGCCATCGACCCGCTCCTGGGGCTGGTCGGGCTCTGATCTCGCACAACGGAAGGGAAGCAGTCCGATGATCCGCGAATCCGTCCATGCGTTCCTGGCCTGCCTGGTGACCTTCGCCCTGTGCGCCGTCGCCTACCCGGCTGCGGTCTACGGGGTCGGCCACACCCTGTTCCCATCCCAGGCCGAGGGGAGCCTGATCCGGCGCGACGGCAAGGTCGTCGGCTCGATGCACATCGCCCAGCCGTTCCGCTCGGACCGCTACTTCGCCCCGCGTCCCTCGGCGGCCGGGGCCGACGGCTATGCCACCGATGCCGCGAGCGGGTCGAACCTGGCCGCGACCAACCCCGCCCTCCGCGAACGGATCGCCGCCGACGCCGCCCGGCAGGTCGCCGCGCGGGCCGAGGCCGTCGGCCATGCGGAGGCCGACAATCCCGTGCCGGTCGACCTGGTCACGGCCTCCGGCTCCGGCCTGGACCCGGACCTCAGCCCCGAGGCGGCCCGCTACCAGGCCCCCCGCGTGGCGAAGGCCCGCAACCTGCCCGTCGAGCGGATCCTGGAGCGGATCGATGCCCGCGTCGACCGCTCGGGCGCGATCTTCGGCGCTCCGCCCCGGGTCAACGTCCTGCTCCTGAACCTCGACCTCGATGCCATGCCCTCCGGATCGGCGGCCCGCCGATGACCACCGAACCCGCCCGCCCGTCGCCCGAGCAGTTCCTCCACCTGATCCGCCGCCAGGAAAGGGGGCGGCTGAAGGTGTACCTCGGCTCCAACGCCGGGGTGGGCAAGACGTACGCGATGCTCCGCGAGGGGAACCGGCTCAAGAAGCAGGGGGTCGACGTGGTGGTCGGGATCGTCGAGACCCACGGCCGCGCCGAGACCGCCGAGCAGGTCGGCGACCTGGAGATCATCCCGCCCCGCGAGATCGAGTACCGGGGCGTGACCCTCCGGGAGATGGACCTGGACGCGATCCTGGCCCGCCGCCCGACCGTCTGCCTGGTCGACGAACTGGCCCACACCAACGCCCCGGGGAGCCGGAACAGCAAGCGGCACCAGGACGCCGCCGACCTGCTCCGCGCCGGGATCCACGTGATCACCACGGTCAACGTCCAGCACCTGGAGAGCCTCTACGATCAGGTCGAGCGGATCACCGGGGTGAAGGTCAGGGAACGCCTGCCCGACTCGGTGCTGGGGGAGGCCGACCAGATCGTCAACGTCGACCTGTCGGCCGAGGACCTGCTGGAGCGGATGCGGACCGGCAAGATCTACCCCCCGGACCGGGCCGAGCGGGCGCTGGAGAATTTCTTCACCCCCGGCAACCTGACCCGGCTCCGCGAGGTCACGCTCGCGGAGATGGCCCACCTGATCGACCGCCGGGGCCGCCGCGCCGAGGCGGATAAGGCCCCGTCCTCGGCCGCCGAGCGGGTGATGGTCGGGCTGTCCAGCCGCAGCCCCAACGCCCCGGCGCTCCTGCGCAAGGCGGCGCGGCTGGCCGACCGGCTCAACTCCCCCTGGTATGCCGTCTACATCCAGACCCCGGCCGAGGACCTGACCCGGACCGACGCCGCCACCCACCGCATCCTCAACAAGAACCTGGAGCTGGCCCAGCAGCTCGGCGGCATCCCCATGACCTTCAAGGGCCGCGACGTGCCCAGCACGATCACCGCGTTCGCCCGGGAGTACGACATCCGCGTGCTGGTCATGGGCAAGAGCCGCCAGCCCTGGCACCGCCGCCTGTTCGGGACGTCGATCCTGGAGGCGATCCTCCGGGGCCTGGACGGGGTCGACGTGCTGATCGCCGACGTCTAGGGGGCCCGGGGCGGGAGCACCGCGCGGAGGGCGGCGACGGTGTCGGGCGAGGGCTTGAAGTTGCCCGGCCGATACCCCTCGGCGATCCGCAGGGGCGTCCAGCCGTGCTTGTTCGCGTGGTCCCAGGCCTCGGGCTTCGCGCCGTGGTCGGCCAGGAACCGGACGACCCGGGGGAAGTTCTTGTAGGCCGCCCCGTGCATGGCGGTCTCGCCGTTGCGGTCGACCGCGTTGGGGTCGTTGCCCAGTTCCAGCGCGAGGGCCACGGCCTCCAGCGCCTCGGGCTCGGTGCCCGCCTCCTCGCCGGGGGCCAATGACCCCAGCCCGGCGGCGGCCATCAGCGGGGTCGACCCGTCGGCGTTGGCGAGGCGGGGGTCGGCCCCGCGTTTGTGGAGGGTGCGCATCAAAGGGACGTCGGCCGTCATGCTGGCCAGCAGGAACGGCGTGGCCCCGGTCCGGTTCAGGATCTTCCGGTCCGATGGGTCCCGCGTGAGCCGGGCGTTGACGTCCGCCCCGTGGTCGAGCAGGGCCTCGGCGAACTGGAGGCTGGTCATCGTCCCCGACCCGGCGGGCGGGGGTTCGCCGTCGTCGCCATCCCCCCGGTTCGGCTTGCGGACCCAGGTCAGGGTGTGCAGGGGGGTGAAGCCCGACCTCTGGTCGTTCGGGTCGGCCCCGGCGTCCAGCAGGACGACCGCGAGGTCGAAGTGGCCGTTCTCGATGGCCAGGATCAGCGGGGTGGACCCCTTCGCGGGGGCCTTGCCGTTGGCGGGCCTGGCCTCCGTCGCCTCGTTGACGTCGGCCCCGGCCCCGATCAAGGCCCGGGCCACGTCGATCCGCCCCTCGCGGGCGGCGAAGAGCAGGGGGGTGAACCCGGACGGCAGGGGCGTCCGGAAGTCGGCCCCGGCGCGGATCAGCTCCGAGACGACCTCCGCATGCCCCTCGGCGGCGGCCCACATCAGGGCGGTCTGGCCCCGGTGCTCGCGGGCGTCGACCGTGGCCCCCCGGCCGATCAGCGCCCGGACCGGCCCGATCCGGCCGGTGCGGGCGGCGGTCATCAGCGGCGTCTCGCCGCCCCGCAGCGGCCCGTTCGGGTCGGCCCCCGCGTCGAGCAAAAGCGTGACCATCGCCCCGCCGCCGTTGGTGCAGGCCAGGGCCAGGGGCGTCACGCCGAACCGGTTGGCCCGCTTCGCGTCGGCCCCGGCCGCCAGCAAAAGCTTGGCCATCTCCGGGTCGTCGTGGCGGGCGGCCCACATCAGGGCGGTCATCCCGTCGGGCTGGGCCTGGTCCGCGTCGAGCTTCCGATCAAGCCAGGCGCGGACGGCGGCGCGGTCGGCCCGCTCCGCCGCGTCGGCCAGCGGGGCATCGGCGACCAGCGAGGCGGCGAGCAGGACCAGCAGCGCACCCATCTTGGCGGCCTCCGGGGATCAGACGGGCAACGGCTCGAACAACTCCTCGACCTTGCCCCGGCTGTCGGCGAACGAGTCGATCGGGACGCCGACCTTGCGGAGCAGGGTCAGGTGGAGGTTGGCCAAAGGCGTCGGCGTGTCGAAGCGGATGTGCCGGCCGCCCCGCATCCGGCCGGCCGCCCCGCCCGCCACCAGGATCGGCAGGTTGGTGTGGTCGTGGACGTTAGGGTTGCCCATGCCCGAGCCGTAGAGGTAGAGCGAGTGGTCCAGCAGCGTCCCGTCCCCCTCGGGCGTGGCCTGGAGTTTGGCCAGGAACTCGGCGAACAGCGAGACGTGGAACTGGTTGATCTTCGCCATCCGGGCGACCTTCTCGGGGTCGTTGCCGTGGTGGGTGAGCGGGTGGTGCGGGTCCGGGACGCCGATCTCGGGGTAGGTCCGGCCGCTGGTCTCGCGGGCGAGCTGGAAGGTGATGACCCGGGTCACGTCCCCCCGGAGGGCCAGCACCTGCAGGTCGAACATCAAACGGGCATGGTCGGCATACAGGGCCGGCACGCCGACCGGGCGGTCGAGGTCGGGCAGGGCGTTGTCGCGGGCGTCGGCCTCCGCCTTCTGGATCCGCCGCTCGACCTCGCGCACCGTCTCCAGGTAGGAGTCGACCCGGCCGCGATCCGCCGGGCCGAGCTGGTTCCGGAGCCGGGCGATCTCGCCTGTGACGGAGTCGAGCAGGCTGGCCCGCTTCCGCAGGGCGGCCCGGCGGTCGTCGGCGGTCCCCCCCTCGCCGAACAGGCGCTCGAAGACGATCCGGGGATGGGCCTCGGAGGGGAGCGGGGTCGTCGGGGACGACCACGACAGGTTGTTCTGGTAGACGCAGGCGTAGCCGTTGTCGCACTGGCCGACCGTGGAGAGCAGGTCCATCGACAGTTCCAGCGACGGCAGCTGGGTCGCCTGGCCGATCTGCCGGGCGGCGATCTGGTCGGCGGTCGTGCCCAGGTAATAGTCGGTGCTCTCGGTCAGCTTGGCCCGCGCGGCGCTGAGGAAGGCGGCGTTGGACGTGGCGTGCGTGCCGGGGTAGGCGTTCTCCAGGACGAGGTTGGAGATCGCCGTCACATGCTGGCGGACCGGGGCCAGCGAGGAGAGGATCGGCGACAGCTCGTCCAGCGTCGCGCCCGGGGGCGTCCAGCGGGCGATGTCGCAGCCCATCGGCATGTAGACGTAGCCCAGCCGCCGGAGCTTCGCCGGCGCGGCGGCGGTGTCGGCCACGGCGGTCATCGCCGGGACCATCGCGTCCAGCAACGGCAGCGCCAGCGCCGTGCCCAGCCCCCGGAGGAACGTCCGACGCGGCAATGCCTTCTGCATGACGATCATTCGGAGGTCCTCATCTGGAATGGGGTGCTGGTCGCGATCCCCGCGACGACGGCCGAGAAGCGGTCGCCCTCGGCGTGGGCGTCGCGGACGATCTTCCGGATGGCCGGGGCGTCGGCCGTCTCGACGGGCCGGCCGAGGGCGAAGGTCAGGAGCTTTTCCGCCAGGGTCGCCGCGAACAGGTCGGGGCGTTTCAGGAGGCCCGCTTCGAGCCCGGCCACGCCTTCGAACGTGCGGCCGTCGGGGAGGCCGCCCGAGGCGTCCACCGGCCGGCCTTCTTCCAGGGTCCGCCATCGGCCCACGGCGTCGTAATTCTCCAATGCAAACCCCGCCGGGTCCATCAGCTTGTGGCACCCGGCGCAGGCTTCGTTGGCGCGGTGCTCGGCGAGGCGGTCGCGGACCGACGCCGACGCGTCCACCGTGTTGTCCCGCAGGGCGGGGATGTCGGCCGGCGGCGGCGGCGGGGGCGTGCCCAGGATGTTTTCCAGGACCCACTTCCCCCGGATCACCGGCGACGTCCGGGTCGCGTACGAGGTGACGGTCAGGATGCTCCCCTGGCGGAGCAGCCCGCCCCGCGTCGCGTCGCCGGGCAGGTCGACCGGCCGGAAGTGGCTGCCGTAGACGTGCGGGATGCCGTAGTGCTTGGCCAGCCGCTCGTTCAGGTCGGCGCGGCCCGAGCGTAGGAGGTCGGCCACGTCGCGATCCTCGCGCACCACCCGCTCGAACAGCCGCTCGGTCTCGGCGCGGAACGCCCGGCGGAGGTTGTCGTCGAAGTCGGGGAACAGCCGCAGGTCCGGCGTGATCGACGCGAGGTTGCGGAGGTGGAGCCACTGGCCGGCGAAGTTGGTCGCCAGGCTCCGGGATCGGGGATCGGCCAGCATCCGCCGCGCCTGCCCCTCGATCGCCCCGGGCCGGGACAGCTCGCCCCGCTCGGCCAGCCCGAGCAACTCGTCGTCCGGGATGCTGCTCCAGAGGAAGAACGAGAGGCGGGAGGCCAGTTCCAGGTCGGAGAGGCGATAGGGAGTTCCCGAGGCCAGGCCGGGCGGGTCGGCCTCGATCCGGAACAGGAACCGGGGGTTGACCAGGATCGCGCCCAGGGCCATCTCGATCCCCGCGTCGAAGCTCCCCCCGGCCCGGGCCTCGCGATAGAGGGCCATCGGCGCCTCCAGGTCGGCGTCGTCGGGCGGCCGGCGGTAGGCGCGGCGGATCAGGGCGGCGAGGATCCGGCGGGCGGTCGCCTCCTCGTCGTCGGGCCCAGCGGGCGCGGCGATGAAGATCCGCCTCCGGCTGGGGGTGTCGCCGGGCCCCCGGTCGTCATACGGGCCGGTGATCGAGACCTGGTACAGGGCCGGCGCGGTCCGGGGGTGCCGGTGGACGTTGTAGCGGGCCTGGTAGGGCTGGCGCTTCGTTTCCAGCAGCGAGGACGGATCCTTGAGGAACGCGACCCCGAGGTCGTGCGGCCCGGCCGTCACCCGGATCCTCGTCTTCAGGTGCTGGTCGGCGGCCTGGTGGTCGCGCTCGGCCCGGGGGGGCTGGATCGCGAATGCCTGCCGGGGCTCGCGATCGACCAGGACCACCACCTCGGCCGGCCGGCGCAGGCCCTCGACCTGCTCGTTGCGGTCGCGGGCCAGGCGGAGCTGGACCTCGTACTCGCCGTCGCGGGGGAACGTGTAGGGGATCAGGGCGCCGCCCCGGGTGCCGAGCGGCAGCCCCTCGACGTGCTCCTCCTGGGTGAGATCGGCCGGGACCCGGATCGTGGCCCCGTCGGGCGACCGCCCCGCGCCGCCCACGGCGAGCCGGGCGACCTTCTGCGCCGCCGCGATGGCCCGGTCCAGGTAGGCCGGCGACAGGTCGCCCACGGTGATGTTGTCGAAGCCCCGGCTCGACTCGTCGGGCGGCAGCAGGGCCGACGCGTCGACGTCCAGCGCCAGCAGGTCGCGGATCGCGTTCTGGTACTCGATCCGGGTCAGGCGGCGGAAGGTCCCGGGCCGGCCCGGACGGGGATGCGCGGCGGCCTCGCGGTCGAGCGTGCCGGCCAGCAGGGCGACGACGGCATCAGTCTCCTTCGCGGAGGGGCGGACCTCGCCGGCCGGCGGCATCTGGCGGGCGGCCAGCCGGCGGACGACCCTCTCCCAGGCGTCCGGATGCCGGCCGATCTCCCCCGGGGCGATGGCGGTGAGGTCCAGGCCCCCCGCCTTCTCCGCGCCATCGTGGCAGGACACGCAGAACCGATCGACGAACCGGCCGACCGCCGCGCGATCATCCGGGGCATCCGGCGGGCCTTGCCCCCGCGCCGCGCCCCCGAGGAGGCCCATCAGCGCGAGGATCGACGCACCGGCGAGGACTCGCCCCCGAGGTCGTTGCATGAGGCCCGGCTCCGGTCGTGGGTTCGCGAGGGAGGGGCCCGGGGAGAGCGGCGGCCCCCGCCCCATCCTAACCGAATCCGGCCGGAGCCGCCCCCATCAAAAAAACGCGACGTGAAAGCCCTTGACGATGCGTGATGAATCGATCCGCCCCGGCCCGTGAAGGGGCTTGCCCGCGGGCGATCGGCGTACTAGATTAGGGATAAGCGAGCGGCGCCCCTCCAGGGTGGGTTCGACGCCGGACTCCGGGACCCATCATGCTCGATCACAAGGCGTCGCGTTTCTATCGGTCCGCCCTGCTCACAGGCCTGATCGACGAGGCGAGCCTGGATGCCTGCTGGGACGCCATCCCCGACGAGAAGCGCGTCGAGGAGGCGATCGACCGCCGCCTGGCACGGCAGACCATCACCCGGGGGCACCTGACCCTCTGGCAGGCCCAGCAGATCCTGGCGGGCCGCACCACCGGCTACCGGATCGACAAGTATGTCCTGCTCGACTTGATCGGCCGGGGCGGGATGGGCCGCGTCTACCTGGCGAAGGACGTCCGGCTCGACCGGCGGGTGGCGTTGAAGATCCTCTCGCAGGAGCGGATGACCAACCCCCGCGCCATCACCCGGTTCCAGCGGGAGGCCAAGGTCGGCGCCCAGCTCCAGCACGAGAACCTCGTCCGGATCTACGACGAGGGGGAATCCAACGGGGTCCGATACCTCGTGATGGAGTACATCGAGGGGAAGAACATCGGCCAGATGATCGGCGAGTCCGGGGCGATCCCCTGGCCGACCGCCGCCCGGCTGGCCCGGCAGGTGGCCCTGGGCCTGGAGCATGCCCGGCTGAAGGGGCTGATCCATCGCGACGTCAACCCGTGCAACATCCTGGTGACGACCGAGGGCGCGGCCAAGCTGACCGACCTCGGGCTGGCCATCGACCTGACCGACCAGGACAACGTGACCCGCGACGGCGCCACGGTCGGGACGTTCGACTACGTGTCGCCGGAACAGGCGCGGCACTCGCGGTCGGTGGACACCCGGGCCGACCTCTACTCGCTCGGCTGCACGATGTTCCACATGATCTCCGGCCGGGTGCCGTTCCCCGTCACCAGCCTGCCGGAGAAGCTCTACGCCCACCAGCTGCACGACCCCGAGCCGCTCAACGAGCTGGTGCCGGGCGTGCCGGAGGGGCTGGCGGCCATCGTCGCCCGGCTGATGCGGAAGAACCCGGACGAGCGCCAGCCCACGCCGCAGGTCCTGGCCCAGGAGCTGGAGCCATACGCCCTGGAAGGCGGCTCGTCCCCGTCCGGGGTCATCCCGGCCCTGATGGCCGACCATCGTGCGGCGCCGGCCGCCGGGGGATCGGCGCAGACGTCGGTCTCGCCGGCCACCGAACCGTCCGCGATCCCCGACGTGCCGGCCTCATGGGCGGCGACGCTCGGCCTGAACACGGACGGGCAGATGGTCGTGTCCCCGGAGACCGCCGGGTCGGGCTCGGCCTCGGCGACCGCGCGGACCGACTCGTTCTTCCCGCTCGACCTCGGCCCCGAGGTCCCGCTCTCGCAGGGGCTCCGCGCGACCGCGAAGGCGGCCAAGCCCGCCAGGCCCCCGAAGCCCGCCAAGACCCGGCCGGCCCCGGCCGATCCCGATGGCCCGTCCGGCCCGCGCCCGCCCTGGCGTTCGCCGATGCGGATCGCCGTGGCCGCGGGACTGCTCGTGGCGGTCGTCGGCCTGGGCGTCCTGGCCTGGACGCGATTCGCCGGCCCCGGGCGACCGACGCCCCCCCCGGGTCAGCCCGAGGACACCGCGACGGGCCCGGCGCCGATCCCGCCCGGCGAGATCCTGGTCCGCGGCAAGGACGGCCGCATGATCGCGGCGAAGACGCTGGCCGAGGCCGTCGCGCGGGCCGCCCGATCCGGCGGCGAGGTCGTGCTGACCTCGGCGACCCCGATCCGGCTCACCAACAAGGCGACCATCATCGTCCCCAGCGGCGAGCCGCTCGTCATCCGCGCCGCCGAGGGGGTCCGCCCCGTCCTGGAGGTCCAGATGGCGGGGGCCTTGCCGATGTTCGCCGCCCGTTCCACGATCTCGATCAAGGGGCTGACCGTCGTCGACCGCCGCGACAAGCCCACCGATGCCCCTCTGATCGACGCCGAGCGCGACCTGGCCCTAGAGCGGTGCGCGATCCGGGCCGAGGGGGAGACGGCCGGATCGCGGGCCATCCTGCTCCGGGGGGGGCGGGCCAGCCTCGCCGGATGCCTCCTGGTCGGCTTCGACCGTCCCCTGGACATCGAGGCCTCGCCCAGGTCGATGGTCTCGCTCAAGCAATCCATCCTCCGGTTCGAGGCGACGGACGCCGCTGCCGGCGGGGCGATCCATGTCCTCAATGCCTTCGGCCCCCGCGGGGCCGTCGACGGCACCCCCGTCCCGGCCTGCCAGCTGACCGTCGAGTCTTGCTCGATCGCGGCGGGGTCCTTCCTCGACGTCAACCAGTTCGCCGAGGCGACCCCGCTGGAGGTGAAGGTATCCCGATCGGCCTTCCGGGTCCGCTCCCTCCTGGATCTCGGCGTCGAGAAGCCGAACCCCGGCGACCTGCCCAGGATGGTCCGCTGGGACGGGAAGGACAATCGGTTCCAGGTGGACGGCCCGGGCTGGGTGACGGTCCCCGGGGTCGGCCCCATGCCCGACGGCCCGGCCGACCTGGACGCCTGGGCGAAGCTGATGCGCGAGGCCGATGGCGAGGCCCGGGCCTGGAAGGCCGCGCCGGACCCGGCCGACCCGTCGAGCCCCGCCGACCAGGCGCTGATCGGGGAGGACGGCACGGCGTGGGGGGCCGACCCGGGGCAGGTCGGCCCGAACGCATCGGCTCAGGCGTTGCCCTCGCCCAGCAAGTGACGGCTCGACTGGAGGATCCGGTGTTGCCGCGACGGGTCGGTGGTCGCGGACAGCCCGGCCCGGCCCTCCAGGTCGGCGAGGTTGGCCTGGCAGTATGGGCACTCGACCACCTCGATGTGGAACCGGAGGTAATCGGCCAGGTCGGGGTCGAGGGCGTCCAGCAGGAGGCTGCCGAGCTGCTGGCGGCTCGGGCAGGTCAGGCGGGACCGGCGCCAGATCGCCCCCAGGCTGTGGAGCCCGGCGTCGACCCGGTCCTGGCGGACGTCTTCGAGCAGGGCCCGCAGCTCGGCCGAGTCGCGCAACGCCTTCTCGACCCGGGCCAGGGTGCCGGGGGGCAACTCGTCGGCCAGGTAGGCCCGGAGCATGTCGGGATCGACCGTGACCCGGCCGTCGGGGTCGTGGACGTGGTGGAACTCGTCGGTCATCGGATCAGTCCTCGCCGCCCAGGTGATCGAGGCTCATCCCGGCGCGCCGGGCCATCTCCTTGAGCCGGCCGATCGTCTGGAACTTGTAGCTGGCCACCGCCTGCTCGGTGATCCCGAGGTATTTGGCGACGTCCTTGTTCGCCCGGCCCTTGACCAGCAGCAGCTCCAGGCAGCGGATCCGGTCGTAGTCGGACCGGGCGAGCCACTCGCGGACGAGTTGGCCCATCGCGTCGGCCAGCAGGCGTTCCTCGGCCTCGCGACGCTCCCCGCTGCGGGCGATGCTCGACGCCGGCCGCTCGCCGCCGGGCACCTCGTCGAGCGGCCGGCCGTGGTCGTCCGACCCGAACTGGTCGATCGGCCGCCGGCCCTGCTTGCGGAGGTGGTCGGTCAGCTTGTGGGCGGCGATCGAGAAGAGGTACGCCTCCAGCTCGCGCTTCTCGTCGTAGTGCGGCAGGCTGGTCAGGAAGCCGATGAAGGTCTCCTGCACGGCGTCCTCGCTCGCGGCGCGGTCGCGGAGCCGGCTGTCGACGAACGCGATCAGGCGCCCCTCGTAGCGTTCGATCAGCTGTCGCCAGGCCCCGGCATCCCCCTCGCGGACCCGTCGGATCAGCAGGGCCTCGGTGTCCGTGATCGCCATCGAACGGCTCGCCCCTCGGCCTCGGTGGGGCGGGGCGAACGCCCGCCCGTCTGACCTCATCTTAACCCCGCCGGCCAACGCTTGCCTACGCCCGAATCCCTCCGCGTCAGACCTCGGCGGCCGGCCCTTCGGCCTTGCCCACGCCCCAATGGGCCTCGCGATAGGCCCCGAACAGCCAGGCCCCGACCGGCGGGATCAGGATCAGCAGCAGCCCCCAGATCAGCTTGTCATGCCGGCCCGGGAAGGCGCCATCGTCGAGCCGCATCAGGGTCAGGAACTCCCGGCCCCAGATCCGGGCCAGCTGGATCAGGCCCAGGATGAGGGCCAGGACCAGCACGAACGGGATCACGATCGGCAGGGTGGCCGCACCCATCAGGGCCAGGGTCAAGAAGGCGCCGAACACGACGATCGGCCCGACGTCGCCGCGCGAGATCCGGTCGCCGACCCGGCGGAGCCAATCCCCGAGCCGCCCCGGCGAGAGTCCCCGGTCCACCGCCGTTTCGACCCGCCGGAGCCCGGCATGCAAGGCTTCGAAGAATCCCATGACGTCGCCCCCTCCCCGGTCAGGATTACATCAGGACCCGATAGACCGCATAGCCCGAGGCGCCCAGCCCGGCCGCTGCGGCCAGGCGGAGCCGGTTGGTGTAGAAGCCCTTGGTCGCCTCGTCGGCCCGGATATACCCGGCCAGGGCGGCCAGGGCGGCCAGGGCCAGGACCACGCCCCCGCCCAGCTTCTGGAGCCGGCCGTCGACGACCTGCCGGCGGTAGATCTCGATCAGCTTCGCCTTGCGATTCGAGGAGAAGTCGAACCGCCCGCCGGCCCGGTACAGGGTGTAGACGTCGTCCAGTACCGAGGCTTTGGCCTCCGCCACGGGCGAGGGGGATCCGGCCGTCGGCGTGACGGAGGATGCCGCGGCCTCGGTTTCGCCCGGCAGGGGCTTGAACACCTGGGCGACCGGCTGGATGTAGGAGTCGAGCGTCATCGAGGCCAGTTCGCGGGCCGGAGGCGTCCACGTCGGGGAGACGTCGGCGGCCAGCCAGTCGCGCACCTCGCGGGCCAGCCTCTCATCCAGGTCGCGGCGGGCCCGGTCCTCGGAGGCGGACAACCGGCCGATGAGGACGCGTTCGCCGGCCGATTCGTCCCGGGTCGCATCCTCTTCGCGGCCGGAGGCCGGGAACCAGGCCGGGGCCTTCGCGGCCTCGGGCCGACGACCGCGAGACGGCATATCGTCGAGCAGGGCGACCGGGGCGGTCGGGGGCTCCGGGGGGGCGGGGGGCGCGGGACGATGACGCCCCCGCCTTCCCTTCGCCAGGTCGCGTCGGGCATTGTCCTGGTCGTGCCGGATCGAGCGATCCAGGTCGCGGAGGGAACGAGTCGCGGGGGTGTCGCGATCGGGCCGATCGGACAGCATCCAGGAGGCGGCGACGGCCAGGGCGATCACGAGGGCGAGCTTTTTCATCGGTTCCCAATCCTTGCCGGAGGTCCGGCCCCGGGGCGATCCGGCGGGTCAGGGCACAAGAGGCCGGTCTATCTGGGAGTTGGTTCGCGGCCTCGGGATGGATATTGATGCGGATCAGGCCACGCCCTGGAGCCGTCCGGGGCGGGTCGCGGCGGTGTAGCGCGCCGCGACCTCGTTCCAGGGGCTGACCATCTGGACCACGGCCGAGGTCAGGACGACGATCGGCACTACGATCTGGCTGCGCTCGGGCCCGAGCAGGACCAGGGCGGGCACCAGCGACAGGGCGGTGGCCCGGACCATGGGCCCGATCCGGAACCGCGCCTTGCGGTCGCGATCGGTCATCGACCACCAGTCGATGGCCCCGAAGGCGATGGCGAAGAAGACGGCCAGGCGGACCAGGTCGGGCAGGGCCAGGGCGATCGGGCCGGAGTCGAAGTAGTCGACCAGCTGGACCATCGGCCCGCCGTGCGACGGCCCCATCAGGGTCCACCCGGCCAGGACCTGCCCGGCCACCCCCAGGGCCATGCCCAGGGCGGCCGAGGCCAGCCGGCGCGAGGCCTGGCTCGCCGTCCCCCCCTCGGCGAACTTGGCCGGCACCATGGCCGCCCAGCTCCCCAGGAGGATGGTCGTGTAGACGAACGCGACGTCCTGCGGCCTCCGCCCCAGGTCGAACTCGCCGACGATCCCGAACAGGGCCGTGGCCAGCGCCGCCCAGAAGGCCGCGCCCAGCATCGACCCGGCCAATTCGGCCACGCGGCCCCGCCCGACCGGCAGCGGGGCGGGGGGCTCCGGCGGGGGCGGGGGGGCCAGCGGGGCGGTGGCGATCAGGCGGACCTGGCGGGCGCAGCGGTCGGGCGACCGCCGCGGGGCCTGGGCCGGGCGAACCGGGCGCGACGCCTGGCGGCGGGCGAACGGGTTCAGGCCGGATCGGCCCCGGGGCGGGACCGTGTCGGGCCCGATGTACAGGACCGGCTCCTCGTCGGTGATCCGGAAGATGCCGTCGTCGGCGGGCTTCGGCTCGGCCGGGGGCGGCGCGGCCGCGCCCCCGCCCTTCCGCTCGCCGATGAACCGGACGTCGCGGGGCCGGGGGGCGTCGTCGGGGGGCAGGAGGCCCACGACCCGCTGGGGTCGCTGGCCCGGCTCCTTGGCCATGGCCTGGGCGACGATGGACTTGTACGGCTCGGGCAGGGCCCGGAGGTCGGGGCGGGTGGTCAGGTGCTTGAGCAGGACCTCGCCCACCGTCTCCCCGCCGAATGGGACGTGGCCGGTGATCATCTCATAGAGGATCACGCCGATCGCGTAGACGTCGATCGGCTTGTGATACTTGCCCGAGGCGATCTCCGGCGCCATGTAGTGGCAGGTGCCGATGCTCTCCGAGTGGTGGCTGGCCGGCTGCGACGAGATCATCTTGGACAGGCCGTAGTCGCCGATCTTGACCACGCCCTCTTCCATGAAGAGGTTGGCCGGCTTGAGGTCGCGGTGGACGATCCCGTGGTCGTGGAGGTAGGCCACGCCGTCCACCAGCCCCTTGAGCCAGGCGCGGACCTCCCCGATCGGCATCCCGTGGGGGTGCTGGGCGATCACGTGCGCCAGGCTGGGCCCGGAGACGTACTCCATGATCACAAAGGTGTCGCCGGCGTCGCTGGTCTTGATGTCGTGGATGGCCAGCAGGTTCGGGCACTTGAGGTTCATGCACTGGACCACGCCGCGACGCTCGATTTCGAGGTTGCGGGTGATGAGCTTCAGGGCGACTTCCTTGCCCGAGTCGCTGGTGGCGTAGTAGACCTCGCCGAAGCCGCCCCGGCCGACCGCCCTCTTGATCGTGTAGCCTTCCAGGGGGCGCGATCCCGATCCGAACGTGTAGCGATTGCCGGCGTTGGCGGGACCGCCCGCGGGTCGGTCGAGCCCCGCGCCGTCGGCGGGCAGGACGGCCGTCTCGTTGCTGGTGTCGGGCGTCAGGTCTCGGTCCTTCGCGCTCATCGCTGCGTGCTCCACTCTCGTGCGGGACGTCGTCCGCCTCGGGGGGTCATGGCGGGCCGTCGTGTCGAGGGGGTATTCGTCCGGGTCGATGGTTTGTTGGGCGGCCGTAGCGGCAGGAGATCCGACCGGGATCAAACCGGCGATGTTCGCGTGCCGAGCGATTCGAGGCTGAAGGAGAACCCTTCGCCCAGGACGCTCGACTGGAGGGTGACGGGGGCGCGGGCCGCGCAGGAACGGCCGTCGACCTCGAAGGGGCCCGAGGCGCGGCACCACAGGGTCGGCCCCTGGCGGTACAGGACGACCGGGCGGGCCAGCCCGGGGGCCGCGATGTGCGACTGCGGGGCCGACCCGACGATGCAGGTCTCGGCCATCAGGATCACGCCGTCGACGGCCAGGGGGAGCCGGTGCCGGCTGATCACGTCGAGGCGGGCGGTGGCGCTGACCGGGCTGGGCTGGCGGAATTCCAGCTCGACGGTCGACCCCAGCCGGATCACGTCGCCGTCGCGGAGCGGGGCCGTCTCCACCGGCCGGCCGTTGACGAACGTCGGCTTGATGGCGCGGATGGCGTAGCCCTCGCCGTCGCGGGCCAGGGTCGCGTGCTGCCGCGACAGGTCGCCTAGCAGCGGGACGTCGGCCTCGGAGTCGGCCCCGGCCCGGCCCAGGACGACCTCGTCGTTCAGGCAGACCAGGAACCCGCCCACGGCGTCGGCCCAGAGCAGGAACCGGCCGCGGGGGCCGGCGGCCCCGGCCTGGGCCAGCGCCCGGGACGGGGGGATCGGGCCCCGCAGGGGCGCCGGGGCCTCGGCGGCGGCCGGGAGGATCAGGGTGGCCATCGGGTCGGGCCCCAGGCCCGCCGACGATGCCCGCGAGCCCCGGCCGGGCAGGCTCGCCGAGCCCGGGCCGATGGCGGCGATCTGCTGCCAGGCGCGGGAGCGGGCCTGCCGGGCCGGCGGATGCTCGGGGACGAACTCGATCACCGCGTCGGCGGCCACCAGGGTCTCGGCCCATCGCCCCTTGGCCAGGGCGGCGTAGAGGGCCTCCACCCGGGGGGCGGCGGCCTTCTGGCGGGCATCCAGGTCGCGCCGGGCCGCCTCCAGGGCCTTGCAAGCCCCGTCGCCGGCCAGGCGGTCGGCGCGGTCGAGCTGCTCGTGGGCGCGGCCGAATTCGCCGCGACGGGCCTCGTCCAGGGCGGTCCGCCAGGCGTCGGCGGCCTCGCGGGCCCTCCGCAGGGCCGGGCCCCCGATCTTGTGCCGGGCCAGCTCGTCGACCCGCTCGACCACGCGGGCCGGCTCGCCGGCGTCGAGGTCGATGCGGACCTCGGCGGCGATCCGGTCGGCGAGGCTGAGGCGGGCGGCGGCCAGGGCGTCCGGCGGGGCGCCCATGCCCTCGGCGACCCGGAGGTCATCGATGGCCCCGGCCAGGTCGTCGGCCTCGGAGCGGCGGACGGCCCGGGCGATCAGCTCGCGGGCCATCCGGTCCCGGAGCCGGGCCGCGTGGCGATGGTCGGCCACGTCGGCGCGGGACGCCAGGGCCAGGGCCTCCTCGTAGCGGCCCGCCTGCGCCGCCTCCTCCGCCTGTCTCAACGCGATCCGCCATTGTCCCAGCATGGTTCGCTTACCGTCCGATGTGACCATGGGGAAAGACACCACTCCCGCCTTCATCATATCAGGGGCCGATCCTCCGCCCGCCGTCGTCCCCGCGAGCACGGCGGGCGGAAGGCCGGCCGGAGAGTTGGGCGAGGTCGGATGCGGGCGATGCGGCGGCCCGGACGCATGGCCCGGGCCGTCGCATCGTGGGTTGGCAACCGGATCCTTACAGGCTCTTGTCCTCGCCGGGGGCCGGCGCGGGGGCCTGGGGGCCGAACTCGGCGTCCATCTCGCGGAGGACGTCGCGGCCGGGCTCGGTGCCGGCCGGCAGGAGGGTGCCGGCGTACTTGCCTTCCAGCTCGGCCCGGCGGCTCAGGACTTCGGTCCGCTTCTCCAGGTCGGCCACGGCCTCCTTGGCGCGGGCCAGGGCGCCCTCGTCGAAGTTGAAGTCATTGCCCTGCTTGGTGGTCTCGATCATCTTGAGCCGGGCCTCGATCCCGTCGATCTTGCTCATCAGGGCCCGCTTGGCCGTGCCGATCTGGTCGAGATGGCGGCGGTAGGCGGACAGCTCCTTGTACTTGGCCTTGAGCGTGGCCTCCTTGCTCTCCAGGATCTCGCCGGTGTTCCGGTAGCTGTCCAGGCGGTGGCCCAGCTCTTCCTTCATCTCGGCGGGGGAGTAGGAGACATTGCCGGTCAGGCGGAGGTCGCCGGTGTCCAGCTTCGACCGCATGGCCTTGAGAGCGACCTTCCCGTTCTCGTGGTTGGAGCGGATCGCGGCGATTTCCTTGTTCAGCGTGTCGACCTCGACCGAGGTCCTCGCCAGGTTCTCGATCGTATTATGGAAATCCGGCTCCAGCCGGCGGACCTCGTCGCGAGCCCGTTCGATCTGGAACTGGTCGGGCATCGCGTCCTTGACGCCGTGGCGGAACCGCTGGGCGGCGGTCCGGAGGTAGCTCGGGGCCGAGGTCCCGAACAGTCCGTAAAGGACCCCGGCGCCCAGCGTCGCCCCGATCACGCCCTTCTTCAGCATCGAGCAAGCCATGGTCGCACTCCTCGGGAAATCGGAATTTCTTGAATCGATCGGGCTGGCGTGCTTGATTCTGCTCGCCACTGGAGGGTAATTCGAGGGGTTTCCCGAATTATTGTCCGGCGACCGGGCGGAGTGCCGTGGAAATCCCCGGCCCGATCCCGGCGGGAGGGCCCGCCCGATCCGCCGCCGGCCGGGCCATCCCGGATCGAACCGGGGGCGGCCCAAGGGCCTTGCCCGCCCCATTCCTACGAGATTCGTCCTTGCAAGTTCCGTTCATGCCTGCGATCCTGGCAGGATCTCGCGCCAGTCATCGGCAAATGTTCGCCCCGTCCGGGCGAAGAGGATGGTGAGTCAGGGGTTCGCGACCCTCAGGAAATCCTCCCGATAGGCCGCCTCCTCGATCGAAAGGCATCCCCCATGGGCCGATCCTCGAAATCGATTTCCCTGGTCCTGATCGGGCCGGCCCTGCTCGGCTCGACGATCGCGGTCACCGGCTGCGCCCCGGCGGTGGAAGAGGAAGCGGTCCAGTGGGATTGGGTCGTTGCCGAAGGGGATGAGCGGGGTGATAACTGGGGCACGCCCGAGCAGATCGCCCAGGAATCCAGCCATGCCGGCAGCACGACACATTCGGGCCACCGGGGCAACGTCGGCGGGCTGATCGGCGGTTTCCTCGGGGCTCGCGCCGCCTCCTCGGCGTCGCGGGGCGGCGTCGCGCCGGCACCGTCGCGCGGCGGCACCTCGACCCCCTCGCACGTCGGGACCCCGTCGTCCCGGGGTGGGTTCGGATCGAGCGCCGGGCACTCCAGCGCCTCCTCCTGATCGAGACCGCCCGACCGAACCGACGAGGACCGCCGATGCTCCGCGTCCCGATCTCGCCCCGCGCCGACTGGCGGAAACGCGTCGAGGCCCAGGGCCTGCTGTTCCACACGATCGACGACGAGGCGTACTGGGACGAGTCGGCCTATTACCTGTTCGAGGCCGACGAGATCGACCAGATCGAGCGGGCCACCATCGCCCTCGACGCGATGTGCCTGGAGGCGGTCGACTCCATCATCGAGGATGGCCGGCTCGAAGACCTCGGCATCCCCGCCCCGTTCCACGACTTCGTCGCCCGGAGCTGGGAGCGCGACGAGCATACGATCTACGGCCGGTTCGACCTCGCGTTCGACGGCTCCGGGCCGCCCAGGCTGCTCGAATACAACGCGGATACCCCGACGGCCCTGCTCGAAGCGGCCGTGATCCAGTGGTTCTGGGCCAGGGACATCGTCGGCCCGGCCGGCCTGGGCGGATCCGGGCCGATCGACCAGTTTAACAGCCTCCACGAGCGGCTGATCGAGGCGTGGGGCCGGGTCCGCCGCGAGCTGGGCGGCCGGGCCGTGTTCGCGGCGGTCGGCGATGCCGTCGAGGACGTGATGACGGCCACCTACCTGCGCGACACCGCCATGCAGGGCGGGATGCAGACCGAGGCGCTCGACGTCTCCCAGATCGGCTGGCATGCCGGCCGCCGCTGCTTCACCGACCTCCGCGAGCGGCCGATCGAGGTCCTGTTCAAGCTCTACCCCTGGGAGTGGATGCTCCGCGAGGCGTTCGGGCGGCACCTCCCGTTCGCCGCGACGCGCTGGCTCGAACCGCCCTGGAAAATGATCCTGAGCAGCAAGGCGATCCTGCCGATCCTGTCGGACATGTTCCCGGACAGCCCCTTCCTGCTCCGCGCCGATTTCGAGCCGATCGGCCCGACTCAGGTCATCAAGCCGATTCACTCGCGCGAGGGGGCCAACGTGCGGATCGTGGAGCAGGGGAGGGTGGTCGCCGAGACCGGGGGCGACTACGACGACGGCCCGAAGGTCTACCAGGAATACTGCCCGCTCCCCGACTTCGATGGCCGGCGCCCGGTGATCGGGAGCTGGATGGTCAACGGGCACGCCTGCGGGATGGGGATCCGCGAGGACGACGGCCCGATCACCGGCAACGCCAGCCGGTTCCTGCCGCACCTGTCCCGACGGTCGCCGGGGATCAAGCCGCCGGGCGGCAGCCCGAAGGGGGCGTCCGCCGGCGGCCCGAATACCGACCCGCTCTACGATCGCTGGATCGACCCCTGACCGGCCGCCGGCCCGCTTCCGGTCAGTTGCCGAGCTTCCCGCCCTCGCCCCGATCCGAGGAGAGGTGCGACACCAGCTTGGAGAGGGCCAGGCTTTCCAGCTGGCGGACCCGCTCGCGGGTGAGGCCGAGGTTCTCGCCGATCTCCCGGAGCGTCATCGGCGAATAGGGTTCCAGGCCGAACCGCATCCGGATCACGGCGGCCTCGCGGTCGTCGAGCTGGTCGATCCGCGAGAAGATCCGCTCCAGGTCGTCGGCCTCGCCGAGCAGGTCGTCGGGGGGGCGGATCCGTTCATCGGTCAGGACGTCGTCGATCATGAATCCGCCGTCGTCGTCGCCCCCCTCCGGGCGCTGGATGAGGTTGTTGACGCGGATGGCCTTGGTGACGATCCCGACCTTCTTCTTGGAGAGCTTCAGGGCCTTGCCCACCTCCTCGGGCGTCGGCGCGCGGCCGAGCCGGTCGGTGAGCACGGTGGTGGCCCGGCGCCACTTCGAGAGCAGGCTGACCATGTAGGCCGGCAGGCGGATCGGCTTGCCGTTGTTCATCACCGAGCGGCGGATCGACTGCTTGATCCAGTAGCTCGCATAGGTGCTGAACCGGGTCTCCATCATGCCGTCGTAGCCTTCGACGGCCCGCATCAGCCCCAGGTTCCCCTCCTCGATCAGGTCTTCGAGCGACAGCCCCTTGCCGAGGTATCCCCGCGCGATGTTGACCACCAGCCTGAGGTTCGCCTTGACCATATGCTCGCGGGCATAGGGGTCGCCCAGGGCCACGCGTTCGGCCAAATCTTTCTCCTCGACGGCCGAGAGCAATGCCGTCGAGTTGATCTCGTGGAGGTAGATCTGCAGGGGTGAATAGGACGAGTGATCACGATGAAGCCCGCGGGGGGTCATCTCCGAATTCCTCCTGGTGTGTCGTCCCCCGCCCGGTCGACACTGCAAGGCCCGGGGTCCGATTCCAATGCTGATCCCGCTCCTCGGGGGCGAATTCGGCCCGGGTTACGGGCACGACGACCCCGACATCGGGAACCTAGGACGCGATTATTAAGCTGTCAACGCGCCCCGGCCGAATTGTTTCGGACGGCCGACGAGGGGTGCCAATGAGACCTGACATCGCGGCCGGCGGGCGTGACATCAATGATTCGATTCCATCTTTTATGTGGCTCCGCTCATCGATAATGTCCCGATTTGGGCCGTTTGCATGACATCGGCCCAGCCCGCGCGGAGACACCCGCGATCCGGTCAAAATCTGGCCTGATCGGAACTCGTCGATGACAAGATAGGGGTGACTTGTCTGGTTTCGGCGGCTTTGACGCATCCTGGCAGTTGGAGTGTTCTGGGTAATTCACGTCGATAACGTTCATTCCGGGGCCGGAACCTGGCCGATGATCGTGATGTCTCGGGCGGTGCGACTCGAAAGGTCGTGGACAGGGCGATGGGCGTGGTCCTGCGGGGACGACTTCCTCGGCCTGTCCGTCCTCGGGCCGGAACGGATTCCGGTACGGTCGAGCCTTCCAGGAAAGGATCTACGATGACCCGGATGAAATGGAATTTGGTGCTGGCCGCTGCGGTCGCCTCGGGCGTGGTTGGTTGTGCCCAGTGCGATACGTGCGACGACTTCCCCGCGCCTTGCACCGGGCCGAACTGCGGCCACGAACATGCCCCGATGGGCTACGCCGCGCCGACCATGGCCTATTCGGCCCCGGCCACGGGCATCCCGGCCGGGCAGCCGGGCCTGGCCCCGGCGGCCGACGACGATGCGGCCGGCCCCGCCCCGGCGGTCCCCTCGCCCACGACCCCGCCCGCCCCCGAGACGACCAGCCCTCCCGCCCCCATGGACCCGTCCGCATAATCCCGGTTCGATCCCAAGATTCCCTCCCTCGTGCCGAATCGCGTGGGAGGGAGTCTCGCGGCAACTCCTTGGGGCGGCCCGTTTCATCGTCTCGCCGCCCCCCGGGGAAGCCCGGGCCTCGTACCCCAAGCCAGGTAATCACCTTGATTTGCGATTGACGGCCGTTGAATCCCACCGGAGAATACCCTGGGATCGATCCCGACCGAGGTTCGACGACGGCCCCCTCGCAACGTCCCACCTCCGCGTCGCCCGATCGGCCCGCCGATCGTTAACCCGGGGCCCAACCACACATGAAGCGAACGCTCGCCGCCGTCATCTTGCTGGCCGCCCTCGGCGTGTTGTTCAAGCTCGCCCTGAAAGAAGGGGCCCCGAGCGGTCCCCGGGTGCCGGCGCCGGTCGGGAAGGTCTCGCCCCGGGCGATCGACCATGAGGCGGAGCTGCTGGCCCGCTACCCCAACGATCAGGCCCTGGTCCGCCGGGTCTACGAGGCGTATCGCCAGAACGCCCTGGCCGTCGAGGCGACCGATGGCCTCCGGGGGCTCACGATGCTCGACGCCCTGGGCGTCGAGGCGATCTACCTCTACGAGAGCCACCCCAACGATTTCCGACGCCTGCGCGACGCCCTCACCGACGCCTCTGCGGCGGACATCTTGCTCCACTGGCGCGATTACTTCGGGATGAAGCGGGCCGACGACACCGACCGGAAGACGGTGATCGCCGAGATCGCCCGGCTCTCGCCTTCGCAGCGTCGGGTCGCCGCCAAATACCCCAACGCCCTCGCCCTGTTCCTGTCCGATCCGGTGGGCGTGACCGAGCTGGTCGAGCGGTGGTCGGGCGACCCCGAAGACCTGGCGGATGCACTGGCCCTCCTGTCGTTCATCAGCCTGGAGACCGGCTCGGCCGACCTCCGTGCGGCGTTGCGGACGCTCGACGAGCACGGGCCGCTCGCCCTGGACGCCTATCGGACCCAGGGGCTCGATGGCGTGGCGCTGGTCAAGCTCTACGGTTCCATCCTGGACGCCGTCGGCGATGCCCTGCCGCTGGACCAGGCCCTGATCCTGCTCCGGGTGAATGCCGACTATGTGGACGAGCTGATGCTCAGCCACCCGGTCGAGACGATCGCCGGCCACCTGCGGCACATCGCGGCCGCCGGGTTGGTGGACGAGGTCGGCGGCAACCCCGACGCCCTGCGGCTGGTCGTCGAATTCGGCGAGCGGGGCGAGCGGGCCCTGACCCAGGCCGGCCCCGACGCGGCCGATGTCGTCTTCGAGGATTTCAGCGACGCCACGCTCCGCGTCCAGGCCGTCGAGGCCCTCGCCGAGCACGGGCCGATGGCCCTGGCGATGCTCGACAAGTACGCCGCCGACTCCGGCTTCCGCGAGATCCTTCGCGCCCACGGCGCCGCGGTGATCCCGCCGATCGCACGGGCCGACTCCGCCCCCGAGGCTCTCGCCCTGCTCAAGTCGAAGCCGCGCTGGACCTGGTCGGAGCGGCTGGCCAAGCATGTGCTCGCCCTGTCGGGCGACAATGGCCAGGCGACGATCCGGCTGATCCAGAAGGACGGGCTGGCGCGGGTCGCGGAGCTGGAGTCGACCGAGGTCCAGTTCCAGCAATTCCTCCCCCTCTACGACATGGTCCACCTGGCCAACGTGGCCGCCCGCGGCCAATCCCCCACCTCGGGCGAGATGGCCTGGGCCCTGATCGACGGCTGCTTCGTGGTCCTGGACGCCCTGAGCCTGGCGGCCGTGCAGCCCGAGGGGGTCGTGGCGGCCGAGGCGGCCCGCTCCGAACTCCGATCGGTGGTCAAGCAGGCGACCCGCGCCGCCGGCCGCGAGGCGGTCGAGGACGCCACCTCGGACATCGCCAAACTCGCCGCCCGGCGTGGGGTCGCCGAGGGGGCGGAGGCCACCTCCGCCCGGCTGGCCCGGTGGTGGGCCGTCCGCGCCGCCGGGGGGACCTACACCGTCCTCCGGCAATTCCCCGAGGCCTTGCCCAAGCTCTCCATCCCCGAGATCGCCGACCTGGGCCGTGCCTTGTGCGCCAAGGCCAACCTTCGCCTGAGCACCTGGGGCCCGCTCCGCATCCTGGAACAGGCCGGCCAACTCGCCTCCTCGGTCCCTCCGGGCCGGGGCCTCAAGTACGTCGCCGTCCAGTTCGGCCAGGCCACGGTCGGGGTGATCGGCATCCGCAAGATGGAAGAACACCTCTCCAGCCGACGTCCCCAGCCCCCTCCGGGCTGACTCGGATGGTGAGCCGAAATCGAGCTTGCACCCTTCGGCCTGGGTCGCTATGATCTCAATCCTGTGACGCGTCGCTCGCAACTTGCGAGCGGCCCGGCTCGATCGACTGGGGAATGGTGTAACGGTAGCACGACTGCCTCTGGAGCAGTTAGTCTAGGTTCGAATCCTAGTTCCCCAACTACGCTAAGTCGTTCAGTGACTTAGCTTTGCCTCCTGCCATGATCCTGGTGCCCTAGATTTCTGGGGCAAATCTAGGACAACGTCGGTTTTGCGTCCTAATTTGGGTTTGTGGGATCACTCCCACGCTCGATCAGGAGGCATGACCTAATGGCTTGGCACGAACTCGATAAGGCCAGCGGTTTCTACCGCATCGGGTTCTATTTCGGCGGCAAGAAGTTCTTGCGGTCGAAGACTCTCAAGATACGGGACATCAAGCAGGCGGAAGCTAAGTGTGGCGTCGTCGAACAGACGATCCGTTACTTGGATGATGGCATGCTGGCTGTGCCGGAGGGTGTTGACCCGGGTGAGTTCATTTTGAGCGGTGGCAAGTTGACGGCTAAGGCCGTCACCATCACCCCGGTCAAGGAACTCACTCTAAAAGAGATGTTCGATTTGTACGGGGCGAGCGTTCAATCCAAGGAACGGTCAACGCTCGACACCGAACGAATTCACAGGAAGCATCTACTGCGAATCCTCGGGCCGGAAACCATCGTTAATCGGATGGTTAAGAAGGATGTCCAAGCCTACATCGATAAACGGGCCGGGGAAACGTACGAGCGTACGGGCCAGAGAACCACGCGACAGACCATTCAGAAAGAAATCGGGACATTGAGCGTGATCTGGAATTGGGCCCGGGAGTCGAGGCAGGAGGGCGAAGTCAAGACGGCACCCCCAATCCAGAAGTTGGCATTCCCCAAAGGGAACAAAAAGGACCCTTTTCGGTCATGGGACGAATGCGAACGGGAAATCCTGTTGGCCGGGCTGGCGGGGAGATCAACTAGGACATTAACGAAGCTTGAAAAGTCCACATTCGGCAGGATTTGGGAATCCTTATTTCTGTCGGAGGCCGAAATCCTCGCCGTCATCGATCAGGTCCGCGAGATGAAAGCCTTCCCCATGTTCGCGTTCGCGGCCTACACGGGGGCCCGCCGAAGTGAGATGTGCCGTTCGGAGATCAGCGATGTCAACTTCGACAGCGGAAGGATCAAAATTCGCGAGAAGAAGCGGGATACATCAGTCACGGTAAGCTACCGATTTATCCCGCTTCACGATGATTTGCGTGCAATCATGATTGCCTGGATTGCCAAGCACCCCGGTGGGAGGTTCCTCTTCACTGGTCAAGATGATCGGCCACTCACCAAAATCATGGCGAGTAAGCGATTCCGGTCCAGTCTGAACGGGAGTCGATGGCATGTCCTTCACGGATGGCACGTCTTCCGCCACTCATTCGCGTCGAACTTGGCCAGGCAGGGCGTGCCTCAGACCCACATCGATGAACTGATGGGGCATGAAACCGAGGCGATGCGGGAACGGTATCGTCATCTGTTCCCGCAAGACCTGGAACAGTCGGTTGGCAGGTTATTTTCTCGCGGGAAGTAGACCTTCCCGATCATAACGATCGGCTTCGGCGTGCGGGATGGCCCATTTCTGGGATCGTCCTTGGCCATCTCGCCGCTTAATGCCCAGCAACCGTCCCGCATTCAAGTTATCGCGGACTGTCTTTGGCTTCATACCCTTCAACTTGGCGAACTCTTCAGTCGAGTAGAAATCCTTGACAGGCTGGCGGTTCACCAAATCTTCAACATGCCCACGGATCAATCGAACTTCATTGATAAGATTCAGGATCGCGGCTTCAACGTTCATAACAATCTTGGGTTCAAAGAGTACCAAGTTTCCTACACATTAGTATGGGTCAAGCGACCTAATCCTTGAACGCTCTCATTATAGTTCGCGTTCGAGTTGACGCCAACTTTGCGAACGAATTGCGTCCAGATGATCAATATGGAATCCCATGACTCGCGATGGTCTCGCTTAATAGCATTCATGCAGCCATTGCCTTCGTCATAGAGACGAAGAACGGAGGCAGGATGAGTTGTCCACGAATAAGGAACAACCAGTCAATCGCTTTGTGATTATACATGCTGCCGTAAGGCCATGAACGTGAGGTGTGTCGGCAAATACGACTCACGTTCCCCTGTAGCTACCGCCGCATCCCATCCGCCCCTTTCGCCCCATCTCAAGCGACGACGGCCCACGGAGGCCACTAGACGCCTTCGTGCGTGGGGGGTATTGGGACGATTCTTCGGTCTTGGCGAAACGCAACCTCGTCTGATTATAATCGTGCCATACAGAGATCACTCACCGCTTTGGAATGTTTTTAGCAACAGCCTCAATGAATGACTTGTAGATATCGTTTTTTTTGACTTCCAACTCCCGCCTTACATCGCTCTCGTGATTTCCTAAGATGAAGCTGTCGTCATTATACACATTCCGTAAAATTTCTTCGAAATGAACCAGAAATGCAGAGAACCCATTTGTATCCATGATTTGTTGGACGTGACGAAATTCTTGACGCTGGCTTTCTGTTTCGCTCAATTCATCCAAAGTGTTCATCAATCGCGAAGCGGAAAAGTTTCGGGCGAACTCTTGTCGAGTTGATGGGTCTCGGTGCAGACGATACTCAATCCATTCCTCGAAAGCCCGACTTCCGTGGCGTAGTGAATTCGCAAGGCGGACTGATTCCTCGTCTTTTTTGGTAAGTTCTTCGCGGCCAGCGATGGCATCACCGAGATTTCTTCGTAAAGAGTCGAGTGCAGCTTCAGTTAGTGGCTGGATTTTAAGGGCTTTCAATCGAGGCGGAACTCCACCCTCAAGTAACAATTTGAATTCATCGAAAACGATGATGCGTAAATATTTCAAAGCCTTCTCATTTGACATGGCGACTTGAACATATTCCAGCATAGGTTTAGCCGCAGAAAGTCGCGATGCAAATTTACTTGATACGTAGCTTTCGAGTAACCGTTGAGATACAGCAAAATTCCCCGATCGGGTTGCCTCAATCGCCATATCAAACTGTTTCTCTGCAAATTGTTTCGCTCTCACTTCGTTCGCTTGTTCAAGCAATCTATGCACCACTTCCAAGGCATTAGCGGCGGATGCATCTAACCGATTTTCCCCTGCGATATCTATAGCTTTTTCGCAGTATGTGCGGGTTTCATCCCAATTGCGATTTGTTGCGGATTCGGTTGCGAGTGCGGCGGTATTCACGATGGCCTGATTCATCTCTCTTTCTTTTCGTGCCGCATTACTCATTCCGATCGAGATATAGAATACCAATATAATTAAACATGAAATACCAAAAAACATTATTAGGGCAACGTTTCCACGTCGAATTTGCTTTGGCATGACTATTCATCTCAAAACTAGAGGGCTTTGATAAGGAATGTGCTGGTTGTAGAAATCCCCAAACCGTAGCGGCCCCGTGGCAATTTCCCGGCTTTGGTGCTTGGGATGTAGCATCCCAAGGCCCGTTGCAGATGGTATCGGATGCGGAACAGTAAGGCGAGAGGCGTGCGTCCGGTAGATGATGGGAAGGATAGGCAGAGGCGGCAAGTGGGGCAAGACACAATCAATGCCCTCTGCCATTCGGGAACTCGATGGACGGGACGTGTCCTGATACGATAGGCCGTCGCCCCCCACTCTCCCGAGGAACCTCTGATGCGAACCGCGACCTTTGCCGCGATGTTACTCGTCTTCGGCGTCTGTCCCACACAGGCCCAGTTCGGCGGCGGTGGCCTGCCCGCCACCCCCCTCATCGACCCGGCCGAAGCGAAGTTGCTTCAGATCGAACAGGACACGGACGAGACTTTGTTGCGTGAGGCGTTACTGGCCCTCGGCAAGAGGGAGTTGCGGCGACCTTCCGAGAGGGGAAGCAAGGCAGAGGAACAGGCCGCTACCGATGCCCTGAATGAGTTCATCCAGGCCAAGAAAGTCGCCATCATCGAACGGGCGGCGAAGATGAATCCGAAGCCCGCCGTCGCGAAGGTGGCCAACCGCCCCGCAAACCCGGCCGACCCGGCGAAGAGTGAAGAAATTGAGAGGTTGAAGGTCCAGGTCCAGCTACTCCAAGCCCAGGTTTCTTATTCCCAGCAAGGACTCGCCGAGGCCATCGACAACCTTGCCAAAGCCGAAGTCGCGACGGACGATGAGGAAGGTCATAAAGACAAGGTTGACACCGCACGCAAGAAGTTCGAGGCAATCCAAGCGAAACATGTCGAATTTAGCAAGCGACTAAAAGATGAGTTCGGGAAGTTGACCGAATTGAACCCGCAATCGGCCTATGGGTTCGGCGGGATGGGCGGAATCGGCGGAGGTGGTATGGGGGGCATTGGCGGAATGCAATGATGGTCGCCGTGAAAGAAGAGAGGCAGGGGCGGCTATGGTGCGGCCCCCACTCCATTATCTGAGACTTAGTGCGTCGATTGCGGCACCACTGGGGGGTCTTTGGGATACGGTGGTGGGCCGGAATCCTGTGGGCCCGGGTTGGAGGGTGTGGGTGATTGGCGAAACCCCTTCGTCGATGGCCGAGTAGGTGTGGACTGCGGCAATGACAGAAGCGGGTTCGACTCGATGGGGGCTAGTTCCGGTCCTTGAGGGTCGGTCAATTCGTCGGGACTCAACTGGCCAGGACGAACCGGCCGACGTTTCGCCTCGGGATCGGACTGTGGATTAAGTTGAACGACGAGGGCTTTGGCTTCCTCGCCGTTGAGGAAGAGAGGCGGAACCCCATGAACGAAATAGACTTCCGTCCGGCCATCTCTGCTTGAGATGTAGGCGATGTGGGCCTTGTTGATAAGATGACGGCCCGCCTTGATGAAGTCGCCGGAATCCATCAACGTCTCGCGGACGATGGTTCGACCGGCGTTCTGGCCAAGCGTCGGCAACATCATACCGCCCGATAGCAAGGCGACGGTCCCAATTGCGATGGTCAACTTCTTCATATCGGCGACTCCCTCCGGTAAGCTGGGGATCAAAAGCTAAGGGCATCGTAACGGCGGCAGGTGGCCCAGTCTATTGAGAGATTAGGTCATCAGGGTGTTGTCATTAGCTAGCAACTTATTGGAGATCGGACAAACCAGAGAATCACATCAAGAACATCTATAGTTTATTAAGTTTGCAATTCCTTGTTACATTCGATTAATAACATGCGAGGTTACAGAGAATGCAATGACACCAAAAATACCACCAAACCGATCGACTGGAAGGGCCGGCGTCAACGCCGCACGTAGCTTGTTCGAGGCTTGCAACTATGTCTTCCAAGAAATAGAACTTGGAAATGATTTCGGCAAAGATGCTTACGTCGATCTGGTCAATGGGAGGGAAGTCACGGGGTTGTGCGTTGCGTTGCAAATAAAATCGGGCGAATCCTTTCGACGATCCAAAGGGTATGCTATCCCCATTGAGGGGCATTATGAAATCTGGCGTAATTCCTCGCTGCCGATTGCCGGCATTGTGTTTGACCCATCGAATGACAAGCTGTTCTGGTGCAATATATCAGAGTTTCTACAGGCTACTGTTGGTGAAAAACCGACGTCAATTCCCGTTGACGAGATAAACGTACTCAATCGCGACTCATTGGAAACAGCCTTTAAACCTAACATGCGGGAGACAGCGGGACGCCGATCGGTCGGGGCTTCACTTTTGAGACTATTTAACACTACGGATAACGAAATTGTCTCGGCCATCTCAGAGTGTTTCGCAATAGGTCGTTATGAACCCAGGGTGCTTATAGTTCTTCGTTATCTATTAAACGCCTTGAATGGGGGGCCGTTAAACTACGCAATCCATATTTTATCCCATGTCACTCCCCACCCAGACATTTTCTGGGGAAAACACAATTGGATTCCCGAAAACGTATGCAATGCCGTCTTGCCTTGTTTCAATTGGTCACACTATGAACTTTGCAGGTTATTTTCGACGGCCGAAGATCATATTTGGCAAAGAGGTAGTTTCGTCGAAAGTCTATACATGATACTCGTCCAAGACCGAAAGATTTCAGAAAAGATGGAAAAGGTAGCGTTGGCTTTTCTTGATGCTGGCAACGAAGAGTTGTCATTCAGGGCACTCTACCTGGTTGTTTATTGGGCGGATGATTGCCGCTCGAAATATGTTGAGTTAGTAGCCAAGGAACCTAGGTTTGGCGAATCGTATATGGCAGCGGAGTTAGAAATGATTTTGGATGAATACGGGGAAATCGGCCTTTTTTGAATTGTCTTCTTGAATGGGTTTGGTCATTAGTTACGGAATCTCAAAATGATGAATTACTGGCTAAATCTCTTCACAGGTAAAACCTGGCGGGAGTTTCAAGAGGCAGGAGCGACCACCAGCGGATTCCGAGAGAACAATTGGGGTCGCACAAAAGGGATTCGGCAAGGCGATATTCTCCTATGCTATTTGGTAGGCGTCAAACGTTGGGTCGGGCTTCTGGAAGTTGCAAGCGAACGACGCCGCGACGAGTCGCCAATCTTCGCCGAGGAAGTCTTTCCTGTTAGGTTCACGGTGAAGCCGCTTGCGGTCCTGAAGCCCGAGTATGGCGTCTTGATGGACTCTCTAGCGGGCAGGTTGACCTTCTTCCCTCCTAACGGTACGTCAAGGCAATGGTCGGGCATGGTGAGAGGGTCACCCACCCGGTACAAGACCGAAGATGGGGAGGCCATCGTTGCGGCAATCCGGGATGCCGTGGAAAACCCAGTTTCTCGGCCTGTAGATTCCAAGAAGCTTGAACGCCCCGCAAACCTCTATAAGTTGAAGGCCAAGGCAGGGGATGAGGAAATCGAAACAATTGTCAGCATACCTTCCAAGGAAGACGAACAACCCCCTCAAGCTGCCGCCAAAGAACCCGAGGATGAGGGGCCTTCACATACGGAGATCCAGTGGAAACTACTGAATCTCGGGTCGCAGATGGGTCTCAACGTGTGGGCACCCCGAGCGGACAGGGGCCGGATGTGGGGCACTAAGAAAGTAGGCGACATCCCGAATATGCTGGCGAACTTGCCGACACAGTTCGATGAGGGTACGACAAGGACCATCGAGAACATTGACGTGCTGTGGATGGCGGGCCAGGCCATTGCGGCGGCATTTGAAGTAGAACACTCGACGACGGTCTACTCGGGGCTGTTGCGGATGTCCGACTTGCTGACCATGCAACCTAACCTCGACATCAATCTCTACTTGGTCGGGCCCGACGAGAGGTACGCCAAATTCGCCAGAGAAGTGGCACGGCCCACCTTCGCATCTCGCCGCAAGCCGCTCCATACACTCTGCGGCTTCCTGCCCTACTCGAAGTTGTGCGAGCGAATCGAAGAGACGAAGAATGTGATTCGTTTCTTGAAGCCCGAGTTCATAGACGAAATCGCCGAATTCTATGACCCGGCCGATGACATCGATTAATTTTGTGCCACATGATAATTGTTCGGACTGCTGATCAAGTCATCGTGATGAGTGAGAACCGTTTGTTGTTGGCGTTCAAATTTCCTTTGCGACGGATTCGTCTCGTATCCGGCAAAGGCGAGATGAGTTTCAACATGCCCTCACTGTGGTTCAGATGATTTATGAAAGTTCTGTCAAATATCCCATTTGCCCGTGCCATATCAGATTATCAAGAATAGGGCAATTTAGATAATATAGGGCGTCCTGGCTACCATATAATTTATGTTGGTTTGCATCCGCAACATTTTTACGGATACAGGATTGACTTTGGGTTTGATCGTCCTAAAGATTCATCCAACGGGCAGACACATGCATATTGTGATCCTCCCCCATATTTGATTTGGCATGATCGTTTCATCTATTTGAAGGGACACCATGAGTATTGGCGTCTATAACGAGTCCACGCCCTTCGCAGTTGGTAATCTTCACGATCCCAAGAACGCTTTGGGGTTGGCACGAAGTTTTAGTTCCACTCATCAGTGGATCATCCGCCACCATGACGGGCAGTGGTGGGCTTGGGAAGGCAGGAGGTTTGTGGTGATCACGCAAGACCGGATGGTGAGCGAGGTTTATAAGTGGGTTGAGTCGTTGGGGGCGTTCCCCCCTAATGATTCGGTCGTCAAGCGGGTTGTGAAGGCCCTAGCGGCAATCACCGAATCACCGCTCGGCACCACGATGCCTTGCTGGCTAGCCCCAGGGAACAATCCCGACCCCGAGTCCATCATCCCCTTCGCCAATGGCCTCTTCGACATCGACTCGGCTAAGGCTATCCCGCATACCCCGGCATGGTTCTCGGCGAACTGCCTGCCCCACCCTTTCGACCCGTGGGCCCAATGCCCCGCCTGGGAACGTTTCGTCGATGAAGTCTTTGAGGGGGATCTGGAGCGGATCCACGCCCTCTCCGAGTGGTTCGGCTACAACCTGACCCGAGACATCCGTCAACAAACATTCGCCTTGTTGGTGGGGCCTCCCGCCTCGGGGAAAAGCACGACGCTGCGGGTGCTGGGAGACATGCTGGGCCATGAGAACGTAGCGACCCCGACCCTCACGACGCTCTGGCGGTTCTACGGGATGGAGACGATCCATACGAAGATGGCCGCAATCATCGGGGATGCCCATCTTGAAAACAGAGGCAAGGGCATCGCGATCCTTGAGAAGTTGAAGTCGGTCGTCGGCGGGGACCGCCAGAACATCGATCTCAAGGGCCGGCAGGAGATCGCCAACGTCGTGGTGCGGGCCCGGTTCACGATCGCCGTCAACGAGTTGCCCCAATTCCCCGACTCGGCGAATGCGTTGCGGCGGCGGATGCTGGTGATCCCCTTCAACAGAAGCTTCAGGGGCAGCGAGGATCGCGACCTAGGCGACCGACTCGCCGCAGAGATGCCGGGCATCGTAGCATGGTCGATGAGGGGGCTAGAGCGGCTGCGCCACTCGGGAACCTTGACTCGGCCGAAGGCGGGCAATGCCATCCTGGATGATCTGGATCATCTCGGGTCGCCCATCAAGGAATACCTCGAAGATTGCTGCGAGATCGGGCCGAACCTGATCATCCGCAGCCAAACCCTTTGGGAATCCTGGGTCGAGTGGTGCCAGGCCCACGGTTATAAAGCCGGCAACAGCGGACAATTCGGGGCGATGCTAAAAGCGGCGGAACCTGGAATCGACCGGGTACGGCATGGCAGGGATGAGCGAGGCAACCAGATTCGATGCTACCAGGGGGTGACTTTGCGGCGGCTGGTGCGTCCGACATCCGTTTGAGTCCGTGAGTCCGGTGGGGCCGATAATTTCGGTGCAAGGATCCTCGATCCCGCGTCGATTTGCCCTGACTCACCGGACTCACTCGCTTGATATGCATGCCCACTCATTGTTTTGCGGTTAAAACACCCGCCCGGTGTATTCTATGGATAGAGAACGCTCAAATTGGAGGTTGAATATGGCCAGAGTTAGATTGTTGCCGAAAGATGGGATGATGGGTATGGCGGCGGCTAGCCGCTTGCTAACTGTCAACATCTCGACGCTGAAATTTTGGTGTGACCGGAAGGAACTGAAGCCGGATGCCATCGTCGGCGGAAAGAGACGATTCCGACGCGAGACCTTGGAGAAATTAAGGGAGAGAATCGAGTATGTCGAACGCGAGACTTAAAGAAACCATCGAGGTTCACCTACCAAGGCGACTGGCGATGGTATTAGAGGAAACGGCCGAGGCCGAGGGCACAAGCAAGGGTACTATCGCCGCCCTTGTCCTGGGGAAGTGGGCCGCGATGATCGAAGCGGTCGGCCAGGTCAGTGATTGGCGTCCTGTGCCCGTCGATGACGAGACGAGCGGGGTCATCGCTGACTATGCGGCAGAACTTGGGGATGATGAGACTCTCCATCTGGGGACCGCCCTCGTCTTGTACTTTCATGAAGCAGCCTTGACGAAGAAGGCGACGGGATCTTATGGCGGAAAGTGATTGCGGATCAGGCAGGGAGGATCACCAATGAGGCCAGAATGACAATTCATAATCAGCTTGAAAAGTTGGCAATTGAATGGAGCTGAACTATAATGACAATGGATTGGACATATTGGATCGTGGGAACCATTGCGGAAGACACTCGAAGCCTTGATGATTATTCATGTACGATCTACTGGGCATGTCTCAGACCGAACTATTCGCCGCAGCCGCCCAATTCACCGAGAAGATGAACACGGTTAATGGCGATTTCGATTTAAACGACGCGGAGAGACGATGGCTTCACACCCTCGATAGCGTTTACAAGCCGTTCCGCAGGAGGATCGGTCGCTCCGAGTCTCATGGCTTGAGTTGGGCGACGATCTTGCTGGCGGTGCAGGATGATGCCAGCCGAAGCGTTGACCTGAAAGCGGCTTGCATCAAGGCCCATCGGAAAGCTTTGCGACCGCCTCGGGCCTACGAACGAGGCCACGTATCGCTCGATGACCCCAACACATCGGATCAGCCCCTCGCATCAGGGGGCCCCCCGGACATCGACGTTGATGAGGCCCTGGCATCTCTCCCCCAATCTGATGAGATGTTACTTCGGAAGCTTTACTTCGAGGGTTGGACTGTAAAGGACTTGGCATTGGAAGCATGCGTCGAACCGGCCACGATGAGACAGAGGGTGTTGCGGGCGAGAATAAAATTCAGGCGGGCATACCAAGGGAACAATGATGACGACAACTTTCCTACCAATTCTTGTAGACCTTCTCCCTAGAACCGAGAGGATCTTCCTTAATCTCTGGGCTTTTCACGGAATGTCTCAAGAAGAAATCGCTGACATCTACGACTGCACAGAAACCCATGTTGAGAGGGTGATTGAACGTGCCATCCGTCATTATGAGGCACACGAATGCCTCTGCAAGCACAGGATCTCTTAAAGTGTTGACTTGGATCGATTTATGGCAAATCTATAAAATCTAAAATTTTCCATGTCACGTTTGGCCTTTGCCGTTGGCTATATATAGAGGATCCGCAAATTGCCCCCTATAAGGCAACCGCAAGAAGGCGATAAAATCGACATACTCACTCGGAGATCAGGGGGTAGAAGGACTCCAACGTCCACATAACGATGGGAAACTCGATTAGGACCATCTCCACCCCCTGCCTTCTATTTCAACATGTCCGTTCCTCTAAATTGTTCCTCTTGGACTGATACGACCATCCTATAATCTAAAAACCCTATAATGTTATCCTGATAAGGTGTGTGGCTTCGATGTTACTCAACAACTCGTTCAATCTTCGTTATGTAGACGCCCAAAATTTTTCCCAGAACGCGTCCAGGATGCTGTTGGATGGGGGAACGGGCAAATTTGTCTCATTCCTGGATTCGCTCTCCTATCCCGTGCGGCCCGACAAGAATGATACCGGGTTCTATGGCGTCTGCCCTGTCTGCCGTTCCGCGAATGTCTTCCTCGGCACCAATGGCAAGTCTCACCTGATCTATTGGAAGTGCCTGGACAAGTCGGGTGCCTGCGAAACGAACCGGACGACATTCAAGACGCCGAAGAACCTACTCTCTTTGACCCGATTCATCCTGGGTAGCCAGGGGGCCGCTTACAAGGCGATAGCGACCTTCCTCGGTCACGGCGACAGGCCCTTTAATATCACGAACGGTAAGACCGGGACTTTGGAAGGCTACCTCTTCGTGGTCGAAAATGAGGAACTGAAGGCCCGATTCGACCGTGCGGGCTTCTTCTCCATCGTTTACGACGGGGAGGAGGAAGACTCCAAGTTGAACCGCATGGTCGTCGTCATCGTGATGGACCAGGGCGGTGACGCCCTCGCGGACATCCTTCGGGCCCGGGGTAGCGTCGTCTCGGTCCAATCGCCCCGAATCTTCGATGGTATGACAGGCGAACGCCTCGCAGATAGGGCCAGGAGTGTCATGCGGGTCGCAATGGCCCCTTCCGCCTGAATCATCGACGGCACCGCTCGTTGCGTTGCTAGTCAGCCGCCTGGCCTAAAGGGGGCGGCATGAACCGAAGGGGGCCCCCGCTTTGCGGGGTCCTTCAACGGTCCCAATCAATCAGGGGCCCGCTTCAGCCTCTTGTTTGGGTAGGGCGGGTGTTCTTCTCCGGTGCCCGCCCTGCCTTTTTTTACTTCCTACGATAAAGAGAACAACATGGCCAAGAAACAAAAGCCGACCCAGCCTCTCCGTGGGGGCCTTGAGACTCGACACGACATCGCCTCAGCCCGCTTACCGGAGTCTTCCTACATCGCGAAAACCCAAGAACCCGCCTTGGCGAGTAACCGGGCCGAGTGGGTGAAGGCCGCGTTCAAGCGGGGTGTGCCATTCCGCGACCTTATCAAAGGGTCAGGACTCAAGACCCATACCGTGATGACGCTCTGCGGCCTGAATGTGGACGAGGAACGCCGCTTGTACGACGAACTCGAAGAATTTCGCTCCAACTTGATACTACATAGGGAATAACGATGAATTGCAGCGACCTTGTAAGCCAATATTTGAGTCCAGTAACCCGGAAAGCGTACGCTGAAAGCCAGAAGCCCGACGCTTCGGAACCTCGTCACGACTCCCCTCTTCTGGACGCCGAGACACGTCACAAGCTGTACGCAGAACACGGCCCTAGCTTGTTGGCAAAAGATATCCAAACCCGCATCCACGATTTGATCTTTGGGGGCAATCTGAAGACACTGGATGAGGCGAAACAATTCCACCAGCTTCTCATCGACTCGCTAGATGCCGACCGAGACGCGGCCAAAAAAAATTCCAGGTGAGGGCGATGTTCGATTCGATCGAGAACCAATACGAGTGCTAGCAAGGGTCGGGGGCCAGATGCCTTCCGACCCTTTTTCATTGGATGGTTCAAAGCCAGCCATGTTGAGCGGGCATCCCTCGGTTAATTGCTTGGCCGCATGCTAGCCGTCATGGGTCAACCTCCTGCCTTGTCTGGTGCAACGTCACGACCCAACCGATAAGATGAGGGCCTCAACAGTAGGGCCGGGCATTATGGGGGTCGATTCCAGATGGACGCCGCGACATTTGTCTCTAAATGGAGACTGAACGAACTGACTGAGCGATCGGCCTGCCAACAGCATTTCTTGGATTTATGCGATCTCGTTGGCCATCCAAAGCCGGCCCAGGCTGATCCGAAAGGCGAGTTCTTCACCTTTGAGAGAGGCGTCACAAAGCGGACGGGCGGTAGGGGCTGGGCGGATGTTTGGAAGAAGGACTTTTTCGCAATTGAGTACAAGGGCCGGCACAAGAATCTGGACGACGCCTACGACCAACTCTTGCTTTATCGGGCCAGTCTGGAAAACCCGCCTCTACTCTCCGTCTGCGACATGGACCGCATCGTCATCCGCACTAATTTCACGGGTTCGGTTGAGAAGGTATTCGATTTCTCGCTCGAAGAATTACCCAAGTCCAAGAACCTCGATGTTCTCACCCATCTGTTCTTCGATCCCGCGAAGCTGAAGCCCGCCCTTACGCGAGAAGCGGTCACGGTCCAGGTCGCCAAGCGACTTGGTAATATCGCCCAACAGATGCGAGAACGCGGACTTCATCCCCACGGAGTTGCCCGATTTCTCGACCGCGTGGTCTTCTGCCTGTTCGCGGAAGACGTGGGGCTGCTTCCGCCTGATGTCATCAAGCGACTCATCGAAGCATCTTCCAATGAACCTAAGACCTTCTTCAAGCTATTGACCGACTTGTTCAAGGCAATGGCGAAGGGCGGCAACTTCGGATTTGAAAAGGTTCGTCATTTCAACGGGAATCTTTTCGATTCGACAGCCGTTGTTGAACCCACCGTGGATGAGATGAACCTCATCAGGGATGCGGCTGAATTGGACTGGGACCAAGTTGATCCGTCCATCTTTGGGACGCTATTTGAACGGGGCATGGACCCGGGAAAGCGTTCTCAACTCGGGGCACACTATACAAGTCGAGAGGATATCGAGACGGTCATCGACCCTGTGGTCATTCAACCCCTGCGACGGGAGTGGGCGGTTGTAAGGGAGGATGTCGAATCAAAGCTTGCGGCTGGCCCTCCGAAGAAGAAGACCAAGAAGAACGACCCTGCGAATCCGATATCCAAGTTCTTGGTTCGACTCCAAACCACGTCAATCCTCGACCCCGCTTGCGGTTCGGGGAATTTCCTCTACGTCGCATTGCAGAAATTGAAGGATTTGGAGAAGGAAGTCATCGTCTTCGCGGCCGACAAGGGCCTCGGTAGCTACTTCCCGCTCGTAGGCCCCTGGCAACTTTTTGGCATCGAGAAAAATCAGTACGCCATCGAACTGGCCCAAGTTTCCGTCTGGATCGGGCATATTCAGTGGCAGAGAGCGAACGGTTATCGAAACATCGCGGAACCCATCCTACAGAAGATGACCAACTTCGAGCGGAAGGATGCCGTACTCGATCTGACCGATCCGACCCACCCAGTCGAACCAATTTGGCCAGATGCCGAATTCATCGTTGGCAACCCACCCTTCTTGGGCGGAAAGAAACTGCGGACGGAACTCGATTCGGCCGCGTTCAAGTACGTCGATTCCCTCTTTTCGGTCTGGGACGGCCGGGTCAAGCGGGAGGCCGATCTGTGCTGCTATTGGTTTGAAAAATCCAGGCAGATGATCCATCAGGGGAAGTGCAAGAGGGCGGGCCTCATCGCCACGCAGGGTATTCGTGGTGGGGCGAATCGCGAGACGTTGAAGCGGATCAAGGCGACGGGGGATATCTTCTTCGCGGTGAGCGACCGTGATTGGATTCTGGACGGGGCTAACGTCCACGTCGCGATGGCGGGCTTCGACAAAGGCGTGGAAACCGTCAAAAGCTTGGATGGAAGCCCAGTCGCCAAAATTAACAGCAATTTGACTTCCGAAAGTGATATTACGCAGGCAACTCGTCTGTCCGAAAACCTCAACATGGCTTTTATGGGAGATACAAAAGGTGGAAGCTTTGATGTTTGCAAAGAACTCTCCCTAAGTCTCATGCAATTGCCTAATCCCAGCGGGATGCCAAGTAGTGATGTCGTCCTGCCCTGGGTGAATGGACTCGACATTACACGAAGAAATCGAGATCAATGGATCATCGACTTCGGCACACGTCGGGAGGAAGATGCTTCTCTTTACGAAGCAGCATTCGAGACTGTTAGGGACCGAGTATATAAATTCCGGCAGACCAATAACCGCGAATCTTACAAAACGAAGTGGTGGATACACGTTGAACCAAGGCAATCGATGATGGCAGCATTAGGGAATCTGAACAGATTTATTGTAACACCTAGAGTGGCTAAACATCGTGTGTTTGCTTGGGTCAAGCCACCGACCGTCCCCGATTGTCAACTCATCGCGTTTGCGAGTCAAAGCGATTACTTCTTTGGGGTCTTACATTCTCGGCCTCACGAAGTCTGGTCCTTGGCCCAAGGCACGCAGGTACGCGAACGTGAAAGCGGTTTCCGCTACACTCCAACTTCTTGTTTCGAGACATTTCCATTCCCGAATCCCTCCGATTCTCAACGCGAGATTGTATCCGCCGCAGCGAAGCGTCTTGATGAATTGCGGTGCAACTGGTTGAACCCCAGAGACTATGTAAGGACCGAGACACTAGAATTCCCTGGGTCCGAAGATGGGCCATGGGCGAATTATATCAAGGATCGGGACGAAACAACTGGCATGTTTATAGTTAGGTTTCCTCGCACCGTACCCAGGGATGAATTGACCAAAAAATTATTGGCTAAGCGAACCCTCACTAATCTCTATAACGATCGACCTACGTGGCTTGATCTCGCCCACCGCGAACTCGACAAAGCTGTGTTTGCTTCATACGGCTGGGATGTTGATATGACAGACGAGGCCATCCTAGAGGCATTACTTGCATTGAACTTCGAACGCGGGATGGCCCCGCCCGCCAGTTCCGAGGACACCTGATTGAAAATAGTAAATTGATGCGGATTCGCCTCTCTTGAACTCTAATGCCGAATTCGGAACATTGTGTTTGGAAACCCAGCATCATTGGGAGTGGCCACTATATCACCGCCGCCATGCTTGTACATTAATGATTTCATGTTTGCGGAATGCAGAAATTGCATTTCTATGTCGGTGATTGAACCTGCTTTGATTCGCCTCGATAGCTGACCGGCAAGATAGATGGTCAAGGCATCGTTTCCAGCCCCCGCCCCTCCGATTGATCTGCCCATATGATCGAAGCTATCTTGGTAACGGCGAGCGAACTCGATGGCGATCTGAAATGTCGTCATGAAGAAGTGCCCCGTGTCATGATTGGGGTGAGTCGGGGCATCCTTCAAGATGTCCCGAACAGAGTCCTCCATCCGATACAGTTCCCAGTCCGACACGTTAGCCATGCAGGAGTCCTCCAGTTGGGTTGGATACCAGAGAAATTATCCTAGGGCGTGTCTGGCAATAGTGCCTTCAGCAACCGTTCAAGCATCGCCAGCTTGACCATCGCCTCGAAGTTCTCCGCCAGCTTCTCGAACCGCGTCGCAACCCGCCGCCGATCCTTCAGCCACCCGATGCAACGCTCCACCACGTTGCGACGGCGATACGACGCCTTGTCGAACCCCCGGACCCGCCTCTCATTGGACTTGGTCGGGATCACCGAGGCGATCCCCCGGCGACGGTTGGATCGGCGGATCTTCCGCGAGCTATAGCCCTTGTCGCCGGCCAACTTCCTGGGCCGGCTCCGGGGTCGGCCCCTCCGGCCGGGCACGCGTACCCGGCCCATTACCGCCTCGAACTGGGTCGCCTCGTGCCGCTGGCCGGCGGTCACCGTCACCGCCATCGGGAGGCCCTTGCCGTCGCAGATCAGGTGGATCTTCGAACCGAAGCCGCCGCGAGAGCGGCCCAACGCGTGGTCGGCCGGCTCGGCGGCCGTCCCGTGGGTCGGCGAGGCACCGGCGGCGTCGCGGCTCGCCCGGATCGAGGAGCCGTCGATGCAGAACAGGTCCCAGTCGATCTTGCCGGCGGCGTCGAGCCGCACATGCAGGGCCTCGAGCAGCCGGGCCCAGGTCCCGTCCTTGGCCCAGCGGTTGAACCGCTCGTAGACGGTCTGCCATGGGCCGTAGGTTGGCCTGGGCAGGTCACGCCAGGGGGAGCCGGTGTGGAGGATCCAGAGGATGCCGTCGATCACCCGGCGGTGCCCCTTCCAGGGGTGGCCGGGCCGGGCGTTGGTGGGCAGGAGCGGCTCGATGGCGGCGTAATGCTCGTCGGAGAGGGCGTGTCGGAGTTGAGCCAAGGTCGTGAGGGTGCTGGTGGGGTGATCCGTCCACTCCAATCGTATGGGCCGAGGCTATTGCCAGACACGCCCTAGCAGTCGGCCCGATAAACCAGTGTATCGTGACAAATCTTTCCGCCAAACTGGGTCATATTCTCACCCTCTTGACGAGCGATAACGGCCACGTTACGCTCGGGCCGACGCTCCGCGTTGAGAGAGCGAGGGCCGACGCTCCGCGTTGAGAGAGCGAGGGCCGACGCTCCGCGTTGAGAGAGCGAGGGCCGACGCTCCGCGTTGAGAGAGCGAGGGCCGACGCTCCGCGTTGAGAGAGCGAGGGCCGACGCTCCGCGTTGAGAGAGCGAGGGCCGACGCTCCGCGTTGAGAGAGCGAGGGCCGACGCTCCGCGTTGAGAGAGCGAGGGCCGACGCTCCGCGTTGAGAGAGCGAGGGCCGACGCTCCGCGTTGAGAGAGCGAGGGCCGACGCTCCGCGTTGAGAGAGCGAGGGCCGACGCTCCGCGTTGAGAGAGCGAGGGCCGACGCTCCGCGTTGAGAGAGCGAGGGCCGACGCTCCGCGTTGAGAGAGCGAGGGCCGACGCTCCGCGTTGAGAGAGCGAGGGCCGACGCTCCGCGTTGAGAGAGCGAGGGCCGACGCTCCGCGTTGAGAGAGCGAGGGCCGACGCTCCGCGTTGAGAGAGCGAGGGCCGACGCTCCGCGTTGAGAGAGCGAGGGCCGACGCTCCGCGTTGAGAGAGCGAGGGCCGACGCTCCGCGTTGAGAGAGCGAGGGCCGACGCTCCGCGTTGAGAGAGCGAGGGCCGACGCTCCGCGTTGAGAGAGCGAGGGCCGACGCTCCGCGTTGAGAGAGCGAGGGCCGACGCTCCGCGTTGAGAGAGCGAGGGCCGACGCTCCGCGTTGAGAGAGCGAGGGCCGACGCTCCGCGTCCTTCCCCGGCCCGAAGCGGACCCGGGAAGGTTAGCTATCAATGAACGAAACTTAATGCGATGTACATTCTGGCGTCCTTGATTCGAGCGAAATCGTAACCTCGCCAATCCATCACCGCTAGGGGGAACCGATGCCTGTCACTGTCTCATGCACCTGTGGTCGGACGCTCAAAGCAAAAGATGAGGCCGCAGGCAAAACCGCGAAGTGCCCGTCATGCGGCAATCCCGTAACCTTTCCCCCGATCGAAGACCCTTTCGCCAATCCAATATGGGATAAGCCTTCTGAACAAGACACACAGCCCACAAAGGCGGGTAATAGCGATGTCCGCTTCATCGTCATAGCAGCATCGGTCGGGTTGGTCATGTTGGCTGGCGGGATACTCTTCGCCAAATCGACCATCGACGCACGGAAGAGGGCAGAGGCCAATGCCAAACTCCACGACGCCTTGGCCGAAGCTATTCAGGCCGGGAATGCCGCCATCTTGAAGAACGATTTCAACGGGGCCGCTACCGCCCTTCGGCAAGCGGTTCAACCGAGGCCCGTCATCGATCCGGGGAATGAGAACGAAAAGTTACTCACCGAGGCCGAAGCGACCTTGAAAGCCTCGGAGGTAGCCGCGACCGAGGCCAACGCTTTCGAGTATCTCGGGCCGTTCGGAGATGCCTCCCTCGCGGCTATGAGGCAGGGGCAGTCAGAGTTGACATCGCCCATCACCGACGCTGCCGTGAAGAAGACTCTCGATCAAAGGGTTGGTCGCTTCGTCGCCCAGGTGCAGGCGAAGCGGGAACGGCTTGCCCAGATGAAGCGGGAACAGGAACTTGCGGTCGATCCAATCTTTCAAAAAGCACAGTTCAAACAGTGGGCGGACAAAGAAATGGGAGTCATCCTGGCACGCGATAGGGAAATCCGTGAGGAAGTCCGTTCGATGGAGATGGAGTATCGAACCCGTTTGATTCGCGATTCGCTCACGACGGTCGGGATCGATAGGATGCTGGATGAATGGGGCGGCAAGCGAGAGAAGATGTTAGAGGCCCGTACCGAAGAGGTTGGACAGTACGCCCAAGCGTTCGCCCAGAATGCCATGAGGCACCCAGTATGGAAGGCTGGGACACAGGAAGATCAACTAAGGCAGGCGGATGAATTTGGTGAGATGCTGAAGGAACTGACGGATACCCTGGAAAAGCCCGTTGAAAATCAACTCGCTTCCTTCGAGGCAACATTCGGCGACAAACTTCAGCGAGGCATGAAAGAACTCGGTGATCTGAATAAAAAAATGAGGGACACAACAAGATCATACAGCGATATGTTTAATGGAAGATTACCTAGGTGATCTTTTGACAAGAAAACGAATAGGCCAAAAGTTCGAACACATAGCGATTTAATGTTGTTATAGGTCGTCTCTATCCACCACGGGTAGATACGACCTTTTTTTGTTTCGAAGCCACAACCTGGAGCTTTCAGGTTTAGCTGTGACACCAGGTTTAGGTAGAAATCGTACTTTTTTCGCGAGTTAGTTTTTCTTGTACCTCCCAGCCGAACGGAGTGAGGCAAGGGCCTACGGCCCCCCGCGAAAATACCCCATCGACCAACTCAGACCCCATCGGTTGGTCGCTTGAATGCCCTTGTCTATACCGGGGAACGGTTCCCCGAGACTGAAACGAGGGAATGAGAGACGCGGACGCCCGGGGTTGGCACTCAACGATACGGTCCCTGTTACATACCGTTCCTCACTATGCCTAACGAACTCCCTGATAAGCCGTCCGACTTGCAGACCCTTGGTAACGGCGAAATGCCACCACTACCGGACCGAAGCGAGATATCGATGGTGCGATGAACCGGCCTGAATCGGCCAGGACAGCGACATAAGCCCCAGAGCGGAGGGGCGAGTATGCGAGGGGAATCGGTTGGTCCACCCTCACCGCGTACCGGGCCCGTTGCCCTATCAACCGGAATGGTTCCCTCGATATGGGGCCACGCGGACGGGAGGTTTGAATCTACCTCCCGGACGATTGGACGGATTGTGATGTGACATTTATCAAGGCAGGAGGGGCGATGGAAAAGCTATCAGCGGCGGGGTTGATTGCCAACCCTCCGAAGTTACCGAAGGGGACCACGACGGCCAGGACGGGCCATGCGAGGGACATAGCATCCGAGGAATGGGCCATCCGGGACCACCCTCATTCCCTCTATCTCAAGTCATACGACGACGGTTCGGTTCGCATGGCCCGGGGTCGCGTCGTCAATCCCGAGACATCGATGTGTGCGGGTGGCACGGTCGTCAAGGGCCGGTCGCGTAAGGGCAAGTTCGTTCGGAAGTCGTTCGTCCATACCAACGGCAAATCAGACAACCGCCTTTGCACGCCCCCTGTGCGTTTCTCACAGCCCGAACCCGTCCAGTATGCCCTTCGCCATGCGGGCAGTCCCGTTAAGACCGCCAAGCACGTCCCCTTGCGGCAGAGGGGCCGATGATATTTCGCCCATCCACGACTACTTGTCAATGGAGTCCTAACTTGACCCGCAACGATGACGGCACCTTACCAAGCTGGGCTTGGCCGGGCGGCTACCCACTGTATTACCAATGCCGCGACGGCGGAACACTCTGCCCCGATTGTGCCAACGGCGGCAACGGTTCGCTCGCCTACGTCGGCAAGTCGCTCGACGGCATCGATGACGGGCAATGGGAAGTGGTCGGCCAGGACGTGAACTACGAAGATGACTCGCTCTATTGCGGGCACTGCAACACGAAAGTGGAATCGGCGTACGTCGATTAAGGCAGGGGAGTTCCCATCAAAGGGGGTCGTGACTGCCCCTCTGCCTATACGGTTGCGGCAATCGTCGCCGCGACCAATGAAGTGGGGCCGAACGGTGCGGCTAACACCATCCGGCCCCGAGTCCCCGGCTGTTAGGAAGCCAAGGGCATGGGAAATCTACGTTCGCAGGGTCGGAAGTCAAGGCAGAGACGCGGGACCGCCGCAACTTGGCCATCGTGGACCGACGACTACCGCTACTTCCCGACCCAGGAAGACGATGACCGGGTGGCATCCGAAGCCCAGTATGAGGGGCCCACGGATGAGGTTCTTGAACAGCAAGCCAACGAAGCTGCCGAACTCGACCGGCTGTCGCGTGGCGTCCGGTTCTTCTGACCTGAAGCCAACAAACCTAATTTGCAGGGCCGGCATATGAATCCGGCCCTTTCGTACCCTCACGCACCTAGATACGGGATGACTCCGATGAGTGCAAACCTGCTTGCCGCCTCGAATCAGTGGGCGACCCGCCCGGTGGATGAACGGTTCTGGGGGCTGGACGACATGGGGCGGGCCCTTCGCATGGTCCGCGACAACTCAAAGTCTGCCGAGATGCCCGTTCGGAAGGTTCGGGCTTTCTCCCATGCGGAGGCAGGGGGTGATGGGGCCGACCTTTGTTTGCGTCATACCCAGGCCCCGATAAGACTCACGCATTGGTCGCTCGGCCAACTGGCCCGGTACGCCGATGCCCCGCCCGAATACCTACGACGCCTTACGCCCGAGACGGCCGCTGCCTGTCTCAACGAGGGCCTATCGAGGTACGACGGCCAGGACGTGCAACTCCTACTCCACAATGGGGGCTTCACGGATGGGGTGCCCGACTTGAGTCTCCGATCGATGACGACGCCCCAGTATTCCCGGTTATGGAACGCAGACATAATCGACGCCTTGGCCCCTGCTTTAGACCGGGGGTGGATGGTGCCCCCCGCAAGGCCGGCGTCGGACTTCGACTCACGGTCACGACCCGCGACCCTTGCGGACATCGTTCCCGGACAGGATGGGTTCGGCCTCGCGGTCAAGCCGGGGGATATCATCAGCCCGGCCGGGTGTTATGCCAGCGACCACGACATGTTCGTCTTCATGGTACACCCGGATCGAATCATCGACCTGAACGGTTCTGGAGGGCTGATGCGAGGATTCTTCCTCTGGAACTCGGAGGTTGGGGCCGGGGCCTTCAAGATTCAGACATTTCTGCTTGAGGCGGTGTGCGGGAACCACATCGTCTGGGGAGCGTCGGACGTTCGGACTTATCGCAAGGTCCACAAGGGCCGCAACTTCGAGGATTTGGGGGACTTTCGACGCCATCTGACGGGGCATGTTGCGGCCTACGCCGATGCGGACACGTCGGCCGAGTTGCAGATGGTGAGGCGGGCCCGAGGATACGTTCTCGGCAAGGATAGGGCTGAGACGGTCAAGACCCTAGCCGGTATGCCCCAACTCGGGCTTTCCCAGCGGGTCATCGAAGCGACTTACTCTGTGGCCGAGGAATTCGAGGGGACGGCGAAGGCCCCACCCACTACGGCTTGGGGGTTTGCTGGCGGACTGACTCGCTACAGCCAGACGATGCCCTATGCGGATCAGCGTGCGGCCCTGGATGCGGCTGCGGGGAAGTTGCTGGCCCTGGCTTCAATCTGACGGCCAACGCCGTCGTAGGCAGAGGGTTGGCCTTCCGGCGAGTTCGAGTCTCGCCCTGCCTATTTACCCTATCCCATCAATCCAGGAGTGAATCGGCATGGACCCAGAGGCGTGCCTGCGTGCTGCCCTGACCGCCCTTGATGACCAAGATCACGAACTGTTCTGGGAACTCATCGATTCTTACGAGGGATGGCGTCGGGCCGGCGGTTTCGAACCAACTCTAGGGATCAGGGGCGATGTATTCCTTGTGTCTCCGAAGCTATTAGGCGATCGATTGAATCGGAACTTGTGACGCTATCGCCCTAGAATTTCTAGGACAAATCTAGGACAATGTCGGTCACGCAAACCCGACACAAGGACGATTCAAAGCATACGCCGATATCACGCAAGCTTTTGGCGTATCGTCCTTTGAGTCCAAAATCGACGCAATGCAGATGCAAGACAAACGCTGAGGAACTACCTTCGAATCCTAGTTCCCCAACTTCAGTAAGTCGATTCTCTTCGAAGACTTACTCAGGATTTCAGAAATCTCTTCTGCAATCCTTTTGCCGGGAAGGGCCGGCAATGGTCTGACGCTTCTTCTTGGATTGGAAGACGTCATGCCCTCCATCCCGATGAAGGGTGAATGCTAATTCTTCACCTACGTCGGCCGCCTCCATACCTTCACCGTCGGTCAGATTGATAAGGCCGAGGCGGTTGTCGCGCGGGTGATTTCACCTGGATGTGTTTAACCAAAGCCTCCTCACCCTCAGTGATGAGGCTGACCTCGTCGCGTTCGTCCGCCAATATGGCAAGCCGCCGGGCGCGAAGGCCGTGCCGTCACCTCCCACGGAATCGGCAGAGCTGATGCGGGACGCCCGTCAGCCGGGCGGCCAGGTCCGTTCGTGCGCCGTGCAGGTGGCCATCGGGATCGACCCCGAGGGAAAGCGGTCGGTGCTCGGGGTGGGCGTCTCGCCGTCCGAGGCGGAGGTCTATTGGCGGGACTTCCTGGCCTCGCTGGCGGCCCGGGGCCTGCACGGCGTGAAACTGGTGGTCAGAAATGCCCACGGTGGTCTGAAGCCGGCCCTGGACGCCCGGCTGACGGGGGTGGCGTGGCAGCGATGCCAGTCCCCCTGATCAAGAATGCCCTGGCGTTCGTGCCGAGGCCCGAGATGCAGGTCGAGACGGTCGCCGACCTGCGGGCGCTCTTCGACGCCGCCGACCGCCCCGAGGCCGAGCGTCGGTTGGACCTGGTGGTGAAGAAGTGTCGGGCGGGTGCCCCCAAGCTGGCCGACTGGCCGGAGGCGAACGTGCCGGAGGACCAGTCCGTCTTCGCCTTGCCCCGGTCGCATCGGCGGCGGCTGAGGACGTCGAACATGCTGGAGGGGCTCACCGAGGAGTTGAAGCGACGGACGAGGATGGCCGGACTGCTCCCCGAAGCCGCCTCGCTGCTCCGGCTGGTCAGTGCGGTATTCATGGAAGTGAACGACGACAGGGAGACGAACCGGAAATATCTGACGATGGGACCGGCCTGTCCCGCCTGGCTTCAGCCCAGGAATTCTCAGAAGAAACGGTGTTGCACGCTCCATCGGGGTGCCCTTTTGGCGTCCAGGATCGTGGAGAAGAGTGCCACGAGTCAGGAAGGAACGCGCAAATCCGGACGGGCGAGGTCACAACTCGGCCCATGGCGTCCTATGCTCATGCTCAAGCACGGATCGAACTCGGTGGCCAACCTCCGTGTTGCATGCAGTGGCTGATCCCTTTGCCGCAATGAGATGGGCGATTATGGCCGACCGGTTTTCCGTGCCTCGTAACGGGACGCATGGGCAAGTCCGCGACATCGAACATGAGTTCGAGAGGGCGACTTGCACCACCGCCGACCCGGTTCCGGCCGCGTTCAACAATCGTGGTGCCGTCCTCGCCGTCTCGGGCGACCTGGCGGGGGCGCTCGCCGACTTCGATCGGGCGATCGCGCTCGATTCGACCAACGAGAAGGCCCTGGTGAACCGCGGGACGACCCTCCGGGTCCTGGGACGGCCGATGGATGCCCTCGCCGACTACACCCAGGCCCTGCGACTCCGGCCGGGCCTGCCCCATGCGCTCGAAGGTCGGGCGTTGGCGGGGTTGGCGGCCGGCGACGCCGCCGGTGCGCTCGTCGACTTCGATGCCTGGGTCGCCGCCGCCCCGACGGCCGATGCGTACCACGGCCGAGGCGGCTGCCGGCACGCTTTGCAGGACTTCGCCGGCGCCGTGGCCGATTACGACCGCGCCCTCGCGATCGACCCGATGTTCTGCATCGCCTACGTCTCCCGCGGGAACGCACGCCACCACCTGCTCGACCCCGACGCGGTCGGCGACTTCCGGGCCGCCTACCATCTCGATCCGGCGAAGGCCGTCGCCGAGACGGTCCGAGGCGTGGCGTCCGGCCTCGTCCGAGACGGCCTGGACGCGCTGAAGGCGAGTCGGAAGCACGTCCGGATCGCCCCGAAGGATGTGGCGGCCCGGGTCCGCCTCGCGATGACCCTCGTCCTGCTCGGCCGCGGAAGCGAGGCCGACGAGGAAACTCGATGGGCGATCGCGATCCGGCCCGACTTCTACGACCACATCCGCGACCTGCTCGCGGAGGCCGCCCGCGTGCGGGCCGCGGTCCCGCCGATCGGCTGACGCGAATCGCGCCGGCCGCGACCCACGCCCGGGTGGCCCTCCCCTCGGGCGGCTCCGGCATCGTCGTTCGATTGGCATCATCCAGGCGCGAGAGAATGCTGGATTTGATCATTCCAATTCCGGAATGATCGGCTCATCGCTGCGGCTCCTCCGCGAGGACGGCGAATCGGGCCGACTTCCCCGGACATTCCGTTCGATCTCGGCGATACGCGTCCTACCTTGTGATGGATGCTCTCCAGAAATCCCGGCCCGGGCCCTCGAAGGAGAGGGCCGGTCAATCCGGTCGCCACGGGACGGTCGCGGGCGCCGCGAAGCGCGCCCCGATCGCTCCGCGCCCGTGCCCCACCCCCTCGATCCGCTGAATCACCCAGGAGCCAGACCAGAATGGCTGCATCACGCGAGGATCATCGTCGTCGAAACCGTCGCCGTGCCCGCCGGAACGTGGTCCTCGGGGAGCAGCTCGGCCCGATCGAGGGGCTCGAGCAGAGGATGCTCATGGCCAGCAAGGTCTGGGATGGTTCGTTCAGCGCGAACTGGACCGACGGCGCCAACTGGGATGACGACACGGCGCCGGTGGCGGGGGACAGCCTGGTCTTCCCCTCGGGCGCCTCCAACCTGGCGAACACGAACGACTTCGCCGCCAACACGAACTTCGCGGGCATCACGATCGAAGGGGCCGGGTACAGCCTGGCCGGCAACGCCATCAACCTGACCGGCGACCTGTTCGCCACCAACACCACCGGCACGTCCACCATCTCCGCCGGCCTCAGATTGGTCACGAGCCGCACCGCCTCTGTCGCCGCCGGCGGCACCCTCAACTTATCCGGCCAGATCACGAGCACCGACTATAGCCAGGATCTCACCAAGACCGGCCTGGGCACGCTGCGGTTCTCGGGATCGGTCAACAACCAATTCGACGACGTCTTCGCCAACGAGGGCACCGTCTCCCTGGCGATGACCAACGGCTCCAACCTCAACAGCAGCGACCTCATCGTCGGCGACAACACCAGCACGGCCACCGTCGTCTTCGAGGCCGACCGGCAGCTTTGGGCCGGGGCGAACGTCTCGGTCAACGAGGGCTCGACGCTCGATCTCGGCATTTACGACGCCGACATCAGCAACCTGTATCTCCAGGGGGCCACCGTCCAGATCGACGCCGGCGGCCTGATGAAAATCTTCATCGGCGTCTTCTCCACGGTCACCACGAACAACGTCACCTCCTCCATCACCGGCGGCGGCTCGCTCGGCCAGTCGGGCTCGCAGTTCGCCTTCAACGTCGAGGACGACGCCGACGTGGACGTCGACCTCAGCGTCGGCGTCGCGGTGACCGGCTCCATCGCGATCGAGAAGGACGGCACGGGGACTCTCGAACTCTCCGGCGCGAACACCTTCGTCAATGCGTTGAACATCAACGCCGGCGTCCTCCTGGCCACCAGCGACGGCTCCCTCGGCGTCTTCTCGACCAGCAGCACCTACGTCGACTCCGGGGCCGCGCTCTACTTCAGCGGCTCGAACCTGACCGTCAGCGAGCAGGTCTACATCGCGGGCACGGGCATCGGCGGCACCGGCGCCTTGCGGGTCGTATCGGGCACGACCAACCTCGCGAGCGGCGGCAACCTCGCCATCTATGTCCTCTCCGCCGCGACGATCGGCGCCGATAGCGGCACCACCCTGAACATCACCGGCGGGCTCCAGACGGGCTTCGGCTCGGCCACACCCCTGACCATCACCAACGGGGCGACCGGCCGCACGATCCTCGCCGCGAACAATAATGACTTCGGCGGGAGCCTCACGCTCACCGAAGGCTACCTGCGGGCCACGCAGGACAACTCCTTCGGCAGCAGCAGCGCGAGCTCGACCGTCACGATCGAGGACGGCGGCACGCTGGAGCTTTCCGGAGGGATCACGATGCCGGACACCAAGTCGTTCGTGCTCGGCGGGGCACCGGTGGCCGGCTCGGCGAAGATCGTCAACCTCGATGGCGACAACACCCTCTCGGGCAACATCACCTACACCGACGAGCAGACCTTCGCGATCGCCGACGGGACCAGCCTCACGCTGGCCGGCGTCATCAGCAACGGCGGCACGGGCGACGACCTCAATTTCGACGGTAATTCTACCGGCCGCGCCATCCTGTCGAACGCCAACACCTACGGCGGCGACACGAATGTCCTCGGCGGCTACCTCCGGGCGACCAACGACTCGGCCTTCGGTGATCCGGGATCCAGCCTGAATGTCACGGCCGCGAGCGGCGCTTCGATCGAACTCTCCGGCGGCGTGAGGATCCCGGACAGCAAGCGATTCGTGCTCGACGGCCTGCCCGTGGCCGGCAGCTCGAAGCTGATCAGCCTTGCCGGCTACAACCAGATCGACGGGGACATCGCCCTCTCGTCCAACAACCAATCGATCTCGGTCGATTCCGAGTCGTTCTTGTTCGTGAACGGCGGGATCAGCGGGTCGGTCGACCTCGACAAGAACGGCACCGGCCCCTTGTTCCTGACGGGCACCAGTCCTTTCGCCGGCCGGTTCAACGTTTACGACGGCCCCGTTTATCTCAACGGTTCGCTCGGCTCCGCCGGCCAGGTGTTCGTCGATGGCATCCTCGGCGGCATCGGCGTCGCCTCGAACATCTGGGTGAGCGGCATCGGCACGCTGGCGCCGGGCGATCCCGAGGGCAATATCGGCTCCCTCGCGACCACGGATCTCACATTCGAGCCGGGCTCCACTTTCGCCGTCCAGCTCGACGGCACCGACGACTACGACCAGGTCGTCGCCTCGGGCGCGATCAATCTCGCCGGCTCGACCCTGCTCGTGAGCCTCTTCTCCGTGCCCGCCATCGGCGATCAATACACGATCATCGTCAACGACGCCAACGCCTTGCCCGTCGTCGGCACGTTCAATGGCCTTGCCGAAGGCTCGATCCTCACGCTGGGTGCGGTCACCTTCGCGATCAGTTACGTTGGCGGCGACGGCAACGACGTCGTCCTGACCGCGATCGATGTCGTCTATACCTGGGATGGCGGCGGCGAGAGCAACAGCTGGGCCGAAGGCTTCAACTGGGTCGGCGATGTCGCCCCCACCCCCGGCTCCCGCCTCGTCTTCCCGAGCGGAGCGGCCCGGCTCAGCAACGTCAACGACTTCGGCGCCGGCTTCGAGGCCTACGCGATCGAGATCAACGGCGCCGGCTACGACATCTCCGGCGGCCCCATCCGCGTCGGCCAGCGCATCAAGGCCACTTATACCGGCAGCAGCATGATCACCGCCGAGCTGACCCTCGGCGGCGAGGCCGGCTTCGGAGCCAATGTCACCGACTCCGCCACGCTCATCCTCGGCGGCAGCGTCTCCGGCAGCGTCGGGTTCGAGAAGACCGGCGCCGGGCGACTGGTCGCCGGGGGTGGATTCACGTTCCCCGTCTACCAGGTCCTCGGCGGCACCTTGATCGTCAACGGCTCGGCGAGCGGCGGCGGCAACGTCTCGGTCGACGGCACGCTGGGAGGTTCCGGATCCGTCCGCTTCGTCGCAGTGAACGCCGGGGGCACCCTGAACCCGGGCGACGCCGACGCCCCCGCCACCCTGATCAGCGCGGGCACCTCCTTCAACGCCGAGGCAACGTTCGCCGTCGACCTCGACGGGATCGGAAGCTACGACAAGCTCCTCTCCTTCGGCGGGGTCGATCTCAACAACGCCACCCTCGCCATCACCCTCGACGCCGCCCCGAGCCCCGGCGATGTTTACACGATCATCGACGTCTTCGCCGGCTTCGGGAGCGTGACCGGCACCTTCGCCGGGCTCGCCGAGGGAGCCACCCTCACCCTCGGCAACGTCGTCTTCACGATCAGCTACGTCGGCGGCGACGGCAACGACGTGGTCCTCACCTCGGTCGCGATCGTGGCCCAGCCCGCCACGCTCGTCACCCCCACCGCGGGCAGTTCGTACAGCCAGCAGGTCACCGCCAGCGGCGGGTCGGGCTCGGGCTATGTCTTCACGGCCACGGGGCTCCCCGACGGCCTGAGCATGGGCCTCGGCGGCCTGATCACCGGGACGCCGACGACCGCCAACGCGAGCCCCGTCGAGGTCCTGATCACGATCGTGGATAGCCTGGGGGCGTCCGCCACGGCGACCTACCTCGTCTCGGTCAACGCGGCCATCGTCGCCTCGCCGGCCGCGCTGCCCTCGCCGACGGCGGGCAGCCCGTACAGCCAGCAGGTCACCGCCAGCGGCGGGTCGGGCAGCGGCTACACCTACTCGGCCACCGGGCTGCCGACGGGACTCTCGATCGACGCGAACGGCCTGATCACGGGGACGCCGACCAGCACCTCGCCGGCCACCGTCCAGGTGACGATCACCGACGGCGACGGCGCCTCGGTCGTCAAGACCTACAACCTCACGGCGGACCGGGCCGCGACCTCGACGGGCGTGAGCACGAGCCCGGGCACGACCATCTTCGGCGAGGCGGTCACGCTGACCGCGACCCTGACCTCGGACGCCTCGGGAATCGGCCTGCCGACGGGCAGCGTCCGGTTCTTCAGCGGCGAGACCCTGCTCGGGACCGGCACGCTCGACGCCCAGGGTGTGGCGACGTTCACGACGACCGCCCTGAATGCCGGGTCGAACGCGATCACCGCCGTGTACCTCGGCGACTCCAACTTCGCCGCCAGCACGTCGGCCCCGGCGTCCCAATCGGTCGCGAAGGCCGCCTCCTCGACGAGCCTGGCCTCCTCGACCACCACGCCCGATCTCAACCAGCCGGTGACGCTGACGGCGACCATCGTCGGACCGATGGGCGGGAGTGCCGGCGGGACGGTCTCGTTCTTCGACGGGGCCACGCTGCTCGGCACCGCCGTGGTCGACGGCCAGGGGATCGCTACCTTCGTGGTCGCCGGCCTCGGCATGGGCGCTCACGAGATCACCGCCTCGTACGGCGGCGACTCGAACCTGCTCGCCAGCAGCTCGCCGGCGGTGGCGGTGACGATCACGCGGTCGCAGACGGAAGCCGGCAGCGTCACCTCGTCCGACCCGCAGGTCTTCTTCGGCGAGACCGTGGTCCTGACCGCGACCTTCTCCGCGACGACGACCAACGGTGAGCCGATGACCGGCACCGTCTCATTCTTCGACGGCGATACCCTGCTGGGGACGGTCGACCTGGCCGGCCTGGGTTCGAGCAACATCCGCGTCGCCGCCCTGTCCATGCCGGGCACGGTCTCCGGCCAGGCGACATTGGCCACGACCGCCCTGGGCGTCGGCGACCATGTGATCCGCGCCGTCTACTCGGGCGATGTGAACTACTCGTCGGCCACCTCCGAGACCCCCGTCTCGGTCCGGGTCGACCCCACCATCACGAGCACCACCCTGACCGCCTCGACGACGCCGCAGGGAATGATCCTCACGGCCGTCGTCGTGGTCACCTCGCCGGGCGACCCGACGGTGGAGGGGACGGTCTCGTTCTTCGACGGCACCACGCTGCTGGGGACCGTGCCGATCGTCGGCGGTTCGGCCTCCCTGAATATCGGGACGCCCCCGCCCGGCACTCATGCCTACAGCGCCATCTTCGTCGGCGGGGCCAACTCCTCGGCCGGCGACTCGATGGGGACCCTGACTCCCGCCTCCGCGACGTCGGGCGTTGTCTTCCTGGACATCAACGCCAACGGCGTGCAGGATGCCGGAGAGCCCGGCCTGGCCGGCCGCGTGGTCTTCATCGACCAGAACGGCGACCGCACCCTGAACCCCGGCGAGCCGACCGCCACCACCTCGTCCGATGGGTCGTTTGCCTTCCCCGGCATCGCCCAGGGCTCGGCGCCGGTGGTCGAGGCCACCGGCCTCGACACATCCCTTCGTTATGTCGTGGACCAGACCCGGACCCTGTCCGACGGCTCGGTGACGCTGGGCGTCGTGCCGTTCTCGCCCATCGCGGCGGTGCCGGTCGTCCCCAACCCGTTCGTCGCCAGCCCGCCGGCCGACGCCAACGCCGCGTTCGTCCAGTCGCTCTACCGGGCCGTCCTGGGCCGGGAGGGAGACGGCTGGGAAGTGCAAACCTGGCTGGACCGCATCGCCGGGGGGATGGATCGCGCCGGGGTGACCCAGGGCTTCGTCAACTCGGTCGAGCATCGGCAGCAGCAGGTCGAAGGCTTCTACCAGAGCTTCCTGGGCCGATCCACCGATCCAGGCTCCGTATTCTGGGTCAACGCCCTGCTGGCCGGGGCCTCCGAGGAATCGGTCGCCGAGGCGATCCTCAACTCCGACGAGTATCAGTCCAACCACCAGGACCCGGCCTTGCTGGTCCGCGACCTGTACCTGGACGTCCTGGGCCGGGAGGGTGAAGGGTCGAGCGTGGCCGTCTACCAGGCCCAGTTGGCATCGGGTGCAAGCCGTGCGTCGATCGTCACCCAGTTTGTCCAGTCGCTCGAGGCGGTCGACCAGATCCTGGACGGTTTCTACTCCTCCTACCTGCGACGCGGCCGCGACTCATTCTCGGGCCGCTGGGTTGACGAGTTGGACTCGCCGACCGGCTCGGCGACATCGGTGGCGGTCGGCATCCTGGCCAGCGACGAGTTCTTCGCCTCGTCGACTCGCGGAGGGCGTTGAGCTCGACGGCCGGGCCGCCTCGACGCCGCACCCGGATGGCCCGGGCCGGATGCGAGATCTCCCCGCATCCGGCCCGTTCGTGGTCATCCCCGATTCGCCCCGATCGCCAAAGAAATCCGAAGACCGGCCCCGGCCGAAACCGGGGCCGGGGATCGCATCAAGGGGCTGTCGGCTTGCGTTCGCATCAGGTCGGACGAGATGCGATCGGACGCCCGCATTGCACGGGCCCAACGGAATCCACCGGGGATTCCTCGGTAGGTGGGTACATGGATAGCTACGCGCCTCAACGGTGCTCGACACTCCTCCAGATCAGGTTTGTAGACGTCGCGGGCGGCGTCGAAGCCGGTGGCGCCGCGGAGCAGGCCGTCGCCGTCGTCGACCAGGATCGCGTTGCCGCGGCGGAGCATGTCCTCGATGGGCCGCCTGGCCTTCTCGACCTCGACGGGGTCGCCCGAGTCGGCGCGGAACTCGACTTGGCCGAGCGCGATGTTGAGGATGGAAAGAGGACCGGATGTCATCTTGCGTCTCCTGGAGAACGAAGGGTCCGGCAGGGCCGGGCACGAGCCCGGCCCTCGGATGATCACGTCCAGGTGGCGGACCCGTTGGCCCATGGTCACCGGCAATCCGGCTTCAAGCCGGGCAGCCGTTGTCGACGAAGTGGCCCTCGCCGACCAGGATCCCGCTGGCGACAAAGTTGCCCGCCCCGGCGACCCGCAGGTGATAGGTCAGGCAGTCCTCGGGGGGCGCAGGCACGTATCGACGCGTCGACTTGATGGTGGTCACCGCGCGGGGATTCGCCGTGGCAGATCGCCAGCCCGCCGTGGCGGTCGGCGGCCCTGCCGCCGGAATGGCCGTCGCCGAGCAGCGAGCCGACGACCCGCTCCTGCCAGCCCTCCAGGCGGGTGCCGATGGTGAAGATCGGGGCGCCCGGCCGGAGGTCGCCCGCCCGGCGGGACCCCGCGGGGTGAGGATCGGCTGGCCGCGGGCGACGCGGGTCGCCCGGCGGGCGCCGCGTTCGCGCCGGGCCCCGCCGCGGGCGAAGGCCTCCGGCAGGACCAGGTCCCGCGGGTCGGCGAGGCGGCAGTCCCAGGAGGTGGCCGGTCAGGACAGGCGGACGGGCAATCGCTTGCGGACGACCCGGGAGATCTCCAGCCAGGCGGACTCGGTCAGGACGTCGACCGAGCCGATGAAGCCCCGGGGTTGCGGGGCGGACGGCTCGGCGGGTGCGGAACCGGGTAGAGCCAGCCGGGCAAGAGGACGAGCAGGCCGGCGGCCTGGCCCTCGAACGGCGTGGCGGTGCCGAGGGCGGGCTCGGGGTGGCCGAGGCGCAAGCAAGCGGCGTGGACGGCGTCGGGGTCGCGGACCTGGGTAGCGACGGTGACGATGAGGCTCACGGCGGCGATCTCCTGGGATCAACGCGGCGGAAGGGATACCCGGCGGCTCTTGGCCGCCAACAGATCGAACGGGGCCCTTGTCAGGAAGGGGGGGTAGGGGCGGCAAGTCATTGTGGCGCGTTTTTGCGTCGATTTTATCGACTTCGGCAGGCCCCAAAGCGTCGAGCTTCAAAGTGGCACGAGCCGGTTAGCCAGGATCAGGTCATCGCCTGATTTGTTGTGGTGGCCGAGCACCCGGACCGGGCACCGACGCCGTTCGGGTTGGGCGGTAAGCGTGTGGAGCGGGAGCGTCGGCAGCGAGAGCGACGACATCGGTTGAGCGGATCCGGGGGCCGCTTCGTCGCTCGAGGCCTTCTATGGCCATGCTCGCCCCGAAAGACCCGTCGGAACGGCCGGCAGAAAGATCCGGTGAACGCCTTGCAACCAGGATACGGATGGATATCATGTGCGGGTCTCCTACCCATGAATGATTCGGATATTCATTCCAACACTCGGGTGCTCCCATTCCTCCTCCTTTCGCCCACACGCGTCGCGGCCATCCTCCATCCGAGTGGCACGGGTTGTCGGATCACCTCCGGTCGACCAGCCGCCTGGCCGGGGAATTCGCGGCATCATCCGGCGCGGAGGGTATGGGCCGCCTGGCCGGGCTCTGGCATGACCTCGGCAAGTACAGCGCGGCCTTCCAGGACTATTTGCGGGAATGCTCCGATTGGGATGAAGATGTTCCCGGTGCCAGGACCCGAGGGCGAATCGATCATTCGACGGCGGGGGCGAAGCACGCGGCGACTCACGGCGGGATCGGCCGGCTGATCGCATACTGCATCGCGGGCCATCACGCCGGCCTGCCCGACGACGAAGGCGAAGCATCCTCGCTCCGGGAACGGCTCCTGAAGTCGATCGAGCCGATCGATGCGGCCCCACCCGAGATCCTGTCGCCGCCGGGGTTGCTGCCCTCGGACAAGCCCGCGAGTCCCCGGCTCGCCTCCACGAGCGAGCCCGGGTTCTCGTTGGGTTTCCTCACCCGGATGCTGTTCTCCGCGCTGGTCGACGCCGACTACCTGGACACGGAACGGGCCCTGGATGAGGAGAAGGCGAATCTCCGCCAGGGAGATCCGGTCTCGTGCCGGACGCTCCTCGAACGATTGGACGACCACCTGGGAAGGATGCAGAGTCAGGCTCCGGATACCGCGGTGAATCGGCGGCGGGCCGAGGTCCTCGACTCATGCCGGCTCAAGGCGGGACTTAACCCGGGGTTCTTCTCCCTGGACGTCCCCACCGGCGGGGGCAAGACCCTCGCCTCGCTGGCCTTCGCGCTGACGCACGCCGATCAACACGCCGATCGAAGGGGGTTGCGGCGTGTGATCTACGCCATCCCCTTCACGAGCATCATCGAGCAGACGGCCGACACGTTCCGGGAGGCGCTCGGCGATCTGGGCGGCGTCGTGCTGGAGCACCACGGCAACCTCGACGCGGACGACCCCGCCCGGCAAACGCCACGCCTGAAACTCGCCGCCGAGAACTTCGACGCCCCGCTCGTCGTCACGACGAACGTCCAGTTGTTCGAGTCGCTCTTCGCCTACCGTCCGTCGCGCTGCCGCAAGCTCCATCGGCTGGCGAGGAGCGTGATCATCCTCGACGAGGCCCAGGCCCTCCCGCCTCGCCTGCTGGCGCCGACCCTCGCGGCGCTCCGGGAACTGGTGGCCAACCACGGGGCGACCGTCGTCCTCTGCACGGCCACGCAGCCGGCCGTCGAGCGGCGCGACGGGTTCGGCATCGGCCTCGAAGGGATCCGCCCGATCATCGACGACCCGCTGTCGCTCCACCGTGCAATGAGGCGGACGGTGGTCGAACAACTGGGCCGGTTGGAGGACGAGGAACTCGCCGGGCGACTGCGGGCGGGGAGCCAGGTGCTCTGCGTGGTCAATTCGCGACGGCACGCGTCGGACCTCTTCCAGCGCCTGGGCGGCCCGGATGCATTCCACCTCAGCGCCTCGATGTGTGCCGACCACCGATCCCGGGTCGTCGATGAGATCAAACTTCGCCTCAAGGCGGGGAAGCCGTGCCGAGTGATTTCGAGCCAAGTCATCGAAGCCGGCGTGGATGTGGATTTCCCGGTCGTGTATCGCGCGGCGGCCGGGCTCGACTCGATCGCGCAGGCCGCCGGGCGATGCAATAGAGAAGGCGTCCTCACGGACGAGGCCGGCCGGCCCAGCCCGGGCCGGGTCATCGTGTTCGACTACGATGCGAAGAAATATCCGACGGATCCGCTGATCGCGCAGGCCGCCGCCCGCTTCCGCGAGGTGGCCTTCGATCATGAGGACGACCTACTCTCGCCCGGTGCGATCGCGGATTACTTCCGGCTCCACTACTGGCAACAGGGGGGCGACGACGGCAGGGGGTGGGATCGCGGCGTCGAAGGGCAAAGCATCATGGACTGCTTCCGCCCCGACAAAACGGACCTGCTCCATGCCCAGTTCCGCGAGGCGGGCGATGCCTACCGATTGATCGATGATGCGCAGGCCCCGATCCTGGTCCCCTACGGCGAGAAAGGTGAGGCTCTGATCGGCGAGTTGGAAGGCTTCCCCGATGAAGTCGAGCCGGGACGCCTCCGGGCCTTCGATCGCGCCGCCCAGCGATACGTCGTCGGGATCTACCAGAACGGCCTGGCACGCCTGCACGGCAACGGCGCGCTCCTGGAGCGGCACGGCCGATTCTATCTTGGAAATCGGGACGCCTACGACGGCACGGTCGGGCTTCGCTCCGACGTGCTGGGGCTCGACCTGGACCGGCTTCTGATTTGATCGTGCAACACGAGTCGCAAGGTCATTCTCGATTGGTCGATCATGGCCCGTCGGAAGTGGCCCCGGCGCGGGCTGGGCGGGGATTCCACCCTTCGCAAAGGCCCACTTCGTCATCCACCCGGCAGGAGAAGATTCCATCCCATGAGCGTACGCATCCATGCCTGGGGCGACCTGGCCTGCTTCACGAGGCCGGAGATGTCCGCGGAACGGACGAGCTTCGACGTCATCACGCCATCGGCGGCCCGGGGGGTCGTCGAGGCGATCTACTGGAAGCCGGAGATCCGCTGGCACATCGACCGCATCCATGTGCTGAGGCCGATCCGGTTCACGTCGATCCGTCGGAACGAGGTCGGGAGCAAGATCCCCGCCGGGGCGGTCACGGCGGCCATGAAGTCCGGCCGGGGACGCCTCGGATTGAACATCGAGGAGGACCGGCAGCAGCGGGCGGCGCTGGTCCTCCGCGACGTGGGGTACGTCATCGAGGCCCACTTCCGGATCGTCGGCGGCGAGGCCAACCCGGCCAAGCACCTCGACCAGTTCAACCGCCGGGCCAGGGTCGGCGGATGTTACGCCAGGCCATTCCTCGGCTGCCGCGAGTTTCTGGCCGAATTCGCCCTGATCGAGGACGGCGAGCCTTTGCCCGAGGTCGATCCCGAACTCCAGGGCACCCGCGACCTCGGCTTCCTGCTCCATGACATCGACTTCGAGGACGGGATGAAGCCGCATTTCTTCCATGCGGTCCTGCATGACGGGGTTTTGGACGTGCCGCGATGGCCGGGCCGGAGGGATCGGCCATGAGTCATCCGACCGGCTCCCCGCTCCGGGCTTTGGTCGACTACTACGAACGCCTGGCCTCTGATCCCAATCAAGCCGTCGCCGAGCCCGGCTTCTCGGTCCAGAAGGTCCATTTCCAGGTCGTGCTGGAGCGGGACGGGCGGCTCCACGGCTTCGAGGACATCCGCGAGCGCGACCCGCGCGGCAAGGTCATCCCCCGGTCCTTGCTGGTTCCCGACGCGGGCGGCCGATCCGGGACCGGGTTGAAGCCTTCCTTCTGCTGGGACAACTCCGGCTATGCCCTGGGCCGCGACAACAAGGGGAACCCGGCCCGGGCGGCCGAGATGTTCGCCGCGTTCCGCGACCTCCACCGATCGTTCCGCGAGGAACTGGGCGGGGACGAAGGGTTCGCCGCGCTGTGCCGGTTCCTGGAAGACTGGGACCCCGCCCGGGCCGAGCAGCTGCCGAATTGGGAGGAGGCCGCGGGCCTGAACCTGGTGTTCAAGGTCCGGGGCCGCCCCCGGTACGTCCACCAGGGCGAGGCGGTCCGCGAGGCGTGGTCGCGACGCGCGGCGATCCCGGACGGGCCGGGCGTGCTCGGGTTCTCCCTGCTCACCGGCGAGGAGGAGGAGATCGCGCGGCTGCACCCGCTGATCAAGGGGGTGGCCGGCGCCAACACGACCGGCGCGGCGATCGTCTCGTTCAACAACAACGCCTTCGAAAGCTACGGCAAGACCCAGGGCTACAACGCCCCGGTCGGCCTCCGGGACGTCCATCGCTACACCACCGCCCTCAACCGCCTCCTCGCCGACCGGTCCCGGCGGACCCGGATCGGCGACGCGACGGTCGTGTTCTGGGCAGGCCGGGAGGAGGGGGCCGGCGCCGAGCCGATCTTCCACGACCTCTTCGATGGCGGCTTCGTCGACGAATCGGCCGAGCACCTCCGGACGGTCCATCGCGTCCGCCATTTCCTCGACGCCGCGCGCGAGGGGAAGCTCCGCGACCAGATCCAGGACCCCGACACCCCCTTCTACATCCTCGGGCTTTCGCCCAACGTCGCCCGGCTCAGCGTCGGCTTCTGGCTGACCGGGACCGTCGCGAGCTTCGCTGGGCGGTTGGCTCGACATGCGGACTCGCTCCAGATCGGAGGTCAGCCCAGGAACGGGCCGAGCCTGTCGATTCGAGACATCGTCGCCGAATCGGTCCGAAAGAAGGACCCATCCTCCCGGGGGGATGATCCCTTTTCGACCCGGCTGGCGGCCGACATCATCCGGTCGATCCTCGGAGGACTCCCTTCGTTTCCGGAGACCTTGCTCCAGGCGATCCTCCGCCGCATCCAGGCGGATGGCACGGTCTCATGGAGAAGGGCCTCGATCATCAAGGCATTTTTGCTGAAAGAATCCCAATATTCAGAAGGGAGCAATGATGTGGATCTTTATCTGAACAAGGAGCGTCCGGCGAAGTCCTACCACTGCGGAAGGCAACTCGCAGTGCTGGCATTCGCTCAGAAGGAGGCGCTCGGCGACCTCAACACCGGCGTCGTCCGGCGCAATATGGGAAGCGTTATGGCGATGCCAGGTCTCACCCTAGGCCGCCTCGTGAAGAACGCGGAAATCGGCCATATTCCCAAGCTCGACGGCGATCTCCCCGAATTCATCCGCGATGAACTCAAATCGATCAGCACTCGCATTCAGGACGACTATCCCAAATATCTCCCACCCAGGGAGCAGGGTCGATTTGCCCTCGGCTTCTACCACGAAGTCCAGTTCCTCGACTTCGTCGGCGAGCAGATCAAGGCAAAGAAGGGCCTGAGCCGGAGGCGTTACCGGACGGCACAGGGAGAGTGGGTGCGTTCGATCCTGGAAAAGAAGGTCGCTGATTCTCTCCACCGATTCAAGCTGCCCTACCTCTACGAGCCTCGCGCCCTCCTCGGAGGGACCGAGCGGTGGCCGGACTTCGTGGTCAGGCGCGGGGTCGGCCGAGACCTGTTCGTCGAAGTCCTTGGAATGAACACGCCGGAATACAACGAAAGCTGGCTGCGAAAGCAAGCCGCCTACGAGCAAGCCGGGATCACCGTCGAAGGTGGCGTCAATGGCCGCCTCATCATCCTCGATTTCCGCACCGATCCATCAGAAGCCCAAAAGTTCAAGTACGACGAACGTGCCACCTTCGAGGCGCTGCGCCCTTACCTCGCTGACCAGGATATCGAACCCGTCACCGAGAAATCGGAGTCTGAATCATGAGTGATTCAATCAATAGCCGCTACGACTTCGTTTATTTCTTCGACATCACCGATGGCAACCCCAACGGCGATCCCGACGCGGGGAACCTGCCCCGGATCGACCCGGAGACCGGCCAGGGGTTGGTTACCGACGTCTGCCTCAAGCGCAAGATCCGCAACTTCGTCGGCCTGGCCCACGGCGAGCAGCCTCCTTACGAGATCTACGTCAAGGAGAAGGCGGTCCTGAATCAGCAGCATGAACGAGCCTATCAGGCTTTGAACATCCCCCTCAAGGCGGACAAGCCGGCCAAATCCGACGACGAAGCCCCGGCGAAGGATGCCAAGGGGAAGGGAGTCAAGGGGAAGGACCGGGCCGAGCAGGGCCGCAACCTGGCGCGATGGATGTGCGGCAACTTCTTCGACATCCGCGCCTTCGGCGCGGTCATGACGACCGACGTGAATTGCGGGCAGGTGCGGGGACCCGTCCAGTTCGGCTTCGCCCGGTCCCTCCACCCGGTCGTCAGCGCCGAGTTCGCGGTGACGCGTTGTGCCGTCACCACCGTGGCCGAATCCGCCAGGCAAGATGGCGGCAACCGCACGATGGGCCGCAAGTTCGCCGTCCCTTACGGTCTCTACCGCGTCCACGGCTACATCAACCCGAACCTCGCGGGCGGCAGCAACGGGACCGGCTTCTCCCAGGAGGATCTTGAGTTGCTCAAGCGTGCCCTCGACCAGATGTTCGAGTGCGACAGGTCGGCGGCCCGGGCCAACATGAAGCCGGTGGCGTGCGTCGCCTTCCGGCACGAGAGCCCGATGGGCAACGCCCGGGCCGATCGCCTCTTCGGCCGCGTCCGCTGCCGGCCGAGGCCCGGCGTGCAGCCGCTCCCCGGCGACGAGTCCGGCGCCGACGAAGGGCGTCCGCCCCGCTCGTTCGACGACTACGAACTGACCGTCGACGAGGCCGGCCTCCCGGCCGGGGTGACCATCGAACGCTGGGTCGACTGGTCCTGAAACCATGGCCTACTGGGAATCCGAACTCCTCCCCATCTCCGCCCTCCAGCACCTGCTCTACTGCGATCGGCAATGCGCGCTGATCCACGTGGAGCGGCTCTGGGCGGAGAATCGCCTGACGGCGGAGGGAAGTCTCCTCCACAAGAAGGCCCACGGCGGGCGGCGTGAGAAGCGGCCCTCGGGCCTCACCACCCGCTCGCTCCCCGTCCGGAGCCTGGCCCTCGGGCTGTTCGGCATCACCGACGTGATCCGCTGGTGCCCGGGCCTGGACGGGGCCGTCGTCCCCGTCGAGTACAAGCGCGGCCGGCCCAAGGCCAACGACTGCGACCGCGTCCAACTCGCCGCGCAGGCACTGTGCCTGGAGGAGATGCTCGGCCGGTCCGTCGAGTCCGGCGAGATCTTCTACGGCAAGCTCCGACGCCGCACGCCGGTCGAGTTCACGTCGGAGTTGCGCCGGACGACCATCGATGCCGCGGCCCGGCTCCACGAGCTGATCCGGTCCGGCCGGACGCCTCCCGCCGAACCCGGGCGCAAGTGCGACCGGTGCTCGCTGCGCGAGTTGTGCCTCCCCAAGCTGGCGAGCAAGCTCCGGATCGCCCCGGACTTCCAGCGAGCGGTCGACGCCCTGCTCGCGCCCCCCGAGGAACGACCCCAACACCCCCATGAAGACCCACCTGAACACCCTCTACGTGATGACCCAGGGGACCTACCTCGGGAAGAAGGGGGAGACCGTCCAGGTCCGTGACCGGGGCAAGGTCCTCGCCCAATTGCCGCTGAACAACCTGGAAGGCATCGTCTGCTTCGGGCGAGTGGCGTGTTCGCCGTCGCTGCTCGGCGCCTGCGCCGAGCGTGGGGTCGCGGTCTCGCTCCTGACGGAGCGGGGCCGTTTCCTGGCCAGCGTCCGCGGATTCTCCCACGGCAACGTCCTCCTGAGGCGTCAGCAGTATCGGCTGGCCGACCGGCCGGAGTCGGCCATCGACGTGTCCCGCAGGATCGCGACCGCCAAGGTCACCAATTCTCGATCCGTCCTGCTCCGGGGCGCCCGGGACTCCGGCGGGGATGCGAGCCGGACCGAAGTCCTCGATCGCGCCGCCGGCCGGTTGGCGGCCTCGGTCCAGGGGCTGCGGGACGCCTCCGCGATCGACCAGATCCGAGGCCTGGAAGGGGAGGCGGCCACCCATTACTTCGGCGCGTTCAACGCCCTGCTCAGCCCTTCGGCATCCGCCGAGGCATTCCAGTTCCAAGGGCGCTCACGACGTCCCCCGCTCGATCGGATCAACGCCCTGCTGTCGTTCCTCTACACGCTCCTGTTGCACGACGCCCGGGCGGCCTGCGAGTCCGTGGGCCTCGACTCCTGCGTCGGCTTCCTCCACGCCGACCGATCCGGGAAGCCTAGCCTGGCCCTCGACCTGATGGAGGAGTTTCGCGCCCCGATCGCCGATCGGCTCGCCTTCTCGATGATCAATCGCCGCCAGATCGACGCCGGCGGATTCAAGGTCCAGGAGAACGGGGCCGTCGAGATGAACGACGCCACGAGGAAGGCGATCCTCGCCGCCTACCAGCAGCGAAAACGCGAGGCCTTGACACATCCCGTCCTGGGCGAGCCCACGACCATCGGGCTGCTCCTCCACCTCCAGGCCCTGCTGATGGCGCGCTGGATCCGGGGAGACGTCGAATCCTACTATCCGTTCCTCTGGAAAGGCTGATTCAACGCCCGGATCCCGGACGCGGAGGCTAACCGATGCGTGTGCTCGTCACCTACGACATCCGGACCACGACCCCGGGCGGCCAGCGCCGACTCCGACGGGTCGCCCAGGCCTGCGAAGATTATGGCCGACGGGTCCAGTATTCAGTCTTCGAATTGAAGGTCGATCCGGCCCAGTGGGAGACCTGCCGGGCTCGCCTGCTCGAGATCATCGACCTCAAGACGGACAATGTGCGATTCTACTTCCTCGGCACCCGCTGGGAACACCGAGTCGAGCATCATGGAGTGGACCCGGGCTTCGATCCCGACGACCCCCTGATCGTCTGACGCGAACCGCCAGCGGACATTGCAAACCCAGGAGGTTCGCGATTTTTCCAACCCTCTTTGGCAATTCGATTTCGGTTCTTCATGGCCCGGACCACCCTTGCCAGGGCAATTCACACGGAGCCGGTTCGCGAAATGTGCTGTCTATCTCTCCGCCCATTTTCGAGTTAGGATCCCGGGGTTCGCCCCTCACGCAGGGGCGTGGGTTGAACCGTCGGGGAGCTGGTCGTCGCCCAGGATCGAGCCGGTTCGCCCCTCACGCAGGGGCGTGGGTTGAACCCCCTAGTCCCGGACCCTCGGACGCCCCTCCCGGCGTTCGCCCCTCACGCAGGGGCGTGGGTTGAACCCAAAAATCGCGATCGACCGCCGTCGTCTCGTCGAGTTCGCCCCTCACGCAGGGGCGTGGGTTGAACCAGGGGGATCCGGCGGGGCGTCGGCGTCGATCCGGTTCGCCCCTCACGCAGGGGCGTGGGTTGAAACCGAGAACAACGTCCCGGTGAAGTGGTACGCATCGAGTTCGCCCCTCACGCAGGGGCGTGGGTTGAAACTCGCGCAGCTCGGCAAGTTCATCGAATACAAGGCCAGTCGCCCCTCACGCAGGGGCGTGGGTTGAAACTTCGTCTCCTTGACCCACTTGAGCGGGGCCGTCGTCGCCCCTCACGCAGGGGCGTGGGTTGAAACATCAAGCTCCGCTCCAGCGCGAGCACCAGCTTCGGTCGCCCCTCACGCAGGGGCGTGGGTTGAAACAACGAGTATGACGATGAGGCCGAGCCGGGCCTGGGTCGCCCCTCACGCAGGGGCGTGGGTTGAAACCGCCTGATCCCGCGCTGGTCGCACACGTCGCGGATGTCGCCCCTCACGCAGGGGCGTGGGTTGAAACCGTTGCGACGGGCGTCAGATCCGCGACCTGGCCGTCGCCCCTCACGCAGGGGCGTGGGTTGAAACGTGCCCTGCTACTCCCATCTGTCGGATTATTGCGTCGCCCCTCACGCAGGGGCGTGGGTTGAAACCACCGGGCACCAACCATCTCCCACTAAAAACCAAAAGTCGCCCCTCACGCAGGGGCGTGGGTTGAAACCACTCCCGGACGGACAGCCGGCCCGTGACGATCGTCGCCCCTCACGCAGGGGCGTGGGTTGAAACGATCTCGGCGTCGCGGTCCATCTCTCGCTGGGACGTCGCCCCTCACGCAGGGGCGTGGGTTGAAACTTCGCGCCCTTCGTTCGGCCCATGATCCTCGCGGTCCGTCGCCCCTCACGCAGGGGCGTGGGTTGAAACATGCTGGACGCGACGCGTCGGGTCACGCCCGACGTCGCCCCTCACGCAGGGGCGTGGGTTGAAACTGCATCCCGCATTTGGCGGATGACGATTATGTGCGTCGCCCCTCACGCAGGGGCGTGGGTTGAAACCCATGCCGGTTGCGGCCGTCGGGCCCGAGGGCACGTCGCCCCTCACGCAGGGGCGTGGGTTGAAACGGGCCCACCTTCGCCATCCCGGTCAGGTCGCTATGTCGCCCCTCACGCAGGGGCGTGGGTTGAAACATGGCGACATGATCGAGGCCATCCAGGTCGGGCCCCGTCGCCCCTCACGCAGGGGCGTGGGTTGAAACTTTGGTGCGATGAAGGCGGCGAGTTCGTATCCGAGTCGCCCCTCACGCAGGGGCGTGGGTTGAAACGCCGTGGGGTGGCTGATGCAGCGGCAGCCGATGGAGTCGCCCCTCACGCAGGGGCGTGGGTTGAAACGGGGCAGGTCTCGGCGATCATCAACGTCAACACGTCGCCCCTCACGCAGGGGCGTGGGTTGAAACCGATTGGAAGATCGGGGAGTTGACCACCGGCACGTCGCCCCTCACGCAGGGGCGTGGGTTGAAACCCGCCGTGGTCGCCGCGCTGGGCGGAACGGATGCCCGTCGCCCCTCACGCAGGGGCGTGGGTTGAAACATCTGGTCGGCCACGCCCCAGGCCGGCACGCAGCGTCGCCCCTCACGCAGGGGCGTGGGTTGAAACGCCTCCCTCCTGTCGATCGCCCCCTCCGAGGATTGTCGCCCCTCACGCAGGGGCGTGGGTTGAAACATTCCCCGCTCCGCCGCGATCCATGCCGCCCCCATTGATCGCCCCTCACGCAGGGGCGTGGGTTGAAACTGGGCGGTCAGCGACTCCAGGGCCTTGGCGTTGGCGTCGCCCCTCACGCAGGGGCGTGGGTTGAAACCGCATCTCGGCCCGGATGAAGTCGAGTCGGCAGTCGCCCCTCACGCAGGGGCGTGGGTTGAAACAGCTCCAAAGCCTCGGCGTCGGCGTCCCGCCTGCGTCGCCCCTCACGCAGGGGCGTGGGTTGAAACCGCATCTCGGCCCGGATGAAGTCGAGTCGGCAGTCGCCCCTCACGCAGGGGCGTGGGTTGAAACAGCTCCAAAGCCTTCGGATAGTTGGTCCCCCGTCGCCCCTCACGCAGGGGCGTGGGTTGAAACCCGACCGGTGCGAGGACGGCTTGGCCGAACGACTCGTCGCCCCTCACGCAGGGGCGTGGGTTGAAACCCCTGCCCGCCGGCCGTGATCGACCGGCACCCGGTCGCCCCTCACGCAGGGGCGTGGGTTGAAACGAGATGCCATGAAACGCCGAACGATCGTCAATCCGGTCGCCCCTCACGCAGGGGCGTGGGTTGAAACCCGACCCGGGCGATGTCGAGCGGAGCCAGCGAGAGTCGCCCCTCACGCAGGGGCGTGGGTTGAAACCGTATCAGGAACGGGTAAAAGCGCCGCCCTTCCGTCGCCCCTCACGCAGGGGCGTGGGTTGAAACGTTGCTATGCTTGAGCCAGTTGCGGCTGTCCTCGGTCGCCCCTCACGCAGGGGCGTGGGTTGAAACGACGGGTTGCCGTCCAGGCTCGGCCCGGAGTTGAGTCGCCCCTCACGCAGGGGCGTGGGTTGAAACATCCAGTACGCCCCACGCCAGGGCGTCGACATGGAGTCGCCCCTCACGCAGGGGCGTGGGTTGAAACCCGAACCCCCGCGATCCGGCCAATCCGCTCCGGGGATCGCCCCTCACGCAGGGGCGTGGGTTGAAACGGCCTGTCGGTCTCCCCCGGCCAGGAGGAGGGCCGTCGCCCCTCACGCAGGGGCGTGGGTTGAAACCTCTATCGAAGCTGCGCCCCGCCCCCGGGTGGGTGTCGCCCCTCACGCAGGGGCGTGGGTTGAAACAAGTTCTCGACCTCGATTCCGCCCGGGACGCCTCGTCGCCCCTCACGCAGGGGCGTGGGTTGAAACCGGTTATGACGCTGGCAGTCATCAGCGGTGATCCTGTCGCCCCTCACGCAGGGGCGTGGGTTGAAACCTGGTCACCGGCCCGGACCATGACGAGAAGATGGGTCGCCCCTCACGCAGGGGCGTGGGTTGAAACCTACAGGTCGGACGTGGAAGCCAAGTTCGCTCTGGTCGCCCCTCACGCAGGGGCGTGGGTTGAAACTACGTCCGGGCCCAGGAATGGAACCGCGACGAGCAGTCGCCCCTCACGCAGGGGCGTGGGTTGAAACTTGCGGACGCCCTGGTCCAGGACCTTGGTCGTCGTCGCCCCTCACGCAGGGGCGTGGGTTGAAACGGGTCGTGTTCCACGCGCCAACCCTCCCATCCCGTCGCCCCTCACGCAGGGGCGTGGGTTGAAACATGTTGGACAGGACGCGGCGGGTCACGCCCGACGTGTCGCCCCTCACGCAGGGGCGTGGGTTGAAACGAGGGCAGCCTGTGGTCGGGGCCCTCGCCCGCCTGTCGCCCCTCACGCAGGGGCGTGGGTTGAAACGAGGATTGGAGCGACATCGTCCGGGGGGCCGTCTGTCGCCCCTCACGCAGGGGCGTGGGTTGAAACCCCGGGAATGAGGCCCGACGATGAACCCCACCGCGGTCGCCCCTCACGCAGGGGCGTGGGTTGAAACATCCGGGGCGGCTTCGCGGCGACCCGGGACCAGGTGTCGCCCCTCACGCAGGGGCGTGGGTTGAAACGACTCGACCTTGCCGATGGTGGTCTTGGGGGCGCCGTCGCCCCTCACGCAGGGGCGTGGGTTGAAACCTCTCCGCATGCCCCAGGAGGCCGAGCCGTGGGGTCGCCCCTCACGCAGGGGCGTGGGTTGAAACGACTCCCGCCCCCGGCAATGCCCGCCGCCCGATCAGTCGCCCCTCACGCAGGGGCGTGGGTTGAAACGGTCCCGACTATGACCCGAGCGAGGATGCCGAGCTGGTCGCCCCTCACGCAGGGGCGTGGGTTGAAACCTCAAGGACAACGTGATCGAAGCCGCGTCCCTCAGTCGCCCCTCACGCAGGGGCGTGGGTTGAAACGCCCAGGAGTGTCACCACCTCGTACCCGTCGTCGAACGTCGCCCCTCACGCAGGGGCGTGGGTTGAAACATGCACATGGTCATCGAGAAGATGCCCTACGTCGGTCGCCCCTCACGCAGGGGCGTGGGTTGAAGCGGTGGGCCATCCGGGGATGAAGGAATCGCCGTAGTCGCCCCTCACGCAGGGGCGTGGGTTGAAACCTGTGTGCCCAGCGCGGCTGGTGCGATAACGGCGTCGCCCCTCACGCAGGGGCGTGGGTTGAAACTCGCCCGGCGTGACCACCACGGCCTTGCGGATGTCTTGTCGCCCCTCACGCAGGGGCGTGGGTTGAAACACCTTGCCCATCTCGATCGTCGCGATGATCTGGGTCGCCCCTCACGCAGGGGCGTGGGTTGAAACTCGATGAGCGGCATGAGGACCAGCCACATCAGGGGCGTCGCCCCTCACGCAGGGGCGTGGGTTGAAACAGACGACGGTCGCCCCGGCCAGGGCGGGGTGGGCGTCGCCCCTCACGCAGGGGCGTGGGTTGAAACCAGGATTGGCAGGATGGGGCTGGCCCGCCCTCCCGTCGCCCCTCACGCAGGGGCGTGGGTTGAAACTTCACGCGATCCGGGGAGATCCCGGCCTCCTCGGTCGCCCCTCACGCAGGGGCGTGGGTTGAAACGACCGAGACCAGGGGCGGGCGGGGGAGATGGATCGTCGCCCCTCACGCAGGGGCGTGGGTTGAAACCGACGAATCGGCCCGGGTGTACTCCTCGGTCAGAGTCGCCCCTCACGCAGGGGCGTGGGTTGAAACGTCTTGTGGTCGTTGAAGCAGGCCAACTCGGGGTCGTCGCCCCTCACGCAGGGGCGTGGGTTGAAACGCCCCGGTTCGGCGGACTTGGATCAGTCCACGCGTCGTGGCATCTTTGTTGATCCCTGTGTCCGACGGGGCGGGTACCTCAATAGCACCTCTGTGTTGCACGATGCGATGCCAGATGATCGCATCATGACGCCGCATCGGCGTTGGTCGCCAGTCTGGGGTGGGAGATGGCCTGTTGGTGAAAATCGTTTATTGGAAACAGGTTAAGTCGGGATTGGAAGGCGGATTCGAATCCTGGTTTCCCGACTTCAAGAAGGCCCGCCTCGACTTTTGGTCGTGGCGGGCCCTTTTCGTTGCCCGGCCGGGATGCCGCGAGCCTATCCCATCCTCAGGATTGGGCGGCAGCAGGTCGGCAGACGGCCCAGGCGTAGGGGGCGATCCAGGTCGCGACGACCGGGTTGGCCGTCGCCCCGCCGAACGTGTGCTTCGCCCCGATCAGGGACCCGATGCCCCGCTCGCGGTATCGCGACGCCATCGGCCCGAGCCGCTCCGTTTGGCTTCGGCCCAGGCCGGTCTTGCCCAGGGCACGATGGTGGTCGGAATACTTGCCGAAGGGGTGGACGACCAGCACCGGGTCGAGCTTGTTGTAGAGGCACAGCACGCCCTCGACTGCGGGCAAGGCATGGCCGAGCCGTTCGCCCGGGTCGAGCCACTGGCGATCGCAGGCGGGCTCGATGACGACCGCGCGAAGCCGGAGGGCCGGGGGGCATTCCGGCAGCACGGAGGGGCGGCACGGGTCGCACCCGTCATCCAGGGATCCGCCGCCCAGCAGGTGCAGGGCCGAGAGCACGGCGTATCCGCCGTGGCTCTGCCCGATCAGGGAGACCCGGCCGCCGGTCGGGAACGCCTGGAGGAACCGGGCCAGGTGATAGCCCGCGACGGCGGCCCGCCTGGCCTTCTCGTTGGCGTCCTTGATCAGATTGGGATAGATGCGCTGGCTCGGCCAGTCGAAGGCGACGACCACCGCGTCGGGCGCGAGGGCTCCGTAGGTCGCGAGATCGCCGCGGATGCGATCTCCTTCGGCGACGGCCTGGTCGGCGTTGTAGTAGCTGCCGTGGACGAGGATGACGACGGGCCGGGTTCCTGCCAGGCCCAGGAGTTCGGACGGATCCCGCCTCGCCATGCATCCCCCGGCTTCGAGCCGCGAGGCACGCAGCGTCGGCCAGGGGTCGGTCCCCATCACCTGCGGGCAGGCCCGGGTCTGGACGTGCCAGAATTCCCGGCCGCTCGCCGGCCGGGCGAGCAGAAAGGCCGTCGCCAGGAACAGGGCGAGCCGGGCGGTCCCGGCGCGGGTCCCGAGGATGGGCATGGGGCGCATTGCTTGTTCAGGGTGTGGATCCGTCTTGGGTGCAGGTGAAGGGTATCCTCATATTCGGCTTTGAGGGCCGATTCGGCACAATTCGGCGGGCCGGCCATCCCGACATCCCCGACCATCGGGAAGGGCGGCCGGGATGCCCGGCGTCCCCCAATCGGAGGACTCGCCGTCATCTCCCGGGTTCCCACGCCGAGCGCAACGGATAGGCGGTCAGCTCCGCGAATTCGACCGGGCCGCCGACCGCCGAGACGACGACCGACGTGTCCTCCGCCTTCGGGATCACCGGCAGGGGCACGTAGGCCAGGCCGCCGGCCGCGAACACCTCGAAGGCGGTCCGGTCGGCCAGGATCCGGAGGTCCACCCGCCCGTCGCGGGGCGGGGCCGGGGCCCGGACGCCGTTGACGACCAGTTCCCCCTTCGCCGCGTCGTAGGCCACGGGCACCCCGCGCACGGTGAAGATCACCTCGCGGGCCGACCCCGGCTCGAAGGTCGCGACGATGTCGAGGGCATCCCCCTTCGCGGACGCCAGCGGGTTCGGGCCGCCGGGTTCGAGCGTCGCCGGCCCGGCCGATACGCCCGCCTCGCGGAGCGTCTCCAACTCCTTGACCGGGGCCCGGACCAGCCGGGGGCCGTCGGGCGTGCCCGCCAGCTTCAACTCGTGGGGCACGCTCATCGCCTGGTTGAACGGCATGCCGGGGCTCGGGGCCTGGAGCCACCCGACCTGGATCCGCCGGCCGTCCGAGTCCGGGATGTCGCTGAAGGTCTGCGCCGCGTAGAACCCCCGGCCATGATGCCCCGGGAGCTTCGGCGTCTCGGGCTTGAAGGTCCGGCTGTCGAAGGTGCCGACGGAATACTCGCCGCTCGCCGCGGTCAGGACCCACCTCGCCCGCGCCGGGTCGCCGTCCACCGGCAGTTCGAACAGGTCCGGGCACTCGAAATAGCCGCTCACTTTCCCGGTGACTTCCCAGTGCTTGAGGTCGGGCGACGCGAGGAAGTGGATGGTGTGGTCGGTCGTCGCCTTGCCGTCCTTCGGCGGGCCGGGCAGGCCGACGTAGAGGGCCATCACCCAACGGCCGGTCGGGGCGTGCCAGATCACCTTGGGGTCGCGGTTCCCGTCGGTGATCTGGCCGACGACCGGGTTGCCGGCGAACTTCGCGAACGTCCGCCCGCCGTCGGTGCTCGATGCCAGCCCCTGCACGGTCGGGTTGCCGGCGGCGGTGTAGAGCAGCACCAGCGGGGGCTTGCCGTCCCGGCCGAGTCCGCTGGTGTTCGCCCGATCGACGACGGCCGAGCCGGAGAACATCGTCCCCATCGCGTCCGGGTAAAGGGCTTCGCCGCGCTCCTCCCAGTGGACGAGGTCGGTGCTGACGGCGTGGCCCCAGTGCATGTTGCCCCAGGCCCAGCCATACGGGTTGTGCTGGAAGAACAGGTGGTAGACGCCGTCGGCGAACACCAGTCCGTTCGGGTCGTTCAGCCAGCCCCGCCGGGCGCTGAAGTGGATCAGCGGCCGGAGCGGCTCGCGGTACAGGTCCTCGGCCCCCTTGAGGTCGTCGCCCTGATCGATCGAGGCCAGCCCGGTCGAACCGGCCGGGAGCTTCCCCGCGCGGATGGTCGCGGCTTTCCCCTTCCAGGCGGACACGTCGAGCGGGGCCCACCAGTCGGCCCCGGCGTCGGCCAGCTCGATGTCGAACGACCGCTCCACGCGGCCGTCGACGGCGACGGTCACCTTGCGCTTCGGACCGCCGGTCTTGACCGGGAAGTGGAGGAAGCGGCCGGAGAGCACGACCTCCCGCGCCGCGTCCGACGCGACCTGCGGCCTCGCGTCGGTGAAGACGATGTGGTCGACGTTGATGTGGCCCCAGCCGCCGGTCGCGTCGTCCACGATCTGGAGCCGGGCCGTCCTGCCCGCGAACTCGGCCACGTCCCAGGCCCCGGGCTCCAGCCCCTCATCGCCGCCGGGCTCGGTGTTCGGCCCGGTCGCGGTGCGGGCCACCTTGCCGTCGATGAGGAGGTTGAGGCAGGTCTTGCCGGGGAAGCCCCCGCCGCCGATCAGGAACGCGACGTGGTTCCGATCGATGCGGAACTCCGGCGAGGTGAGCGTCCCGGTCGCCCGATCCCCGCCCCGGAACGTATTGACGAGGCCGTCGCCCCGGAATCCGGAGACGCGCATCTGACCGGGCTGCGTGCCCCGCGCCGGGCCGTCTCCGAACGCCGTGCCGGCCGCCTTCCAATCGCCGTAGGTTTCGCCCTCGAAGTCGGCGAAGACCACGTCCGGACGGCCGTCGTCGGCCGTCGCTGCGGGCGGGATCGCGAGCGTCATCGCGCACATCATCAGCGTCATCATCATCAGTCACCCCCGACGGCCCGTGATCAACCGCCGGGGCCGGCGCAGATTGGACCATGCCGTGCGCGCGGTTTCCAGGGGGAGGCCGGATCCGGACGCCCCATCCCCGAGATCGGGTCGCGACCGCCGGTCAGCGGGCCCGGCCGATCGCCATCGGGATGTCGCAACGGGCGGCGGTGTCGGATTCCAGGCCCAGGAAGGTCGAGGTCAGGGCGAAGGCCCGGTGCAGGGCGGGGGCCGGCACCGGTTCCGGGCCGTCCTCGACGGTCGCGGGCGCCGCCGGGAAAAACGAACCCGATTTCCGAGACGGGGCCGACGCTTCGGTGGGCGTCTTCGCGACGGCGGCCGGGGCCAGGGCCGTCGCGACGGCGGTGCGCTCGGCCTCGGCCCGCATCCGCCGCAACTCATTGAGGGCACGGTGGAAGGCCCGTTCCGACGCGGCCTCGTACTTCCGCGCCAGGGTCGCCTCCTTCGACGCGTCGAACAACGCCCGGTTGGCCGCCTCGTTGCGGAGCGTCCGCGCGTTGTCGGCGTAGCGGTCCGACGACGCCATGAAGGTTTCCTTGGCCTCCCGGACGTGGGTGGACAGGGCGGCGGATTCCTGCACGACCGCGCGGTCCATCCGGACGACGTGCACGGCCATCCGGCGGACCAGGGCCGCGCCCACCTCCCCCTCGGGCTTCAACTCGGCGCGGAAGGCGTCGGTGAGGCGCTCGACCTCGGCGGCGTCCTCCTTGGGGAGCACGATCCCGGCGCCGGTCATGCCGTGCTTCAGCGCGTTGGCCCGCGAGCGGGCCTTCCCCTCCTCCGTCACCGGCCCGGTGCTCTTGAGGGCGTTCTTGCGGTTGGCCTCGATCTGCGCGGGGGTGGCGGGCATCGGCGTCGTCCTCGATCGGTGCCTGTCGGTCGGGTGGGGTCTCCGACCGATATATTCAGGATCGAGGGGGCGGCTTCAGCACAGTTTCTCCCCGAATCGGCAAAATTTGTCCCGGAAACCGGATCGGCCCCGGGATTCAGGCATCCGCGGGGTCGGGGGGCGGAAGTTCCCCCGAGGCGATCGGCCGGGACGGATCGATGAGGGCCCAGCAGAGGGCGGCCAGGAGGAAGGCGGCGATGTAGGTGGCGAAGGCCGACTCGTATCCCGAGAGCACGGCCAGACGCCGCCCGGCGGCGGAGATCGTCCCTTCGGAGATCGCGCGGGCGGCCAGGGAGCGTTCGACCAGGGAGCCGGTCAGCCAGCCGGCGAGGGCGGTCCCCAGGGTGCCGATCGTGTTCATGCAGGCGGCCGTCACCGCGGCGTGCTCGCGGCCGAGGTCCTGGCAGGTGGCCCAGGCCGAGCCGAGGGTGAGGTCGATCCCGAAGGCGGCCAGCGAGATCAGGAGGCAGAAGGTGTGGACGTCCGTGGCGTGCAGGGCCCCCCACCAGCAGAGCGCCCCGGTGCCCAGCGTGGTGATGGCCAGCGTCCGCCGGGCGCGACGGCGATCCCCCAGGAGCCGGGCCAGGCCGTTGACGCAGAGGCCGCCCAGGAAGCAGCCGGCGGCGCCGACCCACAGGGGCGCCCCCTTGTAGATGGCGCCGACCTTGTCGCCCGGGGCGATCGCGAACCGTTCCTGGAGGTAGGTGGGCAGGTAGGTCAGGTTGAAGGCCCAGGCGTAGTTGACCAGGAAGTACATCAGGCAGAGCGCCCACAGGCTGCGGCTGCGGAGCAACGCCCGCCAGGGGACGCCCGACGCATGGCCGTGCGAGCCCTTGCCCTCGGAGCCGATCAGCTTGCGCTCGGCCGGGTTGACCCCGGGGTGATCCTCGGGCCGGTCGCGAAAGAAGGCGGCGAAGGCGACGGTCCAGGCCAGGCCGATCAGCCCGAACAGGACGAACGCCGTCCGCCAGCCCATGAGCGGGGCGGAGGTGGCCGTCCCGCCGACCAGGATGGCCCAGACCAGCGGGGTGAGCCCCCCCATCAACCGGCCCGACATGAAGACCAGGCCCTGGGACATCTCCCAGTCCCGGGCCGGGATCCAGTTGTAGAGTGCCCGGGTGATGTTGGGATAGGCCCCCGCCTCGCCGGCCCCGAACAGGAACCGGAGCACGATCAGGGCGCCCAGCCCGCCCACCAGCGTCCCGCCCACGCGGAGGCCGACCAGGGCGGTCAGGGCCGTGCAGACCGACCACCAGGCCACGATCCGGATCAGCATCCGGCGCGGGCCGAGGCGGTCGCCCAGGGCCCCGGCCGGGATCTCGAAGGCCGCGTAGGCGATCGCGAAGCAGGTGATCGCCCACTTGAGCTGCGAGACGTCCGCCAGGCCCAGGTCGCTCGCGATCGACGGGGCCGCCGCGCCGAAGCAGGCACGGTCGAGATACGTGATCATCGACAGGGTGCAGGCGAAGCCCAGCACCCGGTAGCGGACCCGCGTCGGCGCCCCGGCCCCGAACTCCGCGTCGGCGACGCCCATCAGCGCGACTCGTCGATGAGGACCGACGCGACGAAGTCCTCGTCGAGCGTGACCCCGAGCCCGGGGCGGTCGGGCACGGCGATCCAGCCGTCGATGGCCTGGATCTTCTCCACGGTCAGGTCGTGGCGGAGCGGCGAATCTTCCACGCAATCCTCGAACAGGAAGGCATCCTTGCAGGTGCTCAGCCAGTGGAGGCTGGCGGCGGCCGTGACCGGGCTGGTGTAGCAGTGGTTGCAGAGCCGGGCGCCGATCTCCTCGACCCTCTGGCGGATGTAGGCCGAGTCCGTGAACCCGTTGCGCGAGAGGTCGACCTGGTAGACGTCCAGGCAGCGGCCGTCGATCAGGGGGCGGAACGACTGCCGGCCGCATTCCTCCTCGCCCGAGGCGATCGGCACCGGCGAGCGGTCGCGGAGCCAGCGGTAGCCCTCGTAGTCGTCGGGGCCGAGCGGTTCTTCGAGCCAGCCGATCCGGGAGTCGGCGAACGACTTGGCCCGGTCCAGCGCGGTGCGGGCATCCCACACGCAGCCGGCGTCGATCAGCAGGGTGGCGTCGTCGCCCAGCCCCTTGCGGGCGCCCCGGACGAGGTCGAGGTCGACCGCTTCGCTCTGGCCCATCGGCTCCCAGCCGAACTTCACGGCGCGGTAGCCGGCCTCGCGCCAGCGGCGGCCGATGTCGGCGGTCTCGGCCCCGTCGCGGCCGAACAGGATCGACGCATAGGCCGGGAAGCGGTCGTGGAGCTTGCCGCCGAGCAGGCGGTGGATCGGCTCGCCGAAGTGCTTCCCCTTGAGGTCCCACAGGGCCATGTCGATGGCCGCCATCGCGGTGATGGTGGTCGACCTCCGGCCGCAGTACATCGTCCGCCGGTACATCTTCTGCCAGAGGCGCTCGGTCTCCAGCGGGTTCTCCCCGACCAGGATGGACCGGAGGCCGGCGGCGATGTTGTGGCTGAACGGGGCGTCGATGACCGCCTTGACCATCTCCGGGGAGGAGTCGGCCTCGCCGATCCCTTCCAGGCCGGTGTCGGTCCGGACGCGGATCAGGACCGAGTCCTGGCTGCTGGCCGTCTTGGCCTCGACGTTCTTGATGCGGAGGATCTGGCAGACGATCTCGGTGATTTTCATGCGGGCTTCCAGGGCGGTTGGCGGTCCGTGCCGGGGGGCCACCGGGTCAGGAGGGGAGGACGCGGCCGACCACGACGATGTGCTGGCCGCGCGGGACCGGGGCGGCCCACGCCTGCGCGAGGACCACCCCGTCGACGCCGGCGACGACGGGCCAGGGGTCCATGTCGATGTGGTCGAAGTCGTGCAGCAGGCCGACGGCCTCGCCGCGCCGGACGGCCGCGCCGCATTCTAGCAGGGGCTCATAGTGGCCGTCGAAGGGGGCCACCGTGAAACAGTCGCGATCGACCATCTCCAGGGTGCGCTGGGTACCGTCGCGGTGGTGGCCGATCGGCTCGATCTCCCCGCGGAGCTGCCCCTGGTGGATCGCCGCCGCGAGGACGCCGTGCCGGCCGAACCGGACGCCGTCGACGTTCACGGCCCGTCCCCAGCCGAGTTCCGTCCCGACGGTGATCTTGCCCAAACGCTCGGCCTCGCTGGGCAGGAGGCCGGGCGTGGCGTTCTGGTAGACCATCAGGCAGGGCGTCCCGAACCAGCGGGCGGTCTCCTCGACCTGCCGGGATTGCTCGGGGTCGTCGAGCGGGTGATAGCTGGCGCAGAGGGCGAACCGGGCCACGTCGCCCCCGGAGTGGAGGTCCAGCACCGTGTGGACCCGGGGCCAGATGTGCGACCGGACGAATGCGGCGATCCGGTGGGTGATGCCGCCCAGCGCCGGGGTGACGCCGGCCCCGTCCACGAACGCCCGGTTGAGGTTCACCCCGTCGTCGTCGCGGCTCTCGCGGGTGCCCGAGCGGAAGGCGGGGGCGTTGAGCACGGGGATCAGGATGATCCGGCCCCGGACGTCCTCCGTCTTGATCTCGCGGATCAGGTGCTTGAGGGCGACCGGCCCCTCGTACTCGTTGCCGTGGTTCGACCCGAAGGCGACGAGCCCCCGGCCGGGCTCGGCCTCGGGGCCGACCCAGACGGTGAGCGGGATCAGGTGGTCGCCCCAGATGCTGTCGTGTTCCAGGGCGACCCAGTAGTCGCGGCGGCCGGGGGAGTCGAGGTCGAGCCGATCGGGGCGGACGACGGATCGTGTCATGCGGGGCGGATTCCCGAGGGGATGCGACGAGGGTTCAGGCCACGATCGATCGGACGACCTGCCCGTGGACGTCGGTGAGGCGGAAGTCGCGGCCGGCGTAGCGGTAGGTCAGCCGCTCGTGGTCGAAGCCGAGCAGGTGGAGGATCGTGGCGTGGAAGTCGTGGACGGTGACCGGGTCCTGCACGGCCTTGAAGCCGAAGTCGTCGGTGGCGCCGTGGATCGTGCCGCCCTTCACGCCGCCGCCGGCCATCCAGACGCTGAACCCGTAGTGGTTGTGGTCGCGGCCGAGGGCGGCCTTGCCGTTGCCGTCGAGTTCCACGGTGGGGGTGCGGCCGAACTCTCCGCCCCAGATCACCAGGGTGTCTTCGAGCATCCCCCTTTGCTTGAGGTCGGTCAGCAGGGCGGCGATCGGCGTGTCGATCTGGGCGGCCAGAGCGCGGTGGTTCTGCTCGATCTGGGCGTGGTTGTCCCAGGGCTGCCCGGCGCCGTGCCAGAGCTGGACGTAGCGGACGCCGCGTTCCAGGAGCCGGCGGGCGATCAGGGTCTGCCGGCCGTGGACGCCGTCGCCGTACAGATCCCGGATCGCCTGGGGCTCGCGGTTGATGTCGAAGGCGTCGGCGGCCTCCATCTGCATCCGGAAGGCCATCTCGAACGACTGGATCCGGGCGTCGAGCCGGGCATCGGCGCGGGGCTCGCGGTGCCTGGCGTTGAAGGCTTGCAGGAGATCGAGCTGCTTCCGCTGGACGGCCTTCGACGCGTGCGGGCTGCGGATGTTCTCGATGAGCTTGTCGATCTCCGTGTTCTGGGGATCGATGAACGTGCCCTGGAACGCCCCCGGCAGGAAGCCGGACTGCCAGTTGTCGGAATCCTTGATCGGCATCCCGCCGGGGCACATCGCCACGAAGCCGGGGAGGTTCTGGTTCTCCGTGCCCAGCCCGTACATGACCCACGAGCCCACGCTGGGCCGGGACAGCACCGAGTCCCCGCAGTTCATGAGCATCAGCGACGGCTCATGGTTGGGCACCTGGGCGACCATCGAGCGGATCACCGCGATGTCGTCGATGTGCTGCGCCGTCTTGGCGAACAGCTCGCTCACCTCGATGCCGCTCTGCCCATATTTCTGGAACTTGAACGGGGAGGGGAACGCGGCGCCGGTCTTGCGCTCGGTGGTCAGGCTCTCCGGGGCGGGCTGGCCGGCGTACTTCAGGAGGGCCGGCTTCGGGTCGAACGTATCGACCTGGCTGGGGCCGCCGTTCAGGAAGAAGTGGATGACCCGTTTGGCCTTGCCCGGGAAGTGGGGCGGCCTCGGGGCCAGGGCATCACCCGACGGGATCCCCGAAGGCGTGGACGCGAGCGCCCCCTCGCGGCCGAACAGGTCGCCGAGGCCGAGCGCCCCCAGGCCCAAGGCCGAGCGTTGCAGCAGGGCCCTGCGGTTGATCATCGACGGGTCGTGCGGCATGGTCGCTCCCTCCCTCCCGGTCGGATCAGTCGACGAACATCAATTCATTCGCCATCAGGACCACCTGGGCCAGTTGCTCCCAGGGTTCGAGCTGGCGGCGGGGCGGCCCGGAGAAGTCGCGGGCCGAATCCCAGGTGGTCGGGGCGGCGTGGTCGCCGAGTTCGCGGACCGTCGCGGTCCAGGTGTGCTGGTCGCTGTTCAGGCCGTCGCGGATGTCCACGACGAAGTCGATCGTATCGCCGGGCTCGACCGCGATCGAGTCGGCGTTGAAGTCTTCCCGTCCGTTGTGGACCGGGGCCGACTTGAGGACGCCCTGCCGGCTCGAAACGAGCCAGCCCCGGACGCCGTCTCCGGTCGCCTCGGCATGGACCAGGGTCGAATGGACCTCCACCCGGCCGGCCTTCGGGGCGACCCAGCGGCGGATCGTGGCGTGCTTGTGGTCGTCGCCGGGGTGGCCCCCCTGCGCGGTGATCTGGACCCAGCCGAGCTTGGGGTCGGGCCAGCGTTCCCCGCCGCCCCAGGCCGAGCCGTTGAAGTGGGGCAGGCGGAGGAACTCGCCGGCCGGCCCCTTCGCCGGGTCGACCGCGCCATAGCCGTACTGCCAGGCCAGGGTCTCGGGCCGGACGGGCTCGGCCGACTCGTCCGCGGGCTGGGCCAGGAAGTCGAGCGCGGCCCGACGCTCCACGTCGGTCGGATCCCGCTGGTAGGCCGCCTGGAAGAGGTCCCGGATGGCCCGGTCGGGATCGTCGGCGGGCAGCCGTTTCGCCAGGGCCCGGGCGCGGTCGGCGACGAACGGGTGGTTCATCGCGAACAGCGCCTGCTGGGGGACGGTCGTCTCGCTCCGCGCCGGGATGTGGAGGTCCGGGTTGGCGAAGTCGAAGGCGCGGAAGACGCTGGGCAGGAACTGGCGGTCCACCGTCCCGTAGAGCGAGCGGCGGGGGTTGGTGCCGGTGGCGGGGAACAGCTCCGACGGCCGCCCGCCGAGGCGGAGGTCGATCTCCCCGGTGACGGCCAGGAGGGTGTCCCGGGCCTCCTCGAACGTCAGGCGATGCGGATTCATCCGCCAGAGGAGCCGGTTCTCCGGGTCGACCTTCGACGCCCGCTCGCGGATCGCGGCGTCTTCGGGCAGGCTCGACTGTTGCTGGTAGGCGGCCGAGAGGAGGATCAGGCGGTGGATCGCCTTGGTGCTCCAACCGCCATCCACCAGGCGGCGGGCGAGCCAGTCGAGGAGTTCGGGGTGGCTGGGCGCCTCGGCGCGGATGCCGAAGTCGCTCGGGGTCCGGACCAGACCCGCGCCGAAGTGGTGCATCCAGATCCGGTTGACCCAGACCCGCGCCGTCAGCGGGTTGGACGGGTCGACGATCGCGCGGGCCAGTTCCAGGCGTCCGCTCCCCTGGGCGAACGGCTTCCGGTCCGGCCCGGCGATGGCCTGGAGGAACCGGCGGGGCACCTCGTCGCCGCGATTGGCCGGGCTGCCGCGCTTGAAGATGCGAGCCTCGCGGATCTCGTCGCGATCGACCAGGGCCACCCCGTAGGGCGGGGCCTTCGGGGACTGGATCAACCAGCGGTCGACTTCCCCCTGGAGCTTCCACATCGCGACCACGGTGCCCGAATCGAAGAACCACTCGGTCGTCACGATGGGTTCGTCCGGGACGACGCACGGGCCCCGGTCCGCGTACAGGACCTGCCGGAGCGCCTCGGCATCGGGGTCGGGCAGGCTCTCGGGCCGATCGACCTCCGCGAACAGCTTGCCGTAGCGGTCGGCGACCTCCTGGAGCGATGCGGGCGGGGTCGCGAATGCCTCGGCGACCTTCCGGTTGAGGGGTGGCGCATCGGCCCGGGTCAGGGCCTCGGTTTCCGGCTTCGCCCGGTCGGCGAACTCGGCGGCGGGCAGGGCCGAGAAGCGTCGCCAGGGGCGGAAGATCGGGTCGTCTTCCTTCGCGGCCCGGGCGAGATGGGCCTGCCAGCGCCGGACGAAGGCGGGATTCAGGTCGTCCGGGCCCAGGACGGTGTCGAACCCTTCCTGGGGGATCTTCGAGAGGTCCATCTGCGCCATCAGGTAGGCCGGGATCCGGGCCCGGACCCGCTTCGAGGCCTCGGCCCGGCTCGCTTCCATCCCCTTCCGCATGGCCTCGCGGCGCTTGTCCAGTTCCTTCTCGAAGGCTGCATAGGCCTCGTCCTGCGTCTCGGGCGCGGCGACCGGGACCAGCCGCTCGGTGCAGTTCTGGAAGACGCCGTAGAGGGAGTAGTAATCGGCCGTGGGGATCGGGTCGTACTTGTGGTCGTGGCAGCGGGCGCAGGCGACGGTCATCCCCATCGTGCCCCGGGTGAGGACGTCGATCCGGTCGTCGAGGATGTCGTGGGTCACTCCCAGGAACCGCCGCCCGACGGTCAGGAAGCCCATCGCCGCCTGCGCCGCCGGATTCTCGGGCTCGGCCTGGTCGGCGGCGATCTGATCGAGGAGGAAGCGGTCGTAGGGGAGGTCGGCGTTGAACGCATCCACGACCCAGTCGCGATAGGCCGGGGCCTGGACCAAAAACCGTTCCTCGCGGCCGTAGACGTAGCCCTTGGTGTCCGCGTACCGGGCCACGTCCAGCCAGTGCCGGGCCCATTGCTCGCCGTAATGCTTCGAGGCCAGGAGCCGATCGACCAACTTCTCGTAGGCGTCCGGGGACTCGTCCGCGACGAACGCCCGGACCTCCTCGGGGGTCGGCGGCAGGCCGGTCAGGTCGTAGGTGACGCGGCGGATCAGGCGGGCCCGATCCAGCGGCGGGGACGGGTCCAGCCCCTTCGCCTCCAGCCCTTGCTTGATGAAGGCGTCGACCGGGGTGCGACACCACGACGCGTCCCGGGGCAGGGGGGGCCGGGGGTCGGCGACCGGCCGGAACGCCCAGTGGTTCGCCCAGGCTTCTTTCCGGCGATCGACGGCCGGCGCGGGGTCGGCGGGCCAGGGGGCCCCGGCCGCGACCCAGCGTTCCAGGGCGGCGATCTGATCGGGGGAGAGCTTGCGGTCCGGGGGCATCTTGAGGTCGCCGTCCTGGCGGACCGCCTCGATCAGCAGGCTCTCGCCGGGCTTGCCCGCGACGACCGCGGGGCCGGAATCCCCGCCGTCCAGCATGGACTGCCGGGAGTCGACCCGGAATCCCGCCTTCTGCTTCTCGGCGCCGTGGCACTTCGCGCACTGCTCGATCAGGAGGGGGCGGACCTCCTTCTCGAACGCCTCGAAGTCCGCCGCCGGCTGCGCCGGGAGGGGGCCCGGCATCAGGGCGACGAGGGCCGCCGCCAGGAACGCGAAACGGGTCCGGTCGTGGGGCATGGTGAATCTCGCTCGAACGCCGGTGGGCCGGGAGTCGATCGTTTCGGTCGAGGAGGGCGGCCGGGGAGGCCCGACGCCGGCCGATTGTAGACAATCGGGTTTTCCGTGTCGACAATGAAATTGCCGTCCGAGCCGAGTTTGCGGCCTTCGCAGGCCGCCGGCGATCGCGGGCGATGCCGCAACTCGCTGCCTTGCGGTGGGTTGGGGCGAGATCCAAAAATTGATGCCAGTGCCAATTTAAGATTGTAGACAATCCCTGGCGGATTGGATACATTCGGTCGACACTCTCAAGGGCCGATGGCGCGAATCCGCCGCCGATCGATCCGACGCCTTGCGAAGCCATTCTCCATTCCCTTCCGGATCGGGGAGCGACGACCCTCGTCCTCCCCCAGGCCCCGGGGCCCAACACCGATGTCAGCGATCGAAGCGGCACCCGACCTACCGGGACCGGGCCGGATCACCAATCAACTGCGCGAGGATATCCTCACCGGTCGGCTGGAGGCGGGCTCGCGGCTGACCGAGGCCGAGATCTCGAAGCGGTTCGGAGTGGGCCGGGGGATCGTCCGGGAGGCGGTCCAGAGCCTGTCGCTCCAGGGCCTGCTCATCAGCCGGCCGAATCGAGGTGCGGTCGTGGCCCCCGAGGCGCCCCGCGAGATCCGCAGCCTGATCGTCCCGATCCGCCGGACCGTCGAGGTGTACGCCCTCCAGCTCATCTTCGACGAGCTGGAGGCCGCGGATTTCGCCCGCTGGGAGGAGATCCTCGACCGCATGCGGGATGCCTGCGAGCGCCGCGACTTCCACGCGATCGCCGAGGCCGACATCGCGTTCCACCGGGCCCTGCTGGAACGGGCCGGCCAGCCGGACCTGTTCCTGATCTGGGAGACCCTGGTCGGCCGCATCCGCTCCCACTTCCGGCGCACCCAGCGCCGCCGGTGCGAGGATGCGATGGAGATCTACGAGGAACACCGCACCATCCTGGAATCGTTCCGGGGCAAAGACCTCGCGGCCGCCAAGCGGCTCTTGAAGGAGAAGATCGGCTAGACCGCCGGCACGCCGGCCTCGATCAGCCCGCCCGTATCCGCCCCGGTCGCCCGATCGGCCGGGCGGACCGCGTCGTCCCGGTGCGCCCCGAGCGCGCCCCCGTCGGCGGTGCGCCTTCGGGCCACCCTTGTCCGTGCGCCATCTCCCCATCTCGCCGCCTCCGTCGACCTCTTCATCTCCATCGCAGACGGGTCCGGCCATGTGACGTCCGTGTCGCCTTCCCCCACCCCTTTCCGGAGAGTCCTGCCATGCGCCGTCGAGGGTTCACCCTGATCGAACTGCTGGTCGTGATCGCCATCATCGCCGTGCTGATCGCCCTGCTCCTGCCCGCCGTCCAGGCGGCGCGCGAGGCCGCCCGCCGCAGCCAGTGCGTCAACAATCTCAAGCAGATCGGCCTGGCGTTGCACAACTATCACGACACGGTGGGGAGCTTCCCGCCGGGGTCGATGGTGAATGTCGGGTGGGGCGGATCGTGGTGGTCGTGGGCGACGTTCGTCCTGCCCCAGGTGGAACAGGCGAATCTGTATAATTCGATCAATTTTTCCATGGGCAACGGGGCGAACGCGAGCCCGGAGCACAAGACCGTCTACACGGCGATGGTCGCCACGTTCCTCTGCCCGACGGACGACTCGAATCGCCTGTTCAACGACCGGAAATGGACCAACATCAACGACCTCGGCACATCCTACACCGCGGCCCCCATCAATTATGTCGCCAGCTGGGGCGACCAGAAGACGGGCAACCCGATCTTCGACATCTATTCCACCGAAGGGGCGGGTCGGAGCTGGGGGTGTAACAACACCTTCTCCGGGATGTTCGGCGATTGCAGCTCCGGGGCGGTGACCACGATCGCCAGCTGCACCGATGGGACCAGCAATACGTTCCTGGTGGGCGAGAATTCGCCGCACTACAACGGCCAGCTGATGTGGACCAACGGCCACGGGGCCTACGGGGGGTCGATCATCCCGCTGAACTGGAAGACGAGCCTCAAGGACGGCGAGACCGACCCGACCGACGGCACGGTGTGCGGCACGACCTACATCACCGCCATCGAGGCGACCCACTGCTATCGCAACCAGGTCTACAACTTCGCCTTCAAGAGCAAGCACCCCGGCGGGGCCAATTTCTGCTTCACCGACGGCTCGATCCGCTTCATCAAGCAGACCATCAACCCGCGGGTCTACGCCGGCCTGAGCACGCGGGCCCGGTCCGAGGTGATCTCCGCCGACGCCTACTGAAGCCGCGCCGATCGGTCCGCGCACCCACGGCCCGCCCTGCCGCGCCCGGAGGCCCGGCAGGGCGGACCTCCCCCCTTATCGAATCGACACGACGAGGAAAGCCATGCATCTCGGGGTGATGAAGACCTGCCTCTTCGCGGCGGCGCTGGCGGTGGCTTCCGGTTGCGGGTCGGGCAACGGCCTCCACCTCGCCAAGGTCCGCGGCACCGTGACCTACAAGGGGGAGCCGATCCCCTACGGCACGATCCTGTTCGAGCCCGACGCGGAGTCGGGGACGGCCGGGCCGTCGGCCATGGGCTCGATCGCCGGAGATGGCTCGTTCACCCTATCGACCGAGGAGTCGGGCGATGGCGCCATCGTCGGCACCCATCGCCTGGCGGTGGTCGGGCTCGAACCGATGCCCGATGCCCCGGCCGCGGCCCTCCCCGACCCCGAGACCTCGCCCCGGGAGTTCATGATCGCCAAGACCCAGGCGGGCACCCGCAAGGCCCGGTCGAAGAAGGCCGAAGTCCCCACCTTCACCGACAAGAACGGCAAGGTCTTCCGGATCACCGTCCCGACCAAGCTGGGCAACCCGAGCACCTCCGGCCTCAAGGTCGACGTGGGCCGGGGATCGAACCGGATCGATATCGCCATCGCGGAAGACGGCACGGCCCGCGTCTCCCAGTGAATTCCCGGTAGGACCGGCGAGGCGAAGGCGGCCCCGTCGCGCCTCCTCCGGCCGGGGGCGGTGGCGATGATGGAGCGAGTGACCCTCCACCGCACGGACGCGCACGCCGTCCATCTGGCGAAACGCAACGTCCAGAAAGTCGTCCAAAGAGGATGTGCGTTTTTTGGGCGGAGGATGCTTGGTTAACGGGCTTCGCCCATTGGGTTTTCAGCCCAATCCAACGGCGGCCCATCTGATCCTCGTTTTTTGTCGAGACGTATCCTGGGGATTTCCAGAAGTTTGCGGTGATGCGTGGCGATCTTTGCTTGTTCGGTTTGCGGTTTGGCACTGGCCTTGCTTTTAGATCTCTCAACGAAGGCCGAAGACGATCGAGGCGAAAGCCGATCGGCCGGCCCGCGAAAACACGGAGAATCAAGAGAGACCAACCCCACGGCGACGGCCACTCCGGTTTCGATCGGAGCGGCCCACCGCCAAGGGGAGAGCGGGTAGCCTCGCACGACCCACCCGCTCTCCCTTCCCACACAGAAGTCACCGGCGCGGTCGAGGCGATCGCGTCGGGCTTCAGGGCTAACCGGCCAGTGTTGCGGCAACCGGACGACGATGGGAGAGGTCGTCGTCCGGGAAACGTCGCTGGCCGGTTTCTTTCGTTTCGAACGCGGGGCTTTCCGGCGATGTTGCCGGATTGCCCCGCGTGCGGACGTCCTGCCATCCCGGTCGCGGGCCGTGCCGGATCATCCCCGCCGCGCACGCGGGATTCGCCCGGCCCATTGCATCGCGATCCCGCCCGGGTCAGAATCAGGCCTGACCGACCCCGAGCCGCCACGCTTGACGGGAGGCAGAGATGGCCGCCAGATTCGTGCTCAAGAAGTCTTAGGACGGGCAGTTCATGTTCGTCCTGAAGGCGGGCAACAACGAAGTCATCCTGACCAGCGAACTCTACACGCAGAAACACAACGCCGAGTCCGGCATCGAGTCGGTGCGGGCGAATGCCGCGGACGATGCTCGATTCGAGCGCAGGACCTCGGTGGCCGACCAGCCGTACTTCGTGCTCAAGGCGGGCAACGGCGAGATCATCGGGACCAGCGAGATGTACGCTTCCAATTCATCCAGGGAGCGCGGGATCGCCTCGGTGAAGCGGAATTCCCAGTTCACGCCCGTCGACGATCAGACGTCGACCCGGGTGGCCGCCAGGGCCTGAACCAAGCCGGGCGGTCGGATGGTCCGATCGAGATGGTCGGCGGCGAGGCCATGCCGGTTCACCGTGGGCGGAGGCGTGCCGAGTAGGCGGCCCAGAGCCGGCAGGCCTGTTCGAGGGCCCGACCGATCCGGGCCGATCGGACTTCGTCCGGCGATGCGGCGACGGGGAGGTAGAGCATCGCGTCTTCCCGGCGGGCGAGCACCCGCTCGGCGAGGACGGCCCGGAGCAGCCACACGGCCTCCTCCTCGTCCTCCGCCTGGACGCCCGCCCATCCGACGTATCGGCCGGTCGATGCCGGCCGGCCCGCCGCCTGCACCGCCCGGAGCACCTGATCCAGGGACTCGTCGTAGTCGGGGCGGTTCGCGGCCGCCTCGGCCGGGGAGGCCGGCTCCCAGGCATCCTCCCCGGCCAGGGCCTGCTGGGATTCGGTCAGGTGGCCTTCCCAGTAGTGGCAGGCCTTGGCCAGCGCGACGACGACGTTCTTGATCTCCTTCTCGGCCCGGAACCCGGGGCCGGCCGGGAGCAGGAGCACGGCCCCGCGGCGGCGGGCGGAGACGTTCTCGGCGGTGACGGCGAACTGGAGCCAGGCGGCCTCCGCCGGGGATCGGCACGGCACGCCGACCCAACCCGGCGCCTCCTCGACCGTGGCGAGGCCGGTCGTCAGGCCGATGGCCCGGCCGATCTCCGCGACGACCTCCGCGTATCGATCGGGCTCGGCCGCCGCCTCCGCCCCGGTGGGCGGCTCCAGGAGCTTGCCCCGGTGCGGCGGGCCGCCGGCCAGGGCCAGGTCGCAGAACGTCGTCCAGATCCGGTCCCAGGCGACCTTGCCATCCGGCCCGTAGACCAGCCCGGCCGACCCCATCGACGTGGGCGACACCTCGCTGTAGCAGTGCTGATACCGGGGCGGGAGGAGGTCGTTGACCTTCGCATCGAGGGCCGACAGCTCCGCGGCCACCTGCTTGTAGTACGCCAGATCCATCGAGGATGTCCGTCCGCTGAGCCTGCCGGGCACGTGGGCGGGGGGCCCCGACCTCCCGCTACCTTAACAGATCGACCGGCCGCCCCGCCGCATCTCTCCGCGCCGCGATGGGCCGCACGAGCCCCTTGCATCCGGGTCATGCATCGATTCGACTGGGGCGGCCGCGCCGGCGACGTGGAGGATGTCCCGCTCTCCGGGGCATCGCGTCGCCGCCCTTGGCCTGGAGGATCCGCGGATGACCAGCCTGCCGAGACGAACCTTCCTGGGCGCGACCGCCGGGGCCATCGCCGCCTCGCCCCTGATGGCCGCGGTCCGGGGCCCCAACGACACGCTGGGCGTGGGGATGATCGGCGTGGGGAGCCGCGGCTCCGCCTTGCTCAAGAACATCCTGCAAGTCCCGGGCGTCGAGGTCCGCGCGATCTGCGACGTCGACCCGGCCCGCCTGGAGGCCGCGGCGAAGGCGGTGGAGGCGGCCGGGCAGAAGCGGCCGAAGCTGTTGACCACCGACGGATCCTGGAAGGAGATCCTCAAGGCCGACGGCATCGACGCCATCGTCAGCGCCATCCCGTGCGACCTGCACGCCCGGTGCTATCTCGACGCCATCGCGGCCGGGAAGGACCTCTACGGCGAGAAGCCGATGTGCCTGACCCGGGCCGACCTCGACGCCGTGGTGGCGGCGACCCGGGCCAGCAAGCAGATCGTCCAGATCGGCCACCAGAGGCGGGCCGATACCCACTTCATCGAGCCGATCGGCGCCGTGCATCGGGGCGAGATCGGCCCGCTGGTCGAGGGCCGGATCCTCTGGTCGAACTCCTGGGGCCCGCTCTACGGCTGGTTCGGCCAGAAGAAACGGTCGGGCGACTGGATCGTCGAGCAGGCGGTCCACAACTGGGACGTCCTGAACTGGGCGGTGAACGCCGCCCCGGTCCGGGCCATGGCGATGGGCCGCGACGACCTGTTCCGCGACAAGCAGCCCGACCGCGACGTCCACGACTACTACTCCGGCGTGGTCGAGTATCCCGGCAACGTCTTCGTGAACATCATCCACAGCTGGGTGGCCCCGACCAAATTCAACGAGGAATACACCCGGCTGATCGGGGCCAGGGGGGGCGTCGACTTCAACACCGGCACGTTCTCCTACCGCCCCGAGCTGAAGAAGGCCGACCAGCAACTGGGCGGGCCGGTGACGAACAACACGCTGCTGTCGCTCCAGTCGTTCGTCAACTCGGTGCGCAACCGCAGCGAGCCGGTCTGCACCGTGGAGCACGGCCGCGCGGCGGTCCTCGCCTGCCTGCTGGTCCGCGCCTCGGTCGATGCGAAGGCCGCGATCACCATGGACCAGGTTTCCTGAAGTCGCCCCGTCGGCCGGGCCGTGGTGCCCGGCCGACGGACGCAATGAGATCGAGTCGCCGAGGGCCATCGCCGTGGAGCGTCCCGACCCCATCGCCTTGCAACTCTGGACGATCCGGGAGGCGCTCGCGGCGGACCCGGATCGGGCGCTGGCCCGGGTGAGGTCGGTCGGCTTCTCGGCCATCGAGATCGCCCCGCCGCCCGAGGGGTTGTCCACGGGCCGCATCCTCGAAGCACTCGCGGACCACGGCCTGTCCGTCGTCTCGATCCACGGGGACCTGCCGACCCCCGAGAACATCGGCCGGTGGGCGGAGGTCGCCCGCGCGTGCCGGTGCCCGAAGATCATCTGGCACGGGTGGCCGCGCGATCCTCGGTTCGATTCGCCCGAGGGGGTCGGCGACCTGATCTCGGCCTACAATGCGGCCGGGGCCCTCGCGCGCGACCACGGGCTGCAATTCGGCATCCACAACCACTGGTGGGAATTCGAGCCGGTCGGCGGGGTGCGGCCGATCCGTCGCCTGGATGCGGAGCTGCACCCCGGCATCTTCTTCCAGCTGGATGTGTACTGGGCCCAGGCGGCCGGCTTCGACCCGGCCGGGGTGCTGCTCGACCTGATGCCGCGGGTCCGATCCCTCCACCTAAAGGATGGGCCGGCCGTCCACGGCGAGCCGATGACAGCGCCGGGGACGGGGGCGGTCGACTTCCGGCGGATCCTCGGGGCCCTGCAACGACCCGTCGACTGGATCATCGAACTCGACGAGTGCGCCTCCGACCCCCTGGACGCCGCGAGGCAGGGCCTCATCTATCTCGAAGGGCTGCAGGACGAGACGCGGCCGTGATCACCGGCCCAGGCGAGCGTCGAGTTCGTGGACCTTCGCGATGATCTTCTCCTCCAGCGTGGGGGACCAGGGGCCGGGGTGGATCCGGCTGTAGCGCATCGCCTCGGTCGCCTCGTAGCCGCCCTCCTCGCGGACGCGGCGGCTGGGGACGTAGCCCATCACGTCGTTGCTGTAGCCGGCGACCCAGACGGCGGCCCCGCCCGCGAGCTCTCGCTTGAGCCGGAGCGAATAGTCCACGCACGTCTCGCCGCCGAGGGCGGCCAGCACGAGGTCGTCGCCGAGGCGGACGACCTGCACGGGGCAGGGATAGCTCGTCGGCAGCGTCTCCCCGGCATCGAGCCGGGCGAGGAACCGCCTGGCGTGGCCGGCCTCGGCCGGGTTCGGCGAGTCGAGCCGCCTGCGGAACTCGTCCCGCGTCGGAACCGGGTCATAGTCGATGTCCACCTCGCCGTAAGCGGCCCGCAAGGGGCCGGACACGGCGCGGGGGGCGACCGAGAGGGCGGTCTCGACGGCGTTGGACAGGGCCCGCCCGTGCTGCTGCGCCATCTCGACCGTCTTGCGCGGGTAGGGATTCTGGTCCCCGCCGCACCCCATCAGGAACAGGGCGACGGCGCCCGGATGCTCGGCCTGCACGAACTCCTGCGCGTAGCCGGCGTAGTCGGCGTTCCACTGGTAAAGGGCGAGCGACGTGTTGTGGCACGCGTAGCCGAACAGCACGGCGCGGAGCGCACCGCCCTCGCCCTCGATGCGCAAGACCGGCACGGACTGGTCCACCGGGCCGTCGGGGTTCGGGCTGTTCTGATAGCCCTTGGGCGTGGGCAGGCGGCGGTTCATCGAGAAGCCGGCCCGCGCGTGGGTGTATCCGAGCCGGGCCGGTGCCATCCCGCCCAAAGCCTCTCCGATCAGGGCGAAAAGCTGCCCCTCCAGGCGTGCGCCATAGGCCTCGCCGTCCTGGGTCGGCCGGGTGTCGGCATCGTCTCCGGCCGAGTGGCCGAGCCGGAACTCGGGCCCGCTGTGGGTGTGCGAGGCGTTGAGCAGCAGCCCTTCCGGCGGCAGTTGGAACGCCTCGCCGCAGCGCCGTTCCAGGTTCTTGCGGAGCACGCGCGGCACGCCGATGAGGTCGAGCGTGACGATGACCAGGCGCGTCCCCTTCGCGTCCTCGATGGCGAGCGCCTTGCCGTACAACTCGGTCTCCTTGCCCTCGGCCGGCCTGGTCCGCGCCGCATAGCCGGCCATCCAGAGCGGCTTCTCCGGCGTGATGGCCACGCGGGCCACCCCGGCCTTCCAGGGCAGGGGATCGGGCGCGGCGGATCGGCCCTCGGTCGGGAGTCCCGCCAGGGAGGCGATGGCCAGCAGCCAGCCGGGGAGGAGGTGATTCATCGGGTCGTCTCGCCCAGGGGTGGGGATGATCCGGCATCGCCGGGCCGCGCCGGCGACCCGCGCCGGACGGCCAGGATAGCCGAGCGGCGACGCGCGGGGTAGGAGCCCGCCCCGGCGTCGGGATGCTCCTAACTTATGCCCTCGACTGTGGGAGGGGCGAGGCGGATGATACGCCTTGCCGGAGGGATCTGGGTGTCCCTCCGGCAAGGCCGCCCGCCGAAAATCCCGGGCCGCTCGGATTCGCGTCGTCCGGGCCGATCACGCGGAAGGATGGATGGGACCCCGGTCAGTCGACCCTGGGGGTGATGATGGGTCGGCGGGCCATGGATGAGACGCGGACCGGCAACGTCTTCTGGGCCAAGGCGTTGCCCGCCCGATCGATCAGCCCCCCCGCCGCCACCCGCAGCACATGCTTGCCCTTGCGATGGCCCGGGGCGACGCGGAAGGTCACGATCACCGTCCTGGAGTCGGCCGATGGGGTCGAGACGACCGGCGTCCCTTTCAACTTCGATGGGCCCCGCGGTCCTGCCAGGCTGAAAACCCTCCCGACGTCCAGGCGTGCCGGGTCGATCCCGCTCCGGTCGTCGCGGAAAGTGGCGGTCGCGATCCCGGTCTTCGGATTGTAGGCGACCCCGAGGGCCCGGGGGGCGACCGTGTCGATCCGGACCGTCGTGATCGCGGCCTCCGGATAGGGTGATCCGGCGGTCGGGAGGACGACCCCGGTGATCGCGTAGGTCCCGTCGTCCAGCGGGGGGGACGTCAGGGCCCACCGGCCGTCGCTCCCGGCGATGGTCTCGCCGATCGGGAATGGCGACGACGCGTCGGCCCGGCGGGCGAACAGGCGCACCAAGGCCAGCGGCTCGACCGTGCCCAGGAATCGCGGCTGGTGATCGCCCGTGATGCCGTCCGAGTTCGACGACCCGAGGTCGGTCAGCGGGTCGAGGCCCCCGGCGAATGCATAGGCAGTCGCCGTCGTGTCCAGCGCATAATCCGTGCCCGAGTCCTTGCGGACGACGGTGACGCGCACCCCGAAGACCCCCGGCGTGGCGAAGGTCTTCGATCCGAACACCAGGAATTTCCTGGCGGTCGAGTCGTAGGCGACCGTGGCCGGCGTGGTGGTGCCGTCGCCCCAGGAGATCGCCGCCGAGAACACGCCCGGGTCCTGATTGCTCGCGGAGGCCGGGTCGGCGAACGAGGCCAGCGGCCCCGAGAAGGGCTGGCCGGCCGTGGTGGTGATCGGAAAGCCGGACCCGAGCAGGGGGGCGACCACGTCCGCGACCGGCTGGACGATCGCCGCGGTGGTCGCCGTGACGACCTGGCCCGTCAGGCGTCGGGTGATGGTCACGGTGACCTGCTGCGTCCCGGCGGCGGAATAGGTGAACGAGCCGCGGACGATGAACTGGCCGGCGGACCCGGCGACGGCTTCGATCGTCCCGACGGTCGTCGGCAGCCCGGGCCCCCAGGCGACCGTGGCGAAATAGTCGGCGCCGGTCGTGCCGGCGTCGAGGTCCGAGAACGACGCGACCGGCACTCCGGAGATCAAGGCCCCGGCCGACGCGGCGATCACCGTCCCGGACGCATTCAGGGCCGAGGACACGATGGTACCCTGGCTGACGGCGTCGGCGACCTGCCCGGTGGAGATGCGGACGATGGAGACGGTGGCGTCCTCGGCCCCCGGGTCGCGGTACGTGTACGTGCCGCCCACCGCGAAGCCCCCATTGGCCCCGGCCGTGACGGTCGCGGGCGTCGTCGCCTCCCCCTCGCCCCATCGGATCGTCGCCCGGTAATCGTCGGCCGTCCCGCCGAAATCCTGGAAGGTGGCGAGCGTCCCGTTGAAGGCCCGGCCGGTGATGGCCGTGAAGGGCGTCGCGACCAGAGACAGGTCGGCCTCGGTCACGCTGGCTTCCCCCTGGGCGGAGGTCCGCGTCTTGTCCGCGTCCGACCCGACCAGGGTCACGGTGACCTGATAGCGACTGGGGCGTCCGTAGGTCTTGATGCCGATGACGTCGAAGCCGCCCGTCCCGTTCGCGGCGATGCTGCCGGGCGTGGTCGTGCCGTCGCCCCAGGCGATCGTCGCGGCCGATGCCTCCGAACCGGCCACGTCGGACGCGGCGAAAGTCGCGACCTTGCCCTGGAACGACTGGTCCTCGACGGCGAGGACCGGGCCGACGACGAATGCCATCAGGTCCCGGGCCTCCAGCCGTTCGATCGGCCCGGGCGACGGCCTCCGCACCCCGCCCCTCACACGATCCGCTCTCGAAGGACGCTTCCGCATGCATGCACTCCCGGACGAGGTTGGGGGGACCCGAGGAGGCCTGGCGTGCTCGGGCGGAGTCGGGACGGCCCAGGGCCGGGGCTCGCCGATCGGTCGGCCTCGATCAGTGTTTCTTGGTCGAGTTGTGCTTGAACGTATTGATGCCGTTGATGATGGCGACCCGGGCCGCCTCGATCGCATTGTCCTGCGCCAGCGAGTTCAGGGCGATGGCGGTGGGGCTCGCGGTCGGGCTCGGGGTCGCCTGGAAGAGCGCCCTGCCGAGGGTCCCCTTGTCGAAGGGGATCTTGCCGTTGGCGTTCGTCGAGGCGTTGATCTTCTTGGTGATGATGGCCATCGGGTCGGAAGGGTTGTCCCGATCCTTCTTCCCGTAGATGGGCGACTGCTGGAAGTTGTTGCGCAGCTGCTGGGCGAGCAGGTCGACCCGCTGCTGGGTGTACTGATTGATCGCCGCGAGATCGCCCGCCGGGTCGCCCGTGATGGGGTTCGTCGAGGTGGCGCCGATCGGGGCGGTCCGCGCCTGGATCGAGGAGAGATAGACCGCTCGCGTGGCGCCATACTCGCGGATGAAGGCGGAGAACGACGCATTCACCATGGCCACGACCGAGCTGGATTGTCCCCTGGCACCCCGGTCGGACGGGCGGTGGAGCGCCGCGGTCGTCGCGACACCCCCTCCGGCCCCGCTCAGCACCTTGCGTTCCTCCAGCGCCTCCACGAATCCGGGTTGGAAATTCCGGCGAGCTCTCATCGTTCATGACCTCCGTGCGACGTGGGCGAGATGGGGCTCCTCAACTCCTTCAGATCGAGTTGAATCACGCAACCGAATGCGTTGAGGGTGCCCCGGGACGCGACAACTTTATCATGCAGCTTGGAGGCCTCGCCCGATTCTTCGGGTCAAGTCCGCGTCCCCGGATGCCGACGGCGCCGACTCGCGCCGGGGCGGTGGCCGGGGCCCCCGGCCGGGCGTGGAATCACTCGGATTCGCCGCTTTCAAAGGGGGTTTTCGCCGTCCAATTAAGCGTCAAATCATGATATGGCAGTCTAAACGACCTGGTCGGTTGTGAATCTGCCCGCGGCCCTCACCCGGAAGGCCCTCATTCTCGTCATATTCGATAATACCTGGAGAATCGTCGCGAGGGGGCCGATCCTGAATCCCATGTCGTTCGTGGCGGATGACGTGGTCTGTCCATGTGAGGGTCTGGTGTGATGATGAAACGGATCGGGATGACCCTGGCGATTTCCGGGGTATTGGTCGGGCTGTCGCGGATGCCCGCCGATGGCGGGGACATCCTCGGCCACATGCGCGGCGAGCCGGCCCCGCCGACGCTCAGCCAGGTCGCCCGGATGATCGACGAGATCCAGTCCAACATCCTCGACCAGGGCACCGTCGTCGTGAAGCAGCCCGACGTCTGGAGCCAGGCCCGGATGACCAAGTTCCGCCGGGAGTTCGAGGACACCATGAGTCCCGAACTGACGACCTTCACCCGCTACATCTCGGGGAGGATCGCCCGGAGCGACTCGGCATCGCTGAGCAGCCAGACCGCGCTGGGGGCCGCCCTGACGCCGTTCGCCCCGGGATTCACGCCGCAAATCAGCACGCAGGAACAACTCAACTCCGAGCGGACGACGGTGATGGGCCTGGTCACCAAGGATGGCGAGATCGCGACCCCCCCCATCCCGGACGCCTCGAAGGCCCCGGAGGCGACGTTCACCCTGCTGAACCAGGTCGTCAAGGGGACCAAGGACCCGTCCGTGCTGGCCTCCAGCACCGAATTCGGCCTGGAGCCCAACGTCTTCCTCGACCAGAAGGCCGACTATCTGACCCACCTCCAGCGCATCCGCCGGATCAACCTGGGCGACGACAACTCCGACTCCGCCGGTTATGGCCTGTACCTGATGCGAGTGCCCGTCTCGATCCAGCCCGGGGACAAGACTAAGAAAGGGTTTGGCGCCGTCGTCAACATGACCATGCGTCACGACTTCGGGCCGAGATTCCTCCCGGCGACCTACCGCAACCTGGTCATCAATGACGTGATCGATCAGCTCGCCCCGGTCGTCACCGAATCGATCCGGACCGGGACGGCCTACGATTACTGGAACGCGAGGAGGGCCTATCTGGATTTGAAGGGGAAGCTCGCCTCGGCATCGGCCACGCTCGCCCCCGGCACGCCCACGGAATTCGCCGGCATCGAGGCGGAGAGGGAATATCTGGACCGCCTGGCGCCCAGCCGGGAGCGGGAGGAGGCGGGACTCAAGCTGACCGACCTGCTGGAAGCGATGAGGAAGATCAGCAACGTGGCCCAGTCCCTCCCGACCAGCAGGACCGGCTCCCGGACCTACTCCATCGCCCCGAGCGACATCAAGCGGGTCTTCATCGCCCAGAACATCCTGAACCTCGCCTACGACACGCAGCAAGCCCTGGACATGAACTTCCTCGCGTGGCCGGCCACCGCCAAGGTGAAGAGTTCCGACGTCCGCTCGTACCTTCGCCATGAGCTGGAATCGGCCTACGACCTGGTCGAGGGGCGGTGCAAGGATCAGCCCCCGCTGCTCGAGGACGTCGAATATATCGAGGATCTGGCCAACCAGGTCGCCTGCCGCAAGTTCGAGGGGCCGAAGGGGGTCGCCAAGGATTCGGCCGAGGAGCGGAACGAATTCGCCACCCTCTACGAGAGCTTCACGCACCGCCTGCCGGGCAACTTGCGATACCGCTCGATCGGCGTCCTGTCGTGGGCCATCGTCATCGAGGCCGGCCTGCTCAATCGCCAGCTCCGCGAGGACATGAGGCAGACCAAGGGCGTGGACGGCTACGCCTGCCCCGCCGACCTCGACGTGTTCCATTTCTATGTGCCGACCCCGCTGCCCGATGCGGAGGTCGCCTTCCAGGAATACATCAAGGCCCGGTGGCCCATGATCACTTTCTCGCTGGAACCGGTCACCGACCAGCAGAATATCGAGGACGCCTTCACTCGCCGCCGCGACCTCCAGCTGGCCGTGGCCTTCGCCCTCTCGTCGGGCCGGATCAGCTTCCGCCAGGCGATCCAATTCACCCGGCAACTGCAGTACGAGGCCCAGACGATCGCCCTGAACCAGACCGTAGCGGCCTTCGCCCACGGCACCGACACGTTCGGCTGGAGGTTCACCCCCCGATTCCAGACCCCTCCCGAGGAGGGCAACGGTCGGGCGGTCGCCAACCTGCTGCTCCGGGGCGGGCCCGGGCCGAACTACCAGCTCAAGAACAGCAAGATCGAGCCCGGGATGCGCGAGCTGACCGCCGTGGTCGTCATGCCCTCGTTCGTCCGGGGGATGAGGCTGGACGTCGACGGGAACTGGTTCCACCTCCACGACCCCGACGATCGCAAGGTCGACACGAAGCGGACGATCGAGCTGGGACGGCGGATCAACGTGGCCCGACACACCCTGGACGCCGCCTGCATCGACGGCCATTATCGCCCCGACGATGCGGAGCGGCTGAGGAACAAGCTCCATCAGCTCGAAGTGATGCTGCCGATGCAGACCCAGTTCGTGAAGGTCCCCTACGAGAACACGCTCGGGGGCTTCGCCCTGTTCACCCAGGGGGTCTCCGCGCTGGTCCCCGAACTCTCGGGCTTCGAGGGGGTCGAGTTCCTCGACACGACCAGGGCCAACGAGGTCATCGTCTACGGCAAGGATTTCAGCATCTACGAGACGGCCGTCGTGGTCGGAGGCAAGGCCTTGCCCCGCGAGGGGCAGGGCAGGGCCTTCACCACGGACAAGGACAATAACCCGGTGCTGGTCGGCACGGCGCTGAGCCCGCTGAGGACCGCCGACGGCCAGCAAATCCTCCTGACATCCAACGGCGGCCAGATCAACATCCAGGACGAAGGGAGCTACGACATCCTGAGCCGCGAGGTGATGCGGGTCCGCATCCCGCCGAAGGTGGCCAAGGCCGCCCGAAGCGACCGAACCGAGGTGGTCGAGATGTACGTGGCCACGCCCAACGGCATCTCGAATCGGCTGGCCTTCCCGGTGGCGAAGCCGGACGATCCCGCCCCCGCCCCCGCCCCGGTATTCGGCCCCGTCCAGTCGACCGCCTCCTTCGCGTTCATCAACCCGGAAGTCGCCGTCGGGCTGTCGGCCCATCGTGGAGAGAAGACGCTCCTGGTCGATGCGGTCAGGAAATTTCAGACCGGTGCCACGCTCCGCCTCCAGCCCACGGATCCCCAGGCACCCCTCCCCGAATCGGTCAATCTCCGGTTCACCTTTCCGCTGACCGGGAAGACCATCCTGCCGCCGATCGAGGTCGCCAAGGTGCCGCTTCGCGACGGGTCCTACCAGATCGACTCCGACGGGCTGGACGCCCTCGTCAACAAGCTTGTGGGCCTTTATAAAGACGCGGGCGAGTTGATCCCCGGCGAGGTGAAGGCCAGGCAGGTCCAGGTCCAGCCGGTCGTGGGGGGGGACGCCGAACTCTCGGCCGGATCGATGGCCCTGAACGTCCCGGTGTTCGCTTTCGAGTTCGTCATCGGCGCCGCCCCGCCTCCCCCGAGCGAGCCGATCGGGGAGGCCGCGCCCCCCGCCTCGGCGAAGCCTGCCACCCCGACGGCGACCGCCACGGCGACGGCGACCGCCAGCAGGAATCAGGGCACCCCGGGTGCCAACCTCGCCGCCCCGGCCGGCGACCCCCTGGTTCGCAGGGCCTCGACGGCGGCCCCGAGGGAGATCGACCCCGAAGTCCGGCCGGCACAGGTCCCGCCCGTCGACGACCTGGCGCTCCCGCCGCTGCCGGCCGATGGCACGGGCCCGGCCACGCCGGCCCCCGCCATCGCCCCGACGGCGGCCCAGGCCGCACCCGCCGCGGCCCAGAAGCCGGCGACCGCCCAGACCATGATCGTGGTCCCCTCCGGCGGGACCCCCTCGGTCAACGTCTCGGTCCCGATCCGGAACGAACCCGCCACGACGGCCAGGAAGCACCACGGGCTGTTCCGCCGACAGCCCGCCGGCCCCGCCCCGGCGAAGGGGCCGCTCCTGGAACGGATCATGGGCCGGCCATGATTTTGCCCAGGCGTGGGCGGGGAACGATCAACCCGCCCACGCCCCCTGGTCGCAGGTCGCCCCGGACGTCGTCCGGCGTCATCTGGCCCTGGCACTGCTCGCGCGGAAGTCCGCCTGCGGGGGCGTGAGGGTTTCGTAGAGTTGACGCTTGGCAAGCAACTCGGAGTCTTTCGACCCGGGCAGCAAGGTGGCAACTGGTGCGGAATCGGTGGACATGGACATGTCGGACAGATACCCGGTGATCGGATAATAATTTTTGAGGCTGTTTCCGAGATTCTGCGCCAGGAGCTGAATTTTACCCGGGGTGGGGGAACCGGCGAGGTCCGCCGCCTCCACGCGGGCGTCTCGCTGGAACGGGTCGAGACGCAACACGACCTGGAAATCCGCGAGTGCCTTCTCCCGTTGTCCCTGAAGCTGCCGGGCGCGGGCCCGACCCAGGAAAGCTTCGGCGTCACGAGGGTTGATCGCAATCAACGTGTCATAGTCGGCGATGGCCTGGGAATATTTGACCAGGGCCATCGAGGCCCTGGCGTGATTCTTCAGGGCCTGGGCATCACGAGGATTGCCTTTGATCAATTCGACGAAGTCCGCCGCAGCATCGGCGTACTCTTTCCGCTCGAAGTAGAGTTGCGCACGGGCGCGGCGGGCGGTGACGTCTTCGGGATGCCGTTTCAAGACCTCGCTGTAATCACGGATCGCGCCGGCGATGTCCTGTTTCGCAACAAGGAGGGGGGCGCGACCGGCATGGGCCCGGGCCAGGATCTCGGGATGGACACGGCCCGCGCGTGATGCGGAGAGCAGTACGGCGTCGTGCTCCGCCGGCTCAAGGCTCAGGGCGGCGATCTCCGGGCTCTCCTGGGCCTCGACCGAGGCAGGGACGATCACGGCATCGTATTGGGCCAATGCCCCTTCCTGGTCGGGGACAGGCTGGTTCGTCAGGACGACGGCGAGATCCAACCGGGCCAGGTGCAGGCGGTCGCGATGCTCACTCCGACCAGGCTCGGTGTCCGGGATCGCATCGGGTTGGGCCATGAGTTCGATGGCGGTGCGGTAATCGGCCGCCGCCTCGGCATAGCGGGTCCCGTTCGCGTCCAGTCGGGTCCGTGCTCGGCCGAGGAGGACGGTCGCGGTCTTCTGCCCGGACCGGATGACTTCGTCGTAATCCCGGATCGCCCGCGCGAACTCATTCATCTTGAAGTAGGTCACGGCCCGCTCGACGAGGATGTCCTTGCTCTCCGGGAGGAGTTCCATGGCGGTCGTATAATCCGCGGTCGCCCGGGGGAAATACCTGAGCCTGGCGGCCGCCCGCGCCCGCTCGCGGTAGAATTCGCCCCGCGTCGGGTCGAGGCGGATCGCCTCGGTGAGGTCGCCGAATGCCCTCTGATCCTGGGCGACCCTGGACAGGGCCAGCGGTTGATCGCTGCTGGTCTCCCCCTGCTCCTGTGAAAGCCCGCCATAGGCGAGGGCCCGCGCGAAATAGGCCTCGGCGTCGCGGGGATTCTGGCTCAGCACGGCATCGAGATCGGCGATCGCGTCGGATTCCCGACGGTTCGACACCTCGATCAGCGCCCGCGCCCGGCGCAACGAAAGGTCGTAAGGCCTCGATCCCAGCCATTCGCCGAGGGTCCGCAGGGCCTCGTCGCCCGGTAGCACGTCGGATGGTCGCACCTGGATCCGAGCGGGCCCTTCGAGTTGGACCCAGTCGGAAGCGACGTCATTCGGAGACCCGACGCGGTACAGCATCGGCAACGAAGCCGCTGGTGCGAGACCCGAGCCGACCAGGAGAGTCGCCCCCTCCCGGATCGCGACCCATTCGCCGGGGGCCAGCGGCCTGGTTTGCTCCTTCGAGGTGGGTTGGATCGGCGTCTCGATCGCGGGCTGACGGGGGACCGGATCGGCGGCCACGGCCGGGCCGACGGCCGTGAGGATTGGCAGGAGGGCGAGAGTCGCGAGGCGGAAGGTCATGACCGTGCCCATGAAGAGGATGTCTTGCCCGCCGCCCTGTCTCCGAGGGGCCGGCCGGGTTGGTAAATTCGACCCTCCGTGGGTGGCATTCTCTCGTCAATCCGGCTGCCAGCAGGCGAGGACGGCGTCCCACATCAATTCCGACCCTTCGATCCCCAGGGCGCGGGTGGCCGGGGACCATGCGCCGTCGCCGAGGAAAAAGTCTTCAGGTTCCAGGCCCGGGTTGCACCGGACGAACATGAGGATATCACCGTCGGTTTCCGTGTGGAATGGGTCGAGGGCCCTCGCCATGGACGAGTGGACCTACCGGGCGATCTGCCGGGCGTGGAAGTCGGGGAGCCAGCGGTCGATGACGACCAGGCTCAGGGTCGTGTTGCCCCGGGCGGGCGGCGTCCCGCCCGATTCTCGGCGGAGGATTTCCGAGGCGCGGAGCCGGCCGCCGTCGGCGGCCAGGTGCCCCCGGACCACCGCGCCCGAGCGGTCGACGATCCCGCCGACCGCATTGACCACGGTGCAGGCCAGGAACCGGATCGACAGGTCGGGGTCGACCCGGACCATCGCGAAGGCGGCCCCCTGTCCGCCCCCCTCCCGGGTCGCGATCGAGGGTTCGGAGGGCGGATCCGCCTCGCCCAACTTGCCGACGGTCGCCGATCGTCCGGCGCCCACCGGGCCGAGCGGGATCATCCCGCCGATCGCGTGCGTCAGGGCGAAGGCGCCAAGCGCCTGGTCCGGCGCGATCGCGTTGGCTCTCGCCCCGAAATCGTAGATCGCCGCGCCCCGGACGATGGGGATCGAGGCCAGCCCGGTCGGCCTCCCCTCGCCCACGCCATCGGCGATCGCGGCGGTCACCCCGGAGACGGCCTCCAGGCCGTAGAGGGAGCCCCCGGCGAAGCAGATGGCGTTCACCTCGCCGTCGAGCCCCATCACCGTGGCCGGGGCGCCGCCCCGGATATCCACGGTGACGAGCGAGCGGGCGGGCAGGCGGACCACCGTGCAACCGGTCGGGCCGTCGTCGTACTCGGCGCACCCGACGAGGACCCCCGGGAAGTCGAAGGCCATCGGACGCCGCGCGGTCGGGGTGGTCGGCCGGCTCATCGCGACACCTCCGAGGCGATGGCGACGCCGGGCGCGGGGCCGTCCGCCGTCGCCGCCTTCATCGGTGCCCGCCCGTCTCGGCCGACCGCCGGTATCGTGGGTTGCTCCGGGCGGGGGAATGGCAGTTCGGGATGGTCGAACGGGGCCTGCTCCTTCGCGACCCGGGGGTCGGTCAGGGTCCGGAGGAATGCGATGATATCGGCACGATCGGCCGGGCTCATCCCCTCGCGGGTACCCTGATTGGCGCCGAGTTCCCGCATGGCGGGGTTCAGGTGAGGATTGACGGTCTCATCGAAATCGCCGCCCCTCGCATAGAATTCGAGCACGCCTTCCAGGGTCCGATAGGCCCCGTTGTGCATGTAGGGGGCCGTCAGTTCGATGTTGCGGAGGGTCTGGGTGCGGAACGAGGCGTCGGCGACCGCCTTGGCCCCGAAACGCCTCTTGGAGATCGAAAAGCTGAATTTGAGCGGCCCCGGCTCGCGCCCCTGGCCATCGGCCCCCGGCGCGGGGCGGGCATGGGCCTGGAGCTTGGCATTCGGCAGGGCATAGGGGCCTTGCTGGACGGCATCCTTCCCCGTCGGCGACTTCTCCTTGGTGTAGCTCTGCACCAGGGGCAGGATGTTCTCGCGTCGGGGAGAGTCGGGGACGAAGAGTCGGACGCCGCCCGCGACCCCGAAATCGTCGTAGCGGGGCTCATCCGGGGCGGTGTTCTCCCCGAGCAGGCCGATGTTGTAGTAGCCGTTGTCGTAGGGCTCGGTGCGGTTGTTGCGGACGAAGGGGTTGCGCTTCATCCACTCGACGAGTTCGAGCCCCTGGGGGTCGGGGATCTCGTCGGGGGAGTCTTCGGTCTCGGGCTCGATCTCGCGGAAGTCGCCGCGTACCTCCTCGGAGGTCCCCCCGGCGAAGGTGGGCGAGCCGTGGCAGTCGATGCACCCGAACGTGCGGAACTTCTCGAATCCGCGCCAGGCATTCCTCGGATCCTGGGGAGTCCTGGGATCCCTGGTGACGATCGCCGACGCATCGCCTCGGGTGAACCGGTCGAATGGAGCATCGTCGGAAATCAGGGTGCTCTCGTAGAGCATGATCGCCAGGCCGAAGAACAGGCTGAAGTTCGCCTCGATGACCGGGACGTCGGGGATCACGCGATAGCCGGGCTCGAGGGTCGGATCCTGGATCCGCACCGCAACCTTCACGGGCGTGTCCCACCACTCGGGGTCGAATGCCTGGCGGATCAATTCGCGATAGGTCGGACGCAGCCCGGGGCCGTCCCGGTCCGCGTAGGCGGCGAGGGCGGAGTCGTCCGGGGCGACGCGCTGGAGTTCGAGCGCCCGGCGATCCAGGAGTTTCCGGGCGACGTCGACCATGGTGCGGCCGATAGACGCCATCTCGAATTCGTTCTGGATCGGGCCGAGGGCCTGCGACGCCAGCGACGCCCCCTCGATCCGCAGGTATGGGAGCAGGACCGGCTTCCCGCCGAAAACGCGATACCGCCCCAGGGTGTTGAGGGAGTCATCTCCATGCTCCCCGAACGGGTCGTACCCATTGAAGAGGTAGGCGGCGCGGCCGTCGAGGAACTGGCGGTCGAGGAATGCCGCGTTGATCACCGTGGGGGCGTTGCGGGCCGTGACCTGTCGCAAGTCCTCGCCGAACAGGTTGAGCGGCCGCTGCAAGGCGGCCCGATGCTCGGGCGTCAGGGGGGCGGACCTCTCGGTCCCATCGGCGTTCAGTCCGTCGAACCGCCGGAGCATGATCCCCTCCGAACCGACCGACCAGCGCCTTTCCCTGGGGAAGGTGCGGCCGGTCTCGGCGATCTCCGGCTGGTGCTCGCGGGTGATGTCGGCGAGTTGCCTGTCGCGTTCGGGGAACTCGGGGGCAGGGCCCAGGTCGGGCAGCCGTTCGAACGAGTACAGGACGTTGCGGGTCCGCGCATCGGCGCCGGCCCGGAAGTGGCAGGTGGCGCAGGCCGTCCGGTCGTCGCTGCCGAGGCGGACGTCCCAGAACAAGGCCTTGCCCAGCGCGATCGCGGCGGACCGGTCGCGGACGAACTCGCGAAGATTCTCGGCCAGGCGCGGGCCGGACGAGCGGGAGTTGTTCGATCGCCGCTGGTCGCGGAGCGCCTCATGGGCCTCCGCCTTGCGTTTCGCCAGGGCGCTGGTCTTCAACGGGGCGGTGAGGCACTCCTCATCCCCGGGGTCGCCATGGCCGGCCGGACCTGGCGAGCCGGTCGCATCCGGCTGTGGTCCGGTCTCGGCGGCCTGTCGGGGATGATCGGCGGCGATCAGGCCGAGGGCGACCGCGGCGGTCACCGCGACCGACCACGCCGCGACGGCGCGAGGACGATGCACGTTCAAGGGTGGGGGTCCCATCGAGATTGGGGTACGTCCGGGGCCGCTCGTGTCAGGCAGTTCGTCCGGGGCCGCGCAGGATGCGGGCGATCGACCGGATCATCTGGCGTTCGGGGATCCCCACGGGCATCGTCGCCCAGCGGTCGAGCCGATCGTTGCCGAAGGTCAGCATGGCGGCGTGCTGCGAGCGGTCGGCGTCGACCCTGGGATTGGGGTCCCAGTAGCCGAGGGCCCGCCGGAGCGAATCGACATCCCCGGGCTTCCCGGTCAGGAATCGCCATTCGCACAGGCCGGGCTCTTCGGGGGCATTCGCCCGGGCATAGTCGGCGAGGATGCGAGGCGTGTCGTGCGCCGGGTCGAGCGTCACCGAGAGGATCCGGACCTCGGCGCCGGCGACCCGGGTGATCTCGGGGCGGAGCCGGCGCAGCAGCCCGACCGTGGCCGGGCACGAGCCCTGGCATCGGGCATACATGAAGTTGATCAGCACGGGCCGATCCGCCACGAGGTCGGAGTAGAACCGGGCCGCGCGGCCGTCGTGGCCGACCAGGGGCGTGTCGGGCAGTCGGTCCGTCATCCGGGGCTCGGGCGCCTCGCCGGCCTCGCCCCGCGAGGAGCAACCGGCAAGGCCGAGCGCGGTCGGCAGGGCGGCCAACGACAGGGCCGCCCGGCGGGAGAATCGCGGCTCCGTCATGCCTTGCCCCCTTCCTCGGCGCAGGGTTCGGTCCCCAGCGGCTCGCCGAACCATTGCTCGGGCCGGATGGGCAGGGGGCTCTGGCTCCCCTCGTGCCTCGGGTCGATCGTCGCCATCATCCGCATGTCTTCGTGATTCAGGTTGTGGCAATGGAAGACGAACGGGCCGTAGAAGGTGCGGAACCGCATCAGCATCTCGACCGTGAGATTCGGGCCGAGCACGGTGGTGTCGTGCTTGAACCGATCCTCGGGCGGGATCGACCGGACGTCGACCTTGACCACGCCGTCCTCGCCGCCCCGGCTGTGATACTGGCGGATGTGCTGGTGCGACTCCAGGTGGAGGTGGATCGGGTGCCACCAGCCCCCGCTGCGGTTCCTCAAGATCCAACGCTCCAGGCCCCCGTCGGGGCCGTCCAGGCTCGGCACGGCGTCCGCGACCTCCTCGTCGAAGAATCGGTGATTGATCTGCCAGGCCCCTTTGCGCCGCTCGAAGTCGAATTCGCGCACGGGCAGGGCGTCGATCTCCTCGTCGGTCATCTGGCGAGACAGGCGGAAGCGGAGGTCCTCATGCCGGCGCATCTCGATCGTCGGGTCGAACCGGCACGGGTCGTCGACCACGCCGGGCTTGACCTCGATGCGGATCAGTCGGACCACCGCGTAGTCATCCAGGTCATCCTTGCCGCTCCCGTGATCGGGGCCCACTTCGCCGGCCCCGGGCCCGCCGGAGGTCCGCCGCTTCATCAAGGGCGGGTGATCATTGTCGCCGCGGGGATTGGTGCCGTCCTCCTCGTTGTCCCCGTGGCCCGGGCCCCGGCCGTCACGCTGTTCGAGGGTGTTGACGAGGTAGAGCGTCTGCCCGGCGTACTCCTTGAAATCGACGACGATGTCGGCGCGATTGGCCATCCCGAGGAAGATCGAGCGTTGGTCGGGCAGGGGGTTGGGGTAGAGCCAGCTATCCTTGCCGATCCGGCAGAAGGGGATCGCCCGGTCGGGGTCTTCGGGGTCGAGGTGGCTGATCGGTCTCGTGCGATCCGGCTTCGGCGCCTGCCGATCGCCCTCGCCGCGGGCCTCGGATGTGAGGTCGGACTCCCTGCGGAACTCCAGCCGGTACATCCGCGCGAGGGAGGCGTCGAGGAAGCGGAACCGATACTTGCGAGGCTCGACTTCGAGCTTGGGGAACGCGACGCCGTTGCACAGGACGAAGTTGCCCAGGTAGCCGTTGTGATCGAACGGGTCGAAGTGGAGCCGGCCATCCTGGCAGAAGCAGCGATCGGCGAGGGCGATCGGGATGTCCTGGTCGGGGCCGGGCAGCAGCGGGGGAGCCTTGACCGTGCCGTCGGACTCCTTCTCGCCGTGGACCAACCGCTTCTCCAACTCGTCGCTGATGAGCCAGAAGCCGGCGAGCCCCATCAGCGCGTTGTGCGCGGTGATGTCGTTGGCATGGTCGTGATACCACATCGTCGAGGGGGCTTCGGTCATGTCCCACTCGCCCCGGCCCATCGGGTCGGCGCCGGCCCGCTTGGGGACGCCGACCGGATAGTAATAATCGCGGGCCTGCCCCGGGCAGATCAGGAACGCCGGGTGCCCATCCGAATGCGATGGGGTGTGGGCCCCATGCAGGTGGACCGAGAGTTCGGCGTGGAGCCGCTCCGGGTCCTTCTCGTCGTGCAGATCGTCGTGGAATCGCACGACGACCGGGCGGAGCGAGTCGGTGACGAAGGTCGGCCCGGGCACCTGGGCGTCATAGCCCCAGAGGGTCGTCTTGAGGTCACGCTTGGCCCCGCCGATCTTCACGGGGGGGAGGACCTGGGCCCGAAACTCCCGGACGTGGACCTCATAAAATGGGATCGTCGCGTGCACCTCCCAGAATTCTTCGGGGGAGAAATTGCCGACCCGGCCCCAGAACTCCGGGGCGATCCCATGCTCGACCATCCCGACGGGCGGGTCCAGCGGCATCGGAACCCCGCTCCCGTCGGGGTTCGGGCGGAGCGTGTCCACCCTGGGATATCCCTGCTCGCCCAGGGCATGGATCCACACGCGGATGTCCGTCGTGTCGATCCCCTCCGCCTCGACGCGTGCCCTGGCCTTGGCGACGGCCCTCCGGATGTCATCCCGATGGATATATCCGCGAGGCTTGATCCGGTACATCGGCGCCGTCCCGGGGGCCGGCTTGTCGGTGGCGGATCCTCCGACGTCCCCGGGCAATGGCAGGAAACGCTTCCAACGGTCCTCCTCATCGACCTGCCAGGGCTGGATGAATTCGCGAGCCTCGCAGCGGGCGCGATTGCCGCCTTCGGCCCGTGCCGGGTCCGTCGTGCCGGCCATCGTCGCCAAGGCCCCGGCCAATCCTCCCTTCAGGACCGATCGCCGCGATGATCTCGCGTCGGTCGACCTGTCGTGGGCTCGGCCTTGGGACGGATCATTCGTTGCTGATTTCATGGCCTACCGTGTTCGAGTGCGGGGGAACTCGCCAGAATGGCCGGATCCCATGCCGGTTGGAAGATCATGCCGGATCCAAGGGTCAAATGTATCTAAAATATCCCGGTTGATCTCTTGTTGTGTCGGGAAAATTTCGGATTTGATGCGATCTCTCATGCGTTGGCCCGATTTCCGACCCCGGCATCGCGAACGGGACGGGTGTGGCGGCCGGATCGTGATCGCGGCGTGCCGGATGAATGAGGCCAGCAGCTTCGGGCTCCGCCGCAGGCTCGCCAACCCCGCCGTCGCCGCCGCAGGCAACCCCGAAGGGTAAGACTGGCAGGCTAGCGGAGACATCGACGCACTGCCGAGCATCATCGACGGCAGGAGCGACTCGGAGGGGGAAGCTCAATTCCGAAAGCAGGAGTCGGCGGACGATGATCTGGATGAAGGATTGGAAGGCCCGGTCGATGGTGCGACCTCGATGATCCGGCCTAGACTATGGCCCGTGGATCCTCACACCCTCGACTGATGGGCAGCGGGAGGACTTCGAGGCGGCCTCTCCCGGAAGGCCGCACGCCGACACTGGGCCGCCGAATGTGGCCACGTCGTCCCTCGGCGTCTCGGGTCTCGGGGGCCGTCGGGTGCGGCCGGCTTCGCTGGGAGCGAGGCGCGGAGAGCGTCGAGGACTTCCCCGAGGTCGGGAAGCTTTCCCAGTCGGCCCGCGGCACTCCACCCCGCCTCCGGCATGGCGAAGGACGCGGCTCGCAGGCCGCGACGATGCTCCCGCCTCGGCTGCGAATGACGACGGCCGAGAGCAGGGCTGTTCGTGCCCGAGGCCGTCCGCCGGCCCCGGATTGTGATGTGGAATCACCCGGCTAGGGGTGCCCCGGGTGCCGGCGGAGCATACGCCTTCCCAGAGACCTACCGTGCAGCCTGCATGGGTCCGCATGGGGTGCCATGCGACAATCGGGGGCCGATGGATGCCGGTTTCGCCCCTGCCGTGGAAATGCCGCGAGCCGCGTCGGGGACGCGGCTCGCGGGGCAATCGGCTTGTTTCAAGGCACTTGGGAAGCGGAGGAGGTGGGATTCGAACCCACGGTGAGCTTGCACCCACACCGGTTTTCGAGACCGGCCCTTTCGGCCACTCAGGCACCCCTCCGAGGCGGATCGACGTCGGGATTGCGACGATCCTGGAAGAACCGGGACAGCAGGTCTCCGCATTCTTCCGCGAGCAAGCCGTCCGACACCGACACGCGATGATTCATGCGAGGATCATCGGCGAGGCGATAGAGGCTCCGGCACGCTCCCGCTTTCCAGTCCGGGGCGCCATAGACGAGCCGGGTGATCCGGCCCAGGACGATGGCGCCCGCACACATGGAGCACGGCTCGAGTGTAACATACATCGTGCAGCCGTCAAGACGCCAGGATCCCAGGATTTGCCCGGCCCGGGCGAGGGCCAGGCGTTCGGCGTGGGCCGTGGGGTCGTGGAGGGTTTCGCGGAGGTTGTGGGCCTCGGCCACGACCCGGCCCCCGGAGGCGATCACGGCGCCGACGGGCACCTCGCCGAGCCTGGCGGCCTCGGCGGCCTGGGCCAGGGCGCGGCGCATCATCAGGAGGTCGGTGGCCTCGTCCTGGGGGGCTCGGGGCGGGGTCGGTGCCATGCGGGGGGGATCGCTCGGGACGGAGGGTTACGACTCGGGGGGCTCGTCCGGTATAAGGGAAGCGATGCGGGGCGGGCAAGGCCGGGCCGGCGGGGTGGGCCCGGATCCGGCCCGATCGGGCCTCGGGGCCGGGCCTGGGGCATCGTTTGTCGGGGGGATGATCGGGGATGCCGTACTACGAAGATCGGGGAATTCGCTTCGCCTATCCGGCCGACTGGCAGACGGAAGTCGCCGAGGATGGGCCGAGGACGACGATCACGGTCCAGTCGCCCGGGGGCCTGGCCTTCGCCCTGGTCACGATCGACGAGACCGGGGCGGAGCCGGAGGAACTGATCGCCGAGGCCATGGACGCCCTGCGCGAGGAGTATCCGACCCTGGACGAATCCCCGGCGGCCGACACCCTGGCCGGGCATCGGGCGATCGGCCGGGACATCGAGTTCATCAGCCTGGACCTGACCAACGCCTGCCTGATCCGGGGCGTCCGCACCCCGCGTCGGACCCTGTTCCTGCTCGGCCAGTGGGCGGAGATCGACGCCGAGGAGGACCCGGAGGCGATCATCGACGACCTGTTCCGGTCGATCGAGGAGACCGACGACGATTGATTCAGGAAGGAGTCGGCCCGATCGCCGATTCCAGGAAGGCCCCGACCTCGTCCAGCAGGGCCGGCCCGCCCATCGTGACGGCGTCGCCGTGGCCGGCCCCCGGGACGATCAGGATCCGGGCGGGGTTGGGGAAGGCCGACGCCAGCCGGCGGGCCTCGGACTCCGGGACCAGCCGATCGGCTGACCCGTGGATGATCAGGACCGGCACGCCGACGCCCGGTGCGAGGTCGATCGGCCGGGGCCGATCCAGCCGGACCCCGGCCAGCATCCGGGCGCGGAGCAGGAGAAGGGGGGCCAGGACGCCGGGCACCCTGAGCCGGCGCAAGGTGATCCGCACGGCCGAGGCGAGGTCGCGGTAGGGGGCCTCCAGGACCAGGGCGGCGATCCGGGGGTCGGTGGCCGCGGCCTTCAGGGCGGTGGCGGCCCCCATCGATCGGCCCCACGCGGCGAACCGGGGCGACGGCCCCGACAGGGGCGTGAGGGCGTCGATCCAGGCGCGGAGGTCGTCGGCCTCGCGGCCCCCGAACGAGATCCGCGTGCCCCCGCTCGCCCCCGAGGCGCGGGCGTCCAGGACGGCCACGTTCCAGCCCAGCCGGACCATCTCGTCCACCCGGCCGAGCAGGGACGCCCGGCTCTCGGCGAGCCCGTGCAGGAGCAGGGCGGTGCGGCCCCGGGCCTCGGGATCGGGGAACCACCCCCCGGCCAGCCGGACGCCGTCCGGCGCCGTGGCTTCGATCGGGATCGCCTCGGGGAGGCCGCCGGGGGCGGGCGGGGCCGGGGCGCCCAGGCGGCGGCCGGGCATGACCAGGGACCAGGCCCCCCACTCGACCGCCGTCACGATGAGGAACAGGGCCAGGCCCAGGGCGATCCCCGGGATGACTGTGATCGCCGCGTTGAGCATGGATGCGCGGATCCGCGAGGAAAAGGTCGGGTCGATTGAGGAGGCGGGAGGATCGAGGAAGCCGCGGGCCACCAGGCCGCCCGGTTCCCACCGGAGCCGGATCGCTCCCCGCTCCCAGGTGCGGAGCAGGGGGAACCGTCCGGCCTCGGCGATCGGCGCGAGCGGGTCGCGGGTGCCGGCGGCCGGGGGCCTTTGGCTGACGACCACCAGCCCGGGATCGGCCCAGGCGTAGAGCGTCGGTGGGTTGGCGGTCCGCCCTCCGTGGTGGGGGGCGAGCAGGGCGTCGAGCGGCGCGATCGGGCGGGCCATCAGGTCGGAGAGGCCGTCGCGTTCCAGGTCGCCGGTCAGGAGGAGGCGCCGGCCCAGCGATTCGACCTCCAGGACGACGCTGCGGGCGTTGTCGGTCGAGTCGTCCCGGGCCTCGCGGGGCGGGTGGAGGACGCCGATGCGGAGGCCGCCCCGGTCGAGCCGGTTGCCCGCGACGACCTCCCCCAGCGGCACGCCCCGGAGGCGGACATCGTCCAGCAGGCGTTTCGCCCCGGGGTTCTTTGGCCCTTCGAAGCCGGGCGGGACGAGCACCTCGGCCACGGGGAAGCGGTCGAGCAGGTCGGGCAGGCCGTTGTAGTGGTCGGCATCGGGATGGGTCAGGACGATCGCGTCGAGCGAGCGGACGCCCCGGGACCAAAGGGCGGGGGCGATGATCCTCCGGCCGGCGTGGGGGTCGCCCATCTTGCCGCAGTCGTAGAGGATGGCCCGGCCTTCGGCCGATCGGACCAGCACCGACAGGCCATGTCCGACCGCGAAGACCTCGGCCTCGGCGGCCCCGGGCCGGGCCGGGATCAGCGGCGCGAACGCCAGGGCGGCGCCCCAGGTCAGGGCGGCGCCCCAGGCCCACCGGGCCCGGCGTCCCCCGAACGTCCCGGCCGCCACGGCCAGGCCTAGCAACCCATAGAACACGGCCACCGACGCCCAGCCGGGCCCCGGCACGAAGGCATGCCCCCACGGGACGCCCATGCCCCAGCGGACGATCCGCTCGGTCAGGCGGAGCGAGAGGCCGCAGAGCCAGGCGGAGGGGATGGCCAGCGGGGCCCAGATTGCCGCCAACGCCAGGGTGAGCCCGGCCAGCAGCAGCGCCAGCGAGGTCAGGGGGATCAGGGGGATATTGATCGGGATCCCGATCGGCGCGATCAGGTGGAACCGCAGGGCGACCAGGGGCCAGGCGGCCAGCCAGACCGCCGCCGAGAGCCGGACCCCGGCGCGGAGCCCCACCCAGCCGGTCCGCCCGAGCATCCGCCACCACGGTTCCAACTGGCGTTCGAGCGAGTCGAGGGGGCTCAGCACGGGCCGGTCCCAGGCCAGGATGCCGGGCACGCACCAGAGGATGGCCGCGACCGCCAGGAACGAGAGCTGGCAGCCGACGTCGAACAGGTTGGCCGGGTTCAGCAGCAGGGTGGCCAGCAGGGCGCCGGCCAGGAGGTTCGCCGGGCGGGTGCGGCGGTCGCACCAGCCGGCCAGGCAGACGCCGACGGTCATCGCCGCCGACCGGGCGACCGAGGGGGCCGGGCCGACCAGGATCGCATAGGCGACCGTCCCCAGCGCCACCGTGGCGAAGGCCCCCCGGCGGCCCATCCCCAGCAGCCGGACCCCGATGGCCAGCACGGCGGCCAGAACCTGGAGGTGGAGCCCGGAGATCGCCAGCAGGTGCGTGGTCCCGGTCCGGGCGAAGGCGTCGTTGACGTCCGGGTCCACCGCCTCGCGGCGGCCGAGCAGGAGGGCCGAGGCCAGCGGGGCCACGCCCGGGTCGAGCCGATCGGAGAGGGTCCGGGCGCTCCATGACCGAACGGCGTTGAGCCGGCGCGTCGTCGGCCAGGGCTCGCCCCGGGGGTCGTCCCAGATCGCCCCCGGCTCGTCGACCGCGAGGCGGAGCCGGATGCCCCGGGCCCGGAGCATCGGGCGTGGGTCGAACTCGCCCGGGTTGGGCGGCCCCTGGATCGCGCCCAGGGTGCCTGCCGCCTCGACCGGCCGTCCCGCCTCCAGGTCGGAGCGGTCGCCGGCGATCCAGGCCTGGACCCGGCCCGAGGCCGGATGCCAGCCCCGGCCATCGTTCCAGCCGGTGACCGCGATCACGGCCCGGGTGGAGCCCCGATCGTCGGGCCGGTCGCCGCCGCCCGGCCGATAGGCGGCCGGCTCGTCCAGCACGCCGCGGATCCAGGCCGGCCTCCGATCGTCGGCCGTCCAGACGCCCCGGGCCAGGTCGTCGGGCTCCAGGTCGGTCCAGCATCGGTGGTGCCAGGAGCCCCCCAGAGCGACGAAGGCGGCCGCGATCGCCCAGGACGACGCCCGGGGCCGGCGCCAGGCCGCCCCGGCGAGTGCCGCCCCGGCCAGGGCCAGCGCGGCCCAGGCGGCCGTCGCCCAGGGGTCCAGGAAGCGGTCGATGACGATCCCCGCGGACATCGCCGCCGCGATCGGGGCCAACGGGGCCACCCGGACCCTGCGGGGCGGGCGGGACTTGGCGTCGTCCTGGGTCTCGGACTCGATCGGCATCGGGGCCCCGTTCCCGCGCGACGGCCCGGGTCAGGGCCACATGCGACGGCGGAAGACGACGAATTGAGTGGCCAGGTAGTTGAAGGACATGCCGGCGGCGACCCCGATCGTCGCGGCGACCTGGATGGGCGGGGCCCAGCGGGATCGCGCGACCAGCGAGGTCACGGCGAAGTTCACCACGGCCCCGAAGAACGAGGCCAGGGCGAAGCTGCCGAATTGCCGGAAGAACGGGCCGCTGCGGGGGTAGGCGAAGGAGAAGCGGCGATGGAGCAGGAAATTGGTCACCAGGCTGATGGTGATCCCGCACGCCACGGCGGCGTTGTTGCCGAAGCCCATCGCCACCATCAGGGTGATGACCGACAGGTTCACGATCAGGCCGCTCAGCCCCACCGCCGCGAACTGGGCCGCCGTGCTGGCGGACGAGAACTTGTAGGCGTAGAGCCGCAGGAGGTGCTGGAGGTAGCGGATCTGCTCCTTCAACGACAGCTTGCTCTGGCCGAACCGGCGGTCGATGAACTGGATCGGCACCTCGCCCACGTTCTCCAGCCCGCACTTGACGATCAGTTCCAGCCCGATCTTGTAGCCGATCGGGTTGAGGTAGGGGGCCTTCTCCAGCTCGGCGCGGCGGAAGGCGAAGAAGCCGGCCATCGGGTCGCGGGCCGCGGTCAGGGGCCGGGCCAGCAGGGTGGCCACCTGGCTGTTGAGCCAGCGGAAGAAGCCCCACTCGTCGTCGGTGCTGCCCCCAGGGACGTAGCGCGACCCGATCACGAATTGCTGGCCGGAGGCCAGGGCCAGGATCATGTCGGGGATCTTCTCGGGCGGGTGGCTCAGGTCGGCGTCCATGACCACGACCACCGGATGCCGGGCCAGGCGGAGGCCGTCGATGACCGCCGGGCTGAGGCCGCGCGGGCCGTCCCGGACGACGATCCGGGCCCAGTCGTGGCCGGAGTCCCGGATGAGTTCGACGCTGCCGTCGTTGCTCTGGTCGTCCATCACGATCAGCTCGAGGTCGAGCCCGTACCGATCGCGGAGCCGGGCGACCCGCTCCAGCAGGTAGGGGAGGCTCTCGGCTTCCTTGTAGGTCGGCACGACGATCGAGACCGGCGTCAGGACCCGGATCTCGGCGAGATGCTCGGTCGATTCGAGAGGGGCCCCGATCGTCCCGTTGGCTGCGTGATCATCGGACATGATGGGAAGTACCGGGTCCAGGCAAGACCTCGGCGGAGGGGGGGCGGCGTCGTGGCCGCCCTTCCGCCGAGATCGGGTCGGGCTGCGGGTCGGGGGCAGGGGCCGGGATCATGGGGCGAGCGACTCGCCCGCGCCCGGAGTCGGCGGGGTCGGGGCCGACCAGGTCTCCGCGAGGAATCGTTCCACGTCGCGGGCCCAGGGCAACGCGGCGGCGAGCGCGAAGAGGCCGAGGTCGCCCGGTTCGCGGAACCTCCAACTCCCCCAGCTGACCAGGGTCACGGCGCTCACGAACAGGGGCAGGATCCAGAAGATGGCCGTCCCCCGGTACTGGCGGCGGAGCCGGAACACGGACACGCACGCCAGGATCAAAAGCCCGATCAGCGGGAGGTTCCCCAGAAGGGTCTGCGACCACCCGTTCCAGAACGGATAGATCCCCCACATGTAGGTCAGCTTGCGGAAGGAGATGTAGAGGGTCGCCCCGGGATTGCTGAGCATCCAGGCCTGGGCCCGCTCGGCGAGCAGCCTCGTCTGCAGGGTGTAGGGGAGCTTCGTCTCCTCGGGGGTGAGGTAGCCCGTCTCGGAGACCGTCACCCACTTCCCCGGGTGGACCGAGACCACCCGGCCGCTCGGGGAGACGGAGTCCATATCATTCTCTCGCTCCTTCCGGAGCAACTCGGGATTGAAGCCCCCGGCCAGGGTCTCGCCCCCGATGTTGCTCAGCAACACGGGCGAATGTTCCCTCAGCGAGATGAGGATCGACCAGGGCAGCACGATCAGCAGGCACCCGGCGGCCAGGGTCGCCGCCGAGAGCAGCCCGGCCTTGCCCCCGCGGGCTCGCCAGTATGCCAGGAGGGCCCCGAACGGGGCGAAGAGCAGGTACATGGGGCGGACATGCATGCAGAAGGCGAGCATGATCCCCGACCAGAACCACCGCCAGGCCCGCTTCCGCCCGGTGACGGTGGGGCCCGGGAAGATGAGCAGCGTCGTCGCGAAGATCGGCAGGGCGAACGTCTCGCTGTAGAGCGTGGCGCCGTAGCGGATGAAGGTGGGCCAGGTCATCACCCCCAGGCCGGCCAGCAGGGCGGCCCCCCGGCTGCCGAACTCCCGCCGGACCAGGAGGTAGGTCAGCGGGGTGGTGAGGCTGAACAGGAACGAGACGGCCAGCTGGAGCGGCAGGAGCTGGTCGCCCAGCACCCACCGGAACCCCGCGAGCACGATGAAGTATCCGGCCACGCGACGCGCGTTGAAATCGTAGCGGCCCTGGAGGAACTCGCCGGCAAAGTCGTAGTATTCCAGCTCGTCGACATCGAGCATGGCGGGCGTGAAATGCGTCCGGGTGGCGAAGACCAGGCCCCAGGTCAGGAGCAGCGAGCCGAGGAACAAGGCCAGGGAGATATAGAGGGCATTCGATCCGGTTGATTTAACGGGGCCTGGCTCGGATGTCATCGCAAAATCTCGACGAGGGGTGAACGGGGGGGGGACCGGAGAGGCGCAACGAAGAGATTTTGACGGCAGAATCTAACGCGGATTCAAGGCGCCCGTCAAGGAACCGTCCGGCAGGCCGGAGTGCCGTCCCGACGTGGATCGATGGCCCGACGCCCGATGGCGGAGGCATCGGCCTCGATCGGCGAGGCATCGCTCGGCCGGACCTCCGCCCGATCGGTGGGCGATCGTGGGGAACTCCTTTTTGGGGAGATTTCCCGGATCAGCTCGTGTCGTCCCGAGGGGGGAAGAAGGGCCGATCCCGATGGCCGGGTGGCCCGCGATCCGCGGAGGCCGAGGCTCGGGGCCGGAGGGGCCGACGCCCCTCCATCGCCGGCTTGACGGCGGAGGGGCGGGACGCATAATAGGGTGACGGGCCCTCCGCCCGCCCCGCCTGGTTTCGAATAGCGCTCACGAATCGGATGGCACCATGTCGCGTCGGTGGTTCGCCCGATGGCACCGCGTCCGCGTGCTGGGGATCAGCTTGCTGATCCTGGGGCTCGCGCACACGCCGATGCCGCAGGCGGACTTCCACAACGTGCGGCATCACGACGACCCCGGCCAGGTGTGCGTGCTGCACGACCACCTGCTGCGGTGGCACCCGGACGCCGGGATGGCCGATGACGTGGCCGTGCTGCACTGGCACTGGCTGATGCCGACCGCCGGCCCGGACGATGGGGCCAAGCTGGGCCAGGATGCTCCCCGGATCCACGCCCACGTCGATGACTGGCAGGGGATCACCGTCGACGACGCCACGCAGTTCGTCGCCGATTCCGGGTCGCGGATGATCGACCCGCCCTCGGCCTCGCCGATTTCGGCCTTCGACCTCGCGGCGATCGCCTCGCCGCCCGACGATCGAGGGCTCCGCGCCGGGCCGATGCCGCCGCTGCGCGCCTACGGATCGACCCTGACGGCCCATGCGCCGTTGTCGTGCTGGCTGGCACGCTGGTCCTGCTGAATCCCGCCCCCTTCTCCGCGATCGCCCCGAGCGTCGCCCGGCCCCGCTGCGCGGCCGGTTCCGCACGCCCGGGCCCGTCATCCCGCGTCCCCGCATCGTCCCCATCCCGACCGGGTTCCGCCCGGCCCTGGCCCGCCGCCGTCGCGAAGCGCCCCGCTTGAAGGGGGCCGATCGCGCCGGGGTCGCCCGGGCCGTCGGCGGCGTGGAGGCCCCGCCCATGAGGTTGGCCCTGGCTGCTGCTCGTCCCTCGTCCGCGATCCCCTCGTCCCGGTGGATCGTGGCCTTCGCCGTCGGCGCCGTGGCGCTGGCGGCGGCGTCCCACCTGGCCCACGACCGCCTGTTCCACGAGCACGCTTCGGCCGGGGCGGGCGCGAAGGCCGGCGAGGAGCCCGCGTCGGCCGTCGCCGAGGCCCCGGCGCACGACCCGGCTGCCACGGTCACGCTGCCCGAGGGGAAGTTCAAGCTGGCCGACATCCGGGTCGAGCCGGCCTCCGCCGTGGCCCTGCCGTCCGAGGTGTCGGTGGCAGGGCGGATCGACGCCGACCCGTACCACCGCGTCGACGTCCGGCCGAAGGCGGCGGGCGTGGTCCGGACCCTGGCCGCCCGGCCGGGGCAGAAGGTCAAGGCGGGTGATGTCCTGGTCGTGCTGGACAGCCCCGACGTCGGCACCGCGCGGCTGGCCGTCCGGGCCCGCCAGCGCGAGCTGGCCACGGTCCGCGTCGAGGCCGACTGGAAGGCCCGGGTCGCGGACAACGTCGCCTCGCTGATCGACCGGCTCCGGAAGGGGGCCCCCGCCGACGAGATGTCCCGCGAGTTCGCCGACAAGCCGCTGGGCAACTCGCGGGGGATCCTGCTGGCCGCCTACTCGGAGATGGAGATCGCCTCGCACGAGGCCGGCAAGTTGGCCGACCTGAACAAGAAGAAGGTCGTCGGCGAGCACCCGGTCTTCGTCGCCCAGCACACGTTCGAGGGGGCCCAGGCGAAGTTCGCGGCGGCGATGGAGCAGGTCCGCTTCGACGTGTCCCAGCAGGACCGCGTCGCCAAGCAGGCGGTCCGCACCGCCGAGGAGGCCGTGGTGGACGCCGCCCAGAGGCTCCGGATCCTCGGCGTCGAGGAGGACCTGGCCGACCTGCTCGCCCACCCCGAGCGTGCCTCGGCGCTGCCCAGCGGGACCGAGGACGTGACCGCCTACCCGGTCGTCGCCCCGTTCGACGGCACCGTCGTCACGACCTCGACGGTGGTCAGCCAACACGTCGGGCCGGCCGATATCCTCTGCCTGGTGGCCGACCTCTCGACCGTCCTGGCCGTGGCCAACGTCCCCGAGTCGTACTTCCCGCTCCTGCCCAGCCTGGGGCAGGGGACGGTCCGGCTCACCGCCGAGGCCTATCCGGGGCGGGACTTCGAGGCCAAGGTCCTCTACGTCGGCTCGGAGGTCGACCCGAACACCCGCACGGTCCGCCTGGTGGCCGAGACCAAAAACCCCGACGACCTGCTCAAGCTCGGGATGTTCGCCACCATCGTCCTGGATTCCGCCGCGTCGGAGCCCTCGGTCACGGTCCCCGCCGCCTCGGTCATCGAGATCGACGAGAAGCCCGCCGTGTTCGTCCCCGCCAAGGGGGAGCGATCGTTCCAACTCCATCCGGTTACGCTCGGCCGCGAGGCGAACGGCCTCCGCGTGGTGGCCTCCGGCCTCAAGGCCGGCGACCCGGTGGTGACCTCCGGCGCCTTCCTGATCAAGAGCGAGCTGATCCTCCAGAACGAGTCCGAAGAAGACTGACCCCGCCCCGGGTCCCCGAGGTCCCTCCATGCTCAATGCCCTGATCGAGATGGCGCTGCGGAATCGGTTCATGGTGATCGCGGGCACGCTGCTGATGGCGGCCCTGGGGGTCTACTCCGCGCTGAACCTCCCCATCGACGCCGTGCCGGACATGACCAACGTCCAGGTCCAGGTGATCACCGAGGCCCCGGCGCTCAGCCCGACCGAGGTCGAGACCCTGCTCTCGTTCCCGGTCGAGGGGGCGATGAGCGGCCTGCCGGATGTGGAGCAGATCCGCTCGATCAGCAAGTTCGGCGTGTCGGTGGTGACCATCGTGTTCCGCGAGGGGACCGACATCTACCGCGCCCGGCAGCTGGTGGGCGAGCGTCTCCAGCGGGCCGCCGAGGCGATCCCGCCGGGCTACGGCACGCCGTCCCTGGGTCCGATCTCGACGGCGCTGGGGGAGATCTTCCAGTTCCAGGTGAAGGGCAAGGGGGTCAGCCCCATGGAACTGCGGACCACGCTCGACTGGTTCATCTCCTACCAGCTGCGCGGGGTGCCGGGGGTGACCGAGATCAACGCCCAGGGCGGGGAGATGAAGACCTACCAGGTCGAGGTCGACCCGGACAGGCTGGCCGAATACCGCCTGTCGATGACCCGGCTGTTCGACGCCCTGAGGATGAACAACGCCAACGTCGGCGGCGGCTACCTGGTCCGCGACGGGGAGGCTCGCTACATCCGGGGCGAGAGCCAGACCCATAATGTGGCCGACATCGCCGCGATCGTGATCGACGAGCGCGAGGGCGTGCCGGTGCGGGTCTCCGACGTCGCCACGGTCCACCCCGCCCCGATGATCCGCGCGGGGCTGGTCACCCGCGACGGCGAGGGGGAGATCGTCCTGGGCATCGTCATGATGCTGATCGGCGAGAACTCGCGCCTCGTGACCGAGCGGGTCAAGGCGGAGATCGAGAAGATCCAGTCGAGCCTGCCCCCGGGCATCACCATCGAGCCGCTCTACGACCGGACCCACCTGATCGACCAGACGCTGGAGACGGTGCTCCACAACCTGGCCGAGGGCGGGGCCCTGGTGGTGGTGATCCTCCTTTTGCTGCTGGGCAACATCCGGGGCGGGCTGATCGTGGCCCTGGCCATCCCGTTGTCGATGCTGTTCGCCTCCAGCGTGATGGCCGCCACCGGCGTGACCGCCAGCCTGATGAGCCTGGGGGCCATCGACTTCGGGATGATCGTCGACTCCAGCGTGATCATGGTCGAGAACTGCGTCCGCCGCCTGGGGCACGAGGGGGGCACCCGGCCCAAGATCGAGATCATCCGCGACGCGGCCGTGGAGGTCCGCAAGCCGACCATGTTCGGCGAGCTGATCATCGCCATCGTCTACCTGCCGATCCTGGCCCTCCAGGGCACCGAGGGGAAGCTGTTCCGCCCCATGGCCCTGACCGTGATCTTCGCCCTGGCCGGCTCGATGGTCCTGTCGCTCACCCTGATGCCGGTGCTGGCCTCGCTGGCCCTGGGAGACAAGGTGGTCGAGAAGGAGATCTGGCTGGTCCGCCTCATCAAGCGCATCTATGAGCCGATGCTCGACGCCTTCATCCGCCGCCCGGTGCTGGCCACCCTGGTGTCGATCGGCCTGATCGGCCTGAGCGTGCCGGTGGCCCTGAACCTGGGCGCCGAGTTCATGCCCAAGCTCAACGAGGGGGACCTGCTGATCGAGGCGGTCCGGATCCCGTCGGCCTCTTTGGAAGGGGCCGTGGAGGCGTCCACCCAGATCGAGAAGATCCTCAAGACCTTCCCCGAGGTCCGCATGGTCTACTGCAAGACCGGCCGGCCCGAGATCGCCAACGACGTGATGGGCGTGCACCAGACCGACGTCTGGACCATGCTCAAGCCGCAGGACGAGTGGCGGGACGGGCTGACCCGCGACGCCCTGATCGAGGAGATGAACAACAAGCTCACGGCCAACGTCCCGGGCGTCAAATTCGGCTTCAGCCAGCCGATCGAGATGCGGGTCAACGAGCTGGTGGCGGGCGTCAAGAGCGACGTGGCCGCGCTGATCTACGGGCCGGACCTCGACGTCCTCCGCCGCAAGGCCGGCGAGGTGGAGCGCGTCCTGGCGAAGATCCCCGGGGCCCAGGACGTGAAGTCCCCCAGCGAGGGGCGGCTGCCGATGCTCCGGGTCTCGGTCCGCCGCGATCAGCTGGCGCGATACGGGATCAAGGCCAGCGACGTGCTGGACGCCGTGGCCGCGCTGGGCGGGACGACCGTCGGCACGGTGTTCGAGGGCCAGATCCGCCACCCGATCCGGGTCCGCCTGCCCGAGTCGTGGCGCAACGACCCGGCCAAGATCGGCTCGATCCGGGTCGTCGACCCGATGGGCCGGGCGATCCCCCTGCGCGACCTGGCCGACATCGCCGCCGAGGAGGGGCCGTATGAGGTGGAGCGAGAGAACGTCCAAAGGCGGGCGGTGGTCGGCGTCAACGTCCGGGGCCGCGACCTCGCCGGGTTCGTCGCCGAGGCCCAGGCCGCCATCGAGCGAGACGTCCCCAACACGCCCGGCTACCTGATCCGCTGGGGCGGCCAGTTCGAGCACCTCCAGACCGCCACCCGCCGCTTGCTGATCGTGGTGCCGATCGCCCTAGTGCTGATCTTCCTCCTGCTCTACACGTCGTTCGGCTCGCTGAGCCTGTCGGCCCTGATCTACCTGGCCGTCCCCACGGCCGCCACCGGGGGCGTGCTGGCCCTGGCGGCGCGCGGGCTGCCGTTCTCAATCTCGGCGGGCGTCGGCTTCATCGCCCTGTTCGGCGTGGCGGTGCTCAACGGCCTGGTCTGGGTCTCCGCCGTGGAACACCTCCGCCAGGACGGGATGGAGCCCCACGCCGCCGCCCGCGAGGCGTCCCTGGTCCGCCTCCGGCCGATCCTCATGACCGCCCTGGTCGCCGGCTTCGGCTTCATCCCCATGGCCCTGGCCACCACCCCCGGCGCCGAGATCCAACGCCCCCTGGCCACCGTGGTCATCGGCGGCCTGGTGACTTCCACCATCCTCACCGCCCTGGTCCTGCCCGCGATCTACCCGTGGTTCGCCCGGGGGACACCGCAGGAGGCCCGGTAGGGACGCCGCCCTTCAGGGGCGAGCTGCTACGCCATCCGGGCCGGGGCGGGTATTCTGGTCGGGCCGGCCGTCCTGCCTGACCCTTCCTCCCGTGCGATGCAACGCCCATGCTTTCGATCCTGACCGCCCTGGCTCTGTCGTTCCCCGCCTTCGCTGATGGCCCGAAGGGCGACGGCCCGTTCGTCCAAAGGGGCTACTACATCACGTTCATGCGGATGCCGACCTACGACCTCGCCGACTGGAAGCGGGTCGTCGACGGCATCCGCGAGGACGGCGGCAATACCTTGCTGCTCTGGGTGGGCGGGGCGTTCCGGTCGGAGAAATACCCGATCACCTGGGCGTATAACGCCGAGCACGAGAACGTCCGCAAGGACTTCGTCCGCGAGCTGATCGAGTACTCTCACGGCCGGGGTATCAAGGTGCTGCTCGGCTTCACGCCGTTCGGCTATGACGGGGTGAACCGATACGCGCTGGAGCATCCCGAACTGAAGGCGGTCGGGAAGGACGGCCAGCCCACCGCCCCCTTCGGCATCGGCTGCTGGGGATACAACCTTTGCCCGTCGCGGCCCGAGTCCCGGCGGTTCATGCTGGAATATGCCCGGGAGATGGCCTTCGATTTCTACCCGGAGGCCGACGGGCTGCTGATCGAGTCGTCGGATTACGCCATCTGCCACTGCAAGGGCTGCGGCGAACGCTTCTTCGAGAAGGAGTTCGACTTCGTGAGGCAGATCTCTGAGGAGGTCTGGGCGCGGAAGCCCGGGGCGACGGTCGTGGTCTTCCCGCACTACTTCTCCGGGGCCGACGTGCCGGGCTTCGGCGTGAAGGCGGCCCGGCTCCCCTTCGACCCCCGCTGGTCGCTCGTGTTCACGCCCCACAGCGCCAACCCCGAGCCCGACCTCATCCGGCAGGCGAGGGGCAGCCTGTGGTGGGACGACTCGCCCGCCCTGCGCAGTCCCCGGGAGATCCGCGCCGGCGCCGGGCGGGCGAGGGATTTGGGCGTGACGGGCTACGTCCCCTCGCTGGAGGCGTTCACCTTCGTCGCCACCGAGCCCGAGGAGGGCCAGGCCTGGCTCAAGGGCCGGCGGCAGGTGCCCCTGGGGTTCGGCTGGCTGGAGCCGGGCGACCCGCCCTACGACGAGTTGCCGGCGCGGGTCAATCGGATCGCCTACCGGGAATTCGCCCGCGACCCCGACCTCGCGTTCGAAGACTACAAGAAGATCCTGGGTCGCGACCTCTTCGGGCCGTCCGCCACCCCCGAGGCCGTCGACGATGCCCTGGAACTCCAGGCCGCCCTGAACTTCGAACGGACCTGGTGCCAGCCCTCGCCGCTGGCGAGCCCCGAGCGGCTCCGGGCGATGAAGGGCCGGGGCGAACTGACGCGGGAGAAGCGGGCCGAGTATCGGGCCGCGCTGGACCGGCTCCGGGGCATCGAGGCGCGGCATCGCGAGCCGAGGCCGGACGGCGAGCGGGAGCTTCATCGCATCGCCGGGTGGGTGCTCGGCCGGTGGGGCGATCAGGAACGGACGCTCCTGGCTGACGACTGAGCCAGTGCCCGACCCCCGTCCGAACCACGGTAACGAGGCCGGCAACCTCCCGCGAGCCGAAATCCATGACCACGATCGAGGCCATTTCCGATCCCACGCCCGTCGACCTCGCGGCGATCCTCGCCCCGCTCGATGCCGCCAGCCGGGCGTCGGGGTACGCCTACACGCCCGAGGCGTTGACGCTGGTGCTCCGCGACGAGGGCGGGCGGATCGTCGGCGGGGCGATCGGCGAGACGTACTGGGGCTGGCTCCACGTCCGCATCCTGGCCGTGGCCGAGGAACTCCGGGGGCAGGGGGCGGGGCGGAGGCTCATGGAGGAGATGGAACGCCTGGCGGCGGGACGGGGTTGCCGCCATGCCTGGGTGGATACCTTCAGCTTCCAGGCGCGGCCGTTCTATGAACGCCTGGGCTATCGCATCTTCGGCACCCTGCCGCACTATCCCGACGACCAGTACCGCTACTTCCTGGCCAAGGCGATCGGCCCGCCCGGCACGGCCGGCTGACGCGGTGCGGGAGGGAAACTGATCGAAATTTATGGTCGACACCGATACGATGGTCCGGGTTTGGTCCGGGTCTTCACGTCGGAGGATGCGATGTTCCATGCGATGGGATCTGTTCTGGCCGCGGCCGCGATCGGCCTCGGCGCCCCGCCCGAGGACGCCCCGTTGCCCTCCGCGAAGCCCGACCGGCCGGCCGACGCCAAGGCGAGCGACCTGGGGTTCCTCCAGGTCGGCCGAGCTTACTTGATTCGGTTTCCCGAGGAGCGCCACCCGGCCCTCAAGCGGGAGACCGAGACCGCGGCGGCGACGACCAAGGAGACCGACGTCAAGACCGGCGAGGTCCGGACGCGGTCGGTACAGCCCATCACCTGGAACATGAAGTTCCAGATCGACGTCTTCGTCGTCCGGGAGCTGGGCGGCGGCCCGTGGGTGTTGCTGGAGTACCCGGCCGATCCTAAGGTGGCCTTGCAGGCCGGGATGGCACGCCACACCCTCGCGGATTCGAAGAGGGTGGCCGAGATGGAGAAAACCGAGGAAGGCCGGGAAGCCCTGGCCAGCGTTCGGGAGTCCGCTGACCGCAAGCTGGAGACGACCCGGACCTGGGTCAACATGAATTATGCCGTCTCGATCGCCGACCCGCCCAAGGATGGGGCGTTCGACTGGACGCCCCAAATCCGGGTCGAGATGCGTCAGGCCAGCCCGCCCGCGAGCCCCTGAAACCGGCCCACGCTCACCGGGCCGGCGACGCCGCCGGCCCGAGCGGGAAGACTTCCACATCCACCCGGCGGGCGTAGTGGGCCAGCGGGGCGGCATCGGGCCGGGCGATGCCCGCCGCGGCCAGCAAGGTCTCTTCGATGGATTCGACCTCGGCCACCCGGAGCGGATAGGGCGTGTGGTTGACCCGTCCGAGCTTCAGGGGTGTGCCCGTAGACGAGTAGAGGACGTAACGCTCGGCCAGGAAGTGCTCCAAGCTGCCGGGCACGGCCGGGGCGACCGGCGAACGGACGGTGGCGACGATCCGGGAGGTCGCGGGACGGGGGCCGGGGTAGATCCGGCGGGACTTGTAGGCCAGCCGCGTCCCGCCGGGGATCTCGGACGCGTCCAGGGCCATCCGCGCGAAGAAGTAAGGCAGGCGGAACCAGGCCCGGCCCAGGGCCGCGCCGACGACGTTGGCGGCATCGAGGCTGAAGAACCAGACGCCGGGATCCCGGCCTCCGGCATGGACATAGGTCCGGACGTTGGTCTCGTGGAAGTTCGACAGGCCCCGGACGGCGGGCAGGCCGGCCGGGCGGACGCCGCTCATGGTGAACGGGACCAGCCCGACGAACGCACGGCCCTGGAACGTGTCGAGTTCCAGCCCCGGGGGCAGCAACGCCCGGAGCGACTGGGCCGGGATTTCCCAGTGGAGGAACAGGAGGTGTTCCCAGGACTGCCGCATCACCGCGCGGCCCGGCGGCCGGCGGGTCGGCGTGATCCGGTCGATGGCGTCGGGGTCGGCGGTCATGGCCCCTCCCGGATGGGGATCAGGCCGCCCCCTGGCGGGCGGGGGCCGCAGCCGGCGCGGGGCAGGCGGGGAGGCGGAGGGTGAAGGTCGTCCCCCGGCCCAGCTTGCTCTCGGCCCGGAGCCGCCCGCGATGGCTCTCGACGATCTCGCGGCAGACGGAAAGCCCCAGGCCGGTGCCGCCCAGCCCGGAGGCGTCGGGGCCGGTCTTGGTGGTGAAGAAGGGCTCGAAGATGCGCCGCAGGTCGGCCGGGGCGATCCCCTTGCCGGTGTCGGACACGCTGACCTCGGCGAGCTTGCCGCTGGGGTCCTGGCCGACCCGGACCCGGACCGTGCCGCCGTCGGGCATGGCCTGGCGGGCGTTGATCACCAGGTTCAGGAGCACCTGCTGGATCTGGGCCGGGTTGACCCGGGCATGGGGCCGGGATTCGGCGATGAAGTCGAGGTGGACGCGGTAGTTGGCCAGGTCCTTGGCGGTCAGCAGCGTGACCTCCTCGGCGAGCCGGGCGACGTCGGCCGCCGACCTCTGGTCGTGCCGGGGGCGGGCCAGGCCCAGCACCCCGCCGGTGATCACGGCGGCCCGCTCGGCCCCCTCCTGGATCTTCTCGAACGCCCGGCGGCGGAACTCGGGGTCCGGGTTGCGGAGTCCGAGCTTGGCGTAGTTCAGGATCGGCGTGAGCGCATTGTTCAACTCGTGGCAGATGCTGCCCGCCAGCACGCCCAGACTGCTGACGCGCTGGAGTTCGACCACCTGGCGGCGGAGGGCGTCCCATTCCTCTCGCGTCGGCGGCGTCTCATCTGGTGACGATGCCATCGGTCCCTCGCATCGTGCCCGGTTCCTATCGGCCGCCGGATCGGCCCATCCCCTCCTCGGGACGGCCCGAACCGACCGGGCCCATCTCGATCGGCCCATCCCTCGTATCGGCGATCCGGGCCCCAGGGATGAGACCCCGGGGCCCGAGAAGTGCCATCCGCCGCCGGCGCCGGGAGGCCGGGCGAGGCGGGGGGATTAGATGAGGCTTTCGAGCAGGAGCTTGAGCTTGCGGACCTCGATCTCGACCTCGAACGGGCTGTCCAGCGAGTCGAGGATCGACACGGTGAGGCCCCGGTTGTAGCCGTTCCGCTCCAGGAGGTTGACGATCCGGCCGTACTCGATGTCCCCCTGGCCGACGCGGACCTGGAACTCGCCCGGCTTCTTGCCGGTGTCGCGCAGCAGGACGTTCTGGACGAACGGGAAGACCTCGTCGTAGTTGCCGCCGGCCAAAGGCCCCTGGATGTAGTGGCTGGGGTCGAGCGTCAGGCTCAGCCCCGGCACGGCGCGGCACAGGGCGGCGGCGGCAGAGGGGTCCGACGTGAGCGTCGCCGAGTCGGTCATCAGGGCCACGACCAGGCCCTGGCGGGTGGCGTGGGACACCAGGCCGGTGAGCCGCTTGACCTCGTCGTCGAAGTCCGAGCCGATCGGCGCGGCCGGGATGGTCAGCACCGCGACGGTCAGCGCCTTGGCCATCCGGCAGATGGCCTCGAACCGGCGGCGGACCTCCGGGGCCTCGGCGTCGCCGAAGTCGATCCCGAAGGCGGACGGCGTGATGTTCGGCCCCTCGCGGAGCCGGCCCAGGGCGCCTTCCAGGTTGTCGGCGACCTCGGACGGGTGGAGGTGATCCCCCGGCTCGACGATCGCCAGGTCGATCTTGCGGAACTCCAAATCGGCGATCTGGCGCAGGGCCGCCTTCAGGGGCTTCCGCGAGAAACAAGACGTGTTGCAGGCAACGAACACCCGGACCCCCTCCATCCGTGAAGGACGCGGGACCCGGCCTCGACCTCGGCCGATGAGCCCCCATCCCGACTCGGAGGAGTTTAACGAAGCTGGCGGTTGGGCGGAAGGGCGGAAGCGTTGCCGGTGCGGATCGGGGCGGGCTGATCGGCCACGATCGCCGGGGGGTCGGGGGCGAGATGCCGGGTCCAGTGCGACCCCGCCTTGCGGGCGAAGTCGGCGTAGCGGCCGTCGCGATAGGCCAGCAGCGCGGCCATCAGGTCGCGGCGGGCGTTCAGCCGTTCGGACTCGGTGGGGGCGTCGCCGGTCACGGACACGTCGTCCACCCAGAGCCGGCCGGGGCCGGCCAGGTCGAACCGGAGGCGGGCCGAGTCGAGGCCCCCGGCCGGCAGCTTCGCGACGTGGAAGGTGGCCTCGGCCCACTCGCCCCGCGCCCTGATCTCGGCCTGGGAGGAGAACGGACGGCCGCCCGCCTGGCCGTCCAGGCGGATCGTGGACCGGGCGTCCGGGCGATCGGCCCGGAGCCAGGCGCGGACGGTGAGGGCGGTGCGCCCGGCCGGCCGGAACGGGGCGCTCTGGGCCGACGCCCCCGCGGCGGACGCGTCGAGGCGGAGGCTGCCCCGGCCCGATCGGGGGCGATCGCGGTCGATCTCGATGGTCCCGCCGGAGGCCTCCCAGCCCGAGACGACCGGCACCGGGCGCGAGGCGGCCAGCTGCACGGTCTCGGGCTCGAACCCGGCGTTGGCCGGCCCCGGGCCGCGCTCCGGCCTGGCGGTCTCCCCCTGGAGCCGGATCAGGCGGGCGGACAGGTCGTCGTACTGGGCCTTGATCCCGTCCAGGGCGGCGGGGTCGGGGTGGGGGCGGGCCGAGGCGATCCGGACGTCGGGCGAGGCGACGCGGGCCGCAGCGATCCCGAACGGGGGGAGGTCGAGCACCAGGCGGGCGCCATTCGGGCCACGCTCGGGCTCCAGCCGGAGGCCCCGCCCGAGGTCGTCCACGATGGCCGTCGCCGGGGCGACCACCTCGGCTTCCAGGAGGATCGGGTACGGGGTGTCGTTGGCCAGGGCCAGCACCGTGTCCGGGCCCGACTGTAGGGCGCGGGCCACGGCCCCGGAGGCGAGCCGGGGGGCGGGCTGGCCCGGCGGGGAGTCGGGCAGGGCGGCGAACGGCCGGGCGAACCGGCGGAGCCGATCTTCCTGGCCCGCGGCCGAGGTCGCCGCCACGATCACCCGGGTGGCGTCCAGGGCGGCCACGGCGTGCCCCATCGCCTCGTCGCCGGCCGATCCCCCGGCCATCGGGATCGCGAACAGGCGCGGGCCGGCCGCCCGGCCCGCCTCGATCGACTCGACCCCGAGCAACGCCCCGCGCCCCGGCCGGGCCGCGACCGGCTCGTCGAGTTCGGGGCTGGTGGCCAGGTCGTGGGCCAGGTCGTCGGTGGTCAGGCCCACGGAGCGGAGCACGATCGGGGCCGTTTCGTCGGCCGGCCAGCTCGACAAATCGAAGCCAACCCCGCGCCAGGCCTGGGCCGGGGTGAGGCCGGCCAGGTCGACCCGCCGCGCCTCGTCGCCGGCCGGGCCGGGCTCCAGCCCGGGGCTCGCCACGGCCAGCACGGCGCCCGGCGCGGATCGGCGTGCCGCCTCGGCCAGGCCGACATAGAGAGACGCGACTTCCGACGCCCGCCAGGACAGCCAGGGCCGCTGGCCCTTGCCCTCGACGAACCGGGCGCGGGCCTCGAACCGGCCGGGGTCGCCGGCCGCCCGGCCGGGGATGGTCGCGGCCATCGACCCGTCGAAGGCGGCCCGGGTGAAGCGGGCGAACGAGGCGTCATCCAGCCCGGCATCGGGGCCGCCCGGCAGCGTGGAGCCCGGCCCGAGCCGGACCAGGACGCCGGCCAGGGCGGGGGTCGCCCGGCGTGCGGCGACCGCCTCGGCCACCTTCTTCGCCATGGCCTCGCGGACCCGGGGGTGGAGCGGCTGGTAGGCCAGTCCATCGGGGAGGCCCCGGCGGTCGAGCCGGGCCAGCCCCTCGGCGACGGCCTCGGGCGAGTCCGGGGCGGGCAGGCCGGGCAGGGGCCCCTCGAACGCGACATCAACCCAGGCCGTGACGCCCTTGCGGCCGAGCATCCGGAGCAGGACGTCGAGCCGGTCGGGGCCGGTCGCGTCCTCGTCCGCCTGGCCGTCCAGGCCGGCCCTCCGGGGGCGATCGGCCAGGCCATCGGGCAGGACCACCGAGGTGGCCCCGCAGTAGGCCAGGTAGGTCGCCAGGTTCTTGCCCAGGGCCAGCGGGTCGGCGCGACCGGTCGCGACCCCGGACAGGCCGCCGAAGCGGTCGAGGTCGCGGGGGCCGGCCAGGTGCAGGCCCAGGGATCGGGCGGCGTCCCGGGGAACGGGGGTCGTCGGGGAGAAGTCGGGCAACTCTTCGAGGGCCACCGAGCCCAGCATGACCGGCGACCGGGGGTCCCGGTTGACCAGGACCAGGATCGGGGCGGGGTCGTCGGGCCAGACCGGCCAGGAGAACGAGGCGGGCGGGTCTCCCTCGTGGGCCGGGGGGGCCGAGGCGCAGGCATCCAGCACCACCCGGACGCGTTCCCCGGGCCCGCCCGGGCCGGCCAGCAGGGCCACCCCCAGGGCGGCCGGCCGCCCGGCCGAGACCGACAGGTTCAGCCGGTGGGGCCGGTCGGGGTGCGGGACGCGGAGCGGGATCGCCGTCCAGGCCATCCCGGAGGCGTCGGCCGCCGCCAGGGTGGCGGGCTCGGCCCCGCCCCGGTTGATCCAGCCCCGGACCCGGTCGCGGAACGCCGGCTCGATCAGGGCCGCCTCGGGCACCGCCCACCCCGGGCGGCCCCCGGTCCCGGCCATGGCCCGGCCTGTCACCGAGAGGCGATGCCCCCAGGATCGGCCCAGGTCGATCGCGTCGACCTCCACCCCCGCGCCGTCGGTCCGGGAGGGGGGCGGCGGGGTCGTCACCCGGTTCGGCGGGCCCAGGACGGCCAGCGTCGTCCGCCGGACGGCCGTGCTCGCCGCCTCCCGGGCCCTGCGCCGGCGCACCAGCCGGCCGATCCGGGTGTCGGCCGGCCCGGCCAGCGGCTCCCACGAGGCCCGGATCTCCAGGGAGTAGGACCCCTCGGCGGGGGGGGCGGCCAGGCTCAGGGTCTTGGTTCGGTCGGTCGCCGGGGCGGCCGGGGCGTTCGGGGAGACGACCTCCTGCCAGTCCTGCCTCCACACCGGGTCGCCGCCGTGGATGGGGCGGAGTTCCGCCGAGGCGCGGACCGCGACGTCGCCGGGCTCCAGGGTCCGGATGTCGAAGCCGACCCGGACCGGCACCGTCGCTCCCGGGGTCGTCGTGCCGTCGGCGGCCCCGGGGCCGAGTTCGACCCGGATGGAATCCCAGGCCGGGCGCTCGGCCCCGACCTCGACCCCCGCGCCGGCGGCGATCCGCTGCGGGCCTTCGAGCAGCGAGGGCAGGGGGATGCGGGCCTCCTGCCCGGCGACGCGGACGGACAGGCTCGCGCCGGGGGGGGCCTCGACCCGGGCCCGGATGCGGCCCCGGGCGACGGGCCCGATCTCCCAGGAATCGCCGGCCAGGGGGCGCGGCCGTGGGGCCTCGGCGGAGGTGGCGGTCGCCTCCACGACCCGGCCGCCGGCCACCGATAGCTCGGCGTCGGCCGGCCGTGGCCCCGGGGCGGCAGGGGCCGACCAGTCGACCTCGACGGTGATCCGGCAGGGGGGCTCGCCGGCCTGGGGGGCCGGGGGGAGGTCCCGCCCCGGGGCCGGGCCCGGCCCGGTGATCGCTGCCAGCGCCAGCGCCCCGAACAGGGTCGCCGCCCGGCCGATCGAGTGGAAGTCGCGCCGTCCTGTGCGCATGCGAATCATCGCGTCTCCGGGTGACCGCGTCGCGTCGCCCCCCCCTCCGCGTCCATGCGGGTCGGGGGCTCGTCGGCGGCCCCAGTCATCTGGGCTGCCATCCTGCGGGGATTGAATCCCTCATCGGAAGCGGCCCCGCCGCGACTTGAGACGAATCTCGGGGACTTGCGGAAAGTTCCGAGCGCGTCGGTCGCGAGGGGGCTCGGCCCATCGGACGCTTTCCATCTTGCCGATTTCCGGGAAATCCGCAAGAACAGGTGTGTTGGGCGGATTCGGGGGGTATAATAGTTTGCCCCGAAGATTCCGCGCATGCCCATCGAGGAGGGGCCGTCCCGGCCTCGACGGTGGGCTCTCGCCTCGGACGACGATCGTCCGGGGCCCACGGGCCGTCCCCGGGCCACCCGATGGCCCCCTCTCCCCGGACGCCCTCCCCTGATCCAAGGATTTCCCCATGAGGGTTCTGTTCTGGCTCTTGCTGGCGATCAACGGTGGCGGCAGCGGTCATGACGGCCTGGAGGCGACCGACCGGCTCATCCCTCCGGGCTGGCAGGGGAACCCCTGGGGGCCCGCCGCCAACCTCGCCCGCAAGGAAGGCCGCCTGCCGACGATCTCCGACACCCCGCTGATGACCCAGTGGGACCAGTGGGGCCGCAAGGTCCTGAAGGAAGGGGATATCGTCTTCCGCCGCGGCGACGCGCGGATCCTCGGCGGCTGGTTCCCGTTCAGCCGGTTCATCGCTAACATCAGCGGCAGCCAGTATTCGCACGTCGGCACCGTCGCCATCGAGGATGGCGAGCCCTATGTCTACGACACCACCAAGGCCAGCGTCCGCCGCCAGCCGTTCAAGGTGTGGGTCCTGGACAACACCGGACCGTTCGGGGTCAAGCGGCTCAAGCCCGAGCATCGCGGCAAGATCCCCAAGGTCATGGAATATCTCCACCAGGTCTACGAGCAGCAGGTGCCGTTCGACTACGAGCTGTCGCTCGACGACCGCGCCCTGTACTGCGTGGAGATGGCCGAGAAGGCGTTCCGCCACGCCGGGCTGAAGCTGTCCGAGCCGGTCATCCTGGCCAACATGGAGAACATCAACCAGTTCCCCATCTGCGTGTTCGGGTTCACGTCGCTGACCAACCTGACGCTGGACATGGCCGTGTACTTCCCCGGCAACGAGCGGCACGGGATCTGGGGCTCGCCGTTGCTGGAGCAGGTCTACCCGCCGGCCCCGACGGCGGCGCGGCCCGCCCCGCCGTCGGCGAAGCCCGCCGCGCCGGCCGCCAGCTCGGTCGCACGGCGATCGGCGGCCCCCTCGGCGGCCGCGCCGAGCCCGCCCCGCGAATAGAATCATCCGATCGAACGCCCCCTCTGAATCTTCACTAGGCAAGGATGCCGCCATGGACCGACCCAGCCTCCCCAGGAATCGCGGGCGCCGACCCCGGATGGTCGCCGCCCTGGCCACGGCCTTCGCCCTCATGGGCACGGGCCAGTCGTCGCGGGGTGCCGAGCCCGCCATCCTGGCGCCGGCGGCGGAGGTCCAAAGCTACCCCCACAAGGCGGTCCGCCGCACCGTGATGGGCGAGGGGCCGCGATCCTACTGGCTGTTCGAGCCCGCCGAGCCCGCCCCCGAGAAGGCGCCCGTGGTGGTCTTCAACCACGGCTGGTTCGCGGTCAATCCCGGCGTCTATGGCGCCTGGATCGAGCACCTGGCCCGGTCGGGCAAGATCGTGATCGCCCCGCGCTACCAGCGCGACTGGTCGACCCCGCCCAAACACTTTTTGCCCAACGCCCTGATCGCGGTCCGGGATGCGCTGGACGTCCTCTCGACCTCGCCGTCGCACGTCCGGCCCGACCGACATCGGTTCGCGATCATCGGCCACTCGGCGGGCGGGAACCTCGCGGCCCAGATGGCCGCCGTCTCCGACGAGGCCGACCTGCCCCGCCCCAAGGCGGTGATCGCGGTCCTCCCGGGCGAGGTCCTGCCGTCGCGCCACCCCGACCTGGCCCGGATCCACGAGTCGACCCTGCTGGTCGTGCTCGCGGCGCAGCAGGACGTGGTCGTCGGCGACGAGAAGGCGCGGGAGATCTTCGCCGCCACCACGGCGATCCCCAAGGAGCGGAAGAAGTTCGTCCTGTACCGGACCGATCTCCGGGGCTATCCCCACTTCCGCGCCGATCATGCCGCCCCCACGGCGGCCCGGACGGAATACGACACGGGGGACGGCCTGCTGAACGGGACCCAGATGGCCACGGCCGAGCTGAATGCCCTGGACCGCGCCGGGTTCTGGAGGATCGCCGACCTCACCATCGACGCCGCCTTCGCCGGCCGGACGCTCGACGAGGCGACCGACCAGGGGAACCTGTTCCGCCAGCTCGGCTACTGGAGCGACGGCCGCCCGGTGCTCCCCCCGATCGTGGGGGATGACCTGGCCCTGATCCCCCGCGTGATGGTCCCCAACGGCCTCAAGCTCATCTCCTGGCCCCGCCGCACGGTCGATACCGCCGTGGTCAAGGCCGAGGGAGTCGAGCGCCGCTGAGCGATCGGCCCGGCGATCGGGGAACCTGCGCCACTCGGGCGGCACTGATCGGGTGAGGGCCGGACGGCCCGAGGGCCCTGGCGTGGCATGGCGACCACCCGGCCGTTTCCCCGATGCAACATGGGTCCGTGCCCGAACCGGCCGCATGCCGGGCCGGGCCGTCGCGCACCCGCCGAGGCACCCCGATGGCCAAATCCCAGGGCCGCGAATACGTCTGGCTCCAGTGCACCGAGACCGGCGACCTGAACTATCGCGTCTCGGTCAACACCCGGGGCGGCATCCCCGAATCGTTGAGCGTCGGGCTCCGGAAGTATTGCCCCCGGCTCCGCCGCCACACCGCGCACAAGATCAAGCGGAAGTGATCGTTGCGGCCCGGCCGCCGCGTCGCGTCGTCGCATCAATCACCAGCGAGATCGCACCCATGAGCCTGCTCCCCGTGACCGTCCTGTCCGGCTTCCTCGGCGCCGGCAAGACGACCTTGCTCAACCACGTGCTACACAACCGCCAGGGCCTGCGGGTGGCGGTGATCGTCAACGACATGAGCGAGGTCAACGTCGATGCTCGCCTGATCCGCGACGGCGGCGCGGCGTTGCGGCGGACCGACGAGACGCTGGTCGAGATGACCAACGGCTGCATCTGCTGCACGCTGCGGGAGGACCTGCTGGTGGAGATCGCGGCGCTGGCGAAGGAGGGCCGGTTCGACTACCTCCTGATCGAGTCGTCGGGCATCTCCGAGCCCCTGCCGGTGGCCGAGACGTTCACCTTCGAGGACGAGGACGGCCACGCCCTGTCGGAAGTCGCCCGGCTGGACACGATGGTCACGGTGGTCGATGCGGCGTCGTTCCTCCGCGAGTACCTCGACGCCGACGACCTCCAGGAACGCGGGATCGCCGCCGGCGCCGAGGATGACCGCACCGTGGTCGACCTCCTGATCGAGCAGGTCGAGTTCTGCGACGTCCTGGTCCTCAACAAGGTCGACCGCGTCGAGCCCGAGGAACTGGATCGGCTGGAGCAGATCCTCGGCCGGCTCAACCTCGGTGCCGAGATCATCCGGTCCGAGTTCGGCCGGGTCCACCCGTCGCGCCTCCTGGCCACCGGCCGGTTCGACCTCGAACGGGCGGCTCAGGCCCCGGGGTGGCTGAAAGAACTTCGCGGCGAGCATGTCCCGGAGTCCGAGGAATACGGCATCGGCAGTTTGGTCTTCCGGGATCGCCGGCCGTTCCACCCCGAACGCTTCTACCGATTCCTGGGCGACTTCTGGCCCGGCCTGCTCCGTGCCAAGGGATCGTTCTGGCTCGCGACCCGCCCGGATCACATGGGGATGCTCTCCCTGGCCGGGGGCTCCTTGCGCACCGAGCCGGTGGGCACCTGGCTGGCCGCGACCCCGAAGGTGGAATGGCCCGACGACCCCGAACTGGTCCAGGAAACGCTGGACGGCTGGGACGACCGATTCGGCGACCGCCAGCAAGAGCTGGCCTGCATCGGCCTGGAACTCGACCGCGACGCCCTGGCCGCCGCGCTCCGATCCTGTCTGCTGACCGAGGACGAGTTGGCCCTCGGCAGGGACGCCTGGGCCGGCTTGCCCGATCCCTTCTCCGGCTGGGATGCGGCGGCCGAGGCCGAGGACGCCGCTCGGATCGGCGCCGATGCGTCGATTTGAAGGGTCGACATGAATCCCCCTCGTGATGACAATGGCGGCCGATGATGGATCGATCGCGGCCCCGGCGCCTCGGCCGGCCGATCCGTCGCAGCCCGCCTCCATCCCCGGGGTCCCGACGATGCCGTCCCACGATCGGACCTTCCTGTTGATCCTGTCCATCGCCGTGCCCCTTGGGCTGATCGCCACCGGCTCGCGGCGATCGCGATGGCTTTCGACCGGCCCGTTCGTGGCAGGCGGGGAGGACTTCGTCCTGGCCAGGTCGAGCCGGATGGCCCGGGTCCTGATGCTCGGGTCGTCATCGCGGTTCGTCCTGGCCGATCGCCGGGAGAAGGCGATTTTGATCCGGTCGCGAACCTTCTGGTGCGTCCGACGGTCCAGGAGGATACCGTTCGGCCAGGTGCGGCAGGTCCTCTACGACCTCACCGACCTGAATCCTCATACGGCCCTGGGCCTGTGCGGCGATAGTGTCGAATCGTTCACGGTGGGGCTTCGGCTGGTCGATGATGAGGTTGTACGCCTGTTCCGCTTCGTCGGCGATGGGACGTACCGGCAGGGTTGGGACCTGCCCCGATGGCTGGCCTGGGCCACCTTCCTGGAACGCTTGCTGGATGTGAGCGGCACCCAGGAGGAGGACTCGAAGGACTTCTTGGGCCGGCTGGCCCGGTTGCTCCAGGTCGAGATCGCCCGATTCTGACCCCCCAGGATGGATCCGATGAGCCTTTCCACGATCATGGAAGACGAACTCGACCTGGCACCGGATGCGGACGAACCGGCGGGCCCGGCCCCGGGCGGCAGCCGCGAGCTTTTGACGCTGGCCCTGCCCCTGGTGGTGAGCCAGAGCTTCATGACCGTGCAGGTCTTCATCGACGCGATCCTGCTGGCGCGGCACAACGAGCTGGAACTGGCCGCGTCGTTCCCGGCGATGATGTGGTTCTGGCTCCCGTTCGGGCTGCTTCAGGTGAGCGCCGGGTATGTGTCGACATTCGTGGCCCAGTACACCGGGGCGGGTCGGCCGGAGCGGGTCGGGCCGGCGGTCTGGCAGGGGATCTACTTCGCGATCGCCGCCGGGCTGCTGTTCCTGGTGATGGTCCCGGCGTCGCCCCACCTGATCGCGCTGGGCGGGCACACGCCCAAGCTCCAGGCGCTGGAGGTGATCTACCACCGATGCCTCTGCTTCGCGGCCCTGCCGATGCTGATCATGGCGGCGGTCAACGGCTTCTTCTCGGGCCGGGGCCAGACCTGGACCGTGCTGGGGATCGAGGTCGCCGGCACCGCCGCCAACGTCGGCCTGGCCATGCTCCTGGTCTTCGGCACCCTGGGCGCCCCGGAGATGGGCATCGCCGGCGCGGGCTGGGCGACGGTGGCCGGGTCGTGGGTGTCGGCCCTCACGGCGCTCGGCCTGCTTCTGAGGAGGCGCTATGCGGTCGAGTTCGCCACCCGGAGCGGCTGGCGGCCGGAGCGCGAGCTGTTCGGCCGCCTGCTCAAGTATGGCCTGCCGGCCGGGGCCCAGGTGTTCTCGGACGTCCTGGTCTTCCACGTCTTCACCCAGCTGGTGGGGCGGCTGGGCGAGGCCCAGGCGGTGGCCACGGCGCTCACCGTCCGGCTCAACATGGTGGCGTTCCTCCCCATGCAGGGGATGGCCCAGGCGGTGTCGATCATGGTGGGCCAGAGGCTCGGCGGCGACCGCCCCGACCTGGCCGAGCGGTCGACCTACACCGGCCTGCGCTGGACCTTCGGCTACATGTGCCTGGTGGCCTCCGCCTACCTGTTCCTGCCCCGGACGCTGGTCTCGGTCTTCGCCGGGGACGGCACCGACCCGGCCCGCTTCGCCGAGATCGTGGCCATCGTCCCCCCTTTGCTGGCCTGTGCCGCCGTCTATTCGCTGGCCGACGCCGTGAACGTCACCTTCTCGTTCGCCCTACGCGGGGCCGGCGACACCCGGTTCGTCTCGATCCTCACGTTCGTCCTGGCCTGGCCGCTCATGGTCATCCCCACCTTCTTGCTGGTCCGAGCCGGGGGCAACCTCCCCTGGGCCTGGGGCTTCGCCACCATCTATTTGCTGGCCATGTCGGCCTGCTTCACCCTCCGGTTCCGCTCCGGCGTGTGGAAGGGGATGCGGGTGATCGAGGGCAAGGCCCAGCCCGAGTTGTCGAAACTCTGATTCCTCTCGATCGGCCGGCTGGTCCGATTGTATCGAGGGGCTGTGCGTCCCCGCTGGATCGATCAGTGCGATGACCGCTGCCCGTATCTTGTCCAGAGTCGGAGGGGATAGGAACCCGACAGACCCGACGATCAGTCCGGCATTGGCGGTGAACAGCTTGCCCGGGCGGGCATAGCTGGTCATCCGCAACCCGCCCGAGGCGAAGTCCCCCGTTTCCAACCTCACCACCCGGGGGTCGCCATAGGGCCGGCTGGTCACCTGGCACATGATCCAGTCGTCTCGGCCGACCGCGGCCAGGCAGATCGCCGGCCGCAATTTCGACTGCGAGAGGTCGGAGAAGGGGAACGGTATCAGGACGACTTCTCCGGCTGAAGGTACGACCATGCCTCCTCCTCCTCCGGCCTCGACCAATCCTCCGCCAGGGCCGGTTCGGCCAGCAAGGCCGCCTCGCCCGGCGCGGCGGCCGGTTCATCCAGGATCGTGACCAACGCCCGACGCGGGTTGTCCACGGTCACGGGCCCGAGGAGGCGGACCTGTCCCTTGGCGTCGATGATCGCCTCAACTGTCTGGATCATGCCTTGCCTCCGCAATCGTGATGTCGGGCTGTCGTGCGATTGTTCGCCGCCGTCCCCCGGATGGCAAGCATGCTCGATATTCACCCCTGGAGTTGAGAAGGGCGAAATCGATGGGATTCAACCAGGTCGATCGATCGGTCGGTGATCCCTGGGACGGCAATCTCCCGCGTCATCGATCGGCGAGTCACCCGAACGAGCCGGACAGTGCGGGTTTTCGGACGATCATCGGGCCAGGGTGGCGCGGATGCGGTTGCGGGCCAGCAAAAGCAGGATGGCCAGGGCCAGGATGACCGGGATCCAGGGGGTGATCGCCGCCGCGGCCAGGGCGAGCCATTCGCCGCAGGCGAGGAGGGTGTCGGCCGAGTCGTGGAACGAGCGGGCCATGCGGGTGGAGAAGGTCGGGGACTCGGGGGGGACGTAGCCCTGGCGTTCGTGGATCGTGATGTTCACGGTGGTCAGCGCCGTGAGGTTGGCCAGCACCTGCTTGCGGCCCTGCATCCGCTCGATCTCCTCGCGGACCCGGGACAGCTCGCGCTCGACCTGGAGGATCTCTTCGAGCTTGCCTGTCGAGACATCCAGGTGGCGGATCAGGCGGGCCTCCTCGGCCGTCTTGTTCTTGATCCGGGCCTCCAGGTCGAAGTACTCGTCGGAGACGTCCTCGGAATTGGTCCGGCGGTTGACCAACTCGCCCAGCGTGGCGATCCCGTCGACGAAGGCGTCGAAATGGTCGACCGGGACGCGGGCCTTCCAGTGGCCCGAGCGGTGCGCACCCGGCGAGCCGGTGACATTGGACTCCGCCAGGTAGCCCCCCTGGGCCGCGACCAGCCTGGTCATCGCCGCCTCGGCCCGGGCGAAGTCCTCGACCGTCACCGCGACGTCGGCGGTGAAGATGATCTTGCGGGCCGCCCCGGCCTTCAACGCCTGGTCCGCCGCGCCCGGGGCCGCCGGTGCGATCGGGCTCTCTGCGGGCGTCTCGAACCCGGCGTCGGCCCGCGCCGTGGATTCGGCCACGGCGCGGCGGGCCGCCGACTTGGCTTCGCAGCCCGATCCCCAAATCACGAGGAAAGCGAGCCAGATCAAGTGCGAAGGGCGCATGGGGGGCGGTCCTTGTCGGTGGGGACGGTCGAGCGACGGATGGGTCGCATCCAGGATAATCACGACGAGGCCGGGGACCAACCCGCCGGCATCCCCGTCCCTGGTTCCCACGATCGACAGGCCGACGCCTTGGGGGGAAAATCACCCGGGCGGGGGATGATGTGGACCGGCGAGGGTGGACGCGCCGATAAAACACTCGGTAGTCTGGGGCGACTGCGCCCCGCCGGATGGGACTCGATCGCGACCCGCAAGGCTCGAACATGACACCGACCACCCCGAACCGCCCGACCCTATTCCCCGCCCTGGCCGCGCTGGGGCTGCTGGCCGTCGCCTCCTGGGGCATGGATGAAGGCGTCGGCGCCGAGCCCCATCCGGTGGTGCTCAAGGGGGTGGTCCAGGCCAGGGGTTCGATGGGGCCGTTCCGCTACACGGTGGAGGGGACCGGCCCGCTGCTGCCGGACTCGCCCGGGTTCAAGCTCTCGACCTCGGTGCCGGTCACGCACCTGGCCTCGGCCAAGCCGGTGGTCGTGCTGGAATCGCCCCGGGGCAAGATCACGATCAAGATCACGCAAGAGATCTCGATGAAGGAGAAGACGGTCGTCCCGTTCATCGTGATCGGCGGCACGGACGCCTATGCCCGGGCCTCGGGCGCCGGGCGGATCAAGATCGAACTCCTGGAACGGTCGGGCTTCAGCGGGACGGTCAAGCTCACGTTCCTCCGCCCGGCGCCCGCCTCGGCCCCCGACGCCGACGAAATCTCCGGATAATCCGGGGACGCGGCGAATCGACGCAGCCCGCCCACGTCGGCCATCCGCCCCCGGGGAGGTGGTACTCGGGGTCGGTCGCGATCGGTACAATCGGTGCCGACGGCGTCCCTGACGGGGCGATACCCCGGGGCGGCCCGCCCCGGGGCGCGACGCCGAGGGGATGACGAGGATCTGCATCGATGACGTTTCACCTGCCGGGCGGCCGGTCGCTGGTGCTGGCCGGGGGGGACCGGGCCGGGCTCTGGCTGGCGGCGGGGGGGATCGCCCTGGCCTTGCTGCTGATCCTCTATCGCGAGGAGCGGCGGCTGGTGTCGCGGCGGGCCGGGCTGGGGCTGATCGCGCTCCGCGTCCTGGCGGCCCTGGCATTGGTGGCGGCCCTGTTCGAGCCGATCGCGGCCCGGAGCATCTCCGAGACGGTCCGGGGCCGGGTGATCGTCGCCGTCGACGCCTCGGCCAGCATGGAGACCGCCGACGCCTCCCGCTCCGCCGACCTCCCCCGCCGCGAGGTGGCCCGCCGCTTGATCGAGGGCCAGGACGCGGCGTTGGGTTCGTTCGGGGCGGACCACGACGTCCGGGCCGCGACCTTCGGCCGAGGGGTCATCGCCTCCGGCCCGTTGGCCGACGTCGCCGCGACGCTCCGCACCCCGGCCCGCCCCGACGACCCGGCCCGCCTGGCGACCGACTGGACCGCCGCGCTGGCCCCGGCCCTGGAGGGGACCGAATCGGCGCCGGTGGTGGGCGTGGTCCTCGTGACCGACGGCCGGGCCAACGCCGGAGACCCGGCCGACGACCTGGCCGCCCGTCTCAAGGCCAAGGGCGTCCCGGTCTATCCGGTCCTGGTCGGCTCGGCATCGCCCCCGAAGGATGTGGCCATCGCGACGGTTCGGGCCCCGGAAACCGTGCAGGTCGGGGATTCGGCCTCGGTCGCGGTCTCGGTCAAGGCCGACGGCCTGCCCACCGGGTCCGAGGTCGGCGTCGTCCTGACCCGCCCCGGCGGCGAGCCGATCCGGCAGTCCGTCCGCGTCCCGGGCGACGGCTCGTGCCCCGTGGCTTCGTTCCAGCTCCCGTTCCCGAAGGCCGGCGTGTTCCCGCTGACCGTCGCCATCGATCCCGCCGCACCCGGCGATGCCCGGACGGACAACGACCGCCGCACCGTCGCGGTCCGGGTGGCCGACGACCCGGCGCGGGTCCTGCTGGTGGACGGCGAGGCCCGTTGGGAGTTCCGCTACCTCCGCGACGCCCTGGGCCGCGACCCTCGGATCAAGGTCGACGCCATCGTCTTCCGACAGCCCGGCGACCCGGCCGATCCGACCCGATGGCCCGACCTCGGCCCCGACGCGGCCGACACCCTGGCGCGGTTCGACCTGATCGTCCTCGGCGACATCGCCCCGGCCGACGTCGATCCCGACACCTGGGCCCGGCTCGACCACTTCGTGGCCGCCCGGGGCGGGACCCTGGCGATCCTGCCGGGCCCCCGATCACTGGATGCCTGGTCCGGCGACGCCCGGGGACGGGCCCTCCTGCCGGTGCTCGACCCCCGGCCCCTGGACGTCCCCGCCGACGCGACCGACCCGGCGCGGCCGATCCTGCCCCCCGGGCTGGCCGTGATCCCGTCCCCCTCGGCCCTGGCCGACCGCGACGGCTGGCCGATGCTCCAGATTGGCGACCCGCCCGAGTCGGCCTGGGCCGCGCTGCCCCGGCTCCCCTGGGTCGCCGCCGGTTCGATCAAGCCGACCGCTACCACGCTGGCGACCGCCGCCGGGTCCGACGCCGCCGCGATCGCCGCACAGCCTTATGGGCTGGGCAAGGTGTTATGGGTGGGAACCGATGCCACCTGGCGATGGCGGTTCCGGGTCGGCGACGCGACCCACGCCCGGTTCTGGGGCCAGGTCGTCCGCTGGGCCGGCCCGGGCGGGCTGGCCGTCGGGAACACGGTCGTCCGCCACGGCCCGGCCCGGCCCCGGTCGACCTCGGGCGTGCCGATCGCCTTGCGGGCGCGGCTCGCCGACGACGTGCCCGACCTGCCTGCCAGCCCGATGCTGGTCGCCCGGATCGTCCCCCGCGACGCCCCGCCCGGTGCCGAGGGGCTGGCCCTGGTCCCTCTGCGATCGACCCCCGGCCGCCCCGGACTGTTCGAGGCCGACGCCCCGAGCCTGCCGCCCGGCGCCTACGCGGTCCGGCTCGACGCCCCCCAGCTCGCCCGGTTCAGGCCGATCCCCGAGGCCCCGCTCGACGTCGTGGCCGCCGAGACCTCGGAGACGGTCGAACTGGCCGCCGACCGCGCCCCGCTCGACCTCCTGGCCCGGGGCACCGGGGGCCGGGTCTTCCCGGAACACGAGGCGGGCCAGATCCCGCCCCTGCTCCGCTCGACGGTCCGCACCGTGAGCCGCACCGTCGAAACGCCGCTCTGGGACCACCCGGCGTCGCTCGCCCTGTTCTTCGCCCTGCTGACCGCCGAATGGGCCTTGCGCAAGAAGGTAGGATTGCCCTGATGGAAGCCCATGCCCCCGGATCGAACGGCGTCCACCGCCCCGCGCCGACCCCGCCCCGGTTCGGCGTCCCCGAGGCGGCCCTCATCATCCTGGCAACCCTGCTGGGCCTCGCCCTGGACTGGGCCTTCCGCCTGCGCGGCGTGGCGGGCCACTTCGCCGACCTCGCCCGGCTCCCCAACGACCCGACGCCCGGCCTCCGCGCGGCCCACATCCTCCACAACGCCGCCCTGGCCCTCGCCCCCCTGGCGGCGGCCTGGACCCTGGCGACCCTGGCCTCGATCGACGGGGCGCTCCGCCCCTGGAAGCGGCTGTTCCACCGGCCCGGCCTGACCCCCGGCCTGGCGATCGTCCCGGCCCTGCTCGTCGCGGCCGGCTTCGCCTGGCCCGACCGCCACGCGGGCTGGCCCGCGATCGCGACCGGCTTCCGCCTCCACGCCATCAACGCGATGGCCGCCCTCATCGCCTTCTGGTGGATGGTCCTCCTCCGGGGCCGCCGCTGGCACCCCGAAACCACCTGGGCCGACCGCCTCGGCCTTTTCCTCGGCATCTACTGGATCGCCGCCTTCGCCGCGATCCAGGGCTTCAAGATGATCTCGTCGCGGTAAAACTCCCGACCTCATCGTTTCCGGACCTGACTCGATTGGTATGGTGATGAGGAAGGTTCGATCGATCAAGGACTGAGGCTCTACCGGCCGGAAGCCGAAAGGTTCGCCAGTCGGCGACGAGCCCGACTGTGGAAGGCGAGGGATTTTCGATCCCGGAACTTGGGCCATGACCGCAGATTCGCCCCAGGCCCCCACCGCCCGATGGCACGGGCCATCCGCACCGGTTATGCTCTCCCGGCTCGCCAGTGAGCCCGCGCCACCGGCCGGGGGTCTCGCCATCGGGCCGGGTTGGACTCGACGGGGGATCATCGAATGGGCCGGCTGTCAGCGGGTTGGCGTCTCTTCACCTTTTCCTTCGTGGCGTTGTTCCTCGAACTCCTCCTGATCCGCTGGGCCCCGTCGGTGGTGCGCCTGGTGGCCTACTACGCCAACCTCCTGCTCATCAGTTCCTTCCTCGGGCTGGGCTGGGGGGCCCTGGCGGGGGCCCGGGGGCGCAAGCTCTTCGGGTGGTTCTCGTGGCTGCTGGCCGCCGACATCGGGTTCCTCCTGCTGTGCCGATCCGTGGCGCTGCCGGGCAGCGGCGCCGAGATGCGGTTCTATGCGGGAGGGGGCCGTCTGCTCGGCTACGGCATCCTGGTCGGGATCTTCGCCGCCAACACCCTCCTGTTCGTCCCTTTGGGGGGGCAGATCGGCCGCCTGTTCGGCCAGTTGCCGGCGACCCGGGCGTACGCCTGGGACCTGGCGGGGAGCCTGTGCGGGACGGTGGCTTTCGCCCTGTTCTCGTTCGTCCACTTCGATCCGTTGGCCGGGCTGGCCCTCGTCGCCTTGCTGGCGCTGGGGCTGGCCGAGGCCCGCCGGGATCGCCTTGTGGGGCTCCCGGCGTATGCGATCGCCCTGGCCGCGATGGCCTGGGCCAGCCCGCCGGGGGCGATCTGGTCCCCCTACTATTTCATCACGATCCGGGACCTCCAGCACCCCGACCGAGTGCCGACCCCGCCCCAGGACCTGCTCACCAGGAAGGACCCGCCGATCTATTCGGTGAGCGTCAACCAGGACTTCTACCAACTGCACGGCACGATCGACGCGGCCCGATACACCCGCGGGACCCCCCTGGCGCTCCAGGTCGGGGCGCTACGCGACCAGTATCTCCTGCCTTACGCCCTGTCGTCGGGGCGAGGCCGGGTCGCGGTGCTAGGGGCCGGCGGCGGCATGGACGTCGAGGCGGCCCTGCTCTCGGGGGCGCGTCGCGTCGACGCCGTGGACATCGAGCCCCGCCTGATCGGGCTGGCCCGCCGATACAACGCCGCGGGCGTCTACGACGACCCGAGAGTGTCGGTCGTGAACGACGACGCCCGCGCCTTTATCCGCCGGGCCAGGCCGGGCTATGACCTGATCGTCTTCGGGTTCCTCGACTCGCAGGCATTGTTCTCGTCGATGAGCAACCTGAGGCTGGACAGCTTCACCTACACCGTCGAGAGCCTCAGGGCCGCCGACCTCCTGCTGGCCCCCGACGGGATGTTGAGCCTCTCCTTCGCCGCAGGCCAGCCGTGGCTGGCGCGGAAGATCGTCGCGATGGTCGAGGAGGCCACCGGGCGGGCCCCGATCGTCTATGCCGACATGGTCCAGGTTGTCGTCTGCGCCCCGAAAAATGCCCGGGCCGTGCCCCCCCCGGCCCGTTTCGGCCGCTTCGCCCGGGTCCTGGCGGGCCACCCGCGCCCGGCGGATCCGCCGCTAGCCACGGACGACTGGCCCTTCCTGTATCTCTCCTCGCGGACGATCCCCGGGGACTACCTGGTCGTCATCGGCGCGATCCTGGTCATCGCGCTGCCCGCCTTGCGGAGCGTCCGGCGGGGGGCCTGGCCGCTCATGGACTGGCACGCCTTCTTCCTGGGCCTGGGCTTCCTGCTCCTGGAGACCAAGAGTATCAGCGACTGCTCGCTGTACTTCGGCTCGACGTGGCTCGTGACCACGATCGTGGTGGCCGGCATCCTGATCATGGTCCTCCTGGCCAACTCGCTGGCCAGGAGGGCTCGGCCGTCGGCCCTCTGGTACGCGCCCCTCTTCGGCACCCTGCTCGCCGTGGCCCTGATCCCGCACCAGTGGGTCCTCGGCCTCGACTTCGGGCTCCGCCTCCTGTGGGCCCTGGTCGTGGTCCCGGCGCCGATCTTCTTCGCCGGGATCCTCTTCTCCGCCGGCCTGAGGCAGGTCCCCGAGCCAGGGAGCTTTTTCGGGGCCAATCTCGTGGGGGCGATGGTCGGCGGCTTCTGCGAATACCTGGGCATGGCGACCGGGAACTCGGCATTGATGGTCCTGGTCTTCGCGGCCTACCTCGCCAGCGCCTCCTGCCGTCGCCTCGTCGCGGCCACCCCGGCCGCCTGATCGACGGCCGGCGATCGCGCCCCTTAAGCCCGGCGGCCTGTTTCCGGTTCTTTGGCGATCCGGTCACGCATCGGCGGGCGGCCCGGAACCCGGGGCGACGGCCCGCGCCTCGTCCAGGCGGGCGAGGTCGGCGAGGTATTTGGCCCCTTCTTCCGGGTCGGCCATGTGGACGTAGGAGGCCCAGCCGATCAGCGTGGAGAGGGATTCCCCCTCGGAAATGGGCTTGCCGCGGAGGCGGTTGTGGATCGCGGCGCGGAGGCGGCGGCGGAAGTCGCGGGGGACGCGCGGGGGGGCGGAGCCGTTGACCACCAGGCCGGTGATCCTTTGCCGGCCGCCGGAGCGCGAGACGGCGGTCTTGTCCGGGTGGACGCGGAACCCCTCGGACCGGACGATCCGGCCGATCGAGCCGAGCAGCAGTCCCACGCGCGGCGGGCCGGCGTGGCCGTCGGGCAGGCTGAAGGTGAGGTCGTCGGCATAGCGGGTGTAGCGCCAGCCGAGCTTCGCCGCCAGGCCGGACAGGCGGCGGTCGAGCCGCAGGGCCAGGGTGTTGGTCAGCCCGGGGCTGGTGGGCGCCCCCTGGGGCAGGCAGCGCGGGCCGAGCGCGACATACAGGGGTTTGCCCTCGTGCTCGACGATCTCGCGGGGGGACTCGGTGCAGAGCAGGGCCAGCAGGGTGGCGACCTCCTCGCGGTAGCCGGCCTTGCGGAACACCCCCTTGACCCGGGGGAAGGTCACCGTCGGGAAGAAGTCCTTGAGGTCCACCTTCACCACCAAATCCGACCCCGGGTGGGCGGCGGCGTTGGTCAGCGTGGAGCGGCCGGGCAGGAAGCCGTGCACCGAACCGTGAACCAGCAGCTTCTCCACGATGTTCCGCAAGACCCAGCGCTGGGCCTCCTTGAGCCGGGGCATCGGCGCCCAGATCGCCCGCTCGGTGCCGTCGCGCTTGGGGATCGTGAACCTTTGGTAGTGGACCGACGTGGCCACGTCGCGGTGGTAGGTGAGCCATCGCAGTTCGGGGATGGTCAGGCCCAGGGCCTCGGCCAGTTGCCTGGGGGAGTCGAGCGGGGGCAGCTCGTTCTCGGCGGCGCGGGACTCGGCGTCGGGCAGGTCCCACTTGTCGGGGCCCCGGCCCTCGGCCCAGAAGACCCCCTCGCCGAGGTGGCCGATGTGGGTGGCGCGATGGGCATCCCACGCCTTGCGGGCCAGGGCCCGGCGCTCGGCGGCCTCGGCCTTGAGCGACTTCTTGTAGGCGTCCTTCTCGCGGTCGGACATCTTGTCGGTCGGCCGCCGCTCGACCACGAAGCCCCGCGCCGCGAGCTGGGCATCGACGTAGGGCCGGACCCCGCCGGCCTGCTCGATGGATCGCCAGAGGTCGATGAGATCCGATTGCCTCGCCCGCGCCATGGTCGCCGCCCCCGCCGAAATCGTCGATCAGCCCGCCGTCGCGTCCAGGAACCCGCGCGATTCGAGGTCGGCCACCCGCGACCGGAACGCCGCCCCGGCCGCCTCCTCGCTGTCGAAGGCCAGCGCCTGGAGCCGGGGCGGCTGGCCGTCCAGGCCCCACCGGACCTTGAGCCGCCGCCGCTCCAAGGAGACCAGGTAGACCTCCTCTCCCTTCGGCCCCCGGCGGGAGAAGCTCCGGGTCTCGACCGAGGCCGGCCGCCCGGAGTCGTCCCCCTTCATCCGGCGGGCGACCTGGGCCGCATACGCCAGCCGCAGGGCGATCAGGTGGACGCAGGGGCCGGCCTTGATCCCCTGCTTGCGGAACGCCGCGCAGGTGCATTCCGCCTTCGCCGCCATCCCCTCGTCGGACAGGAGCAGTTGCGGGCGATACTCCCGCTTGTCCTCGGCCACGGTCACCTGCCCGGTCAGCTCCAGCCCGGCGCCGGGGATCCGGTTCTCCGCGACGATCTGGACCGCACCCCGCCGGGCCAGGAGGTCGAAGGCGGTCCTTTCGCGGCGGTCGCGGAATTCGAGCCGGGCCGGGTCGATCGGCGTGTCGGTCAGGGGGCGAAAGCGGTAGACGTCGCCGGCCAGGTCGTACATCAACCGCCCCTGCTGGCAGCCCAGTTGGAGCGCCTCGGTCAAGGCCGGCCAGGCCAGGCCAGTCGCCTTGGCGAGTTCCCCGGCGCCCGCCGACCAGCGCTCGCGGAGGAGGGCGAGCACCGCGTCGAGCGGCTTCGTCGTCGCCTCGGCCTTGCGGGGCAGGAGCAGGTCGAAGTTCAGCGCCTGCGACCAGTTCGCGGCCGTGAACCCGGTCAGCCCCAGGGTCAGCGACATCCCCGGGGCCCGCAGGACCCAGAAGCTCGGCAGGCCGCTGCCCAGGACGTGGACCTCGGCCTCGTCGGCGAACGGGAGGAACCGGGCCAGCAGCGCCAGCCGCCTCCGCCCCCAGAGCCGGACCACCCGCGCCGCCTTGCCGCGATACGGGCCGGCCGTCGTGGGGATCACCTCGTTCCAGGGCTCCAGCACCAACCGGGGGGCCTCGCCCGGCACCAGCTCGATCCGCAGCCCGCGCCGCTGGCCCTTGCGGTCGGCGTGCATCCGGAGGTGGCGGAGGGCGTTGTAGACGTCGATCGGGGCCAGGGCGAACCGCTCGCGGGGCAGGGCCGCCGACGACTGGACCTGGAGGAAGCCCCGGAGCCACGAATCCGGCACGCGGACCTGCTTTTCCAGCACCTCGCCGGCCGCCGTGGTGGCGAACCGCACCCCCTCCGAGCCGATCGCCAACCGGGTCTCGCGATAGCCCCGCATCTGCTGGAGGCCCCGGAACAGGGCCGGGCTGAAGTCGATGTGGGTGGTGCCGTACTCGGTCGGCCCGGCGTTTTCGAAGGCGTCCCGGTCCACGCCGAGCTTGGCATACGCCCCCTCGTCCTTGCTGAACACCTCGAACAGCACCTGGTCCGGATGGACCGTGATCACCGGGTCCAGGACCACGAAGGCGAGCGGGTCGTTGCGGAGCAGCCACGAGAAATACTCGCGCTGGGCCTGCCAGGCGTTGAGGTTGGACGACTCCCGACGCATCCGCTGATAGGCGAGGTACGCGGTCCGGTCCCTGGGCCGGTAGCGGAAGTCGCCCGAGACCACCGCGTGGATCGCCGCCATCGCCTCGCGGAACCGCAACGGGTCCTTGATCGCCGCGTCGAACCGCACCGGCGGCCGGCCGAGGTCGGTGGCCAGGGCCAGCCGGCTCGACCCCTCGGCCGTCTCCAGGCTGCTGACGCCAGCGTAGGACAGGCGGATCTCGGTCGCCTCGGGCGGGGACTGATCCGGGGCGGAATCGTCGCCCGGGGGGATCGGTTCGGTGCTCATGGGGTCGCCTCCGCCCTGGTCTTGTCGGCCTTGGCCCGGGCCCTTTTCGACCGCGACAGGCACCGCCAGGCGGCCTTGCGCAGGTCTTCATCCTCGGCCTCGTTCGTGCCGACCCGGCGGATGACCTCCTCGGCCGGCTCGCGGGCGATGGCGGCCAGCCCTTCCAGGGCCCCCAGCCGGGTGGCGTCGGGCAGGTCCCGATCCTCGGCCACGGCGGCCAGGGCCTCGACCTCGCCCCGGTCGATCAGCCCCGGCAGGACGATCCCCTGGTAATGGACCTGCCGCGACGCCGCCCGGATTGCCGTGGCCATCTCGCCCGCCCCGTCCAGGGCGAGCCGGCGGAAGCCGACCGCGTCGGCCATCAGCCGTTCGGCCAGCCCTTCCGTCCGGGCCGGCGCCAGCCGGGCGACCGCCTGGGCGGCGATGGCCCGGACCTCCGGGTCGCCCGCCAGGGCCGCCGCCTCCAGGGCGGAGAGGGCCTCCGGGCTCGCCGGGCCGGCGGCCAGCGCCAGCGCGGCCTCGCGGCGGATCGGCCGATAGGCCGGGTCGTCGGGCCGGGCCATCAGCATCTCGGCCAATTCGCCGGCCGCCCCGCCGAGCCGGCCGGCCGCCCAGGCCAGGTCGCGGACGCCCTCGGTAATCGGGTCGAACGTGTCCGAATCGTCGGGGTCGAAGCCCGGCCGCTTCGCCTCCCAGGCCCGCCGCCAGCGGCCCAGGGCCTCGGCCACGGCCGCCCCGGCCCCGCTTGCCCCGCCGCCGGCGCGGCCCAGGATGCGGGCGGCCAGCCCCGCGACCGACGGGTCGGGGCTGTCGAGGGCGGCACGGGCCTCGGCGATGGGAGGTTCCTCGCGGTCGAGGAGGGCGGATCGGAGCGCCTCCCGGGCCTCGTCGTCGGAGCATGCGGGCAGGAGGGCGAAGATCCGGCCCGGCTCGCCCCGCTCGCGGACCCGTCCGAGGATCTCCGCGAATCCGTCCAGCGAGGAGGCTTCCTCGTTCCGGAGCACGGCGTAGTCGGGCTCCAACGATTCCGGGCCGAACGACCGCCGGGCTGCCTCCAGGGCCACGTCCCGGAGTTCGCCGTCCGACCAGTCGTCGAGGGTGGCGAGCAGGCGGAGCAGGAGGTCGCGGCCGGCCGGGTCGGGGTCGTACCCCAGCAGGTCGATGGCGAACTCGCGGATCTCGCTGCCCGGGTCGGCCGCCCGCTCGCGGATCGCCCGCCAGGCGGCCGGGGTGCCGAGCCAGCGGAGGCCGTGGACCGCCGCGAACGCCAGGCCGGATTCCCCCCGGGACTGCCGTTCCAGGAGCCGGAAAATCTCGTCGGCCCGGGGCGATTGGCCCAGGTGGCCGATCGCCTCGGCCGCCGCTTCCTGGAGGGCGTGCCCCTCCTCGCCGGCCAGCTTCAGCAGGATCTCGAACGCCCGCTCGTCGGCCAGTTCTCCCAGGGCCCGGACCGCCCGCCGCCTCTGGCCCAGGTCGTCCACGAAGTCGAGGCTCGCCAGCAGGACGTTCAGCCCGTCGGGCCGCCCGGCGCGGGCCAGCCCCTCGGCCGCCGCGAACTGGGTGAGCGGGTCGGGGTGGCCCAGGGCCTTCCGCAGCGGCTCGGCGTCGCCATCCCGCTTGCGGAGCCGCCAGCCCAGCGCCTCCACGGCCGCCCGTCGCACCGTTTCGTCGCCGTGGCCGATCAGCCGGCCCAGCGGGGCATCGACCGCCTTGCCACGCGCCCACCGGGCCCCCGGGATCAGCCGGGCCAGGAGCTTCGCATCCCCCGGGGCGGAGAGCCGGTCGAGCATCCGGGCCAGGAGGTCGTCGTGTCGGGGGTGCTGCTCCGCCTCCCACTTCGGGTCGGCCCGCTCGTCCTCGGGATCGTCGATCGATTGATCGTAGCCGGCGACGGCGAGCAGGGCGTCGAAGGCGACCTCACGCCGCTTCGGGTCCTTCTCGATCAGGGCGAACAGGCGGTCGGCGACCTCGGGGCGGCGGGCCCGCCCCACGGCGCGGATCAGTTCCGCGGCCGGGGCCGTGCCGGCGGGGTCGTCGGCCACGCGGTCGAGCAGGGCGTCGGGGGTCCGGGGATCGCCGAGCGATTCCAGGGCCATGATGATCCCCGTCAGGATGTTCGATCGGCGGAGCTGCGAAGGGGCCTGGTCGGCTTCCCGCAGGAGAGCGACCAGGACCTCGAACGCGGCCGGGTCCTTGTGGGAGGCCAGCTTGAAGGCGGCGTCCTCGCGGACGGCAGAATACCGCGACCGGAGGGCCTGGCGGAGCGCATCGCGCGAGGCCGGGTCCTTGTCGTACTCGGCGGACAGCCACAGGACCGCCTGGCGGCGGACGGCCGGGTTGGCCGCCCCCAGGGCCTTGGCCCCGACGGCGACCGGGCCGAGCCGGGCGATCAGGAGCTTGGCCGCCTCGGAGGCGAGGTCGTCGGTGCGGGCGAGCATCGCCTGCTCCAGCACCGCCCGGCCCGCCTCCTCGGAGGCCCCCCCGGTCAGAAGCTCCAGCCCCCGGACGCCGAGGTCCACGTGCCCCGAGGCCAGCGCCTCGCCGGCCAACCCCGATGCCGGCATCCCCAGGGCCAACGCCTGGTCGAACGCCTGCGACCGCACCGGCTGGGCCGGGTCGCCCAGCGCCTGGACGAACACGGGCAGGGCCGCGCGGGCGTGGCGGGCGTCGAGCCGGGCCAGTTCCAGGAGCCGGGCCAGGGCCGTCTGCCGGACGGCGTCCGGCCTCGACCCCTTGCCCTCGCCCTTCTGCTCGCGGGCCAGGCCGACGTAGGCCCCGAACGCCAGGTCCTGGAGCCGATCCGGGTCCGCCTTCGATTGGGGCGGGCGGCGCTTCGCGGCCCGGCGGGCCAGGTCGGCGATCTCGGCGGCGAACCTGGCTTCGAACGCCTTCCAGGCCAGCAGGAAGGCGTCCGGTTCCTCGGCATCCAGGAGGGGCAGCAGCCGGGCGGCGCGGGACCGGGGCTGGGGGCTACCGTGGACCAGGATCTCGGCCAGGGCGTCGACGGTCCGCCCGGGGATCTTGCCGGCCGGCTTTTCGCCCCGGTCGTTGAGCCGCTCGGCCACGAACGCCGCGAACGCGGCCGGGTCGGCCAGGGCCTCGATGGCGCGGGCGGCCAGCAGGCGGAGCCGGGGCTCGCGGGCCGCCAGCGCGGCCAGGCAGCGGGCCGGCGTCTCGCGCGGGTCCTTCCACTCCCGCATCAGGAGCAGGAGCAGGGCCCGCGACCGGATCGATTCGTCGGCGTGGTCCAGCAGGACCGCCAGCCGCCCTTCGCCGGGGTCGCCCAGGGCCAGGGCCGCGATGAGCTGATCGCCGGCGGTGATGACCTTGCCCGCCGCATCCGAGAAGACCAAAGAGGCCACTGAGGCGTCGCCGATGCAGGCCAGGCCGAGGGCGACGGCGTACTTCACCTCCGGGTCGGAGTGCGAGAGCGCCTGTCGGAGGGCATCGGCCGACTCGGGCCCGGCGATCCGAGCCAATGCCCGGGCCGCGTGCTTGCGGATCGGGGCGTGGGGGCTGTCCAGCAGGGGGATCAGGTGTGAGAGCGCCGCCGGATCGCCCAACTCTCCCAGGCCGTCCAGGGCCGACTCGACCAGGGCCAGCCAGACGGCCCGGCGCTCGCGCTCGTCGGGCTCGGAGGCCGTGGCCAGGGCGAGCAGGGGGGGGAAGGCCCGGGGGTCGCCGTGGCGGGCCAGGGCCTTCGCGGCGCGGAGCCGGACGTCGGGGTGAGCGTTGTCCAGGGCCTTCGCCAGCGCGGGCACGGCGTCGGCGTCGACCAGGGCGTCAAGGCAGGCCTTGCGGACCGTCGCTTCTTCATCGTCGAGGGCCCGGGCCAGAAGGGTTTGGGCGGGGGCCGTCCCCTTCTTCACCAGCCCTTCGATGGCCCTGAGCCGGAGGTCGGAGTACCGCGACCCGAGCGCCGCCTCGAGGAATTCGAGCCCGCGGGTCTTCCTGGTCGCGAAGGCGAAAGAGTCGCCCCGGAGCGTGGGGTCGGGGTCGTTGAAGAATTCCAGGAGCAGGTCCAGGCCCCACGACTCGCCGGACTGGGCCATCGCCTCGGTCAGCACCTCGCGGCGGACGTCGGCGTGGAGGCTCCGCGAGGCGAACCGGAGCGGCCCCGCGCCGGCCCCGCCGACCTTCAGCGCCAGGGCCGCCTTGAACGCCTCGGACCGGACGGCCGGGGCGGCGTCGTTGAGGGCCCGGGCCAAAAGCTGTCGGGCCGGCTCGGCGAGCGTCCCGGCGCGGGCCTGGGCGACCAGCACCTGGAGCCCCCGGCGGCGGACGTCCTCGTGCGACGCGTCCAGGCCCGATGCGGCGGCCAGGAGCGGGTCCCCCTGGTGGATCCGGGCCAGGGCGGTGAAGGCGGCGTCGCGGACCTCGGCCTCCTTGTCGTGGAGCAGGGACCGGAGCCGCTCGATCGCCCGGGGGTCGTCCAGGGTGCCCAGCGCCCGGCAGACCTCGGCTCGGGCCGTTTTCTCGTCCTCGCGGCTCAACTGGAGCAGGAGGCCGAAGGCCCGGGGGTCGCCCAGGACCGCCAGGCCCCACGCCCCCCGCAGGGACGTGTCCAGCGGCCGGCCGGCCGCGGCCTGGAGCAGCGGCTCGCGGTCGGCGTCATCCAGGCCGGAGGCGTCCGGAGCTGTCGGCTGGGCTTTACCTTTGCGGGACGGTTTCTCCTTCTCCTTGACCGCTTCCTTGGCCGGGGCGCCATCCAGCTCGGCGAGCTGCCGGTCCAGCTCGGGGTCGCGGGCGCGGAGGGCCGCCAGCAGGCGTTCTCGGGTGTGGAGGGCCAGCAGGAAGGCGATCCGGCGGACCTCGGGGTCGGCGTCGTTGGCCGATCGCCGGAGGGCCGACTGGGCGGCCGGGTCGGCCACCATCCCACGGCGGAACAGGCGGATCAGTGCGGCCCGGCGGAGGTCGGCGTGCTTCGACCCCAGGGCGATCAGGCTCGCTTCGGGGGAGGTCGGGTCGTGGGCCGCCTCCAGCGCGAGCAGGGCCGCCTGGCGGACCTCGGCCGTCGGGTGGTCGATCGCGGCGACAAGGCGGGACAGGGCCCGGTCGTCCTGGGCCGCCAGCCCTCCCAGGGCCGAGATGGCCAGCGTGCCGATGTCGGCCTTGTTCGCCTTCAGGGCCAGGTCGATCGGCCCGAGGTCGTCGGCGGGCCGGTGGCGGCGGAGGCCGTGGAACGAGGCGACCCGGACCGCCTCGTCGGCGTGGCCGAGCAGGGCTTCGAGCTGCTTCGCGGCCTTCGGATGGGCCGAGGCCCCGAGCATCTCGGCGGCCATGAGGCGGAGGGCGTGGTCGGCGTCGGTCGCGGCCTGCGCGGCGATCAGGTCGACCGAGCGGGCATCGCCGAACCCGGCGAGGTCGCGGAGCGCCGCCTCGCGGCGGGGTGCGTCGGCGTCCGCCAGCTCCTGCCGGGCGGCCGCGTAGGCATCGGCCATCCGGTGCGACAGGTCGCCGATCTTGCCGGACGGGTCGACCGGGAAGGCCCGGAGCGTGTTGTCGCCGCAGGCGGCGACCAGCCGGGGCTTGCCGTGCACCGTCGCCACGGCCAGGGCGATGACCGGGCCGACGCCGTCGCGGGTCGTGTTCGGCTTGATCGCCCCGGCGCGGGGCCACGACTTGATCGTGCCGTCCCGGCCGCCGGTGTAGAGCCGCTCCCCGGGCCCCCAGATCATCGACGCGACGATGTCCGCGTGGTTGTTGCCGCGCCCCTTGTCCTCCGGCTCCAGCCGCCCCCGGGCGTGGGTCGAGAGCAGCTTGAGGTCGGCCCCGGCCGAGAAGAACCGGAGGTCGTCGGGCTCGAACAGGAGCGCCGTGACGGCCCCGTCGTGGAGCCGGCCCGAGCCCCCGGCGGCGAACTCGACCTTCCCGTCGGACTCGAAGACCGCCACGGTCCCGCCGGACGTGCCGGCCGCCAGCCACCGGCCGGTCGGGTCGGCGGCCAGGCAGGAGGCCGTCTCGGGCAGGTCGAGCGTCTGGAGGGGCTTGCCCTTCTTCCCATCGAGGATGACGACCCGGGCGCCGACCGCGACGGCCAGCCGGCCCTCGACGAGCGGGGCGATCGCCACCGCCGGGGCGTCGAGGGCCGGGCCGATCGGCTTCGGCGGGCCGCCATCGGCGGGGGCCGTGGCGATCTGCCCCCGGCCATCGCCCAGCCAGAACGAGTCGCCCCCGGCGGCGATCGCCGTGCCGCCGCCGGGCAGGGGGGCGGCGGCCAGGGCCAGGGTGTCGAGGTCGAGCCGATAGAAGCCGCCGGGGTGGCCTTCGGGGTGGGTCGTGACGAAGGCCACGATGCCCCCGGAGGCGGCGATGCCCCGGATCTCGCCGCGATATGGCAGGGATTTCTCGACGATCATGCTCCACCCTCCTCGGTCGCGAGGGCCAGGCCGGGGTGGCGGTGGCGGAGCCGGGCGACGGCCACCAGGCAGGCGTCGCGCTCGCTCCGGCCGCGCGAGTTCATGAACGCTGCCAGCAGGGGGAGGACGCCCCGGGCGAACGCGGCATCCTCCAGCGCGAGGTCGCGCAGGGTCTCGATCAGGGCGAGCTTCGCCCGGCGGGCGGGCAGGGGCCGGATCCGCTCGGCGGGCCCCTCGGCTGCGTCGGCCCGCTTCTCCGGCCGGGGCGGGGGGAGCTCGAACAGGGTCCGGCGGAGGAAGTCCCACAGCTCCTTCGGGCTCGCCGGGGGCCGGTCGGGCCGGGCCGGGGGGCCGGTGCCCAGGACCTCGGCCCGCTCGGCGGCCTTCTTGATGGCGGCCGCGCCCACGGTCGGTGCCGGTGGGATGGCGGGGGCCCAGCCCTCGGTGATGCCCCGGTCGCGATACAGGGACCAGAGGGTCCGGATCACCGAGGCCCGGACCCGGCGGTCGGGGCTTTCGGTCAGGCGGAACAGTTCCTCGGGGCGGCGGAACCGGGGGGAGCGGTCGATCAACCGCAGGCCCAGGGCCCGGGTCGACTCGTCGGCCGACTCGCAGAACCGGAACACGGCGGCGGGGGTGAGCGATTCGAGGTCGACCCGCGACCGGCGGTTCTCGGGCGAGGGGTCGGCCAGGAGGGCGTCGGCCACGAACCGGCGGACATCCTCGTGAGGATTCTCGGCCAGCGTGACGAGTTCGTCGGAGGGCGGGGCCCAGCGGGCGAACTCCCACCGGGCCAGGTCCAGGGCCAGGTCGCGGAGCGGCTTCCGGGTCTCGCGGAACCAGGGCTCGACCCGCTCGAAGGTGAGGAACTCGGCCGGGATCTCCGAGCCGGGGTCGACCGGGCGGTCGGTCTCGGCCAGGGCGATGTCGGGGTGGTGGCGGCGGATGTAGCGGATCGCGAACCGGGCCAGCGGGGCATCGCCGGGGCCGGCGGCGCCGGCCATCTCCCAGAGCCGCAGGGCGCCGTCCAGGGCCGACCCCGCCGAGGCGGTCGCCACCTGCCCGGCCAGCATCTTCAGGAAGGCGGTCTCGGAGATGATCTTGATGTTGGCCCCGGCCGCGTTCAACTCCTCCCCCTTGACCTGCTTCGACCCCTTCTTGCCGTGGCCGTAGAGCGACGACCCCTCGTCGCCGATCACCAGGTAGTGGAGCTTGGGCGTGACCCCGGACGCCACCACGCCGCCGGACGTCTTGACGTTGCTCTCGGCATCCTTCCGCTGCATCGTGGCCATCTTGCCGGTGAACAGGAACGACGCCCCGCCCAGGTCGACGGGGCCTGCGGCCGCGGCGGGCGTCGATGCGTCGTCGGCCCGCGGGGCGAAGTCGGCGGGCGTGAATCCCTTGATCATCGTGTCCACGGCGAAGTCGTGGTACCGCTTCTCGCCCCTCCCGGCCAGCTTCAACAGCCATTCGAACCCAAGGTCGGCCGGGGCGAACCGGCGGACATCCCGGAGCCAGCCCAGCACCTGCTCCGACAGGGTTTCATCGAAGCCCAACTCGCGGGCCCAATCCGGCCCGTCGCGGCGGAGCGCGGACAGCCAGGGGTCGGACTCCCAGTCGGGGTGGTACGCCAGGGCCCGGAGGAAATCGAGACCGAGGGCGTGGGGCTTGAGCCGCCCCTCGTCGATCCATCGGGTCACGTAGGGCCGGGTCTGCGGGCGGAGCATGAGCCGGCGGAGGGAGTCGCGGTCGAGGGCGTTGGGGTCGTCCTTGGCCAGCTGTTCGAGGGCGAAGCGGGCGACGTCCCCCGTCCGGGCGTCCTCGCGACCGTCGGCCGCCTCGACCAGCCCGAGGAAGTAGACCGGCCCCAGGGTCTTGGCGGGGTGGACCTGGAGCAAGGCCGTGGCGGCGAAGGTGAAGGCCTGGTGGTCGGCGGTCATCAGGCGGTCGCGGAACCAGTCGGGGGTCAGCCCGCGGGCCCCGAAGTGCTTGCGCAGGACCGTCGCGGCGAGCGCGTGGCCGTGGCGGGTCTCCAGCAATCGGCCCCAGGCATCGAGGCCGACCTCGGCGCGGGGGTCGCGGGCCTGGAGCAGGTCGCCGGCCAGGGCGCGGACCGGGGGGTGGTCGTTGTTGGCCAGGCGGATCAGCGTGTCCACCGGCAGGTCGCGGGCGTGGGTCCGGGCGTAGTCGGCGGCGTAGGAGCGAGCCTCTCGGGATGGCGAGTCGAACAGGGCGAGCACCGGCTCGTGGAGCCCCAGGTCCCGGAACCCGGCCTGCTCGAATCGGGGGACGTTGGCCAGGATCCAGACCACGAAGGCGTCGACCGCCTCGCTCCGCGCCCCGACCAGGCGGGCGACCCAGGACGGCTCGACCTCGCGGAGCGAGGCCCGGAAGTCGGCCTTGAGCGACTCGGCGGCGAATTCCCGGACCTGCTCGCTCCTCGCCCGCTCCAGGAGGCCGAACAACGGCCGGGGGCTCCGCTTCCACAGGTCGGCGAAGGCCCGGCCCTTGAGCATCTGGGCCGCATTCCGGGACCCCTTCAGGCGGAAGGTCGACCGGTCGTAGTCGCCGACCTCGTGGAAGAGGATGTGGTTCGCGACCAGGGTTTGTTGCCAGAACGTCCCGTCGTCGTAGCGGGCCAGGACGTCGGCCGCGGCGTCGGCGTAGCAGGCCGGGCGGGCCTGGGCGGTGCGGCGGAGGTAACGCCAGGCCCGGCGGCGGAGGTAGGACAGCGTGGGCGACCCGACCTCGGGCGTCGGATAGGACCGGCCGTAATCGGCGTCGATCCGGGCGGCCAGGGCGCCGAAGACCTCGGTGTCGTCGCGGGCCTCGGCCTCCTTGAAGATCCGCTTCAGGGCCCGCCATGGGCCGTAGCGGAGCGGGACCTCGGCGACGATCCCGAGCAGGCAGGACCGGGCGTAGGGCCCGTTGTCCTCCCACAGGGCCAGGACGACCTCGTGGAGCCGGAGCCGGTCGGGCAGGGGGACCTCGGCGTCCGGGGCCTCCAGCGCCTTGATCTTGGCGATGCGATCGTGCCGCCGCTCCTCGGCCGTCTTCTTGCCGAAAGCCCGGCTGCGGATCTCGGCCAGGAAGCGGTCGAAGGTCGCCGCCCCTTCGCGGATCGGCGTGGCGGGTGCCTCGTCGTCCTGCCCGGCCAGGGCGGAGACGAGCCCGACCAGGTCCGGGTCGCGGGCCTCCCAGGCGCGTCGGACGTCGTCCAGGCGAAGGCGGGTCGACACGTCGGTTGCCTCGCGACGGGGCCGATCGATGCGGGTGTTCGGTTCGGGTCGAGAGAAAGGAGGCGGGCCGCACGCGGGTTGCCCGTGCGGCCCGCCCCGAGCGTCCCCGGGAGGGGTATCTACCACAAGACCTGGGACATCGAAGGCTCTCCGGACCGCCCCCGGGGGACGACCTAGTTGTCGCCCGGAACCCCGATCGACGGGGTTGGTCCAGGACCGGGCGACAACTAGGTCGTCCCCCGGGGACCAGCGGTCCTGAAACAGCCTTCGTTGTGATGCATGAGAAGCCGGACGCTCGGGCGGCGCAACGCCGCCCCGGTGCAGAGCACCGAGCTAGACCTGTCCTCCCGAAGGATGCTTTGATGCGGTGAACGGATGTCTTTTACCTCAGGGCCGGGGCCTCCGCAAGAACCTGGCGAGATTTTTTCGGAGGGCCCGCCCGCCGTTGCCCGAGGGCATCATCCCGCCCGTCGCCCGGGCCCGATTTCGCGGGGCCGGCCCCTCTCGCCCCCCGGCCGGCCCTGGTATAGTCCACGGATCGTTCCCGATCCCCGGCCTCGATCCGATGGGGAGATGACGCGGATGACGACGTCAGGCGATCCCACCGACCGCGGCGAGCCCCCCCGCCGGCCCATCCCCACCCTGATCGAGGCCCCGGAGGGGACGTTCCGCGACGTGCTGGACGAGGCCCGGTCGCAGGCGATGGCCCGGCCCACGCTCCGGGAAGGGGACCCGTTCGTCCTCCCGGCGACCATGGTCGAGCCCCGGCCGGCCGCGCCGGCGGCGTCGCCCCCGGCCGATGAGGGGGACACCGCCCCCTACCGCCCGACGGCGCGGGCCCCGATGGCGGTGCTGGTGGCCGTGGACGACGGGGCCGAGTCGGGCGAGGCGGTCCGGATCCGGGCCCCCCGGTTCGTGATCGGCCGCGTGACCGGGGACCTGGTCATCCCCCACGACGATGCGATCTCCGGCCAGCATGCCGAGATCGTCCGGCGCCAGGACGGCGACCGATGGACCTGGCACCTGGCCGACCTCCGGAGCGCCAACGGCACGTTCTTCCGGGCGTCGAAGATCCCGCTGTCCCCGAACATGGAGATCCTGCTCGGCGGCCTCCGCTACCGGTTCGACCTGCCCGCGAGGCCCGCCGCGGGCGGGCCCTCCGACGTTCCGGCGACGACCCGGAAATGGCTGGTCGGCGGGCAGGGGCCGGCCCCTTCGCCGTTCCGCCCGGCCCTGGTCGAGCAGGTGACCGGCCGTCGTTTCGAGATCGCCGCGGATGACCTCTGGATCGGCCGCGACCCCGCCCGGTGCTCGATCGCGATCGACGACCCGATGCTCGGCCCCCGCCACGCCCGGATCTACCGCGACGAGGGGGGCCGTTGGGTCCTGGCCGAGAACCCGCCGACCCGCAACCGGATCTGGTTCCGGGTCAACGAGGCCCCGCTGGGCCGCGAGGCCCAGTTCCAGTGCGGCGAGCAACGGTTCCGGTTCAAGGTCCTGTGATCGGGGCCGGTCACCGGCTCCGGGCCCGCACCTCGTCGGCGATCTGCCGCAGCTCGGCGATGCATTCGTCCATGACGGGGTCGGGCGCGGCGTTCTTCTTGAGGCCGTCGAGGATCCGGACGACGGCGCCGTAGGATCCGGTGCTCTTCACGCCGATGGTGGCGAACTCCAGGCTCTTGCGGGCCTCCGGGTCCGGGACCGTGGCGATCTTGGCGGCGACCTTCTCGATCCGGTCGTCCCAGATCGTCCTGGGGCCGACGCGGGCGGGGGGCGGGGCGGCCTTCCTGCTCGCGGGCTCGCGGGCGGGGGGCTTCGCGGGCCCCGGCCCGACCGGGGGGCGGGCCGCGACGGCCGGCGTGCGCGACGGGTCTTCCTCGACCCGGATCACGAATCGGACCCGGCCGGCCCGCGCGGGACGGCCCGCGGATCGCGCCTCGACCTCGACCTCGTAGTCGCCCGGTTCCTGGTCCTTCCCGGTCACCCAGACGAAATTCCCGCTCGACTGGACGACGTGCATCCCGGGGGGCCGGTCGCCGACCAGGCGGTATTCCAGCCGCGGCGTCGCGATCTCCCGCGGGCCGGGCGACACCAGGACGTTGATGGCCTGGCCCTGGATCACCACCTTCGGCGGGATCGCGGCCAACTCGATCGGCGTCGCGACCTCGGGCTCCGGCTGCCGCTGCGGCGGTGGCGCGGGGAGCGACGGCTTCGGCGGGGCCACGATCCGTGCGATCGGCGAGGATGGCGGCGCGGCGGGCCGGGGGGGCGGAGGCGGGATCGCCTCCCGCTTCGTTGCTCGGGGTGGGGGTTGGGGCGTTGGGGAATTGCTTGGAGCGAGCAGGAACGCCAGCCCGGCCACGCATCCCAGCGTCGCGGCCACGCCCGCCCCGATCCAGAGGGGGAGGCGGTTCGCGGGGGGCGTCGGGGGCTCGCCGGCGGGGGCGGCCTCGGTGGCCGATGGCCGCGGCTTCCTGGCGGTCGGGTGCCGCGGCGGGGCGGCCGGGTTGAAGGCGACCCGCGGGGCCTCGGCGACCGTCGTGCCGGGGCGGGGGGCGTCGAGCAGTTCCAGGGCGGTCAGGTCCTCGGCGATGCGGAGACGGGCCTGGCAGTGGAGGCAGCGGCCCGTCCTGCCGCCCATCGCCCCGGTGATGGCCATCGCGGCGCCGCAGTTCGGGCAGGCCAGGGGGATCGGCCCGCCGTCCGGTGGGTGGGCGGGGCCCGGGGCGGTCGCGGTGGCGGGGACCGGCGGGGCCGCGGCGATCTCGGCGAGGACGGCCGAGGCGAACGCGGCGCAGGACGGGTAGCGACGGTCCCGGTCCGGGTGCAGGGCCCGGTGGACGGCCCGCGACAGGGCGGACGGCACCGGGGCGATGTCGTGGAGGGCGGGGGCCTCCTCGCCCCGGCCGATCCGGACGAGCAGCGCGGTCTTATGCTCCAGGAACGGCCGGCGGCCGGCCAGCACCTCGTAGACGGTCACGGCCAGGGCATACTGGTCGGCCCGGCCGTCGTAGGGCTGGTCCATCACCAGCTCGTAGGCCATGTATTCGAGGGTCCCCACCAGGCCCCCGGCCGCGGTCATCGTGGTCGCCCGGCTGGGGTCCGGGGCCGCCGCCGCGGTGATCGCCTTGACGATGCCGAAGTCGCTCAGGAAGGCGTAGCCCGACTCGTCGAACAGGATGTTGCCCGGCTTGATGTCGCGGTGGATGTAGCCCCGGTCATGGACGAAGTCGAGGGCCCTGGCGACGTCGGGCAGCCAATCGGCCAGGCTTCCCGGCGGGTGCGGCACCATCCGGCCGTCGGCCCCGATCTCGATCCGGTCATCCAGGCTCCCGCCCGGCAGATATTGCATGATTGCGAACGGGAGGCCGTCGTGCTCGCCGGCGTCGCTGATCTTGACGATGTGCGGGTGGGACAGCTTGACGAGGGCCTGGATCTCCTTGCGGAACCGGAACGCGAAGTCGGAATCCCGGAGCATCTCCGGGCGAGGGACCTTGATGACGACGTCCGCGTCGATGTTCGCGTCCCGGGCCCGATAGACGAACCCCATCCCCCCGGCGCCTAGGAGCGACTCGACGCGATAGCGGCCGTGGGCCAGTGTCAGGCCGTCCCAGGCTCCCCGTTGCTTGGCCATGGGCTGTCACATCCGGGAACGGGGCGGGGGGCACGCTGCCGGCCCCTCACGCATCGAGGCCGATCGAATCCAGGGACTATTATCCACGCCGATCCATGCCATCTGCAAGTCATTGCCCATCGGGACCCGGGCCGAAATGCCGGAGGCCCGACGGCCCCCCGTCGACGCCGGCCGGCCCGGGGATTAACCTGCAACCTCCGATCCGGCCCGTCGGCCGGCGTCCCCCCCATCGAGCCCGACCTCGGGGCCCTGCCCATGGCGACTTCCTGGACGATCGGCGCCTCCCCGGACTGCGACATCATCGCGGCCCTTCCCAGCGTCTCGGGCCGGCACTGCCGGCTGCGGTTCGACGGCCGGGGCTACACCCTGGAAGACCTCGGGTCCACGAACGGGACCTATGTCAATGGGAGTCGGATCGCCGGCCCGGTCGCGGTCACGCGGGCCGACGCCATCACCCTGGGGCTGGCCGCCCCGATGCCCTGGCCGCCCGAGCCCGCCGGGTCGTCGGCGGCCACCGTCCGGATCGGCCGCGACCCGGCCAACGACATCGTCGTCGACCTGCCGACGGTCTCCGGGGCCCATGCCCTGGTGACCTGGGACGGGACGCGGGGCGGGGCCGTGATCGAGGACCTGGGCTCGGCCAACGGCACCGCGATCGGGTCGCCCGACCGCAAGATCACCCGGGCGCCCCTGGCCGCGACGGACACGATCTACCTGGGCAGCCACGCCCTGGCCGCGATCCACGCCCTGGCGAGGCTCGACCCCTCGCTGGTCCCGGCCCTGCCGTTCCGCGGGGATGAGGTCGTGATCGGCCGCGACCCCTCCTGCCATCTCCCGCTCGACCTGCCGATGATCTCCGGCCGCCATGCCCGCCTGTTGCGCGCGGGCGATCGGATCCTGATCGAGGACCTGGGGTCGGCCAACGGGACGTTCGTCAACGCCCATCGCATCGCCGGCCCGACGCCGGTCCGGGCCGGGGACCTGATCGGACTGGGCAGCCACACGGTCCGCCTGGTGGTCGCCCCGGCCCCCGTCCCGGCCGCCGCCCCGGCCCAGGAGTGGAGCTTTTCGGACTCGGGGCCTGCGCTCGGCTCGCCGATCCTCGACGAGCCGGCGGGGCCGGTCCTCGATGCCACGCCGGCCGGTTCGACGCTGCTCGACCGGCCCGCCCTGATCGGCGGCCTGGCGGCCCAGGCTCCGGCGCTGGGGTTGGCGATCGGTGCCCTGTCCGGCGGGGCGCCCGACGCGGCGGCGCTGGGCCTGTCCCTGGCGGCGACCTGGTTCGGGCTGGGCAACGCGATCTGGGTGGGCCGGTTCGGCCGACTCCGGGAGTGGTCGGCCCGACTGCTGGCCGCCGCGGGGCTGGGCGTGGTGCAGGTCGTCGTGGCCTGGGCGATCGTCGCGAAGCTCGCGGGGCTGCACGGGGCGGGGGGGCCGTCGTTGCTCCTGCTGGCCCTGGCCTCGGCGGCCGGGCTGGCGCTCGGGCTCCTCCTCGTCGCGCTGGCCCCCCGGCCCGCGTTCGCCTGGGGGGCGGCGGTGGCCGCGATGGTGCCGGCGTGGCTGCTGGCCACGCGGACCGGCCCGATCGCGGGCCTCCTGCCGTCGCGATGGGCCTTCGAGGGGCTGCTCCTGCAGGAGTCGCCCGGGCTGGCCGAGCGCTATTTCCCGGCCGAGACCCTCCGGATGGGCGGGACGGCCGACCTGATGGCGATCGGCTTCCTGCTGGTCGGGCTGTCGGCCTCCGCCGCCTACGTCATCTGGGCTTCGGGGCCGGCGTCGGCGGCGGGTTCACGAACGGTTCCAGGGCCTTGAGCCGGGCGCGGGGGATGACGTGGGCCCGGAGGTGGTTGTCGATCGGGTCGACGGCCGGCTCCTCGTCGGGCGTCATCGGGGCGTTGCCGAACGGCTGGTCGAGCGAGCGGGCCTGCCACTTGCGGAGGAAGCTGAGCGTCTGGTGCCTGGACCGCCCGGCCCGGTTCATCATCTGCCAGGCCCAGCGGTCGGCGGCATACTCCTGCTCGTCGGCGTAGTCCTGGGGCAGGAGGATCGAGCAGATCAGCGGCGAGGTGCCGATCTTGAGGTCTTTCCAGAGCGGGTCCTGGAGCGCGGCGAGCATGTGCATCCCGTCCACATGCGCGATCTCGTGCCCGACGATGAACTCCAGGGCGGCGTCCTCGTCCTCGGCGAACAGCCCGAACAGCCCCTTGCAGACGTAGACGTAGCCCCCGGGATGGGAGAAGGCGTTGGTCTCCGGGCAATCGAGGACCGTGAACGTGTAGCTCAGCGCGGGCCGCGAGCGGGCCTTGAGGAACACCTCGGCCGCCTTCTCCAGCCGGGCGGGCTCCGGGCCGACCTTGAGCGGCGGGTGGAGCTTGAGGATCGCCCGGTTCACCGCCCGGCCCAGCTCGCGCTCGTCGTCGAGCGAGAATGGCTTCATGTCCCAGAACTTCTGCTGGTCGGGCTCCTTCCAGAACGGGTCAGGGGCGGGCGGTGGGGCCGGTGCGGCGGCCACGGCCGTCGCACCGGGGGCGGCCGGCTCGGGCCGGGAGGAGTCGGCCGCGGAGGCCATGTCCCTCCGCCGGCCCTTCTTGGCGGCCGGCTCGTCCGGCAGGCGGCGCCGCGCTTTGAGTGCCGGGCCGCCGACGCCCTTCCTGCGGGCCTTGGACGCGGGCTCCTGGGCCTCCGGGCCCTCCTCGGGCATCCCCGGCCCCGACGCGATCTCGATGGCGTCGGGGTCCGCGGGCCCGGGTCGGGCGGTGGCGGCCAGGGCGTCCCGATGGCGACGGCCTTCGGAGCCGACGATCCAGGCGGCGAAGGCCCCGTAGAGCCCGAGCAGGGCGATGGCGGCGAGGTGGGTGCCGGCGGAGGGCCGGATCGCCGGGCTCACTTGCCTTCCCCCTGGGAACGATCCAGGACGACCTCGCGGACCGCCACCAGCGCCTCGTAGAGCCTGGGGTACAACTCCCGCTCGTCGCGGGAGGAGGCCGAGGCGAACCGGAGCGAATGGCGTTGCATGAACAGGCGGAGGTCGTTGACCGTGGTCCCGCCGTAGGAGTCGAGTTCCGCCAGGGCCGGCTGGAGGTCGCTGGACTTGAGCAGCTCCGCCGACTTCGCCATCTCCCTGAGGCGGGTCTTGGCCTCGTTGTAGTGCAGCTCGCGGGAGTTGGGCCCGAACTTCTGGTCGAGCTTCGCCGACAGCCCCTCGATCGACGAGACGTAGGTCTTGATGACCTCGTCGGGCATCTTCCGGTCGACCATGTGTTCGAGGGCGTCGTCCAGCGCGGCCTCGTAGCGCTTGCGCTCGGCGGCGTAGAAGTCATCCTGGAGGGCGACCGGCCACTTCCCCTTGCCCCGGAACGAGAGCCGTTGCATCGAGAAGACGATGTTCCGGTCGCCGCGGTGGAACGGGATCCGGCGGATATCCTCGATCGAGATCGGCACCGGGGTGAGGCGGAAGGCCGAGGAAGAAAGGTCCGGCGCATTCAACTGCTCGATGATCGCGTTGAGGGCGTCCCCCTTCAGCATGTCGCCTTCCATCGGGTTCTCCCGGATCCTCTGGCGGGCCGCGTTGTAGCCCGCCTTGAGCCGGTCCATGACCTGCCGCCGGTACTTGGCATAGCGGATCCGGCCGGCGATCATGACCTCGCCGATGTAGCGGTCCAGGCGGATCTCGCTGTCGAGGTGGATCGACTCGGCCATCGCGGTCTTGAGGTTGTACGACCCGAACCCGTCGGCGGCGATCCCCATGCCCCGGAGGTAGTCCCCGGCGGGGGTGGAGCCGGGCCCGATGTAGTTGACGAATTGGGCCTCGGCCGGCAGGCTCGCCAGGGCCGCGCAGGCCGCGATCAGGAAGAGGCTTCGCATCGTCGATCCTCGCCGGGACGGCGTCCCGATTGGGGGGTGATCGGCCACCATCATTGGACCTTGAGCCGGAACCGCTGCTCGCCGACCTGGAACTGGATGGTCGCGTCGACGGTGATCTGGGGCATCCGCAGCCAGAGGCCGTTCTGGGTCTTGTTGTGCTCGGCCACCCATCCCCCCTTGCTGCTCCGGGCCAGGCGGACGTGCCGGGGCTCGCAGAACGGGTCGTCGCTCCGATGGATGGTGCAGGAGGGGTCGGATCCGATCCAGTACTCTCCCTTGACCAGGAGGATCCGGTTGCCGATCTCTCGGCCGAGCAGCTCGGTCAGGGCGGGGGGGCGGAACGGGCCGGGCTCGTCGGCCCAGCCCTGGGTCGAGCCGTGGCCGGCCGGCCCGGGGACGAGGTCGGCGGTCATGCCGGTGTCGGGCTGGTTGCCGTCGAAGCGATACCGGCCGTTGCCGACCAGGATCTCCGCCTTGTCGGCCAGGACCGTCCTGGTGACCCGGACGAACAGCCCGTGGGTGCTCTGGAGGTCGGTGACGACCCAGCGGTTCAGCCCGCCGACCACCTGGTGGGTGATCTCGACGTGCCGCGACGACATCCGGCCGTCGAGCGGGAACCGGAGATGCCCCTCGGACCGGCCGATCGTGAACTTCGGCTCGCGGATCCGGATCACCTCGCCGTCGGCCTTGCCGTCGTCGAAGACGGTCAGGATCGGCACCGGCGGCCGGATCGTGGGCCGATAGGCGCTGGCCCCCCGGGCGGGCTCCGCCGCCGGCTCGACCGCCGTCCGGGCCGCGGCGGCCGGCGAGATCGGGGCGGCGGCCTGCGGCTGCCCCATGAGCCCGGAGATCAGGGCCTGGCGGATGTCCTCGTCGGTCTCCACGACGGTGCCCGAACGCTCGGGATACGATCGCGGCCGGTCATGGTCGGCGGGTTGGCTCATCTGTCCGTCTTCCCTCGCGAAGGATCCCGGTCGGATCGAAATCATGCCCCGCCCCTCATGTGTGCCACCCCGGAATCTACCATCCCGGATCCCCGGACGCCCCTCTCAAATCCGGGCATCGTAAGGGAAAGGCCGGATCGGATGCCGACCTGCCGCGAATCGCCCCGATCGGCCCGGATTTCCCGCGCCGGGGCGTTGCCCGCCGTTCAGGGGGCCGCGTCGGCGGGGCGGGCGGGGGCCCCCATGCCGCCGTCGCCGTCGAGTTCCTTGATCTCCAGCTTGCGGATGTAGATCTCCTGGCCGGGGCCGCAGCCCAGCACGATCGGCCCGGGCGGGCGGAGACGGCGGGGGGCGTTGACGACGAGCGCCTCCTGCCCGTTGATCGAGATGGTGACCTTGCTCCGCTCATCGACGATGTCGAGCGCGAACCACTCGCGGCGCCCCACCCGGATCATGCTCGCCTTCTGCCAGTTCGGCTGCCCCCCGGGCATCCTCTTGCCGGCGAACGAGCCGATCGGGAGTGCGTTCTGGGGATCGCCGAAGGAGACCACGTCGGCGTTCCTGGCGTGGGGCTCGGCGGAGCGGAAGCCCAGGACCCCCTTGCGGGGGGCGTGGTTCCAGATCTCGGCCCGGATGTGGGCGTTGCCATAGTCGCGATCGGTGACGAACGCGGCCCCCTCCTTGGTCCCGCCCCGGACGACCAGGGACCCGGCCTCGACCGCGATCGTCCCCCCCTGGCCGAGCGCGGACTCTTTCCACCCGGCCGTGTTCCGGCCGTTGAACAGGGGGACGAACCCCGGGGAGGGGTCCGCATCCCGCCTCGGGCGGCCCATCATGCCCCCGTTCGCCTTCGCGTCGGCCCGTCGTCCCAGGCGGACGGTCATCTCGGCCGTGCCGCCGGCCTTGACGGTGACGGTCTCGCCGAAGGTCCGCGCGCCGCCCGCCTCGACCTCGACCTTGTGCTCGCCCGGCACCGCGCGGATCTCCACCGGCTTGCCGTCGGGTGAACGGGTGAAGACGACCGTGCGGCCGTCGACCCGGATCGCGGCACCCTCCGGGACGTCCTCCAGCAGGATCACGCCGTCCCTCGTCCGGACCTTGATCCAGATCCCCAGCAGGACGACCCCGGCCAGCGATGCCGCCGCGACGGCCAACGGCCACGCCCGGCGCGGCCGGTCGGGCGGGGCCGGTGCCGTCGGGGCCGGATCGGACGCCCCTCGCGCCGGGTCGGCCACCGTCTCGGGCAGCCGGGCGGATGGCCTGGCCTGGGCCGGGGCCGAGGCCGAGGTCGGGGGGGCGGGCAGGGTCGGCGCGGGCCTGGCGACCGGTTCCGCGGTCTCGGACCTGGCCCGCGAGACCTCCGCAGCGATGCCGGCCGAGGGCTTGAAGAACGGGGTCAGCGCCTTGGCGACCTCGGCCGGCGTCTGGAACCGGCGATCCGGCTCCTTGGCCATCATCTTGGCCACCAGCGCCGCCAACTCGGCGGGCACCTCCGGCCGGACCAGGTTCAACGGGTCGGCGTCGCGGGAGATGTGGGCCTGGTAGATGTCATAGAGCGAGTTGGCCTGGAACGGCGGACGTCCGGTCAGGAGGTAGTAGAGCGTCCCGCCCAGGCTGTAGATGTCGGCCCGGATGTCCACGCTGGCGGCGTTGAGGATCTGCTCCGGGGCGATGTAGTCGGGCGTGCCCAGCGCCTGACCCTCGACGGTCAGCCCGCCGTCCACCTTCTGTTCCCGCGTGACCTTGGCCAGCCCGAAGTCGAGGACCTTGACGACGCGGGCCTTGCCGTCGTGGGTGAGCATCAGGTTGTGCGGCTTGATGTCGCGGTGGACCATGCCCCGCTCGTGGGCGTGCTGGAGGCCCAGGGCCGCCTGGTGGATGAAGTAGGCGGCGTGGGCCACGGCGAGCGGGCCCTTGGTGCGGACCAGCTTCGCCAGGTCCAGCCCCTCCACGTACTCCATGGCGAAGGCGAGGCCCCCTTCGAGCCGGAAGGCGGTGTAGGCGGCGACGATGTTGGGGTGGCGGAGCTTGGCCACGGCCCGGATCTCGTCCTGGAACCGGCGGAGGATGGCGGGGTTCTCGACGATGTTGCGGCCGATGACCTTGAGGACCTCGTCGCGGCCCATCATGGTGTTGTGGGCCAGGTAGACCACCCCCATCCCGCCCCGGCCCAGCTCGTGCTTGACCCGGTAGTCGGGGTGGTCGGCCAGGCCGGCCGGCAGCGTCTCGGCGTCCGGGACGGCCGGGGCCTGGGCCCCGCAGAGGCGGTCCAGGAACGAGTCGGGCGCGACGCGGGCGACCCGGGCGTGGCATTCCTCGCAGTCCCGGAGGTGGTCGTCGATGGTGCGGGCCATCGCGTCGTCGAGCTTGCCCAGGCCATAGTCCCGGAGCGCCTGGTCGGTGGGGTGGGTGCTGGGCTGGGTCTCCATCGGCTCGGTCTCCGGTTCCTGGTCGAGTTCTTCGCCGCGTCGCGTCCCGGGAGAGAAAGGTCGGGGCGGCCCGAAACCTGCCTTGAAATTCGCGAAGTCGGAGTTGCCCGGGTCGATCGGCCCTGCGGATTCAGTCCCACTCGCAGATGTAGCCGGGTTGTTCCGGGAGGCCGTCGTCGGGCTGGTCGCACCAGGAGCCGTCGAAGCGACAGAGGAGCGCCGCGTAGTGCTCGATGCCCCCCTTGTTGTTGGGCTGCAGGGCGGAGGATTCCCAGTTCGCATAGGTCATGGGCGACCCATCGACCCAGGTCCATCGGCCCTCCGCCTTCTCGTCGGTCGCCCCGAGCCAGGCCGCGTCGAGCTGCCTGTTCCTCGCCAGATCGGCCACGAAGCGGTTCTCCTCCTCGCTTTCGATGATCGCGAGATGCCCCCCCATCGACCGGCATCGGTCCTGGGCCGCGTGCCATGAGATTTGCTGGGGGAACGCCTTGTAGTGATGGCCCTGAAAGCTCGCCGCGCCGGGCGGGTAGGCCGCCGAGGCTGTCGTCTCGGCGGCATTGAGTTCCTTGATCTCGATCGAGGCGAACTCGATGACGGCCTGCGGCCGGGACAAGAGCAGGGCGATGTGGCCGGTGGCGGCCGTCTCGGAGGGGCGCAGGGTGTGGTCGACGAGCGTCGCGCCGTCGACCTTGACGACGACCTTTCGCCCCTCCGCGATCATCTCCAGGGTCATCCACCGCCCGGCGGGGGCGGGCGACTCGGGGATGCACTTCACGAGCGGGCCGGACGGGCCGGACGGGCCGTACAGGGAACCTGTCCGGTTCGGGTTGGGGCCCGCCGTCGCGTTGATGCCGGCCACGTAGCCGTCGCAGAACCTCGGGGCATTCGCGGGGTTGCGGGCCCCGAAGCTGCTCCGGACGTACAGGCCGCCGGCCCCCCCGTCGTTGATGCGGACCCGGGCCCGGACGTGGACATCCTTGAAGTCGGACCGCTCGGTGTAGAGGTGGCTGGTCGCCGCCCCCCGACCGGTCAGGATCCCGTCGATGACCCGCCAACCGCCGGGCTGCCCGGGATGGGTCTTCCAGCCGGCCAGGTCCTTGCCGTTGAACAGGGGAGTGAATCCTCGGCTTGAAGCGGCGTCCTGCGCCGTCGAGTTGATCTCAGCCACCGCCAGCTTGCGGACCTGGACGTGGCTGGATGCGTCGTGGCACCGGATCGCGAAGAAGCCCGAGGTGTAGGTCGAGGCGGGGTCGGTCCAGTCGACCTGGAGCTTGCCATCCACCCAGATCCGGATGTGGTTGCCCACCGCTTCGGCCTCCAGGACGAACCAGGTGTCCGGGTGCACGGTGCCGGGCGTGATTTGGTAGGGGGGCAGGGGGTTGCGATCCGGCGACCCGGCCCGGTTCGGGTCGGTGCCGTTGCTGCCGATCCGGGCCTCATAGCCGTCGGGGAATCCGGCCTTCCTGGATGCCCGGAAGAACAGGCCGGAGTTCCCGCCGTCGTTGATCCTGACCTCGGCCCGGACGCGGAAGTCCCGGTAATCCCCCCGGGGGCTGAACAGGTGGGACCTGAGGCCGGACCCGTGCAGGACCCCGCCCTTCACCGACCAGACCGCCTCGGTGCCCGCCCCGTTCATCGGCCCATCGTCGCCCCAGGCCGACCAGTCGGCGATGTCCTTCCCGTTGAACACGGACGGGCCGTCGCCCGCGGATACTCCGGCGATGCTCAACCAGGGGGGGTACATGATGCGGGGCAGCCCCTCCAGCATGACCTTGCCGTCCGGGGAGATCACCCTGATGTTGCGGAACCGGGCCGCCGACTTCCACATGAACAGCGAGAGTCGCCCGTTCCGGAGCGGCAGGTCGTCGACGTCGAACATCAATTCGTCGTCATAGAACGTCCGGATGCGGGCCGACCGGACCTCGATCCGGACGCGATGCCACTCGCCTCGGCTGATGCTCTTCGAACGGTGGTTGTCCCGGATCCGGGACCAATTGCCGTTGATGTTGTGGAAGACGTCGAAGCCGCGATTGCCGTAGGCCCCGTAATTGATGCCGATCCCGTTGTGGTCGGAGGCGCTGTGGATCCCCACGCCGAACCCATCGGGGCCGCCGGTGGATTTGGCCTCCAGGGTGAGGTCATAGTCCGACCAGCCCCGATCGCCGAAGCAGATGGCATAGTTCGGGCCCAGCCCGGCGGGCGGTTCCATCCTGGACTGGACCAGCTCATCGCCCTCCAGCGACCAGTCTCCATCGCCGACCTCCGCCACGAAGGAGCCTCGCGGCGAGAGGGGGGCCGCCCCGGCGGGGCTCGGGCGCGGCCTGTAGGACAGCCGGACCGCCTGGCCCCCGACCTTGACCGTCGCCTCCTCGGCCCAGACCTCGGCGCCGCCGACGACGACCTTGATGCGGTGGCCCCGGCCGGCCGGGACCTCGGAGATGGTCGCCGTGTCCCCGGCGCGGGCGATGGCGAGGGTCGAGCCCTCGACCAGGACGTCGGCATCGGCCGGGACGCCCTCCACCACGATCGTCCCGTTCGGGGTGCGGGCCTTGAAGACCCCCGAGGCGGCCGCGGCCATGATCCCGGCGATCAGCAGCAGGACGCCCGCCGCGGCGATCTTGATCCAGGGGGGCCGGCCCCCGGCCGACGATGGGGCCGGCGGGTCGGGGCGTATCGCGGGCGGGGCCTCCGACGGGCCGAAGTCGATCAGGGATTGCCATTCGGCCCCGGGCGCACCCGCCGCGAGGGGGGGCGGGGCGGCCTGGCTCGGAAGCCTCGGGAGCGGCCTCGGTTGGGTCGGCGGTTCCGGGGGCGTGGGCCGGGCTGCCCGGGTCGGCTCGGCGGCCGGAGGAGCGGCCGGCCGGGGGATCGCCTTGCCCGGCTTGAAGAAGGGGGCCAACGCCCGGGCCACCTCGTCGGGCGTCTGGAACCGGCGATTGGGGTCCTTGGCCATCATCTTGGCCACTAGCGCGGCCAGTTCGGCGGGCACCTCCGGCCGGACCAGGTTCAGCGGGTCGGCATCCCGGGACATGTGGGCCTGGTAGATGTCGTACAGCGAGTTGGCCTGGAACGGCGGGCGTCCGGCCAGCAGGTAGTAGAGCGTCCCGCCCAGGCTGTAGATGTCGGCCCGGATGTCCACGTCCGGGGCGTTGAGGATCTGCTCCGGGGCGATGTAATCCGGCGTGCCCAGCGCCTGGCCCTGGGAGGTGAGGCCGGCGTCGAGCTTGTCCTCGCGGGTCGCCTTGGCCAGTCCGAAGTCGAGCACCTTGACGACGCGGGCCTTGCCGTCGTGGGTGAGCATCAGGTTGTGCGGCTTGATGTCGCGGTGGACCAGGCCGTGCTTGTGGGCCTCCTGGAGGCCCAGGGCCGCCTGGTGGGCGAAGTAGGCGGCGTGGGCCACGGCCAGCGGCCCCTTGGTGCGGACCAGCTTCGCCAGGTCCAGCCCCTCGACATACTCCAGGGCCAGCGCCAGCCCGCCGTCGAACCGGACCGTGGCATAGGCGGCGACGACGTTGGGGTGGCGGAGCCTGGCCACGGCCCGGATCTCGCGGAGGAAGCGATCCAGGATGCCGGGGCGCTCCAGGATGTGGTGGCCGATGACCTTGAGGACCTCGTCGCGGCCCATCATGGTGTTGTGGGCCAGGTAGACCACCCCCATCCCGCCCCGGCCCAGCTCCTTGGTGATCCGGTAGTCCGGGTGGGCGGCGAGCCCCGGCGGGATGGTGTCGGCGGCGGGCGTGCCGGCCGGGAGCCCCTGCGGGGTGAAGCTGAGGGTGCCGCCGGCCATCGAGGCGGACCCTAGGCCGGGCCGGGCCTCGCGGAGCCGGCCCAGGAACGAGTCGGGCGCGGCGTCCGCAACCCGGGCGCGGCAGGCGAGGCAGCCTTCCAGGTGCTCGTCGACGGCGCGGGCCCCCGCGTCATCGAGCTTGCCGAGGCCGTAGGCGTGGAGCGTCTCGTCGGTCGGGTGGGTCGCGAGGGGGGGAACTGCCATCGGCCCGGTCTCCGTCTCATGGTCGGGGTCGGCGGTGCGTCGTCGCATCCACCAGAGAGAAAGGCCGGGGCGAGGCCGGACCTGCCGCGAATCCGATCAAGAACCGAGCAGATCCCCCGCCTCGCCGCGCAACCGCTTGAGGATGCGGGACTTGGCCTGGACCACTGCGTTCTCGGTCAGCCCCAGTTCCTCGGCGACCCGGGCCGCGGGGACGCCGTCGAGTGCGAATCTCTGGAACGCCTCCCAGGTGACCGGGGCGAAATCCGGCCGGACGATCGCGAGGAGCTTGCCGAAGACGTGGCGGTCGTGGTCCAGGTCCCACTCCCGGGCCAGCTCCCCGTCCGGGGCCGCGAGTTGATCCAGGAAGCCCGCGGCCGGGTCGAGCCCGACGATCGGGCGGCGGTGGCGGACCTTGCGATGCGACCTCACCCGGTTGACCGTGACCTGCCGGAGCCAGGCGCGGAACGACCCCTCGCGACGCCGCTCGAACCGGGGGATCTCCCGGATCAGGACGAACAGGACCTCCTGGGCCAGGTCGGCGGCCTCGTCGGCGAGGCCGGGGACGCGGCCGATCCAGCGGTGGATCAGGGGTGTGTAGATCTCGTGCAGCCGCAGCCAGTCCGGGTGGTCGGGCCCCGCGTCCCGCAGTCGATCGAGCAGGCTGACGGAGGTCGGCGTCACGGGGGATCACCTGTCGAGGAGCCGGGCGGAATCCCGGGCCCCATGAACATACACCGACCCCGGCCCCGCGAGCCAACCAAATCGGGGAATCCTCCCGCAATGCCGCGCGGCCGCGTCCCCGCCCGGAGGCCGGCCCGCGACCGCGTGGGTTCCAGGATCGATGGGCCGGTCAGCGCAGGGGGTCGATGGTCACCTCGATACCTTCCCGCGTCTCCCCCTCGGCCAGGGTGATGGAGGCGGTATCTCGGCCCATCCCGATCGAGAATTCGTGCTTGCCCGCGGTGATGCAGCGGATCGCGAACCGGCCTTCCTCATCGGTCCGGGCGGACGGGCTGAAGCGGCGGTTCTTCCGGAGGTCGTCGGGGATGGCGAAGATCTGCCGACCAGCAACGGGGCTGCCTCCCCTCTCGACCACCCGGCCCCGAACCGTGGCCGGGCGGGTGAGGCGGATCGTCATGCCCTCGATCACCTGGCCGGGCTCGGTCCGGAAGGGGGGCACGAGGCCGTCGGCCCAATCCCGCGACTCGTTGAACTTGCCGTCGTGGGCGACCAGGTGATAGGCGAACGTCTTGCCGGCCGGCAACGCCATCGCGAAGCGGCCGTCCCGGTCGGTCACGGATCGGAACCGGTCGTCGCCGAGCAGCGTGTCGCCGGTGCCGGCCAGCGTCGGGGCGACGGTGGCGCCGGCCACGGGCTTGCCGTCGGGGTCGAGCACCCGGCCCCGGATCGTCGCCGGCCGCTCGACCCGGATCGTGACCGGGCCCATGCCCGGCCGGACCTCGAAGTTGAGGCCGTCCAGGTTGCGCTGGAAGGCGACCGGGCCCGGGACGTGGAATCGGCTCAAGGCGTCGGCGCCTTCGTCGGACCAGAACCGGGCGTAGCGGTCCGACCGGATCGGCCAGAACGAGAGGGGCCCGGGGATCAGGTCGGCGATGCGGATCAGGCCGGCGGCGTCGGACGTCCCCGCGACGCCGCCACTCTGCCGGTCGGGGAGGACGAACCCGGCCACCGGCTCCCCGGTCTGGTCGTCCACGACGCGGGCCCGGAAGTCCACGCCCGGGATGAGCCGGAGGTCGAGCGACCGGGCCTCATCGGAGGAGATCGCCTGGCCGGGCACCCGGGCCACGCCCCGGCCCGGGACGCGAAGCTCGAACTCGTACACCCCCGGCTCGACGTACAGGCGATACCGGCCGTCCGGCCCCGATCGGCCGACCGTCCAGCAGTTGGACAGGCGGCCCCCGCCCGCCATCCGGCGTTCCCCACCGTCGGCGCGGATCGGGGCATCGGCGACCGGCGATCCGTCGGGGGCGAGGACGATTCCCTCAAAGTAGGTCGAGTTCCCCATCGCCACGACCCAGCCCTTCCGTCCGGTCGGCTGGTCGATGAACTCGCGGGGCTCGTAGCCGTCCTTGGTCAGGCGGATCTCGGTCTTGCCCCGGACCGGCACCTTGATCCGGAACAGGCCGTCGCTGCCGGTGCGGGCCTCATGGCCCGGTGCCCAGCTATAGGCATCGGCCAGGACCCCCTCGATGGGCCGGCCCTGGGGGTCGATCACCACGCCGGCCAGTTCGTCGGGGCCGACCGCCTCGGGCCCCATTGTCGCGGCATCGCGGAGGGTAGGCAGCTTGATCGTGGCCTCGTCCCGCCCGTTCGGCACCGCCCAGGTTTCGAACTCCTGGCCGCCGTCGGCGCGGATTCTGATCATGATCGGCTGATGGAGCGGGATGCTCCAGGTCACCTCGGGAGGCAGCGTGAACCGGCCCTGGGCGTCGGCCATCGCGGACGCCTGCATCGGCCCGTGGTTCTCGGCGATTCGGATGCTCACCACCTCGGCCCGACCCATCGGCACGCCCGCCGCGTCGACGATGCGTCCCCGGATCGGGCCGGCGGCCCGGGCCATCCGGATCGTTTCGAGGGCGAAGGTCGCCACCCCCTCAGGGACGATGGTCGATGGGCCCGGCTGGTGATCGACCGGGTCCGTGAAGCCGATAAGCCCGCCCGCCCAGGATGCGGAGACCAGGCCCGGGGCGAGGCGGATGCGATACGTCCCGGTGGCGTCGGTCTTGAGCATGATCGGCTGGGCCATCGGCTCCGGGTTCCTCGAACCCCTCACCGCGATCATGGCGTCGGCGATCGGCTGGCCATCGGTCGTGACGGCCCGGCCCGTGACCTCGACGCTCTTGCCGATCCGGAGCGCCGGCTCGGCGGTCTGGCCGGGGGTCAAGTGGACGGCGGCGGCGTCGAAGGTCCAGGGGGCGTCGATCGGCACGTCCTCGATCACCAGGAGGGCGTCGCCATCGTTCAGGCCCCGGAACTCGAACCGCCCCCCGGCGTCGGTCGTCGCCTGGCGGTTCAGGGTGGAGCTGACCCCGCTGAAGGGTGACCATTGGATGGTCACGACCCGGTTGGCGACCGACACCCCCGGCACATCGGAGATGACCCGGCCGGCCACGCGGGCCTCCGGGGCCAGGACCAGCCGGGCGGGATCCTCGGCCGTACCGGCGACGTAGGGTCGGTCGGCCCTTGATGCGGTGGTGGCCTTCGCCCTCCCCTCGGCCGAGGCCGACACGACCGCCTCGCTGCCGACGGGCAGCCCCTCGAAGCGGAAGGTGCCGTCGGGGCTCGTCCGCGTGGCGAGCCGGGCCGCGAGCGACGTCTTTCGCGTGAAGGGTTCGAGGATCGGGAAATGGTCGCGGCGCCCTTTGACGCCGCCCCGGATCGTCTCGATCCGGACCTCTGCCCCCGCGACCGGCCGACCCGCCTCGTCCACCACCGAGCCGACCAACGGACGCGGGCGGACCAGCGTGAGCGGGATCGAATCGGAGCCCTCGGCCTTCTCCAGGTCGAAGCAGGTGAGGGCCAGGCCTTCCTTGAACGCCACCAGGAGGACCCCGGACTTCGGCTCGCGGTCGAATCGGGCCACGCCATCGGCCCCGGTCCGTACCTCGTCGTGGAATTGTGATTCGGCGACGGTAAAGTTCGGGACGACGGAGGTGACACCGAAGGCCATGAAGCCTTCACCCTCGGGATCGACCTGGGGCATTCCCCGGGGGAAGGGGACTTCCTGGGGGATGGGGATCGCGGAGTCCAGGGCAGGGTGTTGGTCGAGGGTCGCCGCGACGACGGTCGCCCCCTCGACGGGCCGGCCCTGGTCGTCCCGGACGATCGCCGAGAACGATCGGGGGGCCGGCTTCGGCCTGGGCTCGGGGTTGGTCGCCGGCGCCGGCGCGGGTTGTTGGGGCCGGGGCTCGATGGCGCGGGCGCCGGCGCCGCCGATCAGCAGGGCGAGCAGGGCCAACGAGGCGGCCAGGGCGAAGGCTTTGGGCTTCGACGGGGCGAGGGGGGATCGGGCCATGTCGTCCTCCAGGAGCCGGTGGATGCGGGCGGCGACCGTGCCGCGGTCGAAGAACCGGGGGGCGAGGCCGGCCGGGTCGAGCCGGGCCGGCCGGCGGGCGAAGGCGAGGAGGAGTTCGGCGAGGTCGCGCGGGGCGACGCCCCGGCCCACGGCCGCCTCGTCGCAGGCGAGTTCGGCCTCGCGGTCGAGCCGGGCCAGGAGCCAGGCGACCGCCGGGTGGAACCAGAACGGGGCCCGGATCAACTCGCCGGCCAGCTTCGCCAGGTCGTCCTGGCGCTCCAGGTGGGCGATCTCGTGGAGCAGGCAGGCCCGCCGCGACGCCTCGGGCATCGCGGCCCAGCCCTCGGGGACCAGGATCGTCGGCCGACGCCCGCCCAGGACGATCGGCGAGCCGACCGCCGGGTGGGTCGCCACCGCCACGCCTCGGGTTGTCGGGGTGGGATCCTCGATGGTGAAAGGCTCCGCCGAGGCGCGGAGCCGGGCCAGGACCCGCCACCCGACGGCCAGTCGGATCAGGGCGATGGCCGTCCCCACCAGCCACGCCACGCCCAGGGCGAGCCGGGCCCATCGCCCGAACCCGATTGGCGCCGCCACGACATCGGGCTTCGGCCGGATCGGCGGCACGGCCGCAATCGGCATCGGCGTGATGACCGAGGGCCGGGCGTCCGGCATCATCGGTCGCGGGGGCGCGGGCCGGCCGGGGTCGAGGATTGCCGGGCGGTCCGGGGGAGGGGTTCGGACCTCATCCATCGCCGATCGGGGCCATGGGACCGCCCAGCGCGGGGCCAGGGGCAGGATCAGCCCCGCCGCCAGGGCGGTCAGGCACAGGGAATGGCGCACGGCCGCCGACCGGGGCGGGCAGGCCCGGAGCCACGCCGCCAGGGCCAGGATCACCAGGCCCCATCGGATCGACCAGCCGGCCAGGAGCGCGAGGAACGGGTCGAGGGTGCCGTCGATGAACCGGATCATGGGGCGTCCTCCTGCTTCGGGGCCTCGGCCAGCTTCGCCTCGATCGCCTTGAGGGTCGCCGGGTCGAGTTCGTGGGCGTCCACTAGGCCCAGCACCAGCCGCTCGGCCGAGCCGTGGAAGAACCGGCCCAGGAAGTCGGAGAGGAGCGTCCTGGTCGCCTCCTGCTCGGTCAGCGTGGGGCGGTAGCGGTGCGTCTGGGCCTCCTTGTCGTGGGCCACCAGCCCGGCCTTCTCCATGCTTTGCATGAGCCCGAGGACCGTCGTGTAAGGCAGGCGGTCCCCCTGCGGCAGGTGCTCCATCAGCTCGCGGACCGTCAGCGGCCCGTTCGCCCAGAGCACCCGGAGCACCGCGAACTGGCGATCCGTGATCGCGATCGACTTCTTCCCCGCCATCTTCGGGCCTCCCTGGGTTGTCCGACGCGATATTGCATACGGATCATTGCGTAGGCGGCGGCGGAGGTCAACCGGGCCGGGAAAGAAAACGGCCAGGACGGATGGTCCTGGCCGTGCCGGGGGATGTTCGGGCGGGGCGTGGTCAGGGCTTGGAGGCGGGGGCCTTGAGCTTGGCGATCAGGAAGGCGGTGGTGCTGGCGTACTCGGGATCCTTGTGGCCGGGGTAGGCCAGGTGGGCCTCGACGCCGGCCGCCTTGAGCTTGTCCACCAGGGGCAGGGCCATCACGGCGGAGTGGGTGGGGTCCTTCTGCTCCTCGCCCAGCACGGGGGGCTTGTCCTGCTGCGGGTAGTCCAGGAACACCGGGGGGTCGCCGGCGCCGGCGTGCTCCATGGGGGAGTATTCCTTGATCCAGGGGAGAACCTCATCCCGGTGGTCGTAGAGGATCTGGAACGCGGAGTCGCGGCCGTTGGGCCCCTTGAAGCCGAAGGCGTGGCCGCCGTAGCGGTAGTTGGGGATCCACTCGCGGAGCGGCTTGGGGTCGAGCGTCGTCTGGGCCCCGCCGACCGCCGCGCAGGCGAGGCGGGAGGACTCGCGGGCGATGGGGTCGGGCGAATCGGGCTTCGCCACGTCGTCGTGGAACGCCAGCCAGAGCGACGAGCAGGCCCCGGCCGACCCGCCCGTGGCGCCGATCCTGGTCTTGTCGATGTTCCACTCGCCCGCCTTGGAGCGGAGGAACTGGATGGCGCGGACGGCGTCCTCGATGGGCCACTTGACCGGCGGCTTGATGCCGGCCTCGTCAGCCTGGGTGGTGTAGCGGTAGTTGATCGCCGCCACCGAGATCCCCTCGGCCTGCAGCGCCTTGATCGTCCCGGCCCCGAGGCCGTATTTGTCGCCGTTGACCCAGCCGCCGCCGTGGATGAAGACCACCAGCGGGGTCGGCTCCTTGGACTCGGCCTTGTAGAAGTCGAGCACCTGGCGGGGGTGGTCGCCGTAGGGGACGTTCCCGGCCGTCGGGGGGAGCGGCGGCTTGGTCGGGGCGGGCTTCGGGGTCGCCTTGGCCTTGGCCTTGGGCTCGTCCTTGGTCGCCTGGCCGTGGGCCGGGGCCTGGGTCGCCGCGACCAGGGCCAGCAGGGCCGCCGCCAGCGACAGGGGATGGGAGATGGTCCGGGATCCGGCCATGAGATGCTCCGATGGGGATGGGACGGGTTGTTTAACCTCGCACCCGGGAGAGCTTACCCGGCGCCGGGGCCGATCGCCATGAGCCGGGATCATTGCCGCCGATCCGCGACAAACCCTGGAATTCCGCGGCCGGGACGGGTATTGATGGGGGTCGCTGACCGTCCCACCCTCCTCCTCCGGATCGATTCCATGCGACTTCGTCCCTTCCCCATCGCCGCCGGCCTCGTCGTGGCCCTCGGCCTCGCCTCCCTCTCGACCGCCGCCGAGCCGAACCAGCCCCCCTCCGGCTTCACCGCCCTGTTCAACGGCAAGGACATGGCCGGCTGGCACGGCCGCCAGCGCGACCTCGACCCCCGCAAGTTCGCCGCGATGCCCGAGGACGTCCGGGCCAAGAAGCTGGCCGAGTGGGACGAGGATGCCCGCAAGCACTGGTCCGTCGAGAACGGCGAGCTGGTCAACGACGGCAACGGCACCTACCTGACGACCGACAAGGAATACGGCGACATCGAGCTGCTGATCGACTACAAGACCGTGGCCAAGGCCGACAGCGGCATCTACCTCCGCGGCACCCCCCAGGTCCAGATCTGGGACACGACCCCGGCCGGCGGAAAGAACAACCTGGGCGCCGAGAAGGGCTCGGGCGGCCTGTTCAATAACGCCAACGGCGCCCCGGGCCGCGACCCGCTGGTCCTGGCCGACAAGCCGTTCGGCGAGTGGAACCACCTCCGCATCATCCAGGTCGGCGCCCGGACGACGGTCTACCTCAACGACAAGCTCGTCGTCGACGACGCCCCGATGGCCAACTACTGGGACCGCAAGATCCCCCTGTATGCCCGCGGCGTGATCCAGCTCCAGACCCACGGCGGCGAGATCCGCTGGAAGGGCATCTTCGCCCGCGAGATCCCCGCCGATGAGGCGAACCAGATCCTCGCCAAGAAGGATGCCAAGGCCTTCACCCCGCTGTTCGACGGCAAGACCCTGGCCGGCTGGGCCGGGCCGGTCGAGAACTACGAGGTCGTCGACGGGACGATCCAGTGCAAGACGGGCAAGGGCGGAGTCCTCTACTACAACAAGGAATACAGCGACTTCGTGGCCCGCGTCGAGTTCAAGGTCCCGCCCGGCGGCAACAACGGCCTGGCGATCCGCTACCCCGGCACCGGCGACACCGCCTACAACGGGATGTGCGAGCTGCAGATCCTCGACGACACGGCCGAGAAGTACGCCAAGCTCGACCCTCGCCAGTATTGCGGGTCGGTCTACGGCGTCGTCGCCGCCCATCGCGGCTACACCCGGGCGCCCGGCGAGTGGAACTTCATGGAAGTGACGGTCAAGGGGCCGAAGATCACCGTCGAGCTGAACGGCACGGCGATCGTCGACGCCGACGTCAGCCAGGTCAGCGAGTTCATGGGCGGCAAGGCCCACCCCGGCCTGAATCGCACCTCCGGCTTCTTCGGCTTCGCCGGCCACAATGACCCGGTCCAGCTCCGCAACGTCTCGATCAAGCCCCTCGACTGAGGCCCCTCGATGAAGACCCCGAACCGGCCGCGCGGCCCGCGTCCCCTGTCGCTGGCCGTCGCGTGCCTCGGCATGCTGGCGGCCGGATCGGATCTTTCTCGCGCCGCCGACCCTCCGAACAACGCCTACCTGGCGTATGTCCGCGACCAGGCCCTGATGCACCGGGCCGGCGACCCGATCACCGCGACCCCGGCCGAACGCGACGCGCGGGCGGCCTCGACGCGGCGAGGGTTGGCCGCCGCCTGGGGCGAGATCCCCGCCGATCCCAGCCCGCCCCCGGCGCGGGTCCTGGGCACGCTCGACCGCGACGGCTATCGGGTCGAGCGGCTGGTGATCCCGACCTTCCCCGGCGTCCTGATGACGGCCAACGCCTATGTCCCGAAGGCCGAAGGCCGAAGGCCGGCGATCCTGATGGTCCACGGCCACTGGAAGGGGGCCAAGCAGGATCCCACGGTGCAGGCCCGCTGCATCGGCGCGGCGAAGCTCGGCTTCTTCGTCCTGGCCGTGGACGCCTTCGGCGCCGGAGAGCGCGGCGTGGGCAAGCCGTTGGGCGAATACCACGGCGCCGCGACGGCCGCCGCGCTCCTGCCGATCGGCCTCCCCCTGGCGGGGCTCCAGGTCGCGGAGAACCGGATCGCCGTGGACTACCTCCTCACCCGCCCCGAGGTGGACCCGGACCGCATCGGCGTGACCGGGGCCAGCGGCGGCGGGAACCAGTCGATGTATGCCGGGGCGACCGACGACCGGCTCAAGGCGGTGGTCCCGGTCTGCTCGGTCGGCAGCTACCAGGCCTACCTGGGCGCGGCCTGCTGCCTGTGCGAGGTCGTGCCCGGGGCCCTGCGGCTCGCCGAGGAATCCGACGTGCTGGGCCTGGTCGCCCCGCGCGGGCTGATGGTCATCAACGCCACCCGCGACGCCCCCCAGTTCTCGGTCGCCGAGGCGTCCAAAACCCTCTCCCGCGTCGCGCCGATCTTCGGCCTGGCCGGCCGCCCGGCCGCGCTCCGGCACACCACCTTCGAGTCGGGCCACGACTACAGCCGCCCGATGCGCGAGGCCATGTACGGCTGGATGACGCTCCACCTGGCGGGGCAGGGGGACGGCTCCCCGATCGCTGAGCCCGCCTTCGAGCCCGAAGACCCCGAGATCCTCCGTTGCTTCCCCGGCGACAGCCGGCCCGACGACTGGATGACGATCCCCCGCTTCGCCGCCGACCGGGCCCGCGCCCTGCTCGCCGCCCGCCCCGCCCCGGCCGACGCCTCCGCCTGGCCCGCCGCCCGCGATGCCTTGACGGCGACCCTGATCAACCGCGTCCTCGGCGGCCTGCCCGCCGCCCCCCGGATCGAACTCATCGCGGGGAACCACGGGGGTCGCATCCGGTTCGAGCCCGAGCCGGGCCTCACGCTCTCGGCCCAGGTCGAGCCCGGGTCCGGTCCGCCGGTGATCCTGCTGGATCTCGACGGGGCGGCCCACGCCGAGGCCGGCCCTTTGGCCGCCGAGATCCGCCGCGCCGGCCGACCTTTTGTCACGCTCGATCTGCGGGCGACCGGGTCCCTGGCCGTGCCGTCGGACAGGGTCGGCGACCTGCCCGACCACAACTCGGCCGAGTGGGGCCTGTGGATCGGCCGGCCTTTGCTGGGCCAGTGGGTGGCCGACGTCCGCCGCCTGATCGATGCCCTGGGGCAGCCCGAGGTCACGCTGATCGGCGACGGGCCGGCCGGGCTGGTCGCCCTGAGCGTCGCCGCCATCGATCCCCGCGTCGGCCGGGTCGCCACGGTCGGCACCCTGGCCAGCTTCGTCGCGGATCGTCCCTACCAGGGGCAAAGGCTCGGCGTCCTGGCCCCGGGCATCGTCCGCGAGATCGGGGATGTCGCCCACCTCGCCGCCCTCATGGCCCCGCGCCGGCTGGTCGTGGCCGGGGGCGTCGGGTCCGACGGCAAGCCGGTCGCCGCCGAGGCCGTGCATGCCGCCTTCCGCCCGGCGTCGGCCACCTGGGGACTGCTCGGCGAGCCGAAGAATCTGACCCTGCTCCCGGCGACCGGGGCCGCGGCCGTGGTCGAGGCCCTGCGCTGATCGAGATCCTGCCGCGTTGGACATCATTCCCCCCGAGACCCCGCGATGACCTTGCCCGCCGCCCCGCCCCGGACCGACGATCGCTGGCCGAGCGTCGAACTGCCCGCCTCCCTGGAGCCCCGGCCCGAGATCGGCCACGTCCTGTTCGACTTCGACGGCACCCTGTCGACGATCCGCCAGGGCTGGCCCGAGGTCATGGTGCCGATGTTCGTGGAGGCCGTGCCCCGGCGGCCGGATGAGAGCGAGGAGTCGATCCGCCGGCTGGTCCTCGACGACATCATGCGGCTCAACGGCAAGCAGACGATCTACCAGATGATCCAGCTGGCCGACCGCGTCCGCGAGCGCGGGGGCGAGCCGCGCGAGCCGCTCTGGTACAAGCACGAATACCTCCGCCGCCTGGACGCCCACATCGCGGCCCGCACCTCGGGCCTGGCCGACGGCACCGTCCCGGCCGCCGCCTTCCTGGTCCACGGCGCCCTGCCGTTCCTGGACCACCTCCGATCTCGCGGCCTCCGCCTCTACCTGGCCAGCGGCACCGACGAGCCGGCCGTGAAGCGCGAGGCGGCCCTGCTCGGCCTGTCCCCCTACTTCGGCGACCACATCTACGGCGCCCTGGACGACTACAAGAACTTCTCCAAGAAGATCATCATCGACCGCATCCTCTCCGAGAACCGGATCACCGGCCGCCACCTCCTCGCCTTCGGCGACGGCTACGTCGAGGTCGAGAACACCAAGCAGGTCGGCGGCCTCGCCATCGCCGTCGCCAGCGACGAGGCGAACAACGGCTCCGGCCGCGTCGATCCCTGGAAGCGCGAACGCCTCCTCGGCGTCGGCGCCGACGCCGTCATCCCCGACTACCGCGACGCCATCGGGCTCGTTGATGCCCTGCTCGGGGCGGACTGAGGAGGATGGGCGGTGGCCGACCTGGAACCATCATTGCTGCTCGACGTGCTGATGCGACTGGACCGGGAATCGCTCATCGGCCGGTTCCGTTTCGAGGACGGCGAGAGCTACAATCTCCGGATCTCCTCGCTCGGGCACCTGGAGGCGGGCGATGACGTCGTCGCCGAGGTTGTCGAAGTCGTCTCATCGACATCGGACTTAGGCTTCATTAGTGGGTCATTGATCAACTTCAAGTCGGCTGAGGTGACGCAAGTCTTGCTCGATGGAAGGATCGCATTCTCCAGGGAGTCGTCGTAGGCTGGGTCGAGACCCAGCACCAGAGCGTTTGCTGGGTCTCGACCCAGCCTACCTTGGCTAGCTTCGCTGATCTGTATTCGACCTGAGGAGGCCTCCGATGGAGATCGCCGGAATCCCCGAGGCCCAGTCCAGGCTCCCCGAGTTGGTCGAGAGGGCGATGGGCGGCGAGGAGGTCATCATCGCCCGCGAGGGGTTGCCCGCGGTGCGACTCGTCCCGATCCGCGCCGATGACTCGCCCCGCGTGGGCGGGCAGTGGAAAGGCCGGGTTCGCATCGCCGAGGACTTCGATGACTTGCCCGCCGACCTCGCCTCCGCCTTCGGGGGCGATTCGTGAGGACCTTGCTCCTGGATACCCACGTCTTCCTCTGGTGGCTCGACGATCCTGGCCAACTCTCACCGGAAGCCTCTGCGGCCATCGGCGACGGCAAGAATACCGTCCTGATTTCCGCTGCCGTGGCCTGGGAGATTTGCATAAGAAGGCCGTTGGCAAGCTGGGCGCTCCCGACGACCTGGAGTCGGCGATGGCCGCCAATCGCTTCCTCCCCCTGCCGATCACCATCGCCCATGCCCTGGCCATGCGGAGCCTGCCCGATCACCATCGCGACCCATTCGACCGGATGCCGATCGCCCAGGCGAGATTCGAAGGTTTTGTCCTGGTGAGCCGAGACCGATTCGTTCCGTTTTATGACGTCGCGCGGATCCTGGCGTAGACGTAGGCCGGATTTTGATCCGACTTGAAGGCGTTTGCTGCGACCCGACCCGTCCTGCAATCGATTGGGAAAGGCGATTTGTGAAGGACGCTCCCGAATCCCTCAATGGCGCAAGGGTCATCCTGTTCACGCCAATCGACCGACGGCACCGGCATACCGGCAATTGCCGCCAGATCGTGGCGGGCGTCCTGCAGGGCCCGGCGGCCGGGCTCGCGATCTGCCTGCACGAGGGGGAAGTCGGCTTTTACCTGTTCGGCTGCGACGCATCGTGGAGCGGCGTCAGCGACACTTGGCATATGACGGTCGAGGAGGCCATGGGTCAGGCCGAGTTCGAATACGAAGGAGTCACGGGAACCTGGCAACGTCACTCCTGAGATGTCGAATGGGCAACTCTTGAATGCGATCGAGGCTGATATGTGTTCCTGCTTCCTCGGGGCGGCCGAGAGGAGAAGGCCATGAAGTTCCGCCGGAAGGCTCTCATCCTCATGGCCGGCTGCTTCGCAGGCTCGTTGCTGGCGGGCGTGGGGGTGGGCTATCAACTTTTCTCGCCCCACTCGTCCCGCAACCGAGCGTCCGCGATCCGGCGCACGTTGGAGTGGGGCCGGCTGGAACCGTTCCCGGCGTCGGCCCGGGATCTAAAAATCGTGACCGAGGGATCGATGTTCACGCGCAGTTTCCGGACCTCGTTCGTCGCCCCCGTCGCCGACGTCGAGCGTTGGCTCCGGCAATCCCCCGGGACACGCGATGACGCCCGGGCGTCGACGGGGACGGGCTTCCGTCGCTTCCAGATCCAACCCGGCGGCGGGGCCAATCATGCCGAGTTGACGGTGGTCCCCGACAATGATGCGGAGCAACGGGTTTCGATCTACGTCTCCTGGAGTTGATCCGGAGCTCGGAGCCGTGCGAGTCGCGATCGGCGGGCGAGTCTATCCGATGTCGCTATACTCATTCGACGAGCACCTCGGGCTTGCCGCAGGATCCTAGCCATGCAAGATTGCCCGGAGGCACTCGGGAGAGCGTTCCTGGATCTGTTGACCTGGACTTTGCTGCAGATCCGCGGCAACTCCCAAAAGGCCGAACTCTGCTTGGCCCTGTCCGATCACATGCATAACATCCCGGCCCTGCTGGCCGAGTTCACCCCCGAACGCCTGCGCTATTACTGGGAAGTCGAACGCCCCTGCTTCCTCCGGGCATTGCAACGGATCGAGGAGCAGTCTCACGGCGCGTACCCCGAGTCCTGGGCGATCGTCGAGGCCGAGTATCGTCGCATCTGCAATCCACCCTCCGATACCGTCTGATTCGTGAATGACCGGCCATCGGCCGCATCAGGGGAATGATCCCGTGACCGTTAAACCGCTCGACCTCTCCCGCCTCAAGGTCTTCCCGCTCGCCGAGAGGCGGAGCCTGACGCGGGGGGAAGACATCCTGCTAGACCCCGAGGCCGAGCCCGCGCCGGTCGCGCCGGGGGTGGAGGCGCAGGTCGAGGGGTGTGCCGCAAGGATCCGCGAGGCCCGGGGGCGGGGGGCCTCGGTGATGCTGATCTACGGGGCGCACCTGCTGCGGAACGGGACGGCCCGCATCCTGGATCGGATGATGACCCGGGGGTGGCTGACCCACCTGGCGACCAACGGGGCGGGGACGATCCACGACTGGGAGTATGCCTGGTTCGGGGCCTCGACCGAGAGCGTCGAGCGGGGCGTGGCCGAGGGGAATTTCGGGACCTGGGACGAGACCGCGACGAACATCCATCGGGCCCTCATGGGCGGGGCGTTGGAGGGGTTGGGGTACGGGGCGGCGCTGGGGAAGTACATCCACGAGGATGGGGTGAGTTTGCCAACCGTCGAGGAACTGGCCGAGGCGATCCGGGACGAGCCGGGGCACCCGCTGACCGGGGCCCGCGCCGACCTGATGCGGGCGATGACCTCGCGGGGATGGGCCGGGGGGAGGGTGGACATTGCTCACCAACATAAAGAGGCGTCGATCCTGGCGGGGGCGCACAAACATGGGGTGGCGATGACCGTGCATCCGGGGATCGGATATGACATCATCACCAATCACCCGGTGTTCAGCGGGTCGGCGATCGGCCGGGCGGCGGAGGCCGACTTCCGGCTGTTCGCCGGGTCGGTGGACGGGCTCGACGGGGGCGTGGTGATGTCCGTGGGGTCGGCGATCATGGGGCCTCAGGTGTTCGAGAAGGCGATCAGCTGCGCCAACAACCTCCGGCTCAAGGACGGCCGGCCCGTCGTGCGGGACCACTCGATCTATGTGGTCGACCTCCAGGACGGCGGCGGCTGGGACTGGACCCGGGGGGAGCCGCCCAAGACGAACCCGGCCTATTACCTCCGGTTCTGCAAGAGCTACTCGCGGATGGGCGGGGCCATGCACTACGTCCAGGCCGACAACGCCGCGTTCATCCACCACCTCTATCACCGGCTGTCCCAGTCATGACGCCCGATCGCTTCGCCAGCATCACCGGGCGTTATGCCGGGCTCCGCGTCGCGGTGGTCGGGGACTTCTTCCTCGACCGCTACCTGGAGATCGACCCGGCGCGGGGCGAGGTCTCGATCGAGACCGGCCTGCCGGTGCACAACGTCGTCAATGTCCGCAGCCAGCCCGGGGCGGCCGGGACGATCCTCAACAACCTCGTGGCGCTGGGCGTCGGCACGATCCACGCGGTCGGCTTCTCGGGCGACGACGGCGAGGGTTTCGAACTCCGCCGCGCCCTGGCCGCGCGGCCCGGCGTGGTCCTGGACGACTTCCTCACCGCCCCCGACCGCCGCACCCCGGTCTACTGCAAGCCCCTGGTCCTGGAGCCGAACCAGCCCCCGCGCGAGCTGAACCGGTTCGACTCCAAGAACTGGACGCCGACCCCGGCCGCCTTGCAAGATGACCTCGCCGCCCGCGTGGCCGGACTGGCGGGGCGGGTCGATGCGTTGCTGCTCATGGACCAGGTCGACCGGCCCGAGACCGGCGTGGTGACCCGGCCCGTCCTCCAGTGCTCGGTCGCGGCCCTGCGTGCCGGGTCCGTGCCGGTGGTCCTGGCCGACAGCCGCCGGGGCCTGGCCGATTTCCCCCCGCTCACTTTCAAGATGAACGCCGCCGAGCTGGCCCGCATGACCGGCGACGACGAATCCAATGCTGACCCCGAGACGGTAGCCCGGCTCGCCTCGCGGATGGCCGACCGCAACGGCCAGCCCGTCTTCGTCACCCTGGCCGAGCGCGGCATCATCGGCGCGGCCCCCGGCCGCCCCGCCGTGCACGCCCCATCCCACCCGGTCCGGGGCCCGATCGACGTGGTGGGCGCCGGGGACTCGGTCACGGCCAACCTCGTCGCCGCCCTCGCCGCCGGCGCCGACCCGGCCGAGGCGATGGCCCTGGCCATGGCCGCCGCCTCGATCGTCGTCCACCAACTCGGCACGACGGGAACGGCCTCGGTGCCCGAGATCGCCGACCGCCTGTTCGCGTGACTATCCCCGATGGAGCCCGGTAGGCTGGGCCGGGACCCAGCTTACGATGACGCCCGCTAAAGGTATGTCACACCGATCAACTCATGCCGAAGCTGGGTCCAGACCCAGCCTACGGTTGCTGGATCCAGCTCACGGTCGTTCATTGGCTACCCACGGAAGGGGAGCACTCCTCACCCCGGCGAATTCCGGATCGGCCGCGAGCACGTAGGCCCGATCGAACGGCCAGCCGCGTTCTCCCAACTCGTGGCGGAACATGAAGCGAAGGAACTGCCAGAACCCCGATGCGACCGCATACGTCGGAGTATCATAGCCCGAGGCGTATGGGTCGATGAAGTAGACGGGCCGCAGCGGCTTATCTATTGAATCGAGGGCCAGCACATAATAGTCGCCGCACCCGTCGGTCCCGAGAGGCAACCAATTTCTCTCTTTGAAGCCCGGATGGATCTCGTAGGTCTCCTTGAAATCCCTCAGGCCATAGACGCCACCAAACCCGATGCGAGGCCCATCGGTGAAGAGGAGCCAGCTCTCGACTTCGGGCGGGATTTCCACCCCATGGAGGAGGGAGAACGCCGCGATCTGACCATATCTGGCCCCATGGGGCAGGGATGTCCCGGGCTCGCGGGGGACGATTCCCGCGAGCCGAATCACCTCGTCATCGATATCCATCGCCGCCGCTCCCCTCTGCATCGCCCGGCCTCGGTCCCTCGGCATCGGCTGGGGCCAGACCCAGCCTGAGGTTGCCGGTCCTGGCCGATCAGGCGAGGTCGAGCCCCCGCATGGTGCCGGTGGAGGAGGCGAAGCGGTCGACCTCCAGGCCGAAGCGCTGGAGCATCGAGACGAACAGGTTGGGCAGGGGGTAGTTGTTGTGGGTGTCGAAGGCGAGGTGCTGGCCGTGGCGGAAGCCGCCGCCGGCGAACAGGGTGGGGAGGTTGGTGGTGACGTGGGTGTTGGCGTTGCCCAGGTTGGATCCATAAAGGATCATGGTGCGGTCGAGCAGGGTCTCGCCGCCTTCCTGGACCGCATCGAGTTCGGTGAACAGGTTGGCCAATAGCTTCATGTGCCATTCGTCGATGGTCTTGAGCTGGGCCAGCTTCTTCTCCGACTTGCCGTGGTGCGACAGGTTGTGGTAGGCGTCGGCCGCCTTCTGGTCGCCCAGCTCGATGGCCGGCGAGTTGACGCTGTCCAGCAGGAGGGTGACGGAGCGGGTCGAGTCGGTCTCGAAGGCGAGCCGGGCCATGTCGTACATGAGCTTGACCTTGGCCATGTACTCGGCGGGGCCGGCCGGGTCGGTCGGCATGGTGGCGGAGACCTTGGGCTTGGGCTTCCTTTCCCAGTCCTGCGACATCTGCATCCGGTGTTCCAGCTCGCGGACGCTGGTGAAGTACTGGTCGAGGCGGTCGCGGTCGCGGGGGCCGACGGTGCGGCGGAGTTGCCCGGCCTGGTCGGCCACGGCGTCGAGGATGCTCTCGCCCAGCTGGAGCTTGTTGACCTGCGCGTCGACCTCGGCCTGCGTCCCCTGGACGAACATCCGGCGGAAGACGTCGGACGCCTTCTCCTCGCACGGGATCAGCACGCCGGAGCCGGTCCAGGAGAGGCTGCGCTGGCCGCGCTGGACGTTCACGCCCAGGGTCAGCGACGGGAACCGGGTGAGGTGGCCGATCCGCTCGGCGAGGAACTGGTCGAGCGAGATCGTGTTGCGGAACCCGCCGCTGCCCGGGTGCGGTGCGGCGGTCAGGAAGCAGTTATCCGCCGGGTGGCCGCCGTCGACGTCCGGATGCCACACGCCGCTGAAGACGGTGAAGTCGTCGCGGTGCCTGGCCAGGTGCTCCAGATACGGCGAGGCGACGTAATCCCGGCCGGCCCCGGTGGGGAAGAAGTACTCGGGGACGAGGCCGAGGTTGTTGCAGATGGCCAGCATCCGCCGGGGCGTGGCGCCGGGGTCGGTGGGGGAGGTCGAGGCCGCCGCGCGGGCGAACGCGGGCGTCATGGCGTCGAGCATCGGCAGCGACAACGCGATGCCGGCGCCCCGGAGGAAGCCGCGGCGCGACAGGGCCCGGCGGGTCGAGGCGAACGGGGCGTCGGCGGATTGCGGGTCGCGGTTCATGTCCGATATCCCCTCACTTGTTCCGGAACAGGTCGGCCTGGATGATTTCATGGATCAGGCTGCGGACACCATAACCCTTGTCTCGGGCGCGGGCCAGGATGCGCTCGACCTCCGGGCGGTCGGCGAACCCGACCGGCGTCCCGGTGGCGTAGACGACGAACTGGCCGGCGAGGTTGCGTGCCAGTTGTTCTTCGTCGTCGGCGAGCTTCTGCTTGAGCTCGCGGATGTCGCGGAACGACCGGCCGTCGGGCAGCACGCCCCCGGCCTCGACCGGGCTGGCGTCGCGGAAGGCGAACGGCTGGCCGTTCTTGCCCCGGCCCTTCTCGGCCGGCTTGTCGGCCAGGGCCCGGTAGCGGTCGCGCCAGCCGCCCATCACGTCGAAGCTCTCCAGCGCGAACCCGGCCGGGTCGATCCGGCGGTGGCACCCCGCGCACGACTCGACGTTGCGGTGCTTGTCCAGCTGCTCGCGGATCGTGGTCGCCCCCCGGATGTCGGGCTCCACGGCCGGGATGCCCGGCGGGGGCGGCGGCAGCGGCTGGCCCAGGATCCGCTCCATCACCCACACCCCCCGCAGGACCGGCGAGGTCGTCGTGCCGTTGGCCGTCACCATCAGGACGCTGGCCTGGGTCATCAATCCCCCGCGCGGGCTGTCCGGCGGCAGGTTGACCTTGCGGATCGCCACACCGTCGACCGGGGGCAGGCCATAGTGGGCCGCCAGCCGCTCGTTGACCATGGCGAAGTCGGACGCGACCACGTTGCGGGCGGGCAGGTCCTCGCGGATCAGCTCGCCGAAGAACCGCCGGGTCTCCTCCAGGGCCGACTCGGTGAGCAGGTCGTCCAGGTAGTAGTCGGCGTAGAGCAGCTCGTCGGCCGCGATGCCGGGGACCTTGCGGAGGTCGATCCAGTAGTCCAGGAAGGCCTCCACGAACCGCCGCGACTTCGGGTCGTCCAGGAGCCGCTCGGCCTGGGCGCGGAGGACTTCGGGACGGCCCAGCTCGCCGCGATCGGCCAGGGCCCGCAGCTCGGCGTCGGGCTCCGAGTTGTGGAGGAAGAACGACAGGCGGGCGGCCAGGGCGTGGTCGTCGAGCCGCCCCGGCTTCTCCTCCAGGCAGACGAACTCGGGCGAGCAGAGGACCGCCGTGTATCCGGCGATCATCGCGTCGGCGAACGGCCGTCTCGACCGCAACGCCTGCTCGACGATCGGCAGGAACCGGACCTCCTCGGCCTCAGGCACCGGGCGGCGGTAGGCGCGGCGGGCGAACCGGCGGAGCAGGCGTTCGGCCTCCTTCATCGGCTCGGCCGGGACGACCTCGACCCCGTCGCCGGACTTCCGCAGCGGCAGGTCGCCGAACAGGAGCTGGTGGCCGGGGGTCGGCCACGACTCCAGGATCGGCCCCTCGACCTCCATCCAGCGGAAGGTCACGCCGGGGCAGCCGTCCTTCTCGGCGAGCGGGTTGATCCAGGCGGGCGGGCGCGAGCGGAACAGGCGGGCGGCGTCGGGCCGGATCGTCTCGCCCTGGAGCAGGTCGACTTCGAGTTCGTGCACGCCGGGCTCGGGGGCGGCGTCGAAGGTGCCCAGGCGCCGCAGGAGCCCGGGCGGGATCTCGCTGTAGATCGTGATCGGCTCGGGCCGGCGTCCGGCCGAGACGTTGTCCAGGTCCGGGATGTACCACCGCTTCGGGTCCAGCCCGGGGCCGACCCAGACCGACTGGGCGTTGAACCGGAGCCGGTAGCGGCCGGCTCGGGGCGCCCTGAACTCGTTGAACTTGATCTCCAGCGGCTCGTAGGTGCTGGCCACCACGCCCACGCCTTCGAGTTCGCGCGTCTCCGGGTCGTCCTTGCCGACGGTCATCGGGGCGGTGCCCGCCCGCACGTCGGGCTGGGGGGCCGAGCCCAGGGTCGGGAAGGTGGCGCGCTCGGCCCTCTGGTTGAAGACCGAGAACTTCATCTTGCCGGTGAACGACCGCTGCTGGCGGGCATAGTAGCGGACCGTGCGGGTGGCGGGCCGCTCGACCTGATCGGCCATCACCCGCCGGAGGGCGTCGTCGGCCACGCCAAGGTAGCGGGCCATCTGGACATGGGAGACGTCCAGGGCATCGCCCGACTTGTTGAACCGGTGGGCCTCGCCGTCCTCGGGCAACGCATCCTTGATCTGGAGCCAGGGGGTGCCGAGCAGGTCGCGGAGGGCGTTCTCGTACTCGTACCGGTTGAGCCTCCGCCGCGTGGCCCGCCCCTCCTTCTCGGCCCGCTCCCGGGCCGACGCCGCGAGCGCATCGCCCAGCGACCGGGCGAAGGCGTCGATCTCGGCGTCGTGGGGCCGGCTCGACTTCTTCGGGGGCATCTCCCCCCTGGCGACGCGGTCGTGGACGGTCACCCAGCGGGCGAACGAGCCGGGGGCCGCCAGGTCGAACGCCAGGCCGGTCAGGTCGAGCCCGCCCTTCCGGGTCGCGTCGTCGTGGCACACGGCGCAGTGCTTGTCCAGGAAGTCCCGGACCACCGCGATCTCCTCGCCGCCGGCGCGCGGGCCGGCCAGGGCGAAGGCCGCCACGGCTGCGAACAGGCCACGGGCGTTGATGGTCTTCATCAAGCGGGGCGCTCCCGGCGAGGTCGGATTCGGTGGACCGATGCATCGAGGCGGGGCAGGGCAGGCGGGGACGGCCGGAGGCCGATCGGCTCGATCGTAGCCGGGCCCGCCGGCATCTTTCAAGCATTTCCTCCTCGGAATCCGGCGAATCCATCCCCCCGGGATCCCCATCGGATCGGTGCGGGATCGGCCGGATGGCCCGGCCCTTCGGCGCAGCCGGGCCCGGGGGGCCGGGGGTTCGGGGCCGTGGCGAGGGTGTCCGGGCGCATCGCCCGGCCGGTTTCGCGTCGAGCGAGGGTCATTTCACGGCCGAGGGTGCGCCGCCGGGCGGTCCCGGCCCGCCGGAGGCCTCCGTTGCGGACCGGCCGTTGGGTTCGTTTTGACCGGCGTCGAGGCGGGCCTCGCCGAGGCCGCCACGGCCCGCGCCGGGCTCAGGGGGGGGGCGCCTCGGCCCGGGGGAGGGGCCGAGTTGCGGGCGTGGTCGCCTCGGCGGCGGCTCGCTTTTCGGCCTCGTGGAATTCGCGGAGGGCGCGGAACAGCCCGCGCTCGGCGGCCGCCTCGTACCGCCGGGCGAGTTGGGCCTCCCTGGACGGGTCGAACAGGGCGCGATCCGCCGCCTCGGCCCGGTCGGCCGCCTCGGCCTCGTCGTCGATCAGGGGGCGAAGCTCGCGGAGGGCCTGGACCTCGTCGTCGATCAGCGCGGCCAGCTGCTCGCGGGCCCACCGCTTGCGGGCGTTGCGGTTCAGGCCGGCGCCCTGGTCATCGCGCAGGCCGGCGAAGTGGCCCCGCAGGGCGCGGAGGATCGGGTCGAACTGGGTCGGCGGGTGCATGCCGGCGTGGCGGCCGAGCAGGTGGTCGACGTGCCGGTCGTCGTGCTCGTTCCAGGCGAGTTTGCCGGGTCGGGCTAGCTTGCCCCGGAGGACTTGCCACGCCTCGATCAGCCCGTCGATCCCCTCGGGCGTCTCCAGCAGGCGGGCGACCGCCCGGTCGGGGTCGAGTTCCAGGATGGCGGCGTGTTCATTGACCTCGGCGCGGCGAGCGGCGTCCCGGTCCTTCAAGGCGTCGCGGACCCGGCGTGCCGTCATCGCCGCATCGTTGCGGCCGCACTTGTCGAGCCGGGCCGACATCACGGCGATCCGCCGGATCAGGATCCGGCCCATCTCGCCGGAAGGCTTCATCTCCGCCGCGAGCCGCGAGGACAGGGCGTCGACCTCGGCGGCCTCGTCGGGCGGGAGGACCGCGCCCTCGCCGGTCATCCCGTGCTTGTAAGCATTCCGGGAGGAGATCCGCCGGCCTTCGGGGCTGGTCGGCCCGGTGCTTTTCAGGGCGTTGGCCCGGTTCGCGGCGAGTCGGGCGGGGCTGCAAGTCATCGGTGTGGGTCCCAAGGCGGCCGTTCGATTCGGCGGGGCGCGATGGCGCGACGTCTCCTACATATTCAGGATTTCGGGGCCATTTCCGCACACTACTTTGACGATCCGCCGGATTTGGCGGGATTCGGCCGGTCGGCCCCTCGGCGAGGGCCGGTTCAGCGGCCGGCAACCCGCATCTTGCGGAACCGATGGAGATTCTTGCGCCGGCGGTTCGCGGGGCGGATGGCGTTGAGCAGGAGGACCGCCCCGACCAGGCCGACGCCCAGGGCGATCCGGCGGACGTGCGGGAACCCCCCGAGGTCGGAGATCGCCCAGAGGGCATTCATCCACATCCAGGCGTTCAGCGCCAGGTCGTCGTTCATCCGCTGGCCGGCCCGGCGATCCAGGGCCAGCAGGGTGGCCCCGGTCAGCAGGGTCAGCCCGGTCGCGACGTAGGCCGGCCAGGCCAGCTCGGCGAGCCAGAGCCCGTCCATGGCGAACCAGGCGACCGAGTTGACGGGGTCGACGACCCTCCGGGAGAACCGCGCGGCCTGCTTCATGATCGCTCCGATGCCTGGGCCGGGGGCCGCGACGGGCCCCCGGGTTTCGCCTTCGTCCCGGGATCAGGCCGCGCTGGCGCCTCGCCCCCTGGACCCGCCGATCGGGCCGAGGGTGGGGCGGCGGAGCCAGGCGAACTCGGCGGCCGGCTGGCGGGTGAGGTTCGCGGCGATCTCGTCGGCGTGGAGTTCGTAGCGGGCCGCCTGCTGGCAGAGGTAATCCTGGGCCCGCGCCGCCTTGCCCGAGACCGACAGGTCGGCGATCCGCCAGGTTTTGGTCAGGTGGCCGATGATCCGGGCGTAGTCGTGCACGGTGTAGGCGCCCAGGCGCTGGGAGACGGCGGCGAACTGGTCGTAGAGGTCGGGGGTGCGGCCGTCGGCCATGTTCTGGCCGGGCATGGTGATCACGCCCCGGAGCAGCGAGCGGAAGGCGAGCAGGCCGCCTTCGGGATCCTGCTCCATGACCTGCCCGACCACCTTGGTGTAGAACGACTCGTGGCGGGACTCGTCGCCGGCGATCCGTCGGCAGATCCGCGACAGGGCGTCGTCCCCCTGGGAGGCCGCGAGCTTCGCCACGTTGGTGTGGCTGATCCGGGTGGCCCTCTCCTGGAACGAGGCGTACATCAGGCCGGCGTAGGCGTCGGATTCGCTGTGGGGATCGAAACCGCCCCGGATCGGGTTGAAGCCGTTCTTGATCAGGTGGTGGATCGTCTGCTCGATGCTCCGCATGTCGACGCGGCCGGTCAGGCGGAGGTAGGCGTTGAGGAGGTCGCCGTGGCGATTCTCCTCGGCCGTCCAGCCCCGGAGCCAGCGGTTCCAGGGGGCGTCGCCGGTCCCGGTCGAGTCCTTGACGATCTGGTTGAGCGAGATCGCGTAGTTGGGCAGGGCTTCCTCGGTGACCATGTTGCCGACCAGGACCACCAGCACGTCGTCGGAGAGCATGGCGGACGACTCGCGGAACCCTGCGACCCGCTCGGCCCAGTCCCCGGCCGAGAGGTCGGGCAGGAAGTCGGTCGGTTGCCAGGCCTTGTCCGCGTCGGCCAGGAGGCCGAGGTTCTCGCCCACGAATCCCGACAGGCCCTTGATCACGTCCATGATGGCGATTCCTCACCCGCTGCGTTGAGACGTCCCTACTTTGGATTGCACGCCGTCGATCATTCCGGGTCGCGTCGACCCGCAACTCCACCAGGGATCGTCGGGACGGCCCGGGGGCTTGAGCGGGGGCCAGTCCGTCCCCGCGGATTGCCCGGCCGGGTGCCGGTCGTGCCGGATGCGAGGCCGCGGGCCTTGAAGTGCGGCCGGGGAATGCCGACGATGGCGGCGAAGCACGCCCAGCCAGCCCCGCGGAGGATCGCCGATGAGCCGCCCGACAACCCTGCCCGTCCCCCGGGCCGTGGACCGCGCCCTGGCGCGGCTCGACCGCCGCTTGCGCCTCGCCGAGGTCCTGCGCGGGGCGGGTGTCGTCGCCGCGGCGGCGGCCGGGCTGCTCGCGGCGATGATGGCCGGGGACTGGGCCGCGGACTGGCCGCTGGCGGCGCGGTGGGGGTTGGGCGTGGCCTGGTGGCTGGCCGTCGCGGCACTGGCCTGGCGGAAGGCCATCCGTCCCCTGTTCCGGAGGCGCGGGGCGTTCGGCCTGGCGGCGCTGGCGGAGCGGGCCGACCCCCGGCTGGGGGGGAGCCTGGCGGGGGCCGTGGACCTGCTCCGGCCGGCGCCGGGGCGGGATGCGCACGGATCGCCGGGGCTGATCGCGGCCCTGGCCGGGCAGGCGGCGGATCGGGCCGGGCGGTTCGACCCGCGCCGGGCGGTCGGCCTGGGCGGTGCGGGGCGTTGGCTCGCGGCGGGGGGGCTGGCCGTGGCGCTGGTCGCGGCCCTCTGCCTGGCCCGGCCCGACCCCTGGGGCGTGCTGGCGCGGCGGACGCTCGCCCCGTGGTCGGGCGGCGACCGCGTCCTGCTGCGGGTCGAGCCCGGGGATGCGGTCGTGCGGCGGGGCGTCGGCCCGAAGATCGTGGCCACGGCGCGGGCCCGGTTCGGACGGCCCCCGGGCGCGGACTCCGCCCGGGTCGAGTGGGCCGACGATCGGGGCGACCACGCGACGCGCATGGCGCCCGAAGGGGCCGAAGGTCCGGACGGCCGGGGCTATGCGGCGACCTTGCCCGGGCTGGAGAAATCGGCCTCCTACCGGGTGGTGGTCGGGTCGACGCGGAGCCCCGCGTACCGGGTCGAGGTGGCCGAGCCGCCCCGCGTGGCGAGCCTGGAGGCCCGGGTCGAGCCCCCCGCCTACACCGGCCTGCCGGCCGCGACCGCCGCCGACCCCCGGAGGATCGACGCCGTGGCCGGCAGCCGGGTCACGCTCCGGGTCGCGGCCGACCGCCCGGTGGCGTCGATCCGGGTCGCCTGGCCCGGCCCGGACCCCAATGCGCCCGAGGTCCATCGCTCGACGTTGGCCCGGGACGCCCGGGAGGCGAGCTTCGCACTGACGGCCGGGGCGGGCGGCCCGTTCGAGATCGCCCCGATCGGCGACCGTCGCGGGATGGACGGCGACCCCGACGGGGGCCGCCTGCGGGTCCGGCCCGACCTGCCGCCGACGCTCGCCGTGGACGGGCCCCCCGCGCAGGCCGAGGCGGGGCCCGCGGACGTGCTCCGGGTGCGGGTGGCCGCCCGCGACGACTTCGGGGTGGCCGGGGCGGAGTTGCACCACGAGGTCCGCCGCGACGGCGCGGTCTCGACGATCGGCCAATCGACGCTGCCCGTGTCCGGGCGCGACGCCCGGGGCGTGGGGATGCTGGCCCTGGGCCCGCTGGGGCTGCGGCCCGGCGACGCGGTGGCCTGGCGGGTCCGCGTGATCGACAACCGGCCGGGGGCGCTGGGCGGGCCGAACGAGGCGTGGTCGGCGTGGTCCGCCGTCCAGGTCGTCGCCCAGGCCGAGCCGATGCAGGCGAAGGGGGACCGGCTCCGCAAGGAGGCGATCGCCGACCGGCTCGAAGGGATCAAGCAGGCCGCCCAGGCGATCCGCCGCGAGGTCGAGCCGATCCGCCAGGCCGCCGAGCAGGCCCGGGGCAACCCCGCCGCCTGGGACGCCGCCGACCAGGCCGACCTGGTGGCCCGAGAGCAGGAGGCCGCGAAGCTCGGGGACCGGATCCGCGACCTTGCTCTCGACCTGGAGGACGACCCCGACTTCGCCCCTCTGGCCGGCCCCGCCCGCCAGCTCGCCGAGGTCGAGGCCGAGGCCGCCCGGGCCCAGCTGGCCGACGCCGGGCAGGCCCCCGGCCCCGCCGCCCGGGCCGACAAGCTCCGCGCCGCGCCCGCCCGGCTCGACGCCGCCCGCGACAAGGTGGACGGCCTCCGGCGCCGGCTCGACGCCCTGGCGAAGCTGGCCGACGACCGCCGCAAGCTCGGCGACCTCGCCGCCCGCGAGGACGGGCTGGCCGCCCGCGCCGCCGAGCCCGGGTCCGATGCCGCCCGGCTCCGCGAGGATCAGGAGCAGGTCCGGCGCCAACTCGACGACCTCCTGACCAGGGCCCCCGCGCTCCGGGCGGGGCTGCTCCAGGCCCAGGCCGGCGAGGCCGCCCAACTGGCCGAACAGGCCCGCCAGCTCGCCGACCGCCAGCGCGCCGAGGCCCGCCGGGGCGCGGAGGCCGACCCCGCCGACGCCCGGCTCGTCGCGTTGGCCGAGGCCCAACGGGCCATCGAGGAGGACGCCCGCCGCCTGGCCGCCGAGGTCGACGAGCCGCTCGCCGAGAACGCCCGCCCCCGGCTCGACGCCGAGGCGGTCCGCCGACCCGCCGAGCCGCTCGCCCGGGGCGACGTGGACGGGGGCCGGAAGGCGATCGACGAGGCCGAGTCCGCCCTCCGCCGCCTGGCCCGCGACCTCGGCGACCTCCCCGCCGACCCCCGCGCCCTGGCCCGCCGGCTCGCCCGCCGCCAGGAGGCCGTGGCCAACGAGGTGGCCGCCGCCACCGCCGAGGCCCGCCGGAAGCCCGGCGACCCCGACCCCGCCGCCCGCGCCGAGCTGGCGGCCCGGCTCGCCCCGCTGGCCGAGCGGCAGGAGGCCATCGCCCGCCTGGCCGCCGCGATCCCCGCCGACGGCCCCAAGGCCGACGCCGCCCGCGAGGCCCGCGACGCCGCCGCGAAGGCCGTGGCCAACCTCCGCGACCCCCGCCCGCGCGAGGCCGAGTTGGTCCAGTCGGCCGCGAAGCGGGCCCTGCAACGCCTGGCCGACATCCTGGACGACCCCAACCGCCGCCGGGATGAGTCGCGCCAGCGGGTCGAGGAGGCCCGGCGCCGCCAGGAGGACATCGCCCGCGACCTGGAACGCCAGTTGGCCGACTCCGCCCCCCGGGCCGACCGCCCCGCCGATCGCGCCGCGAGGGAGCTCGCCGACCGCCTCGAACCGCTCGCCCGCCGCCAGGAGGAGGCCGCGAAGCTCCTGGCCGCGCTCGATGTCGAGCCCGCCGCCCGCCCCCGCCGCGACCTGGCCGCCGCCCGCGCCCGAGATCTATCCGAGGCGATCCGCCGGGCCCGCGAGGTCGCCCCGGCGAAGCCGAGCCCGCCCGAGCCCCGGCCCCCGGCCGCCTGGCACGTCGTCGGCCCCTATCCGAAATCGGCCGTCCCGCCGATCCCGGTCGGCGTCAACTGGCCGGTCGGCCTGGACGTGCCGGTGCCCGGCCCGGACGGCCAGACGCTGCCCTGGAAGCCCGCCCCGATGGCCGGCGACGACGGCCGGGTCGACCTCGCCCGGATCTTCGGATACCACGATGATCGGTCGGCGTTCGCCCTGGCCACGATCAGCAGCCCGACGAAGCGGCGGGCGACCCTGGCGATCGGGTCCGACGACACCGTGGTCGTCTGGCTCAACGGCGTCCGGGTCTTCGAGCGGTACGACACCCGGCCCTACGCGGCGGGGCAGGACCGGGTCGAGGTCGAGTTCGTCGAGGGGGCCAACCGCCTCCTGGTCCGGGTCGGCAACGTGTCGGGCGAGTGGCAGTTCTCGGTCAATGCGACCCCGCCCCCGCCCGACGGCTTCGACCCCGCCCGCGCCCTGGCCGCGCGATCGGCGTTGGGCCGGGCCGGCGTCGATGCGTCGGCCGCCGCCGATCGGCTGGTCCAGGAGGCCCGGGGGCAGCAGGCCGCCGACGAGCTGGCCCGGGAACTGGCCGCCGAGCAACGGGCCCTGGCCGATCGGCCCGAGCCCGCATCGACCGCCCCCGACCGGGCGCGGATCGCCGCCGCCCTGCGGAACCTGCCCGCCCCCGACGCCCCCGCCGAGAAGGCCGAGGCCCTCCGCCGGGCCGAGGCCCTGGCCCGCGACCCCGCCCCGACCGCCGACGCGATCCGGTCGGCGGCCGACGCCACCGGGGCTTTGGCGCTTCGGCTGTCGGGCCCGGCCGCGGCGGAACCGAAGCCCGCCCCGCCCGACGATCCCGACCTCCCCCTCCGGCCCGACCACCGGGCCCGGGCCGAGGAGCTGGCGCGGCGGCAGCGGCACGTCCTCGAGGGGCTCCAGGCCCTGGGGGCGGAGCGGGCCGGGCCGCAGGAAGCGATCCGCGAGGACACGCTGGCGCTGGGCCGGTCGTTGAAGGATCTCCAGGACCGGGCCCGCGAGGCCCGCGCCCAGAGCGAGCACCACGCCCGGGCCGCCGCCGAACTCGCCGCCGACCAGGCCCCCCGGGCCATGACCCAGGCCGCCGAGCAGATGGCCCAGGGCCGCGCCGACGCCGCCCGCGACGCCCGCCGCCAGGCCGCCGACCTCGCCGAACGGGCCGCCCGCCACTCAGAGGATCTGGCCGCCGGCCTCCGCGCCGAGGCCGCCTCGGCCGCCCGCCCCAACCCGGGCGACCCCGGCCCGCCGCCCCCTTCCGGCCTGGCCGAGGCCACCGCCGCCCTCCGCGAGGCCGCCGCCGGGCTCGACCCAGCCCAGCCCGGCCCCCCGGCCGCCCCCGCCATGCGCCGGGCCGCCGACGCGATGCGGACCGCCTCCCAGCCCCCGGGCCCGTCGCCCGGCCCCACCGGCACCGGCCCCGGCATGGCCGCCGGCCCGTCCGGCGACACCAACCCCCAATCCGGCCCGGCCGGCTCCGCCGCCCCCGACACGTCGATGCTCCCCGACCTCGCCCGGGGCCAGCCCGGCCGCGCCTGGGGCGAACTCCCGCCCCACCTCCGCGCCGAGATCCTCCAGCAGGCCCAGGGCCGCCCCCGGCCCGAGTACGCCCGGATCATCGAACTCTACTTCCGCGAGATCGCCGCCGAATCCCCCCGCGATAAGCCGCGATGAGGATCGGCGTGCTTTCGGCCGATGGCTAGTTCCCATCGATGCGTCGGGCTATGCTGATGATGTCCCCATGCTTCCCGTCCGGAGCCAAGAAACAGGGTTGTCGCCCATGTTCGCCCATCACCATCATTCGGGGTTCGCCCCGTCGAAACCGATGGCAAAGCGAGGTTTCACGCTCATCGAACTGATGGTGGTCGTGGCCGTCGTCGCGCTCGTGTGTGCGGCCCTGATGCCGGCCGTCTGTTCGGCACACAGAAAATCCGCCCGCATCCAGTGCATCAATTATTGCAAGTTGATCGGCCTGGCCCTCCACAATTATCAGCAAGCCTATGATTCTCTTCCGCCCGCCTACACGGTCGATGCGAACGGCCGCCCGCTGCACAGCTGGAGGACGCTGATCCTGCCCTACTTGGAGCAGGAGAAGCTTTATCAATCCATCGACCTCGCGAAGCCGTGGGACGACCCGGCGAACGCCGCCGCGCTGGCGACGGCCGTCCCCGCCTATCACTGCCCGAGCGCGCCCGGGCCGAGTACCCTGTGCAGCTATCTCGGGGTCGCCACCCCCGGTGGCTGCTTCCCGCCCGGAGAGCCTCGGAAGCTGGAGGAGATCACCGACGGCCCGTCATCGACCCTCATGGTCATCGAGGCCGGTTCCGAGTACGCCGCCCCCTGGATGGCCCCGGTCGATGCGGACGAACGCCTGATCCTGGGCCTCGGCCCGACCGCAAAGCTTAACCATGCGGGTGGCGTGAATGCCGGCATGGCCGATGGCAGCGTGCGGTTCCTGAAGGATTCCGTCCCGGCCGAGGTCCGGAGCGCGATGATCTCGGTGGCCGGCGGCGAGAAGCGATCGAACGACCCGTATTGAAGCGTCGGACCCTGGCCACCTTGTTCACCCCCCCTCACCGAGCCACCCCGATGAAGATGCCCTCTCGACCGGACCGGCACCGCGATTCGAGGGTGCGGCCCATGCGCACCGGGTTCGATCACACCGGGCCGACGATGGGTCCGTCGCGGCCGGGGGCCAGGCGTGGCCTCACGCTGGTCGAATTGCTGGTGATCGTGGCCATCCTCGCCCTCCTGATCGCCTTCCTGCTGCCGTCCGTCCGGACCGCGGGGGAGGCGGCCCGCCGCAGCCAGTGCGTCAATCATCTCAAGCAGATCGGGGTGGGGGTTTTCAATTATGAATACGCCTTCCACTGCTTGCCGCCGGCCTCGACGGCGGATGAGGAGGGCAGGCCATTGCACGGTTGGCGGACGCTGACCCTGGCCTACGTGGAACAGGATACGGTCTATCAGACCATCAATCTGGCGAGATCCTGGGACGACGCGACGAACACGACCGCGTCGGGGATCGCCGTCCCCATCTACCACTGCCCGAGTTCGCCGGCCCCGGCCGCGACGACGACCTATCTCGGGATCGCCACCCCCGATGGCTGCTTCCCGCCCGGCCGGCTTCGCACGATGGAGGAGATCACCGATGGGACGGGATCGACCCTCATGGTCATCGAGGCCGGCGAGGAGCACGCGGCCCCCTGGCCGGCCCCGGTCGACGCGGGGGAGCGGCTGATCCTGGGCCTCGGGTCGGACGCGAAGCTCCGCCACCCGGGCGGTTCGAACGCCTTATTCGCCGACGGCAGCGTGCGGTTCCTCAAGGCCACCGTCCCGACCGAGGTCCGACGGGCCTGGATCTCGGTGGCCGGCGGCGAGAAGATTCCCGACGATCAATATTGATGCGTTCGCGTCGCGACCTTTGGCGTCCCAGCACCTCGACCCAGGACCATCGCCCATGATTGCCCGATTCGATCCTCTTGGCCCCGACGCCGGCCCGTCGCGATCGCCGGCGCGGCGGGGTGTGACGCTGGTCGAGTGCCTGGTCATCGCGGGGATCGTCGCCCTGTTGATCGGGCTCCTGCTGCCGGCCCGACGTACGGCGTCTCGTGCCGCACGCCGGATGCAGTGCGCCAGCAACATGCACAACATCGGTCTGGGATTGTTCGGCTACGAGCAGTCCCACCATGCCCTGCCCATCGGCCGTACGGAAGACGCCGACGGCCGGCCGTTGCACGATTGGCGGACGCTGATCCTGCCGTATATGGACCATGAAGCGCTCTACAACAGCCTCAACCTGTCGAAGTCGTGGGATGATCCGGCGAACGCCGAAGCGATGGCCACCGAGATCGGCGTCTTCCACTGCCCGGAACTGCCCAACCCGAAGAACATGACGACCTACCTGGGGATCGCCACCCCCGATGGGTGCTTCCCGCCCGGCCGACCGTTGAAGTCGGAGGAGTTCACCGATGGCCGATCGACGACGCTCATGGTCATCGAGGGCGGCGCGGAGCATGCGGCCCCCTGGATGGCCCCGGTCGATGCCGACGAGCGCCTGATCCTGGGCCTTGGCCCGTCCACGAAATCCAACCATCGGGGGGGCATGAACGCCCTCTTCGCCGATGGTGCCGACCGGTTCCTCAGCGACCAGATCGCACCCGAAATCCGTCGCATCATGATCACGGTATCCGGCCACGATCAGATACCGCAGGACCTGTACTGATGCGGTCGCGCATCGGGCCTCGCCCCGCCCGCTCCCTCCACTCGAAGATCGCGAGCGGGCCGAGCCAGCAGGCCCAGGTGGCCAGGGGGTCGAACCAGGGGGCGGACCAGCCCGCGACCGTGGCCAGCCCGCCCATCATCCGCAGGACGACGGCCGAGGCCAGCAGGAGATAGCACCGCCACATCCAGCGGCGATGATCGGCGAACCGGCGGCGGATCGCCGCCCGGGTGCCCGCGACGGCACAGGTCGCCGTGGCGATCGCCAGCGCCGCCAGGCCGACCGCCGCGACCGGCCCCGCCGCGGCATACGGGGCCATCATCAGACCGCTGGGGGCGACGAAGAGGACGACGATGGCGACCTGCACCCGGCCGAGCCATCGATGCCACCTCGGGGATCGGGCCCGGAACCGGTCGCCGACCAGGAACAGGCCCAGGACCAGCGTGATCGGGCCGGCCAGGATGTGCGTGAGGAAGGCCCAGCGGTAGGGGCCGAAGAAGTAGCCTTCGCGGCCGTGGAGGAAGTCGGACGAGAAGTCGGGCGGGATGTAGCGGCCGTATTGCGAGACGACGGCGGCCGTCACCTTGAGCACCAGTGCCCCCGCGACGAGCGTCAGGATGCGGCCCGGCGATGGTCGAGCGGCTGGGGGCATGATGCGATCGGCATGGGGGCCGTTGTCGATGAAGAGCGGAAACCGTCAAAGGTTCGGTTGGGAAATCGGACGGATCTGGACATTCTGATCGAGATCGCTTCCATTCGCAACGTGCGCCGCTCGCGGAAAGGAGATTCGGGTGTGCCCTTTGATTTAGGCATGTGGCTCGGCGGTCCTTGGTGGCTGTGGTTGGCTTGCCAACCACGGCGCCGGCGCCTCGATCGCGGTGTGCTGACCATCGCGGCACCGGGCCGAGGATCCTCGACGCCGGCCATCGATCGCCGGGCGGGCTCGTCGGCGCCGTGGTTGGCAAGCCAACCACAGCCACCCGGAAATCCGAACGCCAAAAGCAAAAGGCACACCCGGAGATTACATCCCCTACCTCGCGATGCACGCCCCGTGTCCCGGCCTTCGAGCGTGAGCATGAATCGAATCGGCCCGATGGTCCGACGTTTGGTATCTCGCCGGCAATGGCGATGGGGATTGGCCTATCTTCTGGTCGTCGTCGGCATCGTGCCCCTCATGCTGGGGCCGATCGATCCGCCGATCCCCACCACTCCTCCCGACGAAATCCACCGCGTTCGCCACCCTCGCGGTTATTCGATGATCGTGCCGCCGAAGTGGGGCGTTCGCCTCAGCGACCCCAACGACTTGCCCGAGCAGGAGGATCTGTGGACGGGGATCTGCGCGACCCCACGGTACGGTCATGTTCCGAGCCGCAGATTTCGGGGGTTCGTTGTCCATGAGTTCAGGATCAAGGAAGAGGATCCGTCCCCGGGATTTCATCCCGTCGAATTTCAGGGGTTACCCGCGAGCGAGAAGGAAGGGATCGAGGAGACGAGCAGGGAGCTGGATCCGTCCTTCGTCTACCGACTGATCTTCGAGCGTGGCGGACGCCGGTATCTGATCCGGTACGACCATCCGGGCCAGATCGAGACGCTGCCGGAGATGGTCCGGCGCTATCTGCTGACCTTCCGGGTCGAGGGGGCGGAGCCCGGATGAGCCCGGCCCGCCTCGACCCGGACGGGGTCACTCGTCGACGCGGTGGAGGCGGGCGTCGGCGAGGGGTCGGGGGCCGGGGGTGGCGGTGGCGGAGGTGATCGGGAGCTTCCAGGATTCGATCGGGGTGCCCTTGAGGTCGAGGCGCGAGATCATGTGGTGGAGGCGGCGGGTCGAGGGGCCGTCGGGGGCGGTCTCGAACAGGTTGCGGAGGAAGTAGGGGGGCAGGGCCTGGTAGTAGAGCGTGGCGCGGACGATCAGCCGCGACGGGTCGACGTCGGCGGGGAGGTCGATGCGGTAGGCCACCTCGTCGGAGCCGCTGCCGTCGCCGTAGCGGGGGTCGGCGGCCACGTCCGGGCTGGGGTGGGTGGCCTTGAGGTAGCGGCCGGTCAGGACGGGCTTGGCGCCGGGGCCGTCGGGCTTCCAACCCCGGGGGAGGAGGCGGTTGTCCTTGGCGACCTCGCACCCGTGGATGAAGCTGGTGGTGAACCGCCCCTTGGCGTCGCGGAGCAGCGACTCGTAGACCTGCGCCTGGTCGGGCGAGGTGATGACGTCATGGTGCGGCTGGTAGCTCTGATGGCCGTCGGCGGGGGCGGCGGCGAAGGATTCGGACGGGAGCGGGCGGCCGTTGGCGCCGAGGATCTGGCCCAACCCGTCGGTGCGGCCCGACGACCAGACGATCCGCTCGGGGCCGGTCCGGGGGCCGGCGGCCTGGATCACGGACAATTCCAGGAAGGCGCGGCGGAAGCCGACGCCCGAGGGGAAGCGGTGGCCCACCTTGTTGCGGACGGTCACCCGGGCGTTCAGCCGGTGCGAGCCCTGCCAGGAGGCGTCGAGGTCGAGCGAGGCCACGTCGTTGCGGGCGGTCCGGGCCATGTCCTGGACGGCCTGCGCCAGGCCCTCCCTGGAGCCGGTCATGGTGTCGGCCTTGCGGACGCCGAGGACGTCGTCGAACTGGTCGAACAGGGTCAGGAGGAAGGCGTTGAGCCCGGCGAAGCTGTGGCGGCGGTAGCCTTCCTCGTCGCGGATCCGGACCCGGAGCTGGTCGCCGGGGGCGAGGTTCTCGGCGTCGGGGTAGGTGGTGTCCTGGATCGTGGCGATGCGCGTTTTGAGCCGGGGGATGGCGATGCCGTGGGCCTCGTCGGTGACGCCCCGGGGCATGTGGCAATCCTGGCACGACCGGGCACGGGGGTTGGCGGGGTCGACCTCGTTCTCGTACTCGCTGTTGAGCCACTCCAGGTAGGTGGCCTGCTCGACGTGGTGGTGGAACTTGCGGAACAGGGGGACCGTCTCCGACCGGGTCAGCTCGTCGGGCTTCCATTCCTGCGAGCCGTCGCCGAATGGGCGGTCGACGTTGGGCAGGGCCACGGTGTGGCAGGTGCCGCACATCTGCGACGACTGGAGGAAGGCCCCGTGCTTCGGCTTCCAGCCGGTGGCGTGCTCCATCGCGTAGGGGGCGATGGCGTCGTCGCGGTAGGGGCCGAAGAGGTCGCCCTTGGGGCCGAGGTGGAAGTTGCCGGTGGTCGAGGTTTCCAGGAAGTGCTGGATCGGCGAGCGGCTGTCGTCTGCGGCCTGGGGGCGGGGCTGCATCCGGTGGCAGACCATGCAGCCGACGCCGTCGCGGGCCAGGGCCCCGTACCTGGCGTGGGGCCCCTCGACGCCGTGGGCGAGGTCGAGCGAGAACCGGTCGGGCCGGCCGGCGTGGTCGATCTGGTGCTGGCGCTGGCCCATCGCGCCGTGGCAGCGGAGGCAGGTGTCGGCCAGGGTCGATTCGAGCTCGGCGGCGAGCTTCGGGTCGGCGCGGAACTCCTTGCGGATCGTGGCGACCTCGCTCTCGACCTGCGCCAGGAAGACCGGGTCGCGTCCGGCGAGGCCCATCGGCGTCCAGCGCCACTCTCCGTGCGGCGAGACGTCGCGGCCGGGCCCGCCGAACTCCGCCTTCGCGTCGAACGGGACGTACATCGACGGACCGAACGGGGCGACCAGCCCGGCATGGCAGCTCATGCACTGGTTGGACGTGACGAACTCGCGCGACGGGTCGCGGGTCGTCACCGCCCAGTCGTGCGTGACCGGCGGCAGGAGCTTGATCGCGGCGAGTTCCGTCTTCGGGATCGTGGTGTACGAGAGGAGGAACCGGGGGTCGGGCTCGCGGCAGGGGCGGTCGGCGGTGCCGGTGCGGGGGCACTGGGGATGGGATTCGCTCGTTGTTTCGGCGACGGCCGCTTTGGGCTTCGGCTCGCGCCAGGAATCATCGACGCGGAACCGGATCGGCTCGCCCGGATAGCCGGCGACGTTCCGCAACGAGACGAAGGTGAACTCGTTGGCCTTGCTGGATGCGGCCTCGCCGGGGGTTTGCGGGGCGGCGTGGCAGCGGACGCAGTACTGGCCGAACCCGGAGATCGGCTCGGGGAAGGGGTCGCGGTGGTTGTCGACGACCTTCTGGCCCTTGCCGGGGTTGCTCCAGAACCAGCCGTCTTGCGAGCCCGACGCATCCTTGACCATCACGGTCCAGGCTTCCAGCGACTCGCGGAGTTCCGCCTCGGTCTTGCCGTCGTGGCGGGCGGCCGGGGCGGCATACTGCTCCTTGATGATCATCTCGCCGTCGGGGATCGCGCCGGCCCGGCCGTTCTCCAGCCAGCGGATCACGCCCGGGGAATAGAAGACCCGCACGGCCGGGTGGGTGCCGTAGTACTTGCCGTCGATGTACGGCCCGGTGTCGCGCACGCCCTTGTCGCGGACCCAGCCCAGCGCCTCGTACTGGCGATCGTTGAGGAACGGGAACAGCTTCGCCTCGAACTCGGCGACCGGCATCGAGCCGGGCAGGGGGAGGCCGCTGGGGCGCCCCGCGTCGGCCGCCGGGGCGGTCCCGCAACAGGCGACCAGCATCAGGATTGCACACGCTCGCATTCGGATCGTCCCGTCCATGACGCCGGTCTCCCTGGGGTCGATCTCAGCGGATCGCCGAATCCTGCACGTTTTCGAGCGCGTACCAGAGCGGCTCGCGCCCGGGGGCGCGATGGGCCCGCGACGGCTTCCTCCGCTTGAGGAACCGCCAGAACCGCCGGGTGACGAGGTTGAAGATCTCGTCGCGGGTCAGGTGGCTGAAGGCGAGGTCGCGGAGCACCCGCTCGTCGCTGTCCAGCGGCTGGTGGCTGGCCGCCTGCACGTCGTCGAGCCGCCCCGCCCCGCGCGTCGAGGCGCAGGTCAGCAGGGTCAGCAGCTCCTCGCGCGACAGGGCGCGGAAGTTCGCCTCGCCCACCCGGGCCTGCTCGCGGGTCAGCCGCATCCGCCGCCGATCCATCAGCAACCGATGGATCTGATAGGCGTTGATCGCCAGGAAGACGAGGTGCCAGGCGGTCGGCCCGTACATCGGCGTCTTCTGACAGCTGAAGAACACCACGCCCAGCAGCAGCCCGACGCACGTCAGCGCCCGGAGCATGAGCATGTCCCGCCCCACGAACGAGGCGAGGTAGAACAGGTTGGCGACGTGGATGCACAGCTCGACCACGACGTGACCCCCGCTCCCGATCCCGAGGCGTTCCCTCCCCTGTCCTTCGACCAATCTAGAACGCCGGGATCAGCCCCGACGGGGCAGAACGGAGGGACCTCGACGGCCCATTCGTCGCAATCGGGAGGATTGATGCGATCGTCGTCATCCGGATTTCCGGACCCGGGGCGAACCGGGCCGCCGAAGGCCGTGTCCCTGCTGATCGTCGCGGATCCGACGCTCCCGAAGGAGGTTCCTATGCTCATCCAACGCCGCCCAATTGTTCCGCGCCGAACAGCCCAGATGCTTCGATGCGTCGCCCGGCCGGCCCCCTGAAGGGGTGATCCGCACCCCGGCGGGGCCGCCCGACCATGACCGGCGACGCGGCGCGTCGTCCTTCATCGCGTTGCGCACCCACGGCCCCGCCGGGAGATCCCCCATGTCCCTGCCCCATGCTCGCAGAGAGTTCGCGAAATCGCTGATTGATCGGTCGATCCGATCCGCCCTGGCCGCGTCGGTCGCGGGCAAGCCGCGTCGGGCGTTCGCCGACCTGCTGTGGCGGGTCCAGTCCCGGTCCGCCCTGCTGAGGCCGGCGTGCCACGTCGGGCAGGCGGACGCCGCCCCGTTCGAAGGGATCCTCAACGGCCTGCTCGCTCTCAGCGAGGAGCGGCGCTCCTGGGTGCGGCCGATCGACGCGTGGGAGCCGGTCGGCGTGGGGCCCTTGCCCCTGTTCTCGTCGCTGGCCCATCACCTGTTTGCCGAGTACCCGGTCCCGCCGGTCCTCCTGTCGGCCTGGACCGGCGGGACGGGCTATCCCGCCAAGCGGCGGCAGGGCTGGTTCCGCCACGTCGGGCGGGGCGGGAGCCTCCGCACGGCGCGTTTCCCGATCCACCTGACGAAGCGGATGGCCCACGAGTTCGCCCACGCCCCGGCCACGTTCCCGATCGAGTTCGCCCTCCGCTGGGCGCAGGTCCGGGGGCTGGGCGGGTCCGACCGGCTGGCCCGGGCCATCGCCGCATCGCGATTGGGGGTCGACCTGCGGAACGAGGATTTCTGGCTCCCCGTGATCCACCTGTTCCTGAACACGCCCCGGCTGGCGTTGGAGGAGGTGGGGGCGATCATCGACTACCTCCACGACCGGAAGTTCCGGTATCGGCCGGCGATCATCGGCGAGGGGACCGAGATCGAGCTGGACCCGCCCGAGCCCGACCTGTCGATCAAGGGACGCACCGTCGCGTCGCTGATGCGGCGGGTGGTCGCCTGGCGGGCGGAAGCCCGGCCGGCCCGGCCCGAGAAGATCCTGATCCGCTGGGAGGGGCTGGGCCTCCATCCCTATCACCGCGACGACGGGGCGGGGGGCGCCTGGACGATCCGCGAGCTGCTGGACAGCGATGCGTTGGCCGCGGAGGGGGAGGCGATGCACCACTGCGTCGCCACCTACACCGCGATCTGCTCCAAACGACGGTCGTCGATCTGGTCGCTGGGCGTGGAGCGTCCCGACGGCCGCGACCGCCTCATGACCATCGAGGTCGACCCGGCGACGAGGCAGGTCATCCAGGCGAAGCGGAAGTGCAACCGGGAGCCCGACGCCGCCTGCCTGGCGATCCTCCGCGACTGGGCCGGCCGTGAGGGGCTGAACCTGGACGCCCTCGACGATGGCGAGGCCTGATCGGCCGTCGGATCGGGGGGAGGAGTCCACGCCCCGATCCCCCCGGCCGGGCGGTCAGTCCTCGGGCTCTTCCTTCTTGGACAGGTTGCGGAGCCGCTCGGCGACATCCTTGTACGAGTAGTCGTTGGCGGCGACCTCGTTGAAGTGCTCTTCCGCGATCGCCAGGTTGCCCTGGGCCTGCGCGAGGCAGCCGAGGTTGTAGTGCAACTCGTTGATCGTGGGGATGTCTTCGACGGCGGCCAGCCGGAGCGCCTCCTGGAGGTTGCGTTCGGCGAGCCGCAGCGAGCCGTTGGCCTGGAACGACAGCCCCGCCTGGAGCAAGGCGTGGACCTTCAGCTCCGGGCTGTTGCGGGCCTGCTGGAACTCGGCGATCGCCTCGTCGTGGCGCCCGCCCCTGGCCAGGAGCTTGCCCAGCTCGAACCGGAGGTTGGCGTCGTCGGCCTGGAGTCCGATCTTGCGCTTCAGCTCCTTGACCTCGTAGTTGTAGAGGGCGGTCTGGAACTGTTCGAGCTTCTCCTTCTTGTCGGAGTCGGTCGGGTCCTTGGCGACCTTCTGGGTCATCACCTCGACGGCGTGCCTCAGGCGTGCGATCTGGACCTCGGCGTACGCCGATCGGATATAAGGATTGTCGGGGACCGCCTTGAGCCCGCGGGCCAGGATCTTCTCCGCATCTTCGAGCCGATTCTCGTTGCGGTAGTCCTCGGCGAGCGAGAGGTAGGAGCCGATCCGCTCGGGGTTCTCCTGGATCTCGGCGAGGTAGCGCTGCTCGGGGGTGACGGAGTTGCGGCGGATCTCGTCGGGGTCGGGCGGGGCGTCCTTCTCCGGGCCGGAGACGGCGGCGTGCTTGCCCAGCGACTGGTCGAGCCCCGAGCGTTGGATCGCGGCGCGGGCCGTGATGTCGTTGATCCGGCGCCGGGCGTCCTCGTCGTGGGGCAGGATGGCCTTGACCTTCTCCCAGCAGATGATCGCCTTCTTCCAGTCCTCGGCCAGCTCCTCGATGTGGGCGGCGAACCGGAGGAACTTGTGATCCTTCTCCCCCTGGGCGAAGACCGACTCGACGAAGTACTGGGCGACCTTCTTGAGGCCGAGGTTCTCGGCCGCCTCGGCGGCGTCCATCGCGATCGAGGTGTCCCACGGGCTGGCCAGGAACGCCTCCTCGCACAGCTCGATCGCCTCGGCCCACTTCCCCTTCTTCTTGAGCGAGCCGATCTTCATCTTGGTCGTCTGGAGCGACAGGCCGACCATCCGCCCGACCTTGCTCGGGTCGTTGTTGAACTTCTTGCGGGCGACCCCACGCAGCGACTGGCGGTAGGGCAGCTCCTCCGGGTCGAGCTTGCACGCATCCCGGTACATCTGGGCCGCGTACTCGTAGTTCCCCTTCGTGGCGGCGTCGTTGCCGCGCTGGAAGAGGTCCCTGGCCTGCTTCTTACGAGCGGTTGAATCCGGCCCCGTGGACATCGGTACGAACCCCTTCCGATCCCGAGGGGGGTCCCCCGGGAGCAAGCACGACCGGTGGGCGGGATGCCCCTCGGTTTCCCGCCCGCAAGCCTCATCGACCTTTCCCGTCCAGACTAACAGAAACGGTCGGTCCGTCAACCGGCCGCAACAGATGGCGGGTGAAGGGGGGATGGATGGGCGAAGGGCGGGGCCATCCCGGGTTTTTCGCAACGAATCTTGCGAAAATTGGTCGGGCGGGGGCCCGCTTCATGGACGATCGCCGTCGGATCCCCTACAATGGGCCCGTGTGGTCGCGGATCGGGTCGGGACGGATCGGCCTCGCGGACCTGGGTCCGCCGGGCGGCGAGGCGGGGGGATTGACGCGATGTCCGACACCTCCGACCGCAGGCTCCTGGACCTGATCCGCCGCCAGGGCCCCCTGACCGTCGCGGCGATGGCCGAGCACCTCGGCGTCACGCCGACGGCGATCCGCAACCGCCTGACCCGGCTGGTCGCCTCGGGCCTGGTCGAGCGCCGGGCCGAGCCCGGCGGCCGCGGCCGTCCGAAGCACACCTACCGCGCCAGCGAGGCGGCCCAGCAGGCGCTGGGGCAGAACTATGCCGACCTGGCCGTGGCGCTCTGGGAAGAGTTGATGCGGGACATCGAAGACCCCAAGCTCCGCCGCTTCCTGTTCGGCCGCGTCACCGATCGGCTCGCCGATCTTTATGGGTCGCAGGTCCAGGGGGAGGCGTGGCAGGGCCGGATGGTCCAGCTCGGCGAGCTGCTGCACGGCCGCGGGATCGAGGCCGAGGTGGCCGACGAGGGCGGGCTGTCGCCGGTCCTCCGCCAGCACTCGTGCCCCTACCATGCCCTGGCCGAGCTCGACCGCACGATCTGCGCCCTGGAACGCAAGATGTTTGAAAAGGTCCTCGGCCACGGCCTCCGGCTGAGTCAGTGCCGCCTGGATGGCCACCGCTCCTGCGACTTCGAGGCCAAGCCCCTGGCGGGCCCGTCCCCGACGTCCAACCCGACCTCGGCCGCCTAGCCCGGCCCACCGATCAATCGTTTCCCCTGGTTTCCGAGCCTCGCGCCGGTCCGTCTCGGCGAGCCTCACGCATCCCTTCCGCTGGAGTGAACGGGCGAGATCCATGAGCAAGGTCCTGAAGATCGAGAATCTGCGGGTGGGCATCGCGGGCAAGGAGATCCTCAAGGGGGTCAACCTCACGATCCGCGAGGGGGAAGTCCACGCCCTGATGGGCCCCAACGGGTCGGGCAAGAGCACCCTGAGCTACGCCCTGGCCGGCCATCCGAATTACGAGATCCTGGGCGGCACCGCCACCCTGGACGGGCAGGACATTCTGGAGATGGAAGCCGACGAGCGGGCCAAGGCGGGCCTGTTCCTCGCCTTCCAGTATCCGACGGTGATCCCCGGCGTCACGGTGGCCAACTTCCTCCGCCACGCCGTCTCCAACGTCCGCAACCCCGACCGCAAGGAAGGGGAAGACCTGATCTCGATGCGCGACTTCCGCAAGGAGATCCGCAAGGAGATGGACGACCTGGGCATGGACCCGGATTTCGCCCGCCGCTACCTCAACGAAGGGTTCTCCGGCGGCGAGAAGAAGCGGGCCGAGGTGCTCCAGCTGGCCATGCTCCGGCCGTCGTTCGCGATCCTCGACGAGACCGATAGCGGCCTGGACATCGACGCCGTCCGCGTCGTCTCCGAGGGCGTGAACCGGGTCGCCCAGCGGATCGGCACCGGCGTGCTGGTCATCACCCACTACGAGCGCATCCTCACCTACATCAAGCCCCAGTTCGTCCACATCCTCTTCGGCGGCAAGATCGTCGAGGACGGCGGCCCCGAGCTGGTCACCCGGCTGGAGGCCGAGGGCTACGACTGGATCCGCGAGAAGTACCCCGAGGCCGCCCGCGAGGAAGAGGCCCTGGAAGAGGCCAACCCGAGCCACTCCTGATCGGGGCGGTCGCCGGGCCATCCGGCATGGAATTCCCCATCGAGGGCGATCGTCCGCCGCGGGTGAACGATCCCGGCCCTGCGTCATCCGTCCTCCGCGACACGACCCGACCCTCGATTCATCGATAAAGGCAGGCATGACATGGCGACCGACCTGAACGCCCAGGTGCAGGGGATCAAGGAAGAGTACAAGTACGGCTTCCGCGATTCCGTCGACAACTACTCGTTCCAGAGCGGCAAGGGGCTGACCAAGGACACGGTCCACCAGATCTCCGACATGAAGAACGAGCCGCAGTGGATGCGCGACATCCGCCTGCACGCGCTCGACGTCTTCTGGTCCAAGCCCAACCCGATCTGGGGCGGCGCCCTGGACGAGCTGAACTACAACGACATCCGCTACTTCATGCGGGCCGCCGACCGCCAGGGCAAGACCTGGGACGACGTGCCGGCCGAGATCAAGAACACGTTCGACAAGCTCGGCATCCCCGAGGCCGAGCGCAAGTTCCTGGCCGGCGTCGGCGCCCAGTACGACTCGGAGGTGGTCTACCACAGCCTCCGCGAAGACCTGGCCAAGAAGGGCGTGATCTTCACCGACACGGACACCGCCCTCCGCGAGCACCCGGACCTCGTCCGCGAGTACTTCGGCAAGATCATCCCGACCGCCGACAACAAGTTCGCCGCGCTGAACACGGCGGTGTGGTCGGGCGGGTCGTTCGTGTACGTCCCCGCCGGCGTGAAGGTGGACATCCCGCTCCAGGCCTACTTCCGGATCAACGCCGAGAACATGGGCCAGTTCGAGCGGACGATGATCATCGTCGAGGAAGGGGCCCAGGTCCACTACGTCGAGGGCTGCACCGCCCCGATCTACACGACCGAGAGCCTCCACTCGGCAGTCGTCGAGGTCCTGGTCAAGAAGGGCGCCCGCTGCCGCTACACGACCATCCAGAACTGGGCGAACAACATCTACAACCTCGTCACCAAGCGTGCCGAGGCCCAGGAAGACGCCCTGATGGAGTGGGTCGACGGCAACCTCGGCAGCCGGCTCACGATGAAGTACCCGGCCGTTCACATGACCGGCAAGGGGGCCCGCGGCGAGATCCTCTCGATCGCCTTCGCCGGCAAGGGGCAGCACCAGGACGCGGGCGGCAAGGTGGTCCACTCGGCCCCCCACACCAGCTCGCGGATCATCAGCAAGAGCATCAGCAAGAACGGCGGCCGCGCCAGCTATCGCGGCCTGCTCAAGATCGACCCGGGCGCCAAGGGCTCCAAGTCCAACGTCGTCTGCGACGCCCTGATCCTCGACCCGTTGAGCCGGTCGGATACCTATCCGTACATCGAGATCGACGAGGATGACGTCAAGATCGGCCACGAGGCCAGCGTCTCCAAGATCGGCGAGGAGCAGCTGTTCTACCTCATGAGCCGCGGCCTGTCCGAGGCCGAGGCCGCGACCATGATCGTCAGCGGATTCATCGAGCCCCTGGTCAAGGAGCTGCCGATGGAATACGCCGTCGAGATGAACAAGCTGATCCAGCTCCAGATGGAAGGCTCGGTCGGCTGAGGCCGTCGCGATCGTTGGGTTCGTTCAACGCCAGGGGTTCGAGCGATGTCGAGAAGCGCTTTCCTCATATCCCGGTCCCTTCCCCGAAGGGGTCGCGGCGTGATGGACGCTCCTCGCCCGCTCGAAGACGGGGGTTCGACTCCCCCCGGCCCCCTGGCGCGTCGCTCAACGGTCAGAGCGGTCTCCTGATCAGAGACTGACGAGGGGTTCGACTCCCCCCTCGCCGACAATCGCATTCCCCCCGAGGTCTCACGCCCTGGAAAGTCGAAGATGGCTCGGGATGATCACCACGGGATCAACGACCAGTTCAAGGCGAGCCAGCATCGGAGGGATGATGCCCAGGTCCTTTTCCATGGTGCCCGCTGGCGGGCCTCGATGTATCTGGGAGGTTACGCCGTCGAGTGCTTGTTGAAAGCGCGGTTGATGAAGAGGTACGGCGTGCGGACTCTTGCGGATCTGGACCAGGACCTGAAATCCCGGGGACTGATCGCTGGAGAGGCCACGGTCTACTCGCACGAGATCGAGTGGTTGTTCCGAATCACGGGGGATCAGGCCCGCATCCGATCCGATCGCGACGCCTGGAAAGCTTATGTGACCGTGAATCGATGGGGGCCGGAGTGGCGATACGATCCCGACCTCTCGGGCCGGGAGGAAGCTGAAGACTTCCTGGATGCGTTGGACAGGGTCCTGTCCTGGTTGCGGGCCCATCCCTGAGGAGGAAGCCATGCCGGCCGATGAATGCTTGAAGCAGCGGATCGTCGATGTCCTCAAGCAGCACTACTTCCGCGATCCGGCCGACCTGGTTGATGTCTCCGATGGGTACGATGATAACGTCCATGTCGTGATCGTGAGCCGCAAATTCGACGGGAAAAGAATCAAAGAAAAGAATGATCTGATCTGGGACATCCTGTCCGGCCACCTGCCCCCCGACGACTGGGGGCATGTCACCCTCTCGATCGGGGTCAGCCCGGAAGACCTCAAGAAAGTCATGATCTGATATCGCCCCCATCTGGGGAGAGTATCGACCCTCATTCACCACCGCAGAGATGCGAATAGGAAGAGTTCTCCGAGATGAGCAGCGCGACCGTTAGTCCCACCGCGACCGGCGGGTTTTCCGAGGCGAGCTTCGAGGCGTTCCTGAAGGGCCGGGATGAGCCCTCGTGGCTGCTGGAACGGCGGCGCAAGGCGTTCCAGGCCTTCGCGTCGATGCCGATGCCGACCCTGCGCGACGAGGAGTGGCGACGGACCGACATCCGCGGCCTCAAGCTCGGCTCGTTCGCCCTGCCCGCGCCCGGCGAGGCGTCGGCCCACGCCCGGGGCTGCATGGTCACCTCGTGGGAGGCGCTCAGCGGCCACTATGCCACCGGCATCGAGCACCTGAACGCCGCCCCGACCCGGAAGGCCGACCCGGCGAAGCTGGGCGGGGCGATCCTGGTCGACCTGGCGACCGCCGCGAAGGAGCACGGCGAGATCCTCGAACGGCACATGCTGACCGAGGCCGTCGACCCGATGGCCGACGCCTTCTCGGCCCTGCATGCAGCCTTCTGGACCGGCGGGACGCTGCTCTACGTCCCCAAAGGGGTCAAGGTCGAGGCCCCCCTGTTCAGCCTGGTCGGGATGGCCGGCGAGGGGGCGGTCGACCTCGACCACACCCTGATCGTCCTGGAAGAAGGGGCCGAGGCCACCCTGATCCGCGAGCTGGCCGGCCAGGGCCGGTCCTCGGCCCCCGGCCTCCACGTCGGGGCGGTCGAGCTGATCGTCCGCGACGGGGCGAAGCTCCAGTTCGTCAACATCCAGGACTGGGACGACGCCACCTGGCACTTCAGCCGGGAGCGGGCCCTGGTCGGAGCCGGCGGGTCGATCCAGTGGACCGTGGGCGGGCTCGGGTCGCGGCTGTCCAAGGTCAATCAGGAAGTCGCCCTGATGGGCCCGAAGGCCGACGCCCAGGTCAACGGCGTGATGTTCACGACCGGCAAGCAGCACCTGGCCTACTTCACCCGCCAGGACCACGTCGCCCCGGACACCCACAGCGACCTGCTCTACAAGTCGGGGCTCAAGGACAAGTCCCGGATCGTCTGGAAGGGGATGATCAAGGTCGAGAAGGATGCCCAGAAGACCGACGCCTACCAGAAGAACGACAACCTGATCCTGTCGGACGCCGCCCGCGCCGACTCGATCCCGGGGCTGGAGATCGAGGCCAACGACGTCCGCTGCACCCACGGCGCCACCGCCGGCGAGGTGGACGAGGAGATGGTCTTCTATCTCATGGCCCGCGGCATCGACCGCGAGACCGCCGTCCGCCTGATCGTCGAGGGCTTCTTCGCCAACGTCTACGACCGGATCGGCCTGGAATCGGTCCGCGAGTCGCTCCGCCAGGCCGTGGCCTCGAAGCTCGAACTCTGATCCCGACCCCGACCCTTTCCTCCAGCGACCTGCACCGCAACGGGAGCCCGTCCGATGTCCGAATCCTATGCCCACCCCGAAGTCCTCGTCTCCGCCGACTGGGTCCAGGAGCACCTGAACGACCCCAAGGTCCGGATCGTCGAGAGCGACGAGGATGTCCTGCTCTATGACATGGGCCACATCCCCGGCGCGGTGAAGATCGACTGGCAGGGCGACCTGCAGGACCAGCTGGTCCGCGACTACATCGACGCCGAGAAGTTCGCCTCGATCTGCGCCCGGGCCGGGATCACCGACTCCACCACCGTCGTCTTCTACGGCGACAAGTCGAATTGGTGGGCCTGCTACGCCTTCTGGGCGTTCAAGCTGTTCGGCCACAAGGACTGCCGCGTGATGAACGGCGGCCGCAAGCTGTGGATGGACGAGAAGCGTCCCACGACCACCGAGGTCCCCAACTACCCGCCCACCATCTACAACGTCGGCGCCAGCGCCGAGGCGACCATCCGCGCGTTCCGCGACGACGCCCTGGCCCACTCCAAGGGCGGCCTGCCCCTGCTGGACGTCCGCAGCCCCAAGGAGTTCACCGGCGAGCGGACCCACATGGAGGAGTACCCCCAGGAAGGCACCCTCCGCGGCGGCCACATCCCGGGCGCCGTCAGCGTCCCCTGGGCCCGCGCCGTGAACGAGGACGGCACCTTCAAGACCGCCGGGGAACTCAAGGCGATCTACCAGGGCGAGGTGGGCCTGAACCCCTCCGACGACATCATCGCCTATTGCCGGATCGGCGAGCGGTCCAGCCTGACCTGGTTCGTCCTGACCTACCTGCTGGGCTACGAGAAGGTCCGCAACTACGACGGTTCGTGGTGCGAGTGGGGCAACCTGGTCCGCGCCCCGATCGCCAAGGGGGCCTGAGCCCCCGCAGAGTCCGCCCTGGTCGCCCATCCCCCGCGAGGAACTCGCCCGTGGCCGCCGCGCTCGACGAAATCGTCTCGGAACTCAGCGAAGCCGACCGTCAGGAACGGATCGAGATGCTGATCGACTTCGCCAAGAACCTGCCCCCGCTGCCCGACCGGCTCGCGGCGCTCAAGGATGCCGAGCATCGCGTCGAGGAGTGCCAGTCGCCGGTCTTCCTGTTCGTCGAGGCCAACGGGGACCGGGTCGAGATCCACGCCGATGCCCCGATCGAGGCCCCCACGGTCCGCGGGTTCGTGGCCATCCTGGTCGAAGGCCTGAGCGGGGCGACCGTCGAGGACGTCCTCGGCCTCAAGTCCGACCTGGTCGAGCGGATCGGCCTGACGGAGATCCTCGGGATGCTCCGGGTCCGGGGCCTGACCGGGGTCCTGAACCGCCTCAAGAAGGAAGTGACCAAGGCCGCGATGGCCCGGCCCTCCGGCGACGCCGGCCCGGCCGCCCCCTGAGAAGCCCGCGGCGGCCGCCTCCCCGGCCGCCCTCATCCCCGCCCGGCCCCTCCCCTGGAATCGCCCCACCATGACCGATCAAGAGACCGTGGTCGATGCCCTTCGCACCGTGATCGACCCCGAGTTGAACGTCAACATCGTCGACCTCGGGCTGGTCTACACGGTCCAGACCCGCGAGGAAGAGGTCGACGTCGAGATGACGCTGACCACCCCCGCTTGCCCGGCCGGCCCGGAGATCCTCCGCAACGCAGTCGCCGCGATCGAAAAGGTCGAAGGGGTCGCCAAGGCCAACGTGAAGCTGGTGATGACCCCGCCCTGGTCCCCCGACCGGATGAGCGACGACGCCCGCGACCAGTTGGGCATTTTTTGACCGAACGATGACGGCCGAACCCATCCCCTCCGGCCCCGGGCGGACCCCCGCCGAGGGGCGGGGCGGGGCCGGTTTTATGCTTGAATTGTGGCGTGGAAGCGACATCCATGATCGTTTCTTAAACATCCCTATCAAACCCGCGAATGCTGGCGCATAATCGGCCTCGGGATCGACGGGGAGGGTCGGCCATTCAAGAAAAATCCGGCCTCGTGCTTGGGCTGGAGGCTTGACGGGCGAGGCCGGGTTTACTAAGACTCCGATCGTTCGCGTCCCAAGGGTTGATTCGATTCCGAATGGACCGAAAGGGACTCCCGTCAGCGGGATGATACGCCGTGGCCCGAAAAAAAACGTCCAAAGTCCGCGTGAATGTCAAAGCATCGATCTCGAGGCGGCTCCGCGAAGTCCGCCAGGAATTGTTCGGCGATCATGGCGGACCCGAGCTGGCTCGTCGCCTCAACCTCCCCGCCCGGACCTGGTACAACTACGAGACCGGCGTGACGGTCCCGGCGGAAGTGCTGCTGTCGTTCATCGATCAGACGGGGGCCAACCCGGTCTGGCTCCTGTCCGGCGAGGGGGAGCGGCTGACCCGCGGCGGCGACGATTTCTCCCTCTCCGACATGTCGCCGATCGAGTTGATCCGCAAGGGATTGGAGAAGCTGGAGCAGCGGCCGGAGGGGGTGGTGGTCGTGCCTCCGGACCAGCCCCCCGGGGACGTCTCCTCGGATTTCGTCGCGGTGAGCCTGATCTCCCTGGCCGACCTGGGGGCCAAGGCCCCGGTCGCCGACCGGATCGAGGGGCACATCCTCGCCTATCGCGATTGGCTGCCCCACCCGAAAGAGACCGTGGCCGTGCGGCTGGACGACGAGGCGATGTTCCCGATCCTGCCGGCGGGCTCCGTCGTCGCCGTCGACCGTTCCCTGGCCGACCCCCGGCGGTTGCAGGGCAAGATGGTCGCCGCCGTGATCGATGGCGTCGCCATGATCCGCTGGCTCGAGATCAGCGGACGCCACCTGATCCTCCGGCCCAACCAGCCGAGCCGCGAACATCCCCTCATGCCGGTGGAGATGGATGACGAGGGAGAATCCCCGGTGATCGGGCAGGTGGTCTGGTCCTGGAGTTGTTTCTCCCAGGAATGCGCCAACTGAACCGCACCATCGGGCCGACCGATGGTGAGGCAGGAATCCGCTTACCTCGCCGGACCGATCAGGCTACCTTGGGGATGGCTTCGGGTCGCTCTCCCCGACCCGGGCGCTTTTCCCTCCCTTCGTCCCGGACGCCCCACCCCGGCCATGCCGCCACACCGAGCCTCGGGCGCCCGGCTGGACGCCCTCGTTCAGAACGCTTGCGAGCCGATGTTCTGGCTCGGCCCGGACCATCGCATCCTCTCGGTGAATCGGGCCTGGGAGGAACTGACCGGGCACGCCGCCGAGGAGGTGGCCGGCCTGGAGTGCCGGCCCCACGGGCCGACCCGCCCGAATGACCTGGCCGGCCTGGGGGGCAGCTTCTGCCCGCCGCCCGAGGCGATGTCCGGCCATCCCGCCGGATCGACGACGCTGATCCTCCGCTCGGACGGGGAGAGGCTCCGGCGTCGGGTCGAGTTCTGGCCGTTCCACGACGCCCAGGGGGGCCTGATCGGCGTCATGGGGATGGTCCGCCCGGCCGACGAGGCCCCGCACGCCCCCGACTCCGAGGCCCACAAGCTCCGCGCCGAGCTGATGGAGGCCCGCGACCGGCTCCACCGGCGGCACGGGGTCGAGTCGATGGTCGGCCGGGGCCCCGCGCACCGGCGGCTGCTCGATCAGGTCGCGGCGGCCTCCGCGACCGCCGTCCCGGTCCTGATCGTGGGGGAGGGGGGGACGGGCAAGCGGCTGGCCGCCCAGACGATCCACCATCGCGGCCCGCGTCGCCAGGCCCCGCTGCTGGCCTACGACTGCAAGGCGCTGCCGCCGGAGGTGCTGGAGCGCGAGCTGTTCGGCGGGGCGGACGGCGAGGGGCCGGGCCTGACCGTGCCGGACGGCGCGACGGTCCTGATCGGCGACATCCTGGACCTGCCCCGCGACCTCCAAGCCCGGCTCGCCGCCGGGCTGGACGGCCGCGCCCGGCTGGTGGCGACCACCTCCGGCGACCCCGACGCGGCGCTCGGGGCCGAGCGGCTCCGGCCCGACCTGTATTATGCCCTGACGACGCTGGTCCTCCGGCTCCGCCCGCTCCGCGAGCGGGTCGACGAACTGCCGCTGCTGGCCCAGCACCTGCTGGAGCGGGCCAACCTCCGCGGCGAACGCCGCCGCGAGGGGTTCCGCCCCGAGGCCCTGGCCGCGCTGGCCGCCTACGACTGGCCCGGCAACCTCCGCGAGCTGGCCCGGGTGATCGAGGAGGCCCACGCCCGGGGGGCCGGGCCGCTCATCGGCGTCGAGGACATCCCGCCGACGATCCGGGGTCATCGCGGGGGGGCCTACCAGCCGCCCCCCGCGCCCCCGCCGGCCTCGCTCAAGGACCTGCTCGTCCAGGTCGAGCGCGAGGCGATCGAGAAGGCCCTGGGGCGATCCCGGCAGAACAAGTCGCGGGCCGCCAAGCTGCTCGGCGTCAACCGCCCGTTCCTGTACCGGCGGATCAAGGAACTGGGCATTGCCGACGAGCCCGGCCCCGAGGAGGCCGATCCCGACGAGACGGGCGAAGGGCCATCCGACGAGGCGTGATCCCCGAGACGGGCCTCGGCTTCCCGGAATGGCCGCGAACTGCTAAGGTCGGCGGCGGTGGGATGGACCCGACCCCAGGCATGGACGCGAGCCACTTCCGATGCGCATCTTCCTGTCAGCCGGCGAGCCCAGCGGCGATCTCCACGGCGCCAACCTGATCCACTCGATCCGGCGGCTCCGGCCCGACGTCGAGTTCGTCGGCTTCGGCGGCCCGAAGATGGAGGAGGCCGGGGCGACCCTGCTGTTCCCCCTGGTCGAGCTGGCCGTGATGTGGTTCCTCCGCGTCCTGATCAAGCTCCCCAAGTTCTTCGCCCTGATCGACCAGGCCGAGGAAGAATTCCGCACCAACCGGCCCGACGCGCTGGTGGTGATCGACTATCCCGGGTTCCACTGGGTCCTGGCCAAAAGGGCCAAGAAGTACGGCATCCCGGTGATCTACTTCGTCCCGCCGCAGATCTGGGCCTGGGCCGGGTGGCGGGTCAAGAAGGTCCGGCGGTCGATCGACCACGTCCTCTGCACCCTCCCGTTCGAGCCGGCCTGGTATCACGCCCGGGGCGTGCCCGGGGCGGTCCACGTCGGGCATCCCTACTTCGACGAGCTGACCGAGCGCCATCTCGACGCCGAGTTCCTCGCCGTGATGGGGCGCGAGAAGGGTCCTCTGGTGGCGATCTTGCCCGGGTCCCGGACCCAGGAGGTCACCCGCAACCTCCCGACCATGCTCCGCGCCGCCGCCAAGCTAGCCAAGCAACGCCCCGACGCCCGATTCGCCATCGCCTGCCTCCACGACCGCCATCGCGCCCTGGCGACCGAGATCATCGAGAAGACCAACGCCGAGGTCGACGTGGAGATCCACGCCGCCCGCACCCCCGAGCTGATCCGCCTGGCCGACGTGGCCTGGGCCGTGTCGGGCTCGGTGGGGCTGGAGTTGATGGTCGAGGCCCTGCCGACCGTCGTCCTCTACCGGATCAAGCGGTTCGACCTCTGGGTCGCCCGCAAGTTCATCAAGAGCAAGTACATCGCCCTGGTGAACCTCCTGGCCGACGCCGAGGTCATGCCCGAGTACCTCACCTCGCGCGACGTGTCGGACGAGATGGCCGCGCACGCCCTCACCTGGCTCAACGACCCCGCCGAAAGGGCCCGCGCCTCGAAGACCCTGGCCGATCTGCGCGACCGGGTCGCCATCCCGGGCGCCTCGGACCGCGCCGCCGAGCGGATCGTGGCGGCCCTGGCCCCGCCCACCCCCGGCCACCCGCTCCATCGCGGGCCGCATGGCCGGGACGCCGTGGCCCCCGGGCATCGTCCCGGGTCGAACCGCCCCTGAGGTTCAAAGGAGCGGGCCGCGGGCCGCGACGAAGCGGCCCAGATGGTCCTCGGCATAGTCCAGATAGAACTCCGGCCCGTGGACCTGCGAGATGGCCGACTGGAGATAGCCCCACGTCGCTTCACGCAGGCACGAGGCCAGCCGCATGAGCCGGATGCGGCGCAGGTCGGCCGGGCGAACCTCGCCGAAATAGACCTCGGCCAGCGTGCGTTCCTGGGCCTCGTCCAGGTCGCCATTGGCGGCGAAGCAGCCCAGGTCGAAGAAGCGGTCCCCCTGGCCGGCGTACTCCCAGTCGATGATCCAGGCCCGCCGGCCGTCGTCGATCAGGTTCGCTGGCAGCAGGTCGTTGTGGCAGAGGCAGGGCGGCTCCCCCGTCCCGAGTTCCGCCTCCAGCCGATCCAGGACCCCGGCGGGCCGGTCCAACTCCGCCGGCATGGCGACGCCCGCTTCCTCGGCCAGCTCCCGGTTGTGGCGGATCGTGGCGAACACCGAGAAGCGGGTGACCCCGGCCGGTACCGGGAGGTCGTGGCCCCGCCGGATCGCCCCGGCCACGCGGCCGAGGATGCCCGGGTCGCGGAGATCGTCCGCCCCGAGCGTCCGCCCCGCCAGGTGGCGGGTGAGGATCGCCTCGTGTTCGGGCAGGTAGGCGATGACCTCCGGGCCGACGCCGCCCGCCGCGGCCGCCCGCAGGCAGGCCACCTCCTGATCGCGATCGATGCCGAGCGCGGCGGTGTCCGCGCCGGCGATCCGGAGGGCGTAGGATTCGCCGCCCGCATCGACGCGGTAATTGTGGTTGGTCATCCCGCCGCCCAGCGGGCGGATCGCCCACCGCCGGTCCGGGAGCGATGGGACGAGGGCCAGCAGTCGTCGGAGGTGGGCGTCTTCCTCGCGTCCCAGGTCGTTCGGCATCGGTGTTCCTCCTTCCTGGATTCGAGATTCGTCGGCCCGGACGATCCGAGCGGCGATGGATCGGGGCCTGATGGAACGCCGGCCGCGTCGGTGCAGGCTCGTCAGTTGCAAGCCATCCTTTACAATGGGAGGGCTTCCCCGTCCCGCACCATCACGACCGACACCCGACGAGCCGAGTGACCGATGTCCGACCAACCCCGCCCGCATCCCGCCAACCGGCTCGCCGGAGAGACCAGCCCGTACCTGCTCCAGCACGCCCACAACCCGGTCGACTGGTACCCCTGGGGGCCGGAGGCGCTGGCGAAGGCGAAGGCCGAGGACAAGCCGATCTTCCTGTCGATCGGCTATTCGGCGTGCCACTGGTGCCACGTCATGGAGCGGGAGAGCTTCGAGAACGCCGAGATCGCGGCGATCATGAACCAGAGGTTCGTGAACATCAAGGTCGACCGCGAGGAACGTCCCGACCTGGACAACATCTACATGGCCGCCGTCCAGGCCCTGACCGGGCACGGCGGCTGGCCGATGTCGGTGTTCCTCACGCCCGACCTCAAGCCGTTCTTCGGCGGGACGTACTACCCGCCCGCCGATCGCCAGGGGATTCCCGGCTTCCCCCGGGTCCTGCTGAGCGTGGAACGGGCCTGGAAGGAGCGCCGGGGCGAGATCGCCAACGCCGCCGCCGAGATGACCGAGCAACTTCGCGTCGCGGGGGAGATCCCGAAGGGGGAAGGGGACCTCGACGCGAGCCTGCTGGACGGGGCGGTCAAGGCCCTGGGGCGGTCGTTCGAGCCGATCCACGGCGGGTTCGGCCACTCGCCCAAGTTCCCGCACCCGATGGACCTCCGCCTCCTGCTCCGCCAGCACGCCCGCACCGGCGACACCCACGCCCTCCACATGGTCACGCACACGCTCGACAAGATGGGCCGGGGCGGAATTTACGACCACCTCGGGGGCGGGTTCGCCCGCTACTCGACCGACGAGCGGTGGCTGGTCCCGCACTTCGAGAAGATGCTCTATGACAACGCCCTGCTGACCACGACCTACCTCGAAGCCTTCCAGGCGACCCGCGACCCCGAGTATGCCCGAATCGCCCGCGAGACGATGGATTACGTCCTGGGACGCATGACGGCCGCCGACGGCGGCTTCCACGCCACCGAGGACGCCGACAGCGAGGGCGTCGAGGGGAGGTTTTACGTCTGGACCCTCCCCCAGATCCGCGAGATCCTGGGCGACGAGCGGGCCGCCGTCTTCGCCGAAGCGTATGACGTCACCGAGGCGGGCAACTGGGAGCACGCCAACATCCTGAACCTGCCCCGGCCGCTCGCCGAGGTCGCCAAGAAGCTGGGCCGGGATGAGGCCGGGCTCCGCGCCGACCTCGCGGCCGACCGGTCGAAGCTGCTGGCCAGCCGGGATCACCGGATCCATCCCCACATGGATACCAAGATCCTCACGTCCTGGAACGGCCTCATGATCGCCGCCTTGGCCGAGGGGGCGTCGATCCTCGACGAGCCCCGCTATGCCGAGGCCGCCGCGCGGGCGTCCGCCTTCGTCCTGGACAAGCTCCGCGGGCCCGACGGCCGCCTGCTCCGCACCTTCAAGGACGGGCAGGGGAAGCTCAACGCCTATCTCGACGACTACGCCAACTTCATCGACGGCCTGACCCGCCTGTTCGAGGCGACCGGAACCGCCCGCTGGATCGAGGCGGCGGCGGACCTGGCCCGGATCATGATCGCCGAGTTCCACGACGCGAAGGATGGGGGTTTCTTCTACGTCGGCCAGAGCCACGAGTCGCTGATCGTCCGCCAGAAGGACGCCTACGACAACGCCACCCCGTCGGGCAACGCCATGGCCGCCACGGCCTTGGCCCGCCTGGCCGCCCTCACCGGCCGGGCCGACTTCGCGGACCTCGCGAAGTCCACCCTCCGCTCGGTCCGCCTCGTGCTCGAAAAGGCCCCGGCCGCCGCCGGCCAGAGCCTCGTCGCGCTCGACTTCCTCCTGGCCCCGACCCGCGAGTTCGCCGTGATCGCCGGGAACGACCCCGCCGAGCTGCGACAGGCCCTCGCCGCCATCGGCGCCCGGTTCCTGCCCCACTCGGTCGTCGCCCCGGCCCCCGGCCCGGTGCCGCCGGCCCTGGCCACCCTGGTCCCGCTCCTGGCCGATCGCCCGGCCCAGAAAGGCCAGGTCACCACCTACATCTGCGAGCACTTCACCTGCCAGGCGCCGGTGGTCGGCGTGGAAGACCTGCGGGCGGCCGTCGCCAAATTGTGAGCGGGGTCGAAGCATGAGCGGCGGACGCCGGCGCCTCACCATCGGCAGGCTGATGGGGCTTGTCCTCGGCTGCAGCGTCGTGTTCGCCGCGATTCACGCCTCGTCCGGAATGGTGGTTGTCATCCTGGCCAACGGGCTGGTCGCGTTGGTCACGGCCCGAATCCTGCTCTGTCTGGCGGAGGTCCCATCGACAAGGCTGAGGGTGGCCCGACTCGCGGCCGGTTTGCTGGCCTCGACTCTCTCCGGCGTCGTCGCCATCATGCTCTTCATGGGATGGGGTGAGCCCATCCTCTGGGGTCGCATGGCGTATTTCCTGGGGCATCCGGACGCGTGGATCTACCTGTTGGGTTTTTCCTTCTGGTCCATTTTCTTGATTCACTCGGCCGCGCTGATCGTTGCACCCATCATGGGTGCCGTCCGGTGGAGGAGGCTGCGGCGGGCGGCGAGATCTGCGGATTCGACCCACGATCAACCAACCTCGATCGGATTCTCCGCCGGTCGGCGGTGATGCTCCGTCAGGTTAGGCTGGGTCGAGACCCAGCTTCATGGCGGTTGCTGGGCCTCGACCCAGCCTACTCTTGCAAAGGACCGAGGTCGTCCTGGAGTGTTATCCATGGCCGGATTTGTGAGCACTTCGCCTGCCCGGCGCCGGCGGCCGGCAGGAAGGATCTGTGTGCGGCCGTCGCCCGATTGTGAGCGTGGCTGGACCAGGGGAGGGGGACGTCGGCAGGCCGGGTTGGTCCGTCGGTGGGTCTGTTTTTCCTCGCGGGCGGACTCGGCTGCCGGCCCGATCGGTGGGTCTGTTTTTCCTCGCGGTCGGACTCGGCGAGCGGTCCGCGTCACCGGGCGGGCCGTGCCGCGTAGTTCGGGGCGATCTTTGTTTCCCCGAAAGGAGTCAGTGCTGTGCCGGATTCCGCCCCGCCCGCCGAGATGTTGGTTCTGCAGAATCTGATCATGGGCAAGTGGCTGTCCCAGGCCGTGAGCGTCGCGGCCAAGCTGGGGATCGCCGACTTGCTGAAGGATGGCCCCAGGCCGTGCGATGAACTGGCCCGATCCAACCAGGTCGATGAGGGGGCGCTGTATCGGGTGCTCCGCGCCCTGGCCAGCGTCGGCGTGTTCGTCGAGGAGGGGGACCGGCACTTCGCCCTGACGCCGGCCGCCGGGTTCCTCCGGTCCGACGTGCCCGGCTCGCTGCGGGCCGTTGCCCAGATGGCGGGCGAGGATTTCACCTGGCGGCCGTGGGGCGACCTGTATCGCTGCGTGAAGACCGGCGAGCCGGCGTTCGAAACCGCCTTCGGGGTGCCGGCCTTCGACTACCTGGCCAAAAATCCCGCCGCCGCGTCGGTCTTCGACGAGGCCATGACCGGCTGGTCGATGCAGAACTCGCACGCGGTCGCCGACGCCTACGACTTCTCGGGGATCGGCACGCTGATGGATGTCGGCGGCGGGCACGGCTACCTGCTCGCGACGATCCTCCGGGCCAACCCGGGGCTGCGGGGCATCCTTTATGAGACGCCGGAGGTGATCGCGGGGGCGAAGGACAAGCTGGACGGACTCGATTGCCAGCTCATGGCGGGCGACTTCTTCGCCTCCGTGCCGGGCGGTGCGGACGCCTGCATCCTCAAGAGCGTGATCCACGACTGGGAGGACGGACGGGCCACGACGATCCTCCGGAACTGCCGCGAGGCCCTCAAGCCGGGAGGGCGGGTCTTGCTGGCGGAGATGGTGATCCCCCCCGGCAACGACCCCCACCCCGGCAAGCTGCTGGACCTGGAGATGCTGGTCATGGTCGGCGGGCACGAGCGGACCGAGGCCCAGTTCCGCGACCTCCTCGCCGAGGCCGGGTTCCGGATGACCCGGATCGTGCCGACCGCCTCGCCGACCTGCGTGATCGAGGGCGTGGTGGAAGGCTGACCGCCCGATGGCGATGATCCCGGGGCGGGCATCACCCCGGGATCATCGTCGGTGGTTCAGGCCCGCGGGATCAGGGTGATCCGGTAGGCCAGGGCGGACGCGGTGGAGTTGCCGAAGTTGGGCTGCTGGGCGAAGATCCCGCCGAACATGATGCCCAGGTCGGTCGGCGACTTGAGCCTGTCCAGCCGGACCACGCCGCCGGCCAGCGTGGGCAGGTCGGGGTTGGCGAAGAAGGCCGCCCCGGCGCCGAGGAGGAACGGGAGCTGGGTCGGGAAGGCGTATTCCTGGGTCGACCCGTTGGGGTGGACCATCGTCGTCGAGACGTCGTTGACGAACGGGAGCCCGGTGTCCTGGGTGAACTGGCCGGTCGCCGGGTCGTAGCTGGTGAGGCTGATCCCGCCCAGGAGGATCGTCTGCGACGACCGGTCGCGGGCGTCAAACAGGGGGATCTTGGGGCTGTTGTACTGGCTGAAGAACTGCTGATAGGCGTAGTCGACCCGCGACCGGCCCCTGCGGTCGATGTAGACCGAGTTCCGATAGCCGTTGCCGTCCGGTGTGAACACGCCGCCGATGGCCACCAGGCCGGGGTTACCGTGGGCGTCGATCCGGTGGGCCAGGTTGTAGTCGCGGCGGTGGAACTGGATCGGGTCCACCTGGGCGGTGTACTGGGTGATCCCCAGCCGCTTCGCGTTGTCGACGATCCGGAACGAGGCGATCGTGTTGTTGTAGACCTGGCTGATGTCGGCCGTCGACCCGGTGTAGCGGCCCTGGAAGTCCTGGCCGAAGACGAGGTAGGTCCGGCCGTCGATCGCCTCCATGTCCCCGCCCGTCGCGCGGAGCCGGGGGTCGCGGGCCTGCCGCACCGTCGCGGCCACGTCGCCGCCCAGGGTCACGGCGCGGATCAGGTCGGGGACGTCGATGGCGGTCAGGGTATCGAACGTGGTGAACAGCCCCGTCGACGAATCCAGCCCGTAGCCGCCGACCGTGTAGAGGGTGTCGCCCTCCTGGTAGGACTGCTGGTTGGTCGACGACAGGGCGTCGGCCACCAGGGCGGAGACGCCGGTCTCGGCCCAGGGCTTCTCCCAGGTCCGGCCGGTGCTAGGGTCGATCACCACGATCGACCGGTTCTGGAACTGGCGGGGGAACCCGCCGTCCGGGTTGGTCGGGGTCACGCCGTCGAAGTTGTGCAGGCCGTTGGTCCGGCCGCCGATCATGAGCCACTTGCCGTCGGCCTGGGCGAAGGTCATCGACTGCAGGGCCAGGGCCGAGGGCAGGGCCACCGGCGTGATCTGGAGCGCGTAGGGAAAGTTCGCCGAGGCGACCAGGGGCTTCGAGTCGATCGCGAAGGTCGGCCGCGCCAGGGTCGTGATGACCTCGTTCGCCCCTTCGAGGACCGGGATCGCCACCTGCCCGTTGCCCCGACGCGCCTTCTGGACGCCGCCCGAGAGGGTCGTGCGGTAGGGGTTGGCCCCCGAGACCCGGACGACCTGGACATCCCCGCCGATCTCGCGGGTCACCTCCATCTGGCCCGCCCCGGCCAGGCGGAGGGTGGCGACATCCCCCTGGTTGTCCGCGAAGCGGAGCGTCTTGCCCCAGCCGATCAGGTTGCGGTAGTCGCCCCCCGGCGTCAGGTCGGCATCGCCGTCGAACGGGATGCCGTCGGCCGAGGCGAGGCCGGTGAGCGGGTCGCCGCTGATCGTCAGGCGATAGAAATAGCCGGGCGACAGGCGGCGGTCGGCCAGCAGCGTGACCGACCGGGTGGCCTCGTCGTAGGTCGCCGAGCGGAGCGGGATCGAGGCCCCCTCGCCCGCGGTCCCGTAGATCTGATCCTTGCCGCGCCCGGGGCGGATCAGGTTGTATTCCGACAGCGACTCGGCCCGGGCCGGGTTCATCGGCTCGTCGAACCGGACGACCAGGGCCGTGGCCGACCCGACCTCCACGTGGGTCAGGCTCGTCACCAGGGCACCATTCGCCCCGGACAGGACCTGCCGCCGTTCCAGGGATTCCAGGGCGAGGTGCCGGAGGCGATGCGGGTTGCGGGCTCGGATGTTGACTCGGCTCATCGGGTCGGCTTTCTCGGAAAGGGGGAAAGTTCCGGCAGGAACTCCGGCGCGAGCGGCGAGAGAAATGACGCGAAACCGGTCAGGGCAGGATAAAAGGGAAGTTTAAGCCGAACAAGGGGTCTGGGAGGGGAGGGCTCTCCATCCCACCGATCCTTGCCCGTCCCGAACGATGGCCAGGCCCCGTCGGCGTCGGAACTCCCGGGCACGACGGCGGGTTGCCGGGGGAGGCCGACAGAGGCTAGAGTAAAGGGAGTGTGGCGGCCGGGCCGGATCGCGCTCCGTCCCCCGGGCTGCCGCGTTGGTCCATGATCCCAGGACGAGTCCACGCCCCGGAGGGCCTCCGTTCATGCCGCGACGGAACCTGTACGCAATCGCGATGGTGGGGGTGATTTCCCTGGTCTGCTGGAAGGCGGGGCAGGCGGCCCGGCCCAAGGACGACGTGATGGAGATGTACGGCGTGTTCGTGGACGCCGTCGAGCAGGTGCAGGCCAACTACGTCCGGCCGGTCTCGCGCCGGGAGCTGATGGAGAGCGCCCTGCGGGGGATGCTGACCGACCTGGACCCCCACTCGGCCTACATCAACACGTCCCAGTGGCGGTCGTTCAAGAGGCAGATCGACGGCAAGTTCGGCGGCCTGGGGATCACCGTCGAGGTGGACGACGACGCCAAAAGGCTCAAGGTCATCGCCCCGATGGTCGGCACGCCCGCCTACGGCGCGGGGGTCCTGGCCGGCGACCTGATCATGGAGATCGACGGCCAGTCGACCGAGGGGATGAACATCGAGAAGGCCGTGGAGGCGCTCCAGGGCCAGCCGGGCACCCAGGTCAAGCTCACGGTCCTCCACGAAGGGACCGACAAGCTCGAAACCCTCAGCATGAACCGGGCGATCATCGAGGTCCCCAGCGTCATGGGCGATCGCCGCAAGCCCAACGACGAGTGGGACTTCATGCTCGACAAGGACAAGAAGATCGGCTACATCCGGATCACCAACTTCATCCAGGACACCGCCGACCAGGTCAAGCAGGCCCTGGCGACCCTGAAGGATGAGGGGATGAAGGGGCTGATCCTCGACCTCCGCGACGACCCGGGCGGGCTGCTGACCGCCGCCGTCGAGATCTCCGACATGTTCGTGAAGGACGGCAAGATCGTCAGCACCAAGGGCCGGAACACGGCCGAGAAGACGTATACCGCCCACGAAGAAGGCAACGAGCCCGACTATCCGATGGTCGTGCTGGTCAACCACAACTCGGCCTCGGCCTCCGAGATCCTCTCGGCCTGCCTCCAGGACCATGACCGGGCTTTGGTCGTCGGCGAACGGACCTACGGCAAGGGCTCGGTGCAGAGCATCCTCGACCTGGAGGATGGGGACAGCGTCCTGAAGCTGACCATCGCCACCTACTGGCGGCCCTCCGGCAAGAACATCCACCGGTTCAAGAACGCCAAGGAGAGCGACGAGTGGGGCGTCACGCCCAGCCCGGGCCTCGAAGTGAAGCTGTCGCCCCGGGAATACCACGACTGGGCCCTGGCCCGCCGCGACCGCGACTTCCTGTCCAGCGTCAACAAGCCCAAGCCCGCCAAGGGGGAGGACGGCAAGCCGGTCGAGGGGGAGCCCAAGCTCGCCGACAAGCAGCTCGATAAGGCCCTGACCGCCCTCTCCGACAAGCTGAAGTAACCCACCGACGATGTATCTCCTGGCCATCGAGACGACGTGCGACGAGACGGGGGCGGCGGTCCTGGAAGGGCCGGCGCCCCCGGCCGTTGGCGTGCCCGCCATCCGGTCCAGCGTCGTGGCGTCGCAGATCGGGCTCCACGAACGCTTCGGCGGCGTGGTGCCCGAGATCGCCGCCCGCGAGCACACCCGGCAGATCCTGCCCGTGATCGACGAGGCCCTCCGCCGCGCCGGGGTCACGCTCGACCAGATCGGCGCGATCGCCGTGGCGACCCGGCCCGGGCTGGTCGGGGCCCTGGTCGTCGGGCTGACGGCCGCCAAGGCCCTGGCCATGGCGCTGGACGTGCCCCTCATCGCCGTGGACCACCTGGAAGGCCACCTCTACGCCTGCCAGCTCGCCTATCCCGACCGCGAGGTCTACCCGTGCGTCGGCCTGGTGGTGTCGGGCGGGCACACCAGCCTGTTCGCCTGCCGGGGGCCGATCGACGCCGAACTCCTGGGCGGGACGATCGACGACGCGGCCGGCGAGGCGTTCGACAAGGTCGCCAGCCTGCTCGGCCTGGGCTATCCGGGCGGCCCCGGCATCGAACGCGCCGCGAAGGAGGGCAACCCCCGGGCGTTCGCCTTCCCGCGCTCGTTCCTCCACGACGCCCGGCTCGAATTCAGCTTCTCGGGGATCAAGACCGCCGTCCTCTATGCCCTGAAGGGGAAGGACGCGCGGACGGCCGGAACCGCCCCGCCCGCCCCGCTGGTGGCCGACCTGGCGGCGAGCTTCCAGGAGGCGGTGGTGGACATCCTGGTCGCCAAGTGCCGGCAGGCCCTGGAGCAGACCGGCTTCCGCCGGCTCGGGATCGGCGGCGGGGTGGCGGTCAACGGCCGGTTCCGCGAGCAGGTCGGGGCGATGGCCGCGAGGATGGGCGTCGAGTTGTTCCTCCCGCCCATCGCGCTCTGCACCGACAACGCCGCGATGTCCGGCATCGCCCTGGCCAAGCTCGCGGCCGGGCAGGTGGCCGACCTGGAGATCGACGTCACGCCGGGGCTGGTCCGCCCGGCCCGCAAATGAAGTTTGCGAGATGGGGCCGTCAAGGCCTTCCCTCCCGGAAATATTCGACCACAATGGAGAAATTGGGCAAAACGTGCCGACGACCCTTGGGCTGATGGACGCACCGCGAACATGACCAGTCGAGCCGAGTGGGGCGATGTCGAGGGGATCATCTTCGACGCCGTCGGGACCCTGATCGAGCCGGTGCCCTCGGTGTCCCAGGCTTACGCGGCGGCGGCCCTGCGGCAGGGGGTGGTGGTCGAGCTTGACGAGGTCAAGCGGCGGTTCCGGCTCCACTTCCGCAACGACGAGGAAGACGAGCAGATCGGCCCGATGGCCACCGACGAGCGGATCGAGCGTCGGCGGTGGCGGAGGATCGTGGCCAACGTCCTGCCCGACCTGCCCGACCTGGACCGGGGCTTCGACGAGCTGTGGGAGCACTTCGGCGACCCCAAGGCGTGGCGGTGCTTCCCCGACGTGGGCCCGACCCTGGCGGCGCTCCGCGAGGCCGGCTTCCCGACCCGGATCGCGTCGAACTTCGACGGCCGGCTCCGGGGCGTGGCCGCCGGCAAGCCCGACCTGGCGGGGTTCGTGGAGACGGTGGTGATCTCCTCCGAGGTCGGCGTCCGCAAGCCGCATCCGGGGTTCTACCTCGCGGCCTGCGAGGGGATGGGCCTGGCGCCGAACCGGGTCCTGTGCGTGGGCGACGACCTGGAGAACGACGTCCGCGGGGCGGAGCGGGCCGGGCTGCGGGGCATCCTCGTGGATCGCGAGGGACGCCGGCCGGTCGGGCTCGATGCGGTGTCCGACCTGCGGGAGATCGTCGCGTCCCTGGTCGGCGACCGGGTTCGCGCCTGAGGATCCTGTTCGGAGAGGTTGGGGAATTCCCCGGGATCGTCCGATAACAAGGATGAGGCGGGCAGGGTTGCCCACCGGGTCGGGTTCGGCTTGTGGCTTTCGGCCGCTTGGACTACGATCCGCCATCCTGACATCACCCGGGTCGTCCGGGGTCGGCGTCCGACGCCGATCCGGCAAGCCCGGTTCCGTCAGTTCCTTTCAGGGAAGAAGGGAAGATGCACGTGGCCGCCACGGTGGGACAGCTCGCCGCCCTGGTCCGGGGCCGGCTGGTGGGGGACGGAAACGTCCCGATCAATTCGGCAAGGCCGGTCGGCGAGGCCGGGCCGGGCGATATCACGTTCATCGAGAACGAGCGATACGCCCGCCTCCTGAAGGCTTCGCCCGCCTCGGCGGCGATCGTCGGGCCTCATTTCCGGGTGGCCGAATCGGCCCCCGTCGTCCCGGTCATCGAGGTCGACGACCCGATCACCGCATTCCTGGCCGTCCGGACCCACCTGGTCGGCGCCGTCCGGCCGCGCTGGGTCGGCGTCCACCCGATGGCCGCCGTGTCGGCCTCGGCCGAGGTCGGCCCCGGGGTCGCGATCCACGCCTTCGTCTCCATCGGCGACGGGGCGACGATCGGCGAAGGGTCCACGCTCCACCCCGGCGCCGTGATCGGGGAAGGTTGCCGGATCGGCCGCGACGTCGTGATCCATCCCAACGTGGTCCTGTATCCGGGCGTCGTCCTGGGCGACCGGGTCGAGGTCCACGCCGGGACGGTGCTGGGCGGCGACGGCTTCGGCTACCACATGGCCCAGGGCCGCCACGTCAAGGTCCCCCACACCGGCACGCTGGAGGTCGGCGACGACGTGGAGATCGGGTCGAACTGCACGATCGACCGCGCCACTTTCGCGACCACGCGGATTGGAGAGGGGACCAAGATCGATAATCTGGTGATGATCGGTCACAACAATCAGATCGGCCGTCATAATCTCCTGTGCGGCCAGGTCGGCATCGCCGGCAGCTGCAAGACCGGCGACTACGTCGTGATGGCCGGCCAGGCCGGCATCAAGGACCACGTCGAGATCGGCGACAAGGCCGTGGTCGGCGCCCAGGCGGGCGTCCATCGCAACATCCCCGAGGCCCAATCGGTGCTGGGCGCCCCGGCGATCCCGGTCCGGGAGCAGCGTCGCCTGTTCCAGATGATCGCCCGACTCCCCGAGATGCACCGACAACTCCGAGAGCTGACCGCGCAGATTGCGGCGCTTTCCGCCCTCGCTCCATCGGCCGGCGACGCCGCGGCCGTAGATGAGGGTGATCCGACCGGCTTCTGACCGAACGCCGGCCCTTCCCGTTCCCGTTGGGGGTTGATCCCATGTTCGTCCGCAACCGCCCGGCCCTCCTGGTCGCGAGCCTGGCCCTCGTCGTCGCGGCGTCGACGACCGCCCCGGCCGAGGACATCTACGTCGAGAACGGCGTGTACGTCAAGCAGCTCCCGCCCTGGCGGCAGCGGCTGCTCCAGAAGAGGATGCTCCGGCAGTCCGGGGCCGCCGAGGTCGTGATCCAGGGCCCGCCGGCCGTCCGCGTCCCGGGCCCGCCCGCGTCCCGGCGCTCGATGCGTCCGCTGTTCGGCCCCGTCCGCTACCCGGCCACGATCATCGAGCCGGCGGGCGACCCGGTCGTGGTCACCGGCCCCAAGGTGATCTCCAGCAAGCCCGGCGTGGTGGTCGAGTCGCCGACCCGGATCAAGGCCGAGCCGCCGGTCGTGGTCGAGGAAGAACTCGACGAGCTGCCCCCGGTCGACCTGCCGCCCGCCAGGGAAAGGGCCCCCTTGCCGGCCCCCGCCGCCGCCCCCGCGCCCGGCGCGGTGATCTCGACCCCGGCCACGAAGCCGGCCGCGCCCCCGCTGGAGCTGGAGCCCGAGCCGCCCCTGGCCGCGCCCGCCTCGGCCCCCGCTTCGGGCGCCCTGCCGAAGCCGAAGCGGTCCGCCTGAGCCACGAAGCCCATCCGCGATTTTTCGGCCCCAAGGAGGATCGGCCGGTGTCCTTGCTCTCCCTCAAACGACCGCGCGGCCGGGGTGCCCTGTCGTCCACGGCCGCCGATCGCACGATCGGGCTGCTGGCCGGGAGCGGCCGGTTCCCGATCCTGTTCGCCGAGGCGGCCCGCAGGCAGGGCCTGAAGGTGGCCTGCGTCGGCGTCCGCCACGAGGCCCCCGCCGTCCTGGCCGATCTCTGCGACTCGTACGAAGAGGTCGGCGTTTCGAAGCTGGGCGGGATGATCCGATCGTTCCGCCGCCGCGGCGTGGGCAAGGTCGTCATGGCCGGCAAGATCACCAAGGCCGTGATGTACACGCCCTGGCGGATGGTCCAGCTCACGCCCGACCTGCGCATGATGCACATGTGGTATCGGACCTTGCGCGAAGACAAGCGCGATGACTCGATCCTGCTCGGCGTGATCGCCGAGTTCGCCCGAGACGGGATCGGCTTCGCGTCGGCCCTCGACTATTGCCCGGAGCTGCTCGTGACCCAGGGGACATTGACCCGGCGGAAGCCCTCCGCCGCGGAGTTGAAGGACATCGACTTCGGCTGGGGCCTGGCCAAGGAGATGGGCCGGCTCGACGTCGGCCAGTCGGTCGCCGTCAAGGAAAGGGCCGCCCTGGCCATCGAGGCCATCGAGGGGACCGACCGCTGCATCGAGCGCGCCGGGCTCCTGTGCCGGGCCGGCGGCTGGACCCTGGTCAAGGTCGCCAAGCCCCAGCAGGACATGCGGTTCGACGTCCCGACCATCGGCGTCGCGACGGTCGAGAACCTCCACAAGGCGGGCGGCCGTGTCCTGGCCATCGAGGCCGACAAGACCATCGTGATCGACCAGCCCGACGTCGTCGCCCTGGCCGATCGCCTCGGCCTGGTGATTGTCGCCCTCGCCGACGCCTGATCCGCCGCGATCCGCCCCGACCATGACGCGACCCCGGCCCCGACGGCCGGGGTCGCGTCGTTTCGAAGTCGAGGAATGATCCGGAGATGTGCAGGGATTGATCTCGACAGATCCCCGCGGCTATGCGACCTAATCCCGAAATGTGTCGGCCTATGGAACTCGGGCTCGCCTTTGATCGGGAGGGATGCGGATGCCTGCGGTCCAGGAAACGGGGGTCGTCCGATCCCGGCGGATGCGTCGCCTGATCCCGACGATCCCCCCGAGGTCGGCGGCCCCGGGGCGGCTCGACCCGGGCTGGGTCGGGGTCTGGCTGGGCCTGGTGGTGGGCTACGCCGAACTGGGCATCCGCGTGGCCGCCCGATACGCCTCGGGGCACGTCACGGCCGCGACGCTGGCGACCAACCACCACTCGTTCTGGATGATCCCGCTCTGCGACCTCCTCCTGATCGGCGGGGCGGGGGTCCTCCTGGGCCGGATCGCCGCGAGGTCCGCCCGGCCGGCCGTGGCGCGGGCCTGCCTGCTCCTCCCGTGCTTCCTGGCCGCGCAGGCGATCGCGATGACGGTGCCCGGCCTGCACAAGACCGCCGCGCTGGTCCTGGCGGCGGGGGTGGCCTGGCGGCTGGCGATGGCGATCGACGGCCATCGGGACCGTTTCCGCGCCCTGGCCTCGCGGACCGTGCCGGCGTTGGGGGCGATCCTGGCGGTGCTGGTCGCCGTCGGTGCCTGGACGGTCGCGGGCGGGGAAGGGCGGGCCCTGGCGGCGCTGCCCCGGCCCGAGGCCGGATCGCCCAACGTCCTCCTGATCGTGCTCGACACGGTCCGCGCCGACGCCCTGAGCATGAACCGGGCCGACCGCGACACCACGCCCCACCTGGCGCGGCTGGCCGAGCGCGGGGTCCGGTTCGATCGGGCGAAATCCACGGCCCCCTGGACCCTCCCGGCGCACGCCAGCCTGTTCACCGGCCGATGGCCCCACGAGCACTCGGCCAACGTCGGCCGGGCCCTCGACGCCGCCCATCCCACGATCGCCGAGGCGCTCGCCGGTCGCGGCTACGCCACGGCGGCCTTCATGGCCAACACCCACAACGGCAACGCCTGGTACGGCCTCGATCGCGGGTTCGCCCACTACGAAGACCTGTACGAGAACCGGGCCGTCTCGGCGTTCGAGATCCTCCGGAGCACCGGGCTGGGCTGGAAGCTCGCCAAATCCCGGGCCGGTCGGCGGTTGCTGGGCTCGCTGATCGACATCCCCAGGCTCGGCTATCGCAAGACGGCGGCGATGATCAACCGCGACCTCCTCGCGTGGCTGCCGACGCGCGGCGACCGGCCGTTCTTCGCCTTCCTGAACTACTACGACGTCCACGACCCCTACGTCGTCCCGCCCGGGGCCGACCGGGCGTTCGCGCGCTCGGGCGAGGGGCGGCCTCGCTCGGTCCTGGAGACGGCACGCGACGACTACGACGATTGCCTCCGCTCGCTCGACGAGGAGGTCGGCCGCCTGCTCGCCGACCTGGAAGGGCGGGGGCTGCTCGACGACACGCTGATCATCGTCACGTCCGACCACGGCGAGGCGTTCGGCGAGCACGACCTCCAGGGGCACGGGATCAGCCTGTATCGGCCCGAGCTGCACGTCCCGCTCCTGGTCGTCCAGCCGGGCCGCGTCCCGGGAGGGCGGACGGTGGCGGAGCCGGTCAGCACCCGCGACATCCCGGAGACGATCCTCGACCTGATCCGACACGACGGCGACTTCCCCGGCACGTCGCTGGCCCGGTTCTGGTCCGGCCCGCCCGGCGCGGTGGTCCCGCAGCAAGAGCCGGTGCTGGCCACCGTGTCGCGCAGCGCCAAGCTGTCCACGCTTCGCACCAACGCCCCGGCCCGGCTCGGCCCGATGTACGCGCTGATCGATGATGGCCACAAGCTGATCCGCAACGGCGACGGCCGCGAGGAGCTTTATCACCTGGCCTCCGACCCCGACGAGGCCAACGACCTCGCCCCGTCCCCCGGGGCGGCCGACACCCTGGACAGGCTCCGCGCGCAGCTTTCGCGGATCGTCGACGGCGCCGGGAAGGGCTCGGATCGCTGAAGTGGCTCATCTCGAATGAGACTTCGTCGACCGCATTTTGAATCCGGCGACCGGCAGGGCGTGCAGGGTCAATCCGGATCGACCGGCCGCAGGTGCTCGTCCCCGGTGTCGAAAAACCGGTCGATGTATTCACGCAGGCCGAGTTCGCTCGTACGCATCAGCGAGAAGACCTCCGACTTGTGGCCGATGGCCCGGTCGAAGAGGTGGAAGATCTGGAGGAAGCCCGAGTAGGACCAGCCTTCAGACATCGCCACATATTCCTCCGCCTCTTCTTCCGCCATGCGGATGGCCTGCTCCCAGGAATCCGCCCGGACGAGGATCACTCGCTCTTCGTATGTCGTGAGTTGGTCCGGCTGTTCGAGGCAGAAAATGCACCTGGCCGCATACCAGGGCTCTCGTTCCGCATCGGTCTCATCAGGATCGCATCCGTCCATCGTGGCCTCCCCCTGATCGACGATGGGCCGGCGCCGACCGCGACCGCCCTGGAGGCGTCATCACGCGAGCCCGCGAGGGCGGCCGGCCTCGACGGCGCGGACGATGATCTCGGTGGCGATGGCGGGGCCGAGGGATTCGGAGTCGAGCACGAGGTCGTAGTTGGCCGGGTCGGCGGAGTCCATCCGGTACATGGTCCGGACGAAGTGGGCGCGTCGGCGGTCGAGGTCGCGGGCGGCGCGTCGGGCGGTGCGGACCGTCACGCCGGTGCGCTCGGCGAACCGGGCGGCGCGGGCCTTGATCGGGGCGATGATCCGGATCGACAGGGTCTCGCTCCGGGGCAGGAGGAACCCCGCGCCTCGGCCCACGATCACCGAGTCGCCGGCCCGGCCGATCGCCTCGACCAGCTTGGCCAGGTGGTCGAGGTAGGCCTCCTGGGGGGCGTAGTGCTCCTCGCGGAGCGGCAGGATCCAGTCCTGCACCACGCTGGGGGCCAGCTCGTCCAGGACCTTGACCTCCTCGGTTTCCAGTTCCATCCGGTGGGCGATCGCCTCCAGCAGCTCGTGGTCGAAGACCTTCCAGTCGAGCCGGGTGCCGACCATCCGGGCGATCGTGCCGGCCCCGGCGCCGGTCTCTCGGCTGATGCAGACGTTGCGGAACCGTGCGACCGGGGCGGCGGGCCCCTTGGACCCCTCGAGCCTCGCCCCCCGCCGGAACCAGCGGCGCGACAGCGCGAGCGTCCACTGGCGGAGGACGCCGGGCGGCGGGGCCGGTTCGGCCATGGGCGAGGTTTCGGGCGAGGCCATGCGGGGGGACCCCGGAGGTGGAGGGGGACGCAGGCCGGGACCGCCCCCGGGCCGCACGCCTCCCCCAACCCCAGTCTAAAGGCCGGGTTGTCGAAAGGAAAGGCGACGCCGGGGGCCGTCGCCGGGCCATGTAATCGTTACAAGGGGGCCCGGCCCGACACGAGTCCCGAAAAATCCCCGAGATTTCCTCAAGTCCTGCGTGGGCTCCGGTTAGCTCTCGCGGGGCCGTGTCCATCCCCGGCATCGGCACGCCCCTTGCTTTCTTCCGAATCCAATGACGCTCGCCCGACGGTTCGCCGCACCGGTGGGCAAGACGAGAGTGACGGAACGACCGAGGAGCCGCACGATGCGAAACCGACGCCAGACCCTCCTGTGGATGAAGGACCTGATCGACCACATGACCCGCTGCCACGACCAGCTGCAGTGGGCCGCCGACGCCCCGACCGAGACCTACCTGGCCGACTCCCTGATGGTCAACCTGACCGAATGCCAGAGGCTCTGCGAGCAGCTCAGGGACCGGCCGGGCCGGCTGGCCGCCTCGGCCTGAGCCGACGCGGGGCCGACTCCCTTGCGGGGAAGGGCCCGGGCGTCTAGGCTGTGGCGATCGACCGATGCCCGCAGGGTCGGCGGAGGTCGCGCCGGAGTCTCGCCCGCAATGATCGCCCCCGAAGTTTCGCCCGTCGCCCAGTTCACCGTGGATTCGCTCCGGGTCATCGTCCACGAGGATCGCGCCCGGATGGGGCGAGCGGCGGCCCAGTCCGTCGCCCAGGCGATCGCCGCCCGCCAGGCCCAGGGCGGCCAGGCCCGGGTCGTGTTCGCGGCGGCGCCGAGTCAGGACGAGTTCCTGGCGGGCCTGGTCGCCGCCACCGAGGTCGACTGGTCGCGCGTGGTCGGCCTCCACATGGACGAGTACCTCGGGCTCGGCCCCGACCATCCCGGGTCGTTCCGCCGCTACCTGCAGGAGCATCTGTTCCGCCTGGTCGGGCTCGGCCCGGACCGCCTGCAACTGATCCCCGGCGAGCAGGTGGAGCAGCCGGCGCGGACCGCGCTGGGGTACGAGGACATCCTCCGCGCCGGGCCGATCGACCTGGTCTGCGCCGGGATCGGCGAGAACGGCCACCTGGCGTTCAACGACCCGCCCGTGGCCGACTTCCTCGACCCGCAGCTGGTCAAGGTGGTCCGGCTCGACTCCGGGTGCCGCACCCAGCAGCTCAACGACGGCTGCTTCTCGCGGATCGAGGACGTGCCGACCCACGCCTTCACCCTGACCGTCCCGGCGCTCCTGTCCGCCCCGATCCTCTCGGTGGTGGTGCCCGGCCCGCGCAAGGCGGAGGCCGTGCTGGCCACCCTGCGCGGCCCGATCACCGAGGCCTGCCCCGCCTCGGCCCTGCGCCGTCACCCCGGGGCGACGCTCCACCTCGACCGCGACTCGGCGCGGCTGCTGCTCTGACCCGGTGCGATCCGGTTGAGGAGATGGAGAGGCGGCCACCCGACTCATCCCCCTGCTGTGTTCCGGCCACATGGCCGTGGCCGATCGGGTGATCGGTTGTCCGTGGGGCGGGAAACGGCTACAATCCGTCGGTCGATCCCCGGCCGGGACGGCTTCCTATCCCGGCCGGAGGCACCATCGCCGATGACGCCGTGAAGGATGCCCGATGGCCGCCGACGCCTTGCTCAAGACGCCCCTCCATGACTGGCATCACACCCACGGGGGCCGCCTCGTGGAGTTCGGCGGCTGGTCGATGCCGGTGCAGTATTCGACCATCGTCGACGAGCACAACGCCGTCCGCCAGCGGGTCGGGCTGTTCGACATCAGCCACATGGGCCGGCTCGACTTCGAGGGGCCGGACGTCGAGAAGTGGCTCGACTTCGTCACGACCAACCACGTCGCGAAGCTCGCCCCCGGGCAGATCCAGTACAGCCTGATGGTCGACGACCACGGCGGGGTGCTGGACGACATCCTGGTGTATCGCCGCGACGACGGGCTGGCCGTGGTCTGCAACGCGTCGAATCGCCTCAAGGTGATCGGCCAACTGGAGCGCCACCGCGACGGGTTCGACGCCCGCCTGATCGACCGGACCCGAGACACCGCGATGATCGCCGTCCAGGGGCCGGCCGCGCTGGCCACCGCGTCGCGGCACTTCGACGCCCCGTTGACCGACCTGGGGTATTACCGGTGCGCGTCGGGGAAGATCCTCGGCGTCGATGCCGTGGCCAGCCGGACCGGCTACACGGGCGAAGATGGCTTCGAGCTGATCGTCCCGGGCGCGAAGGCCGAGGCGGTGTGGGATGCCCTGATGGACGCCGGCCGCGTCTTCGGCATCCAGCCCTGCGGCCTGGGGGCGCGGGACACGCTCCGGTTCGAGGCGGCCATGCCGCTCTACGGGCACGAGATGGACGAGACGGTCAACCCCTACGCCGCCGGACTGGGCTGGGCCGTGAAGCTGGCCAAGGGGGAGTTCGTCGGCCGAGACGCCCTCCGCAAGCACAAGGCCGGCCCGGGCCGGTCGCGCGTCGGCCTGGCCCTGGAGGGGAAGCGGATCGCCCGCCAGGGCTCGGTCGTCCTGCGGGATGGCCAGGCGGTGGGCGTGGTCACCTCCGGCACGTTCGCCCCGACCGTGGGGCAGAGCCTGGCGATGGCCCTGGTCCGCCCCGAGGCCCTGGCCGACGGCGTCACGCTCTCGGTCGACGTCCGGGGCCGCGACGAGCCCGCCCGCATCGTCCCCTTGCCCTTCTATCGACGCGCCGCGTCGGGCGCGTAAGTCCCCGTCCCCGGTTCGCCCCAGGACCCTCGAAGCCATGGACCCGACGACCCTGAAGTTCACGCCGACCCACGAGTGGGTCCACCTCGACGGCGACATCGCCACCCTCGGGATCTCGCGGTTCGCCGTGGATCAGCTCACCGACCTGATCGTGATCGACCTGCCGCAGGTGGGCGCCACGCTCACCCCGGGCAAGTCGTTCGGCGAGGTCGAGAGCGTCAAGGCGGTCAGCGACCTGTACGCCCCGATCGGCGGCGAGGTGGTCGAGGTCAACTCCGCCGTGGCCGACGACGTTCAAGTCCTGGCCGAGGACCCGTACACCAAGGGGTGGCTGGTCAAGGTCCGCGTGGCCGACGCCTCGCCGCTGGCCGGCATGCTCGACCACGACGCCTACCAGCGCAAGGTGGCCGACGAGGCCCACTGACGCCAGCCCCGCCGATCCGTCTCCCTCGGGCGGCCCGACGCCGGGACCGCCCGTCCTCTCCCCCCATCATCTCCGCCCCTCCTCGAAGGATGCTTCGCGGCCGGTTCTTCGGCCTCGGACGGATCAAACCTCATGGCTTACATCGCGAACACGCCGGACGACGTCCGGGTCATGCTGGATACCATCGGCCTCGAATCGCTGGACCAGCTCTTCGACATGATCCCGCCGGAACTCCGGCTCGACCGCCCCCTGGCGATCCCCGAGGCGCTCGGCGAGCTGGAACTGACCACCGAGGTCGGCGCCCTGCTGGCCCGCAACCAGGGGGCCGACGTCCGGCCCTGCTTCCTGGGCGGGGGCAGCTACGACCACTTCATCCCCGCCGTGGTCGACAACCTGGCCTCCCGCGGCGAGTTCTACACCGCCTACACGCCCTACCAGGCCGAGGCCAGCCAGGGCACGCTCCAGGCGACCTTCGAGTATCAGACGCTGATCGCCCAGTTGACCGGCATGGACGTCTCCAACGCCAGCCTCTACGACGGCGGCTCGGCCGTGGCCGAGGCGGTGCTGATGGCGATGACCTCCACCCGCCGGACGGGCCGGGTGGTGATCGCCGGGTCGGTCCACCCCGAGTATCGCCAGGCCCTGGTGACGAACCTGGCCAACCTCGAACCGGAGATCGTCGAGGTCCCCGCCGTCGACGGCCGGGTCACGCCCGAGGCGATCGCCGCCGCGATCACCGACGACACGTCGGCCGTGGTGGTGGCCTACCCCAACTTCTTCGGTCAGCTGGAAGACGTGGACCGGCTGGTCGAGGCGGCCCGCTCCCGGGGTGCGCTGGCGATCGTCAGCGTCGACCCGATCGGCCTGGGCCTGCTCCGCCGCCCCGGCGACTTCGGGGCCGACATCGTGGTGGCCGAGGGGCAGTCTTTGGGCAACTACCTCAGCTACGGCGGGCCGTACCTGGGGATCCTCGCCTGCCGCGACGCGTTCGTCCGCAAGATGCCGGGCCGGGTGGTGGGCCAGACCGTCGACCGCTCCGGCAAGCGCTGCTTCGTGCTGACGCTGCAGACCCGCGAGCAGCACATCCGCCGCGAGAAGGCCACCTCGAACATCTGCACCAACCAGGGCCTGCTCGCCCTGCGGGCCAGCATCTACCTGGCGGCGCTCGGGCCGTCGGGCCTTCGGCAGGTCGCCGAGAACTCGACCCGCAAGGCCCACTACGCCCTCGACGTCCTGTCGAAGGTGCCCGGCCTCACGCCCGCCTTCGCCGGCCCGTTCTTCAAGGAGTTCGTGGTCCGCTCGGCCAAGGATCCCGTCAAGGTGCTGGCCGAGGTCGGCCGCCTGGGCTACCACGGCGGCATCGCCCTGGGCCGCTGGTACCCCGAACTTGCCGACGCGATCCTCATCGCCGTCACCGAGAAAAGGACCAAGGCCGAGATCGACGGCCTCGCCGAAGCGTACCGCCAGGCGCTGGCGTCCTGATCGGACCGATATGGCAACCCCCACCATCTTCGTGATCGCCGGGCCCAACGGGGCGGGGAAGTCAACCTGCTCCCCGCTCTATATTCCCCCCGGGATGGCTTATCTGAATGCGGATGAGGTCGCCAAGACCTTGCCCAACTATCCATCCTCGGCCGCCGATCTGGAGGCGGGCCGGATCGTCCTGGACCAGATGGCCGATCTGGAGTCACGAGGTGAGGGTTTTGCCTTCGAAACCACCCTGGCCACTCGTGCCCTTGCTTCGCGGGTCGCCCGGCTTCGCGTCTCCGGATATCTGTTCCACCTCGTCTATGTCTGGTCGCCCAATGTCGATTTTTCGATCCGAAGGGTTGCGGCTCGGGTGAGGGCCGGTGGTCATCACATCCCCGAAGACACGATCCGACGACGCTATGCGGCGGGCCTTGCCAATTTCTTCTCGCTGTATCGCCCGCTCGCTGACCATTGGGAGATGGTCGATAATTCCAACAGGGGCCTCCCCCGTCTCATCGCGGCCGGCAGCCTGGGCGATACGATGATAGTCGAGGACTCCGAACTCTGGGATCAGATCAGGAGCGGTCATGAATCCTGAAAACCCTGCGGCGGCGGTCAGTCGCGAAGAGGAAATCGCCGAGATGCTCCGCTTGATGGGCCTGGGTGTCCGGGACGCCCTGCGGGAACACAAACGGCTCGGCCAGTCGATCGTGGTCTGGGATCGCGAGAACCAGAAGATCGTCGAAATTCCCGCCGAGGAGATCGTCGTCCCCGAAGTTGACGACGCCCCGAAACACGAGGAGCGGGCCTGACGGGCCGCCCGCCGATATTGGCCCGATGCGGCGCCGCCCGCCGCGATTTGCCTCGAACCGAATGGACACCTTTGCATGTACAAGATCCAAGTGCCGTCGCTGCTGTTCGAGTCGAGCCGTCCCGGACGCGCCACGGCGATCGTGCCGAAGTCGGACGTGCCGGAGCGTCCGCTGGAATCGCTGATCCCGCCCGAGCATCTGGCCGAGGTGCCGCCGGCCCTGCCCGAACTGGGCGAGCTGGACATCGTCCGGCACTACACCAACCTGTCATCGTTGAACATGTCGATCGACGGGAATTTCTACCCGCTCGGCTCGTGCACGATGAAGTACAACCCCAAGCGCAACGAACGGCTCGCGGGCCTGCCGGGGCTGGGGGCGCAGCATCCGTATCAGGATGAGTCGACGCTCCAGGGCCTGCTGGCGATCCTGTACGAGATGCAGGGGATGCTGGCCGAGATCGCCGGGCTCGATGCGGTCAGCCTCCAGCCGGCGGCCGGGGCCCACGGCGAACTGACGGCCTTGCTCTGCGCCGCGGCCTACTTCCGCGACTTGAAGGAAGCGAAGCCGCGGACCAAGGTCCTGGTGCCGGATAGCGCCCACGGCACCAACCCGGCGTCGGCCAACCTGGCCGGGTTCCAGGCGGTCACGATCAAGAGCAACGCCCAGGGGTTCGTCGACCTCGACGACTTCAAGGCGAAGCTCGACGACGAGGTCGCCGTGTTCATGATGACCAACCCCAATACGGTGGGGCTGTTCGACCCGCAGGTCAAGACGATCGCCGACCTGCTCCACGCCCGGGGGGCCTTGCTCTACATCGACGGGGCTAACATGAACGCCATCCTGGGGATGACCCGGCCCGGCGACATGGGGGCCGACCTGATGCACTACAACCCCCACAAGACGTTCTCCGGACCCCACGGCGGCGGCGGCCCCGGCGCCGGGCCGATCGCCGTCCGCGCCAACCTCGCCCCTTACCTGCCGGCCCCGCTGGTGGCGAAGAACGACGACGGGACGTACCGGCTCGACTACGACCGCCCGCACACGATCGGCCGGGTCCGCTCGTTCTTCGGCAACGTCGGCGTCCTGTTCCGGGCCTACTGCTACATCCGCAGCCAGGGGCCCGACGGCCTGAAGGCGGTGGCCCAGCACGCGGTGCTGAACGCCAACTACATCCTGGCGCTGGTCAAGCACGTCTACCCGGTGCCCCTGGGCGACCGCTGCATGCACGAGTTCATCGCGTCGGCCCGCTCGATGGCCCGGGATCGCGGCGTCCGCGCCATGGACATCGGCAAGCGGCTGATCGACTACAACTTCCACGCCCCCACGGTCTACTTCCCGCTCATCGTCCCCGAGGCGATGATGATCGAGCCGACCGAGACGGAGAGCCGCGACACCCTGGAGGCGTTCGCCGCCGCCCTCCTCAAGATCGCCGAGGAAGACCCGGAAACCCTCCACGCCGCCCCCAGCACGACCCCGATCAGCCGCCCCGACGAGGTCGCCGCCGCGCGGACGCCGATCCTCCGCTGGTCCCCGCCCCAGGATAAGCACGCCCCCGCCCCGGGCCGCGAGCCGGTCGCCTCGGGACAGACCACCTTCGTCTGATCGAAGGACGATCGGCGGGGTTCGCAACGCACACCCCTTGCCCGTGCCCCGCCGATCGGCCACGCTACGAAGGAAGATAGGTTGTCCCGACACCGAGGATCGTCATGACGCGATCGAAGCGGTACGCAGCCTGGGCCGGCGTCCTGAGCCTGACTCTCGTCGTGGTGTGGATGGTGAAGCCGGCCTGTGCCTGCCTCCCCCTGGAATATGCCGAGGTGGCCGTCGCCGACCTCCCCGACCGAGCTCGGGCGGAAGCCGAGGCGTCTGCGCCCGGAATCGTCGTCGGGCGGGCCTGGATCTTCGGCGCCGGCCCCGAGGTCGCGAAGGGCAGGGGCCAGGGCTACTTGATCCGGGGGCGCGTCCCCGGCGGCTGGTGGGACAGCGACGTCAAGGTCCCGTTCGACCATGAGCCGATGACGGGAGGCCCGGTCGAACTGCAACCGATCCCCTGAATTTCACCTGCCACCCGAAGTCTTTGGCGTAGTGTGACGCCCTGAAGGCATCCAGGCACAGGTGTTTTACGGATGGGATGGGGCTATCGGAATTGGATGATATGGAAATCGATACCTTCGTGGAAGTCACGCGTCGCGTCATTGCCACAGATGGCTTCGATGACTATCTCCCGACGATCTGTTATCCGCGACGCCACTACATGACTGTCATCGAAGGGATTCCAGAGGGCATCGACATCGAACAAGCTGCCCTGAGGATGGCCTCTCGTAAGGCCGAAGCCGGTGAGGAATATCTGGTCGCCTTCAAGATCAGCCACGATCATTTCAAGGTGGTGCGTCGGGTGGGCGATGTCACCGAGGAGGGCGTCTACCCCGTCATCGACGCCTGACCTCGATTGGGTGCAGATCCGATGGCAAGATGCTATCTTCTTGCGATCTGCGATCATCTCGGCTGAGTTTCCGGTGACTGGTCGCGTCGCCTCGGCCACCTGGATCACGGCTTGCGTTCGGGAGGCCCTGCGTTGTCGATCGTCGTCGAGGATTACCACAAGATCTACGACCGGACGGCGGCGGTCTCCGGGCTGTCGTTCGAGGTGAGGCCGGGGGAGATCCTCGGGCTGGTGGGGCCCAACGGGGCGGGCAAGACGACCACCATGCGGGCCCTGGCCGGCATCCTCACGCCCACCAAGGGCCGCCTCCTGATCGACGGCCACGACATCACAAAGGACCCTGTCGCCGCCAAGCGGGCGTTGTGCTACGTGCCCGATGACCCCCGACTGTTCGATAACCTGACGGTCTGGGAGCACTTCCAGTTCATCGCCGCCGCGTATCGGCTTTCGGGCTGGGAGCCGGCCGGCGAGGAACTGTTGCGCCAGTTCGACCTGACCGAGAAGCGCGACGCCCCGGCGTCGGACCTGTCGCGGGGGATGCGGCAGAAGGCGGCCATCGGCTGCGGCTACCTCCACGACCCGAAGGTCATCATGCTCGACGAGCCGTTGACCGGACTCGACCCGCGCGGGATTCGGACGATGCAGGAGTCGATCAAGGCCCGGGCGGCGGCCGGCGCGGCGGTCATGGTCAGCTCGCACCTGCTGTCTTTGGTCGAGGACCTGTGCACGTCGGTCCTGCTGATGGTCCGGGGCCGGAAGGTGCTCCACGGCCGGCTCGACGACCTCCGCAGTGAGGCGGCCGAACGCGGGCGGGAGGAGACGCTGGAGGAGGTCTTCTTCCGGCTGACCGAGGCCCCCGAAGCCGCCGGGGGGATCTGACATGGACCCCTCGCTCAAGCTCCTGGCCCGGCTCCAGCGTCGGGGGCGGTTCCGGCGCTGGCGGAAGTCGCTGGGCAGCCCCAAGGGGATCGTCTTCGCCGCGATCTCCGCGATCCTGATCGTCTGGTGGGTCGGTTCGGTCGGCTTCGCGGCGAAGCTCGGCGCGTTCGCCAAGACCCCACCGGAGGCGGTGCGGAGCCAGGGGCCGGTGCTCCTGATGGCGATCACCGTGCTGACCGTGGCGATCGGCAACGGCGGCCGGGCCCTGTACTTCACGCCGGCCGAGGAGGCTTTCCTGTTCGCCGGCCCGTACCGGCGTCGGCAGTTGCTCGGGTACAAACTCCGCGCGGTGGTCGTGGGCTGCCTGATCTCGGCGGTGATCCTGACCCTGGCGACCATGAGTTCCTGGACCTCGCCGGCGGCGGCCTACCTCGCCCTGTTCCTGATCTCGCTGTTCCTGGAGCTGGTGGCCGTGGTGGCCGGGCTGGCGGCCGGCGTGGTCGGCGCGATGGCCTGGGACCGAGCCCGGCGCGGGGTGGTGGCCGTGGTGATCGCGGCGGTCGCCTGGGGGGCCTGGTCCTCGCTGGGCGACCTTTCCAAAGTGTCGTGGCCCGACCTGTTCGCGGGGATCGCGCGGTCGCCGGTCGCCTCGGCGATCGCCACGCCGTTCCGCGTCTTCATCATGGCGTTCGCCGCGGAGCGGATCTGGCCCGACTTCCTCCCCTGGGCGGCCGGGGCGGCGGCCATCGACCTCGCCCTGGTGGGCCTGGTGTTCGCGCTCGATGCCGGCTACCTGGAGGTGGCCTCGGCGACGAGCGCCCGGACGTATGCGAAGCTCCAGAAGATGCGGGCCGGCGGCGGGGGTGCCCGGGCGGTCTCCGCCCGCAAGGCAGGGGGGGCCTCGATCCGTTTGCCGGCGCCCGCGTGGTGGGGCGGCGTGGGGCCCAACTTCTGGAGGCAGATGACCACGGCCCTGGGCTCCCCGGGGCGGATCGTGTTCGTGGTCGCCTGCCTGGCCGCGCCCCTGATCGGCATCCTGGGCGGCCAGAAGGGGGCGGGGCCGGGGGGGATGGGGCCGGCCCTGGGCATGCTCGCCTGGATCTCCCTGTTCCTGGGCGTCCTGCTCCCCTACGATTTCCGGGGCGACATGGACCAGATGGAGTTCCTCAAGACCCTGCCGATCCCCCCGGCGCGGCTGGCCCTGGGGCAGTTGCTCGCGCCGACGCTGATCGCCACCGCCGCGCAGGCGGTGGTCCTGCTGGTGCTGCTGAGGATGGGGGGCACGCAGGGGCAGCCCGCGTGGGCTTGGGCGGCACTCGCCTTCCTCCCGCCCCTGAACCTGCTGCTGATGGCGGTCGAGAACCTCCTGTTCCTGTGGTATCCCTCGCGGCCGGCGGTCGGCCAGTTCGAGATCACGGCGATGGGCCGGCAGGTGCTGTTCCTGCTGGCCAAGCTCCTGGGGGTGGGCGTCGGGGCGGGGACGGCGGCGGCAGTGGGGGCGGGGGCGTATGCCCTGTCCGGGGGGAGCCTGCCGGTCGCGCTGGCGGCGGGATGGGCCGTGCTGGCTTGTGTGGCCCTGGCGATGGTCCCGTGGGTGGGCCGCGCGTTCGTCGGCTACGACGTGGCGAGCGACACGCCGGCCTGATTCGTCTCATGGAAGGCTCGGTCGATGCCGAAACAGGACAATGGGGGGGAGGCCGTCTGCCGCGTCCTGCCGCACGAGGTTGGGCATGGGCCCCGCCAGATGGCGCTGGATGAGGCGTTGCTGGATGCGGTGGCCGCCGACCCGCGCGAGGCCGTGATCCGGACCTATTCCTGGTCGATCCCGACCCTCAGCCTCGGCTATTTCCAGACAATCGCCGAGGCCGAGTCCGACCCGCGATGGGCCGGGGTCCCGATCGTCCGCCGGCCGACCGGGGGCGGAGCCCTCTGGCATGACCGGGAGGTGACGTATGCATTGGTCGTCCCCGGCACCCATCCCTCGGCCCGGCCCAGCTCGGCCCTGTATCGCGCCGTGCACGAGGCGATCGCCGCCCGACTCCGCGATCGCGGCATCCCCGCGGCCCGTCGCGGGCCCGTCACTCCAACCGACGGGCCTCGCCCGTTCCTCTGCTTCACCGACCGGGATTCCGAGGACGTCGTCTGCTCCGGCGCCAAGATCGTCGGGAGCGCCCAGAGGCGTCGGGCCGGGGCTGTCCTCCAGCACGGCTCGCTCCTGCTGTCGCGGTCGCCGACGACCCCGGAATTGCCCGGACTGGCCGACCTCGCCCCCGTCGATCCCGCCGAGTCGGGGTGGCGGGAGTTCCTCCTCCGGGCCCTGTCCGATGCCCTGGGGCTGCGATTCCGGGACGATGGCCTGCGTCCCGACGAGGCCGCGCGGGCGGCCCAGCTGGAGCGCGATGCCTACGGTCATCCCTCGTGGACTCGGCGTCGATGAAGATCGATCCTTTCCCTTGAGCATCGGCACGGTTATGATAATGTTGTCCCGTGCCTCGTGCCCGACGATGGATCATCTCGGACCCTCGATGATTCGATCCCCCTCGCTTCCTTCGGACTGATCATTTCATCTCCCATGGCTCGGCGGTAGCCCTGCGCCGCCCGAGGTGTCTCCGAGAACCCGTCGACTGAATTGACCCCAAGGGTCGGGACTTCGCGCATGAAAGCCCAGTTGGTGGTGGTCCAGGGGAAGCCCGAAGGGAAGACGATCCCGCTGGCGATCCCCATCTTCAAGATCGGCCGGGGCGATACCTGCCAGCTCCGGCCCAACAACGACCTGGTCAGCCGCGAGCACGCCGAGTTCCAGGTCGGTACCGATACCGTGATCGTCCGCGACCTGGGCAGCCGCAACGGCACCCAGGTCAATGGCCGGACCTTGAACAAGGGGGAATCCTACACCCTCAAGAATGGCGACCTCGTCACCGTCGGCACCCTGACCTTCGCCCTCTCCATCACGGGGGTCGAGGCCAAGGCCGCCGCCCAGCCGAAGAAGCCCAAGTCGCTGGACGATGCCAGCCACGACGACATCGACTCCTGGCTCGTCTCCGACGCCGCCGGGACCCCGCCCGATCGGCCGTCGGGCGTCTACGATGGCGCCACCCTGACCCTGGCCACCTACAACGGCAAGGAGAAGGAGAAGGAGAAGGAGAAGGAGAAACCCAAGGCCGCCCCGGCCCCGGCCCCGGCCCCCGCCGCCAAGGCCCCCGCTTCGGCCCCGGCCCCCGCGCCGAAGGCCCCGACGCCCCCGCCCATCCCCGAACCGGTCGCCGAGGACGAGACGGTCGCCGATGACGAGACGGAAGCGGAGGACGAGATCCCCGGGATCGACGAGGTCGAGGAAGACGACGGCATCGAAGATCTCTCGGAGATGACCGCCTCGGACGATTCCGAAGCGGATGACATGCCCGAAGAATTTATCGACGAGTCCAACCCGTTCTACGTCGCCAAGAAGAAGGCGGAGGCCCCCGCCGCCACCTCGGCCGCCAAGGATGCCTCGCGGGATTCCAGCGACGTCGCCGGCGACATCCTCCGCAAGATGATGGAACGCAGGCGGGCCCGCTGACCCCTCCCCGCGAACCGACCCCGGGGGATTTCGCGTCGGGTCCCCTCTACCCGACCGATAATCCCCGGTCCTGCCCTTCACCCTCCCCCCACCCCATGACCGACCTCGACCGTTCGACCCCGCCCCCTCCCCCCGGGGTGGCGCTCTCGGCCCTGCTGGAACGGCTCGAACGCGAAGTCATCGGCCAGCGCCCGCTCCTGGAGCGGCTGGTCATCGCGCTGCTGGCGGGCGGCCACGTCCTGATCGAGGGCGTCCCCGGCCTGGCAAAGACCCGGTCGGTCCGCGCCCTGGCCCGGGCGCTCGACCTCCCCTCGCGGCGGGTCCAGTTCACCCCGGACCTCCTCCCGTCGGACCTCACCGGCACGCAGATCTACCGGCCGAACACCGGCACGTTCGACGTCCGGCACGGGCCGATCGTCACCAACGTCCTGCTCGCCGACGAGATCAACCGCGCCCCGGCGAAGGTCCAGAGCGCCCTGCTGGAGGCGATGCAGGAGGGCCGCGTCACGGTGGGCGACCAGCCCGTGGACCTGCCCGACCCGTTCTGGGTCCTGGCCACCCAGAACCCGATCGAGCACGAGGGGACCTACCCCTTGCCCGAGGCCCAACTCGACCGCTTCCTGATGAAGCTCACGGTCGGCTACCCCGACCGCGACGCCGAGCTGGCGATGCTCGACCTCGCCGGCCCCGGCGCCGGGACCGGCCACGACGACGGCACGGCCGAGTCCCCCCCCTTGCTGGGCCCCGACGACATCCGCCGCCTGCGGGCCCAGGCCAGCGCCGTGCGCGTGGCCCCGGCGATCAAGGAGTACGCCGTCGACCTCGTCCGCGCCACCCGCGACCCGTCCGCCTACGGCCTCGACCTCGTCCCGATGATCGAACTCGGCGCCAGCCCCCGAGCCTCGCTGGCGCTGGTCGCCGCGGCCCGCGCCCACGCCCTGCTGTCCGACCGGGACTACGTCACCCCCCACGACGTCAAGAGCCTGGCCCGCGACGTCCTCCGCCACCGCGTGGTCCCCAGCTACGAGGCCGACGCCGCCGGGCTCTCCCCCGACGCGATCATCGGCCGCATCCTCGACCAGATCCGCATCCCCTGAGGAGGGACCGACCCCCGGTCGGGCTCGTTCGATCGGATCGGGATCCGCGCGATTTGCCGGCGGAATCCCCGGGGACGGGGCGGGCCGTCCCCGGGCGTGGTCCTCGCTCAGAACTGGTCGGCCGAGACGACCTCGCCCCCGGCCCGCGTCGAGAGGAAGCTGAAGATCTTCGGATTCACGGTTTCCTTGATGAACCGGACCGAGCCGTCGCAGAACAGGAAGTTGCACCCGCCCGGGTGCAGGCTCCAGAAGTCGTCCGCCCCGGCCCCCCGATAGTTCGGCACGTCCACCCAGGATTGGTCGGGCGATGGCCCCGTGTGCCCGAGCACCATGACGTTGGCGGTCTCGCAGTCCTGCACCTTCCACTTCGGGTGGGTGCAGACCCGGGAGGACGGGATGACGCCCACCCAGGTCGCATCGGCGACGTTCCGCGACCGCTCGCCCGCCATCATCGTCGTGCTCGTGCCGTCGGCGATGTCGCGGACGCCGACCCGGCTGTTCCGGTAGAACACGCCGTTGTTCTGGGCCGGGAACTCCTCGACTTCGAGCTGGCCGGCCGAGGCGACATACTGGCCGGGCGAGAGGTCGGCCACCAGGGTCTTGCCCCCCGCGTCCTTGAGGACGACGGGGCCGCTCCCCCCGGCCGAGCTGGGGCAGAGGAAGGCGGAGAGGCTCATGGTGCGGACGGTCTGCGAGGCCGGGTCGGCGATGGGCCGGCCGAAGTTCGCGGCATGGTAGGCGGCGGATTGCTCCAGGGAACCCAGGAGCATCGTGCCCCACGCCCATCCGGGCCCGGTCTCCGGGCTGTCGGCATCGTTCGTCAGGGTGCCGGTGATGTAGCCGGGCGGGAAGGTGTCGTGGGTCGCGTGGTAGTTGTGCATCGCCAGGCCGATCTGCTTGAAGTTGTTCGAGCACTGGGCCCGGCGTGCCGCCTCCCTCGCCGACTGGACGGCGGGGATCAGGAGGGCGACGAGCACGCCGATGATGGCGATGACCACCAGCAGTTCGATGAGCGTGAAGGCTCGGGGATGACGGGGGCTCGCAGGATGTGGCATGAGAAAGCTCCGGTTCGTGTGGGTCGCTCGGGACGCGGGATCAGCGGGACGGCACGCATCCGGCGGGCGGATGCGCGTCGAGGGCCGAGATGGGCGAGCGACCTTCAGAACCGGAAGACCTGGAGCCAGGCGTGCCGCCGCCTGGGCGGTGCCTGGGGCCACCAGGCCCGTTCCCACAGACCTTCCTCGGCGGCCGGGGTGCGGACCGTGGAGGACGGAGGGGGCAGGAAGGAGAGGCCGGCGACGGGCGGGGCGTCCGCCTGTGGGCCGTGCGATGCGGTGAGCGTCCCGTCGCCGGAATCGTCGCCGACGGCGCCGTCGAGGGGTTCGACGTCGGCCGGCTCGAACAGGCCGGCGAGCGACCGCGACAGGTCCGACGCCGCCTCCGCCTGCCGGAGCGGCGTGCCCGTGATGGCGACGAGCAGCGCGATGAAGGACGCCCAATGACGCATGCCAGCCTCCCCCGACTGCTCATCTTCGGGCCCCGCCCCGCTCCGGTCAAGCCTGGCCCCCTGCGACGAGGCCGACGCCGCCGGCCTCTCCCCGGACACCCTCATCGGCCGCATCCTCATCCAGAATCCATTCCTTCCTAACCTTTGTTAATACCGATGAAGCAGGTTAAGGACGCTATTTATAACTAGCTTACTTCCGGTTGAGTTAGATTCGGCTTTAATTGTGAGTTAGATGATACAACAGTCAAAACTTTCAGCAGCCTCACTGATTTCAGAACGCGATGAGTTTGACAAAAGGTCCCCGGTTTTGGGAAGATCTTCTCTAGTCGACGTGGATGACCAAGATGTGAGACTTGCATGCCCTATATGATGACAAAATCTCGAACCAATATACCGCCTATGATCGCAAGGGAATTACGACGAGAGGTTGGATTCGGATGCCCATTCAACGGCTGCCGCATTCCGTTCTTGGAGTATCATCATTTCGATCCGACTTGGAGCGAAGCTCAAAGTCACATCCAACAAGGGATGATCGCACTTTGCCCCAAACATCACCGGATGGCTGATCAAGGGCAAATCAGTAAGAAGCAGCTAAAACTGCTGAAATGTCATCCGACCTCTGCTCTAGCCGTCCAAGACAAATTTGGGTGGATTCGGCCTGATCAGTTGATTAGGATCGGAGGCGTTTATTGTAATCCAAACCGATATGCCTTATTGTTGAATCCTGGAGTTGATAGGGAAATCATACAATTTGATGTTGGTAATGAGGAGATGTTGGAGACATCGTTTACGCTTCGAAATCATCAAGGCACTCTGATCGCGTCGATGTCCGCTAATTCGTTTTTGGCTTATCCTCAGAACCTCACTGACTTGCATGTGACAGCAAGTGGTTCTATGGTAAAGATTAAAACAAAGGGAGTGATTCGAAACGAAGATACTGTGCTAGATGCTGCTTTGAAACACCTGAACTTGGATGAGCTTAAAAAGTTAATCGACGATGATTGGGACAATTTTCGAGACACAATTAAAAACAAGCGGCGAGGTGATGTTGATAAAATTGAGTATTCGCGGGTGAATTTGTATGCTGGTCCACCCACTCTCGATTTGACGGTTCAGGAACGTCCTGACGATGCACGGGAGTCTACACGCGAAAGCATTATTAGTTATGCAAGCAAATTGGTTGAAGCTAACGAAGGAAAGGTGCCTTTGTTGAGCGTCAACAAATTTCAGACATTCTATTCCCCTTTGAGCCCACCCCTGGTGGTAGACAAGGTGTTCTCATTTGGAACCATGATACGGGGGTCGGGAGCGTCAATAATTAAAGATAATGCTGACGCAGTGGCGATGCTGTCCGTTCGAGGCATCCCTACAGACTAACGCCGAGTTCGTCTAGCCACCTGAGAAAGTCTTGCACTGCCATTAAGCCGTAACCTTGTTGGATCGCTTCGTCGTTCAGTAATTCTTGAGCAAATTTTGAGCAAACCATGTTTCTTTCCTGTTCCCCCAGTCCATTAAGGTAATTGCGTACAATTCGTCTAAGTTCCGCATCCGAGGATCCGGAATCTGTTGCTCCACTATCAAATGCCATTAGCGAGTCGATCGCTTCGTTTATCGATAAACCTTTGAAATGAAATCCATTTTTTATCATCTCAAATCTCCGGATTTGACGAATGGCGGGCCTGGGAAATATGGGACGCCTGCGGGGACTATACCATGCGGAATCGTGAGTGAGATCTGATTGCGACCAATTAAAAAGTTTTGGTCCTGGACTTGCGGGGGGGGGCTTCGAGCTATGAGCTCTCGGTGTTAGGAGAGTACCATTCAGGCCGTTGATGAACTTTTCATATGTGAATTGATCTGATAATATGGTGTTCGCGGGCTGATTGTTAGCGTGGCTTCTTCCGAGATCAAGGATAGTATTTCAAAACGCCCTCCTCCTCCGAAGGGAAATATCTCGGTAAATAAACCATTCTCGAGGGATTCGAAAACGGCCGGAGCCTCCACGCTGTGCGTCCGAGGCGGCTCCGGCCGTCTGGCTTAGAGGCCATCGCTTACGTCGTTGACGTCGACAACGCGTTGGCGGCTTCGTCGACCTATAGCAAGGCTCAGACCTTCTCGTTCACGAGGGTCTTGGAGAAGGCTTCGAGCTTGCGGGCGTCGGCGTTGAACTGGCGGATGCCGTCGCTCAGCTTCTCGACGGCCATGGCGTCCTCGTTGTGGAGCCAGCGGTAGGACTTCTCGTCCAGGTGGATCTGGTCGATGGACTCGGCCTTGGCCGTCTCGGGGGTGAGCCGGGGCGTCATCTCGCCTTCGGTCTGGCCGAGCTTTTCGAGCAGGTCGGGGCTGATCGTGAGCAGGTCGCAGCCGGCCAGGTGGGAGATCTGGTCGATGTTGCGGAAGCTCGCGCCCATGACCTGGGTCTGGTAGCCGAACTTCTTGTAATAGTTGTAGATCTTGGTGACCGACGCGACGCCGGGGTCCTGGTCGGGCTTGATCTCGGCGCCGGTGGACTTCTTGTACCAGTCGTAGATCCGGCCGACGAACGGCGAGATCAGCGTGACCTTGGCCTCGGCGCAGGCCACGGCCTGGGCGAAGCTGAACAGGAGGGTCAGGTTGCAGTGGATCCCGTCCCGCTCCAGCTTCTCGGCGGCCTTGATGCCTTCCCAGGTGCTGGCGATCTTGATCAGGATCCGGTTCCGGTCGATCCCGTGCTTCTCGTACATGCCGATCAGCTTGTGGGCCTTGGCCACCGTCGCCTCGGTGTCGAAGCTCAGCGACGAGTCGATCTCGGTGGAGACGCGGCCCGGGACGATCTGGAGGATCTCGCGGCCGAAGGCGACCGACAGCCCGTCCATGAATTCCTCGGTCTGGGCCTTCTCGCTCCCGCCGATCTCGGCGGCGTCGCTCAGGGCCTGGCGGACGAGGTGGGCATAGTTCGACTTCTGGGCCGCCTTGAGGAGCAGCGAGGGATTCGTCGTGGCGTCCTGCGGCTTGTACTTGGCGATGGCTTCGATGTCGCCCGTGTCGGCCACCACGGTCGAGAACTTCTTGAGCGATTCCAGCAAGTTCATGATAACGGCGAAGCCTCGTTAGGTACTCAGGCACTCGGGAGATGGTGACGAGCCGGTATCATAACAAAAACCGGCCGCGTCGGGGACCTTGGGGATGGCGATGCATCCCGCCCCCCGCCGTCGCCGCGCGGGCCGGCCGCCGGCCGGGGTCGGGGCGTCAGGCGGCCGGGCTGAGGTCGCGGCGAACGAGGCCGTAGGCCGCCTCCCCCAGCAGGATCAGGACGACGCTGGCCCCCATGACCGGGAGGAAGACGCCCAGGACGGCGATCACCCCGATCAGCCAGGCGGGCACGCGGACGTCGGGGCGGCGGGGCAGGCCGGATCGGCCCTTCGGCCGGCGCTCCCACCACATCCACAGGCCGGTGATCGGCAGGATGGTCAGGACCACGCAGGCGATCAGCCAGGGGATCTTGGTCGCCAGGCCCCAGAAGCTGCCGACGTGGAGCGGGTAGGTCCACTGGTGCCAGAAGAACTCCATCTGGGAGTTGTCCTTCTCGGCCAGCACCTTGCCGGTCGACTTGTCCAGGGTCACGCTGGTGCCGACCATCGGCCCATACGTCCGGTTGAAGTCGTTGCCGGCGCTGATCATCATCCCATTGCTCGGCCCGGACTTGGCGGCCGCCCCGCGACGGCCCCGGCCCTCGCCCAGCGAGGCCATCAGGATCCGGTCGGGGAACCGCTCCCGCATCGTGCCGATCAGGGTGTCCAGCGGCAGCGACGGCGGCGCGGGCGGTCGCTGCGCCGCGACGGCGTCGGGCCGGGGGCCGCGCTCCCCCTTGGATCGAGGGGCCTCGGCCGCCGGCTCGTCCTCGCCGACCCACTCGTGGGCCGCCTTGTGGATCACCGTGCCGACCGCCAGGGTGTAGAACATGCCGGTGACCAGGATCGTCGCGCAGATCGGCATCAGGTAGATCCCGCCCACCGAGTGGAGGTCGCGGAGCAGGGTGTACAGCTTCGCCTTCCACCGCAGGGTCCAGACTCCGGCCGCCTTGGCCTTCTTGCGAGGCCACCAGAGGTAGACCCCGGTGACGACCAGCACGATCGACCAGCTGGTGGCCAGCTCGGTGATGACCCGGCCGGTGGTGCCGGCCCACAGGGTCCGGTGGATCGACAGGATCGTCTGGAAGAAGGAGTTGAGGGCGGACGCCCCGCCCAGCTGGCCCAGGATCTTGCCGTCATAAGGGTTCACATAGACGTTGACCTGGCTCCGGAACCCCTCTCGGCCCTGGGGCGGGGCCTCGCCCGGGCGTCGCGCCGGGCGGAGCGTGATGATCGTGGCCCGGTCGGGGTCGTTGTGGACCTGGATCTGCGCCGGCATGGTGCCCGGATGCGCCGCCAGGGCCGCGTCGACCTGCGCCTGGTAGGTGACCCGCGAGGGTCCCGGCGTCACGAACAGGAGGTCGCGGCGGGCGAACTCCTCGATCTCGGCCTTGAAGATGTACAGCCCGCCTGTCACGGACATGACCACCAGCACCGGGGCGATGATCACCCCGGCGTAGAAATGCCACCGCCAGATCACCCGGAACAGGCTCTGGAGCCCCGGATTCGCCCCGCGGGCAGGGCCCGGCCGCTTCGCCGGGGCGATCGCGGGTGGGAGGATCTCGCGGGCCTCGGCCATCTCCGGGGCTTCCACCGACTCCGTCAGCAACGCTTCGGTCCCGTTCAAGTGACCCCACCCCCAGGCGGTCGAGGCCGCCCGCAGCGGCGGGCCCCGACCGGATCGTTTGCGACTCTCAATGTTGAACCGACATTGAGATTCATTCTCATCGGGGTAGGTTAACGCCCGACGGGCCTCCGATCAATGAGTGGGAGGGCCGGTTGATCCGGAATTTCGTCACCGTCCGGCGTTGATGGTGGGCTGGGTGCCGCGGTCGGAGCAGAGGACGACGAGCAGGTTGCCGACCAGGGCGGCCTTCTTCTCGTTGTCGAGGTCGACGATCTGGTGGTGGGAGAGGCGTTCCAGGGCCATCTCGACCATGCCGACGGCCCCCTCGACGATCTTCTGGCGGGCGGCGATCACGGCGCCGGCCTGCTGGCGTTGGAGCATGGCATGGGCGATCTCGGCGGCGTAGGCCAGGTGGCTGATGCGGGCCTCCAGCACCTCGACGCCGGCCTGGGCCAGCCTTTCCTGGATCTCGGTTTTGAGGTGCTCGGCGACCTCGGCGGTGTGGCTCCGCAGCGAGATCTCCCCCTCGACGTGGGGGTCGTACGGATAGCTCAGGGCCATGTTCCGCAGGGCGGACTCGCTCTGGACGTGGACGAAGTTCTTGTAGTCGTCGACGTGGAACAAGGCCTCGGCCGTGTCCACGACCCGCCACACCACCACGGCGGCGATCTCGATCGGGTTGCCGGACTGGTCGTTGACCTTCAGCCGCTCGCTCTCGAAGTTCCGCACCTTCAGCGAGATCGCCTGCTTGGCGTAGAAGATGTTGACCCACCGCAGCCCCGGCTCGCGCACCGTGCCCTGGTACTGGCCGAACAGTTGGAGCACCTTGGCCTCGTTGGGCCCGACCGTGAACAGGCCGATCGGGATCAGGATCCCGGCGAGCCCGGCCGCGACGCCGACCAGGACCACCAGCGGGTTCCCCATCCCCGCCCCGGCCAGGGTCATCAGCCCGCCGCCGACCAGCCCGGCCAGCGACAGGGCGAGCATCCCCAGCCCCGGTTTGGGGGCGATCAGCACCTCGCGCATCACCTGCGATGGCTTCGTCGTGGCTTCCCAATCGACGCTCATGGTCGGGATCTCGCCTCGTGCCAGGGGTTCATGGGTCGGACTCGATGATCTCTTCGCCGGCCGCCGCCCGGTATTGTTCGGCCTTCCGGGCGGCGACCTCGGGGCATCAATGCTGGAGCCGGCGTAGGCGGTCGGTGTAGAGCAACTGATGCCGTTCGCTCGCCTCAGCCCAGGAACGGGGCAGGGAGAACTGGCCGTGGATCACGTCGTCGATCGCCTGGCGGACCTGCCGGGCGCAGGTGTTGACGCCCATCCGGCCGACACCCGTGCCCAGGCCCGGGAAGGCGATCGACTCGACCCGTTCGGCGATCGGCCGCCCGGCGTGCTCGCCGTGGCCGAACCGGCCGCGTGCCACCAGAAGCAGGGCCGCGCGGGCGGCCAGGTAGGCGTTCACCGACTCGCGGAGGATCATCGGCACCCGCATCGTCGGCGCCGCCACGAGGTAAGGGATCCGCGGGTTGTCGGTCGCGACGATCTCCGCCGCCCCGACCACCAGTTCCCCGTGGTGCTGCTCCAGGATGGCCCGGCGGACCTTCATCTGGATGTCCGGGCCGAAGTGGTCGAGGTACAGGGCGTCGACCCCGCCGTCCATGAAGCCGAAGCTGTTGGCCGGGCTGACCACGGCATCGCACCGGAGGTCGAGGATCGAGCCCCGATGCACCTCGACGCCCTCGACATCGCCGCAAAGCCGTTCCCAGGCGTCGGCCAGCGCCGGTTCGATGGCCGAGAGGATGATCTTCATGCCGATCCCTCATCGATTTCAGGTGATCAATCATCCTGGCTCACACGATCAGCATTGCATCCCCATAACTGTAGAAGCGGTATTCCAGGCGCACCGCCTCGGCGTAGGCCTCGCGGATCAGGTCCACGCCGGCCAGCGCCGACACCAGGACCAGCAGGCTCGACCGGGGCAGGTGGAAGTTGGTCACCAGGGCATCCACCCCCCGGAACGCGTGGCCGGGCCGGAGATACAGCGCGGTGTCGCCCGCGAACGGCTCGAACCGGCCCGACGCGGCCGAGGTCTCCAGGACGCGGGCCGAGGTCGTGCCCACGGCGACGACCCGGCCGCCGTCGGCCCGCTTGCGGTTGAGCGCTTCGGCCGTGTCGGGGGAGAGTTCGGCGGCCTCGGCGTGGAGGGCGTGGTCCTCGATCCGCTCGGCCTCGATCGGCCGGAAGGTGCCGATGCCGACGTGGAGCGTGAGGTCGAGCCGCTCGATCCCCCGGGCGTCGAGCCGGCGGAACACGTCGTCGGTGAAGTGGAGCCCCGCCGTGGGGGCGGCCACCGAGCCCGGCACGGCGGCGTAGACGGTCTGATACCGGGCCCGGTCCCCCTCGGACTCGATCCCCTTGCGGATATAAGGGGGCAGGGGGACCGTTCCGTGGGCTTCCAGCAAGGTGCGCGACGGCCCCTCGGCCCCTCTGCCCGGCCGGGCCGCCCACCGGCCCTCGCCGAGCCGGGCCTCCAGGGTCAGGGGGAGGCCGTGGCCGACCACGACGGTTTCCCCCGGGGCGGGGCGGCCCCGGGTCTTGGCCAGGATCTCCCACGAGCCGTCGGGGCGGTCGCGGAGGAACAGCCCTTCCCAGCGGCCCCCGGTCGAGACGCGGTGCCCGACGATCCGCGCCGGGACCACGCGGGTGTTGTTGCGGACCAGCACGTCGCCGGGGGCGAGCAGGTCGGGCAGGTCGGCGAAGGTGTGGTGCGCGATCGTCCCGGAGTCGCGCCGGACGACCATCAGGCGCGAGCGGTCGCGGGGCTCGACGGCGTGCTGGGCGATCAGGGCATCCGGCAGGTCGAAATCAAACGCCGACGTCTCCAAGTTCCGCTTCTCCCCGGGGCCGGTTCGTTGCACAATGGGCGGTGTTCGGAGGTTCAACGCGGTCGGGAGGGGGTCATCATGGCCAGCATCACCACCGAGGTCTTCTATCCCGAATCCGACGGCAAGCCGATGGCCGAATCCCCCGTGCACCGCGACGTGATGGCCGAGACGATCGCGGCCCTGCGGGACTGGTTCGCCGACGACCCGCTGGCCTACGTCTCGGGCAACGAGTTCCTCTACTTCGTCGAGGGGGACCCGCGGCGCAACGTCTCGCCCGACGTCTGGGTGGCCCGGGGGATCGACAAATCGGTCCGCCGACCCTCCTACAAGACCTGGGAGGAAGGCGGCAAGGGGCCCGACCTGGTGATCGAGGTCTCATCCCCGTCGACCCGCCGCGAGGATCTCCGCCACAAGCTCGGGCTGTACCAGGACGTCCTCCGCGTCCCCGAATATTACCTGTTCGACCCCCTGGGCGAATACCTCGACCCGCCGCTCCAGGGGCATCGCCTGGTCGATGGCGCCTATCGGCCGATCGCCCCCGAGGCCGGCCGCCTGCCCAGCCAGGTCCTGGGCCTCCACCTCGAAGCCGACGGCACCGAGCTGCGCCTGTTCGACCCGGCCGCCGGCCGACGGCTCCTGACCCGGAAGGAAGAGCTGGATCAGGCGCGGGCGGCCGAGGAGAAACGCAAGACCCGGGAACGTCGGTCGCGTCGGGAACTTCGGGCGACCATCCGCGCCCAGGCGGCCATGATCGACGTCCTGAACCAGCGGTTGGCCGCCCAGGGCGAATTGCTGGACCTGCATCGCGCGATCGGCGAGGAGGCCAGGGCGACCGTCCAGCGGCTCCGAGACGAGTTGGCCGAACTCAAGGCGGAGCGGACTTCGGACTGAAGGCGGACGCCGCGTGCAAGACCTCGCCCGACGATTGGCGACCGCCCCCCGCCGGGCCTGGCCCGGCCGGCCGGTGCCGGTGTCGCTGGTGATCACCGGCCTCGACGTCGGCGGCGCCGAGCGGGCGCTGGTGGCGCTGGCGACGGGGCTCGACCGGCGGCGTTGGGCCCCCTCGGTCGTCGCGCTGGACGGGGAAGGGGCCCTGGCGGGGCCGTTGCGAGCGTCGGGGATCGGGGTGGCCTGCCTGAGCGTCGATCGTCGCAAGCCCTGGCAGGCGGTCGCTCGGCTCGCGAAGGCCCTGCGCGACTCGAATCCCGAGCTGATCCAGAGCTTCCTGTTCCACGCCAACGTGGCCGCCCGCCTGGCGGCGCCCCTGGCGGGTCGGCCGTGGGTGCTGGGCGGGCTGCGCGTGGCCGAGCGGCAACGGCGATGGCACCTCGCGCTCGATCGCTTGACCGGCCGGATGGCGGCGGGGTCAGTGTGCGTGTCGGAGGGGGTCCGCCGGTTCAGCCGGGAGGCCGGCGGGCTCGATCCCGATCGGCTGGTCGTGATCCCCAACGGGGTCGACCCCGGCCCGCATGACCGGGCGGGGGCCGTCGATCGCGCGCCCCTGGGCGTGCCCGCCGACGCGATCCTGGCCCTCTACGTCGGCCGGCTCGACCCCCAGAAGGGGCTGCCGAGGCTGCTCGAAGCCGCCGCCCGCGTCGCCCGGGCCCGGCCCGACTGGCACCTGGCGCTGGCCGGAGACGGTCCCGACCGCGACGCCCTGCACGAACAGGCCCGAAACCTTCCCGATCTCGACGGCCGGGTCCACTGGCTGGGCCGGCGCGACGACGTGCCGGGGCTGTTGCGGTCGGCCGACCTGCTGGTCCTGCCGTCGCTGTGGGAGGGGATGCCCAACGCGGTCCTGGAGGCGATGGCCGCCGGCCGCGCCGTGGTGGCGACCGCCGTGGAAGGCTCCGAGGAACTCGTCCGGCCCGGCCGCACCGGCTGGCTGGTGCCCTCCGGCGAGGCCGGCCCGCTGGCCGAGGCCCTCCTCGATGCCGCGTCCGACCGCGACCGCCTGGCCCGGTACGGCCGGGCCGGCCGGGCTCGGATCGAGGCCGAGTTCGACCCGGGTCGCGTGGTCGCGGCCTATGAACGGCTGTGGGCCGGCGTCCTGGGATATGACCCGGACGCCGGCCCGGCGTGAGGCATCGAGCCCGGCCGGCGAACCGGGCTCGTGGTTGACGCGGGGTTCATCCCCTCGGACAGGCCATCGAGGCTCGATGTCAATAATCCATGGATTTCCACTAGCCGTGAATCCTGCCGCGGCGAGGATGTCGTGGGTCCGGGAAGTGACAGGGCATGGATCAAGAATGTTCGTGCGAGTGTCCATCGATCGGTGGCGGCGGCCCGGGGCGCGCGGCTTGCGGGATGGTCCGGTCGCGGCAGGCCGTCGCGCGATCCTCGCGGTGCGAGGCGATCCCGGTGGTGCCCAACCTGTCGTTCCCACTCCTCGCCGCGGTCGTCGGCGCCGGGGGGAGGCTCGGGCATCGCAAGGGGATGGACGATGGCAATCGAGCGTTGGGACCCGTTCCGCGAGATGGTCAGCCTTCGCGATGCGATGAACATGCTCATGCAGGAGAGCTTCGTGCGGCCCGTCGCGACGTCGGGCCAGGACGGCACGCCGGCCCACCTGCCCCTGGATATCACCGAGAACGGGGATGAATTCGTGGTCAAGGCGTCGCTGCCGGGCGTCAAGCCCGAGGACGTGGAGGCCACCGTCCACGGCGATACGCTGCTGATCCGCGCCGAGTCCAGGGCCGATCTGGAGAAGAAGGGGGATCACTGGCATCTGCGCGAGCGCCGGACCGGCGTGGTGCAGCGTGCCGTGAGCCTGGCCGCGCCCGTGGATCCCGGCCGGGCCCGGGCCAACTTCGAGGACGGCGTCCTGACCCTGACCTTGCCCAAGGCGGAACACTCCAAGCCCCGCCAGATCCGGATCGGCGGGGCGAGCCGGGCGGGTGCGGACGCAGGAGGCCAGGACGGCGCCTCGTCCCAGGCCAAGGCCGCCCCCAATGCGGCCGCGGCCCCGGCGGCGGCGGGGAGCTGACCCCGGCCGGCCCGGCGGTCCATCGGGCGACCCTCGGCCCGCGCGGCATGCCGGCCATCCCGCCCGGCATCGCCGCGTCCGCCCGGACGGGCCATCCCCTCTGTTTTTCCGGGATCAGTCCCTTGTTCGGCATCGCCGATTCATGTGTGATGGGGTGGATTCGTTGCCTTCGCGGCGTGGATCGCGCATCGCGTGCGCGTCGCGAAGGGCCGGGCCGCTCGATCTCTCCTCCAGAATGGCGGGCTTCCCATGCGGCTCCCCTTCGGCTTCGCCCGACCTTCTCGATCGCCCTCGCGGGCCCGGCGTCCTCTTGCGACACGCCTGGCCCCGTCCCTGGAGCCCCTGGAAGGGCGCCGGCTCATGGCCGGCGATATCGGGCTCGACCCGACCTTCCACCCGCCCGACGGGAGGGTCTCCCTCGACTTCAACAACGCGGTCGCGGTCAGCCCCCTGCGGGTCCAGACCGATGGCCGCATCCTCTCGGTGGTGTCGATCGGCCGGCCGGGCGGGGGGACCGATTTCGGGATCGAGCGGCTCACTCCGGACGGCTTCCCGGACCCGACCTTCGGCACGCTCGGCCGCAGCACGATCTCGTTCGCCTCCGACCTGGTCACTCCCACGAACCTGGCCCTCCAGCCCGACGGCAAGATCGTCGTGGTCGGGACGGCCGACCTGGACTTCGCCGCCGTGCGATTCACCGCCGATGGCCAGCCCGACACCTCGTTCGGCGCGGGTGGCCGGGTCGTCATCCCGTACAACGCGGGCGGGCTGAACGTCGACGGGGCGCTCCAGGTGGCGGTCCAGGCCGACGGCCGGATCGTCGTGGCCGGCATCGTGCAGCGGACCTTCCCGATCCGGTTCTTCCCCGGCAACAACGACATCGGCCTGGCCCGGCTCAACGCCGACGGGTCCCTGGACGGGACGTTCGGCGTCGGCGGCAAGGTGACCTTCGGGTTCGGCGGCGTGACCTCCGAGCCGGCGGGCCTCGCCGTCGACCCCGATGGCCGGGTCATCGTCGTGGGCACGGGCCGGCCCGCCGTCGGCATCGACCCCGCCGACTTCCAGGTGGCCCGGCTCCGCGCCGACGGCTCGGTGGACTCCTCGTTCGGCTCGGGCGGCGTCGCGTCCGTCGATTTCGGGGCCTACGATCTGCCCAGCGGGGTCTCGGCGCTGCCCGATGGCCGGATCGTCGTCGGCGGGTCGACCCTCCTGAACTCCGGGGTCGCCCGGCCGGTCTTCGCCCGGCTGACGGCGGACGGCCGGCCGGATGCGACCTTCGACGGGGACGGCAAGGTTTACCTCCCGACCTTGCAGTCCTTCTACCCGGCCGAGATGACGGTCCAGCCGGACGGCCGGATCATCGCCCTCCTCGGCCTGTCCGGCCTCTTCTCCAACAGCATCGGCGCCGGCATCGTGGGGCTGGCCGCGGACGGCACGCCCGACCCGACCTACCTCCGGGCCAACGCCACGTTCGGCGATGACATCCCGATCGCCCGGTTCGCGATCCAGCCCTTCGGCGGGATCATCGTGCAGGGCAGTTCGCCGTTCCAGGCCGGTCGCAACGTCGTGGTGGCCCGGCTGGCCCCCACCCAGGCCCCGATCGGCGAACTCCTCGAACGGACACCGCCGCAGCTCGTGGCGGCCCAGGCCGTCTTCGCGGGCGGGCGCCGCAGGCTGACCGGCGTCACGCTCTCCTTCGACGAAGGGCTCGACCCCGCCACGGTCACGGCCGATCGGTTCCGCCTGGGCGTCGTGGTCCGCCGCTCCCGGGGCAAGGTCACGACCCGCCCGCTGCGGGTCGCGGCGGCCTCCTACGACGCGAACTCCGGGCTCGTCACGCTCCGGGCGGCCAACAAGGTGGCCATCCCCAGGGGCGCCCGGATCGTGATCCGGCCGGGGCTCGCCGACCTCGCCGGCAACGCCACCACGACGCAGATCGTCGCCTTCGTCCGTTGAATCGGCCGGTCAGGGCCGGGGCTTCCCCGGCGCGAGCCAGGGGAGGTCCACCGCCTGGTGGATCGCCCCGGTGCGCTTGTCCTGGGCGAACACCGCGAGGCGGAGGGCTTTGGCGTCCCACGACGGGTCGAGGGCGAAGGTGAATTCCTGGTCCTCGGGCTTCCGGCCCCGGAGCGTGAGGAAGTCATACTTCGTCTGGCGGGCCGGGTAGCGGGCGACCAGGGTCTTCCCCTTGTTCTCGCCCGAGGCGATGGCCGTGGCCACGCCGTCCTCGCGGAGCACGGCGCAGACGAGCAGGGGGGCGTTCTCCGCCTTCTCGGACCGCGCCGCGAGCTTGATCCGCACCGTGCCCGATCGGCCGTCGTCCTTGACGGCGAGGTCGGCCGACAGCGAGACGGCGGGTCGCTTCGCCCTGGCGGCGCGGATCGCGGCGCGGGCCGCCTCCGGGTCGCGGCCGTTGACCGATTGCTCGCCGTCGACCATCAGCATCGGCGTGTAGTAGAGGCCATACTCGGGCGGCTTGGGCTTGGTGTAGACCTGGTGATAGGTCATCTGCCGCCGGCTGTAGAGCGGGTCGGAGAAGACGTCCTTCCACGGGGCGTTGAAGTAGTCCACGTGGAAGGCGATCGGCACGATCCCGGGCTCGCGTTTGGCCAGCTCGCCGAGGATCTCCTCGGCCTTCGGGCACATGTCGCAGCCCTGCGAGGTGAACAGCTCCACCAAAACCAACCGCCTCGCCGGCGCCTCGGGCTCGGCCGCCGAGGCGGGCAGCGCCGCCAGGCAGGCCGCGATCATCCAATACCAGGGCCTTCCGTGCAGACTCATCGGCTGTCTCCGTCCTTTCGGGGAAGAACAGCCCATCAGACGCCGGCCGGGACCCGGACATTCACCGCGACTTCGAAACGACGCTCAGGAGGCCGGTTTGGTGACGACCGGGATCTCGACGTGCGACGGGTGTTGCCTCGACCGATGGATCCGGTGGGTGGCGGTGCGGAAGTCCTCGGCCCTGGCGTGGAAGATGTTGGGCACGAACGTCTGGGGGTTTCGGTCGATCAGGGGGAACCAGGTGCTCTGGACCTGAACCATGATCCGGTGCCCCTTGCGGAACGTGTAGTCCTGCGTATGAAGGCTAAAGGCGTACTCGCGGACCTCGCCCGGCGGGATCGGCTCGGGGCGGTCGAACCCCTTGAGGTAGCGGCCCCGGAAGACCTCGTTGGACACCATCAACTGGTAGCCCGCCAGGTCCGGGTCGTCGGGGTTCTTCTCCGGGTAGACGTCGATCAGCTTCACGACCCAGTCGGCGTCGCTGCCGGTGGTCGATGCGTGCAGGCGGGCCATGACCTCGCCGGCAATGCTGGTGTCGGCGTCGAGCGGGGGCGTCTCCCAGCTCAGGACGTCGGCGCGGTCGTCGACGAACCTCTGGTCCTCGACCAGCCACGCCGGCCACTTGGATCCGCCCTCGAAGTAGGTGGCCTGGATCGGCCGGTGTCGGTAGGGGACCGGGTGGGCAGGGTCGGACACGTAGGCGTCCGACCCGTCATCGACCATCGGCGGATCGAAGGATAATTTCTCGTCGGCCCCGAAATAGAGCCGGCGGGGCTCGGCCTCCTTCACCGGGGGCCAGGCGTCGTGCCTTCTCCAGCGGTTGGACCCGGCCTGGAAGGTCAGGGCCTCGGGCAGGTCGAGCGTCCCCTTGTCCTTGAGATAGTAGGCGAACCAGGGGGCCTGGACCTCGTCGCGGAAGTACTTGGCGGTCGCCCCGTCGAACGAGATCGGCCCGAGCTTATCCCCGGCCCCGCGCGACCATCCGCCGTGGTTCCAGGGGCCGACCACGAGGTGGTTGATCCCCTTCGCGTCGAACTTCTCCAGGGCCTCGTAGATCCGCAACGGGCCATAGAAATCCTCCTGGTCCCACCAGCCGGCCACGTTCAGGGTCGGCACCTTCACCGCCTTGATGTGGGGGATGAGGGTCTGGCGCTTCCAGAAGGCGTCGTAGTCGGGGTGGGCGACGTAGTCGTTCCAGGTGGGGATCTTGCCGTGGAGGTATTTGCCGTCGACGTTGGCGAGGGGGCCGAGGTCGAGATACCAGTCGAAGGTGTCGTGGCGGTCGAAGCTGAAGTGGTCGACGTTCTTGCCCGCCTCCATCATGGCGGCGTACTCGAAGCCGTAGCTGAGCCGGAACGCGCCGTTGTGGTGGAAGTCGTCGCCCAGCCACATGTCGGCCGGTGACGCCTGCGGCGAGATCGCCTTGAGCGCCGGGTGCGGCTCCAGCGCGGCCATGATGGTGGTCCAGCCGTCGTAGGAGATCCCCAGCATCCCGACCCGGCCGTTGTTGTCCGGGACGTTCCGTAGCATCCATTCGATGCTGTCGTAGGTGTCCGTCCCCTCGTCCAGCGCCTTGTCGTCCCCCTCGTCCCGGGCCGGGCGCTGCATCACGAAGGTGCCCTCGGAGCCGAACTTGCCGCGGATGTCCTGGAAGGCGAAGATGTAGCCTTCCTCGGCCAACGTCTTGTAGTACGCGGCGAAGGCCCGCTCGGCGTTGGCCACGCCGTAGGGCGTGCGCCTGAAAATGATCGGAAGGGCCTCGCGGCGATCCCTGGGGCGGAAGATCCGGGTGTGGAGCTTCACCCCGTCCCGCATCGGGATCTCGGCCTCGGTGATCGCGAAGGCGTCTTCGGGGGGCGGTGCGGCCCCGGCGGCCGACAGGGCCAGGAGGCCGAGGAGGAGGATCGCGGGCGTCTGACGCCGGATGTTCATGGGCTGATCGATCCCGCAGTCGTCGCGCGGGCGGCCCGGGGCCGTCCCTCCAGCGAGGGTGCGAGCAGGCTCCGACGCCGGGTCGGATCCGCCTCCGGGCGCGACGCCAGGTCGCGACAGGTCGGGGCGATCCTAACCGCGTCGGGGTGCCGCCACAACCGCCCGGCGGTCGAATATTGGGATGTGCATGCGATATTGGCGCCGATGCCTTTCGGTCGGTCAGCGGACGATCTGGGTCTGCGGGTGGGCGTTCATGAATGAGGCGGCCCCCTCGGCGGTCACGCCCGTGCCGTAGGCCCCTACCAGCGAGCACTGCGTGAGCGGGGCGAGCAACGGCAGCCCGGCATCGCTGACCCTGGTCTCGCCCAGGAACAGGCGTTGAAGGCTGGCCATCGCGGCGAGATGCGGCAACCCGGCGTCGCCGATCGCCGTGCCTTCGAGGTTCAAATCGGCGATCCGCGTCAGCCCGGCGATCCGGGCCAATCCATCGTCCGTGATCTTTGTTTGCTTGAGGTTGAGGTTCATCAAGCGTGGCAACTTCCCAATCGTGGTCAGGCACGCGTCGGTGATCGCGGTCTCGGCCAATTCCAGCGTCAGCAATCCGGCAACCCTGGTGATCGGGGCGAGGCCGGCGTCGGTCACTGCGGTCCTTGAAAGGTAGATGTTGTAGAGGGCGGGTAGGGTCGGCAGCTTTTCCAACCCGGCGACCCCCGTTCCGGTCATGTTGATGGATTCCAGCCGGACCCATCCCCGTAGGTGGACGAACCCTTCGCCGGTGACCTTCGGCGCGTCGGTGATGCCAAACCGCTCCATGCTGGTCAGGCCGCGGACGTGCACCAGGCCGGCATCGGTGAGGCTCTCGCCGGAGATGGAAAGCTTTCTCATCTGCCGGAGGCCCGCCAGGTGGGCCAGGTCGGCGTCGGCGAGCGGTACTCCGACCAGGTCCAGGAGCTGGAGCTCGTGCAGCCCGGCGAGGTGCCGGAGGCTCGATCCTGTCGCCACCGTGCCGGGCAACGCGAGCGATCGGAGCCGCCGCAGTCCGGTCAGTTGGGCCAGCCCGGCATCGGTCACGCCCTTGCACCCGTCGAGGTTGACGGATTCGAGGCCGCCGAGGCGGGCGACGTGGGACATCGCCGCGTCGTCCAACTTCCCCCGGCCCTGGACCGCGACGACCTGATCGGAGAAATCGAGGCCGATGATCCGAACGATCCCGATCGGCAGGAACTTGACGGCCCGGGAGTTGGATGGACGGGCGGCGGGCCAGTCGCGTGCCCGGATCACACTGCCCCCCGCGGCCTCGATGGCGGCGATGGCCTCCGCCTGCTCGCGGTCGCGTCGGGCCGACCATCGCCAGGCCAGCCCCGCCCCGACGAGGAGGATCGACGCCATCAGCGCGAGGGCGATCCGGCTGCGTGAGGCCCACGGGCTTGTTGCCGGCTCGGTCATCGATCGGGGCTCCTCGGCGGGGATCATCCCAGGTCGCCGGATTGTTGCCCGGCCCGGCGGCGGCATCAAGGGAGGGACGCCCCGCGATCGGTCAGTGGAAGATCTGCATCTTCGGGGGCAGGCCGTTCCCGGGCGAGGCGACCCCGACCGCCGTCACGCCCGTGCCGATGGCCGTCACATGCCAGCAGCTCGCGAGCGGGGCCAGGAGGGGCAGGCCGGCGTCGGTGATCCGGGTGTTGTTCAGGCAGAGCGACTGGAGCCTGGACATCGACCCCAGGTGCACCAGGCCGGCGTCGGTGATCGCCGTGCGGTCCAGGTGGAGGCTCTCGATGCGGGCGAGCCCGGCGAGGTGCGCCAGCCCGGCATCCGTGATCGCCGTGCCGGTCAGCGCGAGCCTTTTCAGACGGGACAGCTTCCCGATCGCGGGCAACGAGGCATCGGCGATCGGGGCCTCGATCAGCCAGAGATCTTCCAACTCGGGGTAGGCCACAATGGGCGCCAGCCCCGCGTCGTCGATCGGGGATCCCGACAGGCCGAGGGACCGGAGCGCGGGCAGGGGCGGCAGCTTCTCCAGCCCGGACACCCGCGACCCGTTCAGATTCAGCGTGTGCAGGCGGTCCCATCCCCGCAGGTGGACCAGCGCCTCGCCGGTGATCTGCGAGGCATCGACGACGTAGAGATCTTGCATGCCCTTCAGTCGTCGGAGGTGGGCCAGGCCGGCGTCGGAGACCCGCTTGCCCGACATCATGAGCGTTTCCAGCGAGCCGACCCCCGCCAGGTGGGCCAGGTCGGCGTCGGCGACCGGCACGTCCAGCAGGCACAAGGAGCGGAGTTCGCCCGGGCCCGCCAGATGCCGCAGCCCGGGTCCCTTGACGCCGGTGCGCGCGAGGTTGAGCGACCGGAGGCGGGGGAGCCCGCCCAGATGGGCCAGCCCGGCATCGGTCACCTCCGTGCAACCGCTCAGGTCGAGGGATTCGAGGCTGTCGAGCCGGCCGATCTTCTCCAGCGCCGCGTCGTCCAGGCGGCCCTTGCCGACGATCTCGACGATATCGCCGGGGAAATCCAGGCCGACGAGCCGGCCGAGGTCGGCCATCAGCGATGTGATGGCCCAGGGGGCGGGGCCGGACGGCCGGTCCCGCGCGTGGATGGCCTGGCCGACGCCCGCGATGGCGGCGAGGGCCTCCGCCTGCACTCGGTCGCGCCGGGCCGCCCTCTGCCAGGCCAGGGCCGCCCCGGCGAGGAGGACCGACGCCATCAGCGCCATGGCGATCCGGGCACGCGACACCCGCCCGTTCCGTCCCGGATCGGCCATCGATGGTCGCCCTTCGGGGGTCACTTGAGGTCGAAGGCGAGCGGGGGATTGTCGCCCGGCTTGACGGTCACCTTCAGGGGGGTGGTGCCCTGGTTGGCGTATTTGGCCAGGGCGGGTTCGACCCGTTTCGGGGGGACCGGGCCATCAAGCTCCTCGGACCCGGGGCCGAGGGGCGGGCGGATCATCACGACGTAGTCGCCGGCCGGGACGCCGTCGCCGGGATCGTAGGTGCTCAACGAGAACTTGCCCTGGTCGTCCGCCTCGACGACGCGGTCCGCCAGGGCGGGGTCGTCGTTCAGCTGATCGACCGGGACGGCGGTCGGGTGGAACTGGACGGAAACCCCGGCCAGGGGCTTGCCGTCGCGGGTCACGGTCCCCGAGACGGGGTAGACCGCGACACGGGGCTCGCCCCCGCCGCAACCCGGGGCCGCGAGGGCCGCCAGGAGGGCGAGGGCGGAGAGGGACCGGGCCATGTGGGGGACTCCTCCGGATGGCGGTTCGATGCGGATCAATACTGGTCGGCGGAGACGACCTCGCCCATGCTCCGGGTGAGCAGGCGGATGTAGATCCGCATCGGCAGCGTTTCCTTGATGAACCGGACCGAGCCGTCGCCCATCAGGTAGTTGGCCCCGCCGGGGTGGAAGCTGTAGTCCTCGTTGCCGTTGTAGACGTTGGTGAAATACGGCCCCGGAGTGACCGTCCCGTTGGCGGAATAGCCGTGGGTGGTATAGCCGGTGTCGTAGTCCGCCCAGCCGCCCGCCGATTCCTGGGAGAACTTGGCCGGGGGCGGGGCCATCCTCCCGCGGCGGAACACGTTGGGCCGGCCGGCGGACTCGTTCATCATGAGCGTGTTGCTCAGGCCGTCGGTCACGTCGGCGATGTAGGTGACGTTGTTGGGCTCGCTGCCGGTCACGTTGCGGAGCATCGAGTACTGGGCGGTGTCCTTGAGGTCGACCATCCCGGTGTTGGCCAGTTCCTGGGTGATGCCATTGTTGACCGCATAGTCGGTCACCGCGGCGTGGATGCCGTACCAGGGGCCGCCGGTCTGCACCGTGTCGCCTTCGGTGTCGGTGTCGTCGAAGTCGTGGAACTTGTTGCCGTTGGCCGATGACGGGCAGAGCAGGGTGTTGATCACCGTGCCGATGGCCGTCGAGTTCAGCTTGCTGCGGAAGTCGCTCTTGATGTTGTAGCTGTTGTAGAGGGGCGTCTGCTCCATGTACGGCAGGATGTGCGTGAAGACGTAGCTGGACGCCCGCTGGCCGCTGGGAAGGATCTGGCTGCCGTTGTCCCGGACGTTGATGCCCATCGGCTGGACGAACCCGGTGCCCCGGATGCCCGACGGCGGGAAGAACTTGTTGACGCTCTCGAAGTTGTGCAGCCCCAGGCCGATCTGCTTGAGGTTGTTGGTGCACTGGGAGCGGCGGGCGGCCTCGCGCGCCGCCTGCACGGCGGGCAGCAGCAGGGCGATCAGCACGGCGATGATCGCGATCACCACCAGCAATTCGATCAACGTGAAGGCGCGACGGCGCCCGGCCGGATGATGCGAGCGAGACATCGGGATGGATCTCATGGGCGATGGAAAGGGCGATCACGAATCATCGGATCGATCGCTGTTGCGATGAGAACCATCCTGCCAAATCTTTGTGTGGATTCCATCAAGATTTCGCGAGGATTCCGATTTTTCGGGGCCGCCGCCCCGCCATCCGTCGCTAGTACGGCACGCCCCCCTTGCGGGCCTCCTTCATGGCGTTGGCGTACCATTCCAGCTCGCCGAGGAACTTGCCCGACCGCTTGCGCCAGGCGTCGGCGTCGTGCGGGCGGCCCTGCTCGTCGAACGCGTCCTGGACCTTGGGGATGGGCAGCAACGACGGGATGCTCGGCGTCCCCAGCTCGCAGAGCATGGCCCGCAGCTGCATCGCCGCCCGGACCCCGCCGAATCCCCCGGCCGAGTAGCAGGCGATGGCCGATGGCTTCCAGAAGTACTCCTCCAGGAAGTGGCAAAGCAGGTTGGACAGCGCCGGGGGGATGCTGTGGTTGTATTCCCCCGAGACGATGAGGAACCCGTCGGCCCCCCGGATCTGCCCGGCCAGCCGCTCCAGGGCCGCGGGGGCCTCGCCGGCCGGGTACTCCTTGTACATCCGGTCGAGCATCGGCAGTTGCAGCTCGGCCGGGTCGATCAGGGTGGCCCGGTGGCCCCGCCCCGCGCAGGCGTCGACCAGGAACCGGGCCGCCCTGATGCCCTGGCGGTCGCGCCGCACGGAGCCGTAGATCACCAGCAGGTCGAGCGGCGTCGTCGTCATCGCGTCCTCCCCCTCGGTCTCGAAGTACGCCGCCGGCCCGGCCCGGCCCCGGTCCCGCCGGGGAAATCGGGCCGGGGCGGAAAACCTATGATAAAGGTCGCGCGATCTCGCGATACTGTCCGGTGGACGATTCCGCCGGAGGGCCCCGGACGCCGCCGCAACCCGAGGTCTTCCCGGCATGGTCGCAACCCGGCCCGGACTCGCATCGACTCGCGCCCGCACCGCCCCCGGCCCGACCGCCCGCCGCCGGTCGATGGCGGCGCGCCCCGGCGTGCCGGCCCCGGACCCGATCGGGCCGCGGGCCGAGCCCCGATCGACGACGCAGGTGCGTGCCACCCCGGGGGCGGAACGAACCCAGTCCGGGCCCGACCCCGGTCGCCGAAACGAACCCAACCGGGCGGCGGCGCCGCCTCCCCGATCGAACCCCACCCGGACGCGGGACGGCTCGCCGGGGCGACCTCAATCGGGCGGCGTCGCCGTTGCCGAAACGAAGCCAGGCGGAGGCCGGATCGGGCGGGAAAAACGAACCCAATCCCTGCCGGCGGCCGATCCGGGCGGGACGCCTCCTCGTCGCCCCTCCCGGAGTTGGGTTTGTGGGTTTATCTGTCTGTTGGTAAAGGGTTTGCGTTGGCGGGCGGCCGGCGCGGCCCCGGCCGCCGAAACGAACCCAATGGCCGGTGTCCGGCCGCGAACGATGGGGTCAGGCCTGGCCCTCGACCGTGAGGTACTCGATGTCCCCGCTGCTGACGTCGTAGAGGGCGCCGACGATGGCGATCTTGCCCTCCTGGACCAGCCTGGCGATGGTCCCGCTCTGCTGGAGCATGACGGAGACCGATCGGACCACGTTGCGGCGTGCCACGTCGTCGACGTAGGCCTTCTGCTCGGCCTCGGTCATCCGGTCGAAGTCCTTGGCGGAGTCGTCGGCCATCGCCTTCTGGATCTCGGTGACGACCGGTTCCAGGTGATCGCAGCCGGTGGCCTCGGCGATGGACCGGGTCTCGTGGATCAGCTTCACGGCGCCGGTCACGGCCCCGCAGCGGGTGTGTCCCATGAGCACGATCAGCTTGGCGCCGGCCACGGCCACGCCGTACTCGACGCTGCCCAGGATCTTGCGGCTGGTGACGTTGCCCGCGACCCGGACCACGAAGATGTCGCCCACGCCGAGGTCGAAGATCAGCTCGGCCGGGGATCGGGAATCCATGCAGCTCAGGACGATGGCCAGGGGATGCTGGCCGGCGGCCGTGGCCAGCACCTGGCGGCCGAGGTTGCGGGTCAGGCGGCGGCCGGTGCGGAACCGCTCGTGGCCGTCCTTGAGGATCTTGAGCACCTTGGCCGGGGTCAGAGCCGCCTGGATCTCGCGGGTCGAGTAGTCGACGTACTGGGTCCGATCCTCCATCTTGTACTTCTCGCGGAACCCGACCAGGCTGACCTCGACGCCGCGGGCCGGCGCGGTCTGCTCGCTGAAATCGCGGATCAGCTGGAGCACGTCGGGGTCGATGTAGTCGGTCGAGGTCGCGTCCAGCAGGAGGTGGCCGCCGCGCGGCATCTCGTCGAAGGCGCGGACCAGGGCGCCCCGGTTCAGGAAGCTGACCTGGTCGGCCAGCTGGATCCGGACGACCTCGCCGCCGAGGTGCCCCTCGATGATCTTCCGCATCGGGCGGCGGACGCTGCTGCGGAGGATGTAGCCGATGCTCACGGCCAGGCCGATCAGGATGCCGCCCATGATGTCGAACAGGACGCTCGCCGCGACCGTGACGACGAACGGGATGAACTGCTCGGGGCCTTCTTTCCGGATCCGCCCGACCCGGGCGTGACCGATCAGGCTGACGCCGGTGGCCAGCAGGATCGCCGCCAGGCTGGACATCGGGATCAGGTCCAGGAACCGGGGCAGGAGCACCATGCTGACCAGCAGCAGGACGCCCTGGAAGATCGTGGCGAGCCGGGTCTTGGCCCCGGCGGTGATGTTGACCGAGCTGCGGGCGATGACCAGCGTGATCGGGATGCCTCCGAGCAGGCCGCAGGCCACGTTGCCGGCCCCCTGGGCCAGCAGCTCGCGGTTCCGGGGCGACGCCCGGCGTTCCGGGTCGATCCGGTCGTGGGCCTCCAGGTTCAGCAGGGCCTCCAGCGAGGCCACCGCCGCGATCGTCAACGCCGAGACGTAGACGGCCGGGCTGGCCCAATGCGAGAAGTCGGGATGGTGGAGATGGTGGGCATAGCCGAGGATCGTCTCCGACACCGGCAGGTTCACCCGGCGGGCGGCATCGATGGCCCAGGCGCCTCCGATCTGATTCAACAGCTGAGAGATCCCGGTGCCGGCGAGCACCGCGACCACGGGGGCCGGGATCCCGGTGCGCTTCAGCGGGGGCCACAGGGACCACGCCGCCATGAGCGTCAGGGACACGACCCCGACCAGCGCGGCCCCCGGATGGATGCCCACGAAGGTCTCCTGGATCCGGGTCAGGATCGGGGCCTTGTTCGTCTCGAGCAGCACGCCGCTCCACTCGGGGTCGAGGACATGCCCCAGGACGTGCGGGAATTGCTGGATGATCAGCAGCACGCCGATCGCCGTCACGATCCCCCGGACCACCCCGGTCGGGATGAACGAGGCCAGCGCGCCCGCCCGGGCCAGGCCCAGGGCGATCTGGATCAGCCCCGCCACGACCACGGCCATCAGGAACACCCGGAACGAGCCGAGCGAGAGGATCTGGGCGGCCACCACGGTCGACAGCCCGGCGGCGGGGCCGGAGACGGCGGTGGCCGTCCCGCTGAGCATCCCCACCAGGATCCCGCCGATGATCCCGGTGATCACCCCCGACAGCAGCGGCGCCTCCGAGGCCAGCGACATCCCCAGGCAGAGCGGCAGGGCCACCAGGAAGACGACCAGGCCGGCCTTCAGGTCCTTGAAGATGGTCGCGGGCGGGTGTCCGGCGATCGATGACATGGCTGGATCGTGCCTTTTCCTGGCCCGGACCCGAGGCATGGCGGGCCGCCCCGAGGAGCCCTGGCCGTCCTGAGTCCGATACCATTAGGTGAAGGAAAGGCTCGATTTTATCAGTGATGCCGGCCGAGAAAAAGGCCCAAGGAGGATGGCCCGCGAACTCTAGTGGTTATCGGGCCTTGGTTTAAGGGTGAAGATCCCTTGAAGATTCTCGCGTGCCGAGTCCGCCGATCGGGGAGGCCCGCCGCCCCCGCCCGCCGGATCCCTCCCGGGCGGCGCGGCGTGCGGCGGGGGCCGGTGCGGCCCGAGTCCGGGCCGCCCCGCGGGCCGGGTCACGCCGGGGCCTGGCCCCGATCCGGTCCGGGCCGAGCCGCCGGGATGGCCCCCTCGGCGACGGGTTCCCACCCCCGGCCCGGTGATCGGAACGACGCCCCGCCGCCGGCCGGGTCCAGGGCGTAGAGTCGCATCCAGCCGTTCTCCACGAGGTCGAGGACCGCGGGGAGCGAGGCCAATGCCTCGTCGAGCTTGTCCGGCCCGGCCTCCACGATGACCTGGAGCCGCAACGGCTCGTGGAACCACCGCCCGTCGGCCGAGTGGACCGACTGCATCGGCAGCCCGGTGCGGAGGTCGCCGCCGTTGCCCACGACGACCCCGATCGTGCCCAGGCGGTTGTGCAGGGCCTTGGTGCCGCAGCCGAAGACCCGGTTGTCCACCGTGGAGGCGAAGTACTGGAGGTTGATCCACGCCCCCACGACCACCGGGGCCGAGAGGATCTGCTTGAGGACCGACCCGTCGGCGTCCGTCGAGGCGTCGTAGGCGTGGAGGAACGCCCGGCCGTGGAGGTCCACGCCCCGGGTCCGCGCCCTGCGGGCGGCGATGAACGAGGCGTTGCGGGCCAGCCCCCACTCGGGCCGGACCTCGGACCAGTCGCGGCTCCTCCTCCGCAGGAGCCGCTCCAGGAGCGACGGGTCGCCGTCGGCCACCCCGAGGGATTCCGCACGCTCGTGGCGCACCGAGGCGCAGGCGTCCGCCATCCAGCGTCCCAGCCGCTCGACCTCGGCCCGGTGGCCGTTCGGGATCCCCTCGGGATCGAGCACCGTGAATTCATCGATCGTGGTGTTGTGGACCCCGGCGATGAAGACGGTATCGTCCGGGACCCGATGCCCCCGGGCCGGCAGCCCCGCCCGGACGTCCGGGTCGTTGAGGATCGCCGCGGCGACCCGGGCGTTGATCGCCCCGCCATGCCCGCCGCACGCCCCGCAGTTCAGGCCGGCGACGTGCGAGTTGTTGGTGGCGCTGGCCCGATGGCCGCACAGGAGCACGACCCGCGCGATCCGGCCCCGCAGGCCCAGGTTCTTCAGGATCGAGCAGGCCAGGTCCAGGCGAGCCTCGGGGGTGAAGCCCCGGCCCAGGCCGTCGGGGGCGAGGTCGAATCGGGCCGACTCCTCGTCGCGCCTCGCGATCGTGGGGACCAGCCCCAGCGCGTCGCGGATCATGCTGTATCCGTACGCCAGCCCCAGCGTCTCCACCAGGGTGAACGCCGCGCCCGGCGCCGACTGGAGCGGCTTGAGGACCCCCTTCACGTTGGCCGGGGGGGTGGGCTCGGCGGGCCCCAGGCGGTAGGAGGGCTGCAGCAACGCCGGGCACCGCGCGGTCCCCTTGCCCCCGTCCTGCCATTCCATCGGCACGCCGAAGAAGCCGGCGAAGCCGAAGGTGTCGATGCCGGGGTCCAGGGCCTCCAGGTGCCTTCGCAACGGCTCCGAGCGGACGTCGATGCAGAACACCGCCTGGACAGCCGGCCGGGCGGGCGGCTCCTCCGGGGCCGGGGCCGGGGGGATCCGGCCCAGCAGCCGCCGGGTGTAGGCGACCTCCATGGCATCCTGGATCGCCAGCCGCTCGGCCTCGTCCTCCACGACCTGCCGCGTCGGGACGGGGAGCCGGAACGGCCGCGAGGGGGCGGCGCCGCCGGGCCTCGCCAGCTCGGCCACGGCGGCGTCGCAGCAGACGCGGACGGCCAGGAGCCCCGCGACGTCCCGGCAGGTCTCGTCCCCCTCCTGCCAGGAGGCGCGGCGCAGGAACGACGCCCAGCCATAGACGCCGGCCAGCAGCCGGTAGAGATACGGCTCGCGCAGGGCCGGCGTCACGCGATGCCGCTCCAGCATCGCCTCGATCGCCTCCTCCGCCCGATCGGGCAGGGCCCGGGTCCAGCGCCGCCAGCCGACCAGGCCGGCGACCTCCAGCGAGCGGTCCACGAGGGCCGATTCCCGCCAGGACTGGTACAGCCCGGCATCGCCGACGATCTTCCAGGACGGGCCCCCCCCGGAAGCGTGGTCCGCGCACCAGCGGGCGATGTAGCGGATCACGGCGTCGTCCCACCCGGTGCCGTGCCGCCGGTCGAATTGCTCGGCGAAGCTGGACAACTCGCCGGAGGGCCGGAGCTTGGGCTCGGCGCGGCCTTCGAGGACCTCCACGAGGGCCGACGCGGACAGCCCCGCGCGATCGGCGGCCAGGGCCAGGTCGGCCGGGCCGAACTCCTCGGCCTGCCACCGCTCGCGGTAGTAGTCCACCCGGGGCAGGACGTGCGCTCCCAGCCCCTCGCTGATCTCGCGGGCGGCCTCGCCGATCGGCCGCGAGGCGAAGCCGAGGAAGGGGTTGACCGCCACGTAGTTGGTCAGGTCCCACAACGGAGGGATGCGCCGGCAGACCCGCGCCACGTCGTCGGCGATGCCGGCCGTGGTCGCCTCGCTGCCGGTCTCCAGGACTTCAAACATGGGTCACCTCCGTCTTCGCCCCGAAAAGGGACCAGGCCCTGCTCACCAGCCGATCGGCGATCGAGCCGAAATAGAAACCATGAAGGGCATGGACCCGGAAGGCCCGCCCCGAGGGGATCCGCCCCAGGGTCGGCAGGAAGGCGTGGAGCGTGCACAGGCCGGCGAACGCGACCACCGGCAGGGCCGCCGCGACCCAGGCCCACGGCCCCTGCGGGGAGGGCAGATCCCCGAGCACCGGCTCCAGGAAGATCTCCGCGCCGTGGTAGAGGGCGCAGGCCACCACCGCCAGGAACAGGCTCACCGTCGGGGCCCCGACGACCCGGCCCAGCAGCCCCCGGCCGGGCCACTCGGCCCAGAACTGGCCGATCGACAGCGCGACGATCGAGGCCAGGGCCATCTCGCCCGGCGACCGCCACGGATCGAACCCGGTGATCCTCGACCCCACCCACAGGGCGGGGATGCCGAAGGCGGTGCCCAGCGCGGTCAGCCCCAACGCGCGGAGCGGGGGCCGGTCGGGGGCATGCGGCGTCGGCTTCTGCAGGTCCGCCGCCCGGAGGAAGTTCCAGGCCTTGTAGAGCCCGTGGCCGACCAGGTGCATGGCCGCCGAGTGGAACGCCCCCAGCCCGCACTGGACCATCATGAAGCCCATCTGGGCCACCGTCGACCACGCCAGCGACCGCTTCACCTTCACCTGGGCCCACATCGCGATCAGCCCCAGCGCCGCCGTCAACGTCCCGACCGCCGAGAGGAGAATCAAGGCCGCCGGCTCCCTCGCCACCAGCGGCGCGAACCGCAGCAGCAGGACGCCCCCGGCGTTGATGATGCCGGCGTGCATCAGGGCCGAAACCGGCGTCGGCGATTCCATCGTCTCCGGCAGCCAGGAGTGGAAGGGGACCTGGGCCGACTTGGTCAGGGCGGCCAGGGTGATCAGGAGGGCCACCGCCTGCGCCGGGTTCTCGTATTGGGGCAGGGTGGACTGTTCCAGGAAGACATGCATGTCCAGCGTGCCCCAGACACGCCAGATCACCCAGATCGCCCCGATAATGGCGAAGTCACCCACCCGGTTGATCAAGAAGCTCTTTCGCGCAGCCCTCACGGCCTCGATGCGGTCCGGGTAATAGATCAACAAACGATGCAGGATCAGGCTCGTCAGCGACCATGCGGCGAAGAACAGCACCAGATTGGTCGAAATCATCAGGAGGTAGGCCACCGCGATCGTCGCGGCGAGCTGCCGGAGGAATCGATCCTGGCCGGGCTCGCCGGCCAGGTAGTGTTGCGAGAAGCGGAAGGTCACCGCCCCGACCACGGCCACCAGCAGGGAGATCGAGGCCCCGAGCCGGTCGATCGTGATCCAGCCAAGGCGGATGCTGCCCGGGTGCGACGCCTCCCTGATCAACATTCCCGACGAGATTGCCGCGAGGCCGAGCAAGCCGGCCAGGAGCAGGTTGCCCCCATGGCCCGCGGCCCGTTTCCCTCTCCATCGACCCCAGCCTGAGGACATAAATCCAACCTCTCCCCTCCGCGCCAAGTCTCCCCGGCATGCTCGTCAAGCCGGGACTCGCCGCCCGATTAAAAAAGATGTGGTCCAAAATGAACTTATGATGGGGTGGACGATGCGGCAACGATGGGCGGGCACGAAGGCGCCTCCCGTCGATGCCATCATCATCGACGCCGCGAAGGGATGGCTCCTCATGCCGATGACGTCTGCCCGTCATCGGCCATTCGCCGCCTTCACCCGCCCGTCCGTGCGGCGTCATCGGGCCGGATGACCGCCCGTCCCCCGGGCGTCGCGATCGGGGCATGCGACCCGACTTCGCGCCGGGCGCGTCGCATCCGCAATCCGGCCGTCGGGACAAGTTGCAGACGGCGTGCCAGGAGGGCGGGTCGGCGGGAATCGGCCGGCGTTGGCGGCCGTCGCGGGAGACCTGGGAGGGTCGCCGATGGCCCCGACGATGTGGGGGTGTCGCCGGAAGGGCTTGAGCGGATGGGAAGGTGCGAGGGGGCTGTGTCAGCCATCCCGACGCTTGCGATGCAATGAGTTCCGTATGAATTCGTTCGGGATTCGTCGACCTCACCGCTCGCCGCGGCGGGCTTCGTCCATCTTGCCCGCTCACCTCCCGTTCGGAGAAGATCGAATGACGCCCGACCCGCCCCGGCGCGACGGGGGGGCGATGCTGCGGCGATGAACGCGATCGATGCGAGAAGCGGGCCGCGCGGCCCGATGGAATTCGAGCAACGCGGGGGAGGGGGCCATGGCGCGGCAAGATTCCCATCGCGATCCCGAGGGACGTTACCCGCTGCTGGGCTGGCCGGGTCGGCCTTCACGGGCCTCGGGATGTTCCTGCTGGCCGTGGGCGTCGTGCTCATCGCCATCGGGCTCTATTCGCTCGCGGCGGGGATGCTGGGCGACCCGCCCCGGCCGGGCCTGCCGCCCGCTCGCCCGACCACACCAGCGGCCTCGATCATCAATGCACTGGGCGGCGCGTTCGCGACCCTCTGGGGCGGCGGTCTCTTCTTCTCCGGCCTGCAATGCGTGGCCATGGGGGCGCTCTGCCGCCTGGCCATCCAGGTCGAGGCGAACACGCGGGCCTCGGCCGAGCACCTGGCCCGGATCCGATCCCGGGCGGAACCGGCCCGGGAGGATGCCGCCCGCTTCTTCGTGTCGTGAACGCCGGGCGGGGCCGTCTCCGCCCGGCGATCCCTTCGGGGCCGGCTCAGCTCTGCTGGAGCTGGTTGATCTTGTTGTAGAGGGTCTTGAGGCTGATGCCCAGCTCCTTGGAGGCGGCGGGCTTGTTGCCGTTGTGCTTCTCCAGGACGACCTGGATGTACTTCATCTCGATGTCGCGGAGCGTCGGGCTGCCGTCGGGGATCGAGAAATGAGGCCCGGCGACCGCCGAGGGCTGGGCCGCGGGCGAGGCGGCCGACAGCGACGACCGGCGGGGCGGGCCCTGGGTGGGCAGGTGCTCCGGGGTGATGGGGCCGCCGCCGGAGAGGATCGAGGCCCGTTCCACGGCGTTGGCCAGCTCGCGGATGTTGCCCGGCCACTCGTGGGCCATCAGGGCGTCGAGCGCCTCGGGCGTGAAGGCGGTGTCGATCGCCCCGCCCCGACGCGACGTGTATCGCTTGAGCATGTGCTTGGCCAGCGCGGGGATGTCGGACTTGCGCTCCCGCAGCGGCGGCAGGTGGATCTCGAAGGTGTTGATCCGGAAGAATAAGTCCTCGCGAAACGCCTCGGTCTCGATCATCTCGCGGAGGTCGCGGTGGGTGGCGCACAGGACCCGGACGTCGACGCGGAACGGGTCGTTCTCGCCGACCCGGCGGATCTCGCCCGACTCCAGGAACCGGAGCAGCTTGACCTGGACGCTCTTGTCCAGCTCGCCGACTTCGTCCAGGAACAGGGTGCCGCCGTTGGCGACCTCGAACAGCCCCTTGCGGTGGGCGTCGGCCCCGGTGAACGACCCCTTGCGGTGGCCGAACAGCTCGCTCTCGACCAGGTTTTCGGGCAGGGCCCCGCAGTTGACCGGGATGAAGGCGTGCCCGGCGCGGTTGCTCTTGTCGTGGAGGTTGCGGGCGATCAGCTCCTTGCCGGTGCCGGTCTCCCCCAGGATCATCACGCTGGCGTCGGTCGGGGCGATCGTGTCGATCAGGCGGCGGACCGACTGCATCGACGGGGTGTCGCCGACCAGCAAAGGCGTCCCCTCGACGGCTTTGAGCCGGGCCTCCAGCGCGGTGGCCTTGTTGCTCAGCTCGCGGCGTTCGACGATCCGGGCGAGCAGCACCTCCAGCTCGGCCCACTTGCACGGCTTGGTCAGGTAGTCGAAGGCCCCCAGCCGCAGGGCCTGGACGGCGGTGTCCACCGTGGCGTGGCCGGTCATGATGATGACCTGAGTCTCCGGGCTGGCCTGCTTGACCTTGGCCAGGACCTCGATGCCGGTGAAGCCCGGCATCTTGATGTCCAGCAGGGCGGCGTCGAACGAGCCCTTTTCCAAAGCCTTGATCGCGGACACCCCGTCCGGGCAGACGGTGACCTCGTGCCCCAGCCGGGGCAGCTCCATCTGCATGAGCTCGCGGAGGTGGGCCTCGTCGTCGGCGAATAGAAGTCGAAGGCCGCCGTGCGGTTGCGTCTTATCCATGACTGGTCTTCCCCATCCCTGGGCTCCGCGGCCCGAGGCTCGGGCGGGCGGATCTGGTTCGGTCACCTGTGTGGAAACGACGGTTGGATCGGGACGATTGCATGTGTTCGTGTGCGGCTCAGCCGGCCCTGCGCCCCGGGGCCTCGGCCTCGGCGAACTCGGCGTCGTGGGCGGCGATGGCCAGCACCGGGCGGGCCGCCTTGACGGCGCGGGCCTTGCCGGAGCCGTCGCGGGGGCGGACCGGAAGCCGGACGGCGAAGGTCGCCCCCTGGTTCTCGCCGGGGCTGCTCGCGGCGATCTCGCCGTGGTGCTGGCTGATGATTCGGTGCGTGATCGACAGGCCCAGGCCCGTCCCCTTGCCGACCCTTCTCTTGGTGAAGAACGGCTCGAAGATGTTCTCCAGGACCTCCGGGGTCATCCCGCAGCCGTCGTCGGCGAAGACCATCTCGGCCATCCCCTCGGCGTGGCGGAGGTCGATCCGCAGCGTCCCGTTCTCGTCCATGCAGTCCAGGGCGTTGACCACCAGGTTCAGGACGACCTGCTTGATCTCCTGCCCGTCGACGTGGGCCAGGACCGCCTCGCGGGGCTGGAAGACGATCGTCTTGTGGCGATATTTGCCCATGTGCCGGATCATCTCCACGACCCCCTGGATCAGCCCGGCCAGGTCGGTCCGCTCGCGCTTGATCTCGGCGCAGCGGGAGAAGTCCAGCAGCTTCTCGGTGATGTTCTTGCACCGGAACGCCTCCTCCTGGATCATCCGGAGGTAGTTGTTCACGGTCTTGGCGTCGCCCGGGTCGCCGGGGGCGAGCATCGGGGCGAGGCGGTTCTCCAGGGCCTCGGAGCAGAAGGCGATCGAGGCCAGGGGATTGTTGATCTCGTGGGCCACGCCGGCGGCCAGGAAGCCGACCCCGGCCAGCCGTTCGGACCGGACCAGCTGGCGGCTCCGCTCGCGGACCTGGCGTTCCAGGTCGGCATAGGTGACGCGGAGCCGGGCGGTCATGTCGTTGAAGGCCTCGGCCAACGCCTGCATCTCGTCGCCGGTCCGCAGCTCGATCGAGCCGTCGAACGACCCCCGGGCCACCCGGCGCACGCCGCGCTGGAGGAGCCGGACCGGGTACATGACCCAGCGGTTGAACAGCACGGCCAGCACGCCGATCATGGCCAGCACGGCCAGTGCCGCGATCCAGACGATGACCCGGCCGGCCTCGTATTGCCGCTTCGAGTTCAGCAGGATCGCGTAGACGTCGCCGTGGAGCTTGGTCGGCAGCTGCATGACCTGCTGGAACAGGCGGTCGACGCGGTCGCGGGTCGTGCGGACGCCGCCGATCACCTCGGGGTGGCGGCCGACGTAGAGCGCCGTGCCGGGGAGGGCCGGCTGGATGTCCTCGCCGGGTTCGAGCCGGGCGAGGATCTCCGTCAGGTCGTGGTCGATGCCGAAGGCCAGCCCGCGCTCGCTCAGGCCGTCGTCGACCCGGTTGCGGCGGGTGGCGTTCTGCTTGAGTTCCTTGAAGTAGTCGATCAGGGCCTTGCGTGCGGCCTGGGCGTCGGCCAGCAAGGCCGTGCGGTCGGCCGGCGACTCGTCGCGGGGCGCCTCAAGGCGGGCGACGTGGCGGACCAGTTCCTTGGAAGCCCCCAGCTCGCGGAGCAGGTCCGTGAGCATGAGGTTGCTGTCGTGGAAGGCGCTGAGGCTGAACACCGCCCCGCCCAGCAGCGTGAGCATCATCCCGACGACCAGGCTGAGCCCGGCGATCAACTTGACGCGGATGGTCCACTTGGGCATGGGGCGACCTCCTGTCGCGATGTCCATCATCCTGAATGCCGATCCTGGCGGTGCGAGCGGCGGGACTATACCACAGGCCGTCCAGCCCTCAAAGGCGGGTCGGGGGACTTTTCCTCAAGTCCGGGCCCGATCGGGCCGATGCGTCCCGGCGATCAGGGGCCCAGCTGTTCGATCGCCCCGGTCTGATACGACAGGATCAGCGCGGCGATCAGGGCCACGGCCAGGGCGATCCGGAGCCGGGCGACGCCCCACTGGAACGACCGTTCGGCCCGGGGCTTCCCTTCGAGCCGTTCCAAGAACGCGATCCGGGCGGCGATGCTGCCGTGCCTCCAGGACCGCGTGGTCGGGTCCAGGCCGTTCAGGGCGGCGACCCGGGCCAGGGCGTTGGCGAAGATCCGGATGCCGACCGGGCAGAGCGGCCCGGCGGCCGGCAGCGGGGCGTCCGCCGGCCGGGCGTAGGGATCGGGATGCGGCGGGCAGTCGGGGCGATCGCACGACACCGACCGGCAGCCGAACACGTCCGCCTGGCGCTCGAACCGCCGCGACAGCACGCCGAAGACCGCCGCGAAATAGGCCACGCCCACCGACAGGACCAGCCCCGCCTGGATCGCCATCCCCGCCGCCCCGCCGACGATCCCGACCATCCGGTCGGAGACCATCTCGCTGGCCAGCGTCAGCGTCCCGATGCTCCCCACCAGGAAGAACCCGTAGAACGACAGGTGGCGATGGCGGATGTGCCCGACCTCGTGGCCGAACACCGCGGCGACCTCGTGCGGGTCCAGCGACTCGACCAGCAGGTCGGTCAGCAGGACGTAGCGGAACCAGGGCAGGGCCCCGGTCACCCCCGCGTTGACCACCGCCCCGTCGGTCTCCCAGATCAGGATGTCGGTGTACCGGAACGAGAACCGGGCCGCCAGCCGCTCCAGGCGGTCGCGCAAAGGGCCGGCGGGCAGGGGGCGGGTCGGCCAGCTCAGGCGGACGAAGGCCGGGGCCAGCCCCAGGGTCAACGCCCCCATCGCGGCCATCAGGCCGAGCTGGAACGAGGCGTCGGCCGATCGGGCCGGCCAGATCACCCGCGCCAGGTCCTGGCCGAGCGCGAACAGGAGCGACGCCGGCAGGACCATGCCCAGAGCCTGGCGGGCCCGGAGCAGGAGGTGCCGCCCCACCCCGGTCGCGGGCCGATCCGGGTTCCGGGCCAGCCGCAACGCCCGGTCGGCCGGGTAGAAGCCCCACCACCCGGCCAGGCGGGCCAGCACGAACGGGAGGATCACCAGCAACTCGTCGATCAGGACGGTGTCGCCGGTCCCCATCCCGGTGCGGACCACGCCGGTCCAGTTCCGGCCGACGACCGCATAGGCATAGCCGCCCAGGCAGATCGCCTCCACGGCCCACGACCCGGCCCCGTAGAGGCGGCGGACGCCCTGGGTCGGGCGGCCCCGGAGCCGGAGGCGGATCAGCACGGCCAGGGCGAAGGCGAAGGCCACCAGGCCGGCCGTCGCGACCAGGCCGGCGACCTCGGCGACCCGCGCGCCGACTTCGCCCCGGGGGACGGGCGCGGGGGGCAGGATCGACTCGGTCCCGAACGCGAGGAACAAGGCCAGGATCAGGGATACGGGCATGCGGCGAATCCGTCGGGGATCGGGCCCCGGGTCCAGGTGCCACGACGCCCATCGTCACGACTCAGCGTCGATTATGGGGCCGCCGTCGGAGGGGAGTCAAGGAGGGGTCAGGATCGAGACCTCGACCCGGTCCGCCTCGATCGGCGAACGGTTGGCGACGGCGTCGCGGAGGAAGCGGGCCCGTTTCTCGGCCACGCCCTTCCCCGGATCGTCGCCGGACAGGCCGGCCCGACGCACCGGGGCATCGGCGGCCGACCCGGCCAGGTGGAGGATGACCCGCTCGGGGCGGGCCGAGGCCACCTCGGCGGCCAGCCCGTCGATCCATCCCTCCCCCTCGGCGGTGGGACGGCTGCCGCCGGGGGGGAACAGGGCCTCGGCGGGGACGGTCAGCGTGCCCGTGGCATCGTCGAACGACGCGCCGGGCAGGGCCCGGGCCAGGTCGTGGAATCCGCCCGAATCGGCACCCGGAGCCTCGGCCCGCCCCGACCGGGAATCGCCCCGGGCCATCCGCTCGACCTCGCGGAACGCGGACCGCATCTTCTCGCGGTCCTCCTGGTAGCCCCGGATGCTCCGCTCGAACTCCTCGTTGGCGACTTCCAGGGCCCGGAGGGCGCGGGCATCGTCGACGGCCCGTTGCGCCAGCTCCTGATTCTGGGCCCGGAGCGTGATCGTCGTGTCCTTCATCTGGGCATTCTCGGCCCGGATGGCCTGCACCAGCTTGTGGGCCTCCTCGACCCGCGACTTGGGGGCCCAGGCGCAACCGGGCAGGAGCAGGGCCCAGGCCAGCGAGGCCGCGATCAGACTCCGGGCGGGCGGGGCGGCCATGGCGATCCGAATCCTTTCGGGGCGGCGGTGCCGCGCGGGCCCGCCCCATCCCGGGGCGGGCGGTCGGGGAGCCGGCCGGGCCATCTCGGGGGCCCGGCCGGCCTGCACAGATCAGCCGAACAGGCCGGAGATCGACTTGATCAGCCCGGCGGCGGGCCCTTCGCCGCGGAACTCGTAGAGGTTGCGGATCAGGTCCAGCGAGATGAACGTGGAGACCAGCAGGAGCGCCGAGGTGGCGGCCAGCAGGCCGACCCAGATGCCTCCCCACTCGGCCTGGGGGCCGGCGGCCACCAGTCGGGGGCTGCTGACGCCGACATCGGCCACGGCGGCCGCGCCGGCGGCCCCGTCGCCCTCGACATCCCAGGCGCTGCTGATCTCGCCCGAGGGGGCCTCGTCGTCGAACTCCGAATCCCCTTCGTCCAGGACCGCCGGGGCCATGGCGGTCGCGGCGTTGAGGTCGACGTCGTCCTCGTCGAGGGCGAAGACCTCGGAGGCCGAGTCGGACTCGTCCAGGTCGAAGTCGCTGCCGCGTTCCAGCTGGACGGTGCGGTCGTCGCGATCGCCGTCGAGGTCGTCGACTTCGAGGCTGAAGTCGGTGTCCTCGAAGATGTCCTTGTCCACCGCGCCCATGGCGGTTGCGCCGGGGTCGGAGGGCTGGACCGAGGTGGACGGGGCCTTGGGCTTGCTCGGCGGGGTGGCCGCCTTGGGGGCGGGCCGGGCCGGCTCGTCGTCGTCATCCAGCGGGGCCAGCTCGATCGAGTCGGCCTGCGACAGGTCGAAGCCGCCGACGGCCTGGAGGTTGATGCCCGAGTCGCTGGGCCGGGCCAGGTTGAGCCCGGACATGCCCGGCAGGGCGGCGGTCACGTCGGAGTCGTTGGGGCTGGCCATCGGCGTGGCCTCGAACTCGTCGCTGGCGTCCAGCGCCGTCAGCTCGAAGTCGCTGCCCGATTCGGGCTGGAGCGCCGCGGCGATGTCGGTGGACGGCATCAGCTCGAAGTCGCTTCCCGACTCCGCGTCGAGCGAGCTGACCTCGTCGGACGAGCCGATCGGCCCGCCGGCCTTGGGGACGGAGTCGGACGACCCGCTCAGGGCGTTGAAGTTGTGGATCGAGGCGTCCTCGGTGATCAGCGTGACGTCGGAGTCGCCGGGCCGGCCCGGCTGGCCCAGCGGCATGATCCGGACGTCGGAGTCGCTGGCATCCTTGAACGGCTTGTCGGGCACCAGCCGGACGTCGGAGTCGCTGGGCTGCTTGCCGCCGGACTTCATCCCGATGATCGTCGAGCTGGAGTTGCTCAGCGGCCCGGGGGGCAGCGACAGGTCGTCGAACTGGAGGTCGTGGTCGTCGTCGGAGCCCGACTGGCCGACCGCCATGTCGGAGGTCCGGCCGCCCAGGTCGGCCGGGGCCGTGCCGAGCTGGAACTCGGACAGGTCGATCTCGCCGCTGCCGCTGCCGTCGGGCACGGCCAGGTCGAGGTCGGACAGCGACAGCTCGGGGTCGCTGCCCAGCCCGCGCCGCCGGGCCAGCTCGTCGATATCGGCGACGCGGAATCGCCACGATCCGCTGTCCATGAAGGCGCGGACCTCGCGCTGTTGCGCCTTGGCCTTCAGGTCCTCGGGCCCCATGCCCAGGACGCGGGCGGCCTCTTCCAGGGTGTAGAACTGAGCCATCGACGTGCTCCTGGCGATCGAGATCGGCCGGTCGGCCGTTCGGTTCGATTCACAAGCGGGGCCGGGCGGAGTGACCGCGACGCCGAGCACGCCCAGGACCGGCCCTCACCTGGTCTTGGGCGTCACCATCGATTCGACGGCGGATACCTCGGGCGGCGAATTGTTATATTCCGAGAGCTTCAGGTCCCAGCGATACTGGCGGGAGGCTTCGAGCTTGACGGCCCCGGTCCCCTTCGGGTTCTGCGGATCGACGCGATACACGGCGAATGACTGGGCCTTGGTGTCGATCAGGTAGAGCATCTGCGACGGCAACCCCGAAGGGGAGACCGTGGGAGAGGCGAACGCGATCGTCCCGTTGGCATCCCCGCCCGGCCCGGCCGGCCCCTGGGCCCGGGCCGTCGGCCCGAACCCGCCGCCCAACCACGCCAGGGCCAACCCCACCGCGACCCCCGGCAAACCGTATCGAACTGCCTGCCCCCAGTGATGTGCGGCCATGACCTATCCTCCGTGAGTTGCGCCCGGAACCCCCATCCTGCGGGGGCTCGCCCGACCTCAGCTTGGTGCAATCGGCCTGCCGACGACGCGGACGTCCCGCGCCCCGAGGCCACCGTTCTTATGCAGTTTACCACACCACACGGATCGTGTGGGCCGGACCGGCCAAGTCACGCGGATCGCGTGAGGCCAACCGAGGAGAGGACCTTCATCGTTGTATCGATTTTACCGATCCGCCCGGGCCTGGCAAGATCAGTGCCGATCCGCCCCGCGCAACCGGCCGGGCCGCGGCGCCTCACGGCATCAGGCCGGGGCCGTTGGGCGACCCGGGGGAGCGGATCCGCTTGTGCTTGACCAGCTCGGCGTGGGTTGGGGACAGGATGTCGCCATCATCGAGGTCGGGCGGGCCGCTCCACGGATCGGGCCGGGGGGCGAACCGGCCGGGGGACTGTCCGCAGGCGGGGCAGCGGGACCGCCCGGCCCGCCGGGCCACCGTCCCGATCGTCAGGATCATGGCGATCGCCACGGCCACAACGGGCGGTCCCCAGTTCGCCAGGCGGGGCAGGCCCCCGACCAGCAGGCCCCCGGCGAATGCCACGAGGGCCACCGCGATCGTGGAGGGATGGACGAGCCTCGGGCCTTCCGGGCGCGGGGATGGGTCGATCATCGGCGGAACTCCTCGCGTCCGTAGGCCGGGGGACCGATGCTCGGGATCCACCGATCCTGGCCCGTCGGGGCGGCCGATTCAAGCGGGCTCCGCGGCCGGCCCGATGGATTTCCGATAGGATGGGGACGTGCGGCGCGGCCGCGTCCGACCTTGACAGGATCGGCGGGATGGGTAGATTCCGCCCGACCGTCCCGATCCGGCCCGATGGCCCGTTGGGGTCGCCAACCCCCTCTGCCTCTCTCTCAGAACGAGCCGACCGTGTCTTCCGAACCACCGATCCCGCCCCCGGTCCACCGCTCGGTCCTCCTCGACGAGGTCGTGCACTGGCTCGCGCCGGCCGAGGGCAGCGTGATCGTCGACGGCACGGCGGGCGCCGGGGGGCATTCCGCCGCGCTGGCCGACCGGGTCGGGGAATCCGGCCTGGTGATCGCCCTGGACCGCGACCCCGAGATGCTCGAACTCGCGGCGCGGGCCGTCGAGGGGAAGCCGGTGACCCTGGTGCGGACCGGCTACGCCCACATCGGCACGGTGCTGGACGACCTGGAGATCGACCAGGTCGACGGGATCCTCCTGGACCTCGGCCTGTCGTCGGACCAGCTCGCCTGGGAGCATCGCGGCTTCAGCTTCGCGGTCGACGGGCCGCTGGACATGCGGTTCGACCCCCGGGGCAAGACCACCGCCGCCGACCTGGTCAACGACCTGGACGCCGACGAGCTGGCCGACATCATCTTCCAGTATGGCGAGGAGCGGCACAGCCGGAAGATCGCCCGCCGGATCATCGAGGCCCGCCGCGTCGAGCCGATCACCACCACGGCCCGGCTCGCCGAGGTGGTGCGCCGGGGCGTGCCCGGCAAGTGGGGGGCGATCGACCCCGCGACCCGGACCTTCCAGGCGCTCCGGATCGCCGTCAACGGCGAGCTGGACCAGCTCGACGACCTGCTCGCCATGCTGCCCGACCTGCTCAAGCCCGGCGGGAGGGCGGCGATCATCAGCTTCCACTCGCTGGAAGACCGCCGCGTCAAGCACGCGTTCCGCGACAACGCGGAGCTGGACGTCTTGACCCGCAAGCCCGTGATGGCGTCCGAAGAAGAACTGGCCATCAACCCCCGTGCACGAAGCGCGAAACTGAGGGTCGCCCAGCGATGTCCGGACAAGAATGGGTCCCCGAACCCGCAGACCTCCGGGGCGAAGAACGCCCCCTGAGCCCCGCGGTCGGGCCCGAGCCCGGCTTCGCGCACCCCGACCACGCCGCGCCCGATCCGTACCCGGCCGACGACCTCGGCCCGGATGGCGATGGCGACGGCGCGGATGGCGACGATGACGCCGCGCCGGAGGCCCGCCCGCGCCGGGTCGGCTTCCGGTTCAAGATGCCGCGTTTCCGCGCCCGACGCGACGACTCCGCCGAGGCCGAGGAAGGCGTGGTCGAGGTCCTCACCGAGCCCGACGCCTTCGACGGCGACGCCGTCGAGGAAGAGGATGGCGAGCCCGCGCCCCGACGCCGGGCCTTCCCGTTCCGGATCCCCAGCTTCCGCCGCGCGCGGGTCGAGACGGACGAGGATCTCGCGCCGGACGATGATGCCGCGCCGGACGATGCGGACGAGGTCGGGCCGGAGGATGCCGAGCCCGCTCGGCGCCGGTTCCCGGGCCTGCCGCTCACCCGCGAGGCCCGGGTCGGGATCGCGGCGGCGCTCTCGTTCCTGATCCTGGTCACGGTCTGGGTCAACAACAAGGGCCGCGCCCCGGCCCCCATGGCCATCCCGAACCCGCCGAAGACCGAGGGGCCGGCCTCCGATGAGGGCAAGCTAGCGGTTGCCGGCAAGGGGGAGGCGTCGAAGCCCGAATCGAAGGGGACCGGCAAGGACGATCCCGAGGAGAAGCCCGAGGCCGGCGTGGCCGACCTCCATCGCGAAGCCCCGCCCGCGGCCGACGCGGCGATCGCCCACAACATCGGCGCCGGTGAGTCGCCACTACCCTCCGCCGCCCCGGCCCCGATCGATCCGGCGACCCCGCCCGCCCCGGCCGAGGTCCCCCCGGCCGCCCCGATCCTGGCCGCCAACGACGCCCCGGAGCCCGCGGCGACCCCCGCCCCCGCCCCTCCGGAGGCCGCGCCGGCCCCGATCGATCCAGCCACGGCGCCCCCCCCCGAGACGCTGGCCAACGCGGCCCCGGACCCCGTCCCCGCCGCGACCCCCGAAATCAAGCCCGCCGAGCCGGCCGCTACCCCGCCCCCGGCCGACGCGATGGCCGCCCTGCCCACGCTCGATACCAACTCGTCGATGCCCCCCTTGCCCGAGACGACCCCGGCGACGCCGCCGATGCCCGAACCCGGCCCATCGCCGCAGCCGATGCTCGATCCCGATCCCGCCCCGGCGACGCCGCCGATGCCCGATCCCGCCCCGGCGACGCCGCCGACCTTGACGGATCTGCCCGCCGAGCCCAATGCGGTCGAACCTTCCAGCATGCCCGCGCCCGCCTTGGAGCCCGATCCGGCCCCGAAGCCGGCCGAGCCCGAGCCCGAGCCCGCGTCCGAGCCGGTGCGGAAGCCGGCCGAGCCCGAACCGGCGGTCGCGCCCACCGAGCCTCCTTCGTTCGCCCCGGTCCCGGCGCAACGGACGCCTCCCCTGGAATCGGTCCCGGAGAACCCGTCCGCCGCGTCCGATCCGGCCCCGGCGGCCCCCGGGAACCCGTCGGCGCCCCTGGGCGATGGTTGGGTGATCATCAAGGGAGGCGCCAGGCGGGTGGTCGTCAGCAGCCCGCTCCGGGAAGGGCCCGATCCCGCGTCGCCCGCGGAGGGCGTCGGGGCGGCGGCCGGATCGATCGCCGAGGGGCCCCGACCGCGCGAGGACATCGCCGCCCGCGACCAGATCGAGCCCCGGCTCCACCGGGTCCGGTCCCGGGAGAACTTCTGGACGATCTCCCGCGACTACTACGGCACGGGTCGCTACTATCGTGCCCTCTGGAAGGCCAACGCCGGGGAAGTGCCCGACATCCGCGAGTTGTATGTCGGCACGGTGATCCGCGTCCCGCCGCCCGAGACGCTCGACCGCTCGCTGGTCGATCCCCCGCCCCCGGCCCGCGTGGTCGACAAGGCCGACCTGCCCAACGTCAGCCGGACGTCGAACTCCGAGGAGGCCGAGGCCGCCGCGCCCGTGGTCGCCGCACCGAGCTTCCCCCCGGTCCGCCGCCGCGGCCGCGAGGTCGAGAACCCCGACGAGCCCCCGGCCCGCCCGACCTACAAGGTCCGCCCGTACGAGACCCTGCGGAGCATCGCCCGCGACACCCTGGGGGATAGCCGCCGCGACCGCGAGATCCTCATCCTCAACCGCTCGATCCTCAAGGATGCCTCCGACCTGGCCCCGGGCCAGATCCTCACGCTTCCGGCCGACGCCCAGGCCGGACGCCGGGGGCGCTGAGGCAAGATCCCGAGACGGCGCAACGAAACATCGGCCGCCCGACCTATCGAGGTCGGGCGGCCGATGTCGTTCTGCCCGGCGAAACCTCCGGGCCGACCTCAGGCGGAGGCGGCCCGCGGGGCGTGGCGATGCTGGGCCAGGTGCCGCGCGGCGACCTCGGCGTCGTCGAACGGGACCACGCGATCGGCGAGCACCTGGTGGGCGTGGCGGCCCTTGCCGGCGATCAGCACGGCGTCGCCGGGGCGGGCGTCGTCCAGGGCCAGGCCGATCGCTTGGCGGCGATCCGGCTCGACGCGGGCGCGGGACGGGCGGCGGAAGCCGGCGAGCAGGTCGTCGAAGATCCGGTCGGGATCCTCGCCGCGCGGGTTGTCGGAGGTCAGGACCACGCGGTCGGCGCCCGCCTCGGCGACGCGGGCCAGGGCCAGCCGGCCGTCGCGATCGCCGTGCCCTTCGGCCCCGACGACGCAGATGATCCGGCCCGCCCCGGCGTCGCGGAGGGCGCCGAGCGATCGGGCCAGGTCGGGGGCGGTGCGGGCCTGGTCCACACGGACGTCGAGGCCCCATTCCCGGGCCGCGCGGACCGGTTCGAGCCGGCCGGGGATCCGGTCCACCGCCTCCAGGCCATCGACGACGGCCCGGAGCGGCAGCCCGCGTGCCCAGGCCACGGCGGCGGCCGCCAGGGCGTGGCGGACGTGGTCCTCGCCGGCCAGGCGGAGCGTCACCGTCGCCTCGCGATCGAAGCCCAGCAGGCGGAACCGGGTGCCGGACGGGTCGAACCGCTCGATGATCCCGCGGACGTCGGCGCGGCGTTCCAGGCCGAAGGTGACCCGGCGGGCGTCCAGGTTCACGGCCCCCAGCGGGTCGGCGTCCGGGTCGTCGACGTCGATCACCGTGGTGCCGCCCGCCGTGACCCGGCGGAACAGGCGGGCCGCGGCGCGGCGCCGATCGGCGATCGCCCCGGGGCCGGCGGGATGGCGGTCGCCCAGCCGGGTCACGATCGCCGCGTCGAGGTCGAGGCCGGCGAACTCGCGGCGTTCCAGGGCCGCGTCGTCCATCTCCAGCACGGCGCCATCGCAGCCGCGATCGACCATGGTGGCGAGCATCCGGGCCACGGCGTGCGGGGCCATCCCGTCCGGCCCTATCGGGTGATTCGCGGCCCCGTCGGACCACCCCGAGCGGGCGACCTGGCCGACCGTCTCGCCGTGGGCCTCGCCGATCGAGCGGAGGAACGCCGCGGCGGCCGCCTTGCCGCGACGGCCGGCCACGCCGACGGCGCGGAGCCGGGCGGAGGGGTCGCCGGCTAGGGCGTGGCAGATCCGGCCGTGGGCCGTGCGGCTGTCGGGCACGACCACCTGGAGCCGCCCGGCCTCGGGACAGGGGCGTTCCACCACCACGCCCGCCGCGCCGTGGAGCAGGGCCCGGCCGACATAGGCGTGGCCGTCTTGCTGGTCGCCCCGGACCGCCACGAAGACCTGCCCGGGGTCGAGATGCCGGGTGTCGGCCGTGCAGCCGGACACCTCCCAGTCTCGGCACCCGACGAACTGGGCGTCGGGCAGGAGTCGCCGCAGGCTGACCGAAGGGATGCCGCTCTGCGGGGACCGGTCGATGAACCATCGCGTCATGGGAGCTCGCCTCCTTGCCGGTAGGAACGTCCGTGGTGCATCCGGGGCGGGCCGCCCGGCATCATGCCTGGACGCCCTCGCCTCTCGGCCCGCGCGGAAGCCGCCGCGAAGCGGCGCACGCGCGAGTCGCGCAATTCTTGGCGGTCGGCCGGAATCGTGCAATCCCAGATCGCGATCACGCCTTGGTCGGGCGAGGTCCTCGTGCTTCCCGACGGCGTCCCTCGCCGCGGCTCATCGCCTCGCGTCGCGGATCTCCCGCCCCAGGTCCCGGAAATGCTCCAGCGCGGGGGCTTCGGCGGGATCGGCGAGCAGGTCGTGGCCTTCCTCCCGATCGGAGACGTCGTAAAGGGCCTCCGAACCCAGCGGGTCCCGATGGTAGATCCGACCGTCTTCGACGAACGCCGTGCGGTGGCGATCCTCGATCGGGAGGGTGTGAAGGTTGGCCGTGCCGGCGGGCAGCTTGAGTTCGGAGCGAGGAGCTTCGATCGGCCCCGATGCCGAAAGCGTGTCATCCCAGTGATGCCGGAGCGACTGGCCCGGGAACGGCGACGCCGAGCCGAGCCCGAGCATGTCGGCGACCGTCGCGGGCAGGTCGCGAATGCTGACCGGGGTCGTCACCCGCCCCGAAAGGCCGTCGCCCCGGGGCGGCACGATCAGCAACGGGACATCGACCAGGGGTCGCAAGAGGCTGTTGCCATGGCGGTAAATGCCGTGCTCGCCGAAGTGTTCGCCATGGTCGGCGGTCACGATGACCCAGGTGTTTCGCCCCTTGCCGCGCCGATCGAGCTCGGTCAGGAGGCGGTCGATCTGCTCATCGACGTAGCGAATGCAGTCGTCGTAAGCATCCACGCCGATGCGGTCGAGCGCCTCGAATCGCTCGTCGATCGGCAATCTCTCATCCCTGGCCCGGGAGCTCGCCTCGACCAGTTCCTTGCGATTCGCCCGCGAGTACTCGCGGGGGAAGGACTCGGGGAGGAGATACGGGCCGTGGACGTCGATGTAGTTGAGGAACAGGAAGAAGGGCCGATCCTGGCCCGCCCGCCCGTCGAGCCACGCCAAGGCGTTGCGGTTGACCTCTTCGGCCGTCTTGCGGGGGGGGAAGTCTGCGGTCGTCGGCCAGAGTCCCCACCGGACGGCCAGGGGCATCATCAGGCGGGTGAGCGCCGCACTCCGCAGGGTCTCCTGCGTTGATATTGCCTGGTTTTCATGCGTATCTTCGTAGTGGGCGAACCCGCGGGCGACGCCGAACCAGGAGTTACAATAGAAGGTATTGCCGACGAACCCCCCGGCGAGGTAGCCGTGGCCCCCCAGATACTCGGCGAGCGTCGGATGGGTGCCATCCAGGGGACGGTCGTAATCGACCGACAGCTCATTGGGCCATCGTCCCGTGAACATCGTCGCGTGTGACGGCAGCGTCCAGGGGGCCGCCGAGCGGGCGAAATCGAAGATGATCGCATGCTTCGCCAACGCATCCAGGTGGGGCGTCGTGCGGCGATGATAGCCGTAGAGGCTGAGATGATCGGCCCTCACCGTGTCGAGGACGATCAGGACGACGTTCGGTGCCTCTGGCCGCGCCGGGGGCAATCCGGCCAGGGCCCGCTGCTCGGACGAATGGACGAGGGCGAAGCCGCAACACCCGAGCAACGCCGAGGTGATCCCCAGCGGGAGCAGGGTCCGGCGGAGGACCGCCCCGCGATGGCGAATCCACCACGGGGCGAGCTTCAGCGAGAGCGCGGCGGCGAGGATCAGGCCGCTCAGCCAGTGCAATTCCTCGATCGCCAGCAGCGGGGAACTGAGGGCGAGGAAGAAGCCCATCCAGGTCACGAGCGAGTCACGCCACCACGACCGCGTCCATCGATTCGCGAGCAGCGTGGCCAATCCCATCCCGGCGGCGAAGATCGCCAGATGGGCCAGCAGCCCCAGCGGTAGGAAGTAGCGATTGAGCCGAACGGTCCCTCTCGTGATGGTCCCGACCAGGAGCTTGTGGCCCAGGATCACGCCGCATTCGGCCCAGCCGCTCATCAGGCCCAACCAGAGCGACTGGAGGGCCCAGGTGACCACCGGCTGCACCGGCGCGACGGGGGCAGCCGCCACCTCCCGTACCAAGATGCGGTGCAAGATCCGGGCTTGCCGGGAAGTCACGGGCGCATCCATGCGTCGTCCTTTCGGGATGGACTCGGGAGAGTTCGGCGGGTTCAGAATGGGTTCGCTGGTGGCGGTCCTATTTCCTTAAGAGGTTCGGCGAGTGGCGGCATGTTAAACGTCTCCCGAGATTCCGCAACCCCGACCCTGACTCGGAACTCCCGATGGGGGTTGGCCATCCGGCTCAGGCCCGCGGGCAGTCGCCCGCCTCGACGATCCGGCGCGTGGCGTCGTGGCGATAGTCGAACATCCGGCGGAGCTTGCGGCGGACCATCCCCCCGCCCAGCAGGCGGCCCAGGGCGCCCAGGGGCAGCTCATAGTCGACCGCGTCGCGGAGGATCGTCCCGCCCCGGCCGTCGTCGAGGAACTCGTGGCGATGGTGCCACCGGGCGAACGGGCCGGAGACCTGGATGTCGGCGAACAGGTGCGGCGGGGCGTACTCGGTGTGCTCGGCCACCCAGCGGAGCGGGATCGGCCCGAGCTTGGTCACCAGGACCACCCGGCTGCCGACCCGGATCGAATCGCCGCCCGACTCGACCTCGACCTTCTCCCAGGGCGGGGTCAGCCGTTGGAGGGCGCCGGGGCTCTCGTGGAAGGCGAAGACGCGGTCGGGTGGGGCGGCGATCCGGGTTTCCTTGACGAATTGCACGCGGGCCTCGCTCGGTTGAGGGTCGATCGGGTCGGTGATGGCACCCCGATGAGGGGGACGGATGCAACGGTGGTAAGATTTTCCGATCACAGATCTCTGGATTCCACGGGCCGCTCTGCTAGGATGCCACCGCGTTCCCCCCAACCACGCATTCATGATTTCGCCCGGAGGCGATCATGTCCCGTCGCCCGCGAGGATTCACGCTGATCGAGCTGCTGGTCGTCATCGCCATCATCGGTGTCCTGGTCGCCCTATTGTTGCCGGCCGTCCAGTCGGCCCGGGAGTCGGCGCGGCGGACCCAGTGCATCAACAACCTGAAGCAGATCGGCCTGGCCGAGGCCAACTACCACGGGGCCCACGGCTGCTTCCAGCCGGGCGGCTATTACGACAACTGCGACGGCAGCCACGCCCAGTCGCTGAGGACGATGGTGCCGCAGGTCGCCATCCTGCCCTACCTCGAGCAGAAGGCGTTCTTCGATGCGGTGAATTTCGACATCGCCTTCGACAACACCATGCCGTGCACCGCGGGAGGCGACGCCAATCGGACGGTCCGCCGGGTGATGCTCTCGGCCTTCATCTGCCCTTCGGACCCGGACTCGAAGAAGCGCCTGAACTATCGGGCCAACATGGGAAACGGGCCCTGGGTCGATGATGGCGAAAAACCCGACCTCACGCTCTATGTCCGGCCGAACGGCCCATTCTATCTCGACTCCGCGGTCAGCTACGCCGACGTGACCGATGGGACCAGCCACACGGCGATGTTCACCGAGCGTTTGGCCGGCGACGGGGTGGGTCAGGTCGGGCTGGCCACCCTCGCGCCCTACGACAAGGATTTGCAGCCCAGCCCCTGGGCGGCCTGCGATGACCCGCAGTATCGGCTGAATTACAAGACGCTGGGCTACGAGCTCAATCCCCAATCGGCCCGGATCGACGTGAGCAATCCCCCCAATTCCCGCCGGATCGGCTGCTACCTCCATGGCCCCGGCTACCCCAAAAATGTCGGCGATTTCATCGACGGGACCAGCTCCCAGCATCCCGGCGGGGTCAACGTCCTCATGGTCGACGGCTCGGTGCGGTTCCTCAAGGACCAGACCAGGAAAGAGGTCCTCCACGCCCTGGCGTCGATGGACGGGGGCGAGGCCATCAGCGACGACGATTATTGAGCCGGGACGCGCCCTCGGCGCCGGCCCTCGCGCCGCGATTGACGATCCGCCGCGGCGGCCGGTAAGATGCCGGTTTGGTTTGGACGTGCTCACTTCACAGGATCTTCCGTCGGCGCGATGAGCGCGGCGGGCCCGGAAAGACTCGCGAACGATGAAAGACGAGCCGCGCCCCGTCCCGGTCCACGAACTGGAACACCCCGAGCCGGTGGTCATCCACCACGCCGAGGAGGATGACTCGACGGCGCTGGCCCGCTGGCTGCGCCGCGGGCTGGAGAAGGGGCCCGTGTTCTGGATCTTCCTGGGCGGGGCGGCGCTGGCCGTGGCCGCGCTGGCGACCCTGGCCAGCGGCCTGGCCGCCAGCCGGACCGTCGACCCCCAGGCCTGGGTCGAGCTGATGACCGCCCGGACCGCCGAGGATAGCCTCAAGGTGGCCGACGCCCACCCGGACACCACGCTCGCCCTGAACGCCCGGCTCCACGCCGCCAACCTCGAATATGACTCGGGCTTCGATGCCCTGTCCAACCCGGCCCAGCGCGACCTGGCCGGCCCCCGGCTCAAGAAGGCACTCGACCTGTACCGCCAGGTCGCCTCCGCGGCGGACGCGAAGTCGCCGCAGGCCCCGATCGCCGCCTACGGGATCGCCCGGACCCTGGAAGCCCGCAACGAGCTGCCCGAGGCGATCAAGCAGTATCGCCTGGTCGCCTCGACCTATCCCGGGACCACCGAGGCCAAGCGGTCCGAGGCCATGGCCAAGGCCCTGGAAGACCCGGAGGCCGTCCAGTTCTACAAGGAACTCTACGCCTACAAGCCGCCCGCCACCCCGGCACCCGCCGATGGCGCGGTGCCGCCCCCGCTGATCCCCGGGATGAACCCCGGGCTGGGCACCCCGCCCGCCCTGGACCCGACCAAGTCGTTCCTGCCCGACCTCAAGGGGGCCGGGCCGGCCGACATCGACCCGCCGCCCGTCTCGCCCACTCCGACGCCCGCCCCGGCCCCCGAGACGGCCCCGGCCGAGCCCCAGGGCAAGGCGGAACTGCCCAACGACCCCAAGGGCAAGGCGGAACTGCCCAACGACCCGTTCCTCGCCCCGCCGCCCAAGTGACCCGAATCCGCACGTGCCGCCGCGACGCCGGGCTTCCACCCGGCGTCGCGGCGTTTTAGCCCCTCCCGCCCCGTACCTACCCCCTCCGGTCGCCATCCCGCCATGCCACCCGAACTGTCGACCGAGCCCACCGAGTTCGTCGTCAAGGCCCGGATGGTGGGCAAGCGGCTCGACGCCTACCTCGCCAGCCGCTACCAGGATTATTCCCGGAGCGTGATCCAGAAGGTGATCGACGCCGGCGCCGTGCTGATCAACGGCCAGCCGGCCAAGGCGTCCTACCGGGTCCGCGAGGCGGACGTCGTCCGGCTCTGGCTGCCCGAACTGTCCACGGTCTCCTCGGACCCCGAGGACATCCCGATCACGATCGTCTACGAGGACGCCGCGTTCACCGTCGTCGAGAAGCCGGCCGGGCTGGTCACCCACCCGGGCCGGGGCAACTGGAGCGGGACGATGATCAACGCCCTCCAGTTCCACTTCGACAGCCTCTCCTCCGTGGGGGGCGAGCACCGCCCCGGGATCGTCCACCGCCTCGATCGCGACACGTCGGGCCTCCTGATCGTGGCCAAGGACGACAAGGCCCACCGCGACCTGGCCCGCCAGTTCGAGGCCCGGTCGATCCGCAAGGAATACCTGGCCCTGGTCTCGGGGGCCCCGTCGCGCGACAGCGACTACATCGAGAAGCCGATCGGCCAGCACCCGGTCCAGCGCGAGAAGCAGGCCATCCGCCCGCTCACCGACGGGGGCAAGGAGGCGTCGACCTTCTACGAGGTGGTCGAGCGGTTCGACGGCTATGCCCTGGTCCGCTGCCACCCCCGCACCGGCCGGACCCACCAGATCCGGGTCCACCTGGCCCACATTGGCCACCCGATCCTGGCCGATAAGGCATACTTGGGGCGAGACCGCCTGGTGCTCGGCGACCTGATCGGACCCGATGCCCCGGACGCCGACCGCGTCCTGCTGGAACGCCAGGCGTTGCACGCCCACGCCCTGTCCCTGACCCACCCGCTGACCGGCGAGCCGCTCGCGTTCCGGTCGCCGCTGCCCGCCGACATGGAGGCGGCCCTCGCGGCGCTCCGCGAGCATCGCCCGGCGTCCGCCGCCAGGCCGAAGGCCGGGGGCAAGGGCTGACCTTCGCGGGGACGCTCGCATGAGTGACGGCGGATACGGCGGGAGTGCCCCGGGGACCGGCCCGGGCCAGATCAAGGTCTGGAATCGGGCCGAGGCGATCCTCTGGGACGAGAAGTGGCACCGCCTGACGCCCGGCGCCCGGCGGGGATTCCTGGAGCACACCAAGGGGCCGAGCCGTGCCGGATCGATCAATCGGGTCGGCACCCCCGCCGAACAGATCAGCCCGGCGATCCTCGCCGAACTGGTCGAGGCCGGATTCGCGGAGGTCGAGAAGGCCGCCGGCAAGAAAGGCCCCAAGGCCTACGTGCCGACGCACCTGAATGATTTCACCGTCCGGATCCGGACCATCCACCGCTACCACCTGCTCGGCCCCGACGACCGGGCCATGCTCGCCCAGTATTGCCGCTACGTCTTCCAGAGCAACGGCGAGCTGTCGATCGCCCGCGTCCTGGCCCGGGCGAAGGTCGATGACCCGTGCCGCCTGGATGCGGCCATCGAGCGGTATGTCGCCTCGGCCCGCTGGCCGGAGTGGGCCGCCGAGGCCACGGAACTGCCCCTGGCCCAACCCCTGGTCCAGGCCCTGATCAAGGCCCCCGGCCCGATCCGCCTGGCCGACCTGCCCCGCAAGGTCCCCGGGCCGGCGGCCGCCGTCGAGGCGGCCCTGGCGGGGATGATCGATCGGGTGGCCGCCTTCGAGGACCTCGATCCCGAGTCGTTCGACATCGTGGTCGGCCTGCTGCCGGTGGTCCGCGAGCGGATCGAGGCGGCCAGGAAGCCCCGGAGCCGGCCGCCGCTGGTCGCCGTCGAGAAGCCCCGGGGCCTGGGGCCGCCCTCCGGCCTGCTCGCCAACGACCTCCGCGTGTTCCTGCTGGAACTGGTCGGCCAGCCCCCCCGGCTCCGCCAGGATGGAGAGCTGTTCTCCAAGGAGGAGCCCCGGTTCCTGGAGGCGTTCCCCGCCTGGCCGGACTGGCTCGTCGCGGCCTCACGGCTGGACCCGCCCGCGAGGCTGGGCCAGGCCCACGACTGGGCCGAGGCGTTGAAGTTCGTCGAGAAGGACAACGAGGAAGACCGGACGCGACTGCTCCTCTCCGCGAAGGGCCGGGACTGGCTGGCCGCCGACCTGGAGGCCCAGTACGCCGCGATCTACGAGTTCCTCCGCGCCGTGCCGAACCGGCGCGACTCCTACTATTACTATGAGGACGAGACCTCGGGCGATGCCCTGTTCCTCGGCATCCGGGCCATGGTGGCCACCTCCCGGGTCAGCCGTTACCCCTCGTATTCCTACGACCTCAAGGCGACGGATCGCCAGGCCCTCCGCGAGTCGCTCTCCCGATCGTTGACCGCCCTGCCGGTCGGCCGATATGTGACCCTGGAGAGCGTGCTGGCCCACCTGACGTTCCGCGAGCACAACCCGCTGGTGCTGGGCCGGAAGGATCCGAGCGACCTGACGATCCTGGTCAACGACGCCCGCATCCCCCAGATCGAGGACCGGATCGAGAACGCCGGCCAGGTCCTGCTCTCCTCCTTCCTCCTCCGGCGGCTGGTCCTGTGCGACGCCCTGGCCGTGGCCATCGACGACGAGGGACTGCTGTGCGTGGCCCGCCTGCCGAGGTTGGACGGCTACTTCGGGCGGAAGTACAAGGCCGAGAAGGCGGGGAAGGCCGACGGCAAGGTGATCGTCCAGCCCGACTTCAGCATCGTGGTGATCGGGCTCGACCCCGCCCCGGCCGTCGAGCTGGCCCCGTTCTGCGACCGGGCCCAGGGGCAGGCCGGCCAGGGGGCGATGATCTTCAAGCTGACCCGCGAGTCGGTGATCCGGGCCGTCGCGCAGGGGATGAAGGGCGCGGAGATCGTCGCCCGGCTCAACCGCCACGCCAGCGTGGCCGTGCCGGCCAACGTCCTGAGCGAGGTCCGGGAGTGGGCCGACTGGACCCGCCGGGTCAACGTCCGGCCGATGACGGTGGTCCGCTGCCCCGACCCCGAGACCGTGGCGCGGGTGGTCGCGGCGCTGGGGCGGAACGCCGAGAAGCTGGGCGACACCCTGGTGGGCCTGGCCTCCGCCAAGCTGTCCTCGGCCGATCGGGCCAAACTCACGGCCCAGGGCATCATCATCACCAAGGACCCCATCGCCGTGGCCGGGACCGCCGGCGCGAAGGCGAAGGTGAAGGCCGCGGCACCGAAGAAGCGGGGCCGTCCGCGTCGGGCCGAGTGACCGGATCGCGTCGTTTTTTGGCCACATCCCGGACGGTCAGAAAAATTCATCCTAGATACCTCAAAGATCGGAGGGACGAATCAATCACCCGTGCCGGAAGGACTCTTCCCCGTGTTCATCGTGTTGCGGCCCCAGCTTCTGCTCCCCTTGATCATCGCCTGCGTCGTGTTGGCGTTCTCCGCCGGCACGACCCGGGGCGACTTCGTGAGCGCGGCCAACCTCGGGTCTGGCAAGGGCTTCAGCGAATTCGGCGGGTACACCCTGTCGGGCACGGAGGCCCAGGGGGGCGTCGGGCTCAGCCTCGCGGTCCGGTTCACCCAGGGGGGCCCGGGGGCCTCCGCGTTCCGTTCGGCCCAGCTGGCCCTCGGGCATCTGGGCGGGGCCAATGCGGTCGACATCCTCCTGATGGCCGACCTCGACGGGGGGCCGGGCAAGATCCTGGAAACGATCCGGCTGGCCGGTGCCATGACGGCCGCGACCTCGCTGGTCACGGCGAAGTCCGTGCTCACCCCGACCTTGATGGCGGGCCAGGACTACTGGCTGGCCGCCGTGCCCCGCGGGGATACGCTCCTGACCTGGGCGACCAACCCGCTCGGCGAGAAGGGGCACCTGGCCTATCAGTTGACCCTGGGCACCCGGGCCAACGACTGGCTGGTCACCACCAACCCGGACACCGCCTTCGCCGTCACCTCGGCGGTCCTGGCCCGGCCCATCGTCGAGGCCGGGGCCGTGCCGGAACCGTCCAGCATCGTCCTGTGCGGGATCTTCGGGGCCGTCCTGGTCGGCGCCCGTCAGTTCCGGCCCCGGGCCTGATCAACTCGCGGCGTCGAGCCGGGCCTTGAGGGCGGCGGCCGCCCGGCGGGGGAACTCGGCGCGGACCACGGCGGCGGACACGGCGATCCGGCGGGCCCCGGCCTCCAGCACCTCGTCCAGGTTCTCCTCGGTGATCCCGCCGATGGCGAACCAGGGCAGCGACGTGATCTCGGCGGCCCGGGCCACGAACCCGAGCCCGGCCAGGTCATCGAACCCCTTGGTCGTGCTGGCGAAGACCGGCCCCACGCCCAGGTAGCCGGCGGTATCCAGCACCGCCGCCTCGACCTGGGCGGGCTCGTGGGTGGAGACCCCGATCAGGCTCCCCGGGCCGACGATCCGCCGGGCGTCGCGGACCGTGACGTCCTCCTGCCCGAGGTGGACCCCGTCGGCGCCGGCCAGGCGGGCCAGGTCGGGGCGATCGTTGAGGATGAACCGGGCGCGGGCCTGGGCCGTGAGGATCCGGACCTCGCGGGCCCGGCTCAGCAGCTCGCGGTCGGGCAGCCCCTTCTCGCGGAGCTGGATCACGTCGGCCCCGCCGGCCAGGGCCTCGCCGACGATCCAGGTCAGGTCGCCCAGGGTGGGCAGGCCGCCCACCAGCACCATCAGCCGGGCGTCGCCGATCCCCCGGCGGGACGCGGCGGCGTTCAGCACCAGCTTCTCCAGGGTGTAGACGTCGTAGCGGAGGACCTCGAACCGGCCGGAGACCCAGACGTCGACCAGCTTGCTGTATTCCTCCAGCGAGCGGAGCGCCTCGGCGGTCCTCTTGAAGTTGGCGATCAGGACGGCGCGGGGGCTCTCGCGGGCCTGCTCCGAGGCGGTCATGATGTGGGTGCCGACGTCGCCCCGGGTGTCGCGCGAGGCCAGCAGGAGCGCCGGGTCGAGGCCGTCCATCGCGGTGGCGAACCGGTGGCGGACCTCCTTGAGCCTCCGGGTCAGCATCGGGTCGTCGAGCGCGAACCGGGCGAAGTCCTCGATCACGCGGAGCCCTTCGCGGGCGCGGTTGGCCGAGGCGTCGAGGATCCGGGCCAGGTCGATCTCCTGGCCCGGCTCGACCAGCTCCAGGGGGGCGACTTCCGGGCCGACCGGGATCGGCGCCCCCTGGTCGGCCTCGATCTCCTCCTGCCGGGCCAGCAGGTCGGCGACCCGGAGGCCGGCGGCGTCCAGGGCGGCGGAGACCGACCCGTCCATGGCCAGCAGGCCGACCAGCAGGTGCTCGGTGCCGATCGACTGGCCCCGGGTCAGGGCGCGGGCCCGCGCCGTCGCCTCGCCGATGGCGGCCCGGCAGTCGCTCGACCAGGGCAGGGCGGGGGCGTCGTCCTCGAAGTCCGGTCCATCCTCGCCGGGCGAGGGGGCATCGGCGGCGCGGAGGCCCAGGGCCTCGGCCACCCGCGCGGGCGACAGCCCGAACTCGATCAGGAGGGCCACGGCGCGGCCTTCCCCCTCGTCGGCCAGCGCGGCGGCCAGGTCGGCTGCCCCGACCTCGGCCCCGTCGCGGGATCGGGCCCGTGCCTCGGCGCGGCGGGAGGCCCGCAACGCCCCCGGCGTGAACGAATCGAACGAGATGCCTCGACCTGCCACGATCCCCCCTCCCGGCCCGGCCGCCGGGCGATCTGCCCCGCGCCCCGGCTTGCGTTCTGCCCCGAGCCCCCGGATGATGGGGGCTCGTGGCCGTCCCGCGGAGGCCCCGACCCGGGCCCCGCCTCACCTTCGATTCAGGACATCTCCATGATGGAACGCGTCGCCCCGATCGTCGCCGCCTCGCTGGTCCTCGCCTGCGGCCTGGTGGCCATGGCCGATGGGCCGGCCCAGGGCAAGCCCGCCTCGCCGCTCAACATCACGGTGAATGACATCGACGGCAAGCCGGTCAACCTGGCCGAGGCCCACAAGGGCAAGGTCGTCCTCATCGTCAACACCGCCAGCAAGTGCGGCCTCACCCCCCAGTACGAGGGGCTGGAAGCCGCCTACGAGAAGTACAAGGATAAGGGCTTCGAGGTCCTGGCCTTCCCGGCCAACGAGTTCGGCGCCCAGGAGCCGGGCACCAACGCGGAGATCAAGTCCTTCTGCACCGGCAAGTACAACGTCACCTTCCCGATCTACAGCAAGATCAAGGTCAAGGGCGAAGGGATCCACCCGCTCTACCAGACCCTGACCAGCAAGGAGACCAACCCCAAGTTCGCCGGCGACATCAAGTGGAACTTCACCAAGTTCCTGGTCGACCGCGACGGCGAGGTGATCGCCCGGTTCGAGCCCAAGGAGACCCCGGACTCGCCCAAGGTCACCCAGGCCATCGAAGCGGCCCTGGCCGGCTCCAAGTAAGCGGGACGGCGGGGGCCGATCGACCTCGGCTCGATCAACGCTTCGGCTTCGCCCTGGCCTTCGGCTCGCCCAACAGCCCGTCGAACGAGCCGTCGTCCCCCTTCGAGGAGGCCGGCTTGTCGGCGGGCTTCCCCTTGTCGTCCTTGGCCTGGGCGGCCACCTTGGCGACGTACTTCTCCGGGTTGTCGTTGAACTCGTCGCGGCAGCCGGAGCAGCAGACCGGGTAGCTCTTGCCCTGGTAGCTGACCGTCATCGTGGCGGCACCCCCGGTCAGGATGCACTGGGGCAGGCTGGCGGCGTTGCCCCCGGCGGCGAACGACTCCCCTTCCTTGGTCAGCCCGACCGAGAAGACGTCCTTGAACTGCGGCGCCCCCGGCTCCTGCCGCTTGAGTTCCAGGGTGTAGCGGATCTTGTTGCTGTTGGGCCGGAGCACCAGCCGCTCGTTGGCCTTGGACCCCGGGACGGCGCGGTTGAGGGTCAGCACCTTGCCGTCGGGGCTGAACGAGCCGGCGAACTTCGCGGGCTTCCCCTCGGCGTCGGTGCCGTCCAGGGTGTAGGTCTTGGAGGCGGCGTCGTAGGCGAGCTGCCCCTTGGCAATCGCCTTGTCGCCTTCGAAGGCGACGGTCATCCCGACCGGGACCCCCTTGTCGAACTTCCAGGCCCAGCCGTGGGTCTCCTGCCAGCCCTTGAACCGGTTGGCCGCGGGGGTGGCGGTCCCCTTCCAGGACCCGACCATGTGCTCGAACGGGGCGAATGGCCTGGGGATCTCGTCGACCGGGCCGGCCCAGGCCCCCCCGATCAGGATCGCCGCCAGCCCCAACCCCGCGATTCCCGTCCGCATCGCGATCACCTCCCCGCGCCAACGACCCAACCGGCTCCCGCGCCGACCGATGACCCATCCTAACGGCCCCGGTCGGCCGGCGGGAAGGGGGCGTCGCGTCGGGCCGCAAGTCGGCACGCGACATGCTCTGGCCAAAGGCGAGGCCACGGGTTACAGTGAAGGGATCGGGGAGCGACCGACGCCAATAGGGCCCGCCGGACGCATCCCCCACAGTCCGATCGACGGGGTTCGCCATGCGTTTGGAGGCAGTAGTCCTGCCCGAACTGGGGACCGGTCCGCACGTCCCGATCGTGGTCAGCCACTGGTTCGCCGGGCGCGGAGATCGGGTCTGGGAAGGGGATCGGCTGGTCGAGGTCCTGGTCGGCCCGGCCACGTTCGACGTCCCGGCCCCCTCGTCGGGCCGATTGGCGGCGATCCACGGCCGCGAGGATGACCTGGTGACGGCCGGCATGGTGCTGGGCCTGGTGGCCGTGAGCGAGGAAGGCGACCCCGATGGCGACGAGCCGCCGGACACCCCCGCGTCATGACCGCCATCCACGAAAACTCCGCCGGCGTGATCCCCTACCGGCGGACCGAGGACCGGGGCCGGCTTTATCTGGTCCTCCACTCCGCCACGGTGCGGAACCCCCGCGCCAAGTGGGAGTTCCCCAAGGGGGGCATGGAGGCCGGCGAGACCACCCGCGACACGGCCGGCCGCGAGTTTCACGAGGAAACCGGCCTGGTCGACTGGGAGTTCCGCGAGGGCTTCGAGCGGAGCCTCACCTATACCTACGTCCGCCGCGGCCGCAAGGTCCTCAAGACGGTCACCTACTACCTGGTCGAGGTCCTGAGCGACGCTCCGCCGATCCAGTCGATCGAGCACGTCGAGGACGCCTCCGGCCACTGGTTCCGCTGGGGCACGTTCGACGAGATCACCCGCCTCCTCTACCACGCCAAGATCCGCCAGGTCTTCGCCGAGGCCGACCAGTGGATCGACGGCGGCTGAGCCCCGGCCCGGCGTTGGGTTCGTTTCGCGAAAGTCCCGGGCGACCGTCGTTGGGTTCGTTTTGGCCGACTCACCGGGCGGCCCGACCGGGCGATTGGGCTCGTTTTGGCGATCATCCCAACGAGGTGAGGTGCCGCGTGGACCAGAAACTCGAAGTCATCGGCGAAGGGAAGCACCTCCGGCTGGTCCGCAAGGACGGCTGGGAATACGCCGAGCGGGCCCGCCCCGTCCGGGCCGTCTTCATCGCCGCCGTCACCGACGACGCCAAGCTCGTCCTGACCCATGAATACCGGGTCCCCGTGAACAGCATCGTCATCGGCTTCCCCGCCGGCCTCGTCGGCGACACCGAGGGGGATGAGGACGAGGAACTGGAGACCGCCACCCGCCGGGAACTGATCGAGGAGGCCGGCTTCGAGCCCGGCCATGTCGAGTTCCTGACCCGGGGCCCCACCTCCTCCGGCATGGTTGACGAGATCATCGCGATCATGCTGGCGACCCAACTGCGACGCGTCGGGGCCGGCGGCGGCATCGGCTCGGAGTCGATCCGGGTGGAGGAAGTCTCCCTGGCCGAGGTCGACGCCTGGCTGCGGGCGCGGGTCGCGGAAGGCGCCCTGGTCGACCCCAAGGTCTATACGGGGTTGTACTTCCTGCGGACGAATGGGGTCATTTAACCGCAGGGTTCAGTCTTCGGATTGGGCTCTCTTGATCATCTTTTCGATCTGGTCGCTCGTGTGGATCGCGATGATCCTCGTGTCGGGGTGGGACCTTCGATAGACGCGGAAGATCTCGTCAGCGAACGCCTGACCGACCGAATCGACCCCCTTGAAATCCAGGAGGACCTCGTCGAATCGGTCGAACCGATCCAGGACCCGCTTGGCCTGCGATCGCGAGACGAGCAACTCCTCCCCGTATTTGGCGAGCTTCAGGGGGACGTGGGTCTTCTTGAAGCCATAATCGACGTCGGCGAAGCGGTCGAAGACTTCGCGGGTCGTCCGAGTTGAATTGGTCGCGATCGACATCTTCACGAAGGTTCCCCCTGATGGATCGGGCGAGGTCTCGATCAGCCAATCGTCCTTCTCGGCGTTCCGGATATAAAAGAGCCCATCGGCCAAGATGATGAACTCGTCCAGCATCCTCGATGTGAAGAAAATCCCCTGGCCGGAATGATTCTTCGAGTCGGTCGTCAGGCCGCCCTTGGAAAGTTCCAGGATGGCCTCGCGGTGGTCGCGCAGGCCTTTGAAGGCCCGGATCTTCTCGAAGATCCCAACCCCGTCGTCGATGACGGTGATCGAGATTTTCGCCGGATTTGATTCCAGAACCACCAAGGCTTCGGTCCCGCCCGAATGATCGATGACGTTGTTGAACATCTCGGTGAACGCATATTGCAGGATGCCGTAGACGTTCTCTTTGATCCCCACGATGTTCGGGGCGACGTATTCCCGCCAGACGACGTCCTCCTCGCGGAACTCTTTCAGGGGGAACGCGAACCGCTTCCGGATCACCTTGAGGGAGTAAGAACGACTGCGGGTCGTGCCCGATGATTCGAGGATCCCATCCTCGACGAGGATCTTGATGTGACGATTAGCCGCCTGGCGACTGATGGCGAATTCCTGCGCGACCAGGTTCGCCAGATCGTTCGGATGCTCACCGACCTGCTCGATGATGAACTGGCGAATCAGTTCGCTTCGGAGTTTCACGGCAGCCTCGCATTGGCCTCGACATCATCGGTCTACCAAAGGTGGCCGCCACCACAGGGATTGTCAACTTTTCCTCGTGATATTGGAAACATTGGCCGCCTCTATGAGGCGGGTAGATCATGAGGACCCGAGAATTGCGATCTGCTCACTTCGGGCCGGGGCTCACTCGTAGCGGAGGGCCTCGATGGGGTCGAGCCGCGAGGCGCGCCAGGCGGGGTAGTAGCCGAAGGTGAGGCCGACGGCGGCCGAGATCGTGACCGAGGCGACGAGCGCCAGGGGGGACGGGTCGGTGGGCCACTGGGCGAGGACGCGGACCAGGATCGACGAGCCCCGGCCGACGATGATGCCTGCGACGCCGCCGAGGAGGCAGAGCATGGTCGCCTCGACCAGGAACTGGCGGAGGATGTCGCGCGGGCGGGCGCCCACGGCCATCCGGAGGCCGATCTCGCGGTAGCGCTCGGTCACGGACACCAGCATGATGTTCATGATCCCCACCCCGCCCACGACCAGGGAGATCAGGGCGACGCAGACCAGGAGGCCGGCCACCAGGCCGACCGTGCCGTGGACCGCCTCGATCACCTCGGTGAAGTCCTGTACCGAGAAGTCGTCGTCGTCGCCGTAGGCGATCTTGTGGCGCTCCTGGAGCAGCCGGGTGATCTGGTCCATCGCGGCGGGGATCTCGTCGGTCGACGCGGTGCGGGCCAGGATCGAGTCGACGTTGGAGTGCCGTTCCAGCCGGGGGGAGTCGGCGATCTGCATCACCGACGCCACCGGGAAGCTGCTGGCGTCGGAACGGGGGTAGCGGCGGCGGAGCAGGTTGATCTGCTCGGAGATGTCGGTCGGCGAGGCGGCCGGCGTGGCCGGGGCGTGGCCCCCGCCGCCGGAGGCGCTCACGCGATACTTGAGGGTCGTCCAGGGGGCCAGGAGGATGTCGTCCTGGTCCTCGCCCACGATGTCGGCCCCCTTGCGGCGGAGCACGCCGATCACGCGCAGGGGGACGTCGTTGGTGGTGATCTCCTGGCCGATCGGGGACTCGTCGGGGAACAACTCGCGGGCCAGGGTGTTGCCGATCACGCAGACCATCGCGATGTCGCGGACGTCCTCATCCGTGAATGCGTCCCCCTCGGCCAGGTCTTCCCAGTCGCGGACGCGGAGGAAGCCGGGCGTGGTGCCGAAGATCGTCGAGGGGACCCAGTTGCGGTTGCCCCGGACCACCTGCCCCCGGCCATTGACGATCGGGGCGATGGCCACCACCGACGGGCACTCGCGGAGGATCGCGTCGGCGTCCTCGGGCGACAGCGTCTTGAGGCTGCCGCTGCCCAGGCTCACGCCGTTGCGGGTGGCCGACCCGGCCTGCACCAGCACATTGTCCACGCCCATCTTGGTCAGCGTCTCGCGGATCGCCCGCCACGACCCGGTGCCGATCTCGGCGATGGCGATCAGGGACGCCACGCCGATCACGATGCCCAGGGTCGTCAGGGCCGACCGCAGGGGGTTCCGCCGCAGCGACCGGAGCGACGTGGTGGCGGTCCGCATCATGTCGCGGAGACCGCCCCGGCGGCGGGCCGGCAGGGGGTCGGCGGGCTGGCCCGGGATCGATGCGGCCGCGTCGTCGTGCGGGGGCTTGCGGGCCTCGGCGTCGTCGACCAACCCGTCCCGCATCAGGATGATCCGGTCGGCGTTCTCGGCGACCGATAGGTCGTGGGTGACCAGCAGGATCGTCAGCCCGTCCTCGCGGTTGAGCTGGCGGAACAGGGCCAGGATCTCGGCGCCGGTCTTCGAGTCGAGGTTGCCCGTCGGCTCGTCGGCGATCAGGAAGGCGCAGCGGTTCATCAGCGATCGGGCGATCGCGACGCGCTGCTGCTCGCCGCCGGAGAGCCGCGCCGGCTCGTGGTCGAGGCGATCGCCCAGCCCGACGCGAGTGAGCAGCTCGATGGCCCGCTTGCGGCTGGCGCGATCGCTCAGGCCGTGGGGGGCATACGAGACCGGCATCAGGACGTTTTCGAGCGCCGTGAGCCGGGGCAGGAGGTTGAAGTTCTGGAACACGAAGCCGATCTTGTCGCTTCGGAGGGCCGCCAGCTCGGCGATGGTCCTTTCGGAGATCTCCTCGCCGTCGAGCCGGTAGCGGCCCGAGGTCGGGCGGTCGAGGGCGCCGATCAGGTTGATCAGGGTGGTCTTGCCCGACCCCGACGCCCCCATCAGCGCGACCATCTCCCCCCGGTCCACGTCGAGCGAGACCCCCTTGAGCACGGGGACCTCGACCTTGCCGCGGTAGTAGACCTTGTGGATGTCCGACAGGTGGAGGAAGGCCGTGTCTTCGGCGAGGGTGGCGGCGGTGGTCACGGCTTCGACCCCTCCGACTTCTCGGCCGAGCGGGTGTGGGGGAGGAACGACGAGATGTCGCTCTCCTCGGTGCGGGCGATGCCGATCACGGCCTGGGTGCCCGCGTCCACGCCGTGGCCGCTGACCTCGGTGGTGATCCCGTCGCTGATGCCGACCTTGACCTCGATCGGCCGGACGAAGTCGCCGTTGGCGACCCAGATCCGCGCGGGGCCGTCGTCGGGCCGGTCGGAGCCGTCGGCGGGGTCGCGGCGCTTGGCCAGGAGCGAGCGGACGTAGGCCTCGCGCTCGGATTCGACGACGTGTTCGGGCTTGGGCTGCCAGCGGAGGGCGGCCTTGGGCACGAGCAGGACGCCCTGATGGGCCTCGACCTCGAACTCGACGCGGGCGGTCAGGTAGGGCAGGAGCTTGCCGCCGGGATTGTCGAAGGCGACCGCCACGGTGTAGGTCACCACGTTCTGGACCATGCTGGCGTTGAGCCGGATCTGGGTGACCGTGCCCCGGAAGGTCTCGCCGGGGAAGGCCCCGACCGTGAAGTGCGCCGCCTGGCCGATCCGGATCGAGCCGATGTCGGTCTCGTTCACCGACGCCCAGATCTCCATCCGGCCCAGGTCCTTGGCGATCAGGAACAGGCTGGGGGCGTTGAGGCTGGCGACCACGGTCTGGCCGATGTTGACGCGGCGATCGAGGATCACCCCCTTCACCGGCGACTGGATCGTGGTGTAGCCGAGGTTGGCCTCGGCCTCCGCGAGGTTGGCGCGGGCCACGGCGACGCCGCTCTCGGCGACCGCGATGGCGGTGCGGGCGACCTCGTAGTCGGACTGGGAGTTCTCGACCTCCTGGGGCGGGATCATCCCCGGCCCTCGGGTCGAGAGCCGGCGCGACCGCTCGGCGTTGCGCTCGGACTGGCGGAACTTGACCTGCGCCTGTTCGAGGTCGGCCTCGGCCTTGGCGAGGTTGGCGCGGGCCAGGGCGAGCCGGGCCTTGAAGAGCGAGTCGTCCAGCCGGGCGAGCACCGTCCCCTTGTCGACCAGGCTGCCGTAGCTGATGGTCTTGGCCGGGTCGGTCGGGTCCGCGCCGAAGCTGATGACCTCGCCGGCCACCTGGGCGCCGACGTCGACCACTTCTTCGGGCTCGATCGTGCCGGTGGCGCTGACCGCCGCGCGGATGTCTCCCTTGCGGACGGCCGAGGTGCGATAGCGGACCTTCGGCCCCTGGGCGTCGTGCCAGCGCCAGGCGGCGGCGGCCCCCAGGCTGCCCAGGATCGCGAGGAACAGAAGGGCCTTCTTCATCGGTGCATCTCTCCCGCCCGGGCCGGCTCCAGGGCCGCGTGCGGCCCCCCGTCCTCGCCCGGGTCGACGCCGATCCGTCCGTCCCGGAGGCGGACGATCCGGTCGGCGACGTCGTGGTAGGTCTCGTCGTGGCTGATGACCAGGAGCGCCTTGCCGGCGGCCCGGAGGTCGGGCAAAATCTCGCGGTAGAAGGCCTGCTTGAACCGCCAGTCCTGATTGGCGGCCCACTCGTCCAGGACCAGGACCGGGCGGTTTTCGAGCAGGGCGGAGAGCAGGCCGAGCCGCCCCCTCTGGCCCTGCGACAGGTCGGTCGTCGAGTACGACTCCCCCTCGAACCGGACCCGTTTGCCCAGGCCCATCCGGGCCAATCCCTCGGCGGCCTCGGCCTCCAGCCCCGGCCGTTCCTGGCCCCAGAGCCGGCGGAGCAGGTGGCCGTCGGCGAAGATCACGGTGAACAGGTCGCGATACCCGGCGCGTCCGGCGTCGTCGACCGGGCGGCCATCGACCCGGATCGATCCGGTGCGCGGGGCATACAGCCCGGCCAGGATCTTGACCAGCGTGGTCTTGCCGCTGCCGTTGCCGCCGGCCAATAGCACCAATTCACCAGGACGGAGGACGAGGTCGACCGGGCCGAGCGCGAAGCCGGGCTCGCCGTCCTCGCCGGGGTAGTCGTAGGTCACGCCGTCCAGCTCGATCGACGTGCGGAGGGCCGGCACGGGCGCGGCGGGGTCCTCGGCCGCGTCGGCGGAGAGGGTGGGCAGGAGGGCGTCGATCCGCCGGAGCGAGGCCCGGGCCCGGCCCAGGGTCGGGATCCAGGTGATCAGGACGTCGAGCGGCCCCATGATGTACAGGACCACCAGCATGGCCCCGGCCAGGGTCGCCCGGTCGAGCGGGTGGAACGCCGGCAGGACGAAGGTGAGGAACCCGAGGAACCCGAAGAACGACAGTTCGCCCCACCCTTCGGCCAGCGCGAAGAAGGTCTGCCCGCCCACGGCGCGGTCGCGGACCTCGGCGGCGGCCGGCTCCAGCCCGCCCGAGAGGAACGCGGCGGAACGGGCCCGGCTCTGCTTCAGCTCGCGGAAGCCGTCGATCAGGGTCGAGAAGTGGTTGACCAGCGAGTCCTGCCCCGACCTCGCGGCGTAGAGTTGCCGCATGGCCGGGCCGGTCAGCGCCAGGTACGAGCCGACGCCCACCGCCGCGAAGGCCACGCCGCAGGCGAGGATCATCGGCGACAGCCACCCGGCATAGAGCAGGCACAGCGCCACCAGCGGCCCGTTCAGGCAAATCTGGGGGATGCCGACCAGGGCGTTGGACACGACCATGGTGTCCTCGGTCAAAACCGCGAGCAGCCCGCCCTTGTCCAGCGCCTCAAACCGATCCAGGGGGAGGCCGAGGATCTTGCGGCAAAGCTGGATGCCGAGCGACGTGACCGCCCCCTGGCCCAGCCGCGCCATCGCCCCCTGCGCGATCACCCGCGAGCCGGCCACCACCACGCAGAGCGCGGCGAATGCCGGGCCATACCACCGGGGCAGGCTCGCCGCGTCGTCGCCGAGCGCCCGGTGGAGCATGGTCAGCAGCGTGACCGCCCCGGCCCCGCCCACGGCGGCCGCGACGATCGACAGGACGACCACCCCCCGCGACGCCTTCATCACGAACCCGAGCAGGCTCATCCCCGTGCCGTCCCTTCCGCGATGGCCCGGCCGATCAGGCCGGCGACGGTCGCCAGGTTCGGCTCCCGGAGCAGCGTGTGGTGGTCCGCGTCGATGTCGTGGATCGCGATCGGCCCGGACACCACCGCGTCCCAGCCCAGCGCGCCCCGGCCCCGATTCTCGGCCGAGCGGATCAAGGTCATCGGGCCGGGATAGGGTTGGGGCTTGTAGGCGTTGATCGCCCGGTAGTGGTGCCGGAACAGGTTGCGGAGCCGGTCGGTCTGCTCCGGGGTGAGGCGGTTGCGGATGTCGTCCTTGCCCCACCCGGCGCGGGCGATGTCGCGGTCGAAGGCGGCCTTGAGGCCCGCCTCGGTGCTCGGGGCGAAGTTCGGCCCGGGCACGACCATGTCGATCAGGATCAGGGTGGCGACCTCCTCGCCGGCCTCGCGGAGCCGCTGGGCCATCTCGAAGGCGATCGCCCCGCCCATCGACCACCCGCACAGGTGATAGGGCCCGGATGGCTGGCGGGCCCTCATCTCGGCGAGGTAGCGATCGGCCATCACGCCGATGTCGTCCAGAGGGGAGGTCCCGGCGTCGAGCCCGAGGGCCTGGACCGCGATCACCGGCCGCTCGGCCCCGACCAGCCCGGCCAGGCCGTGATAGCTGAGGATCCCCCCGCCGGCGGCGTGGATGCAGAACAACGGGTCCCCCGCGCCGCCCGACGCGAGGTGGACCAGGTGGGTCCATTGGCGGGGTTTGTCGTCGCCCCGGATCAGGGCGGCGAGTTCCTCGACGGTCGGCCCCTGGATCAGGTCGGCCAGGGCGACCCGGCGGCCGAACCGCTCCTCGACCTGGGTGAGCAGCCGGACCGCCAGCAGCGAGTAGCCGCCGACGTCGAAGAAATCGTCGTCGATGCCGACCCGGCGCCCGCCGAGGATCTCCTCCCACAGCGACACCAGCCCGGCCTCGATCGCGTCGCGAGGGGGCTGGACGCCGTCGGGCCGGGCCTCGGCGTCGGGCGTCGGCAAGGCCTGGCGGTCGACCTTGCCCGAGGGCGTGATCGGCAGGGCGTCCAGGATCACGAACGACGACGGGACCAGGTGCCGGGGCAGGCGGGATTTGAGGTCCGACCGGAGCGTTTTGGGATCGAGGTCGGAGCCCGCCGCGTAGGCGATCAGGGCCCCGTCGCGGACGATGACGGCGGCCTCGCGGACGTCGGGCCGGGCCAGGAGCGCGGCCTCGACCTCGCCCGGCTCGACCCGGAAGCCGCGGACCTTGGCCTGGTCGTCGACACGGCCCAGGAATTCGAGCACCCCGTCGGCCCGCCAGCGGGCGCGGTCGCCGGTGCGATACAGGAGGGCGCCCGGGCGATCGCCGAACGGGTCGGGCACGAAGGCGGCGGCGGTCTGGCCCGGCCGGCCCAGGTAGCCCCGGGCCACGCCCAGCCCGCCCAGGTAGAGTTCCCCGGGCATCCCGACCGGCACCGGATGGAGGGCCGGATCCAGGACGTAGGTCGTGGCGTTCGCGATCGGCCCGCCGATCGGGATCGGCCCCGGGACATGGCCCGGGCCGGGCTCGAAGGCGGTGGCAATCACGGTCGCCTCGGTCGGACCATACGTGTTGATCCAGCGGACCCGGTCGCCGGCCATCTCGCGCCAGGGGCCGAGCATCGCCGCCGACGCCTCCTCGCCCCCGACCACGACCAGCCGCAGGCACCCCGGCAGGGCCTCGCCCGACGCGTGCTGCGCCTTGACCCAGGCATGCCAGAACGCGGTCGGCAGGTCGAGGACCGTGACGCCCGCCTCGGCGACCTTCGCGGCGAACCGGGCCGGGTCGAGGAAGCCGTCATCGCGGAGCACCACCGCCGCGCCCGAGAGCCAGGCGGGGAAGATCTCCTCCACGGCGATGTCGAAGCTCACCGAGCAGAACTGGAGCACCCGGTCCCCGGCCCCCAGGCCGAACAGCCGGGCCGCCGCCAGGTTGTGATTGAGCAGGTTCCGATGGGTGACGACCACACCCTTGGGGGTGCCGGTCGAGCCCGACGTGTAAGAAACGTAGGCTGCCTGGTCGGGCGAAAGGCGGACGTCGGGGGCGTGTGGCTTCTCCCTGGCGATCGCGGCGGCATCCCGGTCCAGGTCGATCGTCGCGACCCCCTCGGGCGGGGCGAGCCGGCCGTCCGGGGCGATCAGGGCGGCCACCCCGGCGTCGTCGAGCATGAACCGGAGCCGCTCGGCCGGATAATCCGGGTCCAGGGGCACGTAGGCCGCGCCCGCCTTCAGGGTCGCCAGCAGGGCGACCATCTGGCCGGGCGACCGGGGCAGGCAGATGCCGACCCGCGACTCGGGGCCGACCCCCTTGCGGATCAGGTGGCGGGCCAGGCGGTTGGAGATCTCGGACAGTTCGCGATAGGTCCACGACGCGTCGCCGGAGGCGACCGCCACCGCGTCGGGCGTCCGGCGGGCCTGGGCGTCGATCAAATCCGGGACGGATGCGTCGGGCAGGTCGGCGGCGGTCCGGTTCCACTCATGGACGACCCGCGACCGCTCGGCCGGGGTGAGCAGTTCCGGCGCGGAGACCTTGAGGGCCGGGTCGGCGACCAGCGCGGCGAGCAGGGTGGTGAAGTGGCCGATGATCCGGTCGGCGGTCGCCTCGTCGAACAGGTCGGTGCTGTATTCGAGCGACCCGCCGAAGCCGTCGTCCCCCTCGGCCATGCCCAGGGAGAGGTCGAACTTGGCGGTGCCGCTGCCCCCGCCCGGGGCGTCGAGCGCGGACAGCTCCAGGTCGCGGCGGCCGGCCTCGGGCATCTGGTTGTTCTGGAGGACGAACATGACCTGGAACAAGGGCGTGCGGCTCGGGTCGCGCCGGGGTCGGAGCGTCTCGGTCAGCACGTCGAACGGCAACTCCTGATGCTCGAACGCCCCGAGGGCGGTCTCGCGGACCCGGGCCAGCACGTCGCGGAAGCTGGGGTCGCCCGACAGGTCGGCCCGCAGCGTCAGCATGTTGATGAAGTAGCCGATCAGCCCCTCGACCTCGGCCCGGTTCCGGTTGGCCGACGGCGACCCCACGGCGAAGTCGGCCTGGCCGCTGTACCGCGACAGGAGGACCTGGAAGGCCGCCAGGAGCGCCATGAACGGCGTGACCTGCTCGCGGCGGCACAGCTCGCGGACCGACTCCGACAGTTCGGGCGACAGGGCGAAGCCCCGGAGGCCGCCGCGGCCCGAGCGGACCGGGGGCCGGGGCCGGTCGGTGGGCAGCTCCAGCGCGGGGAGGCCGGCCAGGCGTTCGGTCCAGTAGCCGATCAGGCCATCCAGGAGCCCGCCCTTGAGCCGTTCGTGCTGCCAGTGGGCATAGTCGGCATACTGGACGGGCAGGGGAGGCAACGGCGACGGCCGGCCGTCCCGGATCGCCTCGTACAGGGCCGCCAATTCGCCGGCGGCGACGCCGAACGACCACCCGTCGGTGATGATGTGGTGCATGGCCAGCAGGACGGCGTGGTCGTCCGGGGCGAGCCGGATCAGCCGGGCGCGGATCAGGGGGCCGTCGGCCAGGTCGAAGGGGGTCCGGGCCTGCTCCTCGGCGATCCGCCCGGCCTCGGCGACGCGTTCGGCCTCGGGCAGGTGGGCGAGGTCGACGGTGGGCAGTTCCAGGTCCCATTCCGGGGCGATCCGGGCCATGGGCTGGCCGTCGACGACCGGGAACGTGGTCCGCAGGGCGTCGTGGCGGCGGATCATCTCGCGAAAGCCCAGCAGCAGGGCGTCCAGGTCGAGCGGGCCGGCCACCCGCACCGCCGACGTGACGTTGAACGTCGGCCGGCCCGGTTCGAGCCGGTCGAGATACCACAGCGCCTGCTGGGCGAACGACGGACGGAGCAACGCCCCGGGCTCGCGCGGGACGGGCACGATCGCCGTGTCGGTGCGGTCGCGGCCCTGGGCGCGGAGGCGGTCGACCCGCTCCGCCAGGGCGGACAGGGTGGGTGCCTCGAACAAAGCCCGCAAAGGCAGGTCGACGGCGAACTCCTGGCGGAGCCGGGACACGACCCGCGTGGCCAGCAGCGAGTGGCCGCCCAGCTCGAAGAAGTGGTCGTCGGCCCCGACCCGCTCCACCTGGAGGATCGCGGCCCAGATCGCCGCCAGCTCGGTTTCCGTGGGGGTGCGGGGGGCGACGTAGTCCGACCCGCTCTCGGCGCGGAACGGGCCCATCGCGGCCAGGGCGTCGCGGTCGACCTTGCCGTTGGCGGTCAGGGGCAGCCGGGGCAGGACCACGAAGACCGAGGGCACCATGTAGCTCGGCAGCCGGGAGCCGAGGGCCTGGGCCAGGCTTCGCGCGTCCGGGCTGGCGTCGGTATCGGCCTCGACGATCGCCACCAGCCGGGTGTCGCCCAGGCTGTCGTCGGCGATCACCGCCCCCATCCGCACGCCCGGGCACTCGCCCAGCGCGGCCTCGACCTCGCCGAGCTCGATGCGATAGCCGCGAACCTTGACCTGGTGGTCGATCCGCCCCAGGCACTCCAGCAGCCCGTCGGCCCGCCACCGCCCCAGGTCGCCGGTCCGGTACAGGCGGGCGCCGGGCTCCTTGCCGAAGGGGTCGGGCACGAACCGCTCGGCGGTCAGGCCGGGGCGGTTCAGGTAGCCGCGGGCCACGCCGGCCCCGCCGATGTACAGCTCGCCGGTGACGCCCGGCGGCACCGGCCGCATCCGCGCGTCCAGGACGTACATCCGGGTGGAGGCGATCGGCTTGCCGATGGGGATGGTCGGCCCGTCGGCCTCGCCGCCGACCTGCTGGATGCAGCAGCCGACCACCGTCTCGGTGGGTCCGTATTCGTTGTAGATGACGGTCTCGGGGGCATGCTCGCGCCAGAAGGCGACGTGCTCGGCGGTCAGCGACTCGCCGCCGACGACGAAGGCGCGGGTGCGGCCGGCGACGTCCTTCGGGTCGAGCTGCCGGCCCAGCAGCTGGAGGTGGGCCGGGGTGATCTTCACCAGCGAGTAGTCGCGGTGGTCGCGCAACGCCTGGGCGAGCTGCTCGACGCCGAGCCCCTCGTCGAGCAGATCGACGCGGCGTCCGGCGACCAGGGGGGCCAGCAGCGAGGTGACGGTGAGGTCGAAGGAGGCGGAGGAGTGGACCGGCGAGCCGACCCCCTCGGCCACGCGGTACGCCTTGGCGGCCCAGAGGAGGTAGTTGGTGAGGCCCCTGTGGGCGATCATGGCCCCCTTGGGGCGTCCGGTGGATCCCGACGTATAAATGATGTAGGCCAGGTGGCCGGGGGAGACGGCCACATCGGGCGGCGCGTCGTCGTCGCCGAGTGCGACCGTATCCACGCAGACGACGCGGGCGTCGGAGGCCGGGAGCGTCCCGCGCAACTCCTCCTGGGTGAGCAGGACCGGCGCGTCGGCATCCTCGATCATGAAGGCGATGCGCGAGGCGGGGTAGGCCGGGTCGATGGGGACGTAGGCGCCGCCGGCCTTCAGCACGGCGAGCAAACCGACGACCATCTCGGGGGAGCGTCGGAGGCAGAGGCCCACGCGCACGTCGGGCCCGACGCCGAGGTCGACCAGGCGATGGGCGAGTCGGTTGGCGCGGCGGTCGAGGTCGCGATAGGTGACGTGCCGGCCGGCGTGGGTCAGGGCGACGGCGTCCGGGACGCGGCGGGCCTGGGCCTCGATCATCCGATGGACGGGCGGCGAGGGGCGGCGGGGTGCCGGGGCCTCGGGGGCCCGGCGGTCGGGGCGGGGCAGTGGGGACGGGGGGCGTGCGGCCTTGGTCATTGGGGGGAATCCTCCGGACCCGCGTCGGCCAGCTCGGCGAGCATGGCGTCGAGGTCATCTTCGGATTCGGGGTCGAACCCGTCCTCCTCGTCGGCCGGGTCGTCCCACCGGCCGAGCAGGGCATTCTGCTCGGCCTCGGTGAGCATGGGGAGGTCGGCGACCGGCCGGTCGGGGTCGGCCACGATCGCCTCCAGCAGCGTCCGCAGGTGGCCCAGCATCCGGTCGGCGGTCGCCGGGTCGAACAGGTCGGCGCTGTATTCGAGGGTGGCGTCCAACCCCTCGGCGGTCTCGACCGCGATCAGGGTCAGGTCGTACTTGGCCGTGCCGCTGTTGGTGTCCAGCACGGCGATCTCCAGCCCCGGCGAGCTGGGCACCGCCATCGGGGCGTTCTGGAGCACCAGCATGGCCTGGAAGATCGGCGCCCGGCTGGGGTCGCGGTCGGGCTGGAGCGTGCCGACCAGGTGCTCGAACGGCAGGTCCTGGTGGGCATAGGCCCCCAGCGCCTCGGCCCGGACCCGCCCGAGGAAGGCCCGGAACGTCGGGTCGCCGGACAGGTCGCCCCGGAGGACCAGGGTGTTCATGAAGAAGCCGATCAGCCCCTCCAGCTCGGACCGGGTCCGGCCGGCGATCGGCGACCCGACCGCGATGTCGTGCTGCCCGGTGTAGCGGTGGAGCAGCACCTGGAAGGCGGCCAGCAGGGTCATGTACAGGGTCGCCCCCTCGGCCCGGCCCAGAGCCCGCAGCCCCGCGACCAGCTCGCCGGGGATGGATGTCGTCCGCTGGCCGCCCTTGTCGCCCAGGACGGCCGGGCGGGGCCGGTCGGTGGGCAATTCCAGCGCGGGGACGCCGGCGAGCCGGCCCGACCAGTAGTCGACGAGTTTCTGCAGCGCCTCCCCCCGGAGCCAGTCCGCCTGCCAGGCGGCATAGTCGCCGTACTGGAGGCCCGGCTCGGGCAGGGGGGACGGCTCGCCCAGGCGGGTCGCCTCGTAGATCGCGCCGATCTCGCGGATCAGGACGCCGATCGACCAGCCGTCCGAGGCGATGTGGTGCATGGTCACGCAGGCGACGTGCTCGGCCGCGTCGAGCCGGATCAGGCGGGCCCGGATCATCGGCCCCCGGGCCAGGTCGAACGGGATCCGGGCCTCCTCCGCCACCAGCCGGAGGACCTCGGCCTCGCGGGCCTCGGGGTCGAGCCCGCTCAGGTCGGTCGAAGGCATCGGGATCGGCGCGGGCGGCTGGACCACCTGGAACGGCACCCCGCCGTCGGAGACGAACGCGGTGCGGAGGATCTCGTGCCGCTCGACCACCGCGTCGAGCGCCCGGCGGAGGGCGTCGGCGTCGAGTTCGCCCGTGAGGCGGACGGCGGTCGGGATGTTGTACGCCACGCCGCCCGGCTCCAGCTGGTCGAGGAACCAGAGCTGCCGCTGGGACGACGAGGCGGGCAGGGGGACGGTCCGGTCGACCCGGGCGATCGGCGGGGCCAGCAGCCCGGCGCCCGCCGCCATCTCCTGCTCGATCAGCCGCGACAGCCCGGCGACGGTCGGCGCCTCCAGGAAGCCGCGGAGCGGCGGCTCGACGGCGAACACGTCGCGGAGCCGGGCCACCAGCTGGGTGGCGATCAGGGAGTGGCCGCCGAGGTCGAAGAAGTTGTCGTGGACGCCGATCCGCTCGCGCCCGAGCATCTCGCCCCAGAGGCCGACCAGCGCCTCCTCGACCGGCCCTCGGGGCGGGACGTAGCCGGTGCCGTCGTCCTCGCGGGCCGCGACCGGGTCGGGCAGGGCGTCGCGGTCGACCTTGCCGTTGGCCGTCAGGGGCAGCCGGTCCAGGAGCACGAAGGTGCTCGGGACCATGTATTCGGGCAGCGCCTCGCGGAGCGCCGCGCGGAGGTCGTTGGCGGTCGGGGCGGGCTCGCCGGGACGGGGGGCGACGTAGGCGGCCAGGGCCTTCTCGCCGACCGCGTCGTCGTGGGCGATCACCGCCGCCTCGCCCACGCCGGGCAGGCCGGACAGGGCGGCCTCGACCTCGCCGAGCTCGATGCGATAGCCGCGGACCTTGACCTGGTGGTCGATCCGCCCCAGGCACTCCAGCAGCCCGTCGGCCCGCCACCGCCCCAAGTCGCCGGTCCGGTACAGCCGGGCGCCGGGCTCCTTGCCGAAGGGGTCGGGCACGAACCGCTCGGCGGTCAGGCCGGGGCGGTTCAGGTAGCCGCGGGCCACGCCGGCCCCGCCGATGTACAGCTCGCCGGTGACGCCCGGCGGCACCGGCCGCATCCGGGCATCCAGGACGTACATCCGGGTGGAGGCGATCGGCTTGCCGATGGGGATGGTCGGCCCGTCGGCCTCGCCGCCGACCTGCTGGATGCAGCAGCCGACCACCGTCTCGGTGGGGCCGTACTCGTTGATCAGCACCGTGTCCGGAGCGTGCTCGCGCCAGAAGGCGACGTGCTCGGCGGTCAGCGACTCGCCGCCGACGACGAAGGCGCGGGTGCGGCCCGCCACGTCATTCGGGTCGAGCTGGCGTCCGAGCAATTGGAGGTGGGCCGGGGTGATCTTCACCAGCGAGTAGTCGCGGTGGTCGCGCAACGCCTGGGCGAGCTGCTCGACGCCGAGCCCCTCGTCGAGCAGATCGACGCGGCGGCCGGCGACTAGGGGGGCCAGCAGCGAGGTGACGGTGAGGTCGAAGGAGGCGGAGGAGTGGACCGGCGAGCCGACCCCCTCGGCCACGCGGTACGCCTTGGCGGCCCAGAGGAGGTAGTTGGTCAGCCCCTTGTGGGCGATCATGGCCCCCTTGGGGCGTCCGGTCGATCCCGACGTGTAGATGATGTACGCCAGGTGGCCGGGGGAGACGGCCACATCGGGCGGTGAATCATCGTCGCCGAGTTCGGCCGTATCCACGCAGACGACGCGGGCGTCGGAGGCCGGGAGCGTCCCGCGCAACTCCTCCTGGGTGAGCAGGACCGGCGCGTCGGCATCCTCGATCATGAAGGCGATGCGCGAGGCGGGGTAGGCCGGGTCGATGGGGACGTAGGCGCCGCCGGCCTTGAGCGTGGCGAGGATCGCCACGACGAGTTCGGGGGAGCGTCGGAGGCAGAGGCCGACGCGGGCGTCGGGGCCGACGCCGAGGCCGACGAGGTGGCGGGCGAGGCGGTTGGCCCGCGCATCCAGATCGCGATAAGTCACCGTGAGCCCGGCGTGGGTCAGGGCGACGGCGTCGGGGGCGAGGCGGGCCTGGGCCTCGAACAGGCGGTGGACGGCGGAGGCGTCGGGGCGGGCCCGGGCGGCCTGGGCCTCGGCCTTCTGCTTGAGCAGGCGGGCGACCAGGGCCCGTTTCTCGGCGACCGACAGGCCGGCGTGGGGCTGGGGGTCGGTGGTCATGAGGGGTTTCCTTCTTCGATCTCTCGACGGAGCGCGGCGATGGCCGCGTCGAGGTCGTCGTCCGCGAGGGCGTCGGGCCCGGGCGTGGGGCCCGGATCGCCGTCCCATTCGCGGGCGAGGCGTTGTTGTTCGTCCCGGGAGAGCAGCGCAAGGTCGGCGAGCCGGCGGCCCGTACCCGAGGCGATCCCTTCGATCAGGGCGAGGAAGTGACCGAGCAGGGCGTCGACGGCCGCGCCGTCGTGGCGGCGGGGGTCGAACCCCGCCCAGACGCGGAGCCGTTCGCCCGGCTCGACGGACACGGTCAGGGGGTAACTCGACTGCTCGTGGACCCGGGCGGCCTCGACCCCGAGACGCCCGGCGCGATCGGCGAGTTCGGCCTCGCTCGGCGTGTTCTGCACCACCAGGATGCTCTCGAACAGCGGGGTCCCGGCGGGGAGTTCGCTCCACTGCCGGGCCCGGACCAGCGGCGTATGCTCGAACCGGCGCAGGTCGGCCAGCGTCGCCTGGACGCCGGCGAGCCAGGGGAGGATCTCGGCCTCCTCGTCGACGGCGACCCGCAGCGGCAGGGTGTTGACCATCACGCCGACCATCCTTTCGACCCCGGCCAGGTCGGCCGGCCGCCCCGTCACCGTCACGCCGGAGACGACGTCGGCCCGCCCGGCGTAGCGCGACAGGAGCAATGACCAGGCCCCGTGGATCACGGTGGCCACAGTCAGCCGGGCCGACCGGGCGACCGCGACCAGGCGGGCGGTGGCCTCCGGGCCGAGGGACCGCTCCCGCTCCGCATACGGCGTGCCGGCGGGGACGTCGGGCCGATCCGCCTCGATCCCCCAGGGGGTGGGCGTCCGGAACCCGGCCAGGGCCTTGCGCCAGAAGGCCTCGGCCTCGGCGAGATCCTGGCGGCGGAGCCAGGCGATGTAGTCGCGGAACGGCGGGGCCGGGGGCAGGGCGGGCTCCAGCCCCCGGGCGATCATCTCGTAGGCCGCGACCACCTCGCCCAGGACGATCGGCAGGCACCAGCCGTCGAAGATGAGGTGGTGGCCGCTCCAGGCCAGGGCGTGGAGGTCGTCGCCGAGCCGGGCCAGGGCCAGGCGGAGCAAAGGGGCATGCGCCGGGGCGAAGCCGAGGCGGCGGTCGTCGCGGAGCAACGCGGCCAGCCGCACGTCCTGCTCGGCCGGGTCGAGGCCGCTCCAGTCGAGCCGGGCGATCGGCACGGCGGCCTCGCGGCGGACGACCTGGACCGGGACGTCGTGGTCGGCCCGGTGGAACGAGGTCCGCAAAGCCGGGTGGCGAGCGATCACGGCCTGCCAGGCCCGGGCGAACGCCTCGACGTCCAGCGAGCCCCGGAGCCGGCAGGTGAACTGCTCGACATACGAGCCGGCGTCCGGGGCCATCCGGTCCTGGAAGATCATCCCGGCCTGGACCGGGGAGAGCGGGTAGGCGTCCTCGGCGTCCGGCCCGAACTCGGCGAGCACGGCGGGGAGGTCGTCGAGCAGCGGCTCGGCCGGGGCGTGGGCCGGGGCCGGCTTCTCGTCGAGGGTCGCGGCGGCGAGGTCGGCGATGGTCGGGTGGCGGAACAGCAGGGCCGGGTCGAGCCGCAGCCCGGCGGCGCGGGCCCGCGACACCAGCTGGATGATCAGGACCGAGTCGATCCCCAGCTCGAACAGGTTGTCGGTCACGCCGATGCCGCCCACGCCCATCACCTCGGCGGCGATCCGCGCCAGGGTCGCCTCGGCGGGGGTGCGGGGGGCGACCCCCGCGATCGGCCCGGAGTCGGCGGCGACCTGCGTCTCCGGCTCGATCGCGGCCAGGGCCCGGCGGTCGACCTTGCGGTTGGAGGTCAGGGGCAGGGCGTCGAGGATGCCGAACGAGGCCGGCACCATGTACTCGGGCAGTCCCTGCTTGAGCCGGCGGCGGAGGTCGGCGCCGGCGGGCGGATCCTCGGGGTCGGCCGGCACGACGAACGCCATCAGCCGGCGCTCGCCGGGGCGATCCTCGCGGACCACCACAGCCGCCGCCTTGACCGCCGGGTCGCGGAGCAGGGCGGATTCGACTTCCCCCAACTCGATCCGATAGCCCCGGATCTTGACCTGGGAGTCGGCCCGGCCCAGGATGTCGAGCGAGCCGTCGGGCCGCCAGCGGGCGAGGTCGCCGGTGCGGTAGATCCGGGCTCCCGGGATGGCGCCGAACGGGTCGGGCAGGAACCTTTCGGCGGTCATCGCGGGGCGGTCGAGATAGCCCCGGGTCACCCCGGCCCCGCCGATGTACAACTCGCCGGTGACGCCCGCCGCCAGCGGTTCCAGGCGGTCGTCCAGGACGTACACCGACGACCCCGGGAACGGCCCGCCGATCGGCGCCGGGCGGCCGGGGGGCAGGGCGGACAGGTCCCCCTCGAAGAACGTGGTGTCGATGGTGGTCTCGGTCAGCCCGTAGCTGTTGACCACCCGCGTCCCCGGCCCGGCCAGCCGGCGGAGCCGTTCGTGCAATCCGGCGTGGACGAGATCCGAGCCGACCGCGATCAGCTTCATGAACCCCAGCGTCCCGCCCGTCCGCTCCAGCAAATCGACCAGCCCTTCCACGCCCGCCGGGACGAACTCGGCGCAGTCGACCCGCTCGCGGACCAGGAGATCCAGCAGGACTTCGGGGTCGAGGATCGCCTCGCGCGGGCAGGAGATGAGCGCCCCGCCCGAGCAGAGGGCCCGCGACCAGTCCCCGGTGAACACGTCGAACGCGGCGCCGGCGATCTGGAGGTGGCGGCCGGCCCAGGCGTCGAGGCCGTAGGACTGCTCCCACCCCCGGTAGGCGTTGTCCAGGTTGCGGTGCTCGACCATCACCCCCTTGGGCTTGCCGGTGCTGCCCGAGGTGTAGATGACGTAGGCGAGGTCGCCGGGGGTCGCCAGCGGCGATGGGTTCGTTTCGCGGCGGGCGGCGATCCGCTCGGCGTCGGCGATGAGGTCGACCACCGCATCGGCGGCGATCGGCCCGCTCTGGCCGTCGGTGACGACGATGCCCATGCGGGCGTCGTCGCGAATCTGGGCGAGGCGGGTCTCCGGCAGGCTCGGGTCGAGCGGCAGGTACGCCCCGCCCGCCTTGAGGATCGCCAGCAGGCCGATCATCAGCGACGGGTTCCGCCCCGCGTGGAGCCCGACCAGCACCCCCGGCCCCACCCCGACCGCCCGGAGGTGGTGGGCGAGGCGGTTGCTTTGCTCGTTCAACTCTCGATACGTCAATCGATCCGCGCCGAAGACGATGGCCTCGGCGTCAGGGGTCCGGCGGGCCTGGGCCTCGAAGCGGTCGTGGATGCAGCCCGGGGCGGCGTCCGCGATGAACTGAGGACCGTCGGCCCAGTCGACCAGCAGCTTTTGCCGATCCGCCGCGTCGATCAAAGGCAAATCCGAGAGCAGCCGCGACGGGTCGGCGACGGCGCCGGCCAAAAGGGCCCGGAACTGGGCGAGCAGGCGGTCGGCCGACGCCGGGTCGAACAGGTCGGCGGCGTATTCCAGCGAGAGCGCCAGCCGGCCGTCGCCCACCAGCGCCGTCATGAGGGTGAGGTCGAAGGCGGCCCCGCCGTTGTGCTGGGCCAGCGATTCGAGTGGGAGGCCACCGAGTTCGGTCTCATACCCGGGGATCGCCAGGGCGAACGCGGTCAGCCCCTGATCATCAAGGCGTTGCGACTTCTGGTGGATCAGCAGGACCTGATACACCGGCGCCCGGCTCGGGTCGAACGGGAGGCCGAGCCGGGGGAGCATCGCCGCGAACGGGTAGTCCTGATGCTCCAGCGCCTCGTGGACCACCTTGCGGGAACGGGCCAGCAGGTCGTCGAAGCTGGGGTCGCCGGCCAGGTCGCCCCGCATCGGGATCATGTTGACCAGGTAGCCGACCAGCCCTTCCAGCCCCGGGCGGGTCCGGCCCGCCAACGGCGAGCCGACGATGATGTCGTCCTGCCCGCCCAGCCGGCCGAGCAGCGCCTGGAACGCGGCGAGCAGGGCGGTGTACAGGCTCACGCCCCGCGACCGGGCCAGCTCAACCAGCGAGCCGGCGAGGTCGGCGTCGATCTCCAGGTGCCGCAGCGCCCCGGCCTGGGTCGGCGACGGCGGCCGGGGCCGGTCGGTCGGCAGGGCCAGGGTGGGCAGGGGGCCGGCGAGCTTGCCCTGCCAATAGCCCCAGAGCCGGTCCCCTTCGGGGCCCTTCACGAGTTCGTCCTGCCAGCGGACGAAGTCGGCGAACCGGATCGGCAAAGGTTCGAGCCCGGCCGGCGGGCCGCCGCACTCCGCGCGATAGGCCCGGCCGAACTCGTCCAGGAGGACGGTCGTGGTCCAGAAGTCGGCGACGATGTGGTGGACCACCAGCAGGACGACGTGGTCGCGGTCCCCCCGCGTCCAGAGGCAGACCCGCGCCAGCGGCCCCGCCTCCAGGTCGAACGGGCGGCCTGCCTCGACGTCCCGCAGGCGGGCGATCTCGGCCGGGTCCAGCCCCGACGCCTCGAAGAACTCGACCGCGACGCCCCCCTCGGACGGGTCGAGGACCCGGAGGGCGGGCCGTCCGTCGGGGGCGGGGAAGATGGTCCGCAACGCCTCGTGCCGCGCGGCGACCCGGTCGACGGCCCGGCGGAACGCGGCGGGGTCCAGGCCCGAGAGGATCCGCGCGGCGCCGGCGATGTTGTAGCCGCCCCGGGCCCCGGACAGCTGGTGGGCGTACCACATGGCCTGCTGGGCCAGCGACGGCGTGCCGGCATCCGGACCGCCCGCCGTGACCGACGACGCGGGCGCGGTCGCCGGGCCGAGCGTGGCCTCGGCCAGCCGGGCGATGCTCGGGCCTTCCAGCAGGGTCGTGAGCGGCAGGGCCAGGCCGAGCTGGGCCTCGACGGCGACGTTCAGCTCCATCGCCATGATCGAGTCGAACCCGAGCTGGTTGAGCGGGCGGTCGACGTCGATCTTGTCGGCGGGCAGCCCCAGGATCGCCGCGACCCGGTCCCGGAAGAAGGCGATGGCCGGTCCCCTTCGGCGTTCGGCGTCGAGCCCGAGCCAGGCCGGCAGGCCCGCCCCGTTCCCGTTCGCATGGGCGTTGCCGTTGGCGTGGTGGCCGTTGCCGTTGCGGGACAGCCCCTCGACACTGGCCAGGAACCGGCCCCGCCCGCCCGGGCCGAACGCGGCGGCCAGCCGCTTCCAGTCGGCGCGGACCACGGCGGCCTGGCGGGCCGAGGGGTCGCCGGCCAGCCGGCCGAAGGCGGCGAGGGCGGCGTCGGGGTCGAGCGGCTTGAGGCCGACCAACTGGAACGAGCGATCCCAGCCCGACGCCGAGGCCATCCCGCCGTCGGCCCAGGGCCCCCAGTTGATGCTCAGGCCGGGCAGGCCGAGCGACCCCCGGTGGGCGGCCAGGGCATCCAGGAACTGGTTGGCGGCGGCGTAGTCGCCGGTCCGCGCCGTCCCCCAGACCGAGGCCACCGACGAGTACATGACGAAGAAGTCGAGCGGCAGGTTTCGGGTCGCCTCGTGGAGGGCCCACGCCCCGTCGACCTTGCTCCGGAAGGTCGCCCGCAACCCGTCGGCATCGAGCGGGGCTTCGCCCACGGCGCGGACGACGCCCGCCGTGTGGATCACCCCCCGGACGGCGGGCATGGTCCGGCGGAGCCGGTCGAACAGGGCGGCCACGGCCGGGGCCGAGCCGACGTCGACGGCCTCGGCCGCCACGGTCGCCCCCAGGCGCTCCAGGTCCAGGATGGCGTCAAGTTTCGCCCGGTCGGCGTGGTCGGCGGGCAAAGCGTCCCAGTCGCCCCGGTCGGGCAGGCCGCGGCGGCCGACCAGCACCAGGCGGCGGGCGCCGCGCTCCGCGAGCCATCGGGCGGTCCGCAGGCCGAGCTGGCCCAGGCCGCCGGTGATCAGATACGTCCCCTCGGGCCGGATGGTCGGGCCGGCCGGGGCGGATTCTTCGTGCCCGTCGCGCGGCACCAGGCGGGGGATCAGCCGGCGTCCGCCCCGGAGGGCGACCTGTCCATCGCCGCCGCCCCGGACCAGCAGGCCCGCCAGCGTCTCGGCCTCGTCCGCTTCCCCATCGGGGTCGAGGTCGACCAGCCCGCCCCACAGGTCGGGGCGTTCCAGGGCGATCGACCGCCCCAAACCCCAGGCGGGAGACTGGGCCAGGGCGACGGGTGCCGATGCGTGCCCGGCCGGCTGGGCGCCCCGGGTGACGACCCAGGCCCGGGGCCGGCGCGACCCGCCGTCCGGGCCGGCGACCCGATCCATCAATGCGAGGATGTCGGAGCAGATCCGCGCGGCGGTCGATCCCGGATCGTCCCCCTCGGCGGCATCGAGCGGTCGGAGGTCGACAGTCCCACGAACTTCATCGGACCATTCCGTCTCGCACGACCCGCCCAGGGCCTCGATCGCGACCCGCAACCGGCCCGCGAGCCCCCGTCCGTCGCCCAGGATCAGCCATCGACCGGCGTGGGCCGATCCGTTGAGGTGGACGACTTCCGGGACGTCGGACTCCTGCCAGGCCACTTCGTGGAGTAGGCCGGAGAGGTCGGCCTCGGCCGGGGCTGCAACAGGGGTCGCGACGGGCCGGGCCTCGGTCCAGAACCGCTCGCGTTGCCAGGGATAGGCAGGCAGCCGCACGAGGGGGCCGGCCGGCGGGGCGATCGCGGGCCAGTCCAGGGGCAATCCGCGAACATGGAGGGCGGCCAGCGACCGGAGCAGGCCGCGGCGGGCGTCGTCGTCGCGGCGGATCGAGCCGAGCACGGCGGTCGGGCGGTCGCGGGTGGCCAGCGCCTCGCCCAAAGGGCCGGCGTGGATCGGGTGCGGGCCGACCTCCACGTACGCCTCGTAGGGCCCGTCGGCGAGCGTGGCGATCGCGTCGGCGAACCGGACCGTGTCGCGGAGGTTCCGGCCCCAGTAGTCGGCGTCGAGCGTCGCCCCGTCGCGGGTTTGGCCCGTCACGGTCGAGATGAACGGGATCGAGCCGGCGCGCGGGCGGAGGCCGGACAGGGCCTCGGTCAGCTCCCGGCGGAGCGGGTCCATCTGCGGCCCGTGGAACGCCACGGCCACGTCCAGCGACCGGGCGAAAATCCCCTCGGCGCGGAGGTCGGCCACCAGGGTCTCGACGGCCCCGGGGGTGCCCGACACGGTGGTCTGGCGCGACCCGTTCTCGGCGGCGATGGCCAGCCCGTCGCCGATCCGGCGGCGGACCTCGGCGGCGGGCAGCCCCACGGCGGCGGTCCGGCCCCGGCCCACGGCGCGGCCCATCAGCCGGCCCCGCAGGCAGGCGATCCGCAGGGCGTCGGCCAGGTCCAGCGACCCTGCGACGTGGGCGGCGGCGATCTCCCCCAGGCTGTGGCCCACCACCGCGTCGGGCACCACGCCCCACGACCGCCACAACGCGGCCAGCGCGACCTGGAGCGCGAACTGGTGGGGCTGGGCGAACGCCGGATCCAGGAGCCGTTCGGGCGCGATCTCGCCGGACAACTCGGCCGCCAGCGACCGCCCCTCGCGGGCCATCATCCAGAGGTCGCACGCGTCGTAGGCGGCCCGGAACGCCGGCTCGGCCGCGAGCAGGTCACGGCCTGCGCCGGCCCAGAGCGCCCCCTGGCCCGAGAACACGAACACCACGCCGGGGCGGTTGCCGGGCCGACGCTCGCCGACGGCGAGGTCGGGGTGATCCCGGCCCGCCAGGAAGGCGTCGAGGGCCTCGGCCGGTTCATCCCCGACGATCGCCAGCCGGTGGTCGTGATGCTCGCGCCGCACGGCCAGGGTGCGGGCCAGGCCCTTGCGGTTGCCCATGCTGGGCAGGATCCCCCGCACCCCCTGGGCCATCGCCCGCAGCGCCTCGGGGGACCGGGCGGAGATCGGGAACAGATCCAAACATGATGAATTGAGTTCGGGAGTTTCGATCGGTGCGAGGATCGGGGCGGATGCGAGGACGAGGTGGGCGTTGGTCCCGCCGAAGCCGAACGAGCTGACCCCGGCGAAGTGCGGGGCGTCCCCGACCCAGGCCGCGTCCCGATCGGCCAGCTTGAGCGGGATCGCATCGAAGGGGATGCGCGGGTTGGGCTCGGCGGCGTGCAGGGTGGGCGGGATGGCCCGGCGGCCGAGCATCAGGGCGACCTTGATCAGCCCGGCCACCCCGGCGGCGGCCTCCAGGTGGCCGATGTTCGCCTTGGCCGATCCGATCGGGCAGGGGCGGGCGGGATCGCGGCCCTCGGACAATGCGGAGGCCAGGGCCTTCGCCTCGATTGGGTCGCCCAAAGGGGTGCCGGTGCCGTGGGCCTCGACGTAGCCGATCTGGTCGGGCCGCACGCCCGAGGCCCGCCACGCGGCGCGGAGTACCGCCTCCTGGGCGCGGGGGCTGGGGGCGGTCAGCCCGTTGGAGCGGCCGTCCTGGTTGATCGCGCCGCCCCGGATCACCGCGTAGATCGGGTCGCCGTCGCGGACGGCCTGAGCCAGGGGCTTGAGGACCACGACGCCCGCCCCTTCGCCCCGGACGTAGCCGTCGGCGTCGGCGGCGAACGCCTTGCACCGGCCGTCGGGGGACAGGAACCCGCCCCGGGCGAAGTTGGCGGTGACCTCGGCCGACAGCACGAGGTTCACCCCGCCGGCCAGGGCCACGGTCGCCTCGCCCCGGCGCAGGGACTCGCAGGCCAGGTGGGCGGCCACCAGCGACGACGAGCAAGCGGTGTCCACGGCCAGGCTCGGGCCCCGGAAGTCGAACGCGTAGGAGATCCGGTTGGCGGCGATGCTGGCCGCGTTGCCGGTGATCTCGTAGACGTCGCCCCGGGATTGCGGCGATCGGCCGATCCGGCTGTAGTCGTCGGTGCTGATCCCGACGAAGACGCCGACCGGCGTCCCGGCCAGGCGGTCGGCCGCCAGCCCGGCATCCTCCAGCGCCTCCCAGGCGACTTCGAGCAGGAGCCGCTGTTGGGGGTCCATGCTCGTCGCCTCGCGGGGGCTGATCCCCCAGAACGCGGCGTCGAAGCGGTCGACCACGTCCAGGAACCCGCCCCGCCCGCGTTCGGCGCCAGGAGCGGCCCGGCGGGAGGTCGGGGCCTCGCCCACCGCCTCGCGGCACTCGCTCAGCAGGCTCCAGTAGGCGTCCGGCCCGGACGCGCCCGGGAACCGGCAGCCGATGCCGATGATGGCGATCGGCTCATCCGTCCGGGCCACCCCTTCGGCCGTCGGGTTGGGTTCGTCCTGCTCTCCCGCCAGGTGGCGGGCCAGGTCCTCGATCGTGGGGAACTCGTAGGCCAGCGTCGGCGAAAGCGGGCGGCCGAGCCATTCCTCCAGCTCGCCGGCCAGGGCGACCGCCTGGATCGAGCCCAGGCCGTAGGACGCCAATGGGGCGCGGCGGTCGATCGCCTCGGGGCGGAGGCCGAGCGGGGCCGCGACCCGGGCGGCCAGCCAGGCGGCGATCTCGGCGACCGGGCGCGACGGGCCGGCCTCCGGGGCCTGGATCGCGGCGGGTGCCGGGTCCGATCCGGCCGACGGGCGGGTCCAGGCGGCCACCGCTTCGAGCGAGCCGTCCAGGAACCGGGCGCGGCAGGCGTGCCTCTGGATCTTGCCGCTGGTGGTCCGGGGCAGGCCCATCGCCTTGACGAGGCGTATGGCGTGGACGTCGAGGTCGTGCCCCTCGGCGATCGCCCGCCGGGCCGCCGCGATCACGTCGTCCCCGGCGTTCCCCTTGCCCAGCCGCTCCACTTCCAGGAGGAGGACCAGGCTTTCCTGGCCGTCGACCTCGACCGCCACGGCGGCGGCGCCCCCCATCCGGCCCGACGGGTGGCAGCGCTCGGCGGTGGCCTCGACGTCCTGGGGGTAGACGTTCCGCCCCCGGATGATGAGTAGGTCCTTGATCCGCCCGGTGACGAACAGCTGGCCATCGCGGGCGAAGCCGAGGTCGCCGGTGCGGAGGTAGGGGCCGTCATCCGACCCGGCGATGCGGGCGGCGAAGGTGGCGGCGGTCGCCTCGGGGTCATTCCAGTAGCCGGCCGCGACGCTCGGGCCCCGGGCCCAGATCTCGCCGATCCGGTCGGCGGGGCAGGGCTGGTGGGTCATCGGATCGACGATCGCGACGCCGGGCTCGATCGCGCCGGAGCCGACCAGGGTGCGGGACTTCGGCCCGTCGTCGGGGGCGGGCTCGATCCGGCCGGCGGCCAGCCCGTCGGCGCTCGCGGCGAACAGGGCCGGGCCCGAGGCCGGGCGGCGGCCGGTGACCAGGAGGGTGGACTCGGCCAGGCCGTAGCAGGGGAGGAACGCCTCGCGGCGGAACCCGCAGGGGGCGAACGCCTCGGCGAAGCGGTCCAGGGTCTCCGCCCGGACCGGCTCGGCGCCGTCGTAGGCGACCGCCCACCGGCTCAGGTCGAGGCCCTGTTTCTGCTCCTCGGTCACCTTGCGGGCGCAGAGGTCGTAGGCGAAGTCCGGCCCGCCGCTGATCGTCGCTCCGGCGGCGGCGATCGCCCGGAGCCAGCGCACCGGCTTCTGGAGGAACGCCGTGGGGGCCATCAGGGTGCTGTGGCCGCCGCAGTGGATCGTCTGGAGCACCCCGCCGATCAGCCCCATGTCGTGGAACAGGGGCAGCCAGCAGACCCCCCGGCTCTCGGGGGTCGAGCCGAAGCAGGCCCGGATCGCCGCCGAGTTGGCCAGCAGGTTCCCGTGGGTGACCATCACCCCGCGCGGGGAGGCCGTCGAGCCCGACGTGTACTGGAGGAAGGCCAGGTCATCCCGGCCGACCCCGGGGTCGGACCACGACGAGGCGCGGTCGTCGGGGACGGCGTCGGTGGCCAGGCGGTGCAGCCCCGCCAGGGCGGGGACCTCGGCGGCCCAGCGGTCGGAGTCGGCCAGCAGGCCGGTCGTCGTGAGGATCGCCCGGGGCCGGGCCCCGTCGGCGATCGCCGCCAGCCGGGGCATCGGCCGGTTCGGGCGGGGCAGGTGGGCGGGCACGGCCACGACCCCGGCATACAGGCACCCGAGGAAGGCCGAGATGAACTCCAGCCCCGGCGGCCCGACCAGGAGCGCCCTCTCTCCCGCGACGCCCACCCCCTGCAATGTCGCCGCGATGGCCCGCGCCCGGCGATCGAGGCCGGCGAAGGAGAGCCGATCCTCGGCCCCGCCGCCGATCTCGCCGTCGTGGAGGAACGAGAACGCCGGCGCGTCGGCGCGTTCGTCGGCCCGGAGTCGGGTCAGGGCGACGAACGACGAGAGGTCCCGGGTGGAGGCGTCGGGGGGGTGGTTTTGTCCCATGAGATCAGGCGTCGTCGCCCGCTTTCCGCCGCAGGCTGGCCGGCGTCATGTCGGTCCAGGTGGCCTCGACGTATTCCAGGCACTCTTCCTTCGTGCCGACCTTCCCCGCGTCCGCCCAACCGGCCGGGTTCTCCCGGTCGAGGAACCAGAGGGAATACTGGCCTTCCTCATTGACCACCACCTTGTGGGTGGGGGCCGCACTGGCGGGATGGTCCGTCGTCATGAGGCTGGTGCTCGTCTGGGAGACCGCCCATCGCCGGCGTTTCGGGGCCGGGGGATCGGGGCTCGCAGGGGTAGATGTCGAGGTGTGACGCAAGCGATGCCCCCGCGTCATGCGGGGCGAGGCGGCGGGAGTCCGGGGATGCGGGGCGGGCCATCGACGCCGGTCGACATGCCGTGATCGTAGGGGTCGAGTCAATCCGCCCGGGTCCGGGGGACGCCCTTCGAGTGGCCGCGCCAGGGTCGGGCCGCCTGGGGCGGGATCTTCACGGGGATTACAGGTCTCCTATTTTATGGAGCTTCGCTATCCCGTAAGGTAATTAAAATACCTCCCATTCCCCAGGCCCGTCAAGCGTACTGATCGATCGTCTACGCTCGAATTTTCACAATAGGGGATTTACCCTGACTGATCCCAGGTTGAAATCAACGGCCGACGCGATCGGTCGTCGCGACGTGCCGGGCCCTTCATTGGGGGATCGTATGCGGGGCGGGGGATGTCGGCGGATGAGGTGGCGGGGGGGAGTGCCGGGGTAGGAGGCGAGGCGGGCCGGGAATTCGGCCCGGCCTCGGGGGTGGGAGCCGTCGCGATGAGATCGGGGCCTCATCGCGGCGGCGAGATCGGTCCGGCGGGGGGCTCAGTGGGATGGCGGGCCAAGGATGGGGATCTTGCCGGACACCCCGTAGAATTCGTCGCTGGCCAGGATCCCCTCCTGGACCTCGGCGGCCGAGCCGTCCGGGTCGGCGAGGATCCCTTCCCAGACGGCCGATGACGGGTCGCGGCGGCGGCCCAGGTAGTAACGGTAGAGGTCGTCCAGCACGAGGTCGATCGTCTCCGGGGCCGCGACGATCCCGGCGACCAGCGACGCCCGGCTGGCGCCCGCCGCCAGGGCCGCTTTCTTGTCCGCCATCCCGACGTCGTCGGCCGACCGCCTCAGGACGTCGCCGTAGAGATTGTGGATGAACTCGGCGTCGTCCTGGCGGGCCGAGAGATATTCCTCCGAGGACAGGATGCCCGCGATGACCGACGACTCGGACGCCCCGGCCAGCAGGGCGTCGACCCAGTGTTGCGCCCCGGGGTCAACGGCCCGATTCAGGTAATCCCAGTAATACCCCTTGACCTGATTGGCGCGGTGCTCGATCGAGCGGACGAACGCCGAGGAGACATCCTGGCGGGTCATGCCGTTGAGCAGGCCGCCCACCCAGTTCCCCACCTCGAAGTCGCTGCCCGCGCGGCCCAGCACGTTCCGGTAGAGCGACCGGACGAACGTCGCGTCCGGGCTCTGGTCGAACGCGTCCGGGTCCGGGGCGGACTGGACGCCCACCACGCTCGCCAGGCTCGAGTCGAGGCCGTCGAGCACGCCGACGGTCTGGGTGCCGGCGGTGGGGAGCACGATCGTGAATTCTCCCCGGCCCTGGACCAGTTCGGCGTCGGCGGGCAGGACGGCGGCCGGATCGGACGAGAAGAAGCGGATCGGCCAGGTGTAATCGAACACGCGGTTGCCGAAGAGGTCCTGCGCGGTGACGACCGCCCGCAGCGGGCGGCCCGCGATACCCGGCTCGACCGCGATGTCATACTTGGCCACCTGGTTGGCCCTGACGTTGATGACGATCTCACCCGTCAGGATCGGATCGGAGAGGCCGGACAGGTCGGAAACGATGATCCGCTGGTCACCGGCCGTCGTGAGGCCGGCCAGGAACGTCCCGACCCCGCCGAACAGATCGACCGTGTTCTCATAGCGGATATTCCCGGAAGTTGAGTGGATCGTGAGCCTTCCGCCGAAATCGGTCAGGCGGTTGCCGGCGGCGTCCACGGCGGTCACCGTGTAGGTCTGGACGAGCCCGGCGAGGACCGACGTCTCCGTCGCCGTGATCCGGAAACCGGCCGGCGCCGGGGTCACGTCGACCCGGCTCGTGGCCGAGAACCTCCGCACCGCGAACTGGTCCCCTTCGGAGACGAGGAGATCGCCCATCGCGCCGACGGCCAGCGAGTGGGCCGGGCCGAAGGGCGCCAGAACGCCCGACCCGTACCCGCCGGGGGTGCGGGAGAACCGGGCGACGGTCGAGATGATGCCGTCGGGCGACACGCGGCGGATGGTGGCACCATCATCGTCGGTGAAGTAGAGGTTGCCCCAGGCGTCGACCGTCGGTCTGGAGGGCCGGTTCAACTTCGCGGAGGTGGCCGGCACCCCATCGGCCGTGGTGCCATTCCCGAAGGCCCCGGCCACGGTGGTGATGATCCCGTCCGGCGAGACCCTGCGGATCAAGGCGTTGCCGGAGCCGGCGATGGTAGTGCCGGCGATGTAGAGGTTGCCCGCCACGTCCATCGCCAGGTCCGCCCCGCTGTCGAGGTGCGACGAGGTGGCCGGCACGCCGTCGCCGGGACCGCCCGGGTGCATCGTGCCGGCATAGTCGGAGTAGATGCCGTCCGGCGAGAGCCTGTTGATATAGCCGTACAGGGCGTTCTGGATGTAGAGGTTGCCGGCCGGATCCAGGACGAAATGGCCGATGAAATCGATGGGCAACGTGGACGGCGAGGCGGGCGTCAGGGCGATCCCGTTGCCAACGATGGTGCGGATGATCCCGTCGGGCGAGACCTTGCGGATCGCCCCGTTCCCGGGGTCGGCCAGGTAGAGGTTGCCCGCCGCGTCCACGGCCAGGTCCCGGAGGTCATTGAACCGGGCATCGATCGCCGGCCCGCCGTCGCCGGAGTTGCCGGGCGCCCCGGTGCCCGCGATGCGGGTGATGACGCCACCCGGCGTGATCCGCCCCACGGAGAGGCCGCCGCCGGCGATGAAATAGATGTTCCCCGCCGCGTCGGCGACCATCTCCCGGGGCGCCCCGCCGATGGTCAGCGCGTCGATGGATCCCGCGAGGCCCGGCAAGTTGATCCGGACCGTGTTGAAGTCGCTCGCCGCGTCGACCCCCTGCCGGTCCGGCAGGAATCGGGAACCCCCGTCGTACGAGACGGAGAGCTGGTGCGAGCCGATGCCGAGGGTGGAGACGGCCAGCGAGGCCGACCCGTTGACTACCGCCACGGTGCCCAGCACGGTCGACCCGTCGCGGAACGTCGCCGTCCCTTCGTCGACGACCCCGGCGACGCTGGTGACGTACGCGGTGAGCATCAACTCCCGGCCGGCGTAGAGCGACGTGGCCGACGTCGAGAGCCTGGCCGTGGTCGCGGACGGGGTCACCGTAACGTCCGTGGTCGCGGAGACCATCCGGACGGCGTTGGCCGACGTATCGGCGAAGTAGAGGTTGCCGATCGCGTCCTGCGCCATGCCGCGGATGAGCTGGAATTGGTCGCTGCGGCGCCCACCGCCATCGGTGATCGACCAGGCGGTCGCGATGGTCGAGAGGGTGCCGTCGGGCGAGACCCGGCGGATGGCCTGATCCCCCGAGTCGGCGAAGTAGATGGTGCCCGATGCATCCACCTCCACGCCGGTGATCTTGGTCAACTCGACGGAGGTGGCCGGCATCCCATCGATGCCCTCGTAGTAGAGGATGGGGACCGGGCTGGGCGGTGCTCCGTTGCCGGCGACGGTGGAGATGATGCCGTCCGGGCCGATCTTGCGCACGACGCGGTTGCCGGTATCGGCGATGTAGACGTTGCCCGCCGCGTCGGCCGCGACCGCAAACGGCCGAGCCACGAGGGCCGCCGTGGCCGGCCCGCCATCCCCGGTGTAGCCGACCTCGCCGAGCGTGCCGGGAGTCGTCGTCGGAATCCCCGCGATGGTGGAGATGATCCCGTCGGCCGACACCCTGCGGACGATGTTGTTCCAGTACTCGGTGAAATAGAGGTTGCCGGCCGCGTCCACGGCCACGCCTTGCGGAGCGTTCAACTGCGCGGAGGTGGCCGGCCCGCCGTCCCCGGAGAAGCCGGCTCTGCCGTTGCCGGCCACGGTGGAGATGATGCCGTCCGGGCCCACCTTGCGCACCGAGACCTCTCCGTCGGAGAGGAACAGGTTGCCCGCCGCATCCACGGCCACGCTCAGCGGGTAGTTGATCGGGGCGGCGGTGGCCGGCCTGCCGTCTCCCCCGGATCCGGGGATGCTGATGTCGAAGGAAGTCCCGTTGCCGGCGACGGTGGAGATGATGCCGTCCGGGCCCACCTTGCGCACGAAGCGGTTGGAGGTGTCGGCGATGTAGACGTTGCCCGCCGCGTCGACGGCGACGTCCGAAGGATGATTCAGCAAGGCCGAGGTCGCGAGGCCGCCGTCGCCGGCGTATCCGGCCGCCCCGCCGCCGGCGATGGTCCGCACCGGGCTGTTCGGCCGCACCTCGGTCCGGCTGGCGAGGTAGTCGCCCCCGCCGCTATAGGTGGCCGAGAAACGGTGCGTGCCGATCGCCAGCGAGGTCGTGGTCAGGCTGGCCTGGCCATCGACGACGGGCACGGTGCCGAGCACGGCCGACCCGTCGCGGATCGTCACCGATCCCCCGGTGACGGGAATGTTCGTATCCCTGCCCAGCACGATGGCGTTGAGCGTGAGGGATTGGCCCAGGCCCACCAGCGGGTTCGAGGCTTGCAGCGCCATGGCCGTCGGGGTGGCGCTCATCACCACGCGCGATTCCAGGTTCTCCAAAATCGCGGCGATCGAGGCCCGCCTCGCGGTGCGCGGGCGGCGGCGGGTCGAGAGTTCCATCATGGGGGGTCGACTCGTTGGGGGGGGCGGCTCGATGGTGATCCGGCGCGGCTCCGCCGTCGGATGATTCGGATCGGGTGTCGAGCTTGGGTGGGTGATTGAACTCAATGGGGTCGCCGATTTCAACCCCTGACCACATGAATGCATCGGCAGGCTTCACCCATCCGGTCGAGATTGCCCCCGCTTTGCGGACACCGACGGCGGGTCGTCCCCCCCGGCCGGATCGGTTAGACTGCTCGGGCCAGCGACGACGCCCGCCGGGACGACCCCGCCGAATCCCCATCCGAGGTGCCGATGCCCCGCCTTTCGCCCCTGCTCCTCGCCTTCTTCTGCCTGCCGGCGATCGCCGGCGCCGCCGAGCCGATCCGCTACGCGGTGCGGTTCCCGGCCCCGCAGACCCACTATGCCGAGGTCGAGGCCGACGTCCCCACCGACGGCCGCCCCGACGTCGAGCTGATGATGCCGGTCTGGACGCCCGGCTCCTACCTGGTCCGCGAGTTCGCCCGCCACGTCGAGGCGGTCGCCGCCAAGGGGCCGGACGGCAAGCCCTTGGCCGTGGAGAAGTCCCGCAAGAACCGCTGGAAGGTCGCCACCGGCGGCGCCCCCCGGGTGACGGTGTCGTATCGGGTTTATGGCCGCGAGATGGGGGTCCAGACCAACTGGATCGACGCCGGCTTCGCCCTGCTCAACGGCGCCCCGACCTTCCTGACCCTGGCCGACGGCGGGGCCCGGCCCCACGAGGTCGCCCTGGCGCCCCCGCCCGGCTGGCTCAAGAGCTTCTGCGCCCTGCCGTCCCCGGCGGCCCACCGCTTCGTCGCCCCGGACTACGACAGCCTGGTCGACTCGCCGATCTACGCCGGGAACCCGGCCGTCTACGAGTTCACGGTCGACGGCAAGCCGCATTTCCTGGTCAACGAGGGGGAGAACGGCATCTGGGACGGCCCGAAGGCGGCGAAGGACGTCGAGGCGATCGTCCGGGCCCAGCGGGCATTCTGGGGCTCGCTGCCCTATGATCAATACATCTTCTTCAACATGCTGACCGAATCCAGCGGCGGCCTGGAGCACAAGGCATCCACGGTGCTGATGGCCAGCCGATGGGCCACCCGCCGCCGCGCCGATTACCTGGGCTGGCTCAAGCTGGTGTCGCACGAATTTTTCCACACCTGGAACGTGAAGCGGATGCGCCCGGTCGAGCTGGGGCCGTTCGACTACGAGAACGAGGTGGTCACCAAAAGCCTCTGGATCGCCGAGGGGCTGACCAGCTACTACGGCGACCTCCTCGTCCGCCGCGCCGGGCTGTGTACGTCGGATGAATACCTCGCCGGCCGGGCGGTCGGGGCGGCCGGCGAGGGTGACACCGCCAAGGGGGACATCCAGAACCTGCAGGACACCCCCGGGCGCGGCGTGCAGCCTTTGGAATCGGCGTCGGCCGACACCTGGATCAAGTTCTACCGCCGCGACGAGAACACGCCCAACACGGCGATCAGCTACTACACCAAGGGCTCGGTGGTCGGCTTCCTGCTCGACGCCGAGATCCGCCGCGCCACCAAGGGGGCCAGGAGCCTGGACGACGCGATGCGGCTGGCCTATGCCCGCTTCTCCGGCGCCAGGGGGTACACCCCGGCCGAGTTCCGCGCCGTGGCCGCCGAGGTGGCCGGCACCGACCTCGCCCCCTTCTTCCACCGCGCGTTGGAGACGACCGATGAGCTGGATTACGCCGCCGCGCTCCAGTGGCAGGGCCTCCGCTTCGCCCCCGAGCCCGCCCCCAAGGAAGGGAAGCCGGTCAAGGCGTGGCTCGGCCTGGAAACCAAGGCCGAACTCGGCCGCCTGAACGTGTCGGTGGTGAAGCGCGACACCCCCGGGTATGCCGCCGGCTTCAACGTGGGCGACGAGATCGTGGCCATCGGCGACGACCGGGTGCTCCCCGAGCAGTGGTCGCGGCGGATGGAGCAGTACCTCCCCAACGAGAAGGCGTCGATCCTGGTCGCCCGCCGCGGCCGGCTCCTCCGCCTCGACGCCACCTTCGGCCGCGAGCCCGCCCCCCGCTTCAAGCTGGAGCCGGACCCCGCCGCGACCGATGAACAAAAAGCCCACCGCCGCGCCTGGCTGGGGGAATGATGTCCGAATGGGTCGCCCCTCATGATGCGGGGCGGCCGTTCCTCTCCGACCCGAAGGGATCGACGATGGCCCAGAGCACGGAGGCGTCGAAGACCACCCGCAAGCCCCGGACGAGCGGGGCGGCCGAGCCCATCCCCGACGAGGCCGACTGGCGCGAGGCGACCCTGTCCCGGATGCGGGCCCTGATCCTGGAGGCCGACCCCGGGATGGTCGAGGAGATCAAGTGGCGGAAGCCGTCCAACGGGATGGCGGGCGTCCCGACCTGGTCGCACGACGGCATCGTCTGCACCGGGGAGACGTACAAGCAGGCCGTGAAGCTCACGTTCGCCCGCGGCGCCAGCCTCCCGGACCCCTCGGGCCTGTTCAACTCCGGCCTGGACGGCAACGCCCGCCGGGCGATCGATATCCGCGAAGGGGAGCAGGTCGACGCCCCCGCGTTCCGGGCCCTGATCCGGGCCGCCGTGGCCCACAATCGCGATAAGGCGAAGCCGGCCGAGCTCGCCGCGGCACCGGCCGGCCCGGTCAAGCTCCTCTCGGGCGGCAACCCGCAGATCGCCAAGGCCGACGGCGACGCCCCGGTGCAGGCCTACATCGCCGCCATGCCCGGCTGGAAGCGCGGCGTCGGCGAGCGCCTCGACGCGATCATCACGCGGGCCCTCCCCGACGTCCGCAAGGCCGCGAAGTGGAACTCCCCCCTCTACGGCGTCGAGGGCCAGGGCTGGTTCCTCGGCTTCCACTGCCTGACCAAATACGTCAAGGTCGCCTTCTTCCGGGGCTCGTCGCTGCAACCCCTCCCCCCCGGCACCTCCAAGAGCGCGGACACCCGCTACCTCGACATCCGCGAGGGCGATGAGATCGACGAGGCCCAGCTGGCGGCCTGGGTGCGCCAGGCCGCCTCGCTGCCCGGCTGGACCCCCTGATGCAGGCCTGGGGCCATCCTCCGAGTCGATCGCCACGGCCCCCGATCGGTTCGGCGACGAGCTCCGGCATCCGGCCGCCCTCGCCCTGACTCGGCGCGACGATCGGGCAGGGCGATCCACCGGCCTCGGATGAGCGACCTTCGATCACCGGGGACCTTTCGGGGCCGGTCTCGATGGAGGCATAGGGGATGGGTGGGGCACGTCCAGGGCGTTGGACAGCTTGACGTAGTCCGAGGGGTCCGAGGGGTTCACGTTCTCGACGCCCACGGTCAATTTGTCGCCGGGGGCGAGCCCGATATTCGGGATGGCCAGGTCGTATCGAGTGCCGGTCGTCGCCTCATTAGGGCTGAACCACCTCACGTAGAAGGCATGGCCGTTCTGCCGCACGATGAGGAGATAGCTGCCGGAGGGGCCTGTGCCCGCCGGGCGGTTTTTCCCGTTCGGCTTGATATCGATCACCGGGCGTCCGTCCGGACGAGGCGGCGCCTTGGAGATGGTGAACACCTTGTCGGCGGCCTGGCCGGGGACCAGATCCTGAGTCAGATGCGAATGCCTCGGCTTCCGCTTTCCGGGGAAGATCCGCGCCATCGCGGCATCGATATCCTCGATCTGATTGGCATCGATGGAGAAATAGTCCAGGCCGACCAGGTTCCGGATCTCGTCCGGCAGCGATCTCAGCTTGTTGTGGTCGAGCGTGAGCGATTCGAGGCGGGGCAAGAATCCCACCCTGGGGCTGATCGTCTCGATCTCGTTATCCGACAGATAGAGTGCACGGAGCGACGTGAGGGCGTAGACGACCTCGGGGACCGCTGTCAGGCGGTTCTCGATCAGATTGAGCGATTTCAGTCGTTTCAGCCCGGCGATGGAGCGAGGCAAATCGGCCAGGTGATTGGACCGAATCCCCAGGGTTTCGAGCCTGGATAGGGAGCCGATTTTCCCGGGGATCGATCGGAGCTGATTGGCCATCAGGTCGAGATCGGTGAGTTCGGAGAGCTCGCCGATGCTCTCGGGGACCTCGATGAGGCTATTCATCGCCAGGTTCAGCTTGCGCAGTCGTTTGAGTTGGCCCACTTTGGAGGAGACCGACTCCAGCCCGTTATTCGACAGGTCGAGCTCGACCAGATCGGTCAAGCCGTAGATGGCCTCGGGAAGTTCGGGCAGGTCATTGGAAGCGATAACCAGCTTTTTTAGCCCGTCGAGCCGGCCGATCTCCGGGGGGATCGAGCGAAGGCTTGACGGGAGATTCTGCAGGGACGTCTTCTTTCCGTAGAGCTTCAGTTCAACCACCCTGCCGTCCCGCTGGACGGCAACTTTCGAGACGGGCGTCCCCGCGAGCCCGTTCTCGTCGAGCAAGCGGCGGACGATCCTGGCGTCATCGGAAGTTTCCTGACCATCGGACGCCGCTTGCATGCGTCCTGCGACGCCGATGCTCGGGGATGTTATGACGCCGATGAGCACCATCAGGAAAGCACGTTTGCCGTTCAAGTCCGTCGTCTCCGGGGGGGCGGGTCGTCTGGGGGGGCAGCAGAGGAAACAACGATGTCGATCTTCGCGTCTCATCCCGATCCCGGCAAGCCAGTCCGAGGATGCCATCGGTGCTCAACGAGGCAATCCCTCCGGCCAGCCCGCCGGGCGGGCCGCTCTCACGGCTTCGCCGCCCCGCCCGGGGCGGGCTTGAGCGACCGGAGCAGGTCGAGGATCGTCGCCTCGATCTTGTCGGAGGCGGCGACCTCGACGCGGTTGGTGCCCAGCCAGGTCTCGTAGCCGCCGAGGGCGTGCTGGCGGGGGGTGGGCAGGTAGCCGTAGGATCCGCCGGCCAGCTCGATGGTGAAGGTGCGCGGGAACGGGCTGGCCTTCTTGATCGCCAGGCCGGTCTCGGCGAAGGTCTCGAACGGGATCGCGGCGATGGCCAGGTCGCCGATCCGCACCGCCTGGAGCGGGACGTCCACCGTGGCCGGGGCGTCCACCAGCGAGAGGACGCGGGTGGCGTAGGCCCGCTCGTTGCCGTGGACCGGCTTGGCGCCCTCGGGCTTGGCGAGCATCGACTTGGCGTATTCGACCTGGGCGGGGGTCGGGATCCGGTTGGCCAGGGTCAGGTCTTTGCGGGCGGCGGCCAGGGGGGCCTGGCGCGTGTAGGTGATGGAGGGCAGGGCGCCGAAGACGGCGTCGGCGACCTCGCCGGCCACCGCCTCGATCTTGGCGTAGGGGGGCATGGCGGCCGTGGGCTTGGAGCGGTAGTCGACGTTGTTGCAGTCGCCGCTGGTGCCGTTGGTCATGATCCCCACGAACGGAGGTTCGAGCCGCTCGGCGTCGAGCTTCCGGGCGATGTGTCGGGCGAATGCGGCGAAGTAGTCGGCGGAGATATGACCCTGGGGGACGCCGCCGATGTAGTGGAGCGAATAGTTGGCCATCAGGGCGATGGGACGTCCCGAGGTCGAGCGGATGGAGACGAATGAAACCTGGGGGTCGGTCGGCCCGGCCGGCTCGGAGAGCCCGGGGCGGTTGTACCCGGGGTTCATCATGGCCGTGTCCTGCTCGCCGAACGGGTTGAGCGGCGGCTTCGATCCGGGCTGGAACAGCCAGCGGCGGTTGAACACCTGGTTCGGCACGTCGACCGAGCCCCAGCCGATCTCGGCGGGCTCGCGGTTGTTCCAGGCGCGGCGGATCCCGTCGGCGATCCGGCGGGCGACGAAGCGGTGGTAGTCGGTCATCTCCTTGCCGGGGTCGGGCAGGCTGATCCACCCCGCCGAGGTCGCCGAGTGGGTGTGGGTGGAGGCCAGCAGCAGGTGGGCCTCGGGGATCCCGATCTCCTCGCGGACCAGCCGGCGGGCCTCGTCCAGCACCGGCCGGCCGATGCCCAGGTTGTCGCAGATCGCGAAGGCCAGGATGTTCGTCCCGTCGTCCAGGACCACGCAGCGGGCGTGCAGCTCGTCGTGGACGTGGGTCGCCACGGGCGTCCCGAAGTTGCCGATGATCAACTGGCCCAGCGGCGGCGTGATGTTGCTGGTCGCCGCCCCCGCGCGGAACACCTTCTCCTCGCCGCGTGCGGGATGGGCGGCCAGGACGGACACGATCGTGAGCAAGGACCAGAGGCGCATCGGCGATTCTCCTAAGGAACTGGGTCAGGACGTCGGCATCGTATCCCGCCCGAATCGGCGGCGAAACCCTCTCGCCGGGCCGCCGAGGCCCGGATCAATTCCTCCTAATCCGGCCCATGCCCGGCCCACCGGCCTCGGTTATGCACGTCCTGATGGAAGGCCACCGATCGATGGCCCGGTCCGCATCCCAACCAGGGCTCCGAGGAGAATCGCCATGAAGTTCGCCATCCTGTCGCTGGGCCTGCTCGCCGCCGCCGGGGTCGCCCGGGGCGACGACGAGGAGAAGGTCGCCCTCGAAGACCTCCCCAAGGCCGTGCTCTCCGCCGTGAAGGAGAAGTTCCCCGAGGGGAAGCCGACCTCGGCCGAGAAGGAGACGGAGGACGGCAAGACCAAGTATGAGGTCGTCGTCGAGGATGGCGGTAAGACCGTCGAGGTTTCCGTCTCCCCCAAGGGGAAGGTCACGGAGTCCGAGACCAAGATCGACCCCAAGGACCTCCCCGCGGCCGTCACCGCCACCCTCGCCGCGGAATATCCGAAGGGCAGGATCGCCAAGGCCGAGAAGGTCGTGAAGTACGGCAAGAAGAAGGACAGGACCGGCTACGAGGTCGCCATCGTCGGCGAGGACAAGAAGGAGGTTGAGGTCAAGCTCAACGCCAAGGGGAAGATCCAGGAGGCCGAGGAAGACGAGGAGGATGACGCGAAGCCGGGCGACGCGAAGAAGGAAAAGGACGGCGCCAAGGCCGAGGAGCCCGGCAAGGCGAAGGACAACGGCTGACCTTCCCGGCCCACTCGCCGGAGCGGCGTCCCGCGGTCGCCGGGGCGCCGATCATGAAGTTCACATCGCCGCGCGGCCATGCCCGTCGTCCTCCGCCGCGGGCGGCCGCCGGGCGAGGCCGGGACGTAACCAGACCTCCGGGGACCGGATCGCGCGGGGCGTCGATCGGGCCGGAGGTCGTGCGAGTTTCGGGAGGGAGGGCGGACCCGGGCCTCAGAAGCTGTCGGCGCTGATGACCTCGCCGCCGGCCTTGGTGCCCAGGCTCCAGTACGTGTCCATGCTGATCGTGCTCTTGATGAAGCGCACGCTGCCGTCCAGCAGGAGGAAGTTGCAACCGCCGGGATGGTTGCTGGTCGCGTTGGTGACCGTGGAATTCGCGGCGTAGGCGCCGGCGTTGGTGCAGGACCCCCAACGATACTGGGTGGAACTGGGCGGGGTCACCGTGTTGAACAGGGTGACGGCCTGGCCGCCGGTGGCCCAGTGGTTCCCCTTGTTGTTGAAGGACTCCGCCTTCGTGGGGGGCGTGATCCGGTAGCCGATGGCCTTGTCGGTGCACTTCTGCAGGAGGTTCATGACCGCCGGGCCGTTGGCCTTCACGTCGACGAAGCGGTTGCCGCCGGCGGCGCCGACCTGGGTGATCGTGTTCCGCCACACCTCGGCGTCCCACACCGTGGTGCCGACGAGGCCCTCGCCGAAGCCGATCGTGTTGGACAGGCCGTCCGTGACCGCCGAGATCGTGCAGGCCACGGCGTTGTGCTGATTGGTGTCGTAGCCGAAGGGGCCGGAGACGACCGGGTTGGTGGGCAGGGTGCTGGACCCGCTGCTGCCGAAGTAGCTGTTGGAGCCGGTGACGCCGGCCGAGCCGTCGGAAGGGCAGTAGAACGCGCTGATCTTGGTCTCGAAGGCCGTCTCGTTGACCGGGTACTCCGGCTTGAAGAAGAAATTGCAGGCGTTGTAGACCGCCTGCCCCTCGATCTGGCCGAGCAGCTGGGCGTGGACGCTCCACGGGTTGCCGCCGTAGTTCGCCGGGGGGGTGTTGATGGCGACGATCGCCCCGAGCGGGAACGAGCCGTTGGCGCTCTCGTAGTTGTGCAGGGCCAGGCCGATCTGCTTGAGATTATTGGTGCACTGGATGCGCCGGGCGGCCTCGCGGGCCGCCTGCACGGCCGGGAGCAGCAGGGCGATCAACACGGCGATGATCGCGATCACCACCAGCAATTCGATCAGCGTGAAACCGCGACGACGCATCAAATCAATCTCCTTCGCGCCGAGACCGAGCGAGGCCGAGGCCCCACGGGGGGGCTTCGCCATTTCCGGTCGCGATAGTCCTAAAGCATTAAAGCATATCACCATCGACCCGAAACGGCAATCGCAACGGGGCGGCGTGCCGGGCCGCCGCACCCGGGGATTGGTGATTTATGGAGGGTTTGTGGGAAAAATGCATCATCGTGGGAGGACGCAGTCCAAACCTTCGGGCGGCGGGCCCGGCGGACGCGCAAGTCCTTGAGATGATCGGACTGGACCGGGGCCGACCCCGCGAACATCCCGAGAATGGCCCGCATCCCCGGGGGCCGATGGAGGCCATCGGCGCGGCAGCCTTGCCGGGCGGTGGCGTCGCGAGGCCCCGGGACCGGGATCGTCCGGCGTGATCCGGGAGCGATCCCGGCCGGTCGGGGTCCCGGGCGTGCCGAATCAATGGCCGGGCGCGGCCCCGGACCCGGAGGGACTGCCGGTGGCGCCCGTGCCGGGGGCCGAGTCGACTCCCTTGTTCGTGCTCTCCGCGGCCTCGCGGTCCGACTTGCCGGTCCCCGACGTCTCGCGGTTGTCGGCGCATCCCGCGAAGGCCGTCGCGAGCGTGGCCGCGACGATGGCGTGCTTCCAGTAACCGATGCTCATGGGTGCTGCTCCATTCCCTGGGTTGCGATTTCGAGCCGGGCCGGAAGCCCGGACCCGCTCGACGGGGCGGTTGCGGCATCCCTCCCAGCAAACGAGGAACCGCGGGTGAAGAAATTCCCGATGTCCGATGGGCGGGACGCCCGACCCTCGGGCATGAACCGATCAGCGCCGTCCCCCCGGCCTGCCGCCGACGCCCGCTCCCGAGCCCCGATGGTCGCGGCGACGTGGCCCCTGCGCCTCGAACCCGCAAACCCCGGCATCCCGCCCCCGGATGGGCCATCCGCCCTACTTTGGCGTCGGCTCTGAATAGATAATCATTTCGTTTGGCTTAACAAAATCAATCATGATGTCATGGGGCAAATTTGATTGCATTGACCCCATCGGGCCGCGACAATCCGGACCTGATGCGTCCCGGGTGCAGGGCCGGGCAACACGACTGATGGCCGAGGAGGTGGAAGGAATGGCACGCATGACGCCGCAGCGATGGGTGATGGCCTTGACCGTGCTCTCGATGATCGCAGGCGCCGCGGGCCGGTCGGAGGCCATGTTCGTCACGAATGGGAGCGTCGGCCTGGCCAACCCGGTGAGGACGATCACGTTCAGCGAGGTCGCCGGCATCCAGTCGCGGCTGGTCACGGATCAATTCCGATCCCTCGGCGCCACCTTTTCCGGATTTTACGGCGACGAGGGGCTGATCTATCTGCAGAATGGGATCGGCTTCTCGGGTTCGGCCTTGTCCACTTCCACGATCGATCAGGCGATCAACCCCAACCTCCCGGGGCCTTATTTGATCACCTTCACGGAGCCGGTCAACGCGGCCATGTTTGCCGCCGTCGATCAGGGGTTCTCCTACCGCCTGGATGCCCTCCTGGGCGGCCGGGTCATCGAGACCGGGACCGTCGTGATCCCGCTCCTCCCGGGGCTCGGCTACATCGGCTTCACCGGGATCACGTTCGACGCGATCCGGATCTCCCGGGTCGATGAGGCGCGGTTGAGCGCGTTGGCGATCGATACGCTCCAGTTCAACCCCGCGGTCCCCGAGCCGTCGTCGCTGGCCCTGTGCGTGATCGCGGGCGGCGTCGGCCTCGCGGCCCGGGCGAGGCGTCGCCGCATCTCCTGATCGGAGGCTCCGCCCGGAATCTTCGCGCGAGGACTCCCTCGCCAGGGACGGCCCGGCGAGGCCATGATGGGCCGTTCGTGAATCCGATCGGCTCGCAGGCCCGGCGATGTGCCGTCGGGCCGACAGCGCCGCTTCACTGGTCCGAGTCTTGATCCATGCCTCTTGTTTCCTTGATCCCGGCCGGGATGTTCGCGATGGCGTTGGTGCTGATGGCGGCGGGCCCGCCCGAGGGGAGACGGCCCCGGGCACGCGACCTGGGCGTGGCGCCCGGGGTCTTCCCGCCCGGCCCGCTGAACGCGATCACCGACGTCCCGGGCGTGGCGGTGGGCCACGCCACGATCATCCGGGGGGACGACGTCCGCACCGGGGTGACGGCGATCCTGCCCCACGGCGGCGACCTGTTCCGCGACAAGGTGCCCGGCGGTGTCTTCGTGGGCAACGCCTTCGGCAAGCTGGCCGGGTCGACCCAGGTCGAGGAGCTGGGGACGATCGAGACGCCCATCGTCCTGACCAACACCCTGGCCGTGGGCACGGCGGTCGAGGCCGTGGTGGATTACACGACGGGCGGGCCAGGCCACGGCGACATCCGTTCGGTGAACGCCCTGGTGGGCGAGACCAACGACGGCGGGCTCAACGACATCCGGGGACGGCACGTCACCCGGGACCACGTCCTGTCGGCGATCCGCGACGCCCGGGGCGGGCCGGTCGCCGAGGGGTGCGTGGGCGCCGGGACCGGGTGCGAGGCGTTCGACTGGAAGGGGGGCATCGGCACCGCGTCGCGGAAGCTGCCCGCCCGCTATGGCGGCTGGAACCTGGGCGTGCTGGTGCAGGCCAACTACGGAGGGGTGCTCACGATCGCCGGCGCCCCGGTCGGCAAGGCGCTGGGCCGGCACGCCTTCCGCGAGGAGCCCGAGCCGGCCCGGAACGGCGACGGGTCGTGCCTGATCGTGGTGGCGACCGACGCCCCGCTCGACGCCCGCGACCTCCGACGCCTGGCCGCTCGGGCGGTGTTCGGGCTGGCCCGCACCGGGTCGTCGTTCACCAACGGCAGCGGCGATTACGCGATCGCCTTCAGCACCGACCCCGGCCTCCGCGTCCGCCACGGCGACCGCGATGCGAAGGCCCGCACCGTCCTGCCCACCGAGGCGACCTCGCCCCTGTTCCAGGCCGCGCTGGAGGCGACCGAGGAGGCCGTGGACAACGCCCTGTTCCAGGCCACGACGACCACCGCGAAGGGCCGGACCGTCGAGGCGATCCCGATCGACGAGGTCCGCCGCATCCTCCAGCGGCACCGGATGGTCGAATAGGGCGGCCCCCGGGCCTCGGGGATGTCTTAGAGTCAGGGAGGGCGAGGGCGATTCACGAAGGGGACGAGGGATGGCGATCGCGGACATGGTGTCGGAGCCCGGGCCCCCGGCCCCTCGAAACCCGGAAGGGATCGTGCCGGAGCGGGAGGTGCTGTTCACGCTGGCGAAGACCCTCCACCAGGCGGGCGTGCCGTCGCACCGGCTGGAGGCGACCCTGGCCCGGGTGGCGGAGCGGCTGGGGATCTGCGTCGAGGCGTTCGCGCTGCCGACCGGGCTGATCCTGTCCGCGGGGCGGGGCGAAGGCGCGGCGGTGCGGCTGTTCCGCCTGCCGCCCCGGCCGACCGACCTGGAGCGGCTGCGTCGGCTGACCAGCGAGTCCGAGGCAATCGCCCGCGGCGAGGTCCCGCCGGCGCAGGCCGTGGCCCGGCTGGAGGCGGTCCTGGCCGCCACCCCCCCGGTGCCGCCCCACGCCGCCCACGCGGTCGGCCTCCTGCTGTCGGCGGCCGCCTTCTCGGTCTTCTTCGGCGGGGGGCCGCTGGAACTGCTGGTGGCCGCGTTCATCGGCGGGGTGGTCGGCCTGATCGCGATGGCCTTCGGCGGCCGTCGCGGGGCCAGCCGGCGCTACGAGCTGGTGGCCGCGTTCGCCGCCGGGCTGGTCGCCACCCTGGTCGACCACCACCTGAGCCACTTCATCCACTGGATCCCGATCGCCTCCGGGCTGATCGTCCTGCTGCCCGGCCTGGCCCTGGTCGATTCCATCGAGGAGCTGGCCAACGGCCACCTGGCCTCGGGCGGGGCCCGGATGGCCGGGGTGGGCTCGGCCTTCCTGGCCCTGATCTTCGGGGTGATCCTGGGGGTCAACGTCGCCGAGCTGGCCGGCAGCGCCCAGCCCGACCGGAACTCCGTCTCGTTCCCGACCTGGGCCCTCCTGCCGGCGCTGGCGGTGGTGGCCCTGGGCTCGGTGTTCCGGTTCCACGCCCGGCTCCGGGACTGGCCCTTGATCCTGCTCGCCTCGGCCGTGGCCCTGGCCGGCTCCCGGATCGGCGGGCGGCTGGGCAACCCGCTCCTCGGCCCGTTCGTGGGCGGGCTGGCCCTGGGCCTGACCGCCAACCTCTATTCCCGGTTCTTCCGGCCCACGCCCCAGCTCCTCTTGGTCCCCGGCCTGGCCCTGCTGGTCCCCGGATCGATGGGCTTCCGCAGCCTGGAGGCCCTGGTGGAAGGGGACTCGATCCGGGGCATCGAGCAGGGCTTCACCATGTTCCTGATGGGCATGGCCCTGGTGGCGGGCCTCCTGTTCGGCAACGCCCAGGTCGACCGGCCCGACCGCCGGGACAAATCCGCCCGGGCCCGGATCGGCGCGTAAGAAGAGACCCCCCGGGACGACCAATCCTCCCGGGAGGGACATTTTGCCGTGGTCGACGATCGCCCCGAATTGCTGTTCCAACGCTGGCTCGCCCGCCACGGCGCCGCCGTGATGAAAGTGGCCCGCGCCTACACCGCCACGGCCGACGAGGCCTGCGACCTGGCCCAGGAGATCCTGCTCCAGGTCTGGCGCTCCCTGCCCCGGTTCGAGGGGCGGGCCGACGCCTCCACCTGGGCCTACCGGGTGGCCCTGAACACCGCGATCGGCTGGCACCGCAAGGAGCGCCGCCGACGGTCCCGCCAGCGGCCGATCGCCGAGGATGAGTCCCCGCCCGCCCCCGGCCCGGACGGCCCCCAGCAGGCTGACCGCCGCGAGGTCGTCGAGCGCCTCTACGCCGCGATCCGCCGCCTGTCCCCGGCCGACGCGGCGCTGGTCCTGCTCTACCTGGACGACCTGAGCTATCGCCAGATCGCCGAGGTGCTGGGGATCTCCGAGAACCACGTGGGCGTCAAACTCAACCGCGCGCGGAAGGCCCTGGCCGCGCTGATGAAGGGGGAATGACGTGGAACCCGACGACCTCAAGCAAGCCTGGCAGGGCCAACCCCGCCCGGCCCTGGATGCCGGACCCCTCCTCGAAGAGATCCGGCGCGACCGCCAATCGTTCGCGAGCATGATCTTCCGCCGGGATCTCCGCGAGGTCGGCATCGCCGTCCTGATGGTCCCCCTGTGGCTCTACCTGGGGGCTCGGGGTGCCTTGCCGTGGACGTGGTACCTGACGGTGCCGGCCCTGCTGTGGGTGTCCGGCTTCATGCTGGTCGACCGGATCCGCCATCGCCGCAAGCCGTCCGGCCCGGACGATCCGCTGCGCCGGGTCGTGGAGGGGGCGCTGGCCGAGGTGGAACATCAGATCGGCCTGCTCCGCACCGTGCACTGGTGGGGACTGCTGCCCCTGGCGATCGCGATGCTGGCCTTCTTCGGGCAGGGTGCCTGGCAAGAGCGGGGGGGCGGATGGTGGACGGTCCTGTCCGTCGGGATGGTCTCCTCCCTCGGGCTCGGCGTCTTTGCCATCATCTATGGGCTGAATCGCCACGCCATCCGGGCCGACCTCGAACCGCGACGGAGGGAACTGGAGGCGATCCTCGCGGGACTCGCCGACGAGCCCCCCGGCGCGACCTGAACCCCGGCCGTCAGTCGCCCCCGGGCACGTCCCGATACGGCTTCCCGTCGCGATACAGGGCCAGCCGCCCCTTCGCCTTGGCCTGGAACTCGGGATCCTGCGACAGGGCCAGGGCCTTCTCCTGGGACTCGACCGCCTTCGCGAAATCCCCCGCCTCGGCCTGCGCCGCGGCCAGGGTCCCGACGCAGAATGCATCCTTCCATCCGGTCAATTCGCAGGCCCGCGTCGCGTTCTCGACGGCGCCACGGCCGTCCCGATAGCGGCCCACCGGGCAGGTGGCCTTCAACCAGGCCAGACTGTTGTGGGGCATGGCGACGTCGGGGGCAATCCGGATGACCGCGTCATAATCGGCGATGGCACCATCGTATTGTCGCCTGGCGCACCGTGCCTCGCCGCGGAGGAAGTGGCCCATGGCCGACGCGGGATCGAGCCGGAGCGCCCGGTCGCAGTCGGCGATGACGCGGTCATGTTCCTTCTTGTCGTGCCAGGCTTGGGCGCGAAGGAGATAGGCCGAGGTATAGCCGGGCAAGAGCCGGATGGCCTGGCCGCAATCGGCGATGACGCGGTCATGCTCCCGCTTGTCGCCCCAGGCGAGGCCGCGATTGAGATAGGCCGGCGCCATCCGAGGTTCGAGCCGGATCGCCTCGCTCAGATCGGCGATGGCGCGGTCGGGTTCCTGCATGTCGCGCCAGGTGATGCCGCGATTGTTGTAGGCCATGGCAAGCCCGGGATCGAGCCGGATCGCCTCGGTGCAGTCGTCGATGGCGCGGTCGTACTCCTTCTTGACGCCCCAGGCGCTCCCCCGGTTGTTGAAGGCCATGGCGAGGGTGGGATCCAGCCGGATCGCCTCGGTGCAGTCGGCGATGACGCGGTCGGATTGGCCTTTTGCATCCCATGCGCCGCTGCGGTGGAGGTAGGCCATGGCGAGATCGGGGTCGAGGCGGATCGCCTCGCTCAGGTCGGCGATGGCCCGGTCCCACTCCCGCATCCCGACCCAGAGCCCTCCCCGATTGAGATGGGCCACGGCCATGCCGGGAGCGAGGCGGATGGCCTCGGTGTAATCGGTGATGGCGCGGTCGTATTCCTTTTTCTGCACCCATGCGTTGCCGCGATTGGCGTGGGCCCGGGCGTCATCGGGGTCGAGGCGGAGGGCCCGATCGTAGTCCGCGATGGCGTGGTCGAAGTCCTTCATCCCGGCCCGGACGTTGCCTCGATTGAAGAAGCTGATGGCCAATCGGGGGTTGCGCCGGATGACCTCGTCGAAGTCGGCGAGGGCACCATCGAAATCGCCCATCTCGTTCCGAACGGCCCCTCGGACCGCATAGTTCGCCAGGTCGCCGGGATTGGCCCGGATCCGGGCGGTGTAGGCGTCGATGGCCTGGTCGAAGGGGATGACATCCTCGGGCCTGGCCCATCCCCGGGCGGTCCCATTCTCCTCGGCCAGCCAGAGCCAGCGCTCGTTGCCCTCGACGACCCGATAGGTCCGGAACCCGCCGGATTTCCGGACGGGTGCGGCCGGGCTCCGCGACCGCCCCGCGTCCGTTTGGCCTCCGCCCCCGTCGCGGAGGACGACCCCGGGCCGGGTGATCACGCGGCGACCGGCCCAATCGTCCGGGGGTATGGGATCGGGGGCCTCCGCGTCGGGCGGGCTCGCCAGCAGGGCGGCGATCAGCAGCGGGAGGAGGTGGGGCATCGTCGCCGCGGCTCCGGATCGTCGGTCGGTCGAGGCCGGGGCCGACATCGCCCCCGGCTGCGCCGGCAGTCTGCCACGAACGGTCGAAACGGGCCAGATCGGAAGGCCCGCAGGCTGGCCGGTGACTCGGAAGCCTCCCGGCGAGGAATTCCATCGGCGCGGTCAAAAACTATGCGAACGGCCGTCCACGAACACGATGTTATTCGATGGTCATCACGATCCCGGCCCTCCTGCGCGCGAGCCTCGACCATGCGACCCGATCCCACACAGGTCCCCAACCCAACGCAGCCCGTCCGCGCCGCGGCCTCGATCGCGATCCCGAAACGAACCCACCGACACCCCGTCATGTCGCCCCGGCATTCCGCCGAAATAAAAGCACCACTGATGGGAAGCCCGGCCCCCGTCCCGGGAAAAACGAACCCATTGGACGAGGCCGCCGCCCGTGCTGGCGGGTTCCCGAACGAAGCCAACCCGGTCCTCCGGGGGCGGGAAGGTCGCGGGAAAAACGAACCCAATCCGGGGGATGTCGCCCGGCAGGGGAACCGTCCCGAACGAAGCCAACGCGGTCGCAGGCCGGCGGGGCGATCGCGGGGAAAAACGAACCCAACGGCGGGACTCGGGGCGGGGGCGGAGGGGTTCGGCTACAATCAAGCGGCAAGGGGCGGGCCGGCGTCGGCGGCGCCCGGGGGCGGGGAGCGGGGGCCGATCATGGCGGTTCTGGATCGCGAGGAGTGGATCGAGCAGGCGTACTTCTTCCACGCCTTCCGCGAGCGGTTGCTCGACGGGATGCCGTCGCAGGACATCCTGGCGCGGGTCGGCGAGGAACTGCTCTCGACCACCCGGCTGCCGATGGCCGTCTCGTTCCTGGCCACCGAGATCAAGGTCTACGGGCTGATGGCCCCGGCCATGGCCCGGCTGGGGCACTACTTCACGCCGTTCCAGGCCCACGTCGTCGCGCAGGCCGAGCAGGACGTGAGCCGGTTCCCGATGGATCAGGCCCTGCTGATCCTGGAACGCGAGGCCCGGTATCGCTCCGAGGGGCCGACCTCGGCCGGGCTGTTCGTCTACCAGTTCGAGGCCCTGTCGCGGAACCGTCTGGGCTACAACGCCGGCTTGCAGGCGATCTCCGGCGACCCCGCCTACGACGAGGACTGGCGCGACTACATCGTCCTGCTCCGCTCGCGGCTCGGGGACGTCGATTTCGCCGACCTGATCTACGTCCGCTCGGCCTACCTGGTGACCGAGCAGAGGCGGACCCGGCCCGACTACGTCCCCAAGTTCCCGACCCTGTTCGGCGAGAAGGAAGGCAAGATCGCCCGGGCCAACCGGGGCCGCGACCCGCTCTACCTGTTCTCGGCCCTCCAGCGCCAGCTCGGCTATCCGGAGGTCCCGCGGCCCCGCCGTCCCGACGAGGCCGAGGCCCGCATCCTCCTGCTGGAGCAGCGGGTGACCCAGCTGGAGAACCGGCTCAAGGCGGCCGAGGCCGGGAATGGCCCCGCCGACCTGTCCCAGGTCCTCGTCAAGCCCGAGGACACCGCCGGCCCGCCCACCGGCTGGGGGAAGGCCTGACCGGGGGCCGGCACGGACGCCCCCGGCCGATCTCCGGGCCTCGCTTACTTGGCTTCCAGCAGCGACCAGAGCATGGGCTCCATCGCCTCGGCCCAGAGGCGGTAGCCCTTGGCGCTGAGGTGGAGGAAGTCCGGCATGATCTCGCGGGTCACCTGGCCCTCGGCGTTGAGGAAGCTCCCGCCGATGTCGAGGTAGTGGACGGCCTTGCCGTCGGCGATCCGGGAGATCATCTCGTTGATCCGGGCGACCCGCGGCTCGACGGCGGTGGCGACCTGGCTCTTGTCGCGGTTCAGGCCCCGGGGGAAGATGCCGAGCAGGAGGACCTTGGCCTCGGGGAACTTGTCGCGGATCTTCGCGACGCAGGCGGTGACGCCCTCGGCGATCTCCTCGTCCTTGTTGCCGCCGAGGTTGTTGGTCCCGATCATCAGGACGACCACCTTGGGCTTGAGCCCGTCCCCTTCGCCGTTCTCCAGCCGCCAGAGGATGTGCTGGGTGCGGTCGCCGCCGATGCCGAAGTTGGCCGCCTTGCGGGGCCCGTAGTACCGCTTCCAGGTCGCGTTGTCGGCCCAACCGGCGGTGATCGAGTCGCCCAGGAATAGGAGATCGACGTCCCCCTGCCTGGTCCGTTCGAGCAGCTTCTCGTGCCGGGCCGCGGGCGGTCCCTGGCGGTCCTCGGGCCGGAGGGCGGAGTTGGTGATCTCCGGCTTGGCCGGGGCGTCGGCCTTGGGCTTCTCCTGGGCGGGGGCGGGGGCGTCGGCCTTGGGCTTCTCCTGGGACATCGCCGGGGCGGCGAGCAGTGCCATCAGGGCGAGCGCGGAGAGGCGGACGGGCAGGGGCGTCGCTGTCATGGGAGGCTCGATCTCTCGGGGTGGGATGGGGGCGGGAAGAGCACCCGGCATCGCGCCATCCTATCCCGCCGGCCGGCCCGAATCCAGCGCCTGGGAGTCGTCGTCGCCGACCGTCCAGGGCTGCCCGAAGTGCTCGGCGAAGCCGACGTGATCGAGCCCGAAACGGCCGGGGGGCGGGGCCGTCTCGGAGGCATATCCCAGGGCGATCAGGCCCCAGATGGCATGGTCGTCGGGCACGCCGAACGACGCGCGGACCTGGCCGGCGTCGAACGTCTCCAGCGACGCCGAGGCCAGCCCCAAAGACTCCGCGGCGATCTGCAAGGTCGTGCTCGCGCGGGTCGCCTCGCGGATCGCCCAGATCTCCGGCGCCAGGGGGCCGGAGCGCCCCAGGCCCCGGGCGGCGGTCGCCCGCAGCCGCGCCGCCTCCTCGATGGTGGCCGCGCCGCCCTCGACCATGCGGACGGCCACGGCGTCGAGGTCGGTCTCATGCGGGCGGAGGTATCCCAGGACGATCAGGACCGCCGGGGCCTCGGTGATCCTGGCGTCGCCGAAGGCGCAGCGGCGGAGCCGGCGGCGGTTCGCCGCGTCTCGCACCACCACGAACCGGGTGGGCTGGAGGTGGAAGGATGACGGCACCATCCCGGCCAGGTCGATCAGGCGGGCCAGCAGGGCGTCGGCGACCGGCCGATCCGGGTCGAACCGCACCGCGGTGCGGCGGGCCGCGATGGCCTCGGTCGCCGATCCGGGGCGGGGTGCGTCGGCCTCGGGGGTCACGTCCCCTCCCTCCAGGATCGGACCCCGATCGCGCGGCGCCGGTCGGCCTCGTAGGCCTCGATATTCCCCATCCGCTTGTGGACCCGGGACCGGGCTCGATAAGCATTCAGGTCGGCGGGATCCAGCTCGATGGCCCGGTCCAGGCAATCCAGGGCCCGGTCGAGTTCGCCGAGGTCGAGCCGGATCAGCCCCAGGGCCCGGTGCATGTTGCCGATCCTCGGGCCCAGGGCGATCGCACGCTCGTAATCGGCCGCGGCCCCCGCCAGATTCCCCGCCTGGCGATAGGCCGAGCCCCGATCGGCGTGGTATTTCGCCGAGCCGGGCTCCAGACGGATCGCCTGGGTGAAGTCGGCGATCGCCCGTTCGCACTCCCCGCGCCTCTGGAGGCAGACGCCCCGGCCGTCGAGCGCCCTGACGTTGGCCGGGTCGAGTCGGATCGCCTCATCAAATTCCGCGTACGCCCGGTCGTAGTCGTTGTCCCGGATCCGTTCCCAGCCCCGGACGGAGGCCTTCCGGGCGAGATTCCTGGCCGGGCGATCGGCGGATCCGCTTGGCGAGGGGGACCGGGGCGGGGCGTCCGGGCGGCCATCGATCGGGGCCGGCGTGCCGGGGGCGGGCGGGGCCGACCGGACGGCCCCGGCGCCCTGACCGTCGCGTCGGGCGGCATGCCTCCAGGCCGCGATGCCGCCGGCCGCGATCGCCAGCAGGAGGATCGACCCCGCGACGCGGCGGCCGCCCCAACGCGGCTCCTCGATCAGCGCCCGGAGGGCGGCATCGGAGGGGGGCAGCTCCGGGGCGGTCGGCCCTCCGGAGAACGGCCCGAGCGCGCGGGCCACCTCCTCGGGGGCCGCGAATCGATCCCCGGGCCATCGCGCCATCATCCGGCGGATGACCGCGACCAGCGCGGGGGGCAGGTCCGATCGCAGGGCATCCAGGGGGATCGGCAGGGCGTCGCGATGCTTGCCGACCTTCCCCAACGCCGTGCCCCCGGGGTAGGGGGGGGCGCCGGCCAGGAGGAAATAGAGCGTGCAGCCGAGGCTGTAGATGTCGGCGCGAATGTCCGCCCCGGCGGGGTCCTCGGAGGCCTCGGGGGCCAGGAAGTCGGGCGTGCCCACGATCCGGTCGTCGAGCATCCCCCCGGGCCCCACGCCGTCGCTGGCCCGCGCCAGGCCGAGGTCCGCGACCTTCACCACCCCATCGTCGGCCATGAGCAGGTTGGACGGGTTGATGTCGCGGTGGACCAGACCTCGCTCGTGGATGTGCTGGAGCCCGAGCGCCGCCTGCCGGGCGGCATCGCAGGCCGGGCCGACCGCCAGGGGGCCGCTCCCTCGCACCAGGGCTTCCAGGTCGATCCCGGAGACGAACTCCATGACGAAGTAGGCGAGGTCGTCGACCTCGCCCGCGTCGTGGGCCACCACCACGTTGGGATGGGCCAGCTTGCCCGCGGCCAGGGCCTCGTCGCGGAACCGCTGCACCACCGATGCGCGCTCGCGATGGCCATCCAGGAGGATCTTGAGGGCGACCTCCCGGCCCATCGCCGGGTGCCACGCCCGGAACACCCTCCCCATCCCGCCGGCCCCACGGGGATCCAGCAGGAGGTACGGGCCGATCACCAGCTCATGGCCGCATCCGGCCCGGATCCGCCCGGCCTGGTAGCCGGTCAGGAGGCCGAGCCCCCCCAGCCGTCCGATCAGGTCGGCCGAGGGGTCGTGATCCGCGTCGCCCGTGGCCGGGCCGTCCCGCGAGACATCCACGGCCCTGGATCCACGGAGCAGGGCGAGCACCTCGGCGACGGACGGATCCATGAGCGATATCCCGGGCGTCGGCGGCGATCGATCGGGCAGCGGCCTATCATTCTATCGAGAGGCCGGGCCGATCGTCACGCGACCAACCTCGGCCCGATCGCCGAGGTCGGAGAAAACGAGCCGACGCCCGGCGGGGGGGGCCGGGCGTCGGCTCGGGGGGGAAAGACTCGCTCGGCACAGGGACGAGGGCACAAGATTGGCAACGGCACAGGTTGGGGGGGAACGAACCTCCCCACCCCCCGATGGTCCGGGGGAGTGGGAAGGCCCGCCCACTCCTGATAGAGACGGGATCGGGGATTCTTCCGGCCATCCTGGAAAAAATTCGGACGATCGATCGGATGTGCTGATACAATGCACGCATATGTCGACGCGGGGGAAATGGATTCATGGCGGAAGGGTCGAATCTGGATCAAATCTCGACGGCCTGGTCGGATCTGATGCGGGCCCACACCGCGGCCCCCGATGAGGCGACCGAGGCCCGCCGCAAGATCCTGGAACGCTACGACGTCGCGGTGTTCCGATACCTTTGCAAGGCCTCCGGCAACCTGGACCGGGCCCGCGACCTGTTCCAGGAGTTCTCGCTCCGCTTCATCCAGGGGGACTTCCGCGGGGCCGATCGCGAGCGGGGGCGCTTCCGCGCCTACCTCAAGACCTCGCTGAGCCATCTGGTCTCGGAGATGAACCGGCGGAATCGCCCCGCGTTCACGATGGACCCCAAATCGATCCCGGACGCGGCCATCGAGACGCCCTCGGATCGAGATGCCGAGTTCGCCGACGAGTGCCGGGCGACGATCCTGGGCCGCGCCTGGGACGCCCTGCCCGACGGCACGCGGGGGGGCGAGAAGCCCCTGAGGCTCGCCCTCCAGCTCCGGGCCAACCGGCCCAAGGAGCCGTCGCGGGCCCTGGCCGCCGAGCTGTCCCGGCTCACGGGCCGGGAGGTCACGCCCAACGGGTTCGACAAGATGGTGTGCCAGGCCCGCCCCCGGTACGCCGACCGGGTGCTGGCGCTGATCGCCGAGTCCCTGGGCGACCCGTCGCGCGAGGCGATCGAGGCCGAGTTGATCGAACTCGGCCTGCACGGCCATTGCCGCGACGCGCTGCGGCGATTCGGGCGGGACCGGGGCCCGGCCTGATCCGCGAAGGACGATCCGGCCGAGGCCGGGCGCGGAGGCCCGGCCCCGGCGCCGGGCTCAGGCGTGGGGCGGCCGCGAGGCGAGGATCTCGGCCAGGCAGTCCACCAGGGCGTCGTTCTCCGACGGGGTCCGGACGCAGAACCGGAGGTGGCCGTTGGTGACGAACTCGATGCCGGGGCCGGTGATCCGCGACCCGATCTCCAGGCCGCGATAGTTGGAGCATTCGCGGACGAAGAAGCCGCGGCGGGCCAGCGTGTCCTGGACCTGGGGCGAGGTCCAGGGAGTGTTGACCAGGCTGACCAGGATGAAGTTGGGCATCGAGGCGGCCGACTTGGGCCGCTCGCGGCCGGGCCAGGCGGGGCGGAGGCCGGGGACATCCCAGAGGCGGTCGGTGAACCGGGCTGACTCGGTCTCGATCAGCTCGATGGTCCGGGCCAGGTACTCGTCATCTTCCAGGGCGGCGATCGCGGCGACCTCGGCGGCGGTGGTGACCGACCAGGGCTGCTGGCCGCGGCGGAGCCGGTTGATCATCTCGGTGGAGGCCACCGCGTAGCCGACCCGGAGGCCCGGAAAGGCGAAGATCTTGGTCATCGACCGGAGCACCAGCAGGTTCTCGCTCGACGCGGCGGCCTGGATCACGGTCCGGTCGGCCTCGTCGGGCAGGAACGGCAGGTAGGCCTCGTCGACCACGGTGAGCAAATCGGGGTTGCGGTCCACCAGGGCCAGGAGCTGGTCGCGTTCCCAGGCCCGGCCGGTCGGGTTATTCGGATGCCCGGTCCAGAAGATCCCGGCCGCGCCGTCGGGCTCGGTGTCCTGGCCCCATCCGAGGATGTGCTCCGGCCAGATCCGGGTGTTCAGGCCGTTCTGGGCCGAGGTCCGGCGGTATTCGCCGTAGGACGGCTCGACGAGGTGGGCCAGGGGCAGGTCCGGGTCGCTCGCGTCGAGGCGAGGGTCCTGGGCGAGCCCTTCGCGGTAGACCTGGCCGATCAGGCTGATCAGCTCGGTGGTCCCGGCCCCGACGATGATCCGGTCGGGTTCCACGCCGTGGTATTCGGCCAGCCGCGCCACCAGCCGGGGGGCGCCCGGCTCGGGGTAGCGGTCGATGGTCTCGGTGGCCTCGCGGACGGCCGCGACGGCACCCGTGGGCGGCCCCAGCGCATTGAGCGGAGCCGAGAAGTCGACCATCGGCCGACTCCCCAACTTCAAGCGCGCCCGGATGGCCGACTGGTTCCCGCCGTGTTGGATCGGTTTGGTCGCCTGGTAATCTACCATACGGCTCGCGGAGGTGAGATAGGAGGGATGGAGGCTGGAGGACCCCGACACGCGCCGGTCGAGTACGCCCGGCCCAGGTGGAGTGGAATTCATCTCGGGCGTGACCTCGGTGCCGGTCGCGGGCGAGCCAAGCAGCTCGATGGATCGCCTCCCGCGCGAGGTGGCGATTATGGTGAAGTCCGAATGTAACGAGATCGCCGCTCCGTGCAAAGGGCATGCTGGGCTGTTGGACGATTTGGCGTGTCGGGATCGCCGGACGCAGCGGGGAGCGGCCGGCTTCTGGACCTTGGACGGGGCCGCCGCCCATCGATTACAATCTTGCCCGACGCGAGGCTTTCGGTCGAGCCGACCCCGCGAGCCCGAGGCCCGACCCGCGCGGAGGTCGGTCGATCCGGGCCAAGACCTCCGTGATCCGTTTCCCCACCCAAGGTCCACCATGACGACGGCCAGCTCTTCCGACTCCAACGCCCAGGCCTACGACAACAAGGGCCAGTACAGCCGCACCAGCATCCTCCGCTACGAGAAGATCTTCGGCGAAGGCTATATCAGCACCGGCGGCCACGAGACCACCGAATACCTCTGCACCAAGATCAAGGACGCCCTCCGCCCCGGCGCCCGGCTCCTGGACGTCGGCAGCGGCATCGGCGGGTCGATGTTCTTCCTGGCGAAGACCTACGGCATCGAGGCGACCGGCGTCGACCTGGCCCACGAGATGATCGCCATCGCCCACGACCGGGCGCAGCAGATCCAGGCCCCGGACACGGTCAAGAGCATCCTGGGCGACGTCCTGACGATGGACCTGGAGCCGGCCAGCTTCGACATCGTCTGGAGCCGCGACGCCCTGATGCACATCCCGGACAAGGCCAAGCTGTTCTCGCGGCTCCACTCGCTGAACAAGCCCGGCGGCCGGCTGGTCATCACCGACTACGCCAAGGGCGTCGGCGAACGCTCGCCCGAGTTCAACGAATACATCGAGAAGACCGGCTACCACGTCGTCGACCCGGCCTCCTACGGCAAGTTCCTCGAAGGGGCCGGATATAAGGATGTGGTCGTCGAGGACGCCACCGACCGATTCGTCGCGATCCTGGAGCGCGAGCTGCACCTCCTGGAGAACAACCGCGCCGACTTCCTGGCCAGCTTCTCCGAGGAAGACCTCAACTACCTGGTCGCCCGCTGGAAGATGAAGGTCGGCTTCTGCCAGGCCGGCGACATGAAGTGGGGCATCTACACCGCCACCAAGTAATCCGCCCCACGCCGGGGGGCCGTCCCGTCCGCCCGATCGGGCCCGGGCCGGCCCCCGATCATTCCAGGGCGAACGCCTCCGCAGGCTTGGTCGGCTTCGCGGATCGGCCCCGGGCCCGGCCGATCAGGAAGGCCACCGCGATCGGCGGGGCCACCACGACCAGCACCACGGGCCATTCATACGCGAATGGGTCGTCGCCCTTGTGATGCGGGAACAGGGCGTCGCGTGTCAACGTCCCGAGCCACCAGGCCGGCACGCAGGCCGCGAACAGGATCGCGAGGGTTGGTGCAAACCGGAAGGGCCCGGCCGGGGCGAACGTCGCCCACCCCACGCACGCGCAGACCGTCGTGCATCCGATGAGGGGCATCGAGGCGTAATTCCTCATCCAGGTCCGGAATGCGAGGTCCGACCATTCGCCGTTGAAGCGGCGGGCGACGAGCATCATCGCCATCGTCCCGATGGCCCCCGCGGTGGCACAGAGGATGGTCCCCAGGATGCCGCGAGGCCAGTCCATCGTGTTCGATCCCGATTTCATGGCGATGCCCTCCGGCCCGGGTCGGTGGCCTTCGTCATATCACGCCGGAGCCCCGCGTTGCAAATCCGGCTCGCGGCGCCGGGGTCGGGGAGCCAACCATGGCCGCCCGGATGGAGATCCACGGGTGATCAACCTTCGAGCTGAACGGCCCGGCGTGGCACTCCGCCGCCGGATCCGGGGCGGTCCGAGTCGTCCGGGGCATGGCACCCCCGGGGCGTGTCACGGCCGTCGGCCCCGGCCCGGGGGCCACGCCGGGGGGCCGATCCCCGCACCCGTCGACCGAAAATCGGTCGGGTGAGGCGGTTCGGGACTGGTACGCGTCGGGTCGAGACGGCAAACTACAACCCCATCGCTCCGGGGGGACCGGGGAGGGGGGACGACGTGGTCAAATGGAACGCGGGCGCGGTTGCCCCGCTTGCGAGGTGAATATGGCGAATCTCTGGGTCAGGAAATCGATCGAGTCGCTCAAGGCCGAGGCGGCCGTCAGCGACGATCACGGGGGGCTGAAGCGGACTCTCACGGCGGCCAACCTGACGGCCCTCGGCATCGGTGCGATCATCGGCGCCGGGTTCTTCGTACTGACGGGCCACGCCGCCGCCGAGAATGCCGGGCCGGCGATCGCCCTGTCGTTCGTCGTCGGAGGGATCGCCTGCGCCTTCGCCGGGCTCTGCTACGCCGAGATGGCCTCGACCGTGCCGATCGCCGGCTCGGCCTACACTTACGCCTACGCCACGATGGGCGAATTCATCGCCTGGCTGATCGGCTGGGACCTGATCCTCGAATACATGGTCGGCGCCACGACGGTGGCGGTGGGCTGGTCGGGCTATGTGACGAGCGTGCTCCGGGACTTCGGCATCAACATCCCGGCACGATTCGCCGCCTCGCCCGGCACGCAACTGATCGAAATCCCCAACGCCATCGCCGACCAGCTCCACATGCGTCACGGCTGGTCCGAGATGACCGACTCGATCCGCAGGCTCCTGACCGAGCACGGCATCGACTTTTCGGGCTTCGCGACCGCGACGGGCATCGTGAATCTCCCGGCGATGTTCATCGTCGCGGCGGTCACCGTCCTGCTGGTCATCGGCATCCAGGAGTCGGCCCGGGTCAACAACGTGATCGTCGTCATCAAGGTGTCCATCGTCCTCCTCTTCATCCTGCTCGGCGCCCGCTATTTCTCGACCGCGAATTGGGGCGGCAAGTTCATCCCCGACAGCGACCCGAACGACTTCTTCAAGTACGGCTGGGGCGGCATCTTCCGGGGCGCAGGGCTCGTCTTCTTCGCCTACATCGGCTTCGACGCCGTCTCGACCACCGCGCAGGAGGCCAAGAACCCCCAGCGGGACCTCCCCATCGGCATCATCGGTTCGCTGCTGATCTGCACCCTGCTGTATGTCCTGGGCGCCCTGGTGATGACCGGGATGGTCAACTACAAGCAGCTCGACGTGCCCGACCCGGTCGCCGTGGCGATCGATGTGATGAAGATGCCGTGGTTCTCCTGGTTCGTCAAAATCGGCGCGATCGCCGGCCTGTCGTCGGTGATCCTCGTGATGCTCCTGAGCCAGCCCCGGATCTTCTTCGCGATGGCCAAGGACGGGCTGCTCCCGACGGCGGTCTCGAAGATCCACCCGAGGTTCCGGACCCCCTGGATCACCACGATCATCACCGGCGTGATCGTGATGATCGCCGCCGGGACCATCCCCATCGGGATCGCCGGCGAGCTGACCTCGATCGGCACCCTGTTCGCCTTCGCGGTCGTCTCGGCCGGCGTGCTCTACCTGCGGATCACCCAGCCCGACGTCGAGCGGCCGTTCAAGACGCCCCTGGTCTACTTCACCGCGCCGATGGGCGTGATCTCCTCCGTCCTCCTGATGGCGACCCTCCCGGTCGACACCTGGATCCGGCTCGTCGTCTGGATGGCGATCGGCCTGGTGATCTACTTCGTCTACGGGGCCCGGCACAGCCGGCTCGGCAACCCCGGCAAGGCTGACCCGTCGCTGGCGGCGATCGGCGAGGTGTGAACGACCGGCCCCTCGATGGGGGGCCGGTGAAAAACAGCGGGGCCGCCCTCGTGCCATCCGGACGAGGGCGGCCCCGCTCGTTTCGATCGATCCGGGACTTCGGTGCGGCCGCGGCGATCGGCCGCGACCCCCGGGATCCTTTACTTGGCGGGCAGTTCCTTGACCTCGACCTTGCGGATCGAGACGCGGCTGCCGGGGTCGTGCTGCTGGAAGGCGAAGTGCCCGGCGGCGAACAGCTTGTCGTGGTCCAGGTACTCGTAGAGCAGCTTGTCGTTGACGCTGATCCGGAACCGGGTCACGACCTTGCCGCGGTAGTTGACGTCCTCCACCTCTATCTGCTGGGTGAAGTAGGTATCCGGCGGCGGGGGGTTGGACGAGTCGAACAAGTTGACCAGGGTGTACAGCGAGCCGGTGCGGACCGGGTCGGTGTGGGTGCTGTTGACCTGGATCTCGTAGCCGTCGGTGAAGCTCGGCTTCATGGCCGGGCACCGGACGTACATGCCGGAGTTGCCCTTGTCGTTGATCTTGATCTCGGCGCGGAACACGAAGTTCTTGTAGTCGCCGCGCGGGCTGTAGAGCATCGACTGGGAGCCGGTGCCTTCGATCACCCCGTCCTTGACCTCCCACTTGCTCGGCTGCTTGTTGAGCGGGACGGCGGTCCACCCGCTCAGCGTCTTGCCGTCGAACAGGGAGACCCACTCGCCGGCCGGGGCCTTGGCGTCCTGGGCCGGGGCGGTCGCCGGCGCGGTCGCCAGGCCGAGGGCGAGGCAGGCGGCGGCCTTCCACGATCGGATCATCGGATGCGTTCCTTTCGGTGCGTGTCGGTCGATGGGAGAGGAGGCGGTTCGTGCCGGCGCGGGCCCGCTCACTTCTGGGTGACGGCCGGCAACTCCTGGACCTCGATCTTGCGGATCCAGACCTGGCTGCCGGGGTCATGCTGCTGGAAGGCGAAGTGGCCCTTGGTGTGGGTGTCCTTCTTGTCGACGAAGTCGACCACCGTCTCGCCGTTCACCTTGATGATGATGTGATTGCCCACGGCCTCGATCTCCTGGGTGAACCAGGTGTCGGGCGGCACCAGCATCTTGCGGACGGCGACGAAGTTGTACAGCGACCCGGTGCGGACCGGGTCGGTGTGGGTGCTGTTGACCTGGGCCTCGTAGCCGTTCGGGAAGCCGGGGCCCTTGGCCGTGCGGAAGTACATGCCCGAGTTGGCCTTGTCGGCGATCTTCAGCTCGACGCGATACCGGAAGTTGCGGTAGTCGCCGCGGGGGCTGAACAGGTGCGAGACCGGCCCCGATCCGTGGATCACGCCGTCCTCGACCATCCAGGTCCCGGGCGTGCCGTCGGCCGTGGTCCAGCCGCCCAGGGTCTTGCCGTCGAACAGGGAGACCCACCCGCCGCCGGCCGGCGCGGCGTCCTGCGCGGGGGCGGCCGAAACGGCCAGCGCCGCCAGGCCGAAGGCGATCCGGGCGGCCCCGGCGATCCGTCGTCGCATGCTCATCATGGGAGAGTCCTCGGTCGTCGATCGGGCGGCCCGACCGGACGGGCATCCGCCCGGCCAGACGAAGTCTACGGAAACGGCCCGGCCGACGCCAGCCGCCCGCGGCCCGGAGATCGGGCCGATTCGCCGGAAACCTGAAAGCGCGATGCCCCCCGCCGGCACTATGATCGACGTCGGCACTCAACCGGGGGGATCGAAGGCATGGCGAACGGACGGGGCGGGGCGGCGCTGGGGTCGATCGGGTCGGTGTTCGGGGTCGGGGCCTCGGCCGGGCTCGACGACGCCCGGCTGATCGAACGGTTCCTCGCGGGACGGGGCGAGGCCGCCGAGGCGGCGTTCGAGGCCCTGGTGATCCGCCACGGCCCGATGGTCCTGGGCGTCTGCCGCCGGACCCTCCGCGACGCCGACGCCGCCCAGGATGCGTTCCAGGCGACGTTCCTGGTCCTGGCCACCCGGGCCGGGTCGATCCGGTGCCGCGACGGCCTGGCGGGCTGGCTCTACGGCGTGGCCCGCAAGGTCGCGACCCGGGCTAAGGCCGACGCCGCCCGCCGCAGGCTCCGGGAGCGCGAGGCGGGGACGCAACTCCGCCCCGAGCCGTCCCCCGGCCCCGAGCCCGACGAACTGGCGGCCCTGTTCGAGGAGATCAACCGGCTGCCCGGCACCTATCGCGATCCGGTCATCCTCTGCCACCTGGACGGGATGACCTACGAGGCCGCGGCGCGGGAACTCGGCTGCCCCCTGGGCACGCTGAGCATCCGCCTGAAACGGGCCCGCGAGCGATTGCGGACCCGTTTAGAGCGGCGGGGCCTGGACGTGCCGGCCTCGGTGCTGGCGGCGGGCCGGGTGGCGGGATCGTCGGCGCCCCCGGCCGCGTGGGCCGGGCAGGTCGCGCGGTCGGCGGTGGCGTGGAAGGTGGGCGGAACCGCCGCGTCCGGGATGGTCCCGGCGGCGGTCTCCGCCCTGGCGAGGAGGACGATCATGGCGATGCGATTCCAGGTTCTCGGGCTCGGCGTGCTGGCCCTCGGTGGCGTGGCGGTGGCCGCTTCGGCCTCCCTGGCGATGATCCCGGGGGCGGACAGGCCCGATGCCCCCGCAACCAAGGCCGAGGCGAAGCCCGCCCGATCCTGGGTACAAACCCTCCCCGGAGGGGCCAAGGTCCGGCTGGTCGGCGTCTCGACCTACCCCTCCGGGCCCAACACCTGGAGGACCCCGGACGGCGAGCCGCTGACCGCGCCCTGTGAACGATCGGGCTTCCAACTCCATCCCGATGTGGGCCAGAAGGTGCGGGTATTCGCCATCTCGGTCATCAATACCACCGACGAGCGGGCCTCCTATCGCTGGGAGATCACACCGTCGGCTGGAGCAACGGCCTCGTCCCACCCGTTCGCCGCGTCGGGCGAGGAGATCCCGGGCCTCGGATCGGTCGCCGTCTGCCTGCCCGCCGATCGTCGGACCTGCACGGTCCGGGCCGGGGTCGCCTCCGGGGCCTGGAAGACCCTGCTGACCAACGGGCCGGGATCCGGGTCGATCATGAGCGGCGATTTCGGCGCCACGTTCGCCGACCCCACCGAGATACCCAACCGGCCCGCCCGGGACGGCGGCCCGACCTCGCTCACCCTATCCCATGACGTGCTGGACGGCGACGTGCGGGTCGTGGCCGTGGACGCCCAGGGCAAGGAGACGGCCCCGGTCCGGCAGTCCTCGGGCGGCACGAAGAACTTCCGCCAGGTGACGGTGGGTTTCGACCTGCCGCTCGCCTCGATCAGGGAGTTCCGGCTCCAGTCCCGCCCCTTCGAGTGGGCCGAGTTCGCCGACGTCCCGGTCGACCCTCCATTGCCCGCTTCGACTCGCGGACCCGGTAAATAGCCTTCCTCGCCGGGAATTGCCTCAGGCGGGGCGATCGGCGACGATGGACTGTCGCGGCGGCCGATCGCGAGGAGGCCAAGACCCTCGCCGGGTGCTGGGCAGGGGAGGCCCGGATGTCGGCCAAATACGGGATGGTGTTCGGCCTGATGGCCTCGGCCGCCGCGCTCGTGGGACGCGAGGCCGCATTGCCGGCCCGCCTCCTGGCCGGATGGTCAGCCCTCTCGTTCGGGGTGATGGCGGTCGTCTATCTCGGAGGCGGGGTGCAGATCCTGGGTAAGCGGCCCGACGGTCGACGGGCGGCCTGGGCCTGGCCGCTGCTCGGCCCGTATTTCGCCCTGAACGGGGCCGGGTTCGCCCTGTATCGCCTGAGCCGCCGGGGGGATCGGCCCGACCCGATCGCCCCGGGCGTCTGGCTCGGCCGGAGGATGACGGCCGCCGAGGCCCGCCGGGCGGGGATGCCTCCGTGGGCCTCGGTGCTCGACCTCGCGGCCGAGTTCGCCGAGGCGCGTCCGCTGCGGGAGGGCGTCGCCTATCGGTCGATTCCGGTCCTGGACGGGACGGCCCCCGCCTCGGCCGAACTGTCCGAAGCGGTCGCCTGGCTGATGGGGCGGGCCGGGTCGGGCCCGATCCTGATCCACTGCGCCCTCGGCCATGGCCGGAGCGCCACCGTGGCGGCGGCCTACCTCATGGCCGCCGGCCTCGCCCCGGACGCCGCATCGGCGATGGCGAGGATTCGCGAGGCCCGCCCCGGCGTGGCCTGGAACCCGGCCCAGGCCCGCGCCCTGGCCGGATTCGCCCCGCCGGCCTGATCGCCGTGGTCAGCCCCCGGTCGCCTGGGCCGCCTTGTTGGCGAGGAGGCACTTCGAGGCGGCGGACACGAGGATCACGGCCACGCAGGCCAGGAGCATCACGGTCAGGCCGATGTTGAGGTAGCCCTTGAGCGCCGTGGCCGGCACCAGGGTCATCTTGCGGAACTTGCCGGTGATCTCGTAATAGCCGGCGGTGGTGGTCGTGGTCGCCACGAACAGGAGGGGGAGCAGCGTCACCCAGGAATAGCGGGCCCGGCCGGCGTTGACCAGGATCGTCGTGGCGATCGCCAGGGCGATCACCGACAGCAGCTGGTTCGCCATCCCGAACATCGGCCAGATCGTCTCCACCGACCCGGTGGCGATGAACGTCCCCCAGCCGACCACGATCAGCCCGGTGGCCAGGATCGACGGGCCGAGGCGGTCGAGGTCGCCCAGCGGCTTCCAGATCTTGCCCAGCACCTCCTGGAGCAAGAATCGCCCGATTCGGGTGCCCGTGTCGATCGTGGTCAGGATGAACAGGGCCTCGAACATGATCGCGAAGTGATACCAGTACTTGATCAGGCCGTTGAAGCCGGGCATCGCCTGCGAGAAGATCCGGGCCATGCCCACGGCCAGGGTCACGGCCCCGCCGGTCCGGCCGTGGAGCGACTCCTGGACGTCGGCCTCCATCTGCACGAGTTCGCCGCCGTCGTGGTCCACGTCCAGGGCTTTCAACGCCTGCTGGAACTGGGGGCGTCGGGCGAGGTCGATGTTGATGTCGTAATACATCGAATTGGGCAGGGCCGCCGCCGCGATCAGGGCGACCACGCCGACCAGCCCCTCCATCAGCATCGCCCCGTAGCCGATCATCCGGACGTCACTCTCCCGGTCGACCATCTTGGGCGTCGTGCCGGAGGAGACCAGGGCGTGGAACCCGGAGATCGCCCCGCACATCACGCAGATGAACACGTAGGGGAAGATCGGCCCGTCGAAGTAGGGCCCGCCGCCCTGCGAGAACTGGTGGTTGATCGCCGGGGCTTCCAGCACCGGGTTGGCCACCAGCACGCCGATGACCAGCAGGCCGATCGTTCCGATCTTGAGGAAGCTGGACAGGTAGTCGCGCGGGCAGAGCAGGAGCCACACCGGCAGGATCGACGCGACGAAGCCGTACCCGGCGATCGCCGCGGTAGTCTGGTTCCGGTCCCAGATGAAGTACCGTTCCAGGCTCGAACCCGGGATCCACGCCCCTACGACGGTCGCCGCCAGCACGGCGATGGCCCCCATCAGCGACGCCTCGACCACCTTCCCCTTGCGGAACCGGTACATGTACCAACCCACCGCCAACGCGATCGGCACGGTGCAGGCGATGGTGAACGTCCCCCAGGAACTTCCCGGCACCAGCCGCTTCGCCCCGTCGGGCAGGACCAGCGTGGGCGAATCCGGGGCCGAGGGCTGCGGGGCCTTGGAGTCGGGGACCATCATCCGGAACGGCTCGTGGAAGACCATCGTCTGGTCCGGCGCGTCGCCGAACTTGTAGGTCGTCTCGGGCGGGACGTCGAGGTATTGCTTGCCGTCGGGGCCCGTGGCCAGGGCCAGCTGGACCGAGGCGGGAGGGGTGAGCGACGTGCCCGCCTTCATGGCGACCTCCTCGCCGCCCAGCGCCTTGACGACCACGATCCCCAGCCCGGCCAGGGCGATCACGATCACATAGAGGATCGCCAGGGTCGTGGCCGCCCCCGCCACCGGGCCGACCTCGGCGCGGGCCAGGCCGGCGAGGCTCTTGCCCCCCAGCCGCACCGACGCCGCCAGCGTCATCATGTCCTGCACGGCCCCCGCCAGGCAGACGCCCACCACCAGCCAGACCAGCCCCGGCATGTAGCCGAACTGGATGGCCAGCACCGGGCCGATCAGGGGGCCGGCCCCGGAGATCGCCGCGAAGTGGTGGCCGAACAGGACCCAGCGGTTGGTCGGGTGGTAATTCTGCCCGTCGTTGAGCAGGTGAGCCGGGGTGGTCCGGGTGTCGTCCAGCACCGCGACCCGCGCGGCCAGGAAGGCGCTGTAGAAGCGGTAGGCGACCGCCAGGACGGCCAGAACCCCGAGCATCACCGGCATCGCATGGACTTGAGACATCGCGGGCAAACCCCTGGTGCAGCCCGGATCGTTTCGGCCGGGGAGAGGAGGACGGGTTCGGTGGAAACGGAGGTGGTGTCCGCTTCAAAGTCTACGGGCTCCCCGCCCGCCGTCAACGGGCCACATCGCCGGGGGCCCGGCCCGGACAAAAAAAAGGGCTTGCCCGGACGGTCGCCGGGCAAACCCCTGGATTCAAGCCGACCCCGCGAGGGGGTTTACTTGATGAACAGCATTTCCTGGTAGGTCGGCAGCGGCCAGAGGTCGTCGGCGACGAGGAGTTCGAGCTTGTCGCCGGCGGCGCGGACGGCGTTCATGGCGGGGATGACGGTGTCCTTGGCGTGCTTGGCGTGGGCCAGGGTGTCGCCTTCGGCGTGGTCATCGGACGCCTTGACCAGGGCGGCCAGCCCGGTCTGCAGCTCGTCGATCGTCCTGGTCAGCTCGTTGAGCAGGTCGACCTGGCCCTTGGGGGCGGAGACGCCGGCGGCCTTGAGCTGGGCGATCGCGTTGGCGACCTCGGCCTGGTACCGCATGGCGGCCGGCAGGATCTGCCGCGAGCCGATCTGGGCGGTGAGCTGGGCCTCGATGGTGATCGTCTTCTTGTAGTTCTCCAGGAAGATCTCGAACCGCGAGTGCAGCTCTCGCTCGGAGAAGACCCCGTACTTGCCGAACAGGGCGATCGACTTGGAGGAGATCAGGTCGGGCAGGCTGTCGACCGTGCTCTTGCGGTTGGGCAGGCCGCGGGTCTCGGCCTCGGCGTGCCACTTCTCGGAGTAGTTGTCGCCGTTGAAGATGACCTTCTTGCTGTCGGCGATCAGCTTGGGCAGCAGGGCCTGGATCTCGGCGTGGAGATCCTTGCCGGAGTTGACCGCGGCCTCCAGGTGGGTGGCGATCTCGTCGAGGGCCTCGGCCACGATCGTGTTGAGCACGACGTTGGGGCCGGCGATCGACTGGCTGGAGCCGGCGGCGCGGAACTCGAACTTGTTGCCGGTGAAGGCGAACGGGCTGGTCCGGTTGCGGTCGCCCGCGTCGCGGGGCAGGGTCGGCAGGACCGAGACGCCGATCTGCATCGTGCCGCCGGCCTTGGTGCTCTTGGCGCCGCCCTTCTCGATCTGCTCGACGATGTCCTGGAGCATGTCGCCCAGGAACACCGAGATGATCGCCGGCGGGGCCTCGTTGGCGCCCAGGCGGTGGTCGTTGCCGGCGTGGGCGACGGTCAGGCGGAGCAGGTCGCCGTGGCGGCTGACCGCCGTGAGGACGGCCGCGAGGAAAACCAGGAACTGGGCGTTATCGTGCGGGGTCTCGCCCGGACGCAGGAGGTTCGTGCCCAGGTCGTCGGACAGCGACCAGTTGACGTGCTTGCCCGAGCCGTTGACCCCGGCGAACGGCTTCTCGTGCAGCAGCGACTGCATCCCATACCGGTCGGCGACCCGCTTCAGGGTCTCCATGATCAGCATGTTGTGGTCGGTGGCGACGTTGGCGTTCTCGAACAGGGGCGCCACCTCGTACTGCGACGGGGCGACCTCGTTGTGCCGGGTCTTGACCGGGACGCCCAGCTTGTACAGCTCGGTCTCGAATTCGAGCATGCAGGCCAGGACGCGCTCGGGGATGGCGCCGAAGTAGTGGTCCTCCATCTCCTGCCCCTTGGGGGGCTTGGCGCCGAACAGGGTCCGGCCGGCGTTGATCAGGTCGGGGCGGGCATAGTAGAAGTTCTTGTCGATCAGGAAGTATTCCTGCTCGGGGCCGCAGGTGGAGTGGACCCGCTGGGCCTCCGACCCGAACAGCTTGAGGATCCGCAGCGCCTGCTTGGAGACGGCGTCCATCGACCGGAGCAGCGGGGTCTTCTTGTCCAGCGCCTCGCCGGTCCACGAGCAGAACGCCGTGGGGATGCAGAGCGTGGTGCCGTTGGGGTTCTCCAGGATGAACGCCGGGCTGGTCGGGTCCCACGCGGTGTAGCCGCGGGCCTCGAACGTGGCGCGGATGCCGCCCGACGGGAAGCTGGAGGCGTCCGGCTCGCCCCGGACCAGCTCCGAGCCGCTGAACTCGGCGATCGCGGTGCCGGCCTCGGTGGGGGCCAGGAACGAGTCGTGCTTCTCGGCCGTCAGGCCGGTCATCGGCTGGAACCAGTGGGTGTAGTGGGTCGCACCCTTCTCCATCGCCCACTCCTTCATCGCCGCCGCGACGACGTCGGCGATGTTCGGATCGAGCGAGACCCCCTTCTTGATCGTGTTCCGCAGCCCGCGATAGACGTTCTCGGGCAACCGCGACCGCATCACTTCATCGGAAAAGACGTTGATGCCGAAGAGCTGGCGGACCGGAGTCTCGCTCGGGGCCATCCGGGCCCCGTTGGCGGCCCAGGAGGTGACGGCCGCGATGGCGCTCTGGCGTGCGGAAGGTTGGGCCATGGTCGATTCGGCTCCGGGTACGGTTCGAGTCAGGGGGAGGGTGTGGGCGTCGATACGGATCAGGGGCCCGGGCCGCGGGCGGATCCTGCCGGGGTCGGACGCGGGGGAAGTTCAAGACAGGTGTTCATTCGGAGGGCGGGCTTGCGACGCCCGGATCCCGAGGATCGCCGGGGGCGCCTCGGGTCATGGCGGACGTGGACCCGGGATCGGCGGGTTCGGCCCGCCCCGCAGGGCGATCGGTCCGGGGGAGAGCCGGGGAGGACGCGACCGACTGGTCACGCCCCGCGATCGCTATGCGAGGCATCGCCGATCCGAGTCGGTCGAAGGGGCGGCCTGCGTCGGCCGACCCTTCCACTCAGATCCATCTCGGGGATGAATTATAGCCCCCGCATCATTCCCACGCCAGACCTTGCCCGGCGACGGCGGGGACGCGGTGGGCTGGGGCATCATGGGTCACTTGGGCAGCTTCGCCAGCACGCCGGCGGGGTCGGACTTCACCTCGCCCTCGCAGCCGGAGCAGCAGAGGAAGAAGGTCTTGCCGTTGACCACCTGCTTGATCGGGGCGCCCATGCCGGGGTCGCCGAGGTGGCCGCCGCTGACCGGGCAGACCTTCTGGGCCAGGGCGATCGCCTGATCCTCGGCGGGCAGCTTCTTGATCTCGGCGATCTCCTCGTCGGACAGCTTGACGTCGGCGGCGGCCCCTTCGGCCTTGCCGTCGGCCTTGGGCTCGACCGGCATCGACTTGATCTCGGTGGAGGCGGGCCCTTCGGTGGTGGTCGGGGCCGGGGCCACCGGCGCGGCGGGCTCGCAGCCCGACAGGAGGGCCATCGACAGGCCGAGCGAACAGAGGGAGGCGAACCGGCCGAGGTGGCGGGTCGAAATCATCGGGGAGTCTCTCGTATGGGAAGGATCGACGGTCCGCCCGCGTCCGGCTTCGGCGGGCACCCGTCGATTGTAGCCGGGCCGGGAGCGGCCCGCCAACCGTCGCGATCAGGGCAGGGCGTCGAGTTCCTCCTCGGTGGGCAGCTCGACCGGGATCCCCTTGTAGAACCGGCGGTTGTCCACGGCGAAGATCTTGCCCGTGAACTCGTCGTCGGTGGTCGAGCGCATCCGCTCGGCGGCCACGGCGTTGATCTTGGCGTCGATCTCGTCGGCGTAGTGGACGATCAGCGCCTCGATCGTCAGCGGCGCCTTGGGGGCCCCGTATTCGAGCCGGCCGTGGTGGGCCAGGATGGCGTGCTCCAGCAGGAGCAGCGTCTCCTCCGGGAAGTTGCCGATCTCCCGGGCCTTGTCGCGGACCATGTCCCGGCCCAGGACGATGTGGCCGATCAGCGTCCCCTGCTTGGTGTATCGGGCCTCGACCGGGTGATAATCCAGCTCGCGGAGCTTGCCGATGTCGTGGAGAATCGCCGCGGCCACGATCACGTCGCGGTCCAGCTTCGGGTTCAGGTCGCTGTAGTATTCGGCGTAATGCTTGATCAGCAGGGTGCAGACCCGGGTCACGCTCCAGACGTGCTCGATCAGCCCGCCGTTGAAGCCGTGGTGCAGACTCTGGGCCGCGGGCATCTTGCGGAACAGCTCGGCGTGCTCGGCCAGGATCTCGCGGACCAGCCGGGCCAGTTCCGGGCGGCGGACGTGCTTGTCGATGAACCCGAGGATCTGGGCATAGCAGGAGTCGGGCGGATACTTCGAGCTTTCGACGAGGTCGAAGAAGTCGTACCCGTCGGCGACGTCCTCAGGGACCACCTTCCGGATTTCGAGGATCTTGATCTGCGGGCCGTACCGGGTCGTCTCGGCCTTGGCGCGGAGCCGGAACCCCTCGCCGATCGGCCAGTCCTCGGCGAACGCCAGCAGCGGGTCGGACGACCACAGCGGCGCGATCCGCGTGGCCCTCTTGTCGCGGAAGTGGACCTTGGCGAACGGGTTGCCGTGCTTGTCGGTCCCCGTCTCCTTCTTCACCAGCGCGGCGAAGAACTCCGCTTCCTGGCCGTCCGCCAGGTCGGAGAGTCGAATCACCGCCGTGTCCGTGCCGGCCATGCCCCGCCGCCTTTCGGTCCTCGATGCCCCACGCGATGGCCATCCACCGCGACGCAACACCTCTTATCGTCGCGGGCCCATGCCGCACTTGAGGCCCTATTCACCTGGCGACTACTCATCAAACAGATAGCATGGCCGGACGTACCGTACAAGACTGGACGGGCTTATACCCATGGCGATCAAACGGCTTGCGATGGTCGTGCGGATTGTGGAGATACCGCCGTTCGAAATGAAGATCGGGGACAGATCGCGGCATCGCCATCCATCCCCGCGCGGGTGGACCGCCGCATGGAGCGTCAGGTGGGCGGGGCCTCGGGCAAGCCCTCGGGCGCCTTCCGCTCGGCGGGCGGCAGGTCCATCGAGTCGTTGAGCTTGGTGTCGGTGTTCTCGGTCGACCCGCCCGTGACCAGGACGAAGCGGCCGGCGTCCACCTTGGCGTTGATGGCCAGGGACGGGTTCTTGTCGGCGGTGAACCGGGCCCGCTCGACCGGCTTCCAACCGCCGTCCTTGAGCTTGACCCAGGCGTTGCCGTAGTGGGCCTCGCGGGCGATCGTGGCGGAGACCTTGTTGCGCTTGAAGTCCTCGACGAACGAGTAGTAGCCGCCCAGATCCTTGCCGCCGGTGATCGTGGAGAACGTCACCAGGTGCGTCCAGGCCGGGTCGTCGGGGCCCCGGAAATAGCCTGCGTACTCGGTGCGCTCGCCGTCGACCCGGGAGGTGACGAGGAAGCGATAGGTCGCGCCCACCTTCCAGTCGAAGTCGAGGAACGACTGCCCGCCGGTCCCCTCGCCGCCGAACCGGCCGATCCGCACCTTCTCGTCCTTGTGGAGCAGCTTGACCCGCTTCGACTCGTCGACCGCTGACTTCTCGTCCTGGTTCGAGTCCCAGACCGAAAAGATGACGACCTTCTTGCCCCGGTCCAGCTCCTGGATGCCGAAGTACCCCTTGTTCCAGCCGATGGCGCAGAAGTACGTCCCGGGCGCCGATCGATCGACGGTCACCTCGTTGTAGAACGCCGTCCCCGCCCCGGCCGGATAGCCCAGGTGGACCGACCGGCAGGCCCGGCCCGCGAGCTTCTCGTCGGCGTGGATCGATGCGGTCCACCCGGCCAACAACAAGCCCACAACGATCATCGAACGCCGACCCAGGATCACAGTCTGCATCACGTTGCGGTCCCTTCCAACTCCTCGGGCGTCATCAGCAGGAACACATCATCGACGGCGATTCGCCATTTTGGGACGGCGGGTTCGGCCTCGGCCATGTCACCACGTCGATAAATGACGGGCTGATCCGGGCCCTCAGCCCGATGAACCGTGATCGTCTCCGTGACCTGATCGACGTCCCAAACGACCAACGTACCCACCGCGAAGTAATCAGCTCGCTTGGAGGCCATTTCGGCCAATGAGGCGGGGCCGCGATCTCCCTCGCTGCGGACTTCGGCGGCGAACCGGGGGGCTCCGTCGAGGAACCGCATCGGATTCTTGGGCCAAGGGCCGATGTAATAGGCTGCATCGGGCGAGAACGTCCGCCGCCCCGAAGGCAAGGGCGGCACGACGAACGCCATGTTGTCGGTCACGGCCGCTCCCCGCCGGTTCCGCCTGGCGTAGAGTTTCAGCGAATCGTAGATATTCGCCGCGATCTGGGATGGAATGAATCCGGTGGGCATGAAGCGGACAATCCTCCCGGCGATCAGCTCGGCCTTGCCCGGCTCGCGCGCGAGGTCATCGAGCGTGGCCGGGGCTGTGGACGCGGTGGCCATGGGGAGGGCCCTCCGGGCGCGGGGTGGATCGTTCTCGCCTCGCCCCGATCCTACGCGATGAGGACGGGGCGGGCGAGCACCGGCGGTTTGCTCAGTCGAACGGACGGCGGTCGTTGCCGTGGTCCAGGGGCTTGGGGAGGTCGGTCTTGCCCATCAGTTCCAGGTCGATGGCGTGGGCGGCGTCGCGGCCCTCGGCGATCGCCCAGACGATCAGGGACTGGCCGCGCGACATGTCGCCGGCGACGTAGACCTTCGGGACGTTGGTGCGGCGGTGGCCGTCGGCCTTGACGTTGCCACGCTCGTCCAGCTCGACGCCGAAGCCCTGGAGCAGGCCTCCGCCCTCGGGGCCGGTGTAGCCGAGGGCCAGCAGGACGAGGTCGGCCGGGTAGAACTGCTCGGTGCCGGGGATCTCGACGATCTTGCGGCCGGTCGGGGTCCGCTCCACCTGCACCCGGACGGTCTCCAGGCCGGTGACCTTGCCGTGATCGCCGACGAAGCGGCGGGTGTGGATCGAGAACTCGCGGACGCCGCCTTCTTCGTGCGCGGCCGACGACCTGAAGATGTTCGACCACTGGGGCCAGGGGTTGTCCAGCGCCCGCTCGCCGGGGGGCTGGCGGTGGATCTGGAACTGGTGGACGGCCTTGGCCCCCTGGCGGTGGACCGTGCCCAGGCAGTCGGCCCCGGTGTCGCCGCCGCCGATGATGATGACGTTCTTGCCCTCGGCCGTCAGGGCGGGGCGCTCCTCCACCGGCAGGCCCGCCACGCGGCGATTCTGGGGCGTGAGGAAGTCCATGGCAAACTCGACCCCGTCGAGGTCGCGGCCCGGGATCGGCAGGTCGCGCGGGGCGGTCGCCCCGGCGCAGAGGCAGACGGCGTCGAACTCGGCCAGGATCTGGTCGGGCCGGATGTCCGCCCCGATGTTGACCCCGGTGCGGAAGACGACCCCCTCGGCCTCCATCTGGGCGATCCGGCGGTCAATGTGCCGCTTCTCCATCTTGAAGTCGGGGATGCCGTAGCGGAGCAGCCCGCCGATCTGGTCGTCGCGCTCGAAGACCGTCACGTCGTGGCCGACCCGCGCCAGCTGCTGGGCGACGGCCAGCCCGGCGGGGCCGGAGCCGACCACCGCCACGGTCTTGCCGGTCTTGACCTTGGGGGGCAGGGGGACCACCCAGCCGTTCTCCCAGGCCACGTCGATGATCGATTCCTCGATCTGCTTGATCGCCACCGGCTGGTCGATCAGGCCGAGCACGCAGGCCGACTCGCACGGGGCCGGGCAGAGCTTGCCGGTGAACTCGGGGAAGTTGTTGGTCGCGTGCAGCCGGTCGATGGCCGCCTGCCACTGGTCGCGGTAGACCAGGTCGCTCCAGTCCGGGATCAGGTTGCCCAGCGGGCAGCCCTGATGGCAGAACGGGACGCCGCAGTCCATGCACCGGGCGCCCTGGTCGCGGACGTTGACCAGGGGCAGGGGGTTGTAGACCTCGCGGAAGTCGTTGATCCGCTCGGACACCGGCCGGTACGGATGCGTCTCGCGGGGCAGTTCCAGGAATCCGGTCGGCTTACCCACCGCTCACCTCCACACCCTTCAAAAGATCCTGCCCCGCCTCGGCCGCCGCCTCGCGCTTCCTCTGGTCGAGGACGCGGCGGTAGTCGACCGGCATCACCTTGGCGAACAGCCCGATTGCCTTGTCCCAGTCGCCCAGCAGCCGCGCGGCGACGGGGCTCTTGGTGTATCCCGCGTGCTGGATCAGGAGGTCGCGGACCAGGGCGATGTCCTCCCCCTCGACCAGCCGTTCCAGTTCGACCATGCCCAGGTTGCACCGGGTGGCGAAGTCGTCGGCCTCGTCCAGGACGAAGGCGGCGCCCCCGCTCATGCCGGCGGCGAAGTTCCGCCCGGTCGGGCCGATCACCACCGCGACGCCCCCGGTCATGTACTCGCAGCCGTGGTCGCCCACGCCCTCGACGACCGCCAGCGCCCCGCTGTTGCGGACGCAGAACCGTTCCCCGGCGCGGCCGCGGAAGAACGCCCGGCCGGAGGTCGCCCCGTACAGGGCGACGTTGCCGATGATGATGTTGTCCTCGGCCACCAGGTTCGACGCCCGGGGCGGGTAGACCACGAGCTTGCCGCCCGAGAGGCCCTTGCCGACGTAGTCGTTGGCGTCCCCTTCCAGGGTCAGCGTCATCCCCCGGGGGACGAAGGCGCCGAAGCTCTGGCCGGCGGTGCCGGTGAACCGGAGCTTGATCGTGTCGTCGGGCAGGCCGGCCCCGCCGTGGCGGCGGGTCAGCTCGCTGCCCAGGATCGTGCCCACGGTCCGGTTGACGTTGCGGATCTCCGAGACGATCTCGACCGGCTCGCCCCGCTCCAGGGCCGGGGCCGCCTGGGGCAGCAGGGTCTGGTCCAGCGCCGTGTCCAGGCCGTGATCCTGCTCGATCTCTTTGCGGACGCCGACGCCGGGGCCGGCCTCGGGGCGATAGAAGATCTTGCTGAAGTCGAGCCCGCGGGCCTTGTAGTGGTTGATCGCCTTCCGCATGTCGAGCAGGTCGGACCGGCCGATCATCTCGTCGATGGTGCGGAAGCCGAGCTTGGCCATCAGCTCGCGGACTTCCTCGGCGATGAAGTGGAAGTAGTTGACGACGTGCTCCGCCTTGCCGTTGAACTTCTCGCGGAGCTTGGGGTTCTGGGTGGCGATCCCCACCGGGCAGGTGTCCAGGTGGCAGACCCGCATCATGATGCAGCCCATGACCACCAGGGGCGCGGTGGCGAAGCCGTATTCCTCGGCCCCCAGCAGCGCGGCGATCACCACGTCGCGGCCGGTCTTCATCTGGCCGTCGGCCTGGACGACCACGCGGTCGCGGAGCCGGTTCATGACCAGGGTCTGCTGGGTCTCGGCCAGGCCGAGTTCCCAGGGGACGCCGGCGTGCTTGAGCGAGGTCAGCGGGCTGGCCCCGGTGCCGCCGTCGTGGCCGGAGATCAGGATCACGTCGCTGTGGGCCTTGGCCACGCCCGCCGCGACCGTGCCGACGCCGACCTCGGCCACCAGCTTGACGCTGATCCGGGCCCGGGGGTTGGCATTCTTGAGGTCGTAGATGAGCTGGGCCAGGTCCTCGATCGAGTAGATGTCGTGGTGCGGCGGCGGGCTGATCAGCGACACGCCGGGGGTGGAGAACCGGACCTTGGCGATCCAGGGCCACACCTTCTGGCCGGGAAGCTGGCCCCCCTCGCCGGGCTTGGCCCCCTGGGCCACCTTGATCTGGATCTCGTCGGCGCTGACCAGGTATTCGCTGGTGACGCCGAACCGGCCCGAGGCCACCTGCTTGACCTTGCTCCGGCGGTCGTCGCCGTTGGGGTCCAGGGTGTTGCGGCGGGTGTCCTCGCCCCCCTCGCCGGTGTTGCTCCGGCCGCCGATCCGGTTCATGGCGATGGCCAGGGTCTCGTGCGACTCGCCGCTGATCGACCCGTAGGACATCGCCCCGGAGGCGAACCGCTTGCAGATCGCCTCGATCGACTCGACCTCCTCGATCGGCACCGGCTCGCGGTCGCCGAACCGGAAGTCGAACAGGCCGCGGAGGGTCGCCAGCCGCTCGTTCTGGGCGTCGACCATCTCGGCGTACTGCCGGTAGATCTCGACCTTGCCGGTCTTGGTGGCGTGCTGGAGCCGGAACACCGTCTCGGGGTTGAACAGGTGGTACTCCCCCTCGCGGCGCCACTGGTACTGGCCGCCCCATTCCAGCATGGTCGGCCCGGCCTCGCGGTCGGCGTAGGCCCGGGCGTGGTGGTACAGCGTCTCGCGGGCGATCTCCGGCAGGCCCACGCCGCCGATCCGCGACGCGGTCTTGTCGAAGTACTTGGAGATGAACGCCTCGTTCAGGCCGATCGCCTCGAAGATCTGGGCCCCGCGATAGCTCTGGATCGTGCTGATGCCCATCTTGGACATCACCTTCACGACCCCCTTCTTGATCGCATACCGATACTTCGCGACCGCCTGGGCGTGGTCGATGCCCGGCTGGATCATCCCCATCCGGATCATGTCGTCGAGCGTCTCGAAGGCGACATAGGGGTTGATCGAACCGGCCCCGTAGCCCAGGAGGAGGGCGAAGTGGTGGTTCTCGCGGGCATCCCCGCACTCGATCACCAGCCCGGCGCGGGTGCGGCGACCGACCCGGACGAGGTGGTGGTGCAGCCCGGCGCAGGCCAGCAGCGACGGGATCGGCGCGTGGGTGGCGTCGACGCCCCGGTCGGACAGGATCAGCAGGTTCGCCCCGTCGTCGATGGCGGCCACCGCCGCGTCGAACATCTGCTCCAACGCCCGGGCCATCCCCTGGGCGCCGTCCTCGGCCGGGAAGATCATCGGCAGGATGGCCGACTTGAAGCCGCGCCAGCCGTCCAGCCGCTTGAGCTTGGCCAGGTCGTCGTTATCGAGGATCGGGATGTCCAGCGCGATCTGGCGGCAGCTTTCCGGGGTCGGCATCAGGAGGTTGCCCTCCCCGCCGGCTCCGGTCAGGACCGAGGTCACCAGTTCCTCGCGGATCGCGTCCAGCGGCGGGTTCGTCACCTGGGCGAACAGCTGCTGGAAGTAGTTGAACAAAGGCTGGGCGCGGTCGGAGAGGACGGCCAGCGGGGTGTCCGTGCCCATCGAGCCGATGGCTTCCTCGCCGGCGTTGCCCATCGGGCCGAGGATGTACTTGAGGTCTTCCAGCGTGTAGCCGAACGCCTGCTGGCGGTGGAGCAGGGTCTCGTGGTCGGGGCCCTGGACGTGCTCGGGGGCCTCGGGCACCTCGGCCAGCGGGATCATGTACTCGGACAGCCACTCGCCGTAGGGCTTCTCGGTGGCGATGGCGTTCTTGAGTTCCTCGTCGCCGATGATCCGGCCCTGCTCCAGGTCGACCAGGAACATCTTGCCCGGTTCGAGGCGGCCCTTGAAGACGACGTCCTCGGGCGGTATCGCCAGGACGCCGCTCTCCGAGCCCATGATGACCCGGTCGTCGCGGGTGACCCAGTAGCGGGTCGGGCGGAGGCCGTTGCGGTCCAGCACGGCGCCGATGGTCTTGCCGTCGGTGAAGCCGATCGACGCCGGGCCGTCCCACGCCTCCATCAGGCAGCTATGGTAGCGGTAGAAGTCCTTCTTGTGCTGGGGCATGGTCTCGTGGTTCTCCCACGCCTCCGGCACCAGCATCATCATGGCGTGGGCGAGCGGGTAGCCCGACCGCACCAGCAACTCGACCGCGTTGTCGAGGCAGGCGGTGTCGCTCAGCCCCTCGCGGATGATCGGCTTGAGCTTGTCGACGTCACCGTCGTCGTACAGGTCCGAGGCGAACAGCTCCTGGCGGGCCTTCATCCAGTTGATGTTGCCCCGGAGGGTGTTGATCTCGCCGTTGTGGGAGATCATCCGGTAGGGGTGGGCCAGCTCCCAGCTCGGGAAGGTGTTGGTGCTGAACCGCGAGTGGAACAGGCACAGGGCCGACGCCAGCCGGGGGTCGCCGAGGTCGTCGGCGAAATAGCTGCCGACCTGGTGCGGGGTGAGCATCCCCTTGTAGACGATCGTGCGGCAGGAGAGGCTGCAGAAGTAGAAGAACCGGTGGTCGTCCAGCCGGGACTTCTCGATCTCCTTCTCGAAGCTCTTGCGGATCACGTAGAGCTTGCGCTCGAAACGGTCCTCGGAGAGCGTCGGGTCCTTCTTGCCGACGAAGGCCTGGAAGACGGCCGGCTCGACCGACTTCGCCCCTTCGCCCAGCAGCGCGTTGTCGGTCTTCAGCCGCCGCCAGCCGAGGAACGCCTGCCCCTCGCGGGCGACGATCTTCTCGAACAGGGCCATGCCGAAGGTCTGCTGGACCGGGTCTTGCGAGGCGAAGAACGAGCCCACGCCGTAGGCCCCGGGCTCGGGGACCTCGATGCCCAGGGTGGCGCACCGATCGGCCAGGAAGACCTCGCGGAGGAACTGGTCGGGGATCTGGATCAGCACCCCGGCGCCGTCGCCGGTGTTGTTCTCGCAGCCGCAGGCGCCGCGGTGGTCGAGGTTCACCAGGGCGGTGATGCCGTCGCGGACGAGCTGGTGCGATTTCCGCCCCTTCAGGTCGACGATGAAGCCGACACCGCACGCGTCGTGCTCGAACCGCGGGTCATACAACCCCTGCGCCGCCGGCATTCCTGATCCCATGCTCATGTCTTCCCTTTCCACTCCGCGGACGTTGGCCGTGGGCCTGGCAGTGCAATAATCGGCGGGACGACGGGGCGTCGCGGGCCCAGGGCCGGACGCATCGGGGGGGAGGCTTGCCCTCGGCCGCGACGGACGCCTCATTCCTGGGCGTCGCGGGCGAGGGCCGCCCCGTCGTCGGGTTTGGCCGCCACCTCGACGGCGGGCGGGGCCGCCGGGGCTTCCTTGGTGGTCAGCAGTTCCAGGAACCGCCCGGCCGCCAGCGAGAGCTGCTCCGAGCGGCGATGGATGATCGCCAGGGGCCGGGTCGGGCGGGGGTCGCGGAACCGGACCGTCCGCAGCGTCCCGGCCTTCACCTCGCCGGCCAGCGTCGGCATCGGCAGGATGGCCACCCCGGACGGGACCTCGACGGCCCTCTTGATCATCTCGATGTTGTCGAACTCCAGGGCCACCCGGACGTGGACCCCGTGCTTGCGGAGGAACCGGTCCACGGCGCGGCGGATCGGCAGGCCGTGGTCGAAGCCGACGAATCGCTCCCCCCCCAGCTGCCCGGCATCCACCTCGCCCAGCCCGGCGAGCCGGTGCGACGGGTGGACCGCCAGCACCATCTCCTCCTCACGCCAGGGGATCGCCGTCAGCTCGGGCCACTTCCTCGGGAAGGAGATCAGGCCCAGCTCCGCATCGTCCCCCATCACGCTCTCGATCACCCGGGTCGGGTGGAGATACTCGACCCGGACGTCGGCCTCCGGATACTCGGCGCGGAACCTCTCGACGTATCGCCCCATGTCGTGGAACCCGACCGAATAGATCGCCGCCACCCGGACCGTGCCGGTCAGGCTGCGGGCATCGTCGAGCGCCTTGACGCGATTTTCGACCTCGAGGTAACGTCCGACCAAATCCTTGCAGCCCTCGTAATAGACCTTCCCTTGCGGCGTCGGGACCAGGGGCCGCTTCGATCGGTCGATCAGCTTCACCCCCAACCTGGCCTCGATCTGATGGACGACCTGGCTGGCCGTCGACTGCGAGATCCCGTTCTCCCGTGCCCCCTTGGAAACGCTCGCCCAGCGCACCACGTCGCAGAAGATCTTGAGCCATTCGAGCTGCATGACCCCTCGCCAGTTGGCGAGACCTCGATAGTGCGTCGGGGGAGTTATCGGGAAACGTAATACTAATCGCGACCACGGGGGGAAAGTCAAGTGGTCTCCGTCCCCGAACCCCGGGGCGGAGCCGTTGGCGCTGTCGCGACTTGGGGACACGAACCGGCCCGGACCCCCGCCCCAACCGGGCTCCGGGATCAATTTCGGCCCAAAAACTGCCGGATGCTCCCGACGATCGCATCCACATCGGCCATGCCGCCGATCCCGACATCGCCGCAGGCCAGCCGCTTGGATTGCGGGCCGACCAGTGCGAGATTCGGCGCGTGGCGAGCGAAGACCTCGGCGGCGTCGTCCAGGCTCCAGCTGGGCGGCTGGAGGCCGTCGCCGCGGTCTTCGAGCATCTGGGCGAGATGCCTTCGCGTGACCGGGCTGTCCCACATCAGCGAGTTCATGGCCGGGGCCAGCACCACCGGGCGGCCGAAGTCCCAGGCCCGGAACAGGCAGGACAGGAAGTTGTCCGAGAACCCCAGGGCGAACTTGGCCAGGGTGTTCGCGTCCAGGGGGGCGACCGCGAGCAGGTCGGCCCAGCGGCGGAACTCGATGTGGAGCACCGGGTCGTCGCGACGCCAGCGGGAAGGGGGCCACTCGTCGGCGTCGCGGAAGACCGGCCCGCCGAGCGGATCGGCCGGGTCGGGGGCCAGTTCGGCGGGGTCGAAGAAGTGGAGGGATGGCTCCGTGGCCACCACCCGGACCTGGTGGCCCTCGTCGCGCAACACCCCGTAAATCGCGGGGGTCCGCAGGGCCGCCACCGATCCGGTCACGCCGAGGATGATCCGAGCCATCTTGCCACGGGCCCCGCCCTTCGGGCGGGTCTTGGGGTCAGCGACGGTCGGCGGACAGCGGCTCGACCGCCTGGTTGACCGCCGACACCATCTGATTCCAGAGGTTGGTGCGAAGCTGCGCGTATTCGCGACGCGTGAGCATCAGCCGTTCGTTCGCCCTCTGGGCGACCATCGAGACGACCGCCCGCAGGTCGGCGCGGAGCAATCCCTCGATGTCGTCGAATTCGGCAGGCAATGCGAGGCTATCGAGCGAGGTGTCGTTCTTGCAGATGGCCATGTCGAACCCTCCTTGGCTGGACCGCACGATGGGGACGCGGGGTCCTCCCGCGATCGATCGAGATTAGCTCGCCCATCGCAACCCAGTCAAGTCAATATTGACCGACTCATTCTTTGAGCATCCGTTGACCGATCGCCGCGGTGCCCTGGGAGGTTCGCGACGGCTCATGAAATTGCAACTGCCGCGCCGGTCGCCGATCGAACCGGGAGAACCGTGTCAATTCCGCATCTCCTGCGACTGAACCTCATGGTGAATGCGGTGATCGGGCGACCCGACCGCCCCCCCGATCCGCGGTGCCACGCGGCCGATCGTGCCGGGATCAGGCCGGCGCCGCCGGGAAATGGGGCGGGGCGGATCAGAACCAGGCGGGCTCCGGCTCGCGCTTCGCGCCGGGGCCCATGGCCTCCTGCACCAGCTCGACCAGCCTCGGCCCGTCGATCAGCTCGATCGGATGCTCGGAGGCGAACCGGTCGGCGGCCAGGGTGAAAGTCCGGGTGGTGACGAAGAAGCCCTTGTGGCTCCGCGTGTGATGGATCGTGCCCAGGAACTTCTGGAGTTCCGGGGAGCCGACCACCCCCTTGCTGAAGTACTTGCACTGGACGATCCCGATCACCCCGGAGCGGCAGACCCGGAGGTCCACGCCCTGATCCCCGGTGCCGCCCACGTGCTCGACCTCGAAGCCGAGCGACTCGAACACCTCGCCGACGAATTCCTCGAACTGTTCCGGGGTCAGCGACGCCAGCTGCGACAGCTTCAGCTCGGCGCGTCGGCCCTGCTGGCGGAGCCGGTCGGCCCTCTCCCGGCCGTCGCGGACGAGGTCGCGGATGTCGCGGCACTCGGACTCGACGCGGCAACGCTCGTCGTCGTCGAGCCGGTCCACGTACCGGTCGATCTTGAACAGGGCGTTCTCGATCGTGTTGTCCAGCCGGAGCCGCTCGGCCTTGGTCAGGTGATTCTGATAACGGCGGAACACCGCGTACCGCAGGTGCTCGACGGCGCCCGCCAGCTCGCCGTCGGTCCGGATCGTCGCCGCATCTTCCCGATACGGGACGCTGGCCCACAGCAGGCCCTGCCGGGCCGCCGGATCGGCCTGGGCCGCCTCGCCCGCGCCGGACTGGGCCTTGATCCATTCCAACAAGATCGCCGCGCACCGGGGTTCCGCGCAATCCATCGTCGCCTCGCTCCTCGCGTTCCGGGGATTCCGCATCCGGGAGCCGATCCTGCCGCCCCCTCGTCCTGAGGCCCATTGTAGGAGGCGTCAAGCCGGGAGCAAGCGGCCACGCCCCGGCGTTGACATCGGTGGGGCCGGGGACCACAATCGGGCCCGATCGCCCGGACCTTCTCCGGCGTCGAGGCCCCGAGGAAGGATGCGCCGATGGCCCGGTTCGCCGTGATCCTGCCGGCCGCCGGCCGCTCCACGCGGTTCGGCTCGCCGGACCGGAAGAAGACCTATGCCGAACTGGACGGCCGGGCCGTGTGGCTCCGCGCCGCCGATGCCTTCCTGGGCCGCGACGACGTCGCGCAGGTGATCGTGGCGATCGCCCCCGAGGATCGCGAGCTGTTCGAGCGACGCTACCGGCCCAACGTCGCCTTCATGAACATCACGGTCGTCGAGGGGGGGGCGGAGCGGTCGGACTCGATCGCCAACGCCCTGGCCCGCGTCGACCCGTCGTGCGACTTTGTGGCCGTCCACGACGCGGCCCGCCCCTGCGTGACCCCCGCCGTGGTCGACGCCGTGTTCGCCGCCGCCGTCGAGTTCGGCGCGGCCCTGCCGGCGGTCGCCGTGGCCGACACCCTGAAGCGGGTCGACGCCGACCGATGGACCGTCGAGACCGTCCCCCGCGCCGGGCTGTTCGGGGCCCAGACGCCGCAGGCGTTCCGCCGCGACTGGATCGAGCACGCCTATGCGGAGCGGCACAAGCTCGGCGCCGCGATCACCGACGATGCCCAGCTGGTCGAGGCGTCCGGGCACCACTGCCGGATCGTGGACGGGTCGTCGGAGAACCTCAAGATCACCACGGCCGAGGACTTGCGGCTCGCCTCGGCGATCCTGGCCGCCCGCCCCGCGCCGAAGCGTGACGGCCCGCTCCACCCGTTCGCCGACGATCCCGACCGGTCCTGAGCCCGGCCGGGATGGCGGGGACGGCTCAGCGCTTGTGGCGACCCGCCGGCCGCTCGCCTTCCTTGTCCTTCTTCGGCGCCTCACGCTCGCCGAACCGGGTGACGACGTAGGTGCCGCTCTTGGGGTTGCGCTCGATGTCGACGATCGCCTGGTCGTCGGCCTCTTCCAGGAGGTGGGTGAAGGACCGATAGCCGTAGTAGCTCTCGTCGAACGAGGGCTTCTTGCGCTTCATCGTGTCCTTGATCATCGACGCGTAGAGGACCTCGTGGTTCTCGCGGCGGAGGGCGTTGCAGGCCTCGATCAGCAGCGTGTAGACCTCGCGCTTGCGGTCGGGCATGTCCGCGTAGAGCGTGGTGGTGATCTGCTGCTCGTCCTGCTCCTGGCGTTCGAGGTCCTCGTAATAGATGAACTCGTCGCAGTTGTCGCGGAGCAATTCCGAGGTCGAGCCCTTCATCCCCAGGCCGATGACGTGCTTGCCGTTCTCCTTGAGCTTGGAGACCAGCGGCGAGAAGTCGGAGTCGCCCGAGACGATCACGAAGGTATCGACGTGGGGCTTGCTCCAGGCCAGGTCCATCGCGTCGACGACCAGGCGGATGTCGGCGGAGTTCTTGCCGGTCTGGCTGCGGCGGGGGATCTCGATCAGCTCGATGGCCGCCTCGTGGAACGGGGCCGTGTAGGCCTGGTAGCGGCTCCAGTCGGCGTAGGCCTTCTTGACGATCAGCTTGCCCTTCTCGACCAGGCGTTCGAGCACCTTCTGGATGTCGAACTTGGTCTTGCGCTGGTTCTGGAAGCCCATGGCGAGGTTTTCGAGGTCGACGAAGACCGCCAGGCTGCGTTCGCGTTCAATCTTGGTCATATCGGGCTCGGGGGCGCGCTGGTTCGGGCGTCCCGGTCGGCCCGGGACGAGGCGACGTCGCTCTCTTGAGATCGAAAAAAGGCACTACGCGCCGGCAGTCCACCATCATAAATCGGGAGGGGGCGCAGGGGGAAGCATCCCGATCGAGGATGGGGTGATTTTCGGGATCGATCGCGGGGGGCCAAAAGCCGATCCCCGCCGGCGCCGGATCGGCGGGCGGGGATCGCGGGCCCGGTCGAGGATCGGGCGGGATGTCGTGGGTTCGCCCGGATCGGGGCCGGATGGGGAGGCGGGCCGTCGCTCAGCCGCCGTGGCCGCCGAACCAACCGCCGCCGGCATACAGGTCGCGGACGGTCCGGCGGGGGCGCGACTCGTTGACCGTGAGGGGGCGATTCTTATGTTCCTTGCCGTTCAGGGCGAGGATCGCCGCGTCGGCCTCGGTCTGGCGGGGCATGTCGACCATGCCGAACCCGCGCGAGTGGCCGGTGCGCGCCTTGACCTGGACCTCGGCCATGGCCACCGCGCCGAATGGCTCGAACAGGGCCCGCAGTTCCTCGGACGTCACCCCATAATCCAGATTCCCGACATAAATCATCATAGCGGACTTCAACTCCTCAACGGGACGATGGGCCGGCCTCGCGCCTCGTCTTAAACGCGAGCCAAGCCTTAGCTTCGGCGGGATCGGCGATGACGACCTGAATTGAGGCAAGCCGGCTGGGCCGCTCGTCGCGACGCATCCAGTCGCCGGTTGCACGCGGGAAGGCGAACCCGGCCCGCGGTAATCGACAAGACGAGACTTGGCCTCGATCGTCCGGCGCGATCACGCCGAAGCGGCGCCACCCCAGGCGCCTTCGATTCCTGTCGCCTGCCACTCTATCATCACGGGCCCCGGGTCGCCAGGGAGACCCGCCCCCGATCGTCCGGGGAAACGCCCATCCCGGCGGTGCCGGGCGGGGAAATCCCGATCCGTCGGGATCAAACGGAGCTGACCCCGGCCGCGATGGCGGCCGGGGATCGGATGCTCGATTCCGCGATCGGCGTTCAGGACTGGGGAGCGGCCTTGGTCGGGACGACCGGGGCCGGCAGGACCTTGGACGGGGCCTGGGCGGCCGGAACCACCTTCGAGGGGGCCTGCGGGGCGGCGACCGGGGCCGGCAGGACCTTCGAGGGGGCCTGGGCGGCCGGGATCACCTTCGAGGGGGCCTGGGGAGCGGCGACCGGGGCCGGGGCCGGCAGGACCTTGGACGGGGCCTGGGGAGCGGCGACCGGGGTCGGCAGGACCTTCGAGGGGGCCTGCGGGGCGGCGACCGGGGCCTGGGCGGCCGGGATCACCTTCGAGGGGGCCTGCGGGGCGGCGACCGGGGCCGGCAGGACCTTCGAGGGGGCCTGCGGGGCGGCGACCGGGGCCTGGGCGGCCGGGATCACCTTCGAGGGGGCCTGCGGGGCGGCGACCGGGGCCGGCAGGACCTTCGAGGGGGCCTGGGCGGCCGGCACCACCTTGGACGGGGCCTGGGCGGCGGGCAGCTGCTTCGACTGGGCCTGCGCCGAGGAGGCCAGGGTCAGGCCGACCAGAGAAGCGGCGATCCAGGCGGACGAGTTGCGATCGAACACGGTGGGAATCTCCAGGTATCGTCCCGTTTGTCCCGCCAACCTGACGGGGTCCAACGCGAAGGCGGTTCAGACGATCCAATATACGGCACGATTGGCTGCGTAGTCTAGGAGTCTTAGGAATTCTTGGAGAAATTTTTGAGAGGTACCGCTTTGGGTCGAGAATGACGGCGAATCGGGCTTGGCTCCTCGTTCTGATACAGTTGGAGGAAATGAAGATCAAGACTGTTGCAGGAGCGATGGCCGTGAACCCGCCGTGGAAGCCGACCCCGGAGCAGATCGCCCGGGCCCACAACCGGACGATCCCCGATATCGTGGCCCCCGGGCTGAGGGTCCTGTTCTGCGGGATCAACCCCAGCCTCTACTCCGGGGCGGTCGGCCACCACTTCGCCCGGCCCGGGAATCGGTTCTGGCCGACCCTGCACGCGGCGGGCCTGACGCCCCGTCGATTCGATCCGTTCGAGGATCGGGAACTGCTCGCCCTCGGGTTCGGCATCACCAACCTGGTGGCCCGCTCGACCGGCGCGGCCGACGAGCTGACCCCGGCCGAACTGGTCCTGGGCGGGGAAGAACTGGGGCGCCTGGTCGCGCTCCATCGGCCGAAATGGGTGGCCTTCGTGGGGATCACGGCCTACCGGACCGCGTTCCGGCGGCCCCGGGCCCGATTCGGCCCGCAGGAGGAGTCCATCGGGCCGTCCCGGCTCTGGGTCCTCCCCAACCCCAGCGGGCGGAACCAAAGCTTCTCGATCGGGCCCTTTCGCGACCTGGCCCGGTTCCTCGCCGAGAAATGATGCTTTTGGGCAATCCGCCCGGGATCCGACGGCCGGGATGTCGGCTGGATGATATGCGACCGGCTTGGATTTTGCTAAGTCTTGTAGACTTTCATCCCATGCATCCGACGCTCGCCGGCCCGACTCCGGCGAGGGCTCCGGCCGAGGAGTGAAGTAATGATGGTCCGTGCCTTGGCTTTCTCCCCGCTCTCCCTGGGTCTATTGCTGGGACTCGCCCTCCCCGGCTGTGGGGGCGACGGCATCCCTCGGGAATCCGTCGCCGGGACGGTCACGCTCGATGGGAAGCCCCTGGAGTCGGGGACGATCCGATTCTTGCCGTCCGACCCGGCCGCGACCCAGACCACCGCCGACGCCCCGATCTCCGGGGGCAAGTACGCCATCCCCGCCTCCCAGGGGTTGGCCCCCGGCTCCTATCTCGTCTCCATCTCATCGCCGGTGCCCGGGGAAGACCCGACGGCCAAGAAGCGGCCCGCCGCCAAGCCCGAGGAGAGCGGGACCGGGGCCATCGACGCGCCCGTGGAGCCCCCCATGCACGATCAGATCCCCCGCAAGTACAACATCAACAGCACCCTCAAGGCCGACGTGGTCAAGGGCCAGCCGAACGCCTTCCCGTTCGAGCTGACCTCGAAATAACTCCCGGTCGACTTCATCCATTCCAGCGATCCATTACGGAGTTCGTCCATGAGATCCCCGATCCGACGCGGTTTCACCCTGATCGAGCTGCTGGTCGTCATCGCGATCATCGCGGTCCTGATCGCCCTGCTGCTCCCCGCCGTCCAGGCGGCCCGCGAGGCCGCCCGCCGCAGCCAGTGCATCAACAACCTGAAGCAGATCGGCCTGGCGATGCTCAACTACGAGAACAGCGTGGGGACGTTGCCCCCGGGCGTCGTCGGTTGCTGCAACGGGACCTGGCAGTCGTTCATCCTGCCCTACCTGGAACAGGGCGGACTGTACAACGCCTATAACTACTCCAACCCCCGATACAGCGACGTGGCGAACACCACGGTCACCTGGAGTTTCATCGGTGCGCTGCTGTGTCCCAGCGACTCGCCGAGCCGGCCGACCAGCACGGCCCTCGGGGCGGCCAACAATGGGAAAATCACTGCCCATAACTACGTGGCGAACTTCGGCCAGAACGACATCGATCAGCTTCCCGTCCTCAACGGAGTCGCCTTCGCCGGTTCCCCGTTCAGCTTCATCGCCCGCTACTCGAACGCCAACCACGTCGACTCGGTGAACAAGGGTCGGGTCACCCGATTGGCGGACATCACCGATGGGCTGAGCAACACGATGATGAACTCGGAAGTCGTGGTCGGGAAGGGGGCGGACCTGCGCGGGGTGACCTGGTGGACGGACGCCGCCACGTTCACGACCCACCTGGCCCCGAATTCACCGCTGCCCGACCAGATGTATTCGGCCTCCGCCTGCGCCTACCCGGCGAATGCGAACACGCCCTGCCTGGCGAACACGGTGGCGAATGCCCCGACGATGACCGGGGCCCGGAGCCGTCATCCGGGAGGCGTGAACTCCGTGTTCTGCGACGGCAGCGTGAAGTTCATGAAGAACACGATCAACCTGAACACCTGGCGGGCCCTCAGCTCGACCCAGGGGGGCGAGATCATCAGCGCCGACGCGTACTGATCCGGGTCGCACCATCCTCCTCGTCCTCAAGCCGCCCCCGACTCCGGGGGTGGTTTTCGTTAGCCGGGAGTCTTTCGGACATGAAAAGTGAGCGAGCCGCGATCCTGGCCGTGGGGCTGATGCTCCTGGCCGCACCGGCCCCGGCGGCCGAGCCGATCCGCCTTGCGACGTTCAACATCCACCACGCCGAGGGCAAGGATGGGGTCCTGGACCTCGATCGGGTGGCCGGGGTCGTCCGGGGGGCCGACATCGTGGCCTTCCAGGAGGTCGACGTCCGCTTCGGCGAGCGGAGCAAGTTCGAGGACCAGGCCGAACGCCTGGGCAAGGCGCTCGGCGGCAACGTCACCTTCGGCGGCAACCTGATCGTGGGGGACGGCCGATACGGCGTGGCCCTGGTCAGCCGGTTCCCGATCGTCTCGTCCCGGAACCACCCGCTGCCCCGGTCGGCCGGGCGCGAGCAGGCCGAGCCCCGAGGGCTCCTGGAATCGTTGCTGGACGTGAACGGGGTCAAGCTCCGGGTCTTCGTCACCCACCTGGCGCACGACTCGAAGGAGGATCGGCAGCTCCAGATCGACGCCGTCCGGTCCATCGTCGCGGCCGAGCCCGGCCCGGCGATCCTGATGGGCGACCTGAACCTCCGCCCGGAGTCGCCGGACTACGCCCGCCTGATCGCCCCGGCCCCGGGAAAAACGAACCCAGTGTTCGTCGACGCCTGGGCCCGCGCCGGGGAAGGGCCGGGGGCGACCCTCGGGCTCGGCGGCAAGAACCCCGGCCGGATCGACTATATCCTGGCCACGCCCGACATCGGCGAAGGCTTCGCCAAGGCTCGGGTCGACACCACGGCCAGGGCGTCGGACCACCAGCCTGTCTTCGTCGAGCTGACGCTACCCGCGACCCCGAAATAACATCGGTCGAACAAGTCCCGCCGTGCCGCGGTCTTGCCGGCCCGAGGAGGGCCGTCCCAAACGAACCCAAGCTCGCCCGGGCCTCCTCGCCCGGCCCCCGAACGAACCCACCGAGGTCGGTCCGACCCGGGGCCGCCAGGCGTGCCCAAACGAACCCAGGGCGACCCGGATGCCTGCCCCGGGAAACCGAAACGAACCCACCCCGCCCGGTGCGTCGCCGCCCGGGCGGGGCGGATGGCTCACCAGATCCGGACGCGCTGGTCGGGGGGCAGGTAGAGCTTGTCCCCTTCCTTGACGCCGAACGCCTCGTAGAACTCGGGCATGTTGCGGACCACGCCGTTGCAGCGGAACTCGGTCGGCGAGTGCGGGTCGACGGCCAGTCGGCGGATCGCCTCGGCCTCGCGGGTCTTGCTCCGCCAGACCTGGGCCCAGCCGATGAACAGCCGCTGCTCGCCGGTCAGGCCGTCGAGTTCCGGGGCCTTCTTGTCGCCCAGCGAGATCCGATAGGCCTTGTGGGCGATGGTCAGCCCGCCGAGGTCGCCGATGTTCTCGCCGATCGTCAGGGCGCCGTTGACGTGCTGGCCGGGCAGTTGGGCGGGAGAGTATCCGTTGTACTGCTCGATCAGGAGCTTGGCCCTCTTCTCGAACTCGGCGCGGTCGGCGTCGGTCCACCAGTCGTTGAGGTTGCCCTTGCCGTCGTACTTGGAGCCCTGGTCGTCGAAGCCGTGGCCGATCTCGTGGCCGATCACGGCGCCGATGCCGCCGTAGTTCACCGCGTCGTCGGCCTCCATGTCGAAGAACGGGGGCCGGAGGATCGCCGCCGGGAAGACGATCTCGTTCATCCCCGGGTTGTAGTAGGCGTTGACCGTCTGCGGGGTCATGAACCACTCGTTGCGGTCGACCGGCTTGGCCAGCTTGCCGAGGTCGCGGGCCAGCTCGAAGGCGGCCGAGCGGTGCATGTTGCCCACGAGGTCGTCGCGGCGGATCTCCAGCTTCGAGTAATCCCGCCACTCGTCGGGGTAGCCGATCTTGGGCGTGAACTGGTCGAGCTTCTCCAGGGCCTTCTTCTTGGTCTCCGGGCCCATCCACTCCAGCGACTTGATGTCCTGGCGATACGCCTCGGTCAGGTTGGCGACGAGCTGCTTCATCCGCTCCTTGGCGGCGGGCGGGAAGTGCTTGGCGACGTAGAGCTTGCCGATCGCCTCGCCCAGCATCCCCTCGACGGTCGCCACCCCGCGCTTCCAGCGGGGGCGGTTCTCCTTGGAGCCGGTGAGGATCTGGCCATAGAACTCGAAGTTCTCATCGACGAACGCCTTGCTCAGCATCGGGGCGTGGGCGTGGACCACGTTCCAGCCCAGCCACTCCTTCCAGGTGTCCAGCGAGACGTCGTCGAGGGCCTTGGCCAGCGCGGTGAAGAAGTCGGGCTGGGCGACCACGACCTCCTTGATGTCCTTGGCGCCGATCCCGTCGAAGAAGGCGGCCCAGTCGAAGCCCGGGGCCATCTCGTCCAGGGCCTTGCGGTCCTTCTTGTTGTAGGTCAGCGTGTCGTCGCGGCTCTTGACCCGGTCCCACGAGTTCTTGGCCAGCAGCGTCTCCAGGGCCATGACCCGCTCGGCGGCCGGCTCGGGGTCCTTGGCCGCCGAGGAGAGGGCGAACATCCCGGCGATGTGGTCGACGTAGGCCTCGCGGATCTTGGCGAACTTGGGGTCGCGATAGTACGACTCGTCGGGCAGGCCGAGGCCCCCCTGGGAGAGATAAAGGATGTAGCGGTCCGACTGCTTGGCATCGGTGTTCACCCCGAGCCCGAACGGGCCGGAGACCCCGTCCTTCTGGAGCGCCGCGAGGGCGGCGATCAGCTCGGCCTTGCTGCTGATCGCCTTGACCCGGGCGAGCTGGTCGGCGATCGGCCGGAGGTCGAGGGCCTCGATCGCCTCCTCGTCGATGAAGCTGGCGAACAGATCGCCCACCTTCTTCGCCTCGGCCGAGCCGGACGCCCCGCCCTTGGCGGCCTCCTCGATCAGGACGCGGAGGTCGGCCTCGGCCTGGTCGCGGAGCTTGTAGAAGGCGCCATCCTGGGGGCGGTCGGCCGGGATCTCGGCGGTGTCCAGCCACTTGCCGTTGACGTGGCGGTAGAGGTCGTCCTGCGGCCGGGCGGCCGGGTCGACGAAGCTCTTGTCGATGCCCGACTTGATCTCGGCGGCCGGGGCCAGGGGCGGGATCGCTGCGAGGAGGAGGGCCCATGCGGCCCACGACGAACGGTGCATCCGGTGCGTCTCCAGGGGGATGGTGCGACGGCCCCGGCCGGCGTTCGATCCGGGGCCATGCGACCATTCCATACGATCGGTGGGCCCCATGCCAGGCCAAACGACCGCGACCGGCTCAGGCCGGGCGCCCGGCGACCGTCCGGGCGGGCCAGTGGGCGACGGCGAACAGGAGCGAGACGTAGCTCAGCAGGGCCGCGGCCGGGTGGAGGGCCGAGAACGACCGGCCGGTGTCGGGGTCGGTGAACAGGCCGGTGAGGCCGACCGACGAGCCGAAGGCCATCACCGCCAGGCTCGCCCCGGCCAGGCCCGCGGCGATGCTCGGCGTTGCATCCCAGAGGCGGCCGATGCCCCGCACCCGGAGCACCAGCCCGACCAGCAGGACGATGCCGAGGCCGAGGCTGGCGATGATCGCCGCCACGATCGGCTGGAAGAGGAGCGACGTCAGGCCGTCGTAGGACCAGAGGGCCATCGCGACCATGTCCACCATCCAGCCCACGCACCAGGCGGCCATCGCCCGGGAGATCCGCCCCATGTCGTCGCTCCTCGTCGGGGTCCGGGCCGCGTCAGTCCGCCAGGGTCAGGTCGTCGAACTGGGTCCGGGCATCGGCCTTGGTCCAGAGGCCGATCCGTCCGGCGTCGGGGAAGGTCGCGTCCTCGGCCTCCAGGAACTTCTTCCCGTCCAGCGAGCAGGTCATCTTCGGGCCGACCATCGTCACCCGGAGGGTATGCCAGCCGAGGTCGCCGGGCACGTCGGCCGACCCGAACATCGTCCGCACGCCGTCCTGGACCTTGTAGATGCGGAGATTGTCTTCGAGCGGGTTGTAGCGGGCGGTGTAGTAGTTCCGGGCATCCCTGGCCCGCCAGACCAGCCCGCCCCCCTGGTCGATCTCGCCGTCGATCGCCCGGAGCCGGACGGAGAGGTCCAGGTCCTTGCGGGGCGGGGCATCGACGAGGGCGACGTTGAAGGCGGGCTTCTCGTTCTTCGCGTCCTGGAGGAGGGCGCGATTGCCGCCGTCCTGGGCCACCACCCAGCGGCCGACCTCATTGGTGAAGTTTTTCGGCAGGGCGCCGGGGGCGTCGGCCTCGAAATCCCAGGTCTGGCCCGGCCCGGCCGCCAGGGCGAGACCGGAGAGCAGGGGGGCCATCAGCAAGGCGGATCGAAGGTTCATCGGCGAAAGTTCCTCCCCGTGATCGGGACGTGTTCAGCCCCCGGTGAATTCCGCTTCCAGGAACCGGGTCACCTCGTCCCAGAGCCTGGCGGCGGCTTCGAAGTCGACCGCCATCGGCTTGACCGTCTGCGGCGTCTCGACGCGGGCGGTGGCCGGGGTGCTCAGCAGCAGGGGGATCTGGGCGCTCGGCCCCCTGGCCAGGGCCGATTCGACCTCCGGGCCCAGCAGGTGGTCGGCCAGGGCCTTCGCGGCCTCGGGGTGGGGCGACCCCTTGATCAGGGCGATCACGTTGGGGATGAACAGGGTGCCGAGTTGGTCCGGCCCGCGATCCGGGTAGATGATCGCCACCGGGCTGCCGGCCTCGATCTCCACCATCGCGTCGTCGGTGTCCGTCAGCCCGAACGCGGCCTGCCCCGAGCCGACCGCCGTGGCCACCTGCTTGTTGCCGCTCACGATCTGGACCTCGTTGGCCTTCAGGTCGCGGAAGAACGTCTTGGCCGGCTCGTCGCCCCAGGCGGCGAACAGGCAGGCGGCGTGGGTCGCGGTCGTCCCGGCCAGGGGCTTGGCCATCGCGACCTTCCCCTTCCACTTCGGGTCGAGCAGGTCCTTGATGCCGCCCGGCCTCTGGTCCTGCGGGACGAGCCGGGTGTTCACCAGCAGGATCCGGGCCCGTGCCGCGAAGCCGTACCAGGTGTCGTCCTTGGCCCGGAAGGCGTCGGGGATCTCCCCCAGGTGCTTGGGCCGGAACGGGGCGAGCAGGCCCTTATCTTTGAGCCGCAGGGTGTTGAGGATCTCGTTGTTCCAGAACAGGTCGCAGCGGGGGTGCTCGGCCTCGGCAATCAGGAGGTTGGTCAGGCCGACGGTCTTGGTGCTCTCGACGTCGAACTTGGGCCGGACGTCGACGTTCGCGGCCTTGCCGTAGTCGACCAGGATCGGCTCGGAGAACTCGCGATCCAGGGCCGAATAGACGACCACGGACCCGCCCGGATCGAGCTTGTTGGGTTCCGGCCCGATCTTCTCGGCGCATCCGGGGGCGGCCAGCGTCCAGAGCCCGAGCAGGGCCCACGGGGGGAGCGATCGCATGGGGGAGAGTCCTCGCGGGGGGGCCTTCAGCGCCCGCATTATCCCGGACCGATCCGTCGATCACAAGCCGGGCCCGGCCCCCACCCGGCCCAAGAATCCGAGCCCGATCGCAAAAGGCGTAGACCTGGGGGCGTCGGCGGGCGACAATACACGGTATCACGCCCGCCCGGCATCGTCGCCGGGGATCGGGCCGGTCGCCCGGGATCATGCCTTGCGAGCTGAAGAAGGAAGAGGGAGAGCGATGAATCGCCCGCGTTTCTGGTTCCTGGCGGCGCTGACGTTGACGGCCGCGCTCAGCCGGCTGTTGCCCCACCCGCACAACTTCAGCCCGGTGGCGGCGGTCGCCCTGCTGGGCGGGGCCGCGTTCCCGAAGCGTTGGGCCGCGATCCTGGTCCCGCTCGCCTCCCTGTTCCTCAGCGACGTCCTGCTCCAGGTGACCTACGCCCTGTCCGGCGGCCAGCAGCCGTTCTGGGGATTCTATCCCGGCCAGGTGGTCGTCTATGCCTGCCTGGTCGCGACGGTCGGCATCGGCTTCCTGATCCGCGACCGCCGCACCGTCCCCACCGTGGCCCTGGCCACGCTGGCCTCGTCGGTCCTGTTCTTCCTGGTGACCAACGCGGCCTACGTCTTCGAACCGACCTCGCCCTACCCCAAGAATCTGAACGGGGTGATGCTCAGCTACGGGGCGGCCTTGCCATTCTTCCAGAACGCCCTGCTGGGAGACGCCTTCTTCGCGACCGTCCTGTTCGGCCTGCTCGCCCTGGCCGAGTCCCTGAATCCGGCCCTCCGCGATTCCGCCAAGCCGGCCCTGCCGGAACTGGCCTGATCGATCACGGGTCGGGCTCGTTCCCATCGCGAGCCCGACCCGCCTCGCCCATCAAAAGCCCACCTTTCGAATCCCCCGGGCCCGCATCACCCATCCGCCCGGCCGATCACCGACACCCGGCGAGCCTCGGGGGCAGTGGATTGGAACCTCCCGCTTCCACACGCGAGAGTCCCCCGGGTGCTCGGTTCAAAGTCATCGACCTGATGATCTTGATCGCGGCCATGGCGGTCGGCTCGATCCATTTCGCCCATGCCTTCAAGAACGACGACCATCTCTGGGAGCCGGGGTATCCCACCGATTGGCGGCTTCAGTTCCTCTGGCACTGGATCAGCACGGTCATACCCGCGGCCTTCCTGGTCCACGCGGCAACGCTGGTCCTCGGGTTGAAGGACCGGAGGAGTTGGACGGCCCTGCGTGAACCGGGATTGGGGGCCGGATTCGTCGCGGTGGTCTTCGTCTCCGCCAAGGCGATCCGATGTGCGGCACGAGGAGCCATCCTCGTCTGGGATTACCCGGATGGGTTCTGGACGAAATGGATGGATATGGTCTTCAACAGGGATTGGCCGGTCATTTACGGCGACCTCTTCGACAAGGATAACGAGATCGGCATCGCCGTGGCAGCATTGTGGGCGTTCCTGTTCCTCACGGGTCAATGGCGGCCCCGACCCGCCTGGGATGATCGGCTAGGCCGCGCCTTGGGGATCTTCTGGATCGCCATCATCCCCTTTTCCTGGGCGTCCGGCATCTACGAGTAGGCCGAGGTCGGGCAGGTGCCAGGCTCATCGCCGCTGTCCAAGAGGCGTGGTCGATCGGGCCGGCGTTGGCATAGAATGAGGGCGGGACGATGACGGATGCGTCCCGAGGGACGGCCGAGGCCGATCCCCGATCGCCGCGAAGACCCGCGAGCCGCCGCACGATGCCCACCATGACCGCCGCAACGTCGCGGCTCCGCGACCGACTCAGCCGCGAGACCACGGCCGAAGTCCTCCTCGACGAGGGGAGCCGGTGGCTCTACGCCACCGACGCCAGCCTGTACCAGATCGAGCCGCTCGGCGTGGTCGTCCCGCGCACCGGGGACGACCTGGCCGCCGCCGTACGGATCGCCTTCGAGGAGGGCGTGCCGATCGTCCCCCGGGGGGCCGCCACCAGCCTGTCGGGCCAGACCATCGGCGAGGGGCTGGTGCTCGACCTGTCCAAGTACCTGAACCGGATCGGCATCGTCGACCGCGACCGGATGACGGTCAAGGTGGAGCCGGGCGTGGTGCTCGACCGCCTCAACGCCCACCTCCGGCCGCTCGGCCTGATGTTCGGCCCCGATGTGTCGACCGGCGACCGCGCCACCCTGGGCGGGATGATCGGCAACAACTCGGCCGGCGCCCGGTCCCTGAAATACGGCAAGGTCGTGGACCACGTCCGGTCGCTCGACGTGGTGCTGGACGACGGCACCCGCACCACGTTCGGGCCGACCTCGGCCGAAGACCTGGATCGGATCTGCCGCCAGGACGACCGGGTCGGACGGATCCACCGATCGGTCCGCGACACCGTGGCCCGGCACCGCGCCGCGATCGAGGCCCGGTTCCCGAAGATCCTCCGCCGGGTGAGCGGGTACAACCTGGACGAGCTGGTGCCCGGCCTGGCCCGGCGGGCGCCGGGGTGGGTCGATGGGCCGTGGGCGTTCAACCTGGCCCGGCTGATCGTGGGGTCGGAAGGAACCCTGGCCGTGATCGCCTCGGCCGAGGTCAACGTCGTGCCGATCCCGCCCGCGCAGGGGCTGGTGATCCTGTCGTTCGCCTCGATCCCGGCGGCCCTGGACCGGCTCAATGAGATCATCGCCACCGGACCGGCCGCCGTGGAGATGGTCGACCGGATGATGCTCGACCTCGCCGCGCGGAACCGGGACTATGCCCGGAGCCTGAGCTTCGCCTCCGGACGCCCCGAGGCGATCCTCGCCGCCCAGTTCTACGCCGACTCGGCCGAGGAACTGGCCGACCGCGCCGGCGACCTCGCCCGGCGGTTCGAGGGGCAGCCCGGCGTACTCGGCGTCCGGCAAAGCCTGAGCGAGTCGGCCAAGGACGACTTCTGGAAGATCCGTAAGGCCGGCGTCTCCTTGCTCATGGGCATGGTCGGCGACCACAAGCCGGTGGCGTTCGTCGAGGATACGGCGGTGGCCCCGGAGGTCCTGCCCGCCTTCTACGACCGATTCGCCGCGATCCTGGCCCGGCACGGCACCCACGGCGCCTGCTATGGCCACGCCGACGTCGGCTGCCTCCACATCCGGCCGGTCCTGAACGTGAAGACCGCCGAGGGGGTCGAGACCCTGCGAGAGATCTCCCGCGAGGTGTCCGACCTGGTGGTCGAGTTCGGCGGCTCGATGAGCGGCGAGCACGGCGACGGCCTGGCCCGGAGCATCTGGAACCGCAAGCTGTTCGGCGACGAGGTGTATGCCGCCTTCGGCGAGGTCAAGCACGCCTTTGACCCCCGCGACCGGATGAACCCCGGCAAGGTGGTGGCCGAGCCCGACCCCGGCGCGTCGCTGCGGATCGGCCCGACCTATCACGCGGTCGAGCCCGAGGAGGTGCTGTTCGACTTCGACGCCCAGGGCGGGTTCGCCCGCGCCGCCGAGATGTGCTCGGGCGTCGGGGCCTGCCGCAAGAACGGCGGCGGGACGATGTGCCCGAGCTACATGGTCACCCTGGACGAGCGCCACACCACCCGCGCCCGGGCCAACGCCCTCCGCCTGGTCCTGGACGGCACCATGCCGGCCGACAACCTGGACCACCCCGCGCTCCGCGAGGCGCTGGACCTCTGCCTCCAGTGCAAGGCGTGCAAGACCGAGTGCCCGTCCAACGTGGATATGAGCAAGCTCAAGGCCGAGGTCCTGCACCAGTCCTACAAGGGCCGGCCGGTCCCGCTGGGCGTCCGGCTCATGGCCTACATCTTCCGACTCAACCCCATCGGCTCGGCCACCGCCCCGCTGGCGAACGCGACCCTGCGCAGCCCCGCCTTCCGGTGGCTGATGGAGAAGCTGGCCAGGATCGACCGTCGCCGCACCCTGCCGACCTTCGAGTCGAACCACCTCCGCAAGTGGTTCAAAGCCCACACGCCCGACCCTCGGGCCGGGTCGCGCGGCAAGGTGATCCTCCTGGACGACTGCTTCACCACCTACAACAGCCCGGATGTCGGCCGGGCGGCGGTTCGGGTCCTGGAAGCGTCGGGCTACACGGTTGAGTTGGCTGGATTGCCGTGCTGCGGCCGGCCGGCGATCTCCAAGGGCCTTTTGACCCTGGGACGCGACCTCGCCCGCGAGAACGTCCGACGGCTGGTGGGAGCGGCCCGCGAGGGGACGCCGATCCTGGGATGCGAGCCGAGCTGCCTGCTGACCCTGGTGGACGAGTATCGCGACTTCCGCCTCGGCCCGGATGCCGACCTCGTCGCGGCCTCGGCGCGGATGGTCGACAGCTTCATCGCCGACCGCGAGGCCGTGCCGGACCTGCCGCTGACCGCCGGCTCGCCCGAAAAAGTCCTGCTCCACGGCCACTGCCAGCAGAAGGCGCTGGTGGGAACGGCCGGGACGCTCGCCGCGCTGCGGAGGGTCGAGGGGCTGGAGGTGTCGGAGCTGGATTCCGGCTGCTGCGGGATGGCCGGGTCGTTCGGCTATGAACTCGGCCATTACGAGGTGAGCGAGGCCCTGGCCAACCGTGTCCTCCTCCCCGCATTGGCGAAAGAACCGGGCACGCGGCTGGTGGCCCCCGGCTTCTCATGCCGGAGCCAGGTGCACGGATTGGCCGGCGTGGATGCCGTCCACCCGCTCGAATTGATCGCTTCCCGGCTCGCTCCGCCAGAGGCTTGACGAGGGGCGCGGGGCCGCTGATGATGAGGGCTCGATCCTCCCTCCTCGTGCAGACACCGGCCCCGTGACCCACCACCCTCGCCACGCCCGACCCTCACTGCGTCGCCCCGCCTGGGTGGCGATCGTGGCGGCGCTGTGGCTGGCGGGCGGGATCGCGCCCGGTGCGCTGGCCTCGCCGGGCATCGCGGCCAACGCGGGCGAGGGGAAGCACCGCTGCCCGTGCGGGATGGATTGCGGCACCGTGTGCTGCTGCAGGCACAAGGCGCCCGCGAAGCCGAAGCCGGGCAAGCCCCCGGCCCGCACGCCGGCCAAGGCCGGACCGTGCATGGGGATGGCCCCGTGCGGCGGGGCGCTGCCCCCGGGCGTGTCGGCCGTGGCCTTGTCCGTGGAGAAGGCCGACTGCCCCGCGATCGTGGCCTTCGTGCCCGGCTTCTCCTCCTCGATGCTGGTCCCCCCCGGATCGGATCGGAGTGAGGGCCTGGCCGGATCCCCTCCCGACGAGCCGCCGGAACGTCGCATCGACGCCTGAATGCCCCGCGTCCGCACGCCTGACGCGGCCATGACGTCGACCGTTCCTGGCCAGCCTGCGCCGCCGATCGGGGCCTCCTGCCCGCATCGATCGGTCGTGGGCCCGTTCGCCCCTCCTCGGAAAGATCCGAAGCCATGCGCCGTCGCGCCTTCACCCTGATCGAATTGCTGGTCGTGATCGCGATCATCGCGGTCCTGATCGCCCTGCTGCTGCCCGCCGTGCAGGCGGCCCGCGAGGCCGCCCGCCGCAGCCAGTGCACCAACAACCTCAAGCAGTTGGGGCTGGCGATGCACAACTACCACGCCACCTCGAACAGCTTCCCGGTCGGCTTTTTGTACCCGGCCAACACGACGGGCCTGCCCGTCCCGGCCCTGCATTACCGCTGGTCGCCCCTGGCGCAGATGACGCCGTTCCTGGAGCAGACCAACGTCTACAACGCCCTGAACATGAACTACCCGATCGCCCCCGGGGCGACCGGCGTCTACGGCGGGGCGCCCTGGACCCCGTTCGCGGCCAACACCACCGTGACCGGGTCGATCGTCAATACGTTCCTCTGCCCGAGCGACGGCGCCGCTCCCCCGACGACGCTGCCGGGCGGCGTCCACTCCGGGCCGAGCAACTACCACTTCTCCACCGGCGACGGCTCGCCGGGCACCGCCGTCCCGGGCGATGCGGGCGTGACCGTGCCGGCCAACGGGGCGTTCGTCCTGGGCCCGGCCCAGGGGATCGCCAGCATCACCGACGGGTCTAGCCACACCGTGGCCGCGTCCGAGCAGCTACTCGGCCCGGCCGCCGGGGGGGCCTCCACCCAGTCCGGGGCGACACCCGTGCCGCAGGACGTCCGGCGGGCGGCGGCGGTTTCCTCCGCCCCGCTGACTGATGCCGGCTGCGCCGCCCCGACCGGCTGGCGGCTGGACAAGGGCTTCGGCTGGTGGGATGGCGACTACCGCAGCTCGCTCTACAACCATTACCTCACGCCCAACTCGCGGTCGTTCGACTGCTGGCAGAGCAGCCCGCCCCACAACCCGGCGATCAAGGCGGCGCGGAGCAACCATCCGGGCGGCGTCAACGTCCTGTACTGCGACGGCCACGTCGGTTTCGCCAAGGATGCAATCAACCTCGCCACCTGGCGGGCCCTGTCCACCCGGGGCGGCGGCGAGGTCGTCTCGGCCGACGCCTTCTGACGGGGTTCCGGCATGAGCCGCGGCCGGGGATCGATCCCCGGCCGCGGAGGCTCCGCTGGCGTGCGGAGCCGAATTATCCTAAATTCGGAGGCCGACCGCGCGGGGCAGACGACCGGACCGATCCGCAGGACGCGACCAATGACTGGCCTGAACATGGAATCGTTCCTCCGGCTGATCCGGGCCGACCTCGGCGCGTGGTCCAGCCTGGCCGTGATCGCGGTCGTCCTGGCCCTGATGACCTGGACGAGCTGGGGATCGCGCCGGGCTTTGTGGAAATGCCTGGTGCTGTCGGTGGCCGTCCATGCCGGGCTGCTCGTCTACGGGAACGCGCTGGCCCCGCTGCTCGGCCTGACGCGGATCGACGGGTCGGGGGCGAAGCGGCCGATCGAGGTCGTCGAGCGGGTGCGGATCGCCCCGGTCCCGGACGACCGTTCGGGCGCGACCGGCGCCGGTGGGAAGCGGCCCCGGAAGGTGGAAGCCTGGGACCGAGACCGCACTCCGCTGGCCCTGGACGACCCGGCCTCGCGCCCGCCCCGGCCCGAGCCGGTCCAGGCGGCCCCCGCCATCGAAGCCCCGACGGTCCCCGAGCCGCTGGCGGCCGAGCCGGTGGTGGCGGAGGCCATGACCCCGACCCCGGCGGCCCCCGAACCGGCGCAGGCCCCCGCGCCGGTGGCTGCGGCCGAGGCGGCCCCCGACGTGGCCCCCCTCGCCGCGGCCGAGGCGGTGCCCGACGAAGCATCGCCCCCGCCCCGGCTCGCCCCGGAGCCGGCCCCCGGCCTGGCGATGGCGGGGGGCGAGGACCTACGCGCCCGCACCTCGCGATCGGCCGCCAACCCGGGCCGGTCGCCCATGGGCGCGGGGATGGTCGCCGGCCCGTCGACCCGGGGGCCCATCGTCGAGCCGTCCGAGGCGCCCACGCTCCCGGCCGCGGTCCCGCCCGCCTCCGGACCGGAGCGGCGACCCGCGTCGGTCCCGGCCGCCCCCTCGTTGCCGCTGGGGCCGGATCTCGAACCGCCGATGGCCCCGTCCGAGTCGTCGGCACCCGCCCCGCCCCGGGTCGCGACCAACCCCGCCCCGATGCCCGCGCTGCCCGAGGCGGACCTCCGACGCTCGACCCGCCCGGCGCGGGGGACGCCGGAGCCCGCCCCGATCGTCGCGCCGGGGCGTCTGCAGGAGGCCCGGCCCCCGGTGGCCATGGCCCGGGTCACGCCGTCCGGCCCGTCGAGTTCGCTCGCCCTGCCGAGGCCCGGCGGCAGGCGGGCGCTTTCCGACGTGCCCACGGTGTACCGCTCGCGGCTCGACCCCAATCGCGCCACGCTGGCGCAGCGGGCCGGTGCCAGCGTGGCCAGCGAGCAGGCCGTGGAGAAGGCCCTGGAATGGCTGGCCAAGCACCAGGACGCCGACGGACGCTGGGACGGAGGCACCGCGCGGACCCGCGACGGCACGGCCCTGGGCGACGACGACTCGTTCACCTCGCACTGCGACCCCGGCGACATCTGCTACGGCGAATGCCTCTACTGGGAGGCCGACACGGCCCTGACCGGCCTGTCCCTGCTGGCCTACCTGGGCGCGGGCTACACCCACGTCGACGGCAAGTATGCCCAGACCGTGGATCGAGGGCTCGACTTCCTGCTCCGATCCCAGAAGGAGGACGGCGACCTCCGGGGGGCGAGCACCGCCGTGGGGATGTACTGCCACGCGATGGCGACCCTGGCCCTGGCCGAGGCCCACGCCCTGACAGGCGACAGCCGGCTCCGCGAGGCGGCCGAGAAGGGGGTCGGCTTCCTGGTCCGGTCCCGGGCCAGCGACGGGCTGGCCTGGCGCTACACCCCGGGCGAGCGGCCGATGGGGGATACCAGCATCCTGGGCTGGGCGGTCATGGCCCTGCGCACCGGCCGGGTCATCGGGGTGACGATCCCCGCCTCGATCCAGCCGGGCGTCCAGGCCTGGCTCAAGAAAGTCGCCGGCGGGACCGATGGCGGGCTCGCCCGCTACCAGCCGGGGACCGAGGTCGACCCCACGATGACCGCCGAGGCCTGGGCGTGCCGGCAGTTCCTCGGCTTCGGGGGGCCCGGGGCCGCCAGCGACGAGGCCGCCGCCTACCTCCTCCGCAACGGGCCGGCCAAGGGGCCGTACAACATCTATTACTGGTACTATGGCACCCTGGCCATGTTCCAGCGCGGGGGCGAGGACTGGAAGGCCTGGAACGGCCAGGTCCGCGACCGGATCGTCGCCCGCCAGGAGACGCTGGGGCACAAGGCCGGGAGCTGGGAATCCGACAAGACCCAGCACGGGTCGCGGGGCGGGCGGATCTACGGGACCGCCCTGGCGACCCTGACCCTGGAGGTCTACTACCGCTATCTCCGGCTCTACGAGGCCACGCCGGCGGTCCCCGCGACCGGGCCCTCGCGCTCGGTCGACGCCGGGGCGAGGCGGGCCGGCTCCGGGATTGCCCCGGCCGGCCGCTGATCGCTGGCCCCGTCGCGCCGGGGGGCGTACAATCGTCCGCGACGGCCGGTTCGGGCCGGGGCCTCGGCGCGAGGGGGGCGTGAACGTTGGACGCATGGACCGACCTACCTTGGATCTGGGCCCAATCGACCGGATCGGGGGGGCCCGGCCCGGCACCGCCCCCCGACGATTCCTTGAGGATCGCGATCCTGGCGATCCGCCGCTGGTGCGGCGGCCTCACCCTGTCGCCTCCGGAGCCCGTCCCCGGGCTGGTCTCCCCGGGCCTGTGGGCCTGGCTGGCCGGGCTTGGTGCCTTGCTGACCGTGGCCGCCGCGCTCCAGGGGCCCGGCCGGGCGTTCCTGCAGATGATCGACCTGGCCGGGCTCGCCCGGCTCCTCTCCGACGCCGTGGAGCGGCTGAGGAAGGCGGCGCGGATGGTCGTCGCGGTCGTGGCCATGACGGTCGTCACCTGGACCGCGGGCCAGGCCGTGTCCTACAACAAGCCGCAGGGGCTGGATGAAGTCCGGCTGTTGACCCGGGGGTATTCCCGGGTCGATGTCGCCCTGGGGCAGGGGGTGCTCGCCGCGGTGACGCCGCTCCGCGACATCCAGGCGTTGGGGATGATGATCCCGGTGCTGGCCGCGGCCGTGATCATCCTGTTCCGGTTCAACTTCGACAGCTGGGGGACGGGGATCCGGCCGCCCCGCGAGATTCGGGAGCGGGCCTCGCGCTGGTCGATGCTCGGCTGGGCGGGGACGGCGGTCTACCTCCTGTATTACCGGGTGATCGCCGCGATGGCGGGGCAGGGGGGGATGCCGGTGGGCGGCTGGCTGGTGGTCGAGGTGGTGGTCGCCCCCGCCTTGATGGCGCTGGCCACGGGCGTGGTCCTGGCCTGGGTGCTGGCCGAGCTGCGCGGCGTGGGCGTGGACGGGTCGTCGGGCGAGGCGATGGATGTCCTGGGCTCCGTGCTCCTGTTCCCGGCGGCGATCCTGGCGAGCCTGCTCACCTTCCCCGCGGCGTACCTGGCGATGTCCACGCTCCTGGTCAGCGCCTATGCCCCGCCGGACACCGCGGTCGGGAAGGCGCTGGCGCCCTCCATCCGCTGGGCCCTGGGCTGGGGGCTGGCCGAGATCCAGGCGTTCGGCCTGGCCTGGGTGGGCCTGCTCGGGGCGGTGGCCTGGAGTCGGGGGACCCCCCTGGATTCCCTCCGGGGCTATGCCCGGATGCTCGCGGCCGAGGGAGGGCGGCTGGTGGCCCTGGTCGCCGCGGCCGGCCTGGCGGCGTGGGCGGGGTCGGCCCTGGCCTACCTGGTGATGCTCGCGTTGCCCGCATCGACCTGGGTCCTGGCGGCGGCCGACAGCTATGCCCACTATGCCACCCTGCCGATCGGGCTGGTGCTGCTGTCCGCCCTGGTCGAGTTGGGAGAACGTTCCCTGCCGATGGCCGAACTCGCCGACGCCGCGGCGCCTCCGGAGGATGGGGGCGACGGGCCGGGCTGAAGTGGAGGGCGGCCGGCCCGGGGCGATCCGGTTCGCTTGACACGAAATGGGGGGCGGGGTTGTAATGGACGGTGAAGGCCGGGTGCCCGAAGCGATGGGGCCCGCACCCGCCGCTGTCAGGCCGCTTCGCCCACTCCTCCGGGCCGGCTCGGGCATCCCAGACCGAGTGTCCGCCGGCTTCCTCGTCGATCCACGACGTCATCTTGACAATACGGCCAAGCCTCGCCCCGAGGACTCTCTCGCCACGCGCGGGTCCCGAGCCGCCCGACCGGCTCCCGCGCCTTTTCGCGATGCGCACCGCCCGACGGATCCACACCGTTCAGGAGGGAGATCGCCCATGTCCGCAGGATCAGACCTGATCGCCCAGATTGCCGGCCGCCAGAACCTGGCGGACTACCAGAAGAAGCACTGGACCGGCAGTTTCGCCGAATATCTCGACATCGTCCGCGCCGACCCGAAGGTGACGCGGACCGCCTACCAGCGGATCTACGACATGATCCTGTCCCACGGCACCGATGAGGTGACCGTGAACAAGGAGAAGGTCGCCCGCTACAAGTTCTTCGACGATCCGATCGGCAACGGCCAGGACGCCATCTTCGGCCTGGACCGGACCGCGATGAGCCTGGTCAACGTCCTGAAGAGCGCCGCGCATCGCTACGGGACCGAGCGCCGCGTCCTCCTGCTGCACGGGCCGGTCGGCAGCTCCAAGAGCACGATCGCGAGGCTGCTGAAGAAGGGGATGGAGCACTACACCCGGACCGACGACGGGGCCCTCTATACCTTCAGCTGGAAGGAGGAAGGCCCCGACGGTCCCGAGACCTTCGTCGATTGCCCGATGCACGAGGAGCCGCTCCACCTCGTCCCGCCCGAGTCCCGCGCCGACCTGGTCGAGTCGCTGGCGGCCGCCGCGCCGGACTATCCCTACCCGATCACCATCGAGGGGGACCTCTGCCCATTCTGCCGCCAGACCTTCAACGAGCGGCTGGCGAAGTACGACGGGGATTGGTCCAAGGTCATGGGCGACATCCGGATCCGCCGTCTCGTGCTCTCGGAGCAGGACCGCGTCGGGATCGGCACGTTCCAGCCCAAGGACGAGAAGAACCAGGATGCCACCGAGCTGACCGGCGACATCAACTACCGCAAGATCGCCGAGTACGGCACCGAGAGCGACCCCCGGGCGTTCAACTTCGACGGCGAGTTCAACATCGCCAACCGGGGGATCATCGAGTTCGTCGAGGTCCTGAAGCTCGACGTGGCGTTCCTGTACGACCTCCTGGGGGCCAGCCAGGAGCACAAGATCAAGCCCAAGAAGTTCGCCCAGACCGACATCGACGAGGTCATCATCGGGCACACCAACGAGCCCGAATACAAGAAGCTCCAGAGCAACGAGTTCATGGAGGCGCTGCGGGACCGGACGGTGAAGATCGACGTCCCGTACGTGACGCGGCTCTCCGACGAGATCCACATCTATCAGAAGGATTACAACAGCCGGAAGGTCCGGGGCAAGAGCATCGCCCCGCACACCCTGGAGGTGGCCGCGATGTGGGCCATCCTGACCCGGCTGGAGGAGCCCAAGAACGCCGGGCTGACCCTGCTCCAGAAGCTCAAGCTCTACAACGGCAAGACCCTGCCCGGCTTCACCGAGGACAACATCAAGGAACTCCGCGAGGAGGCCGAGCGCGAGGGGATGCACGGGATCAGCCCGCGCTACGTCCAGGACAAGATCTCCAACGCCCTGGTCGCCCACGCCGACGAACGATCGGTCAACCCGTTCATGGTCCTGAATGAGTTGGAGGCCGGCCTCAAGCACCACTCCCTGATCAATAGCGACGAGGTCAAGAAGCACTACAAGCACCTGCTCGCGGTGGTCAAGGAAGAATACGAGGACATCGTGAAGAACGAGGTCCAGCGCGCCATCGCCGCCGACGAGGACGCCCTGTCCCGGCTCTGCGGCAACTACATCGACAACGTCAAGGCCTACACCCAGCGCGAGAAGGTCAAGAACAAGTACACCGGCCAGACCGAGGAGCCCGACGAGCGGCTGATGCGGTCGATCGAGGAGAAGATCGACATCCCGGAGAGCCGCAAGGACGACTTCCGCCGCGAGATCATGAACTACATCGGGGCGCTCTCGCTGGACGGCAAGAAGTTCGACTACCGGACCAACGAACGGCTCCAGAAGGCCCTGGAGCTGAAGCTGTTCCAGGACCAGAAGGACACGATCAAGCTCACCAGCCTCGTCTCCAACGTCATCGACAAGGACACCCAGGAGAAGATCGACATCGTCAAGGGCCGCCTGATCCGCAACTACGGCTACGACGACGACTCGGCGACCGACGTGCTCAACTACGTCGCCAGCATCTTCGCCCGCGGCGACGTCAAGCGCGGCAACCACTGACCGAACCGGCCGGGGGCGACTCCCGCGTCGCCCCCGGCCGCTCCCCATGACGGAGACCGGACATGGCCACCAGCACTGCCGAGGCCGAAGCGGCGACGCCCGCGACCGAACCGATCGCGACTTTCCCGCGACATCGCCTGACGATTGACCGTTACCTGGCGATGGTCGAAGCGGGGATCTTCGGCGAGGACGAGCCGATCTTCCTCTGGCGTGGGGAGCTTGTCGAGAAGATGACCAAGGGTCGCAACCACACCATCGTCCAACTCGTTCTGCAAAATCTCCTGCTCGCCATGATGCCCGAGACTCATCATGTCGAGATCGAGGCGCCCATGGTCGTCGGCGAGACGAGCCTGCCTGAGCCGGACCTCTCGGTGATCCGCGGAGCGATCCGCGATTATCCCGACCGGCCTCCTGGGGCCCGGGATGCTGCCTTGGTCATTGAGGTTGCCGATTCCAGCCTGCGGATCGATTCGGTGACCAAGCTGGCCGCCTATGCGTTCGAAAGCATCCCCATCTATTGGATTGTCAAACTCGCCGAACGTCGCATCGAAGTTTGCAGTGGGCCGACAGGCCCGGCCGAACCGGCGACCTACCGGGAGCGAAGGACGTACAATCGAGGAGAGGAAGTGCCGGTCGTGCTCGATGGTCGCGAGGTCGGCCGGGTGCCCGTCGATGCGATCTTCCCGGCCGATCGGGGTTGAGCGACGGATCACCTTCGGTCTATGATTTGCCGTATGGCTCGGCGGGGCCGTCCGAGCCCGACGGATCGTGGCTCGTCGAGATGCGATCCCGCCCACGCCCGCCCTTCCATCCTCCAACAGTCCACCCCGATCTTTGCCATCCGGGCCCCGGTCGACCGCTTGAGTCGTGGGCACGCACTGCCGCGTCCCCGGGCTCGCGGGTCTGTCTTCGAGCGAACCCGACGGGGTCGTTCGGGCACCTTGGCCGCCCCCGGTGACGCCGTCCTCCAACGTCGAGGGACCAGCGGCCGTGGTACGGAAAATCGAGCGGGATCAGAATCGGTTCAAGCAGATCGTCCGCGGCAAGATCAAGGACGACCTGCGCAAATACATCACCCACGGCGAGATGATCGGCAAGACGGGGGGCGAACTCGTCTCGATCCCCCTGCCGCAGATCCAGATCCCCGAGTTCCGCTACGGCCCCAAGAACAGCGGGGGCGTGGGGCAGGGGCCCGGCGACGTGGGGACGCCGATCGGCCGCGCCGGCGACGGCGAGCCCGGCGCCGGCGCGGGGGACTCGCCCGGGGCCCACATCCTGGAGGTCGAGCTGACCCTCGACGAACTGGCCGAGATCCTCGGCGAAGGGCTCGCCCTGCCCCGGATCCAGCCCAAGGGGCGGGCCAACATCATCGAGGAGAAGGACAAGTACACCGGCATTCGCCAGACCGGGCCGGAGAGCCTCCGCCACTTCAAGCGGACCTACAAGAAGGCCCTGAAGCGGCAGATCGCCTCGAACACCTACAACGCCGCCGACCCGATCGTGATCCCGGTCCGCGAGGACAAGCTGTATCGCTCCTGGAACCCGGTCTTCCTTCCCCACTCCAACGCCGTGGTCATCTACCTGATGGACGTGTCGGGCAGCATGACCGACGACCAGAAGGAGATCGTCCGGATCGAGGCGTTCTGGATCGATACCTGGCTCCGGAGCCAGTACGACGGCGTGACGACCCGCTACGTGATCCACGACGCGGTCGCCCGCGAGGTCGACCAGCACACCTTCTACCACACCCGGGAGAGCGGCGGCACGCGGATCAGCTCCGCCTACAACCTCGCCCACAAGATCATCGAGGCCGACCACCCGGTCGCCGACTGGAACATCTACGTCCTCCACTTCTCCGACGGCGACAACTGGGGCGAGGACAACCGCAACTGCGTCGCCATGCTCCGCGACCAGCTCCTGCCCAAGTGCAACCTGTTCGGCTACGGCCAGGTGGAGAGCCCCTACGGCTCGGGCGAGTTCTTCCGCGAGCTGGAAGAGGCCTTCGAACACGTGCCGAACCTCGCCCTGTCCGAGATCCGCAACAAGGACGGGATCTACGAGTCGATCAAGGAATTCCTGGGCCGGGGCCGGTGATGGACGACACCCGGGTCGGGATGGAGTGAGAACGATGGCGACCCCGATGGCAGTACCGAAATCGAAACCCTCGCCGACCCGGGGGAGTTCGGGAGATCAATGTGTCGCGATGTCGGGTGTGGGTTGGCATGGCTATGAGGCAGCTCTCCGGGTGCGAGGCGACCAATCTCGACCCCGGCTGATCTACCTCGATGGGGATGTCTTCTTCGTGTCACCCTCCGATGCTCACGAACGGATGAATCTACGGATCGGCACGATCCTCCACGAGATCATCCTCGGGCTGCGCATCCCCTGCCATCGCACGGGGCAGACCACTTTTCGGAGGGAGAGCCGTCGTGGAGGAGTGGAAGGGGATCAAACCTACTACTTCGCCAACGAGGCGAGGGTCCGGGGGAAGCGACGAATCGACCTCAACATCGACCCACCGCCCGACCTTGCCGTCGAGGTCGTTCACACCCACGACGCCGATGCTGCACTGGAGGTCTATGGACGCCTGGGCGTGCCCGAGGTTTGGGTGTGCACGGAGGAAAACCTGGTGATCCTGGCCCGGCAGCCCGATGGCGAGTATCAGGCGATCGAGTCGAGCCTTTCCTTGCCGTTCCTCACCCGGAAAGAAATCTTCGAAAGGGCGAGACAGCCCGAGGATCTTCCCGAGTTGGAATGGATGGAAGGGATTCGTCGCTGGGTCCTGGACGAGTTGGTCCCCAGGGTCCGGGGTCGGGCCGGTTGACGCTGGGGCATTCAGAAAACGTACCGCGTCGTGTCGCAAGACGATGCCGAGGTGAACCGCATGGCGATGTTCCGCGTCCCGTATCCCGGCGACCCCGAGAAGCGCAAGGCCCTGTTCGAGAAGGCCGCCGCGAAGCTCGGGCGTCATGGCACGTATGAGGGGACCCCCGACGGCGGGACGTTCCAGGGGACGACCCCGATCGGGGCGGTCGCCGGGGCGTATCGGAGCCCGGCGGGGGCCGATTACCTGGAGATCGAGATCCACAAGAAGCCGTGGGTCGTGCCCGTGGCGCTGGTCGAGAACAAGGTCCGCGAGTTCATGGCGCAGGTGTGAGAGACAGTCCGGCCCGAGACCAGGGGAGGTACGCCGATGTCGATCATGAGCACCGAGCACAACCTGCCGGCCGACCTCCGGGAGCTGCAGGTCGAGATCGAGGCCCACGCCAAGGGCTATGGGCTGGACTTCTACGACACGATCTTCGAGGTCCTCGATTACGACGAGCTGTCCGAGATCGCCGCCCTCGGCGGGTTCCCGACCCGCTACCCGCACTGGCGGTTCGGGATGGAGTACGAGCAGCTCAGCAAGGGCTACCGCTACGGGCTCCAGAAGATCTACGAGATGGTCATCAACAACGACCCCTGCTACGCCTACCTCCTCCGGTGCAACCAGCGGGTCGACCAGAAGCTCGTGATGGCCCACGTCTACGGGCATAACGACTTCTTCAAGAACAACATCTGGTTCAGCCAGACCAACCGCAAGATGATGGACGAGACGGCCAACCACGGCAACCGGATCCGGTCGCTGATGGAACGTTTCGGCGAGGAGACCGTCGAAGACTTCATCGATAGCTGCCTGTCGCTCGAAAACCTGATCGACATGCACTCGCCGTTCATCAAGCGGCGTGATGACGTCAGCCGCTACGACTTCCACCCCGACGGCCAGGACGGCGGCGACGACGGCCGGTTCCGGAGCAAGGGGTACATGGATGCCTACATCAACCCGCCCGACCACCTCAAAGAGCAGGCCCGGCTGAAGGAGGCGGAGAAGGCGAAGTCGAAGCAGTTCCCCGAGGTGCCCGAGCGCGACGTCCTCCTGTTCCTCCTGGAGAACGCCCCGCTCAACGCCTGGCAGCGCGACGTGCTCGACATCGTCCGCCAGGAGGCGTACTACTTCACCCCCCAGGGGCAGACCAAGATCATGAACGAGGGGTGGGCGTCGTTCTGGCACTCCACCATCATGACGACCAAGACCCTGGAGCCCTCGGAGCTGCTGGACTACGCCGACCACCACTCGGGCACGATGGCCACCCAGCCCGGGCGGCTCAACCCGTACAAGCTCGGCATCGAATTATTCCGGGATATCGAGGAACGTTGGAACAAGGGGCAGTTCGGCCCCGAATACAATGAGTGCGACGACTACGAGACGCGGATGCGGTGGGACACCGGGGCCGGGCTCGGCCGGGAGAAGATTTTTGAGGTCCGCCGGATCCACAACGACGTCACGTTCGTCGACACCTTCCTGACCCCCGACTTCTGCCGCCGTCATCAGATTTTCAGCTTCAAGCACAACGACCAGCACGAAACCTACGAGATCGAGAGTCGGGAGTTCAAGAAGGTCAAGGAGCGGTTGCTGTTCGGGCTGACCAACTTCGGACAGCCGATCATCCGGGTGAAGGAAGGGAACTACCGCAACCGCGGCGAAATGGTCCTGCTGCACGAGCATTTCGGGATCGACCTGAAGCTCGACCATGCGCAGGACACCCTGCGTCATCTCCACCGCCTCTGGACGCGACCGGTCCACATCGAGACCAGCGTCGATGGGCGGCCTACCCTCTTGTCATTCGACGGGACGGATCACACGATCCGGCCCTTGGGAGGAGCATCCCATGACCCTGAGCCGAGAGATCGCCGTCGCGGTTGACCGCCTGCCCGAAGGGGCTGCCCTGCCATGCCGGGTGGACGTGGAGTCGGGCCCGAACCGGCTCGGCCTCGAACTCGTCGCCTGCGGCCCGGTGGGCCTCGCCTTCAACACCCTCGACTTCGCCGCGACCGGCGGCGCGGACCGCGGCCCCGACGACCTCCGCGCCTGGGGGGACCGCCTGGCCGGCCGCCTGACCTACCTGATGGAACCCCTGGTCCTGCTCGAAGTCGACCACCTCGCCGGGGAGGCCAAGCTGCGGAGCAAGGCCCCGACCGCCCGCGAGGATCTCCGGTCGTTCTACGAAATCCGCCTGGGCCGCGCCGGGACGCTCCGCCTCCGCCGGATCGCCTTCGACGGGACGACCCGGGCCCGCCGTGCCGTCCCCTGCCAGATGACCCGCGAGGTGCTCGAACGCCTGGCAGACGACCTCGCCGCGTCGGCCGCCTGAACTCTTTCCATCCCTCCGATCGTGCGCGACGCGGGGCCCCGGGACCGTCCGGGCCCCGCGTCGCGTCGTTTCCGGAATGAGACGTCCTCGGCCCGCCAGGCCGCGCCCGTTGGTGTCTCCCCCTCGGCTTGCTATAATCGGGCCCGATCGGTTCGCCCTCAAATTTGGATTCCCACGAAGGGGAAGGCCCCACCACGATGCTGCATCCCTGGCATGACGTTACACCCGGCGAGAACCTGCCCCGCGAGTTCAACGCGCTCGTCGAGATCCCGATGGGGTCTAGCGTCAAGTATGAGCTGGACAAGAAGACCGGCCTGCTCCGGCTCGATCGGGTGCTCTACTCGGCGGTCTACTATCCGGCTAACTATGGCTTCATCCCCCAGACCTTCGCTGAAGATGACGACCCCCTCGACGTCCTGGTCCTGTGCCAGGAGGCCGTGGCCCCGATGACCCTGGTCACGGCCCGCGCCATCGGCCTGATGACCATGCTCGACACCGGCAAGCCGGACCACAAGATCCTGGCCGTCGCCGTCGGCGACCCCGAGTTCAACAGCTTCCAGGAGGCGGCCGAACTCCCCTCGCACCGGCTGTCGATGCTCCGCCGGTTCTTCCAGGACTACAAGTACCTGGAAGGGAAGTCGGTCGAAGTCGACGAGATCCAGTCGTCGGAACTGGCGCTGCCGATCATCGAGGACTCGCTCCAGCGCTACAGCCACCAGCGGCGGAAGGGCTTCCAATGAGCCCGCTGAACGCGGTCGTCGTCGGCGGCTCCGGCCAGATCGGCGGCTGGCTGCTGCGCACCCTCGCCGAGCGCGGGCATCGCGGGGTGGGGACGTATGCCACCGTCGCCTACCCCGGGCTGGCCCACCTCGACGCCTCCGACCTGGAAGGGTCGGCGGCCTGGGTCCGCGAGCAGAAGCCCGACGTCGTGTTCTACCCGGCCGGGTTCACCTGGGTCGACGGCTGCGAGCGCGACCCGGCGAAGGCCCGGGCGGCGAACGTCGAACAGCCGCTGAATCTGGCCCGGGCCGCGGCGGAGTCGGGGGCCCGGTTCGTCTACTTCTCGACCGACTATGTCTTCGACGGCGTCGCCGGGCCCTACGACGAGAAGAGCCCGACCCGCCCCCTCTCCGTCTATGGGCAGGCCAAGCTCGAGGCGGAGCAGGCCCTGGCCGCCGAACTCGGCGATCGGCAACTGACCGCGCGGACCGCCTGGGTCTTCGGGCCGGAACGGCAGGGGAAGAACTTCTCCTACCAGCTGGCGCGGGCCCTGGCGGCGGGCAAGACCCTGGGATGCCCGTCCGATCAGGTCTCCAACCCGAGCTACGGGCCCGACGTGGCCCGGGCCGTGGTGGAACTGGTCGAGGCGGGCGAGTCGGGGCTGATCCACGTCGCCGGACCCGAGCTTTTAGACCGGGTCCAGTTCGCCCGGATCCTGGCCGACGGCTTCGGGCTCGACCGGGACCTGATCGTCGGCAAGACGACCGCCGAACTCGGCCAGGGGGCCCCGCGCCCCCTGGCCGGCGGCCTCCTCTCGCCCCGGCTCGGCACGCTGCGGCCGGGCGTGATGCGGCCCCTGTCCGAGACGATGGCCGACTTCGTCTCGCGCATCAACCTCGACGCCGACCTCGCCCGACCGATCCCGTCCTGAGAGGGGCCGGCCCTGGGATCGGCGATTCTCACTTTGCGGATCGCCGCCCTCCCGGTACAGTGGTTCCGCGGGCCTGGACGGAGTCCGGGCCCGCGCACGCACACACGACGAGAATCCGGGAGGTCAGGGATGACGATTTATGACGCGGCCATGGCCGGCGTGATCATCTTGGGGATGGTATGGGGTGCCTGGCGCGGGATCACCTGGCAACTGGCGAGCATCGCTTCGTTGGTGCTGGGCTACTCCGTGTCCCAACCGCTCTCCGCGCAGCTGGCCCCCAGGTTCCCCGGCGATCCGACCGTCTCCCGGGCCCTCGCCATGCTGACGGTCTACGTCGGGGTGTCGGCCGCCGTCTTCCTGGTGGCCTGGGTGGTCCGGGCGACCCTGCGCCGGATGCAATTCGAAGCCTTCGATCGCCATCTCGGGATGGTCCTGGGCGGCCTGGAAGGGGCGCTGCTCGGCCTGGTGATCACCCTGTTCGTGGTCAGCCTGGCCCCCAAGAGCCGCGACCCGATCTTCGCGAGCCCCTCGGGCAAGGTCGCCGGCAAGGTGATGCTGGCACTGGGGCCGATCCTGCCGGCCACCGCCCGGGACATCATCGACCCGATCTTCGACCCGGATCGGGCCGAGGAAGTCCGACGCCAAAATGACGAGGTGACGGACGCCGTCGCGTCCGGCCTCAAGGTCTCCCCCGAACTCCTTTCGATCGGCCGCGAGATCGGCCGCGCGAGCACCGCCCATGCCGGAAACCCCGAACGTGCCCGAACCTCTGAACGTCGGCGAGCGGCCTATTAATCTGACCCAGGTCCTGAAGCTGGCCAGCTGGGTCGGTAACGGGGGAGAAGGCAAGGCCCTGATCGCCGAGGGCATGGTCCGCGTGAACGGAGAGGTCGAACTCCGCAAACGCCGACAGATGGCCCTCGGCGACGTCGTTGAACTGGAGGGCGGGCCCAGCCTCGTCCTCGTCAAGGCCTAGCCCGCCGCGTCCCCTCTCCCTCGTGAGGACGCGGCCCGAGGTCGGGCGCGGTCGATCCCAACCGGACGGAAGCAACCACGATGAAGCGGATCGGAATCCTGACGGCGGGGGGAGATACCCCGGCCCTCAACGCCACGATCGCCGGCGCCGTCGAGCAGGCCAACCAGGCGCGGGTCGAGGTCTACGGGATCATCAAGGGATTCAGCGGGCTGTTGAATCGCCAGGTCCCGCACGTCCACTTGAACCCCCTCTACCACAGCATCCCGGAACTGGACCCGACGCGCGGGGGGACGATCCTCGGGGCGTCGCGAGACTACGTCGACGGCGACGATTCGGAGACGATCGCGCGGGTGGCCGAGCGGCTCAAGAAGCTCAAGATCGACGGATTGGTGTGCGTGGGCGGCGACGGCACACTCAACGGCATGCAGCCTTTGAGCAACTATCTTCCCGTCGCTCTCGCCCCCAAGACGATCGACAACGACCTCGGGCTCAACTACCCGGAGGAGCCTAACGAATGGATTCGCGAGCCCAGCGAAGGGTCGCGGGGCTATCGTTATCGGAAGCAGCCGGGACGCGAGTTCACCAACGACGAAATGGTGAATTACGTCACGCCGGGATATGCAACCTCGGTTTACGTTTCGTCCCAGAGCGTCCAGCGCATCCGCACGACCGCCGAGAGCCATCGCCGGGTGGCGATCATCGAGGTCATGGGCCGGGATTGCGGGATGATCGCCCTGGGCACCGCCTATGGCCAGCCCGACATCATCCTGGTGCCCGAATCCCCGGTCGATCCCGGCCCCCTCGTCGAGAGGGTGATTGCCATCCTCGACATCCAGAAGCACGCGGTCATCTGCGTCTCGGAAGGGATCGTCGACAAGGACGGGGACATCCTCGGCTCGAAGGTTGCGAGCAAGGACCCGGCCGGCAACGTCCAGTACACCGGGGCCGCCGAGGCCGTCAAGCGGCTGCTCGTCGAGCAGATCGGCGATGCGTTCTTCACCCGCCAGCGGCGCAACGAGAGCGCCGACGCCGCGATCTTCGTCCGCAAGATCGGCCACACCCAGCGCGGCGGCCGGCCGATCCTCTTCGACCGGTTCTATGCCGCCCAACTCGGCGGCAAGGCGGTCAGGCTCTTGCTGGACGGCTATCATAATTGTGTCGCGACGCTCCAGTGCCGCGACGGAGGCTTCCACCTCGACAGCATGGATGCCAACAAGCTCCGCGATCGCTGGGGCATCATCCATGCCCGGCCGCTGCCCCTGGCGTTCTACGATGCCGAGCGATTCCAGCCGTCGAAGCAGGGCGTCGAATACTTCCGGTCGATGTTCACGAATGCGTTGGGGGCCGATGATATCGAGGCGACGCGGACCCTGTTCAACACCGGCAACCTCGTCCGCCCCTATGATTCGGTGAACGTCCACGTCCACAAGCGGATCCGCCGGATCGATCCCGGGGCCTGATGGCGTCGGCCGGTGCCTGCGGGTTGGCACCGGAGATGCTCAGTTTCGGGGCCCCGGCTCCGTCCGCATCCCGGATCAGCCGCAACGTCGTCATGAGGTGCTTCTTGCCATCCGAGGCCGTATCGACCCCGCTGACGCAACGCTTGACGATGCTCTCCGCCCGGACTTCGGGTGATGAATCGCCGGCTGTTTTCGCCCAGGCCGTCCGGGATGGCCTGGGGGCGGATCCCAAGACCCTTCCATGCCGCTACTTCTATGATGCGGAGGGATCCCGACTCTTCGAGGAAATCTGCGACCTGCCCGAATACTATCCGACCCGGACCGAGGATCAGATCCTCCGCGATCACGCCGATGCCATGGTCGATGGCTGGATGCGCGACCCGGTCATGATCGAGCTGGGCAGCGGGAGTTCGACCAAGACCCGCCGCCTGATCGCGGCGTCGCTCCGGGCTTATGGCGGCCTGCATTACGTCCCCATCGATGTCTCCGCATCGATCCTCGAAGATTCGGCCCGATCCCTGGTCGCGGACTTCCCGGCCCTGGAAGTGACCGGGTTTGTGGCCAACTACCGCGACGCGCTGGATACGGTGTTCGATCGCTTCTCGGGCCCGAAGCTCGTCGTGTTCCTCGGCTCGAGCCTTGGGAACTACGAGTCCGACGAGGCGGTCGATTTGCTCTCCCTGATCGCCCGGGGCATGGACCCGTCCGATCGCTTGCTTTTGGGGACCGATCTGGACAAGGATCCGGCGATCCTGGAAGCCGCCTACGACGACGCTCGGGGGGTCACGGCCCGGTTCAACCTCAACCTGCTGGAGCGGATCAATCGCGAGCTGGGGGGCCGATTCGACCCGGGCCAGTTCGAGCATCGGGCCATTTACCGCGCCGATCGGGGCCGGGTCGAGATGCACCTCGTCAGCCGGAAGGATCAGGTCATCCCGATCGAGGAGGCGGGGATCTCCGTCCGCCTGGCGGCCGGCGAGTCGATCCACACCGAGAGTTCCCACAAGTATTCCGAAGGCCTGCTCCAGGACCTGGCGCGTCGGGCCGGGTTCGAGGAGGAGGCGGCCTGGACCGACCGCCGGGGATGGTTCCGCGTCCAGAAATGGCGGCCTGCCCATCAGGGTTATTGATTCGGTCCCGTTTCCGGGAAATTGTGTGTGGGCGAAGGCTGGATTTCGCGATACTATCAGTTGCGGATCGAGGGGCGGGCTGACGAGGCCCGTCCTCGCATCGACGATGAAGTGGCCGGCTTTCGTTTCCGGAAGTGTGTTCTGCTAAATGAATTGCGCTTGGTGAAGGCGATTTAAACCGATCCTCCCCCATCCCGGATGGGGTTGCGGTCTTTCCTGGAGAGGCCCCTCATGGCGAATGGCATGCTTCTGTCGAAGGTGGAATCCCTCCCGATTTCGGAATCCGTGCTTCCCGTGAACGCGAGCGTGGGGAGGCGGTGGAAGTTTCGCCGCAACCTGGTGATCTACGTCGCGAGCCAGCAGGGGATCTCCCAACGGCTCCTCGCTGACGTGTTCGACCTCCCCCATTCCCGCATCGCGGCCATCCTCAAAGAATTTCGCACCAAATACAGCATCTAAGGCGGCCGAGGCGGGATCCCCTCGCCCTGCGATCCTCGACGAGCGGCGGATGTCCCGCGCCCTGAGACTCGTTCCCGGGGACGTCGGGGACATCGTCGCGGGGCCGCGCGGGGCCGCGCCCCCGTATGATCCAACTTCATGAATACAAAGAATCACCCCGAGACGGTGGGGCCACCCGTGACGGAGTCCGGTCGCCCGCAGACCCCGAAACAACTCCACGACTGGATCCGAGCCTATACGGGGATCGAGATCCCGAGCCAATCGGTGTGTGCCGGCCACCAGTCCCCCTGGGATTGCTTCCGGACGATCCACCTCGACCGCCCCTCGATCGCCCTCGTCCTGGGCTCGCGAGGCTGCGGCAAGTCGTTCCTCTCCGCGCTGGACACGCACATCACGAGCCGGTGGAATCCCGGTCACGGGACGAGGATCCTGGGGGGGAGCAAGGCGCAGTCGGAGCAGATCTATCGCGCCTTGCGCGAGATCGCGACCCAGTACGAGGGCACGAATGGGAACGATGCCGCCGCGATCGCCCGGTTGCGGAAGGATGGGGCCTCCTATGTCAACGGCTCCGAGGTCGCCATCCTGGCCGCTTCGAGCACCAGCGTCCGGGGCCCGCACGTCGCCAGCCTGAAGCTCGACGAGGTCGACGAGATCGATGTCGACCTGCGCGAGTCGGCGATGGGGATGTGCATGGCCTTGAGTCCCAGGGGGGAGCGGGGGAAGGGCCTGCGGGCATCCGCCCTGATGACCTCGACCTGCCATCGGGTGAACGGGCCGATGGCGCAGCTGGTGGAGCGGGCCAGGGAAGGGGAGTTCCCGCTGTTCACCATGTGCGTGTTCGAGGTGCTGGAGACGTGCCCGGCCGAGCGGTCCGGGCCGGGCCTGGAGAGATGCCCCGAGTGCCCGATCGTCCGATGGTGCCACTCGGAATTCGTCGACGGGCTGCCCAAGGCCAAGAGGTCCCAGGGCCATTACACCATCGATTCCTTGATCCAGAAGGCGAAGACGACCGGGATCCGGACCTTCGAGGCCGATTATCTCTGCAAGTTGTCGGGCAGCGACTCGGCCTGGTTCCCGGAGTTCGACCCGGCCCGGCACGTGTCGGAACGCGCCGAGTTCATCCCCGGTTTCGATGTCCACCTGGCCGTCGACTCGGGGGTGTTCACCGGCGCGGTCTTCTTCCAGGTGATCCCCCCGGCCGACGGGCGGTCGGAGACGGGCGAGACGATCCACGTCTTCGCCGACTACCTGGCCGAGGGCCGGTCGGCCGAGGCGAACGCCCGGGAGATCGTCCGATTGTCGGAATCGGTCTGCCTGGGCCGCCGCGATCGCGCATCGACCGACCCGGCGGGGAATTCCCGGACGGCGATCGGCCCGACGGTGCTCGCCGAGTACCGGAGGGCCGGCCTGGAGTTGCAGCCGTGGCCCCTGGGCAAGGTCGCCGATGGCCTGGCCCTCCTGGAATCGTTCATCAACCCGGCCGGTCCCGACGTCCGGTTCCTGGTCCATCCGCGGTGCGTCGCGATGATCCGGGCGTTGCAGAGCTACCGTCGCGCGAAGCGTGCCGGGGATTATCTCGATTATCCCGCCGACCCTCAACACCCCCACGAAGACCTGGTGGACGCGCTCCGGGGCGGGTTGAAGGCGGCATTTCCCGAGGGGAGGATCCCGAAACCGTCCTACCGGCGCGTCAGCGCCAGCAAGGCTTTCTAGGCGATGCCCCAGAACAAAGAAATCCTCGACTTCCTCCGCCGTCGGCATCCCGAATGGCAGGAACATCAGGTCCGCTGGCGGTGGCTCCTCGACTCGCTCGAAGGGGGCGAACGCTATCGCCAGGCGGTCTACGGCCACGACCCGCGCGGGGTGCCGGTCCGCAACCTGATCCGCCACAAGCGCGAGTACCCCGACCCGCGCGAGCCGGGAGCCCTGTACGACCCGCTCGGGCTCGGCCAGCACGGCAACGGCGCGGATCCGGCCACCACCGCCACCGATGACGACTACGAACTGCGTCGCGCCCGCACGCCGGTCCCGACCTTCGTGGCCGAGGCGATCGACACCCACCTGTCGCGGATCTACGCCCGGGAGGTCCGCCGCGCCGGCCCCGATCGCCTGATGGGCTGGTGGCGCGACATCGACGGGTGCGGGACCACGATCGATCAGTGGATGGCCGAGGTGGTCGCGCCCCTCCTGCTGGCCCTGGGCCAGCTCGACCTCTGCTTCGACCATCCGATGGCCCCGGAGGGGGAGACGATCGCCACCCGCGCCGACGTCGAACGATTCGGCCTGGGGCAATGCCTGGCCTCGTACATCCTGCCCGAGAACATGCTCTGGTGGCGGCTCGATCCGGCCGGATCCCGCTATGTCGAGTGCCTGGTCCTGGAGACCCACGAGGTCGGGGACGTCTGCGAACTTCGCTACCGGCACTGGACCGACGAGGATTCCACCCTCTATGACGCGGACGGGAATACCCTGGGCGTCACGCCCCACCCGTTCGGTCGCGTCCCGATCGTCCGGGTCTTCGACCGCCGCAAACCGCGTTGCAAGAACATCGGCCAGCCCCGATACGAGGGGGTGGCCGAGCGTCAGCGCGAATATTACAACCGGGATTCGGAACTGATCCTCTCGGACACGACCCAGGCCCACCCCCTGCTCCAGGGGCCCGAGGACTTCATCAACGCCGACGGCACGATCCCGATCGGGCCCAACTGGCTCCTGCCCAAGAAGAAGAACACGCAGGGCGGGTCCGCGACCTATGAGGGATTCGACGTCGTCCCATTCCCCAAGGAAGGGGCGGATTCGATCCGCAAGAACAAGGCGGACATCCGCGACGACGTCGACCGGGATTCGGCCCTGATCCGGCCGTCCGGACGCACCGGGACGTCGCAATCGGGACTGTCCAAGGTGATGGATCATTCCGACGGCAACAACCGCCTGGCCAAGATCGCCAAGATCCTGGCCCGCGCCGAGGAACAGATCGCCGAGATGGCGCTGCTGGTCCTGGACGACGGGATCACGCCCCTGGATGTCCTCCGGGCGATCCAGGTGGCCTACCCGACCGAGTTCGACCTGTACACGGCCGGGGACGTGGCCGCCGCGGCGGCCAGCTTCCAGGCCCTGATGGCCAGGGCCGGAGACCTCCCGTACACCGAAGGCCTGATGCTCGGGAAACTGATGCGTCTCTGCCTGCCGGGACTCAACGACGACCAGTATGCGCGGTGCGATGCCGAGATCTCGGCGAGGCTCGCCGAGGGGGCCCATCCGGGCCCGCGCTGAGTCCAAGGTCTTTCGGGCGAGGTCGCTTCCACCATCGGGCCCGCCGGGGCCCGCCGGTGGGGCGGCCTCGCCCGGTTCGATTTCCGGCTGGCCGCGATTTGGGATGGGATCCCCGGCCGGTTTCCGGGGCCAATGTGAGCGGCGAAATTCTGCTTAATGTGTTGTGGTTTTTCGTCTTGTGTCTCGCGGTGGCCCAGGGCGATGTTGCCGTTCTCGCCGAATGTAGCGGGACGATGGTGGGGAGGACCTCGAAAGCTCACCACCGCGATCGATCCCGAGCGTCGTCCGGCTTCGTTTGAAGCGATATTCGAGGCGTTCGAGACCCTTCCATGATGCTTTCGCTGTTCTCCGCCTTCGCCATCGGACTTTCTTTCACGATCGCCATCCTGACGATCGTCGTGCCCCTCCTCCGCGGCCTCGGCGACCCCCGTCGCGACAATCTTTGATCTGTTGGGAATCACCATGAGATTGTGCCAATACCTGATGTCACCCGAGCCGGAGGCCGGCGGCGGCCCGGCGGTCGACGAGGTGGTGACGATCGCCCGGGCGGAACTCGACGCCTTGCAGGCCCTCGCCGCGAAGGCCGCCGAGGCCGCCCGGATCACGGAGGAGCGGGCCGAGGACGCCAAGGTCCAGCTCATGGCCCGCGACGCCGCCCATGCCCGCGAGCTCGCCGCCCGGGACCAGCGGTCCGCCGACCTGGAGCGGTCCTATCGATCGGCCCTCCGCGATCGCGAGATCGCCGCGGCCCTGGTCGGCAAGCCGCTGATCCCGGGTGCGGCGTCGCAACTCATGCAACTGTGGCGCGACGACTTCGACGTCATCGACGATGGCGGGCAGGTTCGCATCCTGGGCCGCGATGGCCGGGCCGTCGAGCAGGTCATCGCCGATCGCCTGGGCGGGCCCGAGTTCGCCCACTTCTGCGTCCCGACCTCGCGGGGGGGCACCGGGGCCCGCGGGCAGAATCGCTCGGCGAGCCCCGCCCAGCCCCCGCCAGGTCCCCGGAGCCTGGGCGAGGCGGCCGTGATGCGGTGGCAAGTCGCCGCGTCGGCCGAAGGGATTCACGAACGGGCGGGCTGGGGCCGCCGCTGAGCCTCGCCTCCCCACTCCTACCACCCGCGTCCCGACCTCCCCGCGCCGTCCCGGCCCGTCGCCGCCGTCGCGCCGGGAAGGTCGACGAATACGATCCTCTATCGAAGGTCCCTCCATGCCGAGCAGCTATCTCCAGGGCATCCAGACCGCGTTCGACAACCAGGCCCAGATCGCCAACGATGTCGCCGTCGTCTCGACCAACTGGTTCGTGAACCGATGCCCGCTGATCACGCGGACGCCGCGGGTCCCGGTCGGTTCGACCGTCTTCACGATCGTGAGCCGGGGCTTCCGCCCCCGCGTCGCCACGCTCGCCGCGCCCGCTTCGGCGACCGATTTCCAGCTCACCCTGGCGGATGCCAGCCCGTTCATGAACGGCGACGTGCTGGAACTGGCGTCGGGCGAGCGGGTCGAGATCAATGGCGACCCGAACGCGGCGACCAACACCATCGTGGTGCGTCGGGCCGTCGAGGGGACCACCGCCGCGCCCGGCGCGGCCAACGACACGATCCGCCTGATCTCCAACAGCCGGACCGGCGCCGAGATCAATCAGAGCGCCATCGCCCGGCGTCCTCAAGGCGTGGCCCAGTACTGCCAGACCTGGCAGCATCCCGTCCAGGTGGGCGGCTCCCTCCAGGCCTCGGCCGGCTACCAGGCCTCGCCGGGCCTGCGGACCCCGTTCGAGCAGAGCAAGATGGATGCCCTCCAGAACCTGATGGACGACATGGAAGTGTCGTCGTATTACGGCCGGGGCGAGGACCCCTCCGTGACGGCCCGGCCCAAGCAGAAGGGTCTCAAGGTCCTGCTCGCCGCCAACGGCACCACGGCCCCGACCAACGCGGCCGCCTACCGGCCCACCGACTTCATCCGCGACACGCTGGAGAAGGCCCGGGTCGGCGGCGGCAACCCCGACGTGCTCCTGCTCTCGACCAACTTCATGACCGGCTTGGCCGCCTGGGGCCAGCAGGTCATGCGAATGGATGCCGGGACCAACGTCTTCGGCATGAAGATCGACGTCTTCGAGGCCCCGTTCCTGGGAGGGATCACGATCATCGAGGCCCCGCTGCTCAAGCCGTTCACCGCCGTGGCCCTCACCTCGTCCGAGGTCCGGATGCGGATGAAGCGGAACGAGTTCTGGAGCCCCCGCGGCTCTCGCGGCGACTCCTTCGAAGGGGACTGGATCGCCGAAGGGGCCATCGAGGTGGACAACCCGTCGCACCATGCCTGGCTCGAAGGGGTCACGGCCTTCTCCGCGAATTGACCCCCGGACGCGGCCTGCCCTCATCCCCCATCCCCCGCGGCCGGGCGGCCGGCCGCGGGCCGTTTTCCCGAGGTTCCCCACATGGCGTCTTATGTGTTCCTGGGCTATCCGGCCTTCCTCCAGAGGGCGGCCGACGAACTCGGCCGTCCCGAGTCCGCACTCGCCGCCGGCCGGGTCCCGGCCCTGGCCTCGCTCGCCAATCTCTGCTCCCAGGCGACCCACGCCGATCCCGACCAGGTTGCGGACATCCTGGCCAAGGCCGGCGAGTTCCGCGACCAGATCCATACGGCGTGGCTGGCCGCCGACCTGATGCTGTCCGAGGTGAAGGCCGGCTGTCAGCGGCCGCCCGCCCCGGCGCGGACGCTCGCCGATCCCCCGCGCGGGGCGCCCCGTTCCGGCTCGGGCGGCTCGAAGAACTCGCGGGGGACGGCATGATCCCCCTGGCGACCGACGAGGACATCGCCCTCCGGGCCTCGTCCGACGTCATGGCCCTCTGCCCCCGCGACCAGACGCTGGTCTCGGGGTCCGACGGGGTGATCGCCCCGGACGATCGCTGGACCCTGGCCTCCCCGGGCGCGAATCTCGCTGGGGTTGGCCTCCAGCCGGGTCAATTGATCCACCTGATCCGGCCGACCTCGGCCTTCGGCCCCGGCGGCGAGGTCCTGGTCATCCATCAGGTCACGCCGACGGGGGTCGTCCTCCGGCGCAAGGGCCAACTCGCCGGGGTGGGCCAGCCGCCCGCCGCCGCGACGGGGATCGAATTCGCGGTCCGGACGCTGGGCCCCCAGATCGTCCGGGCCGGGCAGGAGATCGGCCGTCGGCTCGGGATCGACGATCGCTTCCCCGGGCGGCGGGCCATCGACCTCGGGGATCCGACCGAGGTCCGCGAGGCCGTCGTCCTGACCGTGCTGTACCGCCAGTTCCTCGACCAGAGCCGGCAGTCCTCCGGGGCCGGCGACCGGCCCGACGACTGGTACTCGGCCAAGGCGAGGATGATCAAGGCGGAACTCGACGAACGCCTGTCGGGCCTCGCCCTCCGCTGGAGTTCGAACGCCAACGGGGCGGGCGAGACGATCCGGTTTGGCATGCGGATGACTCGATGACCATGCCGATCGCCTACCACATCTACCGGAACGACGGCCGGGGCGGCGACGTCGATTACTCGACGCCGATCGCGACGACGGGCGGCCTGACCTTCGAGTGCGGCCCTCTGGCCGCGCCCGGGGACACCACCTTCGCCGTGCGGGCCTTCGACACGGCCACCGGCCTCGAGGAGGCGAACACCGACGCCCGGGTGCGGATCGTCCTCGATGCGTCGGGCCATGACGTGACGAATCGGCCGGGCCGAGTCGTCGGGTTGTCGGCCCGCCCGATCCGGGGAGGCTCCTGCCGGGTCGCCTGGGGCTACATCCCGCCCCCCGGCTCGAGCCCGCCGTCGGCCTTCGCCGTCACGCTGACCGAGGGGACCGTTCCCGACCTTTCCCGGGTCGCGGTCATCGTCCCCTGGGGGGCCGGGGCCCTCGGGTATGAGTGCGCCCTGTCCGGCCTGGCGGACAACACACCTTATGTGATCGCGGTTCGCGCCGTCGGACCATCCTCCGCCCTGGAAGGCGAGCCGGAGGAGGTGCGGGTGATCCTGGCCTCCACGCCCCTGCAGGACGTGGAGGCGTTGAGGGACGACTCGTCGGGGTGACCCTGCCCGGATCGGCCCGATCCACGGCCCGGCCCAACGATCCTTGTTTTGGCGGAGCGACCCCTTGTCCAAGACCTATTTCTCCCCCACTTATTTCTCCCCGGCCTACTTCAGCAACCTCGCGATCGCCCCGAGCCCGGTGCCGGTGACGGTGCCGGCCAGGACGCGCGACCGGCAGTCGTATCGGGCGATCCTCGATGCGTTGTCCGAAGGCGGGGAGTTCGATCAGATCCTCTTCGGCCAGGCCGGGCCGCGGGCCCGGGCCGGGGCCGACAGCTATCCGGTCCTCATGGTGATCCCGAAAGGGTGGGAAGAGATCGACGACGCCGACCCGACGTCGCTCGTCCGGCGCGCCAAATTCGCGCTGACGATCGTGATCCGGGACGAGGATCCGGAGCGGGGCTTCGACGAGCTCGACCGCCTCGCGTGCCTGGTCGTCGATGCCCTCGACGGGTCGGACCTCGGCGGGACCGCCCTGCCCGCGCTCACGAAGGTCCGGTCGGCCCGCTACCCGCGAGCGGCGAATCCCGAACAGATCGTCGAACTCGAAGGCGAATTCACCAGCCTCTATCAAGTGCCCCAATCATAATTTCGTAGTAAGAGGCCATGAATGTCCGTCTCCAAACGGTTCATGAACTGGAGTGGGGTCTCGTTCACCCCGCTCGCGGGCGCACCGACCGCCTTCACCGGGGTGACCTCGGTGTCCATCGAGAGCGGCGGGAATCTCGCCAAGTTCTCCGGGGATGGCGACCGTTATCCCACGATCGTCGTCAATGACTTCAACGAGCCCACCGTCACGATCCAGTCGGCCGACCTGGCGGCGATCCGCGCCAACCCGGTCGGGACGATCGGCACGGTGACGGCCACCCATAACGACGCGAGGTCCGGCACCGGGACGGGCGCGATCACCTATACGCTGGCCAATGCCGTGGTGGCGTCGTGCGACATCGGCGGGGCCCATCGCCATTTCGGGCAGGGCACGATCACCTTCGCCGCCTATTCGGCGGACGGCGTCACCAACCCGCTCTCGACCAGCGTGGCCCCTTGATGGGGAGAGTCCCGTGACCCAGCGACCTTACGACGCGGTCCTGTCCCCCCTATCGTTCGCCGGCCCGGGGGATGCCGCGAGCCGGCTGGCAAGATTGCAGGAGGCCTTCGCCCCGCTCCTGGGCGTCTCCCGGGTGCATGTCCGCCATCAGGGCGACCGGCATTTCCTCACCGGGGACCCGGGGGAGACCCTCCTGTTCCCCGGCACAGACCCTCGATCCGGGCAGCCCCGGTACCGCTGGGCCGAGCGGGGAGACGGCGTCTCGCTCGGGCGCAGGGTGGACGATGCCTGAACTGGTGGAGCGCGAGCGGCGGAAGCCCGGCGCCCGCGGGCGCCCGGTCCGCCTGGCCGATGGCAACCTGTGGATACTGCCCGATGTCGTGTATCGCCGGGGGGAATCGAGCCTGACCTGGCCCCCCCTGGACGCCATGATCGACCGCTTTCATGAGCAATCCGTGCTGGGCGAGGAGGTCGCCGTGGCCGACCTGATCGGCGTCGCTCGCATCCTCCTGCTCACCAACTACGACCTGTCGAACGACGAAGTGTGCGACCTGCTATGCGTCGAGCCGGGGGCCGAGATCGAGGCCCTGGCACGCGAGGTCTTCGCCTCGTTGTTCGGCCCGACGGAACGGGTCCGGGGCTTCACCGACTGGGCCCGCGCCAGCCTCCTGGCCAACGGCCTGGGCGGCTCGACCATCCCCGCCCCCGCGATCCACGACGTCCTCGCCATCCTGGTCGCGACGAATCGGACCACGCCTTCGGCCCGGTTCATCGACGCGTGCCGGGCGGCCCTCGATCGCAATGCCCTGGAGCAACTGATCTGATGGCCGACCGACCCACGCCGGGATCGTCTCGAAGGGAGGAGGTCCCCGCGACCCCGGCCATACTGGCCGATGGCCGGGCCTGGTCCCTCGCCAGGCCCTCGACCCGCCTCCGGCCAATCCTCCACCGCGAAGTGGATGTCCTGGGCCGGCCGACGGAGGTGGTCCGGCTGGTCGTCGAGGCCGGCTATCCGGCCGAGATCCGGCGGGCGATCGACCGCCTCCGGTCCGAGTGCGAGTCCGGGCCCCCGGCCGGCCTGCGCGATGCCATCGTCGCGCTCGGGGTGTCGCTGCTGCTCCGGGCCCACCGGCTCGACCCGGCGTTCGCCGCGTCCCTGTTCGAGGTGCCCCGAGACGAGTTCCCCCGGCTCGCCGATGCCATCGTCGAGGTCGCGGCCGGGGGGAAAGATCATGACCTTTGAGAATGCGAGGGGATGCCGATGCCTGACGCGGACGACTTGCCCGACGAACCCGAAGCCGAGCCTTCCGATCGGTCGGTGACGCTGGACCCGGAGGCGATCCTCCGGAAACTTGGAGGGCGGACGCCCGGACCGGCGGCCCCCGCCCGGCTGTCCGAGTTCCCGGCGGCCGATCCGGCTCTCCGGGCCGACATCGCCATACCGGGCGGCTCGACCTATGCGGTGGGTGCGAGCTTGCCCGACGCGGAAATCGACGATCCTCCGATTGTCGCGAGCCCGATCACAGGCGGCCGGCCCGCGGCCCCGGGGGAGGTGCGCCGGAACGCCGTGGGGGAAGGGGCCCCGGGCTCGTTCGCCCTACCGCGGGTGGGTCCGCCCGTTCCTTTCGGCGATCCTCCGCCCCAGCGGTCCCGGATCGATCCGGTCGAGTCGTCGGTCTCGGATTTTGGCGAATTTCCCGGGGCGGTGTCGCCCGTTGTCACCCCCGAATCGATCTCGCCCGAGGGGCGGGGACGGGCCCCCGCGATGCCCGAAATCCCGGCCTCGCCGACGATCGCGATCCGCGACGCATTCCCATCCGGTCCGATGATCGACGGGATCCGGGCCGCGTCGTCGGGCGGGGAGCCTCGCGATGACATGCACGATTTCGGGGCCTGGGGGACGGGACGGGCCGGGACGGCGGACGACTTCCCCGGCTCCCAGCACGGGGTCTCGGCGGAGGACCTGCTCAAGACGAACGAGTTGCTCCGCCAGTTGGTCGAGGAAACAAAAAGGCAGCGAGTAGCATCCTTGCCGGCGGCCGGGCCGTCGGTCTATCCGGGCCGTTGACGGCGAGGCGATGGGGGACATATGGCTTCTTTTGGTGGGGTGCGGATCTTCGGCGAAGCGGTGTCGATGATCACGGCGGAGGTGCCGCGGGAGAATCAGCTTAATGGATTCTTCGGCGTAAATGGGTTCGAGTCGATCGACGGCGGATACCGTGGCCGGGTCACCCGCGTGAAGGGGGTGCTCTCGGGCTCGTCGGCCGCCGGCCTCGGCGCGGCGGAGGCCCTGTTCCGCTCGTTCAACGACGGGATCGCCCGCCCCCTGGTCGATACCCTCGACGTCCTGTGGCCATCGACCCGCCTGGTGGCGTTCCAGCCCTCGGGGCGGGTCCGCCGCTCGGCTTATGGCGTCCATTTCCGGGCCTATCAGGCCCAATTCTTCCACCTGGCGTGATCCGATGGCCTTTTCGCAATCCGGCATCGTCGACGTCCGCGTGATGGCCGACGGTGCCGACCTCTTCGTCGCCTGGACGGCACCGGGCCGGGACGGAGCCACGTTCCAGGTCTACGTCGATCGCAGGCTGGCATGGTCCGGGACCGCCCGGCGATGCCACGTCCCGATCCCCGCCGGGTCGATCGGGCGCAACGTCTGGGTCGAGGTCGGCATCGTCGGGCCCGAGGAGCCGACTCGCAACCATGCCTCGCTCCTGTCTTCCCCGGGCGGCCGGGGAGGGCGTGCGACCTTGACCTGGAGCGGGGGGACCTATCTCGATGCCTCCGGGGGCGACAATATCCAGGGGTTTCGCATCTACCAGGGTTCCGGCCCGGGTACGCCGGTCGACGAGGCGGCGCCAGCGGACACCGTCCTCGCCTACCCGGGCGGATGGATCAACGACGGATTCGGCAAGGGGGGATTCGGAGAGGCCGGCTTCGGCCGGGCGGCGACCCTCTACCGATGGCAGAGCAAGCCCCTGGACCCGGGCGACTGGAGCTTCCTCGTCGTCCCGTTCGACAAGACCGGCAAGTCGCAAGGGACGCGGCGACCGATCGTCGTGACGATCGCCTCCCCGCCCCGGCCACCGGCGCGGGGGGCCGACGGGTCGCGACTGGCCTTGAATTACCCGGGGCCAGGGGGCGGGCAAGCGTCGCTCGCCTGGCTCCCCAGCCCGTCCGAACCCAGGTGAACCCTTGGCAACCGCATACACAACGAACGTCCGCCTCCAGAAACCCGCCGCCTCGGACCGTCACTGGGACGTCCCGATCAACGCCAACGTCGACCTGATCGACGGGATGACGGCGATCGGGGGCCTGGCCGTCACGACGGCGGAATCCCCCAGCACCTCGCTCGCCGTCCGGGTCGCGCCCGGCTCTTACGTCAAGGCCGACGGCACCGTGGCGAGGTTCGCGGGCACCCCCTCGCTCGCGATCCCTCCATCGTCCACGGCCTTCGTCTGGCTGACCGACGCCGGCGTCGCGACGGCGGGGACCTCCTATCCCGCCTCGGCCCACCTCCGACTCGCCCGCGTGGTCTCGGAGGCCGCCTCGATCTCCCAGGTGGCCGACGACAGGGTCCAGTGCGCGGTCTCCGGCACCGGCCTGGGTTTCGTGGCCAGGTCCGGAGACACCGTGACCGGCCCGCTGACCGTGGCCACGCCCGCGACCGGGACGCCCCTGCTCACGCTCGACGCCGCGAACCGCACGGTCGGCTTCTTCGGGGCCACGCCCGCGACCCAGGCCGCGGCGCTGACCCTCCTGACGTCGGCGGCCGGCGTCGCCTCCGACTCCATCGCCGACGTCGGATCGACCCACTCGCAGGCCGTGCTCAACAACAACTTCGCCAGCCTGACCGCCAAGGTCGACGCCCTGATCAACGCCCTGAAGCGTCACGGGCTTATGGGCAGCTGAGAGGTATCCATGCCCGCGTACGCCTCCGTCGAGACCGCGAACATCCCGATCATCCGCCCGCCCGCGTCGGTCGGAGTCTTCCGATACCGGCCCGACGGCTCGCCGCCGTTCGAGTTCCTGCCGAACGTCCGGGTCCTGCACATCCAGTTCCGGGAGGGGGCCGACGCCGGCACGGCCCGGTTCCAGTATGTCTTCGACGACCGGGGGACCCCCTCGGTGCCGCACTCGTTCCAGGAGGTCATGTCCGTCGACGCGTCTCTCCCCGGCGTCGTCAGCAACGACGAGCGGCTGGTCGTCCTCTCGGCCAACCCGGACGGGTCGCATCAGGTCCTGTTCGATGGGTTCGCCCAGGTCCCCGAGCTCGGGCTCTCCCCCGATCGGGAGATGGTCACGTTCCTCGCCTTCGGCGTGGCGATCCGCGAGTGGGATACTCCGATTGGTGGGGCGTTGATGCGCGACGCCGACGATCCGGGCGTCGTGTCCGACGTGGAGACGGACCTGCTCACCCACTTCAACCCCCAGGGGATGCCGAACGCCACCCCCGAGGGGGCCGATGCCGTCTCGGATTCGGGCCAGTCCCACCCGAGTTTCCTCGACCCGCTCGTGGTCCGGTCGCCCGACGTCCGCCGCCACTGGAGCCTGCCGATGGCGGCCCGCTACCTGTGCTTCCGCCATAATCCGGGCGAAGCTTATGTGGCGAACCCCGACGGCGGCCACCTGTACGCGATCCTCGATAGCCGCAAGCCGGGCGTCGGGGCCTCGTTCCTCCCCGACGACCCGGGGTCGACCGCGAGCGAGCCGATCGTCGTCCCCGATTATCCCGCGACCGGGAAGGCCTGGCCCAACGTCCTGCGGGATCTCCTCGATCCCCACGGCTTCGGGATGGCCTTCCGGGTCGAGACGACGGGCGACGGGAGGCCCCGCACGGCCCTCGACATCTATCGCCGGCAGGACGGCTCGGACGCCACCTACAAGGACCTCTACCTCCAGGCGCGGGGCTCGACCCTCGACCCGGGCCAGACCAACATCGGCGAGGCGAAGCTTACGCGCGATACCCGAGGGATCGCCAATGCCTACGTCGTCGAGTCGGGCCTGGTCCGCTACGAGGCGAGTTTCATTCTGACGCCAGGATTCGCGATCGCGGCGTCCGACGCGCAAACCGCCGCCTCGATCGTCGCGTATGACCGGAATGGCCCGTCGTTTTCGTCCGCCAATCGTGACAAGTATCGGCTCTACGTCCTGGATGAGACCGGCGAAGGACACTGGGACTGGAAAACATCCAGAATGGTCCGGACCCCCCCGTCGCTCCGCGACCTCTTCCTCCAGGATCCGGAGTCGGATGGATCCTACGTGAAACGCCGGAGGATCCCGATCGGCGAGCTGTTTTCGGTCGACTCCAACCGTAAGCCATTGAAGGCTCAGCTTTCGATCTCGACCGATTACGCGGGCACGCAACCGGGCCTCTGGGACGGGACGGGTACCTGGCAGCCCATCGGTTCCGGGTATGAACTGCTCAGGGATCGGCTCGGCATCTGGATCAATGCGCCCAACCCGAACGCCTGGAACATCCAGGGGTCGAAGGCAGGCAATGCCCCTTATCCGGCCGGGATCGTCAAGGGTGTGGAGGATCAGGCGGCCGGCGCGGGCAAGAGGTTCACGCTCCGGCTGACCTGCGTCATCGAGGGGGATCGGTTGGCCTCGGCCACCGCCGATCGCCGGCCGTCGAGCCCGGTCACCTACACGATCACCCGGCGCGTCGATGCCCGGGATCGCTATGCCAAGCATTTGATCGCCGCACGCAGCGAGTTCCATCCCGGCTCGGAGCCGGAACCGGCCCGCGACGACAGCAACGATGCCCTGGCCGAGGCCGCGGCGCGCCGGCTCGCGGGGGAGGCGGGCGAAGTGGCCGGGTTCGTCACCATCCCCCGCTTCACCCAGGCCTATCGGATCGGCGACCGAATCTGCTCGATCCAGGGGCGCAACCTCTCGCTGAAGACCAACGCCGGGGCCCCGAACGAGGAAGGTGAGGTTTTCCCCACCGTCGTCGGCCTGACCTGGTCCTTCGAGGGGAAGCAGCAGACGGTCCTGCAACTCTCCGATCACAAGGGGGCGTGACCGATGATCGACCCGAGGATTGAGGCTACGAGGCTGCGAAGCCGCGATCCCGCTCCCCAGGAATCGGCGATCGCCGGGGGGAGGGCCGCCGCCAGCGCCTCACCGCTGATCGTGGCCCAGACCAAGGCCTTGACGACCTATCCCACGGCCGCCCAACGCTTCTTCGCCTGCCGGCCGATTATGGTTTTGGGGGCGGAGGTCGAGGGGGGGCTGGGGACCATCACGGCCGACTCGGCCACCGTGCTCGCGTTGAACCTGGGGGCGGGAATCCCCCCATCCGGGACCAACGTGGTCCTCTCCTATTGCGCGAATCGCTGGGTCTTTATTTATAACTGAGCAGCCCACTCCGCCATGCGGAGCCGAGGCCCGGGCGGGGGATGCTGGTGCAAGCATCCCCCGCCGAACTGCGCGCGTCGAGGGCCTCAGAGCGGCGGGGGCTCCGTCGGAGGGGCCGGCTCGGTGGCCTTCTCCTTGGGCTCCGTCGGCGTGGCTGGCTCGGGGGGCTTCTCCTTGGCCTCCGGCTCGGGTTGGGTCGGAGGGGCCGGGGCCGGAGGGGCCGACTTTTCTTCCGGGGCGACCGTTCGTGCGGGGGGCACCGGCTTGCCGAGCTTTTCGAGATAGTAGGCGATCACCGGACGGATCGCCAGGTCGGGCTCGAGTTCCAGGGCTTTCGTGAAGTGCTCGGCGGCGACCGATGGGGCGATGCCCCCTTCGAGCGCGGCCAGGGCCGTCTCGAACTCCCATTCGGCCTGCTGGCTGATCATCTCGGGGATGTCCATGAGGGTGCGAGTCGCCGACATCGGCTCCCCGGTCAGGATCATCTGGGCGGTGGTCAGGGCCTGGAACGATCGCTGGACCTGGAGGGGAGGGATCGCCTTGCTCGCCCAGAGCAGGACTGCATTGGTGTAGTTGCCGAGCAGGAAATGGACGCGACCCTGCCGGAAGGGGGACGTGCCGACGCCCGTGCTGAAGGTCGGGTCGTCGCTGTTGCTGTTGCCGAGCAGGTCGAAAGCCTTGTCCGGCTGACCCGTCTCGCAATAGAGGTCGAGCAAGCCGGGGCGGATGCTGGCCGGATTGCCGCCGCCCGACTGGTCGGCTTCTTCCAACTCCCGGATCGCCAGCCCATAGGCCCCCTGCGAGCGGGCGAATCCCGCCTTCTCCTGGGGCGAGGCCCTCCTCTGGATGACCATGTCCCGGATCTGGGCCTCGATCTGGCGGATCCTCTGGTTCAACTCGTTGAGCTGCTGGGTCAGGGTGATGAAGTCCGCCTCGGCGAATTCCTCTTTATGGCTGAGGTCGATCGCCAGCAACCGGTCGCGGGCGAGGTCCAGGATGCCCATCTGGAGATAGAGCTGGGCCATGGACATGTTCAGCCCCGAGAGCAGGCGACGCTCATTCGCGTCCTTCGGAGGGGGCAATGTCTGGATGGCGTAGTTCATCGCGGTCAGGAGCTGCCGCGAGCGGATGGCGAGGATCCTGGTCTGCTGGGGTCCCTGGCTCATCTTGGCGATGTTGTCCGACGTCAGGGCGATGCCGTTGATCAACGCCGACTCCTGGATGAGCAGGAGCCGGTACGCATCGATGAGCCTCTGGAACGCCAGGGGATCGTCGGGCTTTGCGACCAGTGCGATCCGGGCCTCACGGATGGCCAGCAGACAACGAGCCGGATCGGGCAGGAACGGCTTCGCCGGATCGAGCCCGGCCGGGAACATCCAGTGGAACGCCGCCTCGACGTGGGGTTGGGTCCGGACGCTCACGCGATTACGGAAGACCGCGTCGATCTCCGAGGTCGCCGTGGGCGTCCTCTGGAGGGGCGGGACCTCGCGAGGCGTCTGATAGGCCATCTTGTCGGGGTCGAGCCGGTTCGCCTTGAAGTAGGCGAGGTCGCCCGCGGGCACCTTATCGTCGGAGCGGCCGAACATCTGGACCAGGCCGTCGTCGTAGAACGGGATCCAGTTCGGGCTGGTCATCAGCCGGGTGTAGGTACGAGGGGCGTTGGCGGCCTGGATCAGGATGGTGCTGACCTTGTACTTGTCCAGGGCCGGCCGCCACCGGTTCACGTCGTCGTCGCGGATCGCCAGCCGCAGGTCCTCCCATTCGCGGAAGTCGCTGAGCTTGTAGAGGTGGGGCCGGTTGTCGATGAAGGCCTTCCGCTTCGGGGCGACGCGCCAGGCGAGGAGGTCGCCCTGGGCGAGCGTCGTGTTCAGGATGCCCCCCTCGATCTGGGCCGATTCGAGGGCATGGGTCATCTCGAACGGGAAATCGTCGGGGTTGAATCCGAAGCCATAGACCGAATCATCGGCCTGGCCGCCCCATCCCGTCAATCCCTGGGTGATGGCCAGGAAAAGCAAGCTGATCGTGACCAGGCGACCGCCGGTCGACCAGACGCGCCAGCCCGTGCCGACCTTGCCCTCCGCGCCGAAGGTGTCGAGATACCACTCCTGGCCGTTGGTCGCGAGGGCCGCGGCCAGGGCGATCGCGAAGAACGGCAGGAAGGCGAGCGACATGGCCAACATCAGGGTCGCGGCCAAAAAGCCGAGGAGCCGACCCAGCTGGAAGTTTCGCCGGTTGATCGCGAACGAGAGCAGTCCGATCAGGAGCAGGCCGCCGAAGAAGAGACGATTCGGCCATGTCGCGAGGGCGCTGTTCAGCAGCGAAGGGGGCTGGGGGCCGAAGTCCATCCCGAACTTGCTGAGGACCGAGTCGAAGCTCGCGGCGAGCCCGAACACGTGCGACGGGCTGACCAGCGTCGCCAGCACGCACGCCGCGAGGGCGATCAGGCTCGGGCGGAGGCGCGACGGCCCGGCCCCCCCGGACTTCCTCGCTTCGAAGGCCGATCCCAGCACCGTGCCCGCCAGGACGACGAGCCCGTAGGAGAACGTGTCGTCGAGGTTCGCCCAGAGCAGGAACAACGGGATCAGCAGATAGAAATTCCCGGGCCGGACGGACCTTAACGCCCGGTCGAGGAGCAGGATCTCCGCGGCGAACAGGAGCAGCCCCCAGGCCCCCGGCGAGACCATCGCGGGGCGGGCCAGGCCGCCCAACTGGACCCCGATGGTGCGAATGACGCGGCTCGTCCCCTCATCGTCGGGGATGGATGTGATGATTTCGATGGGCACGAGGAAGACGCCCAATGCCAGCGCGACGCAGGCCGAGACCCACCAGAGACCGGGGCCTGGCCGCCGCAACTTCAGCAGGAGAAAGGCCGTCAGGCCCCGCGCCAGGGCGGCGAGCGCGATCAGCACGCCGATCCCGCCGGTGGCCCCGCGGCCGATCTTGCTGACCAGGTCCGGGGAAGGGTCGGGCGGGAGGAGTCGGGCGACCGCGGCGTAGATCTGGTAGTGTGTCCACTCGAACAGCCACGGGATGTTGACCCAACGCCGATCCTGGCCGGCGATCGACGTCAGGTCCGAGACGATCGGGCGGCCCGCCTCGGAGATCTGCCGGCCCGCGTGGAGGTAGGACCAGAGGACGGAGTTCTCGGGCTGGAGCCGGTTGGCCGACGACAGGAAGGCCAGGAGCAGGACCCCGGCCGCGACATACAGGTCGTAGTACGAGTTCCATTCGAACACGCGGGCCGGGGTCATCGGTTCCGCCGGGGTCGCCTTGGGCGAGGCCGATGCCGACTCGGCGGACGTCGTCGATTCGTCCTTCCCATCGTCGGAGGAGGGATGTTGGGCCTGGGCGTTGGTCATTGTGTGCGCCGACTCGATGAGTGCGATGGTCCGGTGCCGCGACGTCGTCCGGGGGATTCCAGATCGTCGGAGCCAGACATATGAAACGCCATGCTAGGGGGATCGCGGGGGTCGGGTCAAGGGGTTGGGGTGGCCTGCGATGACCGGCCGGCCGGGCGAGTTGCGAGGGCCGGGCGCAACGGATCGCGGCCACGACCGAAGGGGTTCGGTCGTGGCCGCGCGGTGGGGCAAATCGATGGATTCGGCGATCAGACGCTCTTGGCGGGGTCGCGTCCGTCGATCCAGTCACCCTCGAGCTTCTGGTAGTCCTTCGGGGTCAGGGTCGACCCTTCGAGGGGGTCGGCCTTCCAGCCCGGGACCTGGGCGGGCTTGCCGCGCTCGTGGCTGATCTTCTCCCACTTCTTGGACCAGGAGCTGTCGGCCTCGGAGACCTTGCCGTCGGCCTTGTCGAAGTAGTAGGCCTTGCCGTAGCGGTAGGAGTCGACGCCCAGGTTGACCGTGGCGATGGCGGCATAGCCGGTCTCGGCCGGGCACAGCGTCTCGGCGTTCCGCGACCGGAGGCACTCGATGAAGTGATCCCACAGGGCGCGGGTGTCGCGGTCGCCGCCGGCGTTGAAGTCGACCTTGACCTCCTCGCCGCCGACGGCCTTGTTGGACCCCGGAGGGGCCGGCTGGCCTTCGATCTTCTGCGGGCTGATGCGGAACGTGTTGCCCCCCTCGAAGGCGATCGTGCCGGTGTGGCCGCGGATCACCTCGCCGAGCTGGACGTCGTTGCACATCGTGGCCGAGATGATGATCTGGCATCCCTCGTCGTAGTCGGCGACCACCGTCGCGACATCCGGGACGTCGCGGCCGTCATATTCCATATACAGGCCGCCGGCGCCCACGACGCGGCGGGGGAACCGCACGCCCATGGCCAGCAGGATATGGGTGAGCTGGTGGACGAACAGGTCGGTGTACATGCCGCCGCCGAAGTCCCAGTAACAACGCCACTGGGCATACTTGGCGCGGTTGAAGGGCTGGTCCGGGGCGAGGCCGAACTCGGTCCCGAGGAACATCTTCCAGTCGACCGTTTTGGGGGTCATGTCCTCGGTCAGCTTGTAGTACCGCCACTGGCCCATCGAGCTGTTGCGGTAGTAGCTGGTCTGCGCCTGGAGGACGTGGCCGATCCGGCCGGAGGTGATGACCTCGTTGGCCTTGCGCCAGATCGGATGGGCCGTCGACTGGACGCCGACCGTGAAGATCTGCCCGGTCCGCGCCTGCGTCTCGGTGATCTTCTTGGCCTCGTCGATCGTATGGCACATCGGCTTTTCGCAGTAGACGTCCTTCTTGGCGTCCATCGCGTCGATGGCCATCTTGGCATGCCAGTGGTCGGGCGTGGCGATCACGACCGCGTCGATGTCCTTGGACTCGAGTAGCTTGCGATAGTCCTTGGTGACCTTGGACTTGTCGTTGCTGTCGATCCCGCAGCGGTCGGCCGACGGGTAGAGGCCGCGGCCCACTTCCTTGTTGCCGTCCCACACGTCGGCCACGCCGACGATGTCGACGGCCTTGCCTTCCTTCTTCATCGCCAGGAGGTGGCCGATGTGGGCCTGGGCACGACCGCCGGGGCCGAGGATGGCGAAGTTGATGCGGTCGTTGGCCCCCTTGACCGCCCCGATAGCGGGGTGGGCGAAGGCACCGGTGCTGAGCAGGGCCCCCGTCGCCGCGCCCGTGGTCTCCAAGAAACCACGGCGAGACACCGTCTTCTTCTCAGTCATCGCCTTCTCCTGCTGGGGACTCGATCGGGAACGGAGAGGATCAGTCGGACGGTCCGGCCGCGGTGAGGGGATTCGGGCCGGTTCCCCATTATGGTGGCGTCGGGGCCGATCGAGATCAACAGATTTTATCGATCGGCTGCGAATTTAGGGCCGACGCGCCCCGCCCAACGATCTCGAGTGGCAACATCGGCGTTGCCGGCCCGATCGCTCAACGATTTCTGGAGAGCCCCTGATTGACCAGGGCCCTCGCGGCCAGCCTGGCCGCCTTCTGCGCGGCCTTCCTCCGGGCGGCGGCCTGCGCCGCGGCGAGCCGTGCGGCCTTGCGGGCGGCCCTGGCCTGGGCCGCCTTCTGGGCCTTGGTCAGCGGCTTCGCCGGGGGCGCCTCCGGGAGGGGGATCGGAGCGATCGGGTTGGAGGCCGGGGTGACGGAGACCGAGAATCCGTAGCTGGCGACCGCCTGGCCATCCGGGGAGACGAAGATCAGCGAATAGCGGGTCCCCGGCCCCTCGGCGGTGAAGCCGATCAGGCCGACGCCGGCGGCCACGATCTGTCCCGTGGCGTTCATCACGAGGATCCGGGTGCCCTGCGATGCGACCGACACCGTCCCCGCCTGCGTCGCCGTGAAGCTGAAGTAGTCCGCGTCCGCGGCGCTGTCGAGCGTCAGCCCGTTGATGACCGTCTGCCCCAGACCGCCGAGGTTCGTCGCGGCGAAGGTCGAGTCATTCGGTTCGAATCGATCGGCCGGGATCTGGGCCACGATCGGCGTGGGGTTGGTCGGTGCCGGGGCCGGGGACGGGTTCGAGGGGGCCGGGGGCGGCCCCGGCACCGGGGACGGGTTCGAGGGGGCCGGGGCCGGCGGGAGCGGTTGGCCACCGACGAATCCCACGGCCAGGGCATAGGTGCCGACCGAGAAGACGTCGTCGGTCGCCCCCTGGACGGCGATCGTGTAGCGCTGGCCGGCGATGGCGCCGGGGATCACGACCTGGATGTCGTTGCCGTATTGCGAGGGTTGGGCATTGGCCGAGAGCACGTTCCCGGCGGCGTCGGTGACGGTCACCTTCGGGCTGAGCAGGCTGACCCCCGAGGCCAGGGCGGTCACGACGAGGGAGGAGCCGGGGGTCGGGGGCACGACCGAGAAATATTGCGTGGTGCCGATCGCGTTGAGCCGCAACCCGTCGATCTTGACCTGCCGGTCGGTGTTCAGGCCCGGGGACACGTCGATCGAGGAGGACGCCGAGCCGCCGAGGCCGGCCGCGGTGTAGAAGTCGGGGCGGCGGGGGCCGTACAGCGACTGGATCCCCTCGATGTCGTAGGTCGTGAGCGACTGCTTGATCCCGGAATAATACATGTACATGGCGGCCTGGGGCTGGGGCGATTCGCCCAGGCCCAGGGAATGGCCGAACTCGTGGAGCATGATCGTGCCGAAATCATACTGCGCGCCGGCCGCATAGCTGTGCGACGTGTTCAACTCCGCGTCGCCGGCGCCGGTGGTCCCGTTGGGCGGCGGGCCGTAGGTGCGGGCCAGGGTGGTCGCCTCGGGGAAGGCGTATCCGCCGATTCGGATATCGCCGAACCGCGAATCCCCCTGGGAGTTGCCCGACGCGTTGAAGTCGTAGCCGCCGTCGCCGACCAGGGTGAAGTCCAGGTTCGCCGAGGCCGCCCACGTCTGAAGCGCCTTGGCAATCTGGTCCTTCCAGGCGGAGCCGCCGAACTGGGCGTTCATCCGCTCATTGATGTTGTTGATCCCCCGGTCCCAGTGCACACCGTCCGGCGCGAAGCTGAACGTGATCCGCTCCGGGTTCTCCCATTGGCCGCCCATCAGCGTGTAGTTAACCCCAGCACCGGAAAGCATTTGCCGCTGTTCCAGGCCCTCCCCGACGGGGGCGAACCTGGTTTTCAAAGTGCGAGGTCGAACGCCCGCTTTGCGCGTCATGAAAGAGAAGCCCAGCATGGATGCACCTGAATCGGTCGACGAAGTGTGCCAATCACGATGAGACCGGCCGCAACCGAGGGCGTGGAGCTACCCATCGCCCAATCCGGCTCTTGCGGAAAGTCGATGCGTCCATCCGTTGGACTTGATTTGTTCGGGGGGTGTCGGCAAACCCGGCTACGTCCGCACTTCGGGGACGGCCTTTGCGCGGTTTGCCTGATCGAGGGGAAAGACAGCGAGACGAGGGGGAGGCGAACCTTCCTGTTCGTTCGGCCGCCAATCTAACACTAGGTCACGTCCCGGTACAAGGGACTAAGATTTTTCGGATCCATCGGGATTCCCCGAATAAATGGCGCGACCCATAAAGGCTGCGAAAATGCTTCAACCGAATGTCCACGGCCGGTCGGGGGGCGCCGGAGTGTTTTTGGGCCCGAATGTTGACAATTGTCGCCGATTAAGAAAGGTCGCACGATGGCGCAGGCCGGTTCCCCACCCGTCCGGGGCGGTGGCACCGGCCGCGGTGCTTGTCGGTCGGACGCCCAGAAGATACGATTTTCATGGACTTTCTCTCGCCCGCCTCCCGATCCGCCGGCCTGCCGCCGTCGGGTTCGGCGACTGGATCGAATCAACATGGGGTCGCCATGTCCTTGAACTCCCCCCCGCCCGCCCATCTTGAGATCCCGAAGACGTCGCGTCGCGGGCCGATCCTCAAAATCCTGGCGGTCGCTGCCATCGCGGCGTCGGTGATGCTCGGCGTGCATTTCTGGAGGGCGGGATACCGCCCCTCGCATGCGTGGCAGGCCCCGGTCGAGCGCCTGAAGACGGTCTCCGTCGATCGGGGCGACATGGCCGCGCTGGTGACCGAGACGGGCACCCTGGAGAGCGCCAGCAATGTGACGGTCCGCTGCCAGGTCGAGGCCCTGATCGGGATGGTCGGCGGCAGCAGGTCGGGCTCGGGCGGGTCGCGGGGCGGATCGTCGGGAGGTTCCGGGGGGGGATCGTCGGGCGGCGGGACCCAGTATTCCCAGGCCACCCCGGCCAAGGCGAGCGGCGGGGTCGCCAAGGGCGGGGGCGGGGCCAAGGGTATGACCAAGGGGGCGGGCTCGGCCTCCTCCGCATCAGCCGGGGGGGGCTCGTCGGGGGGCGCGGGCTCGGGGGGGGCCACGCCTGCGAGCACGCTCACCCGCCCGCAGATCGCCAGCTTCACGATGAAGGTCACCCCATATTCCCCGCTCCGGGTCACGATCAAGGCGCCGACGCCAGGGTCGAAGGGTTCGGGGGGAGGGGGCGGCGGGGGCGGCGGCGACTCCGAAAAGCCGGGATCGACCCGCATCCTCTGGATCAAGCCCGAGGGGACCCCCGTCCAGGCCGGGGAGGTCGTCTGCGAGCTGGACTCCGCCGCATTCAAGGACGAGGTGCTGGCCCAGCGGATCAAGTACGACCAGGCCAAGGCCTACGTGAACCAGGCCAAGGCCATCCTCGGCGTCAACGAGGTCGCCCGGACCGAGTACAAGGACGGGATCCTGCCCCAGGACCAGATGCTCATCAACCAGTATCTGAATGCTTGCATCACCGACGAGAAGCGTCTGCTCCGCAACGTCAACTGGTCCAAGGAGGCCGTCGCCAAGGGGTTCCGCTCGCCCGCCCAGCACCTCGCCGACGAGCTGGCCCACCAGAGGGCGGTGATCCTGCTGGACGAGGCCAGGGCGATGCAGGAGCGGCTCGTCAAGTACACCGCGCCCAAGCTGCTCAAGACCCTGGATGCGAAGCTGGAGGCCAATCGGGCCGACATCCTCGCCCAGGAAGGGGCCTTCCAGCTGGAGAGCGACCGGCTCGAACGGCTGGAGAAGATGGTCGCCAACTGCACGCTGCGGGCCCCCAGCGATGGGATCGTGGTTTATGCCCAGCCCCCCTCCAATGGGTGGCGGACCAGCTCGACCGTGATCCAGGAAGGGGTGACGGTCCGCGAGGGTCAGGCGATCTTCGAGCTGCCGGACTCCAGGCACATGCGGGTCAAGGCCCGCGTCAACGAGTCGAAGATCCGCGAGGTGCAGATCGGCCAGCGGGCGATGATCAAGGTGGACGCCTTCCCGGATCGGGAGTTGGCCGGCTCGGTCTCCGAGATCACCGCGATCCCCGCGCCGGGGGCCGGGCCCTTCTCCGACACCCGGGTCTACTTCGTCAACGTGACGATCGATGACGGGGCCTTCGAAGGGCTCCGGAGCGGCCTGACCGCCGAGATCTCGTTCCTGGTCGGCCGGCGGGCCGAGGTGACCCGGGTGCCGATCGCCTCGGTCCGGTGGAACCGGGGGCGGAAGTTCGTCGCCGTCGCCACCAATCCCGAGCGGACCGAATGGGAGTGGAAGCCGATCGAGCTGGGGCTGATGAACGACGCCTATGCCGAAGTCCTGAGCGGGCTGGAGGTCGGCGATCAGGTCGTCATCGACCCCCACGACCTCCGGCGGGCCTTCCCGGACGAGGTGAAGCCGACGCTCCAGGCCCGGGGCGAGGCCGACGGCAAGCCCAGCGGCTGATCGCGAGGCGACCGGCCCGGCCCCGGCCCGGGGCGGATCACTCCTGCTCCCGGGCCCGGGGCGAGATCCGGACGTCGAGGCCGATCGACGTCGTGGAGATCTCCCAGTCTTCGCGATCCCAGCCGACGATGATGCCGGTCGCTTCGAGCCGGTCGAGCATCTGCTCGACGAAGGCGGGGACGCGGTTCTCGAACTCCGAGACCAGGTCGAGCTTCCGGCCGATCAGGTTGAACAGGCCCCGGATCGTCGACGGGCCTTTTTCGAGGATCCGGCTCCGCCCCTCGGGGGAGGCCGGGTCGGGCCCTTCCAGGCTCAGGGACATCGAGCGGAGCAGGCGGCCGAAGTCGCCGAACCAGGTGTCGCGATAGCCGAAATAGTCGCGGTGGATGATGTAGAGTTCGCCGCGGCGGACGATGGCGGCCTGGTAGACCGACTCCAGGTGATTCTCGCCGAAGTCGGATTGGAAGGCGATGTTGATCGCCTTGGCCAGGTGTTGCAGGGCGCCGCGGACCCCGATGACGTCGGGGTCGACGTCCATGGCCAGGTCGCGGAGCCCGCCCGCCTTCCGCGCGGTGACGGTGCCCGTGCCGGGATCGGCCGAGACGGCCACGCCCAGGCCCACGTCGCCGGTCGTGGTCGAGGTCGGCAGGACCGGCGGGACGCCCGGAGGGGCGATCGCTCGGGGGGGCGGGGCCGCCATCGGCGGGCGGGGTCGCCCCGGGGCCGGCCTGGGGGCGGCCTGCGGCGGCGGGGTCGGGGGGGCGGCCTGCGGCGTCGGGGCGGGCCGCTTCGGGCCCTTGGTCGGTGGTTGCGGCATCGGGCGGCTCCGGGGTCGCCGGCCCGAGGCGGGCGTCGGGGCGATCCCCCCGACGACACCCCTTCGATGGCCGGCGATGCGATGGGAGTCATCCTATCGGGTCCGGCCGCCGCGCCGAAGCCGGCGGCGGCGAAATCCGATCCCGGCCACGCCCTCCGGTCAACGGCCGGGTTTCCCGGCCTTCCGCCCCGCCGATCCCTGGCGTGCCGTCCGCATCGCCCGAGGTGGCGCCGCGATCGGCCGGGAGGCGAACAGGAAGAGGTGACGACCGCGCCCGGCGGGCTTCCAGAGATTCTTCCAGAACCGCCCGACGCTCGCGGGCACCAGGGCCCTCGCGGCGATCATCGCGGACGGATTGGCCGCGGCGGGCAGGGAGGAAGCGGAGACCTCCGAGCCCTCGTCGGTGCTCCCGACTTCCGGGGCCGAGGGCCACGCGGCCAGTTCCGCCGGATCGGGAAGGGGCCCGGCCTCGTCCTGCGCCCCGGGGGCCAGCAGGGCCGACGGCGGCTGGATCATCGGCGAGGCGGGTGGGGAGGCGGGGAGGCCCGGGGCCCCGGCCGGGGGGATCAGGAACACACCCGGCGGCTTCATCCCGATCGGCGACGGCGCGGGGGGCTCGGGCGGGGTCGGAGGGGCGGGCAGCGGATCGACCGGGGCCGGGACCGTCGGGGTGATGGGCCCCGACGGCGGGGTCGGCGGGGGCGGATCGACCGTCGGGGTGACGACCGGCGGCACGGCCCGCGTCGTCACCAGGGGGTCGATGGGCTGCGGGGCCGGTCGCCCGTAGGCGACGCCGTTGATCGTGACCGAGGCGATCGAGGTGTAGCTCGGCGGGGGTTCGACGCCCTCCCAGGCGACCGTGTTGTTGGACGACGTGATCCGGATCGTGCTCGGGTCGAGGAACCGGGAGGCCTCGGCGTGGGGCACGATCGCCTGGCTCACGACCCGGGCGTACGAGTCCGCGAACTGGGTCCGGACGATCGTCGGGTTCTGATACGAATACTGGAAGGCGTTGTCGTTGAACCGGAGGAAGCCGTAGGTCCGCCCGTACGAGGGGGCGAAACCGCGTTCGACATAAATGTTCACCCCGCCCAGGGCGTCGATGATCGTGTTGTGCTCGATCGTCGCCTCGATGGGGAGATACTGGTTGGCCCGGTGGTCGTCGTACTTGACGAACACCTCGAACCGGATGGCCTGGCTGGTCAGGTGGTTGCCGTTGCCATCGCGTTCGATGCTCCGGTCCCCGAGGAAGGTGTTGCCCGAGACCCGGGCGTTGAGGATCGAGTCGGACAGGACCAGCCCGGTGGAGACCGTCCCCCGGACGTCGATCGTGTTGCCCAGCACGTCGAGGTGGTTGTGGGCCGGGACCAGCGAGAAGTCGAACGTGCCGGCCGGCAGCGGGGAGGCCAGGACGAAGTTGGTGCTGTCCGGGTTGACCAGGTACTGGACCAGGGGGATCGACGTGCCGGCCAGCGGCCCGTTCAGGATCACCAGGACCACCGGCCCGGCGCCCGGGGCGAACCGATCGGTCTGGCTCCGGGCGATGGTGATCACCCGGCGGTCGTAGGAGGCCACGGCCGAGGAGGAGACCCGGGTCGCCGCCAGGCTCCCTTCGAAGAGCTTGCCGTAGCCCTCGAAGACCATGATCTCCGGGTTATTGCGGGGGTTCCCCTCGGAATAGCCGCCCGGGTTGGGCGGGATCAGGCCGACGTTGCCGGTGACCGTGTTGCCGATGATCGTCAGGCCGTAGGAGCCGTTGTTGGCCGTCAGGAAACGGTCGATCGCCCCCGTCTTCACGCCCGAGGTGGCGATCAGGTCGGCCCCGGCGTTGCTGACCAGGTTCCCGCTGATCCGGACGTCGTGCGAGCTGTAGAGCGAGAACGCCGTGTCGGAGACGGTCCCCGCCACGCCCCCCAGGACCTTGTTGTCGCTGATTGTCCACGGCCCGCCCTGGACCGCCACCACGCCGCCCCGGATGGTGTTGCCCGAGATCACCCCGGAGGCGTACGGGCCGCTGTCGAAGGTGGCGAGCGTGCTGATGGCGTAGTTCTGGGACGGGTTGGCCCCGAACGGGACGAACGGGGCCTGGATGTCCAGGTTGAGGAGGTTCAGGTCGACGCGCGGGACCTGGCTGTTGTCCTGGCGGTTGCTGATGATCGCCACGCTGGTGGCGTCGGCCCAGCCCCCGTAGGTGAAGTTGACGGTCGGCTGGGCGAAGCGGATCTTGAACCCGTCGAGCGTGACGTGGCTGGAATAGATGTTGATCGCCCCCTGGACCACCGTCGAGAAGGTGAAGTTCAGGGTCACGTCGGGGCTGGCCGCCTTCAGGTTGACCCCGGCCCGGACGTCGAGCCGGCGGTCCAGGGTGTAGACCCCGCCGGTGGACCCGGCGGTCATCGTGATGTTGCGATAGGGCGAGCCGGGGTTCAGCAGGGTCTGGATGTCGACGACCTGGGTCCGCCCCGCCGCGTCGACGTAGCTGACCATGTTCGGCGTGGCGGCCGAGGTCGGGGCGATCGTCACGGAGGGGGCGGACGCGGCGATCGGCCCGCCGTCGCGACGGTTCAGGTCCATCCCGGAATCGGCCGGGATGGCCACGTCGATGATGTGCTGGGTCGCATTCCCGACCGAGCGGAAGGACAGCGTCATGGTCGTCCCGGATTCGTCCCGGAGCGGGGCGAAGTCGATGTTCGCCGCGGTCCGATCGGTCGAATAGGCGAGTGATGCCCCGAGTTCCCACCGGCCGTTGGTCGAGCCGTAGGTCCAGTAGCGGCCGGTGGTATCGGTCAGCACCAGACTGGACGTGTCGATCGTCGTGCCAGCGGGCAGGCCCGCCAGCGCGATCCGGGCCCGGCCGTCGGGCAGCTGGCCGGCATAGGTCGCGGCATAGGCCCCGAAAGCGATCGGCGGCGAAATCGGCGGGGCGCTCGCGAGGTCCTGCCCGATCAGGTCGTCGACGGCGACGATCAGGGCGGGGTTGGTGGCCCAGGAGTCGCGGGCCGCGCCCCCGCCGGCCGTCCGGTAGGAGACGGAGAGCCGGAGCTGGCTGGTCTGGCCCGGCGAGCCGTGGCGATACTCGCCCGTCGCCGGGTCGTAGACCACCGAGGTCGGCCCGAGCGTGGCCCGGGGCAGGGTGACCATCGCGACGCCCCCCGTCACCTCGTCGACGACCTGGACCGTGGGGCTGATGTAGAGGGTGTAGTTCCGGAACGCATCGCCCGGGGCGAATGGGGCGGGGTCGACCACGATCGCCGCATCGGCCCGCGTCTGGTCCCCAAACGACCAGCGCGTGCCGTCGGGCCCCTCGATGCGGACCGAATCCAACGTCCCGCCACGGCCGTCGGCCCCCGCCGGGAGGCTCACCTTGAGTTCGAGGTTCCGGACCCCGCCGGGTCCGATCGACGCGGTCGGGCCCGCGAAATCGAGGTCGGTCAGCCCGAGATACGAGGCCGAGACGGCCATGAGGCGACGGCTTTCGAGAATCTCGGCGCGCGGACCGATCCAATGACCGCGGTTGGCGCGTCTCATCGTGCTGCGATCCTCTGCAATCGGGGTGCGGGTTTCAGGATGCTTCGACGTCGCCGATTCGAAAGGGGCTGAGCGACGATGGAAGTCGAGAGGGGACCGTTCGATCAGGCTCGGTGGATCCGAAGGCCGGGATGCTCGCGGCCGGATTCTGCCCCGGGAAATCTAGGATGCGAAACCCGGATTGTCACCAGGCGTGATGGTGAAAAGGGGTTGGAGCGGTAACTAGGGGGAAATGGGTAATTTTCTCGATTATGAAATCCAGCCCTGGCATTGTCAAACGTTTCGGGGCACGAATGTCGATAATTCGGCCCCATTCGCCGCGACGTCCGGCGGGCGGCGCGAGGGCCCCTGCGAACCGGGGGGGATCGATGATCGTATCCAAGGATGACCGCCTCCTGGGGCCGCCCGGCGGCTCGCCCGCGGTGGCCTGGGGCATCACCGGGCGTCGATTCGCGGCGGTCGGCTTTTCGGCCCCGGTTTCCCGCCCTATGATGATTCGGCGAGGGATGAGTCCGCGAGTCGGAGAGGAGGCACCATGATTCGGCGTGGCATGAGGATCGGGTTGGGGTTGGCCTTGCTCGCGGCGGCGCCCGCGATGGCCGGCGAGCTCGATTCCGAATTCGGGGTGAAGTCGCGGGTGCCCGTGGGTCCTGCGGCCGTCGCAAACGCCGCCCCCGCCGTGTCGGAGCCGGCGGCTCCCCGATCGAGCGAACTCGACCGGGAGGCGCCCACCCAGGCTTATCGCCACGGTTTCGGCGGCTTCGGCCATCGCGGTTTCGGCGGCTTCGGCCACCGCGGCTTCGGCTACCGCGGTTTCGGCGGCTTCGGCTACCGCGGCTTCGGCTACGGGCGCGGCTATGGAGGCTTCGGCTTCAGCAGCTTCGGGCTGGGCCTGGGCTTGGGCGGCTACGGCCTCGGCTATGGCCTGGGTTACGGCGGCTATGGCCTCGGCTATGGCGGCTACGGCCTGGGTTATGCCGGCTATGGGATTGGCTACGGCGGATATGGCCTGGGTTATGGCGGATACGGCTATGGGTATCCGAGCTACGGCTACGGCGGGTTCGCCCTGAATATCGGGATCGGCAACGGCTGCTGGTGATGATCGCCCGCGCATCGGGATGGCACGATAACCCGGCCCCTCGTCGTCCTCCGGATCGGCGAGGGGTCGTGCGTTGAGGGGAGGCCGCGGATGAGGATCGCTCCGGCCCTGGGCTTCGTTCTCGCGGTGATCGCCGGGCCGGCCGGGCTCGGCCAGGCCCCGCCGTCCGATCCGCCGACCGCCCCGGTCCGGGTCGCACGGTTGGCGGATGCCGCGGGCCTCCGCCGACGCCTCGGGCTGACGCCCGAATACGAGAACCTCGCCCGGGTCGACGCGATCCGCATCGCCGTCCTCGACTATGGCTTCGAGGGGATGGGCCCGGGGCGGCCTTATCTCCCGGATGGCACCGAGTTGATCGAGCATTACGACCCCGAGTTCGTCCGCCGCAACGGGCTGGGCGATCCCGAGTACCGCAAGGGGTTCGAGCCGGGCAACCGCCACGGCCGGGACATGGCGCAGATCATCTGGGCCATGACCGGGTCGAGGCCGCGCGGTCCCCAGTTCGTGCTGCTCAACGCCAACGGCCCGACCATGCTCCGCCGCGCGGTGCGGTACGCGATCGAACGGCAGGTCGACGTCATCCTCTTCAGCGGATCGTTCGAGGGGGGGGGCAATGGCGATGGGCGGGGGCCCATCGACCACGTCGTCGACGAGGCGGTGGGCCGGGGTATCCTCTGGATCAACGCGTCGGGCAACCAGGGGGGGCGCGTCTTCACGGCGCCGGTCCGCCCCCTGAGCGATGGCTATCTCCGGCTCCGGGACGGGGCGGACATCGCCTCGATCCGGTTCCGCAACCGGGTCGACGAGAACACCGTGATCGTCACGCTCACCTGGAACGACTACCGCGAGGAGGAGGACGCCGGCACCGACAAGGACCTCGACCTGTTCGTCGAGGACCCCTCCGGACGCGTGGTCGGTTCGGGCGAGAAGGTCCAGACCTCGGGCGATCGCGAGGTGACCGACGCCGAGACCCGGAACCCCCGCGAGCGCGTCGTCCTGGCCAACCTGCCCGCCCTGCCGGTCGTCTCCAACCCGGAGGCTACCTACCGGATCCGGGTCCGGGCCCGGGCGGGCCGATTCGAGGAGACCGACCGGATCCGCATCCTGGTGACGGCGGCCCGCGAGACCTTCGTCCTCCCGGGAGGAACGACGCCCGAGGAGGCGGTGACCTTCCTCGACGCCTCGAATCGGTCGGAGATCTATCCGCCCGCCGATCACTCCGGCGTCCTGACCGTGGGGGACGCCAGCCCCTCCTCCTCGGTGGGCCCGACCCTCGACCGCCGGATCAAGCCCGACGCCGTGATCGCCGATTCCCGGGTCGACTTCACCGATGGGCTCATCACCTCGGGCTCGTCGAATGCCGCCGCGCAGGTCGCGGGGGTGGTCGTCCTGCTCAAGGCGGCCGAGCCGGCGTTCAATCCCCGGCACCTCCTCCGGCTGGCCAGGCAGGGGCCCTTGCTCTCCCAGGGCGACCGCGCCTCGCTCGGCCTCCGCTCCTGGCAGACCCCGGGCCGGGCCCGGCTCGCGGATTTGGTCCGCACGGGCCGCTGACGGCCGAGGCCCCCGCGCGGCGGACGCCCGGGCCGGGGAGGGAGGGGAGGGTGCAGCGGCGTGCCATGAAGATATGAACGGGCCTGATCGGCGGCCCCGGGCCCGACGCCGGCCGGGCGGGGCTCCTGGGCCCGCCCGCGGAGGGGGAAACGGACCGGGCGGGCGAGGCTCGCGGCAACCGAGCTTGTCTGAATCGACAAACATGCGTACAATCAAGATCCTGGCCGTCCCAAGCCCTCCGACGCTCCCATCCTATTCCTAGATGGCCCGCCACTCCACACGGCGGACTCGATCCCATGATCCGACGCGAAGACATTCGAAACGTGGCGATCATCGCGCACGTCGACCACGGCAAGACCACCCTGGTCGACGTGATGTTGCGGCAGTCCGGGCAGTTCCGGGCGGTGCAGCTCACCCAGGATTGCATCCTCGACTCCAACCCCCAGGAGCGGGAACGCGGCATCACGATCCTGGCGAAGAACATCGCGATCAATCACGGGTCGACCAAGATCAATATCATCGACACGCCCGGGCACGCCGACTTCGGCGGCGAGGTCGAGCGGACCTTGCAGATGGCCGACGGCGCCCTGGTGCTGGTCGACGCCTTCGAAGGCCCGATGCCGCAGACCAAGTTCGTGCTCCGCAAGGCGTTCGCCAACGGCATCAGGCCGATCGTGGTCATCAACAAGGTCGACCGCCCGGACGCCCGCCCCGACGAGGTGCTCAACGAGATCTTCGACACCTTCGTCGACCTCGGCGCCAATGAGGAGCAGCTCGACTTCTCCTACATCTTCGCGTCGGGCAAGGGCGGGTTCGCCTCGCACGATCCCAAGGCGACCTCGGGCGACATCAAGCCCCTGCTCGACCTGATCGTGGCCAAGGTGCCGGGCCCCGAGGTCCACCCCGAAGGCCCGTTCCAGATGCTCTGCACCACGCTGGACTTCTCCGAGTACGTCGGCCGGATCGCCATCGGCCGGATCGCCTCGGGGACCGTCAAGAAGGGGCAGAAGATCGTCCTGATGAAGGCCGAAGGGGTCCAGAAGTCCTGCACGGCCGACGGCGTCCTCGTCTTCGACAAGCTCGGGCGGACCGAGGTCGACCAGGCCGAGGCCGGCGACATCATCGCCCTGGTCGGCGCCGCCGGCGTCGACATCGGCGACACCCTGGCCTCGACCGATGCCCCGTCGGCCCTGCCTCGGATCGAGGTCGACGAGCCGACCCTGAGTATGATGTTTACGGTCAACGACTCGCCTCTGGTGGGCGAGGGGCAGTTCCTCACCTCCCGCCACCTCAAGGACCGCCTCGACCGCGAGCTGCAGTCCAACGTGGCCCTGCGGGTCGAGCCCACCGAGGAACGCGACTCGTTCATGGTCTCCGGCCGCGGCCTGCTCCACCTCTCGGTCCTGATCGAGAGCATGCGACGCGAGGGCTTCGAGCTAGCCGTCGGCAAGCCCGAGGTGATCCTCAAGCGGATCGACGGCGAACTCCACGAGCCGTTCGAGTACCTGGTCGTCGACGTCCCCCAGACCCACATGGGCCCGGTGATGGAACTGGTCGGCGCCCGCCGGGGCGAGATGCTCCGCATGGACGTCAAGGGGGTCTACGCCCACCTCGAATTCGTGATCCCGGCGCGCGGCCTGCTCGGCCTGAGGAACCGCCTGATGAGCGGCACCCAGGGCGAGGCGATCATGCACCACAACTTCCACGAGTACCAGCCCTTCAAGGGGGACATCCCCAAGCGGGCCAACGGCGTGATGATCAGCATGGTCAACGGCCAGGCCGTGGCCTTCGCGATGGACTCGCTCCAGCAGCGCGGCACGATGTTCATCGCCCCCGGCGACGACATCTACGCCGGCATGATCGTCGCGGAGAACGCCCGCGGCGACGACATGACCGTCAACCCGTGCAAGGAAAAGAAGCTGACCAACATGCGGGCCTCGGGCTCGGACAAGAACGTCCTGCTCAAGCCCCCCCGCCTGATGTCGCTCGAATACGCCCTCGAATACATCGAGGCCGATGAGCTGGTCGAGATCACGCCCTCGAAGATCCGCCTCCGCAAGAAGGAACTCTCCGAGGAAGGCCGCAAGCGCGCCGGCCGCAGCAAGGCCGTCAGCGTCTGATCCATCGAGCGATCGCCGAAACGATCCGGGCCGGGGCTGGCTTCACCAGTCCCCGGCCCGTTCCGTTTCACCAGGTCGATTGCATCGGGCGACGGGGTGCGAGGTCGGGCGGGCGCTCGATCCTCAGCGCCGAGGCTCCTGGATCGCCCCGCGGTCGCCCTGCGGGATGGTCGGGACCCCGCGTAGCGGGTCGAGGAAGGTCCGCCGGAACTTCCAGCCGCGATAGCCCTGGGCGAGCAGGTAGAGCCCGGCGACGATCAGGGCCGAGGCCATCCAGGAGTCGATCCCCTCGGCGTAGGTCTTGAATTGCTCGGGGAGGATCGTCCTCCAGCCGGGTCGGGCCCCGGGCGGTATGGTCCGCGCCAGGGCCCAGGCCGTCCGGCGATAGAGCAGCACGAGAAGGCCGGAGCCGCCCAGGATGAAGGCGGCCCCGGTCGCCATCTTGGCCGTGGGATTCTTCACGGTCGATGATCGCTCCGGTCGGGGTCGAACTCAGACCGGGACGACGGTCTGCCACTGGCCGAGTTCGGCCGAGTCGAGCACGGCGTCGCACACGGCCTGGGTCGCCAGGGCCTCGCGGAAGGTCGGGCTGGTCGGCTTGCCGCCGTCGAGGCCGGCCAGGAAGTCGGCCACCTGATGCACGAAGGTGTGCTCGTAGCCGATCTGGAGGCCGGGCACCCACCAAGCTTTCATGTAAGGATGGTCGGGGTCGGTGACGTGGATCGACCGCCAGCCGCGGGTGATCCCCTCGTCGCCGTAGTCGAAGTATTCCAGGCGATGGAGGTCATGGAGGTCCCACTTGAGGGAGCCCTTCTCGCCGTTGATCTCGAACGTGTACAGGGCCTTGTGGCCGCGGGCGTAGCGGGTCGACTCGAACAGGCCGAGCGAGCCGTTGTCGAACCGGCAGAGGAACGAGCAGGCGTCGTCGATGGTGACCGGCTCGACCTTCCCGGTGAGGTTGTGCTTCCGCTCCTTGACGAACGTCTCGGTCATGGCGGTGACCGTGGTGATCGCCCCGTTGAGCCACAGCGCGGTGTCGATGCAGTGGGCGAGCAGGTCGCCCGTCACGCCCGACCCGGCGGCGGCGGCGTCCATCCGCCAGAGGCCGGCGCCGCCTTGCGGCAGCTCGGCATTGATGGTCCAGTCCTGGAGGAAGTTGGCCCGGTAGTGGAAGATCCGGCCGAGCCGTCCTTCCTCGATGAACTGCTTGGCCAGGGTCACGGCCGGGACGCGGCGGTAGTTGTACCAGACGGTGTTGGGGACGCCGGCCTTCTCCACGGCCTCGACCATCTTCTGGCCCTCGACCATGTCCATGGCCAGGGGCTTCTCGCACAGGATCATCTTGCCGGCCTCGGCGGCGGCGATGGCGATCTCGGCGTGCGAGTTGTTGGGCGTGCAGATGTCGATGGCGTCGATGTCGGGGCGGGCGATCAGCTTGCGCCAGTCGGTCTCGACCGACTCGTAGCCCCAGCGGTCGGCGAACGCCTGGGCGGCCTCCTGGCTCCGTCCGCATACGGCCTTCAGGACCGGGCGATGGCCGGAGTCGAAGAAGTCCCCGACGCGCTTGTAGCCGTTGGAGTGGGTCCGGCCCATGAAGCCGTAGCCGACCAGACCGATGTTCAGGGGTTTCTTCGTCGCGGCCATGATGTCCCCGATGGGTGCGAGAAAGGTTCGATGGGGGCGGGATTACTTGGGTTGGACCGGGGAGCTGAGGTCGAGCCAGGGCTGCCCGGCGAGGTGTGGCGGTTTCGACCAGCAATGCCCGGTTTCGGTATCGATCACGATGATGTAGCCATTGCCCGAACCGATGCCGACCATCTGATAGCGGCCCCCCGTGACGCGGGCCGAGGGCGACTGGGCCGGCGGAGCCTGGGCGTCGGTCGGCTTCACCCCGAAGGGGAACAGGCAGAGCGAACCCAATCCGACCGTCATGAGGGTGGCTGCCAGGGCCCGTCGACTCATCGAAGACTCCTCGGTGTGAGCGGTGTGCCCGGGGCATCACCGATGTTGCCGTGGTGTGCGATCAAGGGATGGCCCCGGATGAGGGCAGGGTCGTCGGGACGTGGGCCCGAGAGGTCGGTGTGGGCCTGGGGCCGAATTCGTCCCAGGCCGGCGGCTTGCTCGCCGGGCTCGGCTCGGGCCGACGCACCGGCGGGGTCCACTCCTCCCAGGCGGCCTTCTCGCCGCCGCGCGGCCGTTGCCAGAGCCGCCCGGTGGCGGTGTCGAGGATCACGATCCCTTCGCCCCCGGAGTCGATGGGCTGGTAGCGGCCGACGGGGCCGGGCGACTCCAGTCCCTCGTCGATCCGCCTCTGGCGGTTGAACTGCTCCCACTGATAGGCCACCGCGCCGACGAAGACCACCAGGAGCCCCATCATGATCATCTGGATCATCGTCGTGACTCCCGTGTGGACCACGTCGGCGGGGTTCAGGCCTGCCAGCCGTGCTGGTCGCGGACGGCGATCATCGTGCGGAGGATGTCGTTCCAGGTCGAGGGCCGGCCCATGACCTCGTTGGGGAACATGCAGCCGTCCCAGCAGATGTGGTTGAACTTCTTGGTCAACTGGCCCTTCTCGTCGCGGAGCCAGTAGCCGGCGTGGCGGGGGATGTCGAGCTTGCCGTTGGGGTCGGTGGCCTGGCAGTGGCGCCCGGTGTGGTCGTGCGAGCCCGAGCCGAACACCGTGGCGTCGTTCTGGGCGACGTGGAAGTCGATCGTCCAGGGGCGGAGGGCGTCGGTCAGGGTCTTCAGGGCGGCGTCGAGCGTGGCGCCATCCTTCCAGTCATACCCGGCCGGGAGGATGCGGTCCTCGGGGGCGTTCTCGCCCAGGGTGTAGAGCAGGGTGTGGGCCATGTCGGCCTGGAAGCCGACGGTCTCGGGCTCGCCCACCCGCTCCAGCAGGTCGACCATCTTCCGCCACGAGTGCATCCCGCCCCAGCAGATCTCCCCCTCAGCGGCCAGTTTCTCGCCGTGGTCGCGGGCGATCTTGCCGGCTTCCTTGAAGGTCTGGGCGATCTTGTCCTGCCCCTTGGGGTCGGCCGCCCAGTCGCCGGGGCCCGTGCCCGAGTCGATCCGCACCACGCCATAGGGCCGGATGCCCAGCTCGCGCAACCGGCGGGCGATGTGGCAGCCCTTGTGCACCTGCTTCAGGAAGTTGGTCCGGCCTTCCCCCTCGTCCATCGCCGACCCGCCGCCCGTGGGGGGCCACACCGGGGCGACCACCGAGCCGACCGTCAGCCCCCGCGACCGGATCCGATCGGCGAGGTACTTGAGGTCGTCGTCGGAGCTGTCGATGCTCACGTGGGGGTCGAACAGGAACAGGTCGACGCCGTCGAACTTGACGCCGTCGACCTCCGCCGCGGCGGTCCAGTCGAGCAGGGTGTCCAGGGGGATCGCCGGTTCCGACCCTTCCCCCTTGCCCACCACGCCGGGCCACGCCGCGTTGTGCAGCTTGGGGAAGTTGTTGGCATGGCTGGCGGCGGTGCTCATGGTCTTGGTCCCTGAGGCGGAGGTGGGTCTTTGGAGGGCGTAGGCTGGGTCGAGACCCAGCTGACATTGAACGAAGCGAAGCGTCGTGTCTGGTGAGGGCCGTAAGCTGGGTCCAGACCCAGCCTACCATCCCTGTCATGTCGATTGGTTAGTCCGGCCAGTCTGTCGTGCGGATCGTCTCATCGTGGTCGGCCACGAGGTGTGTTCGGACCAGATTCTCGACGCTTCGTACGTGGGCCACGCCCCGGAACTTGCCACGATATTGGTAGTCGCTCAGGTGAAGGTCGCCCGATCCATCCGGGTACTGGGTGCGTCGGATCGCGGTGGCCAGGATCGTCCCGCGTGGCAGAATCGAGACCTCGATCGCCCCCGGCGTGTCACCGCGTCCCCAGAAGATGGCTCGCCGGTCAGTGATGGCATAAACCTCGCCGACGGTCCGACGCTCGCGTACGAGACGAGCCACAACATTGCCGATCGCGTGGATTCCGACGATCAGGCCTGCGGCGGCCGAGATCGTCCCCAGGATGATGAAAAGACCCTCGCCCGCCCCTGACCGGATCTGCGACCAGGACAGGGCGAAGAAGAGCACGACGCTCAGGCCGAACAGTCCCAGGGCCCAGTAGACCGAAACGGCCTCGGAGCCCAGGAGGACCCTTCGCTTCGGGAAGGAGCGGGCCGCCCAGAGGAGCCGTTCGCCGGGCGCCAGCTCCGGTTTGATCAGCCCGAGCATCCCCTCGTCGAGGTCGAGCGTCCCGAAGCTGGCGTCCGGCGAGGCGTCCATGAGCGATCAACGAGCCTTCTTGTAGTCGCCCATCTTGGGGAGGTCCGAGTGGACGTCGGGGCCGAAGTAGCGGAGGCTGACGAACGGCTCGGTGCCGGTGTTCTTGACGGCGAAGCCTTCCTTCGCCCTCTTCTCGGAGATGAACACCTCGTCCTTGGTCACCTCGCCGTAGCGGATGAAGACCGGGCAATCGACGTCGAGCGTGCCGATCGTGCCGCGGCCCTGGGTGACGACGAGGCCGGAGGCGCCGGCGTCCTTGATCGTGGTCGAGCCGCCGGGGTAGACCGTCAGCTCGCGGGCGCTGAAGACTTGCTTGCCGTCCACGGTGCCGTAGACGATCCACTTGTCGACGAAGCCCTCGGCCTCGGACCCGGCGTAGACGATCGGCTCCAGGTAGTTGTTCGCCTTGAAGTCCGGGTCGACGTTCTTCTCCCAGTCGAGCTGGTCGACGATGTAGTCGAGGTCGCGGTGCTTGTCCGGGGGGACGTCCTTGACCAGCAGTTCCCAGGGGACGCGGCGGCCTTCCACCAGCGACTGGTACATGCCGAAGACGTCCGAGCCCCACTGCGGCTCGTAGGTCACCAGCGAGCCGGGGGCGTGGAGCACGGCGGGCGGGATCAGCCAGCCGGTGCCGGGCTTGAGCCGGTAGGCCTTGCTGAGGTCGAGGATGCCGTTATCCCCTTCGTCCCACCGCTCCAGGCACTGCCGCAGCTCGGCCTTGGTCGTGCCGGGCTCGAAGCCCATGAAGGTGTAGGGGAAGTTGTTGCCGGTCCAGTTGAGCTGGGGCGGGAAGTAGTAACTTTCCGGCTTCCCTTCGAGCCCGAGCAGCGCGGCCTGCTCGGCCGTCTGGTGCATGTGGTGGGGGATGGGCCCCATGTTGTCGAAGAACTTGCTATAGACCGGCCACTTCTTGTACTTGTCCCAGATCGCGGAACCGATGATCTCGGCGCCGGCCTCGGCCACGGCGTCCCGCAGGGTGAACTTGCCGCCCTCGTGGACGACGTAGCTCAACCCCTCGTCGGGCGGGGCGCCTTCGTTGGCGGCGACGGTGGTCGAGCCGAACCAACGCTCGTCGATCCCCCCGCGGTGGGTGCCCAGGGCATACAGGTCCTGGCTCGCGAGCTTGAGCCGGCGTCCGGGCATCAGGAACGAACGCGGGACCCAGGTGGGGGCCAGCCGCAAGATGCCTTCGCCCGCTTCCAGCGCCGCGCGTACGCGACCGCCGAGGTTCTGATCGCTCATCCGTCCCGCTCTCCCCGCCCGTGGAATCTGACCGGGCCACCGACCGCGACGCACCCTCGCCTTCAGCGAACCACGACCCGGGCGCGTCGGGAAGTCCTTTTCTAAGGGGGAGCTACCCGCGAAGCAAGCAAAAAAACAGGGGCATGATCCGATCGATTCGGGTCACGCCGCCGGGGTGGAGCTTGATGGTCGGATGATGGGCGAGGACGCCGGGTGCCTGTGGTTGGCTTGCCAACCACGGAACCTGCGTGCCTGGCCGATCCGGTTGGGTGCCTGTGTGCCGGGGGCGGAGAATCGGCCCAACGCGTCGGCAACGGTGGCTCTCCGGGGCCGTGGGCTGGGCCCGCCGGTAGGCTCACCGGCACCGTGGTTGGCAAGCCAACCACAGGCACCCCGCGACATCAAGGGAAGCGTTTGCGCAGATCGGCGAAGACCTGATCGGCCGGCTCCCCCGCGACGCGTCCGGATTCGATGTCTTCGACGCGTCGGGCCAGTTCGACGTCCCAGGCCTTTTCGACTTCGCCTGCGTCAAACGTGCTCGAACGAAGACGCCCCAGGATTCGGGCCTTGGCCACCTCCCAGGGGATGCCACTGCCCGGGTCCCGATCCAGTTCCTCGATTCGGCGATCGAGTTCCGCCTTCATCGCGTCGGTCAGTTCCAGGTCGTCATCTTCGATGGCGATTCGATCCCAAAGATCCTGGACCAGCCGGAGGCGTTCCTCGACGGGCCAGGAGTCGACCTCGGAGAGGATGTCTTGATAGTCCATCGGTCACCTGCCGGGTTGGGTTGGTGCATCAAGCGTCGCTGGACCGGCCCGCCCGCATCCAGGATACACCGCGAGCCCGACCGGACCCAGTCCGATCGGGCTCGCGTGGGTGGGGCAGAAATCCGAAGCCGTGGGCTCAGTGGTGGGCCGCGACGGCCTCGTGGATCGCCTCGGGGGCCGAGGTGTCGACCTCGGAGACGAAGGTGTTGCTTCGCGGCTTGCGCCACTCGGCCAGGCGTTGCATCACGACGTAGAAGACCGGGACGAAGAAGACGGCCAGCACCGTCGCGGCGATCATCCCTCCGAACACCGCCGTGCCCAGCGACCTCCGGCTGGCGGCCCCGGCACCGGTCGCGTTGACCAGCGGGAGGATGCCCAGGATGAAGGCGAACGAGGTCATCAAGATCGGCCGGAACCGGAGCCTTGAGGCTTCCACCGCAGCCTCCAGGATCGGCCGGCCCTTCTGCCTGAGTTCGCGGGCGAACTCGACGATGAGGATGGCGTTCTTGCTCGCCAGGGCGATGATCAGCACCACGCCGATCTGGGTGTAAACGTTGTTGTCCATCCCCCGGAACGCCACGGCGGCCACCGTGCCCAGCAGCGCCAGGGGAACGACCAGGATCACCGCGGCCGGCATCAGCCAGCTTTCATACTGGGCGGCCAGCACGAGGTAGACCATCAGCACGCCGAGGGCGAAGACGAAGATGGCCTGGTTGCCGACCCTTTTCTCCTGGAACGACATGCCGGTCCACTCGTAGCCCATCGACCCCGGCAGCTTGGTGTCGGCCATCTGCTCCATCAGGGCCATCGCCTGCCCCGAGCTGAAGCCGGGGGCCGACGAGCCGTTGATGGTCGCCGACGGGTAGAGGTTGTAGCGCGGGATGATCTGCGGGCCGTTGGACAGCTCGACCCGGCAGAAGGTCCCCAGCGGGATCATCTGGCCGGCCTGGTTGCGGACCTCCAGCCGGCGGATGTCCTCCGGCTTGAGCCGGAATCTCTGGTCGGCCTGGACCCGGACCTGCCAGGTGCGGCCGAACTTGTTGAAGTCGTTGACATACGCCGACCCGAGCGCCGCCTGGAGCGTCCCGTAGATCGTGCCGAGCGGCAGGCCCAGGCTCTTGGCCTTGACCCGGTCGACCTCGACGTAAAGCTGGGGCACGCCCGACCGGAACGGGCTCTGGAGCTGCGCCAGGCCCGACTGGGCGGAGCCGTCCTTGACCATCTCCTGGACGACCTGCTCCAGCTGGGTCAGGCCGGTGTCGCCGCGGTCCTCGATGCGAAGCTCGAAGCCGCCGGTGGTGCCCAGGCCCATGATCGCGGGCGGCGGGAAGGCGAAGACCATCGCCTCGGGGATCGCCTGGACCGCCCCCATGACGTGGCCCAGGATCGCCTCCAGGCTCATCTCCGGGTGGCCGGCCCGTTCCTCGAACGGGAGGAAGCTGAGGTAGAACGTCGCCGCGTTGGAGGCGGTCGCCCCGTCCAGCAGCGAGTTGCCGCCGATCAGGAACCAGCCCTGGAGGCCCGGCGTCTCCTTGAGGATCTTCGAGAGCTTGTCAACGACCTCGCGGGTCCTTTCCAGCGAGGCGGCGTCGGGCAGCTGGCAGCCCATGATCGCGTAGCCCTGGTCCTCGGTCGGCAGGAAGCCGGTCGGCAGCCGGGTGAACCAGTAGCCGGTGCCCGCCGCCGTGACCACGAACAGGAGCATCATCGTGACCGTGTGGCGGACCAGCCGGCGGATGATCCCTGCGTAGATCGCCTCGCAGCGGTCATACACCCGGTTGAACCAGCGATAGAACGCATTCTTGTGCGTCTTGGTCGGGCGGAGATACACGGCGCACTGGGCCGGCTTGAGCGTCACCGCGTTGATGGCGCTGATGACCGCCGTGGCGGCGATGGTCAGGGCGAACTGGCGATAAAGCTGGCCGGTGATCCCGGGAAGGAAGGCCGTCGGCAAGAACACCGCCATCAGCACCAGGGTGATCCCGATCACCGGCCCGATCACCTCGGACATCGCCTTGATGGTGGCCGTCTTGGGGTCGAGCCCGCCCCGGTCGATGTGGTGCGAGGCGTTCTCGACGATCACGATGGCGTCGTCCACCACGATGCCGATGGCCAGCACCAGCCCGAACAGGGTGAGCATGTTGACCGAGAAGCCCAGCGCCCCCATCGCCGCGAACGTGCCGATGATCGTCACCGGCACGGTGGTCGCCGGGATCAGCACCGCCCGCCAGTCCTGGAGGAACACCAGGATCACGATCAGCACCAGGACGCCGGCCTCGAACAAGGTCTTGTAGACCTCGTAGATCGACTCATCCACGAACGTGGTCGGGTTGAACGGGATCGAGTACTTCATGCCGGGCGGGAAGCCCTTGGACAGCTCCTCCATCTTGGCCAGCGTCTGCTTGGCGACGTCCAGGGCGTTGGCCCCGGGGAGCTGGAAGACGCCGAGGCCGGCGGCGGGCCGGCCGGCGATCTCGGTGTAGGTGTCGTAGGTCTGCGCCCCCAGCTCGATCCGGGCCACGTCCTTGACCCGGGTCAAACGCATCCGTGCCGGGGAGTCGGCCACGGTCTTGACGATGATCTCGCCGAACTCCTTGGGGTCGCTGAGCCGGCCCCGGGTGGTCACCGTGTACTGGAAGTTCTGGTCGCGGGGGGCGGGGGCCTGGCCGACCTGGCCGGCGGCCACCTGGATGTTCTGCTCGGAGATCGACGCCAGAACGTCCTCGGTGGACAGGTTGCGGGCCTTCATCTTCTCGGGGTCGAGCCAGACCCGCATCCCGTAGCTGCTGCCGCCGAAGACCAGGATGTCGCCCACGCCGCTGATCCGGCTCAGGGCGTCCTTGAGGTAGAGCGTGGCGTAGTTGCTGAGGTAGAGGCCGTCGTAGGTGTTGTCCGGCGAGGTCAGGCCGACCACCAGGATGATGGCCGTGGATTGCTTCTTGGCGACGATCCCCTGGCGCTGGACCTCGACCGGCAGGCGGGGCTGGGCCACCGCGATCCGGTTCTGGATCAGCACCTGGGCCTTGTCCAGGTCGGTGCCGACCTCGAAGGTGACCGTCAGGGTGTACGACCCGTTGCTGGAGCAGGTCGAGGACATGTAGAGCATGCCCTCGACGCCGTTGACCTCTTGCTCGATCGGCGAGGCCACCACGTCGGACAGGACCTTGGCGTCGGCCCCCGGGTAGTTGGTCGTCACCTGCACGGTGGGCGGGGTGATCTTGGGATACTGCTCGATCGGCAGCCCCAGCAGCGTCACGACCCCGACCAGCATCGTCATGATCGCGATGACGTTGGCGAAGATCGGCCGCTCGATGAAGAACTTCGAGAACATGGATTGTTCGCTCGGTCGGGATCAGGGGCGGTGATCGGACGCGGTTTCGGCGGGTTGGCGGGCGGCCACGGCGGCGCTCGCCGGCTCCTCCATCTTGGGTTTCACCTTCATGCCGGGCCGGGCCCGGAGCAGGCCATCGACGACGACCCGGTCCTCCAGGCCGAGCTGGCCGGAGACCACCCGCAGGGTGCCGTCCTCGGGCCCGGACTTCACCGCGCGGCGCTGCACCGTGTCATCCTTGTCGACCACCAGCAGGTAGACGCCCCCCTGGTCCGACCCCAGGGCCCGGTCGGGTACCAGCAGCGCGTCGGGCTTGGTCTCCACCGGCATCCGCACCCGGACGAACAGCCCCGGGGTGATCGCCCCGTCGGGGTTGGGGAACAGGCCCCGCATCCGGATCGTGCCGGTGCCGGTGTCGATGCTCGGGTCGGAGTAGTCGACCTTGCCTCGGAAGGTATAGCCCTCCTCGTAGCCCAGCCCCAGCTCCATCGGCAGTTCGATCTTGCGATAGTCGCGGGGCTGGCCCTTCTGGCCCGCGCCCTGGAGCCGCAGCAGGTCGTCCTCGCTGGGCGTGATGTAGGCATAAATCGGGTCGGTCTTCACCACGGTGGCCAGCACCGTGGAGGCCCCGTCGCCGACGTAGTTGCCGATGTCGAACACCCGGTTGTCGATCTTCCCGTCGATCGGGGCGGTGATCCGGCAATAGCCCAGGTCGATCTCGGCGTTGCGGACCTGGGCCTTGGCCGCGGCGATGCTCGACCGGGCCGACAGGATGTTGATCTCGTAGTCCGCCTTGGCCTGCTCCAGCGCGGCGCGGTCGGCCTCGACCTGGGCCTCGCTCTTGCGGTGGTTGGCCTCGGCGCGGTCCAGGTCCTCGCGCGACCCGGCGTTGCGCGACACCAGGTTGCGGCTCCGCCCCTCCTCGATCTTGGCCAGGGCCAGCGACGCCTCGTCCAGGTCGAGCTGGGCCTGGGCGACCTCGCGGCTCCGCGACCCCTCCGCCTTGCGGAGCTGCGCCTCGGCCTCGCCCAGCCGGGCGCGGGCCTGGTCGAGCATCACCTGGAACGGCTCCTCGTCGATCACGAACAGGAGCTGCCCGGCCTTCACGTCGTCGCCGTCCTTGAACTTCCTCTCCTTGAGGAAGCCCTTGACCCGCGCCCGCAGCTCGACCCGCTCCGACGCCTGCGCCGTGCCGGTATAGGAGATGTACTCCGTGACCGACCGGCGCACCGGGTGGGCCACGATCACCTCCGAGGGCGGGAGCTGCTGGAGCACGTTGGTCGGGCCGCAGCCCCCCGCCGCCACGATTAGCACACCGGCCAACGCACGCCAGGGCCGGCGCAGGCCTTGCTGGAGAAGCCATCGATTCTTCACGGATCGGCTCGCCTGATTGTTTACTGTTCGATCGACAAGTATTATGATAATGTTCGTCCGTGCGTCAACGGCAGACCGCCGGGGGCGTCGACTTTTCCGATCGGGCTGATGGTGAGAGGGGATGACACGGTGACCAGCGAAGCGGTTCGCGTCCGAAACCCCGAGAAGACCAAGCGGGCGGTGCTCGACGCGGCCGAGCGTCTGTTCGCCGACCGGGGGTTCGATGGGACCTCGTTGCGCGAGATTTCGCGGGCGTCCAGCGTCTCCCAACCCCTGATCCAGCACCACTTCGGCAGCAAGGAGCAGCTCCACGCCGCCGTGATCGAGCGGTCGATCGACGCCTTCGTGGCCCGCTTCCCCGAGTCGTCGTGGACCTCCGAGCAGACCCTCGACCTCCGGGCCGAGATGACCCGGCTGTTCGCGTTCTGGAGCGAGAACCAGGCCCAGCTCCGGATCTTCGGCTGGTCCCGGCTCGAAGGGCGCAGCCCGCTGCTCAAGGGCTGCTCCGACCTCCGCTGGGCCCTGGTCCGCCGGATCGAGAAGGGCCAGGAACTCGGCGTGGTCCGCCGCGACCTCGACGCCATCGCGCTCAGCCTGATCATCGAAGGGGTGGTCTTCGCCTGGCTCGAAAACCGCTCGCTCACCGCCGAGCATTTCCCCACGATGACCGACGCCGTCTACCTGGAAACCGCCATCGCCACCCTGGAACGCGGCTTCGCCCCCGCCTGAATGCGGGCGCGCTGCGAGCGGGGGGCCAGGCCTCGGAGCAGGCGGGGTGCGAGGTGACGCGACGGGGCCGGTGGGCGATCGGGCCGCTGCCGGAGTTGGGCATCCTGCGGATGCTGCTCGGCGGGGACGCTTTCTCCGTTGCCTGCGCATCCGCCGGTATGCCGCGGCCGGATCTTTCGAGGAAGACCGGGCGGTCGGATTGATGCCTGTGTTCCACGTCATTCACCACGGCGAAGGTGCCGGTGCGGATGCGTTGTGATGCCCGATGCCGTTCGCGGTCGGCCTCTCGTTGGTGATCCACGCATTCTGGTACATCGCTCGGATGGATGCCGAGGAAAATCCCTAAACCGTGCCCCGTCTGCTGGATTCGGGCTGGAGCCGCAGCCCAGGGCCGAGGCGAGCCCGCCAGGGACGGCCCCGATGGCACGGGGGTTGCGGACCTCATCCCCGTCCCATCGAGGATTTGGACCCAACATTCGAAGCGGGCACCCAAGCTCCGGGTCCGCCATCCAAAGGAGCCTCCCACGATGTTCACCCGAACCGTCCTGTCCTTGGGCCTGACCGCCGGCCTGCTCGGCCTGTCCTCCGTCGCCGATGCCCAGCAGAAGCCTGCCGCCAACCCCGACTTCGGGCAGCAGGTCCAGCAGCGCTTGCTCAACAATTTGGAAAACCGCGTCCTCGGACAGCCGAACCAGTATCCGAATCAGAACCAGTACCCGAATCAGAACTACGGCCCGAACCAGAACCCGGGCAACAACCCCTATCGGAACCCGGGCAACAACCCGTATCAGCCCAACAATCCCTACCAGGTCCGGCGGCCCGCCTTCGGCCAGCCGGGATATGTCCAGCCCGGACAGAACCCGACGCAGCCGGACTATCGCCAGGCGACGGCCAGCCCGAACGCGACCCGCTATCAGCTGCCCGCCCAGTACAACGGCTACGCCCCGGGGTCGACTCTGGTCTACGGCGGGACGACCTATGTCGTCAATCCGGACCGGACGATGAGCCCCGCCGCGGCGACCCAGCCCGCTCCCACCGCGCAGCGGTACCAGATCCCGGCCGAGCACGCCGGGGCGGCCCCCGGGTCCACCATCACCTATGGGGCGGCCAACTACGTGATCAACAATGACAACACGATGAGCCCGGTGGCACGGTAACCCATCGGGTCGCCTCGTCGAGGATCGTCCGCACATCAGGCCGGGGGCACGCATGACGCGCCCCCGGCCTGTTCTCGTTCGGGGGTCGATGACTGCCGATCGCCGATGCGGCGAGGGTAGCGTGTCGCCGGGCGGGTTGGGGCCGGCTACAATGCGGCGTCTTTCGTCCGCCCCTCGTGTCGTAGCTGGACCTCGCCGCGCATCGCGCCGGCGACGGAGGAGTGATTCATGCGGAGATTCTCATCCCTGGCGGTCGTCGCCCCGCTCTGGATCGCGCTGGTGCCCGCCCCGGTCGCCCGGGCCGAGGACCTGACGCGGGAGTCGGTCGTCAAGATCTATGCGTCGTCGCGGCTCCCCGACCCGATCCACCCGTGGCAGAAGCAGAGCCCGCAGGACGCCTCGGGCACAGGGATCGTGATCGAGGGCAAGCGGATCCTGACCAATGCCCACGTGGTCAACTACGCCAGCCAGGTGAAGGTCGAGCCCAACCAGTCGGGCGAGAAGTACGTGGCCACCGTCGAGGTCTCCGCCCCGGGGATCGACCTGGCCATCCTCAAGCTGGAGGACGAGAGCTTCTTCGAGAAGCGCCCGCCCTTGCCCCGGGCCGAGAAGCTGCCCGAGATCAAGGATGCGGTCACGGTCTACGGCTACCCGACCGGCGGCAGCAGCCTGTCGATCACCAAGGGGATCGTCTCTCGAATCGAGTTCGTGCCCTACAACGGCCGGACCCAGGGGCTGCGGATCCAGATCGACGCGGCCATCAACCCCGGCAACAGCGGCGGCCCTGCGCTGGTCGACGACAAGATGATCGGCGTGACCTTCAGCGGCATCCGGGGCGCGGACAACATCGGCTACATCATCCCCACCGAGGAGGTCGACCTGTTCCTCAAGGACGTGGCCGACGGGACCTATGACGGCAAGCCGATGATGTACGACCAGCTCCAGACCCTGGAGAACGACGCGGTCCGCGCCAAGCTCGGGTTCTCGAAGAAGCCGATCGGCATGGCCGTGCACGCCCCGGACCGCGACGACGCCGACTACCCGCTCAAGGAGTGGGACGTGATCACCAAGATCGGCGACCACGAGGTCGACAACGTCGGGATGGTCAAGGTCCGCGACAACCTCCGGCTCCGCTTCCAGTACTACATCCAATCGCTCACGAAGGACGGCAAGGTCCCGCTCACGATCGTCCGCGACGGCAAGGAAATGGCCGTCGAGGTCCCGGTGCCGACTCAGGTCGACGACCTCATCAAGCCGTTGAAGGGGAAGTATCCGACCTACTTCGTCTACGGGCCCCTGGTGTTCTCGCCGGCCACGACCGAGTTCGTCAACCTCCTGGAGCGGAACAACAACCTGGCGGTCCTGTTCGCGGCCATCTCCAGCCCGCTGGCCACCCGCAGGGGCGACAAGGTGGCGTTCCCCGGCGAGGAGCTGGTGGTGATCTCCGCCCCGATGTTCCCGCACCGGCTGGGCAGCGGCTACAGCAATCCGTTGGCGAAGGTGGTCAAGGAGGTCAACGGCATCCCGGTCAAGAATCTCCGCCACCTCATCGAGATCCTCCGCGACGCCACCGACACCTACGTGACGATCTCGTTCAACGACCGGGGCTCGGAGACGATTGTTTTCAACCGCAAGGAGGCCCTGGAGGCGACCGACGAGATCCTCTCCGACAACGGCATCCGCCAGCAGGCGTCCGACGACGTCCTGCCGATCTGGAAGAAGACGCCCTGATCGGCGTGGCTCAGGGCCGGCCCTCGGGCGTCTCCGCTCGCGGGCCGGCCAGGATCTCGGCCAGCAGGCGGGGGGCGTAGGTGGCATAGCGCGGGTCGGGCACGGCCCACTTCCCGGCGAACGCCCCGATGGCCGGATGGGCGGGTGACGCCTTCGGGCCGAGGGCGGCCAGGGCGTCCAGCCCCCCCAGTGCCGAGAAGACGTCATTCCCGGCCGGATCGACGAGCCTCGTCAGGACGGGCAGGGCCCGGGCCAGGTCTTCGGCGGTGCCGAACTGCCCGAGGATCCGGCCGGCCACGGCCCGGACGTCGGGCGAGGGGTCGTCCAGGGCCTTGCGGGTCTCCGGTCCCGCCGAAACGAACCCATCGCGGCCTCGCATCAGGACGCCGAGCGCCGCCCAGTAGCGGACGGCGGCGTCGGGGTCGGCGAGGCTGCCCTTCAACGCTGGGAGGGCCTCGGGCCTGAGCATCGAGGCCGCGTCGGCCGTGGCCGAGACGCGGTCGAACGGGTAGCGGTCGCCGTCGCGGGCCAGGTCATACGGGCTGCCGCCCTCGGCCCGGCGGTATCGCTCGCCTTCGGGCAGGAACCCGACGTCTCGGATCGACCGGGCCAGTTCTTGCTGGGCGGTGCGGAGGCGATCCAGGATCGCGCGATGCTCGGGCGATCCGGCCAGGTTGCGGACCTCGTCCGGGTCGGCGTCGAGGTCGTACAGTTCCTCGGGCGGCTTGGGGTTCCAGAACGCGTCCTGGGCCGGGGTCAGCTTGCCGGCATCGTGGAGGGCCTTCCAGACCCGGGTCGTCGGGGTCTGGAACATGTAGTCGATGCGTTGGCCGTAGATCAGGTGCGGCATGTAGTTTCGGGCGTAGACGAACCGGCCGTCGGTGGCGGTGCGGACCAAGTCGACCCGCTCGTCCATCCGGCCCCGGAAGCCGAACGCGAACGGTTGCGGCGGCGCGGCGAACTCGCCCAGGAAGGCGTGCCCCTGCGTCCAGGACGGCGGCCGGACCCCCGCCAGACTGAGCACCGTGGGGGCGAAGTCGACGAACCCGACCAGGCGATCGGACCGGCCGCCCGGCGCGTACCCTTCGGGGGCGAGGTGCCGCCACTTCTTCGGGAACGACACGACCAAGGGCACGCGCAGGCCCGAGTTGTAGGGCCAGCGCTTGCTGCGGGGCATGCCCGACCCGTGGTCGCCGAAGTAGAAGACGATGGTATCGTCGGCCAGCCCGGCCTTATCCAACTCGTCGAGCCGCATCCCGGCGTCGGCGTCGGCGGCCGTCACGCCGTCGTAATACTGGGCCCAGTCGCGGCGGACCTCCGGGGTGTCGGGGTGATAGGCCGGGATCGGGACCTTCGCCGGATCATGGACCAGGGTGTGCGGGCGGGCGCGGATCTGGCTCTCGTGGCTCTTCTCCGAGTTGAACACCGCGAAGAAGGGTTGATTCGCCCGGCGGTTGCGCCAGTGGGCCTGCTTGCCGGAGGCATCCCAGACCTTGCCGGGCTTCGCCAGGTTGTAGTCTTCCTTGGCGTTGTTGGTGCAGTGGTAGCCGGCCTCGCGGAGCAGTTGCGGGAACATGGCCAGCCCGGCGGGGTAGGGGACCAGGCTCCGCATGTTCTCGCCGCCCGTGGAGCAGGCATACATCCCCGAGATCAGGGTCGTCCGGGCCGGGGCGCAGACCGGGGCATTCGACCAGGCGCGGGTGTAGATCATCCCCCGCGCGGCCAGCTTGTCGACGTGGGGCGTGGTCGCCACCGGGTCGCCATAGCAGCCCATCTGCGGGCCGTGGTCCTCGCTGGTCAGCCAGAGGATGTTGGGCCGGTCGGCGGCCGGGGCCGGCCCCGGGGTGACGATGCCGGCGGCGAGGCCCAGCCATCCGGCCGCGACGATGATGCGATTCATGGGGTGGGCATCCGGGTGGGATGAAGCCAGGGGGCGCGGCCGGTCCGGGTCACTTCCCGGGCGGCGTGTAGTCCGGGTTGGGCGTCGGCATCTGGGCATCGACCGAGGCCCGCCAGGCGGCCAGTCGATCGCGGAGCCGGGCGGCTTCTTCGGGATGGTCGGCGGCGAGGTCGTCCACCTCCATCGGGTCGATCGCCACGTCGTAGAGTTCGAGCCGGCCGTCCTCGTAATTTTCGATCAGCTTGCGATATCCCTGGAGGATCGCCCCGCCCGGTTTTCCCCCCTGGTTGCTGTAGTGGGGGTAGTGCCAGAACAGGGCCTCCCGCCTCGGCGTGCCCGACCCCCGCAGCACCGGGACGAGGTCCACGCCGTCGATCGTGGCATTCGGCGCGGGCTTCGTCCCGGCCAAAGTGAGCACGGTGGGAAATAGGTCCTGGCCGCTGGCGGGGACCTGGGTGATCGCCCCGGGCTGGGTCACGCCGGGCCATCGGACGATCAGGGGGACGCGGATCCCCCCTTCGTGGAGATAGCCTTTCCCGTCGCGGAGCGGCGCATTGGAGGTGGACGGCGTGCCCGGGCCTTCCTTGACCGAGAGCCCGCCGTTGTCCGAGGTGAAGATCACCACCGTGCGGTCGGCCAGCTTCGCGTCGTCGAGCGCCTTCAATACCCGGCCCACCGCGTCGTCCAGCGACTCCATCATGGCCGCATAGGTGGGGTTGTTCTGTTTCGACCCGGCCTTCGGGGTGGCCGCCTTGTAGCGGGCGATCGCCTCGGCCCGGGCCTGCAACGGGGTGTGGACGGCATAATGCGGCAGGTAGAGGAAGAAGGGTTTATCGCGATGGGCGTCGATGTATTGGGCCGCCTCCTCGCCCAGCCGGTCGGTGAGGTACTCGTCGTCGGCCCGCGCGGCCAGGGTCGGGGTCTTGAACCGGAAGTAGCCCCCCGGCGGCGAGCCGGTCGCGGTTCCCCCGACGTTGACGGCGAAGCCCTGCTGCTCGGGCAGGAACCCGTCGCCGCCCAGGTGCCACTTGCCCATCGTCGCGGTGTCGTAGCCCACGGCGGCGACCGCCTCGGCGATGGTCGTCTCCTCCAGGGGCAACGCCTGGCGGATGATCGGGCGGATCATCTTCTGCGTCGGGCGGTCGGCGCGGCCGGGCAGCCAGTCGGTCAGGTGGAGCCGCGCCGGGTAGCGGCCGGTCAGCATCGCGGCCCGGGACGGCGAGCAGACCGGGCACGCGGCGTACGCGTGGGTGAACCGCGTCCCCTGCATCGCCAGCCGGTCGAGGTTCGGGGTCTTGTGATACGTGCTGCCGTAGCATCCCAGGTCGGCCCACCCCAGGTCGTCGGCCACGATCAACACCACGTTCGGCCGGACCTCCTCGGCAGGAGCGGACCCGGTCCAGGCGAGCAGGACGACGAACGCGACCAGGCGACGGGACATCGTGGCGGCTCCGGCGGGCGATGGTGCGAGGTGGGCATGACCGGGGCCAGCCTAGACGATGCCGGGGCGCATTGCCATCCCCGGCCCGCGTCCCTCGAATCTCCGGAGGAACTCCGCTCGACCTACAGGCCGCCGAGGCCGCGGAGGTTGGCGGTCATCTGGAAGTGGCAGAGGGCCACGGCGCAGGCGTCGGCCACGTCGTGGGGCTCGGGCAGGCGGTCCAGGCCCAGCTCGGTCTGGATCGCGTGCTGCATCTGCTCCTTGGGGGCGCGGCCGGATCCGGTCAGCGTCTTCTTGATCCGCGACGCGGCATACCCCACCACCGGCACCCCGCGCTCGGCGGCGGCCAGCATGATCACCCCCCGGGCGTGCGACATCAGGATGGCCGTCCGGGGGTGGGCCGGGCGGCTGTGGACCTGCTCCAGGGCCAGGGACGCCGCCGGGAAGGCGTCCAGCACCTCCAGGATCCCCCGGTGGAGGACCAGCAACCGGGCCTCCAAGGCGGTGGCCGTCTTGGCCCGGGGGCGGATCACGCCGGCCTCGACCACGTAGGGCCTGCGGCCGGCCGCGTCGACGACGGCGTAGCCGGTGACGTTCAGGCCGGGGTCGATGCCGACGATCCGCGTCGGCGTCGGGGTCCTGGTCGGGGTGGCCACGGGCGCGGTCGAGGTCGTCGACATCGGGTCACCTCCATGCGAAACGAACCCAAGATCAGGCCGGGGCGTCGATCTTCCAGGCCGTGCCATCGGGCCGGTCTTCCAGGGTCACGCCGATCGCCGCGAGCCTCTTCCTGATCTCATCGGCCATCGCGAAGTTTTTCTCCTTCCGAACTCGTGTACGAAGTTCCACGAGCAGGTCGAGCAACGGCCCGGTGAGGGCGTCGGACTTCGGCTCGGCCTCGACCTTCGCCCGGGGCTCGCGGAACAGGCCGAGGATCTGGGCCAGTTCCTTGAGGATGACCATCCCGGAGCGGAACGCGGCCTTGTCGGCCTCGGCGGCGCCCGGCTGGTCGAGCTTCTGCGCGACGGCGAACTTCCGCAGGGCCTTGACCAGCTCGAACAGCTCGCCGAGGGCCCCGCCGGTGTTGAAGTCGTCGTCCATCGCCTCCAGGAACCGGGCGCGATACTCGCGGAACTCGGCCACGCGGGCGTCCTCGCCGGCCGGCGGCTCGTCGGCGGCGCGGGTCGGGGCGTCGAGGTCGTAGAAGCTCTCGCCGGTGGCGGCCTCGAAGCGGTCGAACAGGTTATAGAACGCCTGGAGGGCGCGGGACAGCTCGTTGAGGCGGTCGGGGCCGTAGTCGATCGGCCGGCGGTAATGGCTGGAGAGGAACAGGCAGCGGAGCGTGTCCGGGTCGTACTTCTCCAGCAGGTCGGCCATCAGCACCACGGTGCCGGGGTCGGACTTGCTGATCTTCTTGCCGCCCTTGGTGAGCAGGCCGTTGTGCAGCCAGTAGGTGGCGAAGGTCTGGCCGGAGTAGCACTCCGACTGCACGACCTCGTTCTCGTGGTGGGGGAAGACGAGGTCGAGCCCGCCGCCGTGGATGTCGAAGTGCTCGCCCAGGATCTTCATGCTCATGGCCGAGCACTCGATGTGCCACCCCGGACGGCCCGGGCCCCAGGGGCTATCCCACGACGGCTCGCCCGGCTTGGAGCCCTTCCAGAGGGCGAAGTCGCCGGGGTGCCGCTTGATCGCCGTGGGCTCGATCCGGGCGCCGGCTTCGAGCTGTTCCGGGTCGCGGTGGCTGAGCTTGCCGTATTCGGGGGCCTTGGAGACCTCGAAGTAGACGTCGCCGGCGGACGGGTAGGCGAAGCCCTTGTCGATCAGCCCCTGGGTCATGGCGATGATCTCGCCGATGTGCTCGGTGGCCTTGGGCATGTGGTCGATGCCGTCGACCCCGAGGGCGTGGAGGCAGCGGAGATAATCCTCGGTCACGCGATCGGCCAGGTCCTTGACGGTGGTCCCGTCCTTCTGAGCCTGGACGATCAGCTTGTCGTCGACGTCGGTGATGTTGACGACCCAGGTCACCTCGTAGCCGAGGTAGACCAGGTGCCGCTTGATCGTGTCGAAGATGACCGGGCCGACCATGTGGCCGACGTGGCTGTTGGAATAGACGGTCGGCCCGCAGACGTACATGCCCACCTTGCCGGGCCGGACGGTCTGGAACGGCGTCTTGGTCTGCGTGAGCGTGTTGTAGAGGCGGAGCGGCATGGCGAAAGGCTCGGGAGGACGGGGGACCAGGGGCATTCAGGCCGGTTGGAGGAGGACCACCGCCTCGCAACAGATCGCCTCGGCGCGGCCGACCGGGCCGACGTGCTCGCCGGTCTTGGCCTTGATGTTCACGGCGGATTCGGCCAGGCCGAGCACCCGGGCGACGTTGGCCCGGATGGCCGGCTTGTGGGCCAGGAGCTTGGGGGCCTGGGCGTGGATGATCACGTCGCAATTCATCGGCCGCCAGCCGGCGCCGGCGACGCGGGCCACGACCTCGCCCAGCAGGCGCCCGCCGTCGAGCCCGAGCCATTCGGGGTCGGTGTCGGGGAAGATCTCGCCGATATCCCCCAGGGCCGAGGCGCCGAGCAGCGCATCGGCGACCGCGTGCATCACCACGTCGGCGTCGGAATGGCCGAGCAGGCCCCTGGGATGATCGATGCGGACCCCGCCCAGGATCAGCGGACGGCCCTCGACCAGGCGATGCGTATCATGACCGATCCCGACCCGCACCGTGCGCCACCCCTTCGCCATGTCCCCGAGGGCCCGGCCGCGACCGGGCCAGTTGTCCCCGATCCTAACCGGGATGCGCGAATCTTGCCATCGCATTCGCCCGGCGTTCGGGCGTGCCGCGTCGGGGCCGGGAGGGGGCCCCGATCAAGGGCCGGCCGGGGCCGGGGGCTGCGCGGTCGCCTCCGTCCTCCCGCCCGCGTCGGGGACGACCCGGGGGGCGTCCGGGCCGGCCGGAGGCCGGTTGTTCATGTCGAACGCGGAGGGGCCATCGGCCCGGGGCCGGCCGTGGGAGCCGGGCATCGGTCCGGACGGGCTGAAGGGGGAATGGGATGGGGAGAGGGGCCACATCACCGAGCGGAGTTCCCGCCGGCCCAGGTGGCCGTCGCCGTCGGTGTCGGCCCGCTTCAGGAAGGCGGTCGCCTCGTCCATCGTGAGCCGATGGTCCGAATCGGCGTCGGCCGCCTCCACGAGCCATTCGGCGACCCTCGCGTCGAGTTCCCCGTACGACCCCGGGGGGTCGGCGGCGAAGGGGAGGTAGATCTCGCTCTGGAGGAGTGCCGCGGCCAGGGTCGAGTAGTCGACGGAGCCGATCCCCGGCGGCTGGAGCGCCGCGACGAAGCTTCGGGCGGCCTCGGCCGCCTCGCCCTCGGAGATCCGGCCGTCGCCGTCGGCGTCGGCCCGCTTCAGGGCCCGGGAGACCGAGCCCGGCGGCCCGGAACGGCCCGGCGGACCGAACCCCTCGCCGGGCCGGGATCGCATGCTCCGGTCCTTGTACGCCATGACGTAGCCGGCCCCGAACCCCATCGACGTGACGCAGGCCAGGATCATCAGGGCGATCACCAGCAGGACGCGATCCTCGACCTTGCGGCGGAACAGGGCGAACACCCCGGACAGGACGATCGACAGGGCGACCGCGATGGCGATGGCGCCCAGGACCTCCTCGGGGCTCCGGTCGAGGATCACGTCGTAGATCGAGCGGAGCAATTGCATCGGGGATCCTCCAGGCGGATGCCGGTCGAGGTCGCGGTCTGGGCGTGGAGTCCATCATCGAAATTCCCCGCCCGATCGCAAGCCCGTCCCGCCCGCCCCCCGGGCGCCGGCGTGGCCCGGCGGCATCACGCCCGTCCGGGCGCGGACAGCTTGCACAGGGATCGGACGTGGTCGCGGCTGCCGTCGTTGGCCCAGCCGTCCAGCTGTGCCGCGTCCTTGAGCTGCTGGCCCCGGCGGCGATCGACGGCCAGGAACGAGCAGGCGAGGTCGGGCAGGGAGGACAGGTCGCCCCAGAGCTTCTCGAACTGGACGACCGGGAAGACGTCCTCCTGGCCGTGCCCCCAGCGCCGCTTGACGTCCTTGATCGTGACGTAGGTCGGCACCCGCGCCGCCACCTCGCGGACCGAGGCGGCGACCTTCTCCGGGCGGTCCCGGAGGTCGGCCCGGGTCAGGCGGAAGGCGTCCAGCAGCTTGTCGACGTCGACCCAGGTGGTCAGCGTGTTGTAATAGCGGAGCCGGAACTCGACGTCCTCGCGCGGCTGGGCCAGCCCTTCCAGCAGCCGCAACCGGCCGCCGACCCGGGCCAGCCCGCCGCCCCGGTCGTCGATCCGCCGGGGGATCACCTCGAACCCCAGGGCCGAGCCGGCCTCGATGGCCAGGCCCAGGACGCCCGGGTCGATGTCGGCGCCCAGGGTGTCGATGTTGTGGACCAGCAGCCACTTGAGGTTCGGCGACTCGTCAAACAGCCGGGCCAGGACGCCGTTGCGGAGCAGGGTGGGGACCTCGTAGAAGTGCCCCGGCGGGTTGAACCGCTGGATCGGCACGTTGTCCACGTAGTCGGACCCTTCCCCCCGCGACCGGGCCCAGTCCAGGATGGCGCGGCGGCCGGCGTCGCGGACCTTCTGCTTGTTCTCGTCGAGGATCTCGTGCGCCCCCTCCTCCCAGAGGAACGAGAGGTCCCGCGCCATCGGGATCAGCCTCTGGCCGATCGACTGCCCCCGCGACAGGATCACCGGCCCGTCGTGGCCGTAGTTGCGGGACTGTTGGAGGTGGTGCTCGATCGCCTGGTGGGTCAGGAAGCTGGTCGTGACCACGTGGGGGATGCGGACGCCGTAGCGGTCCTGGACCTTGCCCGTCTTGGCCAGGTGGATCTCCAGGAAGCTCCGGTGCCGGCCATCGAGCATCACGAACGGGTTGACCGCCTTGACCACCCCGGCGCCGGTCGTCCAGCGGCTGCCGACCCCGGCCGCCAGCGACACCACGGCGACCTCGCCGTTGCGGATCGCCCGCTCGCCCCGCTCGATCGCGTGGGACGGGAACGGCCCGGTGGCGTCGATGAGGTCGCCGTCCTCGACGTCGCGGATGTCGATGTCGACCGGCAGGCGGTTGCGGCTCAGGCCGATCCGACCCCGGCGGAGGTCGTCGCGCAACTGCTCATGCTGGACCGGGTCGAACCCGTTCTCGGCCCGGATCGCCTCGGAGGCCCGGTCCCAGTCGATCGCCCGCGAGTCCCCGGCGGCCCTCGCCACCGGGAACAGGTGGTTGATCATGGTCCGGAAGACCCGGAGCAGGTCGTCGGCCTGCGCGTGCCGGTTGGCGAAGTGGTCCACGTCCGCCTTGCGGCCCGGTGCGAGCCCGGCCGGCCCCTCGGCGATCATCCGGGGGACCTGCAGGGTGTAGTAGCGGGGCGGCATCATGGCCGCGTCGTCCACGTCCAGCTCGGCGAACGTGCCGTGCGGGTTGATCCGGAAGTCGTAGACCACCGGCTCCATCGCGAAGGGCAGGGCGTCGTCGAGCGTCGCCTTGACCCTCCGCATCAGCGCCTTGGCCTCGTCCAGGAACCACGCCTTGCGCTCCGGCGCGACGAAGAAGGCCATGCCGCCGCCCGACATCCCGCCGAGCATCAGGAAGCCCCAGAAGTCGTCGCCCAGCGCCGCCTTCGCCTCGCGGATGATCGCCTCGGTGAACGGGTTGCTGACCCAGGGGATGATCCCCTTGATCGGCCCCTCCCAGTTGGCGGTGGTCAGCCGGCCCAGCTCCTTGACGTCCGAGGACCGGACGGCACCGACGATCCCCTCGAAGATCCGCAGGGCCTCGGCCCGGCCGTCCCACTCCGACCCGCTCCGGAGCAAGTACTTCTCGGTCACCATGTTGAGGATCGGACCGACGTTCTGGGCCATCCCTCCGTGGACCAGTACCAGGCTCTCGGCCAGCCTCTGGTGGAACTCGGGCGTCTCGGCGACGTCGGCCTGATCGTCGTCGGGCCGGGCGTCGAGGATCTCGTGCGAGGGGAGCAAACGGCCCCGGCTCACCCCCCACTCGGGGTCCCCTTCGGCCGCCGCCACGCCCCGGATCAGCTTCACGCCGGGGAAGACGCCGCCGGAGTCCTGCCAGCCGCCGCCCGACCCGCCCAGCCATTCCCCCAGGATGGCGCGGGCCACGACGACCGGCGCCTCCTCGGGGTGGAGCGGGCCGGCGAGGTTCCGCGCCTGGCCGGTGGCCCGCATCAGGGCCGAGATGATCGACGCGAGCAGGTTGGTGGAGACCGCCAGCCGCGACCCCTTGGGGATGTCGTTGACCTTGCTGACCACCTCCAGGCCGTGCCCGGGCCGGACGACCTGGGCCAGCAACTCGTCGAGCTTCGCCGAGGTCCCTTCCAGCGACGCCGGGACCAGCCCCGAGGCGATCACCCCCGCCTTGACCAGCCCGAGGTAGTCGTTGCCGAAGTTGAACAGCTCCTCCAGGGTCGCCACGTCCTTGCAGGCGTCCAGGTCGATGCTGGTCAGCCGGAGGATCGGCTCGGCGATCACCCGCACGCGCGTCTCGATCGGCGGCACCGGGCGGGCATCGCGGCCGTGGACGCCCAGGTCCACCGAGATGTTCAGGACCCGCGCCCCTTCGGGGTAGTCCATCCCCAGGAAGAAGATGTCCGACCAGGCGCTGTGCGACAGGTCGAGCCGCACCGGGGTCCGCTCGACCAGGATCGGGAACAGGCCGTCGTCGGAGGCCCGCTCCAGCAGCCGGGGATGGATCCGGATCGGATGCTCGTCGACCTGGCCGACGCGGAACATCCACCGATTCCCCCGGCATCCCCGGACCGACCGCCGGACCTGGTCGGCCAGGGTCTGATAGGTGATCTTCTCGTAGGCCGAGGCCAGCGCACTGGCGATCGACCCGTCCAGGCCGTCGCGCTCCACGGCCTGCCGGAACGCGGAGATCGCCTGCTCGTACCGCCGGCCCATCAGGTCCAGGAACCCGTCGAACGGGATCATCCCCCCCGGCGGGATGTCCGGGGCATCCTGGAGATGGTAGCGGTAGATCGCGTGGAGGAACATCGAGGCGCGGACCCGCTCATAGAGGTTGCGGGCGTCCTGGCGGAACCGTTCGACCTCCTCGGCGATCCGGCGGACCTCTGCGGTGGGCAGCCCATCCAGCATCGCCCCCAGGGAGCGGTCGCGGACGGCGGGGTCGGGATCGGTGATGGTCTGGATCAGCGGGTTGGGGGCGTTCGACGTCCTGGCCGTCACGACGGGCGACTCCTCTGGGAGGTGCAAGGTTCCGGCTCAGGACGCGTTCTGCTCGACCCGGACGACCGATTCCAGGAGCGTGGTGAGCATCCGCTCGCGGTCCACGCCCGCCAGCGACAGGGCGATCTGGGCCTCGACCACGCCGAACTTGACCCCGAGGTTGTGGCGGGTGCCCCGCGCCTCCAGGGCCAGGTACTTCTCGCGGCGGGCCAGGGCATCCAGCGCGGTCGTCAGCTGGATCGAGCCCAGTTCCCGGCGATCGCCGGCCACCAACTCCGCCAGGCCGTCGAACACGCCGGGCGTCAGCACGTGCATGCCGAAGAAGCAGAGGTAGTGACCGGCCCGGAGCCCGGGGACCTGGAGCCGCAGCTCGGCGAGCGTGGGATTGGGCTTCTCGATGATCTCGTCGATCGCGTAGACGTCGGGCCGGTCGTGCAGCCGCCGCCCCTGGATCGTGCCGTACTGGTGGATCAGGTGCTCGCGGGTCGCCTGCACGGCCGACACGGCGCACCCCTCGGCCTCGGCGAGGTCGATCAGCTGCCGGGCGCAGCGGCGGGCCTCGCCGGAGATGTAGAGGTGATCCCCCAAGAGCAGCAGGCAGGGCTGGCCGGCCACGAAGTCCCGGGCGCACCAGACCGCGTGGCCGTACCCCAGAGGCTCATCCTGGACCGCGAACCGGAGCCTCTGGGCCAGCTCGCCGATCTTGCGGGCCTGCTCCTCGACCCACTCCACCCCCTTGAATGCCGACCGGAGGTTGGCGGCATAGCTCTCGAAGTGGCGGCGGTAGACGGCCTCGTCACTCGGGGCGCAGACGATGCAGATCTCCTCGATCCCGCTCTCCAGCGCCTCCTCGGCGATGATCTGGAGGACCGGCTTGGTCATCCCGTCGCGGTCGACCAGCGGGAGCATCGCCTTCTGCACCGAGTCGAACACCGGATACTGCCGGGCCCCGCGCCCCGCCGCCGTGATGACCGCCTTGGAGATCCGCAACGTCCGTTCCTCCCGCACTCCGACGCCGTCCGCATCGGGGCCCCGGCCCCCTATCGCTGCCCGATCTTAGCAACCGGCGGAAGAAACGTCGAGGATCGGGGACCAGACGCTTGACTCGGTCGGCGACACCGGCTAAGATTCGTCTCACTCGCCCGACATGACGAAATGCGGACGACTGAGGGGATGTAGCTCAATTGGTTAGAGCACCGGCCTGTCACGCCGGAGGTTGCGGGTTCGAGCCCCGTCATCCTCGCCTCAACGGAAACCCCGGGTAACACCGGGGTTTCTTTGTTTCGAAAGCCGCCGTTTCCCATCCCCGATCGCCGACTTCCTCCGGTTCGCCCGGTGCCGCCTCGGGGCGAGCGACGTCGCACAGCGGCGGAGGTACGCCGCGCTCGAGCGGATCCGCTGGACCTTGGCCGCGGATCAGCCGCCGCAGAGCTGGCCCAGCAACCGATCCGTCGCTGGGGCGATCTCGCCCTGGCGGGCCAACAGGAGCACCGGCGGCCCGCCCACTCCCCAGCCCTGCCTTCGAACTCGGCTACTCCCGGGGACCATGCGTCCCGCTCGCCCTGCGGTGCCGGATGGCCGGCCCGCGAGCCGTCGACATCGGGCGACCTGATGGCGAGGATGGAGGCCGGGTCGGCGGCGGGGAGTGGAATCGCCTCCGACCGATGCAAATTGTGAATATGCGAATGATTTCTCTCAATTTCGGATTCCAGCCGGATTAACATGCGAACTCCCGGCGTCCCCGGGGCCTCTCGCCGCTCTCGCGGGCGACGGCATGGACTCATGGTGGGGGATCAACGATGCAGCGGCTCCGAATCGCGGCGATCTTCTTGGGGACCCTGGCCCTTTGCGAGGCCCCGGCGGCCGCGGCCTTCATCGCATCGAGCACCTTCGACACGGGCGACGACGGCTGGACGCTCGCCGGCGACTCGACGTCCGCAGTGCCGACGTATGTCGCGACGGGCGGCAACCCGGGCGGCTTCCTGCGCGGGTTCGACGAGACGGTCGGGGGCACCTGGTACTGGGACGCCCCCGGGAAGTTCCTCGGCGACATCTCCGCGGCCTATGGCCAGGCCCTGACCTTCGACCTCCGACAGCGGGGCGATGGCACCCTGTTCGATGAGCCCGACATCATCCTGAGGAACGGCGCCCTGCGGCTGGTCTACGACACGACGGTCAATCCGCGGCCGAACATCTGGACGACCTACAGCGTCCTGCTCACCGAGTCGTCGGGATGGAGGATCGGGACGCTCGACGGGGCGATCGCGACGCGGTCGCAGTTCTTGGCCGTGCTGTCGGGTGTGGACCGGCTGCGAATCCGGGGCGAGTTCATCGACGGTCCGGACAGCGGGGATCTGGACAACGTCATCCTGGGCTCGGCGGCGGTGCCCGAGCCGTCTTCGCTCTCGCTCTGGGGCGTGGCGGCCGCCACCGGACTGCTCTTCGCCCGCCGGCGTGGAGGCCGGTCTCCGGCGGCCTGACGGCTCATCCCTTCTCCCGAGAACATCTTCGAAACCCAGGGACGCCCGCCCCCCTTCGTCGAAAGGCGGGCGTCATCGCTCCGCAGTCCGGGCCCGAGCGACATCCTTCGGGACGGATGAATCCCCCACTCATGACCGTGGGCGCGGCTCCTCCACGGCGGCAGACCGCGGGCACACTCCCGGGTACAGGCCCAACCGAACCATCGTCTCGACGTCGAATATCATTCGGTCACGTCCGCGGAGATGCCGCTGAGATGCAGAGGCCGTTTCTCAGTCAAGCGATCAGCGATCACCCGCCGACCTCCTGTATAATCTCCCGGTCATAGGTTGACTTCGGGCAATTCCGGTACTAATATCGGATTGAGTCGGGTTTAGGTGGCTTCGGAAGTTGTTGTTCGGCAATGGGTTGGGGCTAACATTCGGAAGTTCGGACAGTCCGTGAGGCCGGACGGTCGCGGCGTCATGCCCCGTCATCCTCGCTCCTGTTTGTATCCGGAATGAAGGTCAAATCCTTTCGACGCCGAGTTCTTTCAGCCACCTCCTTCCCGATGGCCTGACTCAACACCCGAGAGCCTATCCGTTGCCCTCCGGGGTGGCGGGTGGGCTTGTTGTTTATCATCGTGGCACGCCTTGAGGTCGGATGCCGATGGCAACCAGGACGTGCGTCGTCGTTTGCTATTACATCGGCGAGCCGATCGGCCCCCTGTTCCGCCTGCTGAAGCAGATGGGCAAGGTGGACCCGGGCGCCCCGTTCGACGTCGTGATCGTCGTCAACGGCGGGGACCTCAAGCCACTGACCCTCCCCCCCCAATTCGCCGGGCTCCGGGCGCGGGTCATCAACCGGGTCAACCACGGCTACAACATCGAAGCCTGGGACATCGGCTGGCGGGCTTCGGAGGGATACGACTACTTCCTGTTCCTCCAGTCGCAGTGCTTCCTCAAGGCGAAGAACTGGATCTCGGACTTCGAATTCCGGATGGCCCGCGACCGCGGGGTCGGGCTGCTGGGCGAGCTCTACTTCTGGGAGCACAAGACCTGGGAGTTCATCCGCGAGTCGACCGACCGCGACCTCGGCCCGAGCATCTGGCCGGCGGGCGAGCCGCTGCACCCCGTCGAGGCGGTGAAGACGTTCATCGAGGGGCATGGCCTGCCGGCGACCGAGCTGGGGACCCACCTGTCGGCGATCATCCTCTTCACCAGCCGCGCGGTCCTGGAAGAAGTCGGGGGCTTCCCGCTGGTCGGGGCGACCTATCGGCAGGCGACGGCCGGCGAGGTCGGGTTTTCGCGGGTGATCGAGGCGAAAGGCTATCGCCTCTCCCGCATCCGGGACCGTGACTTCTCCGTCATCGGTCATCGCCAGCATACCCGGGCCCACCAGGTCAAAGATCGGCTCATGAACAACGCCCGGTCGTTCCTCAAGAAGCTCGGGGTGAGGCGGCCCCGCAGGAAGAAGCCGGCCGTCGCCCCGCCCGGCGCGGGGTGATCTGGCCCCGGGGCTCCGCATCGAGATCCCCGGCCGCCGAATGGTCTCCCCAGAATCGGGCCCTGGCGGGATGGGGCACCGGACCGCCACGCCGGACGCCGCGGGTTTGAGCGGCGGTCTTTCCGGATCGGCGCTGACCGATCGCGGTCCCCGCCGGGCTTCGTGATCCTGCGCTAGTAGAGCGCCGGGTGTGATCGGCGTGCGCCGGCCGGGATCCCAGGCTCGAGGCGGCCCACGGTCCCCGATTTGCACCCGGTCACCGGGTCGAACTTTGCATCCATGACCGCCGAACCCCCGGTCGTCCGGGTCACTTTTCTCCCCGCCTCTGCTGGAGAACCGGGCACTTTTGCATGGATCGTATTCGCCGTCACCCGGAGGGGCGGCGCCGACGATGCGGTTGGCTCGCGGAGTTTGCACCGCACCGAAACTCGCTAACTCCCTCGAATGGCAGGCCTTGGCCCTCGTGCTCGATGGTTGATCCGGGTCGCAACCAGGGCGCGGGGTGAGGTGGCACGGATTTCGCTTTCAGACCGGGCGTGATGCCCGCCGATCGCTGCACGGAATTCGAAATCCTCCCGGACTCGGCGATTCCAACGATGGGCACCCCCATGCGACCCGGATCCCGGATCGATCATGGGATTCGGCCATCCCATAGGCCGGCATCGCGAGGAAGGCTCAACTGCATGAGTTTCCCTCGCCGGCCCCGGGCCGCATCTTCACGGATTTTTCTTGCTTCATCGAATCGCTCCCACCAGAATGCCTGGATGTCGCCCCCGGCATAATATCGCCCCGTAGCGATATTCCCTTCGATCCCCCGATCCGGGGCGATGCTCTGCCCCTGCAATCAATCACACCATCAACTCTTTTCCAGAGGTTGCACTCCCATGCGCGCACGGCGTGGCTTCACCCTGATCGAACTGCTGGTGGTGATCGCGATCATCGCCGTCCTGATCGCCCTGCTATTGCCCGCCGTTCAGGCGGCCCGCGAGGCGGCCCGCCGCTCGCAGTGCACCAACAACCTGAAGCAGATGGGTTTGGCGATGCACAATTACGAGAGCGCCAACGGGGCGTTCCCGCCGGCCAAGATCTTCGCCAGCAGCTGCGTGACCGCCGGGGGCAACGGCGGGACGGGCTCGGTGCTCAGCACGACGGCCTTCAGCATGATCCTGGGCTCCCTGGAGCAGACGGCGCTCTACAACGCCTACAACTTCAGCCAGGCCTCGACCAACGGGGTCGTGTCCCCGCTCACGAGGACCGTCGGCTCGGCGTTCTCCAACTCGACGGCGGTCGGCACGATGGTCGCGACCTACATCTGCCCCTCCGACCCCAACCCCGCGACGGTCGTCAACGACCCGGCCACGACGCACTACTCGCGGCAGAACGCGATGCGGAGCAACTACCTCGTCTGCACCGCCAATTCCTCCGAGTCGCAGTGCCCCGGCACCGGCGGGGCCGTCCCCGCCGCGATCTCGCGCGGGACCTTCTACAACGACATCTCGACGAGGCTCGCCGACATCAGCGACGGGACCAGCAATACGCTCCTGCTGGGCGAGTCGATCAACGGCCTGGGCAAGTACCGCGGGACCGGGCAGACGGTGTCGGACGGCGGGTATGGCTACGGTCCCTACTGGGGCTCGGGCTGCCACACCTCCACCCACGGCATGATCTACCCGCCGACGAACGGCTCCGTCCTGATGATGCTGCCCAACGGCAAGACGGGCGTGCAGTACCCGACTTTCCCGCCCGAGCAGAAGATCCGCCCCTACGCCTACAACTTCAGCAGCAAGCACCCGGGCGGGGTGAACATGGCGATGGCCGACGGCAGCGTCCGCTTCTTCAAGGATTCCATCAACGTCTACACATGGTGGAGCCTGGCGACCATCGGCGGCGGCGAGGTCATCAGCTCGGACGCTTATTGAGCTCGTGAAGACCTCGATTCTTCCGGAGGTGAGTCTCGCCGCGGACGGCATGCATCCATGTCGTCCGCGGAGGGCCTTCCGAATTCGTCTTTCACCGTGACGAAGGCATGTGCACCGATGAGACAGATTCGATCGCTGGCGACCCTGGCCCTGGCCCTGTCCGGGCTCGGGTTCACCGGATGCGGCTCGGAAGGTCGGGTCAAGCTGGTCCGGGTCGATGGGATGGTCGCGCAGGCGGGCAAACCCGTGGCCGGGGCCGTGCTGACCTTCATCCCCGAGCCGGGTAACAAGGACAATACCCCAGGTAGTGCCGCAACCGACGAGACGGGCCACTATGACGCCATGTGGCTGACCAGGTCGGGATTGGCCCCCGGCTCTTACAAGGTCATGATCATCGCCGAGCCGACCGCGGGGGGGGGCGCGATCCATCCGGACTTCATCAACGACCCCTACATGGCCCAACTCAGCAACGAGGCGGCGGCCCCGCCGGGTCCGAAGAAGGCGCCCGCCCCCAAGCAGGAGTTCAAGGCGGACGTCACCGAAGCGGGAGGGACGTTCGACTTCAACCTGGCACGGACCCCCACGGCCACCGCGAATAAGTAGAATTGACCTGCCGAGCCCTGGCGTCGGGCCCATCCGTGAAGGTGGGCCCGCGCGGGACTTCCCCTCGAATGAGTCGCCCCTCCATGATCGCAAGATGCTTGACGCAACGTCGATTGCTTTGGACGGCCGTCCTGACCCTCACTTTTGGCTGCATGGGGGCGGAAAGCGAGGATGACGCCGGAGGCCCTGACTTCTCGAACCTGGTCCCCGTGAGCGGGGTCATCACCCTCAACGGAGAGCCGCTCCAGGGGGCCGTCATCACGTTCCTCCCGAAAGCCTGGTCGCCCGGTCTCGGCGAAACCGACGCGAAGGGCGAGTACACCGTCACGACTTCGAATCGGCCGGGAATCTCGCCGGGCGAGTACAAGGTCGCCATCAGCCTGCTGCTCTCGCCCGAGAACGTGCCCCAGGGGATCGGTCCCCGATCCAGCATGTCCCCGCCGCCGAGCATGTTGAATTCGAGAGAGCTACTACCTCGGGAATACACCGACCTCTCGGCATCCAAGCTCACCGCTCGCGTCGAGAAGGCCGGGGATGTCTTCAACTTCGACGTGAAGGCCCCGGGGCTCGTCATCCCGGCCCGCGTCGAAGGCCCGCCCGCGGCCGCCCCCGAGCCCGAGAAGCCCGCTGCCCGGGGCAACGACGACGGGGCCGGCGAGAAGCCCGCCTCCGCGCCCTGATCCCCGCCCCGATCGCGGCCCCCCGGCGATTCCCGGCCCGCCTCGCGGCGCCGGGCGTCTGCGGGGGGCGGCTCAGCCCCCCGCCGGGGCATCCCCACGCCCCTCGGGCCCGGGGAAGTCCGCCAGCAGCCGTTCCAGGTCGGCGAAATCGACGGGCTTGACGAGGTGGCCGGAGCAGCCCGCTTCCTTCGACCGGGCCCGGTCGCGATCCTGGCCCCAGCCGGTCATCGCGATGATGAAGGTGGACCGGCCCCAATCCTGGGAGCGGATGCGGCGGGTGGCCTCGTAGCCGTTGAGCCGGGGCATGCCCATGTCCATCAGGATGACGTCGGGCCGGAACCGCTCGGCGACCTCGACCGCCTCGATCCCGTCGTAGGCCTGGCGGGTCTCGTTCCCCATCAGCTTGAGCAGCCGAGCCATCGACCGGGCCGAGTCCTTGTTATCGTCCACGACCAGGATCCGCCGACGGCCCGCGACCGGGGGATGGCCGGCCTCGCGTGGGGCGACGGCCGGCGCGCGGGCCGGTTCCGCGGATGGGATCGGGAGCCGCACGATGAAGGTGGTCCCCCGGCCCTGACCTTTGCTCTCGGCGGCGACGGTCCCGCCGTGCATCTCGACCAGCCCCTTGACCAGCGCCAGCCCGATGCCGAGGCCGCCGGTGGAACGCTCGATGCTCCGATCCACCTGGGAGAACATGTCGAAGATGCGCGGGAGGAACTCGGCGGGGATGCCGATGCCGGTGTCCTCCACCGACACGACCACCTCATCGCCCCGGCGCTCGGCGGCGAGCCGGATCCGGCCGCCGCGCGCGGTGTACTTGGCGCTGTTGGTGAGCAGGTTGCTGAACACCTGGGCCAGCCGGGTGGAGTCGGCATCCAGGGGCACGGGCCGCGTCGGCAGGGAGACGATCAGCTCGTGCCCGGCCTCCTCGATGGCCGGGCCGGCGGTCTCCACCGCGGCCTTCACCACGTCCGACAGGAGGACGCGCGACCGCCGCAATTCCATCTTGTTCAGGCTGATCCGCGAGATGTCCAGGAGGTCGTCGATCAGCCGCACCATGTGCTCCAGCTGGCGTTCCATCATGGCGCGGGCCTGGGCGGCGGCCTCGGCATCATCGCCCGCCATCCGCATCAGCTGGAGGCCGTTGCGCAGGGGGGCCAGGGGGTTGCGCAGCTCATGGGCCAGCAGCGCGATGAACTCGTCCTTGCGGCGTTCCGCCTCCTTGCTCTCGGTGATGTCGCGGGTGGTGCCGGCGACCGCCTCGACCTCCCCATCGACGCCCAGGACGGGGACGAAGATATAATCATAGACGCGTCGGCCGTGCGTCCCGGCGAAGGGGACCTCGCCCCGGATCGGCCGCCGGGTGGCCCGGACCTGGTCGATCTCGCGGCCGTGCATCTCGGCATGCCACGGCTCGTAGCCGATCTCCAGGAACGTCTTGCCGATCGTCTCCTCGGGGCCGCGTCCCCACATCGTCATGAGGGCGTCGTTGGCGTAGAGGACGCGGTGGTCGAGGCTGAAGACGTAGACGAAGTCCGGGGTGGCCGAGAGGACCGCCTCGTAGAGCCGGCGCAGCCGGTCGGACTCGGCCGTCACGCGGGCCAGCTCCTCCCGGGCGAGCCTCTGATCGGTCACATCCCGCGCGGTGCCGAACCACTCGACGATCTCGCCGCCTTCCAGGATCGGGACCGCCCGCGAGAACGTCCAGCCGATCGTCCCGTCGACGCGTTTGACCCGGTGCTCCAGCTCGAATGTCCGCTTCCCGGCGATCGCCGCGTCGATCGCGGCCCGGAGCCGCTCGTGCTCCTCGGGCGGCACGTTCCTCGCCATCCAGTCGCGGATCGGGGTGGGATTGCTGGGGATGAGGTGGCGGCCGTCGAGCGGCTGCATCTCCGCCCAGTCGGCGCTCATGCGGTAGACCACGTCGGAGCTGGCATTGACCAGCACGCGGTGCCGCCATTCGCTCTCCCTCAGGGCGCGGTCGGTCCGGGCCCGCTCCAGCGCCTCCCAGCAGCGGCCCACGAACGTCGTCACCAGCCCGACCTCCTCCGCCGTCCATCGGCGGGGGGACGACTGGTGGACCGACATCGCGGCCGTGAACTTCCCGTGCTTCCGGAGGGGGACGCAGATCGCCGCCCGGATGGCCGCCGCCCGGTAGGCCGGCAGGTCCGCCGGGCCGATGAACGGGTCGGCCTCGGCATCGTCCACGACGAAGGGCTGATCGGCCCGCATCGCCCTGAGGTGCTCCGCGCCGAAGGAGGCCACCGGCCAGCGGCCGACGATGCTCGGCACGCCCCGCGGGTGGTCCCCGATGATCTTGTAGACCGACTCGTCCTCGACCTCCGCGTAGGCGCAGCGATCGGCCCCCAGGTGCTCGGCCAGGAGCCGCGCGGCCTCGGCCATGATCGCCGCCGGGTCGGTCAGGGGCTGGGTGGCCGCGGCCAGGTCCACCAGCAGCCGGCGCCGCCCCTCGCTCGCCCGGGCCTCCGCCTCGGCCTCCTTGCGGGCGGTCACGTCCTGCGCGACCCCGACCATCCGGACCAGCTCGCCCGCCGGGTCGAACACCCCCCGGCCCCGGACCGCCACCCACCGGCCGTTCGCGATCGGGTATTCGATGTCGTAGTCGATCCGCTCCGCGACCGCACGGGCCGCCTCGCGCCGCGCCCGGTCCCGGTGGTCGGGATGGATCAACTCCCGGAGCCCCTCGCGACGATGGGGGCCGGCCGGGTCGATGCCGAAGATCTCGGCCGCGCGGGCGGAGAGGGCCATCGCGTCGGTGGCGGCTTCCCAGTCCCACGCCCCCAGGTCGGCCGAGTCCAGCGACAGCCGGAGCGTCTCGGTCAGCCGGGCCTTCTCGTCCTCGGCCCGCTTCCGCCCGGTGATGTCGCGGGCCACCTTGGACGCCCCGACGACGTGGCCCTCCTCGTCGTGGAGCGGGGAGACCGAAAGGGAGATGTCGATCGGCCGGCCGTCCTTGGTGACCCGGACGGTCTCGAAGTGCTGGATCCGCTCGCCGCGGCGGAGCTTGGCGAGGATCTCGCGCTCTTCCTCCAGCCGCTCCGGGGGGATGATCAAGGTGATCGGCCGGCCGATGGCCTCCTCGGCCTTGTGGCCGAACAGACGCTCGGCGCCGGCGTTCCAGGACCGGATGATGCCGTCTAGCGTCTTGCTGATGATCGCGTCCTCGGACGACTCGACGATCGCGGCCAGGCGGGCCTGGATCACCTCCGCCGCCTTGCGCTCGGTCACGTCGCGGAAGACCAGGACCGCCCCGATCGCCGCCCCGTCGCCGTCGAGCATCGGGGCGGCGCTGTCATCGATGGGCCTTTCGGTCCCGTCGCGCGCGATCAGCAGGGTGTGGTTGGCCAGGCCCACCACCCGCCCCTCGCGCAGGGCGCGCAGGGCGGGGTTCTCGACCGTCTCCCGGCTCCGTTCGTTCACGATGCGAAAGACGTCCGGGAGCGGTAGGCCGCGGGCCTCGGCCAGGGGCCAGCCGGTCAGCGATTCGGCGACCCCGTTCATGAACGTCACCCGGCCGGCGGCGTCGGTGCTGATCACCGCATCGCCGATGCTGGAGAGCGTGACCCGCAGCCATTCCGATTGCTCGCGCAACGCCTCGGCGGACTGCTGGCGCGGGCTGAGGAACCCGTGGGGGGCGACCTGGCCGCGCAGGTCCTCTCCTTCGACTGGAGCCGACATCATGCCCCCCCGGCCACGAATCGGTCGCTCGGCTCTTGGACGTGGCACCAGTCCATCCCGACTCCTGAATCTCCGAAGGCGATCGGCGCGAACGCTCGGCCCGTCCCGCTAGCCCGAATTCCCACATTCTACACCACAATGCCGGGTACGGGGACGATCCTGCCCCGGAATCCCCGCCCGCCCGTTGTGCCGGATGCCCGGCCCCCGCGGCCCGGCGATGTCCGGCTTCGCGGGGGCCTGTCACGACCGTCGTGGCACGGCCGCTCCCCCGATCGGCGCGGGTGCATCGGGCGGTTCGGTGGCTTCCCGCCCCCGGGGGACGCGGTTCGATTGCGTTGGATTATCATGTGAGGCTTATTGTGTAGGATCCGGCCCCGGCCGCTCCCTTCGCTCTGCGCCCCGCGGCGCGACCATGGCCGAGAGCCGGGCCTCATCGCCCGGGGATCGGTCGCTCGGGCGGGCCGATCGGGGCGCCGTCGTCGGGCTTCGGGCCAGCAAGGGCCGTGCCGTCCCGGGGCGATCAGGGCCCGCCGGCCGGGATTGCGGCCGGACCCGGCCCCCAGTATGCTCGCCGCCCGTCACGATCATCCCCGCGTCCCATCATGAGGCCAGGATGCCAAAGGCTGAAAATCAGGATCGGCCCGTCTATTCGGTGGTCGGCGACCGCTACACCTACCTGATGACCGGGGCCGAGACGAACGGGGCCTGCTTCGTCTTCGAGGCCGACGTCCCCCCGGGGGGCGGATCGCCTCCGCATGTCCACACCCGCGAGGACGAGGGATTCTATGTGGTCGAGGGGGAGTTCGAGTTCCTCGTGGCCGGCGAGCGGATCCGGCTCTCGAAGGGGGAATTCCTGTTCGGCCGGCGCGACGTGCCCCACAACTTCACCAACGTCGGCGACGCGCCCGGCAAGCTGATCATCACGGTCACGCCGGCCGGCCTGGAGCACTTCTTCGCCGAGGCCGGCGACCGGCTGGCGGGCCGCGAGGACGCCCCGATCCCCCCGTCGCCCGAGGCGATCGCCCGGCTGATCGAGGCGATGCCCCGATACGGGCTGTCGCTGGCCGGCGGCCCCTGACGGCGCCGCGGGCGAACTTCGCCGGCGGGGATGACGATCGGCCGCCGATCGCCCATAATTCGGGCCGGGGCAGGGGAGTCGCCGACGAACCCGATGCGCCCCGGCTGCCCGGATCGACCCGAGGCCGAGCGTGGACGAAGAGACGGCGGAAGCCGGCAGGAAGGCGACCAGGAAGGCGATCTCCCGGGGGATCTCCGTCGATGGCCGGGGCGGATACGGCCGCCACGTCCTGCTCTGCATCGGCAAGAGCTGCTGCGACGGGGAGGCCCGCAAGGACACGCTGAAGCGGCTCAACAAGCGTCTGCGCAAGCTCCAGGAGGCCGGGATTTACGTCTATCGGTCCGAGGTCGAGTGCCTGAGCCTCTGCCGGAGCGGCCCCCTGCTGGTGGTGTACCCGGATGGGACCTGGTACCACTCGGTCACGCCCGAGGTCCTCGACTGGATCATCGACGAGCACATCGTGGGCGGGCGGGTGGTGGACGAGTACGCGTTCGCCCGCAACCCGATGCGGGGCGGCGACTGACCGCCCCGCCGGGGTCAGCCGTCCGGATCGTCCTCATCCTCGAAGTTGAAGTCGATCCCGCCCGGGGCAGGCCCGGCGTCCGCCGCCTGCTTCGCCTTCCGGCCCGGCTTGCCGCCCTTCGCCCAGCCCTTCTTGCGCTCGGTGGCCTTGGCCGCCAGGAAGAGGCTGGTCGACATCTCGATGCCGAACTCCCGGCGGAGGTAGGCCGTCCCCTCGTCGGCCCCCTCGAACCCCGCGGCCAGGGCCCTCCGGATGGCCTCGGACCTCGAGATGGGGGCGGGCTTCCCCCCGCCTCCCGGGGTCGATTGCGGCGGCTGATTCTCGTTCATGGGCGTCTCGGATGGCCGGGCGGATGGCCGGCGGCGGGCGTCGCCGCGACCCATTGGATTCTAGCAAGGTCCCCCCGCCGGGGAACCGGGGTCGGATCAGGCCGTGGCGTCGGCTCCGTTGGCGAGCAGCTGCAGGAGGGCGTCGTGATCGACGGGCTTGGTCAGGTGGTAGTCGAAGCCGGCCTCGCGGGATCTCCGGCGGTCCTCGTCCTGGCCGTAGCCGGAGACGGCGACGATGAGCGCGTCGCTGCCGCACGGCTCGCGCCGGAGCTTGGCCGCGACCTCGTAGCCGCTCATGCCGGGAAGGCCGATGTCGAGCATGATGAATCGGGGCAGGAATTGGCGGGCCACCTCGATCGCTTCGAGGCCGTCGTGCGCGGTGGCGACCTCGTGGCCGAGGAGCTTCATGAGCCGGGCCATCCCCCGGGCGGTGTCGACATTGTCGTCGACGATCAGGATCTTGAGCTTGCGGGCCGGCTCGGACTCCGGCCGTTTTGGACGGGCCGACTCCACGGAGGGGGCCCCGGCCCGGGGGAGCCGGATCAGGAACTCGCTGCCGAGGCCGGGGCCGTCGCTCCGCGCCGCGATCGTGCCGCCGTGCATCTCGACGAGCTTCTTGACGACGGTGAGGCCGATCCCCAGGCCCCCCTCCGACCGGGCCAGGGAGCGGTCCCCTGGGCGAACAGCTCGAACATCTCGGGGAGCCGCTCGGGGGGGATGCCGACCCCGTTGTCCTTCACGCCGATGAGGATCTCGTCCCCTTCCGCGGAGGCCGACAGGACGATCCGGCCGGCGTTCTCGCTGTACTTGGCCGCGTTGTTCAGGAGGTTCACCACCACCTGTTCGAGCCGGGTCGGGTCGGCGTCGACCCAGAGCTTGCCCCGGTCGATGTCGAGTTCCAGGGTGTGCTTGCGCTCGTCGACGAGGGTCCGCACCGTGGCCGCGGCGCTCTCCAGGATCGGGGTGGCCTCGATCACGTCCCTCCGCAGGGCGATCTTGCCGCGCGTGATCCGCGAGACGTCCATCAGGTCGTCGATCAGCCGCGAGAGGTGCTGCATCTGGCGGCTGATGACCTGGTTGGACCAGTCGTGCTGCTCCTTGGCGTCGGACCGGGACGACAGGAGGACGGCGTTGCCGATGGCCGCCAGGGGGTTCCTCAGCTCGTGGGCGAGCATGGCGAGGAACTCGTCCTTGCGCTCGTCGTTGCTGCGGAGTTCCTGGTACAACCGGGCGTTCTCGATGGCGATCGCCGCGAGCTGCGAGAGCTGGACGAGGATGGCCTCGTCGTCGACGGTGAAATCCCCGTCCGCCTTGTCGGAGAGCTGGATCAGGCCCATGCTCTTGCCGTTGCGGCCCATGAGCGGGGCGGCCAGCCACCCGTTGCCGGTCGACTCGGGTGCCCGATCCCGGAGCGCCCTCCATCGCGGGTCGGCGTCGATCTCCCCCCGGGTGAGCCGGACCGCCTCGTTCTCCGAGCCCATCGCCGCGAGGTCGTCCTGCCCCTCGATGAGCAGGGGGGGCACGCCCGGCGCGAGGCCGGCGGAGTTGGAGACGACGTTGATCGGCTGGGGGTGGTTGGGGTCGAGCGTCATGCTGGTGGCGGCGTGGCGGGCGTTCAGGAGGCTCCGGGCCTCGCCGGTGACCACGCCGATCACGGAGTTCACGTCGTGGGCCGAATTGATCCGGGTGGCGACCTCGGCGAGCTTCTGGAGCTGCGAGGCCCTGCGGACGGTGGCCTCCTCGGCCTCCTTGGCCCCGGTGGCATCCTTGAAGACCTTGCCGAATCCCTTCAGGCTCCCGTCCTCGTCATAGAGGGCGGTCATCACGCCATCGGCATAGAACCGGGACCCGTCCCGCCGGATGTGCCAGCGCCGGTCCTCGGCGCGGCCCAGCTCGGCGGCCTTGGCCAGCTCCTTCTCCGGGATGCCGTCGGCCCGGTCCTCGGGCGTGAAGATCAGGCCGGGGGACTGGCCGATGGCCTCGGCGGGGGGATATCCCGTGATCCGCTCGGCCCCGCCCTGCCACTCGACGATGGTGCCCCGGTGGTCGCTGATGATGACGGCGTAGTCCTTGATGTTCTCGACCAGGAGGTTGACCCGCTCGGTCTTCGACCGCAATTCTTCCTCGGCGCGCTTCCGATCGGTGATGTCGAAGGAGACCCCGGTGAGCGACCTGACCTCCCCGGCCGCGTCGGTCGAGCAGCTGGCCCGGACCTGGACCCAGTGCAGGGAGCCGTCCGGCCAGAGGACGCGGTATTCGATCTGGAAGTCGGCCGCCAGGCCGATCGCGTCGGCGATCGTCTGCCGCCAGTAGGCCCGGTCCTCCTCCAGGACCGAGGCGGCCAGATCGTCATAGTCGAAGGGCTCGCCGGGCTTCCGGCCGTAGTTGGCCCGGCAGGCGTCCGAGCAGGTCAGCCGGCCGGAGCCCAGGTCCAGGTCCCACGTCCCCATCCGCCCGGCTTCCAGGGCGAACTTCAGCTTCCGCTCGCTGGACCGGCGGTCTTCCTCGGCATGCTTCAGGTCGTCGACGTCGATGACCGACCCGACGTAGCCGAGGTATTCCCCCTCCGGGGACCGGCGGGGCCGGCCGATGTCGATGGCCCAGCGGTAGTTCCCGTCGACTTGCCGGACCCGGTACTCGCAGCGGAAATCCCGCTGGTCGCGATTGGCCTCGCGGAAGAGCCGGCCGGACCGCTCGCGGTCGTCCGGGTGGACGGCCTCCAGCCAGCCGAAGCCGAGGCCTTGCTGCGGATCCTGGCCGGTGAACTCGAACCAGCCCCGGGACAGGAACGTGCACCGGCCGTCGGCCTCGGTCACCCAGAGCATGGCCGGGGCGGTGTCGGCGAATTCCCGGAACCGCCGCTCGCTGGCCCGGAGCTCCTGCTCGGCGTGCTTCCGCTCGGTCAGGTCGACGCCGTGGATCAGGACACCCGAGACCGACCCGTCCGGGTCGCGGATCGGCTGGAAGACGAAGTCGAGGTATCGCTCCCGGAGCGGCTCGCCCGGCCGGCCCGCGAGCATGACCCGGGAGTCGGTGCCGACCACCGGCTCGCCGTCCCGGTAGACGCGGTCGAGGGCCTCGAAGAAGCCCTGCCCCTCGATCTCAGGCAGCGCGTCCCGGACCTTCATCCCGACCACCTGGCGATGCCCGACCAGCTGGCTGTATCGCTCGTTGACCAGCTCGAAGACGAGGTCGGGGCCCCGGAGGATCGTCATGAACGACGGCGACCGGCGGATCACGTCGGCCAGGCGCTCCCGCTCGGTCTGGACCTCGCGGAGCAGCCGCTCGCGGTCCTGCTCGGCCCGCACCCGGGTCGTGATATCGTTGAAGAGGACGGCCACTCTCCGGCCTTCGGGGTCGCCGTGGCGGAAGGCGGAGACCTCGAACCAGCGGTGCAGCGCCCGGGCCTCGTGGACCAGGTGCAAGGGCTCGCCGGTCCGGGCCACCTCGCCGTAGGCCTGCATCCAGAACGGTTCATGCTCGGGGGCGAGTTCCAGGATCGTCCGGCCCTCGGCGTCCCGCAGCCCGGTGTGGCCTTCGAAGGCCGGGTTCATCTCCAGGAAGCGGTAATCGAACGGGCGATCCTGCCCGTCGAACAGCACCTCGATGATGCAGAACCCCTCGTCCATGGCGGTGAACAGGGTCCGGTAACGCTCCTCGCTCGCCTTGAGCTGCTGCTCGGCCTCCCTGCGCTCGGTGATGTCGTTGATGGTCCCGTCGAAGCTCCGGAGCCGGCCGTCGTGGTGGATCGCCTTGCCCTTGGCGAAGACCCATCGGACGGCCCCGTCGGGCCGGATCACCCGGAATTCGATCGCATAGGGCTCCGGGTCGACCCCGCGGATCGCCGCCCGGATCGCGGCCTGCACCCCGGGCCGATCTTCGGGGTGGATCATCGCCAGGATGGTCTCCTGGGCGGGCCGGTCGGTCGACAGGCCGAAGATCGCCGCGAACCGATCGTCGACGACGAAGCCTTCGGTCGCGGTGTCGAAGTGCCACGAGCCCAGCTCGGTCGATTCGAGCGTCAGCCGGAGCTGTTCCTCACTCCGCTTCAGCGCCTCGTCCGTCCGCAGCCGCTCGCTGACATCCCGGAAGTAGACGGAGATGCCGTCGGCGGCCGGGTAAGCGTGGACCTCGTACCATCGGCCGTGGTCGGGGTAGAACGAGGTCAGCGGGACGACCTCCCGCCCGTCGTAGGCCTCGCGATACGCCCGTTCGAAGTCGCTCCCGACCAGCCCCGGATACTCGTCCCAGATGACCTTGCCCAGGAGGTCGCCCGGCGTGCGGCCGAGGATCTGCTCGGCCTGGGGATTGGCGTAGGTGAACCGCCAGTCGCGGTCCACCGAGAAGAACCCGTCGGTGATGCTCTCCAGGATGCGCACCGCCCGCCGGTCCGCCTCGCGATCCTCCTCGCGGAGCCGCAGCATCTCGGCCTCGGCCCGCTTCGCCTCGGTCATGTCGCGGGAGGCGGCGAGGATCCGCGTCGGGCTGCCGTTCGGGCCGAGGATCGGGGAAAGGGTGACGTCCCACCACTTTTCGGTGCCCTTCGCGGTCGGGCAGGGGCCCTGGAACTTGGCGATCCGCCCGCCCCGGGCCTCGTCCAGGGCCCGTCGGGCCGTCTCCCGGGCCTCCGGCGGCCAGAAGTCGAGCCACTCCCGGTCCGCGCACGCGGCGAAGTCCTCGACCTCCATCAGCCGGCAGCCGTACTCGTTCATCGAGATCAGCCGGCCGTCGAGGTCGAGGACCTTCAGGCAGTCGACGCTGCTCTCGACGACCCGGCGGTTGAACTCCTCGCTCTCGGCGAGGGCATCCGTCGCCTTCCGCTGCTCGGTCACGTCGCGGAAGACCAGGACGACCCCGGCGATCTCGCCGCGGTCGTCGCGGATCGGGGCGGCGCTGTCGTCGATCGGCCGCTCGGTGCCGTCGCGCGAGATCAGGGTCGTGCGCCCCGGGAGCCCCTGGGGGCGTCCCGTCTCCAGGACCCCGGCCACCGGGCTGGGCGCGGCCTCGCGCGTGGACTCGTCGATGATCGCGAACACGGAATCGAGCGGCCGGCCCCGCGACGCATCGAGGTCCCAGCCGGTCATCGCCTCGGCGACCGCGTTCATGAAGCTGACGCGGCCCGACGCATCCACGGCGATCACGGCGTCGCCGATGCTCTCCACGGTCGTCTGGAACCGCCGGCGCCCGGCCCTCTCGGTCGCCTCGGCTTTCCTCCGGGCCGAGGCCATCAGCCCGATCAGCGACGCGACGATCACGAAGGCCGCCGTCGGGGCGAGGCCCTCCCCTCCGGGCGAGAAGGAGCCGTAGGGCTCGATGAACGAGTAATGCCCGGCGATCGCCGACGCGGCGATCGTCAGGATCCACGGCCACGCCCCCCCGTTCCAGGCGGCGGCCATCACCGCGGCGAAGAACAGGGCCCAAGGCGTGGGCTTCAGCAGGGGCCAGGTCCCGGCGGTCGCAATGAAAGCGATGAGCGCGGACAGCGCGGCGATGCCATACTTCCGAAGCCCCCCGGGCTCGGCCGTCTTCGTCCTCATCGGGCAAGTCGCTCCATCGCGCATCGGTCCGGGGTCGGAGGCCGGGTTCACCACCAGCTTACCAGAAGGCCGGGCATCGGCGGTACGGCCGTCGCTGACGCCCCGGTCGTGCGGGCGGCCTCCTTCGCCGCCTAGCGGGCCAGGAACGGCCGGACGCGCTCCCGGAGCAGGGCATAGCCTTCCGGCGAGAAGTGGAGCCGGTCCTTGACGAACAACTCGGGCCGGGCCTGGCCGTCGCGATCCAGGACCATCTCGAAGGTGTCCACGAAGCCGACGCGCGGCATACCCAGGGCCATCTCGCGGACGAGCCGATTCAGCTCGCGATACTTGTCGGACTGGCCCCACCGCAGCGGGGCCGGGCTGTTGCCGATGAACAGGATCTCGGCCTTGGGGAGCCGGGCGTGGACCACGCGGACGAACTCCGCGAAGTCGTCCGCCACCTCCCTCGGGGTGCGGCCGTTGTGGATGTCGTTGCCGCCGGCCCGGAGGAAGATCTGCTTCGGCTCGTGGGGGAAGATCAGCCGGTCGGCGAAGTGGGTGGAATCCACGATCTCGCTCCCCCCGAACCCGCGGTTGATCACCGGGAGGCCCGGGAAGTCCTCGGCCAGCGTCTTCCAGAGCCGGATCGTCGACGAGCCGATGAACAGGATGCCCCCCTTGGGGGGCTGGGACTGGCGATCCGCCTCCTCGTAGGCGGCGATCTCCTTCTCCCATCTCGCGAAGTCGTGCGCGGCCGCCGCCGCCGGGGCGGGGGGGGCCACCTGGCCCGGGGCCGGCGGGGCTGACAGCAGCCCCAAGGCGAGGATCGCTGCGGTCGGGATCGATCTCATGGGTCCGGTCCTGGGGAGGTGGGGCGGGTCGGGGGAAGGCGACCATCCTACATCGCCGATCGCCGGGCCGCCAAGCACCGCACCGCCGTTTCCCGACCCCGGCCGCGGGTCGGCGATCGCGCAAGTATGGACATGATAGCGAGCATCGAAATGGCGACCGCCCCGCGCGTCCCCCGGCGGAGGTCCGGGGTCCGCGCGGGGGATGGGGGGGACGATGGGGCATCGGCCAGACCGGGCCCGCTCAGAAGAGCCGGCGGAGGGACTGGTACAGCCGGCCTTTCGCGGCGAACAGGCGGCCGGACATCGGCGAGAGGCGGACCAGCTGGATCTGCCGGGCCAGCCCCTCGCGCTGCGAGGCGGGCGTGTCGGCCCGGCCGGCCAGGGTGAGCTTGCTGATCCGGATCAGCTGGTCATCCCCGCCGATCCCGTCGCCGTTGCCGTCCACGGCCAGTCCGGTCGCCCCCCGCAAGGGGTTGGCCCCGGATCCCCTCAGGGTCAGCTGGTACTTGCCGTTCAGGTTGATCCGCGTCCCGGTGGTCAGGCTGACGCTCCGCGTCGCCGGGTCGTAGGTCGCCGACCGCAGCACGATCCGCCGGTCGTCGCGGGTGCCGAACCTCCCGTCCCGCCCGGCCGAGACCAGGACGTAGTTGGACAGGTCGACCGCCGAGGCCGGGTCCAGGGCCGTGTTGAACTGGACGTAGAACGAGGTCGGCTGGGCATGGAACCCGAATCGTGCGACGGCCGCCGCCTGGGGTGCGATCGCGGCGGCCGGCCCGACCGACAGGACGACCGTGACCGGCTGGCTGAGCGCCGTCCCGTCGCTGGCCCGGTAGATGAACGAGTCTCTCCCGACGAAGCCGGGGTTGGGGATGAAGACGAATGACCCGTCGGGGTTGAGCGTCACCGTGCCGTTGGCCGGCCCGGACACCAGCACGGCGATCAGCGGGGTTCCGTTGGGGTCGAAGTCGTTGCCCAGCACGCCCGGGCCGGGGATCACCAGCGGGGTGCCCTCGGTCCCGTTATAGAAGTCGGGCAGGGCGACCGGGGCCCCGTTGACCGCGGTGACGGCGATGGTCACGGCGACCGGGTTGCTGAAGTTGGTCCCGTCCGTGGCCCGGTAGGTGAAGGTATCGGTCCCCACGAACCCGGCGTTGGGCGTGTAGGTGAACGAGCCGTCCGGGTTGAGGGTCAACGTCCCCCCGGTCGGGCCGTCGACCAGCTGCGCGGTCAGCGGGGTGCCCGAAGGCGAGCTGTCGTTGCCCAGCACGCCCGGTCCCGGGATCGTCAGCCCGCTCCCCGATGGCGTGGTGTAGGTGTCCGGCAAGGCCACGGGCCCCGAGATCGCCGCCGCGACCACGACCGTGACGCCGACCGGGTTGCTCAGGTTGGTGCCGTCGCTGGCCCGGTAGGTGAAGGTGTCGGTCCCCACGAACCCGGCGTTGGGCGTGTAGGTGAACGACCCATTCGGGTTGAGCACCAGCGTGCCGTTGGCCGGGCCGGTCACCAGCACGGCCGTCAGCGGCGAGCCGTCGGGGTCGGTGTCGTTGCCCAGCACGCCCGGCCCGGCGATCACCAGCGGCACGCCCTGGGGCCCGGTGTAGATGTCCGGCAACGCCACGGGCGCGCCGTTGGCGGCGTTGATGGCCAGCGTCACGGCGACCGGGTTGCTGAAGTTGACGCCGTCGGAGGCCCGGTAGACGAAGGAGTCGTTGCCGATGAAGCCGGGGTTGGGCGTGTAGGTGAACGAACCGTCCGGGTTCAGGAAGAGGGTGCCGTTGGCCGGGCCGGTCACCAGCACGGCCGTCAGTTGCGTTCCGTTGGGGTCGGTGTCGTTGCCCAGCACGCCCGGGCCGGGGACGATCAGGGCGGTCCCCTGGGTGCCGGAATAGGCGTCCGGAAGGGCCACGGGCGGGGCGTTGACGGCGGTGATGGACAGCGTCACGCCGACCGGGATGCTCTGATTCGTCCCATCGCTGGCGAGATAGGTGAAGGAGTCGGTGCCGACGAAGCCGGCGTTGGGGGTGTAGGTGAACGAACCGTCCGGGTTCAGGGTGACGACGCCGTTGGACGGGGCGGCCACCAGGACCGCCGTGAGCGGGTCACCATTGGGGTCGAAGTCGTTGCCCAGCACGCCCGGCCCGGCGATCACCAGCGAGGTCCCCTGCTGGCCCGCGTAGGCGTCGGGCTGGGCGATGGGGGTGTTGCTCGCGGCCGTGATCGTGATCGTCACGCCGACCGGGGCGCTGGTGTTGGTGCCGTCGGTGGCCTGATAGACGAAGGTGTCGGTCCCCACGAACCCGGGGTTGGGGGTGTAGGTGAACGAACCGTCCGGGTTCAGGACGACCACGCCGTTGGTCCCGTTGGTCACCAGGACCGCCGAGAGCGGGTCGCCGTTGGGGTCGGAGTCGTTGGACAGGACGCCGGGGATGGAGATCACCAGCGGGGTCCCCTGCGGCCCGGTGTAGTTGTCCGGGAGAGCCGTCGGGGTGTTGTTGACCGGCAGGATCGTCAGGGTCACGGACACCGTGCCGCTGGAGTTGGTCCCGTCGGTGGCCTGGTAGGTGAACGTGTCGCTGCCGACGAAGCCGGCATTGGGCGTGTAGGTGAACGACCCGTCCGGGCTGAGGGCCAGCACGCCGTTGGTCGTGGTGCTCACCAGCGTCGTCGTCAAGGGGACGCCGCCGGGGCTGAAGTCATTGCCCAGCACGCCCGGCGCGGCGACCGTCAGGGTGGCCCCCTGGTTGCCGAAATAGGTGTCCGGCAGCGCGGTCGGGGTGGTGACGGCCGCAGCGACGTTGATCGTCACGCCGGCCGGGCCGCTCGCGTTGACGCCGTCGCTGGCGAGGTAGGTGAAGCTGTCGGTCCCCACGAACCCGGCGTTGGGCGTGTAGGTGAACGAACCGTCCGGGTTCAGGACGAGCGTCCCGTTGGTCGGGCCGGCCACCAGCGCCGCCGTCAGGGCCGTGCCCTCGGGGTCGAAGTCGTTGCCCAGCACGCCCGGCCCGGCGACCACCAAAGGCGTGTTCTGGGGCACGAGGTAGGTGTCGGCCACCGCCGTCGGCGGGTTGTTGACCGGGTTGACGGCGATCGTGACCGTGCCGGTCGACGTGCCATTGTTCCCGGTGATCGTGTAGGTGAACGAGTCCGGGCCGACGTAGTTGGCCGCCGGGTTGTAGGTGATCGTCCCGTCGGGGTTGACCGTCAAGGTCCCGTTGGCGGGCTGGGTCACGCTCGTGATCGTGATCGTGTCGCCGGCCACCGAGGCGTCGTTGGCCAGGACCGGGATGATCACCTGCGCGTTGCGGACGGTGGTCGCCACGTCCGGATTGGCGGCCGGGGGGGCGACCAGGCCCTGGTTGCTCACCGTCACCACCAGTTCGCCGATCCCGACGCCCACCGCGTCCAGGACCGGGTCGACCACGCCGGTCAGGACCGTGGACAGCACCGGGGCCAGGGTGTTGGCCACCAGGGGCGTGACGACCGGCAGGATCGTCCCGTTGACCACCGGGTCGAGGACCAGGCCCAGGCTGCCGCTGGTCTGGACCTGGAGGTTGGTCACGAGCGTGGACGCCAGGTTCGCCAGGAAGGCCGCGCTGCTGCCGTCGACCAGCGTCTGGGGATAGGGCGGGGTGAACACGAGGCTGCCGGCGAGCGGGGCCGCGCCCAGCGCCGACGACCTCGCCTGGATCGCCGTGGTCCCCGAGGTATTGATCAGCCCGGACGTCCCGATCGTCAGGGCGCCGATCGTCCCGAAGCCGATGTCCGTGGCCGGATTGATCGGCACGGCGCGATTGCCGAAGACGGCGTCGCTGATCGTGCCGAGGTAGGCATTGGCCACGCCGGGCGTCGTCTGCATGGTCACGGCGCGGCTGATCGCGTCGATCGCCGTGATCGTCCCCGTCCCGCTGGCCACCGTGGTGAACAGGTCGATGTTGCCCAGGGTCAGGTTGGAATCGACGCTGAGCAGGTTGCTGAGCGGCCCGGCCAGGGCGCCGCCCAGCAGGCTGTTCAGCCCGGCCGTGCTGGGCGAGAGGTCGACGAGGTCGAGGTTGAGCTTGAGCCGGATGCCGGCCGTGTGGAAGGTCGTGCCGACCCCGCCGACGGTGAAGACCGGAGGCTCCACGACCGTGGCGGACAGCGCCACGCTATTGACGACCGAGCCCAGGCCGAGCGCCGCCCCGGAGATCGTGACCGGGGCCGTGGTCGTCGCGACATTCTTGAAGTTGAAGAGCTGGACGGCGCCGGTCGCCAGGTCGAGCGCGTTGAGATTCGCGTCGGCGAGGTCGCCCTGGTTGGGCGTCACGTTGATCAGTTCGCCGAGGCGGATCGTCTGATTCGACCCGGTGACCTGGAGCGCCAGGTTGTCGAAGGCGGTGACCAGGGCCGTGTTCCCCTCGGCCTGGGCCGCGTCCGCGGCGGCCGCGAACAGCTGGGGCAGGGTGATGTCGGCCGCCGCGGCCTGGTCGGTCGAGGCCAGGCCGAGGTTCGTCTGCAAGGCCGCCAGCAGGTTGCCGCCCCGGACCTGCCCCTGGGCCAGGGCGTTGTTATCCAGCACGCTGGTGGACAGGGCCCCACCGCCCACCAAATTGCCGAGGAGGCCGTTGAGCAGGGCACTCCTCGTGGTGTCTACGCTCGCCAGTCGCGTCCCTGCCGTGACGGATGCTATCGGTACGCTGGCTGCTACGTTGAGCGTGACGGTGGCGGAGGCGGTGTTCACCCCGTCGCTGGCGGTGTAGTTGAACTGATCCTGGCCGACGAATCCCGGGTTCGGGACATAGGTGAAGGTCCCCGCCGGGGCCAGCACCAGCGTCCCGTTGGCGGGCGTCGTGTTCGCGCTCACCGACAGGGGATTGCCCGAGGCCAGCGTGTCGTTGGCCAGGACCCCCGACGCGGCGACGTTCAGGAGGTTGTTCTGGACGAGGTTGTAGGTGTCGGGCAGCGCCACCGCCGCCAGCAATTGCCGGGCTTCCAGGCACTCGATCCGCGTGAGAGTCGATCGATGCCGGATCCGGGACCGGCGGCGGGCGAGGGCGGGCCTGTTCGTAGGCATGGGGACTATCGGGATCATCGGGGCCGGTCCTTGATAAGTAGGGGCATCGGTTCTCGGTGTCTGTCCGAAACGATCCTGTCGCTGGGAGGCTGGCAATCTTCCGGGGCGGACTTTCGACGTTGGCCCGGCGGCACGAGCCGGGGCGCGACCGTCCCCAACCGACGCGGCGCCGCGGCTTGCGGCGGCCCGATCGCCCCCCGAATTCAGGCCCGGGAGCACGGGGCGCACGGGCCCTCGCCGCTCATCCCGGGCGGTGGTTCGGGGATCTCGGGAGGTTTGGCCTGATGCGATGAGGAGGCGACTCTCGGCTGCACGACCCTTGATTTACCGGATCGGAACCGCCCATTGGTCGGCGGGAAGGCCCGATCCGAGTTAGGGTTTTTCCCTGATGTCGCCATAGGGGAACCTAGTTCATGATTGCCAGATGGGAGAGAAAATCGTATTCGAATTCGCCTTTCGCTTGCCGCGCCGTGCATGGGGTCTTATTGCCAAAATAAACATGCCATACAAGTGGCAAAGGTGGGATCGGGGCGTATGGGTCGGGGCGACGGGCGGCATCCGCGGGCACTCTCGGGGCGGATGGCGGCCGTCGGTGACCCGGCGATGGGGGTGGACCTCGGTTGTCGCCCGGTCGGGCCGCCGGCGGGGTGGGACGATCGCCCGCCCACCGGGTCGGAGGGGGGTCAGCCCGCGCGGGCGACCATCGCCAGGGAGGCGACCGCTCCGAGGAGCAGGGCGGGCAGGAGGCGGCGGATCAGGTCGAGGGGGGCGACCCCGGCCAGGCCGGCCCCGCAGACGACGACCGCCGAGACCGGCGACATCGTCCGGCCGAACCCGGCGGCCAGGCAGGTCAGCGCCCCCAGGGCGACGGCCCCGGGCCGGTCGCCGAGCGGTGCCAGGCCGATCTGGGCGAACGCCAACACCGGCCCCGAGCCGGACCCCGACACCGCGGCCAGCCCCCACGGCAGCGCCATCGCCGAGGCGGCCAGCGCCCCCGGCGAATGGCCGGCGTGGCGGAGCATCGCATCCCCCAGCCCCGACGCGGCGATCCCCGCCCCGAAGCATTGGGCCGCGACCGTCAGGGCGATGACGTTCCCGTAGGCGGAGCCCATCCCCTCCGAAAAGCCGCGGGCCAGCCGCGGGATGTCCCGCGCCGCGAGGAGCCCGGCCACCAGGACCCCGATCAGCATGGCACGCACCACCGGCAGGGCCCCGGCGAGCGGCCTCCAGCCCTCGCCGTCCGGGACCCGGATCAGCCAGCCCATCGGCGCCCAGCCGGCGTGGGCCACCAGCAGCAAGGTGACGGGGACCAGAGGCACGGCCGCCTTGAAGATTGAAGGCGCCGATTCGTCCCCGTCGGCGGGGAAGGGCAGGGGCATCGGATCCCCGGCCGGCCCGCGCCGGTTCAGCAGGGGGAAGGCGATCGCCGCGACGAGAAGGCCCGCCAGGTTGGCCGGGGCCGCCAGGGAGTACAGGGCCCGTGCCTCCATGCCGGTCGTCCCGGCGATCGACAGGAGATCCTGGGCGCCGGGGTTGAGCAGGTCCCCCCCGAACGAGGATCCCAGCACCAGGGCCGCCGCGGCGACATCGCGCCGGCAGCCGGAGGCGACGATCAGGGGCAGGAGGATCGGCCCGAGCATCGCCGCCGTGCTGGACTGGCTGGGCACCGCCAGGTTGACCAGGTAGGACGCCACGATCCCGCCCGGCAGGACGGCCCAGCGCGCCCTCCGCAGGGGCGAGGTCAGGAGCCGGACCAGCTGGCGGTCGCACCCCGTGACCCCGAGCGCGGCGGCGAAGCCCATCGAGGCGCAGATCGGGGCGACCATCGGCGCCACCATCGACCGGGCGAAGGTGTCCGCCACGGCGAGCGGCCGCCCCGCCAGCGTCGCCAGCGCCAGCCCGGCCCCGATCAGCACGACCCGGACGTCGACGCGGCGGATCATCAGCCCCAGCGCGATCGCCAGGATGAGGCCGTTGAGGACGAGCAAGCCCACCCACCTTTCCATCGAGCGTTCGTGATGACGCCGGGCCGGGGTCGGTCGCCAGTCTAACCGATCGCCGCGCCCGGAGGATTGCCCTTCGCGGATCGGCGGGTCGGCGGTACGATCCGGCCCGGCCGGGGATCGGGCAAGGTGGCGTCGCCGCGCCCCGGCCAGGCCAGGGACAGGGAGGTCTCGCGTCCGATGAGAAACCGGGTCGCCCGTCTGGGCCTGTCGGCGGTCGGTCTGGCCTTCGCCGGGCCGTGGTGCGTGATCGAGGCCGGGGCCCAGCAGCCCTCGGCGGTCCATGCCACCGCCTCGATCAAGGATGGCTTCGAATCCCCCAGGGTCGCGTGGCGGTTGGAGCAGACCGACGCCACGGTCAAGATCTACGCCCAGGAGCGGACCGAGCGCGCGGCGCACGAGGGTTCCAAATCCGAGGGCTTCTCGTTCGACGCCGGGGTCGGCGGCGGCTTCTACTATAGCTACGAGCTGCCCAGGATCCCGATCACCGATGACCTCCGGGTCTCGATGTACGTCCGATCCAACCGGGCCGGGGCCTACTTCATCGGCCGGGTGATCCTGCCCGCCGACATCGACCCGGAGAAGCGCCTCCCGTCGTTCGTCACGGTCCAGAGCAGCTCCTACGAGGCGACCGACCGCTGGCAGCGGCTCGACCTGGCCGAGATGCTCCCGGAGGTCGAGCGGCAGGCCCGCGTCCTCCGCGCCTCGACCCGCCGCAAGGTGAGCCTGGAAGGGGCCTACCTGGAGCGGCTGGTGGTCAACCTCTACGGGGGCGAGGGGGAGACCGAGGTCTACCTGGACGAGCTGACGATCGCCCCGGTCTCGGCGGAGGTGGCCGACTCGTTCTCCCAGGCCTCCCGCCCCCGCGCGGCCCGCCCCCGGGCGGTGCCGATCGCCGACCGGCCCCGGGGCGAGGACGAGCCCCTGCCGCCCCTGCCGTCGTCGGCCCGGGTGCAGTTCGCCCGGAATCGGCTGACCAAGGACGGATTCCCCTGGTTCTTCACCGGGGTCCGCGGCCTGGGGATGGACCCCGCCCAGCTCCGGAGGGCGGGATTCGACACGATGTTCCTGCCCAAGGAGGCCGGCGAGGAGGACATCCTCGACGCCGTCCGCAGCGGGATGCTGCTGGTGCCGGAACTGGTCGGCCAGCCCGGGAAATCCTCGCGCGAGCCCGACCAGGTCGCCTCCGAGGCGGCGACCTACCCCGGCCGCGACGCGGTCGCCTTCTGGTCGATCGGCCGGAATCTGGGCGATGACATCGACCTCGACCGCCGCCAGGCGGTCAAGGCGCGGACCCGCGAGACGGTCCGGGCGATCCGCAAGGAGAAGCCCGGCGGCACGGCGATCTCCACCGCCACCGTGCTGGGCCAGGTCTCCGACTACGCCCGACTCCCCGAGAACCTCGACCTCCTCGGCGTCCCGCTCACCAACTGGGCCACGGTCCAGAACCCCCTGGAATCGCTGGCCTACCTCAACCAGCGTCGGTTCCTCACCGCCCGGAGCAACGCCGACGCCCTGATGTGGGCCAGCATCGACGCGACGCCGCCGCCGGCCTACGCCGAGGCCATCTGGGGCCGAGATCGCCCGCCGGGCTGGGGCGTCCCCCAGGTCCAGCCCGAGCAGATCCGCATCGCGGCCTACGCCGCCATCGCGGCCGGGTGCCGGGGCCTCTGCTTCAACGGCGATGCCTCGCTGACGCAGGGGGGCGGCCGGTCGAACCTGATCGAGCTGGCGCTCCTGAACCTGGAGTGCGACGTCCTGGAGCCGATCCTGGCCGATGCCGACAAGACGATCCAGATCCTGGATACGCTCCAGCCCGACATCCCCCAGCCCCTGCCGCCGCCCGTGATCGGGATGAACACCTCGACCCAGAGGGTGGTGATCCCCAAGGAGCAGGCCCCCCATCCGACCATCAAGGCCGCGATGATCGAGACCAAGGACCGCCGGGGCCGGCTGCTCATGGTGGCCGACTTCAGCCCCTATGCCCAGTACCAGCCGCCGATGGCCGCGATCAACAACCTCTCCGTGGTGGTCCCCGCCTCCAACGACTCGGTGGCCTACGAGATCACCCCCGGCGGGATCACGGTCCGCGACATCGAGCGCGTGCCGGGCGGGATGCGCGTGACCCTGCCCGACTTCGGCGTCTCGACGATCCTGCTGGTCACCACCAACGTCGACCTCGCCAACCAGGTCAAGACGTCCATCAACAACGTCCGCCACCTCGCCGTGGCCTATGCCATCGAGCAGGCGGAGATCCAGAGGGCCTGGGTCGAGGAGATCGACGCCCGGATCGTCGAGCTGGACCATCCCCAGAAGGATTCGGCCGCCCTGATCGCGCAGGCCGGCGACCTGGTCAAGTCGGCCCGCGAGCGGTACGAGGCCGAGGATTATCAGATGGCCTGGGAGGAGGCCCGCCGCGCCGGGCGGCCGCTCCGCCACCTGATGCGCTACCACTTCATGGCGGTCTACGACCGGATCATCAAGTCGCTCAACGACGAGAGCCTGCCGTGCGGCCCGGTCCCCCTGGAGGGCAAGGAGAAGCCGCAGGAGCGGGTGATCCAGCCGATCGTCGCGGCGCCGCTGGCCTCGTGGTCGACCCTGCCCCAGGCGTGGATCTGGCTGGACTGGATCCGCTCCGGCCGGCTGGGCTCGAACCGGATGGCGAGCGGCGACTTCGAGTTCGAGGATGAGGAATTGCTCGCCGACCGGGGCTGGGCCGACGAGAGCTACCAGGACCCGGAGATCCAGGCCACGATCAAGGTCGTCAAGGGGGGGGCCGACAAGAGGGGTCACCACCTCATGCTCAACGCCAAGCCCAAGGGGGTCGCCCTCGACTCGCTCCCCCCGTTCCAGGACCATCCGGTGGTCGCCGTCCGCTCGCCGGCCATCAAGGTGAGCGAGCGCGAGGTCTATCGGGTCTCCATGAAGGTGGACCTCACCTACCCCACCGCGGCCGGGGCCGGCGGGCTGATCATCCGCGACTCAATCGGCGGAGAGCGGCTCCAGTTCCGGCTCACCTCGGCGGCACAGGCCTGGTACGAGGTCGTCTTCTACCGGAGGATCCCCGCCGACGGCACCATGAGCCTCATGATCGGCCTGGCGGGGTACGGGTCGGTGGGGATCGACGACCTCAGGATCGAGCCGATCCAGGAGACCGTGGACCCGGAGGCCTACGCCGCCAGCCGGCCCCGCCGGGCGGCCGAGGTCCGGACGACCACCGTGGACCCCACCGCGATCCCCGCGGCCCCCGCCGCGACCCGCTCGGCCACCCGGGCCCAGCCCTATCCGGTCCGCCAGTGAGCGGCCGGGGCCCGACGCCGACGGGCCTCCCGCCTCAGCGGCCCTCGGCGGGGGCCGGGGGCGGGGCGGAGGCGTCGGCGTAGCCCTTCTGGGCCTGGACGTCGGACGGATCGATGCGGATGGCCAGCTTGTACCAGGAGCGGGCCTCGGCCCGCCGGCCCACCCCCAGGCAGGCGGCGCCCAGGTCGCGGATCAGGGCCGGGTCGTCCCGGTTCGACACCCGGGCGGCCCGCTGCATCAGCTGTTCGAGCCGGTCGTGCTTCTTCAACTCCTCCAGGTACGGCGCCGCGGCCTTCGCGTCGCCGACGGCGAGCAGGGCCTGTCCCAGCCCGAGGATCGCCTCGCGCTGCGACGGGTCGGCCGCATGGGCCGCGCGGAACGCCGCCAGGGCGGCCGGCCCCTCGTTGCGGGCCAGGGCCAGCCGGCCCCTCAGCAGGGCGAGGCCCGCGTGGTCGGCCGGCCCCTCGGCCAGCAGGGTTTCGAGCCGCTCGTCCTCGCCCCGGTCGATCGCCGTGCGGGCCCGGATGGTGCGGGCGTCCGGGTCGGAGTCGGGCAGGGAGGCCAGGGCCGCCTCGGACTCGGCGAATCGGTTCTGCTGGCGCAGGGCCTCGGCCAGCCCGAGCCGCGATTGGCGATCGGCCGGGTCGGCCCGGACGCACTCGGCCAGGTACTCCGAGACCTCCTCGGGCTCCCAGGTCACCCCGCGGGTCAGGGTCCAGAGGTAGACCTCGTCGGCATTCAGGTCCGCCAGCCCGGACAGGGCCCGGAAGGTCCGGTTCAGCTCGGGGCGGCGCAGCTGCATCCCATAGATGTAGATCAGCTCGCGGAGCGGCTGGACCAGCCGGGGCCCGAGTTCCGCGGCGCGGCGCAACAGCGCCTCGGCCGCGACCAGGCGGTGCCTCCGCAGCTCCAGCTGCCCCGCGAGCAGGCGGGCCTGCGGGGCCATGGGCTCGCCGTCGGGGACGCGGGCCAGGTTTTCCAGGGCCGCGTCGGGCCGGCCCAGGCCGATCTCGGCCTCCGCCCGGAGCAGGAGGTCCTCCGACTTCGGCTCGCGGAGCCGACGCAGCCGGTCGAGCGTCGCCAGCGTCCGGTCGAACCGGTGGCCGTCCAGCTCCGCCTTCGCCTGACGCCACAGGTCGTCCGGGGCCGGGGACGGCCGGAGGACGAACAAGAGGCCCCCCAGCAACGTAAGGGACAGCAACCCGACGGCCAGTCCATATCGAAGCGGCCGGGGGCGAGTCGGGTCGTTCGTCGCCGGTCCCGGCGGTTGCCCCTGTTGCATGTCTGATCCCGGGGCGACCCCAGCCAGGCCTCGTCGTCGGCGGGAGGGGCCGCGATGGCCCCGATCCCGCCTCACGAATCGTGTTTCATGGTGGCGACACGGTGCGCCGGTTGCAAGACCATCACCGGGAAGATCCGACGCCGCATCGATCGGGGACGGGGCGAATGCGACGCTCCCGGGCGTCGTCGAGCGATCCGTCCGCCCGGCCCGCCTTCGCGGGCCCGGGCGGGGCCCATCGGCGTCGCGGATCCATCATCTCCAATCGCGAGGGTATCGTCATGCATGTCCAGGTCCACACCGACAACCACGTCCACATCGGCGCGAAGAAGATCCAGGAGATCGGCGAGGATCTCCAGGGCGACCTGTCCCGCTACGGCTCCCGGATCACGGGCATCGAGGTCTTCCTCTCCGACGAGAACGGGCCCAAGGGGGGCGAGGACAAGCGTTGCCTGATCGAGGCCCGGGTGGCGGGCCACTCCCCGATCGTGGCGAGCCACAGCGCGGGGGGTGTGGATGAGGCCCTGGACGGCGCCTCCGAGAAGCTCCTGCGCGGCCTGGAGCACACCCTCGGCCGGCTCCACGACCCCAAGGGGCGGGTCACCTCGTTCGGCGGGGATCAGGAGATCTGAACCCCGCCCGGGCCGACCGTCATTCCCCCTCGACCACCGCCAGGGTCGCGTCGACCGCGACGCGCTCGCGGACGGTGGTCGCCCCCGAGGGCCAGCGGATCGAAAGCTTGTCGACCTCGGCCGCGTCGCCCACGCCGATCAGCATCCGCGGGTCGTGCGACGAGAAGACGCTCGACCCGTGCTTCCGCTGGCGGACGATGGTCCTCCCCCCGGCCTCGACCCGGATCGTGGCGCCGATGGCGTCGCGGTTGCTCTTCGTGCCGGTCAATTCGAGCCTGATCCAGTGCCCCTGGGCCGGCGTGTCGTTGCGGAGCAGGGCGGCCGGGCCGTCCTTGTGGCTGACGGCGATGTCGATGTCGCCGTCGTCGTCGAAATCGCCGAAGGCGGCCCCCCGCGCCACGTGCACACCGGAGAAATACGGCCCCACGTCGCGGGTGGCCAGGCGGAACCGCTTGCCGTTGGCGTTGCGGTGGAGCAGCGGGGGCTCGGCATAATCGACGTTCTGGCCCAGGGCCCGGCGGTTGTCGTCGACGTGCCCGTTGGCGACGAAGCAGTCGGGCCAACCGTCGTTGTCGAAGTCGGCCAGGGCGGTCCCCCAGCCGACCCAGGGGCGGCTGTCGGCCCCCATCCCGGAGAACGGCGTCATGTCCAGGAAGTTGCCGCCCCCCCGGTTCTGGTAGAGCGTGTTGTATTCGTGGGCGAAGTTGGTCACGAACAGCTCGGGGTCGCCGTCGCCGTCGATGTCCTCGGCGTCCACCCCCATGCCCGACTGGACGTGCCCCTTCTCGTCGTACGCGGCGTTGGACGAGTCGGTGGCGTCCTCGAACTTGCCCCCGCCCTTGTTGAGGAACAGGAAGTTCGGGTTCATGTCGTTGGCGACGTACAGGTCGGCGCGGCCGTCGTCGTCCACGTCGGCGGCGACCGCCGCGAAGCCGTGGCCGTCGTCGCGGCCGGGGATCGGGTTGCCCGAGGCATCCACCAAAAACTGGTCGTAGACGTCGGTGAAGGTCCGGTCGCCGTTGTTGCGATACAGGAAGTGCTTGGTCGTGCGGATCTCGCGCGGCGAGCAGTAGAGGCGGACGTTTTTCTCGCGGTCGCCGCAGAATCGGTCGTCCTCGGGCAGGTTCCAGATCCCGTAGTTGGCGACGTAGAGGTCGAGGTCGCCGTCGCCGTCATAGTCGAAGAAGGCCCCGCCGGACGACCAGCCCGGCACGTCGATCTTGCTGGCGTGGCTGATGTCCTCGAACGTCCCATCCCCCCGGTTCAGGTAGAGGGCGTTCGGGCCGTAGTTGCAAAGGAAGACGTCGGGGTCGCCGTCGTTGTCGATGTCGCCCACCACGATCCCGTGGCAGAACCCGGAGAAGCCCAGGCCCGACGGCCCGGTCCGGTCCTCGAACTTGCCATCCCCCATGTTGCGATAGAGCCGGTTCGTCCCGCCCGACGACGAGCCCAGGGGGAGCGTGGTGGCGGTGACGAAGTAGAGGTCGAGCTTGCCGTCGCCGTCGTAGTCCAGGAAGGCCACGCCCGAGCCGTTGGCGGTGGGGAAGTGCTTGGCCTCGGTCATGCCCGAAACGTGGCGGAAGTCGATCCCGGACGCGGCGGCGACCTCGGCGAATCGGAACGGGCTGACCTCCTGGGGGATCGTCGGGTTGGCCGGCTCGGCCTTGTAGTGCGCCTCGCGGTCCCCGGTGATGGTCGAGGCCGGGCGCGGCGCCGGGCCGGCGGTGGGCCCGGCCACCGTCGCGGGGGGCGGGGCGACCCCGGCCTCCGGGCCGGGCTCGGCCGTGCCGTCGCAGCCGCACGCCGCGGCCCAGGCGATCACCAGTGCCGGCAAGCAGGGGGTTCCACGCATCGGCCGGCGCCGATCGGGGATCGAGGGGCAGGGCATCGACGTCTCCGAGAGAGGGGCGGAGTCAATCGCGATCGACTGGGAACGGGAGGTATGGGCGCAGCGAACGGGCCTGCGCCCCCGATTCCCGAAGGATTGTATCCGCCGTCGACCCCCATTTCTGTGCCGGACCGACGGCTCGAACGAAATCCTTCCCTCGGCCTATGTTGCAGCGACCGGCCGGCCGGTGCGGCGGGCCCGGCCCAACCCGGCAAGAGAAGTCGACCCTGCCGAATGCGGGCTTGGCATGTGGCGTGCTAGAATTTGGCGGCTGAATCGCGCCGGATCCGCCGTGCCGGACCGCCCGGCCGAATTGCGCGACCCCGACGATATACAATCGCGACACAACCCCATCGCCCGGGCGATTTGGCATCGAATGGGCGTCAAGGCCCGGCCGGAAACTCTCGACTCTATATCCAGTCTGAAGGGACTCATGACGCGTCAAACCGGACCGCGACAACTGGGAGCTCTCATGAGCCGACGGACCAGATTCTGGACGCTCGCGATGGTCGGGGCCGGATCGGCCCTGGGCACCGCGACCTTCGCCCAGCAGCCCCCCGCCGCCCTGCCGGTGAACGCCGCTAAGGCGGCCCCGAGCTACCACGCCGTCTCCGCGGCGATCGCCGACGTGACCGCTTCCTGGGATCAGCCGGGCGCCGTGGTCTCCGACCAGGCCCCGGGCTGGCGGGCCTTCTTCGGGGCCCTGGGCGAGGAGCTCGACCGCTTCGGCGCCGCGGCCGACGCCAACGCCCGGCTCGCCTCGCTGGGCCGTCTCCACAAGATGGACGTCGCCCTGACCAGCACCAGCTGGGAGCCCGCCGTGCGGGTGCGCCGGGCCCTGAACGCCTGGCTCGCCCCCCGAATCCGGATCGCCTGGGCCGGCCGCAACCTGACCGACTACGTCAAGGGCCAGGCCGGCGTGGCCCCCGAGAACGCCGACCACTGGGTCCGCTTCGTCGGCGACGACCTCGGCGCGGCCCTGTCCTCCTACGAGGGGGCCAAGACCGTCCAGGCCCGCGCCGCGGCGCTCCGCCGGCTCACCGACGTCCTGGCCGCGCTCCGCAAGGGGAACCAGGCCAATCCCTGGACCTTCTCCTGGGAACTCCAGGGGGCGCTGGACGGGCTCTACAACCGGCCCAACCTCGACGCCTCGGCCGACGTCGCCTCGGTCGCCCCGTTCCTGTCCAACGACGTGGTCCAGACCGGCCCGGTCTACCGCAAAGGCTACGTCTCGCAGGTGACCGCCGGCCCCCGCACCGGCTTCGGCCTGCTGCCCAGCGACGACGGCATCGCCTTCTACAACAGCCAGCTGGCCAGCACCGCGACGCCGATCACCGACTTCCAGCAGCAGCTCCAGCAGGACCGGCGGGGCCGGAAGCTGTCCAAGCTCTACTACTTCTCGGCGTCGTCCTACGACCAGCCGCAGATCACGGTGACGGCGGTCCTCCGCCCCACCACCGGCCTGAGCCTGATCCCGCAGTCGACCCACGCCGTCAGCGCCTCGTTCAACTCGATGCCCACCCAGGGCAAGGGGCTGACCCGGGGCCTCCTGGGGGTGATCGGCCTGAACCAGAACAAGCTGACCAACCTGGTCGCCCAGAACGCGATCCCCAAGATCGCCTCGAACGTGGAACGGGAGGCCGCCCAGGAGGCCGCCGAGCGGATCCCCGGGGCCGAGGCCGAGCAGAACGCCAAGCTCCGCCAGGTCCTGCCCGGCGACGGCACCGTGGCGGTCAAGGCCTACCGGATCAACGACGTGTCGTTCCGGTCGCGGCCGGAGAATGTCCTGGTCTCCGGCAAGGTCGGCCACCAGGCGGTCCCCGACGCCATCGGCGCCGACATGCCGCAGCCGCCCGCCCTGATCCAGCCCGACGCCGGCGTCTCGGTCGACGTCCACCTGGGGTCGATCCTCTCCAACGTCGCGGCCGGGGCCCTGCAGGATGAGGGCGTCCGCTCCATCGAGAACGTGATGATCGTGACCAAGGCGACCCAGCCGGGCGCCCCGCCCGCCGAGGGCGTGACGGTCGGCCGCAACGTCCCGTTCGCCGAGTTCCTCGGGCAGATCGACGCGGCTCGCGCCGCCAATGACCCCAAGACCACGGCCCTGCGGATCCGCAAGCCGGGCAAGCCGCCCGAGTTTTTCGCCGACGCCCGCGGCTACCTGGTCGCCCTGGTCCGCGACTTCCAGATGGACGTCCCGGCCCCGCCGGGATCCGAGCGTGGCGGCCTCCTGGGCGCCAAGGCCAAGGTCTTCCGGATCACGATCCCGACCGCCGAGTTCATCCTCTCGTTCAAGGCCAACTCGGCCACCCCGGGCGGCCCGCCGACCCAGGTGGACGCCAAGGTCGAGGACTTCGTCGCTTCGAGCGATGCCAAGGTCCTCGGGATCCTGGACGACGAGAACGCGGCCGTCCCCCTCGGCCCGCTCCAGGCCAACCTGATCCTCGCCGGCTTCCGCACCAAGCTCCAGCAGGTGCCCATCAACGTCCCGCTGACCCAGCTGCGGATCCCCGGCTTCGACCTCCGGACGATCTCGCCGCTGGACCCGTCCGGCTGGATGCGGGTGGTCCTCTACCCCAACGGCCAGCCGATCCCCAAGCCCGGCCAGCAGGTCGCCCAGGTCGAGGCCCCGGCCCCGGCCCCCGCGGTCGCCGCCCCGGCCGTCGCCGCCCCGGCCCCGGCCGTCGTCACCCCGACGCCAGCCGTGCCCGAGGCGAACCCCGCCCCCGCCGTGACGGCCGCCTCCCGCTGAGGCCCGCCCGACCGACGCTCGATCTCCACGAGGCCGCGTGACTCCCGACCGGGGGCCACGCGGCCTTTTTTCGTGCAGTCTATTGACGGCGGCGGAGGTTTACGACAAATGTACTAGGGCGCTTGTCCCATCATCTCAAGTCCCGGCCGGGGGCCCGACCCATGATCCCTCGTTACTGCGTTGTCGCGGCCTTATTGCTCAGCGTCCCCTGGGATGCGACCGGTGAGGAGCCGAAGACGGTCGTCGGCCGGGTCGTCGACGAGGCGGGCCGACCCGTGGAGGGGGCCGACATCTCCGCCTTCTGGGGCGCGAATGGGAAGGCCTGGGAGCAGGTGGTCGACCTCCGTGCCAAGGATCCGGAGGCTCTCTGGCGCGACGAGGGCCGGATGGAGCCCTGGGGCGACACGCGGGCCCGCTCCGATGCGGACGGGCGGTTCTCGATCCCGGCCCAGGAGCGGCGGAACTGGCTGATGATCCTCGACCGCGACCGCAAGCGGGGCGCCCTGATCGACCCCCGGACCTTCGCCGGGCCGGTCGAGGCCCGGTTGCAACCCCTCGTCCGCGTGTCCGGGACCACCCGCCTGGAAGGCAAGGAAGGTCCGATGCCGTGGTCGTGCACCTACTTCGAGATCCCGTACAATGAGGCGGATCCGCTCGAAAACGGCCGCGTGGCGATCTGCGGCAGCCTGCGGTCCCGGTTCTCATTCCTGGTCCCGCCCGGGACCTATCAGGTCTCGGCGAGCGGCTCGGATCCGAACTCCTCCACCGTCGACGGCCCGAAGATCGCCGTCGCGGCCGGGTCGGGGGACATCGACCTCGGCGCCCTGGTCCTCCGGCCCGTCACTTCGCTCGGGATCAACGATCTGATCGATCGGTCCAGGGCACGCGGGACCTGGGGCAACTACCGGGAGATCGTCGGCAAGACGCCGCCCGACTGGCACCTGACCGACGCCAGGGGGATCGCCAAGGACGCCCGGCTGGCCGACTTCCGGGGCCGGTGGGTCGTCCTCTACTTCTGGTCGCCGGGCTGTGCCCCTTGCCTGGCCAAGGATCTCCCGGAACTGATGGCGTTCCACAAGGCCCACGCAGGCCAGCGTGAACGCTTCGAGATCCTCGCCTTCTGCACCGATTTCGATGAGAAGCTCAAGACCGTCGCCGAACTGGAGGCGAAGCTGGAGCCGGTGCGGAAGGCGGTGTGGGGCGGCCATTCGTTGCCGTTCCCGGTCCTGCTCGACAGCACGTTCCAGACCTACGAACGCTTCGGCCTGGAAGGGGACGACGTGCCGAACTACCTCCTCATCAACCCCGACGGCAAGCTCGTCGAGGGCGGGCTGGACGCCCTGGCCCGGACGCTCGACGGCCCCGGCCGCTGAGCCGCTCGGCCCATCGCCGTCGGGGTCGGCCGGATCTCAGGGTTCGTTGGTCGTGTCCTTGACCTCGAAGCCGGCCGGGGGCAACGTGCCGAACAGGACCGCCGGGTCGGCCCCTGCGGGGTCCCAGGCGAAGTCGGTGTAGACCCACTCGTTGCGGGCGATCCGAGGACTCGGGTCGACGCTCGTGAACTCGATCCGGATCGGCAGCTTCGTCGCGTCGTCGACCCAGAGGACGGAGGTGAGATTCCCCTCCACGAGCCGATACTTCGTCGCCTCTCGGCCGTCGAGATTCCCCCGGAACGACGTCGTCGCCGGGTTGGCTTGGAGCTTTCGCAGGCTGTCCAGCAGCGTCCGGCCCTTGCCGAGGTCGCTCATCGGCTTGATGTCATCCGTTTGGGTCTGGGCGACCCTGGAGACGATGGCCTTCTTCTGGTCGGTGAGCCCGCGTTCCTTCGCGTTCCGGATCATCCAGGCATCCATCTCGTCCTTGGCCTGGGCTTCCTCCTTGATGATCCGGTTGGTGGTGCAGAAGAGGCAGCGATCCGCCTCGTAGTCGTAGACCGCGGCGTAGGTGAACGCCACGGCGCCGTTGAGCGTCAGGTGCGCCACCTCCTGCCGGAGTCGCGAGTGCCGGAGATCGACATAGACCGTCGAGACCAACGAGCCGGTCAGGCCGGTCTCCCGGTCGTCGGACGTCTGGGTCATCTTGAACCGGACCAGGCCATGCTTCTCGGTCGCCTTGATGACCTCCTCCAGTGCCATCGATGGCCGAGGGGTGAGTGACAGGAAGCCGGCGGCCAGCAGGATCAGGGCGGCGGCCGAGGAGTAGCGGACGGTCGGGCGCATCAGGAACCTCCGGATCGGGTGGGGTGGGGCCGGGGATCGCCGGGCCTCGGCGGCCAGGCGGGCGAGGATCAACGCGTCGGGGGGACGGTCGGGCACGGCGAGCCGCCGGAACGCGGCGGCGATCGGGTCGTCGTGGTCGTCGGTCATCGGTCGCTCCGCGTTCGGGGTGGTTCGGAGTAGGCGGCACGGAGCCGGGCCCGCGCCCGGTGGAGCAGGACCCGCAGCTCGCCGGGGGAGACCTCCATGGCTGCGGAGGCCTCGGCGTGGGGCATCTCCTCGACGCCGATCAGCCAGAACGCCTCGGCCTGCCTGGCGGGCAGGCCGGCCAGCAGGGCGCGGAGTCCGTCGAGCGACTCGGCCCCCTCGGCCATCTCGGCCGCCGAGAAGCCCGTGGCGGCCGGCTCGGCGGCGGGGTCGAGCGGGGCGAGCCGGCGCGCGGAGCGCCCCCGACGCCGGAGGTGGTCGATGGCCCGGCGGGTGGCCAGGCTCTTGAGGAAGGCGGGCCAGCGGTCGATGGCCCGGCCCTGGGCGGCGCGATAGGCATCGAGGAACACCTCCTGGTAGCAGTCGTGGGCGTCGGCGTGGCGGCCCAGCAGGCGGAACACGGTCCGCCAGACGGCGGGTCCGTGGTCGGCGATCAGGGCGGGCCAGTCGGTCTCGGTCACGATTCGTCCTCCCCCCTCATGTCGCCCGGCATCGCCCCGGCGTTACAGATCCGCCGAACCTCGGCGCGGCCGGCCTTGTCGCATCCCCTGGGGGGGCGGGTAGAATGGGCCGTCTTCCTCCGGAATCGTGTCCCCTCGGAACGTGCCATGATCGCCATCATTGATTACGGGATGGGCAACCTGCGGAGCGTGCAGAAGGCGTTCGAGGCCGTCGGCCACGAGGCGACGATCACCTCCGACCCCGACGCCATCCGCCACGCCTCCCGGGCGATCCTCCCGGGCGTCGGCGCCTTCGCCGATGCCGCCGCCGAGCTGCGCCGGACCGGCCTCGGCGAGGCCTTCCGCGACGCCGTCCGCGCCGGCAAGCCCTGCCTGGGCGTCTGCCTGGGCATGCAGCTCCTGTTCGACGCCAGCGAGGAGGACGGCGAGTACCAGGGCCTCGGCCTCCTGCCCGGCCGGATCGTCCGGTTCGAGTCCGCCCCCGGGCTGAAGATCCCCCACATGGGCTGGAACACCCTGCAGATCCGCCGGCCCGCCCCCCTGTTCGAAGGGCTGGAGCCCGACCCCTCGGTCTACTTCGTCCACTCCTACCACGCCCGGGCCGACAACCCCGACGACGTGGCCGCCGAGTCCGACCACCCCACCCCGTTCCCCGCCGTCGTCTGGCGCGACAACCTGATGGCCACCCAGTTCCATCCCGAGAAGAGCCAGAAGGTCGGCCTGGCCATGTACGCCAACTTCGCCCGGCTCTGATCGGCGATCAGAACGGGAACCGGCCGGGGTCGTCGGAGGGCGGGCGCCGATCCCCGTAGGTGTTGAAGAACATCCGGTCCCGCGGCTCGACGAGGTGGAACGCGTCCCGGAGCATCGGCACGCCGATCAGGAGCGTTGCCAGCAGGGCGAACACGATCGGACGTCCGGGCCGGAGGTCGCGCGAGCGGTCCAGCCCGGCCGCGATCAGGAGCAGGAACGCCGGGACCAGGAACAGGATCAGCCGGCCGTGGAACGGGTAGAGCCGCAGGCCCGACGCCGCCGCGGCGAAGGCGATCGGCAGGGTCAGGATCGCCAGGCGGTCCCGGCCCGATCGCCACAGCGCGGCGAACCCCGCGACCCCGCACAGCAGCGCCGGGATCATCGACCACCCCGGGCCGAACGGCTCGCGGAAGTGGAGCGGGTTGACGAGGACGTAGGCCAGCCTCCGGGCGATCCACGACGCGTCCCAGGCCGATCGGGGGGCGGGGGGGAAGGCGAACGCCCAGAACTCCCACATCATGCCTTCGTGCCCGAGTTGGTCCATCGCCACGTGGTGCACGGCGGCGAAGCTGGCGACCCACGCCGCCCCGATCCCGCACCAGGCCGCCGCCCCCGGCCAGTCCCGCACGAGGATCCGCCCGGCCAGCCGGGCCGTGCCCACCGCCGCCAGCACGAAGACGGACGGGTGCGAGAACCAGACGATCAGCACGCCGAAGCCGGCCAGGATCGCCGCGCGTCGGGGCGTCAACCGGCCGGCGCCGGCGGTCAGCCCCAGGAGCGTGCAGGCCAGGGCCGCCGCCACGTCGCTGGAATACTGCTTCCCCTCGGCCGCGAAGTAGATCAGGTCGTCGGCCGAGGCGAACAGGGCCGCCGCCGCCGGAACCGCGCGGGGGGCCAGGACCCGCCGGGCCACCTCCAGGAACAGCCACAGGCCGGCGAGCCCGGCCAGCAGGGGGACGAATCGCACCCCATACGACGAATCGCCGATCGCCCGGACGGCGAGCCACTGGAGCAGCAGGAACCCCGGCGGGGCGAGCTGGCCGTTGCCGAGCGGGCCGAAGAACGCCAGGGGGGACGCGACCCGGACGCTGGCCCGCAGCGACTGCTCGTCCAGCCACAGCGACCGGCCGGCCAGGTACTGGGCCACGCGGAACAGGGCCCCCAGGCCGAGCAGGATCGCCACGCGATGCCGCCAGAGCCAGGCTCGCACCGCCGGCCCGTCCCAATCGATCCGCAGGTTCCAGCCGCCGGAGGGCTCGTCGTCCACGGTGAAGCGGCTCCCCTGCGGCGGTCGGGCCCGGCCCGCCCGACGAGGGACGCGGCGTGACCGGTCCGGTATATGCCAACCGGGCCCGGCCCGCAATGCCCCCGGGCCGCAGGACGGGACGCCCGGGGCTGGCGTCAGGGCCCGCCGGCCTCAACCCGGATGGCCTGGGCAGCCGCCTCCGCGGCCTGCCGGACTCGCTCGTCGGGGTCGGCCGCCCGGGCGTCGAGGGCGGGCAGCGCCTCGCGGGCCGCCGGGCCGATCCGGCCGAGGGCATGGGCCGAGGCGATGCGGACCGCGGCCTCGGGGTCGTCCAGGCACCGGATCAGGGCCGGGACGGCCGGGGCGGAGTGCGGCCCGTAGGTCCCGAGGATCTCGGCGGCGCCGCGGCGGGCCTCCGGATCGGGGCTGGCCAGGTCCTCCACGGCGCCGGGGAGGAGCTTCGTCCGGAATGCTGACGCCTTGCCCTCGATCCGCCGGATCGCCTCGGAGGCCGCCTCGCGGACGATTCCTTCCTTGTCCTCGGCCGCGCGGCGGAGGTCGGGGAGGGCCGCCTCGGCGTCGAGGCAGATCGAGCCGAGCCGACCGGCCGCCGCGCGGCGCACCTCCGGGGCGGGGTCGCCCAGATGATGGATTAGGATCGGCACGGCCGGCCGTGCGCCCGGGCGATGGGGCAGCGATTTGCAGGCCATTCGGCGGACGAACGGACTCGGGTCGGACAGGGTGTCGTAGAACTCGGGAACGTCTCCCGGCGCGAGTTGGGAATAGTTGCCCAGGATGTTCGCGGCGAATCCGCGATTGACCTCGTTCGACTCCTTCAGGGCCGGCGCGAGGGCCTCGCGGACGGCGGCAAGGCGCGATGGCCGGGGCGTCCAGCCGAGGACCCGGATCGCCTGGTTGCGGACGTCCAGGTCAGGATCCCGGGTCGCCCCCAGGATCGTGGACCAGACAGCCTCGTCGTCGAGGGCGGTGCCCATCAGGCCGACGGCCTCGGACCGGATCATCGGGTCGGCATCGCCGGCCGCCTCGATCAGGGCGGGAGAAATGGTCTTCGCGTCGGGTTGCAGCATCGCCAGGGCCACGGCCGCCGCATGGCGGGCGCCGGGATCTTTGCCGGCCATGGCCATCTCCAGGGTGGCGCGGACCTCGTCGGCCCGGGGGTGATTGTGGTCACGGAGGACATTGGGGAGCGCCATCGCCGCCCTGGCGCGGAGGGTGGGGTCGGCGTCTTCGATGGCTTCCAGCAGAGGATTGATCGCCGACTCGGCCCTGAATTGGACCGACGAGAGCCGCTCCGCCGCCTTGATCCGCTCGGCCGGGTCGAACGAACGAAGCCGCCTCGCCAGGCTCGCGGCCGGGTCATAAACCTCCTGGCGATACCGCATCACCGCGAGGTAGGCGGCGAAGGCCGCGACCAACCCGATCAGGTGCCACATCCGGAGCCGGAGCCTGGGCCTTCGCATGGTCGCTCCCGGTCGAGGCCAGGGGAAATCCGCAGGACCATCGGCGCGATTCTATGTCGGATGTCGTGGGCCGAACAGCCCGGGTGTGCCCGTTGATTTTGGCATGTGGCTCGGCGGTCCTGGGTGGCTGTGGTTGGCTTGCCAACCACGGCGCCGGCGCCACGATCGCGGTGTGCTGACCATCGCGGCACCGGGCCGAGGATCATCGACGCCGGCCATCGATCGCCGGGCGGGCTCGTCGGCACCGTGGTTGGCAAGCCAACCACAGCCACCCGGAAATCCGAATGCCAAAAGCAAAAGGCACACCCAACAGCCCCGACCAGGGGATGCGCCGCTTGCGGAGCCGGCCGGGCAGGGCTACGATTCGAGGTTGTGCGAGGTGGTTTCGGCAGTTGCGGGGCGAATCATGCAGATCATTCCGGCGATCGATCTTCGGGGAGGCCGCTGCGTCCGTCTCCAGCAGGGGGACTACGGGCGCGAGACCGTCTTCGGCGACGATCCGGCGGCGATGGCCGCGAAGTGGGAGTCCGAGGGGGCGTCGCGGATCCACCTGGTGGACCTCGACGGCGCCAAGGACGGCCGGCCGGTCAACGGCGACGCCGTCCGCGCGATCCTCGCCCGCGTCAAGGTCCCGTGCCAGCTGGGCGGCGGCGTCCGCGACGAGGCGACCATCGCCTCCTGGCTCGAAGCCGGGCTGGACACCGTGATCGTCGGCACCCGCGCCCTGCAGGATCCGGCCTGGTTCCGCGAGATGGCCGCCAAGTACCCCGGGCGGCTGACCCTGGGCTTGGACGCCAAGGACGGGCGGGTGGCGACCGGGGGCTGGCTCGACGTCTCGTCGGTCGAGGCCACCGCCCTGGCCACGCAGTTCGATGACCTCCCGCTGGCGGCGGTCGTGTACACCGACATCGCCTGCGACGGGATGCTGCAAGGGCCCAACGTGGCCATGACCGAGGCGCTGGCCCGCACCCTCCGGACGCCGGTCACGGCCTCCGGCGGCGTGGGCACCCTGGAAGACCTGGCGGTGCTGGCGACCACGCCGGTGGCCGCCTGCATCGTCGGACGGGCCTTGTACGAAGGGCGTTTCACGCTCCCCGAGGCGCGGGAACGCGCCGGCGACCGGACCTAGGCACCCGACGCGGGCCTCGTCGACCCGCGCCCGGCTCTTTCCCATCATCGAACAGGTGCCACGCGCCCCCTCGCCGGTCAGTCGCGGATTCACCAAGCTCACCCCTTGGGAGGCCGACGCATGACCACGACCTATCACATCGCCGATATCCGCAACATTGCCCTGGCCGGACACGGGGCGTCGGGCAAGACCAGTTTGGCCGACGCCCTCCTGTTCGCCGCCGGGGCCATCGATCGCCGGGGCTCGGTCGACGACGGCACGAGTCCGACCGACGCCGAGGATGAGGAGCGGCGCCGGCACTTCACCATCGACTGCCACCCGCTCCACTGCGAGTGGGCCGGCCGGCAGGTCCACCTGCTCGACTCGCCCGGCTATCCCGACTTCATCGGCCACGCCCTGGAGGCCCTGGCCGCCGTCGAGAACGTGGTCCTGGCCGTCTCGGCCACCGCCGGGGTCGAGGCCCAGACCCGGCGGATCGAGCAGGAGGCCACCCGGCTCCGGCTCGGCGGCCTGATCGCCATCACCAAGATGGACGCGGATTCCGCCGACTTCCTCCGCACCCTGGATGCGATCCGCGAGGCGTTCGGCCCGCGCTGCGTCCCGTTCTTCGTCCCCATCGGCGAAGGGCGGACGTACCGGGGCGTCGTGGACGTGCTCGACCCGCCCGACGGGGCCGAGTGCGAAGACTGCCCGATGTCGCCGGCCGACGCCTACCAGATGCTCGTCGAGCAGATCGTCGAGACCGACGAGGAGCTGATGGCCCTCTACCTGGAGGGGGAGGCGATCGAGCCCCAGCTGCTCCGCGAGGCCGCGCACCGCGCGGTGGCCACCGGCATGCTCGTGCCCGTCGCCTGCGTCTCCGCCCGCAAGGAGATCGGCGTCCGCGAGCTGCTCGACCTGCTCGCCGAGATCAGCCTGACGCCCGAGGAGCTGCACCGCTTCGGCCATCGCGGGGCGGACGAAGACGAGGTCGAGCTGGAGCCGTTGGAGGACGGCGAGCTGGTGGCCCAGGTCTTCAAGACGACGAATGACCTGTTCGTGGGCAAGCTCAGCGTCCTGCGGATCCACTCCGGCCGGATCACCCACGATACCACCCTGGTCAACCTCCGCACCGGCAAGAGCAGCAAGCCCGGCCACCTGTATCGGCTCCAGGGCAAGGCCCAGGAGGAGGTCAAGGAGGCGATCGCCGGCGACATCGTGGCCGTGCCCAAGTGCGAGGACCTCCACATCTCCGACACCGTGACCGCCCTGTCCGGGGGCAACGGCAACGGCAACGGCCACGCGGCCCACATCGCGCTCGACCCGATCCACTTCCCCACGCCGATGGTCCCCCGCGCCGTGGACCCCCGGGCCCGCGAGGACGAGCCCAAGATCGCCGCCGGCCTGGCCCGGATCGCCGACGAGGACCCCACCTTCCAGGTCCGGCGCGACGCCCAGACCCACGAGCTGGTGATCTCGGGCATGAGCGAACTGCACCTCGACGTGATCCGCAACCGGCTCAAGTCCCGGTACAAGATCGACATCGACACCCACATCCCCCAGGTCGCCTACCTGGAGACGATCGCCGGCGAGGCCGAGGCCCACCACCGCCACAAGAAGCAGACCGGCGGCCGGGGCCAGTTCGCCGACGTCCAGCTCCGGGTCCGGCCCCGCGCCCGGGGCGAGGGGTTCTCGTTCATCGACGCGACCAAGGGGGGGGTGATCCCCAACCAGTTCATCCCGGCGATCGAGAAGGGGGTGCGGGAGCAGCTGGAGAAGGGGGTCATCTCCGGCAACCCGGCCGTGGACGTGGAGGTCGAGGTCTTCTTCGGCTCGCACCACGCGGTGGACAGCTCCGAGGCGGCGTTCAAGACGGCCGGGGCGGCGGCCTTCCGCAAGGCGTTCGCGGCGGCCCGGCCGGTCCTGCTGGAGCCGGTCGTGGCGCTGGAGGTGGCGGCCCCGCTCGACAAGTTCGGCGACCTCGCCGCCGACCTCGCCACCCGACGCGGGCACATCACCGGCATGGATACCCTGAGCGGCCAGCAGCAGGTGATCCGGGCCACGGTCCCCCTGGCGGAGGTGCTCCGCTACGGCACCGACCTCAAGAGCCTGACGGCCGGGCAGGGTAGCTTCGCCATGGAGTTCCTCGCCCACGAGCCGGTCCCGCCCCAGGTCCAGCAGGCGATCGTCGATCGCTGGGCCCGCTCGCGGGCGGGGGTCGAGGAGGATTGACCGCGTTGCGGGCCGGCCCGGGCCGGGCTATAAGGGGGCGGAGGCGGCCCGATCTCGGCCGGCCGCCCGTCCCCCCTCTCGGACTCGACCGATGGCCACCGATTCCTACGAGATCGACGCGCCGGGCCCCGCCCCGGACCCCGCACCCGCGCCCCGGGCCGCCCCGGCCCGCCCGGCGGGTCCCCCTTCGGCCCTCCCCGGATGGTTCGCCATCGCCGCGGCGGCGGCGATCGGCCTGATCCACGTCGCCGCGATCTGGCTGGCGCTGGGGAAGACGGCCGGGATCCGGTCCGACTGGCCGCCGCTGATGCACGACCACGGCTTCCAGTTCCACCACGGGATCACCGCCCGCGAATTCCTCCGGCAGACGGGGACGACGGCCGGGTACGACCCGAGCTTCATGGGCGGGTATGCCATGAGCGTCCTGTCCGGGCCGTCGACGACGCTCACCGGGCTGGGGATGCTGTGCCTGCCGGGGGGCCCGGCCCTGTCCTACAAGCTCGGCGTCCTGATCCTGGGCGGGGGGGCGATCTCGCTGGTGGCCCTGGCCGCGGCCCTGATGGGGGCCCGCCCGGCGGCCGTGGCGGTGTCCGCCCTCCTGTTCCTGGCCTACTTCTGGACCGGCCCGCCGATCGGGTATGCGGAACTGGGGATGCTGCCCTACGTGATCTCGGTGCCGGCCGGGCTGGTGGCCGTGGCCTCGCTGGCGGCCTACCTGGATCGGGGCGGGTTCGGCCGCTGGGCCGGTGCCTGCGCCGCCTGCTCGTTGGTGTTCCTCTGCCACCTGACCAGCCCCATGCTGGTGGGCCCGGCGGGGCTGCTGGCCTACGCCGTGGCGGCGGTCCGAGGGCATCGCTCGGGCCGGCCCCTGCCGATCGCGCGGCACCTGGGCCTGTGGGGGATGGTGCCGGTGATCCTCCTGGTCAACGCCTTCTGGTATCTGCCGGGATTCGCCCTGCTGGAGACCAAGGGGCCGGCCGGCATCGCCCCGTTCGTCCACACCGAGCCGTTCTGGCGGAGGGTCGCGGAGATCTTCTGGTCGGAAGGGCCGATCGACCCGATCCTGCTCGGGCTGGGCGCCGTCGGCGTGATGACCCTGGCCCGGCGCCGCCCGGTGGTCGCGGCGGCCCTGGGCGGGTTCCTCCTGATCGGCTTCCTCTGGGGCTATCCGGCCGGCATGTTCCGGTCGCTCGACGAGTTCCAGCCCGGCCGGCACACGTATGCCTGCTTCACGGCCGGGTGCATCGCCTCCGGGATCGGGCTGGTCGAGATCCTCGCCCGGCTCCGCGACCCGGCGCGGGGGCGGCTGGACGTCGCGGTCGCGGCGCTCGCGGTGATGATCGGCGTCCGCGTCGTCGGCCCGTCGATCGATCACTCGGCCCGGACGCGCCTCTTCACCCCGTCCCCGGTCCTCTCCAACAGCCCGCACCCCGGGGCCCTGGCCATGGTCGATTCGATCCGCCGCCACGTCGCGCCCGGGGAACGCCTCCTGTACGAGGAATCCGGGCTGGGCGCGGACCCCTTCGACGGCCGGCACTACAGCGCCCTGCTCCCCTGGCTGGCGGGGGTCGAGGTGATCGGCGGCCCCTACCTCCACATGGCCCTGAAGTCGAATTTCACCCAATTCGGCGAGGGGAAGATCTTCGGGTCGAAGGACTGGAGCCGCGAGCATTTCGAACGCTACGCCCGGCTCTATCGCCCCTCCGCGATCGCCTGCTGGAGCCGCGACGCCGTCCGGTTCTGCCGGGCCAACCCCGACCTGATCCGGATCGTGGACGAAAGCGGACCGGTGCTGATCGGCCGGGTGATCGGGTTCGAGGGGGCGACGATCCGGGGCACGGCCGCCGTGGAAGCCCGGCCCGGCCGCCTGGTCGTCCGCGACGCGAAGCCCGGCCCCGACGGCCTGGTCGTCCTCCGCTACCACCACACGCCCCGCCTCCGGGCCACCCCGCCGGCCGTGATCGAGCCGATCACGCTGGAGGCCGACCCGGTCCCGTTCATCGGCCTCCGCGCCGACACGCCGGGGCCGATCACCATCGAGCTGGTCGCGCCCCCCGCGTCCTGGTTCCGCCGATGATCGGGCGGGGTTCGCGCTAAGGGTTGGACGGCCCGAGGATTGCGTGTGGGTGCCCGGAATCGTCCGCCCCGACGATCCTCGGCGGTCCGCCCGCGCGAGGATCGCCGGGGCCCCTCCGCCGCATCCCGAGGCCCTTCATGACCGAGTCCCCGTCCGCGATCCCCTCGGCGACGAGCCTGGAGCGCGTCCAGAAGCCGTTCTATCGCCTGGCCTTGCTGGTCCTGATCGTCATCATCCTCCACTCGATGCAGGTCGTCCTGGTGCCGGTCGCGCTGGCGGTCCTGCTCGCGTTCGCCCTGTCCGGCCCGGCCGACTTCCTGGAAGAACGGGCCGGCCTGAAGCGATACGTCTCCGTGCCGATCGTCATGATCGGGTCGCTGGCCCTGATGGGGACGGCCGCCTGGGTGGCGGGCGCCCAGTTCCGGTCCCTGGCGGCCGAGATCCCCAAACATCGGGAGAACCTCGACCGCAAGCTGGACCCGCTCTACAAGCTCGCCGAGGGGCTGGAACAGCTCGAAAACTTCGGGGCGAAGCCCGACGTCGAGAAGAGGAAGGAGAAGGCGACCGGCGACGTCCCGACCCCGGTCGAGGTCAAGCCCCCCGGATCGTCCGGGCTCTCGTGGCTCCCGACCGTGGCCCAGCCGATCGTCGAGACGTTGGCCACCACCTTCCTGGTGCTGGTGCTGACCACCTTCTTCCTGGCCCAGCGCGAGTCGCTGCGCGACCGCCTGCTCGGCCTCGTCGGCCGGACCCAGATGACCGGGACCACGCGGGCCCTGGAGGACGCCGGCCGCCGCGTCGGGCAATACCTGCTCCTGCAGCTGGGGACCAACGCCGTGGTCGGCGTCGGGGTGGGCGTCGGCCTGGCGCTGATGGGCGTGCCCTATGCCCCGCTGTGGGGGCTGTTGACCACGCTCCTCCGGTTCCTCCCGTATGTCGGGATCTGGCTGTCGGCCCTCGGACCGATCCTCCTGAGCGTCGCCCTGTCGCCGGGGTGGACCCAGCCGTTCCTGATCCTCGGCCTCTACGTCGCGCTCGACCTGCTGATGGCCAACGTGGTCGAGCCCCTGCTGTTCAGCCACGGGACCGGGGTCTCGCCGGTCGCCCTGCTGATCGCGGCGGTGTTCTGGGCGTGGCTCTGGGGCTCGGTCGGGCTGCTGCTGGCCACGCCCTTGACGGTCTGCCTGGTGGTGCTGGGCAAGCACATCCCGTCGCTCAAATTCCTGAGCCTCCTGCTGGGGGACGAGTCGAACTTCGACCAGGCCACCCGCTATTACGACCGCCTGCTCGCCCGCGACTACGACGAGGCGGCGATCATGCTCAAGGACTACGCCAGGGACCGGACCGCCGACGACGTGTATGACGACGTGATCCTGCCGGCGCTGGCCCAGGCCAAGACCGACCGCGAGCAGCGCGACTTGACGGAAGAGCAGGAGCGGTCGATCTACGACGTGACCGGCGAGATGGTCAAGATGATGAGCCGGCGTCCCGCCTCGCCGACCGCCCCGGCCCCCACCCTCCGGGTCCTGGGCTGTGCCGTGAAGGGGCAGGCCGACGTCCTGGCCCTGGACATGCTCCGCGACGCCCTGGAGCCGGCCGGCGCCGAGGTGATCGTGGCCACCCCGGAGTTGCTCGCCGAGGCGATCGAGAAGGAGGCCAGCACCCGCAAGACCGTCGCGGTCTGCCTCACCGCCCTGTCGCCGGGCGGGCTGTCGCAGTCGGCCGACATCTGCCGGGCGATCAAGGCGAAGTTCCCCGACGTCCAGATCACGGTGGCCCGCTGGGGCCAGTCCGGCGACACCACCCAGACGGCCGACTACCTCAAGGCCGCCGGCGCCGACCGGATCGGCTGGACCCTCAAGGAGGTCAAGGCGGAACTCACCGCCTCCGAGAAGACCAGCCCCACCGGCAACGCCGACGCCGCCGGCAAGGCGAGCCCCTCGACGCCGCCCGGGCCCCGGTCGAATCGCCGGAACCGCAAGCGTTGATCCTTGATGCGGAGGTCAGGGCGTGGGCACCTCGACTTCCGCCAGGTAGATGTTCGCCTTCCCCTCGTGGGACGAGTAGTACGACACCCAGAGCTTGCCGTCGTGCCAGGCCAGGCCGGGGTAGCTGGTGTCGCCGCCCGAGGGGAGGGGGAGGAACTCGGCGAGCTTGCCGGACTCGGGGTCGAGCCAGCACAGGGCGGTGCGGACCTTGCCGTCGTGGAGCCGGACGCCGGCCACGATCCGGCCGTCGGGCAGGGCCAGCATCGCGGGGCCGCCGAACCGCACGCCCAGGTCGGTCCAGGTCCAGTCGGTGTAGGGGGGGCGGGACCGGCCGAGCTGGCCGCTCGCCTCCTTGCCGTCGCGGCGGAGCAGGCACAGGGCCGACCCGTCCGGGCGGAAGAGCAGGGCCGACTCGTTGGGGAAGCCCCGGTCGAACAGGGTCGGCACCAGCGTGTCGTAACGGACACCGTCCGCGCTGCGATAGAGCCGGGCGAACCGGGCGGCGCCGGCGCCGGTGCCATAGCCCACGCCGTAGGCGGCCCCGTCGTGCCAGGCGATCCGCCAGAGCCACACATCCCGCTCGCCGATCGGCGTGGCCTGGCCCCAGTCCTTGCCGTCGCGGGAGAACCACACGAGCGTCTGGTGCTTGCCGACGTCGGGCGGGCGGAGGGCCGCCGCCGCCAGGAGCATCAGGCGGCCGTCGGGGTGGATGCTCAGCTTAGCGTCGCGGAGGTCGGAGGTCGCGGACTCGATCCGCGCCGCCGAGGCCCAGGCCTTGCCATCCTCGGACGTCAGCACCCGCAGGGCCCCGTCGGGGGCGACGTGCGTCTTCCCCTCGCGGAAGGCGCAGAACCAGCGGTCCTGGTAGCGGATCAGGTCGGTGAAGGCGTTGTGCGGGGCCTGGTCCCAGATCCGCCGCACCTCCAGCAGGCGCGGGGCCTGCGGTGCGGGCTGGGCAAACGCCGGCGCGGGGCAGGCGAGGAGGGCCGTCCAGACGAAGAATCGCCGCATCGCATCGGGCTCCGGGGGTCGGTGGAAGACCCCCAGGATAGCCCGACGTTCGAGGATCGCAAGGGTCGCCCGGCGAGGACGGATGGATGAAACGCCGGGCGATCCCCGATCGATCAGGCGGCGTTTCGCGACGTCCGCCGACGCAGCCCGAGCAGGCCCGCCCCCGCGAGCCCGACGGCCACCATCGCCAGCGAGGCCGGCTCGGGGACGGCACTCGGGGCGATGGCCAGGCCGTACACGTTGCCGAATTGCGAGCCGAACGACCCCTGCGAGGTCGCCGCGCCGGTGGCCAGGTTGATCGCGTAGAGGCCGGTCGACCCGTTGGCGGTCAGCACGGCGAAGGCCGAGTTCACGCCGTTGGTCGTGGTGATGTCCAGCCCCGCCAGCTCGTTGAAGTCGAGCACGACGTTGTTGACCCGGATCTGGGCGACCGTGGTCAGCGTGCCGGCGTTGTTGGCGATGGTGACCAGGGTGTTCCGGTCGTGGTCCAGGCCATACTGGACGGTCGCGTTGGCCCCGGCGAAGTTGTTGGTGTAAGCGTTATCGATGATCAACGGCCCCTTGGCCGGGTCCGCGCCGGGGTCGCCCGCGGCGTAGAACAGGCCGGTGGCCGCCGTGGAGGTCGCGTCGTTGGGGTTGAACACGATGTTCTGGGCGCTCTCCGTCACCACCCGCAGCCGGTCGATGGTCGGGTTGAAGTCCATGCCCAGCGAGAAGGTGTTGGTCGCCGTCGCCCCGGTGCCGCCGCCGACCCGGGTGAGGGCCCCGGTCGAAAGGTTCACGGTGTAATAGCTGTCGGCGAGGTCGCTGTAGCCGTACAGCTGGCCGGTGGCGGTGCGGAAGTCGATGGCGTCCAGGAACAGGCCGGATTGGAAGAAGCCGACGCGGGACGCGGACCCGGGGCTGCCGGTGTCGAAGCGGATCAGCGACGCCCCGCCGTCGCCGATCGCGTAGGCGAATTCGGCCGAGGCGGTGCCGGCGGTCAGCAGGCCCAGGGACAGGACGGCCGCCAGGGATGCGAGGGGATGGCGCATGATCGGGGGGACTCCCGGGTGGAGGAATGGCCGCGCCCGGAAAGGGCGCGGCGGTGTGGGATCGGGCCGGATCAGCGGATGGCGCCGTTCAGGCCGGCCGGGAAGAAGCCGCCCGGGGCCCCGTTGCCGTTGAGATAGACGATGTTCAGCACCTGCTGGGCGGTGCGACTGTATGCGATGGCGTTGTCGTCGGTCGGCACGATGTTGATGCTGCCGCCCTGCAAGATGCCCTGGTCCTGGTCGCCCGCGCCGTCGGCGGCGTCGCGGAGGTCGGAAATCTTCTGGACGATGTCGGCGATCGCGGGGTTGTTCTGGCTCAGGCTCGCGAGCACGGTGCGGACCTCGCCGGCGTGGTAGGCCTCCACGGCCAGGATGCCGGCGGCGGCCTCCAGGAAGTCCTTGTTGGCCAGGAGGCGGGCCGCCCCCTTGTAGGCGGTCACGCCCACGTCCTCGAAGATGAAGGCGCCGAGCAGGAAGCTCACCTCGTCGGCGAACGGGTCGAAGCTCGCCCCGATGCCGGCGGCCGAGGCGGCGGCGTTGAAGCTGTTCTGCAGGTCGATGGCCGGCCGGGCGACGGCGGCCGCCCCCAGCGCGGACCGGAGGAACGCGACGTGCTTCAGCTCGTCGGACGCGATCTCCCGGGCATATTGCTCGATCAACGGGGTCTGGAACGGCACCTTGGGGTTGGCCTTGGCGGTGATCGCGCCGGGGTTGCCCGCCCCCGTGTTCACGCCGGTCACGCCGATGCCCATCTGCGAGATCGACGTCCCGTAAACGGCGAGGTTGTAGTATTCCGCCTCGAGGTATTCGAGGTTGAGCGCGAAGTTGAGGACGGCCACGTCCAGCCCCCCCCGCTGGGCCTCGGCCGTCCCCGGCACCAGGGCCGCCCCCGCCACGCCGAGCGTCCCGAGCCCGAGCCCCTTGAGCAGATCGCGACGACTCCGCGCGAGGGCGGTGCCCCATCTCTGTCCGAACATGATGCCGTCTCCCGGATCCTGAGGAAGCAACGATCCCGCCCCGCCGCCCGGATTCGCCCGATCCGTGGGGTCATTCCCGGGGGCACTCGGCCGGCCCGGTTGGGTTTGCGGGAGGTGCTTCCCCAACCCTCGATCTTGGATTCAGGAGGGATTCGATTTTGCGGGGGACGACCGTCGCCGATGGCGGAAAGCGATGTGTGCTCTCGGGATCGATCCGAGGCGTCCGGATCTCGTCAGGCAGAGGTTCAGGTGCAGGTCGGGTCGGTCTGGGCGAAGAAGCCAAGGAGCTGGGTGATGATCAGCACGGCCACCAGCCCGACCAGGATGGCCCAGAGGGGTTGTGCCAGGGCCAACGACACCGGTGCCCCGAGTCGCGTGGCCCACGGCGAAGGCCGTGAGGGGCTTCCGGCCTCGCGGGCGACCCCGGATTTCGGGCCTGGCGGGGGCGGGAGGGAGGGCTCGTCGACGGGCCCGGCCGTGGCGGATTGCGCCGCCTCCCGCCCCGGCCAGAGCAGCCACAACAACCCCACGCCCACGGAGATCCCGCGCCGATCCAGGAGGTCCTGGAGCCTCCGGCGGCCCCGGAGGATCCGGGTCTTCAGGGTCCCGAGCGGCCATCCCAGGGCCGTAGCCGCCTGCTCATGGCTCTGGCCCCGGAGGTAGCACAGCTCCAGGGGGATGCGATACGCCTCGGGCAGGGTATCCAGCTCCTCGCGGACCGTCTTCCCGAGGTCGTCCCAGGGGCGGGGCCCGTCTCCGGGAGCCGGGGCCATCCTGGCCCGGAGCCCTTCGTGCTTCCGCCGCCGCGCCTGGTCGCGGCGGAGCCGGAGCGAGACGCGGTGGGCGACCCCGTGCAGCCAGTTCCCCAGCGCCCCGGGGTCGCGGATCGCCGGGGCCTTCTGCACCAGGACCAGGAAGGTCGCCTGGTAGGCATCCTCGATGTCGTCGGGCTCGGTCAAGACCTCCCGACAGACCCGGATCACGCGCGGGCCGTGGCGGGTCACCAGGGCATCGAAGGACGCCCCATCTTTCCGATGGATGAAATCATCGAGGAGCTGGATGTCCGTCATTCGGGGCACTCTTCCGGCCAGGGTCGGGATCGTCCCCGGGACTGCTCATGCCGATGGCATTGGGAGTTTGCCTGGAGGAGTTCCCGATCATCGCAGTTCGGATTCAATGACCCGAAGCGGGGCCGGCGGATTCGCCCGCCGATGTCGCGAAAAGAAAACATCCTGCCGGGGCAGGATGTGGTAAGTCTCGTCAGGAACGAAGGATCGGCGAAGCCGCGATCAATACGGGAAGGCGTAGCCCATCCCGCCCGCGAAGCCGATCCCGTAGCCGAAGCCGATCGGCCGGCCATAGGCGTCGATGTGGTCCTGGATGTTGCGGGCCCTCTGGTTGCCGACCTGCTGGGCCGCGATCTGTTCGGAGCGGCTGGGGCCGCCGCCGCTGTCGAACTTGGCGACCGGGTTGGCGTGGTAGTCGGCCGGGGCGTCCAGGGTCCGCTGGTCGTAGTATTCCGAGTAGCGGCCGACGCCGCCCGGGTTCGAGAACCGCGCCGAACCCTGCTGGGACTGCGTCTCGGACGAGCGGTAGGAGGACCGCTGCGGGATCGGGTTGTGCCGGAGGATCGTCCTGTGGGCCCCCGCGTGATAGCCCGGCTGCGACGGGTCGGTCGGGATCGGCGGGAACAGCGAGGAGGGATCGCCCGGGTCCGGGGCCGGCGTCCGGGCCGGCGCGGGGGGCGGGGTCGATGTCGGTGCGGGGGACTGGGCCCCGACGTGGGCGGTCATGAGGCCGCCCACGAGGAGGGCCGAGGCGATGCGCAGGTGGCGGACCATGATGTGCCTCGGTTCGGGGTCGATCGGGTCGGGGCGGAATTGCGCCCTTTTCCCAATTATAGGACGAGGCGAGATCGGGGCCGAATGGATTCCGGCCCGATTTCGCCCCGTCCCCCCGGATTTCGCCCGACCGCTCAGGCGCGGTCATACCCCAGGTTCGGCGCCAGCCAGCGCTCGACCTCGGCGACGGGCTGCTTCTTGCGGGCGGCGTAGGCCTCGATCTGGTCCCGGGTCAGCATGTCGACGGCGAAGTAGCGGCTCTGCGGGTGGGCGAAGTAGAGGCCGCTGACCGACGCGGCGGGGTGCATGGCCAGGCTCTCGGTGAGCCAGATGCCGGTCGCCTTCTCGACGTCCAGCAGGCTCCAGATGGTCGTCTTCTCGGTGTGGTCCGGGCAGGCGGGGTAGCCCGGGGCCGGGCGGATGCCGCGATACTTCTCGTCGATCAGCTCGTCGTTGGAGAGCCCCTCGGACCGGCCGTAGCCCCACTGCTGGCGCACCGTCTGGTGCAGCTTCTCGGCGAACGCCTCGGCGAGGCGGTCGGCCAGGGCCTTGGCCATGATCGCCGAGGGGTCGTCGCCGTCGGCCTCGAACTCCTTGGCCAGCTCGTCGGCCCCGGCGCCGGTGGTCAGGGCGAAGGCGCCCAGGTAGTCGGCCCGCCCCGAGTCGATCGGCGCGATGTAGTCGGCGAGGCTGCGGAAGTCCCGCTGCCCCTCGCGCTCCCACTGCTGGCGGAGGGTGTGGATCCGGCACTTTTCCACCTCGCGCGATTCATCCTCATACAGGACGATGTCGTCGCCGTCGGAGTTGGCCGGGAAGAAGCCGTAGACGGCGTTGGCCTGGAACAGCTTCTCGCCGATGATCCGGTCCATGAGCTTGCTGGCGTCGGCGAACAGCTCCTTCGCCACCTCGCCCACGAACGGGTCCTGGAAGATCGCCGGGTACTTCCCCTTCAGCTCCCAGGCGTTGAAGAACGGCGACCAGTCGATGTAGGGGAGCAGGTCGGTTAGGGGGTAGTCGCTCAGGACCTTGGTGCCGACGAATTCGGGGACGGCGATCTCGGCCTTGGCCCAGTCGGTGGCGAACCGGCGGCGGTAGGCCTCCTCGTAGGGGACGAGCTTCCGCTTGATCTTGCGTCCGAAGGCGACCCGCTCGCGCTCTTGGGCCTCGCGGTTCTCGCGCTCGATCTCGGGCCGGGTCTCGGGGCGGTTGAGGCGGTCGACCACCCCGACGCTCCGCGAGGCGTCCTTGACGTGGACGACCGGTCCGTCGTAGTGCGGGGCGATCTTCACCGCCGTGTGCTTGGCGCTGGTGGTGGCCCCGCCGACCAGCAGGGGCACGGTGAACCCCTCGCGCTTCATCTCCTTGGCGACGTGGGCCATCTCGTCGAGCGACGGGGTGATCAGGCCGGACAGGCCGATCATGTCCACGTCGTGCTCGCGGGCGGCGCTGAGGATCTTGTCGGCGGGCACCATCACGCCGATGTCGATGATCTCGTAGTCGTTGCAGCCGAGGACGACGCCGACGATGTTCTTGCCGATGTCGTGGACGTCCCCCTTCACGGTGGCCATCAGCACCTTGCCGCGGGCCTTGTGCTCGCCCCCCTCGCCGCCGGCGGCGACTTTTTCCGCCTCCATGAACGGCTGGAGGTAGGCGACCGCCTTCTTCATCACCCGGGCGCTCTTGACGACTTGCGGCAGGAACATCTTGCCGGCGCCGAACAGGTCGCCGACCACGTTCATGCCGTCCATCAGCGGGCCTTCGATGATGTGCAGGGCGCGGCCGTACTTCTGGCGGGCCTCCTCCACGTCCTCGTCGATGTGGTCCACCGTGCCGGTGACCAGCGCGTGCTTGAGACGTTCCTCGACGCTGGCCTCGCGCCAGGCGGTGCTCTCGGCGGCGGCGGACTTCTTGCCCTTCTTCTTCACCGTCTCGGCGAACTCGGTCAGGCGGTCGGCGGCGTCCGGGCGGCGGTTGAGCAGGACGTCCTCGACCCGTTCCAGCAGGTCCTTGGGGATCTCGTCGTAGACTTCGAGCTGGCCCGGGTTGACGATCCCCATCGACAGCCCGGCGTTGATCGCGTGGTACAGGAACGCCGCGTTCATCGCCTCGCGGACGGTGTCGTTGCCGCGATAGCTGAACGACACGTTGCTCACGCCGCCGCTGGTCTTGCTCTCCGGGAACCGCTTCTTCAGCTCGCGGACGGCCTCGATGAACTCGACCGCGTAGTTGTTGTGCTCCTCGATCCCGGTGCCGACGGTGAGGATGTTGGTGTCGAAGATGATGTCCGACGGGTGGAAGCCGACCTCCTCGGTCAGCAGGCGGTAGGACAGGTCGCAGATGGCGACCTTGTCGTCCTTGGTCACGGCCTGCCCCTCGGGCATCCCGGGGATGACCCCGTCGGCCACGAACGCCATGACCACCACCGCGGCGCCATACTGCCGGGCCAGCCGGGCCCTTTCCAGGAACTTGTCGACGCCGTCCTTGAGGCTGATCGAGTTGACGATCGACTTGCCCTGGACGCACTTCAGGCCGGCCTCGATGACCTTCCAGTCGGAGCTGTCGATCATCACCGGGATGCGGGCGATGCCGGGGTCGGCGGCGATCATGTTGAGGAACTTGGTCATGGCCGCCGGGCCGTCGATCATCCCCTCGTCCATGTTGACGTCGAGGATGTTGGCGCCCCCTTCGACCTGGTCGCGGGCCACGGCCACGGCCGCCTCGTAGTTCCCCTCGCGGATCAGGCGGGCGAACTTCTTGGAGCCGGTGATGTTGGTCCGCTCGCCGACCATGATGAAGTTGGTCTCGGGGCGGATCGTCAGCGGCTCCATCCCGCTGAAGCTGCTGTAGCCGGTCGGCGCGGGCCGCCTGCGGGGGACGATCCCCTCCACGGCGGCGGCGATCTGGCGGATGTAGTTGGGGTTCGTGCCGCAGCACCCGCCGACGATGTTCACCCAGCCGTTCTGGGCGAACTCGGCGATGATCTCGGCCATCTCCTCGGGCGTGTTGTCGAAGTTGCCGAACCCGTCGGGCATCCCGGCGTTGGGGTGGATGTTGATGTGCGACGTCGCCACGCCGGCCAGCGCCTCGACGTTGGGCCGCATCTCGTTGGCCCCCAGCGCGCAGTTGATCCCGACGCTCAGGAGCGGGAAGTGCGACACCGAGTGCCAGAACGCCTCGATCGTCTGCCCGGACAGGGTCCGCCCGGCCTTGTCGATGATCGTGCCGGACACCATCACCGGCAGGGTCTTGCCCGTGTCCTGGAAGAACCGGGCGATGGCGAACAGGCACGCCTTCATGTTCAGGGTGTCGAAGCTGGTCTCCGGGAACAGGATGTCCACCCCGCCCTCGACCAGCCCTTCCACCTGGACATAATAGGAATCGGCCAGCTCGTCGAACGTGACGTTGCGGTAGGACGGGTCGGCCACGTCGGTGGCGGTGGACGCCGCCTTGTCCGTCGGCCCGATCGAGCCGGCGACGAACCGGGGCTTGTCCGGGTTCAGGGCCGTGACCTCGTCGGCCACGCGGCGGGCCAGGGCGGCGGACGCCCGGCTCATCTCGCGGGCGTGGGCCGATAGGCCGTAGACGTGCATCGAGATCGGGTTCGAGTTGAACGTGTTGGTCTCGATGATGTCCGCGCCGGCGTCGAGGTAGGCGCGGTGGATCTCGGCGATCACGTCGGGCCGGGTGATCGACAGGAGGTCGTTGTTCCCCTTGAGCGGACTGGGGTGGTCCTTGAACCGCTCGCCCCGAAAGTCGTCCTCCTCCAGCCCATACGTCTGGATCACGGTCCCCATCGCCCCGTCGAGGATCATGATCCGCTCGGCCAGGATCTCTTCCAGGAGTTCCAGCGTCGTCGGGCGGGCGGCGGATTTGAGCATCGCGGGGCGACTCGTCTCGGGGTATTCGGGGCAGGGGGGCGACCAGGATCGGCCATGCCGACGCGCAATCCGCGCGGCCTCGCCCCGGTTGTCGGGACCTGAATTATCGGATCGGCCCGGATCGCATGTCAAGCCGACGCGCCCGGACGCCACATCCCGCCGCCGATCGTCCGATCGTCGACGAACCCGCCTGAATCCGGGCAAGCCGCCGAGGTGGCGCCCCGCCCATGGGGCGACATGGCCGGATTGCCGCGATCGCAGATTGCGATTACCGTGGAGGGATGCGAGTCATTTCGCGTGCTCGACTGCGGCAGTTCTGGGAGTCGCGGAAGGACGACTCGGCCCTGGCCATGCGATCCCTCCTGGCCTGGGAGAAGATCGCCCGGGGGGCGGCCTGGTCGAACTGGGGACAACTGACGCAGACCTTCGGATCGGCCGACCGGGTGGGGAACTGCGTCGTCTTCGACGTGGGCAACAACCGCTTCCGACTCATCGCCAGGGTAAACTTCGACAAGGGGCGGCTCTACATCCTCAGGGTGATGGACCACGGAGAATACGACAAGGCCAGGTGGGTCGAGTCCTGCCGATGTCACCAACCGCCGCCGAGGGGAGCTTGAAATGCCCATCGCCCTGCCCGCAACCTATTTCCGGATGGTGCAGTCGTTCCCGCTGACGCGAATCCGGGACGACGCCCACCTGGCGGAAGCCCAGGCCCTCCTCGATGACCTGTTGAGCCAGGATATGGACGAAGGGGCCGAGGCGTATCTGGATGCCCTGGCCGATCTCATCGAATCCTATGAAGGCCAGAACGAACGTTTCCCGGATGCCCCGGCCCGGGATGTGCTCAAGCTTCTCATCGAATCCAGCGGCATGAGCCAGCGAGAATTCTCCCGCGTCGTGGGGATCGCCCAGTCGACCATCTCGGCGTTCCTGAACGGCACCCGGAGGCCGACCACCGACCACTCGAAGACGCTGGCCGATCATTTCGGGGTGGCGCCGTCCGTATTCCTCGCCGAATGATCGAGGGATGAAGATGAGATCGATTGAGATTGGGATGTTGCCGGATGGGTCCGGGGATGGTACGATCGCCGTGGCCCGGGGCCGCCGCGCCCCCGCCGGTGCCGGCCGCGACGCCGCGCCTCGCGATGCGGCCCGAACGCCCGGGCCTCGCCGCCCGATCCTCTCCCCACCACCAACCCTGGGTGTCAGCCATGCCGCTCACGCCGGATGAGGCCCTGTCCCGGAACGCGGGCCGGGCCAACCTGCAGATGGAACGGGCGATCCGCGCCCTGCTGGACGAGGTGGAACTCGCCCTGGAAGACTACGTGGGCGACCACCTCTACGTCGGCCTGCCGTCCTACCTCGAATATCGCACCGAGTTCGACGCGGCCCTCGGCAGGAAGCCGACCACCCTGGAGATCGTCGACGAGCGCCTCCACGAGCGGTTCGCCGCGTTCGGGTGGAAGATCGGGATCGTGACCAATTCCACGGGCACGCACCACTGGATCCACCTCCTGGACGCCCGGGAACGCTAGCGGCGGGCGGCCCCGGCCCGGTCGCTCCCGGGCGATCGCGGCCTACTTCGGCACGTGGAGGAAGCGGAGGTCCCCGCCCTCGGTGTCCAGCAGGGCGACCGTGAACGCGGAGGCCCGGTGCAGCGCCCCGGGGTTGATCCGCCGCACCGACCCGGCCATGCCGTCCGAGGCGACGTGCGAATGCCCGGTGAGCAGGTAGTCGGGCCGGTCGGCCAGCACGCGCCGGAGGTCCCGGGCCAGGTGGCCGTGGGCCACGCCCAGCCGCGCCCCGCCCAACTCGATCACGCCGCCCCGGCCCAGGCACGCCACGCCCGACGCGGCGGCGGCCCGCTCCAGGTGCGGGGCCCGGCCCTCATCGTTGTTCCCCAGCACGAACCAGGCGGGCAGGCACGCCAGGATCTCCACGATCGGCGGGGTGGTCAGGTCGCCGCAATGGATCAGCGCCTCCGCCCCCTCCGACCGCAGAAGTTCGACGGCGGTGCGGGTCCGCTCGACCTTGTCGTGGGTGTCGGACAGGATCCCGACCCGCATCGTCAACGCCTCGGAGGGGAGTCGGTGCGGCCGGCACCGGCGGCATCGCCGCCCGGTCGATCCTCGGGGACGCCCAGGGCTCTCCGGAAGGCCTTGTCGAACCGCGGGATGTAAAGGTAGAGCATGGCCATCTCGATCGCCAGGGACAGCAGCCCGATCAGGATCAGCAACCCCAACTCGCCGATCGGCACGGGCAACATCCAGGCCAACGCCGAGGCCACGCAGAACGACAGCACCACGCCGATCGCGACCATGAGCGGCAAGAGCACCAGGTGAAGGGCCATCGCGGCGACGATGACGATCACCAAACGCGACCGGTTCGAAGGGCCGTCGGCCATGATCCTGGGTCCCCGCCATCGCCTTGGGGGCCGTCCCCGCCCGGCCCGGGCATCTCGTCCCGGCATCCCGCCGCGTCAGAAATTCTTGATGAGCTGGAAGGTGGTCTGCGTGTCGAACGGCATCCCCCCGACCAGCGGCACTTCCAGGCCGCCGAGGAAGTACCAGTCCCCGCCCACGCCGAACCGGAAACCGGGCGTGATGCTGAGGTAGGTGGCGTCGCCCCCGCTCAGCTCGGTGTGCAGGTTCGCCGCCGCGTAGTACACGAAGCTCTTGAAGAAGCGGGCATCGCCCGAGGTCAGGTAGTGCCCCACCGCCAGCCGGGCGTCGAAGGTCGTGAAGCTGCTCGGCGACGCGTTGAAGCCGGTCCAGGGGTTGGACCGCTGCAACGCCGAGGACGCGGGCGTGTAGTTGGTGGGGACCGTCACGCCGGCCCCGCCCCGGACGACCCAGCGTTCGAACGGATTCGCCCAGAACTCGACGTCGGGCGACAGGCTGGCCGCCCCGTTGCCGTTGCGGCCGTCGCCGGTCGGCAGCCGGACGAACAGGTTGCTGGTCACGGTGTACCGGCGATCCTCAGCCAGAAGGATGCGCGGGGCGATGGTCAGGTCCCCGAAATCGGTCCAGTTGGGCCCGCCGGCCGGGCGTGCGGCGTCCGGGGCCGAGGTCACGAAGGGGACGAACCAGCCGAGTTCGAACCGGCGGCTGAGCGGGCTGAACAGGATGGCCGTGCCGTTGTAGGCGGTGCCGCCCCCCGGGATCGGGGCGAACGAATACGAGGCGACGTAGAGCCGGTAGAACGCCCCGTCGGCGCTGCCGACCCAGGTCTGCCGGGGCGCGTCCCCGGGGGCCGGTGCATACGGCTCATCCCAGCCTTCGGTCAGCAAAGACCCGATGCCGAGCGGGCGCCACGCCTCGGGCCGGAGCGGGTCGAGCAACGACTCGCCCACGACCTCCGCGAACGATCGGGGCCGCCACTCCGCGACATCCGCCGGGACCGGCCCGGCCGCGGGCGGCTCCTGTCCACCGACCGGGGGCGCGGGCCAGAGCAGCCATAACGCGACGGCCGCCTTGAGTGAACCCCATCGAACCCTGTTCATTGGTCTTCCCCCCGAGGGCCGTCGATCGGTCTGCGTTAGGATCGGCAGGATCGGAAATTTCGGTGAGTCCAACTGCCGCCCCGCTCCGAATCCCGCCGATCTCCCCCCGTCGGCCGGATCCGCCGCCATCGCGGACGCCCTCCCGGGCCGGCTTTCCGGAAGAAAATCGCCATTTCGGGAAAAACACAGCTTAAGGCCCCCCCGGAATCCTGAATATGTCGGACGAATGCTCCGGCCCGACCCCCGGAGCCGCCCGCACCTCGACGACCTCCCGGAGCCGCCCGCCATGACCTGCAGCCCCGCACGCCTCGCCGCGAACCGGGCCAACGCCCGCCGGAGCACCGGGCCGACCACCCCGGAGGGGCGGCGGATCTCGTCGAGGAACGCCTACAAGCACGGATTGGCCGGCGACGGCGTGGTCCTGCCCCCCGACGAGGAGGCCGGGGTCGACGCCGCGACCGCCCAACTCGTCGCCGAGATGAAACCTCCGGGCTGATGGGCCGGATCCTCCTGCGGCGGATCGCCGTCTTCTCCCACCGCCTCGACAAATGCGGCCGGCACGACGCGGCCATGACCGCCCGGCGGGTCCGCGACGCCCAGAAGCAGCGCGATGCGGCCCGCCGCGCCGAGGTCAACGAACTCGGCGTCATCCTGGACATCGACCCCGATCGCGCGGTCACCCGCATGCTGGAGACGCCCGAGGGGATCGACGGGCTGACCGAGGCCTGGCAGGTCCTCCGGGGGAAGCTGGCCCGGCCCGGCAAGCTCGCCTGGAACGAGCACGACGACCGACAGCTCGACCGCCTGCTCGGCCGGCACCCCGGCATGCACCCGCCGACCCCGTTCGACCCGATCCTCCGGGCGATCCGGGGCGACTTCTCCGGCATGACCGCCGATCAGCGGGCCGGGCTCGACAGCAAGAAGCGGAAGCAATGGGCCCGCGAGCAGCTGGCCGCCCTGATCGACGCCGAGGTGGAGGCCCTGCGCGAGCTTCGCCCCCTGATCGACGACGAAAACGAAGCCGCCGACCGCGCCGAGGCGGCCGACCGCGCCCTGTTCGACCCGTCCAGGGAGGGGCAGCTGGCGCGTCGTTACGAGGCCGCCGCCGAGCGCGGGCTGTTCCGCGCCCTGCGCGAGTTCCACGAGGTCGAGGCGCGGAACGAACCCAACGCCGCCCCCCCGGCCCCGGCCGCCCCGCCGGCGACGCCCCCGGCCCGGCCGGAGCCCCGGCCCCGCGCCACCGCCCCGGCCCGGGTCGCCCCGACGCGGGCCTTCGAGCCCAGGCCGATGGCCCCCGCGACGCCGGGCGAAACGAACCCAACCGACGCGGCCCGGACGGCGACGATCGGGGGGCCGGGCCGGTCCCCGACGCCATGACGCCTCCCCTCCGACCCGACGATCGGCCCCGCGCGACCGCCCCTCCCGACCCTCCTCCGGGCCCGGATCGGGGGACCTGCCGCCATCCCGGGACGCCCTCGGCCCGTCGCCATCGGCGCGAATCCGCGCCCGCGAGTGGCCGAGGCCGGCCCCCCGTCGGGGCTTGCGCCGTCGGGAAATCGGGCCGGCCGGGCCGGGCCGGGGCGGATTGGGTTTGCCGAATCGGCGGCCGGCGCGGGAAGATGGGGGAAACGGCCCGCCCGACGCGCCACCTCGTCGTGACCGCGAAAAGGATCGGTCGGGCCATCCATGGAGTTCGCCATGAGAGTTCGACCGTTCGCGCCGTTCGCCATGATGGGCCTGATGATCGGGCTGGCCTGCGCCGAGCCGACCCCGCCCCAGGCCGCCAAGGCGGCCCCCGCCGACGAGAAGTCGGCCAAGGCCCTTCTGAAGCAGGCGATGGAGGCCGCCGACAACAACGACATGACCAAGGGGATCGCCCTGGCCGAGAAGGCCGTGGCGGCGTCCCCCTCGGATCGCGAGTCGCTGTTCATCCTGGGCGCGATGACCCAGCTCCACGCCGACTCGGTCAAGGACAAGGCGGGGCGGATCGCCCTGTTCCGCCGCTCGTCCGAGGTGCTCCACAAGCTCGCCGACGTGTACAAGGACCTCAAGCCGCAGGAGCAGATGTTCCTGGCCCGGTCCACCTACGGCGAAGCCCGCGCCGCGGCCCTGGAAGGCAAGCCCAAGGAGGCCGTCGCCCTGATCAAGAAGCTGGTCGACGACGGGCTGGACGACGCGGACATGATCGACGGCGAATCGGACTTCGAGTCGATCCGCGGCCTGCCCGAGTACGCCGAGCTGAAGGCCGGCCTGCTCAAGGCGATGAAGGAGAGCGTCGCCAAGGAGCTGGCCGAGTCCAAGTCCTACCCATTCGACTTCTCGCTGCTCGACATGGACGACAAGCCGGTCAAGCTGGCCGACTACAAGGGCAAGGTCACGATCGTCGACGTGTGGGGCACCTGGTGCCCGCCGTGCCGCAAGGAGATCCCCCACTTCGTCGAGCTGTACAAGGATCTGCACGACAAGGGGCTGGAGATCGTCGGGATCAACTGCAACGAGGGGGACGACAAGGCCGAGGCCAAGAAGACCGTCAAGGCCTTCATCGCCGAGCAGAAGATCCCCTACAAGTGCGTGCTCAACGACGAGAAGACCGAGAGCAAGATCCCGGACTTCCAGGGCTACCCCACCACCCTGTTCCTGGACCGGACCGGCAAGGTCCGCCTGACCCTGGTGGGCTACACCGCCAAGCCCAAGCTGGACGCCATCATCGGCGCCCTGATGGCCGAGCCGGCCGCCAACTGAGCCCCCGCCCGGGCCGCCCCGCCGGATCGCATCCGGCGGGGCGCAGGGTCGGATTGACGATCCGCGGGGCTTTTTTTAAAGTCCCCGATCATCCGGGACGATGGACGTCCCCCGAGCTTGAAAACATGGAGGGGGCCTTGAACAGGCGATGGATCGCCCAGAGGCTGGGAATCTCCGCATTCCTGGCCATGCATCTCGCCGCGCTGGCCATCTACAACATGCCGGCCTGCGCCCTCCGGGCGCGGCTGTTCCCCTACGCCTCGACCTACCTGATCCCGCTCGGGCTCTGGCAGAACTGGGGGATGTTCGCCCCGAACCCCGCGGCCTGCGAGATGACCGTGGAGGCCATCACGCTGGACGCCAAGGGGATCCAGCGGACCTTCGCCTTCCCCAAGATGGCGGACTTCTCGATCCTCCGCGCCGCCCCCCGGGTCCGGCACTCGAAGTACGCATCGAACATCGGCGATGATGAGAACGTGGCGATCCGCGAATGTGCGGCCCGGCACGTGATCCGCCAGCTCCACATCCCCGAGGACGCCTACCCGGTCGAGGTCGAGCTGTACTACCAGGTGCGCGAGACGCCGAAGCTGGGCGAGGGCCCGCTCGACCCGATGAAGCCGACCGTCCCGCACACCCTCAAGAGCTACCGATTCGCCAGCGCCGAGGACATCCGCTCATGAACCCGATCCGCGCCTGGAATGCGTTCTGGTTCCGGCCGACCTCGGCGAAGCCGCTGGCGGCGATCCGGATTTTGTTCGGCCTGCTGGTGCTGTGCAACCTGGCCTTCATCTCCGTGGACCTCGACTACTGGTTCACCGACACCGGGCTGCTCCAGGGGTCGGAGTCGAAGTTCGTGGCCGGCCCGCTGCGGCAGTCGCCGTTCCAGTACTGGCAGGACCCGACCACGGTGCGGGCGGGCTTCGCCGTCGTCGCGGCGATCGCGGCGGCCTACACGGTCGGCTGGCGGACCCGGACGATGGGCGTCCTGCTCTACCTGGGGCTGGTCTCGATCCACCACCGCAACGTGGTGACCAGCAGCGGGGCCGACGTCCTGCTGATCACCTTCGCCTTCAACCTGATGCTGGCCCCCGCCGGCGCCGCGTGGTCGCTCGACGCCCGCAAGCGGGACCGGCTCCGGGGCACCCTGGCCGAACCCCTGATCATCCCCTGGGCCCAGCGGCTGATCCAGGTGCAGATCAGCCTGATCTACACGGTCGCCTCGGTGCTCAAGGCCCACGGCGTGAACTGGCTCAACGGGTCGGCCCTGCACCTGGTGCTGAACAACGCCGAGGTCCGCCGGTTCGACTTCAGCTTCCTGACCCAGTACCCCGAGCTGATCAACCTGATGACCTACTCGGCCCTGGCCATCGAGTTCGGCCTGGCCATCGTCATCTGGTTCCGAGCCGCGAGGCCCTGGATCCTGCTCGCCGGCGTGGCGCTGCACACCGGGATCTTCTTCACGATCAACATCCCGATCTTCGGCGAGCTGATGATGGTCGGCTACCTGGCCTTCCTCACGCCCGAGGAATTCAATCACATGATGGCCTGCCTGGACGTCCGCCGCTGGTTCCGCCGGGCCCCCGCGCCGGCGGCCGCCATCGCGGCGAGCCCGCCGGCCGTCCTGCCGATCGACGCGCGGGCCGACGGCCCGTCCGAGTTCTGGGGCCCGCACCAGGTCGACACCGCCTGGGGCGCCGCGTCGGAGCCGGAGTTCGCCGACGCCGAGGCGTGACCTCTCCCCCGAGCATTGATGCACCGCGGCCCCGCCGACCCGAATCCCGGGGGGGCGGGGCTTCGGCGTGGGGGTTGCAAGGAGGGGCGGGCCTGGACCCCACCCCTCCCCGGGAGCCACCCCATGATCGCCAAGAACGCCGACCTGCACGGCAACGTCCCTGACACGGCCAAGGTCGCCCTGCTCCTGATCGACACGATCAACGACCTGGAGTTCCCCGATGGGGAGCAGCTCCTCCGGCAGGCCCTGCCGATGGCCGATCGGATCGCCGAGCTGAAGCGCCGGGCCGGAGCCGCCGGCATCCCGGTGGTCTATGCCAACGACAACTTCGGCCGCTGGCAGTCCAACTTCCACCACCTGATCGAGCACTGCGCGGGCGACGTGCGCGGCCGTCCGGTCGTCGAGAAGCTCCGGCCCGGCGAGCAGGACTACTTCGTCCTCAAGCCCAAGCATTCCGCGTTCTTCTCGACCACGCTGGACATCCTCCTGGATTACCTCCAGGTGGATACGCTGATCCTGACCGGCATGGCGGGCAACATCTGCGTGCTGTTCACGGCCAACGACGCCTATATGCGCGACTTCCGGCTGGTCGTGCCCGGCGACTGCATCGCCTCGAACACCGAGGAGGACAACCGGTACGCCCTCCGGCAGATGGAGACGATCCTCAAGGCCGACGTCCGGTCCTCGGCCGAACTCGACCTCGAAGCCCTCAAGGGGGAGGCCCGCGACCTGGCCGGGTGCGAGCCGAAGGGGGGCCGCGGCGGGGGGTGATCCCGCCGCGGCCGGTGGGTCGTCGCGGTCAGTTGCCGCCGGCCGCCGCCGGCGTGGCCGGGGCGGGCGACGGGCTGGGGGAAGGGGCCTGCCCAGGGGCTGGCTTGCGGGGGATCTTCTCGTCGCGGTTGGCGGTGTTCAGGACGAAGGCGGCCATGATCGCCGACGCCTGCTTCATGTCATCGGCCTGGATCCGGTCGAAGACGTCCTGGTTGGAGTGGTGGGTCCGCGAGTCGTACTCGACCACGTCCTGGATGAACTGGAAGCCGGGCAGGCCGATCCCGTCGAACGACTGGTGGTCGGTCCCGCCGGTGTTGGCGATCGTGACCGTCGCCGCCCCCATCTCCCGGAACGGGTTGAGCCAGGGGTGGAACACCGACCGGGCCGCCTCGTTCCCCTGGAGGTAGATGCCCCGGATCTTGCCGGTGCCGTTGTCGAGGTTGTAGTAGGCAGAGAACTTCTCATACTCGGGCTTCGTGGTGAGCTTTGCCATCCGGGCGTTGCCCAGCGCCTCGGCGGCCGGGGAGGCGTTGCCGAGCTGGCCGAAGTGCTCGCGGACGTAGGCCTTCGATCCCAGCAGGCCCTGCTCCTCGCCGGTCCAGAGCGCGACGCGGATCGTCCGGCGCGGCTTGAGGTCCAGCGCCTTGATGATCCGGACGGCTTCCATCGCCACGGCCACGCCGGCGGCGTTGTCGGTTGCCCCGGTGCCGCTGTGCCAGGAATCCATGTGCCCACCGAGCATGACGACCTCATCCTTGAGGTCGGTCCCGGGGATCTCGGCCACGGTGTTATAGACCTTGGCGTCGTCCCCCTCGTGGAACTGCACCGCGAGGTCGACGGTCATCTTGAGCGACTCGCCCTGGCGGATCATCCGCAGGAGGCGGTTGTAGTGCTCCTTGCTGACGGCGATCTGGGGGAGGATCCTGGGGGCATCCTTGTCCCAGGCCGAGACCCGACGCGCGGGCGGCTCGCCGGGGCCGGGCAACGGGCCGGAGGGCACGCTCGCCTGGGCGACGAACAGGGTGCCGCCATCCCCCTGGGCGCTGCCGTCGAGGATCGCGGCGGCCCCCTCCTCCATCGCGAAGGTCGTCTTCCTCCGCTGGAGCTGCAGGGCGGCCCGCTGCTCGGGGCTCATCCCGCCCCGGCCGCCCGTCGGCGCCGGCGTGGGGGCGGGGGTCGGCGCGGTGCCGGGGGCAGGGGGCGGGGTGCGGCGAGGCCGGCGGGTGTTCACGTCCGGGGCGTTGGCCAGGACCAGCAGCTCGGAGTCGTTGATCCGGGTGGCCAGTGGCTCGAACCGGGCGGGCACGTCGCGCACCGGGCCGAGCAGGACGAACGCCCCCTTGAGCTTCCCCTTGAGCTTGTCGAGGTCGGCCTCGGTCTTCACCGAGTCCAGGTCCACCACGTCGCCCGTGACCGGGCCGTCGGTGCCCGGCGACCAGGCGCGGGGGAAGGCGATCAGCGGGATGCACTGGGGCTCGACCACCTGGATCGAGAACCGCTTGAGCGTCCATCCCTTGCCGAACTCGCCCCACGGCTCCAGCTTGGCGTTCTCCAGGCCCCAGGCGGCGAGCTTGTCGCGGGTCCACTCGTTGGCCCGCTTGGCGCCGGGGGAGGCCGTCAGGCGGGGGCCGATCACGTCGGTCAGGTAGCCCAGGGTCGCCATGACCTGGGACCTCTTCTCCGCTTCCTCCTTGATCCGCTCGATCGGGTCGGCGGGGCGCTTCGCCGGCACGGCCTCCTTGGCCTGCGCCACGGCCTCCTTGGCCGAAGGCTCGGCGGGAGGGGTGGTCGGGGGCGGCTGCTGGGCGCGAGAGGCGACGCCCGATCCGATCAGGACGACGGCCATCAGCATCGGGCAGGACAACGAGAGGACACGGCCGGGCATGGTCGGAGACTCCGGGTGGCGGGATCGGCGGATGGGATGGCCGTGCAGAGGGCATCGGGTCGGGGAAGAACTCCCGACGGACGAGGGCCGACGTCGATCATAACCCGCCCATCCCGGGGAATCACCCGCCCAGGTTGCCGACCCGCCGCTTTTCCCGGCCTTCGAAACGGCCGAAGGCCGGGAGGATCGATCCCCCCGGCCCCCGTCGTCGATGATCCGCGAAAGTGAGCGGGCCTCAGGACTTGCTGGTCGCGTTGCGGACCGTGTGGTCGACCCGGTCCCAGGCGTCGCGGGCGGCGTGCTTGGCGTGATCCCAGGTCAGGCTGGACGAACCCTTGCGGCTGTCCCAGTCGCGGCCCAGGTCGCCCTCGACCTCGTCGAAGGACTTGTCCGCATGAATCCCGCGCGACTCCCACCCATACTGGTAGGCGGGGCGATAGTGGTCGTAGCTGGTGCCGGCCTGGGCATACGGCCGTTCGCGATGGGCATCCCGCCAGTAGGCGTCCTCGGTGGTCGGGTCGATCGATTCGGCCACGCCCTTGCCGGCGAGCCCGCCCGCCACGGCACCGACGACGGCACCCACCGCCGCGCCCACCGGGCCGGCGGCCATCCCGCCCACGGCCCCGGCCGCGGCGCCGGCCCCGGCCGCACCCAGGCCGGTCCCCACGGGATGCGCGCCCGGCTCTCCGGTGATCGGGTCGCGATTGGCGTCAGGGGCGGTCTTCTTGGCGTCGGACATGATCGGTATCTCCCGGGCTGGTGTGTGGGGCGAAAGGACTGACTGATGAATATGACAAAGCAAACCAAGTGCCGTGCCCACCAATCCGTCGCCCGGATTTTTCCGACACCATGGCGCGGGACGCCCGACCACCCCCCGTCTCGATCATTTGAATGGATATGGAGATCTGGAAACGGTCCCGCCGACGGCGCGTGCCAGCTCGGCGACGCGGCGGGCATCCACGACGCCCCGCCGATCCCCCCCGACGCAGGCCGCCCCCCGGACCGCGAACAGGTCGGGCTGGAGCGGGGCCAGCCGGGCGATGGCCGCCAGGTCGAGCCGGCCGGCCAGCGCGACGAATCGGCCCCCGGACCGGGCCCGCTCCGCCCAGGCGATCCATCCCGGCGAGGCGTCGAGCGACCCCGGTCGGGACTTGTCCCAGGTGTCCACCAGCACGCCGACCACCTCGGGCGCATCCAGGGCGGCCTCCAGGATCCGATCGGGACGGGGCGAGCGGGCGATTTCCCAGTCGGAGTAGGCGACCGCCACCCAGCGCGGCCCGTCGGGGTCGGAACCCCGGATCTCGGCCCAGGCTGCCTCCCAGTCCGGGCCGGAGCCGGCGAGCCCGAGCTTGCGGAAGGCGATCCCCTCGCCGTGCGCGCGGTCGAGCCGCCATTCGCCCAGCTCGCCCAGGGCCATGCTGACCGGGATCGCCGCGGGGACGGCCGACCGGATCGCCCGGATCGCCGGGGCGGGGGCCCGTCCCAGCGGCCCGAGGTCGGGCTCCTTCACGTCGATCACGCTCGCGCCGCCCGCGACGGCGGCCCGCGCCTCCTCGGCCGAGCGGACGCTGACCAGCAAGCCCGCCATGAACTAACCTCCCAGCCCGGCATCGCCGCCGGCGATCCGATCGATGATGTCGAAGCGGCGGACCCGATCGAGGCGGAACTCCTTCTCGCGATCGTCGAGATGGCAGACCGCGACCAGGTAGGCGACCCCGCCGCGATGGGCGAATCCCCGGGGCGTGACCAGGCGAGGCCCCGGCCCGCGCGAGCCGCCTTCGTACACGATCCGGAGATCCTGGACCCGCTCGATCGCCCCGGCCACGCCCGTCCAGCTTTCGGGCGCCGGGGGCGGCAGCCGGCCGTCGAAGATCGGGTAGGCCAGGGGGGGCTCCCCGGCCGGGTCGCCGTCGCGGAGCGCCCGCCAGAGGCCGAGGACGCGGCGGGCATCGGCCAGGGCCCGGTGGGGGCCGCTCGGGTCGAGCCCGAACCGCGTGGCCAGGCTCCCGAGCTTGTAGCTCGACAGGGCAGGCCAGCGGTCGCGCGACCAGGCCAGGGTGTCCACGACCGAGTGGCCGGGCAGGGGGAGGCCGAGCCGGATCAGCTCCCGGCCCAGGAAGCCGGCGTCCAGGGTCGCCCCGTGGGCCAGCAGCCGCGTCCGGAGCGGGTCGCCAAGGAAGGCGACGAACGCCGGCAGGACGACCTCGGCGCCGGGCGCCTCGGCCAGCACCTCGTCGCCGATCCCGTGGATGGCCCGCGCCGCCGGGCTCGACGGCCGGCCGGGGTTGATCAGCGACGCGAACGCGGCCAGCTCGACGCCGGCCGCGTCGAATCGGACGGCGCCGACCTCGACGATCCGATCGTCGGCCGGGGACAGGCCGGTCATCTCCAGGTCGAACGCCACGAACTCCGCCGCCGGTCCGGCCACCGTTTCGCCCCTCACCCCGCGATTCCGGTCGGCGGTCGGCCCGCCGATCCGACCTCATTATCGGGGGCCGGGCCGGGCGCGGATAGCCCGACCGGAACCGGCGTCCTCCTCCTGCGCCCGATTGGCTCGCGGATCGGCCCGATGCCGGCCGATTTTCCCGACATGTGCCCCACGCCCCCGCGATCGCGACGCCTGGTGCTGGCCGCCCTCCTCGCGGGTGCGGGCCTGAGCTGCACCGCGCATCGGCCGGCCCCGCTGCCTTCCGCGCCCCGGGTCTCGCTCCCGGATTCGCCCGCCCCCGACGATGGGGACGTGGTCGAGGCGCTGGTGGCGGCCCACGCCGCCGAACGGGCCCGGAAGCGGCTGCCTCCGCTGGTGCTCAACCCCGAGCTGGAGGAGGCGGCGCGGGGCCACGCCCGGGAGATGGCCTCGCGGCGGAAGATGAGCCACACCGGGGCCGATCGGTCGTCCCCGTTCGACCGGATGTCCCGGGTCGGCTATCGCTACACCCGGGCGGCGGAGAACGTGGCGGCCGGCCAGCGCGACGTCGCCGAGGTCATGTCGTCCTGGATGCACAGCCCCGGCCACCGCCGGAACATCCTGGGCGACTACGCCGAGATCGGCGTGGCCCGCGCAGTCGCCACGGACGGCACAGCCTATTGGTGCGCCACGTTCGGCACGCCTTCCTCGGCACGATCTCCGGCAAGCGCCTCAGCCGTGGGGTATCCTTGACCAGAGGCGATGATGCCCGGCCCGCTCGGGTCGGGCCCCGCCGGAAAGGATCGTCTGGTCATGCGTGCCAACCATCGGACGGTGATTGCCCTGGCGGCGTTGGCGTTGATCGGCCCCGGTTGCCAGAATGCTGCGCGTCGCAAGGTCGTGGAGAACGAGCCGGTGCTGACCGACCCCGCCGAATCCGGGACCCTGATCGGGGACGCCTCGGTCCCGTCCAAGGTCGCGGTCGTCCCGCCCGCGTCGGTGTCGGTGGTGGACCGCCACCCCCTGCTGTCGCGCCCACGGGATTACTACGAGTCCTCGGGCAACAACAAGTTCGTCAAGACCGCCGCGGCGGCCGTGGTCGGCGTGCCGGCCGGGATCGTCGGGGAACTTCGCCAGATCGTGACCGGCACCCCGGTCGCCCGGACGACGCCCGTCGTCACGCCCACCGATTACTGAACCTCGGCGGGCGGATCATCCCGGCCGGACCCGTGGGCCAGGTAGATCCGCCCGGCCAACCGGTCGTAGAGGAAGTCGGGCAAGACCCGGACCATCCGCAGGGCGGCGACCAAAGGCCAGGGGAAGTCGACCCGGCTCCTCCTGGCCGCGATCCCCCGGAGGATGATCCGGGCGGCCTGGTCCGGCCCCATCTCCAACGGCTTGGGATTGGTCTGGTCGGCGGTCATCGCCGTCCGGACGAAGCCGGGGTGGACCGTGGTCACGGCGATGCCCGCCCCGCGCAGCTCGGGCCTGAGCGATTCCAGCAGGGTCGAGAGCCCCGCCTTGGTGGCCGCATAGGCCGAGGCGCCGGGGATCCCCCGGAAGGCCGACAGGCTGCTGATCCCGACCAGGTGCCCACGCTTCCGGGCGAGCATGCCGGGCAGGACGGCCTCGATGGCGTAGGCCGGCCCGATGAAGTTGACCCGGGCCATGCGGTCGAACTCGCGGGCGGAGAAATCGTCGGCCGGGGTCTTCAGGCCGACGCCGGCGTTCATCACCAGGAGGTCGATCGGGCCGAGTTCGCCGGCGATCTTCGCCAGGGCCTCACGGATCGCGGCGGGATCGGAGGCGTCGGCCGGGGCGACGCAGGCGGTCCCGCCGGCCGCGCGGATCGACGCGGCGACCGCCTCCAGGTTCTCGGCCCGCCGCGCCGTGAGCCCGACCCGCACCCCCTGGGCCGCCAGTTGCCGGGCCAGTTCCGCCCCGATCCCGCTGGATGCCCCCGTGACCGCCGCGACCTCGCTGGAAATCCGCATCGGGCCCCTCATGACCTCCGCATCCGTCGAAAAGACTCAACCCATTGCACAAACCGGGCCGATACCGATCTCGCGTCATGGCCCAGCATCATGGCGGCTCGACCCCGTCGAGGACAAGCTCATGCGACGAATCGGCGGCGGCAAATCCAACAGGACCGGCGACGACCCCGGCTCATCCGGCCGGGCCATCCGCCTGGCGCTCGCCCTCGGCCTGATCGGCCCGGCCGGCGTCCGGGCCGGCGACGAGGGGCCCATGCTGTCGGCCCCGGCCGGGCTGCCCGACGCGGCCCCGCTGCCCGGGCCGGCGGACGCACCGCCGATCCGACAGGGGCCGGTCCTGGCCTTGCCCGGGATCAGCACTCCCCCCCGCGGCGCCGCCCCGGCCCCGGCCGCCGACCTGATGCTGCCCGACCTGGATGCGCCGATCGGGATGAGCAACGCCCCCGCGCCGGCCCGGGCCGCCGAGCCGACGATCATCGAGACGATGCCGTTCGAGCCGGCCGCGCCGATCGACGAGCGCCCGACCACGCCCCGCTCGTCGGCCCGGGCCACTCCGACCGCCTCGACATCCGGCCCCACCCGATCGGCCACGCCCCCGCCGCCCGCCCGCCGCCCCTGGTGGTTCGGCAACGCCCGGCCCGGGACGGCTCCCACGCCCGCCTCGGCCCCCGGCCGGGCCGCCGTCGCGTCGGGCGGGTCGATGGCCAACCCGTCCGAGCCCAAGAACGACCCGGCCGCCGATACCCTGCTGCGCCGCAAAATCGAACGCCAGGCGCGGGCGCTGGTCGGCAACCGGGCCCGGTCGCTCGAAGTCCGGGTCGTCGGCAAGCAGGTGGCCATCGAGGCGCGGGGCGTCGGCATCTTCCAGAAAAGGGCGGTGCGCCGGTCCCTGGAGTCGATGCCCTCGCTGTCGGGCCTGCGGTCGTCGGTCGTGGTGCTGGACTGATCCGGCATCAGCGGGTCGACCGCCAGACCTCGCGGGTCCAGGCTTCCCGTAGCCGGACGTGGGCCCGGAGCGCGGCGAGCGGGTAGAGGTGCCCGCGCCAGATCACGCCCCCCCGGGCCAGGGTCAGGACCACCGATCGGACCAGGGCGACCAGCACGGCGACCGCTCCCACGGGGAGGATCAGGCCGTAGACCCCGCCGATCCCGCTCCCCCTCTTCGTCCCGGCCAGGGCCAGGACGATGCTCGCCACCCCGATCCCGCACACGGCCCGCGTCCAGATCGGCCCGACGAACAGGCCGGCGTGGGGCGCGATCCCCAGGATCACGACCGCCGCGCCCGCCCCCAGGGCCCGGGGCAGGCTGTAGAACATCCCGGCGAAGAAGTTCTTCTCAAGGCCCCGGATCATCCCCCCCAGGCCGACCTGCCAGCGGACCGCGACCGCACGCCGGCCCAGCACCAGCCGCGCGGCATAGCCGCCATACTTGAGCGCCCGGGCCAGCCGGATGTCGTCGTCCACCGACAGGGCCAGGTGGCGGAATCCGCCGATGGCCCGGAACGACTCGGCCCGGATCAGGTTGAACGCGCCGACGCCGGCATTGGCCCGGCTGGAGAAGTCGGCGATCTTGCCGGGCCGGGCGTGCATCGAGAACAGGAGTCCGAACATCGCCAGGAAGACCCGCTCGGCCGACGTGTCCGAGAGCACCTCGGGGATCGCGCAGACGTGGTCGGCCCGCTCGGACTCGGCGTAGGCGATCGACTTCCGCAACGCCCCGGGCGCGAAGACCACGTCGGCGTCGGTGAACAGGATCCACCGCGCGTCGGTGGCGTCGGCCCCCATCTGGAGGGCGTTGGTCTTGCCCAGCCAGCCGTCGGGCAGGTCGCGGACGTGGACCACCGTCAGGCGGTCGGACTCGGCGGCGAGCGCGTCCAGGATCGGCCCGGTCGCGTCGGCGGAGCGGTCATCGACGGCGATCACCCGCAGGCCGGGGTAGTCCTGGACCAGCAGCGACCGGATGGCGGCCTCGATCGACCCCGCCTCGTCCCGCGCCGCCACGATCACGGCCAGCGACGGCCAGCCCCCCTCGGGCTCGCGGTCGGGCACGTCGGCCAGCTCGACCACGTCTCGGCGATGGCGTCCCAGGTGGATCAGGTGGACCAGCCAGATCAGCGAGCCGAACACGCCCAGTGCGGCGACCGTCGAGGAGAGCCATGCCATCGTTCGGGGGCCAAGAATGCCGGTGGATCCATCGGGCCTCGGCGCGTCCGGGGCCGATCCCCACGATAACCGAGCCGGTCGCCGGCGCGGAGCCCGTCTCGGCTCAGCCGACCACCGAGACGGTGATCCGGCGGCGGTGGGGGGCCGTCCGGTGCTCGTACAGGAAGATGCCCTGCCAGGTGCCGAGGTCGCAGCGGGACCGCTCGATCGGCACCGAGATCGAGGCCTGGGTGAGGATCGATCGGACGTGGGCCGGCATGTCGTCGGGCCCCTCGGCGACGTGGCGGAACAGCGGGTCGCCGTCCGGCACGAGCCGCGAGAAGAACCGCTCCAGGTCGGACACGACGCCGGGGTCGGCGTTCTCGCAGATGATCAGCGAGGCGCTGGTGTGGTGGACGAAGACGGTGCAGAGCCCGCGGTCGACCCCCGAGCGCCGCACCACCTCGCCGACCTGATCGCTGATCTCCCAGGTCCCTCGCCCTCGGGTCCGCAACTCGAAGGTCTCGGCGTGATACATCGGCGATGCTCCGGCGCCTGGCGGGTCCCGCCCACGTGCTTTGGCGATCGGTCGGCCGCCCGGACGTCGCGAGGGCGGCCCCGGCTCACCTGGCCCCGGGTTCTCGCAAGGCGTCCTTGATCAGGGTCATCAGGGCCCGGGCCCGCTTCCGATCCTCGCGGGACATCCCGTCGGCGGCCATCAGCCGGCCCAGGAACCGACGCGACTGGTCGAGGATCATCCCCATCTCGATGCTGTGGCCACGCTCCAGGGCCCAGGCTCGCAGCAGGTCTTCCATGTCGACCTGCGGGCGGAACAGCTCGATGCCGATCGGGGAGGTGGCCCCGTCGTCGGCAGACGTGATCCAGAGGTCTTCGAGACGATTTCTCACGATCTGGGCTCCTTGGCCCTGGCCTTCATGGCCGACCCAAATCCTGAGCCGCCCGGATCGACGACGACGGGCGACATCGATCCTCCAGCCGGGCACGAACCAACCCTTGGCGGCGCGTTCGACCAATCGATGATGTTCGCGAAAACGGACCTTGGCGGAGATCCTCCTGACCGCCCCTCGCACGTGAGCCTGTCTCGGAAGGTTATAGGGGGACCGACGAAAGTTTGCAAAAGAAAAGTACGGGTTCACCCAAAATCGTGACCGGGGGGCGTCACTCGGACCGCACGGGACGCCCTTCGCCGGCCGGGGGAACCGGACCGGGTCGGGGAGCTTCGAGGTAGGTCCGGCCTGCCAAGGATTCGGGCAGGCAGGTCATGGCGGAGGCGCCCTCGGGGTCGTCGTGGGCGTATCGATAGCCCTGGCCGTAGCCCTGGGCCTTCATCAGCGGAGTGACGGCGTTGCGGAGGTGGAGCGGCACCGGCTCGCGGGCGGTGGCCGCGGCATCCTCGGCCGCCGCGAAGTAGGCCCGCTTCAGGGCGTTCGACTTGGGGGCCCGCGCCAGGTAGGCGGTGGCCTGGGCCAGGGGATAGAGCCCCTCGGGCAGTCCGATCAGCCGGACGATCTCGGCGGCGGCCGCCGCCTGCTCCATGGCCCGGGGGTCGGCCAGCCCGACGTCCTCGGAAGCCAGGATGCAGAGCCGACGCGCGATGAACATCGGGTCGGCCCCCCCCTCGATCAGACGGGCCAGCCAGTAGAGCCCGGCGTCGGCGTCGCTATTTCGCAACGACTTGATCAGGGCCGAGGCGAGGTTGTAGTGCTCCTCGCCCCCCTTGTCGTAGGCGAACCGGGCCCGGCCGACGGCCTCGATGATCGCCTCGCGGTCCACCCCCCGCGCGCCGTCGGGGCCGGGGTCGGCCGACAGGACGGCGGCCTCCAGGGCCGTGAGGGCGACCCGGGCGTCGCCGGCGGCGGCGCGGGCCAGGTGGGCGAGATCCTCGTCGGCGACCGCGGGCCGGAGATGCTTCAGGCCGCGCTCGTCGGCCATGGCGCGGCGGAGGATCGTCGCAACGTCTTCCTCGGATAGGGGCTGGAGCGTCAGGACCCGGGACCGGGACAGGAGCGCGGCGTTGACCTCGAACGACGGGTTCTCGGTGGTCGCGCCGACCAGGCTGACGGTCCCGTCCTCCACGGCCGGGAGCAGGGCGTCCTGCTGGGCCTTGTTGAAGCGGTGGATCTCGTCCACGAACAGGATCGTCGGCTTGCCCCGGCGCCGGGCGTCCCGGGCCTCGGCGATCGCCTCGCGCAGCTCCTTGACCCCGGACAGGACCGCCGACAGCGGCGCGAACCTCGCGCCGGTGCGGTTGGCGAGCAGCCGGGCGAGGGTGGTCTTGCCCGTCCCCGGCCCGCCCCAGAGGATCAAAGACGGGAAGGGGCCCCCGCCGTCGACCAGCTTGCGGACCATCCGCCCGGCCCCGATCAGGTGCCCCTGGCCGACGTACTCTTCCAGCGTCCGGGGCCGCATCCGCTCGGCGAGCGGGGCGTCCTGCGCCACGGCCTCCGGGGCGGGCTCGTCGTCTTCGGGCTCGAACAGGCTGCGGACGGCGTGCCTGGCCATGTTTCACCTTCCTGGTCGATGGCGGGGATTCAGTCGGACTTCGGGGCGGCCAGCCATTCGGGGTTGAACCGGGCCAGCTGCAGGGTGGGCGGGACGGTCGACCCCTTTGCCGACGACCCCGACTCGTAGAAGCAGGAGATCACCCCGTCGGGCCCGACCGCAAGGTCGGCATAGCCGCTCGTGCCGGGTTCGAGCGCCCGGGCGACCGGCCAGGTCCGGCCGTCGTCGCGGCTCATCCGGACGGTCAGGTTCCGCCGCTCCTTGCTCGCGGCGTTGTCCAGGTTGACGAACAGGAGCCGGGCCGGGTCGGCCGGCATCCGCGCGAGGCTGCCGAAGCAGACCGGGTCGGGCAGGGCCGGGTCGAACCGCATCGGGCTCCAGCCCGAGAGGCCGTCGGGGCTGATCGAGATTCCCCGGAGCCGGGGCTCGGACTCGTGCCGGACGTTGAGCATCACCCGGCCGTCGGAAAGCTCCGCCGTCGACGACTCGCTCGGGTTGGACGGGCGGGGGTCGGCGACCACGATCGCCCCCCGGGCCCAGGTCTTGCCCCCGTCGTCGCTCGCGATGGTCGAGACGACCGACGGCCGGTGCGCGGTCTGCCCCTTGCCGGTCGACAGCCAGACCGGGACGACCAGCCGACCGCCCGAGAGCCGGATGCCGTGGCCGGGGCCGGTGGCCAGGACGTTCCAGTCGTATTCGGGGCGGAACCGGTCGAAGGCCGGGGTGATCTCCACCGGGGGGGAGAAGGTCGCGCCGTCGTCGTCGCTCCGCATGTGGAAGCAGCGGGCGTACTCGACGCAGTAGAGGACGTGGACGGCCCCGGTCTCCGGGTCGGCGATGGCCACCGGGTTGTTGAGGGTGAACTCGCCGGGCGGGGCGTCCTTCCGGGCCGGGGCGACGGGGTTCTTGCGGGCGTCCGGCGGCGGGGCGGCGATTTTCCGCGCCGGGCCCCAGGTCTTGCCGCCGTCGGTGCTCCGACGCATCACGATGTCGATGGTGCCCCAGTCGCTCCGCGAGTGCTTGCGGGCCTCGCAGTAGGCCAGCAGCGTCCCCGCCTTCGTCGCCACCAACCCGGGGATCCGGTAGAGGGCATAGCCGCCGGTGTTCGCCTCGAACAGGGTCTGCCGCTCCAGGATCGGGTCGTCGGCCCGGGCCGTCCCCGCGAGGAGGATTCCGGCGAGAGCGATCAGCATGCGTGTCATGGGCGGGCCTCCTCGGGGTCGGGCGTCGGCGTTGCGGGCAGGTCGTGTTCTACCCGATCGGGGGCCCGAGCGGCACCCGTGCGCGATGATCAGGATGGGATGGAAGGCGACAATCGTATACTATGTGCGATACGGGCGTTCTCGGGCACGACCCCTTCATCGCAGGCAGGAGCATCGGCATCATGGGCGAGAAGCACCCGGTCTGGACCCGGACCCGGGTCGGTCGCGACCGTGTCCACTGGGTGGCCTACGACGACGTGGCCGGTGCCGAGGGCCGGATCACGATCGCCCAGGGCTACGCGCCCAGCTTGAAGGAGGCCGATGTCGCCGCCCGGGAGGCGCTGGCCGAGGCCGGGATCTACGGGTCGCGGCGGGCGTCGACCGCGTCGAGGCGAGTCGCCCCGCCGAAGCGGGACAACCCCGCCCCGGCCGCCGGCGCATCGGGCGGGCGCGAGCCGCGGCGGGAATACCTCTACACCCGCCGCGCCGGGGACCACGAAGGGGAGACGTTCGTGGCCGCCCACCTCGTCCTGTCGAAGACCGCCAAGAAGGTCCGGGTCGGCCGCCGCTCGTGCGGGCCGGACCAGATCGGCACCGAGGACGAGGACTGGGAGGGGCTGAACCCGACGGTCGCCCTGGACCGGGCCCGCCTGGAGCGCGAGGGCTCGGCCTACTCGGTCGGCTATCCCGACTCCGAGTTCTACACCACCCGCGCCCGGGCGATGGGGGACACCGGCTCCGACGCGCGGCCCGCGTTCCGGGCCCTGGGGCTGGAGCCCCCGTGCAGCCTGGACGACATCAAGGCCGCCTATCGCATCAGGGCCCTCTCGGTCCACCCCGACCGGGGCGGCAACCCCGCCGAGTTCCACGCGGTCGAGGCCGCCTATCGGAGGCTCCTCCGCGAGGCGGCCCCCGACGAACCGCCGACCCGGTGAGGCCCTCCGGGCGGCGGCGGTCGTCGGGCGGGGTCAGGCGTCGATCCGGTCCCGCAGGCCGCCGTAGGTCAGCCCCTTGATCAGGTCCTTGGCGTAGAAGTCGTGCGGGAAGCCGAGTTCGATCCGGCTGGCCTCGTCGAGCCGGCCGACCTGCGCCGGGTCGAGCCTGAGGTCGACGCAGGCCAGGTTGTCGCGGAACTGGTCGATCTTCCGGGCGCCGATGATCGGGATCACCGGGGTCGGCCGGTGGCGGAGCCAGGCCAGGGCGACTTGCGCCGGGGACCGCCCGACCTCTTCGGCGACCTTCAGGACCTCGGCCACGATCGCATCGGTCCGGGTGCCGGACGCGGCGAAGCCCTTCATCATGTCGCTGTTCATCCGGGCGTCGGCCCCGGCCTTGCCGTGGGCATACTTGCCGGTCAGGACGCCGTTGGCCAGCGGGGACCAGGCGGTCACGCCCAGGCCGAGGGCGTCGGCCATGGGTGTCAGCTCGCGCTCCACGGTCCGCTCGATCAGGCTGTACTCGACCTGGAGCCCGACGAACGGGGTCCAGCCCCGCAGCTCGGCCAGGGTGTTGGCGCGGGCCACCGCCCAGGCGGCCATGTCCGACACCCCGGCGTGGAGGATCTTGCCCTGGGCGACCAGGTCGTCGAAGGCCCGCATCACCTCTTCCAATGGCGTGAGCCGGTCCCAGATGTGGAGCCAGTAGAGGTCGATGTAGTCGGTGCGGAGCCGCTTGAGGCTGGCCTCCACGGCCCTCATCATGTTCTTGCGCTGGTTGCCGCCGGCGTTGGGGTCGGTGCCCGGCATGGCGTTGGTGTACTTGGTCGCCAGCACGGCCCGGTCCCGGTCCCCTTCCAGGAACTCCCCCAGCAGCGCCTCGCTGGTGCCGTTGGTGTAGACGTTGGCCGTGTCGATGAAGTTGCCGCCGGCCTCGAAGAAGGCGTCCAGGATCTGCCGGCTCTCTTCCTTCGTCGAGCCCCAGCCCCAGTCCTCGCCGAAGGTCATCGTCCCGAGGCAAAGCTCCGAGACACGCAGGCCGGACTTGCCGAGCAGTCGGTATCGCATCGCTGAATCTCCCGAACCGAGGGAAGAGGGATCCGAAGTCGAGGCGCAGCGCGGCCCGGAGGGGCCGCGCGATGGGCCGATGATGATGGACGGATCAGGGACGGCCGGCCTCGTCGCCCGGCTCGGCCAGTCGCCGCAAGGCCCGGTCGAAGGCGGCCCGATCGCCCGGGGCGAGCCGGGCCAGGCGTACGCCCAGAGGGCGGCTGAGGGCGTCGCTGCCCCGGAGCAGCGCCTCGCGGCCCGATGCGGTCTGCTCCAGCCGGAACCGCCGCAGGTCGTCGGGCTCGGCCCGCCGTTCCACGAACCCCCGCGCCTCCAGCTGCTTGACCAGGTAGGTCACCGTCGGCGGCGGCAGGTGCATCTTGCGGGCGAGCTGGGCCGGATACGGATGATCGCCGATCGCCTCCAGCAGGTAGAACGCCTTGACCGACAGCCCCAGCTCCGCCAGGGCCGGCTCCGAGTCGTCCAGGATCGCCTGGAACAGACGCCAGAGGTCGGCCAGCAGGGCCCCGGCATCCCGGCCGACCCCCTCATCGCTTGGCACCATGATAGGCCTGCACTGTTTCCAGGTCAAATAATTCAGGTGTGGAACTAAGCGGCGAGATTGGAATATGCTCAGCGCAAATCGGGGGCCGGGTGGTGGAGCCGATAGGTCTTGAAGCCGCCGCCGATGTTCGCGGCGCGGAACCCGGACTGGAGCAGGATCCGGGTCGCCATGTGGCCGTTCTGCCCGGACTGGCAGTAGGTGGCGATCTCCCGGTCGCGGGGGATCTGGTCGAGCCGGTCGCGGATCTCGTCCAGGGGCAGGTTCACGGCGCCGGGGAGATGCGCCTTCATGAAATCGTCGGGGCTGCGGACGTCGAGCAGGAGGGGCCGGCGATCGGCGGACAGGTCCAGGACCGCCTCGACGTCGACCTGGGGATGCTCGCCCCGGAGGAGCCCGCCCGCCACGAACCCGGCCATGTTCACCGGGTCCTTGGCCGCGCCGAACTGGGGGGCGTAGGCCAGCTCCGACTCTTCGAGGTCGAACGCCGTCATCCCCGCCTGGATGGCCATGGCCAGGACGTCGATCCGCTTGTCCACGCCGCTGCCGCCCACCGCCTGGGCCCCGAGGATCTTGCCGCCCTCCGGTTCGAACAGGAGTTTCAGCGAGATCGGCTCGGCCCCGGGCATGTAACCGGCGTGGTTGTTGGCGTGGACGTAGACCTTGCGGAACGGCCTGTTCGCCTTGCGGAGGGCCTTCTCCGAGGCGCCGGTCATGGCCGCCGTCTTGCCGAAGACGCCGACGATGGCCGTCCCCTGGGTGCCCCGATAGCGGGCCTCGGCCTCCCCGCAGATGTGGGCGGCGGCCAGCCGTCCCTGGCGGTTGGCCGGCCCGGCCAGGGGGACGAGCGTGGGGCCGCCGAGGACGTAGTCCTCGACCTCGATGGCGTCGCCGACGGCGTAGATGTCCGGGTCGTCGGTCCGCAGGTGCTCGTCGACCCGGATGCCCCCCTTCGGGCCGAGGGCCAGCCCCGCCGCGACGGCCAGCCCGGTCTCGGGCCGCACGCCCACGCCCACCACCACGAGCTGCGCCTGCCGGGTCCCGCCCGATCTGAGCCGGACCTCGATCCCGCCCGCCTTCTCCTCGAAGGCCTCGGCGGAATCGCCCAGGATCAGCTCGATCCCGTGCTCGGCGAGATGCTCGGCGATGGGCGTCGTCATCTCGGCGTCGAACAGCGACAGGACCTGGCCCTGGGACTGGACCAGGGTGGTGGCCACGCCCCGACGCGCCAGGTTCTCGGCCACCTCCAGGCCGATGTAGCCGCCGCCGATCACGACCGCGCGGCGGATGCCGGCGTCGACCCGCCCGCGGATCCGGTCGACGTCGCGGAGGTCGCGGAGGGTATGGATGCCCGGCAGGTCGGCTCCGGGCACGTCGGGCCGGGTCGGTGCGGCGCCGGGCGAGAGGATCAGCTTGTCGTAGGGCTCGTCATACTCCCGGCCGGAGGCCAGGTCGCGGGCCCGCACCACCTTCCGGGCCCGGTCGATCGACTCGACCGAAGTGCGGACCCGGACGTCGATGCGGTAGCGGTCGCGCATCCGCTCGGGCGAGGTGACGATCAGCTTGTCCCGGTCGTCGATCACGTCGCCGACGTAGTAGGGGAGGCCGCAGTTGTTGAACGAGACGTCCGGGCCGCGTTCGAAGACGACGATCTCCGCCGCCTCGTCGGCCCGGCGGGCAGAGGTCGCCGCCGACGCCCCCCCGGCCACCCCGCCGACGATCACCAGTTTCAGCGGCATGATTCGACCTCCTGACTGAGTCGTGCGTGTTCGAGGGGCCGGCGGCCCGGCCTCACCCGGAAGACTTCGCCTTGCGTCGGGCGCTGATCTTCGGGGGTTCCTTGACCACGTCGAACCACACCTTGGCCCGGCTCGTGGGGCTGCCGTTGTAGTTGATGGTGATCTCCTCGCCGGCCGCGATGTCGCGGATCGCGATGTATTCCTTGGCCTTCGGCTCGTCCGCGTCGTCGTCGTAGCGGGCGTTGGGCTTGTACGAATGGTTGTAGATCGAGCCGAAGCCCAGAACCAGGGCGATCTGGCCCTCGCCCCAGGCGAAGACGTAGCCCGCCAGCAGGGTCTTGTCCACGCCGCTGCAATATTCCTTGTCGCTCATCAGGAGCACGGGGGCCCGCTCGATCAACTCCCCCTTGCCGATCGGGCGGCGGGCGAAGACGCCCAGCCCCTTCCCCTCGGCCTTCTTGACCTCGACCGCATCCGGTGGCTCAAAGCCCATCGCGTCACGTCCCCTGGACAACTCTCTCGCGCTCCCGTCGCGATACCTTCGATGATCGGGGCGGGCCCGTCCAGTGTCGGTCGGGAAAGAATGCCCGTGCCGGCCGGCCGAACCGGCCTCCCCGACGCCTCCAGGGCCTCATTCGACCTTCAGGGTCACCACGCCGTATCGGGCCAGGGCCGGCCGGCCCCGGTCGGTGACGGAGAGCCGGATCCGGATCGTCTGGCCGGCCAATTCCGGGCCGACGACGACCCCGGCCCGGCCGGCGTCCTGGACCTCGAACCGGACGGCGCGGGACGACGCCGGGGAAGGGGATTCGACGGCCCAGCCGAAGTCCAGCGGATCGCCGTCCGGGTCGCTCGTCTCCCCGGCGTCGATCGTGGCGACCATCCCGGCCCGGACGGTCCGCTCCCGACCCCCGGCGATCCGGACCTGAGGGGGGTGGTTGGCCCGGTCGAAGGGCCGGACGCACCAGTCGAGCCGGGCCTGGAAGTCGGCCTGGAACGCGGGGCGCCAGCGGTGGACCGACGCGATCCGCGGGTCGGGGTCCTCGGGCATGTCGAGGCCCGGGTCGGGCACGTCGGTCGGGCTGCCGCCGACCCGTTCGAACCGGCCGCCCCAGGTGCCGACCCCGGTTTGTCCCGGTTCGCCCAGCCCGACGGGGATCAGGGCCAGGAACGACGGCGTGTCCCCTTCCTTGATCCCCCGGACCGGGCCCAGCTTCGAGGACCAGATGTCGCCGCCGCGATAGTCCGGGTAGAGGTCGCCGAGCGGGCCGTGGCCGTGGATGTGCTCGCGGACCCAGGCGGGGGAGGTGAGGGCGGTGTCGCCGCCCCGGTACATCCCCCGATACGCCCGCCTCTGGGTGATCGCGAACAGGCCGGGGAACTCCGCCCGGATCCACGGCCCGGTCGAATCCTGGTCGCCGATGGCGTGGACCCGCAGCTTCGCCACGAACCGGGCCAGTTCCTCGGGCGTGCGGGTCGCGCGGACCTTCCACAAGGCCTGGGCCAGGTCGGTCGATCCGCCCCAGATCAGCACCCAGGCGGGGCGGGGGTCGGGCCGGTCCGCGACCCGGATGATCCAGTCGGAGGCCTCGGTGTCCTTCCCCTCGCCGACGCCGTCGGCGATGGCGACCTTCGGCCCGGCGATCGGTTGGCCCGCCTTGACCGCCGCGTCGAGGTGGGACGCCGGGGGATAGCGGTCGTCGTGCAGGACCAGGCTCGGGCGGGCCTGCCCATAGGCCGCGACGACCCGGCGGATCAGGTCGGGCCGCACGGCCTGGCCGTGCCCCAGGTTGGAGGAGGCGACCAGCCCTTCGATGTCGAAGTCGTTGGCATAGAGCATCAGGCGGATCAGCGACTGGCCGTCGTCGGGCTCGGCGACCCCGGCCTTCAGGCTGCTGATGTCCGTCAGCACCACCAGCCGGGGCCGTTCCGGCGGCGCGTCCGCGGGCGAGCCGAGGAGGAGGGAGAGCAGCACCGGGCCGAGGATCACGGTCGGGCCTCCCCGGAAGCGCCCTGATCCGGGCGGGCCCCGGCCGGGCCGGCGGATCGCAGGTCGCCCGCCTCGGCGTCGCGGAACCCGGGGGCCTCGCCGTACACGCCGTCGGCCTCGGGGATCGGCAGTTTGGGCCGGCTCCGCGCCGGGGCATCCAGGCAATACCAGGCGTTGCGGGCCAGGGTGAAGCTGTCCGGTGCCGTGCCGGGGCCGACGTTGATCGGCACCGCCATCTCGTCGGATCGGAACGCGATCAGGTTGTCGGAGAACGCGCCGTTGCGGCAGGGGGCGAAACCATCGGCCTTGGTCTCCTGGAGGATCCGCAGGCCCCAGCGCTTCGGCCGATAGATCGTGTTGTGCCGCACGGTCGCCCCGTCCACGCCCACGAAGGCCACCGGGGCCATCGAGCCCAGGAACGTGCAGTCCTCGACGGTGATGGCCTTCGCCTCGTAGCCCGGAGCGGGCTGGGGCCGGAAGTAGGGCAGTCCGGTGCTGCCGCCGAGGTTCACCGCCCTCTGGCCGGCGTGGTCGAACCGGCAGCGGCGGATCGCGATCTCGGCGCTTCCCCCCTTGGTCTGGACGCCGTGATCCCCGAGCTTGTCGCCGTGGTGGAACGTGCAGCCGACGATCTCGCCCCGGTGGCAGCCCACCATGTCGATCCCCGAGCCCCGGTCGCCCCAGCGCTCGACGGTGCAGCCCTCGACCCGGAAGTCGTCCAGGCCGGACAGCTTGATCCCGTCCCGGTTGCCCTTCGGCCCGACGTCGCGGACGACCAGGCCCCGCAGCACGACGTGGTGCGAGGGCTCGCCGGCCTTCCCGCCGTCGTCGATGTTGATCCCGTTGCCGGTCGCCCCCTCGACGACGAGGTCGGCCAGTTCGAGGTGCGAGACCGCGGCGAGGTGGAAGGCGGACGCGCCGCCCCGGAAGGTGGGCGGCTCCTTCGGGTCGGCCGCCCGGATCGCGATCGGCGATCCCGGCTTGCCGTGCAGGCCGCGGGCCGAGACGCCCCCCTCGTAGACCCCGGGGGCGACCCGGATGACGGACCCCGGCTTCGCCCCGGCGATCTCCCGCCGCAGGCCGGCGATGTCCCGGACCACGATCTCCTGCCCCTCGGCGGGGGCGGCCATCAGGGCCGCGAAGGCGAGGGCCATCGGCGCGAACGTGATGCGGGCCATGGTCGGGTCCTGGCGGGTGGCGATTCGGGCTGGTCTCGGGTCGCGCCCAGTAGACACCCCCGGCCCGGCCGCGTCTACGGCGTGGCGGGCCCGGCCTTCTTCCGGAGGTACGCCTTCGCCGAGTCGGCCATCGTGACGAGTGCGGCGCCCATCATGATCGCGTCCTTGACCACCAGCCGTCCGGCCCCGCTCAGGTACGGGAACCCGTGGTTCGCGTCGCCGAGCGGCGGCACCCAGCATTCCGGGGTCGTGATGAGGAACGACAGGGTCACGAACGACATCACGACCACCAGGAAGCTCCCCAGGGTCGCCACCTGCGGCAGCCACGGGTGGAGGCAGAGCATCAGCCCGTACAGGACGATCACCGACCCCAGCCCGTAGGCGAACGGATAGGTGTGGTTGGCCTCGTGCCAGGCCCGGTTGGCCGGGACCAGCGCCCCCTCCGGGTTCTTGTGCTGCTTGTAGTCCGGGGCGGGGTACTTGTAGAAGAAGTTCATGAACGGCGAGTTGGCCACGAACGGTACGATGCCGTCGGCCTCGTAGCGGGCCGACTTCAGCCCGCCGATCCAGACCAGCACCACGATCAGCCCGGCGCGGGTGACGGCCACGCCGAGCCGGTCCGCGCGGGCGGCGACCTCGAAGAGCCTGGTGATCGCGTTCATCTCGGACGCTCCCTGCACGGCCCTCCCGCGCCCGGGCCCGACCGTCAGGGCCCCTCGGCGGGATCGTCCCCATTCTGGGCCGATGGGGCGTCCGGAGGAATGGACGGATCGCCCCAGGGCATGGACAGATTTCGCCCGCCCCGAATTTCGGTCTCATATTCCCGGAAGAACTTCGGGGAGCAGCCGGTGGCCCGCTTGAACAGGCGGCTGAAGTGGAACACGTCCTCGAAGCCGAGTTCCCGGGCCACCCGCTTGACCGGCTTGGTGGTGTGGAGCATCTCCCACCTGGCCTGGCGGATCACCCTGTCCCGGATCAGTTCTGTCAGGGTCTTGCCGTGGTGCCGCCGCACCAGCCGGGCCAGCGACTTCGGCTCCAGGTGGAGCAGCCGGGCGTAGTCGGCGGGCCGGCGCAGCTCCCGGTAATGGGCCTCGATCAGGGCCTTCAACTCGAGCAGGACCGGAGGCCGCTTCTCGGGCGTCGACCAGTCGACCTCCTGCTGTTCGAGCTTGAGCCGGGTGGCCCGCACCAGGAGGATCTTGAGGTAGGAGACCAGGACCTCGGCATGGGCCAGCCCGCACTCCTCCAGCTCGCGTCGCATGGCCTCGACGATCAGGCCGATCTCGCGGGCCTGGGGCTCGTCCAGGCGGACGGCGGGGCTGCCGTAGACGTCGTTGAACAGGACGCCGTTGCAGCCGACCTCCTCGTGGTGGGTCTCGATGCAGAAGAAGTTGGCGTGGAACTGGATGAGGTGCCCCCGGATCGGCGTCTCGCCGACGAGCCGGTGGGCCTGGTAGGTCGAGGCGAACAGAAGGCAGTGGGCGGCGAACGGGACCTCGGCCAGATCCGCCGCGAACGTGCCTTGCCCCTCGCTGGCCCAGATCACCGAGAAGCAGTTGGAGCGGCGGGGCCCGGCCGGGTCCGCCCCGGGCGTGAGCGCCTCGACCTTCAGGGCCAGGTCGCCGATCCTGGGGTCGTAGAGGTCGAGCGGGGCGTCGTGCATGGGCGGTCCGGGTCCTCGCTCTCCCTCAGGGGCCCGAACGGCCCGGCAGCTTCGCCGCGAACGCGTGCTGGACGATCTGCTTGATGCCGGAGCCCACCGATCCGCCGAGCAGGCCGCCCAGGATCGGGATGTCGCCCGAGGCGTGGACCTCCGACGCATCCACCTTCATCTCGACCCAGAATCCGGCCCCTTCCAGGCGGACCCCGTTGCGGTCGCCGTCCCAGGTCGCGCCCCGGATCATCCGCCCGAAGCGGGCCTGCATGTCCCGGACGGCATGCTCCATGGCGCCCCGGGCCTCGTCCAGCGTCCGCCCATGCTTCAGCGTCAGGTTGATCAGGGACATGATCGTTCCCCGGCTCGGTCGCCGCTTCGCCCGTCACGATACAGGAAATCGTCGCACGCTCCCACACCATCTCGCACGTCGGGGGCCAATGATGCCGGCGCGATGGTTTTCCCGGCCGGGCCGGGCCGACTGGCCTTCCGGCGAGGCCCGCGCCTAGAATCCCCCGTCGGGGTTCGATCTTCGGGTTCCAGGAGCGGCGCGATGAGTCTGCAAGGCAAGGTGGCGGTGGTCACGGGGGCGTCGCGGGGCATCGGCCGGGCGATCGCCGAGCGGCTCGGGCGCGACGGGGCATCGGTCGTCGTCAACTATGCCGGGAATGAAGCGGCCGCACGCGAGGCCGTGGCCGCCGTCGAGGCCGCGGGGGGCCGGGCCGTCGCGGTCCGGGCGGATGTCGGCAAGGTCGCCGAGATCGCGCGGCTGTTCGACGAGGCGATCGCGGCGTTCGGCCGGCTCGACATCCTGGTCAACAACGCCGGGACGCTGTTCAACAAGCCGCTGGCCGACGTGACCGAGGAGGAATACGACCGGATCTTCGACGTGAACGTGAAGGGGACGTTCTTCGCCTGCCAGCAGGCGGCCCGCCGCATGGCCGACGGCGGCCGGATCATCAACTTCTCCTCGACCACCACCGTGATGATGCTGCCCACCTACGGGGCCTACGTCGCCACCAAGGGGGCCGTGGAGCAGCTCTCGCGGGCGCTGGCCAAGGAACTCGGGCCGAGGGGGATCACCGTCAACGTGGTCTCGCCCGGCCCGACCGACACCGAGATGTTCGGGCAGGGCAAGACCGAGCAGGACAAGCAACGGTTCGCGCAGATGGCGGCCCTGGGCCGGCTCGGCACGCCCGGGGACATCGCCGACGTCGTGGCGTTCCTGGCCGGCGACGACTCCCGCTGGGTCACCGGGCAGAACATCCGGGCCAACGGCGGGCTGATGTGAGGGCCGGGCCTACCGCGACGCGTGGTCGGTCGGGGCGGGGGCCTGGGCGATCGCCGGGGGCCGGCCGATCGCCCGGCAGAGGCGGAACTGGGACCGGTTGTAGGACAGGACGGAGTCGAGGTAATCGGCCCGCGCCTGGGCCAGGGCCTGCACCGGCTGGAGCACCTCGATCGGCCGGGTCGCCTGGGGTAGCCCCGCCCCCCGGCGGATGTTGGTGAGGTTGAGTTCGAGCGAGGCCTGGGCCTCGGGCAACGCCCGCGCCGCCTCGTTCATCTGCCGGGACGCGGCGATCCGCTCCTTCTCGGCCCGGACCACCTCGGACGCCACGCGGTCCTGGACCTTGAGCAGTTGCAGCTGGGCCACGCGCTGCTGGGCGGCCCGCTGGCGGGCGATCGAGCGATCGGCCAGGCCCAGGTTCTGGACCTCCCAGTAGAGGTTCACGTCGGCATCGCTGCGGGCGTCGAAGTTGCCGAAGAAGTCGTTCCGCCCGCCGCCGAACCCGCCGCCCGAGTAGCGGAAGGCGACGCTCGGGATCAGCGGCCGGAGCTTCGCCTGCCGGAGCCGGACCAACGTCTCGCGGACCAGCGCCTGGGACTCGGCCAGCTCGGGGCGGCCTTGCAGGCCCATCACGATCAGGGCGTCGATCGAGCAGCCGTCCTCGATGAGCCGGAGCACGGTCTCGGGGGGCTCGATCGGGGCGACCACCAGCTTCGGGTCGAGCCGGGTGCGGCGGACCAGGTCGGCGGAGGCCATCTCCAGCTCGCCCACGGCGACCTCGACGTTCCGGCGCTGGCGGTCCCGCTCGGCGAGGCTGCGGCGATAATCGGCGTCGAGCCCCGCCCCGGTCCGGGCGTAGGACGCGGTGAGGTCGGCGAGCGTCTGGGCGTCGGACGCCGCCTCGCGGGCGATGGCTAGCCGGCCGGCGGCGCGCTGGAGGTCCAGGTACGACTCCGCGACGCCGAGCAACGCATCGTTGGTCGCCACGGCGATCCCGGACCGGCGGGCCTCGACGATCTGGCTGGCGGCGAGCGGCTCGAAGATGGCGTCGGAGATCCGCAGGATCGAGGTCAGGCCGGAGACCTGGGCGGGCCCTCCCGCCGGCACCGGCCCGCTGATGCTGGAACCCCCGGCGGCGGTCGCCCCGAGGAAAAGCGAGCTCTTGCTGATCGTCCGGACCGGCCCCTCGACCACCTGGGCCTGGCCGTCGTGGCGGGTCCAGTTCGGGCCGAGATACAGGCTGGGGAGCCACTGGACCCGGGCCTGCTGCAGCTCGGCGATGGCCTGGCAGACCCGCTCGCGGGCGATGGCCACGTCCAGGTCCTCGGCCCCGGCCAGGCGGAGGGCCCCCGGCAGGTCGATCGGCTGGATGGCCTGGCCCGGGACGAGCGGCATCCCGAGCCCATCGATCATGCCCGGGTCGGGCGCGGGTGGGGCGGGATCCGTCAGGGGCACGGGGAGCGGGTCGGCCGCGACCTGAGCGGCGATCATCGCCGCCTCGGGCCGGCCGAGGGGCGGTTCCTGCGCCCCGGCGCCCCCGAGCATGAGCAGGGCGAACGCCGACCCAACGAACGGCATCGTCTTCGTCGAAATCCTGTCGATCATCGGGCCCTCCCTGGCCTCGCCCGATCGGGGCGTACCCCTCAATTCGTTCGTTGCGGGCCCTCCTCGCGAGCCGACCTGGGCCTTCGCGGCCCGGGCGGCTCGGGTCGTGCCGGTCGGATCAGTTCTTCGCCTTGGGGGCGTCCGCCGGCGGGTCGTTCTTCGCCACGGGCTGGCCGTCGACGAGCGAGGCGCCGCCGGCCTCGACGACCTCGGCATCCGCCCCGATTCCGGAGAGGATCTCGGTCCGCTTCCCCTCGGCGAGGCCGAGCTTGACCTCATGCCGGCGTGCCTTGCCATCCTCGACCGTGACGCAGAACGTCTTGCCGGCGTCGGCGACGATCGCCGTCGTGGGAACGGTGAGCGCGTCCTTGTGCTCCTCGGCCACGATCGAGGCGTAGGCGTACAGGCCGGGCCGGAGGGCGTCGTCGGCATTGGGGAAGTCGATCTCGGTGCGCAGGGTCCGGGTCGGGGCATCCAGGGCCCAGGCGGTGCGGCCGACCTTGCCCTCGAACGACTTCCCCTCCAGGGCCTGGAGCCGGACCCGGGCGGTGTCGCCGATGTTGACGGACGGGGCCTCGGTCTCGGGCACGCCCACGGTGATGGTGACCAGGCCCGACCGGGCGACGACGAACAGGGGCTCGCCCACGGCCCCCGGCGTGGTGAGGTGGCCGGTGTCGATGCCCCGACGGGTCACCACGCCGTCGAACGGGGCGACGATCCGCGCGTAGCTTTCCATGGCGGCGGCCCGCTCGGCCTCGAATCGGGCGACGTCGATGCGGGCGATGCTGGCCTCCAGGTCGGCGCCGGCCTTGTCGAGGTGGGCCTTCGCCTCGGCCAGCGCCGCCTCGGCGGAGCGGACCTTGGCCTTCACCTCGTCGCGGCCGGCCTGCGCCGCTTCGAGCTTGCTCCGGGTCTCGTCCAGGAGGCTGCCGGTCAGGGCCCGCTCGCGGGCCAGTTGCTCGACGCGGGCGTACTCCGCTTGCCAGCGGGCGGCCTCGGCCTCGGAGCGGCGCACGCCGGACTGGATCTCCTCCACCTTCGCCTGGGCGCTGGCGACGCCCGCGCGGGCGACCTCGACGGCCGACTCGCTCTGCTTCCGCTCGGCCTCGGCCTGCTTCACGGCGGCGTTCTTCTGCTTCAGGTCGGCCTCGGCCTCCGGCACGCGGAGTTCGGCGAGCACCTGCCCCTGCTTGACCGGGTCGCCGATGTCGACGGCGACCTTCTCCACGTAGCCGCCGAGCTTGGCGTAGATCGGCGTCGTCTCGGCGGCCTCGATCTGGCCCGGCTGCTCGGTCATCCGGCGGACCGTCTCCCGGAGCGGCCTCGCCACGGTCACCCTGGCGACGGGCCGCGCCGGGATGGTTTCCGCCCGGGCCGTCTTCTCGACGGCCGGGCGGTCGCAGCCGGGCAGGGCCAGGGCGGCCAGGCAGAGCGCCGCGTGGGATCGTCGGGCTTTCATGAGTGGTCCTCCATCCGCGGGGCGTGGGTCGTCGGCGAGGGGCGGGGCGTGCCCGCCCCCGGCCCGTCGAAGTAGGGGCTCTCCGGGTCGTCCGGGTCCACGGACGCCGAGGTGCGGCCGCTGCCCCCCTGGGCCAGGGCGAACAGGGCGGGCAAGACCAAAAGCGTCGCCAGGGTCGCGGCGACCAGCCCGCCGATCACGGCCCGGCCCAGCGGGGCGGTCTGCTCGCCCCCCTCGCCCCAGCCCAGGGCCATCGGCACCATCCCGGCGATCATGGCGCAGCTGGTCATCAGGATCGGCCGGAGCCGCCCGCCGGCGCCAAGGACGGCGGCCTCGGCCGCGCCGGCCCCGTCCTCGCGGCGGTGCCGCTCGGCGAAGGTCACCAGCAGGATGGCGTTGGCCACCGCGACGCCGACCGCCATGATCGCCCCCATGAACGACTCGATGTTGACGGTCGTGCGGGTCAGCCACAGGGCGACCACCACCCCGCACAGGACGGCCGGGGCGGTGGAGATCGTCACCAGGGCGAGCTTCACGGACTGGAAGTTCGCGGTCAGCAGCAGCAGGATCACCACGATCGACATCGCCAGCCCGACCGACAGGCCGCCGAGCATCTCGCGCATCGGGACGATCTGGCCGCGGATGTCCACGACCACCCCCTTGGGCGGCGTCCCGGCCCGCTCGATCGCCTCGGTCACCCGATTGGCGACCCGGCCCAGGTCTTCCCCCTCGATGTTGGCAGTGAGGCTGATGGTCCGTTTCATGTTGTAGCGGTCGTATTCGCCGGGCATGGTCCCGCGTCGGACGTTCGCGACATCCCGCAGGAGCAGCGAGGGGCCGCCGGAACGCTGGACCGGGATCGTCTCCACCTGCTTGATCGAGTCCATCAGGGCCAGGGGGATCTCGACCTGGACCTGGTAGCCGATGCCGGTCTTGGGGTCGGGCCAGTAGTTGGGCACGATGAACCGGCTGGACGAGGTGGCGGTGACCAGCGACCGCGACACCTCCTCGGCCGTCACCCCGCTGATCCCGGCCCGCTCGCGGTCGATCTCGACCGAGACGGTCGGGTAGTCGAGGGCCTGGGCATACTGGAGGTCGCGGAGCGAGCCGACCTTGGCCAACTCGTCCTTGAGCTTCGCCGCGTGCGCCCGGACGTCGGCGTAGGCCGGGCCGCTGACGGCCACCTCGACCGGCGTGGGGGAGCCGAAGCTCATCACGTCGCTGACGATGTCGGCCGGCTCGAACGAGAACCGGACGTCGGGCATCTGCCCGGTCAGCTTGTCGCGAAGCCTCCGCTTCAACGCCTCCACGTCGACCCCGGCCTCGTGGCGGAGCGCGACGCGGAGCATCACCTCCTCCGGCCCGGCGGTCCACTGGTAGATGGCGTTGATCGGGTAGCTGGACGGGATCAGGCCGACGTAGCCGACCGAGATCTCGATGGCGTCTTCGCCCACGTCCGCCTTCACGGCGTCCAGCGCGGCCCGGGCGATCTGCTCGGTCTTCTCGATCCGCGTCCCGGCCGGGGCCTTGATCCGGAGCTGGAATCGCCCGGCGTCGACCCGGGGGAAGATCTCCAGCCCGAGCCGGCTCCCCACCCCGTAGGCGATCAGCACGGTCACGGCGATATAGGCCGGGACGACCAGCCATCGGAGCCGGACCGCCCCGCCCAGCCCCCGCGTGTAGGCGTCGCGCACCCGGTCGAAGGCCGTCCGCCTCGGCTCGCCCCCCCCGTGCCGCCGGGGATGCCGGAGCAGCCACGCCGAGAGGACCGGCACGAACGTGCTGGATAACAGGTACGACGAGACCATCGCGAAGCCGACGGCCAGCGACAGCGGCACGAACAGCGCCCGGGCCGCCCCCTGCATGAAGAACGACGGGATGAACACCGCCAGCACGCTGAGCATGGCCAGGAGCCGGGGCACCGCCGTGTCCAGGTTCCCCTGCCTCACGGCGCGGGGGATGTTCGGGGTGTGGCTCATCCTCGCGTGGATGTTCTCGATCTCGACGGTCGCCTCGTCCACCAGGATGCCGATGGCCAGGGCCAGCCCGCCCAGGGTCATCAGGTTCAGGGTCTGCCCGGTCAGCCAGAGCGCGACCACCGCCCCGCACAGGGCGAACGGGATGTTCAGGACGACCACGATCACGCTCCGCCAGTCGCGGAGGAACACCAGCACCATCAGCCCGGTGAGCATCGCCCCGACGATCCCCTCGGTGGCCAGGCTCCGCATGGCGTTGGTGACGGTCGGGGACTGGTCGAACTCGAAGCCGACCTTGATGTCGTCGGGCAGGACCGCCTGCATCGAGGGGAGGGCGGCCTTGACGTTCTCCACCACCGAGACGGTCGAGGCGTCGGCCCGTTTGGTCACCAGGATGTAGACCGCGCGTCGGCCGTTCACCAGGGCATAGCCGGTGGGGATGTCCGAGGCGTCCGACACCGTGGCCACGTCGCGGAGGTAGACGGTGGGCGACACGCCGGGGCGGATTGGGATCGCCTTCAGATCCTCGGCCTGCTTGACCAGCGAGTTCACCGGGACGATGGGCATCTCGTCGCCGATCCGGACGTTGCCCGACGGGCTGATCGCGTTGCCGGCGGCCAGCGCCTTGATGACCTCGTCCGGGGACATCCGGTAGGAGCGGAGCCGGTCCGGGTCGATGCGGACGACCACGGTCCTCTGGCTCCCGCCGAACGGGGGCGGGGCCGACACCCCGGGCAGCCCGGCGAACATCGGCCGGACCTTGAACAGGGCCTGGTCCTGGATCTCGCCGATGCTCTTGGTCTCGCTGGACAGCACGAGATAGCCGACCGGAACGCTCCCGGAGTCGAACCGGGTGATGAACGGCGAGACGGTGCCCGGGGGCATGAAGGCGCGCGACCGGGTGACGTAGCCGATGGTCTCGGCCATGGCCTGGGCCATGTTGGTGCCCGGGTGGAAGAACAGCTTCATCAGGGCCATGCCCTGGATGTTCCGCGACTCGACGTGGTGGATCCCGCCGATATAAAGGAAGTGGTATTCGTAGTAGTTGGTGAGCAGCCCCTCCATCTGCGCCGGGTCCATCCCGCCGTAGGGCTGGCAGACGTAGACGACGGGCAGGTTGAGGTTGGGGAAGATGTCCACGGACATCCGCTTGAGCGCGAGGCCGCTCCCCAGGGCGACGGCGATCACCGCCACCATCACGGTGAGGGGCCGCCTCATGGCGAAAACGATGGGGTTCATGGGCCGGGCATCGCTCCGTGGTCGGGCCCCGGTCCGAAGGATCCAGGGAGGAAAGTCGGGTTCGAAATCGGTCGGGGTGGCGCCGGGGCGGGGGGCCCGGGTCGGCGGGCCCGTCGCGGCCGAGGGGACGCGGCCGGCGGGAGGCTCGGGGCGTGCGTTCGCGGCGGCGATGGCCCCGATTAGAAGGCTTCGGATTCGGCAGGACAAGGGGTAGACTGTCGATTCCGGCGGGGCGACCCGCCCATCCGACCGGATCGGGCCATTCGCCCGCCCCTTGTCATGGAGGAGCCGCATCATGAGCAAGTCCAGGCTGACGTTCGCCCTGCTAGCCCTCGCCTTCTTCGGGGGCCGGGCCGAGGCCCAGGCTCCCGGCCGGGCGTGGCTCGTCCCCTTCGACGAGCTGGAGCGGCGGCTCCCCGACCCCGACCTCCGCCTCCTGGATGCCCGCCCGAAGGCGGACTACGACCGGGGCCACATCCCCGGCGCCGTGTGGGTGGACGTCAAGGCGGTCGAGGCCCTGGCCGCGAAGCCGGGGGCCCTCGCCGATCGCGCGACCTGGGAGGCCTGGATCGCCCCGCTCGGGATCGGGCCGAAGTCCGAGGTCGTGGTCTACGACGCGAGCCGCCAGCTGGCCGCCGCCCGGATCTGGTGGCTGCTGGGCTACCTGGGCGTGGAGCGGGTCGGGCTCCTGAACGGGAACTTCCGCCTCTGGGCCGAGGGGGGGCACCCGGTCACCGCCGAGGTGAAGCCCGTCGCCCCGCAACCGTTCCCGGTCGCGTTCCGCAAGGACCGGCACGCGACCCAGGAGGAGGTCCTCGCCGCCCTGGGCTCGAAGACGGGCGCCATCCTCGACGCCCGCAGCGACGAGGAGTACGTCGGCTCGAAGAAGCTCTCGAAGCGGGCGGGGCACATCCCGACGGCCTGCCACTTGGAGTGGAGCCAGCTGGTCGACCCGGACGGGCGGTTCCTGGATGACGCGACGCTCCGGGCGAAGCTCGCCAAGGCGGGCGTGGACCCCGGCGTGCCGGTCATCACCCATTGCCAGGGGGGCGGCCGGGCCTCGGTGAACGCCTTCGTCCTCGAACACCTCGGCTACCACGCCCGGAACTACTACCTGGGCTGGTCCGACTGGGGGAATGCCGAGGCGACCCCCGTGCAGCTCGATGAACCGGCCGGGCCGAAGGATTGAGGCCCGGATCGGGCGGCGGCCGAGGATCGCGGTTCTCGCATCCTCGTCCCCGACGTATGATGCTCCCACGGCCGACGGGCCGAGGACCAGCTCATCCGGGTAGGGATACGACATGGCGAATCAAGGACCGTCCCCAGCGCTCTTCTTCGAGACGATTTTCGCCTATCAGCGCACCGAGGCGCTCCGGGCGGCGATCGAGCTGGACCTGTTCTCGAACCTGGCGCGGGGGCGGGGGACGGCGACCGAACTGGCCGAGGGGTGCCGGGCCGACGCCCGGGGCATCCGCATCCTGGCGGATTACCTGGCCATCATCGGCTTCCTCCGCAAGTCCGGCGACCGCTACGAGCTGACCGACGATTCGAGGCTGTTCCTGGACCGAGGCTCGCCGGCCTTCGCGGGCGATGCCGTGCGGTTCATGCTCTCGCCCCAGCTGCGCGAGAGCTTCCTGACGCTCCCCGAGGCGGTGCGCCGGGGCGGCACGGCGGTCTCCGACGAGGGGACGGTCTCCCACGACAACCCGGTCTGGGTGGAGTTCGCCCGCGCGATGGCCCCGCTGATGCGGATGCCGGCCCATTTGCTGGCGGGCCTGGCCGGCGAGCCGGGCGGGCGGCCCCTGCGTGTGCTCGACGTCGCCGCGGGCCACGGGGTCTTCGGCCTCGCGATCGCCGAGCGCCACCCCGAGGCCCGCGTGACGGCCCTGGACTGGCCGAACGTGCTGGCGGTCGCCGAGGAGAATGCCCGCATCGCCGGCGTGGCCGACCGCTACGACCTGCGGCCCGGCAGCGCCTTCGACGTGGACTGGGGCGGCCCCTACGACGTCGTCCTCCTGACGAACTTCCTCCACCACTTCGACCGCGAGACCTGCGCAGGGCTGGCGGCCCGGGCCCACGCGGCGCTCGCCCCGGGCGGGCGGGCCCTGACGCTGGACTTCATCCCCGAGCCGGATCGCGTGACCCCGCCGCCGACGGCCGCCTTCGCCCTGGTGATGCTCGCCACGACGGCCCGCGGCGACGCCTACACCTTCGAGGAATTCCGGGACATCTTCGCCCGGGGTGGCTTCTCGCGCAGCGAGTTCCATCCCCTCCCGCCGACCACGCAGCAGGCCGTGGTGTCGTTCAAGGATTGACCCGGATCGGAGGTCGAGTGGCACCCGCCGGCACGACGGGCGACGATCGACGGGCATCGGTGATCGGGGGAGGACGCGATGGAAGTCATCCATTTCTACTCGGTGTCCGAGGAATTCGGCTGCTTCTCGAACTTCTCGCCCCACCCGATCTCGCTCAAGGGGAAGAAATGGCCCACGAGCGAGCATTACTTCCAGGCCCAGAAGTTCGCGGGCACTCCCGACGAGGAGGAGGTCCGGCAGGCCAAATCGCCGATGATCGCCGCGCGGATGGGCCGAAGCCGCAAGCGTCCGCTCCGCAAGGATTGGGAGTCGGCCAAGGACCGGATCATGCACGAGGCGGTCATGGCGAAGTTCGCCCAGCACGCCGACCTGCGCGAGATCCTCCTGGGGACCGGCGACGCGACGATCGTCGAGCACACCGAGAACGACGCCTACTGGGGCGACGGCGGCGACGGGAGGGGGAAGAACATGCTGGGGAGGATCCTGATGCGCGTCCGGGCCGAACTCCGCGACGCTGGCCCGAGGCCGTGAGCCCGGCCGTCGGCGCGATCCGGGAGGGCCTCGCGGCCCGCCGGGACGCCGGTCATCGGATCGTGGTGGTCCTGGGGCACCCCGAGTTCTACCCCCGGTTCGGCTTCTCTGCCAGAATGGCCGATCGGCTGCGGTCGCCGTACGCGGGGCCTGCGTTCATGGCGGTCGAACTCGTTCCCGGTGCCCTGGAGGGCATCGAAGGCGAGGTCCGCTATCCGCCGCCGTTCGAAGCCTTATCGCCGCTGGGGGGCGTGCCATGCGATTGATCTGGATCGGGCTGCTGGTCCTCGTGCCGATGGCTTCCGGGCTCGCCGCGCCCCCCGAACCCGAGGTGGTCGTCCGGCCCTCGCCCGCACCCGGCCCGCTCGACAACCCACTCAAGGGCTGGTGCCCCTACGCCGATGCCGGGCCGATCCGCCAGCCGTATTCGATGGTCTTCCTCTACGCCCCCTGGAAGGACCTGGAGCCGGAGGAGGGCCGCTATGCCTTCGATCGGTGGGAGCGGCGGTCCTGGTCGGCCCCCCGGGCCGCGGGCAAGCACGTCGTCCTCCGGGTCTACATCGACTATCCCTCCCGCCCCTCCGGCCTGCCCGGCTGGCTCAAGGAGAAGGGCGTCAAGCTGACGCCCTATGCGGACCACGGCGGCGGCCTCTCGCCCGACTACGACGACCCCCGGATGGTCGCGGCCATGGAGCGGCTGATCGAGGCGATGGGCCGGCGGTACGACGGCGACCCGCGGGTGGCCTTCATCCAGCTGGGCCTGCTCGGCTTCTGGGGCGAGTGGCACACCTGGCCGAAGGGCAAGCTCTACGCCAGCAAGGAGACCGAACGCCGGGTCATCGATGCCTACCGGCGGGCGTTCCCCCACAAGATCCTCATGGCCCGCTACGCCCGGGACGCCGCCGGAGATCAGCCCTGGCTCGGGTTCCACGACGACATGTTCCCGGACGACACCGACAACGGCCACGACTGGTCGTTCCTGGCCGGGCTGAGGAAATCGGGCCGGATGGACAACTGGCAGCGGGCGGCCATCGGCGGCGAGATGGAGCCGCACCGAGCGAAGAAGTGGCTCGGCGAGGGCTACGAGCACACGGTCGAGATGGTCGAACGGAGCCACTTCACCTGGGTCGGCCCCTATGCCCCGGCGCTGGACGCGTCCCGATCTCCCGAGTTCCTCGGTCGGAGCGAGGCCCTGGTGCGCCGGATGGGCTATCAGTTCCGGCTCGACGAGGTCCGTCACCCGGCCACCGTCGCCCCGGGCGGCAGCCTGACGGTCGCGATCCGAGGGGAGAACCAGGGGGTGGCCCCGTTCTACTACCCGTGGCCGGTGGAACTGGCCCTGATCAACGCGGCGGGCAAGGTCGCCGGTCGCTGGCCGCTCCGCTGCGACGTGCGGTCGTGGCGGCCGGGTCCGTTCCAGGTCGATGGCGGCGTCGAGGCCAACTCCCCGCCCGGCCGCTACCGCCTGGCCCTCGGCATCATCGACCCCTGGACCGGCCGCCCGGCCATCGCCTTCGCCAATGACTTGCCCCGGCACGAGGGCTGGACGGTGATCTCGGAGGTGTCCGTGGGGCCGGTCCAATGAGCGGGCGCCGGGGCAGGGGGGCCCAACCTTCGTCAGCCCCCGAGTTCCCGGATCTTCGACTTCACCAGGCGTTCGACCTCCTCGACCGACGCGTCGGTGGCCTCCTGGACGGCCCGCTCCGAACCCCGGCCCCGGGCGGCGATCTGCTTGCGGGCGTCCTGGCGGATGGCGCGGATGGCGACCTTGGCCTCCTCTCCGAGCTTCTTGACGTGTCGGGCGAGTTCGGCCCTTTGCTCGCCGCTGACCGGCGGGATGCCGACTGCGACCGTCCTCGGATCCAGGGCGTAGGCGTTCAACTTCGCCTCGGCGAGGGCCTTCACCACGGCCGGGACGTTGGCCGGGTCGAACGGCGTGACGACGATCCGGTCGCCCCGGCTCGCGACGCTGGCCATCCTCCCGAGCGCGACCGAGTTGCCGCCGAGCGAGGCCCGGAAGGTCTCGATGAAGCCCACGCTGAGCGTGCCGGCCCGGATGCCCGCCAGCTGCTCGGCCAGGTGACGCACCGCCTTGCCCATCCTCGGCTTCCAGTCGCTCATGCCGCCCCTCGCCGGATGGAGCAAGGCCGGGCGAATGCCCGCCGATCCCTTCGCCACCCATGCGATTGTAACCCGGGCGAACCCCGGGGCCATCGGGCGCGTCCACCCTCGCGGGAAACACGGTCCTGGACGGGACGATCGTTCGCAGCAACCGCCCCGGACGGGGGCCGGGATTTCGGACATGATACCGATCCTCATCGTCGGGCTGGACGAGCCCGAAGTCGCAGAACTACGCAGCCGGATCGATCGGCCGGTCCTCGCCTTCGAGAACCTGCCCCGCATCCGCGTGGATCGCGGGCTACTCCTGGTCGAGCATCCCCACGTCATGGACCACTTCGTCCCGGTCGGGCGGGTGGCCTACCACGCCATCTTCGAGGATGACTTCGACTTCCTCTCCGCGTTGGCCTTGTGGGGAGGCCCTTGCCTGCCGGGTGCCCGGGGGATGATGGACCTCCGGCTCCGCCTCCCGGGTTTGGTGCGGGCCCTGGCCGTCACCCGCTTCGGCCGGATTCCTCGGGGCTATGCCGACCGGGGGACGACCGTGGTCGCCGAGGGGCCGATGGTCGCCAAGTGGGGGAACTGGCACTGCGGGGAGGACAAGGCCCGATTCGACGCGACGTGGTCCGCGACCGTGCCGACGCTCTTCGAGGAGTTCGTCGAGGGCGAGGCCGTCCGCATCGTCCTGATCGGCGAGCATGCCTGGCAGGTCGGCATGGCCGGCGACGGCTGGCTCAAGTCGATCCACGACCCTGGGGCCGCCTTCATGGCGATCGACCCGGAACTCCTCGACGACGCCCGACGCCTGGCCGCCCACTTCGGCCTGGAGGCCGTCGGCGTGGATTACATGGTTTCGCCCGACGGCTCCCGGCACCTCCTGGAGGTCAATCACGTCCCCAACGTCACGGTCTTCCCAGAAGTCCGGGCGGCCTATCTGGATCGGGTCGTGGCCTGGGCGGGGGGGGCGGATCGCGGAGCGGTCCCATCATGAACCTGCTCGACGACGCCACCCTGGAACGATCGGCGGTGGTCGCCAACTGCCGGATGAATCGGGAGCGTGCCCTCGTCGGCCCCAACGGCTACGGCAGAGAACTGGGCTTCAACCCGCTCGACGTCCTCCGGGAGCGGGCGGGCTCGGGCCACGCGTCCTGGCTCGACCTCTGCTGCGGGTCGGGCCGGGCCCTGATCGAGGCCGCACGCGTCCTCCACGCTGAGGGGCTCGACCCGCGGGTCGAGATCGTCGGCATCGATCTTGTCGGGATGTTCTTCCCCGCCGACCCGGCTCCGACCTGGCTCCGGCTCGTGGAGGCATCGCTGTCCAACTGGCGGCCCGACCGGCCATTCGACCTGATCACCTGCGTCCACGGCCTGCACTATGTCGGCGACAAGCTCGGGCTGATCGCCCGGGCCACCTCGTGGCTGGCCGACGGCAGTCGGTTCGCGGCGAGCCTGGACCCGGTCAACCTGAAGTTCGCCGACGACCCGAACGCTGGCCCGAAGATCGTGGCCGGGCTGCGCAGCGCGGGCCTGGAATTCGACCGCCGGAGGCGACTGATCGCCCGCCGGGGCCGGATGGATTGCGAACTGCCCTATCGCTACTTGGGGGCCGACGACCAGGCCGGGCCGAATTCCACCGGGCAGCCCGCCGTGGATTCGTACTACCGGGCCCTCTGATCGCCCCTCCGGCCCGCGCCCGACGGGGCCGGGTCGCGGCCTCGGAACTGCATGGAATCCGTCCCGGGCACCCCCGCGAGGCCGGAACCATCGGAGGACCGATCCATGTTCTTCTTCTACTTCAACAAGCTGGGATGGGCGGGGTCGCTGCTGGTCTCGATCGGCCTGACGTTGCTCCTGATCCTGGCGTTCCGCCTGCTCGCCGGTTGAGCCGGGGTCACGCCCGGGCCAGGTAGCCGGGCGGCACGGCGTCGACCAGCCAGACCCCGTTCGCCGAGACGAAGAACGCGATCCCGTCCCGGTGCATTCGCCCGGCGGCCACTTCGAGGACGACGGGCCGGCCCCGCCTCGCCCCGACCCGGCGGGCGGTCTCCCGATCGCTCGATAGGTGGACGTGGTGCCGGTCCCCCCGGATCAACCCCCGGGACAGGATCGACGGCAAGGACCGCTCGACCGTCCCGTGGTACAGCAGATCGGGCGGCTCCTTCTCCTCCAGTTGCAGGTCCACCGCGACGCTGTGCCCCTGGTTGGCCCGGATCCGGTCTCCGCCGTCATCGAACGAGAACCGGCGCTTGTCGTTCGTCTCCACGACCTCGACGAGTTCGTCGTAGGAGATCGGGAAGCCGTGACTCGCCGCGGCCGCCAGCAGGTCATCCACCGGCACCCACCCGCCCGGGAGCAGGGATAATCCCAGTTCCTCGGGGGAATGCCGCAGGTACTTCGACAGGTACTTGCTGACCCGGATGGCTCGTGCCGACACAACTCGTCCTCGATCTGTGTGCCCTGGCCGCATCGCGCGAGCCCGGAGCATCTTGCCCGCTCGACACGCATCTCGTCGCGGGGGTTCGGCCGATTCGTCGGCATGCCCGGCCTGCCTGCCTCCATCGCACCGGCCGAAGGATGGGCGCACGAAAAAACCCGGCTCGGACCTGGAATGGCCCGAGCCGGGTTTCTTGAGAGAACGAATTCACCGCTCGAAATGATCGGCGGGAATCCATGACCTTTGGCGAGGTCGTAATGGGCGATACAGGATTCGAACCTGTGACCCCCAGCGTGTCGAGCTGGTGCTCTAGCCAACTGAGCTAATCGCCCTTGCGAGTGCGAGGTAGAATGTACCGGGAGGAGCCGCCCGGGTCAAGAACTTCCCGGGGAAGAATTCGCGGGGGTCGGATCCGGGGCGGGCGCGGGAGGTTCTGGAAACCTCGGGGAGAGTTCGATAACCTGAGGTCCTGGCGGGCCGGATGTGGAACGGACAAGCCGCCTTCGACCGAGATCCCGAGCCTCCGATCCAGGACCCCCGATGGCGACGACCCAGTTCACCAAGGCCGAGCGGCTCCAGAAGCTCCCCCCCTACCTGTTCGCCGAGATCGACAAGAAGAAGAAGGCGGCGCTGGCCGCCGGGCGCGACGTGATCAACCTGGGGGTCGGCGACCCCGATCGGCCGACCCCGGCCCCGATCATCAAGAGCCTCCAGCACCACGTCGAGAACCCGGCCTTCCACCAGTACGCGCTCGACCAGGGGGCGCCGGAGCTGCGCCTGAGCATCGCCGCGTTCTGCAAGAAGCGGTACGGGATCGACCTCGACCCGAACAGCGAGATCCTGCCCCTGATCGGTTCCAAGGAAGGGATCGCCCACTTCCCGCTCGCCGTGCTCAACCCCGGCGACATCAGCCTGGTGCCCGACCCCTGCTACCCGGTCTACCGGAGCAGCAGCACGTTCGCCGGGGCCGACGTCTACACGATGCCGCTTGAGCCGGGCCTGGGCTTCCGCCCCGACCTCGATTCGATCCCGGCCGACGTCTACCACCGCGCCCGGCTGATGTTCCTCAACTACCCGAACAACCCGACCGGCGGCTCGGCCGACCTCGCGTTCTTCGAGAAGGTCGCCGGCCTGGCCCAGGCGCACAACCTGGTGATCGCCCAGGATGCGGCCTACAACGAGATGTACTTCGAGACGCCCCCGCCCAGCATGCTCCAGATCCCGGGGGCCAAGGAGCACACGGTCGAATTCCACAGCCTGTCCAAGACCTTCAACATGACCGGCTGGCGGGTCGGCTTCGCGATCGGCGGGGCCCCTTTGATCGCGGCCCTCGCCCAGGTGAAGGCGAACACGGACTCGGGCATCTTCACGGCGATCCAGCACGCCGCCAAGGCCGCCCTGGACGAGTACGACACCATCACCCCTCCGCTCCGGGCCCTCTACAAGGAACGCCGCGACGCCTTCGTCGCCGGGATGCGCGGGCTGGGCTGGGAGGTGCCGACGCCCGAGGCCACGTTCTACGTCTGGATGCCCTGCCCGAAGGGGTACACCTCCACGGAACTGGCTTCGCGCCTGCTGGATGAGGCCGACCTCGTGATGACCCCCGGCCTCGGCTTCGGCCGCACCGCCGACGGCTACATCCGGGCCGCCCTGACCGTGGAGACCCCGCGCCTGCTCCAGGCGGTCGAGCGCATCGGCAAGCTCAAGCTGTGACCCGCGCGGCGATCGGGATGGGCGGCAACCTCGGCGATCGGGCCAGAACGCTCGACGACGCGGTCGCCGCCCTGTCCAAGACGCCGGGCCTGATCGTCCGGGCCGTCAGCTCGTACCACGCGACCAACCCGACGGGCGGGCCGGGCGGGCAGGGGGCCTTCCTGAACGCCGCCGCCGTGGTCGATGCCGAGTGCGGGCCGATCGAGCTGCTCCGGATCTTGCAGGGGATCGAGCAGGCGGCCGGCCGGGTCCGGCGGGAACGCTGGGGCGAGCGGACGCTCGACCTCGACCTCCTGCTGTTCGGCCCGACCTGCCTGGACACGGCCGAGCTGACGATCCCCCATCCCCTGATGCCGGTCCGCCGATTCGTGCTCGCCCCGTTGGCCGAGATCGCCGCGGAGGAGGTCCATCCCCCGACCGGGCGGACGGTCGGGGAATTACTGCGGAACCTCGACCGCCGGCCGGCGCGGGTCGAGGTCCTCGACCGCGACGAGGCCCGTCGATCTCGGGTCGTCGCCCGGCTGGCTGGGGGGATTGCCGCGAACGGCTGGGCGATGGTCGTGGGCGACGTCCCCGCGACGCCGACGACCTTCCGGGCCGTCATCGGCGAGTCCCGCTCGGATCTCCCGCCCGATGGCACGCCGGTCGTGCGCGTGACCCCGGGCGAGCCCGAAGCGATCGCCGACCACCTGCTGGCGATCTGTCAGGGCGTGCTCGGCCTTTGAGATCGAGGATCCGGCCCACGCCATCGCATGGGCCGGATCGGTCGGTCGATCAGGCCTTCTTGGCTTGGGCCTCGGCGAACGCGGAGTCGAAGCCGCGGCCGGACGAGGTGAAGCCCATCTTGGTCTTCACGAACGAGGCCGCCTCGGCGGCGCCGAACTCGCGGTCCATGCCGGGGTCTTCCCACTCGACGGAGAGGGGCCCGGCGTAGCCGAGGGTGTTCAGCGTGCGGGCGATCTCCTCGAAGTCGACCTGCCCCCGGCCCGGCGAGCGGAAGTCCCAGCCCCGGCGGGGATCGCCGAAGTTCAGGTGCGAGCCGAGGATGCCGGTCTTGCCGTCGAGCGTGCGGGCGGCGTCCTTGACGTGGACGTGGTAGATCCGGTCCGGGAACGCCCGGAGGAACGCCACCGGGTCGACGAACTGCCACAGGAGGTGGCTCGGGTCGAAGTTGAACCCGAACTCGGGGCGATGGTCCAGGGCTTCCAGCGCCGTCTGGGCCGAGTAGAGGTCGAAGGCGATCTCGGTCGGGTGGACCTCCAGCGCGAACTTGACGCCCACTTCCTTGAACACGTCGAGGATCGGGTTCCAGCGCTCGGCCAGCAGCTTGAAGCCGTCGGAGATCGTCTGGTCGGAGACCGGCGGGAACGAGTAGAGCAGGTGCCAGATCGACGAGCCGGTGAAGCCGTTGACCACCGGCACGCCCAGCTTCGCGGCGGCGCGGGCGGTGTCCTTCATCTCCCGGATCGCCCAGTCGCGCTTCGACTCGGCCGAGCCCCGGAACTCCTCGGGCACCCAGGGGTCGGTGCGGTCGTCGAGGATGTCCAGCACGAGCTGTCCGACGAGGTGGTTGGAGATCGCCCAGGTCTTCAGGCCGTACTTGGCCAGCAGGTCGTGGCGGCCCTGGCAGTACTTGTCGTCGGTCAGCGCCTTCTGGACGTTGAAGTGGTCGCCCCAGCAGGCCAGCTCGATCCCGTCATAGCCCCACTGGCTGGCCTTCTGGGCGATGGTTTCCAGCGGGAGGTCGGCCCACTGGCCGGTGAACAGGGTGACGGGTCGGGCCATGATCCGCGGGCTCCCAAGGGCGTCGGCGATGCCGCCGGGCTCGGTCTCGGTATGGGGAAGGGGACGAGCCGCAACCATAAGCGGCGTCCGGGGGAAAGTCAACGATTTGACGCTCGCGCCCCCGCCCGCGATAATCGCCCCCATCCGCCCCGCCCGGGGCCTTTTCGCGAGGCGAGATCGATGCCCACCCGCGCCGTCCTGTTCGACTTCGATGGCGTGATCGCCGACACCGAGAACGTCCACGTCGCCGCCTGGCAAAGGACCTTCGGCGCCCTCGGCTGGGACGAGAGCGAGGAGGCCTGCCTCCGCGCGATGGAGGTCGACGATCGCCAGTTCCTCGCCGAGGTCTTCGCCCGCCGCGGGATCGAGGGGGGCGACGTGGAGGGCTGGGTCCGCCGCAAGCAGGACCTCACCCTCTCGCTCCTGGCCGATGCCCCCCGGATCTACCCCGGCGTCGCCGAACTGGTCGCCCGCCTCAAGGAATACGCCCGGCTCGCGGTGGTCTCGACGACGTGGCGGGCCAACGTCGAGGCCGTGCTCCGGTCGGCCGGGCTGCTCGACGTCTTCCCCATCATCATCGCCAAGGAAGACGTGGCCGCCCCCAAGCCCGACCCCGAAGGCTACCGCCTGGCCCTGGCCCGCCTGGGACTGGACGCCGAGGATGCGGCCGCCCTGGAAGATTCCCCCACCGGGCTGGCCGCCGCCCGCGCCGCCGGGCTTCGGGCGGTCGCCGTCGGCCATCGCCGACCGATGGGGGACTGGGCCGGCGAGGCCGAATTCGTGGCCGACTTCGCCGACCCGTCGGCGGTGCTGAGAGTTCTCCAGATCGAGGAATGCTGATCCGAAAATCCCGCGGCGCGTCCCATCCAACGGAGTCCACCGACCATGATCCGGCCCCTCTCCGCCGCACTGCTGGCCCTGTCGTTCGTGGTGTCATCTCGGGCCGCCGAGCCGGGCCCTTACGCCCAGCACGCCCGCGAGGTGACGGAGCACATTCAGAAGACGTTCTACGACGCCAGGACCGGCGTCTACCTCAAGGCCCTGTCGATCCAGAAGCCGGATTACGTCTGGCTCCAGAGCGTCCAGTTCTCGAATCTGGTCGCGGCGGCGAGGGTTGACCCGGCGACTTATCAGAAGCGGCTCAAGGATTACTTCGTCGCCCTCGACGCCTACTGGGACGACAAGGTCGCCATCCCCGGCTACGAGGCCGCGATGACCAGGGGGAACGGCAACGACAAGTACTATGATGACAATGCCTGGCTGGTGATCTCCTACCTCGAAGCGTACGAGACCGACCGCGACCCGCGCTACCTCAAGCGGGCCGACGAGACGCTCAAGTTCGTCCTGAGCGGCTGGGACGAAGAGATCGGCGGCGGCATCTGGTGGCACCAGCTGCACAAGGACGGCACCAAAAACGTCTGCGCCAACGGCCCGGCGGCGGTGGGCTGCCTGCGGATGGCCCGCGAGGTCGACGAGGCCCGCTCGGCGGAACTCATCGATCGCGCCCGCAAGATCGTCGCCTGGACGAGGGGGGCGTTGCAGGACACCGACGGCCTGTTCGACGACCGCAAGGTGGTGGCCACCGGCGAGATCAAGCGCGGCAAGCTGACGTATAACACCGCCCTGATGCTCCGCGCCCTGCTCGGCCTCTACCGGGCCACCGGCGAGGCCCAGTATTTGGACGAAGCGAAGCGGATCGGCAAGGCCAGCGACTGGTTCCTGGGGGAGACGACCGGCGTCTACCGCGACGCCCCCCGGTATTCCCACTTCATGATCGAGGCCGACCTCGAACTCTACCGCACCACCAAGGAGCCCTACCTCATGGAGCGGGCCCGGAAGAACGTCGACGCCCTCTACGCCGGCTGGAAGGCCAAGCCGCCCGAGGACATGATCTCCAACGCCGCCATCGGCCGCGTCCTGTGGCTGATGTCCGAGACCGAGACCGACGCCGGCCAACTCTTCTGGGAGGAATCCGACAAGACGAGATTCCTCCACTGAACTCAGATCGACCCCGGCTCCAGCGTGTGAGCGGGACTTCCCGTGCCCCACGCGTTGATCTCGTTGATGAGCGGCTGGAACGGCCCACGCCCCGCACCGCTCGATGATGAGGGTACGGGAGGGCCGTGATCTACCTGCCGGCATCCCGAACACATGGCAAGTATCAAGATCAGCGCGAGTCGTGCCATCCCACCCTCCTGGTTGCCCGGGATCATATCGGGCCGCCCGGGGGGATCAAGGCCAGATGGCCGATTCGTCGCTGACGATCCAATCCGTCAGCCTTCGCCGGACCGCGACCAGACGACGTAGGCCGCCAGCCCTTCGGACAGCGTCGTCTTCGGCTCATAGCCGAGTTCGGCGCGGGCCAGGGAGATGTCGGCGTGGGTCTTGGGGACGTCGCCGGGCTGTTCGGGCAGGTGGTTGAGGCGGACCGGCTTTCCGAGGGCGTGGCCCAGCGCGGCGATCATGTCCCGGAGCGGGACCGGGGTGGCGTTGCCGAGGTTGTAGAGGTGCAGGCCCCGGCAGCGCTCCACGGCCCGGACGATGCCGTCGACGATGTCGCCGACGAACGTATAGTCGCGCAGGGTGGAGCCGTCGCCGAACATCGGGATCGGCTCGCCCGCCTCGATCAGGGCGGAGAACTTGGCGATCGCCAGGTCGGGGCGATTGCGGGGCCCGTAGGCGGTGAACAGGCGGAGCCCGGTGGCCGGCAGGCCGTGGAGGTGGTGGAACGTCGCCGCCATCAGCTCGCACGCCTTCTTGGTCGCCGCGTACGGACTGACCGGGCGGTCGACCGGGTCGGACTCGCGGAACGGGGCGGCGGTCCTTTCGCCGTAGACGCTGGAACTGGACGCATAGACGAACCGGGGGATCTCGGGCAGGCGGCGGGCCGCCTCCATCAGGTGGACCGTGGCCACCACGTTGGCCTCGGCATAGCCCGAGGGGTCGTCGATGCTGGGGCGGACCCCCGCCTTGGCCGCGAGGTGGACGATCGCCTCGGGCGCGACCTCGGCGATCAGCCGATGCACGGCCGGGCCGTCGCGGAGGTCGATCTCCGCCAGCCGGAACCGGGGGGACCGCAGGGCGCGGGACAGGTTGGCCTGCTTGCGGGCGCGGGCGTAGAACGGGTCGAAGTTGTCGACGGCGACCACGTCGCGGCCTTCGGCCAGCAGGCGATCGACCAGGGTGGACCCGATGAATCCGGCTCCGCCGGTCACGAGGGTGGGCATCGGGCGACGTCCTTTCCTTGGAACGTGGGGCGGGTGGCTCTCCGGGCTTATTCGACGACGAGTTCGCGGTGGATCGCCGGGGAATCGCGGTCGATGGTGAGCTGGACGCCCCCCTCGACCTTCTCCACGGGGATCGGCCCGATGCGGGCCCCGGTGCTGTCCAGGGCGTACGCCTTGATCGTGCCAGCCCGCCGCCAGGACAGCTTCGCCTTGACCGGCTCGCGGAGCAGGGGGGGCAGGCCGGGGTCGGCCCGCTCCCGGCGCCACTCGTCGGCCCAGCGGAAGCCGGTCGGCTCGACGCGGGCGACCGACGTGACCAGCAGGCGGCGGGCGGTGGCGATCGGCTCGGGCCCCGTGGCGGTGACCACGACCACGGCGAACGGGGTGTCCACCGACACCGAGATCGCCCCGAGATCGGCGGGCTCGTCGTCTACCCAACCGGCCACCCCCTGGGTGTGGGGCGTGTCCAGGACCAGGCGGCCCCGGGTCGGGTCCCACCCGCCCACGCCCGCGCCGGGCCGGGCCCTTTGCGGGACGCGTCCCTTCGGGGCGGCGGCGGCCGGCTGGCCCCGGAGCATCAGCGACGAGGCGTGGGGGAGCAGGGCATAGGTCTGGGGGATGCCGTTGAGGACCTCGGGCAGCGAGAAGATGTCCTCGCCCCCTCCGGTGCCGGCGGCCGAAGCCCCCCAGTTCTCGGGGAACAGGAAGATCCCGCGCCGGATCAAAGCGTCCCAGTCGTCGGCGCCGGCGGTCTGGGCGGCGAGCAGGAGGTCGGCCCCCTCGTCGGGGGTGGCCCAGTTGCCCTGGGTCTGCAGGGCCCACTGGCCGACGACGTAGGGGCGGTCCGCCCTCCGCTTGCGATTCGCACCGGCCGCGATCCCGCCGTCGCGGCTCCAGAGCGACGACCGGCGATCCGGGCTGATCCAGGTCGGCGAGGAGTAAAAGAGGCGGTCGTCGATGAGGTCCAGCCCCGGGGCGGCCTGGGCCGAGGCGTAGTCGGCCTCCCTCCGCCAGTGCGACCCGCCCGCGATCGGGACGCGGACGCCGAGCTTGCGGAGGTCGTCGGCCATGGCCTTCCACTGGGCCGACTCGACGGCCGCCCAGCCCTTGCGGGCCGAGGTGATCCCGTCCTTCCGCATCAGGTCGCGGACGGCGGCCGCCTCGGCCGGATAGCCGAACTCGCCGGCGTCCCCCTGGTCGAAGATCGAGAGTTCGCCGGCCAGCGTGATCCAGGCGAGCGCGGGTTCATCCCGGAGCCGGAGCCCGGTCTCGGAGTTGACGTGGTCGAGCAGGAGTTTGGCCGCGTCGGTGGCCGCCTTGCGGATCGCGGGATCGAACGCGGCGGCGGCCCCCCCGCCGGGCGGGAGCTTGCGGCCGTCCGGGATCGGGTCGCCGTTGCGGAACTTCTGCCCGCCCTGCAACTCCAGGGCGACGTAGATCCCCCGCTCCTTGAGCGCGGCGATCAGGTGATCGAGCCGGCTCAGGGATTCGGGGTCGAGGGCCGCGTTGTCGTCGCGGGTGTCGTCGAACAGGCTCCGCCCCGGCCCCAGGGGGGTGCCCAGCTCGCCGAGCCGGACCAGGTTCACGCCCGAGCGGGCCAGGCGGTCGGCCAGCGCGTCGGCCCGGTCGGCGTCCAGGAACGCGGTCGGCGGCAGGAGCGACGCCCCGAGGAATCGCGCCCGGGTCCCGTCGGCGAAGTGGAGCCGGCCGGAGCGGACCTCGACGAACCCGTGCTTGCCCGCCGGGGCTTCGAGCAGCGACGAGGCATCCAGCGCCGAGCCCTCGGCGATCCTCGGCGACGGCTCGACCGGGGCCCATCCCCGGGTGTCGGTCAGGACATGGCCCGGGGTCCACTGGCCGTCGGCCCCCTGGCCCTCGACCCGGACGTCGTCGATCCAGAGGGTGCCGCTGGATGACGCCTTCTCGAACTGGACGATCGCCCGCGACGCCCCGCGCGGCACCTCGATGGTGCGCCGGGCCGGCTGCCAGGCGAAGCTGCCCGAGAAGTTCAGCGCCACGGTGCCGTTCTCGGAGCCGGGCAGCGGGCGGCCGTCGTCGTCCAGGAAGAAGAAGGCCCCCATCCCGGCATTGGCCCCGCGCAGCCCGGAGCCCTTGACGTTGGCCGACAGCTCCAGGGACGAGAATCGGCCGACCGGCAGGGCCAGGCCGGCGGTGGCCCGCGCCCCGCTCGCCTTGAGTTCCAGCGAGGCGTCCGAGCGATAGCCCGGGAACGACCGGCCGGCGCCGTGGTCGACGATCCAGCCGGCGGCGTCGGGGTCGCCCAGCTCGAAGTCGCCGTTGCGGACGAGGTTCGTGGTCGGCGTGCCGCCGACGGGGATGGCCTCGATCGTCAGGCGGTCGATCTCCAGGACGCCGGTCGCGCCGATCAGGCCGACCGAGAGGATCGCGTCGCGGGTCTCGGGCGGGATCGGCAGCGTCCTGGCGACGTGGACCCAGGACGACCCGACCGTCCGCCACGGCCCCACCGCCCCCCGGCGCACCGCGCGGAGCTGGTCGCCCAGGAAGTCGATCACCAGGGCGGGGTCGTCGCCGAGCCGCTCGCCCGGGGCGATCCGCTCCTGGCGGACCCAGAGGCCGACGACCAGCGCCTCGATTTTCCGGCCGTCCACGCCGAACGCCCGGCTGGCCCGCGCGGGGCGGCCCGGCCGGTCGTTCTCGAACCGGAGGCAGTGCCCGCCGGGTTCCGGCCCGCCGGCGACGATCTTTGCGTCGCGGAGGTTGTACCAGCCGTCGGGCACGCCGTCCTTGTCGGCGTCGACCTCGAAGTCTTCCAGCGGGGGCGGACCGGATCGTTCCGGCTCGACCGCCTGACCAAAGGAGGATCCGGCCATCAATCCCGCGACGATCAGCCCTGGAATCCAGCGGATCACGGCTTGGCCCCCGGGGCGCCGGCCTCGCGCTGGGCCCGGCCTGTCATCGGGACGAACAGGGTCGGCTTGAGCGGGGTCTCCACCAGCTTGCCGTCCTTCTTGACCATCAGGTAGACCTTCTGGAGGAAGCGGTCGCCGAGCGGGATCACCATCCGGCCCCCCTCCTTCAACTGCTCGACCAGCGGCGGAGGGACCTTGGTCGGGGCGCAGGTGACGATGATCGCGTCGAACGGTGCCGCCTCGGGCCAGCCGGCGTAGCCGTCGCCGACCCGGGTGTGGATGTTGGTGTAGCCCAGGTCCTTGATGACCGCCGCGGCCCTTTTGCCCAGGGGTTCGTGGATCTCCACCGAGTAGACGTCCTTGACGCACCGCGACAGGATCGACGCCTGGTAGCCCGACCCGGTGCCGACCTCGTAGACCACGTCGGTCGGCTTGGGCTCCAGGGCCTCGGTCATGAACGCGACGTCGTAGGGGGGCGTGATGGTCTGCCCCTCGCCGATCGGGATCGACTCGTCGTCGTAGGCCATCCGCTGGGTGGCGGGCGGGAGGAACTTGTGCCGGGGCACGGTGCGGAAGGCGTTCAGGACCGCCGGGTCCTTGATACCCCGCTCGACGAGGTGCTGCTGGACCATCTTGGCCCGCGCCGCGGCGGTGGGGTCGGCGGCCGGCTTCCCGTCGTCCCCGGCCAGGGCCAGGGAGCCCGCCCCGATCACCAGGGTCGCCAGGGTCGCGACGCGCGAGGACGCTCGGTCTCTCATCGGGGGATCTCGCCTCGGGGACCAGAGTTCGGGCCGGCACACGACGGGCGCCAGGATAGCAGACACCCCCGGACCCGTCGACCGGACTCGGGGCGGTCTCGCCGGGAAATCCGGGCGGTCGTCCGGTGTCCGAGTCACGCCCGTGGCATCAACATTGCACAAAAAATGTAGCGTTGATCCGGCCACATCCGGCCCGACCCGTCCCGGAGTTGCATCATGAAGCCGCACCAGTTGCTTTCGGGCTTGCTCTGCGGGGCGAGCCTGGCCCTGATCGCCCCCGGGGTGGGGATGGCACAGGGGCCGATCTACGCGAACCAGGCCGATCTCGGCGGGCTGACCCGGGGCCTGGCGGATCGGGTCCGCCACCTCGGCGAGGACATCGCGGCCGAGCTGGGCCAGAACCCCGGCGTCCAGCACATGCTGGAGGACACCCAGGAGCTGGCGATCACGGTCGACGAGTTCGGCCAGACCCTCCAATCCCGACCCGACCCGAACCAGGTGGCCCAGGCCCACGCGGCGATCGAGACGACCTGGCAGCACCTGCGGGCCCAGCTGACCCGCCCCGGCGCCAGCACCGACGGCGTGAACCGGGCGATCGTCCGGGTGGACGAGATGCTGGTCCAGGTCCGGCAGGCGGTGCAGGGCAACCCGCCGCCGCCGGCTTATAACGGATACGGCCCGCCGCCGACCGGAGTCGCCGAGACCCAGAGGCTGGCCCATGCCCTGGTCAGCCGGGCCCAGGGCCTGGCCACGGCGATCCGGATCGACATGGCCGGCGACCCCAACGGCGAACCGTTCGCCCGCGACGCCGACCAGCTCACCCAGGCGGCCGACCGCTTCCACGACGCGATCGACGCCAACCAGCCGATCGAGGTCGCGGCGCAGGCCTTCGGCCCCGTCGACCAGATCGCCGACCACGTCGAGAAGTACGCGACCTCGGGCCGGGTGCCGCCCCGCGTCCAGCAGGCCTGGCAGGCGTTCGCCTCGGTGGAGGCCCTGATCCACCAGAACCTCGGGCTCAACTCCCCCCAGCCCACCGCCGCCTACGTGATCACCGCGCCGGCCGGGGGCGGGCCGTCGCCGATCGTCGGCCTGGCCGACCGGATGGCCGAGCAGATCAACGCCTACATCGCCACCTTCAACAAGACCGCCCGGGGAGAGCCCGAGGGCCTGGCCGCCCTGTCCGACGCCCAGCGGCTGCTCCAGTCGACGGCGAACTTCCGCCAGGTCGCGGCCCAGGGGGCCCCGCCCAACCAGCTCGCCTACGAATTCCGCGAGGTCGACGCCGACTGGCAGAGGCTGGCCCGTCGGGCCGCCCGGATCGCCCGGGGTCGGAACGGCCCCTACGTCCAGCAGGTCCGGGCGATCGGCGGCACCAGCGAGCAGATCCACGCCGCCCTCGGCATGATCGGCTATCCCCCGACGTTCGAGGATCCGGTCGGCAACGTCCCGCCGCCCCCGCCCCCCGGCAGCGGCCAGTTCCGCTGACTCGAGGGGCGCGCCAGGGTCGGACGTGCCGGGTGTGCCCTTTGACTTCTGCCTTCGGTTCGGCGGTCCTGGGTGGCTGTTGTTGGCTCGCCAACCACGGCGCCGGTGACGCGATCGCGGGGTGATGGCCATCGCGGCACCGGGCCAGGGATCATCGACGCCGGCCGACAATGGCCGGGGCGGGCTCGTCGGCGCCGTGGTTGGCGAGCCAACCACAGCCACTCGGAGGCCAGGACGCCAAAATCGAAAAAGCACACCCGACGGGCCCCGATTCTCGGAAAACTGCTAACCCCCCGCCGCCCGGCCCTGCGATGATCCCGTGATTGGCGGGCGTTTTCGCAGGTCCGGGCCGGGTCGGGAGTGCAGCGAGATGAATCTGTTCGGACGAGTTTGTTTGCTGGCATGGATCGTGGCGGCCGGGACGGCCGGGGCCGAGGTCGTGATCGAGAAGGATCTCTCCTATCTCGGGCCCGACCGGGCCGAGAAGATGGACCTGTACCGGCCCAAGGCCGACCCGAAGCCCGGCGAGAAGCGGCCGGGGATCGTCATCATCCACGGCGGGGGCTGGACGGGCGGCGACAAGGGGGCCAAGCGCGAGATCAACATCGGCACGACCCTGGCCGAACACGGCTACGTCTGCATCAGCATCAACTACGTCTTGGCGAGCAAAGGCCACCCGACCTGGCCCGAGAACGTCAAGGACTGCAAACGGGCCGTCCGCTGGCTCCGCCGCAACGCCGACAAATACGCCATCGACGCCGACCACATCGGCGCCATCGGCGGGTCGGCGGGCGGGCACCTGACGGCCATGCTGGCGGTGGCCGGACCGGAAGTCGGTCTGGAGCCCGAGGAGGACGCCGGCCTCTCCAGCCGGGTCCAGGCGGCCGTCCCGATGTACGCCCACATGGCCGCGAGCATGGACCGCGACCACACGATGTTCCCCGCCACCAAGGCCGAGGATCCCGCGATGTACCTGCGGGCCACACCGGCCACCCACGTCACCAGGGACGATGCGCCGATGCTGCTCCTGCACGGCACGGCCGACAAGACCACGCCCCTGAACCAGTCGCAGCGGTTCGCCGCGAAGCTGGCCGAGGTTGGCGTGGAGCATCAGCTCGTGATCGTCGAGGGGGCCCCGCACAGCTTCGACCTCAAGCCCAAGCAGCGCGACCTGCGGCCCCTGGTGCTCGAATTCTTCGACAAGCACCTCAAGCCCCCCGCCGCCGACAAGAAGGCCGCCGGGATGTTCGGCCCGCCCCCGGCCCTGGTCGGCGACCTGGGCGCGTATCGCAGCCCGCTCAAGTTCGAGGACGGCCGCCCGGTCCGCGACGCCTCCGACTGGGCGGAGCGCCGGTCGGAGATCCGCGCCGCGTGGCACGCCGCGATGGGGGCCTGGCCCCCCCTGATCGAGGCCCCCAAGGTCGAGCGGCTGGAGACGGTCGCCGAGCAGGGGTACACGCGACAGAAGCTCCGCGTCGAGGTCGCCCCGGACCGGACCGTCGACGGCTACTGGCTCCGCCCCGAGGGGCAGGGGCCGTTCCCGGCCATGCTGGTCGTCTTCTACGAGCCCGAGACCGCCGTCGGCATCGGCGGGAAGCCCCGGCGCGACTTCGCCCGCCAACTGGCGAAGGACGGGATCGCCGCCCTGTCGATCGGCTTCGACCCTCGGGTCATCGACCCGAACAAGTCGGGCATCGCCATCCAGCCGCTCTCCTACCTGGCCTACGTCGCGTCCAACGCCCTGACCGCGATGCGGGGCTTCCCGGACGCCGACCGCGACCGGATCGGCGTGATGGGCCACTCCTACGGCGGCAAGTGGGCGATGTTCGCCGCCTGCCTGGACGACCGCTTCGCCTGCGGCGTCTGGTCCGATCCCGGCGTGGCCTTCGACGAGGCCCGCCCCAACGTCAACTACTGGGACCCCTGGTATCTCGGCTGGGAGCCGGGCCAGGTCCGCAAGAAGGGCCCGATCTCCGAGAGCAACCCCCGCACCGGCGCCTACAAGCGCCTGGTCGCCGAGGGGCGGGACCTCCACGAGTTCCAGGCGCTCATGGCACCCCGGCCGTTCCTGGTCTCGGGCGGGGCCGAGGACGGGCCCGGACGCTGGACGGCCCTGAACCACGTTGTTGCGGTCAACGACACGCTGGGCGTCCGCGATCGGGTCGCGATGACCTATCGGCCGATGCACGACCCGACCGAGGAATCCAACGCCCGGATCGTCGGATTCCTCCGGGAGGCGCTCAAGGCGGCGCCTTGATCCGTCAGAACAGCTCGGCGATCGGTTCGCCGCGCTCGACGATTGCGTGCGGGCGGTCGGTGGGGTCGAGGTAGACGGCGTCCACCGGCACGCCCATGTGGCGATAGATGGTCGCGGCGAGGTCGCCCGGGGTGACCGGCCGGGAGGCGATGTAGCCGCCGTCGCGATCCGACGAGCCGATCACCTGCCCGTGGCGGAGCCCTCCGCCGGCCAGGCACATGGACATCACGTTGGGCCAGTGGTCGCGGCCGTCGGTGCTGCCCTGGGTGCCGATCCGAGGCGTCCGGCCGAACTCCCCCATCGCGATCACCAGGGTCTCGTCGAGCAACCCCCGGTCGTCGAGGTCGCCCACCAGCGTGGTGATCAGGTGGTCGAACAGGGGGAGGAGGGGCTGGAGCCCGTTCTTGATCCCGCCATAGGGGGGGATGTTGTCGCCGTGGTTGTCCCAGGTGCCCGACGCGCCGTGGTAGCTCAGGTCGAGGGTCACGAAGGCGACCCCCGCCTCCACCAATCGCCGCGCCAGAAGGGCCTGCTGGCACCACAGGTGCTTCCCGTAGCGCTCGCGGACCTTCGGGTCTTCCTTGCTCATGTCGAAGGCGTCGCGGGCCTTGGTCCCCACGAGGAGGTCGATGGCCTTCTGGCCGTAGCCCCCCATCGCCTCGACCGAGCGGACCCGGTCCAGATCGGCGCGGACCTGATCGACGCTCTCCAGCAACGACCGGCGGGCGTGGAGCCGGTCGGGCGTGATCCCCCTGGGGAGCTGGAAGAAGCCGCCGCCGGACTTCCGCCCGGTGTCGACCCCCACGTCGGTGTAGACCGGCAGCGAGGCGCCGTCGCGGCCCAGAAACGGGTCGTACGCCTTGCCCAGGTAGCCGCCGTAGGCGATGTGGCTGCGCGAGGTCTGGAACGCGACGTAGGGCGGCATCGCCGGGTGGTTGGCCCCGCGCATCTTGGCGATGATCGAGCCGATCGCCGGGTACATCTCCGCCGATGGGTTGGTGCGGGGCTCCGCCAGCAGGTTGGCGGTCTGCATCACCTTGTTGGGCTCGTGGTTGCTGTGCCGGCAGTCCACCCCCCGGAGGATCGTGAACTTGTCGAGCATGGCCGCCTGCTTGGGCAGGTGCTCGCAGATCTGGACGCCGGGGATCTTCGTCTGGATCGCGGCGAACGGCCCCCGGTTCCCCTCGGGACGATCCGGCTTCGGGTCCCAGGTGTCGATCTGGCTGGGCCCGCCGGCCATCCACAGCAGGATCACGCTTTTGCGCGACCCGATCGGCCGGCCGGCCGCCCCGGCGACGTCCCGCGCCTGGAGCAGGCGCGGCAGGCTCAGGCCCGCCAAGCCGGCGAGACCCGCCTTGAGCATCCCCCGGCGATGGACGAACGCCAGGCCCTCGGCCTCGCGTGCCTTGAGCCCGGAGAACGCATGAGGCCGATCGTGGCCCGCGCAACCCGCCGGATGGTCATTTGCCATGCCGTCATGCCCCCCTGTTCAACTTCGACGGATCACCCTGGCCGTGGCCGTCTTGTTGAACAATCAGTCTAGTCGATCGGGCGATGACCGCAAGCGGATTATCGCCGCTCAGGGATTGGCCGGGGGGACGAACTCGAACGCCTCGGCGGGGATCGGGCCGTCGAGCTTCGGGCGATAGATCGTCGTCGCCTCCACCTTCGTCGCGCCGGGGATCGTGAACTGATGGACGATCTTCCGCACCAGCGACGAATCCTTGTCGATCCAGATCGCCAACGGATCGCCCCTCCTGGACTTGCCGTCGATCCACCAGCAGGCCACCCCTTCGATCTCCGCCTCGCCGCCGAGCTTCAGGTCGTGCATGCCGCCGAACGGGACCTCCACCCTCGGGCCGGGCATCAGCAGGCTGGGCAGGTTGACCGACGACCTCCCGGAGACTCCGGCCGCGGTGCCGAGGGCCTGGCGCATCGAGACCTCCGAGACCTTGGGCTGGATGGTCCACCACGATTTGGCCCGCTCGGGGGCCTCGGCGCTCCAGATGACGTAGTGGCTCTTCTCGGTCCGGCCATCGGGGCCGATGTCCGAGAATTCGAAGCGAAACCGGGTCGGCCGTTCATATTTCGTGGAGAACCTGAGGAGATTGGCGAAGTTCACGTTCGGGCCGTTGAAGACCGTCGTGATCTCCCCCGTATCCTCGTAGGAACGGGCCGTCGCGTAGGCCCGGACCATCCGGGCAAACGCCGCCTCGGCCTTCGCATCGGCCGGGCCGGCCGGCTTCGCGGGCTCCGAGGGGACCGGATCGGTTTTCGGCGAAACCGGGTCGGGGACGGCCACCGGCGGGGGGACGGGCGCGTCCTGCGACAGGAGGACCAGGGTGGCGGAGGACGAGCCGATGCACACCAGGCAGGCGGCCGCCGAGGGGAGGATTCGACACCAGCTCATGACTTTCAAGACTCCCGTTCGCCATCGCCGACGCGGTCGCCGAGGCCGAAATGGCCCGAATAAGGCGATCCGTCGGGCCGAGCTGGCCCGGCATCGAGCCGCCATCATAGACGAAGCCGGCCTGCGCAAGCGATGGGAAGGGCCGTCCCGTCCCACATGGAGGGCCGGCCCGCCAGGTCGCAGACGCGGGGACGCCCGTGTTGTATCCTCGGATCCCGAACCCCCTCCCTCGACGGCGAGCGGGGGGCGACGGAGCCTCGGGACCCAGGCCCACCCCATGACACAACCGCCGACGCCCGACGCCGCCCCCGGCGACCTGGTTCCGCCCCATCGACCGCGCTGGAAGACGGTCCTCAACCGGGGCCTGAAGGCCTTCGGCGTGACCGTGATCGCCTGGGTGCTGATGGCCTATCTGATCCTGCCCGCGATCTGGAAGCACTACGAGCACAACCCGGCCCTGGAAGAGGCCCCCAAGGTGGCGACCACGTCCCAGGGGATCCCCGGCGACCCGCTCAACGTCGGGCTGATCGGCCCGGAATCGGCGGTGGTGCACGCCATGCTCGCGGCCGGCTGGGACCCGGCCGACCCGATCACCCTGGGCACCAGCCTGCGGATCGCCGGCAGCGTCCTGAGGCGCAAGCCGTACCCCGACGCGCCGGTCAGCGACCTGTTCCTGTTCGGCCGCAAGCAGGACCTCGCCTTCGAGAAGCCCGCCGGCCGGAGCGCCAGCCGTCGCCATCACGTCCGGTTCTGGAGGTCGGACGACCTGGGCCGGGACGGCGCGCCGCTCTGGTGCGGCGCCGTGACCTTCGACCGCAGCGTCGGGCTCAGCCACCGGACCGGCCAGATCACCCACCACATCGGGCCCGACGTCGACGCCGAGCGCGACGCCCTGATCGGCGGGCTCCGCGACGCGGGCCGGCTGTCGGAGATCTACCAGGTCACCGGCGTGGGCGCGACCCTGCTGGGCCGCAACGGCGGCGGGGACCTCTACTTCACCGACGGCGAGCTGACCATCGGCGTCCTGGCGCCGGCCGAGTCCCGCGACGAATCGCCCGACCTGCTTCCCAACCCCCAGCCCGTCCGGATCAAGGAGCAGCTCTGGACGGCGATCCGCCCGCTGCTCCAGTCCCTCCCGGACCCCGCTACGACCGAGGATCCCCGGCCATGATGCGTGCCCCCCTCCTGATCGCGTTCGTCGCGGCGATCCTGCCGGGTCCGTCCCCGGCCGCCGAACCGGCCGCCGATGCCTACCGCCATTACATCGAGACGGCCCCGGAGTTCCGCCCGGTGCCGCCGCCGAAGGGGCCGGGCCGCTGGGACACCTGGCTCTACATGCCCTGGCGGTATCGCTGGACCATCGGCACCAACGAGGCGGGCGGCCGGTTCTGCCGCGAGGTTGGGATCAACGGCGGGTTCGCCGATCGCGGGGAAGGGCCCCTGGACTGGCTCGACCGCTGGAACCTCCGGTTCTACAACGACCACACGGCCGGCAAGGGGGACCTCTGGCTCCCGGCCTTCCCGGACCGGCCCCGCCTCCAGGCGATCCAGCGCGACCCCCGGGCGATCCGCCAGGGCAAGGACGGCCCGCGACCCCTGGACGGGGCGATGCGCGAGCGGCTGGAGGCCGCCATCGGCCGGAGCATCGCCGGGGCCTCGAAGAGCCCGAACCGGGTCGCCTACGCCCTCGACGACGAGATCTCCTGGGGGATGTTCGTCACCCCGATCCCCTGGCGGATCAACGACGACGACGCCGCCTACCAGGCCTGGCTGGAAACCTACTACGGGGCCGGGAACGCCCCCCGCGCCGCGTTCGTGACCCCCGACTTCGCGCTCGGGCAGCTCGATCGGCCGCTGGCCCGGATCGACTTCTCCCCGCTCCTCGACCGCATGACCTACAACGACTCGGCCTGGGCCAACCTGCTGGGCGGGCTAGTGGAGCACGCCAACCGGCTCGACCCGGAGACGCCGTGCGGCTTCGTGGGCGGTCAGGCGCCCAACCTCTGGGGCGGCTACGACTACGCCAAGCTGTCGAAGAAGTCCCAGTTCACCGAGGCCTACGACCTCGGATCGGCCCAGGCCATCCTCCGGTCGTTCGATCCCTCCGGCGACCGGCCCCTGGTGACCTCGCACTTCCACAACGACAAGCTCGGCGTCGCCAACGACATCTGGCACGCCTGGTATTACTTCGCCCACGGCAATCGCGGGATCATCGGCTGGGTCGACGAGTCGTGGTTCGACGGCGACCGCCCCCGGCCCTGGCTGGAAGCCTTCGGGCCCACGCTCCGCGAGATCGGGGCGGTGCAGGGGCCCAAGCTCGCCGGGGCGAAGCGGGTCCACGACGGCGTGGCCATCTATTATTCGCACCCGTCGATCCAGGTCGGCTGGTGCCTCGACGCCGAGCCCCACGGCAAGACCTGGACCAACCGCAACGACGACCACCGACTGGGCACCTCGCACAACGTCCGCAAGGCCTGGGAGTACCTTCTGGCCGATTCCGGGGTCCAGGCCAATTTCCTCGCCTACGACGAGGTGATCCGCCACGGCGTGCCGAAGGAGTACCGGACCCTGATCCTGCCGGCCTGCTACGCCCTGTCGGACGCCGAGGCCGGGCGGATCGCCGAGTTCTGCCGCGCCGGGGGGACGGTGGTCGCCGACTTCGCCCCCGGCCTGTTCGACCAGCACGGCAAGGGGCGCGATCGCGGGGCGCTCGACGACCTGTTCGGCGTGGCCCACGACGGGGCGCTCACCAAAACCGACTTCTTCGGCGGCAAGCTCTGGGTCGAGGCCAACCAAGACGCGGGCTACTCGGCGAAGACCCCGCGCGCCTTGCTGGACACCGTCGCCTGCCGGCAGGAGGGGGGATTCGCCGTGGCCCGGCCCGGCCAACCCACCCAGGTCGCCCGCCCGGTCGGCCAGGGCCAGGCGGTCTACCTGAACCTGTCGCCCTGGCGCTACCTCCAGCACCGGGCCGAGAGGACGGACACCGACGACCATCGCGCGGCCTTCCTCCGCCACATATTGACGGACGGCCGGCCCCCGCGCGTGGCCGTCACCGCCGCGGACGGCCGACGCCCCCGGAACATCGAGGCGACCTACTGGGAGAAGGGCGGCCGGCTATTCGTCTTCCTGGTGCGGAACCTCCCGACCTCGGTGACCCAGGCCGGTGGCGGCGGGGCGATCGGCCTGGCCCCCTCGGCCGCCGACCTGGCCGTCGAGCTGCGCTGGCCGGCCCGCGACGCGATCGACGAACGCACCGGCCGACGCCTGGGCGACGGATCCCGATTCACCTTCCCCTTCGACGGCACCTCCGCCGTCCTGTTCAGCGTCGCCGCGCCCGGGCCGTGAGGCGGCGGGCCGGGCGGGGTGGATTTCTTGACTTTTTTACTTTTGAATGGATTTGGGTTGTGGTAGATTCGAGTCGGTTGGTCTGACGATCGAGAAGCACCGCTGGCTCATCGCGATCCGGTCCCTGCTCCCCCCTCGCCTTTCCCGCCCACCGGGCTCGCCTTGAGCCCCCCTTTCTCCTCGACCCGGAAAGTCATCAGCGGGTCGGCGTTTCGAGTTCCGGAGCTTGATCTTGGCCAAGAAGCTGTACGTCGGCAACCTGACCTACAACGTCAACGAGTCCGACCTGGAGGCATTGTTCTCGCAGTTCGGCACCGTCCAGAGCGCGCAAATCATCATCGACCGCGACACGAACCGGTCCAAGGGATTCGGCTTCGTGGAGATGGGCAGCGACGCCGAGGCGCAGGCTGCCATCCAGGGGCTCAACGGCCAGGATCATGAAGGCCGCAACCTGACGGTCAACGAGGCCAAGCCCCGCGAGCCGCGCTCGGGCGGCGGCGGCGGTTATGGCGGCGGCCGCAGCGGTGGCGGTGGCGGTGGCTACGGCGGTGGCGGTGGCGGCGGCTACGGTGGTGGCGGCGGCTACGGCGGCGGCGGCCGTTATTGATCCCGAACGGCCTCGGTCGCGGGGCGATGCGTTCGCCCCCGACACGATGCCGCGATGCCAGACCGGCCCGCCTGCCCCGATCGGGCCGGGTCGGGCCTGGTCCGTTCGCCGGGGAGATCGGACGGGGTGATCCCGCGTCCGATCGCCGGCCATGCGTCCCCCAGGCTTTCCGAATCGCTCCGCGAGTCGGACCGGCCCTCTCGCCGGCGCCCGGGCCCGCTCCGATCCCGCCCATCCCGATTCGCACCCCCACGCTCGGAAGGTGGCGCCGATGGCCATGCGCACCGATCACACCCCGCCCCCGCCGGGCTCGACCCGGGCCCGCTGCCCGGTCTGCCGCGAGGCGGTCTACTCCCGCTCCGGCATCCACCCGCAGTGTGCCGTCCGCCAGTCCGAGCTGAACCGCCCCAAGGCCGTTCCGGCGGACGTGGCCGCCGAGTCCGAACCGGCCGCCGGGCCGGAGATCCTGGTCGCGGAGCCCTCGGCCGTCGCGATCATCGAGCCTGCCCCGGCCGCGCCCGCCCGGCGCCGACGCGGCTGAGCTTCGGGGCGGGTTCGTAAAAAAGGCGAGCTTCCTCCGGCACTCCCTGGCCCTCGGGGGACCGCACGGGTTCAATGGCGCCACCGTACGCCATCACACTCCGTCGCTTGATCCGAGGAGCTTCGCATGAGCCGTCGCCTCGATCGTCGTCGATTCCTCCAGGCCGCCTCGGTCGCGGGGGTCGGTTTCGGCGTCGCCCCGGGCATCCTCCGGGGCCAGGTGGGTTCCCCCAACGACCGCCTCCGGTTCGCCTGCATCGGCGTCGGCGGCAAGGGGTCGAGCGATACCGACCACGTCGCCGCCCTCGGCGATGTCGTGGGCCTCTGCGACATCGACGCCAACCGCCTGGACGCCAAGGGGGAGAAGCTCCCCAAGGCCAAGAAGTACGCCGACTTCCGCAAGATGCTGGAAGAAATGGGCGACCAGATCGACGCGGTGGTCGTCAGCTCGCCCGACCACACCCATGCCCCGGCCGCCCTGATGGCCATGCGGATGGGCAAGCCGGTGTACTGCCAGAAGCCCCTGGCCCACTCCCCGTATGAAGCCCGCCTGATGCGCGAGGTCGCGGCCGAGAAGAAGGTCGCCACCCAGATGGGCAACCAGGGGACCGCGCACCCCGGCTTCCGCTCCGGGATCGAGCTGATCCGCTCGGGCGTGGTCGGGCCGATCCGCGAGGTCCATTCCTGGACCAACCGCCCGTTCAGCTACTGGAAGCAGGCGCCCGACGTCGTGGCCCGGCCCCAGAATCCCGGGCCCGCCCCGGCCCACGTGGCCTGGGACCTGTTCCTCGGCCCGGCGCCGGAGCGTCCCTACGCGCCCGGCTACCACCCCTTCGCCTGGCGCGGCTGGTGGGATTTCGGCACCGGGGCGATGGGCGACATGGCGTGCCACACGGCCAACCTCGCCTTCATGGCCCTGAAGCTCGGCCTGCCGACCCACGTCTCCGCCGAGAGCGGCGAGATCAACCCGGAGACCTACCCCGCCTGGGCGACCATCACCTATGACTTCCCGGGCCGGGGCGACCTCCCGCCCGTGAAGCTCACCTGGTACGAGGGGGCCCGGGACGGCCGGCGCAACCTCCCGCCCGCCGAGCTGTTCCGGGGCAAGAAGCTCTCCGACAGCGGATCGATCCTGATCGGCGACAAGGGGGCGATCTACTCCCCCAGCGACTACGGCCAGGAGCAGGTCGTCCTGGGCGTCGACGCCGAGGCCGTCCCCAAGCCGGCCGAGAAGCCCAAGGACGCCCCCAAGCCCAACATCGACGCCGACCACAAGGCCGAGTGGGTCAAGGCCATCCGCGCCAACGACCCGTCGATCGCCTGGTCGAACTTCGGTTACGCCGGGCTGCTGACCGAGGCCATGCTGCTGGGCAACGTCGCCGTCCGGATGGGCAAGGCGTTCGACTACGACCCCGCCACCGGCCAGGCCGGCAGCGGCACCGACGCCAACCGCTTCATCCGGCCCGCGTTCCGCGAGGGCTGGAACCTCTGATCCGGGCCGGGCGCGAGGGGCGGGCCGCGAACCCCGCCCTTCGCTCCCGCGACTTTTCGCCGGATTTCCACTGTACAAACGTGGCGGCTTGGCCGATAAAGACTCTCGACAAGACGCTCGGAATCATTCCTGTTCATGGGAACGGGGTGGCCCGGGCGGGTCTTCGTAGGGAGGCGAGATCATGGGTCACCCGATTCCGGCCGGCCACCATTCCATCACCCCGCACCTGATCATCGACGGGGCCGCCGACGCCATCGAGTTCTACAAGAAGGCCTTCGGCGCGGTGGAGCTGGGCCGGATGCCGATGCCCCGGGCCGACGGCTCGATGATGATCGGCCACGCCGCGATCCGGATCGGCGATTCGCAGGTCTTCCTGGCCGACGAGTTCCCCGACTATGGCGCCGTGGGCCCCAAGAACGGCTCGGCGGTGGTCATCCACCTCTACGTCGAGGACGTCGATGCCGTCTTCGCCCAGGCCGTCGAGGCCGGCGCGACCGTGACCATGCCCGTGGAAAACATGTTCTGGGGCGATCGCTACGGCAAGCTCGTCGACCCGTTCGGCCACCACTGGTCGATCGCCGAACACCTGGAAGACCTGACCCACGAGCAGATGGCCGAGCGGATGGCCGCCATGGCCGGCGCCGGCTGCGACTGACGCCCTCCGACGGACGCGCGGCCCTGGGCCGGCCCGGGATCTCCGGTTAGACTCTCCCGAAACACGCGGGAGAGGCGAGCATGGAATCGACGATCCTGGGCCGGACGGGCCTGAACGTGACGCGCATCGGCCTGGGCCTGGCGGCGCTGGGGCGGCCCGGCTACATCAATCTCGGCCATGCCGGCGACTTGGACGACGGCCGCGACGTGGCCGCGATGGAACGCCGGGCGCAGGCCGTCCTGGACGCGGCCTGGGCGGCCGGGGTCCGCTACTTCGACGCCGCCCGGTCCTACGGCCGCGCCGAAGCGTTCCTGGCCGGCTGGCTCGCGAGCCGGGGCATCCGGCCCGAGTCCGTGGCCGTCGGCTCCAAGTGGGGCTACCGCTACACGGCCGGCTGGCAGGTCGAGGCCGAGAAGCACGAGGTCAAGGACCACTCGCTCGCCCACCTGACGACGCAACTGGCCGAGAGCCGAGCCTTGCTCGGCAGCCATCTCGACCTCTACCAGATCCACTCCGCCACGCTGGAAAGCGGCGTGCTCGACGACCCCGCCGTCCTCGACGCGCTGGCCCGGATCCGGTCCGAGGGCCTGGCCATCGGCCTGTCGGTCTCCGGCCCGCGCCAGGCGGACGCGATCCGCAAGGCGATCGCCGTCCGCGTGGATGGCCAACCCCTGTTCGACGCCGTCCAGGCCACCTGGAACCTCCTCGAAACCTCGGCCGGCCCGGCGCTGTCCGAGGCCCACGACGCGGGGCTCGGGGTGATCGTCAAGGAAGGGCTCGCCAACGGCCGGCTGACCGCGCGGAACGATGACCCGGCCTTCGCCGCCCAGCGAACCCGGATCGACGAGGCCGCCGCCCGCCTGGGCACCACCCCGGACGCGCTGGCGCTGGCCGCCGTCCTCGCCCAACCCTGGGCCGACGTGGTCCTGAGCGGGGCCAGCACGGCGGACCAACTCCGATCCAACCTCGCGGCGACCGGCGTCCGGTTCGACGGCGAGGCGGCCGACCGGCTCGCCTTCCTGGCGGAAACTCCGGACGCCTACTGGTCGACACGGTCACGGCTCCCCTGGAACTGACCGGAACTCACATCGCCAGGAACGGGACCGGCAGCAGGAAGGCGTGCTGCTCGTAGAGCCCGCCCACGCCGTCCCAGCCGATGTATTGCGAGATGAACACGACGAGCACGTAGAACGCCGCCGCCGGGACGATCGCCGCCCGCCCCAGGATCCGGAAGAACCAGTGCCGGGGCCGGTCCCTCCGCAGAGATCGGGCGTAGGCCCACCCGGTCAGCAGCCGCGCCGGGGCGAGGAAGGCGATGAACACCAGGCTGGGCAGCCAGGCCGCCTCGCGGGGGATCATCTCGATCTTGAGCACATACAGCGGGATCGCCGCCAGCAGCAGGACCATCAGCGAGAACGCGAACGCCCACGGGGCGCGGCGGAACTGGTCGCGCACCGCCCGGGGGGCGAACAACGCCGCCGCCCGCCCCTCGATCGCGTACCGGACCTGGAGGAACGGCAGGAACGGGACGACCACCGCCAGCGCGAGCGCCCCCAGCAGCCCCAGCAGCGGGAACCGCGACCCCGCCGCGATCAGCAGCACCGGCGGGACGATCCACGCCAGCGTCCCGAAGAAGCCCACCAGCCCGAGCCGGAAGTAATACGGCAGCCGCAACGACTCCCGGAATGCCCACAGCCCGTCGCGGGCCTCGACGTAGAGCCCGCCCCGCCTCAGCCGCCGGACCAGCCAGGACGGATGCCCCAGGGGCCAGAGGAACAGCCGGAACCGTCCCCCCCGCAGGCAGGCCGCCGCGATGTGCATCACGGTGAGCACCGCCAGCACCAGCGCGGCCGCCCGCCACGACCGGGCGACGGGCCCGCCCGGGTCGATCAACTCGGCCGACCGGGCATAAGACCGCACCATCCACGCCGGCCGGGTCGCCAGCCAGGCCCCGGCGATCACCCCGCCGACCCTCGCCGCCTTCCGGACCCCGATCAGCCCGTCCCGGAGCCGTCCCGACCGCGCCACCCGCCCGGACGCCTCCAGCAAATAACCCAGGCTGAGGAACTGGGCCACCGGCAGCGCCGCCAGGATCGACAACCCCAGCAGCAATGCCGTCAGGCCGAAGATCCATTCCGACGCCGACCCGACGAGTCGCGCGACGGCGCGGATCCCGCCCAGCAGCGACCGGCGTCGCCCGGCGGCCATCGGATCGGGGGGAGCGTCGAGCAGGAGGAGATCGGACATGATCGACACGGCCCTCACCGACGTTTTTCCGGGTGGCTGTGGTTGGCTTGCCAACCACGGCGCCGGCGAGCAGGCGATGCAAGGCCGTCCGCCCGACAGGCCGATCCCGGCACCGCTGACCGGAAGGGTCATCGAACCAACCCCGACTCCTCGGCGCCGTGGTTGGCAAGCCAACCACAGCCACCCGGAGGGGACTCCTGGACCCGGCGTGTCCAGCCGATCGGGTTACCTCGCGAGGGCCCGTCCCGGTTTCGTCGAAACCGGATCGTCCCCTTCCTGGTATCGTCGAACGACGGCCGGACGGCAAGGTCGAGGAGGATGCTCATGGGCGTGCGCGACGGATTCCTGATCGGGATGGCCCTCGCCGGGCTGGTCGCCGTGGGCGTCGAGCTGGTCGGCCTGCCGCCCGCCGTCCGCCCCGGGCCCGCCCCGGATCGGCCCGGGATCGCGTCGGCCGTCGATGCGGCGATCCGACGGGGCTGGGCCGAGGCCGGCGTCACGCCGACGCAACCGGCGCCGGACCTCGTCGTGATGCGCCGGCTCGCCCTGGCGCTGACCGGCTCGATCCCCTCGCTGGAGGAGATCCGCCGCTTCGAGGCCCGGCCCGCGGCCGCGCGGGTGGATGCGTACCTGGACGACCTCCTCCACGACCGCCGGACGGCCGACTACCTGGCCGAGCGGTTCGCGCGGGCGTTCGTGGGGACCGAGGGGGGCCCGTTCCTGGTGTTCCGCCGCCGCCGGTTCGTCGCCTGGCTGGCCGACGCGATCCTCGAAGATCGTCCGTATGACGCCACGGTCCGGGCGATGATCGCCGATCGCGGCCTCTGGACCGACCACCCGGCCACCAATTTCGTGTCGGTTACCTACGACCAGGAGGCCAAGCTCCCCGACCCCGAACGGCTGGCCGCCCGCGTCTCGCGGGCCTTCCTCGGGACGCGGATCGACTGCGCCCAGTGCCACGACCACCCGTTCCAACCCTGGAAACAGGCCGACTTCCGGGGCCTGGCGGCGTTCTTCGGCGAGGCCCGGTCCGACCTCCGGGGCATCGGAGATGGCCCGATGCTCTACCGGCCCGCCGACCGCAAGACCCTGGAGCCGACCCAGGTCGCCCCCCGCGTCCCGTCGCATCCCGAACTCTGCCCCGACACCGGCAAGGGCCGACAGCGGCTGGCCGCCTGGGTCACCCACCCCGACAACCCGGCGCTGCCCCGGGCCACCGCCAACCGGGCCTGGGCCCTCCTGTTCGGCCGGCCCCTGGTCGAGCCGATCGACGACCTGCCGCCCGACGGCGCCCTGCCGCCGGCCCTCACGCTCCTGGCCGACGACTTCTCCGGCCACGGCTTCCGGCTCCATCGCCTGATCCGCGCGATCGTCGCGACCGAGGCGTTCCGGCTGGACGGCGCGGCCGGCGCCGATTCCGACGGCCCCACCGAGGCCGAAGAATCGGCGTGGGCCGCGTTCCCGCTCACCCGGCTCCGCCCCGAGCAGGTGGCCGGGGCGCTCGACCAGGCGGGCAAGCTCTCGACCCTGGGGCCACGGACGTCGTGGGTCTTCCGGCTGATCGGCCAGCTCGAACGCAACGACTTCGTCAAGATGCACGGCGACACCGGCGAGGACGAGTTCAACGACCGCGTCGGTACGATCCCCCAACGCCTCCTCCTGATGAACGGGAAGCTCGCCAACGAGGCGATCCAGGGCGACCCGTTCCGCGCCCCGGGCCGGATCGCGGCGCTCGCCCCCGACGACCGCACGGCGGTCGAGGTCGCCTACCTCACCGTCCTCACCCGCCGCCCCGACCCCGACGAGGCCGCCCACTTCGCGGCCCGCCTGGCGGGAACCTCGGGCGACGAGCGGAAGCGCCGGCTCACCGACCTCTGCTGGACCCTGGTGAACTCGACCGAATTCTCCTGGAACCACTGAGCCAACCATGCCCATCCCCTCGACCCCGTCGATCGGCCGCCGCCACCTGCTCGCTTTGGGCGGGGTGGGGGCGGCCTGGCTCACGCCGATCGGCCAGCTCCTGGCCCGCGAGGCCGAGGCGACCCGGGCCCCGGCGCGGTCCTTGATCCTGCTCTGGCTCGGCGGCGGCCCCAGCCAGCTCGAAACCTTCGACCCCCACCCCGACACCCGGATCGCCGCCGGCACCGGCGCGATCCGCACGGCGGCCTCGGGCATCCGGCTGGCCCCGGGCCTGGAGCGCCTGGCCGAGCGGATGGGGGACGTGGCCCTGATCCGGTCGATGGTGAGCAAGGAGGGGGACCACGAGCGCGGGACGTACCTCCTGAAGACCGGCTATCGCCCCGACACCACCGTCGAGCACCCGTCCATCGGCGCGATCTGCTGCCACGAGCTTCCCCCGGGGCCGGTCGACATCCCACGCCACATCTCGATTCTGGCCGGGCAGTGGCCCGCCCGGGGCGGGTTCCTCGGGGCCGAGCACGACGCCTTCCAGGTCGGCGACCCCCGCGACCGGCTCCGCGACGTGGCCTCGTGGGCCCCGGCCGACCGCGATGCGGCGCGGGTCCGCGACCTCGACGTGGTCGAGCGGTCGTTCGCCCGGGGCCGATCGGCCCGGGTCGACGCCACCGGCCACCGCGACGCCCTGGCCCGCGCCCGGCGGATGATGTCGTCCGACCAGCTCCGCGCCTTCGATGTGGCCTCCGAGCCCGCCTCCGTCCGCGCCGAGTACGGCGACACCCCGTTCGGCCGGGGCTGCCTGGCCGCCCGCCGGCTGATCGAGGCCGGGGTCCGCTGCGTGGAGGTCACCCTCGACGGCTGGGATTCGCACGTCAACAACCACCAGATCCACCGCAACCTACTCGCCCAGCTCGACCCGGCCTATGCCGCCCTTTTGGCCGACCTCAAGCGGCGCGACCTCCTGGGCCGCACGGTCGTCCTCTGCGGCGGCGAGTTCGGCCGCACCCCCCGCGTCAACCTCGCCGGGGGCCGCGACCACTGGCCCGGCGGCTTCAGCCTGGCCCTGGCCGGAGGCGGCTTCCGCGGCGGCTTCGCCCTCGGCGAGACCGACCCCGAGGGGATCAAGGCCCCCGCCCGCCCCACCTCGGTCGAGGACGTCCACGCCACGATCCTCTCCGCCCTCGGCCTCGACCCCTCCCGCGAGAACATCGCCCCCGCCACCAGCCGCCCGATCAAGCTCAGCGCCGGCCGGCCGATCCCCGATTTGCTGACCTGAACCGGAAGGTCGTGCCGGACCGCGATAAATGCAGTGTCAGCTGGCCAGGGGAATAATTCCTGAACCTATGCAATGATGATGACTTATTGGGTTCTATCGGGGCGGCGTAGGGTTATTCTTCTGCGTCCCGGATGATCCAGCCTCTGGTCGAGGCGTAAAGCGTCAACCCCGTGGCATTCTCCCGGAGATGCCAGAGGTGATCGTCTTCGGGATCGGAGGCGAGGACCCGGACGACGTGCCCGCCCGCCACGTTCATCGTCATCGAGCGAGTGCGCCGGTCGACTTGGAGCTCGGTGATCGGTCGACCTAACAACTCGCCACGGATCGGCGTCGAGACGCGACCGAGTTGCTCCTCCGTCGGCCCTTCCTCATCCTCGGACCTGGCCTGGCTCGAATCGGCCACGACGCCCTCCGGCGAGGAGACCTCCCAGGGAGGATTGAGCCAGAATGTCAGCCCTCGGCCGTCGCCCGGATCGCAATCGACGTACAGCAGGAGGATGTCGCAAACCAGGCGAACGAAGGAGATCGGGCGTCCGATCACCTCATCTCGCATCCGCCGGAAAAGTTCATCGCCGTCCACACCGAGCCTCCGTCCGATGATCCTTGAGTCTGGCAGGCTGGGTCGAAACCCAGCGATCGACTCGGTGATGAGCTCGAAGCAGGGTCTCGACCTGGCCTACAGGACTTCATCGTGATGGGCGATGAGCGGGCCAGGCATGACACCGATCCTGGTTCGTGCTGGGGACGACGCGAGCCGTCGTCGAAGCTTCAAGCGTTGCGGCTCGGGCGGGGCTCCGATCGATCAGACCGCACGCAGGGGTGCCGGCGGGGCCGGGTGGGAAGGTGGGTTGAGCTTGCATCGGAGCAGCAACAGGGACCGTCGGCAAATCGCCGCCGCAAGCACGGCCGTCGCCGCGAGGATGAGCAGCGAGATCCTGAGATCCCAGACGAGCGGAGCCCCGGCCTTGGCGAATTGCTCGCAATGGATCCGGAGTCCGGGGACCTCCATCCGACCGTTCCATCGGATCGGTACGCCGGGAGTCCGGGGGTTGACCTGGAGCGCCTGGCCCATGCCTTCGTCGTCGAAGCGGTGGCAAATCGCCAGTTGGCCACGGCCGACGATCAGGTCAACGTCGTGCGGACCCCATGAGGCGAGGTTCCTGAATCCGAACGAGTCGGCTTCTTCGGAGGCCGTATGCACCCATCCGGCCGCCAGCACGAGGGCGATGGCCATGAACCCCAGGCAGGCCCATTCGAGTGCCGCGCGTTTCCAGCCATGACGGTGAACCGGCGTCTGGGTATTGAGCTTCATGGTCTGCACCTCAGGGAATCGTCCCGTTGAACTCGACTTCGGTTGCGTCCGCCGGGCCTGGCCCAAGCCTCCATCACTCCGGCTCGACGATAGGGGGCTCCACCCCGCGCCGGATCAATTCCTGGAACGCTTCGCTGCGGCCCTGCCTCCAGGACCGCCGCGCCTTGTTGAACTTGACCGAACGCTCCATCGTGGTGCAGGCATCGATCCAGTCGCGGATCTGCTCGACGGAGAGGTCGCGGAGATCCCGGCCGCGCAACGCCATCTGGCTCTTCGTCAGCAGGCCATCCATCGACTCAGCCCCCGTCGCCCCGGAACCGATTTTCCGGCAATCCCATCAAAGGACCGCCAACTCCAGTCGCCCGGCCATCAACCGCCGTCACGATATCATCCGTTGCCATCAGGCCGGTCTGGACGTCCCCGAAGCGATCGCCCGGATCGATCTCCAGGCGGCGAACCCCGTCAGCGAGAAGAGCGCGAGGGGCATCAGGTCCGGCCTCGTCGCCCCGTGATCCCTGCGCGAAGAACGCTCGGCCATGATGGCCCGGACGAGCCGGGTTCCGGTCGAGATGGGAGGCCCGGAGGCTCGCCGCCACTCGATGAGGCCGGCGAGGCCGATGGCGATCAACGCGACCACGATCATCAGATGGCCGATGCTTGCCCTGAACCTCATCGAATTCTCTCCGCCGAATGAACGCGGCCGCGCCGCACGACGATGGTGCCCGCCTCACCCGGGCGATGGGGGGGCGGACGTTTCGCGTCTCGGTGCGGCACGATGGCCCCACAGTGCATCCGCCCCCCGACCTGAGCGGCGATCCGGCCGGGCAGTTGAAAAAATACAACGGAACCCATTGTTGATTTGTCGCATCATAATATTGCAGATTGCCTCACAATAAACCATATTCGCATTTCGTTCCGCTCGGCGCCCGATCCCACCTCAAGGATGCCCCCCAATGCTTCGGATCGCCAAACTCGCCCTCGCCTGCACCGCCCTCGCCCTCGTGGCGGCCCCCGCCAACGCCGGTTTCGTCCCCGTTTTCCAGAGCGCCGTCTTCTCCAGCGGCACCAACTCCACCACGATCTCCTACTCCCTCAACTTCACCAGCAACGGAGCCACCGAGACCCTCGGCTCCGGCAACTTCCTCACCATCTACGACATCGCCCCGACGGCCCTCACCGCCGTCACCACCCCGGCCACTCTCACCTTCTCGACCACCACCACCGGCGTGACCCCGCCGCTGGTCGGGCCGACCGACAACCCCGCCCTCAACAACATCACCTACACCTACACCGGCAGCACGCTCACCACCGACACGACCTTCACCGTGTCCTTCTCCGTGGCCGGCAACTACACCTTCGGCACCCGGATCGGCCAGTACGGGAGCACCGACAACATCGCCCTGGGCACCAACAATCAGGTCGGGCCCGTGGCGATCCCCACCGCCGTCCCCGAGCCCGCCTCGCTCGCCATGGTCGGCCTCGGCCTGGCCGGCCTCGGCATCGTCGCCCGCCGTCGCCGCTCGATCGCCTGATCGGCCTGCCCGACGCTTGAAACCCATCGCCCCGGCCGCTCCCTTCGGAGTGGCCGGGGCGTGTTCGTTTTTATCGAGAATCGGCCTTGGTCCCGCAGGCTGGGTCTGGACCCAGCAACCGACTCGGTGATGAGCTCGAAGCGGGGTCTCGGCCCAGCTTACAGGGCTGCATCACACACCGGCTCATCGCGACCGTTCGACTTCCGGAGTGACATCAATCACACTCACGCCAGAATCTATCGACGAGTTGCTGCATCTCACGCACCATGCTGCACACGCGTTTGGACCTGATCTCGGCCAACGCCTGTTCCGCCGTGAGTCGCCGATGCCGGACCAGGTATGCGGCCACGACCGCCGGAGACCGGCTCCATCCCGCCTGGCAGTGGACCAGGACTGGCCCGGATTGGTCGACCAACCTTGATAATTTGGTCACGGCCCAGCAGAACTGCATGAAGTCGTTACCCTCGCCGTCGATCAGGGGGACGACCTCGATGGCAGACACGCCGAGATCCATCGGGGACGTCTTCGCAAGCGCATCGACCAACCCGAGGATGGATCGGATCCCGTTGCGGCGCAGCAGTTCGGGATCACTGGCCTCATGGACGCTGCCGATCGCGATCTCTCCGGTGATCCAATTCATCCAGGATCCTGGGCCAGTAAGGTGAGTCTGGTAGGCTGGGTCGAGACCCGGCGCTCGGCTCGGTGATGAGTTCGAACGGAATCCTATGGCGTCTCCGGCCTGTCCCTGAACAATCCGACCACACTCGTGCCGACCATCAGCATGCCGCCCCCGATCATGATGATACCCAGCATCATCGGGGGCCAGCCTCCGCCAGAGTCCATGTGGTCGAGGACTTCGGACCACCATTCCCGGCCATCCAGCGAAGGATCGACCATGCTGGCAAAGGCGAAGATGCAGAGGACGATCCATCCGCCGAGAACCATCAGCCCGGCACCGCAAAGGATTCTCACGGCTGACTCCAGGTGCTGGAGGCTGGGTCAAGACCCAGCAATTGACCATCGAATCGACGGGCATGCATCATCACGTCGGTCGGTCGGATGTGAAGGGATCAGGCGTGTGGGCCTCATGATGCGAAATCGGGCCCGATCGAGCAAATACTATGCTAAGCGGCCCGCGAAATCCTGAAGTTAAGGGGAGGGACGCGACGCGCGTCCATCCGTGATCGACTTCATGACGTGGGACCCTTCATCATGGCTTGCAGCCCCGCGCGCCTCGCCGCGAATCGTGCCAACGCGAAATTGTCGACCGGGCCGAAGAGCGATCAGGGGAAGGCCACGTCCCGGAGGAACTCGCTGAAGCACGGCCTGAGCGGCGCCGGGGTGGTCCTGCCGCCCGACGACGTGGCCAAGGTCGACGCCCTCTCCGCCGAACTCGTGGAGGAGATGAAGCCCAGGGGCGCCATGGGGCGGGTCCTCTTGCGGCAGTTCGCCATCTTCTCCGCCCGGATCGACCGCTGCGAGCAGCAGGAGGCGGCGGCCCGGGCCCGGCGCGTCCGCGACGCGGAGAAGGACCGCGACGTCGCCCGCCGCGCCGAGGTCAACGCGATCGCCGCCAACCTGGAGAACGACCCCGACGGGACGGTCCGGACCCTGTTGCAGACGCCCGAGGGGATCGACGGCCTGATCGAGTCGTGGCAGGAAATCCGGGGCCACCTGGACCGGCCCCGACGGTTCGCCTGGGGCGATTGGCACGCGAAAAGGGTCGATTACCTGATGGGCCGCCACCCGGGGATGCACCCGCCCAGCCCTCTCGAAGCCCTGAGCCAGGCGTTGCGGGGCGACTTCTCGATGCTGGGGGAAGGGCAGGGGGCCGGCCTCCGGCGGGATCGACGCATGGCCTGGGCCCGCGAGCAACTGGGCGCCCTGATCGACGCCGAGGTGGCGGAACTCCGGGCGGTGCGAGCGTCGATCGACGCCCAGAACGAAGCCACCGACCGGGCCGAGGCGGCCGACCGCGCCCTGTTCGACCCCTCCCCGGAGGGCCAGCTCGCCCGGAAGTACCAGGCGGCGGCCGAGCGCGGCCTGTTCCGCGCCCTGCGCGAGTACCGGGCCCACGAACGGCAGACCGAGGTCGAGGCCCCGCCCGAACCGGCCGCGCCGGCCGCGCCGGCCGCCCCTTCTCCCCGAGTCTCGAAGCCGGCGGCGGCCGCGGCCCGGCCGGCCCCGGCTCCCCCCGTCATCGCGGCCCCGACCCCGCCGCCCTCCCGAACGAAGCCAACGCCCAGGGTGGGCGGCCCGGCCATCGGCAGACCGGACGCGTCCACCATCCGGGGATTCGCCTGATTCCGCCCGCCTGGACGCCCCCCCGTTCCTTGGCAATTCGATGCAGGGCCCGCCGACCGGCCGGCCTGCGCCCTCATTTGACCTGGAAGTAGCCCCAGATCTCGACCGCCTCGCCCCCTTCGAGGGCCGCGTCGACGCGATAGCTGACCGGCGTCGCCCGCTCGAACGTCGCGAGGGGCACGCGCGCGGGCGGCTCGCCGGCCGTCCCGATCTCGGCCTTCCCTTCGATCCAGGGGCCGGCCAGCTCGGTCTGGTAGCGGATCCGGAGCGACTTGACCTTCGCGCCGGCCGGCCACCGGACCCGGAGCGCGACCGGCTCGCCGGCCTTCGGCACGGTCGGGTCCTGGAGGGCCGTGAACGCGGTGAAGAGGGCTTCGGAGGCGTCGTTGCGCCGCTCCTGGGGCGGCAACCAGTTCAACTTCTTCTTCTGGTCGACGTTCAGGAAGGTCTCGTTGATCCATCCTTGATATTGGGCCACGCCCATGACCGAGCCGTCGACCGGCTCCGGGTGGGGCAGGCCGATCGTGTGGCCGACCCCTTCGTGATAGACCACGCAATCGGACCCGGAATAGGGCACCCGCCAGCCGTCGGCGCTGACCAGCCCGAGCCCGAACCCTTCCCGGGACCAGTAGGTCGCCCGCGCCCCGCCCGACTCGGCCCCGGGGAAGTGCCGTCCCCCCCGGCCGATGTTCCCCTCGTGCACCTCCTTGCCGTCGACCACCCGGGTGCGGCGGAAGTCGTCGAGTTCCCGCCAGTTGATCTCGCTCAGGACCAGCAGGATCGGGAAGGCTTTCCGGGACTCGCCCGGCCACTTCAGCGCCTTCCGGGTCTCGTTCACGGTGTTGTAGAACGTCGCGTTCGGGTCGTTGCCCCGGACCTCCTCGGCCGTCTTCGCGGAGCGGAACGGCTCGGGCCGGACGATGACCTTGAGGTTGGACTGGCCGTCGAGTTCCCGGCGATGGAACGCCTCGATCCGCTTCGCGAAGTAGCCGAGCCGGTCGTGCCAGTCGGCCAGGGGCTCGCGATCCTCGGGCACGAAATAGACGAAGGTCACCTCGATGTCGTCGATCGGATGCTTGCCGTCGAAGGTACGCATCCTTTCATTCGCGAGGGCCGACCGGGCGAGGAGGGCGATGGAGAACAACACGACCATGCGACGGGTCATCGATCGGGCTCCGCGGGCCGGGGTGGAGGTTTCGCGATCAGGTTATCACGGCCCGGCCCGGGATGCTGTCGGGTGGCAGGGCGGATTCGAATCCGGGATCCGGGCGAGCGTTTGCGGTTGTGGGTCGGGGGGGAAGTCCCTACAATGGTCGATTCTTCGGCCGGGCGGGATGGATCGGGACGCGACTTGCCATGTTTGACGACCTTCAGAAACGGCTCGGGACGGCGTTCGGCCGCTTCCGCACGCGCGGGCTGTTGACCGAGGCGAACATCTCCGAGGGGCTCCGCGAGGTCCGATCGGCCTTGCTGGAGGCGGACGTCAATTACGACGTCGTCACGGAGTTCATGGACCGGGTCAACGCCAAGGCCGTCGGGGCCCAGTTGATCAAGACGGTCCGGCCCGAGCAGCAGGTCGTCAAGATCGTCCACGACGAGCTGATCGAACTGATGGGCCCGGGCGATCCGGCGATCAAGTTCGAGAAGTCCGGCCCGACGATCCTGATGCTCTGCGGACTCCAGGGGGCCGGCAAGACGACCACCGTCGGCAAGCTGGGCAAGCTGCTGCTGGGGCAGGGGCGCAAGCCGCTTTTGGTCGGGGCCGACCTCCAGAGGCCGGCGGCCGTCGAGCAGCTGCGGGTGATCGGCGAGCAGCTCGGGCTGCCGGTCTTCAGCCAGGCCGGGGTGAGCCCGGTCAAGGTCTGCCAGGACGCCGTGGCCGAGGCCAACCGCCAGGGCCGCGACACGATCATCCTCGATACCGCCGGCCGGCTCCACATCGACGACGCGTTGATGTCCGAGCTGAAGCAGATCGAGAAGAAGGTCAAGCCGCACCAGGTCTACTTCGTCTGCGATGCCCTGACCGGCCAGGATGCCGTGGCCTCGGCCGGGGCGTTCAACGACGCCCTGGAACTCGACGGCGTGATCCTGACCAAGCTCGACGGCGACGCCCGCGGCGGTGCCGCGCTGTCGGTCAAGCAGGTCACCGGGGTGCCGATCAAGTTCGTCGGGATGGGGGAGAAGCTGGACAAGCTCCAGCCGTTCGACCCCCGGCGGATCGTCGGCCAGATCCTCGGCATGGGCGACATCGTCGGCCTGGTCGAGGCGGCGCAGACGGCGGTCGACGAGGAGGAGGCCAAGCGCCAGCAGGAGAAGCTGGCCAAGGGCAAGTTCGACCTCGACGACTTCCGCAAGCAGATCATCCAGATGAAGTCGATGGGGTCGGTCAAGGACCTCATGAAGATGATCCCCGGCATGAACCAGATGTCGGCGGGCCTGGAGGGGATCGACGCCGACGGCGAGGTCCAGCGGATCCAGGGCATCATCGACTCGATGACCAAGGCCGAGCGCCGCGATCCGCACATGATCGACATCTCGCGTCGGAGGCGGATCGCCGCCGGCGCCGGGGTCGACCCGTCGGACGTGTCCGGGCTGGTCAAGCAGTTCGACGCGATGGCCTCGGTCGTCAAGCAGATGGCCTCGATGACCATGCTCGACAAGGTCCGCGCCCTGTCCGGCCTGGGCCGCGCGGGTGCCTTCAACCCCGGGGCGACGCTGAACGCCCTGAAGGGGAGCACCGGCAAACGGCTCAGCCCGAAGGAAAAAGAGAAGGCCAGGAAAGAGCGGGAGAAGGAAGAGCGCCGCAAGCGTCGCGAGATGCGCGACAAGGGCGGGCCCCCGGCGTGACCTGAACTCCCCCCCACCGTGCACCGCCCGGCCCCGGACGACGAACCGTCCCGGGCCGGCATTCCCGTGCTGTCGATCGATAGGGTGATGCCGAACGCCGGGCGTGATGCCCGGCCGGAGGCGCGAGGCCGCCGTGGGCTCGGGACCGGCCTCGTCCCCGCGAGGGGCGTCCCCGATGGACTCGCCATGCGTCCGAGCCGTCCCTTTCCCCGAAGAGGTTTGCCGTGGTCCGCATTCGCATGAAGTCGTTCGGCCGCCGTCACCGCCCGTTCTACCGGATCTGCGCCATGGACTCGCGCACCGGCCGCGATGGACGCGCCATCGAGGAGCTGGGCCACTACGACCCGATGGTCCGCAACAAGGAAGCCCGCACGGTCCTGGACGTGAGCCGGGTCCGCTACTGGCTGTCCGTGGGCGCCCAGCCCAGCGAGAAGGTCGCGGCCCTGCTCCGCGCCCACAAGATCGAGAAGCCCGCCCCCGGCGAGCCGTGGCAGGTCGCCGAGCCGGCGCCCGCCCCCGCCGCCGAGACGGCCCCGGCCGCCGCCCCGACGACCCCGCCGACCTCCTGAGGCCCCCGGGCCGCCGAGACCCGAGACGATGTCGCCCCCGACGCCCTTGCTCCGCGTGGACGTGCTGACCCTCTTCCCGGACCTTTTCCAAGGGTTCCTGGGCGAGAGCATCCTCAAGCGCGCCATCGCCAAGGGATTGGTGGACGTCCGGCTCTGGGACCTGCGCGACTGGGCCGAGGGGAAGCACAGGCAGGTCGATGATCGCCCCTTCGGCGGCGGTCCCGGCATGGTCCTGATGGCCCCCCCCATGGTCGCGGCGGTCGAGGCTCTCCGGGCGATGGCCGATGCCGGTGGGCCCGGGCGATTGATCGCCATGACCCCGCAAGGCCGGACCCTGACCCAGGAAACGGTGCGGACCCTGGCGCGCGAGCCCCGGCTGGTCCTGCTGTGCGGACGCTATGAAGGGTTCGACGAGCGGATCTTCGAGATCCTCGAGCCCGAGCTGATCTCGATCGGCGACTACGTGCTGTCCGGGGGCGAGGTCGCGGCCATGGTCGTCATCGACGCCGTGATGCGGCTGATCCCCGGGGTCCTCGGCGACGCCGAGAGCGCGGTCGACGAGTCGTTCGGCCCCGACGGCGGGCTGGAATATCCCCACTACACGCGGCCGCGGACCTATCGCGACCGGGCCGTCCCCGAGATCCTCCTGAACGGCGACCACGCGGCGATCGAACGCTGGCGCCGGGACCAGGCACGCGGGCGGACCGCCGAGAGGCGACGCGACCTCCTCCATCCTCCTCAAGACACCAGACTCGAACCGCCCGGAGAGCCGGGACCGCCCGAGCCGGGCGGCAGAAAGGAAGTCGTGAGCCATGCAGAATAAATTCATGGAGCTCGTCGAACAGTCGAGCATGAAGGCGAATCTGCCGAAATTCGAGATCGGCGATACGGTCGACGTCCACGTCCGGATCCTGGAAGGCGAGAAGGAACGGATCCAGATCTTCAACGGCGTGGTCATCGCCCGCTCGGGCACCAAGACCCGCGAGATGTTCGTGGTCCGCCGGATCGTGCAGGGCGAGGGCGTGGAGCGCAAGTTCCCGATCCACTCGCCGCGGATCGCCGACATCGTCGTGAAGCGGTCGGGCAAGGTCCGCCGCGCCAAGCTCTACTTCCTCCGCGAGCGGACCGGCAAGGCCGTCCGCCTCAAGGAGCGTTTCCCGACCGCCTCCGCCTCGCCGGCCGAGGCCGCGGCCGCCAAGGCCGAACGCCGGGCCGTCCGCGCCGCCAAGAAGGCGGCGCGTGCCGTGGCCGCCGCCGCCAGCAAGGCCGCCGCGGCCGCCGGCTCGGCCGTCTCCTCTGCGGTCGAGACCGTCACCGGCTCGGGCGACGAGTCCAAGGAAAGCTGAGGCCCTCCGCCTCTCGGATCGCCGACTCTCCCACGCCGCCTCGCCCGGAGGTTCCCCTCGGGCGAGGCGGCGTCGTAGGATAGGAGGCCGACCCCGAGGAGGAGACGCCCATGCTCGCCGCGCCCGCCGAACCGAACGCCGACGGCCCGACCATCGGCCAGTACCTGATCGACCGCCTCCATGCGATGGGGCTGGGTCATGTCTTCGGGATCCCCGGGGACTACATCCTCACCCTCTACAAGCTCCTGGAAGAAAGCCCGATCGGCCTGGTGGGCATGACCCGCGAGGACTCCGCCGGGTTCGCCGCAGACGCCTATGCCCGGGTCCGGGGCCTGGGCTGCCTGTGCGTGACCTACTGCGTGGGCGGCCTGAGCGCCTGCAACAGCGTGGCCGGGGCGTTTGCCGAGAAGTCCCCGGTGGTGGTCCTGACCGGGTCGCCGGGCCTGGCGGAGCGGGCCCATAACCCCCTGCTGCACCACAAGGTCCGCGACTTCTCGACCCAGTTCGAGGTGTTCGAGAAGATCACGATCGCCGCGGCGGTGATCGACGACCCCTCGCGGGCCTTCGCGGAGATCGACCGCGTGCTCGCCGCGGCGGTCCGATACAAGCGGCCGGTCTACCTGGAGATCCCCCGCGACATGGTGCTGGTCCGTCCGGGCACGCCGCCCCGACCGCCGGTCGAGCCGCCTCCCAGCGACCCGGATGCCCTCCGCGAGGCGCTCGACGAGGCGGGGGCATTACTGACCGCCGCCAAACGACCGATGATCCTGGCGGACGTGGAGATCCATCGATTCGGGCTCCAGGATGACATGCTCGCCCTGGCAGAAGGGGCGGGGCTGCCGATCGCCACGACGATCCTGGGCAAGAGCGTGATCAGCGAGTCCCACCCGCTGTTCGTCGGGGTGTACGAGGGGGCGATGGGCCGGGCCGAGGTCGCCGAATGCGTCGAGGGGGCGGACTGCCTGCTGATGCTCGGCTGCTTCCTCACCGACTTCAACCTGGGGATGTTCACGGCGAAGCTCGACCCGTCGCGGTGCATCGACGCGACCAGCGAAGACCTTCGGATCCGCTACCACCACTATCGCGACGTCCGGCTGGAGGACTTCGTCCGGGGGCTCCACGAGCGGCAACTGAAGTTGGCCCGCCCGCTGGTGCCGCCCCGGGTCCCCATCGAGCCCGGCCCCTGGGTGGCGGTGCCCGACGCCCCGGTCACGTCGGATCGGCTGTTCGCCCGGATCGACCGGATGCTCGACGACCGGATGGCGGTGATCGCCGACATCGGCACGTCGTTGTTCGGCGCGGCCGACCTCCACATCGCCCGCCGCACCGAGTTCATCAGCCCGGCCTATTACACGTCGATGGGATTCGCGGTGCCGGCCGCCGTGGGGGTGGGGATCGCCAACCGCGACCTCCGGCCCCTGGTGATCGTGGGCGACGGGGCGTTCCAGATGACCGGGCTGGAGCTTTCCACGGTCGCCCGCCACGGGCTCAACCCGATCGTCATCGTCCTGAACAACAAGGGTTACACGACCGAGCGGTTCCTGCTGGAGGGCTCGTTCAACGACATCCACGACTGGGCGTTCCACAAGATCCCCGACCTGCTCGGCGTCGGACTGGGGCTGGACGTCCGCACCGAAGGGGAACTGGATCAAGCCCTGGACCGGGCCATTGCCAATGCCGGATCCTTCACGATCCTGAACGTCCACCTCGACCCGATGGACCGCAGCCCGGCCCTGGATCGGCTGGCGTCCCGGCTCTCGAAGTTGGTCTGAGTCGCAATGCGATCGGGCCGCCCCCCGCCATGAGGCGAGGGACGGCCCGAAGTCGCGACGATGGCCGGGGGCGGGCGTCAGAACGACGTGTAGATGTCTTTCTGGCGGTTGCGGGGGATCACCTTCACCTTGTGGGTGAACTGGATCGACTGCCCCTTCTTGAACTGGCCCCGGGTGCGGATCTTGTTCGAGACGGTGTTGACGCCCAGGTACTTGTCGTTGACGGTGGTGCCGGCCGGGGCCTGGTGGAGCCTGGCCTTGGTCTTTCCGCCCTTGGCGAAGATCTGCTGCCGGGCCCGGAAGCCGGGGGCGGGCAGGAACTGCTCGTAGGCCACCGACACCGGCAACGGCTTGTAGGAGTTGAGGTGCTCCAGGGTCTCGACGCCCGGGACCAACTCGCCGCCGTAGGACCCGCTGAAGGTGCTCGGGATGTAGGCGGAGACGAACGGATTGAAGAAGCCCACCGAGCCGCCGCCAGGGGTCGGGTTGGGCGGGGTGTTGCCGGTGAGGGAGGCGATGGTGCTGCCCACGATCGGCAGGCCGTTGGTGGTGTCGGCCGAGAACAGGACTGGCAGGGTGGTGCCGGTCGTGTCGAGGCCCGAGGTCGAGATGGTGAACGAGGCCTCGGGCACCCCATCGCCGTTGACGTCGGGCACGCTGGTCAGGGTCACGCCGGGGAAGGCCACCCCGTTGATGACGATCGAGGCGGGGTCGAGCTGGGTGAAAGGCGCGAGGGCCGGCTGGGTGGGGGTGGCCGGGGTGCTGGCCACGAAGATCGTGATGGACGTCGTGGTGCTCGGGTTGAACGCGTAATTCGGCGTCAGGCTGTTGATGCCGATCGCCGGGTTGATCCGGTCGAGGAGCTTCAGCCCGGACACGGCGAATGCGGTCCCGGCCAGGGGCCGGGTCGTCACGGTGCCGGCGGCGTTGCCGATCACGCTCGGGTTGTAGCCCGGCGCCCCGACGATCAGGTCATCCAGGGGGTCCTGGTCCACGGTGTAGAACCGGTTCGCCGCGAACAGCGGGCGGGTCGACACCGAGGTGCCCAGCGCGGCGGGGGCTCCGCCGGCCGAGTTGGTGGCCGTCAGGGTCTGGGCCTGGACGATCGAGATGCTCGTGGACGCCCCGGGGGCCGCGAAGATGGACGGGATCACGTAGACCGCACCCAGGCCGCCGGCGGTGCCCGGGGCCCCGACGGCGATCCCCTTCAGGAACCCGGCCTGTTCGCCGTTGTACAGCGCGATCGGGGCGAGGGAGTAGCCGGTCAGGTCGCCGGGGGTCGCCGCGGTGAAGTACTGGGTCGACAGCGGGCCGCCGGCGAACGGGTCGATCTGGAACGTGCCGTTGATGCGGGTCAGGCTGGACCGGCCGTAGACGACCGCCGCGAAGCCCGAGTTGGCCGCGCCCGGCGCCCCGATGAGCACGTCGTCGAAGCCGTCGTTGTTGAAGTCGCCCGCCGAGTTCACCGCGAAGCCGAGCCGGTTGGCGGAGATCCCGTTGAGGATCAGGCCCTTGACCGGGAAGGGGATCGCCGTGGTGGGCGTGGCCACGCCGACGGTCGACAGGGCGTAGGTGCCGCCGCCGGGGGCGATTGTCGCGGCGGCCGTCCCTTCGAGCGTCTGGTTGCCGTAGATCAGGTAGGAGCGGCCCGACGTGAAGGCGCCGGGGGTGGCCGGGCCGGGGGCTCCGATCAGGAGGCCGTTGATGGCCTGGATGTTGGCGGTGGAAGTCCCGTCGTAGTCGCCGAAGTTCCCGGCGGTGGACAGGGCGGCACCGGCGCGATCGTTGGCCTGGCCGGTGAAGATCACGCCGCTGGTGGTCGCGAAGGTGGTCAGGTTGACGCCCAGCCCCGCGCCGGCGACCGAGGCGCCGGAGAGGGTGTAGACCGTCCCGGCGTTGCCGTTGGTGCCCGGGGCGCCGATGGCGAGGTCGTTGACGGTGGTCCCCTTGGTGATGAACTTCCCGATGCCGGCCACCGAGGCGCCGACCTGATCTCCCGCGTTGGGAGAGGTGAAGCTGGCCACCCGCGTCGGGGCCGTGCCGACGTCGAGGTTGACGTTCGCCCCGCTCGAATTGGCGAGGTTCGGGCTGCCGAAGACGACGTAGGCCGTGCCGCCGGTCCCCTGGTTCGGGGCGCCCAGGGCGAAGTCGTTCAGGCCGTCGCCGTCGAGGTCGCCCACGCCGGCGACCGACGCGCCCAGCTGGCTGTTGGTGCTGGACGTCGTGAAGGTGATCCCGTCGAAGTTGAAGCCGACGGGCGAGCCGTCGGTGGGGGTGACGATCAGGGGATTGACCTGGCCGGTCGTGCCCAGGCTGAGGAGGTCGCCCACCCGCTCGTTGGGCGTGAGGTTCAGGAAGTTCGTGACGGTGCCGCTATTGACCGTCTTCGACCCGAAGATCAGGTAGACCTTGCCCTGGCCGGTGCCGATCCCCGTGCCGGTCCCGGTCGGGGCCGTGATCGTCGGCGAGGAGACCAGGAAGCTGTCGTAGCCCGAGCCCGTGACGTCGCCCACGTTGGCGACCGTGAAGCCGGCCCCGTCGCCGGAGGCGGCCCCGATCTCCTGGACGCCGATCGAGAGGTTGGAATTGGAAGCCTGGGACTGCGCGATGTTGGCGAGGTCCACCACCGCCATCAGCTTGCGGTCTTCAAGCCGTTCGTTGCTCGGGCGGAACGAGATGCGTCGTCGGGAAGACGGCGAACCGGGCCCACGCTTGCCTGAATGCATCATCGGAGACTCCCTCCTCCAAGCTCTTGGTCGCAACCGGGCGGGCCGGGGGCCTTTCCGGCCGGAATCTCCCGGGGACCGGGCCTCCTGTGCCCTTCATCCCCCTGGCTGACCGGCGCGACTCCGCGGCCGTCAATAGGAATTCCGTTCCTGCTCACTTTGTTCGGCCCGTCGGCGGCCCGGCCTGCAACCAAAGGCACCGGGAAAGGAGAGGGGCCCGCGGGCACAACCGGCCATTTCGTCTCAATCGATCCGACCGGAGCGACCGATACCCCCCATATCGAATTGAGAGGCGCCGTCCCCACTCCCTCTGTGCCTCGCCCCTCCCGGGACCTGGCCGGGACGGAAGCCACCGCGTCGCGACCCTCCGTATCACCGACCCCGCCGGCCAGGCGTCCGAAACGGCCAGGCTGCGGGGATGTCCGAGGTCATAAGCCCATGAGAAGTCCAGCCGTCGGGGCGCCATCGGCGCGTCCACATCTCCTCCGCCTGGTCGGGATCACGCTGCTGGCCGTCGTCTCGCAGCCGGGGTGCGGCCGCGAGTTCTACCGCGAATGGGCCAACCAGGACGTCTCCGAGGCGGTCTACGAGAAGAGCCGCGACCCGCGCTTCCGCATGGACCTGTTCTCGGTCGAGCCGCCCGGCATGTCCCGGTTCGCCGACCCCTACGACCCGGAGCGGCCCCCCGCGCCGCCCGACGACTTCGCCACCCAGGCGATGGCCCCGGTCCCCCAGTGGCCCGACCACCGCCTGATCACCCCCGTGGAGGGGACCGGCTACCTGGCGCTCCTGGAGAAGGACGCCGAGCGCTACGAGCCGCCGCCCCCCCGGCCCGCCACGCTCCCCCTGAGCGGGACCGACCTGCCCGGGCCGCCCCCGGGGTCGACCTCCCCATTCATCCCGGCCCCGGGCTCGATCGTGCCGCCGCCCGGCCCGTCGTCGATCACGGCCCCGACGGCCCCCGGCGACCCGCTCCGGACGCCGCGGACGCCCAACGACCCGAACCCGACCGACGCCGACCTGTCGATCCCGACCCGGCCGCCGATCATCCCGCCCGGCCCGGGCGCATCCCGGGCGAATTCCGGGACGAACGCCGTCGCGATGTCGCCCATACCTATGTCGCCCAGGCCTTCATCGCCCGCCGCGTCCGCCGCACCCAAGCCGGCCGCGGCGGCGGCACCCTCCCGGGTTTCCGCCCCGGGGAGTGCGAAGGATGCCGGCGTCCGTCGCGTCGCCATGCAGGATATGCCCCAGCCCATGCCGATCCCTACGGGACCCACGACTCCTGAGGCCGACCAGACCGCTCCGGGCGACCCGCTCCGGACGCCGCGGACGCCCAACGACCCGAACCCGACCGACCCGAACCTGTCCAGCCCGCTCGACGTCCGGCCCGACCAGACCAACCCGGAGATCGCCGACAACGAGACGGCCATCTCCACCCTGTCCGGCCTGTTCGTCCCCGAGAACGTCCCGCTGGACGAGGCCATCGCCGGCGGCCTCCCGTCCAACAGCCGCCCCTCGATCCTGACGATGGAGAAGGCCTTCGAACTGGCCCTGGTCAACAGCCGGACCTACCAGACCCAGCTGGAAAACCTCTACATCAGCGCCCTGCCGGTCACCCTGCAGCGGTTCGCCTTCCAGCCCCAGTTCATCGCCGGCCTGTCGCCGGTCAACAGCTTCCTGAGCCCGTCCTCCGGCGGGGCGAACCTCGGCCCGTCCGTCAGCCCGGTCAACAGCTTCCTCTATAGCACCCGGGAGACGGGGGCCCAGCAGTCGACCCTGAACCTCGGGACGGTCGCGGGCATCGGCAAGTCGTTCGACGCGGGCGGCCGGATCCTGGCCTCGTTCGCCAGCTCGGTCGTGTTCAACTTCGTCGGCCGGAACCCGAGCCAGCCCACCGTCCGGTCGTTCCTGCCGATCCAGTTCGTCCAGCCGTTCCTCCGCGGCGGCGGGCGGGCCGTGACCCTGGAGGCGCTCACGCAGGCCGAGCGCACCCTGGTCTACGCCGTCCGGAACTTCGCCCGGTATCGCCAGGAGTTCGTCGTCAACACCCTGGTCGGCGGCGGCCAGAATACGTTCGGCCCGATCGGCACGTCCGGCCAGATCGACCCGACCGCCAATGGGTTCCTCAACCTGGTCCGCGACCTCCAGGTCGTCGAGAACAACGTCAAGAACGTCTCGGTGTTCGAGCGGATCATCGGCGTCTACCGGGAGCTGGTGAAGGGGGAGAGCTCGGGCCTGACGCAGCTCCAGGTCGACCAGATCGACCAGAGCCTCCAGACCGCCCGGAGCAATCTCTTCCAGGCCCAGGTGCAGTATCGTAACGACATCGATACGTACAAGCTCGTGCTCGGCATGCCGCCCGACGTCCCCCTGGTGGTCAGCCGCCAGCGGACCGAGGGGTTCCGCAAGGTCTTCAACGAGATCGACGAGTGGTCGCTGAGCCCGAAGCGCGAGCTGCCGCAGCTCGACCTGATCGTCTCGCGGCTCCCCAGCCTGGAGACTCCGGTCCTGGAAGGCCGGGCGTTCGTGACGGTCTTCAACGAGATCGAGGACCAGACCCTGGAGGACCTGCTGCTGACCGCCGAGCGGGTGGCCCTGGAGAACCGGCTCGACTTGATGAACGCCCGCGCCTCGCTTTATGATAGCTGGAGACAGATCCGCGTCACGGCCAATGCCCTCAAGGGCGTCCTCAACGTCGCGGTCACCAACCAGTTCGTCACGCCCCCGACCACCAACAATCCGTTCGCCTTCGTCGATCAGGCCAAGAACTTCTCGCTCGTGCTGAACGCCGAGCTCCCCCTGGTCCGGATCGCCGAGCGCAACGCCTTCCGCCAGTCCCTGATCACCTACCAGCGGGCACGACGTACCCTCCAGGCCTCGGAAGACTCGCTCAAGAATCTCATCCGCGCCAACGTCCGCCAGATGGAGTTGATCTATCGCCAGTACAACATCGCCAAGCGGAACCTGGTCCTGAGCGTCCGGCAGAAGGACCAGTCCTTCGAGCAGATCATCGCCCCGACGGCGGGGACCACGGCCAGCACCCAGGGTGCCACCCAGACGATCAACCTGGTCAACGCCCAGCAGTCCGTCCTGAACCAAGAAAACAACCTGGTCTCGCTCTGGTATCAGTACCAGGTGCAACGCCTGAGTCTCTACCGCGACCTCGGCATCTTGCCCTACGACGAATGGGAGGCCTTCGATGAACTTTTCCCTGCAGACCGAGCCAGCGGCACCGACGCCGCCCCCGCAGGTGGCCGACCTGCCGTCGTACAGCCAGGCGAAGCCGCGGCGCCGCCGGTGGGGGGCCCTTAAGGCCGCCGCAGTCGCGGCGGCGGTGGCCGGGGCCGGGGCCGTCGCCGTGATCGGCGTCCCCGGGATCAAGCGTCCGCTCTCCGGGCTGTTCGCGTCCACCCGCCGCGAGGTCATCACCGTGCCGGTCAAGCCCGGCAAGTTATCGGTGATCGTTAAAGAAAAGGGTAGCATCGAGAGCGCCAATAATAAGGACGTCGTCGTCGAGGTCGAAGGCGGCACGACGATCATCTCGATCAAGCCGGAGGGGACCAAGGTCAAGGAAGGCGACATCGTCTGCGAGCTGGACTCGGCCGCCCTCCGCGACTCGCTGAACACCCAGAAGATCAGCACCAGCCAGGCGGAGGCGTCCTACGAGCAGTCCAAGCTGACCCGCGAGGTGGCCGAGGTCGCCGTCGTCGAGTACATCGAGGGGCTGTACAAGCAGGAGATCAGCACCAACGCGGGCGAGAAGTCCCTGGCCGAATCCGACCTGGAACGCGCCATCGACCGCCACAAGTGGTCGTCCCGGATGCTCGAGAAGGGCTACGTCTCGATCTCCTCGAACATCGCCGACAAGCTCTCGGTGGACAAGGCGAAGTTCGAGCTGGAGAAGGCTCAGACGGCCTACGAGGTGCTGACCAAGTACACCAAGGAGAAGACGATCAAGGAGCTGCGGAGCGAGGTCGAGAAGGCCCGCGCCGACGAGCTGTCCAAGGCGTCGGTCTGGGCGCTGGAGAAGACCAAGGAAGCCAAGCTGATCAAGCAGATCAACGCCTGCATCCTGAAGGCCCCCGCCGACGGCATCGTCGTCTACGCCAACGACCCGAACCGGTTCGGCGGCCAGAACCAGCTCCAGATCGAGGAAGGGGCCTCGGTCCGCGAGCGGCAGAAGATCTTCAGCCTCCCCGACATCAGCAAGATGCGGGTCAACACCAAGGTCCACGAGTCGATGGTCGACCGGATCAAGCCGGGCCTCCGGGCCCTGATCCGGGTGGACGCCGCGGCCAATCAGGTCCTCCGCGGCCGGGTCAGCAGCGTCGCTCCGATGGCCGACCCCAACAGCATGTTCAGCTCGGACATCAAGGTCTATACGACCCAGATCGCCATCGAGAGCGACGCGTCGGCCCTGAACCTCCGCCCGGGCATGACCGCCCAGGTCGAGATCCTGGTCACCGAGCTCGATGACGTCCTGTCGGTGCCGGTGATGTCGATCCTGGAATACAAGGGCAAGGACTACGTCTTCATCCGCAAGGGCGAGGAATACAAGCGGGTCGAGGTCACGCCGGGCGTGTCCAACGACCAGCATGTCGAGATCAAGAAGGGCCTGATCTCCGGCGACCAGGTCGCCCTGACCCCGCTGGCCCTGCTCTCCGAGGACGAGCGCCGCGAGGCCTTCAGCGTCGCCGAACGCGACGCCGCCAAGAAGGACTGGGGTGCCGAAGGCCCGCCCGCCGCCAAGGGGGCCGGACCCGGTGCCGAGGGCGGCGATGGCGCCTCCGCCAAGGGCAAGGCCAAGGGCAAGCGAGGCGGTGGCGGCGGGATGGGAGCGATGGGCGCCCTCTTCCAGAACATGAGCGAAGAGGACCGCGGCAAGCTCCGCACGGCCAGCCCGGAAGAACGCATCAGCATCCTCAAGAAGGCCGGCGCGACCGACGCCCAGATCGAGCAGATGCAGCAGATGGGCGGCGGTGGTGGCGGCGGTGGCGAGGGCGGCGGACGCCGTCGCGGCGGCGGCGGTGAGGGCGGCGGCGGTGGCGGATTCGGCGGCGGAGGGCCCGGCCAGTGACCAACTCGGGACGCCCGATCGTCAAGATCGTCGACATCCGCAAGAAGTACGTCATGGGACACGCCCCCAGCAAGGGCGGCCTCTTCGGGGGCCGCAAGGGGCCGAGCCAGACGATCACCGTGCACGCCCTCAAGGGCGTGTCGGTGGACTTCCACCAGGGCGAATACGTCGCCATCATGGGCACCTCGGGCTCGGGCAAGAGCACCATGCTCAACCTGCTCGGGTGCCTGGACCGTCCCACCAGCGGGCAATACTTCCTGGGGGATCGCGACGTCGCCCAGCTCGACGACGACGAGCTGTCCGAGGTCCGGAGCCGCTACATCGGCTTCATCTTCCAGTCGTACAACCTGATCCAGCAGTACACGGTGGTCGAGAACATCCAGCTCCCCCTGACCTACCAGGGGAGCGGCGAGATCACCCCCGAGCAGCAGGCCCGGACCGAGGAGCTGGCGCGGATGGTCGGCCTGGCCGAACGCCTCGACCACCGGCCCAACCAGCTCTCCGGCGGCCAGCAGCAGCGCGTGGCGATCGCCCGATCGCTGATCAACGACCCGTTCATCATCCTGGCCGACGAGGCCACGGGCAACCTGGACAGCGCCACTTCGGACGAGATCATGGCGATGCTCGGCCGGCTCAACGAGGCCGGCAAGACCATCATCATGGTCACCCACGAGGAGGACATCGCCGAGCACGCCAAGCGGATCATCCGGATGCGCGACGGCCAGATCGTCCAGGACGGCCCCAGCCCCCGGATGCTCGCCGCGATGGCCGAGACCGCCGCCCCCTGATCGCCGGGCGATTTCCCCGTCCGCCGCCCGAAGACCCCGCCGATTCACCCCCAACTTCGCGACCACCGCGGAGGGTTTCGTCCATGCGTCGGATCATTCGCAGCGTGAAGCTGGGCATGAAAAGCCTGGTCCTCCACAAACTCCGGTCGGGCTTGACCGTCCTCGGCATCGTCTTCGGCGTGGCGGCGGTCATCTCGATGCTGGCCGTGGGCGAGGGGTCGAGCCGCGAGGCCCAGCGCCGGTTCATGGCGCTGGGGGCGACCAACATCATCTACAAATCCAAGAAGCCCAGCGACGAGTCGCAGGCGGCCGGCGGCCGTCCGGTGCGGGTGCTCAACTACGGGCTGAAGTACGACGATTTCGACCGGATCCTGGCGACCGTCCCCACGATCAAGAAGGCGCTGCCGATCCGCGAGATCCGCAAGCAGGTCCGCTACTTGAACCGTGCCCTCGACGGCCGCGTGGTGGGCACGACGCACGACTACGCCGACTTCACCCACCTGGAGATCGCGCGAGGCCGGTTCCTCAGCCCGTCGGACAACGAGCGGTACGAGAACTTCGCGGTGATCGCCGCCGGGACCGCCTCGAAGCTGTTCCCCTACGAGGACCCGATCGGCAAGGCGGTCAAGCTCGGCTCCGACTACTACACGGTGATCGGCGTGACCCGCGAGCGGGCCGGCACCGCCGGCGTCGGCAGCAGCCTGGCGGCCGAGGACTTCAATCAAGACGTCTATATCCCCCTGAATACCTGCAAGCTCCGGTTCGGCGAGCGGATCATGGACAACCGCTCGGGGTCGATGTCGGTCGAGGAGACCCAGCTCTCGCAGATCACCCTGCAGGTCCACGACATCTCCGAGGTCCAGCCGTCGTCGCCGATCATCGAGGCGGCGGTCAAGCCCCGCCACCCCAAGTCCGACGTGGAGATGATCGTCCCGCTCGACCTGCTCCAGGAGGCCCAGCGGACGGCCCGCCAGTTCAGCATCATCCTCGGGACGATCGCGTCGATCTCCTTGCTGGTCGGCGGCATCGGCATCATGAACATCATGCTGGCCACCGTCACCGAAAGGACCCGCGAGATCGGCATCCGCCGCGCCCTGGGGGCCAAGCGGAAGGACATCACCCAGCAGTTCCTGATCGAGACGGTGGTGCTGTCCGGCGTGGGCGGCGTGCTGGGCGTGTGCATCGGCGTGGGCATCCCCCAACTCATCAAGTATTTCGCCACCGACCAGAACCCCGTGGTCACACCGGGCTCGGTGCTCCTGGCCTTCGGGATCTCGGTGGGAATCGGCATCCTGTTCGGCCTGTACCCGGCCCGGCGGGCCGCCATGATGGACCCGATCGAGGCGCTGCGCCACGAATGACCACCGGACGCGTCAACACCTATCGACATCGGTTCGGGGTTGCGTCGCGGTCCGGCGAAGACTAGGCTTAATCTCGACCGCGGCCTCGGGCTTCCCCCGAGGCCGCGGTCCTTCCATGCTCGGCCCGGGGACGGCCCTGCGGTCGTCCGGCTCGACTTCCCCCCTCACTACGCTCGCGCGGCCTCGTCGCGTGCCATAGATTGTCCGATCTTGGGAGCCGCAAGGGATGTCCGCAGACCGAATCCCGATGTCGAAGGAAGGCTACGAGAAGCTCAAAGCCCAGCTCGATACGATGAAGAACGAGGAAATGCCGAAGATCGCCGAGCAGATCGCCGAGGCGAGGGCGTTCGGCGACCTGTCGGAGAACGCCGAGTTCGACGCCGCCCGCGAGGCCCAGGGGATGCTCCAGGCTCGCATCAACGACCTCCAGGGCAAGCTCGCCCTGGCGTTGATCGTCGACAAGTCGACCCTGCCCACCGACCGCGTCGTGTTCGGCTCCCGGGTCCGCGTGCTCGACCTCGACCTCAAGGACGAAGAGGACTTCATCCTGGTCGGCCCCGGCGAGGAAGATTACGACCAGAACAAGATCCTGCTCACCAGCCCGATCGGCCAGGCCCTGATCGGCAAGCAGGTCGGCGACACCGTCGAGGTCCCCATCCCGCGCGGGACGCTGAAGCTGAAGATCGTCCAGATCAGCATCGACTGATCGGCCCGCCCCGCCTCAGGCCCCGCCGGCCCATCGCGACCACGCGTCCGGCGGCGGGGCCACCCAGGTCATCTCCTCGCGGAGGATCGGGTGGCGGGTCGTGAGGCTCCGGGCATGCAGGGCGATCCCCTCGGGGAAGGCCCGGGTGGAGCCGTAGGTCGCGTCGCCGACGATCGGCCGGCCCCGCGACGCGGCCTGGGCCCGCAACTGGTGGGTCCGTCCCGTCTCCGGCCGGAGCGTCAGCCGGGTCGTGCCCGCGGGGCCGCCCGCGCGTGCGGCCACCTCGTAGGCCGTCAGGGCGTGGGCGAAGCCGCTCGCCTCGTCGGATCGGATCGGGGCCCGGCCCTGCCGGTCGGGCGGGCCGATCCAGTCGTCCCAGGTCCCCGACGGGCCGAACGGGGCCGCATCCCCCTCGACGATCGCCCAGTATTCCTTGCGGGCCTCGCGGCGGGCGAACTGCTCGGACCATCGCCGCGCCGCCTTGGGCGTCTTGGCCCAGAGGACGACTCCGGAGACCGGCCGGTCGAGCCGGTGGACCGTCCCGACGAAGGCGGAGGCCGGGTCGTCGGGGCGGAGGTGCTGCCGGACCAGGGTTTCCAGGGTGATCTCGGCCGGGTCCGACCCGCGCTGGGTCAGCAGGCCGGCCGGTTTGTTGGTCGCCAGACCGTGGGCGTCTTCCCACAACACGACCAGGGGCGCGGGCATGACGGCCTCGATCCGGCGGGGGCGTCCCCGGTCACTGGGGGGCGGGAAGGTCGCTCGGCCGCCCCATGGCGGCGGGCGCGTCGAGCGAGGGGGGGGCCATCTGCCCCACCGACGGGGGTTCGACGCTCAGGTCGGGTCCGGACGGGGGCGCCATGATGCCGGGCATCTCGGCCGCGGGCATCGGCGAGGGGGGTTCGCCCAGGCCGGACGTGCCCGGCCCGCCATAGGCGGGGCCCGGCATGGCGCCGAACGGGGTCGACCCGCCGTCGCGGCCGGTGCCGACCGGCTGGCCCGGCTTCATGTTCGGGGTGATGCTCGGCTGGAAGACGGCGGTCGCGGCGCCGTTGACCGGGTGGCCTTCCGAGCTGAAGTCGATCGGCTTTCTCTGGCGACCGTCGTTGGCGTAGGGGCGGGCCGGCGGCACTTCGGGCTTCATGCTCCGGCATCCCGCGGCCGGCGCGAGCAGGCCGAGGACGGTGACGGCCAGGATTTTCCGGTGCCGATCCATCGGCGTGATCCTCTCCGGGGAAGGGGCGGCGTCGGGGGTCGACCTGACCCTCCGACGCCGGATCATAGCGATCTGGCCGGCCCGGTCAACGCGGATCGGCGGCCCGGCTCAGCCCTTGGCGGCGGCGTAGAGCTTGTTGACCTCGTCCCAGTTGATCACGTTCCAGAACGCCGAGATGTAGTCCGGGCGGCGGTTCTGGTACTTGAGGTAATAGGCGTGCTCCCACACGTCCAGGCCCAGCAGCGGCTTGAGCCCTTCCATCACGGGGCTGTCCTGGTTGGGGGTGGAGGTCACGGCGAGCTTGCCATCCTTGCCCACGATCAGCCAGGCCCAGCCCGAGCCGAACCGGGTGGTGGCGGCCTTGGTGAAGGCCTCCTTGAACGCGGCGAACCCGCCCAGCTCCGAGGCGATCGCCTCGCCGATCGCGCCGGTCGGCTCGCCCGAGCCCCCGCCCGGCTTCAGCAGGGTCCAGAACAGCGAGTGGTTGGCGTGGCCGCCGCCGTTGTTGCGGACCGCCGTCCGGGCCGACTCGGGGACCGCGTCGAGGTTGGCGATCAGCTCGTCGATCGGCTTGCCTTGGAGCTGCGGGTGGTCCTTCAGGGCCGCATTCAGGTTGTTGACGTAGGCGGCATGGTGCTTGTCGTGGTGGATCTCCATCGTCTTGGCGTCGATGTGGGGTTCCAGGGCCGCGTTGTCGTACGGCAGCGGGGGGACGGTGTACTCGGCCACGATGTCGATCTCCTGGGATGGGTGACCCGGCCGGTCGGCCGCGATGCGTCACCGCCAGATTAACACAACGACCCATGATCGTCCAAAGGGCGGGCGGGCCCCGGGCGGCCATCCGCCGGCTCGTTGACTTCCCTTCCCCCCCAACTAAAATGCGGTGGCCTGGATTTTGCCGGTCCATCATTTGCGACCCGCCATCCCGTGCTTTCCCTCGCTCGTCCGCCTGCTCCGGGGCCGTTCATGCGCATCCTGACAGCGATCCCCGTCTACAACGAAGAAGCCCACATCGAGCCGGTGCTGGAGGAGGTCCTCCGGTATGCCGACGACGTCCTCGTCGTCGACGACGGCTCGACGGACGGGACCAGCGAGAAGCTCCGCGCCTTCCCCAAGGTCCGGGTGATCCGCCACGGCACCAATCGCGGCTACGGGGCCGGGCTCGCCAGCGCCTTCGAGTACACGATCTCCCAGGGCTTCGACGGCCTGGTGACGATCGACTGCGACGGCCAGCACGAGCCGAAGCGGATCCCCGAGATCGCCCGCGACCTCGACAAGGTCGACATCGTCTCGGGCAGCCGATACCTCCAGGTCTTCGACCCGAGCCAGGTCCCGCCGATCGAGCGGCGCAAGATCAACGTGGAGATCACGGCGAAGCTCAACGAATGCCTCGGGCTGAACCTGACCGACGCCTTCTGCGGCTTCAAGGCCTACCGGACGTCGGCCCTGGCCAAGTTCGACATCACCGACTTCGGCTACGCCATGCCGCTCCAGGTCTGGGTCCAGGCGGTCCAGCACGGGATGACGATCCTGGAGGTCCCGGTCCCCCTGATCTACCTGGACGAGAAGCGGGCCTTCGGCGGCGCCCTGGATGACTCGACGTACCGCCTGAACCATTACCTGGCCGTCTTCCGCGAGGCCCTGGACCGCTCGGGCCTGAACGTGGCCGGGGGATGTCGTTGATGCGTCCGAACCGCTTGCGGGCCCCCTCCGCCGACGGTGCCTTGCTGGCGGCCCCGTCCCTCGACCAGGCGGGCGTGGTGCTCCGGGCGAATGCCGGTCGCCTGTCGGCCTGGGATCACGACTTCCAGGGACGCCGCGCCTTCCGCCTCCGGGCGATGGCACGCGCCCAGGCCGTCGCGCTGGCCCGGGGCTTCCACGACCGCTTCGGCCTGGACTGGCCCGACGTCCCGGCGCGTCCGGAACTGATGGCCGTCACCGGGCACCAGCCGGAGCTGTTCCACCCGGGCGTCTGGGTCAAGAACTTCGCCGTGGCCGGCATCGCCTCGGCGACCGGCGGCGTCGCGCTGAACCTGATCGTCGACAACGACATCCCCAAGGGGCCGGCGATCCGCGTCCCGCACCGATCGGGCTCGTCCCTGCGGGCCGTGCCGGTCGCCTTCGACGTCCGGGCCGACGAGGCGCCCTATGAAGACCTGAAGGCCCACGACGAGTCGCTCTTCGACTCGTTCGGCGGCCGGGTCCGCGAGACGATGGGCGGGCTGGTGGAACACCCGCTGATCGATCTGTTCTGGGACCGCGTCCTCCGCCGACGCGACTCGGGCATCGCCACCGACCGGGTCGGGCTCCGGTTCGCCCTGGCCCGCCACGAGCTGGAGGCGGATTGGGGCGTGGCGAATCTGGAAGTGCCGATCGGGGCGGTCTGCGAGAGCGAGGCGTTCCTCTGGTTCGCCTGCCACGTCCTGGCCCACCTCCCCCGGTTCCGGGGCATCCACAACGCGGCGCTGGCCCGCTATCGGGCCACCTACGGGATCCGCAGCCGCAACCACCCGGTCCCGGCGCTGGCCCGCCAGGGGGAATGGCTGGAGGCCCCGTTCTGGGTCTGGCGGGCCGACTCCCCCCGGCGTCGCCCGCTCATGATCCGGCCGATGGCCCAGTCAATGGAGCTGCGGATCGGCGGGGAGGATCAGCCGTTCCTGGAACTCCCGCTGACCGCCGATCGCGACGCCTGCTGCGCCGTCGAGATCCTCCAGGGCCTGCCGGCGCAGGGCATCCGGTTCCGGACCCGGGCGTTGACCACAACCATGTTCGCCCGCTACCTGCTGGGCGACCTGTTCGTGCACGGGATCGGCGGGGCGAAGTATGACGAGCTAGGCGACGAGGTGGCGCGCGAGTTCCTCGGGATCGAGCCGCCCACCTTCCTGACCCTGTCGCAGACCGTCCGCCTCGGCCTGGAAGAAGACCCCGCGACCCCGGACCGGCTCGATCGGCTGGGCCTGCGGCTCCGCGACCTCGAATTCAACCCGGATCGCCACCTGCCCGATCCCTGCCCGGCCGAGGCCCGGCCGTTCGTCGAGGCCAAGTGGGCCGCCATCAAGGGGCCGGTCGAGACCCATCGCGACCGGGTCGAGCGGCTCCGAGCGATCCGCCGGAGCAACGAGGCCCTGGCCCCCTGGGTCGAGTCGGGGCGGGCCGAATTGCTCCGCGAGAGGGACCGCCTGAAGGCCGGGCTGAAGCACAACGCCATCGCCCGATCGCGCGAGTATGCCTTCCCGCTCCACGACCAGGCCCGGCTCCGGGCCGCCATGGAATCCACTCGGATCCGGGCCTCCGAGGGCTGAGGCCGTGACGGCCGGCCGGCGCCCATCTCTTCAAGGATGGGCGCCCGACGGGCGGGCGGGTCGGCCCGCCCGGTTCACTTGGACTGGATGGCGAAGTTGGCCGACGACGTGCCCTTGCCATCGACCTCGAACTTCAGGGTCGTCTTGTCGTTGTACTTGTCGGGCACCCGCTCCTTGGGCTGGTTCTGCATGTGCAGATAGTTGTCGTCGCGGGTGATGTCCACGGCCTGGGTGTTGGGCGGCACCGACCGGATGGTGACCTTGTGGGTCCCGACCACCGCGCCGGCCCCCTTCAGCGGGGTCTGGAGCACGTACATCCCGTCGGCGTTGGTGGTCCCGCTGGAGTCGGTCAACCCCTTGGTCGCGGTCCCTTCGGGCTCGAAGCGGACGACGGCATCGGCCAGGGGCTTGCCATCCATGGTGACCGTCCCGGCGACCGGGACGAGGACGAGTTCGGAGTTGCCATCCCGGTTGCAGCCGGCCATCGCGACGATCAGGCAGGCCGAGGGAATCCAAAGGCGAGTGGTCATGGTGGTGGGGCGCGTCCTGGGCGGGATCTGAGAATGGGAAGATCAGGATGGTTCATGGATCGGGGTCCATGAACCATCCTGATGAATGACCGCGTCGATGGGCCGGACTGGGCGGCCGTGCCGGTCGATCAGAACGCGTCGGCCGAGATGACCTCGCTGCCCTGGATGGTGGCCAGGGGCATCCAGACGCCGCGAAGGTTGATCGTCTGCTTGATGAACACGACCGAACCGTCGGCCTTCAGCGCGTTCATCCCGCCCGGGTGGAGGCTGGCGAAGGCCCGCTTGCAGACGTTGCTATCCGGGACGGCGGTCGCGCCGGCGATGCAGGCGGTGTAGTCCGGGATCATGGCGATGGTGTACGGGTTCGCGGTCGACGAGTTGTACGAGGTGTAGGAATCGGCCCAGAAGGTCCGGCGGCGATTGTTGGTCTTGGTGCAGTACTCGGCCACGCAGACCGTGTTCGAGGTCCCGTCGATGATCGCGGAGATCGGCTCGCAGGTCAGCTGCGGCTTCGGCCCGACGGTGTGCATCACGCCCCGCCAGTTGCGGCTCAGGTCCGAGGGCAGGTCGGGGTTGTCCCAGTAGTAAGCCCCGCTTTGGGCATTGGACGCGCCGGCGACGATCCGATACGAGCCCGGGGCATAGGAAACGTCCGCGGTCTGGGCCGACGGGCGGCTTTCCGGGATGGCCAGCGTGTTGGTGTTCAGGTCGGACGGGCAGAGGTAGGTGGCGACGATCGACTCGCGGAGGGTCTTGTTCTGCGGCTCGTAGTTGAAATTGCTGAAGTTGTAGCTGTTGAACAGAGCCGTCTGTTCCATCGACGGCAGGAGGGCGATCGACCAGGTCGTCTGGAACGGGTCGTTGATCCCGTTGATGGCGAGGTTGCCGGGCGGGAACGTGTTGTTGACCCCCAGATAGTTGTGGAGCGAGAGGCCGATCTGCTTGAGGTTGTTGGTGCACTGCGAGCGGCGGGCGGCCTCGCGCGCGGCCTGCACGGCCGGCAGCAGCAGGGCGATGAGCACCGCGATGATCGCGATCACCACCAACAATTCAATGAGTGTGAATCCGCGACGCTGGACGGCGCGCATGACGGTACCCCCCTCCGAGATGATGGATGTAGGACTGGCACGAACCGATGTCTATTAGACGCGAGGAGACCAAACTATATCTCGCCGATCGCCACGTCAAGCATGGATCAAGGATTTGGAATCAGCCCATCCAAGGGGGCTCGTCCGATCAGCGTCGGACGCATGGGCGCAGGGGATCCCCCGGCCGCGGCCTGCGCCGCGACGCGACCTTGGCGGGCATTTCCTCGATCGTGCTCAAAGAGGGGGAATCGCCCGGGCATCAAACAGATGTTGGGGCGTGCACGGACGATCGGGTCGGGTCCGGCCCCTCGCCTCGTCGGGAAGGGCGGGGGGCCCGGATTATTACCAGTCGAGGACCTCGCGGGGGGCGGCCGACAGGTCGGCGACCACCCAGTCGGCGTCGGCGAGCTTGTCGCGGGTGAACGAGGTGGAGAGCGCCAGGCATCGGGCGCCGGCACGCTTGGCGGCGGTCACGCCGGCGATGGCATCTTCCACCACCAGGCAGGATGAGGGGTCGAGTCCGAGCCGACGCGCGGCCTCCTGGAAGATCTCGGGCGACGGCTTCTTGTGAGCGACGTCGCTCCCCGTGACGATCGCGTCGAAGGTCTCGGGGGGTATGCCGATCTCCCGCAGGTTCCCCTCGACCTTGATCGCGTCGGCGCTCGACGCGACGGCGATCTTGAGCCTGCGCTCGCGGCACAGGTCGATGAAGTCGCGGACGCCCGGTAGCGGTTCGAGCCGACCCTTGATCAGGTCGAGGTAGATGGCGTAGGTGCGGGCCTTGTCCACCTCCGGGTCCAGGGGGATGCCCCGCGCCTCGGCCGGCCCGCCGATGAATCGGTCCTCGCCGGTGCCGATGAACGGCCGGAAATCCTCGGGCTCCAGGGTGTAGCCCTTCTCGGCGAACATCCGGATGGCCGCCTCGGCGATGATCGGCTCGGAGAGCACCAGGACGCCATCCATGTCGAAGATCACGCCCTGGATCCGCTGCGGTTCGATCATGGCCACTCCGGGAGAAAGATCAGGATTTGAGCCGGGGGACGGGCAGGAGGGGAAACTCGGCCCGGAGCGCATCGCGGGCGAGCGGCGGGAGCGGCACGAAATGACGCGAGGCGAGGGCCGCCGAGCCCAGGCTACACTCCTTCTCCAGCAGATAGAAGCGGTTATACCCTTCGATTTGACGATTCAGGGCGTCGAGGTCGACCGCGTCGAGGTATTTGCCCCACCGCCGGTTGAACCGCTCGACGCTGGCGATGAGGTCGCGCGCGACGCCCCGGAGCCGCCGGGGAGGTGCGGTGACGAACGCCCAGCGCGGGGCCTCGGCCTGGGCCATCGCCCACAGGTCGTCGATCGGTGCGGCGAACGCGGCCCGGGCGGCCTCGGGCCCGGACGCCACCCCGGCCCACTGGCGGAGCCGGAGCCGGACCATGTCGAGCATCCCGGCCCGCTCGGCGGCGCAGCGGAGGCGGAGCCGGGACAATCCGTACTCGACGTCCTGCCCCCGGCGGGCGAACGACGGCACGTCGAACAGGCCGAGCAGTTCCTTGATCTCGGTGTCGACCCCGCCCAGGGGCGTGGCGTCCTGACCCCACTCGTCCATGCGATCGCCGGGACCAGCGGCCCCGGCCCTCCAACAAGGCCGCCTCAGCGCGAGGGCGGCTCGGGCGGGGTGATGACGCCGGGCAGCCCGCGGCGGTGGTGCCAGGTCTGGAGGGCCTCGCCCCGGGCTTTGCTCCGGTCGGCCCAGGCCTTCGCCAGCGCGTCCAGGGCCTGATCGACCGGCGTCCCCCCGACCGCGGACGCCCGCGCCCTGGCCAGGTCGGCCAGGTAGCCCGGTGCATCCGGGATCCGGAGGCCGGGGGCGATGCGTTCGTTTTCCATGGTCTTGCGGACCGCCTCGGCCCAGGGGCGGGCCTCGACGCCGGGCGCCGACCGGGGGCTGTTCATCCCCTTGGCCAGCTGAGGGCCTCGGACCGCGAGCATCGGGAAACCCTTCTCGGCCCGCATGCGGTCGGACGCCTCGGGCCCGGAAAGGTGACGGGCGAAGTCGAGCGCCGCGTCGCGACGCGTGCCGGCGGCGACCACCCCGGCCAGCCAGCCGCCCCCGTTCAGGAGATAGGTCGGCCGGTTCGGATCGGCCGACTCTTCCCAGGCCTGGCGCGACGGGTCGAAGACCCGGCCCGAGCCGGGCAGGGGCCACACGCCGATCGCAGCGTCCGGCGTCTCGCCCCAGGACGACGCCCTTTCGGCGCGGTCGATCAGGAGGGCCGCCTCGCCGGTGCGGAACGCCTTGCGGGCGGCCTCGGCATCGAACGCCTTGGCCTCGGCCGGGCCGGACGCGGCGAGCCCCACCAGGGCCCGGAGCGATTCGACGAACGGAGGGGACGCGACCCGGGGGGCGGTGGTCTCGGAGTCGAGCAGGAAGGCGAACTGGTCCTTGTGGAAGGCCGAGGCCGCCGCGCGGGCCAGCCAGATCCCGTCCCCGACTCCCTCGGGATCCGAACCCCAGGCCAGGGCCAGGCCCGATTCCGGGGCGCCGTCGCCGTCCCAGTCCTTGCCGTGGAGGAACCGGGCCAGGGCATCGAACTCTTCCCAGGTCCGGGGCGGGCCGAGCTTGATCCCGGCCTTCTCGGCCGCCTCGCGGATCTCCGGCCGTTCGAGCGCCCCCCGACGGTAGGCGATCACCAGGGCGGATCCGCCCAGGGGCAGGGCCATCCGGTCGGGGCCGTAGCGGGTGACGAGGTCGCGATAGGCCGGGACGATCTCCTGGTAGGCGAACGCGTCGGAGGCTTCCGAACCGGCCTCGACCGCGGCGTCGGGGATCGCGGCCAGGGTCTTCGCCTCGACGAGGTCGCCCATCCGGTCGCCGGTGAAGATCAGGACATCAACGCCTTCGACCTTGGCCGGGTCGACGGGGGTGTCGCGGATCTCGATGTCGCCGCCGGTGCGGGCCGCCCACTCGCCGCGCTGGGATTTGACCGAGGCCAGGATCGCCGGGTCGCCGACGGCCCCGACGACGAGCTTGACCCCCTGGTACGGGCGGGCCGGCGCCTCGGCCTTGGGCTCGGGGGCCCGCTCGCACCCGGCCAGGGCCTGGATCAGGAAGGCACCCCAGCAGGCCGCCGACCGCATCGCTCTCTGAAACCGCATGATCCCCGAGTCCTCGAAGCCCCTTGCACGCCAACCCGTCCGACTTTCCATCGTACCGGGTCCGGGGCCGTCGGATCAAACGGGGATCGGCGGGACGAGTTGCAACCGCTGGCGGCTCAGGCCCTGGGCGTGAACGGAGGCATCAGCCCCTCGACCTTGAGCCGGACCCGGTAGACCTGATCCACGGCGGTGATCGCCAGGGTCGACCCGTCGCGTCCGCACCAGGCCAGGTTGGACGGGCGGGCGGGCATGGCCAGGATGCCCAGGAGTTCGCCCGTCGGCTCGAACACCCACACACCCAGCGCCACGGCGACGTAGACCCGCCCCGCGCGATCGACCTTCATGCCGTCCGGGCCGCCGGGCTGGCCGGGGTCGAGCGTGCAGAAGACGCGGCCGGTGGCCGGGACGACCTCCCCCTCGGGCGAGAAGTCGAACGCCCGGACGTGGTACTTGCCGGTGTCGCAGACGTACAGGGTCTTCTCGTCGGGCGAGAAGGCCAGGCCGTTGGGCTTCTCGAAGTCGTCCAGCAGGAGCCTCGGCTCGCGCGGGCCCGCGCCGTCGAGGGCGAACACGCCCTGGAACGGGAGCTCGCGGTCGGCCGGCTGGACCCCATACGGCGGGTCGGTGAAGACCAGCAGCCCGTCGGAACGGGCCACGATGTCGTTGGGGCTGTTGAGGTGCTTGCCCTTCCAGGCGACGGCGACGGTCTCGACGCCGGTGCCGTCGGGGTTCATCCGCGACACCTGGCGGCCGTTCTGCTCGCAGAAGACGATCTTGCCGTCCTTGTCGAACGTCTGGCCGTTGGCGGCGCCGGTCTTCTCGCGGAGGACCGTCGCGTTGCCCGAGGCGTCGATCCGGTGGGTCTGCTCGGCCTTGATGTCCTGGAACAGGATCGACCCGTCCGGGAGCCAGAGCGGCCCCTCGGTGAACTGGAGGCCCGACGCGATCGGGGAGAGCGATGCGCCGGGCTCGATCAGGTCCGACAGCCCGGCGTCGCGGAGGATGGCGATCATCGGGCGACTTCCTCCCCGGCGGCGGCCAGGGCCTCGACGCCGATGCGGTGGCAGTAGTCGCCGAAGGTCTCGTCGGCCGACCGCTCGTCCTTGTAGCGGGCGAGGATCGGGGCGAGTTCGGGGACCACGCGGTCGAACGGGACGTAGTCCTTGAACTCGACGTTGAGCCGGTCGCCCAGGGTCCGGCCGCCCAGGAAGATCGTGTAGGTGCCCGGCCCCGGCGTGCCGTCCGGGTTGCGGGTCGCCGACCGTCCGACCAGGCCGATGTCCGAGTTATACGGCCGGGCGCAGCCGTTGGGGCAGCCGGTCATCCGGACCGTGAACCGGTCCCGATCCAGGCCCAGGCTGGTCAGCTCGGCTTCCAGCTGGTTCATGATCGTGGGCAGGGCCCGCTCGGCCTCGGTCACGGCCAGGCCGCAGGTGGGCAGGGCGGGGCAGGCCATCGACCAGCGGCGGACCGTGGAGATCTGCTCGACCCGGGCGATCCCGTGGTCGACCAGGAGCTGCTCGATCTCGGCCTTGTGGGCCGGGTCGATCCCCGCCAGGATGATCGACTGCTGGCAGGTCATCCGCGCCGGGGTGCCGTACTTCGCGAAGAAGGTGCGGAGGCCGGTGAGGAACCGGAAGTCGCCCACGTCCTTGAGCCGGCCGTTCTCGACGGGCAGGCCCAGGAACACCTTGCCGTCCCCCTGCTCGTGCCAGCCCAGGTGGTCGTCGACCTCGGTGATCCGGATCGGCTTGCTGGGCTCCAGGGACCGGCCGAGGTACTCCGCGACCGTGGCGCGGAACCTGTCCATGCCCCAATCGTAGACCAGGTACTTGATCCGGGCCCTCTTGCGGTCGGAGCGGTTGCCGTGGTCGCGGTAGACCTTCATGACCGCCTCGCCGACGTCGAGGATCTGGTCGCGGGGCACGAAGGCGAGATCCTCGGCCAGTGCGGGGAAGGTCTTCTCGGCGCTCGGGGTCGTGCCCAGGCCGCCGCCGACCACCACGTTGTAGCCGACCAGCTCCCCGCCCTCGACCACGGCGAGGAAGCCGAGGTCATTGGCCAGGACGTCGGTGCAGTTGTCCTCGGGCAGGGCGAAGGCGGTCTTGAACTTGCGGGGCAGGAACGCCTTGCCGTAGATCGGCTCGGACGGCTCGTCGCCGGCGGTCGGCACCCGGATCGGGCCGGGGACCGGGAAGTCTGGGTTAGCGACCTTCTCGCCGTCCAGCCAGATGTCGAAGTAGCTCGATGCCCGGGGGGCGAAGTGGGCGGCGAACAGGTCGACGTCCTGCTGCATCGCGTCGCGGATCCCGTCATGGATCGGCGCGGGGCAGCACAGGACGTTGCGCTCGACGTCGCCGCACGCGGCCAGGGTCGACAGCAGGATCTCGTTGATCCGCCGCATGGTCGACGGGAGGTCGGACTTCAGGACGCCGTAGATCTGGAATTCCTGCCGGGTCGTGATCCGCAGGGTCCCGTTGCCCACGGTCCGGGCCAGCTCGTCGACGGCCAGGTACTGCGCGGCGGTCGCCTTGCCGCCGGGCACCCGGACCCGGACCATCAGGCGGAAGTCCTTCTCCTTGCCTTCCTTCTTGAGCTGCGTGCGGTGGTCGCGGTCGTCCTGCTGGTAGCTCCCGTGGAACTTCAGCACCGTGGCCGCGTCTTCGCTGAAGTGGGCCACGCCATTGTGGAGTTCCTCGGCGAGTTGCACCTTGAGGAACTGGCTGGCGATCTTGATGGCCTCGACTTTGCTAGGCTTGGGCGCCTTGGGCTCCATGCGTGCGGCCTCCTGACCGATCGTCGAGTCGCCGACCATCGTATCACCTGAATCTTCGGTTCCAACATCAACATTCCGACCATTCCATCATAACGATCCAGGCCCCTCGAAATCAATCGAGGCATGGTCGGCGGCCTCGAAACCCCCGTGGCTCCTCGGGTACACTCGGGTTTGGCGCCGCCCGGCCGACGCGCGAAGAGGTAGGTCGATGACCGGATACCATCTGGAAGGCCCCAAGGCCGCGCGGATGTACGAGGTGATCCTGCCCAAGAAGCTCGGCTACTTCGGCAAGGTCCAGGAAGTCCTCGAAGACCTGTTCAACGAGGAGGCGATCCGCGCCATCCCGTTCGTGCAGCGGTCGATCGCCTCGCGAACCAAGGACGATGCCGGATTCGACGCCGACGCCTGGGTCCGGACGCTCTACCATGCCTCGCGGGGCTATTCGATCTACGAGATGGACGGCCGGTTCCTGAACGGGCCGGAGCCGATCGACGAGCGGGTGCTGGTGATCCGGTTCATCTTCCACGACACCGAGGCCCATTCCGATTCGCGGACCACCATCCTGGATGCGTCGCTGGAGGTCGTGAACTACCTGGTCGCGCATCGGTTCGCGGAGGAACTGGGCGTCGAGCAGGAAATCTGGTTCCTCGAATACCCGTACACCCGCCTGGCCATCTGGCGCAAGGAACCCCCGAGGGGAGATTGATCGCGTGATTCCCAGCCGAACCTCCCAGATCGCCGGCGTGATCGGCCGCTTCGCCGACGGCGGGCCGATCCTGGTCCAGGCCGCCTCCGGACTGACGCCCGAGGCCGCATCCGCCCGCCCCGGCCCCGGGGCCTGGAGCCCGGCCGAGGTGATCGCCCACATCGTGGACACCGACCTCGTCCTGGCCGACCGGATGAAGCGGCTGATCGCCGAGGACTCGCCCACCCTCCAGGCCTTCGACGAGAACGCCTGGATCGAGCGGCTCGGCTCCAACGAGATGCCCCCCGAGGAGGCCGCCACGCTCCTGGCCGCCAACCGGACCTGGATGACCCGCGTCCTCCGCCGGCTCGACGAGGCCGACTTCGCCCGCGCCGGGACGCACACGGTGGCCGGCCGCGTGACCCTGGCCGAGGCCCTGGCCAAGGCGGTGAATCACATGGACCACCACCTCAAATTCCTGTATGCCAAGCGGGCCAAGCTCGGCCTGGCGATCTATCCCCGTTATGCGGGCAACCCCGGCTTCTGACTCGACGGGCCGGGAGGCCATCTCATGGGACGATTGTTCGCCGGGACGCCCTTCGATCGTCCCCCGACCTGCGAGCGCTGCGGCCGGCTCGAAACCGATTGCACCTGCCCGCCGCCGGTGGTCGAGCCGGTCCGGATCCCCCCGGAGACCCAGACGGCGCGGATTCGGGTCGAGAAACGCCCCAAAGGGAAGTCCGTCACCACGGTGAGCGGGCTCGACCCCGAGGGCAACGACCTCGCCGACCTCGCCACCCGGCTCAAGTCCCGCTGCAACTCGGGCGGGACGGTCAAGGACGGCGTGATCGAGTTGCAGGGCGACCAGATCGCCGGCGCCGAGGGCGTCCTCAAGACGCTCGGCTACAAGGTCCGCCGCGGCTGACCCCACCTCTCCAGGATCGGCCGACACCCCCCAACGAACGGAGTCCCCCCCATGCTGCGTTCCCTCCTGGCCCTGGCCACCCTCCCTTGCCTGATGGCGGCCGGCCCGCCGCTGGAGCGGATCGTCATCGACGACGACTTCCCGGCCGGCTACCAGGTCGAGGTGGCCGACGTCAACGGCGACGGCAAGCCGGACATCGTGGGCCTGGGCGGGGGCACCTGCGCCTGGTACGAGAACCCCACCTGGCGGAAGCGGATCGTGACCGGGCCGGACCGGACGCCGGACATCATCAGCAGCGCCACGGCGGACATCGACGGCGACGGCAAGGCGGAGATCGCCATCGCCTACGACTTCGCCATGAACGAGCCGAAGCGGGGCAAACTCCTGCTGGCCGTCCAGGGCAAGGGGCCCGACGACCCGTGGGAGGTGGGCCACATCGCCGACGTCCCGAGCATCCACCGGCTCCGCTGGTTCGATCAGCTCAACGTCGGGCCGGATTCGGTCCGCATGACCCCCGTTCAACCGGGTCGCAATCCGGCGCCGGAACACCCCGGCACGATTTTCAGGACACGCTTGATCGTCGCCCCCTTGTTCGGGCCTTCAGCCACGCCGCCGACTTATGCCCAAGAACCGGCCCACGTGCGATTCTGCGGGTTCGAACCCTATCAGCCTGCCAGACTCGATCCGTCGAGAGGCATCCGTAATCCTTTTCTCCGCCCTGATCAGATGCAGCCGGCGACGGCCTTCCTGCAGAAATGGAATCCGCCGCAGATCTATCTCGGGCCGATCAACGATGGTCGGGACACCGGTGATGCCCCGGTGACCCACGCCATCGCCGTGGATTCCTCCGTCAAGGGCAGCGGTCTTCACATCCTCGCGGCAAGCAATCTGGGCGTCACCCGCCGGTACGTCGAGTTCGTGGCGGGGGCGGAGTTCTGGAAAACGGTGACCATCGTCCCGGGTGCCCCTGGAGAGGCTCCCAAGAAGGGGGCGAGCGAGGTCCACGTCGGCAAGCTCAAGGACGGTCGGTACTTCCTGACAACCGTCGAGCCCTGGCACGGCACCGACGTCGCCGTCTACGTGTCCCAATCGGCGGAACAGGGGAACCGGAAACTGGGCCCGAGGATGGTCATCGACACGACCCTGGTCGATGGCCACGCCCTGTGGGTGGCCGACATCGACGGCGACGGCGATGACGAGATCTTCGCCGGCTACCGGGGCGGCAAGGCCGGGGTGAACATGTACCGCCGCGAGGGGGATGCCTGGACCAGGACCGTCGTGGACGACGCGATCGCGGCGCAGGACCTCCGGGGCGGAGACCTCGACGGCGACGGCCGGCCGGACGTCGTGGCCATCGGGGGCAAGACGCACAACCTGGTCTGGTATCGCCCGATCGGTCGGCCATGAGCCCCGCGATGACAAATCCGGCCAGATCTCTTGCAGGAGGATGTTCCGCCATCCGATGATGGAGGTCGGGGGTTCCTGTCCACGATCCCCGACCACCCTGAAGTGAGCAGTCGACATGGCGATGCGGATGGGTCCCCGGTGGCTCGCGACGCTCGTATTGACGGTCTGGGTCGTGCCCACCTTCGCCGGCGATGAACGATCGACCGACGTGATTCTCGACCTGGAATATGCCAACGTCGGAGGCCGGTCGCTCAAGCTCGACCTGGCCCAACCCTCCGAGGAGGCGGGGCCGTTCCCGGCGGTCGTGGTCATCCACGGCGGGGCCTGGCGGACCGGGAACAAGGCCCACCACCGCGGCCTCCTGGCCGACCTGGCCCGGCGGGGTTACGTGGCGATCTCGCCGCAATATCGCTTCTGCCCACAGGATCGATTCCCCGCGCAGGTCCACGACGTCAAGGCGGCCGTGCGGTGGCTCCGGACCCACGCCGAGGAATATCGGATCGACCCCGAGCGGATCGGGGCGATGGGATTCTCGGCGGGCGGGCATCTCTCGCTGATGCTGGGCGTGACCAGCCCGGAGGATGGCCTGGAAGGTGGCGTGCCCCCCGGGGCCCCCAGCTCCCGGGTCGCGGCGGTCGTCAACTACTTCGGCCCCACCGACTTGCTGGCGTCGCGCATCCCGCTGACCTCGCGGTTCCTGATCCGCGACTTCCTGGGCAAGCTGCCCGACGAGTTGCCCGAGATGGCCGCCAAGGCGTCGCCCGTCACGTTCGTCACCCGGGACGACCCCCCGATGCTGACGTTCCACGGCACCAACGACCCGATCGTCCCGTTCGACCAGGCGACCCGGCTGGCCGCCGCCATGAACCGGGCCGGCGTCAAGGGGCGGGTGGAACTGGTGGTCGGCGCGGGGCATGGGTGGTTCGGCCGGGAAAATCACCGCACCATGGACGTCACCTTCGAATTCTTCGATGCCCATCTCAAGCCCCAGGCGCGCCGGGTCGAACCGCCGACCGGCGACGCTCCCCGCCCCGACGCGGTCGCGGGCGGGAGTTCCGGGAACTAGCCGGGCTCCGGCGATGGCCCGTCCGTCGGGGGAGGATGCCGCGACCGGGGCCCGTTCCGGACCGCCGGTCGAGAAAATCCGCGCGTTTTCTCATACAACTAGCGGCAGACCGGCGACGCGCCTCCTACAATGGGAAGTCTCATCGCCGGGGCGGCTCGCCCCGACCCGACGCCGGCATCGAAACGTTCGCGGCTCGCCCCGAAGGTATTCCATTGATGAAAGCGTCCGAGCCGGTCGTGCGGCTACCTTATCGTCGTGGCTCCGTCGAGTTTAGCCTCGGCACCGAGGCCGACCACGAGGCGGTCTACCAGGCCCTGCTCCATGTCTTCCCCGGGGCGGACCGCGAGGCGTTCCTGGGGGCGCTGGGCGACCCGGACTATCGGCCCGACCAGCGGATCCTCGTCAAGGTGGATCACCGCGTCGTCAGCCACATCCACCTGACGGATCGGTCGATCCGCTATGGCTCGACCACGCTCGCGATGAACGGGGTGATGTGGGTCGGCACCCTGCCCGAATATCGCGGCCTCGGGTTCGCTCAGAATCTCATCCGCCTGGCCGATAGCCGGGCCCGCGAGACCGGCGTCGCCCTCCAGGCCCTGACCACCGGCATGCCGCAGGTCTTCCGGCCCCTGGGCTGGGGGGTGTGCGGGCGGCAGAGCCTGGGGCAGACCCTCAGCCGGAACCTCCCCCAGGTGAGCGACGGGGTGGTCGAAGGGAAGGGCGGTTTCTGGCACGTCCGGCCCTGGCGGCAGGTCGAACTCAACGACCTGATGAGCCTGTATGATCGCCAGTTCGCCCGGACCAACGGGTCGGTCATCCGATCCGAGGACTACTGGCGGTGGATGATTGGTCGCCGCTACGCCCACGTGATCTGGGTCGCCTGCCAGGGCGAATCGGTCCGGGGCTATGCCTTCGTCAAGGATCACCGGATCCTGGAGATCGCGACCGATCCCGCCTATCCCCAGGCCCTCAAGGCCCTGCTCGGCCGGATCCGCGCCGAGGCGCTGGAGCGGGCCTATCCCCAGGTGATCGTCCACGCTCCGCCGGATCACCCGGTCATGGAGGCGTTCGTCCAGGCCTCGGGCCGGATCATCGACCAGGAGGAATGGGAAGGGATGACCTCGATGTACCACATCCCCAACCTGGAGAAGTTCCTCACCTCGGCCATGCCGGAGCTCATCCAGAGGGTCGCGGCGTCGGGCGTCTCCACCCCGGTCGAGCTGGGCCTCACGGTCGGGGAGCGCCGCTGGCTCCTCCACGTCGAGGCCGACAAATCGCGAGTCGAGCCGGACAAGCTGAGCCGGCGGCACCTGACCCTCTCCGGCCCGGCCCTGGTCCGGCTCCTGATGGGCCACACCGGGATCGAACGCGCGGTCGAGGAGGACGGCGTGGAATCCTCCACCGGCACCGCCCTGGACGCCGCGCGGATCCTGTTCCCGGCCCGCCCGGTCTGGAGGAGCCCGCTCGACGCGGCCACGGCCTGAGAGGTCCGCCGCCCGGCCATCCGGGCGGCGGATCAGGTAGTCCGGCCGAATCCGGTCGGATCAGTGCCTGGCGAACTGCCGCCGGAACGACGGGGTGTTCATGTAGACGGCCAGGGCCGCGTAGCCGAGCAGGAGCGTCACGCCCAGCTTGATCTTGCCCATGTCCAGCCGCTCGTCGATCGAGCGGATGCGCGGGCCTTCGAGTTCTTCGAGCGACCCGGGGGCCGGCGCGATGATATCGGTCGGAACCGCGTCATCCACGAAGTTGGCGTGGTAGATCGGCAGGGCGATCAAGGCGGCGATGTTGATGAAGATGCCGATGCTGAGGGCGACCATCAGCAGCCTCGCCGACTTGCGGCGGAGGAACTGGACGGAGGCGTAGACCCCGAACAGGCAGATCGCCAGGAGGAATTCCGCCCCCTGCATCCCCTTGTTCCAGGCCAGCAGCGAGACCACGGCCAGGATCACGCTGCCCAGGGCGCTGATGCCGCCGATGATGAAGACGCCCATCGGGAACGAGACCTGGCGCGGGGCCGCCGGGGCCTCGTCGAACAGGTCGAGCGTCTCGACCCTCTGCCCGGTGTCCAGGTCGAGCCCGCACTTCGAGCAGAGCGACATCCCAACCGGGACCACGCCGCTGCACGTCGGGCATCGGCGGGCATCGGCGCGGGCTTCCGCCCCCTTGGGACGCCGTGCCGCCTTGGGTTCGTCCTGGAACAGCGCCATCGCGTCGGACACGGGGGGGGCGGCCCCCGCCGGCGGGGTGGTCGGGCCCAGGTCCGAGAGCAAGGGCAGGTCGAATGTTTCTCGCAGGGGGGGCAGGGAACTCGGCAGGGTGAAATCCCCGCTGCTCCCCCCCTCGCGATCCATCGGGGCATACATGGACGAGGCGGCGCTCGACCCATTGATCGTCGGGATGACCGCGGAACTGGCCTCGGGGGCCGGGAACCGCGTCTCGCAACGGGGACACTTCAGTCGGCGACCCGCGGCCGTGGCGGGCACGTTGAGCACGACCCCGCATTCGGGGCATTGGACCGTCTTGGGTGAGCCGACCTGGCCGGGGAGGGCCGCGGTGGAAAAATCGGGAACCCGCGCCATCGGGGGCACCTCCTCGCGAAGGGGGGGCGGGGCAAGCGATGGGCCTGCCCCGTGGAATCTTACGCTGGCGGGCGGTCTCGGGGTTCTACGAATGACGAGGCTCGATCTTGGCGATGACTCGAAAAATCATCGCGGCGTCGCTACCCTGTGACAGTCGTCTCAAGAAAGAATCCTAACAACTTTACCCTGGATCCCACAAATGGGAATCCTGCGAAACGCGAAATCCCGCCATTTTTCCGCCCCAAACCATCAGGCCTGGGGTCATAGGAGGGAAGTCAAGTCGATCTTAGCCTCGTTGCAAGCATGATTGCAAGCGGATTGCGTCGGCCTGATGAGCGGTCACCCATGAGGGTTCGTCACCGATCCCGATTTCTTGGCGACGCGGCGCCGGAATCTCGCGACATCGATGATCCGGCGCCGATGGATACCTCGGGCGACCGGCTCGATCCCGTCGTGGGCTTCCACCTGGAAGGTGACGACCGGTCCCGACACCAGGATGACGCGGGCCTTGCAGATCACGGTCAGGCCTTCGGGCACCGGCGCCAGGTGTTCGACTTCGACATAAGTTCCGACGCTCCGCTCGTCGTCCGATAGGCATGGGGCGATGGCGTGGCGTGCCGCGTATTCGAGGTGGGCGACCAGCCAAGGCGTCGACAGGACGGCCGGCATCTGCTCGTCGGCGAAGACGATCCGGTTCGTTTCGTCCACGACAAGCCGTTCTTCGGCCGACATCCCGGGGCGGGGAGGGGTGCGCATCCGACGGGAACGGGGCGGCGAGGCCCCGCCTCCTCTGACTTCAATCAAACTTGCGGCGTCCCGACGGGTCAACGCCTTGACCATCCTCGGGGGGACAACGATAATCATTATCGGTTAGGATCGATGGGGACGCGAGACCGAGGCCGAATCGACCCCGCCCCGATGCCGGCGCAGGCGAAGCCGCCCCGAGGACCGCTCCCGGATCCCTCCGGCCCGAACAGGCCTCAACTCGATCGGCGCGTTGATCGTCGCCGGTCCCGCCTCCGGCGAAGCGTATCGGGGTCGCGTTTCGCGCGTCCCCCTGTTGGAGAAATCATGCCCATCCCGCCTCCTTCGTCCCGGCCCGCCTGGCTCGCCTCCCTCATGCTCGCGGCCCCAATCCTCCTCACGGGTTGCGGCGGTACCGGTCCGATGGCGGAAGCCTCCGCCTCGGCGCAGGACAAGCCCGCCACGACGGGCTCGAACCCGGCCACGCCCGCCCCCGCCCCGGGGCAGAAGGGCGCGGAACTGACCACGCCCGATCGCCGGGTCGACACCAAGCAGTTGATCGACGTCGTCAAGGAAGAGGTCAAGGGGGGCGAGGCGACCGAGGGCCCGACCCCGCTGAACTACCTCTGGCTCCCCGCCGACAAGAGCCTGATCTCCGACGAGCCGTATGAGCTGGCCGAGCCCCTGGGCCTCGACCCGATCGCCGCCACGATCCCCGCCTCCAACCCGATCACCAAGGGGAAGGTCGAGCTGGGCCGCCAGCTCTACTTCGACCCCCGCGTATCCAAGAACGGCACGGTGAGCTGCGCCACCTGCCACGACCCGGAGCGGGGCTGGACCGACAACGCCAAGACCTCGATCGGCATCGAGGGCCAGGTCGGCGGCCGGAACGCCCCCACCGTGATCAACACGGCCTACGGCCGGACCATGTTCTGGGACGGCCGGGCCCCGTCGCTCGAAGGGCAGGCCCAGGGCCCGATCCAGAACAAGATCGAGATGGGCGACCAGTCCTACAAGGAGATCGTCGAGCGGCTCCGGACCATCCCCGGCTACAAGGAGCAGTTCCGCAAGGTGTTCGGCACCGACGTGACCCTGGACGGCATGGCCAAGGCGATCGCCTCGTTCGAGCGGACCGCACTGTCGGGCAACTCGGCCTATGACCGCTACACCCGGGGGAACCCCGACGACGAGGAGACCTTCAAGATCCTCGACGAGAGCCAGAAGCGCGGGATGGTCCTGTTCGGCCTCCGCCTCCAGGACGACGACCCGTTCAAGGTCGACCCCTCGCTGCTGAAGAAGGCCAACTGCACCTCGTGCCACGCCGGGGCCAACTTCACCGACGAGATGTTCCACAACCTCGGCGTCGGCTTCGATGCTTCCCAGGGCAAGTTCGCCGACCTCGGCCGGTTCGCCATCGCCCCGATCGGCGCCAAGTCCGAGAGCGAGGTCGGGTCGTTCAAGACGCCGACGATCCGCGACATCGTCCACACAGGCCCGTACATGCACGACGGCAGCGAAGCGACCCTGGAAGCGGTCATCGACTACTACGACCGGGGCGGCAACCCCAACCCCTCGCTCGACCCCGAGATGAAGCCGCTCAAGCTGACCGCCCAGGAGAAGGCCGACCTCGTCGCCTTCATGAAGGCCCTCACCGGCGCCCCGATCAAGGTCGAACTGCCCAAGCTCCCCCCGGGCGCCGACGGCAAGAGCCCCGACCCCGAGGCCGCCCTGGCCATCCCGACCAAGACCAAGAAGGCCTCGCTGGAAACCCAGGACGTCCACCGGGTCCTCTCCGCCCGCTGAGAGGGATGGTTCGATGAGATGAATCGAGGCGCCCGCCAGGATCAAGCATCCTGGCGGGCGTCGTTCATTCCCGGGCCGGGGCGTCGTCGGCTTTCACCCATCGCCCGTCCACGCAGGCTTCGGTCAATTCGAATGCGGGCCGACCCCCGAGCCGGAACCGGATCAGGTTGGCCGGCTGGCCGGGCTCGATGGCCGGATCGGGACGGCCCAGGAATCGGGCCGGGTGTTTCGTCCCGGCGGCGATCGCCTGCGCCGGGGTGAGCCCGGCGACCCGGATGAGCGCGTCGGTCCCCTCGGCCATCCCCTGCATGGCCCCGGCCAGGTAGGGGGTTCCGGCGACGACGACCTTCCCCTCGGGCACGACCTCCCACTCGCCATGACGGCCGGGGGGCAATCCCGCCAGGGGGCTGGCGTCGCTGACCAGGATGACCCGTTCGGGGGTCTTGGCCCGGACCAGCGTCTTGAGCACGCACGGTTCGAGGTGGTGGCCGTCGGCGATCACGGACGCCCACAACTCGTCGAGCGCCGCCTGATCCCAGATCGGGTTGGGGTGGCGGGGCAGGGGCGAGGCGATCCCGTTCCCAAGGTGGGTCGAGAGCCTGGCCCCGCTCGCCGCGGCGGCCCGGAGCGTCGCGCCATCGGCGGCGGTGTGCCCCACGGCCACCGCTACCCCCCGAGCCACCAGCCACTCGATGAACGGCAACGACCCCGGACGCTCCGGCGCCAGGGTCATCATCACAACCCGCCCCCCGGACGCTGCCTGGATGGCCTCGAACTCGCCCCGATCCGGGTCGCGGATCGCCGCGATCGGGTGGGCGCCCCGGTATCCGTCGATCTCGGAAAGATACGGCCCTTCCAGGTGGATCCCGAGGATCATCGACGCGACGTCCGGGTGCGCGTCGCACGCCTGCGCGATCGTCCGGACCCCATGGATCGTGGCGTCGGGCATCGCGGTGATCAGCGTCGGGCAGAGCCGCGCCGTCCCCAGGTGGGCCTGGGCGCGGACGACCTCGACCACCTGATCGACGGTCAGGTCCGGTGCCGAGAACGAGATGCCCCACCGGCCGTTGGTCTGGATGTCCCAGAATGCCGGCGCGACCCAGGGATCATCATCGCGGATCTCGTCCGGCCCCTCGGCGTCCTCGACCGCCGCGATCTTGCCATCAGCAATGTCGACTTTGACCCACTCGCCCGTATCGATCTGGCGTGCTTTTCCGATCATATCCCAGCGATGTTCCCCACCCTGATGCCAGGGGTTCCAACCCGATCGATCAAGGTTCAATGATCAGGGAGACGTTATCGACCCGGCAGACGATGTCCTGGAAATCGTCATTGGTCGAATATTCCCATCCCAGCAGGTAGCTGTTCGGGACGATCTGGCCGGTGGCCTTGTCCTTGTACGGGTAGATCATGAGCTTGTAGGGCTGCTTGGAGAGCCTTTTGGTGTGGGCGGCGACGAGGGCGGGCTGGCTGTAGACATCGCTCTCGGCGAGGCCGTCGTTGGCGACCCAGAGGCCGAAGGGGGCGTCGCCGGGGTCGAACTCGACCTTGGAGCCATCGGCCAACGGGGGCGGGAGGCGGTTGCCGGTCTGGACGTCCTTGGTGGTGTTCTTGAAGGTGTAGGACCAGGTCTCGGTGCGGTCGGGCTTCCGGGTGGGGTCGGCGGCGGGGCGATACCAGCCCCCCTTGTTGCGGGTCTCCAGGCCGAGGGCGATGACCGGGCGGTAGGTGACCGGGCCGGGGCCGGCCTTGCGGAACAGGCCGGGCGTGGCCTCGGGCGTGGTCTTGACCGGGTTGAGCAGGTCGCCGAACATCGAGAGGCCGTACTTGGTGTCGAGCACGACCTTCCAGTCGGGCTCGTTGGGCCCGGGGGCGACCTTGGGCTGCTTCGGCCCCTGGGCCACCGCGACCGTTGCCAGGGACAGGAAAGCGATCGGCAGTTTCAGGCCCATGACGAACGGCTCGCGACGAGGGAAGGGGGGCGACAACTCGACCCACTTTAACCTCCCGCCGGGACGCATCAAGGGCCGAGTCCTCCGCCCCTCCCACCCCTTTCGGAGATCGAGCCCATGCCGGCGATCCCTCTCCTCCTGGCCGCGGTGCTGATCAGCCAGGCGTCGACCGCGACTCCCGGCCGGCGGGTGGACCTCGGCGGGGAGGCCACCGCGTTCATCCCCGAAGGCTACCGGCCCGCCGATGGGGCGGTGGACCTCCTGATCCATCTCCACGGCGCCCCGAGTGCCGTCGAGCCGGCGCTGGCGAAGTTCCCCGGCTCCGTCGTGCTGGTCGAGGTCAACCGCAAGGGGCTGTCGAAGGCATATTCCGAGCCGTTCGCCGACCGGGAGTTGTTCCTCCGGATCATCGATCGCGCCGTGAAGGCGGTCGATAGCCCGACGCCGTTGCACGCCGGGCGGGTGACGGTCAGCTCGTTCAGCGCCGGGTTCGGCGGGGTGCGCGAGCTGCTCAAGGTCCCCGAGCACTTCGCCCGAATCGACGCCCTGATCATGGCCGACTCGATCTATGCCGGGTATGAGGGGGACATCGCGGCCCGCAAGGTCGACCCCGGCCTGATGGCGGGGTTCCGGGCCTTCGCCCGGGCGGCCGCGGCGGGGGAGAAGGCGATGATCGTCACCCACTCGGCCCAGGTGCCCGAGGGCTACGCCAGCACCACCGAGACCGCCGACGACCTGATTCGCGCCGTCGACGGCCGGCCCACCACGGCTCGGGTCGATTGGGGCGACGGCTGGATCCAGTCGCGGGCGTTCTCCGAAGGGAAGTTCACCGTGATCGGGTTCGAGGGGGCCGGGCCCGAGGATCACATGAGGCACCTGCGGCGGATCGGGGAGGTCTGGCGGATCACCCCCGGATCATCGCATGTTCCAGGCGCCAGCGACGGCGCCAGCCCAGCCCGATCGGATAGGCCACGAGGAAGCCGAGCCCGCCCAGGCTGATCAGGCAGCCGACCCGGAACGAGCCGGGCTCGTAGGTATAGACCAGGCGATGCCGGCCCGACGGGACGGCTGCCCCGCGCATGATCCGGTTGGCCCGGAGGATCGGGGCGGGCTGGCCGTCGATGGTCAGCTTCCAGCCGGGGTAGAAGATGTCGGCCAGGATCACCAGCCCGGGCCGGGCCAGCGAGACGTCCAGCTCCACCCGCTGCGGACCCTGGACGACCACCGAGGCGGTCTCCGAGGCCGTCGGCGCCCCGCCCGACACGAAGCCCTGGAGCTGGGATCGGTCGTCGGTCTCGATCCAGGCCGTCCGCTTCGGGTCGTAGAGCACCCATTCGGGGTCGAACCACAGGGCGTCGGCGGGATAGAGGATCTCGAAGATCGTCCGGGTGCGGGAATTGCGAGCCAGGTCGACGATCGGGTCCTTCATCCGCGCTTCGTGGACGATCCAGGCCCGCGGGTAGGCGTCCTTGTTGCGGAGGATCTGGTAGTCGGAGGTCTCGGCCCACGTCCGCATCTTCGTCTCGCCGTCCGGGCCCTTGAAGGCATCGCGGGGCGGGTAGATCCGCTCGGTCCGGGGCAGGAGCGCGGCGAATCCCCGATCCGGGTCGTTCCACGACGGGACGAAGGGGAGGACGAAGTAGCGGGTGTTCCAGAGGTCGAACCCGCGCCGGGGATAGATCACGATCTGCTGGGGCTCCTTCAGCCCGAGCTGCCGCATCATGTCGCCTTCGACGGTGCGCGGGAATCCGGCGAAGAACCACTCGTAGTCGTAAAGCTCGGCCGTCCCCATCGTGTAGGTGTAGTCGACCCCGTGGAGCAGGCCGTACTTGGGCTGGATCGTGTCCCGCTCCCAGCGCACCATGTCGGTCAGCCGGTCGGCCGAGCCTTGCGAGGTCCACACCATGGGGCTCCACACCGGCGTCCGGTGGATCCGGAATGGGCCCGGGGCCGGGTCGATCTTCTCGGCCTCGTCGATCCGGAGCAGAACCTCCGGGCGTTTCTCCAGCTCCGCCTGATCCACGGTGACGACCAGCGGGGCGTTGGCCACGCCGAGGTCGATCGCCGTCAGGGCCGCCGCCAGGGTCCCGGCCAGGGCGGGGCGGCGCCAGGCCAGGCGGATCAGCCACCAGCCGGCCCCCAGGATCAGCGCACCGTGGATCAGCGCCGCCTGGATGCCGGAGACCGCCCCCGCCGCGTCGAGCGGCCCGAACACGGTGGCGACCTTCGCCCCGGCGAGGCCCTTGACCAGGGCGGGACGCGCCAGCGTGACCGCGACCAGGACCGCCACGGTCGCCCCGGCCCCGATCGCCGAGAATCGGAGCATCCGCCGCTGCCGGCCGGCGATCGCGGCCTCCCAGCCGATGCCGGCCAGCGCGGCCAGGGCCAGGGCGGTGAAGCTCAGGAGCTTGCTCGGGTAGCGGAACGTGTGGAACCCGGGGAGGACCGTGGCGAGGATCGAATAGGGGCTCCCGTCGCCGTCGCGGAGAAATCCATCCAGCCGGACCGTGTTGGTGTTGGGCAGGTCATGCGCCCCGATCTCGCGGGCGACCGCAGGGATGTACCGGGCCAGGAAGATCGGGCTGGCGAACTCGCCGAAACCCGCGACCAGGCTCGCGACGGCGATCCCGGAGAGCCACGCCCGCCAGGGGGCACCGCCACGGAACCCCCACGCCCCCAGGGCCAGGACCAGGGTCAAGCCCCCGAGGTACAGCGACGGCGACCAGACCCGGTGGTTCCCGCGCGGAGGGATCACGCCGATCCAGGAGACGGGCTCGCCGAACGGCCGGTCGAAGACTCCCGGCCAGGCCAGGTCCACCACGCGGTAGGGCTCCAGGCTGAACGGATAGATGTCGTGCGGCCCCTCGTCGGTCGCCCGGGCGCTGCTGCGGGTGAACTCCAGGACCGGCAGCAACTGGGCCGCCGAGAGGGCCCCGGCCAGGGCCGCCGCCGCCGCCAGGCCGACCAATCGCGGCATCAGCACCCGGGCCAGGGGCTTCCCCTTCCGCCAGCGGACGAGCAGGACCAGGCCCGCCAGCCCCCATGCCGCCAGGGAGATCTTCGGCAGCCAGGGCACCCACGGGAGGCTCGGCACCGGGCCCTCGTTCACCCTCTGGCGGAGATGGGGGAGGTAGTAGGCGCCGGCCAGGCTGATCGCCGTCCATGCCACGGCCCCGGCCGCCGCCAGGGCGATGATCCGTCCCGGCCTGGCGGGGCGATCGTCGCGGCGATTCGGCTCGATCTCGCCCCGGCTCAACGCGAACGCATAGGCCCCAGCGCACAGGCCGAGCAGATAGGCCGTTTCGGGATCGCCCCCCAGGACGATCATCGCCAGGATCACGGCCAACTCGGGCAGGGCCATCGGCCTCCGCAGCCGGACCCACCGGTCGATCGCCCGCATCCCCCACGGGGCCCACGCCGCGCCGACCAGGAAGATGATGTTGCAGTACTGGAACAGGATCGGGGCGCCGAACGCATACCCCAGGGCGGCGATCGTCGCGCCCGGGCCCCGGACCCCCCAGGGCCGCAGCAGCATCCACATCCCCAGGAAGGCCCAGGCGGTGTGGACCACCGCGTAGGTCCGCGCCGCCCAGGCATAGCTCAGGGCGGCATAGATCACCTTGCCGGGGTAGAGCACGGCCGCGGTGGGATTGCCCAGCAGCGGCATCCCGGCATTCTCCCCGGGATCCCACAGCGGCCATCGGCCGGCGTCCCACTCCGCCTGGACCCGGTGATAGAGCGGATAATAGAAGTGCGCGGCGTCGCGGAACCCGTACTGGCCTCCGGAGAACAGGGCCGGCCGGTAGCAGAACAGGAGCAGGGCCAGGCCGAACCCCAGGCCGAGCCAGGACGGAAGGCGACGCATCGCAGTGGGACCTCCGACCGCGACGGGGCGAGGCGGGCCCGGTCCGAACCCCGGCGCAACGATGCCCCACCTCGCGCGGTCGGCAACATCCTATCCCATTCCCCCGCCAATCTGTAGGTAGGCCGGGACGTGGATTCGCTTCGGTCGGACGGAGCAGGGTCGAACGCATCTGGTTCCACTCATCCCCGACGAGGAACCGCTATCGGACCCATGCCGATGGCGTCGGCTCTCCGCCGCCGATCGTCGCGAGGCCCCTCGCCTCACTCGGGGCGATCGATCCCGGCAGCACCCGCACCGAGCCGTCCACGCAAACGACATGGGCGACGCGATCATGACTGGAGATATGAGGCTGTTTCGGGCCGCCATCGACGGCATCGATCGTCCTCACGTCGAGGTCGCGCGGCTCCATCCAGTTGATCCCGGAGTCGGCGACCTCGGCGATCATGATCGTGTCGCCGGTCGGGTCGCTGACATCGGAGAGCGAGGTCGATCGTCCGCCGGGGAACGCCGTGCCCGGCCCGACGATGGCCAGATAGTTGGTCCGATTCGAGTGCCCCCCATAGTCGGGACCATTGGGGCAGGCGAAGAAGTTGGGTTTGGAGAGGGCCAGCCGGGAGTTGTTCGGCCCGTCCCATGGTTCGGCGAAGTCATAAGCCCCGTAGAGGCCAGGCTCGAGGAATTGGAGGATCAGCACTCGCCAGCTATGCATCGGCCGGCCTTCCGGGTCGGCGATGTAGGCAGGAGGGAAGCGGCCGTAAACTTCGTGATAGTTGTGAAGGGCGAGGGCGATTTGCGCCAGGTGGCCCACGCATTGGGCGCTATTCGCCGATCGACGGGCTTCATCAACTATCCGGACGAGCCAGGCGATCATCCCGAAGAGGACGGCGGCAACGGCAACCCACGCCATGAGACGCCGCAGGTTGAATGAAGCGAGGGTCGCTTTCATGACATCGTTCCCGGGAAGCTAGCTCGCCGGAAGTTCCGAGGCGGATTCGTCCGAGCCGAATGCGTCCTCGATCGGCCGGAACGGCGCGGCGCCCCGGCCTCGGAAGGGATCGAACTGCTTGCGTTCGCGCTTGAGGGCCTCCAGGCCGAGGAGGCGGGGGCGGAGCGCGGCGAGGATCTGGTCGAGCGACCAGACGTGGTAGTCGTGGCCGTCGAAGCCGACGTCCAGGGCCGCCCAGGCCTCTGTGTAGCGGAGCGGGCTGGCCTCGGGGTTGCGCTGGTAGAGGGCGTGGACGTGGCCGTAGAGGTGGATGTTCGGCTCGGCCACCGACCCGCGATGCTGGCCGTCCCAGGTGACCATCGGGTAGTGGTTGAGGGTCAACACGGCCTCGCCGTCGCGGATCCGGACCTGATCATGGGTCGCCGTGAACAGGTCGCGGATCTTGCGGTCGTCGTGGTTGCCCCAGATCAGGCGGACGTCCCGGCAATGGATCTGGTCGCGGAACCAGCGGGCGTTGCGGAGGTAGTCCGAGCCCCGGCCGAAGGCCCAGTCGCCCAGGCACCAGAGGGTGTCGTCGCGGCCGACCCGGGCGTTGATGTTCTCGACCAGGGCCCGGTTCATCCGCGCCACCGACTCGTCGCCGATCCGGAGCGTGCCGAAGTCCCCGCCGGTCTCCTCCAGGCGGAGGAACGCCGCGAGGTCCTCGGGCGTCATGAAGGCGGTCCGCCGGCAGTACTTGAGGATGTTGGCGTGGAAGGCGTGCGGGTCGCTGCAATAAAAGTTGGCCATGGGGATCCGGTCGCTTCTCCCGGCCCGATTGCCGGCTTGGATGTGGTCATATGGATTGGGAAGGGAGGATCGCAAGGCCCGTGCCGACGGCTCGGCGGCTCGCTTGACCCCCGCCCATCCTCTTTACGACAATGGCGGCCATGGGGATTGATGGATTGAATCCTACCATCCGGGCGCTGGCCACGGACTATGACGGGACCCTGGCCGATCGGGGGGTGATCGACGCGACGACCTGGTTCGCCCTGGGACGGTGGCGGGCATCGGGGCGGGCGGTGGTCCTGGTCACGGGGAGGGAGTTGCCCGAACTGCTGGCCATCTGCCCGGAGATCGCCGGGTTCGACCGCGTGGTGGCGGAGAACGGGGCGGTGCTGTATCGCCCCGGGGATGGTTCCGAACGACGGCTCGCCCCGCCCCCGCCCGATGGCTTCGTTTCGACGCTCCGGGCCCGGGGCGTGGGCCCGATCTCGGTCGGCCGGGCGATCGTGGCGACCTGGCAGCCGCATGCCGAGGCGGTCGAGGCGGTGATCCGCGAGCAGGGACTCGACCTGGCCGTGACGCTCAACAAGAGGGCGGTGATGGTCCTGCCTTCGGGCGTGGACAAGGCGTCGGGGCTGGCCGTCGCCCTGGCGGAACTGGGCCTGACGCCCGGCGAGGCGGCGGGGGTCGGGGATGCCGAGAACGACCTGGCGTTCCTCCGCATCTGCGGCCGGTCGGTGGCGGTCGCCAACGCCTTGCCGGAGGTCAAGTCCCGCGTCGATGTGGTCACGCAGGGCGAGCGTGGGGCCGGGGTCGCGGAGTGGATCGACGCGGTGCTGTCGGGCCAGGGCTGACCCGGCCCGCAGGATCCGCGGGCATGGGATTCGCGGCCAGCCGGCGGGATCGGCGGGCCGACCGGAACGGCCCCGTCCCCATCCCCACCCCGGAGAGGCCGCGCCATGAGCCCCGAAGATGCCCTGACCGTCTCGATCGCCGACGTCCCCGGCGACATCGACAAGTCGATCACCCGCGCCCTGTCCGACATCACGCTCGACGACTTCAAGGACAAGGTCGTGGCGATCAAGCCCAACGACACGACGGCCACGAAGTCCGACAAGACCGCCTGCACCCAAGCTGATTCGCTTCGGGCGACGATCCGCCACATCAAGACCCTGCACCCCCGCAAGATCATCGTGTCCGGCGGCGCCGGGGCGATGGAGACGGAGGAGGTGTTCAAGGTCCTGGGTTTCATGGAGGTGATCGAGGAGGAGGGGGTCGAGTGGTTCGACCACAACAAGGCCCCGTTCGTCGGCGTCGACCTCCCGTTCGGGCCGCAGCGGCGGGTGATGGTCAACCCGCGCGTGCTCGAATACGAGAAGCTGGTCTCGCTGGCCCAGCTCAAGGTCCACCAGACGGCGACCGTGACCCTGGCGATCAAGAATATCGCCATGAGCTACCCGGCCGCCGACTTCTACGGCCACCCCCGCGTGAGCCAGAAGCTCCACCCGCACAACATCCTGGACGACAAGCAGGCGTTCCTGGTGGGGATGCTCATGCGTTTTCCGATCGATCTGTCGATCGTGGTCGGGCATCCGGCGATGATCGGCAAGGGGCCGGTCGGCGGCAAGGCGATCGAGACCGGCATCACCATTGCAGGACGCGACGCCGTGGCCGTGGACACGGTCGGGGCCTACCTGCTCGGTTTCGAGACGCTGGCCGTCCAGCACCTCCACCAGGCGGCGAAGCTGGGCCTGGGCATCCCGTATGCAGGGTCGGAGCAGGCCACCAAGCCGGGGGTCCTCCGGTTCAAGGGCGTGTCCGTCGAGGCGGCCGTGAAGTCGTTCCGCAAGTCGGCGTATGGCGAGGCGTTCTGATCCAAGACCGGCGAAAGCCAGGGGGCAGGCACCATGAATCCGATGATCCAGCACCAGATGCAGGACCAGCTCCAGACCGCGCCCGGATTCCATGACCGCGAAGGGGGGACGGCCGCCACGGCCATCGCCGACGACATCGCCTACCTGCGGACGGCGATCGTCAACGTGGTCCTGGTCGGGCCGCCCGAGGCCGGGGATCGGGGCTGGGTCCTGGTCGACGCCGGGATGCCGCTCTCGGAGACCTCGATCGTCGAGGCGGCCGAGGACCGATTCGGGGCGTATGCCCGGCCCTCGGCCATCGTCCTGACCCACGGCCATTTCGATCATATCGGCGTGCTCCGGTCGCTGGCCGAGCGGTGGGACGTGCCGATCTATGCCCACGAGCTGGAGTTGCCCTACATCACCGGCCGGTCGGCCTACCCGCCGCCCGACACGACCGTGGGGGGCGGGATGTTCTCGGCCCTGTCGTGGATGTTCCCGCCCGGCCCGATCGACGTCGGTGACCGGGCCCGCGCCCTGCCCGCCGACGGTTCCGTGCCGGGCCTGCCGGGCTGGCGGTGGGTCCACACGCCGGGGCACACCCACGGCCACGTCGCGCTGTTCCGCGACTCCGACCGGGCCCTGATCGCCGGCGATGCCTTCGTCACGACCCGGCAGGAATCGGTCCTGGCCGTGATCGAGCAGCGCAAGGAGATCCACGGCCCGCCGATGTACTACACCAGCGACTTCGGCCTGGCCCGCCGGTCGGTGGAGGCCCTGGCCAACCTGCGGCCCGCCCTGGCGATCACCGGCCACGGCCGGCCGATGGCCGGGGCCGAACTCGACGCCGCCCTGGCCACCCTGGTCCGCGACTTCGACCGGATCGCCGTCCCGCACGGCGGCCGATATGCCCGCGACCCGGCCCGGGCCGATGCCTCGGGCGTGACCTACATCCCGCCCGACGTGCCGCACCCGGCGCGCAGCCTGCTTCTCTGCCTGGGGTTGGGGCTGGTCGTGGGCGTTGTCGCGGCCCGATCCTTCGACGACCGCGACTGATCGCGAGACTCGCGTGCACGCCCGGCCCCGAACCCTCGGGCGCGGCCGCCGGCAGGGACGGCGTCTCAGGTTGGGGCGTGCACGCCGCGGCTTGCGTACTGGACGACCCGGGGGTCGGTCGGGTCGAGGGCGAGCAGGTCGGCGTGCTCGCGGAGGAGCTGGCCGGCCAGCTCGCCATCCCCGCGTTCCAGGGCATCGACGATCGGGACGTGGGTCTCGGCGATCGGGATCAGGGCGTCGCCGACGTGCTCGATGCCGAGCCGGGTCCGGGCCTCCAGGAGGAGCGAATCCCAGGTGCGCAGCAGGACCTCATTGCCGGCGGCCAGCATGATGAAGCGGTGGAAATCCTCGTTGTGCCGGGCATAGTCGTCGAGCCGGCCCTCGCGGGCGGCGACGATCAAGGCATCGGTCATCTCGCGGAGCGCCCCGACGTTGCCCGCCAAGGAAGGGGCGGAGAGCGTTGCGGCCTCGGCTTCCAGGTGCCCCCGGACCCAGGCGGCCTCCACCATCTCCTCGCGGCTCACGGCCCGGACCCGCGAGCCCCGGTAACGCTCGGTGGAGACCAGCCGCATCCCTTCCAACTCGCGGAGGGCCTCGCGCACGGGCCCCTGGCTGGTGCCGAACTCCTTGGCGAGCTTCAGCTCCAGGAGGCGGTCGCCGGGGGCATAGGTGCCGTCGGTGATCCTCTGGACCAGGGCGCGGCGGATCGTCACCCTCGTGCAGTCGCGGGAGATGTCGCTCGCCGAGGCATGGCAGTCGTCGCCCGGGGCCGAGTCCGATTCCATCGCAGCCATGGGTGACCAGCTTTCTGGAGGTCGCGGGCCTCGATCGCGGCGGCCCGGGGCTCAGGGGGGGGACAGGGCCGCATCCAGGGTGGCGACGTGGCCGGCGCGGAGGTCAGCCTTGCCGAAGCCGGGGAGGGCGCCGAGGGCCTGGGCCTCGGCCTGGGCCTCCGGGAAGTTGCTGACCAGCATGACGGGCACGTCCGCCAGATCCGGGTCGGCCTTCAGGGCGCGGATCACGTCCACGCCGGGCGAGCCGTCGCGGTCGAGCTGGCGATTGATCAGGATCAGGTCGAAGCCGCCGCCCTTGGCCGCCTTCAGGGCCTCGGCGGCCGACTGGGCCCGGGCCACCTCCGCACCATAGGCGGCGGACAGGTGGCGGGAGATCGAGCCGTGATCGTAGGAGCACTGGCCGACGTCGAGGATGCGGGGCTTGGCCATCGCTTCTTCACTCCGGGGGGCTGGTCGACCGGGACGGGGCTCGGTTCGCGCGGGATCGGGAGGCGTCAGGATTCCGCCGCAATCGGCGTGCCCTGCGCCGAGACCATCTGCCACCGGCCGTCCTGCTCGACGTAGACGTGGACGTAGCGGCTCTTGATCTGATAGGTGGCGTCTCCCAGCCAGCCGACGATGTCGGTCCGGCCCGAGACGATCGCCGTGGCGCCGTGGCGGCGTTCCTTGACCTCCGCGGGCTCGAAGGCCTCGAACCGGAGCAGCCCCCCGCCCACCGCCGCGATCAGGTCGCCGCGCGGGACCTCCCCGCCGCGCATCACGTCGACGAGGACGAAGTCCGGGCTCAGCAACCGGTCCAGCGTGTTCGCGTCGCCACCGATCAGGGCCGCGAAGAACTCCCGATCCGCCACCAACGCTCCCGATTCTTCTGCCATCGTCGATCTCCCCCGACCGCGTCTCTCGTACGGTCGATTTTATGCAATGCCCCCCGAATCCGGCAAATCTCGGCCGACGATACGGCCCGCCCTCGCGGCCCGGGGCGGGGCCGCGAGGGGGGCGTGGGCATCGTGGCCACTCCGACGCCGCTCAGGCGCCGAACTTCTGGAGCCGGTTGGCGTGGGCGAGCGCCAGCGGCATGATCTGCTTGGCGAGGATCTGGCCCAGGCCCCCCTGGAGGCAGGGACGCTCGCCGAAGGTCGTCACCAGGTCGGGTCGCCCGGTGGCCGGGGCCCACAGCAGGAGCGGAACCGGGTGGAAGCTGTGCGACTTCATCCGGCTGGGGGTGGAGTGGTCGCCGGTGACGATCAGGACGTCGGGGTTCAGCCCCATGAGCTTGGGAAGTTCGGCGTCCAGGGCCTCGATCATCTCCACCTTCTTGGCGAAGTTGCCGTCCTCGCCGGTGCTATCCGTGTACTTGTAGTGGATGAAGAAGAAGTCGTACTTCGCCCACTCCTGCTTGGCCACCTCGAACTGGTCGGCCAGGGTCTTTCCCGGCTCGACCACCGTCATCCCGACCAGGCGGGCCAGGCCGCGATACATCGGGTAGACGGCGATGGCCGCCGACTTGAGGCCGTAGGCCTCCTCCATGGTCGCGATCTGCGGGAACTTGGCGAAGCCCCGGAGCATCAAGAAATTGGCCGGGGTCTCGTCCTTCAAGATTTCCTTGGCCTGGCGGAGGAACTCGGAGGCGATCTTGGCCGTCCGCTCCGAGCCGGCGTCGCCCGCCTGGGGCTCCAGGGTGTGGAGGCCGGTCGACAGGGGGTCGGTGTCGGCGACGTTGTCGCCCAGCCCCTCGCCCCGGAACCGGACCACGAGGCGATACTCGCGGACGGCCTCGACCAGGGTCTCGACGCCGTCGATCTTCACCCCGGCGCGGAGCTTCTCGACCAGCTTCTCGCAGACCTCGGTGGGGATCCGCCCGGCGCGGCGGTCGGTGACGCGGCCCTCGGCGTCGATCGTGCAGAAGTTGCCCCGGATCGCCACGTCCTTCGGGCCGACCTCGACGCCGATGCCCAGCGCCTCCAGCACCCCGCGGCCGATGTCGTTCTCCAGCGGGTCGAACCCGAACAGGCCGAGGTGGCCCGGCCCGGAGCCGGGGGTGATGCCGGGGGCGACCGGCGTGCTGAGGCCCACGGTCCCCTCGGTGGCGAGCCGGTCCAGATTCGGGGTTTTGGCCGTCTCCAGCTCGGTCTTCCCGCCCGGCTCGATCGGCAGCCCGCCGAGGCCGTCGGCCACCAGCATCACGATCTTGGTTGAGTTGGTCTCTCGGAGCTGGCGGAGCAGGTCATGCATCGACATTGCGGGGCGGTTCCCAGGAGAGTGCAAGGGGCGCGACGCGCGCTCGCGCCGGCGCCATTCTCCCCTTTGCCTAACCGATCGCGCCCCCCGGACGCAAGCCCGGTCCGCTCAAGGGGCGGGCGGGGCCGGCTCCGGCAGGGCATCCCGCAGCCGCAGGGCCTCGTCGCGATCCCCGCCGGGGACCTCGGACAGCCAGGTGTAGAACCGCCGGGACCGGGCCATGTCCCCCTTCGCGGCGGACTGCTCGGCGTCGGCCTTCAGGGACGGGGCGGGCAGGGCCCCCGGCAGGACGCGGGCCTTGTCGCGGGCCGTGCGGATCTCCTCCGCATTCAGCCCCGTGCCGGTGGTCCCCGAGGCCAGGAGGTTGAACGTGTCCTGGCGATGGGCCAGGCCGAGGGCGTGGCCCAACTCGTGGGCGGTGACCCGGGGCAAGGGCTCGTCGATCCCCCCCTCGACCTTCCGCAGCCGCGCCGTGTCCTTGACGAAGGCCGTGCGATTGCCGAGGTAAACCCCGTTGGCCTCGAACTCATGGACATAGTAGACGTCGATCCCGCCCGGTCCGCGGCTCTCGGCCGGGACCAGCTGGCGGAGCAGTCCCAGGGGGGCGGGTCGCCCGGCGGCCTCCTCGTCGGCCTCCCGGGCCTTGCGGAAGGCGTCCTGCCGCGCGGCGGGCTCGCGGATCAGCGCCTCCAGGCCCCAGTGGATCCCGGCCGGTTGCCAGATGCCGTTGACCTTGCCCAGCACGCGATGGATGTCGGCGTCCTCCAGCCGGCAGTCGACCTCGGGCAGGTCGGTCGCCGACAGCAGGTGGACCCGGATCGGGATCACCACGAATTCGGCGAACGGCGGCGGGGTCGGCGTATCCTCGCCCCGGGCCGCCCCGACGCTCGCGAGGAAGCCGGCGAAAGCCAACCGGACGATGCGACGCATGAATGCGATCCCTTTGATGATGGCCTGACTCGACACGCCCGCCGGGCACGCTCGCCCATTGCACCACCCGGGTTGACCGCCCGCAATGACCGATCGTCGCGGGCGGTTCGGCCAGGATCAGGTCAGGGCCTCCCCGATGGCAGTGCCGGCCGGGAGGACCTGGTAGTCGATCGGCTTGAACGAGTAGTTGTTCGACATCTCGGCCGAGCACGCCGTCAGCCCCACGATCAGGTCCATCTCGGCGCGGAGGGTGATCGACTGGCCGGCCTTCGAGGTCGGCGGGCCGATCTTCAATTCGCCGGTAGGCAGGACCTCGACATTCATGAAGATGTTGAAGGTCGTGGGGATCTCGTCGGGCTCGATGCCGAACGGGGCGAGGTTCTGGACGAGGTTGCCGAAGCAACTGGGGTGGTCGCCCTGGTGGTCGTAGATGATCCGGAACGTCTCGATGCTGCACGGGGTCAGCAGGAAGTCGTGGCGTCCGACCTCATCTTCCAGGATCGTGAACATCGGCCGGCTCCGGTTGGAGTAGAGCAGGTGGCCGGTGGTCAGGTAGATCGAGTTGGCGTAGTCCATGCTCCGGCCCGACGAGAGCCATTCGCGCTTGTCGTCGCGGGCGAAGGCCACGAGGTCGGAGACCTGCTCGCCGTGGGGGTCGATCACCCGGAGGCGTTGCCCCTTCTCCAGCAGGAAACCCGCCCCGGTTTGGGGCGGCATGCGATGGGTGGCGACGTCGCTCGATTCGTTCATGATTCGGACCTCAGGACCGCGTGGAAGGGGCAGCCGGACGCCCCGGCCGGGGCATCGTGATGTGCGGTCGGGTGGAACGGGGGGTGCCAGTCGGCCTCGACGGCGCGGCCCGAATACTGGCGGGCCTCGGTGGCGGTGCCGTAATCGGCCAGGTTCGGGTTGAGCGACCCTTGCAGGTGCTCCTCCCGCGTCCGGATGACCTCCTGTAGCCGCTCCCAGCGCCCGTCCTCCTTGAGGTGCTGGAACTGGGCGTGGGGGTTGAACACCAGGGTCGGCCAGATGAACCGGCGCGCCTCGCGCGAGCTGTGGGGATGGAGCCCGACGATGAAGAAGGCCATCTCCGCGAAGCTGAAGCCGAAGTGCGGGCTCTCCGGGTCCTGGCTCACGCTCGGGTCCCAGCGGTGGAGCGGGGCGTCGAGTTCGTTGAGCCGGCGGAGCTGGTCCCAGAGCATCCTTTCGAACGCCTCCTCGTCCACGTCCATCGGCCCGCGGAACATGGCGACGAACGTCCGGAACTCGTGCGGGTCGGCGCCCTCGGACTCGCGGGCGAAGGTATAGAGGTCGCGAGCCAGGCCGGCGGTCGCCCCGTCGCCGGCCAGCTGGTCGTACACGCCGAGCCGGTAGGTTTCGTGCATCACCGCGCTCTTGGCGCCGACGCACGAGAAGTCCGGGTTGAGCACGAAGCCCCGGAACGCCCCCACGGCGGCCGACGCGAACAGGTCGGGGGTGGAGCCGGGGCGGGAGAGGAGGACGGCCCGACCGCCCTTCGTCCCGTAGTACTGGCTGTTCCGGAGGGCGATCTCGCTATCGAAGGGGTTATCCACGCCGGCGGCGGCGTGGGGACAGGTCGGGGCCGTTGCCGGCGAGGCGACAGAAATGGTCATGAAAGATCCTGCAAGAAGGCGACCGCATCGAGGGCGGGCGGCAAGGCCCGCACCCGATCGCACGGCGGACTCGTGGGCGGAAGTCCGGGGACGGTCGGGGCAGGGATGAAGCAAATGGCATGCCTTCTAGGGTACGGGCGTCGACCCGGTCGCGACGGTCCTGCCGAATCGCGGGGCGGGAGTTCCCCGGGCGGCCGGGGGTTGATAAATTCGATGGGCCCGCCCGAGGGCCATCCGGCCCGGATCGCACCACCGCAAGGACAGCCCGACATGCGACTCGTTCGCCCGAAATATTCGATCATCCTGCTCCTGGTCGCGGCATGGGCAGCGCCCACCGCCTCCGGGGCCGACGACGCCGGCGTCGTCCCATCCGACGCCCGGGGCCTCCCGCTCAACCTCGACTTCGAGGCCGGCTCGCTGAAGGACTGGACGGCCGAGGGGCCGGCCTTCGCGGGCTCGCTGGTGGAAGGGGACGCGGTCGCCAAACGCCGGTCCGACATGAAGAGCGGCCACGCCGGCAAGTTCTGGGTCGGATCCTATGAGAAGGGGGGCGATGTCCCCCACGGCACGCTCACCTCGGCCCCGTTCCCGGTGGCGAAGCCGTTCGCCAGCTTCCTGGTCGGCGGCGGCGATTTCCCGGAGACCCGCGTCGAGCTGGTCCTGCGCGACGGCGGCCGGGTGATCGCCAAGGCGTCGGGCGAGAAGAACGAGGGGATGACCCGGGTGGCGTTCGACCTCACCCCGCACCTGGGCAGGGAGATCTTCATCCGGCTGGTGGACGAGCATTCGGGCGGCTGGGGCCACGTCAATTTCGATGATTTCCGGCTCCACGACACGAAGCCCGCCGTCCCCGCCCGCAAGGCGCCGGACGCCTTCGCCCATGCCGGGCTGCCGCCCGCCGAGTCGGCCGCCGCGATGACCGTGCCCGAGGGCTTCAAGGTCACTCTGTTCGCCGGAGAGCCGGACGTCCACCAGCCGATCGGCTTCGCCATCGACGACCGGGGCCGGCTCTGGGTGGCCGAGGATTATTCGTACCCGGTCCGCGTCCCCGAGGATCAGGCCCGCGACCAGATCCTGATCTTCGAGGATACGGACAACGACGGCAAGTTCGACACCCGCAAGGTCTTCGCCGACAAGCTCAACCTCGTCAGCGGCATCGAACTCGGATTCGGCGGCGTCTTCGTGGGGGCGGCCCCGAACCTCCTGTTCATCCCGGACAAGGACGGCGACGACCGCCCCGACGGCCCCCCGGAGATCCTCCTGGATGGCTGGGGCTATGAGGATACCCACGAGACCCTGAACAGCTTCGCCTGGGGCCCCGACGGCTGGCTCTACGGCTGCCACGGCGTGTTCACCCACTCGCGGGTCGGCAAGCCCGGCACGCCCGACGCCGAAAGGACGCCGATCAACGCCGGGATCTGGCGCTATCACCCGACCCGCCGCGAGTTCGAGGTCTTCGCCCACGGCACCAGCAACCCCTGGGGCATCGCCTTCGACCCGCACGGCCAGGCGGTCGAGACCGCGTGCGTGATCCCGCACCTCTACCACATGATCCAGGGCGGCCGGTATGAGCGTCAGGCCGGCCCGCACTTCAACCCCTACACCTATGACGACATCAAGACCATCGCCGACCACCGCCACTACCTGGGCGGGAACCCCCACGCCGGCAACGGCGTGTCGGGCGACGCCGGCGGCGGCCACGCCCACGCCGGGGCGATGATCTACCAGGGCGGATCCTGGCCCGCGCCCTATGCCGGCTCCCTGTTCATGAACAACATCCACGGCGCCCGGATCAACCGCGACGTCCTCACGCCCAGGGGCTCCGGCTTCGTCGGCTCGCACGCCCCGGACTTCCTCCTGACCAACGATGCCTGGTCGCAGATCATCAGCCTCAAGTACGGCCCGGACGGCCAGGTCTACTTCATCGACTGGTACGACCGCCAGCAGTGCCACCACAAGGATCTCAACATCCACGACCGCTCCAACGGCCGGATCTACAAGGTCAGCTACGAGCCGGATGGCAAGAAGCCGACCCGGCCGATCGCCGACGTCGCGAAGCTGACCGACGATGAGTTGATGAATCTGGTCTCGGCCCCCAATGAGTGGTACGCAGCCCACGCCCGCCGGGTCCTGATGGAACGGGCCCAGGGTGGGAAGCAGCTCGACCATAAACGTCTACGGTGGGCGTTCGTGGACATCAACAACTACGCTTTGAACAAAGAGGTCGAGCGTCTTCGAGCCCTCTGGGCCTTCCACGCAATCGGGAAGATCGACGAACCGGATTGGGGCTGGGGCGATCCGAGTCCATACGTCCGTGCCTGGAAGATCCAACTAATCTTCGAGCAACGTGTCGTTAACCCTAGTCGATGGGACAACCTCGTATCTCTGGCGAAGTCCGATCTGTCGCCGGTGGTCCGGCTCGCCCTCGCATCGGCCATGCAGCGCCGTCTCGAATTCCCCACCGACCGGCATCGCGAGGCCGATGCGAAGCGATGGGATGTCATCGCCGCGTTGGCCGATCACGCCGAGGACGCCGACGACCACAATCTGCCCCTGATGGTCTGGTATGCCGCCGAGCCCCTGGCGGCTCAGGATCCGTCGCGGGCGCTCAAGCTGGCCGCCGGGTCGAAGCTGCCCACGCTGCTGCCGTTCATGGTCCGGCGGGTCGCGGCGATCGGCACGCCCGAATCCCTGGCCCTTTTGATCGACGCGATCGGTCAGGCACCCACGGCCGAAGCCCGGCGCACGATCCTGGCCGGGGTGGTCGAGGCCCTGAAGGGCCGCCGCACCGTGGATCGCCCAGCCAACTGGGACGAGATCTACGCCAAGCTCGTCGAGGACAAGGACCCCGAGGTCCGGTCGCGGGCGACCTCGCTGGCGGTGTCGTTCGGCGACGCCTCGGCCATGGAGCAGATGCGCACCGTCCTGGTCGACGCCTCGGCCGACCTCCCGCGGCGCCGCGACGCCCTGGCCTCGCTGCTCAAGGCGAAGGACGCCAAACTCGCCCCGGCCCTGCGGGCCTTGCTGGCCGAGCCGGCGCTCCGGGGCGAGGCCCTGCGGGGGCTGGCCGCCGCCGACGACCCCGCCACCCCGGCCGCCATCCTGCGGATCTACCCCACGCTGCCCCCCAACGAGCGCCGCGACGCCCTGAACACTCTGGCGGCCCGGAGCAACTCGGCCCGGGCCCTGCTGGCGGCCGTGGCTTCGGGCACGGTCGGCCGCGCCGAGTTGTCGGCCGACCTGCTCCGGCAGGTCCGCAACCTCAAGGACCCCGAGATCGACGCCGAGGTCGGCCGCGTCTGGGGGGCGGTCCGCGAGACCTCGCAGGACCGCGCCAAGATGATCGCCGATGCCCGGAAGCGGTTCGCCGCCAAGCCGGCGAAGGCCCCGGACCCGATCCTCGGCCGCGCCGTGTTCGCCAAGACCTGCCAGCAGTGCCACAACCTGTTCGGCACCGGCGGGGCGGTCGGCCCCGAACTGACTGGGTCGAACCGGGCCGACCTCGACTATGTTTTGGCCAACGTCTATGACCCCTCGGCGCTGATCGGCAAGGACTACCTGGCCCACGTCGTGGCCACCACCGACGGCCGCATCCTCACCGGGATCGTCCGGGCCGAGGACAAGGATGCCCTCACCCTGGTCACGGCCAACGAGACCGTGATCCTGCCCAAAAACGAGGTCGAGGACCGCAAGCCGAGCGAGGCGTCGATGATGCCCGAAGGACTTTGGGACCCGCTCGACGACCACGAGATCCGCTCGTTGCTCGCCTACCTGGCCAGCCCGGCCCAGGTGCCGATGCTCGCCACCCCAGAGAACGCCGCCGGCTTCTTCAACGGCCGCGACCTCGCCGGCTGGGACGGCGACCCCACCCTCTGGTCGGTGAAGGATGGCGAGATCGTGGGCCGGACGGAGAAGGGGATCGGCCACAACAGCTTCCTCCGCTCCGACCTCGCCGCCGCCGACTTCCGCCTCACCCTCGACATCAAGCTCGTCGGCGACCAGGGCAACAGCGGCATTCAGTTCCGCAGCGAACCCCTGCCCAGGGGCGAAATGAAGGGCTACCAGGCCGACGCCGGCCCCGGCTGGTGGGGCAAGCTCTACGAGGAGGAAGGCCGGGGCATCCTCCGCGAGCCCTCGGGCCCGGTCGCCCTCAACTCGGGCGACTGGAACACCTATGAGATCCTCGCCGTCGGCCCGAAGATCGAAACGCGGATCAATGGGCAGGTGGCGATCACCATCGAAGACCCGGCCGGGGCCCGGCGGGGGATTTTTGGGCTCCAGCTCCACGCGGGCGGGCCGACCGAGGTCCGATTCCGCAACCTCAAGCTCGAACTCAACCCCAGGCCCTGACCCGGCCCCTCACCACGCGATCCGGTCGAACTCGGCCCGCAACCGGCCGGCTCGCGTGGGGTTGAGGGTCGCGACGTGGGCGATCCGCCCGAGCAGGTGCGCCCGGAAGTCCGTATGACCCACGCGGTCCTGGCCCCCCGGCCCGTGGCGGGCGCAGTTGTGCAGGATCGCCTTGAGGGCGTCGAACTCGTCGCGAGCGACGTTCGGCCTTTCGTTGATCACCGCCCCGGCCAGTTGCTGCCGCACGCCGGGGCGCATGATCCTCGTCTTCTCCGGATGGACCGCGAACCCTTCCTCCAGGGCGATCGCGTGGGCCCGGACGGCGAACCGGCCGACGCCCCGGGCGAACTCGGGGCCGCCCGAGAAGGCCAGGTCGTCGGCATAGCGGGTGTAGGCCGCCCCGTGCGACGCGGCGAAGGCGGACAGTCGCAGGTCGAGCCGGAACGCGCAGAGGTTGGCCAGGGCCGGCGAGGTCGGTGCCCCCTGGGGCAGGTGGGCCACCTGGAACTGCTTCCGCGCCCGCCACGCCTCCGGGCTCGACCCGGCGACGGAGGCCGGGGCATCGGCCCGCCGCCACACCCCCGACGGCACGCGGTTGCAGCACAACCCGGCCAGGCTTTGGGCCACGGCCTCGGGATAGCCGGCCACCCGGAACAGGGCCGCCACCCGCGCCGAGGTGATCGACGGGAAGAAGTCCCGGAGATCCAGCTTCAGCACCGCCGACCGCCCGGCATGGGGCGCCACGAACGAGCCCACCGACCGCCCGGGCCGGAAGCCGTGGGCGGCGTCGTGGGGCGGGATCGGGCCGATGATCTCGCGGAGCAGACGCCTCTGGATCTGCTTCAACCGGGGCCGGGGGGCCTCGACCAGGCGGGCCGACCCGTTCCGCTTCGCCACCCAACGATAGTCGTAGTGGCACAACGGCCCGTCCGCGACCCGATCCAGCCGCCCCCGCAGGTCGGCGAACCAGTCCAGCTCGGCCGGCTCGACCCCGACCCGCGCCGCCAGCGCGGCGAGGGTTACGATCGCCGGCACCTTCCACGACGACGGCACGCCCGGCGACGGGCTCATCACCGGGGGCGGTCGGGGCCCGACGACCAGCTCGACCGGCGTCTCGGCCCACGCTTCGCCGAATCCCGGATCATCGACCAGGAACAGGAAGACTCGTCGCGCCCTCGGCCTCGCCCCCGGGAACGCGGCCAGCACGCGGTCGGCCAGCCCCGGCAGCCAGTCCGGGCTGTGGCCCAGCACCATCGACCCGCGCTCGATCATCCCCTCGGCGGTCCAGGGCCCTTCGCCAAACGCCTCCGCAAGCAGGGCGGCGGCCCTTCGCTCGGTGGTGGTCATGGTGGATCTGATGGCGGCGGGACGCCCCAACCCCACTGGTCCGGCGTGAGCACTACTGCGACGGAGGCGCAGCGACGCTCACGCGACGTCAAGTCCTCGGTCAACGCATCCCCCGGGGTAACCCCGGAGAGGCGAATCCGACCGTCCGAAACGGCCCGATCCCGCCTGCTTGGCGCGTTCCCGCCGCCGGACTGACCCTAAAGAACTCCTGAACCTTTGTCAAGGCATTCGAGGTCGAGCCCGATCAGCGTTCTTCCAGCCGGACGTGGCTGACCTTGTTGTCCTGGAGCCACTGGAGGAACAGCTCCTGCTCCTCGGACAGCTCGACCTCGGTCATCGAGTCGGTATCCAGCGGGGAGACCAGGAGGAAGACCCCTTCGTCGGCCCAGGTGGCCACTTCCTTCGGCTCGAAGAAGAAATCCAGCTCGCCGAGCGGGGGGAGGCCGGGGGTGTCCCGGGGGGTCATGAAGTAGACGAGCTGGTTGCGGAGCCTCTCCGTGATCGGTCGCGCGGGGACCTCGGGGCGGTCGATCGGGACGAGGGTGAGACGAGCCATCGGTCGGGCCTGGCCTTTCGCGGGGTGGGGGCGCCATGGCAGATGGCGTCAACCGGGCGAACGTAACGCGCCCCGGAGCCCGCCGTCAATTCAATCGGGGCGCGGCGCCTTGTCGCCGGGGCGGGCCCGCTTTACTCTGGGGGCCGTGGGAGGACGGGAGGAACGGGATGGATTTCCAACGTGGGAAGGCCGTGATGATGGAATTCGCGGGACGTCGATGGATGCTCGCCCTGGGGCTCGTGACCCTCGCCGCTTTGGCCGCGGGGGGGGCGAGTGCGGATGAGGACGTCCGACTGGCCGATTATTATGGGTTCCTCCCCGTCGAGGTGTACAAGCTCGACAACCGGATCAGCAACATCCTGACCGCCGACCTCGACGGCGACAAGGTGGCCGACGTCGCCGTCAGCAACAACGCCCGTTCGCGGATCGACCTGCTTTTGAGCACCCGCAAGCCCGGCGACGACGACGCCGGGGGGGCCAAGAAGGAAGTCAACGACATCGTCGGTGATCGCCGGATGCGGCTGGTCAGCATCCCGGTCAACAAGGAGGTCGTCAGCCTCCAGGCCGGGGACCTCGACGGCGACGGCAAGGCGGACCTCGTCTACTACGGGACGCCGGCCGGGATCGAGATCCTCTCCAACCGGGGGGGCGGCAAGTTCTCCGACCCCCGCAAGCTCCAGGTGGGCGAGGCCGTCGAGAGCGCCGGGGCGCTGGCGGTGGCCGACCTCGACGGCGACGGTCGCGACGACATCGCCCTGCTGACCCGCGAGGAGATCATCGTCTTCCGTCAGCGGGAGAAGGGGAAGCTCGGCGATCCGGAGCGCTGGCCGCACACCCTGGACAATCCCCGGATGGTGAAGGCCGTCGACATGGACGGCGACGGGAAGCTCGACCTGGCGATGCTCGACGGCGGCCAGGACGACCCGATCCGGGTCCGGTTCGCCACCGGCGAGGGGCGGTACGGCCCCGAGGAGCGCTTCGAGGTCGAGCCGCTCCGCGCCTACGCCTTCGGGCAGGTCGACGGCAAGCCCGGCGACGAGCTGGTGACCATCGAGCAGCAATCGGGCCGGGCCCGGGTCGCCACGCTCGCCGAGCAGGACGACGAGTCGGAAGTCCGCGGCCGGCTCAGCTTCACCCCGCTGCCCCCGGGCGCCGGCCTGGGGCGGTCGCTCGACCTGGGCGACCTCGACGGCGACGGCAAGATCGACGTCGTGGCCACCGACCCGGCCCGCGCCCAGCTCGTCCTGTACCGGCAGTCCGGCACGTCGGGGCTCGGGCAGGCCCGCACCTTCCCGGGCCTGGCCGGCGGGGGCCCGGTCCGCCTGGCCGACTTCGACGGCGACGGCAAGGCCGAGGTCATCGTCCTGTCGGAGAAGGAGCGGCAGATCGGCCGGAGCGTCCTGATCGACGATCGCCTGACCTTCCCGGTCCCGCTGCCCATCGTCGGCGAGCCGGTGACCCTGGCGGCGGCCGACCTCGACGGCGACAAGACCCCGGAGATCCTCTACGTCACCCGCGAGAAGACCGAGAACTCGACCGCCGACTCGTTCGCCCTCCGTGCCCTGGCCCGGGGCAAGGACAAGTCCGCCCCGTTCGCGCCGTACCGCTGGGGCCAGGCCGACATCGTCCCGCTCAAGGGGATCAACGGCGTGCCCCCCGAGATCTCGGTCATCGACGCCAATCGCGACGGCCGGGCCGACGTCCTGGTCTTCAACGCCTACGGCCCGCCGGTCCTCCTGCTCGGCCGCGCCGGTGACATCCCGACGCCCCCGGCCGAGGGCCTCGGCCCCCTGGCCGGCGCCTCGCCGGGCGGCCTGACCATGGCCGACCTCGGCGGCCCGGCCCTGCTGGTCGCCCAGCAGGCCAGCGCCCGCGACCTCCTGCTCGACGCCGACGGCCACTGGGTCGTCAAGGACCAGTTCGACGCCGGGCGGTCCTCGGCCCAGGTCGAGGGCGTGGCCGCGCTCGACTTCGACGGCGACGGCGTCAAGGAAGTCGTCCTCCTGGATCGGGCCGACAAGAAGCTGGTGATCCTGGCCCGCAAGGGCGGGACCTACGTCCCGAGCGGCACGCTCTCGGTCGGGCCGTTCGACGACTTCCGGGGGATGCGCGTGGCCGACCTCGACGGCGACGGCCGCGACGACCTCCTGCTGGCCGGCACGTCCCGATTCGGCGTGGTCCTGGCCGGCAAGAAGGGCCGACGCCTGAAGGTGATCGCCAGCTACGAGCCGGAACGCGAGGATGCCCGGCTCGGCGACCTGATCGTGGGCGACCTCAACAACGACGGCAAGCCCGACATCGCCCTGACCGACATCGCCGAGCACTTCGTCGAGATCGCAACCTACGCCGGCAAGCCCGACATGGCCCGCGCCCTCGCCTTCAAGGTGTTCGAGCGCAAGGGCCGCCGCTCGGTCGCCGACATGATCGAGCCCCGCGACCTCACCCTCGGCGACGTCGACGGCGACGGCCGCACCGACCTGATCCTGCTGGTCCACGACCGCATCCTGATCTATCGCCAGGATCCGGGCCAGGACAGGGACAAGGGCATCATCAAGGCCGCCGAAGGCCAGTAAACCCCTCACCCCTCGTCCACCTCCCGAAGCGGCCGGGGCCTCCTCGCCCCGGCCGCTTCGTTTTCCCCTCGATCGAAGCGGGCCGAAATTCCCGGCCGGATCGGCTTGACGGGCCGGGCGGTGCCGCTACATTTGAATCATCAAATTTGGGAAACCAAACCGGAGGGGCGACTGGCATGGGACGGCCGGCGGCGAAGGATCTCACGGAAAGGGAGCTGGAGGTGATGCACGCCTTCTGGTCCCGGGGCGAGGCGACGGCGGCGGAGGCCCGCGACCGCCTGGCGGAGTCGGGGCTGGATCGGACCTATGCGACGATCGCCAACCTGGTCCGGGGCCTCCACGAACGGGGCTTCTTACGCCAGGTCAACGCCGACCGCCCGTTCGTCTACCAGGCCGAGCGCACGTACGAAGACGTCTCGGGACGTCTGCTGGGCGACCTGGTCCAGCGGGTGTTCCGGGGATCGCGGTCGCAGCTCCTCTGCCGGCTGGTCGAGGGGCGGAAATTGACCGACGAGGAACGGGCCATCCTGGAGCGGGTCCTGGAGGAGTCGGGCCGATGAATCACGCCGGCCTGACTTTGGCCTGGCTGGCCATCCAGGACGGATTCGTCCTGGCGCCGGCCCTGGCCGTCCATGCGTGGGCCTCGCGCCGCGGCCCCGCGGCCGGGGCGTGGGTCGCCTCCCTCAGCCTGGCGCTGGTGCTGGCCCTGGGGATGTCGGCGTTCTGGCCCCGGTCGGGGCGGCCGGCCGGGCCGATCCGGGCCCCGCTTTCGACCCCGATCGCGGTCGCGGCCGGCCGCCCGGCGTCCCCCGTCGCGACGGATCCGTCCCGCTCCGGCCCCACCCTCGGCGGCTGGTCGGCGCTGCGATCGGCCTGGGCCCGGGCGGGCCGGGGCGTCGCCGCGCCGGCGGCTCAGTGGCGACCCTGGGGCCGGGCGGTGGCCTGGGTCGCCGGCCCTTTGATCGGGTTCGGCCTGATCCGGCTCGCGCTCGGCATGGTCTCGCTCGCCGTTTGCTTGCGGAGGGCCCGGCCCGTCGATGATCCGGGCCTGGCGACGCTCCTCGGCGAACTCCGCTATTCGATGGGTTGCCGACGGCCCGTGCGACTGCGGGAGGTCGACGACGTGGGATCCCCGGCCACCGCCGGCTGGCGGAGGCCGACGATCCTGCTGCCGCCCGACTGGCGCGACTGGGACGCGTCGGAGCGGCGTGCGGTCCTGGCCCACGAACTGGCCCACATCATCCGGGGCGACTACGCGGCGGGCCTGCTGGCCCGGCTGGCGGTGGCGCTCCATGCCTTCCACCCGATGGTCCGGGCGATGGCGTCCCGCCTGCTGCTCCAGCAGGAGATGGCGGCCGATGCGCTCGGGGCGCAGTTCTCAGGCGGGAGGACCGACTACCTGGTCGCCCTCGCGCGGCTGGCGTTGCGGCAGGATGGACGGGCCCCGGTCGGACCGGCGAGGGCGTTCCTCCCCGGCCGAGGGGCCCTGATCAGGAGGATCGCGATGTTGCGTGACGAATCCCCGGCGAAGCCCGCCGATCGGCCGTGGTCCCCGGCCCGGAAAGGGCTGATCTCCCTGGCCCTCCTGGGCACGACGGTCGCCGTCGCCTCGTTCCGCCCCCCGGCCCTGGCCGAGGACGCCCCGGCCCCGGCCCGCCCGGCCGCCACGCTCCTGGCCCCGGTCTGCTTCGGCGACAACATGGACGGCGTGCTCACGTTCCGGCCGGCGGCGGCGTTCCGCCATCCCGGCCTGGAACGGATCGCCGCCGACCTCGACGCCTACGCCGATAAGGAACTGATCCAGGAACTGGTCCGCATGCTCCGCGTCGACCCTACTCGCTCGGGCTTCCTCCGGATCAGCGTCCGGGACATCGAGTGGATCTCGGTCGGGATCGGGCTCGATCTGGGCGGCCACAAATCGGAGGACAAGCTCCATCGGCTCACGGTGGGCGGCACCGCGATCCGTCTGGTCTCCCCGTTCGATTGGTTGGCTTACCTGCGCCAGTGGCGGCTGGAACTCACCGAGGCCGGGGCGCCGGGCCAGCGTCTCTACCGGGTCGGCTTCGACGGCCGCCCGGTCCCGTCCGAGAGCGGGGGTGTCTGCTTCGCCCACCTGCCCGACGACCGGACCTTGATGCTGGGGTCGGAGGCCGAGATCCGGGCGACGATCGCTCGGGGGCCCGCGACGCCGCCCCTCATCGACCAGGCCGACTGGGCCCGCGCCAGCCGGGGGCTGATGGGCCTGACCCTGGCGAATCCCGGCGGGGCGATGGTGAAACGATTCGACCTGGGCAGGCCCGACGACGCCGTGTTCCTTTCGCTGTTCCGTGGCGTCGAGCGCTGGACGCTCGGCGTCGAGGATGCCGAGCCGATCCAGTCGTGGGGCTCGGCCGCATGCGTCGATGATGCGGTCGGCTCTGCGATCGCCGCCGTACTCCGGTCCTACTGGGCGACGAATCGTGCCTACCCCAAGGAGGATGGGCTCGGCAAGGATCTCCCGGTGGAACCCGAGGATCTTTTCCTGGTCCTTTGCCGGCGGATGATCGATCGCGGGGTGATCACGCAGGAAGGCCGCTCGGTTCTTGCGAAGTTCGGGCCGGCGCTGACGAACGCGGAATTCGCCGAGGTCATCGCACGCTATCTCCTGGATGTCGTGCGGTGACGGCCGCCGGGAAGGGCCTCCAATCGATGGCCTTCGGGCGACGAAAATGGCTGTCGACAAAATCCCGGTAATGCCGATACTCACCCCGTTCGCGCGCTCGTAAGGGACGGGGTGGAGGACGGGGATGCCGGCCATGGATGGATCGAAGTTCGCCCTGGGCCGACTGCCGTGGGGCCTGATCGCCTCGATCGTCGCGATCGCCGGGATCGAATCCTACATCGCCGGTCGCGGGGCCTTCTTCCGCGACCCGGGCGACTGGGGCTGGGCGGTCACCGAGAAGGCCGCCCGCGTCGAGGGGCCGAAGCACGAGATCCTCGCCTTCGGCGATAGCCTGGCCAAGATGGGCCTCGTCCCCGAGGTGATCGAGGCCCATTCCGGGCGATCGACCTACAACCTGGCCGTGACCGCCGGCCAGGCCCCGTCGAGCTATTACCTCCTGCAAAAGACGCTCGACGCCGGGGCCCGGCCGCGGGCGATCCTGGTGGACTTCTTCCCCCGGCTCCTCCAGGTCGGCGTGCGGGATACCCCGTACTGGCACGCCGTGCTCGGACCCGGGCAGGCGGCGGAACTGGCCTGGAAAGCCCGCGACCCCGAACTCTTCGCCACGATCATGGCGCCCCGGCTGCTGTCCAGCCTCAGGGCCCGCCACGGGCTCCGGATGGCGATCAGCAATCTCACCTGGCGGCCGTGGGGGACCGAGACTTCGGCCTATCGCCGCAACTGGCGCGAGAATCGGGGGGCGCAGCTGATGCCCTGCGGGGTCGACCCCAACGTCGACTTCCCCGGCATCCGCCGGGCGTTCTACTCCGACGCGAAGTTCGACCCGGTCAACGTCGCCTATATCCATCGCTTCCTGGACCTGGCGGCCTCGCGGTCGATCCCCGTCTATTACCTGCTCCCGCCGATCAAGCCGGCCCTCCAGGCCGAGTGCGAGGGCAGCGGGTTCGAGGCCGCCTACCGGGCCTTCCTCCGGGAGATCCAGGATCGCCACCCCTCCGTGGTGATCGTCGATGGGCGCCACGCCGACTACGATCCGGCCCTGTTCCACGATGCGAACCACCTGGGCCGCGACGGTGCCTGGGCCTTCAGCGCCGCGATCGGCGACCTGCTCCGGGAACGACCCCCGGAGGCGCCCGGACCCCTCTGGGTGGACCTCCCGGCATATCGCGGCCTGCCCGCGGGATCGCCCCCCGAGGACCTGAACGAGTCCCGCGCCGCCCTCGTCGCCGAACGCCGGGCCGCCCGGTTGCGGTGAGGGGCATTGCCCGCCGCATGTGCCTCGCCTATGCTCGGACATGCGTCATGAGGTGACAGGGGACGCAAAGGGAGAGGGAGGGGCAGCCATGCCGGGCGATCCCGCACCGGGCCGTGATCGGTTCGAGGGCTGCCTGCTCGGGCTGGCGATCGGCGACGGCCTGGGGGCGCCCTACGAGGGCCTGCCCGAGGACGTGATCTTCGCGATGGGGCCGGCCGATGCGATCGTCGCCGACTTCCCCGAGCCGGTGATCCGCTACACCGACGACACGCAGATGACCATCGCGGTGGCCGAGGCCCTGGTCGCGCGGGAGGAGATCGAGGAGGAGTCCCTCTGCGCCGCCTTCACGGCCCACTACGACCCGGATCGCGGCTACGGCCCCGGCGCCCGGCGGATCCTCGGGGCGATGCGGGACGGCCAGGATTGGCGATCGGTGGCCCGCGACGTCTTCCCGGGCGGGTCCCTGGGCAACGGCGCCGCGATGCGGGTCGCCCCGATCGGCCTCCTGTTCGGGGATGACCTCGACCGCGTCGCCGAGCAGGCCGAGCGATCCGCCCGGCCGACCCACCTCCACCCGATCGGCATCGACGGCGCCCGGCTGATGGCGGTCGCCGTCGCGCTGGCCTCGCGCGGGGGGCCGTTCGACCGCAAGGCGTTCTTCCGCGACCTCGCCCCGTTCGCGGAGACGGAGGAGTTCCGCTGGCAACTCTCGGTCGCTCGGCGGCTCCGGCGGTCCGATGGCGTCGGCGGATTCGGCAACGGCCTGGAAGCCCACCGATCGGTCACCACCGCCCTGGCGATCTTCGCCGCCTCGCCCGACGACTATCCCGCCGTGGTGGCCCGCGCCATCGGCCAGGGCAACGACGTCGACACCCTGGCGGCGATGGCCGGCGCCCTCGCCGGCGCCCGGCTGGGCCTGGCCGGCATCCCTCCCGTGCTGGTGAGCAAGCTCGAAGAAGGACACCAGGGTCGATCCCACATCCTCAGCCTCGCCGGCCGCCTCCATGAGCTTCGCGCCGGCCGGCCCGACTCGGCTTGATCCTCGGGCCGGTCCGTTCTCCTGCAAGACTCACCAGATCCGCCGGATCGGGTAGGCATCGAATGCGGAATCGGCACTGACCAGCGGCAGTGATTCGACGGTTGCCTGTGCAATCAACATGCGATCGAACGGGTCGCGATGGTGGTTCGCCACGAATTCCACCTGCGTGGCGTGGACCAGGGAGATCGGCAGGAGCGAGAAGCGATTGCGGACCAGGGCTCGATCGAGGAAGGTTCGCGTCGGCTCGCCGAGGTCCAGCTTGCCGAGCCCCACCTTGATCGAGATCTCCCAGCAGGTGGCGATGCTCACGAACTTGTGGTGTCGGGGATCCTCGATCCAGGCCTTCGCGGTCGCGCTCAGCCGCCGATCGTCCTGGAAGAACCAGAGGAGGGCATGAGTATCCAGGAGGAGGCCCGCGCTCATTCCATGTACTCGCGGAAGTCCTCCAGAGGCTCGTCGAAATCGGGGGCCATCCAGAATTTATCGCTCCGCTCGCTGCCCGCCTTGCACGGCCAGGGGCCCGGGTTTCGCTCCAACTCAAACTGGCCGGAGTTATCCGAGGGGGGGGACGGGTCGCCGCTCAAACAGGCCACGACCCGATCTCCCCGGACGATCAGCACCTGCTCGCCCCTGGAGAGCCCGTCGATCAACTCGGGCAGCCGGGCCTGGGCATCTTCCACAGTGATCGTGGTCATGGTCGGCTCCTTCGAATGGGGGCGGCCTCTGCCCTGATTCTACAGGAGCCGACCGGATCATGGCCCGGGGAATCCTCAGGCCGCCTCGGTGTCCGGGGCGACGTGGGGGTAGGCGGCGCTGCTGAAGGTCCGCTTGACGATGCTGCGATACAGGGCGTTGCCCTGCTCCATGCTGACGTTGAGCAGGTCGAGCGCGTCCTTGAGGTTGTGCATGGTCTTGGCCAGTTGTTCCTGGCTGGCGCGGCTGGATCGCTCGAACGAGGCGGACCAGGACTGCGACAGGTTCTCGACGGCGGCGCAGGTGCGGTCCAGGCCCCGCTTGATCTCGTCGAGCGGCTCGACGTGGGGGATGTTGGCCTCGATCCGGGCCAGGGTCAGGACGCCCCGGCGGATCGACTCGTCGACCGTGCCGAGCGTGGCCAGGTCGCGCCCCAGGCGGTCCATCGCCTCGGCGCCCGTCTTGAGGCCGGACAGGGCCACCGGCAGGCGGTCCACCGAGTCGGCGAACCGATCGACGTGCGGGCCGAGGCCGTCGCCCATCCGCGCGGCGAGGTCTTGCAAGGCCCGCGTGGCGGGCTCCAGGGCGGCGGCCAGCTCGCGGCGCATCGCCTCCAGGTGCGGGGCCAGGGCCTCGGCCACGCCGGCGGCCAGCGGGTGCTCGCCGGCCGAGCCGAAGCGGGGCAGGGCGTTCTCCACGACCCAGCGGTCGACTCGGGCGAGCAAATCTTCGGAGCGGCGGTAGACCAGCGTCTGCACCAGCATCAGGGTGGCGCTCAGGAACAGGGCCAGCAGCGTGCTGTCGAAGGCGACCTGGAGCGCGGAGGTCACGCTGGTCAGGTTGCTCATGAACCCATCCAGGTCCTTGACCATCGGCAGGACCCGGCTGATGTTCATCAGCGCCATGCTGATCCCCTCGACCGTGCCGATGAAGCCGATCACCGGCAGGAGGTAGAGGATGTACTTGGTCAGCGTGAACCGGCCGCCCATCATCTCCTGGTCGAGCCCCGACCCCTCGCGGTGGACCTCCATCAGCTGCGACGCCGACGCCTCGCGGGCCTCGGCGGCATACGCGGCGAGCTGCCGGACCCGGGCCGGCAGGATCCGCCGGTCGTCCTCGGCGATCGCCCCGGCGCGGATGGCGGTCGCGCGGGTCGGGTCGAGCCACCCCTTCGCCTCGGCGAACGCCGCCTCATTCCTCCAGAGCCGGGTGAGTTCCCAGCCCAGGGCGAGCACCGCCCAGACGAAGATCGAGGTCCCGACGTACTGCTCCCAGCCCCGCTCGAACATCAGGGTTGGGTTGAAGACCATCAGCGCGATCGGGAACGCCAGGGCGAGCGCCAGCATCCCGAAGGTGCCCGGATAGCTCAGTTTCGAGACGCCGTGGGCGGCCTTCGCGGCGCGTCCCGTCTTCCTGGCGGCGGCCTTCGCGGGCGTGGGGCTGGCCATGACGATCATCCTTCCTGGACGCAAGGCGTGGGTCATCCGCCGATTCAAAAGATCGGCCCTCATCATCGATCCCATCGGCACGATCCCCACCCGACTTGAGACCGGTCAGGCGTCGCCCCCTCCCGATGGCTTCGTCCGGCGGAACCGGAAGTCGCAGTGCGTGGCCCCTTCCATCAGCGTCTGGGTGCGGGTCAGGGTGATATCGGGGTTGAAGCCCTCGACCAGCGCGAAGTCGCGGACGCAGGACAGGTGGGCGCCCAGGTCGGCCAGCCCCAGCGAGCGATACATCTCGGCGTAGCGGCAGCGCACGACGTCGAACGACAGGGCCTCGGGCGTCTGTTCCAGGATCTCCATCTCCAGCGCCCCGCCCTCGCGCCAGCGGTCCAGGCAGGCGGAGAAGGCTTCCAGCGAGGTCTCGCCCAGGCCCCGGGCCATCTCGGCGCCGGCGTCGCGGGCCAGGCCCTCGATGGTCCGGGCGACGATCTCCAGGGCCTTCTGCTGCCCCACCTCCTCGGCGAAGGCCCTCACCAGCGGCCCGACGATCCGGGCCTCGATCTCCCTGCGGCCCAACAGCGTGAGCTTCGGCATCTCCTGATCCATCGCGGCTCTCCTCGGGATTCGGTGGCTGGCGGGGATTCCGGGGCGAATCGTCGGATTCCCCCTTCTTGCCTACCTCCCCAGTATGAATCGTCGAATCGATTCGGTCACGCCGCCTACCGGTTTCCCAGCACGAAAGTTGCGGTCGACCAACTCATTTGGCTGGCGACCGGCCGATCAAAGTCTTCCGCGTCGGCGACCAGGGCCTGGCCCAGGACACCCGCACCGGGGCCCTCGCCTATCGGCCGATCGTGCGGGTCATCCCCGGTACCCTCGCCGCCCTTGCGGGTCGCTTTCGGCGGGGGAACGGTCATCGTCTCGGGAATCCACCGGTTCTGGAAGGCGGGCCGGGGCTGGGCGATGGCCCGCGAACTGAAGCCGGGCGATGTGCCGCGGGCCCTGGGCGGGCTGACCTCGGTCGAGTTGGTCGAGCCCGATCGGGTCCTGCCGGTGTTCAACCCCGACGTGGCTGAGGACGCCGACTTCTTCGTCGGGGCCTCGGGCGCCCTGGTCCACGACAGTACGCTGCCCGACCCCAGGGCCTTGCCGATCGAAGCCCCCCGGGAGATCGCCCGCCGTCCCGGATGATAGGGCGAAGCCGCGGCCGCCGGTCGCGGGACTCCTCCCTGGACAGGCCGGGGTCCGGCGCGTCCAATGGGGGAAAGCGAACGACGGGGCGGGGGGAGAAATCATGGGCGATCTCTGGGATCGGGTCGACGAGCAGCCGGGCGGCGGGATCGTGCGGGGCGGCCCCGCCGTCTCCGACGTGGTCGCGCGGGTCGAGCGGGGGGGGGCGCTGGTCGCGGTCGCCGACGAGATGGGCCTGGGCCCGGCGGACCTGATCTCGGCCCTGGCCCACGCCGGGCTCGGCCCCGCCACCGCCCCCGGGCCGACGCTGAACCAGGTGCCGCCCGGCCGCCCCTGGCTGCGGCCGGCTCTGGAGGAGGGGTCGCTGGCGGACCTCCTGCCCGGCGCGAGGAGGCCGGCGTTGCTGGCCCTGTCGGCCGGGCTCCTCCAGATCCACGACGAGTGGGGGGCCAGCCACGAGGCGGCCCAGGAGGCCGACGACCTGGGGGAATCCGCGACCTCGGCCTACTGGCACGGGATCGCCCACCGCCGCGAGCCCGACCCCGGCAATGCCGCCTACTGGTTCCGCCGGGTCGGCCGGAACCATCCGGCGTTCTCCCCCCTGGCCGCCGCCGCCCGGCCCCTGCTGGACGGCCACGGCGATCCCGGCCTCGCGTCCGGCCTCCTGGCGGGGGGGGCCTGGAACTCCACGGCCATGATCGACCTCTGCACCCGGTCGCAGCCGGGGACGCCCCGCGCCTCGCTCGCCCGCAAGCTCCAGCGCCTGGAGATGATCGCCCTCCTGGAAGTGACCGTCGCTCCCCTCTTGTGAAGGAACCGCATGGAATATCGTCGACTCGGGGCCTCGGGCCTCATGGTGCCCGCCCTGAGCTTCGGCACCGCCACCTTCGGCGGCAACGCGATCTTTCAAGCCTGGGGGCACAGCGATGCCGCCGAGGCCACCCGGATGGTCGACATCTGCCTGGACGCCGGGCTCAACCTGTTCGATTCCGCCGACGCCTACTCCGCCGGGATGGCCGAGGAGATCCTCGGCGCCGCCATCAAGGGTCGCCGCGACCGGGTCCTGATCTCCACCAAGAGCGCCTTCCGGGTCGGCCCCGGCCCCAACGACGTCGGGTCTTCCCGATCCCACCTGATCCGCGCGGTCGAGGGGAGCCTCCGGCGCCTGGGCACGGATTATATCGACCTCTACCAGCTCCACGCCTTCGACGCCGTGACGCCGGTCGAGGAGGTGCTGGGAACGCTCGACGGCCTCATCCGGGCGGGCAAGATCCGCTACATCGGATGCTCCAACTTCTCGGGCTGGCACCTGATGAAGTCGCTGGCCGCCTCCCGGGAACTCGGGCTCGCCCGCCACGTCGCCCACCAGGCGTATTACTCCCTGGTCGGCCGCGACTACGAGTGGGAGCTGATGCCCCTGGCCCTCGACCAGGGGGTCGGCACCCTGGCCTGGAGCCCGCTGGGCTGGGGCCGGCTCACCGGCAAGGTCCGGCGCGGCCAGCCGCTGCCGGAGACCAGCCGGCTCCACTTCGCCGACGCCGCCCACACCGGGCCGCCCCTGGAGGATGAGTTCGTCTACCGAGTGGTCGACGCCCTGGACGAAGTGGCCGCCGAGGTCGGCAAGACCGTCGCCCAGGTCGCCCTCAACTGGCTGCTCGGCCGGCCGACCGTGTCCAGCGTGATCATCGGCGCCCGGACCGAGGACCAGCTCCGCCAGAATCTCGGCGCCCTCGGCTGGACCCTCGCCCCCGAGCAGGTGGCCCGGCTCGACGCCGCCAGCGCGGTCACGCCGTCCTACCCCGCCTGGCACCAGCGCCTCGCCACCGAGCGGAACCCGCCCCCGGCCTGACTCAGGGCTGGATGGGCTGGATCGCGTAGACGATCCGGTCGTAGAAGTTGGCCACCAGGAGCCGGTGGTTGGCCTCGTCCGCCAGCACGGCCAGGGGGCCATTGAAGCCGGACGCCACCCGGCGGACCTTGCCGGACGAGGGATCCGCGGCCACCAGGTCGTTGTAGGTGAGCGTCCGCGACAGCCCCCCGGTTTCTGTCACCGAGGCGATGAAGCGGACGATGAAGACGTTGCCCCGGAGTTCGGCCGGCAGCCGGTCCGAGTAGAAGAATGAACACCCGTTCGACGACGAACTCGGCCCCAGCCCGTCCGGATTGGCCGGGTCGTGGATCGGGTACGGGCCCTTGTTGAACAGGTTGTCGAAGGTGATCGAGACGACGCGCGTATAGCCGGGGGCGGTCGGCGTGAGCATCGGGTTCACGCCGCGCCAGTTGGTGGTGGTATAGCCGTAGTCGGCCCCGAGCCGGGCCTGGAACAACTGGTCGTGGACGTCCCGGCCGAAGTTGGACGAGGTCTGGTCGCCCCGCAGGCCGAAGCTGGTCTTGCCGTTGCCCAGGGTCGTCATCCTCTGGAAGTTATTGGTGAACCAGAGGTTGCGATTGCGGTCCAGGCAGAGGCCGAAGGGATTTCGGGTGCCGGCCGAATGGACCACCAGGCGGCCGGGCGACTTGTCGGTGAACGGGCCGGGATCCTGCTGAAGCCGGGCCTGGAGCGAGGGGGCCGGCTCGACCGCCCAGGCGTTGGCCGACCCGGGCAGGTCGACCACGGCGTCGAGGTCCTGGATCCAGGCGATCGTGCCATTGTAGGCGGATTCGCCGTAGGTCCTGCCGAGTCCCCGGTTGAAATAGCCCTCACCGCCGAAGTCGTCGATCACGCCGCCGGTGTAGGCCCCGGCCTGCCCGTTCTCGGTCCGGGTGCCGATCCCGGCGTAGAGGGTCCGGCCGACGATCTGGATCTGGTCGATCGTATGGTCGCCGGAGGGGATCCCGGTGACGATCGCCACGTCCAGCTCGCCAGCCTCGCCCCAGATCCCGTTGCCGTTGTCGTCGGCCAGCTTGTGGAGCGAGCCGTCCATCCCCGTTGTATACATCGTGCCGTCGCGGAATCCGATGCCGATCCCCCGGACGTTCGGCGCGGCCGGCCTCGGGTCGGAGAGGGCCCCGGTCGTCGGGTCGTAGGCATAGCTGAAGGCGCCGGCGTCGATCGTCATCGCGTAGACCCGGCCGCCGGGCCCGAAGGTCATCTGCGCCGGCGCTCCGCCGACGCTCCCGACCGCGCCGATGGCCAGCCGCCCCTGGTAGGCCGGGGCGATTGAGGGGGCCTGGGCCATCGCGGGGGCCTGGGCCATCGCCGCGACTGCGCAGACGCCCAGCAGGGCCAGGGCCCTCCTCCGGAAGCGGAAGGCCAGGCCGGCCGCCCCAGCGATCGCCGACAACGCCAGCGACGAGGGCTCGGGCACGGGGGCCGGCGCGGCGATCGGCGTGAGGTTCACCGTGACCGATTGCGGCGATCCCGAGAAGTTGAACCCCAGGAAGGTCTCCAGCACGTCGTCGGGCGGGGTCGTCCCGCCCAGGAACGTGGCCGTCCGCCCGCCGTCGGAGAGCAGCACCGTGTACGACGGGGGGGTGGCGTAGGTGCCGTGGGCGTCGAACGGATTGTTCGGCTCGCGGAACGTCGCCGAGCCCGAGACGATCTCCGCCCGGAACCCGATCCAGGTGGTCAGGGAGTCGTTGATGTTGACCACATCCAGCGTGACCGCGGCGTTGTCCGTCACCGAGAACGACACCGCGATCGGCGCGATCGCCGTGAAGTCGGCGTAGACCACCGCCGACATCTGCTGATCGAAGGTGTTGATCTCGGAGTAGGTGATCGACCCGCCCGGCCCCGTCGTCCCCTCCGGGCTGAGCGATCCGGTCGTGAAGCTCGCCGGTGCCGGGGCGACCAGGGCCAGGAAGGCGAGCATCGGGGCCAGGGTCCATCGCATCGGCATCGGCAGGTTCGGCATCGTCTGAATCGCCCCGTCCGGTGATCTGATCATCGATCCGTCGATCCGACGGACCCGCGGCCCGGATATTTCAGCCGGCCGGGCCGTCGCAAGTCAACGGATCCTGGACGTGTTACTTTGATCGACTTTGTTAAGCCATCATGTGTTTCCCCAATCCGACCCGGGCGTCTGGGCTGCCTTGATATGCGGGCATCACCGCGGGGCGTCGGGCTTCGGGGCGGACGCCGGGGCGGGGGCGGTCAGGTAGGCGAGGAGGTCGCGCGTGGCCTCGGTGCCGATGGCGCCCAGCAGCCCGACCGGCATGATCGACGAGGGGCTGGGGCGGAGTTCCTCGACCTCGGCCGTGGGGAAGGTGGCGGATTTGGCGTCGATGTCGGAAACCCGGAGCGAGTCCGCCCCTTCGGCCCGGACGACGCCCATCACCACCCGGCCATCCTTGAAGGCCACGGTGTATGAGGCGTAGTCCGGGTGGATCGAGGCGCTGGGCTCGGCGATGTTCTGGTAGACCCAGGACCGATCGGCCCCGGCGAGCCCGGCGAGGTCGGGGCCGATGGCCGGCCCCTGCCCACGCATGGCGTGGCAGGTGGCGCACTTGGCGGTCTCGCCCCGGAAGATGGCCTCGCCCCGGGCCGGGTCGCCCCCGGTCAGGAGCGTCGCGGGGACCTCGGCCGGCGAGGCCACGGTCGGGGTGGGCGGGGCCCAGGGCATCACCAGGGAGGAGCGGGGCAGGGGAGTCAGGGCGTCCTGCCCGGCCGCCTGGGTCGCGATCCGCAGCCGGGGGGAGGGGGAACATCCGGTCGCCAGGTCCACCTGCAACTCCACGGCCTCACCCGCCCCCTCGAACCGCAGCGCGGCGCGGTGGGCATTCTCCGGCGTGGCGAACGAGCGGACCTCCTCGCCCGACAAGGTCGCCCGGAACGGCGCCGAGGCGTCGAAGGTGAGCGACCCCTGGCCCATCGGGAGGTTCACGAAGGCGCGGAGGGTCAGGCGCCCGGCGTCGCCGCCGATCTTCGCCCAGAGCCGCTCATGTCCCGCCGAGGCCCGGGTGGTGTCGTACGCCTCGGCCATGTCGAAGGTGGGCAGCCAGCCCGACCACGCCGGGGGCGGCCCGCCGCCGGCGCCGGGGGGAGGGGCGGCCCCGAGATGCCAGGTGGCCTCGACCCCGGACAGGTCGTAGGCGACCTCCACCCGCTCGCCCTCCCCGGGCTTCCCCGCAGCCTTCACCCCGGGGAGGGATAGCCGGTAGGTCGCCTCGCGCGGGTGGGGATCGGTGGCCAGGACCAGTGTCCGGCCGCCGTCCTCCAGCCGCGCCGCGGCCACGCGGAGCGTCCCCCGATTGCCCCCCGGACGCCCCTGGGCCGCCGGGTCCTCGAAGCCGATCTTCGTCCCGACGACACCGGAGGCCACCGACGGGTCGACCGCCTCGGGGAACGCGATCCGCGTCTCCATCGGCCCCGCGGCCCACGCCTGAGGCCCCCGGGGCGGGTCCGCCGCGATCGAGAGCGAGGCCATCGGCAGGGCGAGGGTGCAGGCGGCGAGCCATCGGGAGGTCGTCATCGGGGGGTCACCGGGGCCGGTTCGGGTGTCGGGTCAGGTCCTCCCATCTTAGGCGCCGCTCCTGGCCCCGGACAACCGAAGACCACGCTCGCGGGGCGGGCCGGGCCCCGGCATCCTCGCCCCATCCCCGGCCGTCTTTCGCGCCGAGATGCGCCGGGGGGCGACGACGGTCGCCGCGTGCCCTAGAATCGTCCTGTCCGTCGGCCGAATCGAAGCCGCCGACGCCCGAGGCGCCTCCACCCGACGACGGGGCGGGCCGGCCGGGGCGGGGCCGGGGGCTTCTGTCCGGGGGAGGACAGATCCGGTCGGCGCGATCTGATCCATTGGCACGATCAGCGCCGAGGCGCGGAAGTCCGCATCGGCCCGTGATGTTCGCGGCGAGCTTGCCGCCAGGAAGCCCCATGCCATCCTTCCCCACCTACCGCAACATCGATAACTTCATCCTCGATCGCCTGCCCGACCAGGAATATGGCCGGATCGCCCCGCACCTGCGACTCGTCCCCCTGGAACTCCGCCAGGTGATCCATCAGATCGACGAGGAGATGGATCACGTCTACTTCCCGACCACCGCGTTATCGTCGCTCCTGACCGTCCTGGAGGCGGAAGACCCGGTCGAGGCGGCCGCCGTCGGCCGCGAGGGATTCATCGGGGCCGTGGCGGGCCTGGACCTCACGCAGAGCCCGCACCGGGTCATCTGCCAGATGCCCGGGGAGAGCTTTCGCCTGCCGATCGAGGCGTTCCACGAGGCCCTGGCCCAATCCCCGGTGCTATCGCGGCTGGTCTCGCGCTACCATGCCTACTTGATGCGATACTTCAGCCAGGGGATCGCCTGCAATGCGCTCCACATGGCCGAGGCGCGGGCGGCACGATGGCTGCTGATCTCGCACGACCAGGCGCGGGCCGACGAGTTCGCGCTGACCCAGGAGTTCCTCGGCGTGATGCTCGGGGTCCGGCGCCAGGGGGTGACGGTGATCACGGGCGTCTTGCAGAACGCCGGGATCATCGCCCACAGGCGGGGGCATTTCATGGTTCTGGACCGGGGCCGGCTGGAGGAGGTGGCCTGCGAATGCTACGCGGCCACCCGCGCCTATCACGAACGCGTCATGGGGTGAGCGCCGGAGGCACGCAAGGGGACGCGGCCGGGCCATCCCGACGCGGAACGGGGGCACGACCTTGAAGCGAACCGATCGAGAGCCGTTCGACCTGGACGAGGTGTTCCGCCGGCTCCGCGAGGCGCTGGCGGGGCTGCCCAAGGCGGCGATGTTCGACCTGCGAGACCGGGGGTATGACACACCGTTCGAGCAGTTGGTGGGCAGCCTGATCTCGGCCCGGACCCGGGACGAGACGACCATGGCCGCCTGCCTCCGCCTGTTCGCCGTGGCCCGCACGCCGGGGGCGATGGCGAAGCTCGACGAATCGGAGATCGCCCGCCTGATCGCGCCGGCCACCTTCCCGGAGCCCAAGGCCCGCGACCTCCGCGAGCTGTCGCGGCGGATCGTCGAGGAGCATGGCGGGACGGTGCCGGACACGATGGAGGGGCTGACGGCGTTCCGGGGCGTCGGCCCCAAGATCGCCGCCCTGACGCTGGCGGTGGGGTTCGGCCGGGCGGCGATCGCCGTGGATGTCCACGTCCACCGGATCTGCAACCGCTGGGGCTACGTCCGCACCAAGACCCCGGAGCAGACCATGGCCCGGCTGGCGGAGATCCTGCCGGAACGCTACTGGGTCGAGATCAACGAGCGGCTCGTCCCGTTCGGCAAGTTCGTCTGCGTGGGCGTGAGCCCGAAATGCTCGACCTGCCCGCTGCTGTCGATGTGCGAGCAGGTCGGCGTCACCACCCATCGTTGATTGGCGTCCCGTCACTTCCTGGATCGGAGGTGCCGGTCGGCGAAGTCGAGGTAGCGGGCCCAGTCGAAGTCGGTCACGTCGTGGACGCCGGGGCGGACGTGGTAACCGATGCCCCCCATCGACGGCTCGCCCACCGCCGGCCAGGCGGTCGCGGGCATCCCTTCGACGCCCAGCAGGCGGAAGGCGGGCTCGGCCGACTTGATCCCGGCGAACTCCCCTTCCGGGTCGGCGTTCTTGTCTTCCAGGGCGCTGCCGACGTAGGCCGGTCGGGGCGCGATCAGGGCGATCACCTGGTGCTGGTCGAACGGGAGCATCGCATCCTGGTCGTTGTACTTGCGGAAGTTCTCGCAGAACCAGTGGGGGAAGTTGGTGTTGAGCTTCCGGACGCTCTCGCCCGACGCCCGCCGGAACAGCTTGGCCCCGCCGGCGCCCGACTCGTTGCTGATCACCAGGGCGAACCGCTCATCCGTCGCGCCGGCCCACAGCGACGCCTTGCCCAGCCGGGAGTGGCCGAACGCAGCCACCCGCTTGGCGTCGATGGCCGGGTGCGTCTCCAGGTAGTCGAGCGCCCGCGACAGGCCCCAGGCCCAGGCGGCGATCCCGCCGAAGTTGTCGGGCCGGTTCTGGAGGTCCGGGAAATCCGACCGGACGCTCTCGGCGAAGCCGTCCTTGCGGTCGGGGTCGAGGTCGCCCCGGGCGAAGGTCGCCACGGCGTAGCCCCGGTCGATGATCGTCTCCAGCGGCCACCGCCGCGACTCCGACCCGCGCGGGAAGATCACCATCTTGCCGCCGGGGGCCGCCATCTTGACCTTCGACTCGATGATCGCCGGGTCCTCGTTGACCGACTGGTTGCCCTGGAAGTTGATGCCGAGGAAGGCCGGCACCGGCACCGTGGCCGCCTTGGGGCGGTACAGGAGCAGGTGGATGGTCCGCCCTTCGGGCCGTCCGTCGAGCCGGATCGCGACCTGCTCGCGGATCGCCTTGCCGCCCAACGCCTCGGCCGGCTCGGCCTCGGCCGCGATGGTCATCGCTTCGGGACGGCCCGGCGATCGGCCGTACATCTCGCGGGCGAAGAATTCGAGCAACTCGGGGCGGCGAACGTCGCGCCACTGCTCCGGGGTGGTGATCTTCACGCCCGAGGCGGTGGTGAGCAGGTCGGGAATGCCGGCGGGGAAGGTGGGGGGCATGGCCGAGTCCTGGGCCGCGACGCCGATGGGGGCCGTCAGCAGGGCCCATCCGGCCAGCGATCGGAGAGTACGCAGCATGGGCGACCTTCTCGGGGTTCGTGGGGTTCGGGACGATCCGAATCCGGACGGATCGCGGGATTGCGGCGATTTTGCGGCACGGGCGGGCCCGGCTCAAGGCCCGGGTCGGGTCGGGCCGATGGTTTCGAAGTGATGGGCCGGCGACGCACGGACGGCGCCGCGGATCGATCCGGCGGGAGGGAGGCCGAACACCCATGCGACGGTCGAGGCGAGGCGGTCATTCCGGGATGGAGTTCGGCGGGTCGGGCGAGGATTCGTTCGTCGCGGTGGTCGTCACCAAGCTGACCGGGGCGTTGCTGTTCATCCTCCTGCTGACCATGGTCATCATGGCCCTGATCCCCAAGGCGATCGACCTGCCCTCATCGCCGGCCCGCGACGCGGCCGCGGAGTCGGAGGACGACGGCGCGGGGCCGCTGCGGATCGGCACCCCGGGCACGCTGCCCGAGGCGATCGCGGGCCGGCCCTACCAGGTCGCGCTGGCCGCGATCGGCGGCCGGGGGCCGTTGCGGTGGTCGATCGACGGCCCGCTGCCCGCCGGCCTCTCGCTGGATCCCGAATCGGGCCTGGTCCGGGGCACCCCCGAACGCGGGACGCCCGAGCCGTCGAGCCTGGTCCTCCGGGTCGACGACGGGAAGGCCCGGGCCAGCCAATCCACCCAGCTGGTGGTCTACCAGCCCGACCGGCCGCTGACCGTCCCGTCGAAGTGGAAGCCGGCCCTGCCGCCGATCCCGTGGCGGGCCTGGCTGGACCAGGGCTTCGGCTTCCTCGTGCTCGTGCTCGTCCACATGGTCGGGATGAACGCGATCGCCTCGCTGGAGCGTCGCGCCCGGGCCGCCGACCCCGAGGCGGCCCCGGGCACCCATCGCCGATTCGTCGCCTACCGGGCGACCCTCCGGCTGGCCTCCGTGGCCGCGTTCGCCGGGCTGGTGGCCTGGCTCTGGGCGGCCCCGGCCTGACGGCCCCGGCATCGCAGGCGGATCGGAGGCCGATTTCGGCTTTTTTCGGAGATTCCGAGGACGAAACGGGCCGTCTTGCCGCTCACCCTCTCATGATGCGATCATACGAATCGTGAGGCAGGCGGTCCCGGGTCGCGCGACGGTGCCCGGCCCCGAACCATCCGTCCCGGTCATTTCCGAGGGATCACCCATGCTCCGCTCGTACCGTAGCCTCCTGGCGGCTAGCCTCGCCATCGTCTTCGCCTGCTCCGCGGCGAATGTCCTCGCCCAGCAGGATCCAGGGAACCAGGGCGGCAACCGGCGCGGTGGCCAGGGCGGCCCCGGCGGCCCGGGTGGCTTCGGCGGCGGGCCCGGCGGGTTCGGCGGCCGCGGCGGCGGGTTCGGCGGCCGCAGCAGCAACCCCCTGCAGTCGATCCCGATGCTGCTCGGCGTCGAGGCCGTCCAGGCCGAGCTGAAGCTGACCGACGATCAGAAGGCTCAGATCAAGGCGATCAACGAGAAGTCCGGCGCGCAGATGCGGACCCTGATGGAAAAGATGGGCAATCGCCGGAATCGCGGCGGCAACAACGGCGGCAACGACCTGGGCGACAACGCCGGCAACAACAACGCCGGCAACAACAACAATCGGGGCGGCGACAACGCCGACGCCGACCGTCAGGCCGCCCGCGACGAGATGACCGCCCTGCAGAAGGACACCGAGAACGCGCTGGCCAAGGTCCTCAAGAAGGAGCAGGCCAAGCGGGTCGCCGAGATCGCCTACCAGCTCGCCGGCCCCCAGGCCTTCACCTCGCAGGCCCTGGCCGCGAAGCTCAGCCTCGATGACGACCAGATCGAGCGGATCAACGCCGTCCTGGGCGACATGCGGCGGACCCAGTTCGAGTCGATGCGGGCCCGGTTCGCCAACCGCGACGGCGGCAACGGCGGCAATCGCGGCGGCGACAATGGCAACAACCGCGGCGGCACCCGGGGCGGCGACAACGGCGGCAACCGCAACGGCAACGGCGACCAGGGCAACGCGAACCGGGGCGGGGACAACGGCGGCCGGGGCGGTCGCCCCGACTTCAACAGCCCCGAGTTCCAGGCCCGGATGACCGAGATGAGGGCCGAGCAGGCCAAGCTCAACGACAAGGCCATGGTCGCCATCGGCAAGATCCTCGGGCCGACCCAGCGGAAGGTCTACTCGGGCCTCGTCGGCGCCAAGTTCGACCTGACCAAGGTCAACTTCCGCGGCCCCGGCGGCCCCGGCGGCCCCGGCGGCCCCGGCGGCCCCCCCGCCGCCCCGGCCCCGGCCGCCGCCGCGACCCCGACGGCCGCAACCCCGACGGCCGCCGCCCCGGCCCCGGCCGCCGCGGCCACCAAGCCCGCGAGCAAGATGACCCTGAGCGAGCGTCGCGCCGCCGCCGCGGCGGCCGCCAACGCCGCCCCCAAGTAATTCCGATCGCCGCGCCTCCGGGGGGCCTCGATCGCCCTTCCCGGACGGCCCGGTTCGTCGTATAAGGACGAGGGGCGAAGCCCAGGGACGGGCGATTGCCCCTCGTCCCTCGCATTTCCGGATCGTGAACCCTGGTCACGGAGGACCGCCCATGCGTCTGGGAATGACGCCCGCACTGATCCCGTTCGCCCTCGGGGTCGTCCTCCTCGGGTCCGCCTCGGCCGGCCCCTGGAGCCTTCCCGACGCGGCCCAGGGGATGCGGCTCAACCCGCTGTTCCTCCTGAGCCGGCCGGACATCCGCGACGATCTCAAGATCGGCCCCGAGCAGGCGGCCGCCATCGACCGCGAGGTCGTCGAGGTCTATCGCCAGGCCGCCGCCCTGATCGGCCGGACCGATCCCGGCGTCGTCGCGGCGCGTCGCGCGGTCGACGAGCGGGCGGCCCGATGGATCGAGGAGCACCTCTCGACGGATCAGCGGGTCCGGCTGTCCCAGCTCGAACTCTGGTGGGAGGGGCTCGCTGCCCTGACCTATCGCCCGGCGGTGGCCGACGCCCTGTCGCTCTCGCCGGAACAGCAGGCCGCGCTGGCCAAGGCCGTCGCCGCCCGCAATGCCGCCCGCGCCAGGGGGGGCGACCCGGCCGTCGAGCAGCAGAAGCTGACCCGGGCCGCCATGGCCGTGCTCTCCGAAGGGCAGCGCAATCGCTGGGTCGGCCTGCTCGGCCCGCCCTTCCTGCTCCGCCCCGCCACGGCCCAGCTCGATCCCCAGGCCATGACCGCCGGCCACCAAGGCCCCGGGCGGTAAGCATCCGCCCCGGAAAATCGCCCGGCCCCCGAGTTGCGTGCATGTTAGACTCTCCTTGAGGGCGATGCACGCGAGAAAGGATGGGTCGGGGTCATGGGCCGATCTGGCGAGATTCGGATCGGCATCGTCGGGGCGGGACGGGTGGCCCGCGAACGCCACCTGCCGGGCTTCCTTGCCTTGCCGGGCGTGCGGGTCGTGGCCGTCTGCAACCAGAGGCGCGAGTCCTCGGGCCGGATCGCCCGGGAATTCGACATCCCCAAGGTCCATGGCGGCTGGGAAAGCCTGATCGACGACGACGACGTCGACGCCGTGGTCATCGGCACCTGGCCTTACCTCCATTGCCCGATCACCCTGGCGGCCCTGGACGCCGGCAAGCACGTCCTCACGCAGTCGCGGATGGCGATGAACGCCCGCGAGGCGCAAAGGATGCTGGATCGGTCCCTGGAGTGCCCCGACCAGGCGACGATGGTCGCGCCGTCTCCCTACGGGCTGGTCGGCGACGCCTACCTGAAACGCCTGATCGCCGACGGTTTCCTGGGCGTGCTCCGCGAGGTTCACGTCACCGGGCTGTCCGGCGAGCTGGCCGACCCGACGACCCCGGCCGGCTGGCGGCAGATGACCAAGTACGCCGGCTTCAACATGCTCGACCTCGGCGAGCTGCACGAGGCGGCCCTCCGCTGGGTCCCGCCCCCGCGCCGGGTGATCGCCGCGGCCTCCAAGCAGATCGCCACCCGGCCCGACCCGGAGACCGGCGACCTGGCCAAGGTCGGCACGCCCGACAGCGTCCAGGTGCTCACCGCCTACGCGGACGGGGCCCGGGGCACCTACCGGGTCAGCGGCGTCGCCTGGCACGAGGACGAGACCTCGATCGTCCTCCACGGCAGCGAGGGGACGCTCCGCTACGACTTCCGGGCCGACGAGATCACCGGCGCCCATCGCGACGACCCGAAGATGAAGCCGTTGCCGATCCCCGAGTCCCTCAAAGGGGGCTGGACCGCCGAGGCCGACTTCGTGGCCGCGGCCCGGGGCGAACGCCCGGTCACCCGCACCACCTTCCTGGACGGCGTCCGCGGCATGCAGTTCGCCGAGGCCGTCGCCCGCAGCTCCCGCCACCAGACCCCGGTCGACCTCCCTCTCAAGGAGTTCTCGAACCCCAGCCTCTGAGGCGGTCCCCGGCCGACCTCGGCCCCGATCGCGAAGTGAGCAGGCCCGGATTCCCGAGGACTCGCCCGGCGAGGAGCCAACCCCGCCTGGGGCGACGGGAACCCGGCGGATCCCCGCCAGGATTGGGTCCATCGATGCCGGGCCATGCGCCGGGGCCGGAGGAGCCCTCCGGCGAGGCGTCCGGGAGCGCGCCCGGCCGGCGGCGAGCCTCGACGGAAAAACGAACCCAACGCCGGACGACTCACGGTCCGCCCGGGGGGGCAGCGACCGGGCTCGGCTCCCGGGCGAACCCGGCGCGGTGCCATGCGAAACGAACCCAACGCCCGGGCCGGCCCGCCCGGCATGGCGTCCCGAACGAACCCAACGCTCGGGCCGGGCCCGGATGCGGGAAGGGTCTGGCCGGCCCGGACGGCGGCCGATCGAGGGGCGTCGGTCGTCGGGCTGGTTCAGGGAAGTTGCGTAATCGTCGCAATCGATTTCATCGTTAGTTTCTTGTCATCTTCGCGCCGGCATGCAAAATTGTGGATCCGGCGGTCCCGTCCGGAGTCGGCAAAGCGGCCGACGTGGCGACGAAGCTTCCCCCCACCCGTGATGCCCATCACCGATGAACAACCTCCGCATTCGCGATCCCTTCCCACGCCGCCCGCGGCAGTCCGGGCGTCGCGCCCGATCGATGGCCCCGAGGGTCGAATCGCTCGAAGGGCGACAGCTGCTCGCGGTCCAGCTCCAGGTCGATTATTCGCTCGACACCGGCTTCTTCGCCTCGTCGGATCGTCGGACGTTGCTGGAGAACACCCTCCGGGAGATCACGTCGCGCCTCGATGACTCGCTGGGGGCGCTCTCGTCGGACTCGTACACCTTCCCCGGGCCGTCCGGCGACGTGACGAAGACCATCTCGGTCCCCGCCGACACCCTGAAGCTCTACGTCTACGGCCGGAAGCTGGGCGACCGCACCGCCGGCCGGGGCGGCAGCGTCTTCTCCGATTCCAATCGGTTCCGCGGCCAGTCCGAGACCAACGACTTCGCCCCTTCAATCTCCTACATCGGCTTCGACGATGACGGGTCGACGGACTGGTTCTTCGGCTCCTCGACCACGTCCGGGGTCGACCTGTCGGGCCGGCCGGCGACCCTGGAAGACCACTTCGACTTCGTCTCGACCGTCCGGCACGAGTTCCTGCACACCCTGGGCTTCCTCGGCAGCGTCTACACGAAGCTGGGGCTGTCCAGCGGCGGGAACTTCGTCGGGCCGACGGCCCTGAAGGCCAACAAGGACAAGTCGATCCCGCTCGACGGCGGGCATGTGGACGAGGCGATCCCCTCGCTGATGAACCCGTCGACGGCGAACGGCGTCCGCCGCGACCTGACCTCCCTCGAATACGGGATGCTGACGGACCTCGGCTGGCAGATCAAGCAGCCGGCCGGCTTCTACAAGAAATTCGACCTGCTGACCTCGGGCGACGGCGGGTCGCTGCGGCTCCGGGTCACCCCGTCGCGGGGCGTCTACCTGATGCGCCTCGACGCGCTGGTCGGCGATACCCTCACGCTGACGACCCAGGATGGCACGAAGTCGAACGAGAAGGGGGTCTCGACCTCGCTCCGCCTCTACGACCTCGACGGCAACCTGCTCGCCACGGGCGACACGTCCGGCGAGAAGGCGAGCCTGAGCTACTATTTCGCCCGGGGCGGCTCCTTCTACGTCGGCGCGTCCGCGCGGTCCCAGGATGACTACAGCTTCTCGACCCCGTCGGCCACGGCCGCCTCGTCGCAGTCCTTCTTCCTGGACGCCACGCTGGACGGGCCGGCCGACGCCGAGGCCAACAACATCGCCTCGGCGACGGTCCCCCTGGCCATTTCGGGGGCCGGGACCACGCTGACGACCACCCTCCGGGAGAATGCCGACCCGGACTTCTACGCCTTCGACGCGACGGCCGGGCACACGATCCGGATCCGCACGGCCCTGCCCGCCGGCGGCGGGTTCGCCGGGGCGTCCATCATCACGGTCTACGACCAGTCCGGCCGCAAGCTCGCCGGGATGCCCGCCCCGAGCGAGGAGGACGCGACCAGCTACGGCGAGATCGCCTTCCTCGCGCCGGCCACGGCCCGCTACTACGTCCTGATCGCGCACGACGCGGGCTCCGAGACGGTCGGCCTCGATGATGGGACGATCACCGAAGGCTGGGGCTTCCTCACCTCCACCGGCGAATTCAGCGGCGGCGGCGAACGTTCCGGCGGGAGCGACTACCGGCTGACCATCATCGACTCGACCATCGACAACGGAGGCGGTGGCGGTGGAGGCGGTGGCGGTGGCGGTGGCGGCGGTGGTGGTGGTGGCGGAGGCGGAGGCGGTGGCGGTGGCGTTGTCACTGTCGCGCCGACGGTCGTGGGCGTCATCGCCGTGGGGCGGGTCAAGAAGTCCCGGAAGATCTCGACGATCACCCTGGCCTTCAGCGACTCGGTCGACCCGGCCCAGGGGACCCAGGCCGGCTTCTATTCGCTCGCCCTCGGGGTGAAGAAGAAGCGGAAGCTGGTCTTCACCAAGCGGGTTGCGATCAAGTCGATCCGGATCGGGGATGCGCCGAACACGGTCGTCCTGGCCTTGCCCAAGGCCGGCGTCCAGGGGAAGGTCCAGGTGACCGCCCGGGCCGGCATCCTCGGGTCCGGGGGCGTGGCCACCGCGTCCGACTTCGTATCCGTCATCAGCTGATCGGCCCGCCCCCCCGGGTCATCGGGGGGAGAGCCGGGCCAGGCCCCTGCCGGCGATCCAGGCCGGCAGGGCCAGGATCGCCAGCGTGACCAGGCCGATGCCCGCCAGCTTGCTCTCGACCCCGGTGTGGAGCAGGCCCCAGACCCGGACCGACAGCAGCGAGGTGCCGGGCGGGACCACCTGGTTCGCCGCCGGTAGCTCGCCCATCGCCAGGGCGAAGGCCACCCCCCACGACGCCGCGATGGCGGCCCGGGTCAGGGGCACCCCGACGCGGATGGCCTGCCCGAGCGGGCCGCATCCGTCGACCTCGGCGGCCTCCAGGATCTCGGGCGGCAGCCCCCGGACGGCCGGCCAGGCGACGAGCAAGGCATAGGGGAGCGTCCGGAACCCGAACGCCAGGATCACCAGTCCAGGGGAGTCGTAGAACCGGGGCCACCCGATGTAGCCCAGGACCAACGCCATCCCCGCCACCGGGCCGGGCGTGGCCAGCGTCGCGGCCAGGGTCGCCGCCGTGATCCATCGCCATGCCGCGGACCGGCGGGACTTCCAGGCCAGGCACCAGGCCAGCGCCGCCGTGCCGGTCGCCGCGATCGCGGCCAGGATCAGGCTCGACGCCATCGGACTCTCGAACGGGTCGCGGAAGGCCGGGCCGACGAGTTCCCCCGCCGAGGCCGCGATCGTCCCGGCCAGCCCCGACGGCGACCACGTCGGCGGCCGGCCCGCCACGCCGCCGACCCGGCCGGCCCGCCAGACCAGGCTATAGAGAGGAAGGGCGACCAGGTTGCCCGCCGTCATCAGGATGGCCATCCCCACCGGCACCCGCCACCGGCCCAGCGGCCAGTCCCGCGCCCGGCTCGCGGCCGACGCCAAGCGGGCCGGGTCGAGGCGGAGCAGGGCGGTCGACCCCGCGAAGATCAGCCCGCCCAGCACGATCAGGGGCAGGAGGGCCGAGGCCGCCGCGCCGGGGGCGTCGCCCATCTGGTAGCGGATGTAGGCTTCCTCGGCATAGGTGCGGACCAGCAGGAGGTCGGTCACGGTCATGTCGCCCGCCGTCTGCACGGCCACCGCCAGGGCCGCCGCCGCCAGGTAGCCCGGGCACCTCCGCAGGGTGACCTGCCAGGCCACCCGCCAGGGGGGCAGGTCGAGCCGGGCGGCATCCTCCAACTCGGGCTCGACCGACCGGAGTCCGACGCCCACGATCAGGACGATCCAGGGGAGCGCCGCCGCCGCGTGGATGAACGCTGCCCCCGGCCACCCCACCAGCCACGGCCCGGCCCCGAGCGCCTGGGACCGGCCGGCGTTGCCGAACCCGCCCAGCCAGGCCGTCGCGTGGAGCGGGGTCGGCACGAAGGCCGCCAGGAGGACCGCCCCGAGCATCGCCCGCCGGCCCCAGGCATCGGTGCGGCACAGGAGGAATGCCAGGGCGACCCCGGCCGGCATCGCCATCGCCTCGGCGGCCACCACCAGCCGGGCGGTCTCCCAGGCCAGACCCAGGGGCCGGACGATCTCGCCCGGCCGGGCCGGCTGGCCCGAGCCGTCCCCGCCCCATCCCCCGACCGCCGCCCGGGCCGTCGCCAGCAACGGCCACCCGACCACACCGATCAGGGCCAGCGCGAGCAGGAGGTCGCCGAGCCGCCGGGCGATCAAGCGCGGAGCCCCGCCGCCTTCATCAGCTTCGACGTCTCCTCATAGGCCTCCCGGACCCACTCGACGATTCGGTCGGGCTCCGGGGAATACTCCAGCTCGATCGACATCGTGGCGTCGTCCAGCCCGAGGTCGCGGATTTTACGCAGATACGGCCCGAAGTCCACCACGCCCCGGCCGGGCGGGAGGTCGCCGTGGACCTTGCCATCGCAGTCCGAGATGTGGACGTGGGCCACCCGGCCCCGGAGCTGTTCCAGGGACTCGGCCGGCTCGCCGGCCAGCATCAGGTGGGAGATGTCCAGGTTGGCCTTCACCGACGGCCGGCCGACCTCATCGAGGAACCGGGCCATCTTCGCCACGTCGTTGAGCAACGACAGGCGGAACGGCTCCAGTTCCAGGGCGATCTCCAGCCCCAGCCCCTCGGCATACTCACCCAGCGCCCGGACCTGCTCCACGCCGGCCGCCCACTGCTCGGCGGGGGGGATGACCTCCTTCTGCCAGACGTACTCGCCGAGCACCAGCAGGAGATTCCTGGCCCCGAACCCCCTGGCCATGTCCAGGTAGGCCCGGACCCGTTCGGCGTGGAACCGCCGGACGCTCGGGTTGAAGTCCACCAGCCCGAGCGCCACGCAGGCCACGCTGACGATCGGCAGCCCGGCCCGGTCGCACTCCTCCTTGGTGAGCCGGATCTCCGCCGCGTCGGCGTCGAGCGGGTCCAGGAAGATGTCGATCGCGTCGAAGCCGATCTCCTTGGTCTGGCGGATGCCGAACGCCGTGTCCCGCCCGGCCTGGGCCCAGGCGGAGTTGATCAGGCCGAGTTTCATGGATCGGTGACCTCCGGGGTATTCGGGGCGAACTCGGCGAAGTCGACGACCCGATGCTCGCGGGCCGCGGCGAGCACGGCCTCGCACAGGGCGAGGGTGCGGAGGTGGTCGCGGCCGGGGATGTCGGGCGTGGTGCCGGTTTCCAGTGCGATCAGGAGCCCGGCCATCGGCCCGGCGAAGGCGTCGGGGAACCAGGCCTCGGCCCAGCGCGGGCGGTGCCAGACGCCGGGCTCGTCCAGGGTCGTCCAGTCGATCGTGCTCGGGACCCGGGCCGGCCAGCCCGGCCAGCCGATCGTCCCCAGCGCCAGCCCGCGCGTCCCCTCGAACCGCCAGCGGACGGACAACTCCTCGCGCGTCGGCCCGGCCCACACGTCGTCCCAGGCCGAGGCACGGGCCTCATTCGCATATTCGAGGATCGTCAGGTTGATCCCGTCGTCGTGCGGGAACGTCGTCCGGGGGTCGGGGCGGGTGCTGGCCAGGACCCGGGCCGGGTCGCCGAGCCAGTATCGGAAGGTGTCGAGGTGGTGGATGCTCATGATGAATGTCGAGAGCGACCGGCCCCCCTCGGCCCAGGGCATCCAGTGCGGCACGGCCCGCATCTCGATCGTCGCCAGGACCGGGTCGCCCAGGACGCCGCGATCGATCAGCCCCTTCAGGGCCCGGACCGAGTGGTCATGCCGCATGTTCTGGTTGACCTGGAGCACCACCCCGGCCGCTTCGCAGGCCTCGACGATCTCCCGGCCCTCGGCCGCCGTCATGGCCAGCGGCTTCTGGGCGAGGATCCCCCGAGGCCGCCGCGGGTGGGCCAGCAGGCGGCGGATCACGCCCGGTTGTTCCCGGGGCGGGACCGCGACGTCGACCACGGTCACGGCCGGGTCGTCCAGCATCGCCTCGGCCGACGGGTAGACCCGGGGCACGTCCCGGAGCGCGGCGACCTCGCGGGCGGTGGCCTCGGTCCGCGACGTGATCCCCGCGACCGGGAACCCGGCGTCGGCATAGGCGACCAGGTGGCAATCCCGGACGATGAACCCGGCGCCGACGACGCCGATCCCGAAGTCCCGGCCTCGGGGCATCGGCGGCAGGTGGCTCGGGGGAAGGGGGGCGTCCATCGGTGCCGATCCGCTTCGGGGTGGAGGGGGGCCGGGCTTGCTGGCTTTTCGCCTCCCAGTCTAACCCCTCCGCGCGTCGGGTCCAGCCACCGGCCCGATCAGGCCGGGACGGCCAGCGTCACCAGCACCGTGGCGTCGTCGACCCCCCGGAGCGAGTGGGGCTGGCCGGCCGGGACGTAGAGCAGGTGCCCGGCGTGGAGTTCCTGGGTTTCGTCCCCGATCGTGAAGTCGACCTGCCCTTCCAGGCAGTGGACCGTGATCGTGCCCCGGGCCGAGTGGGTGGGGATCTCCTTGCCGCGGGGGATCACCAGCCGGAGCACTTCCAGGCCGTCGGCCTTGAACAGGGCGGAGGTCCGGGCCTCCGCGAAGGCCGGCCCCAGCGGGCGGACGTCGATGACCTGGCCGGGCAGAGCGTGGGGGATCGCCATGGGACATCATCCTCGATTCAGGGCAGGATCCTGGAAAGGGCGTCGCGCATCCGCCGGGCTCGGGCTATGTAGGCCTCGGCCTGATCGGCCGGGCAGAGGTCGCGCGCGGTGGACTCGAACAGGGCGAGCCAGCGGTCGAAGTGAGCGGCGTCCAGGCCCTCGATCGCCCGGTGCCGTTCCAGCGGATTGCCGGAATACCGGCCCGTCCGCAGCAGGGCGGCCGACCAGAAGTCGGTCATCTTCGCGAGGTGTTCGCCCCAATTGTGGATCCGCGAGGCGAACACCGGGCCGAGGCGGTCGTCCTGGGCCGCTCGCCGGTAGAAGGCTTCGACCACCCGGCGGATCTGGGCCTCGTCGATCCCCAGGGCATCGGCGAAGGGGGCCGCGATCCCCTCGGTCAGCGGCAATGAGAGAGGAGGTCGGTTCATGCCGGGCCGTCCTTCCAGGCCTCGGGCAGGTCCGTCCGGGTGGCGCGGAGGATCTCGATGATGGCCCGGCGGTCCTCGGCCGACAGCCGAGGGTCGTCCTTGCGGCGGTTGCGATCGTTGAGGATGTCCCAGAGCCGGCCGTCGATGTAACCCTTGACCTCGGCGGGCAGCGAGGTATAGGCCCGGGAGGTGATCAGGTAGCTGCACGGGTGGCGGAACAGGCGGGTCTGGAGGTCAAACTCCCGGAGCGACCGGCCTTTCCCGTCGCGCGGACCCCGGGCGGCGAACTCGGCCGCGAAGGGGGAGGTCCCCTCGATGTCGCCGGTCAGCTGGGCCTCGCCCTGGAACAGCATGTAGCGGACGACGGCATCCCCCACGCTCCGGATCCGCGATCGGGTGCTCTCGGCCTCGGTGCCCGGCGGCCGCCCGAGGGCCTTGTTCAGGTCCTCCTGGTAGTGCAGGGCCATCCGCGTCTCGATCCCGGCGCGGGCCAGGCGGTTGAGCATGCCGACCTGGTGTTCCAGGACCATCAGGGCCACGATGTCGCTGTGGGGCGTCGGATACAGGGCGGTCGTGAACCGGCCCGACAGGTCGACCACGTTCACGCCGTCGTCGTCGTAGCTCTCCGGCTTGCGGTTGCCCCGATAGATCCGATTGCCGAGGTGTTCTTGATTCCCGCTCGTGCCGGTGACGTACCAGCCGCCCCAGCGCTCGGCCAAAGGGCTCTCATGATCGGTCCGGAACGACCCCCCGGCCAGCATCGGCTCCCCCTGCCGATCCACATAGAGGGAGCGGACCAGATGCCCGGGCATCTTCTGGTTGGCCGAGGAGGCATGGCAGAGCAGGCACGACTCGGTCTGGCGTTCCGGCGCCGGGGGGACCTCCCGGTCCTGGTCGATCGTGTAGAAGGAAGTGCCCAGGGCGTCGTCGACCGTGGCGATCTCCAGCACCGACCCCTTCAGGCAATAGCCCACGGTCACGTCGTCGTTGAAGTAGATGGCCCGGGGCGTCTTGGGGGAGATCCGCTGCCTTTGCATGCTGGTCTTGGAATAGACCAGCACCTGCGACGACTCGGGAATGTCGAGGGCCTTGAGCAATCCCCGGAGGTAGCCGTGATCCCCGGCGAACTCCAGCCGCGCCGCGCCCGCGTCGATCCGGCCCTTCAACTCGGCGATCGGATTGCGGGGCGTCGCCGTGCTGTACCGGATCGGCTCGGCCTCGATGTCCTGGCCCGACGAGGGTGGCGCCGAGGCCAGCAGCCAGGCGGCCAGCATGCCTCCGATCCATCGACCCGATCCCGCCCGACGGTTGCCCATCATCGCCCCTCGATCGGTCTCGTTAATTGGTATTCAACATACATGATATGGGGCCTGGCCCGGCTGTCAATGAAACAATCCGGGGTGGCCACGAACACGAACTGCCGAGCTTGACCCAAGAAGGTGCCGGCTGCATCGTGATTTCTCGGGAGAGAGTCGTTCACTCCATCGAGGAAATGACCATGGGTTTCTTGCTGCTCTGCCTGATGTCGATGGCGCCGGCGGTGGCCGATGAGGCGATCACCGAGATCGCCCTCCGGCGTTCCCCCTGCTTCGGCAAGTGCCCGGTGGACGAGGTGATCCTCCGCTCCGACGGCACGGCCGAGTACGTGGGCACCCGGTTTGTCCCGCGACTGGGGAAGTATCGGGGCAAGCTGGCCCCCGCCGACTTCGAGACGCTGGCCAAACTCCTGGCCGACCGCAAATTCTTCGCGCTCGACGCCCGCTATGCCCGGCCGATCACCGACCAGGCGACCTGGACCACCTCGGCCAAACGCGGGGCGGTCGAGAAGAAGGTTGAGGATTATGGCGGCGCCGGGCCGGAGGGGCTGAAGGAGATCGAGCGCCGGATCGTCGAGGTGATGGATCGGATCGAATGGCAGAAGGCGGGCTGATCAGGGGGACGGCCGGAACCAGGCGGCGAACTCCTCCTCGACGCCGCCCCGGCGGGCGACCCGGACGATCCGGGCCATCGCCAGCGACGGGGCGAGCACGGCCATGCCCCGCACGCCCCATCGCTCGGCCGCGAGCCAGGCGGCCGGGGAGATCACGGCCACCAGGGCCAACCCGGTCAGCCCGAGCAGGACGACGTGGGGCTCGCACGCCTTGTAGGCCGGCCAGGTCAGCATCCCCCGGCCGCGTCGAGGCCACGGGGCCGGCGGCGCGGGGCGGCCCCCCGACCCGCCGGCGACGCGGAACGAGTCGGGCGACGCCTTGAGCCTCTGGAAGAAGGCCTTGTAGCGGGCGTCGTTGTGGAGGCCGAGGAACAGCCACCCGGCGGCGATCGCGAACCCGGCCGCCGTCCAGCGGAGATCCCCGGTCCGCGCCGCCAGCCCGTACCCGAGGCCGAAGCCCAGCGCCGGGGCCGTGGCGTGGTGCATCAGATAATCCAGATACACCCCGTCCAGGCTGGCCGTGCCGGTCCAGCGGGCCACCTGGCCGTCGACGTGGTCGAGCCAGAAGGTCAGGTGGGCCAGGGCCACGCCCGCGACGAATCCCCACCGGGTCCCGGTCGCCACCGCGACGGCCGCCCCCATCCCGGCGAGCCAGGCCAGGAAGGTGACCTGGTGGGCCGAAAGCCCCAGGCGCACCGCCGCCCAGGTCCCGTAGATGGCCGCAGGCCGGCCGACCCGCCGGGCCAGCCAGTTGCCCACCTCGCGATGCCGGCCCTTGTGGGCCCGCGCCCGGAGTTCGTCCAGGGTGGGGTGTCGATTCGTCACGGCCCTTCCTCCGCCCGGATCGAGTAGATCGCGTAGCGGCGGGTCACGCCGTCTGCGTCGGACAGGTCGCGGCGATAGACCGGCTCGTGCGTCGCCAGCCAGGGGGCGAGCAGGCGGCCGAGGGTCGGGTCGAACTCGACCGCATGCTCGGGGACCGGCGGGCAGAGCAGGACGTGGGTGAACCCGGCGCCCCGCAGGGCCTCGACCACCCCGTCGGCCGATTCGCCGTGCCGTCCCAGCCCGGTCCGCCGCCGGTGGGCCAGTTCCATGGAATAAGGTCGAGGGATGTAGAACCCGCGATGGTCCTGCCCGACCAGCCGGGCATCGCCGGGCAGGTGGGCGTCGATCCACCGACCCACCGGATAGGTCGGCTCGCGGCGGGTCAGATGAGAGTCGGCCGATTCCCGGCCCAGGACCACGCCGAGGCCCGTCCGGGCCCGGGCCACCGCCAGCGATGCCTCGAACCCCAGGGCCAGGAGCAGGATCCCGACCAGGGCTTGCGCCGGGATCGTCCGGCGATCCCGCCAGGTCGAGGCCAGCCAGCCCACGCCCACGGCCATCGGCCCGACGGCGGTCAGGACGAATCGCATGCTCTGCCGCTGGGTCAGGCAGAGCGACAGGAACGCATAACCGACCAGCACGACCACCCAGACCCGTCGCGGCGGGCGCTCCCAGATCAGGGCCGGGAGGAACAGGAGGAACATCGGCCCGAACTGGTGCGAGAAGCTGTCGAACCGGCCCGGTTGCAGCGTCATCGGCCCGAGCGCCGTGAGGACGTTCCAGGCGGTCGGCACCATCGCCTTCTTCGCCGGGTCGAGCACCTCGTCCAGCCCCGCGCCGCCGAAGACCTGGCGAAAGAACGGGAACACCGGATTGCCCGTGTGGAGATATGCCCGAAGATACCAACCGCCGCCGACGAGCACGGCCATCCCGCCGAACATCAAGGCATGCTTTATCCGCACGCGAATCCCACCCGGCCCGAGGAGCATCCCCAGCCCGAGCACGCCCAGCAGCACCAGCCCCGGATATTTCACCCCGATGGCCAGCCCGGCGAACGCCCCCGCTAGCAGGGCCGAGGCCATGGACGGCCGATCGCGGTGTCGCATCCAGGCGAAGATCGCGGCGTTGCCGAAGGCTGCCAAGGCCACGTCGTTGAGCGGTGCCCCCATCCCGTTGGAGACCGCCGGCACCAGCAACGCGATCGTCGCCGCCCACCGGGCCCGCGTCCCCAGAATGGGCCTGGCCAGCGCCGCGACGTTGGCCGCGAACACGATCCCCAGCAGCCACTGGACCAACCGGCACGCCACCGGCCCCCGGAGGGCCAGCGCCACGGCATAGAGCATCTCGACCGAGAGGGGGTAGACCGTCTCGTGCAGGTCGGGCTCGAACGTCGCCCCGCCCGCCGCCAGAAAGACCTTGGGGACCTGGAGGTGATAGCACAGGGCGTCCCCGTCCGTCACCGGGGCCAGCGCCGTCGCCAGCGACCCGGCCGCCGTCGCCGCGAACAGCCAGTCGAACGCCCGCCCGACCCCATCCCGCCCCCGATCCCGGACGATGCCCCTCACCACCCCGGCCGTCGCGTCCCATCCTGCCTTGCCGCCGACTACCAACCCGATCACCATCGCCAGCCCGATCGACCCCGGCGTCAGCCGCCCGGCCACCCCCAGCCCGAGCACCGCCAGCGCCAGACCGCCGAGCCCGAGCGGCACGGACAGGGCCCACGCGTCGGCCGGATCCTCGGGCCTCATCCCGATCGCATCGAGCACCCGACGCCCGACGCCCGCCGCGACGATGGCCAGGAAGATCAAGAATCCCAGGTCGAGCGGCATCCGTCTCCCTATGCGTTCGTTGAATCGTTCGAGCAGCGGAAGACAATGGCTAAGGCGAGGCGAAGTTGCGAGAGGACCTCCGGCGGAATCATCCTCGACTTCTACCGCCGGCCAGCAATCCGCCCCATTCATGCCGGCGGCCCCAGAGCCACATCGTCGGGGCGAGCCAGGCCGCCAAGGCCAGGGTCCGCAGGGCGAGGGCCGCCCACGAGCCGAGGTCGTTCAAGGGCCAGTGGGCGACCAGGAGCGTGCCGAGCGTGAAGCCGACCAGGGTCCGGCAGGTCCGGGCGCCGTGGCCGATCCAGGCCCGGACGCCCAGCAGGGGGGCGAAGGCGACGCATGCGGTCAGGGCCGAGACGATGGCGTAGCCGAGCGAGACGCCCCAGGCCACGCCGACCATCCCGGCGCGGTCGGCCCCGACGATCCCGAATCCGGCCGTCGCGGCCAGCCCGACCAGGGTGGCCAGGGCGAGGCGGTAGGGTCGGCCGAGGGCGATCATCGCCTGGCGGGCCGGCCAGGCCAGGCCCAAAAAGAGGGCGCCGGGCAGGGCCGGCCGGAGCGCGGGCAGGCCTTCGACATAGCGGGGCATGAGTGCGCCCAGGACGGTCGGCGCCAGGACGTAGGCCACGGCACCGCCCGCCGCGAGCAGGGGGGCCTGGGCCTCGGCGGCACGCATCGCCTGCCGGGCCACTTCGGCCGGATCGCGGGTCCGGCCCAGGGTGGACTGGAAGTAGGTGTAGAGGACCGTGACGATCCGCCCGGCCAGGTCCAGGCTCCAGCTCGTCCCCATGATCGCGATCGTGTAGAGCCCCGCGACTCGTTCGCCGTCGGGCACGCGTCCGAGGATGAGCACGCGATCGATGCCCAGCACGGCGCCGAACGCCGCCGTGTTGGCCAGGATCGGCAGCCCGGCGACCATCAGCCGCGATGCCAGGGGGAGGTCCCAGGCCCAGCGGAACCGGAGCGGATGGCTCGCCTGCAGGTAGGCGATCTTCGCCAGGAGGATCACCGCCACCGAGGCCAGCAGGCCCCAGAACCCCGCGAACCACAGGCCGAGGCCGACCGCGACCGCCGAGACCAACGACTCCAGAACGTCGACCCGGCTGGTGAGCGCGAACTCCTGGTGGGCCCGCAGCACGGCGATCAGGAAGCTTTCTTGCCGTTTGAGCAACGCCAGCCCGGCCACGGCCACCAGCCCCCAGGTCCACTCGGCGGCCAGCGGGTCGGCGGCCAGGGAGCGGGATCGGAGCAGGGCCCAGGCGATCAACCCGACGGCATAGATCAGGCAGGTCAGGGTGTTGGTCGTGTGGGCCACGTCGGCGATGTGGCGGGCCTCGGCCTCGCGGCCCTGGGCGCGGAGGATCGGGATCTCCTGGACGGCCCCGAGGCCGATCCCCAGGCTCGACCGATTGGTGTTGTCGAGCGCCAGCCTCAGCCCGGTGTAGACGCCGAGCCGAGCCGGGTCGAGCCACCAGCGGAGCATCAGCGCCGTCAGCGTCCCGATCCCGCGGCCGACCTGCCCGCCGACCACCACGACCAGGCTATCGCGGACCGCCCCCCTGGGCTCGGCCCGGGGCGGTGCGACCGCGCGGGCGGGCCGGGTCAGGCTCGCCACAGCTCGGCCACGCAAAACTGGGAGTCGTAGGGATCGCTGGGGATCGGGCCGACCTCGGCCAGCGGGATCCCCCGGTCGCGATACCAGGCGGCGGTGTCGTAGCCGTACCGGTTATAGGTGACGTCGGTGTCCTCGTTGTGCGCGGCGAACCGGCGGCCGACGCGGACCACCTCGCGGCGGATCGCCTCGGCCAGCTCCGGCTCGTTGTGGAGGATCACCGCCGAGGTCACCACCATGTCGAACGCGTTGTCCGGGAACGGCAGGCGGACGCCCGAGGCCAGGATCAGGTCGATGTCGTTGAGCCCTTCCAGGTAGTCGCGGGCCTTGCCGAGCTGGCTCGGGCTGAAGTCCACGCCGACGATCGGGGCGCCGGTCTGGGCCCTCATGCAGCGCACCAGCTTGCCGTAGCCGCAGCCGACTTCGAGGATCGACTCGGGTTGGTAGTGCGAGATCCGCCGCGCCACCCATTCGGCCCGATGGGTCCGGGCGAGCTGCCCTTCCTGCTCGCGGAAGTAGTCGTGCCCGCCCCGGAGCGTCCAGTATTCGCGGGGGTCGGCGTAGACCACCCGCCGTTTCACGCCCGGCCAGCGCCCGAGCGTCTTCCGCATGGCCTTGTGCCAGGCATACTTCCCGCCCCGGTCTCGCCAGGCCTTCCAGGCGCGGACGACCAGCGGCGGCGGTTCGAGCTGTCCCACGGCGCAAACCTCCTCCATGAGGGCGCCTCGATGCCGGGATGCAATTCCCCCATCGGGCGTGCGATGCGGCGGGAGTGTAGGCCCGCGGCCCGGTGCGGTCAAGGCGGGATGGGCGAGGGCCGCCGGCGGGGGCGCCGGCAATTCCCCCCTGGGGGCGATCGGGGGCAGCGGATTTGCCTGGTTCGGTCGGGCGGCGATTTCATCATGAGAGCACCACGTCGCGGCGATACGCATCGGGGAAAGGTCCATGGATCTCATCAAAGGCGCGGCGCTCTCCCTCCTGGCGGCCATCGGGACCGCCTCGGCCGCGGCGGCCGGCGAGACTCCCGCCGCCAGTCCGCCCATCGCCGAGGGGATCCGCTGGCCCGGGGAAGGGGGCAAGCGGATCGTCGTCTCGGTCGGGATCACGATCATCGACTTCGCCCGGGTCAGCCCCCAGGATGAGACCTTCGAGATGGCGGGCTACCTCGACCTCGGCTGGGTCGACCCCACCCTGGCCCTCCCCCCGGAACGGGCGAAGACGACGCGTCGCCGGTTCCGGAAGGGGGACATCTGGTCGCCGGAACTGGAGTTCGTGAACGCGGCCGAGCAGGTCCAGAGCGAACGAGACGGGGACCTGTACGTCGACCCGGACGGGCGGGTGGTCCAGCGGGTCCGGTTCAGCCACAACTTCCGATCGAGCCTCTACCTGAAACGGTTCCCGTTCGACCACCAGACCCTGACGATCTCGATCTCCCCGTTCGACCCGTTCGCCCGGGACATCGACCTGGTGATCGACCGGCGGGCAACCGGGAAGCTGCCGGGGGCCTCCGTCCCGGACTGGAAGATCGAGAAGGTCTCCGCCCGCATCGATCCGCCGTCGGACGGCAATCCGTCGGATCAGGCGTTCGTCTTCGAGGTCAAGGTCTCGCGGCGGTCCACGTTCTACCTCTGGCGGGTCTTCCTGCCGCTCGCCCTGCTGGTCGCCGTGTCGTGGTCCGTCTTCTGGATCGACGAGGAGGCCGCCCCGGCGAAATTCGGCACGGCGGTCACCGTGCTCGTCTCCCTGGTCGCTTTCAGCTACACGATCGACTTCTCGCTGCCGAAGGTCCCCTACCTCACGTTCGCCGACACCTTCTCCCTCGCCTCGTTCGCCTACGTCCTGTCGGTGATCTTCGCGGTCACGGCGATCCACGTCATCCACAAACGCCGGGGGTCTGAGGCCGCCGAGCGCCTCCAGGCCCGGGCCCGGGTCGGCTTCCCGGCCAGCTTCGTCGCGGTGATCCTGGCCGTCTCCATCTACTCGCTGGCCTGAACGACGGGTCGGTTCGATGGGCGGAAATCCCCCCGATGGGCGGGGCGATCCCACCGCATCCGCCGACGCCTCCCTCGCCCGTATCGCCCTGGATTTCTGCAAGCTGGAGCAGGATCATCACATGCGGTCCTGTATCGGATATTGGCACGCGTCCTGCATCGACACCCGCCCGGCCGGTCACGTCGCCGGCCGATCCCGAGCCTTCCACCGAGAAAGCGCGATACCCATGAGCGGGCATACGACCGTCGACGAACGCGGCGAGCAGGCCTTGAAGGGAAGCATCCGGGCCGTCAACTTCGCCCCGAAGGGGGAGATCGATGGCTTGATCCTGGACGTGGCGGGCGAGACGGTGCAGGTCAACCTGCCCCCCGGACGCGAAGAGATCAGACAACGGGTCGGGCAGGAGGTCGAGGTGATCGTCGTGCCGGAGCCGAAGGTGGCGGATCATCCCAAGGGCCCGCATCGGGTCCACAAGCTGGTCGCCTTCGCCGGCGAGGATCGCGAGGCCAAGCCCCCCCATCCCCCCAAGCCGCCGCATCCCGGCCACGGAGAGAAGGTGAAGGCTTCGGGCAAGGTGTCCCGGTTCAACTTCGCCAAGCACGGCGAGGCGAACGGGGTGGTCCTGGAAGGAGGGGAGTTCCTTCACCTCAAGCCCGATGGGATGAAGCGGGCCGGATTGGAGTTGGGCCAGCACGTCGAGGCCGAAGGCGAGGCGAAGCCGTCGCCGACCGGCGTGCGGGCCATCGAGACCTCTGTCGTGAACGGGGTCGCCCTGGGGCCGAAGAAAGGACATTGATGAGGAAGTACGTGCCGGGTCGCGGGCCGGGGAACTCGGGGGGGGACCCTGGCCGCGGCCCGGCACTTACCACGATGTGCGGCGGAGGGGAGGTTCGTCGCGGCCGGGATCGCCGGTTTAATGATGCCCTGTGAGCCGTTTGCCGGTCGTCCGGAGGCGTTCTATAATCTGTCCGACAGGCCCGAGGAGTGACGGGCCGCCGACGACGGTGCCGACCACGGAAAGGGGTGCGGCGATGGGTTCTGGCCTGGGGCATACGCGGATTTCCGACCTCACCTTTCGAGTCTTCGGGCGAGCCCCGCACCCCGACTGGTTCGCCACGCGGGCCCACCGGCGGGTCGCCCAGGACGGGTGGCAGGCCGACATCCGGATCATCGAGGGCGGCCATGCGATCCTGTGGCGGGCCGGCGACGTCCGGCTGGCCGAGGTCCTGGTCGGCGCCAACTCGCCCCTGCCGGAATCGTCGGTCCTTTTCCAGGCCCCGGTCCGTCACGAGCGGGCCACGGTGCTCCGCCCCGGGTCGGGCGTCGAGTATCAGACCTGCTTCGAGGTCGAGAGCACCGACCCCGAGGTGTTCGCCCACCTCTGCGACGAGATGGTGCTGGATGCCGGCCGCGACCGGCTGTTCCACCGATCGTCGTGTGCCGATCGGATGCATCCCCCGGGCCTGAGCCACGTCATCTTCGAGACCCGGGCCCGCGGCCTCCTCGTCCATTCGTTCCACTCGTTCCCGGCCGACCGGGCGATCGTCCGCACCCAGTCCCTGTTCGAGATCCCGGCCGAGCCCCGGTGACTCAACCCGGTCCGATCTCGGCGGGCCGATCCGGGGGGAGCAGGAACCAGCTCGTCGCCGTGGTCGCGGCCCCGAGCGCGACCAGGAGCCGGAACGCGGCGGTCTCGCCCCAGGCCACGGCCCAGCCGTCGTAGCACCAGCCGCCCACGGCGGTGGACAGCGCCGCCGCCAGGTTTTCCAGGGCCATCAGCGTCGCGAAGACGCTGCCCGTGGCCTCGGGCGGGCAGGCCCGCGCGGCGAGTTCGAGCTGGATCAGGGTCGCCAGCATGTACGCGAAGCCGACCGCCGCCGCGACCACCAGCAACGACGCCGGCCCGCCCAGCCCCCAGTAGAGCAGGGTGCTGACGACCCCCAGGGGCACCGAGGCCCGCGCTAGGGCGGGGAAGGGGACTGCGACGGCGATCGGCGCGTAGGCCAGGCAGGCGGCGATCGAGGCGACGGCCATCAGCGACTGCGACCGGCCGAAGTGCGCCTCGCTGTGGCCCAGGGGGCCGGTCATGTATCGCTGGAGGATGTAGGTCGAGAACGGGTTGAAGTTCCACAGGAACAGGAAGCCGCCCACCCTCAGCAGCCCCGGCGAGCGGGCCGCCCGGGCCCAGGATCGCAGTGCCTCGGCCAGCCCGGTCTGTTGGCCCCCGACCCGGGGCTCGCGCGCGGCGAACGCGGCCAGGGCCACGATCCCGAGCGCGGCCAGGGTGCAGGCCATCAGCGCCCGATCCTCGCGATGCTCGCCGGCCCACCGACCGCCGACCAGGCCGACCACGACCCCGGCGGCGTAGGCCGACCCCCATTGCGCCGCCTGGAGCGGGCCGATGCGGCCGATGGCCCGGCCCCGGTCGATCAGGAGGGCGTCGGAGGCCACGTCGGTGCAGGCCACGGCGGCGGTGGCCAGCGCCAGGCACCCGACCAGAGCGCCGATCGAAGGGCCCGGCCGGGCCGCCAGGGCGAACAGGGCCAGGGCCGCGACCCCCCCGCCCAGGATCAGGTAGCCCTGCCTCCGCCGTCCCCAAAGAGGCACGGCATCGCTGAGCAGGCCGAGCAGCGGCTTGAAGGTCCAGGGCAGGGCGATCAGGGCGAGCACCGCCCCGTCGACGGCCGTCCCCCGTCCCTGGCGGATCAGCCACGAGCGGACCGGCTGGGCGGCGAGCCCTTCGGTCGGCTCCGCGATCGCCTGGAGGAAGGCGAGGAGGCCGAACAGCGTCCCCAGGCCGACGGCCCGGCGGGCGTCCGGGCTCAATCGAGCATCTGGAGCCAGATGTTGCGGTACTGGACCGGGTTGCCGTGGTCCTGGAGCATGATCGGCCCCGGCGTGCTGGGGTCGCCCCCCATCCCGGCGACGGTGTTGTCCAGCGGGATGGCGACATCCCGATGGATCGGCGTCCCGTTCTGCGTCACGCTGATCCGCGCCGGGGCGACCTTCTTGCCGTCGGCGAACCGGGGGGCCTGGAAGTCGATGTCGTAGCTTTGCCAGACGGTCGGGGCCTTGCAGGCGTTGGCCAGCGGCCGGGCGACCTTGTAGATCCCCCCGCAGTCGTTGTCCTGGCTGTCGAGGCCGTAGCTGTCGAGGATCTGGACCTCGTAGCGGCCCTGGAGGTAGACCCCGCTGTTGCCCCGGCCCTGCCCGGCCTTGTCCGGCATGTAGGGGACCCGAAATTCGACGTGGAGCCGGAAGTGGCCGTCGAAGGCGTCGCGGGTCCGGATGCTCTGGCCCTGGACCTGCATCACGCCGCCGGGCAGGACGGGCCATGCGGCGGGCCCCTTGCCGTCGGCCCGCATCCAGGCGTCCAGGTTCGACCCGTCGAACAGGACGACGGAACCCGGCGGCGGTGGGACGGTCGGGGCGTCCACCTTGTCCTCGGGGCGGGCGAGCTTCACCCCGGAGATGTCGCCGTAGAAGTCCGCGGCCGCGGCCATCCCGGCCAGCGCGAGGAACATCGCCCCGGCGCCGGCCCAGCCCATCGTCACGGGTCGCATCGCGGTCCGCCTCCTCGTCGATCGCGCCGCGTCGCGGCATCCCGGGAACCTCGCACGAAGATGGTGCACGGTCCTCCAGCAATCGTCAACAGATGGCTTGGATTTGTTTCGATCCGATTCGTGCTCCTCGACCGTACGAGGCGGGTGGCGACCGCTGATCCTGGCATTCCGTTCCTCACGATTGCGCGACGGAGGGGCGGCGGATGGGTCGAAGTTCGTCGATCTCGGTGTCAGCCGGGGCGGCCGTGACTGCCGATAAACCCTTGCGGGTCGACCCGGCCTGGACGCCGGGTCGTCCTCGCCGACCGGCCCCCTCCCGCCCCCGGGTCGACCGCCCCGATGCCCCCGTCTCCCAGGCCGCCGTCGTTCGAGGCCCGCATGAGGTGCGGGGCGGTGGCAAATCGGAAAAAACCGATGCCGCCCGACTCGGATCCTAAGTGGATGACGCGCCAAGGGCCCCTGCTGCCAGGGGTGCGTCGCGGGGGGGCCGGCGGCCGGGTTGGCGGGCAAATTTCGATTGGCGTCCTCGGTCCCCCCCGGTACCTTCGACGCGTCCGGGCGACTTCGGGATGCCGACCGTCCGACGCGGGCCGCCCCTGGATCTGTAGGAGCCGTGACGAGATGACGCAAACGACCCGCATCGACCGCGTCCGTGGGTGCTTGCTTGGATTGGCCATCGGAGATGCACTTGGGGGACCGCTGGAGGGTCTCGGGGCGCAACAAATCCGGGCGCATTACCAGCTGGTGACCGACTACGTCGATGGGGCCCGCGCCTGGAAGAAGAAGCCCTACCGCTGGCGGATGCCCGGCCTGTATACCGACGACACCCAGCAGGCCCTGGCCTTGTCCGACAACCTGCTGGCCCACGGCCGCGTGGATGTCAGGCGCCTGGCCGAGGTGTACTTGGACCTGGCGACTCCCGAGGCGGGGTATGCCGGGGCCCATCGCGGGGTCGGCCGAAGCTTCCGCCAGGTGCTCGCCGACCTGCGCCGCGGCGTGGAGCCGCACCTCACGGGCCAGGACTCGGCCGGCATCGGCGCGGCGATGCGGATCGCCCCGGTGGCCCTCTACTTCCCCGAGGATGACGACGCCCGCCACGAGGCGATCCTGTCCGCCAGCCTCATGACCCACCGCGACGTCCGCAGCCTGGCCGGCGCCATGGCCGTGGCCCACGGCGTCCGCCGCCTGGCCTCCGGGGAGTCGCGCGACCCCAGCTTCCTGTTCCGCGTCGCCGCCGACACGGCCCGATCCGAGGCGAGGATCGCCGCAGACGCTTCCCTGCCCGTGGCCTCGATCGCCGGCCATGGCCGGGCCATGTCGCAGGCGATCGCCCACGCCGAGTCCCTGCTGGACATCCCCCGCGAGCGGGCCCTGGCCGCGCTGGCCGAGGAGGCCAACCGCCACGGGGCGGAACCGGCCTGCCGCCGCGCCACGATGGGCTTCCCCCCCGCCTGCATCCCGGCCTGCTTCTATCTCCTGCTCACCACCGAGAGCTTCGAGGAGGCCGTGACCGAGGTCATCAACCTCGGCGGCGATGCCGACTCCACCGGCGCGATCCTGGGCGCCCTGGCCGGGGCCCACTACGGCATCGAGGCGATCCCCGCCCGCTGGCTGGCCGGCCTCCAGAACCGGGAAGGGATCGAGGTCCGCGCCGAGGCCTTGGCCCGCCGGTCCGCCGAGGGGCTGGAGATCCCCGACCTCGTGGCCACCGAGAAGGCCCTGAGCGCCCAGGAAGTCGCCTGCCGCCAGTCGCTCATGACCCAGTCGGCCAACGGGGGCGACCTCGGCGCCAACCGGCGCCTTTGAGCCGATCCCGGATCCCCGCGACACGGGCAGGACCCGCCGATGCGCGGCAGGTCTTGCCCTGGACGCGAGTTTCGCTAGGATTGGATCTCAGCGGATCGGCGTGGGCCGGTCCGGTCCCGGGGGGCGATCGCGTGCAGGCGCAACCGACCTACGATCGGATCAAGCGGCAACTCGGCGAGGCCGAGGGCTACCTGATGCTCAACCTGCCCCTGCGCGCCCTGGAGATCCTGGAGAGCCGGCCGGACTGGGCGACCATGCAGTTCGAGGCCAACTCCCTGATGGGGGAGGCGCTCCGGACCCTGGGCCGGTATCGCGAGGCGCTCCGCCCCCTGGAGACGGCCGCCTCGCTCCGCCCCGGCGATGTGGTGGTCGCGATCGCCCTGGGCTGGTGCTACAAGCGGACCCATCGGCTGGCCCAGGCCATCGACTCCCTGAGCCGGGCCCTCCGGCACAACCCCGAGCACGCGCTCTTGCACTACAACCTGTCGTGCTACTGGAGCCTGGCCAACAACCCGGCCAAGTGCCTCGACGAACTCGCCGCCGCGCTCGATCTCGACCCGGACCTCCGGGCGCTGATCGCCGACGAGGGGGATTTCGACGCCCTCCGCGGCAACCCCGAGTTCGACCGCCTCGCCGTCGGCCCGGCCCCGCTGGCCTGATCGGTTCGGATGTCCCGCGCGAGCCGACCTCGGCGTCATTCGTCGCCATCTGCCGTCAGGATCGCCCACTTCGGCGGACGGGCACTACATCGTCGATCATCTACGATGGAATGATCTGGGTTCGCCCTTCCCAGGCCCCATGCTCGGCGGTCGGCCTGAATCTCAACGTGGTGAACTCGAAGTGAAAATCCTTGCGCTGGCGCTCGACCATGGCCGCGGCATGGCGCTCGGGTCGCGGCACGAGGCTTCGCCCGCGGACCATGTCGACCATCTCCTGTTGGGACCTCCACACGGTGAAGGTGGAGACCGTGCGAGGCGGCCGATTCGCCGCCAACGCCAGGGTCGTGCCCGGGTGGTCTCGGACGAGTTGCTCGACCGGCTTTCCCCATCGGATGAAACGCGGCACTTGCAGAAGATTCAACCGGGCGAGCGTGACCGCGACCACCGGCGCCGCGGGGTCTTGCCCTCCGTCACTCGCTTCGAAGCCATCGAATTCGGTGAAATGACCCCAGCGTCGCAGTAGCGCCATCCGCACATGCCACCCGGTGGCCAGCACGCGGCCCAGCGAATGATTGGCAAGAAAATCATCGATCGCTGAGTGGCTGTCCCAGGCGGCGAACATCACCAGATGGCGGAGCTGCAACCGGGCCGGGGAGAGGATCGGGGCGCCGAGCGTCATCCTTGTCATGCATTCGGCGTGGTTGAGGCCGGGTACCTTCCGACCCGTCGGCGGGCGACAGAGCGACATCGCCGTGGTACCGAGCTCGGTCTTTGCCAGGTGGAAGGTAAACACCGTCATCGGATTCTCCCCTCTCGAACGACACAGCACGGCCACGCGGACTGCGATGGATCCTATCACAACATCATCCGGTGGGGCCGTTCACCGGTTCCTCGATCCGATCCATGTCGCTCGTCCCTCAGCCTCCTGCGGGCGTCGTTCGGAGAACCCCAGGGCGATACAGCCTCCCGAACCGTTGGGCGCCCGGATAACCGCTAAAATCGAAACAGTCTCACGCGATCAGGCTCGCGGTCCGATAAAGGTCGTGCCCATCCATCGAATCGGGGACAACTTATCCCTTGCCTCGCTCTCCGCGGCGGGATGCCGCCGGCATGACCGCGGGATCGACGCCGGGGTGGTCATGGACGGGCCGGGCCTTAGCCAGGAAAGGTTCACTTGGTCAAGGTCGAAACGCCACGATCGGGGCGACGGTCTCGATGGCCGAGGATCCTCCTGCGATGGGTGCCTTCGCTCGTGCTGGCCCTGGGCCTTGGTGCGGACGGGGGCGAGCCCACGCCCGCCGCCCCTCCTGCGGCTCCGGCCGCCACGCCGGCCGCACTCCCCTCGGACATCGACGAGCGGTTTCGGCGTCTGGAGAGCCTGGTTGGCAAGCAGTCGGAGCAGATCCAGAGGCTGACCGAGGAGAACCGGAGGCTGGCCGATCGGCTGGGCGCCGTGCGGGTCGCCCCCCCCGACGACCGGGTGGCGCCCACGCAGGCGGAATCCCCGCCCACCCCGGACCAGCCCAGCCCGAGCCTTCCCGGCGATGTCCAGGATCCCGCCCCCATGGACGCGGATTCGCCCCCTGCGGACGCGGCCCCGGCACCGGAGGCCATCCCGGTCGACGGCCCGGCGATCCGGGGGGACGACGACATCCCGTCGGACTTCTCGGATCTCCAGGATGGCGGCAACGATGCCATCCCCCAGGCCAGCTCGCTCGGGACGGGCCGCCGGTACATCACCGGCCGCTATGACCAGGGCTTCGTGCTGGTCGCCCCCGTCGACGAACAGAAGACGCCCTTCTCCCTCAAGCTCAACATCACGACCCAGGTCCGCTACACGGGCTTCAGCCGATCGGTGCAGAACTGGACGGACAGCACCGGGCAGGTGCTCCCCGTCCTCCAGCGGAACAACATCGAGATGAACCGCAACTGGTTCTCGTTCACCGGCTTCGCCTTCTCCCCGAAGTTGAAGTACAACGCCACGGTCTTCAGCACCTCGACGACCAATCAGACGATCTTCCAGGGATTCGTAGGCTACGATTTCGCCAAGGCGCTGCGGATCGCGGGCGGATACTACAAGATCCCCGGCACCCGCGAGTGGACCGAATCGGCCCGCTACCCGCTGGGCATCGATCGGTCGATGGCCAACACCTTCTTCCGGCCCTCGCTCAGCGGGGGCATCTGGGCCAACGGCGAGCCCCTGCAAGGCGTCTTCTACTACGCGGGGGTCTACAACAATTTCAACGCGGCCCGCCTCGGCGCCGACCGATCCAACAACAACATGGCCTACGCCGCGAACGTCTGGTGGGAGCCGCTCGGCGAGTTCGGCCCCGGCTACTCGGACGAGGAGTATCACGAGAACCTCGTGCTCCGCACCGGGTCGAGCCTGACCTACCAGCGCAGCCGCCGCGAGCCCGACCCCGCCACCGGCGGGACGAACCCCGAGGACACGATCCTCCGCCTGTCCGACGGCACCCCGATCTACCAGGCCGGGGCGTTGGCCAGGGGGGTGACGGTGACCGGGGCGAACATCGCCCTGTTCTCCTACGACCTGTCCCTGAAATATCGCGGCTTCAGCCTCGGCGGCGAATACTACGGCCGGTGGATCAATGGGCTCGACTCGCGCGGCGGGGCGATCCCCCAGCCGAGGCTGAACCTGTTCGACTCGGGCGGGCTCGCCCAGGTGTCCTATGCGTTGATCCCGAAGCGTTTCGAAGTCTACGCGAGGGGGTCCGCGGTCTTCGGCGAATTCGGCGACGGCAGCGAATATGGCGGGGGGGTGAACTGGTACATCTACTCCACCCGCAACGTCCGGGGCACCTTCGAGGTCAAGCGGATCAACCACTCTCCGGCCAACAACGCCCTCTACGGCTACTTCGCCGGCGAGAGCGGGACGATGTACCAGGTCCAGATCCTCACGGATTTCTAAAGGCCGCATCATCCCCCGGCGTTGGGGATGCCGTAGCGGTTGCGGAGGTCGACGATCAGGTCGTCCATGTCCTGGGGCAGGGGGGCCTCGACCCGGACCTCCTGCCCGGTGATCGGGTGGACGAAGCCCAGGGCCTGGGTGCGGAATCAGGGCGAGGCTCGGTCGACCTTGATGAGCATCGATCGGAGGGAGGCGGCCCTGGCCAATGCCGCGTCGACCCGGGCCGCCAGTGCCGCGAAGTCCGCATGATGACTGCAGAGGACGAGTCCGCTGTGGGGGTGGCCGGCGTTGTGGAGATTGCGGAAATGTTTGCGATTGTGCGTGAGCACCGCCCGGCCGAGCGAGTGCGCATAGGCCAGGACCTCCTCATCGGAGATCCCTCGCCCCGCCCGACCGGCCTCGTTCGCCGTCAAGACGTCATGTCCGAGCCGTCGCAGGGCCTCGCAGGCCGGGAGCGGGAAGTCCTCGTCGGCGTAGAGGTGGGCCAAGCGCTAGGCCCCCTCGTTCTCGGCGATCTGCCGCTCGACCTCGTCGCGATTCGCGGCCACATAGGCCCAGGCATTGACCAGGTCGGCGGCCCTCAGCCCGGGATAGGCGGCGAGGATCTGCGATTCGGACAGGCCGAGGCGGCGGTAATGCTCCAGGGTCCAGACCGGGATCCGGGTGTTCGCGATCCGGGGATCGCCGCCGCAGATGCCCGGCTCCGACTCGATGCCCGAGCCGAGCCCGGCCAGAAGCTGTTCGACGGTCGTGGCCATGAGCTTGCCCCTCCTGCCATCGATCGTACCTGCCGGGGCGGAAGGCTGCAACGAAAGGGGCCTCGCCATCGATTCGGCAACGTTCATCCCCCGGCGTTGGGGATGCCGTAGCGGTTGCGGAGGTCGACGATCAGGTCGTCCATGTCCTGGGGCAGGGGGGCCTCGACCCGGACCTCCTGCCCGGTGATCGGGTGGACGAAGCCCAGGGTCTGGGCGTGCAGGGCCTGGCGGTGGAACTTGGCCTTGCACGAGGGCTGTTCGCGGGGCCGGTAGACCGGCTCGCCCACGACGGGGTGGCCCATCTCGGCCAGGTGGATGCGAATCTGGTGGGTGCGGCCGGTCTCCAGCCAGCAGGCGACCAGGGTGGCGACCGGGCCGAAGCGTTCCACGACCCGGAAGTGGGTCACGGCGTGCTTCCCCTCGCCGGGCACGCGGGCCACGCCCCGGCGGAGGTCGCCACGGTCGACCACGAGGGCCTTGTCGATCGTCCCGGTCTCGCGGCGGACCGTGCCCTCGACCACCGCGAGGTACTGCCGCTCGATGTTGTGGTCGCGGAACAGGTCCTGGAAGGCCCGCGTGGCCTGGGGCGTGCGGGCCAGGGCCAGGGCGCCGGAGGTGTCCTTGTCGAGCCGGTGGACGACGCCGATGTAGGTCCGGCCCGCCCCGTGGCGGTAGGTCAGGTAGCGCTGGGCCCGGGTGACCAGGGTGTCCTTCTCCTGCTCGGGCGTGGGCTGGCTGAGCAGGCCGGCCGGCTTGACCACGATCAGGACGTGGGGATCCTCGTGGAGGATCTGGAGCCGCCCGGCCACCTTGCGGAGCCGGGGCCGGTTCGGGAAGTACCCCAGCGGGGCGTCGGGCTCGACCTCGCGGCCGGGCTCGTCGCAACGCTCGCCGTCGAGGTCGATCCGGCCGTTGCGGACCGCCTCCTGGGCGGCCCGGCGGGAGAGTTGGAAGCGTTCGGAGACGAGTTTATCGAGGCGGATCGGCACGGCGGGCGATGTCCCAACGGTTCCGGTGGCTGACTGGGCGGCCTTCCAGTCCATGAGGGCCGCCCGCCTCGCGATCTTCGGTCGCCCGGAGGGGGGACGGCCGGGGACCGCGAGCAGTCTCGTCCATCGTAGATGAGGCCACCCGGCGGGGCCATCCTTGACGGCTCCATTCTTAGCGTGCCGCGCCCCCCAGGCATAGGCCCCACCGCCGGGAGGGGCCGGTTTGGGCCGGGGACTGTCCCCCGGGGGCCCCGATGGACTATCTTGTAAGGCAGACTGGACGCCTGCCGCCGCCGACCGGGGATCGATGGGAATGGGAACGCTCGCCGAGGATCTGGAAGCAATCAAGGGACTGGCCGCCGAGGCCGCCGCGCTGGCCCGGTCGCGGTCGGATCAGGTGACGCCCGAGGAGAAGGCCAATGAGAGCTACGTCACCGACCTCGACAAGGCCCTGGAGCGGCTGATCCGCGAGCGTCTGGGGACGATGTTCCCCGACGACCGGCTGACCGGCGAGGAATACGCCGCCTCGGGCGGCACCGGGCCGCGCCGGTGGTCGATCGACCCGATCGACGGCACCGGCAACCTGGTCCACGGCCTGCCCCTGTGGGCCGTCTCGATCGGCCTGATCGACGACGGCGAGCCGGTGCTGGGCGTGATCGCCATCCCCCCGCTCAACGAGCTGTTCTGGGCCATCAAGGGGGGGGGGGCCTGGAAGGACGGGGTCCGGCTCCGGATCCAGGACGCGGACACCTTCCACTCCCAGGACAACCTCTGCGTCGGCACCAATGCCCTTCGGACGGTCGACCCCCGGACCCTGCCCGGGCGGCTCCGCGACCTCGGCAGCGCCTGCTGCGAGCAGACGTTCGTGGCCTGCGGCCGGCTGGCCGCCTGCACCTTCCTGGGCGAGCAAGCCCACGACGTCGCCGCCGGCGCGGTGATCGTCTCCGAGGCCGGCGGGCGGTTCGCCACGATCGACGGCGAGCACCTGACCCCGGCGCAGTTCGTCGCCCGGACCCCGGTGGCGCGGCCCACCTTCATCGCCCCGCCGAAGCGACTGGAGATCCTGCTGGCTTCGGCCCGCGAATTCTGACCGTCGCCCCGAGGCGGATGGAGGCGTTCCCCGCATGCGTCGCGTCGTCGCTTCGTTGCCCGAGACCATGACGGAGCTTTGCCTGGTCCGGCTCGGGCTCCGGGTCCGCCGGCTCCGCGCCCTGCCGTTCGCCCTGCGGATCGGCCGGGCCATCGAGCGGTCGGCGAAGGAGGCGATGGCCGGCGACGCGGGGCTGCTGAGTTCGGAACGATTCCTGCTCGGCAGGGATCATCTCGGGGTCCTACAATACTGGAAGGACTTCGAGTCCCTGGACGCCTGGTCGCACCGGCCCCCCCACTCGGACTGGTGGCGTGAGGCCTTGGGCCGGATGCGTACCAAGGGGGATTTCGGGATCTACCATGAAACGTATCTCGTGCCGAGGTCGGGGATCGAGGCGATCGCGCTCGACTGCCCGCCGACCGGGCTGTTCGCGTTCGGGGCGACCGGCGAGGCCGTCGGGCCGATGACCACGAGCCGGGATCGATTGGGGCGACGCTGAGGCGAGGGGACCGCGATGGGACAATGGGGCGTGCGGAGCTACGAGAACGACGACGCGGCCGAGGCGCTCGACGCCGGCTTCGACCGGGTGCATGGGGCCGTCTATGAAGACCTGATGGACGACCGCAACCCGCTCACGCCCGACCAGATCGAGAAGCAACTGGCCAACCCCGCCACCCTGGAGGCGGCGGTCGCGGCCTGCCGCGAGGCGGTGGACAAGCCCTGGGACGAGTGGGACGAGACCGAGCGGCTGGGGTTCGTCGGCGTGGTGGTCCGCCATGCCGAACTCGGCGTTCCGGTCCCCGACGAGTGGCGCGACCGCGCGGCCGGCTGGCTCCGGGACGAGGACATCGACTGGGAGGAGGCCACCGCCCGCCGGCTCCGGCGCGAACGCGAGATCCGCATCCTGGTCGGGGAGGCCGGCTGATGATCCGTCGCGGCGTCGTCCTGGCGGGCCTGATTTCGGCGTTGATGATGCCGGCCCCCGGCCCGGCCGACGAGCCCCGGCCCGGGGACGACGCCACCTTTCGCCCGACGGTCATGATCCGCAACGGATCGTCGCTCGGGACCGGCACCGTGATCGCCTCGTCCGCGGGCGAGACGCTGGTGCTGACCGCGGCCCACGTCGTCGCGTCCGAAACGAACCCAACGCGGGTCGCCCTCCACCGGTTCAACATCGGCGTCGAGCAGACGGCGAAGGAATCGGCCTTCCCCAAGCAGTTCGCCGCGACCGTGGCGGCGCGGGACCCCGATGCGGACGTGGCCATCCTCCGCGTCCCGGGCCTGCCCGCGTTGCCGTACCGGGCGCGGATCGAGCCGGGGAGCAACCCGCCCGAGCCGGGCATCGTCGTCAATTCCCTGGGCTACGACCGGGGCGAACGCCTGCTCGGCTGGACGACCCGGTTCCGCCGGACCGCGCGGCTCCGGATCGCCGACGAGCGGGTCGACCGGATGTTCTACCTGACCGACGACCCGCCCGTGGAAGGGCGGTCCGGGGGCGGCCTCTATCGCGAGGACGGGACGCTGATCGGCGTGTGCGTGGGCCGGATCACCTGGGACACGAACAAGACGCTCGGCCTGTTCAGCCCGATTCGCAACGTCCACCGACTGCTCGCCGAGCACAAGGACCTGGCCGGGTCGGTGGCCCGGTCCCAGGGGGAGTTGCAGGCCGTGGCCCGCTAGCCCGGCCGGCGCGAACAACCGGGGCCCGGATTTCGTTGTCTATCCAGGAGCGGTGGTCCACAATAGGGATGTGGGGGTGCGCGGTTCGCCCGCCGTCCCCGGCCGACTCAACCGCCTGGCCTCGCTGGAGAATCGACCGTGCAGACGAGCAATCCCGCGTTTTCCGACAATATCCTGTCCCACTTCGACCAGTCGCGGTCGTGGGGGACGAGCACGACGCTGACCGCCCAGGGCACCGCCCTGAAGGGATTGGTGCTGCTGGCCCTGGTGATGCTGACGGCCGCGTGGTCGTGGGACCAGACCGCGGCGGGCACCATGCCCCAAGGCCTCATGGTGGGGTCGATGATCGGCGGGTTCGTGCTGGCCCTGATCACGACCTTCAAGCCGACCGCCGCCCCCTGGACGGCGCCGATCTATGCCGCCGTGCAGGGCGTGTTCCTCGGGTCGTTGTCGCGGGTCATCGAGAACCAGGGCTATCCCGGCATCGCCTTCCAGGCGGTGGCGCTGACCGGCGGCGTCAGCTTCGTCATGCTATTCACCTACGTGACCGGGCTGATCAAGGTCACGGGGCAACTCGTCGCGGCCGTCACGGCGGCCACCGGCGCAATCGCCCTGGTCTACCTGGCGTCGTGGATCGCGGGGATGTTCGGCTACCCGTTCACCCTGATCCAGGGCTCGGGCGGGTTTAGCATCGCCTTCAGCGTCTTCGTGGTCGGGCTGGCCGCGTTCAACCTGCTGCTCGACTTCGACCAGATCGACCGCTGGTCGCGCTCCGGCGCCCCGAAGTCGATGGAGTGGTACTGCGCCTTCGGCCTGATGGTCACCCTGATCTGGCTGTACCTGGAGATCGTCCGCCTGCTCATGAAGCTCCAGAGCCGCCGCGACTAATCCCGATCCACCCCGGCCCGGCCGCGACGCCCGATCGCGGCCGGGCCGTCTCGTCAGGCCTGCTTCGTGCCGCCGCGCGTCCCGGCGTAGAAGCCGTATCTGCCCTGGATCACCTCGTTCCCCGGCTTGGGCTTGTTGTACACCCAGCCGACGTCCCGGACGGTCCGGCCCTCCAACGGATCGACGAAATCGATCCACTGGCAGACGCCCTTGTGCGGGCAGGTGTAGGTCCGGTCGGTGACGCGGAGGGAGCCTTCCTCCACGACGGACGTGTCGAAGTACAGGTTCCCCTCGAAGGGGACGACCAGCTCGGAGCCCTCCGGCGCGCTCGCCAGGAGTTTGCCCGACTGCTTCTCGCGAATCGTGATGTTCATGATGCGTGCGTCCTCCCTTGGCCGGGGGCGGGACGCCCCCGTTCCCCGGCATTGTAGGCCGCCGGCCGGGATCGTCATGGCCGGATCGCGCGGGGGGAAGGCCGCCCGCGCGTCGGCCCTGCCGCTCCGGAATCTTGAGGAAATCTTTTTGCCGGCCCGCCGATCGCGCGATACATTAGAGGCATCGCCAGGTCGGGCGTGCTCCCGACACTCGCACCGCGTGATTTAGGACCTTGCCGCACACCGAAGCGGCTGCGAACCGACCTCCTCGGCCCCTGATCAGGCCCGGGCGGATTTTCCGGTCGTCAGTCCGGTTGCCACGCATCGAGCCCGGCTCCCCCCGAGGTTCATCTCGACGGGGAGCCGGGTTTTTTCCTTTCCCGGCCAGGATGCCGCGCCCTTGAACCCGGTCGCCGACGTCGCCACCGAGACGATCGACCCCGTGCCCGCCCGGGGGCCGAACCGGGGCCTGCTCGCCCTCGCGCTGGCACTCCTCCCGGCGCTGGCGGCGATCGCCTTCGTCCCCGAGTTCTCGACCCAGGACGGGCCGGCCCACCTGTTCAACGCCCGGATCCTGGCGTCGTCGCTCCGGGCCGATTCGTCCTACTCCGGCACCTACGAGGTCAACTGGCGGCCGGTGCCCAACTGGGCCGGGCACGCGGCGACCGTGCTGGCGGTCGAGCTGTTGCCGGCGGGCGTGGCCGGGCGGGCGATCACGGCCGGGACGCTGGCGGCCCTGGCCGGGGCCATCGTCTGGTTGCGGTGGCGGGTGGCGGGTGCGGACGGGCTGGCATGGGCGAGCGTGCTGGCGGTCTTGCTCGGCCTGAACGTGACCTGGCTGCTGGGGTTCACCAGCTTCCTGCTCGGCGCGACCCTGTTCCCGATCACCCTGGCGTCCTGGTGGCGGGGTCGGGACCAACCCGGGCCGGCCGGTGCCGCGAGGTTGGCCGGGCTGCTGATCCTCGGCTATTTCTGCCACCCGGTCAGCCTGGGCATGACGGCGTTCGGGCTGGCGGTGCTGACGCTGGCGACGCCCGGCCCGAGGCGCGGGCGATTGATCTGGACGCTGGCCGCGCTGGTCCCGCTGGTCCCTCTCGGCCTGATCTATGCGGCGATCACCCGATCCGGGGGCGGGCTGGAGCCGACCTGGCAGCACCTGGCGGGCCGGCTCGCCTCGCCCCGGGCCTGGGTGGCCCAGCTGTCGTGGGTCGATCCGCTCTCGCTGGCGGCGAAGACCATCCGCCCCCTGGGCGGGGCCTCCTCGCCCTGGTATGGCCTGCTGGCGCCGGCGGCCTGGACGTCGGTCGGCCTGATCCTGCTGGCGGGCGCGACCTGGAGGGCCCGACGCTCCGAACTACGGGGCTGGGGGATCCTCGCGGCCCTGATCCTGGCCGGGGGCGTGTTCGGCCCCGATACCCTGGGCGAGCGCCACGGGCATTACCTCCCCCAGCGGCTGACCCTGCTCGGGCTGGTGGCGCTGGTGCCCTGGCTCGACTTCGGTTCGAAGCGGCCGGCGGGCCGGCTGGCGGTTCTCTTGCTGGGGGTGGCCCTTGCGGTGCAGTCGGCGTTCGTCTGGGAATACGCCCTGGACTGCCGCGATCGGCTCCGGGAGTTCCTCCGGGCCGGGCCGTCGATCGGGACGGGGCAGAGGGTCGGGACGCTCCTGGTCGGGACGAGGGGCCGGTTCCTGGCCAATCCCTTGCTCCACGCCGATTGCCTGTTCGGCATCGACCCGCCCAACATCATCTGGGGCAATTACGAGACGGACCACTATTACTTCCCGGTCCGGGTCCGGGCCGATCGCCCCCACCCCGCGGCCAAGGACTTCGAGGTCGTCTCGTTCAAGGACGGCCCCGGCGAGGCCGAGGAGCGTCTCCGGCTCTGGGAGTCGTTGCTCCGCGAGCATCACGGCGAGATCGACGTCCTGGTCACCTGGCAGGCCGACCGCCGGCTCGATGCCATCACCGAACGCTGGTTCCAGCCCCGCGCCGGGTCCGGCCGGGTGCGGACCTGGGCCCACCGGGGCCTCCACCGAGAATGACCCGAGGAGCGTCGCCATGGCGGCACGCCGCGACCTGACTTTCGAACGACTTGATGATGTGATGGCCGACGTCGACCGCCTTCTCAAGGGGCATACGACCCTGGGTCGGTGGTCGCTCGGCCAGATCTGCAACCACCTCTCCGGTTCCTTCATCGGATCAGTGGAGGGGTACGGCGGCAAGGCCCCCTGGCTGATCCGCCAGACCTTCGGGCGATTCATGAAGCGGAAGATCCTCCGCTCCGGCCGGATGCGGGAAGGGGCGCCCTTGCCCGCGAAGTTCCAGCCGAAGCCCGGCCTCGATGATCGGGCCGAGGCCGAGGCGCTCCGCGCTGTGATCGGGTGCGTGACCGGATCCCGGCCGCCGTCAGCGGATCATCCGTTCCTCGGGCCGATGGCCCCCGAGGAATGGATGACGTTCCACAGGATCCACGCCGCGCACCACCTCAGCTTCGTCATCCCCGACGAGGCCTGCTGATCGGCCCGAGCGGGATCGGCGAGGCGGTGCGCCCGCCGACCACCGATCCATCAACCCTTCGGGTTCGCCACGCGTCCGAGGAACAGGATGGCGCCGGATCGGACGTCGCGGATCAGGAACAGGAACGGGTGATCGGCGCGGAAGATGGCGGGGGGCGTCGGGGGCTGCATCGCCGCCGTGGCCCGCATGACCACCGCCGTGGCCGCGGCCGCCTCGGTCCCCTCCTCGTCCACGGCGACGAACGCCTGATGGATGACCGCCGAGATCGAAAGCTCCTCCTCGGTGGCGATCCCCGAGAAGTCCGCCGCCTCCGGGTTGAAGGCGCGGATCATCCCCAGGGCGGCGAGGGGCTTACTGAGCTCGGCCTTGGTCTTCATGGTGAACCTGGGCAGCGAAAGCTCCACGCGGCGACTCTTGAGGCCGCCGAGCCACCGCGTCAGGTTGTCCGGGGTGAGCTTCGCCTCGATCGCCGGGAGGCCGTCGATGGCGTCGGGCAGGAGGATGTCCATGGCCAGGTCGCCCGGGCGATAGGGCAGTTCGATCGCCTTGAGCCCGTCCCCCTCATAATAGAGGTACGAGCCCTCGTGCATCATGGTCGGCACCGGGGCGGGGGCGGATGCGGAGGCGTGGAACGGCCGGTCGCGGGTAGATTCCTTCGCGAAGGGGATCGTCCACTTCCCCTTGAAATAGATGGCGTTGGTCAGAACCAGGCGGGTCCCGGCGTTGACGTCGCCCTCCTGGAGCAGATCGTTGATCTTGTACTGGGTCTTCGAGGCGACCCAGGCGTTGATCGTGCGGATCGCCTCGGCCGTCTGGCCGAAGTTGATGCGCTCCAGCCCCGCGCCGTAGTTGGCCCTGGTCCGCTCGATGAACTCGGGGACGAAGTGGAAGCCCTGCATCCCCCAGAGCCGGTTGGCCACGTCGAGGCGATAGCCGCGGTCGGCCTTATCCCCGTTCAACGAGGACATCAGGGCCGCGAATTCGCGGTCCGTGGCCGCGGGGTCGCCGCCCTTGAGGTGGAGGACCCGATCCATTTCGGCGGCCGTCTCCCCCTTCGCCCCCGCCCGGGTCATCGCCAGGGCGGATGAGATCGAGTAGGGCGAGAGGAAGGCGTTGCCCTCCTGGGCCCGGAGCTTACCGTAGAGGTCGAGCGCGAAGGCGTTGTTTCCCCGGACGACGTCGGACATCGGAGCCTCCCCAGGTTCGGTCCCCAGCCCCAGGGCCACGAGCGAGATCGCGAGCCAGTTCATGCGTCATCCTCCGGCGAGTGGTGTCGGACCCGTTCCCGAAGATACCACGTCCCCGGCCCGGAAACCTTGGATCGGGGGCGAGCCCGCCGGTCGTGCCGGCCTCCGTCGCGCTGATACACTGGTGGCGATCCGACGCTCCGAACCCTGGGGAGGCGCCGCCGCCGATGGACGAGACCTATTTCTACGAGCCCGCCCGGGGGCATGGCCTCCCGCACAATCCGTTCAAGGCCATCATCGCCCCCCGGCCGATCGGCTGGATCTCGACCCGGGACAGAGAAGGCCGGGTCAACCTGGCCCCGTACAGCTACTTCAACGCCTTCTGCGACGAGCCGCCGATCATCGGCTTCAGCAGCTACGGCCGCAAGGATAGCCTGAGCAACGCCGAAGCGACCGGCGAATTCACCTTCAACCTGGCGACCCGGCCGCTGGCGGAGGCGATGAACCTGACCTCGGCCGCCGTGGCCCACGGCGTCGATGAACTGGTCATGGCCGGGCTGACGGCCCTGCCGTGCCGGATCATCTCGGCCCCCCGCGTGGCCGAGTCGCCGGCGGCCCTCGAATGCAAGCTGATCCGGGTGATCCCGGTCACCGACCTCGAAGGCCGGGAGACGAACAACTTCCTGGTGATGGGCCAGGTGGTCGGGGTCCACATCGACCCGAAATGCCTCCGCGACGGGCTGTTCGACATCACCCTGGCCCGGACCATCGCCCGGTGCGGCTACCTGGCCGACTACATCGAGGCCGATCGGCCGTTCCAGATGACCCGGCCGAAGGTCGGGTGACGCCGGCCCCCGGGGTTATCCCCCTGGTCAATCGGCCAATGGCTGGTTGAGTTCGGTCCGCCAGGCGGCAGGGTCCCGGCCCGATTCCGGCCCCACCAGGTAGGCTTCCCAGAGGTCTTCGCATCGGGCCAGCCCCCGGGATGCCACCCACGCGGTCAGCTCGCCCCAGGCACCGGCGAGCCCTTCGTAGGGGCCGCCATACACCGTGCGGGCCACCCGGGCGGCGGCCAGTCGGCCCGGGATCACCCGGCCCGACGGGGCCACCGGCGTGTGGACCGGGACGCTGACGGCGAAGTCGAATGTGTCCGAGGGGCGTCGCCGGTGGTGGGTCAACCAGGGGCCGGCGGGGGCGATCCCCTGCGCGGCGAGCGTGGCGTACAACTCACGGAGGCTCGGGCCCATGACGAATTGGATCTCGGCCCGGGGGACGACCAGCGGGATGCAGGCGGTCAGGCGGTCGGCGGTCTCGACGATCTGCGGTGGTTCAACCATCTCGGACTCCTTCCATGAGGTTGGATCGGCAGGGGGAAGGGGGGGCGATGCGATCACGTCCCCCGGTCAATGCGTCAGGCGGCGGCCCGGTCGAGAATCTGGTCGAGGCGGTCGTAGCCGGCGGCCATGCCCCGTTCCATGCCCGAGGCGAGCGCGCCGTCGCGGGCCTCCCTGGATTCGTAGAGGAGGGTGATCGTGAGGGCGGTCGTCTCGCCGCAATCCTCCAGGACCAGCGTCGCCCGTTGCTCGCCCCCGCCGGGGACGCAGCCGGTGTCGAAGACCTCGGTGCGGACGCACCGCTCGGGCGGGACGACTTCGTGGTAGACGCCCGACATCGACATCGAGGCCCCGTCCGGGCCGACCCAGGCCCAGCGAAACGTCCCGCCGACGCGGGCATCTTCCTCGCATACCGTCATCTCCCAGCCGGGGGGGCCGAGCAGCCAACGCTTGAGCAACTCGGGCCGGGACATGGCGTCCCAGACCAGGGCACGCGAGGCGTTGAAATCGCGAGTGATGACGATTTCTCGATCGGTCGGGGTCGTGACCTTCAGGGCGTTCCGCATCGGCGGGGTCCTCAGGGGGATTTCTTGTCGGCTTTCATCTCGTCCAGCAGGGTATCGAGGCGGTCGAAGTTCGCTTCCCAGATCTTCCGATAATCCTCCAGCCACCGGTTGGCCGCGGCGAGCGGCCCGGCCTCGATCCGGCACGGACGCCTCTGGGCATCCCGCCCCCGCGAGATCAGGCCGGCCTTCTCCAGGACCTTCAGGTGCTTGGAGATCGCCGGCTGGCTGAGTTGGAACGGGGCCACCAGCTCGTTCACCGTGGCTTCCCCCTCCGCCAGGCGGGCGAGGATCGCCCTCCGCGTGGGGTCGGACAGGGCCGCGAACGTCGCGTCGAGCGTTGCTGTCAGCATCGGTAGATTACCTTGTGGTTGTATAGCCGAAAGGTAATTTATGTGCAAGTTGATCGCCGGTCAATGGCCGGGTCGAGACCCGGTCGGGCATCGCTCGGTTTGCCCTGGCGGCTAGAATGGCGGCGACGCATCGGAGATCGACCACCAGGACAGGAGGCGACGCCATGGCCAGGGTTGTCCGTTTTCACGAACTCGGCGGGCCCGAGGTTTTGCGGATCGAGGACCTCGACGTCGCCCCTCCCGGCAAGGGGGAGGTGCAGATCGCCGTCAAGGCGATCGGCCTGAACCGGGCCGAGGCGATGTTCCGCCGGGGGCAGTACCTCGAACCGCCTCAGTTTCCGGCGCGAAACGGGTACGAGGCATCGGGGACGGTGACGGCCGTGGGCGAGGGCGTGGCGGGGTTCAAGAAGGGGGAGGCCGTCAGCACGATCCCGGCCTTCAGCCTGAACCAGTATGGGGTGTATGGGGAACTAGTGAACGTCCCGGCCCATGCGGTGGCGCACCATCCCGCCTCGCTCTCGTGGGAGGAGGCCGCCTCGATCTGGATGCAGTACCTCACCGCCTACGGGGCGTTGATCGAGGTCGCCGGGCTCGGGAAGGGCGAGGCCGTGGTCATCCCCGCCGCGTCGAGCAGCGTCGGACTGGCCTCGATCCAGATCGCCAACAAGGTCGGGGCCATCCCCATCGCCATGACGCGGGGCAGCTCCAAGCGGCAGGCCCTGCTGGACGCCGGCGCGGCGCACGTGATCGCCAGCGATGAGCAGGATCTGGTCCGGGAGATCCTATCGATCACCGGCGGCAAGGGGGCCCGCGTCGTCTTCGACCCGGTGGGCGGTCCGACCGTCGCCAAGCTGGTCAAGGCGATGACGCACCTGGGCATCCTGTTCATCTACGGGGCCCTGAGCAGCGAGCCCACACCGGTGCCGGTGTTCGAGGTGCTCGGAAAATCCCTCTCGATCCGCGGCTATCTCCTGTCCGAGGTCACGACGGTCCCGGAGAAGATGGAGCGCGGCCTGGCGTTCGTCAACGAGGGCCTCGCCGACGGGACCCTGAAACCGATCATCGCAAAGACCTTCCCGTTCGAGCAGATCGCCGAGGCCCATCGCTACATGGAAGGGAACGAGCAGATCGGCAAGATCGTCGTCACGGTGTGACCGGGCAGGTCCCCCCAGCCGGACCCCGGCCGGATGGCCTGCGGGGGAGGTGCCGGGGATGCCGATGAAAGGATTTTCGGCGGAGCCAGGAGGGCACGGACATGAGCGTGGCGACGCGGATGGCGGAGATCCGTTCCGGCGATCGGATCGTGCAGGGCGAGGCTTATCAATCCCTGCTCGCCGAGTCGGAAGGGCCGGTGGATTGGGCGTACGAAGTCTGGGACGATCTCCTCGGAGCCTTGTCCCACAAGGACAATCGCCTCCGGTCGATCGCCGCGCAACTCCTTTGCAACCTGGCCATGAGCGACCCCGAAGGGCGGATCCTCCGGGACCTCGACGCCCTGATCGGGGTGACGAGAGACCCGAAGTTCGTGACCGCCAGGCATTGCCTGCTCGCGCTCTGGAAGGTCGGGTTGGCGGGGGACGCCCAGGCGGAGGCGGTGGTCGCGGCGATGGCCGGACGCTTCGCGGACTGTGTCGCCGAGAAGAACGCGACCCTGATCCGCTTCGACATCGTCCAGGGCCTGCGAAAGCTCCACGATCGCCGGCCGGATGGGGCGATCCGGTCGAAGGCCCTGGAGTTGATCGAGTCGGAACCGGACGGGAAGTATCGCAAGAAATATGCGGGGGTGTGGAAGGATTCATGAGGCGGGCGGCCCGCCGTGTCCGGGGCACCTTCGCGAGAAAGGCCCGCGGTGTGCATGCTCGGCGGGCCGTTGCCTCGGAGGTTGGACTTCGCCCGACCCCGCCCGATGTTTCACCAGGAGGTGCAGGATGGCCGCTCCGACCGGATCGGTGGCTGGACACGAGACCGTCGGCTGGCGGTTAGAGACGACCTACGCGCAACTGCCGGGCGACCTGTTCGTCGCGACCAGCCCGGCCGCCGTGCCGCAGCCGCGCGTCGCGATCTTGAACCATCGCCTGGCGGGGGAACTCGGGCTCGACCTCGCCGCGTGCTCGGCCGACGAGGCGGCGGCGCTGTTCGCCGGCCAGGCCATCCCGGCCGGGGCCATGCCGATCGCGCAGGCGTATGCCGGGCACCAGTACGGCGGCTTCACCATGCTCGGCGATGGCCGGGCGATCCTCCTGGGGGAACATCGGACGCCCGACGGGCGGCTGGTCGACATCCAGTTCAAGGGATCGGGGAGGACTCGGTTTTCCCGGGGCGGCGACGGCAAGGCCGCGCTCGGGCCGATGCTCCGCGAATACGCGATCAGCGAGGCGATGGCCGCCCTGGGCATCCCCACCACGCGGAGCCTCGCGGTCGTGACCACCGGCGAGCGGGTCTATCGGGAGACGCCCCTGCGCGGGGCCATCCTCACCCGCGTGGCCGCCAGCCACATCCGGGTCGGCACCTTCGAGTATGCGGCCCGCCGCGACGAATCGACCCTCCGGGCGCTCGCGGCTTACGCCATCGATCGCCATTATCCCGAGCTGGTCGATGCTCCTCGCAAGCACCTGGAATTCTTCCGGGCGGTCGCCGATCGCCAGGCCGCGCTGATCGCCCGGTGGCAGCTCGTCGGCTTCGTCCACGGGGTGATGAACACCGACAACGTGGCGATCTCGGGCGAGACGATCGACTACGGCCCTTGCGCCTTCATGGACGCATACGACCCGGCGACGGTGTTCAGCTCGATCGACCGGGGCGGGCGCTACGCCTACGGCAACCAGCCGCTCATCACCCAGTGGAACCTGGCCCGATTGGCCGAAACGCTGCTGCCGCTCCTCGACCCCGAGCCGGAGACGGCGGTCGAAATCGCCACCGAGGTGCTGGAGGGCTTCCCCGACCTCTGCGAAGGCTACTGGCTCGCCGGGATGCGGAAGAAGTTGGGATTCCGCACCGAAGAGGCCGGCGACCCCGAGCTGATCCACTCGCTTCTCGACTGGATGCAGCGGACCCGGGCCGACTTCACCAACACCTTCCGCGACCTCTCGCCGGATCGACCGCCGGGCGATTGCGCCGATCGGGATGGCGACTTCCGGTCCTGGCATGCCCGCTGGGTGGAGCGGCTCGGCCGCGAGCCGCAAACCGGGGCGCTCGCCCTGATGCGATCGGTCAACCCGGCGGTGATCCCCAGGAATCATCGGGTGGAGGAGGCCCTCGCCGCCGCCGAGAAGGAGGACGACCTCTCGCTGCTCCGCCGGCTCCTCGATGCGCTGGCCGCCCCCTACGAGGATCGCCCCGGCAACGCCGAATATCGGGAACCCTCCGCGAAGCCGGGATATCGGACGTTCTGCGGGACGTAGTCGCTTCGGCCCTCCCGAGGACCGCTCGCCGTCAGGACGTCCCGGCGGATGGGAAACGAAGGAAGGGGAAGGACTTCACCTCCAGCTTCCCGGGAGAAGGATCGCGACCCGGCGAGGACCGCCCTGCCATCGCGATGGCAAGGGGCGGTCCTGTCGCCGCTTCGAAGCCCGGTTGACAGGGGCGGCGTTGATTTGCCGAGCATCCCGTGTCGAGGAATCGATTTGTCTTCCCGTGGCATCCCGGGCCGTGAAGGCAGCGGCCGGGGGCCGGTGGTCGGGGCACGCCCCGGACCCGGCGGCCTTTCCTCGGGAAGCCCTGCCGGCGAAGGGGCGGACCCCTCGGCGTCGAGGGGCGACGACGAGCCGGCCTCGGCGGCTTGCAGCCCGTCCCGTCGGCCCGAAAGAGTTGCTTCTCGGTTTGATGGGCTGACATTCGGATCGATCTCGGGCGGGCGGTTCGGCCGATCCGCCGGCACGTCCTGGTATTCTTGGATGCGTGACGGGTATCGTCGGTGTTCCAACCCCGATCAGGCTGACATGATCCCGAGGGCCCCCCATGACCGAACCGACCGATTCCGGCAAGCCGTTCGAGGTCGAGAACGACGCGACGGCCGCCTACTGGCATAACAGCCCCGCCAACACCATGCCGCCGCCCGACATGATGGGCGCCTACATGCGGAATCGGCCGGTGCTGCCCGGGCCCGTCCCCGGCCGGAAGGCGTGGATCATCGGCGGCGGCATCGCGGGCCTCGCCGCGGCCTTCTACATGATTCGCGATGGCGGGATGGCCGGCGAGGATATCACCATCCTGGATGCGTTGGACATCGCGGGCGGGTCGCTCGACGGCGCGGGCAATGCCGAGGAAGGGTACATCATCCGCGGCGGCCGGGAGATGAACTGGAACTACGACAACCTGTGGGACATGTTCCAGGATGTCCAGGCGTTGGAGCTGCCCGAGGGCTACAGCGTCCTCGACGAATATCGGCTGGTCAATGACAACGATTCCAACTACTCCAAGTCCCGGCTCATGCACAAGCGTGGCCAGATCCGCGACTTCTCCACCCTGGGCCTGTCGAAGTCGCACCAGTGGGACCTGATCCGGCTGATGCTCAAGCGGAAGGAAGACCTCGACGACATCTCCATCGAGCAATACTTCAGCGCGAGCTTCCTGGAGACCAACTTCTGGTATCTCTGGCGATCCATGTTCGCGTTCGAGAACTGGCAGAGCCTCCTGGAGATGAAGCTCTACATGCACCGGTTCCTCGACGCGTTCGACGGGCTGGCCGATATGTCGGCCCTCGTCTTCCCCAAGTACAACCAGTATGACAGCTTCGTCCGGCCCCTGGTCGACCACCTGCGGGCCCGGGGCGTCAAGGTGCAGTTCGACACGCATGCCTACGACCTCGACATGGCCGTCGAGGGCGAGTCCCGGACGGTGACCGCGATCCGGGCCCGGTCGGGCGGGGCGGAGACCACCATCCCCCTCGGGCCGAAGGATGTCGTCTTCGCACTGACCGGGTCGATGACCGAGGGCACGGCCTACGGCGACATGGACCACGCCCCGGTCCTGGAACGCGGCAAGCATGACCCGGGCGACCAGAGCGACTGGGCCCTGTGGAAGAACCTGGCGAAGAAGTCGCCCATCTTCGGCAAGCCCGAGAAATTCTACGGCGATGTCGATGGCTCGATGTGGGAGTCGGTGACGCTGACCTGCAAGCCGTCGCCACTGGTCGAGAAGCTGAAGGAACTGTCGGTCAACGACCCCTATTCCGGCAAGACCGTGACCGGAGGGATCATCACCTTCACCGACTCCAACTGGGTCCTGAGCTTCACCTGCAATCGACAGCCGCACTTCCCGAATCAGCCCGCCGACGTCCTGGTGCTCTGGGTCTATGCCCTGCTGATGGACAAGGAGGGCAACCACGTCAAGAAGCCGATGCCGGCCTGCAACGGGCGGGAAATCCTGGCCGAGCTTTGCTACCACCTCGGCATCGAGGATCGGCTGGACGACGTGGCGGCGAATACCAAGGCGAGGCTCGCGTTGATGCCTTACATCACCGCGATGTTCATGCCCCGCGCGGCGGGGGATCGCCCGCACGTCGTGCCCGCCGGCTGCACGAACCTCGGCCTGATGGGCCAGTTCGTCGAGACGTCCAATGACATCATCTTCACCATGGATAGTTCGATCCGCACCGCGCGGATCGCCGTCTACAAGCTCCTCGGCCTGCGAAAGCAGGTGCCCGACATCAGCCCGACGCAGTATGACATCCGAAACTTGCTGAAGGCCGCCCGCGTCCTGAACAACAACGAGCCCTTCCCGGGCGAGCGCCTCCTGCACCGGCTCCTGGACAAAACCTACTTCGCCCACATCCTGCCGCCGCTGCCGGAGCCGGCTTCCTCCCGGCTCCAATCGGTCGAGAACGAGCTTTCGGGCCTCCTGGGCAAGGGGAATCAGGCGATGGGCACGGTGCTCGGCTGGCTCGACAGGATCCGGGGAAGCCTGGCCGAGCGAAAGAGTTAGGGCCTGATGCCTCCAAGGCGACTGCAGACTGTTGAACATCGGTACGAGCAAGGCGGCATGGAACTGGCCCGCCCACCCCGAGTGGGCCGGGCCATGCTTCCGGATGGCTCGATCGGAAGGAATCGGGGCCGGTGGCGGGCGGTCACATCGGCTTGCTCCTGGGTCGTTGCAGGGCCGCCTCCAGGCCGAAGATGGCCCCGGACCAGGGGCCGAGATGGCCCCGGATGCGGCGCACGACGCGTCGGTAGGCCCGGACCACGGCGGGGTGGCCATTGGCGGGGATGGACGGGCCCTGGTTCAGGGCCAGGACGGCCCGGCTGGCCCGATAGGCCGCCCGCCGGCGCTGGTCGGGGTCGGCCGCCTCGACCTCGCGGATCGCGCCGGCCAGCCCGATGAGATGCTTGTGTTCCTCGTCGAGGGGCCCGGGGTCGATCCCGTCGAGCCGGGCCGAGCCGGCCTCGACCTGCCCCGCGAGCAGCTCGTCGAGGGCCAGCCAGGTCAGGTGCATCGGGGTGCAGACATCGCTCGCGAGGGCCAGGGACCGGCGACTGGCCTCGTTGGCCTCGGCGTCGCGCCCGACGGTGCGGAGGGCGATGATGAGGTTCAGCAGCATCCACGGCTGGAGGCCGGCCCGGTCTCGCCAGTCGGCGAGGTGGCGGATGGTGGCCCGGAAGTCGCTGGCCTGGAGCAGCGCATAGCCGCCGGTCCCCCAGCAGAAGGTGTCTCGCCGGATGGCCTCGCGGTGCCGGCGGAGAGCGGCGCGGAGGCGAGACCGTCGCCGGCCCTGCCCCAGGCACCGCAGGTGGGCGGCCAGGGCCTGGAGGCCGGCCTCGCTGCCCGCCGCAACGATCGTCGGGAGCCGGCGGAGTGCCCGCCGGTCGCGGCGGTCGGTCATCCGTTCGCCCCAGAACGCCCCCAGGGTCGGCGAGGCATCGGGCCGCTCCAGGGCCCGGGCATAGATTTCCCGGGCGGGGGCATCCCAGCCGGCGTGGTGGATCGCGTCGTCGGCGACCTCGAAGGGCCAGCTCGTGTCGACTCCCGGTGCCGTGGCCAGGCGCTCCAGGGCGGACAGGGCCCGGTCGCGATCGCGCCGGGCGGCGTGGAGCTGGACCGCGCGGGCCAGGACGAAGTGCCCGCCCTCGTCGTCGATGCCGATGGGCTCCAGCACCGCGGCGGCCTCGTCCAGATCCCCGTCTTCGAGCAGGAGGTCGAACTGGCTGAGCGCGGCGAACTGGTAGTCGGCGTCGAGGGCCAGGGCGCGGCGATACGCGTCCTTCGCCCCGGCGCGGTCGGCGGTCCGCTCGCTGGCCTCGGCGTGGTAGGCGTGGGCGACCGCCGCGTCGGGCCAGAGTCGGGCCGCGGCCTCCGCCGCCTCCAGGTACTTCTCGGGCGGGGCCACCTCGCGCCTCCACTCGGCGAGCTGGAACCAACCCCAGGCGTAGTCCGGGTTCTCGTCGAGCAGGGCCTGCATCCGCTCGGCGGCGCCCGCCATGTCGCCACGGCTGGCCATGACCCAGAGGGCCCGCCCGCGGATCGACACGGGCGGGCGATCCCCCCAGCGCGGGGACCGGCAGGCGGCCTCGGCCTCGTCGTACCGACCGGCGTCGGCCAGCAGCCGGACCTTGAAATCGATCGCGTCGGTCCCCTGGAGGTCGATCGCGGCGGCCCGATCCAGCGCGTCGAGGCGCTCGGCCAGCGCCTCGGGCCCGTCGAGCGTGCGGGCCAACGCCATCCAGGCCGAGGCGTCGCCGCTCCGTCGGTCGGAGATCTCGCGAGCCAGCGCGGGCAGGCGCTCGGCCCGACCCAGTTGCTCCAGCCAGTCGCGGAGGGTCCGCCATCCCCATTCGTAGCCCGGTTCGAGGCGGAGGGATCGCTCCATCCGCTCGACGGCCGCCTCGCGCTCGTCGAGATGCCAGAGGGCGTCGGCCAGATAGGCGTGATTGCCCGCATCGAGGGGCGAATGCGCGGCGGCCTGTTCCAGGACGGTCCGCGACCCGGCGTAATCCCCGTCGGCCTCCAGCGACTGGGCGAGCAGGCGCGCCGCCATCCCCCATCCCGGGCTGATCCGCAGGGCCACCCCCAGCGCCTCGCGCTCGCCGGTGCGGTCTCCCTCGGCGGCGCAGGCGGCGGCCAGTTCGCGCCAGACCTGGGCGAGCAAGGGGAATCGTTCGGTCGCCTCGCGGGCCAGGGCGCGGGCCCCGGAGGCATCGCCCTGCACGATGTGCTGGCGGATCAGCGCCGACCAGGCGTGCCACAGGTCGGGCCGCTTCTCGTGGGCGGCCCGGAGCAGGGCCATCAGCTCGGCGGGGTCGAGCGTGCCCCGGGCCTGGCCGGCGAAGGCCAGCAGGCCGTCGCCGAAGGTGACCTGGGTCGTCAGCTCGGCGGCGATGAACGTCAGGTCGGCCACGCGCTCGGCGTGGGACCCGACCGTCTCGATCAGCCGGGCCAGCGCCTGGCCGTTGTCCACGTCGCGGCGGATGGCCTCGCGATAGGCCTCCCGCGCCTCTCCGACCCGGCCGGCCCTCTCCAGGATGTAGCCCCGGACCGATTCGTTGATCGAACCGCCCGGCTCGAAAAGGACGGCGGCGTGCAGCTCGGCCTGGGCCTCGGCGTGCTCGCCCCGATTGGCCAGGATGATCGCCAGCTCGCGCCGGGCCCAGGCGTCGTGGGGGTGATCGGCCAGGAGCCGACGGACGACCGGTTCGGCGTCGGCGGCCGACCTTTCGTCGCGTAGGTAGTGGATGAGGAGCTTTCGCAACGCGTAATTGAAGGGCGAACGCTCGCAGGCCGCTTCCAGGTGGGACAGGGCCGCGTCGGCCCCCTCGGTCTCGGCCCGGAGCCGGGCGGCGGCTCGGTTGGCGTCGACGTCGGTCGGTTCTCCGGCGAGGAATTCGTCCCAGAGGGCGAGCGCCCCGACCAGGTCGCCGCGCATCTGGGCGACCTCCGCCGCGACGCGGAGCCAGTCGCCGCGCCGGCAATGGCCCCGCGCCGCGTCGAGCCGGGAATCGGCCCGGTCGAAGGCCCCGGCGGAGGCGTCGGCGCGGGCGGCGTGCAGCAGCAGCGCCCCGTCGTCGGGCCGGAGCCGGAGGGCCTCCTTCAGGACCGCCTCGGCCTCAGCCGACCGATTGAGCTGGTCGAGGACGTCGTGGAGCGTCCGCGCCGGCTCCGACGAGCGGACCCCGGAGCGTCGGACGCGCCCGGCGAGGAGACGCAGGGGCTCGTCGACCCGGCCGAGGAAGCGGGCGGCGGAGAAATAGCTCTGCGCCATCCCCTCGTCCTTGTCGTCGAGGCACGAGGCGAACCGGTACCGCTCCAGCCCCTCGTCACGCCGGCCCGCCTCCCAGGCCACGCGGGCCAGCACCATCATCGCCCCGGCATCGCGGGGCCGGAACCGCAGGACGCGGCGGGCCAATCGCCCGGCGGCCGGGTGCTCGCGGGCGTCGGCCAGCAGTTCCTGGGCGTACTGCCGCCAGACGAGCGGGTCGGTCTTGCTATTGTCGCAGAGGTCGCGGAGCAGGACCAGTCGCTCATCGCGTCGCCCCAGCGCGCGGAGGCAGCCGAGGTGGGCCAGCCGGAGGTTCTCGTCCTCGGGGAACAGGGCCCGGAGCGACTCAACGCCCGCGAGGATCTCGGCCGGGTTGTTGTCGTAGATCGCCAGGAGGCGCCGGGCGTGATGGGCCAGGCGGTGCTCGGGCGTGGCCTCCCGGAGCGATCGGAACGCGTCGTCGGCCCCCTTGCGGTCGTGGTCGTGCAGGGCGACCTGCACGCGGTGGAGCCGGTCGTAAACCTCCGCGTCGGGCAGGTCGATCCCGTCGAGCAGGCCCGGCCGGTCGAGCGGGACGAAGGCCATCCCCCTCGGCCCGACCGAGCGGTACTTTTCGAGGAACGGGACGGCCAGGGCCTCCCCGGCGTGCGGCATGGTCGGGTCGCGGATCAGGAACGACTCCCGCCGGGCGTCGTACCCGATGACCGCCTGGAGGTGGGCGCTGCCGACCTCGACCGTCGTCAGGGTGAACGGGATGCCCCGATCCAGCAGGGCGATCGCCGATTCCCAGGTCACGGTGAACTCGCGGGCCACCCATCCGTTGGCCTCGGCCCAGGAGCGTTCGCGGTGGTCGGGGGTGCCGTCGTAGCAGATCGCGTCGGCCACGGCGAGTTGGTCGGCCTCGCGGCCCCAGAACCGCGCCAGGGCCGAGAGCGTCGCCGGGGCACAGGTCTGGTGGTGCTGCCGGACGAACCCGACCGGCAACTGGACCCGGCGATCGGGGATGGCCGGGTCTTCGAGCCGCTCGGCCACCTTGAGGAAGAAGGGGGCCTCGGTGGCGCGGGCATACTCGGCGGCCCGGGCGTGATCGCCCAGCCAGTAGGCGGCGTCCGACCGCCGGGCGGCGAGCCAGCGGCGGGTCGGCCGGTCGATCAGCGGGGACAGCTCGGCGTAGCGATCCAGGCTTTGCAGCGACTCGGCGTAGAGCCCCGCCTCGAAATGCAAGACCGCCAGCTGGCCGGCCAGCGACCCGGCCCGGACATGGTCCAACGCCTCGATCAGCAGCTCCCGCGCCTCCCCCTCGCGACCGAGGAGCGAGAGGACGTGGGCGACGCACTGCACGGCCGGGCGATACCACGGCTGGATCGCCAGGGCCTCGCGGGCGGCGGAGAGCGCGTCGTCGTATCGGTCCTGCTCCTCCAGCAGGTCGGCCCGCTCGACGGCGATCCAGGCCCGCCCCGGCGCGGTGCGTTCGGCGTCGGCGAGATAGCCCTCGGCGGCGTCGAAGTCGCGCAGGCCGCCCAGGACCATCGCGTGCGTGGCCAGCCAGTCGGAGCGGATCTCGGCGGGGGCGTCGGGCAGCGGCCCGACCCGGCGGAGGAACTCCCAGGCCGCCAGGAACCCGCGTCGGCCCGCGATCATCCGTGCCACATAATAGTTGGCCTCGGGATCGGTCGGGTCGTCCCGCAGGGCCAGGCGGTGGATCGTCGTGGCCAGGCGGATCGAGCCGAGGTTGCCCGCCAGCCGCCCGGCCAGGACCCGCGCGGCCGTGCCGGTCCACCGGTCCAGCGGCCCGATCGCGGTGGCGGCGTGGTAGGCGCCGAGGTAGTCCCCGGCCTCGTAGAGGCCCCGGACGCCGGCCAGGTCGGCCGGGCGCACCGCGATCGGCGCTCGCTCATCGGTTGCTGTCGCCATGATGGCCCGTCCCAACCCTTCCTCGGCTTGCCGATCCGTCGTCGGGCCCATCGCGGCCAGAGTCCCCGCGCGGTCGCGGCGCCGGATCGATTGTTGGACACACCAACCTACGACAAGGTTCCGGGACAGGGAACGAGGATCCTCGCCGTCGTCGAAAACGGCGACGACGGAGGAACAAAGGGCGAGGCCGGCCCCTCCCGGGCCATCTCGCGACGGTTGACTCCTCGACCGGGTCGCCGCCATGGCGGAATCGGCCCCGGATGTCACTCGGGCATACCGCCCGCAGGGACTCGCCCATCGCCCCGATCAGGGCTGCGGTCGTCCGGGCCACCGTCCGCAGCCGTGCCTTGAGTTTCAAGGAAAGCGCTCGATCGGGTTCAATTCGGGCGAAAAGGCCAGCAGATAGCGGACCTCCGTACCGGCTGAGCGGGATCGGCCGGCGGTGGCCTCGGCGTTGAAGGGTGCGAATGCCCGGCCCAGGGCCGCGAGGAGCGATTGACGCGTCACGTTCTCCTCCGAGGTCGTATCTCGCCCGGATTCGGCCCGTTTGGTGACGATCCCGTCTTCCGTGGGACCAATGAACGCACGCAAGATCCAGATGTGACGAACGCGAGGACATCCCCCCGGCAGCCCCGCCGCGTTGGTGGTAATCTGGTGGGCAAGCAAAGGGCATCGGGATCTGGGACCATTCCGGGAGAGAGCCATGCACCGAGGGCCGGGGATGGATCGCGGGGTTCGACGAGGACGGCGGCTCGGGGCGAGGAGGCGACCGGAGGTCGATCGCCTCGAAACCCGCGTGGTCCTCTCGGGGATCCTGGTCCAGGGGGCGGGGAGCGGGGACGCGCCCGAGGTCCGGGTGTTCGACTCCGCCACCGGGGTCGAGACGTCCCGCTTCCTCGCCTATGACGAGGCGTTCCGGGGCGGCGTGCGGGTGGCCGTCGGCGACGTCGACGGCGACGGGCGGCCCGACATCGTGACCGCGCCCGGCCCGGGCATGGCCGGCCTGGTGAAGGTCTTCTCGGGCGCGGACGGGGCCCTGGTCGGGCGGTTCCTCGCACGCCCGAAGTCGTACCGCGGCGGCCTGACGGTGGCGACCGGCGACGTCGAGGGGGGCGGGCTGGCCAACATCGTGGTCGGGGCCGACCGGGGCCCGGCGCGGGTGGGGGTCTTCCGGGGCGTGCAGGGGCGGCGGGTGGCCTCCTTCCTCGCCGGCACCCCGGGCGGCCGGGGCGTGCAGGTCGCGGTGGGCGACCTCGACCGGGACGCGCACGCCGACATCGTGACGACCCCGGTCGCGGGCCGGGCCGTGGTCAAGATCCTCGACGGGGCCACCGGTCGCGTGCTCGCCCGACACCAGCCGCCCACGAAGGGAGCCCGGGGCGGCAACTCGGTGGCCGTCGGCGACGTCGACAACGATAACCGGCTCGACGTGATCGTCGGCACCGGCGGCGTGCAGGGCGCGGCGGTCCGGGTCTATTCCGGCCTGGGCACCACGCCGTCGGCGACCTACCGCGTGGCCGGCCCCGAGTTCGCCCGCGGCGTGCGGGTCGCGGCCGTCGACATCGGGGCCCGGCGTGGGGGCGACGGCATCGCGGTCGCCCCCGCAGGCAGGCCCGGCGCGACGACCGTGCTCGATGCGGCCCCCTCGCGCGTCCGGCTCCTCGGCCTGACCACGCCGGACGCGTCCCCGGCGGTGGCCTACACGCTCCCCGTCGCCCGGGGTGGCGGCTCGCTCGCTGCGAGCAACACGGTCGGCCTCTCCACCCCGGCCGTCGTCGCCGCCGACGCTTTCAGCGACGCCGATCTGCTCCCCTACCAGCGGCTCGCCCGCTTTCGGTACAACCCGTCCACGGGGAAGCCCGAATTCGTCCCCGTCGCGCCCAACGACCCCAGCCTCGTCGGCAAGCATGTCGTCGTGCTCGTCCACGGCTGGGCCGCCGACTACAGCTACTGGGTCGATGCCGAGGCCAATGCCAGCCCCCCGAAGGACCTCACCTGGTGGGACACCGACCCGAGCCAGGCCGGCTACTCCCTCGCCGCCAACCTCGCCGCGAACGACCAGTCCGACATGACGCTGGGGCCGGCGTCGTACTGGCTGCTCCACGGCTACGACGTGAACGCAATCGAGGTATCCGAGACCGGCATGGCCCAGACGATCGCCGCCCGGGCCGCGGCGATCGACCCCCAGGCCGTCGTCCTCGCCTATACTTGGATCGACGACTCGGGCACCTCGTCGATCACCAACCCGAATGTGTCCGAGGCGGCGACGGTCCTCAATGGCGAGCGGCTGGCCGATGGCCTCCGCACGGTCCTGGGGAGCCAGGAGGCCTTCGGCGGGGAGATCCAGCTCATCGGCCACAGCCACGGCTCCAAGGTGGCGACCGTCGCCGCGGTCTCGCTCGCCACCAAGGCCGTGCCAGGCACGTTCGACGTCCGGCAGCTCACCACCCTGGACTCGCCCGAGGACCTCTCCGAGGTGAGCAACACGCTCGGGGCGACGAACTTCAACTGGTACTACCTGCAGGACCTGAACATCGGCCGGCAGGGCCAGGGGGCCACGTTCGTCGACAACTACATCTCCTACCTGAGCGAGCCGTACAGCAACATCACCACCCCGTCCGGCAACACCCTGAGCCAGGTGGTGGACGTGAACCTGGACGGCTCGGACTTTTCGATCGAGGACCGGCACAGCTATTCGGCGTACTGGTACACCGGATCGGGCCAGCCGGGCGTGAGGTTCGGCGCGACCGTCGGCCAGGGGTGGTCGCCGCTGTTGCCGGGCAATCAGGGGCAGCAGAAGCCGCCGGCGGATCTCACGTCGAGCTACTACACGCAGGGCTGGGCCGGATCGAGCTATGACCCGAGCCTTCAGTACGTGCTCCAGCCGGGCACGCTGGCCTCGCGCGTCTACAAGTCGTATAACCTGGCATTCAAGACCACGCCGAACACGCCGTCGGTGGCGGTCAGCAATCCCGGCTCGGGCGCCCAGGTCACCCTGACCCAGACGAGCGGCGTCCCTCAACCGAGCTACTCGGGCTCGTTCTCGACCGAGTACGGCCGGCTCAACGGCATCTCGTTCGATTACCAGTTCCTCGACCCCTCGCAGGGGGGGACGCTGACGATGACCCTCGACGGCGACCTCGTGTTCGTGATGGACGCGTCGGTCGTCCGGGATCGCGGAGGGCGGGGGACGATCACGCTCAACCAGAGCGAATTCAGCATCGGCGGGTCGCACACGATGCAGTTCGTGCTCACCCCGGCGGCGGGGTCGTCGAGCACCCAGGTCCGGGTCTCGGACCTGAACTTCTTCTACGCGACGAGTTGACGGGCCTGCCGGGCCTTCGGGACCCCGGCCCTGGCGGCACCGCCGGGTCGGGGTCCTCGCCTGCCTCATCTCGCCGAGATACCTCGCGGGGCCGTCGGGCCATCCGCCCGCCTCGATCGGCGGAGGAACCCGCGGGCTCCCCCCGGGATCCGCTCGCGGCGAAGTCGAGGTCGAGCAAGCGGGCCGGGTAGCCGGCGGGGGGGCCGGAGGACTCCCTTGATCGCCAAGGCATCGGCCCAACCCATCAGCATCCTCTGGTCCCCAACGGCCCGGGTCGACGAATGGCTCGCCGTGATGGCCGAGGAAAAGAGCGCCTTCACGGTCGCGTTCGGGAAGCTCCTCGCGTGGGCGAACGACGACCTCCCGTCCCTCGACCGACGGCGACGGCCGGTTCACGATCTGGGGGACCGGCCGGGAACGGGTCGAGTCGCCACTGATCTCCGGCCCGGGCTGCGAGATCCGCCCCGAGCACTCCGCGACGCGGGGGATGCCGGTCTGGTCCCCGGCCTGAAGAATCGCCTGCGAGACCGGTCGGGCCGGGTCGTCGCCGGGGAGGCGGCCGGCGATGTGACCACCCTGCCGGGCGAGGCGAAGCACCTCGGCATCTTGAGGTTCCAGGCCCCCGGATCGACGGGGAAGCGGTGGGCATCCGGTGCGGTCCGGCGAGATTTCGGGGAAAATTCCGGGACGAGGCCGTGACATCACCCCTCTTATTCGGGTCGGACGAGACGCGATCGGGGGAGCCCACCGCATGGCGAGCGCAGGATTGGGATCGGCCGACCGCCACCTCCGCGACCTCTTCGGGGCGGGGACGGCGGTCGGGCAGGGGGACGGCCAACTGCTGGCCAGGTACGCATCGTCGCGGGACGGGGTGGCGTTCGAAGCGCTGGTGGCCCGCCACGGGCCGCTGGTGCTGGCCACCTGCCGGGCGATCCTCCGGGACGAGCACGACGTGGAGGACGCCTTCCAGGCGACCTTCCTGGTCCTTGCCCGGCGGGCCGGCGCAATCCGGGGCGGCGAGGCGCTCGCCGCCTGGCTCCACCGGGTCGCCTATCGGGCGAGCCTCCAGCTCGCCGCCGAGGCGGGCCGGAGGCGTCGGAAGGAGGCGGAGGCGGCGGCCATGAAGCCCCCGATCGCGAGCGTGTCCGGCGACGGTTCCGACCCCGAGCTCCGCCGGGTCGTCCACGAGGAGGTCGACCGCCTGCCCGAGGGCCAGCGCCTCCCGGTCGTCCTGTGCGACCTGGAAGGGCTGAGCTACGAGCAGGCGGCCGGCCGGCTCCGATGGACCGTGCCGACGCTCCGCAACCGCCTGGCCCGGGCCCGCCAGCGGCTGAAGGGCCGCCTGGCACGTCGGGGCCTCGCCGCGCCGGCGGTCGCGGCCCTGCTGGCAACGCCTGCCACGGCCTCGGCGGTCCCGCCGGCCCTGGCCCGGGCGGCGGTCTCGGCCGCCACCGGCGGGGGCGCCTCGGCGGTCGCCCTGGCCCTGACCCATGCCATCACGAGGGGGATGCTCATGACCAAGATCAAGATCGCCGCGACGTCCGCCGTCGCAGCCTTCGGCCTGGCGACGGCCGGCGTGATCGCCGCCGGCGCGGGCCGCCCCGAGGGCCCTGATGCCAGGCCGGATGCTCCGGCCCGGTCGACCGCCGAGGCCGCCGCGACGGAGCAGGAAAAGCCGGTTGAGACCGTCGAGGTCCGGGGCCGGGTCGTCGCGCCTGACGGCAGGCCGGTCGCCGGGGCGGTCGTGCGGGCGGCCCTCGTCGATCGCGGGGAGAAGCCCTGGCCGGAGGCCACCTCGGGCGCCGATGGCCGATTCGCCATCCTCCTGACCAAACCGGGCGGGGCCGAACCGCAGGGATACGCGGCCAGCTTCCCCTGGCTCGTCGCCTCGGCCCCGGGATTCGGTGTGGGCTGGATCGAGCGGGCCTTGCGGGCCAACCGGCCTGCCGAGCAGGTGGTCTCCCTGGTCGAGGAGGGGCCGCCCATCGAGGGGCGGATCATCGACCTGGAAGGACGGCCCGCCGCCGACGCCAGGGTCGAGGTCGCCCGGATCTGGTTCGAGGCGAGGGGCGACCTGCCGGGATGGATCGCCCGGGCCCGCAATGGCGCCGCCGGCAACCTCTGGCAGGGGTTGGAGAACCTCCCGATGGAGCGGCCCGGGCCGATCGCGGCCGAGGCCGGCCCCGATGGCCGGTTCCGGCTGACCGGCGTGGGCCGCGACCGGATCGCCGAGTTGAACATCACGGGCCCCGGGCTCGCCACGACACGCGTCAATGTGCTGAGCCGCGAGGAGGCGACGATCCGGTCCGTCGACAAGGCGATGCTGCGGCAAGGGCCGTTCATCGTGGAAGCCCCCCGGTTCCAGATCGCCCTGGCGCCCAGCAAGCGGATCGAAGGCGTCGCCCGCGATAAGGACTCGGGGAAGCCGATCGCCGGCCTGAAGATCAAGGCCGCCGTCTACGACGCGTCCAGCATGATCCCGGCCCAAGGGATCGAGGCGCGGACGGATGCCGAAGGGCGGTACCGCCTGGAGGGCCTGCCCAGGTCGACCGCCTATCGCCTGTTCCTGGAGCCCGGCCCGGGGCTCCCCTACACCCGTGACACCCTGAAGGTCACGGCCGACTCCCCCGCCCTGGAACCCGTCGCCTTCGACTTCGCGCCGAAGGCGGGGATCGTCGTCCGGGGCAAGGTCACTGACAAGGGGACCGGACGGCCGGTCCGGGGGTACGCGAGCTATTACACCTTCAGGGACAACCCCCACCTCGCCGATTACCCGCGATTCTCCGCAGGGCTGGAGTCCTACGGCCAGTTGGGGGCGGACGGCAGCTACGAGCTGACCGCGCTGCCCGGCCGCGGCCTGATCGCGATCCGTGCGGAGGAGGAGCGGCATCTCAAGGCCGTTGGGGCGGAGACGATCGCGGGATTCAATCCCAAGACGCGGTGGTTCGATACCGCGCCGAATGTTTGCCACGTGGATGGCTTCCACGCGATCGCCGAGGTGAACCTGGGGCCCGATTCCGTCCCCGCCACGGTCGATTTCCACCCCGATCCCGGCCGGTCGGCGGAGGTCCGGCTCGTCGATCCCGAAGGCCGGCCCGTGGGCGAGACCACGGTCAAGGGATTGGGAGAGCTGTTCGCGACCAGCCCATCCGACCAGCAGGCGTCCCGCTTCGAGGTCCACGCCCTCGATCCGTCCAAACCTCGCCGAGTGGTCGCCGCCCGCGAGGGCCGCAAGCTGATCGGCTCGGCGCTCCTGAGGGGGGACGAGGCGGGCCCGGTCACGATCCAGCTCCAACCCTGGGGGACGGTGGTCGGCCGGATCGTCGACGACGAGGGCAAGCCCCGCAAGGGGATGTTCATCGGGAGCCCGACCGGCTCCACCAACCCGCACCCGGAGACCGACGACATCCTGCCCGGGAGCGACTGGAATCAGGGCATCTGGGTCGGCGACGACGGCCGCTTCCGGGTCGAGAGGCTGGTCCCCGGCCTGAGGTACAACGCGGACGCCCGGGCGAATATGGACTCCCCCGGTGACCTGTTCGTGAACCTGATCGTCGCCCCCGGCGAGGTCAAGGATCTTGGCGACCTCAAGGTCCAGCCCCCGAAGAAGCAGGAGGATTGACCCTTGGGACCCCGTTGCGACGCCCCAAGCCCGGTCGACTCCTGGGCCCCCTACGAGCCGACCGCCGAGGTCCCCTGGGACCTCGGCCGGGTCGTCCACCTCCACCGCCGGGCCGGATTCGCCGCCACCTGGGCCGAGACCCGGAGGGACCTGCATGATGGCCCGGAGGCCACGGTCTCCCGGGTCCTGGCGGGGACCTCCCGGATCGGCGGCGTCCCCGAGGACTTCGAGGCGACCTCCGCCCTGCTGGCCGATGCGGCGGTGGCCTCGGGCGATGCCGACCGGCTCCGGGCCTGGTGGGTCTATCGGATGCTCGGCTCGCCCGACCCCCTGGGCGAACGGCTGGCCCTGATGTGGCACGGCCACTTCGCCTCGGCCGTCTCGAAGGTCGGAGACCTCGCTTTGATGAGGCGGCAGGTCGAGACCTTCCGCCGGCTGGCCCGCGCCCCGTTCGGCGAGCTGCTGGGAGAGGCCGCCCGCGAGCCGGCCCTGCTGATCTACCTCGACGCGCCTGCCAACCGCAAGGGCCATCCCAACGAGAACCTCGCCCGCGAGCTGATGGAGCTGTTCACGCTCGGGATCGGCCAGTTCGCCGAAGGCGACGTCCGCGAGGCGGCCCGCGCCCTGACCGGCTGGCGGGTCGAGGATGGCCGGTTCGCCGAGTCGCCGTCCCGGCACGATGACGGCCCGAAGACGATCCTCGGTCGCAAGGGCAACTTGTCGGGCTCCGACCTGCTGCGGATCCTCCTGGACCACCCGGCCACCGCCCGGCGGGTCGCCTGGCGGCTCTGCGACACGCTGATGGGCGAGGGCGCCACGGACGGCCCGGCCATCGACGCCCTGGCCGGCCGGCTGCGGTCCGACGGGCTCGACGTGGGCCGGGCCGTGGCGACGATCCTCCGCTCTCGGGACTTCTTCGCCCCGGCCAACCTTCGGTCGCGGGTGCTCGGGCCGGCCGAACTGGTCGTCGGGGCCTGCCGGGCGCTGGTGCCGGCCGGTTCGATGCCGAGCACGCTGATCCTGGCCGATTGGATCGGCCGGCTGGGGCAGGAGCTGTTCGAGCCGCCCAACGTCGGCGGCTGGCCGGGGGGCCGGTCGTGGCTTTCCGCCCGGTCCCTGGTCGCGCGGGCCAATCTCGCCGCGGCCCTGGCGGATGGCAAGGCGGTCGGCCTGCCGGGGCCGCTCGATGCGCAGGCCATCGCCGCCTCGCAGGGCCGGGGCACCTCGGCGGGCGATGCCCGCGTTGCCGCATCCGCCCTCCTGCTTGGCGTCGAGCCCGACGGCGCGGCGACCCTCGGCGAGGACACCCCCGAAGCGGCCCGCCATGCCCTGCGGGAGGTCCTGGCCTCGCCAGAGGCCCAGGTGGGCTGAGCCCGAGATCGGGCCGCGAGAGACCGGAACGAACCCAACCCGAGGAGCCCGACCATGGCCACCCGCCGCGACGTCCTGCGATCGCTCCCCCTGATCTCGCTGGCCCCCACCATCCCCGGCTTCCTCGCCCGTTCGGCCTGGGCCGCCTCCGCTGAGAAGGACGGCCGGGTCCTGGTCGTGATCCAGCTCGACGGCGGCAACGACGGGATCAACACCGTCGTGCCCTTCGGGGATGAGGGCTACGCGAAGAATCGTCAGGCCCTGAGGATCCCGGCCGATCGGCTAATCAAGGTCGCCGACGGCGTCGGGCTGCACCCGGCGATGGCCGGGGCGGGGCGGCTGCTGGAGTCGGGCCGGCTGGCGATCGTGCCGGGCGTCGGCTATCCCAACCCCGACCGGTCGCACTTCCGGAGCATGGCCATCTGGCAGACCGCCCGTCTCGACCCCGAGGAACACGTCGGGCCGGGCTGGATCGGCCGCTCGCTCGACGCCGCGGGCGGGCGGGGAGAGTCGCTGCTCGTCGGCCCGGGGCCGATCCCGCCGGCGCTCCGGGGTCGGCGGTCGGTCGCCTCGGCCATCGAGCGGATCGACGACCTCGCGCTCGACCCCGCCCTCGGCCGGCCCGCCGGAGATCCGGCCGGCGACGACCTGGCGGCGTTCGTCCGCCGGAGCACCCTGGACGCCTACGCCGGCGCCGATCGCCTGGCCGAACTGGCCCGCCGCTACGAAGGCTCGGCCCGCTACCCGGCGACCAGCCTGGCCGGCCGCCTGAAGCTGATCGCCCGGCTGCTGAAGGGGGGCTACGCCTCGCGCGTCTTCTACGCGACGCAGGGCGGCTACGACACCCACGCCGCCCAGGCCCCGACACATGCCGGACTCCTGTCCGAGCTGTCCGGGGCCCTGGAGGCGTTCCTGGATGACCTGGCCGCCTCGGGCCTGGCCGAGCGGGTCCTCGTGCTGGCCTTCAGCGAGTTCGGCCGTCGGGTGGCCGAGAACGGCTCGGCTGGGACCGACCACGGGGCCGCCGGCCCGGTGTTGCTGGCCGGCCCCGCGGTCCGCCCCGGCCTGATCGGTGCCTACCCGAGCCTGGGCGACCTCGACGACGGCGACCTGAAGGCATCCGTGGACTTTCGCATGGTCTACGCCACGCTCCTCGACGGCTGGCTCGGCCTGGAGTCGAGGTCGGCCCTGGGCGGATCATTCGGGAGGATGCCGCTGCTCCCTGAGTGAGCTTTCGCTCCACCGATCCGATGGGGGGATCGCCCCGGTTCGCACGCGAGTCGTGCGCGCCAGGGCGTGGTCTTCGAGGGCGTGGGGCTGGTCGCGGAGTGGATGGAGCAGGCGAGCACGGCCACGGGTCGCGGGTCCCGGTGGATGTCCGTGAGAAGCTGTGCCGGCCGGATCGACGGGCATGCCATGGCGACACTCGACGATGAAGCAGGTCGGTCATGCGGAAACGCACGGGGCGGTTCGGATGGCCAGGCGGCTTTCGATCAGGACAGCGTGACCCGCTTCTTGTTGATCGTGGCCAGCAGGTCGCCGCCGACCCGGCCATCGCGATTTCCGTCGACCGGGCGGCCGCTGCCGTCGAGCAGCCCGGCGCCGATCACCCGGAGCTGGACCGGGCCGGAGGTCAGCGAGACCTTCCGGTTCGGCGAGAGCGTGACGGTGTTGGTCGCCGCGTCGTACGACGCGGAGGCCAGGTTGAGCCGGACGTCATCGCGGGTGCCGAACCTGCGGTCGCGGCCCGCGCCGATCAGCCGGTAGTTGCCCAGGTTGATGGCCGAGCCGGCGTTGAGCGCCCGTCCGAAGCCGACGGCGATCGCCTGGGCCCTGGACTTCTTGGCCTTGACCGTGACCACCCGGACTCCGGACACGGTGACGGGCGGGAGATTGATGTTGATCATGGCCACGGGGGCGGTGTTCAGGTCGTTGTAACGCGGGTCGATGCTGGACGCGGTCGCCGTGACGGTGTATGCGACCGACCCGGTGCTTCTGTTGCGGCCCGACCCGACGACGCTGACCGACTGGGGGAGGTTCCAGTTGTCGGGCGTGAAGATCAGGACCGAGGGCGATACCGTTCCCTGGGCCGGGTCGGTCGAAACGACGTTGACCGCGACCGTCGAGATCGGCCGCGACCGGAGCAGGATGGCCAGCGTCGCCGCTCCGCCGGCGGTGGTGGTCGGCGGCGAGGTCATGATCACGGCGATCCCGGGCTCGTCGTCGTCGATATTGACGATCCCGACATCCGGTGCGCCCAGGTTGTTGTAGGACGGGTCGGCCGACTGCGCCGGGCCGATCACGACCGCGTGGGCGACGTTTCCGTCGGCGACCGGGTCGTCCGCGCCGGAGACGGTGACGGCCTGCGGGACGTCCCAGTTGCTCGGGGTGAAGAGCAGGAAGGCGGGCGTGACCACCCCCTCGGCTGGGTTGCTGGTGCGGAGCGGGACCACCACGTCGCTCGTCGGCCGGGTATCCAGTCGCACGGAGAAGGTGGCGGTGACGCCCATCTCGGTCGTCACCAGGCCGGAGGTCGGCGCCACGATGATCCCGGCCACATCGGTGTCGATGCTGTAAACGAGGAAGTCATCGGCGTCCAAACCGTTGTAGACCGGGTCATCGCTGACCGCGGTGCCGGTGATGATCGTGTAGAAGGTCGGCCCGTCCACCGTCTGGTCGGCGACGCCACGGACCGTGACGGTCTGCGGGACGTTCCAGTTGCTCGGGGTGAAGATCAGGAAGGATGGGTCGGGGACGCCCTCGCCCGGCTTCGTCGACCCCAGGGGGATCATCACCTGCGCGGTCGGCCGCGACGTGAGTCGGACGGTGAACGTGTCGGTGCTGCCGGCCTCGGCCGTCCCCAGAGTGGAGGTCAACGCGGTCGCGACGATCCTGGCGGTGTCGTCGTCGGTGTTGCTGAGGCCGACGTCGGGCACCGCCAGCCCATGATAGGAAGGGTCGGCGCTGCTGGTGGCGGAGGTCACGATCGTGTACGCGGCGCTGCCGTCGGCGGTGTCGTCGTCGACCCCGGTGACGGTGACCACCTGCGGGGTGGCCCAGTTGGCCGGGGTGAAGACCAGCGTGGCCGGGCCGACGGTCCCCTCGGCCGTGTTGGACGAGGCGAGGGCGATCGTCACGTTGGCCGTGGGCTTGGAATTCAACCTGAGGGAGAACGTGGAGGCGCCGCCCGCCTCGGTTGTCACCAGGCCCGCCGTCCGGGAGACCGTGACGCCGGGCGTGTCGTCGTCGAGGTTGACCACATCCACATCGGCGACCGCCAACCCGTTGTAGAACGGGTCGTCGCTGACGATGTCCGAGGTCACGATCGTGTAGGCGACATCGCCGTCGGCGAGGGCGTCATCGACCCCGGTGATGGTCACATACTTCGGCGTATTGAATTCGTTCGGGGTGAAGGTCACGGTGGTCGGGCTCACCGTCCCTTCGGCCGGGTTGGACGAGGTGAGGGTGATCGTGACGTTGGCCGTGGGCCGGCTCTTCAGGAAGAGGCCGAACCTGGCGGTCCCGCCCGCTTCGGTCGTGGTCAGTCCGAGGCTAGCGTTGACGTCGATGCCGGCGGTGTTGCTGTCGATGATGGTGACCACCGTCGAACTCGTCGCCCCGAGCGTCGCCCCATCGATCCCGCTCAGGGTGATGCTGAACGTCTCGATCGGCTCGACGGTGAGGTTGCTGATCGGCGAGATCGTGAAGGTTTGGGGGGTGGCATCCCCGTCTTCGAAGGTGATCGTGCCCGTCTTCGCCAAGTAGTCCGACCCGGCCAGCGCCGTCCCGTCGGACGTGGCGTAGCCGACGCTCACCGTTCCGACCGTCCCGCCCGTCCGGGTGACCGTGATCGTGGCCATCCTCGATTCGGTCATGCTGTAGGTCGCCGATTCAAACTGGATCGTGCCCGGCGAGGGGGCCAGGCTGAGGAAGGCCTGCGAGAATTCGGAGGTGTTCCCATTCGGATCGGTCGCCGTCGCGGTGATGTAACTGCCCCCAGCGACCGCCCCCTCGGGGAAGAAGCTGAAACGGCCCGTCCCCAGGCTATTGACCGTGACCGTGGTGAATCCGAGGTAAGTCCGGCCCTGGCCATACCCGGTGGCATCGGGAGTCTCGCTGGCGAAAAATTCGACCCGGAATTGATCGCCGGTATGACCGCTCGTCAACGTCCCGCGAACCGCGGGGCTGCTCCCCGAGGTGGCCGAAGTGACGACCGGGAAGGGTTGGGATGAGTTGGGCCCACCCCCCGTGGGCTCCACAGGATTCCGGGTCACGCCATCGCCACCCAGGTCGATGCCGATGCCGGTATTGCCGTAGATCGAGTTGCCCAGGATGCGATTGCCCCGGCTGTCGAATCCCCCCCGGATGACGATCCCCTCGCCCCGGTTGAATGCGACCAGGTTGCCGTCGATGGACTTGGTGCCGCCGATCGTGTTGTTGCTGACCGATTTGCGGAAGGGAGGGTTGACTTCGATCAACTCGATCCCGGCCCCGCCGTTGGGCCTGGCACTCGTGCCCGTCGCATCGGTGCCGATGTAGTTGCCCCGGACCAGGGTGCCGGAGGCTCCCTCGATCACGATCCCCCGCGAATCGAAGCCGCCGATGGCCAGGCCGTCGATCCTGCAGTTATTGGCCCGGATATCGAGCCCGGATGCGCCGCTGCCGGCGTTGGCCCCATCCAGCGCGATCGTCGGCTTGCCGTCCGGGCCGGCACCGCCGATGGAGACCGTGTTGGTGATCGCCGGCAATGCCGACATCGGTGCGATCGTGAACGGTGCCGACCCGCTCAGGGCAAAGCCGATGTCGTTGGCCCCTGGCGTCGCGTTGGAGTCGATGATCGCCTGCCGGAGGGAGCCCGCGCCCGAGTCATTGACGTTCAGGACGAGGAACGATGCCAGCAATTCGCGCGTTTCCAGCCGCTCCGGCGCCAGCCCGTGACGAGAACGGTTCGCTACCATGCCACGACGTCGGCGCGGGGAGGGGCCTGACGGCATCGACGAACTCCAATGCAATGCATGGGCCATTGGGTGCAAGTGCTGGTTCGTCGGCAAAGCTATCAGGTCCACCCGGGTCAGGCAAGCAGACAAAAAGATGGGTGAATGTAAATGATGGGCGGATGCGTCCGGGGACTCGCGGGATGTTGAAAAAGCGGAACGCAAGAAGCCCGAGCGACCGGGCCACCCTGCAGGACCATCCGCCCTGGGCCAGGTGGCCACGGCATGAGTTCGCAGCAAGGAACCATGTCGAGTCATCATGCATCCATGGAACGGACTGAGGTGCCGGTGGCGGATCTTGCCCGGTCGTCGATCCGCCGGGCATTCCCCTCGGCCATCGTTGCCAGGATGCGGAAGGTCAACCGGGTCGATTCCGGTCATTTCCCATCGATGTTGTCCAGCGCGAAAGCCATCTGGGTCATGGCCGCGACCTTGAGGTCGGGCTCGGGGATCGCATCGATGACCGCCTGGGCACCGGCGAGGTCGCCGCGATAGATGAGCATCGCCACGAGCGATCCGTAGGCCGATTGTCTCCGCGTCATCGCCCCCTGGCGGATGAGATCGGGGTCGTCGGCCGGCAATTCGCCTATCAGCTTCAGCGCGACCTCGGGCCCATCGAGCAGGCCGCGTATCGTGATCGATCGATCTCGCTGGGTGAATCGGTCCATCTCCGGGGCCGATTCCAGGTCAGGGTCGATGAACGTATCGATCGAGATCACATCCAATCGCTGGGACGGCCCGGGCCTGGCATCCTTCGGCGTCTCGGCCTCGCAGGCGGCCAATTCCTGGCGGAGGAAGGCCCGGTCGCCCTCGATATCGCCCGCCCTGCGATGGGCCTCGGCGATGCCCCTCAAGGCGTTGAGCTTCTCGCTCCTGGGATAAGAACGGATCGCCGTCATCGAGGCGGCCGCGCCGGCCAGATCGCCCGCGTGGATCCGCTCGGTGACGATCATCGCCAGCGATCGCGAGCGGCGGGGCTCGGGCAGCGTCCCGACGAGGGATTCCGCCTCGCCCAGGACGGCCAGGGCGGCCGCCCGATCACCGAGCCGAGCCATCTCGCGCCCGATCACCATCAGGGCAACCGTCTTCTCCCCCCGGTTGTTGATGGCCCGGGCCTCGTCGAGAGCCCCGCGAAGTTCGGCCTCGACGCGGGAGCGGTCGCCGGCCTCGGCCTGTTCGCGGGCGATCAGGGCGAAGGTGACCGGGCGGATCGCGTCGTAGAAGCCGTCGCTCGGGCCGGGGTGGTCTTCGCGATGGAGGGCAGGTATCGCACCCGCCGTCTCCCGGGCGCCGGCGAAGTCGCCGGCCTTGGCTTGCAAGTGGGCGATCCTCGCGAGCAGCCTCGCCCGGGCGATGGGAGCATCCACCCCGGCCAGGGCCCTGGCATACCTGGGCAGGTCGCGTCGGGCCGTTCCGGGGTCCGTGACCTTGAAGGAATCGGCGCCGATCGTGACCTTGAGCAGACCCGGCCCGTACCAGGTCGCCCGGGTATCGGATTCGATCAGATCCCGGAGGAGCCCATCGAGTGTCGAGGTGAGACGGGCCGGGCCCGAGTCGACGAGCATGGAGAGCGCCCCGTCGATGTCGCCCGACCGGGCCAGCGCCCTCGACAGGCCGATCCGGGCGGCTTCCTTCTCCTCGGGCGTGGCCGCTGCTTCGGCGAGCTTGCGGGCGCGGTCGATCAGGTCGCGGGCCCCGGCCGGGTCGCCCGCCTTTTGCATCTCGCTGCCGAGATAGCCGAGGTAGATGGCCCGCAGACCGGCGGATTCCCCCTCCAGGCAGTCGGCCATGCGGCGGAGCAGCCGGAGGGCCTCCTCGCGATCGCCGAGCTTGATCCGCTGCTGCGCGATCGATCCGAGGAATTCGGCCAGGACGAGATTGCTGCTGAAATGCTCGACCCGAATCGTGAAGTTCCTGTCGCCCTCGATTGGCGCGACTCGGGAAGGGTTGGAGGGCTTGTTCACCCGGGAGTCGATGAGCCTGGTCGCCCGGTCGAGCATCCCTCGGGCGACGTCCGCCTCCCCTTCGGAAAGGAGGATCCTGGGGATGTCGATGAGCGAATCGATCCGCCCCCGATCCTCCTCGGCGCCCGTCAGGTCGCCCTTGTCGATCGCCTCGAACGCCCTCCTGAGGGTCGCCACGCCGGCCTCGCGGTCTCCGAGCTGGATCTGGGCCTGCCCGAAAGCCTCAAGGGCATCGATCCGGGAGGCTTCTCGCTCGCGTGGCCCGCGCAGGGCCTCCAGACGCGCGACGGCCTGGCGGGCCATCGAGCGCCTGGCCTCGATCTCATTGGTCGCATCGGCCCGCGATCCCAACGCCAGGGTCGCCACGAGGGCGAGTGCCCCCGCCACGCCGAGTCCTTCCGGCATGCTCAACTTCATCGATCGGTCCTCCAGATTGAAAAGGCGACGGATGCGGGTCAGCAACGGCCCGTCGGCCAGGGGCATGGCGGCGCGGGTGCGATGTCCCGGCGTCGCCATCGAGGCGAGCATCTCCGCATACGCCCTCGGCTCGCCCACGCGATCGACCACGAGCCGATCGCAGCACAACTCCCGCTCCAGGCGCACCCACGACGACAGCCACCACGTCGCCGGGTGGAAGAACAGCAGCGATTCGGCGACCCTCTGGGCCAGATTCACGAGGTTGTCGCGCCTCCGCAGATGGGCCAGCTCGTGCAGCAGCACCATCTCGATCTGATCGATCCCCCACCCGCAGAGGGCCGCCGGGGGGAGCAGGATCATCGGCCGCACGATCCCCACCAGCACCGGCGAGGCGAGCCGATCGCACACCCCCACCGCGACCCGCCCGGCGATGCCGAGCGAACCCGCCAGTTTGTCGACCAGTTCGGCGATCGGCCCCTCATGGATCGGGCGGCTCGACCGCCGCAGGCCCTCGACCCCGACGAGCCCTGTGGCCAGCAGCAGGAGCGTCGCGGACGATCCCGAGATCCACAGCCAGGGCAGGTAGGGAACCAGGACCTCGACCCGGGAGCGGACCTCGACCTCGTGCCGCCCCGGGGTCCGTGGCCGAGCCGCGGGCCGTTGTGGGGCACCAGGGGCAGCTTGCATGACGGGGACCGCCGCCGAGGCGATAGATGACGCCGAAGGATTGACGACCGACGCGGGCGATTCGTACACGGCGGCGAGGATCGCGACCGGCGAGGCGGTCAGGATCATCAGCGCCAGCAAGGCGACGGCATATCGGACCTCGGGTCGGGCCGACCCGAGGACCCGGCGGGCGAGCGCGGCCATCACGCCGATCAGGATGCCGGCCCAGCCGAGGTGGACCATCGTCCAGCCCGCGGCCATCCACAAGGCTGAGGCAGGGGCGATCATGCGTCGTCCCCTTTCGCCCGGGGCTTCTTGGGGGCGGTCCCGGCCTCGGTGCGTTTCAGCAGGTCGAGGATCTCGGCGCGCTCGCGATCGTCGAGCGCACCATCCTCGATCAGGTGCGCGACGAGGCGGCGGGTCGAGCCGTCGAAGAGATGGCTCACGAGCTTGCCGACCAGGCCCGAGGCGGTCGCCCGCTCCGTCGGGACGGCCGACCACGCATAGCCGCGCGGGCCGTCCTCGCGGGCGACGAGCCCCTTGGAATGCATCGTCTTGAGCATCGTGGCCACGGTGGTCATGGCCGCCGGGCGCAGCTCCTGGATCGCGGCGTGGATCTGGCCCAGCCCGGCGGGACCTGACTTCCAGAGGATCTTCAGCACCTCCAGTTCGCCATCGGTGGGCTGCTTGCTCGGAGATCGGGCCATGGCGTCATCCTCGGAGTTAGCGGGTCGTCATGGGTTCTGATTCTGCAGAAATAGAAGATCCCGTCAAGCCGGGCCTGACGGCGACCTCGGCCCCGGCAAGGATTGGGAACATGCCGGATCGGCCATCCCGAAGCGGGATAAGGTCGTGCGTCATCCTCGATTCGTGCGGGGCGACCGCACCCCTGCGGGTCGCCACGCCCGGCAGGGTCGAGACCTCGAAGCGGCGAGGGGAATCGGCAAGGGCCTGATTGCCGGGTGTTTGGGCGTGCGAGATCTCGCTCGTCGGCCGCGCCATCGGATGCTTGCCCCTCGAATCGATCCCTGGGACACTGATGCACCCAGATCAATGACGATTGTGGATAGGTCCCCTTTCGGCGGGAGGTCTTGTCATGACGGATCGGATCGGCCCCGGGCGAGCGGCCCGGTTGGCGTGCCTTATCACCCTGATCGCCCTATCCACCGGGCGGGCGGAAGCCGGTCGGGTCGCGGGGACGGTCGTCGACCGCGAAGGCAAACCCGCGGGCGAGGCCAGGGTCTGGGTCGCGAAGATGGACCTGAGCGGGCCGCTAGAGGTCCGCGAGGCGACGGCCGACGGCGCCGGGGCATTCGGCATCGAGGCCGGGCCCGGGAGATGGTTCGTCTTCGCCCTCCGGGGCGACGAGGGTGGCCGGTGCGGGTTCGATCAAATGCCCCGGATCGTGGACGGCAAGGACCCGGCGCCGGTGACGATCCGCCTGGGGCCGCCCACGAAGTTGAAGGGACGCCTGCTGGACGCCGAGACGGGCGGGCCGGTCGCCGGAGGCAGGTTCGCCCTGGACGACGGCAGGCGGGTCGAGGTCGATGCCGAGGGCCGGTTCGAGGCCCCGGGCCTGCTCCCGGACAACCATGAGGCGTATCCGGCCTGCCCGGGCTACGAACGCAAGCGGATCTTGTTCGACACGACCGGCCGGCCTGAGGCCGAGTTGGAACTGAAGCTGCCGAAGGCGGGCAAGGTCGTCGGCCGGGTCGTCGACGCCGAGGGCAAGCCGATCCCGGGCGCGACGGTCGGGTTGAACACCTCGGGCACGATCCTCTCGGGCGCGGCGTTGTGGGAGCGGTGCGACCAGGATGGCCGCTTCGCCTATGACGGCCGCTCCCTGGGCCGGGCCCAGCGGCTCTCGGCCCAGGCCCCGGGTTTCCAGCAGCAGGAACTGCCCGAGGTCGTCGTGCACGATGGCGGGACCCCGACGGCGGTGGAGTTCGTCCTGAAGCCGCGACCGGCCGGAGGGCAGGCGGCGAAGCCGGTCGCGGACCGTCCGCCGACGTCCCGGCGGACGGTGTCCGGCACCGTGGTCGGGCCCGACGGCAAGCCGGTGGCCTCGGCCCTGGTGCGCTGGGACCTGCGGTACGGCAGCAATGACATGCCCGAGACGAAGACCGACGATCGGGGGGCGTTCCGCCTGGAGGGCGTGCCCGACGCCGCCAATGTCCTGTCGGTGATGGCCAAAGGGCTGTCGCCGGCCTTCCCCCAGGTCGATGCCGGCGGCGACCGCGAGGTGGCGGTCGCGTTGAAGCCCGGCGTCACGATCCGCGGCCGGGTCGTGGACGACGCGGGCTCGCCCGTGGAAGGGGCCGGGGTGTCCCCGCAAATCACTAATCCCAAGCCCAACTGGGCGGGCTTCGTCTACCTCGACGAACTGAGGACGAAGACCGATCGCGACGGCCGGTTCACCCTGGAGGGGATGCCCGAGGGGGCGACCTGCGACGTGGTGGCCGAGGGCCGCAGCGCCGTCCGGCGGAAGGCCCTGTCCCCGACGGACGAGGCGATGAACCTGGTGACACTGCAGGGCGAGGGGGCGATCCGGGGTCGGGTGGTCACGCCCGGAGGCCGGCCCGTGCGGAATTTCCGGATCGTGCTCGGCTTCCCCAAGGACACCAAGCCGGGGGATCCGGTGGGCGGCTTCTTCGCCGGGTATTCGGGCATCGGCGTGACCTTCACCCGGGACGACGGCGAGTTCACCGTCACCGGCCTGACCGCCGGCAGCTTCGTGCGCGTGTCGGCGATCGCCGAGGGCTTCGGGGCCGGCGAGGCCGACCGCGTCGAGGTCCGGTCGATCGGCAGCCTGGGGCCGGCCGACGACCTGACGCTCAAGCTCGGGGCGCCGCATGCCCTCCGGCTCCGCGTCTTCCGGTCCGGCGGCAAGCCGGTGGAGGGCGCCCGCGTGACGGTGATCCACGGGGAGGGGCGGGGCGGTTTCCAGTGGGGCTACAGCGAGAATTCGTGGGCCGACACCGTCTCCGCCCGGTCCGATGCGAGGGGATGGGCCGGGTTCCCGTCCCTCTATTTCGACAAGGGCGCCATCGTGGTCAGGGCCGAAGGATTCGGCCGCGCGAAGCTGGATTGGGCGAACGGCGAGGATGAGATGGATGTCCTCCTGGAGCCCCAGGCGAAGCTCTCGGGCAGCGTCCTGGACCAGGACGGCAAGCCCGTCGCCGAGGCGAGCTTGATGCTCTCCTGGGGGGCGGGCGAGTCGATGGATGTGCCGATCGACGAGACGACCGGCAAGTTCACGGCCGAGGGGCTGGGCCCGGGCAAGTACCAACTGAGCGTCCAGGCCAACGTCGGCCCCGCCCTGTTCGCTGAATCGATCACGCTGGAGGAAGGCAAGGCCGAGGTCAGGGACATCCGCGTCAAGCGACGGGCCCCGGATGCCGGGGCGGCGCCACGCCCCAATTGAAGCAGATCGTTGGACGGTCGGCGCCGAGCCTCGTGCTGGAGCGAGGACAGCCTGCCACGGGCTCGGTCGGCACGTCGCTCGCGTCGCTCGACGGCTACGGTCCCGACCTTGTCGGATGCCGGGGCCGCGACCTCGATCCGTTGGGCGTTGTCCGGCCCGCAGGAGATCGGCTCGTGCCTGCTCCTCGGGCGGTCACGCCGCATTCAGTCTTCCCAGGCCATGCCGGTCTCCTGTGAGGATGATGGGACGGCGTCCTATCGGCGCTCGCCGACGGGATTGGCGGGTCGGGCCGAGGCCCTCGACCTTCGAGCCCACTTCGATTGGGGAGATCCTCGGGAGCAATATCGAGCCGGGCCAGGACGCGGGCCCGATCGACCTGGACATCTTCGAGCCCGGTGGCGCTGTGCAACTCGACCTCGTCGACGGGCAAGGTCGGCCGATCCCCGGCCTCTCGTTCGCCCTCCGCCGGCCGGAGGGGTCACGGACAATTCGTTTGGGTCGGATCCGACCGGCCGGAGGGCGAGCGGCCCATCTCCGGCATCTCCGGAGGATCCACCTCGTCCAGCCGATCATGGGCGAAGGGACTGGCGGGACGTCGAAGACCGATCAGGCCCCCCTTTGGACGTGATCCATCCCGCGACGAGCGACGTCTCCTTCCCCACGGATGATGCGGGGCCTGGAAGCCACCGGATCCTTCCCGGAAATGCCATGGGACGCCTCGAAAATCGAGATCGTTTGTCCACAAGGCAACGTTATCGAAAAATCTGGATTCGACTCTTGACCTCGTCCGCTCTGATCGCCACTCTATACCTAACTTTCTAAGTTAGGTGGGTCGCCCCGGACTCGGGGTGGGGAGGTCGGGTTGGCCGAGAACGAACCGAGCCCGAGGGAGCTGGACGTACTCAAGGCCCTCTGGGCGCTGGGCTACGGCAGCGTGCGCGAGGTCCACCGCCGGATGTGCCCGGGCGGCGAGCTGGCGTTCAACACGGTGCAGACGCTGTTACGGATCATGGAGGAGAAGGGGTTGGTCCGACATCGGGCCGAGGGGCGGACCTTCATCTACGAGCCGGCCTACGACCGGGACAAGGTGACGTCCCGGCTGCTACATCGGGTGTTCGACGGTGCCCTCGATCAGGTCGTCCTCAGCCTTTTGCAGGCGAAGGAGACCAGCGAGGAGGAGTTGCGGGGCCTGGAGCGGCTGATCGCCGAGGCCCGCAGGCGGAAGGGATCGAAGGGCGACGGGAAAACGGGGGGCAACTGAGATGGATGGGGGAATCTTCGCCTGGTGGCGGCCGGCGGATGCCGCCGCCGGAGGTCTGATCGTCCTGGCCGCCGGGAGCCTCGCGGCCCGGCTCTGCCGGCAGCCGGTGAGGCGAGCCCGGCTCATCGTCTTGACCCTCCTCGGTGGGCTGGCCGTCCCTTGCCTGGGAGCCCTGCCGATCGTGCCGCGGTGGTCGGCCGGACTCGTCTCCGCGCCTGGCCCGGCCGGGTCGCGGCCCGCGAGCCCAACCATCACCAACGGCCCTGCCATCCCTTTCGGGGGAGCGGAATGGCCGGGAGTCATCGATCCTTCCGGGCGGTCCGCGGTGCCGCCGAAAGCCTTGGTGCCCGGTGATGGAGCGATCGCGCCGAAACGGCCGGCGACGCCGCTTTCCCGGGGGCGGTGGAGCATCCCGCCCGCCGGGGTCATCGTCGGGTCGTGCTATCTCGCCGCGTCGGCCGGGTTCGCGGCCTGGTGGCTTGCGGGCCAGTGCCTGCTCTGGCGTTTGGCCCGGTCGGCCCGTCCCGTGCCGGGGGCGGTCCGCGGAGTGTTCGACGATCTGGCCGGGCCCGGGGGCCGGCGGGTCGCCTTGCTGGAGAGCGACCGGATCGCCCTGCCGATCACCTTCACCTGGGCCCGGCCGGTGATCCTGCTGCCGTCGTCGCTGTGCGACGGGGGAGAGCTCGGGGCGCTTCGATACGTCCTGGCCCACGAGTGGTCGCACGTCGAGAGGGGCGACGCCTGGGCGTGGAACTTCGCCTGCCTGTCGGGCTTTGTCCTCTTCTACCAGCCCCTGTTCTGGTGGCTCAGGCGCCAGCTCCGCCTCTGCCAGGACTATCTCGCCGACGCCCGGGCCGCCGCGGCGGGCTCGTCCGAGGATTATGCGGCCTATCTCGTCTGCCTGGCGAGGCGGCATCGGTCCGGGCCGGCGTTGCCGGCGCTGGGGATCGGCGACCGTCGCTCGAACCTGTACCGGAGGGTCACCATGCTCGTGGACGATCGCGAACCGCTGGAGCAACGCTGCCGGACGGCCTGGAGCGCCGCCATCACCGCCATCGCCGCGGCCGTGATCGTCTTCGCCTCAGGGGTCCGACTCGGGGCCGCGCAATCGGTCGCCGTCGAGGCCACCAAGGAGGCCCAAGCCGTGAAGGACGCCGCCAAGCCGTCCCCGGACGCCAAGGATGCCGAGGGGCCCCTCCGCTACAAGGGGACGGTCGTCGACAAGGACTCCGGCCAGCCGATCCCGGGGGCCACGGTGGTCGTCCGCCGCTCGATCCTCCGGGCGAACGACAACCGGATGATCCAGGAGACCAGCCACACCACCGCCGCCGACGGCACGTACGCCTTCGGGATCCCGCCCGATCAGTTCTCGATGCCCTATCTCTACATCGAGCTTGATGTGGAGCACCCGGACTATGCCACGCGGGATCGGTTCGGCTACTCCCTGAGCATGATCCGGAAGAACGAGACGCTCAACGAGCGGCCGTTCTTCGAGACCGTCGAGCTGCGCCCGGCGAAGCCGATCACGGGGCGGGTCGAGACGCCCGAGGGCCGCCCGGCGGAAGGGGTCGTGGTGCTGGCCTACTCGCGCAGCGACAAGGGAGGATTCGCCGAATACGGTTCCTTCGTCCGGGCCGAGACGGACGCCCAGGGCCGGTATCGACTCCCGATCACCACCCCGGGCCAGGCGGCGTACTGGGTCCTGCCCAGGGACCATGCCGTCGAGTTGCACGTGGTCCCCGGCGGGAAACGAGGAGACATGGGGACGATCACCTTGAAGAAGGGGGTCTCCGTCGCAGGCCGGGTCGTGGACGTCCAGGGCAAGCCGATCGTGGGCGTGTTCGTCGAGATCGAGCGAAAGCCCGGGGGCGAATCGGATCTGGACGCGAACGGCCTTTCGTTCATCTCCAACGTGATCCGGCGGGTGGCGGAGACCGACGCCGACGGGCGATTCACCTTCGCCCCATTGCCGTCGGGGGAATACACCGCCACTCCCAGCGAGTCCAACTACGATGGCGACCGAAAATCCCGATGGGACCGCCGGCCGTTGGACCACGTCTTCGCGCCCGTGAAGCTGACGATCAAGGAAGGAGAGGCCGCCGAGCCGCTGGAGATCCGAGCGTCGCCGGTCGCGGTCATCGAGGGGCGGTGGCTCGACAGCAAAGGGCAGCCGAAAGGGGGCTGGAGCAGCAGCGTCTTCGGCCGGATCGACGGTTCATTCTGGCATGCGATGACCAATCCCGATGTCCAGGGCCGGTTCTCCCTCAAGGTCCCCCACGGGCTGGAGCAGGTGGAGCTCGACATCTCGACCAACGAGCACGCCTCGGCCCGATATCGGATCGGCAAGGACGGGCCGCTGTCCGAGGGTCGCAGGGTCAATCTGGGCACGCTCGACCACGACGTTAAGGGCATCGAGATCGTCCGCTACGTGGCGCCGATCGTCGTCGTCGATGCCACGACCGGGGACGGCAAGCAGATCCAGGGGTTCCGGGCGACCGCGAAGTACACCGACCCCGGGACGGACCCGGACCAGAGGCTCCACTTGACCGGCGGGGGCAAGAAGAAGGACGCCCTGCAGGACGAGCAGTATGACGGCCGCTACCGCACGTCCAGCCTGCTGCCCGACCGCGAGGTGGAGATCGGCGTCTCGGCCGACGGCTTCGCGCCGGCGAGCCGAAAATTCACGCTGCCCGAGGGGAAGACCGAGGAAGTCACCTTCGTCCTGGAACCGAAGTGACTCCGGGAGCCAGCCGATGAAGAAGCGACTCGCGATGGCCGGCATCCTGGCGATGCTCGCCGCCCGGCCGTCGAGGGGTGATGAAATCAGGCCGGCACTCCCGCCGGGCGAGTCGGCGCCTTCGGGCGTCGAGTTCGACCGGCACGTCGCCGGCCTGTTCGGGCGGCTCGGCTGCAACGCCGGGAGCTGCCACGGGTCGTTCCAGGGTCGGGGAGGGCTGGCCCTGAGCCTATTCGGCCACGACCCCGCCCGCGACTTCGCGTCGCTCACGAGGGGCGATCAGGGCCGCCGCGTCAACGTCCTCGACCCCGACCGCAGCCTGGTCCTGCTGAAGGCCACCGGGCGGGTGCCCCACGAGGGGGGGAGGCGATTCGCCCCCGATTCGTGGGAATACGGATTCCTCCGCACCTGGATCGCCGAGGGGGCCCGGCGTGACCCGGGGCGCCCCTCGGCGAGGGAGATCGCGATCCGGCCCCCGGAGTCGCGGCTCAGGCGCCCCGGCGCGACCGGCCGGATCGAGGTCATCGCCCGGTTCGCCGACGGCACCGAGGCCGACGTCACCCCATTCTGCGACCTTCGCTCTCGGGACCCCGGCGTCGTCGACGTCTCCCCGGCGGGGGAGGTCCGGGGCCTGGCACCCGGCGACACGGCCGTGGTCGCCTCCTACATTGGCCTGATCGCGTCGGCCCGCGTCCTGATCCCGACCGGGCGGGAGGTTGCGATCCCCGATGACCCCGACTCCGGCCTCGTCGACCGCGAGGTGGACGCGAAGTTCCGCGACCTCGGCGTCGAGCCCTCGGGGCCGGCGTCGGACGCCGAGTTCCTTCGCCGGGTCACGCTCGACTTGATCGGCACCCTGCCCACCCCCGAGGAAGTCCGCTCCTTCCTCGTCGACGCGGCGCCCGACAAGCGGACGCGGGCGATCGACCGACTGCTCGCCCACCCCATGCACGCGGCGCTCTGGGCCATGCGATACCTCGACATCACCGGCTGCGACGTCGCCGCGATGGAAGGCCCCGACGACCTGCGGCCACGCCGGGCCCGGCTCTGGCACGACTGGTTCCGGGCGAGGTTCGCCGCGAACGTCCCCTACGACCGGATCGCCCGCGGCGTCCTGTGCGCGACCAGCCGCGACGGGGCCGACGCACTCGCCTGGGCCCGCCGAGAGGCCGAGGACACCCTCGCCCTCCGGGAAGGCAAGGCGACCGATTATGCGGACAGGCCGGGGCTCGACCTGTTCTGGCGACGCCTGGACGGCGGCGGCCCCGCCCCGGTCGAGGCCCAGGCCGAGCGGGTCGCGGCGGCCTTCCTGGGCGTCCGCATCGAGTGCGCCCAGTGCCACAAGCACCCGTTGGACCGCTGGACCCAGGACGACTACCGGGCGTTCGCCAACGCGATCGCCGACGTCCGGTTCGGCCTCTCGCCGGACGGCCTCGCCGCCACCGCCGCCCTGCTCGACGAGCGGCGCAACGCCGACCCGAACGGCGTCCTGCCCCCGATCCCCCGGATCCGCGAGGTCTTCGTCGCGAGGCAACCCTCCCGCCGGCTTGCCGACCCCAGCTCGGGCCGGCCGACCGCCCCGCGAGCCCTCGGCGGGCTCGACTTGCCCGAGGACGGCGATCCTCGCGAGAGCCTGGCCGACTGGCTCGCCCGGCCCGATAACCCCTTCTTCGCCCGCAGCTTCGTCAACCGCGTGTGGGCCGCCTACTTCGGGGCGGGGCTGGTGGATCCGGTCGACGGCTTCTCGGTCGCCAACCCGCCCTCGAACCCCCGTTTGCTCGACGCCCTGGCCGCGGACTTCGTCGCCCACGGCTTCGACATCCGCCGGCTGGAACGGCTCATCCTCGCCTCGCGGGCCTACCAACGGTCGTCGGCCCCGGCGGCCGGGAACCTCGACCACGGCGGGGATTTCGCCCGCTCGGTGCCGAGGCCCCTGATGGCCGAGGTGCTGGTCGACGCGATCGACGCCGCGGCCGGACACCCCAGCGCATTCGGCACCGACGCCCCCGAGGCGACGCGGGCCATCGAGGTCGCCACCAACCGGGCCGTGTCGCCCGCCCTCGCCCGCGCCTTCCGAGCCCTCGGCCGGCCCGAGCGGGCCTCGACCTGCGACTGCGAGCGGCCACGGGCACCGGTCCTCTCCCAGACCCTGTTCCTGATGTCCGATGAATCCATGATCGCCCGGCTCAAGGACGGGCGGGTCCGGGAGTTGGCCGCGTCGGGCCGGCCCGACGCCGAGGCGGTCGAGGATCTCTTCCTGGCCTCGCTCTCCCGACCGCCGAGCCGCGACGAGGCCGAGGCGGCGGTCGACCACCTCCGATCGGCGGCCGACCGCGCGTCCGGGCTGGCCGACATCCTCTGGTCGTTGATCAACACCCGCGAATTCGTGTTGAACCACTGAATCGTCCCGACGACATCCCGGGGGGCTGCGCCATGCCTCGATCCTGGTCCGACTGCGAGGGATTCCACCGACGCGATGCCCTGAGGGCCGGCGTCGCCGGGCTGCTCGGCCTGTCGCTGCCCGATGCGTTGAGGGCGGAAGCCCGCGCCGCCTCCCGGCCCCGCGGGAAGAAGCCGGCGACCGGGGTGATCCAGATCTGGCTGGCGGGCGGCCCGGCGACGATCGACATGTGGGACCCGAAGCCCGACGCCCCCGAGGAGATCCGCGGCGAGTTCCGACCCATCGCCACGGCCGCGCCGGGGATCTCGGTCGGCGAGCACCTGCCGGGCATGGCGAAGGTCATGGACCGCTGCTCGCTGGTCCGCTCGCTCGGCCACTCGATCGCCGCCCACGGACCCGGCACCACCTACATGGCCACGGGGAACCGCCCGGGGCCGTCGCTGGAGTTCCCCGCGGCGGGCCCACTTGCAGCACGCTTGCTGCCGTCCCGGGGCGGCGTCCCCCCCTACGTCACGTTCGAGACGCTGCGGGACGGCATCTCCGGGACCGGCCCCGGCTTCCTCGGCCCGGCGTTCGGCCCGTTCGAGGTCGAGGGTGACCCCGCCCGCGGGTCCCTCCGATCCCTCGGGGTGACGCTGCCGGAAGGAGTGACGCCCCGCGACTTCGAGGCCCGCGAGTCGCTCCGGGGCCGGTTCGACCGGGGCCTGGGACCGCTCGAAGGCTCCGACGCGATGGCCGGCCTCGACCGGTTCCACCGCCAGGCGGCGGAGATCCTCCGGTCCGACCGGGTACGGACGGCGCTCGACCTGTCCCGAGAGCCCGAGGCGTTGCGCGACGACTACGGGCGGACGACGCTGGGGCAGGGGGCGCTGGCGGCCCGGCGGCTGATCGAGGCCGGGGCCCGGTTCGTGACCTTGGGCTTCGGCGGCTGGGACACCCACTCCGACAATTTCCGCACCCTCCGCGACCGCCTCCTGCCCATGCTCGACAAGGCCCTCTCGGCCCTGGTCCTCGACCTGGAATCCCGCGGTCTGCTGGACGAGACGATCGTTGTCTGCGCCGGCGAGTTCGGCCGGACCCCACGGATCAACGCCGCGAGCGGTCGGGACCACTGGGCGAGATCGATGTCGGTGATCCTGGCCGGCGGAGGTTTTCCCGGAGGGGCCGTCTACGGGTCGACCGATGCCCGAGGGGCCGCCCCGGTGCGGGACGCCTGCTCTCCCGACGACCTCGCCGCCATGATCTTCGCGAGGCTGGGGTTCGGCCCCCGGCACGAGGTCGAATCGGCCGCAGGTCGGCCGATCCCGATCTTCCGCGAGGGGCGATGCCTGGAGCCCCTGCTGGGCTAGGTCCTGCCTGGCGATCCACGAGTCGTCGTCATGGGATCTCCCGCCCGGGGTTCCTCGCATGATTCGCCGCCATGAGCGGTTCGCCCTGGTCGAAGACCTGATGCCCACGACCCGTCGCCCGGGTGGCCGGTGGATGGCCACCGCTCCACGCTCGACGGCATCTTCTGGATCCTCCACACCGGCTCGCGGTGGCGGAAGCTGCCCGAATGCCACGGAGTTCCATTCCTCCATGTCGCAGGAGCCACCCCCTTGAGGGGCAGGTGTCGACATGGCCGGAATAATTGTCGCGTGCTCGCTCACAGTCTTCCGACATTCGGCGATCGCTCAGCCTCGCCGGGAAATAGATGGCTGAAAGGCGGGGACTTCTTGATTCCAGGATTGAGATCGATTAGACAAATACCGATTCTCACCTCCTCGATCGATCTCTGTGAGCACGCTTGCGGCGGCGGTTGGGACTGGTTCTAATTTCCTCGTGGGGCCGGGTCGCATTCCGTGTTGGAGGTGGCCCCGACTCGGCATGCCGCGTCCTTGAAGCGGACCAGCGTCGGACCATTTCCGGGATTGCCGTCGGAGGGCGAGGCCGGGAACTCAACTCATCGGTCGTTCGGCCCTGCTCGCGGACAGATCGAGTCGTTTGCGGGGGGCCTGCAGGGGGTGTCCGACGGCCTGGGACCGCGGTGCCGGCGAGATCCGAGCACGGATCGCACGCGGGCCGAGGATCATCGGCACGCCACGCCGGTGCAGATTGAACCCCAGTTCGGAGAGCATGGGGGGCTTGGTGTAGCCACAATGAGCCTTCGGCCATGAGCCCCCGCTGAAACCCTGGATGAGCCTGGATCATGGCCGAAACCTGGGGTTTGTCTCGCCTATTCCGTCGTTGGACGATCGGTGAATGGGGAGCAGACCCATGGCCAATATGGAAACAATCATGCAACCGATAAAAACCATCGGTGTTGTTGTGTTTGACGGAATCGAGCGGCTCGACATCGAGGGGCCCCTCGGTGTTTTCGGCTGGACCGCCAAGGTGACCAATTCGGCCATTGACCTCCGGCTGATGTCGAAACACGGGAGGTCGATTCGTGACCACCTCATAGGCAGGGAAATCCAGGTCGATGGAGCGACGGCAGATCACGAGCGCTTCGACCTGCTCCTGATCCCCGGCGGGGATCGATCCAGGTTCGAGGACGACGGCATCCTGATCAAGGAGGTAGGCCGGCTGGCGGAAAACAGCATGCTGGTCGCTTCCGTCTGCACCGGGGCATTCCTGGTCGCCCCAAATCCGGTGGCCGATCAGAAGACCATGGTCACTCACCACATGGCCAAGATACCGTTCCGCCAGAAATTCGAACCGCGGGTCCGCTTGGCCGACCCAGCCCGGTTCTACCAGGACGGGAACTTGTGGTCCTCTGCCGGCATCAGCGCCGGCATCGACATGGCCCTGCGGATAGTGATCTCGGTCTGGGGCGAACCGACCGCGAAGATGGTCCAGTCATTCCTGGAGTATTACCCCGAGCCTCCGTTCGGCCCTGTTGATTTGTAGCACTCAAGAGAGCCGAGTGTTTGAGAGATCCGCACCCGAGGCCCAAGGAAACTTGAGATGCGTTATCTGCCGATCGGGATCCTGCTCGTCCTATCGACCCTCGGCGGGCCGGTTGCCTCCGCCAATGGGCAGGTGATCCTCGACATCGAGATCAATAACACCCCAGCCGAGGACGATGATTATATCGGCTGGACACCGGTACGGGCCCAGATCCGCCAGCGGAATGGCACGGCCGACATGGCGGTCAATCTGACCGGTGCCAAAATCAACGCGACGACTGCGACCGGCGAGGTGTCGTTCCTCCCGTTCTCCGCGCTGCCCCATACGCCCGTGACGGCAGTATTTCAAGATTCGCTCAGCGTTACGTTGCCCGCAGACGGCACCTGGAAAGGGTTTTGGTTGGCGGGCAAGGCGGCGTCGTCCGACGGCAAAGACGTGAAAATCGTCGTGCGGGACGCGATGAACGCCGAACGAGCGGCCCTCCCGCTCATGGTCCGGGTCCGCAAGAACGCTGAATCTCTCTCGGATGCCGAGGTGAACCGATTTCTCGTCGCCTTGGCGAAGATGCACGACCTGGATAACGCCGCGGGCGTCGGCAGGGCATCCAAATATCTCAAATACGTCAAGGCGCATAAGGAGGCGTTCAGTGAAGGCATCCATGGCTCGCCTCTGTTCACCCCGTGGCACCGGGCCATGCTGCTCTCGTTCGAGCGAGAACTCCAGTCGTTCGATCCTGCCGTCGCCCTGCCATACTGGAAGTTCGACGAGCCGGCCCCGAAGCTATTCTCGCGGAAGTTCATGGGTGTCATCACCTCGTCCTCCAATATCGTGCGATTCGACGCCGGCAACCCGATCCGGAATTGGGCCATGCCCAGCGAGGCGGCCATGGACGCGATGACCTCTCTGTCCTCGATCCCGACGAGTACGGAGCCGATGCTTCGGATCGACAACGCGGACACCGTGGCACCCGATGTGGACTTCCAGTCCGTGATAGACGAAGATAGCCATACCTTTATGCGGAGCGCGTTGGAGAACAACTACCACAATCGCGCGCATTCGACGATCGGGGGCTGGCTGGTGTCCGCGGCCTCGCCGCGAGACCCGCTCTTCTTCCTGCTGCACGCCAACGTCGACCGAGCCTGGGCCGCCTGGCAGAAGGAGAAGAGCCTGTTCGACCCCGACGGGGTGGACTCCGTCACCTACTCGCCGCTGGGCGGCTACCCCGGCCCGGTCGCACCCAACCGATCGCATCACGGCACCTACGCCAACGACACCGTGTGGCCTTGGAACGGGGCTGGCGGAACCCAGGGCACCAATGATCCGTTGGACGACTGGCCGAACTATTCCTTCTCGATGCCGGCCGCATTCGCCAACCACGGGCCGGGCAACCGAGTCCGGAACTTGATCGACTACCTCGACATCCGCGGCAAGGGGACGCCGCACGGCTATTGTTACGATAAAATTGGATTCAAATGAAGGACGCCGGCCGCTCCCATGCCATACAATTCAAGTCACAGGGGGAACGCCATGACCATAAATCGCACACTCAGGGTCGGGTTCACCGCCGGCTTGATGGTCGGCTATCTTGCCACCTCGCCGTCTCTGGGCCAAGAACACAAGATGGCGCCCAGCTCCGAGGCGCCGCTCATCCATCCCGACCTCGTCGCGAGGTACGAGAAGAACGCCGCCGACATCAAGGCTCTGCAGGAGACGGTCCAGGACGGTAGCCGGCCAGAGGAGGACCGGCTGAAGGCCTTCCACCTGCTGCGACGGAAGTACCCGGACGCCGCTGTCGTGACCTCTGCCGCATTGGTGAAAGCCAAAGAACCTTCCGAGAAGGTGGCCGCCTTCGCCGTCGGTGAACTCGGGGCGGCGGCGGCGATGTCCGATCACCGGATGCGCGAAGGCGTACAACCGACCCCAACGGACTTGTACATGATGCGACGGCACGAATTCGCCCGCGAAGCGCTGCGGATTGGTCAGAAGGACCCGCGGCCGTCCATCCGCAACTCGGCCACGAACACGCTCGCGGCCTTGTCCGACAAAATCGGGCTGGACAACGTCGTTGCTGGGGCCAACGAGGGTCGGTATTCGGCCCTCGAGGCGGTCAACCACCTCGGTTTGGCGCGGCGAGATGTAGGGGCCGAGTTTCTGGAACCCTACCTGGACAGCAGCAAATCCGCCGATGTGCAGGCCGCCGCCGTCACCTACCTGGCGGGCGTGCCCGACCTTTCCAATCGCATCCGCGACGAGTTTCTGCTCAACCCGGACGCCCCGATGGAAGCTCGATTGGCAGCGGCGAGGCGCCTCGCCAAGAATCCGGACATCGCGCTCCTGATTCTTAGCAACGACAAAACACCCCCCGAGTTGTTTCAAGAAACCTTCACCACGTATCTCACAGCCGAGGAGAAGCATTTCTCCGAACCGCAGCTCAAGCTCATCGAGGGCACTCTGATGCGGTACAAGAATGCCAACCCGGATGCCAACCTGAAACGAGCAGACGACACGGTGAAGAAGGTGCGAGAGGCGAATTCTCGGTGATTCGCATGGCATCGCCGTCGGGCTCGTTCGACAACTCGAAGTGGACCTGCCCCTTCAAGCGAGCCCGCCTCCGATGTGAGAATCGAGGCGCGGGCCTGATGGAAGCCGCCTCGGGGAAATACTGAGCCTGGCGAAGCGAAGCGAGACGGTCGAGCACGTCGCGAGCGTGCTCGGCCTCGATCGCGTCTCGCAGCGTCGGGCGTGCAGGACGCTGGGCCTGTGCCGGACAAACCAGAGGCGCTCGCCGGACGTCGCCGACGACGAGCCCCGGCTGGCGGGCCGGATGGCTGAGGGCCGAGGGCTTCGCTGTCAGCCACAATCGGATCGAGAGGCCCTGGCGGCGCGAAGGCCTGAAGGTGCCTGCGAGGCATTCGATGCGGGGCCGACCCTGGCTGGGCGGCGGGTCGTGCGTCGGGCGGATTGCGGGCTAAAGTCCAGTCTCGCCGTAGATCGGATCGACGAGGCTTGCCCTCGACCCAGGTCGGACTGAGCCTGGGTTGGCGCAAATATATCTCCCCACTTTTTCCACAGATATCAGTGGATATCCTGGGGTTCTGAAGGGGAGATCGCTGAACGGCGGGCAGGACATCCTCGCCGTAAACCATTGCCTGTACTGTGATTTTTCAACTGAATGCGAGAGGAGGGACTTGAACCCTCACGCCTTGCGGCACAGGAACCTAAATCCTGCGTGTCTGCCGTTCCACCACTCTCGCCCAACGGGCCCGGCCGGCGCAGCGTCGCGTCATGTTGCGACGAACGGCCTCCTCCCCCCTTCCAGGTGACTCGGCCGTGGAAAGGGGGCCGGGTGGGCCGAAACCCATTCTAATCAATCCCCCCCGGCGGGGTCCATCATCCCATCGCCGACCTTCGTGCGATCGCATCCCGGCGCGTCATCGATCCGCCGGGGCGGGGCAGTCTTCCGGGCCTGGTCAGGGGACGGGAGTGGTCTCGATCATCCCGCGAAAGACATCGCGGGCCTGGGCCGCCGTGCCCGGGTCGGCCGCCGAGGCCGAGACGACGACCCAGGAGCCGGCGGGGTGTGGGACGGCGACGATGGTCAGCGTGACCGCATCGTTGCCGCCGATCACGAGCGGGTCGACCCCGTCCGCCCCCTTGACGATGGTCTGGCCCTGGGAGCGGAGCGCCTGATCGGCGACCGCCAGGCAGCCGTCGGGCGACGAGGGTTTGACGAACGTGCCGTAGACGACATACATCGATGGAACCTCGCGTCAGGGGCGGGGGGATTCCAAAGCGGCCAGCCCGGCACGCGCCACCTGGCCATCCTCGACCGGCTTCACGCCCGAGACGCCGATCGCCCCGATGATCTTCCCATCCAGGATGACCGGCAAGCCCCCTTCGATGGGCATGACGGGGGATCGGAGCGAGCGGAGGCCGGCGCCCCCCGCGGCGATGGCGTCCTCGAAGTATTTCGTCGGCCTGCGGAACATGGCGGAGGTCCGGGCTTTCTCCAGGGACACCTCGACGCTGCCGAGTTGGGTGTTATCGAGTCGGTGGAAGGCGACGAGGTGGCCTCCGCTGTCGACGACCGTGATGGCGACCGGCCAGGAATGCTTCTTGGCCTCGGCCTCGGCGGCGGCGACCAGCCTGAGCGCCTGCTCCAGCGTGATCGGGGGCCCATACGGGGTCGGCTCCTGTCCGACGACGGGAGCAGCCGGCAGGCAGGCCAGGATCAGGGCGAGGAAACCGAGTCTCATGTCGTGGCTCCGGGAGGGGTGGCGGGCCTGGGGTTCGGGGGGATGCGGAACGTGGGCGTGGTCCGGGGCGGGGGGGCTTCCTTCGAAGGAGGGACCAGTTCGAAGACCCCGATCGGCCGGGGCTGTCCCTCCTCGCCCACGTCCCACTGGTCGAACTTCAGGTCCCAGCCCGCTTTTTCCAGCGTTTCCATCATCCGGATGCCATCGCCGCGGAAGGGGTCGGCAAGCAGCAGCTTCCCACCGGGGGCGAGGTTGGTCTCGAAGATCTTCTGGAGGTGGGGGTGGAGCGACGCCCCATAGAGGATGTCCGCCCCGATGATCCAGTCGTACTGGCCGGTCTCCTCCCAGGCCGTCCAGTCGGCCAGGCGGTATTCGACCCCCTCGACGTTGTTCCGCTCGCCGTTCTTGCGGCAGAGGTGCAGAACCAGCTCGTCCCGGTCGGTCTGGACCACCCGCGCCCCGAGCGTGGCCGCGATGATGCCGGGCAGGCCGGTGCCCGAGCCCAGTTCCAGCACGCGTTTGCCCTTGATGACGGCCTCCCGGGTGGCGATCTCGTGCCCCAGGACGATGGCGGCGGGCCAAAGTGAGACCCCATAGGGCAGCCGGTTCGTCTTGAGGACGATCACGTGGGTCTCGTCGTCGTCGGTCATCACCGCGCCGGTGTGGAGCACGCTCCATTCCCGCCCGCCGCTGTGGAGCCGATAGTCCAGGAGCCGGAAGTCGCCGATCGATGTCTCAAGAACGGTATCGCTCATCACGGCCTCGGGCAGGAAACGGGTCGAAGGAGGTGCATTGTACGAGCCGGATCCGGCCCCGCTCCAGCCCGGAAATCCGACCGGCCGGTCGGGGTGTGGTGCGGAACTGTTCGCTCACCCGACCAACCGCTATAATCAGGATCGTCCCGGACGGTCCACGATCGATGCGGAGATGGACGCGACCACTCAGATATCTGACTCACCGACGGAGCGAGCCCCCCATGGCCAAGTTGCGTTTGCTGAAGACCGGGCACGGCGACCTTTGCCTGGCCGAGTGGGATCCCAAGCGGCCCGAGACCGTCTCCGATGCCGCATCGGCCTTCGCGGAACACTTCACGGCGGGCCGCCTGGCGTTCCGGCTCGATGGTCCCGGCCAGACCCGGCCGATCCGGGCCTTCGATGCCGCGGCGCCCGAAATCCTCCTCGTCCCCGCGATCCAGGGCGGCTGAGCGTCTCCGAGGCGGGGTCCCACTCCTCATGATCCGCACCGGCTATCTGCGCTGGGAGATCGACGTCGCCGACGAGCGGAGCGCCGTCGATCCCCGGGCCCGCGAGGTCTCGTTCCGGGCCCGGCCCAGCTATCGCATCGTCCGCGTCAAGAACCACGGGCATCGCGAGGCATCCGAGCGGTTCGTCCGCGGCGAAGACTCGTACGACGCGGTGATCCGCACCCTCAAGAAGGAGGGGGCGGAGACCGACGTGACGATCCCCGACGTCGGGCCTCGCCTGTTCCGCTACAGCGACGAGGACCGGAACCAGACCCCGCGATTCTGGATGGTGAAGCTCCAGCGCGAGGCCAACGCCTTCGCCCACGAGGTCGTCCGCGCCGCCGCGTCGTTCCCGCAGATGGTGATCTCCAGCTCGGCATTGCGGGCCGGCTATGCCCGGCTCGTCGAGTGGGAGATCTTCCGCGTGATCGAGGGGCGGAGCCAGCCGGCGGCGACGGTCGAGGACGAGCCGATGCGGCTCGACGCGGGGGCCTACCAGGCCGGCGTGCCCGAGCTGGTCGCGGCCGAGCTGGTGCGCGACGTGGTCGAGCCCAAGGAGTTCGACGAGTTCTGCCGGTTCGATCGCGTCACCGTGCTGAACAACGGCAAGTATTACCGCGTCCCGCGCCGTCCGCACGGGCTGATCGAAGTCTGGGACGCGAAGACCCATCGGGGCGAGGCCCGGCTCTGCGTGGTCTTCCAGGACCCCGGCATGCCGCCGTCGGACGAGGTGGTGATGAAGTACCTCCTCGCCAAGCACCAGCCCGACCTGCTGTGGCAGGTCGGGGTCAAGTTCAGCCCGCCCACCGGGCGGTTCGATGCCGCCCCGCCTCGGCGATGGCGGTCCGCCGACGACTGAGGCGATGGCCCGCCGATCACTTCGCGGGCTTGTCCTCCGGGGCCTTGTCGAAGATCAGGATGTGCTGCCAGGGGAGGAAGTCGAACTTCTCCTTGAACAGGAATCCGTTCGCTTCCAGCTCCAGACGGACCTGCGCGACGGTCATCTTGTGCTCGGGCTTGATCGGGACCTCAGGGTCCTCGCCCCTGAACTCGACGAGCACGAGGCGGCCGGTCGGCTTGAGCGCCTGACGAAGCCCGGCCAGGGTCGCCACCGGGTCGGAGCATTCGTGGTAGACGTCCACCATCAGGGCCAGATCGACCTGGGCCTCGGGCAATTTGGTGTCGGTCGCCGTGCAGAGGATCGGCTTGATGTTGCGGATGCCGACCGATTTGGCGTTGGCCGAGAGCATCCGCAGCATCTGCGGCTGCACGTCGGTCGCCAGCACGGTCCCCTTCGGCCCCACCCGGCGGGCCAGGCGAAGGCTGGTGTAGCCGGCCCCGGCCCCCACGTCGGCCACCGTCTCGCCGACCTTGATCCGCAGGGCATCGAGCATCTTCTCGGGCTGTTCTTCGTCCTCGCGGGTGTCGCGGAACAGCCAGTCGGCCCCGTGGTAGCTCATGATCTCGGCGATCGGCCGGCCCATGTACGTGCCCGGGGCGTCGCCGCGTCCTTGCCGCTTCGCGGCCGGCCGGGCCTTGGCCTTCGGCGAGGGGTCGGTCGCGTCCTGTGCCACGGCGGTCCCGACGGCGAACGCCGCGAGGAAGGAGGCGATCAGCAACGCCGGGGCAGACGACGCGGGGCGGATCATGGTGCGTTCCCCGAGGGGAGGGCGGCACAGGAGGGATGCCCTGCGCCGGCCAGCCGATGGATCGATCAATCCCAGAATGCGTAGCGGACGATGCAGTAGAGGGCCTGGAAGCCGTCCTTGATGCCGATCTTCTTGCCTTCGCTGTAGTCGCGGCCGTTGTAGCTGACCGGGATCTCGTAGATCCGGCAGCGTCGGGCCGGGCGGCCGTCGAGGGCCGGCACCTGGAACCGGGCGACCTTGGCCGTCACCTCGGGCTCGAAGCCGAAGCGATTGCTGTCCAGCTTGATGTTCTGGATCACCTCGCGGCGGAAGACCTTGTAGCAGACCTCCATGTCCGTGAGGTTCAGGTCGGTGAAGAAGTTCGACAGGAGCGTCAGGACCCGGTTGCCCTGCGAGTGCCAGAAGTGGAGCACCCGGTGGGATTCGCCGATGAACCGCGATCCGTAGACGACGTCGGCCTTGCCCTCGATGATCGGCTGGACCAGCTGGAGGTACTGCGACGGGTCGTATTCGAGGTCGGCATCCTGGACGATCACCAGGTCGCCGGTGGCATGCTTGAAGCCGGTCCGCAGCGCGGCCCCCTTGCCCTGATTCACCTCGTGGAAGACGATCGTCAGGTCGGGGTCGGTCGTCATCATCTCGCGGAGGACGTCGGTCGTGCCGTCCGTGGAGCAGTCGTCGACCAGGATGATCTGCTTGTTGATCTTCACCGCGCGGACCTGGCGGAGGATCTCGCGGATCGTGTTCTTCTCGTTGTAGACCGGGATCACCACCGAGAGCACGAGATTGTCGGGGATGCGGAAGATGCCCAACCGCTTGCAATTGGCCTCGCCCAGCAGCCGCACCAGTTCATCGTAACGTTCGGAGTCTTGAAAAGGATTGGACACAGACAGTTCCTCGTCATCCAGCTCGGCCGAGGAGGAGGGGTCCGATTCAAATTGTGTGTTCATCGGGCGGGAAACCCCAGATTGACCGCGAAGTCGAAGAGATCGGCCGGGTCGAGCCTTGCCCAAACTGCCTTGCTCGGGCCTTCCACCAGGCGTCGAACGAGTATAAGAAAAAGGCCCGGATCGGTAAAGCCGGCGTCCATATCCGTCAACATGCGCGGATCGCCCCGATGGGACGACGAGCACCCTGGGCGCATAATGCAAGACGACCCGCGACGAGTGGACGTCGCGGGTCGTCTCGGGGAGAAAGCCAGGGGCCTTCTCTAGTCTCAGAAGCCGGCCGAAGGAGCCGGGACCGGCGGGGGCGGGGGCGTGCCGGGGGCCGGGGTGGCCGGGGCGGAATCGGGCACCGGGGCGGGCTCGGAGGCCGGGGCCGGCTCGGGGGTCGGGGCAGGGACAGGAGCCGGGGCGGCAGCCGGGGCGCTGGTCACCGGGTACTGCTTGGACGGGACGATCTGGCCCGACGGGATGTACTGGGCCGAGGCGTAGGTCTCATAAACCGGGGTGTAGGTGCCGTAGACCGGCATGCTGCCCAGCGAGCAGGTGTCGCAGACCGGGGCGGGGACCGCACAAACCGGGGCGCAGACCGGGGCGGGCTCGTAGCAGCCGCCGCACGACCGCTTCTTGTGGCCGAACAGGCCGTGCTTGTGCTTCTTCCCGCTGTAGCAGGAGCTGTAGCACGACGAGTAGCAGGAGCTGTAGCACGACGAGTAGCAGCTGGAGGCGTAGCAGCTCGACGAGCTGTAGCACGACGAGTAGCAGCCGCTGTACATCGAGGAATAGCAGCTCGACGAGCTGTAGCACGACGAGTAGCAGGAGCTGTAGCACGACGAGTAGCAGCTGGAGGCGTAGGCCACCGGCTCGCACTTCTTGTGGTGACAACCCAGCCCGGTCAGAGCCATCAGCATCACGACGGTCGCCTGCATGTCGGAAACTCCCTGGGTGTGCAATTCTCGGTGTCAAACCTGGCGAGGGGGTCGGCCCCCGACGCCGGCCCCGCTCATGGGCCGACGCATCATACCAGGATCCCCCTGCTCGCCGACCCGTTACTTCTGGCGTTTTCGTTATTGGTCGCTCAGATACCGCAAATTCTAGTCTCCCAATCGGCTGATGCAAGTCAATTTGGGAAATTTGCGTTGAAGATTTTGGATGGGGCGAATGGTGGGTCCTGGCGAGTTCCCCCGAGGCTGTCCCGTTCGGCTGGCCCGAAGCGTCGCGGGCGGCTAGTCTGGCAGCGCGGATCATGTGGCGATCGGCCGGGGTCGGGGGGAATCGGCATGGGACGGAGAATGGCGGATGAGGGCGATTGGGCCGAGGCCGACGCGCAGGGATGGCCGGTCTGGGCCAAGCGGCTCACGACCCTGGCCGTCCTGTTCCACGCCGCGGCGATCTGGGCCGGTGCCTGGGCGGCCGCGCCGGCCTCCGGGCTGGAAAGGGCCCTGGCCGATCGGTTCTCGGCCTACAATCAGTTCATCGATCAGGGCTACTCCTACCGGTACTACAGCCCGGAGCCGCCGCCCACGCCGGTGGTCACGGCCGAGTTGAGCTACGCCGACGGTCGCCCGAGCCGGACCGTCCGTCTGCCGGAGCGCGGGACCTGGCCCCGACTGAGATACCAAAGGCAACTGGCCCTGGCCAACGCCCTGGCGGCCGACTTCGAGGATGCCCGGACCCATGCCGGCGACGGCTCGCGGAGCCGTTGGGCCCACGCCTACGCGACCCACCTGGGGAAGGAAAATCCGGGATGTTCGGAGGTCACGCTCCGGCTCCAGATGCACCTGATCCCGCCGCTTGAACGGGTGCGCGATCAGGTGAGGCAACGCGGGTTCGCCCCGGTCGACCTGGACGCCGAGGAGTTCTACTCGACCCCCGAACGGATCGGAGTCTACCCGTGCAACGCTTCCTGAACGGCCTGGTGGGCGTCCCGGCCGCGCTGGCGGGCTCGATCGCCCGCGGCTGGGATCGGTTCCTCTTCACCCCGGCCGATCCCACGCCCCTGGGCCTGATCCGCGTGCTGGTGGGGGGCCTCCTGACGTGGAGCATGCTGGTCTATGGGCTGGACCTGCACGCGTTCTTCGGCCGCCAGGGCTGGGCCAACCTGGAGACGGTGCTCCAGTTCCGCTCCGAGCAGGGGCCGGGGTCGTGGTCGTTCTGGTTCTACGTCCCCGACGCCATGCTCCGCCCGGTGTGGATCGCCTGCGTGGCCGTCCTGGCCGCGTTCACCCTGGGGCTGTGGAGCCGGACCACGGCCGTCCTGGCCTGGATCATCGTCGTCTCCACGGCGCGGCGGGCTCCGATCAGCCTGTACGGGTTCGACAACATCGCCTCGACCTGGGCCCTGTACCTGGCGGTGTCCGGGGCGAGCGGCCAGGCGGTGTCGCTCGACCGGATGATCGCCCGCTATAGCAGGAGCCGGGCCGAGGTCGCCACCCGGCGCAAGGATGGGCTCTGGACGGCCCCGTCCGGCGTGCCTTCGCCCTCGATTTCGGCCAACCTGGGCTTGCGGCTGATCCAGTGCCACCTGGTCCTGATCTACGGGCTGTCCGGGCTGTCGAAGCTCCGGGGCAACCCCTGGTGGGAGGGGACGGCGATCTGGGGGACGATCGCCGCCGGGGAGTTCCGGCTGTTCGACCTGACCTGGCTGGCGGCGTTCCCGTTCCTCCTGAACGCGATGACCCACGCCGCCGTGGCCCTGGAGGTCGGCTACCCGGCCCTGGTCTGGGTCCGGCCGATCCGCCCGTTCATCGTGGCCGCGGCGATGATGATGCACGCGGCCATCGGGCTGACCCTGGGGCTGTTCGAGTTCGGCCTGGCCATGATCGCCGGCAACCTCGCGTTCGCCTCCGGCCCGTGGCTCCGGAGCCTGGCCTCGGGCCTGGAGCAGCCCTCGGGCCGGGTCCTCTACGACGGCGCCTGCCCCCGGTGCCGGGCGTCGATGGCGCTGATCACCGCGATGGACCCGGACCGGGTCATCGAGCCGGTCGACCTGACCGCCGTGGACGTCGCGACCATCCATCACGGGCTGACGAAGGAGGAATGCCTCCGGGCGATGCACCTGGTCCGCAGCGACGGGGTGGTCGAGGTCGGCTACGAGGCGGTCATGCGAATCCTGGGCTGGACCCCCCTGGGCCGCATGCCGGCGATGGTCCGGTATGTGCCGGGGGTTTCGTGGGTCGGCCGTCGGGTCTACAATCGGATTGCGGCGACGCGCCCGCGCGATGGTTCCTGCAACGACGAGGCTTGTGGCATCCACCCGCCCGGGGGCCGGCGACCGGCGGACGGCCGCCCGGCCTCGACCCAGCCCGGGAAGGTCACCCGATGAGCCCCGATCCCTCGACGCCCGAGCCCGCCCCGCGTCGGATGTTCATCCGAGAGCCCGGCTGGCGGGTCGGGCACAAGCTCGGCAGCGAGCGCGAATTCTGCTATGCGATGGCCCCCGGACAGGATTACTACCACCGCCTGCTCGATGGCGAGATCTACGTCCATCACGGCGACGAGCGGCTCTGCCTCGCCTGCGCCGAGCGGCGGGGCCTGCTCGCCTACGAGCCCAAGGGGCTGGGCCGGCCCGGTTCGGCTGCATCGGGATTCGTGATCGAATACGATCCGGCGAACGACGAGGGGGGGCAGGGCGGCCTTGAGCTGGAACCGTGAGGCGATCCGACTTCGGCGACCGTGCCGGGAGCGGGCGGGATGCGTGACCCCGTCCGTTCGATCTTGACTTGTCTGGTCGAAATGGGGATGATTCGTCCCCGTCCGAGGTGAGATCGTACCGATGAGCGTTTCTTCCAAGTGCTACTACGCCTTGCGTGCGATCTACGCCCTCGCCGAACACGCCAGCACCGAGCCCCTGAAGATCGCCGAGATCGCCGAGCGGGAGCTGATCCCGGTGCGATTCCTGGAGGTCATCCTGGGCCAGCTCAAGGGCGGCGGGTTCGTCCGGAGCCGTCGCGGCGCGGAGGGGGGGTACACCCTGGCCAAGGCGCCCGAGGACATCACCGTCGGCGAGGTGATGCGGTACGTGGACGGGCCGATCGCCCCGGTGGATTGCGTCAGCCAGTCCCGGCCCAAGGAGTGCGAGTTCCACGGGCACTGCCACTTCTTCGGTTTCTGGTGCCGGGTCCGCCAGGCCATGTCGGACGTCGTCGACAAGACCACCTTCGCCGACCTGATCGTCGAGAATCGCGACCGGAAACGTGAGTATGTCGGCGACTGGATCATCTGAGAGGCAGGGACGAGCTGCGATGCGACGACCGGAGGGGGCGAAGTTCGGGGCCTGGTTGATGGGGCTGCTCCTGGCGGCCTCCGGCCCCTCGTGCGGCCCTCGGGTCGGCGCCTCGCAAGGGGTCGATACCCTGACCCTGGGCGCCTATTCGGTCGTCCGCGAGGCGTTCCACGACGGGCTGATCCCCGCCTTCACGAAGTCCTGGGCCGACAAGACCGGCCGGGCCGTGCGGTTCGAGGAGTCGTACAACGCCTCCGGGGCCCAGTCCCGCGCCATCGCCGCCGGGTTCGATGCCGACATCGCCGTGCTGTCGCTCCAGGGGGACATGGACAACCTGGTCAAGGCGGGCGTGGTCGAGAAGGGCTGGGACGCCGGCCCGACCCGGGGCATGGCCACCCGCAGCCTGGTCGTGATCGGCGTCCGCGACGGCAACCCCAAGAACATCCGCGATTGGGCCGACCTGGCCAATCCCGGCGTCGGCGTCCTCTACCCCGACCCCAAGACCTCGGGCGGGGCCCGCTGGAACATCGCTGCCGTCTGGGGGGCCGGGCTCCTCGGGGCGGATCGGGACAAGCCCGACCCGGAGGCCGCCCGCGACCTCCTGTCCCGGGTCCAGGCCAACGTGGTGAACATGGACAGCTCCGGCCGGCAGAGCCTGGCGACCTTCGAACGCGGGACCGGCGACGCCGTGGTCACCTACGAGAACGAACTGCTCCTCCGGGAGAAGTTCGTCCCGCATCCGATCCCTTATGTGACCCCGCCCGCGACGCTCCAGATCGAGAGCCCCGCGGCGCTGGTCGAGGCCTCGGTCCGCCGCCACGGCAACCGGCAGGTCGCCCAGGCGTTCCTCGAATTCATCCGCTCGGACGAGGGGCAGCGGATCCTCGGTGATTACGGCTTCCGGCCCATCGACCCGAAGGTTGAGGTGCCCGGCCAGGCCCCGCTGCCGCCCCGCCTGTTCACGATCAAGGATCTCGGGGGCTGGTCCCAGGTGAAGAAGACTGTGTTCGATCCCGGAGGCGTCTTCGATCGGACGTTCACCCGTCGCGGCGGGGGGAAGTGACGACGATGACGAGGCGACCCGAACACGTCCCGGCGTTGATGCTCCGGGCCTCGACCCTGGCCTACCTCGGCGTGATGGTGGCGCTGCCCCTGGCCACGCTGGCTTATCAGGCGGCGGAGCCCGGCCCGGCCGCGTTCCGCAAGGCGATCTTCGACCCGTTTGCCTGGCACGCCCTCCAGCTCACGATCACGACGGCCCTGATCATGGTGGCCATCAACGCCGTGGCGGGCACGGCCACCGCCTGGGTTTTAGTCCGCTACGACTTCCCCGGCAAGGGGATCATGAATGCTTTGATCGACCTGCCGTTCGCCGTGCCCACGGTGGTCACCGGGCTGATGCTGGTGGCCCTCTATGGACCGTCGAGCGCGCTGGGGGCGGTGCTGGGCCGATTCGGGCTAGGGGTCATCTACCAGCAGCCGGGCATCGTCCTGGCGCTCCTGTTCGTCACCTACCCGTTCGTTATCCGCAGCGTGCAGCCGGTGCTCCTGGAGATCGACCGGGGCGAGGAGGAGGCTGCGGCGACGCTGGGGGCCCGGCCCTGGACGATCTTCCGCCGCGTGACCCTGCCCACCCTGTTCCCCTCGATCCTCACCGGCACGGCGCTGGCGTTCAGCCGGGCGCTCGGGGAGTTCGGCAGCGTGGTGATGGTGGCCGGCAACCGTCCTCTGGAGACCAAGACCGGGCCGATGTACATCTTCGGGGAGATCGAGAGCGGCCGGCCCCACGGGGCCCTGGTCGTTTCTTCGGTGCTGCTGGCGGCGTCGCTGGGCATCCTGATCGTCCTGAACCTGATCCAACGAACCCGAAAGGCCTGACGCCGTGGCCAGCCCCGCATCGCCCGCGACCACCCTCGGCAATCGGTCGGCGTTCTGGAGCGGCCGGACGCTCCTGATCGGCCTGGTCGTCGGCTGGTTCGCGATCCTGATCCTGGTGCCGACCCTGTCGCTGGTGAGGACGGCGCTGGCCGGCGGGTTCCGGCCGTTCTGGGATGCCCTGCTGTCGGCCGACGCCCGCAGGGCCTTCGGCCTGACGATCGGGATCACGGTGGTCGCCACTCTGGTCAACACCCTGTTCGGCCTGGCCTTCGCGCTGGTGCTGGTGCGGCAGAAGTTCTGGGGCCGGGCGTTCGCCGACGGCCTGGTGGACCTGCCGTTCGCGGTGTCGCCGATCATCGCCGGGCTGATGCTGGTGATCGTCTACGGCCCGAATGGCTGGCTGGGCCGACCCCTGGAGGCGGCCGGCCTTCGGGTGGTCTACGCCTGGCCCGGGATGGTGCTGGCCACCCTGTTCGTGACCCTCCCGTTCGTGGTCCGCGAGGTCGTGCCGGTCCTGGTGGAGTTCGGCGTCGACCAGGAAGAAGTCGCCCGGACCCTGGGCGCGGGCCGGTGGCGGACCTTCTGGCAGGTGACCTTGCCCTCGATCCGCTGGGGGCTGGCCTACGGCGTGACCCTGACCGTGGCCCGCTCCCTGGGCGAGTTCGGGGCGCTTTTGGTGGTGTCGGGCAACATCCTGGGCCGGACCCAGACGGCCACCCTGTACATCCACGACGGGATCGAGGGGTTCCACCCCGAAGGGGCCTACGCCGCCAGCGTGGCCCTAGCCGGGATCTCCTTCGTCCTGCTGATCGGCATGGAATCGCTGCGTCGTCGCGTCGAGGCCCACGAACACAACCGGGGCGAGTGAACGGGCTCGGTCCCGTCTCCCCCTCAGCCAGAGATCTCGTCCGGGAGGATGCCGTGGGTATCGTGGTCCGCGACCTTCAGAAGAAGCTGGGCAAGTTCCGGATCGACTCGGTCTCCTTCGAGGTCCCATCCGGCCAGCTCGTGGCGCTGCTCGGCCCGTCGGGCTCGGGCAAGAGCACGATCCTGCGGATCATCGCCGGGCTGGAGCAGGCCGACTCGGGATCGGTCGAGCTGACCGGCGAGGACGCCACCCGGATGCCGGTCCAGCGCCGGGGCGTCGGCTTCGTGTTCCAGCACTACGCCCTGTTCCGCCACATGACGGTCCGCCAGAACGTGGCGTTCGGCCTGGAAGTCCAGAAGCTGCCCAAGGCCGAGATCCGCGACCGGGTCGAGGAGCTGCTGAGGCTGGTCCAGCTGGCCGATTACGCCGAGCGATTCCCCTCGCAGTTGTCGGGTGGGCAGAGGCAGCGGGTCGCACTGGCGCGGGCTCTGGCCCCCCGGCCCAAGGTGCTCCTCCTGGACGAGCCGTTCGGGGCGCTCGACTCGCGGGTCCGGGACGAGCTGCGGAGCTGGCTCCGCCGGCTCCACGACGAGGTCCACGTCACCACCCTGTTCGTCACCCACGACCAGCAGGAGGCGTTCGAGGTCTCCGACCAGATCGTGGTCCTGGACAAGGGGAAGATCGAGCAGATGGGCCCGCCCCAGGAACTCTACGAACGGCCGGTCTCGCCGTTCGTGACCGAGTTCCTCGGCGCCGTCAACATCCTCCCGTTCGAGACCGTGCTGAACATGGAGATGCAGCACGACGAGGCCCCTCTCCCGCTGGATGTGCCCGGCAGCGACGGTCCGACCCTGGTCTACGTCCGGCCGCACGACCTGGACATCGCCCGGAGCCGGAACGGCAAGCCGGCCTGGGCGTCGCAGATCCGCCGCCTGACCCGCCTGGGCGCGCTGGTGCGGCTCGACCTCCGGCTGGCCGACGGCACGCCGCTCCAGGTCCAGCTCACCCGCGAGCGGTGCCAGGAATTGAACCTGGCCGAGGGGGAGCAGATCTTCGTGACGCCCAAGGACCTCAAGGTCTTCCACGGCCGGCGCGGGGTGTTCGTCGAGAACTACGTGATCTGACCCGATCGAGGAGCGCCGGATGACCGATTCGCCCGCCGAAACCCGCCCGGGGCCCGCGTCGATCCTGGCCTGGGCCGCCTGGTTCGGCCTCGCCTTCGGCGAACTGGAGCTGGCGGCGTTCCTGCTCAAGTGCCACGTCCTGGACCCGCGCAACTACAACATCAGCCACCACTTTCCCTGGATGATCCCGGTGGCCGGGCTCATCCTGACGGCGATCCCCGGGCTGGTGCTGGCGGCCCTGGCCGTCGCATCCCGCCGCCGGGTTCCCGCGGGGGTTTCCGCCTTCGCCCTGGCGGCCGTCGCGTCGCTCGGGTTCCTGTTCCGCTGGCCGATCTACACGGCGGCCTGCCTCGTCCTCTCGGCCGCCATCGGGCTGGGCTTCGCCCGGTTGGCGACCCGCCATCCCGGCCGGTTCCGGAGTGCGGTCCGGTGGACCTTGCCGGTGCTGGTCGGCCTGGTCCTGGCCTCGGCCGTGGCCTGCTCGGTCCCCTGGTCGCGGGTGCTGAGTCGGGGCAGGGGAGGCCCGCCCGAGGGGCTCGAAGGCGGGCCGAAGAATGCGATCCTGATCGTCCTGGACACGGTCCGGGCCCGGAGCCTGAGCCTTCATGGATACGACCGGGACACCACGCCCAACCTCGCCCGCTGGGCGGCCCGGGGCGTCCGGTTCGACCAGGCGTACGCGACGGCCCCGTGGACGGCCCCCTCGCACGCGGGGATGTTCACGGGTCGCTGGCCGCATGAGTTGAAGGTCGACTGGAAACAACCGCTGGAGCGGGAAGTGCCGACCCTGGCCTGGTTCCTGGGCAATAAGGGGTTCGACACGGCCGGGTTCGTGGCCAACGTCACCTATTGCAGCTATGAGACCGGCCTGGCCCACGGCTTCGACCACTACGAGGATTACCCCGTCACCCCCCGGTCGATCCTGATGGGATCGGCCACGGTGGCGCGGGGCATGGACTTCCTCCATCGCCACCCCGCCCTGTCGCGGGGGCTCGGCCTGCCCGAGCAAACCTCGGGCGATCGCAAGGACGCGGCGCGGATCCGCAGCGACTTCCTCGGCTGGCTCGACCGCCGATCGCCGGGGCCGAACTTCGCGTTCCTAAATTTCTTCGACGCCCACCATCCCTACTTCCCGCCCGAGGGTTCCGGGGCGGACCTGCCGGGCGCCGTGGCCGAATCCCCGGATCGAATCCGCCTGCTGAAGACCTGGTGGGAGGCCGACAAGTCCGGCCTGACCCGGGACGAACTCAGGCTGGCCCGGGACGCCTACGACCGCTGCATCGCCGCCCTCGACGCCGAACTCGGCCGGCTGCTCGACGACCTCGACCGCCGGGGGGCGATGAAGGACACGCTGGTCATCATCACGGCGGACCACGGCGAACACCTGGGCGAGCACGGGGTGTTCGGCCACGGGGTCAGCCTGGGGCGGCCCGAGATCCACGTCCCGCTGGTGGTGCTCGGCCCGGGCATCCCGGCCGGGGCCAAGGTCGAGACGCCGGTCAGCCTCCGCGACCTGCCGGCCACGGTCGTCGGCGAACTCCTGGCCGATCGCGAGGCGTTCTTCCCCGGGGATTCGCTGGCCCGGTTCTGGACGGCCCGGCCCGAGGAGCTTCCCGTCCCGCCCGACCTCGTGCTGTCCGAGGTCAAGGCCCCGCCCGAGGACGACCCCAACCACGGCCGGTCCCCGGCCCGATTCGGGCCGTTGCGGTCGATCGTCGACGCGACCCACCACTACATCCGCGATCGGGACGGGCGCGAGCGCCTGTTCGACCTGGCCCGCGACCCGGACGAGGATCGCGACCTCGCCCCGCTCGCGGATTCGGCACCGATCCTGGGGCGGTTCCGGGAGTTGCTGCCGAGGTGACCCGCCCGCGCTGGACGATCGGTCCCCCGGGCGGTTAGAACTGGTGGATCGCCCTCCCCGGCGACCGACACGGCCGGATCGCACCTCCGCCCGCATCTGCGCCCTTCGCATCTGGGAGCATCCGCACATGAGATCCCGCCTCGCGTTCGCGCCCTTCGCCGTCCTCCTCGCGTTGGCGACGGTGGCACCTGCGGGCCTGAAGGCCCAGACCATCCCCGACCTGAAGGTCGAGACGTACTCGCTGCCCAACGGCCTGTCGGTCATCCTCCACGAGGATCACACCACGCCCACGGTCAGCGTCAACATCTGGTACAAGGTCGGGTCCAAGAACGAGAAGGTCGGCCGGACCGGATTCGCCCACCTGTTCGAACACCTGATGTTCCAGGGGTCGGAGCACCACGACGGCGAGTACTTCGGCCCGCTCGAAAAGCTCGGCGCCCAGATCAACGGCAGCACCAGCAACGACCGGACGAACTACTACCAGGCCCTGCCCAGCAACGCCCTGGAGCTGGCCCTGTACATGGAGTCCGACCGGATGGGCTTCCTGCTCCCGGCCCTGACCCAGGAGAAGCTGGACAATCAGCGCGACGTGGTCAAGAACGAGCGCCGGCAGCGGATCGATAACGTCCCGTACGGCCAGACCCAGGAAAGGATCCTGGAGGCCCTCTACCCGCCCAACCACCCGTATCACCACTCGGTGATCGGCTCGATGGCCGACCTCTCCGCGGCCAGCCTCGAAGACGTCTCGGCCTTCTTCCGCACCTATTACAGCCCGAACAACGCCAGCCTGGCGATCGCCGGGGACTTCGACCCGGCCGAGGCCCGCAAGCTGGTGGCCAAGTACTTCGGGCCGCTGCCGAAGGGCCCCGAGGTCGCCAAGATGGCCCCGGACGTCCCCAAGCTCGACGCCCCCAAGCACCTGACCATGACCGACGCCGTCCAGCTGGCGCGGACCCAGCTCGTCTGGCCGACCGTGCCCAACGGCCATGAGGACGAGGCGGCCCTGGACACCCTGGCCGCCGTCCTGGGGCAGCTCGACAACCAGAACCGCCTGTTCCTGGCCTTGCAGTACGAGAAGCCGCTGGCGGCCAGCGCCATGGCCTACCACGGCGCCCAGGCGATCTCCGGCACCTTCAACGTCTCGATCACGCCCCAGAAGGGGCAGACCATCGACGACCTGATCGCCATCGCCGACCGCGAGATCGAGCGGCTCAAGGCCGATGGGCCGACCGCCGACGAGGTCCAGAAGGCCAAGACCAGCGTCGAGAGCGGGTCGATCTTCGGCCTCCAGTCGGTGGCCCGGAAGTCCGACTTCCTGAACACCTACAACGTCGTCTACGGCGACCCGCTCGCCTACAAGAAGGAGCTGGAACGGGCCTACGCCGTCACCCCCGACGACGTGAGGCGGGTGGCCAACAAGTACCTGGTCGCCAACCGGATCCGGATGGACGTGACCCCCGGCAAGCCGACCCCCCGCCCCGAGGAGCCGGCCGTCGACCGGTCCGCCCAGGCCCCGTTGGTCAGCCCGCCGGTGGCCCAGATCAAGGACGACGTCGATCGGTCCAAGCTGCCCACGCCCGGCCCCAACCCGGACTTCACCCCGGCCCCGGTCGTCCGCCGCAAGCTGTCCAACGGCCTGGAAGTGCTGATCTCGGAGCGGCATAACCTGCCGATCGTCGGGATGAACCTGGTGGTCAAGGGCGGGGCGACCACAGTGGCCCCCGGCAAGGAAGGGCTCGCGTCGCTGGCCACCTCGCTGATGACCGAGGGGACCACCTCGCGGGACGCAATCCAGCTGGCCAAGGACCTGGCCGACCTGGGGGCCTCGGTGAACGCCGGGGGCGGCCTGGAGTCGAGCAGCCTCTCGATGTCCACCCTCACGCGGCAGTTGCCCAAGGCTCTGGAGATCTACACCGACGTCCTGCTCCACCCGACCTTCCCGGACAAGGAGCTGGAACGCCTCCGCCTCCAAAGGCTCGCCGTCCTTCTCCGCCAGGCCGACAGCCCGCCGGCCATCGCCGGGATCGTCTTCCCCAAGCTGGTCTACGGCGAGGATCACCCTTACGGCCGGGTCGCCACCGGCACGCCGAAGTCGGTCAAGTCGATCACCCGCGATGACGTGGTGGCCTACCACAAGAACCTGTTCATCCCCAACAACTCGGCCCTGATCGTGGTCGGCGACACCACGCCCGACGCGATCATCCCGGTGCTGGAGGCCGCGCTCAAGGACTGGCAGCCCGGCTCGCCGGTCACGGCCAAGCTGCCCGACGCCCCGCCCGCCAAGCCGGTCACGGTCTACCTGATCGACAAGCCGGGCGCGGCCCAGTCGATCCTCTCGGTCGGCCAGGTCGGCGTCGCCCGGAACACCCCGGACTACTTCCCGCTGGTGATCATGAACGCGATCCTGGGCGGCCAGTTCTCCAGCCGGATCAACCTCAACCTGCGCGAGGCCAAGGGCTACACCTATGGGGCACGGTCGAGCTTCGACTTCCGCCTGACCCCGGGCCCGTTCGAGGCCGGAGGCTCGGTGAAGACCGAGGTCACCGCCCCCGCGCTCGTCGAACTGGTCAAGGAAGTGGCCGACATCGCCGGCCCCCGCCCGGTGACCGACGCCGAGCTGGCCTTCGCCAAGGACCGCTCGATCAAGGGGTTCCCCGCCCAGTTCGAGACGATCTCCGGCGTCGGCAGCACCCTCGCGGCGCTGGTCCTGTATGACCTCCCGGCCGACTACTTCACCACCTACCGCGATAAGGTCGAGGCCGTCACCCGGGCCGACATCGACCGCGTCGCCGCCAAGTACCTCGACCCCTCGAAGCTGACCATCCTGGTCGTCGGCGACCGCTCCAAGATCGAGGGCCCCATCAAGGAACTGCCGTTCGCCAAGGTCGTCAACGTCCTCGACGTCGAGGGGAATCCCGCCCCAGCCACGAAGCCCGACGTGGTGCAGTGACCGGCCCGAATTCCCGATCCCGGCAAATCTTGGCCCCGCTCACTTCGGCGAGCGGGGCTTTTTTCATCCTCTCCAGCCCGGCCACATCCTCGGCGAATGTTCAGACCACGACCCGCAGCGTCCGGAGGCGGTTGATCGCCAGGTCCAGGGTCTCATCCTTCTTGCAGAAGCAGAACCGGATGTACCTGGAGCCGAGGGCCTTGTCCTGGAAGAAGCTGGAGCCGGGGACGGTGGCGACGCCGACCTCGCGGACGAGGTGGCGGGCGAACGCGACGTCGTCGGTGGCGCCGAAAGCCTCGATGTTGGCCATGACGTAGTAGGCCCCCTGGGGCGGGTCGAGGTCGAACCCGACGTCGAGCAGGGCGGAGCACAGGCGGTCGCGGCGGGCCTGGTAGTCGGCGGCGAGCCCGTCGTAGTAGGAGCGCGGGAGGCGATAGGCCACGGCCCCCGCGGCCTGGAGCGGCGCCGCGGCGCCGATGCTGACGAAGTCATGGACCCGGCGGAACGCGTGGGTCAGGTTCGGCGGGGCGATCATGGTGCCGATCCGCCAGCCGGTCACGGAGTAGGTCTTGCTCATCCCGCCGATCGTGATCGTCCGCTCGCGCATCCCGTCCAGGGACGCCAGCGACACGTGCGGGCGGCCGTCGTAGAGGATGTGCTCGTAGATCTCGTCGGTGATCGCCAGGACGTCCCACTTGCGGCACAGGGCCGCGACCTGCTCCAGCTCGTCGCGGGTGAAGACGGTGCCGGTCGGGTTGTTCGGGTTGCACAGGACGATGGCCTTGGTCCGGTCGTTGAACGACGCGGCCAGTTCGTCCGGGTCGAAGGTCCAGCCGGGCGGGCGGAACGGGACGAACCGGGGCGTGGCCCCGGCCAGGACGCAGTCGGGCCAGTAGTTCTCGTAGAACGGCTGCGACAGGATCACCTCGTCGCCGGGGTTGATCACCGAGAGCAGGGCGACCAGCATCGCCTCGGTGCTGCCGCAGGTGACGGTGATCTCGGTCTCGGGGTCGACGTCCAGCCCCAGGTGCCACTTCGCGTGATCGGCGATGCCGGACCGGAGGCCGGAGGCCCCCCAGGTGATGGCGTACTGGTTGACGTCCTCCTGGATCGCGCGGCAGGCGGCGTCCTTGATCTCGGCCGGAGCGGGGAAGTCGGGCATGCCCTGGGCCAGGTTCACGGCGCCGTGGGCGGCGGCCTCCAGCGACATGCCGCGGATCACGCTCTCGGTGAACCGCGACGCCTTCTGCGAGATCAGGGGGGCCTGCATCGGGACGGGACCTCGGGGCGATTCGGATCGGGGCTCGGCGGGCGTCCAGGGTGCCATTGTGTCGCAACCGGCGGATCGGGGCAATTCCGGTCCTGGAGCTCACGATCGGACCGACCGGGCCAACCGGCGTGACCCGCGATCGGCGCGTCGGGTCGGGCGTGTTTTGGGACGAGGCGACGATCCGGGCCGTCGATACTTCGGAGGGGAATCGGACCATTCGAAGGGCCTGGCATCGGCCGGGGTTGGCTACGGAGGGCAGCGAGCATGACCCGCGACGCATCGGACGGACGGAAGTCGAATCGGCGGGCCTTCCGGCCCACGCTGGACGGCCGCCTCGAATCGCGACTCCTGATGGCCGCCAAGGCGAACGTCGCCAGCGCCTTCGGCAACGCCCGGACCGCGGCGGGGGGCCAGGCCGTCGTCGTCACCCTGGCGAGCAAGGAGCGGTTCTACATCTCGATCGTCAACGGCGGGACCATCCGCGCCACGGCCGCGCCCCGGGGCCGGATCAACCTGATCATCGACGGCTCGTCGATCGACTCTCTGGTGACGATCAACCCGATCGTCCAGCTCGGCACCGTCCAGTCCAGCAACTCCCAGTCGGAAGGCTCGTCGCAGCAGGTGCTGGACGCCCACACCTTCCGCACGGCCCTCGGGAACCAGAGCCGGCTGGTGAACATCGCGTCGATCCGGGTCAGCTCGGGCACGATCGGGGCGATCGAGGGCTACCGCACCGCGATCCTGTCCGGGCCGGTGAACATCAAGAGCACCAACCGCGTCGACCGGCTCGCCTTCGCCTCGGTCGCCCGCCGCGGGTCGATCTCCGTGGGCGGCGACCTCAACACCCTGGACATCCTCACCGACGCGGACTTCAACACCGGGGCCGGCCTGAACGTCGGCCGCGACCTGAACAACATGAACGTCGGCGGCAACCTGACCTTCCAGAACGGCGCCGACATGACGGTCGGTCGCTACATCGGCCTGACCGCCCAGGCCGCCAAGGGGTCCGGGCCGGCCGGCAAGGGGGTCCAGGTCACGGGCGATACCACCATCGCCCCGGGCAGCTCGCTCTCGGTCGGCCTCGGCTTCCCCCCCAACAGCGCCTTCTCGACCTCCGGCTTCCTGGCCGGCGTGTCGCGGATCCAGGTCGGCGGTGAGCCGATCCTCGGCACCAGTCTCCTCGGCGCCTTCCCGGCGCTCGGCGGCGCCTCGATCTGAGACACCGCCCCGGGCCGGGAGGGATCGTCCTAGCTGGTAATCCCCTTGGTCAGGTGCATGAACGCCGTCTCCAGGTTGATCTCGTCCTCCTTGAACAGGGTGATGTCGAACCCCTGTTCCAGGAGGCGGGGCACCAGGAAGCTGTACTGGACGACCCCCTCGCGCATCTTGACGACCATCACGCCGTTCTTGTCCTGGACGTCCTCGACCTCCGGCTGCTTCTCCAGGAACAGGGCGGCGTCGGCGGCGCGGTCGGACACGCCGATGTTCAGGACGATGTCGGTCCGGACCTGCTTCATCACGTCGACCACGGCGCCGTTGACCAGCAGGACGCCCTGCTCGATGATGCCGATCTTGTTGCAGATGTCGGCCAGCTCCGGGAGGATGTGGCTGGACACCAGGATCGTCTTGCCCATCGCCCGCAGTTCCTTGAGCAGCGCCCGGATCTCGATCCGCGCCCGGGGGTCGAGCCCCGACGCCGGCTCGTCCAGCAGCAGCACCTGGGGGTCGTGCAGCAGCACGCGGGCCAGGCCGAGCCTCTGGGTCATCCCGCGCGATAGGCTGGTGACCAGGGCATCGCGCTTGTAGGTCAGGTCGACCAGCTCCAGCACCTCCTCGCAGATCTTCTTGCGGGCCGGGCCGGTGATCCGGTAGGCGGCGGCGAAGAATTCGAGGTATTCGATGACCTTCATGTCATCGTAGACGCCGAAGAAGTCGGGCATGTAGCCGATGGCGCGGCGGATGTCCTTGGCGCCGGTGTAGATCGAGTAGCCGCAGACGGTGGCCTCGCCCCAGGTCGGGTTGAGCAGCGTGGCCAGGATCCGCATCGTGGTCGTCTTGCCGGCGCCGTTGGGGCCGATGAAGCCGTAGACGTCCCCCTGGTTCAGGGTCAGGTTCAGGCGATTCAGGGCGTACAGGTCGCCGTACATCTTCGTCAGGTCATGCGTCTCGATCATTGCGGTGAGCCTTTCGAGGTGCCTGCGGCCCTTATTTGCCCCGGGACGCTTCCGGCTTGAGGGGGAGGATCACGCGGATCAGGGTGGTCTGCTCCACCTTCGCCGGGGACGGGGTGTCGCCCAGCAGGAGCTTCGCCGCGGGCCGGTCGACCTGGGCCACCAGCATCGGCCGCCCCAGTTCCAGCTGCCCGGTGAGGTCCAGGTCGTGCAGGGCCCGGCTGGGCAGGGAGACCTTGCCGGAGCGGTCGCTGTCGTGGAACATCAGCTCGCGGGCGAGGTTGGCCCGGTCGATCTTCGCGGTCTGCTGGCCGTAGAAGTTGTCCGGCATGAACGAGGCGCGGAGGTCGTCCAGGTAGCCGCCGAGCACTCGGTTGAGCGAGGCGTCGATCTGCACGGTGGCGCCCGGCTCGATCGTGGGGATCTGGTAATAGACCTGGGTGCCGTAGGCCAGCAGGACGTTCTTGAGCGGGATGTCGAGCCGGTTGGTGACGGTCCCTTCCACGCGGTCGGTGCCGACCGCCGACAGGTCGGAATCGACCACCGGCGACGGCGCCGGCCCGTCCCACCGGCCGGCGAAGGCCTTGGTGCTCCAGATCCCGACCCGCACCCCTTCCAGCCGCTCCGCCCGGCCGGCCGGCTCGTAGGCGTAGCCCGACCCGCCGAAGCCGGTGCCGCGCCCGCGGTTGTTCATCCCCCGCAGTCCGGCCTCAGGGGCCCCGAACCAGGAGACCATCGTCTCGGTGCCGGGGGGCGGCGGAGGCACCTCGCCCGCGTCGGCCGCCGGCTCGGGGCGGTCCGGCGCCAGCGGCGCGATGGCCACGTCGTAGTCGCGGTTCTGGGGGCTGAACACGTTGAAGAAGGTCGAGCCCCGGACCCTTTTCGTCGCCAGGTCCACGTCCACGATGTCCACCTTGTTGACCCGGAGGTCGGTCCCCTTGATCCGGTAGGCGGCGTAGTACGCCAGCAGGCTCACCGCGACCACGATCGTGGGGAAGGTGATCCAGGTCAGCTCCATCCGCTTCAGGACCTTCTTCAGGAAGAAGTAGTCCCCGGGGCCGATCAGCAGGATGTACAGGAAGATGAACCCGGCCACCCAGCCGAACGGGACGAGGGTCACCCCCTGGAACTGCTCCAGCGCCTGGAGGAGCCGGCTGGACAGGTCCGAGACGCCCGACTGCACCAGGCGGCCGGCCTGGTTGATCGCCGCGTTGGCGTCGCCGGGCGGGGCCTTCAGGTCCATCGCCTTGACCCAGAACAGGGCCCGGTCCGGCCAGTCGGCGAACGGCTTGGCGTCCACGTCCAGCCCGATCACCGTGACCCGGCCGAAGCCGTAGGGGCCGCGGACGATCAGCGGGGTGGACAGGGTCGAGGCGATCACCTGGCCGCCGCGGGCCTCGACCTCCTCGAACTTGGCGGCCCGGCCCTGGTTGGCCTCGGAGACGATCGGCTTGGAGCCGCCGGCGAACGCCTCGATCGCCTCGTAGGGCTCGACCTGGACCTGGCCGGCGATCCGGAGCGGCAGCATCGGGCCGAGCACGCTGTCGTTGACCGCCTGCCAGTTCGACCCGACGGCGACCACCAGGTGTCCGCCCCGCTCGACCCAGCGGCGGAGCGCCTCGCCCCGCCCGGCCGAGAGGGCGGCCAGCGTCTCCTTGTCGTTGGTGTCGATGGCCACGGCGTCGGCCGCGTCGTAGCCGTACCACCGGCCGGGCAGCAGGTCCTCGGCCGCGCCGGGCTGGGCCACGGCCACCTCGCGGGCGCGGCCGTAGGTGGCCGGCCCGTTGCGGTCGGCGTTGAAGCCGGGCAGGGTGGGGATCTGCTTGATCCCCTGGGGCTGGCCCAGGGCCACCAGGAGGTAGTCCTCCGCGGTCAGGGCGTCGGGGACCTTCGAGCCCATCAGGGAGCCGATCGCCGCGTCGTTGACGGCGCGACGGCCGGTCTTGCCGTCGCGGAACCGGAGCGTGGCGAAGTCGGGGTCGGTCGACCCGACCCGGACGTAGGCGGTCACCCTTTGACCCTGGCCGGGGCCGACCTGGACCGGCTGGCGGACCACGGTCTCCGTGCCGTACTCGTCGGGGGCGACCAGCTCCATGACGCCGGCGAACCCCTGCGGCCCGCCCCGGAGCTGGATCCAGACCGGGGTCCACGAGCCGGGCTTGAACCGCTCTTCGAACCCGACGCGGACGTTCTCGACCTCGACGGCGGGCGCGGCCGCCCGGGCCGTGGCGACGGTGGATGCCATCGCCGCGAGGGCGGCGATCATCCGGAGAAAGGGGCGGGATCCGGGTCTATGGGTGGTCACGCTGGGGGGTCCGTTCAGGGTTTCTCCGCCGGGTCGCACCGGCAGGGGATCGCGTCGCACCCGGGGCACGCCTCGCCGTATTTCCGCCAGGCCGCCGCCTCGAGGTCCACGCCCCGGACGTTGGCCAGGGTCACCAGCCAGGCCAGGACGTCGGCCATCTCCAGCGCCAGCTCCTCGGGCGTCCCGGTCCGCAGGGCGGTGGCCAGCTCCCCGACCTCCTCGGCGAACCAGAGGAAGGTCCCGGCGTCGCCCCGGGTGGCGTCCTTGGCCCCGTAAAGCTCGCGGATCCGGCGCTGGAGGGCCCCGATGCTCAGCCCTCCCGGGGGTGGTTCGCTCATGGGGCCGAGATCTTGCGCCAGGATGAGGCTTCGACGACGCGCGGGCCGACGACGCCCGCGCAGGGATACCAGGGTCGCGGAGGGTCGGTCGATTGTCAAGGGCCGGGCCCCCTGCGGGCGGCCGCCCGGGTGTCCCTTTTGATTTCGGCGTTCTGGGCTCCGGGTGGCTGTGGTTGGCTTGCCAACCACGGCGCTCGTGATGCAATCGCGGGGTGATGGCCATCGCGGCCCCGGGCCAAGGATCATCGACGCCGGCCATCGATCGCCGAGCGGGCTCGTCGGCGCCGTGGTTGGCAAGCCAACCACAGCCACCCAGCGGCGGCCCCCCAGCCCTGACCCCGCGTGGGGCCGGATGGCGTCTCGATCCGGCCGGCCGGAGGCGTCGGATGGCTCATCCCGGCCTCCCATCCGCGAGCGTCCGGAGGCCGGGGGCTGGGTTCGTTTTGCACGGCGTGTGGGCGGGCGGGCCGAACGACGCGGGCCGGGGCGCCGGCGGGGGAGCGGTCGCGGGTCGGCGGCGGATCGGCACGGGCCGGGCGTCCGGGGCGGCCTTCGGCGCGGGGGCCGGGGCTGCTGGGATCGATGGGGCGGCGTTGGGTTCGTTTCGCGCCTCGACCTCGTGGAACTCGCGTAGGGCCCGGAACAGCCCGCGCTCGGCGGCGGCCTCGTAACGACGCGCCAGCTGCGCCTCCTTGGACGGGTCGAAAAGGGCGCGGTCGCCCGCCTCGGCGCGGTCGGCGGCCTCGTTTTCGTCGTCGATCAGGGGGCGCAGCTCGCGCAGGGCCTCGACCTCGGCATCGATCAGCGCGGCCAGCTGCTCGCGGGCCCACCGCATGCGGGCGTTGCGAGACAGCCCGGCCCCCTGGTCGGCGGTCAGGCCGGAGAAGTCGCCCCGCAGGGCCCGCAGGATCGGGTCGAACTGGGTCGGCGGGTGCATCCCGGGGTGACGGCCGAGGAGGCGGTCGAGCTGCCGGTCGTCGTGCTCGTTCCAGGCGAGCTTGCCGGGCTGGGCCAGCTTGCCGCGCAGCACCAACCAGGCCTCGGTCAGCCCGTCGATCCCCTCGGGCGTCTCCAGCAGCCGGGTGACGGCCCGGTCGGGGTCGATGTCCAGGATGACGCCGAGTTCGTTGACCTCGGCGCGGCGTGCCGCGTCTCGGGCCTTCTGGGCGTCGCGGACCCGCCGGGCGGTCATGGCCGCGTCGTGCCGGCCGCATCTGTCGAGTCGGTGGGAGAAGACGGCGATCCGCTTCAGGAGGATCCGGCCCATCAGCCCGGAGGGCTTCATCTCGGCGACGAGCTGGGCGGCCACGACGTCGACCTCGGCCGCTTCCCCTTCGGGCAGCACGACGCCGTCGCCGGCCAGCCCGTGCTTCAGGGCGTTGCGAGACGATTTGCGACGCCCTTCCGGGCTGGTCGGCCCGGTGCTTTTCAGGGCGTTGGCCCGGTTCGCGGCCAGTCGGGCGGGGCTGCAGGGCATGGCGTGGACTCCTCGCGGCTCGTCGATGATGCGGGGTGCCGACGCCCGGCGGCGCCGTCGCCCTACATATTCAGAATCGCGAGGGGTGCCTAAACATACTATTTCGACATGTCGGGGGATTTTTCGGGGAGAAAGGGCCGCCCCCGATCAGGCGGTGAACGACCGGCGGAACCGCTCGATCATCGCCGCGAAGGCCTGGTCGGTCGCCTCGGGGTCGTATCGGGGCCCTTCGTCCCGCATGAAGGCATGCTCGGCCGGCAGGAGGAGGAAGTCCGCGGGGACCGACGCCGAGCGGAGGGCGGACTCGATCGCCAGCCGCCCCTCGGGGGGGACGTGGGGGTCCAGGCTGCCGAACACCATCAGGAGGTCGCCCCGGATCTCCCCGGCGCGGGCCAGAGACCCGGCGTCGTCGTCGCGGCCGAGCTTGCCGTTGTGGATGCCCGTCCCGTAGAAGCAGACCGTGGCCTTCACGTCGGGCTGCAACGCCGCCCGGAACGCCAGGTGCCCGCCCAGGCAGAACCCGCTCGCACCGAGCTGCCCCGGCGCAACCGCCGGATGGGCGGCCAGGTAGTCGAGCGCCGCGCGGCAGTCGGCGTCGTAGTGGGCGACCGGCATCTTCGCGGTGTCCTCCAGGCCCCGGGTGCGCCCGGCGTCGTCGAACGGGATGGCGGTCCCCTTCGGCTCGATCCGGTGGTAGATCTCCGGGGCCGCGACCACGAACCCGTATCCGGCCAGCCGCTCCGACACCCGGAGCATCGGCCCGGTGAGCTGGAAGATGTCCGAGTAGAAGACGATCCCCGGGAACCGCCCCTCGGCGCGGGGCCGGGCCTGGAACGTCCGCATGGGGGAGCCGTCGACCGGGATGTCGACGAATTCCGTCGTGATGACCATCGCATGCACCTCGCGTCGGGAGATCGGGATGAACGGACCAATGTACCCGGCGAGTCGATGGCGGTCGCGGGGGTGGGCTGATAGGATGGGCCGGGGGGTGGAATCAGGGCGGAAAGGAATCGGGGCACCGCGATGGGCAAGTCCGACGTCCCTTATCGGCTGGTGATCTTCGACGCCCTGGACAACCCGACGGCGGTGCGGGACCTGTTCAGCCGCGTGACCGGGGCGCATCCCACCGATGCGATGCAGTGGGTGGCCAAGGTGCCCGGGGTCTGGCCGAAGATGCTCGATGAGGCGCAGGCCCGGCAGTTGCTCGACGGGCTGTTCGAGCTGCACGTGGCCGCCGAGGCGTGGCGGGCCGACGCCTTCCCGGACATCGCCCGGCCCCGGACGATCCACGAGGCGAGCTGCCTGCCGGGCGGGTTCCGCGTGACCGGCCTGCGGGGCGAGCCGACCCACTGGGTCCCCTGGGACAAGATCGAGCTGGTCTGCGCCGGGCGGATCGACGCCGAGGACGAGTTCCGCGAGGTCTCGCCGCCCGGCTGGATCAACGCCATCTCGACCGGCTTCCGCGCCGCGGTGGGTCGGGCCCCGAGGCAGGCCCGCCGGCTCCGGGCGTCCCGGGTGACGCGCGACCCGGTGGGCGAGGTGATCGTGGTCCGCCGCGACCCGAGGGTGGCGTTCCGGATCGTCGAGAACAAGATGAACTACGCCTATCTCGGCGACCGGCTCCGCACGTCGGCCGCCGAGAACTTCCCCCAGTTCGTCGGCGACCTCCGCCGGCTCTCGACCGACGCCTACATCACGCCCAGCACCGTGGCGCTGCTGGACGGCACCGACCCGGACGATCCCGAGGCGGAGCCGTTCCCCTCGTCGCAGGCCCTCCTCGACTACGCGACGCTCCGGCTCCTGTGGAGCTGGTATCGCCGCGATCGCGAGGCGAGCCGGGGCACCGAGTCCTCGGGCGAGTTCAACCAACTCTGATCACGGGGCCGCGTCCAGCCGCCGCGACGAGGCGCCGTCGGCGGCGTGGCAGATGTGGACGTCCGGGACCAGCTTGGTCCGGCGGGCATAGCCGGCGCGGACCGCCTCGGCGAAGGCGTCGGCGTCGTCGGACCGGACCAGGTTGACCGTGCAGCCCGCCCACCCCGCGCCCGAAAGCTTCCCGCCCAGGAAGCCGGGGGCGACCTCGGCCGACTCGATCAGGGCGTCGAGCGCCGGAGAACTGTTCTGGAAGTCGTCGCGGCTGGAGGCGTGCGACGCCGACATCAGCGAGCCGAACCGGGCGACATCGCCGGCCCGCAGGGCCTCGGCGCCGTCGCGGACCCGGTCGTTCTCGGTCAGGACGTGGCGGGCGCGGAGCCGGCCGACCGGGTCGAGCCGGTCCCACTCCTCCCGGAGTTCGCCCAGGGTCACGTCGCGGAGGAGCGTGATCGCCTCGTCCTGCTTCGCCGCGCGGAAGTGGGCGACGACCCCCTCACACTCGGCGTGGCGGCGGTTGTACATCCCGTCGGCCAGCTGGCGCGAGGTCTTGCTGTCGCAGACGACGATGGCCGGGGCGGGGTCGCCGAGCGTGACCCGGTCATACTGGAGGGTCCGGCAGTCGAGGAAGACGGCGTGATCGCGGCGGCCGAACAGCGAGGTGAACTGGTCGAGCAGGCCCGAGGCGACGCCGACGAACTCGTTCTCGGAGCGCCGGAGGGTGTGGGCCAGGGCCATCCGGCTGGGGTCGTCCGGATCCGATCCGCCCGGGTCGGCGACGCGTGCCAGGAACATCGCCAGGGCCGCCTGGAGGCTGGCGGAACTCGACAGCCCGGCGCCTAAGGGCACGTTGCCGGCCAGGGTGGCCACGAAGCCCCGGGGCAGGGGGCCACCGGCCTCCTGGATCGCCCAGGTCACGCCCCGGATGTACTGGCGCCACGATCCGGGCTCGGCCGGCCGGATGGGGTCGAGCGGGAAGGCGTCGTCCTGGCCGAGGTTGGCCGATCGGATCCGGCCATCGCGTTCCGGCGTGGGGCGGCCGACGACGACCGTCTCGCGGTCGATGGCGGCGGCCAGCACCAGGCCGCCGTTGTAGTCGGTGTGATTCCCGAGCAGCTCGACGCGGCCGGGGGCCCGCCCCAGGAAAGCGGGCGGACGCGGGTCGATCTCGGCGAAGGCGAGGCGTGCCGACGCTTCGTTACTGGGCATGGAGCTGGACATGGACATGGTCGGCGTGACCTTCCCGGAGGGGCGGGGTCGGTTCTCCCGGGCGGGGTCCCAGGCCACCGACCGCCCCGGCGACGAGGCCGGGGCGGGGAGGCCGGAACTTGAAAGCGCGGGAATCCCGCCCGGTCCATCGGTCGGTCAACTCGGGAGCAACTCAGAGTCCGGCGGCCTTGCGGAGGGCGGCGGCGTCCTCGGTCTTCTCCCAGGTGAAGTCGGGCTCGGAGCGGCCGAAGTGGCCGCCGCTGGCCGTCTTCTGGAAGATCGGGCGACGGAGGTCGAGGTGCTTGATGATCCCGGCCGGGCTGAGCGGGAACTGCTTGCGGACCAGCTCCGCGATCTTGGTGTCGGGGATCTTGCCGGTCCCCTCGGTGTCGACCAGGACGCTGACCGGCTCGGACACGCCGATGGCGTAGGCCAGCTGGATCTCGCAGCGGTCGGCGAGGCCGGCCGCGACGATGTTCTTGGCGACGTGGCGGGCCATGTAGGCGGCCGAGCGGTCGACCTTCGTGGGGTCCTTGCCGCTGAAGGCGCCGCCGCCGTGGCGGCCCCGGCCGCCGTAGGTATCGACGATGATCTTCCGCCCGGTCACGCCGGCGTCGCCGTGAGGGCCGCCGACCACGAAGTTGCCGGTCGGGTTGATGTGGTAGATGATGTCGCCGTGGACCAGCTCCTTGGGCAGGACCGGCTCGATCACCTGCTTGATGATGGTGTCGCGGATCGTCTTGTTGTCGACGTCCGGGGCGTGCTGGGTCGACACGACCACGGTGTGGACGCGGACCGGCTTGCCGCCCTCGTACTCGACGGTGACCTGGCTCTTGCTGTCCGGGCGGAGCCAGGGGATCGTGCCGTCCTGGCGCAGCTCGGTCAGGCGATTGATGATCCGGTGCGACAGGGCGATCGGCATCGGCATCAGCTCGGGCGTCTCGTTGGACGCGAAGCCGAACATCAGCCCCTGGTCGCCGGCCCCGATATCCTTGCCCGCCCCTTCGTCAGCGTTCACGCCCATGGCGATGTCGGGCGACTGCTTGCCCAGGGCGACCATCACGCCGCAGGTCGTGGCGTCGAAGCCCATGTCGCTGGAGGTGTAGCCGATCTCTTTGACGACCCGGCGGACGACGTCGGCGTAGTTCACCTGCGCCGAGGTCGTGATCTCGCCGGCGACGACCACCAGGCCGGTCGTCAGCAGGGTCTCGCAGGCGACGCGGGCCGCCGGGTCCTGGGCCAGGATGGCGTCGAGGATGCCGTCGGAGATCTGATCGGCCATCTTGTCCGGATGGCCCATCGACACCGATTCGCTGGTGAACAGATGGCGGTCTTGAGACACGAAGGGTGTTCCTCCCGAGGCGATGGGGCGGTATATGCCGGGCGGTCGGGTGCCGGCCGGACCTTGAGGCGCGACGTGCGCGGACGCACGCCCGTCCGTGAGCGAGGGGTCCGAGTGTAGCAAGTCGCCGGACCGGCTGTCCATTCGACCCTCGGCGGACTCTCCCGCCGCGTGGCTTTCCGGCGGAGTTCGTTGGAAATCGGCGACGCCCGCGGCCACAATCGGGCAACGTCGCCCATCTTAGCGCCCCGCCCGGAGAAGACCGATGCTCGCACCGATCCGCCCCGCCAACCGCCCGGCCCCGGCGGGATGGGTCCTGGCCGCGCTGGCCTGGGTCGTCCCGGCCGTCTCCGCGGAGGGGGGGGCCGTGCCGGTCGTCCCGCACGCCTCGGCCCCCTTATTAAACGGCCAGCCGCCCGAGGCGTACAAGAAGCGTCGCCGCGACCTGATGGAGCGGATCAAGGGGGCTGATGCGGCCTCGGCGACCCTTCGCGATGCGATCCGGGCCGCCGAGGGGCACGGCGGGGCGGCGCCCGAGCCCGGGCCGGTCGTGATCCTGCTGGGGCGCGGGGTGCCGCCCGAGGACGGCAAGTTCGCCCAGGAGCCGAACTTCGCCTACCTCACCGGCGTGGCCGAGGAGGACGCCGCCCTGATCCTCCGGCCCGACACCGGGGAGGAAGCCTTGTACCTCCCGCCCAGGAACCCCGCCCAGGAGCGGTGGAACGGCCCGAGGCTGGCCCCGGGGCCGGAGGCCCAGGCGCGGACCGGGTTCGACCGGGTCGAGTCGTCGGCCCTGTTCCTGGCCGACGCGTTCCGGGCGGTGGCCGACCCGCGATCCGGGCTCCACGCCCGGGCGGCCACGGTCCACCTGATCGAGCCCGAGGCCCGGCCGGGCTCGACCTCGGTCGCCGCCCGGTTCGCGCGGTTCCTCCGCGAGGGGGCGCCCCATGCCCGGTTCGTCGACGTGGCCCCGCGGCTCAACGAGATGCGGAAGGCGAAGTCGGAGCCCGAGATCGCCCTGATCCGCCGCGCCATCGCCGCCACGGCGGTCGCGCAGGACGAGGTGGCCCGCCTGCTCGCACCGGGCGTGACCGAGAATCGTCTGGAAGGGGCGATCCTGGGGGCGTTCCTCGCCGGGGGCGGTTCGCGGGCGGCCTTCCCGTCGATCGTCGGCTCCGGCCCCAATTCCACGGTGCTCCACTACAACCGCAACGACCGGACGGTCGGCGGCGGGGAACTCGTGGTGGTGGACATCGGCGCGGAGGTCCACGGCTACGCGGCCGACATTACCCGCACCTATCCGGCCGACGGCGTCTTCACCCCCCGCCAGCGCGAGGTCTACCAACTCGTCCTGGACGCCCAGTCCGGCGCGGCGGCCCAGTTCAAGCCGGGGGAGACGACCATCGCCACCCTGTCGCGGTGGGTCAAGGACTTCTTCCGCAAGAGCCCGCTCCGGGCCCGGGACGAGACCGGGACCGAGCAGACGATGGACCACTTCTTCACCCACGGCCTCGGCCACCACATGGGCCTGGAGGTCCACGACGTGGGCGACACCTCGAAGCCGCTCGCCCCCGGCGAGGTCTTCACCATCGAGCCCGGCCTCTACCTCCCCTCGGAAGGCTTCGGCGTCCGGATCGAGGATGACTACCTGGTCACGAAGGACGGGCTGGAGAAGTTGTCCGGGGACATCCCCAGCGACCCGGCCGAGGTGGAGCGGCGGATCAGCGACCGCCGATCCTCGTCGCCCCCCCGCGCCGCGACCGCCCCCTGATCGCGGCGCGAACTCGCCCCGGCCCCGGGCCGACGCCCGATCAGTGGAACGTCGATTGGAACCGGAGCATGCCGACGAGCGGGGGCATCTTCCCCTCGGACCTCTGGACGAAGTCGACCGCGATCCGGTTCACCTGGCCCTGGGTCATGTCCAGCTCCCAGATCCGGAATTCCCCGGCGAGCATGTTGGAGCCCCGGCCGTTGCCGCTGAAGTCCAGGCCCGGGGCGTCGTTGCTGAACGGATACCGCTTGGCGTCCCGATACTCGGCCGCCTCCAGCATCCGATTGCCGCCGGCCGAGAGCGACAGGGTCCAGTTGCCGAAGTCGCCGATTTGGCAGCGGAGGGCCGGGCCCTGCATCTGGAAGGACAGGTCCCCCTTCCCATACGAGTAGGATTTCCCCTGGCCGATGTAATCCCCCGCCGTGCTCTCGACGCGGACGTAGGAGATCGGCGAGGTGCTGCGGGGCGGCCGGATGAATCGGCCTTCGCGGAGGGCGTCGAAGGATGGCCGCGGGGCCCCTTCCAGGAACAGGGGCAGGCTGGACCGGCCGATCTCCTCCTTGCCCCGGAGCGCGACCACGGCGCAGCTGACCGCGTCGTCGGCGTTGGGCTCCGTCACCTCGATCTCGCGGGCCTGCGACAGGTCCAGGGCGAGCCTTTGCCCGCCGACCTGCACCGGCAGTTCCTTGGGGGCCTCGGGCGCCGGGTCCAGCGGACGACCGTCGGCCGCGATGGCCTCCGGGCCGGGCGACAGGCGCAAGGTGCGGAGCCGTCCGAGCCGCACGCCGGCGCCGCCCGACCGGAGTTCGATGTCCTCCGCGTTGCCCTTCACGGACCCGTCGGGATACCGGACCTCCACGCCGACGCTCCGCGGCCCCTTGGTCGCGGGGAAGGGGACATCGCTCGCAACGTACGCGTCCCCCGCGCGGGTCATGGGCTTGCGACGCTCCTGGGGCGTGCCGGCGGCGAACACGAGTTGCAGGTCCGGCGGCGTCGAGCCCGCGATGGGCGACGCGACCTGGGCCCGGAATTCGACCGATTCGCCGGGCATCGCCGTGTCGCCATGCCCCATCGCCGCGAAGTCGATCTCCGGCATGGAGAGGAATCGGTCCAGGATGGTGACCGGGATCGCCAGGTCGATGCCCGCCCCGAACTGCCCCTCGACGCGGCCGACGACCACGCCCACCACGTTCCCCCTGGCGTTCAGCACCGGCCCCCCGGAATTCCCCGGGTTGACCGCCGCGTTGAGCTGGATCCGCTCCAACCGGCCATCCTTCCGCCGGAGCGAGCTGATCGCCCCGCGATTGACGCTGATCGACGGATACTGCTCGTTCCTGGGCGTCGCCACGATCATGGTCTGGTTGCGGCCGAACGGGAAGCCGAAGATGAACACCTCGTCCAGTTCCGCCAGGCCATCGGCAGAGCCCAGCGGCAGCGCGGGCAGGCCCCTGGCCGATTCGGCCCGCAGCAGGGCCAGGTCCGCCTCGCGGTCGCGGCGGACGACCTTCGCGTCGAAGACCTGCTGCTCCAGCGACCCCGACCCCATCACGACCTTGATCTTCGCGCCGTCGCCCGCCCCCGGCCCGCGCAGGACGTGGTCGTTGGTGACGAATAGCCCCGACGGGTGGACGCAGAAGGCCGTGGCCGAGCGGTTCCCGCCGAACTCCAGGAAGGCGGTCGCCTCCCTCCCGCGCCGGGCGATCTCGGCCCGGGGAAGCTCCGGCCCCTCGGCGCCCCGGACCGCCGGCGCCCCCCATGTCGCCCAGGCCAGGAAGGCCGCCCCCCAGAAACTCGCCGATCTCAGGATCATCGTCGCCCCCGTCGCCCGGACACACGACACGGCCCCGGTGGGGGGACCGGCCGAACCCGCAGCCACCCAGATCCTCGGGCATGCCGGAGATGCCTGCTGGTGTGATGATGCGGCTCGGCCCCAGTATCCTCGCCGCGTCGATGGCGGGAAAGGATGCGGTTCCCCGAATATTTCGAGGCCCGGCCGCGTCAGCAGGGGCTCCCGGCCGCCGGTCGGCCGACCCCGGCCCCCTCGGAGATCCAGCCATGCCCGTCGATCCTTCGGCATCCGAATCCGGCGATCGGCCCGACCCCGCCCGCAGATCGCACCGACGCGCCCGGCTTGTGGGACTAGCCCTCGCGGTGGTCCTGGCGGCGGGGGGGCTCCATCTCTGGCTGAAGCCGAGGCCCCGGCTGATGTTCGCCTTCGCGAACACGGCCAATCAGACGGCGTTCTCGCCCGACGGGCGGGCCTTGCTCTCGGGCGGGCCGGGTTTCGAGTCGGTCCCCTCGACCGACTGGTGGGCCGAGCCCGGGGACGTGTCCTGGCGGGCGCGGCTCTCGCTCCGCGACGGCCGGAGCGGGGCCCCGCTCCTCGGCGATTCGCTGGGAGGGATGAGGCTGGAGCCCGAGGCCACGCCGACGCCGGTCGAACTCCTGGACTTCTCGCGCGATGGCGGTTTGATCGCGGCCGGCGGCTGGGACTCGGTCTCGGTCCCGGGCCGGACCGGGATCCTCCGGATCTGGGACGCGGCGACCGGCGTGGAAGGGCCGACCCTCGACCTCCCGGGTCATGGCGGGCAGGTCGCCTTCGCCGACGGCGGCCGGACGCTCTTGATGAGGGAGATGGTCGGTTCCGACCAGGAACGGATCCATCGCTGGGACGCCCGGACCTGGCAGCCCTTGCCCGAGATCCTCCTCTCCAACCTGGTCCACGAGGCGGCGATCTTCGCCCCGGATGGGTCGGCCCTCGCCGTCGCCGACCTGGCCGGGGTGGCGATCACCCTGTACGACCTGCCCTCGGGCCTGAAACGGACGGTCCTGGCCGATCCCGACCGCTCCGGCCCGCAACTCTCGTATATCGCCCTGCAATTCTCCCCGGACGGGCGCACCCTGGCCGTGATCCGCGCCGACGGGGCGGTCCAGCTCTGGGATGTCCCCTCGTCGACGATCCGTCGTACCCTCCGCCCGGATCTCGGCGACCTGTCGCTGGGCTGGTCGATCGCCTGCGGGGACCGCTACCTGGCCCTCGGGGCCTTCGAGGAAATCACCCCGTCCTGGGCCCAACGGCTGGTGCGCCGGTTCACACCGGGGGGGCGTCCGGCGGCCTCGGCCCTGCCCGTCGCGGGCCGGATCCGGATCGTCGACGGCCTGACCGGGCGCGAGGTCGCGACCCTGGAGGGGTTCAACACCAGGTCGGTCCGCCTGGCCTTTTCGCCCGACGAGCGGACCCTGGCCACCACGGAGATGGACATCGACGCGACCGGCACGCGGCAGGGGGTGTGGTACGCGACCAAGGTCTGGGACATCTCGGCGGTGCGATGACGCCCCGGACCCGTCGCCGCCGGCGGCTCACAGCATCGGCAGGTCGAGCTTCTCCTCGCCGGCGATGCGGCGGAGCTTGTCCTGGGCGCGGGATTCGATCTGGCGGACGCGCTCCTTGGTGATGCCGAGTTCCTTGCCGAGCTGCTCCAGGGTCTGCTCGCTGGCGCCGTTGATGCCGTAGCGGCAGATGATGATCCGGCGCTCGCGGTCGTCGAGCCGGCCGAGCATCCCCTTGACGGCGACCTGCATCTTCTTCTGGGAGTTCTCGTATTCGTGCTCGTCGGTGCGGTTGTCGGCGGCGGCCTCGAACATCTCCTCATGCCCGGTGACGAAGCGGTCGCGGCGGTAGTTCTCCTCGGGGATCGTCCGGGCGAAGTTCTTCATGATCGCCCAGCTGGCGTAGGTGCTGAACTTGTTGCCCCGGGCGTAGTCGAACTTCTCCACGGCGCGGATCAGCGACATGTTGCCGTCGGAGACGAGGTGGAAGAAGTCGTTGGACGGGCCGACGTGCCTCTTGGCGATCGAGACCACCAGGCGGAGGTTGGCGCTGATGATCTGGTTCTTGACGGCCAGGGCCGCGTCCTGGAGCCTTTCGATCTCGTCCAGGACCGAGGTCTTCACCTTGGTCGGTTCGATGGCCTGGCGGATCTTGTCGGCCTGGTACTTGAGGTAGTTCATCTTGCGGAACAGGTGGGCTTCCTGCTCGCGGGCCAGCAGGTTGACCTCGTACAGGCTGGCCAGGTAGGGGGGCAGGCCCTTGGGGGCCTTGGTCTTGCGGGGAGCCTTGCCGTCGGCCGGCTCGGGCATCGGGCCCAGGATCTCGGCGGCCATCGCGGGGTCGTCGAAGCTGGGGTGGGCCATGTACTCCAGCTTGATCTCCAGGATCCGCTGGGCCCGGACCTCGTTGAGGACGCGGTAGATGCTCGACCGGGTGCGGCCGAACTGGGCGGCGAGGTCGTCGGCCGAGACGCCCCGGCCGTGGTTGTAGAGTCGCGCGATCTTGGCCTTGGTGGCGTCGTCCAGGGGCGGCGTCGTGGGCCCGAAGATCGCCCGGTCCGGGTGTTCCAGGTCGTAGGTCTTGAGGGTCATGCGGACGGTCTCGGTGGAGCGTTCCATCTTCCGTGCGATCCTCCGTGCGATCTCGACCAGCCCGCCCTGGCCGACGGGCGCCATGCGCCGGGCGCGACGGATGATCTCCTCGCGCTCCTCGTCGGTGAGCCGTTGGAACCGGGACCCGCGATCGACCTGGGCCCGGTGCGATTCGACGAATTTCGAGAGGCTCGACTCCAGGAAGCCGACCTTGGACCGGCCGCCGATCAGGAAGCGGCGGGCGACCAGCCCCTGGCCCCGCCATCGGGTGATGGTCCGGGTGGAGACGTTGAAGCGGCGGCTGACCTCGGCCACCGTGAGGACCGGCTCGGGGGCCTGCTCGACGGTCTGTCCGAGCGACGCGGAGAGGTCCTCGGCGTAGACGCGGAGGTCGGCCCGGACCCCGGCGCCGTCCAGCACCAGCGCCGTGGTCACCTCGGGCCGGAAGCCGGTGAGGCGGAAGAACAGATATTCGAACGGGTATCTCTTCTCGGCGTCGATCTCCTCCAGGAGCTTCTCGGCCCGCTCGACCTGCTCGAACAGGCGTTCGCGGGGCGCGAACCGGGCCTGCTGCTCCTGGAGCTCGCGGAGAGCCGGATGGCGGTATGTCCCCCCCATGAGCCTCGCCCCCGTCCGTCGCCCGCCTCCCCCGTCGCCACCCCGCCGCTCGCCGATGGCCGGCGATCCCGCCCGGTGGTGACTGACGGACCGATCCGGGAACCCTCGGGTTCGCGATCGGCGCCAGTGTGATTACGCAAAGAAGGTGCCCGGTGATCGATCCGGCCCGCCCCCGTCCCCAACGTCATCGCCCCGGCGGGTTTCGGGATCGGCCCAGTCGCAACCCTCCCCTCTCCTGATCGTAAAAGCGGGCGGATTTCGCCGCGCCTTCTCTACAACTTACCCGACGGGACGATGAGAAGTGGACAGTCCGGGCGGATTCCCTCGCCGATCGCCGACGGACCGGCCGGGATGGGGCGTTCCTGTCGCCTCGCGGTCGCGGTCTGCGATAGATTGATCAGGCGCGCGAATCGAGGTCGATCCGCGCCGGGCCGGGGTTCGGGAGATTGGATGATGGGCGTCTTCTGGGCATGCGCGACGGTTCTGCTGGCAGTCGCGGCGCCGGCCGACAAGGTGTCGCTCCGCCCGGCCGCGAAGGCGGGGGACCTGTCGCACGCCACGATCGAGCTGAAGGCGGCCGGCACCTACAAGCCGGCGGTGGCCCCCGGGGCGCCCGCCGCCCCGGCCCTGGCGCTGAAGGTGGAGACCCGCCTGGAGTTCGACGACCGGGTCGCGGAGGTCGCCCGGGACGGATCGCCCCGGCTGGCGGTCCGGCAGGTCAGCCGCGCCGGGGCCACGATCAACGGCGAGATCCGGCCGTCCTCCTCGTCGCTCCGCCCCGAGATGACGACCCTGGTCGCCGAGCGCAAGGATGGGCAGGTCACGGTCCATAGCGCCGGAGGGCCGCTCACGCGGTCGGAGCTGGAGCTGGTGCAGGGCCCCGGCGACCCCCTGGCCCTGGCCGACCTGCTCCCCCCCGCGCCGGTGGCGGTCGGCGAGCGGTGGACCGTCGGGGCCGACGCCGCCCGGTCCTTGAGCGGCTACGACGCGCTGGCGGCCAACACGCTGGAGGCGACCCTGGAGGCCGCCACCGAGGCGACCGCCACCGTCCGGCTCCTGGGCTCGATCCGGGGCGCCGCGCTGGGCGGCGAGGGGAACATGGCCTGCGAGGGCTCCTTCACTTTCGATCGCGCGGCCCATCGGGTCGCGACCCTGTCGCTGCGGAGGGCCGAGACCCGCGCCCCCGGGCCGATCGAGGCCGGTCTGGACGTCAAGAGCACGCTGGACGTCGCCATCGCGGCGACGCCCACCACCGGGATCCTGGCCGATGACGGGCTGGTCGGGCGGGCGATGGCCCCCGCGCCGGGCCGGGACCTGCTCCAGTTCAACGCGCCGGACGGCAAGTATTCGCTGCTCCACGACCGCAACTGGCACCTCTACTGGGACGACCCACGCCAGGTCGTGCTCAAGCGGCTCGACCGCGGCGAGCTGGTCGCCCAGGCCAACCTGATGGCCGGGCCCGACGCCGGCAAGGGGAAGCACCAGGACCCCGAGCAGTTCCGCGAGGACGTCCGCAAGGCGCTCGGCCCCCGGTTCGAGGCGATCGTCGGGCAGGGGGAGGTCGGCGGGGTGGCCGCCGGGAACTATCGCTACAAGGTGTCGGCCCGGGGCAAGCAGGGGGACGCGGCGATCCTCTGGCATTACTACCTGATCGCCTCGCCGGCCGGCGACCAGATCATCGCCACGTTCACGCTCGGCCAGGCGCAGGAGAAGGCGTTCGGCGACCAGGACCTGCTGCTGATCGGCTCTTTGGAATGGAAGATGCCGGCCGCGAGATGATCGGCGCGGACCGATGACCCCGACCCCAGATCCTTGCTTCGAGGTGCCACCGATGAGCCCCAGCCCCGCCGACGGCCCGGCCCGACCCGGCCGGATGATCCGAGCTTCGATGATCCCGGCCGGGCTCCTGGCGATCGGACTGGCCGCCCACGCCCAGGAGCCGAAGGGGGAGATCGCCGCCTCGTCGCCCGCGAAGACGACGGTGATGGCCGACCTCACCCACCGCTATCGCCTCATGGAGCGCTACGCGCCGGACGAGACGGACGCCGCCGGCACGCCGCTGATCGGCCCTTATCGCGTCGGCGTGGTCGAGATCACCAAGGACTCGATCGACGTGCCCAAGGGGTCGCCGAAGCGGTCCGAGACGGCGCGGCAACTGGTGTACGTCGAGCGCCCGGCCGAGGTCTCGACCCAGGGGATCCCGGCGGCCACGGTCCGCACCTTCGAGCGGTTCCAGGTCCGCCCGGGCGACGCCGCCGAGGCGGTCATGCCCCGCCCCTTCGAGGGGCTGTCCGTCTATTGCCGCCCCCGCCCCGGCGAGGCGTCCCAGCTCCTCAGCCTGACCGAAGGGCGGCGGCTCCGCGACACCGAGTATGAGCTGGCGGCCCGCGTCACCTTCCTGCCCCACGCGTCCCAGATCCTGCCCGCCCAGCCGGTGCGGGTCGGGGAGACCTGGCGGATCCCCCGCAAGGCGGCCCAGGCCCTGATCGGCGAGGCCGCCGGCCCGGTCGACGCCCTGACCGGGAAGCTCGTCGAGCTGCGCCGCGAGGCCGACGGCCCGCGCCTGGTGGCGGTGATCGGGATCTCGGGCCGGGTCGAGTCCCCCAGCCTCCAGGCCGCCGTCAACGCCGAGGCCCTGTTCACCGGCCTGCCCGAAGACGCCACGCCCCCCGCCGATGCCACGGCCCCTGCCACGGCCCCGGCCCAGCCCCCGGCCCGGGCCGACGACGGGATCATCGAAACCCGGGGCGGCCTGACCGAGATCCGCATGGCCCGGACCACCACCGGCCTGCTGCCGGGGCCGGGCCGGCTCCACTACCGGACGACCCGCGAGGTCGTGGTCCACCGCCAGCTCGGCCTGGGCAACGACGCCGCCACGATCCCCAGGCCCCCGGCCCGGCCCGAACCCACCGACGCCAACGCCTGGCTGTCCTATCTCGACCCCAGGGGCCGGTTCGGCTTCGACCACCCCCAGGACCTGCTGCCGCCCGACCCCTACCAGCTGGTGGCCGGGGGGATCGTCGCCGACCCGGAGACGGCCACCCTCACCCGGGGCCGCCGCGACGGCCACGACCTGCTCCAGGTCGAGTACGTGGGCAAGGTCGTCACCCCGGAATTGCTCCGCCAGAAGCTGGCGTCCAAGTGGGGATCGAACCGGCTCGAAGTCATGAAGGGGGGCGAGGAGTGGCTGCCCGAGGCCGAATGGCCCAGGATGAAGGTCCACCGGATCGAGGCCGCCATCCAGGCCCCCGACCGATCCAAGACCGGCAACGCCCCCCGGATCCACTTCGACGGCTACCTGATCCAGTTCGGCCAGTCGGCCTCGATCCTGGCCGTGGCCACCACCTCGCGCGACAACGTGGCCGCCTATCGCCAGGAGATCGAGCGGATCCTCAAGTCCCTCCAGATCAGCCCGGCCCGCTCGGTCGAGGGGTGAGGCCGGCCAGGCTCGCCGCGACCTCCCCGGCCAGCCGGGCGTTGTTGACGATCAGCGACCGGTTGGCGCGGAGGCTGCGGCCCTCGGTGGCGTGGCGGAGGTGATCCAGCAGGAACGGTGTGATCGCCTTGCCGACCACCCCTTGGTCGCGGGCGGCGGCCTGGGCCTCGGCCAGGGCGGTTTCCATCGCGGCCCGGTCCAGCGCGTCGGCCTCCGGGACCGGCTGGGCCACGACCACGGCCCCGGGCAGCGCCAGGTCGCGGTGGGCCCGGATCAGGTCGGCGACCTCCCCCGGCGATTCGACGCGGGCGTCGAGCCGGTGCTCGTCGCCGGTCGAGGTGAACGCCGGGAAGCAGTCGGTCCGGTAGCCGACCACGGCCACGCCCCGGGTCTCCAGGACCTCCAGGGTCGCCGGAACGTCGAGGATCGACTTCACCCCCGAGCAGACCACCGCCATCCCGTCGGCGTCGGCCAGCTCGTCGAGGTCGGTCGACACGTCGAAGCTGGTCGAGGCATCCCGGTGGACCCCGCCCAGCCCGCCGGTGGCCATCACGCCGATCCCGGCCCGGCGGGCGATCCGCAGGGTGGCGCTCACGGTGGTCGCGGCGTCCAGGCCGCGCGCGACCGCCCAGGCCAGGTCGCGGCGGCTCGCCTTGAGGATCGTCCCCGGCCGCGCCAGGCGGTCCAGGTCGGCCGCGTCCAGCCCCACCCGCACCCTTCCTCCCAGGACGGCGATCGTGGCCGGCACGGCGCCCGCCTCGCGGACGGCCGCCTCGCACGCGCGGGCCACCTCCAGGTTGTCGGGGAAGGGGAGGCCATGCGCGATCAGGGTCGATTCCAGGGCGACCACGCCCCGGCCTTCGGCGAGTGCCCGGGCGATTTCATGGGTGATGTCATGCATGGCTGTTTCCCGGGGTTTTCCCGATTTTTGCCGAAGATGTGACCGGGATTGGTCCCCGACCCGTATGGTCCCTTATACTTGATGGGATGGCGAGGTTGGAGGACGATCGGGACCCGATGCGAGTGATCCTGGATGTCGTCGAGGGCCCGCGACGCGGCCAAACGTTCCTGTTCGACCGCCACGATACGTTCATCGTGGGGCGGTCGCGGTTCGTCCATTGCCCGATGCCCGAGGACTCGGCGCTGTCGCGCGACCACTTCCTGGTCGAGATGTACCCGCCCCGCTGCGAGCTGCGCGACCTGGGCAGCACCAACGGGACGTTCGTCAACGACCGGAAGGTGACGCGGACCCTGCTGGCGGCCGGGGACCGGATCGCGGCCGGGCAGAGCGTCTTCGTGGTCCGGATCGAGGGGAGCGCGGCGGTCGCGCCGGAGGAGGATTCGGAGCTGACCGTGCCGGAGAAGACCCGGACGTTCATCCCCGCCGCGCCCCCCGCCAGGATCAACTGCGCCAGCTGCGGCGCCGGGGCCCCGCCGGGCATCGACGTGTCCAGCGGGTTCGGCGACGCCCGGGCCGGCGAGTCGATCCAGTGGCTGTGCGACATCTGCCGGGGCGAGGTGTCCACGGCGATGCAGCCGGTCCCGCACTTCACCACGATCCGCGAGCTGGGCCGGGGCGGGATGGGGGTCGTCTTCCAGGCCCGCCACAACGAGACCGGGCGGATGGTCGCCCTCAAGCTGATCGTCCCGGAGAGCGCCGCGACCCGGTCGGCGATCGACCGCTTCCTCCGCGAGATGTCGGTCATCAGCCAGCTGAAGCACCCGAACATCGTGGAATGGCTGGAGCAGGGGATGACCCGGGGCCAGTTCTGGTTCACGATGGAATACGTGGCCGGGACCAACCTGGAGGCCCTGGCCAATGCCGAGCCGGGCACCTACCCGATCGACCAGGCGTGCCGGATGGCCAGCCAGGTGCTCAAGGGGCTGGAGCACGCCCACGCCCTCGGCTTCGTCCACCGCGACATCAAGCCGGAGAACATCCTGATCGGCCAGTCGCCGCAGGGGCTGATCGCCAAGATCTCCGACTTCGGACTGGCCAAGAGCTTCCGGGGGCTGGGGCTGTCGGGCCTGACGTTCTCCGGCGAGATGCGCGGGACGATCCCGTTCATGCCGCCCGAGCAGATGCTCGACTTCAAGGCGGTCAAGCCGATCGGCGACCTGTACTCGACGGCCGCGACCCTGTACTACCTGATCACCGGCCGGTTCATCTACGACGAGGACGCCAACAGCAACGACCTGATCCGGACCCTCCTGGAAGAGGCCCCGATCCCGATCCGCGACCGCCGCCCCGACGTCCCCGCCGCGCTGGCGGCGGTCCTGGCCCGGGGGCTGGCCCGCGACCCGTCCGACCGCTACCCGACCGCCTCCTCGCTCCGCCGCGCGATCCGGCCGTTCTGCTGAAACCCGCGTCCGCGATCATCCCAGGGTCGCCCCGGGCGTGATCCGTGGGAGACCTCCGCCGCCTCGGGCCGTTCGTCCGGGCCGGAGGCGGTCGGGAGGTGGAGGCGCCGGGCGGGTCAGGCGGCCCGCCTGCGACGGAGCCGGACGGCGCCCAGGCCCATCAACCCGGCGGTCACGCAGAGGGCGAGAGAGCCGGGCTCGGGCACGGCGGCCGTCGTGACGTAGGTCCGGAAGCCGGTGTCGAGGGTGGCCAGCTCCGGTGGGATACCCCATGCCCCCGCGGTGCCGCTCCGCGTGTAGATGTTGCCGCCGCTGTAAGAACCGGCCGACGTCTGCCAGAGGACCCAGGGGGGCGTGCCCGGCCCGGTCCGGCTGAGCGACAGGGCCAGCACCTGGCCGGGCGTCACCGCGATCCCGGCCGAAGAGATGTCGATGGACGTGAATGGGTCGATGCCGGAGTTGTCGAACGGCACGCTGCTCAGGGGGATGGTCACCTGGAAGAGCGACTGGACTTCGTCCGGGTTCGGGGCCCCGCCGGCGGTCGTGCGGATCGAGAAAAGCAGGTCGCCGGTCGTTCCTTGCGACTGGGCGATTTGCAGGTCAACCCGGGCGAGGATGCCCTGCACGCCCACGGTGAAGGTCTGGGCGACGGACTGGGTGCTCACCACGGCGATGTCGAAGGTGCGGCTCGTGATGACGTTCGATTGATCGAGGACGAAGTCTGCCTTGCCGGGGGCGGAGGCTGCGAGGGCCAGGAACAACGCGGCCGGGAGGATTCTTCTTGAGTTCATCATCGGGGGGCTTCCGGGTCCGGCCGGCGATGGGCCCGACCTGCCACCGTCGGCGGTCGCCTGGACCATCGCAGACCTTGACATCGCAGGAGTGTGGCACCTCCCCGGCCGCCGGGTCGAGAGGGTCGGGCAGGGACGTTGCCCTGACGCCACATGGCCCGGACTCCCGGCCCGGCCGCCCGCCGGGGTCAACCGCCGCTCCTCGGGTCGATCGCACCCACGCCGGTCGCGTGGCGACTCGCCCGGCCTGCGATGGGGAGGGGTATTCTCCCGACCGAACGCCGGATCGAAGCCCGGAGCGGATCCCGAAGTCATCGATTCGGGTACACTGGCCCTCCCCGCGACGAACCATCGCCACCGGCGTGAGAGATCCTCCGAATGCCACGCAACCCCGGACATCCCAGGCTCCCTGCAAGAAAGGCGAAGCGTGTTCGACCTCCCGCGCGGCCGAGGTATCCGGGGGAACCGCTCGTCATCCGGGCTCGACTGGCGGCGGCCGGGGAGTCGTTGAAGATCCTGTCCGGGCCGCCGATGGCCCCGGCGACCATCGAACTGGCACGCAGGATCGACGGACTGACCGACCGGTCGATCGCGCAGGTCCACGACGCTTGCCACGATGGGCACCGCGTCGCCTGCCGGAGCGGCTGCACCTATTGCTGCACGTTCCCGGTCGCGGCCTCGATCCCGGAGGTCCTGGCCATCGCCTCGTTCGTGCGGGATCGCTTCGAGGCAGGACGCCGCTCGGCGCTGGACGCCCGCATCGAGGCCAACATCGCGGCGACCAACGGCATGGACATGAGCCGGAGGGATCGCGTCCGGCTGGATTGCCCCTTCCTCGAGGCGGGCCAATGCTCGGTCTACGAGGTCAGGCCGGTCGCGTGCCGGGGAGTCTCGTCCTACAGCGTCGATGATTGCCGGGAGGACTATGAGCAGGCGGGGGCCGGGGTGGAAATCCACGCGAATGCCATCCGCGAGCTCGTCTTCGGGGCGATCCGCGAGGGGCTGGCCGTCGCCTGCAAGATGGCCTCGGTCGAGCATCGCCTCGTCGAACTGGCCCGGTCCTACCGGATCGCCTCGGAAGACTCGACCCTGGAGGAGACCTGGCGCAGCCGCGCCGGAGCTTTCGACTCCGCGATGGCGGAGCGCGTCTTTCCCGGACCGTGGTCGGGCGAGCTTGAGGAGGAGTTCAAGGAGGTCTATCGGGAGACCGTCGATCATTTCGAGCGGGGGAGCGGATCGGCGTGAGCGTCCCTACCGGCCCTCAATACCGGTTCTCGATGACCAGCCGGGGGATGGGGACCTTCGACTCGATGCGGAGGAACGGCACGTCGCCGGGCGGGGCCGGTTCCGGGCCGATCGTCGCGGGCGGCTCGGCCTTCCAGGTGTCGAGCCAGTGGAGCGAGACCACCGCGACGCCGTCCTGGGGCTCGACGTCGGCGAGTTCGACCCGGTTCGGGCCGAACGAGACGAGTCTCCCCTTTCCCTTGAGGAAGAACGAGTGGGGCCGCTCGACCCGGTAGACCGAGTAGGAGCCTTCCCCCTCCATCATGTAGCGGCGGGCCACGATCGACCCGGCCCTCCGGGTCATCGCGGCCCACTCGTGATCATTGGGCGAGGCGGGCCAGCCCGGCGTGGCCACCCGGGGCAGAGTCGCCACTTTGGTCGCGCCGGGGAACCGGTCGAACCAGAAGCGGGAGAGAGGCGACCAGCAGATCACCCAGCCGACGTTGTACAGGTCGCAGTACGCCCGGAGCTGCGTGGCGTTCCACTTGTCGATCGGGCGGTCGCCGAGCTGGAAGTCGCCGAAGGCGGCCATCTTGTGGTGGCGGATGAACGCGGTCTGGTAGAGCCCGCCGATGAACATCCGCGCATCGGGGCCGAGCAGCGTGGGGAGCAGCGGCGTCCAGTGGACGCTCTCCGGGTCGGTCGCCTCCAGGAGCCGGAGCTGGTCTTCGAGCATGATCCGCGCCGAGGCGTCGGTGTTGGCCTTGATCCAGTCGACCAGCGCCCGCGCCTCCGGGGGAACGCCGACCACCAGCGGGCGATGCTGGATCAGCCCCGCGACCATCGACCGGGCGACGCGGGCATCGGCGTAGAGCCAGCCGGTGACGGCCAGCCCCCAGGCGATCGCGGCGGTCAGCCCGCCCCGGGCACCGCCGCCCGCCTTCCGGATCAGCCACCCGGTCGCCGCGATCAGGCACGAACCGGCCGGAACGGCGAGCAGGAATTGCAACGGGACGCGGAACCGCAGCGGCTCCATGACCCGGGTCGGCCCCCACAGGCTGCCGAACCCGGTCATCAGGAGCAGGGCGAGGATCGACCCGCCGAAGGCCGCCGCCTCCGCCCTCCGCCCGATCTTGCGCCAGCGGATCAGGCCCAGCACTCCGGGGATCAGGATCAGCAGGCCGAGCCGGCCGTCGGGGTCCGGCCCCAGGTAATACTCGAGGAGGTAGAGCGGGGAGTCGCTCGTCATGAAGAAGCCGGTGCCGGTGCGCAGGCCCCGGAACCGCCACAGGCTGACCAGCCAGGTCAGGTTCGCGACGACCGTGACGGCCGCCGCCCCCAGCACGGCGGCATGCCAGCGGCGGTCGTGCTTCCGGGCCACCGTGGCGTAGAAGGCCAGGGCGCCGCCGAGGGCCATCACCGGGGCCGTGACGTGGAGGAAGAACAGGACAACCCCGCACGCCGCCAGCGCGGCCCAGTTGCCCCGGGTCGGCCGCCGGTCGAACCGGACGCAGAGCCCGAGCAGGAGGCCGACCCCCGCCGCCGCCGAGATGAACGCGAACAGGCCCGTCCGCCAGAGCACGGCGGGGAAGGCGCCCCAGAAGTAGATCCAACCCAGCGCGGCGGCCGCGGCCACCTCCCCGGCGCCCAGCCCCAGCCCCCACGCCCCGCCCGCGATCGCCGCCGGGATCAGCAACGACAGCAGGAGCAGCCCGAGCTTGTAGGCCCGGGGCCGGTAGCCCCCCCCGCCCAGGAGCTGGAACAGGATCGACGGGTTGCTGCTGGAGTCCCAGACCGGCGTCTCGGGGTAGCCGGCCAGGAACATGGGGTCATAGCCCCAGCTCGTCGCATGGTTGCGGAAGAAGGTCGCGCCCAGCGATCCGTGATAGAGGTGGATCGCGTGATCCACCATGATGACCGGGGCCTCGGGGTCGAGGATCGAGCCGATCCCCGGGAACAGCCGCGCGGACTGGTAGGCGTGGGCGGCGAGGACCAGGCCCAGGACGGCCCAGGCCCATCGCCTCCGCCGGCCGGGAGGGGGTTGCGGGGCGACGACGAGGGGGCCGGTCGGCGGGGTGGGCGTCATGACGACGCACCCTACCAACCGACCCCGGGGCGGGCAAGTCGGTTGCGGCGGCCCCGCTCAACCCGGGGCGTTGCGGGATGTCACCCGTCCCCCCTCGGCGAGATCTTCAGGGGTGGCTCTGGCTTGGACTCCGACTCCGCGACCTTGGCCGGCGGGTCGCATCCCTTGCGGCGCTCGGCGGCGTTTGGGTCGAGGTAGAACGTCGGCGTCAGGCCCGGGGCGTCGGCATAGGAGTTCGGCCGGACCGGGCCGCCGGCCCTTTTGTAGATGATCCGGGACTCGGTGATCTTGGTCGTGTCGGCCTGGACCCGGCTGCTGGTCCCGCCCAGCTTCGCGACCTTCAGCCCGGCCGTGGCGATCGCCGGGGACATCTCGGCGGTCCTCGATCCTTCGAGCTTGAGCGTGCGCGACCCTTCCACGACCTCCTCGGCACGGACGATCTCGTGCCCTTCGGGGAAATGGGCCGCCATCAGTTTGTCCGCCTGCTTGCGATAGTAGGTGGGCCAGACGTTGGAATTCTCCGGCATCCCCACCACGCCGTAATCACCATCCTGGTAGACGTAACGCACCCCCATCGTGGAGGCGCAGCCGAAGGACGTGGCCAGGGTCGGGGCGACCAGGCACAAGCTCAAGGTGTTCAAACGCATGGCATCCTCCATGCGGGTACAACCCGCGTCTCCTCCGGGTGATCCAGACGTTCGCACGCCCCGATTCCTCGCCATCGCCGGCGGGATCGGAACGGCGGTTCGACGAATTTTTGCAAAAAGGTGGAGTCGCGAGGTGTGATTGCCATTGACCTGCAATCCTCGCGCCGAAATCCGGCCGGATCGGAGTGAGTCAAGCCCAAACCCGCCGGCCCGGGGAGGAGGGGCAGGATGGGCCGGACCTGACTGCCGGGCGTGCGGCCTTCCCCTGGCGAGCGGGGCGGAGGCTCTGTTACGGTAGATCGGATCGACAACCCAGGAGGTGGGCATGATGCGTCGCGTCGCGATCGGTTGGGCAGTGGCGGTGGGACTGGTCGCGGGCCTCGCGGCCCCGGCGCATGCGGCGGGGCCGGGCCTGGACGAGGCGCGGTCGATGATCAAGGTCGGCAAATATGCCGAGGCCCTGGAAGCCCTCGACGCGCTGGCCAAGGCGGACCCCCCGCCCGCGCCGGCCGAGCGGGAGGCGATCGCGCTGGCCCGCGCCGAGGCGCTGGAAAGCACCGGCGAGGTCGGCCAGGCTTCGCAGGTCTTGCGCGCCGCGATGGACGCCGCCACCGCGGCGAAGCCCGTCGACCCCAAGGCAATCAACCCCGACCTCTGGGCTCGGCAGGCCGAGATCTTCCTGGGGCTGGGCGAGCGCGAGGCCGCCGCCGAGGCGGCGAAGCTGGCCCGCGAAGCGAACCCCGACCACCTGCTCGCCCGGTGGGTGGAGGCCCGGCTCCTGGAAGCCCGGGGCGACACCGAGGGGGCCGACGCCGCCTACAAGTGGTTCGTCGACTACCAGAACGCCCACGAGGAAGAACTGTCGAAGGATGCCGCCGGCCTCCTCATCGTCGGGCAGGCGGCCGAGAAGTACTTCCGGGCCAACATGAAGGGGGAGGAGCAGAGCGAGGCCCTCAACGACGTGATCAACCAGCTCTACGAGGCGGCGATCAAGGCCGACCCCGAGTGCTGGCGGGCCCCGTGGCTGGAAGGCCGGCTGTTCCTGGCCGGATATCAGGAAGGGGACGCCCGCCGCGAACTGACGCGCGCCCTGCGGATCAACCCCCACGCCCCCGAGGTCCTGGTCACGCTCGGCCAGGCCGACCTCCAGGGCTACAAGCTCGCGGCCGGGCGGAAGAAGGCGGAGCGGGCCCTGGAGATCAACCCCCGGTATGCCCCGGCCCACATCCTGATCGCCGACCTGAACATCTCCGACGAGCGGTTCGCCGACGCCAAGGCCGCCGCCGAGAAGGCGGTCGCCGAGAACCCCCGCGACGAGGACGCCCTGGCCCGGCTCGCCGCCTCGTCCCGGCTGCTCGTCGATCCCCTGGGGGCGCTTGCCGTCGAGGCCGTGGCGCGGTCCCACAACCCCCGCCCGGCGACGTTCTATGCCGCCCTGGCCGAGAGGCTGGCCGATCGCCGCAAGTACCATTCGGCCGAGAAGGCATTCCTCCAGGCGATCGAAGCGGACCCGCGCCGCGCCGACACCCGGATCGGCCTGGGGATGCTCTACATGCAGATCGGCCGCGAGCCCGAGGCCCGCGACCTGTTCGAAGCCGCGTTCGAGTCCGACCCGTTCAACGTCCGCGCCAACAACATGCGGCTGATCCTCAAGCACATGGCCGCCTACAAGCCGGTGGACAGCCCGCACTACACGGTCCTGTACGACCCGACCCAGGACAAGCTCCTGGCCCGGTACGCCTCGCGGTATCTGGAGTCGATCCACGGCGAATTGACCGAGCGGTTCGGGTTCTCGCTGCCCGGGATGACCCAGATCGAGATCATGAAGGACCACGAGAAGTTCTCCGGCCGGACCGTGGCCCTGCCGTTCATCCCCACCGTGGGGGCCTGCACCGGCACGGTGGTCGCCCTGGCCAGCCCCAAGTCGAGCAAGAAGCCGTACAACTGGGCCCGGGTGCTGAAGCATGAGTTGACCCACGTCATCACGCTCCAGCAGACCGAGTTCAACATCCCCCACTGGTACACCGAGGCCCTGGCCGTCGAGAGCGAAGGCTACCCCCGGCCCCAGCCCTGGAACCAGATGCTCCAGGAACGGGTGCCGGCGCGCAAGGTTTTCAACCTCGACAACATCAACCTCGGCTTCATCCGCCCGGACGTGGCCGAGGATCGGCAGATGGCCTACTGCCAGGCCCAGCTCTATGCCCAGTACATGGTCAAGCGGTTCGGGGCCGATGCCCAGATCCGGATGCTCGACGCCTACCGCCGGGGGATGACCACCGACGCCGCCGTGAAGCACTGCTTCAACGTCGAGAAGGCGGACTTCGAGGAGAAGTTCCTGGTCTATCTGGACGAGGTGGTGGCCTCGATCCGCACCCGGGTGGCCGAGGAGAAGGCGCCGAGCATGTCGGTCCTGGAGCGGAAGCTCAAGGAGAACCCCGAGGACGCCACCGTCAACGCCCAGCTCGCCTACGAGCACTTCGCCCGCCGCGACCTGAAGAAGGCCCGGCCGCTGGCCGACGCGGCGCTCAAGCTCCAGCCCAACCAGCCGCTGGCCGCCTACGTCAAGGCCCGGCTCTACACCTCGATCGGCGACGACGACGCGGCGCTGGAGGTCCTGCGGCCGGCCCTCGACCCCGAGAAGCCCAACGAGCGGGTCGTGGACCTGCTGGCCGAGCTGGAGATGAAGGCGGGCAAGCTCGACGAGGCGGCCCGGCTCTACGAGCTGGCCCGCAAGGACGACCCCCAGCATACCAAGTGGATCGCCAACCTGGCGCGGGTCCACCTCCGCCAGGGGGACCAGGAGAAGCTCCTCGGCGACCTCGAAAAGCTGGCCGTCAACGATGCCGACGACATCGCCGTCCGCAAGACCCTGGCCGAGCGCCGGCTGGCCGCCGGCCAGCCCGCGCAGGCCGAGACGTGGGCCACGGAGATGATCTACATCGACACCTACGACCCGACCGGGCACATCCTCCTGGCCGACGCCCTGGCCGCCCAGGGCAAGCATGCCCCGGCCGCCGAGGAGTACGAGACGGCCCTCACGCTCAAGCCCAAGAAGCCCGACGACCTCCGCGTCCGCCTGGCGAAGTCCCGCCTGGCGCTCGGCGACAAGGACGGGGCCCGCGCGACCCTCGACGACATCCTGGCCCGCGACCCGGACCACCCCGAGGCCAAGGCCGCGCGCGAAAGCATCGAGAAGTGAGCGGCCCCGATTCCCGGGCGAGCGGCGGCGGACCCGAAGAGAGAGGCTCGTTTCCCGGGCCGGGGCGCTCGGCGCGACCGGCCGAGCGTGCGGCATGGGACGGGCGAAACGAAGCATCGGGCCTGATGAGAGTAGACGACACGATTGTTATGATCCGACCCCACCGATGACAGCGGCGTGCCCGAAGGCCTCCTCTCATCCCGGTTGGCCCTCCCTTCGCCGCAACGCGTCGGCAATGCGGGAGGCCTCGTTGCGCCAGCCGCACGTGCCCGGGGTGGCCTTCGCCCCCGCCCGAACTTCCCTATCGAGCGGGCGCTAACATGGGCGAAGTCCGAGGATTGCAGACGGGATGCGACGCGGTTGCCCCCTTCGCCGGGGGCGGCGAGATGGGCGAACGAACCCGATCCTTCGATTGGGGGCGGACCCCGCTCGGCCCGATCGAGGGATGGCCGCAGGCGCTCAAGACGGTGGTCCGGGTGATGCTGTCGTCGCGGTATGCGATGTGGCTCGGCTGGGGGCCGGAGTTCACCTTCTTCTACAACGACGACTACGCGCGGATGACCCTGGGGCCGAAGCACCCGTGGGCCCTGGGCCGGCCCGCCGGGGAGGTGTGGTCGGAGATCTGGGGCGACATCGGCCCGAGGGCCGAACGGGTCGTCCGTACCGGCCAGGCGACGTGGGACGAGGGGCTGCTGCTGTTCCTGGAGCGGAACGGCTTCGCCGAGGAGACCTATCACACGTTCTCCTACAGCCCGGTGCCCGACGACCACGGCGCGATCGGCGGGATGCTCTGCGTGGTCACCGAGGACACGGAGCGGACCATCGGCGAGCGCCGGCTCCGGACCCTCCGGGAGTTGGCGGCCGACACCTCCCACGAGCCTAGGTCGGTCGAGGAGGCGTGCCGGGCCATGGCGCGGCTCCTGGAAGGCAACCCGCACGATGTCCCGTTCGCCCTCCTCTACTTGCTGGATGACGGGGGGACGCGCCTGAAGCTCGCCGGTTCGGCCGGCCTGGGGCCGGGCTCGGCGGTCAGCCCGCATTCGATCAACCTGGCGGACGGGCGGAGCCCCTGGCCGTTCCGCGAGGCGGCCCGCACCGGGGCGGTCATCGAGGTCGCCGACCTGCCCGATCGCTTCGGGCCGATGCCGGGCGGGGCCTGGCTCGAGCCCGCCCCGAGGGCCCTGATCCTGCCGATGGCGCGGCCCGGGCAGTCCCAGGTCGCCGGCTTCGTCGTGGCGGGGATCAGCCCCCGCCGCCCGCTGGACGACGGCTATCGGGGCTTCCTCGACCTGCTTGCCGGCCAGGTGGCCAACGCCGTCAACCACGCCCGGGCCTACGAGGAGGAGCGGGAAAGGGCCGAGAAGCTCGCCGAGCTGGACCGGGCCAAGACCGCATTCTTCTCCAACGTCAGCCACGAGTTCCGCACGCCGTTGACGCTCATGCTCGGGCCCGTCGAGGACCTGCTCGCCGCCGACTCCGGGCTCCCGCCGGGGAGCCGGGGGCTGCTGGAGGTCGTCAACCGCAACGGGCTGAGGCTGCTCCGCCTGGTCAACACCCTGCTGGACTTCTCGCGGATCGAGGCGGGGCGGGTCCGGGCCTGCTACCGACCCACCGACATCGCCGCGCTCACCGCCGACCTCGCCAGCGTCTTCCGCTCGGCGTGCGAGCGGGCCGGGCTCGGGCTGGTGGTGGACTGCCCGCCGATCCCCGAGCCCGCCTACCTCGACGCCGAGCTGTGGGAGAAGGTTGTCCTGAACCTCCTCTCCAACGCCTTCAAGTTCACGTTCGAAGGGGAGATCGCCGTCGCCCTGAGGCGGGTCGGCCGGTCCGTGGAATTGAGCGTCCGGGATACCGGGGCCGGCATCCCCGAGGCGGAGATGCCCCGGCTCTTCGAGCGATTCCATCGGGTCGAGTCGGCGCGGGGCCGGACCCACGAGGGGAGCGGCATCGGCCTGGCGCTGGTGCAGGAGGTCGTGAAGCTGCACGGGGGCGCCGTCGCCGCCGAGAGCGTCGTGGGGCAGGGCACGACGTTCCGGGTGACCATCCCCCTGGGCTCTCGCCACCTCCCGGCCGGGCAGGTCCGGGAAGATCGGGCGGCCCCCGCCGCGGCCGCGGCCGCCGTGCCGTTCGTGGAGGAGGCCCTGCGGTGGCTCCCCGACCGTCCCCGGGGCGACCGCGGCCCGTCGGGATCGCCGGACGTCGATGGCGCCCCGGCCGAGCCCGATCCGCCATCGCCCCAGGCCCCGGCGGCCGCCCGCCCCCGGGTGCTCCTGGCCGACGACAACGCCGACATGCGGGATTACGTCGCCCGCCTCCTCTCCGGCCAGTTCCGGGTCGAGGCCGTGGCGGACGGCGAGGCGGCGCTGGCCTCGGCGCTGGCAAGCCCGCCCGACCTGATCCTGACCGACGTGATGATGCCCCGGCTCGACGGCTTCGGCCTCCTGCGGGCGCTGCGGGACGACGCCCGCACCGCCGAGGTGCCGATCCTCATGCTGTCGGCCCGCGCCGGGGAGGAGAGCCGGGTCGAGGGGATGGAGGCCGGGGCCGACGACTACCTGGTCAAGCCGTTCGGCGCCCGTGAGCTGCTGGCCCGGGTGGCCGCCCACCTCCAGATGGCCCGGATGCGGCGCGAGGCCGGCGAGTCGCTCCGGCACAGCAACGCCCGCTTCGAGGCGGTGCTCGACGCCGCGCCGATCGGCGTCTTCCTCGTGGATTCGGGGCTGCGGATCCGCCAGGTGAACCCGACGGCCCGGCCCGCCTTCGGCGAGATCCCGGGGCTGATCGGCCGCGACCTCGACGGGGTCCTGCACGCCATCTGGCCCGACGGTTTCGCCGACGAGGCCGTCGCCCGGTTCCGCGCGACGCTGGCCACGGGCCGCCCCCATCTCGTCGCCGAGGAGGCCCTGGTGCGGCGGGGTTCGGGCGAGGCCGAATACTTCGAGTGGCAGATCCATCGCCTCCCGCTGGCCGGCGGCGAGTTCGGGGTGGTCTGCTACTTCACCGATATCTCCCGGCACGTCCGGGCCCGGCAGGCGCTGGCCGAGGCCGACGGCCGCAAGAACGAGTTCCTGGCGATCCTGGCCCACGAGCTGCGCAACCCTCTGGCCCCGATACGCAACGGCCTCCAGATCATGAAACGGGCCGGCGACGACCGGGGCGCGATCGACGAGGCCCGCGTCCTGATGGAGCGGCAGGTCTCGCACATGGTCCGGCTCATCGACGACCTGATGGACGTCTCGCGGATCACCCGGGGCAAGCTGGAGCTGAGGCGCGAGCGCGCCGACCTGGCGACCATCATCGGCAACGCCGTGGACGCCTGCCGGCCCCTGGTCGACTCGGCCGGGCACGAGCTTTCGGTCTCCCTGCCGCCCCGGCCGATCTGGGTGCGGGGCGACGCGACCCGGCTGGCCCAGGTGTTCACGAACCTCCTGAACAACGCCGCCAAGTACACCGAGCCGGGGGGCCACCTGCGGCTGGCCGCCGAGCAGTCGGACCGCGAGGTGGTCGTCGCGGTGAGCGACGACGGGCTCGGCATCCCGGCGGAGATGCTGCCCCAGGTCTTCGACATGTTCACGCAGGTGGACCGGTCGCTGGAGCGTGCCCAGGGGGGCCTGGGCATCGGCCTCACCCTGGTGCGGAGGATCGTGGAGAAGCACGGTGGGTCGATCGAGGCGAGGAGCCAGGGCCCCGGCCGGGGGAGCGAGTTCGTCGTCCGCCTGCCGATCGTGATCGACCGGGGCGGCGACCCCTCCGCGCCGGCGGGGCGCATCCCGGAGTCCCTGCCGGCCCCCCGCCGGATCCTGGTGGTGGACGACAACCTCGACGCGGCCCGCACCCTGGGCCGGCTCCTCAAGCTGATGGGCCACGCGTTCCGGCTGGCCCACGACGGCGGGCAGGCCGTGGAGGTGGCCGGGTCATACCGGCCCGAGATCCTCCTGCTGGACATCGGCCTGCCGGTCATGAACGGCTACGAGGTCGCGCGGGAGATTCGCAGTCGGCCCTGGGGGCGGGAGATCCACATCATCGCCCTGACCGGATGGGGGCAGGAGGACGACCGAAGGCGGTCCCACGAGGCGGGGATCGACTGGCACCTGGTCAAGCCGGTCGACCCCGATCGCCTGGAGGCCCTGCTCCGGGAGTGCCGGCCGCTCCCGGCCTGATCCGCCCCGCCCCGGGTCATTGCAGCTTGAAGGCCGCCTTCAACTCGTCGATCGCCGCGTCCCCCATGATGTGGACCTCGCCCAGAGACCGCCCGCCGATCATGGCCTCGGCGGTCGCCTCCAGCACCTCCAGGCGGTCGAATGCATCCAGGACGGTCGTCCCGCAGACCTGGACGCCGTCGTTGGCCAGGATCGAGATCGGGTGGGTGGGCGAGACCAGGTCGGCCAGGGCGGTGCCGTCGCCGAGCTGGACCCCGGCCGGCACGCGGGCCACGTCGCGGAGGAACAGGAAGCTTTCCGGGATGGTCCGGGAATCGAACGGGGCGTCCGTGATGCTGAAGGCCGTGGCGTTGACCGGGTAGGCGTTGACGATCGACTGGAAGGCGGGATGCTTGAGGTAGATGGCCCGGTGGTTCCGCGCGGACCCGCTCGGCACCTTGCCCGCCTCCGGGATCCCGTCGCGGACCAGGACGATGTCGTCCACCTCCAGCGACTGGCGGTCGACCCGGTGCGGCGTGATCAGGAAGGCGTCGCCCTCCAGGCGGGCCGAGAACGCCCCCTGGGTGCTGATCATCAGCCTTTGCTGGTAGCTGCGGCGGACGAACTCGCACAGCTGCCGGCGCAGCTCCTTCTCGTGGCTGGTCGGCTTGTGGGGGGCGGGCGTCCCGGCCGCCTCGGCCCGGGGCCGCTCCTCGTCGCCGATCAGGGGGCGGACCGGGCCGAGGATCCGGGCCTTGATGATCGTCTTGGCGGTGAATTCCAGGGTCTCGAACCGCTCGAACGCCTCGGTGAGGTCGGCGCCGCCCACCACCACGCCGTGATTCTCCAGGACCACGCAGTCGAACCCCTCGGCGAAGGTCCCGGCGATGTTCCGCCCCAGGGCCTCGCTGCCGGGCAGGGCATAGGGGGCGAACCCGACCTTGCCGCAGACCCGCCGGGCCTGCCGGCTGATCTGGGTGTCCGGCACCTGGCGGCAGATCGAGAACGCCACCAGCGCCACCGGGTGGGCGTGGACGATCCCCCGGAGGTCGGGCCGGGCCTCATAGATGGCGCGATGGAACGGATATTCCGAGGAGGGCTTGTGAGGCCCTTCGATGGTGCCGTCCTTGAGGACCCGGACGATGTCCTCGCGGCGGAGGGCCCCCTTGTCGAGCCGCGCCGGGGTGATCCAGAGGTCCCCCTCGTCGTCCAGGATCGAGATGTTGCCCCCCGACGTGGTGGTCATGCGATAGCGGTAGATCCGCTCCATGGTGCGCATGATCGCGTCGCGGGGGTGGGTCAACTCGTGGCGTCGGCTCATCGTCGGCTCTCCTGGCGGTCCCGGCTCGGGTCGCGCCGATTCTACCAGGAGGTCCGGCCACGTCGAGCGGCCGGCGGCCCCGCGTCCCGCTGGGGACTGTCCCGCGCGGGGGCAACGTGGTATCCAGGCTGGTGAGGGCCGCCTCGCGGCCGGGCCGATGGGATCGAGAAGCCAAGGGAGACGCGACGCGATGAGCATTCTGAAGAACGGGCGGATCAACCAGTCGCTCGTCTACTGGTGTTACGAGAAGTACTGGGACTTCGAGTCCTTCATCGGCGTCGCCAAGGAGCTGGGCTGCACCAGCATCGAGCTGGTCGACCCCAAGTATTACCCCCTGCTGGTGAAGAACGACCTGACCTGCGCCATCAGCTGGATCGACATGGGCGGCGAGATGCCGTTCCTCAACGGGTTCTGCGATCCGAAGAACCACGACCGGGTGATCGCGGCCACCAAGAAGTCGATCGACGAGAGCCATGAGCACGGCTTCCGGAACGTGATCTCGTTCACCGGCATGGCCAACGGCATCGACCCGGCCGTCGGGGCGACGAACTGCGTCGAGGGGTTCAAGAAGGTCGTCGAGTACGCCGAGCGGAAGGGCGTGACCCTCTGCCTGGAGATGCTCAACTCGCGCGACGAGGTCGAGATGAAGGGGCACCCCGGCTACCTGGGGGACCACACCGACTACTGCATCGACATCATCAAGCGCGTGGGCTCGCCGGCGCTGAAGCTCCTGTTCGACTTCTACCACGTCCAGATCATGGACGGCGACCTGATCCGCCGCGTCCACCAGCATAAAGATTACATCGGCCACATCCACACGGCGGGCAACCCCGGCCGGTGCGAGCTGGATAACAAGCAGGAGATCAACTACCCCCCGCTGATGCAGGCCCTGATCGACGTCGGCTACAAGGGGCACGTCGCCCACGAGTTCATCCCGACCCGCGACGCGATGGAAGGGCTCCGCGAGGCCGTCCGCCTCTGCGACGTCTGAACGATCCGCCCGCCCCGCCCGCCGCGCCGACGGTGGGCGGGGACGCTTGCCGATGCAACCCTTGTTTGATCCTTCCCCTTCCCGTACAATGGACCGGTCGACCGCACCCGGGTCGTCCTCCCGCCTGCCCACCCGCGACCGAATCCCGAAATCATGCCCCGGCCGCCCGCCCGATCCGGCGGAGTGTGCCCGGGATGTCGCCCCCCGGCGTCGAACCGCCGGGCCATCGCGACCCGCGCCCGGCCCGAATCCCTCGCCGCACGAAACCCGAGGTCCATCGCCGATGACTCGACCCTGCTGGTATCGACCCTCGGTCTTCCTCGCGATCGCCGCGGCGATGGTCTCGATCACGCCCCCGGCCGGCGCGGGCGACCGTCTGGAATTCAACCGGGATATCCGGCCGATCCTCTCGGAAAACTGCTTCCTCTGCCACGGGCCGGACAAGGCCCACCGCGAGGCCGACCTCCGGCTCGACGACCGAGACGCCGCGATCGCCCTGGATGCGATCGTCCCCGGCAAGCCGGAGGAGAGCACGCTGGTCGAGCGGATCCTGAGCGAAGAGAAGACGGAGATGATGCCCCCGCCGTCGTCGGCCAAGTCGCTGACGGCCGCCCAGAAGGACACCCTCCGCCGCTGGATCGCCCAGGGGGCCGAGTATCAGCCGCACTGGGCCTACGTCGCCCCCCGCCGGCCCGAGATCCCCGCGGTCTCCCGCCCCGAGTGGGTCCGCAACCCGATCGACGCCTTCATCCTGGCCGGACTCGACGCGAAGAAGGTCGCCCCGTCCCCCGAGGCCGACCGCCCGACCCTGATCCGCCGCCTGAGCCTGGACCTGATCGGCCTGCCCCCGACCCCCGAGGAGGTCGCCCGGTTCGAGGCCGACGCCGACCCGAAGGCCTACGAGAACCTGGTCGACCGCCTGCTCGCCTCGCCCCACTACGGCGAACGCATGGCCGTGCCCTGGCTCGACCTGGCCCGGTTCACCGACACGGTGGGCTACCACGGCGACCAGAACCAGAACATCTACCCGTTCCGCGACTACGTCATCGGGGCGTTCAACCGCAACCTCCCGTTCGACCGTTTCACGGCCGAGCAGCTGGCCGGCGACCTCCTGCCCGATGCCACGCCCGAGCAGCGGGTGGCCAGCGGCTTCAACCGCCTGAACATGGTGACGCGCGAGGGCGGGGCCCAGCCCAAGGAATACCTGGCCAAGTACGCGGCCGATCGGGTCCGCACGACCTCGATCACCTGGCTCGGCTCGACCATGGGCTGCGCCGAGTGCCACGACCACAAGTACGACCCGATCACGGCCAAGGACTTCTACCGCTTCTCGGCGTTCTTCAGCGACCTGAAGCAGTGGGGCGTCTACAGCGACTACAACTACTCCCCCAACCCCGACCTCAAGGGGTTCACCAACGATCACCCGTTCCCGCCCGAGCTGGAAGTCGAGAGCCCCTACCTCCAGCGTCGGATCGCCGCCGACGACCGCCGGATCGCCGAGTTGCTCGACCTCGCCTCGGCGAAGCTCGACCAGGACCCGGCCAAACTCTCCGCCTTCCAGGCGTGGCGTGACGAGGTCCGGGCCTTCCTCGACCGCAACCCGACCGGCTGGGCCACCCCGGCCGCCTCGACCGACGAGGAAGATGTGGCCGCCCGCGAGGACGGCAGCCTGCTGTTCACCGGCAAGCCCGCCAAGCCGGCCGCGAAGAAGGCGGCGAAGGGCGACGACGGGGCCGCGATCACCCTGGCCGGTTCGCCCGGCTGGGTCGCCGCGATCCGCCTGGAGCTCCTGCCCGCCGACGAGCACAAGGGCAAGATCGTCCGCGGCGGGGGCATGGGCACCACGATCCAGCTCTCCGCGGCAGTCCAGGGCGGCGACAAGAAGCCGACCAAGCTGGCGATCGGCCACGCCGATGCCGACCTCCGCGACGAGCGCTACGTCAATGGCTCGGCCGTGCTCGGCGTCGCCGGGTTGTGGAGGACCAACAGCCAGCACGCCCGGGAGCCGCAGACGGCCGTCTACCGCCTGGCCCGCCCGGTCCGGATCGGCGACGGCGAGCAGCTGGTCGTGACCCTCAAGAGCGACGCCGTGGGCCGCGTGAGGATCTCGACCTCCCCGTTCCTGCCCCAGGACCCGCAGGACGACGCGATCGACCCGGCCCTGCTGGCCGCGGCCCGATCCGACGAGCCCGCCGACCTGGCGCGGATCCGGGCGGCCTACCTGGTCGGGACCGCCGCCGACGAGCCGACGCTGGCGGCGATCAAGACCATCGAGATAGACAAGTTCGAGTGCCGGGGCGGCAAGACGATGACCCTGGTCTCGGAGGCCTTGCCCGAGCCGGCGGTGACGCGGGTCCTGGCCCGGGGCAATTTCCTGGACGAGACCGGCGAGGTCGTCACGCCCGCCGTCCCGCACTTCCTCCCCCAGCCGCCCGAGGCCGAATCCCGCCGCTTGACCCGGCTCGACCTGGCCCGGTGGATCACCTCGCCCGACAACCCGCTCACCGCCCGCGTGTTCGCCAACCGGATGTGGAAGCAGTTCTTCGGCACCGGCCTGAGCGCCGTGATGGAGGACGTGGGCGCCCAGGGGGAATGGCCCTCGCACCCCGACCTGCTCGACTGGCTCGCCCTGGAATTCCGCGACCTCTGGGACATCAAGAAGCTGGTCAAGACCATCGTGATGTCGGCCACCTATCGCCAGGACGCCCGGCTCCGCCCCGAGCTGCGCGAGGTCGACCCGTCCAACCGCTGGCTGGCGTCGCAGAACCCCCGCCGGCTGGAGGCCGAGTTCGTCCGCGACAACGCCCTGAGCATCGCCGGACTGCTCAACGCCGAGATGGGCGGCCCCAGCGTCTTCCCGTACCAGCCGGACGGCTACTACGCGGCGATCCAGTTCCCCAACCGGACCTATGAAGCGAGCCAGGACGCCCGGCAGTATCGCCGGGGCCTCTACGCCCACTGGCAGCGGACGTTCCTCCAGCCGATGCTGGCGAACTTCGACGCCCCGAGCCGAGAGGACTGCGTGGCCAGCCGGATCATGGCCAACTCTCCCCAGCAGGCGCTGACCCTGCTCAACGACCCGACCTTCGTCGAGGCCGCCCGGACTCTGGCCGCCGCGCTGCTCCGCGAGACGGCCGATTCCGACGCGGCCCGGATCGATCGGCTGTTCCTCAAGGCCCTGGCCCGCCCGGCGAAGCCGAAGGAGCGGGAGTCGTTGCAGGCGTTCCTCGCCGCCCGCCGGGCCGAGTGCCAGTCCACCCCGGACGACGCCGCCAAGCTGCTCCGCGTCGGGATCGCCCCCACCCCGGAGGACTTGCCGGTCGCCGAGCTGGCGGCCTGGGCCGAGGTCTGCCGGGTCGTCCTGAACCTCCACGAAACCATCACCCGCTATTGAGCGACGGGAAACCCATGACGCCGCACTTCGATCCCGAAGACTATCGCCGTGGCCTCCACCGTCGCGCCTTCCTGGGCCGCACCTCGCTCGGCCTCGGCGGGCTCGCCCTCGCCAACCTGATGGGCCCGAAGGCCCTGCTCGGCGCGGAGGGCAGCGCCGCGAAGGCGGGCGGGGTGGTCCACCCCCTGCACGTCCCGGCCAGGGCCAAGCGGGTGATCCACCTCTGCATGGCGGGCGGTCCGTCGCAGTTCGAGAGCCTGGACCACAAGCCGGAGCTTTACCGGCTCGACGGCCAGCCGTTCCCGGAATCGTTCACCAAGGGGCAGCAGCTCGCCCAGTTGCAGAACACGGTCCTGAAGGCCCGCGCCCCGTTCACGAAGTTCCAGAAGCACGGCGAGTCGGGCCAGGAAATCTCCGACCTGTTCCCGCACATCGCCGCGATCGCCGACGACCTCTGCATCGTCCGCTCGATGCAGACCGAGCAGATCAACCACGACCCGGCCCACGCCTTCATGAACAGCGGGTCGATCCTCAAGGGCCGGCCCAGCATGGGGTCGTGGCTCCTCTACGGCCTCGGGGCCGAGACCGAGGACCTGCCCGGCTTCATCGTCCTGAACTCGCAGGGCCGGACCGGGCTCCAGCCGGTGTCGGCCCGCCAGTGGTCGGCCGGGTGCCTCCCCTCGCGGTTCCAGGGGATCCAGTTCCAGTCGCGCGGGGATGCGGTCCACTACGTCGGCAACCCCGACGGCGTGTGCCAGAGCACCCAGAGGCAGGTGATCGACGAGATCAACCGCCTCAACGGCGTGCTGGCCGAGGACCGGCTCGACCCCGAGATCCAAACCCGCATCGCCCAGTACGAGCTGGCGTTCAAGATGCAGACCTCGGTCCCCGAGCTGACCGACTTCGCCGCCGAGTCCAAGGAGACGCTCGACCTCTACGGGGTCAAGACCCCCGGCGACGGCTCGTTCGCCTCAAACTGCCTGCTCGCCCGGCGTTTGGCCGAGCGGGGCGTCCGGTTCATCCAGCTCTACCACCGCGCCTGGGACCACCACTCCAACATCGTCGACGGCATGAAGTGGGGTGCCGAGGACGTGGATCAGGCCTCGGCCGCCCTGGTCTCGGACCTCAAGCGGCGCGGGATGCTCGACGACACCCTGGTCATCTGGGGCGGCGAGTTCGGCCGCACGCCGATGGGGCAGGGGACCGGCCGCGACCACCACATCCTCGGCTTTTCGCTCTGGATGGCCGGCGGCGGCATCAAGCCCGGCCTCACCTTCGGCGAGACCGACGAACTCGGCTATCGCGCGGTCAAGGACATCGTCCACGTCCGCGACTTCCACGCCACCATGCTCCACCTCTGCGGCATCGACCACCGCCGCCTCTCCGTCAAGTTCCAGGGCCTCGACATCAAGCTCACCGGCGTCGAGGCCGCCCACGTCGTCAAACCGCTCTTGGCCTGACCCCATCTCGGTCGCATCGCACGGCGCGGGTGGACACGCCGATGAACTCCTGATGTCTCATCAGAGAAGTGAGGATTGGACGGTCGGGCAATATGATCATCTCTGCCGTGTCAGGCCCGTGCTCGATGACCCGGCCACGGAGGGCCGACTTTCGAGCAAGGAGACGCTTCGGGTGGCTTTTGTTGGCTTGCCAACTAAGGCGCCAAAGAGCCGGTAGCACGGCGCTGGATGCCGCGTCCGATCGGTCGTGGCGTCTCACTTGCCTCGTCGATTGAACCGGCTATCAAGCTCGGCGCCGTGGTTGGCAAGCCAACAAAAGCCACCCGGCCGCTTGGATCATCCTATTCCTGGCCTTCGTAGCCGGGCAGCCACGGCTCCAGTTCGATCTCGTGCAGCGATCCGCGAGATAGCTTGATCCATAATTCCAGCACGCGAGCTCTTGTCACATCGTTCATGTGTCTCGGGTTGTCGCCGGCCTCTGCATTCTCCCAAACAAGCAACCCGCTCGGGTACGCCGCCAGATACCATTCGGACTCGTGACTCAGCGAGACCGACGTGTGCTCATCATCCTCGGCATCGAGTTGGCTGAGGATCTCCTGCAAACGCTCGACCGAGGGCTCGCGTTCGTCGCCACCCCAACGTGTGCGTGCGAAGAATCCCAGCGGCCTTGGCTCCATGCAGGATAGATCCGCCTCGTTCGCCACGGCCTTCCCGAGCATTCGGAGATCAACCAGGCAGGTCGGTCGATGCTTTTTGGTCTTGCTATCGAGCCGGTTCCAGGTCGATGGCCGGGTCGAGGCCGGCGCCGCTGACCGGGTTGGGGCGGGCGACGGCGTGGTTGGGGAATCGGACGGCGTAGGGGGAGATGTCGGGGCGGGGCTCGAAGAAGTCGGAGCTGAGGAACTGGGCGCCGCTGGCGAGGGCCTTGTCGCGGCGGGTGGGGTCGTTGCGGCGGGCCTCGGCGGTGTCGATGTCGGTGCGGGTGCGGACCAGGAAGCCGGCGGCGACCAGCGAGCGGATCTCGTCGAACTCCGCGATCGCGTCGTTGCGCTTCATCCAGGCGGCGGCGGGGTGGTCCGGGGCGACGTTGGCGAACATCGCGCGGCCCTGGAGGGCGGGGTGGTCGGCCAGGTAGTCGTCGCGGATCGACCCCTCGTTGTCCAGGGCGAAGTAGACCTTGCCCCGGCACTCGGAAAGCCTCGGCCAGCCCCGGGAGCGGATCGCCTCGGGCAGCGTGGCCGAGTCGCCCCGGACGTCGTCCGGCAGGAGCAGCCCCTCGCGCGGGAAGACCGAATAAATCGCCGCGTCGATCGTGTCCAACTCGGCCCGGCCGATGGGCGGGGTGGCCTGGAGGATCGCCCAGTCCTTGACCTCGACCAGCACCAGGATCGGGACGTGGTCGGGGTGGGCCTTGGACCAGTCGCGGACCTGCTCCAACGCGGCGACGAAGGTGGGCGTGGTGCTCAGGAAGTCGAACTCGGGGATGTGGAGGATCTTCCACCCGGGCCGGCGGAGCACCCCGTCGATGTCGGGGTCGGGTCCGGCGTCGCGTCCGAAGGTTTTGAGTACCTTACGCGCGGGGGGATCGGCGTATCGGCCCCCCTCGGGGTCGGGGTAGATGTCCAGCTCGATCTGGCGGACCCCGGCCCGGGACAACTGCTCGGCCAGCGGGGGGTGGGTGTAGTCGAGCGCCTTGGCCTGGGGCCGGAAGCGCGGGATCATCAGGTTGACGACAGTCGGGTAGGGGGCGATGTGGTAGGAATTGTGGCTGCCGACCACCTGGATCTGGTTGAGCCGGACCTCGTCGGCGGCCGGGGCCGGCGACGCCGGGGCAACGCCCAGCGCGAGGGCCGCGAGGGCCGTTCCGAAGCGAACGATCATGAAGGGCCGGGAAATCGATCCCGCTCCGATGGATGGGCGGCGGCGGGGATGACGACCGATCCCCGTGCCCGATCGATCCATCGGACCATGACTCGGCGCGCACGTCCAGGGATCATTTCGGCGGGTCGCCCGACGACTTCTGCACGCCGGGGTCCACCGTGGTCTTGGTGGCGACCGTGACCTTGGCCGCGTCGGGCTTGGTGTCCTCGGCCTTCTTCTGGGCCGCCAGCAGGGTGGTTGCCCCGAGCTTCCGCACCGTGTCGTTGGGGTCGATGTAGAGGTTGGGGACGGCGGTGGCGACCTCGGCGAAGCCGTCGGTGACGGCCGGCGTGCGGGCCCCCTTGCGGCGGTAGATGATCCGGCTCTCGGTGATCTGGAGCGTGTCCTTCTGGTCCAGGGACGTGCTTTTTTCGAACTTGCCGACCTTGAGCATCTGGTTCAGGGCGTTGACCCCCGGCTCGGTCTCGACCTCCACCTTGCGGGCGGTGTCAGTAACCCGCTCGCCGGCCACGATCTCCTCGGCCCGGACGATCTCGTAGCCCTCGGGGAAGTGGAGGGTCATCAGCTCGCGGGCCTGCTGGCGATAGTCCTTCTTGCCGTACGAGCTGTTGCGCGGGACCCCGATCACGCCGTATTCGCCGTCCTGGTAGACGTAGCGGGCGTCCATGGTCGTCGACAGGCAGCCCGGGCCGGAGGCGATCCCGAGCAGCACGACCAGCCCCGCCAGAACCCGGCCCCGTCCGTCCCTCATCCGCTCATGCTCCTCGTCCGGGGTGCGACCTGGCCCGACCATGCCCGCGGAGACGCCCGGCGGGAGGGGGGCGGCCGGATCAGGGGTCGGAGGGTTCGGCGAGGGTGCGGTGCGAGGGTGTCCGACGCGCGGATGCGGCAACCGATCGGCGGTCGCTTCGCATCCTACGCATCGACGCATCCCCGTCAAGTCAGGGTTTGGCATCCAGGTGCCGGGCGCGGAGGTTGCGGAAGGCGACCGGGCCGTGGTCGGACTGGATCAGGATCGGCCCGGTGGGCTTCTCCTTGTTCCGCCAGTTGTTGCCGGTGGGGGAGGTCACCTCCAGGTTGTCCTGCACGACCTGGCCGTTGAGCTTCACCGAGATCCGGGCGCTGGCGGTCTTGTTCCCCTTGTCGTCGAACCGGGGGGCCTTGAAGGTCAGGTCCATCTCCTGCCACTCGCCGGGGGGGCGCGAGGCGATCACGAGGGGCGGGTGTCCCTCGTCGATCTTGTGGTACTTGGGCTTCATCTCCGACCGGGGGTAGACCGAGCCCGAGTCCGTGCCGGTCGGCTTCTTGGCGCCGTAGCTGTCGAAGATCTGGACTTCGTAGACCGTCTGGAACTTGATGCCGGAGTTGGAGCCCTTGGGCACGACGAACTCGGCGTGGATCTCGACGTCGCCGAAAGATTCCTTGCTGACGATGTTCTTGCTCTTCTTGAAGTCCGGGCCGTTGTACATCACGGCCGAGCCCGGCTCGGCGACCAGCTTCTTCGCGTCCGAGGGGTCGAGCTTCACCCCGCCGACGATCGACCACCCGGCCGTCGGCTCCTTCCAGGCGTCCAGCGTCGAGAGGTCGACCCACCCGTCCCCGGCGCGGAGGGGGGCGGACCAGGCGAGCAGCGAGAGGCCGAACATCAGGGCGAGGTTGCGGGACGGGCGGCGCATCGGATCATCCCCGGGTGGTGGTCGGGCCGGTCGTGGTGGGCGTGGTTCGGCATCGATCCTAAAGACATCCGACGGGAATGCAATCCTCCAGGCCGGCGCAATGCGGCCCGGCGAGTGCTAGCGGACCGACCCGCGCTTGTGCGAACCTGGGACCCGGACGACGCCATCGATCATCCTTGGGATTCGGAGTGCCGCGATGTTTCGGAAGTGGGGTGCGATTGTTCTGGGGCTGGCGATCATCGCGGGGGGCGGAGCGTCGGCGGGCCGGGCGGAGGAGCCGAACTATCGGCGGATCGAGGACGTCATCTACGGGCGGAAGTTCGGCACGGCCCTGACGCTCGACGTCTTCACGCCGGTCGCCGACGCGAAGGGGATCGGCGTCGTCCTGGTGGTCAGCGGCGGCTGGGTCTCCGGCCACGACGCGGTCCGGCCGATGATCTGCCAGCCCCTGCTGGATCGGGGCTACACGGTCTTCGCCGTCGTCCACGGCAGCCAGCCCCGGTTCACGGTGCCGGAGATCATCCCGGACATCAATCGGGCGGTCCGGTTCGTCCGCCACCACGCCGGGCGCTACGGGATCGACCCGGATCGGATCGGGATCACCGGGGCCTCGGCCGGCGGGCACCTTTCGCTGATGATGGGGACCGACGGTTCGCCGGGCTCCGCGACCGCCGCCGACCCGGTGGAGCGGGAGTCGAGCCGGGTCCAGGCGGTCGCCTGCTTCTTCCCGCCCACCGACTTCCTGAACTACGGCAAGCCCGGCAATCGGCTCGTCCGCGCCGAGGACCTGGGACGGACGTTCCGCCCGGCGTTCGACTTCCGTGAGATCGACCGCAAGACCGGGCTGTCCGTGCCGATCGTCGACCCCGAGCGGCTCAAGGAGATCGCCCGGGAGATCTCGCCGATCACCCACGTCACGCCCGACGACGCCCCGACGCTGATCGTCCACGGCGATGCCGACCCGCTGGTCCCGCTCCAGCAGTCGGAGACCTTCCTGGAACGCCTGAAGGCGGCCGGGGTCCCGACCAGGCTGATCGTCAAGCCGGGCTACGGCCACGGCTGGCTCACCCTGGCCCGGGACATGGCGACCTTCGCCGACTGGTTCGACGAGCACCTCAAGCCCCGGGAATCCCCGGCCCATTGAGGGCCTGGCGTCGATCGCGGGGCGGCCGGGTCGTGGCCTTTCTCGGTGATCCAGGGTGGGGCGGTGTCGCATGGCCGTGAATCCGGACTGGCCCCGGGGCGAGGCGATCCGCCTGGAAGGCGTCTCGGTCCGGAGGGGAGGGGCGGAGATCCTCCGGGGCGTCGACCTCGCCTTCGAGCCCGGCCGCCGCCACGTCCTGATCGGGGCCTCGGGGGCGGGCAAGAGCACCCTGCTGAGGCTCCTGAACCGGCTCGACGATCCCGACGGGGGGCGGATCCTGGTGGGCGGACGGGACCTGGCGAGCATCCCCCCGCGTGAGGTGCGGGCGGCCGTCGGGCTGGTGGTCGCCGCGGCGCGGCCGTTGCCCGGCACCGTGGCCGAAAACCTGCTCTATCCGCACCGCGTCCGGGGCCGGTCCGGCCCCGACCGGGACGCGCAGGCCGCCTCCCTCGACGCCTTCGGGCTGGATCCCGCCTGGCTCGACCGCGACGCCCGGGAACTCTCCACCGGCGAGCGGCAACGCCTGGCGATCGCGACCGCCCTGGGGGCCGGGCCCGAGATCCTGGCCCTGGACGAGCCCACCGCCGCGCTCGACCCGGCCTCGGCACGCCGGGTCGCGGAGATCCTGGCGGCGAAGGCCCGGGACGAGGGGTTGCGGACCATCGTGGCCACCCACGACCGGGCGCATGCCGGTCGGCTGGGGGACGTGGGGATCCGGATGGATGCCGGCCGGGTCGTCGACGTCGGGCCGATCGCCGAGGTCCTGGGCCGGGCGGGAAGGGCGGGGCACGCGTGATGAAGACCATCGGGCCGGATTGGTGGGGCCTGGCCTGGGCGAGCCTGCCCATGGCCGTCGGGCTGGCCCTGCTGTCGTGGCAACGGCTCGGGCAGGTCCGGCCGATGCTGATCGCCACGGCGCGGCTGGTGGGGCAGATGATGCTCCTGGCGGTCTCCTTCGGTGCGATCGTCGCGGCGGACAGTGCGATCCTGGTGGTCGCGGTGGCCGCCCTGATGCTGGGCGTCGCCGCCCACACGGTCGCGTCGCGGATGTCGTCGGGCCGCCGCGTCCGGGTGGGCGTCGAGGCCTTCGCGGCGATGGCGCTGGGGTCGGTGGTCGTCCTGGCCGTCTCGTCGCAACTGGCGCTGAAGGTCCAACCCTGGTACGACGCCCGGGTGATCCTGCCGTTGCTGGGGATGATCCTGGGCAACTGCGTGACCGCCGTGGCGCTGGCGGCGGAGCGGCTCGATGCCGACCTGGAGGCGGACCGCGACCTCGTCGAGCGGTGCCTGTCGCTGGGGGCCTCGCCCCGGCAGGCGGCCACCCCGGCGCTGCGGGCGGCGGTGGCGGCCGGGCTCACGCCGATCATCAACAACATGATGATCGCCGGGATCGTCGCCATCCCGGGCATGACCACCGGCCAGATCCTGGCCGGGGCCGACGTCGGCTCGGCGGTCCGGTATCAGATCCTGATGTACCTGGGGATCGCCGGCACCACCACGATCGGCGTCCAGGTGCTGCTCTGGTCCCGCCTGCGCCGGGCGTTCACCCACGCCGAGCAACTGCGACGGCCCGAAGAACGCGAACGGCCGCGCCCCCGACCCGAGGGTCGAGGGCGCGGCCGGGATGGATCCGCCGAACCGATCGGGGACGATCAGGGGGCGTAGGTCCGGGTCGAACCTTCCTCGTCGAACACCCGGCGGACGGTGGCGACCTGGTCGTCGGGCACGTTGGCCGAGACGAAGATCCCGCCGCTCTCGATGGCCGAGGAGAAGTGCTGGGCCTCTTCCTCGGGGATGCCGGCGCCGATCAGGCCGCCGATCAGGCCGCCCGACGCCGCGCCGATGCCGGCCCCGGTGAGGGCGGCGGCGATCGGCCCGCCGATCAGGACGGTGCCCAGGCCCGGGAGCAGCACGGTGCTGCCGACCAGCGCGATGCCGATCAGGGCCCCCACGCCGGCGCCCGAGACGAGGCCGGCGGTCGCCCCTTCATCGCTGAGGTCGCCGACGCCGGTCGACTCGCTGATGGAGGAAGCCTCCCGGACATCCTTCATGGCCACGCTGATCGAGTCGCGGTCGACCCCATCGGCCTGGAGCCTGCGGATGGCGGCCTCGGCACCCGACCTCGCGTCGAACAATCCCACAACCGTACGCATCGCTGATCTCCCCCGGCGGTGCCCGCCCGATGGGCCGGCTCCTGGTGATGTTGCGCCGCGAGGATCGCGACGCCGACATCCTTAAGCATCAAGCAAACGTCGGGCCGCTCAGCGGGGCTTCGGCGTGGAGAAATCGCCGACCGGCTCGGGCTTAGCCGGATCGGAGGCCGCCGGCTTGGCGGTGCCCTTGAGTTCGGCCAGGAAGGCATCCACCCCGGCGGTGGCCACTTCCACATCCTGCTCGCTGTTGCCGCCGGCCACGCCGATCGCGCCGATGACCTGGCCGTCGACCGTGATCGGCAGACCGCCGCGGAGCGAGGTGAACTTGCCGCCGCTGGCCGCCGCCGCGTCCTGGATGCCCAGATTCAGCAGGAGGTCGGGCGATCCCCCGACGGGCAACGGGCCGCTCGCCTGGCGGAAGGTTGCCGCCGTGGTCGCCTTGGTGATCGAGGTCGCCACGCTGGCCGGCCGCGACCCGTCCATCCGGGCGAACGCCAGCAGGTGGCCGCCGTCGTCCACCACGGCGATGTTGGACTTCAGCTTCAGGCTCACTGCCTTCGCCTCGGCCGCATCCAGCGCCTTGCGGGCGCCGGCCAGGGTCAGCCCCACCCGGGATTCGTCCACCAGCGGGGACGGCCCCCGGCCGATGATCGGGGCCGCCGCGGCGGCGGGGGCCGGCTCGAAGCTCCGCTCGGGCTTGGATCCCGACGGCTTGGGCATGACCTCGATGATCGTGGTGGCGGCGGCGTGGACCCCGCGGATGAGCCCCTCGTCGGCCTTGCCGGCGCGGAACTGGTCGGTGAAGGCGTCGCGGATCGCGATCATCTTCTCCACCGTGAGCTTGTCGCGGAAGTTCCGCGAGGCGATCGCCTGGGCGCGGTGGTCCTTGTTGGCGATCAGGATGAAGATCCCCTTGTGGTCGAGCTGCTCGGCCCGGCGCTCGGTGGCCTCGTTGATCGTCTGCCCCTTGAGCGAGTCGATCGTCTCGACCGTGACGGCGAGCTTGTAGGCGCGGTCGATCTCGGCCAGCTCCGACTGAGCCAGGCGGATCGCGTCCTTGGAGAACATCCCGGCCTCGTCGATGATCGCGGAGCGATCCTGGGCGGACGCCGGCGCGGCCAGGGCGAGGCCGGCCAGCAGGGACAATGTCATGGCGATGCGTGTCATGGTCTCGATTCCGGAGAGGGATGGGGGTGGATGGCGTTCACTTCGCCGGGGCATCGTCCAGGAAGGCGCCGACGTCGGCCCGGAGCTTCGCAAGGGACGCGGCGTGGAGGTACATCATGTGCCCGGCGTCGTACTCCTCGACGCGGAGCCGCCGGCGGAACCCGGGGTCGAGCCCCATGTGGGCGAACGTGTACTCGGCCGCGCGATACGGGGTGGCCAGGTCATACAAGCCGGATGCCACCAGGACCCGGAGGTGCGGGTTCTGGGTCCAGGCCGACCGCAGGGACTCGCTGGTGTCGGCCGCGATCCGCCCGGTCGTGCCGTAGTCCCACGCGCCGACCCCCTCGCCCAGGACGAAGTAGGGGAGGTCGTTCTTGTAGCCTAGCTCGGACCGGACGTACTGGTTGAAGGCCGCGGTGAAGGCCGGGCGGATCGCCGAATAGCTCGGGTCTTCCTCCGGCCGGTCGGTCACGCCCAGCTCGTCGGAGCCGAGGAACCGGGTGTCGAACCGCCCCACGGTCCGGCCCTGGTCGCGGAGGAGTTCCTTGCGGAACCGGGTCGGCTCGATCCGGAGGTTGCTCCGCTCCACATAGGTCGGGTCCAGCCCGGTGAGGCTCGCCAGCTTCGCGGCGACCTCCTTCCGCTTTTCGGGGGAAAGGCGATCCCCCTGCATCAGCGCCACGGTGTAGTCGGACTCGGCCCAGCGAGCGGCCTCGGCCAGCGTCCCGGCCCGGTCGGCCAGCAGGTCCTCGCTGAGTTTCCGGTGATACCAGGCGGTGGCCGTGTAGGTGGGCAGGAACAGGATGTAGGCGAGGTCGTTCCCGCGATTGGTGCTCAGGGTCTGGAAGTTCAGCACCGTGGACATCAGCACGATCCCGTTGACGGCGATCCCGCGCTCGATCAGGCGGTCCGACAACCCCGCCGCGCGGGTCGTGCCGTAGCTCTCCCCGGCCAGGAACAGCGGCGAGCCCCAGCGGTCGTTGCGGGTCAGGTAGAGCCGGATGAACTCGCCCACCGAGTCCAGGTCCCCCTGGAGGCCGTGGAACTTCTTGTTCAGCTCCGGCTTGGCGGCCCGGCTGAACCCGGTGCCCACCGGGTCGATGAAGATCAGGTCGGTGCGGTCGAGCCAGGTGGAGGGGTTGTCGACCAGCCGGAACGGCGGGGCGGGGATCTGCGCGGCGTCGGGGAACTCGACCTTCCTCGGGCCGATCGCCCCGATGTGCAGCCACAGCGAGGCGGAGCCCGGCCCGCCGTTGAAGGCGAAGGTGAGCGGCCTGTTGCCGGCCGGGCCGGCCTCGTCGCGGTGGTAGGCCATGTAGAAGATGTTCGCCTCGACCACGCCCTCGTCGTTGGCGATCGGCAGGAAGCCCGCGGTCGCGGTGTACTTCAGCGGCTGGCCGGCCAGGCCGATCTCGTGGTGGGTCACCACCGGGTCGCCGGGCTTGCCCTTCTCGGCGGGCTTCTCCTCGGCCTTGGCGGCGGCGGCCGGGGGCGGGCTCTGGCCGAATCCGGGGGCGGGCAGGAGCGCCGCCAGTGCGAAGGTCAGCCGGGCGGTGCGGGACGGTGAGATCATGGGATGTGCGCTCGAACGTCGGGTCGGGCATGAGGCGGAAGCGAGCCCCGTCGGGCCCCGACCACCATAAACGGCGCTCGGAGCGGATGGCAAGGATCTCACGACCCGGACGGCCGTCGCGCGGATCGCCCGGTCCGGCTTGACCGATGTCCGAAAAAGGTGATAATTGAAAGAACCTCCCTCGCGTTACCCCATCGCGCCGAATTCGCCAAATTATCATTTCCGCATCGATCCGTCCGTTTGTTTGGGAGCTGGACCCTTGTCCAACCAACCATCCCGTCGCCTGGTGCTGAAATCCGTCCTGGCCGGCGCCTTGGGGACCTCCTGGGTCGGGGCCAAGGGTCAGGATCCCGTCCCGGTCGGCGACTTCCCGCCGCCCGAGCCGATCACCCCGGTCGTCCTCGGCCCGACGCTGAAGACGCACGCGGTCCGGCGGAACGCCAACGGGTTCGAGAACCCGCTCAACGGCAAGAAGGTCTTCAACGAGCGCTGGGTCGACGCCTCGGTCCTCCCTCGCGACAAGAAGGGGATCTGGGTCCTCGACTTCGCCTTCAAGCCGCTGCGGATCGTCACCGTGGACGTGCCGGGCAAGGGCCGCCGCGACGTGCATTACATGTACTATCAGGTGATCAACAAGACCGGCGAGCCCCGGATGTTCGTCCCCCAGTTTACCCTGGTGACCGACACCGGCAAGCGGTATGAAGACACGGTGATGCCCGCCGCCGTCAAGATCATCGCGATGCGGGAAGACCCGACCATCGACGACCTCTACGGCGCCGTCGACATCATGGGCATGGTCCCGCCCAGCACCAAGCGGGGGATCGACGACGCCGTCTTCGGCGTGGCGATCTGGGAAGGGATCGACCCCAAGGCCGACAAGCTCACCATCTACGTCCGCGGCCTGTCCGACGGCTATCGCGAGGACTCGGCGCCCGACGGCGGCAAGCCCGTGGTCCGCTACAAGACCCTCCAGATCGACCTGATCCGCCGCGGCGACGAGCACGATCTCAAGGAACGCGAGATCACCCTGCTCGACCCGCCCTACGACTGGACCTATCGCTGATCCCGGGTCAACCCGCGGCTCTTGCAGGGGGATTGACTCCGGGTTGAATCCCGGGGCCGTCCCCCGTTCGCATTGGCGGATGCGATGGGGGGAGCCGATGCACTTCGATCAACTCACCATCGGCATGATCTGCGCCTCGTTCGTCCTGACGCCGTTCACCGCCCTCATCGTCGGTTCGCAGGATCGCGATGATGTCGGGACGCTGTCGGCCTGGGTTGGGGGCATCCTCGGGGTCATGCTCCTCGCCTCCTGCGTCCCGCTTTTGGCGGGGCCGGCGGAAGCCCGCGCGGGGGGCTGGCCTTCATCATCTTCTTCGCGGCCCAGATCACGGGCGTGGTCTTCGGCTATCACTTCGCGCTCGCCCGTCCCGTCGATCCTCCGGTCGAATCGGTGGGCAAGAAGGGGCTGCCGATCCGCTGGGACGAGGAAGATGCCTGAGCCGGGTGCCTCCGCCTAGCGTTCGCCTTCCAGGGTCCGGTGCGTTTCCGGCTCGATGATGTGCCGGCGTTCGGGCTCGGCGTAGCCGGCGGGGTCGTCGAGGCCGAGGGCGTTGAAGGCGTTCAGGCGGAGCGTGCAGGAGTCGCAGCGGCCGCAGGACAGCCCTTCCGGCGTGGGGTCGTAGCAACTGTGGGTCAGCCCGTAGTCGACTCCGAGTTCCCGGCCCCGGACGATGATCTGCTCCTTGGTCAGTTCGAGCAGGGGGGCATGGACCCGGAACTGGCCGTGGCCTTCCACCCCGGCCCGGGTGGCCAGATTGGCCAGGGTCTCGAAGGCCCGGAGGAACTCGGGGCGGCAGTCGGGGTAGCCCGAGTAGTCGATGCAGTTCACGCCGACGAACAGGTCGAATGCCCCCAGGGTTTCGGCCCAGGCCAGCGCCAGGGACAGGAAGACGGTGTTCCGCGCCGGGACGTAGGTGATGGGGATCCCGTGGGACATGGCGTCGGCGGATCGTCCCTTGGGCACCTCCCCCTCGCCCACCAGGGCGCTCCCGCCGAACTGGCGGAGGTCGATCGACTGCTCGACGTGGCGCTTGACGCCGATGGCCCGGGCGACCTTGCGGGCCGCCTCCAACTCGACGGCATGCCGCTGGCCGTAGGTGATCGTCAGGGCATAAAGCTCGAAGCCCTGCGCCCTGGCCTCCGCCAGCGCCGTGGCCGAGTCGAGCCCGCCGCTCAGGAGGACGACCGCCCGGGGATGTTCATGGTCGGTCATGGGGGTTGCCTTTCTCTGCGACCCGACCGGCCGAGCCCGGCGACCGGAAGTGAGCGGTCGCGGATCCGGGCTTCGGCGGGAATTCTCGGCCCGATCCGTCGTCGGAGGTCCGCCGATCCGGCTGGGACTCGGCAAGGGATGGGGGGAGAGTTCCCGACCTCCGATCGTCGGCGAACCTCCCGGCCCGATTGTCGACCGCACCGGGGTGGGTCGGCAAGGGGTTGGCAATCGGCATTTCCCCGGCAATCATACGGATCCGGACGCCGGCCTCGCCGATGGGCCGGGCGACGCACTTGACGTCCGGCGAGCCTGGACTTAGATTGGTGGTTTCCCGATCGTCGGGCCCTGTCGAGATCGCCGTGCGTCGGCGCGTCGGACGCTTACACGTCGGATCTGAGGACGAGGATTTTCGCGTCATGCCCCGGAAGAAATTCGGTCGTAATCGCAAGAACCGCTGCCGGTTTTGCACCCCCGAAGGTTGCCCTCGTCCGGCGTACGTCGACTACAAGGACATCGGCCTCCTGAAGAAGCTCTGCACCAACCAGAGCAAGATGTTCTCGCGGAAGCGGAGCGGCAACTGCGCGGCCTTCCAGCGCGCGTCCAGCGACGCCGTCAAGCGGGCCCGCTTCATGGCCCTGATCCCCTACGTCGGCGAATAATCGCGGCCTCGACGATCCGACGACGAGACAAACCGGGCCGGCATCCCTCCCCGAGCGATGCCGGCCCGACCTCGTCCCGCCCTCAGCGAGGCCGGAGGTAGTCGAGGAACTCCCGGTCGAGGTCCGCGTAGCGACGGCCCAGCCGCGACTCCAGGCTCCGGCCCGACGCGTTCCTCAGCCGTCCTCGATACGCATCCTGGACATAATCCAGGAATCCCTCGCGGTAGCGCCCGCCCTCCGCCTGCATCAGGAACACCGCCAGCGCCATCGATTCGGCGTAGTGGAGATAGATGGCCGGTTCGGTGTTGAACCGCCACTTGTCCATCGCCACCAGATCCTTGATCGGGATGAACTCGCCGCCGTCGAGGAGCCGGGCCCGGGCCCGCTCGATCCTCGGGCCGACCAATCCGCCGATCCGCACCGAGCCGTCGGGCTCCAGGGTCAGGGTCTCGAAGTAGGTCCCGAACCCCTCAAACACCCAGTAGTTCCCCTGATTCTGACCGTAGTGGTCCAGCCCCCCCGTCTCGAACAGCAATTGGTGCGACCCTTCGTGGAACAGGGTGGCCTCGATCGGGAGCTGACCGCCGACATCGTTGAAGAAGTAGCTGGCCAGGCCCAGCGTCTTCGAGTCCTTCCGCGGGACGTACAAGCCCAGGCTGGCCCGGGCCTTGTCGCCGAGCACCGGGGCGACGTGGCGAGCATATTCGTCGAGCGTGGCGAAGTAATAAACCCGATGGCGCTTGCCGGCCGGGGTCGGCTTGACCTCCTTGCCCGCATACCGCAGGGCCAGCGGAAGCCGCTCCGGCACGACGAGGTCGGCGGCGATCGAGAAATACAACTCGTGGAGAATTTCCAGTTTGCGCCCGAATGAGATCGCCTCGGCGAGCGGCATGTTGGTGCCGATCTCGAAGTGCTCGGTGTTGATGCTCCAGCGGTTGGCCCAGTCCCGATGCCTTTCGTCGGCCTCGGCCGCCGGCAGCCAGCGGCCCGTCGCGCCGGGCTCCGGGAGTTCCCCCTGGCGGAGGTGGGGGACCCAGTTTTCGGGGACCCAGCCGAACGTCGCGTCATCGACCCAGCGGTTGGCCTTCATCGCGAGGGCATGCGGGGTCGCCCAGCCCCCCTCGTGCGAAACGAACCCAAGCAGGCGGCGGGCCTCGGGGTGGTCGGGCTTCCGCTCCAGGGCGGCGCGGAGGCAAGAGTCCGCCACCGCATAGGCCGGGGGCCGGGACCGGGCGGCCTCGCCGGCCAGGTCGACCAGGGCGGCCGCCGCCTCGTCGCGGATGGCCTCCGCCTCCTTCGCCCCTGGGGGCGTCTCGCCGGGAGGGGCGGGGGCCGGGACGATCGGGGGCAGGGGGACGAACCGGGTGGACCCGTCGCGGACGGCAGGAAGGTCGGGGCCGAGGATGGCGTCGGCCGTTTTCGCGTCCCCCTCGTTGCGCAGGCGGACCGAGAGGGCCGAGATCCGGTCGGCCTCGCGGGCGAGGATCGCCTCGGACCTCTTGCGGAATCCCCCGGCCTCGGCGGCATCGACCGGGGGGGCCGGCACCTGGGCCCGGGCCGGCGCAGGCGGCGAAACGAACCCAATCCCGAGCGCAAACGCGATCCAGGCGGCCCTCATGCTCATCTCCTCCCTGTTCGATCGCCCGGGCGGCGATCGCCATCTGCCCTGGACGGTCCGGCCCATTTCGAGCACGATCCGGGGGCCGCGTCCGACCCCGGCGGCATCGCAATCACCCGATGGAGTCTAACCCACGATGACTGGTTTTCCACGCCGAGTCCCGCCCGCGATCGTCCTGGCCCTCGGCGTCCTGCTGGGCTGGGCCGTGTCGTGGCACCCCTCGCCGACGGCGAAGGCCACCGGCGGGGACCGCTACGGCGACTGGGCCGTGACCACCGGCGCGATCTCGGTCCAGTACAACGACGCGACCAAGACCCAGGCGACCCAGGAGGCGGTCTACTTCCTGGATTATCGCGGGGCGCGGCTCCTGGCCACCATCCCCGCGATCAAGATCAGCCAGGCAGGGTCGAAGCTGGTCGAGGGGTTCGTCGAGCGCGACCTCACCGCCGACTTCAAGCTCGACGTCGAGCGGGGCCCCGCCCCCCACTTCCTGATGACCACCGGCACCCTGGGCGGCTATGGGGACGGGTGGGCCCCCCTGTTCGTCTTCGAGACGACCACCAAGCAGATGGCCGCCTACCGGCTCCAGCCCCAGATCGTCGGCGCCAGCGGGACGAGGCCGAAGTTCGACCTCCTGGAAATCCGACCGTTCGCCGGCCAGCCCCAGGCCCCGCCCCAGTGAGGCGGGGCGGGACGGTCCCGGCCGATCCGACCCGGGCCGGCTGATCTCAGGGGGTCGTCGGGGCCAGCCCGGCGGCCGCGCCGGCGGGACCGCCGGGGATGCCGGGCCCCGGGGTCCCCGGCGCCGCGGGCGGGGTGGCCCCGCCCTCGGCCGGCGCGGCCGGGGCGGCGCCCCCTTCGGATCCGCCTTCATCCAGGATGTCCTCGGTCCCGATCGGCCGGGCCTGCTGATGCAGCAGCAACCACGACGCCTTGGGGTCGAAGAGCATCGGCTTGTTCTTGAACTCGCCCATCCCGTCGGCAGGCCCGACCCCGTTGCGGGCGAACGTGTAGCCGGTGGTGTACTGGAAGAAGGCCAGGAAATCGCGGTCGAACCGGACCCCGTAGAACGGCTTGTACTGGTAGTCCATCACCCCCAGCATCTTCTTCTGCACCGGCGACGCCTGGTAGCCCAGGATCAGCATCGCGATCGTGATCAGGGCGGCGCCGACGCCGAAGACGATCCGCCCCAGGTGATAGACCGGGGTCGGGAATCGCACCATGGTCGGTGCGATGCTTTCCGTGGCCAGCCGGAGCAGCACGAGCGGGATGATGTAGAGCAGCATCATGCAGAGCGAGTCCGCATAAGGCTGGAGCATCTCCGGGAAGTTGTCAACGGCCAGCTGGGCCAGGGGCTCGTAGAAGTTGAACGCGATCAGGGCCGCGAAAAGCGAGTTGAAGAACATCAGGGCCGCCCCCCAGAGCCCTTCGCTCATCAGGGCGTAGGTGATCCCGGCGACGAGGGCCAGGATGATCAGGTCGATCACGGTCGACATGGGCGTGGGTCTCGGGTCGGGGGCGGTGGATGGTCCAATCGGTCGGGGTGATTACTTGACGACCCGCAGCAGCTCGTCGATCGAGGTCTTGCCCTGGATCACCTGGCGGAGTCCGTCTTCCTGGAGGTAGATCATCCCGTTCTTGCGGGCCTCGGCCTTGATGGCGTTGATCGACGGGTTCTCGCGGATCAGGTCGCGCATCGACTCGGTGACGACCAGCAGCTCGAAGATGCCGGTCCGGCCCAGGTAGCCGGTGCCGCCGCACTGGGGGCAGGGCTGCTGGGGCTCGGTCGGCTTGCGGTAGAAGACGTCGACCTTGTCCGCCGGGAGATTGGCCTTCTTGAGGAACTCGGGCTTCGGCTTGTACGGCTCCTTGCAGGTGTCGCAGAGCTGGCGGACCAGCCGCTGGCCGAGCACCGCCGTGAGGGCCGAGGCGATCATGAACGGCTCGACCCCGAGGTCCAGGAGGCGGAACAGGGCGGTGATCGTGTCGTTGGAGTGGACCGTGGAGAACACCATGTGGCCGGTGGTCGCCGCCTGGCAGGCGATGGTCGCGGTCTCCTGGTCGCGGATTTCGCCGATCATGATCACGTCCGGGTCTTGCCGGAGGATCGATCGCAGGCTGCCGGCGAAGGTCTGGCCGCTCTTGGTGTTGATCTCCATCTGCGTGATGTTGTCGAGGTGGTACTCGATCGGGTCTTCGACCGTGATGATGTTCTTCTGGAACCGGTCGATCTCGCGGAGGCAGGCGTAGAGCGTGGTCGTCTTGCCCGACCCGGTCGGGCCGCAGCAGAGAAACATCCCATGCGGCTGGGTGACGAGGTTGCGGATCTCGGTCACGAGCTTCGAGCGGAGGCCGACCTCGTCGAGCCGGCCCACGGCCGACGCGTTGTCGAGGATTCGCATGACCATCTTCTCGCCCGACTTCGACCCGGAGGTCGCCACGCGGAAGTCGACCTCGCGGCCTTCGAGCTTGGCCCCGAACGAGCCGTCCTGCGGCTTCCTCTTCTCGGAGATGTCCAGCGCGGCCAGCACCTTGAACACGTTGAGCACGGCGTCGCCCGTGGCCCGGTCGAACGGCTCGGCGGCGTGGAGGATGCCGTCGATGCGGTAGCGGATCGAGAGTTGCTCGGGCGTCGGCTCCAGGTGGATGTCGGTCGCCCGCCGGAGCACCGCGTCGTAAACCAGCTCCTTGGCCGACATGTACGACTTGGATTCCTCGGCCTGGGCCACGCGGCCGTGGTCGACCTTGGACGATCCCTGGCTCTTGCCCACGAAGGTGATCGGCGGCCCGGTCTTGCTGGTCCCGGTGTCGGACTTGTTGAAGATCCCCCGCATCCCGACCTTGTTCATGAGGTCGTTGGCCACCTCGCCGAGGTGGTACGGCGTCAGGACCTTGTCCATGTCCGGCACCGTCTGGTTGCGGATGTAGATGTAGGTGAACAGGGGGACGAAGTAGGACAGCAGCAGCAGGACGATCCCGACGGCATAGAACGGGATGGCCCAGATCAACGCCAGGCCGAGCACGCCGGAGGCGAAGATGATCGAGTTCCACATCTCGAACCGGGGGTTGGCCAGGTCCCGGCAGTCGGAGTCGACCCAGTTGGTGGTCCAGGCCCAGAGCAGGTAGATGCAAAGCACGGGGACGAACTTGAACAGGTTCAAATACATCCCCGGCCCGCGGGCCATGGTCGGGGACTGGGCCAGCAGGAGCAGGTCGCCGAACGAGGCGGCGTTCGCCGCGTCGGCCACGCCGAGGATCAGCAGGGCGAACGTCGCGAGCGCGAGGGCGTGGCGCGGACGGGTCATCGCAGGCCTTTCATGGACGGTGGATCGACGCGGACGGGGCCCGGCATCGGCCCGGGCCCGGGGCGTTGGCTTAGAGGATACCAGGTTGGTTGAGCGAAATCCCCTTGAGCGCCATTTTCAGGACCTCGACGCTCGGGGCCACTTCGAAGGCCGTCGCCCGCTCGATCTTCTCGTCGACCACGAGCTGGCGGAGGCTCTCGGTGAAGTCCTGCATCCCTTCTTCCTTGCCCATCCGGATCGCGTCGCCGAGCTTGTTGTCGTCCTCGTTGAGGATCAGCTTCCGGATGATCGGGTTGGTCCGCATGATCTCGTTGGTCGGCACCCGGGTGTTGCCGGTCTTCGCCGCGTATTCCTTGGTCGTGGGCAGGAGCTTCTGGGCCACCACGGCCTTGAGGTTGAACGACATGTTCTGCCGCAGCGGCGTGTGCATCTCGCGGGGGAACAGGTCGAGGATTCGGCTGATCGTGGACGGGGCGCTGGAGGCGTGGATCGTCCCGAACACCAGGTGCCCGGTCTCGGCGGCGTGGAGGGCGGCGCTGAACGTCTCCTGGTCACGCATCTCGCCCACCAGGATGATGTCCGGGTCCTGGCGGACGGCGTCCTTGAGCGACTTGTGGAAGTCCTTGACGTCGATGCCGATCTCACGCTGGTTGATGATCGACTTCTCATCCGTGAACGTGAATTCGATCGGGTCCTCGATCGTCACGATGTGCATCCGCTCGCGCTCGTTGATGTACTGGAGCATCGAGGCGATCGTGGTCGACTTGCCGGACCCGGTCACGCCGGCCAGGATGATGATCCCCTGCTCGTACTGGGTCAGGTCGGCCATGACCGGCGGCAGGCCGAGCTGCTCGAAGTTGGGGATCGTGTTGTTGACCCGCCGGGCGACCAGGCTGAGCCGGCCGCGGGCCCGGAACAGGTTGACGCGGAACCTCGTTTCCAGCTTGCCGTCGTAGACGATGTGGGCGAAGTCCGCGCCCCCTTCGTCGTCGAGGATCTGCCGCGACCGGGGCGTCATGATCGGGTACATCAGCCGCTCCATCTCGGCCGTGGTCAGCGGCGGGAGGGCCATCTGGCGGAGCACGCCGCCCATCCGGACGCACGGCGGGAGGCCGACCTTCAGGTGGAGGTCCGACCCCTTGTGCTTCATCACCATCCGGAACAGCTTGTTCGCCTCGGGCTCGCTGGTGCTGGCGACGGGCTCGATCGTCGATGCGGGCACGAGCGAAGGGGCGGCGGCGGCCGGTTCGGTCTTGGCTGACATCGCGTTCAATCCTCCGCGAGAAGGGACGCCGCGAGGCATCCGGGGTCGGTGACGGTTCCGGGGGCGGGGCGGGATCGCGCCGGTCAGGAGGCCGCGGCGACGACCCGCCGGACCGCGACGCCGTGGCGATGGAGGTGTTCCTTGGTCTCGGCGATGGTGAACTGGCGATAGTGGAAGATGCTGGCCGCCAGGGCGGCGCTGGCCCCGCCCTCGTCCAGCGCGGCTCGGAGGTGGTCGGGATGGCCGGCGCCGCCGGAGGCCACCACCGGCACCTCGAGAGCGTCGCTCACGGCGCGGGTCATGGGCAGGTCGTAGCCGTTGCGGGTCCCGTCGGCGTCCATGCTGGTCAGGACGATCTCGCCGGCCCCCAGGCGCTCGACCTCGCGGGCCCAGGCCACCGCCTCCAGCCCGGTCGGGATCCGCCCGCCGTTGACGTGGACTTCCCAGACCTCCGCCCCGTCCCGCATCACCCGCTTGGGGTCGATGTTCACGACGATGCACTGGCGGCCGAACCGCCGGGCCGCCTTCTCGACGAACGCCGGGTCGCGGACCGCCGCCGAGTTGATCGACACCTTGTCGGCCCCGGCGTTCAGCAGGGCCCGGATGTCGTCCAGGGTCTTGATCCCGCCGCCGACGGTGACCGGCATGAAGCAGACCTCGGCGGTGCGGCGGACCACGTCCAGGATGATGCCGCGGCCTTCGTGGCTGGCGGTGATATCGAGGAAGACCAACTCGTCGGCCCCCTCCGCCTCGTACCGGGCCGCGACCTCCACCGGGTCGCCCGCGTCGCGAAGGTTGACGAAGTTCGTCCCCTTCACCACGCGCCCCTCATTGACGTCGAGGCAGGGGATGATCCGCTTGGCGACCATATCCGGGGGATTCTCGATCGGGACGACGGGCCTGCGACGGGCGGATTGCCCAACTTAAATCATCCTACTCCATGCACCGACCGAATCCAAGGAGGAGGGGCGGAGGCGGCGGATCGGCCCCGCCGCGCCCCGGCAAACCGTCACGCTCAACGAACTCCGGACCAACTTCCGGCATCGATGCGTAGCGTGCCCGGTCCTGGTATCGTGCGGACGAACGACCTCCCCGACCCGACTCGGGGCCCCAAGACTCGGGACCGTGCCCCGGGCCTGACGACCTCGCGAACTGAGGGTAATCCACGATGCCCATCGCTCGTTTCCTGGCATTCGTCCTCGCATTGAGCGGCCAGGCCCCCAAGGACGACCCGGCGGCCTCGACGGATCGGCCCCGGGCCGAGACGCCCGAAGCGACCTTACGCGCGTTCATGGATGCGATGATCGCCCGGGACGAACCCCGTTTGCGCGATCTGGCGCTCCCCGATGACGATCTGCACTACCTCCTGAAGACCGCAACCAAGCCCAACCTGTTGCAGGTCACCGTGGCCCGCCGGAAGATCGCCCAGGTCCCGATTCGTGCGCTGACCGCGGGCGAAATCGTCGAGATCCCCACGCCCGGTGGCAAGAAGCTCCTGGTTGTCGGGCCCGACGAGGTATCGGACACGGCGGCTTTCCTCCTGATGGAGGGCAACCCGGTCCCGACCCGGATCCGCAAGGTTGACGGCCGATGGAAGGTCGATGCTCGCCCGATGATTGCGGGCCGGAAGGCGGCCGAGGCGGCCCGCAAGCGCCCGGACGACCAGCCCAAACCCTGATCGCCGCACCCCTCGTCAGGCCGGGCCAGGCCATCGGGCGGATCAACGAGAACGGCCGGCCCGCCGGGAGGATGATTCCCCTCGGCACGCCGGCCTCGTCGAGATCGAGCGACGGCCACCCGAAGGCGGCCGACGGTTCGGGTTCGGATCAATACGAGTCGCTGGAGACGACCTCGCCGCCGCTGCGGGTGCCGAGCGCCATCCAGGTGGCCTGATTGATCGTGCTCTTGATGAACTTCACGGAGCCGTCGCCCATCATGGCGTTGACGCCGCCCGAGTGGAGGCTCGACGCCTTGGTGAAGTGGGCGTGGCCGGCCGTGGCGCAGCAGTCGAGGCGGCACGCATTCCACTTGTTCTGCGCCGAGTTCGGGGTCACGACGGTGTTGAACATCGAGTACCCCTCGATCCCGTTCTGCCAGTACTTGCCGGAGTCGCGGAAGATGTTCGTCCCGGCCTGGAACGAGGTATTGCAGCCGGCCAGGGCCTGGTTGACCGCGGTCATGTTGGCCGAGGCGTCGATCAGCTTGGCCGCCGCCACGTCGCCGGCCAGCCCGACGCCGTTGCCGGGCTTGGCGTTGGTGCCGATCGAGTCGCCGGCCAGCGACTCGGAGAACGCGATCGTGTTGGTGGTGCCGTCGGTGCAGTCGCGGATCCCGTAGGCGACCTGGTAGGTGAACATCCCGGTGCTGCCGGTGTTGTTCATCAGGGTCGTGGTGCCGATCGATCCGTAGTAGCTATTGTTGTTGCCGGAGGAGCCGCCGGCATTGCCGTCGGTCGGGCAGAGGAAGACGCCGATCTTGATGCCGAGGGCCGTGGAGTTGATGTACTGGGGCGGGTCGCCCGCGGTCGAGGCCCGGGCGGCCCAATCGAAGTTGATGGCATTGTAGACGGCGGTCTGCTCCATCTGGGGGAGCATCAGGGCGTGGGCGCCCCAATTGTTCCACTTGGTCTGGCTCGTCGTCGTCTCGGCGGCGAGCGAGGAGCCGAGCGGATAGACGTTGGACGCCGAGTGGTAGTTGTGCAGGGCCAGGCCGATCTGCTTCAAGTTGTTGATGCACTGCGAGCGCCGGGCGGCTTCGCGGGCGGCCTGCACGGCCGGCAGCAAGAGCGCGATCAGGACCGCGATGATGGCGATGACGACCAGCAGCTCGATCAGGGTGAACCCCGACCTACGTCGCGAAATGCGCATGATATCTCCGAATCTTGAAAATGGATGAATGGAAATGAGTCGTTGATCGGTCAATGGCGGAGCCCGACCGCCCAGGACGATCCGAGGCCCGGGGCTTCGCCGGGATCGCCCGGCTTCCTTCCCGGCGAGATACGGGGATCTGGCCGCCGGGATGGGCGAGTCGTGTCGTCGCCGTCGGGCCCGCGCAACGCAGGGATGGGGCGGGGCGATCGCCCCGGCAACCCGTCCCTCAATGGCTTATTTTTTCTTCTTCTGCTTCTCAAATTCGAGCATCTGCTTGTTGATGTCGATCTCCTGCGGCGACTGCCCGGGGGGATACTTCGCCGCATCGGACGCGTCTTGACCGCCGCCACCACAACCCCCCACGCAGGCGAGGGTGGTGACGCAAAACAGCAGGATCCCGGTCAGAATGGATGATTGAGCGCGCACGAACCGTCTCCATGATCCCGCGCCAGGGCCCGCCTATGGCACGCTCCATGGGGGAGCGAACCAACTCCGACTGGGAGTGGCCTGGGTCGCAGGCTCGATCTTTTTAGAGCATAGGTTAAACAGAGACCCTACCCCGAGTAATCCATGTATGCAACAAGAATTTCGGTAAAGGTTCCTGATGGATGCACGCATCCGCCCGGAGGTTCTGCAAACCTGCCAAGGCTCGGATTTTTTGGGGCGTCCCCGGGCCAAGTGCCATCCCCCCGAGGGTTGGTCCGGCGATGCAAATCGAGCGTGTGGGCCGACGTTGATCGCCCTGGGGATCCCCTGTACCCTGGGTTCATCCGCGCGAGGCGTTGCGATCGATCCGACCGGTCCGATGACCCGGGGTCACCGATCAGGGTGGATGGGGTTATGCCGCTGCGTCTCCGATTCCCCCGGGTTCACTGGCCGTTCCGTCGACGCCGAGCCCGGGCCGAGGTGGAGACGCCGCGCATGGATGCGGCGGCCCTGATCGCGCGGGCTCGCCGGCTCAGGTTCCGGGTGCGGCGGGGGGCGATGGCCGACCTCGTCGGGGCGTACCAGGGGTCGCGGGCCGGCTCGGGGCTGCTGTTCGCCGAGCTGAGGCCGTACGAGCCGGGGGACGAGGTCCGGCATCTCGACTGGAACGCCTCGGCTCGGCAGGGGAGGCCGTTCGTCCGGAAGTTCGCCGAGGAGCGGGCGCTTACCGTCTGGCTGGTGGTCGACGTGTCGGCGAGCCTCCGATTCGGGCCCGAGGGGGCGACCAAGGCCGACCGGGCCGTGCAGGCCGCGGCGCTGCTGGCGACGGCCGCCGTCCGGGCGGGGGACCGGGCCGGGCTGGTGCTGGTCAGCGACCGGGTCGAGGCCGAGCTGCCGCCGGGGGTCGGGCCCCGGCACCTGGCCCGGCTGATCCGGACCCTGGTGGTCACCCCGTCGCGTTCGCGGAGGACCGCGCTGGCGAAGGGGCTGGCCGGCCCCTCCCGATCGCGGAGGCGGGCCCTGGTCATCGTCCTGGGCGACTTCCTGGCCGCCGAGCCGGCCGCGGACTGGGAGGCGGCGACCCGGAGGCACGACGTCGTGGCGATCCGGATCGTCGAGCCGCGCGAGGAGCGGCTGCCCCCGGCCGGGCTGCTCGACGTGGCCGATGCCGAGACCGGGGCCGCCCGGGTCGTCGATTCCGGTTCGAGCCGGGTCCGCGATGCCTACGCCCGGGCGGCCGAGGAGCGGGCCCGCGCCTTCCGGGCCTGGTGCGGGGCGTGCGGCGTGGTCGGTCTCGAACTCAGCACGGCCGACGACCCGCTGACGGCGTTGCTCCGGTTCTTCTCCGCCCGGGCCCGCAGGCGGGGCCGCCCATGAGCCCGGGCGAAGGGGCCGGCGACCCGGCCGGCGAATCCCTGATCCCTCCACGGCCCAACCTCGGCCCCGAGCCCTGGGAGGAGCCGGGCGGGCTCGGCCCGGCCTGGATCGGCGGTGGGCTGGCCCTCGCCCTGGCCTTGATCCTCGTCGCCCGGCGTCGACGCCTCGCCCGGAAGCGGCCCGCGGGCGAGTCCGACGGCCCGTCCGATGGCGGGGCGGGGCTCGACCCCTGGGTGGCGGCCTCGGAGCGGGCTCGCGAGGCCCTGGTGCGGGCCTTCGGCCCCGGCTGGCGATCGCGGACGACCGAGGAGATCGAGGCCGACCCGATGCTCGCGGATCGCCTCGGCCCCGACCATGCGACGCGGCTGGTCGCCCTGTTCCGCCGGGCCGATCTCGCCAAGTTCGCCGATCCGCCCCCGAGCCCCGAGGACGGCCCGGGCCCCTCCGACCTCGACCCCCTCATGGCGGCGATCGGTGGCGCGGGGCGTCGGGGGGCGTCCGGGGTGCGTCCCGGCGATCGGCCCTGATCGGGCCGAACCCGCGAGCCGCCCGCTATCGATCCTTCGCTCCCTGGGGGGCGATGCCGATCGACTCGACCTGATCCACCCCGGACCGGAGCCGGAGTCGCCAGGAGAGCGATTCGGGCGAGACCGTCGCGGCCTTCGGCGACATCGCGATCACCACGTCGCGCGATTCCCCCGGCCGAAGCTCGGCGAAATCCTGGCCGACGATCCCCATCTCGCTCTCGAAGGCGAGCGGATAAGGATAGATCCGTTCGCCGTCGGGCGTCTCGGCGAAGCACTCCGGCGAGGACAGGCCGCGTTGGCGGACGAACCCGGGCTCGAAAGGGGCGAACACCTGGTCCTGGGACGTGTTCTGGAGCCTGAGAGTCAGGATGATCGTCCCGGGCAGCCCTTTCCGCTCGGTCACGTCCCCCGTCAGGCCGACGCGGCGGAGGACGACGTCCCGGCGCTTGGTATCCAGGGGGGTGATGGCCAGCGACCCCACCCGGAGCGTGACGCCGAACCGGGCGGTCCGGTCCTCGGCCAGCGGGGCCAAAGGCTCGACCGTCCGGCCGGCGGGGCCCTCGGCCGGCACCTCGATGGCGACCGGGGCGCGGGGGGCGAGTTCGGCGGGGATCCCGCGCTCCCGGTCGCGGACCAGGACGAAGCCCAGGGCCAGGGTCACGGCGCTGGCGTAGCTGCCCAGCAGGACCATCGGCCAGGGGGTCCGCGCGTCGGCCGCATCGGGGCCGTCCCATTCCTCGGACGATCCCGCCGGAGGGGCCGGCTTCGCCGGCGGCGACGTGTCGATCCCGCCGAGCAGGACGTCGGTGGGCGAGCCGGGCAGGGGCCCCGGGACGGCGTACAGGTCGGACGGCGAGTCGGTCAGCTCCGGGACGAGCCGATGGCTGTGGGGGGACTGGAGGAACGAGTCGTCCTGGCTGCCCGGCGCCAGGATCGGCGTGGGCGGGATCGGATCGCCCTCGTCGGCCGGCCTCGGCCCCGGATCGGGGTTCGGCCGATCAGGGACGGGGGGATCCTCGGCGGGACGGGGAGGCTCGGTCGTCATGCGCCGCTCCGGAATCAATCGATACGCCAGGCACGCCGGGGGTCGCCGGTCCGCGACATCATCGCCAAAGCATACCAGGTGAGGACCCCGGCATCGACCGGGCCGGGAAGGATGGGGGACGCCTCGCCGGGCCGGTGGGGCCACTCGCCCAGGATGGCCACCCCTCCCAGCCGCCGGGACAGCTCCTCGGCGTTGGTGGCCTCGGCGACCGGGTCGGCGGTGGGCCTCGCCCCGTTCAGGAGGACGCCCGCCACCCGCAGCCCCCGGGACCGGGCGGCCTCGACGGTCATCAGGGTGTGATTGATGGTGCCCAGCCCGCGGTGGGCCACGACCAGCAAAGGGTAGTCGAGCGCGATCGCCATGTCGGCGACGGTCGCCCCCTCGGCGATCGGGCAGAGCAGGCCGCCGACCCCCTCCACGACCATCACCTCGGCCCGCGTGGACCACCATTCGAGCGAGCCCAGGACCGCCCGGGCCAGCTCGTCCCAAAGCAAAGGGGCGCCGGCCCGACGCGCGGCCACGGGCGGGGCCAGCGGTTCCTCGTAGAGCAGCGGGCAGACCCGGTCGAGCGGGGCCGGGCCGATCGCCGCCCGGAGGGCCTCGGCATCCTCGGAGATCCATCGGCCGTCGCGGACCTCGGCGCCGGTCGCCACCGGCTTGAGCACGCCGACCCGGCGGCCGGCCCCGGCCCAGGATCGGGCGATCCGCGAGGCGACCCGCGTCTTGCCGACGCCGGTGTCGGTGCCGACCACGAAGAGTCCGGGCAGGTCGTTCATCGGTCGGGCCCCAGCTCGGCCACGATGCAGGTTTCCATCGTGTCCACCATCCAGGATAGCTCGTCGGCGGTGATGGCCAGGGGCGGCATGATGACCAGGACATCCCCCAGGGGCCGGATCAGGAGGCCGAGGTCGCGGGCCCGCCGGCAGATCCTGGCCCCGGTCTGCCGGTCCCAGGGGAACGGGGCCCTGGTCGCCCGGTCGGCCACCAGCTCGATCCCGGCGATCAGGCCGTGCTGGCGGATGTCCCCGACGTGGGGATGGTCGCGCAGGCCGTCGAGCTTCTCGCGCAGCCGGTCCACCTTGGCCGGGAGGTTCTCCAGGGTCTGCTCGTCGTCGAAGACCTGCAGGCAGGCCAGGGCGATCGCCGCGCCCAGCGGGTTCCCGGCGTAGGTGTGGCCGTGGTAGAAGGTCCGGCCGTCGCGGGCCGTGCCCCGGAAGGCGTCGTAGATGCGGTCGGTGGTCAGGGTGGCGGCCAGGGGCATGTAGCCGCCGGTCAGCCCCTTGGCCAGGCAAAGGAAGTCGGGCGAGACCCCCTCCCGCTCGCAGGCGAACATCGACCCGGTCTTGCCGAACCCCACGGCCACCTCGTCGGCGATCAGGAGCGTGCCGTGGCGGCGGGTCAGCTCGCGAAGTCCCTTCAGGTAGCCTTCGGGGTGGACGATCATCCCGGCCGCCCCCTGGACCAGGGGCTCGACGACCACCGCCGCGACCTCCCCGGCGTGGGCCGCCAGGATCCGATCCGCCTCGGCCAGGCAGGCCATCCCGCAGTCGGAGCGGTCGCGGTCGAGCGGGCAGCGGTAGCAGTGGGGCGACGGGGCGCGGAGGGCCGGGAAGAGCAAGGGGCCGAACATGGCGTGGAACCGATCGACCCCGCCCACGCTCACGTCGCCCAGGGTGTCGCCGTGGTAGGCGTTGCCCAGGGCGAGGAACCGGGTCCGCTTCGGCTCGGGGTCGGGCTTCTGGCGCCAGTACTGGAAGGCCATCTTGAGGGCAACTTCGACGGCGGTCGCCCCGTCGTCGGAGAAGAAGACCCGGGTCAGTCCCTTGGGGGCGATCTCCGCCAGACGCCGGGCCAGCTCGATCGCCGGGCGGTTGGTCAGGCCCAGCAGGGTCGAGTGGGCGATCGTGTCGATTTGGGCCTTCGCCGCGCGGTCGAGGGCGGGGTGGCGGTGGCCGTGGACGTTGCACCACAGGGAGCCGACGCCGTCCAGGTAACGCTTGCCTTCGGCATCGCGGAGGTAGACCCCTTCGCCGTCGGCGATCACCAGGGGGTCGGTCGCCTCCCAGTCGGTGATGGCCGTGAACGGGTGCCAGAGGTGGGCGTGGTCCCAGGCCCGGAGCTGGGCGAGGTCGGTGTCGTTCATGATCTCGGTTCTTGGCTGCGATGGAGGCGGACCGGCACGCCTCGGCCGACGCCCAGGAGGCGGGCCGCGGATCCGTTGACCACGGCGATTTCGAGCCGGCCCGAACTCCCGACCAGGGCGACCAGGTCGCCGGGAGGCCGCTCGCCGTAGGTACGGATCAGGTCCGGGGAGGAGCCAGCGATCGTAAGGGCCGGCCCTGGGATCGTCGCGAGGTGATCGCGGGTGAGGTTGGTGATCAGGTTGCCGAACGGGTCGACCGAGATGACCTCGCCGGCGAGCCCGTCGGGCGTCGGGCTCGGCTCGGACGCCGGGAGGACGATCAGGTCCCGGGCGGGCGGGCCAAGGTCGGCGGGATCCCCGCCACGGAGCAGGAAGCCGGCGGCGGGGGCTAGGATGTCGCGGCCGTGGAACGTGTCCGAGACCGGGTGGAGCCGGTGGGCCGGGTTGCGGACCTCCCACGCCTCGGGAGGCCGGAGGCCGCGCAGGGACGGGCCGATCAGGCCGTTGTCCGGCAGGAGGAACCACCGGTCGTCGACCCGGACCGCCACCAGCCGCCGGTCGGTCCCCACCCCCGGGTCGACGACCGCCAGGTGGATCGTGCCGGGGGGGAAGTAGGGGGCGACCTCGGCCAGGACGAACCCGGCCTCGCGGATATCCTGGGGCGGGATCGCGTGGGACACGTCCACCAGGCGGGCGTCGGGGGCAAGGCCGAGGATGACCCCCTTCATCGCGGCGACGTAGGGGCCGTCGGCGCCGAAGTCGGTCGTGAGGGTCACGATCCCCGACGTCACCACGACCCGCCCTCGTCGGCGGTGGCGGCCGAGTAGCGGGCCGTGATCTTGGAGGAGATCCCCCCGCGTGGGGTGAACTGGCCGACCACGGTCATGCTCCGGGGCTGGCAACAGGCGACCAGGTCATCCAGGATGGTGTTGATCGAGTGCTCGTAGAAAATCCCCCGGTCGCGGTAGGCGAACAGGTAGAGCTTGAGCGACTTCAGCTCGACGCAGGTCTTCGCCGGGACGTAGGTGATCAGGATCGTGGCGAAGTCGGGCTGGCCGGTCTTGGGGCAGACGGCGGTGAACTCGGGGCAGGTGATCTCGATCTCGTAGGGCCGGTCCGGGAACTGGTTCGGGAAGGTTTCCAGCAGGTTCGACATCGGCGCGATCCATTCTCCGGGGCGAGGCGGCGGCCCAATGGCGGGCCGGGCGGGTTCGCCCCCCATCGTAAACGATCCCCGCCCCAGGCCACCAGGGGACCCGGCGATCACGCCTCGGCCCGCCGGTATTCCTCCAGCGCCCGGTGGATGAACTGGACGGCGATCGACCCTTCGCCGACCGCCGACGCGACCCGCTTCACCGAGCCGGCCCGAACATCCCCCACGGCGAAGATCCCCGGCCGGCTGGTCTCCAGGATGAAGGGGGCCCGCTCCAGCGGCCAGTCCTCGGAGATCCCGGGGCCGACGCAGATGAACCCGTTGGGATCGGTGGCCACGCAGCCGCCCAGCCATTCGCTGTTGGGGGTGGCCCCGACCATCAGGAAGACGTGACGGATCGGCCGGTCCTCGGGTTCCGGTGCGTCGGCGTGCTGCCAGGAGATCCCTTCCAGGTGGCGGTCTCCCCGGACCGCCACGATCTGGGTGCGGGTGTGGATCGTGATCCGGTCGCTGGCCTCGATCCGGTCGACCAGGTAGTCGGACATGGTCAGCGCCAGCGCCGGGCCCCGGACCAGGATGTGGACGTGCCTGGCCGAGCGGGACAGGAACATCGCCGCCTGCCCGGCCGAGTTGCCCCCGCCGACGATCGCCACCTCCTCCTCGGCACAGAGGCGGGCCTCGATCGTGCTGGCGGCATAGTGGATGCCCATCCCCTCGAACTGGCCGCACCCCGGGACCTGGATCCCCCGGTAGTGGGCCCCGGTGGCGATGACCACGGTCCGGGCCAGGGCGTGCCGGCCGTCGTCGAGCCGGATCCGATAGGGCCGCTGGTCGCAGTCGATCCCGACCACGCGCCGGGGCAGGGCGATCTTGGCGCCGAACCGCATGGCCTGGATCGTGGCGCGGCCGGCCAGGGACTGGCCCGACAGCCCGGTGGGGAAGCCCAGGTAGTTCTCGATCCGGGAGCTGGTGCCGGCCTGGCCGCCGGGGGCCTCGGCCTCCAGGACCAGCGTCGTCAGCCCCTCCGAGGCGGCGTAGACGGCCGCGGCCAGCCCGGAGGGCCCGGCGCCGACGACCGCCACGTCGTGGACCCACTCCGAGCTGAAGTCCTCGGCCAGCCCGAGGTGCTCGGCCAGCTCGACGTTGTCGGGGTTGACCAGGGTCGTGGACCCCGGGACCAGCACGGCGGGCAGGTCGGCGCAGACCAGCCCGTTCTGGTCCATGAGGGCGCGGGCCTCGCCGTTGCAGTCGGCGTCCAGCGACCGGAGCGGGTGGCCATTCCGGCGGAGGAACCGCTCGATCCGCACCGCGTCGGCCGACATCCCCGAGCCGATCAGAGTGACTGCCGCGTGCCCGTTCCTGATGAAGCCGAACCGGCGGGCCACGAACGCCTGCATCACCAGCTCGCCGATGTCGGGCTCGGCCAGGAGCATCTTGCGGAATTCGGACCGGACCACCCGCAGGACCCGCCCGGGCTCGCCCATCCGGCCGTTGACCAGGGCCTTGCGGTCGTTGAACAGGTTCACCTCGCCGGTGAACTGCCCCGGGTGGTGGATCGTGAAGATCCGCCCCTCGTTCTCCACGACCTCGATCGTGCCCGACAGGACCAGGTAGAAGTCGATCCGCCGGTCGCCGCGGCGGAACAGCAGTTCCCCGGCGACGCATTCCAGCACCGTCCCGAACCGCGACGCCCGCTCGATCTGGTCGGGCGTCAGGAACGGGGAGGCTTCGGGGCCGTACGGGTGGGCGAAGGGGGGCTCGGTCGGGATCTCGTCGGCTCGGGACATGGCTTCGTGGCCTCTGGGGGCGAGGATCGCGGTGATGGGGCCGTCGGGGCGGCAGGGGCCGGGCTCGGCGCCCGATCGCGTGCCTCCTTATACTGGCGGGTCGAATCGGCAAGGCGGGATCGCGGATCGATGAGGGTTGAGATGATCGAAGCGGGAACCGGGCAGGACGCGGCGAGCGGGGATCGGCGGACGTTCCTGGAACGGCTGGGCGCGACCAGCGACGGCGAAGGGCGGCTGATCCTCCGGCCGGGCCCCGAACACCTCCGGAGCCTGGGCATCGTCCACGGCGGAATGATCGCCACCCTGCTCGACTCGGTGATGGGGCTCGACGTGAGCCGCCGGGCCCCAGAAGAGTATTACGCGGTGACCGTCCAGCTCAACATCAATTACATCCGGCCCGCATTCCCGGCCGAGACATTGATCGCTTCCAGCACGATCAAGCACCTGGGCCGGTCGACCGCCGTGGCCCAGGGGGAACTGCGGACCGAGTCGGGGACGCTGGTCGCCACCAGCTCGGGCACCTTCTGCTTCGTGGCCCACACCGACCGGACCCGAGGCCTCGAAGATCGCCTCGATCCCGGCCCCGGCTGACTCCGGGCCATCAGGGCGGTGGGGACTCGCCGATCCTCCTCAACTCGGCCGCGATGATCTCGGATTCGGGCGGGCGTGGGCCGAGGCGGAGCCCCTCCCGCAGCGATCCGGCCCAGGCCGCGCGCCGGCCCGCGGCGTCGTTCAGCTTGCCGACCCGGGCCGTGGACTGCTCCTTGAGTTCGCGCGAGGCGTCCGACCCGATGATCGAGGCCCACACGGCCCGCGCCTGGTCGTGGGCGTCCCGGGCGATGGCCCGGTCGAGTTCGATGGCCAGGCAGGTCTCGCGGAGCCGCCGGAGGTCGGGCGTCCGCTCGATCGGCGGGACCTGATCGAGCTTCGCCAGCAGCTCGGGACGGCGATCGGCCGTCAGCAGGATCTCGGCGAGCAAGGCGTCGTGGACCGGCCGGAACGGGGCCGAGATCCGGTCGCGGCGGATTCCCAGGAGGGCCTCGGCCAGATCAGTCCGGGCCGGGGAGGGCGGGGGCCCCTCGGCCTGGAACCGGGACAGGGCGGCCTGCAAGGCCCAGGTGAGCAGGGCCTCGTCATTGCCGGGTCCGGGCCGGGCCGCCTCCTGGTAGCGGGGCCAGGCGGAGGTGGCGATCCAGTGTCGGGTCCGGTCATTCCCGCCGACCCGGGCATGGACCCGGTAGAGGGGATCGCCCAGGTAGATCAGCCGCCACGGCTGGCCGTAGGCCTCGGCCATCGTCTTGCGGACGGCGGCGGCCATGGGGATCTTCTCGCCGAGGAGGTCGCCGATCAGCAACGGGGTGCGGAACGCCTGGAGGTAGGGCTCGTTGACCGACCCGTAGAAGACGAACGCCCCGTTGGCCAGCCACCGGCCGGCCACGGTGTCCGGGTTGGTGGGGTCGGCCGACGAGAAGCTGTGGATCATCGCCACCGCCGTCGGCACCCCCCGGGGGATGTCGGCCGCGGAGGCCGGCCCCCCCTGGAGGTTGAAGACGGTCGGCGACCCGTGCGAGTTCACCCAGACCAGCCCGTGTGGGTTCTCCGCCCCGAAGGCGTCGTGCCAGCCGTGGATCGAGGCCCGGTCCGTCCCCGAGACCTGATGGGTCGGGACCACCGCCGAGAAGCGGGTGGCGGCCAGCCGGGTGGCATAATCCGACCAGGGGGGGGCGTCCTCGGCGTACCCGTTGAACATCAGGGCCGACTCGGGCTGGAGGAACAGGCTGCACATCGCCCGGTAGGCGCTATCGGCCGATTCCCCCAGCAGCCGCCCGGCATAGGCCCACCGGACGTGGTTCCCGGAAGATCGGCCGATCAGGTCATCGACCGCGTCGACCTGCCCGTCGTCGCCCCGGTAGCGGTAGGGCCAGTCGCCCGCCAGGGTGATGAAGTCGCAGGCGTCGCCCAGCCGGCGGTACTCGATGACCCGGCCGCCGATGACCGTCTCGGCCATCTGGCAAAACGTCCGGGCCTGCTCGCCGGTCAGGATCTCGGGGAACTTGCGGGGGGTGGTCAGCCGGGCCAGGGGCTGGAACCGGCCCGCGGCCAGGGCCACGGCCCCCGCCAGCATCGGGGCGTCGGGCGAGGAGAGGACGACGCCGGGGGGCGTCGCGCCGATCCCTTCCGGGGCGGAGCCGCCATCCATCGGGGGGGCCTTGGCCGACCCCGGGCCGCCCGGCTTCCACGACGCCCCGACCGCCGCCGTCGCCCGGGACCAGAGCTGGGCCTCCGGGACCGGGGCGACCGCCCGGGGATAGCGGATGATCCGGGCGGGCTTGAAGGCGCGGATGAACCGGAACGACGACTCGACGTCGTCGAACAGGACCGGGAAGTACCGGGTCCGGTCCCAGGTGGCGATCACCTCCAGGAAGGTCGGGACGTCCGGGACCAGGCAGACCTGATCGACCACGGTGCGCTCGGGGCCGGTCCGGATTTCCCAGGCCACCCCGGCCTGGCGGAGCGTTTCCAGGCTGGGGTCGCGCAACGAGGTCGGCATGGCGGCCGGAGTGGGGGGCTGGGCCGGGCCCTGGTCGGCCGCCGGATCGGCGCCGACGCCCGCGAGCACCGGCAGGGCCAGCCACCACCACCGCATCCGCCCGGTCGTCCGCATCATCAAAAACGCCCTCCGGCCAAGGGGTTGGGCCCGCCGAACGGGGGGGCATCCGTGGGGTGGAGTCGATCGCGGCCAGCGGGTATACTACCCGACTTGGTGTCAGCAGTCCGTGTCTTGCGCTCGATTCTGGCCGGCCCGGCGACCCGTCGCCCACGCCCGCCGACAGGGATCAGGTCCGATGAAAAAAGGTGGCATCCTCAACCCCGCGATCTGCTCTCTCCTGGCGGAACTCGGTCATCTCGACGAACTCCTGATCGTGGATGCCGGATATCCGCTCCCCCCGGACGGACACGTCATCGACCTGACCCTGACCCCCGGCATCCCCCGATTCCTCGACGTCCTCCGCGCCGTGGCCGAGGAACTGGTGATCGAGTCGATCGCCGTGGCCACCGAGATCAACGAGTATAGCCCCAAGCTGTACCAGGAGATCCAGAAGATCGTCGGCGACATCGACGTGGACGAGGTCCCCCACCACGAGTTCAAGGAACAGTCCCTGGGCGTCAAGGGGATCATCCGCACGGCCGAGTTCACCCCCTATGCCAACGTCCGGATCCTCTGCGGCAGTGCGTTCTGAGTCAGGCCGGCAAAGAAGTTACGTCGCGAGCCCGGTGGTCGATCGACCCGGGCATTGGGTTCGTTTCGTCAAGCGGGCGAGGACCGGCCGGGATCGTCATTGGCTTCGTTTGGGAACCGGGGTGAGGCCCGTCCGCGCCCCGGCTTGGCTTCGTTTGGGATCAAGGGCATTCGTCGGATTGGCTTCGTTTGGGAGTCCTCGACGCCGGCGGATTGGCTTCGTTTGGGACGGGCCATTCCATCCGGTTGGGTGTGGGTGGCAAGCCGGCCACGGCCACCCGGACCGGACAGGGATCGAGAGTTGAAGCCGACTCGCTCCCCCCATCATCGCTTCCCTCCAATATAGGATGGGGATGAGAGGATCGGGCCGAGCGGCGAGGGTGGAAATGCAACGGGCCGGCCCGCGATGTCGCAGGGCCGGCCCGTCGGTTGATGCTCACTTCGGCGGGGCTCAGCCGCCGATGGTGACGACCTCGGGCATTTCGAGGTCGCCGGTGATCAGGGCCCGCTTGACCTCGGAGATGGTCTGCGTGACCGGGATGTCGCGCGGGCAGGCGGTGGTGCAGTTGAACACGGTGCGGCAGCGCCACACGCCCTCGGCATCGTTGAGGATTTCCAGGCGCTCGGCGGCCCCGCGGTCGCGGGAGTCGAAGATGAAGCGGTGGGCGTTGACGATCGCCGCCGGGCCGACATACTTCTGGTCACCCCAGAAGGGGGGGCAGGCCGTGGTGCAGCAGGCGCAGAGGATGCACTTGGTCGAGTCGTCGAACCGGGCCCGTTCCTCGGGCGACTGGAGCCGCTCGGTGGTCGGGGCCGGCTCATCGTTGATCAGGAACGGCATGACCGCCTTGTAGTGGTCGAAGAACGGCTTCATGTCGACGATCAGGTCCTTGATCACCGGCAGGCCGAGGATCGGCTCCAGCGTCAGGGTGTCCGACCTGAGGTTCTTGACCAGGATCTTGCAGGCGAGCCCGTTGGTGCCGTTAATCCGCATCGCGTCGGACCCGCAGACGCCGTGGGCGCACGACCGGCGGAGGCCGAGCGTCTCGTCCTTCTCCCACTTCACCTGCTGGATCACGTCGAGGACGCGGTCGTGCCCCTCGGCCTCGATCTGATACTGCTCCCAGTGCGGCTGGTCGTCGATCTCGGGGTTGTACCGCTTGATCTTGACGGTCAGCTTGCGCGTCGCCTCGACGGACGTGGCCATGATCGGTCGCCCCTCTTCTTAATATTTGCGGATTTCGAGGGGGTACTTGGACACCTGCTGGCCGTCCTTCTCGACGGTGATGACGTCGACATCCTTGTAGTCGACGCGGGTCCCGTTCTCCCCCTCGCGATAGATCAGGCTGTGGCGGAAGAAGCGGTCGTCGTCGCGGTCGGGGAAGTCCTCGCGCGAGTGGCCGCCGCGGCTCTCCTGGCGGGCCAGGGCCCCGGCGACGGTGGCCTGGGCCACGTCCAGCAGGCAGCCGAGTTCGAGGACTTCCAGGAGGTTGGTGTTGAACACCGTCCCCTTGTCCTGGACGCCGAGCTTCTGGTACCGCTCCTTGAGGCCGACCAGGACGTCGCGGGCCCTGGTCAGGGTCTCCTCGGTCCGGTAGACGCCGCAGTCGTCCATCATGGTCTGCTGCATCTGGTCGCGGATGCGGACCCAGGGCTCGGTGCGGGGGCGGGACAGGAGGCCGTCGATGGCCGCCTTGGTCGGGGCCTCGGGGTTGGCGGGCATGGCCGCGAACTTCCGGGTCGAGGCGTACTCGGCCATCGCCCGCCCGGCCCTCCGGCCGTAGACGACGAGGTCGACCAGGCTGTTCGTGCCGAGCCGGTTGGCCCCGTGGACGCTGACGCACGCCGACTCGCCGGCCGAGTAGAGGCCCGGCACCGGGGTATTATAGGCATCGCGGATCACGCGGCCTTCGACATCGGTCGGGATCCCGCCCATGCCGTAGTGGGCCGTGGGCTGGATCGGCATCGGCTCGCGGATCGGGTCGACGCCGAGATAGGTCCGGGCGAATTCGATGATGTCCGGCAGGCGATGCTCGACCCAGGCGCTGTCCACGTCCTTGCCGGTCGGGCTGGTCTTGTACTTGTTGATCGTCTCGGCGCGGATGTCGAGGTAGACGTAGTCCTTGCCGTTGATGCCGGCCCCGGCCCGCACTTCCTGGTAGATCGACCGCGAGCAGACGTCGCGGCTGGCGAGGTCCTTGAGGTTGGGGGCGTACTTCTCCATGAAGCGCTCCCCCTTGCCGTTGAACATCACGCCGCCGTCGCCCCGGCACGCCTCGCTGAGCAGGATGCCCAGGCGATAGATGCCGGTGGGGTGGAACTGGTAGAACTCCAGGTCCTCCAGCGGCAGGCCGTGGCGGTAGGCGATCGCGGGCCCGTCGCCGGTCAGGGCGTAGGCGTTGGACGACACCTTGAACATCCGGCCGAACCCGCCGGTCGCGATCAGGACGCTCTTGGCCTGGAAGGTGTGCAGCTGGCCGGTGGCGATCTCCAGGGCGACGATGCCCCGGCATTCGCCGTCTTCCATGACGAGGTCCAGCATGTGGAACTCGTCGAAGAAGGTGACGCCCTGCTTGATGCACTGCTGGTAGAGCGTCTGCAGGATCATGTGGCCGGTGCGGTCGGCCGCGTGGCAGGCCCGCATGACCGGGATGCGGGGCTTGGCCGCGTCGGTGCCGGGGGCCGCGCCCTTGTCATAGATCGGGTTGGGCTTGGTGTGGCCGCCGAACCGGCGCTGGGAGATCCGGCCGTCGGCGGTGCGGTCGAACGGCAGGCCCATGTGTTCGAGGTCGTAGATGCACTCCACGGCCTCGCGGCAGAGGATCTCGGCGGCGGTCTGGTCGACCAGGAAGTCGCCGCCCTTGATCGTGTCGTAGGCGTGGTTCTCCCAGGAGTCGTTCTCCAGGTTGGCCAGCGCCGCGGCGATGCCGCCCTGGGCGGCCCCGGTGTGGGACCGAGTCGGGTAGAGCTTGCTGACGACCGCCGTGCCCACGCGCTTGCTGGATTCCAGCGCGGCCATCATGCCGGCGCCGCCGGCCCCGACGATGATGCTGTCGAAACGATGGTAATTCATGCGACCCGTCGTGAGCGTGGGAATGGGGTTGGTCTAGCGCTCGGCCGGGGGGATCGCGGCCGGACCCGGCATCTCGTCGGTGGTCCGCTCGACCTTCAACGGATGCTTGCGGATGTGCTCTTCGTCCTTCTCGAACATGAGGATCGAATAGCCCCCGGCCCCGATGAACAAGGCGCACAGGCCCCAGATCACGGTCCCGGCCAGGACGCGCCCGCGGGCGCCGAGGTATTCGTAGAGGATCTGCCGCAGCCCGTTGAACCCGTGGATCACGGCCAGGCTGATCAGGGCGGCATCCCAGAGCCGCCAGATCCACCCGGTCCGGGGGGCCGTCCAGCGGCTGGCGACGAACGCGTAGTTGATGGTCTCGACGTTGTTCAGGATGTGCATGATGAACAGGTGGCCGACCGCGAGGAACACGAGCACCAGGCCCGAGATTCGCATGAAGTACCACAGGAACAGTTCATAGCCGCCGCTCGGCCGGATGCGTCGGCTCATCGATCGCGATGCCATGTCGATACCCATCTCGCCTGGAGGTGATTCGGATCCCGGGCGGGGATCAGCGGCCCGGGGCGGGCGTGGTGGCGACCGGCTTGTCGAGGGCCGGGCGATCCGCCTGGACATCGGCCACGGTGTCGGGGGCCTTGCGGAGCGGGTAGAGCACGATCGGCGTCGTGATCAGCATGATCGCCCAGAAGACGACCTGCACCGCGACGACGATCCCCCGCCGGTTCTCCGCCCCCTTCGACCAGAGGTCGTAGAGGATCACGCCGACCCCGTTGACGGCATGGAAGACGACCGAGGCGATCAGCCCGAGTTCCGCGATCCGGAACAACCACCGGAGCTGCCAGTAATAATTCCCGTCGAACCAGATCCCGCCGTAGATCGCCACCGTATGGTCATACCAGTCGGGGGCGAACACCACGAAGAACGTGTCGGTGATGTGGACGATCAGGAAGAACAGGATGCCGAGCCCGCTCAGCCGATGGGCCAACCATGACCACTGGCCGACGCCCCCGCCGTAGCGAAGGCCTTCGATGATGCGGGCGATCGTCCCGCTCTTGTAAACGCGGGGGGCGCGGAGTGTCTGCGACATAGAACTTCACGATCCGGGGCGGGCAGAAACCGATCCGAGGCGAGCCACATGCGTTCGGGCCGCCTGCCCGGCGACCAGCGATGGCCCCGTACGCCAGAGACAGTCTACAAGGAGTTTGTAGAGGTGCAACCTGGCAGGGTCAAGGGGCGGGGCGATTTCCCGGCCGGCCGATCAGGGCGCCAGGCGGATCTCGGTCGCCGAAAAGAGGCCGGACAGGGTCAGCCGGCCCACCGCGGAGACCGGCAGCCCATGGCACAGGTTCTCGCCCAGATCCTGGAGCCAGCCGCGATCGGGGACGAGGTGCGCCTCGGCCTCCACGATCATCAGGTCCTTGGGGTGGCCGGACGGGGCGACTTGCAGGACCAGACGCGAGCCGGAGCCGGAAAGATGGGCCCGCTCCAGCCACGAATCGACGATCGCCCCGGTGACCTGAATTTCCTGATCCATGTGACGCTCCTCCTTGCTCGCGCAGGAGACGTGGGGGCCCGAGAGGGACGAGCCACCGAATGCATCCATCATAGCTGGCGAAGGAGCGGTCGGCAAGTTCCCTTTACGGTAAGATCGGCGGAATGGCGAACCGGACGATCGGGAAAAAGGGGGAGGGGAGGGGTTGATGGGCCTGTAAGCCGGATTCTGTCGGAAGCGAACTTCCGGATGACCATTTCTCTCGGGCGACGGTTGCCCGCCGCCTCCAGCGACCTACCCGGGAGTCGTAACGGGCCGGGCCGGCCCGCGAGCCTCGGCCGTGACCTCGCGGCCCCGACCTCGACGCTGCTCCCCTATTTGGTCTTGCTCCCGGTGGGGTTTACCGAGCCGAGGCGGTCACCCGCCCCGCTGGTGAGCTCTTACCTCACCGTTTCACCCTTACCGCGACCGCCTTGCGACGGCCGAGGCGGTTTGTTTTCTGTGGCACTGTCCCTACCCGTTTCCGGGCGGTGGGCGTTACCCACCACCGCGCCCTGCGGAGTCCGGACTTTCCTCCCCGGCATGCCCCCGCCGGGGTGTTTCCACCCCGACCGGCGCCGGAGCGGTCATCCGGCCCATCAACCCCGCGACCATCCTACCAGAACAGCCTCCCGGACTTCGAGGCCATCTGCCGCCGCGGGTTTCCCGGCGCCGGGTTCGCGGCCCGACCCGATCGGCGGAACCGGGATTGCATGCATGGTGACGATATGCATCATGGCGGCGAATTCGCGACCTTTCGGCTCGAAACCGCCGGGCCGGTCCTGTACAATCCCTAGCTTTATGAAGACGTTAAAGTTTATTTAATTGTGTGGGGTGGTCGCCTGCGCCCTCGCGCCGGCCGGCCCCATCGCTTTGATATCGAATCCGGAGATGGCCATGATTTCCGCTCGGATCTTGCTGACCGGCCTGATCACCCTGTGCCTTTTCGCCGATCGGCCCGCCGGGGCGGCATTCGTCGCGATCAATCCCTCCGGGAGCGTCGGCCAGACCGTCACGACGGAATTCACCCCGGGGCCCATCGCGACGACGACCTACTTCGAGTCTCAGAACGCCAGCGGCCCCTTCACCACCGGATCCCAGTTTTTCTACGGCCGTTTCAATCAGGTCACCACGGCCCAATCCACGCGATTCCTGGTCAAGTTCAACCTGGGTTCGCTGGCCGGTGCCGACATCACCGCCGCGACGCTCGATTTCTCCGTCGCCAACGGCTTCTATTCCGGCGGCGTGGAAGTCTTCGGTTACGGTTCCGGCACGGTCGACGCACGCGCATCCGATTACGTCGGGGGGGGGCTCGTCTCCAACGCAACCCTCAGGGAAGTCATCGACAACCCGTCGACGGGCCAGCCCCTCTCCCTCGACGCGGGCTTCATCCGGACCCTGGCGAAGGCCGGCGTTCCGGCGGTCGCGTTCATGTTCACCGTCGATTCCTTCGGTGCCTACAACGGGATGACGGGCGGGGTCTCGTTCACAGCGCCCCGCCTGAATGTCACCTTCCAGCCTGCCTCCGTCCCCGAGCCTTCCAGCCTCGTCCTGTGCTCGCTCGCCGGGCTCGCTGGCCTGGGCGGGGCCGCCCTCCGCCGCCGCGCGGTCGCGACGGCCTGACGGCCGGGGCGATCCCGCCATCGGGTCACGGGGCGACCGGGAGCTGGGCCGACTGGAGGCCGCGTTTCAGGGCCTCGACCAGATCCGGCCGATCCGAGGCGCGGTCCCGGCGTTCCGCCGGATCCTCGACGAGATCGTAGAGGGCAAACTCCCTCATACCGGCGTCGGCGAGCAGCTTCCACGGCCCTTGCCTCACGGCCAGGGTCCACGGAGGCCCTCCGATCGCCCGGTCGTATTGCCAGGCCAGGGGCCGGGGACGCTCCACGGCCTTCCCCTCCAGGGCGGCCCGGGCATCGACCCCGTCCAGCCCGAGATGGTCGGGGACCGGGGTGCCGGTCGCCGCGCACAGGGTCGGCAGGAGGTCGAAGAAGGCCACGGGCTCGTCCGAAACCGTGCCGGCGCGGACCCGGCCCGGCCAGCGGACGATGCCCGGGACCCGGATCCCCCCCTCGTACATCGACAACTTCTGACCGCGGAGCGGGCCGGCCGAGCCGTGCGAATGGACCGCTTTGGGGTAACGCTTCAGCCCCTCCGGCCCGTTGTCGCTGGTGAACAGGACCAAAGTCTTCTCGCGCAGGTTGTTCGCGTCCAACGTCGCGAGGAGCCGGCCGACCTCGTGGTCGACGAGCGAGACGCTCCCGTAGTAGTCCCTGACCGTGGGATCTGCCTCGTCCGCGTACATCGCCCGGTAGGCCTCCGGGGTCTCGATGATCTCGTGAGGGGCGTGGAAGGTGACGAAGACGGCGAACGGTCGGTCGCCGGCCTTGCCGATGAAGTCGATCGCCTCATCCACCACCACCTGCGACGCGTGGGCCGCGAGCGGGCCCGCCCGTTTGCCGTTCCGCACGAAGTTCTTCGGGGCGGAGTGGTCGGTGTTGTTCTGGGTCGCGAACCAGTGGTCGAAGCCGAAGTCGCCCGGGTTCGTCTCCTTCCCGTCGAACTTGCTGTTGAGGTGCCACTTGCCGGACAGGCAGGTCGTGTAGCCGGCCTGCTGGAGCAGGCGGGGCAGGGTGACCTCGCCCCGCGGCAGGTGGATGCCCGAATCCTGGGGGATCCAGTCCCGGATGCCCACGCGGTTGGGATTACGCCCCGTGAACAATGCCGCCCGCGACGGGGAGCAGACCGGGGCCCCGGCATAGAACGCGGTGAGGCGGACCCCATCCCGCGCCAGGGCGTCGAGGTTCGGGGTCCGGATCCGGGGGTGGCCGAAGCAGCCCAGGTCTCCATATCCCAGATCATCGCAGAGCAAGACGACCAGATTGGGCCGGGCCGGCTCCGCGACGGATAGCACGGCCAGGGACAACGCGAGGGCGGCGACGGTCATGATCGTGGCCTCGGGCGGGGTGGGGCGAACGTCCGACCCCCGGGTTCGGGGTGAGGCCAGGGTGGCGTGGCCCGGGGGCCGACGCAAGGGGCCCGCATCGAAACTCGTTCAAGTCCCCGTCCGCACCCGGCCGACGTTTCTCCCTGGACGAAGCAAGCCGACGCGCGGATGGGCAGGGGAGGCCCGACCTCAATGAGACGTCCTCGGGCGGGGATCGGGGCCGAACTGGTCCTCCTGGCGATGGTCCTGGTCGCCCTCGCCGGGGCATGGAGCCTGCTGATCCTGGTGCATCGCCGGTCGGCGGCGCCGCCGGCCGACGCGCCCGCGTTGGTGGTCGCGACCTCGGCCCCGCCGACGATCGCCGCGCCGGAACCGGTCCCGGCCCCGGAACCGGATCCCGAGCCGGAACCCGCCCCGGAACCGCCGGCGCCGCCACCGCCCCCGCCCGAAGATCCGACGCCGAAGGTGCTGGCCCCGATCGCGGCGGCCGAGGCGGAGCAACGCGAGGCGGCGACCCAGGCCGATCGGAAGGCCGAAGCCCTGGAAAAAGCCCGACGCGAGGCGGAAGTCGAGGCGGAGCGTCTGCGGCGGCGCGAGTCGCTGGTTCGCTCGCAACTGGACGCCCTGGACGCAAAGGCGAAGGGGGTGGAGCGCCAGATCGCCGTGATGGCCGCCGAGCGTGACGTCCTGGCCCAACGCCGCGATGCCGCCAAACGCGTGGTCGCCCAGGCCAATGCGCGTCCGAGTTCCGCGATCCTGCCGCACAAGGGCCCGAATGGCACCTGGCGGAGGCCGATCGCGGTCGAGTGCCGCAACGGTCAGGCGATCATCCAGCCCAGGGGGATTGCCTTCGGCCTGCTCGAACTCTCCGAGGGGTACGGCCCCTCCTCCAACCCGTTCGTGTCGGCCGTGATCCGCGAGGCCGTCCGCCTCCAGGGTGAACGGGGCCCCGATGGAGCCCCGATCGTGCCGTACATCTTCTTCCTGATCCGCCCCGACGGGATTCGGCCCTATTACGAGGCGCGGAGCCGCCTGGAGCCGCTGAGCATCACCTTCGGCTACGAACTCGTCGAGTCCGACGAGGCGGTCGACTTCCCCGACCTCGATGAAATCTCGACCTGGGATGGTTCGGCGCCGAAGCGGAAGGCCGACGTCCCGCTGGCGTCGGGCCGGCCGGCGTCCGGATTCGGCCGCGATCCGGCCACGCCCTCCCGCCCGGATTCGCGACGAGGCGGCGTGGCCGGCCCCCGCGGGTCGGAAAAGGCCGATGAGTTCGTCTGGACCATGCCCCGGCTGGGCCGCTTCGCCGGGTCGGGCCCGTCCGCGGGCAACTTCGCCGATCAGCCCGGCTCCCTGGTGCCCCCCGCCCTCGAATCTGGCGGGTCCGCCGACCATCCGAATTCGCTCCAACCGCCAGGCCATCACCCGGCGGGGGGAAACTCCGACCTTTCGGCCGCCCCGACGGTCGACCCGTCCCTCGGCGGGACCAAGACGGCCGGGACGCGGGTCGGGTCGGGCGGGCCGGGTACGATGGCCCGGGAGCCCCGGACCGCCTCCGGGGCCTCGGATCTGGCCGCCGGCGAAGGGCTCGAACCGGGCGGGACTTCTCCCGAGCCCGCCACGGCCCGCGAAGCGAACGGCGAGGCCTCGGCCGACCGGCAACTCGCCGGAGAGGCGGGGCAGCCCGGCGGGTCGAAACGGGACGACGCCTCCGCCGACCCCGGCGTCGCGTTCGTCTGGCCTCCCAAACCCGGCCCGGGGGCGAGTCGCGCCGCGAGCCGGCCGGGCGTCGAGGCCGAATCCGACGCCGAGGCGGAGGCCGCCGTCTCCGGGATCCCTTCGCTCCCCTCGGCCCGCGAGATCGCGGAGCGACGCGGGTTCGTCCCACGATCGGTCCCGGCGTCACCTCGCCTCGGCTCGGGGATTGGCGAGCCGGCCGGGCGACCGGACCTGTCCCGATCCGGAGGGGAGTCCGGCACGCCATCGGGCTCGTCGCGAGGTGCGAGCGGGGCATCAGCGTCGGGGTCGGGCCTCGCCGCGGGCGATCCATCGGGGGCGCCGGGCCAGGGGCAGGGACAGTCGGGCGGGAGCGGGGAGAAGTCCCCGACCGATTTCACCTCGCCCGGGACGGTCGTCGACCGGCCCTTCGAACTGGTCGTCGCCTGCGGCCCCCACGGCGCGACGATCCACCCCGGCGGCTACCGGGTGACCGCCCAGGCGCTCGATTCGAGGGATGGGCTGCTGATCCAGCAGTTGAAGGGCCTGGTCAGCGAGCAGAGGCACGACGATCCGTACTCGCGGATCGAGCCCCGGGTCCGATTCCTGGTCCAGCCGGGGGGCGAGGCGACCTATCGCTCGGCGAAGGGCCAACTCTGGATGTCGGGCCTCAACTGGCCGACGAACTTGCAGGTGGTGGGCCCCGATCCCGTGGCCGCGCTGCCATCGGAGTCCTGGTGATGATCGACCCCAACCCGCCCCGCCCGGACCGTGCCGCCCCCGCCTCGGCCGAATCCTTCGCGCGGATCCTGGCCCGCCCGCTCCTGGTCCTCCTCGTGCTCGGGGCGGTCGCGGGGCTGGTCCTCCGCCGGGGGGAGGTCCGGACGCCGAAAGCTCCCCGTACCGAGCCGGCGACGGCACCCCGGCCCGTCGTGGTGGCCGCGCCGCCCCGGCCGAGCCCCGCCAGGCCGGCACGGGAGGAGGCCCCGGCCCCGCCGCCCCCGCCGGCCCCGCCCCAGGTCGATCGCGAGGCGGTCGCCCGCGCCGAGCAGGCCCTCGATGCCGCCAGCCGGGACCGGGCCCGCGCCGATGCCCGCCTGGCGGATGCCGCCCGATCGCTGGAGGTGGCCACCACCCGCGCCGCCGCCGAGGCGGCGAAGAGTCGCACCCTGGTCCATCGCGTCCGCGACCCGAGTGCGCGGATCCAGGCGGCCTCGGCCAAGGCCCAAATCCTCCGGGCGGAGCGCGATCGGCTCGCCGGCGAGGTCGTGGCCCTGGATAAGGTGGAAGCCCCCAAGGCCAAGGCCCTGCTGGCCAAGAGCGCCGTGGCCAAGCCGACCGAGGGGACCGAATACCACTTCGAGGTCCGCCGCAACCGCGTCGCGTTCATCGACCTGGACCGCCTGGTGGACCAGGTGAAGGCCGACGCCCGGCTCCGGCTCAGGATCGGCGGCGGGGCGACCCGAGGGGCGATCGCCGCCCTGGTCGGGCCGGTGGGGTCGTTCTCGCTCCGCTACCGGATGGCCCGCGCGATCTCCGACGACCTTTCCGACCTGCTCGACGCCCGCGAGGTCACCTATACCCTCCAGAGCTGGGAAGTCATCCCCGAGGGGGAGAACCGCGGCGAGCCCTACGAGATGACCCGGTCAACCTCCTCGGAATTCGGGCGGGCGATCCGCCGGCTCAACCCCGAACGGGACACGATCACGATGTGGATCTACCCGGACGGCTTCTCGCTCTATCGCCGGCTCCGCGACGACCTCCACGAGCGGGGGTTCACCGTCGCCGCCCGCCCGCTGCCCGCCGGCATGGCGATCCGGGGCAGCCCCTCGGGATCGCTGTCCGCCGGCCAGTGAACGAATGGATCGGCCCATTCGCCCCGTACGCCGGGTACTGGCGTGTGGCTTAAGTGGTCGATGCGAACCCCTCCCGCTCCGCAGGTTGGCCCGAAAGTTGTGGTATCATGGCCGCCGGCCCATGGCACCCCCCTCGATGGTCTTCCCGGATCGGGAGAGCAACCCCGCATGGTACGCGACGAAACGGGCCATCACGCCCCGTGGCTCGTGATCCTCAACCCCAGGTCGGGCACCGCTTCGGTCGACACCGCGCGACGCGCGATTGCCGACCGGAAAGCCAGCGGCGAGCTGGACGAGTATGAGCTGAAGGAAGGCGACGATCTCCACGCCGTCGTCCGGGAAGCCCTGGGGCGTGGCGTCCGCCTCGTCGTCGCGGCCGGCGGGGACGGCACCGTCTCCTCCGTGGCCGACGTCCTGGCCGGCACCGACGCGTCCCTGGCCATCTTCCCGATGGGGACCACCAACGTCCTGGCGCGGGAGATGGGCCTGCCTGTCGAGCCCGACGGGACGTCGCCGCTCCCCGCCGCCGCCCTCCTCGATCACCCCGAATCGATCGCCCGCATCGATGCCATGAAGGTCGCCGGTCATCACTACTTCACCCAGGTCGGCGTCGGCATCGACGCCCTGATGATCCGCGACACCAAGGACGGGGCCAAGCGGATGTTCGGCCGGGCGGCCTACCTCTGGACCGCTTTCGGGCAGCTCCTCGGGTTCCAGCCGCGACGCTTCACCATCACCGCCGACGACCGCACCCTGGTCGTCCGGGCCTCGGAGATCGTGGTCGCCAACGTCGGGATGCTGGGGCAGCCCCCCTATCGATGGGGGCCCGGCATCCGGCCGGACGACGGCCGACTTTCCATTTGCATCGTCCGGGCCCGGAACCTCTGGCACTACGCCCAGCTGTTCTGGATGGTCGCCCGGGGGCGGCACAACGAGAGTCCCCACATCCGCTATGTCGAGTCGCGGAAGACGATCTCCATCGCCAGCGAAAAGCCCCTGCCGGTGCAGGCCGACGGCGAGATCATCGGGGAGACGCCGGTCCGGATCGAACTCGTTCCGGCCGCCCTCCGGCTGGTCGTCCCGAAGCCCTGAGGGCCGGCGGAGGGGAGGCCGGCCCGGGGTCCGGTGCCGGCGGGCGCAAGTTGTGTCTCCCAGGGTAAAAACCCAGGAACTCCCGTTGACTCGGGAGAGGACTGCCTGTACTTTCTTACTTTCCCCGCGAACGTCGTCCTGAGCGGGGTCGGAACGATGACGAAGCTCGGTCCGACGATCGAAAGAGGGGATTTCAAGCGTGGCCGGGATCAGCAACGAACGAATCCGCATCCGTATGGAAGCTTACGATCACACGATCCTTGATCAATCCGCCAAGGATATCGTGGACACCGCCAAGAGGACCGAAGCCATCGTGCATGGCCCGATCCCCTTGCCGACTCGGATCGAGCGCTATACGGTGCTTCGCGGCCCGCACATCGACAAGAAGTCGCGCGAGCAGTTCGAGATCCGCACCCACAAGCGGCTGATCGACATCGTTCAACCGACCAACAAGACAATCGACGCCCTGAACAAGCTCAGCCTCCCGGCGGGCGTTGACATCAAGATCAAGGCCTCCCCCTCGGGAGGTTGATCGGCGATGGTTCGGGTTTCGTGAACCAATTTCGTGCGTGTGAGACCGGACCAGGTCTCCGTTGAAGATCCCAGGGTGGCCGCCTCGGCCCCGTCGTGGCGGGCCCTTCGAGCGGATCGTTTGAGAACCTATTCATGCGTGTCGGACTCCTTGGCCGCAAAGTCGGCATGACTCAGATCTTCGAGGCGAACGGGACGGCGGTCCCGGTGACCGTCCTCGAATGTGGCCCGTGCACGGTCCTCCAGGTGCGGACCGCCGAGCGCGATGGCTATCACGCTGTCCAGCTCGGCTTCGACGACAAGAAGCGAAAGAGCGCCACCCAGGCCGAACGCGGCCACGCCAAGAAGGTTGAGGCCGAACCCAAGCGATATGTTCGCGAGATTCGCCAGGAATCTCCGGCCGAAGGGGTGGCCGAAGGGCAGACCCTGACGGTCGAGGTCTTCAACGAGATCGGCCGCGTCGACGTCATCGGCACCAGCAAGGGCCGTGGCTTCTCGGGCGTGGTGAAGCGTCACGGCTTCAAGGGCCTCCGGGCCAGCCACGGCGTCAAGCGGATGCACCGCCACCCGGGCTCCTCGGGCCCGAGTGCCGACCCCGCCCACACCCGCAAGGGGATCCGCAAGCCGGGCCAGTACGGCAACGCCCGGATCACGGTGAAGAACCTGAAGGTCGTCCGCGTCGACCTCGACAATAATTTGCTGTTGATCCGAGGGGCGGTCCCGGGACCCAACGGCGGCTACCTGACCGTCCGGCAAACCAACAAAGTCTGAGGATCACCCGAGGGTCCCACGCCGTTGCCCAGTTCGGGCCGCGTGGCGATCGGGGAGTGGATGGAAACATGCTGAGCGTCCCGGTTTACAACGCGGCAGGCGAGAAGGTCGCCGACGAGTCGATCGATCCGGTCGATTTCGGTGGCGCCGTGAACAAGCAATTGCTCCACGACGTCGTGCTCATGCACCTCGCCGCTCGTCGCGTGGGCACCGTCAACACGCGCGGCCGGGCCGATGTCGCCGGGTCGGGCAAGAAGCTGTTTCGCCAGAAGGGGACCGGCAACGCCCGGGCCGGCTCGAAGCGGACCAACAAGCGGAAGGGTGGCGGTGTCGCCTTCGCCCGCCGCAACCGCGACTATCGCTACTCCATCCCGAAGAAGGCCGTCCGGGCCGCGATCCGGATGGCGATCCTTTCGAAGTTCCAGGACGGCCAGGCGATCATCATCGATGGGCTGGCCCCCGAAGGGTCCCCGAAGACCAAGATCGTCGCCCAGGCCCTCCGGTCAATCCGCCGCCCCGACCTGCCCGAGGCGGAAGCCGCCCCGGTCGCCGGCGAGACCAAGGCGTCGGCCCTCCGCCGCACCCTGGACGGCCGCTCGATCCTGATCGGGCTGCCCGGCAACGACCCGCTCCTCTACCGGAGCGTCCGGAACATCGAAGGCGTGGAAGCGGCCCCGGTGGCCGAGTTCAACACCTACGACGTGCTCAAGCAACGCTATCTCATCCTGACCCGCGAGGCGCTCGCCGTCCTCAAGGAACGGGTGAAGCAGAAACCCGCCCGACGTCCGGCCGCCACGCCGGCCCCGGCCGCTTCGGAGGTCTGATCTCATGGTGACGCTTTATCGCCCCCCGCAGTATGTCCGATCCGGGCCGGCCCTGGAGCCTTACCAGGTCATCCTCCGCCCGCTGATCACCGAAAAGGCGACTCACCTTTCGGAACGCCACAACGCCTACACCTTCGAAGTGAACTCGCTCGCCAACAAGACCGAGATCAAGCAGGCCGTCGAGGCCCTGTTCAACGTCAAGGTGGCGGACGTCCGGACCCAGAACCGCCGCGGCAAGGTCCGCCGGTATCGGCTCAAGCTCGGGCGGATGCGGAACTGGAAGAAGGCGATCGTCGCACTCCACGACGATTATCGTATCGACTTTTATTGACCCCAGGGCCTCGCCGTGGAGGCGATGCCGGGCCTGCTCCTGTCGTCGGGCGCGGGCGGCCGACGGCTCGACGTTCGCAGGCGAAGAAGGATGCGTTCGCGATGGGTATCCGCTACTACAAGCCGACCAGTCCCGGCCGACGAAATGCCTCGGTCAGCGACTTCTCCGAGCTGACCGACAAGAACAAGAAGCCCGAGAAGAGCCTGACCGAGCCGCTGAAGAAGACCGGCGGCCGGAACAATCAGGGCTTCATCACCGCGCGGCATCGTGGTGGCGGCCACAAGCGGATGTATCGGATCATCGACTTCAAGCGTAACGACAAGGACGGCATCCCGGCCGCCGTGACGCATATCGAGTATGATCCCAATCGCTCGGCCCGGATCGCCCTCCTGGTGTTCCCCGACGGCGTCAAGCGCTACATCATCGCCCCCGAAGGCCTCAAGGCGGGCATGACCGTGACCAGCGGGCCGACCGCCGACCCCAAGGTCGGCAACTGCCTGCCCCTGTCGCGGATCCCGACCGGCATGGCGATCCACAACCTTGAGATGCAGCCGGGCGGCGGGGCCAAGCTCTGCCGCTCCGCGGGCGTCTCCGCGACCCTGACGGCTCGCGAAGGGACCTGGGCCCAGATCACGCTGCCTTCGGGCGAGGTGCGGCGGATCCCGGCCGCGTGCCGTGCCACCGTCGGGACGGTCGGCAACGCCGACCACATGAACATCGTCCTCGGCAAGGCGGGCCGCAAGCGTTGGCTCGGCCGTCGCCCGCACGTTCGTGGCGTCGCCATGAACCCTGTCGATCACCCGATGGGTGGCGGCGAAGGACGCACCTCCGGCGGTCGTCATCCGTGCTCGCCGACCGGCAAGCTCGCGAAGGGCGGCAAGACCCGTCGTCGTCGCAAGCCGTCGAACTCCGCGATCATCCGCCGTCGCCGGAGCGTCCGTTACGGGCAGCTCAAGCTCTGATCATGGGCCCGATTCGTCGGGCCATCGCCACCTACTTCAATCTTTGTCGCGACGTCGTTCGACACCACCGCCCCGCCAGTCGGGGCGTTTGACCCCGAGGGGTCCGGGGACCGGAGTTTCATGGGACGTTCGTTGAAGAAAGGCCCGTACGTCGTCGAGCGTTTGCTCGAGAAGGTGTACCGGGCGGATGCCAGTGGAAATCGCGAACCGATCAAGACCTGGGCTCGTGCTTGCACCATCGTGCCCGAGTTCATCGGCAAGAATTTCGCCATCCACAATGGGCGGAATTTCATCAAGTTGTACGTGACCGAAGACATGGTCGGTCACAAGCTCGGCGAATTCGCACCGACGCGGACTTTCCGGAGCCACGGCGGTAAGTCGACCAAGGGCAAGCGTTGAGCTTGCCGTGAGAGGCTCGGGACTGGGGACTCTGGACACAGACCACAAGGGGAGGACTGGGAACGCCGGGTTGGTTGATTCCGGGGCATTTCGCCTCGGATTCAGGTCCGGAGTCGCGAGTCCTTGAGTACACATGCCTTCCTATCACGCCTCACACCGATTCGCCCGGATCTCCGTCAGGAAGCTCCTGCCGCTCCTGGACCTGATCCGAGGCAAGTATGCCGATGACGCCCTCGACATCCTCCGCTATATGCCCAATCGTGGGGCCCGGATGATCGAGCAGGTCCTGAAAAGCTCCATGGCCAACGCCGAGGACAAGGGAGTCCGGTCCGCCGGCGACCTGATCATCTCGGATGCCCGGGGCGAGGGCGGGCCGATGTTCAAGCGGCTGATGCCCCGGGCCCGCGGCATGGCGTACATGATTCGCCGCCGCAGCTCGCACATCATCATCGGCCTGACTGATCTGGAATCATATCTATCCCGTGGCGCGACCGTCGGCGCGGGCGAGGACCGGGCCTAACCGCCGGAGGACCACTCGATGGGCCAGAAGATCAATCCGACCGGCTTCCGCGTCGGGATCATGGAAGATTGGCGGAGCCGTTGGTACGCCTCCAAGCATGAATTCTCCGACCTGCTCGTCGAAGATTTCAAAATCCGCAAGTTCATCAAGGGGAAGTACAGCTATGCTGGCATTCCCCGGATCGAGATCGAGCGGACTCGCGACGCCGTCACGGTCCTCCTGTTCACGGCCCGTCCGGGTGTGATCATCGGCCGCAAGGGCGCCGAGGTCGAAAAGCTCCAGGAAGAACTCCAGGGGCTGACCGGTCGTCGTATCGAGATCAAGATTCAGGAAGTTTCCCGTCCTGAGCTCGAAGCCCAATTGATCAGCGAGGACATCGCCGAGCAGCTCAAGAAGCGCTCGAGCTTTCGTCGCACGATGAAGCGGGCTCTCGAGCAGACCATGGATGGCGGCGCCCGGGGCGTCAAAATTCAACTGTCTGGGCGGCTCGGTGGCTCCGAAATGTCGCGGACCGAGGTTGCCAACCTCGGGTCGATCCCCTTGAGCACCCTGCGGGCCAAGATCGACTACGGTTTTGCGGAAGCCAAGACCGCCCAGGGCCACATCGGCGTCAAGGTGTGGGTCAACCAAGGTGATCACTTGAAGGTGGAGGGCTCGTCCGATGCCGCTGATGCCCAAGCGAGTCAAGTTCCGAAAAAGCCAAAAAGGCCGCGTAAAAGGTAACGCGACCCGCGGCAATTATGTCGCGTTCGGCGAATACGGAATCCAAACTCTGGAAGCCGGGAAGATTTCCGCCCAAACGATCGAGGCCGGCCGAATTGTCGGTAGCCAATCGGTCAAGGGCGGTGGTAAACTCTACATCCGCATCTTCCCCCAGAAGAGCGTGACCTCGATCCCCGCCGAGACCCGAATGGGTAAGGGCAAGGGTGAGGTGGAATACTGGGCCGCCGTCGTCAAGCCCGGAACGGTCCTCTACGAACTGGGCGGCGTGAGCGAAGAGCTGGCGCGAGCCACCCTGGCCCGCGTCGCTTACAAGCTTCCGGTCCGCTGCCGATTCGTGACCCGACGCCCCACGTTCTGAACCCGGATTGACCGGCCTGGTCGAGATCTTCCATGAGCAAGCCATCCGAACTTCGCGAACAGGGCGACGAGCAGCTGGAACTCCTGCTCCACGAGACCCAGACGAATCTGTTTCGTCTCCGCCTCCAGAGCGAGACCGAGCGGCTCGAAGCCCCGAGCGAGATCATCAAGGCCAAGCGTGAGATCGCCCGGATCAAGACGATCCTCCGCTTGCGTCAAATCGAACGCGATCGGGCGAGCCTCGTCCCGACTTCCTAAACTCCTCCCCGGTGGGACGCGATGAGCCAGCCGACGACCGATGCCGACGCTCGATCCACTCGGAAAACCGAGATCGGCGTCGTGACCTCCGATAAGATGGACAAGACCCGCCGGGTCGAGGTCGACCGCCTCGTGCCCCACCCGAAGTACGGGAAGTTCCTCCGTCGCCGCACCGTCTGCCATGCCCACGACGAGGTCAACCAGTCCCACGTGGGCGACATCGTCGAGATCATGGAAACCCGGCCCCTGTCCAAACTCAAGCGTTGGCGAATCGTCCGCATCGTTCGGCCCGGTGTCCAGCAGGCACTGGCCGGCGAGGGCGAGGCTCCCAAGTCGGAATCCTGAACCGTCTGCCGGTGGACCCGGGTTCCCGAAGGTCCACCGTTCGCCTTCTTCCCGCCTAGGTGCCTCATGATCCAGATGCAAACGCGACTCGATGTCGCCGATAACACCGGGGCCAAGGAAGTCATGTGCTTCAAGGTCCTCGGCGGTAGCGCGTCGCACTACAAGCGGCGCATCGCCGGTCTTGGCGATGTGATCATTGCTAGCGTCAAGAAAGCCAGCCCTGGCGGTGAAGTCAAGGCGGGCGATGTCGTTCGATGCGTGGTGGTCCGGGTCCGCAGCTCGACCCGTCGGGCTGATGGATCGTACGTCCGCTTCGACCGCAACGCGGTCGTGCTGATCGACAACGACAAGAATCCTCGTGGCACCCGGATCTTTGGTGCCATCGCTCGCGAGCTCCGCGATCGCCAGTTCATGAAGATCATCAGCCTGGCCGCCGAGGTCGTCTGAGCACGACCTCCGTCTCCTACCGTCACGGGCACTTCCATGTATATTCGTAAAGATGATCTCGTCGTCGTGATCACGGGCGACGACAAGGGATCCGAGCCTCGCAAGGTGTTGCGGGCCTTCCCCCAGAAGAACAAGATCGTCGTCGAAGGTGTGAACCGGGTCTACAAGCACCTCAAGCCGAGTGCCAAGAATCAGCAGGGTGGCCGGCTCTCCAAGGAGATGCCGATCGATGCTTCCAATGTCATGCTCTACAACCCGACCCTGAAGCGGGGCGTTCGCGTCGGATTCCGCTTCACCGAGTCGGGCCAGAAGGAGCGGTATTGCAAGCTTTCGGGCGAATCTCTGGGCCTGGTGGGGCCTGCCAAAGCCAACCATGCCAAGTCGAATTCCTGAATCCTCGTCGGATCGTGGCCACCTGGCCGCGATTTTTCCCATCGGTTTCGGAGTTTTCGACGCACGCATTTTCCCAGGGCCTGCGTCGGCAAAGGTATAGTTCCATGGCCCGTTTGCAAGACCACTACAACACGACGGTCGCAACCGAGCTTGCCGCCAAGTTCGGCGTCAAGAACAAGATGGCGATCCCGAAGCTCGAAAAGATCGTCATTAACATGGGTGTCGGACGCGCCACCCAGGATAAGGCGCTCATCGAGGCCGCCGTCGATAGCCTGACCAAGATCTCCGGCCAGAAGCCGATGGTCACCAAGGCGAAGACCTCGGTCGCGGGCTTCCGCCTCCGAGAAGGCAACGAGATCGGGTGCAAGGTGACCCTGCGTGGCCGCCGCATGTTCGAGTTCCTCGACCGTCTCGTGACGATCGCCCTCCCTCGTATTCGCGACTTCCGGGGCGTCAATCCCAATAGCTTCGATGGGCACGGGAACTACACCCTCGGCCTGTCCGAGCAGGTGGTTTTCCCCGAGATCGACGCCGACCGTCTTCAGCACACGCAGGGCATGGACATCACGATCGTGACGTCCGCGCCGAATGACGACCAAGCTCGTGAATTGCTCCGCTCGTTCGGGATGCCCTTCCGTCAACCCCAGCAGCGCGGCGGACGGAACTAAGTTCGTTCCGACCTCAATCGACGCATCGAGACCTGGTGGGATATGTCGACCAAAGCTCAGATGATCCGCTCCCAGACGCCCCGCAAGTTCGCCGTGCAGCACCGCAACCGGTGCAAGCTCTGCGGGCGTCCTCGCGCTGTGTATCGCAAGTTCGGCATTTGCCGGATCTGCTTCCGCAATCTCGCCGCCCGTGGTCTGATCCCGGGTGTCAAGAAGGCCAGCTGGTGAGCATCCCTCCCGCCCGTTGATTGTCTTTCCATGCCGATGTGTCACCCCTCCCGATCGGTTCGGGTCGGCTGAGCATTACCCGTGGAAAGTGCGAGTCTCCCCGCCATGATGACCGATCCGATCGCCGACATGTTGACGCGCATCCGCAATGCCGTCCGAATTGAAAAGCCCATCGTGGAGATGCCCGCCTCCAAGATTCGGCGTGGCATCGCTGCCGTGCTTAAAGAAGAAGGTTACATCTGGGATTTTGAAGAGATCGACACCGTTCCCAGCAAGACCCTTCGTCTTCAGATGAAGTATGGTCCGAACGGCGAGCGTCTGATCACCAAAATCGACCGTGTCAGCAAGCCTGGTTGTCGCCGTTACATGGGCTACAAAGATCTTCGGCCGGTCTTGGGGGGTATGGGGATCCAGATCCTGAGCACTCCTCGCGGTGTGCTGAGTGACCGCCGTGCTCGCGCCGAGAAAGTCGGCGGCGAAGTCCTCGCGCTGCTTCACTAATTCGGCCCCATGACCCGCATCGGTGTCGCAGCCCTGCGCGATCACGACCCTGGTCGGATCCGCCCCGGCTCCATCGGTTCCCACGATTGCGAGAGGATGAGGATCTCATGTCCCGTATTGGACGTAAGCCGGTCGCTGTCCCGGCCAACGTGAAGATTTCCCTGGCCGACTCGACCATTCAGGTCGAAGGTCCTAAAGGCAAGCTGGCCTATCAGTATCGTGACTCCATTGGCGTCACCTATGATGATGCCGGCCGCCAGGTCGTCGTTACCCGCAATGATGATGAGCGTGAGAACCGCGCTCTCCACGGTCTGACGCGCAGCCTGATCGCCAACATGGTCGAGGGCGTGACGACCGGCTACACGAAGAAGCTGGAAATCGTCGGCGTCGGTTACCAGGCCCAGCTCAAGAAGGCCAATACGGTCGCTCTCCAGGTCGGGTTCGCCAACCAGGTTGTCCTGGAAGCTCCGGCCGGTGTCAGCGTCGTCGTCCCCGACCCCACGCACATCACCATCACCGGTGCCGACAAGCAGGCCGTGGGGCAGTTCGCCGCCGTCGTTCGCAAAGTCCGGCCCCCTGAGCCTTACAAGGGCAAGGGCATCCGCTACGAAGGCGAAGTCGTCCGTCGCAAGGCCGGCAAGGCGTTCGGGTCCAAGTAAGTTCCAACACTTGCATCGATCCACTCCGATTCCAAGCTCCGTTGAGGCTGGGTGCCCGGTCGGTATCGGTCACCTCTAACCCCTCGCGTTCGAGAAGGATAGATCCTTGAATCAGCGCAAGCAGGTCGAAGTCCGTCGCCTTCGACGCCAACGCCATGTTCGTAAGCGGCTGCTTGGGACCAGCGAGCGTCCTCGCCTGGCCGTGTTCCGCAGCTCCAAGCATATCTACGCCCAGGTCATCAACGACGAGAACGGGACGACCCTGGCCTCCGCCAGCACCCTCGATCCGACTATCCGCGGCGATCATCCTTACGGCGGCAACAAGGCTGCTGCCGCGGTCGTCGGCAAGCTGGTGGCTGAGCGTGCTGTTCAGGCCGGCATCTCCAAGATCTGCTTCGACCGCCGCAGCTACAAGTATCATGGTCGGGTCCAGTCCCTGGCCGATGCCGCTCGCGAAGGTGGACTGCAGTTCTGATCGGTCTTGACTTTTCGTCGTTGGTAGTCGCCTCGTGGCCGTTTTGCTAGAATTCGTTCCCTCGCGATTGGTTGTCGGACTCGGCTCGGACTTCACGTCCCACCTGCCAACATCTCGCGACGGATCCTCATACGGGAGTCATCGTCGTGTCGAGCGATAATCGGGATCGCGACCGCGGGGATTGGTCGGAAAGCGTCGTCACCATCCGTCGTTGCGCGGCGGTGGTGAAGGGTGGTCGTCGGTTTAGCTTCAATGCGCTCGTCGTCGTGGGCAATGGCCGCGGACAGGTGGCTTGGGGTTACGGCAAGGCGAATGAGGTCCCCCCTTCCGTGGAGAAGGGTGTCAAGGACGCTCATAAGCAGATGAATCGCGTCAACCTCAAGGGTGGGACCATCCCGCACCGCGTGGTCGGCAAGTTCGGCGCGGCTCGCGTCGTGATGCTCCCGGCCAGCCCGGGTACCGGCGTCATCGCTGGTGGTGCGGTCCGCGCCGTCGTCCAGGCGGCCGGCGTGACCGACATCCTCACCAAGAGCTATGGCTCGACCAACAAGCTCAACATCGTCAAGGCGACGATCAACGCCCTGACGCAGCTCAGGACCAAGGAAGATATCGCTCGCCTTCGGGGGGTGACGCTCTAATGCAACTTCATGATGTCGATCGCGGGATCCACAAGCGGAAGCCGCGGCGCCGGATCGGTCGCGGTGTCGGCTCGGGTCACGGCAAGACGGCCGGCAAGGGTCACAAGGGTCACTCCTCTCGGCAAGGGTTCAAGCAGAACCCCTTGTTCGAGGGTGGCCAGATGCCTCTGGCTCGCCGCGTCCCCAAGCGGGGATTCTTCAATGGCGCCTTCAAGAAGGATTACGCCATCGTCAACCTCGATTCGATCGAAGCTGCCTTCGTGGCGGGCGACGTCATCGACGAGGCGGCCTTGCGGGCTCGTGGGCTGGTCAAAGGTCGCCATGATGACGGGGTCAAGATCCTCGGCGATGGCGAAGTGACCAAGTCGTTCACCGTCCACGCGACGAAGTTCAGCGCCTCGGCCGCCGCCAAGATCGCCGCCGCCGGCGGATCCTGCGTCGTCGCTTAATTCCCTTCGTCCGTCGAATTTTCATGATCGTGGCCGTGTCGATCGTTTGACGGTCGCCGGCCCCATCATCACGCCTTCTCGCCCCGTTCGCCTGCCAGGAGGAGTCGTGGAGAAGCTGTTCACGATCTTGTTCAAGGTTCCGGAACTTCAGCGCAAGATCCTGATGACGGCCATGTTTCTGGCCATCTATCGGGTCGGCTACTTCATCCCTCTGCACGTCGTCAATCAGGCCAAGCTGGAAAGCTATCAGAACCAGCTCAACCAGACGGCGGCCGGCAAGGTGTTTGGCGCGGTGGCCATGTTCGGCGGCACCCAGATCGGGATGAGCACCATCTTCGGTCTGGGCATCATGCCTTATATCTCCGCCTCGATCATCTTCCAGCTCCTCGGCAGCGTCGTCCCCTCCCTCGAAGCCATGATGAAGGAGGGGGAGAGCGGGCGTAAGAAGATCAATGAGTATACACGATACGCTACGGTCATCTTATGTCTGATCCAGAGTACGCTCTGGGTCCAATACATGATGAGTAGTTTGGATATCGTCCATCCGGATTTCAGGACGCTACCCAATATCATCGTCTGTGTGCTCACGATGACGGCCGGGACCATCTTCTTGATGTGGATCGGCGAGCAGATCGACGAGTACGGCATCGGTAACGGGATCAGCCTCCTGATCATGGCCGGGATCCTCGCCCGGATGCCTGAATCCATCACCCGACTTCTGGCGAATTCGACGACCCACATCTCCTCCGAGGGCGGGAAGCACGGCCTGCTCACCCTGGCCGCCTTGGTGGTCGTGTTCCTGGCGGTCGTCGTGGGTGTGATCGCGATCACCGAGAGCCAACGACGCATCCCCACCCAGTCGGCGAAGCATGTTCGTGGCCGTCGGGTTTACGGTGGTACGAAGCAATACCTCCCGTTGAAGGTGAACCAGGCCGGCGTGATGCCGATCATCTTCGCGTCCAGCCTTTTGATGTTCCCCTTCTTCATCCTGAATAGCTTGAAGCAGGCGACGACGACCTGGACGCTGCCGAAGAAGATCGGCGACGTGGTTCAACCGATGACCCTCCTTGATTCGATCAAGTATGGCCTCGGGTCGTTCTTCGAGGCGGGGGCCGATGCCTTCCAGAGCCACGGGTATGTCTACACGATGTTCTACATCGTCCTGATCTACTTCTTCTGCTATTTCTGGACGGCGATTACCTTCAACCCCAAGGATATGGCCGATAATCTCAAGGATTACGGCAGCTTCATCCCGGGTTATCGGCCGGGTCGCCGGACGGCGGATTACCTCGAGAAGGTGATGCTCCGGATCACCTACGTCGGTGCGGCGTTCCTCAGCCTCGTCGCTGTCATCCCGTCCCTGGTCTCGGCCTTCCTGGGCGTCGATTACACCATCGCCTCCTTCCTGGGCGGCACCGGGCTCCTGATCGTCATCAGCGTCTGCCTCGATCTGGTCCAGAAGATCGATAGCCACCTGATCATGCGTAATTACAGCGGCCTTGTCAGCAAACGCTGATCTCAGGGCCCGCTCCAAGCACGTATCGAGGGTCCGGTCCTGTCGCCCTGCGACGTGGAGTCCGGACCCTTGGTCGTATCTACCGTTCGAGATGGGTGCCGTGATCAAGCTGAAGAGTCCTCGTGAAATTGGCCTGATGCGCGAGGCTGGTCGTGTCGTCGCCCAGGCCCTCGATCGCGTCCGATCGATGGCCCAACCGGGTGTGTCCACGGCGGACATGGACGATGCGGTCGCCGAGATCTTTCGCGAGCACGGCGCCATCTCTCTTTTCCAGGGCTATCCCAACTCCGTCCGAGGCAAGCCGGCGTTCCCGGCGGTCATCTGCGCCAGCGTCAATGAGGCGGTGGTCCACGGGATCCCGAATCGCCGTCCCCTGGTGGCCGGTGACGTCGTCTCCATCGATACGGGGTGCAAGCTGAATGGTTGGTGCGGCGACGCCGCCGTGACCCTGGCCATCGGAGAGGTCGCCCCGGAAACGCAGAAGCTTCTTGAAGTGACCTCGCAGACCCTGGACCTAGCCATCAGTGCCATGTCCCGGTGCCGCCTGTGGTCGGAAGTCGCCGCGTTGATGGAGAAGTTCGTCAAAAGTCAAAACATGTTTGTCGTCGAGAAGTTCGTCGGGCATGGGATCGGGCGCGACATGCACGAGGAGCCGCAGGTCCCGAATTTCGTCAGCAAGGCCCTCCGCAAACATGATATCGTACTCGAACCCGGCGTCGTCCTCGCCATCGAGCCGATGGTCGCCCTGGGCACCAAGGCCGTGACGACCCTCGACGATTCCTGGACCGTGGTCACCAAGGATCGCCGGGCGAGCGCCCACTTCGAGCATACGGTGGCCATGACGACCGACGGACCTCGCGTCCTGACCCACCTGAAGGACTGACCGAGGTCGTCCTCGGCCGGTTCGATCATTCCCTCCGGTCTGTGCTTGCAGTGACCGGGCGGTCGAGGTATATTGGCCGAATTCGGCCCCGGATCGGTTGCCCCGGACTGGTTTCAGCTTTGCGGTTTGATCTGCGATCATGGTATCGGCCCCGGTCGGGCCGTTTGTCCTCTGTCGCATGAGAGCGTCGATGGGAAAGCGAGAGGCCCGATGAAGATCCGTTCGAGCGTGAAACGAATCTGCGAGAGTTGCAAGATCGTCCGTCGCCGGGGCAAGGTGTACGTGATCTGCGATAACCCGCGCCACAAGCAACGGCAGGGCTGAGGCCCGACACAGCCCCACGGAGATTGGACGGATGCCTCGTATTCTGGGTGTCGACATCCCGAACGATAAGCGAACCATCATCTCGCTTCAGTACATCTACGGGATCGGTTCGTATCTCGCCAAGCAGCTCTGCGAACGGGCCTCGATCGATCCCGATCAGAGGGCCCGCGAGCTGAGCGAAGACGATCTGGCCAAACTGGCCACCCTGCTCGATAACGAGTATGTGGTGGAAGGCCAACTCCGCCGCCAGGTCCAGCAGAATATCGCCCGCCTGCGTGATATCGGCTGCTACCGCGGACTTCGCCATCGCAAGGGCTTGCCGGTCCATGGTCAACGGACCCGGACCAACGCCCGGACTCGCAAGGGTCCTCGTAAGACCGTGGCTGGCAAGAAGGGTGTCAAGGAAATGCGTTGATCCGGATCGTCCTGAATTTGGTGGGACGGCCCGCCGGATTCGCCTGATCCTGATCGATTTGTTTTTCTTGAAGCCTGCACTCGAATTCATTGACGCGATCCAGGGAGCAACGGACCCGTGGCCAAGGCCAAGAAGCGAAAGACACGGCGCAACGTCAGTCGGGCGGTCGTGCACATCAAGGCGACCTTCAATAACACCACGGTGACCATCACCGATCCCAACGGCGATGCGCTGTGCTGGGCTTCCTCGGGGACCGTCGGGTTCAAGGGTAGCCGCAAGAGCACTCCGTTCGCGGCCCAGCGGGCCGCCGAGACCGCCGCCTCGACCGCCACCAAGTATGGGGTCAAGGAGGTCGAGGTGAAGGTCAAGGGTCCGGGCTCGGGTCGCGAGAGCGCGATCACCGCCCTGCAGGCCTCGGGCCTCTCGATCAAAGCCATCGAGGACGTGACTCCTCTGCCGCACAACGGTTGCCGTCCGCCCAAGAAGCGTCGGGTCTGACCCCGACTTTCCGACGACGGACGTTGCCTCGGGCTACGTCGGGTCGTCGGCACGAATTTGCCTTCAATCCGTTGATCCGGCGGAGAGCCGTCGGTTTCTCCAACGAGGAATGCCCGAGACATCATGGGACGTCATATCGGTCCGGTTTGCCGGCTTTGCCGCCGCGAAGGTTTGAAGTTGTTCCTGAAGGGGACGCGGTGCGATACCCCCAAGTGCGCCGTGGATCGTCGTGAAGGCGTCCCCGGCATGCACCAGTTCCGCCGCAGCAAGGCCAGCGAGTATTCGGTTCGCCTTCGCGAGAAGCAGAAGGTCAAGCGGTATTACGGGATCTTCGAGCGGCAGTTCCGCAAATATTTCGACCTGGCCAGCCGCCGTCCGGGCAACACCGGCGATGCCCTGATGTCGCTCCTGGAGCGGCGTCTGGACAACGTCGTGACCCGCCTCGGGTTCGCGACGAGCCGACCCCAGGCCCGCCAGATGATCACTCACGGTCACATCTCCGTGAACGGTCGCAAGCTCGACATCCCGAGCTATCTGGTCCGCCCGGGCGATCAGATCCAGGTCAAGGATCGCGAGCACTCGCGGGCCATGGCCGCCAGCCACCTGGCCACCGATGGCATGCCGCCGGTCCCGGATTGGTTGGATCGCACGACGACCGAGCCGCCCGAGGGGCGTGTCTCCCGCCTGCCGGCCACCCAGGACATCTCCCTGCCGGTGACCCCGCAGCTGATCGTCGAGTTGTTGAGCCGCTGATCCTCCCGTCCCATCGCGGGATCGATCTTGCCTCGATGGGCCGTGACCGGCCCAGTCCTCTTGCTCTCGCACGCAGCGTCGGCGGCCGGTCTTCCTTTCGACGACCGGCCGCGGTTGCCGACCGCCGTCTGCCCTTTTCCGGAGAACTCGCGCGATGCGCATCCGTTGGCGTGGCCTCGAACTTCCCAGCCGGGTCGTCTGCGCCCGCGAAAAGCTGTCCGATACCTATGGCGAGTTCCACGTCGAGCCCTTCGAGCGCGGATTTGGCCACACGGTCGGCAATAGTCTTCGCCGCATCCTCCTGTCGAGCCTCGAGGGGAGCGCGGTCTCGACGATCAAGATCCAGGGCGTCCAGCACGAATTCTCGTCGATCCCCGGGATGGTCGAGGATATCACCGACTTGGTCCTGAATCTCAAGGGCCTGGTCGTCAAGAACCACTCCGAGCAGAGCCGCACCATCCGGATCGACCGGGATCGTCGCGGGGTCGTCACCGCCGCCGACATCCTCCACGACGAATCGATCGAGATCATCAACCCGGACCACGTGCTTTGCACGCTGACCGATGATGTCCCCTTCGTCCTCGAGATGATCGTCGAGAACGGCCGCGGTTACCGGCCGGCCGCCGAAGGGCACACCGACGACCTCGAAGTCGGCGGCATCCCCATCGACGCGATCTTCAGCCCGGTCATCCGGGTCGAGTACAAGGTCGAGAACACCCGCGTCGGTCAGCGGACGAACTACGACAAGCTCCTGCTCAAGATCTGGACGACCGGGACGCTCGGCCCCGAGATGGCCCTGGTCGAGGCCGCGAAGATCCTTCGCAAGCACCTCAACCCGTTCGTCCAGTACTACGAGCCCGGCCCCGGCCTTCCGGCCGAACCCGGCGGCCACGACAGCCTGCGTGACCTGCCGATGGATGCCGAGCTGGAGCGGAAGCTGGGCATGAGCCTCGCCGAACTGGAACTCTCGGTCCGGGCCACCAACTGCCTGGAGAGCGAGGGGATCACCACCGTTCGCGACCTCGTCAGCCGCAATGAAGACCAGTTGCTGACCGTCCGCAACTTCGGCGAGACGACCCTGAAAGAGGTCAAGGCGAAGCTCAACGAGATCGGCCTCGACCTGGGAATGGACGTCGACTCTCGGTAGCTCCGTCAAGACTCCCGCCGGGTGTCGAAGGCCGGTCTCCGGCCTGATGATGCCGGCCTTCGTCCCTGGCCCTTATTCTCTTCTAGACAGCGAAATCATCATGCGCCACCGTAATGCCGGACGCAAATTCAAGCGGACCCCGGAGCATCGTCGGATGATGCTCCGCAATCTGGCCACCGCTCTGATCGAGCATGGCCGGATCGAGACGACCCTGGCCAAGGCCAAGGAACTCCAGCCCTACGTCGAGAAGCTCATCACCCTCGCCAAGGGCGGGTGGGACCTGAACAACTTCCGGCGGATCAACGCCGTCCTGACCAGCAAGAAGGTCGCCTTCTCCCTGATCCACGAGGTCGGGCCGCGGTTCCAGGGCCGGCCGGGTGGCTATACTCGCATCTACAAGCTGGCCAAGGTCCGCCAGGGTGACGCTGCCCCCATGGGCATCATCGCCCTCCTCGGGGCCGACGAGCAGATCAAGGCCCCCACGCGTCCCGCCGTCGCCGCGAGCGGTGCCTGAGCGAATGACCGGTCGGGGTCCCGGAGGATCATCATGAGCCATCAGGATCCCGACTGCCTGTTCTGCCGGATCATCGCCGGCCAGATTCCCTCGGCCCAGATCCTGGAAACGGACTGGGCCGTGGCATTCCTGGACATCCACCCGGTCAATCCGGGCCATGTCCTGCTGGTCCCCAAGGTGCATCACGCCACCCTGGCCGACCTGCCCGAGGATGCCGCATCGGCGGTCGCCGCCCTGATGCCCGGGCTCGTCCGGGCGATCATCGCCGCCACCGGCGCCGATGGCCTCAACGTGGTCGTGAACAACGGCCACGCCGCCGGTCAGACGGTTGATCATGGCCACTGGCACCTGATCCCCCGGTTTCATGGCGACCCGGTGCACTGGCCCTGGCCGCATCAGTCGTACAGCGGCGATGAACTGGGCCGGATGCAGGGGCGGATCGCCGAGGCGTTTCGGGCCCGGCCGAGCTGACGCGGGCCGTCGCCTTCTCGGGCGGCGGCCTGTTGCGGTTGACGCTTGCCGCGCTCCGACTTACACTCCGGCACGCAGGTCCCTTCCGAGGGCCCGATCGCCGAACCCGGTCGCGGAAAGGATTCCGCCCCATGTCTTTGAAACTCCCGTTCGCCGCCCTGGCCATGATGGCCCTGGCCGGTTGCTCGTTCATCCATCCCGAATCGAGGCCGAAGGGCGACCAGGTCGTTCCCGCGTCCTATACCGGACGGTCTGGTAAGCTCGTGGTCCCTCGATTTTGCAAGCTCGACACCGCCGTCGTCACTCGCCCGCTCGGCCATGTTGCCATCGAAGAGGCTGCCTGGCGGGCCGCCGACGAGCAAGGGGTCCCGCTGGGCGTCCGCCAGGCCCTTTCCGCCAACGGGCTCCGGATCGGGGTGATCACCGGCGGCCTGCCGCCCGACCTCTCCGAGGCCTTCCAGAGTCGGCCCCCCCAGAAGCCGACCGAATGGGTCCATTTCGACCTGCCGGAAGGGGTGCAGACGCCGGTCACGGTCCGCCCCAAGGTCGATCCCGACGCCGCATCGGGCTCCGAAGTGGTCACCTTGCTCGTCAATAATCAGGGCAAAGTCGAGGGGAAGGACTATGCGGACGCCAGCGGGCTGATCACCCTGACCGCCGATCAGAAGGGGACGCGCGAGGTGTCGCTGCGGATCGTCCCTGCGGTGCAACATGGACCCAAGCGGGGTGGTTATGCCGCTGTCCAGAACGCCGGGCCCTTTGCCCAGCAGGAATTCACCTTCAAAAACGAACAGCAGGAGGATTCCCGGCGCGACCTGGCGGTCACCCTGGACATCCAACCCGGTCAATATGTGGTGATCGGATGCCGGAGCGGCCACGAGCGCAGCCTCGGGTCGTTCCTGTTCACCCGCACCGAGGCCAACAGCGATCAGGTCATGCAGAGCATCCTCCTGATCCAGGCCGGCCGGAACAACGTGGGGGCCGAGCCCCCGAAGCCCGAAGGCATGGAAGAGCCGAGCATCGCCCCCGGGGCCAGCCCTCGGCCCGTCAAGGAAGTGCCCCAGTTCGAGGCGAGGCCGGCCAAGGACGCTCCGGATCGCTAAGCCCCCAGGGAAGGGAGATCGCCGATGGAATGGCTCCAGGGACGGTCGGCTCGCGGCCTCGGAAAGACCACCGGACGAACCCCGTCCCGGCGATGGGTGTCCCACGGTCGTCATGGCGAGATTTCCCTCCCGCACCGGGAGGTCGTCAGATCGTCGGGTGCGATTCCGAGCGGAGGTGGGGCGATGGCGACCAGTCCTGGGCGACATCACGTGACGTTGGACGGTTCGAGCGGGGAAGGGGGGGGCCAGATCCTCCGCTCCGGGCTCACGCTCTCCTTGTTGACCGGGCTCCCGGTCACGTTCGAGAACATCCGGGCCAATCGCGACCGACCAGGCCTCCGGCCCCAGCACCTGAAGGCCGTGGAAGTTGCCGCCCAGATCGGCCAGGCCCGGACCGATGGGGCGAAGATCGGTTCCCGGAGCTTGACGTTTCGGCCGGGGACGATTGCGACCGGCGACCTCCAGGTCGACATCGGCACGGCCGGCTCGACGGCGCTGGTGCTCCAGGCCGTGCATCTGGCCCTCGCACTCCGAGCCACGTCCGCCGTTCGCCTGACGCTGACGGGGGGGACGTTCAACACGCAGGCCCCGTCCTTCCCCTTCCTCGACTCCACCTGGAAGGCCCACCTGGCCGCCCTGGGCATGCCCCTGGGCCTGGCCATGCCGGCCGCCGGCTTTTATCCGGAAGGGGGGGGCCAGCTCGACGCCTGGATCGAGCCCGCCTCGCCCCGGCCGATTGTGCAGGAGACGCGAGGGGCATTGACCCGGATCCGAGGGGTGGCCGGCGTCACGAATCTCGACCCGGGCATCGCCGCCCGGATGCGAGATCGCGCCGCGAACCGACTGGCCCGGCGCGGGCTGGACGCGGACCTCGCCGTGGCACTGTGGGACGGCCCCGGTCATGGGGCGGCCATCGCGCTGGTCGCGGAGTATGAGGGCGTCACGGTCCCCGTCACGTTCGTCGGCCTGGGACAGCGGGGGAAACCCGCCGAAGCGGTCGCCGATGACGCCGTCGCGGAACTCCTCGACTACCACGATGCCCCCAACGGTGCCATCGACCCCCACTCCGCGGATCAACTGCTCCTCCCGCTCGCCTTCGCCGACGGCCCGAGCCGGTTCTCCGTCTCGCGGGTGACCGAGCATCTCCGGACCAACGTCGCCACGATCCACGCGTTCCTCGACCGCCCGATCCGGATCGAGGAATCCACCGAGGGGCCCCACGGCCGCGTGTTCATCGACTGACGGTCCCGGGCCGCCCCGGGCGTGGGAATCCCGATCCGTCCCCGATGATTCACCAGGCTCGCCGACGGTCCTCCTGCCTCCCGAAGCGGCGTCCGGGGTTCGGTCAACTCGACCTTACCTTGTCCCTCTGGCCCGGGGAGTGCTTGTCGGGGGCCTCAGGGGGCCCGAAGCCACTTCGCGCAAGGGGAGTGGAGCGGGTGGCGATGGATTGCGAGGATGTTTGGTGGGGATCGACCCAGCCACGGATTCGGGGTACGACGATGGGCTATCAGATCGTGGCGATCGGCGAGGTCCTGTGGGATTGCCTCCCCTCCGGAAGGAAACTCGGGGGGGCCCCCGCCAACTTCGCCTTCCACGCGCAATCGCTGGGGGCGGATGCCCGGATCATCAGCCGCGTCGGGGATGATGCCCTGGGTCGCGAGATCCTGGAACAACTCCAGAAGAATGGCCTCTCGATCCAGACGATCGAGGTGGACGAGGACGCGCCAACCGGGACCGTCGAGGTGGCGGTCGATGAACAGGGCCAGCCTTCCTACACCATCTGGGAAGGGGTGGCGTGGGACCGGATCGATGCCAGCCCGCTGGCCCTGGCGACTTGCGCGTCCGCCGACGCGGTCTGTTTCGGCAGCCTCGCCAGGCGGAGCGAGGTCTCGCGACGTGGCATCGGAGGTCTCGTGGCCGCGACCGGACCGGGCGCCCTCCGCATCTTCGACGTCAATCTCCGACCCCCCTTCGTCGATCGGGGCGTGATCGAGGATTCGCTCGCCCTGGCCAACGTCCTGAAGCTCAACCACGACGAACTCGACGTGCTGGCCGGGTGGTTCGGGCTGGAAGGGGCTGATGCCAGGAGGGTTGCGGGCCTGGCCGCCCGATTCGACCTGGGGGCCATCGCCCTGACGCGCGGGTCGTCCGGGAGCCTCATCTATCGCGACGGGGTCGTGGCCGAGCATCCCGGAACCCACGCGCGCGTCGTGGACACGGTCGGGGCCGGCGACGCGTTCACCGCCGTCCTGACCATCGGGCTGCTCGACGCCTGGTCGCTCGACGAGATCAATCACCGGGCGAACCTGGTGGCCGCGTTCGTCTGCTCCCGCGAAGGGGCGACCCCCGAACTCCCGGATGGCCTGATCCGAGCCTGACGGGTCCATCGACGATGATTGGTCCTCCAATCCTGACTCCCGGCGTCGACCTGCACAGCGAAACGACCGTCGGAGGCTCCGTCCTCTTGGTGCCGAATCGCAGTCGGCGACGAAGCCCCGGAGCGGGTTGTCGTGAAGGCCAATCGATGACGCCCCGGGGAGGCCTAAGACTCGAACGGCCAGACGGTTTCGGTGATGGCGCGGACACGATCACGAGATTTTCAGCAGGCTCTTGATCAGGCCGCGTTGTCCGGGTAAACTTGGCCTCGCACTGAAGATGAGCCGTCAAGACAACGCCCCGCGTTGAATGGCAGCGAATCTTGATCAAAGCCGAAGTGGCGGAATTGGCAGACGCGCTAGGTTCAGGTCCTAGTCCGGTTCACCCCGGGTGGAGGTTCAAGTCCTCTCTTCGGCACTGTGACGACAAGGGGTCACGTCGCGAGACGTGACCCCTTGTCGTTTCATGCGTTGGTAGGAAACATCGCGGTCGCCGCGTTGATCGTGCCAAGTCGGCCGTGGGCCCTCCAGCCTGATGTTCGCCGGCCTTCAGATTCCTCTAGGCGAGGGTGCTCCAGATCTGGGCGGTGCCGTGCGATTGGATCTCCAGGAAGTCTCCGAACGGGTTCTCGCAGGGGCAGAAGTCGAAGTTGAAGCCGGGGGCAAACTCCCAGATCTTGCACCGCTGCTTGCCTCGATTCTCGACGATCCGCCGGGCCAGGCCTTCGACGTCCGGGTCAAACACGCAGAAGTGGAACGCGCCGGTCCAGTGCAGGTCGAACTCCTGGTTCTCCTCCGCACCTCGGGGGGCGAGATCCGGTTCGGCGAATTCGAATAACTCCAGGCCGACGCCTTGGCCGGCGTCGAGCATGGCGATCCGTCCGCGGACTACCCCTCCTACAGCGTCGACGATTGCCGGGAAGACTTCGAGCTTCCGGGAGCGGGGGTGGAGTTGCGGACCAACGGGCTGCGCGAGCTGGCCTACGGGGCGATCCGCGAGGGGCTGGCCGTCGCGTGCCGGAAAGCCTCGGCCGAGCATCGCCACCTCGAACCGGTGAGGGCGTTCCAGGTCGCCTCGGAGGATCCGACGCTGGCGGCATCCCGGCGCGATCGTCCCGGTGCTTTCGAGGCCGCCACCGGGGCGAGAGTCCATCCCGGACCATGGCCGGATGAACCCGATCAGGAGATCGAAGACGTCTATCGGGAGGTCGTGGATGAGATCGGAGGAAGCGGATCCGATCCGGATGAGTCTCGATTTCCTGACGCTTCACGTCCAGGGGGAAATCGTTCGGGAAAAGCGATCAAAACGTCCACCCGCAGCAAATTGGCGTCAGTTTGAGTCTGTTCGTGTCGTCGGTCGGCCATAAGCTGCGATCAGGCGTAAAGATTTGGAGGGTGCGGTGGGTCTACGATCACCTCCATCCTCGTCGATCTCGATGCCGAGCGATCTCGTTGGAAATCGCCGCAAGGCCGTGAGACTCGCGTATCGAGTGTGGACGCTGCTGGTTTCTCCCGGCCCGTGCGATCACACTCGGGATGGCGCGGGCGGTCGTCGATCGGACGGGGATCGAGATTCATCCAGGGGAAGGGCATTCATGAGAGTCCTGACGGTGAGCGTCGGCCTCCCGCGCGAGATCGAAGTCGATGTCGGGACCGTGTTGACCTCGATCTTCAAGGCACCCGTCGCCGGCCGGGTCCGCGTCTCCGGCCTGAATCTGGACGGCGACGAGCAATCCGACCTCTCGGTCCACGGGGGGCCGCTGAAGGCCGTCTATGCCTATCCCTCCGAGCATTATGCCGCCTGGCGGCAGGAACTCCCGGACATGGAGTTCCCCCCGGCGGCCTTCGGCGAGAACCTGACCACCGAAGGGCTGTCCGAGGACGTGCGGATCGGCGATCGCTTCCGGATCGGTTCGGCGGAGTTCATGGTGACCCAGCCGCGGATGCCCTGCTTCAAGCTCGGGATCCGATTCGGTCGCATGGACATGCTGAAACGGATGCTCAGGAACGGCCGGACCGGCTTCTACTTCTCGGTGGAGAAGGAGGGGGATGTGGGGGCCGGCGATGCCATCGAGCCCCTGGGACGATCCGAGGAAGACCTGACGATCGCCGACGTCGTGCGGCTCTACACGGTGGAGGCCGGGAACCAGGACCTGCTGCGCAAGGCCATCGGCTCCTCCTTTCTCCCGGAAAGCTGGCGGGAATATTTCCGCAAACGGTCCCGCTGACGCCGGACGCCCAGGCCCGAACGGGGTGGGTCGTCGGCCAAAAAACAAACCCCCGGTGTTGGCCGGGGGTTGTTCATCTCTCGGGGAGAGAAGCGATCTGAGATGCGAGGCAGATGCCGGAGACAGGACTTGAACCTGCACGGCCTTGTGGGCCACTAGCCCCTCAAGCTAGCGCGTCTGCCAATTCCGCCACTCCGGCTTTCAGAGCGAGGCATGAGGCTGAGGGTGTTCCCGAGACGATTGGTGTCTCGAAAGCAGGTCCAGACTTTACCGTCGACGCCCCCCCGGATCAAGGGCAACCTGCCGGCCGATCGCGATTCTCGGCGATTTTCTCCGATCCGGTGGGTGCAAACCGGGTCGCGGCCGGTTAGGCTTCGAACGATCACTCCTCAACAACCCGGGATGGTGCATCCATGAGGCTCGTCCTCCTCGCGTCGATAGCGTGTTCGGCCCTGGCATTCCCCGCGTGCGGCGCCCGCGACGAGGGGGCTCGCCCGGGGGGGGCGGCGCCGTCGGGGGCCTCGCGGGGGACGATCGGCGTCTCCGTGCTGAGCCTGACCAACCCGTTCTTCAAGGTGATCGCCGACGGGATCGCCGAGGAGGCGAAGAAGAACGGGTACGACGTGATCGTGACCAGCGGCGAGTTCGACGTGGCCCGCCAGCAGAATCAGGTCAAGGATTTCCTGGTCAAGAAGGTCGCGGCCATCGTGCTCTGCCCGTGCGATTCAAGGGCGATCGGGACCGCGATCGCGGAGGCCAACGCGGCCGGCGTGCCCGTCTTCACGGCGGATATCGCCTGCCTGGCGCCGGACGCGAAGGTCGTGTCGCACATCGCCACCGACAACTTCGGGGGAGGGGAGCAGGCGGCCGGGGCGATGATCGGGGCGCTCAAGGAGGGCGGCAAGGTCGTCATCCTCGACTTCAAGCAGGCCGAGTCCTGCCTCCAGAGGGTCGACGGCTTCAAGAAGGTCATCGATGGGTGGAACAAGGAGCATCCGGCCGCCGGGCGGATCGAGATCGTCGCCGAGCTGCCCGGCGACGGCAAGAAGGACCAGGGCTACAAGTGCGCCGAGGATGCCCTCCAGTCGCACCCCGACCTGGCCGGGATCTTCGCCATCAATGACCCCTCGGCGCTTGGCGCGAGGGCGGCCCTGGAGAAGGCCGGGAAGGCGGACCGGGTCGTGATCATCGGCTTCGACGGGCAGCCCGAAGGGCTTCGGGCCATCGACGAGGGGAAGATCCTCGCCGACCCGGTCCAGGACCCCGACAAGATCGGCCGGATGACGGTCGCCTCGATCGTCGCCTACTTCAAGGGGGAGTCGGTGCCGCCGTCCCAGCTGATCCCGACGACCCTCTACCGCAAGGGGACCGCCGAGGGGCCGAAGCAGCCATGAGGCGTGGAGCCTGGACCCGGCCGCTCGGCTTCCTCCTTTCCGACCACGGCATGCTCCTGGTCCTGCTGGGGCTGTGCGGGTTCTTCAGCCTGGCGACGATCGAGGAGCAGCACCCGGGCGGGGCCTCGGCGGCTCGGCAGCTCGCCGCGTCGATCGCCGCCGGGGCAGGGCGGGAGCCCCACGCCGCGATCGTCGTCCGCGACCACCCCGCCGATGCCGAGTTCGCCGACGCCCTGGCCGGTGCCCTCCGCGAGCGCGGGGTGGAGGTGGTCGCAACGGTCCGAGGCGGGCCGGCCGATGCCCGATCGACCCTGGTCGGCCTCGGCGAACGGGGCGTTCGCGTGGACGCCATCGCGGCCAACCGGGTGACGGCGGCCTGGAACGTCTACGAGTCGCCCATGGCCCGCTATCCGTCGCTGGCGAAGGCGCGGATCTACCAGCCCGAGAGCTACCGCTGGCCGGTCTTTCTCAAGGCGGACAACCTCCTGAACGTGGCCAACCAGATTGCGGTGATCGCCATCATCGCGATCGGGATGACCCTGGTCATCATCACCGGGGGCATCGACCTTTCGGTGGGGAGCCTGATCGCGCTGGCGGCGGTGATCGCGGCCCGACTGATCCGCGACCAGGCCGGGGGGGCCTCCGCATCGATCCTGGGGATGGTCGCCTGCTCGCTGATCGGGATCCTGGCGTGCTCGGCCTCCGGCTATTTTTCCGGGCTGATGATCACATGGTTCCGGGTCCCCCCGTTCATCGTCACGCTGGCGATGATGCTGGTGGCCAGCGGCCTGGCCTACATCCTGGCCGAGGGGCAATCGATCGACCAGGTCCCCGACCGCTTCATCTGGCTGGGCCGGGGCTCCGACCTCCCCTATCTGCCCAATGCCGTCGCGCTGATGCTGGTGCTGTATGCCATCGCCCACGTCGTGATGGGCCGGACCGTGCTGGGCCGGTACATCTACGCGGTGGGCGGCAATCCCGAGGCCGCCCGCCTCTCCGGGCTGCCGGTCCCCCGGGTGATCCGCACCGTCTACGTGATCAGCGGGACCCTGGCCGGGCTGGGCGGGATCGTCATGGCGTCGCAGCTCAAGAGCGGAGGGCCGACCTACGGGCAGATGTACGAGCTTTACGTGATCGCCGCCGTGGTCGTCGGTGGAACCTCGCTGTCCGGGGGCGAGGGGAAGATCTTCGGCACCCTGATCGGGGCGCTGATCATCGCCGTGATCCAGAACGGGATGAACCTCAAGGGGGTCGAGAGCTATACCCAGAAGATCGTCCTGGGGCTGGTCATCCTCGTTTCCGTCCTGCTCGACCGGATCCGAGCCCGCCCGGGGCGATGATCCCCGGGGGCGGGCCGGGGCGAAACGAACCCGATTTCCGCATGGCCGGAGGGGGAAGATCGGGTAGACTGGACCGATCCCGCTCCCCACCCGCCCGACACATCCCGACCGAGGTACGACCATGGCCGAGTCGATCGTCCGCAGGGCCGAGGGGCCGCTCGCCGACCTCGATGATTGGGAGTCGGCGCACGAACCGACCGAGTCCGAAGGCGGGGAGAAAACCCCGTCCGGCTTCCGCGACTATCGCAAGAACGTCCGTCCGGGGGTGGTCGAGTTCTATCGCCAGAATCACACCCACCAGACGCTCGATTTCGTCCTGGCGAAGAAGCGCGACTACCTCGCGCTCAACCGCCGGCGGATGGGCATCTGGGAGGCGATGGAATACCTGAACACGCTGGTCGATGACAGCGACCCGGACACCGACCTGTCCCAGATCGAACACCTGATGCAGTGTGCGGAGGCGATCCGGGCCGATGGCCACCCGCGATGGATGATCCTGACCGGGCTGATCCACGACCTCGGCAAGATCCTCTGCCTGTTCGGCGAGCCGCAATGGGCGGTGGTCGGGGACACGTTCCCGGTCGGGTGCCGCTACTCGGACAAGATCGTCTTCCCCGAGTTCTTCGAGCTGAATCCCGACAGTCGGGTCGCCGCGTACCAGACCCCGACGGGGATCTACGAGCCGCATTGCGGGCTGGACAACGTCCACCTCTCCTGGGGGCACGACGAGTACCTGTATCACGTCGTGAAGGATTACCTGCCCGAGGAAGGGCTGGCGATGATCCGCTACCACTCCTGCTACCCGATCCATCGCGAAGGGGAATATGGGCACTTGATGGACGAGCGGGATCATCGCATGATGAAATCGGTCCTCGCCTTCAACCCGTATGACCTGTACTCGAAGGGGCACGCGAAGCCCGACGTCGCGGCCCTGACGCCGTACTATCGCGAGTTGATCGCCGAGTACTTCCCGCCGACCCTCGCCTGGTGAGGCCCGCCGCAGCCAGACCGCCCGGAGACCCCCGATGCTCACGTTCACCGGCAGGGGCAAGGCCCAGACCTGCGACGGCACCACCCGCCGCGACTTCCTCCAGGTCGGCGCCCTGGGGGCGATCGGCTTCGGCCTGCCGCAACTGATGGCCGCGCAGGCCGCCGGGGCGGTCAAGCCCGGCCACGACGATCGCGCCTGCATCATGATCTTCAACCTCGGGGCACCCAGCAACATCGACCTCTGGGACATGAAGCCGGACGCCCCGGCCGAGATCCGCGGCCCGTTCAAGCCGGTTAAGACCAAGGTCCCGGGCCTCGAATTCTCCGAGATCCTCCCCGGCCACGCCCGGATCGCCGACAAGATTTCGCTGGTACGGTCGGCCCACCACGGCGGGGCGGCGGTCCACGACGCCGGCTGGCAGATGATGCAGACCGGGCGGCTGTTCTCCGGCGGGGTGAACACGCCCCACGTCGGCGCCGTGGTCGGCTACCTCAAGGGAAGGAAGACCGACCTCCCCCCGTTCGCCGTCCTGCCCGAGCTGATGGGCCGGGGCGGGGGCAACATGCCCAACGGCCAGGCCGGCGGGTTTTTGGGCAAGAACCACGACCCGTTCGCCCTCAACGCCGACCCGTCGCAGCCCAACTTCCGCGTCCCGGACCTCCTGCCGCCCGCCGAGATCGGCACGGTCCGGCTCGACCGCCGCCGCAAGATCCGCGACCTCGTGGACAACGCGGTCGACCTGTTCGAGTCGAGCGAGGACGCCGCGCTCCTGGACGGCAACTTCCAGGCGGCGTTCCGGCTCATGACCAGCGAGCAGGCGCGGTCGGCGTTCGACCTCTCCAAGGAGCCGGCCGCCGTCCGCGAGCGGTACGGGATGACCCGGTTCGGCCAGTGCTGCCTGCTGGCCCGGCGGCTGATCGAGAACGGCGTCCGGTTCGTGACGATCAACACCTTCCTGACCGTCTTCGACGAGATCACCTGGGACATCCACGGATCGAAGCCGTTCACCTCGATCGAGGGGATGCGCGACATCGTCTGCCCGCTCTACGATCAGGGCTACAGCGCCCTGATCGAGGACCTCGACCAACGCGGCATGCTCGACGCGACGATGGTCTGCAACATGGCCGAATTCGGCCGGACTCCCCGGGTCAACCCGGCCGGGGGGCGCGACCACTGGCCGCAGTGCTTCACGGTCGGTTTCGCCGGCGGGGGCGTCAAAGGTGGCCGGGTGGTCGGGGCCAGCGACCCCATCGGCGCCGTGCCGGCCGACCGGCCGGTCGAGCCGGCCGACGTGGCCGCGACGATCTTCCACAGCCTCGGGCTCGACCCGGAAACGACCCTCCCCGGCCCGGCCGGCCGGCCGTTCCCGCTGGTGGACTTCGGGCACCGCGAGATCCACGAGCTGTTCTGACCGACCGAGGCCCATCGGCAACCGCGAGGAAGTCCCCTGATGACGATCAAGCCCTGGTTCTGCCCGGTCGCCGCCCTGCTGATCTCGATCGTCGGCCCGCTTGCCGTCGCCGAGGAGGGGCTGGTCCTCCTCCCCGCCGAATCGACCCTGGGCGGGGCCGACAGCGTCCAGCGGCTGCTCCTCCAGCACGCCGACCGGGGGGAGATCGGGCGGCAAGAGGGCGGGGCGATCTCGTGGACTTCCAGCGACCCCGGCGTGGCGACCGTGGTCGACGGCGTGGTCCGGCCGGTCGGCGACGGGCGGGCGACGATCGAGGCGAAGGTCGGCGGGCGGTCGGCCACGGCCCAGGTCGTCGTCTCGGGGATGTCGCGGCCGTTCGAGCCCGGGTTCCGCGACCACATCGAGCCGATCCTCGCCAAGCTCGGGTGCAACTCGGGGGCGTGCCACGGGGCGCTGGCCGGGAAGGGGGGCTTCCGCCTCTCCTTGAACGGCTATGACCCGGATGCCGATTACTTCAACATCGTGAAGCTGGACCGGGGCCGCCGGGTCGAGTTCGCCGACCCGGGCCGGAGCCTGGTCCTGGCCAAGCCGTCCGGGGCGATCCCGCACAAGGGCGGGACCAAGTTCGCCACCGACTCCCGCGAGTATCGCCTGCTGGCCGACTGGATCGCCGTCGGGGCCCGCCCCCCGTCCGACGCCGATGCCCGCGTGGTGTCGCTCGACGTGCTCCCGGAGCGTTCGACCCACGCGATCGGCGACGCCCAGCGGGTCGTGGTCCGGGCCCGCTACTCCGACGGCCGGGTCGAGGACGTGTCGCGCCAGGTCAAATGGTCGTCGGCCGACGAAACGGTCTGCCGCGTCGATCAGGACGGCGTCGCCACCGTGGCCGGGCCGGGGGAAGGGGCGGTGGTCGCCTGGTTCGCCAGCCGGATCGCGATCGCCCGGATCACCGTCCCCTACGGCGATGGCAAGCCCGCCCCGGCCGGCCCGCTGGTGGACCAAAGGAAGCCACGCAACTTCATCGACGAGCAGGTCGACCGCCAGCTCGCCCGGCTGAACCTGCCCGCCTCGCCCGCCTGCGAGGACGACGAGTTCGCCCGCCGCGCCTGGGTGGACACCGTGGGCCGGCTGCCGACCGTCGATGAGATCAAGCGGTTCCTCGCCTCGACCGCTCCCGACAAGCGAGACGCCCTGATCGACGAACTCCTCGCCCGGCCCGAGTTCGTCGACTACTGGACCTACAAGTGGGCCGACGTCCTGATGCTGACGAGCGTCAAGCTGCCGCCCAGCTCGGTCAAGGCGTACTACGACTGGCTCCGCAAGGAGGTCGCGGCTAATACCCCCTGGGACAGGCTGGTCCGGCAGATCCTGGTCGCCACCGGGGAGAGTTCCGAGAATGGGGCGACCAACTTCTACGGCCTGAGCCAGTCGCCCGAGGACATGACCGAGAACGCCAGCCAGGCGTTCCTGGGGCTGTCGATCGCCTGCGCCCGCTGCCACAACCACCCGCTCGAAAAATGGACCAACGACCAGTATTACGCGATGGCCAACCTGTTCTCGCGGGTCCGGGCCAAGGGGTGGGGGGGCGACGCGACCAAGGAGAAGGGGAGCGGGCAGCGGACGATCTACGTCTCGCAGGCCGGCGACCTGACCCAGCCCCGGACCGGCAAGCCCCAGCCGCCCACCCCGCTGGACGGGACGCCGATGGACCTGGACGATCCGTCCGACCGCCGGGTGGCGCTGGCCGACTGGATGACGGCGCCGGACAACCCGTACTTCGCCCGGTCGATCACCAACCGGGTCTGGGCCAACTTTTTCGGCGTCGGGCTGGTCGAGAAGGTCGATGACGTCCGGGCCTCCAACCCGGCGAGCAACGAGGCCCTGCTGAAGCAGGCGTCCGACGAGGTGGTGCGGGCGAAATTCAACCTCAAGGTCCTGATGAAGTCGATCCTCCAGTCCAACGCCTACCAGAGGTCGAGCCGGCCGTTGCCCGGCAATCGCGGCGAGCAGCGGTTCTATTCCCGCTACTATCCCCGGCGGATGATGGCCGAGGTGATGCACGACGCGATCGTCCAGGTGACCGGGGTGCCGACGAAGTTCGACGCCCTCGTCGTGCCGGGGGGCGAAACCCAGAGGATCGACTTCTTCCCCACGGGGACGCGGGCGATCCAGCTCAGCGACGCGGCCGTCGACTCGTACTTCCTCCAGGCCTTCGGCCGCAACCCGAGGCGGATCGTCTGCGAGTGCGACCGCTCCGACGAGCCCTCGGTGGTCCAGGTGCTCCACCTCTCCAACGGGGACACCCTCAACGCCAAGCTCAAGGCGGCGGGCAACCAGGTCGAGTCCCTGCTCAACCTGCGCCATCAGGGGATGTCCGACGCGTCTTTGATCGACGACCTCTACCTGGCGAGCCTGACCCGCTATCCCACCGAGGCCGAGCGGGCCCGCCTGCTCGAACTCCTGCCGCCCCCCGGTTCCGCCGAGGAGCGTCCGACCCTCGAAGACGTGTTCTGGGGCCTGCTGAGCAGCCGCGAGTTCCTGTTCAACCATTGAATGATGGCCCGGCCCCCGTCGCCCGAAACCACCGCCCCGCGAGCCTCCCATGAGCAGATCCGTCGTCCTGGCGGCGTTCGCCTCCCTCGTCCTGTCGGCCGCCTCCCGCGGCGAGGATGGCGCGACCCCCGACTTCGCGACCGGGGTCGCCCCGATCCTCAAGGCTTACTGCGCCGGTTGCCATAATGATGACGATCGCGAGGGGGAATTCTCGCTCGATGGCGAGGATCCCTGGGAGAAAGGGACGTCGCGCGGCCCCCTGGTCAAGCCGGGCGACTCCGCGTCCAGCCTCCTGATCCGTCAGATGACCGGCCAGGCCAAGCCGGCGATGCCCCCCAAGGGGAAACCCCGCCCCAGCGACGCCGAGATCGCCCGGGTCGCGGCCTGGATCGACGCCGGCGCCAGGCGGCCGGCGGCCGCCCCCGCCGATCGTCTCGCCCTGGTCGTCCCGAAGATCGTCCCCCGGGCGAAGGTCCGGCCCGTGACGGCCCTCGACCTGTCCCGCGACGGCCGTTGGCGGGCGGTGGCTCGCTATGGCGAGGTCGAACTCTTCACCGGGTCCTTCGAGACGCCGACGATGACCCTGCGGGACTTCCCCGGGAAGGTGACCGCGGTCCATTTCTCCCCGGATGGGACGAGGTTCGTGACGGCCTCGGGCGTGGTCGGGCTGGGCGGTGTGGCCGCCCTCTGGAACGTCGCGGACGGGACGCTGATCCGCCGCTTCGACGGCCATCGCGACATCCTGCTCGACGCCGAGCTTTCCCCCGACGGGAAGGTGCTGGCGACCTGCGGCTATGACCGGACCATCCAGCTCTGGGACGCGGAGACGGGCAAGAGCCTCCGGACCCTGCTCGGCCACAACGGCGCCGTGAACGACGTCGGGTTCAGCCCCGACGGCCGGTTCCTGGTCAGCGCCAGCTCCGACGATACGTGCAAGGTCTGGCGGGTCGGCGACGGCACCCGGATGGATACGCTGCCCCAGCCCCTCAAGGAAGAATACGCCTGCACCTTCAGCCCCGACGGCCGCTACATCGTCGCGGGCGGGGCGGACTGCTCGATCCGGGTCTGGGAGTTCGTCTCCCGCGACGAGCCGAAGATCAACCCGATGATCCTGGCGCGATTCGCCCACGAAGGCCCGATCACCCGCCTCGCCTACAGCCCCGACGGGTCGCGGCTGGTGACCGTCGCCGAGGACCGGACGATCAAGGTCTGGGACACGGCCCACTTCTCCGAGATGCGGCTCTGGGAGCACGAGCCCGACATCGCGACCGCCCTGGCGGCCTCCGGCGACGGCCGGGGTTTCGGGATCGGGCGGATCGACGGGACGACGGCTCATCATGAATTTCCCGCCAGTTCGGAGCGGGCATCGACCGTCGCGAGCCCATCCTCGACGGCGAGCCCGGCCGGATCGGCCGCGGGCGAGCCGACGAAAATCGCCGAACGGGAGCCCAATAACACCCCCGGGGAGGCCGCCGAAGTCGTACTGCCCGCCCAGATCACCGGGGTCATCGCCGACCCGGCGGACGTCGACCTGTTCCGGTTCGCGGCCAAGGCCGGCGAGGAGTGGGTCCTGGAAGTGAATGCGTCCCGCTCCGGGTCGAAGCTCGATTCGTTCCTGGAAGTCGTCGACGCCCAGGGGAAGCGGATCGAACGCGTCAAGCTCCAGGCGACCCGCGATTCCTACTTCACTTTCCGGGGCAAGAACGACGCCGTCTCCGGCGACTTCCGGGTCTTCAACTGGGAGGAGATGCATCTCGACGAGTACCTCTACGCCAACGGCGAGGTGGTGAAGCTCTGGCTCCACCCGCGCGGGCCCGACTCCGGCTTCCTGGTCTATCCCGGCGAGGGGAAACGCTGGGGGTACTTCGACACGACCCCGATGGCCCACGCGTTGGGCGAGCCCTGCTACGTGGTCGAACCCCACCCGCCCGGGTCGACTCCCACGCCCAACGGCCTGCCGGTCTTCTCGCTCGCCTTCGAGAACGACGACGACGCCCGCCGCGAACTCGGCCGGGATTCGCGCCTGACCTTCACCGCGCCCGCCGATGGTTCGTACCTGGCGAAAGTCCGCGACGTGCGGGGGTCGGGAGGGGCCGACCACGGATACACCCTCGCGATCCGCCCGCGTCGCCCCGACTTCGGGGTCACCCTGTCCGCGATCAAGGCGGCCATCACTCCGGGGGGGGCCCAGGAGTTCACGGCCCGGGCGAGCCGGATCGATGGCTATGACGGGCCGATCCGGGTGGCGATCGAAGGGCTGCCGCCCGGCATCTCGGCCTCGACCCCGCTGATCATCGAGGCGGGGCAGGTCGAGGCCCTGGGCGTGATCGCCGCGGCGCCCGACGCAAAGGCCCCCACGCCCGAGCAGGCCGGGGCGATCCGGGTCGCGGCCTCGGCCGTGATCAACGGGGAGGAGCGGTCACACCCGGTCAAGTTCGCGGGGATGATCAAGCTGGCCCCGGCCCCCGCCCTCCGGCTGGCGATCGCCCCCGACTCGGAGGGTGATCCGGCCGTCCACGACGACCCGGACGGCGGGCTCACCGTCGACATCGATCGGGGGCAGACGATCACCCTCAAGGTCCGCGTCGAGCGGAACGGCCACGTCGGGCCGGTGCCGCTGGGCAACGAAGGGGCCGGTCGCAACCTCCCGTTCGGCGTCTACGTGGACAACATCGGCCTGAACGGGCTGCTGATCACCGAGCAGCAGGCGGAGCGGACCTTCTTCATCACCGCCGACCGCGCCGCGACGCCCCAGTCCCGCAAGTTCCACCTGAGGACCACGGCGGCCGGAGGCCAGGCCAGCCTGCCCGTCACGCTCCGCGTCCGATAGCTCCGACCTCGACCGCTCACGGGCAGAGTCGCGTCTCGATCAGGGTCGCGACCCCGTCGTGCTGATCCGAGCCGGTCACGTGATCGGCGACGGCCAGCACCTCGCCGGCGGCATGCCCCATCGCGACCCCGAGCCCGGCGCCCCGGAGCATCGGGATGTCGTTGCGGTCATCCCCCACCGCGCAGATCTCCGACGGGTCGACGCCCCAGGCCTCGGCCAGGCGGAGCAGGGCGGTCCACTTGTTGGCGTCGCGGTGGAGGATCTCGCACATCGTCCCGGCGTATCGGGGGCTCTTCTGGACGAAGGTCTGGACGGCGTCCGGCATCCGCTCGTGGACCGCGTCCTCGAAGGCGAGCATCGCTTCCCGGGTCCCGATCGCGCACAGGTGGAAGTGCTTCAGGTCCCGGCGTAGGAGCCAATCGGGATCGACCCCCGCATACTCCTGATTCTGCGAAACGTAGTCGTCGAACAGGGGGCGGCCGGTGGACTCCGCGGCGACCAGGAAATCATGCTCGTCGATCCCGCGATCCAGGAAGGTCACGGCCGGCTCGTCGTGCTCCCGGAACAGGGCGAGCGCGGTGGCGGAGTGGTGATCGGAGAGGTCCGCCCTCCACAGGGTGGACCGATCGCCGGGCTGCTTGATCAGAGCGCCCGAGTTGCAGACCAGCGGGGCATCCAGCCCCAGGGCCTCGGCGATCGGCAGGGCGCGGCGGAAACGCCTCCCGGTGCAGAGGACGGGTCGGATGCCGGCCCGGGCGGCGAGGTGGACGGCCGAGATCGTCCGGGGGCGGAGGACGCCGTCGCGATCGAGGAGGGTGCCGTCGATGTCCAGGGCCAGGATGCGGAAGCGAGGGGTGTTCAAGGGTCATATTCCGGAATGGTATGCGGCGTGCATTGGTCAGATCACGAAACTTTTGCGTGGCGGCATTCCCCGGGATGGGGTGGTCTTTTCGAGTTCGTCGGGGTTCGACCTTGTCGCGGGGTAGAATTATTCTAAACTGAACCTGCGAGCGACCAGATCCCGATGAAGAAGTGACCCCCCCTCCGCGACGCCGCCGGGATGCGAGCCCGGCATCAACCAGGGCGGCCTGCCGCCGACCCGACCGAATGCCGCTCGCCCGCCTCCGCCCACCCGCCCCACCCCAGCCTCGATTTCGACCACGCCCACGGTCTGGAGCCATACCCGTGACCTCCCCGGATCAGGCCGTTCCGACCCTTCCGTCAGCCGTACGACCCCGTCGCCGTGGCCTCAAGCCGGCCCTCTGGATCCTCGCGTTCGGCGTGATCGGGAGCCTGGCGGTCGCGGGTGCATCGCGAAACTCGGGCCTCTGGAAGCGCGACGATCGGATGGCCCACGTGGCCCGGACCGTCGTCTATCGCACCGACCTGGGGGCGGTCCTCACGACCTCGGGCCAGACCGAGAGCGCCGACAATACGATCATCTCCTGCCAGCTCGAACGGCTCGATTTCCGGACCTCGGGCGGGGCCGGGATGTCGACGGGCGGGGCCTCGGTCATCATCGATGTCGTCGATGAGGGCACGATGGTCAAGAAGGACGACGTGATCTGCCGGCTGGACGCCTCGGACTACGAGGAACTGGTCCGGCAGCAGGAGATCAAGGTCGACCAGGCCCGCGCGGCGTTGCTCCAGACCCAGCTGGATTTCGAGGTCGCCGAGCTCGGCGTCCGCGAGTACACCGAAGGGCTGCTCAAGCAGTCGATGGAAAATCTGTCGGGGCAGATCGTCTTCGACCAATCGAATCTCGAACGGACGGTCGACCGGCTGGCCTGGACGACGCGGATGCTGGAGAAGGGATATGCCTCCCTCTCTCAGAGGACCACGGCGGAGCGGGCCGTCACCCAGGCGAACCTGAAGCTGATCGCCTCGAAGTGGCAGATGCACCTCTTCGAACGCTTCGGCCGGCCGAAGTCGCTCAAGAGCCTCCAGGCCAACGTGGAGAAGTGTCGTTACGGCCTGATCTCCAACGAGCGACGCCTCACCCGGATGACCGAGCGGCTCGACTACTACAAGCAAATGGTGGACTTCTGCACGATCCGCGCGCCCCACGACGGCTTCCTGATCTACGCCAGCGATCCCTACCGGTCGGGGAATTATCGGCTGGAGCCGGGGGCCACCGTCCGTCAGTCCCAGAAGCTGTTCTTCCTCCCGAATCTCGATCAGATGAACCTGCTCACCTACCTGCACGAGTCCGTCGCCCAGAGGGTGCAGGCCGGGATGGTGGTCCGGGCCAAGATCGAAGGGCTGGGGGCCAGGACCCTGACCGGCCGGGTGCTCTCGGTGGCCCCGCTCCCGGTTGCCGCGTCGAGCGGCTGGCTCAGCAGCGGCGAGGTGAAGTATTTCATCGGGGTCGTGAAGCTGGACGAGAGCCCGCCGGGCATGCGGCCCGGACTGACGGCCCAGGTGGAGATCGACATCGACCGCCGGGAGGACGTCCTGGCCATCCCGTCCGAGGCGCTGGCCATCCGCGACGGCCGCGAGGTCTGCTACGTGGCCGGGCAGGACGGCCTGGAACGGCGCTCGATCACGATCGGGCAGTCGACCAAGGATTTCCTGGAAGTGACCTCCGGGCTGAACGAGGGGGAAGAGGTCGTCATGCAACCCGAGCAGATCGATTCCCTCGACTCCATGGTCGCCGCGAGCGATGAGCCTGAGCCCGCGTCCGCCCTGGCGGAATCGACCGGGTTCAGCGGGACCCCGACCGTGGAATGATGGTCGACCCGCACGACCCCTCCGGAGCGGATGACCCGCCCCGACGGGGATGGCTCGCCTCGGATGGGCTGTTCGATCGGTGCCGGCGGTGACGAAGACAGGATGAAGCCCGGTACGAGCGCGATGGGACCGGGCCGACCATCACCCGCCGGGACCGACCCTCGATGGCATCCAAACGTCCTCCGCCCAAGCCCGCGGCGGCCCCGACCGCATTCCCCTGGGTCAACGCCCTGCTGATCGGGGCCGCGCTGAGCTACGGGATCGGGCTGCTAATCGCACGCGGCCGGGTCTCCTGGCCGCCCCACCAACTGCTGGCGAACCTCTTCACCGTGGCGGGCTGCCTCGGCCTGATCGGGCCGATCCTGCTGGGGCGATCCCAGTCGTCCTCATTTGGGCTGGGCGAAGTCCTCTGGATGGCCGGCGGGATGGTGATCTGGGTCCACGACCTCGCGGCGCTGGCCCGGGGCGATCTCGGCACGGCCACTTGGTCTACCCCCCTGGGCTACCAGCCGATGGGCCTCATCATCCTCGCCGTCCTGCTCGCGGGCTGGCGGTGTCGGATCGGCGGATCGCAGTGGACCTGGACCAACGTGACGGGGTGGGTGCTGGGGATCTACTGGGTCGGCATGGCCGCCACCACGCTCGTGCCGGCCCGAACGCTCGGCCTGGCCTCCCGCTGATCGGCTGGTCGCTTGACGCCTCGCGCTGGGCCGATTAGTCTCGCTCCTGGCCTTCGCGACGGTCCCGAAGAAGGGATCCACCATTCATTATCGTCGATCCTTAGCGTAAGTTGCTGCTTCCAAGGAGTTTGCGACGTGGCCATCGATCCCAAGCAGGCGGCCGGGCCGGTCGACACCGGCCCGACGTCGATCATCGAGAATGAGATTCCGACCTATCGGGCGATCAGCTCGGCCGCGGTCTTCAGCCTGCTGCTGGGCATCGCCTCGTTCCTCTGCTTCACGCATGTGGGGTTCATCGGGGTGGCCATCGCGGCGGTCCTGGTCGGGGTCCTGGCCCTGCGCGGGATCGATCGGAGGTCGGACGTCCTGACCGGGTCGAACCTCGCCCGGGTCGGGATCACGCTCGGGCTGGTCTGCGGGATCGCCGCGTTCACCTCGAACGTCGTCCAGGCGATGATGCTGAAGCGCGAGTCGACCCAGTTCGCGTCCGACTTCGTGGAGGTCCTCAAGAACGAACCGATGGCCGTCGCCCTCTGGTATCACCAACCCCCCGGGGTCCGCTCGGACAAAAAGCCCGACGAGGTCGTCGAGGAGTTGAAGAAGGCCGCCCAGGGGCCGGCCGGCGATGCCTACGCGACACAGAGCACCCCGGTCCTGAAGATCAAGGAGATCGTCAAGGCGAAGGGGGACGTCCACTTCGAGAAGATCGAGACGAGCCTCTACCAGGGGCTGACCGCCTACGCGAACGCGTTGCTCGAAGTCCACAACCCCTCGGCCAAGGACCCGGCCGAGAAGGAAGCGTTCGCCCGGCTCCGGATCCGCCGCGATGCGGCGAATGCCCGGAACGAGTGGACCGTGGAAGAGCTGGAGTATCCCTACAAGCCGGCGAGCTACGTCGAGAAGGTGGCCGCGCCCGATGATGGCCACGGGCACGGCAGCCACTAGTCGGCGGGCAAGCCACGCCGGCCGGGCCGAGGATCAACCGGCCCGGTAGGCGGCGTGGCAGTTCTCCGTCTCCCAGAGGATCACCTCGACGATCGGCAGGCCGGCCTTCACGCCTTGCTCGAAGATGAGCCGGGCGATGTTCTCGGCGGTCGGGTTGGCCTCCATCACGTAGACGCGCTCGCCCTGTTCCAGGAGGATGGGCAGGAGCGGATCCTCGCGGCAGAGCAGAAGGGTATGGTCGAGCGTCTCGTCGATCCATCTCTGGAGATGCCGCTTGATCTCGGAGAAGTCGACGAGCATGCCCTTGTCGTCGAGGGCGGGCGCCTCCAGCGAGACCACGGCCCGCCCGTTGTGGCCGTGCAGGTGGCGGCACTTGCCGTCATAGTTGAGCAGGCGATGGCCGTAGCAAAACAGGATTTCACGCGTGACGCGGTACATGCGAACCTTTCAGACGTCCACCGTCGAAGGAGTTCGGTAATCCGTCGGATCGGCCAGGCCCGCCTCCGCGAAGCCCCGTCGCCGTTCCGCACACTTGTTGCAGGCGCCACAATGGATCCCCGACCGGGGATCGAGGCACGAGATGGTCAGTCCCAGGGGTAGTCCCGCCCCCCGGCCCAGGACCTCGACCTTGGAGAGTCGGGCATAGGGCCGGATCAGGCGCAAGGGCATCCCCAGGCCCAGGGCGAGCGTCGTCTCCAGGGACCGATCGAACTCGGGCGAGCTGTCCCGGAACGGATTCGACGCCAGGCTGCCCACCGCGATCGTGCCGATCCGATGGATCTGGCAGAAGACGGCCGCCTTGGCGATCAGGAGGAGATTCCGCCCGGGCAGATGGACCGCCTCGTCGGGGCTCGAATCATCGGGGATGCCCGGCCCTCCCACGCTCCAGTGCGGGCCGTAAACCCCGGCCATCGGCTCATCGAGCACCACGAGCGGGGCCAGGCCCGGCCGGTCGATCTGCTCCAGGAACGCCCGCAACCCGGCCAGTTCCTCCCGCTCCCAGCGCAAGCCGAAGCGGACGAAGATCGGCTGCACCCGCTCATGGCGTCCGAGCAGTTCGGCACACAGGATTGCGCTATCCAGCCCCCCGCTCACGAGGACGGCGAGATCGGCCGGTCGGGTGGACATCGAGGCGGAGATCCCGGTCGGATTCATCGGGCGACGAGGCGACCCGACAACTCCATCGGTTCGTCATGGACCATCGTATCCCGGAGGGGCATCGAGTTCAAACCGGAGCCGGCGTCACCGAGCCCGCCGGGACCGCCCGTTGAACCAGCCGAGGGCGTCGCAATGGCGGTGATAGGTCGTGCCCAGGATCCGGACGATCGCCATCGCCGCGTACAGCGTCAGGACCCAGCAGGCCCAGAGCCCCAGCACGCCGGCCTCCACGCTGGGCGAGTGGAACAGGACGAAGTACCAGGCCGACAGGACGATCGCCAGCGTCCCCCCGATCAGGAGGCTGGGGGCGACATTGGCCCGGCCGATGAGCACCAGGGCCCGGCCGATCGTGACGGGGTTGGCCGCCAGGGGCGTGTCGTGGAGCAGGGCGGCGATCAGGGCCATCTGGGCATAGGACAGCCCCGCCACCACCAGCACGGCGAAGGCCGCGAGCGACCAGCGGCTGCTGAGCCCGACCGAGGTCGCGTAGAGCCCGGCGGGGATGCCCCCCACCGCGATGCCCAGGAGGCCCGCCCAGGCCCATCGGCCGATCTCTTCGAGGATCTCGACCCGGTCCCAGATCGGCCACCGGGGATGATCCTCCTCGCCGATCGACGAGGACTCCAGGGTCCGGCCGAGGAACAGGAGGAGATAGCCGGACGTGAGGGTGAAGCTCGTCACCAGCGGGAGGCTGAACGGCAGGATCAGGAGGTTGACCGGGTTCAGGGCGTTCTCGGGGGAGAACCGGACGATCAGGTCCAGGACCGGAAGCGCCATGATCGCCAGGAAGGGGGGGAGGCCGATCAGCAACCCGAGGCCCGGGCCGTCCACCAGCGGATAGGCGAAGCAATCGCGGAGCCGGGAGACCGGTCGACGCCGCCAGGCCCTCAGCGGCCGTCCGTGGCGATCGAACCCGAACGGTATCGATGAGATGGTCCGACCGAATCCCATGCCTGGTTCCATCCCCGAGGCGTGCGAGATGACGCGCGAGTCACGCGGGGGCGATTATCCCAAACCAAGCATGTGCCAGCAAGCATGCCTCCGCGATCTCCCCGGTGGAGACGGGAAGAATCTTGAAGATTCTCCCCAATGAATCGCGATCATGTGCGAACAAGACCTGAGGCCGGCATCACTCCCCGTCCGGTGCGCCATCGTGGATGTTCATCTCATCCAGGAGGCTCCGCACCTCGCGGGCCTGATCCGGCTGGAGGGTGTGGGATTTGAGGAGGTGGAGGACCAGCAGGCCGGGCTCGCCCTGATAGAGCTTGTCGATCAGGCTGTCCACCCGCCGCTGCTGGACCTCGGAGGCGGAGACGACGGGCCGGTACACGAATGCCTGCTCCGCCCGGTCGCTCTCCACGACCTTCTTCATCTCGAGGCGGTCGAGCAGCGTGGCGATCGTGGCGTAGGACCACGGCTGGCCCTTCTTCTCCCCGGTGTGGCCCGATGCCTTGAGCGTGTCGAAGACCTCGCGTACCGTGGCCTGGCCCCGCTCCCAGAGGACTTTGAGGACATCCAGTTCCGAATCGGGGATGGATGAGGGAGGCTTCGCCATGATCTCTCGTCTCGCTTCGAATCGATTGACCGACGTCTGGACCCATCGTGGTGACCGACGCATCGGGACGCATTGACCGGCCGTTCCGATTCCTGTATCCTAAGACAACTGTCAACCTTTCGTCAACCCCCGTTCCGACAACTGTCTTGAATCCGAAAATCAAGATCAGTTTGCGATGTGCGTCCTGGCGATCGGAGGGGACCGTGATTCGCAGCGACGGGCGGCCCATCGGTGCGAGATGTCGGGGGTCCTTTCCGATGGCGTCCGCCATGATTCATCCCTTGGCACGACCCCCCCTGGGGCCGGATCGTGCCGGTGACCGGGTCGTGAGCCACGATGCCGGATAAGAACGCATCGGTGAGCGGGCTCTCCCTATCGATGCGTCGCGGGATCCTGCTCGGCCTGCCCTGGATCCATCGCCTCGGGATCGGCATCGGGTCGATCGGCCTGATCGCGCTGGGCGGCGGGTTCCTGGTCATCCGGTCCTGGCTCGAGGACGAGATCCGGGAGGGGTCGGACATCACGGCCTGCCTGGGCGGGCCGAGGGTCGCGCCGACCGACCGGGACGGCAATGCGAACTTCGGCCCGATCCTGGAGCGTTCCGATGCCCCCCTGTTCCACGACGCGGTCGGATCGATCGCGCGGAGGATGGGCGTCCGGCCGCCGGAGGAGATCCGGCTGGCCTACCTCCCGTGCTGCGGCGTCCTGACCCGGCGCCGGAGGCGGGTGCTCCTGATCGGCCTGCCCTTGCTCCCGGTGCTCACGCGCGGCGAGTTCCAGGCCGTGCTCGCCCACGAGCTGGCGCACCTGGCCCGGGGCGATGCCACCCGGATCATGGACGCGATCCGCTACGTCGAGGCCCTGGGGCGGGGCCTGGATGACCCGAGGGCGCGGACGTGGGGGCCGCTCCGGGCCTGGTCGGCCGCCTGTCGCCGGGTGGGCGAGGCCGTCGCCGCCCCGATCGCCCGGGGCCAGGAAGTCCGGGCCGACCGCGTCTCGGCCTCGATCGCCGGCGGGGTGGTCGCCGCCTCCGCCCTGGCCAAGGTGGCCATGGTCCAGCCGCTGTTCCGCGAGGTCCTCGCTCGCTTCTCCGGGGCGGGCCCCGGCTCGCCCAACCTGTTCGCCACCTTCCGGGGGCTCTGGGATCGCCTCCCCGAGCCGTTCCGGGAGGAGATGAGGCGTCGCTTGCAGGTGGACCAGGAGGCCGCGCCGGGCGACCCCCACCCGCCGCTTGCCGACCGGTTGACCGCCCTCCAACGCTTCCCCGATCGCGCCGAGGCCGGGACGGATGCCCTGCCGGCCTGGGGACTCCTGAACGATCCCGAATGGCTCGAAGAGATGCTCCACGAGTCGCTGTTCCGGCGGATGGAAGCCCGGCCCAACGTCTTCCACCGGGCCGGCAGCTGACCCGGCGCCGGGCAGCCTGGCGGGGCCTTCGCGGGTGGCCCGGGGACGTCGCCACGGCTTGACTTTTCCCCCGCGGAGTCCTGATACTGTAGCCACCCGGAACCGACGACTGTGGCCGGCCGGCGCAGGGCCGTGCAGCAACGACGCTGTCCAAAGCGAAAGCACATTATGAGCGAGACCGCCACTTTGGCGGATCACATCGACCATCATGGCGACGCGATCCTGGCCGTCTGGCGTTCGACGACCGAGCAGGTGGGGAATGTTCCCCGAGCGGAACAGCTCTCCAATCGGGAGTTCGTGGACCATGTCCCCGAGTTGCTGAAGAACCTGGCCGATCGGCTGCGCGGCAAACCCGTCGACCCGAGCGAGGCGGGCCAGAAGCACGGGCAGCATCGGTGGAGCCAGGGGTATGACATCGCCCAGGTGATCAGCGAGCTGGGGCATCTGCGGACGAGCCTGATCCGGGCGACCTTCGACTATGCGCAGACGCATGGGTTCGAGGGCCGGTGGCTCGAAGACGCCACGGTGGCCATCAACGAGGTCATCGACGAGGCCGCCGCGGAATCGGCCCGCCAGTACCAGGGCGACAGCATGGCCGCCACCCTCCGCATCCTCCAGCAATCGGAGGCGCGCAAGGCCGCGGCCGACGCCGAGCGGACCCAGCTCAAGACCCTGCTGGAACACCTCCCCGTCGGCGTCTGGGTCCTGGATTCGCAGGGCCAGAAGATCGCGGTCAACCGCGAAGGCGAGCGTCTCCAGGGCTCGACGTCCCCCGACGAGGCCGTCCGCCCCGGGGGCCGCCGGTGGCTCCCCCTGGAAGACATTCGCCCGATCGGCGGCCGCGCCTATCGGCCCGAGGATCACCCCCTGGCCCGGGCCCTCCGGGGCGAGACGATCCTCCAGGCCGAGCACGCCTGGCCCATGCCCTCGCGGATGCAATACATCTCCGTCAACGCCGCGCCCCTCCGCGATGCCGGGGGTCAGATCACCGGCGCCGTGGCCGTCGTCCTGGACATCACCGCCCGCAAGACCCTGGAGAACGACCTCGCCCTGAGCGAGGCCCAGACCCGGGCGATCGTCGACCAGTCGCCGGTCATGATCTGGAGGTCGGACGCCTCGGGCAATTACGACTTCTTCAACCGGACCTGGCTCGAATTCCGGAGCCGTCCGCTCGACGACGAGGCCGGAGAGGGTTGGTACGAGGGGATCCATCCCGACGATCGCGATCGGAGGCGGGACGCGTTCCTCGCCGCCTTCGCCCGGCGCGAGCCGTTCGAGATCGACTTCCGCCTGAAGCATCGCGACGGGTCGTATCGCTGGGTCTCCGACCGGGCGGCCCCCTATCTCGACTCCCGAGGAGTCTTCCTCGGCTATCTGGGCAGCTGCCTCGACATCACCTCCCGGATCGAGCTGGAAGAACGGCTCTTGGAACAGTCGCGGCACAAGAGCCGGCTGATGTCGGCCCTCTCGCACGACGCCCGCACCCCGCTGAACGCCGTGGTCCTGTCCGCCGACCTGCTCCAGTCGCAGATCCACGACCAGGAAGAGCCCGAGGTCCAGGAGTCCCTGCGCACCATCCGCAACGCCGTGCGCAACGTCCTGGACCTGCTCAGCGACCTGCTCGACCTGACCCGGCTCGACGCCGGGGCGACGACCGCCGACCGGACCCGCTTCGCCATCCGGCCGACGCTCTCGGAGTGCCTCTCGAACATCGAGGGGCAGGCGCGGGCCAAGGGGCTCGACGTCCGCTGCGAGTTCGATCGGCTCGGCACCGCCAGCATCGAGACCGATCGATTCAAGTTCAAGCAAATCTTCTCCAACCTGCTCTCCAACGCGCTCCGGTACACCGAACGCGGTCACATCCGGCTGACGACGGAACGGGCCGACGGCCTGATCCGCTTCAGCGTCGAGGATACGGGGGTCGGCATCGCCGAGCAGGACCAGAAGAAGATCTTCGACGAGTTCGCGGTCCTCGAGCACCCCAACCGGGTTCGAGGCGAAGGGACGGGCCTGGGGCTGGCGATCTGCCGGCGGCTGGCCAACCTGCTCGGGGGGGAGATCCTCCTGGAGAGCCAGCTCGGCCGCGGGAGCACCTTCACCCTGGCGTTCCCCGACTCGATCCTGTGCGAGGTCGATGAGGTGGCCGCCCCGCCCGAGGTGATCACCTCGGCGGCCCCGTCCGGTTCCATCCTGATCGCCGAGGATCACGCCGGAAGCCGCACGGCGCTCGCCAAGGTGCTCCGACGCATGGGTTACCGGGTCCTCGAAGCTGGCGATGGCCATGATGTCCTGCGACTGGTCGAGGAGGAGGTCCCCTCGGTCGTCCTCATGGATGTCAACATGCCCGGGCTCGACGGGATCGAGACCACGCTCGCCCTCCGCAAGGATCCCCGGTTCCGGACGCTCCCGATCTTCGCCCTGACCGGCGATGTCACGATCGTCAATCAGCAGAGGATCGGCGAGGCCGGGGTGGACGGTTATCTGGAGAAGCCGGTCACCTGGGAGAAGCTCGAATCGGCCCTCTCCCAGATCCATTCCAGCCGCCCTTGAGGCGCGGGTAAACGCGAGGGGCTCCGAACTCGCCGGTCGAGTTCGGAGCCCCGTTGTTTTTCAGACGAAGGGATCGGATCGATTACTTCGGCTGGGCGGCACCCTTGGGCGCGGCCGGGGCGCCGGGGGCGGCCGGCTCGGCGGGCGCGGGCGGGAAGAAGTCGGCGGGCATCTTGTTGATCTCGATCTTGGCCGTCTTCCGCATCTCCTTGACGATCTTCTCCATGATGTCGATGCCGTAGAAGTTCTGGATCGCCAGCTTCTTCTGCTCGAAATCGATGGGAGTTCCTTCGCGGCGGTCGGTCACCTGGATCAGGTGATAGCCGAACGGGGTCTCGACCGGGTCGGAGATCGACCCCTTCTTGAGCTGGAAGGCGGCGGCGGTGAACTCGTCGTTGAACTGGCCCTTGCGGGTGAAGTAGCCGACGTCGCCGCCCGACGGGCTGGTCTTGTTGCCTTCGTCCTCGGAGTACTTGTTGGCCGCGTCGGCGAAGCTGATCTTGTTGCCGTCGATCTCGGCCTTGATGCCGGCGAGCTTCTGCTTGACCTTCTCCTTCTCGGCGGCCGGGGCATCGGGGTCGACCCGGAGGACGATGTGGCTCGCCTTCACCTGGGTCATGTTGAAGATGTCCTGGTTGTCGGCGACGAACTTCTTGAGGTTGGCGTCGGTGGCGACCTTCTGAAGGTAATTCCTCCAGCGAAGGGTCTTCACCATCTCCTTGCGGACGTCTTCCGGGGTCAGGCCGTTGGCGGCCAGGGCCGGGCCGAGCTCGCCCCCCTCGTCCTTGATCGTCTTCTCGAACCGGGCATACTCCTCGTCGACCTCCTTGTCGGTGACGGGGATGTTCTGCTTGGCCAGGTACTGGTTGATCAGCTTGTGATTGGCCAGCATCTCGATGGCGGCCTTGTAGATTTCCTGCTCGTTGCCCGGGGGCAACTCCTGCTTATTGATCACCTGGATCAACTCGCCCCGGGTGATCGGCTCGCCGTTCACCGTGGCGAGCGTCTGGTTGAGGATCGGCGGGCGGACGACCGGGGCGGCGGCGGTCTTCGGGGCGGCGGCGTTGCCGGCCGGGGCCGGGGCGGGCTTCGGCGTCTGGGCCCCGGCGACCGTCGCGCACATCACGACGGAGGAGGCCATCAGGCCGGATCGGACGAACTGGCGCATCGGTCGCTGCTCCCGGGCAAATCGGTGTCCACGAATGCGATCAATCGCATCCCCTCGGAAACGGCCGATTATAGGAGTAACGCCGATTCTTCGCCGCGCCAAAAATCCCCCGACGGCCGTCGGAGACTCGCGTCAGCCCGGCCTTTCCGGCTTCTCGATCCTCTCCGGCTCGCGGATCGCTTCCAGGACGCGATCGATGTAGTCCTGCCAGGGGATTTCCAGCGCCGGGATGTCGAAGCGGGACGGGTCCTGGGGCCAGATAGCGATGGCGCGCCAGGCGAGGTAGCTGAGCAGGCCATACATGGCCAGGGTCGTCCAGGGCGACGGTGCCCAGAACTTCATCGCCGTGCCGAACGCCTTGTTGACCCGCGCCCCCCGGAGGTCGACGCTGCAGATCTCGTCGAGCAGGAGGTGGGAGAAGAACCCGACCATCACCGCCACGGCCATCACGATCCGGAGTCCGTGATAGGGGCTGGGGTAATAGAGGTAGGTGAGCAGCCCCCAGACGCCGCAGGTCGGGATGCTGTGGCTGATGCCGCGATGCTTCGAGAGCTTCGACAGGATGCGGCGAAGCCCGTGCCTCACCGAGACATAGGCAAGGACGACCGCCCAGAGATGGATCTCGAAGACGGTGTTCGGCTCGACCCGGGCGAAGGCTTCCCAGGTCGCCAGCGCGGCGAGCACCCCGAGGATGCCGGTGAATCCCCGCATCTCGACGCCGGAGGCCGAGTCGAGGTCGGGCAGGAGGCCGCCGAGCGTGGCCAGCAGCGTGGCCACCGTCCCGTACAGCCAGTGGACCGGCACCAGCATGAACGCGGCCACCGAGTAGCCGGCGCCCAGGAACCAGGCGAACGTGATGTGCTGGCGATAGTTGCCCATCCGGTGAGCGAGCCGTCGGCGTCCGGGGGAATGGCCCCGGACGCCGGGCGAAGGCGATCCGTCAGGCCGCGAGCCAGGTCCGGATCCGGCCCATCTCCCCGTTCCAGTCGGGTCCGGTCCGGCATCGACCGTAGGCATCGTACAGGAGGTCGAGCGTCTCGACCAGATGCCGAAGGGCGTCGACCCGGGCGAGGTGGAGGTCGTGGCCCGACGCCCCCTCGATCTTCGGCATGGCGGCGCCGGAGACGGCCAGGGTCTCGGCCTGGAGGGTCAGCTCGTACTGCGAGCCGTGGCGGACCAGGATCAGCCCAGCCTTGCGGGGCAGCTTGCCCGCCTGGAGGGCGCGGAATGCCTCGGGCAGCTTGGTCGGCCCTTCGTGCGCCAGCTGGTCGCGGCCGGTCTCGCCCCGGGGGCAATCCAGGACCAGCGTCTTGCTCAGCATGACGGTCACTTCGGAGTCATCCGGCAGGCGGATCGTGTCGCCGTCGGCCTGGAGGGTGTGCCACAGCCAGATCAGGAACTCGTTGCCCCAGTAGTCGGGGCGGGTCACGTCGGACGCATCCGACCAGGCGACCGACGAATGCCCGTCCGCGCCCAGATAGCCGAGGGGGACGTGGCTCTCGACCGTCGACTCGTGGCCTCGCACCCCAGCCAGCGAGTGCGCCAGGCTGCCGGCGCTGATCGGCTCCAGGATCCGGTCGAAAGTCTCGCGGAACAGGGTCTGGACCCGGTCCAGGACCGACAGGCTGGTCACGCCGGCATAGACGATGTTGCTCATCCCGTCCCAGAGGATCGGGTAGTGGGCCATCCGGCGGAACCGGCCGTCCTTGGCCTCGGACTCGGCGCGGGCCTTGGCGGCCTCCTTGGCTTCCTGCTTCTGCGCCTTATTGGCGTACCCGCTCGGGTTCATCCGGGCCCGGGCATCGGTCTCGATCTTGGTGTAGGCCTTGAGCAGCGTGCCCGGGATCTTATCGGTGTCGACCCGCATCGCCAGGTGCAGGGCATCGTTGACGATGTTCTTGCCGATGTCCAGCGTCGTGTCGAGGACATGGTCCCCGCCCGCCCAGCCCACCGAGATCCCATCGGTCGGGTCGGCCTCGCCGTGGACGCCGATCAGATGGGCCCTGGCCGTGTCCAGATGCTCCTCCGAGAAGGGCAGGGGGCTATCGCCGGAAACGCGGAAACGAGCAAACGTGACCCGACCATTCAAGAAGCCCATGACGCCCCTCCTAAAGCAAGGCTCCTCGGCATCCGGCGCCATCCAGCGCCTCCGAGGGCCGACGGGGATTTACATCGTCCCTCGGAGGCCCGGGAGGCAAGGCATCCGGACGGACCAGGACCGGAGGGGGGCCGCTGGTAGGGGTCGGGCCGACCTTGACGGTCAGGTGAAGTTGTTGAACTGGAGGGGATAGCCCGGCCCGTTCTCGCGGAGGAAGGCCATCACCGCCTGCAGTTCGTCCTTCTTCTTGGCCGTCACGCGGACCTTGTTGTCCATGATCTGGGACTGGACCTTCAGGCCCAACCCCTTGATCTGCTTGACGATCTTCTTGGCGTCGTCGGTCTCGATCCCGATGTGGAGGGTGGCGACCTCCCGGACCGTGTCGTGGGTCGCCTCCTCCAGCTTGCCGCGTTGGAGGGCCGTGACGGCCACGCTCCGCTTGGCCATCTTCTCCTTGAGCATCTGGACGACCGTGTCGAGCTGCCCCTTGTCGTTGGCCGTCAGGTTGATCTTGTTCTCTTTCTTGTCGTACTCGATGCCGGCGCGGGTGCCCTTGAAGTCGTAGCGCACCGCGATCTCGTGCTGGGCCTGCACGACCGCGTTGTGCATCTCGGCGGTGTTGATCTCGCTCACGATGTCGAACGAGTGATTATCGGCCACGGATCGGCGTGCTCCGGCTGGTGGGTTGGGATCGGTTCAGAGCCACTTGGCGGCCAGGGACTGGAAGAAGGGTTCGAGGTCGACGTTGCCGCCGGTGATGATGATCCCGACCCGGAGGCCCTCGACCGGGAGCTGCCCATTGTAGACCGGGGCGACCGGCACCGCGCACGACGGCTCGATGATGATCTTGAATCGCTCCCAGACGAACCGCATGGCGTCGAGGATCTCCGCCTCGGTGGCCGTGACGATCTGGTCGACGTCGCGGCGGATGATCGAGAACGGCCGGACGCCCAGCGAGGTCCGCAGCCCGTCCGCGACGGTCCGGGGATCGCCCGAGGGTTCGATCCGGCCCGAGACGAACGAGCGGAGGGCGTCATCGGCCCTCGCCGGCTCCCCGCCGACGACGCGGGTGGAGGGGGATCGGCCCTTGGTGGCCAGGGCGGTGCCCGCGAGCAGGCCGCCGCCGCCGACCGGGCAGAGGATCACGTCGAGCGGCCCGGCCTGGTCCATCAACTCCCAGGCGGCGGTCCCCTGGCCGGCGATCACGTCCCAGTTGTCGAACGGGTGGACCAGGGTCGACCCTTCGCGTTCGATGATCTCGGCCACGGCCCCCTCGCGGGCCGCCAGGGTCGGCTCGCACTCGATGATCCTCGCCCCGTAGCCGGCCGTGGCGGCCTTCTTGGGGGCCGGGGCGATGTTCGGCATGACCACGCAAACCGGCACGCCCAGCCACCGGCCGGCCTGCGCCAGGGCCTGCGCATGATTGCCCGACGAGTGGGTGACCACCCCACGCGCCCTCTCCTCCTCGCCGAGGCGGAGCAGGGCGTTCATCGCCCCCCGGATCTTGAAGGCCCCGATCTTCTGGAAGTTCTCGCACTTCAGGAAGACCGAGCCCCCGCACCGCTCGTCCAGCGTCCGCGACGTCATTACGGGCGTGCGGTGGATCCAGGGGGCCAGCCGGGTCGCGGCCTCCCGGACCGCCTCGACGCCGATCGCAGGCGGGGTGATCTCTGCCGTGGACATATTCGAGGATCTCGCGGGGAAGGGGGGCCGGCTTACTTGATCGCGCTGTAGTCGGTCGGTTCGAGGAACACCGAGTCGACCTTCTTCACCAGGACGCCGTTCTTGTGGCTCTCCTCCATCGCCTTCTTCCACTCGGGGTCGTCGCGGAAGGCCTTCCAGGAGGCTTCGGCCGCCTCCTTGCTGGGATAGGCGAGGATGTAGACCAGGGTATCCGCCTTGCCGTCCTTCTCGTTGATCGGGGTCCAGAAGCCGATCAGGTCCATCCCGTGCTTCTTGAACAGGCCGCAGGTGTGCTCGCGGAACCGCTTGTTGAGGTCGTCCAGCTTGCCCTCGTTGGCGTGGTAGGTCCGCATCTCGAAGACGCGATTCTGGCCGGGCGTGGAGGCTGGCTTGTCGTCGGCCGCCATGGCAACTCCCGAGAGGGAAACGAGGAAACCGAAGGCGAGGGCGAGGCGGATCATGCGCGTCTCCGTGGTCGGATCGATGGGGCGAGTCTTGGTTCGTTTATACCCGATCCGGGGCCGGCCTCAATGGTCGACGGCCCCGGACACGGCCTTGGCCTCCTCCCAGATCGGCCCGTAGACCGCCTTGTCGAAGGGGGGGCATCCGGCCGGGAACTGGCCCATCTCGTTCTGCTTGTTCCGCATCAGCGCCGTGCAGTAGCTGAACGTGCGGCAGGTCTTCTTGGGGTCGAGCGGCCGGCCCTCCGCGGCGTACCTGGCGAACTCGGGATGCGACAGCGATCCCCGGCCGACGCCCATGAGGGAGACCCGGCCGTCCCGGATGTTCGCGGCCCCCGCCTGGAGCATCCAGGCCTGGAGCCAGCTGTAGCCCGACCCCACGATCGCCAGGTCGGGGAACGCGGCCTGGACCTCGGCCGTGGCCCGGAAGTGGCGGTCGACGCCCACCAGCGGATGCTCGGGCGTCTGGTATCCGTCCACCGGGGCGTACTCGAACGGCCGGACATGGTGCGGATTGGCGTAAGGGTTCCCCATCGAGACGTTCAGCAGGTTGAGCCCTGCGGAGCGGAGGTCGCCGATCAGGCGGATCGGCTCGGCCAGGTCGGGCACGCCCGGGTCATCGGGCCGGGTGCCCCAGCACGAATCGAGGGGGAGCGTGTGAGGGTCGGGGACGCCCGAACCGTCCGCCCCGCCCGGTCCGTAGGGGATGCTATCGAACAGATTCAGGCGGGTGCCGAGGATCTTGCCGGGGTTCTCGCCCCGGACCCGCCCGACGAGGTCGCGGATGAACCGGGTCCGGTTCTCGTAGGGGCCGCCGTACTTGCCGGGCCGGCTCCGGGCCGCGAGGAGTTCGTTGAGCAGGTAGCGGTGGCACTGCTTGAAGTCGACGAAATCGAACCCGATCCGGAAGGCGAGCGCCGCGGCCCGGACGTAGGTGTCCTGGAGTCGATCGAGTTCGTCGTCGGTGATCAGCGGTGTGGAGGCCGAGGCCCTGGTGCCGGCCGCCTTGTCGGTGACGGTGCGGGGGTCGAGCAGGGGGTCGTGCTGGGCCAGCACGGGCCGGCCGAAGCTGTACCGGCCCGAATGGGTGAGCTGGATCCCGACCAGGAAGTCGTCGGCGTCGCCCCAGGCCGCGCGATGGGCGTCCCGGCAGGTTTCCAGCAGGCGGGAGAGGCCGTCGGCGTGGGCCTCGTCGATGACGAGCTGGCGCGGGTTGGCGCGGCCTTCGGGGACGATCGCGGCGGCCTCGCCCCAGATCAGCTTGGCCCCACCGGCGCCGAAGCGCTCATAGCGGCGGATGGCGAGCACGTCCGGGGAGCCGTCCGCCGTGGCATCACACCCTTCCATCGGGTGGATGGCCATCCGGTTGCCGGCCGTCCGGGGCCCGATCGTGATCGGGCGGAGCAGCGGGCCGAGGTCTGGGTCCAGGCGGATGTCGAGCCCTCGCGCCTCGGCGTCGCGCGCCAGGGCGTCGGCGGTCTTGTACTTGAAGAAGCGGGCCAAGGCCGGTCGTCCTTCCCACGGAGAGGGCGAGAAAGTCCGCGAACGGACGCCATTCTCCCAGGCGGGGCGGGCCGCGACAATCCCTCGCTCGGGGCCGCGTTGCGTCGCTTGACTCGGTCCGCGCACGCGTCGTACAGTGAATCATCGAATCATGGCATCCGCCTCACGCTCGTCGCGCCATCGCCACCGGATCTCCATCGGGCGGCCCCGGGCCCGTCTTTCCCATCGATCAGGAGCCGTCCATGCTCCGCCGTTGCTTCGCCCGCGCGATCGCGCCCGCCCTGGTGATCGCCGGTATCGCGTCCCCGGCGATCGCCGAGGACCCCCGCGTCGCGGCCGACTTCCTCCAGGGCCTCCGCGACCGGGAATACTTCGACCTGGCGCTGGAATACCTGGGCACCTTGCGTGAGTCTCCCGACACCCCGGCCGAACTGAAGACCCTGATCGACTACGAGGAAGCCCGCTGCCTGATTGGCGAGGCGGCCCGGTCGTCGGACCTCGAAGCGGCCCGGCAGACCCTGGATCGCGCCAAGAGCAAGATCGACGCCTTCGTGAAGGCCAACCCCGACCTGCCCCAGACCACCGAGGCCCTGGTCGAGCTGGCCCACCTCCTCTATGAGCGCGGCCGGATCATCGCCCGGATCGCCGAGGAGCAGCGCACCCCCGCCGACACCCAGGCCCGGCTCTCCGAGGCCCGCGACACCCTGGCGGCGGCCAGGGACGCCTATTCGCTGGCCTTCGACCGATTGAACGCCAAGTTCAACGCCTTCCCCAAGTTCATCCCCGACGACGACCCCCGCAAGATCGAGCGGGAGCGGGTCCAGACCTCGCTGATGCAGTCGGAGTTGCAGAAGTCGGTGGTGGACTACGAGATCGCCCAGACCTACCCGCTCAAGGCGCCCGAACGCAAGGAATACCTCGACAAGGGCCTCGCCGGGTTCGAGGAGATCTACAAGCGATACCGGACCCAGCTCGTCGGGTTCACGGCGCGGATGTGGCAGGGGAAGACCTACGAGGAACGCGGCGAGCTCGGCCCCGCCATGGGCATCTACAACGAGCTGATCGACCACCCCGATCCCCGGCTCCGGGTGCTCCAGAAGCAGGTCGACTACTTCCGGATCATCGTGATGGGCAAGCGCGGCGAGTACGCCAAGGCGGCCGACGAGTGCCGACGCTGGCTCACCATGTTCCCCAAGGATCGCCGGTCCTTCGAGGCCCTGGGGGTCCAGCTCGAACTGGCCAAGTCGATGCTGGCCCAGCTGCCCGAGCTTTCCGAGGACGACCAGAAGCGGGCGACCAAGGCGGCCGGGGACGCGCTCGTCGATGTGGTCCGCTACTTCTCGCCCCACAAGCCCGAGGCCGTGGCCCTGCTCAAGAAGATCCGCCCGAGCGCCGCCCTGAGCGCCTCGGCGATCGCCAACCTGAGCTACGACGACGCCATGTCGCAGGCCGAACAGTCGCTCTCCTCGCAGGAGTACGACCGGGCGATCTCGCTGTTCAAGGGGGCGGTGCTCAAGGCCGACCCGGTGAAGGATGCCGCGAAGGCGAACAAGGCCCGGTTCAACCAGGCGTTCGCCGCCTACATGGCCAAGCGGTACTACGAGTCGGCCGTCATCGCCGAGCACCTCGCCCGGCGTTATCCCAGCGGAGAGAACGCCCCCAAGGCGGCCGAGATCGGCATGGCCGCCTTGGTCGACGCCTACAACAACGAGCCGGGCGGGGATCGGACCGTCGACCTCGATCGGCTGGTCGACCTGGCCAAATACACCTCGGAAACCTGGCCGGACACGGAGCAGGGGGATTCCGCCCGGATCGCCCTGGGCAAGATCGCCCTGGGGCGCGGCCGGTATGCCGAGGCGATCGCCGCCTTCGACTCGCTCCGCGACAACTCCCCCAAGAAGACCGAGGCGCAGTCCGGCAGCGGCGACGCCCACTGGAAGCTCGGGCAGGCCCTCCGCGAGCAGGGGAAGGAGAAGGAGGCCGACGCGGAGGCCAAGAAGGCGGTCGACCTCCTGAACGCCGCCCTGAAGGCGAAGCGCGACGCCAACACCTCGGACTCCGACCCCTCCCTGGTCAACATCGCCTGCGACCTGGCCGTCATCCAGCTGGAGTCCGGCAAGTCCGACGACGCGCTCAAGCTGCTCGATCCCCTCGCCAAGGCGCTGGCCAACGCGACCCGCACGCCGTCGCAGAACGCCGCCTACGGCCGGGTTTTGACCTCCATCCTGCGGGGCCATGTCGCGACCAACCAGGTCGACAAGGCGATCGCCGGGATGAAGACGTTGGAGGAGTCCGGGATCGCCGGGGCCAGCGGGGCCCAGCTCTACTTCGAACTCGGCAAGCTCCTGGAACGCGAGATCGAGGCCCTCAAGAAGAAGAACGATCGCCGGGGGCTCGAACGCACCCAGAAGGCCTACGAGCAGTTCCTCATGGCCCTGGTCGCGAGCAAGTCGGGCCAGTCGATCCAGTCGCTCCAGTGGGCCGGCGAGAACTTGCTCAAGCTCGGCAACTACAAGGAGGCGGGCTCGGTCTTCGCCAACATCCTGACGATCTACGGCAAGGATCCCGACTTCCTGGCGAAGCCGGGATCCAACGATCGGCTGCTCCGCGTCCGGATCAAGCAGGTCGCGGCGCTGGTCGGCGAGCGGAATTTCGACGAGGCGGGTAAGCAGATCGAAGAGATCGTGAAGCAGAACCCGCGTTCGCTCGAAGCCCAGATGGAACTCGGCCACCTGATCGATGCCCGGGCCGAGGCCAAGCAGGCGACCTGGGCCCAGGCCCACGACCACTGGCGGAAGCTCGCCCTCAAGCTCGCCTCCGCCCGGCAGAAGCCCCCCGAATACTACGAAGCCTGGTATCACGCGGCCCTCGCCCTGGAGAAGCAGGGGAAGAAGGACCTCGCGCAGCAATCGCTGGCCAGCGTCGTCCGGCTCTCCAACTTCGCCGGGGCGACGGACATGAAGGCCAAGTACCTCGAAACGATCAAACGCCTGGGCAAGTGAGGCCCGAGACGGCCGCTCCGGCCTCCCCCCTGTTCGCGAGGAACCGCACGCCATGAGCCTCCGCCGATCGCGCCTCCTGCTCGCCCCGGCCGCGACGTCCGCCTTCACCCTGATGGCCCTGTCCGTCGCCCTCGGGGATGTCGTCACGCTGAACCCCGACGCCACGACCAAGGGGGTCGGGGGCGCCGTCCGCGGCGTGGTCCAGGCGGAATCGTCGACCGTGGTCGAGGTGAAGCTCGGCAACACCGTCACCAAGGTCCCGACCAACGAGGTCGCCTCGATCACCTACGATGGGCACCCCGCCAGCCTCGACCAGGCCAATGATAAGCTCGCGGCGAACGACCTGGCGGCCGCCGCCGAACTCTTCAAGAAGGCGGCCGGCGAGGCCTCGACCAAGCCGTTCATCGCCGAGGACGCCCTGTTCAGCCAGGCCCGGACGGTCGCCGAGATGGCATTGACCGACACGTCCAAGGCCGAGGAGGCGGTCGCCCTCCTGGACGCCTTCACCCGGGCCCACAAGTCGGGCCGGCATGCCGCCCCGGCCCTCGAAGCCCTGGCCCGGCTCCAGATCGCCCAGGAGGACTATGCGGGGGTCGAGAAGACCCTGTCCCAGCTCGGCCAGTTCCCCAAGGGGGAGGACCGGGCCGCCATCTTCAAGGTCAAGGTGTTCGCCAAGAAGGGGCAACTCGACCAGGCGATCGCCGAACTCGACAAGATCATCGCGGCCGCCCCCGAGAAATCGGAGAAAAGGCGCGACGCCCTGCTGACCAAGGCCGAGAGCCTCGCCGCCCAGAAGAAGTACGCCGAGGCCGAGTCGACCGTCCGGGCCGTGATCAAGGACGCCCCGACCGAGGACGCCGCCACCCAGGCCGCCGCCTACAACACGCTGGGCGACTGCCTGAGGGCGGCCGGCAAACCCAAGGAGGCCCTTTACGCCTACCTCCACACCGACCTCCTGTTCGGCAAGGCGAAGAACGAACACGCCCGAGCCCTGTCCCAGATCTCCCAGCTCTGGCGCGTCCTGAAGCGGGAAGACCGGGCCGAGGAGGCCAAGGAGCGGCTCAAGCAGGAGTATCCCCGGAGCACCTACGCCAACGCGATGAAGTGAGCCCCGGGGCGGATTCGCCTCAGAGGAGCAACTGGTCCAGCCCCGCGAGCCCGACCGGCTCGCGGCTGGCGAACGGCTCGGCGTGAAGCACGCCGACCGTGTTCCCCCAGAACCGGGACCGGTCGCGGACCGCGTCGATCACCCCCGGCCGGCCGGCCGGCTGGTTGTCGACCAGCTGCGACCGGTAGCACCGCAGCGCCTCCGACTTCCGCTCGGCCTGGTCCGAGACGTCGACCACGAAGCTCGGCCGCTCGACGATCCGGAGGTGGACGCTGAAGTAGTAGAGGATGCGCGACGGGTGGAACGGGTCGCCCGGGATGTCGCTCTTGCTCAGCTTGCTCCAGAAGCGGGCGTCCTCCACGAGCTTGGTGGCCGCGGTGTGGTCGGGGTGGGCGTCCTCCCAGAACGGGGCGAACAGGAGCCGGGGCCGGACCTGCCGGAAGACCGCCGCCAGGGATCGGCGATGTTCCAGGGTCGCCTCCAGGCTCCGATTCGGCAGGCCGAGGTTCTTCCTCCAGGAGAGCCCGAGGATCTGAGAGGCTGCCTCGGTCTCTGCCCTGCGGATTTCCGGCGACCCGAGCGGCGTCGGCTCGCCGCTGGTCAGGTCCAGGATGCCGACCTTCCAGCCCGACCCGATGAGTTTGATGATGGTCCCGCCCATCCCGAGTTCGGCGTCATCCGGGTGGGGGGCGATGACCAGGGCGTCGAGCATGATGGCTACTTCCGGAGGATTCCAGGGGGGCGGACGCAAAATCGATGGTCGAAAGCGGTGAAAATCGAGTAAGGTGGAACTTTGCCCCGGCGGGGTCGCCGGGAAGTCCCTCCGATCCGGTCTCGACGAGGTGTCTCGTGGCGTTCCGCCCTCGCAAGAAAGCGTTCCACAAGGCCAAGAACCACACCTGCAAGCGTTGCGGCGGCTCGATCCGCAAGCGGTCGGTCCGCTGCAAGAAGTGTAGCGAAAGCCAGCGTTGAGCGAAACGATGCGAGGCGGCCCACACGGGTCGCCTCGCTTCGTTTGGCGGATCGGTTCGGGATCATCCCGGCCGGCGGTCAGTCCAACGGCCGCGTGCCGGTCGGCTGCCCGGTCTCCGAGGCCGTCGCCAGGACCTTGATGGTCATGTCCGACTGGACGCGGACCTGGCAGGACAGCCGGATGTCCGGCCCGAAACTTTCGTCGCGGGCGAGCCGGGCCTGCTCCATGCCCCCCATCTCGGGGAGATCGCCCGAGATCACCTGGACGCGGCAGGTGGTGCAGCGGGCGTTCCCGCCGCATCGGTGGAGGATATCGATCCCGGCATCCTCGATCCCGAGGACCAGCTTCTTGCCGGCCTCCATCTCGAACGACTTCACGCCTTCAACGGTGACGGTTGGCATTCTGTTTGGACCCTTAAACGCTGCGGCCGGTGGGAACCCGAGAAGACGGCGGCGTGGCCTCACGCCGGTCGACCCGCTCAGACGTGGTCAATCTTAACACTTCGGATGTCGCGCTCGGATCGGGCATGATGCCAGATCCGGTCCAGGACGACCTTCGGGTCGCGGACGCCCAGCAGGTAGAAGGTGGGGGCGCCCTTCTCCGTCGAGACGACGATGACGGTCCCCAGCCCGAACCAGCGTTCGAACAGGCTGTTCTGCCGCATCGTCACGTCCTTGATGCGGAGCAGCTCCAGCATCTCGCGGCGACGCTGGACGATGCCGGAGGAGACGAACAGCCGGCGGGTGGTCAGGCGATAGAAATGGCTGTACCAGGCCCTGAGCATCCGGTAGCCCAGGTAGAGCCACATCGCGGCGATGATGATGGCGAACACCATGTTCAGCCGGCGCAACCAGTGGTAGTCGGCCTCATTGCCGGCCCGGATCGCCAGGGCGATCGCCGCGATTGTCAGGACGACCCGGACGGCGATCCGCCCGATGAAGTTCAGCATCGAATACCGGCCGGTCCAGACGTCGACCTCGCCTTCGACGCCGACCTGCTCGGCGGATTTCCCCGACCCGACTTCCAGCTCATCCCCGGCGGTCGTCGCGGTGGCGGCGATCAGGGGATCGACCGACGGCCCAGCGGTGGCACCAAGGGGGGAGGTCGAGACCGTCGTCACCGGTGGCTCGGGTCCGAGGGGATTGGAGTTTGGGGCGGACATTTCGGATTTCCTCGAGGCTCCCGAGGCGTCCGGGATGGGCCTGTCCCTCCCGGAAATCGACCCGGAACATCACTTGCAATCCACGTTCCGTCTTCGTATCTGGGATGATCGGCTACGCCGGGGTTCCCTGGCAAGGGCTGGCATTTCCCGCGTGATCCGCGATATTATCGGCCGTGAGCCGGCGACTGCGCGCTGAGTTGGTCGCATTGCGCCGATTTCCACAGACCGGGGGTCCCGTATGGCAGGTCAGGCGAAGGTCGTCGATAAGTTGAGGGAACTGGCTCGCAACCTCTGGTGGACCTGGCAGCCGAACGTGATTGGCCTGTTCCGGGAGATCGACCCCGCCTTGTGGACCGCGACGGGGCACAATCCGGTCGAGTTCCTCCAGAGGATCGAGCCGGAACGCCTGGAAGGGATGGCCGCCCAGGTGGCCCTCCACTCCCGGATCGATTATGCCTTCCGACGCCTGGCCGAATACCTCAAGAATACCGACTCCTGGGGCTCCGTCCACGCATCCTGCCTCCGCTCCCGGCCGGTGGCCTACTTCTCGGCCGAATTCGGCCTCCACGAGAGCCTGCCGATCTATTCGGGCGGCCTCGGCGTGCTGGCGGGCGACCACCTCAAGAGCGCCAGCGACCTGGGCATCCCCCTGATCGGCATCGGCCTCCTGTATGCCGAGGGCTATTTCCGCCAGTCGCTGGACGGCGACGGGTGGCAGCAGGAATCGTACCTGTTCAACAACCCCGACCTCCTGCCGATCGAGCCGGCCCTGGATGCCAAGGGCAACCCGGTGCGGATCTCGATCGACACCAACGCGGGCGTCCTGCACGCCCGGGTCTGGCGGGCCGAGGTCGGCCGGACGATGCTGCTCCTGCTCGACTCCAAGGTGGATGAGAACAACGAGAGCGACCGCGCCCTGACCTCCCGGCTCTACGGCGGCGACGCCCGGGTCCGGATCCGCCAGGAACTGCTCCTGGGCGTGGGCGGCGTCCGGGCCCTGGCCGCCCTGGACATCAACCCGTCGGTGCTCCACCTCAATGAGGGCCACAGCGCCTTCGCCGGGCTGGAGATGGCCCGGAGCCTGATGGAGTCCGAGGGGATCCCGTTCGGCGAGGCCGCCCGCGAGGTGGCCACCATGACGGTCTTCACCACCCACACCCCGGTGGCCGCCGGCCACGACCGATTCCCCGGGCAGCTCGTCGAGGAGCACCTGGGCAAGATCCGCGAGGGGCTGCACCTCTCCTACGACGACTTCCTGGGTCTCGGCCGGGTCCACCCGGGCGACCCCAACGAGCCGTATTGCATGACGGTGCTGGCGCTGAAGCTCGACCGCCACGCCAACGGCGTGAGCGCCCTGCACGGCCGGGTCTCGCGGCAGATGTGGCACCCCCTCTACCCCAACCGGGTCGAGGAGGAAGTGCCGATCGGCCACATCACCAACGGCGTCCACGTCCAGAGCTGGCTCGCCCCCCAGATGCACGCCCTGTTCGAGCGGCACCTCGGGCCCGACTGGGCCCGGAACATGAGCGACCCGGACACCTGGGCCAACATCGCCCACATCGACGACGCCGAGCTTTGGGAAACCCAGCAGATCCTCAAGGCCAGCATGATCGACTTCGTCCGCTGGCGCCTGGCCTCCCAGGCCCGCCGCCGGGACGAGGGGGACGGGGCGATCGAGAAGGCCGGCAAGGTGCTCGACCACGACGCCCTGACGATCGGGTTCGCCCGCCGGTTCGCCACCTACAAGCGGGCCGGCCTGGTGCTGAGCGACATCGAGCGCCTGCTGGCGATCATGGACACCTCGGACCGGCCAATCCAGTTCGTGTTCGCCGGCAAGGCCCACCCGGAAGACAAGTACGGCAAGGAACTGATCCAGAACATCGCCCGGCTGGCCCGCGACGCCCGGCTCGAAAACCGCCTGGTGTTCGTCGAGGACTACGACATGAACGTCGCCCGCCACCTGGTCCAGGGGGTCGACGTCTGGTTGAACAACCCCCGGAGGCCGCAGGAGGCGAGCGGCACGTCGGGCGAGAAGGCGTTCCTGAACGGTGCGCTGAACTTCTCGATCCTCGACGGCTGGTGGGCCGAGGCCTACGACGGCACCAACGGGTTCGCCATCGGCCACGGCCGGTCGCACTCGGTCCCGTCGATCCAGGACGAGCGCGACCACGCGTCTCTGATCGAGGTGCTGGCCAACGAGGTCGTCCCCCTGTTCTACGACCGGGACGCCTCGGGCCTGCCCCGGGGCTGGATCCAGAGGCAGAAGTCGGCCCTCCGCTCGCTCTCCTGGCGGTTCAACGCCGACCGGATGGTGATGGACTACGTCCAGAATAGCTATCTGCCGGCCGCGGCCGGGCTGACCTGCGTCATGCCCCGGTCCTGATCGATTCGGTTGTGCCTGCGGCCCGGGGCGGGGGAGGTCGACTCCCCGGCCTCCGGTGCCCGATCCCCGTCCAGAGGCCCTGATCGAACCCCATCGCCCGTCTCCGGTGCCCCATGATCGGCCAGAAACTCGGGTCGTTCCAGATCGAGTCGATCCTCGGTTCGGGGGCGATGGGCGTCGTCTACCTCGGCGTCCACCAGGAGAAGAACCGCAAGGCGGCGATCAAGGTGATCGGCGGCGACCAGATGGGGAAGGGGAACGCCTACGAGCGGTTCGTCCGCGAGGCGGTGATCCTGGAGCAGTTCCGCCACCCCAACATCGTCCGCTACCTGGCCCGGGGCCGGGCCTCCGGCATCAATTACTATGCGATGGAGTTCGTGGAAGGCCAGACGGTCGACCACATCCTCACCGGCCGGGGCACCCTGCACTGGCGCGAGGTGGTGGCCCTGGGCATCCAGCTTTGCGACGCCCTCCACTACGCCCACGAGCGCGGGATCGTCCATCGCGACCTCAAGCCGTCCAACCTGATGCTGACCGCCGACGGGAAGCTCAAGCTGACCGACTTCGGCATCGCCAAGGATCTTGACGCGACCGCCCTGACCGCCACCGGGCGGACCCTGGGCACGGCCGCCTACATGGCCCCGGAGCAGATCCGGGGCAACTACGCGATCAGCCACAAGACCGACCTGTATTCGCTCGGGTGCGTGTTCTATCAGCTGCTCACGGGGGAAGTCCCATTCGTGGGGCAGACCCCGATGGTCATGATGCACGCCCACATCAATTCCCCGGTGCCCCACCCTTCCAGCAAGACCCAGGAGATCCCCAAGGCGCTGGATGCCCTGATCGTCTCCCTGATGGCCAAGGAGCCGTCCGACCGCCCGTGGGATGCCGAGGCCGTGGCCCAGACTCTGCGCGAGCTGCAGAAAAAGGACCAGGCCAAGGAAACGGTGGCGATGGTCTGGCCCGAGCCGGGCAGCGATGCCGCCAACCCCACCCGGGCCGAGGTCCTCGCCGACCCGCGCCCGGCAAAGACCGCGAAGAAGAGGAAGCAGGCCCGCCCCCGGGTCGGGTGGGAAGTCGTCGGGCTGGTCCTCGGCCTGGTGGCCGTCGGCTCGCTGATCGCCTACCTGCTCTGGCCGCCCGGGGAGGCGTATCTGTATCGCCATGCCCGGGAGTTGATGGCCTCGGCCGAGCCGTCGGATTGGGTCCGGGCCCGCGACGAATACCTGGCGCCGCTGGACGCCCGATTCCCGAAGCACGCGCATCGGGAGGAGGTCGACGGCTGGCTGGATCGGATCGACCTCCACCAGGTCAAGCGCCGCGCCGAGGTCCTGGAACGCCCGGTCCTGCTGGCGCTCACCAAGCCCAAGACCGAGACCGAGATCCAGTATCGGACCACCTTCGACGAGGCCGCCGCCGCCCTGGCCATCCACCACGACGGCGACGCCTACGACCTCTGGAAGAAGCTCGAATTGTCGCTGGCCCGCGAGGGGAGGAAGGAACGCGGGTGGGCCCTCCTAGCCGGCGAGCGGGCCGAGCAGATCAAGCGCCAGATCGAGCAGAGGCGTGAGGTGGTGGCCGGCCTCCTGGCCCGGGCCACGATCACCGAGCCGGTCGCGGCGACCGAGGCCGGCCGCAAGTACCGCAAGGACATCCTCGAAGACATCATCGCCCGGTTCGGCCCGTATCCCGACGTCGCCGACCTGGTGGATGAGGCCAAGGTCGGGCTATCCGCCCTCCCGGCGTCCTGAGGCTGGCCCATCGCGGCCCGTCGGACGACGTCGCCCCAGATCGACATGGGATGCGGCCCTCCGGGCGTCGGCTCGCCCCGACTTGACCCTGCCGACGGGCGAATGCTAACTTCGAAATGGGCGTGGGACGCCTCGAAACCCTTCGAGCGACCAGGACATCACCCGGACGGCTGAGCGATTCATGCAATCCACGCGAGAGGCCCCGCTCCCCATCCCCCCCGCCGCGACCCCCGACCCGACGACGCCCCCCGAACTCTCCGTCGCGGTGTCCGCCACCTACACCGCCGAGCCGATCGAGGGGCCTCTGCGGTTCTGGATCGGGGAGCTTGGCTTCGATCCGCGGGTCCGGTTCGCGGACTACAGCCAGCTGATCCCCCAGTTGCTCGACCCCGGCAGCCTGTTCGCGGCGAATGCCCGGGGGATCAACGTCGCGCTGGTCCGCGTCGAGGACTTCGCCCGCGCCCGGCCCGGAGGGTGGGACGAGGCCACGATCGCCGCCGGGGTGGATGACCTGGCCGACGCCTTCCGCTCGTTCGCCGAACGGTCGAACACCCCCACGATCATCGCCACCCCGCCCGCCTCGCCCCAGGTTGCCGAGGATCCCGCCCGCGCGGCGTTCCTCGTATCCATGGAGGCGAGGCTCCGCGATGCGGTCGTCCCGTTCGATTCGCTCCACTGGCTCGGCCGGGCCGAACTGGCCAGCCATGACCTGGAGGGGGCCCACGACGCGGCCGGCGACCGCGTCGGACACATGCCCTACACGCCGCTGTTCGAGGCGGCCCTGGCGACCGACCTGGCCCGGCGGATCCACCTGATCCAGTCGCCCCCCCGCAAGGTGATCGCCCTGGACTGCGACAACACCCTGTGGAAGGGGGTCGTGGGCGAGGACGGGATCGACGGGATCACCCTCGGCCCCGGCATGAAGGCGCTCCAGGAATTCGTCGTCGAGCAGCAGGCCGCGGGGATGGTCGTCTGCCTGGTCAGCAAGAATGCCGAGGCCGATGTCCTGGACGCCTTCGACGCCCGGTCCGACTTCCCCCTGCGCCGCGAGCATCTGGTCTCGTGGCGGATCGGCTGGGGACGCAAGTCGCAGGCGCTGGTGGAGTTGGCCGAGGAGCTGAACCTGGGCCTGGATAGCTTCATCTTCCTGGACGATAACCCGGTCGAATGCGCCGAGGTTCGCGCCGCGTTGCCGCAGGTCCTGACCCTGCAGGTCCCGCCCGACGAGGAACTGGCGGACTTCCTCCGCCACGCCTGGTTCTTCGACCGCCGCAAGATCACCGAGGAAGACCGCGCCCGGACCCGGATGTATCGCGAGAATGCCGACCGCTCGCGGGTCGAGCGCCAGGTCTCGGACATCGGGACGTTCCTCGCCTCGCTCGACATCCGGATCGACATCGGAGCCCCACGCGAGGACCAGTGGGCCCGGGTCTCGCAACTGACCCAGCGGACCAACCAGTTCAACGCCTCGACCGTGCGCCGGTCCGAGGCGGAGGTCCGCCGGCTCGCCGGGTCCGGTCTCGAAGTCCTCCGGGTCGAGGTCTCCGACCGATTCGGCGACTACGGCCTTGTCGGCGTCCTGATCTTCGGGGCCGAGCCGGATACGCTGGTGGTCGACACCATGCTCCTGAGCTGCCGCGTCCTGGGCCGGGGCGTCGAGCATGCCATGCTGGCCCACCTGGGTCGGCTCGCCCGCGATCGGGTCCTCTCGTCCGTCCGGGTCGGCTATGTCCCCACGCCCAAGAACGAGCCGGCGTTGAACTTCCTGAAATCGCTCCCCGAAGCGACCGCAACGCCGGGCGCCGACGGCAACGGCACCGCCTACCGCGTCCCGGCCGCGACCGCGGCGGAGCTGGTCTATCGCCCCGGATCCGACGCCAAGGATCAGCTCGAACTGGCACGGACGGGCGGCAAGCCGGCGAAGGCGACGAAGTCGGGCGGCGGGCCGGGGATCGACCTTTCCGCCTTGCATGGCCGGATCATCGCCGAACTCCACCGGCCCGAGGCGGTCCTCGGCGCCGTGGCCCGGGGGTCGATCAAGCGGAGGGCGCTGGAAGCCCCGTTCGTCCCGCCCCACACGGCGGTCCAGCGCGAGCTGGCCTCGATCTGGTCCCGGGTGCTCCTGATCGAGCAGGTCGGGATCCGCGATGATTTCACGGCCCTCGGGGGGACCTCGCTCAAGGCCGCACGGATGTTCGTCGAGATCGAGGCCCAGTTCGGCATCCGCCTGCCGATGACGACGATCCTCGAAGCGGCGACGATCGAGGAACTGGCCGTGCGGCTCACCGACGGACGGTCCCGGTCCCGCGAATCGCTGAAGCTGCTCAAGCCCGGCGCGGAGGGGGGGCCGTCCCTGTTCCTGGTCCACGATGGGGACAGCGAAACGCTCCTTTACCTCAACCTGGCCCGCCGCCTGCCCGACTCGGTGGCCGTGTTCGGCCTGGAGCCGGCCGGCGACGAGCGGAGCCCCTACCTCCACACCCGGATCCCGGAGATGGCCGCCCACTACGCGGCCCGGGTCGTGTCGGCCTGCCCGAGCGGTCCCATCCTCCTGGGCGGGATGTGCGCGGGGGGGATCATCGCCTACGAAATGGCCCGGCAGTTGACCGCCGAGGGCCGGAGGGTTGGGCTCGTCGCCCTCCTGGATGCTGCGGCGCCGCAGGCCAAGGTGCGGCCCTTCCGCGAGGTCCGGCTCCGCCTCCAGAGGTTCCGCAGTTCGCTCCGCGGCAAGGCCCCGGCCCAACCCGTCGAGGCCTCGGAACCGGGGCCGGTGGTCGCGTCGCACGCACCGAAGCGTTCCCGCATCGGGTCGATCGCGCGGAAGGCCGCGATCGCCGCCGGCAAGGTCCGGTCCCTGGCCGCCTACGAGCTCGGGGCCTATCGCAAACGTCGCGCGGATGCGGCCAATGTCCGGACCCTGCGCGCGATCCTCGACCGCGGGGGGAGCCTGCCCGAGGACTACGCGATCCCGACCTACCGGACGGTCTACAAGCAGGCCGAATCCGCCTATCGCCCCGAAGGACTGCTCGACGTCCCCGTCGTCCTGTTCCGCGCCGGGGCCGGTGGGCATGACGACCCTTCGGACGAGCCGTTCCTCACGATCTACCGGGACGAACGGTTCGGCTGGGGCCGGCACGTCCGATCCGTCGAGGTCATCGACGTGCCGGGCGGCCATGGCGGGATGCTCCAGGAACCCCACGTCTCGGCGATCGCCGAACCCCTGGCGGATCGGATCGACCGAGTCCAAGCGTCGGAGGCCACGCCTTGAACCCGGCCGCCACCGCGAACGCACCCGTCACCGAATCCGCCGACGTCTCGAACAGGCCCGAACTGCTGGTCGTGATCGTCAACTACAAGACGGCCCGGTTGACGGTCGCCTGCCTGGAGACCCTCGAACCGGAGCTGGCCGCGATCCCCGGCGCCCGGGTGGCCGTGGTCGAGAACGCGTCGGGCGACGGCGAGGCCCTGGCCCGGGCGATCGCCGAGCGAGGGTGGGGGGGCTGGGTCGATCTCGACGTCGCCGAGGTCAACGGCGGCTTCGCCTACGGCAACAATCGCCCGATCCGGGCCGCGATGGCGTCCGGCAACCCTCCCCGGTTCGTCCTGCTCCTGAACTCGGACACGGAGGTGCGCCCCGGCGCGATCCGGATCCTCCTGGATGACATGCGGGACCATCCCGATGTCGGGATCGCCGGCGGGAGCTTCGAGAATCTCGACGGCTCCGACTGGCCGATCGCCTTCCGCTTCATCACGCCCCTGTCCGAGTTGGAGAGCGGCTTCAAGTTCGGCCCCGTGACGCGCCTGCTGAAACGCCACGTCGTCGCTCGCGTGATGGAGCAGGATGCCCCCCAGCCGATCGACTGGGTGGCCGGCGCCTCGATGATGATCCGCTGGGAAGTCTTCGAGGCGATCGGACTGATGGACGAGGATTACTTCCTCTATTTCGAGGAAGTCGACTTCTGCCTGCGGGCCAAGCGCCACGGCTGGCCGTGCCGCTACGTCCCCAAAAGCCGGGTGATGCACATCGCCGGCCAAAGCAGCGGGCTGACCGAGCGCGACCGCCGCCCCCCGCGCACGCCGGCCTACTGGTTCGAGTCCCGCCGCCGCTACTTCCTGAAGAATTTCGGCCTCGCCGGGGCGATCTCCGCCGACCTGGCCTTCGGGTTCGGCTTCTGGACCTGCCGACTCCGCCGGATCGTCCAGAGGAAGCCGGACCTCGATCCGCCCCACTTCCTCGCGGACTTCTGGAAACAGAGCGTCCTCCGTCGCAAGAATCGCCGGTCGATCCCCCGGGCCTGATCGGCGCGGCGCGGTACACGCCGACGTCCCGCTGAGCCGCGCATGAATCCGGGCGGTCGATGCCGGTTCCGCGGACCTGCGCTTGCCAAGGGGCAGCAAAACCTTACAATAGCAATTCGCGTTGACCCGTCCTCGGCGTGGAGCGGACGGGTTCATACTTCTCGGTCCCGGAAGACCAAGCGGCCACCGCCCAGGCCTCCACGCCCTGAGCGACCCCGGCCCGCGATTCGGACTGCGCGTCGTCGCCCCGCGATGCCCGGCCCGGATTCCCCCGTCGTCCCCGACGGGGGCTGGATGAAATCACACCCAACTATGGTAGATCGCAATCTGCTCCGTGAGTTCGACGTCAGCGACGATGAACTCGGCTTGATGACCGTTGGCGAGGACGGCGAGAACGACTTCGATCGCTTCCTGACCGATGGCCAAAATTTCGACATCGGCGGGATCGTCTCCGGCAAGGTCATCGAGATCGTCGGCGACCAGGTCATCGTCGACGTCGGCTACAAGTCCGAAGGGCTCGTCCCGCTCAACGAGTGGGAAGACGGCGAAGAGCCGCCCAAGCCCGGCGACGCCGTCGAGGTCCTCCTCGAAGGCATGGAGGACGAGACCGGCGAGATCGTCCTGTCGCGGAAGAAGGCGCACCGGATGCGCCAGTGGGAGATGGTGATCTCCAAGTACCACGAGGGCGACTCGGTCTCGGGCAAGGTGACCCGCAAGATCAAGGGCGGCCTCCTGGTCGACATCGGCGTCAACGTCTTCCTGCCCGCCAGCCAGGTCGACATCCGCCGCCCGTCGGACATCGCCGACTACATCGACCAAGAAATCCACTGCATGATCCTCAAGATCGACGAGGGTCGGCGCAACATCGTCGTGTCTCGCCGCAAGCTGATCGAGATCACCCGCGAGCAGCAGAAGAAGCACCTGCTCTCGGAGATCGAGACCGGCCAGGTCCGCAAGGGCACGGTCAAGAACATCGCCGACTTCGGCGCGTTCGTCGACCTCGGCGGCATCGACGGCCTGCTGCACATCACCGACATGTCGTGGGGCCGGATCAACCACCCCTCGGACATGGTCAAGATCGACGATCAGATCGAGGTCATGGTCCTCAACGTGGACAAGGACCGCGAGAAGATCGCGCTCGGCCTGAAGCAGAAGTCCGCCAGCCCGTGGGAAAACGTCGCCGACAAGTACCCCGTCACCACCCGCGTGATGGGCGAAGTCGTCAACGTCATGAGCTACGGCGCGTTCGTCAAGCTTGAGGAAGGGATCGAGGGCCTGGTCCACATCTCCGAGATGAGCTGGACCAAGCGCATCAATCACCCCTCCGAGCTGGTGAACATCGGCGACAAGATCGAGGTCGTGGTCCTGGCCATCAACAAGGAGAAGCAAGAAATCTCCCTGGGGATGAAGCAGACCCAGACCAACCCGTGGGACCAGGTCGCGCACAAGTATCCCCCCGGCACGATGATCGAGGGGACCGTCCGCAACCTGACCAACTACGGGGCGTTCATCGAGATCGAGGAGGGCATCGACGGCCTCCTCCACATCTCCGACATGAGCTGGACCCGCAAGATCGGCCACCCCAACGAGGTGCTCGAGAAGGGCCAGAAGATCCGCTGCCAGGTCCTCAACGTCGACCAGGACCGCAAGCGCATCGCGCTCGGTCTCAAGCAGCTCAAGGACGATCCCTGGGAGACCGACATCCCGGCCCGCTATGGCCCCGGCGATGTGGTCACCGGCAAGGTCACCAAGCTGACCAACTTCGGCGTCTTCGTCGAGCTGGAAGCCGGCCTGGAAGGCCTGCTCCACATCTCGGAGCTGGCCGACCACAAGGTCGATAGCCCCGAGGAAGTCGTCAACGTCGGCGACGACATCGAGGTCAAGATCCTCCGCGTCGACCGCGGCGAGCGGAAGATCGGCCTGTCTCGCAAGAAGGCCCACTGGTCCAAGGAAGACGGCGAGCCCGAAGAGGGCGGCGAGGCGTCGACCGCCTCGGCCGGTTCGCCCAAGTCCGAGGCCCCCGCGCCCAAGCCCGAAGTCAAGGGGCTCAAGGGCGGCCTGGGCGGCTCCGGCCCGCTGTTCAGCATGGGCGGGGATTCGACCCCGGCCGAGCCCGAACCCGCCGCCGAAGCCCCGGCTTCGTCCGAGCCCGAGGCCCCGGCCGAAGGCGAATAAGCCCACCCTCGCAACCGTATGATCCTGGTCGCCGTCTCCTCTCCGAGGGGACGGCGACCTTTTTTTGCGCGCACGCCCCAGATTTCCAACGTAACCGGGCTTGACTACCCATCCGCAACAAACTGCATTACTATCAAATTGCCGGTAACTCCCATATTTCCAAAGTCATCTCAAGTTACCCAGAGTACGGGTCGATAGCTAATCTCAGGTCGGGAAGTTCTCGCGGACTTTCTGACGGCAAAGGCAGAGGGTGACTCGTAGGCGGCGGCGGAGGCCGGATCGGCCGCGGGTCGAGCCCGGGGGCCTGGCAAGGGCCTGACCGGGGAGCGGAAGGTTGGCCCATGAGGGGCAGAGCCCGCTGGCCCTTATCTCGACGATCCGGCCCGCCGGGCGGACCCCTACACGAGAACGACCGACGACGAGGTTCCTTCATGGCCCGTATTCGACGACATCGCCGAGACACGGTGCAGAGTCCCCTGGAGACGTATCTCCGGGAGATCAACGAAACCGCTCTGCTCAACGCCGACGAAGAGAAGATGCTCGCGCGAAGGATCGCCGAAAGCGACTTGGAAGCGAGCAAGGCGGCCCGGGACCGGATGGTCCGCGCCAACTTGCGGCTGGTGGTGAACATCGCTCGGGGCTATGTGGGCAAGGGATTGGCCCTGCAAGACCTGATCGAGGAGGGGAACCTCGGCCTCCTCCGCGCCGTGGAAGGGTTCGACCCGGCCGTCGGCACCCGGTTCAGCACCTACGCCAGCTACTGGATCAAGCAGTCGATCAAGCGGGCCCTGGTCAATACGGCCAAGCCGATCCGGATCCCGGCCTACATGGTCGAGCTGCTGAGCAAGTGGCGGAAGATGGCCGCCGACCTCCAGGATTCGCTGAAGCGACCGGCGACCGTCGAGGAGATCGCCCGGGCCCTGGAACTGCCCAAGAAGAAGCTGGCGATCGTCAAGAAGGCGATCAAGGTCTACAACCTCGTCCCCCAGACCGACCAGCCCGAGAACGGCTGGAGCCTGGGCGAGATGCTCATGGACGAGCGGACCAAGGCCCCCGACGTCGAGATGGTCGAGGCCGACAACCTCAAGCTGGTCATGCACCGGCTCAACGAGATGGACAAGCGCGAGGCCACCGTCCTGCGGATGCGGTTCGGCCTGAACGACGCCCCGCCGAAGACGCTCAAGGAGATCGGCGAATCCCTGGGCCTGACCCGGGAGCGGGTCCGCCAGATCGAGAACGAGGCCCTCGGCAAGCTCTCGGCGACCTTTGCGGCCGACTGATCGGCCGATGACGAGGCCCGGGCTGATCCGAAAATCAACCCGGGCCTGGTGGTGTTTCGATCGAGTCCGGGCCGTTTCTCAGGCCCCGAGATCCCGGGTCGTGATCCGGCGGCGGCCCCGATAGAACAGGCCGGCACCGCAGGCGAGCAGGACGACCAAAGTGGTCGGCTCGGGGACGGGCGGCGGGATCGGGGTGCTGGTCCGGTGGGTGTTGGTCAGGACCTTCTCGCTGGCGAAGTCGGCGGTGAAGACGCCCTGGAAGGTGCTGTTGGCCTCGGACGTGACCCGGATGTAGGCATCCGGCCCGTAGCTGGCCGCGAGCACGCCCCCGGTGATCTTCAGCTGGAGATCGAAGATATCCTCGCCCGTGACCGCCTTGCCGAGGTCTTCCGAACCGAACGCGGTCGGCGTCCCCTGGAGCAGCAGGCCGGTGTAGGTCTGGTCGCCGACGACCACCTTGCCGTAGAGCTGGAACGAGTTCTTGTCGCTGTCGACGAGCCGGCCGTTGGAGTCGAGGACCGCCGTGACCGTCTGGAGCCGCATGCCGCTATCGGACTTGGTGACGTCGTACTCGTCGAAGCCGCCGCTCGACGTCCTGCCGGTCGTGAGCAGGAAGGGCAGGTTGGTCAGCTGGAAGACGCCGGTGCCGGTCGACGCATCGTAGGAATAGGTCTGCGACCCGTTGGCGAAGGCCGTGATGTCGGGGAACTCGCGTTGATCGTTGGGGCGGAGCAGGGCGGCGGTGGCCCGGTCGGCAGACCCGAGGACGACGATCGCGATCAAGCCGGCGGGAACGATGAGGCGGCGCATCCGGTGCATGGGAACTCCCTTGTAGCCGGCCGCCGATCGGAGCTTTCCGTGGTGCAGTTTCGGGTTCGACGGAAAGGTGCGGATCGGGGCGCGGCTGCAATTAGGTCCGACTCAAGTGAACCGGGCCGAGAACAGGGAGCGACGTCGCTGCCCCAGGACTCGACCAACGCCCTCCAGGCGCGTCGGTTCGAAGCAAATCCAAAGCGATCGAGACGACGGTGCGACTCGTTGATGACGATCCTCGCGGATCGGCCGGCCATCACGGGTGTTTAGCGGGGTGTCGGACGAGATGGGGTGGCGGGGCCATCCGGAATCCGTTCCGAGCCAGGCTCAACTCCGGGGAGTTGCTGATCCCCCTCGCTCCTTGAGGGGTATGGGTGCGGGCAAGCCGATCCCGACGTCGATGTCGGCAGGCTTGCGGAGCGGAGGTGATTAAAGCCGGACTCGCCGAGACTGTCAATCGCGAAACCGGCGATTCGAGAAAAGCCCCGCCGAGGCGACTCGGACCCCTCGGGTTGGCTTGTCGGCGGTAGTCCCTGACCGGATAATGGTTGAGCATCCCGACCGACCCTCCCCCGATCGAGAAAGCCTTTCTCCGTGTCGACAGCGTTGGAACCCCGGCTCGATCGAACCCCCGCGCTCGCCCGTCCGGAATTGCTCTCGCCGGCCGGCAACCGCGAATGCATGGTCGCGGCCATCGAGAATGGGGCCGACGCCGTCTACTTCGGCCTCCAGGGGCACAACGCCCGCGCCCGGGCGGCCAACTTCGCCCTGGATGACCTCGACGGGGCGATGACCCTGCTCCACCGGCGGGGGGTCAAGGGTTACGTCACGCTCAACACCCTGGCGTTCCCCTCCGAGCTGGCCGACCTGGAAAGGGCGATCCGCCGGGTCGCCGAGGCGGGCGTCGATGCCGCGATCGTCCAGGATGTCGGCCTGGCACGGTTGATCCGGGCGATCACGCCCGACCTGGAGATCCACGCCTCGACCCAGATGTCGATCACCAGCGCCGAGGGGGTCCGGCTCGCCCGCGAACTCGGCTGCACCCGGGTCATCCTGGCCCGCGAACTCTCGCTCCGCGAGATCGCCAAGGTCCGCGCCGAGTCCGACCTGCCGGTCGAGGTCTTCGTCCACGGGGCCCTGTGCGTGGCCTATTCCGGGCAATGCCTGACCAGCGAGGCCCTCGGCGGCCGGTCGGCCAATCGGGGCGAGTGCGCCCAGGCCTGCCGGATGCCCTATGAAATCGTGTGCGACGGAGAGCTTCAGGACCTGGGGAAGACGAAATTCCTCCTCAGCCCCCAGGACCTCTCCGCCCACGACCTCGTCCCGGCGCTGATCGAACTGGGCGTCGCCAGCCTCAAGATCGAGGGCCGCCTCAAGGCCCCCGAATACGTGGCGAACATCACCCGCCACTATCGCGAGGCCATCGATCAGGCCGTCTCGGGCCAACCACGGGCGGCCGACCCCGACGCGGTCCGCGAGATGGAACTGTCGTTCTCGCGCGGATTCAGCCACGGCTTCCTGGACGGCAACGATCACAAAGTCCTGGTCCGCGGTGACTACGCCAAGAAGCGAGGCGTTTACGTCGGCGAGATCACCTCTCTCGCGAATGGCCGCGTCTGCCTGAATTTGTCCGCCCCGGTGAAGCCCGGCGACGGGATCGTGTTCGACGGCGACGAGCAGGCGGGCGTCGAGGAGCAGGGGGGGCGGGTCTACGAGGTCTTCCGGGATGCGTCCGGACGCGGGCGATTCGCGGCCCCGGCACCGGTCGGGCCCGAAGGGCTGGCCGCCGGCCCGGCGCAGCTCGGGTTTGGGCGGCGTGATCTCGACGTCCGGCTCCTCCGCCCCGGCCAGAGGGCCTGGAAGACCGATGATCCCGAGCTGACCCGCAGGCTCCGCCGCACCTTCGAGGGGCCGCCCCGACGCAAGGCGGCCCTCGACGTCCGGATCCGAGCCCACGCCGGCGAGCCCCTGCAAATCTCCGCGGTCGCTTCCAGCGGTGCCCGGGCCGAGATGGCGTCCGAGATGCCCCTCGACCCGGCGACCAACCGACCGGCGACGGCGGACGACCTGCGGGCCCAGTTCGATCGGCTGGGCGGCACGATCTACGAGCTGGGCGACTTCGCCGCATCGATCGAGGGGGGGCCGCTCGTCCCCCGCAGCCTGCTCAACGACCTCCGCCGCAGGCTGGTGGAATCCCTCGACGCCCAGACGTTGATCCCCGCCCGCGCGATCGCCGAAGGGCCGGTGCTGGATGGGCTCCGCCCCACGGTCATCGCGGCCCCCCCGGAGCCGCCGGTCCTCTCGGCCCTGTGCCGGACGGTCGAGCAGATCGAGGCGGCCACGGCCCGGGGCGTCCGGACGATCTATGCCGAGTTCCAGGACATCAAACAGTATGGCGCCGCGGTTGGGGCGGCCCGCAAGGTCGACGGGACGGCGATCTACCTGGCGACCACGCGGATCCAGAAGCCGGGCGAGGCCAACCTGTTCCGCTACCTGGAGAAGCAGGGTGCCGACGGGTTGCTGGTCCGCAACCCGGCCGGGCTGTTCCACTGCGCGGATCGGGGCGTGCCGTTCGTCGTCGACTTCTCTCTGAACGCCGCCAACGAGCTGGCGGTCGACTACTTCATGGGCCGGGGGGCGCAACGGGTCGCGGCCTCCTATGACCTGAGCTTCGAGCAGCTGGACGACCTGATTCGGGCCACGCCGGCCGGCTGGCTGGAGGTCGTGATCCACCAGCAAATCCCCATGTTCCACATGGAGCATTGCGTCTTCTGCGCCTTCCTCTCGCCCGGGAACAACGCGACGAATTGCGGACGGCCGTGCGACTCCCACGACGTGAAGCTGCGCGATCGGGTGGGAATGGAACACCCGCTGAAGGCCGATGTCGGCTGCCGGAACACGCTCTACAACGCGGTTCCCCAGACCGCCGCCGAGTTCCTCCCGCGGCTCATCGCCCGGGGCGTCCGCCACTTCCGGGTCGAGTTCCTCGACGACGACCCCGGGGCGGTGGGGCGCATCCTGTCCCTGTACCGGGGGGCGATGGATGGCACGCGCAATGCAAAGGATCTCTGGCGAGAGCTGAAGGCGACCAACCAGTATGGCGTGACCCGGGGCCAGCTCTCGATCCTGGCGTAAGGCGGGATGGACACGAACGTCCGGCCCTCCCGCACTCCCGGGATGCCCGCGTCGGATCATGGCGTGGGATCCTGGGGTGAGATAGATTCACACCCTGGGATATCACCACCGGGACCAGCAGGCCGCCCCCACCCTCGCCCGGCGAGGGGCCGGGTCCGGGGCCCGTCCGCCGTCCGGTCCGAACGGCCATCCTCCCGTCGTCCTCCAGCCACGACTCTTTCACCGAGGATCGTCATGACGGAAACGACCATGCCCCGACCGAGAACCCGAGGGGGATTGCTCCCCCTGATGCTCCTGCTCGCGTGCGCCGGCTGCCACGACGAGCCGAATCGATTCGATAAGGTCCAGCAGGAGACGCGGGGCCAGAAGGCGACCTCCGACGAGGCCGTCGCCGGGGGTGACTTCAACAAGTTCTTCCCACGATCGGAAGGGGATTTCTCGGTCATCTACACGCAGGAGAAGAAGGGCTTCGCCGAAGCCGAGGTGAAGAAGGGGGGGGAGGTGCTCGCCACCCTTTCGATCTTCGACACGACCAGCAACCCCGAGGCGGCCCAGAAATTCCGCGATGCGACCCTGACCCTGGACACCTATCCCGAGGTCGAAGTCGGCAGCCTGGGCACGGCCATCCTGGTCGAGAACCGGATGCAGGTCCAGGTCCGGTCCAAGGATGCGGGGATCGACAAGGCGGGGCGAGAGTCCTGGATCCGGCGATTCGACCTGCCCAACCTCGCGGCCTACGCCAAGATCCAGTGAGCCCCGGCCGGACGCCCGGGCCCCGCGCCGAAGATTCATCCCCCGGATCCATCCCTCCACCGTCGGAACCATCATCATGAGCGCGTCGATTTTCAAGCTCGTCGACGATCTGCCCGAATCAAACCTGACCGTCCGGATGCTCAAGGCGATCGACACGATCGTACCGGGGAACTACACCAACCTCGTCGGCTTCGAGCACACGATCAAGACCATCACCGGCGAATCCGACGAGGCGATGGTCCAGAAGATCGGCGAGCGGGCCGTGGCCCTCTACAACGACAAGAAGCAGGGCTATCAGCGGGCCATCTGGCTCTACGGCGCCGCCGAGACCATGAGCAACATGGTGGGGGCCGCCTCGCTCGTCAACAAGGTGGGCGAGAGCTGGAGCTTCATGAAGCTGCTCAAGTGGGTCACCCCCAAGGCGGAGAAGGCCCAGAGCCTCGACTTCGCCGTCAAGACCCTGCTGGAGATGCTGACCTACTGCCAGATCAACGGCATCCCGGGCGACAGCGTCGGCGACTTCGTCAAGGGGCTGACCAATTACAAGGAAGAAGCCCTGATCCGAGTCGCCGCGCTGATCTGCGTGGACGGCCTGATCCCGCTGGGCCCCGATTACCTGGACAAGGCGTTCAACGCCCTGAACAAGGGGGGGGCCTCGGAACTCCAGGGCAACTCCACCTACCAGTCGATCGAGCAGTACATCCCGGGCGACCCCGCGCACAAGATGGGCGTCGTGAAGCAGACGCTCGAAGGCGTCGGGGGCTGGATGAACAACTTCACGATCCAGAACCACCTGACGCAGGATTCGGTGCTGGGCAAGGTCAAGCAGTTCATCGACGTCTCGGAGAGCAAGCTCGACTACGTCGCCGCGTTCATCGACATCTCCACCAACTATTACGAGCACACCGGGACCCAGTCGGTGGCCCGGAGCCTGATCGAGCGCGCGGTCAACGAGATCTGACCGCAAGCTCCCCCGACGGGCCACCCCCGACGTCCCGACCCGCCGAAACCCACCGGCGGGGCGGGCCGTGGCCGGCTCGGGGGATGACCGGGACCCCCGAATATCCTATGATGCGACGTCGGCCTGCGCCCGATCGACGATGATGATGCGGGACGGCGCGGGGCCCTGGTCGGTTGTCGAGGGGGCGGGATGCAATCGGTCGCGGTGGGCCTGCTGGGCCTGGGGACGGTCGGTGGGGGGGTGGCTCAGCTCCTCGATGAGCATGGCGATCGGATCGCGGCCCGCGCGGGGCGGAGGATCGAGATCCGCCGGGCCGCCGTGCGCGACGTCGGCCGGGCCCGTGCGGGCCGGATCGCCGGCGACAGGATCACGGACGACCCCCGCTCGGTCATCGAGGACCCCGAGATCGCGATCGTGGTCGAGGTGATGGGGGGCATCCACCCCACGCTCGACCTCCTGCTGGCCTCGCTGGCGAACGGCAAGGACGTGGTGACGGCCAACAAGGCGCTGCTGGCCGAGCACGGCGCCGAGCTGTTCGCCGCCGCCCGCAAGCACGGCCGGACGATCGCCTTCGAGGGGAGCGTGGCCGGGGGCATCCCGATCATCCAGGCCCTAGGGGTCGGGCTGGCGGCCAACCAGGTCCAGGGCCTAGCGGCGATCCTCAACGGCACCTGCAACTTCATCCTGACGGCGATGAGCCGGGACGGCCTGCCCTATGCCACGGCCCTGGCCCAGGCCCAGTCGCTGGGGTTCGCCGAGGCCGATCCGACCCTGGATGTTGACGGGTCCGACACCGCTCACAAGCTCGCGGTGCTCGCCCAGATCGCGTTCCGGGCCGACGTGACCACGGCCGACATCCCCCGCGAGGGGATCGACCGCCTCCAGCCGGCCGACATCGCCTACGCGGCCGAGCTGGGCTATTCGGTCAAGCTGCTCGCCCTGGCCAAGCTGTCCGAACCCGGGCTGGAACTCCGCGTGGCCCCCACGCTGGTGCGCCGCGGCAACCCTCTGGCCGAGGTCAAGGGGCCGTTCAATGCCGTCCGGGTGGTCGGGGATGCGGTGGGCGACGCCCTGTTCTCGGGACGCGGGGCCGGGGCGATGCCGACCGCCTCGGCGGTGGTCGGCGACCTGATCGATGTGGTCGTGGGCCGGGCCGCCCTGACCTTCCGCGCCATGAATCTCTGGTCCGGAGCGGGGCAGTCCCCCCGGCTGGTGACGACCCACGAGGTCCGCAGCCGGTACTACCTCCGGTTCACGATCGCCGATCGTCCCGGGGTGATCGCCGCCTTGACCAAGATCCTCGGCGATCACGGCATCAGCATCGCCAGCGTGATCCAGCACGACCCCGGGGACGATGCGCCCGCCGATGCCCCGGTCCCCCTGGTCATCATGACCCACCTCGCCATCGAGGGGGACCTCAACGCCGCCCTCCGCGCCATCGATGGGCTGGACGTGGTCCACGCCCCGAGCGTCTGCCTGGGCGTCGAGGAATGAGGGGGCCGATCGGGTCGGCCCACCACCCCCTTAAATCTCGGCCTCGTCGCGGGTAAGATCGGATGTTCCGTCCCGCGAGGCGTCTACCTCCGGGCCGGATCGGTCCGATTCCCACGCTCGTCCAGGGTCCCGCTTCCATGCCTCAGAAATTCGCGATCGTGATCCCCGACGGGGCCGCCGATGAGCCGTTGGAATCGCTCGGGGGCCGGACCCCGCTCCAGGCCGCCCGCACCCCGGAGATGGACGCGATCGCCCGCGAGGGCGTGCTCGGCCGGTCGAGGAACGTCCCCGATCGCTTCCTCCCCGGAAGCGACGTCGCCACCCTGAGCCTGTTCGGCTACGACCCGGACGCGGTCTTCACCGGCCGCGCCCCGCTGGAGGCCGCCGCCGCCGGGGTCGAACTCGGCCCCGAGGACTGGGCGATCCGCTGCAACCTGATGACGATCGAGGACGGCCGCCTCTCCGATTTCACCGCCGGCCACATCACCTCCGAGGAGGCCGCCGAGCTGATCGCCGCCCTCGACAAAGGGCTGGGCGGCGACGGCATCGAGTTCCGGCCCGGGGTCAGCTACCGCAACCTGATGATCTATCGCGGGGCCGGCCGTCCCGCCCCGTTCGGGCCGACGACCAAGACCGTCCCGCCCCACGACCACCCCGACCAGCCCGCCGCCGAGTACCTGCCGACCGGCCCCGGGTCCGACCTGCTTCGCGACCTGATCGAGCGAGGCCGGGAGATCGTCGAGAACCATCCGGTGAACCTGGCCCGGGCCGACCTGGGCAAGAAGCCGGCCAATGCCATCTGGCTCTGGGGGCAGGGCAAGGCCCCCAGCCTGAGCAAATTCGCCGACCTGCATGGCCTGCGCGGGGCGATCATCTCGGCCGTGGACCTGGTCCGGGGCGTCGGGCTGCTGGCCGGCTGGGATCGGATCGACGTGCCCGGGGCGACCGGCTACCTCGACACCGATTATGCCGCCAAGGGACGGTACGGCGTCGAGGCGCTCGACCGCTACGACATCGTGTGCGTCCACATCGAGGCCCCCGACGAGGCCAGCCATGAAGGCCGGGCCGACGCCAAGGTCGAGGCCCTGGAGCGGATCGACCGCGAGATCGTCGGCCCGATGCGGCGGGCGATCGACTCGCATGGCGGGCGGATCCTGGTCTCGCCCGACCATGCGACCCTGGTCCGCACCAAGGCCCACGACCGCGACTGGGTCCCCTGGGCGATGGCCGGGGCCGGCCTGGCGGCATCCGGGTTCCCCTACGACGAGGCGTCCGCGGCCCGTGCCGGCGGCCCGTCCCTGGCGGACGGGCATCGCCTCATGAACACCTTCCTCGACATCGCGAACAATCGCTGATCGACGACCTACGGAGCGTGGACGAGTGGCCCTTCTGGTTCAGAAATTCGGCGGGACGAGCGTCGCGGATGCTCCCAAGATCCTCGCCGCCGCGCGCCGGGCGATCGCGGCCCATGACCGGGGGGCGAAAGTCCTGGTCGTCGTCTCGGCCCGGGGCCACACGACCGACGAGCTGATCGACCTGGCCCGCGAGATCAACGAACGGCCGCCGGCCCGCGAGATGGACATGCTCCTCTCCACCGGCGAGCAGGTCACCGTGGCCCTGATGGCCATGGCCATCCAGGCCCAGGGCGTGCCGTCGATCAGCTTCACCGGCGCCCAGATCGGCATCGTCACGGACAGCTTCCACACCAAGGCCCGGATCCGCAACATCTCGACGGCGCGGATCTCGCAGGCCCTGGACGAGGGCAAGATCGTCATCGTCGCCGGGTTCCAGGGGGTCGACGACGACTACAACATCACGACCCTCGGCCGGGGCGGGTCGGACACCACCGCCGTGGCCCTGGCCGCCGTCCTGGGCGCCGACGCCTGCGAGATCTACACCGACGTCGACGGGGTCTACACCACCGACCCCCGGGTCTGCACCGAGGCCCGCAAGATGGACCGGATCAGCTTCGACGAGATGCTGGAACTGGCCAGCCTGGGCGCGGGGGTGATGCACTCCCGGTCGATCGAGTTCGCCAAGAAGTACGGCGTGCCGATCCACGTCCGCAGCTCGTTCTCCGACGCCCCGGGGTCGTGGATCGTGAGCGAAGGGGATGCCCGCCGGCTCGGGGTCCGCGTCAGCGGGGCGGCCCTGGCCAAGGACGAGGCCCGGATCACGATCGCCGGCGTGCCCGACCGCCCCGGCGTGGTCCGGACGATCTTCGGGGCGATCGCCGCGGCCAACATCGTCGTGGACATGATCGTCCAGAACATCGCCACCGAGGGCGTCACCGAGGTCAGCTTCACCGTGGCCGGGGGGGACCTGGAGGAGACCCTGGCCGTGGCCCGCGAGGCCGCCGAGGCCGTGGGCGCGACCGGGGCGATCACCCACGACGCCGACGTGGCCAAGGTCTCCGTGGTCGGCCTGGGGATGCGGACCCACACCGGCGTGGCCCGCGAGATGTTCGATGCCCTGGCCGAGGCCGGCATCAACATCCAGATGATCACCACCAGCGAGATCAAGATCAGCGTCCTGGTCGAGCGGTCCCGCTCCGCCGAGGCCCTCCGCGTCGTCCACCGCGCCTTCGAGTTGGAACGGCCGGTCGAGGATCGCCCCCGCGACGCCGACGACGCCACCCCGGACTGGTCGGCCACCCGCGCCTCGCGCCGGCCGCCGGCCACCGAGGACGGCCAGGTCGCCACGCATCCCCCCGGCATGGAAGACCTGGTGATCTCCGGCGTGGAACTCGACGAGGGCCAGGCCCGCGTCACGATCTACGACGTCCCCGACCAGCCGGGCTACGCCGCCAAGGTATTCCGCAAGATCGCGGAGGCCGAGGTTTTCGTGGACATGATCGTCCAGAACGTGAGCACCTCGGGCCACACCCACCTCTCGTTCACCGTCCCCCGCCACGAGGTCCGCCGCGCCACCGAGGCGGCCACCGCCGTCGGGCTGGGCAGCGTCTCGGTCGAGCCGGCCATCGCCAAGCTGGCCGTCCTGGGCGTCGGGATGCGGACCCACACCGGGGTCGCGGCCCGGACCTTCGCGGCCCTGGCCGAGGGGGGGATCAACATCGCCCTGATCAACACGTCCGAGGTCCGGATCAACGTGGCGACCGGCCACGACCGGGGCCAGGAAGGGCTCGAATACCTCCGCAAGACGTTCGACCTCCCCGCCGAGTAACCCGAAACGCCGTTTTCTCCCGTTAGAACGAAGGACTTGCACGTGGCACGCGATAAGGTCGTATTGGCATACAGCGGCGGGCTCGACACCTCGGTCGCCGTCAAGTGGATCAACGAGACGTATGGTCTCGACGTGATCGCCTACACCTGCGACCTGGGGCAGGGGCAGGACATCCAGGCGATCCGCGATAAGGCCCTCCGCACCGGCGCCGTCGAGGCGATCGCCGAGGACGTCCGCAACCTGTTCGTCGACTTCTTCGCGTTCCCCTCGCTGATGGCCGGCGCCCTGTACGAGGGCAAGTACCCGCTCGCCACGGCGCTCGGCCGCCCGCTCATCGCCCAGCTCATGGTCCGCGTGGCCAAGGAGCACGGCGCGGTGGCCGTGGCCCACGGCTGCACCGGCAAGGGGAACGACCAGGTCCGCTTCGACGTCACGTTCCAGACCCTGGCCCCGCACCTCAAGATCATCGCCCCGGTCCGCGAGTGGAAGTGGACCCGGACCCAGGAACTCCAGTACGCGGCCGACCACAACATCGAGGTCGAGGCCACCAAGAAGAGCATCTTCAGCACCGACCAGAACCTCTGGGGCCGCTCGATCGAGGCCGGGATCCTGGAAGACCCCTGGGTCGAACCCCCGCCCGAGACGTTCCAGTGGTCGGTCGACCCCCGCAACGCCCCCGACGAGCCCCAGGAAATCGAGATCGAGTTCGAGCGCGGACGCCCGGTCGCCCTCGACGGCCGGCGGATGGACGGGGCCGAGCTGATCGAGACCCTGAACAAGATCGCCGGCAGCCACGGCGTGGGCCGGGTCGACCACATCGAGAACCGCCTGGTCGGCATCAAGTCTCGCGAGATTTATGAGGCCCCGGCCGCGCTGGTCCTCCACGAGGCCCACCGCGAGATCGAGTTCCTCACGCTCTCCAAGGAAGCCCTCCGGTTCAAGACCCTGGTCAGCCAGCAGTACTCGGACCTGATCTACAACGGCCTCTGGTTCAGTGCCTTGCACCAGGACCTGATGGCCTTCGTGGTGTCCAACCAGCAGTACGTCTCGGGCGTGGCCCGGGTCAAGCTGTTCAAGGGGCACGCCGCGATCTCGGGCCGCAAGAGCGAGCACAGCCTCTATCGCCACGAACTCGCCACCTACGAGGAAGGCGACCAGTACGACGCCTCGGCCGCCCAGGGCTTCATCAAGATCCACGGCCTGTCGCAGACCACCCAGGCCAAGTTCCAGATGCTCAAGGGCCCCGGCGGCCGCGGCCCGCTCGAACTGCCCAGCATCATCCCGCCCGACTCGGGACAGTGATCCGCTGAACCTTCGATGAGGGGACACGACATGGACGCCCGCACCCTGGTTCCTTCCGCACCGTCCGATTTCGAACGCGACGATCGTTGGGATGAAGTCTGGGAGGGCGTTCTTTTCGTGTCTCCAATTCCGAATGTCGAGCATCAACGGATCGGCACGAGGCTTTCCAGAGCCTTCCTGGAGGCCATCGAGGACGATGGGCTTGGGATGGTCTTGCACGGGACGAACGTCAGCGATCGGGGTCAGGGTTGGGTCCAGAATTATCGATGTCCCGACATCGCCGTGTATCTGGTGGGTAACCCCTCTCGCGATTGGAACACCCATTGGGAGGGGGGACCGGATTTCGCCGTCGAGATCGTCAGCCCCGCGGATCGGTCCCGGGAGAAGCTCGACTTCTACGCCAAGGTCGGCGTCCGGGAACTCCTGGTCATCGATCGCAAGCCCTGGAGGCTTGAGTTGTATCGGCTCGGGGACGGTGTCCTGACGTCGGCCGGATCGATCGAGCCGGGTCAGGCCAACCTGCTGGACAGCGAGGTGCTCCCGCTCAAGCTCCGGCTCGATGCGGGCACGCCCCGGCCCACCATCGCGGTGATCCACGATGATGGGCTTCGCCGGTGGACGGTCTGAGCCGGGCCTCGGCGTTCAGGCCGGATCGGCCTGGGGCGTCGTGCCTTCGGAGGCCAGCCAGCGGTCGACCCATTCCAGGGCGTCGCGCTTGCTGTGGATGGTCCGTTCGAGCTGGGCCTCGTAGGCCAGTTCGAGGATCGTCTTGAACCGGGGCCCGGGGCGGAGTCCGTGGCGGGCGAGGTCGTGGCCGGAGAGCAGGGGGGCCGGGTTGATCGGCCCGGTCGGCTGGTCGCGGAGATAGGCCTCGCAGTAGTCGACCTGCGAGGCATCGCCGGTCGAGGCCAGGGCATCGGCGCGGTGCAATGCCAGGAGGTCGGCGATGCCCGGGGCGGACAGGATCCGCTTGAGCTTGGCCTCGCGGAGCTGGGTGGCCTGGCCGAGATACTGGTGATATTCGACCAGCCAGGCGATGTGCTCGCGCTCCGCGTTGGCGAGCTTCAGATCCCGGGCGATCTTCTCGGCGATCGTGCGGCCGACCTGCTCGTGGTTGTGGAACGAAACCTTGCCGTCCGCCCACGCCAGGGTCGAGGGCTTGCCGACGTCGTGGAGCAGCGCCGCGAAGGCTAGGGGGAAGCCGGGATCGGGAGGTAAGAAGTCGAGGACGAGCTTGGTGTGATCCCAGAGGTCGCCGTCGGGCTGGACCGGCTTCCCCTGGAACAGCCCCTTCATCCGGGCCACGGGCGGCAGGATGGCCCGGACCAGGCCCGATTCCATCGCCAGGTCCAGGGCGGCCGACCGCCTCGGGTGGACCATCATCTTGCGCAACTCGTCGGCGATCCGCTCGACGGCCACGACGTGGATCTGCGAGGCCATCGCGACCAGGGCCGACCAGGTCCTCGGCTCGATGGCGAGGCCCAGCCTCGCGGCGAAGCGGACGGCGCGGAGGAGGCGGAGCTTGTCCTCGGCGAACCGCGCCTCGGGGTCGCCGATGGCGCGCAGGACGCGGGCTTCGAGGTCGGCCCGGCCGCCGACATGGTCGATGACCTCGCCGCCGATGGGGTCGTAGAACATCCCGTTGATGGTGAAATCGCGGCGCTCGGCGTCGCGGCGGGGGTCGCCGAACTGGACCGATTCCGGATGCCGGCCGTCGAGGTAGGCCCCGTCGCTCCGGAACGTGGCCACCTCGACCTCGCCCGCCGGGGGCGGGCCGAGCACGCGGACGACCCCGAAGCTGACCCCGACCGGGATCGTCCGGCGAAACAAACCCATCACCTCATCCGGGGTGGCCGAGGTCGCCACGTCGAAATCCGCCGGCATCTCCCCCAGGATCAGGTCGCGGACGCACCCGCCGGCCCAGAGCGCCTCGAAGCCGGCCTGGCGGAGGCGGGACACGACCTCGGTGGCGAAGGCCCGGCGCGATTCATGAGGCGTCATCGGCGGCATCCTGCTGGTCGTCGACCCCTTCGTCCGACGGCGCGTCGTCCTCGGGGACCTCGCCGATGGTCCGGATGGCGACCTGCGTCCCGCCGTAGCGGCGGATGTCCCAGAGTTCCAGGTCCGGCAGGACCTCGGCGTCGAGCTTGCGCCGGGACTCGGCGGCCAGGATCGAGCCGTCGGGCATCGCGGCGGCCAGCCCGGTGATCAGCTTGTTGACCTTCCCGGGATGGTCCTCGTAGTCGGCATAGGGCGGGTCGACGTAGATGGCCACCGGCTGGTCGTCGGCGGGGGCGTAGGACTTGCCCCAGCGATAGGCGTCGGCCATCACCACCGAGGCCCTGTCCTCGTAGTGGAGCGTGGCGATGTTGCGGCGGATCAGGGCCACGTTCTCGCGGTTCTTCTCGACGAAGATGGCCCGCGCGGCCCCCCGGCTCAGGGCCTCCAATCCGATGGCCCCGGTCCCCGCGAACAGGTCGATCACGACCCAGTCCTCGACGACCTCGCCGATGATGTTGAACAACGCCTCGCGGACCAGGTCGCTGGTCGGCCGCGTGGAATGATCCCGGGGCCCGTCGAACTTATGCCCGCGCCGTTGGCCGGCGATGATCCGCATCCTCAAGGCTCCCGCGGGGGACGTCCGGGGCCGGGCCGACGATCTCGACACCACCGCCCTTCGGCCCGACCATCTTATCAAGAGGGATGCGTCGCCGACATCGAAGCTTGCGATCGAGGCCCGTCGATCCGCGGGATTCGCTGGATCCGGCCTTCCCGCGGATCCGATATCCCCATCAGTAGCCCCCCGGATTCGGGATTGACCGTCTTCCGCGATCGGACCATACTGCCGTCGAACCCATCGAATCAGGGTCATGGAATGGCCCCCCGATGGATTCGATCATCATGGACGATCCCCAGGGACGAGGTCGGCCCGCCCGCTTCGCCCGCCCCCGGTCGCCACGGCCTGGGGCGACCACGGCGAATCGCTTTCGTCGAGGACGGCGGCGTTGACCGAAAGCAGGACACGGAACGTCATGCACCGCCCCGCGCTCGCCTGCCTCCTGATCCTGGCCACGTTGGCAGCCTCATCGCCGGCCCGCGGCGACGCGGCCGGTGCCATCGCCGACGCGCGTCGCCAACTGGCCGGGCGCGATGCCATCGCCGCCGCCTCGACCCTCGAAGCCGCGCTCGCGACCGCCGGCGGCGAGAAATCCGCCGTCCTCGACCTGCTGCGCACCGCCTACGCGCAAGCGGCCCAGCAGTGCGAGGCCCAGGGCAAGCCCGGCGAGGCCGAGACGTACCGCGAAGACCTCCGGATCCTGAATCGATCCATCAAGCCGACGGTCCCGCGAGCCCAGTCACCGGCCTCGGAGCCGGCGAAGCCGCCGATCGAGCCGCTCCCGGAGCCGGCGAAGCCGCCGATCGAGCCGCTCCCGGAGGTCCCGCCGTCGCCGGTGCCCGCGGAGTTGCCGCCGCTCCAGGCCCCGGCGCCCACCCCGGAACCAACGTCGATCACCCCCCCGAAGCCGGAGCCCGAGCCCGAGCCGGCCCCGGTGACGAAGCCGGAGCCCGAGCCGGCCCCCGCCCCCGCCCCCGCCACGCTTCCCGAACCGGCGCCGGCCCCCGTTCCATCGGCCTTGCTCCCGCTCCCGGCGCCGACGCCGACCGTGGACCTGGCGACCGCGGACGCGGCCTTCCTGGCCGAGCGGTATGCCGAGGCGGGCCGGCTCTACACCGAGCTGGCCCGGGCCCGGAAGCTCCCCAAGGAACGGAACGACTGCTGGGCCTATTGCCGATCCGTGGCCGTCGCCAAGAGGATCAACGCCCGGCCCACGGACCGGTCCGAGTGGGCGAGCATCGATGCGGAGATCCAGCAGATCCGGAAGCTCGACCCCGAGAACTGGATCGGCGAATACCTCCGGAACCTCGCCGCGGAGCGTCCCGGTGGAAAGAAGGCCGCCGCGTCCGGCTCGACGGTCGTGCGGGCCTCGTCCCCCGAGGAATCGCCGGCCACCAGCCCGCCCACCCGAGCCGCCGCGAATGCCCCGGCCGGGGCCTCCGCCAAGCCGGCCCAGACGATCGGCCGGTGGCAGACCCGCGAGTCCACGAACTTCCGGATCTACCACGTCGACCCCGCGCTCGCGGCCAAGGTGGCCCAGATCGCCGAGACCACACGCGTCCGCCAGACCAAGTTCTGGACCGGGGCCGAGCCTCAGGCCGCGTGGATGCCGAAGTGCGAAATCTACCTCTATCCCAACGGCAAGATCTACGGCCAGATGACCGGGCAGCCCGAGGATTCCCCCGGGTTCTCGACCATGGGGATGAACGAGGGGAAGCTGATCGGCCGGCGCGTGAACGTCCGGGTCGATCACCCCACGGCATTGACGGCCGTCCTCCCCCACGAGGTCACCCACGTCATCCTGGCCGATTTCTTCACCACCCAGCAGATCCCGCGCTGGGCCGACGAAGGGATGGCGGTGCTCTCTGAGCCGGCGGACGAGCAGAGGCGCCGGGCCGCCGACCTGTCCGAACCCCTCGCCGCCGACCGCCTGTTCCCGATCGCCAACCTGATGACGATGGATTACCCCGAGAGCCAGTACTGGAACCTCTACTACGCCCAGAGCGTCTCGCTGACGCGGTTCCTGGTCGAGACCGGCTCCTCCAAGCTGCTCCTCAAATACCTCCAGGCGGCCCAGGCGGGCGACCCGGAAGAGGAGCTGCGTAAGCACTACAAGATCGACGGGTATGCCGACCTCCAGAGCCGCTGGGTCGAGTATGCCCGGAAGAACGCTTCCCCGGCCCTGGCGACGCCCGCGCCGAAGCCCGACCTCCGGGTCCGCTAAAGGGTTCCGGACGCCTGGATCGCCCGGATCGCGTCGGCGATCTCCGCCGGGTCGAAGGGGCCGTCCTCGACGGTCGCCGCCCCGTCGCCGAGTCGCACTCGGCGGAGCCGGACGGGGATCTCGGGCTTCCGCTCGCGGGCGACCTCGGCGGAGACCAGATGCCGGAGCCGCTCGCGGGGCCCGTCCGCGCCCGGGCCGCTGACCTGGATCACGGTCATCCCGCTGCCCGGTTCGTCGAAGGCATAATCCCCGGTCCCCGAGAGGACCAATGGGTTCGACTCGAACGGCCAGGCGATCGTCCAGGAATACCCCCGGATCACGTAGGGGGAATGGGTGGCGTCGCGGGTCGCGGCCTTCCAGGCGGGCAGGGCCAGCCAATCCAGGACCTCGGCGACGAGCGAGGCGGGGGCGACCGGATCCTGGAGCCGGGCGGCACGGGCCGCGACCTTCGGCAGGGCGGCCAGGTCGAGCGACCGTGACTCGGCCAGGATCGTCCGCAGCAGCCGGTCGCGTCGGCCGGCCCGCGACGAGAGGCCCCAGGCCGGGTCGAGGTCGAGGGACGGCGGGGTCGGCGCGATCCGGGGCGGGGGCTCCGGGCACGGGCCGGCGATCGTCTCGCGGATCACGCGGGCCACGTCGAGCAGCCGGGGCTGGCGGCGGCGCGGCAGCAACCGCTGGGCTGGGTCCGGCCGGTCGGAGGCGATCACCTCGACCCGGGGCGCGACGAGCCCGTCGGGCAACTGGCCGAGGAACCGGCCGGTGGTACGCTCGAATCGGCGATCGATCAGGCGGAGGGCCGGCGAGGTGGCGGGCTTCGCCGGGTCGCTGGCCGAGGAGAGCAGGAGGAAGTCCCGGGCGCGGGTGGTAGCCACGTAGAGCAGGCGGAGCGCCTCGTCGTCGTCGGCCTGGCGCTCCAGGTGGCGATGGAGGGTCCAGCCCAGGCTGCCCCCCGACTCCTCGGCGTCGTCCGGCCCGGCGGCCTCGGCGACCGGGTTGACCAGCGGCCCGAGGGTGGCGTCGAAGGCCACCCGCTTGAGGTCGCCGGGGCGTTTGCGGTCGAGGTCGGGGATCACCACGATCGGGAATTCGAGCCCCTTGGCCTGGTGGATCGACATCAGGCGGACGATCTCGCCCGCCTCGTCGGTCGTCGCGGCCTGATTCTCCTTGGTTGCCATCCGCATATCCGCGCGGAGGCGGGCCACGAAGTCGGCCAGGGTGAACCCGCCCTGCTCGTCGAAGGCTCGGGCCATCCGCGCCAGCTTCCGGGCGTTGGCCCGCTTGCGGTCGCCCAGGGCCTCGCCCAGCAGGGCGGCCTCGTAGCCCGACTCGTCGAGGATCATCTCCACCAGCCCGGCGATCGGCGTCCGATCCTTGATTGCGCGCCAGCGGTCGAGGAGTTCCCGCGCCCGCTCGACCCGGGGCCGGTCGGGCGGGGAGAGCCGTTCGAGCCATTCGCCCCGGGCGGCGGCCAGTCCGGCATGGGGGGCGCCGGGCGTCTCCTGGACGAGCCAGAACAGGGAGTCGTCGCTGAGGGAGAACGCCGGGCTCCGCAACGCCCCGGCCATGGCCACGGCGTCGAGCGGGTCCTCGACGGCGGTGAGCAGGTTGATCACGTCGGAGACTTCTTGCTGAGCGAAGAAGCCCGAGCCGCCCACGACGTGGTAGTCCAGCCCCGCCTCGGCCAGGGCCGTCTCGTAGGCCGAGGCGTCGGACAGGGATCGGAACAGGATGGCGACATCGCCGGCCGTGGCGGGGCGGGGGATCCCACCCGGCCCCCGGACCGTCCACCCGGCGTCGAGTCGGTCGCGGAGATATTCGGCGATCCGGCGGGCCTCCTCGCGGCGCCGGGCCGTGGCGTCGGCCTTCTCGGTCGTCCCCTTCGGCTCGGCCGGGGCGGGATCCCAAAGGAAGCCGACGGCGGGCGGGCCTCCCTCAAAGTCGGGGCGGCCCCCGCCGGGCTGGAGCGCCGCGTCGGCCTCTTCGAACGTGTCGGCGAACAGGGCGTTGACGAAGTCGAGGATGCCCGGCACGCTCCGGAAATTCTCGGTCAGGCTCCGCCGGCCCTCGGCCGGGAACTCGGATCGGTATTCGATGAACAGCCCCGGACGGGCCCCCCGGAAGCGATAGATCGACTGCTTGAAGTCGCCCACCAGAAACATCCGCCCGTCCCCCAGGCCCGGCCCGGCCAGGTGGCGGAGGATGTCCGACTGCACCGGGTCGGTGTCCTGGAACTCGTCGACGAGCATCAGGTCGATCGACCCGTTCAGGTCGGCGCGGACGCTCTCGGGATGCTCGGCCAGGAGCCGGCGGGTCAGCAGCAGGAGGTCGTCGTTGTCCAGACCGCCCCGACGCTGCTTGGCCCGGTCGTAGGCATCCCGGGCGTGGACGACCAGGCGGGCGAACTGGACCCCCTGCCGCGCCGCGACCAGGGACGTCGACTCGTCCCAGACGAAGGCTTCCAGGAGCTTGTCGATCTCGTCGCGGATCTTCTTGAAATGATCGCCGACCGCGGCCTTCACCTCGTCCGAAGGCCAGGTCCCCTTGGCGCTCAATCCGGTCATCTTGGCGAGTTCGCGGATCGCGGCGAGGGCCGCCTCGGTCGATTCGGACCGCGTCTTCAGCAGGGCGAAAGCATCTTCGAGCCGGGCTACCCGTTCGATCGCCTTGGGATGGGCCAGGCCCGCCGAGGCGAGCAGGTCCCGGCAGGGCCGGCACTTCTTCTCGAAATCGACCAGGAGTTGCGGGCGGACCGTCTCCGTCCAGGTGGCCACCCATTCGATCAGGACATCCTCGGGCTCGCGGGCCGCCCAGGCCGGGAGGTCACCGGCCGATCGGTTGGCCAGCAGCTCGTCGAGGGCCTTGACGACGATCCCCAGGCCGAATTCCACGGCCAGCTCGATCAGGTCGGGGTCGCGATCGGCCAGCCTTTCGCGGAGCGCCAGATTCAGCGCCTCGTCGCGGATCGCCATCGCGATCGGCTCGTCGAGGACCGCGAAGCCGGGGTCGACCCCCGCCGCGATCGCGTGGCGGCGGAGGATCTCGCCGCAGAACGAGTGGAAGGTGCCGATCCGGGCGGCTTCCAGCCCGCGCAGGATCGACCGCCAGCGGTCCGGGTCGCCGTGGCCCGATTCGAGCCGGGCCCGGCACTCGGCGCGGATCCGGTCCCGCAATTCGCGGGCGGCCTTATTGGTGAACGTCAGGGCGACCACCCGCCCCAGGGCGATCGGCTCCGGCCCACCCACGGCGCGGACGAACCGCTCGGTCAGCACCGTCGTCTTGCCGCAGCCCGCCCCGGCGCTCAGGGCCACGCTCGCCCGATCCACATCCAGCGCCTCGGCCTGCTGGCGGGTCAACCTCGGCCCGGTCCGCGTCTCGCTCATCCGACTCGCCCTCCCAGCAAGGGCATCTCGGTCCAGATCTTGCCCGCCCGGCGGACCTGGGAGACCCGGCACATGGCCTGGAAGTCGCAATACTTGTTGCAGTCCTTCTTCCGCGAATCGATCGGGAATCGGCCGCCGCGGAGCTTCGCGACGATCTCCTGGACGAACGCGATCAGGTCGGAGCGATAGCCGTCCCAGTCGTCGAGCTTCACCCGGCTGAACCCCTCCTTGTGGAGGCTCCAGTAGCCCACGTCGAGCAACGGGTGGTCCCCGCCGGGCAGGATGAGCTGCTCCACGGCCAGGGCGTAGAGCGGGAGTTGCGAGGCTTGCCCGCTCAGGACGTCGGCCTTGCTCGGGTTCGAGCCGGTCTTGTAGTCGATCACGCGGAACCCGGTCCGGCCGTCCGACTGGACCAGGTCGATGCGGTCGATGACCCCCTGGAACCGGACGGCCGAGTCGCCCTCGCCGATCGTCAGGTGGTCGAGCGAATCCGGCTTGTCGGGCTGCCCGAACCGCACCTCGAACTTGTGGGGGGACGGCGTCCCGCCCCTCTCCACGTAGGTGCGGAACTGGGCATGGTAGCGGCCGAGGATCTTCCGGGTTCGGAGCGAGCCGATCTCCCGGAGCACCAGCGACACGTCGCCCGCCGCCCCGTCGAACTGGTCCAGCTCGACCTGCATCTCCGAGCGGATCAGCTCGTCGAGCCGATCGACCAGATTGACGTCGGATTCGGACGCCATGAGGAGGTGGATGGTTTCGAGGATGCGGTGGACGTCGCTCCCCCGGCCGGCGTAGTCCTCATCGAGTTCGCGCCGCTCATCCACGGGCTTCAGCCCCAGGACGTAGCGGAGGAAGAACTGGAACGGGCAGAGCGCGAACGTTTCGAGCTGGCTGGCGCTGAACGGGTGGGACGGGCCGAACTTCTCGCGGATCTTGGCGATCGCGGCCGGGTTGGCGAGCAGGCCGTCGAACGAGCTGAAGGCCCGGTCGTGGTGCCGTTCCTGGGCGACCTCCAGCGCCGAGGCCGTCCCTTCCAGGGCGCGGCCGTGCCCGGGGACACGCGCGACCCGGCGCACCGCGTCGAAATCATCGTCCCGGAAGGCCCGGGCGACCGCCAGGACGCGGGCATCAGTGGGCGCGACGGCTAGGTCGTCGTGGCCCAGCAGGACGGGGTCGAAGCGTTGGTGGATCTCGACCACCGGGGCCGCGTAGCCGCCGTCGAGCCGGCGCACCACGTCGTCGAGGAAGCCGGCGGGAAGGAGCCGCTCGCCATTGAGGTCTGTGGTCGGGTAGGCCAGGATCAGCCGCTCGTCGGCCATCCCGGCCACCCGCAGGAACCGGAGCATCTCGCGGCCGTAGGCCGTGGCCTCGGGCGGCGTCTCGTCTTCGAAAAATTCCTCGACGGGATCCGGTTCCCCTGCCCCGGCCGGGGCGTCCGGGGTGGCCGGCCCGAGGTCGATGGCGTCGGCCGAGGGGAAGGTGCGTTCCGCCAGGTTGGCCAGGATCACCACCCGGACGCGGGCCCCGTCGGCCGACCCGACCGGCTCGATCCGGATCGTGCCCGGGGCGGGGGGGGCGGCGTCGATCACCTGTTCGGTGACGATCGCGTCGACCTCATCGGCGAATTCGGCCCAGGACCAGGGCTGATCCGCGACCGAGGGGCCGAGCCCTTCGCGGACCCATCGGGCATCGTCGAGGGCATCCCAGAGCGGGTCGAGGTCGGGCCCGAGCAGGCCCAGGCCGCCCGCCAGGCGTCGCAGACGACCGTCCTGGACCCGCCAGGGGCCGGTGCGGGCCAGGGGATCGATCAGGGTTGAGAGCCGCTCGACCAGCGCCCGGGCTTCCTTCGCGCCGGGGCGTTCGGCCGCGCCGGGGGAGGGCCGCTCCAGGGCGCGGAGGAGCATGGCCCGATCGCGGAAGACCCGGGTCGCCCGGATCGCCGAGGCGGCCTCGAACCGGGCGAAGGCGGATGCCTCCGCGTCGCCCCAGTCGATCCGGCCGTTGCGGAGCAGGCGGGACAGGCTCGCCATGTCCCAACCCTCAACGGGCAGCCGCATGGCCCTCCGCAACGCGGCCAGGGCGGGGACCGCCGCCAGGCGGGCGACCGGCGGGTCGGCCGCGGGCAGCCCCCACGATCGCAGCGTCGATCGGATCAGCTCGGCGTCGGAGTCGGGCCGAGGGACGAGGATCAGGATCTGGTCGGGCTCCACGCCGCGTTCCAACTCGGCCCGGACCTGGCGGGCGACCAGCAAGGCCAGCCCCTCCCCGCGCGGGCCTCCCAGGATCCGCAGCCCGCTGTCCGGGCCGAGCCGGACCTTCGGGCGGGCATGGGCGTCGGGCCGGAACACCTCCAGCTCGATGGTCTTGAGCCCGGCCGGGCGGAACCAGTCCTGGTGGGCCGTCGCCTCCTGGAAGCCCCAATCGAGGAACCGTTGCCGGGACGACGCCGGGCCTGCGTAGGGCTCGACCATCGTCGGCTCGTCGGAATAGGGGAGGAGGACCAGCATCCCCTTGGCGACCTTCTGGCAGTGGTCGAGCACGCGCCAGCCGGCGCGGCCGGGATCGACCGGGTCGAGCACCACCACCATGCCTGGCTTCCGCAGTCCGGGGGGAGCCGATCGCGCGATCTCGCGCGAGGCCCAGGCCGCCCATCCGGCCCGGTCGACGGCTTCGAGGTCGGCCAGGACGCCCCGATAATGGCCGTAGAGGTGCCACTCGTCCCGCCCGGTCGCCGAGTCCTCGACCGGCGGCGCGGCCGGCGATCGCTCCAGCCGGCCCCAGCCCGCGAATCGATCGAGGAGCTGGCGGCGATAGCCGGCGAAGGACAGGGACCGCCCGATCGCGGCGAGTCCGCCGTCGGCCCGGCAGCGCTCGATGGCCTCGGCCAGGACGGCCCGGAGCCCGGCGTCCGAGAGCCGGGCCGGGGGCTCGGCATGGGCCAGGGCCATCGCCTTCCAGGCGTCGTCCCAGCACCAGACGCGGTGGCGGGTGATCGCGCCCTTAGCGGCGATCGCCAACGAGCGGGACACCTGATCGCGGGCCATCGGCGAGGGGACCAGCCAGAGCGTGGACGTCTCCCGCGCCGCCCGCTCGATCACCGCCGAGCGCGGGTCCACCCCGCAGGGGCCGGTCCAGAGCGTGCGAAGGCCGGGCATCGGTGCCGCCTTTCCCGAGCGAATCCGTTGCGATCAGGGCGATCCCCAATGCGATCAGGTATACAGAAAAATACCATAGCCGACCGAGTTGGACAAGCCGAACCAGCCAGGTGATCGCCAGGTAGCCGATCACGCCCGCCAACGCGGCCGAGGCAATGATCTGGGCGACCCGGTCGGGGGTCATGGTGGCCGGGTCGACCTTGAGGATCTCGAACGCGGTGGCCCCCAGTATCGCCGGCACGGCGATCAGGAGGCTGAACCCCACGGCCCAGGTGCGGCTGAAGCCCAGGGCTAGCGCCGCGGTGATCGTCATGCCGCTCCGGCTGACGCCGGGCAGGGGGGCGAGCATCTGGGCGATCCCCACCAGCAGGGCGTCCAGCCAGGTCATCTCATTCGGGCCCTTGGATGCCCCTTTGAGCCGAGCATTCACCAGCAGGACGGCCGCCGTGATCAGGAAGCCGACCCCGGTGGCCGTGAGGCTGTGGAAGGCGTTCTCGATCAGATCCATGAAGAAAAGCTTGAGCGGGATCAGCGGCAGCGTCGCGATCACCGCCAGGATGCCGACCCGGATCACCGCCGATCTCCGGGACGAAGCGGGGACCTCCTCCGATCCCAACAAGCCCCGGGCACCCTCGATGGCGACGGAGCGATAGTGGAACACGATGGCCAGCAAGGTCCCGACGTGGAGCATCACATCGAAGAAGATCTTGTCGGCTTCCGTCTGCCGGCGTCCGGTCAATCGTTCGAACAGGTGCTGAATCGTGTTCAGGTGGCCGTCGCTGGAGATCGGCAAGAATTCGGTCAGGCCCTGCACCACGCCGAGCACCAGGGATTCGATCCAGTCCATGAAGCCTCGGCAATAACGTCAGGGGAGCGTGGACGGGGACCGATCACGAAATCGGGGGATGGCCAGCATCACATAGCCGAGGCCGCTGTAGACCGTAAGCGCGACCGCCGTCCAGGTCACCACGTCGCGGGCCAGGAGCCAGGGGGCGGTTGGCCGGAGGCTGAGCGACATCAGGATGGCTGAGATCGAGAGGCACTGGACGACCGTCTTGAGCTTGCCGGCCATCTGGGCCCCGAACGCCTGACCGCCCCCTTCGAGGTGGCTCCGCAGCCCCTGGATCAGCAGCTCCCGGATCACGATCGTCGAGACGATCCAGGGGCCGAGCCCGGTGTCGGCCCGGACGCTCATCAGGAAGATGAACACGCCGCAGATCAGGACCTTGTCGACCAGCGGGTCGAGCTGGCGGCCGAGGACCGTGCCCTGGCCGAGCCGGCGGGCGACGTATCCGTCGAAGGCGTCGGTGATGGCCGCGATCGCGAAGACGATCAGGGCCGCCCAGTACCACTGGGCGCCGACTAGGGCGAAGACCACCCAGGCCAGCGCCAGGCGGCTGAGGGTCAGGAGGTTGGGGATGTTGAACACATGCTCCGGCCGGGCCGCTTGGCGGGGTTCGGGAGGTGCTATCATCGTCGACCATCCTCCGGTCGGGGCGGTTCGGCGTCAGTTCAGGATGGTGAACGGAGAGCCCGGCTTGCGCCTCGGGCGCGGCCGCGTCTTGCGGCGGCGCGGCGGGGCGGCGGCGTCCGGCTTGCCGACCAGGTCATACCCTTCGGCGGCCACGATCGTGCAGCGGACCAGGTCGCCCGGCTCCAGGTGCGAGCCGGGGACGTAGACCAGCCCGTCGACGTCGGGTGCGTCGGCATAGGAACGGCCGACCTTCAGGTCGCCCCGGTCCGAGCCCTCGGCATCGCCGTCGATCAAGATGTCCAGGGTCTTTCCGACCAGGCTCTGGTTGAACTCGAAGGCGATCGGCTGCTGGGCCGCCATGATCCGGTCGCGGCGCTCGGCCTTGACCTCGTCGGGCAGGTGGCCGGGCAGGCGGGCGGCCGGAGTGTCGGGCTCCAGCGAGTAGGGGAACACCCCAAGCCGCTCGAACCGCTTCTCCTCGACGAAGTGGAGCAGGTCCTCGAACTCCGCCTGGGTCTCGCCCGGGAAGCCGACGATGAACGTGGTCCGGAGGACGAGGTTGGGCACGGTCGAACGGAGCCGCGTCAGGATCGCCTCGGTCTCTGTCAGGGTGTGACGGCGATTCATCAGCTTCAGCATCCGGTCGTTGGCATGCTGGATTGGCATGTCGAGGTACGGGATGACCTTGGAGCAAGTGGCGAGGGCGTCGTACAGCTCGTCCGTGAAGTAGTTCGGATAGTTGTAGAGGACGCGGACCCACTCGATCCCCTCGACCTCCTCCAGGGCCCGCAGCAGGTCCGCGAGCCGGGGGCGGCCGTAGAGGTCGAGGCCGTAGTAGGTCATGTCCTGGGCGACGAGGTTCAGCTCGCGGACGCCGTCGGCGGCCAGTTCGCGGGCCTCCTCGACGACCTTTTCGATCGGCTTGGTGACGTGCTTGCCCCGCATGTAGGGGATCGCGCAGAACGTGCAGAGCCGGTCGCAGCCCTCTGACACCTTCAAGTAGGCCAGGTGGCGCGGGGTGATCCGGAGCCGGGCACGGTCGTCCTGGGCCTGGACTGGGGCCGGGCGGAAGATCGACCGTTGCTCGTGGAGGTCGCCCATGATCCGGTCGGCGGCGCGGCTGATCTCCTCGCGGCCGAACACGCCGATGATCTGGTCGACGTCGGGGACCTCGTCCAGGAGCATCTCGCGCTGGCGCTCGGCCAGGCACCCGGCGACGATCACGCCCTTGATGTCCCCGGCCTTCTTGCGGTCGAGCATCTCGCGGATGACGCCCAGCGACTCCTGGCGGGCGGCGTCGATAAACCCGCAGGTGTTGATGATGACCAGGTCGGCGTTGCCGGCGTCGGGCACCAGGGCGTAGCCATCTTGGGACAGGAGCCCGAGCATCCGCTCGGAATCGACCAGGTTCTTCGGGCATCCCAGGCTGACGAACGAGAACGTCGCCTTCCGGGCGGGATCTTGGGTCATGGGGTCCACGGGCGGGGTTTCGAGGTGCGGGGGAGTTTCCCCGAGCATCCCGGGATGGTCCTCGGGCCCGTCGGGGAGATCCAACATGACGTCGGCGAACACGGAGGGATCACAGGACAACGGCCATCAAGCGTCGATCCATTTGCGATCGTCCATCCCGATCGAGGCGATGGAAAAAATGCGCCCGGTAGGATTCGAACCTACAACCTTCGGATTCGAAGTCCGCGACTCTATCCGTTGAGCTACGGGCGCCTGGTCTGCATCACTATAGCGGGGACCCCCTCCTCGGGACAAGTCACCCGCTCTTGGTGCGACCAGAACTTCAGGTCGAGGGGCGGACGGACATCAGAGTTCCGTCGCCTCGTCGGGAGTGGGATAGACCTTGCCGTCGATCGTCCAGTCGATCGGGGTCTTGGCCCGGACCAGGGCCTGGATCTCCCCGATGCGTCCGAACGCGGCCCGGCTGTCGAGGTTCTCGCGGGCCATGAACGCGGCGATCACCCCGGAGGCGGTCCCGGTCGACCATTCGATCGGATGCAGACGGGTGGCGGAATTGGCCATGAAGCTTTGGGCCATGGTCTTGCCGGCCACCATCATGTTGCCGTACCGCTCGTTGGTCAGCGCCCGGAACGGGATGCAGAAGGGGAGCGTGTCGTTGTGGGCGTGGACGTAGGAAGGGAAGTCGCACCCGGTCACCGGGTGGATGTCGGCCGGGTAGGCCCCCAGGGCGATCCGATCCTTGAACCGCTTGCCGGTCAGGTTCGCCACCGGGCCTTCGAGGTCGGAGATCTTGAGGATGAAGCCATCCAGCCCGATCGATCGCCGGGTGTCGCGGATGTAGGGGAGCTTGGCCAGGCCGTGACCGGTGCCGAGCAGGCCCCGATCCAGGGTCACCTGGCCCGGGACGAACGGGGCCGGGACGTGTTCCTTCAACCAGTAGTGCCAGCCCAGGGCCCTCTGCTCGGCCCCGGCGAGCACGGCGCGATTGAGCCCGCCCTTCCAGTCCTTCGCCTCGGCGGCCGCCGCGGAGCGGGGGGGGAACAGGTAGCCGAACGGATAGTCGTTGCCCCCCTCCTTCATGCGGTCCGAGTAGCCCCAGTTCTGGAGGCTCAGGTCCCCCACGGCCGGGCCGGCCTCCTTCCCCTTGAGCCGGCGATAGGTCCAGATGTGGGCCCAGGGGTCTTTCTGCTCCGGCTTCAGGGCGAAGCCGAGTTTCTCGACGCCCTTCGGGCCGGGCGGTTCGTCCACCGGGGTCGGGTTGAGGCGTTGGATGAAATCGAACACCGTGGCCTGGCCGCAGGTGTCGTCCCCCTCGCGGCCGCCGTCGACGGCCTCGACACCCTGGAGATAGGGGGCACCGGACAGGGCGAGGACCTCGCCCCACTCGGTCGCTTCCAGGAAGACGGTCCGGTGGCCGGGCCGATCGTCGGCGCGGAAGGTCAGGAGGACCTTGTCGAACCGGTCGGAGGGCTCGGGGCTGTACCAGTCGTCGAGGTCGAGCGAGAGGAGTCGGTCATACCCGCCCCAGGCCACGCCGGGCCGGGGGATACGCCGGATCGCGTGGATCGCGGTGATTCGCCCTGATGCGGCGTCGGCCTCCACCGACTTGATGACCGCCTCCCGGAACACCACGAGCTTATCGCCCCGGGCCTTCTCCCGCGGCAGAAGCTGGGCGTCCAGGAATTTCTTCGGCTCGAAGCAGTACTGGCTGACCCAGCCCCGGCCCGGGTTGCCGGTGGCGTCCAGCATGGCGCGGAAGTCGGGCGTCATGTTGGCCCGATCGCGGGCGATCGTGGCGACGTTCAGGACCTTCTTCATTTTGGGATCGGTGATCTTGTGCCAGGCCTCGTCGATGGCCGGCACGGCCGAGGCGGTGATCTGCCCCCCCACCCAGTCGGTCGGCTCGATCAGCGCGGTCCGGGCCCCGGAGTCGGCCGAGGCCAATGCTGCGGCGAAGGCGGCGGTGGTCCCCCCGGCGATCACGACGTCGAAGTCACCATGCGTCTCGCGGGGCGGCGGCTCGACCGAGCGGGCGGTGAGGGCGAAGAGATGCAGGATCCCAAAAAGGGCAGGCGCGTAACTCCATCGGCGGAATGTCATGGAACCTCAACCATAAAAAAACCAGGGATGGGCAGCCCGAGGGGCTGCTTCGATTCGCGGAGGGGGTAATTAAGACTATGGACCCCGGCCCGCGACTTCAACCGGCCAACCCCCGCGTCCAATTTGCGGTTGACACGTTCAAATGATCTTCGCCGGTTCCCATCTTGCAATCCCCAAAAATCCGGTCATAGTATCGGGATCACGAATCGTGGCCCCGCGGCCGTATTGGTAAAACCGATGCGAGGTCAGTCCGACCTCGCCGGATTTCACCTCCCCGGATGCGGCACGATTCGCGGGCTCGATCGCACGACCACCGCACGAGTTGGGGCTGGCCCTTTCCCGCCCCAAGGCCAAGGCCCGGTCCACGGCCCTGGACTCGTCGGGTCCGGTCGCGGGGCATCCCCGGATCCTCGGGCGATCCCCGCTCCCGGCGCTTCCACGGCCCCCTTCCTGCGGGCCGGGCGGGCCGACGCGATCCGGCCTGTCGACGAACCTCTCCCGTCCCGTCCTCGAACTTCAACCCTCGCCCCGATGGCTGCCTCCTCGCGCGGAACCGCCCCGGTCAATGCCCCGAGTGGAACCCGACGCGTCGACGACAGCCGCCTTCCTCCCTCAGGTGGCCCAACCCCATGAAACGTGCGACCCCCATTCCGTTCATCCTTCTCACCGTCGTCGCCGTCCTCGCCCTCTGCCCGGCCTTCTACCCGAAGCCGCAACCGGCCCCGGCCGGCGATGCGATCGTCGCGGGGGATGTTGCCTGGATGCTCACGGCCTCGGCGCTCGTGCTGTTGATGACCCCGGGCCTGTCGTTCTTCTATGGCGGGATGGTCGGATTCAAGAACGTCGTGTCGACGATGCTCCAGAGCGTCGTGGCCCTGGGCGTGATCAGCATCCTCTGGGTCATGGTCGGCTTCAGCCTGGCCTTCGGCGATGACGTCAAGGGGCTGGGGCTGATCGGCAATCCGTTCACGTACATGTTCCTGGACGGGGTCGGCGAGGCCACCAGCTCCAAGCTGCCGATGACGATCCCCCTGATCGTGTTCGCGATGTTCCAGCTCAAGTTCGCGATTATCACCCCGGCGCTGATCACCGGGTCGTTCGCCGAGCGGGTGCGGTTCTCCGGCTACCTCCTGTTCATGGTCCTGTTCAGCCTGTTCATCTACGCCCCGCTCGCCCACATGACCTGGCACCCCGAGGGGCTGTTCATGAAGTGGGGCGTGCTGGACTTCGCCGGCGGCACCGTGGTCCACATGTCGGCCGGCTGGGCCGCCCTGGCGGGCGCCATGCTGCTGGGCCGCCGCAAGAGCCACGTGGCCCGCGAGGAGCACACCCCGGCCAACGTCCCGTTCGTCCTGCTGGGCACCGGGATGCTGTGGTTCGGCTGGTTCGGCTTCAACGCCGGCTCGGCCCTGGCGGCCAACGGCACCGCGGCGATGGCCTTCGCCACGACCAACACGGCCTCGGCCGCGGCCATGCTCGGCTGGATGTTCTTCGACTGGATGATGGGCAAGAAGCCGTCGGCCCTGGGGGCCTGCATCGGCGCCGTGGTCGGCCTGGTGGCCATCACCCCGGCGGCCGGCTTCGTCACGGTCCGCGAGAGCATCATGATCGGCCTGGCGGCCAGCGTGATCAGCAACATCGCCGTCCACCTCCGCACCAAGTCCACCCTGGATGACACGCTCGACGTCTTCCCCTGCCACGGCGTGGGCGGGATGGTCGGGATGATCGCCACGGCCCTGTTCGCCTCCCAGGCCAAGGGCGGGCTGTTCCACGGCGGCGGCATCGAACTGATCAAGAACCACATGATCGCGATGGTGATCGTGTCGGTCTATGCGTTCGTCGGCTCGATTGTCCTCTACAAGGTCACCGACATGATCATCCGGCTCCGCGTCACCGACGAGCAGGAGATCACCGGGCTGGACCTCAGCCAGCACGGCGAGACCGCCCTGGGCGCCGACCTCTTCGGCACCCCGAGCAACGGCGTCTACGAGCACGCCGGCGAACTCGTCGGCTCCGGCGTCTGATCCCGGGATCCGGCACGCGAGCGGCCCCGCCCTTGCAAGCGGCGGGCCGTTCGCTTAACATGCTCTGCTTGGCTTGCTCGTCCCGATCATCGTCCCGTCGCCCGGGATGCTGGTCGGGATGTTTCGTCCATGATGCGATCGAGCCCGTGACAGGTCGAGGGAGAGACGGATGGCCGAGTTGATGACCACCGACGTTCGCGCGCTCTTGGATCGCAATCCGTTCGATGCTTCGGCCGTGGCCGATCTCCGGGAAGTCCTGGGGCGTGACCCCTCGCGCTACGCCACCCTGCGGGAGGCCGTCGGCACCCTGCGCGACCGCAGCAAGGGGGGCGAGATGACCCCCGACACCCACCTCCGCCTCGGCGTCGGCGAGGTCCTGCTCGGCAAGTATGCCAGCGGCCTGTCGCACCTGTCCGAGGTCGGCAAGCATGGCCTGGCCTACTTCTTCCGGGGCCTCGCCCTCGAATACCTCCAGAAGTGGGAAGAGGCCGCCTCCGAGTTCGAGGCCGCCTCGGCCGCCGGGTACGAGCCCAAGCTGTCCGACCTCCACCGGGCCGGGGCCTTCCGACGACTCGGGCAGGATGCGGAAGCCCGCGCCATCCTGGACGGCCTGAGTTCGATGGCCGGCTCGTCGGCCGAATACCACTACCAGCGGGGCAGCCTGCTCGCCTCCGAGGGGGAGCTGGTCCTCGCCTCGGCCGAGCTGGAGAAGGCCGTTGAGCTGGATCGCCACCACACGAACGCCCTGTTCGAGCTGGCCTACATCAACGACCTCCACGGCAACGATGACGTGGCGCTGGACTTCTACAAGGACTGCGTGAATCGCCCGCCCGTCCCGCTGGCCGCCCTGATCAACCTGGGCGTCCTGTACGAAGACCGGATGAACTTCCGCGAGGCCGAGAACTGCTATCGCCAGGTCCTGGCCTACGATCGCAACCATCCCCGCGCCGCCCTGTTCTTCAAGGACTGCCGCGCCAGCCGCGACATGTTCTACGACGAGACCGTCGAGAAGGACATCGCGATCAAGCGGCAGTTGATGGAGATCCCCGTCACCGACTTCGAGCTGTCGGTGCGGAGCCGCAACTGCCTGCGGAAGATGAACATCCGCACGCTCGGCGACCTCTCCCGGACGACCGAGGCGGCGCTGCTCGCCTCCAAGAACTTCGGCGAAACCTCGCTGTCCGAGATCAAGGAGATGATGACCTCCAAGGGCCTCTGGCTCGGCATGGCGCTGGAGGGGGGCTCGCAGACGTCGGCCTCGACCCACGAGGAGCCGGAATCGCTGTCGGCCGAGGATCGGGCGCTGCTGGTCAAGCCGATCGGCGACCTCAACCTGTCGGTCCGGGCCCGCAAGTGCATGACCAAGCTCGGCATCAATTCGCTGGGCGAGTTGCTGAGCCGCACCGGGGATGAACTCCTCGAATGCAAGAACTTCGGCGTCACCTCGCTGAACGAGGTCCGCGAGAAGCTCCGCGAGCTGAACCTCAAGCTCAAGAACGAGTGAGCACGACCACCCGCCCGGTCAAGTTCGAGACGATCGCGACCGATGCCGCGTCGGCCGCCCGCTGCGGGCGGCTTCAGACGCGGCATGGGTCGTTGGACACCCCGGCGTTCATGCCGGTCGGCACCCTGGCGACGGTCAAGGGCGTCACGCCCGACCAGCTTCGTGCCACCGGGAGTCGGATGCTCCTCGCCAACACCTATCACCTCGCGCTCCGCCCGGGCGACGAGGAGGTGGCCGCGATGGGCGGCCTCCACGCCTTCATGGACTGGGACGGCCCGATCCTGACCGACTCGGGCGGGTTCCAGGTCTTCAGCCTCGCCGATCGGGCCAAGATCACCGAGAAGGGCGTGGCGTTCCGATCCCACCTCGACGGACGCCTGCTCGACCTCACGCCCGAACGCGCCGTGCAGATCCAGGAAAACCTGGGCGCGGACGTGGCGATGTGCCTGGACGTCTGCCCCGCCTTGCCCGCTTCGCGCGAGACGATCGCCGCGGCCGTCGATCGCACGATCCGCTGGGCGACCCGGTGCCAGCAGGCCCGCACCCGCGCCGACCAGGCCCTGTTCGGGATCGTGCAGGGGGGGGCCGAAGAAGACCTGCGAGGCCGGTGCGCCGAGGCGTTGATCGCCCTGGACTTCGACGGCTATGCCGTGGGCGGCGTGAGCGTGGGCGAGGATCGCGAGCAGGTCCGCAAGGCCCTGGAGGTGACCACCCACCTGCTGCCCGCCGACCGCCCCCGCTACCTGATGGGCGTGGGCCGCCCGCAGGACATCCTGGACGCGATCGCCACCGGGATCGACATGTTCGACTGCGTCCTGCCGACCCGCAATGGCCGCAATGCCACCTGCCTGACCATGGCCGGGCCGGTCAAGCTCCGCAACGCCGGCCACCGCCGCGACCCCCGGCCGATCGAGGAGGGGTGCGATTGCCTGGCCTGCACGCGGTTCAGCCGGGCGTACCTCCGCCACCTCTTCATCGCCAACGAGATGCTCGGGCCGATCCTGGCCTCGATCCACAACCTCCGGTTCCTCCAGCGGTTGACCGCCCGGGCCCGCGAGGCGATCCGCGCCGGTCGATTCGTCCAGTTGCGAGCGGAAGTTCTTGAAGCGTTGGGACCGTAACGGGTAGAGTGCAGGTTCCAGCGGGGCCGGGCCGATCGGAGAGGCCCGCGTCGCTCGCGAAGGCCGCCCTCCCTACTCCTCCTCGAACGATGACGGACTGATCCCCATGTTTGGCCCGTTTGACGCCGTGCCGTTGTTGTTCGCCCAGGCCGCCGCCCAACAACCGAGCCCCTTCAGCACCCTGATCCCGCTCCTGCCGATCCCGATCCTCTTCTACCTGCTGATGTACCGCCCGCAGCAGCAGCAGGAGCGGAGGCGCAAGGACATGATCCGGGCCCTGAAGCCCAACGATAAGGTCCTGACCGCGGCTGGCATCTACGGGACCGTCCAGTCGGTGGATCCCGCCAATGACCGGATCGTGCTCCGGGTCGACGGGGACGGTCGGGTCAAGATCCCCTTCACGATGTCCAGCGTGGTCCGGCTCCTGGAACCATCGGACAAGCCCGAAACGGCCCGCGACGTTTGACATCAGCCGGGCGCCGTCGGATCGGCGATCCCGCACCATCCGGGGGACCGGCATCGAAGGCGATCCGCCGGACGGCCCCCGCATCACATCGACTTGTCGGAAATCATCAAAGGCCGCCGGACCGCGGGGACGCTCATGAACAAGTTCGCTTCGAGATTCGCCCTGATCGCCGGGCTGACCGTGCTCGGCCTGATGGCGATCATCCCGCCCAGTGAAAAGCTCAAGACCGGCATCGACCTGTCGGGCGGGACGATCCTGGTCTACGAGGTCCGCGAGGACAAGGCGAATGCCTCCGGCAACGTCAATGTCGATGACCTGATCACCGCCCTGAAGCGGCGCATCAACCCGGAGGGGGTGCTCGACATCCCGATCCGCAAGGTCGGCAAGAATCGCGTCGAGGTGATCCTCCCCAAGGCCAGCGCCGAGGAGGTCGAGGAAGTCAAGCGGAAGATGACCAACGTCGGTCAGCTCGAATTCCGCATCCTCGCTAACTACAAGCATGACGGCGGCATCGCCGACCGCGCGCTGGGCTCGCGGCTGGACAAGGCCCCCCCGCGCTACCGCTGGGCCAAGCTGGGCGAGACGATCACCGGCACCAACCCGGTCAGCGACGCCTCGGGCCGGACGATCACCGACCCGACCCGCCGCTGGGTCAAGAACGCCTACGCCGGCCGGACCGTCTACCTCAAGGGGAAAGACTCCTCCGGGGTCGAGTCGCCCGAGGTGGCCGTCCAGATCGAGGGGAATACCCTGAACTCCCTGACGCTGGCCAAGCCGCACGGCCTGACCAACGTCACCGGATACCGGATCGAGTTCAACCCGAGCCGCATCACCGCCCGGAACCCCCTGGCCCCCTCGCCGTCCGACCCGATCATCCGCGAGGAAACCTCGCCCGGCCTGGTCGAGCGCTACATCCTCTACCGGGTCGATCGCCAGAACGTCTCCGGCCAGTATCTCGCCAAGGCCGAGATGCAGACCGACGACCACTTCCAGCCGGCCGTCGGCTTCACGTTCAACCGCCAGGGCGGGCGGAAGTTCGGCCAGCTGACCCGCGAGCACCTGCCCGAGGAAGGCGGCAACTTCCGCTACCAGCTGGCGATCCTGCTCGACAACGTCGTGCAGTCGGCCCCGACGATCAACTCGGAGATCCGCGACTCCGGGATCATCGAGGGCGGCGCGGACGGCTTCACGCCCAGCGAACTCGACTTCCTGATCACCGTGCTCCGGTCCGGCAGCCTGCCCGCCAGCCTGAATCCCGAGCCGTTGCAGGAGGAGAGCGTCGGCCCGACCCTGGGCGACGACACGATCGCCAAGGGCATCTTCGCGATCGGCCTGTCGATGATCGTGGTGCCGGTCTTCATGATCGCGTACTACCGCTTCGCCGGGCTCGTCTCGGTCTTCGCCCTGATCCTGAACATGATCCTGCTGATCGCCTCGCTCGGGATCACGGGGACCAGCTTCACCCTGCCCGGCCTGGCCGGGTTGGCCCTGACGATCGGCATGGCCGTCGATGCCAACGTGCTGATCTTCGAGCGCATGCGTGAGGAGGCGGAGCGAGGGGCGAGCGTCGCCCAGCAGATCCGGCTCGGGTTCGACCGGGCGTGGGTCACGATCCTGGACTCGCACGTCACCCAGTTCCTGGCCGGGGCTGTGCTCTACTTCGTCGGCACCGACGAGGTGAAGGGGTTCGCCCTGACCCTGATCATCGGCATGGTCTGGAACCTGTTCACCGCCGTCTACGTCTCCCGCGTGATCTTCGACTTCTGGTACAGCCAGGGGTGGCTCAAGAAGATCTCGATGCTGAAGATGATGGACAAGACCCGGTTCGACTTCATCGGCCCCCGCAAGGCCTGCATGGCGGCGTCGGTCGTGATCATCGGGCTGGGCCTGGCCGCCACCATGGCGCGGGGCCGGGGGATGTACAACATCGACTTCACCGGCGGCTCGCTGGTGACGATCCGGCTCAACCAGCAAGCCGAGGCGATCAAGGGGATGTCCGAGTCGAGCCGGACCAGCTTCGTCCGCGAGAAGGCGGACGCGCTGCCCGACGTCACGGTCGAGAGCCTGAACGTGGGCGGCTCCAAGGGGGGCGTCCGCTACAACATCCGCACCACCGAGCAGGACCGCGACGTCGTCAAGAAGGCGGTCCTCGACGCCTTCGGGCCGTCGCTGCAGCGGGTCGAGATGACCCCGGGTGCCCCGACCCCGATCGCCGCGGCCGCCCCCGCCGACCCGGCCAAGCCGGCCGACGCCAACAGCCCGGCCGCGTCCGACCGTTTCGCGGGCGGCAAGCAGTATGAACTCACGTTCAACACGCCCCAGTCCGCCTCCCAGGTCGAGTCCCTGTTCCTCACCAACCTCAACAATGCCGGGATCGTGAATCCCCGGACCCGGTTCGAGATCCTCAACCCGCTGGCCACGCCGGGCAGCACCTCGGTGGCCGACTCCAACAAGCTGGTCCTGCGGACCAATCTGGAGGACGAGGTGGCCCAGGCCGAGCTGAAGAAGCTGGCCGTCACGCTCCAGAACGACCCGAACCTCCTGTTCGAGCGTTCGGAGAACTTCGGCAGCACGGTCGCCGGCGAGACCCGGACTCTGGCGGTGATCGCGACGGTCGCGAGCTGGATCATCATCGCCGGCTACCTCTGGTTCCGGTTCAAGTCGCTGACCTACGGGCTGGCGGCGATCATCGCGGTCGTCCACGACGTCCTCGTGACCCTAGGCGCCGTGGCGGTGAGCTACTGGCTTTCGATGATCCCGGGCGTGAGCGAGGTCCTCTTGCTCGAACCGTTCAAGATCGACCTGCCGATGATCGCGGCGTTCCTGACCCTGATCGGGTTCTCGGTCAACGACACGATCGTGATCTTCGACCGGATCCGCGAGCTGAAGGGGAAGACGCCCCACCTGACCGCGACCATGATCAACGACGCGATCAACCAGACCCTGAGCCGGACGATCCTCACCTCGCTGACGGCGTGGCTGGTCGTCTTGATCCTCTACATCTTCGGCGGCGAGGGGCTGCACGGCTTCGCCTTCGCCCTCGTGGTCGGGTTCCTCAGCGGGACCTATAGCACGGTCTACATCGCCAGCCCGATCCTGATCGACTGGGATCGTCGGGCGACCGAGAAGACGCTGAACAAGCAGGACCTGGCCGCCTCGCAGCTCTCCTGAGCCGGCCGAGATTCTCGACGACGGCCCGCCCGGTCCCGGACCGGCGGGCCGTCGTCGTTTCGAATCTCAGCGGAGGACCTGCCCGCCGACCACGGGCACGATCGACGAGCCGCTCAGGACCCGCAAGGCCCCGGCCTCGTCGATCCCGCAGCCGGCCCCCTCCAGGATCGAGGTCCCGAGGTCGATCCGCACCGGTGCGCCGAACAGGGTGTCGAGGCTGGCCCAGCGACCGGCCAGCTCAGGATCGTCGTCGGCGAGCCTCCGCAGGGCGACGGCGAATCGATCCAGGATGGTGCGGAGGACGGCCGGCTTCGGGTCGTCCGGGGTGGGGTCGGCCTCCCACTCGACCAGCGAGGCGGCCATCCGCGCCACCTCCGCCGGGGCGTCGTCGAGGCGGGTGCGGACGTTGAGGCCGATCCCCACCAGGATGCGCGGGCCGGCGTCCGTCTCGACCCGCTCGGGGAGGAGCCCCCCGAGCTTGCGGCCCCCGACCTCGATGTCGTTGGGCCAGCGGATGCCGGGCCGGCAGGTCGGGTAGAGGGTTTCGATAGCGTCGACGATCGCCACGGCGGTCGCCAGCGCCAGCCTCGGCTCGTGCAGCGGGGTCAGGCCGTGGGCGGCGGGGTCGAGGGCGACCGTCACGGTCAGGCTCCCCTCGTCGGACCACCAGCGATGCGAGCCCCGCCCCCGGCCCTTCGTCTGGCGGTCGGCCCCCACCAGCAGGGGGAGGTCGGCCCCCGCCCGCGCGACGAGGCGTCGGGCCTCGTCGCTGGTCGAGTCGACGTCCGCCAGCCAGGCGGCCGAGCGGACGAACGGCCAGGGCGGGGCAGGCCGGGCCGGGTTCAAGGGATCACTCCGGCGTCATCCGGATCAGCAACTCGCCGGTCTTGACCTGGCGGCCGACGGCGGTGACGACCTCCGAGACGCGGCCGGGGCGCTCGGCGTAGAGGGTGGTCTCCATCTTCATGGCCTCGATCGACAGCAGCTTCTGACCCTTGCGGACCGGGTCGCCCACGGCCACGGCCAGGCCGACGACCAGGCCGGGCAGGGGGGCGGCCACCTGGTTGGGGTCGTTCGGGTCGGCCTTGGGGGCCTCGCGGACGGCCGAGGCCAGCGAACGGTCGACGACCTCGACCTCGCGGGGCTGGCCATTGAGTTCGAAGAAGACCGTGCGCTTGCCGTCCTCGTGGGCCTCGCCCACGGTGAGCAGCTTGACGATCAGGGTCTTGCCCGGCTCGATCTCGATCAGGTTCTCGACGCCCGGCTCGGGGCCGAAGAAGAACAGGGGGGTGGGCAGGACCGACGTGTCGGAGTAGGCCCGCTCGTGGCTGGCCAGGTCGGGGAAGACCCGGGGATAGATCAGGTAGCTGAGGGCATCCTGGTCGTTGGCCGGGCGACCCAGAAGCGAGGTCGCCTTCTCGCGGGCCGCGGCGATGTCGGCCGGGGGCAGGTCCTTGCCGGGGCGCTCGGTGGTCGCCGGGCGGCCGCGGAGGACGCGCTCCTGGAGCGCCTTGGGGAAACCGCCGGGCGGCTGGCCGAGGCGGCCTTCGAAGAGTTCGACGACGCTCTCGGGGAAGGCCAGCTCGCGCTCGGGGTCGAGCGTATCCTCGGGGGTGAGGTTGTTGGCGACCAGGAACAGGGCCATGTCGCCGACGACCTTGGACGAGGGGGTCACCTTGACGATGTCGCCGAACAGGATGTTCACGTCGGCGTAGGCCTTGCACACCTGCGGCCACTGCGCGGCCAGCCCGAGCGCCTTGGCCTGCTGGAACAGGTTGGTGTACTGGCCGCCGGGCATCTCGTAGGCGTAGACCTCGGCCGAGGGGGACCGGAGGTTGGTCTCGAACGGAGCATACATCGACCGGACTTCGTCCCAGTAGCGACTGATGTCGATCAGGACATCGGGATCGACGCCGGTCTCGCGGGGGGTGAACCGCAGGGCCTCGACGATCGAGTTGAGGCACGGCTGCGAGGTCATCCCGGACATGGACGCCATCGCGCCGTCGGCGATGTCGAGCCCGACCTCCGAGCCCTTGAGCACGCTGGCGGCCTGGGCCCCGCCCACGTCGTGGGTGTGGAAGTGGACCGGGATGCCGACCGCTTCGCGGAGGGCCTTGACCAGCTTCTCGGCGGCGAACGGCTTGCAGAGGCCCGCCATGTCCTTGATCGCGATCAGGTTGGCCCCGCGCTTCTCCAGCTCCTGGGCCATGCTGACGTAGTACTTCAGGTCGTACTTGGTCCGCTTCGGGTTGAGGATGTCGCCGGTGTAGCAGATGGCGGCCTCGCACAGCCCGCCGGCCTCACGCACCGCCTCCAGGGCGACCTCCATGTTGGGCACCCAGTTCAGCGCGTCGAAGACGCGGAACAGGTCGATGCCGGCATCGGCCGATTCCTTGACGAACGCCTTCACCAGGTTGTCGGGATAGCTGGTGTAGCCGACCGCGTTGGAGCCGCGCAAGAGCATCTGGAACAGGATGTTGGGGATCTTCTCGCGGAGCTGGGCCAGGCGGTCCCAGGGGTCTTCCTTGAGGAACCGCATCGACGTGTCGAAGGTGGCCCCGCCCCACATCTCGATCGAAAATAGCTCCGGGCAGAGCCGGGCGTAGGCATCGGCCACGCGGAGCATGTCGCGGGTCCGCAGCCGGGTGGCCAGCAGCGACTGGTGGGCGTCGCGGAACGTGGTGTCGGTCAGCAGCAGCGGGGTCTGCTCGCGGACCCACTGGGAGAACTTCTCCGGCCCCAGCTGCTTGAACCGGACGCGCGAGCCGTGATCGGGCATGGGGCGGCCGCCGGACGACGGAGGGGTCGGCTCGGGCAGGGTCGCCGCCTGGCTGGAGCGGGTGACGCCCGGGAAACCATTGACGGTGACGTCGGCGGCGAAGCTCAGGAGCTTGGTGGCCCGGTCCTTCGTCACCGGGAACTGGAACAGCTCGGGCGTCTCGTCGAGGAAGCGGGTCGTGGCCTGGCCGGCCAGGAACGCCGGGTGGCGGATCACGTTCAGGAGGAACGGGATGTTGGTCTTCACGCCCCGGACCCGGAACTCGCGGAGGGCCCGCTCCATCCGCCGCGACGCGTCGATGAACCGGTGCCCGCTGGCGCAGGCCTTGACCAGCAGCGAGTCATAGAACGGCGTGACGATCCCGCCGGTGATCGCCGGCCCGCCGTCGAGGCGGAGCCCCAGGCCGCCCGGGGATCGGTAGTGGGTGATCTTGCCGTAGTCCGGGGTGAACTTGTTCTCCGGGTCCTCGGTGGTGATCCGGCACTGGAAGGCGAAGCCCTCGGTCTTGATCTTGGACTGGTCGCCGAGGTGGATCTCCGGGTCCGAGAGGTCGACCCCCTGGGTGATCAGGATCTGGCTCTTGATCAGGTCGACGTTCGTCACCATCTCGGTGACGGTGTGCTCGACCTGGATCCGCGGGTTCACCTCGATGAAGTAGAACCGGGCTGCGTCGGCGTCGTAGAGGAACTCCACCGTCCCGGCGTTGTCGTAGCGGACGTGCTTGCCGAGCCGCACGGCCGAGGCGCACAGCTCGTCGCGGATCGCGGGGTCGAGGTTCGGCGCCGGGGCGATCTCGATCACCTTCTGGTGCCGCCTCTGGATCGAGCAATCGCGCTCGAACAGGTGGACGAGGTGGCCGTGGCGGTCGCCCAGGATCTGGACTTCGAGGTGGCGGGCCCGCCGGATGAACTTCTCCAGGAAGACGTCGGGCACCCCGAAGGCGTTGCCGGCCTCGCGGCGGGCCTGGTCGATGGCGTCATCCAACCCCTCGGCCGAGTCGACCACCCGCATCCCGCGCCCGCCGCCGCCCATCGACGCCTTGACGATCACGGGGTAGCCGAGCGATTCGGCCAGGGAGTGGGCGTCGGCCCCGGGCAGCACAGGGTCGTCGCTGCCGCTCAGGACCGGCACTCCGGCCTCGCGGGCGAGCTTGCGGGCCGCCACCTTGTCGCCGAGCTGGTCGAGCAGCTCCGGCCGGGGTCCGACGAAGGCGATCCCCGCCGCCTCGCAGGCGCGGGCGAAGTCGGCGTTCTCGGACAGGAAGCCGTAGCCGGGGTGGATCGCATCCACCCCCTTCTCCTTGGCGAGCGCGACGATCGCCTCGATGTTGAGGTAGGACCGGATCGGCTCGCCGGGCTTGCCGATCAGGTAGGCCTCGTCGGCCTTGAGCCGGTGGATCGCGAACCGATCCTCGTGCGAGTAGATCGCGACCGTGCGGATGCCCAGCTCGCTGGCCGATCGGAAGACGCGGATCGCGATCTCACCCCGGTTGGCCACCAACAACTTGCGAATCGCGGACATGAAAACCATCCCGGGGTTGAATCGATCGAGCGCGAGGGGAATGTCGCGAACCGGCATCGCGGATCATGGCCGGGCCCGGCCCGGACCGGCGACCGTGGGACCTGGTCCCCGCGATTGCCCGCCTTCTGGTCATCCCGGCCAAGGATAACATACCGGATGCCCGCCGCCTCCGCCCCTCATTCCTCGGCCTCGACCGTGTTTTTCAGCGTGCCGATCCCCGAGATCGTCGCCTCGACGACGTCGCCCGGCTCAAGATAGGTCTCGGTTGCCGAGCCTACCCCCGCCGGGGTGCCCGTGGCGATCAGGTCGCCCGGCTCCAGCGTGACGAATCGCGAGACGAACTCGATGATCGCGGCGATCGGGAAGATCATCTGGCCCGTGGATGCGGCCTGCTTCACCTCGCCGTTGACCGTGAGCGTCAGCTTGAGATCCTGCGGGTCGCCCAGGTAGTCGGACGGGACGACGCACGGGCCCATCGGCAGGAACGTGTCGTGCCACTTGCCGTGGAGCCAGTCGAAGAATTTGTCGCGTTCCCGTGGTTTCCGGTCCGGATTCGGCGTGAATTTGCGGTCGCTGATGTCGTTGATGATGGTGTAGCCGGCGACGTAATCCATCGCCTCGGCCTCGGCCACGCCCCGGCACCGGCGGCCGATGATCACCGCCAGCTCGCATTCCCAGTCGATGTGGTCGGGCGAGACGCGGGGGATCCGGATCGGGTCGCCCGGATGGTTGATGGTGGTCGCCGGTTTCATGAAGACGTAGGGGAAGGTCAGCCGACGCTCGGCCGGCGTCCCGCCCCGCTCGACGACGTGGGCCGCATAGTTGCCCGCCAGCAGGAGGATCTTGGGCGGGGCCTGGATCGGGGCCAACAGCCGGATCCGGTCGTGGGGGATGCCCAGCCCCGCCCCGTCGGACTTCTCCTTCTCGACCACCCAATCGTGGAGGGTGCGGATCGCCCCGAGCGAGGCGCCGTCGGGCGGGAGGTAATCCAGCAGGTCCGGCGAGGGCTCGATCCACAGGTCCATCCCCGTCTCGTCCACGTAGGACTCGAGGGCTCCCTGGATCGGGATCACCCGACCGTTCTCGAAGAAGCCGACCAGGGTGAGGTCGTCGGTCTGGAATCGGCAAAGGCGCATGATGGCGGGCTCCGGGAGGATGAGAGGGGGGGGCCCGGCTCTAGACGTGGTGCTGCCGGCGGTGGTGGATCAACGATAACTTAAATGCCCGCCCCGATCCATCCATGCGGCCGCGCCGTCTCCTGGCGGCCGATGCCGGCCTATTACGACTTGACCCTGAGGGGTCGGGCGTTGATACTGGTCAGCGCTACGGATGGCCCGTCCTCGGATGGCACGGAGGATGACACCGCGATGATGCACCCCGACGAATCGGCCCGCACTTCCCCAGGGCTCCGCCCCCACGCCCGGGACCCCCTCGCCGCCGACCCCGGCCGGCGTTCCAATCCGAATCGGCCCCCCGCCGCCCGCCGGGATCCGGCCGGGCCGTCGACGCACCGTCGGGCCCGCCGCACGCCGTTCGCGGCCCAATGGCCCCGCCGCCGCGCGGGCCGCTGAAGCACTCCCCGAATCATGCGCCCGCGGGCCACGCCGGACGAGGATGTCCGGGCCGATCGCGCACCGGTCGAACAACGAATCAGGACGATGAGGCTTGTCCGACCCATGCTCCCATCCAACACCTACCTGCTGATCTTCGCCCTGGCGTTCATGGGATGCGTCCTGGCGACGCCGGTGGTCACCCGCGTCGCGGGCTGGCTGGGCGCCATCGATCGGCCCGACCAGTTCCGCCGGATCCACAAGGGGGCGACGCCGCGCCTGGGCGGCCTGGCGCTGGGCTTTGGCCTGGTGCTGGCCATCGCCCTGATGGTGGCGGGCAACTACCTCCACGAGTGGGCCGACTACCATCGCTGGCTCGCCTCGCTGTTCCCGATCGGCCTGGCCGCCGCGATCATCCTGGCGGTCGGGGTCGTGGATGATGCCCGCGAGATCGGCCCGAGGGTCAAGCTGCTGGGCCAGGCCTCGGCCGTGGTGGTGCTGTACCTCGGCGGGATCCGGATCGACACGATCACGCTGATGAATCGGACGCTCGACCTGACCGCCCCGGGATTCGACCTGGCGATCGCCGGCCACGGGGTCCGCCTGGCCCTGCCGGCGCTGATGGTCTCGATGCTCTGGTTCCTGGCGTGCATGAACATCTGGAACCTGATCGACGGGATGGACGGGCTCGCCTCGGGCGTCGGCCTGCTGGTGAGCGGGACCCTGGCCCTGGTGGCGATCTGGCTGGAGAACCCCAGCGTGGCCATCCTGGCGGCCGCCCTGGCCGGGGGCCTGGCCGGGTTCCTCCTCTATAACTGGCACCCGGCCTGCATCTTCCTGGGCGACAGCGGCAGCCTGATGATCGGCCTCCTGATCGGGATCATCGGGGTCCAGGGGTCCTTGAAAGAAGGGGCCACGATCTCGATCCTGTTCCCGATCCTGGCGATGGGGCTGCCGATCACCGACACGGCGATGGCGATCTTCCGGCGGTGGGTCCGCAACCTCCCGCTCAGCTCGGCGGACCGGAGGCATATCCACCACCTGCTGATCGGCCTGGGGCTCAACCCCCGGCAGGCGGCGGCGATGCTGTATTGCTTCTCGGCCGGCCTGTGCGGCGTGGTCATGCTGGGCGTGGTGTACAAGAACGAGGTCCTGGCCCTGGCGATGGGGATCTCCGGCTGCCTGGCGTTCCTCCTGATCCTGACCAGCCGCCGCGACGAGCTGACCACGCTCCGATCCGACCTCCAGGCCCGCCTGGCCCGGGGCAAGCAGGAGCGTTTCGCCGCCAAGGTGACGTGGGAGGCGATCCAGAGGGTCGAGCTCTGCACGGCCCCGGACGCCATATGGGCCATCCTCCGGGCGGCCGCGGGCAAGCTCGGGTGCGACCACATCGAGCTGTCCTGCCGCAGGGACGGCCTGTCGCTCTTCGAGGGGCGGGGGCCGACCGACGCCGAATCCGCCGCGGACGCCCCGATGTTGATGTCGGGCCCCACGGTCACTTTCCGACTGTCAACGGGGCGGGAGTCGCTGCTGATCGTCTCGCTCCACCAGCACGCGGAGTCGACCCTGGCGGCCGACATCGCCTTCCGGTTCGTGCAACGGCTCTCGCTGGCCTCGGCCGAGCGGCTGGAACGTCTCTTCGGCGCCGACGAGCGGCCCGAGACGATCCTCCTGCCGGCCGGGCCGGACTGCATGGCGGCGGACGGGTCGGTCCCGTCGATGGCCCGGCTATCCCCCCGCATCGCCCCGTCCGACGCCTCGCCGCTGGCGAGGCCCATCTTCGGACGGATTCGGAATCACCTGGGTTGGCCCTGGACCCCGGCGGCCTCCGGACGCCCTCTCGGCGAGGAATGATTGGAGACGATCGATCCATGGATGGACTACAATCGCTCGACAAGGCACCACGCCCCATCGTCGCCACGATCCACCCGCAGCCGATCTCGGCCCTGCCGGCCAAGTCCCCCTCCGACTATATCCAGGCCCTCCGCAGGCGGATCTGGATGGTCCTGCTGGTGGCCGTCCCGGTCGCCACGGCCGGCACGCTCCTGATCCTGCGGATGACTCCGGTCTATTCGGTCTCCGCCCAGATCGTGATCGAGCCTCCCCGGATCGACCCCAAGGTCAGCGGCATCGTCGGCCACGGCGAGCTGGGGGCCGGGGACTCCGCCAGGGGTGAGCAATACGTCCCCAATGCCCTGGCGATCCTCCGGAGCAAGACCCTGGCCGAGGACGTCCTCAAGGACCCGTCGCTGGAGCTGCCCCACGCCCCATCGGAGGCCGAGATCGCCGACCTGATGGGCAAGATCCAGACCCGCAACCCGCCCAAGTCGCAGCACTTCTTCGTCACCCTGGAAGGGACCGATCAGGGGCGGCTGGCCAAGGTGCTCAACCTCCTGCTCAACAAGTTCCGGAAGAAGATCGAAGACGAGAACATGGAGGTCAGCCAGAACGTCGAGGACTTCGCCTCCCGCGCCCTGAATGACTACGGGTCGGAGCTGGTCCAGATCGACAAGGCGATCGCCAAGATCCTCGCCGAGTCCACCTCGCTCGCCCCGGGCGGGCGTAACCTCCGCGAGATCGACTATGAGCGGCTGCGGAACCTGATCTTCCAGGAAGAGACCCGCCTCGGCCAGCTCAGCGAGAACCTGGAGCTGCGGGCCCTCGACCCGCGCAACGCCGGGGCACCGGCCAGCGACCGGGCCCGCAAGGTCGCCGAGCTGCAGCAGGATCGGAAGCTGATCCTCAAGAAATACAACCATCACAACAACATCGTCCGCGACAAGTCCGACCCCGCCCTGACCCGGGCCTCGGGGGAACTCCGCGACATCGACGAGCAGATCGCCCAGCTGGAGGGCCTGGAAGCCCCCGACCAGGGCGCCTCGGTCGCCGCCGCGACGGAGGCCTTCCTCGCCAGGTCCTACGAGAAGATCGAGGGGCTGCAGAACCGGATGCAGGGGGTCATGGGCGAACTCAAGGGCTCGATGCCCGAGTACCAGACCTACTTGACGAAGCTCCGCGAACGCGAGGCGAAGGAGAAGCAGATCGCCACGATGACGGCGAAGATCTCCGACTTCAAGATGATGGCCCGGACCCAGAAGCCCCCGGTGACGATCGTCGACGATGCGAGCGACCCGACCCAGCCGATCCGGCCGAAGAAGGCGATCTACATCGCCGGCTGCATCATCTTCTGCCTGTCGCTGGGCGTGGCCCTGGTCTGCTTCCTGGAATACATCGACAACTCGGTCAAGGTGCCCGAGCACCTGACGGCCGGCCTGGCGTTGCCGCTGTTCGGCGTGGTCCCCCGGATCCGCCGCGAGGCCCGCAACCACCGGGGGGGCCACCTCTGGACCCACGGGATGCCCGAGTCGATCGAGGCCGACGCCTTCCGCAACCTCCGGGCCAGCCTCCTGGGGGCCGGGTCCAAGGCCGACCCGATCATCACCCTGCTGGTCACCAGCGCCAAGGCGGGCGAGGGGAAGAGCACCACCGCCCTGAACCTGGCCGCCACCTGCGCCCGGGCCGGCGAGCGGGTCCTGCTGATGGACGTCGACCTCCGCCGGCCGAGCCTCGTGGATGTCTTCCCGCAGAACGAGCACGGGCTCGGACTGGTTGACGTCCTCCGCGGCGACCTGCCCTGGCAGCGGACGGTCGTCCAGAGCGAGATCCCCAACCTCGACTTCCTGCCGACCGGCGACACCCAGGGCGTGCCGATCGAGGTGCTGGGCAGCCTTGAGCTGCGGCAGCTCCTCCTGTCGCTGTCCCAGCACCACTACGACCGCGTGATCCTGGACGGGCCGGCCGTGCTGGGCCTGGCCGATTGCCGGATGCTGGGTCGGATCGTCGACGCGTCGGTCCTGGTGGTCCGCTCGGGCTCGCAGGGCCTCCGGCCGCTCCAGCGGGCCAAGACGATGCTGGAGCAGTCGCAGGTCCACATCGCCGGCCTGATCTTCAACGGGCTGAGCGACGACCTCCAGAACTGGTCGAGCTACGGCACCGGCGTCATGGAATACCCGTCGCTGGTCGACGCATCCCGGCGTCCCGCCGGCGCCTCGCGGGGGCTGGGCGCCTCCTCGACCGCCGGGGCGGAGGCCGCCCTGATGGTGGCCGGCCCGGTCGACGCCTGAGGGCAGGAGACACCTTGTGCTGACGCTTCGACTCAAACTCCTGCTCGGCCTCGATCGGCTGATCGCCCTGGCCCTGGCCGCGGCGCTGGTCGGGGCGGCGCTCGCCTTCGGTGGGGCCGTCTGGTGGGCCCGCCCCCCGATCGCGGCGATCACCCTGGCGCTGGTCCTGGCCTGGGTGGCCCGGTCGGCGATGGCGGGATCGTGGCGGATGCTCAAGAGCCCGCTCGCCGGGCTCGGCGCCCTGGCCCTGGCGCTGGCCCTCGTCCAGCTCCTTCCGCTGCCCGTGTCGATCGCCCGGCGGGTCTCCCCCCGCTCGGTGGCGGCCAACACCATCGGCACGATCCCCGACAAGGCCCTGGCCGATGACCCCTCGGCCGTCCTCCCGGCGCCGTTCCTGGCCCGGGTGCCGCTGACCCTCGACCGGCCGGCCACGCTGCGCTGGCTGGCCGGCGGGATGGCCTGCCTGGCGATGTTCTGGGTGGCCTCCCATTTCTGCGACCGCCTGGGCCATGCCCGGGTGGTGTGGGGGAGCGTGGTCGCCGTGTTCTTCGTGAACACGGTGCTCAGCGTGGTCCAGGTGGCCAACCTCTCCGACGGTCTCTATGGATTCATCGTCCCCGGCGCCGGGCCGATCTGGGCCCCGTCCCTGGCCGACGCCGCCGCGGCCCCGGCCTCGACCGTCCTCCGACCCCTGGCCGATGCGCGGCCGGCGACCGAGTCGGATCGGGCCCGCCCGGCGATCGCGGCGGCCCGGCTCAAGCCGCAATTCCAGCTCGGCACCCTGATGGGCGGGCCGGGCGGGTTCCTCGCCCTGGGCAGCCTGGCCCTGCCGCTGGCCCTCGGGATGACGCTCCACCTGATGTCGCCCCGTGGCAGCCGTGGCGGGCTGCTGACCCGGCTCCGCGCCGAGGGGCAGGGGAGCCAGCTCGTCGTCCTGGCCGCCCTGGTCCTGGCGGGGGCCACGCTGATCGGGCTGGTCGCCGGCCCATCGCTGGCCCCCTGCTTCGCGATCGCCGTGCTGGCGGTCGGGCTGCCGGGGACCTGGTCGGCCGGCCTCCGATGGACCGGCCTGCTCGCCACGCTGGCCCTGGTCGGCGCGATCGGTGCCGGGGTGGCCCTCGGGGGGATGCTCCCGCCCTCCTCGAACGGCGAGGGTTCGCCCCGGATCGAGTGGGCGGGCGCCCGGCGGATCTGGGCCGAGGCGATCCCGATCGCCCGCGACTTCCCCCTCGTGGGGACCGGCCTCGGGAGCTTCGCCGCCGTCGAGCCGTTCTACAAGGCGAGCGACGAGGCCTCCAACACTGCCATGAGCAGCGTGGCCCAGTGGGCGGTGGAGACGGGCGGGGCGGGCGTGGCCCTGCTCGGCCTGGCCGGGCTCTGGTGCCTCGTCCGCCTGCCCGGCGCGATCCGGAGGGTGGGGACGGCCGATCGAGCCCTGGCCTTCGGACTGCTCGGCTCGCTGGGCGGCTTCGCCCTGTTCTCGGCCGTCCACTGGACGGTCCAGCTCCCCGCCGTCGCCCTGGCCGCCAGCGCGGTCGCGGGCACGGCCAACCGCTGGCTCGCCGGCGGGACCGACCTGTTCGTCGACCGAGGATGATGCACCACACGGCCCCGGCCGGGGGGATGAACCCCCGGCCCCACCCGGGCCTGATTCGCGGAGGAGACGGTCTCGCCATGCCGGAAACCACGTTCCTGCAAATCCAGGGTCGAGACCAATCCGCGTCGCGGGTGCTGGAACTCCCCCTCGGCCCCGTGCGGATCGGCCGAGGTTCGAACTGCGAGGTCCGCCTGGGCGGCGAGCCGGGCCTCGGCGACGTCCAGTGCCTGCTCCGGCGACGGGGCAGCAACTGGCACTTCCAGCCGGTCGGGCCTCCGGGCCACGTCTGGATCGACGGCCGGCCCGCCGACCACCAGCGCCCGCTCCCGGTCGGCTCGTCGCTCCGCGTCGGGGACCACTGGCTCACGCTCCGGACCGCTTCCGGCCCCGCCGACGCCCGCGGCTCGTTCACCGCCCCGATCACCGTCGACTTCCGCCCGGCCGACGAAGCGCCCGCCCCGGCGAGGCCGCAGCCCGCCCCCGAGCCGCCGCCCGAGGTCGCCGCCACGCCCGAGCCGATCGGGTCATCCGAGCCGATCGAACCGGAACGGGCCCGCCCGGCGTCGGCCTCCCCCTCGGAGGATGAAGACCGGCTCCGCCGCTGGCAGTCGCGGCTGGAGCAGCGCGAGCGCTGGCTCAAGAGCCGGCAGGACGAGCGGACCTGGGAAGCGCGCTGGAAAGCGGCCGGCGAGACGATCCGGGGCCGGGGCACGGCGGCGACCCCGCCCCCTCCCGCCCGACCGGCCTCGCCCGCCGGCCCCGCGTCGCCGCCGGCGCCGTCTCCGACGCCGCCGTCCCCACTCGACCGCCGCCCGCCGGCCCGGCCCGCCGAGCGGGTCATCGAGCCCCGGACCTCGGCGCCGCTCCGACGCGCGGCCGAGCCGGCCCGCCGCCCGGTCCCGGGCCGGGTGCCGGTCCGCACCCCGGCCGCGGCGATCCCCGCGACGCCCCGGACCCGCCCCGAGCCGCCGGCACCCGCGGCCCCGGCCCCGGTCCCATCGTCGCGGGCCCTGAGCACCCGCTCCACCGCCCCGGCCACGCCCCAGGTCGAGACGGTCGCCCGCCAGGCCGAGTCCGAGCCGCTCTTGATCGCGGAAGCGATCCCCGTCCTCCCGGTCGCGGCCCGCGACGCGGAGGCGTCGGAGGCCGTCGTCCTGGTGCAGGATGAGGCCGAGGCCGAGATCTCCTCGATCGGGATGCCGGCCTTCGCCCCGGACATCGACGAGGCCGACCTCGAACCCGAGCCCTTCGCGGTCGAGTCGGCCGTGATCGAACCGGCCGTCGACGATGCCGCCGCCGACCTCCTGACCGACGACGAGGCCCGGGCCCAGGCCGAGTGGACCGCCCCGGTCGTCGAGGAAGCTCCGGCGGACGTCGAGGAAGCCGAGGTTGAGGAGGCCGAGCGGGACGGGGAACCGGCCGCCGAAGCCGTCGCCGACCTGCCCGCGATGGCCGACCCGGAAACGGCCCCCCCCGTCCGGTCGACGCCCGCCCCGGCGGCCGCGATCGCGGGCTACGCCAGCGCCCGGGCGATCTTCGATGCGAGCCTGACCCGACCCGTCCCGCAGCCCTCCGCGACGACCGACCGCCGGCGTGCCAAGCTCGGCCCGATGCCGACCGCCGTGCGGGAGCCGGACCAGTGGACCATGCCCTTCTGGCTGGGCGGCCTGCCCACCGCCCTGGCCGCCCTCTGCGCCGGGGGCCTGGGCCTGATCCTGGCGTGGGCCTGGACCAACGACGCCCTGGCGATGAACGAGGCGGTCCGGCTCGCCCTCCGGCCCGAGAAGTCGGCCCCCCCGGCCGTCGACCCGGCCCTGATCCCGCGCCTCCCCTGGTGGCAGACCACGCCGGGCCAGCTCGCCGCCTGGGCGGTCGCCCTGGAACGGTCCGCCGACGGCGACGACCGCGAGCTGGAGGTCCGGGCTCTGGTCGACGAGGCCCGCCGCGCCTCGCCGCTGTCGGCCACCTCGCGGTTCGTGATCGACCTGCCCGCCGACCCCTCCCCGGACGCCGCCCCGGCCCCGGTGGCCGTGGGCCGGACCCGCGACATCGTCTCGATGGCCTGGACCGGCCGCGACCTCCGCCGGGCCGGGAAGGCCGAGGACGCCCTGCGGGCCTATCGCGCCGCGTTCGACCTCGCCGGCCGCGGCGAGGGGGATCGCCCCGCCTTCGACGAGGCCCGCCAGCCGCGCCGGTTCGTGCTCGAACACGAGGGCCTGCTGGAATGGGTCGCCCGGGACATGGCCGCCGCGGGCCCCTGGACCCAGGAGCAATGGGCCGGCGTCCTGCCCCCGTTCGCCCTGGCCCCGCTGGTGGCGGCGAGGGCGATGCTGGATCGCGACCGCGACCAGGCCGACCGGCTGCTGGAGCTGGCCGTGGCCGGCGTCGAACAGGCGGCGGGCCCCGGCTTCCCCGAGGCCGAGCATCGCGCGGCCGGGGCGGAGGCCCTGGCGGCGCGGTCGCGCTGGACCGACGCGATCGAGCAGTATCGCCGGGCCATCGAGGTCGCCCGCGACGACGCCGCCCGGCGGATGTGGTGGGTCAACCTGGCCGAGATCGCCGGCCGGACCGGCGACGAGGCGGCCCGGTCCGAGGCCCTGGAGCAGGCGATGGGCCCGTCCGAGAACCCCGACGAGATCGGCCGGCGGGCCCAGAAGGTCCGCGACCTGGCCGGCCTGTCCCGCCAGGCGTCCCGGCCCTGAACACGATTCTTCGCGGGCGGAGGGAGACTCCGCCGTTGACCTCTCCCCAGTATCCCTTCTCCCCGAGGCGCACCGCGATGGCGACCGTCCCGATCTCGACACCCCGGACGACTCCCCCGGCCCCATCGGCCGGGACGGCCCGGGATCGCCCCACGCCGCCGCTCCTCGATCTGCTCCGCGGCGGCTGGGCCGACCCGCGGCACCGGGCCCTGATCGTCGCGGCGGTCGGCGCCCTGGGGCTGATCGGGTTCCTGTTCTGGGAGAACCTCGAACACTTCATCCGGGTCTGGTCCAACGACGAGAACTACAGCCACGGCTTCCTCGTCCCGTTCATCAGCCTCTATTTCGCCAACGAGGCCGCCCGCAAGGGGCCGGTCGCGATCCGGTCGGGGGCGTTCCTGGGCACGGCGCTGATCCTGCTCGGCCTGGCCATGAAGGCGGCCACGATCGTCATCCCGTTCTCGGTGGCCAGCGACGTGGGCCTGCTGGTGACCCTGGCGGGGGTCTGCACCGTCCTGATCGGCACGTCGGGGCTGCGGCGCTACGGGTTCGCGATCTTCTTCCTGGTCTTCATGATCCCGCTGCCGGTGGCCATGTACGCGGTGATCGCCTCGCCGTTGCAGCTCCTGGTCAGCCGGGTGGCCACGTCAATGCTCAACCTGATCGCGATCCCGGCGCTCTGCGAGGGGAACATGATCACCCTGCCGGGCGGGCACCAGCTGTTCGTGGCCCAGGCGTGCAGCGGGATGCGGCAGTTGACCGGGTTCCTGGCGCTGACGACGGCCTGGGCCTACCTGTCCGACCGCCCGTTCTGGAACCGCCTGCTCCTGATCGGCTCGTCGGTGCCGATCGCCATGACGGCCAACGTCGTCCGGGTGACGCTCACGGGCGTGATCACCCACTCGCTGGACCCGCGCTACGCGTCCGGGGCGTTCCACACGATCGAGGGGCTGGCGATGATGGTCCTGGGCCTGGCCATGCTGTCCTCGTTCAGCTGGGGCATCGACCAGGTCGTCGCCCTGTGCCGCGACGCGGTCCGGCCCGGGTCGACCGAGTCCACGACCTCTCCCGTCGCATCGCTCTGAACCGGCACCCACCCGCCCGAACGAGGGAACATCGAAGATGAACAGCATCGGCCGCGCCGTGCTCTGCCTGTCGCTCCTGTCCCTCGGGGTCGCCGCGCAGGCCGGCCTCGAATCCATGAGCCGGATCGATCGGCCCCCGCTGCGTCGCCCCCTGGGATCGTTGCCGCACCGGCTGGGGTCGTGGGTCGGCGTGGATCAGGAGGTCGACCCCCGGATCCGCCAGGAGTCTCAGGCGACCGAGCTGGTGAGCCGGATCTACGAGAATCCGGCCTTCCCGGGCGCCCGCCTGAACCTGTGGGTGAACTTCTCGATGATCGGCGACAACATGCGGCATTCGCCGGCGATCTGCTTCCCCTCGCAGGGCTGGACGCGGATCGAGTCCCAGACCGAGACGATCCCGGTGGTGGACGCCGATGGGAAGGAACTCCCCATCACCGGGCTGGGTTACGCGAAAGAAGAACTAGTGCAAGGGGTGGGATTCTGGTACTACATCTTCGGTGAAGGGGTCGCCGAACGCTGGGTGCGAACCCTGCCGATCACCAGCCGGAGTAGCCATGGACGGACGACTCGCGGCTCGGGATTGACGGTGGAAGTCTTCTGGACGCCGGACGGCAACGGTGATACGACGGCGTTGCGCGACTTCGCGCACGCCTTGCTGGTCGGCCTGGAGCCGATCATGCCCGAGGATCGTGCCGAATATTTCGTCCCCTGACCCTGTCAAGCCTCGAAGACAGTCTGGCGAGCCCGACGGAACGAGGCCGAGGATCCTTTCATGAAACGTGCATTGATCACCGGGATTACGGGCCAGGATGGCTCCTATCTCGCCGAATTCCTCCTGGGCAAGCCGGACTACGAGGTCCACGGGCTGGTCCGCCGATCCAGCTCGATCAACCGGCAGCGGATCGACCCGATCTTCCGCGCCCATCCGGACCTGGGAGACCGCTTCCAGCTCCATTACGCCGACCTCGCCGACGCGTCGAGCCTGTCGGTGATCATGGAGCAGGTCCGGCCCGACGAGATCTACAACCTCGGCGCCCAGAGCCACGTCCGGGTCTCGTTCGACCAGCCGCTCTACACCGCCGACGTGGTCGGCCTGGGGACGCTCCGGCTCCTGGAGGCCGCGCGGCACCTGAACCAGAGCCAGAAGGTCAAGTTCTACCAGGCCAGCAGCTCGGAGATGTTCGGCTCGGCCCCGCCCCCGCAGGGCCTGGACACGCCGTTCCACCCCCGCAGCCCCTACTCGTGCGCCAAGCTCTACGGGCACTGGCAGACGATCAACTATCGCGAATCCTACGACATGTTCGCCTGCTCGGGCATCCTCTTCAACCACGAGAGCCCCCGCCGCGGCGAGACCTTCGTGACCCGGAAGATCACGCTGGGCGTGGGCCGGATCAAGGAAGGGCTCCAGAAGAAGCTCATCATGGGCAACCTGGAAGCCAAGCGCGACTGGGGCTTCGCCGGCGACTACGTCCGCGCCATGTGGATGATGCTCCAGCAGGACAAGCCCGATGATTTCGTGGTCGCCACCGGCGAGACCTACGCGATCACCGAGTTCCTGGAGATCGCCTTCGGCATGGTCGACCTCGACTGGAAGGACTTCGTCGATTTCGACCAGAAATACTGCCGCCCCGCCGAGGTGGACGTCCTGCTGGGCGACCCGACCAAGGCCAAGAAGGTCCTGGGCTGGGAGCCCGAGGTCGACTTCAAGGGCCTGGTCAAGATGATGGTCGAGCACGACCTGGAACTGGCCCGCCGCGAGAAGTTCGCCCTGGGCTACCAGCAGGTCTGATCGGCCCGCGGATCGGCGCCGACGCGACGGGAAGGCCGCCCGCCCCGTCGCGAGGCCCGATCGATGGCCGCAGGGCCTCGGCATTTTGCACGGAAGATCACGCAGCACGGAGGGAGAGGACGCGATGCCCCCAGCCAAGGCGACCAAGGTCGTGGTCATCGGCCTCGATTGCGCCGAGCCCAGCCTGGTCTTCGAGAAGTTCGCCGAGCGGATGCCCAACCTCACGAAGCTCCGCCAGCGCGGGACGTGGGGCAAGCTCCGCAGCAGCGACCCGCCCATCACGGTGCCGGCCTGGATGTCGATGATGTCCAGCCGCGACCCCGGGGTGCTCGGCTACTACGGGTTCCGCAACCGGGCCGACCACTCGTATGAGAAGATGACCACGGCGACCTCGCTGGCGGTCAAGGAGCCGTTGCTCTGGGATTACCTGGGCCAGGCCGGCAAGCAGGTGATCCTGATCGGCGTGCCCCAGACCTATCCGCCCCGCGCCGTCAACGGGCTGATGATCACGGACTTCCTCACGCCGTCGATCGCCTCCAACTACACCCATCCCCCCGCGCTCAAGGAGGAGATCGCCGGCCTGGCCGACGTCCACCCCTATGAGTTCGACGTCAGCGACTTCCGCACGCCCGACAAGGGGAAGATCCGCGACGCCCTGGTGCGGATGACCGACAAGAGGTTCGCCCTGGCCCGTCACCTGATGACGACCAAGCCGTGGGACTTCTTCATGATGGTGGAGATGGGCACCGACCGCGTCCATCACGCCTTCTGGCAGTACATGGACCAGTCCCACCACCGCTACGAGCCCGGCAACCCCTACGAGAACGTGATCGAGGAATACTTCGCCCACGTCGACCGCAAGATCGGCGAGCTGCTCGAAGTGATCCCCGACGACGCCCACGTGATCGTGGTGTCCGACCACGGCGCCCAGTGCATGGACGGCGGGATCGCCCTCAACGAGTGGCTGGTGCAGCAGGGCTACCTCGTCCTCCACGAGCAGCCGACCACCCCGTCGCGGCTCGAATCGCTCAAGGTCGACTGGTCGAAGACCACCGCGTGGGGCTCGGGCGGCTACTACGGCCGCCTGTTCCTCAACGTCCAGGGGCGCGAGCCCCAGGGCGTGATCGCCCCCGAGGACTACGAGAAGACCCGCGACAAGCTGATCCGCGAGCTGGAAGCCCTGCCGGGGCCGGATGGCGAGTCGATCGGCACCCGGGTCCTCAAGCCGCAGGACCTGTACGAGACGGTCAAGGGCGTGGCCCCGCCCGACCTGTTCGTCTACTTCGGCGACCTCAAGTGGCGGTCGGTGGGTACGGTCGGCTCGGGCGAGATCTACACGTTCGAGAACGACACCGGACCCGACGACGCCAACCATGCCCAGAACGGCCTGATCGTCGTCGCCGGCCCCGGCGTCCCCAGCCACGGGCCGACCGAAGGGCTCCAGCTGATGGACGTGACCCCGACCGTGCTCCGGCTGTTCGGGCTCGACGTGCCCGCCCAGCTCCAGGGCAAGCCGATCAAGCCGGTGGTTTCGGCCGAGCCGGCGCTCGCCGGTTCCTGAGATCCGAGAGGAACGGGCCGGCCGGACTTCCCGGGTCCGGCCGGCCCCGCTCGCATCCTCCGCACCCCTCGCCAGAACACCCCCGATCAAGGATGATCTCGTGACGACCTCCGCGATCCCCGACCATCGGGCCCTCGCGCCCGCCGGGCCGACGCCGCTTCCCCGCGAGATCGGGCCGGTGCTGGTCGCCTGCCCGGATGCCCGGCCCCCCGCCTACCAGGCCGCGATCGGGCTGGCGCAGGCCGGGGCCCTGGATCGGTTCCTGACCGGGTTCTATTACAAGGGGCACGGCACCGCCTCGGAGATGGCCCGGCAACTGCTGCCGTGCCAGTTCGCCCGGATCCGTCGGACCCTGATGCGGCGCCACGAGCGTCGGATCCCCGCCGACCGGGTCCGGTCGGCCTGGAGTTTCGACGCCGCTCTGGCGGTCGAGAACCGGCTGGCCGCCCGCCGGCCCGGGGCCCGCGAGGCCGTGGCCCGGTGGCGAACCGAGCGGTTCGATCGGTTCGTCGCGCGGTCCCAGTCCTGGGGCGAACGGCCGTCGGCCGCGCTCCTGTTCAGCGACGTGGGCTCGCGCGAGGCTCTGCCGGCCTGCCGACGCCTGGGGATCCCGTCGATCCTGAGCATGGTGCACGGCGACGTCCGCGAGGAAGTGGAAGTCCTGGCCCGCGAGAAGGCCGAGGCCCCCGACTTCTTCCCGATCTACCTGGGGGACGGCCGGCTCGACCTCGACGCCCTCGACTGGCTCCACCAGAGACGCTTACGCGACATCGCCGAGGCCGACCACATCCTGGTCCCGTCCGACCACATCGCCGGGGAACTGGCCAGGCATGGCACGCCCCGCGACCGGATCTCGGTCATCCCCTACGCGGCCGATTGCAAGCGGTTCCGCCCCGATCCCGGCAAGACCCACGGCGACGGCTGCACCTTCCTGTTCGCCGGGGGGATCACCCAGCGCAAGGGGATCAAGTATCTCCTGGAGGCCTGGCGGCGGGTGCGCCGGCCCGGCTGGCGGCTCCAACTCGTCGGCGCCCTGCCCAGCGACCCGGGGCCGCTGGCCGGCCTCCTGGACGATGTCGAGCACCTGGGACGGGTCGGGCATGCCGACATGCCGGGGCTGATGGCGAAGGCCGACGTCTTCGTGTTCCCGTCGCTGTTCGAGGGCTCGGCCGTCGTCACCTACGAGGCCCTCGCCTGCGGCCTCCCGGTCATCACCACCCCCGCCGCCGGGTCGGTGGCCCGCGACGGCGTGGAGGGGGCATTGGTCGGATCCCGCGACGTCGATGGCCTGGCCGCGGCGATGGCCCGGCTCGGCTCCGATCCGGCCCTCCGATCCCGGATGGCGGTCGCCGCCCGCCTGCGTGCCGAGGCATTCGACTGGGATCGCTACCACGCCGCGTTGCTCGACGTCGTGGCGCGGGTGGCGGTGCCCCGCCGCTGAAACCGGCCGGGCGTGTCGCGGAATCGGCCGGAACTCGACTAATCACCGGGGAGATCGGGCGCCGAGGACGCGCGCCCGCCGGGTGTCGGGGCTTTACGGGCAAGGATGCGCGATGGACGACCTGGTCTACATCTACGCGATCGCGGCGATGATCGTCGCCACGTTCATCCTCCAGGTGATGCGGAAGACCTTCGATCCGTTCGCCCCGATCTGGCTGTTCTTCGTCGGCTATGCCCACGTCTACGTGATCCAGGCCCTGTCCTACCACGAGTGGGGCATCCGTACCCGCGGGGCGGAACTGGTCGCGGCGGCCAGCTTCCGGTCGTTCTGGGCCATCTCCCTGTTCATGCTGGTCTACTTCCTCGCCCCCTGCCGGGTGATGGCGAAGTGCGTGCCCAGGCCGCCGAAGGCCTGGTCGATCAGCCTGATGGGGCTCCTCTGCCCGGTGCTGATGGTCTGGGGCCTGTACTGCGCCTACACCGTGTCCCGCCTCACCAGCGGCGAGACCGACATGAGCGCCGAGTCGAACCTGATCCTGTCGTTCCCGCTGTTCCTGCTGGTGTCGGGGATCCTGCTGGTCGTCAGCGGCCGCTTGCCCGAGAAGCCGCAGCCGATGCTGGTGATGGCCGGGGTCGCGATCATCACCCTTTATATGCTGCTCTGGATGTTCAACGGCAAGCGGTCGCACTCGCTGATCGCGGTGCTGACCGGCGTGTGCGTCTTCTACATCTCCAAGCTGAAGCGGCCCTCGTTCCCGATCCTGATCGCCACGGCGATCCTGGGGGCGTCGTCGGTCGGCGCGGCGATCAGCTGGCGCTACTACATGCAGAAGTCCGAGTCCAAGGTCTCGTTCTCCACGTTCCTCAGCTTCCTCTCCGACTTCGACCCGGGCACGGTGCTGGAAAGCCTGAACATCAAGGAGCACGCGTTCGCCACCGAGGACGTCACCTACGAGACGGAGGAGTTCGGGGCCTACCTCCTGATGATGGACACCGTCCCGATGAAGTCGGACTACGACTACGGGCTGCCCTACCTCCGGGTCTTCACCACGTTCATCCCCCGGGTCGTCTGGCCGAGCAAGCCGCTGCCGGGCCGGGACCAGTGGACCGAGGCGTGGATCGCCGGTTCCGAGCAGAAGCGGGACATGACCTTCACCGGCCCGGCCATCAGCATCCTCGGGGCGACCCAGCTGAACGGCGGGGCGATGGGGACGTTCATCGTCATCGGCGTGGTCGCCTTCGTCTTGAGGGCCGGCTACGAGTACTTCCGGATGCACGCCGACGTGCCGTGGGTCCAGGTGTGGTGGGCCCTGACCTACTACAACGCCTGGTTCTGCACGGTGAACGACGACCCGCTCAACTGGTTCTATTACAACTGGGGCTTCACCACGATGCCGATGCTGGTGGCCCTGTGGGTGGCCAACAAGTTCTCCGGCGCCCCGGCCAACACCGCGGCCCCCGCCCCCTCCGCCGTGGCCGCGTATTGACCGGGCCGGGACCGCACCCGAGGGAACACCATCGATGATCTTCGCCGTCTGCTTCACCAACTTCGGCCCCTACCACCTGGCCCGGCTCCGGGCGCTGGCCGGACAGCTGGCCGGTCGCGGGGACGCCCTGCTCGCCTACGAGCTGGCCGATCGCGAGGAACGGTATCCCTGGGACCGGTCCCGGGCCGGTGAGCCGTTCCGCTGGACGACCCTTTTCCCCGGCCGGTCGATGGAATCGCTCTCGCGCGACGACTGCGCCCACGCGATGACCCGGGCCCTGGACCGCGACCGCCCCGATGCCCTGGGCGTCGTCGGCTACGCCCGGCCCGAGTCGATGGCCATGCTCCGCTGGGCCATCCGCCACCGCCGGACCTCGGTGCTGATGAGCGAGAGCCAGGAGATCGACCACCCCCGGGCCTGGTGGAAGGAAGCGATCAAGGCCCGCCGGGTCCGCCGGTTCTCCGCCGGGCTGGTCGGCGGGCCGAGGCACCGCGACTACCTGGTCAAGCTCGGGCTGCCCGCCCATCGGATCGCCCTGGGCTACAACGCCGTCGACAACGCCGCCTTCGCCGCGCGGGCCGACGCCGCGCGGAGCGACCCGGCCGGCCGTCGCTGGCTCCCGGGCCGCCCTTACTTCCTGGCCACCAACCGATTCGTGCCCGAGAAGAACCTCGACCGGCTGGTCCGGGCGTTCGCCGCCTATCGGGCCGACGCCCCGGCCGATCGGGCCTGGGACCTGGCCCTGTGCGGCGGCGGGCCGATCGAGGCCGAGATCGACGACCTGATCCTGGCCCTGGGGCTGACCGCCTCGGTCCATCGACCCGGGTTCATCCAGGAAGCCGAGCTGGCCCGGTGGCTGGCGCACGCCTCGGCGTTCGTCCACCCTAGCCTGATGGAGCCCTGGGGGCTGGTGGTCAACGAGGCCGCCGCCTGCGGGCTGCCGCTGCTCGTCTCCGACCGGGCCGGGTGCGTCGAGACCCTGGTCCCCGACCCCTCGGGCACGACCGGGCGGCGGTTCGACCCCCATGACGATGACGACCTCGCGGCGGCCCTGGCCTGGATGGCCGGGCTCGGCGACGCGGACCGGGCGGCGATGGGCCGGCGGGCGGCCGAGGTCGCGACGGAATGGGGGCCGGAACGGTTCGCGCAGGGGGCCATCGAGGCCCTGGAACGGGCGGATGCCCACGCGGTTCGAGGAGTTCGACCATGCCGGAGCTGATCGTCGCCGACCGCCCCACCGCCGCGATCCCGGCCCGCGCCCCGGCGGGCGGCTGGCTCCACTGCTGCAACGGGCTCGACCCGCGCCGGGATGGCGGGATGGTGCCGAGCATCCTGGGGATGACCGGCGCCCTGGCCCGGCACGCGGGGCCCCTCGCCATCGTCACGCCCACCCCGTCGCGGCTCGACGGCACGCCGGTCCCGGCCGACGTCACCCTGCTTGGCCCGGAAACGGACTACCTGGCCTCAATCCGCCGGGCCGACGCGGTCCACTTCCACGGACTCTGGCAGGTCCACACCAGGCTCGGCACGAAGGCCGCGCGGCAGTCGAACGTCCCCTATCTCATGGCCGCCCACGGGATGGCCGAGCCCTGGGCCCTGCGGCACAAGGCCCTCAAGAAGAAGGTCTACACCGCGCTGGTCGAGGGGAAGAACCTCCGCCGGGCGTCTTGCCTCCACGCCCTGTCCCGGCCCGAGATCGGCCACCTCCGGGCCATCGCCCCCCGGACCCCGGTCTGCCTGGTCCCCAACGGCGTCGACCTCCGGCCGTTCGACGACCTCCCGGCGCGGGCCGAGCTGGAACGCGACCACCCGGAGCTGGCCGGCAAGTTCGTCGTCCTGTTCTTCGGCCGGGTGCACCGCAAGAAGGGGCTCGACCTGCTGGCGAAGGCCCTGGGATCGATCCGCACCGACCATCCCGACGTCCACGTCCTGTTGGCCGGGCTCGACGACGGCGCGCTCGCGCCGTTTTTGGCCCAGGCCGAGGCCGAGGGGGTGCGGGACCGGATCACCTACGTCGGCCACGTCTCCGGGGCAGGGGCCCGCCGGGTCTGGGGGGCGGCCGACGCCTTCATCCTCCCCAGCTACAGCGAGGGGTTCAGCATGGCGATCCTGGAGGCCCTGGCCTGCCGGCTCCCCTGCCTGGTGACCACCGCCTGCCACTTCGGCGAGCTGGAGCCGGCCGGCGCCGCCCTCGTCGTCGAGCCGACCGAGGCCGGGGTCACTCAGGGGCTCCGCAACCTGATCGAAATGGGTGCCGACCAGCGTGCCGCGATGGCCCGCAACGGCCGGGCCCTGGTCGAGTCGCGCTACACCTGGGACCGCCAGGCGGAGCGGCTCGCCGGGGTCTATCGCTGGGTCGCCGGCGGGGGCCCGGCCCCCGAGGCCGTCCTGGACGCCCGGGAGGAGGCCCGATGAACCGCATCGACCCGCAACCGAAGCCCGGGAAGGCCCGCATCAGCGTCCTGGTCCCGGTCAAGAACGAGGCCGACAACCTCCGCCGCTGCCTCCCGGCCCTGGCCTGGGCCGACGAGGTCTTCGTGGTCGACAGCCAGAGCAGCGACGAGACCGCCCGGGTCGCCGAGGAGCATGGGGCCAAGGTCGTCCAGTTCCATTTCAACGGGGTCTACCCCAAGAAGAAGAACTGGGCGCTGGACCACCTCCCGTTCCGCAACGAGTGGGTCCTGATCGTCGACGCCGACGAGGTGGTGGTCCCGGAACTCGCCGAGGAGATCGCCCGGCGCACCGCCGCCGACGAGTCCGACGGCTTCTACCTGAACATGAAATACTTCTTCCTCGGCCGGCGCATCAAGCATTGCGGGTATGCCGAGGCCTGGAACCTCCGGCTCTTCCAGCACCGGCTCGGCCGCTACGAGAAGATGCCCGTCGCCCCCGGGATCCGGACCGGCGACAACGAGGCCCACGAGCACGTCGAGTTGCAGGGACGGGCCCCGCTCCGGCTCCGCCACGAGCTCGACCACCACGCCTACCCGTCGATCGCCGTGTGGGTCGAGAAGCACAACCGCTACGCCGTCTGGGAGGCGGCGATGTACGAGCGGTTCCTCCGCGAGCCGATCCCGACCAGCATCGGCCCCGGCAAGCGGTTCAAGCGAATGCTCAAGAAGGTCTACCTCCGGCTCCCGGCGCGGCCTCTGGTCCGGTTCCTCTACGCCTACGTGGCGCGGCTCGGGTTCCTGGACGGGCGGCCCGGGCTGGTGTTCTGCACCCTGCTGGCGTTCTACGACTTCCTGGCCTGGGCCAACGTCTACGAGATGGGCCTCGACGGTCGCGGGACCGGGCCTCGCGTCGGGGCCACCGCAAGCGATCCTTTGCCGATCCGCGAGGCGGCCCGGCCGGAGTTGATCGCGACGGCGGGGGCGATCGCCGGTCCCGGGGCCTGAGCCTCGGCCTCGATCGGGAGCCCCGCATCGGGACCGGCCACGACCTCTCGGTAGAGGCGGTCGAGCCGGGCCGCCTCTACCGAGAGGTCGTGGGCTCGGAGGGCGGCCTCGCGGCCCCGCGATCCCAGCTCCTCGGCCCGTTCGGGGTCCGCCAGCAATGACAGGATGGCGCGGGCCAGGGCCCCGGGGTCGCCCGGGGGGATCCGCAGTCCGTCCTGTTCGTGCTCGATCAGCGTCCGCATGCCGGCGACGTCTGTTGCGATCGACGGGACGCCGTGCGCCATCGCCACGGAGAGCGGAAGGCCGATCGTCGGCGCGACGGACGTCTGGCAGTAGACGTCCAGGACATTCCAGAAGTCCAGGTGGCCCGATCGGTCGTCCGCGAACGTGATCCGGTCGGCGATCCGGAGGCGGTCGGCGCGGCGGCGCAATTCGATCTCGTCCTCGCCCTGGCCAGCGATCAGGAACTCGACGTCGACGCCGGCGTCCAGGACCCGCTTGGCGGCCGACAGGTAGGTGGCGAAGCCGGAACCCTGGACCAGGGGGCCCGCCGCCCCGACCACGGGCACCCGGTCGCGGCGTCGCGGGGAAGGGGGGGGCGCGGGCGGGCAGATCCCCCTCGGGATGGCGTGGACCCAGTCCCGCGGCAGGCCGAAGTCGCGGTGGAGGACGTCGGCCAGTTCGCCGTTGGCGGCCACCAGCCCCCGGCAGCGGGCCCGGCTCAGCCGGAATCGGGCGCCTCGTGCGGGGTATTCCTCGACGGAGAGCAGGTAGGGCAGCCCCCAGCGCTCGGCGATCTCCAGCCCGGCCGCGCCGAGCCTCGACTCCAGGACGTGGAGCAGGCGAGGGCGGCCGGCCTCCTCGGCCAGGAACCGGAGGCCCCGCGCCGCCCAGGGGAGCCGCCACCAACGGTCCAGGCCCGCGCACTCGGTCAGGACGGGGAAGAGCGGGACGCCGGGGGCCCGCGTGCAGAGGATGCGCGGGGCGTGCCCGAGCGCGGCCAGCCGCTCGACCAGGGCCGCCAGGTCCCGCGACGGTTCCCCGCCGGACAGCTCGCCGGCCAGGAAGATGATCTCGCAACCGGGGTCGGCCATGACGTCCCGTCCTCGCGAGGAGATGAGAGATGGTGGGAGGAGGCCCGCCGGCCTCGGGGCGGTTGTAGCACAACCCCCGGGATCGGGACACCCGAGCCGGGGCCGAGGGCCGGCTTCCCCCCGATCAGTCGGTTGGAATCGCCGTCCCGGCGGTTTATAATCGACCGGGCCGCCGTCGCCCCCCCATGGTATCTCGCGACCGAATCCAAGGATCAGGCATGATCGCACCGCAAACGGCCGAGTCCCCCGATCGCGAAGCGGCCTCCCTCGCGCCGTTGCTCCACCGGCTCCTGGATAACATCGGTTCGGTGGTCCTGGGCAAGCCGGAGGCGATCAAGCTCGCGGTCGTCGCCCTGCTGGCCGAGGGGCATGTCCTGGTGGAGGACGTCCCTGGCGTGGGCAAGACGCTGCTGGCCCGGGCGATGGCCGCGAGCATCGATTGCACGTTCCGGCGGCTCCAGTTCACGCCCGACCTGCTCCCCTCCGATATCCTCGGGTCGAGCGTCTACCACAACGCCACCGGCGAGTTCACGTTCAAGCCCGGGCCGATCTTCGCCAACGTCATCCTGGCCGACGAGATCAACCGGACCACGCCCCGGACCCAGAGCGCGCTGCTGGAGGCGATGAGCGACGGCCAGGTGTCGGTGGAGGGGAAGACCCACATCCTGGAGCCCCCGTTCCTGGTCATCGCGACCCAGAACCCCTACGAATTCGAGGGGACCTACGTCCTGCCCGAGAGCCAGCTCGACCGGTTCATGATCCGGCTCAAGATGGGCTACCCGCTCCGATCCGAGGAGCGCAGGGTCCTGTCCAGCCACCGCTCGGGCATGCCGGTGGAGACGCTCAAGCCGGTGCTGACCAAGGACGACGTGCGTCGGCTCCAGATGGCAGTGCGCGAGGTCCGGGTCGACGACGCGGTGGCCGACTACCTGCTGGACATCGTCCATGCCACCCGCGACGGTGAGGACCTGAGCGTCGGCGTGAGCACCCGGGGAGCCCTCACGTTCTACCGGGCGGCGCAGGGGCTGGCCCTGGTCTCCGGGCGCGACTACGTGATCCCCGACGACGTCAAGACCCTGGCGGTGCCGGTGCTCTCACACCGCGTGGTCGGCAAGTCGTTCCTCCAGGCCGGCGAATTCGGCGCCGCCGAGGCGATCATCCGCGAGATCGTCGGCCGGCTCCGCGTCCCGACCTGAGCCCGCTCCGGGCCGGGCCCCATCCCGCAGATCCACAACCTCGCGACCGCAGCCACCCCGGATGGGGGAGACCTGGATGCCCGAACCCCGGACCTCACCGCGGCGGTTCAGCCGCTGGTTGATCTCGCACCTGTGGCCCAACCAGAGGCTCCGCCTGACCCGCGAGGGCTGGCGTTACCTGGTGATCTGGCTCGGCCTGCTGGCCTTCGGCCTCTACCAGCAGATCAACCTGATCCTCCTGGTCGCGGGCCTGGCGGCCGGCCCGATCGCCTCGTCGATCGTGGTCAGCGCCGCGATGCTCCGCCGCCTCCGGGTCGGCCGGAGGGCCCCCAAGTATGCGTTCGCCGGCGAGCCGCTGGCCATCGACTACACGCTGGACAACGACCGCAGGATGTCCGCCGCCCTGGCGCTGGTGGTGGCCGACGAGCTGGTGCCCGCCGATCGGTCGTCCGGGGCGACCGGGGTGGGGCCCCTGGTCTTCTTCCCCCGGGTGGCGGGGCTGTCCCGGATGCGGGCCCGCTGGCAGGGGATCGCCCCGGCCCGCGGCCGATACCGGTTCCGGAACCTGGAGATCGTCACCCGTTCCCCGTTCGGCCTGCTCGAACGCGAGCTTTCGATCCCGGACCCCGGCGACCTGGTCGTCTATCCCACCATCGGCCAGCTCGCCCGCCGCTGGCAATACAAGCACCTGGAGGCCAGCGAGGCCCGGCGCGGCTCGCGGAGCGACCGCTCGATCCAGCAGCAGGAATACCACGGCCTGCGCGACTATCGCCCGGGCGACAGCCCCCGCTGGATCCACTGGCGGACGACGGCCCGCCTCGGCGTGCCGATGGTCAAGGAATTCGAGCAGCACAACGAGCAGGACCTGGCCATCCTGCTCGACCCGTGGCTCCCCCGCAACAAGGCGACCGCCGAGCAGCGCGAGGCCGTGGAACTGGCGATCCGATTCGTGGCCACGATCTGCTACGAGACCTGCCGTCACCCGGGCCGGAGGCTCCTGATGGGCTGGGCCGGCCCCACGCCCGGCGTCCGGCAGGGCCCGGCCTCCGTCAAGCTGCTCCACGAGTTCCTGGAGCAGCTCGCCACGCTCCGCCCCCTGCCCGAGGGGGGGCTGGCCGACCTGCTCGACATCCTCCCGCCGGCCACGCTCCGCGACTCGTTCCTGATCGTGGTCTCGACCCGGCCCATACAATTGGCCGAGGAGGCGGAGCGTTCCACGAAACTCTCGGCCACCTCGATCCGCGGCCTCATGGGGCGGGTCACGCTGCTGGATGCCTCCCGCGGCGACCTCGCCCCCCTGATCCACTTCGGCCCCCCCGGCAGCTCACCGGCCGCGCTCCGGGACGCGCAGCGACGCACGGATGATGGCGACCGGCCGGAGGGGGCGGCGGATCCCGCCGGGGTGGCATCGGCAGGGGGGGCATCGTGACATTCTCGGCGATCTATCGGGCCAGCTTCTACTTGATGCTGACGTTCGCGACCCTGGTCATGAGCGTCGACGCCACCGACGACAACAAGCTCGCGATGCTCTACCCGCCCGCGGTGGCGCTGGCCGGGGCGATCGCGTTCCTCACCGTGGACCGGAACCCGAAGCTGGCGCTGTCGCGCCCGCTCGCCTCGGCCCTCGGCCTGGCGTCGACCGGGCTCTGCTTCGCCGAGTACCAGTACGACCACAATCTCCTGCTGCTGTCCGCGGCGCACTGGCTGGTCTACCTCCAGATCATCAAGATTTTCCTGCCCAAGACGGTCGAGGACGACTGGTTCCTGTTCCTGCTCGGGCTGGTCCAGGTGCTGGTGGGCGGCGTGATCAGCCAGAGCGACAAGGTGGGGATGGCGCTCTTCTGCTGGGCATTGCTGTCGCTGTGGGTCCTCTCCCTGTTCGCGCTCCACCGAGACGCCCTCCGGATGGAGAAGATCCCCCGGCCGGTCGACGAGGACGCGCCGCTCGGCCACTTCGAGATCTATCGCGGCCTGATCGATGCTCCGTTCTTCCTGGCCTCGATCCGCGTGGCGGTCACCACCCTGGCGCTGGCGGGCCTGATCTTCCTGGCGATGCCGCGGCGGGCCTCGATGAGCCTCTCCCGCGGCGGGGGCACCCCCGGCCAGACGGTGTCCGGGTTCGATGAGGAAGTCCAGCTCGGCGTGATGGGGGAGATACTGGAGAACGACAGCGTCGTGCTGAGCATCGAGATGTTCGATCAGGACGATCGCAAGATCGTGCCCACGGCCGACAACGAGTCGCTCTGGCGGGGCGCCACCATGTCCCGCTATGAGCGGGGCCGCTGGCGTCGCCAGTCGTCCGACGCGGGCGGCAGCGACTTCGGCCGGCCCGAGCGCGAGCCCGGGGTGAAGCTGATCCGCCAGATGATCAAGATGGAGCCCAGGGATAGCAACATCCTGTTCGCGCTCCGGCCGATCATCGAGGCCGACTCCGCGAATCGCCGCTCCCACCCATCGGTCAACATGACCGACGGCACGCTCCATCGCATGGACCACCGGCCCATCCCCCTGGAGTACGAGGTCACCTCGGGGATCGATCCCAACCTCCCCCAGCCCGGGGAGACCTATCCCCTCCCCGACTATCGGAACGACCTGGTGTCGATGCCCGACGACCTCCGCCAGAGGTTCCGGGCGATCGCCCTGAAGGTGGTCGGCTCGATCCCGGCGAAGGATGTCCGGGGCCGCGCCGACGCCCTGGAACGATATCTTCGCGACTCCGGGCAGTTCGGCTACACCCTCAAGCAGGAGCGGGGCGCCGCCGACGTCGATCCGGTGGAAGACTTCCTGGTACGCCGTAAAAAGGGACACTGCGAATACTTCGCCAGCGCCCTGACGCTCCTGCTCCGGTCGATCGACATCCCGGCCCGGATGATCAACGGATTCAAGGGGGGCGACCACAATACCCTGGCCGGCGTCCTGACCGTCCGCCAGAAGCATGCCCATAGCTGGGTGGAGGCCCTGGTCGGCCGCGCCGCCCCGGATTACCAGCAGCCCAGTTGGCTCACCCTGGACCCTACCCCCGCCGACCAGAGGAACGAGTCGGTCGCCCAGGTCGGGGGATTCGCGAGCCACTTCCGCCAGATCACCGACCTGATCCGCTACCTGTGGGTCTTCTACGTCGTCGGCTTCAACACCGAGCGCCAGTATCGGCTGCTCTACGGGCCGATCAGCCGGCTGATCAGCGACGCCCAGCGCGGGTTCGCGATCATGGGGGAGACGATCCGATCGTGGCTCCACTTCCCCAGCGTCGGCAGCTTCTTCAGCTTCCGCGGTTTCGTCGTCAGCTTCTTCGCCCTCCTGCTCCTCGTCGCGTTCGGCAAGCTCGTCCACTGGTTGGTGATGCGGATCGTCCGCTGGCTCTCGGGCCCATCCAGGGAGTCGGCCAACCAGGGCGCCGGGATCGCCTTCTACACCCGACTTCTCCAACTGCTGGCGGAGGCCGGCCTGGAACGTCCGCCGGCCGAGACGTCCCGCGAATTTGCCCGTCGGGCCGCCATCTTCCTCTCAGGACACGGCTCCGAGGCGGAGACGGTGGCCGACGTCCCGCCCCTGGTCGTCGACGCCTTCTACCGGATCCGATTCGGCGACCACCGGCTGGCCGCCGCCGACCTCGGCCATCTCGACGCCCGGCTCGATGCCCTGGAAGCCCACATCCGGCCGTCGCGGGCCTGAGCCGCAAGACTCTCAGGGGGTCCGCAGCCAGGTCCCGGCCTCCAGCGGACGGTCGCTGGAACGGACCTGGTCGCGGTTCGCCCGGAGCAGGACATCGACCGCCGATCGCGTCCCATAAACCCGGTCGGCCACGTCGCCCAGGGTCTCCCCCGCCTCCACCTCGGCGAACGCCGATCGGGGCCGGGAGGCCCGCGGCGGCCGGGCCGGGACTGGGGCCGGGGAGGGGGGCGGCGAAGGCACCGGGGCTTCGACCCGCCTCTGGACCATCCGGGGCCTCGCCTTCGCAACGGCGGGCCGATGAGCCGGGGTCTCGACCGTCGTCGGGGGAACCGCGGCCGGCCAGGCCGGCGGGCTGGGGATGATCGGCGGGGTCGGCGCGGGCAGGGCTCCCGGCTCGCGGATCTCGGCGCGGGCGAGGGCCGTCTCGATGACCGTGCCGACCGGGGCCGCGGAGGGAGTCGGTGATGGCGGTGGCGTCGGGGGAGGGGCCGGGGCCTGGGCCGGGGTGACCTGCGCGACCTTCTCGGCCACCGTCGCCGGCTTCTGCGGTTGGGGTGGCGTCTCCTTCTCATGGAGCAGGACCGCAAACGTCGCAACGATCAGGAGGCTGAGAATCCCGCCGGCGCCCGCGTGTTCCACCATGCCAGGCGTCTCCCCTTCCAACTCAGGATGACGGATCGAGTGGTTCTCTCCTTGAATCGGATAAATGACCCGGGAGCTTGAGCGGTTTGCGTTAAATGGGAAAAAAGAAGCGGGCGGGGAAGATGGTTGGGCGACCATCTCTCCCGCCCGTGTTTCATTCAGCGTTCAGGCAGGACGAACTCAGCGGGGCGACGTCACCCCGCCCGAGATCGGCCGTTCACCCGTTGTGCCGGCGGGGACCGGGTTGCCGTTCGGCCCGAGGGTGTTGGGCGTGTTGGGCAGGGCCGGGTTGGGATCGGGGTTGGGGGTGGTGGCTGCCTCGCGGAGGGCTTCCTTGACCCCGGCGTTGTTCACCGTGCCGACCGACGGGCTGCCGGTGCTGTAGGTGCCGCCGATGATCTCGGGGCGGGGGTCCTGGAACCGGCCCGGCGAGTTGACGGCCTCGCCGTTGTTGGGCAGGCCGCCGGGGATGGCCCGGACGGGGCGATCGTTGGCGATGTCGGGGACGCCGTTGGTGACGTTGGGGGTGTTGGAGGGGAGTTGGCCCCTCATGCTCACCGGGGCGGGGGCCGACGCGGCGATCTGGTCGGCGGCCTCGATCAGGTCGCGGCCGTGGCGGGCGAGCATCGCGGGGCCGGGCTGATCGGCCTCGGCGCCGGCGTTGCCGACCATCCGCATGATCGACTGGGTCCCGGCTTCCTTCATGGCGCGGGCGTGCTGGACGAGCTGCTCGGTGGCGCCGCTGCCGCCGTAGGTCCGGCCCATCGCCGCGATGTGATTGGCGTCGAGCACTTCCTTGACGGCGTGGTTGATCAGGGCCACGCGGGCCAGCTCGGCGGGCGGGGCCGGGCTGGCGGCCGACATCGCCGACAGGGCGGTGATGTAGGCGTTGGACGCGTCGTAGAACCGGCGGATCGGCGAGTTGGCCGGCACGTTCCGCCCGTCGCTGGCGGCGCGGGTCAGCAGGTCGCGGCTCTCCTGGAGGGCGGCCCGGCCGTGGTCGGACAGCTCCTTAGTGGGCCCGCCGGCGGACGCCTGGGGGCCGGCGATCGCCTGGAGGGCCGAGCCTTCGATGGCCATCCCCACGGCGTGCTCGATCAGCATCGCCACGTCGAGCCCCGGCATCAGGGCCGGCCGGGCGCCCATCATGCCCTGGCCCGGCGTGCCGGGATTGCGGAGGATCACGCTATCCGCGGCGGGCACGGTCCCGGCGGCGGGCGCGACGCCCGGCGCGTTGGGGTCGGCCGGCAAGGGCGCGGGGGCGGGCACCGAGGAGGATCCGACGGCCCCGGGCGGGATGGCCGGGGCGATGGCCCGGCCGCGGGAGGCCTCCGCGGCGGCCTCATCCTTCTGGATCTGGCGATTGATGGTCGAGGGGGTGACCCCTTCGGTCGTGATCCGCTCGTTCTGGGATCGGGGCTGGGCCGCGGCACCGGTGGCGCCGCTCTGGGCGAGGGCGGCGGGACTCGCGGCGAGCGTGAGCAAACAGGCGGCGCCCAGGCGGAACGTCGGGCTCTGGCGTCGATTCATCATGGCCGGGTCTCCGGAGCGGGTGGCATCGCGGGACGACTTCGCGGTCGAGGTTTCATCGGATTGGCAGGCGCCGGCCACGCTCTTCGCAGCATAACGCCTGGCGATCCTGGAAGGACAATAGGTGACGGGGAGGGCTTCCCGTCGGCATCTCGGCGGATAAACTTCAATTTTCATGCCAAGATTTCTCGATCCGGAGGGATCCCGCCGTGGCGACCGACATTCCTCGACGCGATGCGCTCCGGGCGGGCCTCGCCTCGATGTCCTTCCTCGCGCTCGGGCAGGCCCCGCGACTCTCCGGGGTCGCGTCGTTCCGCCTGATCGAGCGGGAGGGGCTGCGCCGCATGGCGGAGCCGGTCTCGACCACCTTGCCCGTCCCCGGCCGGGGGCTCGGATTCCGGCTGGTCCGCGACGGGCGGGCGATCCCGGCGCAGTTCCGCCCGGCCGCGCCCGATCCGGCTTGCCCCGGGATCCGGCTCGATTTCGCCGCCGACCTCGGCCCCGGCGAGGTGGCTCGCTACGAGGTGCATTTCGGACCGGCCGTCGAATCCGGCCCCGACCCCGCCGCACGCTGGGCCCTGGATCCCACCCCGGACGAGTTCATCATCACCCGGGACCGGGTCGAACTCTTCTCGATCGATCGATCCCTCCGCGATCCCGGTCGCCCGTCCGGCCCGGCCCCTCGCGAAGGGCTGATGCGGCTCGCCCCCGGGCCGTCGATCTTCCTGCGTGATGGCCGCCGCATCCGGCCAGGATCGGCGACGGGCACGATCACGCGCGAAGGCCCGTTCGCCATCGGGCTCCGATTTGCCTGGGACGGCCCGCCGGGCGTGGCCTCGACCCTGGACCTCGACTTCCCCACCACCCGCGATCAGGCGATCGTCGCGTGGACAGTCCAGGACCCCGACGATCGGGCGGCCACGCTGGAATTCGAACTCGACCGCCCCGGCCTCGGTCCGGGCGGGGTCCGAGTCGAGTCCGAGCCCGGCACGTCCCCGCGATGGGCGATGGCGGAGGGCCCGCATCGCCGCATCCTCGCGGTCGCCGATGGGCCGGATGGGCCGGTGTCGATCGGCTTTCCCGACGGGGCCCGATTCTCGATCTCGCGCCGATTCCCGACGGCGTCCCGGGTCAAGTCGCTGGCATTCCGGCTCGACCTCTCGCGTCCCGATCGGCCCTCGGAGCGGGGATCGAGCCTCCGATCCCTGCTCTGGCCGATCCGCCTGGAATGGGATCAGCCCGTCCCGGCCCCGGGCTGATCCTCGCCCCGATTAACGGGGGACGACCGCGACTTCCTCCAGCTTCGGCGCGGCATCGAAGGGGACCAGCCTCGTATCCGGCAGGCTGTTGTCGTGCACCAGCGCCGCGGCGGACCCGGCGAAGAAGTCGTGGTCGCCGGCCACGTCGAGGTTGAAGACTGGCTGCGTCGGCCCAGGCTCCACCGCGTCGACCCGGGCCGTCCCGCCCAGTAGCCGCATGGTCTCGCCGCCTTCCAAATCGCGGGCCATGACCCAGCCCCTCCCGGCGACCCAGAAGCGGTGGAACGGGCTGCTGACGATGGAGTCGCCGCTGACCTTCACGACGAACGTGGGGCTGGGGGGGGTGTGGTGGACCTTGGTGATCGCGTGGTAGCCCAGAGAGCCGTCCGCGACGTCCTGGGTCAGGACGCGGTCGCCGACCTTCAGGGATTCGATCGGCCTGGGGCCGTCGAGCGTGCGGACCATCGTCCCCGCGCCGAAGCAGGACATCCGCTGGAAGGTGCCCGAGTACGTCGTGAAGGTGGGGATCTCGATCTGAGAGACGTCGGCCACCTGGACGGTCGTGGTCGGGACGGTGCTGACGCCCAGGGTCGCCGTGGAATAGCCCATCTGGTCGATCGCCCAGTCCCGCCACCGGTCCGGGTCTTCGTCGTACGGCTTGCCCGAGACGGCGGAGAGGATGGGCAGGATCGCGGCATTCGCCTTCTTCACCTCGGCGGCGTTTGCATCGAGCCAGGCCACGTCACGATTCATCTGGCCCTCGATCTCGACCCGGGCCTGACCCACCGGGACGATGGCCTCATTCCTGACCTGCCCGTTGAATCGAAAGCCGAAGGTCGTGGTCGAGGATTTTTCCATTACGGCCGTCGCCTGGATCGTCGAGGCGATCGGGCTCGGCATCGAGGGAATGAAATCGTACGCCGACATCGTCGCCACCATCCCCGTCGTGTCATTCTCCAGGGCCTGGATGTAAAGGCCGGCGCTCGACCGATCGAATGAGAAGAGCGGCCTGAATTTGCCGTCCGCGATCTGGCGGTCGAACGCGTTGATGTCGGACTCGCTGTAGCCTTCCATCCTCAACCATTGGGCTCCCGTGATCCGGCCCGTCCGTACGGGTTGCTGGGCCAGGACGCGGTCGAGCGCCGGGAGCCCGGCGCGATCGCGGATGACCTGATCGCCGGGCCGAGGTCGATAATATTCGGGGAGGGAATAGTCCCGGACGACAGCCCCCTCCGGCCCCTCGATCCGGATCGAGCCGGGCGATTCGATCGCATCCGATCGCGTGACCGTGTATTTGATGGGCCGTCGCAGCAGGCCGATCAGCAATCCGGAGAATTCGCGCGGATCGCGTCGCTTGAGGATCTCGGTCGCCGCCCTTCGGATCTCCGGCGATCCATCGAACGCGGCCAGCAAGGCGAGCGCCCGCGAGGACGTCGGCGCATCGATCTGGCCCAGGATTCGGATCATCCGCTCGCGATCCTCTTCGTGGCCCCGCGAGAAGACCGCGAGCACCGCCGGCACGGCCCGGGGATCGGTCACCCCGGACAGGGCGGCTTCGGCCCGGCCCTTCCTGTCCCCGCGATCATCGAGATGACTCCGCCATTCCGCCAGGTCGGCCTTCCACCGGCGGGTGGCCTCTTTCTGGAGCTTCGCCTCCTCCTTCTCGGCCGAGAGTTGAGCCTCGGTCACCCACCGCTTCCCGTCCTTCCTGTAGCCGAGCTTGCGCCAGGATGCTTCGCGGGTGGGGTCGAGTTGGACGGCGACGCCGTGGTGGGCCTTCGCCTCGTCGGATAGCCCGTTCCGCTCGCACCAGTCGGCCAGCCGGGCCTGGGCCTCGGCGGTTCGGGGGGCCTTCTCGCGGCGGTCGCGATACTCGGCCATGCGGGCGGCATGCTCGGCGTCACTGGCGAGTTGTTCGGCCACCTTCTCGGGGCGGGCCCAGGCGTCGCGATGGCGGACGACGCCCATCAGGCCGCGGGCCGCGGCGTTGTTGGGATCGCGCAACGCCGCCAGGGCCAGGTGCTTGAGCCGCTCGGCGGGGAGCCCATGGGACTCGCACCAGAGGGCCAGGCGGATCTGGGCGCCGGCGTCGTTGCCTGTCTGAGTGCGGGCCGCCTCGTAGGCGGCCCGGTCAGCCGGCGTGGGGGGGCAGGCCGCCGGATATTCGGGTGAGACGCACAGGAGCCCGGTCGCGAGCAGCAAGCAGGGGGGCATGGGCTTGGCTCCGGAAGGGGATTCGGTCGCGTCGGCTTCCTCTAGTCGATAAGATATGACGGAACCTAACGCGGAAAAAATCGAACCGGCTCGATTTCGCCCTCCGCCTACCCCCCCATCCCGGAGTCGCGTCCCTCGTGGCCGATACGGTATTCGCCTCGACCAGCCTGACGTTGCTCGGGCGACTCCGCGAAGCCCCCAGGGATGAGGCCGCCTGGGCCGAGTTCGTCCAGGGCTATGCCCCGGCGATCTCCCGCTGGTGCCGGGCCTGGGGCCTCCAGCCGGCCGACGTCGAGGACGTGACCCAGGTCGTGCTGCTCAAGCTGGCCCGGTCGATGGCGACGTTCCGCTACGATCCGTCGCGGAGCTTCCGCGCTTATCTCAAGACTCTGACCGGATATGCGGCTCGGGACGCCCTGGCCGAGATCCGCGATCGGCCCACGACCGGCCTGGGCACCGAGATGGCCGCCTGGCTCGCCATCGAGGATACGGGCTTGGACCTGGCCCGCTGGATCGAGCGAGAGATGCGCGGCGAGCTATTCCGCGAGGCTTCGCTGAAGGTCAGCGGCCGGGTCGATGCCCACACCTGGGAGGCGTTCATGCTCACGGCGATGGAGCGCATCCCCGGGCGCGAGGTGGCCGAGCGGCTGGGCATGACGGTCGACGCCGTCTACATGGCCAAGTCCCGGGTCGTCCGGATGATGCGTGGGGAGGTCCGACGGCTGAGCGGGCCGATGTCCGACGCCCTGGCCTGAACAATCGGGACGAACCGTGGCGGGTCGGCGACGTATCAATAGGATCATTGCCGCGGCCCGCCCGATCGACCCCGCCCCGGCCACCCCCCGAGATCGCAAGGCCGGCCTTGTTGACCCGGGCGTCGCGGACTAAGATGACGAGGTGTGGGCGGGCGGCGCCAACAACTCCCCAATCCCTCTGACCTTGGGATCCACAATTCATGTCCCGATCCGTCTTGCGACCAGTGGCGGCGACCGGACTCCTGGGGATCGTGGCCCTCGTGATCGGCGCCCAGGCGCCGGCCCCGGCCCCCACCCCCCTCGACGAGCGGACCGCGCGGGCCGTGGTCTACCTGCTCGAAAAGAGCCACATGGCCAAGCCCACCATTGACGACGAGATCGCCAAGCGGTGGTGCAAGACCTTCTTGAAAGACCTGGACCCCCAGAAATATGTCTTCTTGAAGGCCGACATCGATGAGTTCCTCCCCCAGGCCGTGACCCTGGACGACAAGATCCGCGACGGCAACCTCGACTTCGCCAAGGAAGTCTTCGCCCGCTACCTCAAGCGCTCCGACGAGCGCCTCAAGATGGCCACGGAGATCCTGGCCCAGAAGCCCGACTTCACCATCGACGAGTCGATGGCCGACGACCCCGAGCAGCTGGACTATCCGGCCGACGAGGCCGAGGCCCGCGACCGGCTCCGCAAGCGGATCAAGCTGGAGTTGCTCCAGGCCAAGATCGACGGCGAGCCCGAGGAGGAGGCGGTCAAGAAGGCCAGCATCCGCTATCGCGACCGCAACCGGATCGTCCACCAGTTCAACTCGTCCGACATGCTGGAGATCTACCTCACCAGCCTGAGCCGGACGTTCGACCCGCATACCAGCTTCATGAACAAGGATTCGCTGGAAGACCTCATCCAGCAGTCGTTGCAGCTGTCGCTGACCGGCATCGGCGCTTCGCTCCAGTCCGAGGACGGCTTCGCGGTCGTCAAGGAGCTGATCCCCGGCGGCCCGGCCGACAAGGATGGCCGGCTCCAGCCCGAGGACAAGATCATCGGCATCCGCAAGGATGACGGCACCGACATCGACTTCGTCGAGAAGCGGCTCAAGGACGTCGTCCGCGACATCCGGGGCGACGCCGGAACCCACGTCAAGCTGATCGTGATCCCCCACGACTCCAAGGAAAAGAAGATCTACGAGCTAATCCGCCAGAAGGTGGAGCTGAGCGAGGCCCATGCCAAGGGGCAGGTCATCGAGACCAAGGGCCCGGACGGCAAGCCGCTCAAGGTCGGCGTGATCAACCTGCCGGCGTTCTACGGCGACAGCACGGCCGTCCGCAACGGCGACGCCAACGCCGTGAGCTGCACCCTGGACACCGCCCGGATCATCCGGGACTTCAAGGAGAAGGGCGTCAACGCCGTGATGATGGACCTCCGCGGCAACGGCGGCGGCCTGCTGGATGAGGCCATCTCCCTGTCCGGCCTGTTCATCGACAAGGGCCCGGTCGTCCAGGTCCGCGAGTCGGCGGGCGTCGACCACAACGACGACGAGGACGCCGGCACCGCCTGGGATGGCCCCCTGGTCGTCCTGATCGACCGCCAGAGCGCCTCGGCCTCGGAGATCTTCGCGGGCGTGATCAAGGACTACGGCCGCGGCCTGATCATCGGCGACATCAGCACCTTCGGCAAGGGGACCGTGCAGAGCATCGTCCCGATCAACGAGCATCTCCGCCAGCGGGGAATGCCGAGCCTGGGCGCCCTGAAGCTGACGATCCGCCAGTTCTACCGGGTCAACGGCGAGAGCACCCAGATCAAGGGCGTCCCGCCCGACATCCACATCCCCTCGATCTTCGACCAGGCCGAGTTCGGCGAGGGGAAGATGGAGAATGCCCTCAAGTTCGACAAGGTCGCCGAACTGCCCCACGACAACTACAACCGCGTCCCGTCGAAGCTGGTGGCCCAGCTCACCGAGCTGTCCAGCAAGCGTCGCGCCGAGAACGACAAGTTCCGCAAGCGTGACGAGGCGATCAAGAAGATCCTCGAACGTAAGTCGCGGCACGCGATCTCGCTGAACGAGGAGAAGTTCCGCGCCGAGACGGTCTCCGACGAGGAAGACAAGGACGAGACCAAGGTCTCCAAGACCAAGGCCAAGAAGCGGCTGGCCGAGCATCCCGCCTGGGAGTCGAACTATTACAACGACGAGATCCTCAACATCGTCGGCGACTACCTGACGATCGGCTCCGACGTCGTGGCCAACGCCCCGATCAAGGCGGCCGCCAACAACTGAGCCGCTTCGAGATCGGATCGAAACGACCACGCCGGCGGATCGGGGATCACTCCCCGATCCGCCGGCGTTTTTCGTCGTTCACGGGTGGCGCTGCGTCGGATCGATGACGGCACGCTCGAACCAGGATGGGATGCGTTCGGACCTCAACACCAGCTCATCGCCGCCGGTCACTTCCGCCAGCCACGTCAGCCCCGGGTCGCGGCCATCGCCGGAATTATCGAAGATGTAGGCGCGGTCGACGTGCCTGATCGCGCTGGCGAGCAGGTCGAGTGACCGATGATAACGCGAGAGGATCCGATCCTCGGGCACCGCATGTCCGCCTTGAGCGACGCGATTGCGGACGCGTGCGACATTGATGGCGGGATCGTCCGTGGCCACATAGTAGAGATAGGTCCGGAAACCCTCCCTCCGGGCTCGCGCGAGGAACTCGACCTTCCCGGGATGAGACATGACCGTCTCGAACGTGAACGAGGTCCGCGTCCGGAGCAGATGCGAGCGGAGGAAATCCACGGCCACGGATGCCAGGTAGGAATTCACCGTGGTGCGCGTGAAGTCGAGTCGACCCTCAGCATACGTCAGTTCATGGGCGGCGTTGCCCAGCCCGACGGAGTGCAGGAACGACGACCCCGAGAAGAATCCCAGGATCTCCTCGGCCGAGGTCGAGACGCCGTAGGAAGTCAGGTCGAGATGGCCAATTCCTCGGACCGCCTGCTCGATCTCATCGGCGTTCAGATAGACGCCGACGAGTTCCGATGGCAAGACCGCCTTGAGGGTGCTTTTGCCGGAGCCATTCGGCCCGGCGAACATGCGAAGGCGCGGCGTGGGGCTACTCACCGCAGTCGGATCTTGCTGCCCGCGACGACCGGGAGCCAGGGCTTGGCGGCCTTGACGAATCGGCGGCCACCATCGGGCGAGATCTCGACGATCGCGCCGGCTTGCACCTGCACGACACTGTGGCCGGCCGCCAGGGCGTGGTCGAACGCCGAGGCGAACGCCTCGCCCGCCGCGTGCGGGAAGGACCGTTCGAGCCGATCCAGGTCGGCCTCGGTGATTTCCGCATCATCTTGATTCATCGATCACCCCCGCATGGATTTTAGGTTGGGCGATCGAGCGGAGCAACCGGACTTCTGGCGTGGCTTGAACCGGGTGGTTCCCTATGATCCCGCGTGACGTGATTGCATCTCGCGCGTGACGCGACTATACCGGACGGCCGGCGATGCCTCCTCTCCGTCATGATGGTCGCACCCATGAATCCAACGCGTTTGTGCGTGTATCTTACGCTGATCACGCTTCTGCATGCTCCCGCGATGGCCCCGGCGGCCGAGCCGTGGAGCGGGATCTATCCCCACCTGGCGATGTTCAACGAGGGGGGCGAATGCGGCACCGGCGCCGTGGTCCCCTGGGCGGGGCGGCTCTGGGCGGTCACGTACTCCCCCCACAGCCCGGCCGGCTCGGCGGACAAGCTCTACGAGATCGACGACCAGCTCCGCCTGATCGTCCGGCCCGAGAGCATCGGCGGGACGCCCGCCAACCGGATGATCCACCGCGAGTCCAACCAGCTGTTCATCGGCCCCTACGCCATCGATGGCGATCGCCGGGTGCGGGCCATCCCCTATTCCCGGATGTATGGCCGCCCCACCGGCAACGCCCGGCACCTGACCGACCCCGCCGGCAAGATCTACTACGCCAGCATGGAGGAGGGGTTCTACGAGGTCGACGTCAAGACCTTGGACGTCAAGGAGTTGTGGACCGACGAGCAGAAGAAGGGCGGCCACTACGCCGACCTCCCCGGCTATCACGGCAAAGGCTTCTACAGCGGGCAGGGCCGGATGGTCTACGCCAACAACGGCGAGCACGGCCCCGCCGCGCTCAAGGATCCGACGATCGCCTCGGGCATCCTCGCCCAGTGGGACGGCAAGGCCCCCGCCTGGGACCTGGTCCGGCGCAACCAGTTCACCGAGGTCACCGGGCCGGGCGGGATTTTTGGCAATGACCATCCCGAGACCGACCCGATCTGGACCATCGGCTGGGATCCCCGTTCGCTGATCCTGATGGTCCTGCACGAGGGCAAGTGGACATCGTATCGCCTGCCCAAGGCCAGCCTCTCCTACGACGGGGCCCATGGCTGGGACACGGAGTGGCCGCGGATCCGCGAGATCGGCGAGGACGATCTCCTGATGACCATGCACGGGATGTTCTGGCACTTCCCGCGCGACTTCCGGCCCGGCCATACCTCCGGGATCGCGCCCCGGTCGAGCTACCTCAAGGTCATCGGCGACTTCTGCCGCTGGAACGACAAGGTGGTCCTCGGCTGCGACGATGCCGCGCAGGCCGAGTTCACCAACGTCAGCCGGGTGAAGGGGAAGATCGGCGGCCCCGGCCAGTCGCAATCGAACCTGGTCTTCCTCGACCCCGCCCAGCTCGACGGCTTCGGCCCGGCCCTGGGCCGGGGGGCGGTCTGGCTCCGAGACAAGGTGGAAGGCGGCCGGCCGAGCGATCCCTACCTGTTCCAGGGCTTCCGACGCCGGACCCTGACCCTCTCCCACGGCTCGAAGGGGCCGGTGACGTTCACCATCCAGACGGATGGCGGCGACGGCCGGTGGACCACCCGCCGCACCGAATCGGTCCAACCCGGCGAGGCCACCTGGATCCCGTTCGACGAGCAGGAACCCGGCGCGTGGATCCGGGTGATCGCCGACCGGGATGTGGACTCCGCGACCGCCGTCTTCCGCTCCAGCAACCCGGACCCGAGGACGTCGGCCGCCGACCCGATCTTCGCAGGGATCGCCACGACGAGTTCCGCCGACTACCTCGCCGGGGTCCTCCGGGCCCGAGGCGACAACCTCCGCACCCTGGCGGTGGGGGCCGCGAAGGTGGAGGCCGGCTCCGTCGTGTCGAAGGGCTTCTATGAGCTGGGTGCGGACATGATCCTCAGGCCGTCCGGCGATACCTCCGCCCTGGCGGCGCTGGAGAAGGCCGTCCCGGTGAACGGCGAGGCCCTCCAACGCGATGCGGCCAGCGTCCTGATCGTGGACGATCAGGGCAAGCGCTGGCGACTCCCCAGCGACCTGGCCTATGCCGGCCCGCCGGCCGCGTCCCTCAAGGTGGCCCGGCGACTCGATCGCAACCGGGACTTTGCCGGTCCGCCGGGGCGGGTGGCCCGGGAAGTGGTCACGGAGCGGAACATCCTCAACGCGGACGGGACCTTCTACGAACTGCCCGCCGGCAACGCGGGCGGATTCGCCGGCCTGCGGGCCATCGCCACCCACGGGCGGCGGGTGGCGGATTTCGCCTCCTATCGCGGCCTCATGGTGATGACCGGCATCGACCCCGCCGGCGCGAAGGAGAATCGCCACCTCATCCGATCCGAGGACGGCCGGGCGGCGGTCTGGGTCGGCTCGATCGACGACCTCTGGCGGTTCGGCAAGCCGGTCGGGGTCGGCGGGCCCTGGAAGGACACGATCGTCGCGGCGGGCGTCCCGTCCGACCCCTACATCCTGACCGGCTTCGACCGGAAGCGGGTCCTGCTCGCGCACAACGCCGGCAAGGCCGTGCGGATGCGGGTCGAGGTGGAGGTGGCCGGCAACGACCACTGGATCCCCTATCGCACCTTGGACGTCCCGCCCGGCAAGGCGATTGACTTCGCTTTCCCCCCCGATTTCGACGGCAACTGGGTCCGCGTCGTCGCGGACGCGGACTGCGTGGCCACCGCGCAGTTCACCTACGAGTGAGGTTAGACGACGATCGCCGAAATTCCTGGAACCATCCCGGCCACTCGCCCCATTATCAACGTGTCATCGAGACGATGGGGCGGGCCGGGGAGGGCGGGACGTGACGATCGGCGATCGGGGAGAGGCCGTCCGGAGCTTGCGGTCGGCGTACCAGGCCGGGTCGGTCCGGGACTGGACCGACGGCCAGCTCCTGGAGCGGTTCGCGGCCGGCCCGGCCGATGTCCGGGATGTGGCCTTCTCCGCCCTGATCGAGCGGCACGGGCCGATGGTCCTGGGCGTCTGCCGGGGGATCCTGGGCGGACGTCATGACGCCGAGGATGCGTTCCAGGCGACGTTCCTGGTCCTGGTCCGCCAGGCGCGCGGGCTCTGGGTCCGCGACTCGATCGGCCCCTGGCTCCACCGGGTCGCCCAACGGACCGCCGTGGCCGCCCGCGCGGGGGCGGCCCGACGCGCCCGGATTGAGCGCCGATCCCCGCCGACCGAACCAACCCATCACCCCGGCGACGACCTCGCCCGCGTGGTCCACGAGGAGGTCGCCCGGCTGGCCGATCGCGACCGCGCCGTGGTCGTCCTGTGCGACCTCGAAGGCCAGACCCACGAGCAGGCGGCGCGGGCCCTGGGCTGGCCGGTCGGCTCGGTCAAGAGCCGCCTGTCCCGCGCCCGAGACCGGCTCCGCCTCCGCCTGATCCGCCGGGGGCTCGCCCCCGAAGGAGCGGCCTCGTCGGTGGTGGGGCTCATCGGCGGGTTGCCGCCCGCGCCCGCCGCCTCCCTGGTCTCCCTCACCTACGCCGCCGCGATCCGGTTCGCGGCGGGGGGGCCCGTCGTCGCCCCGACCATCGCCACCGCGCTCGCCCTGGGAGTCCTCCAGACCATGACCCTCTCCCGACTGATCCATTCGGCCTTGGCCGCCTCACTGACCGCCCTGGCCCTCACTGTCGGCTCGTCCTGGCTCATGGCCGGCGATGCCCCGCAGGAACCCCCCGACGCCATCAAGGAAGCGGTAAAGCCCGGACGGCCCGAGGTCCCGACCGTGGTGGCCCGCGCCTCCATGAAATCGGAGTTCCTCACCGAGAGGGGGCAGGTGATGCCGCCGAATGGCGTCGATGTCGACAACCCGCTCCAGGTCAACAATCCGGTCGGCGAGCCGATCCCGATCATCTGGTCGATCCCGCTGGGCAGCCGGGTCAAGAAGGGGGATTTGCTCTATCGCTTCGACACCTCACCGTTGCGGAAGGCCCTGGATCGGCAGGAGAAGAAAAAGGCAGAGGCGCAGGAGCAGCTCGACCTGGCCAGGAAGGAGTTGGAGTCGGCCGAGGCCGCACTCCGGGAGTACAAGGACGAGGTCGAGGCCAGGCGTCGCCAGGCGGTCGAGATCGAGGTGGGTGCCGCCCGTGATGCCCTGAAGCGGGCCGAGGCCCGCGTCAAACGTTATCGCGACGCGAACGAACTGGCCGCCCGGATGACGATTGATCCGTCCGAACCGACGAGCATCGCCAGTATGATTGCCCGCCTCGACCTCGCCGATCGACTTGATGGCGTGGAGGCGGACCTCGAACGCGAGAAAGCCAAGCTCCTCCGGATCGAGGCCGATGCATCCAAGAGCAAATTCGCCGAAGATCCTGCGGTGGGCACGATTAGCGGGCGTGTCGATGGTGCTCGAACTCGGGCCTCCGCTGCGTCGAAGAAGAGTGAGAACGCCTCCCGGGATGAACAGCAGATCCGCGCCATGCTCGACATCAACGAGCTCCGATCGCCGGCCGATGGCATCGTCGCCGAGCCTCCGGGGATGGATCAAAGCATTATGGGCCGAGTCCAGGCTCTTTGCCGGATCATCACCGGGCCGGAACCCTATGAATTGATACGCGTTACCTTGCCGGTCGAAAGCCGGATGTCCTACCTCAAGCCGGGCCAGAGTGTGCTGGTCAAGTACACGCGGGGCGACCCGGGGATGGCCAGGGAACTCTGGTCGATCCCGGCTACCTTCGTGGAACTCGAAACCGCCCAACCCTCGATCCGCGAAGGAGGCGGTCCATTCGGCCGCCCGGGTTCTCGCATCGCCTTGCTTCGGCTGGCAAGCCCCCTTGACGCGACGTTGGCGGATAATATCACGCTCGAATACTCGGCCATGATCCCTTCCGGTGGGATCGAAGTCCCGGCCCGTGCCGTCGATGGCCAACGGGTCGCGGTCCGCGGGGAGGACGGAACGTTTCGGTGGCGAGATGTTCTGATCAAGATGGCCAACGGCGACCGGCTGATCGTCTCGAAGATGCTCGGCGACGGGGAGGTGATCGCGCTCGATCCCCGGGCGGCCATGGGCTTGCCCCCCAGGGAGAAGAAGGTTAAGACGCCTGCCGAACCCGCCCCGTAAGAGCAGTGAGCGATCACAATCGGGGAAAATGGGCGGGATCGGCAGAATCTCGGATAAGGAGCCGCGGATTTTCTGAAATTAAAGGGTGATGGCCGCGGGCAACGACCCGGTGACGGGCAGGATCGCGGCATCTTCTACCCTACGAAGAGAAATCCCCCCATGCCGTGCAGCCCCGCCCGCCTCGCCGCGAACCGCGCCAACTCGTCCCGGAGCACCGGGCCGCGGACGGAGGCCGGGAAGGATCGCTCCCGCGCCAACAGCCTGAAGCATGGGATGACCGGCGACGGCGTGGTGATGGCCTCCCGCGACGCCGCCGAGGTCGCGGACCTGTCCCGCGAGCTGGAGGCCGACCTCCGGCCGACCAACGCCGCCAGCCGGGTGTTGCTCAAGCGGTTCGCGGTGCTGGCCGTCCGGCTCGACCGCTGCGTCGAGCACGGCGACGCGATTCGGGCCGGGCAAGCCCGCGACGCCGACCATGCCTTCCTGATCGCCCGGACCGCCGAGATCAAGGTGATCGGCACCCACCTGGAGCACCGGCCGGCGGCCACGGTCCGGACGCTCAAGGAGACCGCCCAGGGGATCGACTGGCTGGTCGGGACCTGGCTGGCCATCAAGAAGGACCTCGGCCGGGGCCGCAAGGTCCGCTGGCAGCGCTGGCACCTGGACCGGATCGACAACCTGCAGGGCCGATATCCCGGCGAGTCGCCGCCGTCCCGGTTCGATGCCGCCTGCCGGGCCGGGTGGGGCGACTTCTCGGGCCTGCCCGCCGACCCGGGCACGCCCACCCCGCGCGAGCGGAAGGTGCTGGCCCGCCGGCAGGTCGCCGCGATGATCGACGAGGAGGTCGCGGCGCTGCGGGCGATGGCCCCGACCCGCGACCCGGACGAGGAGGCCGCCGACCGCGCCCAGGCCCCCGCGCGGGCTTTGTTCGACCCCTCGCCGGAGGCGAACCTCGCCCGGAAGTACGAGGCCGCCGCCGAGCGGGGCCTGTTCCGGGCCCTCCGCGACTTCCGCCAGCTCGAAGGCTGGGCCGAGGGCCGAGACTCCGGCCCCACCCCACCGCCCCGGGCCGCCGATCCCCGCCCCGAGCCGACGCCCGAGATCGAGCCCAAGGAGGAGGAGGTCGAGGGCCCCGAGCCCGCCGTACCCCCGGCAAAAACGAACCCAACCGACCCGCCCCGGACGCTGGACCCGCCGGCCCCGTTGGACTGGGAGCCGGCCTTCTGGCAGCCGCCGTCCCCTTTGCCCCCGGGCTTGCCCTCGATCCGCGAGATGACGGGATACGGATCGGGCGGGGGAGGCCCGGCCTGAGCCCTTCCCCGCCCGATTGCGATCGACTCGATGGCCGAAAAGGCTCGGCCCCGGCCGCCCCGCGCCCCGGGTCAGCCCTGGATGGCCGACGTCCGCCCGAGCGCGATGTCGAAGTCGCTGACCGCCGGGACCAGCATCGCCAGCAGGGCGAACCCGTACATGCCGACGCTGAACAGGAACGCGGCCAGGATCTCCCCCTTGAGCAGCGAGATCACGCAGTAGAACGACCAGAACGGCACCAGCAGCGCCACCAGGGCGATGGCCCGCGACGGGTTCTTGGCCCCCAGCGAGGCGAACAGGGCCACGCTCCCCGCCCCGATGAAGATCAGGAAGCTGAGCAGCTGCCGGGCGAACTGGCGGTCGCTGAGGATGATCAGCCAGGCGCAGATGCCGATGCCGACCATCAGGAAGAAGATCGTCCCCAGGCTGTTGGCCACCGCCGTCCGGCTGTTGGTGTAGGTGATCGCCGAGTGGAGCCCGAGCATCGCCGAGAAGTGGGCCAGCAGCAGCCCGTCGGTGATCGCATAGAACGCCGACTCGGCATTCATCGTCCCCCGGATCGTGAACCAGAGGATCAGCAGCAACGGCAGGAGGATCATCTCCTTGGTGTTGTAGAGCACCCCGTACAGCTTCCCGTAGACGAACTGCTTGGGGGTCAGCTCGGTCACCAGCAGGAGGTCCAGCGCCCCGGTGTCGCGCTCGGAGGTCAGGGCGGTCACCCCCTGGGCATTGATCAGGATCAGGCTGAGGATGCCCAGCAGCAGCAGCGTCCAGGTCTGCCGCGAGTTCATGGTCGCGGCGTCGGGCGAGGAGTAGACGTAGGCGACGCCGAGGGCGAACGCCAGCAGATACGCCCCCTTGATGACCAGCGGCTTGGTGCCGTAGGCCCGGGTCTTCAGCTCGCGCCAGAGGACCGGGTTCGACCACGGCCGGCGATACTGGCCCGGGCCCCGGGTGATCCGGCGGTGGGTCCGGCGCGGGACGTGGAGCCCGGTCGAGACGCCGTGGCCGTGCGCCACGACCTCGGGGGCCGGGGCCGGCTCGATCTCGGCCACCTCCACCAGGGTCTCGCCCCCGGCCTCGGCCTGCTCCCCCTCGCGCTGCTCGCGGGGCTCGTTGCGGCCCGGGTTCCAGACCCGGAGCATGAACACGCCCACGGTCAGCAGGATCACGGCGAAGATCGACGCGGCGGACACGAAGACCAGACCCGGCGAGCCGACCCCGGGCCGGTCCCTCGCGGTGGGGTCGATGATCGTCAGGACCGTCCGGAACGGGTCGAGCGCCTGGGCGATCGGCACGCCGAAGAGGGTCAGGTCGGGGAAGGCGAAGCCGGCCGTCTCCACGGCCGCCAGCGACAGGACGATCGCCAGCACCGTGAGGGCCAGCGACTGGAAGGTCCGGTCGCGGCCCAGGGCCACCAGCAGCCCCAGCGCCCCCCCCACGAACCCGGCGGCGGCCGTCACGCCGATCACCTCCACCACCTGGCCGGGCGAGACGCCGCCCAGCAGCAGGCAGAGGAAGAACACCGGCGCCGAGGTCAGCAGCAGGGTCAGGATCTGGAGCAGGCTCGCCGCCAGCTTGCCGAGGATGATCTCGACATCCCGGAGGTCGGTCATGAGCAGGAGGATGAACGTCCGCCGGTCCTTCTCGTGCGCGACGGCCGTGGCCGCCGACAGCGGGGCGAAGAACAGCATCAGCGTGAGCTGGAACAGCACGAACATCCGGAACAGGACCCGCCCGAAGTAGGCGATCTCCCCGACTTCCGTCACGTCGCGGAGCCCGACCAGCGATTGCCAGGCCGTCCACATCAGGATGAACAGGAGCCCGACGTAGGAGGCGCGGGCCACGTAGAACCGGACCGGCCGGGGGGCGGTGAGGACCTCTCGGGCGATGATGGGGCCGGCGAACAAAGGAGACCTCCCGGAACGATCATTGATGATGTGTCAATAAGCTCGCGGTTGCGCGGCGTCGATCGGGCCGCGCGGGCCCGGGCGGGGGCCATGACCCATCTTAGCCGAAAAGCGTCCCCTTGCCCAATCGTCCCGGGCATCTCCCGCCGGTCAAGCCGACGCGTCGAATCATCCAGATCGATTGAAATTCTCACGCTCACCCATGAATACGGCATCAGAGTTGCCTGGGTTGCTCCGGCCCGATCATCCCGCCCAATCGGCAAAATCGGCCCAGCTTCCGCCCTTCTCACCAATCCGGGCGACGCGCCATCGCGGGCCCGCCGCCGGTGACCCACCGGCCCCAACCGGAATCCGAGGCATCCATGACGAACCCCGACCCGAGCGTCCTCGATCCCACCGCCGACCGCGAAGCCAGCGAGCCGACCGGAGGACGACCGTCCTCGGCCTCCCGGCGCACCCTGGTGGGCCGGGGGCTCGCCTTCGCGGCCGCCGCCGCGCCGGCCGGTGCCCTGCTATCCGCCGCGTCGACGGCCCGCGCCGCCGGCAAGATCCGCCGCGATGCCGACGGGGGCGCCTCCCGCGCCAATCCCAACGTCGAGACCAACTCCGGCACCAATGCCTCGGTCGCGGGCCGGAACAGATCCCGCCCCCGGGGCGGGTCGGGGGGCGGGGCCGGGGGAGGATCGGGGATCGACGAGGGCGGGCTCCCCTCGCTCTACCCGGACTGGATCCGGCGGAATTTCCTCCAGATCCGCACCAACGAGAACTCCCACCTCGACATCGTGATCACGGCGATCCGATCCCTGGGCGGCACCCCGCGCCCGAAGCCGACCTTCCAGAACCTGGCGGCGGGGTCGCTGATCGAGTTCACCCGGATGTCCTCGATCTTCGAGAATACCGGGACCTCGGCCTACGTCGGCGGCGCCCCCTTCATCCTCAACCCGAACGTCGCCGCCGTGGCGGGGTCGCTGGGGCTGGTCGAGGCCTACCAGTCGGGCTGGCTCAACACCCTCCTGAATGACCCGCTCATCCCCACCCGGACCACCTACGCCGTGCCGGCGACGCCCCCGCAGGTCGCGGCGATCCAGGCCCCTTTCATTGCCAGCCTGAACGACGGCGGCCTGTTCCCGCCGACCTTCGCGACGACCAAATCCCCGGAGAATGACATCGCGATCCTCAACTTCGCCCTGCTCCAGGAGTACCTCGAGGTGGAGTTCTACAACATCAATATCCCCCGCCTCTTCAACGGGGCCTGAGCGGGCGGACCGCGCCCATCGATTCGACATCATCCGGCTCGATCATCCACCAAGAACATCATTCCTCGAAGGGTCATCCGATGTCATCTCCCGCCGCCGACCAGTCGACTCAAGACGAGCTTTTCGCGAGGCTGACGCAGGACGTCAATCGCCGATCCTTCCTGGGCCTCGGCCTCGGGGCCGCCGCCGCGCCCGCGATGATGGCCCTGGCCGGCACCTCCGCCGAGGGGGCCTCGAACTCGCGGAACAACATCCCCTCGCTCTATAACGGCTGGACCGAGCGGAACTTCCAGAAGATCCGCGAGGACGAGAACGACCACGTCACGATCCTCCAGACGGCGATCGTCTCGCTGGGCGGCACGCCCCGGCCCATGCCGACGTTCCGGAACCTGGGCTTCACCAATCCGACCCTGTTCGCGAATCAGGCCGCAGCCCTCGAAAACCTGGGCGTGATGGCCTACTTCGGGGCGGCCCCGGCGATCTCCAACCCCAACGTCCTGGCGGTTGCCAACTCGATCGCCTATGTCGAGGCCTACCACTCCGGGTTCATCAACACCCTGCTGAACCGGACGCTCACGCCCAACGGCATGACCTACGTCACCCCGGCCACCCAGGAACAGGTGATCGCGGCGGCGACCCCGTTCATCGCCAGCCTGAACGACAACGGCCAGTTCCCGCCCGGATTCAGCCCGACGCCGTCGCCGGCCAACGACCTCGCGATCCTGAACTTCGCCTTGCTCCTGGAGCAACTCGAAGCCGAGTTCTACAACATCAACGTCGCCCGGTTCGCCTCGGGCCGCTGAGGCGAGATCGCCCCGCGCCGCGCCCGCCGGGACCGGCGGTCGCGTCCGCTTGACAGGCCGGCGTCGAGGCCTTCTAATCGAAATCTCGTCGCTTGCCCGTCCGGGAGATCGTCCGTCGTGCCAGCCCGCTCGCACGCCCTGAGCCGCATCGGCCTCTGGTCGATGGCCGCCCTGTTGCTCCTGCTCGCCCCGGCGCGTCCGGCGTCGGCGGCCGGATGCCACGGGCCGGATCGTCCGCAGCTGGACTACGCCTGGGCCGGCGACGCCCCATCCGAGGCCCCGTCGACGGTCGACCCGGCGCCGACGCCGATTTCCCTCCGCCATGCCCCATGCCCCGGCGAGCCCGCCGAGGTCTCACCCCGGACCAGCCCGATCGTGGGGTCGGGGCCGGGACCCCGGCTCCCGGATCGACCCGACCGATCGCCGACGGATCTGGCCGCGCTACTGGCATCGGAATCCCTGATCTCGTCCGAGTTTGCATCGCGAATGGAACGCCCGCCCCGGGCCACGACGGCCGCGGCCTGAGGCCGCCGTGCCTTGCCGTCGAGCGTCCGGTGTGTCCGATCCATTTTCCTTGATGCAAGCCGGCCCGGTCGCGCCGCGACGGGCCGGGGATGAGGGTTTTTGATGTCTTCCAGCGTCCGACCGATGCAGGATCGCCGCGGGCGGGCGTACGTCCCGGCCGTGGGATCGGGGCTCCGCCCGTGGCTCTGGGTGCTCCTGGGCGGGTTCGCCCTGCTGGGGGCCAACGGCGTCTACCTGGCCAGCGTCTCGGCGCTGACCTGGGCGACCGGCGTGACCCAGCAGACCTACTTCTACATGCTCATGATCGGGCTCCACCTGGCGCTCGGCGTGCTCATCGTGGTGCCGTTCATCGTCTTCGGCCTGGCCCACTGGGTCACGTCGTGGAAGCGGCCCAACAAGTCGGCCATCCGGTTCGGTGTGGCCCTGCTGGCCTGCTCGGTGGTGGTGCTGATCTCGGGCTTCGTGCTGGTCCGCCAGATCGGCCCGTTCGAGGTCCGCGACCCGACGGCGCGGCGGATCAGCTACTGGCTCCACGTCGCGACCCCTCTCCTGGCCATCGGCCTGTACATCAAGCATCGCCTGGCCGGGCCGAGGATCCGCTGGGTCTACGCCCGCCGGATCGGCGCGGTGGTCGGGGTGGTGGTGGTGGCCATGGGCATCCTCCACACCCAGGAGCCGCGACGGTTCGGCACCAAGGGGCCGCGCGACGGGGCCAAGTACTTCTTCCCGTCGGAGGCGGTGACGGCGACCGGCAACTTCATCCCGGCCGAGACGCTGATGATGGACGAGTATTGCATGCGCTGCCACAAGGACGCCTACGACAGCTGGTTCCACTCGGCGCACCACTTCAGCTCGTTCAACAATCCGGCCTACCTGTTCAGCGTCCGCGAGACCCGCAAGGTCTCGATCGAGCGCGATGGCGACACCCGCGCCGCCCGCTGGTGCGCCGGCTGCCATGATCCGGTCCCGTTCTTCTCCGGGCAGTTCGACGACCCCAAGTACGACGACGTGAACAACCCGACCAGCCAGGCCGGGATCACCTGCACCTCGTGCCACTCGATCACCCACGTCAACAGCACCCGGGGCAACGCCGACTACACGATCGAGGAGCCCCAGCATTATCCGTTCGCCGGGTCGGACCAGCCGGTCCTCCGCTGGATCAACGAGACGCTGGTCAAGGCCAAGCCGGAGATGCACAAGCGGACGTTCCTGAAGCCGGCCATCAAGGGTGCCGAGTTCTGCTCGACCTGCCACAAGGTCGGCCTCCCGTTCGCCCTGAATCACTACAAGGACTTCCTCCGGGGCCAGAACCATTACGACACGTTCCTGCTGTCGGGCGTGTCGGGCCAAGGGGCGCGGAGCTTCTACTATCCCCCGGCCGCCAAGGGGAATTGCGTCGACTGCCACATGAACCTGGTCGCCTCGACCGACTTCGGGGCCAAGGACTTCGACAGCAAGGGCGGGCGCGAGATCCACAACCACCTGTTCCTGGGGGCCAACACCGGGCTGGCGACGATCCGGGGCAAGCCGGAGATCGCCAAGATCCACGCCGACTACCTCAAGGATAAGAAGGTCCGCGTCGACCTGTTCGCCCTCCGCGAAGGGGGGACGATCGACGGGGCGATGCTCGGCCCGCTGCGGCCGGAAGTGCCGACCCTGACGCCGGGCAAGCCGTATCTGGTCGAGGCGGTGGTCCGCACCCTCGGGCTCGGCCACCCATTCAGCCAGGGGACCGTGGACTCCAACGAGATCTGGGTCGAGCTGGTGGCGAAGGTCGGCGACCGCGTGGTGGGGCGTTCGGGAGGGATCGGTCCGGATGGCCAGGTCGACCCCTATTCCCACTTCATCAACGTCTACATGCTGGACCGCGACGGCAAGCGGATCGACCGCCGCAACCCGCAGGACATCTTCGTCCCGCTCTACAACAAGCAGATCCCACCCGGTGCCGGGCAGGTGGTCCACTTCGGGCTCGACGTGCCGGCCGACGTCGCCGGCCCCGTGACGCTTGAGGCCCGGATCAACTACCGCAAGTTCGACCGGACCTACATGGACCACATCTACGGCCCGGGCAAGGGGCCCGAGCTGCCCATCACCCTGATGGCCCGCGACGAGGTCCGCCTGCCGGTGCAGGGGGGGCCGGCCGTCACCAACCCGCCGTCGCCGATCGCCGAGACCTGGCAGCGCTGGAATGACTACGGCATCGGCCTCCTGCTGGAAGGCTCCGACAAGGGCGGCCAGAAGGGGGAATTGCGCCAGGCCGAGCCGATCTTCCGCAAGGTGGCCGAGCTGGGCTTCGCCGACGGCTGGGTGAACCTCGCCCGCGTCTACCTCCGCGAAGGCCGGAACGCCGACGCCCGGGACGCCCTGGAGAAGGCGGCCAATCACCCCAAGCCGGCCGCCCCCTGGGTCATTTCCTGGCTGTCCGGCCAGATCGACGAGCGGAACGGCTTCCTCGACGAGGCGATCGAACGCTACGAGGCGGTCCTGGGCCACAAGATTCCGGAGAAAGGTTTCGACTTCGGCAAGGATTACGAGGTGATCAACGCCTTGGGCTCGGTCACCTACGCCCGCGCCCGGCAGGAGGACCTCAAGAGCCCCGAGCGGACGAAGTGGCTCCTCCGCGCGGCCGAGGTCTATCGCCGGACGATCGCCATCGACTCGGAGAACGTGGCGGCCCATTACGGCCTGGGGCTGGCGTATGCCGACCTCGCGACGGCCGCGACCGACCAGCCCGCACCGGCCGGCGCCCCGACCGAACAGATCCTCCGCGAATGGCTGGCCACGGCGACCGATCCCACCATCCCCCGGGATCGGCGGATGGCGGCGTCCCGGGATCTGGCCCGGATGGTCCCGGCGTTCCTGGCGGCACCTCGCCAGGAGTTTGCCTCGCGGCTCAACCCGCTCCACGACGTGGTCGAGACCCTGGGGCGATCCTTCGCCGAAGGGGAGGATCCCACGCTCCGGTCGGCACAGGCCCTCGCGCTGGCGGCGACCCACAAGGCGCTCCATGCCCTGTTCAAGCCCGACGAGACCGCCGAAGGCCGCGCCGTGGCCAACGCCCGCCGCGACAACCCGGCGGCCGACCAGAACGCCCAGTCGATCGTGATCCATCCGCTCCACCGTCCGGGCGCACCGGGGATCGACCCGACCCCCGCGACCTCGACCGTCGCCCGGGAGGCCGAAGAATGAGAAAGCCCGCCCTGATCGCCTCGGCCGCCCTCCTGGCCTCGCTCGCGGGGGGCTGCAAGCCGCCGCCCGCGGAGACGGTCGCCGCCGCGCCGCTCCGGCCCACGGCGGTCAAGCCGTTCGACCCCAAGGACGTGCCCGACGTCCGGTTCGTGGAGATCACCGGCGAGGCCGGGATCACCTTCCGCCACAGCAACGCTGCCGCCGGGAAGAAGCTCCTGCCCGAGACGATGGGCTCGGGCGTGGCCTTCCTCGACTACGACAACGACGGCGACCCCGACCTGTTCCTGGTCAACTCCATGCCCTGGGCCGACGCCAAGACCGAGGGGCCGCCCCCGACCCAGGCCCTCTACCGCAACGACGGGAAAGGGCACTTCGAGGACGTGACCAAGGCCGCCGGCCTCGATCGCACCCTGTTCGGCATGGGCGTGGCCGTGGGCGACTACGACAACGACGGCGATCCGGACCTCTACCTGACGGCATTGGGCGGCAACGTCCTGTTCCGCAACGAGGGGAACGGCCGGTTCGAGGACGTGACCGCCGCGACCAGGACCGGGGCGGGGGAGGGCTGGTCCACCAGCGCCGCGTTCTTCGACATGGAGAACGACGGAGACCTCGACCTGTTCGTCTGCCGCTATGTCGAGTGGTCGGAGCAGGCCGATGCCTCGGTCTCGACCCAACTGCTCGGCACCGGCAACGGGTCGGCCTACGACCCGCCCTCGGCCTACGGGGGGGCCCACTGCATCCTGTTCCGCAACGACGGCGGGACCTTCGCCGACGTGAGCGCCGAGGCGGGCATCCAGGTCTTCTCGCCCGACCGCAAGGTGCCGACCGCCAAGTCGCTGGGCGTGGCCCCCTACGACGTCGACGGCGACGGGCTCGTCGACCTCGCCGTGGCCAACGACACGGTGACCAACTTCCTGTTCCACAACCTCGGCGGCGGCAAGTTCGAGGAGATCGGCGTCGTCACCGGCATCGCCCTGGACGAGTACGGCTCGACCCGCGCCGCGATGGGGATCGACTGGGCCGACTTCAAGAACGACGGCTCGCTCGGCCTGGCCATCGGCAACTACGCCAACGAGATGACCGCCCTGTACGTCTCCGAGGAGCCGTCGCGGCTCCTGTTCTCGGACCTCGCCAAGATGAACGGCCTGGGGGCGCCCACCCAGCCGCCGCTGAAGTTCGGCCTCTTCTTCTTCGACTACGACCTCGACGGCCGGCTCGACCTTCTTTCCACCAACGGCCACCTGGAGAGTGACATCGCCAAGGTCCAGGCCAGCGAGACCTATGCCCAGGCGGCCCAGCTTTTCTGGAACACCGGCAAGGCGGGCCGGAGCCGGTTCGTCCTGGCGGATGCCACCAAGGCCGGCCCGGACCTGTTCAAGCCGATCGTCGGCCGGGGCAGCGCGTATGCCGACATCGACGGCGACGGCGACCTCGACGTGGCGATGACCGAGAATGGCGGACCGGCCCACCTGTTCCGCAACGACGGCGGGTCGAAGAACCACTGGCTCCGGCTTGCCCTGGTCGGCACCGGCAAGTCCAACCGCGACGCCACAGGGGCCAAGGTCGAGGTCCGGTCCGGCGAGACCGTCGCCCGCCGCCAGCTCTTCGCGGCCAAGGGGTATCTCTCCTCGGTCGAGCCCGTCCTGACGTTCGGGTTGGGCGAGTTGGAGCGGGCCGATTCGGTCCGGATCACCTGGCCGTCGGGCCGGGTTTCCGAATTGAAAGATTTGGGTGCCGATCGGGTCCATCGCATCGAGGAGGCCGGTCCGGGGGACTCGGAGGCCCCAAAAGGAGCGGTCCAGCTTCCCCCATCCCCCGACGCAACTCGGTAAGAATTACCATTTTTTGTCGTCCGGACAATCCGGGCGTGACCCTTGCCTCCCTGTGATATATTTCGACTGGAGGGGATGGCCGCCGCGACCGAGCCCCCTCCGGACCGACCCCGGTCATCCGGGCCTTGCCGCCCGGATTGGCCGAAGTCCTGCCCACCGGGATCGATCGAGCAACCATTGAGCACACCGCAACCCTGGAGCCTGGCGCCTGGCGCGATCGGATCGAGACCTTCGACATCGGACCCGCTTCTCGGCCCCCGGCCAGCCCCATCCGGACGCGCGGCGTCGGTGGGACGGCCCGGCCGGCCGGATCCGGATCCATCGACGTCCGCGACCCGGCGCGAGGCTCCTCCGTGGGGAGATCGTCCGCGATGAGAACCCTGGCGTTTTCCCGATCGGGGTGGCTCGTCCCGGCCCTGCTGGCCGGGCTCTGGGCCGCCACCGCCCGGGCCGGCGAACCGGCCAACCCGCCGAGCGAGGCCCCGCGTGCCGTCGCGGGCGATCCCGAGGCGACCCTCCAGAAGGGGCTCGACCTCGAACGCCGCAAGAACTGGTCGGCGGCCCTCCAGGTCTACATTGACGCCAACGAGCAATGGCCCAGCCGCCAAGACTTCCGCCAGCGGAAGCGGCTCTGCGAGATCCATCATCGGCTCGCCAGGCGGTACCAGGATCAGAGTTTCCGCAACGTCCTGCTCCGCCTCTCCCGCGAGAAGTCGTTCGACCTGTTCGACGAGATGGTCGAGCGGATCGAGAGCCACTATGTCGATCCCGTCCCGCTGGCGCCCCTGATCCGCCGGGGGCTCGATAATCTGGAGGTCGCCCTCCGCGACCCGACCTTCCCGTTCCTGGCCATCAACGCCCCGCAGGCCACCCCGGCCCGCCTGTCCTGGCTCCGCGAGCAGCTCCGGGTCCGCCGCGATCACCTCGTCGTGGATAGCCGCGACGCGGCCCGCGCCGAACTCCAGGCCGTGTGCGACCTGGCCCGGCAGGCGATCGGCGTGGACCCGGCCCCGGTGGTCCTCGAATTCGTGTTCGCCACCTGCGACGTCCTGGACGACTACACGACCTACCTGACCCCCGACAAGCTCGACGACATGTTCGCCATGATCGACGGCAACTTCGTCGGGCTCGGGGTCGAGCTGAAGCTGGACGATGAGGGCCTCCGACTGGTCGGCGTGATCCGGGGCGGACCCGCCTCGGAGGCGGGCCTGAAGGCCGGCGACCGGATCGTGGCGGTCGGCGGCAAGTCGGTCCGCGGCCTCGGGCTCGACGAGGCGGCCGGCCAGCTCCAGGGGACCGAGGGGACGCCGATCGAGATCTCCGTGCTCCGGAGCGACAAGTCGACCCACGACCTCAAGCTGGTCCGCCGGCACGTCGAGGTCGAGAGTGTGGCCCAGGCCAAGATCGTAGAGCCGCTTTCCGGGGTCGGCTACATCCAGCTCGCCGGATTCCAGAAGTCCTCGGGCGAGGAGCTGGACCGGGCCGTCTCCGACCTGCAAAAGCAGGGGATGCGTTACCTGATCCTCGACCTCCGCGGCAATCCCGGCGGGCTCCTGAATGTCGCCGTGGAGATCGCCGACCGGTTCGTGGATCGGGGCGTGATCGTCTCGACCCGGGGCCGGGCGCCGGGGCAGACCCAGGTCTACCGGGCCCATCCCGACGTCCCGTTCACCATGCCCGTGGCCGTCCTGATCGACCACGACAGCGCCAGCGCCAGCGAGATCCTCGCCGGTGCCCTCCAGGAACTCGGCCGGGCGATCGTGATCGGCGACCGGAGCTACGGCAAGGGCTCGGTCCAGAGCATCTTCGAGCTGCGCTCCGCGCCGGCCGGCCTGAAGCTCACGACGGCCAAGTTCTACTCCCCCCAGAACCGGGCCTACAGCGAGCAGGGGGTCACGCCCGACGTCAAGGTCACGGTCCGGGCCAAGCCCGCCGCGGACGCGGAGGAATCCGGCGACGGGCCGTCGCCCGAGTTCGGCGATCCCGGCACCGACGAGGTCCTCAAGATGGCCCTGATGCAGGCCCGCCGCCAGCTGACCACCGCCCGCTGAACGTCCGCCGATCATCGCAGCCGAGGGCCGGGGAGATGCGGGATCGATCCCGTCCCCCGGCCTTCCTGTTTGATCGGCCTTTGGCAAATGTCGTAGGATCAGGGTATGTCATCCCCTCCCGCTCGCCCATCCGGACGGATCGACCCCGCGCCGGCCTGGACCATCGTCACCGACGCCCCGCTCAAGGGGTTGGGCCTGGCCCGCGAGGCGGGTTGCGTCCTGGCCTGGGACGAGGCCGACCAACTCTACCGGATCGACGGCCGGGGCCAGTTCCAGTCGGTGGCCCGGGCCCCGGGCAAGGTCTCGCAGGTCGCCATCAGCGACGACGGCACCCTGGTGGCGATCCTGGGGGAAGGCTCCCGGCTCTGGCTCCTGGACGGGGACTTCAACCTGCTCCACGACCGCCCGGCGATCTCCGACCCGCTCTCCCTGGCCGTCGACCCTCACGGACGCTATGTCGCGGTCGGCTCGCGGATGAACCTGGTCCAGATCACCGACCGCCGCGGCAAGGCGGCTGGGCGATTCGAGACCCGCCAGCCGCTGTCCAACATCGTCTTCGTGCCGACCCACCCGTTCCTGATCGGCACCGGCGCCTTCGGCTCGATCATGGGGATCGCCCTGGCGCCCCGGGGCGGCTCCGGCGGGCTGGACGGCAACGTGTTCTGGTATGAGGCGCTGATGACCAGCGTCGGCCAGCTGTCGACCTCGGGCGACGGCGGGATGATCCTGATCGCCTGCTTCACCCACGGGGTCCAGAAGTACAACCTCGCCGGCCATGCCGAGGGCTCCTACCACCTGGGCGGGTCGGCCTCCCACGCCATGCCCGACTTCGCCGGCCGGTCGATCGCGGTGGCCACGCTGGAAGGGGAGCTGGCGATCCTGAGCGGGGCCGGCAACGTCCGCTGGAGGACGACGCTCCCCCGTCCGGCGTCGGCCCTGCAGATGGACGCCCTGGGCCGCTACGTGATCTATGGGATGGCCAGCGGCGAGGTGGTCCGGCTCGACCTCCAGGGGGCCGGCCGTTCCGCCGCGTCGGCCCCGCCGGTCGGCGTGAAGGGGGTCGTCACTTCCCGCCCCGAGCCCGAGCCGGCCCCGGCGCGGATGAGGGAAGGGGCGGCCGAGGTCCGGACGCCGGACTGGGCCGTCGAGGTCGTCCAGAACGAGGATCAGGCCGAATTCGCCGTGCTGGCCGTGGCAGATCAACCGCCCCGGGTCGGCGTGATCACCCACCACAACCGGCTCGAACTGTTCGGCACCGACGGCCGGAAGCTGGGCCAGGCCCCCGAGATCGACGGCGTGGGGCGGATCCTCCGCGTGGCGCCCAACTGGATGGCCGCGGCCACCGATCGCCGGATCATCCTCTGCGACCTGGCCAACAACACGGCGAGGCGGGTCGACATGAGCCTCGCCGAGCTGACCCACCTGGCGATCCTGCCCGACAGCTACGGGCTGGGACTGGTCCAGGAGCGCGACCGGGTCGGGCGGGCGACGATCGCCGGCCGCTGGATCTGGAAGGCCGAGCTGAAGTCGCCGGTCGAGGAGCTGGCCATCACCGAGGAAGGCTACACCGCGATGACCACCGAGGACGGCAAGCTCCGGGTCCACGACCCGGCCGGCGTCGCGGTCGGCGAGTCGCAGGGGGCGGTCGGCGACCCGGCGCTGCTGTTCGCCGCGCCGGCCGGGGCGGGAGTCACGTGGATCACCCTCTCGCGTAGGTCTCAGGTCATCCGGGGCCACGATCGCGAAGGCCAGGTGCTCTGGCAGTCGCCCGTCCCCTGGGAAGGCTGGCAGCTCCATTCGGTGGGGCCCCTGGCGGTGGTGGTCGCCCCGGACGGCCGGACGGCGGCCTACGACGCCACGGGCCGGGTGATCGCCCAGGGCCGGGCCGATGGCCCGCCCGACGCCTTCCTCAGCGGGCCAGGCGGCAAGGCGTTACGCATCGTGCGCCAGGGAGTCCACCTCCTCTGCTCCGACCTCGGCGGGCGCGTGATCTGGCGGGCCGTGGCCGAGGCGCCCCTCGGCCCGATCGCCTCGGACACGCCGGGCGTGGCGGCGATGGTGGGCAAAACCCTGGCCTGGTTCGGATCGCGGCAAAATCCTTGATTCCCCGGGCGGAGAAACGTCGATGAGCGAGACATCCCTCCCCCAACCGTGTCGTACAATCGCATCGACGAGCGAACTCGGCTTGCCCGCGATCGGCCCGTTCGATTACGATTGCCCGCGAGAATCTGCCACGTTTTGAGAGATCGACCTTCCTTGCGCCTCGTTTTTGCTACTCTGCTAATCGCGATGGATTTCGATAGCGATTGAGTGAAACGCCCCCTGGCCTGGGTCTTGTCGCCTCGTCGAATTACTTGATTCATCCCTCTCCCGACCTGGAGGACGAGATGGCTCCATGTAGTTCTCCCCAACTCGATATGGTCCGCCCCATGATTCGCATGAGCGTCCATGATCGCGGGGCCATCGAAGCAGAGCGGCACAAATGGATCGAGAGCGAGAAGGCGGGCCACGACCTCGGCGAGCGCGCCATCCGGAGCTGGGTCCGCCAGCACTGGAATGGCTTCCTCCGCGAGAAGTGGCTCGAACACCTGGAGGGCAGGACGTTCTGGATCGAGCTCGATCACGACGACTTCGGCCTGCTCCAGCGCTCCTACCACAATTCCGAGCTGATCCGCGAGATCGTCTGGCGGCTCAAGGGCGGCCAGGAAAACCTCGATATCCTGAACTGGGCGATCGATGAAAACCTGGACATGAACGAGATCATGAGCATCCTGGAGATGCTCGACATCAACAGCCGTCGCATCGAATGCTTGTTCGAAACCCGCCTCCTGCAGGCAGGTTGATCGCCTCCCCCCACCTTCTCGCTTATACGTGCTGCATCGATGCCCGATCTAGCCGAATGCTCATTCGGCGGCGTTCGCCGTCCGCTCCCAGGTTTGCTGCCTCGTTGATGCATCGGTTCGGAGCCAGTTCGGGGCGACGTTGGCCCCCATGACCATGACGTCGCCCCGAAGTCAGCTCGATCGCGTCCGATCAGGCCGTCCCGGCCTCGCCCTGGATCAGGGCGATGAGGGTGCGGACGAAGCAGCCCGTCCCGCCCGCGTCCCGCGTGCCCGACTCGGAATCCGCCCAGCTCGGGCCGGCGATGTCGAGGTGGACCCAGGGGCGTTCGGCCACGAACTGTTCGAGGAACTTGGCGGCGGTGATCGACCCGCCCCACCGGGTGCCCACGTTCTTCAGGTCCGCGACCGGGCTCTTGAGCTGTTCCAGGAAGTCGTCGTCCAGCGGGAGCTGCCAGGCCCGCTCGCCGGTCCGCTTCGACGCCGCCAGGACGTCCCCGGCGAACCCGGGATCGTTGCCGAACAGGCCGGCGACCTTGGTCCCGAGGGCGACCATGCAGGCGCCGGTGAGGGTCGCCAGGTCGAGGATCCGGTCCGGCTCCTGTTCGGCGGCGTAGCTCAGGGCATCGGCCAGGATGAGGCGGCCCTCGGCGTCGGTGTTCATGACCTCCACCGTCTTGCCGTTCCGCATCGTGAGCACGTCGCCCAGCCGCATCGCCTTGCCGTTGACCATGTTCTCGGTCAGGGCCAGGTAGCCGACGAGGTTGGCCTTGAGCCCGAGCCGGGCGGCGGCCACCATCGTGGCCAGCACCACCGCGGCGCCGGTCATGTCGGCCTTCATGTCCTCCATCGAGGCGCTGGGCTTGAGCGACAGCCCGCCGGAGTCGAACGTCACGCCCTTGCCGACCAGGGCCAGGGTCGGCCCGTCGCCGCCGCCCTTGTGCTCCAGGATCACGAAGGCGGGCGGCTCCTCGGACCCGGCCGCGACGCCCAGCAGGCCGCCGAACCGCTCGTTGCGGATCCGGGCCTCGTCCCAGACCGTGACGGTCAGCCCGGCGGCTTCGGCGGCCTCGCGGGCCCGCGCCGCCAGGGCGGTCGGGGTCTTCTCGGCGGGCGGGGTGTTGGCCAGGTCGCGGGCCAGGTTGACCGCCTCGCCGACGATCGCGCCCCGCGTCGCGGCGGCCTCGACGTCCGGCGAGGCCCCCTCGGTATCGACCAGCGTGAGGCCGGCGAATTCGTGGCGGTTCGGCTCGGCCTTGCGGAGCCCGGGCCCGCGCGTGCCCACGGTGAGCCCCTCGATCAGGGCCGAGGCGACGGCGGGGCGGTCACCGGCGTCGGGAAGGGCGACGGCGACCTGCCCCCGGGCCTTGCCCGCGAGCTTCTTGCCGGCCGCGACCCCCGCCGCGAAGGCGACCCCGGCGTCGAACTTCTCCCGCTTGCCCAGGCCGAGGGCGACCACGGCCTTCGCCTTGATCCCGCCGGCCGGGAGCCCGAGCAGGGGGGCGACCTCGCCGACGGATCCGGACAGGTCCTTGGCCTCGACCAGCCGCGCGAACGTGTCGCCCAGGGGTGTGCCCGCCAACGCGGCGGGGGCGCCGGGATCGCCGTCGAAGACCCCGATGGCCAGGACCTCGGCTTCGACATCCACCAAATTCTGTCCGCTCGTCTTCACGTTCATCGTCGGTTCGTTCCCGGGCCGCAGGTTCGTCGTTCCCCGGCGAAGTTTACGCCAAACCGGCCCCGCCGAGTAGTCGGGCGGCGATCGGGCGGAACCGGACGGGCCGGGAGGTCCGGCCGGGATGTCGGGTTGAGGCAATCCGGCCGGATCGCTACAATCCGCCCCGATCGACGCCCGGGGGCCTCCCCGGCCCGTCCCGTCACGCCGACCCACCCCCGACCGCGCACCCCGGATTCGACCCTCGGCGCCATCTCGTCCTGGCCGAACTGCGGGGAGCCGGAAATGCCGAGTCATCGCGGACGCTTGCTGGCCGTGATCGCCCTGTTCGCCACCTGCGGCCTGTCGGGGTGCGTGGAGCGTCGCTACACCATCCGGACCGACCCGCCGGGTGCCCTCGTCGTCATGAACGGCGAGCCGATCGGGATCTCCCCGGTCTCCAAGAGCTTCGTCTACTACGGCGACCGGAACGTGCGGATCGTCAAGGAAGGTTACGAGACGCTGGACATCGTCCAGCCGATCAAGGCCCCGTACTGGGACAACCTCCTGACCGAGTTCTTCACCGAGAACCTGATCCCGTACACCTTCCGCGACGAGCTGGAGTTCAACTACAAGCTCCAGCCCAACCAGACGGCCGACCCCAACGACGTGCTGGCCCGATCCGAGGCGCTCCGGGCGGAGGCCCAGGCGCCGCCCACGCCCCGGCGTCGCGGGTTCCTCGGCTTCTTCGGGTTCTGACCACCGGTCGCGGAGATCGGGCCGATTGGGGTTGTCAGGATGACGGGTCCGGTTAAATTGCCGGCCGCGAGGGCCGACGTCACGTCCCCCGCGTGCCGATGGGCCGACCTTGCCGCCTGCAATCGCCGGCCCGCCGTCCTCCAACATCAGGGGTCACGCTCGTGAAGATCGCCGCCGCGACCATCCAGATGGCATCGGAACCGGGGCGGGTCGCGAGCAACCTCGACCGTGCCGATGCCCACCTCCGACGGGCCCGCGACCTCGGCGCCGAGCTGGCGGTCCTGCCCGAGATGTTCAACACAGGCTACGGCCTGGTGCCCGACTACGCCCCGACCGCCGAGGGCCGCGACGGCCCGACGCTCCGCCACCTGGCCGCCCGGAGCCGGGAGTGGGGCATGGGCATCGCCTTCGGCTTCGTCGAGAGCGACGGCCATCACCTCTACGACTCGCTCGGCTTCTGCCAGCCCGACGGCCAGCTCGACGTCTACCGGAAGCGGCACCTGGTCTTCTGGGAACGCTTCCGGTTCCGCCCCGGCCGCGAGCCGGTGATCGTGGCCAGCCCGTGGGGCCGGATCGGCTTCGCCATCTGCGCCGACATGATCTATCGCCGGACCTGGGCGGATTATCGCGGCAAGGTCGACCTGGCCATCGTGGCGGCGGCCTGGCCCGACTTCGCCTGCCGTTTGTCTGGGCGGAAGCACTGGCTGTTCGGCCAGCTCGGGCCGCTGTCGGCCTCGATCCCGGCCAAGGTCGCGGCCGAGCTGGACGTGCCGGTCCTGTTCAGCAACCAGGTCGGCGACACCCAGACCTGCATCCCGATCCTGGGCGGGCGGATCGCCGACCGCTTCGCCGGCATGAGCAGCCTTTGCGACGGCCTCCACGGGATCTCCGCCCTGGCCGGGACCGCCGAGGACGTCCTGATCGCCCCCCTGACCATCCACCCCGCACGAGGACCCCGCACATGGCGTTCTATGTCCCCCTCGGCTCGCGAGGCATCCTTTTCCGGGTCGGAACCGGTTTGATCGGCGTGCTCGGTTCGTGGGTTTATTGGCGGGCCAGCCGTCGGCGTGTCATGATAGGGGTGTCCGCGCCGGAGCCGACCCCGCTGGAACCGGCCTGAGCCGGGCCCTCGGGCCTGCCCGCGCCAACCCGAACATCGACCGAAGGCCCCGTCACCATCCCCTGAGGAGACGACCGGCCGTCGCTCGCCACCCCTGGGGATAGGGAACGAATTATGTGCGGAATCGCCGGGGCCTTCGACCTCACGGGTGAGCGCGAGTTTCCGATCCCTCGCCTCCTCTCGATGACCGCCGCCATCGCGCACCGCGGGCCCGACGACGAGCAGTTCCACGCCGAGCCGGGGGTGATCCTGGGCGCCCGCCGGCTCTCGATCATCGACCTCGCCGGCGGCCGCCAGCCGATCCCCAATGAGGACGGGTCGATCTGGGTCGCCTTCAACGGCGAGCTGTTCGAGTACCCCGAACTCCGGCAGGAGTTGCTGGCCAAGGGCCACACCCTGTCCACCCGTTGCGACACCGAGGCGTGGGTCCACCTCTACGAGGACCACGCCGAGGGGATGTTCGACCATGCCCGGGGCCAGTTCGCCGTCTCGCTCTGGGATCGCGACAACCGGACCCTGATCCTCGGCCGGGACCGCGCCGGGATCTGCCCGCTCTACTACATCGAGCGCGACGGCTGGCTCCTCTGGGGCTCGGAGATCAAAGCCCTGCTCGCCTCCGGGATGGTGCCGGCCCGGCCCGATCCGAAGGGCGTGGACCACCTGTTCTCGTTCTTCTGCGCAGGGACCGAGCGGACGTTCTTCGAGGGGATCAAGTCGCTCCGCCCCGGCCATTACCTCAAGGTCAAGGATGGCCGGGTCTCGGCCCATCAGTACTGGGACCTTGACTTCCCCGACGCCGGCCAGGAGCGCAGGCTCGCCGACCCCACCCCGCTGGTCGACGAGTTCGAGGCGCTGCTCCGGCAGTCGGTCGAGCGCAGGCTCCGGGGCGACGTGCCGGTGGTCAGCTACATCAGCGGCGGACTGGACTCGACGGTGGTGCTCGGCCTGAGCTCCAAGCAAAGGGGCAAGGCGATCCCGTCGTTCACGATCGGCCTCGATAACGCCGGCCCCGACGAGCGGAGCCAGTCGGCCGAGTCGGCCCAGATGCTCGGGTCGCCGCTGACCATGGTCACGATGGACAGCCGGAAGATCGCCGACTCCTACCCGGAGCTGGTGATGGCCGCCGAAGGCCCGGTGATGGACACCTCGTGCGCCGCCCTGATGAAGCTGGCGCAGGCGGTCCACGGGCAGGGGTACAAGGTGGCGTTGACCGGGGAAGGGGCCGACGAGGCGCTGGCCGGCTACGTCTGGTTCAAGACCCAGGCCACCCGCGAGGCCGTGTCGAGCCGGATCGGCCACGCCCTGCCCAGGGTGGCCCGCTCGTTCCTCCTGGCGGCCGTCGGCGGCGGGTCGAAGCATCGCCCCCCGATGCGGGCGATCAATGGCGTCCGCACCGCCCAGCAGGACATGTACGAGCTGATCGGCCAGGCCCGGTCGATCCTCTACACGCCCGAGATGTGGGAGCGGCTGGGCGACCACAACCCGTACGACGACCTGGGCATCACCACCGACCGCATCAAGCGGTGGGCGCCGATGAACCAGTCGCTCTACGTCGGCTACAAGGTGATGCTCGCCGGCCTCCTGATGATCTCCAAGGGGGACCGGATCTCGATGCACTCGTCGGTCGAGACCCGCTACCCGTTCCTGGACGACGACGTGATCCGGTTCTGCTCGGAGATCGCCCCCGAATACAAGCTCCGGGGCCGGACCGAGAAGTGGATCCTCCGCCAGGTGGCCGCCCGGATCCTCCCTCCGGCCATCGCCAAACGCCCCAAGACGATGTTCCGGTCCAAGTTCGCCCCGACCTTCTTCGGCCGGAACCGCCCCAAGTGGGTCGACCAGCTGCTGAGCCCCGAATCGCTCCGGGCGACCGGCTACTTCGACGCCGAGATCGTCAAGAGCGAGCGGATGAAGCAGGTGGCCTTGCCCCGGATCACGGCCCGCCGGTTCGTGCTCGACATCGCCCTCACCAATGTGGTGGCCACCCAGCTCTGGCACCACCTCTACTTCGGCGGCCTGTGCGACCTGCCGACCTGGACCCCGCCCCGGTTCGACGAGGAATCGGCCTCGGCCAACGGACACGCGGCCTCGCTCTCCTCGCTGTGACAAGGGCAGGGGGGTGTGCCGGATGAGAGCGGTCCTGCAGCGCGTCACGCGGGCCTCGGTCACGGTCGAGGGCCGCGTCGTCGGCTCGATCGGCATCGGCTGGCTGATCCTCCTGGGCGTGGCCCGGGAGGACGGCGACGACGACGCCCTCAAGCTCGCCGACAAGGCGGCCGGCCTCCGCGCCTTCGAGGACGCCGACGGCAAGATGAACCTGGCTCTGGCCGACGTCGGAGGCTCGGCCCTGGTGGTCAGCCAGTTCACCCTGTTGGGCGATTGCCGCGCCGGGCGTCGCCCCAGCTTCATCGCCGCCGCCGAGCCGGCCGAGGCCGAACGGCTCTACCTCGTCTTCTGCGACCGGATCCGCTCGGCGGGCATCGCCGTCGCCACCGGGGTCTTCCGGGCCGACATGCAGGTCGAGCTGGTCAACGACGGCCCGGTGACCCTGCTGCTGGATAGCCGCAAGGCGTTCTGAGGCGGGCCTCGCGGGAAGCCGTGCCCGAGACCGTCGAGCATGGTTTTCCGGCGACGGGGGGCCGGATAAAATGGTCTGCGAGAGACACCGACAGTCGAGCAGGGAGTTTTGACCGTGAGCGAGTCCGCCGCCCCCGCCGAGACGCACGAATACGCCTTCCAGGCCGAGATCAAGCAGCTCCTCCACCTGCTGTCGCATTCGCTCTACCAGAGCCGGGACGTGGCGATCCGCGAGCTGATCTCCAACGCCTCGGACGCGTTGGATAAGCAGAGGTATCTCGGGCTCACCGACGAGTCCCGCCGCGACGATGCCCCCCTGGAAATCACGCTCGAAGGCAAGGCCGACGACAAGACCCTGACGATCCGCGACAACGGCGTGGGGATGACCCGCGACGAGCTGGTGACCAACCTCGGGACGATCGCCCACAGCGGCTCGCGCGAGTTCCTCCGCGCCGCCAGGGATGGGGCAGCGTCCTCCCCGTCGGGCAAGCCCGACCTTTCGCTGATCGGCCAGTTCGGCGTCGGCTTCTACGCGGCGTTCATGATCGCCGACCGCGTCGTGGTCCGTTCGCGGAGTGTCAAGGAGGAGGCCGGCCACGAGTGGCGGTCCGACGGCTCGGGCTCGTTCACCGTGGGCGACGTCGCCGACCTCCCACGCGGGACCGAGATCGTCCTCCACCTCAAGGACGACGCCAAGGACTACGCCAACGCCTGGAAGCTCAACGAGGTCATCCGCCGCTACTCCAGCTTCGTCCCGTACCCGATCAAGGTCGACGGCGTCATCGCCAACAGCCAGAAGCCGATCTGGGTCGAGCCCAAGTCGCAGGTGACCGAGGAGCAGTACGAGCAGTTCTACCAGCACCTGACCCACCACCCGGAGGAGAAGCCGCTCTGGCATCTCCACCTCTCGGCCGACTCGCCGATCCAGTTCCACGCCGTGCTCTACTGCCCGCCCACCAACCCGGAGAAGCTGGGCTTCGGCGTCCTGGACCACGGCCTCAGCCTGTGCGCCCGCCGGGTGCTGGTCCAGGCGGATTGCCGCGAGCTGGTGCCGGAGTACCTCCGGTTCCTCCACGGGCTGGTCGATAGCGAGGACCTGCCCCTCAACGTCTCCCGCGAGACCTTGCAGGACAACGCGGTGGTCCGGCGGATCCGCACGTCGCTGGTGAAGGGGGTCCTGGACCTCCTGACCCGGATGGCGGCCGACAAGCCCGAGGACTATGCCCGGTTCTACGAGACCTTCGGCATCTTCATCAAGGAAGGCGTGGCACGCGACCAACCCAACCGCGAGAAGCTGGCCAAGCTCCTCCGGTTCGCCTCGACCCGGTCCGAGGGGGACGAGCCGACGACCTCGCTCGACGAGTACGCCGGCCGGATGATCCCGGATCAGACCCACATCTACTACCTGGGCGGGCCGGACCTCGCCTCGGTGCGGCGGAGCCCGAACCTGGAGATCTTCCGCCGCAAGGGGGTGGAAGTCCTGTTCCTGACCGAGCCGGTCGACGAGTTCGTGATGTCGGCCCTCGGCGAGTTCGGCGGCAAGACCCTGACCTCGATCGACTCCGCCGACCTCGACCTCCCCGGCGAGGAGCCCAAGGCCGAGGACAAGCCCGAGTCCCACCCCGGCGGGTTCGGCCGGGTGCTCGACCTGTTCCGCGAGGCCCTGGGGACGCGGGTCCAGGAAGTCCGCGCCTCGAAACGGCTGACCGAGAGCCCATGCTGCCTGGTCAACGCCGAGGGGGCCCTGAGCACCCAGATGCACCGCCTGCTGGCGATGAGCGGCAAGGAGGCCCCGCCGGTCAGCCGGAGCCTGGAAGTGAATCCCGACTCCCCGCTGATCGGCCGCCTGGCGCTGCTCGCCGCCAACCCGGACAACGACGCCTTCATCAAGGACTGCGCCCTCCAGCTCTGGTCGGGCGCCATGATCCTGGAAGGCTCGCTGCCCGAGCCCGAGGATCTCGCGGCCCGAATGCAGCGGTTCGTCGAGAAGGCCGCCGAGGGGAAGTCGGCGATCGTCATCTAATCGATCCTTGATCCATCATCGCGAGGAGACGCCGATGTTGCCCGGCTTGACGATCCTGGTCGCTTGCCTGGCGGCATCGGCGGCCGACCCCGGCGCGGTGGCGACCCGCTTCCTGGAACGGTGCCGCGACGCCCGGTTCGCCGAGGCGGTCGAGGCCTTCGACGCGAAGATGGCGGACGTCCTGCCCGCCTCGAAGCTGGCGCAGACCTGGGACGCCGTGCGGCTCGGCGCAGGCGATCTCGGATCCCTGGGCCCGCCCCGCGTCGAGGCCAGGGGCCAGCACGCCGTGGTCCTGGTCCGATGCGGCTTCGCCCGCAAGGCCCTGGATGCCCAGGTCTCGATCAACCCGGAAGGGAAGATCGATGGACTGTACTTCCGGGCCCCCAAGGTCACCGGGCTCGCCCCTTATGTGAAGCCGGGGACCTATGCCGAGTCCGCCCTGATTGTGGGGGCCGAGGGCTGGCCTCTGGGGGCCACCCTGGCCATGCCCGAAGGGGCCGGGCCGTTCCCCCTGGTGGTGTTCGTCCACGGGTCCGGGCCCAACGATCGCGACGAGACGGTCGGGGCCAACGCCCCGTTCCGCGACCTTGCCCTGGGCCTGGCCTCGCGGGGGATCGCTACGCTCCGCTATGACAAGCGGACCAAGGTCCACGGCGAGCGGATGGCGAAGCTCACGCCGACGCTCGACGAGGAGGTCGTCGACGATGCCCTGGCGGCCGTCGCCAGGGCCCGCACGCTCGAACGGGTCGACCCCCGCCGCATCTTCGTCCTGGGGCATAGCCTGGGGGCGGTGATGGCCCCGAGGATCGCCCGCCGCGACGGCCACCTGGCCGGGATCATCTGGATGGCGGGCAATGTCCGGCCGATCGATGAGGTGGTCCTCGACCAGTTCCGCTACCTGTCGCGCCCCGAGGCGAAGCCGTCGGACGCGGTCAAGGATCTGGTCCGCGCTACCGAGGCCGATGTCGCCGCCTTCCGCGCCGATCCGGAGAAGGCCGACGGCAAGATCCTGGGCGCCCCGTTCGCCTATTGGAAAGAGCTGGGAACGGTCCGTCCCGAGCGCGAGCTGGCCGAACTGCCCGGGGTCCCCGTCCTTGCCCTCCAGGGCACGCGGGACTACCAGGTGACGATGGTCGATTTCGACCGCCTGCGCGATGCCCTGAAGGGCCGGGCCAACGCCTCGTTCGAGGCCTTTCCCGACCTCAACCACCTGTTCATCGCCGGGTCCGGCGTGTCGGGACCGGCCGAGTATGATCGTCCCGGGCATGTCGACGTGCGGGTCGTCGAGCGGATCGCCGCCTGGATCGATGGCACGAAATAAGGCGGGTGGCGATCGGGAGCGAAATGCCCCCGATCGCCGACCCTCCGTCGATCAGTGGGCCAGGTAGGCCTCGACCATCATCACGATCGGCCCGGCGCGGCGGATCACGGCCAGGCGGGTCTCGGCGCTGGCGACCTCTTCCAGTTGCTCGGTGACGAACCACTGGAGGAACGTCGACATGACGTGGCACTTCTCGGCCGCGGCGGCGTCCACGAGGTCGTAGATCTGCTTGGTGGTGCGGATCTCGGAGTCCAGCGCGAGCTGGGCGGCGTCCTCGGCCGAGATGAACTCGTTGCGCGGGGCGGGCACGTCGGGGATGGCCACCTTGCCGCCGGAGTCGTGGATGAACTTCACGATCTTCATCGCGTGTTCACGCTCTTCCTCGGCCTGCTTGTAGAAGATCTTCGCCAGGCCGAACAGGTCCTCGCTGTCGAAGTAAGAGGCGATCGCGATGTACTGGTGCGAGTTGCCCAGCTCGTGGCCGATCTGGGTATTGAGCAAGGCGTTGAGATTGCCGCTGATCAGCATCGGACCTTCTTACCCTTCCGAAAGAGGCGAGTCGGGGGACCGTCCCGAGCGATGTCGAGGCGACACGCGCATCATCGCATCGTACCCATTCCTGCCCGAACGACCAACCCCTGTGCCGGGCCGGGCAACCCCTGGGAAATCGGCCCGGCGCCCGCTAGACTCGCGACCGGTCGCGCCTCGATCCCGCCTCCCCTCGCCCCGTTGACCCGACACCCAGGGATTCCACCATGCTCGCAGCCCGCACCCGCCCCCGCGCGTCGCTCGCGCTCCTGTTCGCCCTGGCGACGGCGCCCGCCCTCGCCGATGATCCCGTCCCTAAGGGCGACGTGACCAAATACACGTTCGAGGCGTCCAAGATCTTCCCCGGGACGACCCGCAGCTACTGGATTTATGTCCCGAAGCAGTACGACCCGAGCAAGCCGGCCTGCCTCTACGTCAATCAGGACAACGTCCAGTTCAAGGCCCCGGAGGTCTTCGACGCCCTGATCGCCGCCAAGGAGATGCCGGTCACCATCGGCGTGTTCGTCTCCCCGGGCGTCGTCAAGGCGATCGCCCCCAACGCCCTCGACCGGTTCAACCGCAGCTACGAGTACGACGGCCTCGGCGACGCCTACGCCCGGTTCCTCCTCGACGAATTGCTGCCCGAGGTCGAGCGTCAGAAGGCCCTGGACGGCCGGGAGATCCACCTGTCCAAGGACCCCAACGACCGCGGCATCGGCGGCTCCAGCAGCGGGGCGATCGCCGCGTTCACGGCCGCGTGGGAGCGTCCCGACGCCTTCCGCCGGGTGTTCAGCTCGATCGGCACCTATGTCGGCCTCCGGGGCGGCAACGAGTACCCGACCCTGATCCGCAAGGTCGAGCCCAAGCCGCTCCGCGTCTTCCTCCAGGACGGCAAGAACGACCTGAACATCTACGGGGGCGACTGGTGGATGGCCAACCAGGAGATGGAGCGGGCGCTCACGTTCGCCGGGTATGAGGTCAACCACGAGTGGGGCGACGGTGGCCACGACGGCAAGCACGCCACGGCCATCTTCGCCGACGCCCAGCGCTGGCTCTGGAAAGATTGGCCCAGGCCGATCAAGGCCGGCGCCGGTTCTCCGGTGATGTCCTCGATCCTCATCCCCGGAGAGGACTGGCAGCTCGTCGGCGAGGGGTACGGCTTCACCGAGGGGCCGACCGCCAACGCCAAGGGGGAGGTCTTCTTCGACGACATCCCCAAGAACACCTCCTACAAGGTCGACCTCGACGGGAAGGTCTCGGTCTTCCAGCCCGACAGCAAGAAGGCCAACGGCCAGGCGTTCGGCCCCGACGGCACCATGTATGTGATCGCCACCGCCACGGCCCAGATCCTGGCCTACGACCAGTCCGGCCAGTGCAAGGTCTTCGCCGACAACATCAAGGGCAACGACCTCGTCGTCCTGGCCAACGGGTCGATCTACGCGACGGCCCCCAACCCCAACGCCGCCCCGTTCAGCGAGCTGGTCTACTTCAGCCCGACCGGCGAGCGGAAGGTGGTGGACACCGGCCTGAAGTACGCCAACGGCGTGACCGTCTCGCCCGACCAGAGCCTCCTGTACGCGGCCGACAGCCGGACCCACTGGGTCTACAGCTACCAGATCCAGCCCGACGGGACCCTCAAGTACAAGCAGAAGTACGACCGGCTCCACGTCCCGGACACCGCCGACGACTCCGGCGCCGACGGCATCCGCTGCGACCGCGAGGGCCGGCTCTACGTCGCCACCCGCATGGGCCTCCAGGTCTGCGACCAGCCCGGCCGGGTCAACGCGATCATCCCCACGCCGACCGGCTCGGCGTCCAACCTCTGCTTCGGCGGCAAGGACTTCGACACGATCTACGCCACCGCCGGCACCCGGGTCTTCCGCCGCAAGGTCAAGGCCCAGGGCGCCATCCCCTTCATGGCCCCGATCAAGCCGCCGACCCCCCGGCTCTAATTGATCGATCCGCCGCGCCGGGAGAACTCATTGCCCGGCGTGGACATTCGAGCAAGGATGAATGGCGAGCCTGATCGGCGTTCATGCGTACCGATCAACCGAACAGCATCAGAGAGTTTGGCCAGGTCGGACGCAGTCACTCGGGACGGCCCGCGACGCGCTTCACGACCGAAACGGCGCGGGGGGAGGACTGGGAGAGTCGTTGCAGGCGTCGCGCCAGGCCCAGGCGATCGGGCCCGGCTTACGATATCGAGCCCGACATCGGTGGGCCGGATCGATTCCTCATCCTCACGCCGGGGTCGCGTCGTCCCATCACCAGAGGAAGTGGCCGATCAGCAGGCCGCTCAGGAAGGCGAAGCCGAGCCCGCCCAGCGCCCCCAGCGCCCAGGCCATGACCACGGTCCGGGGCAGCATCACGTCCCGACGCCGCCCGGCGGGGTCGTAGGCCGTCGACACCGGCCGGCGGCCGGTGATCGGCGAGACCGCCGGGGCCACGTCGATCGCGACCTCGGCGTCCGATCCTCCCTCCGCATCGGGCCCTTCCGCCTCCGGGGCCGGCTCGGGGGGGGGCGGGGCCGCTTCGAGGAAGGCGATCGGGTTCGACTCCGGGATCGAGAAGTTGGGGTCGAGCAGCGATGACGAGGATGGCGGCGACTTGCGGGGGGGCAGGGGGTCGAGTTTCACCCCGATGTCTTCGAGGTTGACGGCGAAGGCGTTCTCGTCGGCGTCGTCGGCCGGCACATCCTCGGGCGACGGGACGACCAGCTCGACCCCGCAGCGCGGGCATCGGATCGTCTTGCCGAACTTCGATTCCGGCGCACCCATCAATTTCTGGCAGCGGAAGCAGCGGAATCGAAATAACTCCGCCATGCGGTGCGTCTCCAGGGCAAGGGATTCGGGAGAGGGGCCGTGCTCAGGAGGGATCTCCCTCCTCCCAGGCTATGCAAACGGTCCCGCCGGTGCCAGGTCGCCGATCCCGTACCCCAAAGCCGCCCGCGCGGCTTGACCCGGGCTCGGGCCGCGGCACAATAACTCCTGGGATTCAGCGGACGGGCCCCGGCGTTCGGGCCGATTCGACCGATCGGACATTGTCGATTCGAGGGGGCACCAGCATGGGTCACGGACGGCGATCCGGCCGCATCATCGGCGTCGCGACGCTCGCCGCGTCCCTGCTCCTGGGCGGGGGAAGGGCCGGGGCGGATACGGTCATCCTCAAGAACGGGGTCGCCTACAAGGGGACCGTCGACCGCGACAATACGACCATCAGCGTCTACGACGGCCTGAAGCGGATCGTCTTCCGCGACAACCGGATCGAGCGGATCGATTCGGACCCCGGCTATTCCCGCAACGAGCGATTCCAGCTGGTCCAACCGTTGGAAGTCCATGCCGGGGTGATGCCGCACGCCGCCGTCAACATCCAGTCGACCCCCTGGGATGCCAAGGGGCGCCGGAGCTTCCGCTACCTGACGCAGAAGCCGGGCAAGGGGATGGCCGCCGTCGAGATGCAGCAGGCGATCAACGAGCTGACCCCGCACATGGTCAAGTATCGCGGGATCGACGGCTTCTGGCTCGGCCAGGTCGCCACCAGCCAGGTCCCCCGCCCGATGATCCTGGGGCTGCTGGGGCGCGTGGACCAGGCCGACCAGGAGCAGCGGCTCAAGGTTGCCCGCTGGCTGATCCAGGCAGAATGGTTCCCGGAGGCCCGCGAGGCCCTCGACGGCCTGGCCCGCGACTTCGCCGACCTGGCCCCGACCGTGGCCGACGTCCGCAACTCGATCGCCGAGATGGAGGCCCGCGAATCCCTGGCCGAGGCCCGTGTCCGCCGGCAGGGGAATCAACCGGTCGCCGCCCTGGCCCGGCTCCGGGCGATCCCCGAAGCCGGCCTGCCCGAATCCCTGCTCGAAGAACTGCGGGCCGAGATCCGCGCCGCCGACGATCGGTTGGCGGCCGACCGGACGCTCGCCGCCGACCTCCGGTCGCTGGCCGACTCCCTGCCCGAGGAAGATCGGAAGGCCTGGAAGGTCCACCTGGCCGAGGTGCTGGAAGGGCTGTCGCAGGCCCCCGAGGTCGCCCGGCCCCGGCTCGAACCCCCGGCGCCCGCCTCGCCCGCCCCGGCCTCGGCGGCGGCCACGGTCCCCCCCGACCCATCGCCCGCGGCCCGCTTCGCGCGGAAGATGTCGGGATGGGTCGTCGGCGAGGACGCCGCGACCGAGGATCTCAGGGCGGCCCTGGCCATGTGGAAGGGGCGGGACGCCGCCCAGGCGTATCTCTCCGAGTCCGACCCGATGGCCCGCGAGACCCTGCTAGCCGACCTGGTCAAATACGCCGAGGTCGACCGGCCGACCATGGAACGCATCATCCCCCGGATGCCCCCGCCGCTCCGGGATCGCGACCGGGCCCGTGAGGCGGCCCCCGGGGTGAAGATCCGCCGGGTCGCCGAGGATGAGAACCCGGTCCCCTCGGAATACGCCGTCCTCCTCCCGCCCGAATACCACCCGCTCCGGTCCTACCCGGCCGTGGTCGTCCTCCACGACGGCAAGGGCCCGCTCCCGGCGATCGACCTGGTGGCGGAGGAGGCGGCCCGCCGGGGCTACATCGCGATCGCCCCGGAATATGCCGCCCCCGGCAAGCTCGGCGGCGACCCCGCCTCGGTGATCCTCGCCCTCCGCGACGCCCGCAAGCGGTACGCGATCGACTCCGATCGGGTATTCCTGCTCGGCCAGCTCGACGGCGGCACCTCGGCCTGGGAGATCGGCCTGGGCCACCCGGACACCTTCGCCGGGGTGGTCTCGCTCTCGGGCTTCCCGGCCCGCTATGCCTACCGCTACACCAAGAATGCCGAGCAGGTCCCGCTGTACGTCGCCCTCGGCGAACTCGCCCCAGGCGCCCGCGAGGTGGTCTTCGACACGCTGGTCAAGAAGCAGATCGACGACGTCCAGGACGTGACCTACGTGGACTACCTCAAGCGGGGGTACGAGTCGTTCCCCGAGGAAATCCCGCCCGCCTTCGACTGGATGGACCGCCGCCGACGCGACCCGGCCCCCAAGGGCTTCGAGCTGGTGACCGCCCGCGACACCGACGACCGGTTCTTCGGCGTCGTGGTCCGCGACTTCGTCCCCGGGCGCGTCACCGCGCCCGAGGCCGCCGACCCGCTCGGCAAGAACCTCCGGCCGGCCACGCTCAAGGTCCGAACCACGGTCCAGGGCAACCAGTTGACCCTGACCACGTCCGGCATCCAGCGGATGGACGTCTGGCTCAGCAGCAAGCTCCTGGACCCGAACCGGACGATCCAGGTCCGGATCAACGGGTCGCTGATCTATCGCGGGCAACCGGCGGCCAACGACCTCGCCCCGATGCTCGAAGACGTGCGCGTCCGCGGCGACCGCCAGCAGTTATACTTCCTGAAGATCGCGGCCGACGGCCCGCGGACCAGGATTCGTTGATGAGACGCCCCGACGCCGCACGGAGATGATGGTGCTCGAACCCCAGACGCCCGATTGGGTCCGCGACGCGATCTTCTACCAGATCTTCCCCGATCGGTTTGCCCGCAGCCTCTCGCTCCCCAAGCCGCAACGGCTCGATGAATGGGGCTCCGCCCCGACGCCCCACGGCTATCAGGGGGGCGACCTGCTGGGTGTGGTCGAACGCCTGGATTACCTGGTCGACCTGGGGATCAACGCCATCTACTTCACGCCGATCTTCCAGTCGGCCTCCAACCATCGCTATCACACCCACGACTACGAGCGCGTCGATCCGATGCTCGGCGGCGAGGCCGCCCTGCGGAGGCTGGTGGACGAGTCGCACGCCCGGGGCATCCGGGTCGTGCTGGACGGGGTCTTCAACCACGCCAGCCGCGGGTTCTTCCAGTTCCACGACATCCTGGAGAATGGCGAAAATTCGGCCTACCTCGACTGGTTCACGGTCCACGGCTGGCCCCTGAACGCCTACGACCACGCCGCCAGCCCCTCCTACAACGCCTGGTGGGGGCTCCATGCCCTGCCGAAGTTCAACACCGACACCCCGGCGGTGCGCGAATATCTCTGGGGGATCGGCCGGAAGTGGATCGAGTTCGGCATCGACGGCTGGCGGCTCGACGTGGCCAACGAGATCGACGACGACTCCTTCTGGCGCGAGTTCCGCCGGAAGGTTCGGGCCGCGAATCCGGAGGCCTACATCGTGGGCGAGATCTGGGAGTCGAACCGGCTCGCCGACCTCACCCCGTTCGCCTCGGGCGAGGACCGCAACGACGAGGCGACCCGCTGGCTCCGAGGCGACATGTGGGACGCGGTGATGAACTACGCGTTCACCCGAGCCTGCCTGGCCTTCTTCATCGGCGACCGGGTCGACCCCACCGAGATCGGCCGGACCGGCTTCCGCAAGCTCGACCCGGTCGGCGCCCCGGCGTTCCGGACCGCCATCGAGCGGCTGCTGGCCCACAACCACCCCAACACCACCGGGGTGATGCTCAACCTGCTGGACAGCCACGACCTGGCCCGTTTCCGGTACTTCGCCAAGGGCGACGCCTCGGCGGTCCGGCTGGCCACCCTGTTCCAGATGACCTACCCGGGCGCCCCGTCGATCTACTACGGCGACGAGATCGGCCTCGACGGCGGCCATGATCCGTTCAATCGCGAGGCCTTCCCCTGGCATCGGACCGATACCTGGGACCTCGGCCTGCTCCACGACTTCCAGAAGATGGTCGCCCTCCGCAAGGCCCGCCCGTCCCTCCGCCGCGGCTCGTTCGCCTTCATGCTGGCGGAAAATGACGTGGTGGCCTACGTCCGGCAACTCGGGGACGAGACCGTGATCGTCGCCCTGAACACCGCGACGGAAACCCGGCGCGTCGACCTCAACGCCCATCCCCACCTGGCCGAAGGGGCGGTGCTGGAAGACGTCTGGAACCACGAGGCCGCCCGGGTCGAGGACGGTCACCTCCGGTCGATCGAACTGGCCCCGCGCACCGGCCGGGTCTTCGCCACCCCGGCCCCGGCCCGATGAGCGGCGAGCCGCCCCCCGACTGGATGCTGCCCGCCGGGGTGGACGCCCCGCTCTGGCGGTACGCCCACACCCCCCGGCTGGCCGTCGAGGAGGATGATTACTTCTCCGGCCATCCGCTGTTCGAGGCCGATGCCCGGGCGCTCGACGCCCGGTTCGTCGAGCCCGGCCCGCTGGTCGACCTCGGGTGCGGGGCCGGACGGCATTCGATCCGGTTCGCCCGGCGCGGCTTCCCCGTGACGGCGGTCGACCTCTCCGCGCCGATGCTGCGGACGGTCCGGGCCAAGGCGCAGGCGGAGGGGGTGGCGGTCGACTGCGTCCAGGCCAACCTGTGCCGGCTCGGCTGCTTCCCGGACGCGACCTTCGCCTCTGCGATCTCGATGTTCAGCACCCTGGGGATGATCCGGGGGGCGGCCCGACGCCGCGAGGCGGTGGCCGAGGCGTTCCGCATCCTCCGGCCCGGCGGGCGGCTGGCCCTCCACGCCCACAACGTCTGGCTCAACCTGGGGGACCGCCAGGGCCGGCGGTGGCTGCTGAGCGAGCTAGGACGTCGGTGGGCCGGTCGGATCGACGAGGCCGGGGACCGGCGGATGACCTATCGCGGCGTGGCCGGGATGGGGGTCCACCTCTTCACCTGGAAGGAGCTGGCAGGGGACCTCGGGGCGGCCGGCTTCCGGATCGATGAGGTGCTGCCGATCGACGCCGTCCACGCCCGGCCGATCCGGTGGCCCCGGCTGCTCCGCGACCTGCGGGCCGGGGGGTGGCTGGTGTTCGCCCGCAAGCCGGGTTGACGTCCGACTCAGATCTGGTAGTCGAGCCCGCCCAGCGAGGGGTCGGCCCCGGCGGCCCGGATCCGGAGCCGAGGGTCCTCGATGGTGACCGTCGTGTTCGGCGCGACCGACCGGGTGATCCAGGCAGAGGATCCGATCACGGCGTTCTGGCCGATCACGGTCTTGCCGCCCAGGATCGTGGCGTTGGCATAGATGACCACGCCGTCCTCGATGGTCGGGTGCCGCTTGATGCCGCGGAGCAGCTCGCCGGTGGTCTCGTCGCGGGGGAAGCTGAGTGCGCCCAGGGTCACCCCCTGGTAGACCTTGACCCCCTCGCCGATGTGGGTCGTCTCCCCGATCACGACGCCGGTGCCGTGGTCGATGAAGAAGCTCCGCCCGATGGTGGCGCCGGGGTGGAGGTCGATGCCGGTCTTGGCGTGGGCGTACTCGGTCATCATCCGGGGGATCAGGGGCACGCCCAGCTTGTACAGGACGTGGGCGATCCGGAAGACCGTCACGGCGGCCACGCCGGGGTAGCAGAACAGGATCTCGTCGAGGTTCCGCGCGGCCGGGTCTCCTTCGAACGCGGCGCGGGCGTCGTCGGCCAGGATCTTCCGCAGGTCGGGGATCGACTCCAGGAGCTGGACCGCGATCGCCTGGGCCTCGGCGTCCAGGTCCTCGCCCGGCTCGCGCTCGTCGCAGCCGTGGCGCAGGGCCCGCGCGATCTGGGCGGTCAGGCGATCGTGGAGGCTGTCGATCAGGTCGCCGACGTGGTAGCCGACGTTGCCCAGGTGGAGGTTCTGCCGCCGGCCATAGCCCGGATAGAGGATCTCCCGGAAATCGGCCAGGATGTCGACCACCTCGCGATAGCTGGGCAGGGGGCAATGGCCCAGGTGGTGGATCCCGCCGCACTCCTCGTAGGTCTCGACGATCCGCTCGATCAGCGCGGGCATGGTCCCCTTGAGCCGCAGGTCTGTGGCCATGGTCGGACGGACTCCCCGGCGGATCGGCGCCCAGGCTAGGTCAGGTTCGAGGCGGATGAGATCGCGGACCGATTGTAGGAGGGCGGGGCAAACTGGTCAACGCCGGCACGCCGATCCCGCCGTCCCGGCCGGACTTGTGCGATTGGCGTCGATCGCTACGATACGCCCGGTCCTCGCCCCGAGCCGGCGGCCCCGGCGCGTCCCCAGGCCCCCACCGAGATCGACCATGAACGGAAGTTTGGTCCGACTCCGGCCCGTCGCCCGCCTCGCGTCGGCCCTCGTTCCATGGTTCGCCCTGTCGGTCGCATCGGCCGCCCCGCCCGCCTCCGGGATGGTGGACCAGGGGACGCGCGACCCCCGGCTCAAGGGGATCGCCGCGCCCCGGGGCATCAAGGTCGAGGTGGTGGCCGACGAGGCGGAGGTCGGCACGAGCCCGATAGCCATTGCGTTCGATGACCGGGGCTCGCTCCTCGTCGCCGGCTGGAATCCCTCGGACCGGACCTACTCCGTCTCGGAGGTGATCCACCCGCCGACCGGCGACCCGGTCCGGGTGCGCCGGCTCCGCAAGACCACGACCGACGTGGTCCGCCGCCTCGTCGACAAGGACGGCAACGGGACGTTCGAGGCGTCGGAGGTCGTCCTGGAAGGGGCCGAGATGCCGGCCGCGATCGTCGCCGGCAAGGGCCATCTCCTGCTGGCCTGCGGCGGGCGGCTCGAACGCTGGGAGGACGAGGACGGCGACGGGCGGTTCGAGGCCCGGACGATCCTGGCCGATGGCTTCCCCGGGTCCGACCTCCACGGACTGAGCGGGATCACGCCCGGCCTCGACGGATGGCTCTACCTCGCGACCGGGGACGGCCAGGGGCACCTGGTCGGGGCCGAGGGGCGACGCATCGACGTCGACCGGGCCGGGGCGATCTTCCGGTGCCGCCCCGACGGCTCGGAGCTTCACCTGTTCGCGACCGGGCTGTCCGACCCGCGCGGGGGCCTGGCCTTCGACGCCGCGTTCCGGCCGTTCCTGGCCGACGACGATCAGGAGGATGGTTCGAAGTTCCAGGGGGTCCGGCTGATCAGCCCGGTCGAGGAGGGGGACTATGGCTGGCGTTCCCGCCCCGACGGCTCGGCCGATTTCGACCGCGCGGCCGTCGATGGCGAGCGGTCCGGCAAGCTGCCGGTGGTGGCCCGGGTCGGCCGGGGCAGTCCCCACGGCCTGGTCGTCTACAACGGCTCGGCCTTGCCCGAGGAATGCCGCGACCTGATCCTCTATCCCGACCAGGCCGGCCACCGGATCCGGGGCTTCAAGCTGAAGCCCGGCCCGGGTGCCCGGAAGCTGGAGGGGGAGACGGTCCTGATCTCCGGGGATGAGCAGTTTGCCCCGAAGGTCGCGGTCGTCGGGCCCGATGATGCTCTCTACGTCCTGGATGCCCGCCAGGGGCCCGGCGACGAGTCCCATCCGTGCGGTGCCGCGAAGGCCGGGCGGATCTATCGGATCACACGCGACGGGCCGGTTCAGGGCGATCCGCCCCAGGACGGAAAGTGGATCGGCTCCGCGACGCTGGCCCAGCTCCTCCCGCTGCTGGGGGCGGAAAACCCGGCCCAGGCCGATCGGGCCGCCCGCGAGATCGTCGGCCGGGGGGCCGCGGTCGCACGCGGGCCGCTCCTGGGCACCCTCGCCGACCCGGCCAAACCGATCCACGCCCGCCTGCTCGGGCTCCAGGGGGCGCGGACCTTCTGGGATGAGACCGTCGAGGCCGCGATGGTCCAGGCCCTGACCGACCCCCATCCCGACGTCCGCCGCCTGGCCGCGCAGGCCCTGGCCTGGGAACCGAAGTCGCCCAACCCCCAGCTAATCGCCCGGCTCGCGCCGCTGCTGGCCGACGCCGATGCCGGGGTCGTCCGCGAGGCGGTCCTGGCGGTCGGCCGCCATGCCGACCACCGGCCCGGGCCGTCGTCGGTGGTCCTGGTCCGCCGCCTGTTCGCCGACCCGGGCATGGACCCGACGACCCGGGACGGCTACATCCGCGCCCTGGAACGGCTGGGCGATGCGGGCGTCGAGGAGCTGGCCGTGGCGGTCCGCACCAAGCACGGGGCCGACCGGGTCCGGGCCATCGCCTTCTGGACCTCGCTCCGATCGGCCCCCGCCGCCGAGCGCCTGCCCGGCCTGGTGGCGATGCCCGACCTGACCGGGACCGAACGCGCCGCGCTGATCCGGCACTATCTCGACTTCCCCGCCTCGATCGCGATGCCGACGCAGGGCCTGGCCGACTGGGCGGCCCGCCACCCCGAGGCCGAGTCCCCGGTCAAGCTGGCCGTGCTGGACGTCTGCCTCTCGGCGGGCAACCCCGCCTCGGCGCTGGTCCTCCGCCTGATCGATGACGAGGACGAGGCGACCCGGCTGGCCGCCATCGAGGTCGCCGCCCGGTCCCGCCCGCCCGGCTCGATGGCCCGGCTCGCCCAGAGGCTGAACCAGCCCGCCTCGTCGGCCGCCGAACGGCTTGCCATCGTCCGGGCCCTGGGGGGGGCCGGGTCGTCGGCGTTCCCGGCGATCGAGGCCGCCTATGCCCGGGCGAGCGACGACCCCGCCTACGCCGTGGCCGCCCTCCGGGCGATGGCCGAGGCCGACCCGGAGAAGGCCGCCCCGGCGATCGAGGCCGCCCTGGTCGGCTCGGTCTCCGACCTCAAGGCCGAGGCGATCCGGATTTTGTCCGCGACGCCGCAAGGGGCGATATCGCTGGGCAAGCGTCTCATCGCCGGCAAGCTCGGCCGCGACGACCTGCCCGCAGTGATGGCCGCCCTCGGGCATCATGGCGGCGCACCCGGGATCCGTCCGGTCTGGACCGAGGTGAATCAGGCAAACACCCCTATCGGCGATCTCGGAAAGTTGAAGCAGGGGGGCGATCCCTGGCGAGGTTTGGGTGTCTTGCTCCGGGACCCCATCCTCCGGGAAGGTCAGGTCCACTCGATCTCGGTCGCCGGGCCGGTCGGCCCTTACCTCTCGGAACATCAGGACAGCCTCAAGGGGGATGACCTCCTCAAGGCCATCGGTGATCGATCTTCCCTCGTAGGCTTCGCCCTGAATCGCCTGACCTTGAAGGATGGTCGCAAGGTGGAAGGGAATGTTCACAAGGAGGATGACACGTCGATCACCCTGGGCCGGCCGTTCAAGAAGGACGAGACTTTCCGGCTGGACGAGGTGGCAAGCCGGGACCGGATCGCCGCCAATCTCAGCCCGATGGATCTTCACAAGGAACTGACCACGTCCGAGATCGCCGACCTGGTGGCCTTCCTCCGGAGCCAGCCGGCGCGGCAATCCCTGGAGCACGGCCCGCGGCGGATCGACCAGGTGATGGCCATCGGCCCGATGGAGATGGGGGCGGACAAGCTCCGCGTCCCCCTGAACCGGATCGACCCGGCACGCGCCTTGCCTGGTCAGGATGGATCGTCCGTGGGCTGGGGCATGCTCGAAGCGTCGGCGGCCGGAACGTTCGACCTCCGGGGGCAGTTCGGCCACCGGCCGGGCCGGGCCTACATCGCCGCCGAGATCCGAAGTGAATCCGACCAGGAGGCAGCCCTCCGGTTCGCCTCGGACGGGGCCGCGCGGGTCTACCTCAATGGGATCAAGGTCGGCGAGTTCGCCGCCGCCGACCCGTCCGAGATCGCCCCGGCCTTCGCCTCGCCCCGCCCCGGGACCGTGGCGCCGATGCCGGGGCTGGCCCGCCTCCTGCTCAAGGATGGCTGGAACCTCGTCGTCGTCGCCATCGACCGGGGCTTCGCCGGTTCGGACCGGGCCGCCTTCGAGGTCGCCTCGCCCCGGCCGGTCGAGATCCGGACGCCCCGCCCGACATCTTCGCCCAGCAACACCGCCGCCTCGCCCACCCCGGGACGCACCCGATGATGAACCACCCGCCTCTGGTCTCGCCCGCGATCGACCCGACCTCGATCTTCGAGATCTTCCGGGGCAACCTGGGCACCGAACTGTTGACGGCCGCGGTCGCCCACTTCCGGGTGTTCGAGCGGCTGTCGCACGGACCGATGACCCCGGACGAACTGCGCCGGGACCTCGGCCTTGCGGAACGGCCGGCCTCGGTCCTGACCACGGCCTTGAAGGCGTTCGGCCTGCTGGCCCAGGACGGAGAGGGCCGGCTCGGCGTGACCGACCTGGCCCGCGACCACCTGACGCCGGGGGCCCACTTCGACGTGGGGGGCTACATCGGCCTGGCCGCCGAGACCCCCGGGGTCCTGGACCTCGTCGAGCGGCTTCGCACCAACCGGCCCGCCGGGGCCGACGAGGTCGGGGAGGGGGCCGCCTTCATCTACAAGGACGGGATCGCCTCGGCGATGGAGGCCGAATCGTCGGCGGAGCGGCTGACCCTGGCCCTCGCCGGGCGTGCCATGAACGTCGCCCCAGTGCTGGCCGAGCGATACCCCCTGGAAGATTCCCGGCTGCTGCTGGACGTCGGGGGCGGCACGGGCATCTACAGCATCGCCTGGCTGCTGCGGCATCCCGAACTCAGGGCGATCGTCTGGGACCGGCCCGAGGTCCTGAAGGTGGCGGTCCGCCTGGCCGAGTCCCACGGCGTGGCCGACCGGATGGAGTTCCGGCCCGGCGACATGCTCAAGGACCCGGTCCCGGAGGGGGCCGACGTCGTCCTCCTGTCCAACGTCCTGCACGACTGGGACGTGGCCGACTGCTGGGTCCTGGTGTCGCGCTGCGCCGCGGCCCTGCACCCGGGGGGGCGCCTGCTGATCCACGACGTGTTCCTCGACGATGACCAGGCCGGGCCGTTGCCGGTGGCCCTCTACTCGGCGGCCCTGTTCCGGATGACCGAGGGCCGGGCCTACAGCACCCGCGAGTACAAGGCCTGGCTGACCGCGGCCGGCCTGATCCCCGGCGATGTGATCCCCACCCTGATCCATTGCGGCGTCCTGCCGGGGATCAAGGTGACGGATTGAGGGGCGGAGAAGTGGACTGGTCAATGCGGCGGGGTTCGGTTAGTGTCGCGGGTCAAGTTTTTCCGACCGACGCATCACGTATTCCGGGGGCAATGCTCCGACACCGGGGGCACAGATAACGCCATGATGATCAAGGCCACCGACGTCCGCCGCGGCATGGTGATCACGATGGAAGGGATCAACTTCGTCGTGGTCGACTTCGCCCACCATACCCCCGGCAACCTCCGCGCGATGGTGCAGACCAAGCTCCGCAACATGAAGACCGGCGCCCTGATCGACAAGCGGCTCCGCTCGGTCGACCAGATCGAGGTGCCCTACGTCGAGACCAAGGAGTTCGAGTACCTGTACTCCGCGGGCGACGAGCACATCTTCATGGACACCGAGACCTACGACCAGTTCCCGCTGGGCTCGGAGATCCTCGGCACGTCGATGCAGTACCTGCTGCCCAACAGCCGGGTGCAGGTCAAGTACGTCGACGACAAGCCGGTCTCCATCGAAGTGCCGGCCTCGATCGACCTGACCGTCGTCGATACGCCCCCCTCGATCAAGGGCGCGACCGCGACCAACCAGTACAAGGAAGCCACCCTCGAGACCGGCCTCAAGGTCAACGTCCCGCCGTTCGTCGGCCCCGGCGAGAAGATCCGCATCGACACCCGCACCGGCGAGTATGTCGAACGGGTGAAGTGAGCGGTTCCTTATGCTCCAAGGATCGGCGTCGTCGCATCGCCTCGGATGGCCATGCCCGACTCGATCGGGCTTCCATCCCGAGATCCGAGGATGACGCCTCCGTCCTGCCGATTGTTCGTCATCCTCGCCCGTGACGTGCCGAAGGCCGTGATCCTCCGTCGCGGCCCGTCACGTTGGTTCCATGTGATACTGTGGGACATGGCGGGCGATCTGTTCACGCCGGGGGCCTGGCTGCACGGTCGCATCTACGAGGAGAAGTGCGACCTTTCCCCGGATGGGCAACTCTTCGTCTATTTCGCCTACAAGACGAACCGGATCGGCGAGAGCACCTACGCCGCTTTCACGGCAGTCAGCAGGCCGCCCTGGCTCCGTGCCCTGGTGATGTGGCCGCAAGACGACACCTACGGCGGGGGCGGGCGATTCCCGGCCGATCGGATCCTCCACGCGCGGCCTCTCGTGTCTCACGAATGTTCCTATCCGGCACCCTTGCCCGGGCTGAAATTGAAGCCCGGAACATGGGATGTGCCGGCCACCCACGCGTCGAGCGGTGAGGTCGCCGGATCGGATTGGAGCGGACGCGACCATCGGTGCCGCGTCATCTTCACCGTGGGCGGGAAGCTGTTCCGCCGGGATCAGGGGGTCGAGACCCTGCTCGCGGACTTCACCGACCTGAAGCCCGATCCCCAGCCGCCCCCCGCCTGGGCGAACGACTGGCCCGGCCCCTGATCTCACTTCCGGCTCTTCGGCGGCTTGACCTTCCGGCTCAAGGCCCCGGCGCAGACGCCGGTCAGGACGCGGGTGGCGTTGCGGCCAAGGAAGCGGACGTTGTAGCCCCCCTCCTGGACCAGCAGGGTGGGCAGCTTCATCTGGCCGATCCGCAGGCCGACCTCGTGCAGCCCCTCCGGTGTGACGGACCAGGTGCCGGTGGGGTCGGCCTTGGCGATGTCCAGGCCGAGCGACACGACCAGGGCCTCGGGCTGGAAGGCGCGGATCAGGGCCAGCGCCTCGTCGAGGGCTTCCAGGTAGCGGCCGTCGTGGACGTCCTCGGGTAGAGGCAGGTTGTGGTTGAAGCCGAGGCCCTCCCCCTCGCCGGTCTCGTCGGCGAATCCGGAGAAATACGGATAGGCGAAGTTGGGATGGCCGTGGATCGAGACGGTCAGGATGTCGGACCGGCCGTAGAAGATGTCCTGCGTGCCGTTGCCGTGGTGGTAGTCGACGTCGAGGACGGCGATCTTGCCGCCGAGCTTGGTGCGGAGGTACTGGGCGGCGATCGCCCCGTTGCAGAAGTAGCAGAACCCGCCGTAGGTGTCGCGTTCGGCGTGGTGGCCCGGGGGGCGGCACAGGCTGTAGACTAACGGCTCGCCGGCCACGATCGCCGCCGCGCCGGACAGGGCGACGTTCACCGAGGCGCGGGCCGCTTTGTAGGCGTCGCGGCCCAGGGGGGTGAACGTGTCGATGCAGTAATACCCGGCGCGGACGGTGCGGTCGTGGGGCGGGCGGTCGGTGCGGCGGATCGGGAAGACGTAGGGGTAGAGGAGCTTTCCCTCGGGCATCTCGGTGCAGGTGTTGCGGATGTAGTTGACGAAGTCCGCGTCGTGCACGGCTCGGATCGGCCCCTCGCCGAAGTTGCGGACCTTCATCCGCTCGACATCGGGCAGGGCCTCGATCGCCTTGAGAATCACGTCCACCCGCGCCGGCCGCTCGACATACCCGCGCTCGCGGACGTGGTGCAGGGCATGGCGGGAGGAGCAGAAGACCTTGATCGGGTGGAGGCGGCTCGGCGCCTTGAAGCGGCTGTCGTCCTCGGGCTGGGTGTACAGCGGCTTGCGGAGGCGGATCGGATCCTTGACCGAGTCCAGGACCTCGGTCACATAGGGCCCGTCATCCTCGAAGTTGTACCGCTCGACGAGGATGGCCCGGATCACCTGGCGAACGGTCTCGGCGTCGGGCACCTCGTCGTCGTTGAGGGCGTCGTAGAGCAGGCGGGGCTCGGCCGGGCTGCCGGGCCGGATCGGCTGGTCGTACAGGGTGCCGACGATCGGCCGGGCGTCGTATCGCTCGTAGAACTTGAGCCGATTCTTGTTCGACTTGAGGTAGGCGGCGTCCGAGACCTGCTTGGGGTCGTCGGTGGGGACTTCGAGGAACAGCCCCTGGGCCCCGCGCGCCATCAGGTCCTGCCGAAGGGCTTCGTACAGGGCCCCGCCCAGGCCTCGCCCGCGCTGCTCGGACTCGGTGACGATGAAGTCGAGGTAGGCGTGCCCGGTCCACTCGAAGTGGTCGGCCAGGGCGAAGCCCATGACGTGATCGTCGGGGCCGTGGGCGACCAGGAGGATCGACGGATAGCCCCGGGTCGACTGGTCGGCGAGCTTGCGCTCGATGTAGTCGGTGATGTCGGCGAGGTCGGGGAAGGCGGCGGCCAGGAGCGCCTGGACCTCGGCGATGCACCGGCGGTCGTGCTCGCGGTGGGTGCCCAGGACGTGGCTGATTCGAAACATCGGGTCATCCCCGGTCCAACCGCTTGCCGAACGTCAGGCGGTCGTCGCCCGGTCGGTAGAAGTCGGCGATCCGTTCCAACAGTTGATAGCCACGCCGGAGGTAGAACGCCCGGGCCGGGGCATAAATCTCGGTCGACGAGGTCTCCGCGAGCAACCAGCGTGCCCCGGACGCCCGCACCGCCGCCTCCGCCGCCTCGTCGAGCCTGGTCGCGGCTCCCGACCGGAGCGACCCGGCGTCGACCGCGATCCAGTAAAGGTCGTACGTCCCCTCGGTCAACGGGACCGGGCCGAAGCAGGCGAAGCCGATCACCCGGCCGTTGGCCTCGGCCATGACCCAGCGATAGTCGGTGGACGGGCCGGGATTCAGGGTCTCGTCCACCAGTTCCAGGCCGATGGCGATCTCCTCGGAGCGGAACGCCCCCGAGCCTTCGAGAATCGCGGCGATCGGGCCCCGATCCCCGGCCTTCAGCGTCTCTCGCAGCGTGATCGCCGGCTTATCCATGCCCGCCCCTCCGCCCCGCCTGCTCGGCCAGCGCCGCCAGGGTCGCCCCGTATGCGCGCCCGGATGCCCGGAGCGCCCGGGCCCAGCCGGCGGTCGGGCCGATGTCCGGGTTCGGGTTGACCTCCAGGATCATCGGGCGGCCCTCCGCATCGAGCCGCACGTCCACCCGAGCATAGTCGCGGCACCCCGTCGCGCGGAAGGCGTCAACCGCCAGCCCGGAGAGCCGACCGGCCAGCGCCTCGTCGACCGGCGCGGGGCAGACCGGGGGGCTCGCCAGGTCCTCGTCCGACCCGGCATGCCACTTGGCGGCATAGGTCAGGATCGGCCAGTCGCCGGTCGGGACCTTGTAGACGATCTCCGCCACCGGCAACGCGGACGGTTCGCCCAGTTCGATGACGCCGATGTTGAACTCGCGTCCCGGCAGGTAGGCTTCGATCAGGACGTCCGACCCGTAGCGGTCGTGGAGCCGGGCGACGGCCCGCCGGAGTTCGTCGGCCGAGCCCGCCACGCTCCGCTGGTCGATGCCGAGGCTGGCATCCTCGGACTCGGGTTTGGCGATCGCGGGGAAGGGACCCTCCCAATCGATGGGCGCCCCGCCGACCCGGGCCACGGCCGCGGGCGCCGTGGGCAGGCCCGAACCCCGGAGGACCGCCTTGGCCCTTGCCTTGGACCGGCACAGGCCCTGGGCCTCGGGCGGGCAGCCGGTGTAGGGCAGCCCGAGCAGTTCGAGCAACCCGGTGATGTGGGCCTCGCCGCCGCTCGAACCTCCGAAGCCTTCGATCAGGTTGAAGACGACGTCCGGCGGCCTCTGATCCAGCGAGGCCACCAGGGATCCCAAAGGAGGCTTCGCGGCCACCGGCCAGGCCTCGTGGCCGGCATCGACAAGGGCCTGGATCACGGCCGAGGCCACCTCGACCACGTCGGCCTCGGAGGCGAAGTCCGGGTGGTCGGGCGGCAACGCTGGGGCGTTGAACAGGACGGCCACCCTCACGAGAGCCCGACCCGCGTCAACGCGATGCGGAACAGCTTGCGGATCAGGTCGGCATGCGACAGCCCGTAGCCTTCGGCCAGGATCACGAGGTCGCTGGTCACCGGGGCCAGGCCGGGCAGGGGGTTGGCCTCGATGAAGAAGACGTCTCCGCCGGGCGTCACCCGAAAGTCGATCCGGGCGAAGTCGCGGCAGCCCAGGGCTGCATAGGCCCCGCAGGCGGATTGCTCCAACTCCCGGATGATCTCGGGATCGAACCGGGCCGGCGTCTCGTAGGTGACGCGCCGTCTCCAGTCGCGCTTCACGTCGAGCGAGTAGACGAACCGGGGGTCGGGCCGGTTGGGGACGACCCGCATGACCCCGAGGACCTCGACCGATGACGTGCCATCGGGACCCGGGTTCCCGCAGACGCCGACGGTCACCTCGTCCCCGGCGATGAATTCCTCGACGATCAAAGGCTGGTCATAATCGCGGACCAGGCGTTGCCAGATGTCGATGAGTTCGGCCTCGGACTCAGCGAGCGCCCGGCCGCGGATGCCTTTGCTCGACCCCTCGAACGCCGGCTTGAGGATCAGCGGGGTCCGGGACAGGTCGACCGGTTTGTCGAGCATCAATGGATCGAAAATCAGATAGATCCCGTCGATGAAGCGGTCGTGGTCGTCGGGATCATAGGCGATCGGGGACAGGGAGCATCCCCGGGGCATCGGCACGCTCAGGGGCCAGCCATCGAGCATCTGCCGGGTCGTCCCCTTGTCCAGGCAGGCGGCCAGGGTCAGGGGGTCGGATCCGGAGTAGGGGATGCCCAGCATCTCCAGGGCGGCGGGGACGCGGGCCTCGCGGCAGCGGCCGACACCTTCCCCCTCGGCAATGTTCCAGACGAAGTCGGGCGGGTCGGCCAGGACTTTTTCGAGGAACGAGCGGCCGTCGCCCAGGAGGACGACCTCGTGCCCCTCGCCTCGGATCACGTCGGCGATGGCGTGGACTGTCTCGGGCTGATCGAACTCCTCGAACCGATCGTCGGGCCCGTCCGAGGGCGGGCCCGACGCCGGAGCGAGGTCGAAGGCGATGCCGACCTTCACGACCCGTTCTCCGAGCCGTGGTATCCGTTGCCATTCCCGTTGCCGTTCAGATACGGCTTGACGATCCGCCGGGCATGGCGCGGGTTGCCGGAGGGGATCAGAGCCTCGGCCTGCCCTTCGAGCAGGGCGCTCACGCCCTGGGTCTCGACCGCCGCCGGCCGGGCCGGGGCGTCCCCGGTGGGATGATAATGGACGATCATCCCCTCGTAGTTGCGGAGGACGACCGAGTCGTTGGACGCGGACAGGAGATAGTTCGGCCCGAGCGGGATCTTGCCCCCCCCGCGCGGGGCATCGACCACGTAGGTCGGTACGCCCAGCCCGGAGATGTGCCCGCGCAGCCCTTCGATGATTTCGATCCCCTTCCAGACCGGCGTCCGGAAGTGACCGGCGCCGGTGACCGGGTCGCAGTGGAACAGGTAGTAGGGACGGACCTTGATCCGCAGCAGGGACCGGCACAGTTCCTTCTGGATCTCCAGGCTGTCGTTCACCCCGGCCAGCAGGACCGCATGGTTGTTAATCGGCATGCCGGCCATGCGGAGTCGGGCGCAGCCCCGGGCGGCCTCGGGCGTCACCTCGCGCGGGTGGTTGAAGTGGGTCTGGATCCAGATCTTGTCGGAGGCGCCCAGGATCTCGATCAGGTCGTCGTCCATCAGCCGTTGGGGCAACGTGACCGGGACGCGGGTCCCGATCCGGAGGACGTCGACGTGCGGGATGGCCGACAGGTTCTCGACGAAGAACGCCAGCTTCTCCGGGGGCAGGGTGAGCGGGTCGCCCCCGGACAGGATGACGTCGCGGATCTCGGGGTGGTCTCGGACGTACTCCACCATCCGCTCGTCGTCGCGCGAGACCGAGTCCCACCCGCCCCGGCGCATCGTGGCCCGCTTGCGGGTGCAGAACCGGCAGTACATCGTGCAGACGTGGGTGGACACCATCAGCACCCGGTCCGGGTAGCGATGGGTGAGGCCTGGGACCGGCGAATCCTTGTCCTCGTCGAGCGGGTCGTCTTCCTCGGCCCCGGCCGCCCCCTGCCTCTCCAGCGCCGAGGGGACCGACTGCAACCGGATCGGGTCGCGGAGGTCGCTCGGGTCGATCAAGGAGAAGTAATAGGGCGGGATCGCCGTCTTGAACTCGGCCGACAGGGCATCGACGGCCGCCCGTTCTTCGGGCGAGAAGTCGAGCAGGGCGGCGAGCTGCTTCGGCTGGCGGATCGCGTTGCGCGATTGCCAGCGCCAGTCGGACCACTCGTGATCGGGGACGTCGGCCCAGATCGGATGCCGACGCGAGGCGGTCGGCCGGGGACTGGGAGGCTCGTCGCTGTCCGGGGCCTCGGTCGGCCCGGCGACATCGACGAGGGAAGACTGCGAGCCCGCGGGATCGCTCATCGGATTCCATTCCCTCGTTGGAGAGAGAGGGGGGAGCCCGGACGCCCCGTACGGAGCCCCCCGAAATGTTGTGGGGATTCTAAGACATCCGAACCGTCGGGCAAGTGGGAGGGGATCATTTTGAAAAAAGAAATCATCGATGCCGCGACCGGGTCGGCGAGGACGCCCGCCCGCCCCCATTTTTCGACCGACCGGTCACCCTCCAGGCGGGCCGACCGACCGGGTGGCCGCCCGCCCCGGGCCCGGTTATCATCGGCCCATCTCGAAGCGAAACCGGCCGCATTGGAGCTGCTCCCTTGGATGCCGTGACCCGCCTGCTCTCGGACCTCGTCGCCATCCCCAGCGTCAATCCGATGGGGCGGCCCTTCGGCGGGCCGGGATTCCTGGAGGCGGGGATGTCCGACTACCTGGAAGCGTGGTTCCGCGACCTCGGCGTCCCCTGCGAACGGATCACGGTCTCGCCCGGCCGCGACAACCTCCTGGCCCGATACGATGCGCCCGATTCGCGGAGGACCATCCTCTTCGACGCCCACCAGGACACGGTCCCGACCGACGGGATGACGATCCCCGCGTGGACCCCCGACGTGGTCGGCGGGCGGCTGTATGGCCGAGGGTCCTGCGACATCAAGGGCGGGATGGCGGCGATGCTCCTGGCCTTTGCACGGCTGGTCCGCGAGCGGCCGGCCGGCTCGGCCTCGGTCGTCATGGCCTGCACGGTCGACGAGGAGTACACCCACACGGGGTCGGACCACCTGGCCCTCTGGCCCCACGGGGCCGATTTCGCCATCGTGGCCGAGCCCACCGGGCTGGAGATCGTCGATCGCCACAAGGGCGCGGTGCGGTGGAAGATCCGGGCCGATGGCGTGGCCTGCCACTCCTCGACGCCCCACCTGGGGGACAACGCCATCTATCGGATGGCCACGGTGGTCTCCTCTTTGGCCCGCCACGCCTGCGAACTCGCCGGCATGCCGCCGGTCCCGATGCTGGGCACGCCGAGCCTCTCGGTCGGGCGGATAGAGGGGGGCGTGAGCGCCAATGTCGTCCCGGACCGGTGCGAGATCGACATCGACCGCCGGCTCCTGCCCGGCGAGACCCCGGACGCGGCCGTCGACCGCGTCCGGGCCGCCCTCGGCGACCTCCGAGGCCTCACCTTCCTCCCGCCCTGGGTCAAGATGCCCGCTCTGGGGCCGCGGGCCGACGATCCCTGGTTGGCCCCGATCCGGGAGGCCATGGCCGGGGCCCTCGGTCGGGAGCCGGGCGTGATCGGCGTCCCCTACGGGACCGACGCCGGGCCGTTAAACCAGGCCGGGTTGCCCTGCTATGTGGTCGGGCCCGGGGACATTGCTCAGGCCCACACCAAGGACGAATGGATCGAGCTGGATCAGGTCCGAGCCGCCGTGGACGTGTATTACGGGATCGCACGGCACCTGGGTTGAAATCCGTCGGCGTTCGAAACGCGATGGGGCCCGGCATCGCTGCCGGGCCCCAGATGCAGAACCAACAAGGAGTAGTGCGGGGAGAGGATCAGAACACGTCGAGCGTGTAGTGATGGCCCTGGTAGAACTTCTTCTTGGTGTTGCCGTGCACGCCGAACGGCTGCTTGTGGATGCCGAGCACCCGCTGGCCACCATAGTAGTTCATGTAATACTTGCTCTGGATCTGGGGGACGATCCGCTGCTCACGCGGATAGACATACCAGTTGTCGTAGAGCGGCTTGTAATTGAAGCCGTTGCTGGCCGACTGGGGCGGGATGTAGGGCCAGTGCATGTAGTCGCCCCAGTCCTGGGCCTTGGCCGACGACAGACCGGACAGCCCGAACATCGCCGCGAGGGCGAACGCCTTGATCAGAGTACCACGCGTCACGATCCACCTCCGTGCTGGGACGCCATTCCCTTAACGAGTCGAAGCATGACATACGATCGGGCGGTGCGGCGGGAAGTCGGCGCGCTTTTTCTGGGGTCGAGACTCGGTCGTCCGGGCCATGCCTGTCAGCCCGATCGCGCCGATGATGCCGGCCTGTCGCCTCGTCCCGCCTGGCGCGGGTGGATCGGGGCCCTGGGTTTGCTCCTCCTCCTCGCCACGGGCGGTCCCGCCGACGGGGCCGAGCCGGAACTCCCCCGTCTCCGATCCCACGTCGAGACCCTCGCCTCGCCCGAGTTCGCCGGGCGTCGGGGAGAAGGGGCCGCCAGGTCCCGAGACTACATCCTCGCCGAGTTCCGGCGCCTCGGTCTCGCTCCGCTGTTCGGGGAGTCGTACACCCAGGAGATCCCGGACGCGAACACCGGCGAGGTCCTTGGGGTGAACGTCGCCGCCCGGATCCCGGGGACGGACCCCGCCCTCCGCGACGAGTGGGTCGTGCTCGGCGTCCACTACGACCACCTCGGGTCCAGGGATGGGTTCTACTTCCCGGGTGCCGACGACAACGCCTCGGGCGTGGCCATGATGCTCGAAGTGGCCCGGTCGATCGCCGAAGGCCCGGAGAAGCCCCGCAGGGGGATCGCCTTCGTCGGGTTCGACCTGGAAGAGGTCGGGCCGAAGGGGGAATTCGGCCTCCGCGGGTCGCGCTACTTCGCCAACCACTCGCCGATCCCGATCGACCAGATCCGCCTGTTCGTGACCGCCGACATGATCGGCCGGGCGTTGGGCGGGGTTTGCCTCTCGAAAGTCTTCGTCCTGGGCAGCGAGCACGCCCCCGGCCTCCGCCCCTGGATCGCCGACGCGGCGAAGGGCCGGCCGGCCGAGGTGGCCCTGCTGGGGGCGGACATGCTGGTGATCGACCGCAGCGACTACGGGCCGTTCCTGTCGCGGAGCGTCCCGTTCCTGTTTTTCACAACCGGCGAGAATCCGGTCTACCACACGCCGCGAGACGTCGCCGAGACGCTGGACTACCCCAAGTTCGAGGCCATCAGCCGGATCATCATGGGGGTGATCCGAGAGTCCACGCGGGCCGAAAAGATGCCCACCTGGTCGGCGGTCCCCGATCATCCGGTGGCCGAGGCACTGGCCGTCCGAGACGTCCTCCGCATCCTGATCGAGAACCGCGACCGGCTCAAGATCGGCCAGACGCAACTCTTCCTGATGAGGAACTGCCTCCGGGTCATCGACGGGATCGAGGAACGCAGGGCGATGACCCCGGCGGAGCGCACCGGCATCGTCCGGGTGGCCCAGGTCGTCCTGTTCACGGTCTTCTGAGCCGGACCGCGGCGATCAGGGCAGGGGGTCGGGCGGCGGGAAGACGCGACGGCCCCGAACCGGAGGATCCGCCGGACGGTCGGGCGGGGCGGGGAACCGGTTGCGGGGCGGGGGCAGGACCGGTTCCTCGATGTTCCCGAATCGGCCGTTGAGGACCCCCGGCCGGATCGCGTCGAATCCCAGTCCCTGGATCGGGTCGGGGGTGAAGCGATCGTGGGAGGCCGCTGCGGCGTCAGGCTCCCCCCTGGCCTGGGCGGCGGCCAGGTCGCGAAGACGGGTCGCCCTCTCGGCGAGCGTGGCGACCCAACCCGGCCCGGGGCGGGGATCGGCCGTCAAGACCGCCCGCAGACCGACCCATTCCAGGCGGGAGGCCGGTTTCGGTTCGATCGACCGGAGATAGTTGATCATCCGGCCCGCCCGGTCGAACTCACCCAGGCCCAGAGCGATCTGGGCCCGAAGCCCGAGCAGGGCCAAACGCCGTTCCGGAGCGTCGGCCGAGGGCTCGCCACGATCCAGGTCGGCCCGGGCCGCCGCATAATCCTCACTGAGAACGTCGAAGAAGAGCCGAGCCTCACCCAGGAGGGCCCCGAGTCGCGGGTCGGCATCGGGCAGGTCCGACGGACGGTCGCACAGGCTCCGACCCATCAGCGAGACGCGGCGGATCCGCTGGGGCACGTCCCCGACCGGGCCGAGTTCTCCCGGATAGGGCAGGATCGTGGGGCTGTCGCCCGCCTGGGCGCGGGCCGGCCGCGACGCCAGGGCCTTCCGGGCCGCATCGATCATCAAGGTCACCCACGAGGCGCGGGCGAAATCGTCGGGGACGATCGCGCGGAGATCCTGATCGCGTCCGTCGTAGGAGAGGAGGATGGGGGGCGAGAGGAACTCGTCCCGGGCGAAGCGGGCCGCCAGCCTCCCGCCCTTCGGCGACAGCGCAATCGAGCGGATCGGCAGGGCGGGGTCGAGGATCACCATCCGGTTCCGGACCAGGACCTCGCGCGGGCGGTACCACTCGATGTGATGAGCCCGGGCCCCGACCGACATCGACCAGAACAGGTCATCCCCCTCGCGGTCGATCGAGAACGACAGGCCTTCGATCTCCCGGCCCACGGGGATGGAGGTCTCCGCCGCCAGTGCCCGGATCGTTTCTATCTGACCATTATCGGTCCGGACCCGCACCAGGTCGACCGGCCGCATCGGCCGGTCGAACCGGATCTGATTCTGCCGGGCCCCGAACACCGCCGTCACCAGTCCTTCGCGCGTCCACAAGGCCGGGGACGTCGCCTTGCCCACCTCGCAGAGGGGCTTGGCACGGCCCAGGGCCGAATCCAGCACCGCCAGGGATTGCCCCGATTCGCTCGGGATGAAGCAGGCGAGTTGAGGTCCGGTCGGCGACCAGGAGGGCAGGCTGCCCCCGGGGATGAGGTTGACCTGCCGCCCTTCCTCGACGTGGAGGATGGCCAGGCCCAGGGTCGGACCCTGCGGGACCGCGACATAGCGGCCATCGGGGCTCCAGGCAATCGACTCGCCCGCGATCCGCTCGACCTCCTCGCGCGTGCCCGGGAACGGTCGGGTCCCGACCAGTCGACTGCGGGCCGGCCCTTCCCAGATGACGACCTCGATCACCTCCGGATCGTCGCCGCGACGTCCGAAGGCCACCGCCCGCCCGTCGGGGCTCCACGACGGGCCGAGGATCAGGTCGGGCGACTCGTCGACCAGGTGCGAGAGCCGGCCGTCGACGCGAGTCACCCAGAGTTGATCCCGATTCTCGAAATCCGGAGCCGCCGGGTCCGTGGGGGGGGCGGCGACGCCCGAAGTGCCGAACAGCCACCCCGGCTCGCTTGCGACGGCCTCGGGCCGGACCCGGGCCGTGTAGGCGATCCAGGCGCCGTCGGGGGACCAGCCGATCCGCTGATCGAGGTCGGCCCCATAGGTCGTGGCCGATCCCAGGAGGAGCGAGGCGAGCAGGGCGATTCTCATCGGGCGGGTCGTCCCCAGGATGCGGGCCGGGCCCTCAGGAATAAGGCGGGACGGCCGAGGCCGGCGGGCGCACCCGTGTCGTATTATAAAGGATCGCTCATCCGGAGGAAGGGCACACCCGCGATGATTCCGGTTTTGCGGGCGGTGCGGATTAAGCCAACGCCGTGCACTGAAGAAATTTGGGGACCCTGGCAAGCTGATTTGACGCGTCCCAGCTGAGGTGTAAAGTTGCCTGACGACTCCGGCGGACCAGGATGAGGGGCGATCGGCTTCCCTTGCCAGGGCGGCGCCGCCTCTCTACAATGTCCGACTTGTCATGGGATTGCGATGATTCGAGTTCCATCGATCGGGGCTCGGTTCTCGGTGTTCGAGGAATTCGCCAGCCAGTTCCGGGGCTCTCCATGAGATTTGTCCTCATCGATCGCATCACCGAACTCCATCCCGGCCAATCGCTGGTCGCCACCAAGAATCTTTCGCTGGCGGAAGAGTACCTGGCGGACCACTTCCCGGGCTTCCCCGTCATGCCGGGCGTCCTGATGCTCGAAGCCTTGACCCAGTCCGGCGCCTGGCTGCTCCGCGACATGGAAGACTTCGCGCACAGCGTGATCGTGCTCAAGAAGGCCAAGATGATCAAGTACGGGAGCTTCGTCGAGCCCGGTCGGCAGCTCCAGCTCAAGGTTACGCTGGCCTCGCACGACGAGCGGGACGCGGTGTTCAAGGGTGAAGGGGTGATCGACGGCCAGACCATGGTGAAGGGCCAGCTGACGCTCACGCGATTCAATCTCCGCGACCGCGACCCGCAGCTGCACACGACCGACGCCTCGATCGTGGCCGGCCTCCGCGACCTGTTCGCGACCCTCCGCAAGGGGTCCGTGGGCGCCAGGGCCCTGGTCAAGGCCGCTCAAACGGAGCCGGCCGTCGCGACGGTGGTCGAGTCGGCGGGCCGCTGAATGGCGGGATGGGAGATGGGGGAGGGCAGGGGCCGGCGGTGATGAGGTTGCAAGGATCGTCGAAATCCATCAAGATGAGCGTGCAATGGAACGCCGGCCGGTCACGCACGAAGCCTTCCCCTCGCGCCCCGCATCCGCGATCAGTCCCGCCCCGGTTGAAGTTGCACGCCAGAAACTGCCGACGATGATCGGGTTGGCCCGTTGGACGGCGGTCGGGGACTGTCCCCATCGTGGGTTCCCGTTTGGTGTTCCCCCATTCCGAGGATAACATGCCGACGCACGACGAGATCTATCAGAAGGTTCAGGCCACGCTGGTCGACGCCCTGGGCGTGGACGAAGAGGATGTCACCCGGGACGCGACCCTCCAGGGCGACCTCGGGGCCGAGTCGATCGACTTCCTCGACATCGTGTTCCGCCTGGAGCGCAACTTCGGCATCAAGATCCCTCGCGGCGAACTCTTCCCCGAGAACGTGGTCACCGACCCCGATATGATCGCCGATGGGAAGCTCACCGCCAAGGGGATGGACGAGCTGAAGGCCCGGATGCCCTACGCCGACTTGAGCGGCTTCGCCGCCGACCCGGACGTGGAGCGGATCGGCGACCTGTACACCGTCGACATGCTGGTCCACTACGTGTCCAGCAAGCTGGCGGCCTGATCTCGATCGCGTCGCGTCGGGTCTCCTGGCGAGGTGAGCGGGCGAATCTCGGCCCGCTCCATCGCGCCGGATCCATGTTCCCCACGCCGAACGGCGTCTGATTCCCCCTGGCGACGGCTTCGACGGATTTCGCTCCGGCCCAGTGCCGACGATCCCGTCTCCCTGATGGGTGACCACCGATCATGCGATGGATCTGGATCGATAAATTCCTCGACTTCCACAGCGGCAAGTTCGCCCGGGCGATCAAGAATTTGACGCTGGCCGAGGAACACCTGCACGACCATTACCCCGGCTACCCGGTCATGCCGGCCTCCCTGATCATCGAGGGGCTGGCGCAGACGGGCGGCATCCTGGTCGGCGAGGCGGGCGGGTTCGTCGAGAAGGTGGTGCTGGCGAAGATCCCCCGCGCCGAGTTCTTCGGCGTGGCGTGTGCCGGTGACCAACTGGTCTACGAGGTCACCTTGACCGACCTCCGGGCCGAAGGGGCCGTGGTCGAGGCCAAGGCCTTCCTGGGAGGCGAACTCCTGGCCGACACCGAGATCGTCTTCGCCCATCTCGACAATACCAGGGCCAACCAGATCTTCGGCCCCAAGAACTTCGTGTTCACCCAGCAGTTGCTGGGCGTCCTCGACCTGGCCAAGGCCCAGGCCCGGGCCAAAGATGCAGAGGCGGCCGCTGCCCTGCCCGCGTCGTCCAACGGCGACCTTGAACACAACCCTTCCCCGACATCGAGCTGATCGACCCGAATCCCCGAGCGTCGCGGAGCGTCCCGGACCGACGACTCGGCCGATACCCGGCGGAGGCTGACGAGAATTCCCCATGGCCCGTTCCGAACGTCGAGTCGTCATCACCGGTCTGGGCCTCGTCACCCCGGTGGGCATCGGGGTGGATCCGTTCTGGGCCTCCCTGATCGAAGGTCGAGGCGCCATCCGCAAGATCGGCGCCTTCCCGGTCGAAGGCCTGCCCAATGACATCGCCGCCGAGATCCCCCAGCTCGACAAGAAAGCCATGGCCGAGCTGGCGATCCCCAGGGTCCGCAAGGCCCTGACGCGAAGCCTCAAATACATGGCCCGCGACATCCAGCTCGCCGTGGCGGGGGCTTTCCTGGCCATGACCGACGCCGGGCTCGCCGACGGCGGGTTTGATCCGACCCGGATCGGCGTCGACCTCGGGGCCGGGCTGATCTCCACGGAACTCGACGAGCTGGCCCCGGCCATCGACGTCGGCTTCCAGGGCGGCGGGGCATTCGACTACAGCGCCTACGGTCGCGAGGGGATCGAGAAGATCACCCCGATCTGGCTGCTGAAGTACCTGCCCAACATGCTCGCCTGCCACATCTCGATCCTGATGGATTGCCAGGGGCCGAGCAACACGATCACCGAGGCGGAGGCGGCCTCCAACGTCGCCATCGGCGAGGCGGCGCGGATCATCGCCCGCGACCGGGCCGACATCATGATCTCGGGCGGGGCGGACAGCAAGATCCATCCCCTCAGCCTGATCCGGATGAGCCTGCTCGACCAGATGACCCGGTGGTCCGGCGAACCGGCCCGCGCCTGCCGGCCGTTCGACACGGAACGCGACGGCTGGGTGCCCGGCGAAGGGGCGGGGATCCTCGTCCTCGAAGAGCGCGACCACGCGATCGCCCGCGGCGCGACCATCTACGGCGAGATCCTCGGCTTCGGCTCGGGCTGCGACGCGAACCCGCGCGGCGGGCTCGACCCCGACGGCGTCGGCACCGAGATCGCCATGAAGGCCGCCCTCCGCGATGCCGGTCTGGAGCCCTCCGCGATCGGCCATGTCAACGCCCACGGTGCGGCCACCGGGACGTCGGACCTCGCCGAAGCCCGGGCCATCCGCCGCGTCTTCGGCGACTCCCCCGGAGTGCCCGTCACGGCCCTCAAGGGTTATATGGGCAACATGGTCTCGGGCAGCGGGGCCGTGGAGCTGATCGCCAGCCTCCTCGGCGTCAACCGCGGCCTGATCCCCTCGGTGCTCAACTGCGACCATCCCGATCCGGAGTGCGGCATCGATGTGGTGACGGGCTCGGCCCGGCCCACCGATAATCCGACCTTCCTCACGACCAACCTCACCCGACACGGGCAAGCCGCGGCGCTGATCGTTCGCGGAGGCCCCGGGGCCGACTGAGCCACTACGACTGGAGCCTTCGAAGCGATGAAATTCCTGCATCGTCGAGTCGTCGTGACGGGGATGGGGATGGTGACCCCGGTCGGCCGCGATCTCGAATCCACCTGGACCTCCCTTCGCGAGGCGCGGAGCGGGGTCGGCCTGATCACGCTGTTCGACGCCGCCAGCTTCCCCACCCGGATTGCGGCCGAGGCCAGCGGCTTCGCCCTGTCCGATTACGTTTCCGATGCGGAACGCTGGGCCGAGTACAATCGCAACACCAAGTTCGCCATCGCCGCCGCCCGGATGGCGATGGACGACTCGGGGCTGGAAGACTACCCGGCCCTGGATCGGTCCCGTTTCGGGATCTACCTCGGCTCGGGCGAAGGGCAGCAGGACTTCCCCCGGTTCGTCAGCCTCGTCCACCGGTCGTCGCGGGATGGCCGGGTCGACACCGCCAACTTCACCAAGCATGGCGTCCACGAACTCCACGCGATCCACGAGGCCGAGCAGGAGCCGGGGACGCCGGCCGGCCATCTCGCCGGGATCTTCGGGGCCCGGGGGCCGAACGCGAATTGCCTGACGGCCTGCGCCGCCAGCTCGCAGGCGATCGGCGAGGCGACCGAGATCATCCGCCGGGGCGATGCCGACGTCATGCTCTCGGGCGGGACGCACAGCATGATCCACCCGTTCGGGGTGACCGGCTTCAACCTGCTCACCGCCCTGTCGACCCGCAACGACGAGCCGGCCCGGGCCAGCCGCCCCTTCGACCGCGATCGGGACGGGTTCATCCTCGGCGAAGGCTCGGGGATGCTCCTACTCGAAGAGCTGGAGCATGCCAAGGCACGCGGAGCCAAAATTTACGGCGAGGTGGCCGGATACGGCTCCACCGCCGATGCCTTCCGGCTGACCGACACCCACGACGAGGGCCGCGGGGGCATCGCCTGCATCCGCCAGGCGATGGCCGATGCCGGGCTGAATTACGATGATGTCGACTACATCAACGCCCACGGGACCAGCACGTCGGTCAACGACTCGATCGAGACCCTGGCCATCAAGAAGTCGTTCGGCGACCAGGCCTACAAGGTGCCCGTTTCCAGCACCAAGAGCATGATGGGCCACCTCATCGCCGCCGCCGGCAGCGTCGAGGCGATCGTCTGCCTGCTGACGATCCGCGATGGCGTCGTCCCCCCCACGGTGAACCTCGACCATCCCGGCGAGGATTGCGACCTCGACTACATCCCCCACGAGTCCAGGGACCGGAAAGTGGATGTCACCCTTTCCAACAGCTTCGGATTCGGGGGGCAGAATATCACCCTGATCCTCCGGCGTTTCGCCGGCTGATCGAGCCAGACGACATACCGACCCGACGACTTCCCTCGTCGGGCGGTCGCCCAGTGAACGACCCCACGAATCTCCCACCCGGCGAACGCCCTCGGAGCCCCTCTCGTGTCCAGTCTCGCGACGGTGATCTTGCTGGCCTCCGCGAGCATCGCCACGGCCACCCTGATCGGTTTCCTGATCTATATCGTGATCCGATACGCTCCGATCGTCGGCCGGATCTTCGAAGAAAAGCCGATGTTCCTCCCGCTCCGCGTCAAGCGGGTCGAGGGGAACGAGGATGTTCGTTTCCGGACACCGACCGGCGTCGAGCTGGTGGGGACGTATTTCAAGGCCCGCACCGAGGCTCGCCTCGGCGTCCTGGTCTTCTGCCATGAATATCTGAGCGACCGCTGGAGTGCGATCCCCTACGTCGATCACCTCCGCGACCAGGGGTTCGACCTGTTCAGCTTCGATTTCCGGAACCACGGCGAGAGTCCCAAGGATGCGGACTACGTCCCGCTTCAATGGGTCACCGACCACGAGCTCGACGACCTCCGCGGCGCCCTGGCCTATCTCCGCTCCCGTCCCGATGCGGACAAGGCCGGTTTCGGCCTGTTCGGCGTGAGCCGGGGCGGCGGCACCGCCCTCTGCGTGGCCGCCCGCGACCCGGGCGTGTGGGGAGTCATCACCGACGGTGCCTTCCCGACCCGCGGGACGATGCTGGCCTACATCACGCGGTGGGCCGGCATCTATGTCGGCAATCCGTTCTTCTGGAAGCTGATGCCCACCTGGGTCTTCGAGTTCCTCGGCTGGTCCGCCCGATTCCGCACCCAGCGCAAGCTCCATTGCCGCTACGCGAACGTCGAGCGGGCGGCCGCCAAGCTGGCCCCGCGCCCCTGGCTGATGATCCACGGCGCCAAGGATGCTTATATCGGGGCCGATATCGCGCGAGGGCTGTTCGACCGGGCCCGCGAGCCCAAGGAGTTCTGGCTGGTTCCCGGGGCGAAGCACAATCGCTGTCGGGAGAAGGAGCCGATCCTCTATCCCGAACGCATCAGCACTTTCCTCCGCCGCTATTCCCCACGGACGGCCCGGCCGGCCTCCCCGGTCCCTGTTTCGTCGACCCTGACGGAACCCGGCGACTTCGCCCCCATCACCGTCTCTCCCGATTTCGGGGTCGCGGTGGCGGGTTGACGAAATTTGAATTCTTTCGGAAACATGGGGCGAGCCCCGACCGGCCCGGTCGGGCTCGCCCCTTCTCGTTGCGATTGACACCTTTGAGGTGCAGGGCTAGATTTGCCTGAAGGGCCACCGCGCCGGATGACCGTAAGGATGTGGTCATCACTGGCGGCCATCGCGACCCAGGGGATGGGCGATCCACGCATGCTGAACACGATCCGCAAGTATGTGGGTTTGCCGCTGGTCCATCGTTCGCAGAGGCTGGCCCGACGGTTCCTCCGCCAGACGCGCGACTCACGCCAGGTCCAGAACGATCTCCTGCTGTCGCGGATCGCCCGGCACGCCGACTCCCAGTTCGGGCGTGACCATCATTTCGGCGAGATCAAGTCCCCGGCCGACTTCCGGCGTCGAGTGCCGGTCGGCGGTTATGATCGCCATGAACCCTACATCGACCGGGTCCGGCAGGGCGATACCTCGGCCCTGTTCGGCGCCGGTACCGAAGTCCTGATGTTCGCCCTGACCTCGGGCACTACCAACCGTCCCAAGACCATCCCGGTCACCCGAGAAGCCCTGAAGGATTACCGGGAAGGCTGGACGATCTGGGGCATCATGGCCTTCGACGCCCACCCCCGGATCCTGGACAGCGGGCTGAAGCCGATCCTCCAGCTTGCCAGCGACTGGCGCGAGAGCTTCACGCCAGCCGGCATCCCGTGCGGGGCGATCACCGGCCTGACGGCCCACATGCAGAATCCCCTGATCCGGATCACCTACTGCATGCCCCCCTCGGCGTCCAAGATCAAGGACGTCGAATCCAAGTATTACCTGGCGTTGCGGCTCTCGGCCTACCGCGACCTCGGCGCGACGATCGCCGCCAGCCCCAGCACGATCCTGGCCATCGCCCGCCTCGGCGACCGCGAGAAGCAGACCCTGATCCGCGACATCGCCGACGGCACCCTGGACCCCAAGTGGTCGATCCCGGACGAGGTCCGTCAGGCCGTCAGGATCCGGACCCGTTGGAAGCGCCGCCGGACCGCCCGCCGCCTGGAGGCGATCGTCGAGCGGACCGGCCGGCTCCTGCCCAAGGATTACTGGCCCAACCTCGACTTCCTGGCCAACTGGACCGGCGGGACGATGGGGGCCTACCTCCGAAACTATCCGGAGTATTTCGGCGACCATCCGGTCCGCGACATCGGCCTGATCGCCTCGGAAGGCCGGTTCACGATCCCGATCGCCGACGGCACCCCGGCCGGCGTCCTCGACATCCGGCACCACTACTTCGAGTTCATCCCCGAGGATCAGGCCGGGCGCGACGACCCCGAGACCGTGGAGGCGGCCGACCTCATCGAGGGCCGACGCTACTTCCTCGTGCCGACCACGGCGGGCGGGCTCTACCGCTACATGATCCATGACCTCGTCCGCTGCGTCGGGTTCGAGGGGCAGGCCCCTTTGATCGAGTTCCTGAGCAAGGGGGCCCACTTCTCCAGCCTGACCGGCGAGAAGCTCTCCGAATACCAGGTGGTCGAGGCCGTGTCCAACGCGCAGAGGCGGCTGGGCATCCGGCTGACCGCCTTCCTGGTGCTCCCCAGCTGGGGCGATCCGCCCTTCTATAACCTCCTGTTCGAGGAGGGAGATCTCCCCGACTCCAGCACCGAGTCCCGGCTGATCGCCGAGGTCGAGGAGCAACTCCAGCGGGTCAACCTCGAATACGAGAATAAGAGGGCGACCCAACGCCTCGGCCCGATCCGGGCATTCCGCATCGCCCCCGGCTCCTGGGCCGATTTCCAGCGGAGGCGGCTGGCGCGGAGCGGGGGAACCGTCGAACAGTACAAGCAACCGTGCCTCCTGTCCGACCTGGAGGCGCTGGAGGGATTCCGGCCCCCCGGGCCGAGGATCTCCGCCCACGCCTGATGTTGTCGGCCCTTCCATCGATCCCCATCGAGGGGGAGAATCTTCATGTTCCCGGCGATGGATCGCTCGTGCCCGTTCATCCCGGGTCGCCGCCGACTCGCCCTCGGCGTGGCCCTGGGACTCGTCCCCATCCTGATCGCTCCCGGCTGCGCCCGGATGCGTTCCTCGCGGTCGGCCCCGGCACCCGCAACGCTCGGCGTCGAGCGGCCCGAGAACAATTACTCGTCCTACCACACGGCCCGCAATACGGCGAACTCCCCGGTGGTCGATTCAACGATCCCGCACATCGCCGGGGTCGAGGCCATCCCGCCCGGCGAGATGATCGTCGAGGCGAACCCGCCGGCCGTGACGCCCGCCCCGGGCCCGGCCTCGGATGAGTCGACCCACCTCGTCTCGGCGACCCGGGGGGTCCCGAACGCCGCGAGGCTGATCGCCGCCTCCGGGGCGCGTCCCGAGTCGCCCGCCCCGGCCTTGCCGACCGATGAGGCCGTGCGATTGCTGGAGCAGGCCCGGGCCAGCCTGAATCGGGCCTCATCTTACCAGGCGAAGATGTATCGCCAGGAGCGGGTCGGATCGAAGCTCCTCCCGGCCGAGGATCTGGTCCTGAGCGTCCGTCGCGAGCCGCTGGCGGTCCGCCTGAGCTGGCCGGAGGGGCCGACCAAGGGCCGCGAGGTGATCTATCGCGCCGATTCCGGCGGTGGCCTGATCCACGTGAATATGGCCGACTCGGCCATCCCCGTGCCCCGGATCTCGCTGCCCCCGGATAATCCGATGGTCATGCGGAACAGCCGCCATCCGATCACCGAGGCCGGATTCGACTCCATCATTGCGGCCATGGAGCGTGCCGTCGCATCGCCCGGGCCGGCGCCGCTGACCTTCGCGGGGATGGAGACGCCCGTCTCGATGGATCGCCCCCATCCATGCCTGGTCTTCACCAACGCGGCGGGCGAGGTGGCCAAGACCTATCTCGACCCGGACTCCCACCTCCCGGTGGTCGTCGAGGTCAAGGCGGCCAACGGCGACCTGCTGGAAGATTACCGCTTCCATGACGTCCGCATCGACGTGCCCGAGCTGGCCCAGGCCGACGCCTTCGATCAGGACGTGCGATGGGGCCCGGCGCGGGGCCTTTTCGGCCGGATCGCCCGCGGCAACGACGCGACCGATGAGGCCAAGCCTCGTTAACTGCCAAAATGGCCAACGGGTGCGGCATGCATGACGCGCCCGATGGCCGGCACCGCCGATCTCCATCGACGCGTAACTTTTTAGAGATACGGGGCTTGGAGAATATCATCGCTTGAGCCTCATTGAGCTTCTTTGATGGCTCGCGGATTGCATTTGGTCCAGTCGTTGCTGCCGGTCTCAATCCTCCGATGAGCGCGGTGGGTCGGTCATGACCTCGGATGCTACACCTTCGATCTTGGTAACCGACGACGATCCGGCCTCGCGGGAGACCTTCCGCGAGATCTTCGAGGTGGTCGGCTTCCGCACGTTCCTCGCCGAGAGCGGCGAGGAGGCGATCGACATCGTGAAGGGGCATGAGGTCCACGTGGCCTTGATGGACATGCATCTGCCCAGGCTCTCGGGCCTGGAGACGATGGCGATCGTCCGACAGATCAAGGGGATGTTCCCGATGATCCTGATCTCAGCCGACCAGGACGAACACCTGATGCGCCGGGCCTTGACGGCCCAGGCGTTCAGCGTCCTGGCCAAGCCGGTCAGCCGGAACGTGGTGATCTACATCGTGCAGCGGGCCCTCGACAAATTCTATGATCGGGGAGAGCTCCCCGGGGCGTGATGACTCCAACCGGCCCGCGATCGCTCGACCTCTACCACGTCGACGTCCCGCTCAAGAAACCGATCAAGCATGCGTCCCACGAGCGAACTCATAGCGACAACCTCGTCGTCCGGGTCCGGCTGGGCGACGGCAGCGAGGGCCACGGCGAGGGGGTGCCCCGCGACTACGTCACGGGCGAGACGATCGAGAGCACCTTCGCCAGCCTGGCCGGGCTCGACCTCCCCAGCCTCCTCGGGAGCCCCGAGGACTGGCCGTCCGCCGTCCGGGCGATCGAGTCCCTGGCCCTGCCCGAAACGCAGGCCGACCCGCGCGGGATGGCCGGCAATGCCTCCCGGTGTGCCCTGGAGTTGGCGCTGCTCGACGCCTACGGGCGTCGATTCGGCGTGTCGGTCGCGGACGCCGTGCGCCGGGCCGAATCGGCCTCCGGCCTGCTGTCCCCCGCGCCCCGGCCCGTCCGGTACAGCGGGGCGATCACGGCGGAGACGGAGAAGGGGGAGCGGATCTCGGCCTGGAAGATGTGGATCTATGGATTCCGGCAGGTGAAGGTGAAGGTCGGGGTCGATGGCCAGGATGACCCCGCCCGACTGGCGCGGATCCGGCGGATCGTGGGTCGACGGATGGATCTCCGGATCGATGCCAACGAGGCCTGGTCCGCCGATGAACTGATCGAGCGGGTGGGGCCGCTGCTCCGGTTCGCCCCCTCGGCCCTGGAGCAGCCCGTCCCCCATGCCCAGGTGGACGCCCTGGCCGACCTGCGGCCCCGGATCGGCGTCCCGATCATGCTCGACGAGTCGCTTTGCGGCTATCCCGACGCGGTCCATGCGGTCGAGCGGAAGACGGCCGACGTGCTCAACGTCCGGCTCTCCAAATGCGGGGGGATCATGCCGACGCTCCGGATCATGGCCCTGGCGGCGAAGTCCGGGCTCGGCGTGCAGCTCGGCTGCCACCCGGGCGAGACCGGCCTCCTCTCGGCGGCGGGGCGTCATGTGGCGGCCAACATCGCCGGCATCCGCTACGTGGAAGGGTCTTATGACCGCCACGTCCTCCGCGAGAATCTGATCGCCGAGGACGTGACCTTCGGCTATGGCGGCCGCGCCCGCCCGATCGCCGGGCCCGGCCTCGGCGTGACGGTCGTCCCCGAGGCGCTGGCCCGGATGACGGTCCGGCATCAGGAGGTCCACTATGGCTGATCCCGGACCGGCCCTCTCGACCTGGACGGCCTCCGACGGCTACCCGATCCACGTCGCCACCTGGCCCACCCCCGGCCCCACGCGCGGGAGGGTGGTCATCCTCCACGGCGTCCAGAGTCACGGCGGCTGGTATCATCGCCTGGGGCGGACCCTGGCGGAGGCCGGCTACGAGGCGCATTTCCCCGATCGTCGCGGGTCCGGGTCCAACCGCAAGGACCGGGGCCATGCCCCCTCATCGCGCCGTTTGATCGACGACGTGACCGAGTATGTCGCCTCGATCCGCTCGGGGTCGCCGCCCCTGCCGACCACCCTGGCCGGGATCAGCTGGGGCGGGAAGATCGCGGTCATCGCCGCGGCGCGACGCCCCGACCTGATCGACGCGCTGGCCCTGATCTGCCCCGGGCTCCAGCCCCGCGTCGGCGTCACCTCGCGCGAGCGGCGGGCGATCGCCTGGGCCTATTTCACCAACCGTCGCAAGACCTTCCCGATCCCGCTCAGCGACCCCGCCCTGTTCACGGACAACCACGAAGCCCAGACCTTCATCGCCAACGATCCGCTCGGCCTCCGCGCCGGCACCGCCGGGCTGCTCGCCGCCAGCGCCTTCCTCGATCGCGGCGTCCGACGCTCCCTCCGCCGCGTCCGCCAGCCGAGTCTCCTCATCCTCGCCGGCCACGATCGGATCGTCGACAACGACAAGACCCGCGCCGATTTCGCCCGGATTCCTTCCGCCGAGAAGCAAATCATCGAATACCCCGAAGGCCATCACACCCTGGAATTCGATCCCGACCCCTCCGCCTACGCCCACGCCCTGATCGCCTGGCTCCAGGCCTCATCGCCAGCACGACCTTGATCCGTCCGATGGTTGACCCGGCGGTCCTCCCGACGAAGGTGGCTCGACGATGAACGCTCCCCGGCTCGAATCGGATGTTCCCGCTCGACCCGGTCTCATGCAGGGTGCGTGGAAGCGGGCGAAACGGTTCGGCTTCTTCGCGTCGTTCCTCGGCGTCCCGTTCATCGCCATCGGTCTGGTCGGGGGACTCGCTTTCTCGGCGTTCCTGTTCGGGGCCGGCCGTGGTTACTGGATTTTCAGGCTCCCGATCAACCTGATCGGGCTCGGCGGCGGCTTCATCACTTTCTGGATGGTCGTCGGAGCTGCGTGGGGGATGGTCGCCGGACTGCTGGACCGAACCCGACCGGATTCCCGATTGGGGGCCGGTTGGTCTCTGGCAAACCGCCCGATCTCCTTGCCGTTTCGACGCGCGAAGAAGAAGGCCGCGCCCGATCACGCCGCGGAACTACCTCCGGTGCGTCGGATGCCGGTCTGGCCCTGGCTGCTCCTCATCCCATTCCTCGGGCTACTCGTCGTCGCCGGACTGTTCGGTCGTTATGTGGACAACAGGCTCGAAAAGCGGCTTGAGGACGCCGTCAACGCGGCGGATGCCGACGACCCGAACTGGCGATGTGATGATTTGATGGCTGGCCGAGTGCCGATCCCCGACGATGAGAACGGGGCGATCGTGGTCGCCGAGGCACTCGAAAACGTCCCCGACACCTGGCCGATGGACCCCGGCGGCCCGGGCCAGCGACCGACCGACACGGCGGTTTCCAAGGTCTACGACAGATCCGTTGAGATCGAACCCAATGTCCTGCTCGACGATGAGGGCGTAGACACGCTTAGGGCTGAGTTGGCCCGGCTCGGCGACTCCGTCCGGATCGCCCGCACCGTCGCGGACTTCGACCAGGGCCGTCACGAGTTGGAATTCGCCTGGAACCCGTTGTCCACACTCTTGCCTGAAACCCAGCGGTCACGCACCGCTGCGCGGTTGCTGGTCGCCGACGCGATGATCAGGGCCCAGGATGGGGATGCCGACGGTGCCCTCGATTCTTGCCGCGCGATCCTCGGGGTCGCCCGTTCGATCGGCGACGAACCGTTCTCGATCTCGCAACTCGTCCGGATCGCCATCGATACCGTGGCCGCTCAGGCGACCGTCCGCGTCCTCGGGCTGGGCGAGCCCTCCGACGCGGCCCTCGCCCGGCTCCAGGCCGTCGCGTTGGACGAGATGGCCGAGCCCTTGTTTCTCTACGGGATGAAAGGCGAGAGGGCGATGCTCGTCGAGGTGATCCGCAAGATCAGGGACGGGGAAATGCCGATCGGAGCCCTTTCCGGATCGGCGCCCGATGACGACCCCAGCCTCCGATCCCCGGTGTCGGGTTGGAGCCAGTTCTATTACGACTGCCAGCTGGCGACCGCCCTGGAATGGATGAACGAGACGGTCGCCATCGCGCGAAGCCCGGTCCTCGCCCGACCGCCCCTCCGGGATGCATGGGAGGCCGAGTTCGATCGGACTCGCAAAAGTCGCCTACGATCATGGTTTGCGGTGCTTCCGATTCTGCTCATGCCCGCCGTCGATGCCTCGGAATCCGCGGCGTTGCGAAACCAGGCTCAAATGGGAACACTGGCAAACCTGCTCGCCGCGGAGCGTCATCGTCTCAGGCATGGCGAATGGCCAGAGAGCCTTGCGGCGATCGACCGGGAGATCCTCCCCATACCACCGCTCGATCCCTACACGGGCAAGCCCTTCCTGCTGAATCGGAGCGATGGGCGGTTCATCGTCCATTCAATCGGCCCGAATCTCGTCGATGAGGACGGCGCTTATGAGCCGAAGCGTTCTCTGCGAGGAGGACCGGACGACATCGGCTCCATGGCATGGGACCTGCCCCTCCGACGACAGGCGGCCCCAGAGTGAGGATGGGATCAGCGCCCGAACCGATGCGGATCTCTTGTGTCCTGGACTCCAGACCCGCCGATCTCGAAAGACGAGGCCGTCATGGACCCCACCAAGCGTGAACTCCGCGAGACGAAACGCGCCGTCAAGCGGGCCGGCAACAAGCATCGCCGGCTGATGCTCAAGCGGACGCTGATCGACAACCCGGAGGAGGCGGCCGCCGTCGAGGAAAGTTTCGGACGCCATCGGTCGTCGAAGCTCAACGGGATCGACCGGGACAGCACCCGCAAGAAGGCGGGGCCCGACCCGATCGACCCCGCCCTGCGGATCGATGAGAGCTGAGGAGGCTCAGGGGGCCTTGGCCGGCCGGACCTCGACCTTGGACGCCCCGAAGGCAGCGGTAAGGAGTGCGTCGGTCCGGGTCGGTTCGAATCCCTCGACGACCGCCACATCGAGGCCTCGCCGCTCGACCGCGTAGACCACCCCAGAGTGGGGGCGGCGGAGCGAGTCCGGGAAGGCGTCGGGAGAAGCCACCCCGTCGCCCATTTTGGTCGTCTGGAACCGGGCGTACTGGCGGGCGAAGTCGCGGGCATCCTCCTCGGTGTCCCAGGTCGTCAGCCAGACGACGCCGAGCTTGTTCTCGGGGCCTTCGAACACCGCGAAGCGGTCGCCATCCCATCCGGCGGCGATCGGCTTGCCGCCGTGGCGCCGGAGCAAGACGCCCAGCTGCATCTCGCCCACCACGTTGCGGCCGACCTCGGCCCATCCTTCGCCCGGGTCAAGCCGGCCGAGGTCGATGGAGGTCGGGTAATCGGGCCGGGCCCGATACTTCTCGGGGTGGAGGATCTGTTCGGTCGACTGGGGCGGGCTGGAGTACGCCTCGTCGACCGATCGCCAGCCGCCATCGTTGGCCAGTTTGGCGCAGAAGACCATCCCCCGCAGGTAGGGGAACAGCAGCGATTCGGAGAGGATCGGCGGTGCGTCGCGGAGGCCGGCCCCGCCCGCCATCGGCAGGAGCGGCATCAGCAGCGAGAACACCCGGTCGAGGTCGGCGGCCGGAATCGCCGTGACCAGCGTGCCGTCCCAGTCATTCATCTGGGCCCCGATCATGGCCAGCGTCGCCTCCCCCTCGATCAGGGCGGAGAGGGCCAGTGATCGGTCGTCGTCGCTCTTGGCGTCGGCGTGGAGCTTGTCGAGGTCGTAGTGCTGATCGGCGAGCGCGTGGGTCAGCTCGTGGGCGATCACGGTCTTGTTCTCGTCCTTGTCGAACCCCTGCTTCTTCAGGCCGAGCAGGCTCTCCAGGAAGGTTGCCTTCTTCGGCTCGGCGACGGCCGGCTCCCCGATCAGGTGCATGGTCTTGGTCTTGGGGTCGTAGAACGCCGCGATCTCCTCCGAGTAGACCCGGACCATCGTCTCCTTCCAGTTCAGGTCGCGGGGCAGGAACCCAAGCGCCTTGAGCCCCAGCTCATTCGTCTTGAACTCCCCCGGGGACAGGTCGTTGTCGATCTCCTTGATCAAGAAGGCCCGCAGGTCCTCGCGCGCGGTGACGTCGCGCTTGACCTCGGTCCGGAACGGCAGCCGTCGCAGGCCGGGGAGCAACTGCTCGAACCCGAGCTTGTACCGCAGGACGGCCTCGGTCGGCTCGTTCTTGTTGGCCAGGTCGTCCCCTTCCTTGAGGAGCTTCTTGCCCAGGCCGGCGTCGGCCGGCAGGTCGGCGGCGACGGCATTCGACGCGACCAGCAGGCAGGGGATGAGGAGGAGGATGGCGGACGGGCGACGCATGGTGGAGTCTCGGATGGGTGGGTCGCCGGGTCTCACCGACGCCCGGCGGGGGCGGAAGATGGCCCTGAGGCCCGGGCCGATGAGGGGGACACCGGACGGGGCGGGTAGGCGAGCAGGACGTTCGCGCATCGGCTCAGGATCTGATGATACGATTTCGGGCCGTTGCGCGACGTGCCGTCCTCCCACTTCCCCTGATGCGAGGTGAGGTCGAGCAGGATGCCGGCCTCGGGCCAGCCGATCGATCGCAGTTCCTTGATCCGGAGCTTCTGATCGACGCCCGCGGCTCCCAAACTCAGCACCCGCGACGCCTTCGCCTGGGCCCTGGCCACGGGATCGGGCTCGAAACCATAGCGACGGCAGAGGTCGGCGATCTGGGCGCCGCCATCCTTGCCGAACCTGCGGACCAGCGCCCGGAGGTCGGCGTGGAATCGGGTGCGCTCCTCATCCCGCCGCCGCCTCTCGGCGAGGAACCGCCGATACCGTTCGAGTTCGGCCTGCCTCGGATCGCGGGGCAGGACGTCCGGGTCGATCGCCTTCGGCAACTCCGCGACTTGCGGGGCGGCCGGCTGCGGGGCGGCAGGCTCGGCCGCCGGGGGCTTGATCTCGGCCTTCTCCAATGCGTCGAGATCGAAGCCGAACGCGGGGGCGCTCGCCAGGGGGGCGGCCGGCTCGGGCGTGGCCGGGGCCGCCGGCGCGGGATCGGGCGAGGCTTCGACGACGTCCGCAGGCTTCGGAGGATCCGGTGCGGCGGCCGGCTCGCTCGTGGCCGGGGCCGTCGGCGCGGGCTGCGGCGGCGCGGGATCCGGCTCGACCACCGGCGGTAATTGATCGGCCGGCAGGGCCACCGGCGAGGGGGGGGCCGGGGCCGGGGCGATCGGATCGAGGATCGGCCGTTCGGGGAGGATCTGCGGCGGGGGCGTAGCTGCCTCCGCCAACAGGGTTTCCGGCACGGCGTGAACGGGCCGGACCTTGATTTCGAAGGCCTTGTAGCCGATGACGGCCACCGCCGCGGCCGTGACCAGCAGCGGAAGCACCAGCATCCAGGGCAGCCCCCGGTCGCGATACTCGATCACGACATGGGGGCCTGCGATCGGGCCTGGCACCGTGTCGTCGTTCGGGTCGCCGATCTCGATCAGATGGTCGCCGCGATGTTCGGACATGCTCGGCCCTCCTCGCTCTGGTGCGGATTCAACCCCCGGCGGCCCCGCCCACCCCCGTCCCTCGGACGGTCTGGCCGTGGGGTTCGAGCATCGCGGCGATCTCCTCGGCGGTGGGCACTCCTAGGCGCATCAGGAGCCCGGGCGGGTCGGCCAGCCCGAGCGCCGGCCCGATCTCCTCGACCGTCTTGCCGGCGACGTCGGACAGGGCGATCTCGCGGACGTTCTTCCCTTCTTTATAGGCCTTCTTCGCGAGCGAGGCGGCCACGTCGTAGCCGATCCGGGGCGCCAGGGCGGTGCACATCGCCAGGCTCTGCTCGATCAGCTCGCGGCAGCGCTGCTCGTCGGCCTCGATCCCCAGGACGCCGACGACCGCCTTGCCGGCGAGGTGCTTCTCCGCATCGACGCACTTCTCGGCGAGGTGCTTAGCGGCGTTGGAGAGGATCTCGATCGACTGGAGCAGGTTGAAGGCGATGACCGGCATCATCACGTTGAGGTCGAAGTTCGACCCGAGGGCGTTGGCCCAGGCGATCGTGGCGTCGTTGCCCACGACCTGCGCCGCGACCATCATGACGGCCTCGGGGATGACCGGGTTGACCTTGCCGGGCATGATCGACGAGCCGGGCTGCAACTCGGGGATCTTGATCTCTCCGATGCCGCACCGGGGGCCGGAGGCCAGCCAGCGGATGTTGTTGGCGATATTCGACAGGCTGATGGCGACGGTCTTCAGGGCCCCCGAGACCTCCACAGCGGCGTCGCGATTGGCCATCGCCTCGAAGCAGTTGGAGGCCGGCCGGAACTCCAGGCCGGTGTCCTTGCCGAGTTCGGCGGCCATACGCTGGGGGAACTCGGCGTGGGTGTTGATGCCCGTGCCCACGGCCGTCCCGCCGATCACCAACTCGCACAGGGCGTCGCTGGCCTGGGTCAGGCGGCGGACGCCGTGCTCGATCTGGGAGGCGTAGCCGGAGAACTCCTGGCCGAGGCGGATCGGCACGGCGTCCTGGAGGTGGGTCCGGCCGATCTTGACCACGTTATCGAAGGCGACGGCCTTGGCGGCCAGGGCTTCCTGGAGGGCGGTCAGGGTCGGGATCAGCCGCTTGCGGACCCCTTCCAGGGTCGCGACGTGAATCGCGGTGGGGATCACGTCGTTGGACGACTGCCCCATGTTCACGGCATCATTGGGGTGGACCGGGGTCTTGCCGCCCCGGGCGCCGGTGAGGCGCTCGTTGGCGACGCCGGCGATCACCTCATTGGTGTTCATGTTGGTCGACGTGCCGCTGCCGGTCTGGAAGACGTCGACCACGAACTGGTCGTCGTGCCGGCCGTCGGCCACGGCCTGCGCCGCCTGGACGATCGGGGCGCCCAGGTCGGGATTGAGCAGCCCCAGGTCCATGTTGACCTGGGCGGCGGCCTTCTTGATCAGGCCCATCGCCCGGATGAACGGGCGGGGCATCCGCAGCGGGCTGATCTCGAAGTTCAGCTCGGCCCGGCGGGTCTGGGCCCCGTAATAGGCGTCGACCGGGACTTCCAGGGCCCCCATCGAATCTTTCTCGGTGCGGAACGGCGAGGTGGCCAAGCTCGGGAACTCCCAACGGGCGGAACGGGTGGATCATGGCCGGCTCGACGCCCCGGCCGTCCGGTTTGCGTGGGCCATGATAACAAATTCCAGCCCGCCGGGCACGACACCCCATCCGCCGGAGGGATGCCCCCGGATGCGCCTTCGCAACATCCGGGGGCCTCGATTCAGACGCGGACGGCCTTCGGCCGGACCGTGATCAGCCGCCCCGTGTCGACCGTCGTGGTCGCGCCGTCGGGGTCGGTCACGGAGGCGAGGAGGCGGTACGTCCCGGCGGGGACGGCCGCCTTGACCCGGTTGGCGACGAGGGTCACCCGGGCCGATTTGCCCTCCTTGAGCCTGACCTTCGCCGCGCCCGAGGCGAGCGTGTAATCCCCGACCGCCCCGGATGCGGCCGGCGACAGGCTCAAGCGCACCCTGGCCCTTTGCGTGACGTCCGACGACCGGGCGGTCAGCGTGAGGGTCTGCTGGATCCGGGCCCTCTGGCCGGCCACCACGCTGGCCGGGACCGGGCCCCTCCCCTTGATGTTCAGGACCGAGGCCGGGATCACGACCGGGGGGATGATGACCGGCGGCGGGATCACCGGCGGCGTGACGACCGGCGGAGGGATCACCACGACCGGGGGAGGGGTCACGACCGGCGGGGGAGTCACGACCGGCGGCGTGACGACGGGCGGGTTGCCCCCCGTGACGTTGATCGAGAACGTCTGGGTGACGGATACGCCGTCCGATCCGTAGCCGGTGACCGTGATCTTCGCGTTGCCGGACGCGACCGGCTTCACACTGAGCGTCCGGCCCTGGACCGTCGCGACCGCCACGCCTGGGGTGTCGCTCGACGCCAGGTACAGGTCGTTCGCTGTCGTGATCTTGTTGATCACCACCATGTTCGACGGCTGGACGGCCGTCCCCGGCGAGTAGTTCCGCAGCGGGATCTGATTCAGGGGCGAAGCGAAGGGGGAGGGCGACGGGACGGGCACGCTGGAGATCGCGTCCATGACCGACAGGCCAGCCGACCCGACCACGTTGCCGAAGACGGTGAACCCGCCGTTCTGATTGTCGAGGTTGGCGGCGTTGGTGTCCGACTCGTTGAAGAAGAACTGGTTGGTGGCGCTATTCGGGTTGCCGCCCAGCTTGGCCATGGCGATCGTCCCGCGGACGTTCGAGGCCTTGAACTCGTTTTGGATCGGTGAATCGGACGCGATCGGCGTCTGCGCCGGGTTGGCCGACGCGGTGAAGCCGCCGGACTGCCAGATGAATCCGGGGACCGAGCGATGCACGACTGTGTTGTCGTAGCTGCCCTTGTTCACGTAATTCTGGAAGTTGGCGACCGTGATTGGGGTCGTCTTGGGCGTCAGCAACACCGGGATCGTGCCCAGGGTCGTGTCGAAGATCGCGAAATTCGGCTCGGGGGCCGGATCCTGGAAGTACGACCCGAGGTCCACCGAGGTGGGGGCCGCGCCGGGGGCGACGGTGACGGCCGGCAGGGGGTTCGTCGCGGCGATGGTCATCAGGGACCGCGATTCGAGATGTTCCAATGGGGCCAGGCGGCCCTTGCGACGCAAGCGTTCCCGACTCTTCATCTCGGCTCTCCGGAAGGCGGATCGGCACGGCGGGACCGGCCCCGCGTGCCATCCTGTGATCAATTCCCGTGGGGACGGTTCGCGATCGGGCGGATCGTCTCAGGGATGAAGAGCCTACGGTGAGGAGAATATCCCGGTTCGCGCGAGCCGGGACTTTACCGCCGCCCGGGACTTCGAGACAGGCCAAACCGCCCGGCGGCGTTTCGCCGATCGCACGATCCGGGATCGGGCTTGACGGAGATCCGGGACTTCGTACCTTCCTCGGAATTGCAATCGAGAATGTCAAACGGCCGACGGGAAGGATCCGCAATGGTCATGAATCCGATGCGTGGGAGCCTTGCGATCCTGGCCCTCGCCCTGTGCGTGCCAACCTCCGCCCGGGCCGGCGCATTGACGGCCTACTCCATCAAGGACCTCGGCCCGGGTGTGGCCCGGCTCTCCGATCCGGTCGGAGCGGGCGCGACGCTCATCACCCCCGATGGCTCCACTACGTATGCCTTCCCCAGGACCGACCACCGCGTTGCCGACGATCGGGGGAGCAAGGAAATCGGGGCCTATCAATCGCCCTCCTATTACTCAGGCCTCCCCAAACTCTTCGCCTACCAGCCACCGCCCGGTTCGTACTCGACCGGGGCCTATTCCCCCGAGTTCTACTACCACAACTACATCGGGCCGATTTTTCGCAACGCCAACGGCTTCGTCGCCGTGTCCGATATGTCCGGCCTCGCCGGCCATTCCACCGGGGCGGGGAGCGCGATCGGTTTCTATCGAATGAAAGATGACGGCACCTACGGCAGGCTGGAGACGATGATTCAGGGTCAACCCCTCTCCACACCGGACAACATCTCGACCTCGGGCGTCATCGCTGCGGTTTTGGATCTCAATAATCGCAATGAAGCTTTGGTCAGGACGGCGAACCCGCGTAACGGTTGGAATGGGTACACCTCGCCGCGATATTCCGTGGTCGATCTCGTCACCGGGATCCAGACCGACCTCGCCACCCTCCTGCCCAACAAGCATCAATTCGACGCACTGGCACTCGACGACGAGGGTCGGATTCTCGTGAAAGGCTGGGCCGAGGACGAGTTGTTGAGGACCACCGAGCTGCATTCCTATCTCCTCTCCCCTTCGGGTGTGGCCTCAGAGCCGATCACGACGCCCGAGCCGGCGACTCGGGCCCTGTTCGCCGTCGCCAGCACCTCCGTGCTGATCAGGCGTCGGGCGAAGCACCGGCGCGCGTGAAGCCCTGGAATGAGGCACCCGAGGGCCTCAACTCCGGATCTTCGATCCGTTTCCTGGGCGGGCCCGGCTCCTCTTCGTCCGCATCCTCCCGTCCGGCGGGCAGGGGCACGCCGGCCGGGGGCCAGGTGCGGAGCAAAACCTCGCCATCCTTAACCGAGACGAACGGGCAGGGGGACGACTCGATCCAGGTCCCGCTGTTGACGTAGAGGATGCCGTCTTTCTCGGCCACCAGGGGGCTATGGGTGTGGCCGCAGGTCACGGCCTGGCAGCCCAGGCTCCGGGCGTACTCGATCGCACCGTCCTGGACCTGGGGGCCGTTGCGCTGCCACTTCTTGGTGGTCCGGCGGATCCAGCGGGCGGCGCGGTGGGGGAACCAGCGCTGGATCCAGTAGAACAGCCCGCAGGCGATCTCGGTGAGCCACGGATTGTGGGTGATGATCCGGTCGAACTGGTCGCCGTGGAGGATCAGGAGGCGGATCCGCCCATCCTCATAGATCCTCTCGTCGAGGATGTTGACCCCGACGATGTGGCCGATGATGTCGGCCGGGCCGTCGTGATTGCCGCGGATCCATGTCAGTCGGAAGTCGGGCCGGTCGGAGTTCTTGCGGATGATCTTGAGGCAGGCGAAGTGCCGCTTCTTGAGCCGCTTGAAGTTGAGGTCGTCGAAGATGTCGCCGTTGATGACCAGCTCGCGGGAGTTGGCGACGGCCCAGTTGAGGAAGCATTCGAGCAGACGGCCCTGGACCATCTCGCTGCCCAGGTGGATGTCGCTGATGATCAGGCAGTCGTAGGGGGACGGCGGGGCGATCTCGGCGGGCGTGGAGGCGAAGGTGGCGGCCATGCTCGGGTCTCGAAGGGGACGAGGCTCGATCCTTGGGACGGACAGTCGACCACGATCGGTCACGACCAGCCGGCATAGAACGCCATGCCGGGAAAGTCGCGGACGAAGCCGACCTCGGCCAGCCAGGGGGCGGCGGGGCTGGCCAGGGTCGCCGCCGTATTATAAGCCTCGACCTTCAGGACGCGACGGGCCGGCCCCGCCAGGCTCGGGAGCAGGCCGCAGGCCGCCTTCAACTCCTCTTCGGAGGCCGAGGCCAGCCCGGTCAGCCGCTTGCCGTTCGCCTCGACGATCAGCACCGGCCGGCCCGCGATCTGGATGAGGAAGTTTGCCGGGTTGCGGCTCAGCCGGGCCGTCCCGCCTTCGAGCAGGGGGACGTCGAACGGGGCCCCCGCCCCATAGAGATTGGCCGGGTCGAGCGTGCCCAGGAGCATCGGGCCGCGATCCTGGTCGAGCCGGGAGGCGCAGCGGGCCAGGCCCTCCACGGCCTCGACGGTCGCGTACTGGACGCCCGACAGCCCCTCGACGAAGAAGCCCCGGCGCAATTCGCCCCGCATCTCGGCCCGGTCGAGCCAGGGGGCCAGCTCGCGCCAGGGCGGGGCCCACGGCTCCATCGCCGTCGTCTCGCGGGCCAGGACCCCGTAGCGACCCAGGAGGATCGCCGCCCAGGCCAGGTAGGCCGCCTCGGAGTTCGCCTCCGGCGTGGGGGGGATCAGCGACCATCGCCCTTCGGGCCGACCGGCCGCCGGCCGTCTCAGGTTGGGCCGGGGCCGGCCCAGCCGATTGGTCCGCTCGGGTGCGGACGCTGCGGGAGTCGCCGCGGGCACCCCCCTCGCCCCCGGGCGGAGCGGGTCGAACCGATCATTGGTCGCCAGACCCCGGAGCATCAGCGCATCCAGGGCTGATCGTGCCGCCGCCGGACCCAGGCCGGTCTCGCGGGCGACGTCCACGGCGAAGCTGGCCCCGCGCCGCTCCAGATGGTCCAGGACGGTCGCCTCGGGCGGGGTCGGTCCGGCGGCCTCGGGGTCGGGGGCAGGCCACGGGCCGAGGAAGTCGCGGGGGACGAGCGCCACCCGGGGCTCGCCCCGGCCGTCGGCCTCGGCCCGCCAGGTCCATCCGCCCGAGGCCAGCGCCTCGTCGAGCCAGGACGGGCGGAAGTCCTTGACCCGCCGGGGCAGCAGGTCCGCTTCCCAGAGATCGGCGGGGGCGGCGAAGCCCTGCAACTCCTCCAGCACCAGGGGCACGGCCGCCATCCCCTCGCGGCGCACGTCCGGGTGGACGAGCTGGCGGCGGGCGACGAAGTCGGCGAACGCCTCGGGCGAGACCGCGACGCTTTCCTTGCGGCGGATCGCGATCGACAGGCGGCGGACTTCTTCGAGGTTCTGCCGGTCGGCCCAGCGCGGGCCGTCCGATCCCTCTTCGGGGTCGAGGCGGACCAGTCCCCCCTCGTCGGCGAACCGCTCCAGGAGGTCGGTGGCCGTGGCCGGGCCCATCGGGTAACGCGCGGTCAGGTCGCCGAGCCCGACCAGGGCCCGCGACCGGAGATACCGCCGGACGATCGCCTCGACCGCCGCGTCGGCCTCGGGGGGCGGCTCCGGTTGGGTTCGTTTTTTCCCCTTCGGCCTCGGGGAAAGCTGGTCAAAGGCGGTGGCGTAAAGCGAGCCATCCTCGTCGCCGATCCAGCGATCCGGCTCGGCGGCCCCCGCAACCATGATCCGCAGGGCGCGGCCCTGCCGCTCCAACTCGGCCAAAAAGCCGGCCATCGGGCCCACGACCTCGCTCGGTTCGAGGTCGCCGAGACGGCGGAGGGCCTCGGCCATCTCGTCGGCGTTTCGCGGGGGATGGCCCATACCCCGGAGCCGGGCCTCGACCCGGCCGATCGCGGCGGGCTCCAGCAGGGCGTCGAGCAGCGCCGTGTCCACCGGCTCGGCCCCATCGACCGCGCGAGACTGGGTTTTCTTGGGCTCGTCCCACTCGTAGAGGAAGTGCGAGGTGAACCGGAAGATCAGGTCCGAGGCGAACGGGGACGGGTTCTCCCCCTCGCGGATGATGACCCGGATCTGGCCGGCCTCGACATCGTTCAGGAAGGCCCGGAGTCGCGGCAGGTCCAGGTCATCGTCGAGGCATTCGCGGTAAGTCTCGACGACGATCGGGAAGTCGGGCATCTTGCGGACGACTTGCAGCAGATCTTTGGCGCGGAGCCTCTGGAGCCAGAGAGGAGTCCGCTTCGCGGGATCGGGCCGGGGCATCAGCAGGGCCCGCCCGGCATTCTGGCGGAACCGGAGGCCGAACAGGGCGCTATCGCCGAGTTCCTGGCGGATCAGGGTCTCGGCCACCGGCGCGGTCAGGCCGGCGAAAAGGTCGGTGGGCAGCGTATCGGTGCGCGGCAAGCGGATCAGCAGGCCATCGTCGCCGTGGAGGCAGGCGACAGCGATCCCCAGCCGTTGCCGGAGTCGGCCCTGGATCGCTAGCTTCAGGGCGAGGTGGAGCTTGCCGCCGTGGGGCGACAGGAGGGCGAGCCCGACCTCGCCGGCCGGGTCGCGGAACGTCTCGATCACCACCGTCCGGTCGTCGGGGACCGCCCCGGCCACCCGGACCTGCCGGGCCACATGGTCGCGGACCACCGCCGCGGCGTTGGCGTCCAGCCGGCAGGTCTCGTGCAGCCAGGCGGGCAGGGACGGGTCATCGCTTCGTTCGGCGACCTCGCGGCACAGCTCGCCGACGCGTGCCCCCAACTCGGCGGTCCGGGGCGAACTCTCGCCGCGCCAGAAGGGCATCATCGCCGCCTGACCCTCGGCGCGGGATACGACGACCTTGTGGGCCTCGATCGCATCGATCCGCCAGGTGGCCGTCCCCAGGACGAACGTCTCGCCGATGCGCCTTTCCAGGACGAACTCCTCGTCGAGTTCGCCGAGCCTCGGGCCGTTCTCGCCGAGGAATAGCGGGTACTGGCCGGTGTCCGGGATCGTGCCACCCCCCATCAACGCCATGCGGGCGGTGCCGGGAAGGGGGTGGAGCCGGTTCCGGACCCGGTCCCAGCTGATCCGGGGCTGGAGGTCGCGGAATGTGGCCACGGGGAACCGGCCCGAAACCATCTTGAGGACGCCTTCGAACGCCTCCGGGTGGAGGTCGCGGTACGGGTAGGCGGAGCGGATCAGGTCGAACAGGGCCGGCACGTCCCAGGGTTCGAGGGCCACGCAGGCGACCACCTGCTGGGCCAGGACATCGAGGCAGTTCGTGGGGACGCGGAGGGTTTCCACCTCCCCGGCCAGCATCGACCGGGCCAGCGCCGCGGACTCGAACAGGTCGGCCGAAGTCTTCGCGATCAGGCGTCCCTTGCTCACCCGACCGACGATATGCCCCGCACGCCCAACCCGTTGCAGGCCCCGGGCCACCCCGCCCGGCGAGCCGACCTGGCAGACCAGGTCGACCGCTCCCATGTCGATGCCCAGCTCCAGGGACGCCGTGGCCACGACGCTCGCCAGCTCCCCCTTCTTCAACGACTCCTCGGTCGCCCGCCGTTCGTCCAGGCTCAGACTTCCGTGATGCGAGCGGGCGACGACGATCGCCGGCTCACCTCCATCGGTTTCGGACTCGGGCGAGGCGAGTTCGTTGAGGTGCGCCGTCAGGCGCTCGACGATCCGACGGTTATTGGCGAACACGATCGTCGAGCGATGGTCGCGGATCAGGTCGAGGAGTCGCCGTTCGATGGCCGGCCAGATCGACCCTTCGACCCTCGGGCCGCCGCGGTCGAACGGGGCGATCACTTCGAGGTCCAGATTTTTTCTGCGGCCCGCATCGATGATCGAGACGGGTCGCGGTTCGAACGTTCCCGGGTGCTCGTCGGATTTGCGTAAACCGCCTAGAAAGCGTGCGACTTCTTCCAGAGGTCGTTGGGTGGCCGAGAGCCCAACACGAACGAGCGGATGCCGGGGAATCACCTCCAAGCGCTCCAACAGGAGCGACAGGAAGACCCCACGCTTGTTGGGGCAGAGGGCGTGGATCTCGTCGATGATGACGTGCGACAGCCCGGAGAAGATCGCTCGTGCCTTGCTCGTGAGCATGAGGTGCAGCGATTCGGGCGTCGTGATCAGGATGTCGGGCGGATGTCGCAGGATCCGTTGCCGCTCGTTCGCCGGGGTGTCCCCGGTCCGGATCGCCAGGGTGAGGGGCCGGAGCGGGGTCCCGACCCGTTCGGCGGTGGCCAGGATGGCGTCGAGCGGATCTCGGAGGTTTCGATAAACGTCGTTATTGAGGGCCTTCAGCGGCGAGATGTAGAGGATCCGGACGCCGGGTTGGGCGCGCGGCACTCGCCACAGATGATCCAGGCAGGCCAGGAATGCGGCGAAGGTCTTACCCGACCCGGTCGGTGCGAACAGGAGCGTATTCTGCCCGGCCGCGATGGCCGGCCATCCGAGACGCTGCGGAGGGGTCGGATCGCCGTAAGTTTCTCGAAACCAGGAGGATACCGCCGGAAGCAGGACGTTCAGGCCGTCGGATTCATGGGGATTCAAAAGGAAGCCGTCCCTCGGTCGCCGTCATGCGAAGGCACGATCCCTTTTTACCGTCGAAATGTAAGAAGCTCAAGGTCGCCTGAACAAAAGTGAGCGGACAAGGGGCAAGGCGGGGAGAGGATTTGCGGCGGCAAGTCAGGCCCGAGCGGACCGGGCGCGGGAAAGCTCCTGATCGATCATCTGCCTCAGGACCTGGCCGACCGTCTGTTCCCGATCGCGGGCCAGGCTCAACAAGGCGGCCGCGCGATGGGCGGGCAGCAACAATTCCAGCTCGACGACCCCGTGCATCGGGCCTTCACCGGTCTTCGTGGGATGCTCGCCCATCAGGGCGGCGATCGATTGGGTCGGCATGGGTCTTCCTGATCGGCGGGCGGTTCCATGGATCTCACGGTGCGAGGGATATGCACGTCGCGGACCAAAGTTGTTCACCGGAGCCACTGGGCCGCGGCGATGCCGATCACCGCCAGGGCCCCCACGATCAAGGCGATCGCGATGAAGCGGATCAGCCACCGCATCTCGTCGGGTTGGTGACTGGGCCGATTCATCTGGGGCGGGAGGATCACCGCCGGCCGGGGCCGGGTCGGGCGACGTCGATAGGGGGCCGGGGCCGCCTCGGCCGAACCGTAGTCGCGGAGCGAGGTGCCGGGCCCCTCCGAGGCGGAATCGGCCAGGCCCCGGAGATCCTCGTCGTCGATCTCCGGGGCCGGGAGGCGGAACGCCCTTGCGGCATCGGCCTCGGCCCCGAGGATCGCATGCACCAGCGCCGGATCGGCCCAGCGGGCGAGGTCGACCCGAAGCTCGGCGCAGGTCTGATAGCGGTCCTCGGGCTGTTTGGCCATCAGCTTGCGGACGATCGCGGCGAACGCGGCGGGCACGCCCCGCGCCACCTGCTCCAGGGGGTCGGGCTCGTCCATCTTCTGCTTGAAGATCTTGTTGACCACGTCTCCCCCTTCGAAGGGGGGACGCCCGGCCAGGCTGAAATAGATGGTGCAGCCCAGGCTGTAGAGGTCGCTCCGGCGGTCGGCCGAGGCCGCGTTGCCGAGCTGTTCCGGGCTGGCGTAGTCCAGGGTCCCGATCACCACGTGCTCGCGGGTCAGGGGGCGGTCTTCGTCCTCGGCGCGGGCGAGGCCGAGGTCGAGGATGCGGGCGTCCCCCTCGGGCGTCACCATCAGGTTGGAAGGCTTGATGTCGCGGTGGATCAGGCCGGCCTCGTGGGCCGCCTCCAGCCCGTCGATCACCTTGAGGAAGAACCGGGCGGCATCGGGCACCCGCAGGGGGCCGCCGTGCTTCTGCTTCACGAGCTGATACAGGCTCTCCCCGGGCACATATTCCAGGATCATGAAGTGGACGTTGCCGTCCTGCCCGACGTCGATCGTCCGGGCCAGGTTGGGGTGGGTGGCCCGGCGGGACAGGGTCATCTCGCGTCGGAAGCGGAGCAGGGCCTGGCCCCCATCCCGGGCCCGGCCCGGGGGGAGGACCTTGATCGCCACCCGCTGCCCGTCGTCCTTGTGGGCGGCCAGGTAGACCTTGCCCATCCCGCCTTCGCCCAGGGCCCGGAGGATCCGGTAGTCCCCGAGGAAGAAGCCACGCGTCGCCCCGGCCAGGATCTTGCGGGCCTGGTAGCTGGTCAGTGCCCCCTGCTGGATCAGGACGCGGGCCAGGCGGACCGCCGCGTCGGAGGCCGGCTCGGGGGGTAGCCCGTCGCGCGCGAGTTCGACATCGGCGCGGGGGACCAGCCCGCTCCGGATGACGTTGGCGACGAATTCGTCGAGGCGAGCCATGCCTTCGAACCCCATCAGGCCGGAGGCGCCGTCGGGCCTTGCCGCGGATCGTCGCGGCTCAGACCGCGTGGATCACCAGGCAAGTGACATTATCCTTGGAATGGCTGTCGAGCGCCAGCTGCATCAGGGTCCGGGCGGCCACCTGCGGGTCGTCCGTGGTGGACAGGACTTCCTCCAGCCGCTCGTCGGGGACGACCCCCGTGAGCCCATCGGAGGCCAGGAGGAAGCGATCGCCGGGCTCGACCTTGGCGGAATGGACGTCCTCGGGGCCTCCCCGCGCATCCTTGCTCCCGAGGTACAGATAAAGAACGTGGCTGAACTTGTGGTTCGTCATCTCCTCGGGCGAGATCGTCCCGGCGTCCAGCAACGCCTGGGCCAGCGAATGGTCCTTGGTGAGCTGTTCGAGCCGACCTTGCCGGACCCGGTAGGCCCGCGAGTCGCCGATCCCCGCGATGTAGACGCGGTCGTCGTGGAACAGGGCCAGGACGACCGTCGTCCCCATGTTGTTGAACTCGGTCTGCACGACCGACAGGCCGAGGATCTCGTGGTTGGCCGCGGCCACCGACTCGCGGATCGCCTTGCGGATCGAGCGATCGTCGGCCCCGATCGGCACCAGCCGGCGCGACAGCTCTTTGGGCAGGATGTCGACGGCCATCTGGCTGGCCTTCTCGCCGGCGAGCTGGCCGCCCATCCCGTCGGCCACCACGAAGAGCGACGACGACTTGGAAGGCGCGGGCAATTCCAGACCGTCATCGCGATGGCCGGTCCCGCCGCTCGACGACCGGCCCGGTGGGGCGGGAAGGTAGAAATTATCCTCGTTGTGCTCGCGGTAGTTCCCGACCGTCGAGACCACGCCGACCCGCAGGCGGGCGAACCCCGGCGTCCCTCCGAGCAAAGGCAACTCGTCGACGGTCGAGGGCACGACCTCCGCGTCCCGGGTGGCGTACGGGTCGGCGGCCGGCTCGGCCCCCGGAGACGTACGGGCGGAGGCGGGCGAGGCCGGCGGGCCGCCCCACAGTCTGCGCCAGAAATCCCGCAAGCTAGGAGGTGCCACCGCTTCCGCCTCTCAGAAAACGTCGGCCGCTCGGGGCCCCGGGGAGGCCCCGAGATGCCACCGGCCGATCAGGGTAGCGCGGCGCCCGGGCAGGCCCAGCGCATGAGATCATCGACCCCGATCGAGCGATACGTCAGGAACAATTCCCCCGCCTCGAAGCCCGCCGTCAGGCCGTGATACCGATTCATCGTCTCGATTGCCGCAAAAATCCCCGCCTTTTTCGCGGGAAATTGGGTCGCATAGCACCGCACCGCTTCGATCTTGGCCGCCAGGGTGTCGCCGATGTTCACGATCACCGTCCCCGCCGACTCGTGAACATCCATCGAATGCAATGCGATCATATAGCTGAGCTGGGTGGTGACGGTATGGACGGGCAGTCCGTCGAAGTGCTCGTCCCACTTGGTCAGCCGGCTGTAGAAGACCGCGGCGTCGGTGATCAGCATCGCCTGGTAATGATCCGGCGAGGCCCCGACCGTCTTCCCCCCGAACCCCATGACGAGCTTGGGCTTGTGCTTGCGGAAGACCTTGGCCAGCGCCACCCGGGCCTCGAAGCAGTCGAAGAGCCGGCGGTTGGGCAGGTTGAGGTTGATGCGGGCGTGGATGCCCAGGGCCTCCGCCGCCCGCCGGGCCTCCTCCATCCGGACGTCCGGCCCGGCCGACAGGGGCGTCGGCTCGCCGTCGGTCAAGTCGACGATGCCGACCCGATAGCCCTGGCGAGCCAGGCGGGCCAGCGTCCCCCCGCAAGCGATCTCGACGTCATCGGGGTGGGCCCCGACGGCGATCACATCCAGCTCGAACTCGCCCGACTCGAGCATGCCAACCTCTCCATGCCACACGATCTCGATTCGCTCCACTTAGTATAATGCGATCCGGGCGGATCCGACAGGGCGAGCCCCCGATCGCCACGCGTTTCCCCATGACCGCGACCGGGTTATGGTCGGGATCGGGGGGGAAGGGGGTCGCCGGACTCACCGGCCCGGGCGTCGCGGGCGGGGGCGGGCCGCAATCCCCATCGCGGGGATCAGTCGTCGGCCTCGGCCGACTTGGTGACGGCCAGCAGGAACGTGGGGTTGACCGCCTCGAAGCGGACCCGGTCCATCTGCTCGATGCCCCGGTTGATCGAGATGTTCCAGATCTGGACCTCGCCGGCCAGGGTCTTCAAGGTCCGGTGGGCCGTGGCCAGCCCGTCGATCGTGGCGACGTTCACCGCCAGGCGGCCGCCGGGGCCGAGGCGGGCGAAGGCGGCGGAAAGCACCAGGTCGACCTGCCGGCCGGTCCCGCCGATGAAGATTGCGTCGGGGTCGGGCAGGGTGCCCAGGACGTCGGGCGCCCGACCGGCGATGCTCCGCACGTTGGGTACGCCGAACGTCTCGGCGTTGGCGGAGATCAGGGCCAGGTCATCGGGCTCTGGCTCGACCGCGTAGACCATCCCCTGGCTGGCCAGCTGGGCAGCCTCGATGGCCACCGAGCCCGAGCCGGCGCCGATGTCCCAGACCACGCTGGTCGGACGGATGTCCAGCTGCGCCAGGGCGATCGAGCGGACCTCGGCCTGGGTGATCAGGGCGCGTTTCGGCTGGCTCTGGGCGAAGGCGTGGTCCGGGTTGCCGAACAGGCGGTAACGGCTCTTTCCCCCGGCGCGGTCGGGGCGGTCCGGCTTGCGGACCAGGATCAGCACGTTGAGCGGGTCGAAGTCGAGCCCGAGGAGGTCCGACAGCTCCCCGGAGGTCACGCGCTCGTCGGGCGAGCCAAGGTTCTCGCAGACGTAGGCGCGGAAGTAATCGATGCCTCGGTCCAGGAGTTCCCTGGCGATCCGCGCCGGCGTGTGATCATCGCCCGAGAACAGGCCGACCTTCTCGGCGGTGCGGATCCGGTCCACGATGGCCTCGAACGGCCGGCCGGCCAGGCTGGTGAGGTAGGCATCCTCCCAGCTTTCCTTGACCCGGGCGAAGGCCAGCTGCATGCTGCTGACGTGTGGCACGACCTCGAACTGGTCCTTGCCCAGGCGGTCGCAGAGGTATCGGGCGACGCCGTAGAACAAAGGGTCGCCGCCGCTGACCAGGACCGGGCGGCTGGCCATCATCGCCTCGCGGACCTGCCGCAGGGCGGCGGGCATCTCCGCCTGCAAGGGAACTTGCCGGGCCGCGCTGTCGTCGATCAGGCGGAGCGTGGCGGGCGCCCCCAGGATCACGTCGGCCTCGCGGATCGTCCTCCGGGCCGACTCGGTCAGCCCGGGAAGCCCGTCGTCGCCGATGCCCACGATCACCAATTTCGCCCGTTGCTCGGCCACGTCGGTCGCCCCATTCGCCCAGGTTCGCCTGCCCCGTCCTCCGGGATGCCCCGAGATTGTACCGGCAAGCGGCCCCAATCCTCAACCGCCCGGAACGGACCCGGCCCGCTCGACGAAATCGGAGACGAGGTCGGCCAGTTCCTCCGGATGCGTGAAATGCGGCTGGTGCCCGGCCCCGACCATGATCCGCTCCTCGGCGTTGGGCAGGCCGGCCCGCAGGTCGGCCTGGCATCGTTCCGGCACGATCCGATCGCCGGTGCCCCGGATCAGGAGGACGGCCGCCCGGACCTGGGGCAGGCTCGTCCGGAGGTCGAGCCGATGGATGAGGTCGAGGCGGGCCGACAGCGCGGCGATCGGCGTCAGGCCGTTCTGCTCGACGTAGAACCGCCAGCGGTCGTCCATCCCGGCGAATTCCGACCGGCTTCGATGGGCGAGCGCCCGTTCGTGGAACGGGAGCCGAGAGGAAGGCCCCCGGATCCTCCGGCCCAGGGCGAGCGCCGCCCTCTCGTGCGGGGCCAATCCCCGCCGGGCAAACCCGCCCTGGAGCACCGCGACCGGGGCGTATCGGCCCGGGTGGCGCAGCAGCGAGCGGAGGGTGATCGTCGACCCGAACGACAGGCCGAACAGGATCGGCCGGTCCAGCCCCAGGTGGTCGCACAACCCGGCCAGGTCGTCGACCAGATCATCATGGCCGATCGACCCGAGGCGGGCCCCGTCGTCGGGATTTTCCCCGGGGTAGTCGATCACGACGGTCCGGAACCGCGAGGCGAGGCGGTTGAGCATCGGGGCGTAGCCGCGATAGGTCGACGCCAGGCCCGGGACGACGACCAGGGGGGGGCCTTCGCCCAGGGTCCGGTAGGTCATCCGGTAATGCGGCCCGGCCCAGTCCCCGACGCTGGTACGTCGATCGTACTCGGCCACCCCTTCGAGGAACGATGCGGGAAGCGATGCTGTCTCGGTCACGTCGCGGTCCCCTGTGCGGTCGAGGTCTCGTAGGCCACGCTGGCGAAGCTGACGCAGCAGGTCCGCGTCGGGTCGACCGCCTGGCCATAGCGGAGCGAGCGGCCCCGGGCCGGGCCGATCGCGTGGAGCAGGGTGTAGGTCGCGGCCAGCCCACAGACCCGCCACCGATTCTGAACTTCGGCGGCGCGGGCGAACCAGCCGTGGGGATCGACGGCCTCGGCGCGGTCGAGCATGCTCTCGTCGAACCGGTGGATCTGATCGAGCTGGCCATCGTCGACCGGATCCGGGTCGCCGAATTCGGGGCCGACGTGGCACAGGTCGATTGCGCCGATGTAGGCGACCTTCCGCCCGGACTTCGCCTCGGCGGCCTCCAGGGCGGCCACCATCCGGGAAACCTCCGGGTCATCGATCGGATCCCGCCCGGATTCCATCAGGTCGTGGAACGAGCCGACCAGGATCGGCACGATCCGGAACGGACGCCGATCTCCCAGGAGGTGCTGGAGGAAGACCGCCTGGAACTCGATCGAGTGCTCGTTGCGATGGGCCATCTCGTCGTCGTACAGATTCGGACCGGCCACAGCGACGATCCGATCGAGGAAGTCGCGATCCGTCGGGACCAGGCCCAGCGGGGTGGCGAAGTCCTTCCGGGTCAGCGCGAAGCGGTTGCGGGTGCCGTGGTGGGCCACGCCCAGGATCACGAAGGTGTCCGCGTCGGAATTCTCCACCAGCTCGCGATACGCCCAGGTATAGGTCGGCCCGCCCCGGGTGAAGTCGATGTGCGGGCAGAGGATGGCACGGAGGCCGGGCCCGCCGTCGTTTTGTCCAACGGTGGAGGGGGGGCCGGAGCCCCGAGGGTCCGCGAAGAACCCATCGATCCAGGCCCTCAACCGCGCGGGATCGGACGGATAGGACCGGCCGGCCAGGGCCGCGGGCCGGATCGCCTCGCCCGCATAGGCTTCCCGGAGGGCCTGGAACGACGGCCCGTCCAGCACCAGGGCCCGATCCAATCGTTCCAGGACCGCATGGATCTCGCCCTCGGCGATCTCAATCCCGAGTTCGCGCGACGCAAGGATCCGGATCTCCTCGCGGGTCGATCCTCCATCGCAATGACGAAGGATGGCGCGGAAGATCGGGCGCGGCACGAGGACCTGGCCCTCGAAGCTGCCCGTAGGATCTTCGCAGGCGATGAAATCGCCCCCCTCGTGGCGGACGGCGCGGAGCTGCAAGGGGCGGATCCGGGGCCTGTCGAGGATGGACATTCGGTGTGGTCCCCGCCGGGGGGCCGAGGCCGGGTCTTGCTCACCAGGCCATCGACTCCCGACGGGGGATGATTGTGTCCCGTCCCGGATGGGCCGGTCAAGACGATCGGCGCGTCCCACGGGGAGGGTTGCCGATGAGCGGGAGCGACCAGGCGGGCGGGGCGGCTTCCTGGGACGGTCGCGGCATGGTTCGCATCGTCGTCTCCCTTCTGATCCGGGGTGGTCATCGGCCCGATGGAGAGTTGCTCAAGCAATCCCCGTTCCCATCGCCGGGCACTGCGGAATTATATCCTCGGGGAGACACCGATCGGCGGATTTCGGTTCGTTAAGTCCTGCTCCACGGCAGAAGGGCCCGGGATGGCCCGGGCAGGGGTGCCCGGATTCGCGGCGTTTTTCGCCCGGGATCGCGATCCGGGGAAGACCTGTGCGCTTTTCGGAAATTTTGTTAAGTTTCGCGATGATGGGAGGGCGGTGGTCGGGAAGGATCCCCGATCCACGTCGTCCGGAAGTGCGGCAGGTCCACGGTCCGACCAGGGAGGGAGACGCCATGAAGACTCACATCGCTTGGATTCTTGCATTGGCCGCGGTGGCCGGGGCCGTCGCGCCGGCCTCGGCCCAGCAGGCGCCGCCGGCCCGGCCGGCCCGCCCGCAGCCGGCCGCGGGGGCGGGCTCGGGGGTCCGGGTGGCCCCGGCCCCGACGGCCAAGCCCGATCCGGTGACAGAGAAGCTGGCGCAGCAGGCCGCCGCGAAGCTCCGTCAGGAGATGGATCAGATCCTGGTGGCCTGGGAGAAGCAGAGTTCCCAGGTCAAGTCGCTGAGCGTCGACTTCAAGCGGATCGACAAGTCCGCCGCCTGGGGCGAGGAGGAGTTCACCGGCCAGGCCGTGCTCCAGAGTCCCGACCTGGCCTGCCTCAACTTCAAGAAGCGGACCAACCCCGACGCCGGACCCGATGCGAAGCCAATCTATGAGGACGACGAGCGCATCGTCAGCACGGGGAGCGAAGTGCTCCAGTACAAGTGGGATACGATGCAGATCTACGTCTATCCCCTGGACAAGCAGGCCCAGCAGAAGACGCTCCAGCAGGGCCCTCTGCCGTTCCTCTTCAACATGAAGGCGGACGAGGCCCGCAAGCGGTACGACATGGCCTTGACCAACCAGTCGGACAAGCAATACCTGATCCGCATCGCGCCGCTCTACGACATCGATCGCGAGTCGTTCAGCAAGGCGTTCCTGTGGCTCAACAAGACGACCTTCCTGCCCGACCAACTCTGGCTGGTGGCGACCAACGGCAAGGATTATCAGGACTTCAGGTTCAACAACGTCGCCACGAACCAGAAGATCGACCCCAAGTTTTTCCAGAAGATCAAGCTGCCGGGCTGGAAAGAGGTCGTGAACGACGGCAACGAAGGCCGCGCCGCGGCCGCCCCCGCGGCCGCCCCCGCGGGCGGCAAGCCGGCACCCGGCCGGGGTGCGATCCAGCCCACCCGTCCGGCCCCCGCCGCCGCGACGCGCGGGGCCGCCGCCCCGCGCTGATCCTCGGCATCCGACTCCGAACGCGACGCCGGCCCTCGTCCTGCCCAGGACGAGGGCCGGCGTCGTCGCGCGCCCGGCCCGGGAAATCCGTTGGCAACCGGCCTTGATGCAGGTCTATAATCGCCGACGACGCAAGCATCGAGATCCGCCGGGCGCACGGATGGAAGCGAATTCATGTTCATGCCTCGATCGATTCCCGTATTGCGGATCGTGATCCTGGGGTGGGCGGCGGGCTCGTTCGCGTCCGGGGCGGCATCCGGGGCCGACATCGACGAGGCCGCCGACTTCCTCCGCACCGGCCGCTATGAGGATTGTGCCCGCGAGGCCGCGGCGGGGATCGTCGGGGGGGCCTGGGACGAACGCTGGTTTGCCCTCAAGATCCGGGCCGAGATGGCCCAGGGCCATTATGCCGAGGCGCGGGCCGCGCTCGACGCGTCGAGCCGCCGCCACGCCACCAGCGTCGCCTTATTCCTGCTGGGCCGCGAGGTCCGCCGATTCAGTGGTCTGGCCGATCGCGAGCCGGCGGCGATGGACGCCATGGAACGGATCATCGTCACCAACCCGCGCCGCTACGCCTCGGCCGAGGGTCAGGTGGCGCTCGGCCGGTTCCTGGTCCGACGCGGTTACGACCCCAAGAAGGTGCTCGATCAGTTCTACGACCCGGTCGTGAAGAATCATCCGGGCCATCTCGACGCCTACTTCGCGATGGCCGAACTCGCGCTCGACAAGCAGGACTACGGCCTTGCCGCCGAGAGCCTCAAAAAGGCCCCGGAGCAGGCTGCAGAGGAACCGCGCTTCCATTATCTCACCGCCCTCGCCTATTCCCAGGATGATCGCGCCCGCGCCGAGAAGGCCCTGCTGGAAGCCCTCGCGATCAATCCGAAATATGTCGACGCCCTCATCCTGCAAGCTGATGGGCTGATCGACGCGGAGAAGTACGATGAGGCCGAGGCGGTGCTGGCAGCGACGCTCGCCGTCAATCCGCGCGAGCCCCGGGCCTGGGCCCTCCGCGCCGTGCTCGCCCACCTGCTCAACAATCCGGAAGGCGAGGATAAGGCCCGGTTGACCGCGCTCGAACCGTGGGCCACCAACCCCGAGGTTGACACGCTGATCGGCCGCAAGCTGGCCGAGAAGTATCGGTTCGCCGAGGGGGCCACCGCCCAGCGCAAGGCCCTGGCGTTCGACCCCGACCACCTCCCGGCCAAGATCCAGCTTTGCGAGGCCCTTCTGCGACTGGGCCAGGAGGCCGAGGGCTGGAAGCTGGCCGACGAAATCTTCCGCCGCGACGCCTACAACGTCGTGGCCTTCAACCTGATCGCGCTCCGCGACTATCTCGCCAAGTTCCGGGTCCTGGAGGCCGACGGGCTGGTGGTCCACATGGACCCCCGCGAGGCCGACCTGTACGGGGCCCGCGTGCTCGACCTGCTCAAGCGGGCGCGTTCGACCCTGGGATCGACCTACGAGGTGGCCTTGCCCGGCCCGGTCATCGTCGAAATCTTCCCGCGCAAGCAGGAGTTCGCCGTCCGGACCTTCGGGCTCCCCGGGGCCGACGGGCTGCTGGGCGTCTGCTTCGGCCGGGTGATCACGGCCAACAGCCCGGCCTCGCAGGGGGAGAATCCCTCGAACTGGGAGGCCGTGCTCTGGCACGAACTCTGCCACGCCATCACCCTGACCAAGACCCGCAACAAGATGCCCCGCTGGCTCAGCGAAGGGATCTCGGTCTACGAGGAAGGCCGGAGCGACCCCGCCTGGCGAGGGGCGATCAACCCCCGGTTCCGGGCCATGATCCTGGGCGAGGAACTGACGCCGCTCAGCAAACTGAGTTCGGCGTTCCTGGGGGCGAAGTCCGCGCTGCACCTCCAGTTCGCCTACCACGAATCGGCCATGGCCGTGGAGTTCCTGGTCGAGAAGGCCGGGTCCTCCGGGCTCAACGCGATCCTTGATGACCTGGGTGCCGGCCTGACGATCAACGAGGCGCTGCCGAAACACGCGCGGATGACGCTAGAGGAGATGGACCGATCGTTCGCCGACTTCGCTCGGGCCAAGGCCTCGGCCGTCGCCCCGGAAGCGACCTGGGAGCCGGTCGACCTGCCCGACGACGCCGAATCGACGGCCGTCGCCGCCTGGCTCAAGGACCATCCCAAGAGCTTCGCGGGCCGTCAGCTCCTGGCGAAACGGTTGATCGCCGAGGAGAAGTGGGAGGCGGCCAGGGCCGCGATCCGGGAGTTCCAGGCCCTCGACCCGACCTACGCCGGCGCGGAGAACGCTTCGATGATGCTCGCCGCCGTCCACAAACGCCTGGGCGACACCGACGCCGAACGCCGGGCGTTGGAGGAGGTCGCCGGCTGCGACGGCGACGCCTTGCCCGCCTATCTCCGCCTGATCGAGCTCGATGAGGCGGCCGGTCGTTGGGAGGACTTGGCCCGCAACGCCCGCCGCGCCCTGGCGGTCCAGCCGCTGACCGTGGGGCCCCACCGGGCCCTGGCCCGGGCCGGCGAGCACACCGACCATCGCGACGAGGCCATCTCCGAATATCGCGCGGTCGCCCTGCTCGACGACACCGACCCGGCCGACGTCCACTTCCGCCTCGCCGGGCTCCTCCGGCAGTCGGGCCGGCTTGACGAGGCCCGCCGCGAGGTGCTCAAGGCGTTGGAGGAAGCCCCGAGGTTCCGCGACGCCCACAAACTCCTGCTCGAACTGACGCCGTCCCAAGCCTCCGCGGAGCCCCGTCCATGACGCGGAAACGCCTGATCCTGGCCGTGGTGCCGGCCCTCGTCCTCCTGCTGGGCGGATTCACGCTCGGCCAGATGATGCGGCGGGGCTGGGGTCCGTCCCCCCTGGATGGAATCCCGGCCGACCGCTCGGGCGTGCCGGACTGGAAGCAGGACGAGCAGTTCAAGAAAGACGTCTTCACCTTCGTCCGGGTCCAGTACGACTCGGCGTATGGCGGCTACGGTCGACGGCGGGGCGGCGCGGGCTGGGAGACCGACTGGCCGGACAGCGATCTGAACTTCTCCTATCGCCTCCAGCAGCTGACCTCGCTCAAGGTCAACCCGAACCCGATCTCGCTCCGCCTGACCGACGAGGCGCTCTTTGACTACCCGTTCCTCTACATGATCGAGGTCGGTAGCCTCCAATTCTCCGAGGAGGAAGTCGTCGCCCTCCGCCGCTACCTGCTCAACGGCGGGTTCCTGATGGTGGACGACTTCTGGGGCGACGACCAGTATCAGAATTTTTACGAGCAGATCAAACGCGTGTTCCCCGACCGCGAGCCCCGGGAGTTGCCGCTCACGCACGAGATCTTCCAGTGCGTCTACCGGCTCAAGGAGAAGCCGCAGGTCCCCAGCATCCATACCTTCGAGCAGTCGGGGTACGACCCGACGATCACGTGGGAGTGGGGCCACGGGGGCAACGTCCGCGAGGTCCACTATCGGGGGATCTCCGACGACAAGGGGCGCCTGATGGCGATCATCTGCCACAACACCGACCTCGGGGACGGCTGGGAACGCGAGGGGGAAGACCCGCGCTACTTCCGGGAGTTCTCCGAGAAGAAGGCCTATCCCATGGGCATCAACATCATCACCTACGCCATGACCCACTGACCGACATCCATCGACCGCCTGACGAGGAGCCATCGTGACGCAAGACGGGGATGCCTACGAGGACGAGCGCCGGGTGGTCGAGAAGGTCCACGAGAGCCGGGGACGGATCGAGCACGAACTCGGGAAGGTGATCGTCGGCCAGCGGGAGGTGACCCATCAACTCCTGATCAGCCTGTTCGCGGGCGGGCACTGCCTGATCACCGGCGCACCCGGGCTGGCCAAGACGCTGCTGGTCCGCACCATCGCCCAGGTCTTCCACCTCCGGTTCCAGCGGATCCAGTTCACCCCCGACCTGATGCCCGCGGACATCACCGGGACCGAGATCCTGGAGGAGACGACCGATGGCCGGCGGCGGATGCAGTTCGTCAAGGGGCCGATCTTCGCCAACGTGATCCTCGCCGACGAGATCAACCGCACGCCCCCCAAGACCCAGGCGGCGCTCCTGGAGGCGATGCAGGAGCACCAGGTCACGGCGGCCGGCGTCCGCTATCCGCTCGAAGAGCCGTTCTTCGTCCTGGCCACGCAGAACCCGATCGAGATGGAAGGGACCTACCCGCTCCCCGAGGCCCAGCTCGACCGCTTCCTGTTCAACGTGGTGGTCGATTACCTGCCCGAGGATGACGAGGTCTTGGTGATCCTCCAGACCACCTCGCGGAAGACCGAGCCGATCGAGCCCCTGTTCGACGGGGCCGACGTCCTCCGGTTCCACGAGGTCGTCCGCAAGGTGCCGATCGCCGAAGACCTGGCCCGCCTGGCCGTCCGCCTCGCCTCGGCCAGCCGACCCGGGCCGAAGGCGCCGGCGTTCGTGAATGAGTGGGTGTCGTGGGGGGCCGGCCTCCGCGCCGCGCAATCGCTGGTCATGGGGGCGAAGGCACGGGCCTTGCTGGCGGGGCGGTTCCACGTCTCGGCCGAGGACATCCGCGCCCTGGCCCATCCGGCGCTCCGCCACCGCATCCTGCTCGGCTACCGGGCGGAGGCCGATGGCATCTCGGTCGACGCCGTGATCGACCGCCTGCTGGAACACGCCAAGATGCCGGGTTGAGAGCCGCCGCGATCCTGACCAGGGAGCGAACCGCACCATGCCCGCCCGCCCCGACGCCCCGGCCCCGCCCCGGCCCGGATCGACCATCGATCCCCGGGCCCTGATGCGGATCAAGAGCCTGCAGCTCCGGGCGCGGGCGACCGTGGAAGGCTTCCTCAAGGGGATCCACCGCAGCCCGTTCCACGGCTTCTCGGTCGAGTTCAGCGAGTATCGCCAGTACAGCCCCGGCGACGATACCCGCCACATCGACTGGCGGCTGTTCGCCCGGTCCGACCGCTACTACGTCAAGCGGTTCGAGGACGAGACCAACCTCCGCTGCACCCTGGTCGTCGACACCAGCCGGTCGATGCAGTACCGCTCCGGCGCGTACAGCAAGGGGGAGTACGCCCGGACCACGGCCGCCACGATCGCCCACTTCCTCGGCCTCCAGCGCGACGCGGTCGGGTTGCTGACCTTCGAGGATCGGATCACCGATTACCTCCCTCCGCGGCTCCGCCCCGGCCAGCTCCGGCGCCTGATGGGGATGCTCGACCGCGAGCCGACCGGCCGGTCGACCGACCTGGATGCTCCGCTGGAACAGGTCGCGGCGACCGTCCGCAAGCGCGGGCTCGTCATCCTCCTGTCCGACCTCCTGGCGCCGGTGGAAACGCTCAAGTCGCGGCTCGGATCGCTCCGGGCCCGGGGGCACGAGGTCGTCGTGCTCCGCATCCTCGACCCGGCCGAGGTCGAGTTCTCGTTCGCGACCCCGTCGATGTTTCGCGACGTGGAGTCGGGCCGGCAGCTCTACATCGACCCGGACGCCGCCCGCGCCGAGTATCTCCGCAAGTTCGCCGACCATGCCGAGGCCATCGAGCGGGCGTGCTCGGACCAGGGGATCGACTACCAGTCGATCCGGACCGACCAGCCCCTGGAATTGATCCTGTTCGACCTGCTCAAGTCCCGGATGCGGCGCGGCCGACCGGGCGGCCGACGCAGTGCCCCGGGGCAGGGGGCATCGCGATGAGCCTGCTCGCGCCGCTGTACCTGCTGGGGGCGTTGGCCGTCGTCGCGCCGATCGTCTTCCACCTGATCCGCAGGACCACCCGGGGCGAGGTCCCGTTCAGTTCCTTGCTGTTCCTCTCGGCGTCCCCCCCGCGCCTGACCCGCCGCAGCCGGCTCGACCACTGGCCGTTACTCCTGCTCCGGTCCACCGCCCTGATCCTGCTGGCGATCGCGTTCGCCCGGCCGTTCCTCCGGGAACTGTCGATCCTCAACCTGGGGTCCGGCGAGCGGAGCCGGGTCGCGGTCCTGATCGACGCCAGCGCCAGCATGAAGCGGGGGGATCTCTGGAAGCAGGCCCAGGCCGCCGCAGCGGACGCGATCGACGCGACCGGCCCGGACGATCAGATCGCCGTGCTCGCCTTCGACACGGGCACGCGAACGGCGTTCGGCTTCGGGCAATCCCAGGCCCTCGACGCATCGCGCCGCCAGGCCGCCGCGCGCGGGGTCGTGGCCGGCCTGGCTCCGTCGTGGCGGGGGACCGACCTGGGGCATGCCCTGATCGACGCCGTGGGGGCGATCGAGGACGTTGGCGACGCGGCGGGCAAGGCGTCCCGGATGCGCCGGCGGATCGTCCTGGTGAGCGACATGGCCCAGGGGTCGAAGCTCGACGCCCTGGGCGGCTTCGAATGGCCGTCGGACGTCGAGATCGAATGGAAACGGATCGGCGTCTCCGGCTCCAACGCCGGGATCCAAAGGCAATCTGGCCCGGCCGAGGGGGAGGGGACCGCCGAGAAGGACGGTGGCATCCGGGTGCGGGTCGCCAACGATCCGCTCTCGAAACGGGACACCTTCGCCCTGGCCTGGGCGGGCGACCCGGGGCCGCCGACCTCGGTCTACGTCCCGCCCGGGGAGAGCCGGGTGGCCAAGCTGCCCCGGCCCCTGGCGTCGGGCTCGCTCCGGCTCCGGGGCGACGACTTCGACTACGATGACACCCTGTTCGTGGCGGCCGAGCCCGCCGAGCCGGCCACCGTCCTGTTCGTCGGGCCCGACGCGGCCGACGATCCGGCGGGCTTGCTCTATTACCTCACGCGGGTGTTCGAGGGGGATGGCCGCCGGGCGATCACGGTCGAGCCGAGGTCGCCGACCGCCGCGCTGACGAAGCCGGCCGACCGCTCCCTGCCGATGATCGTGCTGGCCGGGGAGACCACGGCGGGCAACGTGGACTTCCTCCGGTCCTTCGTCCGAGACGGCGGGACGCTGGTGGCGGTGCCGGCCGCGGGACGGGCCGAGGCCCTGGCGGCCGTGGCCGAGGTCCCGCCCTTCGACGTCGCCGAGGCGCCGGTCAAGGGGGATGTCCTGCTCGGTGAGATCGCCTTCGACCATCCCCTGTTCGCCCCGTTCGCCTCGCCCCAGTTCAACGACTTCACCAAAATCCACTTCTGGAAGCGTCGGTCGTGGCCATCCGACGCCCTCGGCCCCGACGCCCGGGTGCTGGCCCGGTTCGAGGGGGGCGACCCAGCCGTCGTGGAGAAGGCCGCCGGAAAGGGCCGAATCGTGGTCCTGGCGAGCGGCTGGACGCCCGCCGATGGCCAGCTCGCCCGCTCGTCGAAGTTCGTCCCGCTGATGGCCGCGCTGCTGGATCGCGGCGATGCCACGCCCGAGGCCACCGATCTCCGCGTGGGCGATCCGATCCCGCTGTCGCCCGACGCCCGGTCGGTCCGGACGCCCGACGGCTCGGACGTGCCGGTCGAGGCCGGGTCCGCCTCGTTCGCAGCGACCGAGTCGCCGGGCGTGTATGCGATCGAGTCGGCCGGTCGGAAGACCCGGCTGGTCGCGGTGAACCTCGACCCGGCCGAGAGCAAGACCGCCCCGCTGCCGATCGAGACGCTGGAGCAGTTCGGCTGCCGGATGGCGAGCCCGACCCGCGAGGCGGCCGAGCGCGAGAGCCGGAGGCAGATGCAGAACGCGGAGCTGGAAGGTCGCCAGAAGGCATGGCGGTGGCTGATCCTGGCGACGATCGGCGTCCTGATCCTGGAAACCGGCCTGGCGGGGTGGCTCGGTCGCCCCCGTCCCCTTCCTTCGTCAGCGGAGGCCCCGGCGACATGAACGCGGAACTGGAACGGGCGCTGGAACGGGTCGCGCATCGGGTCCGGCTGGTCCGGCTCTGGTCGGCGCTCGCCCTCTGCTGGCTGGTTTGGGCCTCGGCCGGGCTGGTGCTGATCGGGCTGGGCGTCCGGCCGTCGCCCGGCCTCCTGGCGGGCCTCGCCGTCGCGGTGGTCGGGTCGGGGGTGGCGTGCGGGGTCCTCGCCTGGAGGTCGGTGCGGGATGCCCGTTGGGTCGCCCGCCGGGTCGAGGCGCGGCACCCGGACCTCGATGCCGGGCTGCTCGCTGCCGTCGAGGAACTGCTCCGGCCGACCGCCGAGCCCGCGGGGTTCCTCCGCGATGCCGTGATCCGCTCGGCGGCGCGACACGCCCGCACCCACGACTGGAACCGCGCCGTGCCGTCCTCGCGGATGGGCGGGGCGATCCTGGCCCACGTCGTCGCGACGGCCGGGCTGGTCGCGGTCGCGGCCACCCTGGTCGGGTCGACCCCGACGCGGGCCGAGATCCTGGCCGACGCCGCCCGGCCCGCCGACCCCTCGACGATCCAGGTCGAGGTCGAGCCGGGCAACGCCTCGGTGGAACGCGGCTCATCGTTGCTGGTCGTCGCCCGGTTCCCGGGCTATGTCCCCCCGGACGCCAGCCTCGTCATCGAGGCCCCGGCGAACCCCGGGCCGGCCCGGCCGATGGCACGGAGCCTGGACGACCCGACCTTCGCCGGCCGGATCGAGTCGGTGGATGCCGACCTATCCTACCGGATCGAGTTCGCTGGCCGGAGCAGCGAGACGTTCCGCGTCCGCACCTTCGAGTATCCGGCGTTGCTCCGCACCGACGCCCGGCTCGCCTTCCCCGCCTACACCGGCATGGAAACCCGGATCGCCGAGGACATCCGCCACGCCTCGGCCATCGAGGGGACCGAGTTGACCCTGACCTGCCGGCTCAACAAGGAGGTCGCCTCCGCCCTGCTGGTCGACGAGACGGGTGCGGAGATCCCGCTCCTCCCGGGCAAGGAGGATCCCCGCCTGCACACGGCGACGTGGACCCTGACCGACTCGCACCGCTACAAGGTCCGCCTCGTCGATCGGGACGGGCTCAAGAACAAGGTCGTGCCCGAGATCGCGGTGAACGTGACCCGCAACAAGCCGCCGACGATCCTGGTCACCCGGCCGGGGCACGACGCGCGGGTCTCGCCGGTCGAGGAACTGCCGGTCAAGGCGGAGATCGCCGACGACTTCGGCATCATCCGACATGGCCTCAGCTATGAGCTGACCGGAGTGGAACCGCGCGACCTGCCGATCGGCGATGGCCAGGCCGCCCTGGGCAAGAAAGTGCTGGCCGATCACCTGATCGACTTCGAATCCCTGAAGGCCGAGCCCGACCAGCTCGTCACCTATCATGTCTGGGCCGAGGACTTCGGCCCCGACGGCAAGCCCCGGCGCACCGACGGCGACATGTTCTTCGCCGAGGTCCGCCACTTCGAGGAGATCTTCCGCCAGGGCGAACCCCCCTCGGGCGATCAGGAGTCGCAGGAACAACAGCAGGGGGGCAACGCCCAGCAGGCCGAACAACTGGCCGAGTTGGAGAAGCAGATCATCAACGGCACCTGGAAGGTCATCCGCCGCGAGATCAAGGCGACCCCGAGCGACGCCTTCAAGTCCGATGTCGAACTGCTCCGCGACTCCCAGGCCCAGGCGATCGAGCAGGCCGTGGCCATGGGCGAAAAGCTGACCGACGCCGCCTCCAAGGCCAGCCTGGAGAAGGCGGTCGAGGCGATGTCCCGCGCCGGCGACCTCCTGGGCAGGGCCGCCGGTGAAGCGTCGATCCCCGGCCTCACGCCCGCCCTGGCCGCCGAGCAGGCCGCCTATCAAGCCCTGCTCAAGCTCCGCGCCCGCGAGTTCGAGGTGACCCGGCAGAACTCCAGCCAGCGGCAATCCCGGGGCGGATCGGCCTCGGCCTCCCAACGTCAGCTCAACCAGCTCGAACTGAAGGATGACGAGAATCGGTTCGAGCAGCAGAGCAAGGCCCGCCAGGATGAGGCCTCCGCCAGGGAGCAGGAGCGGCGCGAGACCCGGCAGGTGGTCAACCGGCTCAAGGAACTGGCCCAGCGCCAGGGCGACCTCAACCAGCGGGTCAAGGAGCTGCAGGCGGCCCTGGAAGCCGCCAAGGACGACCCGGCCAAGGAGGAGATCGAGCGCCAGCTCAAGCGGCTCCGCGAGCAGCAGCAGCAGATCCTCCGCGACACCGACGAACTTCAGGAGCGGATGGAAAACGAAGCCAACCGCGAGCGGATGGCCGAGGCCCGCCAGCAGGTCGAGGAAGGCCGCGAGCACGTTCGCCAGGCATCCGAGGCCCTCGAAAAGGGCCAGCTCTCCCAGGCCGTGACCGAAGGGGCCCGCGCCGGGCAGAAGCTCGACGAGGTCAAGGAAGATCTCCGCAAGAAGTCGTCCGACCAGTTCTCCGAGCAGATGACCGCGATGCGCGACCAGGCCCGCAAGCTCGACGAGGGCCAGGACAAGCTCACCGAACGGCTCGACGCCTGGAAGGACTCGGCCCAGAAGACGCTCCGCGACACCGAGGATCGCCAGAAGCTCAAGGAAGCCCTGGAAGGCCAGCGCAAGGGGTTCGAGGATCTCGTCGACCGGATGCAGAAAACCGTCCAGGAGGCCGAGGAAACCGAGCCCCTGCTCGCCAAGAACCTGTTCGATGCCGCCCGCAAGGCCGACGTCCCCGGGACCGACGGCGAACTCCAGGACGCCGGCCAGCTCGTGGATGCGGGCATCGCCAACGAGGCCGCCGAGTCGTCCCGCCGTGCCGGCCGGGGGATCGAGCAGGCCCGCGAGGGCGTCGAACGCGCGGCCCGCGCCATCCTCGGCGATGAGACGGCCGCCCTCAAGCGTGCCCAGGGAGAAGTCGAGGATCTCGCCAACCAGATCAACCGCGAGATCGCCCAGGCCAACGGCGACCAGCCCGGGGCGATCCCGCCCATTTCCGGCAATCCCGGCGGCACCGAGCCCGGCCGTCGCGATCGCCCCGAACAACCCGGGGAGCCCCAGGCCGGACAGGCCCGGGACGGCGAGGAAGCCGGACAGCCCGGCCGACGTCCAGGGCAGGAAGGCCAGGAAAGGCAACCCGGCCAGGGGCGGGAAGGCAACCAACCCGCCCAGCAACCCGGACGGCGTCAACCCGGGCAAGAGCCGGGCCAGCAGCCCGGCGAAGGCCAGCAGCCGGGGCAGGGGCAACAGCCCGGCCAGCAGGGCGAAGGACAACAGCCGGGCCAGGGCCAGCAGCCCGGCCAGGGCGAACAGCCAGGACAGCAAGGACAAGGACAACAGCCGGGCCAGGGGCAGCAACCCGGCCAACAAGGCCAGGGCCAGCAGCCCGGGCAACAAGGCCAGGGGCAGCCGGGCGGCCAGCAGCCGGGCGGCGGGAACCGGCCGGGGGGCGGGCAGCCGCCGCAACCGGGCGGGCGACAGCCGTCGGAACTGGAACGACTGCTGGAAGGGATGGCGGGTAATAACGGCGGCGGTCCGGGGGGAAGTCCGGGTGGGCCGATCACCGGCGAAGGGTTCCGGCAGTGGTCGGACCGGATGCGTGAGGTCGAGGAACTGCTCGATGATCCCAACCTCAGGGCCGAGGCCGCGCGGATCCGCGACCGGGTCCGGGGGGCCCGCGAGGAGTTCAAGCGGCACGCCAAGACCCCGGACTGGAAGGAGATGCAAGGCATGGTCGCCGAGCCGATCCGCGAGCTGGCCCGGCGGATCGGCGAGGAGGTCCGGCGCCGCGAGGATCCCGACGCGCTGGTGCCGATCGACCGCGACCCGGTCCCGCCCCGCTATGCCGAAGGGGTGAGACGCTATTACGAACGCCTGGGGAGCGGCAAATGACCGTGCCGACGCTGATCCTCGGCACCCCCGGCTGGTGGGCCGTCGCGGCCGGCCTGATGGCCCTCGCCGCGGCCGTGATCGCCTGGAGCTATGGCCGGGCCGGGGGCAAGCCCTCGGTCCGCCTGGCCTGCGCCCTGCTCAAGGCCGCGGGCCTGGCGGCACTGTCCCTGATCCTGCTCGAACCTCTGCTCACCGGCACCCGGCCCCGCAAGGGGGCAAACTCGTTCGCGGTGCTGGTGGATAACAGCCGAAGCCTCCAGATCCGCGATCGGGACGACCAACGATCGCGCGGCGACTGGGTGCGCGACCAGGTCCGGTCGGGGAGCCCCTGGGCGACCCGGCTCGGCCAGGACTTCGACGCCCGGTCCTACGTCTTCGATTCCCACCTCCGGTCGGTCGAGGGGTTCGATACGGCCCTCGACTTCGACGGCCCCGGCACGGCGCTCGGCTCGTCCCTGACGGCCCTCGCGAAGCGATTCCGCGGCCTGCCCCTGGCCGGGGTCCTCCTGTTCACGGACGGCAACCGGACCGACCTCGCCGGCCTGGACTGGTCGGCGTTGCCGCCGATCTACCCGGTGATCCCCCCCGCGCGAGGGGTGGCCCGCGATGTCGGGGTGCGCGACGTGGCGGTGAGCCAGACCAACTTCGAGGCCGCCCCGGTCGTCCTCCGCGCCGAGGTCTCGGCCGTCGGGTTCGGGTCCGAACCGATCGTCGCCGCCGTGTTCGACGAGGCCGGGGCGGAGGTGGAACGGCAGCAGGCGAAGGCCTCGGCCGACGGCCGGCCGCTCTCGTTCCGCTTCCAGTTCCGACCGATCAAGGCGGGGGTCAACTTCTACCAGGTCCGGGCCTTCCCGGCCTCCGAGGAGCCGAAGGCGGAGGCAGGACAGGTGCCGGCGAACTCGTCGGAGCAGACCCTGGCCAACAACCGCCGACTGGTGGTGGTCGACCAGGGGGGCGGGCCGTATCGGGTCCTGTATGTCGGCGGCCGGCCCAACTGGGAGTTCAAGTTCCTCCGCCGCGCCCTGAGCGAGGACGAGCAGATCCAGCTCGTCGGCCTGCTGCGGATCGCGCGTCGCCAGCCGAAATTCGACTTCCAGGCGTCCCGCAACCGGACCACCAGCCCCCTGTTCGACGGCTTCGACAACCCGGACGGCGACACGGCCGAGGCGTCCGACCGGCCGGTCCTGATCCGGCTCAACACGCTCGACGAGGTCGAGCTTCGCGACGGCTTCCCGAAGACGGCCGAGGAGCTATTCAAATACCACGCGATCGTCCTGGACGACCTGGAAGCCGGCTTCTTCACCCCGGACCAGCTCGCCCTGGTGCGGAACTTCGTCGGCGTGCGGGGCGGCGGCCTCTTGATGCTGGGCGGCCCCGACTCGTTCGCCCAGGGGAAGTACGACCGGACACCCATCGGCGAGCTACTTCCGGTCTACCTTAACGGGCCGGCCTCGGCCGCCACGTTCGCGGGCGACTGCCGCCTGGTGCTGACCCGCGAAGGCTGGCTGCAACCCTGGGTCCGGACCCGCAAGAGCGAGGACGAGGAGCGGAAACGGCTCGCGGCGATGCCCGCCTTCCAGACCTTGAGCCTGGCCTCGGGGATCAAGCCCGGCGCGGTGACGCTGGCCGAGGTGGCCGACGAGTCGGGCAACCCGGTCCCCGCCCTGGTAGCCCAGATGTTCGGCAAGGGGCACGTCGCGGCCCTGATGATCGGCGACCTGTGGCGGTGGGGGATCCGCCGCGAGACGCCCGAGGAGGACGACCTCGACCGCTCCTGGCGGCAGACCGCCCGCTGGCTGGTCAGCGACGTGCCGGGCCGGGTCGAATTGACCGTAAAGCCGGACCCCGACGCCGCGTCCAACGCCGTCGACCTGATCGCCCGGGTCCGCGACGCCGAGTTTCGCCCGCTGGATAACGCCAAGGTCACGCTCCGCCTGACCCTGCCCGGCGGCGACACGCTGAGCCTGGACGCCGAGCCGGATGCCCGGGAAAGCGGCCTCTACGCCGCGAGCTTCGCCCCCAAGCAGGCCGGGGCCCACCGCGTGGTCGCCTCGGCCGCCATGCCCGACGGCTCGGCCATCGGCGAGCGCGAGGCGGGCTGGGCGGCCCAGCCGTCGGCCGACGAGTTCGCCCGCCTGGAGCCCGACCGGGGGTTCCTCGCCGAGATCGCCTCCCGGACGGGCGGGGAAGTCGTCGATGGTCGCGGCCCCGATGCGTTGGTGTCCGGGCTGATGGCCCGGGGGGCCCCGATCACCGAGCCGTGGACCGCCCCGCTCTGGCACCATCCCCTGTACTTCGCCATCGCGATCCTCTGCTTCGCCGCCGAATGGGGCCTGCGACGGGTCAACGGCCTGCCCTGACCGAAGCGAAACCCTGCCAGGACCCGCCCATGCCGTGGCTCTGCCTCGCCCTGTCCCTCTGCCTGGCCTCCCCCAAACCGGCGGATCCGCCCCTGGTGATCGTGGTCGAGGGGGCACCGGGCACCCCGGAGTATGGCCGGGAGTTCCGCCGATCGGCCGACTTGTGGGAGAAGGCCGCCGCCCGGGGATCGGCCCGGCTGGTTCGGGTTGGGGAGGGCCATGGCGACGGCTCGGAGACCGACCGCGATCGGCTCCGAGCGGCCATGGAGGCCCGCGCGAAGGATGGCTCCCAGTCCCCGTCGTGGCTGGTCCTGATCGGCCACGGGACCTGGGATGGTCGCGAGGCCCGGTTCAACCTGCGCGGGCCGGATTTGTCGGACGCCGAGCTGGCCGAATGGCTCAAGCCGATCGCCACGCCGATCGCCATCGTGAACGGCGCCTCGGCGAGCGGGCCGTTCTTGCCGAAGCTCTCGGCCCCGAATCGGGTGATCGTCACGGCCACGCGGAGCGGCGACGAGCAGAACTTCGCCCGCTTCGGCCTGTATCTGGCCGAGGCGATCGCCGACCCGGCCGCCGACATCGACAAGGACGGGCAGACCTCGCTGCTGGAGGCGTTCCTCAAGGCGAGCGCCCAGGCGCAGGAGTATTATCGATCGCGGTCGCGGCTGGCCACCGAGCATGCCCTGATCGACGACAACGGCGACAAGCTGGGCACGCCCGCCGACTGGTTCCGCGGCATCCGGGCCACGAAGCGGGCCAAGGACGGCGCCGAGCTGGACGGCCTCCGGGCCAATCAGCGCACGCTGGTCCTCGGCGATCGCGATGCGACGCTCTCGCCGGAGGCCCTCCAACGCCGCGACCAGATCGAGGTGGCCGTGGCCTCGCTCCGGTCCAAAAAGACGAGTTTAGCCGAGGACGAATATTATCGGCAGCTTGAAGCCTTGATGCTGGAGCTAGCCCGATTGTACAAGGGGCCTTCCGACGCGCCGATCGCCCCGACCTCGCCGTGAACCGGGGCGGGGGGCGGGGCCGGACGGTCTTCCTCCCCCCCACGTGCGAGACGAACCCATGCGACACCCCCGACAAGTCCTCCCGCCGACCCTGGCACTGATCTTCGCCCTGATCGTGATCCCTCCCACCGCGAGGGCCGGGCAGGAGGGGAAGGGCTTTGTCTCCGTAGACGAGTCGCTGAGGCAAGGCGACCTCGCGGCCGCCGAGCGGCAGGTGGCGGAGAAGCTGCAGGCCGATCCCGGCGACGATTCCCTGCGCTTCGGCCTGGGCATGGTCCGGTTCCTCCGGGCGGTGGAGGCACGGATCCAGGCGTTCCATCGCCACGGCCTGGGCGTCAACCTCATGGGCATGGGCGGCCTGACCCGCCTGCCGGTCCCGCCCAATCCCAACCCCGAGCCGATCGACGCCGCCAAGGCCCGCACCCTTCTCCAGGCCTGGGTCGACGACCTGGCGGGGGTCGAGGCGACCCTGGCCGACATCAAGTCGGACGCGGTGAAGCTCCCGATCCACTTCGCCCTGGTCCGGCTCGACTTCGACGGCGACGGCACGGCCGGCGATGAGGAATCGCTCTGGAAGATCTACGAGCGGATGAACGGGGGGCAGGAGGGCCTGGAAGGAGCGGCCAGGGAACTCGTGGTCGCCTTCGATCGCGGCGACGTGGACTGGCTCCGCGGCTATTGCCACCTGCTCTCGGCCATGACCGAGGTGGTGCTCGCCCACGACTTCGCCCCCTGGTTCGAGCATTCCGGGCACGTCTTCTTCGCCGGCGCGAAGCCCCCTCAGCCCTTCCTCGACTCGCGGGAGGAGCGGGAAGGCAACCGGTTCATGTCCGACGTCCTGGATGTCGTGGCCCTGATCCATCAGGTCCGGATGGACGTGGCCGAGCCGGCGCGGTTGAAGGCGGTGCTCGCCCACCTGGAGGCGATGGTCGCGCTCAGCCGATCCACCTGGAAGTTCATCCAGGCCGAGGCCGACGATGATCGCGAGTGGATCCCCAACCCCAAACAGCACACGGTCATCGGCGTCGCGGTGACCGACGAGATGATCCAGGGTTGGCACCGCTTCCTCGACGAGTTCGAGGCCATCCTCCAGGGCCGGACGCTGGTCCCCTTCTGGCGCGGTCATCAGGCCGATCGCGGGATCAACGTCCGCCGCGTCCTGCTGGAACCGCGGCCCTTCGACCTCGTCCTGTGGGTCCAGGGGACGGCCGCCGCCCCCTACCTGGAGCGGGGCGAAGTCAGCTCGACCGAGACCTGGGGCCGGATCAACCGGATCTTCCGCGGCGAATTCATCGGGTTCGCCATCTGGTTCAACTGATCCGCGATGCGGGCGGAGTCGGACGCCCCGCCCGGGGTCATTCGGGCGGGGGGTCGTACTGCGGCATCGGCTTGCCGAGCAAGTACTTGTCGAACCAGTTGACCATGTGCTGGAGGCGTTCGACCCGGTGCCAGGGCTTGCCGGTGCGCGACAGGTCGTGCGTCTCGCCGGGGAAGCGGATCATCACGGTGGGTTTCTTGAGGGCCTTCAGGGCGCGGAACATCGCCTCGCCCCCGGCGGCGGGCGGGGTCCGGGCATCGGCTTCCCCCTCGATCAGCATCAAGGGGGTGTCGACCTTCTCGACGAAGGTGATCGGCGAACGGGCGGCGAATCGGGCGGGGTCCTGGAACGGGAATGTCTCGAACCAGGTCGGCCGGAACAGGGTGAAGTCGGCCGCATACCACCAGGCCGACCAGTCGGCGATCGATCGCTGAGAGACGGCCGCCGCGAATCGGTCGGTCTGCGTGATCGCCCAGTTGGTCAGCATCCCGCCGCCGCTCCCCCCGGTGATCCCCAGCTTCTTCGGGTCGATATATCCTCTGCGGATCAGCTCATCGACGCCCGCCATCAGATCCTTGTAGTCGTCGCCGGGATAGTGGTGCTGGATCGCGTTGCCGAACGCCTCGCCGTAGGTGCTGCTCCCGCGCGGGTTGGGGTAGAGCACCACATAACCCCGGGCGGCCAGCCACTGGAACTCGTGCGAGAACGTGTACCCATAGGCCGCGTGCGGTCCCCCGTGGATGTTGAGGATCAGCGGATACTTGATCTTGGGATCGAAACGGGGCGGCTTCTGGACCCACGCCTCGATCTCACGCCCGTCGAAGCTGCGGTACCGGATCGCCTCCGGCGGCGTGAGGTCCAGGCCTGCGAACAGGGCGGCATTGGGATCGACCAGCTTGCGGGGTTCCCCCTTCTTTTCCGGCTCCACCAGCTTCAATTGGCCGATGATCGTGGGCGAGGAGGCGAGGATCGCCAGCTTCGAGCCGTCCGCCGACCCGGAGAATCCGGCCACCTCCTGATCGCCCGACGTGACAGGATGGGATCGGCCGGTGGCGACGTCGAAGGATTCGAGGTTGGCCCGCCCCTCGCGGGCGACCCGGTCGATCAGCGACGACCCGCCATGTGCCCAGATCGGACGGGTCGGGGCCGTCCCCCGGGGCGGGTGCTGGTCCCCCGAGAGGGTCGATCCGACGTCGGCCTCGAACTCCTCGGTCAGGTTGCGGGGCGGTTGCTTCGCGCCGAGGTCGAGGACGAACAGGTCGTGGGTGGAATACGATCGCGCCGGCTCGTTGATCGTTCCCCGGAAGGCGATCCGCTTGCCGTCGGGGGAGGGGGCCAGGGTCGAGATCGAGCCCGGGATGGAGGCGACCTCGGCGATCGGCCCGCCGTCCGCCGCCACCGAGTAGATCGCCCCCCGATCGGCCCGGTGGGCCGGGTCCGGGTCGCGGGTCGAGAGGAAGTACAGGCGGCGGCCGTCCGGGGCCCACTGGGGATCCCACTCGTCGGACGGTCCGGAGGTGATCCGCCGGGGCGCGGGCCTGTCCTCGGCATCGGCCGAGACCGCCAGGATCCAGATGTGGGCGGGGTGCTTCGGGTCGCGGTATCCGGCGTGATCGGCGCGGAATTCGGAGCGGGTCACGATCCGGACGTCGCTCTCGCGCTCCGCGGCGACCGCCGCCTTGCCACGCTCGCGGATCTTCTGGAGCCGAGCCAGGTCCTCGTTCGACGTGGTGCTCAGGAAGGCGATCGACTTGCCGTCGGGGGACCACTCCGGCGCGGAGACCCCTTCCGGCAGCTCGGTCAGGACGCGCGGCTCGCCCCCCGCCAGGGACAGGACGAACAGTTGCGTCTTGCCCTTCTCCCCCTCGCCCCGGCGGAGGAACAGGAGCCGGGCGCCGTCCGGGGACCACCGGGGCAGCGTGTCTCGGGGGCCGTTGGTGAGCCGGCGGGGCGGCCCTCCGGCCGACGGCACCATCCAGATCGACGACTCGTAGTCGTCCTTGTCCCGATCCGCCGCGACGCGGACGTAGGCGATGGATTGGCCATCGGGCGAGATCCGGGGGTCGGCGGCCCACGCGAACCGGAACAGGTCGGTCTCGGCGATCGGACGGCGTTCGCCCCCGACCAGCGGGGCGGCGGGCAGCGTGGCGAACGCGATCATCAAGGCGAAGGAGACCGCCCGTCTCCGGCGCGTCGGGATCATCGCAAAACCTCTGGCGGGGCGCGACGGCCCGGATCTGGTACGCTCCGACGGATGCCATCCTACCGGGACGGTCGACGCGAAGCGATCGGACGCCGATGGCGGCCGGCCCGCCGTCGGCGGCGAGGATCGGCAGTCCCGGCCCGATCGGCGGGGCCCGCGATGTTTCGAGGATACAAAGGATTCGCCATGAACGAGGTCTCTTCCCGTCGCGCCCGGATCGGGCGCGGGTTCACCCTGATCGAGCTGCTGGTCGTCATCGCCATCATCGCGCTGCTGATCGGGCTGTTGCTGCCCTCCGTGCAGGCGTCGCGCGAGGCCGCCCGCCGGGCCCAGTGCGCCAACAACCAGAAGCAGCTCGGCCTGGCCCTGCATAACTACCTCTCGGTCCACAACACCTTCCCACCGTTCTCGGTCCTGCCCCGAACCCGCACCGCCCAGCCCTGGTCGGCGCTGGCCCGCCTGCTGCCGTTCATCGAGCAGACGGCCCTGGCCAACCTGATCAACTTCGACACCGACTTCGAGTTCCCGATGAAGCCGACCGTGGCCTCGACCCGCGTGGCCGCCTTCATGTGCCCCAGCGAGACCCAGGACCGGTCCCGGCCCACGGCCACGCTGACTTACTATCCGTCCAACCAGGCGTTCTTCTGCGGCTCGTGGTTCCAGTACGACCCGGCCAGCGACACCGCCGGCGATGGGGCGTTCCTGCCCAATCGCGCGATGCGCGCGACCGACTTCGCCGACGGCATGAGCTATACCCTGGCCGTCTCCGAGGGCAAGGCCTTCCAGGATAACATCTACGATTCCCGCGTCCCGGCGGCCCTGGGGGCACCGATCCCGGCGACCCCGGCCGAACTCGCGCCCTTCCTCCCGGCCGGCGTCTACGACCACAATGGGCACACCGAGTGGGTCGAGGGGGACATCCGCGAGACCGGGCTCACCACCACCTTCCCGCCCAACTTCAAGGTCCCGTTCATGCAGGCCGGCCGGACCCTCGACGTGGACTTCACCTCGATGCGCGACGGCGCATCAACCTCCCTGCCGACCTACGCCGCCGTGACCGCCCGGAGCTACCATCCCGGCGGCGTCAACATCCTGATGATGGACGGGTCGGGCCGGTTCGCCCGCGACTCGACCAACTCCGCCGTCTGGCGGGCGCTCGGCACCCGCGCGGGGGGCGAGGACGTCCGCAGCGATTCCTACTGATCCGGCCCGAAGTTGCCGCCCACGAACCGCGATCTGGCCGACCCAGGCCACGTTCGCCGGACCGGGGCAGGATGGCCCTCGACGGGCGGATACAACAACCCCGTCGAGAGTCCATCCGTCCCGGGGCGATGACCGCATGACAGACGCCCGGCCGATGCCGTCCCGGCTCCTGGACGTCGAGACGATTTACCTGGAGCCGGCGGTCCGCCTCTACGATCGGGGCCGGGAGATCCTGGCCCGGTTCCCGGACGCCCGGCAGGTGCTCGTCGATTCCCACTGGAACATCGCCGGGCTCCACAAGAACCGCGACGCCGCCGAGGACTGGCTCCCGATCAAGAAGGGGGTGCTGATCCTCGGCCTCCGCAAGTCGGTCGAGGTCCGGCCCAACGGCCGATCCGCCGACTTCATCGCCCCCGGCTATGCCAACGGCTGCGCGATGGCCTGTGCCTATTGCTACGTGCCGCGCCGCAAGGGGTACGCCAATCCCATCACCACGTTCGTCAACATCGATGACATCGGCGATGCGATCGCCCGCCACGCCCGGACGCTCGGCCCCAAGACCGAGTCCAATCAGGTCGACCCCGGCCTCTGGGTCTACGACATCGGCGAGAATGGCGATGGTTCGGTCGACGCCCTGATCTCGGACAACCTCCGCGACCTGGTCGATCGGTTTCGCGAGATCCCCAACGCCAAGGGCTCGTTCGCCACCAAGTTCGTCAACCGCGACCTGCTGGATTACGACCCGCGGGGCAAGACGCGGGTCCGGTTCAGCCTGATGCCGCAGGTGGCCGCCAGGGTGGTCGACATCCGCACGTCGCCGATGGAGGATCGGATCGCGGCGATCGATGACTTCGTGGCGGCCGGCTACGAGGTCCACCTCAACTTCAGCCCGGTCATCTTCTACCACCGTTGGCTCGAAGACTACGACGAGCTATTCCGCCGGGTCGATGCGGCCCTCTCCCCGCGTGCCAAGGCCCAGCTCGCGGCCGAGGTCATCTTCCTGACCCACAACCGGGGCCTCCACGAGGTCAACCTCGCCTGGCACCCGCTCGCCGAGGAACTCCTCTGGGTGCCCGACCTCCAGGAAGCGAAGGTTTCCGAGACCGGGGGCCACAACGTGCGCTATCGACGCGGCCTCAAGGGCCGGATGGTCGACGACTTCACCCGGCTCCTCCGCGACCGGATGCCCTACTGCCGGATTCGCTACGCGTTTTGATATCTCAAAGTCCGTGCGCGACGCGGCGATTCATCGACCCGCCGAATCCTTTGCCGGATGATCGAAGCGAGAACGTCAACGGTCGGGTGGCCCTCCCCGACCGTCGTCTTGTTCTGGGATTCATCCGGGGTGATGGGTTGTCGGGATCACTTCTTCGCCGATTTGCGGGCGGACTTCGCCGCCTTGGTGTTGGGGACGAACTGATCGTCTTGCCGCGACCCTTCCTTCTTCTTGCGATCGGTGGCCTTCCGCTCGGCGGGGCTCATCGCTTCCCAGGCGGCCTGGGGGAGATAGCGGGCTGTTTCGCCGTCGCGGACGGCGGGCTGGCCATCCTGGGTGGTCCATTTCTCCTCGGTCCAATCGTCGAGATGGGACTGGTCCTCGGTCTTCCGGCCCTTGCCCTTCGTGTATCCTCCCCCGGCCTTTTTGTACTCGGCCGCGAGCAACTGCAATTTGCGGGCGCTCCACTGGCCGGATTTGCCCCCTTTGTCCCCGTCCATGATCTCGGCCTTGAGCCGATCGCGCAGGGCAGGGTCGGTGTACGGACTGCCGCCCGAGGCATCCGACGGCTTGGCCTTCGCCTTGGGCCTGGAGCGGGGCGAGCGAGGAGCCGGCTTCTGGCCCGGTTGCTTGGCCTTGGCGTCGGATTTCGCCGCCTTCGGTGCCCCGGCCTTCGGAGCCTTCTTGGTGGTGGGCCTGGCCTTGGCCCCGCCGGCCTCTTTCTCCTGGGACTTGCGATAGCGATCCAGGAGGCTGGAGCCCTTATCGGCCAACTTCTTCGCGGCCTCGGGCGTCTTGGGAACCGGCTCGCCCCAGGCGTGGGCCTGGAGCGCCAGGCGGGTCGGCTGGCCGTCGTCGTCGACCAGGGGGCCGCGGAGGGTGGCGAAATGACGGCGGAGGAACGAGCCTTTCCGCTTGATCTCCTCCGGGGTCATGTCCTTGAGGGCCTTGGTCACCCCCGGTTTGAGGTTCGCCCCTTCCTTCTTCTTGAATGCCGCACGGCCGGCCGCCGTCAGGCCGCCCTCGGGGTCCTTGGTCGGGGGGGCCTTCTTCGTGTTCGACTTCTTGCCGCCGGCTGCCTTCGCCTTCGCCTTGGCCATGAGCGTATCACCCGGGGGATCGGGGGCCGGGTTGGGCGGGGGCGGCTCCCGAAACGCGGTTTCGATGCATCGATGGCAAGGACCACGGCAATCGTCGTGCCCGTCCGGCTGAAACCTCAAGCGGGGCGGGAAGGGGGGATCCAGCGGGCGACATGATCGATGGCCTGCCGCATCCGATCGCGGTCGACCTCGTGGACGTCGACCGGATCACCGACGGCGCGGAGCATGGTCAGGGTCAGCCGTCCCCCAAGATGCTGGCGGAACTCTTCCAGACCGTCGAACAGGGCGTCGGGATCGCCGAGGAGCGGGTCGGAGAGCGTGAACCCGAGGTCCGACAGGCAGCAGAGCACGCGCTCGGCGTCCGCCCCGGGCAGGCCGAGGGCCAGCGACGAATAGACGGTGTCGATCGCCACGCCGATGGCCACCGCCTCGCCGTGGCGGATCGCGAACTGGCTCAGCGGTTCGAGCCGGTGCGCCGACCAGTGGCCGAAGTCGAGCGGCCGGGCTTCCAGGGCCTCGAACGGATCGCCGCCCCGGGTGATGTGGTCGAGGTGCATCCGCACCGATTCGCGGATCGCGGCGCGGGTCGCGACGGGTTCGCGACGGCGGATGTCCCGAGCCTCCCGGCAGAGTCGATCGAAGCCGGAGGGGGACTTCAGGAGCGTCACCTTGACCGCCTCCGAGAACCCGGCGATGAAGTCGCGGTTGGGCAGGGTTTCCAGCAGGGCCGCGTCGTTGATCACGGCCCAGGGCACGGCGAAGCTGCCCAGCCAGTTCTTCTTGCCGAAGAAGTTGACCGCGTTCTTGACCCCGACCCCGCTGTCGGCCTGGGCCAGGGTCGTGGTCGGCAGTCGGATCAGGCGGATCCCCCGGTGGGCGACGGCGGCGGCGAACCCGACCGCATCGAGCACGGCCCCCCCGCCGATGACGACCACATATCCCCGGCGGTCGAGCCCGCAATCGTTCAGGGCCCGGAGCATCTCTTCGAGGTGGTGCGGGTGATTCTTGATCGCCTCGCCGCCGGGGACGACCCGGGCGGGCGCGGCGGGCGCGAACCGATCGGGGCGAGAGGCGGCCAGGGCATCGAGCCGGGCGACCAGATCCGGGCGGGCGGAGGCGACCCGGTCGTCGACCACGAAGAGGACGCGGGCCTGCCGCCCCTCGGAAGGTTCGAGCAGGTCGGTCAGGGCGCGGGATTCCTCGCCCTCGCCCAGCACGTCGGACGTGAACAGGAGCTGATGGCGGAAGGTCACCGCGAACGGTGCTTCGAGCCGGTCCGTGGCCGGGAGGTCGGTCGGGGTCTTCATCGCTCGGTCCGAAAGGCTCGGGGTGGGCGGGTCGGCTCGGCGTCCGCTGGGGTGTGATCCTCCATTCTATCCGACCGGACCATCCCCGGCGCCCTCGGCGGCCGGAATCGCCCCGAAACCGGAATGGGGGATGGCCCGTAGAGCGGGGCGGGCAAGTTCGCCTATCCGGGCGGGTCGGGTCATGGTAAGCTCAGGCGTCCGAATGGGCTGGTTTCCCCCGCCGGTGCCTCACTTCCCGCTCCGATCTACGTCCCCGCGATCGACCCCACATGGCCACCTTCGTCGTCCGCCACGGGCAGATGCGCTTCCTCGGGGAGTTCGAGGGATTGGCCGATCGCGCCCACCCTCGGGGCGAGAAGGTCGTGGTACGCAGCGAGCGGGGGACCGAGCTCGGCGAAGTGCTCTGCGCCGCGACGTCCCGGACCGCGTCCTACCTGGCGAGCCCGGCGCGGGGGCAGGTGCTGCGCCTGGCCACCGCCGAGGATTTGCAGGCGGAATCGCGGATCGCCGCGCGGGCGCGGTCGGGGATGGCCGCGTGCCGCGAGTTCGCCGCCCGGCGGCGGTTGCAGATGGACCTGGTCGAAGTCGAGTCGATCCTCGGCGACGAGCGGATGGTGTTCTACTACGTCTCGGAGAAGCGGGTCGACTTCCGCGAGTTGGTCAAGGACCTCGCCCGGTCGATGCAAACCCGGATCGAGATGCGCCAGATCGGCGTCCGCGACGAGGCCAAGCTCCTGGCCGACTACGGCGACTGCGGCAAGCCGGTGTGCTGCAATACCCACCTGACGCGGATGCCGCCGGTCTCGATGCGGATGGCCAAGCTCCAGAAGACCACGCTCGACCCGTCCAAGATCTCGGGCCGATGCGGGCGGCTCAAGTGCTGCCTACGCTATGAATTCGACACCTACCGGGCCCTGGAGCGGGAACTGCCGCCCGTGGGCTCGAAGGTCGTCACCGCTCGCGGACAGGGCCGGGTCCTGGCCCAGGAACTCCTCGTCCGGAAGCTCGTCGTCGAGTTCGAAGATCATCGCAGGCTCGTCGTCACCCAGGACGAGATCCTCGGGATCGAGAAGTCGGCCGAACGGCACCGGCCGGACGAGGATGAGGACGATGACCACGCCGAACGATGACCGTCCGGCGCCATCCCGGAGGAGCCGATCGATGAGCTTTCGCGAAGATCTGGCGGGGGTCCTGGCACGCGACCCGCGTTATTCGATCCATGCGTACGCCTTCATCTTCGAGGCCCTGGAGTTCACCAAGGCCCACAAGCGTCGCCTCGCCCGGTCGAACGACCGTCGGAAGCCCAAGGCCACCCGACACGTCTCCGGCCGCGAGCTGTGCGAAGGGGCGCGGATGCTGGCCCTCTCCCACTACGGGCTGATGGCCATGGCCGTGCTCGGGCAGTGGGGGATCCGGTCCACCTCAGACATGGGCAACATCGTGTATAATCTGATCGCCTCGGGCGACCTGGAGCGGTCCCCGGTCGATGATCGCGCGGATTTCGACCACGTCTTCGACTTCGAGGACGCGTTCCGCCGCGATTACGTGATGGCCCTGGACGACGTCGCCTGAACTCATGGAGGATGGATCATGGACGCAGCGGTCAAGAGCGGGGATCGGGCCCTCAAGGTCCGGTTTTATGTGGCACTGGCGGTCTTCGGCCTGTGGGTCGCCGGCCTGGCGAGCATGGCCGTGACGTCGGGCCACCGCCCGCGTCCGGCCTCGGCCACGGCGCGGCCGGCCGCGACGCCCTGACCTTGATTCGACCGAACGGACCGAGCCGGAGCCGACCGCCGATGCCCTGGTCCTGGACCCCCGAGCGACGCAACGACCCGGAAATGATGGATGCCCCCGGCCTGCCCGAGGCCGAGGTCGCCGACGCCTATCGCGTCCTGCGCCGGGTCAATCGCCACCTCGGCAACCTCGCCGTCCTCCGCCGCGAGGCCCGGCGATTCCTCCGGGAAGACCGGCCGGGCCCCGCCCGGCCGACCTCGCTCGACGTCGGGACGGGCTCGGGCGACATACCGGATGCCCTGGGGGCGATGGCCTTCGAGGGGCGCACCATCGCGGCGTATGCCCTCGATTTCGATCCCACCGCCGTGGCCGCCGCCCGCGACCGGGGCGTGCCGGTGGTCCGCGGCGACGCGCTCCGCCTGCCGTTCGCCGACCGGTCGGTCGACCTGGTCACGGCGGTCAAGTTCGCCCACCACTTCGAAGGCGAGGCCCTTGACCGGCTCCTCTCGGAGATGGCCCGGGTGGCCCGGCATCGGGTGGTCGTCCTCGACATCCGCCGCCACCGGCTCGCCTACTGGGGCTTCATCGCCTGGAGCCGGGTCTTCACCCGGAACCGGCTGGTCCGGTACGACGGGCCGTTGTCGGTGCTCCGCGGATTCACGGGCGACGAGCTGCGCGAGCTGGCCGCCCCGATCCGCGGGTTCCGGTGGGAAGTCCGATCCTATCCGGGCTTCCAATTGGCCCTGATCGGGCGTCGGATCGCGGACGGCCGCTGAGATCCGGCGCCATCCGACTACCGGACCGCCGTCGCCCGTCGGACCCCTTTGGGCGCGGGGACGTCGGCGATGAGCGAACCTTCTCCGGCACGATCGGCATACCGCCCCAGGGGCAGGCGTGACAGGTAGGCCCAGGCGAGCAGGCCGCAGGGGAACAGCACCACGCTGATGAACTGGGAGATCGTCAGGCCGATCAGGAAGACGCCCTCATCGTCCCGGAGGGTCTCGATGAAGAACCGGGTGACGGGGTAGGAGACCATCAGCAGCGCCATGACCTCGCCATCGCGGCGGCGGAACGGGTAGAACGCCGAGAGCAGGCCGAGCAGCAACACGCCATCGAGGACCGCATAGATCTGCGTCGGCTGGACCGGCAGCGAGGCCGAGGCCGACGGGGCGATCAGGCCGTGGACGACCTGATGCGACCAGGGCAGGGATCCGGCCGGGAACGCGATCGCCCAGGGGAGGTCACACGCCTCGCCGAAGCAGCACCCGTTGAAGAAGCAGCCGACCCGCCCCAGCGCGATCCCGATCGCCAGGCTGGGGGCGACCGCATCGGCCATCGCCCGGAACGGGAACGGGTTGCGGAACCAGTAGAGCACCGAACCGATCAGGCCGCCGATGATGCAGCCGTAGAAGACGATGCCGCCCTGCCAGACCTTGAAGATATCCGCGAAGCTCCGGATCGACTCGGGGTGCTGGATCACGAACAGGGCCCTAGCCCCGATGAATCCGCCGCTCAGGAGCCAGGTGGCCAGCCCGTAGACGTCGTCGGGGTCGATCCCCTCGCGGCGGGCCCGCCAAGCCGTCAGGTAGAGCGCCGCGAAGGTGGCCGCGACCAGCATGATGCTGAAGCCGTAGACCGGCAGCCCCAGGCCCGGGATCTCGAACAGGATCTGCCGCATCGTCGCCCCTCCTGCCGACATTGCGCGCGGCCCGTCCCTGGCCGCGCATCGGGCGGACTATGCCCCGGCCCCGGGTTTCTTGCAAGGCCGGAACCGGGCGGGCCTCACGGTTTGGCCGGGGCCTGGTAGGTGTCGAAGACCCGGACCTTGGCGAAGTGGGCCCGGTTCTCCTCGACGAACTTCACGTGGCGGGGGCTCTTCTGATAGGTCTCGTTGTCCTTCTTGGACCGAAAGACGATCAGCAGGGCCACGTCGAACTCGCGGTCGCTGGGGGGCTCGACCACGTCCTCGGCGATGGTGCCGACCGAGAACGACAGGACCCCCTCGTGGCCGGTCAGGTACTTCTGGCACGAGGCGACGAACCGCTCGCGCGACGCCTCCGACCGATCCTTGAGCGTGAAGAAGACCGAGTGGGCCAGCGGGGGCTCGGCGGCACCGGCGGGCGCCGAGAATCCCCCGGCGAACAGGATGGCGACGGCGGGCAGGGCGAGCAGGCTGAGGCGGGCGAGGTTCATGAGCGTTCCTTTTCGAGTCGGGGAGGACTGGTGCGGGACGGCCCGGCTGGTAGGCCCGGAAGAACGGCCCCGACTCGCGTCAGGGCCGATCCGAAATCCGAGGAGAGGGGATCGAAGATCAGGGCAGGACGACTTACTTGCTCTCGCCCTTGTGGGCATCGTGGCAGGACTTGCAGGAGGCGCCCATCGACTTCTGGGCGGCCTCGACCTTGCTCTTATCCTTGGCCGTCGCGGCGTCGTCGAGTTCCTTGGCGGTGGCGAAGTACTTGTCGGCGAAATTCTTCCACGACTCCTTGTCCCCCTTGGGCGGGTCGTTCTTGGCCAGGTCGGCGCCCAGGATCACGAAGTCCTTGGTCGTCTTCTGGACCGCCTCCCAATCGATCGGGTCGGCCTTGAGCTGCCCCTTCAGGACGCCGGACTGGGCCTTGGTCCCCTTGTGGAGCTTGCCCATCACGTCCTTGATCGTCTTCGGCTTATCCTTGTCCTGGGCGAGCGCCCCGGCGGTGACCGCGATCGCGGGGAGGAGGGCCGCCAGTACAAGGGTCGTCCACGTCTTGCGATTCATCGTCCGGACACTCCAACGGGGGCGGGACCGCGCCCCCTCCGGTCCGACCGGCGGCCGTCTCCGCATGGAGAGGCCGTCGGGCCGGTCGGCCGGACCAGTGTAGCGGGCGGGCCGTCGCGCCGCGCCGGGCTTGTCTCCCCCGCCTCGAGACGGCCTCGGATCCTCTCATCGCTCCGGTTCGGCCCCCGTCTTCGGGGCGATGAAGGTCCGCGACCGGGGGAATTTGTCGATCGTTGCCTTGGGCAGCCCTAGGTTGGCCTCGAGGACGTAGGACGGATTCCCGGCGAGCCAGGTCGACAGGTCGATCGCCTCGTAGTGCCCGGTGTTGAAGCCGATCAGGATGCGGGCCGGCTCCCCGTCGCTGGCGTTCTCGATCGAGTGGCCGTAGCCCTGGGGGATGTATCCGACATCGCCGCGCTCCAGGGTCTCGGTCCGGAACCGCCCGTGGGAGCCGAACAGGGTCACGGTGACCTTGCCCGAGATCACGTACTGCCACTCGTCGGCGTTGGGGTGCCAGTGCAACTCGCGCAGGCCGCCCGGGTTGAGGTCGAGGACCACACCTGTGACCGTCGTGGAGATCGGGAACCGGTCCGCCCCGAGCCGCCACTCCCGGCCCCCACGGTGGATCGAGTGGGGTTGTTGCTTCAGGAGTTCGTACTTGTGCGTCAGGGGCGGGGCCTGGAGGTCGCCGGGCAGGGGAGTGGGCGGGACTTCGGGGGGGACGGGGCCGCGGGCGAAATAGACTTCTTCCTTCGGCAACCGGGCCAGTTCGGACTCGGGCACGCCCAGGTTCTTGGCGACCAGGGCCCGCGGCGCATGGCCCAGCCAGTCGGTGATGCTGAAGGTGCCGAACTCGGAGAAATAGCCGTTGTCGAAGATCAGGATGAAGTGGGCCGTGCCCGGACCCATGCCCTGGAGCGAATGGCCATGCCCTCGGGGGAAGTACCAGACGTCGCCCGGGCCGAAGTCGTTGGTCTCCTGGCGGCCCTCGGGGTCGATCACGGTGGTGCGGACTCGCCCCTCGATCACGAAGGCCCATTCGGCGGCGGTGGCGTGCCAGTGCAGCTCGCGCATCCCGCCCGGCTCCAGCTTCATCGAGACGCCCGCGATCCCCTTGGAGATCGGCAGTTGCTTGACGGTGGCCTCCTTGCCCGAATTCCCGCCGATGACCTTCCCTTCCGAGCGGTCGAGCGCGAACTTGAAGGTCGGCAACTCGCGGCCGTCCAGGAGATCGTCGGGGACGTTGTTCTTGAAGGCGAAATCGACCTCGCCCGCATCGGCTTGGTTCGATCTCGCGGCCGCCAGGCTCGCCATGCCCGCCGCCGATGCGGCCGTGCCCATGAAACCACGCCGCGACAAAGGATCAGCCATCGGTCGCTCCCGAGAGGGATGAAGCCCCAGGCCCTCGCCGGGTCCGGCGGCCATTGGGCCCATTCTATGGGGCGAGGCGCCCGCGGCAACCGGATCGATCGTGCCGTTTCCGCCCGCCCGATGGTATCCCCTCCCGGGAGCATGCGATTCGGCGGTGGGCGGGCCGAACGGGATCGGCCGGTGCGTCGGGGCGTCCCTGGCTTTGTGCCTGGCCATGCGTTGCGAGGCCGGTGCCGGGTCTGATAACGTCGGTGGGATCGGAGAGCCCGGCCGCTGCGGCCGCCCTCTACCTCGCCCGATCGCCCGCCTCCGCCGCCCCCACACCGATCCGTGAGACCGTGACATGACTCGCGCGTTGCGTTCCCGCTTCCTGGCCCCGCCGATCGCGGTCGGGGCCTTGATGGCCCTGACGGCCCTGGCCCCCGCCGAAACCCCGAAGACCTCGGCAACCGCCGCCACCCGCACCGGGCGCGACGCGCTGGGCGACTGGACCACCGATGCGCCGGGCGTCCGCCGCAAGGTGACGATCGCCGAACTGCCCGCTCCCTACGACACCCCCTCCGCGAAGAACCAGCCGAAGGTCGTCAAGCGTCCCGAAGGGGCCGCCCCCCGGGTGCCCGAAGGCTTCAAGGTGGCCGAGTTCGCCACCGGGCTCAAGAAGCCCCGGGTCATCGTGACCGCGCCCAACGGCGACCTCTTCGTCGCCGAGAGCGAGGCCAACCAGGTCCGGATCCTCCGGGACGCCGACGGCGACGGGAAGCCCGAGCTGGTCGAGCTATTCGCCGAGAAACTCTCGCAGCCGTTCGGCATCGCCTTCTACCCGCCCGGGCCGACCCCGTCCTACGTCTACATCGCGAACACGGGATCGGTCGTCCGCTTCCCGTACACGAATGGCGATACCAAGGCCCAGGGCGAGCCGGAGACGATCGTCGCCAACATCCCCAGCGGCGGCCGACTGACCGGCGGGGGCCACTGGACTCGCGACGTCGACTTCTCGCCGGACGGCAAGACAATGTACGTTTCGGTAGGATCCAAGAGCAACGCCGACGACGCCGATGCCAGCCCCGACGAGAAGCGCCGGGCCGACATCCTGGCCTTCACCCCCGAGGGCAAGGAAGAGCGGATCTATGCCTCGGGCATCCGCAACCCGGTGGGCCTGGCGATCCAGCCCGGTACCGGCCAGGTCTGGACGTCGGTCAACGAGCGCGACGGCTTGGGCGACCACCTCGTCCCCGACTACATCACCCACGTCCAGGAGGGTGGCTTCTACGGCTGGCCCTGGTACTACATCGGCGGCCATCAGGACCCCCGCCACGAGGGCAAGCACCCCGAATTGAAGGACAAGGTGATCGTCCCCGACGTGCTGCTCCAGTCGCACTCGGCGTCGCTCGACCTGGCGTTCTACACCGGCAAGTCGTTCCCCGAGGCCTACCACGGCGATGCCTTCGCCGCCGAGCACGGCAGCTGGAATCGCGAGCGGCGGACCGGGTACAAGGTCATCCGGGTGCCCTTCGACGGGACCAAGGCGACCGGCGAGTACGAGGACTTCCTCACCGGATTCGTGACCCCCGAGGGTGACGTCTGGGGCCGCCCCGTCGGCGTGTCCGTGGCCAGGGACGGGGCCCTGATGGTGACCGACGACGGCTCCAACACCGTCTGGCGGATCACGCACGAGGGCCGGAAAGTGTCGGCCCAGTGATTGGGCGGCGCCGGCCAACCGCCGGCTTCACCCTCATCGAACTGCTGGTGGTGATCGCGATCATCGCCGTGCTGATCGCGCTGCTGCTGCCCGCCGTCCAGTCGGCGCGCGAGGCGGCGCGGCGGTCGCAGTGCTCCAACAACCTCAAGCAGATCGGCCTGGCCCTGCACAACTACCACGCGGCGGTCGGGGGCTTCCCGGTGGGGTTCCTCGCCCCGACCGGCCCGGTCCCGGCCAACTCGTCCCCCCAGCAATATCGCTGGTCGCCGCTGGCCCAGATGGGGGCGTACCTGGAACAGGCCGCGCTGGCCAACGCCCTGAACTTCGACCTACCGCTCGGCATCCGGCCGACGGGGGGCTCGGCATTCTGGGATCCCTACCCGGCCAACACCACGGCGATGGCCACCACCGTCGCCATCTTCACCTGCCCCAGCGACGCCGCCCCGGCCCCGATGGTCGGGTCGGGCCCGGCCAACTACGCCTTCTGCTCCGGGGATGGCTCGAACGGCGGGGCCGCCACCGGCGCCAACGGGACGTTCATCCTCGGCCCGTCGCTGTCGCTGGCCGACCTCCGCGACGGCTCGGCGACCACCGTGGCCGCGTCCGAGTCGCTGGTCGGGATCGCCGGTTCAACTTACACGCTCACCACGCCCACCCCGATCCCGGCCCCACGGGTGCGGGCGATGGCCCGCGTCGGCGCCGCTCCCCTGACCGATGCCGAATGCCAGGCGGCCCCTCGCGGGTGGCTGCTCAACAAGGGGGCGGCCTGGTTCGACGGGAACTACCTGAACACGCTCTACAATCACCACGCCGCGCCCAATGACTCCCGCTCCGACTGCATCGTCTACCATGATCCGGGATGGAAGGCGGCGCGGAGCTTCCATCCCGGCGGCGTCCAGGCCCTGTTCGCCGACGGCCACGTCGCGTTCGTCAAGGATGCGATCCAACCCGCCATCTGGCAGGCGCTGGCCACTCGAGACGGCGGCGAGGTTCTCAGTGGCAATCTTTGAGGCCCTCGACGCGTGATCGTGCGTCAAAAGGACGTTCGGCCCGAGGACCATTCGTCCTGGATGCAGGCGCAGCAAAACGGCCACCCGCCCGACGCAAATTGCGAGGAGGGGGTGGCCGGTGCTGCGTCGTCGTGACCGGGCGAGCCGGCGATCAATAGCGGTAGGGGCCGCCGCGATAGGGGCCGGGGCCATAGGGCCCGCGGGGGCCGCCGTAGTAGGGAGGACGCCCGCCGTAGTAGCCGCGGCCGTAGCCGTAACCATAGCCATAGGGGCGGGGGGGATAGTACGGGCGGGGCCCGTAGATCGGGGCCGGGGCCACGACGACCGGGGCCGGGGCCACGACGACCGGGGCCGGGGTCAGGTACTGGGGATAGTAAGAGGTGTATCCCGAGCCGACGGCCACGGACGCGCCCGGCGTATTGATGCTCAGGCCGAACTGGGCCTGCGCCGAATCCGCGTGGAGCAGGCCCGCCAGGGCCGCCGCGGCGATGCCCATCCAGGATCGTCCGAGAAGATTCATGGTCGTGGATTCCTTCGCCAATGGATCGAGGGTCGTTCGACCTCGACGGTGCCCGATCTCGACGATCGTGATTCGCGCCTGTCCTAACGGATATACGCAGGATCGGTCAAGATCAGCGAAGTGAATCGGGGAGCCCCGGCACGATTCCGGCCGGGACGCCCCTGGCCCGGGCCCTCGACGGCGGCCGGGCACCTGGCCGGCGGCGGGGGATTGCGGATCGTCTCCAGGAGCCCGGTGATCCTCGGCCGGATCGCCGCGGCCTCCTCCAGCGTGAGGTCCGTCGAGCAGAGCCGTTCGATCAGGCGTTCGAGGGAGGCCAGGAGGTGCGGCGTGTCGGCGGTCGCGGGCATGGGATCGATCCATCCGGGAGACGAGGCGGCCCCTCATGGGCCGGGTGTTGAAGGTTCCCCTGACTCTAGAACATCGGAGGCGATCGGGCGGGCTTCGGTTCGCCCCGCCCGGCCGATTTCTCCGGGCCCGGCCGACCGGGCCGGATCGCCCGACGACTCGGATTGACGGCGGGGCGATGCGGCGAAGATCATGGCGACGCCCCGATCACGGCCCCCGGAGACGGATCCGTCCCATGCCCATCCCGCTCGCCCCGACCAGCTACGCCACGCTCTCGGCCATGATCACCCCGGCCATCTTCATGACGGCCAACGGCTCGCTGATCATCTCGACCTCGAACCGGATGTCGCGGGTCGTGGACCGGATCCGCGTCCTGAACGACAAGGGGGATGAGCTGTGCCGGGGCGGGTCCACGCTCGATTTCGTGGCCGAGCGGCGCGAGCACATCCGCGATCAGCTCTCCCGCCTGGCGTGGCGCGGGGATCGGGTCCGGTACGCGTTGACGATCCTCTACCTGGCCTTCGCCTCGTTCGTCCTGACCAGCCTGACCCTGGCCCTCGACTCCCTGCTGCACAATCAACTGGTCATCGTGCCGACGGGCCTGTCGGTGATCGGCGTCGGGCTCCTGCTGATGGCCTCCGTCAACCTCGTCCGGGAGGCCCACGCGGCGCTGGCGAGCAATCGCCTGGAGATCACCTTCTTCCGCGACCTCCAGGCCCGACGCGTGGCCGAAGGTCGCTGCATCGAGTGAAGACCGGGCGGGAGTCTTCCCCTTCTCGCCCAGCCCGCGATCGGGGACAATCCGGCCGGGCGATACGCACGGACGGAGATCGGACGCATGACGGCGGGAGACGATGACGGGGCCATGATCCGGATGCGCGGGGTCCGCGTCCACAACCTCCGCGACGTCGACGTCGACATCCCGCGCGACCGGCTGGTGGTCCTGACCGGCGTCAGCGGATCGGGCAAGAGTTCCCTCGCCTTCGACACCCTCCACGCCGAGGGGCGCAGGCGCTACATCGAGGGGCTCTCCGGCGACGCCCGGCAGTTCCTCGATCAGATGGAACGCCCGGACGTCGACCTGATCGAGGGGTTGCCGCCCACCGTCGCGATCGACCAGAAATCCGGCACGGCCAACCCCCGGAGCACGGTGGGCACCGTGACCGAGGCCAACGACTACCTCCGGCTCCTCTACGCCCGCGCCGGGCTGCCGCACTGCCCGAAATGCGGCGAGGCGATCCGCCGCCGCACCCCCGAGCAGATTGTCGAGGACACGCTCCGGCTCGCCGAGGGAACCAAGGTCATCCTCCTGGCGCCGATGGTCCGGGGCAAGAAGGGGATGCACCTGGAGGTCTTCCGCCTGATCCGCGAGGCCCACCTGGTCCGGGCCCGGGTCGACGGCGAACTCCTGGACGTGACCGACGAGCCCCCCAAGCTCGCCAAGACCAAGGCCCACACCATCGAGGCCGTGGTCGACCGCCTGGTGATCCGCGACGGCATCCGCGCCCGGCTGGCCGAGGGGATCGACCTGGCCCTGAAGCTGGGGCAGGGGACCGCCATCCTCTCGATCCAGTCCGGCGACTCCTGGGAAGACCGCGCCGCCAGCACCCGCTATGCCTGCCCGAGCTGCGGGATGGGCTTCGCCGAGATCGAGCCCCGCACGTTCAGCTTCAACAGCCCCCACGGCGCCTGCCCCGAATGCGGGGGACTCGGCGCCTCCTCCTCCTTCGACCCCGACCTGATCCTCCCCGACCGCTCGCTCTCCCTGGCCGATGCCGCGGTCCCGGCCCTGGCCGAACTGCCCGGCGGACGCCCGGCCTACCTCGACAGCCCGGCCCTCACCGCGTTCCTGAAAGAAAACGACCTCACCCTCGCGACCCCCTTGGCACGATGGCCCGCCAGGGCGGTCGCGGCCTTCCTCGACGGCGAGAAGCGGGGCGGCTACCCCGGCCTGATCCCGGAACTCGACAAGGCCCTGGCCAACGTCCGGACCGATGCCCGCCGCGCCGCCCTGGAGGCGTTCCGATCGGAGACGGCCTGCCCGGCCTGCCTGGGGGCCCGGCTCCGCCCCGAGGCCCGCGCCGTGACGGTGGGCGGCCTGTCGCTGCCGGCGTTCTCGGCCCTGGATGTCGCGGCGGCCCTCCCGTTCCTGGACGGCCTCCGGTTCGACCCGCCCCACGACCTCGTCGGGCCGCCCCTGGTGGCCGAGATCGCGTCACGCCTGGGCTTCCTCCGGCGGGTCGGCCTCGGTTATCTGACCCTGGATCGGGCGGCCGACACGCTCTCCGGCGGGGAGTTGCAGCGCGTCCGGCTGGCGACCCAGATCGGGTCCGGGCTGGTGGGCGTGTGCTACGTCCTGGACGAGCCCACCGCCGGTCTCCACCCACGCGACACCGACCGGCTGCTGGCGACCCTGGCCGACCTCCGCGACCGGGGCAACGGCGTGGTGGTGGTCGAGCACGACGAGGCCACGATCCGCGCCGCCGACTGGCTGATCGACCTCGGCCCCGGCGCCGGGCCCGATGGCGGGCTGGTGGTCGCGCAAGGCCCGCCCTCGGCCCCGGTCGAGTCAGTCCCCGGCGCCTCGGCGACCGCCCGCCATCTCCGGGGTGAGGCGCCGTTGCCCGACGGCTCCCCGGGCCGCCTGGCCGCCAGCCCCGGCTGGATCGTGATCCGGGGGGCGGCCGAGCACAACCTCAAGGACGTGACCGCCGAGTTCCCGATCGGCGCCCTGACCTGCGTGACCGGCGTGAGCGGGTCGGGCAAGTCGACCCTGGTCCACGACATCCTCGCGCGGGTCGCCCGCCGCCACCTCAGGCTGGGCGGACCACGTCCCGGGGCCCATGCCGGGGTCGAGGGGCTGGAGCCGATCGACAAGCTGATCGACATCGACCAGGCCCCGATCGGCCGGGGGCCGAGGTCGACGCCGGCCACCGCCACCGGCGTGTTCGACGAGATCCGCAAGGTCTTCGCCCGGACCAAGGAGGCCAAGGTCCGGGGCTATGCCGCCAACCGGTTCAGCTTCAACGTCAAGGGCGGGCGCTGCGAGACCTGCCAGGGGCAGGGGGTCCGCCGCGTCGAGATGGGGATCCTGGCCGACCTGTACGTCCTGTGCGAGACGTGCGAGGGGATGCGCTACAACCCCCAGACGCTGGAGGTGACGTTCAAGGGCCAGTCGATCGGCGACGTCCTCCAGATGCGCGTGTCCGACGCCCTGGCCCTGTTCGACGCCGTCCCCAAGGTGGCGCGGGGCCTGAAGGCCCTCCAGGAGGCCGGGCTCGGCTACGTCGCCCTGGGGCAGTCGAGCATCACCCTGTCCGGCGGCGAGGCCCAGCGCGTCAAGCTCGCGGCCGAACTCGGGCGGGTCGCCACCGGCCGGACCCTCTACATCCTCGACGAGCCGACCACCGGCCTCCACTTCTCCGACGTGGCGTCCTTGATGGTCGTCCTCCACCGACTCGCCGACCTGGGCAACACCCTGGTCGTCATCGAGCACAACCTCGACGTGATCCGCTCGGCCGACTGGATCGTCGACCTCGGCCCCGAAGGGGGCTCCGCCGGTGGCCAACTCATCGCGCAAGGCCCCCCCTCCGCGATCGCCGCGACCCCCGAGAGCGCGACCGGGCTGTGGCTCCGGGCGCAAGGTTGACATCGCCGGACGAAGGCCGAAACTGGATCGGTTGGATTGCCGTCTGCATCATCCTCGATGGAAGGCCGCACATGGAACGCACCGCATCGCTCGCGGAAGTGCTGGAGGCGGTCGCCCGGCTCTCGGATGAGGATCAGGCGGCCCTGGTCGAGATCATCAACCGTCGAGCCTCGGAGCCCGTGCGAAAACGCATCGCCGCCGACGCGTCGGAGGCCCGGCGCGAGTTCGAGGACGGCCGTTGCCGACCGGCGACCCCGGACGAGTTGATGGATGAGATCCTCTCGTGAATCGGGCCCTCATCCGGTCCACGGCCTTCGTTCGGGCGGCGAAACGAGTCATGAAGCGGAATCCGGACGCCGCCGAGGGACTGAGGGACGCCCTGGTGCAACTCGCGGACGACGCGTTCCACCCTTTTTTGAAGTCTCACAAACTCAAGGGCGAACTGGACGGCCTGTGGGCGTGCAGTGCCGGGTACGACCTGCGCATCGTCTTCTCGCTGGTCCGCCAGGATGATCGCGAGGCGATCCTGTTGCAGAGCGTCGGGACGCATGACGAGGTGTTCTGAAGAGATCGCCCTCGGCCTTCCCTGGCTCAGATCCGCTCGTCGATCAGCACCGGCATCCGCGCCGAGCCGGTCATGACGCGGTAATAGTGGCTGCTGGGCTCGCACAGCATGTAGACGACGGCGAAGCCACGCTCGTCGGGCACCAAGAGGCCGCGGATCCCCTCGCGGATCCGATACCAGCGGCCGCGCTCCAGGCCCAGGGTCGCGGGGATGTCCACCGGGATGGCCCCGCTATTGGCCCAGCCGCCCTGGTGGACGGTCTCCAGCCAGGTCCAGCCGGTCCGGGGCAGGACGCGGCTCTGCCCCCGGGCATTGCCCCAGCGGACGATCAGGAGCCGGCCGTCGCGCCAGATCGGCAGCCGGGGCCGCCGGTCGCGGTACAGGAAGCGGAACTCCTGCTGGGCGCCCCGGTCGTGGTGGCGACGCGACAGGCCGTGGCGCCCGATCAATTCCGTGGGCAGTTCGCTCCGTGCCAGCGAGATACCAAGGCACATGCTGACTTATGAATCTCCGCATATTCGCCCGGATACCACTGGACAGAACCATACACTGCGGTTTAGATCAGGTCAAGCGAGCGTGACCGATCCCGGGGTGGGCCCAGCCATGCCGATGCCGAAATTCGTCGGGCACCTGGACGCCGACGCCTTCTATTGCGCGGCCGAGCGGGTCCGCGACGAGTGCCTGCGGGGGGTGCCGGTGGGCGTCCTGGGCAACCAGGGGGCGTGCGTGATCGCCAAGAGCTACGAGATGAAGGCCCACGGGGTGAAGACCGGCGAGCCGATCTGGGAGGCGATGAAGAAGTCGCCCGACGGCGTGTTCATCAAGCGGGATTTCCGCTGGTACGAGGTTTTGAGCCGGGCCATGCTGGCGGTCGCCCGCGACTGGTCGCCCCGGGTCGAGTACTACAGCATCGACGAGTTCTTCTTCGAGGCGTGCCCGCCCCGGGGCATGGACCACCAGGAATACGCGACGAAGATCCGCGACGCGATGATGGAGCGGGTGGGCGTGCCGGTCACCGTGGGGATCGCCCGGTCGCGGACCCTGGCCAAGCTGATCTCCGACTCGGCCAAGCCGTGGGGGGCCAGGGCCGTCCTGGATCGCGACCAGGAAGTGAAGCTGATGGAGCCCCTGCCCGTGACCGAGATCGCGGGCATCGCCGGCCGCCGCCAGAGGACGCTGGTCCCCTGGGGCGTCTCCACCTGCCTGGACCTGGCCCAGGCCGACCGGCGCCTGATCCGCGAGTTGCTCACCACCTCGGGCGAGGCCCTGTGGTGGGAGCTGAACGGCGAGGCGGTCATCCCGATCCGGTCCCAGCGCCCGGCCCACAAGTTCCTGGCGCGGGGGGGCAGCTTCGGCGACGCGTCGTCGCAGCCCACGGTCGTCTTCGCCTGGCTGGTGCGGAACCTGGAGCGATTGCTGGAGGAGCTGGAGTTCCACCAGGTCCGCGCCGGCCGCCTGGGGGTGCAGCTCTGGTACAAGGACGGCCGGTTCGAGGAGGCGTGGGGCTCGCTGGAGGCGCCCAGCGACCGATTCGACGTGTTGCTGGAGGTCGCCCGGGCCGGGCTGAGGAAGGTGTGGCACCCCCGGGGCCTCGCCTGCCGGATGGAGATCGTCGCCGGCAAGCTCGCCCCGCGCTCCCAGTGCCAGATGGGGCTGTTCGACCGCGCCGACGACCGGGGCGAGGCCGTGGCCTCGCTCAAGAAGGCGGTCAACGACCGCCACGGCCGGTTCCGGCTCCGATCCGCCGCGACGCTGCCGCTGGCCGAGGTCTACGGGGACGCCACCAACGGCTTCGACATCTGCGACGTCCGGGGCAAGGCCTGCTTCTGACGGCACGCCCGGCCGGGCTTAATTCTGTGCGTTTGGCCCGAATGGGCGGGATGTCAATCGGAGAGCGACAATTTCCGATTGTGCTCACCCGTCCCGCCGGTTACGCTTCCGAATGACTCATCTCAAATTTTCCGTCAGATCCATTGCTGTTCTGGGCCGAACGGCAGGCTCCACTGCCTCCTCGCGGGTGGGGTGCGTCCACGGCCCGGGGTCCTCACCCCCATCTCGGCGATTCCGCCAAGGAGTGGTCTCATGTCCCGTCGCGCCCGAGGCTTCACCCTCATCGAGCTGCTGGTCGTCATCGCCATCATCGCCGTCCTGATCGCGCTGCTGCTCCCCGCCGTCCAGGCCGCCCGCGAGGCCGCTCGCCGCGCCCAGTGCGTCAACAACATGAAGCAGATCGGCCTGGCCCTGCACAACTACCACGGGGTCAACGAGGTGCTCCCCTGGGGGGACGGGCCCGACGGCTGGAACCAGTGGTCGTCGCTGACATTCATCCTACCCTACCTGGAGCAGGGGTCGTCGACCAACGCCCTGAACTTCGCCTGGGGGATGCAGGAGCCGGCCAAGCTGGTGAACACCACGGTCCAGCGGATCACCTACAGCTTCGCCCTCTGCCCGTCGGACATGGATCGCCTGTCCAACGCCGAGGGGCACGGCAACTACGCGGGCAACGCCGGCTCCGCCCCGGCCGCGTTCTACGACTGGGATAACACCGGCGCCTTCAATGGTGCCTTCGGCTGGAACGGCAACCCGAATAGCACCGCGGCCACGCACAAGAAGATGACCCCGGTGATCGGGTTCCGGGACATCGTGGACGGCCTGAGCAACACGGCCTGCTTCAGCGAGAAGGTCAAGGGGATCGGCCTGGTCACCACCGCATCCGTGGTCGACCCGACGCAGCCGTCTTCGAGCATCTCGCTGGTCACGCCCAAGCCGACGGGCGCGGACCTGATCAATCCGGCCGCCTACCAGGCATTGTGCAAGGCCAAGAGCCCATCGGCCCCGGGTGCTACGCTCCAGACCAACAACTACCCGTTCGGCTATTACTGGTGGAATGGCTGCCCGGCCAATTCCCGCTACAACCACGTCATGCCCCCGAATAGCTGGAGCTGCATGTATAGCGCGGATCGCTGGGGGAATGCGGGCGGGGCGGTCACGGCATCGAGCCGGCACCCCGGGGTCGTCAACGTACTGATGTGCGACGGGTCGGTGAAGAGCATCAAGAACACGATCTCCAACGCGGCCTGGTGGGCCATCGGCACCCGCGCCGGCGGGGAAGTCCTCTCGGCGGATTCCCTCTGACCGGATCCCGGGTTGCGATCGAAGCCGGAAAACACGAGGCCCGCGGCCGCATCGAGTCGGGCGCGGGCCTCGATCGTCGCATGATCCCACTCGACCCACCTCACGCCTCAGCGAGTGCATGATGAATCGAATCGCGTGCAAGATCCTCGCCGCCCCGGCCGTGGCGGCGGGCCTGATCCTGGCCCAGGGGTGCGGCGGCGGGGCCCCGCCGGTGGACACCTCCACGGCCCAGGCGACCGTCTCGGGCAAGGTGACGATCCGGGGCAAGCCGGCCACCAAGGGAAGCATCAACTTCGACCCGTCGAACATCAAGCGGAAGGATGCCGCACCCACGACGGCCGCGATCGGCCCGGATGGGTCCTACACCGCGAAGACCCTGCTCGGGGTCAATCAGGTGACGTTCTCCGGCCCGCCGTTCGTCAAGGACCCGGCCTTGCAGGACTCCCAGTTCCAGTTCGATGTGCAGGCGGGCGAGAACACGTTCAACCCGGACCTGCCGCCCAAGGTCGGCCCGTGAGCCGGAACCCAGGCTATCCCGGGCCAGGCTCGACCAATTCGATGATCCGATCGGCCGGGAAGTTCGACCGGCGTGAGATGGCCCCCGAAGGCCAGCGAATCTCCAGTTCATCGATCGTCGCGGCCGTCCCCAGTCCGAACCACAGTCGCTGGTCGGAGGAGGAGAGATAGCTGGTCCCGGAGGACAGCCAGCGGGTCGAGGTCGAGCCACCGGCCCGGCACACGACCCGTGCCCCGATCGGCGTCCGCCCGGACTTCGAACCGACGAGGCGGACGCCGAGCCAGTGGCCCCCCTCGCCCACATTGCGAAGCAGGGCGGCGGTGCCGTCGCGGTGGACGACCACCAGGTCGACCCGACCGTCGTTGTCGAGGTCGCCCGACGCCACGCCGCGGCCGACCACCGGGCGGCCGAGGTACGGCGAAACCTCGTCCCCGGCCGGGGCGAACCGGCCCGAAGGGCGGCCCGAGTACCAGCTCGGCCTCTGGGCCATCGGCTGGTCGAGCCAGGGCTGGTCGTCGACGTGGCCGTTGGCGACGAACAGGTCGAGCCGGCCGTCGTTGTCGCCGTCGATCGCGACGGTGCCGAACCCCGTCACCGGCCGGCTCGGTCCGTCGAGGCCGGAACCCGCCGAGATGTCGGCGAACTGGCCTCCGCCCAGGTTCCGGAGCAGGGTGTTCCCCTCATTCCGGAAGTTGGTGTGGAACAGGTCGATCCGACCGTCGCCGTCGAGGTCGTCGGCCACGACCCCCATGCTGGCCGTGGCGTTGCCGTTGCCGTCGAATGCCGCGCCCGCCGAGGCGCCCACCTCCTCGAACCGGAGGCCGCCCCGGTTCAGGAACAGGAAGTCGGGCACGGCGTCGTTGGCGACGAACAGGTCGAGCCGGCCGTCGTCGTCGAGGTCGGCGATGGCCAGGCCGAGCCCGCGGCCGTCCGGAACCTCCAAACCCGCCTCGCGGCTCGCGTCGGCGAAGGTGCCGTCGCCGTTGTTGCGGAACAGGTGGTCGAACTGAGCCGGGAATTTGCCGGGCGGGCAGTGGATCGGCTTGCCGAGCGCATCGTGGCACGGCGGCGATTTGGCCGGATCGGCATCGACGTAGGTGACGACCACGAGGTCGAGGTCGCCGTCTCCATCCAGGTCGCCGAAGCCGGCCGCCGTGCACCAACGCGAGGAGCCGACGCTGGCCGCCTCGGTCACGTCGGCGAACGTCCCGTCGCCCCGATTCCGGTAGAGCACCGTCGACCCGAGGCCGGTCACGAACAGGTCGTCGTGCCCGTCGTTGTCGTAATCCCCTACGGTGCATCCCGTGCCGTCCCCCTTGCCGCCGACCCCGGCCCGCTCGGTCACGTCCTCGAACCGGCCCTGGCCGATATTCCGGAACAGCCGGTTCGGCGCCGGCGGGGCCGCGCGATCGACGGGGCGGCGGCAGCCGTTGACGAAGTAGACGTCGAGCCAGCCGTCGCCATCGTAGTCGATCAATCCCACGCCGCCGCCCATTGTGTCTCCGATGAACAGGTCGCCCCGGGCGCCCGAATCGTGCCGGAAGCGTAGTCCTCGGGCCTCGGCCACCTCCTCGAACCGCGGGCCCGATCGGGCGGGGGACCGGGGGCCGGGCACGGCTGGCGTGCCAGCTTTCCCGGGTCGATCGGCCATCAACCGGGGAAATGGACCTGCCCGGTCGGGCTCGTCGCCGAGCGTGGCCAGTGTCGCCTGCGCCGTGACCAGAGACGGGTCGAACTGGATCGCCCGGCGGAGCCAGCCCCGGCCCTCGACCCGGAGGCCGGCGTCCAGGCAGAGGCGGCCCAGGGATTCGCAGGCCCCGGCGTCCTTGGTCCCCTTGAGTTGGGCGTTCAGGGCGGCCTTGATCGCCTCCCAGCGGACTCGGATGGTTTCGGCCCGGGCCAGGAACGGGCCCGCCTCGTCGGGGCGGCCCAGGCGGAGCAGGGCCTGGCCCAGTTGATACGAGGCCGCCCGATGCTGGGGATCGGCCGAAGCCGCCTCGCGCCAGGCGGCGATGGCCTCGGCGTCGCGGCCCCGGGCCTGCTCGACCCGGCCCCGCAGGAACCACCAGCGTCCGCGATCGACGGGATTCTCCGGGGGCGTCCCGAAGCGATCTTCGACGCCCGACAGGTCGCCCAGGCTGAGCAGGCAGCCGACCAGGGCGAGCCGAACCGCCGGATCGTGATCGAAGCGATCGGCGGCGAATTCGAGGTCGGCCCGGGCCTCGGCCGGATGGCCCAGGTCGAAGCGGAGCAGCCCCCGGGCCCTCCGCAACCAGGGATCGTCGGGCGACCGGGCGAGCAGGGGGACCAGTTCCCGCGTCAGACGCTCGTTCTCGCCGTTCAGGTCGCGGAACTGGTCCGATCCCGCTTCCAGGGCCATCCCGGTCAGGGTGATCAGGTGCCTGGCGTCGCCGGTCAGGCGGAGCAGTTCCCGGAGGATCCCCCGCGCCTCCTCGATCCGGCGTTCGACGATCAGGAGCCGCAGCAGCCGTGCCCGGGGTTGGACCCCATTCGCATCGGAGTCGACGGCGCGGCGATAAGCATCCTCCGCGCCCTTTGCGTCGGCCTGCTTCCAGAGGACATCGCCGAGCGAAAGCCGGGCCTGACTCCATGTTGGATCGCGGGGCGAGACGCGACCGTACGCCGAGATCGACTCCGGTTCGCGGCCCAACGTCGCAAGGACGCTGCCCAGGGCCAGCCAGGCGCGCGAATCGGCGGGCTCCTGCTCGACTCGACGGGACAGGAGCGATTCCGCCCCGGCCCAATCCCGGGCGTCGATGGCCGCCTGGATGGCCGGCCATTCCACGCGACCCGCCGAGCATCGCCAGCCCAGGAACAGGATGATCGCGGCGACGGCTCCGCTTCCGATGCCGAGGCGGCGACGGGAGTTGTTCAACTTCGGCGAGGGGTCAGGCATGGGCCGCGACCTCGGCCGGGGCGTCGAGGTATCGCAGGGACCAGAGTTCGAGCATCAGCAAGGCCCAGAGCCGATAGGCATGATCGCGTCGGCCGGAGATGTGCTCCGCGACCATCCGCTCGACGGCCTCGGGACGGAACAGGCCGCGATCCAGGGCAGCCCGATCGAGGAGCACGGCGCGCAGTTCCCCGGCCAGTTCGTTGCGGAACCAGCGGTCGAGCGGGACGCCGAAGCCCATCTTGCGCCGGTCGCGGATCTCCCGGGGGAGCAGGTCGGCGAATGCCTGCTTGAGCACGACCTTGGACCGGCCGCCCCGCCACCTCAGCTTGCGGTCGACCGGCATCGCCAGGGCCAGCTCGACGACCCGATGGTCGAGGAAAGGGCTGCGGCATTCCAGGCTGTGGGCCATGCTGGCCATGTCCACCTTCACCAGGAGGTCGCCCGGCAGGTAGGTCAAGAGGTCCACGATCGTCGCCCGGGTCACCGGGTCCCGGCCCGGGGCGGCGGCGAAGCCCCGCTCCAGCAGGCTCGCGGGATCGGCCTCGCCGGGCCGATCGTCGGCCGCCCGGGCCAGGTCGTCGAGGAACGCGTCGGAATAAAGGCCGGCGCGGGCGGTTTCGTCGAACATCCCGACCCAGCGGAGGTAGCGGCCCTCCGGGGGCTCGCCCACCGCCTCCAGCCAGCGCCGGACCCGGCGCAACCGGGTCTTGGCCCGGGAGGAGGCCGGCACGGCCCGCGCCAGCGGCACGGCCAGGAATCGGCGGATCGCGGCCGGTAGCCGATCGAGCCGGGCGGCCAGGCTCACGGCCCGGTAGCGATCGTAGCCGGCGAACAGCTCGTCGCCGGCGTCCCCGGTCAGGGCCACGGTCACCTGCTCCCGGGCCATCCGGGCGACTTGCCAGGTAGGCAGGGCCGAGCTGTCGGCGAACGGCTCGTCGAACTGGTCGGCCAGGGCGGGCAGGGTCTCCCAGGCTCGGGGCTCGATCCGGAAGGCGTGGTGCTCGGTCCCCAGCCGTTTTGCGGCCAGCTCGGCGAACCGGCTCTCGTCGAAGGCCGGGTCGCCGAAGCCGATCGAGAACGTCTTGACCGGGCGATCCGAGGCGCGTTGCATCAGCCCGGTGATGATCGTCGAATCGACCCCGCCGGACAGGAACGATCCCAGCGGGACGTCGGCGATCATCTGCTCGCGGACCGACTCGTCGAGCAGGGATCGGAGCCGTTCGGCGTCCTCGGCGGCGGGCCTCCGCTCCTCCCGGCCCCAGTCCGGGTCCCAGTACCGGCGGAGTTCCATCCGGTCGTCTTGCCAGATGGCGAGGTGGGCCGGCGGCAGCTTGTGGAACCCTTCCAGGATCGAGGTCGGGTGGGGGACGTAGCCGTAGGTCAGGTAGCGGTCGAGCGCGATCGGGTCGATGCGGCGAGGGGCATCGGAACCGACCAGGAGCGATTTCAGCTCGCTGGCGAAGCTGATCCGCCCCGGTTCGCGGCGATAGAGCAACGGCTTCTGCCCGAGGCGGTCGCGCCCCAGGACGAGCTTTCGACGGGGGACATCCCAGATCGCGATCGCGAACATCCCCCGCAGGTGGGAGAAGAGGCCCGGGCCTTCATCCTCGTAGAGATGGACCAGGACCTCGGTGTCGCCGGTCGAGCGGAGGGTGTGGCCCCGGGCTTCCAGGCGGCGGCGGAGCGCGGGGAAGTTGTAGATCTCGCCATTGAAGACGACCCACACCGTGCCGTCTTCGTTGGACAGCGGCTGGTGCCCGCCGGGGAGGTCGACGATCGAGAGCCGCCGGAAGCCGAGCGCGGCGTGGGCGTCGCGGTACGTCCCGGAGTCGTCGGGCCCGCGATGGCGGAGCCGAGAGACCATCGCCGCCAGGGCGTCATCGCCCAGGGGGCGGCCGGGGTCGGCCCAGGCCGCGCCACAGATCCCGCACATCGTCCGTCCCCTTCCGCCTGGAGATCACCCCGCATCGGCCCGGCGAATCGGGCCGTCGGCCTCCATCCTATCCCACCGCGAGCCGGCGTGCGAACGGGCCGCCCACCGCTTCCAGCCGGGCCTCGAATTGCGCCCGCCGCGCGTCCTCGGTCGCGGGCTTGCGCAGGGCGCCGACGGCGGACAGCGCGGCGTCGGCGGCCAGCCCGAAGGCGAGATGGCCGAGCAGGGCCCGGGCGTGGGTCTGCCAGGGGAACGCGGCCGGCCCGGGGGTCAGCCCCGCAGCCGGGACGGCGATCTCGTCGGCCAGGACCCAGAAGGCCGTCCCGAACGCCAGGCCCCGCCCGATCCGCGAGGCCGGCACCCTCGGACGCAGGACCCCGTAGAGGGCCCCCGCCCCGATCCCGAGCGCCCAGTGGAGGGCCTCGCCGGCGGTAGCCTGTTGCTTCGCGGACAGGTCGGCGCCGACCGCGTCGGCGACCCTCCCGGCGGCGATCTCCAGGGCGGTCAGGCCGCCCCGGGCGCGGTCCTCCCGCCGCCGAGCCTTCGGGCTCTCGGCCTCGTAGAGCCGGGACGTGACCTGGTTCATGGCCAGGGTCGCCACCGTCCCGGCGATCGCCCCGAACAGGGCATCGGCCAGCAAGCCATCGCGTCGCGTCATGGTCGCACCTCGTCGCAGATCTTGGGTCGCACATCCGGCGGATCCGGCGGTCCTGGGTGTGCAGTTTCGATGCCCGAGCCGCGTTGGCCTGGGCGGGCATCCCCCCGATCGGCGAAGATGGGGCTCGCTCTGTCGCCTCGACATTCCCCCGCCTGGTGACCCGCCGATGGACTGGACGTCCGCCTTCGATGCCGCTCTCCCGTATGACGCGTTCCTGGACCGCCACGCCAGCCCCTCACAGCGGGCCCGCTGGGATGCGCTCCACGCCCGGGTCCGATTGTCCGCCGATCAGGCCACGCTGCTCGGCGGGTTCGTGAGGCGGATGCCCGTCCTGGTGATGGCCGGCACCTGGTGCGGCGACTGCGTGAACCAGTGCCCGTTCTTCGACCACTTCGCCCGGGCCACGCCGGTGCTCGACGTCCGGTTCGTGGACCGCGACGCATTGCCCGAAGTCGCCGCCGAATTGCGGATCAACGATGCGGCGCGGGTCCCGCACGCCGTCTTCCTGAACGAGGACTTCCAGGAAGTCTTCCGGTTCGGCGAGAAGACCCTCTCGATCTACCGCCGGCTCGCCGTCGAGCAGCTCGGCGCGTCGTGCCCGACCGGCATCGTCCCGCCGTCCGACGAGGCGCTGGCCACATCGATGGGGGAATGGCTCGACCAGTTCGAGCGGGCCCAGCTCATCCTCCGGCTATCAACCCGGCTCCGGGAACGCCACTGCGATTAAATTTCGGAAACCGGGGTGATCGACTTGACGAATCCGTCCGATGAGGTATGACACGCGGATGAATGCCGGGGCGCGATCCCAACGGAATGGGGAGACGGATTTCATGTCCAAGTTGAAGCGGGCCCCGGTGGGCCTGATCGGGATGATCGCTCTGGTCCTCCTCGCCGAAGGCCTCCTGGCTCGGAACGAGATCGCTTTCAAGACCGGCTGGCACTGGGAATGGGAGACCAACGGCCGCGCCGCTCGGAAGAAGTCGCCCGGCTTCGACATCCTCGCCTTCGGCGACAGCCAGGTCAATCACGGCATCATCCCGCGCGTGATGAAGCAGACCACCGGGTCGCGCACCCTGAACATGGCCATCGGCGGCGGCCAGACGACCACCAGCTACTTCCAGCTCCGCCGCGCGATCGAATCCGGAGCCCGGCCGAAGGCGGTGATCGTCGACTCCTTCCCGCTCCTGATGAATCACAGCTACGTCGAGAACGAGAGCCGGTTCCCCAACTTCCTCTCATTTCGCGAGGCCCTCGAACTGGCCTACGAGGTCAAGGATCCCGCGTTCTTCGCCCGGATGGCCTGCGCCAAGCTGCTCGTCTCGGTGCGGGAACGCGACAACATCCGCACCGGCGTGACGACCGCCTTCCAGGGCGTGTTCCAGACCCAGCGCGACGAGGCGGCGGCGCAGACCCGGAACCGCAAGCTCAACGCCGGCGGCGTGGTCTTCAATCGCAACCCGACCTTCGACGTGGGCGACCTCGAAGTCTGGTACAAGCTGGCGTTCAGCAACCCGGAATGGATCACGCCCTACCACAAGCACTATCTCAAGAAGTTCTTCGCGCTGGCGGCCGAGCACGACGTCCGCGTCTTCTGGCTGGCCCCGCCGATGCTGCCCCTGGTCCAGGAGAAGTTCACCAAGGAAGGTCAGGATCAGAAGTTCGACCGGCTGGCCAAGGCCGTCCTGTCCCGATTCCCCAACGTCACGCTGCTCGACGCCCGCCATTCCGGCTATCCGGCCTCGGCCTTCGTGGACCACGGCCACCTGGACCGGATCGGTGCCAAGACCTGGACCGTCAACATCGGCCAGGCCATCGAGCGGAAGATCGCCGGCAGCACGGAGCGCTGGGTCAAGCTGCCCGCGTACAACCCCCTCGATGATGATCCGACCATCGAGGACATCAGCCAGTCCCGCCAGATCGTCGCCGAGGCGGTCGCGAAGGCATTGGTCCGCTGAATCGAACCCGGCCGGCCCGGCTCAGATCTCGTAGCACCGGCCCTCCGCCAGGGCTTCGATCGGGCAGGACCCCGGATCGAAGTCGTCGGGCAGGTGATTGAGCCGCATCTTGGCCCGGATCGGCCCGGGGAGATCGAGAAGGCGGGCCAGTGGCGTGTGCACCTGCGACTCCGGCAGGGTGGTGGCCTCGTGGATGATCAGGTCGCACGGCGAGAGCCAGTCGATCAGCCCGGGGTCGAAGGCCGTATCCGCGCTGAAGCCGACGGTCCGGCCCCCGACTCGGATCCGGAAGGCCGTGGTCGGGACCGGGTGGTGGGTCGATCGGCACTCGATCGCGTACGGCCCGAAGTCGACGGCCCGGTCGAAGGAGAGGTCCACCAGGTCGACGTAGGAGGAGAGCCCGCCCGGCCTCGGGGGCGGCTCGCCGGGGCGCGACTGCCCCATCCCGGCGTAGAGCAGGCCGTCCCAGAGATGGGCCGACACCTGGGGATGGGCCAGCCAGGTGATCCTGCGACCCAGGATGAAGTGATTGTAAAAGGCGAAATCTTCCAGCCCCGAGGCATGGTCGGCGTGCAGGTGGGTGATCGCCACGCCGACGATCCTGTCCAGGTCCAGGGGAGTCCCCAGCGCCTTCGCCGACGCCTCGTGCCACATCCTGCGGACCGGGTGCGGGCAGTCGATCAGGAGCCACGACCCGTCGATGCCGAGGGCGAAGCAGGTCGTGAAATGCCGGGCGGTGAAGGCATCCCCCACGCCCAGGGGGATCAGGCGGACCTCGGCCATCGGCGACTCCCGGGGAAGGACCGAGATCGGGTGGGGCAGTCCGAGGTCGCCCGATCCGATCGCGTTCAACCCAGTCTACACCCGCCCCGGGGTGTTTGCCCCGAGCTGCGGGCAATATGTCAATCCCCCCTGCGGGAAGACCCGGCAGGCGGGGTGCGGGTGGCCCCCGAGCGCCCGGGCGGCATGGTCCCAGAGCCGGCCCTGATTGGCGAAGATCCGGACCGGCCCGAGGTTCGAGCCGAGCCTGGCATGCAGGGGGGGAGAGTAGACCAGGACCGTCCGGTCCACCACCAGTTCGCGGGCCCACCGGATCAGGAACTCGTTGGGGGCGCGGAGGGCCCGGACGACCCGGTCCGCGACGGCCACCCCGCGCCGGACCGCCCACCCCCCGGGCGAGCCGACCGCCGCGATCCCCCGGAGCACCGGCATCGGCACCGATCGGTCGATCGCGTCCGGGTCGGTGAAGAAGAACCCGACCAGGACGCCCCCCGGCCTCCCCGCCGCTCGATGCTGGAGCAGCACCTTGAAGCTCATCATCGGGTCGCCGGGCCAGGGGTCATTCCCGGCCACCACCACGTCGACGCCCGCCGGGTCGTGATCCGGGGCCCGGAACCGGCGGCGGGCCTCCTCGGCCAGCGCATCCTGCACCGGATCGGGATGGCCGGCGACGACCCGGAGCACCACGCCCGGCGGGCCGAGCAGGTGGCTGATCGACAGGCAAGGGCCGAGGAGACCGGCCGCCGACCGGATGGCCGACCGCATCGGGTTGTCGGCGGCATCCCCCCCCAGCAACTTCCCCGCCTCGTCCCCCCCCAGGCCGCGCCGGTGGAGCGCGCTGAGGGTGGTCCGGTGGCTGGTCCCCGGGAAGATCAGCTTGTACCCCCCGCCGAACCCGGCCTGGAGGTGGGGCAGGACCGACCCGATCAGGATCCGGAGGTCGGCCTCGGCCACCGGGCGGAACACCCGGACCGGGATCCCATCGGGCGTCGTCCCGAGGTCCTGGTAGGCCGACAGGTCGTCGACCGGGGGGCTATCGCAGCGATGGGCGTCCGCGACGGCATCACCCACGCGGAGCCGCATCGTCGCGTCGTCCACCGCATGATGCCGCCCCACCCCCACGCAGATGCGGATGTCCGACACGCGCACGCCCGCCTCGCGGAGCCGTCCCAGGATCACGGGCAGCGCCTCGCGGACGGGCGTCCAGCGGGTCGGGTCGTCGACCACGATCGCGACGGTCGACCCCAGCCCCACCATCGAGGACAACGGCGGGCACCCTTCGGGATGGTCGAGCGCCTCCGCCAGCGCGGCCGGATAGTCGTCCAGCGGGGAAGACAGGTCCGGCCGGGCCACATCGACGATCGGCCAGGCGGGCGGGATCTCCAGGGGGAGCGGAGGGCCTCCGCCCCAGGGCAGCAGGATCTCCGGTCGGGTCTGGCTCGTATCGCTCATCGCCATGCTCAAGGCGCTCCGGGGCCGGTCGGGAACCGGGACCACGCTACCTGAACCGCGGGCGTCTGCCTACACGCCGGGCGGGGATCGCCCGGGGCTCGCGACGGTTCAGCGGATCTCGACCCACTCGCCCGGGGCGGGGGTGACCGGCATGGCCGAGGTCGTCTCGCGGACCTTCTCGGCCCAGGCCCGGGCGTCCTGCGCGATCGGAGGGAAGGTGTTGTAGTGGATCGGCATCGCCAGCCGGGGCCGGAGGCGGCGGATCGCCGCGACGGCATCGGCGGGGCCCATCGTGTAGTAGTCGCCGATCGGGACGATGGCCAGGTCGAGGCCGATCTCGCCGATCAGGTCCATGTCGCCGAACAGGGCGGTATCCGCGGCGTCGTAGATCGTCGAGCCGTCCCCGCACGTCACCACAAATCCGCAGGCCAGGCCGGCATAGGTCCCGTCGGCCAGGCTCGAACTGTGGACGGCCGGCGTCAACCTGACATGGACGCCGGAGTCCCCCTTCCAGCCCCCGCCCGGCTGCATCCCTTCGGCCTTCTCCACGCCCTGCTTGTTCAGCCAGTTGGCCAGTTCGTAGGGGGCGACCACCGTCGCCCCGGTCCTCCGGGCGATCGCGACCGTGTCGCCCAGGTGGTCGAAGTGGCCATGCGACAGGAGGATCAGGTCGGGCCGGATCGTGTCGGCCGACACGTCGGCTGGGGTGGTAGGGCACTCGGACAGGTACGGGTCGATCAGGATCGACTTTCCATCGGACTCGATCAGGAGCGAGGAGTGACCGAGGTAACGCAGGCGGGTGGCCATCAGTGGTACTCTTCGAGGATCGGGAGCGGGGTCCTGCCGGACGCCATCATCCTGCACGATCGATGCCCGGTCCAACCCCTTCCGCACCTCGTCGGGCGATTCCTTCGCCCCGCGCCGGGTGTTATCATCGCCGCTCCTTCCCGAATCGATGGAGACGCGATGATGCTGAGCCCGACGACCTTCCTCCTGGGCCTGATTCTGACCACCGCCGACCCGACCGGCGTGATTCACTCGGATATCGGGACCGGGAAACGCGGCTTCGCGGGGGACGGCGGGCCGGCATCGACGGCCTTGCTGGACAGCCCGTTCGACCTGACCTTCGACCGGGACGGCAACCTCTATTTCTCGGATACCAACAACCACCGGATCCGCCGGGTCGATGCGAAGACGGGCGTGATCACCACCGTCGTCGGCTCGGGCGTCAAGGGGTTCGGCGGCGACGGCGGGCCCGCCACCGAGGCCCGGCTGGACGAGCCGTACGGGGTCAAGCTCGATCGGGCGGGCCACCTGTTCTTCGTCGATCGCCTGAACCGGCGGGTCCGCCGGGTCGATGCCCGGACGGGCCTGATCACGACCTTCGCCGGCAACGGGGCGAAGGCCGGATCCGGCGACGGCGGGCCGGCGGCCGACGCCGGGTTGGCCGAGCCCAACGGGATCGCCTTCGATGCCGCCGGCAACCTCTACATCGCCGACGTGGCCGATCACCGGGTCCGCAAGGTCGACGCATCCACCGGGATCATCTCGACGTTCGCCGGGACCGGCAAGGGGGCCCGCTCGGGCGATGGAGGGCCGGCGACGCAGGCGTCCCTGTTCGGCGCCCGCGCCGTGGCCGTCGGCCCGAATGGCATCGTTTACATCGCCGAGCGTCAGGGGAACTCGCTCCGCGCCGTCGACCCCGCATCCGGCACGATCCGCACCCTGGCCGGCACCGGTAAGAAGGGGAATTCGGGCGACGGCGGCCCCGCCGATCGGGCGACCTTCGACGGTCCGAAGGAGCTCTGCGTGGACCGGGACGGCAACGTGCTGATCGTCGATACCGAGAATCACGCGATCCGCCGCTATGACCTCGCCACCCGAACGATCACGACCGTGGCCGGCACCAATGGGCGGAAAGGTTCGGACGAGTCGCATCTCGACCGGCCCCACGGGGTCGCCGTCGGCCCCGATGGCGCGATCTTCATCGGGGACACGAATAACCACCGGATCCGGAGGGTCGCGGCCGGCTCGCGCTGATCGGGGGACCGGCGAGGACGCATTCGTCTCATCAACGGGCCAGGGGGCGATCGACCTCGCCGCAACGCAAGCTCATGCGAGGTCGAGGGAAGGATCATCGGCGGTTCCCGCGAGCCTCGGTCGCGGCGGGGATCGCCCATTGACAATCTTGCATCATCGCTCGATGATGAGTTCACTCGCCAGGGAAGGCGGGACGTTGCAACGATCCAGGAGGGATCAACCGTGTCCGGACTGATGATGGGGATCGCCCCGGCGAAGGCTTCGGCCTCGGGGCGACCGGCCGATATGCCCTGGCTCTCGCCGTTCCTGACGGTGCAGGATGCCCGGACATCCTTGAAGTTCTACGAAGATGCGTTCGGCTTCGCCCCCCGCGAGACGAAGGTCGGCCCCGATGGGTTGATCTACCAGGCCGCCATGAACTGGCGCGATGCCGTCATCCTGTTCGGCCCGAAAGACCCCGAATCCGGCAACGCCCGGCCGGGCTCCTCCCGGGCCGCCGGGCACGCCTCGACCCTCTACGTCTACTGCGACGACGTGGATGCCTTCTACGCCCGGGCGATGGCGGCCGGTGCCACCTCGGCATTCAAGCCGATGGACGCGTCCTGGGGCGACCGGATCTGCAAGCTGATCGATCCCGACGGCCACGCCTGGAACTTCGCCGCCCGCCTGGGCTGAGCCGGGCCGCCCGATCCTGCGAGCGGCCCGCACTCCCGACCAGATTACTTGGCGGTGCCCGCCAGGGCCGCCGGGTCGTCGATCACGAGGTAATGGCCGTGGTCGGCGGAGACGATCAGGGCCGACTCGTCCCAGTTGCTGTTCTTCTCGACCCAGTCGATGATCGCCCGGACGGCGGCCTCGCCGCTGAGCACGGCGCCGACGGCGTTGTCGAGGTTGTTGTCGTGGAGCCCGAAGTCAACGTCGCCCGCCTCGACGAACAGGGCGAACGGCTTGCCCTTCTCGGCCGACAGGACCTTGAGCGCGGCGTTGGTCAGGTCGACCAGCTTGGGCGACTCGTTGAGGTCGTCGGCGGTGTACTTCTCCGCCTTGTTCTTGATGCTGGGGGTGGGGTCGTAGTTGCCGTCGGCGGTCCGGTACGGGAGGTGGTTGAACGTCCCCTTGCCGAAGAAGCCGAAGAGCCGGTGGCCCCCCTTCGCGGCGCGCTCGGCCGCCTCGGCCACGGCGGCCGCGCCGTTGACCTTGGGCTGGGTCTCGACCACCACGTACTTGCCGCCGTTGGCCACGTCGATGGCGGCCTTGTCGGCATCGGTGATGTGGGTGTTGCCCGACACCGCGTTGGAGCCCTGCTCCTTGGTCAGCTGCTTGGTCTTGTCGCCGATCCCCGAACCGGCCCCCATCACCACGTCGAGCCCGGGCTGCTGCGGGAACTTGCCCGTCTCCTGGGCGATGCTCTTGAGGCCCAGCATGTCGCGGGCGAGGTCCTGGTAGTCGTCGCGGTGGACGTTGTGGGCGTACATCGCGGCCGGAGAGACGTGGTCGAAGGGCACGCTGGTCACCGTGCCGACCTTCCACCCGTCGCCCTGAAGTTGCGCGAACAGGGTCGGCACGAATCGCCCGTCATCGGTGACGTTCACGCCGTTGTTGTACGACTTCACGCCCGAGGCGATCTCCGCGGCGCTCTGGGACGAGTCGGTATAGGCATGGAGCACCCCGCCCACGGCGGCCACGCCCGACTTGTCCTCGGCGTTGGCCCCCTGGCCCTTGAAATAGCCCCGGGCGAACTTCGGGCCGAGGGTCCAGGGGTTCGGGCCGGCGATCTCGGCGTCGTAGCCCCCCAGCAGGCTGGTGATCGGGATCTTCACGGTCTGCTTGTCGAGGTCGACGATGTTCTTGTCGTGGGTGGGGCTGGTGACGTAGTAGCCATACTGCGCCGTGCCATCGGCCGGGTAATCCTGGAAGACCAGCCCGGCACCCTTGCCCTCGGCGTAATCCTTCCCGGACTTTGCCAGGGCCGCGGCGCGGGTGGTGTCGTAATCCATCCCGTCGAACCAGGCGATGAAGAGATGCTTCACGCCCTTGGCGACCGCGTCCTTCTGGAGCCGGTAGATGTCGCTCTGGTCCGCGTACTCGGCCGAGGGGTTGAGGGTCCGCTGGGGCAGTTCCCCATACAGGGCCTTGATCTTGGCCTCGTCCCGATAGGTGCTGTTGGCCCCGGTGATCGAGCCGACGTCGATCTTGCGGCCGAACGTATAGAATGGGATCAGCCGGTTCGAGTGGCTGGTGTGATTCGAGAAGACGTCGCCCGGGCCCTGCGAGCCGAAATGATACGGGCGGGCCCGCTTTTGGTCCTTCGTGGCGATCGCCTCGGACTGGATCTGCTTCAGCCGATCCTGGGCCTCGGCGGCCGCGCCGGCGAGCAGCAGGCCGGCGAGCGTGAGCATCGGGATCGGGCGGCGGGCGGGGCGGAGGGAGGAGTTCTGGTCTGGGCGGTGGATCATGGGCGGGAAGCCCTCCGATGTCGCGGCGTTGGGGTGGGGTCGCCTCGGCGATTCCTCGCGAGGCTCGGCCTACCCTACCATAGAAAAACGACCAATTGGATGGGCCCGGGCCCGAGAATTGCCCCATCCGGCGAAACTTCTGACATACTAACGGCGGGGGAGCGGCCGGGCGGCGTCCCGCCCGCGGGCGGACCGCCCGGCCAAAGTGACCAACGACGGCGGCGGGGCCCGTCCTCGTGCCGTCCCAAGGAACCGGAGGCGAGATCAGGTGCATCGCGATGTTCTGGCCATCGTCCTGGCGGGTGGCCGAGGGGCCCGCCTGGAGCCCCTGACCCGAGACCGTGCCAAGCCCGCCGTGCCGTTCGGCGGCATCTATCGGATCATCGACTTCACCCTGTCCAATTGCATCAACTCCGACCTCCGCAAGATCCTGGTCCTGACCCAGTACAAGGCCGTGAGCCTGAATCGGCACATCGACCAGGGCTGGAAGTTCCTCTCGCGCGAGCTCGATGAGTACGTCGAGGTCATCCCCCCCCAGCAGAGGATCGCCGACCACTGGTATCAGGGGACCGCCGACGCGATCTACCAGAACGTCTACACGATCGAGAAGGCGGCCCCGCGCGACACCCTGATCCTGGCCGGCGATCACATCTACAAGATGAATTATGCGGACATGATCGGGTTCCACCGCAAGAACCGGGCGGACCTGACCATCGCCTGCCAGCCGGCCCCCAGGGAGTTGTCGCGGGAGCTCGGCGTCCTGAGCGTGGATGCGAGCGGCCGGGTCCTCGACTTCATCGAGAAATCCCCCGACGCACCCACCATCCCGGGCCATCCCGACACCGTCCTGGCATCGATGGGCATCTATGTCTTCGCCACCGACGTGATGTACGAGCAGCTGTTCCGGGACGCCGCGCGGAAGGACGAGAGCCGCCACGACTTCGGCCACGACATCATCCCGGCGATGCTGAAGGGCTCTCGCGTCTTCGCCTATCCCTTCCGCGACGAGAATCGCAAGCAGGCCGCCTACTGGCGCGACGTGGGGACGCTGGACGCCTACTACCAGACCAGCATGGACCTGATCTCCACCGACCCGATCCTGAACCTGTACGATCGCGACTGGCCGATCCACACCTACCAGCCGGCGATGCCCCCGCCCAAGTTCGTCCACGCCGAGGCGGGCCGGCGCGGGGCCGCCTACGACTCGATCGTCTGCCAGGGGTCCATCGTCTCGGGCGGCCAGGTCTTCCGCTCGATCCTGTCGCCCGGCGTCCGGATCCACAGCTATGCGCTGATCGAGGATTCGATCCTGTTCGACGGCGTGGACATCGGCCGCCATTCCCGGATCCGCCGCGCCATCATCGACAAGGATGTCCGCGTCCCGCCGAACGTCGAGATCGGCTACGACCGGGCCTTCGACCTGGCGCGGGGGCTGACCGTGACGGATGATGGCGTCACGGTCGTCGCCAAGGCCGAAGACCTCGAACGGTTCAAGGACTGAAGGCGGCCGAAGGCGATCGCCTCAGGGCTTGGCCTCCAGCTCCACGATCGTGGGCTCGCTGGCATTCCCGAGGCGATCGACGGCCGTGACCACCATCCGTTGAATCCCGGCGGCATCGATGGCCCCGAACCCCTGGGACTCGCCGCCGTAGGGCCTCACCAGGGTCTCCCACGCCTCGCCGCGGCGGATCTGGATGACCCAGACAAACGGAGGGGTCGCCGAGGGCAAGGGCTTGAAGGCGGGATTCCCTCCGTTGAAGGTCGTGAGGACCTTCGGCTTTTCAGGGGGCTTCGAGCCGAGCCACGGACTCGTCGGGATGATGGCGGGCTCGCGATAGAGGCCCTCGACCAGCTTGTCGGCGAACTGCGTGGGGCCGGGCCGCAGGGACTTCTGGCTGAACAGGATGTTCCCCGTGGCGCCGGGCGTCTCGCGGATGATCTCGATCTGGCGGAAGATCTCGTCGGGCCGGTAGCTCTTCTCGCCGGTCCCGACCCGGCTGCTCGACAGTCCCGGCCAGACGTGGCGCTTGTGGGTGTTCTGCTCGATCCAGTAGTTCAGGAGCGGGCGGAACGGCTGACCCGGGGAATCGACCTTCCAGTAGAGCTGGGGGGCGATGTAGTCGCACCAGCCCTCCTTCAGCCACAGGACGGCGTCGGCATAGAGCTTGTCGTACTGATCGAAGCCCTTCACCCCTTCCGGCTGGCCGGGGCGGGGGATGCCGAACGGGCTGATCCCGAACAGGGCGGTCGGCCGCTCGGCGCGGATCTTCTCGGCCATCGCCCGGATCAGCCGGTTGATGTTGCCGCGCCTCCAATCGTTCCGCTCGCCCTTGTATCCGGCCTCCTGGGCCTTCTTCCAGCTCGGATCGTCGGGGAAGGGGAGTTCCTGGCCGGGGCGGGCGGGGTCGGCAATCGGATAGGGATAGAAGTAATCATCGATATGGAGGCCGTCGAGGTCGTACCGCTTCGCCAGGTCGGCGACCACGCGGAGCGTCTGATCGAAGGCGTCGGGCTCGCCCGGGTCCATCCACCGCATCGTCCCGTAGGCCTTGGCCAGGTCGGGGCGGGCCTTGTCGACGTGCGACGCTGCGTCCTCGTAGCGGGCCCCGGCGATCTTGGAGCGGAACGGGTTGAGCCACGCGTGGAGGGTCAATCCGCGCCGATGGGCCTCCTCGATCCAGAATTGGAGGGGGTCGTAGTACGGCTCGGGCGCCTGGCCCTGCTTGCCGGTCAGGTAGTGGGACCAGGGCTCGATGGGCGAGTCGTATAGGGCATCGGCGGCCGTGCGGACCTGCAGCACGACGGCATTGAGGTTCAGCCGCGCGGCCGAGTCGAGGATGGCGATGGCCTCGGCCTTCTGGGTGGCGACCGGGAGGCCGGGCTTCGTCGGCCAGTCGATGTTCTCGACCGTCGCGACCCAGACGGCGCGGAACTCGCGAGGGATGGGCGGGGCATCGGGCGGGGCGGGGGCCGCCGCCAGCGTTGCCAGGCAAAGCAGGTGGGCAATCACGAATCGGATCCTCTTGGTCCAGGCCGGCCAGACGTTCCGGCCATCTCCGAATATCCTAAACGTGGGACTCGGGGCGAGTCGAGTCCCACCCTCCGGCGAGAATCCTCATGGTTCGCCCCACGGACGCCGATAGATAAGGGTGTCGGAAGGAGCCTCGAATCGACCAAGGATGGTTGAAGAGGATCCGCTCGCGACGCCTCGGCGACCAAGGATGGACGCGGAGGTCAGCACGCCGACCGATCGAATTCGGAATCAAAGCGGCATCCGCCCGGGCATTTCGGCTCGTCGGTATCTCCGGCGATCCGGGAGGCATTCAGGAGATGGACGTCGTCATCGGCCGCTCCGGCCGGCGACCGCCCTCGTTCGGCGAGGGGTCGGAACCGCCGGTCGGCGCGGCTCGATGCATTGACCCCGCGGCGATGGCCCGCGATCAGCGGGCGCCCAGCCCGATCAAGAGCCGGGACCCGTTCGGCAGCATCTTGTCGCAGAACATGACCTGGTCCGGCGGGGTCGTCACCACCGTCTGGAATTGCGACGCGCCCTGCTGCGCGAGATTGAAACGCATCTGGACCTTGCCGTTCAGGTCCAAGGCCTCGACCAACTGCGCCGAGGCGACGAAGCCGTCCCCCAGGTCGCAGGCCACCGATTGCCCGGCCATGGCCCGCTGGCTCTCGATCTTGATCAGCTTAAAGCCGTGATTCGGCAGCAAGCGGCGGAGCTGGGGGAGGACCGGGGCCAGCTTCGGGTCGGCCCCGCTGCCCCCTGGGGTGGCGAGGACGCCGAACACGGTGATCTGCCGCGCGGGGATCATCTGGCCATGCGCCGGCCCCCCGAAGGACGATAGGAGCCCGGCCATCACCAGGATGGCCGGGGACAAGGCCGAGATTCTCCGACGGGACGCCACGCTCATTGGGCCAGGCTTTCCATGGCGTTCATCACGTCATGAGGGGTGGCGTCGGCCAGCGACGGGAACGATTCCGGGTTCGTGGACGGGTCGTCCATCACCACGACACGCGGCCCCTCGGGGTCGAGTCGGACCAGCACCGTCTCGTCGAGGTTGATCTCGATCCGAGGCAACGCCTTGGCGACCGGGCTGGGTTGCGGCCGAGGCGCCTCGGCGACGGGATCCGGCCGGGCCATGGAGAAGTACGGCCCGATGAGGGCGGCGGCCGAGGCGAGGCCGATCGCCAGGCGAATCCAGCGCCCCCGGGGCCGGGCGGGCATCTCGATGACCGGCGGCAGTTCCGCCCGATCCAGGTTCCGGGCCACTTCCATCCAGGCCCGATCCAGCGCCACCGGCGAAAGGTCGTCGAACCGGCTTTCCGCCCACGCGCGGTCGAACCGCGCGGCCTCCTCGGACGACGCCGAGCAGGCCGGGCAGGCCGCCAGGTGGGCCATCAGTTCCTCCGAGGCAGGACCTCCCACCGGCGTGGTTGCGATCTCCCGGCCGGCCTGTTCGCATCGCATCACGCACCCCCCCATCGCGGAAACCATCGGGTCCGGGGCGGCGATCGTCCCGGGCCGTTTCGTGTCAAAGGCCATCCACCCCGGCCATGAATTTTTGCAATTTGGACCTGGCATAGAACAACCGGCTCATCACCGTCCCGATCGGCACGTCCTGGACCTCGGCGATCTCTTCATAGCTCAATCCCCCCTCGGCGAACAGGACGAACGCTTGCCGTTGATTGGGCGCCAGCCGGGCGAGGGCCCGGTCGAGGATCTCGCGGAGATCGCGGCGGCGCATCTCGCTGGACGGGTCGTGCTGGCAGGACGGCTCCATCGGGAGGGGGCCGCCTTCGGCCTCGCCCGATGCCTCGTCCGGCTTGTGGCCCAGCCCCAGAAGCGGCCTCCTCTTGCGCCTCCGCCCCGAGTCGATCGACGCGTTGGTCACGATCCGCAGCAACCAGGTCCGGAAACCGCTCCGGCCGTCGAAGTCCTTCAGGTGCGAGAGGGCCTTGATCATGCAGTCTTGCGTCGCATCCTGGGCGTCCTGCTCATGCCCGAGGAGCCGGGAGGCCACGCGGTAGGCGACCGTCCAGTGGCGACGGAACAGCTCTTCCAGCGCGTCGCGGTCCCCGTGCCGGCCGCGTTCGACCAGGATGTCATCGGACATCAGTCCGGCGATGGAACCCTCGATCATGGACACCCCTGAGAGCAACAGACGCGGCCCGGTGTCATCTTATTCGATGGGCGGCCCGGACCCATCCCAGCGGAACCGACCCGATCGGATTGTCGAAATTCCCCTCAAGTTGCAAACAACCTGGGATTGACCGGTCGGGGCAACCCGGGCAAAATGCCCCCGTTCGCCTCGGGCCTCGCCCCGACTTGCGGACGTCACACCTCGGACGAACACTCCCCAAGATCACGTAGGGATGACGAGTCCTCGCCCGGCCACGATGGCCGGGGACTCGGGGTCGCGCCTGGGCCGACCCGCCAGGCATCGTTTCAAGGAGGAGAGACGCCGTGTTGCGCCGCCGCACCGCCCTCATGGGCATGATGACTCCGCTCCTGGCGCTCCTCGCGCTATCGACACCGGCCCTGGGCTCGGGCGTCTACAAGTACCAGATCACCGCCGTCAACGCCCCGACGGGCACCGCCAGCAGCCTGACGCAGGCGGCCTTCTACGTGACGCCCCCGGAATCCCCCGACGTCGATTCGACGGAAAACCCGATCCAGATCGACACGCTGGATAGCAAGGGGGCCTTCGACGTCCTGAATTATAAGCCAGGCCAGGCCAGCTCCGCCTTCGCCGACGACTCCGACCCGACGGCCGTCCCGCCGGTGGCCCTGACCCAGCGTGCCCTGGGCTTCCTGTTCAGCGGGCCCGGGTTCAAGACGGACGGCTCGGACGTCCTCACCTTCACCATGGCCACGGACCCGAGCTACACCGGGCCGGCACCGACCCTCACGCCGATCAGCGGCCTGGAATACATCCAGGTCAAGAGCCTCGGCCTGGTCGTCCCCTCCTCGCAGAACGGCGAAGGATCGACGGTCAACACCCCCGAGCCGGCCACGCTGGCCCTCTGGTCCGCCCTGGCGGGCGTCGGCCTCGTCGGGTCCCGGGCCCGTCGCCGCGGCCGGCGGATCCCCCAGGCGGCCTGACCCCTTGGCATCGGGCCTGCGGTCGGTCATGATGGGCCGACCTCCAACACGAGCCGAATCCGGCCGTCACCCCCGGGGTGCTCGGCCGTTCGGCGTCTTCGCCGGGGCCGTTTCGCCGTGGAAATCCTGATCACCGAGTCCCAGATCCGCGAGCGGATCCGCGACCTCGGAAGGCAGATCGAGGCGGATTATCAGGGGAAGCCCCTCACCATCGTCGCGGTGTTGACCGGCAGCCTGATCGTGCTGGCCGACCTGATCCGCGAGATCGGGATCCCCCTCCGCGTGGCCCTGATCCAGGCGAGCAGCTACAAGGGGGCGACCACCCAGGCCGGCGCCCTGATCATCAACGAGTCGTTCGCCCCCGATGTCCAGGGACGCGACGTCCTGCTGCTCGACGACATCCTGGACACCGGCCACACCCTCGCCACCTTGGTCCATCGGATGGCCGACCGGGGAGCGACGAGCGTCCGGACCGCCGTCCTGCTCCGCAAGGTCGGCCGCCAGGAAGTGGCCATCGAGCCCGACTATTGCGGATTCACCATCCCCGATGCGTTCGTGGTCGGCTATGGCCTCGACTTCGACGACGATTATCGCCACCTGCCCCACGTCGCCATCCTCCCGAGCCTCCCGCCCAACCTGGTGGATACCGGCGAATTCCCCGTCGTGTCATGAAGGTGGCCCTGGTGACCCGCCGCTTTCCCCCCGCCATCGGGGGGGCGGAACGCATCCTGAGCTACCTGGCGCGGGCGCTGGCCGAGGCGGGGGCGGGCGTGACGGTGCTCACCTCCCACGTCCCCGGGCTGCCGGCGTCCGAAGGGCCGGATCCGCACGGCGTTCGCGTCGTCCGATTGCCCACCTCCGGGATCAGGTTCCTCGGCACCTGGCAATACATGCGGGCGATGGCCCGCTGGTTCGCGCGGGAGCGGGTCGACCTGGCCTACGTCTCGATGCTCAAGCACGACGCGTACGTGACCATCGGGGCCGGTCGGAAACACGGCTTCCCGGTGGTCCTCCGGCCGGAAGGGGCCGGGGCGACGGGCGACCTGGCATGGCAGAGGTGGGGCCGCTTCGGATCGGTGATCGGTCGACGCTGCCTCACGGCCGATGCCGTCGTGTCGATCTCCGGTGCCGTGAGGGCCGAACTCATCGCCGCCGGCTACGACCCCGGCAAGATCCATGACCTGCCCAACGGCGTGCCGATCCCGGAGCGTCCCTGGACGCCGAGCCCGGGTGACGCCCCGATCCACGCGGCATTCGTCGGCCGCCTGGCCCCGGAGAAGGGGCTCGACGTCCTGATCCGGGCCTGGCCGCTCGTGCTGTTGAAACGTCCCGAAGCCCGCCTGACCCTGATCGGGGAAGGCCCCGAACGGGTCGGGCTCGAAGCGGAGATCGCCCGGCTGGGGCTGGGGCCACACATCGCATTGACTGGTGCATCGGATGATCCGGCTTCGATCCTCCGCCATTGCGACCTGTTCGTCCTCCCCTCGCGCGAGGAGGGGATGAGCATCGCGTTGCTGGAGGCGATGGCCCTGGGCCTGCCGCTGGTCGCCTCGGCCATCCCCGGCAATCGTGCCCTGGTCACTGACCGGGTCCACGGCCGCCTCGCCCGCCCCGATGATCCCGAGGATCTCGCCCGGGCGATGCTGGAACGATGGGCCGACCCCGAAGGGTCGATGGCGATGGCGGAGGCCGCTCGGCTCCGGGCCATCCAGCAGTATTCGATCGCGGCCGTGGCCGAACGGCACCTGGACCTTTTCCGGTCGGTGATCGCCGATCGGGCAGGGGGTCGAGACGCCGGGCGGGCAGTCGCCGACGCGAAGATCACCGACGCATCCCGTGGTCGCGAGGGTTGAGACCGTGCTGAACGTCCTCCAGGTGATCCCCACACTCGACCGGTCCGGGGCCGAGAAGCAGATGGCCCTCCTGGCGACCGGGCTCCCCCGCGACCGATTCCGGGTCGAGGTCGCCGCCCTGACCCGATCCGGCCCGCTCGCGGCCGACCTGGCCTCGGCCGGCATCCCGGTGACCACGATCGGCAAGCGGCTCAAGCTCGACCCATTCGCCCTGGCGAAGCTGGCCCGCCTGGTCAAGAAAGGCCGGTTCGATGTCGTCCATACCTGGATCTTCGCCGCCGACGTCTACGGGCGGGTCGCGGCGAGGATGGCAGGGGTCCCCGTGGTCATCACCTCCGAGATGGCCGTGGACCTCTGGAAAAGCCGTCGCGAGCTGGCCGTCGACCGCTGGCTGGCGAAGCACACCGATCGCGTCGTGGGGAATTCCGAGGCGGTGGTCGACTTCTATCGCGAGGCGGGCATCCCCCCCGAGCGGCTGACGATGATCGCCTCGGGAATCGGCGACGAGGAACCGCCGGCCATCGATCGGGCCGCCGTCCGCGCGAGCCTCGGGCTGCCCCTCGATGCCCCACTGATCCTGTACGCGGGCCGTCTCGCCGAGCAGAAGGGGGTGGGCGACCTGATCGCGGCGCTCGACCTCCTCCAGCACGTCCGGCCCGACCTGCGCACCTTGATCGTGGGGGACGGGCCCCTGCGGGGGAAACTGGTATCGATGGCCCACGCCTTCAAGCTCGACGTCGATCACAAGGTCCGCTTCCTCGGCCATCGCGAGGATGTGCCGACCCTCCTCGCCTGCGCGGACCTGCTCGTCCTCCCCAGCCTGTATGAAGGGCTGCCGAACGTGGTGCTGGAAGCGATGCGGTTCCGGGTCCCCGTCGTCGCCACCGCCGCGCCCGGGACCACGGAATTGATCGTCGACGGGCAGACCGGCCTGCTTGTGCCCGTGCGCAATCCGCCCTTACTGGCCCAGGCCATGCGCCGGGTGATCGAGGAGCCCGGCCTGGGTCGTCGCCTCGCGGAAGCCGGCCGGACGCGGGTCGAAACCTCATTCGGTGCCTCCCGGATGATCGGTAGTTTCGCCGATCTCTACGAGGAGATCGCCCGGGCGAAAGATCGGCCCGTGCATTAATCCCCGAAAAAAGCATTGACGATCATCAATGCGATCGTTTGCAATGGGCTCATGTCAACAAGATGGACGACATGACGGCGGGCGTGTCCCGGCAAACTGACACCTCCGGGTTGTCAAATTGAAGCGGCTTTCCACTTAATTGAAACATTACCGACAGAATCGCGCGGAGCTTCCCCCATTCCCCGGGGTCTTTGCTTGCGGATTTACCACCCAAGTGGTTCAATGAGACCGTCCAATGCGATCTTTGCGATCGAATCTGGAACGCAGCGACAATCCCGTCCCTTCGATGAGCCGGCGTTTCCTCCAGTCCATGATGTTCTCCGCATCATCAGGCGCCGTCTTCGGCTTCGACTTATCTCAGGTTGACGGTGCCCAGGACCCTAGCGGCCGCCTGCCGAGGCTCCTCGCGTAGCGGCGAGACCGATGGGGATCCGAACCACCCGACCTTTCTTCCCGGACACTTGCAAATGTCCGAATCTTACGCCCTCATCTACTGCAAAGACGCGCGCCTGGCCGGCGACATCGCCGGGGCGATCGATTCGATCGATCTTCTCCGTTCGGTCTCCATCGGCCACCTGGATGATTCGCTGTCCCACGCCGGCCGCGGGGATTTTCGCCTCCTGATCGCCGAGATCTCGGATGAGACCGACATCGCCAGGTTGAAGGACGTGGTCCGTCGGATCACGAACACCTCGCCGTCGGCGTCCACCCTCCTCGTCGGTTCGGAGGATCGGGAGGAGATGGCCCGCGAGGTGATGCAGGCCGGTGCGGCCGAGTTCGTCCCCCACCCCGGCCCAACGAGCTTTCTGGCCTCCCGGGCCGCGTCGCTGGCGAGGATGCCGATCGGCCCGATCACGACCGCGGCGATCCGCTTCCGCGACCAGGCCGAGATCATGTCCCCGGCCGGGGCGAGGGTCGTCGATCAGATCCGGCGCGTGGCCCCGATCGACGCGACGGTCCTGCTGGCCGGCGAGCTGGGATCGGGGAAATCGCGGGCGGCCCGTCTGATCCACGAGGCGTCGCATCGCTGCGGCCGCCCTTTTGTGACCCTCAACTGCAAGGCGCTCTCGCCCGCGGCCACCGAGGTGGAGATGCTGGGCCAGGTCCGCTCCGCCGCGATGGGGACCGACCGCGTCCAGGTCGGCAAGTTCGCCGAGGTCCAGGACGGCACGATCCTGATCGACGACATCGATTCGCTCTCCCCCGGCCTCCAGGGGAAGCTCCTCCATGCGATCGAGTCGGGGATCTTCGAGCCGCTGGGGTCGAACGATCCCGTGCCGATGCGGGCCCGGGTGATCGCCACCAGCAGCCGGCCCCTCGACCTGGAGGTCGCCGCCGGCCGGTTCCGATCCGACCTGTATTATCGCATCAACGTCATCGAGATCATGCTCCCGCCGCTCCGGCAGCGGATCGAAGAGATCCCGGGGCTGACCGCCCGGTTCGTGATCGAATTCGCCGAGAGGTGCGGACGCGAGGTCGAGGGGATCGCCCCGGATGCCCTCGAGGCCCTGCTGCGGCACGACTGGCCGGGGAACGTCCGGGAACTCCGCAACATCCTGGAGCGGGCGGTCGTCCTCGGCCTGACCCCGACCATCCTCCTGGAAGACCTCCGCCTGAAATCCCCGCCCGCGTCGCGGTCCCACCCGAATCATGCCGGGAGCCCCGGCCCGGCCACCCTGGCCGATGCCAAGCGGGATGCGGAACAGTCCCGGATCGTCGAGGCGTTGCGCAAGCACGGCAACGTCCGGCTCTACGCCGCCCGCGAGCTGGGCATCAGCCGGATGACGCTCTACAAGAAAATGTATGAATATGGCCTGATGGAGAGGCCCGCCCGGGATCAGGGCGGGAGCAAATCGGACGGCGATGCGGCCTGACCCTTCGCCCTCGGCTCGGGCCGGGGCGATGGGCCAGGCCGAGCCCATTCAGGCGACGGTCGGGCCCGGATAGACCGACCCGCCGATATTGCGGCGATTGAAGCCCGTGACGACGCTGGTCGCCGAGATCGGGGTGGATGCCAGGTCGGTCACGCCCGAGGTGCCGCCCAGGATCGTCAGGTTGTAGGGCTGATTCAGCCGCAACGACTTCCTGGTCGGGATGAGGACGACCGTATTCGAGGCGGCGTCGTAGGTCGCCGACTTGAGCTTGACGGTGCCGATCCGACGACCCCTGCGGTCGAAGGAGACGATGCGGTAATTCGCCAGGTTCTCGGCGGACGCCGGATCGAGCGGCTTGTTGAAGTTCAGGACGATCGTCGTCGGCTTGTTGCCCGAGCCGTAGGTGACGATGCTCGTCAGGACGGGCGGCAAGGTCAACGCGGCGCCGGGGAGCCCGGCGGTCGGCCCGACGAAGGCATCGCCCCCGACGGTCGGCCCGACCAGGGTCGTCGCGCCGGTGGCGAGGTTGATCGTCAGGAGTTGCGGCGTCGTCGAACCGGCGACCGTCACCGCGGCGAACGCCACGTTGTAGGTCGCGGCGATGTCGAAGCCGATGACCCGCGTGACGTCCCGCCCGAGGGAACCGACGGTGGTCAGGGTGCCGGCGTTCGCCGGGTTCTGGAGCACCAGGACGTCGCGTCCGATGTCGATGCCGTAGAGCATCGTGGCATTGGAGCCGGCGAAGCTGTTGGTGTAGGCCACCTCGGCGATCTGCGGGGTGATCCCCTCGCCGGGATCACCGGCGGCGTAGGCGAGGGTCCCGTCGACGATCGCCGTGGCGTCGTTCGGGTTCACCCGGAGGTTCTGGCCGGTGTTGCTGACGATCCGCAGGCGATCCACGGTCGGGTTGAAGTCGATGCCGAAGGTGGTGCCCGAGAGGGCCGGGGTGATCGGGCCGCTGCCGACCTGGGTCAGGTTCGCGGTGAGCGGGTCGATCGTGAGCAGCCGCCCCAGCGAGCTGAGGCCGTAGACCAGGCCGTTGGCCGGCCGGACATCGATCCCGATGATCGATTCGCCCGCCTGGAGCCCAGTGAACGGGGTCGTGCTGACCGGCACGGTCGGGGAATAGGACGTGGTCGTGATGAGCGACCTGCCGCCGTTCGAGATGCTGAAGAAGGTCTCGACCTGCTGGGAAATCGCGATGTCGCGGACCGTGGTGGTCCCGTCGCCGACCACCCCGACGGCGGTCGCCGCCCCGGTCGTCAGGTTGATCTGGAACAGCGCGGTCCCGCCCGATGCGTCGGTCGCGGTGGCGTAGGCGGTGTTGATCTCGGGGCTGAAGCTCCCGACGATGTCGAAGCCGATAGGCCCCGACGCATCGGCGCCGAGCGGGCCGACGGTGGTCAGGGTGCCGGCATTGGCCGGGTTCTGGATCGCCAGGACGTCGCGCCCGGTGTCGATCACATACAGCCGGGTCGTCGTCGCCCCGCTGTAGCTGTCGGAATACGCCACCGAGGCCACCTGGGGGGCGATCCCGGCGCCGGAGTCCCCGGCGGCGTAGGCGAGATTCCCATCGACGATCAGCGTGCCGTCATTGGGATTGACCCGGAGATTCTGCCCCGAGTTGCTGTCCACCCGCAACCTGTCCACGGTCGGGTTGAAGTCGATGCCGAACTGCGTGCCCGCCAGGGGCGTCGAGAAGGTGCCGGATCCGACCTGCGTGGCCACGCCCGTCGTCGGATTGACGCCATAAAGGCGACCCGTGCTGCCCAGGCCATAAAGTGTGAGCGTCGCAGGCCGGAAATCGATACCGAGCAGGGATTCGCCCGACTGCAACCCCGAGATCGGCAGCGGGGCCGACACTACGCCCGGGGTCGAACTGTCGAACCGGATCAACTCGCTATCGGTGGTCAGGCCGATGATGGTCGCGAGGAGTTGCCGGTTCTCCAGCCCCTCGACCTTTGCGGCGAACGGACGACGGTGAGCGCGATTCGTGCGTCTCGAACTCGAAGGGGTGTGGCTCATGGTGGATCCCGGGAACAGGAGGGTGATGATGGAGAGTCATCGGACCGAGAAAAATCTCCTCAATCCAAAATCCCAACCCAGGCTACCAATCCCCCATTAGCTCGTCAAATTCCCCATTCGGCGATCGTCTGCGGCCAGCCATCCCAGGTGCAAGAGGGCGAAGATGTGTTTACATGGGATGTCGGCGGGGGAATCTTCTCGATAGGCCCACTCCGCGCAATCGCATTGGGTCGTCCCATCCGCGAGGCGGGCCGCATAGTATGGCCCGAACTCCAGGCGTGGGTTCAGCCTCTGGAATCGCCAGAGGCCCGGCGCGGCCTCGGACCCCGGGATCGGCTCGACCCCATAGGTCCGTCCCTGGATGGTGATGAGCCGGATCCGGTGAGGCCGGCGATTCTCGTCACGGAGCCGGATCACGGCGACCGGCGATTGGACCAGTTCGCGTTCAAGCACGGCCCCGCCGAACTCGGCCCGAAGGCGATCCCAGGCGGTTCGGGCCTGCGTCAGCGCCTCGCGATAGTGCCAGGTCGAGGCATGGCCCGGGCCGAGGGTGGATTCGGCCATCTCGAAGTCGGCGAGCGCCACATCCAGGAGGATTTTGGCACGCTGGACCCGGTCGATGAGCAGGCGGGCCGACGGCGTCGATTGCCCGATCATCGCCGGGTGGCCATTCGCGGGCGGTCTTCGATGGGATCGCATCGGGTGAACCCGGCCCGCCGCGGTCGCGGGGCCAAACCCGTGAAGACATAGCGGCGGTCGGCGTTGCCGATCAAGCAGACCTCACGGATGCTCGTCGCGTCGTCCCGCGACGCCCCCGACGTATCAAACCGGACCGGGTTCCGGGTCTGCATCTGGTCGCCCCCTGCGTACGGCAGCACTCCCGATCGACGTTCAGGAGTGTACCGAAAGACAGAGGTGACGCACAAGAGTCCAGGTCGGATGACTCCGATTTGAGCGATCGCAACGGTCCTATCGCAGCGCGGATTTCGACCTTGGCGATTCGACCGTGCTCGCGAAGGCGTCCAGCAATCCCAGGCGTCCCGGATGGATCGACTCCAGGCCGAGCTGCGACTGGGCAGCATACGAGAGCCGATGGGCCTCGCCGACCAGGACGACCAGGCGCGGTTCCTCGGCCTCGGTCACGCCGAGGAGTTGCTCCGAGCTGGTCAGGTCCAGTTCGGGGACGCCGGGTAAGGTCGACCGGAGGACGAACCGCAATCGCCCGCCCGGCGTGGGCCCGGCGATCAACGGCCGGTCGAAGTCGGGGCCGACCACGAGGATGGAACGGAACGGGCGGACCCGGTGGCGCATCAGCACCGACGACCGGAGGTTCATCAACTCGCGGGTCTCGAAGTGTCGGAAGGTGACCTCGCGTAGCCCATCCGCGAGGGTGGTCACCAGGACGACGCCCAGGAAACTGGCCAGGACCCGCCTCTGGCGGACGTCCCGGCGGCGGGCCCAGCGGTCGAGGCCCCGGGACAACCAGACGACGACGATCAGGAGGTCGACGGCGAGGTGGAGGCCCAGCGCAGATCGCAGCCCGACATGCCCGTGGGTCAGCCCGATGACGGCCCCCCGCAACTCTCCGCTCACCCACCAGGCCACCGACACGGCGGTGGCCGGGGCCAGCCAGCTCAGGGCCCGCACCGGGGCGCGGCGGCCGGCCAGGTCGCTCATGGCCTGCGCCGCGAGGAGGTTGAGAGGCACGAGCAGGAACAGGCCCATCGCCGTCTGAGGCCCGCCGACCCAGGCGGCCGGGGCCAGCGCGGCCACGGCCAGCCACACCACCCAAAGGATGCCCCCCACCGTCCCGCGATCATCGCCGTCCGAGACCAGGGCCTCGCGGATCGCCCGGGCGACCGCGAACAGGCCCAGGGGCAGGGTCGCCGGGGCCAGGTCGTTGAGGCGGCTGAGCAGGGCGGGGCGTTCCCAACCCAGGGGGTCGGGCGGGACGAGCAGGGATCCGAGGAACTCGCGGCCGTGGGCGGCGTACATCAGGCCATACCAGGGGGCGGCGATCACCAGCCCGATGACCAACGCGACCGCGCCGGCCACCAGGCTCGGGTTGTTCCACCAGCCGTACCAGGGACGCTCGGCACGCTCGACCGGGGCGAGGCCGGACCGGAGGTAGGTCTGATGGAGCACCACCACCGGGACGCAGAGCAGGCCGACCCCTCCCATCGCGAGCAGGGATAGTCCCAGCGAGACGCCGCCGGCCAGGATCCAGGCGGCCCCGCCCCCGCAGACGAAGAATCGCGACGGCGAGGGGCCGAGCTGGAGATGGCGGCCGTAGCAATAGAGCGAGGTCAGCGTCGCCGCCAGGGCCAGCGTCGCCGGCGACGCCACCTTCATCTGGATCAGGATGTGGGGGTTGAAGGCCGTCAGCATGGCCGCGGCCAGGCCCACGCCGGGGCCCCGCCAGAGCCGGCCGTGCCAGTAGACCAGCAGGACGATCGCCGCGCCGGCGATGTAGCTGGGCATGACCGTCGCCCACGGGGCGCGGGCATGCCCCAGCGAGAGGCCCAGGGCCTCCAGCCAGGCATACAGGGGCGGTTGCAGCGCCACGGCTCGGAAGGCCCGGGATTCCAGGGCCGGCCGGAGCGAATCGGCCGCCGGCGTCTGGTCCAGGAACCAGCCATCCAGCACGGCGAGCCCCCGCAGCCCCCACCAGGGGCCGGGCGGCGTCAGGTTCCACCAGTTCAGCGCGTACAGGCCCGGCAGGACGGCCATCAGCACGACCAGGGGGAAGAACATCGCCGACCGCGGGGCGGGGCGGAGCAGGGGCCGCCCCGGCGTCCCCGGCGCATCCAGGCCGATCCGGCCGTCCATCCCTCGCCTCGGCGTCACGATCGTATCCATGCGGCGACGGGCTCCTTCCGTGAGCCTCGGGAATCCTTCCACCAGCCGGGGGCGAGGCTAGCAGATTCCCCCCCGGGCGCGTAGGCCGATCGAGGGCGGCCTCAGCCGGGCCGGCCCAGGGGCCGGAGCGCCTCGGCGATCTGATGGGCCCCATAGCCGTGCTCGACCATCACGCAGGCGATGCCGGACTCCTCGCAGAGCGGCCGCAGGCGTTCGGGCACCGCGTGCGACACGAATTCCTTGAGGATCAGGATCAGGTCGACGCCCTGGTTGCGGACCCGCTGCTCCAGCGACCGGAGCAGGGCCGGCCGGCTCGATTCGTAGGGTTCCCACTCCAGTTCCTTGAACTCGAAGAACAGGAGGAGCGACTTCCTGGCCTCCTCCCGGGCCGCCCCGCCGATGATCAGGGCCCGGCGATCCCGGGTCTGGGCGATCAGCTCGCCGTGCCGCGCCCGCAGGGCGGCCTCTTCCTCGACCTTGGTCTCGTCCCCCCGGATCCGGTCCAGGTGCTTGCGGAGGGCGCGGAAGTCGCCACCGCCGATCAATTCCCGGTACGGCCGGACCAGTTCGAGCAGCTCGGGTTCGGAGGCACCGCCCAGGCTGACGACGCGGGCCAGGATGGCCAAGAACTCCTCGACCCCCGTCCGGGGCAGGTCGTGCGCCAGGATCGTGGCGCGGAGCGAGACGAAGGCCTCCCGATACGATTCGCGGGCCACACGCTTCCGCTCCTCCTCGCGCTGGGCGGCCTCCTCGCGCTGGGCCTTCGCCTCGCGGTCGCGGCGTGCCGATTCGGCGGCCAGCCGGAAGAGTTCCTGGGCATCGACGATGTATTGCTCCCAGTCGGCGGCATAGCCTTCCTGGAAGGCGTCGATGTAGCCGGGCATGTACTGCTTCGACAGGCCGACCAGTCGGCGGAAGACCAGCTCCATCGCCGCGACTTCCTCGCCCGACTCCGCAAAGTTCAGCTCCTGGAGGCGGCGCAGCCGCCCGATCCAGATCATGAGCTGGGCCTTCTGCTCGCGGGCGTCCAGGAATCCGAAATGGGTCGTCCCGTCGTCGATCTCGGCGATCAGCTCCGGGATCTGGCCGGAGGGGACCAGGCGGATGATGCCGGGGACCTTCCGGTCGGTCTCCTCGAACTGGGCGGCCTCGTGCGGGAGCAGCCGGTCCAGCTCGCGGCGGAGTTCCTGGTAGCGGGCCAGGGCGGCCTGCAAGGACTTCTGGGCCTCCGCCGCCTCGGCCACGATCGCGTCGAGAGCCTTCTGCGCCGCGATGCGCTTCGCCTCGATCTCGGCCCGGGCCTGCTGGATCAGCCGCTCGGCCTCGTCGTCCGGGCTGACGAAGGTCTTGCACTGGGCCAGCTTGATCGTCATCTCGTGGAGGAGCTTGGCCTCGTCGCCGGCCTCCTTCAAATCCCGAAGGCAGATCGGCCGTTCTTCCCGGACCCGGACCTGCGCCGCCTCGGCGCGGGCCTGCGCCGCGGACAGGACGTCGCCGGCCAGTCGCACCTCCCCCCCGAGGCGCTTAGCCCTCGCCCGGGCCTCGGCCTGGCGGACGAGTTCGGCGAGGCGTTCGAGCGTGGACGTCATCGGAATGTCTCGGCATCAGAGAGGGATTCGAAGATTCGGGCGGATGGCCTCGCGGCTCATTCGACGAGCCGACGGTGGCGTACCCCCCGAATGATCTTTCGGCGCCTCGAAACGATGACCCGAGCGGGGGGATCGATCTTCGCAGCCGGCCTTCCGCCTAAAATGGCGCCAGGGCCGGCGCGACCCATCGAAGATCGGGCCGGGTCGGGACGGATGGCCCGGACGTGGCCATCGCTTATCATGGGGCCGGTGGCGCGAAGAAGCAAGGGCCGAAGGCCTCGCGGAAGCCGATCCGCAAACCATTGATGTGGATCACTTCATGACATCCAGGAGTCGTCATGCTTCCGGCCCCTCCTCGGCCCGGGGCCGCCCCCAGGAGGAGGCCAGCATCCCGCAGACGACCAGCTGGATCGGGTGGTAGACCATGATCGGGAGGAGGATCAGGCCCAGTTCGGGGCGTGGGCCGAAGATCAGGTGGGCCATCGGCACGCCGGACGCGAGGGTCTTCTTGGACCCGCAGAAGATCGCCGCCGTGCGGTCGCCCGGGGGGAAGCCCAGCGCCCGGCAGGCGCAGGCCATCCCGACGAGCATGATCGCCAGGATCAGGGAGGTCCCCGCGAAAACCGCGACGATCGTCCCGGTGCCCTGGCCGGTCCACACGCCACGCTCGACCGAATCGCAGAAGGACGTGTAGACCAGCAGGAGGATCGTCCCCCGATCGACCAGTCCGATGGCTTTCTTATTCCGGCCCGCCCAGGCGCCCAGCCAGGGCCGGAGCGACTGCCCGACCGCCAGCGGCAGGACGAGCCAGAGGGTGAGGTCGAGCAGCACCTTCCCCATCGGGGGGGCGTGCCCCCCTTCGGTGAGGAACCAGCCGATCCAGAGCGGCGTCAGGACCACCCCGAGCAGGCTCGACAGGGTGGCGTTGAAGATGGCCACCGGCACGCTCCCCCGGGCCGCGGCCGTCATCGCGACCGAGGAGGAGACCGTGGAGGGCAGGGCGCACAGGTAGAAGAATCCGAGGCCGAGATCGGGCGACATCCAACCCCGCGACGCTCGGATCAGGGCGAGGCCGAGCAGCGGGAACGCCAGGAAGGTGGCCCCCTGGATGACCAGGTGGACCGGCCAGCGCAGGGCCCCGGCCTTCAGCGCCGAGGGGGCCAGGGCGATGCCGTGCAGGAAGAAGATCAGGGCCACCCCGGCCTTGGTCAGCAACTCGGGGTGGAGCCATCCCCCGTCCGCACCCGGCTCGGGGAACAGCCAGGCCAGGCCCGTCGCCACCGCGATCCCCGCGAGGAACCAATCGAACTTCATCGACATCCCATCTTCCCGATTCGATCCGATCGTTGATCGCCGCGCGGCGACGGCCCGGTCCTAGGCTCAGGGCTCGATCATCTGGATCTCGACCCGGCGGAAGTCGATCGGATGGCTCTCGGACTGGAGGGAGATGAACCCGTCCTTGAGCATCAGGTCGGCCCCCTTGCGGATCAGCTCCTTGGCGTCCTTGTCGCGCTCGTCGAGCTGGGGCTTCTCGTATTCGAGCACGGTCTCGCCGTCGATGATGTGCTTGATCACGTCGTTCCCGCGGACCTCGACCTCGATGGTGACCCACTGGTCGCCGCCATAGGTCTTGGCGTGGGAGTTGATCGTGTGGGTCTTCTCCAGCTTCCCGCCCACCACCACGTTCGTGCCGGGGGTGCAGGCGTTGCAGGTGGCGCGGGGCTTGTCGGTGAGCCCGCCCAGGAACTGCACCTCGATCGACACCGGGAAGTCCTGGTCCTGCCGCATCGTCTCGGGCGCCTGGCAATGGAGCATCACCCCGCTATTCCGCGTGGCCCAGCCCTCCCCGCCCGGGCACTGATCCCCGACGAACCGGTACTCGATGCGGAGGCGATAGTTGGAGAACTTGTCCTTGTAGAACAGGTGGCCGAATTTGCGGTCGAACTTGGTGTACTTGTCGTAGCGGACCTTCAGGAGCCCGTCCTCGACGCGGAACGTATCCGCATAGTTCTCGCCGAGAGGGTAGCCGGTGATCTTGGGCGTCCAGCCTTCGAGGTCCTTGCCATTGAACAGGCTCTTCCAACCGTCCTTCGACGCGGCCGGATCCGGCCCATCGGCGCCCCGAGCGACCGCACCGGACAGGGCGAGGCAAGACAATCCGACGGCCGCCCAGCGTGAAATCTTCATGATCGATCGCTCCCGGAGGCATGATCCCCGGCCGCACGGGGGCGCGACCCACGCCCGACCGTCCCGGCCCTCGGCCCCTTGGCGAACATCGTAGCACCCGCGACCCCCACCCACCACGAGGCATCGCCGTGGGCGCAACGGTCGTCCCGCCGGGCGCCCTCATCACGATCGGGTTCGAGATGACCTCTGAGAGATACCTTCCTCTAACCATCAAGGATTATCCCAATTACCCATATTGCGGCGACGATCTGGGAGGATATCATTGACAACCGCCTTCGACGATGGCATTCGGACATCCGGCGCCATCGAGGAGGCGAGTCCGCGACGATCCAGCATCGACACCCAATGAGCGAGCCGACATGAAACCGAAATCGAAGGCCTTCCGGCCCGGCGTGAGCGGCCTGGAACCCCGTGCCATGATGAGCGTGGCCGAGGTCGCCCCGCTGGCCGCCACGCCGATCGTCATCGCCGGCCGGATCCAGGGCCGTTACCAGGCGGGCGTGGACCGCCGCGCGGCCGACGTGCCGCTCCGGGTCAACCTGAACGGGAACGGCAACGTCCAGGGCCCGATCAAGCTCGTCGGCTCGATCGACGTGGGCGGGTTCCGCCCCGCCACCTCGCCGCAGATCACCGGCACGGTCCGTCTGGTCAACAAGCGAGGGAGCATCACCCTGGCCCTGACCAGCCAGGATTCGGTGGGCAAGATCCCCAAGGCCCGCATCATCCTCGACGCCACGGTCGTGGGCGGCACCGGGATCTATTCGACGATCCAGGGGTCGGGCACGGCCTCCGCCGCCTTCGCCAAGAGCGTCCTGCGGGCGAAGTCCCCCACGGCCCCGGTGTCGGGCACCGCCACCTACTCGCTGAACCTCAACGCCACGGTCGGCTGAGGCCGGAGCATCCCATCGACCGCCGTCTCGCCGGGACGATCGCTCGGGCTTCGACCTCGGAACGAGGCCCGAGGAGCGTCCCGGACGGATCGGCGGCCGCCGACCGGCCGAAAGCCCGGACTGGAGGCTTGCCAGCACGCCCAACGATCTGCGATGATCCCTTGGTACATTTGTCATAGTAAGATCCGGGGCCCATCCGCCCCTCTCTCGGATCTTCCCGTGATGAATCATTGGGATGCCCTCGCATGAAACGCCTGCCCTGGTTCGCCGGGTTGTTCACGCTGGTCGCGATGGCCCTGGCCGCCATCGCCTTCGGGCGGGTGCTGCGTGCCCGCCCCCCCGCCGATGCGGGAGACTGGGCGATGGTGAGGCGCGTCGACCTGGCGACGACCCTGCTCGCCGGGGGCGACCTCCAGCCCGCCGGGCTGACCACCCTGACCTGCGAGGTCGAGGACATGGCCCGGGGCGGGCCGATGACGATCCTGACCCTGGCCGAGAACGGTGCCCCGGTGAAGAAGGGGGATGTCATCTGCCGGATCGACGGGTCGGCCGTCGTGGAGGCGATCCGGCTCCAGAGGATCTCCATCGATCAGGCCCGCGCCGAGTTCCAGCAGGCCGAGTTGAACCTGGACGTCGCCCTCGTCGGCCTGCGCGAATACGAGGACGGGTTGATCCGCAAGAAGACGCAGGATTTCCGGGGGAAGGCCGCCCTCAAACGCTCGGACCTCGAACGCCAGGCCGACCGCCTCGTCTGGGCCGAGGAGATGCTCCTCAAGGGCTATCTCTCCCGCGACGAGGTAGCCAACGAACGGCAGCGCCGCGCGAAGCTGGAACACGACCTCCGCAAGGTCGAGATCGAATCCGAAGTCTTCCAGCGTTACAGCGTCCCGAAGGAGACGCTCGGCCTGAAGGGGAAGATCGATACGGCCCGCACCGAACTCCAGGTGGCCCGGGAAAAGCTCCAGTCACGCGAGGGGCGTCTCGCCGACCTCCGCCGATCGGAGGAGAAGTGCACGATCCTCGCCCCCCGCGACGGCATCGTCCTGCGGGCCAACGCCCGGAGCCGCTGGACCCTCGACCCGCTCGAACCCGGCAGCAAGGTCCGCCAGGGCCAGGACCTCCTCACGATGCCCGACGACGGCAAGACCGAGATCGACGTCTCGATCCACGAGACGGTGGGCTCGCGGGTCCGAATCGGCACGCCGGTCAAGATCCGGGTCTGGGCCCGGCCCGACCGGATCTATCCCGGCCGGGTGGCCGGCAAGAGCATGTTCCCGATCGAGAACTGGAAGGAGTGGGACGAGACGTTGCGTCATTACGTCGTCCGGGTGACCTTCGACGAGCCCCCGGTCGGTGTCCTGCCGCTGATGTCGGCCGACGTGATCTTCGACACGGGCCGGGTGCCCGACGCCCTGGTCATCCCGATCGAGGCGATGTCGATGGTCGACGGCCGCCAGACCTGCCGCGTCGCGGTCCAGGGCGGGTCGGAAGTGCGTCCGATCACCATCGGTCAGGCGACCACGGATCTCCTGCAAGTCACGGAGGGGCTGGAAGAAGGGGAGTATGTCCTCCTCCCCCACTTCGGCGGGACGCCGGGCTGACGGCGTTCCCTAACCCCCCGAATCGCACTGTCCCTCCAGGCGGAATCACGCGGATGATGCGAGGATCGATCCGGGGCCGTCCAAAATCCGAGGCGCGGGCAAACCGGAGGAAACCTGACAAGGATGGTGATGCGGGTAAAGAAACTCCCCGCAGGCCGGAGGAGTCGACGCATCCCATCGGTCGCAACGCGTCGCGTCCGAATTAGTGAGAGGGAACCGAACCGGCCGCCTTGCGACCCCCGCCCCAACGGCTATCATGGATGGGATTGTCGTGCGGTCGGGGGGTGGGACGGATGGCAGACCACGGGCCGTATCTCGATGCGAAGCCCGACGAGGCGCCCGGAGCCCCGCCGGACGTCCTGACGCGCCCCGAGGCGCTGGAGGCGGACGTCCGCGTCGGCGACTTCCGGATCGAGCGCCGGGTCGGCTCGGGCGGGATGGGGATCGTCTACCAGGCCCGGCAGATCTCGCTGGACCGGGTGGTGGCCCTCAAGGTGCTGGGCAACGCCCTGGATCGGCCCGACGACATCGCCCGGTTCCGCCGCGAGGCCCAGGCGGTCGCCAAGCTCGACCACCCCCACATCGCCGGGGTCTACTTCGTCGGCCAGGATCGCCAGCTCTGCTACATGGCGATGGAGTTCGTGGACGGGGTGTCGCTCCGCCGCGTGGTCGAGTCGATGGCGCGGGCCTCGTCCGCGTCCATCGAGGCCGCCGTCGCCGACCTCGCCGGCCACCAGACCGAGGCTCCCGAGGTCCGGTTCGATGACACGACCGCCTCGATCCACACCTACCACATCCGGGAAGCCGAGAACGCCACCCCCTACGTCACCGAGGTGGCGACCGTGCCCCGGGGGCGGACGACCTCGATCGAGCACATCCGCCGCTCCGTCGAGATCATCCGGGATGCGGCGTTCGCCCTGGCGCATGCGCACGGCCGAGGGGTGGTCCACCGCGACATCAAGCCCGAGAACCTCTTGCTGGACCGCGACGGCGGGGTCCGGCTGATCGACTTCGGGATCGCCCGCTTCTTCGAGGATGCGACGATCACCCACACGGGCCAGCTCATCGGCACGCCCATGTACATGAGCCCGGAGCAGGCGATCGGCCGCCTCGAATTGGACCATCGGACCGACATCTATTCGCTCGGCCTCGTCCTTTACGAGCTGCTGATCCTGGGCCGGCCTCTGGTCGCGCCATCGCGGGAAGGGGTGCTGCGGCAGGTCGTGACCAAGGCCCTCACCCCGGTCTCGCAGCTCAATCCCAACGTCTCCCCGGCGCTGGAGGGGGTGCTCCACAAGGCCACGGCCAAGGATCCCGACAACCGCTACCAGGATGCGGGGCAGTTCGCCGCCGACCTCCAGAACGTTCTCGACGGCAAGCCGGTCTCCGCCCCCCCATACCGTTTCCGGTTCGACGAGCGCGAGATCGAGGCCGAACGGCCCCGCGTGGTCATCGGCATCTCGTTCGAGTTCTTCCTGGTAGCGATCCTCTCGGGCTGCTGGACGGCGGTGCTCTGCGCCCTGAACCCGGAGGTCCGCTACCTCCTGGGCTTCACCGGCGGCGTGAGCCAGGTCGCCCTGGGCGGGATGGCGATCGCCGTCGGGATGCTGGCGGTCAGCTGGGCCATCCTGTCGGGATGGTGGTGGGGCCGGTGGTCGGGGATGCTGACCTGCTTCATCCTCCTGCTGATCAGCCTCCGCCTGGTGTACGAGTTCGCCGAGGACCGCAACAAGATGGCCTCGCACCTGTTCTTCGCCACCACCGGCCCGCCCTCGCTGATGGCCCTGGCGACGATCGCGACCATGGTCTCGCTCGGCTCGTCGCAGGTCGGCCACTGGTTCCGGCTGGCCCATCGCGTCCGGTCGGAACGCGGCCGGCGGAGGCGGGTCGGGGGCTGAGCCCCGGGATCAAGTCCGCCCCGATCGATCGCCGATGAGATCTCCCACCCGGACCCGACCGGCCCGGCGGAGGAGACGATCATGGCCGACCGAATCCCGTCACCGAACCGAAACCCGGCCCGATCCCGCCAGGCGGCGACCGCCGGCCTGGCGTGGCTCGCGGCGGTCGCCATCGCCGGATGTGCGGGCGACCGGGCGGAGATCACCCCGACGACGCAGGGGACCGACCTCTCGCGGGTCCCCGCCGGCCGGATGGTGCCGCAGCCCTTCCCGGGCTCGTCACTGGCCCGCGATGCCGGCCGGGCGAACGGAGACCCCTCGATCCTGACCGCCGGCGGGTCGGACGCGACGATCCGCTGATCGGCCTCGGCTCAGGCGGGCCGCCCCCCGGCCGGCGCCGGGTCGTCGAGATCGCGGTCGGGGTCCTGCTGGTAGTACACCTTGAGTTCCTCGTAAAGCTCCGGGTGTTTCTTCTTGAGCTGCCGGGGCTTCTCGAAGAAGCACTCGGTCGCGACGGCGAAGAATTCCGCCGGCTCGGTGGCCCCGTAGGTATCGAGGACCGTCTTCCGCCCGGTCTCCGCGTTCTTGCGCAGCTCCTCGTACTCGGCGCCGAGGATCCGGGCCCAGGCGCCGTACTGGCTGCGCCGTTCCAGGACCGGGGCGCCATCGGCGACCCCGTCCTCCTGGTCGAGCTGGTGGGCGAATTCGTGGAGGACGACGTTGTGACCGTCGCGGACGTCGGTCGCGCCGGCCCGGACATCGTCCCAGGACAGGACGACGACGCCGGTCGTCCAGGCCTCGCCCAGCCGACCCTGGGGCCCCTCGGTCACGATCCCCTGCGGCGAGTGCCGGGGCATCTCCGAGACGTACGCCCCCGGATAGACCAGGATCGTGATGAGTTTCGGATAAACGTCGACCTCGCGGTGGAGCAGGAGCAGGCACGCCTGGGCCGCGATGCTCACGCGGATCTCGTCGGTGATCTCCAGACCGGCGCAGCCTTCGAAAAGCTTCTCGGCGACGAAGATCTGGATCAGCCGTCGCAGCTCGGTGCGATCCCATTCCGGCAGGCGTGCGACGATCGGCACTGTCCGGGCCAGGATCGCATCCCACTCGGCGGGGAAGGGGGTTTCGAGCAGCTTGGCCCGCCGCTCCTTCTGGGAAAGTCCGAACATGGAGAGCCTCCGGATCGCGTCGATCGAACGGCCGACCCCGGGCCGTTCCCGGGCCGCTCGAAGGTGCGAACCCGGTGCCGAACCCGATGAACCGACTGCCCCCTGGCTTGAACGGCATCGCCGTTGCAAAATCAGCAGGGTGTCGGGCCGGCTCCGGGGGCCTTCCAACCGGAGGCCCCCGGTCCGGACCCAACGCCATCCGCTCGCAAGACTCACGGGAGAAAGACGATGCGCATCCGTTCCTTGATCTCCACCGCCCTCGCCGGCTCCGCCGTGGTCGCCGCCGGCCTCAGCGCCTCGGCGCAGGCCCCGGACGATCACTCCAAGCACAAGGCCGTCGTGGTCCTGATCCCGACCAAGGGGAGCACGGTCGCCGGCACCGTGATCTTCACGGAAACCGCCAAGGGGACCCAGGTCAAGGCCGAGGTCACCGGCCTGACCCCCGGCAAGCACGGGTTCCACATCCACGAGTACGGCGACGCCAGCTCGCCCGACGGCAAGGCGGCCGGGGGGCACTTCAACCCCGCCAAGCATCCCCACGGCGACCCCGCCAAGAGCGACCCCCGCCACGTCGGCGACCTCGGCAACCTCGTCGCGGACCAGGCCGGCAAGGCCACCTATGACGAGGTCATCCCCCACCTGCCGCTCCACGGCGAGAACTCGATCCTGGGACACGGCGTCGTCGTCCACGAGAAGGCCGACGACTTCGGCCAGCCGGTCGGCAACGCCGGCGGACGCGTCGCGGTGGGCGTGATCGGGATCGCCAAGGGCGACTGATCGCCGGACCACCGTCCGGCCATGATCCGGGTCGGCCCCGCCCCTCGTTGCGATCGGGCGGGGCCGATCGAAGATCATGGCGGGCGGGCAACTACCCCACCCACTTCAACCGCTACCGGGCATCGGTTTGGGCCCTCGCGGTTGATTGACACCCGGTGTCAGACTGCTTAAACTTCTCACTTATTGCCAAAGTGCTATGCAGTCGGTGGGTTTTCGGGGGCTTTTCCCGTGGCGAACAAGCCTTGGGGCGGTCGATTCGACGGCAACACGGACCGTCGGGTCGAACAGTTCAGCGAATCGATCTCCTTTGACCGTCGGCTCTTCGAGCACGACATCAGGGGCTCGATCGCCCATGCCCGGATGCTGGCCCATGTCGGCCTCATTTCCGTCGACGAATGCCAACAAATTGAGCGGGGGTTGGGGGAGATCCGGTTCGAAATCGAGGCCGGGCAGTTCCCCTTCGTGCTCGAACGCGAAGACATCCACATGCACATCGAGGCGGCGCTCATCGACCGCCTCGGCGACGTCGGCCGCAAGCTCCACACGGCGAGGAGCCGCAACGATCAGGTCGCGACCGACGTCAAGCTCTGGGCCCGCGACGCTTTGGATCGGATCGACACCCGGCTGGCCGCGGTGCAGAAGGCCCTGATCGGCGCGGCGGAACGCCACCCCGACCTGATCCTGCCCGGCTACACCCATCTCCAGCGGGCCCAGCCGGTCCTGGCGGCCCATTACTTCCTGGCCTTCGTCGAGCGGTTCGCCCGCGATCGCGGCCGGGTCGCCGATTGCCGCAAGCGGCTCAACGTCCTGCCCCTGGGCGCGGCGGCCCTGGCCGGCACCAGCCTGCCCATCGACCGGGACTTCGTGGCCCGCGAACTCGGCTTCGACGGCGTGACGGCCAACAGCCTGGACACGACCGGCGATCGCGACTTCGCCCTGGAGTCGGTGTTCGTCCTCACGATGATCGCCGAGCACCTGGCCGGCTGGGCCGAAGAATGGGTCCTCTGGTCGACCCAGGAATATTCCTTCCTGGCGCTGCCCGATGCCCTGTGCACCGGCTCCAGCATCATGCCCCAGAAGAAGAATCCCGACGTCCTGGAGCTGATCCGGGGCCGATCGGCCCGGGTGGTCGGCTCGCTGACGACCCTGTTGGTGCTGGTCAAGGGACTGCCGCTCGCTTATAACCGCGATCTGCAGGAAGACAAGGAACCCCTGTTCGACGCCTTCGACACCGTGGACGCCTGCCTGGACCTGGCCTCCGTGGTGATCGACGGCGCGACGCTCCGCGCCGATCGAATCGCCTCGCGGCTCGACGAGGGCTTCCTCGACGCGACCACGCTGATGGAGTACCTGATCAAGCAAGGGGTCCCCCAGCGGACCGGCCACGAGATCGTCGGCCACCTGGTCGGCCTGTGCGAACGCCGCGGCTGCCGCCTGGCCGATCTCTCGGCCGAGGACTTCGCGGCGGCCCACCCCCGGCTCGATGCCGGTGTCAAGGAAGCCCTGGGCGTGGGCAATGCCGTGCGGGCCTTCCAGTCCTACGGCTCGACGGCCCCGAACCAGGTGGCCGCCCAGCTGGCTCAATGGAAACAACGCCTCGCCTGACGCGTCCGCCGAACTTCCGAACCTTCCCCGCCGGATCGAGCCACGAGTCCTATGGAATCCTTCGTCTACCGCGACCGCCAACTGTTCTGCGAGGACGTCCCGGTGGCCGACCTGGCCGCCCAGTATGGGACCCCTCTCTACATTTACAGCCAGGCCGCCATCCTGGGCCAGCTCAAAGCGTTGCAGGAGGCGTTCGCCGAGGTCAAGCCCCTGGTCTGCTACTCGGTCAAGGCGAACTCGAACCTCTCGATCCTCCGGGTCATGGCCGAGCATCAGAGCGGCTTCGACGTGGTCTCCGGCGGGGAGCTGCACCGCGTCGGGCTCGCGGGCGGCAAGATGGACCAGACCGTCTTCGCCGGCGTGGGCAAGACCGACGACGAGATCGCCGCCGGCATCAACGCGGGCGTGCTGATGTTCAACGTCGAGAGCGAGGCCGAGCTGGACGCGATCTCCCGCGTCGCCGGCCGGATGGGGCGGACCGCCCCCGTCGCGCTCCGGGTCAATCCCGACGTCGACCCCAAGACGCACCGGTACATCTCGACCGGCAAGAAGGAGTCGAAGTTCGGCATGGACATCGACCGCTCGCTGGCCCTGGCCGAGCGGATTAAGGGGCTCGAAACCGTCTCGATGATCGGCATGCACATGCACATCGGGTCGCAAATCACCACGACCGACCCCTACGCCGGGGCGGCGGGCAAGGCGGTCGACATCATTGCCCAGCTGCGGGCGATGGGCCATCCGATCGCCTGGTTCAACATGGGCGGCGGGTTCGGCATCGGCTATCGCGGCCCGGAGGCCCGCCCGGTCGTGGAATTCGCCCGCGCCGTGGTGCCGTCGATCAAGGCCACCGGGTGCCGGCTGGCCATGGAGCCCGGGCGGGTGATCGCCGGGAACGCCGGCATCCTGGTCAGCCGTGTGTTATATACCAAGCAGTCGGGCGACAAGCGGTTCCTGATCCAGGACGCCGCGATGAACGACCTGATCCGCCCGGCGCTGTACGAGTCGTTCCACCGGATCTGGCCGGTCAACGTCCCCGCCGGCCTGCCCGCCCCCCCGGCCGATCACGAGGCCGAGATCGCGGGCACCCAGCCCTGGGACGTGGTCGGCCCGGTCTGCGAGAGCGGCGACTTCCTCGCCAAGGATCGCGCCCTGCCGGCCCTGGATCGGGGCGACCTCCTGGCCACGTTCTCGGCGGGGGCCTACGGCATGGTCATGGCCTCCAACTACAACACCCGGCCCCGCGCCGCCGAGCTGCTGATCGACGGGTCACGGGTGATCGTGGCCCGCCGCCGCGAGACGCTCGACGACCTCGTCGGGCCCGAGATGGCCGCGCTGGAGTCGTCCCGATCGGCGGGATGATCCCCGCCCCCAACCGATTTCCCGCTGACCCCGAGCAGGTGGACGTCGCATGAAGATTCGACCTCGATCGATGCTCGCCACCGTGCCGGCCCTGACCCTCGCCCTCGGGGTGTGCGGGACGTCGGGACCGGCCTCGGCCCAGTCCACCACCCGGGGGCCGGCGGGTGGGGCATTCGCCCGCGAGCCGCGCAACCCCCGGGAAACCTGGGCCATCGTCGATTATCTCATGAAGGTCGGCCAGCCCGAGCAGGCGGCCCCCTACGTGAAGCGGTTCCTCGACGCCAATCCCGACGATCAGACCATCCTCCTGATCCGCGACGAGTTCGGGGCCGGGTCGATCCTCCGCCTCTCCGACGAACTGGCGACCCGGCCCTATGCCCGGCCGCTGGCCCAGAAGCTGGCGGCGGCCTCGGCCAAGGCCGCCAGCGACGTGACGCGGCTCGGCGAGGCGATCGAGGCCCTGACCGGCACCGCCGAGGAGCAGGTCGTCGCCCTGGAGCAGATCCGCGAGGCCGGGTCGTTCGCCGTCCCGCCGCTGATCCGGGCCCTGGAAGAGCAGGGCCGGACGCCCGAGGAACGGGCCCTGATCGCCCGGAGCCTCGGCCGGCTGGACCGCAAGGCCGTCCCCGCCCTGATCGCCGTCCTGGACTCCCCGGATCCCACCCTCGTCGCCGACGCGGCGCGGGCCCTGGGGCAGATCGGCGACCCCCGCGCCCTCCCGACCCTGACCTACCTGGCCGCCCGGAAGAACCCGGAAAGCCCGGCCCGCGACGCCGCCGGCGCGGCGATCCAGCAGTTGACCGGGCGGCCGTTCGGCTCCCAGCCGAGGTCGCCGGCCCGTCTCCTGGTCGACGAGGCCCGGCAATATCAGGCCCACCAGGTCCGCTTCCCGGGCGACCCGGTCGTGATCTGGGCCTGGGACGACGCCGCCAAGGCCCCCGCCGCCCGCTCCGTCGCGGTGCGCGACGCCGAGGGGATCCTCGGGCTCAAGGCCGCCCGGCAGGCCCTCGCCATCGAGCCGGGCGACCTCCCCGCCCAGTCCATGCTGGTGGCCCTGGCCCTGGAGCACGACCCGGCCGGATCCAAGGCCACCGCCCTGGCCGCAGGCCCCGACATCCAGGGCCGGGTCCTCCGGACGGCGATCGCCGACGGCCGGGACGACCTCGCCATCTCGGCCATCGCCATCCTGGCCGAGGTCACCGACCGCGAATCCCTGACCGCCCGCGGCGACCGGCCCCACCCGCTGGTCGAGGCCCTCGGGGCCCCCGATCGCCGGGTCCAGTTCGCGGCGGCCGAGGCCCTGGTCCGGCTCGATCCCCGAGTGGCGTTCGCCGGCTCGTCCCGGCTCGTCCCGGCGGTGGCCCGGTTCGTGGGCGGCGGCAGCGTGCCCCGCGTCGTGGTGATCGACGGCAACGCGGTCCGGGCCGCCGAGATCATCGGCCCGCTCCGGACGCTGGGCTACGATGCCCAGCTGGCGGAGTCCGGCTCGCAGGGCTTCGCCCTCGCGGCCCGGTCGGCCGACATCGAGTTCATCGTCATGGACCCGCACTTCGTCCACGGGTCCTGGGGGATGGTCGAGACCCTGCGGAATCTCGCCTCCGATTCCCGGACGGCCGGCATCCCGGTCTTCCTCTCGGGCAACCTGGACCTGCACAACGAGGTCGCCAGCCGCCTGGACAGCTTCCCCGACGTCCTGTTCCTCGCGACGCCCAGCGAGGCCGCGCCGCTCAAGGGCCAGATCGACCGATCGCTGGCCCGTCGCCGGTATCGGCCGCTCTCCGACGAGGAGCGGGCCGACTACGCCCGGCGGGCCTCGTCCCTCCTGGCCCAGATCGCCCGGCGGCCGGGGAGCCCCTTCGAGTCGGGGTTGGCCGCCGTCGAGCCGGAACTGGCCCGGGCGCTCGCCGGCCCGACCGCCGCGATCGAGGCGGCAGAGGCGCTCGGGGGCATCCCGGGGGCCGATCCGCAGAAGTCGCTGGCGACGACGACCCTGGACGCATCCCGGCCGATGCCGCTCCGCATCGCCTCCGCGCAGCACCTCGCCCGGAACATCCGCCGCTTCGGGCCCCGGCTGACCGCCGAGCAGGAACGTCTGGTCATCGAGGAACTCGCCCGCGAGCCCGATGCCGCCCTCCGAGACGCCCTGGCCGCCGTGGTCGGGACGCTCCGGCCCGGCCCCGACGCCTCGGGCACGCGCCTGCAAACGTATCGCGCCCCGTCCTCCGAATAGACGACGGTGGGCGGGAGGGCGAACCCGGCTCGCTCCGCGCATCCGACAAGGAAGCCTTCTTGATGGCCATTTCCTTCGATCGTTCCGTGCCCCGCACCGGGGACGAACTGGCCTTGCCCGGGGTCTTCGGATCCAGCGAGGCGATCCGGGAGGTCGCGCGGACCACCCGGCAGGTCGCCCCGGCACGCGCCTGCGTCCTGATCGTCGGCGAGACCGGTGCGGGCAAGGAACTCATCGCCCGCGCCATCCACGACCTCAGCCCCCGCCAATCCGGCCCCTACATCCGGGTCAACTGCGGGGCCCTGACGGAAAGCCTCCTGGAGAGCGAGCTGTTCGGCCACGTCAAGGGCTCGTTCACCGGGGCCGTCGACAACCGGACCGGACGATTCGAAGCCGCCCACACCGGCAGCATCTTCCTGGACGAGATCAACAGCACCTCGCCCAAGCTCCAGGTCAAGCTGCTCCGCGTCCTCCAGGAAGGGGAGTTCGAGCGGGTGGGCGACACCCGGACCAACAAGGTCGATACCCGGATCATCGCCGCCACGAACCGCGACCTGCTCGACGAGATCGACGCCGGCCGGTTCCGCGAGGACCTGTATTATCGCCTCAACGTGGTCCCGATCTACCTGCCGCCCCTGCGCGAGCGCCGCGAAGACATCCCGATCCTGGTCGAGTTCTTCCTGAAGCGTTACGGCGACCAGAACCGCCGCGACGTCCGCCGGGTCCATCCGGAGGCGATGCGGCTCCTGCGCGAGCACGACTGGCCGGGCAACGTCCGCGAGTTGCAGAACTACGTCGAGCGGGCGGTGGTCCTCGGCGAGGGGACCGAACTCCTGCCCGAACACCTGCCCCCGCAGCTGAGGGGCGAGGCGCCGCCCCGGCCGATCCGCGCCCGCGGCGGCGACCTGGGCGCCTTGACCTCGGAGCTGGTCCGGCAGGGCGTCCGCGCGGCCGGTCCCCAGGCCAACGACCTCCACGACCGGATCGTCGGGCAGGTCGAGCGGGAGCTGATCCAGCAGGTGCTGGCCGCCTGCGAGCGGGTCCAGATCAAGGCGGCCTCCCGGCTCGGCATCAACCGGAACACGCTCCACAAGAAGCTGAGCGACTACCGCATCGACGATTCGGGGCCGGGGTCGGCCCCCGCCGCGCCGGCCGAGGATGACTGATCCATCGGACGGACCGGGGGGATCCGGACGGCGCAAGGAACGAGATCCGGTGGAGGTCCCGGATCTCGGATCGAACGATCGCGGTCGATTCCCGACTCAGGCCCCGGCGACCGCCAGCTCGTCGCTGGGGGCGGACGTCTCGGGCACCACCCGGCCGATGCCGTGATAGACGTAGCCGAGCTCGGCCATCTGGGCGGGGTCGTACAGGTTGCGGCCGTCGAAGATCACCGGATGGCGGAGCAGCCGGCTCATGACCTCGAAGTCCGGGTTCCGGAACTCGTTCCACTCGGTCACGATCGCCAGGGCGTCGGCCTGCTCCAGCGCGCCGTAGGGGCGGTCGCAATAGATCAGCTTATCGCCGTAGATCTCGCGGACGTTGGCGATCGCCTCGGGGTCGTGCACCCGGACGGATACCCCTGCGGCCAGCAGCGCGTCGATCAGGGAGAGGGCCGGGGCCTCGCGGATGTCGTCGGTCTTGGGCTTGAAGGCCAGGCCCCAGATGGCGACGGTCTTGCCCTCGGCGGCGCCGTCGAAGTGGTCGAGGATCTTGGTCGCCAGGACGTCCTTCTGGGCGTTGTTGACCGAGTCCACCGCCTCCATCATCTTGGAGGGGATGCCGACCGCCTTGGCCATGTGGATGACGGCACGGATGTCCTTCGGGAAGCAGGACCCGCCGTAGCCGACGCCGGGGAACAGGAAGCTGAAGCCGATCCGCTGGTCGTGGCCGATCCCGCGCCGCACGTCGTTGATGTCGGCGTGGTAGCGCTCGCAGAGGTTGGCCATCTCGTTGATGAAGCTGATCTTGGTCGCCAGCAGGCAGTTGGCGACGTACTTGGTCATCTCGGCCGATTCCGGCGTCATGGCCAGGAACGGCCGCTCGGTGCGGAGGAACGGGCGGTAGAGGTCGTGGAGCTGCTCGACCACCTCGGGGCGGCGGGCGCCCACCACCACGCGGTCCGGCTTGTTGAAGTCGTCGATCGCCGCCCCTTCCTTGAGGAACTCGGGGTTGTTGGCGACGTCGAACGGCACGTCGGTGATCTCGCCCATCCGCCGGGTCAGCTCGGCGTTGGTGCCGACCGGCACGGTGCTCTTAATGATGATCGTCTTGGGCGCGACCAGGTTCTGGGCGATCTCCCGCCCGACGGCCCAGATCCCTTCCAGGTTGGCCCCGCCGTCGTCGCCCTGGGGCGTGCCCACGGCGATGAAGATCAGCTCTGCATCCGCGATACCGGTGGGCAGATCGGTGGTGAACTTGAGACGGCCATCGCGAGCGTTGCGATGGACCAGCTCCGCCAGGCCGGGCTCGTAGATCGGGATCTTGCCGTTCTCCAGCATCTCGATCTTGGCGGCGACCTTGTCGATGCAGATCACGTCATTGCCGCTCTCGGCGAGGCAAGTCCCCGTGACCAGGCCCACGTATCCGGTACCGACGACGGCGATCTTCAAGGGTGACTCCTTCTCGATGGTTGAGGCCCGGCCGGGCCGCTCATGGCGGGCATGCAAGGCCTCCCGGGCGTCCGATCCAACCCAAGTCTAGATGAGGATCCTGGAGAGCGGAAGACATCTTCTCATTGATGTGCGGGTCGACAACACATTCCCTACCCGAACTCATCGCGGTTTGTCGGCCCGAGGCGACAGGCCGAACCAGTCTCGCAGTTCGGATCGGGCGGCTTCGCGCCCGAGCGAAGCGAACCGATCGAGCCAATACGGAGATCCGGCCGCGGCCAGCCGGCGCCGCCGTTCCTCCGGATCCCTGATCTGCTCCATCAACTCCGGTCGAAGTTCGGCGAGCAGAGCGGCCAGGCCGGCCGCCTCGGGGCCGATCACGGCGGCCACCCGGTCGCGGATCGTCGCGGCCAGGCGCGGGCTGGCCCCGGAGGTCGAGACCGCCACCGCGACGGGGCCGTCGCGATAGGTCGCCGGCACCAGGAAATCCCCCGAGCCGGGCTCGCTCGCCGCATTCACCCAGATGCCCCGCGACCGGGCGTCGGCCACCACCCGCCGATTGACTTCCATCGATGCCGCCGCAAAGGCGAGGTGGATCCCGTCGAGATGGTCGGGGTCGTAGGCTTCGGCCCTGAGCTCCACCCCGGCCGGCGCGACCCGCGACTCGTCGGGGTCGACGGCCAGGACCGATGCCCCGGCGTCCGCCAGGCCCTTCGCCTTCCGCAGGCCGACCACCCCCAGGCCGACCACCAGGGACCGTTTCTCCCGCAGGTCCAGTTCGATCAGGTAGCCGGCCATGTCCCTGATCTCCGATCAGTGGAGGGCGGATGGAGGCGACCCGCTCAGGGTGCCCCCGGGGTCCAGAAGATCAACGGCTCATCGACGACCGAGCCGAAGCCCAGGGATTCCGCGAGCCGGTGGGAAGCCTCATTCTCCGGTGTCGTCGTCCAGAGCGGGACGCGGCCCCGGCCCAGGATCTCCCCGATCAGGGAGCCGGCGACCTGCCGGCCCAGTCCGAGCCTCCAGTAGCGCTCGTCGGTAGCCACCCCGACCTTGACGTATCGGCGATCGGCCTCGAAGGCCCAGGCCAGGGCGATGAACCGCCCCTGGTGCGCGATGCCGTAAGCCCCGCCATGCTCGATCAGGGCCCCCGGCGAACCCCAGGCCCACGCGGCCCAGGGGGGCGCAACCGCCGCGAAAGCGTCCAGGTCGGCGAGGCCGAGCCTGCGGGCGGACGAGTCGGGATGATCCAGGGGCCGGCCAGGAAACCATCGATGCGTCCGGGTCATGCCGATCCGGACCCGGCCCGTGCAGCCATCCCGCCACGACGACGGGGCCGCGAGGATGACCGGCCGGCCGGCGAACCGCCCGGCGAGCCAGGGCAGGGCCGCGTCGGGGCATCCGACGGCGAAGATCCCCACGCGATCCTCGAACTCGCGGATCAACAGTGCGTAGGTCGGGCGGGCCGGATCGTCGCCCAGCAGGACTGGATCGGCGTGGATGGCCGCGTGGCGGAGGGCGACCAGGCGATGCGACGGGTCCTCCTCGCCGACCAGCGACGACAGGCCGGTCGGGCCGATCGGGATCGGGCGTGTGGAGATCATGGCTTCGCCTCCGGATCGGTGCGGATGTTCGGCCGGGGCGGCGGGGCCATGCCGTCGCCGAGGAAGAAGCTGACCTGCGGCGGCAGGTTGTAGCCGACGTTCTGCATGGCCACGTCCAGCCGATAGATCGGGTCGTGCATCAGCGTTGGGAGGCGGATCTCGGTGGGGATCGCGGTCGTGTAGATCCGCAGTTCGTCGCGATCGACGGCCCGCCAGATCACCTCCTCGCGCCAGTCGCCCAGGATGTCGGCGCTCAGGCTGGGGTTGGACTTGGTGCCGTTGTTGGACGAGCAGTTCTCGGCCAGGAGCAGCCGGTCCTCGCCGCCGCGTCGCCAGTCCCACTTGGTGATGGCGGTGCGGTCGAGCAGCTCGCGGAGCGGATCCCCATCCCACCAGACGGCGAAGTTGCACGACCGGGGCTTCCGCCCGGGGATCGTTGCCCCCTTGCAGTCGTAGAGGGCATCGAGCCCGGGCCCGGCCCCCCAGCTTTCCGCCCCCCGGTGCCTGGGGTCGAGGTCGATGGCCAGCCCGCGCCCGACGTCCGGCGACGGCTTGCCCCAGAGGAGTGCGCCGGTGCGGGCGTCCCGGAATTCGAGGCCGTTGGGGTGTTTCGGCCGCTCGTGGATGTCCAGGACTTCCAGGCCCGGCCGGTCGGGGTCGAGGTCCGACAGGTGGATCGCGTCGCCGTGCCCCAGACCGGTCGAGTAGAGCGGCGTCCCGTCGTGGTCCAGGGCCATCGCCCCGTAGATCACTTCGTCGCGGCCGTCGCCGTCCACGTCGCCGATCCGCAGGTTGTGGTTCCCCTGTCCCTCGTAGGCTTTCAGGGCGGGGTCGGAGCGGGTATCGAAGTGCCAGAGGGTCGAGAGCGACCCGCCCCGCCAGTCCAGGGCCGCCAGGGTCGTGATCGTGTAGTACCCCCGACACATCAAGACCGAAGGCCGGCCGTCCCGGAAGTGGCCCACCCCCATCAGGAACCGATCCGAGCGATTCCCAGTGCGGTCGCCCCAGTCGGCGACACGCCCCCGGGGCAGGTAGGGCGTCCGGGCCAGTTCCTTGCCGGTCATCCCATCGAAGATCGACAGAAGCTCCGGGCCTTCCAGGATCATCCCGGAAGCCGGGTCGACGTGATCCGTCCGGCCGTCGCCATCGACGTCGCCGATCGTTCGGCCAGTCCCGTCGACGGTCCCCTCGGCGGTGCGGACGGCCACCTCGGCGCGGCCGTCTCCGTCCAGGTCGTAGACGATGAACGGGGTGTAGTGGGCCCCCTCGCGGATGTTCTTGCCCAGGTCGATCCGCCAGAGCCACGTCCCGTCCCGCCGGTAGGCCGCCAGCTTGGTCGTGCCCGGGCAGACCCCGCGCTGGGAGTTGTCGAACCCGCGCATCTCCTCCTTGACGACGAATTCGTACTCGCCGTCGCCGTCGAGGTCGCCGGGGGCCGCGTCGTTGCTGCGATAGCCGGCCGGGGTCTTAAGCGGGATCGGCAGGTAGGCCCAGCTGCCAGGTTCGAGGTCGAACGTCCCGGGTGGGGAGTCCGTGCCGACCCCCTCGGCGACGATGCGATACCGGATCGGTCGATCGCCGGGGGCCCGGTCGTCGAGGAAGCAGGTCGCCCCGACCAGGGGCCGGGGTGAGATCCGCTCAGGCTCCGCGCCGGCGATCGTCCGTTCGACGTGGAAGGCCAGGCCGTCGGGGTCCGTGCCCAGGAGCCGCCAGCCGACGAAGACTTGACCGTCGGCCCGGCGAATCGCGACGACCCCGCGACCCAGGCGCTCCATCCGCCGGGGGGCGTCCGCGACGCCGGGCCGCGTCGAGAACAGGATCGGGAGGACGGAGAAGGCAAGGCTCGGCAAGATCGCTCGCATCGGCGGCCTCCACGCCCCCGGGATCTCAGCCCGAGAACTTCCGGAACAGGAGGAAAAGGCCCCCCGAGAGGGCCATGCAGACCGGCATGGTGAGCAACCAGGCCAGGGCGATGTTGCGGACCGAGGACCATTGCAGCCCGGTCCCGTTGGCGGCCATCGTCCCGGCCACGCCGGACGACAGGACGTGCGTCGTGCTGACCGGCAGCCCTCCGAAATCGGCCAGGCCGATGGTGCTCATCGCCACCAGCTCGGCCGCCGCCCCCTGGGCATAGGTGAGGTGCGACTTGCCGATCCGCTCGCCGACCGTCACCACGATCCGCTTCCAGCCCACCATCGTGCCCAGCCCCAGGCTGATCGCCACGACCACGGCGACCCAGGTCGGTGCGTAGTAGACCGGCGCCCTCAGCCCGGCGCGGGCGGCGCGGAGTGCGTCCCGCTCGTCGTCGGTGAGCCGGTGCCGGGCGTCCTTGCCGATCCTCTTAAGCGAGGCATCCAGCCGGACGAGATCGGATCGCATCCGCCAGCGTTCGGGGGCCGCGATCTCTCGGAACGAGGACTTCCCCCGGAGGCTATCGCGGAGCCCGGCCAGTTGGCCGACCGAGGCGTCGCGCTCGTCGGGTGACCCGTGAGCCTCGATGATCGCCTCGGCCTCGAAGGAGGCGGCCACCGTCCGCTCCACGTCGCCGTCATGGTGGCGGGGATCCAGGGCATAATGGGCCGGCAGGACGCCGATCAGGATCAGCATGACCAGCCCGATCCCCTTCTGCCCGTCGTTGGATCCGTGCGCCAGGCTCACCCCGGTGCAGGTCAGCAGCAGCGTCCCCCGGATCCAGCCGGGGGGCTTGGAGCCCTCGGGCGGCGGCACGTACAGGGCAGGCTGGTGGACCAGGGCCTTGAGCAGCAGGAACAGGATGGCGGCCAGGATGAAGCCCACCATCGGCGAGAGCATGAGCGAGAAGCCGACCTCCGTCGCCTTGTGCCAGTCCACGCCGGACCCCGTCTGCTTGCCGGACAGGGCGGCGTTGGCCAGGCCCACGCCCAGGATCGAGCCGATCAGGGCGTGCGAGCTGGACGCCGGGATGGCCACGTACCACGTCCCGACGTTCCAGGCGATCGCCGCCAGCAGCAGCGCCAGGACCATCGCCAGGCCCCGCGCCGAGTCGACCGACACCAGCAGGTCTGCCGGCAGGATGTCGATGATCGTGAATGCGACGGCCGTCCCGCCCAGGGCGACCCCCAGGAAGTTGCAGATCCCCGACCAGACGACCGCCTTCCTGGGGCCGAGCGACCGCGTGTAGATCACGGTCGCCACGGCGTTGGCCGTGTCGTGGAAGCCGTTGACGAACTCGAATCCCAGGGCGATCAGCAGCGCCGAGGCCAGGAGCACCTGCGTGCCCAGGCCGATCGACGGGTCGAAGATGTGGAAACCGCTCATAAAGATCCGGACGGATGACCTGGGACGCCCCGCAATGCCGACGCGACGAAGACGCTATCCCGCTCGGGCCGTCGTTGTCAAGCGAAGGTGAGGGGCGGCAGGCGGATCCGTCGTGCCGGACCCCGCGTCACCGCCCCATCCCGGCCCGTCCGCTCAGGCGGGCTGGGCGGTCGCACGCCGGTCGAGCCCGAGCAGCCCGCCGCCGGGCGGGAGCATGCCCGGCGGCTTCCACCGGATCCGGGGCGGGAGGCCGAGGAAATGCCGCTCCACGATCGCGTGGAACGCCCAGCCGGCCGCCAGCGACGCCGCGAACACCACCGGCAGGATGACCAGGGCCCGGGCCCACGCCGGGGTGATGCCCGCGTGGACGAGCAGGCCGTTGCCGATGTTCGTCACCGGCAGGTGGATCAGGTAGATGCTGTAGCTCCGCTTGCCGATGGCCCGGATCGGCCGGAGCCAGGCGAGGGCCGAAGCCCGGTCGTCCCAGCGGTGGAGCAGGATCAGGGCGAGCCCGAAGAGATACGGCATCACCCCGGCCGCCGATTGCCAGCAGGCCCAGGTCGCGATGGCGCCCGCCGCCAGGCCGACCTCCGCGGATCGGCGTGCGCCCGACGAGCACCCCTCAGACCCCAGCAGCCGCCAGTGGACCGCCAGCCCGATGGCGAAGACGTCCCAGTAATAGAGCAAGGTCCCGGACCAGGCATCGACCCAGCCCAGGTCGGACACCACGAAGCGGAACCCGAGGAAGAGCACGGTCAGGGCCGCCAGCCCCTTCGCCAACCGGCCCGGGACGAGCCACAGGAGCAGCATGCAGGCGAGGTAGAACTGCTCCTGGTAGCACAGCGACCACGCCACGCGGGTGTAGACGTGCGAGACCTTCTCGCCCAGGACGTGGGGCCGCCACGTCTCCGTCAGCGTCAGGTTGCCGAGCCACTGGGACCCGGTGATCGCCCCGGGGGGGGACAGCTCCAGGGAAACGCCGTTGTTGTGGAGCATCCCCAGGCCGACGGCGTCGGCGCCCGCGACGAAGGCCACGAACACGAACAGGGCGGCCCAGTAGGTCGGGAAGATCCTCCAGAACCGCCGGTAAAGGAACCGGAGTGGCGAATCGCCCCGGCGGCGGGCCGAGTCGAGGCTCGACGCGATGCAGAAGCCGCTCATGACGAAGAACAGGAGGCCGCCGAAATCGAGCCGCAGGGCCGAGGCCAGCGTGGAGGTCCAGGCCTGCTCCCAGCCGGTGGAATACGAATTGTAGCCCCAGAGGACGACCCCGGCGTGCTCGGCCACGACCAGCATGGCGACCAGGCCCCGCCAGACGTCGAGCATCTCGTAACGCGGCCCGCTCCGGGCCGGGGCCACGTTCGTTTCCGGTTGTTCGGATTCCATGGATCCCCCCGATCCGGCATCCTCGGGGCACGGCCGTCGGGTCGCACCGCGAAATGGAACCCCGGAAGGCCCCGCGCGGACTTGATCCCGGATCGAGAATCGCTGACCGACCCGGATCGGATCGTTCGCGACCGTGCCCCTGGCGACCTTCTCGTGACTCTAGCTCAACGCCCGGACGATCGAGGTGCGGGACCCGATTTCGCGCGGGTTCGTCGGAGCCTTCCGGATCGGCGCCGACCCCGCCGGGGCCGTCGCCGCGCCGGGCCGACGATCCGGGATCACGCGAAGACGCCGAGGGGAGCGTCCTTCGCATGTCCTACCCGGGCTCGACCCAACTCACAGAGAGAGCGTCAATCCCTCCGTGCATGTCACCAATTTCTTCGCGAAAACATCGCGAACCCGTGCCGCCGACCGGAACCGCCTGCAAGTTAAGGGCTTGTGGCAGCCCGATTTTCCCGAAACCTGTCCCGGAATCAGTGACGCACGGACTGGGAGGGCAGCGAACCCAGGAGGTGGGCGATGATCTTGTCGGCGTCCAGCCCTTCCGCCTCGGCGTGGAAGGTGGGGCTGATCCGGTGCCGCAGGACGGGCGGGGCGACATGCCGGATGTCGTCGACCGTCGCCGCATAGCGTCCCTGGAGCACGGCGCGGGCCTTGGCGGCCAGAATCAACGCCTGCCCGGCGCGCGGGCCGGCCCCCCAGGCCACACAGCGGCGGATCAGGTCGGTGGCCTCGGCCCCGTCCGGGCGGCTGGACCGGACCAGGTCCCGGGCGTGGAGGAAGACGTGGTCGGGCACCGGCACCCGCCGCACCAGGGCCTGCGCCGCCAGGATCTGATCGGCCGAGAGGATGACCTGCGGGTCGGGCGCCCGATCGCCGGTCGTCTGCCGCAGGATCTCCAGCTCCTCGGCCGCGGTCGGGTAGGGGACCCGGACGTTGAGCATGAACCGGTCGAGCTGGGCTTCCGGCAGCGGATACGTCCCTTCCTGCTCGATCGGGTTCTGCGTGGCCAGGACGAAGAACGGGTCGGGCAGGGGATAGGTCCGGTTGCCGGCCGTGACGTGCCGCTCCTGCATCGCCTCCAGGAGCGCCGCCTGGGTCTTGGGCGGGGTCCGGTTTATCTCGTCGGCCAGGATGATGTTGGCGAACAGCGGGCCGGCGACGAACGCGAACGCCCGCCGGCCGGTCTCCGGGTCGTCCTGGAGGATGTCCGTCCCGGTGATGTCCGACGGCATCATGTCCGGGGTGAACTGGATCCGCCGGAACGACAGGCTCAGGATCCGGGCCACGGTGGCGACCAGCAGCGTCTTGGCCAGACCGGGCACGCCCACCAGCAGGACATGCCCGCGCGCGAACAGGCCGGTGAGTAGCTGGTCCACCACCTCATCCTGGCCGATCACGACCCGGGCGATCTCGGCGCGGAGCCGCTGGAAATCCTCGGCCAGCCGGGCCACGGCCGCGACTTCATCCGGGGGAGGAGCAGGGGCGGCCGTCGTGTCGGGTGGGGGCATCGCGTGGAGGTCTCGGCCGATCACTCGTCGGTGCCCAGGGTCCGCTTGGTCCTGAGCATGTGGTGGTAGTGCTGGGCGAAGCGGTGCGCCTCGTCGCGGACGTACTGGAGCAGTCGCAGCGAGAACGAACTCCGCGACAGGACGATCGGGTCCGACCGGCCCGGGACGAAGATCTCCTCCTCCTTCTTGGCCAGCGAGATCAGCGTCGGCGGGGTCACGCCCAGCGCCTCGAAGGCCGACAACGCCGCGCCGAGCTGCCCCTTGCCGCCGTCGATCAGGAAGATGTCCGGGAACGGCTCGTCCTTCTCGCGGAGCGACTGGATCCGCCGGCTCACCACCTCGCGGATCGAGGCGTAGTCGTCAACGCCCTTGACGCTCTGGATCTTGTACCGGCGATAGCCCGGCTTGAACGGGAGTCCGTCGATGAAGTTGACCAGCGAGCCCACCGTCTCGGTCCCGCCGAGGTGGGCGATGTCCACGCCGTCGATGGTCCGGGGCGGCTTGTCGAGCTTGAGGACCTTCTGGAGCCCCTTCAACCCCTTGCGGGGGTCGACGTAGAACACCTCGGGCTGGGCGTGCTTGTCGAGATCGCCCCGGAGGTTGATGTTCTGGAGCGCCTTCAACTCGTCGCGGAGCCGCGCGGCCTTCTCGAACTGGAGGGCCTTGCTGGCCTCCTTCATCTCCGCTTCCATCTCGGCGAGGACCACGTCCTTCTTGCCGTCGAGGAACAGGCGGAGCCGGTGGATGTCCTTGCGATACGCCTCGCGGTCGATCCGCAGGTTGCACGGGGCGGTGCACTGGTCGATCGAGTGGAGCAGGCAGGGGCGGAACCACCGCCAGCGCGGGTCGCCCTCGTCGATGTCCAGCGAGCAGGTGCGGAACTTGAAGATCTTCTGCAAGACCTGGATCGCCCCCCGCAGGCTCTTGGCACGCGGGAACGGGCCGTAGAGCTTGACCCCCTTCTCGGCCGGGACCCGGGTGAAGTTGACCCGGGGGAAGTCCTCGCCCGTGGTGATCTGGAGGTACGGGAACGAGCGGTCGTCCTTGAGGTCGCGGTTGTGCTTGGGCTGGATGTCCTTGATCAGCCGCGCTTCCATCAGGAGCGCATCGACCTCGCTGTCGGCGGGCAGGAAGTCGATGTCGGCGATCTCGCCCACCCAGTCGCAGATCCGGGGATCCTCGGCCGCCTGCTTCTGGAAGTACGACCCGGCCCGGCTGCGGAGGTTCTTGGCCTTGCCGACGTAGATCACCCGCCCCTGGGCGTCCTTCATCAGGTAGAGGCCGGGGGTCGTGGGGAACGTCCGCACCTTCACGCGCGGTTCGATCGCCTTGGAAGGTGCGTCGGACATGGTGTCGGCCTCGCGGTGGCGATCGATTCGAGTCTTGGCGATCGCGCGATAATCATGGCGATCCCCTTATCTTGGGCATCGGCATCGGCGAAGACAAGGGGACCCGATGCGGACCCGCAAGAACCACGACACGATCAGCCGAGCACCTTCTTCCGGGCCATCGCCAGCCAGTCGGCGTCCTTGGGGAAGATCGAGTAATCCTTGATCGGTTCGAGCAGGGGGTCGTCGGGCCGGATCCCGGCCGATTGCAGGAGCGCGTAGTCCTGCAAACTCTCGGCGAACACCTCCCAGCGGATCGAATCGAGCGGGCCGTCGGCGCCGGGGTAGACCACGAACGCATCGCCGTAGGGCATGCCAGGCCAGGCGCCGACCGAGGCATCCTGGAACGGGTCGCCGATCTTGCTGGTGCAGAACACGAACCAGTAGTTGTAGCCCCAGTGCAGGAAGCCCTTCGCCCCCAGCCGGTAGAATAGCCAGCCCGACATCCGGATCTTGGACAGGGGCGTATCCAGCAGCCGTTGGAGGAATCGGTCCCTCGGCCCGCAGCAGAAGTAGGCCCACGCCGGGCAGCCCGACGCCGTGAACGCCGGCGCGGTGGCGATGCTCGGCACCGGCATGTCCGAGAGCTTCTCGGTCGCGAACCGGGGGTCGCTCATCGCGTCCATCACCTTCATCCAGGGGGCCAACTCCCGGAGCAGCTCGCGGGCCTTCCGGTAGTCGGCCATCTGGACGTCGCCGTCGGGCTCGTCGGCGCAGTGGAACAAAGAGCGGTCCAGGACCTTCTCCTCCTCCAGCAACGCCTTGAACGCCGGGAGGAACTGCCCGAGGAACTTGCGGTAGGTGTCCGAGGTCGCGGCGATCTCGGGCGCCCAGAGCAGCGGGCCGATCTTCGCCGAGTCGCGTTCGAAGATCCGCTGGGGATACCGGGCGCTGGTCGGCGCCGGGGTGAAGAAGTGGGGCCATTCCAGGTGGTTGGCGCCGGCGGCCACGGCGATCCGCACCCAGCGCCGCACGTCGTCGAAGTCGAACTCGTAGACGTCGGGCGCGGTGCGGCGGACCTTGAGCAACTGCGCCGGCCGTTCCAGGATCTCGTGCCGGTTGTTGAACAACGGCGTGTAGACGACGTCGATGCCGTGCTCGACCAGGTTCCGCACATAGGCGTCGGCCAGCGTCCAGAACCGCTCGCCGCACGGCTCGATCTTGTACCACTCCCAGATCGAGTCGGCCGACAGCCAGTTGGTCGCCGGGAAGTCCCGGCGGGGCTGGATGACCAGCGGCCGGACGTCGACCCGCACCGGCAGTTCGACCGACCACGGCTCGAACGGGACGAAATCGACGTAGCCGAACGCCTTCTCGTAGGTCAGCTTGATCCGGAGGTCGCGGACGCCGACCGTCTCGCCCTCGGGCACGACGAGCGAGATCCAGAAGACCCCGTTTTCCTCCGGCCCGACGTGCACCTTCTTCTCGGGATAGAGCGGGTCGGGGCAGAGGCCGGGGACGAATCCGATCCCCTCGATCTCTTCCTTCGGGACGTAGGTATCGAGGTGGGCCATCGGCACGAAGCCGACCCGGCGTACCCGGGCCTTCCACCCGTCGGCCCCCAAAACCTCGCAGGAGACGACCGCCGAGTTGGTCTGGCCGTTGCGGAAGCAGGCCTGGAGCGAGATCTTCTCGTTGCGCGCGGCCGGGAAGCTGAGCGCGACCGCCTCGCCCGGCGGCGAGTTCGGATAGACCCGCTTGAGCGAGGTTTCGAGCCAGAACCGGAGGCCGTCGCGCTCGACCCGCTCCGGCTCCGCCGCCGCGACCGGCGAGGGCGGGGCGCCCATTTCCAGGGCGCCGACCGTCCCCGCCGTGGCGAGGCCTTTCAGGATGTCCCGACGATTCATGATGCGATGCCCAGGAGAGGAAACTCAGCCCTTGAGGGCCTCGGCCATGAACGCCTCGATGTCGGCCGCGATGGCGTCGATCGTGGCCTTGGTCTTCGCCTTGACCTGCGCCAGCGCCGCGCGATCGGTCTTGTCGGCGATCCCGTCGGTCGGCGTGCGGGCGAACAGGTAGAGCTTGATCTTGGGCTCGGTGCCCGACGGCCGGACGGCGAAGCGTGTGCCGTGGGCCTCGGTCTGGAACATCAGGATGTCGCCCGAAGGCTCCGGCAAAGGCGTCACCTTCCCCGACCCATCCAGCGCCCGGGTCTCGTGCGTCTTGTAGTCCCGGACCTCGGTCAGCGCCAGCCCGCCGGCTTTGGTCAGCGGCTTCGACCGGAACGCGGCCATGATCTTCTGGATCTGGGCCACCCCTTCGCGGCCTTCCAGGGTCTTGTTGACCTGCCGCTCGCCGTAGTGGCCGACGTCGATGTAGAGGTCGTCGAGGTACTCCAGGACGGTCTGCTGGCGGTCCTTGACCGTCGCGGCGAGTTCGGCGAACAGCATCGAGGCGACCGCCGCGTCCTTGTCGCGGACGTGCGTCCCCTTCTGGTAACCGTGCGACTCCTCGAAGCCGAACAGGAAGCCGGCGTGGCCGTAGTCGTCGATCCGCTTGGCGATCCACTTGAAGCCGACCAGCAGGTCGTCCTCGATGTGGACCCCCTCGCGGGCGGCCAGGGCCCGGGTCATCTCGGTCGAGACCAGGGTGGTGACCAGGTAGTGGTCGGACCGGAGCTTGCCCAGGGCCTTGGTCTGCTTGATGACGAAGGCCGTCAGCAGGACGCCGATCTGGTTGCCGTCCAGCGTGGTCCAGTCGCCCGAGGGGTCGCCAGTCACCGGCAGGCCCACGCCGATCCGGTCGGCGTCCGGGTCGCTGGCCAGGACGAGGTCGGCCCCGGTCTTCTTCGCCTCGGCGATGGCGGCGTCCAGGGTCTTGGGAATCTCGGGATTCGACACGTGACCCGGGACGTTCGGGAAGTCGCCGTCGGGCGTCCGCTGGGAGGCCAGGACGTTCACGTCGGCGAAGCCGTCGGCCAGCAGCGCGGCGGCCACCGAGGTCTCGCCCACCCCGTGCATCGGGGTGTAGACGATCTTGATGCCCCGGGCGTGGCTCACGGACTCGGACACGACGGCCGCGATGTAGGCGTCGTCGACCTCCTTGCCGACCAGGACGATCGACCCATCCTTGATGGCCTGGTCGTAGTCGGCCTCGGGGATCTCGCGGTCGGAGGCCGCCTTGACGCAGGCAATGATCCCCGAGTCGTCGGGCGGGATCACCTGGCCGCCGGTCGGCGAGTAGCACTTGAACCCGTTGTCCGACGGGGCGTTGTGCGACGCCGTGATCATGATCCCGCCGTCGCACTTCAGGTGGCGGACGGCGAACGAGAGCAGGGGGGTCGACCGCTTATCGGGGAACAGGTAGACCTTGAATCCGGCCGCCGCCAGGACCCGGGCGCACTGCTGGGCGAACTCGGGCGAGTTGTGCCGGGTGTCGCGGGCGATCACGCACGAGCGGGGGGCGTCGGCCCCCTTCCACCCGGTCACGTAGTCGGCCAGGCCCCGGGCACTCTCGGCGATCGTCCGGTCGTTCAGGACGTTGGTGCCGACCGGGTACATCTTGCCCCGGCGCCCGCCCGTGCCGAACTCCAGGACCGCGTAGAAGGCGTCGTCCAGGGTCTTCCACTTGCCGGCCGCGATGTCCTCGACCAGGCGATCGCGATAAGCGGCGAACGGGGTCTCGGTCAGCCACCGCTTGATGTTGGCCGCGGCGGAGGGGGAGAGGTCGCCCGAGGCTTCCGCCTTGGTCACCAGGTTCTGAAGCTCGTCGGCCGAAGGCATCGTTCGCTGCTCCGTCGGCCCGTCGCGGCGATCCAACCAGACATCGCCTCCCATCACCCCCGAGCCGGGCCCTGCGCCGGGTCGAAGCCAGGCTATCCCGCGCGATCGGGGGTTGGCAAGACCCCAAGCCCCCGGATCGCGCGGCAGGCGGGTGTGCCGTTTAATTTTGGCCTTCGGTTCGGCGGTCCTGGGTGGCTGTGGTTGGCTTGCCAACCACGGCGCCGCTGAGATGATCGCAGGGTGATGGCCGTCGCGGCACCGGGCCGGGGGTCATCGGCGCCGGCCATCGATCGCCGGTCGGGCTCGCCGGCGCCGGCCATCGATCGCCGGGCGGGCTCGCAGGCGCCGTGGTTGGCAAGCCAACCACAGCCACCCGGAGGCAGAATGCCAGAATCAAAAGCTAAACCGCTGCCGTGGATACCAGCCCGGATCAGGGCAGAAACAGCGGCCCGACCGGTCGGATCCCGTCGACGACGGTCACGCCGCCCCGGTTGCCGATCAGCCGCGTCGACGAGAAAATCGACGAGTTGACCCTCCGGCCGACCTCGACGTGGGTCACCGGCAGGCCGATCACCGTGGAGTTCGCCAGCCGCTTGACCACGAGCCGATTCAGGTTGCCGGAATCGTTCAGCACCAGCCCGTTCGCGTCCCGGGCCCGGAACGACTGGACGTTCCCCTGGACGTCGATCAGGGCCGAGCCGGCGAGTTCGGGATGGAACGACTCGCTCAGGTCGGTCAGCGGGTTGGCCGTGGCCAGGGTCACGTTGCCCAGCGGGGCCAGCGTGATCGGGTTGAACTGCGAGACGATGTTGCCCGCCGGCGAGACCGAGGTCACCAGGGCCAGGTTCGACCCGATGCTGCCCAGCGCCGGCGACGGATTGCCCAGGATCCCCCCGGTCGCCGAGGCGTCGACGAACCGGTTGTTCACCTGCAAGGCGACCCGATCCGCTTCGGAGATCGCCGAGGCGTTGGAGAGCGAAGCCGTCAGGACACCGGCCAGCGTCTGGTTTGGCTGGAAGGTATCGAAGAACGCCGAACCGTTGGCGTAGAGCCTTTGCGTGCCGGGGACGCCGGTGGCCCCGCCCGCGAGCTGGAACTCCTGGCCCGGCACGAAGGTCGCGCCGAGCGGCACGGCCACCCCGGCCGGGTTGGCCAGGCTGGCCGCCACGTCGATGGCCTGCGCCGCACCGAGCCCGGACCCGGCATTGACCAGGATCGTCCGGGTGCCGGCCGTGCCGATCCCGGTGATCGTCCCGAGGGCGGGGTTGGCCGTCGTGAACCGGCCCACGCCGGACCCGGTCACGGCGTCGAAGGCCAGGACCGTGTTGCCCGAGCCGACCAGCGCCAGGGTCCGCCCATTGGCGCGGGCCAGGGCCACCCCGCCCGACCCGGTCGTCCCGGCGGGCAGGGGGATCGACTGCAGGGCCGCGCCGGTGGCGGCATCGAAGCGGATCAGGGCGTTCGCCACCGGGTCCACGCCGAAGATCTGGGGATTGCCCAGCGCCGGCAGGTTCCGGGGCGCCCCCTGGATCCGGTCGATCGAGACGATCACGCCCGGGGGGGCGGGGGCCGGTCCGGGCTTGCTCACGTCGCGGGGTTCGAGCAGGTTCGGGCCGGGCACGAACGTCCCGCCGACCGCCGTCAGCCGGAGCCCGCCGTCCCGCTGGTAGACGTAGGTCAGGTTCCGCCCGTTGCTCACCTGCTGCTGGCTCAGGCCCGGCGTGCCCCGGGCATTCTGGCCGTTGCCGGTGGTGTCGATGAAGTCGATCGCCCCGCTGGTCGAGTTCACGGCCCCGCCGCCGAACGCCCGGGTCGTCGGGTCGAGCGTGCCGATGCCCTGGACGGTCCCCTCGTCATCGAGGTTCGCGAAGTCGTCCCCCAGGCCCGTCGCACCATCGAGGTTGGCGAGGGTGGTGTTCAGCGGCGTGTCGCGGAGCCGGATCTGGGTGTTGGCGGCGACCGAGTTGAGGGTCAGCTCGTTGACCCCGCCCAGCAGGTTGATCGTCCCGCCGGAGACCAGGTTGAAGTCGGGCAGGCGGACGATGCCGACGGCCTCGGCCCCCACGCCGGTCAGCGAGTCGATCGAGACGTCGGCGTCGCGGATCGACCCGAGCCGGGCCCGCCCGGCGCCGGAGACGCGGCCGATGATCCGGCTGCCGGTGTTGGTCCCGGAATACACCAGGTCCAGGGCCCCGTCGGGGCCGACCGAGGAGCCCGCCAGGGTGCCGGCGCCGGTCAGCGTAACCGTCACTCTGGCGCCGCCGCCGGTGGTGTAGGCGATGCGTTGAGCATCGGAGACCTGGGCCGAGGCGGCGAGCCTGCCCGCGGCCAGCTTCGAGGCGTTCAGCAAGGCACGCCCTTCCAGCCCTTCCAGCGCCGGCCGGGCCGGTCGTTTGCTCCGCTCCATCGGTTCAAGCCTCCTCGAAGCCTCGCCGATGCCGGCGGGTTCGCCCCCTCGTCTCGGTCTACGACTCAACGATTGGGATCGGCTCGGATCACGCCCCCCGATGCGGCCGGTTGGCCGCTTTCCCGGCCCCCGGATCGGCCAGGCGATACGACCGGCGCGTCCCCAACGATCGGCGCGGCGGCCCGCACCCTTTCCCGGTGGCCGGGAGGACGTTAAACTCGGCGGAATCCCGCCTCGGGTCGGCGGATCGACCATTCGCTCCGGGCTGACGTCAGTTTTCAGAACAAAGGAGATCGCTGGTGCGCCTTTTCGCAATGATCGCGCTGTCGCTTTCGCTGATGACGAGTTTCTCCCCCGCGCAGGATGCGAAGCAGGCCGAGCCGGCCAAGCCCGCCGACGCCCCCAAGGTGGAGGCCGCCCCCAAGGCCACCGAGGCCGCCAAGGAGGACCCCAAGCCGGCCGCCGACGCCCCTCTGCCCAGCATCCCCCCCGAGGTCGAAGCCAAGCTGGAAGCCGCCCGCGCCGCCGTCGCCGAGGCGATCGTCGCCGCCCAGGATGCCGGCCTGGTCGAGACCACCATCGACCCGCCCCCCGTCCTGGACATCCTCTTCACCGGCCGCGCCCTCGACGCGCGTGACCTGAAGGCGACCCCGAAGAAGGGCGTGAGCCTCGAAGTCTTCGGCGCCTGGTTCACCGGCTATGCCAAGCCGATGGAAGGGGTCACCCCGCAGGCCGACGTCCGGATCGTCTCCCCCTCCAAGGGGCTGACCGAGTTCTACGCCCAGCGTGCCAACCTCCTGAACCGGCACATCGATGCCGCCCGCAAGGCCAAGGACGCCGCCAAGACCGACGAGCCCAAGAAGGCCGAAGAAGCCAAGGCCAAGATGGAAGCCGAAGCCAAGGCGAAGGCCGACGCCGACGCCGCCAAGGCGAAGGCCGATGCCGACGCCGCCAAGGCGAAGGCCGATGCCGACGCCAAGGCCAAGATGGACGCCGACGCCGCCAAGGCGAAGGCCGACGCCGAGGCGAAGGCCAAGGCGGAAGCCGAAGCCAAGGCCAAGGCCGACGCGGAGGCCAAGGCTAAGGCCAAGATGGAGGCCGAGGCCGCCAAGGCCAAGGCCGACGCGGAAGCCAAGGCGAAGGCCGACGCGGAGGCCAAGGCCAAGGCGGAAGCCGAAGCCAAGGCCAAGGCCGACGCGGAGGCCAAGGCCAAGATGGAGGCCGAGGCCGCCAAGGTGAAGGCCGAGGCCGAGGCCGCCGCCAAGAAGAAGGCCGAAGAGGCCGCCAAGGCCGCCGCCGAGGCGGAGGCCAAGGCGAAGGCCGACGCGGCCGCCGCCGCCGAGGCCGCCAAGCCCAAGACCGAAGAGAAGCCCAAGGAAGAGCCCAAGTAAGCCGCCGGCCCAACCGGCCCGATCTCCCGAGTTCCGAAGGCCGCATCGGCCGGGCACCCGCCCGCCGCTGCGGCCTTGCTCGTTGAATCAGGATGGAATTCCGACGCCGGGGATCTGTTCAACGGCGATCGGTGATGGTAACTTGTTGACCCCATCCGGACGGGCCGCCCCCTCGGTCGAGCCCATCCGCCGCAGGACCGGGCCGATCGCCCGGGGGGCGGGCCAGCCGCGGGGAAGGAGCCGCCCATCGTAGCCTCCCACCCGATGACCAAATCGACGACCGGCCTGCTGGAACTGGCCCGCGATGCGGTCGGCCGGGTGGGCGCCGCATCGCTCCTGCTCATGCCCGAGGGTCCGCTGGACTGGGCCGCGGCTCGGGCGTTGCTGGGCGACGTCTCGGTCCTGGTCGCGGTGGACAACCCCAAGCAGGTGGACGCCGTCCGCGAGGCCGGGCTGATCGCCGTCGAGGTCGAGCCCACCGAGTCGGCCATCGGCGAGCGGATCACCCTCGCTCTGATCGAGGCCGTGGCCAACGACCAGCTCGCCGCCGGCGCCCGCGTGGTCGTGGCCTACGCCGGGTTCGAGGCCGAGGCCCTGGACTCGATCACCGTGTTCCGCCTCGGCGAGCACCTGGAACGACTGTCGTCGCGCGACCTCCGGGCCCTGGAGACCTCGGTCCCCCTGGAGACCCTCAAGGCGGTGGTCGACGTCGCCGTGGAGATCGGCCGCGAGGGGCGCGAGGGGAAGGCCGTCGGCACCCTGATCGTGGTGGGCGACTCGCGCAACGTGATGGCCCGCACCCGCCCGCTCGGGTTCGACCCGTTCCGGGGCTACCTCCGCAAGGAGAGGAACCTCCGCGACGTCCGCGTGCGCGAGGCGATCAAGGAGATCGCCCAGATGGACGGCGCCTTCATCGTCGCCCGCGACGGCACCGTGGAGGCCGCCTGCCGGATCGTCGACGCCCCGACCGCCGGGCTCTCCCTGCCCAAGGGGCTGGGCACCCGCCACTGGGCCGCCGCCGCCATCACCAACGTGACCCGCAGCCTCGCCGTCGTCGTCAGCCAGTCCACCGGCGCCGTGCGATTGTTCCAGGAAGGCGAAGTCCTCCTCCGGATCGCCCCCATGCGCCACGCCCGCGCCATGAAGTGGCACGACTCCGAGACCGAGCCCGCCCGCCCCGACAAGGGCTGAATGGTCGGTACGGTGCTGTTCCTCCGAGCTTCGGCCAGCCCCCTCAGCCGACGGCGGCCGACGTTGCTTCCCGCGAACCCGCGCGGGCGATGACCGGCGAGGCGTAGGCCAACCCTCCCAGCATCGCGACCAGGAACTCGGGCACGAAGTAAACGACCGCCAGGAAGATCTCCCAGGACTGGTCGAGTCGGTCTTCGTATGGCTCGGGTAGGATGGCGTAGGCCAGGCTGCCGGCGCCCATCGTGTATCTCAGCACGAGTCGATTCAACGCCGCGTCGGGGAAGTACTCGCATGAGAACAACAGGAGGACGGCCGCGACCCCCGATGCCTCGAATCCCAGCCAGAAGCGCCGACGCCTCCCGCTGCTTCCGGGTAGATTCCATAGCCCGACCAGAAGGGCCATGAAGATGAGGATGCCACCGCAGAACATCTCATGGACCAGGAAGGCCCGGACCAGCGCGAGACTCGTGGCGACGATGGCCGTGAGGCCCATCCATCGAGCGATCGTCAATCGAGGTCGATTCATCGGCCTTCCTCTGACGTGATTGTCGGATCGGCCCGACGACCGTACCCCCGAAGAAAACTTCGGTCGAGATGGATCCTGGCTCGGATCAGGGCGTCTCAGTTCTCGGGGGACGAATCCCGGCCGATCATCTTCGGGGATGAAGATTGACGATCGGCGTCCGGTCGAGGCGGCGAACCCCGATGATGACCTGGCACCATGATCCATAACGAATTGATCACAAAGTTGTTCCGAGCCTGGAAGGGCAAGCCATCCCTCCTTCCGGACGGCGAATCATCGGCGCTGGTGCTGATGGCCGACGGCTGCGGCGGGCTCGACCTCGGGCAACTGGGCCTGAGGCACGCGATGAGGAAGGGGGGGCCCGCCTCGGTGCGGTTCCGCCCGGTCCGCTGGGGGCACGGGGTCGGCCACTGGCACGCGGATCTGACCGACGCCTGCCACCACGAGGCGGGCGCCGCGATGATGGCCGGGGAAGTCCGGGCCTGGCGCGAGCGGCGCCCCGGCGTGCCGGTCTACCTGGTCGGCAAGTCGGGCGGGGCCTGGATCGTCGCGCAGGCCCTGGAGCGGCTGCCCGCCGATGCCGTCGAGGTGGCGGTCCTGCTGGCCCCCGCGATGTCGCCAAACCGCGACCTGTCGCGGGCCCTGCGGGCCGTCCGGCGCGAGATGGTGGTGTTCTGGTCGCCGCTGGACGCCCTCGTCCTGGGGGCGGGCACCTGGCTGTTCGGCACCGCCGACCGCGTCCGATCGGTCAGCGCCGGGCTGGTCGGGTTCCGGCAGCCGCCGGGGCTGGACGGCGACGGCGCGGTGCAGTATCGCAAGCTCCGGCAGGTCCGCTGGCGGGCCGCGATGGCCGCCTCCGGGCACCTCGGGGGGCACGTCGGCCCGGACAATCCGGCATTCCTGCGCAAGTATGTCGTGCCGCTTCTCCGCCCCGATCCGGGCGTGAAAAGTTGAAGATTGCCCGGGATCAAGCCTGCCCGCACTCCCGTCGATAACCCTAGCACGGGGGTGACGGCCCCCGGGAACGGTTCGACCGGGACGAGACGAGGGCGCGAAGGCGGGGGCCAGCGGTGGCCTCCCCCCCCGCGCCTTCCCGAGTTCCCGGGACGGGCGACACCAAGAACGAGCACCCCGGTGCCCCGCAACGCGCGGCGGTCCTCGCCCCTTCGGCGACGACTTCGATGAACACAACTGCCTGGATCCTTGCCCACAAGGCGGGAGGGGCAGGGCCGTCGCGCAATTGATCTCTCCCATCCGGCCTCGATCCGGACCCGACGCGGGGACGATTTCCCGGAAAATGGCCGGACCCGCCCAGAATCTATGTTAAGCGGCCCCCCGGGATCCTGAATGTAAAGGCGACGCCGCACCGTTGCGTCGTCCTTCACCTTCGGCCCCCGATGAGCCCGCAGCATGACCACCAGCATCGCCCGCCTCGAAGCGAACCGGCGCAACGCGCTCCGGAGCACGGGGCCCCGGACGGACGCCGGCAAGAGCCAGTCGCGGAGGAACGCCCTCAAGCACGGCCTGACGGGCGACGGCGTGGTCCTGCTCGAAGAGGATGCCGCCGAGGTCGAGGCCCTGTCCGCCCGGCTCGAATCCGAGATGCAGCCGGCCGGAACCACGGGCCGGCTGCTGATCCGCCGCATGGCCCTGCTCTGGACGAGGCTCGACCGCTGCGGGCGGCACGACCTGGCGATGACCGCCCGGCGGGCCCGCGACGCGCGGAAGGCACGGGAAGACGCCCGGGCCGCCGAGGTCAACGACATCGCCGCCAACCTGGCCAACGACCCCGAGGTGACGGTGCGCCGCCTGATGCGCACGCCCGAAGGGGTCGACGGGCTGATCGAGACGTGGATGCACCTCCGGGGCAGCCTGGATTCCGCCCGGCTCTCCCCGTGGAGCGACCGGGACGACCGGCAGGTCGAATACCTCCAGGGGCGCCACCCCGGGATGCACCCGCCCAGCCCGTTCGAACCGTTGCTGCTCGCCATGCGGGGCGACTTCTCGGGCCTGACCCAGGATCAGGGGGCCGGTCTCGGCCGGAAGGACCGCAAGCTCTGGGCCCGCGGCCAGGTCGCGGCGCTGATCGATGCGGAAGTGGCGGAGCTTCGCGCCCTCCGCGAACTGGTCGACGACGAGGACGAGGCCGCCGACCGGGCCGAGGCCCCCGAGCGCGCCCTGTTCGACCCCTCCGCCGAGGCCCATCAGGCCCGCAAGTACGAGGCAGCGGCCGAGCGCGGGTTGTTCCGCGCCCTCCGCGAATATCAGAATCTCGAAACGCCCGCCCAGGCCGCCCCGATGCCCGCCACGGCCCCGCCGCCCCCGCCCGCCCCTCGCGACGAGCCGAGGGCCGCCCGACCTCCCGCCTCGCCCCCGCCCGTCGCGAGTCCGCGACCGACCCACAAACACCGGCCGGCGTCCCCGCCCGTCGTTTCCAAAACGAAGCCAACGGCCGCCCCTACCGGGGTCCCCCCGGCCGGCGTCCCCGGCTGATGGGCCGGCCCGTTGGCCGTGCCCGGGCCGATCTCAACATCCAAGCGGCCCGACGACGGGCTGAGATGGTGCCGTCGGGGCCGCCGATTGCGGGCGGCACGGCCTCCTCGCGCCCCCGTATTCGTGACCGGGCCGGCTCGCCGTCCCGAGGCCCGGCGACCGTTCCGCCCGGAGCCAGGCTTGACCCCAGAGACGTTTCCTTTGTACGGTTGCGTCGAATGCGCGACCACGTCCCGGGCGAGGGTGGGCCTCCACGATTGGGCCCGGGATGCTCCACGACCTCCGATCGAGTTGGGATTTACCCTAAGATGAGCACGCAGTACGCCCCCATCGCCTCCGTCCGCGGACGCGAGATCCTGGACAGCCGCGGCAACCCGACCGTCGAGGTCGACGTCGTCCTGGGCGACGGCACGATCGGCCGCGCGGCGGTCCCGTCGGGGGCCAGCACCGGCGCCCACGAGGCGGTCGAACTCCGGGACGGCGACAAGAAGCGGTATCTCGGCAAAGGCGTGACCCAGGCCGTCGCCAACGTGAACGGGACGCTGGCCAAGGCCGTGATCGGCCGCGACGCCTCCGACCAGCCCGGCCTGGACGCCGCCCTGATCGCCGCCGACGGCACCGAGAACAAGGGGAGCCTGGGCGCCAACGCGATCCTGGGCGTGAGCCTGGCCGCCGCCCGCGCCGCCGCCAGCGTGGCCGGCCTTCCGCTCTACCGCTACCTGGGCGGGGTGAATGCCCGCGTCCTGCCCGTGCCGATGATGAACATCCTCAACGGCGGGGCCCACGCCGACAACAACGTCGACGTCCAGGAATTCATGGTCATGCCGTTCGGCGCGACCTCGTTCGCCGAGGGGCTCCGCTGCGGCGCCGAGATCTTCCACAGCCTCAAGGCCGTGCTCAAGGGCAAGGGCCTGAACACGGCGGTCGGAGACGAGGGCGGGTTCGCCCCGAACCTCAAGAGCAACGAGGAGGCCATCGAGGTCATCCTCACGGCCATCGAGAAGGCCGGCTACAAGGCCGGCTCCGACGTCTTCCTGGCCCTCGACGTCGCCTCGACCGAGTTCTTCAAGGATGGGGCCTACACCTGGGAGGGCGGCAAGAAGACCCCCGACCAGATGGTCGACTTCCTCGCCTCGTGGGCCCGCCAGTTCCCGATCCGTTCGATCGAGGACGGCTGCGCCGAGGACGACTGGGCCGGCTGGAAGGCCCTGACCGAGGCCGTGGGCTCGACCTGCCAGCTCGTCGGCGACGACCTGTTCGTCACCAACACCAAGCGGCTGGCCCAGGGGATCGAAGGCGGCTACGCCAACAGCATCCTGGTCAAGGTCAACCAGATCGGCACCCTGACCGAGACCCTGGAAGCCGTCCAGATGGCCCAGCGCAACCGCTACACGGCCATCATCAGCCACCGCTCGGGCGAGACCGAGGACTCGACGATCGCCGACATCGCCGTGGCCACAAACGCCGGTCAGATCAAGACCGGTAGCGCCTCGCGTTCCGATCGCATCGCCAAGTACAATCAGCTCCTCCGCATCGAGGAAGAGCTGGGCAAGGACGCGATCTACGGCACCGCCATCTGGCCGAAGGCCAAGGCCAAGTAATCGAGGTCGAAGGACATGGGCGACGATCTGGTCCCGATCCCGGCCGTCGCCCCGCCCGACCGCCCCGCCATGACCCGGCGCGACCTGCTTCGCGCCGGGGCCCTGGCCCTGATCCCGGGATCGATGCCGCTCCGCGCGGCCGATCCGACCCCCGGCGACCTCGCCCCGTTCGACAACCTCATGACCGGCTTCCTCCGCGTGGCGGAGGTCCCGGGGGCCTCACTGGCGGTCGCCCGCGACGGCCGGATGGTCTATGCCCGCGGCTTCGGCCGGGCCGACCAGGACCGCGACGAGCCGGTCGGGGCCGACTCCCTGTTCCGGATCGCCAGCCTGGCCAAGCCGATCACCTCGGCGGCGGTGTTCCGGCTGATCGACGCCGGCAAGCTCCGGCTCGACGACCGGATCTTCGACGTCCTGGACCTCGGGCGCGAGATCCCGGAGGGGAAGACCCTCGACGCCCGCTGGCGCGAGATCACCATCTATCAGCTCCTCCGCCACATGGGCGGGTGGGACCGCTCGCGCTCGATCGACCCGATGCTGCGGATGGCCCGGCGTGCCTGGGAGTCCGGGCCCGACCCGTCGCATCGGGCGTGGGCCATCATCCGCGAGATGCTAGGCCGACCGCTGGACGACACCCCCGGCACCCACTACGCCTACTCGAACTTCGGCTACGCCCTGCTCGGCCGGGCCATCGAGCGAGTGACCGGGCAGGCCTATGCGGACCATGTCCGCGAGGCGGTCCTCGCGCCCGCCGGGGCGACCGGGATGCGGCTAGGCAAGACCCTCCTCGCCGATCGGGCCCCGGGCGAGGTCCGCTATCACGACGGCGACAAGACCGGCCCGGCGTCCTACGGCCCCGAGCCCCGGCCGGACGTGCCCCGGCCCTACGGCGTCTGGTGCCTGGAGGCGATGGACTCCCACGGCGGCTGGATCGCGTCGGCGGCGGACCTGGTCCGGTTCGCCGTGGCCCTCGACCGGCCCTCGCAACCGCTCGTCTCGGCCGAAGCCTTCCGCGCGATGACCGCACGGCCCGGCGGCAGTGCGGGCCACACCAAGGACGGCGACCCGACGCCGGTCTACTACGGCTGCGGATGGCTGGTCCGGCCCAACGCCCGCACCGGCCGATGCACGATGTGGCACTCCGGGGCGCTCAACGGGACCTCGTCGCTGCTGGTCCGGCGGTCCGACGGGATCACCTTCGCGGCCCTGTTCAATGCCCGGTACGATGCCGGGGAAAATGAGCTGTCCCGGATCATCGATCCCCTGGTCAACAAGGCGATTGCGCGGATCCGATCCTGGCCGGACGGCGAGCCGCTGATCAGAGTTGGAACCTCTTGACCAGCGTGACCTCGTTCCCCTTGTCGTTGTACTGGAACGAGTCGACCAGCCCCTTGGCGAGCATGATCCCGAAGCCGCCCTCGCGGATGCCCAGCTCGTTGCGGATGTCGAGGTGGCCGATCGGGTCGTCGTCGGACGCGGCGTGGGGGACGGTGGTCGGGTTGAAGCCGGGCCCCTCGTCGCGGATGATCAAGGTCACTTTCTCGGGGTCGATCCGATAGGTGATCCGCACCATCAGGTCGGCGTTCTTGCGGTTGCCCCACTCGATCGCGTTGCCGCCCATCTCCATCACGACCTGCTTCAGGTCCTTGATCTGCCTTTCCGTCAGCGGGGTGTGGTGGAACAGGTCGGCGAGCATGTCGTTGGTCTGCTGGAGGTAGGACACCTCGCTGCGGACGTCGAAGTTGATCTCGCCGGTGGTCCCCCGGTTGGCGTGCTCGTCGCGCCAGGCCATCGCCTCGTCGATCGCGTCGAACAGTTGCTGGGGGGTGAATGGCTTGGTCAGATACCCGTTCGCGCCGACGCGGACCCCGGAAAGGTGATGATGGGGGTCGTTCAGGGCGGTGACCATGACCACCGGGACGAGGTTGGTCTCGCGGTTCCGCTTGAGCTTCTCGCAGATCTCGAAGCCGTCGCTGTCGGGCAGCATCAGGTCGAGCAGGATCAGGTCCGGCCGGAATTCGCGGACATCCTCCAGGACGGTCGCCCCCGCGAAGCGCTGGATCGCCTGGAATCCCCGCGCCTGGACGAGGCTGGCGAGGATGTCGTTCACGTCGCGCTCGTCGTCGACGATCAGAACGGTGCGCGGCATGGGCGAGGACCCTGCATGATGGCGGAACCACTTCGGACGCTCATTGTGGCGCGCCGAGCCTTGTGTGGCAAGGCGTTGCCCGGTTCCGCCCCGTGCCTAACCTCCGCGATCGGCCGGGGGATCCGGCCCGTCCGCTTGATCCGGGACCGGGGCTCGGCGATCATCCCGGGCAGACAATCCCGCCCGTCCCCAGGGAATCACCCGCCATGCCGACCCGCGCCCTCCTGATCCTCGCCCTCGCCCCTTTCCTGCTGATCGCCGCCGCCACCGGGGCCCCCGCCGCCGACGACGCGGTGACGCGGATCCCCCTGCTGCCGCCCCGCCCGGGCAACCCGAGGAATTCCGAGGGGGCCTTCATCAAGCTGGAGGACGGGCGGATCCTGTTCGTCTACACCCACTTCACCGGGGGCGGGGGGGATCACGACGCCGCCCACCTGGCGTCGCGCGAGTCGAGCGACGGCGGCCAGACCTGGACGGCCGAGGATGTCGTGGTCCTGCCCAACGAGGGGGGCCGCAACGTGATGTCGGTCTCGCTGCTCCGGCTCGCCCCGGGCGAGATCGGCCTGTTCTACCTCCGCAAGGATGGGACCGACAACTGCCGCCTCTACCTCCGCCGGTCGCGCGACGAGGCGAAGACCTGGTCCGAGCCGACCCTGTGCATGGACCAGGCCGGCTACTTCGTCGTCAACAACGACCGGGTCATCCTCACCAAATCCGGTCGGCTGGTCGTCCCCGCCTGCCGGCACGAGCTGAACGCGGCGAAGCGGCACAACCCCGGCACCGCCCTCTGCTTTCTGTCCGACGACCTGGGCCGGACCTGGCGGCACGGGACGACCGAGCTGGTCCCCCCGCCCGCCAGCCGGAGCGGCCTCCAGGAGCCGGGCGTCGTGGAACTCAGGGACGGGCGGCTCATGATGCTCTGCCGGACCGACCAGGGCAGCCAGTTCCGGTCCTACTCCCGCGACGGAGGCGACACCTGGGAACCGGCCGTCCCGACCGACATCCTCTCGCCGCTCTCCCCCGCCTCGGTCAAGCGAATCCCCTCGACCGGCGACCTGTTGATGGTCTGGAACGACCACGCCAGCATCGCCCCCGAACTTAAAGCGAAGCGGACCCCGTTCACGGTCGCCATCTCGAAGGACGACGGCGCGACCTGGGGGCCGTCGCGGATCCTGGAGGACAACCCCGAGGGCTGGTACTGCTACACCGCCATCCTGTTCGAGGGGGACCGCGTACTGCTCGGCCACTGCGCCGGGGACCGCAAGGTCGGCGGCCTGAACCGGACCCAGATCACGTCGATCCCGGTCGGGTGGCTCTACGGAGAGGCGAAGTGAGGTGAGGGCCGCCGGGGTGGTGGCCCGGCGGCCCCCCGGCGCGGTCAGGACGTCTGGGCCACCCAGGTGCGGGCGATGTGGTGGAGGTCCGGGGCGTCCCCGGTCGGTTCGGCGAAGAAGTGGGCTTCGAGCCTTTGGATCGAGGCGACCAGCTCCCGTTTCTTGGGGTCGGGGAGGCCGTTGTTGCGTTCGATGTCCCGGAGCAGCCCGAGGACCGAGAACGGCGTGACCGGGTCGGGCATCGGGAACCGCGCCGCGGCGGCCGGGGCCGGGCGGGGCCAGAATCGCCAGGCGAGCAGGGCCCCCAGCAGGGCCGCGACCACCCCTCCGGCCAGCCACCACCGGCGGTCGCCGCCCGGGGTGCCGTAGTTCCCTTCCAGGGTGATTTCCGGGCCGACCGAGGCTAGGTCGGCGTCCTGGTAGCGCTGGTAGGTGATCCCGGCCCCTTCGACCTTCCCGGCCGGGAACCGATAGACCCGGGGCCGCTCCGGCAGGCCGGGGGCGGCGTTCAGGGTCACCAGCCAGGTCCGTTCGGAGAGGATCGCGTTCCCCTCGCCATCCGGGTCGAAACGGGAGACCGAGACGCCCTGGTCCTCGGTCTGGGCGACCCGGAAGTCGCCGGGGCGGAGGTCGACGATCTCCTCCAGGGGCGGCACCAGCCCCCGGGCGGTCGCCTTGATTTCGAGGATCAGCCGATCATCCTTGGCCTGCCGCTCGTCGAGGGTCTGGACGACCTGGAGGTTGGCGCACGGCCGGCCCTTCGGCCCGGCGGCCGAGGCGTCGATCGGCACGGGCGGGGACTCGACCGGCAGGATCATGTAGCCCGAGGTGTCGAGGAAGTCGAGGTCCAGCCGCAAAGGCGGGACGGTGTCCACCTTGGGGCTCCTGGCCTTGAGCAGGACGTAGGCATAGGGCGTGTACCGCCACCCCTCGGCCCCCGGCAGGGAGCGGGAGTTGACCTTGTCGTCCTGGAACGTGACCGACAGGATCTCGAAATGCTCCTCCAGCGCCTGCTTGGCGGCATCCTGGAACTTGTCCCGGTAGTTCTCCAGCGGACGCCCATAGTTGTAGGAGAACATGTTCCCCTGGTTCTGATTCTGGAGGTAGCGGCCGAACCCGCCCGACTCCCGCTCGATCTCCCGGGTGTGCTGGAGGTCGACGAACAGCCCGAACGGCCGCCCCGAGCCGACCTCGGCGGGCCCGTCCACGGAGGACCGGAGCCGGATCTCGGTGACCAGGTCCTTGTAGTAGGCGTAGACCTTGCGGGCCTCGCGGGCCTGCTCGTCATCCCCCACGACATCGAACCCCGCCTTGAGGTAGCGGAACTTGACGGCGGGGTTCAGCCCCCCCATCCGGGTGAACAGGGCGTTGGCGAACCGGGCCATGTGCCGCTTCGCCGCCTCGCCGGGCAGGGCCATAATCGCCTCGCGGATCAGGGCCGGCTGGCGGGGGTCGGCCAGGGTCTTCTCGTTGATCGCCCCGAGGTCGCAGGCCCCCAGCCCGGCCAGGAACCACATGTCGAAGGCGGCCGACGACTCCTCGTCCTCGGACATCGAACCCACCCGGGCCGCATACAGCCGGGCGGCCTCGCGGAACCCGTCCAGGGCGGCGTTGCGGCGGCCGGCGAAGGCGGACGAGGGGTCGATCTCCTGGCGGTAGGCGTTCTCGTCGTGGGCCAGGGCCGCGCGGGCCAGGGTGAGCGACCAGTCCCCGGGATGATCCTGAAGGCCCCGATCGACGATCGAGCGGGCGACCTCGTAGCCGCGGAGGACCTCGGCCCGGATGTCCTTCTCCTTGCGCTTGGTCTTGTTCTGCTCCTGGACGGCGGGGGCCCGCCACATCCCGCCGAGGTTGGTGCGCATCTGCTGGGCCATCTCGGCGAGCGTGGCGGGCTTGAGGGCGTCGAACCGGCCGAGGACCGCCTCCATCGTCTCGATCCGGTAGACCTCGGCGGCGCCGTGGCAGGCGGTGAAGGCCTTGGCAATCAGCGACTCGTCCAGCTCCCGGAAGGGGAGCTTGCGGAGCCGGGCGACCCATCCGGCCAGCTCCTTGAGGTTCCGCTCCTGCTTGGATCGGGTCAGCGGGATGCTCTCGGCCTTGCGCTCGAAGCCGAACATGTAGACATACGGGTTGCGGGCGTTCCGCTCGGCGTTGGGGTCGTGGTTGCGGGTCCAGACCCGGAGGAACTCCTCCGCCTGCTCGCGGGCCCGCTCGGGGTGGGTGGCGGCCAGGCTCTCGATCGAGGGGAATGCCTTCTCGTCCTCGCCCACCTTGAGGTAGAGCGACGAGGTCACGGCCGCGTACCTAGGCTTCACCCCCTCGTCGAGCCGGGCCAGCCAGGCGGGGCCGGGCATGGCCTCGATGATCTTGGCCACGGGGATGGCCCGGGGGAAGTTGCCCCGGTTCCCCATGTTCATCTGGTTCTGCTCTTCGTTGAACATCTGCTGATAGAAGAAGTTGCCGTAGATGTCGCGCTGCATCCTCGGGCCGAGGCTGGTGGACTGGTCGTACTGGCGGGAGAACTCGGCCTCGGCCAGCCAGGCCCCGGCGAGCAGGGCGAGGCTGCCGGTCCACCGGGGATTGTCGCCCGATGGGGTGGCGAGCAGGGCCTCGACGGCGGTCTTCTGCAGCTCCAGGAATCGCTGGCGGGCGTCGGGGTCGAACGGCTGGGCCTGGAGCCCGCGCGAGGCCGACCCGCCGATGGCGGCGATGATCTCCATCCCGCGATCGGGCCGGGCGGTGAAGCTGTCTTCGAGCCAGCGCCGGCCGAGGTCGTCGCGGATCTTGGGGGCCAGCTCGACGGCCCGCTTCAGGGCTTCTTCCTTCTGGTCCGGGTCGACCTCGCCCACCGCCAGGACGGCCATGGTCACCTGCCAGGCCCTTTCCAGGTGGACCGCCTTCTTCTCCTTGCCGTGGAGGGCCAGGTAGTGGACCGACAGCAGGTTCAGGGCCTCGCGGTCGTTGTCGGCCTCGGCCTTCTCGGGCGCGGGCAGGAACGCCCCGGCCTCGATCGGGTTGCCCGAGGCGAGCAGGATCCGGGCCGCCTCGCGATCGGCGAGCCGGCCCGGCCGGGACTGATCGGCCTGCGACTTCCGGACCAGCGTGATGAAGTCCTCGACCGAGTCCCCCTGGGACAGGGCCAGCCGGAGGAGTCGCCCCAGGCCGGCCAATGTCTCCTTCTCCCGCCCTAGGGGCGCCAGCTCGGCCACGGCCAGGACGTCGCGGGCCAGCAGGGACGCCTTCTCCGGGAACGAGCCGTTGTTGCCCTGGGCCGCCCGCCCCGCCGATCCCTCATCGCCCGGGCTGGGAAGGGCGGAGACGAGCCGCTTGTAGAGGGCCTTCCCCTCGGCCTCGGGCAGCGCGGCGAGGAACCGGCCGGCGGCCGCCCAGTCGCCGAGCGTCACCTGGCGCCGGAAGGTGGCCAGCTCGGCATCGAACGGGTCGGGGGGGGCCGATTCGGCCTTACCTTCGGCGGGCGGCGAGGCCGGCTCCTGCTTCTTGACAGGTTCCTCCGCCGGGGTCGACCACGCCTTGAGGATCGCCGACGGGCGACGGTCGAAGGTGAGCTGCTGGATCTTCTGGAGCCGTGCCGTCGCCTTGTTCCCCTCGTCCTTCGGCTTCTCGTCGGCGAAGACGTTGGCCGGCAGCTCGCCGGTCTTCGTCGCTTCGTCCGGCTGGGTCGTCGCGGGGGTGGGGGCAGAAACCTTGACGGAGACGGTCGTCTGCCCGGAGGCAACCGGGACGACGGGGGCCATGGCGAACAGGCCCAGGAAGACCGGCAGGACCCGGGATCGTGCGTCCATGATGGTATCGCTCAGGGTGGGGATGCGGGGGGTGGGGCGGCGGGCCGAGGACCGGCCGCGTGGCGTCGTCTCGCCCCACGCGGCCGGGATCGGGGATCGGACCGGGATGCGATCAGGAACCGGCACCATCGGGGGGCGGCCCGGCGCCGGCACCTCGGGAGTCCTTGGGCGTCTCGCTCGGCTTCTGCCCGGGCTTCTTGCCCGGCTTCTTGCACTGGCCGCTCTTGCAGTTCTGGCAGGGCTTAGGGATAGCCATCCCCTGGAGGTCGCCGGGCTCCATCCGGGCCAGGCGGATCGTGCTCTCCAGGTCCTCGCGGCTCAGGGCGGCGGCGTCGGCGTCGCCGGCCGACTCGGCCTCCTCGGCGAGCTGGCGGTAGGACTGGCGGGCCGACTCGATCTCCGGCTCCCACACGTCGCGGCCCAGCCCTTCGAGCTTCATCAGCCAGGTGGCGTAGTACTGCGAGTTGGCGAACGCCGACCGGGCGCGGCGGGACGTGGCGGGGTCGGCGGCGGGATCGGCCTGGATCTCCTCGACCAGCGCCTGGAGGTCGACGTTGGCCTCGGGCAGCTTCCCGGCGTTCATCCAGGCCTTGTCGCGTTCCAGCCGGACGCGGCGGACGTCGGCCGTCCGTTCGGCGGGGATCCGGGCCAGGGCTGCGTCGTAGGCCGCCGCCGCCTTCTGCCAGTCTTCCAGCGCGGCCTGGCGGTCGGCGTCGGCGAGGGCCGCCGCGACCTCATCCAGCCTCAGCCGATCCTGGCCGGGTCCGTAGTGATAGGCCGCGCCCGCGACCGGGACCAGCAGCCAGCCGAGAAACAGGAGCGTCCGCATCGGGTCTCCTCCCAGGGATGAGTCCGGCCGGGGCCGACGTCGGGTCGGGCCGCACGGATCCAGATCTACCTTATCCGATCGGCTCGGGCATCGAGAATCCGAAACTTTCCGACCGGCCCGGATTGGCACGGGTCGCCTTCGCGGCTGACCCGATGATCGTCCCGGTGGGCCACCGCCAAGTCCTGCCCTACGGCCGGGGCTCAAGGGGGATCTCCGGCCGCGCTGATGGGCCGGGGCGGACGGGACCTCCGGTAGACGCGGAAGGTCTGCCCATCCAGGACCCGGTCGCATCCGTCCAGGGCCCCGGCCAGCTCTGGCCAGAAGCGGAAGCCGACCCAGTCGGGGTCGACCATCACCACGATCACCTCGGCCGAGGCGATCTGGTCGGCCTTGCGGCGGACCTCGATCGGCAGGGTCAGGCCCGGGCAGAGGTAGGCCGCGATCGGCCCGGCGAACTTCGGGGCCAGCGGCACCGACCCTTCGACGAGGCCGAGCAACACCGGCCGATGGCCCCGGCTCAGGTCCAGGACCTGCCGCCACTCGGCCCGCTCGTCCGGGGTCGACCAGAGTCCGAGCGTCTCCCCGCTCGGCGACGCGGCCCGCCGCTCCATCGCGGTCGCCACCAGCTTGGAGCGGTCGTTGACCAGCAGGAGCACCGCCAGCATCCCGGCGAACGCCACCCGCCCGCGACCTCCCTTGCCCAGCACCGCCAGCCCCAGGATCAGGATCGGGAAGTAGTAGGTCCAGGACGTCCGGTGGGCGAAGAAGCAGGTCACGAAGATGGCATGGAGCGTGGCACAGCAGGCGACGATCTCGGCATCGCGGGCCCGCTCCGGGTCGAGCCCTCCGCGTGCCAGCCGGATCAGGGCGACGAGCCCGCCCGCGACCAGACCGACGCTGCCGATCAGCCAGAAGCCGACCTCGTAGCGGAAGTAATCCCGGAGCCCCGCATCCGGCAGGATCCAGAACTGGCGGCCGATCCCCCGGAAGAACCCGAACCCGGCCAGCCGATAGATCTCCGCCCCCCTGGATGGGACCAACGTCCCGAGCACCGCCCCCACGCCATAGAATCCGGACAGGATCAGGGCCAGCCCCCCGCCCACGATCGCCGCCGGAAGGATCGCCCGAAGCCGGTCCTTCCACGGCAGCCCGCGCGAGGCCGCCGCGATGCACGCCAGCAGGCAGGCCCCGTAGACATAGGCCATCGACGGCTTGACGAAACACGCCGCCGTCGCCAGGGCCAGGGACGACGATCGACGGCCTCGGGACTGCTCGGCCAACGCATGCACCAGCAGGGCCGGCTCCAGGACGTGGACGATGGTGAAGTTGGTCGGGAACAGGATGTCGGGCATCGCCAGGGCGATCAGGGCGATCCCCGGCCAGCCCACCCTCCGCGACACGGCCACGCGGGCCATCCCCCAGGCGATCACGCAGGTGCCCAGCACCACCTCCAGCCGGTACGCCCCGGGCGTCAGCCCGGCGATGCCGTACCAGATCCGGTTGAGCAGGAGGGGCAGGAGGCCGTAGGCGCAGGCGAAGTCGACGGTCGGCCGGAAGCCCCGGGCGATCAGGTCCTGCATCGACAGGTCCACGCCCGAGTCGTTGCCGATGTAGCGGGTGAACCGCTCGCCGGGTGACTGGAACCAGGCCAGCGCAAGGACCTCGGCCACCAGGAGCAGGCTCAGGGCGAGGCAGGCCAGTCCCGAACGTCGACCCTCTCGTTCAACGGAGGACATCATGGGCCCGCCCGGCCTCCGATCGTTCGGATCCCATCGTCCATCGCCCCGGCCGTCGGATCGCGTGGACCCCGGGTCGCCACGCCGTGCCGAACGCCCGCTGCAGGGCCGGCAGGAAAGCCAGGATCGCGGCCCCCAGGCCGGAGGCGAACAGGGCGTACTCGCGCCGGGTGAGCCGATCGAGCGTGGTCGGGCGGGGGATCGCGGTGAGCCGGGACAGGAGGTCGGAGGGGAGGTGCTTCTCGTTGGCGTCGTGGTAGGTGCCGTGGAGCCGGGCGGCGATCTGCCGGAGGGCACCCGAGTCCTGCCGCGACTGGCGGCCGTCGATGAACGTCCCGGCGCGGGGGTCGCCCACGCCCACCACCAGAACGTCGGAGATCGATGCCGGGAGCCGGGGCATCCCGGTGGCGGGCACGGTGTCGCCGTCGGAGACGATGATCAGCAGCGTGCTATCGGGCCGCCAGGGGTGGGCGATCCGCGCGGCCTCGGCCAGTCCGGCGAACAGGTCGGTCTTGCCCACGGGGAAGGCGAACTGCATCGGCAGGTCGGCCAGGATGTTGCGGACCACCTCCATGTCCTTGGTCCCCGCCACGACCGGCTTGGCCCCGCTGTAGAAGGCGATGACCGAGAGGAGATACTGCTCGATTGGCACCCTCTGGAAGAACGACTCCATCACGGCAGTCGCCCGCTCGCGGCGGGTCTGGTCGCCGCCCGGCCCGGCATCCTTGAGCCGCATGCTCGGCGATACGTCGAGGATCAAGACTACGTTGCGTCGCTGGTTCTCGGGCAGGGTTTCCGCCGGCCTCGGGACGGGCGGGAGGAGCAGGAGGGTGGTCAGGCCCCAGGCCACGGCCGATCCGGCCGCGACCCGGAGCGTGGGGGCCGTCCGGGCCCAGCGGGCGGGCCGCCCCGACGGACCGAAGGCCAGGCGGGCGACCCGGGCGACCCGTTGGGCGTGGAGGGCTTCGGCCGCGAGGATCACGATCGCGGCGGCGAGTGCGGCCAGTTCGGCTACCACGGCGTGTACCTCAGCCCGAACAGGGAGGTGGCGGCCATCAGGCCCAGCGTCGCCAGGCCGGCCAGGGCATACGGCCCGAAGTCGTCGAGCGTCTCGGCCACGGTCTTCTTGAGCTTGGCCTGCTTCATCGCGTCGATCCGCCGGAACACGGATTCGAGCCCGGCCGGGTCGCCGACGCTGAACACCTCGCCGCCGGTCATGCTGGCGATCACGGCCATCTGGGGCGGGGCGTCCCCCTCGGCGACGTGGATGATGAAGACGGTGATCCCGTCCTTCTTCAGCTCCTCGGCGATCGCGGCATCGTTGCCGTTATTCAGGTCGGCGCTGACGCCGTCGGTGACCAGCACGATCATCCGGTCCCCTTCCTCGCGTTCGGCCAGGGTCTTCCGGCACTCGCGGAGGGCCTTGCCCACCAGGGTCCCCTGCATCCAGGGGACGCCGTTCTCCGGCTTCATGAACGGCGGGGCGCACCGCAGGGCCGACGGATCGCTCGTCAAAGGCACCCAGCGGAGCACGTTGTTGGCGAAGAAGGTCAGGCCGAAGGCGTCCCCCGATCGATTCGCCAGGAACTCGTCGATCGCCTTCATGGAGGCGTCGTAGCGGGTCCCCTCGCCGAACGGCGAGATCATGCTCCCGGACACGTCGACGCAGAACTCGATGTTGGTCAGCATCCGCTCCGTCTTCGGCTCGCCCAGCCGCTGCGGCCCGGCGAGGATCACCACGACGATCCCCAGCAGCACCGGGGCCAGCGATTCCCCGAGGTCGAGCGCCGCCCGCCACCTCTTCCCCGACGAGCCTTGCCCGTGGTCGAAGGGCAGGGCGACCCGGGGCCCGTGCTGACGCCAGATCCGCACCAGCAGCCAGGCCGGGGCGAACAGGAGGAGGAGCGCCCAGGGATGGGCGAAGCTGAGGCTCATCGGGCCTCCCCGTCGGGGATGTTGCGGTACGGTGCGAGCAGCGCCGCGACGTCGACCGGGCCGGCCGAGCCCGGGGGCATGTGCAGCCAGGCTTCCAGCCGGTTGAGCAGGGCGCCGGCCGTCGGGTCGGACCGGATCGCCGCGATCGCCGCGGCGGGGGGCAGGGCTTCGAGCCCGAGCCGGCGCCGCCAGTGGTCGATCAGCATCCGTTCCAGCTCCGCGTGCTGCCCCTCGGCCAGCGTGCCGGCCATCGCCGACTCGACCAGGGGGCGGAGCCGGTCGGCGAGGCTCGGGGCCACCGCGCCCGGGCGATCGTCCTCGACCCTGCGCCGCTTGCGGCCGACGAGCAGGATGGCCAGCAGGCCGGCCACCCAGGCCGCCGCGGCCAGGAACATCAGCGGGCGATACAGCCCGGGGAAGGCGGTGGGGGTCGGCGTCAGCGGGTGTGGCTCGATCTGCCCCGGCGGGAGGATCGCGACGACCTTCACCGGGATCGGGGGCAGGTCGGCGGTCGAGCCCCCGTCCTTGCGGCGGAGGGCGTCCCGGAGGTCATAGTCCCCCGGCTCCAGCCCGTAGTAGAGCAGGTTGTAGCGGAACGCCGTCCCGTGCGGATAGACGTCCACGACCCGGACAACCACCTTCGCCCGGCGATCCTCGATCGGCCTCGCCTCCAGCTCCGTCCCGGGCAGGACGATCTGGTCGATCCGCGCCGGCATGCCCACGGAGGGGGCGGCCGACCCGGGGGCGGGGCAGGCCCAAGCCAGGGAGACGAGGAGACCGAAGGCGAAGCGACGGTGCGACGAGATCATCGGGCCCCCCGGCCGAGCAGGTTGCGGGACTTGAAGTAGAGGCGGAGCCGCGAGGCATAGGGCTGGTCGACGTCGATGATCAGGTGGTCGATCCCAGCCCGCTTCAGTTCGTCGCCGGCCTCCGTCGCCTCCCGGCCGTGCGACCGGCCCCGGGCGACCAGGTGGCGGCCGGTCTCCGCCTCCCGGGCGCGGACGAATCCGACGCCGGGGTGCGGGCGTTCGGCCGGGTCGCGGAGGTGGAGGACGACGGTGTCGTGCTCCTGGCCCATCCGCTTCAGGGCCGGGATGGCGCGGGGGTCGTGGAGGTCGCTCAGGACGATCACCAGGACCCGCTCCGACAGGCTCGGGGTCAGCTCGATCACCCGGTCGCCGAGCGTGGTCCCCTCGTCGTGGCGATAGGTCCGGAGCCGGTGGAGCCACTGGAGGACCAGGTCCTTGGACAGGCTGGGCCGGACGTGGATCCCGCGCCCGCCCACGCCCAGCAGGCCGACCGGGCTGATCCGGTCCAGGCAGGCCAGGGCCAGGCCTCCGGCCAGGAAGACCGCCGTCTCGTACTTGGTGGTCCGGCCCGACCCGATGGTCATCGAGGCCGACGTGTCCACCAGCAGGTAGGCGGGCAACCGCTTGGGGGCCTCGTACTCCTTGACGTGGAACCGCCGGGTCCGGGCCGTCACCCGCCAGTCGATCGACTTGACCGGGTCGCCGAACTGGTACGGTCGGGACTGGACGTATTCCTGCCCCGCCCCCAGGAACGGGGAGCGATCCGTGCCGTAGCTCAGGCTGTCCGCCAGCCGCTTGATGGCGACGTGAAATTGCCTCGAATCGAGGATCTCGGCGCCTTCGATGCGTCCTTCCACGGGCCGTCCTCCGGTCAGGCGTGCTGCACGGGCTGGCCGTTGCGGGCGGCGATCCCGGACGGGCCGAGGATGTCCCGGAGCACGTCGGTGCCGGTGAGGCCGTCGGCCAGGGCCTCGTAGGAGAGCCGCATCCGGTGGAGGATCACGTCCTCGGCCAGGGCGAACAGGTCCTCGGGAATGACGTAGTGGCGGCCGTGGATCAGGGCCCGGGCCCGCGACGCCTTGACCAGCGCGATCCCGGCGCGGGGGCTGCAACCCAGCTCGACGGCCGGGTGGCGGCGGGTCCGGCCGACGATCTCGACGACGTGGTCGGTGAAGGTCTCGCTGACGTAGACCTCGTGGACCGCCTCCATGGCCCTGACCAGCTGTTCGACGTCGCCGACCGGCCCGCCCTCGATGGCGTCGAACTCGGTGCGGACCACGGCCCCCTTTTCCTTGCGGCTCACGCCGAGCGCGGCGTTGCGGCGGAGGACTTCCTTCTCCTCGGCCGGCTCGGGGTAGGCCAGGCGGTGGCAGAGCATGAACCGGTCGAGCTGGGCCTCGGGCAGTTCGAAGGTCCCGCTCTGCTCGATCGGGTTCTGGGTGGCGATCACCAGGAACGGGGCGGGCAGGGGGAAGGTCTCGTTGCCGATCGTCACCTTCCGCTCCTGCATCGCCTCCAGCAGGGCGCTCTGGACCTTCGGCGCGGCGCGGTTGATCTCGTCGGCCAGCAGGAGGTTGGTGAAGATCGGCCCCTGGTGGATCCGGAACTCGCCGGATTTCTGGTCGAGGATCTCCGACCCCAGGATGTCCGAGGGGAGCAGGTCGACGGTGAACTGGATCCGGCTGAAGTGGAGGTCAATCGCCCGCGACAGGGTGGCCACCAGCAGGGTCTTGGCCAGCCCCGGCACGCCCTGAAGCAGGATGTGCCCGCCCGTGAACAGGGCGATCAGGAGCCGCTCGACCACCACGTCCTGCCCGACCACCACCCGCCCGACCCGCTCGCGGACGGCCCGGATGAAGGCGGCGGTCTCGGCGGGGATCTCGCCCGAACGTCCCGACGGCTGGGGGGTCTTGCTCATGGGAGGTGGGGGGCTCGCGGGGTGAACGGGCCGGGGGGCCGCGGCGTGACCTCGACGCATCCATCCGTGCGTCTCCGGGAAAGATTGCAACCGATCGCGGCGCCGGAGACAAGCGAAAAGGTGCGCGACCGCGGCTTCCGCGACGTCCCCTCGACGGGCCGCCCCCCGCGGCGGATACTGGAGGGAGCGACACCCCTCGAAATCCCCCTCGGAGTGCGTCGCCGGTGCCCGGCGATCGCGGAGACCCAAGGCATGCGACCCCTGCGCCATCTTCGCCTCCCCGGACTGGCCGTCGCCTTCGGCCTGCTGGCCGGCTGGGCGGTCGCCGAAGACACGACGGACCTGGCGCTCCGGGAGAAGGGGCTCCGAAAGTCCGGCTCGGCCTACATCCTGCCCGGCGAGGCCGAGGCCCAGAAGAAGCTCAACGAGGCGAAGTCCGCCTACAAGCAGATGACGGCCGCCCTTTCACGCCAATTCGGCTACGATCAGGAGTTGCGCGATAGCAAGCAGTCGATCCGCGAGATGACCCAGCAGCGAATCCAGCTCACTCGGCAGATCTCCCAGATGCAGGACTCTCCCCAGAAAAACCAGTACATCCTGATGTACAACAACCTGGGCGACCAGCTCAACCTCCTGAACCAGCAGCAGCACGACGAGGGGGCGAAGCGCGAGATCGACGGCGAGGCCGCGACCCGCCGCGAGGCCTACGTGCAGCAGATCCTCGACCTCCGGACCTTCGTCGACGCCGTGACGGCCGAGTACGCCACCCTGGCCGAGGACCCGGCCGTGAAGGGGGCGTTGGACCAGATCAACGCCAAATCCAAGGCGAAGGCGACGCTCGGCCCGTCGCGTGCATTCCTGGCCAACGTCGCCTTGCTGGAGAAGGCGGAGTCCTCCGTCCTGTCGGAGTCGGTCGACCTGCGGAAGGAAGGCGGGATCTTCTGGGTGGACGTGACCTTCAACGGCAAGACGACCCGGCCGATGGCCTTCGACACCGGGGCCTCCGAGGTCACGCTGCCCGGCGACTTCGCCGCGTCGATCGGACTGACCCCCGGGCCGGACGACCCCGTCGTGCGCTGCCAGGTCGCAGACGGCTCGGTCATCGAGGCCCGGCGGATGATCGTCCCGTCGATGCGGGTCGGCAAGTTCACCGTCAAGGACGTGTCGTGCGTGGTCATGCCGGCCGACAAGAAGGACGTGCCGCCCCTGCTGGGCCAGTCGTTCCAGAAGAACTTCCTGCTCAAATTCAGCCCCGACACCGGCAAGCTCGGCCTGTCGCGGGTGGAAGCCCCCGAGGTCGCCCGGGCCCCGGCCAAGTCCAAGGCGACCGCCAAGCGGCCGGGCCGCTGATCCGACGCCGTCCACACAAATCGGAGTGCGAGCCTTGAGCCTTCCCCTCTTCCTCCAGGGCCTCGGCTCGATCGGCATCTTCGCGTCGCGGGCGTTCCTGCCCGCGTTCGCGACCGCCCTGTTGCTCCGGTTCGGGCCGCACGTCCCGATCCTGGCCAACTCGGGCCTGCTGCCCCGGGTGAGCGGGGTGCCGACCTGGTTCACCTCCGACCTCGCCGTGACCGTGCTCGGCATCCTGTCCGCCCTGGAACTGGTGGCCGAGCGGTTCCCGGAGGCCCGCGGCGTCCTCGCCGAGATCCACGGCTATCTCAAGTCCGGGATGGCGGCGCTCACCTTCCTGGGCGTGGTCAACGCCACCGACCGGGCGGTCGTCAACCCCATGATCCAGCACGCCGGCTTCCTGGAGCCATTCTTCGCGCTCGCCGTCGGGGTCGGCACCTACTTCGCCAGCCTCACGCGATCGACCATCCTCTCGCCGCTGGCGGACAACGACGAGGACGACGACCTCGGCCTCCAGGGGCTGATCGGGTGGGTCGAGGACCTCTGGGGCTTGATGGGGCCGGTCGCCCTGATCATCTTCCCGATCGCCACGGTGATCGCCTTCGGGATCGGGCTCGCCTGCGTGATCGCCGTCGAGATGCGGCTGGAAGCGGTCGGCGACTCCTCGAAGCGGGCCTGCCCCAACTGCGGGCTATCGATCCACGTCTGCGCCTCGGCCTGCCCGGCCTGCCGGGCCGAGATCCCCGCCCCGCGCGACATCAGCTTCCTGGGCATTCCCAAGAAGACGGCCGCCGACTCGGCCACGCTCCCGCATCGACTGATCTCGGTCAAGCGATGCCCCCGGTGCGCGTCGCGGCTCCGGCATCGGGCCGTCCGGCAGACTTGCGGCGAGTGCGGCTATGCCTTGATGGACGAACCGGGTGCCGTCGCCGCCTACACCGCCGCGATCGACCGCCGCGTCCCCCTGACCTGCGCCGCCTGCTTCGGCCTGGGCCTGTTGCCGGTCCTGGGCTTGATTCCGGGCGTGATCCTCTACCGGCTGATGATCATCGCCCCGTACCGCCGCTACATCCCCTCGACGCGGGGGTTCCTGATCCGTTGGGGGGTGCGGTTGACGATCGTGCTTCTGGTCGCGTTCCAGTGGCTCCCCGTGGCCGGCGGGTTTGCCCTGATGGGGATGGCCCTGATCAACTATGCGGCCTATCGCGGTTACTACAATCGACTCGCCCTATCCAAGTGAGGCAGCCGCGGCGGCCTCGCGTCGCAACGCCGGGAGCAGGGCGCCGAGCGACACCGGCTCCGAATCCTCGCGGCCCATCGCCGTGTAGAGCGACCGATACCAGGCATAGAGCCGCTCGCAGGCGGCCGATCCCGCCGGGTCGGGCTCATATGTCCGGTAGGAGGGGCAGAGGGCCTGCTGGGCCTCCTCGACCGTCCGGAACGTTCCGGCGGCGAGGAAGGCGAAGATCGCCGACCCAAGGCTCGTCGTGTCCTGCTCGGGGACCAGGACCGGGGCACCCAGGACGTTGGCATAGACCCGGTTGATGACCTCACCCTTGCGCGGGATGCCGCCGGCGTTGATCACCCGGCGCACCGGGACCCCGTGCTCGGCCATCCGCTCCAGGATGATCCGGGTCTGATAGGCGGTCCCCTCCATCGCGGCGAACAGCTCATCCGCCGCCGTGTGGGCCAGGCCCCACCCGAACGCGGCGCCCCGGAGGTGCGGGTCGCCCAGGATCGTGCGATCGCCGTGATCCCACACCAATCGCAACAGGCCCGTCTGGCCCGATCGGTAACCGGCGATCGCCCGCGACAGGTCGGCCAGGCTGGCCCCGGCACGGCGCGCGATCGACTCGAACAGGTCGCCGGCCGCCGAGAGCCCGGCCTCGATCCCCGCGTACGACGGGTGGATCGAGCCGGGGACGACCCCGCACACGCCCGGGATCGGCTCGTCGCTCTCGCTGATGGCCATCACGCAGGTCGACGTGCCGATCACGTTCACGACGTCGCCGAGGCCGATCCCCGCGCCGATGGCATCCCAGTGGGCGTCGAGCGAGCCGACCGGGATCGGGATGCCCGCCCTCAGGCCGAGGCGATCGGCCCACACGCCGCAAAGCGTCCCTGCCAGCGAATCGGACCGGGCGAACCGCCCGGCGATCCGGTCCCGGACCCCCGCCAGGGCGGGGTCGAGCCCGGCCAGGAAGTCCTCGGGGGGCAGGCCGCCCCGCGACTCGACCCACATCCACTTGTGGCCCATGGCGCAGATGCTGCGGGGGACCTCCGCGGGGTCGGTGATCCCGCACAGGACGGCCGCCACCAGGTCGCAATGCTCCAGGGCGGTGACGAATCGCGGGCGTTGCTCCGGGCGGGTCCGGAGCCAGTGGAACAGCTTCGAGAGGCCGAACTCGGCGAGGAACGTCCCGCCGCTCCAGCGGAGCGCATCCAGTCCGGACTCCTGGGCGGCCCGGGTAATCTGATCGGCCTCGCGCCAGGCGCGGTGGTCGCACCAGAGGTAGTAGTCGTCGAGCGGTTCCAGCCCCTCGCCCACCGGCACGACGGTCGAGCCCGTGGTGTCGATCGCCAGGGCCTCGACCGTCCTCCCATCGATGCCCGCCGCCGCGATCGCCCGGCCCATCGCCTCGACCAGCGCCCGCATGTGGTCGGCGTGGGATTGCGAGGCATGGTCGGGATCGCCCGCCCGGCGGTGCACCGGGTAGTCGCCGGTGCCCGAGCCGAGCCGGCCGCGCTCGCCGTCGAACAGGGAAACCCGGACGCTCTGCGTCCCGAAATCGACCCCGGCGACGACGCTCACGATTCCTGCTCCTGCGCCACCCGGACCACCTCCGGCGGGAGGGTCAGGAAGAGAGTCATCGCGGCGCTGAGGAGGTAGAGCACGGCGAAGATCCACATCACCCCGGCCACCCCCAGGGGGACCAGGAACAGCCCGACGATGGCCGGCCCGGCCCACTGGCTGGCCCCGGCGCCGAGGTTCAGCAGCGACATCGACGCCGCCTTGTGGTCCGGAGCCAGCGACGGCATGAGGGCGGACAGGGGGACGTAGCCGGCCAGGGTCGCCCCATAGAAGATGCACGCCAGGGCGACCAAAGGGAAGTTCGCGCCCAGCAGGTGGGGCGTGTAGTAGAGCAGGAGGGTGGTGATGGCCGACCCGACCCCTCCGCAGTACGCCACCGTCCGCCGCCACCCGAAGCGGTCGCCGATGATCCCGAACAGGAGGTTCCAGATGATGTTGCTCAGGAACATGAGGCTCAGGAGCCGGAGCCACTGGTTCTCGCTGAACCCGACCGTCTTCGTGAAGTAGGCCGGGAAGAAGACCAGGAAGCCGTTTTGCGGGGCGGTGTTGATCGTCCGGACCAGGCAGCCGACCAGCGTCTTCGGCTCGCGCCAGGCGATCGACAGGCTCTGGAAAAGGGTCCGGAGCGGGTTCTCCCCCTCGGGCGCCAGGCGACGGCCCCCGGTCGGCTCCCGGACCCCGAGCAGCGCGATCAGGCCGCCGGCCACGACCAGCGCGAGCGACCACCACAGGGTCGCCTCGGCCCCCACCCTCGGCTTGACCTCGCTGGCGAACAACGGCCCGAGGAACAGCAGCCCGCCGGTGAACGAGAACCAGAACCAGCCGACCGAGGTCCCCAGGCGTCGCGGCGGCGTGACCGTGGTGATCCAGATCAGGAACCCGAAGGCGAACAGCGGGTAGCCGAACCCCCGGAGCGTGTAAAATAGCATGATCTGTGAGTAGCTCTTCGCCGGCACCCCGACCAGCAGGAGGGCCGCCTCGAACACCGCCCAGATGATCAGCCCGGCCCACATCACCTTCCGGGGGCCGAACAGGTCGGAGAGGGCCCCGGAGAGCCAGGCTGCCGCCGCCGCCGTGATCCCGTACAGGAAGAAGATCCAGGCCACCTGCTGGTCCTGGGCCACGCCGATCGACGTGAGGTAGAGCGGCAGCCAGCCCTGCTCCACCCCGTCGCCGATCATGAACAGGAGGAGCCCGGCGAAGCCCCAGGCCAGGGTGGGATCGATGCCGATCCGGTCCGCGATCGAGGCCCGATCCCGACCCGCATCCTCGACGAGGACCATCGTGCATTGCTCCTGGAGAGTGGGAGGTACGAAACGTGGTGGGATGCCCCGGCCGGTCAGCCCGGCGCGGTATCGGTGGCGGTTTGGAGTCGTGCGAGTTCTTTCCGGACCTGATCGTCGTCCCAGCCCCACTGGTCGGCCATCCAGCGGGCCACCCTCTCGGCGATCTCCGCGTGGTCGGCGTGGTAGTAGTGCCAGGACGTGCGGCGGAGCAGGACGTCGTCGAGGTGGACCGCCCACTCGTCGCGGCAGCATTCGGCGACCACGTCGGCCCCGATCGGCGGCGGCAGGACCCCGCTGAACGGCCCGCCGGCCAGGGGCAAGTCGGCCGTCCGCGAGGCCGGGATCCGCCGGCCCAGGGCGTGCCCGACCTGATCCACGGCCTGCTCGGCCATCAGCCGGTAGGTCGTGAGTTTGCCCCCGGCCACGTCGAACCAGCCCGGCTCGGCCATCCGGATCTCGTGGTTCCGCGAGGTGTCCGAGGGCGACCCTGCCTTCACGTGCCGGGGGGCGATCAGAGGACGCACGCCGGCCCACGACGAGATCACGTCCTCGGGGACGAGCTTGGCTTTGGGGAACGCCCCGTTGACCACGCCGAGGATGTAGGCGATGTCCGACGCGTCGGTGCGGACGTCGGCCGGGTCCCCCTCGTAGTCGGTGTCGGTCGTGCCCAGGATGACGCGCTCCCCCCAGGGGATCACGAAGAGGATCCGCTTCCCCTCGGGCAGGACGATCGCCTGATCCAGGACCAGCCGGGACCCGTCGATGACCGCGTGGACCCCCTTGGTCAGCCGCAGCTTGACGCCGCTGTTGGGGATCCGCGAGGCCCAGGCCCCGGCCGCGTTGACCACCGATCGGGCCCGGACCTCGCCGACCTCGCCGGTCAGCAGGTCCTTCATCCCGCAAGTCCAGCCGCCATCGCCGGGGTTCCCCCCCGTGAACGAGGTGTAGTTCCGCACGGTCGCGCCGGCCTGCTCGGCGGAACGGAGGGTGTCGATCACCAGCCGCGCATCGTTGGTCAGGCCGTCGTAGTGGCGGGTCGCCCCCTTCAGCCCGTCGGGGCGGAGACCGGGGACGTGCCGGAGCACTTCCTGCTTGCTGTAGGTCGCCGACGCGCCCAGGTTGCGCCCGCCGCACAGCAGGTCGTAGATCTTGACGCCCAGCGACAGCTTCCACAGGGACCAACCGGTCTTCTCCCAGACCGGGAACAGGAACGGGAGCGGCTGGCTGAGGTGGGGCGCGTTCTTGCTCAGCCGCATCTTCTCGACGCTGGCTTCGCGGACCAGCCCGACCCGCCCTTGCGCCAGGTAGCGGAGTCCGCCGTGGAGCAGTCGCGAGGACCGGCTGCTGGTCCCCGACGCGAAATCGGACTGCTCCAGCAGGAGCGTCCGCAGCCCGCGCAGGGCCGCGTCGCGGGCCACGCCCGCGCCGACGATCCCGCCGCCGATGACCAGGAGGTCATATGGCTCCGTGCCGGTCGGGAGGGCATCCGGGCGCGAGCCACGGCGATCGGTCTTCGATCCGTTCACGATCGGGCCTCCCAATCGCCCCAGGGGCCTTCGGGCCCGAACGCCTTGCCGACGATCTCGTCGAACACCCCCAGCCGCATCGCGAGGTCGAGGCCGGTGAACCGGCGGCGGATCGTGTAGGCCTGCTCGTAGGCATCCCTGAGCCTCTGCCGGCCGATCCCGATCGCCTCGGGCGTGGTCGGGCAGCCCGCCTCGCGAAGCATGGCGCGGGCCTCGTCGAACGGGATCAGGTGCTGTTTCAGCCGCTCTCGCATCTCCGGCCAGCCGGCCCGGATTCGCCCCAGCTGGTCGCGGAGGGCTTCGCGGGTGGGATGCTTGGCCGCCATCTCGATCCGCGCCTTCTCGGCCAGCTCGCCGTCGCCGTGCAGCTCGCCGATGCGGGCCTCGACCGCGTCGAGGGTGGGCCAAATCGCCGCGGCTCGATCGATGTCGATCCGGCTTGGGTCGATCCGCAGGAGGCCATCATAGAGGGCCAGCGAGGCCAGGGTGCCGACGCCGACCTTGAAACCGTGCGACGGGGCGGCCCCCTCGTGGGTGTGGTGCTGCATGTCCCAGAGGTGGCTGAACTGGTGCTCGGCCCCGGAGGCCGGGCGGCTGGTCTGCACCGCCTGCATGGCGAACCCGCTCATCATCAGGCCGTTGACCAGGCCGAGCAGGCTGTCCGGGTCGCCGGCCGCGACGCCGCGGGGGGATCCGACCCAGGAGCGGAGGCGGCCCTGGACCGTCTCCCAGGCGCCGGGGTCGATGGCCTCCTCGCCGGCCGCGTCGGCCACGATCCAGTCGGCCCCGGCCACGTTCTTGGCCAGGAGGTCGGCATAGCCGGAGGCGTTCATCCCGCGCGGGGCCCGGGCGATGACCTCCAGGTCGGCCAGCACGGCGCGGGGGGCGGGGCAGTCGAACGTCTGCTTCGATCCCTTCGCGGTGATCGAGGCACCATAGGCCGTGTATCCGTCCATCGAGGCGGCGGTCGCCACCGCCATGTAGGGCCGGCCGAGACGGTGGGCGGCGAGCTTGGTGAGGTCGTTGATCGTGCCGGAGCCGACCGCGACCGGGATGGCGGGGATCGGGGCGAGGGCCGCCTGGAGGTCCTCGGCATCCTCGATCCCGGCGTACACGTCGTCCTTCAGGAGAATCGGATCGACGGCCGCGACGCCGTCCCGGCGGAAGCCGTCCAGGACGTCGCGGCCGGCGGCCTCGAAGGTGCGCCGGTCCGCGACGATCACGGCCGACTCGCCGGGGAACTGGGCGGAGAACGCCCCGGCCGCCCGATGGCGGATGCCGGCCTCCACGGCCAGCGAGCGGGTGTCGCGGGCCGCCCGCAGGGCCCGGTCGAGGAGGGCGGCGTCAACTCCGGCGGGGTCGGGACTCATGGGTCGAGAGGACTCCGAGAAATCTGGCGGTGGCCGATCCCGCGGCGGCCCATCAGGGGGACAGTTCGCCGGGAGGGCTGGGAAGGTCGCGGGGCGGCAGGTGATTGCCGATCGCCCAATCATACAGGGTGGAGCCAACCACGCCTCCCAGGAGGGGGGCGACGATCGGGATCCAGAAGTAAGAATTGTGCGACTGGAACACCGACGGGCCCCAGCCCAGGATGGCCGTCGCCAGCCTCGGCCCGAGGTCGCGCGACGGGTTGATCGCGTAGCCGGTCAGCCCGCCCAGCGACAGGCCGATGGCCCAGACCAACGCCCCCAGGGCGAGCGGCTCGACGTAGCCGCCCGGGGCGGCGTTGCGGCGATCGGTCAGGGCCCGGACGCCGAGCAGGAGGACGGCCGTCCCGAGGAATTCGCTGAAGACGTTCCGCCAGACGACGTCGAACGCGGGGAAGGTCGCGAAGACCCCGGCGCCGCCCGCCCCCGGCCCGGCGAGCTTGCCCTCGACCATCATCCCCCGCGTCAGGTGCTCGGCCGCCTCGAAGGCCCGGAACGCCTCGGCGTAATCGACGTAGATGATCAGGGCCCCGGCGAAGGCGCCCGCCGTCTGGGCGATCCAGTAGGGCAGGACCCGGGACCAGGGGAAGTCGCCGCGGACGGCCAGGGCCAGGGTCACCGCCGGGTTGACGTGCCCGCCGCTGATCCGCCCGCTGAGGTAGACGGCCAGGGTGACCGCCAGGCCCCACGCCGTGTTGATCATCAGCTGGCTGGACGTCTTGTTCAGGAGGAGGTCGCTGGCGACCACGCCGGTCCCGATTACGATCAGGAGGGCGGTCCCGAGGAATTCCCCAGACAGTGCCGCCCCGAGGGGGGGCACGGTCACGACCGGCGATCGCTTCGTCATGGTGATTTCGCAGCCCCTTGCACGACCCGAGCCCTGGAGACGAGGCCCGGATTATCCCCGGCGCGACCGGCGAATGCAAAGCCCGCGTCCGGCGAACTTCATCCATTCTTCACGGACCATCCCGACCGAGGTTCATCCGGCTGAGTTCGAGGATCTCCGCGAGAAGCCGAGTTCCACCAGGAGGGCCTGCCCGGCCTCGCCCAGCAGGAACCGGGCAAATGCCTCCGCCTCGGCGGCCCGTCTCGATCGGGCGACGCACCCCAATCCCTGGATGATCGGTGCGTAAGCGTCCGGGTCCACCGGGACGACCCGCAGGTTGCGGTCGCCGGCCAGGGCCCGGCCCACGAATCCGACCTCGGCGTTGCCGGTGGCGACGAACTGGAACGCCTGCCGCACGCTCTCGGCCCGGACGATTTTGGGCTCCAGCCGATCCCACAGCCTCGCATGCTCCAACGCCTGCCGGGCGGCGAGCCCGTAGGGGGCCAGGTCCGGGTTGGCGATCGCGATCCGGCGGATCTCGGGGCGATCCAGGTCGGCGATCGACCGGACCTCCACGCCCGCCCCCGGATGGACGACCATCACCAGCGAGCCCCGGGCGTATTCGCGCACCGAGTCGGGCCGGATCGCGCCGGAGCGCGCGAGCGTGCGGACGAAGTCCAGGTTGGCCGAGAGGAACAGGTCGAACGGGGCACCCTGCGCGACCTGCTCCGCGAGCTGGCCCGACGATCCGAACGTGGGCTCGACCGGGATCGGGTGATCCACCCGGAAGGCGGCGACGAGGATGGGTAGCGCGTGCTGGAGGTCGCTGGCGGCTGCGATCCGCAGCGGCTCCGGTTCGGGCGGCCCGGATCGGCCCCCGCAGCCGGCGAGCAGGCCGGCGGCCAGGGCGAGGACGTCCCTCCGACCGGGGTGGGAAGAGACCGCCATGCGGGGAGCGTTGGGTTGCATGGGCGGATTATGCCCCGGCCGGAAGGGCTCTGACAACAGGACGATGCGGCACATCCTGGGGCCGCGATGATTGTCGAAACGGGCAAAATCAGGTATCACGGTAGGATTGAATGATCGGACCAGCCCAGGAAAGGCGAGGCGGGATGAAGATCGACCAGTTCCTGAAGCATCACGGGATCGCCGGCAATCCGTTCAGCGAGGAAGACGCCCAGACCGACACGGTCTTCAAGCGGGCCTGCATCGAGACGATCCACCACCCCGCCTGGGATAAGTTCTTCGGAAGCCCCGCGGACCCCTCGACGGCCCTGGTCTTCGGCGAGAAGGGGAGCGGCAAGACCGCGCTGCGGCTCCAGGCCACGTCCGAGTTCGAGGCATACAACGCCGCCCACCCGGACGCTCGCGTCTTCGTGATCTCCTACGACGACTTCAACCCGTTCCTGGACCACTTCCGCGACGCGAACCGCTCGCGCGACGGCGGCGGGGGGCTGGAATCCTGGAAGCTCCAGGACCACATGGACGCGATCATGGCGCTGGGCGTGACCCAGCTGGTCGATGCCCTGTCGGGCGACCGCGTCGACCTGACCGCCCTGAGCCTGGACGAACGCCGCGACCTGCTGCTGCTGGCCGCGGTCTACGACCAGTCGACCCGCGAGCCGATCGAGAAGCGCTGGAGCCGGCTCCGCCGCCGCTCGGGCTTCCGTCCCCTCTGGAGCCGCCGCGACCTGCAGGTCGGCTTCGGGACCACCTTGGCGGTCATCCTCCTGATCGCGCTTTTCCCGGCGGTGCGATCGATGACGGTCCTGCCGTGGCTGCTGGTGCCGATCGTCCTGGGGTGGCTCTACTGGGGCTGGAGGCTGTTCCGCGCCGAGTGGCACGCCCGGTCGATCCGCAAGGCGGTCCGCGTCCTGAGCCGCGACAACGCCGCCCTGCGGTGGGAACTGCTCTGGTTCCAGCCCAGCGAACTGGGCGGCCAGCCGCTCCCCTCGACCAGCCGGGGAGGGGGCGAGGAACGCTACGAATTGCTCCGCAAATTCCAGGGGGTCCTGGAGAAGCTCGGCTATGCCGGGATCGTGGTGCTGGTGGACCGGGTCGACGAGCCGCAGATGATCGAGGGCGACCCGCGCAAGATGCGAGCCCTGATCTGGCCGTTGCTCGACCACAAATTCCTCCGCCACAAGGGCATCGGCTTCAAACTCCTCCTCCCGATCGAGTTAGCCTATTACCTCGAGAAGGAAGACAAGGAATTCTACGACCGCGCCCGGCCGGACAAACTCAACCTGGTCAAGCCGTTGCGTTGGACCGGGCCGTCGCTCTACGACCTGGCGGGCGACCGGCTCCGGGCCTGTGCCGCGCTGTCCAAGCAAGACGGTCGCGTGTCCGACGTATCGACGAACGGCAATGGGGCCGCCGACGGCCCGCGTCTCCGCCAGATCATCGACGAGGCCGTGCCCGACGAGTCCTTGAAGGACGCGCTCGGCAACCTCCGCACGCCCCGGCAACTGTTCAAGTTCCTCCACCGGCTCCTGGAAGAGCATTGCCACCGCCACACCGAGGACGCCCCGCGCTGGACGATCGACCCGGACACGTTCCGGACGACCTATTCCGCCCACTTGCGCGAACTGGATGCGTTCGACCGCGGCTATGGCCACGGTTAAGGGTAGGGGGGTGGGGCGTCATCGGGTCCTGGCCCTGTTCAAGCCCTATGACGTCCTCACCCAGTTCACCGACGAGGGGAATCGGCGCACGCTCAAGGACTTCGTCCCGGTCCCCGGCGTCTACCCGGTCGGCCGGCTCGATCGCGACAGCGAGGGGTTGCTCCTCCTGACCGACGACGGCCGGCTGGCGCACCGGCTGACCGACCCCCGCCACGATCATCCCAAGACGTACCTGGCCCAGGTCGAGAAGATCCCCACGCCGGAGGCCCTGGAGGCGCTCCGGCGCGGGATCGTCCTGGCGGACGGCCCGACCAAGCCGGCCGGCGCGGAGCTGCTGGAAAAGGAGCCGGACTTGCCCGAGCGGCCGGTGCCGATCCGGTTCCGCAAGAACGTGCCTACGGCCTGGATCCGCCTGATCCTCCGCGAGGGGCGGAACCGGCAGGTCCGGCGGATGACCGCAGCGGTCGGGTTTCCGACCCTCCGCCTGGTCCGGGTGGCGGTCGGCCCGATCGGCCTGGGGAACCTCGCCCCGGGCCATTGGCGCGACCTGACCGACGACGAGCGGAAGGCCCTGGATCGGGCCCGCGGGTGGTGAAACGGCCATTTGGGTGGTAAACTTGCGTCTACGTCCGCCCCGCGGCCCCAGGTGATCCGCCGTGCCCGTCGCGCCCGATGCCGTCCTGCTGGTGACCCTCGGTTTCGACTCGCCCACGTTCGCGAGGCTCGACGCCCTGCGCCGACGGTACTTCCCGCCCGAGCGCAACTTCATCCCGGCCCACATCTCCCTGTTTCATCACCTGCCCGGGTCGGAGTTCGCCACGATCGATGAGGCGCTGGCCGCCTCCGCCGCGTCGCGCGGGCCGATCGACCTGGCGTTCCGGACGATCCGCCGGATGGATCGCGGCATGATGGCGGTGGTCGAGGCGGCGGGTCTCGCGGCCATCCATGCCCGGCTCGCGGCCGCCTTCAAAACCTGGCTGACGCCCCAGGACCGCCAGCCGTTCCGGTCCCACGTCACGATCATGAACAAGGCAGAGCGGGACGACGCGGCTCGGGCGTTCGGCGAGCTCCAGGCGACGTGGAATCCCTGGGACGGCGTGGGGGATCGGCTCCTGCTCTGGGAATATCGCGGCGGGCCCTGGGACGCCGTGGCGGAATATCCGTTCTCGGGCACGCCCGGGGGTCGATCCTCATGAGCACCCAGACGGCCACCACGCCGGCCGCGCCGGCGGCCCTCCGGTTGACCTTCGAGGGGGGTACGCTCCTGGTCGAGGGTCTGATCGAGGGGGACACCCGAGGCCTGCCCGGACTGCGCTACGATCCCCGCGCCCGGATGCACCGGGCCGAGGCGATCCACTACCGCGACATCGTCCAGCAACTCCACAACAGCAAGACCCCCTACATCGACGAGGCCAAGGACTACGACAAGAACCCCTGGCCGTTCCGGGTCGTGAAGAACGCCTTCCCGCACCAGACGGAAGGGCTCGACGCCTGGTGGAAGGCGGGCGGGAAGGGGGTCGTCGTCCTGCCGACCGGCACCGGCAAGACCCACCTGGCCAACCTTGCGATCAACAAGACCGGCCGCGCCAGCCTGGTCGTCACCCCGACCATCGACCTGCTGAACCAGTGGTACGACGAGCTTTCGATGGCCTTCGGCGTGGAGGTTGGGCTGGTCGGCGGCGGCTATCACGACATCAAGCCGCTGACGGTCACGACCTACGACTCGGCCTATCAGAACGTCGAACGCCTGGGCAACAAGTTCGGCCTCCTGATCTTCGACGAGTGCCACCACCTGCCCAGCCCGACCGTGAGCGCCGCGGCGCTGGGGGCGATCGCGCCGTTCCGGCTCGGCCTGACGGCCACCCCGGAGCGGGCCGACAACGCCCACGAACGGCTCTACCACCTGATCGGCCCGATCGTCTATCGCCGCGAGATCACCCAGCTTCGCGGCCAGTTCCTCGCCGATTACCGGGTCGAGTCGCTGTTCGTGAACCTGTCCGACGAGGAGCGGTTCCGCTACGAATCCCAGCGCGAGACCTACCGAGCGTTCCTCTCCAGCTCGGGCATCGACATGCGTCGCCCCGGCGCCTGGGGCCAGTTCCTGTTCCAGGCGTTCCGCTCGGCGGAGGGGCGACAGGCCTACCTCGCCTATCGCGAGCAGCGGGCCCTGGCCCTGGCCGCCCCGGCGAAGCTGAGCCTGCTGGCCCGCCTGCTGGAGCGGCACAACGGCGACCGCGTGCTGATCTTCACGCACGACAATGCCACGGTGTACACGATCGCCCGACAGTTCCTGGTCCCGGTCATCACCCACCAGACCAAGACCAAGGAGCGCCGCGACATCCTGCTCAAGTTCAACTCGGGCGAGTACCCGATCGTGGCCACCTCCCGCGTCTTGAACGAGGGGGTGAACGTGCCCGAGGCCAACGTCGCGGTCATCCTGTCGGGCTCGGGATCGGTCCGCGAGCATGTCCAGCGGCTCGGCCGCATCCTCCGAAAGTCGGGCACCAAGGAGGCGACCCTCTACGAGGTCGTCACCCGGGGCACCGCCGAGGAATACACCTCGACCCGCCGCCGCCAGCACAGTGCCTATGGCGGCGAATGACCCTATGCGTTCATGGAGGGTTGAATGTCGATTGCGGATGAAGTGCGCCTGGTCTTCTCTGGATTCGACTTCGGTCCTCCTTGTGATGCGGAGGAAATAGATAGGGCAGAGAACGAGCTCGGCCATCCCCTCCCTGCACTTCTTCGAGAGCTTTACTTATCATTCGATGGATTTCGTGGCCCGACCGACGCTGGCTTCTTCTCTCCACTTTTACGCCGCGACAATTTGGGATCGGAATCTCTGGTCAGCTATACCCTTTGGCTTCGCTGCGAGGATTACTTCCCCGAGGTGCTGCAAGCATCCGTCGTCTTCGGTAATGACGGTTGCGGCTCAGATTGGGGGATGCGCTTCGACTCTGGTCATGAGGTTTTCGAGTGGCGGGCCGGGCAGGGTGAATCATACCTGGTCGTTGGTAAAAGCCCCCTTGATGCATGGCGCAGAGGGAAAGCTTTGTATTCCGACTCGATCACATAAAAATACCACGACGATTTGCACCTCCGGCCATATTTGATAGCGAGCATCGTTTCATGCTGACCGGCACACTCGTCCGCGTCCGGTTCTCCAAGCAGCGGGTGATACCGCTCTACCTCGACCCGGCCTCGCCCGAGTGGCTGGAGGTCGCCGAGAGCTTGCTGCTGATCTTCCGCGAGGGGGTCGGGCGGACCCGGGGCGAGATCGACGCCGAGATCGACGAGATGCTCGGCGAAGGGCTGGCGAACCTCGCCCATCGCGGGCTGGCCAAGACGCTGGAAGACCGCGCCGAGTTCGAGGTCGTGGCCGACGTCCCGCCCGAGGCCGTCCGCGAGAAGGTGTTCACGGCGGCGGCCGAGCACCGCAAGACGCTCCGCGCCGAGGGACGGGCCCGCGACCCGTTCCGCCGCGACGCCGTGCTGGAGGCCGTGGCCAAGGACCTGGGGATGCGGGTCGATGAGGTGGCCACGGCCATGTTCGCCGACCTCCGCGACGAGAACCGGATGCTCTCGTTCGACACCAACCTCGACGCCGAGCGCCTGATCCACCGCTACAACGTCAGCCTCGCCCAATCGATCTTGCTCCGCTCGGTCCTGATCGAGGCCGAGGTCCGCAACGAGCAGCCGGCCCGCTATCGCCAGTTGTTCCGCCAGATCAAGTTCCACCGCCTCCTCTGCCGGGTCGAGGGGGGGATGAAGGACGGCTATCGGCTGTTCATCGACGGCCCCCTGAGCCTGTTCAGCGCCACCAATAAGTATGGCCTCCAGATGGCCAACTTCCTCCCGGCGTTGCTGCATTGCCGCGACTTCCGCCTCGACGCCGAACTGCGGTGGGGGCCGAAAAAGGACCCGCGCACCTTCCATCTCGACTCCAACGACAAACTGGTCTCGCACTATGCCGACACCGGGACCTACGTCCCCGCCGAGTTGAAGGCGTTCGTCGATCGGTTCCGGCAGGTCGCCCCGGGCTGGGAGATCGCGGAATCGGTCGACGTGATCGAGCTGGGCCGCGAGGGCGTTTGGGTCCCCGACTACAAGTTCGTTCATAAGGCATCCGGCCTGGACGTCCACGCCGAAGTCCTCGGCTTCTGGAAACGATCGAGCCTGGATCGCGTGCTGAAGCTCCTCCCCGAACACGGGCCGCCCCGTTATCTCCTGGCCATCAGCGAACGGCTCAAGGTCGACGACGACGTGCTGGGCGAGTTGAACGGCCCCATCGTTCGGTTCAAGGAAATCCCCAACGCCTCCGAAATCGCTGCCCATCTGGATCGGATGATCCAAGAACGGCGAGCGCGGCCCTTGATCGACTGAGACCGCGCAGCGCACTGCTTCTCATTGCGCAGCTCACAGCCCGACAACCGTCCGGCCCCGCTTTCGGAACGGGCTTGAACCCTTTCCATCTCCTCTGCGCCAACCGAATCCGTCAAATCCGGTCAAGGATTCCGTGACTTCGGCCCAAATTCGTCCAAACCGTCCACGTTGGACGTTTCTGGCGCGGTCATTGCTGTATGCTCTCTCCAACTTCGACAGGGATGTCTCCCCCTCAGCCGACCAGTTGGAATCCCATGAAACCGTCCATGAGCGATTCGGACGCTTTGCTGAAGACGGGCCAGGTCGCCGAGGTCCTGGGCGTCAGCGTGAGCACGGCCAAGCGTTGGATCGATTCTGGCCAGATCCAGGGCACCCGGACGGTCGGCAAGCATCGACTCATCCCGATGTCGAGCGTGGTCCGATTCGCCCAGAGGGGGACCTTCCCGCTGGACAGGCTCGCCCCGCCGGCCCCCGTGGCGGCGGCCGACGAATCGCCCGATGCGCTGTGCCGCCGGCTTTACTCCGACCTCAAGGCGGGAGACGCACCCCGGGCGACGTCCCTGATCACCTCCGCCTACGCCTCGATGGGGGCCGCGATGCTGGGCGATGCCCTGATCCGCCCGGTCATGGAGCAGGCCGGCCATGCCTGGATGGTCGGGGATTGGGAGATTTATCACGAGCACCGCGCCTCGCGGATCGTTTCCACGGCGATTCGGACCCTGATCGCGGGCCTCCCGACGGGCGAATCCGGCCGGCCGATCGCGGCGGGGTCCGCGCCCGAGGGGGACATCTACGAACTCCCGGGCCTGCTCGCCGAGTTGACGCTGAGGGAGGGCGGCTGGGACGTCCACAACCTGGGGGTCGACCTGCCGCTCCGCTCGCTCGCGGCGGCCGTCCGCGACCTGAAGCCGCGATTGGCCTTCCTGACCATCAGCCACCTGCCGAGGCCCGACCATTTCGTCCAGGAATATGCCTACTTCTACGAGGCGGCCGTCCGGGCCGACACGGCCATCATCCTCGGTGGACGGGCCTGCGACCCTGCGATCCGCCCGCGTCTCATCTATGCCTCCTGCGGGGAGCGGATGACGCACCTCGCCGAATTTGCCCGACGCCTCCACGGCGTCCCCGGTTGTTGAACGTGATCGGTGTCGATGGAGTTTCGATCGAGTTCGCCCCCCGATGAAGGACAAGGCACGATGCGCACGAACGGACGATTCGACGACGCGGACGGGCTGACGGCCTTGGACAGCTCCGAGACCCAGGTGCTCGAGACCGCCGAGGAGCGGAGCCTGCTTCGGGAGTTGGCGATCTGCAAGGCCAAGCTGGCCGATGCCCTGGCCACGATCCCCGGCAGCGACGTGCCCACCGACGGGGACAACCCCCAGGCCATCGCCCTCCAGATCGCCGAATTTTACGCCTCGCACGATCCGGTCGAGGCTCGGCTCGGGGCCATCTACAGCCGTTATTCCGAGCTTCGCGGCAAGCTCGCCCTGGCCAACATGCGGCTGGTCGCCCACGTCGCCAAGCGGTTCCGCGAACGGGGCGTGTCGTACACGGACCTGATCCAGGAAGGTTTCTGCGGGCTCCTCGAAGCGATCGACCGCTTCGACCTGACCCACGAGACCAAGCTGGCGACCTACGCCACCTGGTGGATCCGCCAGTCGATGCAGCGTGCGGTCGCCTCCGGGGCCTACCCGGTCCGGCTCAGCCCCCGGCACCTCCGCCAGCTCGCGCAGAATCAGGAGGACGTGGCGCCGAATTCCGCCGCCCCGGGAGGCGTCGGCCTCGCCCCCGGCTCGCCGGTCAGCACCGAGACGATCCGCCACATCCATACTGCCACCCGGCCGACCATCTCCCTGGATGCGACCATCGACTCGGACAGCAGCTTCAACCTGATGCAGACGATGAGCGACCCGGAGGGGGACCGGACCTCCGACATCGACATGGACGAGACCGTCGGCAAGATGATGGAATCGCTCCGCCCCCGCGAGCAGCAGGTCCTGGCCCTCCGTTTCGGCCTCGGCGGCGAGGCCCGGCTGTCGCTGAGCCAGGTCGGCAAGGTCCTCGAAGTGAGCAAGGAGCGGGTGCGCCAGATCCAGGACCGGGCCTTGCAGAAGCTTCGCCAGGTGGCCGTCGAGCACAACTGGGACCTCTCGATGCTGGCCGACGCCTGAAGTCGGCCGGCCGTTCCGGTCGATACCACGAGGGGCGGGCGGGGCCGCGTGCCCGGCCCGGGGCCGATCGTCGTATCCCGGATCGAGGCCGTTTCGCCATGCCTCCGCAATTCGATCCCCACCGCGATCCGATCGGGCCGTTCCTCCACTATCTGATGGCCGAGTGCGGGCTCTCGCCCAACACCCTCGCGGCTTATCGGGCCGATATCGTCCGATTCGGCCGGTGGCGCAAGGCCCACGCACCGGGCCCCCTGGCGAACATCACCATCGCCACCCTGACGGGGTATGTGGACTATCTGCGCGAATGCCGCCTGGCCCCCAAGACGATCGGCCGGCACCTCGCCAGCCTGTCGACCTTCTATCGCTACCTGATCTACGACGGCAAGCTCTCCGAGAACGTCGCGAAGCTCCTGATCGCGCCGGCGATCTGGGACCGCCTGCCCACGGTCCTCGGACCCCAGTCGGTCGACCGACTGCTGGCGACGCCGAACCGGGAGACGACCCTCGGCCGCCGCGACCATGCCGCGCTGGAAACCCTGTATGCCACCGGCTGCCGCGCCTCGGAGGTCTCCAACCTCCGGCCCCGCGATCTCGACTTCGCGGCGGGGATCGCGCGGTGCGTCGGCAAGGGGGACAAGGAGCGGCTCGTCCCGCTCGGGAAGAGGGCCCGCGAGGCGTTGTCCGCCTATCTCCAGCGTGATCGCCCGGTGCTGGTGGCACGCCGGCCCGAGACCGCGACCGTCTTCGTGACCCGATACGGCCGCCCCATGTCGCGCGTGGCCCTATGGGGCATCGTCAAGAAGACGGCCCGGGAGGCGGGGCTGCCCGAGGCGGTCACCACCCACACCCTGCGGCACAGCTTCGCGACCCACCTCCTGGCCGGCGGGGCCGACCTGCGCGTGGTCCAGGAGATGCTCGGCCACGCTTCGATCGCCACCACCCAGGTCTACACCCGGGTCGAGTTGAGCCGGCTTCGCGAAGTCCACTCGCGATTCCATCCCCGCTCGGGCACGGGCTGAGTCGACGGTTGCCTCGGGCGGCCGAGATGCGAATACTGGGGGCGTCCCGAACCGGCCCCCGGAGTCCGCCCCGAATGAGCCCGAACGGGCCCGCCCTCGCCTCCCCGGACGTCGACGCGACGCTGGCCGCGACCATCACCCTGGCCTTCGCCTTCGACGTGGGCTATGAGATCGACCTGGATCGGGCCCGGGCCCTGATCCCGGGCGAGACCGGGCCGCTGGCCCGTCGGCGACGGACCCCGGAGTCGATCCGCTATCGCCCGGCCCCGCTGAGGATGGCCCTGGACGTCTCCGGCCTGGGCCTGCCCGGGGGCGAATCGGCGCGGGTCGGCCCCCCTCGCGGGGAATTGACCTTCTTCGACTTCGGTGCCCTCTCGGTCATGATCCGGTTCCCGGTCGAGGCCACGCCCGCCGGACTCTTGGAACTGGCCGGGCACCTGGCCGACCCCGCCCCCCTGACCGCCGCCGCGAGGCTGGCCATCGCCCCCTGGCTGGATCGGATCCGGCCAATGGTCGTCGAGTACGAGGTCAGCGAACTGAGCGAGGAGTATGTCGTCTTCCAGGTGGCCGGCGTCGATGCGGCCTGGCTGGAGGCCCATCGCGCCTGGATCGCCGGCCTGGTCCGGCTCGAATCCGGCCCGCTCAGCGAAGGGGAGATCCGCGAGGCGACCCGCCTGGGCATCTCCTACACGCCCGACGATCTCGTGGTCCTGGACTGGGCGGCCGGCTTCATCGCCGATCGCGACTGCGCCGACACGCTCCAGGTGATCGAGTTCGCCAACGTCCAGCTGCTCGAATTCCGCCACATCGACGACCGCCTCGACGACCGCCTGGAGGCGGCGTATCGGCTCATCCACATCGATAAGGGGACGAAGGGGCGGAAGAAGCAGACCGCCCAGCGTGCCGTGGTCCGCGAGGTCCGCGAATTGGAGATCGAGGCGACCAGCCTTTTCGAGCGGGCCGACAACAACCTCAAGCTGATCGGCGACCAGTACCTGTCGCGGGTCTTCGACCTGGCCCGGACCCGGTTCCACCTCGGCGAGTGGCAGAAGAGCATCCGCCGCAAGCTCGACATCGTCGGCGACGTCTATGATCTGCTGGTCAACCAGGCGGACCACAGCCGGGGCGAGTTCCTCGAAGTGCTGGTCGTGATCCTGATCGCCGTCGAGATCGTGGTCGCTTTCATCCACCACTGACCGGGCGGTCGCACACGAACCGGGCTTGCTCGATGTCGGACGCGATCTGCGCCAGGAGGTCTTCCAGCCCGGCGAACCGCCGGGTGGGGCGGAGCTGGGCCAGGAAATCGACCTCGACCGTCCGGCCGTAGAGGTCGCCCTGGAAATCGATCAGGTGGGCCTCGACCTTGCGGATCTGCTCGCCGAAGGTGGGGTTGGGCCCGATGTTGCACGCCCCCGCGCGGGGCGGTCCGCCCGGCTCCGTGTAGGCGTGGATGGCATAGACGCCGTCGGCGGGGATCAGGGTATCGATCTCATCCAGGTTGGCGGTGGGCACGCCGATGCCGGCCCCTCGGCCCGCGCCGTGGGTCACGATCCCCCGGATGCGGTGGGGTCGACCGAGGAGGGCGGCGGCCCCGACGGCGTCCCCCGCCCCGAGCGCCTGGCGGATCCGCGAAGAGGACACGATCCGCCCGTCCAGGTCGGTGGGCGTGGCCACCTCGAAGGCGATCCCCGCCCGCTCGCACCAGTCGGCCAGCAGGCGCGAGTCCCCGCCACGATCGCGGCCGAAACCGAAGGTCGGCCCCTCGACCATCCCCCGGGCCTTGAGCTGGCCCACGATCACGCGGTCGAAGAACTCGCGGGCGGACAGGCCGAGCAGCCAGGGCCCGGTGCGGAAGATCCCGACCTCGGTGGCCCCGGCCTGGAGCATCAGATCGACCCGGCGGGCGATCCAGGTCAGGGGCGCGGGGGCTTCCTCGGGGCGGAGCACGGCCACCGGGGACGGGTCGAACGTGAGGGCCAGGGCGGGCACACCCGCCGCATCGGCCCGGGAGCGGAGGCTCTCCAGGAGCCGAGCATGACCGTGATGGACCCCATCGAAATTGCCGACCGCGACGAAGGCACCCTGGATGCGAGCGGGGACGTCCGCGAAATTCTCGATCGTGATCACCGTCCCCAGTCCCCCATCCGACGGCCGTTCGCCGCGGCGCTCCGCCGGCCCGAAATCGACCGGTATCCGCCACGGATTATCGCCACCCGCCTCCCGCCCGGTCAATCCCGCCTCGGACCTCCGGGGGTCCGAAGCGGCCGGTCGGGAGGGTCAAGGGCTCGGCCTGGCTCCCACGTTGAGGTCGAGCCGAAGGCGGCGGACGGCGTGATCGACGACCTCGATGACCGTGAACTCGACGCCGTTGGACCGGAACGACTCGCCCAAAGAAGGCAGGCGGCCGAGGGCATTGAGCGCGAGCCCGCCGACCGTTTCGTAGTCCTCGCCCGTCGGAAGATGGGTCCCGAGGCGCTGGTTGACGGTCTCCAACTCGATCGAGGCGGGGACTTCGTAGCACTTCTCGCCGAGGGCGACCACGGGGTCGGGCGGCTCGCGGTCGTGCTCGTCGTCGATCGGCCCGACCAGTTCCTCGATCAGGTCTTCCAGGGTGATCAATCCGGTGACGCCGCCGTATTCGTCCAGGACGATGGCGATCTGCACCTTGCGCGACCGGAACTCGTTGAGCAGGTCGTTGGCCGGCATCGTCTCCGGGATGAAGTAAGGCCCCCGGGCCAGCTTCCGCGCCGAGACCTCGTCGAAGCTGGCCGCCTCGGTCATCGCCGGGAACAGGTCCTTGGCGAACAGGATCCCGATGATGTCATCCCGGTTCTCGCCGAAGATCGGGATCCGGCTGAGGCCCGACTCGGAGAACGCACGGGCGGCGGCCTGGGCCGAGGTCGTCGCGGGGAGGAGGATCATCGACGACCGCGGGGTCATGATCTCCGAGACATCGCGGAGCGACAGGGCGACGACGTGTTCGAGCATGGCCCGGGTGGCCGACGGGATGTCGGCATCGATCTCCTCGTCGATCTCTGCGTCCGAGGGGTACTCGACCTCGACGCTGGCCGGGCGCGGGGCGACATCCTCGGGGCGCGACAACCGCGCGGCGATCAGGCCGAACAGGTTGCCCAGGCCGGTCATCGGCCGGGCCGCCAGCCGCACCGGGCGGGCGATCGGCCAGAGGGCGTCCAGCAACGGCTCGGCATAGACCCGACCGACCACGCTGGCGAGGATGTGCGTCAGCGAGGACAGGCCGATGGCGCAGAAGAACGCGACCGTGCCGTTCAGGGCCGGCCAGACTTCGGGCACCGAATGGGCGAGCAGCGAGGCCAGGGTCAGCCCCGCGAGGATCCCCAGCGACTCGGCGGCGCGCTCGGTCACCTCGTCGCCGTGGGCGATGGCATCGGCGCGGGCCGGGCGGCCGTGGGCCGAGCAGACCTCTTCGAGGCGGCTCCGGGAGTAAGTCCGCAGGGCACGGCCGAAGGCGATCGCCAGGGCCTGTCCGGCCAGAAGCAAGGGCAAGCCGACGCCCAGGATCCAGGCCAGGTTCAACGATCGCAACGCACGTCCTCCCGGCCCGCGTCGGCGGTCGGCCCGACCAGCGGGAATGGATTGGTCAGCCCGTGGGCCTCCAGGATCTCCGCCTCGCGGCGGCGCATGATCGCCGCGTCGGATTCGTCCCGATCGTCGAGCCCGCACAGGTGCAGCAAGCCGTGGACCACATACAGGGCCAATTCGGCGTTCGGGTCCGCCCCCGCCTCGCGCGCGGTGGTCGCGGCCATCTCGGCGGAGACGACCAGCTCGCCGCTCAACACCGGCTCGTCGGGCTCCGAGAGGACGAAGCTGATGACGTCGGTGGGCCAGTCGTGCGCGAGGTGGCGCCGGTTGATCGCGTGGATCGTGGGATCATCGACGAGGGCGATCGAGATGGAGGCGGCGTCGACCCCTTGGGCGGTCAGGGTGCGGCGGACCAGTGCGGATAAATCGGCGTGGTCGACGCGGAGGAATCGCTGGCCGTCGCTGATCTCGACCTCGATCTCGGTGTTCGGGGGGGTATGGTCGATCTCCATCAGGCAGTCCGTTGCTCCGGATATTTGACGCGGCCGTGGTAGATGCCGATCAGGGATTTGATGAGGCTCTCGCGGATCTCGGAGATCTCCCGGAGGGTGAGCCCACATTCGTCGAACTGGCCGTCGTGGAGCCGCTTGTTGATGAGGTCGCGGACCAGCCCCTCGATCCGGGCGGGGGTGGGCTCGGAGAGGGTCCGGCTGGCGCTCTCGACGGCGTCGGAGACCATCAGCAAGGCCGCTTCCTTGGATTGGGGCTTGGGCCCGGGGTAGCGGAACGCCCCTTCCAGCACCGTCGCCCCGTCCGGGTTGCCCCCGCTGCGGCGGGTCGCCTCGTGGAAGAAGTATTCGACCAGGGTCGTGCCGTGGTGCTGCTCGATCAGGTCGATGATCGGCTCGGGCAGGTGGTGCTGCCGGCCGAGGTCGACCCCGTCCTTGACGTGGCCGATGATGATCAAAGTGCTCATCGCCGGGGCCAGGTTGGCGTGGCGATTGGTCGCCCCGGCCTGGTTCTCGACGAAGTAGTGCGGCTTGAGCATCTTGCCGATGTCGTGGAAGTAGGCGCCGATGCGGACCAGCAGCGAGTTGGCCCCGATCCGCTCGGCGGCGGCCTCGGCGATGGTGCCCACTGCGATCGAGTGGTTGTGCGTGCCCGGGGCACGCCGGACCAGTTCCTGGAGCAGAGGATGGGCGATGTCGCCCAGTTCCAGGAGGCTGATCCCGGTGACGATGCCGAAGGCTGTCTCGACGAAGGGGAGGCTGCCCCCCAGCACGAACCCCGCCATCAGCCCCCAGCCGGCCCGCGCCAGGCTCTCGGCGATGACCAGCTCGATCGGCTGCCCGCCCCAGAGCCCGGAGGCCCAGGTCAGCAGGCCATAGCCCAGGGCGCACGCAACGCCGACCTTGATCAGCTTGGTCCTGGTCCGGACCTCGTGGAGGCAGAGGACGCCGACCGCCGTCCCGCCCATCAGGGTGATGAAGCTGCCGATGCTCCCGTTGGTCGCCAGGGTCGTCAGCAGGCAAAGCCCGAAGGTGACCATCAAGGCGAAGTTGGGATTGTAGGCGATCGCCAGGATCATCGCGGCGATGGCCACCGGCACCAGTTCGGCGTCCCAGGGCTGCATCGCCAGCAGGCGGGCCAGGCCGATCGCCGCGACGCAGAGCGTGCAGATCGACGCGATCCGGCCGATATCCTGGGCGATCCTGGGCTCGTGGCGATAGACGTAGTAGCCGATCAGGGCGAACAACGCGGCCGACAGGATGACCACCGCGCATCCACGCCGCAGCCGCTCCTCCAGGGCCCGCGAGGCGTTGGCGATCTGGTGTTCCGCCCGCAGCAGGGTCAATTGGTCGTCGCCGATCTTCTGGCCCTGCTCGACCAGGACATCCCCCTTGCTGAAGGTGTCGTAGGCGTCGGCCACCTGGTCGCGGGCCTCTTGCCGCCGCCGGGCCGTCGTGTTCGCGTCATACTTGAGCGTCGGCGTGCCGGCGAGCTTGTCGGCCACCAGCGCGAAGAGTCCCTGGCCCAGCGTGTTGGGCAGGAACGTCGCGATGAAGTCCCGGCCGACCGGTCCGTCCGGCTTGTCGATCCGCTCACGCATGACGCGATCGCGCGGGACGAGATATTCGACATCGCCGCGACGGACCGAGAGGGTGCGGCTCGCGTCCTCGTTGCGCGGGAGGATGTCCGGGCCGAGCACGCCGTCGCGGATCAGGGGCTCGAAGGCGGCGACGATCTTGCGCCGGAGTTCTTCGTGCCGCTCGGGCGTGTCGCTCGCCTCGCGGATGTCGTCGTAGGTGTACTGGGTCAACTTCCAGAAGTTGCGGAACGCCTCGGGCACGGCGGCGAAGGTCGGGGCCTTGGCGATGGCGTCGACCAGATCGTCGAGGCGATCGGCGAGGTCGCGGATCGGGGCCGGGTCATTGACCATGGTCGGCGGGACCTGGTCGGCCCTGGCCTGGCGCTCGGCCGAGGTCTTCGACTGGTTGAAGCGGCGGAACTCCGGCACCTTGACGCGGATCTCGCGGTCGGGGACCTGCCCGTGCCGGTAGGTGAAGAACGGGCCGGGCCCGTGGACGATCGCGGCGGTGACCAGGACGGCCGCGGCGACGACGGCGAGTCGGGCCAACCGGCCCCTTTGCTGGGCGAGGCGGCCTTGCCGGATGGCGATCGGGTTGGAGGGCCGGAGGTGCGCCCGGGTGAGTTTGGGACGACGTTTGCCGAAGCTCATGGATGATCTCGACCACGCGCGGTCAACGGGCCCGAGGCCCATCCCGCGCCGGAGTGTGCCACGCCCACTACGGCGTGGCATCCGACCGGCCGAATCCCCGCCCTGCGGCCGAAGGGGCCGTGGTGGGGGGCGGGGCCGGGGGCCGCCTCACTCCGAGGCGGTAACGTCGGCCTGGGCCGGGGGAGGTTCGGAGCCGGGCGGGTTGGCCGCCGGCCTCGACTCGACCCGGCGGGCCGGCTCGTTGGCTTCGTAGGCATTGACGATGGCCTGGACCAAAGGATGGCGGACGATGTCGCTCCGATCGAGCGTCGTCACACCCACCCCCGGCACGTTGCGCAGCTTCTCGACGGCATCGGCCAGCCCGCTCACGGTCTCGGGCGGCAGGTCGACCTGGGTGACATCGCCGGTGACCACGATCCGGGCATTCTGGCCCATCCGGGTCAGGAACATCTTCATCTGCGGGATCGTGGCGTTCTGCCCCTCATCGAGGATGATCACCGCATCGTTCAAGGTCCGGCCTCGCATGTAGGCCAGCGGGGCGATCTCGATCAGATCGTTGCCCATGTAGCGCCGGAGCTGATTGTAGTCCATCAGGTCGTGCAAGGCGTCCAGGAGCGGGCGAAGATACGGGTTGATCTTCGCTTCGAGATCCCCGGGCAGGAAGCCGAGGTGCTCGCCCGCCTCGACGGCCGGCCGCACCAGGACGATCTTCTTGATCTTGCCGCGTTTCAGCTCCGAGACGGCCTTAGCCACGGCGAGATAGGTCTTGCCGGTGCCGGCCGGTCCGATGCAGAACACCAGCTCGTGGTCGCGGAGGCAGGCGAGGTAGCGGGCCTGGCCATCCGTGCGAGGGCGGACGACCTTGCCCCCCTCGTGGAGGTCCACGCCCGGATTACCATTCTCCGCCAGCCCGTGTCCGACGCTGATCTGGTTGTCGATCAGGCCGGCCACATCCCCCGCCGAGGCGGTGCGACGCTTGCGGTGCCAGCCCCGAAGTTCTTCGAAGACCTGGCGGGCCTGTTCGATCTTCCCGGTCTCTCCCTCGACGCGGACCTCGCCATGCCGCGCCACCACCCTGACGCCGAATGCATCACGCACCTGGCGGAGGAACTGGTCGCGGCTGCCGAAGACGGCCAACTCTTCGTCGTGGCTGTCGAGCGTGATCGTGACTTCCGGCATGCCCTGCCTTTCGACCGACACGGCGTGACGCTGGCGGGCGCGTCAACTGGCGTGAATCACTGGCGCGAGGCGGCTCGTCCCGCCCGACCATTATGGGGGTCATCCTCGGAAAAACGCAACGTCGGATAGATTTCCGAGTCGCGGTTTTTCTTCACTCAAACTGAATATACGCACCCCAAAGGACGCATGTTCGTGGATCGGCATCGAATTCCGCCGCAGGTAGCCGACCCGTCGCTTTCGTTTCGCTCGACCGTCGGATCATGGGGCGACCCCTTGCCGCAAACCGGCCAGCAGGGCGGGGAGGGGCCCGAAATCGAGGACCGCATCCCCCAGGCCGGCGACGCAGCGAAGCCCATCGCTGAGCCAGGATCGGGGCATATCGGGGGATCCCAGCGGGAGGCCGGCGGCGTTCGGGGTGAAGGCCGGCAGGACGATCGTCGTCGGGCCGACCAGGAAGCAGGGGGCCGTCAGCCCCTGGGCCCGGAGGACCGGGTGATGGTGCCCCGAGATCGTCCGTTCGCCCGCGATCGGCCGGTGGCCGTGGGCGATCGTCCAGCCGGCGACTTCGACCGACGCGGGCGCCGGGGATCGCCTCGGGTCGTGGTTCCCCTGGATCAACTCCGGCCGCACCCCCCGGCGAGCGAGCCAGTCGACCATGCCCCGGACGTCGGCCGCGGTCCGAAGGCACGGCTTGGCCGACTCGACGAGATCGCCGGCGATCACCAGCCGGTCGACCTCCGGGACGCGATCGAACAGGGTGGCCAGCTTCGCCAGGGTCTCCCGGAGCGAGTGGGCGGGCAGGCAGTCGCCCCCCCGAGCGCGGGCCCACTCGTAGCCGAGGTGGACGTCGGCGATCACCGCGACCCGCTCCCCGGGATGGATCGCGGCCCCCTCGGGCGCGAGCTGCCAGCCGTCGGGCCCGGCGATCATCGGGGCACCAGCCGTTCGTGGAGCCGCCGGAGGGCGTCGGCGGGGGTTTCGTACCGGACAGGCTCCGGCCCGCCCGGGTCGATCCAGGCCGAGGCGAAGGGGGAGGGCCCGTCGAGCTGGCGGAACCGGACCCGAGGCCGACTCTCCAGCCAGGCCCGCGCCGTGGGGGCGTCCAGGATCTCTTCGAGAACCTCGCGGCGGGTCTCGCGGAGCAGGGGATGGTCGGGGCAGGCGGCCTTGACCAGGGGGTAGAGCCGTTGGGCGACCCAGAGCAGGCCGCCGACCTTGGTCCGTCCCCCCTCGGGCCGGCGCAGGACCATCAGGGCGGTGGCCGCGACGTGGCGGAACCGCCGCGCCGGCAGTTCGCCGCGATCGAGCCCTTCCAGCACGTCGTCCTCGAAGCCATCGGCGACGAGCAGCCCGGCGACATCTCCCGGCTTGATCTCGGCCCCCTCGGGCAGGGCGATCGACCAGCCGAGGTCGGCAACGACCAGCTGGAGGTCCCGGCCGAATCGCCGGCCCAGGCGGGCGGCCACGGCCCGGCCGGTCGCTTCGCAAGCGGGCCGGCCGAGCGGGGCGTGGAAGGCATAGATCAGCCCGCCCCCCTGGAGATCGGGCACTTCCTCGACCAGGACCGCATCCTCGCCGGGGATCTCGCTGACCTGCTCCTGGGCGGCGAACAGGGCTTCGAGGACGCCGACCTCGTCGATCCCCAGGTGATGCCCCTCGCCCAGCCAGGCGCGGAGCGCCGAGGGGCCTTCGGCGAGGATCGACCCGGCCTCGGACCGGAAGCGAGACAGGTCGCGGGCCAGCTCGGCCGACAGGCCCTGGCGATCGCTCGACCAGCGCGGCAGGTTCGGCTCCCCCCCGGTCGCGCGGGCGTGGACGGTCAGGCCGTCGAGCCGGACGAACTCCAGGGCCCGGCCATCCAGGATGAACCGGTCGCCGGGCTGGAGCTTCTCGGCATACGCCCCCTCCAGACTCCCGATCACCCCGGTCTCCAACTGAACCCGGACCGACTCCTCGGAGGTGATCGTGCCGACGTTGGACCGGAACCAGCGCGGGATCAACCCGTTGCGGACGCCGAACAAGCCGTTCTTCTTCCAGATCCGGGGCGCGGTCCACCTCGGGGTCGATCCCGGCTCGGGCTCGTAGGCGCCCGGCGGTGCGGCGAGTTCCCCGGCGAGGAAGGCGAGGCAATCGTCGAAGTCTCTCCGCGACAGGTCGGCCATCGTCGAGGACCGCCGTACCAGCGCGAACGCGTCGTCCGACGCCCACTCGCCGCCGCAGGCCATCCCGATCAATTGCTGGCAGAGGACATCCAAAGGCCGGAGGACCGGGCGGAGCGGCTCGACCTGCCCGAGCCGGGCCGCATGGGCCGTGACGACCGCCCCGGCCAGCTCGGCGGGGGTGGCGGCGAGCAGCCAGCCCCGGGTAGCGATGTCGACCGCGTGCCCGGCCCGGCCGACTCGCTGGAGGCAGCGCGACACACCGCCCGGCAGCCCGACCAGGACCGACAGGTCGGCCTGTCCGATGTCCACGCCCAGTTCCAGGCTGGTGCTGGTGACCACCGCGCTCAGCTCGCCGGCCTTGAGCGACGCCTCGACCTGACGGCGCCGCTCGGCGTCGAGCGCCGAGTGGTGGGCGGCCACCTTGTCCCCGAGGTCGTGTTTCAGGTCGTGGGTGATCTTCTCGGTAAACGCCCGGGTGTTGGCGAAGATGACCGTGGTCCGGGCCCGGTGGGTCGCGTCGCGGAGCTTGCGGAGCAGTCGGCGGTACGTCAGACCGCGATGCGGCGCTTCGTCGGCCTTGAGCAGCGAGGCCACCTCGATTTCCAGGCCCGGCGAGCCCTCGGGCGGGGCCGCCTCGACGACGCAGCAAGCTCGATCCGGGCCGACGAGATACCGGGTCACGATCTCGGCCGGGCGGCAGGTCGCGGACAGCCCGATCCGGCTTGGGTCCACTGCCGCTCTGGCCGCGATCCGTTCGAGCGAGACGCTGAGATCCGCCCCCCGCTTGGTCGGCACCAGGGCATGAACCTCGTCGACGATCAGGTGGCGGACCCCGCGCCAGGCGTCGTGCCACACGGCCTGGCTGAGCATCAGCGACAGGCTTTCGGGCGTGGTGATCAGGAGGTGGGGCGGCTCGTCGCGGAGCTTCCGCCGATGGTAGGCCGACGTATCGCCGGTGCGGACCCCGATCGTCACCGGCGACTTCGCCAGGCCCAGGTCGCGGCGGATCGCGTCGAGGGGATCGGTCAGGTTCCGCTCGATGTCGTAGCCCAGGCTCCGCAGCGGCGAGACGTAGAGGCAGCGGAGCCCCGGCGTGAGCGTCCCGGCGGCATGTTCCCGGTAGAGCCCGTCGATGATCGCCAGGAATGCGGCGAGGGTCTTGCCCGTCCCCGTGGGCGAGATCAGGAGCGTATTCTCGCCGTCACCGATCGGGGGCCACGCCAGGCGCTGGGCCGGCGTGGGCCCGTTCGGGAAGGTCCGCGCGAACCAGTCGCGCACCGGTCCGGCGAGCGCACCGAGCGGGTCCGCGATGTCGACTCCCGGCATGAGCATCCTTCTCGATCATCTCGGGATGGGGGCGGCATTCCATCTTATCCCACCCCGCCCCGGCCGGTCGAGTCCGACCGCGTCAGGCATCCCGGATGAAGTCGGCCGCATAGGATCGCACCACCTTACCGTTGAGGACGTGGAATCGGCGGAGGCGTTCGATCAGCTGTCCGCCGAACCGCCCGAGCGGCAGGTGGACGATCTTCCGGCCGTAGCGGCTGGCCAGCCGCCGCCACGCGGCCGAAGGGGGCTTCGCCGAGACGACCGCGACGTGCTTCTCCCGGCTGTGCAAAAAGGCTCCGGCCAGGAGCCGGTCTTCCAGGGTGTCGGCGAAGTCGAGCCGGGGGTCGTCCCAGAGGTCGGGGATCGGCCGGGGCGGGAAAAGGAACAGGGCCCCGCCGTAATCGGCCTGCGCGATCCCGGGGCCGACCAGCGTCTTCATCGGATCGGTGGCGAAGAAGGCGAGCGTCGATTCCTCGGAGTGCTCGGCGTACCAGGTCGTGCGGTTGGTGTAGACCCGGGGGTCGGCCGGGGTGTCGAACAGGAAGACGACGGCCTCGATCGACCCCCGGCTGGGGGGCAGGACCTTCACGTAGAGGTCGCCGGTGTGCCAGTTCCGCAGCGTTTCGCGGATGTCCAGGCCGTCCATCACGCTCGACGTGAACTTCTCGGAGCGGGCGAGGTCGGCCCCGAGGATCGCCTTGGCCTGATCGCGGACGTGGCGCTGGAAGCTCTCGATCCGGTCGTCTTCGGGCGGCCAGGAGCACATCCCATAAGGGTTCCAGCGCTGTTGCCACCGGGCCTTGTCGCGATCGGCGGGCTTGGTCTTGAGCTGGCACGATCGCCACGACAGGGCCTGGCCGGGCAGGCGGCTCACCATCCGGCCCGTCCCCCAGATCGGCACCTCGGCGCGATCGACGCCGATCCGGACCGAGGCATCGAACACGCCATCCCCCTCGTGCGGATAGGTCCGTGCCGACTCGGCGATGGCCAGGGCGAAGTCGTCGCCGGCCGTCTGCTGGGCCGCGACGACGAGGGAGTAGAGGTCGGGAGTCAGCCGCCGCTCGATCAGCGAAAGGTTGCGGACGTACCGGAAGTAGACCGAGAGCAACTGCGGGGTGACCCGGGCGGCCACCCTGGGGAGCTTCTGCTTCAGGGCGTCGCGGGCGTGGAGCACCATCTCCTTGACGCCATCGACCGACAGATTGTCGTCCGGGGTCAGTTCGCGCCGGCCCCTCTCGTAGAGCCCCGTCAGGAAAGGCAGTTCGCCGAGGACGAAGATCAGCGTCTTGGGATCGACCCCGAACGTCCGGATCGGGGCGAAGAACGGCGCCGGCTCGTCGACCTCGACCTGCCTCTCGTAGGCGTCGCGGATCCAGGGCCAGTCGGCCAGCGAGCAGACCAGGAGGATCGACTCGTGAACCGCTTCCAACTCCCTCAAGCGGGCCGCCATCCAGGCGATCCGGTCGGCATGCTGCCCCGGTTCGGGCGGGGGCAGGGCGGGCAGCAGGGCCGCGGCGAATCCTTCGGGGCTCACCACCTTCAAGGCATACGGGTCGGGATAGGTCGCTTCCGACGCCTCGAACCGGGGCGTCTCCCGATCGATGAACGCCCGCGCCATCCGCTCGCCCATCGCCAGCCGAAGGGCCGCGATCACCCCCTGGCAGGGGTCGATCGGGACGTAGCTGAACCCGCCCTCCTCCGGCTCTTCCTCGTCATCCTCGGCGTCGGCATCCCGCTGGACGACGACCGAGATGACCGGCAACTGCTCGATGGCGGCCTCGACATCCTCCTGGAACGATGGGGGCAACGGCACCGCCACGCAGTCATATCGTCGCGACAGGAGTTCCTCCCGAACCCTCACGGCGCAGTCGCCCGAGCCGTGGATGATCGGCATGACCCGGACGCGAGTGCCGATCCGGAGGAAGTCATCAGCGGTGGGGCGAGGCGGCATCTGATATGGCTCCTGGAAGCCCCGTTTCACCCGATCGAGGACCCTGCCCTGGCGGACGCCAGCGCCAGTTCCCAGACTCGGTCGAATTCGGCGCGGGAGATCATTCGAGGTTGGAATTGGGGATCGAGGGCGATCTCTTCCGGCGGTGGGATCGGCTCCAGCCCGAGCCGGGTTGATTCCGAATTCCTTTGCGAATCGGCGAACCCAAAGGTCCCATCCCGGAATCGCTCCACCTTGCGAAGTTCCTGGGACTGCTCATCGAGTTCGCTGAACAGCTCGATCGGTTCGTCGGGGAAATCATGCAGCCAGACCACGCGGAGATAACGCATCATGAGCCCCGTCTGGATTCAGGTGGTGCGGAGTTCTCGCCGAATCCGACGAGCCGCCGCCCCAGTTCGAGCGGCCGAACATTCGGGATCACGCAGACGCCGGGGCGGCCCCAAATCAGTTCCAGCCCTTCCACCTCGATCGCGATATAGTGGGTGAACTTTCGACCCTGGAAGGGCTGGTTCAGAGACTCCCGGGATAACTGGGCCGGAGTCTTGGTTCCCGGAACCACGTTCGAGAGGTACTGCCCATCACCGTAGCGGACATCTTGCGGATTGGCCGCCGCGGTCGAAGCGAGCAACCGGCCCGATTCCAGGATCGCACGCATCCCTTTCGCATCCGTGTAATGATACAGGATCATCGATCAATCATCGTCTTCGTCCTCGTCGTCCGCGTCGGGGTGGAGCGGGTCGTCGGGGTCGAAGAAGAGGTCGCCGAGGCCCATCGGGGAGTGCTGGCCGCCCATCGCGCGACGCTTGCGGCGGGCGAGGTCTTCGAGGTCGGCCGCCTCGTCGCCGAGGACGCAGGCCAGGGACTCGCGCCAGGCGGCATCGCGGCCGAGCGGGTGATCCGGGTCCTGGGCCATCCGCTTGAGGGCGTAGCGGAGGAGGTTGATCCCGTCCCGGGGTGAGAAGTCGAGCTTCAGCTCGTGGGCTTGCTGGAGGAAGTCGACCGTCAGGGCCAGCAGCTCCGGGGCGGCGAACGGGAGATGGTACTGGAGGATCTGCATCTCGTCGTCGCGGTCCGGGAAGCCCAGGCCGAGGGTGGGCTGGAGCCGCGACAGGATGTAGTCCGGGACCTCGTAGGTCGACTCGTCCTCGTTCATGGTCACGCAGCAGCGGAAGTCGGGGTGGGCGGGGATCGTGATCCCGGCCACCACGCTCTCGACGTAGCGGCGATGGTCGAGCAGCGGGGCGAGGCTGGCCCACGACTTCTCGTTCATCCGGTTCCCCTCGTCGAGCACGCAGACGCCGCCGGTGAGCATCGCCGCCACCAGGGGGGAGGCGTGGTAGGCGATCTTGCCCGACTCGGCCAAAACCGGAGTCACCAGCAGGTCTTCCGGCCGGGTGTCGGCGGTGCACTGGTTGATGTAGAGCGGCTGCTTGCGGAGTTTCGCCGCGGCCATGGCCAGCGTCGTCTTGCCGATGCCCGGCGGCCCGACCAGGCGTGGCGAGAGGGGGCGGTCGCGGGGGTCGACCACCAGCCAGCAGGCGAGGAGTTGCTTCAGGACCTGATCCTGGCCGATCCAGCTCTGATCGGTGGCATCCGGGGGGCTGAGGTGCAACGTCACGCCGCCCACCTCGACGGTCCTGGATTGGGTCGGAATAGCCATGAGTCTCCGGTGGCGAACGACCGTCCGGTCGGGGCGGCCTCGCGATGGCGGCCCGATCCCCATCCGGCATCTCCCCAATGTAACGGATTGTCCGGACCCTAACGAGGGTGCGACCCGGGGATGTTCGGTCGCCTCCACGCCGGGCGGTCCGATCTCCGGACGATCGGCAGGATCCGCTTACATCCCCCCCGGTTAGGGTCGCGCGGGCCGACCGCTCGCCGGCCGACCTTGGCGGTTGCGTCGGCCCTGAGGGGCCGGCATAATGGCGGTTTTCTCCGGTCCCCGACGAGGCGAGCGGGGTTCTGATGGGATCGAGGGATGACGACGCGATGCCTACGCCCGTGATGATCGAGGCCCACAACCTCACCAAGCAGTTCGGTCCGTTCATGGCAGTCCGGGACGTTTCGTTCTCGATCCCCAAGGGGGAAGTCGTGGCCTTCCTGGGGCCCAACGGGGCCGGCAAGACCACCACCATGCGGCTCCTGACCGGCTTCGTCGCGCCGACGCGCGGCTGGGCCCGGATCGCCGGGATCGACGTCCAGTCGGATCGGATCGGCGTGGCCCAGCACCTCGGCTACCTCCCCGAGAACGGGCCGCTCTACACCGACATGACCCCGATGAGCCTGCTCAAGTTCTTCGGCGCGGCCCGCGGCCTGGATCGGCCCACGCTGGCCCGGCGGATCGACGCGGTCATCGATCAGTGCTCGCTGGACACGGTCGCCTACAAGCCGATCGGCAAGCTCTCCAAGGGGTATCGCCAGCGGGTGTCGATGGCCCAGGCGATTTTGCACGACCCCGAAGTCCTGATCCTGGACGAGCCGACCAGCGGCCTGGACCCGAACCAGATCCGCGGCGTCCGCCAGCTGATCCGCGAGCTGGGGCAGAGCAAGACCGTGCTGGTCTCCACCCACATCCTCCAGGAAGTCGAGCCGATCGCCGGCCGCGTCCTGTTCATCCACGACGGCCGACTGGTCTTCGACGGCAAGCCGAGCGAGATGATGGCCGGGGGCAAGACCCTAGAAGATCAGTTCCACGCCCTGACCGCCGAACCCGCCAAATAACCCGGACGTAATTAAGCAAAACCGGGGCAAGCCCGGGGATCGAGGGGCTTCCTGGCCTTTCTCCCCGCCGGTGCCCCGTCGAATCCATTGCCCCGACCCGCCTCTGATCCCCCCCGAGCCCGTCGGGACTGCGAGGAGCCACGGTGAGCAGCCGCAACAATCGCAACCGCAGCAACCAGAATAAGAACAACCAGAATCAGCCCAAGGCGGCCCCGAAGCCGCCCGCCCCGGCATCGGCCAAGCCGCCGGCGCCGGTCGACGTCCCCCTGCCTCCGGCACCGCCGGCCTCCGCCGCGACGGCCCCGGCCGGGCCGGCCCGGCCCGCGTCCCAGCCGATCCCGCCGCGCCGTTCCTCCGGCTGGCCGCTCCGGCCGCACGTGATCGGCGCGATCTTCGGTCGGAACTTCCTGAGCTATTTCAGCAACCCGGCCGGCTACGTCTTCATCACCCTGTTCGTGCTGGTCGGCGCCTGGGCGGCGTTCTGGCGGCCCGAGTTCTTCGCCAACAACCTGGCGAACCTCGGCACCCTGAACGAGTGGATGCCCTATCTCCTCCTGTTCTTCATCCCGGCGATCACCATGAGCGCCTGGGCCGAGGAGCGGCGGCAGGGGACCGACGAACTCCTCTTGACGCTCCCCGCTCACGACATCGAGGTCGTGCTGGGCAAGTACCTGGCGGCGTTGGGCATCTACACGGTGGCCCTGATGTTCTCGCTGACCCACGTCGCGGTCCTGGCGTGGCTGGGCTCGCCCGACCTGGGGATCATGGCCTCGACCTTCCTGGGCTACTGGCTGATGGGCGCGATGATGATCGCCATCGGCCTGGTGGCGTCGCTGCTCTCGTCCAACGTGACGGTCGGCTTCATCCTGGGCGCCCTGTTCTGCGCCATCCCGGTGTTCGCCGGGCTGGTCGGCCTGCCGTTCGGCCCGTCGGTCCGCACAGGCATCGAGGATCTTTCCATCCCGTCGCAATTCCGCGACTTCGGCGAGGGCAAGATCCCGGCGTCCGGGCTGTTCTACTTCCTGTCGATGGCCGCGGCGATGCTGTTCCTGAACATGATCCTGCTCGGCCGTCGCCACTGGGCGGGCGGGGAGCGGAGCAAGGGCCTGTGGGCCCACTCGCTGATCCGGGTCGTCGCCGTGGTGGCAGCGCTGGTCGGCGTCAACACCATCGTCAAGGCCACCGGCCTGCACCACGACAACAGCCTGGAGAAGCTGTTCACGCTGAGCGATGAATCCCGGAAGCTCATCAAGGAAATCCCCGCCGATCGCCCGGTCTACATCCAGGCCTACATCAGCCCGGAAGTCCCCCGCGACTACATCCAGGCCAAGAACACGCTGGTCGGCCTGCTCCGCGAATATGCGTCGGAGGGTGGCAGCCGGATTCACCTGAACATCGTCGAGGCCGAGCCCTACTCCGAGGCGGCCCGCGATGCCCAGAAGCGGTTCGGCATCGAGCCGCGTCCGGTCTTCAGCGCCGAGGAAGCCCGTCAGTCCCGGTCGGAGATCTTCCTGGGCGTGGCCTTCACCTCCGGTCTGGAGGAGGTCGTCGTCCCGTTCTTCGACCCCGGACTGCCCATCGAATACGAGCTGACCCGCTCAATCCGGGTCGTGAGCAAGAGCGGGCGGAAAAAGATCGGCATCCTCGCGACCGACGCCAAGATGCTCGGCGGCTTCGACTTCCGGTCGATGGGCCAGGACCAGGAATGGCCGTTCGTCACCGAGTTGAAGAAGCAGTACGAGGTCAGCTCGGTGGCCGTCGATGCCCCGCTGCCCAACGACATCGACGTGATGCTGGTGGCCCAGCCCTCCTCGTTGAATCAGAAGCAGATCGAAGACCTGACGGCCTACGTCAAGGCCGGGCACCCGACCCTGCTGTTCCTCGACCCGCTGCCGATGTTCAACGCCCAGCTCGCCCCGGAGGTCCCCAAGCAGCCGCCCGGCGGCCCGTTCGGCGGCGGCCAGCCGCCCGAGCCGAAGGGGGATCTCAAGCCCCTGCTCGACGCGCTGGGGATCGATTGGCCGACCACCGAGATCGTCTGGAACCCGTACAACCCGCTGGCCAACATCCCCGAACTCCCGCCCGAGTATGTTTTCGTCGGCAAGGGGAGCGGCGGCGATGACGCCTTCAACCCCAACCAGTCGGCCACCTCGGGCCTGCAGGAAGTCGTCCTGATGTTCGCCGGCACGCTCCGTCCCAAGGGGAGCAGCCCGGAGTTCACGCCCTTGCTGACCGTCGGCGACCTGGGCGGGACGATCTCGTTCGGCGAGACCGTCCAGCAGAGCTTCATGGGCGTGGGTGGGTTCAACCCCAACCGTCGTCACATCCCCTCGGGGATGGGCTACACCCTGGCCGCCCGCGTCGACGGCAAGCCGGCGACCGCCGCGCCCGCCGATCCGGCCAAGAAGGATGCCGATGCCAAGGTCCCCGACGTCCACGCGATCGCCATCGCCGACCTCGACCTGATCAACGAGCAATTCTTCGAGATCCGGCGCCGCAGCAACGAGAACCCGCAGCTCAACTTCGACAACATCTCATTCGTGCTAAATTGCGTGGACGTCCTCGCCGGGGACGAGGCCTTCGTCGGGCTCCGCAAGCGGAGGCCCAAGCATCGCACCCTCTCCTGGCTCGAGCAGCAGAGCCGGGCCTTCATCGTCGAGGCCCAGCAGGCTTCGAAGCAGGCCGAGGAAGAGGCCCGCAAGGAGCTGGATGAGGCCCAGGCCAAGCTGGACGAGGCCGTCGCCAAGGTCCGCGACGAGAAGGACATCGACGAAAGGACCAAGGAAATCCGCCTGGCCAACCTCCAGGCCGCCGAGAATCGCCGGCTCGACGTCAAGAAGGCCGCCATCGAGGACCAGAAGCGGGTCAGGATCCAGGACGGAAAGACCGCGATGGAAACCTCGATCCGCAAGATCCAGAATCGGGTCCGCACGGCCGCCATCGTGATCGCCCCGCTGCCGGCGCTGATCCTCGCCCTGTTCGTCTTCTTCGTTCGCGCCGGGCGTGAGAACCGCGGGGCCAAGCCCAGCCGCCTGGCCTGAGCCCCCGCCGTGTTCCTCGTCGTCAACGAAACCCTTGGAACGCATCGACCCGCGCGAGAGACCCCGACGATGAATCGCGAGATGTCCAAGACCCTGGTGTTCGTCGCCGTCGCCGTCGTGATGATCGGCGCGGCGTACTTCACCCACGCCGACCGATCGGTCACGTCGTCGGCCTTCGACGACCAGGGGCAGAAGTTCTTCCCCGAGTTCACCGACCCCAACGCCTGCACCACCCTGGAGGTCGTCGACTACGACCCGGCGACCGCCGACATCCTCCCCTTCAAGGTGACGCTCAAGAACGGCAAGTGGACCATCCCGTCACACTACGACTATCCCGCCGACGCCAAGCAACGGCTCGTCGATACCGCCTCGGGCGTTCTGGACCTGCACAAGGACTCGATCCGCTCGGATCGGACCGAGGACCACGCGGACTTCGGCGTGATCGACCCGCTCGACACCAAGGCCACCGCCAGCCTCAAGGGGATCGGCAAGAAGGTCACCCTCCGCGACGCCTCCGACAATGTGCTGGCCGAGTTCATCATCGGCCAGCCCGTGAAGGACCATCCGGAGCAGCGGTACGTCCGCGTCCCGGGCCAGAAGCGGACCTACGGCGTCAACGTGAAGGTGGATCTCTCGACCCGGTTCGCCGACTGGATCGAGACCAACCTCCTCAAGCTCGACGCCTCCAAGGTCCACCGGGTCGTGATCGACCACAAGAAATTCGACCCGGACACCGGCCGCCTGATCCCCGGAGAAGTGGTCACCCTGACCCGCAAGGATGCGTCGAGCCCCTGGGCCCTGGAAGGGATGCCCGAGGGGAAGGAGACCAACACCGAGACCCTGTCGGCGCTCACCACCGCACTGGCCGACCTCAAGATCGCCGGCATCCGGCCCAAGCCGGAAGGGCTCACGGGCGACCTCAAGGAGGCCCCCGGCGAGGTCAAGCCGACCACGCGCCAGGCCCTCCTGTCTCTGGTGGCCAAGGGGTTCTACCCCACCAAGCAAGGGCTGCTCTCCAACCAGGGCGAGGTGACGGTTTCCACCGATGAAGGGGTGGTCTACACCCTGCGTTATGGCGAGGCCTTCTTCGGGGCCGGCAACGAACTCTCGTCGGGCGAGACGAAGTCGGCCGAGGCCGAGAAGGGGAAGGACGCGACCAAGGACAAGCCCCCGGGCGCGACCGAGGGCCGCTACCTGTTCGCCACCGCCGCGTTCGACCCCAGCCTGATCCCCCCGCCCAAGCCGCCGACCGGCGATGCGGCCTTCCCCGACGACCCGTTCCACTACGACGAGGGGGATTCGAAGATCCTCGTCGAGAGCCAGGCGGAGAAGGACCGGGTCGCGGCGCTCCAGGCCGAGCAGGACAAGGTGATCGCCGACGGCCAGAAGAAGGCCAAGGAACTGAGCGACCGGTTCGCCCCCTGGTACTACGTGACCCCGAACGAGGGCTTCCGGGCGATCGTGCTCGATAGCGCTTCACTGATTCGGGACAAGGGGTCCAAGCCGGCCGGTCCCGCCGGGGGCATGGGCCTGCCGGGCGGCCTGGGTCTGCCCGAGGGGCTGAATTTCCCGGGCGGGATGGGCGGCGGGCGGCCCATCAACCCCCATTGAAATCGATCCCTCGACGCGTGAAGGCGGGGCCGGGCGGCGAACCCGCCCCGCCTCACCCTTGTCGATGGGGCGTCCACACGTCACAATAGCCGCTTGCCTTCCGCCGGCACCCCCGAGTCGCCGGCGCAACGGCCGGTCATTCCTCCAGGGAGTCGTCGTCGCGATGGGGTCGCAGCCAGGCCAATCCTCCTCCAGTCCGTCCGCACGCCACGTCCTCTCGGCCCTGGTCCAGAACCAGCCGGGCGTCCTGGCCCACGTGTCGGGCATGATCGCGTCGCGCGGGTTCAACATCGACAGCCTCGCCGTCGGCGAGACCGAAGATGCCCACCTGTCGCGGCTGACGGTCGTCGTCCACGGCGACGATCGGACCCTAGAGCAGATCCGCAAGCAACTCGAGAAGATCGTGACCGTGGTCAAGGTCCTCGACCTTTCCCGCGAAGACTTCGTCGAGCGGGACCTGATGCTGATCAAGGTCGACGCGCCGCCCGCCCAGCGCGGCGAGCTCCAGAGCCTGGTGCAGATCTTCCGGGGCCGGATCGTCGACGTCTCGCCCGACCAGATCATGGTCGAGATCTCCGGCCAGGAGCGGAAGATCGAGGCCTTCATCGAGGCCGTCCGCCCCTACGGGATCCGCGAGCTGGCCCGCACCGGCCGGATCGCCCTGGCCCGCGGCGGCGACCTCGCCGACCCCGACATGCAGCAGCCGGTCGTGCTCGACCTCGAAGAGGCCCCCGCCGTCGTCGGCCACTCCAGCCTCTGATGAACCGTCGCGGTGGCCGGCGTGATGCCGGGCCCCGGGGCGATGGTCCTCCTCGTCGGATCCCGGCGGGGGCGATCGTCGGCCCTCGGCGACCCGGGACGATCGGCGACGACGCGGGCGGCCAGCGCCGCCCCCCGTCGCACCGGCCGAGCCGGCCCCGTTGGACCCCCGCCCGCGACTCCGTCCGCTGACCCCTCGCTTTCCTTTTTCCGAGAGATTCGCACTGATGCCGGCCACGATGTTCTACGACCAGGATGCCGACCTGGGGCTGCTCAAGGGCAAGACGATCGCCATCATCGGCTATGGCAGCCAGGGGCACGCCCATGCCCAGAATCTTCGCGACTCGGGCTGCAACGTCGTGGTCGGCCAGCGGCCGGGCTCTGCCAACTATGACCTGGCGGTGAAGGACGGCTTCAAGCCCGTCTCCGCCGCCGAGGCCGCCAAGCTCGGCGACCTGGTCAACATCCTCCTGCCCGACGAGGTCGCGGCCGAGGTCTACGAGAAGGACATCAAGCCGAACCTCAAGCCGGGCAACCTGCTGCTCTGCTCGCACGGCTTCAACATCCACTTCGGCCAGATCGTCCCGCCCCAGGGCGTCGACAGCGCCCTGATCGCCCCGAAGGGCCCCGGCCACCTGGTCCGTAGCGAGTACGTCAAGGGGGGCGGCGTCCCCTGCCTGATCGCCTCCGGCGAGGGCTGCACCCCGGCCGGCACCGCCCTGGCCCTGGCCTACGCCAAGGGGATCGGCGGGACCCGCGGCGGCGTGCTCCAGACGACCTTCGCCGAGGAGACCGAGACCGACCTGTTCGGCGAGCAGGTCGTCCTGTGCGGCGGCGTGTCGGCCCTGGTCAAGATGGGCTTCGAAACGCTGATCGAGGCCGGCTATCAGCCCGAGTCGGCCTACTTCGAGTGCATGCACGAGCTGAAGCTGATCGTCGACCTGATCTATCAGGGCGGCCTCAACTACATGCGTTATAGCATCTCCAACACGGCCGAGTACGGCGACTACACCCGGGGCCCCCGGATCGTCACCGAGCAGACCCGCGCCGAGATGAAGAAGATCCTCGGCGAGATCCAGTCGGGCCAGTTCGCCCGCGAGTGGATCCTCGAGAACAAGGCCGGCCGCCCCGGCTTCCTCGCCACCAAGCGCCGCGAGCGCGAGCATCCGATCGAGCAGGTCGGCAAGCGGCTCCGCGGCCTGATGAGCTGGATCGATAGCAAGACGGTCTGATCGCCTAAGCCTCCGCGCCCGCCGCGTCGGGAGACGACGCGGCGGGCCCATCCCTTGCCGGACCCGGGCCATGGCCGACATCGAGCAGAAGGTCGCCGAGAATATCCAGGGACGCTTCTTCGTCGACGCGACCTGCATCGATTGCGAGTTGTGCCGCGAGACCGCCCCCAAGAACTTCACCCGCCAGGATGACGGCGGCTACAGCTACGTCAACCACCAGCCCGAGACCTCCGAGGAGGAGGCGGCCTGCCTGTTCGCCCTCGAAGAATGCCCCGTCGAGGCGATCGGCGACAACGGCTAGACCGGCCCGGGCGGCCTCCAGGAGCGATTGGGCCGGCGCCAGCGGATCCGGGCCAGGATCGTGTCTCCCTTCCAGCCATCCTTCGGCCTCTCCTCGCCCACCGTCACCCACGACTCATCCGGCGAGACGTCGAGGGTGTGGAAGTTGCCCATCCGGGCCACGCGATCGGGTTGGTTCGCCGGGTCGCCCGCCAGGGGCACGACCACCCTCTCCGACGCCCGCACCAGGCGAAGCGTCCGGGGATCGACCTCGGCCACGAAAAGGGGCGCCCGCCAACGCATCACCCGGGCGTTCGCCTCGGTCTTGCGGGTATAGACCAGGAACAGCCCGTCCGAATGGGTCAGCCAGTGCTGCTGGGTCGTGGACAGGGACAGGGGCGATCCATCATCCCAGCACCACGCTTGCCGGGGCGCCCACCGGAGGCCATCCTCCGAGACGCTGACATAGCCCCGGTCGTCCTCGGCCCGGATGGTCATGAAGTAGCGGCCCTGGAATCGGGCGAGCGAGGGTTCCAGCAGACCGCGGCGGATCGGTAGCTCCAGCGTGTTGCCGACGGTGCGAATCCGGAGGTCACGCCCATCGAAGCCACACCGGGCGGACGTGACCGAACGATCTTCGCGGCCATCGGCCCCGAAGGTCAGCGGGACGAGGATGTCCCCGTCGTCCAGCACGAGGCGTTGCGAGCACCCGCAGGAATAGATCATGGACGCCCGGAGGTCGTCCCAGCGCAGGGGTTTCGGGTCGGACCATCGGCCTTCCGGGGATCGGACGACGTAGATCGGCCACCGCTTCGGCTGGGGTTTTTCCAGGACGCCATCGCGATAGACCACGTTATGGCCGATGGCCAGCACGGTCCCGGTCGGCGGGTGGAATTCCGGGACCACGTCGCAGACCCCGGACTCCCGGCCGCTCCCCAGGTCGTTCCGTCCCAGCCCGGGGATCGACTCGGGACGAGACCACGTCTTTCCCAGATCCGAGGAGATCGTCCACTGCACCGGCCCGAACACGTCGGAGCCGCTGATCGACTGGACGGTCATCAGGACGTGCGACCCCTCGACGCCCGGGACCAGGCAGGGACGCGGGTGGAACCAGGTGCCGCCGTCTCGGCGTCCGGGAACGATCACGTCCCGATCGATGCTCGCGATCGGGCCGGTTGCGAATTCGTCCCGGAACATCCCGGGCATCAGGGCCGAGGCGGTGAACGCCCGCCCGCCCAGATCGAGGAACCGTCGGCGATGCATTGTAGCGGTGGGCCCAGGTCGAGTCATAGCGCCCCCGATGGGTCTTCGAGCCCCTCCCGGGGCCTGGCGTTGGCTTCGATTTTGCGCGGCCCGGACATCGGCGTCAAATGGCGATTGGCACGGCCCATCGCCACGCGGCGAGGATGAAAACTGTGGTCGATCGGAGGCCGAGCCGTTAGGCTGGGCCCAACAATTCATGGGGTTGCGGAGGTCGGCGATGGACTGGGACGGGTTGAGGAAGCGGGAATTCCCCGTCGCGGAGCGTTGGGCCTATTTCGATCACGCTGCCGTCGCCCCGCTCCCCCGGAGGTCCGGCGAGGCGATCCGATCGTGGGTGGCCGACCAGGAGTCCAACGGGGTCGTCCACTGGCCGAACTGGGGTCGGAAGATCGAGGAGGCCCGCGCCAATCTCGCCCGCCTGATCGGCGCCGAGGTTTCGGAGATCGCCTTCATCCCCAACACCACGACCGGCATCGGGATCGTGGCCGAGGGATTCCCCTGGAAGCCGGGCGATTCGGTCGTGACGGCCGCCGAGGAATACCCCTCGAACCTGTATCCCTGGATGAACCTCGCCGATCGGGGCGTCTCGCTCCGGACGGTGCCGACCCGCGATGATGGGCGGATCTGGGTCGAGGACCTGGCCGACGCCATCGACGGCTCGACCCGGCTACTGACGATCAGCCACGTCGAGTTCGCGTCGGGGTTCCGCAACGACCTCGACCGACTCTCGGAGCTTTGCCGCGAGCGTGGCGTGGCCCTGTTCGTCGACGCGATCCAGGGGCTGGGGCCCTTGACCCTCGACGTCCGCCGCACCCCGATCGACTTCCTGGCCGCCGACGGGCACAAGTGGCTGCTCGGCCCCGAGGGGGCGGGGGTCCTTTATCTGCGAAGCGACTGGATCGAACGACTCCGGCCGATCGGGGTCGGCTGGAAGAGCGTGGTCTCGTCGTACAACGTGGCGGGGGCCAAGTTCGCCCTCCGGCCCGGCGCCGAGCGCTGGGAGGGGGGCTCGTTCTCGATGGCCCCGCTCCAGGCGTTCGCGGAGGGCATCAAGATGTTCCTGGAGATCGGCCCGGAGGTCGTCTCCGAGCGGATCCTCGACCGGGCGGAGGCCGTCCGCGAGTTGGCCCGGTCGGCCGGGTGGACGATCGCCGGATCGGCCCGGCCCGAGGATCGATCCGGGATCGTCGCCCTGGAGCATCCGTCGGTCGACCCCGACGCCTTCGCCCTGGGCGTGCGCGACCGGGGGATCGCTCTGGCCTGCCGCCGGGGCCGGGTGCGGGTCAGCCCCCACATCTATAACGACGCCGACGATCTCGGGCGGCTCGCCGAGGCCCTGGCGTCGGCCCAGACCATCGCGGGGCGTGCATGAACCGGCCATCGATCGACCCGTCGCGCGTGGCCGTCTTCACCGGCACGTTCGACCCCTTGACCCTCGGCCACCTCGACGTGATCGGCCGGGGCCGGCTCCTGTTCGATCGACTGATCGTCGGGATCGGCGTGAATCCCAACAAGCAATCTTTGTTCACTGTCGAGGAACGCGTCGCGCTAGCCCGCGAGGTCGTGGCCCCGTTCCCCAACGTCGAGGTCGAGGCCTTCGAGGGGCTCACCGTCCACTTCGTCCGCCGGATCGGGGCGCGGGTCATCCTCCGAGGTGTCCGGACGCTCTCGGACATGGAATACGAGTTCTCGATGTCGATCACCAACGCCCGGCTCGACCCCACGCTGGAGACCGTCTTCCTGATGGCCGACGGCGAGTACTCGCACATCTCCAGCAGCCTGATCCGCCAGGTGGCCAAGTTTGGCCAGGAGGATGCGATCCGCCTGTTCGTGCCAACCGAGGTGGTCGGGCCGGTGATGCGGAAGATCCAGGAAACGGCCGCCCCTTGAAGATCCCCGAACCTCTGCGACGATGAGCCTCCGCCCATGACGAACCACTTCCGACTCGTAGCGGTCCTGATGGCCTTCACCTGGGTCGGCTCGACCGCCCATGCCGAGCCCGCGCCCAAGGGCCCGATCTCGGTCGAGATCGGCCCGAGCAAGGCCCGCGCCTCGTGCTGGCTGGCACCGTCGGTGCGGAGGGTCTACCCCGCGACCCGGCCCGGATCGGCCGAACTGAGCCTGCTCGCCGCCAGGAACGGCAAGGTCTCCTTCCAGGTGTGCGTCCGCAACGAGAGCCGGGTCGGGATCGGCTTCGATTGCTCCCTGGTCGGGGCCGATGACCTGAAGCCTCGGGTCCGCCAGGTCGGCCTGGTGCCGCTCGGCCACGTCACTCCCAACACCGATCTCGCCGACCTGGAAGGCGCCGAGCATGGGCCCGGGCTGGTCCCCGACCCGCTCCTTCCCGAGTCCCGCGTCCTCACCGGCCCGGACGAGAGCCGGTCGTTCTGGGTCTCCCTGCGGATCCCGCCCGACGCCACGCCGGGACCCCGGACGATCACGGCCCGACTCATGCCATTCGGCGGGACGGAAGCGGACCGGATCGAATTGCCCGTCGCACTGGAGATCGCACCGCTGGTCATCCAGCCCCGACGCGACTTCCCGGTGATCCACTGGTGGCGCGGAGAGGCGACCTGGGATCAGTATCAGACCGGGATGTTCGACGACCGCTGGTTCGACCTGACCCGCGCCCAGCTCGAAAACATGCTCGACCACGGCTCGGACGTGGTTTATGTGCCCATGTTCTTCGACCGCCGCGAGACCTTCCGGCGACCGTGCCAGTTGCTGATCGTCGAAGAGACCTCGCCGGGCGTCTACAAGTTCGACTGGTCGCGGGTCAAGAAGTTCACGGATCTGTGCAAGCAGATCGGTTTTACCCGATTCGAATGGTCCCACCTCTGGATCTACTGGGGGGCCGAGAACCCGGTCCGGGTCTACACGGCGGATGGCCCCGACAAGTTCAGGATGCTCTGGCCGCCCGAGATCAGCGGGTTCTCGGAGACGTTCCTCGGCTTCCTCCGCCAGTTCCTGCCCGAGTTCAAGGCGTTCCTGGACCGCGAGGGATTGCTCGAAACGTCGTACTTCCACCTTTCCGACGAGCCCGGGGAAGGGCAGCACATCGCCAACTACAAGAAGGCCCGGCAGATCCTCAGGGATCTCGCCCCCTGGATGAAGGTGATGGACGCCCTGAGCGACATCGAGTACGGTCGGCAGGGCCTGACCGATCAGCCGATCCCATTGGTGTCGTCCGCCCAGGCCTACATCGACGCCAAGATCCCGCACTGGGTCTATTACTGCTGCGCCCCGCGGGGGCCCTGGATCAATCGCTTCCTCGACACGCCCCTGACCAAGATCCGGGCCTCCGGATGGCTGTTCTATCGCCTGGGGGCCCGGGGCTTCCTCCACTGGGGCTTCAACTACTGGCATCGCCTGGAGACCGAGACGCTCGTCGATCCGTTCCGCGATGCCTCCGCCGGACTTTATCCATTGATCCCCTATGGCGACCCCTTCGTGATCTATCCTGGGCCGGATGGGCCGATCGACTCGATCCGCTGGGAGGTCTTCGCGGAGTCGCTCCAGGATTACGCGATCCTCCAGACGGCGGGGATCTCGCCCGACGATCCCCTCCTCGCCGAATTCAAGACGTATGCGGAATTTCCTCGCGGCGAGGAGTGGTTGCAGAAGGCTCTGGAACGCGTCCTGAAGGGCACCAACTCCCGCTGACTGTCCCAGGCGGCATGGCCCGGTCGTTTCAGCCGAACGAGACGTGGCGGATCGCGATCGGGCCGGCCGTGGGGTCGGTCGACTTGACCGACAGGATGTTGTCGACCACCGTCACCGGCCCCTGGATCTTGACGTTCCGCCACCGCAGGGCGATGTGGCCGAGACCGCCGCCGGAGAACTGGCCCCCGGCCAGGATGCCGTCGTTCCGGGCTCGCCGGACGATCTCAGGTGCGCGGTCGGGCGGTGCGATGGTGGCCGGGATCGGCCCCGAGGGATCGCCGATCGGGGCTCCGCTGTGGAAGGCCACGTTCTCGACGTTGATCGGCCCCGTGGCCGTCCCGGTCACGTTCACCGAGAGCGAGTTGTGGACCACGGTGACGGGACCGGCCACCTTGACGTTGCGCCACTGCATGCCGATGTCGCCGAACCCGCCGTCGTTGAACTGCTCCCGGGACAGGATCCCGCTGTTGGTCGCGGCGTTGACGGCCGTCGCACCGGAGGCCAGCCCCGTCGCGGGGCGGCTGGATTGCGGAAATCGGACATCCTCGAAGGTGACGCGGGTCCCCGCGCCAACCTGCATGATGTTGTTCACGACCAAGAGCCCGTACCGTCGCGTGGTCCGGTCCCACTGGAGATAGACGGAGGTGTCGGCCGTCCCCGTCGCCTGGCGGGAGATCAGGACTTGATCCCTCGCCCGGACCGATCCGGGTGAGGCCGTGGCCGGATTGCCGAACGCGACGTTCGAGACATTGACGCCGGCCAGACCGGACCCTTCGGGCTGGATCGACAGCGAGTTGTGGACGACGCGGACCTGACCCTTCACCTCGACGTCCTGCCACTGGAGGCCGACGTCGCCGAAACCGCCGTCATTGAACTGCGAATCGCGGATATCCCCGCTGTTGGTGGCTTCGTTTTTCGCGAACGGGTTGACGAACGAGCGGGTCCGGGCGGGCAGGGGGGCCGTGACCGGGTTGCCATCGCGGCGAATCTTTGGGAGGTTGTCGGGGAGGGTCCGCCTGGTCGTGAACGTCGGCGCGGGCAGGTCGGCCGGGTCGGCGGGGAAGCGGATGTCGCGGACCGTGATCCGCCCCTGGCCGGCGTTCTCGGGCTGGACCGAGAGCGAGTTGTGGACCGTGCCGACCGCGCCGACATGGACCCTCCGCCACTGGAGGCCGATGTCGCCGAATCCTCCGTCGTTGAATTGCGACCGTGTCAGGAGACCGCTATTGGTCGCGTCGTTGGTCCCAACCCCGGTCGGCGGGGGGGCGGTCGCGCCTGTCCCGGGACCGGTGTTCCCGGCCACGGGCGGCGGAGGCGTGCCGACGGAGTCCGAAGGCCGACCACGACCGAAGGCGAGATTGGTCGCGTTGATCGCCCCCGTGTTGGCGAGCCTGGGTTGGATCGAGAGCGTATTCGCCGACGCCGCGACGTTCCCGCGGACACCGACCTTCGACCACTGATAGCCGACATCGCCGAACCCGCCATCATTGAACTGGCTGTCCAGGATCCGACCCGAGTTGGTCGCATCCAGCGGGTTGATCGGCCGTCCTTCGCGGACGACGCCGGGATTCGCATCGTGCGAGACATCCGTCGCGGTCCTGGGATTCTGCACCAGCCAGCGTTCCAGACCGACCCCGACCGAGCCCCGCACCCGCACGCCTCGGAACTGCAGGCCCACCTTGCCGAATCCGCCGTCGTTGAACTGCGAGTCCCGGATCAGCCCGGTGTTGACCGAGGCCGGCCCCCGGACGATCCCGTTACCCGATCCGACGCCCGGCGACGGACGGTTCACCAGCAACGCGGGCCCGGGAGTCCCGTCGGGGTTGCGGACGAAGGTTTGCGAGGAAGCGAGCACATCGCCCCCGACCTGGACCCGTCGCCACTGGACGCCCACGTTGCCGAACCCGCCGTTGTGGAACTGGGAATGGATGATATCCCCCGAATTCGTCGGCTCGCCCGGCGGCCCTCCCACGCCCGGCCCCTCGGGGCTGGTCGACCCCGCCCTGACGATCGACTCGTCCCGGACGTTGATGGCCAGCGCCCCGGCGATGCTCACTTTCTCCAGCATCGCCCCGAAGCCGAAGAAGGCGCCGTCCGCGTACTGAGATCGCTCGATGTTGCCGGTGTTGGAAATCGGCGTGAACCTGGGCGACGGATCCGGCGTCGCAGCCGCGCCGGCATCGATCGAGAGCGGGCCGCCCAGGGTGAGCAGACGCCACTGGGCGGCCACTTCGGAGAAGCCATCCACCTGGAACTGGCTATCGCGGATGAACCCGAGGTTACCCGGGACCCGGGGCGCGGCCGACGTTCCTGCATCGACGGCCTGGACCTTCGCGGCCCCTCGCTGCCAGCGGGACACCTCGGCGGGCACGCGGGCTCCGGCCACGGACAGGAGCGATCGCGCTTCCAGGCGATCCCAGAGCGGCGACCTTTTCGGCACAGGCTGGGTCCGGCCCATCGCGGTCATCTACCTGGTCCAGTTGTCGAAGGCCGCCGACCCTGTACGGGATCAAGCGAGATACCGAAACGGAGCTTGCTCGGGACGACATGGCGGTCGCTTCGAGCCTCGCCACCGGCCCGACGGCGCATGCCAAGCCGGGACCGACCACCGGGCCGATGGGCTTCAAGCAGGCATTTCAGGAAACATAGGACACGCAGGCCGGATCCGCCGGCAATCCAGGCCGAGGGCTCGATTTCATCGAGGGATCATCGGGCGACGATCCCCCGAGGATCGGTCGCGGCCGATGACGATCCGCGCCGACCACCATCGGAATCGTTCTAAGTCCAGGCGTTCCCCAATCGGCGCGGTCCGCATCGTGGGGTCCGGCGGGGGAGCCTCACTCGTCCTCGGCCGGCTTGCCGTTGGTCAGGCGGGAGCGCAGGTAGGAGGCCCGGGCGACGTTGCGTTCGTCGACCTCCAGGGGCGACCCCTGGATCTTCTGGAGGTGGGCGGGCTGGGTGTGGATGAACAGCTCGTTGACCGTGGCGATCTCCAGGTCATCGATCAGCCCGAGGTTGATCCCCATGCGGATCTTCGAGAGGAGGAGCATGGTCTCCTCGCTGGAGATCGTGTGGGCCGTCTTGAGCACGCCGTAGGCGCGGCTCACCTTGTCGTGGAGATGCTGCCGGCGCTCGCTGACCAGTTGCTGGCGGGCCTTGCGCTCGTAGTCGATGATCTGGGGCACGACCTCGGTGAGGTTGCGGATCAGCTCCAGCTCGCTCTTGCCCAGGGTCTGCTGGTTGGAGATCTGGTAGAAGTCGCCGAAGGCCTGGGTCCCCTCGCCGTAGAGCCCGCGGACGGCGAGGTTGATCTTCTGGAGGGCGCGGAACACCTTGTCGATCTGCTTGGTCTCGACCAACGCGGGCAGGTGGAGCATCACGCCGACCCGGATGCCGGTGCCGACGTTGGTGGGGCAGGCGGTCAGGTAGCCGAGCTGGGCGCTGAAGGAGTAGGACAGCTTCTCTTCGAGCTGGTCGTCGACCTGGTTGATCCGGTCCCAGACCTCGTGGAGCGACAGGCCCGACATCATGACCTGGATGCGGAGGTGATCCTCCTCATTGACCATGATCGAGACGTTCTCGTGGGGGGCGATCGCCACCCCGCGCGGGCCATCGGCGTTGACCAGCTCGCGGGAGATCAGCTGGCGCTCGTTGAGGAACAGGGCGTCGAGTTTGCTCATCGCGTTGACGTCGAAGAAGCGGAGGTCGGCGCCGACCTGGCCCAGGCTCCCCTTGACGATCGACTCGATCTCGGCGCGTTCCATCCGGTTGGCCCGGTTGATGAACGGGAAATCGTTGAGGTTGCGCGCCAGCCGGATGCGCGAGCACATCACGATGTCGCTCTCCGGCCCGGTGCCGCGGAGCCATTCGCCGGAGGTGCGAGTCAGGTCGTCCAGGTTCATCGGTCGGCGTCCTTGGGGCGGAGCTGGTCGCGGAGGCTCGCGGCCCGTTCGTAGTCTTCGAGGGCGATCGCGGTGCGGAATTCGGAGCGGAGTCGGAGCCGGGGCCGGTCGGCCGCCTGGGCGGGACGCCGGGGGGCCTTGCCGACATGCCGGGTCGCCCCGTGGGCCCGGGCGACCAGCGGCTGGAGGCCCCGGGCGAAGACGAGATAATCGGTCGGGCAGCCGAGGCGCCCGGTGGCCCGATACTCCATGAAGCGGAGGCCGCAATCGGGGCAGGCCATCTCCGCCAGCTCGCCGACCAGTTCGCCCACGTGGGCGATGATCAGGCCCTGGACCGCGGCGTCGAGCCCGAGCGGCGGCGGGGCTTTCGGGAGCACGAGCCCGGCGGCGCGGGCGCACTTCGGGCAGAGGTGGAGTTCGCGATGGCGGCCGTCCACGGTCTCGGTCAGGTGGACCGCCGCCTCCTCGCTGCATCGCTGGCAAGTCATGAGGCCACACGCCCGGGGGGGCGTCCCCCGATCAACGGCCCATCTCCTGCTCGATCGCCTTGATCTTGTCGCGGACCCGGGCGGCCATCTCGTAATCCTCGGCGGCGACGGCCCGCCTCAGTTCGTTGCGGAGCTGGATCAGCTCGGTCTGCCGGACCGGATCGCGCGGGGCGCGATGGGGGACCTTGCCGGTATGGCGGGTCTCCTCGTGGATGTTCTCCAGGAGGGGCATCAGCTCATCCCGGAACACCTCGTAATCGTAGGGGCAGCCGAGCCGGCCGGTGTTGCGGAACTCCTGGAAATTGATCTGGCAGACCGGGCAGGTCTGCTTGTCCACGGACGAGCCCGATTCGCGAGGCGCCTCGAAGCCGCCCTGGCCGAGTTTCTCGGCCAGCAGGCTGATGTCGGCCTTCTCGCCGGCCTCGGGGCCGGGGGCGAGGTGCTGCCGAGCATGCTCGTCGCAGAAGTGGAATTCCTTGGGGTTCCCACGCTCGATATCGGTGATGTGGAAGGTGGCCGGCTTGGAGCATTTCTGACACTTCATCACAATCCTCCTCCGTTCCGGCGGGGCCGGTGCCCCGCCTCACACCCCGAATCGCCAGGCTTCGTCGGGACTTGGGGGATCGTGGTTGGCAGTTTTTATTGTAATCGCCCCCCCCGACCTGTCAAGCAACCCAGGCACGCGATTGGTCCGGGTCGCCCCGACGACCCGCAATGCTTAACATCCCCCCGCATCGGGCCTTAGCCGAACCTCGGGGCCGCCCGGCATGTCCGACCGCCAACCACCTCGGCTTGCTTGTCGGGCCCGGGAGGGGGTGCTAGGATCGTTCCCACGTCGACGCCCACCGATCCCGACCGAGATCCCGTTCATGCCCGTGCATCGCCCCGACTTCGCGGAGTTCGCCCGGAGGGCCGCCCACTCGGCTTGCGTCCCGGTCTATCGTCAATTGACCGGGGACGGGCTCACCCCGACCTCGGCCTTCCGCCGGATCGAGCGCGGCACGCCCTCCTTCCTGTTCGAGAGCGTGGTCGGCGGGGAGAAGGTCGGCCGGTACAGCTTCCTGGGGACCGAGCCTTTCCTCCGCTTCGAGGCGCGGGGCAAGGAGATCCGCGTGACCCGGCCGGACGACCCCGCCGAGGTCCCGTGGACGGCCTGCGACGACCCGTTCCGGGCGATGGAAGACCTGCTGGACCGATACAAGGCGGTGCCGACGCCGGGCCTCCCCCGCTTCACGGGCGGGGCGGTCGGATTCGCCAGCTACGACTCCGCCCGCTACACCGAGCATCTCCCGGACGCCCCCCCGGACGACCGGGGCCTGCCCGATCTCTCGTTCGCCTTCTTCGACCGCATGGTGCTGTTCGACCACGTCCGCAAGACCGTGCTCGTGGTCGCCCACGCCCACATCATCCCCGGGGAAGACCCGAGCCTCGCCTACGAGCGTGCCACGGCCCGCGTCGACGAGTTGGTCGGGCGGCTCGGCGAGCCGGGCCCGGAATTGCCCCTGGCCGACATCGACGGCGACGGCCCGATCAGCCTCATCCCCCGGTCGAATTTCACCCGCGAGCAGTACGAGGCGGTGGTCCGCCACTGCCAGGAATACATCCGCGCCGGGGACATCTTCCAGGTCGTCCCGAGCCAGAGGTTCCAGGTCGAGACCCAGGCCGACGCGTTCGACATCTACCGGGTCCTCCGGGTCGTGAATCCGAGCCCGTTCCTGTTCTACCTGGACCACGGGGACTATCAGCTGGTCGGCTGCTCCCCCGAGATCCTGGTCCGGGTGGAGGACGGGCAGGTGACGGTCCGGCCGATCGCCGGGACCCGCCGGCGCGGCCGCGACGAGGCCGAGGACCAGGCCCTGGCCGAGGAGCTGCTGGCCGACCCCAAGGAACGCGCCGAGCACATCATGCTGGTGGACCTCGGCCGCAACGACGTCGGCCGGGTGGCGATCCCGTCGACGGTGCGGCTGGACGACCTGATGACGGTCGAGCGGTATTCGCACGTGATGCACATCACGTCCAACGTGACCGGCACCCTCGCCGAGGGGAAGACGGCGTTCGACGCCCTCCGCGCCGGGCTTCCGGCGGGCACCGTCTCCGGCGCGCCCAAGATCCGCGCGATGGAGATCATCGACCAGGTCGAGCCCCAGCGTCGCGGGCCCTACGCCGGGGCGGTCGGATACATCGATTTCACCGGCAACATGGATACGTGCATCGCGCTCCGCACGATGGTCCTGGTCGGCCGGACGGCCTATGTCCAGGCCGGCGGCGGGGTGGTGTACGACAGCGTGCCCGGCGACGAGTATGATGAGACCGTCAACAAGGCCAGCGGCCTGCTCAAGGCGATCGAGATCGCCGAGACCCAGCTTCGCCGCCCCTGAAGACGACGACCTGTCCTTCTCCTCTCCCCCAGGTGAAAGGAACTCCCCGATGGAACCGCTCTACACCGCCGTCGCCAAGGCCACGTCCGGACGAGACGGCCGCGCCACCACCCAGGATGGGACCCTCGACCTCGCCCTGGCCATGCCCAAGGAGCTGGGCGGGAGGAGCGGGCCGGGGACCAATCCCGAACAACTGTTCGCCGCCGGCTACGCCGCCTGCTTCGGCTCGGCCCTGAAGCTGGTCGCCGGCAAGAGGAAGATCACGGCCACGCCCACGGTCACGTCCCGCGTGACCATCGGCAAGGACGAGGCCGACGGCGGGTTCAAGCTGGCCGTCGAGCTGATCGGCAAGATCAACGGCCTCCCCGCCGAGCAGGTCAAGGAGCTGATGGAGGAAGCCCACCAGGTCTGTCCGTACTCCAAGGCGACCCGCGGCAACATCGACGTTACGCTTTCGACCGCCTGAACTGGGCCGCCCCTTTCCCACGGGGCGGGGGGTCGAACCCCATCGGCGCAGCAAAAGGGCTCGGGCTGGGAATAGATCCCGACCCGAGCCCTTCCGTGCTTCAGGACTGTTGCAACGGCATCAGATGAACTCGTTGATCAGGTTCTCCAGCATCTCCTGACGCCCGCTGACGTTGGTGATCTCGCCCTTGGCCAGGATGTACTGTTCCAGGTCGGCGAAGCTGGATTCGCCCGCCTCGATCCGGCGGCCGAGTTCACCGTCCCAGCTCTTGTAGCGCTCGGAGACGAACGACGCGAGACGGCCATCCTCGCGGATCGCATGGGCGATCTTGAGGCCGCGGGCGAAGGCATCCATCCCGCCGATGTGGGCGTGGAACAGGTCGACCGGCTCGAAGCTCTCGCGCCGGACCTTGGCGTCGAAGTTGACGCCGCCGGTGGTCAGCCCGCCCATCCCCAGGACGGCCAGCATGCACTTGGCGGTCAGGTAAATGTCGGTGGGGAACTGGTCGGTGTCCCAGCCCAGCAGGGGGTCGCCGGTGTTGGCGTCGAGCGAGCCGAGGGCGTTGGAGTCGGCGGCCACCATCAGCTCGTGCATCATCTCGTGGCCGGCCAGTGTGGCGTGGTTGGTCTCGAGGTTCAGCTTGAAGTGGGGGAGCAGGCCGTACGTGCGGAGGAAGTTGAGGCAGGCCGCCGCGTCGGAGTCGTACTGGTGCTTGGTCGGCTCCTTGGGCTTGGGCTCGATGTAGAACGGGCCGCTCAGGCCGATCTGCTTCTTGTAGTCGACGGCCATGTGGAGGAACCGGGCGAGGTGATCGACCTCACGCTTCATGTCCGTGTTCCACAGGGTCTGGTAGCCTTCGCGGCCTCCCCAGAAGGTGTAGCCGCCGCCGCCCAACTCGACGGTCACTTCCATCGCCTTCTTCACCTGCGCCGCGGCGTAGGCGAAGGCGTCCACGTTGGGGCTGGTCGAGGCCCCGTGGGCGTAGCGGGGGTTGGAGAACAGGTTGGCGGTGCCCCACAGGAGCTTGACGCCGGTGCGGCCCTGCTCATCCTTGAGGGCCTTGACGACCTCATCGAGGTTGGCGTGGCTCTCCTTCAGCGTCTTCCCCTCGGGGGCGACGTCCCGGTCGTGGAAGCAGTAGAAGCCGACGCCGAGCTTCTCGAAGAACTCGAAGGCGACCTTCACCTTCTTCAGGGCGTTGGCCACCGAGTTGGTGCCATCGTCCCAGGGGCGGACGGCGGTGCCCGGGCCGAACGGGTCGCCCAGCGGGTTGCTGAAGGTGTGCCAGTAGACGACCGAGAACCGGAGGTGGTCCCGCATCGTCTTGTCGCCCACGACCTCGTCGGGGTTGTAGTGCTTGAACTCCAACGGGTTGCGAGATCGAGGGCCGCCATACTGGATCTTCGGGACGCCTGCGAAGAATTCGGACATCGGACCGCCACCCCGCTCTCTGTAGACCCCGACCGGAAATCGATAAGGCCCTCAGTCTAGGACCCGGGACGACCTCGGGCAACCCCCTACCCCGGGGTGCCTGCGACGGCAAGGCCTTGCGCCTAATTCGGTCGGATCTCATCAGGGATGATTTCTGATTGTGGCAAGCATGGCTGCGTGAGCGATCCCTGTCTAGATTTTGTTCATGTCATGAGTTGCGGCGGAAACTGCCATGGGGTTGACACGAAGATCCGGGGGGATTGGGGCTGGTGAGGGCCACGTCGAGCGTTATAAATAGCATCTAGACGACCCTTTCTGGGCGCGTCCATATCCTGGCCCCATCAAGTCATCTGACCCATCCCGGGTCGGCCAGGGTCGATTCGATCAGCCAATCCAGTCCGCATGATGGGTACGAACCATGCAAACCAACCGGAAACGGGTGATCTTCCCGCTGCGCCTGCTCGCGCTCATCGCGTTGTGCGGCTGCGGAGGTACCGGGGATGGCCTGGCCCGCCAGGCCGTCTCCGGCAACGTCACCCTGGACGGCAAGCCCCTGGCGGCCGGCGGGATCACCTTCGATCCCGTCGACCCCGGCAAGCCCGGCAGCGTCTCGGGATTCGCCCCGGTTTCGGACGGCTCCTATGCGATCGACCGATCGGCCGGCCTCACGCCGGGCTCCTACCGGGTGTCGATCGTCGCGTCGTCGGGCGACGCCCCGGCGCCGTCGAATGAGCCGCCGGGCGGATCCAAAAAGAAAGGGGCGACCAAGGCCGCGATCCCTCCCAAGTATAACACGAATTCGACCCTGAAGGCCGAGATCAAGCCCGGCGCTTCCGACCCCATCGACTTCACCCTGACCAGTCGCTGACCCATCCGAATCACCCGTCCCGCTCCTCTCCCAGCCCCTGGCGCCCTCCCTCGGCGTCGCTCTCATCGAACGGCATTCGCCTGACCTTCTTCTCCTCTACGTGGAAGGGCCCAAGATGAACCGAATCGGCCGGAATCGCGGTTTCACGCTGATCGAGCTGCTGGTGGTGATCGCCATCATCGCGGTCCTGATCGCCCTGCTCCTCCCCGCCGTCCAGGCCGCCCGCGAGGCCGCCCGCCGGATGCAGTGCACCAACAATCTGAAGCAGATCGGCCTGGCCATGCACAACTACCAGTCGGGCAACAACTGCCTCCCGCAGGGGGTCAAGGGTTGCTGCTGGGGGACCTGGCTGGTGGCGGTCCTCCCCTTCGTCGAGCAGCAGGCGATGTACAACGCCTGGAACGCGTCGGGCAACAACTCCATGTCCGGGCCGATCAACGACGACTTCCGCTATGCGGGGATCGCCAACACGACGGTCACGACCTCGCGGATCAGCGCCTACTCGTGCCCCTCGGACCCGAATGCCCAGGCCCTGTCCAACATCAGCTCCGGCGGCAAGAAGATCACGTCGCACAACTACGTGGTCAACTTCGGCAACACGACCCACCAGCAAGGCCCGGTGACCGTCAATTCGATCACCTACACCTTCATGGGGGCCCCGTTCGGTGACGTGGGATCGCCCCTGTCCGACCAGGATTCAGGCTCCGGGAAGGGCGCGGTCACCTCGGCCATCGACTTCAACTCAATCATCGACGGGTTGAGCAACACGATGATGGCCTCGGAGGTCCTGGTCGGCCAGTCGAGCACCAACAACGACCTCCGCGGGTTCTCGTGGTGGGCCTTCGGCTCCACGTTCACCGGGCAATTGACCCCGAACTCGACCAAGCCGGACTGGATGCAGAGCTCCGGCTATTGCAACGTCGCCGCCATCCCCACCAACCCGCCTTGCATCGAGGGAACCGGCAGTCTGGTCTTCACGGCCGCGAGGAGCAAGCACCCGGGCGGCGTGAATGTCACCTTCTGCGACGGCAGCGTCCGGTTCATCAAGAACACGGTCAACCCGCTGACCTACCTCGGACTTTCCTCGTCCAAGGGCGGCGAGGTCATCAGCTCCGACGCCTACTGAGTCCCCGCGACTCATCCGAAACCGACGGAAGCAACACGGCCGGGACCCGCGTCCCGGCCGTCTTCGCTGGCCAGTCGGCCGATCTCAGGGCTTTGCGTTCGGGTCGTAGCCGGGTCCCCGGACGGCCCGGCCCGGCTTGGCCCCGGTGTGCTTGCCGTCCTCGACGACCGGCACGCCGTTGACGAAGACGAGGCGGATGCCGACCGAGGTCTGGTGCGGCTTCTCGAAGGTCGCCTTGTCGGCGATCGTGTCGGGGTCGAAGACGACGACGTCGGCCTTGAACCCCTCGCGGAGCAGCCCGCGGTCGCGGATCGAGAGCCGGGCGGCGACGGCCGAGGTCATCTTGCGGATGGCGTCCTCAAGCGGGATCACCTTCTCGTCGCGGACGTACTTGCCCAGGATCCGGGTGAAGGTGCCGTAGGACCGGGGGTGGACCAGGCCGGTGGCCTTCTCGGGATTGTGCCCCGAGGCGTCGGTGCCGAACTTGATCCAGGGCTGCTGCAGTTGAAGCTTCACGTTGGCCTCGTCCATCATGAAATAGATGGTGCCGACCCGCTGGCGTTCGGCGGAGATCAGGTCCAGCGCGGTGTCGATCCAATCCTTGCCCCGATCCGCGGCGACCTCGGACAGCCGCTGGCCGGCGTACTTCTTGTGCTCCGGCTTGTCCAGGCCCAGCAGCATGACGCCTTCGGGGGTGGTCAGTTCGGCGAGGTTCTCCCACTCCGAGGTCGGGTGGAGGATCTCCTCGCGGATCCTGGCCCGGATGGCCGGATCGGCCAGGTTGGCGTACAGCTTGCCGTCCGCCGAGGCCCAGGGGGGGAGGCATGCGGTCAGGCCGGTCCCTGCGGCATCGTAGGGATACATGTCGGCCCCGACGTCCTGGCCCCCGGCGCGTGCCTGCTCGATCCGGGCGATGGCCGCGGCCGCCTTGCCCCAGTTCCGCTTGCCCGCGGCCTTGAGATGGTAGATCTCCACCGGGACCCCGCCGTCGCGGCCGATCTGGATCGCCTCGTCGATCGCTTCCAGGAGGCGGTCGGCCTCGGACCTCATGTGCGTGATGTACACCCCGCCGAACAGGGCCATGACGCGGGACAGCTCGATCAGGTCCGAGGTCGAGACGAAGCTATCGGGCGGATAGATCAGGGCCGAGGCGAGCCCGAACGCCCCATCCTTCATGGCGTCGCGGACCAGCCGCTTCATCAACTCCAGCTCGTCCGGGGTCGGGGCGCCCGGCGTCATCCCCTTGGCATACTCGCGGATCGTGGCCGACCCGACGAACGAGCCGAAGTTCACCGACCCGCCGTGGGCTTCCATCGCCTTCAGCCAGGCGTCGAACCCGCGTGGCCCATCGAACCGGGCGACCTCGCGCGACGGGGCGTTGGAATGACCCTCGCCCAGGATCTCCGTGGTCACCCCCTGCGTCACCTTCCCGATCAGTCGGCCGTCGCCATCGAGCAGCTCGCCCCGAGAATGCCCCTGGATGTCGATAAACCCCGGCGCGATCACCAGCCCCTTCGCATCGACGCGGCGCCCGGCGGGTGCATCATGGAGTTGACCGACGGGGGCGATCCGCGCGATCACATCCCCCCGGATCGCAACGTCCCCCAGGAACCAGGCGTTGCCGGTCCCATCCACGACGCGACCCCCTTCCAGGATCACGTCGTACGGCCGGTCCTTGGCGCCATCGGCCGGGTTGGAGATCGCCAGGACGGCGAGGATCGCGAGTGCGGCACGGCTCATGGAGTCGTCTCGTGGTTCCGGGAACGCCGTCCCGGTTCACCGCGATCCGAGGCCGATCGTTCCCGCGTGGCGACGCCGAGCATAGTCGCGGGGCCATGCCGGGGCAACCTCGCAGCGGCCGCTCAGGCTTGAGCCGAGGCCGAGGGCCGACCACAATGGGAAGGAATACGGCGTGATGCCGACCGATCCCCCGCCGGGTCCCCCGATGCTCCGACCGCTCCCGGATCGTGATCGATCCACCTCGATCGTGTTCGTCGTCCTCCTGCTGGGCTTCCTGCTGGCCTTCGGACGGATCACTCCCGACCCCGCCACCCTGGCCGGGTTCGACCCGGACAAGCTGGGCCGGATCGATGAGGCGCTGGAGGAGGCCGTGGCCAGCGAGCAGATTCCCGGCGGGGTGGCCCTGGTCTTCAGCCGGGGGAAGGAAGCCTACCTGGCGATCGCAGGCTACCGCGATGGCAGTCGGCGGAAGCCCGTCGAGCGGTCGACCCTGTTCCGGATCGCCTCGATGACCAAGCCGATCACGGCGGCGGCGGCCCTCACCCTCGTCGATGACGGCCGGATCGGGCTGGATGACCCGGTCGCCAACTACCTGCCCGAGTTCGCGGCGATGCAGGTTTTGGACGGAAAGCCCGACGCGGGCGACGCGCGGGTCCCGGCCGACTGCCCGATCACGGTCCGGCACCTCCTGAACCACACGGCCGGGTTCACCTACCGCTTCGCCGATCATCCGGTCCTCGGGCCGCTCTACGCGGAATTCGGCATCTCCGACGGCCTGGCCGAGACGCCGGGGACGATGGAGCAGAATGTCCGGCGGCTGGCACGGCTCCCGCTTGCGTCGCAGCCGGGGACGGCCTGGACCTACAGCCTGTCGAGCGACGTCCTGGGACGGGTGATCGAGGTGGCTTCCGGCCAGCGTCTGGATGACTTCATCCGGGATCGGATCACCGGCCCGTTGAAGATGGTCGACACGCACTTCGTCGTCCCCCGGGAGAAGCGCGGCCGGCTGGCGGATCTGTTCACGCTGGGCGAGGATCAGAAGGTCCGACCCCATGCCCCGGGCCTGATCCAGGAAGGGCCCCTGATCTTTTCGGGGACCTTCCCGACCTGGGACACCGGGACCTATCGCTCCGGGGGCGCCGGGTTGACCTCGACCATCGACGACTATGCCCGGTTCGTCCGGATGCTGATGAACCGGGGGGAACTCGATGGCGTCCGGATCCTCAGGCCCGAGACCGTCGCCGCGATGACCTCGGATCAATGCGCGCCGGTCCTCGTGCCCGACTGGGGGCATGGAGACGGCTACGGCTTCGGCCTGGGGGTGGTCACGCCCGCCAACCGGTTTCACAACCCGGCCGGCGTCGGCACGTTCGGCTGGGCCGGATTTTTCCATACTTTCTTCTGGGCGGACCCGAAAAATGGATTGTTCGGCATCCTCCTGACCAACATCCAACCTTCGGGACACCTCACCCCGTTGCGCGAGACTTTCAAACGGACCGTCTACGAGGCGCGGCTCCGATGACGATCCCGCCCCTCTCGACTATAACGTGATGCCCGAGTTCGACCGCACCATGCAAACCCCCGACCCCAGGCGCAGGGCATGACCACGGAACAACCCACCTACGATGCGATCCTCGTGGTCGGCTTCGGCGGCCCCGAAGGCCGGGACGACGTGATCCCGTTCCTGGAGAACGTCCTCCGAGGGCGGCCCGTCCCGCGCGAGCGAATGCTCGAAGTGGCCGAGCATTACTACCACTTCGGCGGGGTCAGCCCGATCAACGGCCAGGTCCGCGACCTCATCGCGGCGCTCCGGCCGGAACTCGACCGGCACGGCATCGACGTGCCGATTTACTGGGGCAATCGCAACTGGCAGCCGATGCTCGCCGACACGACGCGGGCCATGGCCGAGGCCCGGGTGGGCCGCGCCCTCGCTTTGGTCCTCTCGGGCTACAGCTCCTATTCGGGCTGCCGCCAGTATCGCGAAGACATCGCGAAGGCCCAGGAGGCCGTCGGCCCGGAGGCCCCGGCCGTCGACAAGATCCGAGTCTTCTACAACCACCCCGAATGGATCGCCGTCAACGCGGAGCGGGTGGCCGAGGCCGTGTCCCAGATCCCGCCCGAGCGGCGAGACGCCGCCCACGTCGTCTTCACGGCGCACAGCATCCCCGAGTCGATGGCGGTGGGCTGCAACTACGCCCAACAGCTCGAAGAAACATGCCGCCTGGTGGCCGAGGCTTCGGGCGTCGACGCCGGCCGGTGGACGCTCGCCTACCAGAGTCGCAGCGGGCGCCCCACCGACCCCTGGCTGGAGCCCGACATCCTCAAGCACCTCGCCGACCTCAAGGACCAGGGCGTGCAGGACGTGGTGGTGCAGCCGGTCGGCTTCCTGTCCGACCACATGGAAGTGCTGTTCGACCTCGACGAGGAGGCGAAGACCACCGCCGGGGAACTGGGCCTGAACCTGGTCCGGGCCGGGACGGCGGGCACCCACCCCCGGTTCGTCGCGATGCTCCGCGAGTTGATCCAGGAACGCCTCCAGCCCGGCACCGAGCGTCGGGCCATCGGGCGGTTCCCCGCCAACCATGACCGTTGCCCGGCCAACTGCTGCCCGGCACCGGCCCGGCCGGCGGGCCCGCCCGGGGGTGGCCGACCGTGAGCGATCCTCGACCGCCCCGGCGGATGATCGTGGGGATCTCGGGCGCCACCGGCATCGTCTACGGGATCCGGCTCCTGGAGATGCTCCGGGCCGAGGGCGTGGAGACGCACCTCGTCGCCTCCAAGACCGGCCAGCTCACCCGCGCCTACGAGACCGACCTGTCGGCCGGCGACCTCGCCGCGCTGGCCGACCACAACTACCATCCCGGCGACTTCGCCGCCGCGATCGCCAGCGGGTCGTTCCGGACGATGGGCATGATCATCGCGCCGTGCTCGGTCAAGTCGCTCTCGGAGATCGCCTGCGGCGCCACCAGTTCCTTGCTCACCCGCGCCGCGGACGTGTGCCTCAAGGAACGCCGGCGCGTCGTGCTCCTGCTCCGCGAGACCCCGCTCCACGCCGGCCACATCCGGTCGATGCTCGCCGTGACCGAGATGGGGGGCGTCATCATGCCGCCCGTCCCGGCCTTCTACAACCGGCCCCAGACGATCGGCGAGATGGTCGACTTCACGGTGGCGCGATCCCTGGACCTGTTCGACATCAGCGTCCCCGGTGTCCCGCGCTGGGGGGAGCCGCCAGGCTCGGCGGATTGATCGAGGGGCCCGCAAGCTCTTCCCAGACTCGTCTTGCCAGGCCCCGCACCATCCGGTAAGATCATCCCTCCTCAGAACCAGTCTCCGGCGCCGTAGCCAAGTGGCAAGGCAGAGGTCTGCAAAACCTCGATCATGGGTTCGACTCCCATCGGCGCCTTCGATCGAATCAAACCCGCCTCACGGCGGGTTTTTTCATGGGTTTGACGCGGCCCTGATCTGGCCTATCCCCGGACTCCAGCGACGAGATCGATCACGGGAGTCGCCCCCGACCCGGATCGGCACCCTCCGCCGGCCGGCCCGCGCCGAAGTTCCTCTCCTCAGACGTCGCCCGCCATCAACTCGTCATCCGGGCCGGCTCAGGCGACCCGCGACGCCGCTCCCATCACGGCGGGGGGCGGCGACGGACGGCTGGCGTCCGGGATGAGCGTCCCGGTGACTGGGAGTCCTCGCGCAGCTTCAACGGACCATGCCGTCGGGAGGGGATGAGCAGGGATCCGGCTCGATCCGCCGGCGTCGATCCAGCATCACCGGCTGGGCGGCCGCGCGCGGCTTGGCCCTGGCATGGGGCGGTGGGCATGGATACCCTTGCTGACTCTTAAGCTTCTCGGCCCCGGACGGAGCGCCTGAATGCGACACCCTTCGCGGAACTCGCGATCGATTCTTGGGATCGGTCTGATGCTCGTCCTGGCAGCTTCGGGCGTGGTCGCCGCCCAGGAGGGGCCTCTGCTCTCCAGCCTGGGCAAGGCTCACGCCCTGCGCCAGAAGATCGACGGGTCGAAGGATGACGACGAGAGATCGGCACTCGGCGAAGAATTCGACGCGACGATCCGATCGGTCGCCCCGGCCTTCATCGAGGTGCCATTCTCGGTCGGGAAAGTTCCGCCGGCCTTCACGAAGGTCGTTCTCAACAAACGCCACCGCGGCATCGACGGCATCCGCTTCACGGCACCCCGGGCCGACGTCCCCTGGGACCTCTATTGGGACTTCGTCATGCCGAGCGGCAAGGCGGGGGGCACCTTCGAGGGATGGTACATCGTCGCGCGCGACGGCCCGATGCAGGGCTTCCGGGAATACGTCCCCGCGGAAAACGTCTCGATCCCGGGGGTCGACCTGCCCGCCGAGAACTCGCACATCAGCCAGGAACTCAAGGATGGCGCCCTGAAGCCAGGGGGCGAGTCCCTGATCTGGTTCAGCTTCGCGGACGAGAATACCGAGGTGCCGGTCTACCTCCGGATCTGGATCGTGCCGAAGGGGGCGCCGAATCCGATGCCCCCTCCGAAGGGGGACGAATCGCACACCTTCCACTTCGACGGGCCGGTCCTCGGCGCAGCGTTCCTGCCCGACGGCCGCACCGCGGTGCTGGGCGTGGACAAGGTCGTGCACATCGTCGACACGGCGGCCGGCCGCGAGGTCGGGAAGGTCGATGTGGGGCACGGCGTCTGGTCGCTGGCGACGGTGCGGCCGGGACGCGAGAACCTGGCCGCGACCGGCAATGAGGACGGCAAGATCCGACTCTGGCGGGCGGATGGCGGCGATCCGGCCGCGACGCTGGCCGGCCACGCCGGCCCGGTGACCGTGCTCATCGCCACGCCCGACGGCCGACGGCTCCTGTCCGGCGGTTCCGACCGAACGATCCGCCTCTGGGATGTGGCCGCGCGGAAGGAGGTCCGCAGGTTCGAGGGGCACGCCGGCGAGGTCTACGCGCTGGCGTTCGCGCCCGACGGCCGACGGTTCGTCTCGGGGTCGAACGGCAAGGACGGCGGCGTCGCTCGCGTCTGGGATGCGACGACCGGCAAGGTCTCCTTGCGTCTCGAAGGGCACAAGGGATCGGTCAACGGCGTGGCCTGGTCGCGCGACGGCCGCCACATCCTCACGGGGGGCGAGGACGATACCCTGCGGCTCTGGGACGCGAAGGAAGGCCGCGAGTTGGGCCAGTTCAAGCCGACGGGGGGGAACGTCAATTCGGTCGCCTTCCTGCCGGACGGGCGCCGCGCCGTGTCTGCGGGGGACGACAGGACCGTCTACCTCTGGGACATAGCCTCGGGCCGCCTCGAGAGGGTCTACCGGGGGCACACCGGATGGATCGGCCTGCGCTGCCTGGCGGTTTCTCCCGACGGTCGCCGCCTCCTGACCGCAGGTTCGGACTCGGCCGCGCGGGTCTGGGATGCCGCCGGGACCGGCGACGCGGCCACCCCGGCGAAGAAGGCCCGCTGATCCATCTCGGGAATCATGGCCGAAAGCCCCTCGCCGCTCGACGAGGGGCCTCGGCCATCCGGTTCATTTCGCCGAGGCCCCGGCTCGTTCGAAGAGGACCACCGAGGCGAGCGGGCCGTCACCGTCGGTGAACGTGGTCGGGCGGCCATTGTTCGGCCCGCCGTTGCAGACCCGCAAGGATCCGTCCTTGAATTCGTAGATCCCCTGGATCTCCGGGAGTTCCGAGCCGTCGGGTGCGGAGAATCTGACCCAGTCGAGCGACCGGGGGCTCGCCGATTCGTCGACCGACAGCTCTCCGCTGGCGGCCAGCGAGAGGCCCCCCGGCAGGGCGATCTTGACCTTGACCCGCCGGCCTTCGACGTCGAGCCGGACGCGGAATTCACCGTTGGGTCCGGCGTTGGCCACCCACCCCCCCTGGAGTCGGGCGAGGTCGCCCGAGGGGGCCGGTTCGACGGCCGGGGCGAGTTGGTTCCACGAGAGGAGCACGAGCAGGGCTGCCGAGGACCGTTTCATCGGAGGGGCTCCATCGATTGTGAGGATCGGCTCGGGGAGAGATTCGCCACGGGATGCGGGTCGGATCGCCGTTCGGTGGCGATCCACGTCATCAAGGCCTGTTCGAGATCTTGGGCCAGGGCCGGATTCGTCGCGGCGAGGTCCCGGAGTTCGCCGGGGTCGGCGACGACGTCATAGAGTTCGGGCTTGCCGCCCCGGGTCACGACCAGCTTGTGGTTGCCTCGGAGGGCGGCCCGCTGATCGGCCCCCTCGCACCTCCACTCCCAGAACAAGGTCCGCTCGGGGGCGGGGGACTGGCCCGTCCAGGAGGGGAGCAGGTCCACGCCGTCGATTTGCCAGGATGATTCCGCGTGTCCGCCCGCCGCCGCGAGGAAGGTCGGCATGAGGTCGATCATCTGGACCACCTCGGCCGAGACGGCCCCCGCCGCCACTTGGCCGGGCCACCGGACGGCCGCCGGGACGCGGACGCCCCCTTCCCAGAGCGTGCGCTTCTGCCCCCGGAACGGATGGTTGCTGCCGAGCGCCTGGCTGGTGCCGAGATTGCCCGCCTCGAAGCTCGCGCCATGATCGCTGGTGAACACGACGATCGTGTCGTCCGCCAGCCCTTGCTCATCGAGGGCGGCGAGGATCCGCCCGACGTTCTTGTCGAACCTCGTCACCATCGCCGCATAGGTGGCGTTGAGCGGCCGGGCCGGGTCGGCCTCGGCGAACTTGCCCCGATGCAGCTCCACCTCGTCGGCCGGGGCGGCGATGGTGAAGTGGGCGGAGATGTAGGGGAGGTACAGGAAGAACGGTCGGTCGTCCTGGCGACGGATGAAGTCGACCCCGCGATCGGTGAACAGGTCGTCGGCGTATCCGGAGACCGGACGGCGAGCCCTCCCGTCCCACAGGGACTTGGGGAACTTCTCGAAGGCATGATAGGCGTCCGTGAAACCGAAGAACTCGTCGAACCCCTGGTCCATCGGGTGGACATAGCCCTCCTTCGACCTCGGCTTGCCGTGGTGCCACTTGCCGAACAGGGCCGTCGCGTAGCCGCGGGCCTTCAGCGCCTCGGCGATCGTCACCTCCTCGGCCGGGAGATCCTCATCGTTGCGCGACACGCCGCAATGAATCGGCGCCTTGCCGGTCAGCATCGACGCCCGGCTCGGGCCGCAGACGACGGCCGAGGCATAAAACCGGGTGAAGACCGTTCCCGAGGCGGCCAGCTTGTCCAGATTCGGCGTCGCCCAGTCCTTCCGGCCGTTGAAGCCGACATCGTTCCACCCAAGGTCATCGGCGTAGATCAGGACGATGTTCGGGCGGCGATCCGACCCACACGCGGCACCGCACGACAGGACGACCCCGAAGATCCACATCAGCGAGAGGCTTCTGGACAGTCTCATCATCGGAACCACCGCATCCGTTCCAGGACATCGAAGGGCTTCCGCCGACGCAACGACCGAGTTTCGCCCCGGCGTACCACCCTGATCGGCCACTGAAACGATTCTACGCCACGTTTTTTACCTTGTCGATCGTTTTAGTCGGGTAATCCGGCGAGATCTTTCCTACGCCTCGGTGGGCAGGTCCAATCAAGCCCAGGACGGGTCGACCCCTCATCGAGGATCAACGGGCCCATCCCGATGCGGGGATCGGCCCGAAGATTATCATCCCTCGAAGCGACGGACGACGATCGTCGTGTTCTGGCCGCCGAACCCGAAACTATTCGACATCGCCACGTCGACCTTCCGGTCGCGCGAGGCGTGGGGGATGTAGTCGAGGTCGCAGTCGTCATCGGGGTGATCGAGGTTGATGGTCGGCGGCACCACGCCGTCGCGGATCGCCAGGAGGCAGGCGATCGTCTCGACCACGCCTCCGGCGGCGATCAGGTGGCCGGTCATGCTCTTGGTGCTCGAAATCGGGACCCGGCGGGCGTGATCGCCGAGGGCCGACTTCAGAGCCAGGGTCTCGACCGAATCGTTGACCTTCGTGCTGGTGCCGTGGGCGTTGATGTAGTCGACATCTTCCGGGTTCAGTCCGGCGTCCCGGAGGGCCAGCCGCATCGCCGCAATGGCCCCTCGCCCCTCGTCGTGGCAGTCGGTGAGGCGGAAGGCGTCGGCCGTCGACGCCTGCCCGGCGACCTCGCCGAGGATGTTCGCCCCTCGCGCCCGGGCGTGTTCCAGCGCCTCCAGGACCAGCATCCCGCCCCCTTCGCCGAGGACGAACCCGTCGCGGTCGCGGTCGAACGGGCGGCTGGCGTGGGCGGGCTCGTCGTTGCGGGTCGTCATGGCCGTCAGGAGGATGAAGCCCGTCAGCCCGAACGGGTGGATCATGCTGTGGACGCCCCCGGCCAGCATCACGTCGGCGGTCCCATCGCGGATCAGCTCCGCCGCCTCGCCGATCGCCTGGGCGCTGGCCGAGCAGGCGGTCAGGCACGACAGGTTCGGCCCGCGCGTCCCGAAGGCGGCGGCCAGATGCCCGGCCGGCGTGCCCGGCTCATGCTCGGATTCGGAGAGCGGGTCGAGCAGCGCAACTCCCTGGGACGTGAACGCTCGCGTATCCACGACTCGCCCGTCATTGGAGCGTCGGACGAGGTCGACGAAGTGCGGGAAGTCCGCCTGCTGCTCCCCCGACCCGAGATAGATGCCGAAGCGACTGCGATCGATCTCCGGCCCCTCGTCCAACCCGGATTGGCGGATCGCCTGCGCAGCGACGGCCAGCGCGATCTGAGTGCTCCGGCCATGATTAGTCCAGCGGGAAGCCTCGGCGCCGAGGTCGCCTGCCAGGTCGAAGTGCTTCAACTCGGCGGCGATCCGCGTCGCGAACCGGCTCGCATCGAACCGCGTGACCGGCCCGACGCCGCCCCGGCCTTCGCGGAGCGCTTCCCAGGTCGACTCCACGTCGAGCCCGACCGGGGTGGCCATCCCCATGCCCGTCACCACCACTCGCCTGCGACTTCGGTCCATGGATCCTCCTCGGCCCGCGATGCGGCGGGCCTGCAACCCTCGGGTCAGGCCAGGGCGCCGATCGCCAGGCACGTGTTGTGGCCGCCGAATCCGAAGCTCGTCGAGAGGGCGTGGCGGACACGCATCTCGCGGGCGACGTTCGGCACGTAGTCGAGATCGCAGGCCGGGTCCGGCGTCTCCAGGTTGATCGTGGGCGGGACCACGCCGTGGGCGATCGCCAGGGCCGAGGCGATCAGCTCGATCGCCCCGCTCGCCCCGCAGAGGTGGCCGGTCATCCCCTTCGTGCTGCTCACCGCGACCCGAAGGGCCCGCTCTCCGAACGCCGCCTTGATCGCGCGGGTCTCGATCTCGTCGCCCAGGCATGTGCTGGTCGCATGGGCGTTGATGTAATCCACGTCCTCGGGGTTGAGGCCCGCGTCGTTCAACGCCATGCGGACCGCGTGGATGGCGCCCAGCCCTTCGGGATGCGGGGCCGCGATCCCGTGGGCATCGTTGGTCCGCCCGCACCCGAGCAACTCGGCATAGATTCGCGCCCCCCGCGCCCGGGCATGATCCAGTTCTTCGAGTACCACGATGCCCGCCCCTTCGCTCAGCACGAAGCCATCCCGGTCGCGGTCGAAGGGCCGGCTCGCCGCCTGCGGGTCGTCATTGCGGAGCGAGAGGGCGCGGGCCGCCACGAACCCGCCGAGGCCCATCGTGGTGATCGAGGCGTCGGAGCCGCCGGACAGCATCACGTCGGCCTCGCCCCTTTGCACGGAACGGAACGCGTCGTGGATCGCGTCGGCCGCGGAGGCGCAGGCCGAGGCCACGGATCCGCTCGGGCCCATCAGCCCGAACTGGATCGCGACGCAGGCGGGGGCCGCGTTGGGCATCATCTTGGGGATGACGAACGGGCTGATCCGCCGGGCCCCGCCCCGGAGGTAGGCCGAGTGCCCGTCCTCGAACTCGTTCAAGCCCCCGATGCTGCACCCGAGGATGACGCCCCTCCGGTACGGATCCCCGGCCGAGAGGTCGAGACCGCTGTCCCGGATCGCCTCGACGGAGGCCCGCACGGCGAACTGCGCGAAGCGATCCATCCGCTTCGCGGCGCGTGGGTCCGGCAGGTCGGCCGGGTCGAACCCCTTCACCTCGCCCGCGATCCGGACCGGGAAATGGGTCACGTCGAACTGGGTGATCGGGCCGATGCCGCTCCGGCCGGATCGCATCGCCTCCCAGGTGCTCGCCACATCCAACCCGAGCGGGTTCACCGTGCCGAGGCCGGTGATGACGACGCGTCGCGATCCGTTCATCCTTCGACCTCCCAAACTTGTTGTATCTACAACCAAACTTGCCTGACGATCCGCCCCGCGTCAAATCTCACGTTCAGTCGACGGAACCGAGTCCCAGTCGGGTCGCGATGTCGCGGAGCGTGGCCAAACCGGGCTCGCCGATGAGTCGGGCTGCCTCGGCCTGGGCGCGTTCCCACCCCGGGAGCGAGTCGATCAGCAGTTGCTCCCCGGCCGCCGTGAGTCGCAACACCTGATGGCGTCCCCCTCCCGGCGGATCGGAGGTGATCCAGCCCTTGCGCTTCATGACCTCGACATCCCGGCTCAGCGTCGATTTCTCGATGCGGAGCTGGCGGCAGACCTCGACCGGCCGGGGGCCGTCCAGCCTGGCCACGGTCACCAGGATGTTCGCCTGGTTGACGCGGATGCCCAGCGGCCGGAGGGCCTCGTCATAGAGCGCCGTCACGACGCGATTGATGAGCCGCACGCGCACGGCGGTGCAACTGGCTGCGATCCGATCCAGCAACTCCGGATTCAAGGCGTCCCCCGACATCGCTAAGTTGTAGATACGACCTGGCTCGAAGTCAAGGGAACCATCCCTCTCGGGCAGGACATCCCTCCCGAAACGCTTTCCGGCCCGGGACCTGGAACCTCCGCGGATTCGCCTCGCTTCGGCCGGTCCCCATCATCGCATCTCGGGTGGCACCGCGGAATCAGGTCCGCCACTCCGGTTCCTCGTCGGCCGGGTCATCGTCGCGAGCGTCGTTCGACCGGGGACCGGACTCGTCGCCCGAGGGTTCTTCGAGGAAGGCCATCTTGAGGGTGGAGAAACGCTCGACCCAGGATTCGACCCGCTCGATGCCCACCCGGCATTGCCGGGCCACGGTCTCCAGGGGTCGGCCTTCGTCCAGGGCCAGCAGGGCCTCGGCCCGATGGAGTTGCTTGCGGCTCCGGGGCCGACGGACCATCCCCCGCAGGCGGGATCGCTGCTTCTCGGTCAGTCGGAATGACATCATGAGCCTCCTCGACGGGATGAATGCTCCGGAGACCAACGGCGGTCGTGCGACGATCCGGCGTGGTGCCCGGCCGCCGGCCCGATCAGGCAGGATTGATGCCATCTTCCTCGCGTCCCCTCCAACATTCTCGTTCGCTCGGCACCGAATTTCCTCAGCCCGGGCCCGGATCCGATCGCGAGGCCCGTCGGGCCGTCGATCGAATCGCAACACAGGCGTTCGGGATCGGACCATCGAGCCAGGATCAGGTCCGATGGATCCGGACCGATTCCCTCCGCGAGTTCCGGGATCGGAATGTTCGACGATGGGGATGCCATCGGTCGGCAGAAATCCTTTAGAGCGAAGAAAGGGGCGGTATGAAGATCGGGTTCCATGCTTCGCACGAGCTTTACTCGCCCGGGGCACTGCTCGACCATGTCCGGATCGCCGAGGCGGCCGGCTTCCGCGCGGCGATGTGCTCGGACCACTACCACCCGTGGACCGAGCGGCAAGGGGAGAGCGGCTTCGCCTGGTCGTGGCTGGGGGCGGCGATGCAGGCGACGGAGATGAGCATGGGGGTCGTCAATGCCCCCGGCCAGCGCTACCACCCGGCGATCATCGCCCAGGCGGCCGCGACCCTGGGAGAGATGTTCCCCGGCCGATTCTGGATGGCGGAGGGGACGGGGCAGAACCTGAACGAGCACATCACCGGCGACCCCTGGCCCGCGAAGCCCGACCGGCGTTCCCGGCTCAGCGAGGCCGTCGACGTGATCCGCGCCCTGTGGGCCGGGGAGACCGTCAATCACGAGGGCCGATGGTTCCAGGTCCGCGACGCCCGGCTCTACTCGCGGCCGGCCGCGCCGATCCCGATCTACGGGGCGGCGATCACCGCCGAGACGGCGGAGTGGGTTGGGTCCTGGGCCGACGGCCTGATCACCGTGGGCAAGGACCCCGAGGGCCTGCGCGAGGTGGTCGACGCCTTCCGCGGCGGTGGCGGGGTCGGGAAGCCGATGGCCCTCCAGGTGGCCCTCAGCTACGCCCCCGACGAGGCCGAGGCCCTGGCCGCCGCGCATCGGCACTGGCCGATCGCGCTGGTCGACCTGGCCAAGAATCAGGATCTGGCCATGCCCGCCGATTTCGACCGGGAGACCGCGGGGACCCGGCCGGAGGAGTTGAAGGACAAGCTCCGGATCTCGTCCGACCTCGGCCAGCACCTCGACTGGCTCCGCACGGACGCCGAACTCGGCTTCGACGAGGTCTACCTCCACCACGTCGGCCCCGACCCGCGTCGATTCATCGACGCCTTCGCGGAGCGGATCCTCCCCGAATTCCAGCGCTGAACGGACGGTGACGACACCTTTTCATTGCCGGCCCATCGGGGTATTGGCACGCCGGAGATGACCCGGGAACGCATCGGATTTCCCATGCGTGCGGCAAGCCCGCCGCAGGGTTGGCCCCCGGTGCTGCCTCGGCGACTTCTCCGAGGAATCCGTCCCGGGCATGCCACGGGGCGTTTAGATGAGTCCACTCGTGGACGATTCGATGCGAATCGAAATGATCCGCCCCGATGGTGTCGGTTTTGCTAGCAGCCTCGCGGGTCGCGGGGCCTGGATTCGGCCCCGGGCGACCGGAAGCACACCCATACCGAGGAGACGACGATGAGCATGACATACTGGCTGCGCGGGGCCCTCGCGGCCGCGGTCCTGGCCCTGCCGATCCTCTCCGGATGCGCCGACAACGGCAACGGGACGGGGGCCGGCGGAGGTGCCGGCACCGGGACGGGCGGCGCGAGCGGGGCGGGATCCACGGAAGGCGGCTCGGGCACCTCCGGCGCCGGTTCCACGACCGGCGAAATGGGCACCGGCACCTCCGGCACCGGCACGTCCGGATCCGGGACGGGGACCTCCGGTGCGGGTTCCACGTCGAGCGGATCGGGGACCGGCACGTCCGGTTCCGGGGCGACCGGCACCGGCACCGGCACCGGCACCGGCACCGGCACCGGCACCGGCACCGGGGCTGAAGCCGGCCAGGGTGCATCGCCCGCCGGGACGGGTAGCTCGGGCGGTTCTCCCGCCAGCCCGAATCGCTGATCGAAGGGCGGGCATCGGCCACGACGCCGGTGCCCGCCCCCCTCTGCTGATCCACTCAACTCATGGCCTTGACAGGATTCATTTGTATCGAACTTTGAATGATTCCCATGTCGCATGCCCTAGTCCGGGAGCAGGCCGAGACTCGCCCCGTTTCGCCGCATCGTCCCGTCGGGCATTAGTTGGAATTCGAGCGAGCGTCTTTCTTCAATCTCAAGAATCCTCAAACGATGAAATCCGCCAATTCCTCCCAGAGCGCCCCATCGGAACTGTTTTTGCACTATCCTTGTCACATCGCGACGCTTCGGTGGCGTCGAGACCCACCCGTGAGAGGACATCCTGATGAAGATGGCATTCGTGGCGGGCCTGGCCGTGACGGCCGCCCTGACCCTGATCGCTCCCGACGTCGAAGCCCAGGTCATCCGCGGCGGCCGCACGCAGACGTTCGTCGGTGCAGGGGGGCCCGTGTCGCTGACGCCGGGCGTGGGCTACGGCTATCGCGGATACGCTTCGGGGTACTCGACCGCCCCGGTCTATCACTACAGCTACTACGCCGTCCCGAATCCCGCCTACCCGGCCCGCGCCTACGTGGGACTCGACACGCCCGTCGACTTCCCGTTCCACGGCCAGGCCTATGGCCATCCCTATGATCCCTGGACCTGGCCCTACCTGGCCAACAACGGACGGGGCCTGGCGCGGTATTACGACCCGCCCGTGAAGTGAATCGCCCGGGCGTGGGGAGTTCAGGCGGCCGGGGCGGTCATCGCCCCTACTTCCACCTTCTCCTCACGCCTCCGCTTCCAGACCACGGAAATCAAATAGGCCACGATTGCCACGTTCAGGATCAGGACGGTCGCCCGGGGCGCCGTCAGCTTGTGGATCACCTCGTAGCATTCGAGCGGGATGAAGATCCCGGTCAGCACGACGGTGAGATACTCGGCCCACGGCTTCCTGAGCAGCAGCCCCACCCCCTCGATGGCATAGGTCAGGGCATACAGGATCGTCCCGCCCCCGATCACGCGGAGTTGCTTGGGCTGGATCCCCGAGACCTTCGTGATGGCCTCGTGGATGTAGCGGTTGTCGGGGTCGAGCTTGATCCAGGCGACCAGGCGCGTCGCGGCGGTGGCGAGGTCGGAATGGATCGAGTGGAGCAGCCCGACTCCCAACGCGGCGAGCAGGATGGCGCTCGCCACCTTGAAACCGCCGATCAGATACAGCCCGAAATGGCTCGACCCGTTGCGTGGCGACACGTGGCGTGATCCTGAGCGATGAGGGTAGGTGCGGACGCGATCAAGCCTGGACCAGATCCCAGTAAAAGTCCATGGTCCAGCGGGCGATGCTGGTCCAGCTGAAGAAGTGCTCGACCCTCTCGCGCGAGCGGGCCCCCATCTCGCGGAGCCGGGCGGGGTCGTCCAGGAGCTGGTTGATCGCCCCGGCCAGGTCGGCCGCGAACTTGCCGGGGTCCACCGGCTCGAAATCGGCCCCGCCCTGGGAGTCGACCGGGACGAGCAGCCCGGTCTTGCCCGGCACCACGACCTCGTTGATCCCCCCCACGGCCGAGGCGACCACCGGCGTGCCGCAGGCCATCGCCTCCAGGTTGATGATCCCGAACGGCTCGTAGACGGACGGGCAGACGAACAGGGCGGCGTCCGAATACAGGGCGATGATCTCGTCCTTGGGGACGATCTGGGGGATCCAGATGATCGGGTTGGCCGACTCGGCCCGGGCCCGTTCCACCCGCTCCGCCATCTCCTGGCCGATCTCGGGCGTATCCGGTGCCCCGGCGCAGAGCACGACCTGGACGCCCGGGCGGATCGACTTGATCGCGTTGACCAGGTGGATGATCCCCTTCTGCCGGGTGATCCGCCCCACGAACAGGACGAACGGGATCGCCGGGTCGATCCCGTACTTGTCCAGGACCGCGCGATCGGGGGACGGCCGATACTGCTGGAGGTCGATCCCGTTGTGGATCACCCGGATCTTGCTGTGCGGCACGCCGTACAGGTTGTGCACGTCGTCGCGCATCGCGGCGGAAACCGCGATCACGCCGTCGGCGTTCTCGTAGGCGATCCGCTCGACCCACGAGCTGGCATGGTAGGCGGTGCCCAGCTGCTCGACCTTCCAGGGGCGGTGCGGCTCCAGCGAATGCGTGGTCAGCACAAGCCGGGCGCCGGTCAATTGCTTGGCCAGGCAGCCGGCCAGGTGGGTGTACCAGGTGTGGCAGTGGATCACGTCCACGTCCTTGAGCATCCCCGCCATGACGAGGTCGCGGAGCATCGTGTCCTGGAACTTGGCGTGGCGGGGATCCTGCGACGGGAGCTTCGGGCCGGCGCCGACCCCTCGGACCCGGATGTTGCCCTGGTGCGACTCCTGATCGCCGAAGCAGATGATGTCGAGCGTGTGGTTGCCGTCCTCGACCCGGGCCAGCTCCCGGGTCAGGTACTCCACATGCACGCCGGCCCCACCATAGATGTTGGGCGGATACTCGTTGGTCAGGATCGCGATTCGCATGGCGGGGCGGGCCTCCGATCCCTCGCTCGGCGACAGGCCGGGCCGGACCGGCCGGGGCCCGCTGGCACATCGCGTCGTTTCCGGGCGAGGATCTCCCGACCATAAACCATCGCGGACCATGTGGCCAGGCCGCCACCGATCTCGAAATTCCCGGAGGACTTGGGCCGGGCCCGGCGCGGCCGACGCCTGGTATGGCAGGAGCCCTCGACGCCCCGGGCCTCCCCGACTATCATCGTTGTTGAACATCCCCCCGCCCGATCCGGCCCACCGCACCCACCGGCCCACGAACGGATGCCTCGATGACCCGAGCCTTCCCGGTCGCATGCGTCGCGATCGCCGCCGCGGCCACGCTCGCGACGGCCGCCGAGCCGCCGACGTTCGAATCCGACGTCCTGCCGGTCCTGAAGCAGACCTGCGTGGGTTGCCACGGGGCGAGGCGGCCGAAAGGGGGGATCGACCTTTCGAAGTTCCCCGACGCCGCGTCGGCCCGGCGCGATCCCGACCTCTGGGAGCGCGTCGGCGACGTGCTCACCGACCGGAGCATGCCCCCCCAGGGCAAGCCCGCCCCCGGCGACGACGAGCGGGGCAGGGCGGTCGAGGCGATCGCCGAGACGTTGAGCGTCCAGGAAGGCCCCCGCGACCCGGGCCCGGGGCCGGTCCAGCGCCTGACCCGATCCCAGTACAACAACACACTCCGCGACCTGCTCGGCGTCGACCTCCGCCCCGCCGATGCCTTCCCGGTCGACGGGGCCGGCGGCGAGGGGTTCGACAACAACGCCTCCACCCTGTTCGTCTCGCCGATCTTCATGGAACGCCACCTGGCCGCCGTGGCCGAGGTGATCGAGAAGGCCGACCCCACCTCGTGGCGCGTGGCCGTCCCCCGGGAAGGCGTGACAAAGGACGAGGCCGCCCGCCTCTGCATCGAGCGGTTCGCCGCCCGCGCCTTCCGCCGCCCGCCGGGCCGGGACGAGGTCGATCGCCTGATGGGCCTGTTCCGCCGCGCCGAGGCACGGGGCGACGACTTCGACGCCGCAGTGAAGCTGGCCCTCCGCGGGGCCCTGGCCTCGCCCCGGTTCCTGTTCATCGGCGAGGCGGCCAAGGGCGGGTCGGAGCCGTACCGGATCGATGATTACGAACTGGCCAGCCGCCTGTCCTACTTCCTCTGGTCGTCGTGCCCCGATGATTCTCTGTACGACCTGGCGAAGGCCGGCACGCTCCACGAGGACGAGGTCCTGGCCGGTCAGGTCCGGCGGATGCTCGCCGATACCCGGTCGGAGGCCCTGGCCCGCGACTTCGCCGGCCAGTGGCTGGGGGTCGACCGCCTGGCGACCGTCGCCGAGCCTGACGGGCGGACCTTCCCGACCTACACGCCGGCCCTCCGGGACGCGATGGCCGAGGAGCCGATCGCCTTCTTCCAGGGCCTGCTCCGCGACAACGCCCCGCTGCTCGACCTGCTCGACGCCGACTATGCCTACCTGAACCAGCCGTTGGCCGAGCATTACGGGATCAAGGACGTGGCGGGCAACGAGTTTCGCCGCGTCGCCCTGACGGACCGCTCGCGCGGGGGCGTCCTGGGGATGGGGGCGGTGCTGACCCTCACCTCCTACCCGCGCCGGACCAGCCCGGTCCTCCGGGGGAAATGGGTCCTGGAGGAACTGCTGGGGACTCCCCCCCCGCCGCCGCCGCCCAACGTCAAGGTGCTGCCCGCCGACGATCGCGCCCGGGAAGGGCTCACGTTCCGCCGGAGGCTCGAACAGCACCGGGCCGACGCCAAATGCGCCTCGTGCCACGCCAAGATGGACCCGCTGGGGTTCGGCCTGGAGACGTTCGACCCGATCGGTCGGCTCCGCGACACGGTCGGCGGCGAGCCGGTGGACGCCTCCGGCGTGCTGGCCGGCGGTGTCGAGTTCCGGGGCTCGGCCGAGCTCAAGAAGATCCTCCGCGACGACAAGCGCGACCTGTTCGTCCGCAACCTCTCGGGCAAGATGCTGTCCTATGCCTTGCGCCGGGGGCTGGAATATTACGACGCCCCGACCGTCAAGGAGATCGCCGCGGCGGTCGAGGCCGATGATTTCCGGGCCCAGTCCTTGGTGATCGCGATCGTCGAGAGCATCCCGTTCCGGTTCCGCCGCGATGCGGGCCCATCCGCCAACCCTTCACCCAAGGCCGAACCATGAGCCGACCGAGCCGGACGATCACGCGCAGGACCATGCTCCGCGGGGCGGGGGTGCTGATGGGCCTCCCCTTGCTGGACGCCATGCAGGCGACGAAGGCCCTGGGACGCCTGGCCGGAGGGGCCGCCGCGCCGGGCCAGCCGGTCCGGATGGCGTGCCTGTTCTTCCCCAACGGCGTGAACGCCAAGACCTGGACCCCCGAGCAGACCGGCTCGGACTACGCCCTCACGAAGACGTTGCAGCCGCTGGAAGCGGTCAAGGACCAGGTCCTGGTCCTGACCAACCTGTCCCACCGGGCGACCGACACCGGCGACGGCCACTACGCCAAGGACGCCGCCTGGCTGACCGGCACCACGATCCACCGCACCACCGGGTCGGCCCTGAACGCCCGGGGCACCTCGATCGACCAGATCGCCGCCAAAAGGGTCGGCCACTTCACGCCGTTGCCGTCGCTGGAACTCGGCGTCGAGCCGGTCACCACCGGGGTCGACACCAACGTCGGCTACACCCGCCTCTACGGATCGCACATCTCCTGGTCCACGCCCACCACGCCCCTGGCGCGGGAGATCAAGCCGAAGCTGGCGTTCGATCGCCTGTTCCGGCCCGACTCGGCCCGCCGGACCGGCACCCAGGCCGACGACGACCGGAGCATCCTCGACCTCGTCGGCGAGGACGCCCGCGCCCTGCGTCAACGGGTCGGGCAGGACGATCGTCGGCGGATCGATGAGTATCTGGAATCGGTCCGCGCCGTGGAGGCGAGGATCGCCCACGAGGCGTCCGGCCGCCGTGCCCTCTTGCGGGACGATCCCGCCGCCCGCGCCGCGATCGCCGAACTCGGCGGGCGGATCGACGCCTACCACAACGACCCGGGCCGGGCCCGCGAACGGAGGATGGACCACACCCCTCACGCCCGCCTCATGCTCGACCTGATGGTCCTGGCGTTCCAGACCGACTCGACGCGGATCGCCACCTTCATGTTCGGCAACGCGGTCAGCGGCAAGAACTTCTCGTTCCTGGAGGGCGTCTCGGGCTCCCACCACGAGATGTCGCACCACGAGAACGACGCGTCGAAGCTGGACCAGTACGAGCGGATCAGCCGCTGGCACGTCGAGCAGTACGCTTACATGCTCGACCGGATGCGGTCGATCCGCGAGGGGGAGGGGACCTTGCTGGACAACAGCCTCGTCCTGTTCGGCTCGGCCCTCCGCGACGGCAACAGCCACAACCCGCACAACCTGCCGACCCTGCTCGGCGGCAAGGGGGCCGGGGCAATCGCGCCGGGGCGGCACCTGAGCTACGCGAAGGATACGCCGATGGCCAACCTGTTCGTCTCGATGCTCGACCGCGTCGGGGCGCCGGTCGACCACGTGGCCGACAGCACCGGGCCGTTGCCCGGCCTGGACGACCCCGGTTTCCGGTCGGCCGACCCGGCCTGATCGGTTGCGTCGGCGGCGGGCCCGGTTATCCTGGCTCCGGACCAGGGGCCGGGCCGTCGCCGGCCCCGCACCGCCACCCACCCTGGATTCGCCCCCATGATCCGCACCTCCCTGGTCGCGCTCCTGCTCGTCGCGGCCTCGGCCCTGCCGGCCCGCTCGCAAGATGCGACGGCCCCCGAGAAAGTCCGGGCCTACGTCGGGACCTACACCAACAGCAAGAGCAAGGGCATCTACCTGCTCGAACTCGACCTGGCCACCGGCTCCGTGGCCGACAAGGGCCTGGCCATCGAGTCGACCAGCCCGTCGTTCCTGGCCCTCCATCCGTCCGGGAAGTTCCTGTACGCGGCCAACGAGGTGAACCGATTCGACGGGAAGCCGGTCGGCGGCGTCACCGGCTTCGCGATCGACGCGTCCTCGGGCAAGCTGAGCAAGATCGACAGCCAGCCTTCGGGCAGCCCCGGGCCCTGCCATGTGAAGGTGGACGCTACCGGCAAGGCCCTGCTGGTGGCCAACTACGGCGGAGGCTCGGTCGCGTCGTTCCCGCTCGACCCGTCGGGCAAGATCGGCCCGGCCGCGTCGCACGTCGTCCATCAGGGATCGGGCCCGATCAAGTCGCGCCAGGCCGGCCCGCACGCCCACTCGATCGACCTCGATCCGGCCAACAAGTTCGCCCTGGTCAACGACCTCGGGCTCGACCAGACCCTGACCTATGCCTTCGATGCCGACAAGGCGACGCTCTCGCCCGAAGCCGTCTCGATCGCAAAGAGCCAGCCGGGCGCGGGCCCCAGGCACCTGGCGTTCCACCCCAACGGCAAGTTCGTCTACGTGATCAACGAGCTGGACTCGACCGTGGCCGTCAGCGTCTATGACCCCGAGAAGGGGAAGGTCACCCCCTATCAGGTCATCTCGACCCTGCCCCCGGGGGGCGTGAAAGGGAGCACCACCGCCGAGATCGCGGTCCACCCGTCCGGCCGGTTCGTCTACGGGTCGAATCGCGGGGCCGACAGCCTGGTCATCTTCGCCGTCGATCCCACCTCGGGCCAGCTCGCCCTGGTCGGGTTCCAGCCCACCGGCGGCAAGACCCCGCGCAACTTCGCCATCGACCCGTCCGGCAAGTACCTGCTGGCCGCCAACCAGGAGTCGGACAACGTGGTCGTCTTCCGGATCGACCCGCAGGCCGGCACGCTCCAGCAGGTCGGCGAGCCGATCGCCGTCCCGCTGCCGGTCTGCATCCAGTTCGCCCCGATCGGCGGCTGATTCAGCCCCCTCGGGTCAGACGATAAACACCCGCGCCCACCTGCCGAAGCGATGGGCAAGCGGGGGCCTGGCTGATGTGACGGTGAGAGTCCTGCGTACATTGGGACACCGCACCATTTGTGGCGGGGAGGCATGGACCTGGCATGGACCTCGATTTCCATTGCCAGGTCCATGCGCCCCGTCGCCTATTCCCTGGAAGAATCGCCTCCTCCAGGGAGCTTCCCATGACCGCCACGATGAAATCCCTGCTTTGTGTCGCTGCTCTGGGTTTTGACGCTTCAGCCCATGGCCAGGGGCCCACGATCGACCCGCTGAAAGCCGAGGTAGACGACCTCCGGGTGCGGCTCATACGCTTGAATGACGAGGCAGAGTATCTTCGGGCGCGGCTCGAACGCGTGAACGCGGAGATCGCATTCACCGATCCCTTCAAGCGGGCTTTCGGGTCGGAGAACACTGATCCGACGCAATGGCTGGGGATGACCGATTCTGACATCGAACGCGTTGCGGATCGCATGATCTGGGTCGATCAGCGGATGAGAGAGGGCAAGTTCAAAGGCTACATCTCCAGCGATCCCTCGCCCAGAAAGGCTGCCCTGGACGACTTCGTCCGTTTCGTCAGGGATGGGAAACACAAGCATCATCGGGCCGCGATCGAGAAGGCTAAGGTAGTGGAGATGGAGAAGAAAGCCATCTTCGAGAAAGGCCGGGTCTTGGGTGATTGAAAGATGGTCATTATTCCGTGAAAGGATAAAGATTCAGTTAAGTGAGACGATTCGACTTTGGTCTGAAAATCATCAGAATTGTTTGGCCGCCACATGGTGACATGAGCACCATGACCGAGCCACGCAACTCACTGTCAGATCCCGCGCATCCGGCAGTACTCGCGGGCCTCCTCGAAGGCGGCCCGCAGGCGGACGAACTCGGCATGGCTGCCCCCCGCGTCCGGGTGGGCGGCCTTGCTCCGGACCCGGTAGGCGTCTCGGACCGCGTCCGAGCCGAACGGCGGGGCGATGCCGAGGATCACCGACCAGTGCGGCACGCCCGCGGTCGCGTCGACGTCCTCGGCCCCGCCGAAGGCGTCGGGGTAGAGGTGGCGGACCTCGTCGCGGAACCCCCGCCCGGCCGGGAAGACGTCGGGCAGGACCAGCCATCGGGCCACCCGCCAATCCTCGTCCTCGTCGTCGTCGAGGATCTCGCGGGCGAGGTCGGACCGCCGGAACGCCTGGTCGACCCGGCGGGCGAGCAGCCGGGCCATCGCCTCGGACGGGTCGGGGTGGCCGGCGGCTGGGTTCCAGAAGATCAGCCGGGCCGACTCGGCCAGGCGACGCGCGGAGGCATCCAGGCCCGCCCCGGAATCCCCCTGCGCGGCCTCGCCGCGCCAGAAGCCGACGACGGCGACCTCGAACAGGGTCAGCAGCCCTTCGGGGTCGGGCGGGATCGACTCGATGCGGCGCCTCGCCCGCAGTTCGAGGCCGAGCCGCCTGCGGACCCGCTCGCCGATCCACCGGACCATGTCGGCGTCCGGCTGCTCCTCGCGCGGGATCTCGTTCGGAGGCCGCGACCCCCGGCCCATCGCCTCGGCCGCCACGTTGAAGGCGAACGCCGCGAGGCCGGCGGTCTCGTAGATCCCCAGGTGGGCGTCCACGCCCTTGCCCTTGCGGATCTTCGCCACGAACCGCCGCCCGTTACGCGCCCGGGGCAGGGCGGAGACCCCCTTGTAGGGGCGTTCTTCGTTCCCCTTCTTCTGACCCATCGCGCCCCACCGCCTCCCGATTTCCTCGACCGCCCCCCCAAGTGGGGACCGATCAGCCTGACCGAAGGGGCGGGCCCGGGTCGAACGCAGTCGGAGGATCGGGGCCGATCGCCGCGCCGACTCCGACCTGCAACCTCCCTCGCGCCTCGACGCCCCCAGACCGCCTCTCGAAAGTGAGCGGCCCGGAATTTCTTTCCGATGCATCGAGGCGTACGACCCGGGGCTCTTCGAGGCCCAACCCCGACCGGCCCTCGGGAAAAACGAACCCAACGACCGAGTTCGCAATGGCCGACCCGATTGTGCTAGATCGACCGAGGAAAAACGAACCCAACGACCGGCCGAGCCCGACGCGACCCCGCCCGATCCTCCCGGATCGACCTGGGCGAAACGAACCCAACGACCCTTGCGGGCCGGGATCATCCCGCCGATTCGTCGCGGGTCGACCCGAGGAAAACGAACCCATCGCCGTCCAGATGCCCTCGCTGGCCGAGGTCCGCCCAGCCGCCCCGGCCCGGGACGAGGGCCTGGAGACGTCCCTCGGCGTCCGGGGGCAGGGGAGATCCCGCATCGTCCACGGCCCGGATGACGACCCCGGGGAGGGTGAGGCCCGCCGAGCCTTCCCGATGGCCGGGCTGGAACACCCCGACCGACGGCTGGGCGATGTCCTGGGCCGAGCCGGTCAGGGCTCCCAATGTCGGGTGGGTGTAGTGGGGCAGGGTCGGGTCCACGGTCTCCGGCGGGGCCATCGGCGCGATCTCCGCGGCCCGGACCCCGGCCTCCAGCACGGCCTGGCGCACGACGAACGCCGTCACGGGCGGCGGCACCGGCGGGCCGAAGACGACGACGACGCTCCGGCGGAGCCCCTGGGGCCATTTGCGGAGGAATCGGCCCCCCGAGTTGCTCAGCAGGCTGCCCCACAGGTTGCCCAGGTAGACCGGCACCACGACCGTCTCGGCATTCCCCGAGACGATCAGCTCAAGGCCGCGTTTGAACGGCCCGGTCAGGCCCGACCGGGAGATCTGGGCCTCGGGGAAGATCCCGAGCAACCCCCCGTCTTTCAGCACCTTCCGCCCGGCGTCGATGGCCGCCCGCTGGGCCCTCGGCCCGGACGCCGCCACCGGGATCAGCCCGCACCGGCGCGACAGCGAGCCGATCACCGGCAGCTTGAAGATCCCGGCGTACATCAGGGCCGTCCCCTTCCTGGGGAGCACCGCCGCCAGGAAGAAGCCGTCGAACCAGGTGATGTGGTTCGCCGCCAGCAGCACCGGGCCGGTCCTCGGGACGTTCTCCAGGCCGATGACCCGGATCCGATACCGCAGGGCGAGGACGATCCGGAGGAAGGGCTGGACCACCGTCGGCAGGATCGCGACGAAGATCGCCGCCGCGACGAGCATCGTCCCCGCCGCGATCGCGGCCCACGTCCAGGCTCCGATGGCGGCGAACAACGGCGGGGGGGGGAACATCGGCATCGATCGTCACCAGGGGTTTGGGCCGGAAAGGGATGGCGGGCCTCAGGGCCCGTGGCCCTCGGCCGGCGGTCGCGGCAGCCGGCCGGTCCGGAAGCATTCGCGAAACATCTCTTTGGCTTTTTCGGGGAGCGGAGAGGCTTCGAGCCGGGCGATCGTCTCCTCGACGGGGTAGGCGACCCGCTTCAGCTCGATCTTGTTCCCCTCGATGATCGCGTACGCGGCGCGGGGGTCGCCGTCGCGAGGGTTGCCCACGCTGCCCGGGTTGACCACCACGGTCCCCCCGGCGCGGAGGTTGAACTGCATGTGAGTATGCCCCACGCAGACGATGTCGGCCTCGACATCCTTCAGACGCCGCGTCCAGGCCTGCTCGTCGTTCATGACATACTCGTCGAGCGGGTCGCGCGGGGTGCCGTGGACCAGCAGGAAGCGCTTGCCGCCCAGCGTGAACCGGGCCATCAGCGGCAGCTGGAGCAGATACAACCGTTCTTCCGGCCCGAGCGCCTCCCACATCGACGGCCGGGTGACCCGGGTCAGGTAGCGATAGCCGGTCTCCCCCAGCACCGGCACCCCCTGGGCGACGCCGTGGTCGTGGTTGCCCCGGACGGCGTGGGTGGCGTGCTCCATGGCCCACCGGACGCACGGGCCGGGGTCGGGGCCGTAGTCGACCAGGTCGCCCAGGCACAGGCAGACGTCGTGGGGCTCGTCGATCGCCGCCAGCGCGGGCCAGTTGGCGTGGATGTCGGAAACCACCAGGATACGCATCCCACCCCCTCGCGGGTCGTCGGCCTCAACCCAGCCAGCGGTCGGCCCAGAGCTGGAACATCAACAGGGTCCAGAGCGGCTTGCGGTGGTCCCGGACGCCCGCGCGATGCTCGGCGACCCGCCGGGCGACCGCCTCGGGCCGGAACAACCCCTGCCGGGCCAGCCGGCCGGGTTCGAGGAGTTCGTCCATGAGCGGGCCCAACGGCCCTCGCAGCCAGCGTGCCACCGGGATGCCGAACCCCTTCTTGGGGCGTTCGAGGATCGAGGGCGGCAGGTGTCCGGCGACCGCCGCGCGGAGCAGGCGTTTGGATTGGCCCCGGCCAAGCTTGAACGAGGCCGGCAGGCTTTGCACGGAGTCCACCAGTTCCGCGTCCAGGAATGGGGCCCGGACCTCCAGCCCGCACGCCATGCTCGCCCGGTCGACCTTGGTGAGGATGTCGTCGGGCAGGTAGGTGTCCTGGTAGAGCCGCAAGGACCGGGTGAGCGGATCGAGGCCCCGGGGGAGCGCGTCGGCGCGGGCCAGGTGCTCGCGTTCCACGTCGCCGGCCGGCTCCGCCAGGACCTCGTCGATCTCGACCCCGGAGAACGACCCGAGCCAGCGTTGATGGGCCAGGGCCGCCGGCTCGCCGGCCCCGCGGAGGAACTGCTTGAGCTTGAAGTCGAGGCTGTAGTTGCCGTGATTCACGGGCAAGAGCCCGACCGCCGCGCCCGCCATCGCCCGCGCCGGGCGGGGGAGCCGGCCGAACCAGCGCGAGGCCCGCTCGATGCCGAAGGTGGGATATCCGGCCAGGAGTTCATCGGCCCCGTCGCCGCCCAGTGCGACCGTCACCTCCTCGCGGGCGAACCGGCTCAGGAGGTGGGTCGGCAGGATCGACGCGTCGCCGAACGGCTCGTCGAGCCAGCCGGCGACCTCGGGCAGCAGCTCCATCACCGTCTCGGCCGAGAACATCCGCTCTCGGTGGTCGGTCCCGAGGAAACCGGCCACGGCGCGGGCGTGGGCACTCTCGTCGAAGCTGGGATCCTCGAAGCCGATCGAGAACGTCCTGATATTCCGGGGCGGCTCCAACTCGCACAGGGCCGCCGCCACGCTCGACGAGTCGAGCCCGCCCGACAGGAAGACCCCCAGGGGGACATCGGACCTGCGGTGCCGGCCCACCGCCGCGCGAAATTCGTCCCAGAATCGGCCCGCCTCGCGGTCGAAGGCGGCCCGGCTCTCATCCGATCCCGCCTTGGGCTCGGGCGGGACCCAGTAGCGGGAGATCGCGGAGATCCCTCCCTCTCGTACCAGGACATGCCCCGGCGGCAGCTTCCGCATCCCGTCCCAGATCGCGTGCGGCCCGGGGACGTACTCGTAGAACAGGTAGCGGGCCAGGGACTGCGGGTCGAGCCGGCGTGCGACTTCGGGATGCCGGAGGAGTGCCTTCGGTTCCGACCCGAAGATCAGGGTGCCTCGGGGCGTCTCGGCATAGTACAGGGGCTTCTGGCCCATCCGGTCGCGGGCCAGGATGAGGCGCTGGCGGGGGATGTCCCAGATCGCCAGGGCGAACATCCCGTTGAGGTGGGCGGCGAAGTCGGGGCCGTATTCTTCGTAGAGGTGGACCAGGCTCTCGGTGTCGCACTCGGTCCGGAAGGTGTGGCCCCGGGCGATCAAAAGTGAGCGGAGGTCCGGGTCATTATAGATCTCGCCGTTGAACGTGACCCAGACCGTCCCGTCCTCGTTGCTCATCGGCTGGGCGCCGCCGGCCACGTCGATGATCGACAGCCGGCGATGCCCGAGCGCGGCGGGCCCATCGCACCAGAGCCCATCGCCGTCCGGCCCGCGATGGGCGAGGGTCGCGGTCATCCGGGCCAGGACATCGCGGTCGGCCCGCTCGCCGAGGCGGTTCACGAATCCGGCGATGCCACACATGGGGGGAGGGTCGTTGCTCCGGCGGAGGAGAGGGGGAAGGATGGGCGGCGCCCGGTCCGCCCATCGCGGCCGATCAGTCCAGGGTCTTGATCCGGATGTTGCGGAACTGGACCAGGCTGGGCGGGCCGAAGTACTGCCCGTCGCGGAAGGCCCCGTGGTGCTGGAGCGCCAGCGGCCCCTTGAGCGGGATGCCGGGAAGCTCGGCGTTCTCGATCACGACCACGCCGTTGAGGACCACGGAGAGGCGATCCCCCTTGAGGGTGATCTCGAACGAGTTCCACTCGCCGACCGGCTTGTCGGCCTGGTGCCTGGGCGTGACCCCCGCGCGGACCGAGGCGGGCATCGTCTTGTCCATCCGATAGCCGTAGACCTCGCCCGAGCCGATCGGCCAGCACCAGATGTTGACCTGGCTCTTGCCCTTCATGTCGCGGAGGTAGATCCCGGAGTCGCTGTCCGGCAGCGCCAGCTTGATCTCCTTGCCGGTGATGTCGCGGGCGTGGGTGCCGTCGGGGAGGACGTACGGCACGTTCGGGTTGATATAGGGGGCTTCCTTGATCTTCCAGTCGAACTTGATGACGAAGTCGCCGTATTCGCGCTCGGTGACCAGGTTCTTGTCGCCGGCGGCCTCGCTCCGGGCGTCGTAGTCGATCACCCCGTCGATGACCTTCCAGTGACCGTTGTCCCCCGCCGGGACCTTCCATCCCTTCAGGTCGACCCCGTTGAACAGGGGGACGAACCCGTCCTCGATCTGCGGGCCGGCACCGATCAAGGTCAACGCGAGCAGGGCGAGCAGGCCCCCGCGGGCTCGGGTGTGATTCATGTGGTTCGATCCGTGAGGAAGTGCGGAGCGGCGATCCTGGCCCATGCCAACCATGTCCCGAACATCCGGACTCCGTCGAGGCCACGCTATCGCGGGTCCCGGCCCGCGTCAACCGTCGGCCCTGGCACGACCCGGATCGTCGGGGATGGGGCGGACTTCGGCCCGGACGGTCGTGACGATTGAAACGGATGCACCCCGAAACAATTGTCCCCTTCCCGTCGACGCCGGTTCAGTCCTCGGCTAAGATGGAATGGAGGAGCGAGGGAGGCCGCGATCGTTGGCAGGAGCCGCCGTCACGGGGTTGTTTCCGAGGGGATCGAGCCATGCCGATGGGACCCGCCGAGATCGTGTCGAGCCTCAAAGAGCTGTGCGAGGCCAAGGGCCCCACCCTCCATACGGGCGACATCGTCCAGTGGATCGACCATCTGGGCGGATTCGAGTCCGACGCCGAGCTGATCGCCTTCGCCAAGAAGATGAAGGCCCGGCAGTTCGCCCGGCTGCTCACCTTCGAGGACGAGGAGACCGGCCTCCGCGTCAAGCGGCTCTGGAGCATCCGCGATCGCGAGAACGGCCGCCGCGCCTATCGCGACATCCTGGACCTCCCGCCCGAGCGTCGCCGGACCCTGATCCGCGAGTATTCCCAGTTCCTCGACCAGCTCCGCACCGTCCGCCGCGCCATGTCCGATTACGTCGCGGGGCAGGAGTTCTTCGAGTTCTACGTCGGCGAGTTCGACCCCCAGCCGACCGCCGCGGCCCACTCCTCCTGATCGCGGGTCGTCGAAGGCACGCCATCGGGCCGCCCCATCATCCTTCGTGGGCCGGCCCGATCGACGACCCTCAGCGGACCCAGATCGCGTCCGAAACCCGCAGGGCGTTGCCCGAGAGATCAGCCAGGCCCGGACGGATTGCGATCGTCGCCCCCCTGGTGAACTGGGCCTTCCTCCGGGTGGCCAGCGTGACCGTGTTGGTCGCTGGATCATAGGCGGTCGCCACGATCCGGGCCGGCGCGGTGATGGCCTTCCCCCAGCGGTATCGACGGACCCGGCCCAGGGCGAAGCCGTCGGGCACCATCGCATCGGCATGCATCGGCTCGCTGAAGGTCAGGGCGAAGCCGGCCAGGCGCCTCCGTCGTCCGATCCCGACGAACACCGGGCGGGCCGAGGTCACGACGGGCTGTACCCGATCTTTCCCCTGGTCGGGATAGGGAATGTTCGGGAAATCCGGATCGACCGGAGGGATGGGCGGAGGCTCGACCGGAGGGACGGGCGGAAGCTCGACCGGAGGGACGGGCGGGGGTTCCTCCGGCAGTCCGTCGTACCCTCCCATCAACCGGGCGACGATCATCTGGGTTCCGAAGATGCCGACCCGACTGGTTCCCGCGGCGACGATCCTGCCGTCGGGTTGGACGGCCACCGCGCTGACCCCCTTGCGCAAGGGATCATAGGCGATGTCGAGGACGAGTCGTCCTTGATCGTGGAAAGTCGAGTCGATGGTCCCATCGGCGTCGAGGCGGGCCACCGCGTAGAACAGGTCGTACACGCGGGTCGGCTGCGTCCCACCGCCGACGACGATCCTGCCGTCGGGCTGGATCGCCACGCTGCTGGCCCGGGCGAAGCCATCGCCTTCGGAAGGGAAGGCCACGGTGGCCAGCCCATCGACGCCGAACGATCGGTCGAGGGCCCCATTGACTTCGAGCCTGGCGATGGCGAATCGGCCTTCGCCATTCCCCGGGCGCCGGGTGTAACCGACCGCGACGATCTTGCCATCGGACTGGAGCGTCAGGGCCGACGCCGATTCGGCATCCGTCCCGCCCGGATCGAAGTCGACCGTGACCCTCCCGCCATCGCCGAAGGTCGGGTCGAGCACACCTCCCGCATTGAGCCGGGCGAGCGCGAATCGGGACTCGGCGACGCCCGGGCCCAGGGCGGTCCCCGCCAGGACGATCTTGCCATCGGGCTGGATCGCCAGGCCCGAGGCGGTGTCATCGTTCGGCCCGCCGAGGTCGAAGCCGATCGTCGCCTTGCCGCCCACGCCGAAGGCGGGGTCGAGCCTCCCGGCGGCATCGAGCCGGGCCGCGGCGAATTCGCTGCCCGAAGCCCCCGACCGGGCGGTCCCCGACACCACGATCTTCCCGTCGGGCAGGATCGCCACACCGGTGGCCCCATCCCGGCCGTCGCCGCCGAGGTCGAAGCCGATCGTCGCCTTGCCGCCCTCGCCGAAGGTCAGGTCGGGGGCACCGTCCGGGAGGAATCGGGCGATCGCGAAGTCATAGTTCCCCATCCACGAATAGAGGTCATCCGTCCGGTCGACCTGCGCCTCACCGACGACGACGATCTTGCCGTCGGGCTGGATCGCCACGGCCGCACCGACATCCCGGCCGTTCGGGATCACGTCGAAGGCGAGGCTCACGAGCCCACCGTCGCCGAACGTGGGATCCGGCGTCCCGTCGGCGTTGAGTCGGAAGAGGGCGAAATCGTAGTACTCGGAGAAATAGGAGTCGCTCTGCTGATCGGCGGCGCCGGCAACCAGGATCTTGCCGTCCGGCAGGACCGCCAGGTCCGAGGCGCTGCTCCGGATGACGTAGTTCAGAAAGTTGGAGCGATCACCCAGGGTGATATTAATGGATCTCCACCCCCCATTCGCGAACGACGGATCGAAGTCGCCGGCCGAGAGGAGCATGCGTCCTTCCAGGGGCTCGATCCCGGGCCGGCGACGCGGCCGGCCTGGGAAGGCCCTGGTTGGGGATGGGTCTGAGGAGGGTTTGAGACCTGGGATCATGGGGGTCGACTCCGGCGATGGGGGGGGAAAACGGCCATCCTGCTCTCTGCCGCGGTTCCACTCGTCCGCGGCATGGGCCGTCCGATCGCGTCTTCATCAGGATAGCCGAAAGCGAGCCCTTTCAGCGGTCGGATCCCGAAGATTGAACCCAACGCATGCGAGGCCGGCCCGTGCCCGGCGGTCACTCGACGGGCCGGAATCTCCTTCCCCTTGACCGGGGGCCGGGCCGGTCGGGACAATGGTAGCCATTCGCACGATGCCCCGAACCGCCCGGGGCCATTCCGTGGTTCGCCCCAGGATCGCCGACATCATGCCCGCGCCCTCCGCCACCGAGGCCTCGAAGACCGCCCACACCTCGTTCCCCGACGCCCTCGGGCGATACGGGGCTTTCGGCGGCCGGTTCGTCCCCGAAACCCTGATGGACGCCCTGAACAAGCTCGACGTGGCCTATCAGGAGGCGATCGCCGACCCGGCGTTCCAGGCGGAGCTGGACGAGCTGCTCAAGGACTACGTCGGCCGGCCGTCGCGGCTGTTCTTCGCCAAACGCCTGACCGAGATGGCCGGCGGGGCGAAGATCTACCTGAAGCGGGAAGACCTGAACCATACCGGGGCCCACAAGATCAACAATGCCCTCGGCCAGGTCATGATCGCCAAGCGAATGGGGAAGAACCGCGTGATCGCCGAGACCGGGGCCGGCCAGCATGGTGTGGCCACCGCCACGGCCTGCGCCCTGTTCGGGCTCCAGTGCACGATCTACATGGGCGAGGAGGACATTCGCCGCCAGAAGCTCAACGTCTTCAACATGAGGACGATGGGGGCCGACGTGGTGGCCGTGACCTCGGGCTCGCGGACCCTCCGCGACGCGACCAACGAGGCGATGCGCGACTGGATGGGCACGTCGGACCAGACCCACTACACGATCGGCAGCGTGGTCGGCCCGCACCCGTTCCCCAGGATCGTCCGCGACTTCCAGGCGGTCATCGGCCGCGAAAGCCGGCAGCAGTGCCTGGAACGGCTCGGCCGCCTGCCCGAGGCGGTGGTGGCCTGCGTGGGCGGGGGGTCCAACGCCGCCGGGATGTTCTTCCCGTTCATCGACGATGCCGAGGTCGCCTTGATCGGCGCCGAGGCCGGCGGGCGCGGCCCGACCTCGGGCGAGCATGCGTCGAGCCTGACCCAGGGCCGCCCCGGGGTCCTCCACGGCAGCTTCAGCTACGTCCTTCAGGACGACGACGGCCAGACCGACGACGTCCACTCGATCTCCGCCGGCCTCGATTATCCCGGCGTCGGCCCCGAGCACAGCTACTGGAAGGATGCCGGCCGGGTCCGCTACGAGAGCGTGACCGACGCCGAGGCGATGGACGCCTACCACCAGGCCGCCAGGCGCGAGGGGATCCTCCCCGCGCTGGAGTCGAGCCACGCCCTGGCCCAGTCGTTCAAGGAAGCCGCCCGGATGAGCCCCGAGGCCGTGGTCCTGGTCTGCCTGTCGGGCCGGGGCGACAAGGACGCCTTCGAGGTGGCCCGCCTCCGCGGCGAGCCGATGAGCTGACCCCGACCGAACTCCGCACGATCCCCCACCGATCCTCGAACCGCCGGGCGACCCGCCGACCATGAATCGCATTGATGCCCTGTTCGCCCGCCTCCGCAGCGAAGGCCGCCGCGCCCTGATGCCGTTCCTCACGGCCGGCGATCCCGACCTGGCGATGACCGCCTCGCTGATCTCCGAGATGATCAAGCACGGGGCCGACATGGTGGAGGTCGGCATCCCCTATTCCGACCCGATCGCCGACGGCCCGGTGATCGCCGCCAGCTATACCCGGGCGCTGAAGTCCGGGGTCCGGCTGGCCCACACCTTCGAGACGTTCCGCACCCTCCGGGCCGAGGACACGGTCGGCCCGGCCGGCAAGGCGCCGATGGTGGCGATGGTCTCCTACGCGATCATCCACCGCCAGGAGCCGGCGAAGTTCCTCCGCGAGGCGGCCACCGCCGGCTTCGACGGCCTGATCGTCCCCGACCTGCCGGTGGAGGAGTCGGACTCGCTGTGCCGGCTGGCGACCGCGCTGGACCTCCGGCTGATCCAGCTGATCACCCCGACCACCCCGCGCGACCGGGCCCTGGCCATCGCCCGCAACACGACCGGGTTCATCTACTACGTCTCGGTGGCCGGCATCACCGGCGAGCGCCGGAGCCTGCCTCCGGAACTGGCCGCCAACGTCGCCTGGCTCCGGTCGGAGACCGACCTGCCGATCTGCATCGGCTTCGGCATCGGCACCCCCGAGCAGATCCGCGAGCTGGCCCCGGTCGCCGACGGGCTCATCGTCGGCTCGGCCCTGGTCCGCCGCCTCGCCGATGCGGAGACCCGCCCCCGCGCCGACGTGATCGCCGACGTCGGACAGTTCATCGCCCACCTCGCCACCGGCCTGCGACCCGCCGAGAAATGATCAGTCCCATGCCGATCCATCTGCCCGTTGACAGGCTGAGATGGCTCATGCAGCATGGAACCGAGGAGGCCCCTCGATGGACAATTTGACGGTGATCTTGCCCGAATCACTCAAGCCCCTCATCGAGACTTCGGTCGCCGAGGGCGGGTATGCCAGCATCGCCGACTATCTCAGAGCCCTCGTCGAGGAGGACCATCGACGCAAGGAAGAACTCCATCTGGAAAAGCTGCTCCTCGAGGGGCTCAACTCTGGAGAGGGTCGCCTCGTCACCGAGGAGTTCTGGGAGGAAAGGCGCCGACGCATCCTCGAGCGCTACGGCAACGGCAACGAGCCGACGCCGTGAAATTGCCATTGCGAGTCCTCCCTGCTGCACAGCGGGACCTGGACGACATTGCCGAATATATCGCTCGGGCGAATGGTCCGAAGCCATCGTTGCGACTGCTCGATGCCGTCCCCGAAACGTTCCGCTCGATCGCGGCGATGCCCGGATTGGGTGAACGTCTCGACCTCAAGAGCCCGGCTTTTGCCACCGTCCGAACTCGCTCGATCGATGGATTCAAGAATCTCATTGTTTATTACAAGATCGATCGATCTGAGATCATCGTCCTTCGCATCCTGCATGGGGCTCGCGACGTCGAACAAAGTTTGGGTTCAGACCTTCTTTGATCCGCATCCATCCAGAATGAGATCGGAAGGATGATCACCGACCATCTCGGGTCGACTCTTTCGTTTAAGTCCAGAAAAATGGCCGAGCCGTCCACCTGAAGTTGGCAATTAGCCCTCGTTCTACCCGACCTCTCAGTTTGACATCATTCAAGCGGCGGCATGTCGAGGCGGCGAACTCTGGGTCTTCGCCAGAGGCGATCAGGATGGCATCTCGCAGGTTGCGAGCCTGCCGCCAGTGGAGGGGCGGGGCCGAAGCCCGGACCAGCGCATCGAAAACGCCCGACCAGATCCTCCGGCCGGCGGGCTGGACGGCCTGGTATAGCAGAAACAAGGCTTCGGATCGACTCGCGAGGCTTTGCACCGTCCCCGCTAGATCAATCAGGGCGGGAAGAATTGGACCGATGGCTTCTCGGTGGTCACGTTCGGCAAGGGCTCGGAGCGGCCAGGCCGCCGATCCAACAGTTCGAAAAGGGTCGCTCGACCGCCGGCCCACCTTCAGAGCTTCCTGTGCGATCGGGCCGACCTGATCATCGGGGGCGAATCGAGCAACCCATCCCAGCGTCTGACAGGCGGACCAGGCGTCGTCGATCTGCCGAGCCAGCTTGAGGGCTGCGGCGGTATCTCGGGTCGCCAGTGAGATCGCCCGATCCAGGGCCATGCGCCGGATTCACACCTCGTAGGTCACGCCGCGCTCGGGGATGATCACCGGGTCGTGGACGTGGGGCTGGAGCAGGGGGGCGAGGGCTTCCAGGCTCTCGGGCTCGCCGTGGACCAGGAAGGCCTTCTCGATCCCGCCGCCCGTGGACTCGTACCACGCGGCGAGGTCGTTGCGGTCGGCGTGGCCAGAGAAGCCGTCCAGGACGTAGACCGCGGCGTTCAGCTCGTGCCATTGGTCCATGATCTGGAGCCGCTCGACGCCCTCGGCGATCTTGCGGCCCATCGTCTTCTCGGCCTGGTAGGAGACGATCACGATGGCATTGTCGGGGTCGGAGACGGTGTGGCGGAGGTGGTGCCGGATGCGGCCCGCCTCGCACATGCCCGACGATGCGATGATGACCATCGGGCCGGTCTGGTAGTTGAGCCGGCGCGAGTCGTCCCAGCTCTCGCAGAACTCGACGAACTTCGACCCGAAATATTTCGGATCCCTGTCCATCAGCGCGCGGGCCTCGGCGGTGTAGGCCTCGGGGTGGTCGCGGTGGATGTCGGTGAGCCGCAACGCCAGGGGGCTGTCGACGTAGACCGGGATCGGCCGGAGCTTGTGGACGGCGAACAGTTCCTGGAGGCAGTAGACCATCATCTGGGTCCGGCCCAGGCTGAACGCCGGGATCACCACCCGCGACTGGAGCCGGATGGCCCGCGCGATGATGGCGTGGAGCTGCTTGATGAGCTTCTCCTTCGGCTCCAGCTCGCGGGCGCCGTAGGTGCTCTCCGACACCAGGATGTCGATGTCGCGGACCGGCTTGGGGTCGGGCAGGAGGCCCATCGAGCGGCGGCCGAGGTCGCCGGTGAAGACGAACCGGCGCGGCTTGCCATCCTCGACGAAATCGAGCTGGACGATGGCCGAGCCCAGGATGTGGCCGGCCTCGTGGTAGGTCAGCGTGACGCCCGGGACGACCTCGGTCGGCGTCTCGAAGTCGAGGCGCTGGAACTGCTCGACCACCCATTCCACGTCGGGCAGCTCGAACAGGGGCTCCAGGGGCGGGGCGGCGACGGCGACCGCCGCGGCATCCTTGTCCTTGTTCTGGTGGGAGCGGAAGGCGTTGTGGCGGACATCCTCGCGCTGGATCCGGGCGCTGTCCCGGAGCATCACGTTGGTGATGTCGGCGGTCGCCCGGGTGACGAAGATCGGCCCGCGATAGCCGGCGCGGACCAGGCAGGGCAGCCGCCCGATGTGGTCATTGTGCGCATGCGACACGATCACCGCGTCGATGTCTCGCGGGTCGTAGGGCCATTGCCGATTGAGGCTCAGGGGGTCGGTGCGATCGGAGTCGAACAGGCCGCAATCGAGCAGGATCTTCCGACCGCCGATCTCCAGGAGGTGTGCGCTGCCCGTGACCTGACGGGCCGCGCCGTGGAACGTGATTCGCAACCGAACATCCTCCGTCGAGGGCCGGGGCCCGATCGCCCCGACCGCAGGTCGTCCTCTCCCGGGAGGCCCAAGTTCGGGATCTTGCCCGCTCCGGAGATCGCGACGATCGAAATTTCGCCATTTTTGTCCAATATTCTATGATGTCAAATACCGACCCTAACGACAAGGGGACTGGCGTCCCCCGATGGTCTCCACGTCGAGCCGAGCCGGAGGTGGTCCGCCGTTTGCAAAAGTCCGCAGATCGATCGAGATCGCTCGACGCGCCGCCCATTTCCCGTCCGTGACTGACCGGTTGAGGAACGACCCGTCATGACGCGCGAAATTCCCGAATCCCACCCGCTCCACCGCCTTCTCCGAGGGATCACCGAGTCCACTTTCCTTTCCGAGCTGGGGATCGGCGATCCCCGCCTGGTGGGCTATGTTTCCGACCTCCTGGCTCGATTCGTCCCCGGCCAGGCCGCCTGGCCGGTCCGCGATGCCCAGGGCAAGCGGGTCGAAGGGGTGGTGGCCATGGTCGCCGAGGCCGAATCCTCCACCGATGCCGACCGCCGCCGCGAGTGCCACCGCCACGTCGGCGATCTGGCCTTGTTCTGGACCGGGGTCTACCCCGAGGCGTTGCCCAAACTCCGGGCAAAACACCTGGCCGATTGCCTGATCGACGTCCAGGAGCAAGGGAAGCGATCGTATCTGGTGGCCAGCCATCTCGCCGACGAGGCGGCCCCGGTCCTCCGTCGATTGAGCGAGCAATTCGAGCTCTGCGCCTTCGGACTGTCTCGGGTCCGGCAGGAGTGGGAACGCCACGAAGCCCACCTGATGAGCGGCCCGAACCGGGGCGTGATCGTCGCCTGATCGCGGCCCGGCCCGGGGATCGGACGATCCAGTCCGCCAGGGGCCGAGTCCCTCTCGCCGCGATGGCCCGCTAATCGGTTTTGGTTCGATCGCACGACGACGGCATCGCAAGGTTCGCCGAGGTCGCCCGGCAGTCCGGTCGTCCCCCGCTCCCGATCTCCCGGTTCAGGGGCGGGCTCGGAGGAGAGGCCGGGACTCCCGGCCGGCCCGGGGCGCAGACACGGCCGGTCCCTCTCGCTACACTGATCCGGCACCGGATCGGTGGATGTCGCGGGGAGGGCGTGCGGTGGGCGCTGGCGTCGCGGAACGATATCGCCTCGATGATCTGCGGAGGATCGCCGCCGACCTGGCCAAGCAGGCCGGGGTGGCCCCGGCGCGGGCGTCGGCACTGGCCACGCACTTACTCTGGTTCGACGCGGCCGGGGTCCCGGCCCACGGCATCGGCACCTTACCGGAATGGCTCGACCGGATCGACAGCGGCGAGATCGATCCCAGGGCCGAGGGGAAGGCGCGCGGAGAGCGGGCCGGCACGGCGGTCTTCGACGCCGGGGCCGGGCTGCCCCCGTTGATCCTCGCCCGCGCGGCGGAGATCGCCACCGAGAAGGCCCGCGAGTTGGGCATCGGCATGGTCCGGGTGGTGAATCTGGGCCGGGGCGGGTCCGCGGCGCCGGTCGCCGCCGAGATGGCGATGGGGCCGTTCGCGGCCACGATCGTCGGCCCCGGGCCGACCTGGACGGTCGCCCTGCCGATGCCCGAAGGGCTGCCCGCCCTCTACGATTCGGCCCTGATCCCCGATGGGGGCCGCCCGGCCGATCCGGGGATCTGGCCCGCCTGGGCCTCGGCGATCGCCGGAGAGGAGGGCTGGGCGATCCTGGCCCTGGCCGTCCCGGCGCTCGAATCCCTGAGCAGCTTCCACGAACGCGTCTCGGCCTCGTTTCGGGGCGGCTCCGGAGGGGAGGGCCTGTTACTGCCCGGCCCCTGGGACGATCGCCGCCGGGAGGCCCGCGAGCGTGGCGTCGCGCTGGACGGCCCGGCCTTGGTGCAACTCCGCGACCGCGCCGATCGCCTCGGCCTCGCTTTCCCGTTGCCGATTCGCGGCTGAGGCCGATCTGGCCAGGAGCGTCCCGGATGGTGCTGCCGCTCGGCGATCTTGAAAAGACCCGGATCGTTCCGGTGGCGACCTACACCCTGATCGCGATCAACATCGCGATGTACCTGGTCCAGGCGGATCGGGGCCAGGAGTTCACCACGGCCTACGCCGCGACCCCCTACGAGATCACCCACAATCTCGACATCGTCGAGCCCTTCGTCTTCCAGGTGGAGCCGGATCGGGCCGAAGGGCTGATGCCGGTTCGGCAGGGGCCGCACGTGATCCCCCAGGGGCCGGGGCCGACGCCGATCTGGCTGACGATCTTCACGGCGATGTTCCTCCACGGCAGCCCGCTCCACCTGGCGGGGAACATGCTGTTCCTGTGGATCTTCGGCGACAATGTCGAGGAGGTCCTCGGGACGTTCGGCTACGTCCTGGCCTACCTCGCCTGCGGGGTGGCCGGCACCCTGGCCCAGATCGCGGCCTCACCCGAAGCGTTGATCCCCACGCTGGGGGCGTCCGGGGCGATCGCCGGGATGATGGGGGCGTACATCGTCTGGTTCCCCCACAACCGTGTCCGCGTCCTGATCTTCCGATTCCTGACCGTGATGCCGGCGTACGTGGTGATCGGCGGGTGGATCGCGATCCAGGCCCTCGAAGGCTACGGATCGCTCGGACGCCTGGGCCAGATGGGCGGGGTGGCTTATCTCGCCCACATCGGCGGGGCCGCCGCCGGGATCGTCGTGGCCCTCCTGTTCCGCGACCGGGCGATCGCCATGCAGGCGGCCGCCTACCGCGACCACTGGGCCGATCGCCTCTGACCTTCAGCCGGGGCTGGCCACCGGGGCGGACCCTTCCAGCGGGCAGGCGTCCCGCGCCCCGGCCATCGCCCGTTTGTGCTCCAGGGTCAGGCCGATCCCGTGCAGGGCCAGCCACCAGGACACCCCGTAGATGGCATAGGCATGGTCCGGGTAGCGGGCGAGCAGGAGCCCGGTCAGCGACATCTGGACGGCGGGGATCAGGAAGGCCAGGTGGAAGACCCAGGCCATCGTGGCGAACCCGAAGGTGCTCAGCGTCCCCCAGATCGGCTTGAACCAGTCGTTCTCCAGGCCGGTCATCGTGTTCAGCGACGCCACGTTGAGCGACAGGATCAGGAACGTAATCCAGACCCTGACGCCCAAGGTCAAGAGGGCGGGTGCCGGGCCGCGAGCCCGATCACCGATCGTCTTCCGGTAGATGACCACCACGGCCGCCAGTTCCGCGGCCCAGAGGGCGAGGAAGTGGGTCTCGGTGCGGTCGCCCCGGCTGATCAGCGTGTAGCAGGCCAGGAAGATCACCAGGTGGACCCAGCCCACCGCCATGAACGGCAGTCCCCATCGGTCGCGGACCGCGACCCGGCTGATCTCGGCGACGTCCATCGCCAGGCCTGTCCGATACACGCTGGTGTCGTCCCCATCCTTCGTAGTCATCGCGGTCGGCTCGGGCGGGGTTGGCATGCAAGTTGGGTGGTCTGGGGCAAATATAGCAGATGATTGACTCCAACGCGTCGGCTTCCCTGCGGGGATCTTTCGATTCGGCAAGGTACGGGACGCGGAAGACGCTCCGGCATGCGGGGAGGACTTTTGGATGATCGGCGTGATCGAGGATGGGCTGGAGCAGTTCGGGCGATTCGCGGGATTCTCTTGCGAAGTCCTCCTGTCGATGCCGGGGGCATTGATCCGCCGGCCGGGCGAAACCCTGAAGCAATTCGAGCGGGTGGCCTGGGGCGGCCTGCCGATCGCAGCGGCGGCCGGGGCCAGCGTGGGGTTGGTGACGTGGCTCCAGGCCCGGCGCCTGCTGCTGACCTACGGCGAGGAGGCCCGCCTGCCGAGCGTCCTGGCGGCGGCGGTCCTGGTGGAGACGGGTCCGGTGCTGGCGGGCCTGCTGGTGGCCGGCCGGATGGGGGCGGGGCTGGCCGCCGAACTCGGCTCGATGACGATGACCGAGGAGGTCGACGCCCGCGAGGTCCTGGGCGCCCCGACGATCCCGTCTCTGGTCGCCCCCCGGGCCCTCGCTTGCCTGATCGCCCTGCCGTTGCTGACGATCATGCTCGACGCCTCGGCCTTGCTGGGAGGATTGGCGGCCGAGTTGGCGGGGGGGACGCTGTCGGCCGAGGCGTATCGTGCCCGGGCCCTCGACTTCCTCAAGCTGTCCAACGTGGTGCCGGCCACGGCCAAGACGGCGGCCTTCGGGCTGATCGTCGCCCTGATCGGCTGCTGGACCGGCCTCCATGCCGACCGTTCGACCGAGGCGGTCGGCCATGCCGCGACCCGGGGCGTCGTCCGGTCCATGTTAGCGGTGTTCGCCGCGAATGTCGTGCTCGTCCCCGCCCTCCAGGCATTCACCGCCGCAATCGGGTGGCGGGGTTGAGCCGACTATCCCCGGATCAGTGCGAAGCCGAGGCGGCGGCAGTCGATGCGCCGAAGTCGCCGAGCAGGCTGCGGTAGAACGTGTGGATGTGGTTCACGCCGTTCTGGGTGTCGTTGAAGTCGATGTACAGGGTCGGCCCCTGGATGTGGAAGGCGTGGTTCTGCATCGTGTCGGCCGGGCCATACCAGGCGAAGTAGAGGGGAGACTGGCCCTGGCGGAACTGGGCCTGTAGATCGGACCGAATCGGTTCGGGGAAATTCACGTAGTACGCCTCGATGACCTTGTGCAGCAGGGCAACCTGCTCGGGCTTGAGGTCGTCGGAGATGATCCCCTGCGGCGTGATCAGCAGGGCCTGGGCCGGGTTCGGCGTGACGGTGACCTCCGGGGCCACGGCCGCCACCAGGGCCGTCTTGCGCTGCTCGGGGGTCAGGGTCTGCAGCAGGGCATACGCCGGGTCCTGGATCTCGGCGAGGTTCCGCAGCCCCTTACGCGGGCCGGAGGGGACCTCGGCGGGGTTCGACCCGAACATGAACGGGGTGGCCGAGACGACCTTGCCGTGGCGGAGGGTGAAGTTGAGGGCGAGGTGATGCCCCTCGACCCGCCAGCCCCATTCGCCCCGATCTTCGGGGGTGCCGAACACGCTGAGATAATACAGCTCGGAGTCGCGGACCGGGCCGGTCCCCTTCTCCTCGACCCGGAGGAGCTCCTCGTAGCTCATGATCGTGGTGGCCTTGAGGAACCCCTTCGTCGACAGCCCGGTGGCGATCAGACCGAAGGCCACCGAGCGCTCGTCGGGCCCGAGTTCCTTGATCGGCACGCCGTTGCGGGGGCGGGGGATCCAGTGCCAGTTGGTCCGCTCGGGGCTATCGAACGGGAAGCTGGCCTGGGCCCTTTGCTTGTCGTCCAGCGTGCCCAGGAACCGTCGCGCGGCCTCGGCCATGTTCGACCCGGTCTCGTCGGCCCGCGCGAGGCCCGGCGCGAGGATGCTGCTGGAAACGGCGAACCATAAGGCGAGACGGCGCATGCGGGGCACTCCGGCGGGAAGGTCGGTATCGGTCGGCGGATGCTCGCAGCCTATCCGAACGACCGCCCCGAGGCCAGGGTTGGCCCCCTTCGCGCAAGAGTGCTTCCCAAGATCAGGATCGCAGGGTCGCCTCGAACCGCGAGGCGCAGGCATCGACGATCGAGCGCACCGACTGCTCGACCTCGTCGCCGGTGAGGGTCCGCTCGGGGTGGCGGAACCGGAGGCCGAAGTGGAGGCTCTGGCGATCCTCGGGCAGGTTCCCGCCCCGGAACGAATCCAGGTAGACGATCGCCTCCAGCGTCGAGCCGCCGGCATGGCCCACCACGCCGGCCAGGTCGGACCAGGGCAGGGCCCGGGGCACGACCAGGCTGAGGTCGCGGGCGACGACCGGGAACGGGGGCACGGGGCGGTTCTGGGGGATCAGCACCGCCCGATCGATCAGCGCCGCCAGGTCCAGCTCGGCCGCGACGCAGGCGCCCCGCAGGTCGATCGGGGCGTAATGCTTGCGGTCGACCTCGCCGATGACCCCCAGCGGGAGGTCGTCGAGCCACATGGCGGCGGCCCGACCCGGCATCAGGCCCGGGATCGAGGCGGCCCGCACCTGGAACGTGCCCGCGACGTGGAGCCGGGCCATCAGGGCTTCCACCACCCCCTTGAGCCCGTAGTAGTCGCGGCCCGCGACGATCGCCAGCTTCGCCGGCTGGTCCGGGATGGCCGAGTCGGCCCGGGGCAGGTAGACGTTGGCGATCTCGAACAGGTCGACATCCCCGTTGCCGTGCGATTCGTTGTGCTTCCGGGCCGCCAGCAGGCTCGGCACCAGGCTTTGCCGGAGTGCATTCTCGCGTTTCCGGCTCGAATGATCGACGTGGATCGAGGCCATCGCCGGCTTGGCGGCCAGCGGGGCGGCCAGGTCATCGGAGACCAGGCTGTAGGTCACCGCCTCATCGAAGCCGAGTCCGGTCAAGAGCGACCGGATCTCCCCCTCGACCCGCTCTCGGGGAAGCCGGGGGGAACTGGCGAGCGGGACCGGGCGATCCTCCGGGATGTTCTCGTAGCCGTGGATCCGCGCGACCTCCTCGATCAGGTCGATCTCGCGTTCCAGGTCGCTCCGCCAGGTCGGCGGGGCGAACCGGGGCGCCTCGGGCGGCCCGCCTTCGTGGGTCAGCCCCAGGGAGAGCAGGATCCGCGAGACCTCGGCCGGGTCGATCGTGATCCCGAGGATGCGGGCGATCTGGTCGAGGCGGAGGGTCACCGCCGGACGCTCGACGGACGTCGATCCGACGTCGATGACGCCCGAGTGCAGCGTCCCGCCCGCCGTGTTGAGGATGATCTCGGCGCAGCGGCGGCTCGCCCAGTCGACGGTTTCCGGATCCAAGGGCCGCTCGAACCGATAGCTCGACGGGCTGAACAACGCCAGGGCCCGCGAGGTCCGGCGGACCGACATGGCATCGAACCGGGCGGCCTCGATCAGGATCTCGGTGGTCCCGTCGCCGATCTCGGTCTCAAGCCCGCCCATGACCCCGGCCAGCCCGACCGGCCGGGCCGCGTCGGCGATCACCAGCATCTCGGGCGTGAGGTCGTAGCCCTTGCCGTTGATCGCCTTCAGGATCTCCCCCTTGCGGGCGCGGCGGGCGACCAGGGACCGGCCTTCAACCTTGGCGAGGTCGTAGGCGTGGAGCGGCTGGCCGCATTCGAACATGACATAGTTCGTGGCATCGACCACGTTGCTGATCGGGCGGACGCCCAGGGTCTCCAGCCGCTTGCGGAGCCACCAGGGGCTCTCGCCGACCTTCACGCCGGTGATGACCCGGCCCGTGAATCGGGAGCAGAGGCCGGCGTCCTCGATGGCGATCTTCGCCAGGGTGTCGACGCCCGCGCCGGAGGTCTTCGGCCGGGGGTCGGGCATCGTCACCCGGCGGTCGAACAGGACGCCGATCTCGCGGGCCACGCCCAGATGGCCCAGGCAATCGGGCCGGTTGCTGGTCACTTCGAGGTCGATGGCGAGGTCGCCCCCCACCTCCTCGGTCGACTCGTGATTCAGCCCCGCCAGGGCGAGTCGCTCCGTCAGGACCTCGTCCGGCATGTCGAGCTTCAGGTAGTCCGTCAACCAGTTCCAGCTAACGATCATCGCGCGTGTCTTCCCGTCTGAAGCCCGATCCCAGGAGGTTGTGCCGTGACCCGGGTGTGTGAACAGGCGGCCGCATCAGGGCCCACTCGCCGGCCGTCGCGAGGGTCGCCCGATCGTGGGCGAATGGAGAAAAGTTCGTCAGGAGATCATAACCCTTTTTCGGGCCGAAATCCCGAAGACCCGTCCCGACGATCCGGGATAGGCCGGCCGGATGAGTCGATTAGCGATCATCGGCCGAGGCGCTGAGCCCTGGATCGCCGATCGGCCGATCCTTCATGAATCGATTTCGGAGCCAATAGACGGGGATGCCGATCAGGGCGATGGCATAGCCGATGCCCGCGGTGCGGGGCTCCAGGTAGATGAAGTCCGCCACCAGCAGCCCGGCCACGCCCAGGTAGAACACCAGGGGCAGCGGGTAGGCGAACGTGCGGTAAGGACGCTCGGCGTCGGGCCGCTTGAGGCGGAAGACCAGGCAGGTGCCGACCATCAGCATGTAGAACGAGAGGTCGACCGGGGCGAGGAACTGGAGCAGGTCGGAGTAGGTGTTCCCGTAGCCCGGCCGGCCGGTGGCCGCATCGACCGAAACCGTGACCGGAAGGACCAGGAAGATGGCCCAGGCCCCCTGAGCCAGCAGCGCAACCGCCGGGACATGGTGCGCATTGGTGGTGCCGACCTTGCGGAAGAACAGCCCGTCGCGGGCCATCGCGTAGAAGACCCGGGCGCCGGAGAGGACCAGACCGTTCACGCAGCCGAAGGTCGAAACCATGATCGCCGCCGCCATCGCATAAACTCCGCCCGTGCCCAGCACGGCCCGCATCACGGCGGTCCCCACTCGATCCTTCTCGGCGTGCTGGATCTGGTCGAACGGCAAGGAGACGAGATAGGCGAGGTTGGCGAGCATGTACAGCAGGATGACCGTCCCGCAGCCGATCACCAGGGCGAACGGCAGGGTCTTGCCCGGCTCGCGGACCTCGCCGCCCGTGAACGTGACGCTGTTCCAGGCGGTCTGGGAGAACAGCGGGCCGATCATCGCCTTGCCCAGCACGAGGGCGAACCCCAGCCCGCCGGTTGCACTCAAGCCTTCCTGCGAGGTGGCCAGGCTCCACCCGTTGGCCGCCGAATCCCACCACGCCGCCGTCCAGGCCGCGGAGTCGCGATTCGCCCCGAAGAAAAGGCCGACGGCGATGAGACCGATCAGCGCGGCGGTCTTGGCGAACGTGAATGTGTTCTGGATCAGCTTGCCGGCACGCAAGCCCCGCGTGTTGAGCAGCGTCAGTCCGGCGATCAGCGCGACCGCGACGCATTGCTGGGTCGATAGGCTGAGGGCGTAGCCCAGGCGTCCCAGGTGGACCGGCGGGATCAGATAATGCGTGTCCGAGACGCCGGGGGCGAAGACGCCGAGGAACTTGGCGAAGGCCACGGCCACCGCCGCGATCGTCCCGGTCTGGACGACCAGGAACGTCGCCCAGCCGAACATGAAGCCGATCGAAGGCCCATACGCCTCGCGGAGGAAGACATACTGCCCGCCGGCGCGGGGCATCATCGATGCGACCTCGGCCGAGCAGAGGGCGCCGGCGATCGTGAGCAGCCCGGCGACCGCCCAGGCGACCAGGAGCCAGCCCGGGGCCCCGACCAGTCGGGCCGATTCGGCCGAAGTGATGAAGATCCCCGACCCGATCATCGACCCCATGACGATCATCGTGGCGTCGACTCGTCCCAACGCGCGGATCAGGTCGGGGGCGGAGGACGACGACGGCTCGGGGTCGGGCATGGGTGCGGGGCTCCGGGTCGGTGGGGCGTCAGGCGTTCTCGGCGGCGAAGGCGCGGACCTCGTCGATGGCCTGCTGGATCGCATCGCGACGCCACTTGGTCAGGGCGCTGTCCAGGGCCCGGGTCAGGTGGTTGGCGAGATTCTCGGCGGCGGCCGAGGGGGACTCACCCTCGCCGCGGATCTCCGGGAAGTCGCGATGGTGAATCAGGGTGGCGTGGGCCGTGGCCCCGGTCGTCACGATGACCCGACTCTGCTCCGTGGCCATGGGGTGATGCTCGCTTGGGTTCGTTGGGAGGGGAGAGGAAGGCGGCCCGGCCGGCCCGTCAGAACTGGCCCAGGAATCGCGCGTCGTTCTGATACAGCAGGCGGATGTCGTCGACCCCGTGCCGTCTCATGCACAACCGCTCGATCCCCAGGCCGAATGCGAAACCGGAAACCTCATCGGGATCATACCCCACGGCCCGGAAGACGTTGGGATCGACCATCCCGGCTCCCCCCATTTCAACCCAGCGGTCGCCGCCATGCCAGAGCATGTCGACCTCGACGCTCGGTTCGGTGAACGGGAAGAAGGACGGCCGGAAGCGGATCTTCACGTCCTCGCCCAGATAGCTCCGGGCGAACAGGCGGAGGACCGTCTTCAGATCCGCCATCGTCACGCCCTTGTCCACCATCAATCCTTCGATCTGATGGAACATGAACGAGTGGGTGGCATCCACCGTGTCGGGCCGATACACCCGGCCGATGGCGATTACCCGCACCGGCGGCGGCTGATTCTCCATGACCCGCACCTGCACGGTGCTGGTCTGGCTGCGGAGCATGGTCGCGTCGGAGAGGTAGAAGTTGTCGAGCGGGTCCCGGGCCGGGTGGCTGGCCGAGATGTTCAGGGCGTCGAAGTTGTGGTGGACGTCCTCGACCTCAGGGCCACGGGCCACGGCGAAGCCGAAGCGGCCGAACAGGTCGATCAGTTCGTCGGCGGTCTGCGTCAGCGGGTGGCGATGGCCGATCCTCGGCCGATGGCCGGGCAGGCTCACGTCGATCGCATCGACCGCGACATCGGGCCGGCCGCCGCGTTCTCGCGCCGCCTCCAGGGCGGCCTCGATCGACTTCTTGGCGGCGTTGAACCGCTGGCCGAAGGCCTTTTTCCCGTCGGGAGGGAGGGTCTTGAGCCGCTCCTGGGCCGACTTCAAACGCCCCTGCTTCTGACCCAGGAACTCGATCCGCGCCGCCTCGATGGCCTCGGGATCGCGGGCTTGGGCAAACGCCTCTTGCCCGGCGGCTTCCAGGGCGTCGAGGTCCGCCAGGGCAACATCCAACGGTTCGGGCTGGCTCATGAAGTACTCGGACCTTGATGGCTGACGGCCGCGAGTCGATCCACCTCCGCTGCGAGCTCGCGGACTTCCCGGATCAGGAAGTCGGTCTCCTTGCGATGGTGGGCTTCCAGTGCGGCGAGACGTTCCTCGCAGGAGGCTTCGGACGCTTCGATGGATCGCTTGACCTTGATCCACCCAAACCCGGAATAGTGATCCGCGCAGCTCATCGAGCAGACCTCGCATCACCGAGACGATCGAATCTCGAACTCCCACCAGTCGGGGTGCTCGGATTCGGGCGGACCGAATGGCGAGCAAGCCGCGAACTCGGCCGCCCCGGGCAGGAACGGCCAACGTCCACGGCTTTCGCATGGCAGCTTCGGCGATCGGATCGGTCAGGCCGACTTGGCCTTGACCTTGGCCCGGTTCCGCTCGGCGACGGCCGCGTCGTGCTTGTCCAGCTCGGCGCGGGCCAGCGAGACGATGGCGTCGAAGGTCTCGGGATCGTGGATGGCCAGCTCCGAGAGGCTCTTGCGGTCGAGCTTGATCTCGGCGAGCTTGAGGCCGTGGACGAGCCGGCTGTAGCGGAGGCCGCGCATCTCGGCGGCGGCGCTCAGGCGGATGATGAACAGGCGGCGGAAATCGCGCTTCTTGGCCCGGCGGTCGCGGAATGCGAACATCCCGGCGCGGAGCAGGGTTTCCTTGGCCGTGCGGAGCAGGCGGCGACGGCCGCCGACAAACCCTTCGACCTTGCGAAACAGACGCTTTTTCGCCTTGTTACGGGCCGCGCCCTTCGTTGCACGCATCGATATGTCTCGGCAAAAGATGGCTTCGGGACGCCCGATCCGGGGCGGTCAGGCCCCGGGGTCGGGGAAGATGATAGCTCAAGGCTGCGTGGTTCAGGCCTGCGAGGGCAGGGTGGCCGGGTTGACCGCGGCCTCGGCGGCGATCGACGTGGCGCCGGCTTCCGCGGCGGCCAGCTGGTCGGCCTCGACCACGACGGGGTTGTCCCCTTCGCGGGTCTGGAGGACGCGGCGAATCCGCTTGGCCTCGGCCTCGACTTTCAGGTACGACTTCTTGCGCAGCCGGCGGATCTGCTTGCCGCTCTTGTGGCTGTTCAAGTGAGACGACCCGCAGCGCTTGTGGCTGACCTTGCCGGTGGCCGAAACCTTGAACCGCTTCTTCATCCCTTTGTGGGTCTTCAGCTTGGGCATGGTCGCTCGGAGCCTCGCGGAGCATGTGTGAGGGCCGGGCGCGGGCCCGACACGCGGGCCTTCCGAATCGGCCGAGGCGGAGAGTGTAGCAGATGACGCCGGCCCTCGCCAAGGGCAATCCGCCCGGGGCCGGCATCATCCCGGAAAATGTCGGGATCCGACGATGGATCGGGGTGTCGAATTCAGGAAGAAACGCGGGGGGCGATGATCGCCGTCATCCGCTTGCCTTCCATCGACGGGTTCTTCTCGATCTTCGCGACATCGTCGAGGGCCTGGAGCACTTCGTTCATGACCTTGCGGCCTTCATCGATGTGCGCCAGCTCGCGTCCCCGGAAGAGGACGTTGACGAGGACCTTGTCTTTGCCTTCGAGGAATTCGCGGGCCCGCTTGACCTTGACCTCGATATCGTGGTCTCCGGTCTTGGGCCGGACGCGAATCTCTTTCACCTGCACCTGGTGCTGCTTCTGCTTGGAGGCCCGCTTCTTCTGCGAGTACTTGAACTTGCCGAAGTCCATGATCTTGCAGACGGGCGGCCGTTCGTTGGGCGCGACCTCGACGAGGTCGAGGCCGGCCTCTCGGGCCGACTCCATCGCCTTGCCGGTCGGCATCACCCCAAGCAGCTCGCCTTCGGTGTTGATGACCCGCACGGGTGAGATGCGGATCTGCTCGTTCACCCTGAGATTCCGGTCGATAGCGTCCTCCCCGGCGGGACGGGTGGTTGGGCCTCATCGGGACCGGGGAGGCTCTCCAGGAGGGACCTCCCCGTCTCACCACGGCGTCCGCCCCGCGGCGGGCCTTCCGTGGTTCCCTGGCACTCCAAAGCATTACATTGTGGCGGGGCGCCTGTCAATAGGCGTGTTTCTCGGCCGACTCTTCCGGTGGGGCTGCCGGGAGAGCCGCGGCCACCTGGCGGATCGTCCGGGAGTCCGACTCGGCCTTGAGCTGAGCGATGGCCTCGGCCAGGGGCAGGGCCCCCCGGTCGCCGTCCACGCGGTCGCGGTAGGAGACCAGGCGGGCCTCCGCCTCCTTGCCGCCGACCACCAGCATGACCGGGATCTTCTCCAGCTGGGCGTCGCGGATCTTGGCCCCCACCTTCTCCGACCGCGAGTCGAGCCCGGCGCGGAGGCCGGCGGCCTGCAACTCGGCGACGACCTCGCGGGCGTAGTCGAGCGTCTTGTCGGAGATCGGCAGGACGCGGACCTGCTCGGGCGCCAGCCAGAGCGGGAACGCTCCGGCGAAGTGCTCGATCAGGATCCCCATGAATCGCTCCATGCTCCCGAACGGGGCGCGATGGATCATGACCGGCGGGTGCGGGAGGTTGTCCGCCCCGGTGTAGTGGAGGCCGAACCGCTCGGGCAGGACGTAGTCGAGCTGGACGGTCCCCAGCTGCCACTGGCGGCCGATGCAGTCCCGGACCACGAAGTCCGCCTTCGGGCCGTAGAAGGCCGCCTCGCCGGGGGCCTCGTCGTAGGGCAGCCCCATCTCGTCGAGCACGGCGCGGATGTCGGCCTCGGCCTTCTGCCAGGTCGCCCCGGCCGCCCCCTGGTACTTGGGGTCTTCGGGATCGCTCTTGCTCAGGCGGAGGCGGTAGTCGTTCAGCCCCAGGCTTTCCAGGACCGACCGGGTCAGTTCCATGGTCTTGCGGAACTCGCCGCGGACCTGCTCCTGGGTGCAGAACAGGTGGGCATCGTCCTGGGTGAACCCGCGCACGCGGGTCAGGCCCGACAGCTCGCCCGACTGCTCGTAGCGGTAGACCGTCCCGAACTCGGCCAGGCGCACCGGGAGGTCGCGATAGCTCCGGGGCTGGGCGGCGAAGATCTGGATGTGGTGGGGGCAGTTCATCGGCTTGAGGAGGTACTCCTCGCTCACGCCGAGGTCAGACACGTACTTGACCCGCTGCGCCGGGTCGAGCGACCAGTAGGACTCGCCGAGCTTGGCGTGGACCTCGCTGCCGTCGTCGGCGGCAAGCTTGGGCATCGCCTCGGGGATGCCGGCATCCTTGAGCAGCTTTTTCTGGGCGGCGTCGTCGACGGTCCCCTTTTCCAGCCCGTCGACGAGCGCCATGGCGGCGTCGGATAGCATCCGGATCGGCGGGAACTGGGAGTCTTTGTAGTAGGGATAGTGGCCGCTGGTCTGGTAAAGCTCGATCTTGCCGATGTGCGGGGTGTAGACCGGCTGGTAGCCGAGCTTGATCAGCTCGTCCTTAAGGAAGTTCTCCAAAAGCCCCCGGACGATCGCCCCCTTGGGCATCCAGAGGATCAGGCCGGAGCCGACCATCTGCGAGATCGTGAACAGGCCGAGTTCCTTGCCGAGCCGCCGGTGGTCGCGCTTCTTGGCCTCCTCGATCTGGGCGAGGTGGGCGTCGAGATCCTTCTTGTCGAAGAAGGCGGTGCCGTAGACGCGCTGGAGCATCTTGCGGTCGGTGTGGGCCTTCCAGTACGACCCGGCGATCGACAGGAGCTTGAACGCCCCGACCTTGCCGGCGTGGGGGATGTGCGGGCCCCGGCAGAGGTCGACGAACTCCCCCTGGCGGTAGAAGCTGAGCACGCCGAACTTGTGCAGCTCGTCGTCGATGTGCTCGACCTTGTAGCCCTGGCCGAGATCCAGGACGAACTGGCGGGCCTCGTCGGCGGGCAGGCTGAACCGCTCGAACGGCTCGGCCTCCTTGGTCAACTTCGCCATTTCGGCCTCGATGGCCGGGAAGTCGTCCTCGGACAGGGGCCGATCGGGCAGGTCGACGTCGTAATAGAAGCCGGTGCCGGTGGTCGGGCCGAAGGCGAGCTGGGCACCCGGGTGGAGCCGGAGGATGGCCCGGGCCATGATGTGCGCCGTCGAGTGCCGCAGGACGTCGAGCGCCTCGCGGTCCTTGTTGGTCAAGAGCTTCAGCTCGATGGCGGCCCCGTCCTCGACTTCCAGGGGCCGTTCGAGGTCGACGATCTGGCCGTCGGCCACGGCGGCGACCGCCGCGTCGGCGAGCCTCTTGCCGATCCCCTCGGCGATCTCACGCGGGCGGACGCCCTCGGGATATTCCTTGACCGACCCGTCCGGCAGCTTGATCTGGACCATCGTATCCGTCCGGCCGATCGCTCGGCCAAGCGATGCCGACCGGCGCGGGCCGTCCCCCCCGGCTCACGATGCCGGTGCGGGACCGCCCGCCGATCGCTCGCGGTGTCTGGGTTCCGGCCCACAGCGTACCCCCGGCACCCGGTCGTTGCCAAGCTCGCGACCGCCCCGGGACCTCGATCGGGGTGGATGGCCCGTCGGCTCACTGGCGCCCCATCGGGATTCGGTGGCGGGCCTGCCCGGATATTGCCCATCGGTTTCCGGGGCCGGGCCCGTACAATGGGCCGACCGGACGGTCCCCGCTCAGGTTCATCCGCCGCAACGAGGAGACGCTCATGGCCCGGGAACTCGCGAGGGTGGGCAGGGTCGCCGCCAAGCTCCTGTTCGCGGCGTTATTCCTGACGTCCGGGGTGATGCACTTCACCCGCACGGACCTCTTTGCTCGCATCATCCCGCCATCATTCCCCGAACCTCGCTGGCTGGTCTGGTTCAGCGGGGTTTGCGAAATCGCCCTGGGGGTGATGCTCCTGATCCCGGCCACGTCTCGCCTGGCCGCCTGGGGACTGATCGCCCTGCTGATCGCCGTCTTCCCGGCCAACATCTACCTGTATCGGCACCAGGACCTGATCCCGACGGCATTGCCGCCCCTCGTCCACCTGCTCCGATTGCCGTTCCAGGGGGTGTTGATCCTGTGGGCCTACGCCTACACCCGCGACCGCCGATCGGCCCCCGACCTCGATCCTGACCGGCGGCCAACCTGACGACGTGCGCCGGACCGTCCGGCCCGGAAGGGTCTGCCGACCCTGCGAATCGCGGGCGACTTCGATCACGCCGCGGGGACCCGCCCGGAGACGACGTGGTCGATGCAGGTGAGGGTCGTGTCGGGGTCGTTGACCAGGGATCCGGGCGAGTCCGGGTCGGCAAGTTTCTCCAACGCCCTGCGATGCCCGGGATCAAGCCGAGGGCCGACCCGTTCGACGAGGTCGGCGAGGTATTCGCCGAGGAATGTGCGTACCGACTCGTCGAGCGGCGCGACGCGATCCGAGGCGTGCGTGTCGATCCGGATGTCGACCAACCCCGCCTGGCGGAAGACCTTCAGCAGGCGTCGGCCCACATAGAACTTGCCGGGATGGTCCGACTCCTCGCGAAACGACTTCCATTCCGCGGTCCGCAGCGCCAGCTCCAGCTCGACCGGCCAGGGCAGGATGATCTGGTGCAGGGTATCGTTCTCCAGGACCGCGACCAGCCCACCCGGCCGGACCCGCCCGGCAAGCTGGCGGACCGAGGCCACGGGCTCCGGAAGGCTGAACAGGCTCTGGGCGCACCAGGCGACATCGAAGCTCCCCTCGGCGAACGGGAGCCGATCGATCGATGCGGTGACGAACCGGATCCGCGACGCATCATCGGATCGGGCCGCCTCGCGACTCGCCACCCGGAGGAATGCCGGCAACACGTCGAAGGCCACCACGGACCCGCCGTCCCCCACCCGTTCGGCGAGCCAGGGCGTGTACGACCCGTCGCCGCAGGCGGCCTCCAGCACCCGATCCCCTTCCCGGATCGGCAAGCCATCGATCATCGACTTCAGCTCAACGGCGTAAGCACGATGGTAGGCGGCGAGCATCGGTTCATAGTCGGGCAGGTCTTCTTCCTCGGCCACGCATCAGCCTCCCGGTGCGAGATCGATCCGGCCCCGAGACATCGAGGGCCGACCGTTCCCTCTGGCAGATGGCGTGCCGGCACGGCCTCACCCGCGACGGGCGTGGAAGATGACCACGACACCGACCAGGCAGATCGCGCCTCCGATGAGGTCGTAGCGATCCGGCTTCGCCCCGTCGATGGCCCAGCCCCAGGCGATGGACAACGCCACGAATACCCCCCCATAGGCGGCATAGGTCCGGCCGAAGGAAGCGGGTTGCAGGGTCGGGATCACGCCATAAAGGATCAACAATGCCACGCCGACGACCCCGAACCAGGGCGACCGGCGATCCCGAAGACAGGCCCAGACCAGATATCCGCCGCCGATCTCGCAGAGGCCGGCGGCGAGGAAGAGCAGGATGGCCAGGAGGGCAGGGCGGTGATCCGGCATGTTGGCGTGAGTTTCCCGAATACGGCGTCAAGAACCCCGCCCACTCCCCGAATATCGGATTGTGGCGGATTTGCCGACACCCACCGAACCTTCGCGACGTAGTGTTCCGAAGCGAGATCCCGGAACCCCTCCAGGACGACCGGCACGGCACCGACCCGGTGTCATTCTTCGATCCGAATGAGTTGTCAAGCGACGATGGAAACCGTTACTCTCGACTGAGCGATGGCGCGCGACCAACGTTCGGCTTGCCCCCCCAACCCGATCTTATTCCATCCGCCGACGGAGTTCCCTCAGTGGCCAAATCCCCCAAACAAACACCCCAGGCCGCTCCGACTCGGACGCGCGTCAACATCCGAGGCCTGATCATCGTCGGGGGGATCCTCCTCGCCGGCCTCCTGGCGATCGTGCCGATCCGCATCCTCCAGGAGCGTCGACTCCGCCAGTCGGCCATGGAGCAGGCGACGGCCAGCATCAAGAGGGGGGACAACGCCCTGTCGAGCCGGCTCCTGGAGAATTATCTGCGCTCATGGCCCACGGATGTCGAGGCCCTGAACCTCCAGGGTGACCTCCTGGCGAAGACGGCGCGGTCGCTCCCGCAGTACCTCGGCGCCGCCGCGGTCAACGATCAACTCCTCCGGCTCGACCCGTCGGGTCCCCACGCCAAGGACGCTCGCCGCCGCATCGTCGAGATGTACGTCGAGCACGGCAACCTCGTGCTCCGGTCGGCCGCCGCCTACGGCACCAAGGATACCCAGGCCCAGGAACTCCGGTTCCGCGCCGCCGAGACGCTGGCCCGTGCCATGGTCAAGGATGACCCGAAGGATGCCGATGCCCACCGCCTGCTGGCGATGGCCCTGGACGGCGAGGCCTCCGCGGGCGACGACAAGGCGCTGCCCGAAGCGATCGCCGAGTACGAGAAGGCCCTGGCGATCGACCCGGCGAACACGGCATCCGCCCTGCTTCTGGCCGGGATCTACGCGGACAAGACCAAGGATCCCGCCGCCGCCGATCGGGTCATGGATGCCCTGTTGAAAGCCAATCCCAATTCCATCGATGTCCGCCTGGCGCGTCACAAAATCGCCCTGAAGATGGAGCGTGAGACGCAGGCCCGGGAGGAGATCGCCAAGGCCCTGGCCCTGGATCCTGATTCCGCGGATGTCCGCTACATCGCGGCCCAGGATGCCCTCCGGCTCAATGACCCGAAGGCCGCCCGCGCTCACCTGGATGCGATCCCCAAGGCCCAGGCGGACAGCATCAATGTCCGCATCCTCCGGGGCCAGATCGACTTCGCCGAGCTCCATCCCGACGAAGCGATCGACGAGTGGCGCAAGGGCCTGACGGCCGTCGGGGGCAGCGATTCGGACCTGACCTTCCGCCTCGCCTACATCCTGATCCAGCTCAATCGGTTGTCCGAGGCCCGCCCCCTGATCGAGCAGTATCTTCGCCTGGAGCCCGACAAAACCAAGCCGATGGCCCGCCTCCTGAACGCCTTCTTCGAGGAGAAGGCCGGCCATCCGGCCGCGGCCATCGCCGGGCTCGAACTGGCCCGGGACAAGGTGGATCAGGCCTGGGAGGCCGAGCTGAACCTGGTCCTGGGCCGGTGCTATGCCGCGATCGGCGACGAGGCCCGGGCGCTCACGGCGTTCCGCCGGGCCGCCGTGATCGCCCCCAAATCGATGGGCCCCCGGCGTGCGATCGCCTCGATGATCCAGGCACAGAACCCGGACGGCGCGATCGCCGAGCTGGAACACGGGCTCGCCATGGCCCCCGAAGACCCCGCCTCGCTGGTGGAACTGGCCCGGGCCATCATCAATCGCCAGTTGTCCCTGCCCGAGGGCCAGAGGCGATGGGAACGCCCCGAGGAATTGATCGCCCGGGCGGATAAGATCCACCCCAATGACCCGGCCGTCCTGAGCGTCCGCGCCGATTTGCTCGCTGCGAAGAATCAGCTCCAGGAGGCCATCACCCTTCTTTCACGTGCCACGGAAGGGGAGGCCAGGAAGCGGCCCGAGATCTGGCAGGCCCTCATCGTCGGCCTGGGGCGTCAAGGCAAGCTCGATGAGGCCCTCAAGACGCTGGATCGGGCCGAGTCGCCCGAGAATGCCGGCGACCACGTCGAATTGCGTATGCTCCGGGCCCGGCTCCTGATCCAGACAGGCCACGCCCAGGCGGCCAAGGACCTGCTGGCCAAATCCCCCCAGACGCTCCCGGCCCGCGAGCGCGCGGCCCTGGCCCGAGGCCGGGGCGACCTGCTCCGCGAGTTCGGCGACCGCGATGGTGCCCGCCAGGCCTATGCGGAGTGGGCCAGCCTCTCGCCCGAGGACTCGCTGCCCGGCCTCTTCCTGGTCGAGTTGGGTCAGACCGGCGACGCGGAAGCCACCCGGCTGGGCCTGGAGGCGCTCCGGAAGGTCGGCGGCGACGATGAGCCGTATGGCCTGGCCGCCCGCGCCCTGGCCTTGCTGGGCGAACCCAAGCCCGGCCAGGTCACGCCCCCCGAGCAGCTCGACCAGGCCGATCGGATCATCGAACGGCTGCAGACCATCGCCCCCCTGTTGCCGGTCGGCCATCTCCTGCGCGGGGTCTTGCTGGAACGCCGGCTCCGCCCCGAGGAGGCCATCGGCGAATTCAAGAAGGCCTTGAAGTCCAACACCCAAGCCTCGGCGCTCGGGCGGCTGGTCGCCCTCTACACCCGCCTGAAGCGGTACGACGACCTCGCCGAACTCCGCAAGCAGATGGGCGCGACGGTCGTCGATCGGCTCTCGGCCGTCGAGTCGCTGAAGCTCGGCGACAAGGAACGGGCCGAGCAAATCGCCGCCCAGCTGGTCGAGGGTCAGCCGGATAGCCTCCAGTTCCGATCCGCCCAGGCCTCGCTGCTCCGCGAGCTGGGCCGGCCGCTCGAGGCCCAGGAAACGCTCCGCGAACTGACGGTTCGCCAGCCCAACGAGCCCGGCCCCTGGCTGGCCCTGCTCCTCTTCCAGATTGGGCAGAAAGATCAGACGGGCGTCAAGGCGACCATCGACCGCGCCGCGAAGACCTACAAGGGTGAGCGCCCGGACCTGCTGATCGCCCGCTGCCGCTGGCTGGGAGGGGAAGTCCCCGAGGCCACCAGGCTCTACGATGCGGCGCTTGCCCAGCACCCCGACGACATGACGACCCTCAAGTCGGCGGCCGAATTCTTCGAGGGGATCGGGAAGAACGACAGGACCGAAACGATCGTCCGCCAAGCTTTGAAACTCGACCCCACGGCGTCGTGGGCGGCGCGATGGCTGGCCATCCTGGTCTCCTCCAAGGGGGTCGACCGTTGGGATGAAGCCTGGAAGCTGATCGCCCCCGGCGCCTCGGCCGCCGGAGATTTGCCCGAGGACCGCCTGATCCGCGCGGCCGTCCTCGGCCGCTCACCCGACCCCTCCCGTCGTGACGAGGCCCTGAAGCTGCTCTCGTCGCTGGCGGAAGACCTCCCGGCCTCGTCGCCGATCGCCCTGGAGGCCCGCGTCCGACTCGGGCAGTTCTACCTGGATGTGAACCGCCCGGAGGAGGCGGTCCGCGTCATCCTGCCGGCGTCGGACGAGACCTCGGTCGCCAATCCCGCCGCCCTGTCGATCGCCGTCGAGGCCCTCTCCCGGACCAAACGCCCCGCGGAGGCGCAGCAACGGCTCGATCGGCTGGTCGAGGTCGAGCCTTCCTCGCCGCGGGTCGTCAGCTCGAAGTACTGGGTAGCCCGGGCCAACGGGAAGGTCGATGATGCGGCGGCCCTGATCGAAGCCTACTACCCCGAAGTCGAGACGGCCCCTAATGGCCAGGTCATGAGCCTCGCGTTCCTGAACCTGATGAGCCAGCTCGAAAAGCCCGAGGTCACCGAACGCTTCGCGCGGACAATCACCGCCAAATTCCCCGGCCTCGGCTGGACTCTGGCGCGGATCCTGATCGGCCTGGATCGGATCCCGGAGGCCCTGGATGCTTGCCGGGATGCCTTGGCCGCAGGCTCCGTCAGCGAATCCATGGAGACGGCCCTCAGCCTGCTGGACAAGCATTCCGGGGATCGCGCCATCGTCGATCGCATCTCCGCGATCGCCGAGATGGCCCGGACCAAGGAGCCGAAAGACATGGTGCCCTACATCGGACTGGCCGCCGTTCGCCATATCCAGGGGCGCTATGATGAGGAGCTGGCCCTGTATGACGAGGTGCTCAAGCTCAACCCCGCCAGCTTCGGCTTCCTGAACAACAAGGCCTGGACGATCTCCGAGGTGAAGGGCCAGCATGAAGAGGGGCTCAAGCTGGTCGACGAGGCGATCCGCCGCGTCGGGCGTCTCGCCCCCTTCCTCGACACCCGGGGGGTCATCTTGACCCGACTCAAGCGGACCGACGAGGCGATCCAGGACCTGGAAGAATCGGCCAAGCTGAGTTCGAGCCCGACGACGCTCTTCCACCTCGCCCGAGCCTACCTCCAGGCGGGCCGGACGGCCGAGCATCGCAAGGTCCGGGATCAAGTCAAGGCGGCCAACTTCGATCCGAAGCGGCTCGACCCCAACGACCGCTCCGATTTCGACGCGGTCATGCAGCCCTGATCGGATCGGGCAGGCCGGGCCATCCCGTCACGGGATGGGCCCGGCCTCCGAGGCCACCCGGCGGATCATGGCATCCAGCTTGGAGAAGTCCAGGGGCTTGGTGAGGTGGGCGATGAAGCCCGCCTCACGGCTCTGGCGGATGTCTTCTTCCATGCCATAGCCGGTCAGGGCGATCCCCGGGATGTTGTGACGCGGCAGGATGTTACGCATCAGCTCCAGGCCCGACCCGTCGGGCAGGCCGATGTCGCTGACGATGAAGTCGTAATCCGCCAGCGGGACGGCGAGGGCGCCGGCGACGGTGTTCGCCGTGGTGACCGTGTACCCCTTCTGGCGAAGCAGTTTCGCCATGATCCGGGAGGTCATCACGTCGTCCTCGACGAGCAAGATCCGCCGGTGCGGGGGGGGCTCCGCGGCGGGGTGGTCCGCCGAGTCGTGCGAGCTGGCCGGCGCGATGTTCGAAGTCGGCAACTCCACGGTGAAGGTGGACCCCCGATTCTTGCCGGGGCTGGAGGCGACGATCCGCCCCCCATGCCCTTCGACGACGGATCGGCTGATGGCCAGGCCGAGGCCGAGGCCCCCGAATTTCTTGGTCGTCGCGTCCTCCCCCTGCTCGAATGCGTTGAAGATGTGGGGGAGGTGGGCCGGGTCGATCCCGATGCCCGAATCGACGAAGTCGATGATGATCCGACCGTCTGCGTTCCGGGATCGGACCAGGAGGCTCCCCTCGGCGGGGGTGAATTTCACCGCATTCTTGATCAGATTCCAGAGGACCTGCTGCCATCGCGCGGCGTCGGCGATGATGTGATGCTCGGTCGCGTCGAGTGCCACGACGACGCGGAGCCGCTTCGCCTCGGCCTCGGCTCGGCAGATCTCGATCGCCCGCCGGATCTGGGCATGGGCATCCACGGGTTCGAAATGATAGGGCATCTTGCCCCGGATGATCCTCATCACGTCGAGCAGGTCGTCGATCAGCCGGGCTTCGAGCTCGAGGTTCTGGCGGATCAACTCGAACGTGGGCCTGAGGAACTCCGGCGTGTCGGGGTCGTCCCGGGCCGCGGCGGCCGTCATCAGGACGGGCGTCAGCGGAGTCCTGAGTTCGTGGCTGAGCATGGCCAGGAATTGATCCTTGGCCAGGCTGGCGCTCTCGGCGAGGTCGTGGGCTTGCTTGAGTTCCTGCTCGTTCCGCTTCTGGTCGTCGATGTCGGTGCAGGTGCCGAACCACTTGACGAGCTTGCCCGAAGCCTCGCGGACGAGTTCGGCACGCCCCAGGAACCAGCGATACTCGCCGTCGGCACGCCGAAGGCGATACTCGCACTCGAAGAGTCGCCCCGTCTCGATCGATTCGGCCCAGCGGTCGAGCCAGCGATCGCGATCCTCGGGGTGAACCGACCGGGACCAGGCCTCGCCCAGCGCGTCGGAATGCGAGGACCCGCTATACTCGAACCAACGCCCATTCATGTAATCGATCTGCCCATCCTCGGTCGCCGTCCAGACGATCTGGGGGATCGCCTCGGCGAGCAGGGTGACGCCAGCCAGCCGCGCCTCCGATTCGGCCAGCCGCCGCTCGGTGCGCACCTGCTGGATCACCCGATCGACGGCGCGGGTCAGGTCGTCGAGGTAGTCGATCGTCTTGGGCACGAAGTCGCGGAGTCCCACGCGTATGGCCCGGATCAGCGTGTCCTCGTCGCTCAGGCCCGTCACCAGGATCGCCGGGAGATCGATCCCGTCCTGGCGAAGGTCCTCATAAAGGTCGAGGCCGCTGATGGCCCCCTGGAGCTTCTGATCGAGGACGATCAGGTCCACGCCGCCGCCCATGACCACGAACCGGGCCTCTTCGGCCGTCGCCGCGCAGGTCACCTCGTACCCGGCGCGCCGCAGGCGCAAGCTCTCCAGGCGCGAGACCCCCGGGTCGTCCTCGACCACAAGGATGAGCTCGGAGCGGTGCGACTCGATGGGAGGCCGTGGCCGCCCGTGTGGGTCAATGACTCCCACCATTTCGTGGCACCTTGACGACTTGCAGGAACAATCCCAATCGGTTGATCGCTTCGACGAAGCCTTCGTATTCCACCGGCTTGGTCAGGTAGACGCTGCATCCCAGGTCGTAACAGCGCTCGACCTCGCGGGGGTCGTCGGTCGTCGTCAGCATGATGACGGGGATCTTGGAGGTTTGCGGATCGTTCTTGATCCGCCTCAGGACCTCGATCCCGTCGATCCTCGGCATGTTGATGTCGAGGAGCAGGAGGACCCAGTCCGAGAGCGTCCGGCTCGCATGGGCCCCCTCGCCCCTGATGTAGTCCAGGGCCTCCTGGCCGTCCTTCACATGGACCATCGCATTGACGAATCCGGCACGCCGGAGGTTGCGCTGGACCAGGTTCGCGTGACCTTCGTCGTCTTCCGCAAGGACGAGAGTCATGGGTTCGATGGACATTCCTGCTCCTTCTCGCTTCCGAGTCCTGAGGATAACACCGATGGCGACGGGTCGCGAGACGAGACCGGCTCGGCGGGGAAGGCGACGAAGAACGTGCTCCCCTGGCCGGCCACCGATTCGAACCAGACGCGGCCTCCATGGCGCTCCACCATGCGTCGGACCAGGGCCAGGCCGATGCCCTCGCCCTTGACGTGGTCACCGTGGAGCCGCTGGAACACCGAAAAGACCTTCGACTTGTAGGCGTCCGGGATGCCCATGCCATTGTCCTGGATGGCGAAGATCACCGTGCCGGGCGGGGCGATGGGATGGTCGGGGGGGGCGGGTGCGGCGGAGATCGAGATCACACCGGGCCGGGCCGGGTCCAGGTAATTCAAGGCATTGCCGATCAGATTCCCCAAAACCTGCTCCATCGCGGTCGGGTCGCCGTAGGCCATGGGCAGATCCCCGACGTGGACGGTCGCCCCTTTCTCCTGGATCGTCTGGCCCAGGGCCGATACGACCCGGCGGACAATCCCCGCGATATCCGTCGTCTGGAACCGATACTCGACCCGCCCCGCCCGCGAGAGGCGGAGCAGGGCATCGATGATCCCGCTCAATCGCGTCACGGCCGACTGGATGAACTGGATCGACTCGCTGATGTCGACGTCGATCATGCCGATCGCGCGGTCTCGCAGGTTCCTCGGGACATCATCCCGGTCGAGGGTCGACCGCAGATCCTTGCCGATCAGGCCCAATTCCTTGCTGAACCCCTGGAGGTTCACGAGCGGGGAGCGGAGGTCGTGCGAGACGCTGTAGACGAACATCTCGTTCTCCTGATTCTTCTCCCGGAGCTGATCGTTCAGCGTCGCCAGTTCCTCGGCGCGAAGGGCGGTCATCCGGGCATTTTCGCGTTCGGTCTGGGCGGCCCGATCGAGTGTCCGGGCCATCTCGTGGAAGACGCGATCAAGTCGCGCGATCTCGTCGTCGCCCCCGACGGCGGCGGCCAGGGCCTTGCCCTCGCCCAGGCGATGGACATTGGCGGCGAGGGCCGAGATCCGCCCGCTGATGCTCTTGGCGAAGAGCGACACCAGCAGCAGCGAGAAGAGGATCGAGGTGATCGTGCCCGCGGCCAGCAAGACGTCGAGCCTCGACCACGCCTGGTCCAGTTCGGCGTGGCGGATCCGGTCGAGTCGCTGCTCTTCTTCCAGGAAGTTCGAGAGCAGGTGGTCCATCCGTTCGAGGCTCTCCTGAGAATGCTTGCGACGCTCCATCGCCAGGGCCATCTCCATCTTCCCGTCGCGGAGCAGGGAGACGCCTTCGTTGAGGAACCGGGAGAACCGATTCACCTCCGCCTCGATGGCGGCGGCCTTCGCCTTCTGGGCCGGGTTGTCGGCGACCAGGTGGGTCAATCGCGCCGCCTCCTGGTCGACCCCTCGGATCTGATCGACGGTCAGCCGATCGAATGCCGCATCCCGCGTGATGACATACCCCTGCAACGAGCCGTGGGCGGTGATCATCTTCGACCAGAGCGCCTGTCGCTGCACGAACACATCCTTGGTATGGAGCATCCAGGCCTCGGCGGAGACGGCGTTCCTCCGCATCACGGCGACCATCGTGATGAATGCCATCTGGAAGCAGAGCGGGACGGCGATCAGCAGCAATCCCTTCTTCAAGATCGTCAGGCGGTCTAGCATGCGGGTGCCGCGATCCTCTCGGAGTGGCCCGGGCGGGTTCGTTTCGATGCGATTCGCGAAAAAACGTCTTTCAATGGCCGGATCGGTGGCAAGTGTACCGAGACGATCCCGCCATGCCCACTCCCACCGCCGGATCGGGCCACGTCGCCGGAGTCCTTTCCTTCGCATTCCCGCAGAAAATGGCCATGCTCGCAATTCGGCACGAAGGTTGCTGATTAGCACAGCCTATCGAAAAGGGGCATCCTCGCCTCGTTTCACACCGGCCAACGGGCGAGGGGCAGCATGCGACGTAAATGGGCCGGACTCGCCGGACTTTGTTTGGCCGTGCTCGGCGGGTGCAACCCGATGGCCGGGCCACCCGAAGCGTCCGCCCCCAATCGCACGGAGGCCCGGCGGCCCGCCGATTCGGCGCCGGCCAACCCTCCCCGGGCCGTCGGGCAGGGCGGGGTGAAGGTCGCTTGGGATACGCGACGCGACCAGACCTACGCCGAGTTCCTCCGCGACCACTCGGCGGGGATGATCAAGGACGCGACCGTCTGCATCGAGCGTAAGGGAGTGATGGATGTCCAGATCGATCAATCCGTCGCCCCCGATGATACGCTCGAACTGACCAAGAGTTTGATGTCCGGGGCCAGGAAAGACTTTCCCGATCAGCCGATCCTCCTGAAAATCTTCGATCCTTCCGGGGCGGCGATCCTCTCGGCCCAATTCCGGCCAGGCGAGGGGGTTCGATACCAGATCGCCAACGAGGGCGCCACGCGGACCCGGGTGGAACGCGACGGCCCGGCGACGGCCCATCAGCCCGCTTCGACCCCGACCACCACCTCGGCGGCGTCCTCCGAGCACCCCGGGACGACCGAGAAGGATCGTCGATTCGCCTCGTGGGCGGAAACCACCGGGAAGGCTTACCTGCGGTATGTGGAAGCCGACCTCGAAAAACATGGACGCCTGTGGATCGGCGTCACCCCGGAGGTCAAGCCTTCGGATGTCAAGCCACTGACCCGTTCCGTCCTGGAAGGGGCCCAGCGGGAATTCCCGGGCCGGGACTTGGTCGCCACCGTCTTCGATCCTCACGGGGAGCGGATCGGCCGAGCGATGCTACGCTCGAACGGGGCGATCGAGTGGGAACGGTGATCCTCCGCGGGGCGAACCGTCCGCCCTTCCATGACCTAAACTGACCCTGCAATGACCCGAGGGGTTGCGGGGTTTCCAGTCCGCTCACCGGATCCCGATCCGTCGAGCCGGGACGACGCCGGATCGCGGCGAGGCCGGACGGCACTGACGACGTCTTTTCTTCACAACTTCTTTTCACTGCAACAAACAGCCTGCGCTGACACAAGGAGCGGATCATGGGCAGTATCGGTGATCTGATTGGTTATGCGATCTTCGGACTCATCGCCGGCGCGATCGCCCGGTTGATCAACCCGGGTCGCGACCCCATGAGCTGGCTCTGGACGATGATCCTCGGGATCGCCGGAGCCGTGGTGGGCGGATACATCGGCCGATTCACCGGGATGGACAATCGCGGCCTTTACGGATGGATGACCGCCATCGGCGGGTCGCTCCTGCTCCTGATGCTCTATAATTTCACGACGAAGCGTGCCGCCATCGCCGGGCCGTCCGCGAGCGATCCCTCGCTGACCGGCACCAGCACCACGAGCGACTACAAAAAAGCCGTTTTCGACGATCTTTCGCGCGGGCCCAACGGCTGATCCCGAAAGCTAGCGTCTCACCGGCCGTCGTCCTCCTGGCGACCTTTCTTCCCCTTGCGAAGATTCGATCCGAGGGCTCGCCGCGATGATCCGCCGCGAGCCCGCGACGATGACACCCTCGATCACCGTACCCCACCCGCATCCAACGGTTCGGGTACGGTGATCGTCGTGTTACCGTCGTTTACCCGGATCGAGACGATTGGCGATCAGAGGAGGCCACCGGGCAGGGCGATCCTGTTGATTTCGACGAAAGGCTGCACGTCGAGAGATTTACTGGCGGGGAGCCCTGAGCCCACGGTAGACACCGCCAGCGACCAGACCCCCGGCGAAGTACCAGGCAAATGTCATCCACGCGGTCCGGGGCTTGAGGTCGGAAGGAGAAGGCCCGAGCCCGAGCACGGGCGGGAGCACCAGCGCTCCGACGCCCAGCGCCGCGCCGATGGCAGCGCCCCGGGCCGGGGCCGACCCCGCAGGCCCCAGGCCGACCAGGGAATAGGCAAGCCCATTGGTGGCCAGGTCGCCGACGAGGGCGATCCCCTGGGCCTCGGGCTCGCTGGGCGGGGTGAGTCCGGCGGCCCTCATCACCCGTCGCAAGCCGCGACGTCCCAGCACGTCCATGCGAGGGGGATCGGGGACGACCCGACGCGCCACCTCGTGGATGGCGGTCAGGGCCACGGCGCCGGCCAACCCGCTGGCCAGGGCATCGATCCCTCGGCTCGACTTCGACATCGATCGTTCCTCCGGTGATACCGCACGAAGTCGGCCCGGGTACGGCCTCGGCCGATCGGGATTCAGCCGAGGTCGCCCTGGATCATCTTGAAGAAGTCGTCGTCGGTGGCGTCGGCCAGCGGGAGCGGGGCCTTGCTGGGCAGGTGATCGGCCAGCGGATCGTCGAAGTCCGTCTCCACGGCGGATGGCCGTTCCTCGCGGGGCGCGGGCCGGGCCGGGCGGGCCGGACGCCTCGTCCCATCCTCGGATTCCATGCCCGCCATCTCCAGCAGGGAGCGGCGCTTCCGGGTCTCGACCATGTCGTCGTCCATCATCTGGGCGGCGGCCAGGGCGCCGGAGGGGCCGGCCGGCTCATAGTCCAGGGTGAAATGGTGCGTGGCGATCCCCAGTTCGACGTCGGGCATGACCCCGACCTCGCCCGTGACCTTGACCCGGTTGACGGTCGTCCCGTTGCGGCTCCCCAGATCCCGGACGTACCACTGGCCGTTGATGTAATGCAGCTCGCAATGCTTGCCCGACACGTTCTCGAAATCGAGGCACACGTCGCAGGACGGCCGACGGCCGATCAGCAAGGTTTCGCGATGGAGCGGGACCGGGTCACCGCCGCCGATCGGCTTCAGCACGCCCAGGAGTCTCGGGGAGCTTGACATGGGTGAGTTCCTCGCGATCGCGGCGGGAGGGGGATGGATGATGAAGCGGACCACGCCCGCATGGCCGGCGGCCATGATAATGCATGGCGAACGGTCCCCTCAATAGGCGTCGATCCGTGGCGACCCCGCCCGATTTTCCGCGAAGGTCTGGATCGGCCCGGGGCCATCGGATAGCCTCGGGCCAGGCCGGACCCCGGCCGTATCTCCCCACACGGCAACGGCACCGACCCGGAGCGAGACCCCGACATGCAGCACACCGACCTTCGGAACGTGAATCGGCGCGATTTCCTGGCCACCGGGTTGGCCGCCGCCGGCGCCCTCGCCCTCGGCGGCCGGTCGGCATTCGCCCATGATCATGGCTTCGGGCCGTTCAAGGTCGGCCTCCAGAGCTATTCGCTCCGCGAGTACAACGCCCAGGATGCGCTGGCCAAGACCAAGGATCTCGGGGTCCATTACTGGGAATCGTACAGCAAGCATACGCCGATCGACGTGTCCAAGGCGGCGGCCGCGAAGGAGATGGCCGCCGGCTCGGAGGTCAAGGTCATCGGCTTCGGCGTCTCCGCCTTCACCAAGGACCACGACGCCAACCGCAAGATCTTCGAATTCGGCAAGGCATTAGGCGTCGATTACCTCTCGGCCGACCCCACGCCCGACGCGTTCGACAGCCTCGACAAGCTGGTCGAGGAGTACGACATCGCCATCGGCATCCACAACCACGGCCCCGGGCACCGCTGGGCCAAGATCGACACGATTGCCGCCGCCATCAAGGACCACCACAAGCTGGTGGGGGTCTGCGTCGACGCCGGCCACTTCCTCCGATCCAGCGAGGACCCGGTCCGCGCCGTCGAGGTCTTCGGCAAGCGGACCTATGGCGTCCACCTCAAGGATGTGAAGGACGCCAAGACCTTCACGATCCTCGGCGAGGGAGACCTCCGCGTGGCCGCGCTGCTCCAGGCCCTGGCCAAGAACGACTACCAGTATTGCCTGGCCGTCGAGTACGAGGAAAACCCCAAGGACCCGATCGCCGACATCCATAAGTGCCTGGATGCGGTGCGGGCCGCGGTCAAGTCGCTCAAGACCGCCTGATTCCCGGTCGGCCGGGCCGGGGCGATTTCGATGAGGTAGTCAGAGAAGGTGTCATGGTGCCGATCACCCCGGCCAGGACCCATCCTCCAGGAGTCTCGCCGTGCTGCCCCGCGTGCTCGAAACCGAGGTGATGGACAAGCCCGAGGAGGCGCGCGACTACGACGCGATGGACCATTCGGCCGTGAACTCGCGGTTCATCGCCGACTTCCTCGCCGCGCACGGCCCGATGCGAGGCGGGGAGGTGCTCGACGTCGGGACCGGGCCGGCCCGGCTGCCGATCCTGCTCTGTCGGGCCGATCGCAACGCCCGCGTGCTGGGCGTCGACCTCTCCGGGCCGATGCTCGACCTTGCACGCCGCAATGTGTCCGACGCCAATCTGGCCGATCGCATCCGGTTCGCGCGGGGCGACGCCAAGTCGTTGCCCTTCCCGGACAGGCGGTTCGAGGGGGTCATCTCCAACACGATCGTCCACCATATCCCCGAGCCGGCCCCGGCCCTGATCGAGATGGTGAGGCTGGTCGCGCCGGGCGGGACGCTCCTGATCCGCGACCTGGCCCGTCCCGATGATGAAGACGAGCTGGACGCCCTCGTCGAGAGGCACGCCGCCGGGGAAACCCTGGCCGCGAAGGCCCTGTTCCGCGACTCCCTCCGCGCGGCGCTCACGCTCGACGAGGTCCGCGACATCGTCGATGCCCTCGAACTGCCGGGGGGGGAGGTGGCCATGACTTCGGACCGGCACTGGACCTGGACCTGGCGTCGTCCGACTTGAAGGACGGATCATGGCCGGAACCCAGCCCAGTCCCGCGGACCCGACCGACGTCGCCTTCCCCTCTGGTGACGGGTCCGCTCTCCGGGCCTGGCACTGGACCCATCCCGCCCCCCGGGCCATCCTGACCATCTCGCACGGCCTCGGCGAGCACGGCGGGAGCTATCGCCAGGTCGCCGAGATGATCGCGACGAGGAGCCAGGTCGACGTCCTGGCCTTCGACTATCGCGGCCACGGGCGAAGCGCGGGGCCCCGCGGGGTCGTCCGGACCTATCAGGATCTGGAGGCAGACCTCCTGGCCGCCCTCGGCCGGGCGGCCGAACTTCGACCCGGGATCCCCCGCTTCCTGCTCGGGCACTCGAACGGCGGGCTGGTCGCCGCCCGGGTCGTCGCGGACGGGGATCGGGGCCTGGCCGGGCTGATCCTCTCCAATCCCGCGCTCCGGCTCGCGACGCGGGTCCCACGGTGGAAGAAGACCGTGGGACGCATCCTCTCCCGCCTGGCGCCCAACGCGACGCTCTCCACGGGGCTGCGCGAGTTGAGCAACACCCAGGATCCGGCCATGATCGCGGCGATGGCCGCCGACCCGCTGCGCCACGGGCGAATCGGCCCCTCGTTCTTCTTCGGGATGATCGAGGCCGGGACCGGCATGCTGGGCCGGGCCGATCAGATCAGATTGCCCACCCTGATGATCCTGGGAGGGGCCGACCCGATCATCGACCCTGCGGCGAGCCGGGCGTTCTTCAATCAGTTGGGCTCGTCGGACAAGACGCTGCAGATCGAGCCCGAGATGCGTCACGAGCCCTTCAACGAGATCGGCAGGGAGCGTGTCGTGGCCGACGTGGCGGCCTGGATCGAGGCCCGGGTGTGAACCGGGCCGCGACCGGCGTCGAAGGTCGGGGGCCGAGGGGCGATGGCCCCCGGCCCGGGCGATCAACCGTGGGCGAGGCCGAGCGGGGAATCGGGGGCCAATCGGTGGCGACCGTGGCCTTCCTCCCCATGCTCCATGCCTTCCCGGATAGCCTCCATCGGCTGGACCCCCTCGCCCATCTCCTCGACGAGCTTGCCGCCGAGCCATGCGGCATAGAGCGACGCCCCGCCGCCGGCCACGCCGAGCAAACGGGCCCCGAGGCCGGTCGGGCGCCCGGCGGCCCGGTCTCGGCTCCTCAGGATGTAACTGGCCGCGACAAGGCTGACGGCGACGGCATTGGTCAGGCCGTGGGCCGTGGCCACCTCGTGGCTCGGGCGGTCCTGGGGGATGTGGCTATAATCGCGGAGGCCGGTCACCACCGCGCCGGCGGCGCCGACGAGGCCGACCGCCATGCTGATGCTGGCCGCGTCGTCGAATTCATCCCGGCCCGTGGCGACGGCCAGCCCATCGCACACGTTGCTGACCGTCCAGGCGCCCAGGGGGACGGTGACGATGGCCGGGTGCGGGCTGTGGCCCATCAGCTGATGGACCGCGTCGATGGCAAGCTCGATCGGATTGCTCATGATGTCATCCTCGGGAACGGTCGGATCCCGCCGCCGAGGGCGGTCGCGGCGGGCCTTTCGATTTTCCAGCAAGCGAACGCCATGCCGGTGGCACGCGGGATGCGGCTGATGGCCTCCGTCAGGCCGGCCATCCCGGGCCATCGAGTTTTCCTGTTCATGGAGGCGGCGCCTCGTGTTCCCACCCTTGCGATTGAAGGCCGCGTGGAACTTCGGCGGGCTCAGCGCGCGCGAGCTGATGATTCGAACCTGGCAGAAGATCAATCAGAACGAGATCCAGACGCGCGCGGCCGGGGTGGCCTTCTATGCCATGCTGGCGCTCGTCCCGTTCATCGGCCTCGTCCTGGCCCTGGCCGTCCAGCTCCTGCCGGACCTGACCGGGGGCTCGGAGGCGGCCAGCGGGGTGGCGAACCTCACGGTCGAAGAGCTTCAAAATCGGCTCAAGCAGTCCTTCCCGGATGAAGCCTCGTCCGTCATGGTCGAGCAGATCACGCGACTCCAGAAGGAGCCGCCCGTCGGGCTGTTGTCCATCGGCCTGGCCATCACCCTCTGGCTGGCATCGAGCCTGTTCGTGGCGGTCATCGACGCCATGAATCGCATCTATGGGATCAAGGAGCGTCGGAACATCATCAAGCTCCGGATCATCGCGATCATCATGACGCTGATCCAGGCGTTGATCCTGGTCGGATCGCTGGTGGTCATCGTCGGCGGCCCGATGATCCTGAAATGGCTCGGATTGTCGGAAATCCAGGCGAATATCGCCACCGTCGTCCAGTATCTCGTGGTCGAATTGATGGTGCTGATGAGCTTCGCGCTGGCGTTCTACGTCGCCCCGGATTCGGACCAGAGGTGGGAGTGGATCACCCCCGGGAGCATCCTGGGGAGCCTGGCCTTCATCGGCGTCACCCTCCTGTTCCGGCTCTACGTGGAGCACTTCGCCGACTACGACAAGGCGTATGGTCCGCTGGGCGGCGTGATGGTCCTCTTGTTCTGGTTCTGGATCTCCAGCCTCGTGCTTCTGACGGCCGGCCAGATCAACAAGATCATCGAGGACGCGTCCCCGCTCGGCAAGAACTTCGGCCAGCGGTCGAACCCCACCGAGCCGCCCGACTTCACCAAGATGGAGCCGGTGCCCGCGAACCCCTGATCCGTCAACGAGAGGCCCCGCCTCGCAGGGCCTCCTCGATCGTCGGCCGCGCCAGGTCCGGGAACAGGGCGGACAGTCGCGACGTATCGAGCGACACGTCGGCGGGGCGAGGCTCCGCCGCCGGGGCGTCGGCCCGGAGCCCCGGCCTGACCAGCTCGGGGTCGATCGACAGGGCGGAGGCGGCCCTGCGCATCAGGTCGAACCGGCTGACACGCTCCGCCCCCGCGACGTGGATGACCCCGGTGGCCGCCGAACCCGCCAGTCGGGCGAGGATCGCCCCGGCTGTCCCCAGGTCGAGCGGGGTCCGGTGTTCATCGGCGAAGAACGACTGCGGCGTGCCGGCCCGGAGCGCCGAGATGGCCCGGTCGAAGAAGTAGGGACGGCCGCAACGCGACGGCCCATAGAGCAGGCTGACGCGGGCGACCAGCCCGTGGGATGTTCCCAGGATCGCCGCCTCGGCCTCGGCCTTGGTGCAACCATACGCAAGGACCGGCCCGGTCGGGTCGTCCTCGCGATTCCAGGCGCGGGAGCCATCGAAAACCAGGTCGGTGGAGGTGAAGACCACCCGGCGTCCGCGATCGGCACACCAGAGGGCGATCCGCCGGGTCGCCTCAACATTCACGGCGCGGGCCGTCTCCGGGTCGCGCCTCACCGCCTCGGCGGCGCTGAGGGCCGCGAGATGGAGCACGACGTCCGGCGCGGCCTCATCCAGGGAACGGACGATCGAAGCCGGATCGCGCAGGTCGATCGGGGCGAGGTCCAGGCCGTCCCGACGAGCCGATTCCGACCCACTCCAGCCGACGACCTCATGCCCTTCCGCCCGGAGGGGACCGATCACGTAGGCCCCCAACTGCCCGCTCGCGCCCGTCACCAGCACCCGCATCGTCATCGCCCCCCGTCGGAACTTCGCCAGGCCGCGTGACGAGTCTAACCCTCAGCGTCGAGCCCCGACAATCGAAGCGTAATTGATGTCCGCCGGAATGGTCGTCCGATGATGGGGGAGGATGGACCCTGGGGGCGATGACGCCGACGGAGGCGAGGATGGAGATTCGCGATGTTCCGGTCGAAGACCTGGTGCTCGACCCCAATCTGAACCTCCGTGACCGGCTCGACGAGTTCGCCGTCGAACGATACGCCGATGCCTGGGAACGGATGCCCCCGGTGACGGTCTTCGAGGTCGAGGGGCAATGGCTCCTGGCCGACGGGTTCCATCGCCACGCCGCCGCCATGAGGTTGTCGCGGCGGACGATCCCGGCCGAAGTCCGCGAAGGCACGATGGCCGATGCCCTCGACTTCGTGTCCGGGATCAATGCCTTCCACGGCCTCCCCTGGACCCGCGCCGAGCGGAGGAGGGCGGTCGAGGTGAAGATCCGGCTCCACCCCGACTGGTCCGACCGGCGACTCGCCGAGGACCTGGGGGCGGGGCGCGACCTCGTCGGCCGGGTCCGCAAGAACCTGGTCGACTCCGGCCAGCTCGCCGCCTCGGCCTCGCGGGTCGGCGCCGACGGCAAGGTCTACCCGGCCACGAGCCTGCCTCGCGACCCCAACGAGCACCTGCCGCGCGACCGGATGGGCGGCGGCCAGGAAGACCCACGCGATCGCGGCCGGAGCGAGGCCGATCCGATCGGCTGGGACGACACCGTCGACCCGATGCCCCCCGTGAACCAGGACGGCCCCGGATCCTATCCCGCCCCCCCCTGGGACACCGCCGATGCCAAGGTGATGGCGCTGGCCCCGCCCGTGGCCACCGCCGCGCCGAGCATCGAGGAGATGCTCAACCTGATGACCAACCAGGTCAACGAGGTCATCGCCTGGACCCAGTCCGAAGGCTTCGCCGAGGCGTACCGCACGGCCGGGCCGAACGCCCGCACCCTGTTCCAGACCTCCGCGCTCAAGCTGGCCGCGCAGGCCGACCTGCTCCGCAAAGGATAATGGCCCCTGGATTGCAGGCGGGGATGGGGAACGACGCCCACGCCTCACCGCGATCGAGGAGCCCGGAGATGAGCAAGCTCGGCAAATTCCACCTGCCCGAGAATCCCACCAAGGCGGCCACGTCCCTGTTCGAGGAGTTCAAGGGGTTCGCCTTCAAAGGGAACGTGGTCGACCTGGCCGTCGGCGTAATCATCGGCGGGGCGTTCGGGACGATCGTCAAGTCGCTCGTCGATAACATCCTGATGCCGGTCGTCTCGATCCTGACTCCGGGCACCGCCAAGTATCAGGATTGGACCGTCATGCTGAGGGGCAAGCCGATCCACTTCGGCCTGTTCCTCGCCGATATCGTCAACTTCCTGATCGTGGCCGCCGCCCTGTTCTTCTTCATCGTCAAGTTCCTGGGCTTCATCATGAGGACGAAGAAGGAAGAGGTCGTGGCCACGCCCGCCCTGACCAAGGACCAGGAACTGCTGATCGAAATCCGGGACCTCCTCCGGGATCGCGGCTCAGAGCAGGTCGCACAGCACCGTGTCGGCCAGGAATAGGCCGTCGCGGGTCAACCGGACGCGGTGGCCATCGTCTTCGAGCAGCCCGTTCCCGACATGCCGGGGCAGGGCGGGACCGGCCAGCGCATCGAAATCGATCCCGGTGCGTCGGAGGAAGTCGGGACGCTCGATCCCCGTGCGGACCCGGCGGAGCATCAGCACGGCCGTCTCGCGGGCCCGGGCCTCGGCGTCGAGGGTCTCGGTCGGCCCGATCATGGGCAACCCTTCTTCGATCCGCTTGAGATAGGCGGTCATGTCGCGGGTGTTCGACGACCGGACCCCGCCGACATAGCGGGCTGCGCCCAGGCCGACCCCGAAATAGGCATCATTGGCCCAGTAGACCAGGTTATGCCGGGATTCGTGGCCCGGCCGGGCGAAGTTCGAAATCTCGTACATCGACAACCCGGCGGCGGCGAGGCGGTCGATGGTGTGGTCGTACATCGCCCGCTCGACCTCCTCATCCACCTCGCGGACCAGCCCCGCCGCCTGCTGCTTCCACAGGGCGGTCCCCTTCTCGAAGACCAGCCCGTAGCAGGACAGGTGCGACGGGCCGAGTTCGAGGGCCCGGTCCAGGTCGGCCGCCCAGTCGGCCGGCGTCGAACCCGGCACGCCGAAGATCAGGTCGAAGGACCAGAACGGGAATCGGGGGCGGATCAGGTCGAGGGCGCGGGGGACCTCCTCGGGGTCGTGGTTCCGTTCGAGGACCCGCAGCGATTCGGGCCGGAACGACTGCGCCCCCAGGCTGACGCGGTTCACACCGCCGGCCGCGAGGACGTCCGCCTTCTCGGCATCCAGGGTGCCGGGGTTGGCCTCCACGGTCCATTCCCCGCCATCGGAGAGGCGAAACTGGCGACGCACCATCGCCAACATGCGTTTGAGCTGCCGGGCATCGAGCCGGGTCGGGGTGCCGCCGCCGACGAAGATGGTGTCGACGTCCTGGGGAGGCCCGATCGCGTCGAGTTCGCGTCCCAGGGCATCGAGGTAGCGATCGGCCAGGTGGTCGGAACCGGCCAGCGAGGCGAAGTCGCAATACCCGCACTTGTGGGCGCAAAATGGGATGTGGACGTAGGCGGCACGCGGCCAGATCCACGGGTCGGCCCCCGGACCCGGCCTCATACGACGGCTTCGAGAAAGCGGATCTCGGGGACGTGGGCCTTGAGGGTCGCCTCGATCCCCATGACCCACGTCATGACCGACGAGGGGCAAGACTGGCAGGCGCCGACCATCCGGACCTGGACGATCCGGTCGGGATCCACGCCGACCACCTCGACGTCCCCGCCGTCGGCATGGAGGCCGGGCCGAACATGCGCGTCGAGCGCGGCCTCGATCCGCCCTCGCAAGTCGTCATCGCCCATCGGATCAATATCCCCCGCCGTACCCGCCGCCGCCACCATACCCCCCGCCTCCGCCGCCACCATATCCGCCGCCACCGCCGCCACCATACCCGCCGCCGCCGTAGCCACCACCACCACCGCCGTACCCGCCGCGAGGTCCACCGCCGCCGCCGGGCGTGCGCGGCTTGGCCTCATTGACGTTGAGCCGGCGGCCGCCGTGCTCGGTGCCATCCAGCTGCTCGATGGCGGTGTTGGCCTCCGCATCGTCGTCCATCTCGACGAAACCGAAGCCTCGGCTGCGGTTCGTCTCGCGATCGATGAGCACCTGGGCCGATCGCACGATACCGTACTGCTCGAAGAGCTCCTGGAGATCTTCGGAGGTCACGGAGTAAGACAGGTTGCCGACATAGAGCCGTTTCGCCATCGCTTTCGCCCTGCTTCTTCTCGGCCGATCGGCCACGTCTTTCGTGCGGCGTGGCCCGGGATCTGGTCCCCTCATCTTATCGCGTCCCGAGGGCAGCCGACAACCGAACACCAGGCCGACCCCGGGCGGATTTCCGGGGCGGGCGTGATCGCTTGACCAAAATCCAGATCTGGACGTAGAATCAAGCGTATTCGAGCGGCACCACCCGCGGGTTGTCATCCCATCTTCATCGACCCAGGCCCCGTCCCGGGACGGGTTGGCCCTCGACCGCACGCCCCGCCGGAGTCGCGTCCATGAAATCCTGGATCCTGTTGATCGTGGTCGTCGCCGGGATCTCCGCGGCCGCGACCGTCGCGGTCCCGCTGCTGACGGCCGATGCCGGCCTCCGCAAGCCCGGGATCGCCGCCCCTTCGTCCCGCCCGGATGGCCCCGCACCCGCCCTGAATGTCGATGGGAGCCTGACCCACAACTTCGGGCACATGGCCCAGAATCAGGACGGAAAACATACCTGGGTCTTCCGCAACGACGGGCCCGGGCCGCTGGAACTCCGGACCCTGTCCTCGACCTGCTCGTGCACGCTCGCCCAGCTCGGCAAGAACTCCGAGAAGTTCATCATCATCGAGCCCGGCCAGTCCGGCCCGATCGACCTGACCTGGCAGACCAAGCAGAACAACGGCTCGTATCGGCAGTCGGCCACGATCGGCACCAACGACCCGAATCGGCCCGAGATCGTCCTGACCGTGGAAGGCACGGTCCAGCCGGCGATCGTCACCGTACCCGGGGAATCCTCGATCAACTTCGGCAGCGTCAGCAACGAGCAGCCGCACACCAATCGGGTCGCCCTGTTCTCCGGCGACCGCCCCGACTTCAAGATCGTCCGGCTGGTGTCGTCGAACCCGGATCGGCTCAAGGTCGAGGCCGGCGCCCTGAGCAAGGAAGAATGCGAGACCCTGAAGGCGACGGCGGGGCATTCGGTCCAGGTGACCCTCCTGCCGACCCCGCACCTGGGCGCATTCGCCGAGGAGATCATGATCGAGACCGACCATCCGCTCCGGAAGGAGGTCCGATTCACGGTCCTGGGGAAGACCGAGGGGCCGATCATCGTCACCCCGGCCAGCGGCGCGATCCTGCACAATGCCACCACGCGCGACGGCGGCTCGATCGACCTGACGCTCTGGTGCCGCGGTCAATCCCAGACCAAATTCACCGTCGCCAAGAAGCCCGATCACGTCGGCGTGGCGATCGAGCCGGTCGGCCAGGCCGAGACCGGCAAGAACTCCAAATACCGGATGACCGTCTCGGTCGAGCCCTCCTCCCCGGCGGGCAAGATCAAGGGCGAGATCGTCCTTTCCACCGACAATCCCAACGCTTCCGAGGTCAAGGTCCCCGTCGACATCCTGGTGCGGTCGTCCAACTGACCGCCCGGATCTCGCACCGATCGGGGCGGGACGTCCGTTCCGCGGCGCGGGCAGGATGCCCCGCCCTCCGCCCCCCTCGCCCCCGGAAAGGATGACGATGACGCATTCCTCGATCCGGCCCGTGGCCGCCGTCGGCCTGGTGGCGGCGGTCCTCCTCTACGTCGGCTGCACCCGACGGGACGCGTCCCCCGACCCCGCCGGCTCGCCGACCACGACTGCCACCGAATCCGAAGCGAAGCCCGGCGGGCCGACCAAGCAACTCGCCGACTGGTGGTCGCCCCAGCCGGCCTGCATCATCCTGATCTCCGGCGAGCAGGACGGCTATCTCCAGCCCTGCGGCTGCACCGACGGCCAGCAAGGCGGCCTGGGCCGGCGCTACGACCTCCTCGACAAGCTCCACGCCCAGCACTGGCCGGTCGCCTCGATCGACCTGGGCAACCTGATCCACAACCCCGGCAGCGCCCGGGGCGGATTCGAGCAGGAGAAGGTCAAGTTCGGCATCGCCCTGAAGGCCCTCGCGTCGATGAAGTACGACGCCGTGGCCCTCGGCCCCGAGGACCTGAAGCTCGGCGTGATGGAACTGCTCGGCCAGCTCCTCAACACCAAGGAGCCCCGGTTCCTGGCGGCCAACGTCAAGCCGGCCGAAGGGTTCGAAGAGACGATCCGCGACGTGTCGTTCGCCGAGGCCGGCCCGGTAAAGCTGGGCATCACCGCCGTCCTCGACCCGGCCGCCTTCGCCGCCTTGCCCGACCCCGACAAGGAGGGACTGCTCACCCTCAAGCCCCCCGACGAGGTCCTGCCCGCCGTCCTCGACCGGCTGACCAAGGAGTCGCAGGTCCGCATCCTCCTGGTCCAGGGGCCGCCCGAGGAGGCCAAACGCCTGGGCGAGAAGTTCCCGGGCTTCGACATCGTCGTCTCCACCTCGAAGTTCGTCGACCCGATCGACACCAAGCCGACGATGCTCAACGACGGCAAGACCATGCTGATCGAGGTCGGCAAGAAGGGGAAATATGTCGGTTTGGTCGGCGTCTTCCCCGACTCGACGCCCCGATTCAAGTACCACCGCCAGGCCCTCGGCAACCGCTACCGCGAGGCCGAGCCGATGCGGGCCCTGATCGACGAGGAGTACCAGAGCGTGCTCCGCTCGGTCGGCGTGGTCGAGAACTTCCCGCGCCGCCCCAACGTGGAAGCCCCGACGGGCGCCTCCTATGTCGGGGCCGAGAGCTGCAAGACGTGCCATCCCAACACGTTCAGCAAGTGGGCCGCGTCCAAGCATGCCCATGCCTACGAAGCCCTGCTCAAGAACCCGAAGCGGAACCGCGAGTTCGATGCCGAGTGCATCAGCTGCCACACCACCGGCTTCGGCTTCAACACCGGCTGGGTTTCGGCCGACGCGACGCCCCTGCTGAAGGGGAATCAGTGCGAGAATTGCCACGGGCCGGCCTCGTTCCACATCGCCGAGCCCGACAATCCCGCCTACCGCAAGCCGATGGCCCGGACCGCCGAGTCGGCCGACCGCAACGGCCTGTGCATCCGCTGCCACGATGAGGACAACGACCACAACTTCACCTTCGGCGGCCGCTACCCGGTCATCGCCCACAAGGGCCTCGACAAGTACGACGACCCCAAGGTGCACCAGGGCGTCGCCCCGGCCGCCGCCAAGACGGCCGACGCACCGGCCCAGCCCGCACGCTGACCCGACCGTACCGGAAAGGAATTCCCGATGCCCGACGCCGCCGTCGCCGAAGTCGCCGCCCCCGCCGGGTCGAAGCTCGACCGCTTCGTGGCCAAGTATCGCAAGGATCACCAGCACCCGGTCAATCACTTCCTCCACGTCGGCGTGGGCTGGCCGATGTGCGCCGCGGCGGTCTTGCTGCTGCCATTCCACCCGCTCTGGTCGGTGGGGTTGGTGCTGGGCGCCTACTTCTTCATGTTCTCCGGCCACTTCCTGTTCGAGCGCAACCAGCCGACGATCCTGAAGCACCCGAGCACGCCGTTCGTGATGGCCTGGGCGGTGATCCGCGGCCTCGGCGGCGGCATCGCCCGCCTGGCGACCGGGTCGCGATCGCGGTAAGCTATCGAGGCCCGAACGGGCGACGTTCTCCGAAGATCCATGAAGGGAAGACGATGGCCGACGCGATCACGTACGACGACTTCGCCAAGATTGAACTCCGGGTCGCGAAGGTCCTGGAAGCCCGCCCGCACCCCAACGCCGACAAGCTGATGCTCCTGCTGGTGGACATCGGCGAGGAGTCCCCCAAGCAGATCGTGGCCGGCATCCGCCTCCATTACACGCCCGAGCAGCTCGTGGGCAAGTCGATCATCATCGTCAACAACCTCGCCCCCGCCATGCTCCGCGGCGAGGCCTCCAACGGCATGCTCCTGGCCGCCTCCTCCGAGGCCAAGGTCATCCTCCTGACCGTCGACGACCCGGAATGCGTCCCGGGGGCGAAGATCAAGTAAGACCCGGCCGAAGCCTTGCTACTCGGATGCTCGGCCGCTCCTGAGACAATGGCGGCCGCGCATCGAGTCGGGGCGAATCCATGCTACTGAAACGAATGCCTTTTAAAAGTCGAACTGGTCGATGTTGTCCCTGGTGAAGGCGAACGGCTTCCCCAGAAGGATGTTGTCTCCGGCAATGGCGACGGTGCCGAGGCGGCCGGCCGTGATCTCGGTCGAGCCGGGCTTGAGCGTCCCGGCGTGGACGGCCTGCGCGGCGTGGACGGCGAGGTAGCCGAGGTCGGCCGTCTTCCAGAGGATCAGGCAGTCGGTGATCCCGGCGTGGACGTAGGGCTTGTTGTCGTTGGGCAGGCCGAGGCCGACGACCTTCACGTCATCACGCCGGGCCTGCTTGATCGCCTCTGCGGCGCCGGGGACGGCGGGCGTGCAGATGGCCATGATCAGCTTGATGTCCGGGTTGGCGCTGAGCAGGGTGTTGGTCTCGTCGAACGCCTTCTTCTGGAGGTCGTCGCAGGGGCGGAGGGCGGCCATCGTGATCTCGGGATATTTCGCGGCGCGGCGGGCCTCGATCGCCTTCTGCCAGGTGATCATGTTCGAGGCGGTGAGATTGGCGGTGATGATGGCGAACTGGCCCTTGTTGCCCAGCACCCGCGCGGCATTGTCCATCAGGGCGTCGCCGATCCCCTCGGGCGTGGCCTGATTGACGAAGAAGTCGCGCGCCGAGGGGTCGGCGTCGGCGTCCCAGGTGACGACCTTGATCCCCTTCGCCCGGGCCTTGCTGAGGACCGAGGAGATCCCCTCGCGGTTCTCGACCGCCACGGCGATCACGTCCACGCCCCGGGTGATCCAGGCGTCGATGACCTCGTTCTGCTTGGCCGGGTCCGGCTCGGTCGGCCCGTCCCAGATCAGGTCGATGTCCAGCTCCTTCGCGGCCTCCTCGGCCCCCTTGCGGCACGCGATGAAGTAGGCATTCCCCTTGCTCTTGGGCATCATCGCCACGGTCAGGCGCTTGCCGGAGGCCGTGGGGTTCGCGGGGTTCGAGCCGACCCGGTCGGCCGTCGCGGCCGGCATCGAAGTCTGATGGGTCGACTGGATCAGGTAGACGTTGGTCGCGGCGACCAGCAGGCCGGCCGCCAGGATCGCCAGGCAGAGCGCGGCGACTTGCCCGTTCTTCACGATGAACTCCTCGGAATCGTGGTCAGGATCGGGGAGGGGGGCACGGGCGCGGGAGGGGCGACGGTCCAGGCCGATCGCGACCAGCAGAAGGGCACCGGTCAGGATGCCGGCGAACTCGGCGGGCAGGGCGGCCAGGCGGAGGCCGTTCTGCATCAGGGCGATGGCGATCACCCCCAGCAGGGTGCCGAAGATGCTCCCCCGGCCGCCGAAGATCGACGTCCCGCCCAGCACGACGGCGGTGATCGCCGACAGTTCATAGCCGGTCCCGGCGTCGGCCTTGGCCTGGCCCAAGCGGGACACATAAAGGATCGCGGCCAGCCCGGAGGTCAGGCCCGACAGGACGTAGGTCAGCGCGATCCGCCGATCGACGGGGAGCCCGGCATAACGAGCCCCGTCCGGAGAGAAGCCGATCGCCACCCAGGATCGCCCCACCGTCGAGCGGTGGAGCAAAACCCAGTAAGCCAGAACCACCGCCACGAAGATCGGCAACTGGGCCGGGATGCCGCCGGGCCCGTAGCCCTGGCCCAGGAACAGGAACGAATCGGGGAACTGGGTGACGTTATCGGTCCCGCCGGTGAGCCCTTCGGCCAGGCCCCGGAACAGGGAAAACGAACCCAAGGTCACGATCAGGGGCGGGATCCGCAACCGGGTGATGAGCCAGCCGTTGAGGCCCCCGGCCAGGCCGGACATCCCCACCGCCAGGAGGGCGGCCACCGGGATCGGCACGCCGAGGTCGCGCCAGAGGAGGCCGAATACGATCGCCGCCAGGCCCATGAGCGAGCCGACGGACAGGTCGATCCCGCCGCCGATGATGACCGGCGTCAGGGATACGGCGAGCAAGGCCACCTCGACATTGAGCCGGGCGATCTCGAAGCCATTGCGGGCGGTGAGGAAGTTGGTCCCGATGGCGCCAAACGCCAGGATTTCCAGGCCGATCAGGGCGATCAGGATCAGTCGGGCCGGTTGCACGTCAGCGCCTCCCCCGGGCCAGGCCGTCCGAGGCGACGGCCAAGAGGATGATGAGCCCCTGGATCGCCTTCTCCCACTCGGGGCGGGTGCCCAGGAACACCAGGGCCGCCGAGATCGAGCCCAGCAGGGCCACGCCGATCAGGGTCCCGGCCAAAGTCCCGCGCCCGCCCGCGATCGCCACCCCGCCGACCACCGCCGAGGCGATGACCTGCATCTCCAGCCCCGAGCCGGTCCGGGGGTCGACGCTCGGCAACTGGACGACCATCAGGAGCGCGGCCAGCCCGGCCAGCGCCCCCATCGCGGCGAACGCCCAGAAGGTGACCAGCCTCGGCCGGATGCCCGCCAGGCGTGCCGCCTCGGGGTCGGACCCGGTCGCATAGATCGCCCGGCCCGCCGCCAGGTAGCGCATCCCCCAGCCCGCCGCCACGAAAACGACGGCCGCCGCCGCGACCACGCACCACTGCCCGGAGGTCTGACCCAGCCCGAGCCACTGGAATGTCGCGGGCAAGCCGTCCACGAACGCCCCCTCGCGGGAGAAGCGGACGCCTTCGCGGAGGATCACCAGGGTGGCCAGCGTCACCACGATCGACGGCAACCCCAGCCCGGCGACCAGCAGGCCGTTGACCGCGCCCAGGAGCCCCCCGGTCAGGATGGTGCCCAGTCCCACCAACGGCATCGGCACCCCGGCGCGGGCAAGCAGTCCGGCGGCGATGCCGCAGGCGCCGACCTGCGATCCGACCGACAGGTCGATGTGCCGGCAGAGGATGACTAGCGTCATCCCGACCGTGGCCACCAGCACCGGGGCATTCTTCACGACCAGGTCGCGCAAGGGGGTGGGGCCGAAGAACCCGGGCGTCCGCCAGGCCAGCACGAGCAGGATCAGGACATAGGCGAGCAGGACCGAAAGCTCGCGACGATAGCGGCCGAAGCTCACGACGCCACCGCCGATTCCACCCGCCCCAGCGCCAGGTCCAGGATGGCCTCCGGGGTCGCTCCGTCGCGGCCGAGGATGCCGACCAGCCGTCCTCCGTGCATCACGCCGATCCGGTCGCTCATGCCGAGGACCTCGGGCAGTTCCGACGAGATCATCAGGATCGCCATCCCCTTCGCGGCCAGCTCGCCCATCAGGCGATGGATCTCGGCCTTGGCCCCCACGTCCACCCCCTGCGTCGGCTCGTCCAGGATCATCACGCTCGGCCCCGCCGCCAGCCAGCGGGCCAGGGCCACCTTCTGCTGATTGCCGCCCGACAGGTTCGCCACCGGGACGTCGATCGACGCCGCCTTGATCCCGAGCTGATCGACCAGCCCGAAGGCCACGCCCCGCTCATGCTCGAAGTCCAGGAAGCCGAACCGGGAAACCCATCGCAGCGTGGCCAGGGTGCAGTTGGCGGCCACGCTCATCTCGGGGATCACCCCGTGGTGGCGGCGATCCTCGGGGACGTAGGCGATCCCCAGATTCGCGGCCTCGCCCGGCGACTCGATCGCCACCTCGGATCCGCGCAGGGCGATCGTGCCCGAGTCGGCCGGGGTGATCCCGAACAGGACGCGGGCCAGTTCGGTCCGCCCCGCGCCGATCAGCCCGGCCAGGCCGAAGATCTCGCCGGCCCGCACCTCGAAGGAGACGTCGTCCACGCCGGACTCGCGGCAGGTGAGCCCCTCGACCCGGAGGACCTCCTCGCCGATCGGGACCGCAGTCTTGGGGAAGACGGACGACAGCTCGCGGCCGACCATCATGCGGATCAGTTCGTTCCGATCGGTCTGGCCCATCGGCCGCGTCCCGACCAGGGTGCCGTCCCGTAGCGCGGTGACGCGGTCGGCGATCCGGGGCAACTCTTCGAGCCGGTGCGAGATATAGATGACCCCGACGCCCCGGGCCTTCATCTCCCCGATCACGCGGAACAAACGCTCGACCTCGCGGTCGGTCAGGGACGCCGTGGGCTCGTCCATGATCACGATCTTCGCCTCGGCGCCGACCGCCCGCGCGATCTCGACGAGCTGCTGCTCGGGCATCGACAGCCGGCCGGCCTCGACACCCGGGTCGATCTCGGCCCCGACTCGTTCGAGGAGGAGCCGGGCCCGCTCGCGGCGATGCTTCCAGCGGACGACCCGCCACGGGCCGCCCGCCTCCAGTCCGATCGCCAGGTTCTCGGCGACGGTCAGGTCGGGGAACAGGGCCGGCTGCTGGTAGATGGCCGCGATCCCCAGGCGCCTGGCCAGGACCGGGTCGTTCGCCTCGACCGGCTCGCCCCGCACGGCCATCGTCCCGGCATCGGGCCGGTGGGCCCCGGTGATGACCTTGATCAACGTCGACTTCCCGGCGCCGTTCTCGCCCACCAGGGCATGGACCTCGCCCGCCCGCAGGTCGAACGAGACCCCCTTGAGGGCCCGGACCCCGGCGAACGATTTGACGATGCCGGTCATTTCGAGGAGCGTATCCGCCACGCGCGTCACCCCCGGGCCGCGAGCACGTCGCGCTCGTACGCCTTGACCTCCGCCAGCCACGCCGGGCCAACCGGGACGTCGTTCCGCAGGCAATACTGGTCCCACACGGCGGCGAACGGGAGCATCCGGGCCTCCTCCATCAAGGCGAGCCGGGCCGTCAGGTCGCCATCGTCCTCGCGACGGCGGAGGGTGGCGGTCGGCTCCAGGAGAGCGATCAGGATCGCCTTGAGCAGGTTCCGCGAGCCGATGACCCAGGCGGCCAGCCGGTTGATGCTGGCATCGAAGAAGTCGAGTCCGAACCGGACCCGGTCGAGGTAGCCGCCCCGGACCGTCTCCTGGGCGATCGCCAGCAACTCGTCGGTCAGGGTCACGACGTGATCGCTATCCCACCGCACGCCTCGGCTGACGTGGAGGAGGATCTCGTCGAGCCATTCCAGGACCGCCGAGATCTTGTCGGAGATCACCTCGGTCGGGTGGAAGTGCCCCGCGTCGAGGCAGAGCAGCGTCGAGCGGGTGATGGCATAGCCCAGGTAGAACTCGTGCGAGCCGACGACATACGCCTCCGACCCGAGGCCGAACAGCTTGCTCTCCACGGCGTCCCGGTTCCACTCGGGCAGGATCGGCTCGGCCAGGATTTCGTCGAGCGATTCGCGAAGCCGTTCCCGCGGCCCCCGGCGATCCACGGGCGTGTCCTTGGACCCGTCGGGGATCCAGATGTTCGTGATGCACGCCGAGCCGCGGGATTCGCCGATCGCGGCGCCGATCTTCCGGCACGCCTTGCCGTGATCGACCCAGAACCGGCGGACTCCCGGATCCGGATGGGCCAGGGTATACCCGTCGGCAGCCAGGGGGTGGGCGAAGAAGGTCGGGTTGAAGTCCATCCCCAACCCACGGTCGCCCGCCCAGTCGATCCACCTTCGGAAATGCTCCGGGGCCAACGCGTCGCGCTCGACGCGGCGGCCGCCTGTCTCGGCGTAGCTGGCGTGGAGGTTGAGCCGGTGCGTCCCGGGAATGAGCGAAAACGTCCTGTCGAGGTCGGCCCGCAGTTCGTCGGCGGTGCGGGCCTTGCCGGGATGATTCCCGGTCACGGCGAGGCCGCCGCCGATCGCCTCGCCGGACGCCTCGAAGCCGCCGACGTCGTCCCCCTGCCAGCAGTGCAGGGAGATGGCCACCCGCGAGAGTCGATCGAGGGCGGCCTCGACGTCGACATCGATCTCCGCATATCGTTCCCGCGCCGCCTCGTAGGCGAGCTCTACCTGACGCGTCGCGGTCGCCATCGGACGCCTCGCCCCGTTCCCATCATCGTGAATTGCCTGCCGGATCGGCGCCTAGTTTACGTCATGACTTCGCGGCATGCGAGGCCCCGGCGGGCCGCCCGACCGCCGACGGCCACGCGCGACGACCGGCCCGCCATCACACATCGAAGGAGATGGATCGTTCCGCTTCAATCCCGGTCCGGATGTCCCGGACCACCGCCGTGGCCGTATGGCGGCCGGGGCGGGGCTGGGCGATGGGATGGACATGATAATGGTCGACGAGGCCCGTCCCGTTGGGCCGCTTCTTCGCGACGAGGGCCGGGGCGACCACCTCCCCATCCACGGCGAGGCTCTCCAACTCGGCCAGCGGTCGGGACGGCATCCCCGGGCCGGTGTTCTCCCAGGCGCAGCGGACCCGGATCGCGAACCCGATGTCGGGCCGGGCCGCTTCGAAGGCATCGCCGGGCGCGACCGCGACCAGGGAAACGAGCGGACGACGGATCTCGGGGTTGTCCCACCACTTCCATCGGGCCTCGTCGCGGCGAACGACCTCCAGGACCTCCGGCGAGCCGCCGTGCATCCAGGTCTTGAAGCCGCTGACCGCGTCGTGGCGGACGGCCACCACGCGATCTTCGCGGAGCGCCTCGATCCAGCCGTCCCAGGTCGGTTCGCTGGCGAGGAACAAGGTCCGGAAGCCGGTGGTCATGTCGGCGAACCACCAGGGCTCGTCGCCGTGGGCATCCTGGAGGGCGACGAACGGGATCCGGCCTCGGTAGCGGAGCAGGAACGGTTCGGTGTTGGTGAAGTCCGGGTTGCCGAAGTGGAAGGTGCTGATCGCCGCGTAGCCGCCCCTTTCCCGCGAATCGTCGAGGAAGATCCGCACCAGTTCCTCGTTCTCGCCGAACTGCCAGACCAGCCGCCCGCCCGCCCGTTGCAGGGGTTCGAGCCGCTTCGCCCGGAATTTCGGCCAGGACCAGACCCCGCGATCGCCCAGCGACGGCCCAAAGTCGATCCCGGCCGGCGCCATCACGTCGCTGGTGTGGCTGTAGGTCCCCAGCCCGGGCATGTCGACCCAGGTGCCATACTCCTCGTTGGAGACAAAAAATTGGACGGGGACCCGGTCGCGGTCGGCGATCGCCTGGGCCCGTTCCACCCACCCCGGTTCGGGGTTCTTGGCCCCCCAGAGGTGGATCTTCAACGCCCCGGCCAGCGTCACCGCATCGGCCGGGCTGCCCTGCCCGTGGGCTTCGATCTGGGCGCTGAAGACCTTCAAGCCGGGTGGAAGGGGCTTCGATCGCGGCCTGTTCCGGCCGATCGGTGGCCGATCCGTTTCCAACTTGCCCAGGGCCGCGAGGGCGTCGAGGGCCTGATAGGTCGCCGATGGGTTGCTGGGCCATCCGGGACGATCCCCGGCCCCGCCGTCGTCGTTCCAGAGCGAGGCGAGGTAGGCCAGGCACTGCTGCGGATCGGCCGGGGCCGCGTTCAGGAGGTGGAGGGCGCGGACGGCCGCCCTGGTATAGGCCCCATCGTCGACGCCACCGATGTCGGCGCCGGGGCGGTAGGTGAATCCGCCGCCCGGCAGTTGGCAGGCGCGGAGCCAGGCGACGGTCTCATCACGCTTCTCGGCCGACCGGCCCAGGATGCGGAGGGCCCGGAGGCCCCACCAGGTGTTCATCACATGCCCATCGCCGCCGTCGGACGCGGGCGTGTTGTTGAAGCTGCCATTCTCGCGGCGCCGGGCATCGAGATAGGGGACGAATGCCGGCGTCAGCTCGTCGATCGGCAGCCCGAGCAATTCGCGGCAGGTGAACGCCGTGAGTTGGGAACGGAAGACGGGATAGCGGTGTTTCTCGTACTGGGGCAGATACGGCTTCGGGCGGGTCCATCCCCGGACCTGATCGCGGAAGGACGAGGCATCCGCGCCGAGCCAGGCCAGGGCCTGGATCTGCAGGTAGGTGAATTCGCGACGCTCCTGTTCGAGCTTCTTCAATCGCTCGGGGTGATGGGTGCGGACGAACTCCGCCAGCGCGTCGCGGTCGGGAGGATCGACCCCGAGGAGGTGGTGGATACCGATCGCGGCGAAGGTCGGCGTCAGGTGGGCCTCCGCCTGCGAGTCCCAGGCATAGCCCCCGCCCGGCCGGGCCAGGGTCGCCAGGTAGGCCGAGATCCCGGCCACCCATCCGGAGCGGGCCTCGTCGCCCCGCGCCCGGACGGGCCATGGCAGGCCCGCCGCGATCTCGGCCGCCGCGATCGCCTTGAGCCAGGATCGTCGGTTCATGTCCGTCCGCCCGTCGAGCCCGCCCGCCATCACTCCGCCTCCGACTTGGCCCGGGCCTTTTTGGTCGCGGGGCGTTCCCGCACCGGCCAGATCTCGGATTCGACGCGGGCCGTCTTGAGGAACGCCCGGAACTTCTCGACGAGGTCCGGGTGCTGCGACGCCACATCGCGCGCCTCGCCGACATCCGCCTTCAGGTCATAAAGTTCGATGGGTCCGTTTCGGCCGACCTTCACCGCCTTCCAATCGCCGATCCGGGCCGCCTGATCGAACCCACGCTCGTGGAACTCCCAGTAGAGGGGCGGGTGGTCGACCGGCTTGTTGTCGAGCAGGGCCGGCAGGATCGAGATGCCGTCGATCCCCGCCGGGGCGGTCTGCCCGGTGAGGTCGGCGAGGGTGGGTAGGATGTCCCAGAAGGCCCAGACCTGCTCGCTGACGACGCCCGGCTTGATCCGGCCCGGCCAGCGGGCGACCACCGGGGTCCGGATGCCCCCTTCGTACATGTCGCGCTTGCGGCCGCGCAACGGGCCGGAGTGGTCGAACAACTCGTCGTTGTAGGCCGCCCCGTTGTCGCTGGCGAACATCACCAGGGTCCGATCATCGATCCCGAGTTCCTTGACCAACGCCATCAGCCGCCCGACGTCGCCGTCCATGCGGGTGATCATGGCGGCCAGCTTCTTGAGGTCGTCGGGCCAGGATTCGTCGGCATACGGCCCGAGGTCGGGCACCTGGAGCTTGGAGTGGGGGATCGTGAACGAGAGGTCGAGGAAGAACGGCCGATCCTTGTTGGACCGGATGAAGTCGAGGGCATCGGCGGCCATGAGGTCGTGCGAGTAGGCCTTGCCGTCGAGCATGACCTTCTGCGTGTCGCGCCAGAGGTATTCGGGATAATATTCGTGGGCCATCCTCTGGCAGTTGTAGCCGAAGAAGTGGTCGAACCCCATCTTCTCGGGCGTGCTCGCCGACCCGGGGTGGCCCAGCCCCCACTTGCCGATCAGCCCGGTGGTGTATCCAGCCTTCTTCATCAGGTGGGCGACGGTGAAGGTGTCGCCCGGCATCGGCGTCTGGCCTTCGGGCTTCACCTCCAGGTTGCCCCGGATAAACGCGTGGCCGTTGTGCTTGCCCGTCATCAGCGAGCAGCGGGACGGCGCGCACACGGTGGCGCCGGCATAGGCGTGGGTGAATTTGATCCCCTCGGTGGCCAGGCGATCGATGTTCGGCGTCTTGATGTGTTTCTGGCCGAAGCAGCCGAGGTCGCCATAGCCCAGATCGTCCGCGAGGATCAGGATCACATTCGGCCGGGACGGCTCGGCGGCCATCGTGCGGGGGGCCAGCAAGGCGCAGGCGAGGAGGGCGGCCAACGTGGGGGCGAACGAGCGCAGAGGTCCCGGCGTCATGAGGGGTGGATCCTTTCTCCGCGCCGGGCAGCGATGGCGACCCCCGCCCGCGCCCGGCTCCCCGGCTACGGTAATGGCCCCCACCGTGTTCCGCCAGGGCCGGTCACCGCGGCGATAGCAAACCATCGGCCTGGCCCGCGGGCTCGGGCCGTCCGTTCTGTCCGAGCCAGCGTCCCCTTGCGCGGGTCGACGACTCTCCTGGAACGACCCGTCGGGAACCCGCCTTGAGCATTCCTCGCTGGTTCGCCGGCCTCCTCGCCGCGATCGGATTCGCGTATCCCGCCCTCGCCGGGCCGATGGTCCGCATCGACTTCCGGGGAGGGACCTGGATGTCGGTCGACGTCGCGCCGGATGGCCGACGGCTGGTCTTCTCCGGCTTGCCGACAGGATCCGTCCGGTCCAGATCGACGGCCGGTCGGGGAGCCGAGGCCTACGACCGGCGATCCGGGATCAAATCGTGGGAAAGGGCCTCCTCTCCGTGTAGGGTGAGGCGGCCCACCCTGCAAGACGTCGTCCGGGGGCGGCCCGATCGGCCCGCCCTCGGATCCCACCCGGAGGAGAGTTCATGCGCCTCAGCCTCGTGTTTCTCGCGTTGATGACGGTCGGGACCGCCCGGTCCGAGGAGTTCAAGGTCGGCGCGGCGACGGTGGACATCACCCCGCCGATCGGCACGCCGATGGCGGGATATTATTCCGAACGGCTGTCCCAGGGGGTGCACGACCCGCTCTACGCCAAGGCGATCGTCCTGGAACGCGACGGCAAGAAGGCGGCGATGGTCTCGCTGGATCTCATCAGCACGCCCCGGAAGCTGGTCGAGCTGACCCGGGCCGCGATCGAGGCCCAGGGGAAGGTCCCGGGCGACGCCGTGATGATCTCGGCCACGCACGCCCACACCGGCCCGGACCTCCAGGGGTGGGGGGCCTACGGCGAGGCCTATACCGGCCGGAACGAGCTGGCCGTGAACTATTCCGCGGCGCTCCCCGGCAAGATCGCCGAGTGCGTCCGGAAGGCCGACGCGGCGCTCCGGCCGGCGCGGGTGGCGACGGCCCGGGGCCAGGAGACGGCGATCAGCTTCAATCGCCGCTTTCACATGACCGACGGGTCGGTCGGATGGAACCCCGGCAAGCTGAACCCCCGGATCCTCAAGCCGGCAGGCACGATCGACCCGGACGTGGCCGTCGTCTACTTCGAGTCCGCCGACCAGGACCGCGCCCCGCTGGCCACCTACGTCAACCACGCCGTCCACCTGGACAATGTGGGCGGGGCCGAGTTCTCGGGCGACATGCCGGCCACCGTCGCCGACCTGCTCGGGCGATTCAAGGGCCCGGAGATGGTCACGGTCTACACCTCGGGCTGCTGCGGCGACATCAACCACATCAACGTGAACTGGGGTGACCCCCAGAAGGGGCACGAGAACGCCGCCCGGATGGGGGTGATCCTCTCGGCCGAGGTCCTGCGGGCCTGGCCCCGGCTCGCCCCCGAAACGGCCGGCTCCCTGCGGGTCGAGCGGGTCAAGGTCAAGCTCCCATCGGCCCCGATCACCCCGGCCGACGTCGAGGCGTCCAAAGCGGCCATCGCCAACGTCGTCGCCAAGGGGAAGCCGCAGCCCTTCCTGGAGGTGGTCAAGGCGTTCCAGGTGGCCGACGTCGCCGAGCAGAAAGGCGAGCCGGTCGAGGTCGAGGTCCAGGCCATCACGCTGGGGGACAAGCTCGCCTGGGTCTCCCTGCCCGGCGAGATCTTCGTCGAGCTGGGGCTGGCCATCAAGCAGGACTCGCCGTTCCGGGACACCATCATCGCCGAGTTGGCCAACGGCGCGATCGGCTACATCCCGTCCCGCCGGGCCTTCGGCCAGGGGAACTACGAGGTCGTCAGCTCGCGGGTCGCGGCCGGGTCGGGCGAGATGCTCGTGGACGCGGCGGTGACCCTCCTCAAGAAGATGCACCGCGAGGCCACCGCCGTCGCGGCCCCCTGACGATCGTAGAGATTCGGGCATCGCCCCCGATTCCTGCTTGCGGGGGCCGGGGGCGCCCGCTACCTTGAGCGACCAGACCTCCCCGCCGGGCCTCCCCGCCCCCGACGAACCCGCCGACCACCCCCGACCCGCCGGTCGCCCCGAGGAATTCGAATCATGGAGACATCAGGCCGGAGCCCCTCCACACCCGGGCATGTCGATCGCCGAGGCTTCCTGACGGGCATGGGCGCCGCCGCCGGCGTCCTGGCCTCCGCCGGCATCGGCCAGGCCCAGCCGCCCCCCGGGCGGAAGCGGGTCCTCCGCGTGGCCCACCTCACCGACATCCACGTCCAGCCCGAACGCCACGCGCCCGAAGGGATGACCGCCTGCCTTCACCACGTCCAGTCGCTGGCCGACAAGCCCGACCTGATCCTGACCGGCGGCGACCACGTGATGGACAGCGCCCGGCAGAAGCGCGACCGGACCAAGCTGCAGTGGGACGTGTTCCAGAAGGTCATCAAGGGGGAGAACTCGATCCCGCTCCGCTCCTGCATCGGCAACCACGACATCTGGGGATGGGAGCGGGAGAAGAGCCTGGCCACCGGCAATGAGCCCGATTACGGCAAGAACTGGGCCCTGGAACACCTCGGCCTGGACCGGCGCTATGACAGCTTCGACCGCGCCGGATGGCACTTCATCGCGCTGGACGGCGTCCAGCCGGCCGGACCCAAGAAGGAAGGGTCGCACTCAGCCTACCTGGACGAGGAGCAGCTCGACTGGTTCCGCCGCGAACTGGCGTCCGTCCCGAAGACCACCCCGATCCTGATCTGGTCGCACGTCCCGATCGTCTCGGCCCTGCCGATCACCAACCCCCGCGACCCGCTGGGGAACATCGTGATCGAGGAGGGTCACGTCCACTCCGATGCGGCGGTCCTGGTGAACCTGATGGCCGAGCACCCCAACGTCAAGGCCTGCCTGAGCGGCCACCTGCATCAGGTCGAGCACGTCGAGATCAAGGGGATCCACTTCCATTGCAACGGGGCCGTGTGCGGCTCGTGGTGGAAGGGCAAGAATCGCGGATTCGCCGAGGGCTATGCCCTGGTGGACCTCTACGACGACGGCTCCCACGAGTGCACCTACACCCCCTATGGCTGGGTGGCCGACCCCGCCTGACCAATCCCCTCCGCTCCTCCTTCTCGCATCCCGAATCCGACCCGAGAGAGAGTCTCCATGCGATCCTTCCCCGCGCTGATGGCAGCGTCCCTGGCCGCGATCCTCGCCCCGGCCGCAACGGCCCAGGAACTCGAGATCCCCGCCTTCGCCCGGGCCGTCCCCGAGGTGAAGTCCGGCGAGCCCCTCCTGAAGTTCAACGGCCGAGACTTGACGGGTTTTTATGTCTACACCAAGACCAACAAATTCGAAGACCCTCAAAAAGTCTTCACGGTCCAGGACGGGGTGCTGCGAATCTCCGGCGAGGATTTCGGGGGGATGTCGACCGGCGGCAACTTCTCCGATTATCACCTGGTCACCGAGTGGCGTTGGGGCGAGAAGACCTGGGACAAGCGGGCCAAGGCCGCGCGCGACTCGGGCATCCTGCTCCACTGCATCGGCCCCGACGGGGCCTGGGGCGGGCAGTGGATGGAGTCGATCGAGTGCCAGCTCATCGAGGGGGGCTGCGGCGACTTCCTCGTGCTCAACCTCCGGGGGACGCCCCGGATGACCAGCGCCACCCGGACCGGGCCGGACAAGCAGCCCTACTTCGATCCGGGTTCGCCCGCCACCGAACGCCTGAAGGGGCGGATCAACTGGTGGGGCCGGGACCCGGCCTGGAAGGACGTGATCGACACCCCCGAGAAGTATGGCGTCGAGAAGCCGCGCGGGCAGTGGAACCGCACCGAGGTCATCTGCGACGGCGACCGGATCGTCGTCCTGATGAACGGCATCCTGGTCAACGAAGGGACCAAGGTCGCCCCCACGGAAGGCAAGATCCAGTTCCAGTCGGAGGGGGCGGAACTCTTCTTCCGCAAGATCGAGGTCCGGCCCCTGATCAAGCCGGACGCCGCCAAGCCCGCCAAGTGAGCCCGCAACCCAGGCCCCTCCGAGACCTCTCCATGCGTCAGACCCTGTTCCTCGCGTTCGCGATGCTCGCGACGCTGCTCCCGTCGGCGGGCCGGGGTCAATCCCCGGTCGCCGAGCCGGCCCCGCTCGACGACGCGCCGAAGTGGTACAAGGGCAACCTCCATACCCACTCGCTCTGGAGCGACGGCAACGATTACCCCGAGATGATCGTCGACTTCTACGCCCGCCGCGACTATCACTTCCTCGCCCTGTCCGACCACAACATCCTGGGCGTCGGGCAGAAGTGGATGGGGGGGAAGCGGGTGAGGCCGGATGGCCTGGACCGCTATCGCAAGCGGTTCGGAGAGAACTGGGTGGAGACCCGGGGCCAGGGCAAGGATCTCGAAGTCCGCCTCAAGCCGCTCGGGGAGTATCGCCCCCTGTTCGAGCGCGCGGGCCGGTTCCTCCTGTTCCAGGGCGAGGAGCTGACCGACACCTTCGACAAGAAGCCGGTCCACATGGGCGTGACCAACGTCCTGGAGGTGATCCCGGCCCAGGGGGGCAAGGACGTTTCGGACGTGATGGCCAACAACCTCGCCGCCGTGGAGGCCCAGAGCAAGAAGTTCGGCCAGCCGATGCTGGCCCATCTCAACCATCCCAACTTCCGCTGGGGAGTGACCGCCGAGGAACTGGCGATGGTCACGCGGGAACACTTCTTCGAGGTCTACAACGGCCACCCCGGCACCAATCAGCTCGGCGACGCCACCCACGCCCCGGTCGAGCGGATGTGGGATATCATGAACACCCTGCGCATCGGCGAGATGAATGCGGCCCCGCTCTATGGCCTGGGGACCGACGACTCGCACAACTATTTCGGCGAGGAAGGATCGACGCCGGGCCGGGGCTGGATCGAGGTCCGGGCCCGTTTCCTAACCCCGGAGTCACTGATCCATGCGATGGAGGCGGGCGACTTCTACGCGTCCAGCGGGGTCAGGCTCAAGGACGTCCGGTACTCGGCCGAATCCCGCACCCTTTCCGTCGCGGTCGAGCCCCAGGGATCGGCCCGCTACACGATCCGGTTCACCGGGACGATGAAGGATTACGACCGCACCCGCGGCCCGGTCCTGGACGCCGAGGGGAAGCCGTTGCCCGTCACCCAGCGCTATTCCGAGTCCGTTGGGAAGATTCTGGCCACCGTCGAAGGGCCGGTCGCCGAGTATCGCCTCACCGGCGACGAACTCTATGTCCGCGCCACGATTTCCTCGGACCAGCCGCCGGAGAATCCGTCCTTCCCGGGGCAGGTGGCCCAGGCCTGGACCCAGCCCGTCGGCTGGGTCGAATGGCTGGCCGCGAACCGACCCCCGGCCGGGGCGCAACCCGAGGCCACTCCCGCCCCGCGTTGACCCAGGCACGAAGCCGGCCGCCCGCGGCTCAATCCCCGCGGGCGGCGTATCGTCCGCCCGACTGGTCGGCGATCCGGCGGAGGCCCTCGCCGGCCAGGCCGCCGCTCAGGTCGATGCAATGGATCGGGATCCGGGCCGGGTTGAGCCCGGCGACGGCCTCGACCGTGCCGTCGGGGAACGCCCCGTCGGAGAGCAGGAAGACGGCGTCGGGCTTCATGGCGACGGCCAGCGAGAGCGACGACCGGGGGTCGGTCTCGCCGTCGGCCTGGACGAGGTTGAGCCAGCCGGAAAGCTGATCCTTCGATGATCGGTCGGCCGGCTTTGGCAGGGAACCCGGCATCGGGATCGCCTGGTCGTTGTAGAAGATCACCTTGAACCGCTGGGGAAACTGGAGCGCCGCGATGCTCCTCCGCAGCTCGCGCTTGGCCCGGTCGAGCCGTCCGGCGTCGTCCATGCTGCCCGAGCAATCGACCACGTAGATGAACAGTTGCCCCTCGGCCTTCACGCCGAAGAACGAGGTCTGCCGCCACGGCGGGACCTGCGTCCAGTCGGGCTCCTTCCCGTACCGATCCTCGGGGGCAACCTTGCCCCGGGACCGGGCGAAGGCCTCGGCCGACATCACGGCCGGGCCATCGTCCTCGATCGCCGCCTTGCCCCGGGCCGGACCGCCTTTCGGCCGCGACTCGGCCGGACGCGAGGTCGGCGGTGGATCGTCGCCCTCGGCCCGGAGGGACGCCCATCCCAGGGGCAGGGTCGCCATGATCCACGCGAAGCGGCGGGCCATCGAATCGGGCATGTCCGGACCTCCGTCGCATCGAACCCGGCGCGGTTTGCCGACCCACGAGCCTATCCCATGGATCGGCAGGAGGCCAGGAAGCGGTCGCGATCAGGGAGTCGTCGGCCCCAGTCGGGCCAGGTCGTCCCAATAGGCAGGATAGGTCTTCCGCACGCAGCCGGGGTCGAGGATCGTCACGCCGGGGGCCTTGAGGCCCGCCAGGGAGAAGGCCATCGCCATCCGGTGATCTTCGTAGGTGGCGATCCGTGCCGGAGAGATCGCCGCCGGGGGGAAGATGATCAGGCCGTCGGGCTTCTCCTCGACGGTGGCGCCCAGCTTCCGCAACTCGGTGGCGACCGCCGCGATCCGGTCGGTCTCCTTGTGCCGGATGTGGGCCACGTTCCGGATCCGGGTGATGCCCGGGGCGAACAGGGCGACCACGGCGAGGGTCATCACCGTGTCGCTGATGGCGTTCATGTCGACATCGATCCCGCGCAGGGGGCCGCCGGTCACGGTCGTGGAGCCCTTCTCCCGGGTCACGGTGCAGCCCATATGCTCCAGGAGGTCGACGAAGGCGAGGTCCCCCTGCAAGGTCGCGGTGCCCAGCCCCTCGACGGTCACGGTGCCGCCGGTGATCGCCGCGGCGGCGAAGAAGTAGCTCGCGGCCGAGGCGTCGGGCTCGATGGCGTAGGTCCGTCCAGTGTAGCGGCCCGGCTCGACGTCGAACCGCTTGAACTTCCGGTTGCCGACGCGGACGCCGAACTCCTGCATCACGGCCAGGGTCATTTCGATGTAGGGCTTCGACACCAGGACGCCGTCGACCTCGACCGAGACCTGCTCGCGGGCATAGGGCAAGGCCATCAGCAGCCCGCTGAGGAACTGGCTGGAAACGTCCCCCTTCACGAACGCATAGCCCCCATCCAGCCCGCTCGCCTTGATGACCACGGGCGGGCAGCCGGTCCCCGCCTCGCTCTTCGCGTCGGCGCCCAGGCCGTTGAGCGCCTGGAGCAGGTCGGCGACCGGCCTCTGCCTCATCCGGGGGGTGCCGTCGAGCCGGAAGGTGCCCGATCCGGTGGCGACCATCGCGGTGAGGAACCGGAGGCTCGTCCCCGAGTTGGCGACGAACAGGTCGGCCTCGTTCTTGGGGATCTTGTTGGAGCAGCCCTGGATGGCGATCCGGGCGGCGGCCGGGTCATGCTCCACGGCGATCCCGAGCTTCTGCAGGGCCTCGATCATGACCCGGGTGTCTTCGCTGTCCAGGGCCCCGGTCAGGGTGCTCGGGCCGTCGGCCAGGGCGGCCACGATCAGGGCGCGGTTGGTCAGGCTCTTGGAGCCGGGGACGCGAACCCGGGCCGGGGCGAATGGGCCGGGCAGGGGGGTGATGGTCAGTTCGGGCGGGTAGTCGGGCATGGAAAGGGCGATCCGATTCGGTGGGGCCGTTGAGAGTTCGAGACGAGCGATCACGCCCCGATCAGCGGGGCGATCCGGAGTCGCAGGGCCTCGGGGTCCAGGCCAACGACGAGGAAACGTTTATCACGGGCGGTCGCCCCGGCGACCAGCACGACTTGCGAGGCGCGGCAGCCGAGGGCCTGGGCCAGCACGTCGGCGATCGCCTCGTTGGCCTTGCCCCGCTCGGGGGCGACCGTCACCCCCACGCGGAGCGCCCCGGCGCGTTCGCCGAGCACGGCCGACTTGCGGGCGTTGGGCTGGGCCCGCACCGGCACGATCGTCCCTTCGGCATGGCGTGCCAGGTCAATCACCGGCCACCCCTTCGAACAGGGCCGATCCCACGCGGACCATCGACGCGCCTTCCTCGATCGCGGCCTCGAAGTCGCCGGACATCCCCATCGATAGGTCGGGCAGGGGGAGCCCGGTGGCCTCGCGGAGGCGGTCGCGGGCCTCGCGGAGGCGGACGAACGCGGGGCGGGCCTCCTCATTGGTCGTGCCGTAACCGGCCATGGTCATGAGGCCTGCGATCCGGACATTGCGGACCGAGGCGATCGCCTCGGCGTCGCCGAGCAGGGCGTCCGGCCCCCATCCGTGCTTGGACGCCTCGCCCGAGGCGTTGACCTGGAGGCAGACCGCCGGGGGGTCGGCCAGTTCGGCCGCCAGGCCGTCGATGGTGCGGAGGAGCTTGAGCGAGTCGACCCCGTGGACCACCCGGACCAGGGGGAGAGTCTTGCGGGCCTTGTTCCCCTGGAGGTGCCCGATCAGATGCCATCGGAGGTCCAGGTCGGCGAGCCCATCGACCTTCTCCCAGAGCTCCTGGGGATAGTTCTCGCCGAGCACGTCGACCCCGAGCCCGGCCAGGGCGCGGATCATCTCCGCTGGGTTCTTCTTGGTGACGGCCACCAGGGTCGTGGAGGAGGTGTCGCGGCCCGCCCGTCGCGAGGCGTCGGCCATCCTCGAACGCACCGATTCCAGATTTGCTCGCAGGCGATCGAGATTCATGGAAACCTGAGGCAGGAACTCGAAGGGCCGATGACGTCGGCCTCCGGTCAGTCTATCCTATGGAGGCACCTGGACGCATCGCTTGCCCCCGGAGACCGGAGGCGTGACACCGAGGATTGTCGCCACGATGAATCGTAAGCTCAAGGCTATCCTGATCTTTCTCGGTCTTGCTTCGGCCGCCCTGATTATCGCCCAGCTCGTCATGGGGCTGATGATCGTCCGGGCGGGCAGGGGAGGGGGAGACCCCACGGCTCTGGCCCGGATGATCAAGATGCACCAGCATTCCGGCTACCTCGCGGTCACCGTCTCGGTGATCTACATCACCCTGTCGATGACGGCCATCGCCCGGATCTCGTCCCGCTCCGAGCCGATCAATCGAGTTTGAGGATCGGCCGGACATCCCCCGAGCGGGTGAACACGCCGATCAGGAACCGGGCGCGTGTCTGATGCCCCAGGACGGCCCGGGGGGCGGCGGGGGCCAGGCTGCGGTAGATCAAGAGCTGCTCGTCGGCGGGCCCCCAGGCCACCCGGTAGCCGACCGCGACGTGGGGCGGGCAGATCCTCGACTTCTCGGTCACGGTCAACGCCCGCCAGCTCGTCGGGGCCTTACCCCAGGAGACCAGGAGCGGGAGCCACGCCCTCCGCCCCGACGACCCGGGATGGAGGACCATCTCGCGCCCTTCGGCGGCGAACACGCTCGGCCCGGGTGCCAGTTGGACCTGCGTCAGGCCGATCGGGATGGCCCGGGCCTGGGGGCGACCACGTCCGGGCGAGAGGGCCAGCATCCGCGATCCCGCCACGGGCAACGCCTCGATCCCATCGGGGAGGCCGAGGCGCATCGTCGAAGGCCGATGGGCAAATTCGCCGTGACGCTGTTCGGCCAGCAGGGCCAGCCCGCGCCCCCGGAGCAGGACGGCGGTGCGCGTCACGCGGCCGATGTCCGTCTTGTACGACCACTCGGCACAGTCGGCGAACGCACCCGACGTCCAGGAGGTCAGCCTCGGCTTCCCGAAACGGGCGGGCGGTGAGTCGGATCGCCACGACGGCCCGACCCAGGTCCGGCCCCGGCTCGAAATCTCCACCAACGCGCCGTCTCCTCGGCGGCGCTGATCGATGGCCACCAGGTCGCCGTATGGGGTCCAGTCGGGGCGGAGCACCGCCAATGGCCGGTCAGCGATCGCGGACGCGGGCAGGGGGGGCGGCGTTGGTACCCGATCGCCGGCCGGCCGTGGGTGCCACCAATCCATCACCGTCGCCACCCCCGGATCGGCGAGTCGATCGGCGAAGGATCGGAGCTGGGCGAGGCGGGCGGCCGACCGTCCCCTCGGGCCGAAGACCAGCGAGCCATCCGGGCGGGTCATCCTCAGGGTGGCGAGAAGTCGGGACAGATCGAACGGCCCAGGCCGATCCACCCATCGGGCCACCGGCACGAGCCCCGGGTCCCACTCGCGGGGCTCCGGCGAATTGGGGTCGAAACCCGGACCATCGAGCGGTCCGCCCGGTTCGGGAGGCGTCGTATCCTGCATATCTTCCATATTTCGAGCACGCATGAATGCTGAGGATTGAATCTCGGACCGGGCGATGATCGAAAATCTACCCGATCCGACGCCCGGAGGAATGGTTGCCGAAAAATCGTGCAGCTTCGCCGTGAGACCGGTCAAGAATCCTCATGCGTCCGGCGACCCCGGAATCGGCGGCTTCGATCCTCAGAAAAATTCTCGAAAAATCACCAAGGCGGTAAGTCCGGGAGTGATCGCGATTTGGATGCTGCGGACTCGGTGTCCGGCGGACGATATCGGGGGCTGCCCGGACTCGTGCCGCCGTCTGGCATTGCCTTAGCATTATGTCCCCAACATGGAAACGAGACGAACAATGCCAGCCACAAATGCTTTAAGAATCTAATCTTACGTTTGGACTCCCGATCACGCAAGCCACCCCCACGGCGACGGATTCCTCGGAATCTTACCGCCAGAGGGCGAGCGGGTTGCCTCGCACGACCCCCCCGCTCGCCCTTTCTCACAAGCGTCTGGAGCCGCCCTGCGGTCGACGCCTGAAGCGAGCCGGTCGGTCGGTATGATTCGATTCGCCATGGGAGAGGTGGCGATGCGATGAAATGCCGACCGACCGGCTTTCTTACAGATCAATACAAGCGATCATGTTCACCCCGACCCGAAGGCATAACGCCAGATGGGTCGGGGTGTTGGCGCTGGTCGTGATCGTGGGGGGATTTGGACCCCTCCTTGACGAATCTTCTCAATAGATGAGTTCATTCGGTCGATCACTTGACCACCGGCGTCGGCCGGGATTCAGGAGACGAGCGCCGGGACCGAGTGCCGCCTGGGAGATTGCCATGATGGCGAAGGCGGTGGTCCCGGGATGTCAGGATCTACCGGGGGTGTTCAGGATGAACGTTTCGAGACATCGTTTGACCGTCACGCTGGCCCTTGGGCTGGCCGCGGCATGGTGCGGCCTCGCATCGGCCCAGCAGGTCGTGGGCAGCTACCCGGGTCAGGCCGCGGTCGCCTATGACCCGGGATTCCGCCCGGTGCAGGCGCCGGCCGGCGACATCACGGCCACGCCGAGGCCCACGGCCGAGCCGGACGCGGCCAGTTCCACCCCGCCGACCCCCGAGGGCTCGACCCCCGAGGCGACCAGCCCGTCGGCGACCGGGAACCCTCCGACCAACGAGACCGACCTCGGTATCCCTCGCGCTGAGAAGGATGGCGAGCCGACCGAGGCGACGGCGGAGGCCGAGGCCTCGGAAGCCCCGGCCACCGACGAGACCAAACTCCTGGAGAAGTTCCTCGGCAGGGAGGACGCCAAGGTCAAGATCTACGGCTGGATCCAGAACAGCTTCACGGGCAACGCCAACGGCCGGCCCAAGAACGGGCTGAACTTCGGCGTCAACCCGAACAACCTGGCCAACCAGTGGATGGGCAATCAGTATTACCTGATCTTCGAAAAGCCGCTGGAGCAGAACGACGAGATCAACTTCGGCTTCCGGTTCGACAACCTGTTCGGCAACGATGCCCAGTTCAACCACGCGCACGGCATCTTCGACCGGGCGTTCAAGCCCAACTACTTCTCGCAGTACGACCCCGCCCAGTATTACCTGGAAGTCCACCTCCCCTGGTTCACCGAAGGGGGCCTGGACATCCGGGGCGGCCGGTTCTACACGATCGCCGGCTACGAGGTCGTCCCGGCGACGGGCCGCCCGCTCCTGTCGGTGCCCTACATGTTCAACTACGGGCAGCCGTTCACCCACTCCGGCATGCTGTCCACCCTGCACGTCACGAAGAACCTCAACGTCTACAACGGCGTGATCAACGGCTGGGATCGCCAGTTCGACCAGCGGCTGACCTGGGGTTACATCGGCGGGTTCTCCTGGACCGCCGAGAATGGCAAGACCACGCTGGCCACCACGTTCATCTCCGGGCCGAACCAGTTCCCGCTGTTCCTGCCCGCCGGCCAGAATCCGCTCTACCCCACCGGCGTCATCCCCCCGCCCCCCGCGTTCGCCGGCAAGCGGAACCCGGGCTACAACAGCAATGAGCGGTTCCTGTTCACGACCGTCCTCACCCACAAGTGGACGGACAAGCTCACCCAGGTGATGGAAGTCGACAACGGTTGGGAAACCAACGTCCCGTTCGCCCTCGGCAACACCAATGGGTTCAATCGCCAGAACGCCCAGTGGTACGGCTTCGGCAACTGGTTCCTGTACCAGTTCAGCGAGAAGCTGACCGGCGTATGGCGTTCGGAGATCTTCCGCGACAACAACGGCGTCCGCACCGGGTATGCGGGCAATTTCTCCGAGTTCACGCTGGGCCTGATCTACAAGCCCAAGCCGTACATCTGGGTCCGCCCCGAAGCCCGGTATGACTTCGCCAACGAGGCCATCCCCTACAACGACGGGACCCGGACCAGCCAGCTCACCTTGGGTTTCGACATCATCCTGCTGTTCTGAGGCATTCCCCGCCCACTCGACGACACCCCCGGACGCCCGCATCCTCTCTCCCAGGATGCGGGCGTTGGTGTTTACGGGCGGCCTCGCCTAGCACTTGACGCGTCGACCCGGCTAAACTCCCCGATGATTCATGAGGACTGTGCGACGATTGACCGGGAATCCATCGATCATGAGCCGACCACTCGTCGCCTTGCGTGCCCTCGCGCTGATGCTCATCCTGTCGGGTTGGGGGGCCGTCCCCGCCTCGCCGGGCCAGGAAGCCTCCCCGACCGCCCCGGGGCGGAGCATCGCGACCGCCGAGTCGAGGCCGGGGGCGATGCCCGCCGCGAATCAGCTCGACGCGATCAAGGCCACGCTCGGCATGGTCCGGACGCTGATCGTCGGGTTCCTGGCCCTCGCGATCCAGGCCGGTTTCATCCTCGTCGCCGTGGGACTGACGCGTGCCAAGAATGCTTCGCACACCTCGGGCCAGATTCTCCTGGGATTTGCGATCGGCGTGATCGGCTTCTGGGCGTGCGGATTCGCCCTGATGTTCGGCGGCGCGGGGCACATCGTCGCCTCCGTCGGCGATGACGTCCTGGGCCGGATGGCCTCGATCCACCTCGGGGAGAGGGAGATCGGCCTGTTCGGTTACGAGGGCTTCTTCCTCTCGCAGAATCCGGGCACGGGGTCGGCCCTCTGGCTTTTCCTGCTCCAGCTCGGCTTCCTGGGCACGGCGGCCATCATCCCGACCGGCTCGCTGGCGGAGCGCTGGCGGATGAAGGCATCCTGCCTGTTCGGCCTCGCGATCTCGATGCTGATCTACCCCATCTTCGGCTGCTGGGCCTGGGGCGGCGGCTGGCTGGCCGGGCTCGGGACCAACTTCGGTATTGGCAATGGCTTCGTCGATTTCGCGGGGTCGGGCGTGGTCCACCTGACGGGCGGGGTCGCGGCCCTGGTCGGCTCGTCGGTCGTGGGCCCGCGCATCGGCAAATATCGCCGGGACGGCATGCCCAACCCGATCCCCGGGCACAACATCCCGCTGGTCATCGTGGGCAGCCTGCTGCTGGCCTCGGCCTGGATCGCGATGGGGGCCAACGGCGGTCGGCCAACCGCCGACATGGAACTCGGGCCGATGGCCGTCCGGGCGCTCCTCGCCGCGGTCTCCGGCTGCCTGGGATCCTGCCTCTATGCCTGGCTCTTCTTCGGGAGGCCCGATCCGACGCTGTGCTGCAACGGGCTGCTGGCCGGCGTCGTCGCCATCTCCGCCCCCTGCGCGTTCGTCAGCCCCATCGGCGCCACCGTGATCGGAGGCCTGGCCGGCCTGCTGGCGATCGGCGGCATCCTGGCGGTGGAACGGATCCTCAGGGTGGATGATCCGGTGGGGGCGGTGAGCGTCCATGCCGCATGCGGGGCCTTCGGCTGCCTGTGCGTCGGGCTGTTCGCGACCGGCGAATATGGCAAGGGCTGGAATGGGGTCGCGGACGTCACTCCGATGGGCATCCTCTACGGCGGGGGCCTCGGACAGCTGGCCGCGCAGGCCATCGGAATCCTGGCCAACCTTCTCTGGGTCGCTCCCACGTCGTATGCGGCCTTCCGGGCGATCGACGCGTTGGTCGGGAACCGAGTCTCGGCCCGGGTCGAGGTCGAGGGGCTCGACATCCCCGAGACCGGCGTGCTCGGCTACGTCGTCGAGGAGACCCACGTCGTCGCGACGGCCGGCCAGGTCTACCTGGCCAGCCACGGTCCGGGAGTCCCGGAACGGACCTCGCTCGGCCCGCCCTCCAGGCGCTGAGCGAGCGGACCGGCCGCCGATCAGGCCCGACGCAAGGTTCCCGATATCACCCCGTAGGGCTCGTCGGTCGCGACGAAGATCTCGTCGCGGCCGTCCAGGCCGAACCGGGATACGTCGAACGGGATCCGGTGCTTGTTGGGCAGGGTAATGCGAATCTCCTCGATCGGGTCGATGGCGTCCAGGACGGACTCCCCCAGCGCGTGGAGGGTCTGCTGGATCGAGCGGCTCTCGTGGGTGGCAAAGGCCCGCACCATCATGTCGCGGGCCAATCGGTGCAGGCCGTCATAGTCGAGCGCGGTCGATCGGGCGGAGTAGGTCCATTCGGCCCGGACCTCGGTGGCCAGGATCCGCTCATCGGGTTCCGGCAGAACCGCGAACCCATCCCGCGAGAATCCGGTGGAGGCGGAACCTTCCGTCTTCAGGAGCATCAGCCCCTCGATGCCCGACGCCACGCGCCGTTCCTGGTCCCGGGACTGCGAGACGACGGCCGTCCGGACCTCGCGGCCGCCGCCGACGAAGGCATGCGGATGGTTCTGCCCGTCCACGGCGATCCGCCTCCAGGGCTCCTCGGAGATCCGGACCTCGGCGAGTCCGACGTCGGAGTATTCCCCCAGGAGATGCCCGAGAAGGATCGCGCCGAACTCCTCGATCGAGCCGAGTTGCCGCCCCACCGCCAGGGCGTACACCAGATTCTTCATGGTGTCCGTCGCGATGACCTGGGCATTGTCCCCCTCGGTGAACGAAGCTTCGAAGTTGCCTTCGAGGCGGAGATCCACGACGACATCGCGGATCTCGTGGCGATCGGGGCCCCGTTCCAGCTTGGTGAGTCGGACCCGGGATGTTCCGTAGGCGTTGTGGGTGAGGGCGACGGGCATCCTGAGATCATCCTCCGAGCTTGGGCGGCTTTCCGATCGGCCGGCCCGATGATAACCGGAGACGCCCCGACTCGGGAGTTGCCCTCGTCGGTTTTGATCCGGAAAGGGCGGGAATCGGCTCCCGGGCGGGTCTCCGGGATCGCGCCAAGCTCCGTCGATCTGACCGGTGCCACGATTTATCAGCACGGCGAATCGGTGCGGGCCGCTGTTCCAACGAGGCCACGAAGGCCGAACTGCCCGCGTCTCCCCCGAGATTTCGGGCCCCGACGCAGTCCCCATCGGACCGCCATCCCACCTGGCGGTCCGGTCATACCCGGAAAATCCCGTTCGATCCCGCAAAAGCCTGGATGGCCGCGGGACGCGACACCCCTTGGTGCCCCACGGCTTCCGTTGATCTCGTCGCGAGAGGGCGAAATTTCGGGGCCACTTAAGGAGAATTTTATCGATCCGGGATTGGTCTCCGATCGTAGAATGATGAAGATGTCGTGAAGACGATCCCCCGGTTGGGGATGGAGGTTCTATTCGATCGCGACGCCTGTCAAACCACGATGAAGGAGGATCAAATGATGCTGTCGAGGGCCCATTGCCGCGAGCTTGTGACCGAGGCCTTTCTGATCTCCTTCAGCGGCGGGTTTCTCGCCTGGTATGTCTGGGCGAAAATCGCGACTTATCCCTGGATCACCTGAGCTTCCCTCCGACGAGGTGCGACGCCTCGACCTGACACGCGTCCTCCCATCACGAGCCTCCGATGGCATCGAGCCCAACCCGGGCCGATCGATCGGGGGCTCTTCTCATACGCAGTCTTCCCGATGATTCATCCAGACCGGACGGCCGAATCCGTCGATCCCTGTTTCCCTTTTTCCTCGCGACTTGAATGTTTTTGGGAAGAAAAGTAAGACCACCTGTACGAATTATCAGGGACCGCTCGTGGTTTGAATCACCTCAAGAATTACCTAAAACCTTTGGTGCAAACGGGACCGGAAACATTAGCCCTGCAAATCCAGCGAGTGGCACGGGCCGTGCATTACTCTCATGGTGTTCGCGGCAAATCAGTCAGGACGTCGCACTCGACGGATCGACTCGAAGGCGGCGACAAATACAGAAGAACCTCGGAAGTTCGACACGGAGGATTCGCCATGCTGGTCCTGAGCCGCAAAGTGAACGAGAAGGTCATGATCGGGAACGACATCGTCATCACCATCGTGAAGGTCGATCGCAATCAGGTGCGAATCGGCATCGAAGCCCCGGGCCACGTCCCCGTTTATCGCGAAGAAATCCTCCCGGCCAACTGGTTCGAAAACACCGAAGTCGACACCCGCGAAGAGGTGAGCGTCGGCGTCTGAGATGAGATGGAAGGGGTTTTCTCGACCAAGTTCCCCGTCGCGGCTCGACATCCGACCTGGGTCGGTTTAACTTGAGTCCCAGGGTAGAGGACGCGGATCGAGGAAATTTCGACGCCCGTGAGGCGTCCCCGACCGGAGCCAAACAGATGATGCAACGTCGCGACTTTCTCCAAGCCGGCGCCATCGCCGCAACGGCCTCAACGACCATGGGCCTCGTGTCGCCAGGTTTCGGCGACGAACCGAATGCGTCGAAGCCGACGCTCCCGACCCGCAAGCTGGGCAAGACCGGCGTCGACGTGACGATCCTCACCCAGGGGACGTGGAAAGCACCGGGGCTCGACCGGCTGCTCCGCTACTCCTATGCGAACGGCGTCCGCTATTACGACGCGGCCAAGTCCTACGGCTCGGAACCCGGCATCGCCAAGTGGTTCCAGGCCATGCCCGAGGTCCGCAAGGAAATCTTTCTCGTCACCAAGGATTCGCCCCGCACCCCCTCCGAAATGATCGGGATGCTCGACAAGCGCCTGGAGGCGCTGGGCACCGATCACATCGACCTGTTCTTCGTCCATGCCCTCGGTGACCACCATACCACCGACGAGGCGATCGAGTGGGCCAAGGGCAAGGAGTTCAAGCAGGCGGCCGACGCCATCCGCAAGTCGGGCAAGGCGAAGTTCGTCGGCTTCTCGACCCATCATAAGGATCGCGACAAGATCATCCAGGCGGCCGCCGACGGCGGATTCGTCGACGCGATCATGATGCAGCACACCGCCTGGCTGCCCAAGGATACGGCGCTGAACAAGGCCCTCGACGCCTGCTACGAGAAGGGGATCGGACTGATCTCCATGAAGCAGATCGCCGGCCCCAATCCCGCCGACTTCCTGGCCGAGGTCCCCAAGCACGTGCCCGACCTCAAGGAACGCGGCCTGACCCCGTTCCAGGGGATGCTCCACGCCATCTGGACCGACGAGCGGATCGCGACCTGCTGCGTGTCGTGCCGGACCGTCGAGCAGATCCGCGAGAACGCCGAGGCGGCCCGGAAGTTCGTGCCGCTCAAGCAGGCGGAGCTGGATGGCCTTCGTAACGCCTTCCTCGCATCGCGGCCCAGCCTCTGCGCCGACTGCAACGGACAGTGCGGCCAGGCGGGCGGGACCGATGCTTCGCTGGGCGACCTGACGCGCTACCTGACCTATCACGATCGGCATGGCTTCCGCACCGAGGCCCGCCGCCTCTTCGCCGAGATGCCCGAGGCCCTCCGCGACTGGCGAGGTGCCGATCTGGAGGCAGCCCGCGCCGCGTGCCCGAATCACCTCGACTTCGCGGCCCTGCTCGCCGAGGTCGATCGTCACCTCGCGTGACGCAGGCAGGCACTCATTTACGATTCGCGACGACGGCCCGGGATCTGATCCCGGGCCGTCGTCATTCCCTGACATGATGCCCAAATAATTCGCGAGACGAAGCCTCGATGGGCCGCCGCCACCCACGCGGATCCATGCTGGCGTCATCGACTTGAAAGCATCCAAATCTCCTCCGATTTGCCTCACGATTCTCCGCTTTTTCGCTTGAGTTCCCGGATTCGATCCGACATATTGCTTCATGGCGAAAGGTGTCCAGCCCGATTTTCTTCTGGCACCGTCCCTCTCCGGGCCGACCCGCTCGCCGAATCTCCCGCTAGGAGTAGGCACCGACGACCCGAGGTGGGCCGAGCGGGGGCGGACCCTGAGACGATCGCACGACCATGGGCAAGAACATCTACGTGGGCAACCTGCCCTATGACACCACCGGTGATGATCTCGTCGAACTGTTCCGGGCCTATGGGACGGTGACGAGCGGACAGGTCATCATCGACAAATTCAGCGGCCGGAGCCGCGGCTTCGGATTCGTCGAGATGGCCGAGGACGACGAATCCCAGGCGGCCATCGATGCCCTGAACGGCACCCCCTATGGCGGCCGGCCGCTGACCGTCAACGAGGCCAAGCCGCGAGAAGATCGGGGCGGCGGAGGCGGTCGGGGCGGATATGGCGGCGGGGGCGGAGGGCGCGGCGGATATGGCGGCGGGGGCGGATACGGTGGGGGCGGCGGGGGCGATTACGGCGGGGGTTATTGATCGGAATCTCTCCGGCAATCGCTTGGCGGCGTCATCGTTTTCGATTATAGTGCCACATGAAACCCGACCCGGGCTCTCGCCCCGGGCTCGGTCGGCATTCTCCTCCGTCGCGCGAGGGCAGGCGGAATCCAAGCCATCGGGAGATCGAGACTGTGGTGAAGCTACGGGTCCGTTCCGGCGAATCGATTCAGGAAGCCGTCCGGCGCTTCCGCAAACTTTGCGAGCGGAGCGGCCTCCGGAAAGAGATGCGTCGCAAGGCCTACTATGAGAAGCCCAGCGAGCGCCGTCGTCGCGAAGAACTCAAGCGACTCCGCAAGGCTCGCCAGGCCGCCCGGGTCTGAGCCTGGGCATTCGCCGCCCGACCCGATCGATCGCGATCCGCCAGCCCGGGAATCCTCCCGGGCTTTTTCGCGCCCCGATGGTCCCTGGCCCCGCCATTCCCTCGATCGGGTCTCCACGACGGGACGACCTTGCTGGGGGTCGCGTTGCATGTCCGTCTATGATAATTTGAGTCCGATCATCCGACCTGGAAGAGCGATCCAGAATGAGTTCCTTCTCACCTTGCCTTGCATGAGGAGTTCCCGGCATGTGGGGCATTGATGCCGCCGACTATGCGGTCTTGCTAGGCACCATGGCGACTCTGGTCGTTCTGGAAGGGCTCCTGAGCGCGGACAACGCCCTGGTCCTGGCGGTCATGGTCCGCCATCTGCCGAAGGATTCCCAGAAGCGGGCCCTCCGCTACGGGATCATCGGGGCATTTGCCTTCCGCCTGATCGCGGTCGTCTTCGCATCGGCCCTGCTGCATTACTGGTGGATCAAGGTCCTCGGCGGGGTCTACCTTCTCTACCTCTCCCTGGCCCATCTCTTCTCGGGCCATGATGATGAGGTGAGCGAACATCATTCGAAGTTCGGCAATGGATTCTGGGCGACGGTGATCGGGGTCGAGGTCGCCGACATCGCGTTCTCGATCGATTCGATCCTGGCGGCCGTGGCGATGGCCGAGGGGTTGGATGAGCTTGGCGAGATCGCGCTCTTTCGGGTCCCGATTATCCATACCCTCGTCGACATGAAATTGATGGTGGTCTACATCGGTGGGATCCTCGGGATCATCACCATGCGATTCGTCGCCGGCTACTTCCTGCTCCTCCTCGACCGATTCCACGGGCTCGCCGTCGGCGCCTATTATCTGGTCGCCTGGATTGGCCTGAAGCTGATCGGCGGCGGGTTGAATGACATCTTCCACCCTCACGCCGGCGTCACGCCGGGCACCTGGCGCGACTCGGTGCCTCCCTGGCTGGCAAAATTCCCGTTCGAGATGAACGAATGGGTCTTCTGGTCGGGCATGGGGCTGATCATCGTGATCAGCATGCTGATCAAGCCCCGGAAGCCCGCCGCGGTCCCCGAAGATCTCGGGCCGGCCACCGAAGCGACCCTGGGCTCGGGGCCGGCGGCCGGCTAATCCACGACCTCCCGTAATCAGGGGACGCGTCCTATCGTTGTCCTCTCCGGAACGAGCCAGGCCCCGCCCTGATCGGGCATCACCCCAGCCGCGACCGACCGGATCCACTGCAATGGCAGGTCAACCGGTCGTCCCCGCCCGATTCCAGCCAGTGACGGCGAACCGACCGGATCTGAGTTGCCATCGCGCCACTTCATCCGGGGCCACCGTGGCACGCCGGGCTCGATATCGCTCGATGCAAATTAAGGCTTCAGGATCTCATTGAGCACCTGGGCCAGCCGGACGCCGGCCTGGGTCACCCTCCGCTCGGCCAGGGGCAGGTTGGCCGCCTGGTAATCCTCGCCGAGTCGGTCGCCCCGTCGGATGGCGGCCCCGGTGCCGGGGTGCTTGTAGGCTTCGCGGGCGATGTCCAGGCTTTCATTCGCCCACTCGTCGACCCCGCCCTTGGACCAGGCTTCGGCCAGCTCGGGCGTGATGGTCGCCGTCAACTTGGACACCCGATTACGTTCGGACATCCGGGCCTCGCCCAGCAGCCCCGAATCCCAGATCCGGTGGAGGTTGTCGTTCCGGCCGAACCACTGGACCTGCAAGTCATTGCCCCCCTTGTCGTTGCGGTGCCCGACGTGGAGCGGCTGGTGGACGTCCTGGATGAAATGCACCAGGTATCGCAGGGCCATGATCCTCTGGCTCCGGCTGGCCCGGGGATCTTCCAGGACGGAGCGGAAGTGCTCGATCCGGTCCACCACGCTCCCTTGCTTCAGGATGAACTTGCGGTCGTACCGGGGCTCGGTGATCGGGATGTTGATGTAGTGCCAGGTGGCGGCCTCCGGGTGGTCGGCCCGGTTCTCGTCGGCCCAGGTGGAGACGTCGGCCAGGCTCTCACCGGGTTCGAGCAGGGCCCGGAGGGCCGACCGCGCGGCGGGGGTGAGCCGGGCCTCGGCGATCCGCCCCGCGACCCGATGTCCGACGACCCCCCAGGCCTGGGCCAGCCCCGGCATCAGCGCCAGGGCCAGCAGGGACACGCCCAGGATCCTGATCGCCCGCGGCGTCCGCCCGATCACCTTCGGATTCATCTCGCGTCCGCCTCTCTGGGGGCATCCGATCGAAGCCGGGCCGACACACACGCTCGCGATGCGGCCCCCTAGCAGCATAGACGCGCCCGGCCCGGCTTTGCTACTGTGATCTGATCGGAGCGTGCGCGTCGATCGCCCTCCCTCGCGTCTCGGTCTTTGCCCGATTGGTCTCCGTCCAGGAAGCAGCATTGATGGCCGGCATCGAGCCTTATGCCCCTTGCCCTTGCGGCAGCGGCGAGAAGTTCAAGTGGTGCTGCCACAAGGTTGAAGCGTTCGCCGATCGGGCGCAGCGACTCTTCGAAAGTGGTCAGGTCGAAGCCGCCATCAAGGTGCTGGATGAGGGCCTGCGCAAGGACGCCGGCAATGCCTGGCTGCTGACCCGCAAGGCGATCATGCAGATCCGCGAGGGTGGGCTGGAAGCGGCCAAGGATTCGCTCCGCGTGATCCTCCAGAAGCAGCCCAAGCACATCGGCGCCCTGGTGCTGCTGACCCGGTGCGTCCTGGAGACCGAGGGGCCGATCAACGGCGCCGGGATGCTCCAGCAGGTATTCACCTCGATCTCCGACGAAATGCGGCCCTCGATGGCCGGCCTGACCCGGATCGTGGCCATCCTGCTCGGCGAGCTCGGGCGATTCCCGGCCGCCCTGAAGCACCTGGAACTGGCCCGCTCGCTCGACCCCGAGGATCGGGACCAGGCCGCGGTTTCCGCCGAAAGGAACATCGAGACCAGCCCCGACGTCTCGCCCTGGCTCAAGGACCATTACGAGCTGTCCCCACCGTCGGACCACCTGCAAGGTGAGGCCCGGGCCCGTTTCGAGGACGCCCTCGGCTGGGCCGAGCGTGGCCTGTGGGCCCCGGCCGCGGCGGCTTTCGACGCCCTCTCGATGGACGGCACGGCGGGGCCCGAGGCCGAGTTCAACCTCGGCCTGTGCCGCCTCTGGCTGGGAGACGAGGCCGGCGCCATCGGCCCGATCCGGAGCTACGCGGCCCGCCTGGGCAATATCGCCGAGGCCGTCGACCTGGAAGTCCTTTGCCAGCTCATCGAGCTGGCGCCGCCCGATGACCGGGTCGAGAACGTCCAGCTGATCTGGCCGCTCCGCGACCGCGACGCCCTCCTGGCCGCCCTCCGTGCCGCCCAGGACGCGGAGGAAGAGGGCAAGGGCCCCATCGATCCCCTGGATCCCGAATCCCCCGAGGTCGATCAGTTCGTCCTGCTGGATCGCCCCGCGTTGCCCCCGGGAACCGGCGAAGGGCTGGAGCCGGACCAGATCCCCAGGATCCTCGGGCGGATCTCGGTCGGGCAGGAGATCGCCGCGCTGGAAGCCCCCGACGATGGTCGGGTGAACTCGCTCGGCGACCGATTCACCGCACTGGCCGGGTCGTCGATCAAGCCGGCCCACCCCAAGACCAAGGTTTTGGGAGAGATTGGCCGCTCGACGCTCGCCCTGACCTGGGACTGGCTCTTCCCCGATGGGATCACCCGGGCCGAGGCCGAGAGGCTGGATCGGGCCAAGCGGGCCCAGATCCTCGGCGAGGTCTGGCCCGTCACGCCCATGCACTACCTGGGCGGTCGCACGCCGCTCCAGGCGGCCGGCGATCCCAAGGCGGCCGTCGCCCTCCGCGCGGCGGTCCTGCAATTCGAACAGGATCCGACGCTGGAGCAGGCCGGGCTCGACTTCGCCAAGCTTCGCGAGCGGCTCAAGATCCACCGCGAGCCGGCCATCGACGCCGCCCTGGTCGACCTGGAACGCCTGCCGGTCGCCCGCCTGGCCGCCGTCGCGGCCGAGGAACTCGACGACGAACGGCTGATCTTCCTGTATCGGCGGGCCCGCCGCGTCATGCAGGTCGACGCGATGGAGTCGGCCGCCAAGGCGATCATCGCCAGGCCCGCCCTCTTCGAATCCGGGGCGATCGACACGGTGACGGTCTACTCCGACCTGGCGAGCGTCGCCGCCGGCCGGGGCCGCCGCGAAGAATCGCTCGAATGGCTCGAACGCGGCCGCCAGGCCGATTCGCCCGCCCGTCGCGGCCCGAACGCCCCGCTCTGGGACATGATCGGGGTCCGGCTGATGGCCCGCTCCGAGCCCCCGGAGACCTGGGTGCCGGAGCTGGCCGTCGTCCTGGAACGCCACGCCAGCGACCCGAGTTCCAACCAGATCATCCTGATGAACCTCATCGAGATGGGCCTGATGCGGGTGGGTCCGAACCCGGACAACCCCGACGACATCCTGCTGGACAGCCGGCCCCTGCAATCGGTCCTGGCCGAGTACGGCCCGCGCGTGACCACCGCATCCGGCCGTCTGGGCGTCTCCGCCGCCAAGAACGAGCTCTGGACCCCGGGCGGCCCCGCCGCCGGCGGTGGCGGTGGCGGTGGATTGTGGACCCCCGGCTCCGACGCGGGGGCTAGCAACCCGGCCGGCGGCAAGTCCAAGTTGATCATCCCGGGGCGGTAACGTCCCCGGGTTTCCCGAATCCTTCGCAAGTCCCCAAGCATCATGCCCCCGCCTCCCGATCGCGACGATCCCGCCCTGGCCTTCGTGCACCAGGGCTGGGATCACCTGAAGCAGCAACGCCCGGTCGCAGCCTGGGCCTCGTGGCGGCGTGCGCTGCGGATCGATCCCGAGAACAAGGCCGCTAGCCAGGCCCTGGATGTGCTGGCGGCGGCCGGCGACCTGCCGAGGGCCGCCCGCGTCGAATATCGGTTCAGCCAGCCCGACGGCGACGAGCGTCGGGCGAGGTGGGACCGTCGGCTCCGCGGCGAAGATCTCGAAGACCTCGCGGTCGCTGCCGGCGCCTTCGCCGATCTGGCCGAGGCCGACCCTTCCGACGGCGGGGCAAGGCTCAACCAGGCGTACTGCCTGGCCTGGATCGGCCGCAACGTCGAGGCGATCGCCGCGCTCGACCTCGCCGTCCGGGCCCTCGCCGAGCCCGAGGCCGCGACACGGGCCTGGACCCTAGCCGAAGTCCTCCGGCAGGGGGGCGGGGCGGAGACCCTGGCCGACGACCTGAATCACAACCTCACCCTGACCTGGGTGGGCGGGACCGACCCCGCCGGGTTCCTCGACGAGCGGCCGGAAGTGCGGCTCTTGCCGAGCCCGGTCGACCCCTCCGTGGGCACCTCGCCCCTGCCCGAGGCCCGGGTCTACGAATGGCTCGATGGGCCGCCGACCTACGGCCCCGCCGGCCAGGCGCGGCGGGTCCTGTCCCGCCTGGTCCGCACGCCCCGGATGCTCCGCCTGTCGAGCCCCGACCCGGTCGGCCTGGAGATCGTCGCCGAGGCGGTGTTGGGCATGGTCAGGGACAGGGTCGAATCGGCCCGCCGCGAGGCCACACCGCTCCCGCTCACCTTCCTGGATGCCGCGATCTGGGCGATCCGCCCGCCGGCCGCGATCGACCCCGGGGAAGAGGCCCGATTCCATCGCGAGGCCGTCGAACGATTCTACGAAGGGGCCTGGCTCCGCACTCCCCGGCATGGACTCGATGGCCGGTCGCCGATCGAGGCGGGCCGCCTGGCCTCGGGCGGCGACCCGGTGGCCCGGGCCAAGCTGGAGGCCGTGGTCGGGTTCCGCGAGCAGTTGGGAGAGCGGCCCACGACCGCAGCCCTGTACCAGGGGTATCCCTTCGACCGGCTCCGCCGCCGGCTCGGCCTGAGCATGCCCGACCCCGCCGTCGTCGATCCACTCGATCCGACGAGCATGAGCGGCGAGGAACTCGACAAGCTCGACCCGGCCACGCTCGGCGATGTCCCCCTGGCCGACGCCTACGAGTCGGCCGCCGCCCTCGGCGACGATCGTCGCACGTCGCGGTTCGCCGCACCCCTGGCCGAGCGCGACCCGTCGGCCCTGGCCCGGCTCGACATCCCCGCCCTGTTCGCCACCCTGGTCCGCGCGCACCTCGCCGACGAAGACCCCGATGGGGCGCTGGCCCGGCTCGACCGCGCCGACGTCATCGACCGGGAGTTGCACCAGGGGCGGGATCGCCGGACGTTCGCGACGTGGCGGGCCGAAGTTCTCGCGCGGGTCGGCCGCCCCGAAGCGGCCTTGCAGGCCTATAATCGGATGTTCGAGCTGGCCCCGGAGTCGGAGGCGGCGCTCGCGGCGTTCGACGCGGCCGAGACCATGCTGGACAACGGCCACGACGCCGAGGCCGGCCGGCTCGCCCGCCGGGCCCGCCGCCTCGCACGACGGGCGGGCGATGTCGCCCTGGCCGAGCGGGCCGAACTCCTGATCCCGGCCGGGGAAGAGGACCTGATCGATGAGTGAGCCCGACGCCGACCTGGCCTTTCTCGGATCCCTGAAGTGGACCACCGACGGCCTGATCGCCGCGATCGTCCAGGACGCTGAGACCGCGCAGGTTCTGATGATGGCCTGGATGGACGAGCGGGCGGTCCGCGACACCCTGCGGACCGGCCAGACCCACTTCTATTCCCGGTCGCGTCGATCGGCGTGGCACAAGGGGGGGACCTCGGGCCACGTCCAGCACGTCGAATCGATCCTGGTCGACTGCGACGCCGACGCCCTCCTGATCCGGGCCCGGCAGGTCGGCGGGGCGTGCCACGAAGGGTTCCGGTCCTGCTTCGCCCGCCAGGTCGACGCCGACGGGACCCTGCGACTGGTCGCCTCACCCGTTTTCGAAGCCGAGAAAGTTTACGGCCCAGCCGCCTCCTGATCCGGGGCGGTCGCCTCCTCTCCGCCTGCTTCCCTGGGGATGCCTTCGCGATGAGCAAAGCTCTGAATTTCAACGCCGGTCCCGCCGCCCTCCCGCCCGCCGTCCTGGAGCAGGTCCAGTCCGAACTGCTGGACTACCAGGGGCGCGGGATGTCGATCATGGAGATGAGCCATCGCTCCAAGGAATACGAGGCCGTCAACAACCACGCCGAGGCGACCTTCAAGTCGCTGCTCGGGCTGGGCGACGGCTATCGCGTCCTGTTCATGCAGGGCGGCGCCTCCGGCCAGTTCTCCACGGTGCCGATGAACTTCCTCCCCAAGGGGGGATCGGCCGACTATGTCGTGACCGGCACCTGGGGCGAGAAGGCCGTCGAGGAAGTGGCCCTGTTCGGCACCGGCAAGGTCATCGCCTCCACCAAGGAGGGCGGGTACAAGCGGGTCCCGAAGCCGTCCGAGGTCCAGGTCTCGCCGGACGCGGCCTACGTCCACGTGACCTCGAATGAGACGATCCAGGGGGTCCAGTTCCGCGACTTCCCCGAGGTGGGCGAAACCCCGCTGATCGCCGACATGAGCAGCGACATCCTGTCGCGGCCGTTCGACGCCGGCAAGTTCTCGCTGATCTATGCCGGCGCCCAGAAGAACCTCGGCCCGGCGGGGGTCACGGTCGTCCTGATCCGCGAATCGATGCTGGAGAAGGCGAGCAAGGGCGTGCCGACTATGCTCCGGTACGCCACCCACGCCAAGAACAACTCGCTGTACAACACCCCGCCGACCTTCGGCGTCTACATGCTCGACCTCGTCCTCCGCTGGATCGATAGCATCGGCGGCCTGGGCGCGATGGCCGAGCGGAATCGCAAGAAGGCGGAGATCCTCTACGGCCAGATCGACGGCTCCGCCGGGTTCTACCGCGGCCACGCCGACGCCGACTCGCGGTCCGAGATGAACGTCACCTTCCGCCTGCCGTCCGAGGCCCTGGAAAAGCAGTTCGTGGCCGAGGCCCAGGCCGCCGGCATGGTCGGGCTGGCCGGGCACCGCTCCGTGGGCGGCATCCGGGCATCGACCTACAATGCCATCGGGGTCGAGACCTGCCAGGCGTTGGCCTCGTTCATGGCCGACTTCGCCAGGAAGAACGCCTGACACCGGACCTCCCCCGACGATCGGACCCACCGATGAAGAAGCCGCGATTGATGACACCGGGGCCCGCCCCGGTCCCCGACGATGTCTTGCTGGCGATGGCCCGGCCGGTGATCCACCACCGGTCGGACGAGGCCAAGCAGGTCGTCGTCGAGGTCGCGGCCGGGCTGAAGCGCGTCTTCCAAACCAACCACGACGTCCTGATCCTCTCGTCATCGGGGACGGGTTCGATGGAGGCGGCGGTGGTCAACACCGTCCCGCGCGGGGCCAAGGCGATCGTCCTGGATGCCGGATGGTTCGCCTCACGGTGGGGGACGATCTCCCGGACCTTCGGCGTGGAGGTGGTCACCATCGCCACCGAGTGGGGCAGGGCGGTCGACCCGGACGCCGTCGCCCGGGCCTTGCAGGAACACCCCGACGCCCGGGCCGTGTTCGGCACCCTGAGCGAGACGTCCACCGGCACCGGGCACCCGGTCGAGGCGATCGGGCGGGTCGTGGCCGAGACGCCCGCCCTGTTCGTGGTCGACGGGATCTCGGGCGTGGGGGCGATGGAATGCCGCACCGACGCCTGGGAGATCGACGTCCTGTGCGTCGGCTCGCAGAAGGCGCTGATGCTCCCCCCAGGGCTGGCCTTCGTGGCCGTGAGCCCCAAGGCCTGGGCCCAGATCGATTCGTTCGACTCGCCCAGCTACTACTTCAACCTCAAGGCCGCCCGCAAGTCGATGGCCGACTTCGACACGCCCTACACCCCGGCCCACACCCTGATCGCCGCGCTGCGGGTCGCGCTCGGGCGGATCGAGGCCGAGGGGCTGGAGAATGTCTGGGCCCGGCACCGGACCATGGGCGCGGCCTGCCGCGCGGGGATCGAGGCCCTGGGCCTCGAATTGTTCAGCGAGCGGCCCGCCGAGGGGATGACGGTCTTCCGCGTCCCCGACGGGCTGAAGGACACCGCCATCCGCAAAGCCCTGGCCGAGCGGTTCGGGATCACCGTGGTCGGCGGCCAGAGCAAGCTCAAGGGGCAGATCCTCCGGATCGGCCACATGGGCTACATGGACGAACTCGACGTCGTCGCCGGGCTCGCCGCGCTGGAGATGGTCCTGTTCGACCTCGGGCTCGACGTCGAGCCGGGCCGGGCGGTCTCGGCCGCGCAGCGCGTTTTGATCGGCCCGCGAGCGACGAGCCCGGCCCTCCCCGTTTGATCGATTTCCGACCTTTTCTCTCCCATGGAGTGATTTCATCGTGGCTTACCGCGTGCTGGTGACGGACAAGTTGGCCGAGGAAGGTTTGGCGTTGCTCCGCGCGGAGCCCGGCCTGGAAGTGGTGGTCAACACCAAGCTGGCCTCGGACCCGGCCGCCCTGAAGGCGGCGCTGGCCGATGCGGACGGCATCGTGATCCGGTCGGGCACCACGCTGACCGCCGAGGTGCTCAAGGACCAGCCCCGCCTCAAGGCGATCGTCCGCGCCGGCGCGGGCGTGGACAACATCGATGCCCCCACGGCGACCCGCCAGGGCATCGTGGTGATGAACACCCCGGGCGGCAATACGATCTCCACGGCCGAGCACACGATGGCTCTGCTCCTGGCCCTGTCGCGGAACGTGGCCCCGGCCAACGACAGCCTCAAGGCCGGGCGCTGGGACCGGTCCAAGTACACCGGCACGCAGCTCGAAGGGAAGACCCTGGGCGTGGTCGGCCTGGGCCGGGTGGGCCTGGCCGTGGCCCAGCGGGCCATCGGCTTCGACATGAAGGTCGTCGGGTTCGACCCGTTCCTGGCCCCCGAGAAGGCGTTGGCGCAGGGCGTCGAGAGCGTCTCCAACCTGGCCGACCTCTGGGGTCGGTGCGACTACGTCACGATCCACACCCCGCTGTCGGCGGAGACCCGTCACCTGGTCGGGGCCGCCGAGATCGCCAAGATGAAGCCGGGCGTCCGGATCATCAACTGCGCCCGGGGCGGGCTGATCGATGAGGCGGCGCTGATCGAGGCGATCGACAAGGGCCACGTCGCCGGCGCCGCGATCGACGTCTTCGACCCCGAGCCGCCGCCCGCCGGCCTTCCGGTCATCGCGCACCCGAAGGTCCTGGTCACGCCGCACCTGGCGGCCTCGACCGAGGAGGCCCAGGTCAACGTGGCCATCGAGGCGGCCCGGCTCCTGGTCGACTTCTTCGGCACCGGCCGGGTCCGGTTCGCCGTCAACATGCCGTCCCTGGAGAAGGCCGAACTCGACGAGATCCGGCTCTACCTCGACCTCGGCCGCAGGCTGGGGATGCTCCACGCCCAGATGGACCGGGGCCAGGTGAAGCGGGCCACGCTGCGTTATCGCGGCGAGGTCGCGAGCAAGAACACCCGGCTGATCACCGCCAGCTTCGCCGCCGGCTGGATGGAGTCGGCCCTGGACGAGCAGGTCAACCTGGTGAACGCCGAGGTCCTGGCCAAGGACCGGGGCATCGCCATCGTCGAGGAAACCTCGACCGACCCCGGCGACTTCGGCACCATGATCCAGGCCGAGGTCGAGACCGAGCGGAAGACCTACGTCGCCGCGGGCACCCTGTTCGGAAAGGAATTCGTCCGCCTCGTCCGGCTCGGCGAGTACCGCCTCGACGCCCACCTGGACGGGACCCTCTTCGTCTTCACCCACCACGACCGCCCGGGCCTGATCGGGTTCATCGGGACCACGTTCGGCAAGCACGGCGTGAACATCGCCCAGATGAACGTGGGCCGGGCCGAGCCGGGCGGCGAGGCGATCGGCGTGGTCAACCTCGACTCGTTCCCGTCCCAGGAGGCGATCGACGAGGTCCAGGCCCACGCCGACATCCTGAGCGTGAGCCTCATCAAGCTGCCCAAGCACGGCGAAGTGCCCCCCTGGCTGGCGAGCTGAAACGAACCCAACGGGGGCGAGGGCGGTACCGCCCGCCTTCGCCCCGACAATCGGCACCGTTGTTGCGATAGTCCTGGGCAACACCCATGAGACGGTCGCCGATACGACCGAACGCACCCCGGCACGAGATCGAGTCCCTCGCCGTCCGGAGCGTTCCCGTCATGCCCTCCAATACGACCCGTCCCGCCCATCGCCTCCGCCCCGATGCCGTCGAGACGCTGGAAGGACGGCAGCTCAATGCCGTCCTCGGGATCTCGGGGACGGCGAGCTTCGGCGATCCTCCCGCCCGGCGCGGCGGTATCCAGGCCGTCGTCGTCGAGGGGCGGGTCGAGGTCGACCGGCCGATCGGCACGGTGGCCAACGCCCTGCTGTTCGACGAGTATGCCCCGGGCATGCCGACGGTCTTCCCCGTCACGCTCACCCCCGAACCCGACGGTTCGTATTCCTATTCGGTCCCGCTCGGGCTGTCGACCAAGGTCCGCGCCGGCGACCGCGACGGCCACCAGTACACCGTGGCGATCTCGGTGCAGGACCGGAACGGATCGGCGAGCACCTCGACCACCATCTCCCTGCCCGGAGCACGGCCCGCCGCACCCAAGGTGTCGGCCCGGTTCATCAAGCCGGCGCGGATGGCCCCTCGGTGAGAGGCCGGATCGCCTCTGCCGGTCGAGAGGCCCCCGGCCGCGATGCTCCTAGCCTGTGCCCCCCGCCTGCCACCATCGGATCCGGAAAGCGAGGTAGGTCGTTCCGAAAAGGAGCAGGCAAGCCGGCGGATAGATCGCGAGGAACGCCGCCCAGGTCGGCACCTCCACGCCGGAGATCTCCAGGGTCCGCCCCTGCATGGAGCCGACCTGGAAACCCGGCGAATTGGCCGGGGTGAAGGCCATCGGGACGCTGAAGGCCGCCGAATACGGGCTGGAAATCGTCAGGGACTCGATCACGCCGACCGAAAGCTGTTCCTGGAACCCTTCCAGGTACTTTCTCGCCCCGATCGGGCCGGCGAACAGGATGAGCAGCACCAGGTACGTTGCCACCATCGCCACCGAGGTCCTCCGGGACAGCGCGGAGCAGAGCAGCCCGATCGTGGACGTGGCCAGGCAGGTGGTCAGGATGATCAGGAGGAAGACGCCCAGGGTCCAGAACCGCCCGCGCAACTCCTCGACCATCACGTATGCGAGCAGGAGTTGCTCGGTGAGCAGGAACGTCAGGACGGTCGAGACCCGAAGCGCCGCCACCAGCTTGGCGAATACGATGCTCCCGGGCGTGAGCAGCGTGGTGAGCAGCAGGGACAGCGTCTGCCGTTCCCGCTCCTGGGTGATGCTCCCCGCCGAGAAGACCGGGCCGACCAGGAGGTTGAAGGTCAGGACGTAGGAGACGTAGTAGGCCGCATTCTCGGGCCGGAGGAACAGAAGGGCGGCCATCAGCGGGATCGACAGGAGCATGCTGACCTGGATCACCACCCGGAGCATCAGCGTGCCCTGGCTGAAGATCTCGCTCCGAAGTTCCTTGTCGAGCACCGGGTTGGTGCCATCGGGCATCAGGTCGGTGCGTTTGGCCGGGGCGAACAGTTTGTCCGGGAACAGGTCGCGGTCGATCACCACGCCGATGGCGTACTTCATCTCCTGCGACTCGTCGATGACCTCCTTACCTTCGCTGCCCACATCGGGCGGCCGGAGCAGGCGGCGGTTGATGAGCGAGACCACCACCGCCCAGATCCCCAGGCACCAGGGGGGCATGACCGCGATCGACACGAAGTCGCGGAGCACCACGTCATCGCTCCGCGTCAGGACGATGGCGACCACCGCGAGCGGCAGGATCACCAGGTAGCTGACGACCAGGGCCGAGCTGGTCCGGCCGAAGTAGCTGGAACAGGCCAGGCTCAGCAGTCCGAACGTCCCCGCCGCCAGGATCAGGATCAGGTAGGCCCGGGCGATCTCCGACAGCAGGATCCCGCCCAGCAGGAAGCAGAGGATCATCAGCGGCAGGCTGGAGATGATCAGGATCACCAGGTAGGTCAGCGAGCTGAGCAGCTTGCCGATCAGGATGTTCACCGGCCTGAGCGGGCTGGCCAGGAGCATCTCGTAGGTCTTCCGTTCCTTCTCGCCGGCGATGCTCCCCGACGCGAAGCTCGGCGCCACCAGCGCGACCAGGAAGAACTGGCCGAGGAAGAACATGTCGAACAGACGCTGGGCCCGCTCGGGGCTCACCATCTTCCCCTCCGCCGGCCAGGCGAAGTAGACGACGGCCCCCAGGAAGCTCACGTAGACGAACAGGATCGCGAACGATCGCGACGATCGCAGGGTCACCAGCAGTTCGCGGATCAGCACCGGGTTGTCGCGGAAGATCATGGGTGGCCCGCGGTGTTGGTGGTTCGAGCCGACACGGCCTGCCGCGACGCCAGGGCCCGGGCGAACGCGCCCCCGGCCAGGCCCGCGGAGATGGCGAACGACGCATGCACGACCGTCGCGTGCGGGACGAGCCGGTAGGGAGGCCCCGAGGAAAACCGGCCCATCCACCGCTCCATGAGCGCGAAGCTCGGCACGACCCCCCGGGAGAAGACCAACGAATCGACCGGCTCGACGAAGGTGACGAGGAACAGGTACGACAGGCCGCAGGCGACATAGGCCCCGGCGATCGCACGGATCCGGCCCCTGCCGGTGGCCGCGGCCAGCATCGCCGCGAGATTCAGGGCGAAGGCGAGACCCGTCGCGAAGGTGGCCAACCCATCCGGGTGATCGCGCAGCGACGCCACGCCGGCCGCCATGAGGGCGACCAGGCCCATCAGCCCGGCGATCGTGAGCGGTCGCTCCAGCATGCGGCGAGCCCCCAGGGTCGGCTAGTTGACGATCCCCTTGGTGATCATCATGAAGACCTCTTCCAGGCTCAGGTTCTCCTCGGCGAACGAGCTGACGACGACGCCCGAGGCGATCAGGCGGCCGAGCAGGCGGGCGAGGTCGTCGTCCTCGCCGTGGAACTCGGCGGTGACCGTGAAATCGAACGCCTCGACCGCCTTGATCCCGGCGTCGTCGCGGAGGATCGAGGCGGCCCGCCCGGGGTCCGCCAGCACGCCGACGCGGAGCACGCGATGGGAGCGGATCTGCTTCTGGATGTCCCGGATCGACCCGGCCGCCAGCAACTTGCCACGCTCGATGATCCCGATCGACGTGCAGAAATCGGCCAGCTCCGACAGGATGTGGCTCGACACCAAAATCGTCTTGCCCATCCCGCGCAGCTCGGTCAGCAGCGCCTTCATCTCCATCCGGGCGCGGGGGTCGAGGCCCGAGGCGGGCTCGTCCAGGATCAGCACGGGCGGGTCGTGGACCAGCGTCTTCGCCAGGCACAGGCGCTGCTTCATCCCCTTGGACAGCCCGTTGACGTAGTCGTCGCGCTTGTGGGTCAGGTCCAGCAGTTCCAGCACCTGGCCGATGATCTGCTTGCGGTGGGCGCGGGGGATCTCGTAGGCGACGGCGAAGAAGTCGAGGAACTCCCAGACCTTCATGCCGTCGTACACGCCGAAGTCGTCGGGCATGAAGCCGATCACCCGGCGGACGGCCATCGGGTCATCGACCACCGAGTGGCCGCACACCCGCCCCTCGCCCGAGGTCGGGCGGAGCAGGGTGGCCAGGAACCGGATGGTCGTGCTCTTCCCGGCCCCGTTGGGGCCGATGAAGCCGAAGACCTCCCCTTGCCCGATCGAGAGGCTGAGGTCGTCGACGGCCACGAAGTCGCCGTATCGCTTGGTGAAATGGTCGACCTCGATCATGGCCGGGGATCCCTCGTCGCGGGGCCGTCGGTCGCTGGAGGACTGGGGATTTCCGACGACGCCAGGGCGTTGTAGCGGCCCGAGGCGGGGTCGGGCAGGGGGGCCGGCGCCAGATGGGCGACCACGATCGCGAATCCGCGATGGCGGTCCGGGGCGGGGTCGATGGACTGGCCGACCAGCGGGCGGGGCGACCAGGCCACGAGCCGAAGCTCCCCGACCTCCTCCGGCGTGGCCGCGACGGACGAGCGGCGAATCGCGTCGAGGAAGGGGGCCGGGGAGAGCTGACCAGTCCCCTCGGCCGCCGCCGGTTCCTGAGCGATCAGTTCGGGGAGCGTCACCTGCGCGCCCGACTTGATCTCGCCGATCGATGCCGATCGCATCTGGTTCCGGGGGAGGACCTCGATGATCCAGGCGTCGCGGAGGTCGAGCCCGCTCCGGTTGACGATCATCCTAGGTCCCGGGCCCGGCGTCGAGAGCGAGACCGTCCCGGGCAGGGATGTCATCTGCTCGGCCCGGAACAGGGCCAGGCTGCGGGGCTCGACCTGGAAGCCGGCCAGCTCGGGCATCGGCAGGGCCTGGAAGGTGGACCTCGCGGCCTCACCTCCGCGAAGGGCGCCGCTGGTGCTCATCGGCAACGCCAGGGCGCTGGAGTCGCCGGGGTAGGTCATCGAGAACCGGACCCGGCCGGTCGCGAAGAGCGAGACGAACCGCGACGTGTGGCCGCGGGGATGATCCCCGTGCGTTTCCAGGATGTCGATCTCATCGCAGGCCGAATCGTACCCGACGTCGTAGACCGCCGCGCGTTCGACCATGACCGCGACCCCCAGGGCCAGCAAGGGCGCCACCACCCAGGCCCATTCCCTCCGCCTCAGCACGTATCGGCAGAGGAGCCAGTTGAGCGGGACCAAGGCGACGATGTAGCCGAGGATCACCCGGAGCACGAACCGCGAGCTGGGCACCTCGATCCCCGACGCCTCCTCCAGGGTCAATCGGCCCAGGGCGGGCAGTTCCGACGCGTCGAGCCACTCGCCGACCGGGACTTCCCTCGCCGGGGCGGCGCCGATCGGGTTCGTCTGCTGGAACCCGGTCGGGGGTGATCCTCGCCCCGACGGCCCAACCGATGGATCCGCGAGACTGCCCGCGTGGCGGGAGGGGGCACCGAGGTCGCGGGACAGGTAGCGGACCCAGGTCAGATCCGGGCCGACCAGGGATATCGTCCCGGTGGAGTTGAACGGCCCTCCGCCGCCCCAATCGGGCCGGGCCGCATCGGCGTTCAGTTCCTCGGGGCGGCGGAGCACGACGCGACGGAGCAGGGTGTCGAAGCCCGGCCAGCCCACGAGGTCGGGATCGGTCAGGCCCACCCCCAGCATCAGCACCCGGCCCCGCCCGACACGCCACTCCACCCCCAACGGCGGATCGTCGGGGCCGCCCAGCGGGATTGCGGTCGCCCCCGGTTTCGGCCTCAACGCCGCGATGTAGATGGGCTTCCCGGCGGATGTGCGGATCGGCGCCGGCGGGCGGTATCTCGTAGCGTTCGATGGACGGGCATAAGGGAAGACGTCCGAGGGATCGGCGATGGGCGCGGGGGGCAGATAGCGTTCGGTCAATGGTTTGAGTTGCTCCCCCCCCCTCGTCACGTTCTCGCCCGACGCGTCGGCCGGCAGGTAGGGGGCGAGGAAGCTTTCTCGCAGCGGGGCGAAGGTCGGCCCCGCCCCCCCCGCGATGATCAACTGGCCTCCCCAATGGATCCAATCCACCATCGCCTGCTGCTGGGCCACGTTCAGCTTCTCGGGTTCCAGGCCATCCCAGATGACGTGGCTGATGGGAGTCCAGGTCAAGGGATGCGGCGAGAGCAGGGGTTTCTCGGGATCCAGCGGCAGGACCATTCGGTAGTATCGCGACCGGTCGACTTCGACGGGGTCATCCTGGCGGGCGGAACCCGGCACGGTGGCCCGGAACGAATTCCATCGCAGGTATGCATCATTCGACTCGCGTGCCAGCACCACCACCATCTGCTGGTGCGGGCCCATGACCCGGCACGAAGCCAGCCAGTGCTCGTCCTCGCGGATCGAATCCGGCCGGATCAGGCGGAACGGCAGCTCGCCCCGTTCGGGGATCTGGGGCAGGAACACCGGCATCGTCAGGCGGGTCCGCTGCCCCTTCACCAGGCGGGCGTCCCGCCGGAAGGTCACCTCCTGGGTCCTGTCGCCGAGGAGGATGGCATCGGTCTGCAGGGTGCCTTCGTAATCGCCTCGATTGGCCCGCATCTCCAGGGCGAACATCGACCAGTGGTTCGCCTTGACGAACGGCAGGACGTCGTTGGGCATGACCTGGGAACGGGAGAATTCGAGGGGGGGGCGGTCCGCCTCCGACTTCGCCTTCTCGACCTTTTCCGGGGTCGTGAGGATCTTAGCCAGCGGGTCTTCGGGGACTTCCTGCCCGCCGGCCGTCGGGCCGAGGGCGGACAGGACCGCGACGGCCAGCGCCGCCAGGGCCGATCGGAAGAAGCGCGGGTGGGGCGGGGCTTCGTGCCGGATCACCGGGGAGATCCTCGGGTGAACCGGCAAGCCTCGCGGTGCCCGAGCCTGGGCTCAGTCAATTGTCCGCGACCGCCGGTTCGGCCCAGTCTATGCCGTCCCGGCCCGCCGGGAAAGGTGCGACCCGGCCCATCTCGAAGGATTGGGCGCCGGGTTACCTCGGCACCCTCCCGGAGAAGACCGAGGCCATCGTCACGCCCGTGCCGGCCGAGGCCAGGGAGGTCGAGACCGTCAGCCCGAGCCGGCCAGCCGGCCGATACGGCCGGGCGAGCTTCAGCGTCACGGCGTTCGCCGCCGGATCGTAGGCGGCCGAGGCCAAGCGGATCATCTTGGGCCGGAAACGACGGCCCGCCCCGGTCGTCGCCAGGGTGTAGGCCCCGAGGTCGACGGCCGATGCGGCGTCCATGTCGGCGTCGAAGGTGACCACGACCGCCTTCAGACCCTTCAAACGACTCCGGATCGCGCGGAGCCCGCTCACCCGCGGCGCCCTCCCCCTCGCGATCGACACGGCGGTCGAGTCGGCCGCGGCCGGGATCTCCGGGGTGGCCATCAACTGATAAGACTCCCCGATGTCGAACAGGCCATTCTGGTTGGCATCGGAGAAGGAGACGCCGGAATACTGCCCGGGCTTCGGGCCGTCCTGGCGGACGTTGTCGAACCTCATCGTGGAGATGTAGTAGTTCGGGGCGTCCGAGCCGGCCTGATAGGACAGAAACTCCTGATTGATGCCGATCGAGTCGAAGTTGGCGACCGACAGCGGGCCGGTCGTCCCGGCCGTCATCCCGTCCGGCCGGCCGAACAGGTTCCGCAGGTGCCCGAGGTCGGGGATGCCGACGTCGAGGATGTAGCTCATCGTCGAGAGGTAGGCCAGCCTTTGCTGGTGGGCATCGAGGCTGAGGGTGCCGGCCCGGTACGGGGCCTCGAAGGCCCAGTTGGTGTGATACCCGTAGTTGATGTTCTCGCCCATCGGCATGCCGTAGCGGGCCGGGTCATGCCCGTAGGCGTCCGGCGAGGCCGCCGGCGTCGCCCGGAATCCGGGGAGGCTCGCCCCCAGGGTCGTCGCCCCGGTGTGGCCGTATCCGTGCTCCTGCATCCATTGTGTGTGCGCGGAGGCCTCGGCCGAGAGGTCGTCCTGGAGGAGCAGGCCGGGCAGGGCGGGCTGCTTGCGGAGGAACCCCAGGGTCGTCTCCAGGGTCCATCCCTTCTGGCCGGAGTTCTGCTTGATGTCGGCGCGGATGTCGGTCCAAACCGGGTCGGACGCGGCGTAGCCGTGGTATGTGCCGGGCCGGCCCGAATAGAGCGACTGGATATCGTCGGCGAACTGGGCCGGGTTGGCCCTCATCGTGTTGATGAGTTGCCAGGAATAGACCTCGGCCGCGTCGATCCCTGCGGCCAGCGCCAGGCGTTCTTCGAGGCGTTCCACGATCACGCGGACAGGCCGAGCGGGGCGGCGTGGCATGGCTGAGGACTCCACCATCGTCCAGGCCGCCGGACGCCCCGTTGCGTTCGAGCGGTGGAGAACACTACGTCGGTTTTGCGGATCGTGCAACCGGGATCGGGGCATCGCCGCCCCTCGGCTTCGGCGCTTCGAGGTTCGGCCCCGGCATCATCGACCGGGGTCATCGGACCATTCGGGCAGTTCAGTGGGTCGGGGCAGGCATGCCCGGACCGATCGCGCTTTTCCCGGCGACGATCCGGGCGGCGACCCGAACGGCCGCCAGAAGGCTCGTCGTCGACGCGATCCCCCGCCAGGCGATGTCGAACGCGGTGCCGTGGGCGACGCTGGTCCGGACGATCGGCAGGCCGAGCGTGACGTTGACGGCGCGGTCGAAGCCGAGGGTCTTCAGGGCGACGTGGCCCTGATCGTGATACATCGCCACCACGGCATCGAACTCGCCCCCGACCGCCCGGGCGAACAGCGTATCGGCCGGGACCGGGCCGACCACGTCAACACCTTCCGTCCGCGTCCGGGCGATGGCCGGGGCGATGACGGTCCGCTCCTCGTCGCCGAACAGGCCGTTCTCGCCGGCATGGGGGTTGAGCCCGGCGACCGCCACCCGGGGAGGCCGCCCGCCGGTCAGGGGCCGGAGCGCCCCGTCGGCCAGGCGGATCTTCGCCGCCACGGTATCCACCGTGAGGAGGTCGAAGACCTTCCGCAAGGCGACGTGCAATGTGGCGTGGATGACCCCGAGCCCTTCGGTCGGGCGGGACGGATCGGCCGAGGGGAGATAGAGCATCATGGCGTGTTCGGGGACGCCGCATCGCTCGGCCAGGATCTCGGTATGGCCGGGATGGCGGACGCCCGCCTCATGGAGCGATTCCTTCTGGAGGGGCAGGGTCGCGATGGCATCGACCCGACCGGCGAGAGCCAGGTCGATCGCGGTCTCCAGGAAGTCGGACGCCGCCCGGCCCGCCCGGGGATCGACCCGACCGGGGAGGACCTGGGAGAGATCCTGCGCCGTCGCATCGAGGCAGGGGATCGACCGGGGATCGGGGCGGGCGTCTTCGGGGTCGGCGATCGTGACGACATCGCGATCCACTCCGATCGCGGCGACGGCCCGCCTCATCACGCCCGAGTCGCCGACCACCAGGGGGCGGGCGAGACCCCAGAACTCGTCATCGCCCCAGACGCGGGCGATCAGCTCGGGGCCGACCCCGGCCACATCCCCCATCGTCAAAGCCACCAGGGGCCGGTCGTCTCGCACGATGGATCCCTTCCTCATCATTCCGACGTTTCAGTGGGTGGCGATATTCCTGGGAGGCTTCGCGTCCAGCCCCGAATCGCTCGGGGCAGGCCGTCGCGTCGCCGCCTGGGAGGGGTCGGCCGGGACAAATCGCGGACGTTCCTCCTCGCCGCAACCGACGACCATCCCCGCCAGGACCAGGATCAACGCAGTACGCATCGCCGGGCACCGCCCATCGTCTCGGACTCGATTCGATCACCCATCGGGCCGGCCGCCATTATCCCCGCGCGAAGGAGTCGAGTCGAGATGACCTCCCGAGGCGGCCGGTCCCGGGGCACTCGCGGGGGCGATGGCCCGCCTGCCAACCGGGATAAATCCCGCTTTCGTCGGACCCCCGTGGCAATTCGGCATCGTCCCGCACCGTTTCCCACGACCGTCGAAATAAAAGCCTAGGGTTCCTTCGGGTTCGCCCGAAACCGTCGGGCGACACCGGTCCATCCCTTCTCCTTCGAGGAACCGCCTCCAGCATGAACCGCATCCAATGGGTCGTCCTGGCCGCGATGATCACCGCCTCCCCGACGTCCCAGGCCGGGATCGTCAACCTGGGGACCGCCAACGGCTACAACGTCTTCGTCCTGGGCGATAACACCCAATCCAACACCCGTTCGGAGGGCAAGGTCGCGGTGGGGGGCAACGCGAATTTCGGCGGCAACTACTCCGTGGCCAGCGCGCTGTCCGCGAGCGGGACGAACCTGGTCGTCGGGAAGAATTATTCGAACACCTACGGCTCGGTGAACGGCAGCGTGGTGGTCGGGGGGACGGCGACGATCAACGGACCGACGATCAACGGCAACCTGAACGCGAACGGAGACGTCAAGTTGAGCGGGTACGGGACGATCAGCGGGGCCCTCGGTTATGGGGGGTCTCTCTCCAATCCCAACACGGTGATCGGCGGTACGGTGGCGCATGGGACGACCTCGCTCCCGGTCGCGTTCGATGCCGAGAAGACCTATCTCACCAGCCTGTCGAGCGAGCTTTCCAAGACCATCGGGAACACCTATGGCAACGGCGTGACCTACCAGTACGGCGGGCTTACCCTGACCGGGACCGCTTCGGACGTGAACGTCTTCACCATCAAGGGGAGCGACCTGGCCTCCACCAACAACATGAAGATCAATGCGACGGCGGGCTCGACCGTCGTCATCAACGTCGACGGGGCTTCCGACCAGATCCAGAATTTCGGTTTCACCCTGACCGGCGTCGATCGGCAGCGCGTCCTATTCAACTTCCACCAGGCCACGAGCCTGACGCTCAGCGGCGTCGGCATCCAGGGGAGCATCCTGGCCCCCAATGCCGCCATCAGCTTCAACAACAGCACCATCGATGGGACGATCGTCGGCAGGTCGATTTCCGGGAATGGGGCCGCGAACAACTTCTCGTTCGCCGGGGACCTCTCCGCACTGGTCGGCCCAACAGTCACGCCGGGTGTCGTCCCCGAGCCGGCGACGATCCTCTCGACCGTAATCGGGCTGGCACTGATCGGCGGGGCTTCGCATCATCAGCGACGGAGGACCGCCTGACGCTTCCCACGGTCGCTGAGGGATCGCCCCCGAGTTTGGTCGGAGGGGAAAAGGACAGATCCGCGAAGGCACCGGGATCATCCGGACCTTTGCGGATCTGTTCGATGAAGGCGATCTGGAAGAAAAGAGATCGGTTGGAAAGTTCTGTCGGAATGACCGGGCTGGGACTCGAACCCAGGACCAACGGATTAACTTACCTCATCGGCTTTCGCCGACCGGGCCGGGCGATCCTCCTCAGGAACGCGGCGGCTCGTTGAGCGTCTGGACTATCCCATCGCCATCGCAGGCGTGCCGCGTCTAGTCTCTGGGGCCGAGCCCGGCGATCCGCCGGGCCCTTGCCTGCTGATTGCCCAATCCCCCGCCTTTTCAAACCGTCACGCTTGCCGTTGCCGGCGACGTTGTGGTGTCGGGGGCTCTCAGGGTGTCCCAGCAAACTGCGGCATCCACTCGTCGCGGTTCGGTGTCTTCCCGCGCGAGGCTCCTATTTCCTTGAAGTCCGTTGCTCTACCGACTGAGCTACCCGGTCTGTACTCGAATCACTTTAAGAACTCGCGGGGGGTTCGTCCAGGCCCCCTCGCCCCGGCGGCCCATTTTGATCGATCCGGGATGGTTTCCGACCTCGGTCGTCCGTCGCAAACTCCCCGCCGGCTTGATTCCCGGGCCGCGGTTTGATGAAATGGGAGGGACGGGACCGTGCCGGGCGAGTCGACGATTGTCGAGAGGACGTGGCCAGATGATTGTCGGTGTCCCCAAGGAGGTCAAGTCGGACGAGTATCGGGTCGCGATGCTCCCCGTCGGGGCCGAAGAGCTGACGGCGGCCGGGCACACGGTCTTGATCGAGGCCGGCGCGGGCCTGGGAAGCGGCATCCTCGACGGCCAGTACACGGCCGCGGGCGCGACCCTGGTTGATGATGCCGCGTCGATCTGGTCCCGGGCCGACCTGGTGGTCAAGGTCAAGGAGCCGCAGGCATCCGAGTGGCCGCACATGCGGTCGGGCCAGGTCCTGTTCACCTACTTCCACTTCGCCGCCGACGAGAAGCTGACCCGGGCCGTGATCGAGAGCGGGATCACCGCCATCGCCTACGAGACGATCCGCGACGCCCGCGGCAACCTCCCGCTGCTGACCCCCATGAGCGAGGTCGCCGGGCGGATGAGCATCCAGGAAGGGGCCAAATTCCTGGAGCGTCCCCAGGAAGGGCGGGGCATCCTGCTGGCGGGCGTCCCCGGCGTCGCGCCGGCCGAGGTCGCCGTCCTGGGCGGGGGGATCGTCGGATCCAACGCCGCGAAGGTGGCCGCCGGGCTGGGCGCCAACGTCCGCATCCTCGACATCAACCTGGATCGCCTCCGCTACCTCGACGACATCATGCCGCCGAACGTGACCACGCTCTATTCGGATCGCCACACGATCCTGGAGTCGGTCGAGCGGGCCGACCTGGTCATCGGCGCCATCCTGATCACCGGCGCCCGCGCCCCCCGATTGGTCCGCCGCTCCGACCTGGCCCGGATGAAGCCCGGCGCCGTGATCGTCGACGTCGCGATCGACCAGGGAGGCTGCTTCGAGACCAGCCGGCCGACCACCCATCGCGAGCCGACCTACGTCATCGACGGCGTCGTCCACTACTGTGTCACCAACATGCCCGGGGCGGTCGGCCGCACCAGCACCTACGCCCTGGGCAACGTGACCCTGCCCTACGTCCTCCAGATCGCCAGGTCGGGCTGGGAGGCGTTCGCAGGGTCCTCGACGGGCTTCGCCGAGGGCGTCAACATCGACCGGGGCCGCGTCACCAACGAGGCGGTCGCCTCGACGTTCGGCCTCCCTTACGTCCCTTTGTCCTCGACGCTCTGATCACCGAGCCTCCGGCTCGATTCAACGTCCCTTCCCCAATCGGAGCGCGTCTTCCATGTCCGAGATCGACGACGAGAACGTCCCCGCCAACGAGGAAGAAGTCCTCGAACAGGCCCTGGAACTCGACACCCAGAGCCAGATCTTCCTGGAAATGCGCCGCCAGAACCTCGACCTGCTCAAGCTCTCGATCGAGGTCGCCGGGCTGGGCGGCTCGCACGGGCCCGTCAAGTCGGGTGACCTGAAGGTCGCCGTCAAGAACATCTGGGAACTCTATTCCGAGTTCTATAGCTGGATCGACCCCGAGGAATCCGAAGGGGACGACGACGAGGACGACGAGGATTACGACGGGTGAGCACCCCCAATCAGGCCACCTCTTTCGAGACCGTGGGCTGGGTGGGCGACGCCGCGACCGGCTTCCTCCGGATGATCGACCAGACCCTGCTCCCGGTCGATTTCGTCCAGATCGATTGCCGAGACGTGCCCACCGTGCACGAGGCCATCAAGGCGCTCCGCGTCCGCGGGGCGCCGGCCATCGGCGTCGCAGCCGGATACGGTGCGGTGGTGGGCGGCCAGGCGGCGCTCGCCAACTCGGGCGACCTGGGCGCGGTCCGCGCCGCGGTCCAGGAGGCGACCAACCACCTCCGGACCAGCCGGCCCACGGCCGTAAACCTGTTCTGGGCCCTGGACCGCATGGATCGGGCCGCCGCGGCCTCGTCCGCGACGACAGGGCGCGCGTTCCTGGACGGGCTGCTCGAAGAGGCCCATGCCATCGCCGCGGAAGACCGGGCGATGTGCCGGGCCATCGGCCGGTTCGGGGCCTCGCTGATCGGCCAGGGGCAGGGGGTGCTGACCCACTGCAACGCCGGGGGTCTGGCGACCGCCGACTACGGCACCGCCCTGGCCGTGATCTTCGCGGCCGTGGAGGGCGGGACCGCCCTGCGGGTCTACGCCGATGAGACCCGCCCCTTGCTCCAGGGGGCCCGCCTGACCGCGTGGGAACTCCAGAGGCGGAACATCCCGGTCACCCTGATCTGCGACAACATGGCCGCCCAGGTCATGAAGGAAAAGAAGGTCGACCTCGTGGTCGTCGGGGCCGACCGGATCGCCGCCAACGGCGATACGGCCAACAAGATCGGGACCTATGGCGTGGCGTTGCTCGCCAAGGCCCACGGCATCCCGTTCTACGTCGCGGCCCCCTCCAGCACGTTCGACCTCACGATGGCGGATGGTTCCACGATCCCGATCGAGGAACGCGACGCGCGGGAGATCACCCACGGGTTCGGCCGCGAGACCGCTCCCCAGGGGATCGACGTCTACAACCCGGCGTTCGACGTCACCCCGGCGGAACTGATCGCGGGGATCATCACCGAGCGCGGGGTGATCAGCCCGGTCACCACCGAGAACATCCGCGCGCTGGTTGGTTCCGACGCGGCGATCTCGGCGAGCGCACGCTGAAATGACCGAGAGGGCGGGAAGTGGGAGGCCACCGCGTTCACCGCGGGCCTCTCATTTCCCGCCTTCGTTGATCCATAGAGCTAGGAGCCCGATGATGCTGGCCCACAATGTCTACTTTTCGCTGCATCAGCCGACCGAGGCCAATCGTGCCAAGCTGATCGCGGCGATGAAGACCTACCTGAACAATCATCCCGGATTGGTCTTCTTCGCCTGCGGCGTGCTGACCCCGGACCTCGCCCGGCCGGTCAACGATCGGGGCTTCGACGTGGCCCTCCACACGGTCTTTGCCACCCGGGCCGACCACGACGCCTACCAGGTGGCCCCCCGCCATCTCCAGTTCATCGCGGAGAACAAGGCGGACTGGGCCCAGGTCCGCGTCTTCGATTCCGACGTGGAATCGGCCTGAGCCGACGCGCCGCTCCCCGGGGCGGCGATCCGACCCACCGCGAATCGTTCGATCCGAGGACCTGGGACACCCCAGGTCCTTCGCGTCGGGCGATCGAGGTCGGTACTTCCCTCGATCTGCACGGGATGCCGGAGTCGAGGGCCATTGGCCGCTCCGAGACCATCACTCCGGGCGGCATCGATGGCCGACGGGCCATTTCGGCTCCCAACCCACGATCGACCGGGTGAGCCGGGGCGAACATGCCGCCTGTGGCGACCGGGGGGCGATGGTGAGCGGAGCCCGGTCCGAATCGGTCCCGATCTGGTCGGATCGCGGTCGCTCGTCGGAACGACCCGACGGAAAGGTTCCTCCGCGCAAACCCGGATTCGGGACGGAGATCCCCCGACCATCGGGGCCCGGTCACGAGGGCGAAGCGACTGGTAGGGGCCGCCTCCGACTCGCTCACCGATTCGTTCGGGCCGATCGGGAGGGACATCACGGGTCGGTCGCGGGAGGGCGCCCCGCATATTCCCGGATTTCGTCGGAGAAAGGCCGAAGTTCGAGCCGGGCAAATTCCGATTATTGCTCTGGTGCTCCACGTCACCTCCTTGTAAAAGGGGCCTCATCGCGGTGATTGCGTTGCCTCCCGTTCGCGGGACCGGGTCGACCGGATGGTCGGTACCGTTCACTGGCAGGGATGTCGTCGTCGCCGCGAGACCGCCGAAGGCCCAGGGTCTCCCCTTCGCTTCGTCGCAAGGGACGCCGCGGGACCCTTCGAGCGGGACCCGACTCGTCACGATGACGGGTCGTGGGGCCTCCGACGCGAGGCCCGCCCAAGGAAGGGCCGGGGTCCCCCCCCGGCATGACCAGCACCCTCGATCTTTCCCCCGCTTCTCCCTGGTGCGTGGCCCCGAGCGATCGGCTCCGCCCCGCCGTCGGATCGTCGTCCGGTACGCCATCGCGTCCCGAACGTCGTCGGTCCCGACGCGGATGCGGCCGTCGCGTTGTCCGGCCCGAACCACGGTGGTGCCCTCGCCTCGGGCCCACCGCGAACGGCTTGCGTGCGTCCCCCTGACCGGGAGACGTCCCGGGTCGACCTGCGGGAAAGGAGTCCGTGCGGCATGACCATCGCCACGTTGATTCTCGCCTTGATCGCCACCCCGGCCGCCGGCCCGGGCGAGCCCATGTTGCTCGACTTCCACGCCGACTGGTGCGGCCCCTGCCGCCAGATGCGCCCCGCCGTCGATCAGCTCGTGCGGATGGGCTACCCTGTCAAGTCCGTCGACATCGACAAGTCGGCCGACCTCAAAGAACGCTATCAGGTCGAGCAGGTCCCGACCTTCATCGTGATCGACGGTACGGGGAAGGAGCTGGCTCGCGCCATCGGTGCCCAGCCGCCTCGCGAACTCGCGACGCTCTATAACGGGGCGGTTTCCAAGGTCTCCAAACGGCCAACCCCCGAGGTCGAGCGGACGTCGAGTGCCGATCCGGACGCTTCCCCCGATGCGGGAACGGCGGAGGAACCTTCCGAGGCCTCCGAGTCGGACCTGCCGCGGCCGGTCAACCCCCGCCCGTGGGAGACCGTGGTCCGGATCAAGATGCACGTCTCGAACAATGCCCTGGTCTTCGGCTCGGGCACGATCATCTCCAGCACGCCCGACGAGTCGATCATCCTGACCTGTGCCCACATCTTCAAGGTCGATGGGCCCAGGCAGATGTCGCCATCGCAGTACAACCGCCGGATCTCCGTCGACCTGTTCGATGGCCAGCTCCACGGCCCGAACCGCCAGCAACTCCACCCGGCCCAGCTCGACATCCCCGGCGAGGCCATCGATTACGACTTCACCCACGACGTCGGTTTGATCCGCATCCGGCCCGGCCGGCGGCTCCCGGCGTCCCGGGTGATCGGCCCGGACTGGCAGCCGAAACGCGGGCTCCAGATGTTCACGGTCGGCTGTTCCAACGGGAAGGATGCGACGGCCTGGAGCACGCAGATCCTCGAGCCGCGCGTCACGATGAGCAACTCCGCCACCACCATCAAGTGTGCGAATCAGCCCCGGGAAGGGCGGTCCGGCGGCGGCCTCTACACGACCGACGGTTACGTCGCGGGCGTCTGCGACTTCGCCGATCCCAATGAGCACACCGGCCTCTACGCCACGCCCGGGGCGATCCACGCCCTGCTCGACCGCAACCGGATGATGGCCCTCTATCGCCCGACGACGGGACAGCCCGACCGCCTCCTGGCCTCGAACCCCGGTCGACAGGCCGCGGGATCGGGCACGAAGTTCCGGGCCCAGTCGCCGAGCGAGGTCGAGCCCCGCCTGTCCGGGTCGATCACCCTGCCCCCGCCCGCCCTGGCCGGCGTCAAGATGCCCGAGGTGGAGCCCGGAGGCTGGAATCCCCCGGTCGCGACCCCCTCGACCCGGGTCGCCAGCAACTCGGGACGGACCCGCCCTGGCCAGCGGATCATCGAGGATGATCCCGGCGTGCCGTCGCGCACGGCCATCGCCACCGAGGCCGAGGTCGAGCCCACCGAGGAAGACCGGATCTTCGACGACCTCGCCCGCAGGCCGGAGCCGAAGGCCGAAGCACCGATCCCGGCCCGCAACTCGGGCAAGAGCAGTTGGACCCGCTCCACGCGGCAGATGCCCGACCCCGCCATGATGGCCCGACCCTGACTCGCTGGATCGGTCACGAATCACGATCGGCCCGGCGACTTCACAGCGAAATCGCCGGGCCGATCGCCATGGTGCCGCGGGCAGTCCGCGATGCGGCTCTCCCTCAACTGATTAACGACCGAAGCTGCTTGAGGTGGCGGGGCACGGCATCCCGGGGATCTTCCTTGCCCTCATATTCCAGGACGACATACCCGGAGTATTTGGCGTCGCGGAGGATGTTCACGAACCGCGACAGGTCGGCCTCGACCTTCTTGCCGCCGCCGGGGCTGATCTCGGTCTTCACCTGGACGTTGACCGCGTAGGGGGCGATCTCCGCCAATTCGGCGTAGGGATCGGCCCCCTTGAAGTTGCCGGTGTCCAGGTTGACGCCGAAGTTGGGGGAGTCGACCGCCTGGACCAGCCGGAGGAGTTGCTTCGGCGTGAGGGTGATCCCGCCGTGGTTCTCCAGGCCCAGCGTCACCCCCTTCTCGACGGCCAGGGGCAAGGTCTCCTGGATCGCCTCGATCACCCGCGCCACGGCGACATCCTCGGTGTCGCCCTTGGCCACTTGGCCGGCGAAGATCCGGATGACCGGGGCATCCAGTTCGGCGGCATTCTCCAGCCAGGTCTTGACCAGCTTGATCTGGGCCTCGCGGGCGGGGCCGGGAGGGACGCAGAAATTGTTGCCGACCGACGTCCCCGAGATGTCCAGCCCGAGCTTGAAGGCGTGCTGCTTGAGCTTGTGGAGGTAGTCCGGCTTGACGTCGGGCGGGAAGTAATAAGAGGTCAGTTCGACGCCGTCGAGGGCGTAGTCGGCGGCGAGTTCCACGAAGTCGAACAGGTCCATCGTCGGCTTGCCGGTCTTGGGCAGGAGCGCGTCGCGGAACGAGTAGGCGGCCAGGCTCAGCTTGAGATGGCTGGGCCGGGTCCGCCCGATCGGGCCGATCGCCGAGGCGGCCCTCGGCAGGGACACGGGGCCTGCGACGCCCAGGAGGGCCGCCGCCTTGAGCAACTCGCGTCGGGAAAGCATCGCCATCAACTCATCCTCCGATCGGGTCCGGGGACTCCGCGCCAGCCAGGATCCGATGATAGGACACCGGTGCGGCCCCGACCAGGGAGCGTCACCGGGATCCTCCCACGCCGGGACGGTCGTGGGGCGGAGGGTCGAGATCGGGCAAGGCCACGTCGGCGCGCGAAAACCGCCGGCCATCGCTGGCCGGCGGTCCTGGCTGGTCCGGAATCATCCCGGCGAAGGTCAGCCGTCCAGGTCGGTCAGCAGGTCGTTGACCTCGCGGTCCATTTCGGTCCGTCCGGCGGACACATGCGAGCCCCGTCCGGAGACGCGCGAGCCTGCATCCGCCCCGAAATCCTCGTCCGAGCGGCCGCGCCCCCCCGGTGCGTCGTAATCGGTCTGGGTCCGGGCGCGAAGGTAGAGCTTCACCGGGACATCCCGGAACGGAAGCTTCTCACGGAAGACGTTGAGCAGGTAGCGGAGATAGGTCGGGTCGAACAGCGAGGGGCTGTTGACGAACAGGACGATGGTCGGCGGGGCCGTGCCGACCTGGGTGGCATAATAGATCCGGGCATGTCGGCCGCTGCTCGACGCCGGGGGGTGGGCAGCGACCGCCTCGCGGACAACGCGGTTGAGCGTCCCGGTCCCGATCCGCTTGCCCGCCTGCTTGAACATCGACTGCGACAGGTTCAGCAGCGCCTTGACGTTCTTGCCCGTCTTGGCGGTGATGAACGCCAGGGGCATGTAGCTCATCCCGCGGAACGCATGCTGGATCGCGGTCGCATACCGATTCATCCCGGCGACGCCGCTGTTCTCGCCGGCATCGTCCATGATGAGGTCCCACTTGTTGACCACGAAGATGCACGGCTTGTACTGCTTGGCGATGTAATCCGCCATCTGCTTGTCGAGCCGCGAGATCCCCGAGGTCGGGTCGAGGAACAGCAGGACCACGTCGGCGCGGCGGATCGAGCGCTCGGCCCGGTGGACCGAGTAGAAGTCGAGGTTGTCGCGGATCTTGGCCTTTCGGCGGACGCCCGCCGTGTCGATCGCCAGGAACGGGAGGCCGTCGAGTTCGAACCGGACGTCGACCGAGTCGCGCGTCGTTCCGGCGACCTCCGAGACGATCATCCGCTCGGCGTGGGCCAGGGTGTTGATGAAAGTCGACTTGCCGGTGTTCGGGCGGCCGACCACGGCCACCTTCATCATCTCGTCGGACGGCCGGGGCGTGTGGACGTTGGGCATCATCTCGGCGATCAGCTTCAGCAACGCGGGCTTGTTGCGATTCTGATGCGTCGAGACGTGGATCGGGCGGCCGCGGCCGAGCTTGTAGAATTCGCCGCCGCGCTGGTCGAACTCCGGCGTGTCCGACTTGTTGATGACGAGCAGGACCGGCGTCTTCTGGATGTAGCGAAGCTTGTGCGCCACATCCTCGTCGAGCGGCATCACGCCGTCCTTGACATCGACGACGAACAGGATGAGATCGGCCTCGTTGATGGCCGTCTCGATCTGGCGTTCCACATCCTCGGACAGGTCGTCGCGGTCGACCATGCCGATCCCGCCGGTATCGACCAGTTCGAAGTAGCGGGGATCGTCCTCGTCCCCGGCCGAGGCCAGGGTGCCGACGCGGTCCCGAGTGACCCCCGACATGTCATCAACGATCGCGATCCGGCGGCCGGCGATCCAGTTGAACAGCGAGGATTTTCCGACGTTGGGTCGGCCGACGATCACGACTTTGGGCAGGGCCATTTCCGGTACGCGTCCTTTCCCGCGAGCCCGAGTGGGTCGGCCTCGGACCTTCGAGGACCCGGCCCCGATCCGGGTCGCGGCGGCCGGAGATCGATGGCGATCGCCCGGCGACCGACTATTATAGGAAAGCCGCTTCCTTCGGACAACCGTACACAGGGTCATCCGGGCGGGATTTCGGCCGCTTCGACCTCCCGATCCAGCGGGGAGTGAATTCCGGAGGGCAGGGGATGGGATCGTCGGACATGCCTCGTTCGAAGGCCCCGGGCCTCCGCGACCTGCTCGGGCTGGTCGCCGGCTATGCCCTGGCGGGGTTCCTGCTCCGGCACTGGAAAGCCGATCGATCGTCGGATCTGGCGATCCAGGTCGGCTTCTGGGGGGCCTACCTCTGGTACGGCCTGGCGATGAGCGGGCCGATCGTGCTCTGGATCTGCCGCCTCGGGGACGGTGGCGGGATGCCGCCGAGGACGCCGCTGAAGCTCGGTCGGCTGATCGCGGATGTACCGGTCGGCGCCGTGCCCGAACCGGAGCACGCGAGCATCGCCGCTCCGTCGGATCAGCTCTCGTTCAACGAGTACCTTTGGCTGATCATCGGCGGTTTCTGGGCCACTCTGACCCTGTTCCTCCGCGCGCCGATCGGATGGGATCTATCGTGGACGATCGTGGCGGCGGTCCCTGGGCTGGCCTGGATGGGTCTGGGCCCCTGGATCGTCCGGTCGATGGTGAAGGGGCCGCCGACGCGGAGATGGACCCACACCGTCGCCTCGGCGGTGGTCCTGGGCTGGCCGTTCGCCGCCCTGATGCTCCTTCTCGCCTCCGGGATGTATGGGAATTGATGACCGATCAAGGTTTGGCTTGATCTTGACGCCCGGGCCGATTTACCGCACAACGCCTCCGATCTCGGCGTGGACTGCGCGGTGACGTCCGGCGGAAGGATCGACGACGTGCGAGACCGACAGATCATGGCGAGTCGGCGATCCGGTCGGGCGGCCGGCCTCCTGATCGGCCTGGTCATCACGCCGGGATGCGTCCAGACGCCCCCCGAGGCCGACCGTCGAGTCCTGGAAGAGCGCATCGTGGGCGCGGGCCTCGCCCCCCACAAGGAACCCGCCGGGCCGGAGGTGGACACCGCGGTCAGGCCGGCCCGGGCCGAGGGCCCCGATTCCGCCGCCATCGCGATCGAGCCGTTGAGCCTGGAGCAAGCCCGGGCGATCGCCCTGCGGCAGAGCCCGATCCTGGCCCAGTCGAATGCCTCGGTCGACATCGCGCTCGGGAATCGGGAGATCGCCGATGCGGGGTTCTATCCCACGATCCAGGGGAACTACGGCTTCCAGGCGTTCTCGTCGCAAGTGGGATTCACCGGGACCCGGGGCCGCTTCCCGGTCCTGCCGGTGCGCGGCTTCGGCCCGGGAACCCAGGATTTCCACGTCACCGAAGCCCAGCTCAAATGGACGATCTTCCAGTTCGGCAAGCAGATCACGGCCCATGAGCAGGCGGGTTGGCGGGCCGAGGTCGCGAAGCTCGAACGGGAACGGGCCTGCCAGACCGTCGGCTACGAGGTCGCCCAGGCCTACTTCCGGATCCTCGAAGCGAAGTCGGACGTGGAGATCGCGGCGCGGGCCGTGGATCGGGCCGAGGCCTTCGCCAAGGAGGCCGGCGACCTGCTCCGCCGGGGCGTGATCACCCGCGAGGAGGAACTCCGCGCCGAGGCCGGGTTGGCCGGGGTCCGCCAGGTCCGCGCCGACGCGGTCAGCGCCGAGGAAGTGGCCATCGCCGCCCTGAACCGCGCGATGGGCATCTCGATCAACGCGGACACGCGGGTCGTCGAACGACGCGAGGCGCCGCAAATGGCCCTGACGCTCGACCAGTGCCTGCGGCTGGCGGTGGCCCACCGGCGTGAGATCCCGGTCGTGTCTCGGGGGATCGCCATCGCCCAGGGGGACGTGAAGGTCGCGACGGCCGACTTCCTGCCCAGCCTCTCGATCCAGGCCGGATACTCGAACGTGACCGGCACCGGCGTCCAGAACGCGAACGTCGGGGCCGGCGGGATCTTCGTGTCCCACGACCTGTTCGCCGGCGGGAAGCGGCGCGGGCAGCTCCACGCGGCCGAGGCGGGGGTGAGGTCGGCGGCGGCCCAGGCCCAGCAGGTCTGCGACGGCATCGCCTTCGAGGTGAACGTGGCCTATCGCGGCCTGGAAGACGCCCGCGAGCGGATCGGGTCGGCGCGGGCGGTGTTCGAGCAGGCACGCGAGAACACCCGCCTGCTCGCCAGCCGCGCCCGCGCGGGGGATGCCACCCCCGCCGACGTGATCGAGGCCGAGTCGGGCGAGACCCGGTCGGAGCAGACCTTCCACGCGGCGATCTACCAGTATCAGCGTGCCATCGCCCGGCTCGAATACGCGATCGGCGTCGAACTCCCGGCGACCCCGGGCCGGCTCCCCGAAGCCGCCTCGCCGGTGGTGAGTGATGACGTCCCGCCCGTCCCCCCGGACGACCCATCGCCGTTCGAGCGTCGATCGACCCCGAATGCGCTCCCGGGGTTGCCCCCCCCGCCGGGGACCGACGCGGTCGCCCCGATCGAAGGGACCCCGCTGTCGCCGCCCCCATTGCCCGAGGCCCCCGATCGATCGCGATTGTTCGGCCCGCCCTCGCTGGCCCGCCCGCCCTACGAGTCGTCCTCACCGTTCGGCACCCGGCCCTGAGGGATCGGCGCCTTCAGCCTCGTAGCGGGCCGGAGGCCCCGGGCGGCACGGGTCGGAGGAAGCAGGCCAGGATCACGGCCACCCCCAGCACGGCCGTCAGCATCTGGAAGGCCGACTGATTGGCGAAGACCACCGCATGGGCGTGCGTCCAGGAGGCCAGGAGCCGGGAAGCCTGCGCCGGGGCCTCGGCCGGATCGAGGCCGTGGAGCGTGAAATCGTCGATCAGCCGCAGCCGGACGTCATCCCATGGGGGCCGGTTCGGCACCAGGCTCTGTCGCATCGCGTCGAAGAGCGCGTCGCCCCGCCTCTCGACGAAGATCCCCATGAGATTGCCGCCGACGAAGGCCGGCAGGGCCAGCATCAGGTTCTTGATCCCGGAGGATGAGGCGACCTGGGCCGGGCTCATGTCCTCCTGCGAGATGCAGATCAATGGCGACGCCACCAGGCCGGCCGACGCCCCCCAGAACGCCATGACGGACGCGATCCAGGTTTTGTCCGTGAACAGGTCCAGCGACGAGAGGATCCAGGTCGCGCCCATCATCCCGGAAAGGCCGCCGATCAGGCGCCACTTGCGATCGGCCCGGGTCCCGAATCGGGCCGTCAACGCCAGGCTGGTGGCCATCGCGACGACCGCGGGCAGCAGGACCAACCCCGTCGTGGTCCTCTGATAGTCGCGGGTCACCGCCATGTACTGGATCAGCGTCCCGATCACGGTGAAGAAGCCGAAATCGGCGAGGGCCTTGATCACCACGCTCATCGCAAATCGGGTCACGCGGAACAGTCGCAAATCGAGCAGCGGGTGGTCGCAATGCAGTTCATGAGCCACGAACCAGGCGAACAGGACCAGGCCAACCGCCGAGACCAGCCAGAACTCATTGGAGGTGGACCAACCCCACTTCTGGAACCGGAACAGCCCGAGCATCAGGCAGAGTACCCACCCCAGCAGCAGGACGAACCCGCCGAAGTCGAACGGTTCACGCCGTCCCGTTGCCGGCTCATCAGGCTGGAGGAGGTGGAACGTCAGGACCACGCACGCCGAGGAGACCGGCACGACCGCGTAGAAGATCGTCCGCCATGAGGGAAGGTCGATCAAATAGGCGCTGATGCTCGGCGCCGCGATCCGGCCGAAATAGAGCCCGAGGACGTACGCCGCGATGGCGCCGTCGCGATGGTCGGGGAATTCGCGCCAGAAGACCGCCAGGACGGTGGTCACCACCATACCGTTGCCCCAGCCCTGGACGAACCGGGCCACCCCCAGCATTTCCATGTTCGGGGTCATGGCGCAGCCCAGGCTGCCCAGGGTGTAGATGATCAGGCCGATCACGTAGGTAGCCTTCAGGCCCATGCGGGCCCGCATCCAGGCGATCAGCGACATCCCCGCCACCGACCCGAGCAGGGTGCAGCCCAGGACCCACTGATAGCGGTATCGATCCGACGAGAGTTCGTTGACGACCCAGGGGCGGGCCAGGTCGGTAAACGTCGAGGTCATCCCGGCCAGCAGGAGCGTGGGCATGATCGCCGCGACCACCCGGTCCCGGCACGGGATGCCATGCCAGAGGCGGAGATCGGGCGCAATCGGGTCGTCGGAGCGGGGTTGGATCGGGAGGGCGGCGGAATGGGTCGCCATCAGTGCACCGCCCCGGGGATCCCGGCGGTCGGGCTGACCCCGAGCCGCCCCCGGTGGCGCTGGCGTTCGGCCTCGGCCTCGGCCCAGGCCGGGTCGCCGGGCCCGTGCGAAATCGCCACGGTGACCGAGAGGCCGGGGCGGAGCCGGGCCTTGCGCGGGCCGTCGTCGATGGCGATCCGCACCGGGACGCGCTGGGTCACCTTGGTGAACTCGCCCGAGGTCACGTCGCGCGGCAGCAGCGAGAAGTTCGCCCCCGTCGCCTGGTTGACCCAGACCACCCGCCCGGTTTGCGTGCCCCGCAAGGCATCGACCCAGATGCGGGCCCGGTTGCCGGGCTCGACGCCTTCGAGCCGGTCCTCTTCGAGGTAGGCGGTGATGTAGATCAGTCCCGGATCGTACATGCTGACCACCGGTGAGCCGAGCGGGGCGTGGTCGCCCGGGCTCCGGTAGCGGCGCACGATCACGCCGTCGAACGGGGCCACGATCCGGGCATTCTGCCTGCGGGTCGCGACCATCGCCTCGGCCTTCGCCGCCTGCTCGACCTCGTCGCGGCGGAGCTGGACCTGGCGCTTCTGGACCTCGATTTCCAGGGTGCCCAGTCGGGCCAGCCGGACCGATTCGGCGGCCTTCTCGGCCGCACGCAATTTCTGATCGAGCGACCGTCGGGCGATCTCGACCTGGGCGCGGTCGGCCTCGGCCCGTTCCACCCGGGCCCGGGCGGCCTCGACCCTCGCCTGCTCGGTGTGATACTCGCGGGTCACGTCCTGGAGTTTTCGCTCGGGGGCCGACCGCTCCTGGAACAGCTTGGTGTAGCGTTCGAACTCTTCCTGGGCATGGGTGAGCGCGGCCTGGACCGCCGCCGCCTCGGCGGTCGCCTGGTTCACCGCCTTGTCCACGTCCTGAATGGTCATCGTGAGCAGCGCCCGCGACTCGGCGACGGCCGCCTCGGCCGAAGCCTGTTCTTTCTCGGCGACCGCGACCCGGCTCGGATACTCCTGTTCGAGGCGCTCCAGGGTCGCCTCCTCGAAATGCAACGTCGCCTCCGCCACCCTCCGCTTCGCCTGGACCTCCTCGACGGCCCGGTCCAGGGGGACCGGGTCGATCTCCGCGAGCAACTGGCCCGCCTTGACCGAATCGTGCTCCTCGACCAGGACCTGGGTCAGGATGCCGGATTCCTGCGGCGCGAGGTGGACGATGTGCGACTCCACGAACGCATCGTTGGTCATCGACGTCGTGAATCGGTAGTAGGCGCAATCCGCCATCACCGCCAGGCCCACCACGGCCCCGAGGATGCCGATCGACCAGATTCCCCACCTCGCCCACCGACCTCCGAAGCCCTTCCTGCGAAGGGCGGGGGCGGGCGGTGCGATGAGGGGAGGAGGGATCTCGACCGCCGCCGGCTCGGATTTCTGCCCGTCCATCCGACCACCTATCGGGACCATCGATGAGGATCATCGGCTCGCCGCGCGGCAGGCTCCGAGAGCATCGTAAGCCCCTCCGGCCGAAAAGCCAGCGAGCCACGGGGCGCGGCGATCCGCCTCGACCCCCCGGAGGGCGTCGGCTACGATGCGCACGAAGATCGTGACCGCCGGATTTCCTGGGCTGGGGAGGGGCAAGGATGCGGATCGCCAAGAAGGGTGGAGCGGCGCTCCTGGGAGGGGCGGCGATCGTTTCGGGGCTCGCCGTCCTGGGCGTCGCCCTGGCCCGCGAGGGGGAGGCTGTCCGAGCGGAGCGGGGACGCCTCGACGGCCGATGGGTTGCCACCTCGGTCCGCTCGGTCGCGGGCGAGTTGGACGGGGACGGGGCCGCTCGGTATGGGCTCGAATTTGCCGGCGGGACGATCGTGGCCCGGGGCCTGGCCGATGTCCCGGAGAGCCGGGGCACCTACCAGCTGGCCCCCGCCGCCCGGCCCGCCCGGATCGACCTCAAGCTCGAATCCGGGCTGGCCCTGGGAAACTACGCCTTGAACGGGGATGAGCTGGTCGTCTGCCTGAACCCCCTGGACCTGCCGGAACGGCTGGGCCTGCCCGAGCGCGGTCGCCCCGATCGCCTGGAACCGGACGAGTACCGACTGGTCTACACGTTCCGCAGGCAGCCCCGGTAAGCGGCCCCGATGAAACGGTCGGGGGCGGCCCAGCCGCCCCCGACGCCAAGATCACTGATTACTCGGCGGCTTCCGCATCGCGGGTTTCGTCGGGCGGGGTCCAGTCGGGCTTGAGGCCGGCTTCCTCGCGGAGCCGGGTCATCCCGTCGGTCAGGTTCCTGGTGAGCACGTCGGTGCGGGTCTCGGAATAGAACGAGGAGAGCGACCCGTTGGGTCCGAACAGCGTCGCGAAGCTGGCCGGCTCGCGCTGGTTCAGGGTCATGACGTAGTACGTCTTCTTGGGCAGGTCGGGGGCGACGGCCACCTCGTTGGGCTTCAGCCCGAAGAGGGTGTCGGCCAGCTCCTGGCCGGCGCGGGGGATCTGGGGCAGTTCGTTGGGGGTGGCCGGGCCCCTCTGGAACTGGAAGTCGCCGGGGAATTGCGGCGGGATCGGCATCCCGGGCCGGAGCTTGGTGATCGACGGGATGTCGATGACCGGCCGGTTCTCGAAGGTCAGGCCCTTGATGGTGCCGCCATCCTTCTTGATGGCGGCGGCGAACTCCTCGGCCGCCTTCTGGGCGAGGGGGCGGGCCGCCTCGGCCTTCCAGGCGGCGACGACCTGGGAGCGGATCTTTTCGAGCGGCTCGACGTGGGCGGGCACGTCCTCGATCCGGCGGCCGAGGTAGCGGCGGCCCAGCACGTCGACCAGTTCGAAGGAATCGAACAGGGGCAGCTTCGTGTCGAAGGCGATGTCGGCGAACGTCCTGCGGTCGCCCCCCTGGCCGAGCGAGACCTTGGCTTCGGACAGGCGGCCGTTGGCCCGGGCCCCATCCTTGTCCAGCAGCGGGGTGGTCTCATGCTCGAGGCCATTCTGCTTGGCGACATCCGACAGGTCGGTCGGGGTGGGCAGCTTGGCCCCTTCGACGGACTCGCCCAGCTTCTTCCGCTCGTTGATGTCGTCCTGGTAGTCGTGATACTTATCCGAGAAGGCGTCGATGACGTCTTCCTTGATCTTGTTAAACTTGTCGTTGATCTGCTCCTCGGCCAGCTCGCGGGAGCGGGACGAGGCCAGGGTGTCCCGGACGTCAGCGAACGGGACGTAGCGGGCCGGGGTCAGGGCGGGCTCCCCCTGGAACAGGTCCACGGGCAGTTCATCGTCGACCGGGAAGTCGGCCTTCCTGGACTCATACAGGGCCTTGAGGTCGGCCTCGGTCAGGGTGGCCTTGATCGACTCGGCCAGCTTGATGGAGTCGATGGATAGCAGCTCCACCTTGACCCGGCGGGGCTCCTTGAAGGCGGGCTCGGGGCTGTTCGGGTCGGGCAGGCGATCCTTGCCCCGGTCGTAGAGGGCCTGGACCTGCTCGTCGGTCGGCTCGCCCACCTTGTCGATGAAGGCGTTGACCTCGACCGGGACCACCTTGAAGGACGCGCGCTCCGACTGGTCGCGATAGGTCTGGAACACGTCCAGGGGGGTGATGATCGGCGAGACGACGGATTGCTGGGCCTGCTGGATCCGGATCTGGCTGGCCAGGTCGCCGAGCAGGGCCTCGCCGCCGACCTCGTTGTTGAATTTGCTCAGGATGTATTCGAAGGAAGCGGCGTTCATGGCGCCGTTGGTGACCTTGTTGAGCCACTCGTTGGCGAACCGGGCATCATTGGGGATGCCGAGCCGATCGGCCTCGTGCTCCAGGATCATGGCGTCCACCAACTCGCGGGTGGAGGTGCCGCCGAAGTAATTCGCGCCGGCCCGGGGATCGGCCAGGGCGAGGAACCGGTTGGCCCGCTGGCGCTGCTCGTTGATCCGATACAGGTCCATGCGCCGGACCGGCTTGCCGTAGAGGTCGGCGATGGGCGTGTTCTGGTCCCGCGTGGCGGCGGAATTTCCGCTCCGCGTCAGGGTGTCGGCCAGCACGAACCCGATCATGGCCAGGATCCCGACGATTGCGATGAGGTTTCGTTGGTGGCGTCTGAAGATCGCGAACGGCATGATGTTCCTCGGGCTCGAAGCCGGTCCGGCGGGGGGGTCGGCCTGGCTCGCCCCCTTGACACGACTTGGTACGCTAGCTAATTGAAAGGCTCGGCCTCCAAGTCGCCGGCCCAAACCGTAGTGTATCAGTTGGCGTCGGAAGAACAACGGCAAAGGACCGCCCCGCGAGGGCGTCGATCACGGTTGATCGGCGACCGAAGCGGAGGTTCCGGAGCAGGATAGGAAGATATCGTGGCCCGAAAGTCCGCCAAGACAGCATCCACCGACGAGACGCCCAAGGCCGCCCCCAAGAAGCGGGCCGCGGCCAAACCCAAGGCGGCCGCCGCCACGCCGAAGCCGAAGAAAACGGCCGCGGCCTCGTCGGCCGCGGGAGGCGGCGGCAAGGGCCGGAGCCTGGTCATCGTCGAGAGCCCCAAGAAAGCCAAGTCGATCAATAAGTTCCTCGGCTCCGGCTTCGTCGTGAAGGCCAGCATGGGGCACGTCCGCGACCTGCCCAAGCGCAAGCTCGGTCTCGACGTGCTGGGCGGCTACGCCCCGTCCTACGAGATCATGACCGCCAAGAAGGAGACGATCCAGGACCTGAAGCGCGAGGCCGCCAAGGCCGAGACCGTCTACCTGGCGACCGACCCCGACCGCGAGGGAGAGGCCATCGCCTGGCACCTCCAGGAGGCGCTGGAACTGCCCGACGAGCGGGTGCGCCGGGTCATGTTCTACGAGATCACCGAGAAGGCCGTCAAAGAGGCGTTCAACCACGTCGGCCCGATCGACATGGACAAGGTGAACGCCCAGCAGGCCCGGCGGTTCCTGGACCGCTTCGTGGGATATGAGCTGTCCCCCTTGCTCTGGAAGAAGGTCGCCCGCCACCTCAGCGCCGGGCGGGTCCAGTCGGTCGCCGTCCGCCTGATCGCGGAGCGGGAGAAGGAGATCCGCGCCTTCGTCGCGGAGGAATACTGGAGGATCGGCGCGATCCTGTCCCCGGCCGGCTCGACCGCCGAGTCCGACCGCTTCGAGGCCGAGCTGGCCCAGTGGAAGGGGGAGAAGTTCGCCGCCAAGACCGGAGAGGAGGCCCAGGCGATCCGCGACGCCATCGCCTCCGCCCCGTTCCAGGTCGCCGAGGTCGAGGAGGTCGAGAAGCTCGACAAGCCCGACGCCCCGTTCAAGACCAGCACGCTCCAGCAGCAGGCGGCCATCCGGCTCCGGTTCTCCGGCAAGCGGACGATGAAGATCGCCCAGGAGCTTTATGAAGGCATCGACGTCGGCGGAGACGGCCCGACCGGGCTCATCACCTACATGCGTACCGACAGCCTCCGCGTCTCCGACGACGCGGTGACCCAGGTCCGCGAGCAGATCCAGACCCGCTACGGCGACCGCTACCTGCCCGCCAAGCCCAACCGCTACGCCGCCGGCAAGCAGGCTCAGGAGGCCCACGAGGCGATCCGCCCGACCGAACTGGCCCACGACCCGGAGACGATCAAGGGCAAGCTGACGATCGACCAGTACAAGCTATACTCGTTGATCTACCGCCGATTCGTCGCCAGCCAGATGACCCCCGCCGTGTTCGCCGTGACCAACGTCTCGGCCCGGGCCGGCGACGGGCTGTTCAAGGCCCAGGGCAAGATCCTCAAGTTCGACGGCCATCGCAAGGTCCTCACCCCGGCCGGCAAGCAGGAAGATGCGCTCCTGCCCGCCTTGAGCGTCGGCATGGGGCTGGATCTCATCGAACTCAACCCGACCCAGCACTTCACCCAGCCGCCGCCCCGGTTCTCCGAGGCCGCGCTGATCAAGGCGCTGGAGAAGGAGAACATCGGCCGGCCCTCCACCTACGCGCCGATCATCCAGACGATCCAGGACCGGCTCTACGTCGAGCAGAAGGAACGCCGGTTCCACGCCACCGACCTGGGGATGCTGGTGACCGACCTTTTGGTCAAGCACTTCCCCAAGATCATGGACCTCAAGTTCACCGGCCACATGGAGGACGAGCTCGACGAGATCGCCACCGCCAAGATCGACATGACCAAGGTCCTGGACGAGTTCTACCACCCGTTCAAGGAGTCGCTCCGCGTGGCCGAGACGGCCATGGAGAAGGTCCAGGTCATGTCGTCGGAGACCTGCACCGAGTGCGGCGCCCCGATGGTGGTCAAGTTCAGCAAGACCGGATCGTTCCTCGGCTGCTCCCGCTACCCCGAGTGCAAGTCGACGCGGCAGATGGACGGCACCGCCCGCGCCTCCGCCGTCGAGACCGAGCACATGTGCCCCAAGTGCGGCAAGCCGCTGATGTTGCGGGACAGCAAGCGAGGGCCGTTCCTGTCGTGCTCGGGCTATCCCAAGTGCAAGGAGTCGTTCAACCTCGACCCGGTCACCAACCAGCCGGTCCCGTCCGCCGTCGAGACCGAGCACACCTGCGAGAAGTGCGGCAAGCCCATGGCGTTGCGACAGGGGTCGCGAGGGGCCTTCCTGGGCTGCACCGGCTACCCCAAGTGCCGCAACACCATGCCCGTGGACGACTCCGGCAAGCCGGTCGTCCCGGTCAAGGTGGACGTCAAGTGCGAGAAGTGCGGCGGCCCGATGGGGCTCAAGACGGGACGTCGGGGGGCCTTCCTCGGCTGCCTGAATTACCCCAAGTGCCGAAGCACGGCCCCGCTGCCCGATGACCTCAAGGAGCAGCTCGGCGACGCGGCCACCGCCGCCCCGGCCGCCGCCAGCGGGCCCGACCTCAAGTCGGTCGAGGTGGTGGAAACCTGCGAGAACTGCGGCGGGCCGATGCTCGTCCGCAAGGGCCGCCGGGGCTACTTCCTGGGCTGCGCCAAGTACCCCAAGTGCAAGGGGACCAAGGAGCCCGGCGAGGTGACCCTGGAACGGATCTCCGCCGTCACCGGGGCGCCGGCCGAGGCACAATAAGACCCGGAGTCCCCCACGCTATTCAACCCGCCCCGCGTCGAGGAGATCCCCCGGCGCGGGGCGTCGTCGTTTCGGTCCTGAGGCAGGGCGCAGGCTTTGCAACCTCAAAAGACATCGGCCCGTGACTTCCGCAAACCCTACGGAGCGATCCCATGCGTCAGCCCAACGTCAGCGTCTACGGCTCGATGACCTGCCCGGACACCGTCCGTGCCACCGAATTCCTGGACGCCCAGAAGGTCCCCTACGAGTTCAAGGATGTCGACCAGAACCCCGAGTACAACGACTTCATCGCCGGCCTGAACGGCGGCAAGCGGGTCATGCCCACGATCCGGGTGGAGAACGACAACCTCATCAACCCGTCCTTGGACGAGTTGTCGAAGGCCGTCCAGGCCGCAGCCTCCAACTGACGGTCGCTCAGGATGTCCGCAGCCCCAGCCGAACCAGGGCGATGATCTGGAACACGACGGCACTGCCGGTCGCCCACGGCTGGACGAACCCGGCCTTGAACACGAGATAGAGGTAGGCCAGGACCAGCACCAGGAAGATCGGCGTCAGGAACGGATCGATCCAGGAAGGCCGGCCGTCCGCCCGGGGCGTCGGGGTCCAGCCGATGAAGTAGCCGACCACGGCGAAGGCGACCGAGAACGGGATGCCATCGGCGACCTCGGCCCGACCCCGCTTGTCGTCCTCCGCGCCGGCGAACAGGATCAGGCTCAGGGCGATGACCGAGGCGATCGCCAGGTGATCGGTCGCCCGGATCGTCGGTCGCCGTGGCGGGATGTCCTGGAAATCCACCCGGAACCTCCGTCGCCCGGCCCGGGCGGTCTCAATCCATAGGATCGGGCGCCGGGTCCGCACGCCGGGCCGTCGGCCGCTTGAGGTGGACGAGCAGCGTGGCCACGTCGGCCGGGTTGATGCCGGTGATCCGCCCGGCCTGGCCGAGCGAGCGGGGACGGACCCGGGCGAACTGCTCGCGCGCCTCGGCCCGGAGTTGGGAGATCCCCGCGTAGTCGAGGTCGACCGGTAACGGCTTATCTTCTAGGCGTTGAAACCGCTCGACCTGTGCCGCCTGGCGATCGATATAGCCGCCGTACTTGGCCGCGATCGTGACCTGCTCGACCGCCGAGGAGTCGTCGGCGTAATCGACCAGCGCGGGATGGATCGCCGTCAATTCCTCCCAGGTCGTCGGGGGGCGGCGGAGGATCTGCTCCAGGGTATCGCCGCCCACGCGCGTCGCCTTGAGATACGAGCCCAGGCGATCGATCCGATCGCGTCGACGTTCGAAACGGCCCCACCGCGCGTCGTCGACCAGCCCGATCGATCGGCCGAGTTCGGTCAGGCGGAGGTCGGCGTTGTCGGAGCGGAGCAGGAGGCGATACTCGGCGCGGCTGGTAAACATCCGATAGGGTTCGTCGACCCCCCGCGTCACGAGGTCGTCGATCAGGACGCCAATATAGGCGCGAGATCGATCGATCACGAAGGCGTCTTCGTCCCGGGCCAGCCGGGCGGCGTTGATCCCGGCCATCAGCCCCTGCGCGGCGGCCTCCTCGTAGCCGGTCGTGCCGTTGATCTGCCCGGCGAAGAACAGGCCGGGGATCGCCTTGGTTTCCAGGGTCGCGTGCAACTGGGTGGGCGGTGCGTAGTCATATTCGACCGCATAGCCATAGCGCATGATCTCGGCGTGTTCCAGCCCGGGGATCATCGGGATGATGCGGTCCTGGACGTCGCGGGGGAGGCTGGTCGAGATCCCGTTGCAGTAGTATTCGAGCGTCTGCCGCCCCTCGGGTTCCAGGAAGATCTGATGCCCCTCGCGGTCGGCGAAGCGCACCACCTTGTCCTCGATCGACGGGCAGTAACGCGGCCCGGTCCCCTGGATCTGCCCCGAGAACATCGGGGCCCGATCGAGGTTGGCCCGGATCACGTCGTGGACCTCGGGGGTGGTGCCCGTGATGTGGCAATCCATCTGCGTTTGCTCGATCCGATCGGTCAGGAACGAGAACGGGGCCGGGTCGGGATCGCCGGGCTGGGGCTGGAGCCGGGAGAAGTCGATGGTCCGGCCGTTGAGCCGTGGCGGCGTGCCGGTCTTGAATCGCTTCAGCTCGAAGCCGAGTTCGCGGAGGCTCCCCGAAAGCCCCTCGGCCGAGGCGTCCCCGGCCCGCCCCCCGGACGTCTTGACCTCGCCGGTGTGCATCAGGGCCCGCAGGAACGTCCCGGTCGTCACGACGATGGCGCGGGCCCGATAGAGGACGTCGCCCCGGCACCGGACGCCGACGGCCCGGCCCCCCTCGACGGCGATCCCCTCGACCATCTCCTGCCGAAGGGTTAGATTTTCGCGCTTCTCGACGGCAAGCTTGGCGTGGGCCTGATAAAGCTTCTTGTCGCACTGGGCCCGGGGGCTGTGCATCGCGGGGCCCTTGCCGCGGTTGAGCAGGCGGAACTGGATGGCCGAGGCGTCGGTCAGCAGGCCCATCGCCCCGCCGAGGGCGTCGACCTCCCGGACGATCTGCCCCTTGGCCACGCCGCCGATGGCCGGGTTGCAGCTCATCTGGCCCACGGCATCGGCGTTGATCGTCAGGAGGGCGGTCCGCCGGCCCATCGCGGCCGACGCCATCGCGGCCTCGATCCCGGCGTGCCCCGCGCCGATGACCAGGACGTCGAAGTGATACGGGTCGCGCGCGGGCGAGGTCATGGCGGTCGGGTCTCGGTGCGTGGGGCTGGCGGGTCGTGGCGGTGGTCCGATCCTCCGATTTTACGGGATCGCGGGCCGCCGGGCATCCCCACTCGCGTGCCAACCCATCGCGATCGCCCGAGCGGATGGGCCTCCGGGATGGGGCCGGGCCGTCCTTTTCTTCGGGATCGACGCCAGCGTCGCGGGCGTCGCGGCGGCCGGGATCGCCCGGCCCCGGCCCGACGGGTCGAATGGGACGATCAGGTCGGGGCCGCCGGAGGCCGGCCGGTAGGTGAAGGCGGCGGCCTGCGTGTCGTAGATGGCCGGCTCGGTCCGGACCGACCCCGAGTAGTTGCCGGGCACCGGGATCGAGCGGCCCGGGCCCCGGACGCCGATCGCGACGATCTGATCCGAGCCCCCCTCGGATGGGCGGATGCGGAAAGCGGCCTGGGCCGGAAGGTAGACGGCCACATCGGCCAGCCCGTCGCCGGTGTAGTCGGCGGGCACGGGGATCGCCTTGCCGACCCCCTTCGGCCCGATGCGGATCAGCCGGTTGGGGCCCCCCTCGGAAGGTCGGATCAGGAAGGCGGCCTTCGCCGGGAGGTAGACGGCGACGTCGGCCCGGCCGTCGCCGGTGTAGTCGGCCGGTGCCGGGATCGACCGGCCGGTCCCCTTCGTGCCGATCCGCACGACCCGGTCCGGCCCGCCCTCGGAGGGCCGGATGAGGAAGGCCCCCCGCGATGGCAGGTAGACCGCGACGTCGGCCTTGCCGTCGCCGGTGTAGTCGGCGGGCGTGGGTATCGACCGGCCGGCCCCCCGGAGTCCGATCGGGACGGTCCGGTCGGGGCCGCGGTCGCCGGGGCGGATCAGGTAGGCCCCCTGCGACGGCAAGTAGACCGCGAGTTGGGTCACACCAATGCCGTCGAAATCGGCGGCGGCGGGGATGGACTTTCCCGACCCAGCGATGCCGAATGGAATGTTCCAGTCGTTGGAACCCGGGGAGCCGAAGGCGGGGCGGTAGGCGAAGGCGCCGGCTTCCGGGAGGTAGACCGCCAGGTTGGTCCGGCCGGAGCCGTCGAACGAGGCCGGCGGGGCCGGCGGAGGGGGCAGGGCGGGCCTCCCGGGCGTGGCCGATCCGAGGGCCCGCGCCACCGCGAATCGCGAGTAGAGGGAGGTCGAATCCGCGGAGCCCGCCGCGCCCGCGAGGAGGATGTTGCCGTCCGACTGGACCGCCAGGGCGGCGACCTCGGCGGATCGGACGGCCGCCCCGAGATCATACCGGGCCAGCCCTGGGGAAGACGCATCCCCGAAGCTCGCGTCGGGCGATCCGTCCGCGTTGAATCGGGCCGCCGCGAACGCCCTGCGGGTGACGCCGCCCTCGACGGACGCCAGGGTGATGACGCCCCCGCCCACGAAGATCCGGCCGTCGGCCTGGATCCCCAGGGGACCGGCAAACGTCGTGCTCAGCAGGCCGGCCTGCCCGAACGAAGCGTCGGGCGTCCCGTCGGCGTTGAGCCGGTGCAGCGCCTGAGCATAGGGGAGGCCGCCGATCGAGGCGATCTCCTCGGTGGACAGGACGATCTTGCCATCCGGTTGGACGGCCAGCCCCGCGACATCGGCGGAGAGGACCGACCTCGGGTCGCCCTGGTCACCGGGCAGGATCACCACCCCTCCGGGCGCGGCCGGGCCGCCGAAGGTGGTGTCGACCCGGCCGTCGGCGGCGAGCCTGATCACGGCGAAACTGGGATCCGTGATGCTGGGCCTGGTGTCCGCCGGGCCCGCCAGGATGATCCCGCCATCGGCCTGGATCGCCACCCGGGTCGGCGAGCTGTACAGGCCGGGGTCGGCCGTCGCCGTGCCGTTCACCCCGAAGCCGGTGTCGAGCGAGCCTTCGGGGTTGAGGCGGACGGCCGCATAGGATTGGCCCGAGCCGCCGACCAGGATGATGCGGCCGTCGGGCTGGAGGGCCATGGCACTCGCTTCGATGACGCCGGCCGAGGGGGATTCCCGGGCGCCAGGGGGATAGACCGCGAGTCCGTTGCTGCCGAACGTCGTGTCGAGCGACCCGTCCACGTTGATCCGGATCACGGCGAACGTCGAGCCCGCATCGGGCGAGAACGGGGATCCCAGTTGCAACCGGCCCGCCGCGAGGATCTTGCCGTCCGGCTGGATGGCGACCACTCTGCCGATCTGGTTCCTCGCGAACGTTGACCGGGAAGAGACGGTGCTGAACGGGATCGCGACATCGACCTGGCCGCCCGTACCGAAGCCGGAGTCCGGGGAGCCGTCGGCATCGTAACGGGCGAGGATCAGCCTGCTGGTGACGCCGCTGGCCAGGCTGAGGCCGCTGGTGGTGACGACGGCCACGGCCACGGCCTTCCCGTCCGGGAGGGCGAACAGGCCGGACATCGAGACGTTCGACAGGATGGCGGGCGATCCGGGGAGGGGTGTGTTCACGAAACCCCGGCCACCGCCGAACGCCGGGTCGAGGGCCCCGGCGCCGGCCAGCAATTCCCGACCTTCGAGCCGCTCGACGATCGCGATCGGGCGGGGCCGGCGCCGGGCGCGGCCCGATCGGCCCGGCAGGATGCACGCGGCATTCATGGCGAGAATCCCCTGATCCGCGGTGGGCGGGGCACCCACGCGACGACGCGCGGGCCGCCCCGCATCGGATCGGTGTAAATATGTCATATGGGTTCGGTCGGCGGAGGTCAAAGGGTCGGCGAAATTCCCCGCCGCGCGGGCCGGTCAACTTTGCCGTGACAATCCCGCCCGCCTGCGCTATGCTCGACGGATGTCTCGGCGGGGTCGGGGGGCGGTCGTGCCCCCGACGCCGGACCGACCCGTCGCCCCGTGGACGACCCATGCCCCTGGACTGGCTGACCCGGCTGGACCCGCTCCGGAGGGTCCGCTGCCCATTCTGCTTCGAGCGATTCGCCGCGTGCGAGATGCACATGCGGTGCGACGACCACTATTGCAAGATCGACTTCGGCCGGATGATCGAGGACCCGATCCTCTCGAAGGCGATGTTCGGGCCCCGGTGGATGGGCGGGCAGGGGGGCGCGGCGCTGCGGAGCCCGTGGTGGACCGACCCAATCCGGGACGCCAGGCGGGGCATCAGCCGCTTCTTCGACTGGATGATCCTGCCGGCCTCCGTGACCTGCCCGAATTGCCGCAAGCCGACCGACGTCCGGCTCTGCCCGCGCTGCCACGGCCGGCTGCCCGACGCTGTGGTGACGGATCGCACCGGCCACGTGGCGATCTTCGGGCCCCAGTCGGTCGGCAAGACGACGTATGTCGCCGTCCTGATCCACGAGCTGGAGCACCGGGTCGGCCCGGCGCGCGGGTTCACGCTCGACCCGCTCACCGACGAGATCGGCGAGCGGTACGGGCGCGAGTACCACGACCTCACCTATGGCGGCTCGCACCTCGGCGTCGGCGAGGGGGCGGACGACGACGCGACCCGCCGGAGCCATCCGGCCACGCCGTCGATCGAGACCGATCGGCGGATCCTGCAACCGCTGGCCTATCGGGTGTCGGCCCGCTCCGGGAAGGGCCAGGGGAGGCGGCGGGACGCGTTGCTTTCCTTCTTCGACACGGCGGGCGAGGACTGGGAGATGAACTTCGACCTCCTCCGCAACGAGGCGAAGCAGTTCACCCAGGCCCGGGGGCTCCTGTTCCTGCTCGACCCGCTCCGCATCCCCGACGTGGCCCACGACCGCCGGCTCCGGCTGACCGAGAAGGAGACCCGGGTCCCTCCGGCCGACTACCTGGGCGATATCCGCAAGCTGGCGACCTGCTTCACCCGGAGCCCGGTCCGGACGCCCCTGGCGATCGTGCTCAACAAGCTCGACCGCTGGGGCCACCTCCTGGAGCCCGGCACGCTGCTGCATGACCTCGCCCGATCCGTCCCGGATCGTGCCCCGGACCGCCACCTCGACGGCCTGGTCCACGACGAGGTCGAATCGGCCCTCCGCCGATGGGGGGCGACCGGGTTCCTTGACTACGTCGATGCCCACTTCCCGAACCATCGCTTCTTCGCCTGCTCGGCCCTCGGCGACGCCGCCCCGGACCGGGACGACGCCCCCCAGCCCCTGCCCACGCCCCTGCTCATCGAGCGGCCCGTCCTGTGGCTCCTGGAGCGGCAGGGGATCATCGACGAGGCCCGGCCATGATCGGCACCCGGCCGGCCAGCCTCTGCGAACGATGCGGCTACATGCGCGAGGTCATCTCCGGCAAGGGGTCGCGATTCCTCCTTTGCCGGCTCGCCGGCGCCGATCCGAGGTTCGCCAAATATCCGCCCCAACCGATCGGGCGATGCGTCGGCTTCGTCGAATCGCATGCAGCGGATCCGGGACGGGAGGGCGGGACGGCCGGGTCGGATGACGTGTGATGGTCCTGTCGCATCGCCGGCCCGGCGGACCTTTCGAAGCTTGATTTCGGGTCACGCAAAATCGTCCCGGCACCGATGGATGGGATAGGCAGCCGGGAGGGCTGGCCAGTCGCGTGATCGCGGGGGGCGTTGCAGGGATGCCGGGCGGATTCGCGAGGCCCCACCGGGTGGGATGACTTGCGGATCTGGTTGCGAGCATCCTCTGCGATCGGCCTCTCCGCACCCGGCTGCCCGAGGTTTCCGCCGATGCCCATCGGTCCCGTCCTGTCGCGGCTCCGTCGGATCCGCCTGCTGCGATCCTCGAAGACCCGGCCACGCCGCCGGGCGATCTCCCCCTCCGCGGAGCGGCTCGACCTCCGCCAGCTCCTGTCGACGATCTCGCTCGTGTCGGCCTCCACGGCCGACTCGAAGGGGGTGACGATCACCTACGACGCCGCCCCGTCCGACGGCCCCACGCCCCTGATCGGCGTGTTCCGTTCGGCCGACCCCGCCTTCGACGCCGGGGACCGCCAGGTCGGGCCGTCGGTGGCGTTGCCCGCCTTCGACGATGCGGGCCGGCCCTCGACCGAGCCCGGCCGCCATCGGATGACGATCCCGGTCGCGGGCGGGCTGGCGATCGCGCCGGAACGCCCCTTCGTCCTGGTCGTGGCCGACCCCGGGTCATCCACGGCGGGGCAGGCGGGCGAGGTGGCCTCGTTCCGCAAGGCGTCGATGGCCGTGGTGACGCACGGCGGGCTCCAGTCCACCAAGGACAAGAAGCACGGCCCGCCCTGGGCCCGGCAGATGGCCCGCAAGCTCCGCGAGGAAGGCTACGACCGCGTCCTCGTGTTCAACTGGGTCGCCCAGAGCAGCACCCCCGGCGCCGCGGCCAAGCAGGCGCCCCGGCTGGCCCGGGCGATCCGTCGATCGGCCGACCGCTTCCCGGACGGCGAGCCGGTCGACCTCCACCTGATCGGCCACAGCGAGGGGGCGGTCGTCAACACCCAGGCCATCGTCCGGGTCATCCGGTCGCGCCGCCCCGAGATCGAGGCCGGGTATCTCCAGGACACGCTCCTGGACCCGCACGCGGCCAACCCGCGCTTCCCGGGCCGCCAGTACAGCACGGCCGGGCCGGTGGGCTGGATGGCCAAGCTGGCGATCGACAACTACCAGTCACGGGCCCGCGATCCCCTGGTCTTCATCCCGAAGGGGGTCGACTCGGCGCAGGTCTTCTACCAGCAGACCCCGGCCGATCAGGACCGTGGGACCAACGCCGGCGTCTACAACCTGTGGGGCCAGGTCCCCGTGCCGGGGACGGCCGACTACTTCAACCTGACCCCCGCCGGGGTCGTCCATTCGGGCAAGTTCGGCGTCGCCCGGTGGTACGGCCGCCACATCGTCCCGTCCCTGGGCGACGGGGCGCCGGGTTTGGACCAGAAGACCCTGAAGGCGGAGCCGGACGGCCCGGTCCTCTCCGGGAGCAAGGCCACCTATGCCGGGACGGCCGAGCCGGGCGCGACCATTCGCTTGACCGCCGCCCGGGGCCAGGATCGATTGGTGCTGGTCGCGAAATCGGTGGTCGGGCGCGACGGGTCCTGGACGGCCACGACCAGGCCCCTGGCACCCGGGGTCTATCGGGTCATCGCGGCGACTCAGCCGGCCGGATGGACCCGCGAGGGCGGGCAGGCCATCCCGACGGCCCCCCTGGGCCCGCTCGTGATCGGGCCCGGCAAGGCCCGGGCAGCCTCGAAGGATCGTTCGTGATGGATGCGGTCGGCCCCCGGATCCCGCTGGGCCGACCCTCTTGGATTCATGCCAGGTGGCGGTCGGCTTCGGGCAGGAGGCGGGCGAAGTCGAGCTTGTTGGGGCAGGCGGCGCGGGCCGCTTCCAGGTCGGCGCCCGACCAGTCGCGGGCGGCCTCGTCCATGGCGGCGTACTGGCGGCGGGCCTCGGCGCGGATGCCGTGGTGCTCGTGGTAGGTGAGGAACCGGGTGAGGTTGCCCAGCTCGGCCTTCGTGCCGGCGGCCTCGGAGCAACGGCCGTCGCAGTCGGCGCACAGGGTCGGGCCGAACGACAGGGCGACGTCGCGGAGTTGGAGGATCTCCGCCATCTTCATCGGCTCATAGCGCCGGGCGGCGTCGGAGTCCTCGCGGAGCTGCTCGGTCGACTTGATCGACACGCACGAACCGCTGATCCGCTCGTCGGTCCAGATCGCGTGGAGCAGGGCCTGGTAGGGGGACAGCTTCTTCTCGGCGAGCATCGGCAGGCGGCGGGCCACCTCATCGCGGACGTTGGCCTTGAGGGCGTCGGTGAACTGGCCGGCGACCTGCTTCATCGAGATCAGGCCGATCCCCCGGGCATGGCAGGCATCGATCGCCTTGTTCAGGGGCGAATCCTTGTCCAGCCACGGGGTGTACTGGAGCATGATCGCGTCGGCGATCCCGGCCTCGGCCGCCGCCTGGAGCAACTGGGCCCGGGCGGGGTGGTGCGTCGAGAAGCCGACGAAGCGGACCTTGCCCGACTTCTTCAGGGCCTCGGCGGTCTCCTTGAACTCCTTGCCCCGGGCGTACTCGATCGACTCGTCGACGCTCTTCTCCTTGTCGCCCAGCCCGTGCATGAAGTAGAAGTCGAGATAATCGGTGCCTAGGGCCTCCAGCCGCTCGTCGACCTTGGTGAGCATCTGCCGGGGGCTTTCGATCTCGTCCTTGGTGACCAGGACGATCTGCTTGCGGACCTCGGGCGACTGCTCGAACCACCGCCTGAAGCCGGGCTCGGTGCCATAAACCTTGGCCGTGTCGAACGTCCGCACCCCGGCGGCGAACGACTGGCGGATCATCCGGTCGAGCGTCCCCCGCTCCCGGAGGGCGCCGGAGCCCATCTCCAGCATCGTGATCTCGACGCCGGTCTTGCCCAGCTTCCGCATCGGCAGGACGGCCGGTTTGGCCGCCGGCCCCTGGGCGGTCGCGGCCGAGCCGGCGGCCAGGGTCGCGGCCGAGGCCACCGCGCCGGCCTGGAGGAACGTGCGGCGATCGGTCGCTTGCGTTTCTTCTCGGGACATCGCTCTCGACTCCTGCGGGACGGGGCCGGATCGGGCGGATGATGGGCTCCCCGGCCATCCTAACCCGATGCGGAGCCCATGCCCACCATTGTTGGACAAATGCTGGAGACCCGCCTCAACCGCCCCGATCGCCGGGGGAGAACTTGACCGATCCCGGGCTGATGAGGGTCTGCGTCTCCTTGATGATCTCGGAGAGCCTCAGGACGGTCAGGGTGAACTCCGTCAGGGCCTCGCGTCCATCGGCCTCGACCCAGACGTAGCAGGATCCGGAGTGCCCGACGAAGCAGGCGTCCCGCGGAACGTCCCGCTTGCGTCCGGTGCGATACCAGCCGGGGCGGATCGCTGCGAGTTCGCGGAGGATGATCTCCACCTGGCGCGAGGTGTCGCGGGCCAGGGGGGAGCGTTCCTCGATCGGCGATCGCGGGTCGGTGAAGAACCGCTCGTCGTTGGTGCTGACGACGGCGCGGTCGAGGGCGTGCGGTGAGTGGTCGCGGGACGGATATTGGGCCGCGAAGAAGGCCGCCGTCTCCTGCTGGATGTCGGCGTTGTCGGCGATCTGCCCCTTCAACTCGTGGGCCAGCTCGTCGAGGAACTCGGGGCTGGGCATCTTGTCCTGCCCCTGGGCCCGCTGGTAGGCGATCCGCAGGAGGCGTAGGGCCGTGGGCTCGATGACCGGGGACATCCCCCACTGGGCCACGGCGGTCCGCGTGCCGAACAGCTGGGGCTCGGTCGCCCCCAGGTCGATGTCCACCAGCGCCCCGCCGGAGATCGAGTCGGTGATCTGCGTCGTCCCCTCGCGCAGGCTGATGTGCCAGGGCAGGGCGGACGGATTCGCGGAGAACGCGGCCAGATTATCGAGCACCTGCTGATACTGCAGCGCCGGCAGGGTGCTCCCCAGGTTGGTGGTCCGCTGGCGCAGCCGGGCCCCCGTGCATCCGGGCAAGGCGATCAGGACGAACAGCAGTGCGGCCCAACTCAAGCGCATCGAGGCAACCTTCCGGCATGGGAGGGATGGTCCTGCGGATTGTATCGGCCGGGATGGCCCGGTCCGTGAGTCGAGCGACATCGAACGCCGGTCGCGAAGACCGGACCCTTCCCTTCGCGTCATCCCCCCTCTATGGTGGGTCGATCGTGCGGGATCAGGATCTCTCGGGGCGAGATCGGGGCAATGATGGACGATCCGGAGCTGTCCGAAGTCACTTCGATCCCGGAGGAGCTGCCGGGGGCCGCCCCAGAGGGCCCGGCGCCCGAAGTCTCCTTCGTGATCCCGGCCGCCGTCGAGGAGACGATTGCCACCGACGACCCGATCATCGAGCGGGAACTGCCGACGGCCAGCGGGCCAACGACGGGCGTCGACGCGGCCCCCGTCCTGGAGGCTCTGCAAAACCTGGGCGGGTCGATCCTGGGCAAGCTCGACGAACTCCGGACGCAATTCGATCGCGAGATCCGCGCCGAGAGCACTCGCGAGAAGGTCGTGGACCGGCTCCACGCCGAGTTGCAGGAATACAAGCAGGGCCTCCTGATCGGCATCCTCCGCCCCGTGTTCATGGACCTGATCCAGTTGCACGACGACATCGGCAAGATGGGGGCCGGCGACGACGATCGGCTCGCCTCGGTGCGGCAGGGGATCGAGGACATCCTCTACCGCCAGGGGGTCGAGCCGTTCAGCCTCGAAGGGGACGCCTTCGACCCCCGCCGCCAGCGTGCCCTGTCCACCATGCCCAACGACGACCCGGCCCTGGCCAAGACGATCGCCGCCCGCCTGCGCAAGGGGTTCCAGGCCGGCGACAAGGTGATCCGGCCCGAGATTGTCGCGGTCCACGCCACGCCCCCGCGACGCGATCCGTAGCAAAACCTGGGATCGGGCCCGCCGGCCGTTGTCCTCTCCCCGACGGGACGACAGGCCGAGGTCGCGAGGCCCATGGAATCGGAAGCATTCCCGCGCCGTCCGAAACCGGGCGATCATCGCCGGGATCGCCGGGCGGAGGCGACGCGAGCACGAGGCTGCGGCCGCCGTCCGGGCCGTCCCCTGGTTCGACCCCGACCCGTCCGCCCGCCTCGGGGACGCTCGTCGAGCCGGATGCCGCGCAGGCCGCCCTGGCATCGCTGCCGGAAGCCCGGCGCGAGGCCATCGTCGCCCGCCTCCGGGGCGGGCAGATATCCGGACAGATCAGGGCGCAGGCCGGACCCTCGGCCAGTTCCGCCCATCAACCCGATCAGGCGGGATTCGTCTCGCTCCGCGAACGCCTGGGGGTTCGCCATGCCTACGGACCTCGCCCCGACCGACGGAGGGCTGAATGCCTCCGCCGCCGATCTCGCCGCACTCCGGCCCGCCCCGGCCCGTTCGATCGCGACCGGGTCCTGTTCGACGCTGGCGAACCGATCCCGACTCACACCGCCCAGGCCCTACCCGATCAGGGCCCGGGTCCAGCCCGGCCGCCCCGGCCCCAAGACAATCGGAGGATCCTTGAATCCGGCCCCGCTCGCTTTCGAGACGTCGGTGATGCCCGATCGCAACAAACCCCTGTATCAATGATCGACGATGCGTTTCGCCGCGAAGGGATGCTCGGTTATAATCCCTCAATTGTGACGGATTGCGGCCCACGGCGGTCGCGCCTGTCCCCGATGGCCCACGGCGGTTGCTCTAGCCTTCGATCATGAGATCAAACCGTCCCCGGCTCCCCACGATCCAACGGACCTCGGGCAGGGATCGATCATGATGGAGACTCGGGAATTGATGATGAATCCTGAGGATAATCGGCCGGTCGCCCTTTTGCACGACCCGGGTCCCTCCCACGCGAAGATCTGGGCCGATCTGCCGAATGATGGCTTCGTCGTCGAGCGGGGCCTCTTCGCGGCCGATGAGGTCGACCAGGTCCGGGGCCAGATCGACGCCTTATTCGAGGATTATGCGAACCTCCCCGCCGGCCACGCGTACGACCTCGATCGCCGGGGCGGCGACGGCGGACCGGGCAACATCCCGGCCATCCGCGACGTGCTCTCGCTCCGGCCGTCGCTCCGCCAGACCCGGGGGATGGCCAGGGCCATCGCACTCGCCGGAGAACTCCTGGGGCGTCCCGCCGAGATCCTCTGGGACGCCGCCATCTACAAGCCCGCCGGGAGCCAGAGCGAAACCCCCTGGCATCAGGATGAGGCCGTCTACGACCTCAACGGCCAGATCCGCAAACCCCGGTCGATGGTGTATTTCTGGATCGCCCTGGATCCGGTCACGGAGCTGGGGGGGACCATCCGGTTCGTCCCCGGGAGCCACATCGGCCCGCTGATGTCGCACGCCTGGCGGCACGGCGACCGCACCTCGTCGCTCGAACTGCAAACCCCGGTCGATCCGGCCAGCGTCGCCTGCGTGCCGCTCGGGGCCGGCGACGCCACGATCCATCATCCCCGGGCCCTCCACGGCACCGGCCCCAACAATTCGGATCGTTGCCGCAAGGCGTGGGTGCTCGGCATCGGCTGCCCCTGGGCACCGGCCTGGCTCCGCCGGATCAATCGCTGGCGGGTCGCCCGCCGCGCCCCCAAGCATGGCGGTTGATTCTCGACTCGACGGATCGACGCCGATCCGGGCGGCGATCGGCGTCGTGGCGATCGGCCGCAACGAAGGGCCCCGGCTGGCCGAATGCCTGGAGTCGATCGCCGGCATCGACCATCTCGTCTACGTCGATTCGGGGTCGACCGACGGCAGCGATCGGGTTGCGCTCGACCTCGGGGCCGACGTCGTCCGCCTGACGTCCGGCCCGCCGTTCACCGCCGCCTGGGCCCGGGATGCCGGCGTCGACCGACTCGCCCAGAGGGCCCCGGGGCTGGACTACGTCATGTTCATCGACGGCGATTGCACGCTCGACCCCGGCTGGCTGGGCCGGGCCGTCGCGGCGCTGGATGCCGACCCCGGGCTCGCGGTGGTGTGCGGACGCCGTCGCGAGCGCGAGCCCGGACGCTCGGTGTTCCGCCGCCTGCTCGACATCGAGTGGGACGTCCCGCCCGGCCGCTCGGTCGACGACTGCGGCGGGGACGCCGCGTTCCGGATCTCCGCCTACCGCGACGCGGGGGGCTATGCCAGGGACCTGCCGGTCGGCGAGGAGCCCGAACTGTGCCACCGCCTGCGGGACCGAGGCTGGCGGATCGACCGGATCGACGCCGAGATGACGAGTCACGACATGGGCGAGGCGTCGATCGGCCCCTGGTGGCGTCGCCACGCCCGCCAGGGGTATGCCGCCCTCGACATCGCGCGACGATTCCCCGGGCCGTCCGGGCCATACCGCCGGCGGGTGCGATCGGCCTGGGTGTGGGGGGTCGCGGTGCCCGCGGGGATCCTCGCCGCGTCCGCGGTCGGCCCCCGCCTGATCGATGCCTCGCCGATCGCATGCGGCCTCGCCGCCGCGATGGTCTACCCGCTCCAGGTCGCCCGGATGGCGCGGCAGGTCCGACACCGCGTCGATGGCCTCGGGCTCCGGCTGGCCTACGGCTTGGCGATCGTGGCGGCGAGTTGGGCCCACCTCGCCGGCCAGGCCACCTACCTGGCCGACCGACTCGCCGGGCGGGCGCCCCGCCTGCTCGAATACCGCGCCTCGCGAGAAGCCCCCGCCGCTGAGTGAGGCGGACCGGTCGGGATCAGCCGGCCGGGCAAGGCATCTGGCTGGGCATGGGGATTGCGGGTCGGGTGGCCCGGAGGCGACGGCGCGGGGCCGTCGCCAATCGCGAGCCCACCCACCGAGAGGCCACCATGAACCAGCCCGGGACGCACAAGATGACGGAAGCCGTGCAGGGCCAGGTCCCGCCTTCCGACGCCAATCTTCAGGCAGAACAGGGCCAGTCCGGTCCTCCCCACCCGAGCCAGGCCGAGGTCGCCGAGCAGACGCGGCTCGCCCAGCAGGGCCGGGCCGACGGCGACGAGGATCGGGACGCCAAACTGCTCCAGGCGGGCCGGATCCAGGAAACCAATCGTTGAACCGATCCGAGGACGTCAGGGCCCGCCGCCATCGGCGGGCCCTGGGCATCGGCGGTCCGGCCGATCAATGCCGGAACAGGAATTCCTTGGAATTGATCAGCGCCCAGCCGAGGTCTTCGACCGCCTGGCGACGGTCGGGCGTGGCCGTGATGTGCTTGACGGCGGCGGCCGTCTCCGAGGCGTCCGGGTCGCGGGCCAGCGCCACGAAATAGAGTTCTCGGGCGATCTGCTCGGGCGACAGGTCCGACTTGGCCAGCCGGGCCATCCGCCCGTTGTCGTCGCGGAGCTTGCCGTTGACGGTCGCGCCGCCGATCAGCTGGAGCGCCTGGGAGAGGTTGGCGTCGCTCTCGCGCTCGCACTCGCAGGCCAGCTCGCGGGCGGGGCGGCCGAACGTCTTGAGGAAGGCGTTCTCCAGCTTCCCGTCGGGGATCTGGACCGCGCGGGCCCCGCGGGGCAGGCCATCGAACGGGGTCGTCGTGCCCGTGACCGTGGAGATGGCGTCCAGCAGCACCTCGGCCGGCAGCAGCTTGGTATAGGCATGCGAGAAGTAGGCCGTGTCGTCGGCGTTCAGCTCGTTGGCCCTCGACGCGAGCTGGTAGGTGCGGCTGGTCATGATCTCGCGGACCAGCGACCGGAGGTTGTATCCGGACTTGGCGAAGTCGGTGGCCAGGGTCTCCAGCAGCTCGTCGTTGGATGACGGGTTGGAGTCGCGGAAGTCGTCGACCGGCTCGACCACCCCCCGGCCCATCAGGTGGAACCAGATCCGGTTGGCCATGCTCTTGCTGAAGAACGGATTGCCGGGGCCGGTCAGCCAGGTGGCGAGCCGGGCGCGGCGATCGGCCATGTCCGGGGTGGCCTCCTTGTCGTCGAACACCGGGCCGCCCAGGGCCTTGGGCTTCATCGCCTGCCCGGTCCGGGGCTGCTTGACCTCGCCATCGTCCGAGGCGAAGACGATCTCGTCGCCGGGCAGGCCGCCCGGCTTCCGCTTCACCCGCGAGAAGAAGGCGGCGAAGCCGTAATAGTCGTCCTGCGTCCAGCGCTCGAACGGGTGGTTGTGGCACTTGGCGCACTGGATCCGGACGCCCAGGAAGAGCTGGGCCGTCGATTCCACCGAGCTTTCCGGGTCGCGGCTGATCCGATAATAGTTCGCGGGGGGGTTGCGGAGCGTCGAGCCGTTGGCCGTCAGCAGGTCGCGGACGACCTGGTCGAGCGGCGTGTTGCGCTCCAGGTGCCCTTTGAGCCAGCGGTTCAGGGCATACGTCCCCTTGGGGGCGATTAAACGGCCGTTGACCCGGAGGATGTCGGCGAACTTGAGGGTCCAGAAGTCGACGAACTCGGGCCGCGCCAGCAGGGAATCGATCAGCTTGGCCCGGCGGTCGGGGCTGGTGTCGGCCGCGAACGCCCGGACCTCCTCGGGCGTGGGGAGGACCCCGATCGCGTCGAGCGACGCCCGGCGGATGAATTCGGCGTCGGTCGAGATCTCCGAGGGGGCGATCCGCATCCGGTTCAGCTTGGCGAACACGGCGCGGTCGATGGGATGATCCTGGGGGACCTCGGCCACCTGGAAGCTCGGCACCTGGACCAGGTGCGTGAGCCGGACGTTGGCGACCAGGTCGAGGTAGTGGGCGATGATCGCCGCCTCGCCGGGCCTCTTGAAGGTCACGTGGCCGTCGGCGTCGACGTCGGCGATGTCGGTGTTGGACGAGTTGTAATAGCAGAGGGGGGTGATGTCGCGCGACGAGCCGTCGGCATGGAAGGCGACGACGCTCACCTGCTGGGTCTTCGCCGCGTCGTTCAGGACCCGCGCCCCGGGGCGCATCTCCAGGCGGACGGCCGGCGAGGCCGACGGATCATCGTGGGCCCCTTCGGCCATCCAGTCGCGGAGGACCACATGCGAGGGGGTCTCGCGGAACAGGCGGATGCCCCCCTCGTGGGGGACCAGGCCCAGGGGCTTGGTGAGGATCAGCCCGGCGTCGGCGTTGACCGAGTTGATCCGCCGCCCTTCGACCTCGCGGGTCAGGGTGGTGAAGTCCTGGTCGGGGAGGTAGCCGCGGAGGCTGAGGCGGAACCCGCCCTTGCCGGTGGGGGTGCCATGGCAGGCCCCCATGTTGCAGTTCGCCTGGCTGAGGGCCGGGATCACGTCGAGCCGGAAGCTGACCGGCGCGGGCTTCTCCATCCCAGAGACCACCACCGTCGCCCTCGCGTCGACGCTCCCGCCCCGGGCGATGATCGTGGCGGTGCCGTTGCCGCGGGGGATCACGCGGCCCTTGTCGGTCACCGTGGCGACCTCCGGCTGCTCGCTGATCCACTGGAGGCCGCGCGTGGCGTCGCGGACCGAACCGTCAGGGTCGGTCGCCGTGGCGATCAGCTGCCGGGTCGCGCGGCGCCCGACCAGCGTGGCATCGGCGGGCTCGATCACCACCGTTGAGGGCTGGGCCTCGTCGGCGGCGAGCGGCGCCGGGGGGGCGGCCAGGCTGGACACCAAGAGCAGGGCGGCGAGGGCTCGATGGCGAGGGGCTCGCATGCGGTCGCTCCAGCGGGAAGGTTGAGTTCGGAGGGCGGGCGTGTCGTCGCCTTCGGCGGGGGAGGCCAGGCGCAGCAATCCAGCGTAGGATCCCGACCATACCCGCGGTTCCCCATGATCTTCAAGCGAAATTTAACATTTTCAACGGGCCGACGTTCCGGATTCCCGGCGGGTTCCGGGCAACTACACGCTGGACAAAGGGGGCCCGGCTCGGAACAATGGCGGTTTGCCGATCGAAGAGAGTGGGCGCGACGAGGGCCGGGCCGTGCATGAGGAAGCGATCCGCAAGGCGGACGTGCTGATCGAGGCGCTGGGATACTTCCGCCAGTTCCACGGCAAGTTCACGGTCATCAAGCTCGGCGGCTCGGTGATGGAGAGCCCCGAGGCGCTCCAGGCCTTGCTGGTCGACGTCGTGTTCATGCAGACCGTGGGGATGCGGCCGGTGATCGTCCACGGGGGCGGCAAGGCCATCACCCTGGCGATGGAGAAGGCCGGCCTGGAAGCCCGCTTCGTCCGGGGCCGCCGCTACACCGACCCGGATACGCTCAAGATCGTCGCCCGCGTGCTCGCCGAGGAGATCAACGAAGACATCGTCCGCCACATCAAGAAGTTCGGCGGCCGGGCCTCGGGTCTCCATCACAAGACGCACCAGTGCCTGTACGGCGACCCCATCACGCTGCCCGGCGAAGACGGCCAGCCGATCGACCTCGGCCGGGTCGGCGAGGTCACCGAGGTGGACCGCTCGCCGATCGAGAACATGTGCCTGGCCGGGGTCGTCCCGGTCCTGCCGAGCCTGGCCGAAGACGATGACGGCGGCCTCCTGAACGTCAACGCCGACACCGCCGCCGCCGCCGTCGCCGTGGCCCTGAAGGCCGAGAAGCTCGTCTTCCTCACCGACACGCCCGGCATCCTCGAAGACCGCTACAATCCCAGCTCGCTCCTGCCCAGCCTGACCCCCGACGACTGCCGCGACCTGATCGCCCGGGGCATCATCGACAAAGGGATGATCCCCAAGGTCGAGGCGAGCCTGGCCAGCCTGGCCGCCGGGGTCCGCAAGGTCCACATCCTGGACGGCCGGCTCCGGCACTCCCTGCTGGTCGAGACCTACACGACCACCGGCATCGGCACGGAACTCGTCCTGGAACGCACGGCCGCCGACGCCCGGGCCGCGATGCCCACCGATCGCATCTCCGTGCTCCGCAACGGCCAGTCCTGGGGCGCCGGCTCGATGTGAGCCCCCGGGCCGGATCGCGGGTCGCCGGGGTCGATCGAACCTCGGCGGGCCGGGATCGCTCCGGACCCGATATCGCCCGATCCCGGCCGCTTCGGCCGACCCACGAATGCGGAATGCCGCCCGCTCTTTCGAAGGAGCCGTCCCCTTGTCCCACGCCGCCACCCAGAGCTCGGCCGAGACGATCGCCCAGTTCGATCGCTATGTGGTCCCGAACTACCGCCGCTACCCGGTCTGCCTGGTCCGGGGCGAGGGGTCGGAGATTTGGGACGCGGAAGGGCGGAGGTTCCTGGATTTCTTCCCGGGCTGGGGCTGCAACCTGATCGGCCACTGCCCGCCCCGCGTCGTTGAGGCGGTCCGCGACCAGGTCGGCCAGCTGATCCACGTCCCCAACACCTGGTACATGGAGGCCCAGGGGGCGTTCGCCCAGGCGTTGTCGGAGCGGTCGTTCGGCGGCCAGTGCTTCTTCTGCAACAGCGGGGCCGAGGCCAACGAGGCCGCCATCAAGATGGCCAAGGCCTACGGGCACGCGTCGGGCCGGTACAAGGTCGTGACGATGTTCAACGGCTTCCACGGCCGGACCTACGCCGCGCTCTCGGCCACCGCCCAGCCCAAGTATCACGAGGGGTTCGAGCCGCTGGTCCCGGGCTTCAGCTACATCCCGTTCAATGACCTGGACGCGCTGGCGGCCGCCGTCGACGACCAGACGGCCGCCGTCATGGTCGAGCCGATCCAGGGGGAGGGGGGGGTCAACCTCCCGGCGCCGGGATATCTGGAAGGGGTCCGGCGGATCTGCGACGAGCGCGGGGCGTTGCTGATCCTGGACGAGGTCCAGACCGGGCTGGGCCGGACCGGGGAATGGTTCGGCTACCAGAACTTCGGCATCGTGCCCGACATCCTCACCTGTGCCAAGGCCCTGGCCGCCGGGGTGGCGGCGGGCGTGGCGATCGCCCGCCGCGAGGTCGCCGCGGCCCTGAAGCCGGGGATGCACGCCAGCACCTTCGGCGGCAACCCGATCGCCTGCCGCGCCGGGCTGGCGGCCGTCGAGACGATCGAGGCCGACGGGCTGCTCGCCCGGGGCAAGGCGATCGGCGAGCGGTTCCGGGGCCACTTCGAACGGCTCCGTGGCGAGATCCCCGGCCTGATCCGGGAGATCCGGATCCTGGGCGTGATGATCGGCGTGGAGCTGAGCATCGACGCCTCGGGCGTGGTGGCCGACTGCCTGGATCAGGGCCTCCTGATCAACGCCACCCACGGCAACGTGATCCGGCTTCTGCCGGCCCTGAACCTGTCCGACGAGCAGGTCGACGAGGGCTGTGCCATGCTGGCCGCCGCGCTCCGACGGGCGGGGGCGTCACTCTGATGGGAGCCAGCCCGGTGGTCCGCCATTTCATCGACCTGTTCGACGTCACCGCCGCCGAGGTCGCCGACCTCATCGCGGCGGCCTCCGCCCTGAAGCTCGACGACCAGAGGGGGCATCGCCCGCCCCTCCTGTCCGGCCGGATGCTGGGGCTGGTCTTCGACAAGCCCTCGCTGCGCACCCGCGTCAGCTTCGAAACCGCGATCACCCGCCTGGGGGGGAACGCCCTGTTCCTCAACGGCAAGGATGTCGGCCTCGGGGTGCGCGAGAGCCTCTCCGACTTCGCCCGGGTCATCAGCCAGTACGTCGATGCGCTGGCCGTGCGGACCTACTCCCAGACCACGCTGGAAGAACTGGCCCGGCACGCGACGATCCCGATCATCAACGCCCTGTCCGACTGGTCGCACCCGTGCCAGGCCCTGGCCGACTTCCTCACGATCGGCGAGGCCCTGGGCCCGGTGGCCGGGCGCAAGATCGTGTTCGTGGGGGACGGCAACAACGTGGCCCGGTCGCTGGCCCAGGCGTCCGCGGCGCTGGGGGCGGAGTTCGTCCTGTCCTGCCCGCCCGGCTACGAGTATCCGTCCATCTTCGAATCCCGGTTCGCCGCCGCCTACCCCGGCGTCCCGCTCCAGATCGACCACGATCCGGAGACCGCCGTCGTGGGGGCCGACGTCCTCTACTCGGACGTCTGGGTGAGCATGGGGCAGGAGGACGAGGTCGAGTCCCGCAAGTCCGTCTTCGAGCCCTACCAGGTGAACGCCCGACTGATGGGTCTGGCCAAGGCCGATGCGATCTTCCTCCATTGCCTGCCCGCCCACCGGGGCGAGGAGGTGACCGAGGAGGTTTTGGACGGCCCGAGCAGCCTGGTGATCCCGCAGGCCGCCAACCGGCTCCACTTCCAGAAGGCCCTGCTGGTCTGGCTGCTCAACCGCGAAGGGGCCTCCTCATGACCGCCCGGCACGACGGCCGCGCCCCGGGCGAGATCCGCCCGGTGAAGATCGAACGCGGGTTCGCCCGCAACAGCGCCGGGAGCGTCCTTTATCGCTCGGGGGCGACCACCGTGCTGGTCACGTCCCAGATCGCCGAGGACGTCCCGCCGTTCCTGGAAGGGAAGGGCGTCGGCTGGCTCACGGCCGAATACGCGATGCTGCCCGGCAGCACGCCCGGACGCAAGAAGCGCGGGCCGGACGGCCGCTCCACCGAGATCCAGCGCCTGATCGGCCGCAGCCTCCGCGCCGTGATCGACACCAAGGCCCTGGGCCCCCGGACGATCCACATCGACGCCGACGTCCTGGAGGCCGACGGCGGCACCCGGACCGCCGCCATCACCGCCGCGTTCATCGCCGTGGCCGACGCGGTCCGGACGAAGATCGGGCCCGAGGCGGGCCGGCTGATCCTCCGGGACAGCATCGCCGCCATCAGCGCCGGGATCGTCAAGGGGGAGCCGGTGGTCGACCTCGACTACGTCGAGGACTCGCGGGCCGACGTCGACTTCAACGTGATCCGGCTCGGCGGCGGCGGGCTGGTCGAGGTCCAGGGGACCGGCGAGGGGGGAGTCTTCTCGCGAGGCCAGCTCACCAGCCTGCTCGACCTGGCCGAGTCCGGCATCGACGAGCTGGCCCGGCTCCAGCGCGAGGCCCTGGGCGCCGACTGGCCCTTCGATGCCTGACCTTCGGTCCCCATCACCCCGGCGCGACCTCGTGCCCGTTGAGCCGAGCCGCCCGCCAGGTCCGGCCGTCCCACCGGAGGTCGTTGACCGCGACGAAGTCGATCCCGTAGCGGTCGAACTCGACCGGGCCGGACCCTTCCAGCAGGGCCGTCAGCAGCACCCGGATCACGACGCCGTGGGCGACCACCACGACGGCCTGGCCCCGATGGCGATCGGCGATCGCCGCCAGGGCGGGCACGGCCCGGTCGCGGATCTGGGCGTAGGATTCGCCCCCCTGGTGGGTCGCGTCCAGGTCGTCGGCCTTCCACAGGGCCATCGCCGCCTGGTAGTCGTCCCAGCCTTCGGCCAGGGGTCGGCCGCTGAGCGAGCCCATCCGGCGCTCGTGGAGTTCGGGCACCACCGCCGTGTCCAGCCCCAGTGCCGCGGCGATCGGCGCGGCGGTCTCGCGGGCGCGGAGCATCCCCGACGAGTAGACCGCGGCGATCGGGATTCCGGAGTCGCGCAGGGCGGTCGCGGCGGCCTCGGCCTGGAGATGGCCGCGTGGCCCCAGGGCGACATCGGACTCGGCCCCGTGGAACCGATCGGGGGCGGCGGTCTCGGCGTGTCGGAGGAGCAGAACACGGCTCGTGGTCGGATCTTGCATCGAACGGGCGGCCTCGGGTCGGGGGCGGTGATTCTCGGGAAAAGGGGTTGCCGGGCCGGCCGGCAAGCTCCCATGATAGATTAGGGGTGAAAGACGACGATCGTCGTCGCCCCGGCCGACGCGGGACGTCGGAAGCCTCGTCGGGTCAAGGTGAGCATTATGGCCGCGGAAAGACGATATCGCACCATCCTCCTGTTCGGGATGCCCGGCAGCGGCAAGGGCACGCAAGGGATGGTCCTTGGCCAGTTGCCCGACCTCGTGCACGTCTCGTGCGGGGACGTCTTTCGGAAGCTCCCCAAGTACGGGACGCTGGGCCGCGAGATCGTCGACTTCACGTCGCGGGGCCTCCTGGTGCCCGACGACCTCACGGTGCGGAGCTGGGAGCGGCACATCAAGATCCTGGAACTCCAGGAGTTCCTGATCCCCGAGATCCACACCCTCGTGCTCGACGGCCTGCCGCGCAACTATGCCCAGGCCGAGCGGCTCGATCACATGCTGGACGTGATCCAGATCTTCCACCTCAAGATCGCCGACAACGCCAAGGCGATGGAGCGGCTCAAGTCCCGCGCCCTCCGCGAGAACCGCCTGGACGACACCAACGAGGAGGTGATCCGCCGGCGGCTCCAGACCTACTACGACGAGACCTACCAGACGCTCAAGTTCTACGACCCGTCGCTGATCTACGACGTGGACGCCGGGCAGTCGCCGATCGACGTCCTGCGCGATATCGTCGATCGGCTGTCGCTGATCCAGCGCGAGCGCCGCGAGGCCGTGAAGGCCAAGGCCGAATCGATCTGAACGACTCCCCGATGAGGACATGCCGATGACGTCGGTCCCCGCCGAGATGGAAGCCACGCCGACGCATCGACCCTTCGTCCCGGGATCCGCGGCGATGCCCGAATTGACCTGGACCGCCGTCCTGCTCGGGGCGGTGCTGGGGATCATCTTCGGGGCATCGTCGCTCTACCTGGTCCTCCGGGTCGGGATGACCGTCTCGGCGTCGATCCCGGTGGCGGTGCTCTCGATCACCCTGTTCCGGGCCTTCTCCCGGGCGTTCGGCACCCGGCCAGCGACGATCCTGGAGAACAACATCGTCCAGACGGCCGGCTCGGCCGGCGAGTCGATCGCCTTCGGCGTCGGCGTCACCATGCCGGCCCTGATGATCCTGGGCTACGACATGACCGCCGTCCGGGTCATGCTGGTGGCCGGGCTGGGCGGCCTGCTCGGCATCCTGATGATGATCCCGCTGCGGCGGGCCTTCGTGGTCCGCCAGCACGGGACGCTCGCCTACCCGGAGGGGACCGCCTGCGCCAAGGTGCTGATCGTGGGCGAGCAGGGGGGCTCCAGCGCCCGGACCGTGTTCGCCGGGTTCGGGATGGCCTTCGCCTACCAGTTCGCGATGGAGGCCCTGAAGCTCTGGCAGCCGTCCCCCGGCCGGACGTTCGAGAAGTTCAAGGGGGCGGTGGTCGCCTGCGATGTCTCGCCGGTCCTGCTGGGCGTGGGCTACATCATCGGACACCGGGTGGCGGCGGTCATGGTGTCCGGGGCGATGCTGGCGTACCTGGTCCTGACCCCGGCCATCATGCTCTTCGGCCAGGGTTCGACCGAGCCGATCTTCCCGGCCACGATGCCGATCTCCCGGATGGGACCCCAGGACATCCGCAACGCCTACATCCTCTACATCGGGGCCGGGGCGGTGGCAGCGGGCGGGATCATCAGCCTCCTGCAGGCGTTGCCCCTGATCCTCGCCTCGATCCGCTCGGGCCTCGGCGACCTGAGGCAGTCGGACGGCCGGGCGGCCGGATCGGGCCGGATCGACCGCGACCTGCCGCTCTGGATGGTGGGCCTGGGCTCCACCGGGCTCGTCGTCCTGATCGCCGCCAGCGGGCTGTTCCCCGGCGAGGTCGGGCCGGCCGGAAGGGTGGCCGGGGCGGCGATGATCGCCCTGTTCGGCTTCCTGTTCGTCACGGTCTCCTCGCGTCTGACCGGCGAGATCGGCTCGTCGTCCAACCCGATCTCCGGCATGACCGTGGCCACCCTGCTGGCGACCTGCCTGATCTTCGTCCTGCTGGGCTGGGTCGGGCCCGAATACCGGATGGCCGCGGCGTCGATCGCCGGGATCGTCTGCGTGGCGGCGTCCAACGGCGGGACGACGTCGCAGGACCTCAAGACCGGCTACCTGGTCGGGGCCACGCCCCGGTCGCAGCAGGTGGCGATCCTGGTCGGGGCCCTCTCCTCGGCGGTGGTGATCGGCCTCGTCCTGCTCCTGCTCAACAAGGCCAGCACGGTCGTGACCGAGAAGCCCGAGCATCTGCCGACCGTCTCGGCCCCCTCCGACCTCGCCCGTTCCGAGGAAGGCCCCGACGGCAAGACCTACAAGGTCTGGTGGGTCGTCGACCCCCGGCCCGGGGCCCAGCCGGGCAAATACCTGGTGGACGACTCGGGGAAGGCCAAGTACCTGATCGACCCGGCGATCAACGGCCGGATCGACGTCCGCGACGACGGCACCAAGGTCACCAAGTACGACGCCCCCAAGGCCCGACTGATGGCCCTGATCATCGACGGGATCATGCAGGGCAAATTGCCCTGGGGGCTGGTGATCCTGGGCGTGCTGATCGCCGTGCTGATGCAGCTGTCGTTCGTCCCGGCCCTGGCGTTCGCGGTCGGCGTCTACCTGCCGTTCGCGGTGTCCGTGCCGATCTTCGTGGGCGGGATGATCCGCCTGGCCGTGGATCGGATCAAGCGGACCCCGCCCGAGGAATCCGACGCCAGTCCGGCCGTGCTGCTGGCCAGCGGCTACATCGCGGGCGGGTCGATCGCGGGCATCCTGATCGCCCTGCTGGCCCTGACCCCGGGGCTGGCCTCCATGATCGACCTGTCGGGCCGCCTGCCCGCCTCCTGGAGCGAAGGGGCCTGGCCGTCACTGGGGGCCTTCGGCGTGATGGTGGCGGCGCTGTTCCTGTGCGGCGTCGGCGTCCTGTTCCGGGGCGACGGCCTGCCCGCCGGCATGGAAGGCGAGATCGAGGTCCGCGAGGAAAACCTCTGATCCGCCCGGAATCCCACACCCCTGGAGAGGTCGCCCGATGAAGTTGAGTCGAAGGATCGTCCTGGGTTTCGCCGCCGCGCTGATGATGACGGGAGGGATCGTGCCAGCCGACGAGGGGATGTGGGTCTTCGACAAGCTGCCGCTCAAGCACCTCAAGGACACCTACGGCTTCGAGCCGCCCGCCGGGTGGGTCGACCACCTGCGGTCGTCGGCCGTGCGGTTCAACAGCGGCGGCTCCGGCTCGTTCGTGTCGGCCGACGGCCTGGTGATGACCAACCACCACGTCGGCGCCGACACGCTCCAAAAGATCAGCACCAAGGAGAAGGACTACTACAAGGAAGGCTTCCTGGCGAAGACCCACGCTGAGGAGGTCAAGGCCCCCGACCTGGAGCTGAACGTCCTGGTCGGCATCCAGGACGTGACCGACCGCGTGAACGCGGCCGTCGAGCCCGGCATGGACGACGCCAAGGCCGCCGTCGCCCGCCGCGCGGCGATGGCCGCGATCGAGAAGGAATCGCTCGAAAAGACCGGCCTGCGCTCGGACGTTGTCACGCTCTACCAGGGCGGCCGCTATGCCCTGTACACGGCCAAGAAGTACACCGACGTCCGGCTGGTGTTCGCCCCCGAGTTCGACGCGGCATTCTTCGGCGGCGATCCGGACAACTTCGAATACCCGCGCTATTGCCTCGACGTCTGCTTCTTCCGGGCGTATGAGGACGGCAAGCCGGTGAAGCCGGCCCACCACCTCCGCTGGAGCCCCGACGGGTCGAAGGAAGGGGAGCTGACCTTCGTGGCCGGCCACCCCGGGCGGACCAGCCGCCTGTTCACCGTGGCCCACCTCGAATATCTCCGCGACCACAGCTTCCCGCTGCTCCTGGAGATGCTCCACGAGCGCGAGTCGTTCCTGCTGGACTACGGCAAGCTCGGCCCCGAGCAGCTGCGGCAGTCCAAGGAAGAACTGTTCGGCTACCAGAACAGCCGCAAGGCCCGGATGGGCGGCTTGAAAGGGCTCAAGGACCCGGCCGCGATGGCCCGCAAGGCCGACGCCGAGAAGGCCCTCCGCGCCTCGATCGACGCCGACCCCGCCAAGAAGGCCGCCTACGCCGGGGCCTGGGACAAGATCGCCGGCTCCAAGAAGGTCGCCGCCGAGATCCTGCTGCCGTACAGCTTCCTGGAGCGCGGGTTCGCCTTCGACTCCCACCTGTTCGGCGTCGCCCGGACCCTGGTCCGGCTGGCCGAGGAGAAGGCGAAGCCCAACGGCGACCGGCTCCGCGAGTATCGCGACACCGCCCTGGAATCGCTCCAACTGGAGCTGTTCTCCTCGGCCCCGGTCTATCCCGACTTCGAGAAGGCCAAGCTCGCCCGGTCGCTCGCCTTCTGGAAGACCAGGATGGGCGCCGACCCGATGGTCGATCGCGTCTTGCGCGGCCGGTCCCCCGAGCAGGCCGCCGCCGACCTCGTCTCCGGCTCGCGCCTGGCGGACGTGGCCGCCCGCAAGAAGATCGCCGAGGGCGGGCTGCCGGCCATCACCGACTCCGACGACCCGATGATCAAGCTCGCCCTCGCCGTCGACGCCGACGCCCGCGCCCTGCGGAAACGGTTCGAGGACGAGGTGGAGGGCGTGGACACCGCCCAGTACGCCCTGATCGCCAAGGCCCGGTTCGCCGAGCTGGGCGAGTCCACCTATCCCGACGCCACGTTCACGCTCCGCCTCGCCTTCGGCACGGTCAAGGGGCTGGAGGTCGACGGCAAATCGATCCCTGCCTACACCCAGATCGGCGGCGCCTTCGATCATGCGAAGGCCCACGGCGACAAATCGCCCTACGAGCTGCCGCCGAGCTGGTTCGCGGCCCGGAACTCGGGAGGGCTGAAGCTCGACACCCCGCTCAACTTCATCTCGACGGCCGACATCATCGGCGGCAACTCGGGCAGCCCGGTCACGAACCGGGACAACGAGGTGGTCGGGCTGATCTTCGACGGCAACGTCGACTCGCTGGTCCTGGACTTCGCCTACGACGATCGCCTGGCCCGCGCCGTGTCGGTCGACTCGCGGGGGATCATGGAGGCCCTGCGATCGATCTACTACGCCGAGGCGCTGGCGGCCGAGCTGTCGGCGAAGTAAGTTTTGCGAACCGGCCGCGGTCGGGCGTTTTTGCTTGACGCGGCCGGGCCCCGCGGTTGAGATGGGTCGCATCCAACCCATCTCATCCCGCCTCGCCCCTCGCCCCTGGAGGTCTCGCCCATGCCCGAGATCGACCGTCGGAACTTCCTCCAGAATTCCGCGGCCCTGGCCGCCAGCCTCTCCGCGTTCGAACTCGCCGCCACGGCGAGCGCCCGCGCCGCGGCCCCGGACGATGCCCCCGCGGCGGACGGCAAGAAGGTCTCCGCCAACGACCAGCTCCGCGTGGCGGTGCTCGGGGTCAACGGGCGGGGCATGGACCACGTCAGCAACTACCTTGCCCTGAAGGACGCCCGGATCACCACGATCTGCGACGTCGACCAGAAGGTGATCGGCAAGGCGAACAAGATGATCGGGGCCAAGTACGGCTCCGAGCCGAAGTACGTCCAGGACCTCCGCCACGTCTTCGACGACCCGAACATCGACGTCGTGTCGATCGCCACGCCGAACCACTGGCATGCCCTGGCCACCATCTGGGCCTGCCAGGCCGGCAAGGACGTGTACGTCGAGAAGCCGGTCAGCCACAACGTCTTCGAAGGCCGGAAGATGGTCGAGGCCGCCGAGAAGTACAACCGGATCGTCCAGACCGGCACCCAGTGCCGCAGCCACAAGGCGGTCCAGGACGCCATGGCGTTCATCGCCTCGGGCAAGCTCGGCAAGGTCTACATGGCCAAGGGCCTCTGCTACAAGACCCGCAAGTCGATCGGCCACAAGCCGGACGGCCCGGTCCCCGAGGGGCTGGACTACAACATCTGGACCGGCCCGGCCGAGATGAAGCCGTTCAACCCGAACAAGCTCCACTACAACTGGCACTGGGTCTGGAACACCGGCAACGGCGACCTCGGCAACCAGGGCATCCATCAGATGGACCTGGCCCGCTGGGGCCTGGGCAAGCGCGAGTTCCCCAAGGCGGTCCAGGCGTCGGGCGGCCGGTACGGCTACACCGACGACGGCGAGACGCCGAACACCCTGAACGCCTCCTACGAGTTCGACGACTCGCTGCTCCAGTTCGAGGTCCGCGGCCTGCCGACCAACGAGGAGCTGGGCGTCAAGGTCGGCAACATCTTCTACGGCAGCGAAGGTGTGCTGGCCATCGCCGGCTACAACGAGTGGCAGACGTACATGGGCTATGACATGGAGAAGGGCCCCGGCGGCAAGGGGGGCGGCAACCACTACGACAACTTCCTCAAGGCCGTCCGCAGCCGCGATCGCAAGTCGCTGGCCGCCGACATCGAGGAAGGCCACCAGTCGAGCGCCTATTGCCACCTCGGCAACATCGCCTACAAGCTCGGCCGCAAGCTCCACATCAACCCGTCCTCCGAGTCGTTCCTGAACGACCCCGAGGCGGATACGATGCTGACCCGCCCCTACCGCGCCCCGTTCATCGTGCCGGCCAAGGTCTGACCCGACCGGCCCGCCTTCGAAACCAACCGACGTCCGCCGATGGGATCGAACCCATCGGCGGACGTCGTCGTTTCTCAATCCATCCGATCCGGATCAGGCGACCACGGCGGGCTTGTCCCGGGCGGCGGGGCCGCGGAACGGGTGGTCGATGTAGTAGCGGGTGAACCAGGCGGAGGCCATCGCGGTCCACTTGCGGATCGCGAGTCCGTCCCAGTCGAACGCCGAGCGGAGGCGGTCGCGATCCTTGAGGGTCTCGCGAATGCTCTCGGCGCCCCGTTCCAGCGATCCGGCGATCACGGGGAACAGGGCTTCCGGGTGATCGTCGGGGCAGAACCGCACCCCCTTGTACGGGTCGAACAGGCTCCGCATCGGACCCCAGTCGGCGGCGAAGACCGGCGTCCCGGTGGCCAACGCCTCCAGGATCGGCAGGCCCGCCGCCTCGTTCTCGCCGAGCAGGATCAGGCCGCTGCTCTCGGCGTAGGCCCGGTGCAGGTCGCCCGGCCCGGAGGCGTCCAGGAACTGGACCGCGGGGCGGAGCGACTCCGGGATCCGATCGCGGGCCGACGCGCCGGCCGGCCCGGCCACGACGAGCTTGATCCCCGACCGCCATTCCAGGAGCCGGGGCAGCGCCGCCACGATCCGGTCGAACCGCTTGCGGGGGTCGGCCGCATCGCCCACGAACAGGAGCTTGGGCTCGCGGACCAGGGGCCCGGCGCGATGGACATTGAAGTCGCAGCCCAGGGCCGACGGGTGGCAGTGGTTCCGCCCGGGGGCCTGCGACTGGATCACCGCGCGTTCCCAGGGGGAGATGCAGACCACGGCATCGGCCCGGTTCGCCATGCTGCGGTGGACCGAGTCCGTCTGGATGGCCACGGCTTCGGGCAGGGGCCCGACCCAGGTCGGCTGATAGACGGGCGTGTAGACCATCGGCCGCTCGCCCAGCTCGCGAAGGACCAGGGCATGGGTCGCTGCGTTGGACCAGCCCAGGGTCTCCACCAGGTCCCAGTCGTGCCGGCGGAGCAGCCCCGCCAGGCTGGCCGAGAACGAGTCGAGCGACCGGGATGAGGTGAGGCCGGGCCCGACGTGCACCGGGATGCCGTGCTCGCGGCCGAACGCCTGGATCGGCGCGACGTTCTCGGGGTGGGTGTCGTCGATCGCGAATTCGAAGGCCACACGCTCCGCGAGCCGGGAGGAGAGTTCGAACAGGAGGCGGCCGACCCCCGAGCACGCCGGCGTGGACGAGGACAGGACCGAGAGCACGCGCATCCGGGGCGAGGCCTCGGGTCGGCGCACGGCCGGATCCGGGGCCCTGTGGCCGGGGTCGCGTCGGAGGGTGGGGACGGGGGCCATCGGATCGCTCCACGGATCACGGGGGAGGAATCGCGCCTCGACCTCGGCGCGTCGGGGAGGTCAGGCCCGCTCGGCTTCCAGGGCGGTGAAGTGCACCGACGGCCGGCCCGTCGCGCCGCGATCCCGCGTCATCAGGGTATCGACGTGCTCTTCCAGGACGGCGAGCCGGCGGACCATCGCCACGTAGTCCCAGCCGAAGGCGAGGGCCGCCGGGAGCTTGTTGGACTGGTCCTCGTGCCGCTGGCGCAGCTCGTTCAGCTCGTTCCGGAGCGTCCGGACCTCGTGCTCGTTGTGGTCGAGCCGATGGGCGAAATGGGTCAGGATCTCGACCAGGCGCTGGCACATCGGCAGGATCGCCTTGCGGGCCGCGCGACGCACCAGATTCTTGAGCTTCGAGCCGCCCGCCGTGTGATGGTAGAAGACGAGGTGTTCCATATCGACATCCCTTGAAAGGGGCCAGCGACCTGGCCGGTAACGGATCGCGAAATGATGACAGGTGATCGGTCGGGCCGGCTCAGGCCGGGATGGCTTCCTGGATCAGGACCTTGGCGAGCTTCTCGGCCAGCAGCGCCAGCCGGTACGCCTCGGCCGCGGTCCCGGCCCCGCGTCGGGGTTTGGCGGCGGCGCGGGCCAGGGCCCGCTCGATCCGGGGGGAGAGGGCGTCGATGTGGAAGTCCCGCTCCACGACCGCCGCCGCCCGCCGCCCGATCGGCTCCAGGTCGATCCGGCCTTCCATGATCGAGGCCAGGGCCTCGGCCACGCCGCGGGCGCTGCGCTGGATCTTGACGCAATGGACCCCGTGGACGAGCCACTCGCTGATCCCGCAGGTGTGCGAGATCAGGGGCACGCACCCGCGCCAGGCCGCCTCCAGCGGGACGAGCCCGAACGGCTCGCGCTGCCAGGTCGGGAAGGCGAACGTGTCGTAGTCCCGGTACGAATCCTGCAATTCGGCCTGGGGCTTGAAGCCCCGGAAGTGGACGTGGTCGTGGAGCCCGAACCGGTGGACCATCGTCGGGAAGGCCTGGTCCTCGACCTTGCCGTAGATGTCGACCTGGAAGTCGTCGTGGCCGAGTTCCCGGAGGAGCGCCGCCCCCTCGATCAGGAGGTCGACCCCCTTGGAGGAACTGATCGAACCGGCGGAGGCGATCCGCAGGGTCTGGCCCGGCCGGTAGTAACGCTCCCGGGCGGGGGGCTTCTCGCCGACCACCCAGTTGGGGAAGATCTCGACGCGGTCGCGGAGCCGGACCCCGCCGGCCTCGACCTCGTCCACGAGCTGGCGGCTGCAGGCCTGGAACTCGCCGTCGAGCTGGCGATTGAACTCGCCGCACAGCTGCTTGTGGACCTGGCCCATGATCCGGCAGATGGTCACCGGGATCTCGTCGCCGAGCTGCCAGACCCAGGGCACGCCCATATGCTGGAGGGTCGCCATCACACCGATGCCGCCGACCGCGACGATGTTGTGGACATAGGCGGCGTCGGGCTGGAAATCCTCGATCTCCCGCGCCAACGCGTGGACGTTGAACGCGTTGACCATCGACGATTCGGCCTGTTCGAGGTAGGCGGTGACCGGCCGGTTCCTCGCGCCGAGGTAGCCGTTGTAGACGTCGGTCATCTGCCAGACGCGGCGAACGTGGGGGATGTGCGGCACCGGCGTCCGGGGTGCGGTGGTGACGACCCGGACGTCGTGGCCCAGCGCGCGAAGGGCGTCGACGGCCTGCTTGCAGGCGACCTCGTAGCCGCCGATGTAGTCGGGCGGGTACAGGTTACTCAGCGCCAGGATCTTCACGCGGCCGTCTCCTCTGTACGGGGGGGTCTCGTCGATCAATCCGCGACGTCGGGGATATCAGGCGGCTTCCTGGATCAAGACCTTGGCGAGCTTCTCGGCCAGCAGTGCCAGCCGGTACGCCTCGTCGGCCGTGCCCTTGGCCTTCGTCGGCCGGGCGGCCGTGCGGGCCAGGGCCTGCTCGATCTTCGGGACGACCGCGTCGATGTGGAAGTCGCGATCGACGGCCGCCGCCGCGCGGCGGGCGATCGGGGCGAGGTCGACGCGGCCCTCGATGATCGAGGCCAGGGCCTCGGCGATGCCCCGGGCGCTCCGCTCGATCTTGACGCAGTGGACCCCGTGCATCAGCCATTCGCTGAACCCGCAGGTCTGGGTGACCAGGGGGACGCAGCCCCGCCACGCCGCCTCCAGCGGGGCGAAGCCGAACGGCTCGCGCTCCCAGGTCGGGAAGGCGAAGACGTCGTAGTCGCGATACAGCCCGACGAGGTCGGACTGCGGCCGGGTCCCGAGGAAGGCGACGTGGTCGGCGACGTCGTGCTTCTGGGCCAGGCTCGGGTAGTGATGGTCATCGACCCGGCCGTAGACACCGACGCGGAAGTCGTCGTGGCCCAGTTCGCGGAGCTTCGCGGCCCCCTCGACCAGCAGGTCCACCCCCTTGTGTGCCGCGACGTAGCCGGCGAAGGCGACCCGGAGCGGTTGGCCCGGCCGGTAGATCCGCTCGCGTGGTTCGGGCGAGTCGCCGACCACCCAGTTGGGGATGACCTCGGCCCGGTCGCCGAGATGCACGCCGCCGGCCTCGATCTCGGCGACGAGCTGGCGGCTGCACGCGAGGAAGTCACCGTCGAGCTGGCGGTCGAACTCGGCCTGGAGCGTCTGCTGGACCGGGCCCATGACCCGGCAGATGTTCAGCGGCACGTCGTCCATCAGGTGCCAGAGCCAGGGCATCCCCCGGTGCTGGATCGCCGCCAGCAGCCCGAGGGCGCCGAGGGCGAGGATGTTCCAGACGTAGACCACGTCGGGCCGGAAATTCTCGATCTCGCGGGTCAGCGCATGGACGTTGTAGGCGTTGACCACCGAGGCCCGCGACTGCGCGAGGTACGCCGTGACCGGGCGGCTGCGGGCGAACAGGTAGTTGTCCCAGACGTCGGGCATCTGGAAGACCCGGGCGACGTGCGGGACGTGAGGGGCCGGCGTCCGGGGCGCCGAGGTCAGGACGCGGACGTCGTGGCCCCGGGCGCGGAGCGCATCCACGGCCTGCTTACAGCCCAGCTCATAGCCGCCGACGGTGTCGGGCGGGTAGAGGTTGCTCAGGACCAGAATTTTCACGCGGCCACCCCGCGGGCTCGGGCGATCAGGGGCTCATACACCTCGACGAAGCGGGCGCCGGCGACCCGGAGGTCGTAGACCTGGTCGATCTCGCGGCGGGCCCGGGCCCCCATCGTCTCGACCAGCACCGGGTCGGAGGCCAGGCGGCGAATCCGGTCGGTCAGCATCGGCAGGTCCTTGAAGACGAAGCCGGTCACGCCGTCGATGATGAACTCGGGCATCGCCGCCACGTCGGAGCAGATCGCCGGCGTCCCGCAGCACATCGACTCCAACAGGGTGAAGCCCATCAGCTCCGGCCAGAGGTAGGTGTTGCCGTAGCAGTCGCGATAGACCGAGGGGAGCACGGTCGCCCAGGACCGGCGGTAGAAATCCAGGGTCGTGTCGTCGTCGGCGTCGGTGACGAACTGGACGTCCTTGCCCACGGCGAGCTTCTTGAGCATCTCGAAGTAGTCGGGGTTATACGGCCGCCCGCAGACGGTCAGCGGGATGTCGGCCGGGCAGGCCGTGATCAGCCGGTCGATCGCCTTGTGGGGCAGGAGCCGGCCCACATAGAGGATGCGATCGCGCTCGGGCCGCCTGGCGGGCGGGGTGAACATGGTCCCGTCCACGCCCCCCTTGACCACAGTGATCGGCGTCGAGACCCGGTAGGCGGCCTTGCCGAAGTCCGAGTAGGAGATGATGTGGTCGACCATCTCCAGGCAGCCGACCGACGTGCCGAGCGTGCTGCTGGGGCCGCCGTGGTCGGTCACCACCACCGGCTTGCCCTGCTGCTTGGCGACCAGGATGGCCATCTCGGTGCAGCGGGTGTAGGCCTGGTGGATGTGGACGAGGTCCGCATCGACGAGCGCCGAGGGCAGCTCCCAGGAGACCACGTCGAGCGGGTGCTGGGGCGGGCGGGCCGCCTCCAGCACCCTCATGGTCAGGCCGGGGGCGATCGGCCAGGTCCGTGATTTGGGGCCGAACGAGAGGATCTCGACGGTGTACGCCCCGCCCGTACTCTGGACGATCCCCTGCGACAGGTTGAGCGGGTAGCGCTCCCCGCCTCCGATGCAGGATTCGTCGCTGAAATAGAGCGGGGTCAAGCAGGCGATTTTCGGCACGGGAAGGCGCTCCGATACCCACGGACTTGGTCGATCCTTCGCTCGCCCGGGGGGGTCGGGGTTGCCCCGCCCGGACGTGGGGCTTCCATGCCCCGCCCTGCTGCACGCCCGGTCCGTCGATCAGGGATCTTCCGATCCGTTCGCCATGCAGCCGACGCCACGGCGGGCGCGGATCGGCCCGGCGTCGGCCGGATGGGCCGCGGGGCTCGTCCCGGGTCGGGTTCGGTGAGGAGCGATCATCGCTCGGCCCTTTCCATCCTTGGCCATCGGGCATGGTGAACGCCGGCCGATCCTGGCCGAGGCGTCTTGATAGCGGAGCGATGCCGAGACGTCAAGGGGAAAAAGGCGAGGCGGGCGCACCCGGGATGCCGGGGACGACCGCCTCGACCCATGAATTCGCCTCGATCCGAACCGGGATCAGCCGCGGCGGGCGATCTGCTCGGACTTCTCGGGCACGTCCGGGGACTGCCAGTCGAACCAGGACGGCTTGAACTCGATCCGCCGCTTCTGGCGCATCGCCAGGTTGCTGGTCAGGGCGATCACGGCGTCGGCCAGGGCCACCTCGCCTCGGCAGCGGGGCTTGTCCTTGTCGTCGGCGTCGTGGTAGGCGCTCTGGTTGCCGTGGCGGATGCAGTAGGCGAAGTGCTCCAGCTCCTCGCGATAGCCGCGCGACACGTCGGCCGTGGCCAGGCCGCCCAGGGCGGTCGCGGCCGACGGGCCTGCCAGGCTGGGGCTGGCCTCGATGGTGGGCTTGTTGCCCGCCTTGTTCTCGACCGTGATGGTCGTGGCCTTGGGCCCGCCGCCCCCCTTGTAGGTGTTGCGGTCGATCTCCTTGTACAGGAGCATCTCCTTCTCGCCTTCCACGATCATCGTGGCCCGCGTTCCCATCAACTCCTCACCATACGTCTCGAAGGCGTTGGTGTTGATCGACGAATAGGTGACGACGGTGTGGTCGTTCTCGGCCTTGCCGGGGAACTCGAAGTTGACGAACACGTGGTCGTCGACCTCGCGGCCGTCGGTGTAGAAGAAGGTCCCGCCCATGCCGGTGACGGCCAGGGGGTGCTTCTTGCCCAGGAAGATCGAGCAGGCGTCCAGCTGGTGGCTGCCCAGCTCGGCCATCAGCCCGGCCCCGGTGCGGTCGTAGAGCCGCCAGCGGACCAGCTCTTCCAGGCTCTTGTAGCCGTGCTTGGCGAAGTCGACGTTCTGGTCGGCGGCGGGGATGTCCGGCTTCCAGGAGTCGAAGTAGAGGACGTTGCCGTTCTTGTCCTTCTTGTAGACCGGGTTCCCCTTGTCGTCGTACACGAGGCGGCCGTCGCTGTCCTTCTCGATCTGCGGGCAGGCGTTGTTGCGGTGCCACAGGGCGCGGATGTGGCGGATCTCGCCGAGGTGCCCTTCCTTGACCAGGTAGTTGGCGTTGTCGTAGAGGACCGAGTAGTGCCGCTGGTGGCCGATGGCCAGGAGCCGGTTGGTCTCGTGGGCGACCTTCACCATCTCCTTGCACTCGGAGATGTTGTGGGCCATCAGCTTTTCGCAGAAGACATGCTTGCCGGCCTTCATCGCCTTGATGGCGACCGGGGCGTGGAGCCAGAGCGGCAGCGCGATCACCACCATCTCGACGTCTTTGTCGGCCAGCATCTCATCGACGTCGGCGTAGCTCTTGAGCTTCTCGACGTCGGCCGGGGTGTAATCCTTGTGGTTGGTGAATTCCTTCTTGGCCCGCTCCTGCTGCGACGGGCGGATGTCGCAGAAGCCGATGTAGTCGACGTAGGCGCGGTTGTGGTCGTGGATCATGGCCTGGCAACCTTCGTTGCCGGTGCCGATGATCGCGGCGCGGACGGGCTTCTGGTCGCCCATCGCCTGGTAGCCGAAGTAGAACGCCCCGAGGCCGGGGGCGACGGCGGCCGCCTTGAGGAAGTCGCGGCGGGTGCTGCCGATGGCGGTATTGGCGTTCTCGCGCCCGAGGGCGCGCTGCTCTGGGGTCAGGTTCAGCATGGGTCGCTCCGGGTCAGCGGGACTTGTTCTTGCGCGGGGCGGAGGTGACGACGTTGATGGGCGCGGCCTGGGCCCGCCCCTGGGATTCGAGCAGGGCCTGGAGTTCGGCCTGCTCGCGGGCGCGCCGGCCCCGGCCGATCCAGCCGAACAGCAGGGCGTCGATCCCGATCCAGAGGCCGTTGGGCGTGCTGGCCAGGGCCAGGCAGGCGAACATCTCGATCAGGTTCTTGTTGACGTAGCGGTAGTGCCCTTCCAGGTTCGGCCCTTCGGGCAGGCCGGGCCAGGGGGGCATGCTCAGGTAGAAGCTCAGCAGGTAGGCCGCCCCGCCCAGGGCCGCCAGGGGGGTGAACAGGCCGAGCATCAGGCAGAGCCCGACGGCGGTCAGGCCGTACATGGTCAGGCGGTCGATCTTCTCGATCTCGGTGGGGGGCACGGCATAGGGGCCGGCCGCCTCGACCTGCTCGGGCTTGGCCAGCTTGACCAGGCTATCGCGGAGGGTGTCGGTCCAGGTGTCCATCTCCTTGACCAGGGCGCGGCGATCGGTGTCGACCGCCTTGCGCTCCTTCCAGGCGTTGAGCTTCTCGGATTCGAGCGCCCGGGGATTGTTCTCGACCTTCTCGATCTCGGCGAGGTCGTCCTTGTATTTCTTGACCTTCTCGCGGTTCTCGACGACCTGGAACCAGTCGTCGGCGACCTTGATCCGGTCCTGCAGGGCGCGGGTGGCCTCGGCCCGCTGGGCCTCGTCGAAGCGGTAATGGTCGGCGACCCGGGCGGTCAGCAGCGACCAATCGTCTTCCAGGGCCTTGGGGTCGAGCTTGCGCAGCGAGTCGACATCCGGGATCATGCCCCGGAACTTGGGGGCGAGCGGCCCCGTGGCGTTGCGGAGGTAGCCTTCCGACGAGAACGGGGGCCCCTCGGGGACCGGGAAGATCCGGGCCAGGACCGAGTTCTTCCCCTCGGGCGTGGTCAGGATCTTCTGCGTCCCCTCGTACATGAAGTGCCAGCCGATCGCGGTCCGCAGGACGACGAGGAACAGGGCGCCGAAGAAACCGGGATAGTAGCGTCGCGAGGCGGCCAGGGGACTCCTCCGTTTCATCATCTGCTCGGCCGGCGCGGGCGGGCCCGCCCTTAATACGGGGCGGATCGGCCTCGGGGCGTCGACCGTTTCGGGTGGGGGGTGAAATCGGCGTCGGTCAGCCCGATCGCCAGGACGCGGGACGGTGCATCGGGGCCGGGCCGGGTCACGAACACGGCCCCGAGGTCGGGCCGGCCGGCGAGGATCGTCGCCGAGGCCGCCGGCCCGAGCAGGTAGAAGGCGGTGGATAAAGCATCGGCCTCGGCGGCCGTCGGCGCCAGCACGGTCACGGAAGCCGGCCCGTCGTCGGGCGGCTCGCCGGTCCGGGGGTCGATGATGTGGCCATACTCGCGGCCGTTCGCCTCGAACCGCTGGAACGCCGCGCCGGAGGTGCCCATCCCCCGGTTGCGGAGGTGGAAGGTCCCCAGCGACCGTTCCGGGTCGGCCGGGTCTCGGAGGGCGACCGCCCATCGGCCGCCGAAGTCGTCGGGCGGGGAGCCGAGGGCGTACAGGCTCGACCGACCTCCGTGGATCAGCGCCGTGGTCGGCCACCAGTGGCCCCGGATCACGTCGGCCGCGCGGTCGATGGCGTAGCCCTTGCCGATCGACCCGAGGTTGATGACCAGACCCGGGCGGGCGAACCGGACGGTGCGGGACTCGGGGTCGAGGATCAGGTGGGCCGACCCGGTCCGCTCGCGGGCGTCCTGCAACGTCTCGGCGTCCGGGACGCGGCGGGGGCCGCGGGTGAAGCCCCAGGCCAGGGACAGGGCGCCGGCGGCCACGTCGTAGGCGCCCCGGGTCAGGCGGCCGATGGCGACGGCCTGCTCCAGCAGCCGGAACAGCCCGTCCTCGACCTCGACCGGCCCCCGGTGGGCGCGGGCGTTGAGCCGGCTGACCTCGGAATCGTCGTGGTAAACGGTGAGCTGTTCTTCCAGCTCGTCGATCCGGTCCAGGGCCCGGGTCGCCAGATCGACGGCACCGGGCACGGACGCCCCCAGGCGGACCTCGAAGAACGAGCCCATCCCCGGCCGGGACGCGTTGATGATCGCGTGCGATCCGCCCGACCCGGCGGCCTGCGCGGCCGACGTCGGCGCGGCGGGCATCGCCTCGGCCCGCGCGCGGAGCCGGAACAGGTCGCGGCGGTGGAGCGGCCGGCGACGGGTCGGATCGTGGTCAACGCCTTCCGGGAACATGGCGCGGCCATCCCAAGGGACGTTCTTCGGGGATTACGACCGAAAGCGACCGTGAGCGTGGCGGTCGGGGGCGGGGCGGGCGCAGCCCGTCATCATCTACCGAGTATACCGCATCCGCCCGCATCGGGAAGGGGCCGGTGATTTCGGAGGACCTTGCGGGTGTGCCCATGACTTCTGGCCTTTGGTTCGGCAGTCCTGGGTGGCTGTGGTTGGCTTGCCAACCACGGCGCCGGTGACAGGATCGTGGGGTGATGGCCATGGCGGCACCGGGCCAGGGATCATCGACGCCGGCCATCGGTCGCCGGGCGGGCTCGTCGGCGCCGTGGCTGTGGAGCCAACCACGGCCACCCGGAGACCAAAACGCCAAAAGGGACACTCGGACCTTGCCGTTCGGCGCGACGCGGCCGCATCGCCTCCCGGCGGGGGGTCGGCCCGGCCCGGTGCGGGCGAAATCCATCGTCGGAAGTGCCACCCGACGATGTCCCGGCGGGGGTCCGGGGTCATCCGGCGCCTTCGATCGCCGGCGCCTCGGGGCCGGGCGTTGGGTTCGTTCGGCACGGCGAGGCGGGCCACGGCGGGCGGGTCGCGGCCGGCCTCGCGACGGCCGTCGGCAGCGTCGCAACCCGGGGTCGGGGCATGGGCGGGGCGGTGGGCCGGGCCGGTGCCGGGGCCGGGGTCGGTTTCGGGGCCGGCGCCGATCCGAGCTGGTCGGCGGCCCGCCGCTCGGCCTCGTGGAACTCGCGGAGGGCGCGGAACAGCCCGCGCTCGGCGGCGGCCTCGTAGCGTCGGGCGAGTTGCCCCTCCTTGGACGGGTCGAACAGGGCGCGCTCGGCCGCCTCGGCGCGGTCGGCGGCCTCCTCCTCGTCGTCCTCCATCTCGCGTAGTTCGCGGAGGGCCTGGATCTCGTCGTCGATCAGGGCCGCCAGCCGCTCGCGGGCCCAGATGGCCCTCCGCCTGCGATCCAGCCCGGCCCCTTCGTCGTCGCCCAGCCCCGAGAAGTCGCCCGCCACGGCCCGGGACAGGCCGTCGAGGGGGGTTGGCGGGTGCATGTGCGCGTGCCGCCCCAGCAGGTGGGCGATCCTCTGGTGGTGAGGTTCCCCCCACGCGAATCGGCGGGGCTGCGCGAGTTCCCCCCGGATCATCTGCCACGTCTCGATCAGGCCGTCGATCCCCTCGGGCGTCCGCATCAGGCGCCGGACCGTGGCGGCGGGGTCGTTGTCCCAGTTCGCGGCGATCGCGTTGACCTCGGCCAGCCGGGCGTCGTCGCGGGCCTCCTGGGCGACGCGGACCCTCCGCGCGGTCATCGCCGCGTCGTGCCGCTCGCAGCGGTCGAGCCGGGTCGAGAAGACCGCGACCCGCCGGAGCAGCATCCGGCCCATCGCCCCGCTCGGCTTCATCTCGGCGACGAACTGCGAGGCCAGGGCATCGGCCTCCTCGTCCTGCCCCGGGGGCAGCACCACCCCCGCGCCGGCCATCCCGTGCTTGAGGGCGTTCTTCCGCGATTGTTGCTTGCCGGCCAACGTCTTGGGGCCGGTGCTCAGGGCGGCGTTGCGGCGGTTGGCTTCGAGCCGAGCGGGGGAGCAGGTCATGGTCGATGATCCCGGTGCGAGGCCGCGCCGGTCCCCACGCCGCATCCCGGCGTCGATGCCCCTCGCCCGGCCTTCACCCTGTATATTCAGGAGATCCGGGGTCGCTTCAGCTGAGTATTTTCTCGGGCAGCTCGGGATTATCGCAAATCCAACCGGTATCACCAGATCGGTCTATCGCCCGGGCAGGAGGAAGGACAGTCCGAACGAGCAATCGCCGCCCCAGAGGATCGTCGAGCCGTTGCCGCAATGCCCGAACCGATGCCGGAGCGGCGTCTGGCGCTCGACCGCCGCGATGAACTCCCCGATGGTGATCTCCCCCTCCGGGAACCGGACGACCCGCCCGGCGAGGTCGGCGGGGAGTTCGCTCGGGAGCCGGGCGAAGCGATTCCAGGCGTCGGGCTCCGCCATCTCGCCGAGCGTCAGCTCGCGCCTCGGCAGGGCGATGCGCCGGGCCTTCATCCGGTCGACGACCTTGACCGGCGCGGCCTCCGCGGCCGCCAGCAGGGCGATCATCAGGACCGCCGGCACGACCCATTCGGCGACCCCGGATCGTCCGCCCGCCCGTCCCGGGCGTCTCGCCCATCTCCCGACCAGCCACGCCCAGAGGCCGAAGGCGACGAGGTTGATCGGCAAGGGCGTGACGACCGCCACCCCGCCCAGCACCAGCGTGGCGAGCCCGTGCATCAGCGGTCGCGCGTCCGGCATGGCATGTCCCCCCCGCATGGCCGCCCGTCCCATCATAGGATCCCGATGCCAGGGTGGCCAGGGATAGGCCCGGCCGGGGCTCGCCGAACTTCCCCCGCCGCGAGCTTCCCGCTAGGATCGGTCGGATTCGCCCGACTCCCGACGCCCCCCCGAGGATCGATCATGCATCGAAGGATCCGTCCGGCCCGATTGGTGGCGCTGGCCCTGGCCCTGTGCGTCCCGGCCGCGGGGCGGGCCGAGGAGCCGGCCGAGAAGGTGTTCGTCGGCTACCTCTTCGGCCCGCCCCGCGACGTCGACTACAAGCTCTACACCCACCTGTGCCACGCCTTCCTCACGGCCGACGCGGACGGGACGATCCGCCTGCCGAGGGGGGCCGATGGCGCCGAGCTGACCGCGAAGGCCCACGCGGAGAAGGTCGCCGTGCTGCTGTCGCTGGGCGGGTGGGGGTGGGACGACCAGTTCCGCCGGATCGCCGCCGACCCCGCGATCGAGGCCCGGTATGTGGACCGGGTGATGGAGGTGATCGACCGGGCCGACTACGACGGGATCGACCTCGACTGGGAGTATCCCGACACGGCCGACGAGGTCGCCGGGTTCGAGACGCTCTCTCGACACTTCCGCGAAAGGCTCGATGACCTGGGCAAGCGGAAGGGCCGGCCGATGCGGCTGACGATGGCGGCCTCGTCCAACGCCGGGACCTTGAAGTGGCTGGACACCGCGTTCCTGACGCGGACGTACGACTGGATCAACGTGATGACCTACGACATGGCCGGCGACTGGACCGACTACGCCGGGCACAACGCCCCTCTGTTCGCCTCGACCAAGGCACCCCGGGGCAGGGGCCCGTCCACGGCCGCGACGATCGCGTTCCTGCTCGACGAGCGGAAACTCCCCGCCGACAAGATCGCCCTCGGCCTGCCGCTCTACGGGCGGGCGTTCGCCGTGGCCGAGCCCTACGCGATCAAGCCCAAGGTCGCCCCCAAAACGAAGCTGCCGAACGGGGATTACCGGAACGTCCACAAGCTCCTCGCCGAGGGGGGCTGGAAAAGGACCTGGGACGACGAGGCGAAGGTGCCCTGGCTGATCGCGCCGGACCGCTCGGCGGTGATCGGCTTCGACGACGCCGAGTCGATCGCGACCAAGACGGAATGGGCCATGAAGAAGGGGTTGCGCGGGGTCTTCTTCTGGCAGATCCACGGCGATCGATTGCCCGATGGGTCGAACCCGCTGCAGGCCGCCGCGCTGAAGGCGTGGCGGGCGGGGCAGGGCGACAAGGCCCCCTGAGCCGGACGCAAAGGCGGCTCAAATCTTGGCCCGAGGTCTTTCCGGGTGGCTGTGGTTGGCTTGCCAACCACGGCGCCGACGAGCAGGGCAAGCCGGGCAGAAGCTCGATCGTCCGCGGCGCGAGATCACCGGCGCCGTGGTTGGCAAGCCAACCACAGCCACCCAAAACCTCGGCCCGGCGGTGCCAACCCAACCCGGGGAGCGACGCGCCGAGGGCGAGGGGTGATGGCCATCGGGGCGGAAAACCGGTAGATTGGCGGCTCCGATTCGATCGAAAGGGGCCGTCGCGCCCCGAGAACCGCCCGGGGGCCGTCCATGTCTGTGTTTGGCTTGCATCCGATCGACCTCGGCGTCCTGATCCTCTATCTGGCCGGCTGCACGTGGCTGGGGGCGCGGATCGCGTCGGGGTCGGGCGGGCAGGGGCTCAAGGGGTATTTCCTCGGGGAGAGCAACATCCCGGCGTGGGCGGTGATGATCTCGATCGTCGCCACCGAGACCAGCGCCGTGACGTTCCTGAGCGTGCCGGGGAGCTCCGCCACCCCCAAGGGGGACATGACGTTCCTCCAGATGGCGCTGGGCTACATCCTGGCCCGGGTGGTGGTGACGGTGATGCTCCTGCCCTCCTACTTCAAGGGGGAGATCTACACCGCCTATCAGGTGCTGGAGAAGCGGTTCGGCGGCGGGACGCAGAAGGCGGCGTCGGTGCTGTTCCTGGTGGCGAGGACGCTGGCCTCGGGGCTCCGGCTCTACCTGGCCGCGTTGGTGTTGCAGAAGATCACCGAATGGAACCTTTCGGCGTCGATCGCGGTGATCGGGGTGGCGACGCTGCTCTACACCTACCTGGGCGGGATCAAGGCGGTGGTCTGGATCGACGTGATCCAGTTCGGCATCTACCTGATCGCGGCCGGCGCGGCGATGGTGATCCTGGTCCGCCAGATCCCGGGCGGCTGGGAGGAGATCTGGACGCGCGGCATGGCCGCCGGCAAGTTCCGGGTGATCAACTTCGGCTTCGACGGCGTGGCCCGGCCCCATTCGATCGCGGACGCCTGGCACGCCTTCTACGGGATGCTGGGCCAGTCCTACACCTTCTGGGCCGGCGTGATCGGCGCGCTGGTGCTGGACACCTCCACCCACGGCGCCGACCAGATGATGGTCCAGCGCTACCTGACGGCCCGGTCGGAACGCCAGGCCGGGTGGGCGTTGATCGGCTCCGGGTTCGTGATCCTGACCCAGTTCGCCCTGTTCCTGGCCATCGGCGTCGGCCTGTGGGTGCTGTACCAGGACCAGCCGCCCCGGACACCCCTGGTCAAGAACGACGAGTTCTTCCCCTACTTCATCGTCAACTACCTGCCCCGGGGCCTGCTGGGACTGGTGATCGCCGCCGTGTTCTCGGTGACCATGAGCACGGTGTCCGGCGCCCTGAGCGCGTCGGCGTCGTCCACGGTGAACGACATCTACCGGCCCCTGTTCCCCCAGTCCGACGAGCGGCACCTCCTCCGGGTGTCCAAGGGGATGACCGCCTTCTGGGCCGTGGTCCAGATGATCGTCGCCCTGGCCGCCGAGCGGATGAGCAACAGCGTGATCGACAACGCCCTGGCGATCGCCTCGTTCGTCACCGGGCTGCTGCTCGGCCTGTTCCTGCTGGGCCTGTGGACCCGCGACGTCGGCCAGCGTGCCGCCTTCGTCGGCCTGCTGGCGGGCACGGCGGCGGTGTCCGCGGTCGCGTTCGGCACCCAGGTCGCCTATCCGTGGTATGCCCTGGTCGGCTCCGGCACCGTGGTGCTGGTCGGCCTGCTGTCCAGCCTGATCCTGCCCGAGGCGCCGGCCCCGCCGGCCGCCGAGCCCGAGTGGTCCCGCTCCTGAATCGAGTCGCCGACGCGACCCGTCGGGCCGATCGCGGGCGATCGGCCCACCCCCCCGCCCCCATGATCCCGCCCCATTCCGGAAGCATTCTGTGATGAGACGACACGCCCCGACTTCCGCCCTGCTGTTCCTGATCGCCGCCGCGATCCCGGCCCGCGCCGGCGTGCCCGAGGCCAGCCCCGAGTCACTCGGCCTGGACCCCGCGAAGCTCGACCAGATCGGAGAGGCCGTCGACCGCACGATCGCCGAGAAGAAGGTCCCCGGCGCCGTGGTGGTGGTGGGCCGTCACGGCAAGATCGCGCTGGTCAAGGTCGCCGGCAAGCGGTCGGTCGAGCCGACCGACGAGGCGATGACCCGCGACACGATCTTCGATATGGCGTCGCTGACCAAGCCCGTCGCGACGGCGTCGTCGGTGATGGCGCTGGTGGAGCAGGGCAAGGTCAAGATCGGCGACGTGATCACGACCTACCTGCCCGAGATGACCGGGCCGGGCGGGGCGGGGATCACCGTCGAGCAGCTCCTGCGGCACCGCTCCGGGCTGATCGCCGACAACCCGATCGGGGACTACAAGGATGGCGTCGAGAAGGCGTGGGCGAATATCGCGGCGCTCAGGCCGTTGACGCCGCCGGGCGAGAAGTTCCTGTACAGCGACGTCAACTTCGAGATCCTGGGCCGGCTGGTCGAGAAGGTCTCCGGCAAGCCCCTGGACGTGTTCGCACGCGAGACGATCTTCGCCCCGGCCGGGATGGTCGACGCCCACTTCCGCCCGCTCGCGGCGAAGCCCGGTGACCTGCCCCCGGTCGGCCGGATCGCCCCGACCGAGCCGGAGAACGGCACCATGATCCGGGGCGTGGTCCACGACCCCCGCTCGCGCGCCCTGGGCGGTGTCGCCGGCCACGCCGGGCTGTTCGGCACGGCCGACGACCTGGCCGCGTTCGCGGCGATGCTCCTGGACGGCGGCCGGGCGATCGGCGGCTCGCAGGTCCTGGCCCCCTGGACGGTCCGGGCGATGACCTCGCCGGGCGGCACGCCCGAAGGCCAGCTGCGCGGGCTGGGCTGGGACATCGCCACCTCGTTCAGCAGCCCCAAGGGGAGGCGGTTCGGCTCGACCGGCTTCGGCCACACCGGGTTCACCGGGACGAGCATCTGGGCCGACCCCGAGACCGACTGCTTCGTGATCATCCTGACCAGCCGGCTCCACCCCGGGGGAGGCGGATCCCCCTCGACGCTGCGGTCGGACGTCGCCACCCTGGCGGCCGAGGCCGTCGTCGACGGCCCCTCCAAGCCCGACGCGGCCCCGGCCCGGCCGGAAGCCCGGCGCGCCCGGCCGGATCGCCCGGTGGACTGCGGCGTGGACGTGCTGATCTCCCGCAACTTCCGCGAGTTGCAGGGCAAGTCGGTCGGCCTGGTGACCAACCACACCGGCCGGACCCGGGACGGCGTCGCCACCATCGACGTGCTCCACGACGCCCCCGGCGTGAAGCTGGTCGCCCTGTTCAGCCCCGAGCACGGCCTGCGCGGGCTGGTGGACAAGGAAGTCGGCGACGACAAGGACGAGAAGACCGGCCTGCCGATCTACAGCCTCTACGGCAAGACCCGCAAGCCCACGGCCGAGACCCTCAAGGGGGTCGACGTCCTGGTGTATGACATCCAGGACATCGGCGCCCGGTTCTACACCTACATCAGCACGATGGGCCTGGTGCTGGAGGCGGGCAAGGAGAACAACATCCCGGTGGTCATCCTGGACCGGCCCAACCCGATCGGCGGCGAGGCGTTCGCCGGCCCGGTCCGCGACCCCGAGTTCGCCTCGTTCATCGCCTTCCACGAGATCCCGGTGCGGCACGGGATGACCATCGGCGAGCTGGCGAAGATGTTCAACGCCGAGCGCAAGATCGGCGCCGACCTGACGGTGATCCCCTGCGAGGGGTGGCGGCGGGCCGAGACCTACGACCGCACCGGCCTCACCTGGGTCAACCCGTCGCCCAACATGCGGAGCCTGACCGAGGCCCTGCTGTACCCCGGGATCGCCCTGCCCGAATTCACCAACCTGGCCACCGGCCGGGGCACCGACACCCCGTTCGAGCGGGTGGGCGCCCCCTACATCGACGAGCGGGCCTTCGCCCGGAAGCTCAACGAGATGGGCCTGCCCGGCGTCCGGTTCATCCCGTCCCGGTTCACCCCCAAGGAAAGGCAGTTCGCCAACCAGGAGTGCCGGGGCGTCCAGATCCTGATCACCGAGTGGGCCGCCTTCGACCCGATCGACGCCGGGATGGGGATCCTGGTCGCCCTCCGCTCGCTGTATCCCGACCAGTGGCAGCCGGCCGGGCTCCAGAAGATGCTGGCCGACACGGCGACGTATGAAGGCATCCTCGCCGGCAAGGACGTCGCGGCCCTGCGGGCCGGCTGGGCCGCCGAGCTGGCCGAGTTCGGCAAGAACCGGGAGAAATATCTGCTCTACAAGTAAGCCGAGCGGGCGAAGCCCATCGGTGTCGGGAATCCCATCCGTTGCGACCGAGGGCCGGGCCCATCGCGGACCGGCCCTCGTTCTGCGCAGGGATGACGCCCGGATCAAGGCCGTCACCCCCACGGCCCGAAGATCTCGGCCCGGCCGATCCCCCGGGCATGGTGTTTCGATCCGCCCCAGCGCCGTCCCATGCGCGACGAAGGCGCCAAGGATCGCCGGATCTGCGGATCCCGGCCGGAAGGCCCGGAGCGTGGCGATTTCGCGCGGGGCCGCCCCTGGAGCCGACGTGCTGGCCTCGCCGAGCGGCCGGATTCAAACGACAAGCAATCCTATATCATCTTTGGTTTGTGCATATTTTGAAATCAAGCGATAATTTTCTTGACGACCGGGCATCGAAACGCAAAAAATGTCCCACATTGCCCATCCTTCCCCCATCCTGATGTCGATCAACTGGTCGGAATCGTCCCGGATCAACCCGGAGGCACCGGACATGTCGCGGATCCGCTTTCGAACGCAGCCATGCCGGCAGTCCCGCCCGCTCAAGTCGCGTCGGCCGCAGCTGGAAGCGTTGGAACCTCGGAGGCTGCTGGCTGCGATCACCGCCAACAGCCTGGGCGACACCGATGCCCGGGATGCCGTCCTGACGCTGCGCGAGGCGATCCTGGTGGCCGACGGCGGCCTGGACCTCGCGGCCTTGTCGCCGGCGGAACGGGCCCAGGTCGACCCGCTGGCCAGCCCGGCCCGCGCCGCGATCGGCTTCGCCCCGTCGGTCGCCGGGACGATCCGCCTGGAGCGTGCCCTGCCGGCCCTGACCGGCCGCTTGTCCGTGGCCGGCCCCGGGGCCGCGTCGCTGACGGTGACGCGCAGTACCTCCCCGGGGGCGGCAGAGTTCCGGATCTTCCATGTGTTGGCCGGCGCCGATGTTGCCCTCTCGGGGATCACGATCGTCGGCGGGCGATCAGACAGGGGGGCCGGCATCCTGAACTCAGGCTCGCTGACGCTCGACGACGGCGGAGTCCTCGGGAATGAGGCGAGCAGCGCCGGGGCCCTCGGGGGCGGGATCGCCAATTTCGGCACGCTGACGGTCACCAACTCCCTCATCTCCGGCAATCGGTCCCAGGGCGGCGGCGCCCTCGGGGGCGGGATCGCCAATTTCGGCACGCTGACGGTCACCAACTCCCTCATCTCCGGCAATCGGACCGAGGGCGGCGGCGCCCTCGGGGGCGGCATCCACAACGCCGGCAAGATGACGATTGTCGGCACCGAACTGGCCAACAACACCGTCTTGGGCGGCGGGTCATCCGGCGGCGGCATCAACAACTCCGGGTCGGCGACGCTCGTCGGCGTCGACGTCACCGGGAACATCGTCGCCGGCGCCGGGGCGGGCATCAACAACAACGGGGCGCTGACGGTCATCGACTCCGAATTCGTCGGGAGCGGGTCCCTCATCTTCCCCGGGCAGAGCATCATCAACGGGGGCACGGCAACGGTCGTCGGCTCGACCTTCGTCGGCGGCACGGGCGCGACCGGCGTCCAGGCCATCATCAATCTCGGCACGTTGGCGGTGACCAACTCGACGTTCAGCGACTTTCCCTCCTCCGGCGGGAACGTCGCCATCGATAGCCAGGGGACGAGCCGGCTGACGGTCAGCCACTCCACCTTCGGCGATGCCGGGATCTTCGCCGGCGGGGCCGCCTCGGTGAAGATCACCGCGAGCCTGTTCACCCAGGCCGCGGGCAGCACCATCGTCCTCGGCGCCCCGGCCACCACGTTCGTCTCCGGCGGGCACAACCTGTTCTCGGACCGGCCCGCCGTGGCCCTCGACCCCTCCGACCTGACCGACGCCGACCCCTTGCTGGCCCCGCTGGGCGACTACGGCGGGCCGACGCGGACGATGGCCCTGCTGCCCGGCAGCCCGGCCATCGACACGGCGGTGTCGGTGGCCGGGGCATCGGCCGACCAGCGGGGCGTGCCCCGGCCGCAGGGCTCCGCCCCCGATATCGGCGCCTTCGAACTCGCCTTCGGGCCGTTCCTGCGGCTGACGTCCGACTCGGACACGGAACTGGTCGGCGCCTCGCACACGGTCACGGCGACGTTGCTCGGGCTGGACTTCCGGCCGATCGCCGGCGTCCCGGTGGCGTTCCGGGTGGCGGCCGGCCCCAACGCCGGGGCGTCGGGGACGATCAGCCCGGCCGGCGGTCTGACCAACGCCGACGGCGAGGTCAGTTTCACCTTTGCCGGCCGGGGCGGCGTGGGCATCGATACGATCTTCGCCACCGCGACCCCCGCCGGGGGGCCGGCGATCTCATCGTCGGGGACGTCGTTGATCTGGACGACGCTCGCCGTCGCCACCACGGCCGATTCCGGGCCCGGCTCGCTCCGCGCCGCGATCGCGGCGGCGGATCGGAATCCCGGGCGGGATGTCATCACCTTCGCACCGGGTTTCGCCGGGACGATCGCCCTGCTCTCGCCATTGCCGGACCTGTCCGGCGAGATCGCGGTGGTCGGGCCGGGGGCCTCGTTCGTGACCGTCGCGGCCGATCCGGCCGGCTTCCGGGTCTTCTCCGTGGCGGCGGGCGCCGACGCGAGCCTCTCCGGGCTGACCATCAGCGGCGGGCGGGCCGATGCCGGGGGCGGGATTCTCAACGCCGGCAGGCTGACCGTGGCCGACTCCATCGTCGCCGGCAACACGGCCGCCGGCTTCGACCGGGGCGAGGGGGGCGGCATCCGCAATGTGGGCACCTTGACGATCCGCAACACGACGGTCGCCGGCAACTCGTCCATCCACACCGGCCCCTTCGGCAGCTCGGATGGCGGCGGCGTCTCCAACTCGGGCCTGCTGACGATCATCCGATCGACGCTGTCCGGCAACTCCGCCCCGGGTTGGGGCGGTGGCATCTACAACGACGCCTCCGGGACCCTGACGGTCGTCGATTCGACCATCGACGGCAACTCGATCGCCGGCGGCTTCTTCGGCGGCACGGCGGGCGGCGGCATCGCCAATTTCGGCGTGCTGACGCTCATCGCCTCCACCCTGAGCGGAAACTCGGTCGAGGGCCTGGTTCCCGGCGGCGGGGGGCTTTCCAACCACGGGACGGCGACGCTCATCAACGCCACGCTCGTCGGCAACACGGCCACCTCCGCCAGCTTCGGGTTACCGACCGGCTTCAGGAGTTCCGGGGGCGCCATCAGCAATGCCGGGACGCTGACGGTCCTCGGTTCCACGCTGGTCGGCAACTCGACCGACAGGGGCGGCGGCATCCACACCACCCCCGGGACGACGACGGTCATCGCCAGCATCCTCCACAACCCGACCGGGGGCAATCTGTCCTTCGAGGACGGCGCCCCGGCCACCGCGTTCGTCTCCGGCGGGCACAACCTGTTCTCGGACCGGCCCGCCGTGGCCCTCGACCCCTCCGACCTGACCGACACCGACCCCTTGCTGGCCCCGCTGGGCGACTACGGGGGGCCGACGCGGACGATGGCCCTGCTGCCGGGCAGCCCGGCCATCGACGCCGGCACCGCATCCGCCGGGATCGAGGCCGACCAGCGGGGCGTCTCCCGGCGGCAAGGATTGGCCCCCGACATCGGGGCCTTCGAGTCCCGCGGCTTCACGATAGTCATCGTCGCGGGCGACGGGCAATTGGCCCCGGCCGGGGCCGCCTTCGCCTCGCCGCTGGTCGTCGCCGTCGCCGGCGCGTTCGGCGAGCCGGTCGCCGGCGGGCGGGTCCGCTTCATCGCCCCGGACGGCCCGGCCACCGCACGGCTCGACGCCGCATCCGCCACCATCGGCGCCGACGGTCGGGCCTCGGTCATCGCCACGGCCAACGAGCTGGGGGGGAGTTACTCGGTTGTCGCCGGGGCCGCCGGCGCCTCGGAGGTCGCGTTCGCCCTGGCCAACGCGTCGGGGGCGACCGTCGTGCGGCTCCTGGTTGAGCCCGCATCCCCGGCCCCGGGCCGGCCGATCACCTTCACGGCGACGGTGGGCGGCGCCCCGGGTGCGACGCCGACCGGCTTCGTCACGTTCCGCGAGGGCGAGGCCGTGCTGGCGGTCGTCCCCCTCGACGCCGACGGCCGCGCCTCGTTCAGCACGACGGCGCTCGGCCCGGGCCCGCACGCCATCACCGCCGAGTATGGGGGCGACGCGGCGTTCGCGGCCGGCGGCGCCACGGCGGAGGTCGTCGTGGCGGACGGGGCGGCTCCTCGCGTCGCGAGCCTGAGTCGCTTCGGCTTCCACGCACGGCCGACCGTCCTGGTCCTGCGATTCGACCGGGCGCTCGACCCGACCTCCGCGGAGTTCGTCCGCAACTACCGCATCGTCGACCGTCGCGGGCAGCGGATCGCCGTGCGATCGGCCGAGTACGACCCGGCCTCGGGGACGGTGACCCTGCGCCCGTCCCGTCGGCTGGACATCCATCGCCGCTTCCGCCTGACGGTCATCGCCGACGGGCCGTCGGGGGTCCGGGGGCCGGACGGCCGGCCGCTCGATGGGTCGGGCCTGGGCCGGCCGGGCTCCCACTACCGCACCACGATCAGCCGGGAGGACTTGATACTGCCCCCACGGATGGTCCATCTCAGGATTCGACCGGCCCACCGGAGCCGATAGCGCTGGGGACGGCCGTGCGACCCGGCCCGGCCCCCCGGTTCCCGCCTTGACCGGAATCCAACATGCGATAGAGTGCCCGAGGGGGCCGGGCGGCACGCCGGACCGGTTCTCACATGCCAGACAGAGGACCCATACTCGCGAGACGGGCCGCCTTCCTCGCGAGAGGCCGGGATCGTAGGAGGCAGCGGATTGGGCCAGGGAACGGTCGACAGGGCGAAGCTGAGGAGCCGGTGTCGGATCGCCGCCTGGTGCGTCCTGTGCGTCCTGGCGATGGTGGTCCGGCCCGACGGCTGGCCGTCCCGGGCCCGCGCCCACCTGCCCGAGGGCACACCGCCCCGGGGGCCCAACATCCTGATCCTGATGGGCGACGACCATGCCGGGGGGACGCTGGGGATCGACGGCGACCCTCGGCGGGCCACGCCCCGGCTGGACGCCCTGGCCCGGCAAGGGGTCCGGTTCGACCGGGCCTACTGCAACTCGCCGCTCTGCACGCCGAGCCGGCAATCGCTGATCACCGGCCGGATGCCCCACGCCGTCGGCGTGACCCGCCTGACCACCCCCATGCCCGACGACGCCCTGACCCTGGGCGACTGGCTGGGCGACCTCGGCTACCGCACCGCCGCGTTCGGCAAGATGCATTTCAACTCGCCGGCGCACCACGGCTTCCAGGAGATGGCCGACACCGACGACTGGTTCCGCTGGCTCCGCGCCAACCCACCGGCCGGCGGCGACCACCACCGCAAGTGGCGGCCGTTCCAGGTGCCCGCGGCCGAGTGGATGAACGCCGCGTGCAAGCCATACGGCCTGCCCCTGGCGTCGATGGAGGCGACCTACTACGTCAACCGCGCGGTGGAGTTCCTCCGACGCGATGACGACGAGCCGTTCGCGCTGGTGGTCAGCTTCTACGAGCCGCACGCCCCGTTCAAGTTCCCCGACGAGTGGGCCGGCCGCTTCAAGCCCGAGCAGTTCACCGTGCCCCAGGCGTCCGAGGCCGACCTCCGGGAACAGCCCGAGGTGTTCGCCTCGCTCACGCCCGACCAGGCCCGGGGGATCCAGGCCGCCTACTACACGGCGGTGTCGCACATGGACTACCAGGTCGGCCGCGTCCTGGATGCGCTCGAAGCCTCGGGGCACGCCGACGACACGATCGTGATCTATCTGGGGGACAACGGCTACATGCTCGGCCAGCACGGCCGGTTCGAGAAGCATTGCTTCTACGAGCCCTCGGTGCGCGTGCCGCTGCTGGCCCGCTGGCCGGGCCGGCTGCCCGCCGATCGCCGGGTCACCGACCTCGTCGAGCTGATCGACGTGGTGCCGACCCTGCTCGACCTGGCCGGTCTCCCCGCGCCGCCCGACCTCCACGGCCGGAGCCTCAAGGGCCTGGCCGCCGGCACCCCCGGGGCGAAGGGGCGGGACGTGGTCGTCAGCGAATACCAGGAGAACGAGGAGGCGATGGCCCGGTCGTCCCGGTACAAGCTCGTGGTCGGCACGGGGGCCCGGCAACGCGAGGACGGCTACGAGACCGGCCGCCCCTTGCCCGGCCCCTATGAACGCCTCTACGACCTGGAGGCCGACCCCGGCGAGGACGTCGACCTCCTGCCCACCCGCCCCGACCTGGCCGCGGTCGCCGCCGACCTCCGCCACCAGCTGTTCCTCCGCCTCAGCACCACCCGCGAGGGCCGGACCCCGGTGCCCGCCGCCCTGTCCGAGATCGACGCGATCCGCTGGTGCCTCGTCCCCCAGGACTGAGCCGGGGGAGTGCCCTTTGATTTTGGCCTTTGATTCGGCGGTCCCGGGTGGCTGTGGTTGGCTTGCCAACCACGGCGCCGGTGACACGATCGCGGGATGATGGCCATCGCGGCTCCGTGTCAGGGATCATCGACGCCGGCCATCGGTCGCCGGGCGGGCTCGTCGGCGCCGTGGTTGGCAAGCCAACCACAGCCACCCTGCGGGATTTCGTCATCCCCAGATTCACGGGCTACACTCCTAAGGACCACGGGGTTGCGGCCCGCGACTTGCGATGGTTCAATAGCCCGGTGCCGACCTCCCTCGCACACCCTCCCGCCTCCCCCAGACCGACCCGGCCGACCCGCTCGCCGGATCGTCATGCCTGAAGCCGAGGTCATCCATGATCCGAGTGATGGGCGGACCGAAACGGTTCTGCGACGGAATGACTCGCCGCGACCTGCTGACCGTCGGGTCGCTGGGCCTGATGGGGTTGGCCGCGCGCCCGGCATCGGCCGCGACCTTGCCCCACTTCGGCCGGGCCAAGTCGTGCATCCTGATGTTCCTCTACGGCGCCGCCAGCCAGCTGGAGACCTTCGACCCCAAGCCGGACGCCCCGTCGGGCATTCGCGGGGAGTTCAAGTGCATCCCCACCAGCGTGCCCGGGGTGAACTTCTGCGAAGGGCTGCCGCGCCTGGCCCGGGTCATGGACAAGATGTCGGTCGTCCGGTCGCTCACCCACCCCCACCCGCTCCACGGGGCGGCCTTCGCCCTGACCGGCATCCCCCGGATCTCCGGCCCCGAGGAGCTGAACCCGCGCGACCCGGTCCACCACCCCTACATCGGCTCGGTGGTCGACTATGCCGACCGCCTGGCCCGGCGTCCGGGCAGCGAGGGCCCGCGCAACCTGCTGTTGCCCTGGTCCTTCAGCAGCCAGCGCGTCGGCGAGGTCGCACGGGCCGGGCCCTACGGCGGCTACCTGGGCTCGGCCTACGACCCGATCGCCACCGAGTTCGTGGGCGAGGCGACGGTCAAGGCCCGCAAGACCCTGCTGACCAAGGTCTGGGAGGACAACGAGCCGTATCGCGGGATCCACCCGGACGGCCGGTTCCGCCTGGGGGGCGCCGGGGCCGACGCGGTCGCCGTGGACCGGCTCGATCGCCGGCGGACCCTCCTGGAGCAGCTCGAATCGGCCCGACGCGACCTCGATCAGCTCCCGGGCAGCGCGTCGATCGACCGGAACCGCTCCTCGGCCTACGCCCTGCTCGCGTCCGAGAAGATCCGCCGCGCCTTCGACCTCGGCCAGGAGACGGCCGCCACCCGCGAATCGTACGGGATGACCCTGTTCGGCCAGGCCTCCCTGACCGCCCGCCGGCTGGTCGAGGCGGGTTCGCGGTTCGTCTCGGTGTTCTGGGACGAATACGGCCTGGCCGGGTCGGGCTGGGACACCCACTTCGACCACTTCTCCCGGATGAAGGACGAACTCCTGCCCGGGCTGGACCTCGCCCTGTCGGGCCTCCTGACCGACCTGGATAACCGGGGCATCCTCGACGAGACCCTGGTCATCTGCGTGACCGAGCACGGCCGGACCCCGACCCTGAGCCTGGGCCAGGGCGGCGGCCGCGACCACTGGTCGCGCTGCTACTCGTCGGTCATGGCCGGCGGCGGGATCGCACGCGGCAAGATCATCGGCCGGTCCGACAAGATCGCCTCCGACCCTGCCGAACGCCCGGTCAGCCCCAAGGACCTGCTCGCCACGGCCTACCACCTGCTCGGGATCGACCCGGGTCTGATGCTGGCCGACCGCCTGGGACGGCCGCTCCCCGCCGCCGGCGACGGCGTCGTGGTCCCGGAACTCCTCGCCTGAACGGCCCGGCGTTCAAGAATTGTTGAATTTTCCGCCCGGCCGGGTAGAATAAACCCGCCCCCCCCGCCGATCGACACCGATCCCCAAGGTGCCCGCCATGCGGCTTCGCCCGGCATCCATGCCGTTCTGGCTCCTCCTCGCCACCGCCGTCGGCGCGGCGGAGCCGGTCACGTTCGAACGCGACGTCGAGCCGATCCTGACGCGTGCCGGCTGCAACGCCGGGGCCTGCCACGGCAAGTCGGGCGGCCAGGACGGGTTCGCCCTCTCGCTGCTGGGCTTTGACCGCGACTTCGACCTGAAGGCGATCGCCCGCGACGCCGGGGGCCGTCGGGTCTCCCGGTTCGACCCCGACCAGAGCCTTCTGCTCCGCAAGGCCACGGCGGCGATGCCGCACGGGGGCGGGCGGCGGATCGAGCCGAACGGCCCCTTTTATGACACGCTCCGCCGCTGGATCGTCGCGGGGATGCCCCGGACCCCGGCCGCCGAGCCGAAGTGGACCGCGATCGCCGTCGAGCCGGCCGAGCGGACCGTGAAGGCCGACGAGGCGTTCCCGCTCCGGGTCGTGGCCACGCTCGACGACGGGTCGAAGCAGGACGTGACCCACCTGGCATCGTTCGCCTCCAGCGAGTCGGTCCTGGTGGACGTCGATCCCGACGGCCGGGTCAAGGCGGGCAAGTTCCCGGGCGAGGCGACCATCTCGGCCCGGTTCGAGGGGCTGTTCGCCAACTGCGACGTGGCGATCCCGCTGCCGGGCGACGTCCCGGCCGACGCCTACAGGCCGCTGGACTCGGGCCACTTCATCGACGGGCACGTCGCCGCCAAGCTCCGCAAACTGGGCCTGACCCCGTCGGCCCGGTCGGGCGACGCGAGCTTCCTCCGCCGGGCCCACCTCGACGTGATCGGCCGGCTGCCGACCGCCGACGAGGCCCGCGCCTTCCTCGCCGACCCCGCCCCCGACAAGAGGGCCCGGCTCGTCGACCGGTTGCTGGAGCGGCCCGAATATGCCGACCACTGGGCCAACAAGTGGATGGACCTCCTGCGGCCCAACCCCTACCGGGTCGGCATCAAGGCGGTGCTCAACCTCGACGGCTGGATCCGGTCGGCGTTCCGCGACAACATGCCGTATGACGAGTTCGCCCGGCAGGTGGTCACCGCCAGGGGGAGCACCTTCGAGCCGGGGGCCGCGACGATCTTCCGCGACCGGCGCGAGCCGCAGGAGGTTGCGCCGATGATCAGCCAGCTGTTCCTGGGCGTCCGGCTCGACTGCGCCAAGTGCCACCACCACCCGTTCGAGCCGATGGGGCAGGAGCAGTTCTACGAGTTCGCCGCCTTCTTCGCCCGCGTCGGCCGCAAGGGGACCGGCCTCTCGCCGCCCATCTCCGGCGGCGAGGAGATCGTCTACGCCGCCAGCACCGGGTCGGTCTCGCACCCGCTGACCGGGCAGGTCATGGAGCCGAAGCCGCTCTACGGCTCGGCCCCGATCGGCGACGACCCGGACGACGACCTCCGCGACGCCCTGGCCCGGTGGATGACCGCGCCGGACAACCGCCACTTCGCCCGGGTGATGGCCAACCGCGTCTGGGCCGACCTGATGGGCCGGGGGATCGTGGACCCGGTGGACGACCTCCGCGCCACCAACCCGCCCAGCAACGGCCCGCTCCTGGACGCGCTGGCCGACGACTTCCGCCGCCACGGGTACGACATCAAGCACCTGATCCGCACGATCATGGCGTCGGAGACCTACGGGCTGTCGTCGGAGCCGACCGACCGCAACCTCGCCGACGCCCGCAACTTCTCGCGGCATTACCGCCAGAGGCTCCGGGCCGAGGTGCTGCTGGACGCCACGACCGACGTGACCGGCGTCTCCGAGAAGTTCGCCGCGGCCCCGCCCGAGACCCGGTCGACGGCGATCTGGACCCATCGCGTCAGCTCGCTGTTCCTCGACACCTTCGGCCGCCCCGACCCGAACCAGGACCCGCCCTGCGAGCGGACCAGCGACTCGACGGTGGTCCAGGCCCTGCACCTGATGAATGCCCCCGGGCTGCACCTCAAGGTCGCGGCCGACGAGGGGACGGTGGCCCGGCTCGTCAAGGGGGACAAGCCCCCGTCGGCGATCGTCGAGGAACTGTACCTCCTGACCTTCTCCCGGATGCCGACCGCCGAGGAACGCCTGGTCGGCGAAGGGTTGTTCGCGGGGCCGGGCGCGGACCGCCGTTTGGCGGTCGAGGACCTGCTCTGGGCGTTGCTCAATTCGGCCGAATTCGTCCTCAAAGACTAAGGCGAGGCCCGGATGATCCACCGAAACTGCGAATCGACGACCCGCCGCGACTGCCTCCGCCTCGGCCTGACCGCCCTGGTCGGCGGGGGCCTGGTCGATGCGCTCCGGCTCCGGGGCCACGCCGCCGCGCCCGGCGCCCGGCCGACCAGCTGCATCCTGGTCTGGCTCGACGGCGGGCCCAGCCACTACGAGACGTTCGACCCCAAGCCCGACGCCCCGGCCGAGATCCGCGGCAAGTTCGGGCCGATCGACACCAAGGTCCCCGGCATCCGGTTCGCCGAGCCGATGAAGCGGCTGGCGTCGATCGCCGACAAGCTGGCCGTCGTCCGGTCGATCCGCCACGACCAGGGGAACCACGGCGCCGGCAACCACTACATGATGACCGGCGCGCCGCCCCGGATCCCGGTCGGCTGCGGGGCGTTCGTCAGCTTCCACCCGAGCCTGGGCTCGGTCACGGCCCACGAGCGGCCCTCCTCGGGCGGGCTGCCGTCGTACTTCTCCCTGCCGAGCATGACCCGATCGGGCGGGCCCAACTTCCTGGGGGCCAAGTGCGCCCCGTTCGTCGTGCCCGACGACCCGAACGGCAAGAACTTCCGGGTCCGCGACGTGGCCCCGCCGGTGGGCGTGGCCGACGAGCGGTTCGGCCGCCGCCGCGACCTCCTGTCCCGCGTCGACCGCTTCCGCCGCCACATCGACGACGCGGCCGGCGATCCTGCCGTGGCGCTCGACGAGTACTACCAGCAGGGCTACGAGCTGATGGGCTCGCGCGAGGCCCAGGCAGCCTTCGACATCGGCCGCGAGGACGAGGCCACCCGCGAACGCTACGGCCGCAACCCGTTCGGACAGCGCTGCCTGATGGCGCGCCGGCTGGTCGAGGCGGGCGTCCCGTTCGTGACCCTCAACGAGGGGGGCTGGGACCACCACATCGGCATCTTCGACGCCTTCGACAAGCGGATGCCCGCCGTCGACAACTCGCTGGCGACCCTGATCGAGGACCTCGACCGGCGCGGGCTGCTGGACACGACCCTGGTGATCGTCCTGGGCGAGTTCGGCCGGACCCCGAAGATCAACAAGGACGCCGGACGCGACCACTGGGCCAACGCCATGTCGGTCCTGTTCGCCGGCTGCGGCACCCCGGGCGGGCAGGTGGTCGGCGCGACCGACGCCCGCGGCCACTCGGCCAGCGAGCGGATCCTGTCGCCCGAGAACTTCGCCGCCACGGTCTACGCCAAGCTCGGCATCGACCCCGGCAAGTTCCTCTACACCCCGGGCGGGCGGCCGACCTACCTGGTCAGCGACCCGACCCCGATCCGGGAACTGATGGGATGACCCGACGGGGATGGATCGCGGCCCTCGCCGCCTGCGGCCTGCTCGCGACCGGCCGGGCCGCCGAGGCCAAGCCGCCGACGCTCGCCTTCCTGGACCCGGCCGGCGCGGCCCGCGGCCAGACGGCCACCGTCAAGGCGTCGGGCAGCTTCGACCACTGGCCGGCCGGCGTCTGGGTCGACGGCCCGGGCCTCGCCGTCGAGCCGGCCGCCGAGAAGGGGACGCTGACCATCCGGGTCGCCGCCGACGCCCCGCCCGGCGTGCGCTGGATCCGGCTGTACGACGAGGAGGGGGCGACCGACCTGCGCCCGTTCCTGGTCGGCACCCTCCCGGAAGTGGCCGAGGCCGAGCCCAACAACGACCCGGCGCGGGCCCAGCCGATCCCCGGCCCGTCGGCGACGATCAACGGCCGGCTCGGCCGCAACGGCGACGTCGACGGCTTCGCGGTCACGCTGGCTCGGGGCCAGACCCTGGTGGCGGACCTCGTGGGGAATCGCCTGATCGGATCGCCGATGGACGGCGTGCTCCAGGTCGCCAACCCGGACGGTTTCGTCCTGGCCCAAAACGACGATTTCGCGGGGATCGACCCCCGGATCGTGTTCCAGGCCCCCGCCGACGGCAAGTACCTGGTCCGGGTGTTCGCCTTCCCGAGCAAGCCCGACCAGAGCATCCGCTACGCCGGGGGGGAGGCGTTCGTCTATCGCCTGACCCTGACCACCGGCGGCTTCCTGGACCATGCCCACCCGCTCGCGGTGTCGCGCGACGTGATCGACTCGGTGACGCTGGTCGGGCCGAACGTGCCGGAGTCCAGCAGCACCTGGACCCCGATCACCCGCGATGATGGGTCGGACTCCCTGGACGTGTTCCACCCCGACCTGGCGGGGACGGCCGACCTCCGCAGCCTGCCCGGGCCGGTGATCCTGGAAGCGGAGCCCAACGACCTGGCCCATCCCCAGGCGGCCCCCGGCATCGGGGCGGTGTGCGGCCGGATCGACGCGCCGGGGGACCGGGACGCCTTCCGCGTCGCCCTCAAGGCGGGGGAGAAGCGGACGTTCCGGGTCGAGTCCCGGTCGCTGGGCCGGCCCCTGGACCCGGTCGTCCGGGTGGTGGACGCGGCGGGCAAGACGCTGGGCGAGAACGACGATGCCCGGCAGGATCGCGACCCGTCCCTCCGGTTCACGGCGCCGGCCGACGGGGAGTACCACATCGTGGTCCGCGACCTGAACGGGCGGGGCGGCACGAGGTTCGGCTACGTCCTCCGCATCCTGGCCGAACGGCCCGACTTCGAACTCACCCTGGCCGCCGACCGCTTCGAGGCCGCGCCGGACAAGCCCGCCACGGTCGCCGTGACCGTCGCCCGCAGGGACGGGTTCGCCGGCCCGATCGAGATCGCCGCCGCCGACCTCCCGCCCGGCATCACGGCCGACGCCGCGACCTCGAAGCCCGGCGACGACTCGGCCAAGGCGGTCACGCTGACCCTCCGGGCCGAGGCGGGGGCGAAGCCGGGCCCGTTCCGGATCGTCGGCCGTTCGTCGGCGGGCGCCGAGCCGCTCACCCGGCCCGGCCGCGCCCCGATCGCCAACTTCGAGGCCACGACTGACCGGCCCTGGCTCACGCCCCGGCCGATGGCGAAGCCCGCGCCATGACGATCCTGTTCCTCCACGGCTGGCACTCGGTCCCCGGCGGCGTGAAGCCGTCGTACCTGGCCCGGCACGGCCATACGGTCATCAACCCGGCGCTCGACGACGACGACTTCGCCGCGGCCGTGCGGGTGGCGCAGGCCGAGTTCGACCGCCATCGCCCCGACGTGGTCGTCGGCTCGTCGCGCGGCGGGGCCGTGGCCCTGAACATCGCGTCGGGATCGGCCCGGCTGGTCCTGCTCTGCCCGGCCTGGAAGCGGTGGGGCACCGCCCGCACCCTCAGGCCGGGGTCCGTCGTGCTCCACTCGCGGGGCGACGAGGTGATCCCGTTCGCCGAGAGCGAGGAACTGATCCGCGCCAGCGGATTGCCCGCGTCGAGCCTGATCGAGGTCGGCACCGACCACCGGCTCGCCGACCCGGAGCCCCTGGCCCGGATGCTCGCGGCGTGCGAGGGCCGCGACGCCTGAGCGGACGATTCGCGGCCCGGCACGGGAGATGATGCTGGGTCGGGCTCGATCCTGCGCGCACGTTGCGCCCGGTTCGAACCTGGCCCCGACCCGGAAGCCGACATGGAACCGATGAAGCCGATGGAACCGATGAAGCCCCTGGAGCCCATGAAGGGGCCGGAGCCCTGGTGGCCCGGGGACCTGGGCGAGCCCGGCACGTCGGGCGGGCAGGATGACCTGAAGTATGCCTACTTCGGCGAAGCAAACCGCCTGGCGGTTTCGCGGGGCGGGAAGGTGACGGTGTACGACTCCGGGTCGCACCGGATCACCGGCGTGGCGCAGTCCCAGGGGGATGGCGACGACCTCCGGTTCTCGACCGCGGACGGCGAGGTCGCGGTCGAGAGCCTGGAGGCCGTCGGCTGATCCGGGGTCAGCGGCCAGGGGGCCGGATCGCGAAGTGGGTGATGGCGAGGTCGGCGGGCACCTTCTCGTCCCGTTCGTGGTAGATCACCACCTCCTTGATCCGGGCCAGGCCGGGCGTGGTGGGCAAGGGGACGCGGAGTTCGCCCTCGCCGTCGGCCAGCCGGGTGAGGATCTGCCGCGAGATCAGGCCGGGCGGCGGGTTCTCCGGCTTGAACTCGATCGAGACCGGGTCGAGCCCGCCCGCCGTTTTGTAGCGGAGCGTGAGGACGCCGCCCGAGAGGTCCCAGCCCCGGGCGTCGGGGGCGACGAAGGCGATGCCGACCTCCTTGAGCTGATTCCCATGGACCCGGAACCGCCCCGAATCCGGGCCGGATTCGAGCGTGTCCCCCTTGGCGGTCCAGGCGAACGGGGGCTTGGTGCCGCCGAGCAGGTCGGCCCCGGCCCCCGGCGCGAAGAAGGCATCGGCCCGCGCCTGCAGGCCCTTCGATGCGAGGTAATGCCCGAGGTCTTCCGACCCCCGGCCGATCAGCCCCAGGGCCAGGGCCAGCGTGTGGGCGGTGGTCTGGAACGGGATCGGGGCCTTCTGGGTCGTGTTGTAGCCTTCCCAGGGGCCGTGGTCGGTGAGCAGGGACGAGACGATCGGCCAGTTCGCCTTCAGGAAGGCTTCGACCCTGGCCGGCTCGACCGAGTAGGCCACGCCCAGGGTGTAGAGCGACGCGGCGTCGGTGATCCTCGGCTTCGGGCTGACCGTGATCTCCGGGATGCCGACCGAGCCGGTGTAGAGGGTGCCGACGCCGGTGTAGGACTCGGACAGGAAGCCGGGCAGGCCGTGGCGGGTCGAGTAATCCGTCTCGATGTCGACCAGATCCCGGAGCAGGGCGTCCCAGCCGGGACGATGGGTTTCGCCCAGGCTCAGGCCGAGCCCGAAACCCTGGAACGCCGAGCCTTCCCACGGGGCCAGGGCGAACAGGTCGCGGCCGTCGCCGGCGCGGTAGGACTTCATCTTGAAGCCGAGGTTGCCGACCGCGTCGGCCGGGATCCCGTAGCGGGCGGCGATGAACGTGGCCGGGCCCCGGAACTCGTTGACCAGGTAGTCCATGTGGCCGATGACGCGCTTGCCCTGAAGGTCATCCCAGCCGAACAGGCGGTCGCGGGTCACGTCCCAGCCGAAGTAGAACAGCCCGCCTTCGCGGTCGTAGAGCCGCCGGTAGCCCGGCTCCTGGGCGGCGAGGAACCGCTCCAGCTCGTCGCGGATCGCGGCGATGCCGGGCCGGTCCTTGACCTCCGGGGCGAGCAGGGCGCCGATCGTCTTGGCGGCCGAGGTGGTGAGGTTGGAGTTGTCGCCGAAGATGACCATGACCACCCGCGCGTCGAGGATGGCCAGGAGCCTGCGGCGGGTGTCGGGGTCGTTGAAGGGGGCAAGCGGGCCCTTGAAGTGCTGGTCGCCGTACTCCTGCTTGCGGGTCACGTCGGCCTCGTGGCCGTCCTGGCTGGGGGCGATCCACCCGGCGGCGACGAGCGCGTCCCAGATCGCCGCGCCCTTCTGGGGGAACGCTTCCAGGACCTTCGCCTTCTGGACGTGCGAGGCCAGCGGGCCGAGCCTTTTGCTGGTGGCGAGGTCGAGGAAGTTGCTCAGGAGGCCCTCGGCGGCCAGGGTCGGGTCCTGCTGGTCCTGCCGCAGGGTCTTGACCAGGTGGGCGAGCCGCTTGACGGCCTCGTCCCGACTCATGTGGGGGGAGTCGGCCCGGCCGGCGGCGACGTTGGCCAGGACCTCCATGTAGAGGCCGATGGCGGTGATCTGGGTGAACGACCGGAGGAACATCCCCCGGGGCGGGTCCTGGTTCCAGCCCTCGAAGGGATAGCCCGAGGCGGGGTCGACCAGCCCGTGGGCCGGGTCGAGGTAGCGGAGCGTCGCCGCGAGCAGATCCCGCGCGTGCGTGTGCTCGGCCGGGAGGGTCGGGAACGGCCCGCGCGGCTGGGCGGGCTCGGGGCGGGACTGGCCGAGGGCCGGGCCGAGCGGCCAGGCCAGGATCGCCGCGAGCCAGGTCATCGCCCTCGCGGCGATCCGTCGCGCGGCCCGCATCCAGTGGATTCGCATCGGTCGGCTCCTCGGGCGGTGCTGGTCAGGGTTTGCTCGGGTTCGAAGGGCCCGGGCGGGGGCCGGGCAGGGGGCTGACGGACACGTCGCGGGCCAGTTCGGCCCGGCCCAGCGCGGCCACGACATCCCCCTCGGCGGGCGGGACGACGCGGCCGGCCTCCAGGCGATAGCCGAGGACGCCCTCGATGGCCTGGCGGAACATCCAGCCGGCGGCGCCGGTGTAGCCGTTCCAGATCATCCGGCCGGGGTCGAAGGTCGTCACCATGTCGGCCGCCTGCTTGTTGGGCTGGCCGCCATAAATCTCGATCTTCTCCGGGTCGGCGTGGCCGATGGCGGCGATCTTGTGCCAGAGGCGATAGGCGGTCTCGCGATACTGTTGAGCCTCGTCGGCCCGTTCCTGGGCCGCGGCTTGATCGGCGAGGATCCGCGCGGCGCCGACGAGCCACTGGACGCCGTGGCAATACATCCCGTTCTCGCGGACCCCCTCGGGATACCACGACGACCGGCCGAGGTAGGGCTTGGTGTCCTCGCGCAACGGGGGCCATCCCAGGAGGATGGTGTCCTCCTGCTCCAGCACGTCGAGGGCGGTCTCGAACACGGTGCGGGCCCGGTCGGGGTTGATCCCGGCCATCACGGCCCACGACGCGGTCAGGGCGTCGATCTCCCAGATCCCGCTGTCCTTGACGCCGATCTCGGTGCCGTCGTCGTGGATCGCGCGGAGGTAGCGGTCCCCGCGCCAGGTCGTCTCGATCGCCTCGCCCAGCGCCCGGAGCCGGGCCTCGTAATGGGCCATCCGCTCCTTCCCCTCGGCCCGGCCGACGATCGGCACCATCCGGTCGAGGATATAGTAGAGGAACAGGCCGAGCCAGACGCTCTCGCCGCGTCCCTCGCTGCCGATCTCGTCGAGGCCGTCGTTCCAGTCGCCGGTGCCCATCAGGGGGATGCCGTGGGCGCCCATCCGGCGGTCGAGCACGAGGTCGATGGCCCGGAGGCAGTGGCGGTAGATCGTGTCCTCGCGCGACGTGCGGAGCGGGTCGAACCCCATCCCGTGCTTGCCGGCGGGCAGGGGCGGGAAGGGAAGTTCGGACCCGAGGTAGGTCGCCGTCTCGCCGAGCACCGAGTCATCCCCGGTCGCCCCGACGTAGTCCACGACCCCCCAGGCCAGCCACAGGAGGTTGTCCGAGGCGTGCGACCGGCCGACGAACCCGGTCCGGCCGTCCTGCAACTGGTGGAACCAGTGGACCACGTCCCCCTCGATGAACTGCTGCGAGGCGTGGAGCAAAATCTGCCGCCGGGCCAGGGCCGGGTCCGCCCAGATCAGGTTCACCGAGTCCTGCAACTGGTCGCGGAAGCCGAACGCCCCGCTCGCCTGGTAGAACCCCCGCCGCGCCCAGATCCGCTCCGCCAGCGCCTGGTACTTGAGCCAGTCGAGGTAGTGGTCGAACTCGGGGTTGCCCGTCCGGATGCGGACCGTCTCCATCAAGGACAGCCACCAAGCCCGGGTCGATTCGAGGGCGGAGTTGGCCGACTCCTGGTTCACGATCAGCGCCGCTGCGGCCTCGCCGGTCGTGTCGGCCTGGCCCAACTCGACGATGATCGTGTGTTCCTCTTTCCCTTTAAGCGTCATCGGCGAGATCAGTGCCGCGATCGGACGATCGTCATCAAAGGTCACATGGGATCGCTGGCCGGCTAACAACGCCGGCCGTGCCACGTCACGATCAGGCCCGAAGAACCGGCCCCGGGACGTCTCGATGACGTGTTTGTTCGGCTCCTTCGAGGTCGCGATGAAGACAGGACCCCGGCGGAACGTGTTCCTCGGATTCGTGAGCGTCACTTCGCAGAGGCCGTCTCTCACGATGCGAAGCGGCCCGGAGAACTCGGGCTGCGCCGCCAGGACGATCTGGAAGTAGGCCCCGATGCCGAAGTGGCGACGTCGGGCGGATCGATTGCGGACGGTCAGACGGTAGATGCCGGCCGGCCGATCGGGCGGGACGAACACCGTCAATTCGGTCTCCATATCCCCCTTCCTCATGCGGAAGGTGGCCGTGCCGTCCACGCCGAAGTCGGTCTCATAGGTCGCGTCGGGATCGTTCAGCGGGTGATAGGTGGGCGAGAACCACTCCTCGGAAATGGCGTCGTAGAGGTAGAACGCCTCGGGCGGGACCTCGCGGGTGACGGTGTCGGACCAGTCGGGGGTGATGCGATTCTGCTGGGCGTTGACGCTGGACGTGGTGTTGAAGCCCCGGTTCGTCACCGACACGACATGCCCGAGGGCGTTGGACATCGTGTGGTCGAACGGGCGGGGGGTGAACGGGGTCCGGACCGTCATCGTCCGGCCGTCGTCGGAGTAGGTGCAGTAGGGACGGGGCGTGCCGGGCGGGATCTCGCCGTGGCCGATCGAATGGCGTTCCTTCCGCCTGCGGGCGGGCGGGTGCGATGCGGCCCCGGGGATTTGCAGCACGCGGTCCACCAGGGCGATCGCCTCCGGCTTGTTCGCGACCAGTCCGTACACGAGCCGGGCCGAGGCCGAGCCCCGCGCCGGGACGTTCAGGGGGAGGAGCAGGCTGCCGATCGGGTCGAAGGTGGGGTGGGCGTCGGTGTCCTGGTGGTCGGAGAAGGCCAGGGTCTCCAGCGCCCGGGGGGAGCGGATCGACCGGGCCCGGCCGATGAAGTCGACTCTTGAGGTGAGGAACCCCGCCGGCGCGACGTCCGAGGCCAGCACGCCCATCGCCTTCGCGTGCTTGTCCCAGGCCAGCACGGCGTGCAGGCCGGCGGCATACTCCATCTCGGCGAACAGGCGGTTGTACTGGGTGTGCCCCCGGTCGGCCTCGGGCTTGTTGAGCACCCACTCCAGGTAGGGCACGACCTTCACCGACCGGGCCGAATCCGTCGCGTTCTCGACGGCGACCTCCCAGACCTCGGCCGCCCCGTCGAGCCGGATCGTGACCGTCGCCCGCAGGCCATCGGCCTCGCGGACGATCCGCAGGGCGTCGTCGGCCCTCTCGAATTGGGGGACGCCGGCCCGCCCGCCCGGGAACTGCCCAACGACCGGCCACGATCCCTGCTCGTCGACCAGGAACAATGCCCGCCCGGCCGGGTCGAGCCCGTCATACGACCGGCGCGACAGGTCGTACCCCCTCGCGGTCGCGTGGCCGACGACGCCGCCGGTCGCGGACAGGGTCAGTTCGTAGTCGGCGTTGCGGAGGGTCCAGGATCGCGGCCGGCGTCGTTCCGCCCGGGACCGAATCAGCCGCGCGATCGCAAACCCCGCCGTGGCCGCCAGCGCCGCCCCGGCCGCGATCGCCGCCAGCCGGGGGGCGGGCATTGCGTAGAACGAGGCCATCACGCCGCCCCCGGCGTTGGCCTGGATGATCGCCTGGGAGCGGTTCCACGCCTCGTCCCACTCGGTGCCGCGGGGGATGTAATAGGGGATCAGCAGGGGGGCCCAGGTGGTGAACCGCTTGACCGCCTCCGGGATCACGCGGGCGGTGGAGGCCGGGGCCAGGAACCGGGCGAGCTTGTGGTCGAGCCGGTCGGTGCCCAGGAAGCTGAGGTTGACCAGGGTGGCCACCCGCAGGCCGAAGTGGTCGAGCCAGATCAGGACCCGGACCGCGTCATACGCCAGCAGGGCGACGAAGACGTTCAGGCTCCAGGCGCGGAAGGCGTCGGGGCTGGAGGTGAGGTCGTGGACGATGGCGAAGCCGGTCCGGATCGCGCCGTCCTGGTTGTACCAGGTGGGGTCGCCCATCGGCCGGAGGAACGACTTCACGATCGGCGACATCCACAGGCCCCAGCGCAGGACGCCGATCATGTCCCGCACCAGCTGGGCCGAGCCGGCCCGCGAGAACAAAGAGCGGATCGGCGCCGCCTGACCCTCGAAGTAGGCGGCCAGGAAGGTCCGGTTGATCGCGAACAGCCAGGCCGGCACCGCGAACGAGATCACCCCGGCCAGCGCCTCGTCGAACAGGAGCTTGACGCCGCCGGTCTGGGTGCCGAGGTTGATCGTCCCCCACCGCTCCAGCAACGGCCGGACGTCGTAGGGGAAGGCCTCGGTGTGGACGCCGAGGTACTGGTGGAACTTGCTGGCGACCACCGCCACCTGCGCCAGGTCGAAATAGAACCCCAGCGCCGCGCCGATGAACCCGCCCAGGAGGCCCTGGGCCAGGTAGAACCGGGCCGGCTCGACCCGGCGACGGCCTCTGGAAGCCCCGAGCGTGTCGGCTGCGAGGTCGACCCCGCCATAGGCCAGCGCCCCGGCGATCAGGCCGAAGGCGACCCGCCCCGACATCGTCCAGCCGGCGACGTGGAAGGCCAGGGCCAGCCCGAGCGCCAGCCCCACCACGATGCCCCGGGCGTAGAGCCGGGGGTCGCGGTAGCTCCGGGCCACCCGGCCGAAAAACCCCTGGCTGCCGTCGAAGGTCTCGAAGATCGTCTTGACCAGCGGGAACGCCAGCATCCCGAGCAGCGTTGCCGCCAGCACCGGCATCCCCTGGGCGAAGCCCCGGACGGCCGGCACGGTCCACAGTGCCCCCAGGCCGTAGAGGATCCCGATGTAGGTCCCGGCGTAGATCGCCCCCTTCTTCATGCCGGTCCAGGGATGGGCCAGCGTCGAACCGCGCGACGGCGCCACGCCGCCGATGGCGTCGGTCAAGAGCCCGGTGACGAGGTAGACCTCGGCCCACAATCCCGCCTGCGACAACGCGGCCGTCGCCACCGCCAGGGGCCACCGCCCCCAGGCAGAATACGACGCGACCCACGCCCCGGAGCCGAAGTCGGCCACGTGCGGGGCGACCACCGCCAGCACCGCGACCGCCAGGAGCCCGAGATGGCCCCGGAGCGACCGGAGCCCATGCCCCCGCGTGGCCATGCCGAGCCCGAAGGCCACGGCCTCGTTGAACCCGAACAGGACGGCCACCCGGCCGAGCGAGGCGAGCAATTCCGGCCGATCGGCCAGCGACCCGGCCGACAGCAGCGAGCCCAGGTCGGAGACCAAACCGCCGGTCGAGAGCAGGACCAGCGAGCCCAGGACGAAGGGCGTGCCGACGATCAGCGCCCCGGCCGCCGCTCCCAGGTGCCGGCCGGCGGTCGACAGCCTCGCGGCGTCGGCGAAGTGGTAGAGCATCGCCGCGACCGCCGCGACCAGGGCGCTCAGCCGGGCGAGGTCGGTCCAGGCCCCGGGCACTTCGAGGATCGCCATCGGGCTCGATGCCGCGGCCAGCAGGCCCGTGGCCGCAGCGTCGCGGAACGCCTCGGCCGCCGTGGGCCACCGGCCGGCCAGGCCGACCGACCACCAGGCCGCCACCGCCGCGCCGGCCACGGCCAAACCGACCGGCCACCAGCCCGGCTCCGTCCCCGGCTCGCCGAGGTGGTAGATCGTCGCCCCCAGGGCCAGCACCAGCACCGTCCCGATCCCCTGGACCAGGTCCCGGGCCGGGCCCCGGCGGCCCGCCATCCGCGAGCCGACCACGGCGCCGATCAGCCCGAAGATCGCGGCGGCCAGGGCGGAGGCCAGCAGGGCCCGGCCCATCGCCGGGAGCGACGACCGGCCCAGGATTTCCATCCAGGAGAGCCGGTCGAAGCGGATGTCGAGTTGGATCGATCCGGCGGCCACCTCGGCGTCGCCCGTTCGGCTCGCCGACACCACGACCTCGGAAACCTCGCCGATTTCCCCCCACGCGATCGGGTGTTCCGACCCTTTCGGATCGCCCCCCGGCGCGATCGGGATCCGCTGGGTGCCCCGGGTCCCCTTGATCTCCAGGGCGAAGTTGACAGGGGGCGGGTCGCCCTGGCCCTGGGCCTCGGCGGCCACGCGCACCAGGTCGACCGATTTCGGATCGAGGCCGGGCGGGAAGGCCTTGGCCCAGATCCCGGCCGCCGTGCCCCGGGGTAGGGTATAGTTGAGCCGGAGCACCGTCCCCCCGGCGTCGGGGGGAAGCTCCACCCGGTCGACGGTCGCCCGGGCGTCGCCGACGTTGAAGACCCCGGACGCGGTCGCATCCGAGAGGCGGATCGGCGGGCCGTCCCCGCGGGCCGAGGCGGGCACGGCGATCAGCAGGAGGGCCCAGGCGGCCCGGAAGGCGAGACGCCCGGAGGCACGATGTCGTTCCTTGACCAAGCTCCCGACCTCCTGGATAGGGCCGCGAGGCGGTGCGCCCTCGCCCTGCGACGAGGCGACCGGACCGGGTATCGGCGATGACGACCACGGAGAGCGGGCGATTCTAGCCCGTCCCGGTGGCCGTCGCCAGTCGATGGCCGCGCCGGGGCGGGGCCGCGGCATGCGGAACTTCGAATGCACTTGATCCCGCCCAGGTCTCGGGCATCATGGGCCCCGGGACTGGCGCGAGGGATCGTTCAGCGGATGGACCGGCGGGCGCGCCCGGTCCGCATCGGGAGCCCGTCATGGAAGTCCTCCTCGCGTTGATCGTCGGCGTGGCGTTGATCGCCGTCGTCGGCCACGGGATCTGGGTCCTGGCCTTCGCCGTGAACCGCCGGCTGCTGATGCTGGGCCGCCGGCCGATCGAGCCGGCCCGGCAGGCCGCGATGTGCCCGAGGTGCGGCAACACCTGGAATCCCCAGGCCGGGCCGATGCCGTGCCTCCTGTGCGGCTGGAATCCCGATCCCTCCGAGCGTCCCGCGCCGCCCCGGCCCGACCTGCTCCTGGCCCAGTTGGGCCGCCGGATCGAGCTTTATGCGAAGCTCGGGCTGGTGTCGCCCGGCCTGAAGGACCGCCTCCTCGCCGAGATCCGGGCCGAGGCCCCCGCCCCGATCGCGACGCCCGCGGCCCCGCCGATCGCCGAGCCCGTCGCGGCCGCCCCGGTGGTCCGATGGGCCCCCGAGCCCGAGGCGCCCGCCGCGACGCCGGCCGACCTCCCGGAGCGGGCCCGGGCCTACCGCGATGCCCTCGCCGCCAGGACGGCCGACGAGGCCCCGCCCCCGCCTCCGCCCGCGCCCGCCGCGGGCCGTCCGCACCGGATCTTCGAGGTCCTGTCGGCGTTCCTGGAGGAGAAGAGCATCCGCTGGGGCGAGCTGGTCGGCGGCCTCCTGATCGTCGGCTGCTCGATGGCGCTGGTGCTGAGCTTCTGGTCGAGCATCGCCGAGCGGCCCTGGATCAAGTACGGGCTGTTCAACGGGGTGACCGCACTCCTGTTCGCTCTGGGCGGGCACGCGGAGCGTCGGTGGAAGCTGCCGACGACCGCCGCCGGGCTCCTGATCATCGCGACCCTGCTGACCCCTTTGAACTTCCTGGCGGTGGCCTCGCTGGTCCGGGGCGGGCGGGTCGAGCCGGCCTGGGGGCTCGCGGGCGAAGTTGCGGCGATCGCCGCGTTCGCGGTCCTGGTCTGGCGGGCCGGGCGATGGCTGGTCGGGCTGGCGCCGTGGACGCTGGTGGCGGGGGTGATCGTGCCGTCGGCGTCGATGCTCCTGCTCCGCCGGGCGGTCGATGCGGGCGGGTCGTTGAACCTGGCGCTGGGTCTCGGGGCGATCCCCTGGTTGGCCCAGGCGGCGGCCCTGGGCGGGTGGTCCGCGCGATCGCGGGGCGGGCCGGAGTTCGGTGAGCGACGGGCGGCCGAGATGCTCCGCCTGCTCGGCCTGGGGACGTTCGCGGCGGCGGTCGCCTTCGGGCTGGTGCTGGCCCATGCGGGGCCGGCCCCGCAGATCCCCGGGCGGATGGCGCCGCTGGCGCCCTTGATCGGCGCGACGATCCTGGCCCCGGGCCTCCTGCTCTGGAGGCGGGCGGCGGCCCGGGAGTTGGTCGGCTATCGGACGGCCGGGACCGCGATCGCGGCGGCCGGGACGCTGATCCTCCTGTCCGGCGTGGCCCTGGCCTGGCCGAGCCCGGCGCGGATCATGCCGGTGGCCCTGCTGGATTTCGCCGTGCTGACGGCGATCGCGTTCGCCTTCCGCGTCCCGGCCGCCCACGTCCTGGCCGGGGCCTGCCTGTCGCTGGCCTACCTCGTGGGCTGGGCCATCGCGTCCGGCCGGATGGGCTGGTCGGGGATCACCTCGGCGGAGGCCGCGCGCGTCCTCCTGTCGGCCGGGGGCGGGACCGCCCTGATGCCGTTCGTGCTCACCTTCGGCGTGGTGGCGGCGGCCGGGACCCGGGCGGGGCGGCGGCACGATGCCCAGGCGTTCGGCCTGGTCGCCGCGCTGGCCGCGCTGGCCAGCCTGGCCCTGGTGACGTGGCACGGCTTCGGCCGCGCGGGCGACCCGGAAGGAGCGACCTGGGTCTACCTGGGCCATGCCCTGATCGCCGGCGCATCCGCCCTCTGGCTGGCCCGGACCCCGGCCCTGGCGCGGGGGCTGGCCGGGGCGGGATCGGCCCTGCTGCTGGCCTCGCTGATGCAGGGACTCACCTTCGGCGGGTTCCCGATCCGGCCGCACCTCCCGGTGATCGTCGCCCTGCTGGGGCACGCGGCCCTGGCCGTGCTGGCGGGGCTCCTGCTGACGCCCGGCGGCAGGAGGGCCCCCGGCGTGGAGGGCGAGGAGCCCGCCCCGATCCGGCCGGCCGGCCGGATCTTCGGCCCGATCCTCGACGGGTCGGCGCTGCTCTCATCCGTGGCCGCCGCAGCGGTCCTGATCCTCGTCGGCGAGCACAGCTTCCGGCGGGTTGTCGCCGCGGATGCTGCCTGGCTCTCGGCGGTGTGGGTCGCCCTGGCGTTCCGGTTCGCCTCGCCCGCCCTGTTCGGGATGGGCCAGGCCGCGCTGGCCGGGGCCGTCGTGTTTGCGGTCCCGGCGCTGGTCGAGACCTTTCCCTGGCTCGGCCAGGCCCGGCCGCGACGGGCCGACCCCGGGATGATCCTGAAGCAGGCGGTCGCGCTCGGGCTCTACTGCCTGGCCTGGATCGGGGCCCGGGTGGCCCTCCGCCGCCGGCCGAAGTTGATGCCGACCCTCGGCCCGTTGATCGACCCGGCCTGGCCGGCCGTGGATCGGTGGATCCGGTTCGCAGTCGTCGCCCTGGCCGTGATGGTGGCCCTGGACGCCGCCGCGCCGGGCGTGGCCCGGGAACTGGGACGCTGGGCCGGGCCGATCTCTGGCGATGTCGCTTCGGTCCACGCGTTCAGGATCCCCGGGATCCCGCATTTCCTGCGGATCGGGATCATCCATTGGGCCGTGTGGGGCTCGGCGATCGCCGTGATGCTGGCCGGGATGTGGGAGCGGTTCCGCCGGCTCGACCTCCTCGTCGCGCTGGCGGTCGCCATGATGGCCGCCCCGCTGGCGGCGGGCCGATGGGAGTCGAGCCAGGCCGCGGCCTCGGCCCTGGGCTGGGGCGGGGCGATCGCCCTGTTCCTGGCGTCGCTCCTGATCTGGGGACGCGGGCGACTGGCCCGCTGGGCCGATCGGCTGGGCTGGCGGGCCGGGCCCGATCAGGTCGTGGACCTGCGAGGCCAGGCCACCGGGATGGCGATCGGCCTGGGAACCTTCCCCATCGCGCTCCAGGTCTGGACCATCCTGGGGGTGATCCTGGCCGGAGGGACGCCGGTCGGCCCGCCGCCGGGCACGATCTTCGGCCGCCTCGGCCTGATCGGGTCGGTCGTGCCGCCGCTCCTGCTGCTGGCGGCGACCCTGGTCGGGTTCGCGATCCGCGAGCGGTCGTCGGGCTCCGCGTTCGCGGCCGGGCTGGTCGCGAACCTGGCCGCGTCGCTCGGGTTCGTTCTGGCACGACTTTCGGGCGGGATGGCCTTCGACGGCCGATTCTGGACGTACCTGCATCAGATCAACGCGATCGTCTCCGCGGCGACCGCCCTGGCCTGGATGGGCGGGCTGGCGGCCGCGAGGCGTCGTCGCGGGGGGGCCGGGCCGATCTCGTCCGATGCCCTGATGACGACCACGGTCGCGATCGCCGCGGCCTTCGCCGTGGCCCCGATCGTCGGAGGGACGCTGGCCCTCTGGCAAGATCCGGCCGCGTCGCCGACAAACCTGGTCGTCGCCGGGCCGCTGGGCTTCATCGCACTGGGGCTGGCGGCAGGGTCGGTCTCGTTGCGATCGCGATTGCTGGCGCGGCCGATCGACCCGGACTGGGCGGGCCTGGGCGCGGTCGCGCTGGCCGCCTTCCTCGCGATGGGGTTGGCCTTCCGGGATCCCGGCAACTGGTTCACCTATCACGGGCTGATGGTGGGCCAGGCGATGGCGGGGGTGCTGTTGCCCCTGGTCGCCTGGAGGAACGCCGGGCTGCAGGCCGGCCGGGTGGCCCGCGGCGTCCGGCTCGCGGTGACCCGCTGGAGCACCCTGGTCCTGATGGTGGTCGTGGCCTTCGCCATCCGGGGATACTGGTCCGACCCGCAATCGCCGTGGTGGACGGTGGGCGGGCTGGCGTTGATGGGCGGGCTGGCGGCGATCCTCGCCGGGTGGTCGGGATGGCCCGGCTACCTGAAGCCGGCGGCGCTGCTGCTGAACCTGGCCGCGACCTTCTGGTGGTGCGCCCGGTCGTCCTGGACCGCCTGGGCGGCGCCGATCGACCTGGCGCTGGTCAACATCATCGCCCTGGCGGTGCCGGCGCCATTGTGGCTGAGGATCGAACGGCGGATCGGGGCGCGATCGGCCCCGTTCCAGCAGGTCGTGGCGTGGCTGGCCCTGGTCGCGATGGCGATGGTCGTGGTCGCCTCGCTCGGGGAAGGGGCCTGGTTCGCCCCGAATGACTCGATCACCCTGCTGGGATGGCTGGCCCTGGCGGCGACCGCCCTGGCGATGGGCAGCGGGCTCCGGGACGAGCGAGCCCGCGCGCCGGTCGCGGGCCTGTACCTCCTGGGCCTGGTGGCGTCGGGCTGGGTCGTGGCCCAGTTCCACCTCCCCGCCCGGTGGCTGGCCTGGACCGGCACGATGGTCCTGGCGGCGTACTCGGTGGGTACGAGCTACCTGTGGAGCCGCCGCGCGGGGCTTCGTGCCCTGGCCGATCGGCTGGGCTTCCCGCGTCCCGCCCTGGACGACCCCGGGGCGAATCTTTTGTGGCTGATCCCGGCGAACCTCGCCCTGGCGGCCGGGGTGATCGGGCTGGCCTTCGGGACGATCCTCGACGACCGCGAGGTCGCGCTCCGGACGGCCTCGGCCAACTCCGCGCTGGCGCAGGCCCTGGCGATCGGGCTGCTGGCCCGGGGGGCGAGGCGGACGCAGTTGCAGGCGATGGCGTTGGCCGTGGGCGTCCTCGGGGCGATCGCCCTGGGCTGGGCCGGGATCGCCCCGGGCTCGGCGTCGGCGATGCTCGACCGCGCGGCGGTGGTCCTGGCCGCGACGGCCGGCGGGGCCGCGCTCTACGGGCTCGGGCTGGCCAAGTTCACCCGACGCGATGACGACTGGACCCGCGCCGCGCGACGGCTGGTCCCCTCCCTCCTCGGCCTGGCGCTGGCGGCCCTGGTGCTCATCCTCGGGGTCGAGATCGGCGAAAGGCTCCAGGGGCGGCCGATCCTGATCGCGGCCCCGGCGATCGCGACGATCGCCCTGAGCCTCGTCGGGGCGGCGGCGGCCGCGCTGGTCGCGGCGGTGGTGCCGGGCCGGGACCCCCTGGGCCTGAGCGAGCGCGGCCGCACCGCCTACGTTTACGGCGCCGAGTTGCTGCTGGCGGCGCTCGGCGCCCACCTCAAGCTGTCGCTGCCCTGGATCTTCACGGGCCGGTTCGTCCAATACTGGCCCTTGATGCTGATGGCGCTGGCGTTCGCGGGGGTCGGGCTGGCGGAGGTCTTCCGGCGACAGGGGCGGATGGTCCTGTCCGTGCCCCTGGAGCGGACCGGGGCCTTCCTGCCGCTCCTGCCCCTGCTGGCCTCGTTCTGGATGCCGCCCCGGCCGGGGGACGGCGTGGTCTACCTGGCCCTGGTCGGGTGCCTGTATGCGGTCCTGGGGACGATGCGGTCGTCGCTCCTGTTCGGCTCGCTGGCGACGCTGGCCGGCAACGGGGCCCTCTGGACTTGGCTCGCGCATCAGGAGAGGCTGAGCCTGGCGGATCACCCGCAGCTGTGGGTGATCCCACCCGCCCTGTGCGTGCTGATCGGGGCCTACCTGAACCGGGATCGCCTGAGCCGGTCCCAGATGGCTGGGATCCGCTATGCCTCGGCGATGGCGATCTACCTGGCCTCGACGGCCGACATCGTCCTGACCGGGGTCGGGCGGGCGCCCTGGCTGCCGGGGGTGCTGGCGGGGCTGTCGATCGCGGGGATCTTCGCCGGGATCTGGCTCCGGGTCCGGGGGTTCCTGTTCCTGGGGCTGGGGTTCCTCTCCCTGGCGCTGTTCTCGATCATCTGGTACGCCGCCGTGGACCTCCGGCAGACGTGGTTGTGGGCCGCGTCGGGCGTGGTGGCCGGGGTGGTCATCCTGGCGGTGTTCGCCCTGTTCGAGAAGAAGCGGCTGGAGATCCTCCGCGTGGTCGGCCAGATCAAGGAATGGAGCCCCTGACGTGGACGGGCCCAGGTTGACAGGCCGGCGTCGCCGGGCGAATGTCTTGGCTCGATGCACGATCCACCCTCTTGGGCTCATCGGCCATGGATACGCGGGCAGGCGACGACGAACGGGGGCGGGACGCCCGCGACTACGAGCTGATCACCCTCCGCGCCCTGTCGGGCCGGTTCCCCGACATCGACTCGGCGACGGCGGAGATCGCCCGACTGGCGGCCGTCCTGACCCTGCCCAAGGGGACGATCCACGTCATCAGCGACGTCCACGGCGAGGACAAGAAGCTCCGCCACGTCATCAACAACGCCTCGGGCACCCTGCGCCCGCTGGTCCAGGGGCTGTTCGCCGCGACGATGTCGCCCGAGGAGTTCCAGGAGTTCCTCACCCTCATCTTCTACCCGGCGGAGATGGTCGAGCGGCTCGAACAGACCATGACCGACCCGGAGGAACTCCGGTCGTTCTGCACCCGGACGCTGCGCCACGAGTTCGAACTCGTCAGGGTCCTGGCGGCGCGGTACAGCCTCAAGAGGGCGATGGAGGTCTTCCCGCCCGAGTATCGCGAGCTGATGGCGGAGATGCTCCACCAGCCGACCACGGAGCGCGACCGCAGCTTCGTCGAGGCGATCGTCGGAGAGCTGCTCACCCGGGGCCGGGCCCTGCACCTGATCCACCTGACGGCCCGCCTGGTCCGCAACCTGGCGATCTACGAGCTGATCATCGGCGGCGACTGCTGGGACCGCGGGCCCCGGGGGGACCGCGTGCTCGACTACCTCCGCCAGCAGCCCAACGTCTCGTTCATCTGGGGCAACCACGACATCGCCTGGCTGGGGGCGAGCCTGGGGCACGAGGCCCTGATCTGCCACGTCCTGCGGGTGTCGCTCCGCTATCGCCGGCTCGGCCAGCTCGACGAGGGGTACAGCATCCCGCTCACCCCGCTGGAACACCTGGCGCGGGTGTGCTATGGCGACGACCCGGCCGCCGGCTTCATGCCAAAAGCCTCCGGGATGCGCGACGCCTCGCTCGTCGCCCGGATGCAGAAGGCGGCGGCGGTCATGCAATTCAAGCTGGAAGGGCGGGTGATCGCCCGCAACCCCCAGTGGGAGATGGAGCATCGCCGCCTGCTCCACCGCATCGACCTGGAGGCGCGGACGATCGAGGTGGACGGGATCGGCTACCCGCTGGCCGACCCGCACCTGCCGACGGTCGACCCGGCCGACCCGTATGCCCTGAACGACGAAGAACAGAAGTGCATCGACCGCCTGCGCCGCTCGTTCCTGTCGAGCCAGAAGCTCGGCGAGCACATGCGTTACCTGGTGGGCCGCTGCTCGATGTCCCTGGTCCGGGACGGCTGCCTGATCTTCCACGGGTGCGTGCCGGTCGACCGCGAGGGCCGCTTCCTGGCCATGAGCATCGACGGGGAATCGGTCGGCGGGAAACGGCTGTTCGACGCGATCGACCGGGCGATCCGCAGGGCCGCGGAGCGGAGGGACCGGAAGGACCTGGACCTGCTCTGGTACCTCTGGGGCGGGGACCGCTCGCCCCTCTTCGGCAAGGATCGGATCACCACCCTGGAGCGCGACTTCATCGCCGACAAGGCGACCCACCGCGAGACCAAGAACCCGTATTTCGAGCTGATCCACGAGCCCTGGTTCTGCGACCGGATCCTCGCCGAGTTCGGCGTGGACCCCGGGGCGGGGCTGATCGTCAACGGCCACGTCCCGGTGAAGATCGAGGCCGGCGAGGACCCGGTCAAGCGGAGCGGCAAGGCCATCACCATCGACGGGGCGTTCTCGGAGGCCTACGGCGACCACGGATATACCCTGGTGCTGGAGGCCGACCGGACGATCCTGGCCGAGCATTCCCACTTCGAGTCGGTCGAGGCGGCCATCCGCGACGGGGTGGACATCATCCCCAAGGTCTCGGTGGTGCGGGAGTGGGCCCACCCGCACCGGATGGCCGACACCGAGCGCGGCGACCAGATCCGCTGCGAGATGCGGATGCTGGGCCGGCTGATCGAGGCCTATCGGGAGAACGCCGTCCGCCAGGGGGAGCCCGGGGCGTGGCCCCCCCCCTGAGGCCCCTCGGCGGGGCCGGCCCGGGTCAGGGCAGGAGCCGCTGGCCCAGCGCGGTGTTCAGGTTGAGCATGCCCCGGCGGTGCCGCACCGAGGTGTCGCGGTACTGCCGGACGACCTCGTTGTAGTCGTTGCGGGCGTTCAGGTAGGACACGATGTTGGCCTCGCCGCCGCGATACAGCCGGCTCGCCTCGTCGAGCACCTGGGTCGCCGCCGGGATCATCACCCGCTCGATTCGCTCGACCGCGGCGCGGGTCAGGGCATAATCCTGCTCCGCCTGGCGGACCTCGGCGACGACCTGCCGCTCGCGGGACAGGAGTTCGAGCTGGGTCTGCGACACGTTGATCTTGGCCCGCTCGATGTTGCCCTGGTTGCGGTTGAAGATGGGCAGCGGGACGGTCACGCCCAGGGCCCAGGAGGTGGCGCTCTTGGTGTTGAACGGGGAGTTGTCCTGGAACGTATAAGGCTGATAGAGGACGTAGACGTCCGAGAACCGCTCCGCCCGGGCCAGCCGGACGTCCGCATTCGCCCGGGTCACGCCGAGACGATAGGCGGCCAGGTCGGGCCGGGCCGCCAGGGCGAGACCCGTCAGCTCGACCGACGAGGGCGGGGGGGGGAGGCGATCGGAGAGGGTCCCGCGGAGGGCGAGGTTCTCGGCCTGGTCCGGGGGGATGTCGAGCAGGAGGGCCAGGTTGCGATTGGCCTGCCGGAGGGCCGATTGCGAGGCTTCCAGGGCGATCGCGGCCGACTCGCGCTGGATCTCGACCCGATTGACCTCGGCGAGCGTCACATCCTTGGCCTTGCGGCGGGACTTGACGACCTCCAGGAACTGGTCCAGCCCGGCCACGCTGGCCTCGACGAAGCGGACCGTCTCGCGGGCCGCCAGGGCGTCGACGTAGGCGTTGTAGAGGTTGCCGATCTGCTGGCGGACGGCGTCCTGGTACTGGGCCTCCAGCACCTTCAGGGCCTGGCAGGCGACGGCGGTGCGTGCGGCCCGCTTGCCCGACAGGTCGAACGGCTGGGTGATGTTCACGTCATACTGGGTCGGGCCGCCGGCACGCTCGGGGGAATACTTGCCGTACGGGGCGAGCTGGGTGTCGGCGAAGATCAGGGGGTTGCCGCGCAGGCCGGCCGTCAGGACGTCGGCGCGGGCCTGGGGGATCTCCAGGTACTTGGACCGCAGGTCGATGTTGGCGGAGAGCAGGCGGGCGATCGCATCGTCGAGGGTCAGCCCGTCGGCGGGGCCTTCGTCCTCCTGCGTGGGCAGGGTGAGCGGGCCGAACGCGGGGAGTTCGGTGGGGGCGAGCGGGGCGAGCGGGCCGATCTCGGGCAGGGGGGCGACGCGGCCCCCGCCGGGCTCGGTCAGGCCGGCCGGGACGCGGGGGCTGCCGGCGCCGGGGCGCGTCCCCAGGATCGAACCCTGGGAGCCGGGCGAGTCGCCGGAGAGGCCCGCCGATCCGATGGCCGGGCCGAGGCTCGACGCGTCGGCGGGCCGGGCCGGGCGTTCCGACGGGAGGTTCTGCGCCCGGATGGACCCGACGCCGACGGCGAGCCACAGGGCGGACGCGATACCGAGCGGGCGTGAGAGGGCGGGCATCGGGACGATCCTCCATGATCGGCGTGGGAATGGGCGGGCCCCGCCGGCTGCGGTAACCCCCGATCCGCGAATCCATCGCGGCCCCCTGATGCCTTTTTCTATCGGCCCCCCATTCGATGATCATGCCCCCGAGGAGGCGGGCCGCGTCGACGGCGACGTCACGACCCGCGCCCTCGGCGCGACCGGGATTCAGGACGGGTAGGCATCGGCCGCCTCCCGGTTCGGCCTCCCGGGGTCGAACCAGGGGTAGATGGCCGGCAGGACGATCAGCTTGAGCAGGGTGCTGGTCAGCAGCCCGCCGATGACGACGGTGGCCAGGGGCCGCTGGACCTCGGCGCCGGACCCGTGCGAGAACGCCATCGGCACGAACCCGAGGCTGGCGACCAGGCCGGTCATGAGGATCGGCCGGAGCCGCGACATCGAGGCGTCGGCCACGGCCTCCCGGACGTCCTCGCCGGCCTCGATCAGGTGGCGGATCGCCGACACCAGGACCAGGCCGTCGAGCACGGCCACGCCCGAGAGGGCGATGAAGCCGACACCCGCCGAGATGCTGAAGTTCAGCCCCCGGGCCCACAGCGCCAGGATCCCCCCCACCGCCCCGAGCGGGACCGACAGGAAGATCAGGATCCCCAGCTTCAACGACCCGAACGTGACGAACAGCAGGAGGAAGATCAGGATCAGGGCGATCGGCACGACGATGGTCAGCCGCTTGGTGGCGGACTGGAGGTTCTCGAACGTCCCGCCCCATTCCAGGACCGAGCCCCGGGGCAGCTCGACCTCCCGGGCCACCCGCTCCTGGGCCTCGGCCACGAAGCCGGCGAGGTCCCGGCCGCGGACGTTGGCCTGGACCATCGCCCTCCGCTCGCGATCCTTCCGCCAGATCTCGTAGGTGCCGTCCTCCAGGGTGATGTCGGCCACGTCCTCCAGGGGGATCAGCCGCCCGTTGGGGTCGGCCACCTTGAGGAGCCGGATCGCGTCGATGTCGTTGCGGTACTCGGACTTGAACCGGACCTGGAGCGGGAAGCGCCGCTGCCCCTCGACCACCTGGCCGACCTCCACCCCGCCCAGCGCCGAGACCACGTCGAGCACGTCGGCGGCGTCGATCCCGTAGCGGGCGGCCCGCTCGCGGTCGACGTTGATCCGGAGGAACGGGAGGCCGCCCAGCACCTGCGCCTTCACGTCGACCGCCCCGGGGGTGGATTTGAGCACGGCGGCGAGCTGGTCGGCCTTCTCCTGGAGGACCTTGAGGTCGTCGCCGTAGAGGCTCAGCCCGACGTCGCCGCGGACGCCGGCCAGCAGGTCATTGAAGCGGCCGTCAATCGGCTGGGTGAAATTGACGAAGGTCCCGGGCAGGGTCGTCTCGCAGATCTTGGCGATCCCCTCGATCAGTTCCTCCTTCTCATGGACCTTGGTCCAGAGGTCGGGCTCGGTGAGGAACACGAAGACGTCCGTCGAGTTCACCCCGGCCGGGTCGATGCCGATCTCCGGCCGGCCGGTCCGACTGACGATCGAGCGAATCTCGGTCGGATAAGCGGCCTTGATCGCCCGCTCCAGCCGTGTCGTGTCGGCGATCCCCTCGGTCAGCCCGGCGCTGGGGGGCCGGGTGAGGATCACGACCATGTCCCCCTCGTCGAGCTTGGGGATGAACTCCCCGCCCAGGCTGTGGGCGAACGGGATCGAGGCGCCGAGCATGGCGATCGAGGCGAGCGTGACCACGACGGGGTGGGCCAGCACCGTGCGGAGGACCGGCCGATACACGACCTTGGCCAGCCGGACCGGCCAGGTCTCCTTCTCCGACAGGCCGGACTTGAGGAAGAACGACGCCAGGACCGGCGTGGCGGTCAGCGACAGGATCAGCGACCCGACCAGGGCGAAGATCACGGTCAGGGCCATCGGCCGGAACATCTTCCCCTCGACCCCTTCCAGGGCGAGGATCGGCAGGTGCACCGTGGTGATGATCGCCACGCCGAAGACCACCGGCTTCTGCACCTCCAGCGTCGCCCGGCGGATGACCTCCTTGGCCGAGGCCGACTTGTCGGCGTGGCCGAGCCGCCCGACGCAGTTCTCGATCACGATCACCGCGCTGTCCACGATCAGGCCGAAGTCCAGCGCCCCCAGGCTCATCAGGCTGCCGGTGATCCCCAGGCCGAGCATCAGGTTGCCGGCGAACAGCATGGACAGCGGGATCGCCAGCGCCACGATCAGCCCGGCGGTGAGGTTGCCCAGCATGATCAGGAGCACGGCGATGACCAGGATGCCCCCTTCGGCCAGGTTCTTGGCGACCGTGGAGATCGTCCGGGCGATCAGGGTGGCGCGATCGTAGTAGGTCTCGATGATCACGCCTTCGGGCAGCGTCTTCTGGATCTCCGCGAGCTTCGCCTTGATCCGGTTGACCACGACCCGCGCGTTCTCGTCGGCCAGCATCAGGACGGTGGCGGTCACCACCTCGCCGCGTCCGTCGCGGGTGACCGCACCGTTGCGGATCAGCGGGCCGAAGGCGACCTCGGCCACGTCGCGGACGAAGATGGGGGTGCCGCCGGCGGTGGTCTCCAGGGCGATCGACCCCAGCCCGTCGAGGCTGTCCACCAGGCCGACCCCGCGGATGATCCGCTGCTCGCCGTTGCGCTGGATGTAGCCGCCGCCCGAGTTGCTGTTGTTGCGGCGGATCGCCTCGAAGACCCGGGTGGCCGAGATGTTGCGGGCCGCCAGGCGATTGGGGTCGAGGCGGACCTCGTAGGTCTTCATCAGCCCGCCGAAGGCGTTGACCTCGACCACGCCCGGGACGCTCTTGAGCCGGCGGGCGACCTCCCAGTCGAGGATCGTCCGCAGCTCCATCGGCGTGTGATTGGACTTCGATTTCGGGTCGTCCCGGACCTCGAACTGAAAGATCTCGCCGAGCCCGGTGGCGATCGGCCCCATCTCCGGCTCGCCGAATTCCTTGGGGATTTCCGACTGGACCTGGTTCAGCCGCTCGCCGACCTGCTGGCGGGCCCAGTAGATGTCGGTCCCGTCGCGGAAGACGATGGTGACGCCCGAGATGCCGAACTGCGAGAACGAGCGGACTTCCTGGACCGAGGGGATGCCGTTCATGGCATTCTCGACCGGGATCGTGATGAATTGCTCCACCTCCTCCGGGCCCAGCGCCGGGGCGCTGGTCAGGGCCATGACCTGGACGTTGGTGATGTCCGGCACGGCGTCGATGGGGAGGTTCAGGAGGGAGTAGACCCCGGAGGCGACCAGGGCCAACATGCCGAGGACCACCGCCCCGCGATGGCGCATCGAGGCGTTGACGAGCGATTCAAACATGGCGGGATGCAAACCTCGCGGTCAGGGGAAGATCGAAGGGTGGAGGACGACGCGCCGGCGTGCCCGGCGTCAGCCGCCCGACCGCCGGATCTCCTCGGCCTTGAGCTTGAACGCCCCCTGGCTGACGACCTGGGCGCCGGGTTCGAGCCCCCCCAGGATCAACGCCTTGTCCTTGATGCGATCCCCGACGACCACGTCGCGGCGGCGGAACCGTTCGTCGCCGTCGCGGACGTAGACGAACGTCCGATCGGCCTCGGTCACCAGCGACGAGAACGGGACCACCAGGGCCTTCCGCCCGCCCTGGGTGTGGATGGCGACGTCCACATACATGCCAGGCTTCAGCTCGCGGCCGGGGTTCTCGGCGCGGGCCAGCAGCTTCACCATCCGGCTCTTCTCGTCCACCAGGTCGCCGGTGTAGATCACCTTGCCGGCGAAGGTCCGCCCCGGGTAGGCCGGCGAGCTGAGGAGGACCTCGGCCCCGTCGCTCGCCCCCAGCAGGGCGAAATGGCTCTCGTGGACGCTCGCCTCGACCCAGACCGATCGGAGGTCGGCCATCGTGAAGATCCGCCGCGCCAGGTCGACCGGGACGCCCGGGACGATCATCTCCCGGTCCAGGATCACCCCATCGAAGGGGGCCCGGATCGTGTAGGTGCTCAGCGGCTGGGTCGAGGTATCCGACGCGGGCGGGGATTTGGGCCCTTCCGGCAGGGGGGCCTCATCCGGCTCCAGCGGGACGTCCAGGACGCGGAGCCGTTCCTTGGCGACGCGGGTCGAGGTCTGGGCCGCGCGCAGCTCCTGCTGGGCCAGGGTGTTGGCCAGCTGGGTCTCCACGCCCACGCGGTCCATCAGCCCCTGGTAGGTGGCCAGGGCCGACTCGTACTCGGCCACGACCATCTGATAACGCGACAGGGCCACGGCGTTGTTCTTGAGCAGGTCCTTGTTCCGCTCCAGGGAGGTCCAGGTCAGGCGGCGATTGGCGTCGGCGGTCAGCAGCCGCTCGCGATCGGCCCCGATGGCCCGCCCTTCGAACCGGCGGCGGATCTCCTCGGGCGGGACGTTGTTCTTGAGCTGGTCGATCAGTTCGAGGGTGGCGGCGGTGATCCCCTCCTGCCAGTCGGCCCGGGTCCGGGCCACGTCGAGCATCTGCTCCTTGGTCAGGAGTTCCAGGCGGGCCTGGGCCACCTCGGGGCTATCGATGGTCGCCAGGAGCTGCCCGGCGCGGACGTCCTGTCCGATCTGGGCGGACACGTTGCGGACCACGCCCGCCGCCCTGGGGGTGATGTAGGCGAACCGGGTCTCGTCGGGCGTGACCTTGCCGGGGGCCTCGATGATCTCCGAGCCGGGGCTCGGCTCCGCCGGGGCGACCTCCAGCCCGATCGATTTCTGCTGATCGGCCGTCAGGAGTACCACGCCCGCCTCGGCCTGGACCGGGTTCGCTTCGCCCTGCTCCCGGGCGGCCGCGGCCTGCTCGGCCGGATGGCCCTGGCGGGCCTCGCTCCCCCGGAGCTTGGCCCAGGCGAACGGGAAGGCCGCGGCGACGGCCGCGATCCCCAGGAGCGACCAGGTCGCGATCCGGACCGGACGCTTCTCCCAGGATTGACTCAATTTCGACATCGAACGATCACCCCGCCGGGCCGCCGGGGCCCGGTTCAGCAGAGGCGCCGACCTGGCGAAGGGCATTCTTCGCTCGGGGACGACGCCCCGAGGGCGAGACGAGTCGTGGCAAAGGACGACTCGGCGTGATGCCCTCGTCGATTGGAAGGGCCGGCGGGTCGGGACCGGCTGACATTACATTCATCTTATCCGACCGGATCAAGCGCCGGTGGATTTTCCCGCGGGCACCTCGGCCGGGGACCCGGCGAGCCTGGTCGAGACGACGCCCTCGTTGAGGGTCGCTCGTTCGGGCCGGCCCTTGTGGAGGTAGACCAGCTTGGTGTGGTCCAGCCCCATCAGGTGCATGACCGTGGCGTGGAGGTCGTGGACGTGCATCCGGTCCTCGATGGCGTGGAGGCCCACCTCGTCGGTGGCCCCGATCGTCCGGCCCCCCTGGATCCCCGCACCGGCCATCCACATGGTGAAGCCGTAGGGGTTGTGGTCGCGGCCGTCTCCCTGCTCGGACATCGGGGTGCGGCCGAATTCGCCGCCCCAGATCACCAGGGTCTCGTCGAGCAGGCCGCGCCGCTTCAGGTCCTTCAACAGCCCGGCGACCGGCAGGTCCATGGCCCGGCAGAGGTCGGAGTGGTTCTTCTCGATCCCCTTGTGGGCGTCCCACTTCGAGCCGGCCCCGTGGTAGAGCTGGACGAACCGGACGCCGCGCTCGACCAGGCGGCGGGCCAGCAGGCAGTTGCGGCCGAACACCTCGGTCTCCTTCTGTCCGAGGCCGTAGAGGGCCTTGGTTTCCTCGCTCTCGTCGGCGATGTCGACGGCCTCGGGCGCCTCGGCTTGCATCCGGAAGGCCAGCTCGTAGGCGCGGATCCGGGCTTCCAGCTCGGTCTGCTCGGGGCGGGTCTCGGCGTGCCGGGTGTTGATCTGGCGGAGGTATTCGAGCTTGCCTCGCTGGCGATCGGGGCCGACCTCCTTGGGGGTTTCCAGGTTGGGGATCACGTCGGGGGCGGCCCCGAGGCGGATCCCCTGGTGGGTGGCCGGCATGAAGCCGGCGCCCCAGTTCCGGGGCCCGCCCGCGACGATGCTGGGCCGGTCCAGGAGCACGACGTAGCCGGGCAGGTTGGCGTTCTCCGAGCCGAGCCCGTAGTTCACCCAGCTGCCCAGCGACGGGCGGCCGGCCAGCGTCGACCCGGTGTTCATCTGGCAGACGCCGCCGACGTGGTTGAGCCCGTTGGACCAGCACGACCGGATCACGGCGAGGTCGTCGGCGCAGCCGGCGATCTCGGGCAGCCAGTCCGAGATCCAGAGCCCGCCCTCCCCGTGCTGCTTCCACTTCCGCTGCGAGGCCATCAGCGGGGCGTTGGATTCGCCCATCGGCAGGATGACCGGCTTGAAGCTGGGCGGGAGCTTCTGACCGGCCAGCTCGTTGACCAGGGGCTTGGGGTCGAACAGGTCGATGTGGCTGGGGCCGCCCTCGATGAACACGAAGATGCAGCTCTTGGCGCGGGCGGGGGTCGTCCACGACGGGAGCGCCGCCCGGTCCGAGGCCCGGGCCGGGCCGGCGCCCAGGAGCGAGGCCAGGGCCATCGCGCCGAACCCACCGCCGCCCCGCGTGAGCATCTCGCGACGGGTCATCGTCCTCGGGTCGGTCATGATCGGGGTCCCACCGGGATTAGTCGACGTAGAGGAATTCGCTCGCGTTGAGCAGGGCGTGGCAGAAATCCACCAGGGCCGTCTTCTCGGGCTCCTCGGCGGAGCGGGCGGCCTGGTCGCGGAGGAAGGCCCGGGCATCGGCCCGCTCGGACGGGTCGGGCCTGCGGCCGAAGGCCAGGCGGTAGGCCAGCTCGACCCGGCCGTCCTCGTCGGGCGCGGCGTCGCCGACCCTCCGCGCGAACCCCCGGGCCCGCTCCAGCCCCCAGGGGCCGTTGATCATCAGGAGGGCCTGGAGGGGCGTGACCGAGATGTTGCGCTGCGGGGTGGTGCTGGAGCTGTCGGGGGCGTCGAACCCGTCGCTCAGCGGGTCGCGCTTGTTGCGCAGGACCTTGAGGTAGACCATCCGCCGGGGCTTGCTGAAATCGACGGCCGGGCCCCCGACGGAGGCGTCCAGCTCACCGCTGACGGCCAGGATCGCGTCGTGGATCGGCTCGACCTCCAGCCTCCGCGACGTCATCCGCCACAGGAGGCGGTTCTCCGGGTCGGCCTTCATGCCGACCTCGGGCGCAGGGTGCTCGGCGCCCTGGCGATAGGTCGCGCTGCGGAGGATCAGCCGGTGCATCGCCTTGAGCGACCAGCCTTCCTGGACGAAGGTCGAGGCCAGCCAGTCGAGCAGCTCCGGATGGCTGGGCCGGTCCCCCTTGCGGCCGAAGTCGCTGGACGTGCCGACCAGCCCCCGGCCGAAGTGCGACTGCCAGACGCGGTTGACGGCCACGCGGGTCGTCAGGGGGTTGTCCGCCCGGCCGATCCAGGCGGCGAGGGCGGAGCGGCGGCCGGTCGACTCGGGGGCGACGGGCACGATCGACGCCGGGGACGGGTCGAGCAGGGTCAGGAAGCCGGGCTCCACCGGGGTCTTCGAGCGATCGCCGGGGATGTAAGTGGGCGGGGCGATCGGGCCGACGTCGCAGACGGTCATCGCCGTCGGCAGGGGGGCGGGCCGGGGCGTCGCGGATTCGGCCAGACGCTTCTGGAGCTCCTCCCACTCCTTCTTCACCTTGCCCTTCTTCATCACGGCCGGCAGCTTTTTGTGCTCGTCGACGATCTGCCGGTAGGCCAGCTCGGCGATCAGGTGCTCGGCGGGGGTCCGCTCGGCCCGGGGCTTCTTCAGGAGGGCCTGGATCTCCTCGGAGAACCGATTGAAGGCGGTGGTGACCTCCTTCTCCAGGATGGGACGTTCCAGGTCGGCGATCTGCGCCAGGATCGGCGCGGCGTCCGCCTCCCAGGCCGCCGTCGCCCGGTCGTGATCGGCCTTCTCCCCCGGGGAGGCCAGCGCGAATTCGTCGCGGGGCCAGATCGGCTCGAAGAAGGCCCGCAGGCGGAAGTAATCGCGCTGGAGGATCGGGTCGAACTTGTGGTCGTGGCAGCGGGCGCAGGCCAGGCCCATCCCCAGGAAGACGTCGCCGGTCACGTCGGTGATGTCGTTGAGGATGGTGTCCCACTGGCCGTGCACGTCCCTCTGGTTGTACTCGTAGGTCCCCAGGCGGAGGTAGCCGGCCGCCACGCGCAGCTCGGGGTCGTCCGGGTCGATCTCGTCGCCGGCCAGCTGCTCGGCGGCGAAGCGGTTGTAGGGCCGGTCCTCGTTGAACGCCTTGACCACGTAGTCGCGGTAGCGGAAGGCGTCGGGCCGCTCGGCGTCCTCGTTGTAGCCGTCGGAGTCGGCGTAGCGCACCAGGTCGAGCCAGTGCCGGGCCCAGCGCTCGCCATACCGGGGGCTGGCCAGCATCGATTCGACCAGCTCGTCGTACGCCTCGGGCCGGGCGTCGGCGACGAAGGCGTCGACGGCCTCCGGGGTCGGCGGCAGGCCGAGCAGGTCGAACGAGAGGCGGCGGATCAGGGTCGTCCGATCGGCCTCGGGGGCCGGCGTCAGCCCGGACTCCCGGAGCTTCGCGAATACGAAGCGGTCGATGGCATTCCGCGACCACCCGCCGTCATCCACGGCCGGGGGCTCGGGGTGCCGGACCGGCTGGAACGACCAGAAGGCGCGATCCTCGTCGGTGATCTTGGGGCGGGCTTCGGCGGTCGGGGCGGGGATCGCCTCGTCGCCGCCGGGCCAGGGGGTGCCCATCGCGATCCAGCGCGTCAGGATGGCGCGCCGTTCGTCGGAAAGCTTCCCCTTGGGGGGCATCTCCAGCCCCTGATATTCGATCGCCTCGACCAGCAGGCTTTCCTCGGGCTTGCCGGGGACCGCCGCCGGGCCGCTGTCGCCGCCCGAGAGCACGCCTGCCCGCGAGTCGAGCCGGAGCTTGCCGCCCTGCTTCTTGGGGCCGTGGCAGGAGATGCAATTCTCGATGAGGAGGGGCCGCACTTCGGACTCGAAGAACCGGACCGCTTCGGGGCCGGGCTCGGCGTCCGACCCGGAGGCCGGCGCCGGCGCGATCGGGACCAGCCACGGGATCCACAGGGCGAGTCGCCAGGGGCGGAAGTTGGCCTGGTCTCGCTGCCCGAAGGCCGTGGTCGGACGCATCGATTCGTCTCCCCTGGGATTCCTCGTCTCATCTTCGCGGGGCCGGGCCGTCCGGGCAAGCCGGCCGGCCGGGGCATCGCATCGAGGAGGGCGTGACGCGGGAACTCGATGAACGGCGGGAACTTCCGGGCACCTCGCCGCCGGCTCGGGTCCGGGGCATCTCGCCCGGTCGATCGGGGGGTCGGTTCGGGCGGGGCGGGGCCGGGGCGGCGCAGGATCCGCGGTCGATGGCCAGGGCCAGCATAAACGACGATCGTACCGGATGCGAAGCGAAATCCGCGTGGTTTTCCCATTGTGTTGTCATGCCCCGCACGATCCGACCAGGCCCGAACGCCGGGGCGAATCCCTTGAGCCGGCGTCGGCCTTCGGTGTAGACTGAACGGGCATTCAATGGCAATGATCTCCGGGCGAAGCCGAGGGGCGATGCCGATCATGGGACGCGATCTGGATCGCCCGATCTGGGGCTGGGACGGCCCGGTCCGCGTCGCCCTGATCGCGATCGTGGCGACGCTGGCGCTCCCGCTGGCCTGGGCCGCCCCGCAAAAGGGCGCACCCTCCCAACGGCTCCCCGCCCTCCAGGCCGATGCGAACCGGGCCCCGGAGGCGGTGCTCGGGGCGCTGCCGGGGCTGGGCCCCGCGCTGTCCCGCCGCATCGTCGAGGGGCGATCCGACGGCCCCTATGCCTCGATCGACGACCTCGATCGCCGGGTCCGGGGGATCGGGCCGGCGAAGGCGCGGGCCCTTACCCCGCACCTCCTCTTCGACCCGACCGCCGACGCCGTGACCCGCTGAACCCTGGGACCTCCGCGGGCGGGGCCCAACGCCCCGCGACTCGACCATGCCCGACTTCCAGTTGGTGGCCCCCTACGAGCCGGCCGGCGACCAGCCCAAGGCGATCGAGCAGCTCACGCAGAACCTCCGCGACAAGAAGGAGCACCAGACGCTCCTCGGCGTGACCGGGTCGGGCAAGACCTTCACGATGGCCAACGTCATCGCCCGGCTCAACCGCCCCGCGCTGGTGCTGTCGCACAACAAGACGCTGGCCGCGCAGCTGTACGGGGAGTTCAAGGAGTTCTTCCCCCACAACGCCGTCCGCTACTTCGTCAGCTACTACGACTACTACCAGCCCGAAGCCTACATCCCCCAGCGCGACATCTACATCGAGAAGGACTCGTCGATCAACGACGAGATCGAACGCCTCCGCCTGGCCACCACCAGCGCCCTGATCGGCCGCAACGACGTGCTGGTGGTCGCCAGCGTGTCGTGCATCTACGGGCTCGGTTCGCCCGAGGATTACCGCAAGATGACCGTCCCGCTGAAGGTGGGCCAGATCATCGACCGCGACGAGATGCTGCTCCGGTTCGTCGACATCCAGTACGAGCGGAACGACATCGACTTCTCGCGCGGGAAGTTCCGGGTCCGGGGGGACGTGGTCGAGCTGTGGCCGGCCTACGAGGAGTTCGGCTTCCGGATCGAGCTGTTCGGCGACGAGATCGAAACCCTCGCCGTGATCGACCCGACCTCGGGCACGGTGACGGAGAAGAAGCAGGAGATGGCCATCTACCCGGCCAAGCACTTCGTCCTGCCCGAGGAGCGGATCAAGGGGGCCGTCGAGGCGATCAACGAGGAGCTGGAGCAACGGCTCCAGACCTTCAAGGAGCAGGGCAAGCTCCTGGAAGCCCAGCGACTCGCGGCCCGGACCCGCTACGACATCGAGATGCTGCTGGAGGTCGGCTACTGCTCCGGCATCGAGAACTACAGCCGCGCCCTGTCGGGCCGCAAGCCGGGCGAGACCCCGAACACCCTCCTGGATTTCTTCCCGCCCGATAGCGTCCTGTTCATCGACGAGTCCCACGTCACCCTGCCGCAGGTCCGGGGGATGTTCGCGGGCGACTTCAGCCGCAAGAGCACCCTGGTCGAGCACGGGTTCCGCCTCCCCAGCGCCCTGGACAACCGCCCGCTCCGGTTCGACGAGTGGGAGAAGAAGATGGGCCAAAGGGTCTACGTCTCGGCCACCCCGGCCGACTACGAGATCACGATGTCCGGCGGCGAGGTGGTCGAGCAGGTCATCCGCCCGACCGGCCTCCTGGATCCGATCGTCCGCATCGAGCCGGCCCGAGGCCAGGTCCCCGCTCTGCTGGCCGAGGCCAAGAAACGGGCCGCCAAGGGGGAACGCGTCCTGATCACGACCCTCACCAAGAGGCTGGCCGAGGACCTGACCCGCTACCTGGTGGAGCAGGGGCTCACCTGCAAGTGGCTCCACTCCGAACTCGACGCCTTCGAGCGGGTGACCATCCTCCGCGAGCTGCGCGAGGGGGCCTTCGATGCCCTGGTCGGCGTGAACCTGCTGCGCGAGGGGCTGGACCTGCCCGAGGTGTCGATGGTCTGCATCCTCGACGCCGACAAGGAAGGGTTCCTCCGCAGCGAGACTTCGCTGATCCAGACGATCGGCCGATCGGCCCGGCACGTCAACGCCGAGGTCGTCCTGTACGCCGACACCGTGACCAACTCGATGCAGCGGGCCATCGACGAGACCTCCCGACGCCGGGCGCTCCAGATGGCGTACAACGCCGAGCACGGGATCACCCCCGAGACGATCAAGAAGGCCATCCGCAAGGGGATCGAGGAGGAGGTCCAGGCCAAGAATGAGGCCCGCAAGGCGGTGGGCCGCGACGAGGCCACCGAGATCACCGAGGAATACATCCAGGAGCTGGAGGCCGAGATGCTCAAGGCCGCCGAGAACCTGGAGTTCGAGCGTGCCGCGGCCATCCGCGACCGGATCATGCAGGTCAAGACCGCCAAGTCCGGCGGCAAGGCCCGCCCCTCCGCCTCGGCCCAGGCCACCAAGGCCCGCGACAAGGCCAAGGCGGGCGGCGGCAAGCGAGGGGGCCGCAAGCCCAAGCCACAGCCATGATTTCCCCCACGAGGTCCGCGATGCCGCACACGGTATTCGATCCCGCCGCGCATGAGAACGCGCTCGCCCTGATCGACATGGCGATCGCCGAGGATCTCGGGACGGCCGGCGACCTGACGGGGCTGGATGCGATCTTCGAGCAAGTCGTCAACGGCGACCTGACGGGGCGAGCGACGATCCCGGATGTGGCAGATGGTTCGGCCTGGTTCGTCGCCCGATCTGGGGGCGTCCTGGCCGGCGAGCACGTTCTGGCACTCCTCTGCCAACGGTTTGGCGTCGGACTGTCTTATTCCTCCTTGCACCGAAACGGTCAAAGGCTAGAGCCGGGGGCGAAATTCGCCAGGATCACCGGCTTGATGCGATGTATCCTCGCGATGGAGCGGACCGCGCTCAACTTCCTCCAGCGTCTGAGCGGGATCGCCACCCTCACCGCCCGGTTCGTGGACGAGGTCGAGGGGACGAAGGCGGTCATCCTCGACACCCGCAAGACGACGCCCGGCTGGCGGCACCTGGAGAAGTACGCCGTCCGCTGCGGAGGCGGGCAGAACCACCGGATCGGCCTGTATGATGCGGTCCTGATCAAGGACAACCACCTGGCCTGGCTGGCGAACGAGCCCGACCCGATCGGCCGGGCCATCGCCTCGGCCCGCCGAGAGTCGCCTCCCGGCACGACGGTGGAAGTCGAGATCGACGACCTGGACCAGTTCGACCGCGCCCTCCAGTGCGGGCCGGACATCATCCTGGTCGACAACCTCGGGCCGGAGAAGCTGGCCGAGGCGGTCCGCCGCCGCGATGCCCGCGCCCCGGGCATCCTCCTGGAAGCCTCGGGCGGGGTCACGCTGGCCACGGTCCGGGCCCTGGCCGAGACGGGGGTGGACCGGATCAGCGTCGGGGCCCTGACCCACTCGGCCCCGAGCCTCGACATCGGCCTGGACTTCGATCGGGCGATCGTCGGGTGAACATCGCGCTCCTAGATCGCCTGAAAACGGCCGGTGGGTTCGTTTCGGAGGCCGACCTCGGCCCGGATCGGGCGGCGATCCGGGCCGACCTCGACGACCTGGAGCGGTTCGGCTTCGCGATCGAACGCCACCCTTACCTGGGCATCGCCTACCGGGGGCCGGCCGGCCGGCTCTGCCCGGACCAGATCGAGTGGGAACTCGGGACGCGGCTGGTAGGGCGGCGGATCGCGGTCTGGAACCGGATCGGCAGCACCAACGACCTGGCGGCCCGCGCCGCCGGGAGCCGGGCCAACGCCGGATTCGCGGTCCTGGCCGAGGAGCAGACCGCCGGCCGGGGCCGTCGCGGCCGGGTCTGGACGGCCCCGGCCGGGGCGTCGATCCTGCTCTCCGTCCTCCTGTTCCCGCCGCCTCTTCTCGACGATCCGGCCTGGCTCACGGCGTTGGGGTCGGTCGCGGTGGCCGAGGTCGTCGGCGACGGGGCGCGGATCAAGTGGCCCAACGACGTCCGGGTCGACCGCCGCAAGGTGGCGGGGATCCTGGTCGAGCGGGGGCAGGGGACCGTCCTGGGGATCGGCCTGAACGTCAACGTCGCCCGCGAAACGTTCCCCGAGGAGATCCGCGACGCGACGACCTCGCTCCAGATCCTCCGGGGCGGCCTCCCGCTCGACCGCTCCGAGGTGGCCCGGTCGCTGCTGCGTCGCCTCGACCACTGGTATCACCGGGGCATCGAGGAGGGTCCGGCCTCCTTGATCGGGCCCTGGCGCGATGCGAGCGAGCACCTGGGCCGGGCCGTCGAGGTGGAGACGGCCGAGGGTCGCCTGGCCGGCGTGATCGCCGACCTCGACCCGAGGTCCGGCATCTCGCTGATCCTGAACGATGGCTCGCGGAGGGTCGTCCCCGGGCGGGATGTCGCGGCGATCCGGGATGCGGCCGGGGGTTGACACCGGCCCACGGCTGCCCGACCATGCCGGGACCATTCGCGCGGACGGCTCCCCCCGCCGCCGCCACCGGCCCGCCGGGATGCCACCGATGAAGCGAATCCTCCCGCCCTCGCTCCTCCTCCTGAGTCTTGCCATGCCGGTGCCAGCCTCGCCGACGCCGCCGGAACGGACCGAATCGAGGCCGATCGCGGCGGCCGACGTCGCCCGCCAGCCCGCGCCCGGGACGGCGGTGCCGGGGTCGATCGCCTTCACGCCCGACTGCCGGGCGGTCACCTACCTGAAGGCCGAAGGGGCCAGCCTCAGCCGCGTCCTCTGGAAGGCCGACGTGGCGGGCAACCAGCCCCCCCGGGTCATCGCCCGGGCGCCCGACGGCGGCGATACCGACGCCAATGTCTCCAGGGAAGAGGCCCTCCGCCGCGAGCGGCAACGGCTCCGGGACACGGGCATCACCCAGGTCGTCCGGGCGAGCGGCGCGGACGTCGCGGTGATCCCCCTGCGGGGCAACCTCTACCTCCTGAAGGGCGATGCGGCCCTGGAGCCGATCACCAACACCCCGAGCCCCGAACTCGACCCCCAACTCACCGCCGACGGGTCGAAGGTCGCCTATGTCCGCGATGGCGAACTCCACGTCATGGACCTCGCCACGAAGGTCGAGACCCGGCTCACCGAAGGGGCGGCCGATGGCCTGACCCACGGCCTCGCCGAGTTCATGGCGCAGGAGGAGATGGATCGGTCCTCGGGCTTCTGGTGGTCGCCCGACGGCTCGATGATCGCCTACCAGGAGACCGACGAGCGGCACATCCCCAACTACGCGATCGTCCACCAGGGGGGCGACGACATCTCGGTCGAGAATCACCGCTACCCGTTCCCCGGGGCGGCCAACGCCAGGGTGCGGTTGGGAGTGGTCCCTGCCTCGGGCGGGGAGACCCGATGGCTCGACCTGGCCGGGCCGGATGCCGACTTCTACCTGGCCCGCGTCGAGTGGGACGGGCCGGGGCATCTCCTGGTCCAGACCCTGGACCGCGAGCAGAAGACGCTGCGGCTCGAACGGATCGATGCGAAGGCCGGCGGTAAGACGCTGCTGATCGAGGAGAAGGCCCCGAGTTGGGTCAACCTTCACCACGACCTCCGGACGATCCCCGGGACCGGCGAGATCCTCTGGACCTCGGAGCGATCCGGGTTCCGCCACCTGGAACTGCGCGACCGCGACGGCAAGCTGATCCGCACCCTGACCGAAGGCCCCTGGGCCGTGGACGCGGTCGAGCGGGTCGACGCCGAACGCCGCGAGGTCTGGTTCTCGTCGGGGCTCGACACGCCCCTGGAGCGGCACCTGTGCCGGGTCTCCCTGGACGGCGGGCCGCACCAGAAGGTCACCGCCGAGGTCGGCACCCATCGCGCCGTGGTCGCGGCCGACGGCCAGCACTTCGTCGATACCTGGTCCTACCGGATGCGTCCCCCGATCACCCGGCTGATCGACCGCGATGGGCAGGTCAAGGCGACGCTCGACGACGCCATGACCTCCGACCCGCGTGTGGCCGAGCTGGGCCTGGCCCCGCCGGAACTGGTCGAGTTCTCCGGCCGCGACGGGTCCCGGCTGTTCGGCGCGTTCTACGCCCCCCGCTCCGGGGCGTTCGGCGAGAAGGCCCCGCTGATCGTCATGCTCTACGGAGGCCCGCACGTCCAGTACGTCTCGGAAAACTGGACGCTCACGGCCGACCTCACGGCGCAGTTCCTGGCCGGGCGGGGCTTCGCCGTCTGGAAGATGGACAATCGCGGGTCGGCGCGCCGGGGCCACGAATTCGAGGCGGCGCTGCACCTCAACATGGGGTCGGTGGAGGTCCGCGACCAGGCGGACGGGGTGGCCTTCGTCGGCCGGACCTGGCCCGGAGTGGATACGACCCGCGTGGGCGTGACCGGCGGGAGCTACGGCGGTTACATGACGCTCCGCTGCCTGGAGCAGGCCCCCGAGACCTTCCATGCCGGGGTTTCGGTCGCCCCGGTGACCTCCTGGGACGGCTACGACACCTGCTACACCGAGCGGTACATGGGGACGCCCGCCTCCAACCCCGGCGGCTACAAGGCCTCGTCGGTGCTGGAGCGGGTCGATCACATCCGGGGCGAGTTGCTCATCATCCACGGGATGATCGACGAGAACGTCCACTTCCGCCACTCGGCGCGGCTGGCCTCGGCCCTGATCGCGGCGGGCAAGCCGTTCCGCCTGCTTCCGCTGCCCGAAGAACGGCACTCGTCGCGGAAAGAACCGGGACGAGCCTACGTGGCCGAGCAGGTAGCCGGATTCTTCGCCTCGGCGCTGGGAGGGCGGGTGCGATGATCCCACCCGAAACGGAATCCACGACCGACCCGACCGATCCGGTGGTGATCCACGCCCGCCGCGAGGCGATCGTGATCGGCCTGGCCTGGCTGGGCTGCACGATCTATTGCTGCGTCGCCTCGTATGCCCTGGGCTACATCACGCCCGATCGGCCGCTGGGCCCGGAAGACGTCCGGCCGATCCTGGGCATCCCCTCGTGGGCCATCTGGGGATACCTCGTCCCGTGGCTGGCCTGCGGGGTCTTCACGATCTGGTTCGCCGGCTGGTACATGGTCGACGACGACCTGGGGGGGGACGACGATGGCTGATCCTCGGGGGGGCCAGGCCGATTCGGCGACGCTGGTGGCCCTGATCGCATTCACCCTGATCTCGCTCCTGCTGGGCTTCATCGCCAACCGGGCGGGGAGCCGGTCGGGGTTCCTGGCCAGCTACTTCCTGGGCAATCGCTCGATGGGCGCCGTGGCGATGGCGTTGACGGCGGCGGTGATGAGCGGCGGGACTTTCATGGGCTTCCCGTCGCTGGTCTACAGCTTCGGGTGGGTGGTCGGGCTCTGGATCGCCAGCTACATGGTGGCACCCCTGACAGTGATGGGGGTGCTGGGCAAGCGGATCGGCCAGCTTTCGCGGAGGACCGGGGCGATCACGCTGCCCGACCTGATGCGAGAGCGGTACGACAGCCCGGCCCTGGGCCTCCTGACCAGCCTGCTGGTGACCGGCTTCCTGTCGTGCAGCCTGGTGGCCCAGTTCAAGGCGGGGACGCTGATCCTCCAGATGGTCCTGCCGGCGTCCTGGTCGGCGTGGGCCACGCCGGAGATGCTGGGCGGGGTCGACCCGCGCTACGCGGTCGGCCTGGCGATCTTCACGGCGACGGTGGTCGCCTATACCGCCTACGGCGGGTTCCTGGCGGCGATCTGGACCGACATCTTCCAGAGCCTGATCATGGCGGTCGGGGTCGCGATCCTCCTGCCCCTGGCGCTGATGCATTCGGGCGGCCTGGGCGCGGCGACCGAGCGGGGCATGGAGGTGGCGGGCCCGGGGTTCGCCTTCGGCCCCGGGGCGGGGCGGGACTTCCTGGCGCCCGGGCTGGCGTTCTCGTTCTTCGTGATGTGGGCCATCAGCGGGATGGGGCAGCCCTCGACCCTGGTCCGGCTGATGGCGTTCCGCGACTCCCGCACCCTGCGCTGGGCCATCCTGTACCAGTCCGCGTACAATGCGCTGATCTACATCCCGCTGGTGCTGATCTTCATCGCGGCCCGGGGGATCCTCCCCGGCCTGGAGAGGCCCGACGAGGTGATGCCCCGGCTGGTGATCACACTGGCCAACCCCTATGTGGCGGGGCTGATCCTGGCCGCCCCGTATGGCGCGGTGATGAGCACGGTAAGCGGCTTCCTCCTGATCGTCGCCTCGGGGCTGGTCCGCGACCTGTACTCGCGATTCCTCCGACCGGCGGCCTCCGAGCGCGAGATCGCCCGGGCCAGCTATCTGGCCACGGCGGGAGTCGGAGCGGCCGCGGCCATGATGGCCCTGCGTGACGTGACCTTCCTCCAGCTGATCGTGGTGTTCGCCTCGGCCGGCATGGCGTCCGCGTTCCTGGCGCCGGCGTTGCTGGGCGCGTTCTGGAGGAGGGCCACGGCCCCCGGTGCGCTGGCCGCCATGGCGGCCGGGTCGGCCGTCACGCTGGTCCTGTATTGCCTCGGGTCGTTCCCGTCGATCCTGGGGATCGGTGACCAGGGGATCGGCCCGAAGCCTCAGGCATTCGGCGCCTACTACCTGTTCGGCTGCGAGCCTTGCGTCTGGGGGATCCTCACCTCATTCGCCGTCGGGATTGCCGTCAGCCTCGCGACGGCCCCGCCCGATCCCCGACTCGTGTCCCGGCTCTTCGATCGCCCCGAAGTCGGCGGGGCTAAGGGCCTGGCCCCGGCGTCCGCGTGAGGCCCGGATCGGCCCGGTCGCTCCGGGCACATTCGGCACGATCCGACCGACCCAGCCAACCACCGGATTCGCCAAGATCGTTCAGGTCGTTCTTACAATGTCTAGGTCGGCAGGAGGAGGCGCGAGCTTGAATTTTTTCGGGTGATTTTCGCCGGATTTCTCACGCTCGCCATTCTGGCGTGTAGAGTTGAGTCGAACGCAGATGACGTGCCCGGGGGGCGAAAGATGGCGGTGAATCCCCCCGGTACACGTCTTGCATCTGGGCTGATCGTCGCACCTGGGACGCACCCGCTCAACCCCGTCAATGTCTCCGGAGACCACTCATGGTCCATCCCCTCATGGCCTCGTCCCCGTTGCGCGCCTCGCGTCTGGTGCTGGTCCCCTGCCTGATCCTGGCCGGCCTGTCGGGGTGCAGCCACAAGCGTTCCGTGATGCGTCCGGTCTACGGGACCCCGGTGCAGGCCGCCTCCCCGGGCTGCACGACCCCGGGCTGCACGACGGGCGGCGCGGTGATCACCGCCCCCTCGGCCGCCGATGAGCCCTTCGCCTCGCCGGACACCACGATCTCCGCGCCGCCGGCCGCGTCGGCCAGCGATTACGACCCGGTGGTCCCGGCCCGGATCTCGCCCCCCGTCCCCGGCGACGCCGGAGAGCGCGAGCCCGGCCTCAATCTGAAGTACTCCGACCCCAAGGCGCCCACGTCCTCGTCGATCGACGACGGGCCCATGCCCGAGCTGACGCGTCCCAACGCGTCGCGTCCGACGCCCCGCCGCACCACCCGATCCGGGAATCGACTGTCGCCGGTCTCGCTCCGCGAGGCCGTCCGCCCTTTCGTCGACAACCCCGATGACCTGTTCCAGCCCCCCAAGGCCGACCGCCCCTGGCGTTACGTGGTCCTGCACCACAGCGCGGGGGCGACCGGCGGCTACGACCAGATCGATCGCGAGCATCGTAAAACGCTGGGCTGGAACGGCTGCGGCTACCACTTCGTGATCGGCAACGGGACCGACACGCCGGACGGGCAGATCGAGGTGGCCCAGCGCTGGGTCGACCAGAAGAACGGGGTCCACTGCCGGGACGGCAAGAATCCCGACGTCAATGAGTACGGGATCGGCATCTGCCTGGTGGGCAACTTCGACCAGGCGCCGCCCACCCCCAAGCAGATCGCCTCGGCCCGCTCCCTGATCGCCTACCTCGGGTCACGCTACCAGATCCCCGCCGACCACATCGACACGCACTCGGATCTCGCGGCGGGCCCGACCGCCTGCCCCGGCAAGTTCTTCCCGTCCCTGGCCTCGCTCTGAATCCGACCGATCTAACGCGACCGCATTACCATCAAAACTTACGTCTCGGATCCCTTCAAAGAGAACTCACCCGGACGGCCGAGATCGAGGCGGGCCCGACGCAGGGCCTCGTGATACAGAGCGATGACGCTCATCGAATCGGTGATGGTCCCGTCCTGGACCATCCCCCAGGCGATCGACCAGGCGACGCGGCGGACGTGGAGCCGCTCGGTCCCCTCGGGACTGCTCGCGCCGAGGCTCAGCCCGGTCGCGCGGAAGAGCAGGGCCTCCTCGTCGCTGACCGAGTTGGACAGGTGCGACCGGTTGATCAGTTCGAGGCGATCGGCGGTCAGCCCGGTCTCTTCGAGGAGTTCGCGGCGGGCCGTGGCCTCCGGGTCCTCCCCCTCGGGGCCCCCACCCTCGGGGATCTCCCAGGAGTAGGAGTCGAGGGGGTAGCGGTGCTGGCCGACGAGCCAGACCGACCCGTCGTCCTCGACCGGTAGGACGCCGATGGCCTTGTTCTTGAAGTGGACGACGCCATAGATGCCCGGCTGGCCGTCGGGCCGGACGACCTGGTCCTCGCGGACCAGGATCCAGGGATTGTCGTAGACGACGCGCCCGCCGACCGTGGTCCAGGGGTTGGCGGGGTCGTCGGCGGCCGGCCGGGCCTGGTCGTCGGACACGGGTCAGCCCTTGAGGACGGCCTGGAGGGTGGCGCCCATGTCGGCCGGGCTCTTGGCGACCCGGATCCCGGCGCCTTCCAGGGCGGCGATCTTGTCCTCGGCCTTGCCCGAGCCGCCCGAGATGATGGCGCCGGCGTGCCCCATCCGCTTGCCGGGGGGGGCGGTCTGGCCGGCGATGAAGGCGGCCATCGGCTTGGTGAACTGGCCCGACGCCTTGAGGGCGGCGGCCTGCTCCTCGGCGTTGCCTCCGATCTCGCCCATCATCAGCACGGCATCGGTGTCCGGGTCGGCCTCGAACATCCGGAGCGCGTCGACGAAGCTGGTGCCGTTGACCGGGTCGCCGCCGATCCCCACGCAGGTGCTCTGGCCGATCCCGAGGTTGGTGAGCTGCCAGACGCCCTCATAGGTCAGGGTGCCCGACCGGCTGACCACGCCCACGCGGCCCGGCTTGTGGATGTAGCCCGGCATGATGCCGATCTTGCACTGGCCGGGGGTGATCACGCCCGGGCAGTTCGGGCCGACCAGCCGGACGTCCGGGTGGTGGGCCTTCAGGTAGGCCACGGCGCGGGCCATGTCCAGGACCGGGATCCCTTCGGTGATCGCGACGATCAGCGAGATGCCGGCGTCGGCCGCCTCCAGGATCGAGTCGGCGGCGAACGGCGGGGGGACGAAGATCATCGTCGCGTTGGCGCCCGTGGCCTTGACCGCGTCGACGCAGGTGTCGAACACCGGGACGCCCAGGGTCGAACTCCCGCCCTTGCCGGGGGTCACCCCGCCGACGAGGTTGGTGCCGTAGTCGCGGCACTGCTCGGAGTGGAACGCCCCGGCCTTGCCGGTGATCCCCTGGCAGATCAGCCGCGTCGTCTTGTCGACCAAGATGCTCATGCGATGGATTCCGTGGGGCGGCGTCGGGCCGCCCGAAGCCAGGACACTGGGACTGGATCAATAAGAATGTGACTGTGCCCTACTGTGAGGGCGGCTCACTGGAACAATTCATCCACCGGGCAACGCCAACCGGGGACGGCGGGCTCGGCTTCGGCGACCTCTCCGGCCTGGTAGACATGGTCCGGGGTCAAACTCGGGTCTCGGTAGACGGCGACGGTCATCGCGATCGGGTCGACATCCCAGACCACCAGCGTGCCCGCCTCGAAATAATCGGCCCACTTGGCTTTCATGTCTCGCTCCGCGGCCGGCCCGTAGTCGTTCTCGCTCCGGACCTCGACGGCGAAGATCGGGATCCCTGGAATGAATCGCATGGGATTCGAGGGCACTGGCCCGGAGTAGAGCGAGGCATCGGGAGAAAACGACTGGCGACCGCCCATCAAGGGCGTAGCCAGGGCATACCCGACCCCGTCGCCGAATGCCACACCCAGGCCGTTCCGCTTGGCGTAGACGTGGAGGCTCATCGCGATCATCAGTGCAATTTGCGAGGGGAGGAATCCGCTGGACATGAGGTGGACGATCTCGCCGTCGATGAGTTCGGCCTTGCCGTCGACGCGCGAGAGATCGTCCAGCGTGGCCGGCGTCCGGGTGTGGGTTGCCATGTCCGGTCCTCCCCCTCGGCGGCGAAACGTCAGGCGGCGCCCTTGGTGGCGGCGACGACCTTCTTGGCGGCATCGGTCAGGCCGACCGCGGTGATGATCTTGCGGCCGCTCTCGTCGAGGAGCTTCTTGCCGAGTTCGACGTTGGTCCCTTCCAGTCGGACGACGAGGGGGACCTTGAAGTCGATCTCGTCATAGGCCGCCAGCAGGGCCGAGGCGATGGTGTCGCACTTCATGATCCCGCCGAAGATGTTGACCAGCACGCCCTTGACGTTGGGGGTGGCCAGCAGGATCCGGAAGGCTTCGAGCACCTGGTCCTTCTGGGCCCCGCCGCCGACGTCGAGGAAGTTGGCCGGCTCCCCGCCGTGGTACTTGATCAGGTCCATCGTGCTCATGGCCAGCCCGGCCCCGTTGACCAGGCAGGCGATGTCGCCGTCGAGGCTGACGTAGCTCAGGCCGCTCTTGCTGGCCCGCAGCTCGTTGGGATCTTCCTCGGCGACGTCGAGCAGGGCGGCGATGTCCTTGTGACGGAACAGGGCGTTGTCGTCGAAGTTGAGCTTGGCGTCCAGCGCCAGGACGTCCCCCTTGTCGGTGACGATCAGGGGGTTGATCTCGGCGAGCGAGGCGTCGCTGTCGAGGAAGAACCGGACGAACGCCTTGAGGAACGCCTCGCCCTTGCGGGCGCTTTCCCCCTTGAGGTCCAATGCCTGGCAGACCTTGCGGGCCTGGAAGCCGAGCAGGCCGGTGTTGACGTCGATCGGCTCGCGGTGGATCTTCTCGGGCGTCTCGTGGGCGACGATCTCGATGTCGACGCCCCCCTCGGTGGTCGCCATCAGGACCGGGCATTGCAGCTCTCGGTCGACGGCCAGCCCGAGGTAAAGCTCGCGGGCGATGTCGTGGCCGACCGTGACCAGGACCTTGGCGATGTTCTGACCCTCGGCGCCCGTCTGGTAGGTCACCAGGGTCTTGCCGAGCAGCTCGGAGGCGGCCTTCTTGGCCTCGTCGCGAGAGCGGACGAGTTGCACGCCCTTGGCCATGCCTTCCTTGCGGGGCTTCAGGCCGCTGGCGATCTCCAGCGCCTCGCCGCGGTCGTCGTCGGGGCCGATGGCGATCCCCTTGCCGCGGCCGCCGGCATGGACCTGGGCCTTGACGACGATCAGGCCGCCGCCGAGGGCGTCGTAGGCATCCGCCGCGTCCTCGGGCGTGGTGGCCACGATCCCGGCCGGGACGGCGACGCCGGCCGCCTTGAGGAGATCCTTCGCCTGATATTCGTGGACTTTCATGGCGGCTCGGGCCCTGGTTCGCGTGCGATGCGGGACGGCGACGATGCGGGTAACGGACGGGCCGGTTCTACCACAGCCCGACCGACGGTTCCAGACCCCGGAGGGTCCGTCTGATTCAGCGGAGCCGGCGCGACGGGGGCTCCGAGGCGACCTCGCGGGCGATCCGGGCGAGTTCCTCGTCGGTCGGGAAGGCGACGTCGCCGCGGGAAACCTCGCGGATCTCGTCGGAGGCGGCGAGTTCGCGGAACTCGGCCATCCAGAAGGCAGCCTCCATCGCCGACGGGGCGTCGGGGCGCTCGGGCGGGTCGGCGTCGGCGTGGGCCTGGCCGGGCCGGGCCGGCTTGCGATTCTTGCGGCTATCCATGAGCGTCCAGTAGTCGTCGGCCGTCATCACCTTCGCCTTGCGGCGGGTTGCCGCCCGCTGGACCCGATGGTCCGAGGAGACGACCGTCAGCGTCTTCGGGCTCGAATGGGCGGCCACCAGGGCCTCAATCCGCTCGTCGGCGCTCTCGGCGTCGACCGCGTACAGGATCGTCATCCCCTTGTGCCGCACCGAGGCCGGGCGGTCGGGGGGCGGCTGGGAAGCGTCGAAGACGATGGTGGTCAGGTGGGCTTCGATCGGGGTGATCGCGGCGGAAACGTCGTTGAGGAAGCGATTACGCACCTTGCGGAAGCCGTCGGGGCCGAACCTCTGCCCCATCAAACCGCCGGCGAACATCACGTTGTAGCCGTCGATGAGGGTTTTCATGCGAGGTGCCGGGTTCAAGGGTTCGTTCCGAAAGCGAGGCCGGGCCGCTCCTTACAGGATACGCTCCGGCACCGCGTTCGGCAAACCGATCGGGCCTCCCGGGAGGGGCTTCAGCCCGCCTTACCGGCCTCGCTGACGATCCCGCCCAGGGTGTGGCGGACCTCCCCGGCGACGATCGCGGTGTGGGCCCGGCCCCGGACCTCCCAGCCCCCGTACGGCGTGTTCTTGCTCTTGGACAGGAACTTCGACGGGTCGATGGTCCATCGGGTCGCCGGGTCGATGATCGTCACGTCGGCATCCGCGCCCGGCCTGAGCGTCCCCTTGGGGATGCCCAGCAGGGCGGCCGGCTCGACGGTCAGCTTGCGGATCACGTCGGGCCAGGTCAGGTGGCCGGGCTCGATCAGGGCCATGACGGTGATCGGGATCAGGGTCTCCAGACCCACGATCCCGAACGGGGCCTGGTCCAGCTCCCGCATCTTCTTCTCCTGGGCGTGGGGGGCGTGATCGGTGGCGAGCAGGTCGATCGTCCCGTCGCGGAGCCCCCCGATCAGCGCATCGACGTCGGCCCGGGACCGCAGCGGGGGGTTCATCTTGAAGTTGGAATCGAACGTCTCCAGCCGGTCGTCGGTCAGGGTGAAGTGGTGCGGGCAGGCCTCGGCCGTGACCCGGACGCCCCGCTTCTTCCCCTCGGCGACCAGTTCCACGGCGCGTTCGGTGGAGATGTGCTGGATGTGGAGCCGGCCCCCGGTGATCTCCGCCAGGCGGATGTCGCGGGCGACCATGATGTCCTCGGCCGCGGCGGGCATCCCGCCCAGCCCGAGCTTCATCGAGGTGAACCCCTCGTTCATCACGGCGCCGACGGTCAGCTCGGTGACCTGGCAGTGCTGCATGATGACCTTGTCGAACATCTTGGCGTACTGCAACGCCCGCCGCATCAGCGATGCCGACGACACCGGGGCGCCGTCGTCGGTGAACGCCACGGCGCCCCCCGCGACCAGCTGGCCCAGCTCCGCCAGTTCCTCGCCCTTGCGGCCCTTGCTCACCGCGCCGACCGGGTAGACGTTCGCCCGGCGGGCCCGCTGGGCCTGGAGGACCACGAACTCGGCCGCCCCCTGGCTGTCCAGGGCCGGGTTCGTGTTGGGCATGCACGCCACCGAGGTCAGGCCCCCCGCCAGGGCCGAGCCGGCCCCGGTGGCGATCGTCTCGTCCTCCTCGTTGCCCGGCTCGCGGAAGTGGACGTGGACGTCGATCAGCCCCGGGCTCACGATCATCCCGGCCGCGTCGATCACGAGGTCGGCCGTCTCGTCCGACCCGCCGATGGCCAGCACCCGGCCGCGCCCCAGCCAGACGTCGGCGACGAGGTCGAGGCCCTGGCTCGGGTCGATGACCCGACCGCCCTTGATTTGGATCGTCTGCATGAGAGGAGGGACTCGGTCGAGGGATGCGACGGGGCCGGGGACGGAACGGGCCCGGCCGGGGATGCCGCGGATCGTACCAATCCCGCGATGGGCCCCGCAACCTCGACGAGCACGCCCGGGCCACCGATCCGGGGGAGATCGGGTCGGGGCGAAACGTCCGGTCACGGCACGGAGCGTCTACTGAACGACACGCAAATCAGCCGACGCACGGACGACGAACTGGCCAGTTATTTACGCTTGGCCTTGGCGGCCTCCTGCTGCTCCTTGGCGTACTCCTCGGCGGCCCGGGCGGATTCGTCGCGGGCTTTCTGGAGTTCGGTGGAGGCCTGGGCGCCGGTCTCGGGCTTGCCGCCGCAGCCTCCGGACAGGAGCGGGAGGCCGAGGGCCGAGCCGACGAGGTAGGCGGCCAGCGGCGTGGCACGCGGGAACAACCGGGAGAGGGGATGGCGTCTCATGGCGATCGATCTGGCTCCGATGGCTCGATGGTAAGAGAAGGTCCGGGGGAGGTCCCCCCACGCCGCCCCACCGGGGAGGGCGCGGGGCGTGGCCCGGTTCAGAAGGCGTCGCTGCTCACGACCTCGCCGCCGGCGCGGGTGCCCAGCTTCCACCAGGTCATCCGGTCGATCGTGTTCTTGATGAAGCGGACGCTGCCGTCGGCGAACAGGGTGTTGACGCCGCCGGGGTGCTGGCTGGTGGCGGGCAGGGTGAAGCCGCTATCCAGCCCGCAGTCGTCGCGGCAGCCGAACCGGCAGCCGTTGCCCTTGTAGATCGAATCGTTCGGGGTCTGGAATTCGTTGAACAGGGTCAGGCCGGCGGCCCCGTTCGACCACGACTCCCCGCGTCGGGCGCTGATCTTGAGCGACGTGGGCGTGAAGTTGGAGGAGCAGGCCTGGAGATCTTTGAGGATGTTGGCCGAGTTGGCGAACCCGTTATCCCGCTCCGCCTGGGTCGACACCTGCCCCGAGATGTTCATCACGTTGTTGCCGGCGTAGGTGTTGGTGAGCGTCTTGCCGCCGGGGGTGTTGCCCACCAGGGCCTCGGCGAAGGCGATGGTATTGGAGGTCCCGTCGGTGCATCCGGCGATGCCATAGGCGACGAAGAAGCCGAACAGGCCGGTCGTCGCCTTGCCCGTGGCGGCGGAGACCCCATCGCCCGACGTCACGCCCAGGCTGGCGTGGTAGTTGTTCAGGCCGCAGCGGGGGGAGTTCGGGTCGCTGGGGCAGAGGAAGGTGTTGATGACGGTGTTGGTGACGGTCGTGTTGGTCACGCCATAGGTGTAGTTGTCGGGCGCGAAGTGGAAGTTGATCGCATTGTAGAGGGGCAGCTGCTCCATGTTGCCGAGCAACAATCCGTGGGCGCTCCACACCTTCCACGAGTTGACGACGGCGGGGGCGGCCGAGACGTTCTTGGAGGCGCCGAGCGGGAAGCTATCGTGGGTGCTGTGGTAGTTGTGGAGGGCCAGTCCCATCTGCTTGAGGTTGTTGGTGCACTGGGACCGGCGGGCGGCCTCGCGCGCCGCCTGCACGGCCGGCAGCAGCAGCGCAATCAGCACGGCGATGATGGCGATGACGACCAATAGCTCGATGAGCGTGAATCCAGGACGACGGCGATGAGGCATGGGGGGACTCCGGTCGATGGGGGGAGGATCGCGGCGTGCCGGGCCCGAGGGACGCCCCGGCCACGCGACGACTCGGTCGGTAAGATCATCGGATGATGGACGGAGCCGTCGGCAGGGGCCCCGCACCCTCGCGGCGCGGGACGGCATGACGGATCCACCGAGATCCTACAAGTGGATCGGTGCCGCCTCAAGGAAATTTCGGCCTTTTCTTGCCGGGTTCAGCCCTCGGGCGACGCGGGTTTCCCGCTCACCAGATAGAGCACCGCCATGCGGACCGCCAGGCCGTTGGTCACCTGGTCCAGGATCGCGGACTGTGGCCCGTCGGCCACCTCGGGGGTCAGCTCGACCCCCCGATTGATCGGGCCCGGGGCCAGGACGAGCAGGTCCGGCCGGGCGCGTTCGAGACGCTCCCGGGTCAGGCCGTAGAAGTGGGAATATTCGCTGAGCGACGGGAAGAGCCCGCGCTCCTGGCGCTCGCGCTGGATGCGGAGGGCATTGACGACGTCGCAGCGGTGCAGGACGTCGTCGAGGTGGTGGGCGATCTCGCAGCCGAGCATCTCGAACCCGCGGGGGACCAGTGTCGGGGGGCCGCAGAGGATGACGTGGGCGCCGAGCTTCAGCAGCCCCCAGATGTTGGAGCGGGCCACGCGGGAATGGCCGATGTCGCCGATGAGCCCGACGGTCAGCCCGGCGAGCTTGCCCTTGGCCCGGCGGATCGTCATCAGGTCCAGCAGGGCCTGGGTCGGATGCTCGTGGGCGCCGTCGCCCGCGTTGACGATCGAGGACTTGACGTGCTGGGAGAGCAGGTGCGGGGCGCCCGGGGTGGGATGGCGGACGATCAGGACGTCGGAGCCCATCGCCTCCAGGTTCTTGGCCGTGTCGATGAACGTCTCCCCCTTGGCCAGGCTGGAGACGGCGGCGGAGAAGTCCTGGACGTCGGCCGAGAGCCGCTTGGCCGACAGGCTGAAGCTGGTCCGGGTCCGGGTCGAATTCTCGAAGAACAGGTTGAAGACCACCTTGCCCTGGAGGGCCGGGACCTTCTTTCGGCTCCGGCGCGACACCTCGGAGAACGAGTCGGCGGTGTCGAGGATCGCGGTGATCTCGCCGGCCGACAGGTCTTCCAGGCCGAGGAGGTGCTTGCGGTTCCAGGCGATCGGCGAGGCCGGGGCGTTCATCGAAGGGACTCGGGGTTCGGGTGGGGCGTCTCGCGAGAGACCCGGATCACTTCATCCACGGGATCGACCGGGCGGACGCGGACCTTCACGGTCTCCGATCGCCGCGTCTCCAGGGCCAGACCGGCCAGGTCGGCGCGGATCGGCAGCTCGTGGTGGCCCCGGTTGACCAGGACGGCCAGCCGGACCCGCGCCGGGCGGCCGAGGTCGCAGATGGCGTTCAACGCCGCGCGGACGGTGCGGCCGGTGTAGAGCACGTCGTCGACCAGGACGATCTCCGTTTCATCCACGGCGAACGGGATCTCGGTGCCGAGCAGGACCGGCCAGCGGGCGAACTCGCTGAGGTCGTCGCGATACAGGGTGATGTCCACCGCCCCCACCGGCACGGGCTCGCCCAGGATCGCGGCCAGCTTGGCGGCCAGGCGTTCGGCGATCGGGACGCCCCGGGTGCGGATCCCGATCAGGCGGAGCGGGGCCCCGGCGTCGCGGCCATCGGCGATCCGCCGCGCCAGGTCGTCGAGCGTGTCCTCGAACCCGGCGGCATCGCGGACCAGGACTTCGGTCGGCCCCATCAACCATCCCCCTCGCATCAGATCCGGGCTGCGGCACGCCGTGGCGGATCGTACCAGCCCCGGCACCCGCCCCGCAACCACCCCCCGTCCCCCGACCCCGCCGCGAAATCCCGGGGGAGGAGGCCCTCCGAGCAGGGCGCTTTGATCCGACCGACGGGCCGATCTCATCACTCATCGATCCGGCCCCGTCGAGGGCCCATCGTCGGTCCCGGCCTCGCGACGGAGTCGTCAAATCACCACGGAATCGCTGTCAAAAATTTAGACATTGCTCCGAGGGGGCCGATCTCCTATGAAAGAAGATCTCGATCCCTCTCATAAAACATCGTTCCGATCCTTTCGCGGCCCCGGTCCGACGCGACCGGGCGCGTGCGCCTTCTTCTCGCGAGGAGCGTGGCGTCGATGGCCATCCCGAGGCGATTCGTGCTGATTGCGGGCGTAATGGCCCTGTCCTCGCCGCTCGTCGGTTGCGGCCCGAACGGGGACAACGAGGCCGTCTTCGCGGGCGGGGGCGGCAAGCCCGACCCCAACGTCCCGAGCACGTCGGAAGAGTATGACAAGAAGTTCCAGGTCGAGGGGCCGCCGCCGGCCAGGAAAGCGAAATGAGCCCGTCCCGCATCCTCCTTCATTCCTTCAATTCGAGCGAGGTCCCATGATGGTGCCCAGGTCGCGTCGCGGTTTCACGCTCATCGAATTATTGGTCGTCATCGCCATCATCGCCGTGCTGATCGCGCTGCTGCTGCCGGCCGTGCAGGCGGCGCGCGAGGCCGCCCGCCGGGCCCAGTGCACCAACAACCTGAAGCAGTTGGGGCTGGCGATCCACGGCTATCACGACGTGAACGGTCGCCTGCCGGCGGCGGGCGCGTACAGCACCACGACTTACAAGGTCAACCAGAACTTCGCCATGGCCTGCCGGATCCTCCCGTTCATCGAGCAGCAGGCCCTCTACAACACGATCAACTTCCTGTACGGCGTGCCGACCAGCGACACGGCCGGGGGCAACGACCCCGGCTTCACCAACACGACGCTGGTCCACATCAAGGTCGCGGCCCTGAACTGCCCGTCCGACGGCAACGAGCCCGATGGCAATTATGCGTCCTCCAACTACGTCAACAATCACGGGACCAACCCGGCCAACACCGATTACGCCCCGAACGGGGCGACCTACTGGATCATCGTCCCCGGCGTCAGCATGAAGACCTGTTCGGGCGGGACGGCCAGCAGCCCCTTCGGCGGCCCCATCGGCTTCGCGGACGTGACCGACGGGCTGAGCAACTCGGCCATGTTCAGCGAGATGGTCAAGGGACGAGGCGGCGCGAACGGGACTGGCGGGGATGGCCTCCATCAGATTTACATCGGGGGCACCAAATCCGCGTGCACCTTCGTCGGCCAGCCCGACGCCGACTTCAAGCTCAATCAGGACTGCATCCAGAACGCCAAGACCTGGCATTACGCGAGCAAGGGGAAGCAGTGGGCCAGGACCCCGATCTGCCTGGGCGGGGGCGGCTACACCCATTCCATGCAACCCAACGGAAAAACCTGCGTGTATGAGGGCGTCTCCGACCAGACGCTCAACCTGGCGGCGGCCAGTTCCTACCACCCCGGCGGGGTGACGGTCGCCATGCTCGACGGCTCGGTCCGGTTCATCAAGAGCACGGTCAACTTCAACACCTGGCTGGCCATCGGCACCCGCGCCGGGGGCGAGATCATCTCCGCCGACGCCCTCTGACCGCGACGGCATCGGGACGCCATCCATGCCGCCGCCGGACGGAACCAAACCGATCGATGGCGATGGATGGCAGTCACGCGTCCGATTTCCGCTCGTAGGTTCCGCGGCGTTCCGAGACCGGCGGCCGACCCCTGGAGTGGCACCGATGCGCGTCTTCAAGATCTACCATCCGCTGCAGATCAATCGGGAGATCCACGTCACCAAGTATGTCCGGACGGCGGCGGGGCTGAACATCAAGATCGAGCACAACGTCCCCAGCGCGGGGGTCGATCTCCAGTGGATCCAGACGGTCACCAGCAACCACGGCAACTCGGTCATCTGCAATCTGGCGACCCGCGTGGACCCGTTCGGCGCGGGCGGTGGCTCGGTGAACTCCGTCTCCCTGCCGAACATGCCCGGCCTCTGCAAGGCGGATGACCTCCTGCCGTTCTACTGGACGGGAGCGGACCTCGCCGGCGGGGCGGGGCCGGGGCTGTCCGATGCCCCGCAGGTCCCTGCGCCGGCCACGGGCCGGACCTGGGTCCAGTTCGTCACCGGGCTCACCCAGGTCATCGGCACGTCGATCACCCACCTCGTCCTGATCGCCTGGGGCTATGACCGGATGGCCGACGGCAGCGTCCGGGCCGCGGCCGTCCGCCGGGCCTCGGACGCCGACGTCCGCAGTCACCTCAAGGCATTGAGGCTCATGTACCCGTCCTACACCTACTCCTGAGCGGGGGGCGGGGTCCGGGTGGTCGCGTGGGGCGGCCGGTCGGATTAGAGTGGTGGCTTCCTCGGCCCGACCATTCGACCCGATCCGCCTCGTCCCGGGAGCAACCGCCCGATGCGTTCCATCTCGCCCCGATCCGGCCTCCTTTTCCTGACGGCGGGCCTCGGGCTCGCCGCCGCGCTCTCCGCCGACGAGCCCCGACCGGCCTCGACGCCCGCCCCCGCCCGGTGGCGGCAGCACGACATCTCCCGCCCCCGGCCGCCCGTGGTCGAGCCGACCGGGGAGGGCCCGATCGCCAAACCCCCGGCGGATGCCGTGATCCTGTTCGACGGGACGAGCCTCGACGCCTGGAAGGGGCGGGACGGCAAGCCCTCGCGCTGGAAGGTGGCCGACGGGGCGATGGAGACGGTCCCCGGCGCGGGGATGGTCGAGACCAAGGGGCAGTTCGGCGACATCCAGCTCCACATCGAATGGGCGGCGCCGAAGGAACCCAACGGCAAGGGGCAGGATCGCGGCAATAGCGGGCTGTTCCTGATGGGCCAGTTCGAGGTCCAGATCCTCGACTCGTTCCAGGCCGACACCTACGCCGATGGGCAGGCGGGGGCCATCTACGGCCAGTATCCCCCCCTGGCCAACGCCTCGCGCCCGCCCGGCGAGTGGCAGGCCTACGACATCGCCTTCCGCCGCCCCCGGTTCGACGGCTCGGGCCGCCTCCTCGAACCGGCCCGGATCACCGTCCTGCACAACGGCATCCTCGTGCAGAACAACGAGGAGCCGTTCGGGCCGACCTCGTGGCTGAAGTGGCTCCCCTACGAGAACAAGGGGGACCGCGGCCCGATCGCGCTCCAGGACCACGACCACCCGGTCCGGTTCCGCAATATCTGGCTCCGCGAACTGCCCGAGCGCGCGGCACCGGCGACCCGGAACCTCCTGCTCCCGGCGGTGGCCTCCCTCCCGGCCGAGGATCTGGATCGCATCGCGGGCGACTACCGGATGGGCGGCTCGAAGGTGGCGATCCGTCGCGACGGGAACCACCTGACCATCGCCTTCCCCTTCCTCCCCCGGGCGTTGGAGCTGATGCCCAGCTCCGCGACGGAGTTCTTCCTCCCGTTCACCGACGGGGAGTTCACCTTCCGCAAGGACGGGGCGGGCAAGGTCACCGGGGCCCACTTCCGGATTGGCGATGGTGAGCGCGAGCTGAAGCGGATCGAACCCTGAGCCCGGGGCCCGGGCCGGCTTCCCCGTCGGCCCGGAAACGCTTACGATAGGGGCGAGGGACGAGCGTTTCGACGGTCCGATGGAGGTTGCCCCCGCGATGCAGATCATCCTGGCGAATCCCCGAGGCTTCTGCGCGGGGGTGAACATGGCCATCGAAAGCCTGGAACGCTCGCTCGAATTCTTCGGTGCCCCGCTCTACGTCTACCACGAGATCGTCCACAACAAGTACGTCGTCGAGCGGTTCCGCGACCGCGGCGTGGTCTTCGTCGAGTCGCTGTCCGAGGTCCCCCCGGGGGCCCCTCTGCTCTACAGCGCCCACGGGGTGTCCCCCCAGATCCGCGAGGAATCGCGCCAGAGGCAACTCCGGGCCATCGACGCCACCTGCCCGCTGGTGACCAAGGTCCACCTCGAAGCGGTCAAGTACGCGCGCGAAGGGTACACGATCATCCTGATCGGCCACGAAGGGCACGACGAGGTGATCGGCACGATGGGCGAGGCCCCCGAGCGGATGATCCTGGTGGAGACCGCCGAGGATGTCCGGAACCTCGAACTCCCGGCCGACGCCAAGGTGGCCTACCTCACCCAGACCACGCTGAGCGTGGACGACGCCAACGTGGTGATCGCCGCCCTTCGGGAGAAGTTCCCCCAGATCAACAACCCGCCCAAGGATGACATCTGCTACGCCACCCAGAACCGGCAGGAGGCCGTCCGCGAGCTGGCCGGCCGGGCCGACGTGGTGCTGGTCCTGGGCAGCCAGAACAGCTCGAATAGCAAGAGGCTGGCCGAGATCGCCGGGTCGTTCGGCCCCCATTCCCACCTGATCGACGGCGTGGCCGACCTCCGCGACTCCTGGTTCGACGGCGCCGAGACCGTTCTGATCACGGCCGGCGCCAGCGCCCCGGAAGACGTGGTGCAGGAGTGCATCTCCTACCTCCGCGACCGCTTCAACGCCGAGATCCGCGAGGAGACGGTCCGCACCGAGAACGTCCACTTCCCGCTGCCCAAGTCGTTGCGGGAACTGCTCCCGGCGACGACCCAGGCCTGAGCCCCCCGCGACGGTCAGGGGCGATTCCGATGGAACTCGTCCCAGGCCGACTCGGAGGGGTGGTCGAACTTGCCGAGCGACCGATCCTCGCGGATCATGTTCCGCAGGGCCACGGTGCAGGCGTAGGCGGCCAGCAGGGTCAGGGCCGTGATCTGGACGAGGTTGATCGTGTAAAGCACGGTCTCCCCGAGCATCATGAGTTGTAGCTCGGGCTGCCGGAACATCGGCCGCATCCGCAGCGGCCAGAACGGGACGGTCCACCGGGTGCAGAAGAAGATGACGGCCAGCCAGAGGGTCGCCCCCACGCTCGCCAGCGCCCGGGCTCCCCGGGCGATGTCCAGGGCCTGCGGCGAGCCCAGGTGATCGGCCACGTCGGCTGCGAGGCTGGCGATCAGCGAGAGTTCCGCCCATCCCAGGGCGTGCCCCAGGCAGTGCCGGAACCACTCGTGGTCGATTCCCTGTTCGGAGAGGCCCAGGACGACCGCGAATTCGAGCGACCAGAGGATCAGGTCCACGAAGCCCATCAGGACCAGCAGCCCGGCCCGGCGTTGCCAGCTCGCATCGCGCCAGCGCCCCCAGAGCAGGCAGGTCCCGACGAACGAGCACCAGACGACGAGGCTCGCCTCGGCGAACTTCCACGACTCGGGGAACACCCCGCCGGGCATCCCGCGGAACATCGCCAGGACGCCACCGACGGTCCCCACGCTGGCCAGCACGAGGGCGAATCCCAGCAGGGCGAAGGCTAGCAAGCAGAAGCGGATCCGTCGCCGGTCCCGGGTCCTTTCGTCGATCGGGTCGGTCCACCCGCCCGCGCCGGGGCCGAGATCGAGGCTGTCGGTCGGCGGGGACCAGGCGAAGGCATCCTGGGGCGGTCGCGGGGAGGAGTCCATGATTCGTCCGGAGGGCCGAGGATCGTCCCGATGATTCGGAGTGGGCATCACCGATGCGCCATTATAGTCGACCGAGCCACTCCCACCAGGGAGCGCGATCGGGCATCGCCCGAAGTCCCGGCGGCGGATATGATCGAGCCGATGGGCATCGGGGCCTCGACCCGGTTCGGAGGGCGAGACATCTCATGAGGCTGGCGGAGGCGGGATGGCTCTGGCTCCTGCCCCTGGCCCTGCTCCCCTGGGCCTGGGGGCTGGGCCGGCGGCGGATCGATTGGCCGTCCCTGGCCGGCTTCGGCCCGAAGCCCTCCCGGACGGCGAGGGTCCTGAAGTCGATCTCCCCCGTCGTGCGGGGTGTGGCCATCGTCGGGCTGGTGGTGGCGCTGGCCCGCCCGCAGGTGGCGGGCGGGACGGTCCGGGTGGCGGGCCGGGGGGTGGCGATCCTCGCCGCGATCGACCGCAGTTCGAGCATGAACGCCGCCGACTTCCCGTCGGATGGCGGACCCGTCTCGCGCCTCGAAGGGGCCCGGCGGACGCTGGCCCGGTTCGTTGAAGGCCGTTCCGACGACCTGGTCGGGCTGGTGGCGTTCGCCCGCTACCCCGACCTGCTCGCGGCGCCCACCCTGGATCAGGGCTTCCTGCTCGACGCCATCCGATCGATCCGCCCGGCGGGGGCCATCGACGACGGGACGAACCTGGGGGATGCCCTGGCCTGGGCCCTGGGGGCGATCCGGGACGCCCCGGCACGGCGCAAGGTCGTGATCCTCCTGACCGACGGTCGCGACGCCCCGGCCGTGCCGAACCCGCTCGACCCCCTGGAGGCCGCGACCATCGCGCGGGGCCTGGGCGTGGTCGTCCACACGATCGCCCTGGGGGGCGAGGGGCCCGACGGGCCGGACCTCCCCCTCCTGGCGAGGATCGCCGGGGCCGGGGGCGGGCAGGCCTATGCGGCGACCGATGCCGGGTCGCTGGCCCGGGTCTTCGCCGCCATCGACGCTCTCGAAAAGAGCCCCGTCGCCGGGACGGTTCGGACCCTCTACCGCGAGCGGTTTTCCCCCTGGGCCGCGCTCACACTGGGCGTGCTGATCCTGGACGTGACGTTGAGCTCCGGCCGGCTCCGGTCGTTCCCCTGACCTGAATCGAGGAAGCGTGGCGTTGGCGATGGCGGATTTCGCACACCCGGGACGGCTCTGGCTCCTGCTCCTGCTGGTCCCCGGATCGCTGTGGGTCGTCCGGGGGGGCCGGATGCGGCTACGCGCCTGGAAGGCTCTCGCCCAGGATGGCCGCCCCTCGCGGGATGGGGCCTGGTGGCGGGTGGCGGCCGTGAGTCTGGTCATCCTGGCGCTGGCACAGCCCCGGTGGGGCCGGCTCACAGGCCCGTCGGCGATGTCGGGTCGCGACGTCGTGCTCCTGATCGACGTCAGCCGGAGCATGGCCGCCGAGGATGCGGTCCCCGATCGCCTCGGGGTCGCATGCGCATCGGCCACCAGCCTCCTCCGGGCGATGGCCGAGGAGCCGGGCGACCGCGTGGCGGTGGTGGCCTTCGCGGGCCGGGGGGTGGTCCGCTGCCCGCTCACCTTCCAGAAGGAGGCCGCGATCGAGACCGTCGCGGGGCTCCGGGCCGGCGACGTCCAGCCGGGCGGGTCGGACCTCGGCACCGCCATCGACGCGGCGATCGCGGCCTTCGCTCGGGAGGACCAGGCCGGGGGCCGCTCCATCGTCGTCTTCTCCGACGGCGAGGATCTGGCCCAGTCCGCCGACGCCGGCGCCGAGCATGCGCGGGAGGCCGGGATCGTGGTCCATGCCGTGGCCATCGGCGACCCGAAACAATCCCATCCGATCCCGGACGGCCCCTCCGGCACCCCGCTCACCTACCAGGGCCGGCCGATCGCCACCCGGCGATCCGACGCGCCGCTCGAACTCCTGGCCCGGGCCACGGGCGGGTCGAAGATCGATCTCGACCTGATGCCGGCCGACCTGGGCCCGTTGTATCGAGGCCGGATCGCCCGGGAGACGGGCCATGCCACGGGCCACGCCCGGCCGTCGCCCCATCCCGAGCGGTTCCCCGGCTTCCTCCTCGCCGCGCTCGCCTGCCTGCTGATCGGCTCGCGCCCGGGCCGGGTCGGCCGTCGGCTCCGGACGCTTGTCCCCGCCATCGCCCTCTGCGTGATGGCGACGGGTGCCGACGATGTGCGCGAGACCGCCGCCACCCTGGTCGGGCGGGGGCGGGCGGAGTACCAGGCCGGGCGGTTCGCCGAGGCCATCGAGGCCTTCGAACAGGCCGGGAGGCTCGGCCCATCCTCGCCCATCCCGCCCTATGATGCCGCGACCGCCCTGTACCAACTCGGCCGGTATCCGGAGGCGATCGACGCCTACCGAAAATCGTCTCCGATGGCCGGGCCCCGACTCCGGCTCAAGATCGACTATGGGCTGGGGAACGCCCTGCTCGCCTCGGGGGATCTCCCCGGTGCCCTGACAGCCTACGATGCGTGCCTGGCCTCGAACTGGCCGGGCCCCGAGGCCGACGCCGTGCGCGGGGACGCCGCCGCGAATCGGGCCTTCGCCATCAGCCGCCAGGTTCGGCCGCCTTCAACCGCCGATGAGGACGGCACCGGGCCACGCCCCCCGACGAAATCGGGGAAGTCGGATCGGGAGGGACGCGGCCGCAACCAAGCCGGGGGGCCCGCACCGAACCAGGCCGGGGAGGCCCCCGACTCGCCCGGATCACGCGGGCAGGGCGGGCAGGGGGGCCAAGGCGTCGCCCCGCCCGGGGCGGAGACCCCGGGTTCCCGACTCGACGAGGCGCTCCGCGAGGTCCGCAACGCACGCAGGCTCCGGCCCGCCGACGTCCGGGCGGAGCGATCGACGTCGCCCGATGTCCGCGACTGGTGACGATCACCGGGCGATCAGGCGGAAGACCCGATGGACCGAGGTGGCGTCCGGGCTCGCGGTGGCCGTGAAGGTCGCCGCCGAGAACATCTCCGCCGCGGCGACGATCTGGTCGAGGTCCGTGACGATGGCTTCGACGCTCCGCCGCCCCCGCTTCGCCAGGCGTTCGGCGATCGACGCGCGGAGGGGCTTGATCGCGGCCGCCGCCCGCGACAGATCGACCACGCCGAACGTGGTGGCCTCGGGGAAGTTCGCCGCCCGGATGGCCTCCAGCGAGGAAGGGGCGGACTGGGTCCCGAACCGGGCGACCGACTCCGGCAGGTTGCCGAGGACCACCCGATCCGGGCCGGAAGTCAGGGCGAAGAGCGTCCGCCTGGCGTTGAGCAGGACCAGCACCCGGGCCACGCCCAGGGCCCGGGATTCGACCCGGAGCCGGGCCGATGCCTGCGCGGGTTCGAGGGCATAGATCGAGATCCCGGTGCGGATCGCATTCTCGATCGCCGCGGCCGTCCCCGGCGTCTCGGGCCCGGGCTTCACCCCGATCACCGCGACCAGGGGCAGCCGGGTCCTCGCGTCGGCCTGGACCGGCTCCTCCGCGAAGAGCAGGACGCCCGGGCCGAGCCGGGGCAGGACCACCGAGTCGAGGTCCAAGCCGGCGAGCAGGCCCTGGGCGGCGGATTTGAGGTTCCGGAACCAGGGGAGGTCGCGCTCGGCGACCAGGCCCGCGGCCGCGTCGCGGAGGGCGACGAAATCCAGGTGGATGACGAACGCGGCGAGCGCGGAACCGGGCAGCGGGGCGATCGCCGGGCTGGCTGCCGAGGGACGTGTCATCCAGTCCCGGAGCCAGCCGTCGAGCCGCGACGGCTCGATCGACTCGTGGACGTGCAGGGCGACCCCGCGATCCCACGCCAGCGCGATGCCCATGTAATCCAGGGCGGCGACGTAGCGGGCGAACAGGCCGATGATGCGTTCCTGGGTGGTGGCCGATTTCCGGCCATCGAGCCCCAGGGAAGCCTCCAGGAGGCGGGGCGAGAGATAGAGGCCCACGAGGGCCTGCGCCGGCAAGGCTTCGCGGACGGATCGGAATCCCGGGGCATCGGCCAGCGACGGCCCGCCGCCGGCCTTGCGATCCAGGATGTCGTGGATCAGCCCCTCGGAGTTCGACCAGGCGAACGTCCCGTCATCGAAGGTCGCATAGAACTCGTCGGGACGGCCGGCCCGGGCATATTTGCGGACCGCATAGCCCTCGGGGCCGCGGCGCTTCCGCTCCACGGCCGACAGCTCACCATTGCCGAGTTGGGACTCATCCACGGATTGGATCAGGCGGTCGCGTATCGCCCGATCGCGGGCCCGCCCCAGGAGGACCCCTCGCGCCTGCTCGGGGGCGTCGGGCGGGCCCGGCCGCAGGGCCAGGACCACCGCGTCGCCGAACAACTCATCGCGGATCGAGCCGGGCGCGAGATTGAGCCCCCCCTCGACCTGCCGGACGACCCGCTGAACGCCCCGGATCGGGTTCGAGTTGAGCCAGGTCGACACGTGCGGCAGGCGTCCCAGCCCGTCGGCCAGGGGGGATGCGGCGACCTCGCGATAGCGATCCCTGAGATTTTCGACCGCGAGTGCAATCCCGGCATCGGGCGGCAGGAGGCGGAACAGGGGATCGGCGGGACCGGCCGCGCCGGCGTGGGGGGCGAGGGCCAGGCTCCCGGCCAGGGCCAGGGCCGCGATCAGGGCTCGTTGCATGGACCCACTCCGAAAGAAAAGCATCGGCGAAGATTCAGAAGGATCGCGGGTGGATCGCCGGGGTGGGGGGTGAGGCGGCCGTCCGGGGCCCGTCCAGGCGTCCCCGAATCGCCACGGCCCGGTCCCGGAAGGGAGGGGCCTCGGCGGCACGGCCCGCCCGTTCGAGCCAGTCGGCATATCGATGGAGCGCCCCGATCGTTTCGCGATCCCCCAGAGGGTTGGCGGCATCCAGGACGGCCAGGGCCCGGCGATACGCGGCCTCGGCCTCGGCAGCTTCGCCGCGCCGCCCTCGGATGTCGGCGATCATCAGGAGGGGGGAGACCAGGTTCCGATGCGTCCGCCCCCGATCCTGCTCGATGCCCGTCAGGGCCCGCGTCAGGAGGGGGAGGGCCTCGTCGTCCTTGCCCTGGCGGAACAGGGCCCCCGCCAGCCCGAGGACGACCTCGACCGTGGCGGGGTGCGAGAAGCCCATCAGGGCTTCCCGGAGCGTGATCGCTCGTCCGAGCACGGGCTCGGCCTCCGCGAAGCGCCTCTGGCCGACCAGCAGGCTCCCCAGGGCGGCCAGGAAATCGGACGTTTCATACTGGTCGGGCTGGTCCAGGGCGTCGTGGATCGCCAGGGCTCGCCGGAGCGATGCCTCGGCCTTGGCGGATTGCCCGAGCGCCACCTCGATCCGCGCCAGGATCCCCAGGTGGGTCGCCGCCGCGGCGGAATTCGGCCCATACTTCGCCTCGCGGACGGCCAACGCCCACCGAGCGAGGGGCTCGGCCTGGGCGGCGCGCCCCTGATGCTCCAGGGCCAGGGCCAGGCCGGCATAGCTCCGCGCCATCAGCTGCCGATCCTCGGCCGGTGCGGCGCGCCGGGCGGCCTCGATGGCCGCCTGGAACTCATGCTCGGCCGTGTCATGGTAGCCTTTGCCGAGCGCCCGCCATCCCGCCTCGTCGTAGGCGAGCCAGTCGAGGATCCCGTCCGAGGAGCCGACCGGCCCGGTGGTCCGGCGGACTCCCTCCGTGGTCTGCGAGGCCGCCGGGTCGGGGGCCAGGACGATCAGGGCGGCCGCGAACAGGAGTGGGGGTGACTTCATGGATGTCGTCCCGGTCGGGGTCCCGGTCGGCGGGCCATCGCCACGATCGTGCGGGGCCCGATCGCGGCCGGCCCTCATTGGGCCGGGAGCAGGAATTCGAAGGCGTGCAACGCCGATCCCGAGAGGGGCCGGGCCCCCTCATCGATCCGGTCTCCCATCAATCTTAGCAGATCGATCGCGTCCTGGGCCCGCACTGCGTCGCCCGGATCGTCGTCGGAGGGGTCGGCGGCCTCGTCGTCGAGGTCCAGGACGTCCATGCCGATCCGCGCGGCGGGGGCCGACACCCCCCGCGCCAGCTCGATCGTGGCGGAAGTCGCATCCGTCAGCGCCGAGGCCAGGTGGATCCCGATCTCAGGGCGCGACGGACGGGGGGGCGGGGGGCCGGGCCGGGCGGCGATCCAGGCCAGGGCCAGGATCGAGGCGGCCAGCGCCGGCGCCAGCCAGAGGATGCGGCGGGGGAGGGGCCGGGCTGGGCGCGGCCGGCCGGCCTCCCAGGCGTCGAGGATTCGACGTTCCAGGTCCGGGGAGGGGTCGGGGACCGGCCTCGGCGCGAGCAGGGCCGTGGAGAGGACGCGATAGCGGGCCGAGGCCGCCCGGCATCGATCGCAGGACGAGGCATGTACCGCGAGGAGGGCGTCCGGCCCGGGGCGGGGGTCGCCCCGCCCATCCAGGATCTCGTGCCAGAGTCGGTCCGCATCGTCACACGTCATGGGAAAGGCCTCGGCTCCGCCCCCGCCGTCCATCAACATTCGACCCCCCTGCGGCTGAGTTCACCGGCCAGAGTGGCGCGGGCCCGATGGATCCAGGTCTTGACCGTCCCGATCGGCCTCGCCGTGGCCTGGCCGATCTCCTCGTAGGACAGCCCCTGTTCGTGATAAAGGAGGAAGACCAGGCGATAATTCGGCCGGAGCCGGCCGATGGCGCGTTCCAGCTCGCCGGCGAGCCCTTCGGGGTCGGCCAGCCCGGGCCGGGGATCGATCGGATCGTCGGCGGCCTCCGAGCGGGCGGGCCGGCGGGCCCGCTGCACCAGCGCCGTCCGGCAACGATTGGCGGCGATCCCCAGGAGCCAGGGGCGGAGCGGCCGATCGATGTCGAAGCCCCGGATGGCCCCGAGGGCGCGGAGGAAGGAGTCCTGGGTCACATCCTCGGCGTCCTGGCGATGCCCCATCATCCGGAAGCATAGGCCGAAGACGGCCGCGTGATAGCGTTGGAAGAGCAACCCTGGCGCCCCCGGGTCGTCGGATCGAAGCGATTCGACCAGAGCGCGGTCGTCCATCAACTCGTGCCTTCGCCCCGCGATCGGAGAACCGATGTGCGATCGGTCGTCTCGGGATACCTCTTCGGAGAGGATCACGTTTCAAGATTCGCCCGGATCGCGGGAAAATTGCAAGCCGGCGATCCCCGGCGCAACGACGGACCACCGCCGCCCCCATCCCGGGGACCGGGGCGAGGTCGGCGGTGGTCGCGGGCGGATCGCTCGCGCGGGCGGGGGCCGGTCTCAGGCCCCCATCCCGCCGGCCGAGAGGTCTGTCAGCTGCTCGGCCGTGGCCCGGTCGAAATCCCAGCCATGCATGGCGAGGCCATCGCCGAGGTTGATGGCGATCTCGTGGAGTTCGGGCGAGTCGATCCGCCAGGCGATCTCGGCCAGTTCGCCGGGGGTGACATCGGCGAGCATCTGGCCCCTGCGCTCCAGCTCGGATTCGAGGCGAAGGATGGTCTCCAGCATCTCGGCATGGGTCTCGGCGGAACCCCCGACCAGGACGGAGTGTTCGCCGGTGCTGAGACGTTGGAGGTCATCGCCCGCGTCGAGGCCGAACCCGATGATCGCGGCGCGGAGCCGGCGTGGGCCGGCGTCGGGTTGGGTCATCATTGCGTTGGAGGCCTTTCGCATCTGAGGGTCGATCGGGCGTGGCGAGCGGTCGAGGGTCCCGGTCCCCTCCGTCGGCTCGAGCCGCCACGCCCGTTGTTATCGGCTCACCGGACCGGCCCGGACAGCGTCCGAGGCCGGAATCGGCGCCCTCCGCGACAGGCCTCCGTCACGGCACTCATGACCCGCCCAGGCATTCCTTCGCGGTCGTCCTTGCCACCCGATAGGCTGCACGAAGCGTGATGGCGCGCGCCTCGATCTGTTCCTCACTGAACAGGCGCCCCTCGCTCGGCGGGAGGCCCGCCAATGCGACGGTCAGCGGCATCAGGTCCAGGAACTGGCGATAGCGCTGCTGAAGATCATTGGCGCCGGCGGCAACTTGGTCGGACACGGCGGGTCTCCTGCCTGGGCGTTCTGGAGGGGTCTGCGCGGTGACGAGACGTCTCGTCGGCGGGGGCTGATCGGACCCGCGCAACGGATCAGCTTCGAAGGTAGCGGAGCGACCCGCCGATCGGCAAGCATCGGCCGCCCCCATCGACGCCTCGGAGCTTGACGCCCAACTCCATCAATTTCGCCCGCGATTCCTCTCTGGTCAGCTTTGACGAAGATAGGGTATCGGGGTATATTGCCATGGGAAACACTTTGCCGCCGAGGCAAGGTGAAACCCATCTCACCCAAGATGAGTCACAGGAGGTTTGTTTGATCCAACGCGCGGTGGAAGAATCCCCACCTGGCTTCGAGACGATGGGCCTGAGCCGGCCGATGCTCGCGGCCCTCAAGAAGGTGCGTTATACGACCCCTTCTCCGATCCAGGCCGCCTTGATCCCGGAAGCCCTGGAAGGGCATGACGTGATCGGCCAGGCCAAGACCGGCACCGGGAAGACGGCCTCGTTCGCGATCCCGATCATCGAAATGCTCGAAGGCCGCGGCCGCGGTCCCCAGGCCATCATCCTGGCGCCGACCCGCGAACTCGTCCAGCAGATCGTCGTCGAGATCCAGAAGCTGGCCCACGGCCAGGACGTCTCGGTCTGCGGCATCTACGGCGGCGAGCCGATCGAGAAGCAGCTCCGGGCCCTGGATCGCGGCGTCGACATCATCGTCGGGACGCCGGGCCGCATCCTCGACCACATCGAGCGCCGCACGCTGAACCTGGAAGGCATCTATCACGTCGTCCTCGACGAGGCCGACCGGATGCTTGACATCGGCTTCCGGCCCGACATCGAACGCATCCTGCGCAAGGTCCCCGATCCCCATCAGACCTTGCTGCTCTCCGCAACGATCAGCGACGAGATTCGCGCCCTGGCCCGACGCTACATGTTCGAGCCGGTCGAGATGAATCTTTCGAAGGATGAGCCTTCGGTCGAGTCGATCAAGCAGTACTACATCACCGTCGAGCACGATCGCAAGTACGACCTGCTCGTCCGCCTTCTCGAACGCGACAAGCCGAGCCAGGCGATCGTCTTCACCCGCACCAAGCGGGGGGCCGACAAGCTGGCCGAGAAGCTTCGCGGCAAGGTCGCCGGCGTGGCCACCATCCACGGTGACCTCACTCAGGCGGTCCGCAACCGCGTCATGCAGGGCTTCCGGAACGGGACGATCCCGATCCTGGTGGCCACCGACGTCGTCGGACGCGGCATCGATGTCAACGACATCAGCCACGTCATCAATTTCGACATCCCCGACGATGCCGAAAATTACGTCCACCGCATCGGTCGCACCGGCCGGATGGGCAAGAACGGCCTGGCCTACATGTTCGTCTGCCCGGATCAGGGCGAGCCCCTGACCGCGATCGAGAACCTCATCAACAAGTCGATCCCGGCGCACAAGATCGAAGGCTTTGAAGCCTTCCGCCGCGAACCCCGCCGCGAACCGGCGTTCCAGGAACTGTTCAGCACCACCAAGACTCGATCGTTCGCCTATTCTCGCGGTTGAGCCTCGCCTTGCGTATTCGGTCTGGCCGACGGGGACAAAAGGCCCGTCGGTTGCCTTGCGGCGAACTTCGGTTCGAGAGTTGTGATTGCGGGAGGCAGTTCCTGACTGCCATGGCCTGTTACCGAGCCTCGCGGTCTCGGCTGCCTCCCACGGTTCCTCGCCGGACTCCCCGCCTCGCCAAATCCAGGAACACCTGCTTCGCCTCCCCGATCAACTCCCGCCCCTCCCTCTCTCCCTCGCCGAATCTCGCCCGATCGCAGCGTTCGATCAAACGACGGCATCGGCCCGGCAACACCGGATCCTCGGTGATCTCGGCGATCGTCGCGTCGATCTCGGGAGGGGTGACCACGGCCGAAGGTGGGTGGCCGATCGCCCTCAGGTAATCGGCGAACGCCGCCGCAACCTGGCGCGCGGCCGTCACTCCGTCGCGGTCGGGGTCCAGCCGGGAGGCCCAGCGCGTCGCCACCCTCCTCGGATCATCGGCCATCCTCGGCCCGAGTCGGACGGCCAGGAAGACCGACATGAGGACGGCCAGCACGATACCACCGCCAACGTCCACCCAGGTGCGATCGCCGGGGCCGGGGGAGGCGGCTGGGCTCGTGGATGAAACCTCGGGCAGGGCCGGGTCGGACCGATCGGGCAGGACCACTAACAATGAGATGCCGGGCGTATAACGCGTCTGGAACCGACGCGATGCGGGGTCGTAGGCGGCCACGGCGACCGGGGGCAAGGTCCAGCGCCCTGGGCGAGTGGGCCGGATCTGGTAGATGAAAGTCCGCGTGGGCGGGTCGGGTAGAAATTCGGAGGCGGGGAACGATCGGACCCGCAGGCCGGGGATCTTCGATGCCCAACCCGCCAGGTCGGGGGGGCGGGCGCTGCCCGATGCCGCCTCCCCGACGATCTCCAACCGATAATTCGTCGTCGATCCGACCAGGAGGGTCGGGGTATCGAGTTTCGCCGCGACCTCGAACCGGCCGACCCCGCCCAGGAACGCGGAGGGACGGCCCTGGCTCGGCACTCCCAGGATCGTCCTCCGCAATGGTTTCGAAGCCCCGGCCCGATCTCCCGAATGGACCTTGAACGGCGGGATCACCAGCGGACCGGCCCGGTTGGGGATGACCACAAATCTGCCCGCCGACGATCCCTGGTGCTCAAGCGGAGGAGTTGGAGAGGGCTCGACCCGATGGATCTCGGCTTCGGCCGGGCTCGGCGGATCGACCCGGATCGGCCCGGTCGCACCCGCCACTTCGACATCGACGGAGAACGCCTCGCCCACATAGAACGACCGGGCTTCGGCCCGTGCCGTGACCATGAGTTGTGGGGTGGATCGATCATCAGGCTCGGCGACCTGCGCGAGCAGCATCGTCAGGAGCAGGGCACCGCTCATGGGGCGGTCGCTGCGGGAATCGCCGCCCGGCCCGGCAGGACGGAATCCAGGAAGCCGACGATCTGGGGGATCAGCTTGAGGTCTCCACGGTTGGGCTGGAAGCCATGCCCGTAGCCCGGGAGCAGGACCAGGCGATTCGCGACACCGGCCGCATCGAGGGCCCGCCCCAGGCGGATCGATTGATCCTGGGGGACCGTCGCATCCTCGGTCCCGTGCGCGATGAACGTGGGCGCGGAGCGATTCGAGACGAAGCCCAGGGGGGAGGCGGCCGCGTATCGGCCCGGGACCCGGTCGGGCGGGCCGCCCAGGAAAGTGAGCAGTTTGTCGCGGGCCTTGGGCTGGCGGAACAGGGGGACGAGATCGGTCGGCCCGTATAGGTCGACGACCGCCTGGACGCTCGCGTCTCCGCTGGACCCGGCGGGGTCGGATGGGTTCCCGAGCAGTAAGGCCAGGTTGGCGCCGGCCGATTCGCCGAAGGCCACGATCTGCCCGGGATTCACCCCGAAGCGGGATGCGTTGGCCCGCACCCATCGGACGGCGTTCCTGGCATCGTTGAGGTTGCGTGGCCAGATGTGGGTACCGACCTGCGTGCCGGCATAGCTCACATCCACCACGGCCACCGCATAGCCGGACTTTCCGAACGAAGCCACCTCGGGGGTCAGGAGCTTGCGATTCACGGATCGCCAGCCGGCGCCGGGGAAGGCCAGGATCACCGACCACCCTCCCACCGGGGCGTCGCCCGCCGGAAGCATGAGGTCGAGCCGCAGCGCCCGTCCCTGACGACCGCTGTAGATCAGATCCGGGAACGACCGGCCGTCCGGCCCGCGGCGAATCGAAGCGATCTGCCCCGGCGAGGCGATCGACAGCAGGGATCGGGGCTCAAGCCCATCGATGGGTGCCGGCCTGAACTGATTCCGTCGATGGGGGGCGTGCATCGGTTCATGCTCAGGGACGATCATCCGTGGTGATGGTGGAGGAACGGCGTCCACCCCGTCCGGGTGATGCCGGTCTGACGATTGACCGATGGGACCGGGGGCTTGATAATGAAGGGGCTGGGCGACGCTCGCGATAAAATCGATCGGCGGACGATGCGACGACGGAGGTGCCTCGACGTTGGGAATCCTGGGCCTGGCACGAAAAGTGGTCGGTGGTCTGGCGGGCTCGACGCCCCAGGCCGCCCAATTATACCAGGTCTCTTGCGTCGCGGGTCACCGCCTTCGGGGGGAGCGGACGGAGGGTTATCAGGCGCTCCGTTGCCCCTCCTGCGGAGATGGCCTTTTCGTCCTGCCACGCAGCCCCCTGCCGGAACCTCCGGCCCCGACCGAGCGGGCCTCGGTCCGATCTCCGGTCGAGACCGATGAACCGGCCTGGACGGACGACGACGAACTGATCGCCCTGACCGATCCCATCCCCGAGAAGACCTCCACCGGATCGAGCCCCAACCCTGACATCGACATCGAGTGGGAGGAATCGCCCGCCCCGGCCCCTGCGCCGAAGGCGAAGCCGCAGGGCGCAGAATCGACCAGCGACGCGTCGACGAAGACGAGGGCGTCACGGCGGCGTCGGGAGGATCGCCCGGCATCGCCGCGCCCCACCGCCGTCCGGGCCCCGCGTCCAGACTTCAAGCAACTGGCACGCAAGCATCGCACCGCCTTGCTGACGATCGGCGTCGTCTCATTGGTCGTGGGGGCTTTGATCATCAGGGAGGGACGCCGCCGGCTCGAACTCCTGCCGAAGGTCGCCGAGCGGGGTCGGCTCGAAGGTCTGGAGAAGCTCGACGCGGGCGAGTTCCACGTCGCCAAGCGCATCCTGGTGGAGGCCGCCGCCGCCGTCGATGGGCTGGGCGGCCGCGTCGAGGGGGCCGAGGAGATCCGCCAGGGGGCCCGCGAGGCCGCCATCTTCACGGATCTGGCCTCCGAATCGCTGGAGCGGATGGTCGAGGAGGCCGCCACCTTCCGCGACGTGACCGCCTGGTCCTCCCACTTCAAGACGATGTACCAGGGCCGCTCGATCATCCTCGATGCGCCGCTGGTCGAGGCCCCCGACCCCTCACGACCCGGGTCGCGCTATCGGATCGACTACAAGATCTTCCTCGGCAAGGGCCCCAAGCCCGAGGGCAGGGCCCGCATCGACCTCGAAGGGTTCCGGCTCTTCGAGGAGGCCCGATCGTCCGTGGGGGAACAGAAACCGTTCGGGGCCCGGCTGGCCTCGCTGGAACTCGATCTCGAAGCCAACGAGTGGGCGTTCCGCCTGGAGCCCAGGAGCGGCGTGTTCATCACCCATCCGCTCGCATTGGAGGCGATCGGCTGGCCCGCTCCGGAGTCGATCGAGGAGGCCCGGCCATGATCGTTCCCCTGCTGATCGCCGCCGCGATGATCGGCCAGGCGGGTTCCCCGGACGAGATCGAGCCGTCCGAACTGGCCGGTCGGGCCGACGCGATAGGCCGTGAGGTGATCGTCGATGATCGCGTCCGATACTTCCTCGAATCGAAGCGTGGTCAGGGGTTCGACGAGATCCATCTCAGGCGGACCGACATCGTCCTCAAGCTCCCGGCCCGCCTCAAATTCCCGAGGTCGCCGACCGAGCCGGTGGTGCGGGCCCGAGGGATTCTCACCCGGACCGACGGGCGGCTCGGTTTCGACGTCACCTCGCTGGAACTCCTGCCCAACGACCCCGAACGCCTGGAGCATGAGATCGGCCGGCTGCGGGCCGAGGATTTCGCGGGCATGCGGCGATGGGGGCTCTGGGCCCAGCGTCGCGGGCGCGAACTGAACGAACCCAAGCTCGTCGAGCGGGGTATCCGACTCGAAGGCGAGGCCCTCTGGGTCGAGGCCGCCCGGCACGGTTCGGATCCGCTCCAACTCGCGGAACGATCGGCGGACCGGCCGATCCCTCCCGAGATCCGCCGTGCCTTGCTGCATCGAGGGTTCCGCGACAAACTCCGGGCGGCACGCACGGCCGCCGAGTTCGGCGAACTGGCCCAGCGGATCGAGCGCGACCTGCCCGACGCCGTGGCAACCGGGGCGAAAGGCCCTCTCGACGCCACCTTGCGGGACGCCTACGCCAAGGATCCAGCAGCCTCGTATCGTGCGGCCTCCGAGGCCGACCGGAAGACACTCGACCGAACCCTGGCGGCCGACGCCGTCCAGGCCCTGCTGGAATCCCAGCTCCGCGACGACCCGACCCGCGCGAATGAACTGGCCGAGGTCGCGAGCCAACGCCTCTCGGATCGCCCCTCGGTCGCCGAGCAACTTCGACAGCGCGGGCTGGACGAGGCCGAGGCCGGGGTGACGGCGATGCGCCAGTCGGAAGTCGAGGCCCTGGCCGAAGTCCTCCGCAAAGATCGGCAGGACGAACGGGCCCGCCGGCTTTTGAAGACATGGCTGGCGGATCGGCGGGAGCATCGGGTCAGCCCCGGCGATGCGGAAGGCCGGGTCCTCCTCGCCCTGAACTACGATCGGATGCTGGGCGATCGCGCGACCGCCGCCGAACTCCTCGGCGAGGCTTATCAGATCGATCCCGGATCCAAGGCGATCACCGAAGCCTACCTACGCCTGGGATTCCGCAAGTCCGATCGCGGATGGGTGGACCCCCGGGCCGAACGCGACGTGGTGTCGGCAACGAATCCCGCTCCGGCGGCCAACACGCCGTCGGCGGCTTCGGGTGATTCGCTCAGAGGTTTGACGAGGGGGCAGGTTCGCGCCCGCCTGGGGGGGAAACCGGATCGGATCTCCCGATCGGCGACCCAGGGCCAGAGCGTCGAGCAATGGATCTACTCGAGTCCCCGAGGTGCCCAGGTCATCAATTTCACGACCACCCTGGGGAGTGGCGAGCCAAGGGCCGCTTCTTCTTTCTCGACCAACGATTAAATCCGCAAAATTCTTTGAACCTTTCCTGGCTCCCCTTCGTCTCAATGTCAACCGACGTGCTCCGAAGGCTCTCGGTCAAAACTCGGGAAAATTCTCCAAGTTCGGAAAACAATTTGCCTTGGGCAACGTATTACGGTTGAGAGTTCGAGTTTTGACTTGCCTTCCTGGCCATGGCGCATAATGTGCTGTGGCAACCCTTTGTCATCAGCGATGACAAAGATCAGAGGCTCGGCGGTGACTTCCGCCTGAGAACCATCGCGGGAACGGTGTGGCTGTCTCCATTCACCGCCTGCGTTCCGTTTCATCGTCCTATCCCGGCCATTCCATTCAACGGCCGTGACGTACACCCGGAGGTGTCATATGGTCCGTAAAGATGCATTGCTCAGGCTCCATTCGCGACTGGTCGCGCGTCGCGATGCCCTCCGCAAAGCCTTGAATGGCGACATGGACGGATACCGCGAATACGCCGCCCTGAACGTGGTCGGTGACAGCGTCGACGCGGCCATCGAGACCGCCAATGACGAGATCAGCTCCCAGATCGTGGAGATCGAAAGCCGGGAACTCGGCCAGATCGAACACGCGCTCCAGCGGATCGTCCAGGGCGTTTATGGTCGCTGCGAATACTGCGGCGGCAAGATCGCCGAGGCCCGACTGAACGCACTCCCCTATACCAATTCGTGCATCGAATGCCAACGCGAGAACGAGCGTCATGGCCCGGCGTTCGGCCGGGGGCACGACGAACATCGTTGGGCCAAGGCGTTCGACAAGTCGATCGGCGAGGGTGATGGTGAGACCCACATCAAGCTGAGCGACTTCGAGATGGACCTGAGCGAGTCCGGCCGTTGAGATGCTTCGACAACACGATGACGAGCGGGCCGCCGATCATTCGGCGGCCCGCTTGCATTGATGGACCTCGTCGAGGGAGTCCGAGGTCAGTTCAAGAGGCTCCGCTGGAGGACCGCGGTGGCCCGATCGAATTCCGGTTGCCAGTCGATGGCCGGCCCGCCGGTGGCCAGGCAATTGCGGAGCGATTCGAGGTTGTTCCGGGCCATGTGCGGGCACTTATTGCAGGCGCAGGTGATCCCGGGCACCGGGTGGTAGCGATGCCGAGGGACCGCGTTCTGCATCTGCCAGAGCATGTTCGCTTCGGTCGCCACCAGGAAGTCGGCCGGCTCGGCATGGGCTTCGAGGTGGCGGAGCATCCCCTCGGTCCCGCCGATGTAATCGCTCAGTTCCCGGATGTTCGCCGGGCATTCCGGGTGCGACAAGGTCTCGGCCTGCGGCATCCGCCGCTTCAGGCGGAGCAGGTCGACGACGCTGAAGACCTCGTGGACCATGCACGAGCCGTCCCAGAGGATCATGGGCCGTCCGGTCACCCCTTGCAGGTAAGACCCGAGGTGCCGATCCGGGACGAAGAGGATCTCCTGATCTTCGGGGACGCGGCGGATGATCGACTCGGCATTTCCCGAGGTGACGATCCAGTCGGAAAGGGCCTTCACGGCGGCCGAGCTGTTGATGTAGGTCACCGTCTGGAATCGGCGCCCCTCGGCGCGGAGGGCTTCCTGGCGGCGGGCCAACGCCGGGGCAGGGCAGCTGTCGGCCAGGCTGCACCCCGCGCGGAGATCCGGCAACAAGACACGCTTCTCGGGGTTCAGCATCTTGGCCGTCTCGGCCATGAAGTGGACCCCGCAGAAGACGATCGTCCCGGTCTTGACCTCGGTGGCCGCCCGGGCCAGTTTCAGGCTATCGCCGGTGATGTCGGCGATCTCCTGAATTTCACCTTCCTGGTAATAATGGGCCAGGATGGTCGCATCCTCACGCTCCTTGAGCGCGAGGATTTCGTCGTAAATGTCGGTCAATCGCCTATTCCTTGTTTTTATCGTGGCGTAGGAAAAACCCACAACCCACGGACACACCCGGCCTTTGCGATGTGATGTCGTGGGAGACTGGAGAAGATCGCGATCGCCGAGCCGGGCACTCATCCTATCTTGGGCAAGATCCCTGGATCAAGCCGTCATCTCAACGGCTCGAAACTTGCAACCTGGAAAATTCCCCCGGATGATCACCCCGATCCACACCCGATCTGCGAATTCCTCTCAAGTCGATCATCTTTACGAAATTTCCTGCGACCCTGTTCAATTTGCCCGGATTTTGACAGTCCCGCTCGGGCGGGGGTATATTGATTCATCAGCCATGCAATCCGGGTCGGGACCCTTCGACTTTCGCCACGCAACGTGTCCTCCCGATCCATTGGCACGGTTTGGAGATCGGCCGATATGGCACGTTCCACCTCGCCTCTACTCCTCCTCACCACCCTGGGAGTCGGTGTGATCCTCGGGCTGGAGTTGAACCGGGGCGGCCGCTTCGTCCGGGCCCAGGTCGGTCAGCTTCCCCTGTCCGCGACCTCCGCCACTTCCGCGTCTCAGCCCGTCTTACCGGCTTCCATCGGCAAGCCGCAGGGCGAAGATGCCATCTATCAGCAACTGGCCCAGCAATATGCCAAGTTCGACCCGATCAATCGGACCTTCGAACTCGTCGCCAGGGCGGTCTCCCCTTCGGTCGTCCACCTCGTCACCCACAAGACGGGCAGGCGCGAGGACGACGATCAGGTTCGCGACTTCGAGGAGACGGGATCGGGCGTGATCGTCCGGATGGACGGCTCCCGCGGGCTTTATGTGTTGACGAATAATCACGTGGTCAGCGACGCGACGGTGGGGGCGATCAGCATCCAGCTGAGCGACGGCCGCAGCGTGCACCCCGTGCGGATGTGGGCCGACTCCAAGGCCGACATCGCCGTCCTCAAGCTGGACCGGACCGACCTTCCGGCCGCCCGCCTCGGGAACAGCGATGATGTCGCGGTCGGCTCCTGGGTCATGGCGATGGGGAGCCCATTCGGGCTGACCCACTCGGTCAGCCAGGGGATCATCAGCGGTCGCGGTCGCCACGAGGTGGACCTGGAACGGGCCGGGGTCGAGAATCAGAACTTCCTCCAGACCGATGCGGCCATCAACCCCGGCAACTCGGGCGGGCCCCTGGTCAACATGAAGGGGGAAGTGATCGGGATCAACATCGCCATCCTCTCCAACGGGGGCGGCAACGAAGGGGTGGGCTTCAGCATCCCGATCAACGTCGCCCGCTGGATCATGGGCCAGTTGCTCGCCAACGGACGCGTCAATCGCGGGGCCCTCGGGATCAAACTCCAGCCCGATTTCGTCTCCGAGAAGGCCATCGATCTCGGCCTGGATCGCCCACGCGGGGCGTTGATCGACTCGGTGGACGATCAGTCGCCGGCGGCCCTCGGAGGGGTCCGGATCGGCGACGTCATCCTGCGATTCAACGGCGTGGAGGTCATCGACCTCAACCATCTGATCAATTTGGTCTCGATGGCCCCGATCGGCCAGAAGGCCGACGTCGTGGTCTGGCGCGACCGCCGCGAGCACCGCTTCGATATCCTCGTGGCCGACAAGGACCGGATCGTCGTCCAGGCCAACCGCACGAACCGTCCGTCATCGAGCCATACGGCCCGCCGTCCCGAGCGGATCGAGGCCGTCTCCTCATCGGCCCAGGGGATGGAGTTGGTGACGCTCGACGGCTCGGCGACCCGCCGCATGGGGCTGCCCGATGGGCTCCGAGGCGCCGCGGTCACGAAGATCGAGCCCGACAGCCCGCTGGCGAATTATTTCCGGCCCCTGGATGTCATCTATTCGATCTCGGGCGAGGCGATCACGACCGCCGACCAGGCCATTCGTTATCTCGGCGATCGGTCGACGAAACCCGCCGAGTTCAGCGTGCATCGCCTCGTCGATGGCAACTTCGAGCGGATCAAGGTGCGACTTCCCTGATGAATCCGCTCCACGACGCACTCAGGTACTTGGGGGAAGGTCTCGACCTCACCCGCGAGCAGTCCCGCGAAGCCGTCGCCCAGATCATGGGCGGCGAGGTCCCCGAACCCATGGTGGCGGCCTTCCTGACCGCTCTGAGGGTGCGGGGCGAGACACCCGAGAATCTGGCTGGTGCCGTCCAGGCCGTCCGGGACCGTATGGTGCCGCTCGATTCGGAGGGAAGGGTGACCCCGTCCCTTGATACCTGCGGGACGGGCGGCGATGGTGCCTGTTCGGTCAACATCTCGACCGCCACGGCCATCGTGGTCGCCGCCTGCGGCGTGCCGGTGACCAAGCATGGCAATCGATCGGCCACGGGAAATTCGGGGAGTGCCGAGGTCCTCGTCGAACTCGGCGTCTCTATCGAGGTCGATCCCACCATCCTCCGGCGATGCCGTGATGATCTGGGCCTGACCTTCCTGTTCGCCCCCATGTTCCACCCGGCGCTGCGGTTCGCCTCGCCGGTGCGACGCCAACTGCCGTTCCGGACCCTGTTCAACCTGATCGGCCCCCTGGTCAATCCGGCCCTGCCCACCTACCAGTTGATTGGGGTGCCTCTCGAACGCGTCGGCCAGTTGATGGCCCGGGTGATCGAGCAGCAAGGGCTGCAACGGGCCGCCATCGTCACGGGTGCGGACGGCCTGGATGAAGTGAGCCTGGGAGGGCCGACCAAGGTCCTGTGGGTCCAGGACGGTTCGACCCGATCCCTGACCTGGACCCCGGACACCTTCGGGCTGCCACCGGTCCACGCCGATCAGCTCCGGGTCTCGGGCCCGGCCGAGAGTGCCGCCCGGATCCGAGATCTGTTCGCGGGACGACCCGGCCCGGCCCGGGATACGGTCCTTGCCAATTCCGCGGCTGCTCTGCTGGTGGCCGGCCGCGTGGGCGACCTCCGGGAGGGGGTGGACACCGCCTCCCGATCGATCGACACCGGCGCCGCAAGCTCCCTGCTCGAACGTTGGGGCCGCATGTCCCGGGGCGAGGCCTGACCTCGCCTCATCGCGTCGCGTTCACGCCCCGGTCGGCCAGATATCCTCGAAGACCTCGTATCCGCTCGGTCCCAGGCCCAGGCTCTGGTAGACCCGGCGGGCGCGGTCGTTGTGGCCCTCGACATAGAGGCGCAGGCCGATCACGTCGGGCGACTCCCGTGCGGTGTCGCGGATGGTCGCATACAGGAGGCGGAAGACGCCCTGTCCCCGATATTCATCGACGACATACACGCTCTGGAACCACCAGATCCAGCCCCCCCGCCAGTCGCTCCACTCGCGGGTGATCGCCGCCTGGCCTACGAAGCGGGATCCGCCGGGCTCGGAGAGTTCGGCCACCCAGTACTTCAACCGGTCGGGATCGGCGAGGGCCTCCGAAACGCCTCGACCGAGAACCTCGGGATCGAGCCGTTTCTGTTCGGTCTCCTCGGCGAGCCGGAGGTTGGATTCGACGATGTCAGCATGATCGCCCGGGCGGGCATCTCGAACCGTGATCTTGGACATCAAATCCGCTCACCGCGACGATTTCTCGCCCGCCTGCTGGCCTCTTCGAGGACACGATTCTCGTCCTCGCTCAGCGTGTTCCGGCCTTGCTGGGCGATCTTGACCAGGATTTCATCCAGCTTCTCATCGAACATTTCTTCGGGGATCAGCAACGAAGGAGCCGGCTTCGTCACGGCCGAGGAGATGTTGGAAGTCCAGGTCGGTCCCGATGTGGCGCGGGTCGGGGTCGGCTCCCGCGTCTCGGCCGATACGATCCGAAGTCGGGGTTTTCGGCTGAAAAACGGGTCGAGTCGGGAGATCCGGAGATTGCCGACCTTGAACAGATATCCATAAGCGGCCCCTCCCAGGTGAGAGGCGAACGCCACCGGTTCGTCCGACCGAACGAGGAGTTGCAGCACGTTGTAGCCCAGGAAGACCATGAGCAGGAGGCGCATCTCCACCGGGAAGATCAGGAAGATGACCTCCCGGCGCGGATAGTAGAGGGTATAGAGCACCATCACGGCCATGACCGCGCCCGACGCGCCCAACATCATGCCATGGCGGGGGCCGAAGGCATCGACCACGGCCCAGCAGAACGTGCTGAAGGCCGCGGCGGTCAGGTACATCGCGGCAAAATCGCGACTGCCGTAGAACCGCTCCATCTCCCGCCCGACCATCCACAGGAACATCATGTTGAAGAGGATGTGGAGCGGGTTGTCCTTGTCGTGGATGAACGTGGCGGTGACGAGTTCCCAGATGCGATATTCCTGGAAAATCCCGTGACTGGTCGCCTCGAACCAGGACGTGAGCGGGGGGATCAGCTGCTGGCCGACGAACAGGGCCACATTGGCCATGATGATCGCCTTGCAGGCCGGGGCCTCGCCGGAGAGCCAGCCCCCGCCCCGCGTCTTGTCGCGATAGTATTCGCGGTCAGAGATGCCCATGGTGGCTCCGACGGACGTCGTCCACGACAAGCCGGCCGGGACGCCCGAAAATCAGGGATCTTTGTTTCATCATCGGGACCCCGTCGGGCCCTGTCAACCGGATTCGAGCCGTCGATTTGCCGACGCCCAATGACCGGCTTCATTCGGAAGAGAGGGCCTCGACCGCCTCGCGGCGATCGGCATAGATGGGCCAGACGAAATCGAGGGAAGTCAGGTGGAGGAGTTCTTTGGCCCGCGTTGAGACCCCGGACAAGGCCATGGTCCCGCCCTTGGCCTTGACCATCTTCCAGCATCGGAGCAGGACGGCCAGGAACACCGAACCGAAATAATCGACCTGCGACAGGTCGAAGACGAGCAGGGGATCATCGAACGTCTTGAGACGGCTGAAGATCAGGTCGGCGGCCTGCTCCTCCAGTCCCATCGCGATCGTTTCCAGCGCGGGGGTGGCCGAGATGACCATCACTTCGCCCCGCCGTTCGATCGTGAACGCGTCCGGCGTTTGAGGGATTGTCATGGTGGTCGGCTCATGTTGAGTGAGGGCGGGAAGCGGACGCCCGGGTTGAGGCCGGAGTCTCAAGGTAGATCCCACGCAATCCGTCGGCAAGCTCAAAAGTCGAATCCATCGGGAAAATGCCCGAAACGCTTCCAATTCGCGCCGGCCGAAGCGGCAATTCCTCACCATCGCCATCGCCCGTGCGTGAGCGTCTCAACGCCCCACCGGGCGGATCCCGGGCCGTTGACGCCGATCTCCTAGAAAGGGAACGCTCGGCCGGCCGGATCGGACGATTGTGCTTGACCTCGTCCTAAAATCAAACAAACAATCGAACAAGGGCGGATCGCCTGGATCCGTTCCTCCGAGGAGTCCGGCCCCATGCTTCGACGAACCATTGCCCTGACCTGTTGCGTGCTCCTGGCCGGTTCGGACCTGGCCCCTGCGCAGTCACAGAGGTCGAGGTCGCGGGCCGTTTCCTCGAAAGAGGCTCGTGCCGAGAAGGAGGCCCGCCCCGAGCCCACCCTGCCGGCGCATCCCCGGAAGGTCGTGAAGTCCGACGCGGAGTGGGCCAGGCTGCTGACGCAGGACCAGTTCCTGGTCACGCGCAAGAAGGAGACCGAGCAGCCCTTCACCGGCAAGCTGCTCCACAACAAGCAGAAGGGCTACTACCTCTGCGTCTGCTGCGGGAATCCGCTGTTCACCTCGCGAACCAAGTTCGACTCGGGAACAGGCTGGCCCAGTTTCTTCGCGCCGATCCGCCCGGGCAGCGTGGAGAACGAGGTCGACAACTCCTATGGCCAGGTCCGGGTCGAGGTGGTCTGTGCGAGCTGCGATGCCCACCTCGGCCATGTCTTCGACGATGGGCCGGCGCCCACGGGCCTCCGCTACTGCATGAACTCACTGGCGCTGAAGTTCGTCAAGGAACTGCCCGAGGCCGAAGACGCGACCAAGAAGAAGCCGGAAACGACCTCCACCGAGCCCGACGCCGCATCCCCCAAGGAAGCCGCGATCCCGAACCCCTGAGCGGGGCCCAGAACTTCTTGGACAATTTCTGAGTAGCCTATTGCATTCCCCCCGGTAGAACCCTATATTGACCTTCGCCCCGAGTGACTCGGGTCAAACGAAATAACGAGCCGGTGAGGACGACACCTTCCTCACCGGATTCAAAGCGGGAGTAGCTCAGTGGTAGAGCGCCACGTTGCCAACGTGGTTGTCGTGGGTTCAAATCCCATCTCCCGCTCCATTCTACCCTTGCAGACCGGGCTGGCGGCTGACGCTCGAGCGCTTCGGGTGCGTGGTGGCGATCATGCCATCCCAACCGGTAGGCGCCCCAGGATAGCCGTCGATGAGCACCGGTGAGCAAGACCTCGCATCGCCCGCCACCATCTCCGATGACGGCCCCTCCGCCGATGCCGAGACCCCCAAGCTCAAGCTCGACCTCGATGTCCAGATCACGGACGTGGGGCCTTGCAAGAAGCACCTGAAGGTCTCGATCCCTCAGACGGATGTTGAGAGGCAGTTCAAGGAATCGGTCGGGACCATGGCGAGAGAGGCGGTCGTCCCCGGCTTCCGGCCGGGACATGCACCCCGCCAGCTAGTGGAGCGTCGGTTCCGTAAGCAGGTCTCCGGTCAGGTGAAATCCACCTTGATCCTGGCCTGCATGGAACAGCTTGACGAAGACCACAAGCTCAACCCGATCACCCAACCCGAACTCGACGTCGACGCCATCGAGATGCCCGAAGACGGGCCGATGGTCTTCGAGATGGACGTGGAGGTCCGCCCGGACTTCCCGCTCCCCGCCTACAAGGCGCTCACGATCAAGAGCCCGGTGAAGGCGGTCGAGGATTCCGACATCGACGGCCAGGTGAAGGCGTTCCAGGAACGCTACGCCCAGCTCGTTCCGAAGTTGGAGGGCGGGGCCGAGGTCGGCGACTTCATCACCGCCAACCTGGTCTTCCACAAAGACGGGAAGACCTACAACGAGGCCAAGGAAATCCAGTTCCGCCTCCAGCCGGAACTCCGGTTCCAGGATGGGTCGGTCCCCGCGGTCGACAAGGTCCTGGTCGGCGTGAAGCCGGACGAGACCCGCGAGGCGGACGCCGTGATCGGCACCTCGTCGCCCGATCCCGAGCTGCGCGGCCAGAACATCCGCGTGACCTTCAACGTCCTCGACTTGAAGACGCTCCGCCTGCCCGAGCTGAACGCCGATTTCTTCCGCTCGACCGGCTTCACCGACCTGGCTGACCTTCGCGATGCCCTCCGCGGCGTCCTGGAGCGCCGCTTCGAATACCAGCGCAAGCAGGCGATCCGTCGCGAACTGCTGGAAAAGCTGGTGGCCGAGACGCCGTTCGAACTGCCGGCCGACCTCGTGTCGCGGCAGGAGAAGACCACGCTCCGCCGCCTGATGATGGAGTTGCGGCAGGGCGGCCTGAACGACACGGAGATCCGGGCCCGCGAGGCGGAGCTTCGGGCCAACGCCCACGCTTCGACCCTCCGCAGCCTCAAGGAATTCTTCCTCCTGGCCAAGATCGCCGAGGCCGAATCGATCAAGGTCGAGGAAGAAGACCTCAGCCAGGAGATCGAGGCGATCGCCGCCCGGACCGACGAGAGCCCCCGCCGGGTCCGGGCCCGGGTGGAAAAGGAAGGGCTGGCCGACCCCCTCGCCTCCCAGATCCTCGAACGGAAGACGATCGATCGCATCCTCGAGTACATCAAGCTTGAGGAAGTCCCGATGGTCCAGGATGAGGCGGTCGAGACGCTCGACCAGACGGCCACGACGGCCCCCGAGTCCGCCGAAGAGGTCGAGCCGGCCTGACCTTCGGGTCGGGCTGACCTTCGTCCATCCCTCGCTCGACGTTCCACGGCCAGGCCCGGGCACCCGCCTTGATCGGCGGGGCCCGGGTCGCGTTCCCCAAGGATCGACCCATGAGCTTCGACCATCCGCTCAGCCCCAACCGGCTCCAGCGCTACAAGGATTATTCCCGGCAGCGGCAGATGGGCTTGGGCGATCTGCTGCTGGAGAACCGGATCGTCTTCCTGGAAGGCGTGATCAATGACGCCTCGGCCAACCTGGCCGTCATGAAGATGCTCTATCTCCAGTTCGAGAACCGCTCGCAGGGCATCAGCTTCTACATCAACAGCCCGGGCGGCAGCGTCTACAGCACGCTGGCCATCTACGATACGATGCAGTTCATCGACTGCCCGGTCGCGACCTATTGCATCGGCATGGCCGCCTCCGGCGCCGCGGTCCTCCTGGCCGGCGGGGCCAAGGGGCGTCGATTCTCGCTGCCGCACTCCAAGATCATGATCCACCAGCCCCACGGGCAGGTGGGCGGCCAGATCTCCGACATCGAGATCCAGGCCCAGGAGATCCTGGCCAACAAGCGGGACATCAACGAGATCCTCGCCAAGCATTGCAACCAGCCCATCGAGCAGGTCGCCCGCGACACCGAGCGTGATCGGTACATGACGGCGCTCCAGGCCAAGGAGTATGGGCTCGTCGATGAGGTGGTGGGGCACATCCCCGCCTCCGAGGCGAACAAGCCTCCCGTCTAATCCGTCGCGTACTTGGCTCGAACGCATCATCGGCTGACCGCTTCTTCCACGGGGACCCCTCCATGCCATTGATCCCGATCGTCATCGAGCGGAGCGGTCGCGAAGAGCGGGCGATGGACATCTATTCCCGCCTGCTCCAGGACCGCATCATCCTCCTGGGCTCGGCCATCGACGACCAGGTCGCCAACGTGGTCGTCGCGCAGATGCTGGTCCTGGCCCATCAGGATAGCAAGGCCGATATCCACCTCTACATCAACAGCCCGGGCGGCAGCGTGACCGCCGGCATGGCCATCTACGACACCATGCAGTTCGTCCCCTGCGACGTCGCCACCTACTGCATGGGCCAGTGTGCCAGCATGGGTTCCCTGCTCCTCGCGGCCGGTGCGAAGGGGAAGCGGAACTCCCTGCCGCACGGCCGGATCATGATCCACCAGCCGCTCGCCGGCATGGAAGGGACCGCCACCGAGATCCTGATCCATGCCGAAGAATTCATCCGGATGAAGAAGCAGCTCAACGGGATCTATCAGAAGCACACCGGCCAGACCCTGGAACGGCTCCAGGAAGACACCGACCGCGACCGCTTCATGTCCCCCGAAGAAGCTCGCGACTACGGGCTGATCGACAACGTGGTGGAGCGCGAGCCGGCCATCACCTTGAACCCGAACCCGGTTCCCTGATCATCCGGCGACGATCGAAACATTGACGGCGGGGGGTCCCTGGCGACCCCCCGCCGTCGTTTCATTTCCATCGCGCGATCGCGTCGGTGATCCAGGGGGCCAGGAAGATCAGGGCGGCCAGCAGGAACATCGCCTGGGCCATCGCGGACCGACCGGCTTCCGCCCTCCGGAGCAAGGCGACGAGACTGGGCCTGAGCGCCAGGATCAAGGCTTCCGGATTGCGACCCCGCGCCTCGACGACCCCGGCGCGAAGGAGTCTCGACGACCTGATCGCGATTCCATGCTCCCGCGCCTCATCCTCGACCCCGTCGATCGTCGGGCAGGCCCCGCCCTGAAGCGAGCCGAAGGCCTGCCTGGCCAGTCGGTGGAGTTCCTCCGGCCGGATGTTGTAGATCGCCACCCGCCGCGAGGCGGAGGTCATGGCGATCGCGGTCCCCACCGCGACGATCGCACCCCAGGTCGTCCAGGCGACCATCGTCGAGCCGCCCAGGATCTTCCCGACGATCAGATGGCCGACCGGGCCGAATGCGATGATTCCCCCCAGCCCCCCGGCCAGCAAGGCGGCGTCCAACGGGCCCGCGACCAGGCGTGGCCTCGACCCGGAATGCAACAGCCCCAAGACGCCGAAGTAAATGGCGAGCGGGACCGTGATCAGGCTCATGGGAGTGGCGTGCGACATGAGCGGGCCGCGTCCTGATTCAGGGCTCGTCCGAACAAGCCAGGTCGGCGATCAATCCTTCGTTCGCCTCGGGGAAGCGGCGATGGGCCAGATCCCGGGCGGCCACCCAGAGGAATCCCGAGTCGGGGGCCGGCTCGCACTCCGCCGACTCGGGGCGACAATGGAAGTACGAAAGCTCGACCAGCCCATGCGGGTAGCGATGGGTGATCGTCCGATCGAGCCGGCCGACCCTGATCACCATCCCGACTTCTTCCCGGCATTCGCGGGCGGTGGCGGCCTCGGGCGTCTCCCCCGGCTCGCATTTCCCGCCGGGGAACTCCCAGACGCCGGGCATCGGCGACCCGGGAGGCCGGATCCGGACCAGGTATCGACCGTCGCGAGCGATCAGGCCGATCCCGACCCGGATCGGGGTTTCCGCGTGCGGGCCGTTCAGACTTTCCCTTCCTTGGCCATCTCGATGGCCCGGCCGGGCGAGCCCATCACGTTGTAGCCGCAATCGACGTGGAGGATCTCGCCGGTGATCCCGCTGGCCAGGTCCGAGAGGAGGAACATCCCGGCCGAACCGACCTCTTCGCGGAGGATGTTGCGGCCGAGAGGCGAGACGGCCTCGTACAGCCCGGCGAGCTTGTCCGAATCCCCGACGGCCGAGGCGGCCAGCGTCTTGACCGGGCCGGCGGACAGGCCGTTGACCCGGATCTTCTTGGGGCCCAGGTCATAGGCCAGGTACTTCACGGCCATGTCGAGGGCGGCCTTGCAGACGCCCATCAGGTTGTATCCGGACACGACCCGCTCGCCGCCGAAGTAGGTCAGCGTCTCGATCGAGCCACCCTCCGGCATGACCTCGGCGGCATGCTTCGCCACGCTGGCCAGCGAGTAGACGCTGATGTCCATCGCCGTCTTGAATCCATCGCGGCTGGACTGGACGAACGGCTTCTTCAGGTCGTCGATCGGCGCATAGGCGATCGAGTGGAGGACGAAGTCGAGCGAGCCATACACCTCGCCGGCCTCGCGGAAGGTGCGGGCGATGTCCTCGTCCTTCTGCACGTCGCACGGCGTGATGAGCTTGGCCCCGATCGGCTCGGCGAGCTTGCGGACCCGACGCTCCATCTTCTCGCCCGGCAAGTGCGTGAAGCCGACCTCGGCCCCTTCCGCCAGCAATTTCTGGGTGATCGCCCAGGCGATGCTGAAGTCGTTGGCGAGCCCAAGGACCATGCCTCTTTTGCCCGAGAATAAGCCCATCGGCCCGGTTCCTTTCACCGTCGCGAAATCTCGACCCATCAACACTGCGTTCGCGCGCGGAAATTCCTCGCTTGGCGGATCGACCACGCCACCAGAGGATAGCGTGCCGGCCGCGTCCGCTCAACCTCATTCGAGGCGCTTCGTCAAGGCTTCGGCCCGGGGCCGTCCGCCCGGGCGGGCGGTTCGTCGAGCGGCAGCGCCAGGGATTGCAGGTCGCGATCGATCACCGCCCGGGCCCGGGCCAATGCCGTTCGGGTCGCGGCCCCCACCGCCAGGCTCTTCTGCTTGAGATCGTCCGAGACCGTGCCGAGGCCGAGCGATTCGACCAGCCCGAATGCCGCCTTGACCTGGGGGTCTTCCGCGAGGCCGTCCCCGGCGTTCGCCGGGAGGTCCCCGGGGCCGGCGATGCCCGACCGCGACAGGCCCGCCACCCACCGGTCCGCACCACCGACCCGGACCCAGAGCGTCACGCGGACCGAGACCGCCGAGAAGTCGGGGGCGATTTCCAGTTCGGTGACGACCGCACCCGACCTCCCGCGTGTGCCTAGTTCGCGGAGACGGTTCGGCAATGGGTCGGGGGCCGGTGCCTCGCCGAGCAGGTCCTTGAGTGCATCGGCGGCGGTCGCGAGCGCCGCCCCGGCCGGGGGCGGCTCGCCCGGAGCAGGCTCGGGGAATAGGGTCCCCTGATAGCGGAGGAACCGATTCCCCGTGTCGTGGACGACCTCGGTCGCCGCCCTGCGGAGCAGCCAGCGGTCGTCGGCCTCGGCCGGCAGCGGGAGGAGCGTATCCAGGGGGACCGGGGTCTCCGCGTCCACCGCGAAACCTCGCCCCTCCAGGGCTTGCTTCAACGATGCGACCGGCATCGTCTCCACCTCATCAAGGCCGATCGACCAGCCCAGCCTGAGCAGCCGGCCGACCTTCGCGGACTTCCGTGCCGCCGACTTCACGTCGGCCCGATTCAATCGGACGACCATCAGCGGAGAAAGCGACCCCTGGCGGTCCGGCTCGGACTTGAGCCTCGCATCGAGCCAGGCGGTGATTCGGTCTCTCTGTCCCGTCGACGCGGGACGATCGCGCCGCCACGCCGCCAGGCGAGTCGCCCTCTGGGCCTCCGCGCGACGGATGACGGGTTCTTCATTCCGCTTCCAGGCTTCGTAACGCCCGGGGGCGTTGGCCTCCGCCCACGAGCGGCGAATGAGGAGCGATGGCGTTCCGCCTCGACGATCCGGTTCGAGCAACTGACCGAGGAGGACCTTGCCGTCGCGGAGGGTCACGGCGTCGGCGGCCATGTCTTCGGCGATCCCCGAAGCGACGAGGCCCAATCCGATGATGAGGATTGTCACTGGACCGCTCCCTCCCCAGAATGGATGACGACACGACCCCTGGACATGATAGACCGATCATTGTCCGAGTTCATCCAGGAAATTGGATGATTTCGTGCATGGACCGTCGATCGCCCCGCCCAGGGGGAGGGACGCGGGCCGAGGCGGGTGCTATCCGACATGATTGATTTAACGCCGCTGGGAGATCGGGCCTTCCTCGCGCGGTTCGCGACCGAATCCGAGGCCCAGGCCTGGGGCGAGGCGGTCCGCCGGCGCGGTTGGCCGGGGGTGATTGAGGTGACGGTGGCCTATGCTTCGGCGGCCGTCTTCGCCGACTCGGATCGGGTCGACCTGGAGGCCCTGGAACGCGTGCTCCGGACGATCGAACCCGGGCCGACGATCTCCTTCAACGGGCGATTGATCCGGGTGCCGGTCCTCTACGACGGGCCCGATCTGGGCGAAGTCGCCGGCCGCGTCGGGCTGCCCCACGCCTCGCTGATCGAGGAGCACTCGGGGCGGGATTACAAGGTCTACGCGATTGGCTTCCAGCCCGGCTTCCCCTACGCCGGATACCTGGAAGGGCGACTGGCGGGGTTGCCTCGCCTGGCCAGCCCCCGGCCCCGGGTGCCGGCCGGCTCGGTGGCGATCGCGGGCCGGCAGACGGGCATCTATCCGAGGGCCACCCCGGGGGGGTGGCTCCTGCTGGGCCGGACTCCGGCCCGGATCGTGGACCTGGAACGCGGCGAATTCCCGATCCGGGTCGGCGATCGCCTCCGATTCGAACCGATCGGCCCTGGTGCCTATCGCGACCGGCTCGGCGAGGGGCTGGTTGCGGACGAGACAGAAGGCTAATTCCGGATTCCATCGGGGACCGGAGTGGCCAGGAGTTGGGTGCGGACCCGTTCCAACTCAGGCGATGAACCAACTTCGGCCCGCGCCTCATTGAGGCGGCGCAGCCCCTGCCGTCGGTTGGCCGAAACCTCCGAAGGCCGGGCCCTGGCATCGAGCGCGATCGAGAGGATGGCCAGTTCACGCAGGTCTTCGCGGATGCCCTGCTCGACGACGTCGGCGAGGGTCCCGTCGCGCGTGTCGAGGAATTTCTTGCGTTCGCGCCAGAGGTCATGGGCCAAGTCGGCCAGCACGCCGTCGGCCTCTTTATTGCGGGGGGCCGAGGAGGTGATCCGATCCTGGTCGCGGAGGCTGGCGACGGCCAGGGCCAGGTGTTCGGCGTCTTCCTGGCGATGCTTCAGCCGGGACTGGTGGTAGGATTCGATATCCATGGGGGTCAACCCGGGCCCCCGGGTCGCGATGAGTGTGAGGAGGGTCGCCAGGGCTACCGCCAATCCCATCATCATCAGGGCCAGGGCGTGAGGCCTCCTCCGCCGCCACCGCCTCCAACGTTCGATCGGATCGCGGTCGGAGACCCCCCGCAACGGGAGGTCGGCCAGGTATCGCCTCAGGTCTTCCACCAAGGCCGAGGCATCGGGATAGCGATCGCGGGGGTCGATCGCCATGGCGCGGGCGATCAGTTCGGCGAGGCTCGATGAGACCTGCCGATTGGCCCGCCGGAGTTGCCGGGCGATGTCGCGGGACTCGGCCGGCGGCGGCAGCGTGCCTCCCAGCATCTCGAAGAGGAGCACCCCGAGCGAGTAGATGTCGGACCGGGCGTCCACGGCCGACCGGGGGGGGAGACCCTGGCGGATCCGCACCAGGGCATCGGCCTGCTCCGGCGACATGTAAGTCGGAGTTCCTCCGATCGAGCCGGGGCTCGGGTCATCGGCCTGGACCGGGGCCCGTGCCAGGTGGAAATCGAGCAGCATCGGTTGCCCGTCCGCGGCGATCAGCACGTTGGACGGCTTGAGGTCGAGGTGGACGAGGCCGCGCTCGTGGGCATGGAGCAGGGCCTGGCCCAGGCAGGTCCCGATCCAGGCGACGGCCTGGGCATAGCTCGCGCGGGCCAGCCAGGCCCGGGCCGATCCGCTGCCGGGCAGGTCGACGGGCTGGGCTTCGCGAGAGCGGTCGAGGACTTCCAGGAGATCCGCCCCGGTGCGCGCCCCGGGCGGGATCGGGCCCAGGGCGGTCGAGAGGCGGGCCAGGGTCAGGGAGCCGAGATAGGGCATGAACAGGGCACGCAGGCCCAGTTCCGGGAAGACGGGGGCCGCGTAGAGGGGGACGATGTAGGTGTGCTGGAGCCGGGCCAGCGTCAGATGCTCGACCCCGCGCAAGGGGATCACTTTTAATACGATCGGGCGATCCGCCAGGGCGAACTGGGTGGCCAGGAACACGCGCCCGAGGGCGCCCCGGCCCAGTTCCGAGAGCAGGCGAGCATCCCCCAGGGTCCCGCCCACCTCCGGGAATGCAGCGGCGGGGGCCTCGTCGTCGAGGACCCTGTGGGCGGTCAGCAACATCTGGAGTTCGTCGCGATGGGCGGGGAACCGCCCGAGCATCTCGACCGAAAGGGACTTCGGGCCTTCCTCCTGGCGCAGGCAGATCTCCTCGTAGATCAGCCGAAGCACGACGCGAGGCTCGTCGCGGAGGTCGGGCGAGTCCGCCAGGACATCTTCGACGGACCTCCTGAGGCCGATCCGCCAGTCCTCGGCCATCGCGATCGCCAGCCCCTCGGCGAGGGTCTCGACCGAGGGCTCTTGATCCGGCTCGAAGTTCGCCATCAGCGTGGGGACGGTCGCTCGTTCCGGCATGGTGTCATCCTGTCGAGGACTCACGCTGTTTCTTCTCGACCCCGAGCCGGCCGGCCATGTCGTAGAAGACCCGACGGATGCTCGAGGGGTGCATGCGAGAGCGGTCGGCCATCTCGGCCAGGCTCCGGCCCTCCCGCTTCATCCGGAACAATTCCCGATGCTGGGGTGGGCAGGACGCGAGGATCGAATCCCACAGCTCATCGGCGTGGACGGCCTCGCTGGGCCGATCGCGGGCGGGCGATGCGACGGCGTCGAGTTCCGCCCCGGAGGCGGGCCGCTCGCGATCCATCGCGGCGGCATGCTGACGCTGGCGATCGATCAGGCGGTTCCGGGCCGCCCGGGCCAGGAAGGCCTGGAGACGGGCGGCGTCGGGGAACCGGTCCCCCCCCTCGCGGAAGAGGTCGAGCAGATCGACCCAGATCGATTGGACGATGTCCTCCGAATCCAGCTTGGAGCGGAGCGTCGCGCTCAGGCGACGGCGGACGACCATCCTCAGGAACGGCACATAGGTCTCGAAGACATCCCCGACGGCAGCCTCGTCGCCCCGATTCAGGCGCCGGATCATCTCGTCGATCAGGGCATCGTCCCGGTCCATGCTCATGAGATCCCCCAGGTCGCGAGCAGGTCAGGGCTACCCCCGGCGGGGGGCTCGCTGGCCGAGTTCCGGAGCTCGCGCCGGGCTAGCTCCGTGGAGACCACCACCAGCACGCCCAGCATGATCCAGGTCACGGGCGAGAGGGCAGCCATCCGGACCAGCCGGCCGACGGAATGAGAGCGGACGGAGGCGATCAGCTCGCCCATCTCCCGCACCAAACCGGAGACATCGACGGGATCGAGCTGCGAGGCATCGAGCGCGGCCCGCACCATGGAAGTGGCGGAGTCGAGTTCGAGGGCGAGGACCTCCGACGAGATCCTGGGGAGCGATTCCGCGAGGTCCGAAACGACGGCGAGAGCGAGCTCGATCCCGTCGCGGGTCGCCTCGTAGGTGTCCGACGAAGCGATCTCGGCGAGGAGCGCGGACGGGGCCGCGAGCGTGGCCGCGGACGAGGCCGCCGAGAGGATGGGCGACAGGCCCAGGGGTTCCCACGTGGTCTCGAACTGGAGTTCATCGGCCGGAGGGCCGCCGGAAGGGTTCCCCGGGATGAAATACCCGGCAGGGCCGCTCGAAGTCCATGCGACGGGCGTACTCATGAGCGAGCCCGACCGCTCCGCCGAACCCCCGGCGAAGATCGTCGGGGCGGGAGCCGAAGTACCCTTCAAGCTATCGGATGCGGTCGAGGCGGGTTTGGACGGCTTCTCCCCGACCTCATCCGGCGACGCGACGGGCCTGGCGGTCTCCGGGTTGCCCGGGGGCGGCGAGGCCGGGGCCGACGGCGGTGGGACGACCGCCGTCGGGGATTTCGAGGGCGATTCGATCGGGGGCGTCGCCGGACGATCGGGACGCGACGGATCGGCCCCCGAACCGGATCCGATCGGCGGATCGATCGCGGAGGCGGGCGGTGCGGTCGGCCGGTCCCCCTCGGTCGACGCCGGTGGCCCGACTTCCGGGGTCGGAGTCCCCGGGCTGTGAGACTCGTCGGTCGGCGTCCCGGCGGGCGGGGTGGCCGGCGGCGGCGTCACCAGGGGGACCTCGACCGTCGAGGGGCCATCGACGATGGGCACCTCCGGCGGCGGGTTGATCACCGTCGTCGGTTCGGGAATCGGGGTGGTGCCGCTCGACCCCGGGTCGGCCTCCTCCTCGGGGCCCATCGGCACAGGGGAGGGGAGATCCGGGGGGGTGACCACCGGCGTCACGGCCGGTTCGGTGGTGATCGGGGGCGGCGGTTCGACCGGGATCACGATCGTCACGTCTGGAATGATCGGAATCACCACGGGGACGGTCGGTCCGCTCGCCGGAGGGTCGGCGGGGGTCGGTGAAGACGGCGTGGGCCCGATCACGACCACCGGCATGGGCGTGACGATCGGACCGGGCAGGGTGATCGTTGGATCGGGGCCCGCCTGCTCCTCATCCTCGCCCGAAACGTCCTCGACCACGAGATCCTGGAGGATCGGGATCGGCTCGGCGAGCGATCCGACGATCGGAGCCCGGACCTCAACGGTCGGCGATTCGTCGAGGACCGTCGTCACTTGGACCAGCTCGACCGGGATCACCACCGCCGGGATGGTCAGCTGGAGGCCCAACCCGCTGAGCAACCGGCGGTCTTCCAGCGAGCTCCATGGAAATCGAGGGCGGAGCATCCGGGTTTCGCGACGATGAGACGACTTCGCCATGCCCGAGGTCCCTCCATCGAATCGCGGCCGGGCGTATTGTCCAGAGGGCCGGGTGCAGCCCGACGGCGGTCGGGCAGGCCCTGGAGATCGGGAACCGATGCGGCAAGGCGACCGGGTCATCGTCATCCAGGTGGAGTGCGGGCGGCCCGAGGAAGCGACCGGGATGACGAGGCCGGGGCGGAGCAATCATCGACTCATCGAATACCCATGTTACGAGACATGACCCGCCCGTGACGAGTGGTAAACCGACCACGCCCCGGTGATTTCAAAGATCCGTTGTCCTGGGTCACGCAGGGCGTCCACTCTCATCCCAGCGGCGGAGATCGACGGAATCGATTGTTTGCACTCCCGCTTTTAATATGCGACGGGAGGCGAACAAAGGTCGGCCAAGGGGTGAAACAATGCGACTCCGGGCACCCCACCGCCGCGAGGGAGATCGGGGGATGCTCGGAGTCGGCTTGAAAAATCCGAAAGGCAATGTCAACGGGAGGAGGCGCGGGCCCGATACGCCGCGAGCCAGTCCTTGCCATTGGCCGCGGTCAGATCGGCGAAGATGGCGTCGATCTTGCTAGCCTCAGGCGATCCAGCCTTCTCCTTCTCGATCCCCAGGTTCACCAGTCGCTCGGTCTCACCCCTCCAGTTGCGGGTGGCGAGCCCATTGGCGAGGGCGGAGAAGTACCAGACCCGGGCATCCTCGGGGTGATCCGCCTGGAGCCGGGTGAATCGCTCCAGGCTTTCCGCATACTTCTTCTGCCTGAACAGGTCGACGGCCTCGGACATGGCCGCGTCCGCCGCCTGGATATCCGCGGGGGGCCGTGCCGCGTCGGGCGCGGGGGCGGGCCGGGTCGCCGACGCGGCGATCGCGGCGACTTCGCCCTTGAGGGCGTCCAGGGCCGAGGCCAGCTCGCCCACCTTCCGCTCGACGGCATCGATCTTGGCCGGGTCGGCGGGGTCGGCCTTGCTCATGGCCCCCACCTTCTCGTCGATCGCGGCCACCCGGGCGGAGAGCCCTGCCACCGCGTCGGAGGACTTGGCCATCTCGGCGAGTTTATCCTCGACCGATTTCAGGTCGGGGGCGGGCTTCAATGCCAGCTGGTCCAGGCGGTCGGTGGCCGTCTTGAGCGCGGCCTGGAGTTCCGCCACCTGCGCGGACAGCACGCCGGAGGGTTCGGCGGCCGTCGCCGGGGCGGGGGCCTCCGCGGGCGGGGCCTCCGCGGGCTTCTCGCCGGGGGCTTCCGCGGGCTTCTCGCCGGGGGCCTCGGCCGGGGTCGCGGGGTTGTTCTTGTAGGCGTCGTAGCCGAGGAAGCCCAGCCCGCCCAGCAGGGCGAAGGTGATGACCAGCCCGCCCAGGATCGAGATGGGCGAACGGTACAAGGGGTCCGGGGTCGTCGCGGGGGGCTTTGCGGCGGTCTTCTGCGGGCTCGCGGGCGGGGGCGTCGCGACCGGCTTGAATGGTTCGCTCGGGGGCTGCGGCTCGTTGAATTCGAAGTCCTGGGACACGAGACACCATTCCTTCCGCGGTCGAGAAGATTCGGGGGTGATGATCGGTCAGACCCGGCATGACCCCATGCTTCGCCGCGGAGGCCCCGGGGGCGTGATGACCCCGAGGGACTCAACCCAGGTCGGGCCTCCCCCGCTGCGCCCCTCGATCCGGGCCCAATCCCGAGCTTACCAGGCCGGGTGGCGAGAGCAAGCATCCGACGGAAATTGTCCCGGATGCCGACTCGTCCGGCTTCGAGCCCGGCAGAAGCGGGTCGAGGTCCCCGATGTTCTTCCCCTAATCATCTCGAGATTGGATGACCAACGCGATCGCCCCCCACTCCCCGGGAGGGGCGGCGAGCGCGATCTCCCCCAGATCCACGACGAGCACCAGATCGTTGCGGGGCTGGAGCGGCCCATCCAGCGGGGCGGACCAGGATCCGGCCTCGCGGGAGAACAGCTCGACCTCGCGTTCGTTGATCCGGGCCGAGATCAACCCCGGCACGCGGTCCAGTTCCAGCCGCAGGGCGTCGCGGGCGGGATCGAGGTTCGGCCGGCCGAATCGGCGTCGGAGCCGGAACTTCGCTTCCACGCCGGGAGGCCAGTCGATCGGAAGGGCAACGCGGCGGGACGCCATCGACGCCGGCCCGTCCTCGAACTCCATGTCCCAGGGACCTCGAAATCGGATCCGATGCTCGCCCATTGATTGGGGCTCCCGAGGCGATGGTCAACCGTCCGGGAGATCGACGGCCTCCCCGTCCCCGAGATTCCCACGCCGGCCCGGAACCTGCAAGCCGTGATGACCTGACCTTCGCCGCATCTCGGGGATACCTTTCCCGGCCCCGGCCGTCGCATCTTGCGCTTGGCCCCGACCGACGCGGAAAAGCGAGGGGTGTGAAGTCCGCCGGAGGCTCGACGAATGATTTAATTTTCCGCCGCCCTTTCCAACGGATTAAGTCCTAAAATCAGGAGAACCCGCAAGATTTCCGCTCAAGGGACCGATGACTTCCAGGTAAAGCGCATCGGGCGAAGCCGGGAGTGCCCCCCCGATCCGCCGTGGCCGGTGGGCGATGATCGGCCGATCGAATCGATTTAGAGGCAGGAGCCAGACACATGGATCAGGGCAAGATGAAGACCCCGCGCGCCCGCCGCACCGCGTCATCCCCGTCCCTGGAGCCGCTCGAAGGGCGCCGATTGATGGCCGCCCGGGCCGCCGCGTCGGTCGGCTTCAGCGAGGTCGCCGGCGATGGATTCACCTCGCTGGTGATCACCGGGACCAACAAGGCCGACGTGATCAACATCTCCGACGATGGCACGGGCGAGGCCGGCAACCTGTCGATCACGCTCGGCAACGGGACCACCTACACGAGCAAGGCGGGCATCCAGGTCATCCAGGTCCTCGGCAAGAAAGGGAACGACAAGATCAGCTACTCCCTCGACGGGGACCTGGTCAAGTCCCAGATCGTCCTGGTCGACGGCTCGGCGGGCAACGATCGATTCACGGCCAACATCAACGGCAACGTGAACAATTCGGCGGGCCTGGATGTCGAATGCTACGGCGGGGCCGGCAATGACACGATGGTCGTCAACCAGCGAGGGGCGATCCTCCAGGGCTCGCTGATCTCGTACCTCCAGGGCGACGCCGGCAACGACAAGCTGACCTTCAACGGGTCCGGGCCCGTGGCCCAGGGGGCATCGATCGTGCCCGAATTCTCGGGCGGGGCCGGCAACGACAAGATCACCACGGAATACTCCGGGGTGATCCAGGGGAACTTCATCTACAACCTGACGGTCGACGGCGGCGCCGGCAACGACAACATCGTGACGAATATCAACGTCGCGGCCGGCTCGACGGGTTCGGTGGGGAGCGGGTCGGCGTTGCCCGCGGCGGTGCAGGGCGGGGCCGGCAACGACAAGATCCGCTACACCGTGAGGCTCGCGCCGTCGGTCACGAACTTCGCGGTCAATGCCGTCGTGATCGGCAACAAGGGCCGCGATCAGATCACGCGGACGGCCAACGTCGAAGGCGACCCGACCAACGAGAAAGAATCCCTGATCGCCTGATCCGATCCGCGAGCCCTGGCCCCGCCGCTAACCCGGCCGGGTCAGGGCAGGGGATGCTCGCGGAAGAACTCCCAGATCAGGTCGTTGGCCTTCAGGTCGGCCGCCGATTTGCCCAGGAAGGCCCCGGTCTGGTCCCGGCCGGGCCAGGCGTGCCCGCCCTCCTCGATCCTGTAGAGGATCACGGACGACCCTTCCCGCCCCGGGCCGTAGACCGACTTCACGACGGCAAGTGACTCGGCCGTCGCGCGGGGCAGGGCGGTGGTGGTCGGCATCTCGGGACATCCGTCGAAGCGGGCCCAGGCCCGAACCGTCGCCTCGACGCCCTTGAGCCGGGACTCCCCCGGATTTCGCCAGAGCCGGCCGTCGTAGGACACGAAGCCGTCCCTGGTCCCGTGGAAATGGAGCACGGGGACGGGCCGGCTCGCCCGGATCTCCGCATCGGGCATGGTCCCGGCCACCGCGGCGATGGCGGCGATCCGGCCGGAAAGTTCGGACGCCAGGCGATAGCACATCATCGCCCCGTTGGAGAAGCCCGTGGCGAAGATCCGCTTCGGATCCACGCGGGCGACGTCGGCGATGTCATCAAGGACCGCCGCGAGATAGGCCACGTCGTCGGAGTCGCCCCCGGTCTTTGCCTCAACATCCCAATGCAGGATCCCCGCCCGGCCCCTCCCTTCGGGATAGGCGATCAGGAATTTCTCCCGATCGGCGACGTCGCTCAGCCCGGTGATCCGGGCCATGACAGCACCGTTCGTCGCGAACGGGTGGAGGGCCAGGACCACGGGGTGCGGTCGGGCCGGGTCGTAGGAGATTGGGACGTGGAGGAGATAGGGCCGCGAGGACTCGCCCAACCGCACCGTCCGGAGATGATCGCCGGGGGTGAGCGGGCCGGCCCACGCTCCCAGGGCCGCGGTCAGGAAGACGGCAACACCGGTCATTATTCTTCGCCTCTCATGAGCCCCGAGACTAACCCACCACCCAGACTACACATTCGCCCGGCGTCGCCCCTCGCAAATCCGGCCGGATCGTGGCAATCTCGCCTGCAAGTCCGTTCTCCCCGACGTACTGCGAGATCCCGCGATGAAACCGACGCCCGCCTCCTGCTTCGTCCTCCTCATGATCACCCTGATCCCGGAACTGAACGGGATCGCCGCCGAACCGGCCCAAATCACGGCCGCCGCAAGCCGATTCTCCCAAATCCCGTACCCGACCCGGGTCAGCGACAACCGCCGTAACTTGCTCGATCAGACGGGGAAGCCATTCTTCTACCTGGGCGACACCGCGTGGGAACTTTTCCACCGCCTCGACAGGGATGAGGCCGATCTGTACCTCCGCGACCGGGCCCGCAAGCGGTTCACGGTGATCCAGGCGGTCGTGCTGGCCGAATACGACGGCCTCACGGTCCCCAATCCTTACGGTCATCGCCCGCTCGAAGATAACGACCCGACCCGGCCCGTCGAGGCGTATTTCGCCCACGTCGATCACATCGTCGATCGCGCCGAGGAACTGGGGCTGGTCATCGGCATGCTGCCCACCTGGGGGGACAAGTGGAACAAGAAGTGGGGACTCGGGCCCGAGATCTTCACGCCCGAGAACGCGAAGGCGTTCGGCACGTTCCTCGGCCGTCGCTACAAGGACAGGCCGATCATCTGGATCCTCGGGGGAGATCGGCCGGTCGAGAATGAAGGGCAAGCCCGGATCATCCGGGCGATGGCCGAGGGATTGAAAGAGGGGGATGGCGGACGCCACCTGATGACCTACCATCCCAACGGCGGGAGGACCTCGGCCGAATTCTTCCACGGCGATGACTGGCTCGCGTTCAACATGCTCCAGTCCGGGCACGGCTTCGACCGGCCCAACTACGACCGCATCGCGGCAGACTATGCCCGGACGCCGACCAAGCCCTGCCTCGACGGGGAACCCGGCTACGAGGACCATCCCTCGGGATTCAAGGCGTCGAACGGTTACCTGGGGGACGATCAGGCCCGCAAGGCGGCCTACTGGGCGACCCTCGCCGGGGCCTGCGGGCATACTTACGGGTGCCACGACATCTGGCAGTTCTTCGCCCCGGGCCGCACCCCGATCACCTTCGCTCGCACGCCCTGGAAGGAAGCGATCGGCCTGCCCGGCGCCGGACAGATGCAGCACGTCCGGGCCCTGCTCGAATCCCGGCCCATCCTGGCGCGGATCCCCGACCAATCCCTCCTCGCGTCGGAACCGGGCCAGGGACCGGACCACGTCCAGGCCGCCCGGGCCGAGGACGGCAGCTATGCATTCATCTATTCTCCGACGGGCCGGCCGTTCACCGTCGATCTCGGGAAACTCTCGGGCCCGAAGCTCTCGGCGGCCTGGTATGACCCGAGGACGGGTGCCGCGCAGCCTTTCGGCAACCTCGCGCGTGAAGGCCGGCGAGAATTCCACCCGCCCTCGCAAGGCAAGGGGCAGGACTGGGTGTTGGTCCTCGACGACGCATCGCGAAACTATCCCGAGCCGGGGCAGCCCCGCCGGGACTGAGCGGCAAGCCTCGTCGCGTCCCGGATGCCGCCGTCAGTCGGTGATCTCCCGGATGACCCGGCAGGGATTACCGGCGGCGAAGACCCCGTCGGGGATATTCTTGGTCACCACGCTGCCGGCGCCGATGACCGACCGCGACCCGATGCTCACCCCCGGACAGATGATCGCGCCGCCGCCCACCCACACGTCCGAGCCGATCGCGATGGGCTTGGAGAACTCCTGGCTCCTCCGCAACTGGGCATTCATCGGGTGCGTGGCGGTGTAGATCTGGACCGCCGGGCCGAAGAGCGTGAAGTCGCCGATGGTGACCGGGCAGACGTCGAGGACCACGCAATTGAAGTTGAAGAAGACCCGCTCGCCGAGCCGGATGTTGGAGCCATAGTCGCAGTAGAACGGCGGTTGCATCCACACGGTATCGCCGCCGGCCCCGAAGAGTTTTAGGAGGATCCTCCTCCGTTCCTCGCGGTGGCCCTCGCGGGTGGCGTTGAGATCCTGGCACAGGTCTCGCGCCCGGTCACGCGCCCGGACCAGGTCCGGATCCATCGGGTCGTAAAGCTCGCCCGCCACCATCTTGTCCCATTCGCTTCTCATCCGGTTTCGTCCGCTCCCATGGTTTTTCGACGGTTGCCATCACGCCGGGCCGCCGGAGCACCGACGGGGCCGCGTGAGGCCGGAAACCTTGCCTGCGTGCGAACCAGGTGCCGGGCGCGATCGAAGGCGAAGGCGGGCCCATCGTGGTCCGGGAACCGGCGGGTCGTCCACCCCTGGGGTGCATTTTTCGCAGCGGCCTCCCTCGCGTGCGGGTGGCCTTTTCGATACACGGCACTTCTGCCGGGAACATTCCGGGGGATCGGTGCGTAGAATGTCCAGGCGAGGAGGGAATCTCCGGACCATTCCCATAAAATCAACCCGGGCCGCCCGAGGAGGCATGCCATGACGACCCTATTCGCCGAGACGACGCTCTGGCAGAAGAACCTGGCCTCCCTGATCCGCTCGGGCTTGTTCGACCGGGCCGAGGTCGTAGCTCTCAAGGGTCTGTATGCGGTGGTGGGGATCTATCAGGATGGCTCCCACTCGGCCCCCCTGGCCAAGTACAGCGAACAGCAGCGTGCCTACCAGGCCCTCGCCGTCGTGTCCGGGCTCGTCGGCCCCCCGATCGAGGTCGGGCAGAATTGAAGCACTCGGCCGGCCCGATCAGCGATGATCGGGCCGGTTTGCTTTCGAAGCGCGACTCGGTCAGCGGCTGACGGCGACGGCCGGCCGTCGCTATCATGGGTGTCCTCAGGGCGATTCGCCGAGGGGCTCGCCCGGACTCTCCCGGAGACCTGACGATGTCGCCTCGCCGTTCCTCGACCAGGATTTGGCTCGCCATGGCCGCCCTCTCGCTCGCGATCGCGCCGGATGCCAAGGCCGCCGATGACTGGATCTGGATCGAGGGGGAGAAGCCGGACCGTTCCGACGTCCATCGCCATCCCTGGTGGTATGACCAGGTCAAGAAGGGCCTCTTCTCCGGCGGCGACTTCACCAGCAATTTCGACGAGAAGCACGTCGGCACCCTTTCTTATCGGGTGGCGGCCCCGAAGGCGGGCCGATACGAGCTGTGGGTCCGGGCCAACCCGATCCAGAGCCGCCTGTCCTGCCGGGTGAACGGCTCCGACTGGGGCCCGATCGAGATGGGGACGGGCGTCATCGACTCGACCAACGTCGCCGCCGACGACAAGCCCGACCTCCGGTTCCTGGCCTGGGCCCGCGCGGGGGTGGTGGCACTGAAGGCCGGGGCCAACACGGTCGAGTTCCGGATGGACAGCGCGAACCACAACCACGGGTATCTCGACTGCTTCGTGCTCAGCCTGGCCCCATTCCGCCCGAATGGCCTCCGCAAGCCGGGCCAGACCACGGAGGCCGTGGCCGGCTGGTTCGCCTTCGACCCGCCCCCCGACCCGTTCGCCCCCGGGGCCGGGTTCGACCTGCGCGGGCTCAACGAGAAGGCGGCGGGCGACGGCGGGTATATCGCCGCGAAGGGCGGCGGCTTCGTCCACGGCAAGACCGGGGCCCCGGTGCGCTTCTGGGGGGTCAATGGCCCGGCCGAGGCGGCGGGCTCGTTCCCGGAGCAGGCGCGGATGCTGGCCAAGCACGGGGTCAACCTCGTCCGGCTCCACCGGGGCTACTTCGACCAGGAAGGCAACCTCGACCCCGCCCAGTTGGGCGTCGCCCGCAGCGTCGTCGTCGCCATGAAGGGCGAGGGGATTTACACGCATCTCTCGATCTATTTCCCCCTGATGCTGAAGCCGACCGCCGCCAATCGGGCGCTCCGCGGCTACGACGGCACCAAGCATCCGTTCGCCGCCATCTTCTTCGACCCCGGGTTCCAGGAGATGTATCGGGGCTGGTGGAAGGCCCTGCTCACCACCCCCGACCCGGCGACCGGGGCCCGACTGATCGACGACCCGGCCGTGATGGGCCTGGAGCTGGTCAACGAGGATTCTTACCTCTTCTGGACCTTCAACGATCAGAACCTCCCCGAGCCGGAACGACGCCTCCTCGAAGCCCAATTCGGGGAATGGCTCGCGCGAAGGTACGGGACGATCAACGCCGCCCTCAAGGCCTGGGGCGGCACGAAGGTCGACAGGGATCGCCCGGCCGAGGGCCGCATCGGCTTCCGCCCGCTCTGGAATCTCGCCAACGAGCGCACCGCCCGGGACAAGGATACGGCCCGCTTCCTGGTGGAGAGCCAGCGTCGATTCTACGACGAGTCGGCCCGATTCCTCCGGGACCTGGGCTTCAAGGGCGTGATCACGGCTTCGAACTGGGCGACGGCCGACCCCCGCGTGCTCGGCCCCCTGGAGAAATACAGCTATACGGGGGGCGATTTCATCGACCGGCATGGTTACTTCGGGGCCAGCCAGGCGGGCGAGGCCTCGGAGTGGTCGATCCGCGACGGGCACACCTATGCCGATCGATCTGCCCTCCGATTCGATGCGTCCAAGCCGGGGATGCCGAAGGAGTTCGTCCACCCGGCGATGGACCCCAGCTACGACGGCAAGCCGTCGATGATCTCCGAGACCACCTGGAACCGGCCCAATCGATTCCGGACCGAGGCCCCCCTCTATCTCGCCGCCTACGGCGCCCTCCAGGATTCCGACGCGATCGTGCACTTCGCGCTCGACGGGGCACGCTGGTCGACCAAGCCGCAGTTCTTCATGCAGCCCTGGACGCTGATGAGCCCGACGATGATGGGCCAGTTCCCGGCCTCGGCGCTGATCTTCCGCCGGGGGCTGGTCGCGCCCGGCGACCTGATGGTCGACCTCCCGCTCCGAAAGTCGGACCTGTTCGACCTGAAGGGGACGCCCATGCCGCAAGATGCCGCCTTAGACGAACTCCGGCTCAAGGACGTCCCCGCCGGTGTCACCCTGAAGCCGGGGAACGTGATCGATCCCCTGGCCCATTACGTCGGCCGCACGGCCGTCCGGTTCGTGGACGGCGCGGAGCCGGCGAAGTTGAAGGATCTTTCCGCCTACGTCGATCGGGGACGAAAGCGGGTCGCCAGCAGCCATGGCCAGCTCCGGCTGGATTATGGCCAGGGCGTCCTGACGATCGACGCCCCATCGGCCCAGGGGGTCCTGGGCAACCTCGGGTCGGCCGGGAGCGTCCGGACCAAGGACCTGGCGATCACGTCGAAGCTGGACCTCATGGCCGTGGTCGCGGTCGCGCTCGATGACATGCCCCTGGCGACTTCACGCAAGATCCTGCTCCAGGTCATGACCGAGGAGAAGGCGAGCGGGTTCCGGACCTCTCCCGGAGCGTCGGGGGCGAAGACCATCGCCAGCATCGGCCAGGACCCCTGGCTCGTCCGGCAGGTCGAGGGGACGGTCCGGTTGAACCGGCCCGATGCGGCGAGCCTCAAGGTGACCCGACTCGACCCGAACGGGGAACCGTCGGGCTCACACGGCGTCGCCTCCGAGATCAGGCTCGACCCCGCGACGCTCTACTACCTGATCGCGCCCTGAGATTGCGGCCGCCGGGAACGCGAGCAGGCCCGCCCCCCACCGAAGGGGGGCGGGCCGGGATTCGCGATCGATCGCGCTCAGATCGGCAGGTTGAGCTGGATCGAGGAGCGGTTGCCCGCGTTGTCCGTGATCGCGGTGATCCGGGTCGCCGTGGAGTTGGCCCCCTTGATCGTGATGCTGCCGGTGCCCGAACCGCTGATCACCCCGGCCGAGGCCGCGAGGATCATCGAGAGGGCCTGGCGGGCGTTGACGCCCGCCTCGACGGAGGTCGCGTCGAGGCCCGACGCGGCCAGGAGATAGCCCGACTTGTCATTGACCTTGCCGACCGTGGCCGGGGTGGCGGTTATCGCCGAGGCGCACGCCGCCTGGACCTGGGCCGTGGTGAGCGACGAGCCGCCGTATCCGGCCGGGGCCGTCGCCGGCAAGGGGACCGCGGCCCCCGCGGCGAAGCTGCTCGTGGTGATCCCGCCCGCCTTGATGGCGACCGGTGTCGAGGCCAGGATCGAGCCGATCGCATCGGCCGTGGCGATCGAGGCGATGAGGTTCCCGGCCGTCCCGGCCGGATAGCGGCCCACGACCGGCATCGCGAGCAGGTCGAGCGTGGCCCACGACCCAGAGCCATGCGAGGCGGACAGGACCGAATCGACGCCGCCGGCGATGGCCGGGATCGACAGGGCCGAGAGCGACGCCTTGATCGAGGCGATGTCGCCGCCGATCTGCGCGGCGACCCGTGCGGCGACCGCGTCCCTCTCGTCGGGGGCCAGCGAATAGCCCGCCTTATCGGTCACCGAGACGGCCGTAGCCGGCGTGGCGCGGATCGCGGCGGCGCAGGCAGCCTGGATCTGGTCCAGCGTCAGCCCGGAGCCCGCCCCGCCGCTCGGGGCTTCTTCCACGAAGACGGAGGTCGGCGACGGGTCGGTCATGCCGGGGTTCCCGCCGTCGTGCGTCGCCCGCAGCGAATGGGTGCCCGAGGTCCTGGGGAGGTAGCTCGTCGTCCCGTAGGTATTCCCGACCGGGATGAGCACCGCACCTCCGATCGTCGCATCCGCATCGGTCAACCTGACGAGCAGGCCGTTCTCCAGCTCGTGGCCGCCGGTCAGGACGACGATCGCCGTGGCGGCCTGGCCGATCACGACCGTCGATGGCAGGATCACGGCATAGCCGGTGGCCGGCGATCGGGCCCCGGTGGTCGGTGCGGGCAGGCCGATGAAGGTGATCGGGTCGGGGCCCGACAGGTCGCCCCCGCCCGTCACGGTCGCCGAGATCGAGACCTCGCCCTCGGCGGAGGGGGTGAAGGTCGTCTGGCCCGAGGCCGCCCCGGCGGCGATCGCGATCGGGCCGCCGAAGGCCCCGCCCGAGGAGACCAGCTGGATCCGCAGGTCGGAGGCGAGCGTCGCCCCGCCCTCAAGGCTGGCGGTCACCGTTGCATTCGAGCCAATGGGACCCGAGCCCGGCGAGATTGACAGCCGGACGCGGGTCGCCTCCGCGGTCGAGGCCGACAGCGCGATCATCCGGGGAGGGGGGGTGGCGAGGCCCGGCGAGGCCTCGATCTGGATCGACCTCAGGCCCGCCGAGGAGCCCGAATACGTGAAGGCCTTGACCTCGAACGAATCGCGCGAGAACGAGAGGCTGGGCGGATCGAAGGTCCCGCCCATGTCCCCGTCCGATGGGGTGACGACGGCGTCCGTCAGCAGGGGACCGCCGACCGGGGTGACCAGGAAGTCGCCGGAGGCCGCGCCGACCGTGGCGGTCGCGGGGCCCGAGAGCGAGAACCCGGTGGCGTAGCCCAGCCGCCAGATCGTCACGTCGTCGGCGGTCGCGGGGCCGCTATTCAGGAACAGGCCCGCCTGGCCTGGCGAAGTGATCGGGGGCCGATCTTTCGGGGCCGCGACGCCGAATTTCTCGCAGATGACCTTTCCGGACTCGACGTCGGTGACCCGGATGTCGAAGACCGGTTGGGTCTGGCGGATCCGGGCGTAAAGTTCGTACTTCCGCCCGGCCACGTAGGGGGTGGACACGGCCGCGGCGATGATCACACCGTCGCCCCCGGTCCCGTCGAAATGCCGGACGAAGACCGAGTTATTGCCGACCGCCGGGACGATACCGTAGCCGATCGCGTTGTTGCCGACCAACCCGTTGGACCGGAACAGGAGGCCCAGGCCGCCTTGCCCGGCCGTGAATGTCATTTTCGCCTGGGCATTGAGCATCAAGTCGTCGCGGAGCACGACCGTTGAAATCTGCGTCCACATGGACGCGGGGGTGAGCTGGATCGACAGCGCATTACCGACGATCGCGGCCCGGTCCGCCGCGTTGACGATCCAGCCGTCGCCGGGCGGGCCGTCGGGGCGATCGAAGTGGTCGGCGACGATGACCGTCGCATTCCCCGGGTTGCCGTATTCGTCGGAGGTCACGGACATGGCGGTAGGTGCCTCCCCGAGTGGGGGGGAAATGGAAGCGGTGATGGGCCGAGTTCCGAAGGTTGGGGGTGCGTAGGTGAAGGGCTGGGCCGAGTCGGTCCCGGCCGGGAAGATGAGGGTGGGCGGGGTGAACGTGCCGCCCGCGCCGTCGTCGTCGAGGACGATCGTCGTCTCGCCCTCCAGGATGCCGTCGGGCCCGATCGTCCCGTATCCGCCGGGCTCGCCGGCCGGGTGGGGATCGGGGGCCGTCATGCGGAACCGGGCCGCCGGGGCCGAGGCGGGCCGGCCCTCGCCGTACAGGGCGATCCCGTCGAGCAGGCCCGGCCATTTCTGGCTTCGCGTGTCCTGCTGGTAGGGCTTCACGCCGAAGGAGTGGGCCCGCCGGCCCCAGACCAGGGTCGAGGTGTAATAGGTGTAGCGGCGGACCCCCCTGGCAGCGTGCAGGGCGATCGACTTGGTGATCGTCGCCCTCATGGCCGGGACGCACTGGGATGCCTTGAGGGCGCCGCTCACCCAGGGGACGAAATCGACGTGGGGCTGCGAGTAGACGTGAGTGCCCGACTCGTAGATGCCCATCGTCATCCCGTGCTTGCCGGACGCCTCGGCCAGGTCGGCGAAGTGGCGGTTGTAGCTCGGCCCGTCGAGACGCTTCGAGATCGCCAGGGGATAGACATCCAGGACCGCCGCCGAGAAGGCGTTGCCCCGGCCCGGGAACTCGAACGACGGGTCGAAGTCGCAATCGACCTCCACCGTGAACGTCGTCGCGGTGGTCGCCTTCACGGCGAAGACGCCCTCGTGCCGTGGCGATGCGATGTGGTCGATCCCGACCATCTGCCCGACCGAGAACGGGTGGCCCGGGGCCTGGTAGGTGATGTCGTGACCCGACCGGGTGAACCCGACGAGTTCGACGCCGATCGCGCTGTCTTTGATGGCGAAGATCGGCCCGTCGAACCCGGAGAGGGGGCCGTCGGGCAGGCCGGTCGCGGGGAAGGTGAACGTCGAGGCCCCGGTCGGCGTGATCGTGTACCTGCCGTTGCCGCCCGCCTGGGCGACGTTCTGGATCGTGACCTGATCGCCGGAGGACCAGCCGTGGGCGGTCGACGGCGTCATTTCGGGGCCGCTCGGGTATTCCTTGACGGTGGCCGTGGCCACCCCGCCGGAGACGACCACCGAGGCGAGCGGCTTCACGTCCCCGACGTAGGTCGCCCGGTGGTCGATGTCGGGCTCCGGTTCGTGATAGCTCGCGATGTGGAGCGTCGATTCGGAGATCGGCGGGAGCTTGCCGCCGAACGGGATCTTGGCCGCCTCGCACCTGGCATCATTCTGGAACTTGTTGTTGACGAACCCGGCCACGATCATGACGAGGCGATTGAGGTGGCCGGGGAACTGCGACTGGATCACCTTGAAGGTGGACCCGGCCCGGTAGCCGGACCAGCGGTCGGAGGCGACCCCGGTGTGGATGACCTCGGCCGAGGGCGTGGCGCTGCCGACCACGCAGGCGAGGATCTGCCGGCCATCGATCGGCCCGAAGGGAGTGACGGGCCCCGCCACGGGGGCGAGGACCGGATGATGCAGGGCCTGATATTGGAAGTTGAGCAGGAACTCGTTGGCGGCGTAGCCCGGCGGCTTGCTGACGAGCCAGAACCCGTCGACCCCGACCCCGTCCGCGTTGCAGAGCGCGATCACGTCGCCGGCCTTGACGACCTCGGCCGGGGTCGTGACCTTGAACCCCGAGTGGGCGTAGTAGCCGTCGGCGGCATCCTTCCAGACCAGTTCGATCGACGAGACTTCCGAGGTCCGGGCGCGGCCCAGCTTGAATACCCCGGGCCGGCCGATGTTCGTGGGCCTCGCGGGCGAATGCCGGGGCGCGGAAGCGGGAGTGAACCGGAAGCTGTCGGCGGTCACCCCCGAAATCGTGAACGTGCCGTTGTAGGCCGCCTCGGACGCACCGTAAACCTGGACGGTATCGCCATCGGAGTACCCGTGGGCCGGCTTGTTCGCGGTGGCCTTCCCGGTGCCCGGGTCATAAGTGATCGACTCCAGGGCCCCGGGGTGGAAGTAGGCCGACCCGAGGATCACGCTGGCGTAGTATTCGGAGAAGTCGTAGTTCCAGGTCTCGCACGAGTACTCGACCAGCAGCTTCATCCACGGCGGGGCGCACGCCTTGAAGACGTCGCAAAACGCGACGACCGTCTCGTCGGTCCATTCGTGGCCGGTGCAGAGGTAGAAATCCTGCCCGGCGAGCGCCGCATACTCGATCTGCCATTCCCAGGGCATCGCGCCCCCGACGCCGCCCTCCTCCTTGCCGAAGCCGAATGTCGGCAACGAGCGATCGGAGGGGTCGACGATCCCGTGGTACTCGCCCGGGAACGGGATCTGGATGGTCGCCTGGACATCCACATATCGGCCGTGGGCGAAGTGCCTCCCGTCGCGGACGCGGGCCGGGTGGGGCAGGTAGAACGCCGGGTCGTCGGCGTGCTCGTCGTAAATCTGGACGAAGGACTTGCCCTCATAGCCCCTCCCTCGGCTGTCCAGGTCCGCCGGCCAGGTGCCGGGCTCGATGACCCGCAAGTCGTGGAGCGGGTCGGCCGGGTCGCTCTCGATCAATTCGAGCCCGAGGCCGTAGCACTCGTCGCCTTCGACGCGGAGCGGGCCGGACGGGACGCCGCCGACGATCGCGATCGTCGCGACGGAGCCGGGTCGGTCGCGGTAATTGATCGCGATCCGGACCTTGCCGGTCCCCTTGGCCCGGATGGACCAGTCGCCGCCCGGGTTGAACCGCTTGCTGAAGTCGACCATGCGGAACTTCATCCGCTGGCCGGGCCTGAGTCCCTCCGGGAACCCGGTGCGGCGGCCGTCGGGCCGGACGTACTCGTTCATGGCCCAGTCGGCCGGGTCGGTCGAGGTGTTCGACCATTTCTCGGCCCGGAAGTCGATCGGCCGGCCCGCCGGCAATCCCGACGCCGTGGCGGCCTCGAAGATCGCCTTCTTCCTCTGACTATTCGGGTCGTTGTTCCATCGGATGAACAGTTCAGACTGCCGGGACAACTTCCGATATTGGACGACCACCGGCCCCGAGGTCGTCGGGATCGAGCACTCGCCGGTCAGGTAATCGTTGGGATAGTTATACGGTTCGTTATGCGCGTCACAAACCAGGCGGTCCGACCCCGGGACGTAATCCTCGACCAGCCTCCTCTGCAAGTTGCCGACATCGATCAGCAGACCCTGGGTCATCACATCGGGCGACGAAAGGTGGGCCTGGTAGGAGAAAGTCCGCGATTCGTTGATGCCAATTTTCATGAAAGACGCCCCTCAGGAAGTTCGGCGGCATGGGGCAAGATGAGCGGCCTGGGCGAGACGATCCGCGAGGCGGGCCGGGAGGAAACCCTGCACCGCGAGGGGTAGGCCGCGATGCGATGACACCGGCCTGGCCCGCCCCCCGGCTCGACGACGCCGCCTCGATGGGAAACCAACATGGCATTCCTTGATCTTTTGTTTTTATGGATTCTCGCGCTCCTCCCCCTTCCTCCTGTCCTGGCACCGACGGACGTTGCTCGGGATGGCCCGGCCGCTTGAGAGGGGCATCGGGCGAGCGGAGGGGGATCGACCCGGGCCGATCCCCGGAAATCCGCGGATGCCAACGAAGATTCGGCATGGCAACATCCTGAGAATGCCATGGTGAATCTTCATTTGTCGGCCGTTATTTCCCCACAAGCCATTGAAAGCAATGGATTAAAGCGACTTTTGACCGCTCTTTTTAAGCCAAACCCCGAGCCGAGGGCGCACCGGGTGCGCCAGCGTCCCGCACCGATTCCGGGAGATGTATCGCGCCGGCTTGCCCTGAGATGGGATAATCGAGGGACTTCGCGAGGGGAGGTGGATCGCGTTGCCCGGTGGCTTCGCACCATCGCCGCCGGCTGAATGCCAAGGAGATGCTCGATGGACAACTGGGCCGAACCTGATCCCGCCGACGAAGGGGCCCTGGCCGACCTGATCGGGAAGCTCGCCGAGGGGGACGGCCCCGCCGATGCGGCGGGAGTCTGGCCGGCGCCGCTCTGGTCGGTCGCCGAAGCCTCGGGCGTGACGCGCTGGTCGCTCCCCCGCGAACTCGGCGGCGAGGATTGCGACCGGCCCACGCTCCTCCGGCGCTACGCCCGAGTCGCCGAGGGGTCCATGACCGCGGCATTCATCCTCTCCCAGCACGACGCCGGCGTACGCCGCCTGGTGGCCGCGATCGACCGCCCGGTCGCCCGGCGGTGGCTGTCCGCGATCGCCGAGGGGCGCGCGTTCCCGACGGTCGGGATCTCGCAGCTCACCACGTCGCGCCGGCATGGGGCGCAGGCCGTGCGGGCGGAGGAGGTTGGGCCGGGCCGATTCCGGGTCGATGGGATCATCCCCTGGGTCACGGCGGCGCCCCGGGCCGACCTGCTGGTCGCCGGGGCGACGACCGACGACGGGCGGCAGCTCCTGATCGCGCTGCCGACCGACCGGGCGGGAGTGACCGTCCGGCCTCCGTTCGAGCTGGCGGCCCTGCAGGCCTCCTGCACCGCCGAGGTGGCGTGCCAGGGCGTCCAGGTTGAAAGCGAGGATCTCCTCGCCGGGCCGGTGGCCGACGTGATGGCGACGACCAGCGCGTCAGGGACGGGAGGGCTGGAGACCTCGGCGTTGGCGCTCGGCCTGGCCCGCGCGGCGATCCGGGCCATCGAGGCCCAGGGGCGGGACGACCTGGCGGATTCGGCCGACGCCCTCGGGGCGGATTGGGACCGGCTCCGCGACGACCTGCTGGCGACCGCGGGGAATTGGCCCGGCGCTCCCACGCCCGCGGCGATCCGGGCCCGCGCGAACTCGCTGGTGCTCCGGTCGACCCAGGCATTCCTCACCGCCCGCAAAGGGACCGGGTTCCTCCGCGAGGAGGCCGCCCAGCGCTGGGCCAGGCAGGCCCTGTTCTTCCTGGTCTGGTCCTGCCCGGGGCCGGTGGCCGGGGCCGTCATCCGGGACCTGGCCGGGGTGTGCTCCTGAAGGGCCCGATTCGGGTTGACCGCCCCGGCGATGTCACCTACGATCCGCCCCGCGACGGACCTGGGCCGCTCCGCGTACGGGGCAGGGCATCCTGCCGCGTCGCGACCGCCCCCTCGACCTTCCTTTGCCTCACGGCGCGATGGGATGCTAAACATGCGGATCGGGATCGTCCTGGGCGTCGCCACGGCGGCGGCCGCGGCCATCTGGCTCGGCGTCCAGACCCGGGCCAATCGGCTGGTCTGGGACCACTTCGACGTGGTCAAGCCGGGCCTCTTCTACCGGAGCGGCCAGCTCAACGCCGACCAGCTCACCGAGGCCGTCCGGCGCTACGGGATACGCACGATCGTCAACTTCCAGAGGCCGAACGGCGGCGTCGAGGCCGAGCGGGCCCTGGCCAAGAAGCTCGGCGTCGACTTCCTGAACCTGCCCATGCCCGGGGACGGGTTCGGGGATGAGGCGCAGTTCCGCGAGGTCCTCAAGGCGATCGACGACCCGGACCGCCATCCCGTGATCGTCCACTGCGCACGCGGGACCTGCCGGACCGGGGCTTCGGTCGCCCTCTATCGGTTCGAACGCGATGGCTGGACCATCGACGACGTCGCCGCCGAGATGAAACGCCAATCCTACAACGACGGTTGGATCCCGGGTTATATCTACGAGATGGTCAAGAAGCGCCCGGGGTATCCGCTGCCCGACCCGCCCGTCGTGCTCGACCGGAATCTGGCACGGTCGGCCCCCGAGCCGGAATCGACCCTTCGCTGAACCTCCGGACGCGACGGAACGCGACCGCAACCGGGTTTGCCGCCCACCTTCGGAAGGAGCCGTTGATGTCCCTGGAATCGCCGCCGGTGGCGCGCCCGTCCCGCAAACTGAGAGCCGATCAGCCGGGGCCGTCGGAGGGCTGGCGATCGGCGGCCGTCCGGCCGGCCGTGATGGCCCTGGCCGCGGGATTCGTCCTGCTGGGCGGCGCCGCCCTGGAACTCGGGCCGCTCGAGGCCAAGGTCGGCATGGCCATCGGCGAGCCGATCGGTCCCTTCGGGCGGCTGTTCGGCTACTGGGAGCCGAGCGTCTGGCCGGGATCGGTGGCGGTGGGGCAGGCCTGGGCCTGGTTCGAGGAGAAGGGGCCGACCCACAACTCGGTCCGATGGCCGGCCGCGCTCGCGGCGATGGCGATCGGGCTGCTGCTCGCGCGACGGGCCAGGATGACCCTGGGGGCACGCGCCGGGGTCCTGACCGCCCTCTGCTGGTTCGGCTCGATCGCGGCGATCGACCGTTCGATGGGGGCGGGGATCGACCTCATCGCCGGGCTCTGCACCGTGGCCGCCCTGGACCGGATGCTGGCGCGAGGGTCGGGGTGGACGACCGGAGCCTGGGCCGCCGCGGCATTCCTGTGCGGCGGGTGGCCCCCCCTGGCGGTCCTGACACTGGCCATGATCGTGCTCGGCAAGGCGCAGATGCGCTGGACCTGGCGGATGACCATCCCGGTGGCGGCCGCCGTCGCGGGCTGGTCCGCCTGGGCCATCGCGGCGGCCTGGGCCTCGTCGCCGGCGGAAGCCTGGGCCTCGGCCCTGTTCCTGCCATTGACCCAGCCATCGGCCTGGGGCCTGAGCCTGACCGTCCTCGGCCTGGGGATGCCCTGGGCCCCGTTCGCGGTGCTCGCCACGTCCCGTTCCGTCCGCGAAGGCTGGCCGGCGGCGGGGCGGGATCCGGTCATCGGCTGGGCGAAGGTGGCCGGCGCCTGCCTGATCGCCGGGACGGTGATCCCCGGACTCTCGCCGGCCGCGTTGGTCCCGGCCCTCGCCGGCCTCGCCGTGCTGGCCGCCGCCGGCTGGGACTCCCTCTGGGATAACCAGGGCGAACTGCCCTCGTCGATCCGTCGCCGGGCGTTGGCCATCACCTGGCTCATCGTCGGCCTCTGGTCGATCATGGCCCTGGCCGGGGGCGGGTATCTCGCGTTCGCCGTGGCCTATTACCGCGCGGTGATGATCGCCGTGGTGGTCTCCGCAGCGTGTGCCATCGCCTTCGCGGTCCTCGCCTCATCGCGGGGGGACGGCCGATGGGCACTCGGCGCCGTCGTGGCGGTCGCCGTCGGGCTGAAGCTCGCCCACTGGGGCTACTACGCCCCCGAAACGAACTACCGGTTCGGCCAGGGGCCCTGGGGCCGGGCGATCGGCCAGTGGGTGCCCCCGCGATTCCCGATCTACGTAACCCACGGCTGGCCCGCCGACCTGGCCTTCGCCACGGGTCGCCGCGTCCAGAGACTCGAACATCCTCGCCTGCTTAACTACCAGCCGGGCGGCCAGGCGAAGTTCGTCCTGCTGCTCGCCTCCGAGTATGAGCACTGGCCGGAAGACTGTTCCAAGCTCATCAAAGTCGCCGAGTTCCACGACGAGTGGGATTCCATCCGCGTGCTCGCCCGGACGGAGGGGAAGAATCCCTACGAGATGCCGATCCCCCGGCAAGTCCAGCGGGACGAATGACGGGCAGGGCAGGGTTCCGGGGCCAGGATCATTTCTGGCCCCGCGATTCCTTCTCGACGATCCCGCCGACGCCGAACCGCCGGCCGAGTTCCGACTCGACGTCGGACCAGGGGATGTCCTTGAGGCCCAGCAAGACGAGCGTGTGAAAGACGAGGTCCGCCACCTCGTGAACCAGGTGGTCGCGGCCCGCGGTGCCGGGCTCGTCGGCCGCCTCGACCACCTCGGCCGCCTCCTCGACGATCTTCGACCCGATCTTCGCCGTCCCCCCGTTCAGGAGCGAGACGACATAGGATCGCTCGGCGGGGGGATTCGCCTTGCGCTCGGCGATCACGCCCATCAATTTCGGCAGCAGGGACGGCTCGGACATCGCTTCAAGCTCCGGCAATTCGTGACATCAGGCTCGACGGGCGGGCCAATCGGCGGGTTCTTCGAACAGGACGATGCTGGCGGTGAAGCCGTGGACGAAATTCTGGCCCCCGATCGGGCCGATCTCGCCCATGGCGAAGAGCCCCGCCACCGGGATCGGGCCGAGCAACTCGCGGAGGACCCCGACGTCATGGTCGGGGACCGAGAAGAGTCGCGAGCCCCGGCCGTTGCAGGTGAAGAGCAGGGCCCCGGAGATCCGGGCATCGGGCCGGGCCTCGCGTTCTTGCTCGATCAGGCGTCGCAGGTCCTCGTCGGCGGTCTCGGCGTCCCGGACCTGGAACTGGATCGTCTGGCCGACGCGGACCACGTCGGAGATCGCGATCCCGCCCGCGTCGTCCGCCCCCATCACATTGCGGATGAGGAAGTCGCCCGGGCCGAAATGCTCCTGGTATTCATTGATCACGCGGCCGATGTGGAGTCCGGCCTGGACCCGCTCGCGGTCGGCCTCGCCGAGCCCTTCGAAGATCTCCCGGAGGGCCTCCAGGGCCGGGCGTCGGCCCAGTTCCCGGATCAGATTTCGTTCGACCTTCGTCACGATCATCGGGCGTCCGACCGGCCGACACCCCTGGCTCACCAGCGTCCGGACCGCGATCGGGCCGGAGATCTCGATGGCCACCGCGCCGTCATGGAAGAGCCGACGATCGAGGACGAGCCGGTTCTCCCCCGGCGCGTGCGACCCGCTGGCCATGCCGCCCACCACGCGGAGCCCCGGCGCGGCCTCGCCGGCCTTCTTCAGCCAGGCATCGGTCGGGAAGGTGAACGGGTCGCCCAGGAGCAAGACGGTCGAGTCGCCTGGCGGATGGCCCCGCAAAGCTTCAACCCCATCATCGGCCCCGTCGATGCGAATCGGCCGGAATTCGGCCCCGGGTAGAGAGATGGCCCAGGCCGCCATCGCCGGCCCGTTCTCGATCTCGCGGGCCTCCCCGACGATCGACTCGCCGGTGCAGCCCAGGACGTGGCGTCCCAGGCCGCGTTCGGCCAGGGCCTCGGTCAACCGCCCCAGGTGCTCCGCATGGTGCATCGAGACGAAGACCACGGCCAGATCGGCCGGGGTCTCCGCGAAGGCCTCGCCCAGCCGTTCCACGACCTCGCGGATCGCGGCTTCACTCTCCGGGTCGGTGGACAGGGCCGAGGCGCAAAGCATCGCCGACATCCTCAATGTGCAATCGCTCAGGGACCGGACGGGTTCCCACCAACCATAACCCATGACGAGAGGTGGGGCCAGGACCCTCCCGCCCGCCCGGGCCGCCAATGGGGCCCGTCCCGATTGACAAGATGCGACGAAAGTGGATAACACGTCTCTCAGCGCGGGCCGACGCGACCAGCGATCCCAGGGACGGGATGGCGGACGTCGGGACCCTGCCCGCCTCGGCCCCATCCCCCCGGATCGGCCGGGCGTCACGGAGGATCATCATCAATGCGGACGGAGCCCTCCTCGCCCCTGACCTTGGCCGTCGCACGGCTCCGAGTCCAGGCGGCGCGGGCCCGGCAGTGGGTCGTCGCCCGAGGCCCGATCGCCCGGATGGCCCTGCTGGTCGTCGCCCTCGCGGCCCTGGCGACGGCGGGATACCTCGCCACTCCCGACGCCTCGGCCGCCGCATCCTGGGCCTGGATCTTCGAAAACCGACACCTCTCCCGCGACGACATCGCGAGGATCCGGGAGACCCTCGAAGCCCAGGGCATCCCCTGCTACACCGACCGGGCCGGCCGGATCGGCGTGAAGGCGGAGTGCAAGGCCCAGGCCCTGGCCGTGCTCGCCAAGGGCAAGGTGGCCCCCCCCACGCTCAATGAGCTGGACAGCCGCGCCGTCGAGCCGCACGGGCTGTTCGATGGACCCGAAGAGATCGCCCGCCGGGAAAGGATCCTGACCCAGCAAAGCCTCAAGATGCAGATCGAGACGCTGGACCCGTCGATCGATTCGGCCTTCGTCCGGATCAACCGGTTCCGGTCCGGCGGCGGCTTCCAGACCACCGAGTCGGTGAGCGGGTATGTCCACCTCACGGTCAACGATCATCGCGAGCTCCCCCACAAGATCATCGACGGGATCCAGACGATCCTCACCGGCTCCGTCCCCGAATTGAGGCGGGATGCGATCACGCTCATCGACCAGAGGGGCCGCGCCTACCTCTCGGCCGGCAATCGGGAACTGACCGAATCGGTTTCCTCGAGGGCCCGCGAGGAAGTCTGGCGCGATGCGATCCACGAGGCGCTGCGGCACATCCCCGGCGTGGACGTCCGCGTTCAACTGGAAACGCCCCAGCCCCCGAACTCGCCGAAGGTGGCGACCGAGACGCCGACGCCCTCCGAGACGGTCCGGCCCAACATGCCGGTGGCCGTCGCGCCCGATCCGCCAGCGCCGGCCGAGGCGCCGCCGGCCCCGGCCCGTCCCCAGGCCAATGTGTGGGTCCGCGTCCCGCGCAGCTACTATCTCATGGCCTTCGAATCGCAATCGCCCAACCGGAAGCCGGGGCCCGAAGACCTGAAGGCGTTGGATGCGACGACCAGGGAACTGGTCGACCACGCGGTCAGGTCGGTCATCTTGAGCGAAGACCTGGGACACGTCGAGACTTACATGGTCCAGGACGACCTGACCATGGCCCGGCCCCCCGCGATCGCCATCCCGTCCGAGACGCGGTCGGACTTCTCCTGGGCCGTCGTCTCCGGGGCCGTCGGCGCCCTGGGGATGCTGGCGGGGGCGGCCGCCCTGCATCTGATGTCGGCCCGGCGCCCCTCGTCGCGGCCGGCCATCCCGAAACGCCGCGCCGACTTCGCCACCGATGAGGCGGACGGGTCGGCCCCCGGCCCATCGGAACGGGTCCGGGAGCTGATCCGACTCGATCCCGAGGCGGCCGCGGGCGCCCTCCAGCGTTGGATCGGCCAGGGGGAGGCCACCGGATGAGCCGTCCCGGGACGCGACCGGCCCCGGGCACGCCGCAGGCGGCGAGCCCGACCGCTCCGAACGATGGCGACGCCCTGGCGCCGCTCCGCAAGGCGGCCATCCTGGTCGTCAGCCTCGAACAACCGCTGGTCTCGCAGCTCCTGGCCCAGCTCGACCGCACGGCGGTCGAGGCGGTGACCCTGGAGATCGCGCGACTCGAACGGATCGCCCCGGTGGAACAAAACGCCGTTCTTGAGGAATTTTACGGCCTGGTCCTCCGGCGGCTCCGATTTGTCTTCGACGATCTCGTGAAGCTGGACGATACAGGAATCAGGGAGGCGTACCACGCCGAGGATGCATCGACCTGGGCCCTGGCCCTGATCGGCGCGGCCCGTCCGGTCCGCGACCGGGTGATCGAGGCGCTCGACACCGGCCCGGCCGACGACCTCAGGCGGCGGTTGGCCCTGATGGGTCCGTTCCGACTCGCCGACTCCGAATCCGCGCAGGCGGACCTGGCCGAGCGGATGCGTCGCCTTCACGACCACGGCCAAATCACCCTTCCCGACCCGAACGGTCAGGAGGCCATCCTTGTCTGACCTGGTTGACTTCGAAGATCTGGCCCAACTCGATTCCCACGACCTCCGGTCGGTGTTCGGGCAGGTGACCAGCGATGAGCTCCTCGACGCCCTGGCCGGTTCGACCCCGGGCGTGCGACGCCAACTCCTGACCAAGCTCGTGCCATCCTCGGCCGCCTCGATGGAGGCCTCGCTCCTGTCGCACGGGCCGGTCTCCTTCGAGGCGGTCCAGGCCGCCCAGCGCACCCTCGTCGAGGCACTGTGCCGCCTGAGCCGGGGCGGGCAGGTGGCCTTCGACGACCCGGCCGACATGGAGATGGTCGCCTGACGCGACCCCCTTGAAACATCCCGGCGACGGCGAGGATCGCCGTCGCCCGGCTCGACCCGCACCGCGGCGCGAGCCACGATCGCCATCCAGGAGGAGTCACCCCGTGTTGCGCACCCACACCGGTCGCCCATCGCTCGCGGCCCTGGCGAGCCTGGCGGCCCTCCTCGCCCTCGGCGCGAATGAGCCGCCGCCGACGGCGGCGATCCGACCGCCCTCCCTGGACGGGCGAATCCCGGCCCCCATGCGCCCCGACCTCTCCGATGGCGCCTCCGCACCGCCGTCGGGCGGTTCGGGCGGCTGGTGGATCGGCACGGCGGGCATCGGGGCCGCCCTGGCCGTGTTCGGCGGCCTGGCCGCGGCCTCGCGCCGCTACCTGCCCGCCCGCGAGGCGTCCGGGTCGCTCCGCGTGGTCGGCCGCGTCAGCCTGTCCGCGAAGCAGGCGGTCTACCTGGTCCGGGCCGGGGACAGGATCCTGATCCTGGGGGGCGGGTCTCAGGGGCCCCCCACGCTGCTCGGTGAGATGGACGAACCGGCCGAGCCCATCCGGACGGGCCCATCCCCTTCGCGTCACGTCGAGCCGATCCGAGTCCCGTCGCCCACCGCCCGCGGGTTCGACCAGAGGATCGGAGACGACGAATGACACGGCTCGCCCCGGCCCTCCGATCGCTGGCCATGCTGATGGCTATCGCCCCGTTGATGGGGGCGGGCCCGGCGGACAAGTCCGCCGACCGGCCGGCTTCATCGGTCCGGATGAATACGTCGCTCGCGGCCCCGGCCGACCCGGCGCCGGCGGCGATCGCCCCGGCCGATCCCGTCCTCGGGCTCGACCTGATCCCGACCCGGGAAAATCTCGGGAACTTGCCCAGCCTGGTGCTGGTCGGCCTGATCGGCTTCCTGCCGGCGGCCATCCTCATGTTCACCCCGTTCGTGCGGATCCACATCGCCCTGATCCTGCTCCGCCAGGCGCTCGGCAGCCAGCAGGTGCCCGGCAACCAGGTGCTCGCCGCCCTGGCGTTGCTGCTCACGGCCCTGATCATGAAGCCGGTGGCCGAGACCGTCTACAAGGGGGCCGTCGCCCCCTTCGCCGCCCACCAGATGAGCGGCCAGGACGCCTGGGAGGCCGGCTCACGGCCCTTGAAGAACTTCATGATCGCTCAGATCGAGAAGACCGGGCACCTGAACTACCTGTTCACCCTCCATGACTTCGCCGAGCCCGGCCCGAAACGGGTGGTGCCCCGCTACCGGGACGAGTACCCGCTCCGAGCGATCCTGCCCGCGTTCCTCCTCAGCGAGCTGACCACGGCCCTGATGATCGGCTTCGTCCTCTACCTGCCGTTCCTGGTGGTCGACCTGGTGGTCTCGGCGGTCCTCTCGGCGATGGGTCTGTTCATGCTGCCCCCGTCGCTGGTGGCCATGCCGCTCAAGCTGATCCTGTTCGTGCTGGCCGACGGGTGGCTCCTGGTGGCGACGTCGTTGCTCCAGACGTTCAAGGTCTGAATCACAGGGTTGGAAGGGTGGACAATGAGCGATGCATCGTTGGTGATCGATTGGAGCCGGGAGGCGGTCCGGATGGCGCTCCTGCTGGGCGGGCCGCTCCTGGCCGTCGCCCTGGTGGTGGGCCTGGCGGTGGGCATCGTGCAGACCCTCACCCAGATGAACGAGCCGGCGGTGGGGCAGGTCGCCCGCCTGGCGGGCGTGATGGTCGCGGTGCTGGTCGCCCTGCCGTGGCTGCTCGGCCGCTGGGTCTCCTATGCCGTGGCCCTGATCGGGTCGATCCCCGATCGCCTCTGACCCGACGGGGAGCCGACGAGTGAACTGGGGGACCGCAGATAACATCGCCCGACACGCCTGGCTGGTCTCGCCCTGGGCCCTGGTGCTGGCGCGAACCGTGGGACTGGCCTGGACCGCCCCGGCGCTATCCACGCCGGGGCTCGGGGTGCGGATGCGGCTGGCGCTGGCCGCCGCGCTCGCCGTGCTCCTGGCGCCGCTGATCATCCCCAACATGCCGCCGCTGTTGTCACCGGCCGCCCTGGTCCCGGCCGTCCTCTGCGAGATCCTGGTCGGCGCGGGGCTGGGCTGGTCGGCCTCGCTGGTGATCGCCGGCGCACGGCAGGCGGGCGAGGTGGTCGGCCTGCAGGCGGGTCTGTCCCCGGCGGCCCTGTTCGACCCCGACGCCGGGGGGGAGATGACCCCGATGGGCCACCTCTACGGGATGGTCGCGCTGGGCGTCTTCCTCTCCCTGGACGGCCCCCTGGAACTGACGCGGGCGCTGGCCGAGAGCTTCCGGGCGATCCCGGCCGGGGGACTCTCGATCTCGGCCGAGACGGCCACCCGCGCCTGCCGCGCGGATCGGGTGGGCCCTCGCCCTGGCCCTGCGGGCGGCGGCCCCGGCGGGCGTGGCCCTGGCGATGGCGGGGCTGGCCCTGGGCCTGCTCGGCCGCGCCGCGCCATCGCTCTCGCTGATCACCCTGGCCTTGCCCGCCCGGTTGGTGCTGGGCCTGGGGCTGGCGCTGATCGGGATCGTGACCCTGGCGGCGACCCTGACGACAGCCTGGCACGGGACGTTCCCCTGGGGCTGGTCCCCCGCGAGCATCGGCGGCTGACCTTTCGGACCTCCTGCAGAGAGCGATCGAGCCATGTCCGAGGATCGGACCCACGCCCCTTCGAAACGCCGCAGGATGCTCGCCCGGGAGCAGGGGCAGGTGGCCCGCAGCCCCGACCTCACCGGAGCCGCGGGGCTGCTGGCCGCGACGGCCTTGCTGGGGATCTGGGGGGACGACCTCACCCTGGCCCTGGTCGGATTGGTCCGAGAGCCCTGGCAAGTCGGCCTGCTGGGGACGGGCGGCGCGGCCGAGGTGGTCGATCGCCTCAGGCGATCGGCGTTCGCGATCGGCGGGCCCCTGGCCGGGATCGTGGGCGGGTCGGCCGTGGCGGCCATCCTGGCCCACCAGGCCCAGGTGGGCGGCCTGTTCCTGCCGGGGATGCTCGCCCCGGACCCCACCCGATTCGCGAACTTCGGCGGGCCGGGCCTCTCGACCCGTTTCGGCCGGGGGGTGTGGGGCCTGCTGAAGGCGGCCGCCGTCGTCGCCGTGGGCCTGGCCCTGATCCGATCCAACCTGGTCGACCTCCACCGGGTCGGCCGCCTCGGGCCGTCGCAGCTCGCCCACGCCGCCGCCGGGACCCTCCGGCTGATGGCCGGGGCGCTCGCCGCGACGAGCCTGATCCTGGGCCTGATCGACTTCGTGCTCCAGCATCGCCGGGTCGAGGCGATGCTGCAGATGACGCCCGATCAGCATCGCGAGGACGAACGCGCCGCCGACGGCGACCCGGCGCTCCGATCCCGCCGCCGTCGGCTGGCCCGGGCCTGGCGGGGGGACGCCCCCGAGCTGTTCGCCGGGGCCACGCTCGTCGTCTCCGGGCCGAAGGGGCTGGCCGTGATCCTGGCCGGGGGCCCGCCGCCGAAGCGGGTCGTGGTCCGGTCCTCGGCCAAGGGGGCCGCCGGCGCCTCCTTGCTCCGCGCGGCAGAGCGAGCCGGCCTGACGCCGGTGGCGGCCCCGGAACTGGCGATCCGCCTGGCGCGTCTGCCCTCGCCTGTGGTCCCCCCCGAGGTCTGGATCGGCCCGGGGCGGCATTGGCCGGCCGCGACGCGAGCGGCCGGGCGGCAGGAATAGCGGCCGGAGGCGGGGTTGACCGTTCCGGTCGGGCCGGGTATACCTCGTCCCGAGTCGGCGGGCCACCCCGTCCGGCTTCCGGGCCCGTCGCCGCAGGATGCGGATTCGCCGCCCGTTCTCTCGTCTCGGATTCCGACCTCCAAGGAAGGAGGGACTCGTGCCGCCTCCCACCCCGGCGCCCGCGCCCGACCCCGATCGCCACGGCCGGCGCGCCGTCTGGATCGCCGCGCTGATCACCATCATCGGCACCGGCTTGATCCACGCCGACAAGGCCGCCGAGGATCGCGGCGCGTTCCTGCGCTGGCGCCACCAGATCATCGAGATGATGCAAGGCGTCAACATCTACGATGAATACTTCTTCCCGAATCCGCCGATCATGCCGCTGTCGCTTTATCCCCTGATGAAGCTGCCGCCCATGCAGGGATCCCTGGCCTGGTTCGTCCTGAAGGCGGGCATGGCCGGGGCCGCGATCCTCATGTGCTTCCGGATGGTCCGATTCAATCAGAAACCGATACCGTCATGGGTCCAGGCGGGCGTGGTGCTCCTGAGCCTCCGCCCGATCATGAGCGACCTCCACCATGCCAATAATAATTTGCTGATCATGTTCCTCGTGGTCAGCTCCCTGTATGCGTGGCGGAAGGGTTACGACGTGCTGGCCGGGCTGATCCTGGCCCTGTCGATCTCCTACAAGGTCACCCCGGCACTCTTCGTCGCCTACTTCGTCTGGAAGCGGCAGTGGCGGACGGTGGGGGCGACCCTGCTCGGCATGGGGATCTTCCTCCTGATCGTGCCGAGCCTCTTCCTCGGCCCCGAATTCAACGGCATCTGCCTGGTCTCGTGGTTCAACCGGATCCTGAGCCCTTACGTCAGCGGCGACAAGGTCGGGGATCAGGAGATCAACCAGTCCCTGGTCGGCGTCCTGACGCGGTTGATGACCGAGACCAACCGGGTCGGACGATATGCCCTGAAGCGGCACGTCAACTTCGTCGACTGGGATCCGGCCCTGGTGGTCCAGTTGATCAAGGGGCTCTCGGTCGGCTTGGTCGGCCTGCTGGCCTGGCTCTGCCGGACCCGGACCACCCGGCGCGACGACCCGAGGCTGCTCGGCGAGTTCTCGCTGGTGGTCCTGACGATGCTGTTCGTGTCGGAGCGGAGCTGGAAGCACCACTTCGTCACGCTCGTGCTCCCGTTCACCTACCTGACCTATCGGGCGGGAGTCTCGGGCCTGGCCCCGAGGGCCCGCGCGGCGCTGGTCGGCGTGCTGATCACGTCGGCCGCCTTCATGGCCACCACGTCGACCGAGATGGGCGGGCTCTTCGCCCGCCAGCAGGGGCACAAGATCGCGCAGGCCTACGGGATGTTCCTGTGGTCGGCGATGGTCCTGTACCTCGCGACGGCATGGCGGGTCTACGTCGAGCGGGGGCCCAATCCCCGGTCGCTCCCGACCGGTGCCCGCGTCGATCCGGCCGCCCACGACCTGGCCGGCCCCTCCGGCGTCCTGTTCCCGGAGGGCGACGATCGGCGCCTCGCGTACGTGCCGGGGCCATTCCCCGACCTCTCTCGCCGCGACGGCGAGTAGCCTCCCGATGATCGCCCGGCCGACCCGACCCCTGCCGGGTCGGCCGCTCGCCTCTCGCATCGCTTGACGGACTGCGTAGGATTCGAGGCACTTCCAAGGATGGAACGTCCGAGTCACCGCCCCGACCCAGCGATCGGACCGATTTGCACGGGGCGGTCCCCTAAACGCACGATGGCCACGGAGGGCCCGCCATGAACACGTCACAACCGACCCCGAAGCGTCGCCGCACCCCCACCCTCTCCGCCGAGGGCCTGGAAACCCGCCAACTCATGACCGGGGGCGTGGGCAACACCTTCGCGATCGTCCCGGCCACGCTCAACAAGCCGGGCGGGCAGGTCTCCGTGTCGTTCGTGCTCGACCCCAAGCTGATCTCGGTCCCCAAGGGGAAGAAGTCGATCGTCCTCGGGCTCGACGTCGCCCCGGATTCCGGGTCGGCGGCCTCGCCGGTCGTCAAGTCGGTGACCGCCCCGGGCGGGAAGGTCCTGAAGGTGACCAACGCCGTCTACGACAAGGCCGTGAAGAAGGGCGGCAATGACGGCAACGGCAACAAGTCCAGCGCGGTGACGGTCACGATCCCGACCAGGGATCTCCTGGCCGGAAAGGCCCAGACCTACAAGGTCAACGTCCGGGGGGCCAACGCGAAGACGGGCGACATGCTCGTCGGCTTCTTCATCCCCGGCGACGCCGATGGCAACGGGATCGTCGATACGGCCGACTCCAACGCCACGTCCTACGCCATGGGGGCGGTGGCCACCAGCACCACGAGCACCGCGGCCGCCGACACCTCGAAGTATGACTTCGACATCGACTCCAACCGGAATGGCCGGATCGATAAGGCCGACCTGAATTTCGTCAACAAGAACAAGGGCCTCAAGGTCCTGGTCTCGCCCGTGATCACCGCGAACCTGGACCCGGCCAGCGATAGCGGCCTGGCCGACCGCATCACCAACATCCCGGACATCAAGATCAACGGCACCGCCACCCCGGGCGCCTCGATCACCTACTCCGAGGCCAGCGACAAGACGACGCCGGTCACGACGATGGCCGATGTCGCGGGCAACTACACCATCAACGTCCGCCTCGGCGAAGGCTCGAACACCTTCAAGGTCGAGACCCGGGACGGGTTCAACCAGAAGATCGTCGGCACGATCGCCCCGATCACCTACAGCACCACCGCGACCTGATCGATCCCCCTGTTCGACGAGCCGATGCCGATGACACCCCCGGCCCGCGTCGGGGGTTCACGGCGGGCTCGGCACGCCCCTCGCCGGGGCCTCGACACCACCTCCGTCGGCCTCGATCGCGTAGAGCATGCACCGGTGGTGCATGAACTGGATGACCCGCTCCTGGCGGAGCCCCACCTTCTCGGCCACCCGCCTCGATCCGAGGTTGTACCGGTCGATGATCGAGACCATCCGGCCGAGCCCGAAACGGCCGAAGCCCAGGTCGCGGACCGCGCGGGCGGCTTCCGTCGCCAGCCCGAGCCCCCAACGGTCGCGCGCCAGCAGGTAGGCGATCTCGACCTCGTCGGCCCCCTGGAGCTTCTGGGGCAGGAGGCCGCAACGGCCGATCAGCCGGCCATCGGCGCGATCGACCGTCGCCCACAGGCTGAACCCGTGCTGGGCCTGCAAGGCGATGCAGCGTTCGAGGTCGCGGCGGGTCTCCTCGCGAGTCCTCGGGCCGGACGGGAAATGGCGCATGACTTCGGGATCGCCCTGGATCTCCGCCAGGTCGTCGATGTCTTCGTGCCTGAGGTGGCGGAGGATGAGGCGTTCGGTCTCGACCACGAGCATCGGCAGGTTCGCCTCGGGGGCCGGACCATCGGGCTGGGAGCCTCCATTATTCGTAGCGCCCCCCGACCTCGGCAACCCTCCGGCCGGGCGAGGCTCGGCCGCCCGTCCGGGAATTGCCAGATGGTTGTTGAACACCCGGCGTGGGGCCCGCACAATGGGCGCGGTCGCACCGCGGTGGGGCCGGCGCCTACGCGGTGGGCGCCAGGGACCGAGCCAGCCTCGATCGATGGGGAGATGCGAAGATGGAAGGAACGTGCGGAGGCAACCGGCGCCACTTCTTGAAGACGGCCGCGGCCGCCGGCGCCGCGATGGGCCTGGCCGATCCCGCCCTGGCCGCCCCCCCGGCGACGCCGATCCCGCTGGTCACCCTGGGCAAGACCGGCCAGAAGGTGACCAAGCTCGGCATGGGGACGAGCTGGAACGTGGACCCGTCCTTCGTCCAGAGGGCCCTGTACGCGGGCGTCCGCTACATCGACTCGTCGGAGACCTACGAGCGCGGCCAGTCGGAGAAGACGATCGGCCAGGTGCTGGAACGGACCGGCATGCGGAAGGACGTGTTCCTGGTCACCAAGAACAGCAGCTACTCCCGCGCCCAGGGCGACGCCAAGGCCAGGTCGTTCGAGACCCACCTGGAAGCCAGCCTCGAACGGCTCAAGACCGATTACGTCGATGCCTATTACATGCACGGTGTGTCCGGCAAAGACCTGTCGATCTTCAAGGACGAGGGGGTCAAGAAGACGTTCGAGAAGCTGAAGAAGGCGGGCAAGATCCGCTTCGCCGGATTCAGCTGCCACGACGCCATGATCTCCGAGATCATCGAGGCCGCCGCCGAGGCGGGCTGGATCGACCAGATGATGATCGAGTTCAACTTCCGGAAGATGGACGGCGATACCCTCCGCCGGGCCGTGGACGCCGCTTCGAAGGCCAACATCGGCATCGTGGCCATGAAGACCCAGGGCGGGGCCAAGGAGTTCAAGCTGGGCGATGAGGTCCCGAGGATGACCGCCCTCGTCGAAAAGGGGCTCGCCATCCCCCAGGCGGCGCTCAAGAGCGTGTGGAATGACGAGCGGATCCACGCGATCGTCAGCGAGATGACCAACACCGAACAGCTCAAGATGAACCTGTCGGCGAGCCTCGAAGCCCTGACCCCCAAGGAGGCCCGCCTGCTCGAAGAGCACAAGGCCCGGACAGCCAACCTCTACTGCCACGGGTGCGGCCACCTGTGCGAGACCGCGGCCCGAGGCGTCCCGGTCGATACCGTCCTGCGGTACTACCGCTATTACCAGGGGTATGGCAAGCGCGAAGAGGCCCGGGCCCTGTACCAGGCCCTGCCGCCGGCCTCGCGGGCGATCGCCGACGCCGACCTCGCCGGACTCGACGCGTCCTGCCCGCACGGCCTGCCGGTGGTCCAGCTCCTCCGGGACGCCGACCGCCACCTCGCCTGAGACGGCCCGCCGGGCCGGACGGTCACTCTTCCTCGACCTCCGGCCCTTTCGCCATCCCGTCGGCCGGCTCGATCGGGGCCGAGCCCGGGATGGTGTAGCTCCCGTCGATCCAGCGGCCCAGGTCGACCATCCGGCAGCGATCCGAGCAGAACGGGAAGCTCGGCAGGTCGTCCAGCCGGGCCAGTTCGAAGGCCTTGCCGCAGATCGGGCACCGGCCCCGGATCACGTGGCGGCCCCCCCGGTGGACGGCTTGGACTCGGGCTTCGGGGCGGACGAGGAGGACGAGGAGGACGAGGAGGACGAGGAGGACGAGGAGGACGAGTCGGCCGCCGGCTTCGAAGCCGATTTGTCGGCCTCGGCCCCCTTCTTGTAGGAGTCGCTCCGGTAGTCGGTCTGGTAGAAGCCGGAGCCCTTGAACAGGATCGCGGCCCCCGCGCCGATCTTGCGGCGGAGCTTCGGCTCGTTGCAGGACGGGCAGATGGTCTGCGAGTCGGCCTTGATCGATTCGAAGGCCTCGAATTCGTGCCCGCAGGCGTCGCAGATATAGTCGTAGGTCGGCATGGGTTCCCTTCGGATCGGTCAGAGCACCGAGACGGCGACCTTGGATGGGCGGAGGACGCGGTCTTTCAGCTTGTAGCCCTTGACCAGCTCGGCCACGACGGTCCCCTCCGGCTTGTCGGCGTGGCTCTGCTGCATGATGGCTTCGTGGAGATTCGGGTTGAACGGCTCGCCGAGGGCCGCGATCGGCTCCACGCCGTGCTTGCCCAGCGCGTCGACCAGCTGCTTCTGGACCATGTCCAGGCCGGCGACGATCCCGGAGGCGCCCTCGGCCCTGGCCGCCTCGATGGCGCGGTCGAAGTTGTCGAGCGCGTTCAGGACGTCCTGCGCCAGGGGCACGATCATGTACTGGCGGTCGTTGTCGGCCTGGATCTTCGACCGTTTCTGGTAGTTGGCGAACTCGGCGCGGAGCCGGAGCAGCTGATCCTGGCAGTCATCGCGCTGGCGGGTGACTTCCGCGAGTTCGTCGCCGGCCGGGCCGATCGAGTCGTTGGCAGTGCTCGGGTCGCTCATGAGACTCTCCTCAGGAACGCGCCTCGTCGGCGGCTTCCTCGTCCTCGGTGAAATAATCACGGAGCTTCTCGAAGAAGCTCTTCCGCTTCGGACTGACGACCTCGTGCTCGATCTCGGCGAGTTCGCGGAGCAGCTCTTCCTGGCGCGTGCTGAGATGCCTCGGGGTCTCCACCAGCACCTCGATCAGCTCGTCGCCGCGGCCCCGGCCGTTCAGGTCGGGCATGCCCCGGCCCTTGAGCTTGAGCACGTCGCCGCTCTGCGTCCCCTTGGGCACGGTCAGCCGATCGGGGCCGTCCAGGGTCGGCACCTCGATCTCGGCGCCCAGGGCCGCCTGCGGGAAGCTGATCGGGACCTGGCAGACCAGGTCGTTGCGGTGCCGTTCGAAGAACGGATGCGGCTTGACCTGGATCTGGACCCGGAGGTTGCCCCGGGGCGCACCGGGGTCGCCGGCCTCCCCCTGGTTCCGCAACTGGAGCCACATCCCGGTCTCGACGCCGGGCGGGACGTCGATCTTGAGGTGGGCCATCGACGGCACCTTGCCCTGGCCCTTGCAGGACGGGCAGGGGTCGTTGATCCGCACCCCGTCCCCGCCGCAGGCCGGGCAGGTGGTGGCCACCTGGAAGAACCCGCGCGACTGGACGACCTGGCCCTGGCCCGAGCAGTAATTGCAGGTGGTGGCGACGGTGCCCTTCTTGGCCCCGGACCCCTTGCACTCGCCGCAGGCCTCGGCGCGGGTCACGTCGACCGCCTTGGTCGTGCCCCGGGCGGCCTCGATCAGCTCGATGTCGATCTTCATCAGCAGGTCCTGCCCGGGCCGGGGCCCGCGCTTCCGCTGCTGGAACAGGTCGCCGAACAGGCCGCCGCCGAAGATGTCCCCGAACGCCGACATGATGTCGTCGGCGTTGCGGAAGTCGTGGTGGGCGGCCCCTTCCAGCCCGGCGTGGCCGTAGCGGTCGTAGCGGGCTCGCTTCTGCTGGTCGGACAGGACCTCGTACGCCTCGGCCGCTTCCTTGAACCTGGCCTCGGCCTCGGCGTCGCCGGGGTTGCGGTCCGGGTGGTTCTTCAGGGCCAGTTGCCGGTAGGCCTTCTTGATGTCGTCCGTCCCCGCGTCCTTCTTCAGGCCGAGGACTTCGTAATAATCGCGCTTCGTGGCCATCGGCACGGGATCTCTTTCGGGGCCCGGTTGCGGCGGGTCGTCAGGCTCCAGGATAGCATAATCCACCCCGGTCGCGACACGCCGCTTGGCCCCCGCCTCCCTCACGTATTGGGATCGACTATTTTGATATCAGCCGAATTCGGATCAACCACGAGCTTCACGAGTGACTCTCAGGACGCGTTTGCTATGGACATCATCCCTGAAGAGGAGGATGCCCACGCCAGACCATGCAACCAGCGAAATGCAACAGATCACCAAGGTACATCGGAGCCACTCGGACAGGAGGTCATCCCAGCCCATCTGGCCAGGACTCGCCAATGAGTCGATTGCGCCGAATATCACGGAGCCAGTCGGGAACGCAAAGGCAAACCAGATCGAACATTTCAGCCAAACGAGCGGACTTCGATCTTTGGCGTCCCGCCAGGGGGAGGGCAGAATGGGCCGATGACAACCCACACCGCCATCTTGATGTGCCGATTCAGCAGAAACCTCCACGACGTTCCTCGATCATGAGGGTGCCGGGACGGTGAGATCCGCCGCCGGCACCCTCATCGATCCGATCAGAGGATCAGCGGACCGAACCTTCGGCGCGGGCCGCGTTCTTGTCCTCATCGTCCTTGACGTTGGTGATCATCGCCTCGGTGGTGAGCATCAGGGCGGCGATCGAGGCGGCGTTCTGGAGGGCGGAGCGGGTGACCTTGGTGGGGTCGACGATCCCGGCCTCGAACATGTCGACGTACTCGCCGGTGTTGGCGTTGAAGCCCTTCGACCCGGTGAGCGACTTGACCTCTTCGGCGATCACGCCGCCGTCGTGGCCCGAGTTGCCGGCGATGTGGCGGATCGGCTCTTCGAGCGACCGGAGGATGATCGCAGCGCCCAGCTTCTCGTCGCCGGAGAGAGTGTCGTGCACCTTCTGGACGGCGGGGATGACGCGGAGCAGGGCGGTGCCGCCGCCCGGGACGATCCCTTCCTCGGCCGCCGCGCGGGTGGCGTGGAGGGCGTCCTCGACGCGGGCCTTGACTTCCTTCATCTCGGCTTCGGTCGCGGCACCGACGTTGATGAGGGCGACGCCGCCGGAGATCTTCGCCAGGCGCTCCTGGAACTTCTCCTTGTCGTACTCGCTCTCGGTCTCGCTGATCTGGCGGCGGAGCTGCTCGACGCGCTTCTGGATGTCCTCGCGCTTGCCGGCCCCCTGGATGATCGTCGTGTTGTCCTTGCTGACCTTCACCTGCTTGGCGTGGCCGAGCTGGTTGAGCTGCAAGTTCTCCAGCTTCAGGCCGAGGTCCTCGCTGATCACCGTGCCGCCGGTCAGGATCGCCATGTCGCCGAGCATCGCCTTGCGGCGGTCGCCGAACCCGGGGGCTTTGACGGCGCAGATGTTGAGGATGCCGCGGAGCTTGTTGACGACCAGGGTGGCCAGGGCCTCGCCGTCGACGTCCTCGGCGATAATCAGGAGCGGCTTGCCCGACTGGGCGACCTTCTCCAGCAGGGGGATCATCTCGCGGAGGTTGCCGATCTTCTTCTCATGGAGAAGGATCAGGGCGTCGTCGAGCACGGCCTCCATGGAGGTCGGGCTGGTGACGAAGTAGGGGCTGAGGTAGCCCTTGTCGAACTGCATCCCCTCGACGAATTCGAGCGTCGTGGCGGCGGTCTTGCCTTCCTCGACGGTGATCACGCCGTCACGGCCGACCTTCTCGACGGCGTCGGCCAGCAGGGTGCCGATCGTCTTGTCGTTGTTGGCCGAGATCGTCCCGACCTGGGCGATCTCTTCCTTCTTCGACACGGGGCGCGACAGGTTGGTGGTCAACTCCTCGACGGCGGCCTCGACGGCCTTCTCGATGCCGCGACGGATCGCGGTCGGGTTGGCGCCGGAGGTGACGTTCTTCAGCCCTTCGCGGAAGATGGCACGGGCCAGGATGGTGGCCGTGGTCGTGCCGTCGCCGGCGACGTCCGACGTCTTGGACGCCACGACGTTGACCAGCTTGGCCCCCATGTTCTCGAACGGGTCGGGCAGTTCGATCTCCTTGGAGACCGTGACGCCGTCCTTGGTGACCGTGGGGCCGCCGAAGGACTTGCTCAGGATGACGTTGCGGCCGGTCGGGCCGAGCGTGGTGCCGACGGCGTGGGCCAGGATGTCGACGCCTTCCAGCATCTTCCGGCGGGCGGCATCGGAGAACAAAAGCTGCTTGGGCACGGGCGGGGCTCCTTGGGGGAGCGATCCGAGTCCCTCTCGCGGCGGCCGGCGGGGGCGAGCTTGGGTTCGTTTGGGAAACCCGGGGCCCGCCCCGTTCGGCCGTCATCGCGGGAGGACGGCGGATCGCTGCGACCTCACTTGAGGATCTTGGCCAGGATGTCGGATTCGCGGAGGATCTTGATCTCCTCGCCGTCGACCTTCAGCTCGGTGCCGGAGTACTTGCCGAAGAGGATCTCGTCCCCTTCCGCCACCCCGATCGGGGCACGCTCGCCGTTGTCGAGGAGCTTGCCGGGGCCGACCGAGACGACGCGGCCGCGCTGGGGCTTCTCCTTGGCGGTGTCGGGGAGGACGATCCCGCCCGTGGTCTTCTCTTCGGCTTCGATCTGCTTGATCACGACGCGGTCTTCGAGCGGGCGAATCTTGGCCATCGCGGTCGGTTCCTTGCGATTCATATCGGATTCAGGGGAAACCGACCCCGCGAGCTGCGGGGCCGGGTCGTATCGCGTGTCGACGTTGGGTTCGTATGGGATCGGGGCAGGGGAGCGATTGGCGACCGCCGATCACATCATCCCCATGCCACCCATCCCGCCCATGCCACCCATCCCGCCCATCCCGCCCATGCCACCCATCCCGCCCATGCCACCGCCGTGGTCATGATGGTCTTCGCCGCCGGCGGCCTTCTTGACCTTCTTCTCGACGATGATGGCCTCGGTGGTGAGCAGGAGCCCGGCCACCGACGCGGCGTTCTGGAGGGCCGAGCGGGTCACCTTGGTCGGGTCGACGATCCCGGCGGCGAGCATGTCGCCCCAGGTGTTGGCCTCGGCGTTGTAGCCGAAGTTGGCGTCGGTCGACTTCTGGATCTTGCTGACGACCACGGCGCCGTCGATGCCGGCGTTCTCGGCGATCGAGCGGGCGGGCTGCTCCAGGGCGCGACGGATGATCGCGACGCCCAGGGCCTCATCCCCTTCGAGGTTGAGCGAGTCCAGGGCCTTGGCGGCGCGGATCAGGGCGGTGCCGCCGCCCGGGACGATCCCTTCCTCGATCGCGGCGCGGGTGGCGTGGAGGGCGTCCTCGACCAGCGCCTTCCGCTCCTTCATCTCGGTCTCGGTGGCGGCCCCGACGTTGATCTGGGCGACGCCGCCGGCGAGCTTGGCGAGCCGCTCCTGGAGCTTCTCGCGGTCGTACTCGCTGTCGGTCCCCTGGATCTCGCGGCGGATCATCTCCGCGCGGCCCTTGATCTCGTCCTGGGTGCCGGCGCCTTCGACGATCGTGGTGTTATCGCCGTCGATGGTGACCTTGCGGGCCCGGCCGAGGTCAGTGAGCTGGACGCTCTCCAGGTCGATGCCGAGGTCCTTGAAGATCGCCTTGCCGCCGGTCAGCACGGCGATGTCGCCCATGATCGCCTTGCGGCGGTCGCCATAGCCGGGCGCCTTGACGGCGACGACCTGGAGGATGCCGCGGAGCTTGTTGACGACCAGCGTGGCCAGGGCCTCGCCCTCGACGTCCTCGGCGATGACCATGAGCGGCTTGTTGGAGCGGGCGATCTGCTCCAGCAGCGGGATCAGCACCTTGGGCGTGCTGATCTTCTCCTCGAAGATGAGGATGTACGGGTCATCCAGGACGACTTCCATCCGGTCCTGGTCGGTGACGAAGTGCGGGCTGAGGTAGCCGCGGTCGAACTGCATCCCCTCGACGACGTCGACCGACGTCTCGAAGCCCTTGCCTTCTTCGACGGTGATCACGCCGTCCTTGCCGACCCGCTTGAAGGCGTCGGCCAGCTTCTCGCCGATGGCCTTGTCGTTGTTGGCCGAGATGGCCGCGACCTCGGGGATCTCCTTGTCGGAGACGGTCTTGCTCTGGCCCTTGACGTTCTCGATCACGGCGGCGACCGCCTTGTCGATCCCGCGCTTCAGGCCCATGGCGTCGGCGCCGGCGGCCAGGGCCTTCAGGCCCTCCTTGAAGATCGCCTCGGCCAGGACGGTGGCGGTGGTGGTGCCGTCGCCGGCGACGTCGGAGGTCTTGCTGGCGGCCTCCTTGACCAGCTGGGCCCCCATGTTCTCATAGGGATCGGTCAGCTCGATCTCCTCGGCCACGGTCACGCCGTCCTTGGTCACCGTCGGGCTGCCCCAGCCCTTGTCGATGACGGCGTTCCGGCCGCGCGGGCCCAGCGTGCTGCGGACCGCCCGGGCCAGCTTGGAGACGCCGCTCGCCAACTTCTGGCGCGCCTCCTCGTCGTAGGCCAAAATCTTCGCCACGTGAAAATCTCCCTGCGTCGCGGACGAAACACCCCGGCTCCCGGGTCACCGGGGCACCGGCGGGGCAACCAGCGTCTGCCCCTTCCGAGAATTTCGGATTCGCACACCCAATATGCAAGGGCTATACCGCACCATTCGAACGGCACGCTAGCGATTACAACCAAAAGACTTATGACACAATCCGATTTTACCGGATGCTCACTTCCCCTGCCGTTTTGACAGCAGGATCGGACATGACAGTCGCCCATCCGAAGCGTGGCCAACCCGGTCGGATGGGCGATCCGATTGAGCGGGAGAACGCCCCACTCGACGCCGCAAAACGAGCGAGGAAAGTCCGCGAAGCAGGGGTCGATGCCGCGGCCTCGGGTCGCGGTTGGACGAGTCGACGATCAGTCCAAACCGAGATCATCGACCAGATGGGCATCTGGACGGACACGATCGGCCGCGATGCCGAAGTCCTGCTTCATGATGGCCGTGATCCGTGACCATACTTCCGCATGATCGACCGGCGATCCGCGCTCTTGCAACGCCTGGATGACGAATCGTTCGATGTCGCCGAGGGTTTCCAGGGTCGGCGCCACCTCGTTGGGGATGTTGATACCAAACGTCGATTCAATGGCCATGACCAGTTCGACGATATCAAGCCCCACCAGTCGAAGCCTCAAGAGAGGCAGCATCACTCATCGAGTGATGAACATCGGCCAACGCCACAGGACGCTGACCGATAGGCAAGGACCGAAGGCGAACATCGCCCCAGGCATAGGTCCCTGTGAATGGAGGATAGGGGATTTGAACCCCTGACCTCTTGCATGCCATGCAAGCGCTCTCCCAGCTGAGCTAATCCCCCGCATTGCGTCGCGGTGCGTTCTTCAAATATCAAAGAGAAGAAAAAACCTCCGGCCGCAATGATTTGCGAGCCGGAGGGAAGGTGGAGGATAGGGGATTTGAACCCCTGACCTCTTGCATGCCATGCAAGCGCTCTCCCAGCTGAGCTAATCCCCCGTCGTGTGGGGATGAAGATACCGGGTCTCGCGGGCGATGTCAACGGGGTAGGCCGAGAATTCAAGCCTTCCCGTAATAGTCGGGCTCATTGCCGGGGCGCCACTTGATGTTGCAGCCCATGCTGGGCCGCTGGATCTCCAGGGGAGGGCGGCCATCGATGGCGGCGTCCAGGGCCAGGCGGAGGTCGACGCCGGAGACCGGGATCGGGTTGCCGGGCCGGCTGGCGTCCATCTGGCCGCGATAGACCAGGGACCGGTCGGCGTCGAAGACGTAGAAGTCGGGCGTGCAGGCCGCGTGGTAGGCGTGGGCCACCTTCTGGGTCGCGTCGAACAGGTACGGGAACGTGTAGCCGACCTCGGCCGCCTCGCGGGCCATCGCCTCGGGGTTGTCGGACGGATAGGCGTCGGCGTCGTTGGAGTTGATCCCCACCACCGCGACGCCCTTGGCCTGGTAGGCTCGTCCGAGGTCGGCCAGCGCATGGCGGACATGCTTGACGTAGGGGCAGTGGTTGCAGAGGAACCAGACCGTCAGGATCTGGCCGGGCCGGGCGATCTGATCGAGTTCGAAGATCTGGCCCGAGGGGTCGGGCAGGGCGAACGCGGGGGCCTTCGTGCCCAGGGGGAGCATGGTCGAAGGGGTCAGGGCCATCGGGGACGTCTCCGGGCAATCGGTTCAGAGGGCGTAGATCTCGCCGTACTTGGCTTGCAGGGCATCGATCAGGGGTCGGTGGTCGAGCGGGACGCCGGTGGCGCGGCGGATCAGCTCGCCGGCCGGGTATTGCTGGCCGAAGCGGTGGACCCGGGCGCGGAGCCATTCGAGCAGGCCCGCCGACTCGCCCCGGGCCAGGGCCGCGTCCAGCCCGCCGAGGTCGGCATCGGCGCGGGCGTGAAGCTGGGCGGCGTAGAGGTTGCCGAGGCTGTAGGTGGGGAAATAGCCCACCAGCCCGGCCGCCCAGTGGATGTCCTGCAGGCAGCCCTGGGCATCGTCGGGCGGGAGGATGCCGAGATACGCCTGATACTTGCCGTTCCAGGCTTCGGGCAGGTCGGCCACGGCGAGGTCGCCGCCGATCAGGGCCTGTTCCAGCTCGAAGCGGATCAGGATGTGGAGGTTGTAGGTCACCTCGTCGGCCTGGACGCGGATCAGCGAGGGGGCCACGCGGTTGATCGCGGCGTGGAAGGCGTCCGGGTCGACGCCGTGGAGGGCGTCGCGGAAGACGCGGCGGGCGAGCGGCAGCCAGTGGGCCCAGAAGGCCCGGCTCCGGCCGACGCCGTTCTCCCAGAGTCGCGACTGCGACTCGTGGACGCCCAGCGAGACCGCCTCCCCGGTCGGCGTGCCGAACCGCTTCGGGTCGAGCCCCTGCTCGTACAGTCCGTGGCCGACCTCGTGGAGGATCCCGAAGAAGGCGTCGGCGAAGCCCCGGGGGTCGAACCGGGTGGTGATCCGGCAATCGCCGGGGCCGATCCCCGAGCAGAATGGGTGGGCCGTGGTGTCGAGCCGGCCGCGCTCGAAGTCGAACCCGATGGAGGCGGCCACCGTCTCGCCGAAGATCCGCTGGCGATCGACGGGATAGTCGCCGACCAGGACGTCCGGGATGCTCGGGCGGTTGGAGCCGACGATCGCCGCGACCAGCGGGACGAGGTCGGCGCGGAGGGAGGCGAACAGCGAGGTCAGTTCGGCCGTGGTCGCGCCCGGCTCGTACTCGTCGAGCAGGGCATCGTAGAGCGGGCCGGAGCCGGGCCTGAGGCAGGCGGCCTCCTGGCGCTTGAGCCCCATGATCTTTTCGAGCCAGGGGCGGAAGGCCGGGAAGTCGCTCCTGGCCCGCGCCTCGACCCAGGCCTGCTGGGCCATCGTGGTGGCGGTGGCCATCTCCTCGACGAGCGAGCGGGGGAGCTTGGTCGCCCGCTCGTAGTTCCGCCGCCACTCGCGGATGTTGGCGGCCTCGGGCGCGTCGGGGTCGGCGGCCAGTTCCGTCCCCTCGACCTCGGCGAGCAGCTCGCCGAACCTCGGGTCGGTGGCCCGCTCGTGTGCCAGGCCGGCGAGCAGGGCCATCTGCTCGCCACGCCCCTCGGCGCCGCCCTGGGGCAGGTAGGTCTGCTCGTCCCAGCCCAGGAGGGCCGCGCAGGAGGCCAGGGTCGCCCGCTCGCGCGACCTCCTCGCCAGAGCCTCGTAGCTTTCACGCATGGTCACGCCTTCATCCCTCGCCGGTCATCGCGGTCGGGCCTCGAATCCGGCCCGACCGCGAGTCTAACCGATTCGGGTTCAGCGGGCGATCAGGACGACCGTGGTGCGGGGGCTCACGGTGTAGTTCAGCTCGCCCAGGAAGGCGGCTTCTTCCTCGGGGAGGATGTCCTGGCCGGTGGGCAGCGACGTGTCGATGACCCGATACCAGCGCCGCTTGGGGGTGGGGGGCAGCTCGATGTCGATCGGCTCCCAGAACGTGTTGGAGGCCACGAAGATCGGCACGTCGGCCCGGTCGCTGGTCTCGAAGGCTTCGAGCATCCAGGCGACGAACCGCGACGAGTCCGAGAAGTCCGGCTCGTTGGGCTTCACGCCATGCCAGGTGATGGTCCGCAGGGGGGTCATCGCCTCATCGGAATCGCTGCTCATGTAGTGCCAATCGCGCGTGAACTGGTGTCGCTTGCGGAAGGCGATCAGGAGCTGGGTGAACCGGAGGATCTCGGCGTGGCGCTTGGTGTTCTCCCAGTTGATCCAGTTGAGGTGATTGTCCTGGAAGACGGTGTTGTTGTCCCCCTCGGCGGTCCTCCGCATCTCGTCGCCGTAGAGCAGCATCGGCGTGCCCTGCGACAGGAACAGGATCGACAGGGCGTTCTTGATCTGCTGCTTGCGGAGGGCCTCGATCCGCTCCTTCTCCTCGTCGGGGAGGTCGGACTCCTCGACGAACCCCTCGTAGCCGCAATTCCAGCTCTCGTTGTCGTTGGCGCCGTCGCGGTTCCCCTCGCCGTTCCGCTCGTTGTGCTTCTCGTTGAAGGAGACGAGGTCGTTCAGGGTGAAGCCGTCGTGGCAGGTGACGAAGTTGATGCTGTGGTAGGGCGTCCGCATGTCGGCTTCGGAGCTGCCGAACAGGTCGTAGGACCCGGTGACGCGGGCCCCCAGCTCGGAGGCGACCCCGGCATCCCCCTTGAGCCACTTGCGGACCGTGTCGCGGTACTTGCCGTTCCACTCGGCCCAGCGGCGGTCGGAGAACGAACCGAGGCGATACTGGGAGATGCTCCAGGGCTCGGCGATCAGCTTGATCCGCGACAGCACCGGGTCGGTCTCGATCTCCTCGATGATCGGCGTCTTCCCCTTCTCCTGGAGGTCGACGTCGATGGCGAACACCGCCGCCAGGTCGAACCGGAAGCCGTCGACGTGCATCTCCGTCACCCAGTAGCGGAGGCAATCCAGGATGAACTTCCGGACCACCGGGTGATTGCAATTCATCGTGTTGCCGCAGCCGGTGAAGTCCATGTAGAACTCCGGCTTGTCGGGCACGAGCATGTAATAGGCCTGGTTATCCAGCCCCTTGAAGCTGATCGAGGGCCCGAAGTGGTTCCCCTCGCGGGTGTGGTTGAACACGACGTCGAGGATGACCTCGATGTTGTTCTTGTGCAGCTCCCGCACCAGCATCTTGAACTCGTCGATCTGCGAGCCCAGCTTGCCGTAGTAGCTGTAGCTCGACTCCGGCGCGAAGAACGCCGTGGTGTTGTAGCCCCAGGCGTTGGTCAGGCGCTCGCCGGTGAACGGGTCGCGGAATGGGCAGTCGAACTGGTCATACTCCATCACCGGCATCAGCTCGACGGCGGTGATCCCCAGCTCGTTGAGGTAGGGGATCTTCTCGATGAACCCGCGATAGGTCCCGCCCATGTCGCTTTCCGACGAGTGGTGGCGGGTGAAGCCCCGGACGTGGACCTCGTAGATGATCGAATGCTCGATCGGGTGGTCCGGGTGCTTGTCCCCCTGCCAGTCGAAGTCGCTGAGGTAGGCGACGCAGCGGGGGGCGCCCTCCACGTTCATGACCGCGCTGGGCCGGAGATGACGCTCGGGATCGCCCGGGATGGTGTTGTCGTAGCCCAGGGCGTCGCCCGTCCGCCAGTAGTAGTCGCCGGTCACGGCCGGGGCGTAGGGATCGAGCAGGACCTTCGCCGCGTTGAACCGCGAGCCATCGGATGCCGGGTTGTACGGGCCATCGACGCGGTAGTTGTAGAGCGTCCGGTTGGGCAGGCCCGCCACGAAGATGTGCCACACGTCCCCGGTGCGATTCGAATCGGCCGAGAGCGGGATGACCTGCGACGGCCTCTGGTCGGTGATGTTGTCGAAGAGGAGCAGCTCGACCCTGGTGGCGCCCGCGGAGTGGATCGCGAAGTTGATCCCGCCGGGCGTGACGGTCGGCCCCAGGGGTTCCGGCATTCCCGACTCAAGGCTCTTGATCTGCGGCATCGTGTCGCTTCGCGGCGGCTGCCGCGCCCATTCGTTGTGAAAAAACTCGCGTTCCGGGGCGAGGTGGGTCTTCCGTGAGGCGAGCGGGTCGGTCCGATCGGATCGTGACGGACCTGGCTTCTCCAGATCCATCAAGTTTACCATCTCCCACAAAGTCGCACCCCGACTTCGGCGAATTCCCCAGGGGCGGGCATTCCTCAAACCGGCCGGCTATAGTGGCGGAGCCGGGCCGGGGACCGGGCACGGGATTCGAAATCCCGGCGAATAAAATCGGCCCGGCGGCGAAATGCGATCGGCCGCCACATCCGATATGCCGCGATGCTGCGACGGACCCGGCGGCAAACCGAGGAGCATCCGATCATGAGCGCCGCCGACGGGCTGATCCTGCCCAAGCCGCAGATCCCCAAGACGCTGGGGATCCTCAACATCATCTTCGGCGTCCTCCTGATCCTGGTGGGTTCCTGCCTCCTGGGATTCACCCTGATCGCCCCGATGACCCAGCAATTCGCCGAGCAGTTCCATGATCAGGCGAAGCAGCAGGCCGAAGCCAAGCGTCAGGCCCAACTCAAAACGCTCGACGAGCAGATTCAGGCGGCGGCCACTGAGGAGGAGAAGACCATCCTGAGAGACAGTCAGGAGGACCTCCGCGCCACGCCGCTGGCGGTCCCGCTTAAAGCGGATCTCTCGCAGATGGAACAGTTCAAGCACCCGACGATCCGCACCTACACGTTCATCCAGGGCGGCTCGGGCCTGCTCTGGGACATCGCCCTGATCATCTCCGGGATCGGCCTGATCCGGTTGAAAGAGTGGGGCCGATCGCTCGCCTTCTGGCTGTCCGGCATCCAGATCGTCCGGATCGCCCTGCTGGTGGCGGCGAGCTTCCTGTTCGTGGCCCCGGTCCAGAAGATGTTCGTGGATCGGCAGATTGCGGCCCTCGAGGAGAGGATCGAGGCCAAGACCGCGCTCCCCCAGGATCCCGCCAACCTGCAAATGCTCAAGATCAGCGCCACGACGACACCCATTACCCTCGCGGCCTATGGCCTCTTCGGGGTGATCTACCCGATCGTGTCCCTGATCCTGCTGAACTCGGCCGGCGCCCGCGCCGCGTGCCAGCCCGTCAAGCCCGATCCGTTCTCCGAACTCCCCGGTGCCCCATGAGCGCCATGCCGACCGAATCGGTGCGGCCGCCGGCCACGCCCCGGCCCGGGCTCGTTCGCGCGATCGGGATCATGAACATCGCCTTCTCCTCGATCATCACGCTCTGGGCCGGGGCGACGGCGTTGATGGCGTTCTCGATGAGCCTGGCCTCGGGCGAGGTGCCGGCGGCAGCGGCGGGTCAGTCGACCCCCAACCCTTATTCATTCATGGGCGACCCGGCCCTGATCCGGTTCTACATCATCGACATGGCGACCGGGCTGCCGCTCAACATCATCATGTTCGCGTCGGGCATCGGCCTCATCAATGCCCGGCGCTGGGGGGCGTGGTGGTGGACGCGGGCGGCTTGGGCGAAGATCGTCCGGCTGATCGCCGTCTACGGGTACTTCATCGTGGCCGTCGTCCCCCCGCTCTCGGCCGGGATGACCCGGATGGTCATGGCCATGCTCGAAGCCCAGAAGTTGCCGCCGGGAAAGGGCCTCAAGCCCGAAGAGCTGACGAAGCTCTACATCTTCAGCTACTCGTTCATGTCCGTGGCCATGATCGTCCTGGGCATGATCTATCCGGCCGTCTCGATCTGGATCCTGGGGAGGCCGGGCGTCAAGGCGGCCCTCTCGGGCGATGACGGCGAAGCCGAAAGGGAAACGAGCCTGCCGTGACCGACCTGGCCACCCTCGTCCTCGGGCCCCTGGCGTCCCCCGAGTGCCGCCGCGCCGCGCGTCGCCCGTGGCCGATCGTGGCGCGGAGCGCGGCCGGCGCGATCGCCTCGCTCCTGGCCTTCGTGACGATCTGGACGTGGTGGATCTCCGCCCAGGTCGACCCCTACCATCAGCCGTTCGTGGAGCTGCGGGTCTGCCTGGTCACCCTGGTCGGCATGGCCGTGGCGATCGCGGTGGTCCTGGCCCCGGCCTTCCTGGCCGGGTCGCTCGCGGGGGAGCGGGAACGGGGATCGATCGGCCTGTTGCTCGCCACGGACGCCTCGGCGCTCGACATCGTCCTGGGCCGCCTGGCCGGCGGGCTCGGCCTGGTCGCTCTGATCGAGCTGGCCACCCTGCCCCTGCTCGTCGGGATCGCCTCGCTGGCGGGCTTCACGCCCCTCCGGCAGGCGACGCTGGCGGCCCTGCCGCTGGCGGTCGCGTTCGGGGCGGGGGGGGTCGCGCTGGCGGCCTCGGCCGTATCCCGACGCGGCCGCGACGCCCTGATGCTGGTCTACCTGCTGATCGCCCTGACGCAGCTGACCCCCTTCCTCGGCCGGGCGGGCGTGATCAATCCCTTCACCGTCCTGGGCCCGCTGGTCTGGGGGGAGGACCCGGCCCCGGCCTGGGTCTGCTCGCTGGCCTGGGCCGGCTCCGGGCTCATCGGGCTGGCGCTGGCGACCTGGCGGCTCCGGCCGGCGGCCCTGTCCGAGGGGAAGAACAGCCGCGATCGGCGCAGGGCCCGGAGGCGCACCCGCCGCCTGCCCGAGGTCGATCAGGCCCGGCCGATGCTCTGGAAAGAGCGATACATCGAACGGGCCGGCACCATGGGCGGGATCGGCCGATGGATCGGCGGGGCCATCGTCGCCTGGCTGGTCGGGAGCAGCCTGATCGCGGGGGGGATCCTGGCCCGGGAGACGTTCTCCCCGAGCGGCAATCCCTCGCGGGCGCAACAGGCCCTCGAACTCCTGGAGATCGGCGTCGTCGGGCCGGCGGGGGCGATCTCGGTCCTGATCTGCGCCGCGATCGGGCTCCGGGCCGCGGTGACGATCGCGTCGGAGCGGGAAAGGGGGACCTGGGATGGCCTGCTCACCAGCCCCCTGGAAGGCCAGGAGATCATCCTCGGGAAGCTGGCGGGCAGCCTCCGCGCCGTGCGGTGGCTGATCGCGGCGGCGGCCCTGGCCTGGACCATCGCCGCGTCGGTCGGGGCGATGCCGCTCCGGGACTATATCGACGCGATTCTCGGCCTCGCCGCGGTGGGGTTGTTCATGGCCGCGCTCGGGGTGCGGGTGTCGCTCCGCTGCTCCACCGCGACCCGCGCCATGGGGATGACGCTGGCCCAGGCCCTGCTCGCCGCGGCGGTCTTCGCCATCGGCGCGGTGTCGATCTGCCTGGGGGTGGCGCTGGCCTGCTGGCTCGGCTGGCTGTTCCTGGGCCAGATCGGCCAGATCGACCTGTCGCGGGTCGCGGTCTGGTTCCCGATGTCATTCCCATCCGGCTATGCGATCGCCAGGCTCTCGCTCTACGCGGTCGCGGCGGTGGCCCTGGTGATCGAGACCCGCCTTCGCTTCGACCGGATCGCCGGGCGGATGACCGCGGGCCGCACGTCGATCGCCGTGGATCGGTTCATCCACGGCGGGCCGGTCGTCCCGGTCCGCCTGGAATCGCGGCGATGACGGGGGCCGGCATCGCCGCCCCCGCCATCGCGGATCGCGGACGATTCAGGCGACGTGATCGACGCGGAACGGCGGGACGTCGGTGCGGGGCGGGGGCACCAGCGTCGTCGGTGCGGGGCGGGCGGCCATCAGGTCGGACAGGTCGACCGGGTGGCGGTCGAGGACGGCCTGCAACTCCTGCGCGTCGATCGTCTCCTGCTCGATGAGCAGGGTGGTCAGGTCTTCCAGGGCCAGGCGCCTCCGGCCCAGGATCGCCCGGGTCATGGCGTACGCCTCATCCAGCACCCGGCGCACCTCCAGGTCGATCTCCCGGGCCGTGCGCTGGCTCCAGGAATCGGAGTTGGCCCCGCCCCCGGGCAGGAACGGGCTCCGGCCCTCGTTCTGATAGCTGACCCGCCCCAGGCGAGGGCTCATGCCGAACTCGGCGACCATCTTGCGGGCGATCGACGTGGCCCGCTGGAGGTCGCTGGTCGCGCCGTCGGAAACCTCTCCGTAGACCAGTTCCTCGGCGACGGTGCCGCCCAGCAGGCCGCGGATCGTGTTTTCGAGCCAGCTCTGGGTGTGGAGGAACCGATCATCCTCGGGCCGATACATCGTGTAGCCGAGCGCCCCGTTGCCCCGGCCCAGGATGGAGACCTTGTGGACCGGGTCGGTGTGGGGCAGGCTCCGCGAGACGATGGCGTGGCCGGCCTCGTGGTAGGCGATCCGCAGCTTCTCGTCGGGCCGGAGGACGCGTTGCTTCTTCTCCGGGCCGGCGACGACCCGCTCCACGCCCTCCTCGAACTCGACCCGGCCGACGGTCGTCTTGTTCTTGCGGGCGGCGAGCAGCGTCGCCTCGTTGACCAGGTTGGCCAGGTCCGCGCCCACGAATCCGGGGGTCATCGCCGCGATGTGGCGGAGGTTGATCTGATCTTCCAGGGCCACCTTGCGGGTGTGGACCCGGAGGATCTCCTCGCGGCCGGCGATGTCGGGGCGATCGACGGTGATGTTGCGGTCGAACCGGCCGGGCCGCACCAGCGCCGCGTCGAGCGTCTCGGGGCGGTTGGTGGCCGCCATCACGATCACGCCGAGGTCGGAGCTGAACCCGTCCATCGCCACCAGCAGTTGGTTCAGGGTCTGGTCCCGCTCGTCGGACGTGCCCGGGCCGCCCGCGCCTCGGGATTTGCCCAGGGCATCCAGCTCATCGATGAAGACGAGGCAGGGGGCCTTGGCCTCGGCCTGGGCGAACAGGTTGCGGACCCGGGCCGCCCCGACGCCGACGAACATCTCGACGAAGTCCGAGCCGGACAGCGAGAAGAACGGCACGCCCGCCTCGCCGGCCACCGCCTTGGCCAGCAAGGTCTTGCCCGTACCGGGCGGGCCGACCAGGAGCACCCCCTTGGGGATGCGGCCGCCGATCTTCTGGAACTTCTCGGGGGTGCGGAGGAAGTCGACCACCTCGCGCAGCTCGGCCACGACCTCGTCGTTGCCGGCCACCTGATCGAACGTGACGCGGGCTTCCCCGTTGCCATAAACCTTGTGGCGGCTGCGAGCAAAGGCCATCGCCGAGCCCAGCCCGCCCCCCTTGCGGCTCATGAAGACCAGGATGCCGACGGCGATCGCCAGGACGGCCAGGGGCGCCAGGACCGTCTGCGCCTGGGAAGGTCCCTCGATCGCCTCGTAGCGACCGCCGGGGATGTGGTTGGCCAGGAGCGCCGGCAGCTCGCGATCGAGTTCCATGCCGAGCCGCGAGGTGCGGAACCGGGCCGGGGACCCGTCCGGCCCGGGGGCGGTGAACTCCCCGTCGATCTCCGTCGGCCCGATGCGGGCGGATCGGATCTGGCCGCCGATCAACTTTTCCTTGAACGTGCCGTAGCGGATCGTCTCGATCTCTTCGGCCGCCACGGTGTACCAGGCGGCGGCGCCGATCGCGACGAGCAGGGCCAGGGCCGCCCCCCCGATCTTCTGGTACTTCTGCCGCGTCCGCTTCGATTGGCTCGGGGCGTGGGAGGACGACGATCGATCCTGAGAATCGAGATCCATTCGATAGGTGTCCGGCGTGGGGTGGAGCCCGCGTGCGGAAAGAGAGGGTGGGGACAACGGCGTCCCGGTGAGATTCCGCAGGGCGGAAGTGCGGGCGAGATCCATGGATATCAGATCGAGTCTATGCCGGTCGCCAGGATCATGTCAACAGTCGCCGTCCCATCGTTGTCACGCGGGCACATCGCCCCGTCGATCGGCCCGCGGCACCGGCGCACCAGCCCATGCCGGGCTCGCCGCCGGGTCCGCGGGCCGATCGACATCAATGCCTGCCTCGGCCCCGGCAGCTTCCGCGGGGCCGTCGCATCAGAATCGGAAGGTCGCCGCCGCGCCGGAGTCCGTGGGCATGCGATCCGCAGGGACGACGACGACCTCGCTGCCCCTCCTGATGGCGAGCTCCGCGAGGTCGTCGAGCAGGTCATCCACCTCGGGGTCGGCAAGGTCGCCGAACTCCACCCGGCCCGAGGACGGATCGACCTTGCCAGGGATCTGCCGGTCCGATTCGACCAGCAGGGTCTGGACCCGGCCGGTGACCAAGGCCTGGGCGATATCCGAGAGGTCGGCGGACCCGAGGAACTTCGACCGGGCCTCCTGGAAGTCGCTCGCCATTCGGGAGATGCGTTCCAGATAGCGTGGTTCCACCATCCGACAGGCCTCTTCGCGGAGCCGGTCGGCGGGGATGGATTTCGGGTCGAATGCGATACCTCCGGCCATCAGCATCGGGTTGTGGCTGACCTTGCGGAACAGGTCGTGATGCTGCGGCAGTGCGGCCAGCATGAGCGGCAGCCCCGAGGATCGGGAGTGTCGATCCAGGACCGCCCGATCCACGGCCCGGAAGAAACGCTCGTTGTCGAGGTCCACTTCGTCCTTCTTGCCGCCGTGCCCATGATGCATCGACGGCGAGGCGTGCCTCCCCCCGCGTCCCCCCGCCGATCCGTAGGAGGCCACCGTCAGGTGCGACTCGGTCAATTCCTCGCCCAATGCCTCCTCGATCGTCCGGGGGACGCCATCGGCCAGCTCGACCTCATCCAGGGCGTCCCGGTTGCCCTCATAGAGGTACGCCTCATGGCGATTGAGCCCCAGGATCTGATAACGATCGGCGGATTGCAGCATCCGCACCAATGGCTTCGTATGGAAGCTCTCGGCCACGACGGACAGTTCGGGGACAGATCGTTGCAGCGTGTAGAAGCGGAAGCTCCCGGGCGAGGCGAAGACGGCCAGGCCGTCGAGCGTGTGATTCCAGAACTCGGAATCTTCGGCCAGGGAGCGGAACCGCTCCAGCAAGGTCCCGACCTCGCTCGTCTCATACTTCCGGCGGAGTGAGGATTCCACCTCCTTCAGGAGATTGCGGAACCGGATCGGATCCTGCCGGTTGTCGACGTGGTGTCGATGCGTCGGCTGGTAGAGCGAGATGCAGGGCGTTTCATGTTCGTCCAACAGCGCGCGAAATTCCTCGGTGTTCAGAAATGCCATGAATCTCCCTCCGAATGAACGAACCCGGCTTCTGTACGCGCGTCGCCGATGTCCGCCGGCCTCCGTCGAAGACCAGCCGATCTCGTTCTTGGCCTCCTCGGACGTTCCGCCGATGACGGACCCGGGAGGTCGCTGCGAGGCTCACCGCACCCGGTTTGCTACGGGAGCGATTGTCATCGCCTCGCTGATCAGCGACGCGACTCCGCTGCGAGAAATGTCCGACGCGAGGGATGCCTCGAATGAGCGGGCAACCCTCATTTTCTTCCTACGGCCCAGGCTGGAACTCGGTTCGAAACCGAATTTGATAGACGGCTCAAACATGGATAAACAATGAGTTTGCGTCAGAAAAATCGCGGCCGTCTATGATGGAAAGTATTCTCGGGCGAGATACAGACGCTCCCACCACGGATCTGTCGAGTTTCCCGGGCCATACCACCGTCCGGAGATTTTCCCGGCGGGGGACACGATCCGGGGCCAGCCTCGCCCGAATCGAGTCCTTCTTATCAATGCCGATGCCCGTCAGCGGCTGATCGGCACGATATCGCTGACGATGCGCGGATTGTCCACGGTCGATGCCGGCGCGCCGAGGCTCAACGCGGCCTGCCGAGAGGGGCCGGCCTGCCCGTCCCATCGGCCGGATTCGACCCGGACGGCCACGCGATTCGATCGGCCGGGGCCGGGCTCTCCCAGGCGATGGGCGACGTGCCCGCCCCCCGGCAGGTAGACGTTGACCCACCACGCCGATCCGGCGACCGGCAACGGGTCGGACCAGGCGACGGGCAGCGTCACCTCGACGGCGGATCGGCCCAGGCTGCCCACCCTTCGCGGCGGGGCGGTGGGCGGTCCGAGGCGGGCCAGGCGGCCCGGCGGGACGACCGGGGTCTGGAGCCGATCGACGACCGCGGCCAGGAACCAGAGCGGTTCCAGCCGAGACGCGGCAAACCGGCGAGCGGCCGCATCGGGGACCGGCCCGGTCAGGGTGGCTATGGCACGGTCGGGATCGAATGCGACGGCCACCCGGCCCAGCGCCGCGTCGGTCCCGAGCGCCTTGCGGATCAGGTCGGCACCGACCTCGGCCGGCAGGTCGAAGGCGGGACGCACCCCGACGAACGGGTCGGGCCCCAGGGCATCGGCCCCCACGACCGCGACCTCGGAGGGGCTCGCGGCCGGCTCGGTCCGAAAATGCCCCCCGAGCCGGGCGAAACCGCCGGCCGGGAGCGTGGCCCATTCGTCGGCGTTGCCAAAGGTGTGGAACAGCCCGAAAGGGTTGGCCCGATACTTTGTCGAGGCGTCGGCCGTTGCGTCGGCCTCCAGCGCCGCTTCCGGGCCGAGGAAGTTGGCCCCTTCCGGATGCGTCGGCTGATCGCCCCACCAGAACGGCCCGGCGTTCCCGCCCCGGGCCGCGCGAAGCCATTCGGCTCGGGTCGGCAGTCGATAATCGAAGTGGAGCGGATCCGCCGCGCCCAGGGCCTTGAGGTAGTCGCGGGCCTTCCCGGGCGTCAGGCCGATGGCCGGCTGGTCGGGGCCATCCAGCGCAAACTCATCGGATCGGCCCGCCCTGGGGTCATACCCCGGCAACCGACGGCCGACCTGCTGATTCGTCGCCTCGGTGGTGGCGAGGAAGAAGCCCGGGACGTCGCCATCGCCCGCGATCCGCGCGAATCGCACCCCGTCCGGGCCCGGCCGTGGCAGGACCCGGGGGGGCTCCGAGAGCGGACGTCCCCAGCCGAACGGCCCTCGATCGTCGACCTTCGCCGCCCCCCTCGGCCTGGGGAATGCCCCGATCCCGGCCGCCAGCACGTTGCTCACCGCGTTCCCCGTAGCCGCGTCGATCACCGCCAACTCGACCCGCACCGCCGATGGCAGCCGGTCGCGGACCGCCGCCGCCGGGACCAGCACATCGATCCGGGATCGCCCCGGCGGGGTCTCGACCGGGAACGCCGACCGCTGGATACGCCCATCGGGCAGGGCCACCCGCAGGGCGAACCGGGCCGAGTCGATGGCCTGGCCGCGCTCCCATCGCGCCTCGGCGACCAGGCGGATCAGATCCTCACCGCCCCGGCCCGGCAGGATGACGCCCTCGCCGGCCCAGCGGATCAACCGGACCGGCGGCTCGGGCACCGCGATGGCGGTCGCATTGGGCCAGCCTGCCAAAAGCATCAGAGCGAATCCGAAGGCACGCCGGTCACCGAAAATCATGGAGGACGTCTCTCGCCGGCTTCATTGGCTCGATCAGATCACGAGGGAAGTTGTCCCTCCAGTCGGGGACCATCAGGCGATGGATCAGGCCGAAGACGAGCGCGAGCATCATCAATAGCCCTCCTGTCCCCAGCGTCGCGATCAGCCCCGAGGCAAAACTCCTCAGCTCATATTCGTGACGCAGAGGGGAGCCTGACATCGCCTCGAACTCGCCGGCAAGTCCCAGACCCATGGATCCCGCGAGGAGCTGGGCCATCGGCAGGATCTGGGCCAGGCCCAGCAAGAAGCCACCCTTGATGAACGCCAGGCCGAGGGGATAGGACATTCGGCAAGAGTAAAACCCCAGCGCGAACAGGAGAAGGATGCCGGTCAGCATCCCGGGCCAACCCCCTGTCATGGTCGTGAAACCGCCGAGGATGAGGCAAACGGGCAGATTCAAGAGGTAGATGAAGACCCAGTCCAATGACAGCGACCTCATCCGGTCGCGATCTAGTCGATCCCGAGCCGATTTGTCAGCGATCGGCGGCCAGTCCGTGAGGTCGCCGAGGTCTCCCATGAACTCTCCCTTCACTCCGAGCGATCAGGGCCGGAGGTCGGCCTCGCAGAGGATGTCGAACCCCTTGGCGTGGAGCGTGACGGCGGCCTGCTCGATGTTGTCGACGTGGGTGGCCATGCCGCATCGCCCGTGGGGGTGGACGATCAGGGGATAGGCGTAGTGGATGTTGATCTCCGCCTGGATCAGCGCCGTGCCCAGGTTGACCAGCGAATCGGGGCCGGCCGGCAGCTCGACGACCAGCAGCTCGTTCTCGGCGAACGCCAACTTGTTGAGTCCGAGGATCTCCCGGCCCTGCTCGGGATGGCTCAGGATCAGGCGGACGATGCAGCAGTCAGCCGAGTCGGAGATCGACAGGCCGACGATCTTCACCTTCGACCCCTGGAAGGCGCGGAACACTTCGAGGAGTTGGCCGACCCGGTTCTCCAGGAACACCGAGAACTGGGTGATCGACGGCCAGTTCCTCCCTTCCAGGGTTTCGAACTCGACCTCGCTCCCGCCGCTCTCGCCATAGCTCATGGCCCGCCCCCGATCTTCGCCGACGTCGCCCCAGCCCAACGGTTCGACACCGAGTGTACGGGGCGGATTCCGGGCGGTCAATCGGTCCGGCGGGCCCCTCCCTCAACGCAACCGGAGCCGGAGCAGATCCTCGGCCTCGATCCGGTCGAGGCGGGTTTCCAGGATCGTCGGCGTCGCCGGCGCGGCCACCACGCGGCCGGACAGGGCAAGCGGGCGTTCCGCCGCCAGCCACTCGACCATCTCGGCCACGACCTCGGGCCCGACCTCCTTCCCCTCGGCGAAGGCCTCGTTGAACCGGGGCAGCCTCCGCCTCGCCTCGGGGTCCGAGAGGAGATGCTGGGTCAGGTCGGTCGGGACCAATCCCGGATTCACCGCATAGATCGCCGGGCCGTCGGGCCGGAACTCGCGGGCCAGGCATTCCACCAGCCGGACCAGCCCCGCCTGTGCCATGGCATAGCCCGAACCGAAGGCCAGTTCCCCATTGTGGCCCGGCCCGACGAGGACGGAAATGGTGGCCGCATCCGATGCCCTCAGGAGCTGGAGGGTTTCGCGGATCGCGTTGTGGGCGCCTCTCAGGGCGGTCTCGACGTCCTTCCACCACTCGTCGGCGGCCACCGCACCGATGGCACCGATCCCCCGGAACCGGCCCGCGGCGCAGACCAGGGTGTCGCACACGCCCCCCGCCCACTCCCCGAACCGACCCAGGGCCTTCCTCAACCCGGCGTCGTCGAGCACATCCGCCGCGAGGGCCTTCGCCTCGCCCCCGCCGTCGGCGATCGCCCGCGCCGTCGCCTCGACCTCGGATAGGGTCCGGGCGACCAGCCCGACGCGCGTGCCCGATTCCGCCAGCCGTTCGGCGATCGCCCGGCCCAGGCCCCGCCCCCCTCCCGTGATCAGGGCCGTCCGGATGCGTCGTTCGCTGCTCATCGTCCACCTCGTCCTCGCGGGATCCCCGTCGCGCCCGGCCGCATCCCCACTGTAGGCCGGACGCCGATCCGGGTCGAGGGACGCCGCCAACGAGCCCGCACTTGTGGCCCGCCGGACGACTGTCGTATAGTGATCCGAGAGGGATTAGGCCCATCGCCACGATCGCCGGGGGGAGCCAGGCCATGGAGTCGTTGGAAAAGCCGATCACGCGGGTCTGGCGGCGGATGCGGATGCAGCGGTTCCTCTCGGCGCTGGTCTGGTGCCTGGCCTCGGCCCTGGCGGCGGCCACCGTCGTCTTGATCGTCGAGAAGTCGGGCTATCCCGTGCCGGGGGCGGCCTGGTGGCCGTTCGCCATCGCGGCGGCCCTGGGCGTGATCGCGGCCGGGCTGGTCGCGATCCTGAGCGGTCCGGGACGAATCGATGCCGCCGTGGCCCTCGACCGGGCATTCCAGCTCAACGAGCGGTTGAGCACGGCGCTGACCCTCCCCGAATCGTTGCGGGAGACCGCCGTCGGGAAGGCCCTGATCGCCGACGCGGCGGCCAAGGTGGGGACCATCGACGTGGCGTCCCGGTTCGGCCTGACCGTACCCCGGAAGTCGTGGGTTCCCCTGATCCCCGTGGCCCTGGCCGGCGCGATCCTGCTAGCCCCCCCGTGGACGCGGACGCGGGCCGATGCCAGGGCCGCGACGACCGCCTCGACGAAGGTCGAGTCCAAGGCGGTGGCGAAGTCGGGCGAGGCCCTCGGCAAGAAGATGGCCGAGCAGCGCAAGCAGATCGACAAGCAGAAGTTCGCCGAGGCCGAACGCCTGCTGGCCGAGGTCGAGAAGATCGCCGACGGGCTGGCCAAGTCGCCCCCCGCCCAGAAGGACAAGGCCATGATGGCCCTGAACCAACTGACGGACGCCATCAAGGAACGCCAGAAGCAGCTCGGCTCCCCCGAGCAGGTCAACCGCCAGCTCCAGCAGCTCAAGGAGATGGCCAGCGACGGGCCCGCCGAGGACTTCGCCAAGGCCCTGGCCAAGGGCGACTTCGCCAAGTCCGCCGAGGAGTTGAAGCAGATCAAGCAGAAGCTCGCCTCGGGCAAGATGACGGAGAAGGAGAAAGAGGCCCTCAAGAATCAGATCGGCGAGATGGGCAAGCAGCTCGAAAAGCTCGCCAACCTCGACCAGCGCAAGAAGCAGCTGGAAGAAGCCAGGAAGAACGGCGGCCTCTCTCAGGAGCAGTTCGATAAGGAGATGGCCAAGCTCAACGACCAGGCCAAGGGGCTCGAAGGGCTCAAGAAGATGGCCGACAAGCTCTCCCAGGCCCAGCAGGAGATGGCCAACGGGGATACCAAGAAGGCCGCCGAAACCCTAGGGATGAGCGAGAAGCAGCTGGAGAAGATGGCCCAGGAACTCCAGGAGATGCAGTCCCTGGAAGGGGCCCTGGCCGATCTGCAGGACGCCAAGAACGGGATGAACGGCGAGGGGATGAACCAGCTCGGCGAGGGGATGTCGCAGTCGGGCCTGGGCGGCCGATCCCCGAACCAGATGGGAGATGGTCAGGGCCGGGGACGGGGTCGCGGGGAAGGGGATCGGGCCGAGGCGCCCGACGACGTCAACGCCTACAACACCCGCGCCAAGCAGCAGTTCGGCAAGGGGGCCGCCGTCGTCGAGGGGACCGCCCCGCCGATCTCGCAGACCAAGGGGCAGTCCGGCATCGCCATCCAGGGGGAGGTCGAGACCGCCACCGGTGCCGCGGCGGATGCCCTGACCAATCAGAAGATCCCCAAGACCGTCGAGAAGCACATCCGGGGCTACTTCGACCAGATCAACAAGGGGAACTGAGCCGGCCCCGGCTCAGAATTCCTCGGCGGGGCGGCTGCGGGGCTTGGGGATGTCCGCGACCAGCCGGCCCCGCCGGAAGATCGAGATCGTCCCGGTCGACTGCGAGACGCACAGGGCCATGGCGTTGGTGTCGAGGGTGATGGCCGCCGCCGCCTCGTGGCGGGTGCCGAGCCCCTGGGGCAGGGCTTCGTCGAGCTTCGCGACCGGGGCCAGGTAGCGGCCCGCCGCCAGCACGACGCCGTCGCCCCGGACGATGAAGGCGCCGTCGATCGCCGAGAATTCCTTGAGCGTCTCCTCCAGCCCCGCATCCAGGACGTTGCGTTCTTCTTCGGGATAGCCGCGGAACGGGTTGATCACGAGTTGGCGGCTCTGGGCCAGCACGGCCTCGCTGTCCCCCAGGACGAACAGGCAGCCGACCGGCCGTCCTTCCCGGCCCTCCAGGCCGAGTTCGCTGGCCAAGGTGAGCAGGCGTTCGAAGACGGCCGGCTCGATGTCCCGGGGCAGGGGTTCGGCGGTGGCGCCGCCGAACATCTCGATCTCGGAGCCGAGGTCCAGGACCATCACGGTGTCGATCCGGCCGGACCGATCAAGCCCGGTCACGCAGACGATCCGATCCCCCTGCGCGATCCATCCTTCGGCGGCCGCCACCAGGGTCGCCACCTTGATCTGGCCGGCGCGGGTCATGGAGACATCCGGCACGCGCACGACCTGGCACAGGTCGCCCCACCCTTCCGGGGCCCGGAAATCCATCTTGCGGGTGATCAGGATGACCCGAAATGCGACATCTTCGATCAATCCGGCCAGGTCGTTCTCATCCTCGATCACGTCGGCCGACAGCAGCACGGCGCGGGCCGAAACCTCGCGGGCGATCGCGTGGGCGTGGCGGACCAGGCTCCGGGTGAGGGTCTTCACGAATCAGGGGCTTCCGGGTTCGGGTGGGGGGGCGTCGAATTCCAGGGCCATCATGAGAAGGCCGAAGTCGTCGAACTCCCCGGGGTCGGTCTTCTTTCCGGCCTGCTCGATCCGCACCCGATTCTCGCCCGCGCGGAGCAGGCCGGGCGGGATCGGCAGGCGGATCCGTTCGGGGGTCTCGTTGTGGGTCGTGATGTGCCGGTTCAGGTAGTCCACCTTCTGCCCGTTGACCAGCGCGGACGTCCGGATCTCCCCCGCCCGGACCCAGGCGGAGAATTCGATGTGATTGGCCTCGCCGACCACCTGGACCACGTCCAGCACCAGGAAAGCGGGCCGATCCGGCACCGCCTCCAGCACGAACGAGCGTTCCAGGACGCCCCCTTCGGGCAGGGGAGGGTCGAGGAGCGGCGGCTTCCGAGAGGCCTCGTTGCCCAGGTGATGGGCCGTCGCATCCAGGACCATGCGGGTGCCCTGGCCCAGGATCTCGACCTGTTCGAGGCGATCGCGGGGGATGACGAGGTCGCCCGCATAGGGCGTGGCCACGGTCATCGCATCATCGGCCAGCGCGATCAGGGCCCCTTCGACGCGGTCCAGGTCGCCGGGGTCGACGCCGGGGGCGGACCTCCATGCGACCCGGATGAGCAGGCCGTCGATCGGGCGGGACGGGGCCGGGACGCGGCGGAAATCGATGCCGGCCACCTCCGACCAGGTCAGCGAGACTACCCGGCCGTCGATGTCCATCCGGATCGCGTCGGCGTCGGCCGACACGAACCGGCCGAACAGCTGATCGCCGTCGTCGGCCAGCCGGACCACGTCCTGGGTGGGGTCGACTTCGAGGTTGCCGACCGGCTCGGCCAGGCGGACCAGCCGCAGGTCATCGAAGTGGACGGCGAGATCCTCCGGGGGGATGCCCGGGCCGTTGGACTGGTTGGCCAGTCGTATCTCGACGAGGGGGCCGCTCGGCCCCCGGCCGTGGGCCAGTTGATCGCCGCCGACGGACAGGTCGGTCACGCCCGGGCCGAAGCGGATCACGAGACGATGCCAGCCGGGCCGGCGGGCCAGGCGCTGGACGGGCAGGGCGGGGCCGCCCGAGGAGAGGACCGCCAGGCTTTCCTCGCCCCAGTCGAGCAGGGCGCGGACCGTCTCCGGGCCGGCGGCGCCCCGGAACAGGAGATCGACGAACCATTGCTGGCCGGCGACGACCCGGCCGTCGTCGTGGAACGCGACTTCGAGGCGGCCGGAGTTCACCGGCTCCGCCAGCCTTCGCGTGATCGCCGAGCCGCCCGCCGGGATGCGGAGGCTCTTCTCCCCGACGAGCCGGGGCTCCGACACGACCTCCGGCAACCCGACCTCGGACCAGAGTCCGGCTTCGAGGGTCTCGAACCCGTCGCGGAAGACGAGCGCCTCGCCGGGCCGTTGATTTAACCCGAGGGCTCCCCCCCGGGCGACGACCACCGGCCCGAGGCCGGGCCCGCCTTCGAGCCGGACGGAGGCGGCATCGACCGACCCGAGACGCCCCGAAACCTGCTGATCGAGGCCGAGCACGACCCGCATCGGCGGGGTGCCCGAGACCGCGTCGGCGGCGGGGCCATCGAACGAGATCACCGATCCGGGCCGGAGCGGGATGGGAGCGGCCCCCCCATCGGGCCGGAATCGGAAGCCCGATCGGGCTTCGCCGATGAGGCGCCCCGTGAGGCTTTCGCCGCCGGGCCGGGCCAGCGTCTCGATCCGGGGGCGGGGCGAGGGCGGTGCGGGCCGGATCTGGCGCGCGTCGGCGTCCGGGCTCGCCGCCAGGGCCCACCAGATCATCGCCATGGTCAAGCGGCCGGTGCACATTCTCATGGGGGTCGAGTTTACGACGGAGGGATCACCCCGGGCAAGCATCTCCATCGCCCGGCCCCGGTCGCCGCTTTCCATCAGGGTCGTCGACTATCGCCAAGGTGCGTGCGCGCGAAAAAGCCCGGCCCTTTCGTCAAGGGCCGGGCTCGGGCCGATCGGCGTGGGCCGATCAGGGTTGCGGGAAGGTCGAGGCCGGGCCGCCGCAGCGGCGGAGGTAGTCCTTGTCGAAGTAGACGACCTCGACGCGGGCCTTCTTGTGGTTGAACGGGATCGGGTAGTCCGCCCAGTACAACTCATCGAAGTAGACCGAGCACTTGTAATGGCAGCTGATCAGCTGGCAGGCGCCGGCCAGGGGATAGATCTTGCAGGGGTTGACCTTCTCGCCGATCTTCTCGACGAGGATCCGGACGTTGTTCCGCTGGGTCTCGTAGAACGGCGGGCACCCGTTCTTGAACTTCGGCACCTTTTCCCACACCTCGGCCTCGCTGGGCGGGTCGAGGCAGCTGGCCGGGGCGAATTCGCCGGGGATCGGGTCCATGATCGGGACGCGATCCTGCTCCTCACGCTCGATGTCCCGCTCCAGCCTCTGCGACTGAGAGGGCAGGATCGGCCAGGCGAACGACCAGCCCGTCGGGTGCAACGGGGAAATACTCCGGAACACGTAGCTCAGGCCGCAGCCCGTGAAGCTCGTGGACACGACCGCCAGCAGGGCACCCGTCAGTATCCCGCGAACCCAGCGCGGGGTGATCGGGCCTTGGTGCCGCGCAGATTGGGACATGAGAACTTCCCCTCCTTGGGAGCGAGCGCGAACGGGCCGAGGGGTGACTTCCTCCCCAACGGCATCGGCGCCGGAACCATCCTGTTCGGCGCGGGCGGGGAAGTCCTTCCCCGTTGGCGTCCGTCGTCGGTTCTCGGTCAGGTGGTTTTGTTATCGAACGAGTTGCGGTCCGGCTTTGAGGAATTTCATCGCTGCGCCACCGGATTCCCATTGCTAACCGGATTTCGGCCCGAATTTGCCGCCGAGAGATCGCCGTCAGACCCGGCCGAATGTCCTAACTCCGAAAGGCATCATCGCGAGATTTTGCCCCGCCGATGACGGTGTCAGCCGCCCGCCTCCACCCGGCCGATCACCCCCTTTGTCGCGACGGAAGTTCCACGATGCAAATCGCTAGAGACAAATCGCCGGCACAGGCCGATCCGGGGACGGCTCCGATCCTGGCCGACCGGGGTTGCGATGGAGATCGGAGCGAAGCGGTGTGGCGCCGCTTGTCCGGTGTTGTGGGGCCCGGTAGGGTGGAGAAGTGGGGGAAATCCCGTTTGCCCAGAGACGCGGAGAAAAGACTCATGTCGCGGTTTGTCATCTTCAAAGACGATCAGGGCGAGTTTCGCTGGCGCTTCCTGGCCGCCAACCACAAGGTGATCGCGGTGGCCTCGGAGAGCTACGTGTCGAAATCCGACTGCGAGCACGGCATCGAGTTGATCAAGAAGAATTCCGTCGAGGCCCCCGTCCAGGACGAGACCGCGACGAGTTGATCGGACCCTCGGACTGCCCGGGCTCGAAGCCCTCGAACGCGCATCACGGCGGCGGGACAGGTCGAGGCCCGATCGTCCCGCCCGCATCGCCCCAAGGCCCTCAGGCGTGCGTCTTGAAGCCCGGGACCGAGTAGGTCCGGCTGCCCCGCTCATCGGGGTGCACGCCTTCGACGCTCCCGGGCATGCCGAGGCCCCAGGAGGCCAGCCCGCCGGACGCGATCAGCACCGGCAGGATCAGGATGCTGTTCATCGAAAGGTCGGCCACGTTCACCGCGAGGATCGCGGTCGAGGCGGAGATGCCGCCCCACTCGGCGCGGCCCCAGTCGAGCCGTCGAAGCCGATTCACGGCGGCCAGCAGCGGCACCAGGCAGGCCCCGATGCAGGAGGCCCATCCGACGGCCCCATACATGCCGGCCGCGTGGATCCAGACGCTGATGGCGATCGGGTCTTCGAAGGTCCCGTCCGGCCGCCGCCCTGACCAGTCCGGCCGGCACCAGCCCAGGAGGGGGTGGCGGAGGATCTGGGGGAAATCATCCGCGATGCGGGCCAGCCTCCAGGTGAACGACGCCTTGCCGATCCCGTGGAAGAGTGTCCGCGTCGCCTCGCGCGGGTTGCCGCCGGACTTCGCGGCGATCCAGATCCCCGCACCCAGGACCGCCACGCCGATCAGGATCAATCCCACCTGGATCAGCCTCCGGCCGGCGGTCCCCAGCCGGCCGCGAAAGGACAGGGGGGCCAGTCCGAGCAGCAGGAAGACGATCGCCGAGTGGGATTGCCAGAGGAAGCACGAGCCGATCAGCACGAGGGGCACGAACGAGGCCGGGATCGCCCACTTGCCGATGCGGAGGGGGACGCGATGGCCGGTGGCCCAGAGCCAGGCCGAGGCGACCGCGGCCGACGCGGCCCAGATGCCGAACTGGTTACCGCTCTCGAAGAACAGGACCGGGCGGTGGCCCAGGGTCCGATCCGACCCGGAGAAGCGATAGGGATGGAAGCCGTAGGCCAGGTGGTAGAGGATCGGCCCGCGCGCGAATTCGATCAGGGCCGGGACCAGCGTCGCCAGCCCGGCCAGGGTCCAGGCTCGGGCATACTGGAGCAGGGCGGGGGCGCTGGCGAACGACGATCGGCCGATCGCGTAGGGCACGCCCCAGGCCAGGGCCAGGTGCCGTGACTGGGCCAGGCCCTCCGGCAACGGGACGCCGTTGGCCAGGGCGGAGGCCGCCGGGGCCAGGCACCAGGCGATCATCGGCGCATCCGGCCAGCGGGGACGCCCGCCCCTCCGGAAGTTCCGCCAGTCGAACAGGATCGACCCGAGCAGGCAACCGAGCCCGATGGCGGACGCCTTGTCCAGGATCGGCGGCGAGGGGATCGCCAGGGCATGGATCGCGTTGGACTTCTCGCCCGCGAGCATCGCCCGTTCGGAGATGACCTGGTTGGGGAGCAGGGCCCACCCCCCGATCATCGCCACCAGGGTCGCTGTCCGGCCCTCCAGGGCCCGGTACAGGGCCAGGGTCGCGACGATCCAGAGGCCCAGCATCAGGTCGATCATCGGGCGGCCTCGGGGCGACGACGGCCGCCGGAGCGTTGGGACATCCGGCGGGGCCGATTATGATACCCCAAAGGCGACGCCGTCGCCCAGGCAGGTCAACGGCCGGCGAGGCATCCCCGCATGGTGATCCGACAGGGATTGATCAACGCGACCCTCCTGGGCTGGGCGGCCGTCGTCCTCGTCCTGTTCCGCGTCCTGGGGCCGCGCCGGGCCGGCCTGATCGCGGCCTTCGGGGGCCTCCTGCTGCTCCCGCCGGGCCAGGTGATGCCCCGCCTCCATCCGGCCATCCCGCTGACATCCACCACCGTCGTCGGCCTGTCCATACTGCTCGGGATGATCGCCTTCGGCCGGCCCTGGTCGCGTCCCGCCCGGCTTTCGGGGCCCGATCTCGCGTTGCTCGCGTATGCCCTCGCCCCGGCGGCGGGGGTGGCGGTCCGGGGCCCGTCGGCGATGACCGACGCCGTCGACACGATCCTCTATCGTTCGTTGACCTGGGTCGTCCCTTATGCGTTCGCACGGCTATATCTGGCCGACCGCGACGGGCCGAGGGACGTGGCCCGGGGGGTCGTCGCGTCGGGGGTGTTCCTCCTGCCGATCATCGCCTATGAGTCGCTGGTCGGCCCCGACCGCTACCTGCTCGGGATGATCTTTGGCATGCCCTTCCGCCCCGAGATGGTCGAGCGGATGGGGGGCTATCGGCCCGAGGCCTTCTTCAACAACGGGATCCACCTGGCCTCCTGGATGGCCATCGCCTCGGTGGCCTCGTGCTGGCTCGCCCTGGCCCGGACGCCCTATCCCGGGAAGGTCCCGGGCTGGATCCCCGCCGCGCTGGTCCTGGGGGGATCGATGCTGTGCCGGGGGATGTACGGGCTCCTGCTCCTCGGGGCCGGGCTGCTGACGATGGTCATCACCCAGTTCGGCCGGACGCGCGGGGCGATCGTGATCCTGGCCCTGATCGCGCCCACCTACATGGCGACCCGGATCTCCGGGGCCTGGGATGGCCGGGCGCTGGTCGCGGCGGCGGGTTCGTTCGGCCGGCCCGATACCGTCAAGACCCGGATCGACTCCGAAGACGGGATCCTCGCCGCGATCCGGGCGCGGGGCCTGGCGTGGGGCGACGGGCTGAACCTGTGGGTCACGGACCGCCGGCCCGCCGTCTACTGGCCCGATGGCAAGTGGTTGTTCCCGCTATGGTTGGGCGGGGCCATCGGCCTGGCGATGCACTACGCCGCCATCCACCTGATCCCCATCGGGGTGGCGATCTCCGCCCCTCGCGGGAGGCCGAGCCGCGTGGAAGCCGCCTCGCCGGTCTGGTGCCTGGCCACGCTCTCGGCCCTGCACATGATCGACGGATTGCACAACGGGGTCGATTTCCTGCCCACCGCGATGATGGCGGGGGCCATCGTCTCCGCGACGCCCGTCGCGGCGTTCGACGACACCTGGCCGAGGCGAGTCGGCCGCCTCGCGCTGATCGGAGTCCTGGTCGCGCTGCCCGAGTTGGTCGGGCTGGCCATGAGGCTCGCCCGCCGGCAGTGACCCATCAAAGGGATCGGGCCGGCCGGGGGATCCGGCGCGGCCCGATCGAAGTCGCTCGGGATCAGACGTTGGCGAGCGAGGTCCCGAGGAAGGTCGTGGTGTAGTTGGAACCGGCCGTCCCCGACCCGTTCAGGCGATTGCCGGCCAGGTCCCGGATCCCGTTGGCATTGGCGCCGACCACGACCAGCCGGAACAGCTGGGCACGCGGGACCGAGTTGGCCAGCGTGATCGTCACCGACCGCGTGGTCGCGTTGTAGGCGACCGAACGGACGGCGACCGCCCGCGAGGTGGTGCCCGCGGCCCCCAGGGCGAAGACGCGGTAGTTCGCCTTGCGGATGGCCGTGTTCCGGTTCAGGGGGGTGCTGAACCCGACGGTGAGCCGGTTCAGATTCTTGCCGGTCCCCGGCGCACCGATGCCGAGCACGGTCGGGCCGGTGCTCACGCCGCCGACCGGGATGACCTGCGTCGAGAACGTGACCACGGCGCCCGGTACGCCCGAGGCGATCGTCGCGGCGTTGTTGACGATCGGGGTCGCCGAGGTCGGATTCAGGACCAGGGTGACGGTGGCCGAACCGCCCGCCGGCAGCGTGCCGATGGTCGCCGCGAAGTTGTTGCCGGTGAGCGAGAACGTCCCCTGGCTGGTCGACGCCCGGACGAACGTGGTGTTCGCGGGGATCGTGTTGGTCACGATCACGCCCGGGGCGGGGACCGTGTTCGGGTTGGTGACGGTCAGGGTGATGGTCTGGGGCTGGCCCACCACGATCGGGTTCGACCCGGCGGACTGGGTGAGCGACAGCGGCGTGGTCGCGTTGACGCCCGTGATCGTGTCGACCAGCGTGGCGGAATTATTGCTGGCGTTGGTGTCGAGCTGGGCCCCGTTCACCGTGACCACGTTGGTGGCCGTGCCGGCCTGGGTCAGCCTCAACAGGACCGTGACCGTCGCCGTGGCCCCGACCTGCAGCGTCCCCAGCCGGGTCGTGACGATCCCGTTGGCGAAGCTCGACGTGCCCTGGGACGAGGAGGCGTCCACGTACTGCTGGTTGGCCGGCACGAAGTCGTTGACCGTCACGTCGGTCGCCGCGTTCGGCCCGAAGTTGGTGACGGTGATCGTGTAGACGAGGTTCTGGCCGACGACCTTGCCGACGAACGGGGCGAACGAGGTCTGGCCGATCCCGAGGTCGGAGGTCGGCTGGACCGGCGGGACGATCGTGATCGTCTGCGTGGCCTGGTTGTTGGCGTAGTTCGGGTCGAACGTGGTGGAGAACACGGCGCCCGCGTTGGTCAGGGCCCCGGTCTCCAGTGCGTTGACCCGCAGGGTGATCGTGACCGAGGCGCCGGCGGCGATCGTCCCCAGGTTGGCGTGGATCAGGCCGTTCGCGTCGGGGCCCACCGTGCCGGCGGTGGTCGTCGCCGAGATGAAGGCCAGCCCGACCGGCAGGAGGTCGTCGACCACCACGCCGTTGGCGGCCACCGTCCCGTTGTTGGTGACCGTGGCCGTCAGCGTGAAGTCGGTGCCGGAGAAGACGGGGGTCGCCGGGCCCGTCAAGGCCAGGACGAGATCCGTCGAGGCGACCGCGGCGACCAGCGGGAACGCCGGGCTGAACTCCGAGGTCGTGCCCGCGGCATCCGTCACCGTCGCCGTGAACTCGGTCTGGGTGATCCCGCTATACGGCTGGGAGAAGGTCGCGTTGCCCAGGACGTCGGTGGTGATCGTCACCGTGGAGAAGAAGAGATCCCCCTGGCCATACCCGGACGGATCGGCCGCGTCGCTGCCGTAGAAATCGACCGAGTAGGTGGTGTTCGGCGTGCCATGATAGACGCCCGAGAGCGTCAGCAGGTTGCCCGGGTCGCGCGTCGCCGAGGTCACGAACAGGTAGCCGGGCGTGACCCCGGCCGGGCCGGTGTCGATGCCGAGCCGCTTGTTCCCGGTGATCAGGTTCCCCTGGATCGTCACGCCCTGGACCGTCCCCCCCGCCAGGGTGGCCACCCGGACGCCGGCCCCCTCGTTGAACCAGATCAGGTTGCCTTCGCCGAAGGTGCTACCGCCGATCCGGATGTTGGTCGCGACGGCGGAGGCACTCAGCGAGCTGATCCCGTTGCCGCCGTTGCCGGCCGGCTCGGCCGCGGCATTCAGGCCGATGTAGTTGCCGATCACCCGGGTGTTGGCCGACCCGTTCAGGGCGATCCCGTCGAGGGTGTTGCCGGAGATGAAATTCCCCGCCTCGGAGATCGGGCCGCCGATCGTGTTGACGGTCGCGCCGGCGGGCGTGGTCGTGGCGACCAGGACGCCATAGGAGTTGGGGATCGCCGTCTGCCCGTTGAAGTTCAGGCCGATGTAGTTGCCTTCGATCCGATTGCCGGACGCGGCCCCCTGCATCAGGATGCCGGCCCCGGCGGCGGCCCCGGCCCCGGTATTGCCCGAGATGAAGTTGCGCAACCGGAGGTCGTCGCCGCCGATCTGGTTGTTGGGCGACTGGATCATCAGGCCGATCCGGTTGGGGACGGCCTCGGTGGCGGCGAAGTTGGTCCCGATGTAGCAGTTCTGGACCGTGTTGCTGCCCGGCCCCAGCAGGGCGATCCCGTTGCCGCCGCCCGTGCCATCGGCCCCTCGGAACCCGTTGATCGTCAGGCCCCGCACCACGTTGCCGCCCGACAGGAACGTCAGCCCGTTCGCGCCGACGCCCGCGTTCGCACCGTTCAGGACCACCACCGGGGCGCTGGAGTAGCCCGGCTGCGTCTGGCCGTCGATCGCCACGCGATGCGTGACCGCGGGCAGGGGGGACTGCAGCGAGATCGTCCGGTCCGAACCCTGGGTGATGTTGAAGACGATCGCGTTGGACACATCCGTGGTGTTCGCGTTCGACCTCGAGATCGCATCTCGGAGCGAACCGGGCCCGGAATCGGCGATCGAGTCCACCGTGAAGACTGCCATCAGGTCGCGACGCTCGAGCGATTCGACGCGGGGCCTCCGAGACCGTTCGCGGCGGATGGGCGCGGCAATCCTGTGTGTCTGGCGAGACATCGCGTCGTACTCCTGGGGTGCTGCGGCAAAGGGCGAAGACGTCACCCGGGCGGGGTGCGCCCTGACTAGCGATCGTCCAGCAGGAGGGCACCTCGGCGTGTCGACCCGTCCGTCGCGGCGTTCGCAAGCCAACCAGTCTAACTTCATGCAAGCGTGAAGCAAGGCCCTGCCGCAAGCTGGGCAGTGTGCGTAATTTATTTCGAATCGCCGGCAACCGCCGAGTCGGCGGGCCGAGCCAATCAATGTATCGGAATCGCGGGGGAGTCCGGCCAGGAAGGGTCAGAAATCGAGGTCGGAAACCAGGACTTCGCGGAGCTTCTGCAGGGCGCGGGTCTTCTCGTTGCTGACCGTCTTGGGGGCGACCCCCCAATGCTCGGCGATCTCCGCCGGCGTCTCACCCTGGAGGGTCGACCGGATCAGGGCCGCTTCCCGAGGGGAGAGGGTGCGGGCGACGGCGTCGCGGAGCGAGGCCCGGAGGTCGTCCTGGGCGGTCTCGGAACGAGGGTCCGTCGAGGCCTGGATCTCGGCGGCGGCGTCCAGCGGCTGGAAGCTGCGCTCGCGCTGGGCCCGCTTCTTGACCGTGTCGATGGCGCGGAAGAAGTCGGGTCCCTCGGCCGTCTCGCGGCTCAGGACCTCGCGGATCCCCGACTGGCCGACCTCGCCGAGCATCCGGTCGAACCGGCCGCGGCCCATCCCTTCCAGCAGGCTCGCATAGACGGCCTGGGTGCAGTCGTCGAACTTCTGCGGGGACAGCCCGGCCCGGGCCCACGACCGCGCCAGGTAGCGATCCACCTGGGCCAGGCCCGAGGCGATGTCGGACTCGTCGACCTCGGCATGATGGATCGAGCCGGGGAGGAAGTCGATCAGGCCGGATTCGACCAGCGCCGCATCCCAGGCATGATCCGAGATCGTCGGGACGTCGACTCCGGCCGACGCGGCGGGGATATCCCACTCCGCGATCAGGCCCATCGGCGCCTCCATGACGGTGCTCAGCAGGCGGATCGCCTCCAGAGCCTCGACACCAGGCCGATAAGCGCGTCGTCGTTTCCCTCGATCCTTGCCGTTCAAGCCCCGTTCCTTTCTCTCGGCGCCCCCGAACCCCACCCCTCATCACAAGGAATAGGTCATCATCGCCATGATGGCCCCATCCCAGATCCCGGCCGCCGGGGAACGCCCGCGGCTACCCTAATCCAATGGATGAAATTCGGCGAGATCAGGTTTGTGTGACGTCATCGTCAAGATAGCATGCAACCAATCAGGCACGCAATCAGCGTTTCGCCCCGACATCACCCATTCTAAAAGATCATCGTGACCGTTGCGACGATGAATTCAGGAATTCCCATTTCCTTCATTGTAACATCCCCCTTCCGGGTAGATCCCAGGACGCTTCGACGAGTCCCGCCCGATGGGCGAGCACCCGGTCGTGGAGCACGAAGGTGAAGTCGCTGTACCCCGGGACGACCCGGACCTTGGACCCGATGGGCAGGTTGACCCCGCCGGGCAGTTGGAACACGGCATGCTCGGCGGACAGGCTCTGCACGCGACACCCCCCGGGCTGGACCAGGACCGGATCCTGCTTGAAATCGCTGATCGACTTTCGGCCGATATCGAGGACGGCCAGATCGGGGGAGGGCCGCCCGACCACCGTGGCCAGCACGGACAGGGCGTTGAGATGCCCCGCCACCCGACATCCCTCAACGTAATACATGCAGGCGAAAATTCCGCCTCCCGCTTGGATTTCGGTGATCCCGGGGATGTCGGCGGTGATCTGGTAGGACCCGGTCCCGCCGGTCGAGATGATCCGGCAGGGGAGGCCGTCGGCCTCGACCGCTCCACGCGCGGCGAGTAGGATGTCCAGGGCCCCCCGGATGGCGGCCCGCTTCTCGGCCGGGTCGGTGATCAAGAGGGTGTGCCCCTCGTAGCCCATCAGGCCGTCGAATCGGAGTCCGGGCGTCGCCGCGACGCGGCGGGCCAGGGCGATGGCCCCATCCGGCGAGCCGACTCCGCCCCGGCCCATCCCGAGATCCACGTCCACGAGGACGCCGATCTCGACCCCGAAGTCCCGCGCCGCCGAGCCGAGCGGGCCCACATGATCGGGATGATCGACGGTCACCTTGACGTCGGCCTGGCGTTGGAGCGCCGCGAGCCGGGCGACCTTGGGGGCGCCGACGACCAGGTGGGCGATCAGGATGTCGTCGATCCCCCCGGCGGCCATCACCTCGGCCTCGGAGACCTTGGCCACGGTCACGCCGATGGCGCCCGCCCGCCGGAGCAGGTGGGCGATCGCTGGGCATTTGAACGCCTTGGCGTGGGGCCTCCATGCGACCCCACGTTCGGCGAGGGTGCGGGACATGACGCGGACGTTGTGGTCGAACGCGTCCATGTCCAGCAGAAGGGCCGGCGTGTCGAGGTCTTCGACCCGCCGGCCAATCGCGCTCATACGCATCAGTTTCGATCTCGCATCAGACCTGTGAAGGCATCTCGAATCGGGTCGAGTAGTCGCGGCCCAGCAGGGCGTTGGCCTCGGCGTCGCCGGGGAAGGTCTCGGTGGCGGCGTCGAAGGCGACCTTGCGGCCCACCCGATGGGCGATGTTGCCGATGTGGCAGAGCCGGGTCGTGTGGTGGGCCAGCTCGATGTCGGCGTTGGGCTTCGCCCGGGACTTCACGCAGTCGACGAAGTTGGCATAGTGGGCCTCGACCCCGCCGGTGGCCTTGCCGCTGGCCCCGTCGCCGTCCTCGACCTTCCAGCCATTGGTATCGATCGTCAGGACGCCCTTGTCGCCGTGGAAGGCGATGCCGAAGCCCATCCCTTCCATCGGGTGCTTGTCGTAGAGCCGGTGCTCCCAGACGATGCACGCCTTGGGATACTCGTAGGAAACGACCTGGGTGTCGGGCACCTCGCGATCGTCGAACACGTAACGGCCGCCCAGCGACGCGACCGAGAGCGGGGCGTCGACGCCGAGCCCCCATCGGGCGACGTCGAGGCCGTGCACGCCGTTGTTGCCCAGCTCGCCGGTGCCCCAGTTCCAGAACCAGTGCCAGTTATAGTGGAAGTGGTTCTCGACGAACGGGCGATCGACGGCCGGGCCCTGCCACATCGCGTAGTCGACGCCCTTGGGGACCTCGGCCGGCTTGGGCGGGCCGATCGCGGGACGCTTCTGCATGATCCAGGCGCGGGCCATCCCCACCGTGCCGATGCCGCCCGACTGGACGTGCTTCACGGCCTCGATGACGTGCGGCATGCTCCGGCGCTGGATGCCGACCTGGACGATCTTGTCGTACTTGCGGGCCGCCTCGATCATCCGCCGGCCTTCGACGATGTTGTGGCTGGCCGGCTTCTCGGTGTACACGTCCTTGCCGGCCTGGCAGGCCATCACGGCGATCAGGGCGTGCCAGTGGTCGGGCGTGGCGTTGATGACCGCGTCGATCCCCTTGTCGTCCAGGAGGCGGCGGAAGTCCTTCTCGGTGCGGGGCGCCTCCTTGCCGGTGATCTTCTGGACCGCCTTGGCCGGCTTGGCGAACGCCTCGTCATCGATGTCGCAGAGGGCCACGACCTCGACGTCGGGCCGCGCGGCGAACCCCTTGGCCAGGTCGTTGCCGCGTCCCCGGACGCCGATGACACCCACCCGGAGCCGCTCGCTGGCCGGGGAGGACCCCGGAGCCATCCGCGCCCCGACCGCCGCCGCGCCCATCGCGCCCAGGAACACCCGCCGGTCGATCCCCGTCATCATCAACGCCCCCATCGGAAAGATCGGGGCTGACTTCCCGGCCCGTCGCCGGGTGAACATCCGACCCGATCCCCGAGGGTAGCCCCACGGTCCCCACCCGGCAATGGTTTTTCGGCAACATCCCCGGACGCTGACCTCGATTCAACGAACTCTTAATGTCTTGCGTCTTGCCTGCGCCTCGGATTCGGGATAAATTTAAGAGAGCATGACGAGGAAGATTTTCTGCGATGCGGGCTCCCAGGCCCGCCTCATGCGATGCCGCTCCGACGGTTCTCGCACGTCATCGACCGGTCGAGCGACCGGATCTCGACCTTTCATCCACCGGCCGTCATATCTTTGGTACGTCTTCCGCGATCGGGGGCTTTTCGCCTTGATCGGCGGTCGTGGTGGATTGCCCCCTCCCGTCGACAGGAGTCAGACGATGCGACGCCCCAACATAAGACGAGGATTCACGCTGATCGAGCTTCTGGTGGTGATCGCCATCATCGCCGTGCTGATCGCGCTCCTGCTGCCCGCGGTGCAGGCCGCCCGCGAGGCCGCCCGCCGCGCCCAGTGCACCAATAACCTGAAGCAACTCGGCCTATCGATCCACAACTTCGAGTCGACCAACGGCAAGTTCCCCGATGGCCAGGGGCCCGTCCCGGTGTTGAGCTCCACCTTCACCCGGGCGAGCGTCCAGGCTCAGATCCTGCCGTTCATCGAGGGGAACAATCTGTTCGCCGTCTTCAACCTCAATATCGACGTCCAGAACCCCGAAAATGATACGGCCCGCATTCAGCAAGTCTCCGCTTTGGTATGCCCATCCGACCCTTCCACGACCAAAATGCCCGGTAGTCGAGTTTGGGGCAGTAGCACCGGTCAGATTGGCTACGACAACTACTATGCCAGCATCGGCGCCACCGCCGCCCAGTTGTACAACACGGCCACGGCGACCGCCGAGACCAACACCGCGACGCTGGGCATCTTCAACATGCAGATGGACTTGAGCGGCGGGTCAGTGGCGGTCAATCCCAAATTCCGCTCCGCGGTCGGCGGGGTACGGATCGCCGATGTGACTGATGGGACGAGCAACACGAGCTTGTTCTCGGAGATCCGTCGGTCTCCCTTGACCAGTGCGACCGACGCGGGGACGGCCAACGATAAGAACCACATCCATCGCGCGACCGGGACCTGGAACGTCGCCGTCGACAATTACACCCCTCGCCTCCCCGAGTGCGATACCAACACCGCGAGCCGGGTCGAATATCGCGGTCAGCAGTATTACCGGGGGACGCAGTTTCTTTCGACCTACAGCCATACGGTCCCGCCCAATTACAAGGGCTTCGACTGCATGGATGCTGCCCTGACCGTCGGTCACATCGCCGCGCGGAGCTACCATCCCGGTGGGGTGAACGTGAGCATGGCCGATGGCTCGGTCCGGTTCGTCAAGGATACGGTCAATATCGGGACGTGGCGAGCGCTCGGCACCCGGGGCGGCGGCGAGATTATCTCCTCCGACGCATTCTGATCCGACAACCCCCGACTCGACCAAACCCGTCCCGCCGCCGTCCCACCCCGGGCCGGCGGCGGCTTTTCTATATCGGCCTCCTCTGGAATCAACAAACACCCATGCGATCATCCCTGCTTGCCATCACCCTTTCCCTCTTGCTCAGCGGCTGCGGCAGCTCGACCGTGGAGAATTCCCCGGCCGTCTTCGAGAACAACGCCCTCTCCGAGATCGGGACGATCTATCGCCTCTATTCCGAGGTCAGCAAGAAGCCACCCCAGAGCCTCAAGGATTTCGCGCCCTATCGCGAGGGCACTCCCGATGGGATCAACGCGGCCGCGCGGGGCGAGATCGTCATCCTGTGGGGGGCGAAATTGAATGACCTCACCGAGGAAGGCACCGGCGATTCGCCCGACGAGGTCCTCGCCTATATGAAGGAAGTCCCCGAGAAGGGGGGGCTGGTCCTGATGAAGAACCGCAAAATCAAGTCGATGACGGCCGAGGAATTCAAGGCAGCCCCCAAGGCCGGATCTTGATCCGATCGGGCTCGGCGCGAAGGTCGGATTACGCATGATCCGGCCCTCGCCCTCATCCACGAGAGCATGCATTTTGAGTTGAGGGATCATCAGGGATCGTGTTGTGTTTTCTCGCCCATCCGGTCGGTGAATCGCGGGATCAATCGCTGGTTTCTTGAATCGCGAGCGCCTTCCGAGTAGAATCTCCCGATCCGGGTCGGCCTCGAAGTCGAGCCAAGATCCGGCAGAGTGAGTCGGATTTGGAACCCAAAGCGACTCGCCGCACCGAACGTCCCGCCGCGCTCTCGATCCGAGACGCCCCCCCTCTCTGGATCTCCCCGAGCCTGACGATTTCCGATTCCATGCCTTTGGCGACGGAACTCGCGATTTCGGCACATCCGCCACCCGTCATTTTCTTGCAATTTTCAGCGGAGGTCCAGCATGACAGGTCATCGTCCGAGGCGTGGTTTTACTCTCATCGAGCTTCTGGTCGTCATCGCCATCATCGCCGTCCTCATCGCCTTGCTCCTCCCCGCCGTGCAGGCCGCCCGCGAGGCCGCCCGCCGCTCGCAGTGCACCAACAACCTGAAGCAGATGGGCCTGGCCGCCCTCAACTTCGAGTCGACCTACAGCGCCTTCCCGCCGGGGAGCGGACCCCGCCCGACCATCAGCTCGAACAAGACCCGGATGTCGCCCGCGGCATTCATGCTCCAGTACATGGAGCAGGGGGCGGCCTTCTCGGCCTTCAATCTCCAGATCTCGGTCGCGACCGGGGAACTTGGCAATCTCACGGCCATGTCCCAGATCGTTTCCTCGTATGTCTGCCCCTCCGACCCGAACACCACGAAGTTCATCCAGGGCAATTCCCGGGGATACGGCTACAACAATTACTTCGGCAGCATCGGCAATACGCCCAGCCAGCAGCTCGGCACGGCGGCCTATCAGGAAGCCGACTCGGGACGCGCCGGCATCTTCAACTTCCGGTTCCTCGGGAACCCCCAGTGGCTCGATGCCCCGACCAACACGGTCCCCAACCCGGACTACCTGGCCGCATCGCGCACCACGATCGCCGAGATCACCGACGGGACGAGCAACACGGCCCTGTTCTCGGAGACGAGGCGTTCGCGTGCGATCGATGGGACCCCGGCCGGGGACGGGATCCCGATCCCGGACCTGTTGAACGTCTACATGGCGAACGGTAATTTCACCGGCGCCGGGACGATCACCCCGCCCAGCGACTGCGTCACATTCGCCTCACAGACCCGGATCCGCTATCGCGGTCAGCAGTATCACCGCGACCTCCCTTCGACGAGCGTCTATTCCCACACCTTGCCCCCCAACTACAAGCAGTGGGATTGTACTGACAGCTCGTACACTCAGGTCCACGGGGCGGCGCGGAGCTACCACCCGGGCGGCGTGAATGCCACGTTCTGCGATGGTTCGGTCCGCTTCATCAAGGACACGATCAATCCCATCACCTGGCGGGCCCTCGGCTCCAAGGCCGGCGGGGAAGTCGTCAGCGCCGACGCTTACTGATCCAACCCCCGCCATAGGGGCCGCAGGCCGTCCGCGGCGACCTGCTTCGAACTCAATTCGGGCCAGGGGGGAGGATGATCTTCCCCCCTGGCTCTTTTACATGGAGATAGGTTGATGAAAAGATTGGGAAGAAGGTCATGGGTCGCTTTCGTCATCCTCGGATTGCTTTCGGGGTGCGGCGGCGGGGGCGGCGGCGAGGCCTCCCTGGCAGCGAGTGGACTGGATGAGAAGGGGTTTCTCCAGTCTCTGGGCGAAGACTATCGGATTTTCTCGATTTCCCAGAAGAAGCCACCCCGCAAGATGGCCGACATGGAAATCATGAATACGATGATGTCGGCCGCGATGAACGAAGTCCGGAATGGCAACATCATCGTCCAGTGGGGCGCAACCCTCCCCGACATCAAGGAAGAACCCGGCCAGTCGACGGCCCCGGAGATCCTGGCCTACGGGAAGGACGTCCCGGAGAAGGGCGGCTATGTACTCCACCTCGACCGGACGGTGACCAAGATGACGGCCGAGGAATTCAAGGCCGCGCCGAAGGCGGGCGCGAAGGCCGGTTCCTGATCCGAATGCCGCTCCGCGAAGGTCGAATCATGAAGGGCTGCCCGGGGGACCCTGGCAGCCCTCTCGCATTCCCGGGTCGACCGCTACGAGCCTCCGGGCCGGAGGATGGCCATCGAGGAACCTTGATCTTTCGGCCGAACGCGGGTAGCATCCCCGCGCGGACCCCGGACGGACGGGGCGGGCCCGGTCGAAGGAGTGGCCGACTGTGAAGCGGAAGCAACCGTGGTGGATCGACTATAGCCTGTACCTGCTCGTCCGGCTGATCGTCGCCATCGCCCAGGCGATGAGCATCGAGCAGTCCTATGCCTTCGCCGAGGGGCTGGCGGCGCTCCTGTACCGGGTCAACAAGCGGCACCGCAAGATCGGCATCGAGAACCTGCGCCTGGCGTTCGGCGACCGGTACACCGAGGCCGAGCGAGACCAGATCATCCGCGGGGTCTATCGCCACTTCTGCATGATGCTGATGGAGATCCTCCACATCCCGCGCAAGCTCCACCCGACCACCTGGCGCGACCGGATCACCCTGGTCGGCCACCCGATGGTCGTGGATCAGCTGCTCAAGGGGGGGCCGATCATCATGCTCACCGGCCACTTCGGCAACTGGGAGATGGCGGGATACCTGTTCGGAGTCTTCGGCTTCCCGCCCAACTCGGTGGCGCGGACGCTCGACAACCCCTATCTCGACCGATTCCTCCGGTCGTTCCGCGAACGGACCGGGCAGAAGATGATCCCCAAGAAGGGGGGATACGACCAGATGCTCGACGTCCTGCGGACGGGCGGCGTCCTATCGTTCCTGGCGGATCAGGATGCCGGCGAGCGGGGGATGTACGTCGACTTCTTCGGCCGGCCGGCCTCGACCCACAAGGCGATCGCCCTGATGGCCATCGAGCACAAGGCCCCGGTCATGGTCGGATACGCCCGGCGGATCGGCCCCGGCTTCCGCTACGAGGTCGGCTGCACCGAGCTGATCCAGCCGACCGAATGGACCGGCACCGCCGACGACGTCCGGCTGCTCACCCAGCGCTACACCTCGGCGCTGGAGGCGATCATCCGCCGCGACCCCGACCAGTATCTCTGGCTCCACCGCCGCTGGAAGCACCAACCGAAGCCGAAGAAGGCCAGGGCCCCGGTCGCCGAGGTCCCGGCCGCCTCGGCCGCGTGAGATCGTTCAGCGGGCCGGATAGGTGGCCTTCGGCCCGTCCTCGCCGATCTGCACCGTATAGCTCGACCCGTCGGGCTCGACGGCGACGTGGATGAACTGGCCGCCGTCTTTGCCCTGGTTGGCGATCAGGGCGGGGTCGGTGTTCTGCTCGGCGGAGGTGGCCGCGTTCTTGTGGAGCTGATAGGCGGCCTTGAGCGAGGGCAGGGCCCGGAGTCGCTCGACGGTCGCCGCCGCACCGCCCTTGCGCGGGCCGTTGTTCATGATCGCCACCGTCGGGGCGATCGTCTTCAGCAGGGTGGGATGGTTGGAGATGTCCATCCCGTGGTGCGTGACCTGGAAGACGTCGATCGGCCCGATCTTGTCCACCGGGCAGACCAGTTTGTGCTCGATGTTCCAGGTCAGGTCGCCGCAGTCCAGGAACGTGAAGTCGCCCAGGCGGAAGCGGAAGGTCAGGCTCTTGGCGTTGTCGGACTTGTCCTCGGCCTGGTCGGCCGGGGCCTCGGCGCAGAGTGGGTTGGGCGGCCCGGTCGGGGTGGCGATCACCTCGCCCCCCGAGGCCAGGACCAGGACCTCGACTTTGCCCTTGAGGGGCAGGGTGTCGCCGGCCTTGAGGCCCTGTCGCTTGCCGGCCGAAGCTTCGAGGTAAGCCTTGCCCATCTTCCCGGCGGGGCCGTCGGGGAAAGCGGCCTTATCACCGTCCGGGGCATTGGGGTCGGGCAGGCCGCGATCCCAGAACTTCCCGATCTTGACCCGTTTGTTCAGCCCCTCGACGCCGCCGTAGTGATCCATGTGCCAGTGGGTCGTCGCCAGGTGGTCGAGGTGGTCGAGCTTGGCCACGTCCTTGAGGACGTGCTCGATCCGGATCGGGTCGCGGTCCATCAGCTCGGGCCAGCCCGAGTCGATCAGCAGCGACTCGCGCTCGGGCGTGACGACCAGGGTGGCGGCCCCGCCCATCACGTCGATGAAATAGATGTCTAACTTGCCGGACGCCGGGGCGTCGGCCCCGCACAGGCTCAGGCCCAGAAAGAGGGCGGCGCAGGCGTTGGTCATGGAGTTCATCCGAGGGGGTTCAGGAAGGATCGGTCGGCCGGATCCGGAGGGAGTCCCCGATTGTGCCCGACGCCGATCGCAGATCAAGGGCCTCGACCAGATCGGCATGGCGGCCCCCGGCCAGCCCGTCGGCCAGCAGCGCCGCGCCCTGGGCGGCGGACTTGACCCAGGCCCCGGGCAGGCCGGACAGGCGACGGATCTCCCCGAAGGGGGTCAGGGCCGTGGTCACGAGCCGCCGTAGGTCGTTGCCCGCGCCCAACCCGGCGACCGCCGAGCCGGACAGGTAGATCCGGTCGAACGGCGTGACCGCCCTGAGCCCGGCGACGTGCTTGACCAGGGACTCGCGGAACGCGGCCGGGCCGATGTCGCCGAGGTCGCGGACGCCGCCGCGGAACAGGTCGGCCTTGGTCAAAGGGCCGAGCCAATAGGCGGCCTCGCCATCCCAGGCGCCGCCGGACTTCATCCCGATCGGCCCGCGGGACCCGGCCGCCGCGTCGACGATCTTGCCCCCCTCGACGACCAGGACCGCCGTGAACGCCGAGCCGATCTCGACGACCGCGAACGAGCGGGCGGGGGAGGGCGTGGCGTGGCGATCGGCCCAGCAGGCCAGGGCAGCGACGGCCACCTTGTCGGCCGTCCCCAGGTCGATCGCGTTGGCCTTGCGGTGGTCGGGGATCGACCCGAGGTGGATCCCGCCCGGCAGGAAGACGCTCGGCCAGCCCGACTTGAGGACCTCGCGGACCCAGCCGCGAAACCCGATCACGCCGGCATCCTGGCCCCTCTGGTCGGGGCGGACCAGGGCCATCCGGTCGATGTCGGCCTCGCGGAGATCCTCACCGCGGACCAGCGGCAGGCCGTAGCCGGACGGTCCGGCGATCAGGTCGATCGGCCGCCACTGGCGGAGCAGCTTGGCCAGGGCATCGGGCCGGGCCCGGAGCGCCTCGGGGTCGAGCGACGACTGGCCGGCGACCTGGCCATCGACCAGGAGCAGGAGGTCGAGGCTGCCGGTCCCCGGGTCGGTGCCGACGACGCGAAGCATGGCATCCTTCAGGTCAGGCTCCGGCCGAGTTCGAACACGGCCTCGGCGTCGAGCACCTTGTCGTTCGACTCGAACAGGGACCGGATCGCCGCCTTGTGGATCTTCATCTTGGTCCGGCCCACGCCCAGGGCCCCCCAGCAGCGAAGGCCATCGCGATCTTTGTCGCGATCGGTCGCCTCGACCCCCTCGATCCCGGCGGGCGGGACGGCGTTGAGATCGATCAGGACCCGGAGGTCGGAGGCCGCCGTTCGGGCCGAGGACGGCAGGAGGGTCACGCCCGCCGCGCCGGCGGCGACCACGATCGAGGCCCCGTCGAGGCCGCGGGCCATGTCGTTCGTCGAGAACCCCGAGAGCGTCTTGCCGGTCGCCTTGCCGACCACCCGGGCCGCCTCTTCGGCGCGAGAATGAGAACGCGAGCCGATGGCCACCTCGGCCCCGAGTCCCGCGAGAAGCCGCGCCACGCGCTGGCCGACCGGCCCGGTACCTCCCAGGACGGCGGCGCGGGCCCCGTCCACCGATCCGCCCGAGCCTTCCAGGGCCGCGAGGACGGCGGCGGCGGCCGTGGTGTTGGCGCCGTTGGCATCCAGCAGGACCGAGACCCGGAACGGGCCGAAGAAGCTGTCGGTCACGGCCTTGAGGAGCGCCTCGCCCCGGGCCACGTCGGAGCCGCCGACGAAGATCGCGGTCCGGCTCAGGTCGGGCCCGCCCCGGGTGAACAGGGCCCCGTGGACGAGATCCCGGACGGCCTCGGGGGTGATCCCGCCGTGGCGGAACAGGTGATCCACGCCGGAGTCCACCGCCACCACGCCGTCGAAGACGCTGGGCTGCGGGTCGGCATCGAGCTGGATCAGGATGGTCGGCTTGCCGGCCTCGCTCATCGTCGCGCCTCGATCCGGGATGAGGGAGTCGGGAGGGCCGGCCCGAAGCGGGCCCTCCGCACAGTCCGGTCGGATCAGCCGGCGAACGGGTGCTTGGCGGAATCCTTCTTGGAGACGACCTCGGAGGCGGCCGGCTCGTTCTTCATGGCCCGCTTGATGGCGAGCTTGGTGGCCTCGTAGTTGTAGTCGAGGATCTTCTTGTTGTCGTCGGCGGCGGGGTGAATGAACACGCCGCAGACGATGACCAGGTTGTCGGCCTCGGCCTGGGGGATGGTGCCGTCGGCCAAGCTGTCGGCCACGGCCTTGGCCACGGCATACTGGGCGGGGCCGAACATCTGGACGACCTGCTTCATCCCCTTGATGGTCACCTTGGTGATCATCACGGTGGCGGGCTTGGTGATCAGGTTCGGCTCGAGCACCGCCAGCAGGTTGGTGTGGCCTTCCGACTGGTTGCAGAGGGCGTTGGCGAACGCGGTGCCGACCGGGCCGGCCTTGTCGCCGATCAGGAGGTCGATGTGGGCGACTTCGTTGCCATCGCCCGCCAGGGCCTCGCCGACGTACATGGTGTGCTCGCTGGCCATCGTTCTACCGCTCCCTAGCATGGGCTGTGATCGTGAATGACGCCGTCCGCTCGGGGCGAGGACGGCCCCGACGCCCGAGGCGTCGGTCGAATCGGAGATGATAACACCCGGTGGTCCGACCGCAACCCCCGCGTCCCCCTCTCGAATGTGGAAAAAAATCAATTGTGGTGGAACATTGTTGGTGATCCAATGTCGCCAAGGAGGCCTTCTCCTCCTCTCCGGCCTCGCCCTGATCGGGCCGATCCGCCACGCCCGGTCTCCAACCTTTGGGAGCCTTCCCGCATGCGTAAGCTCATCCCGTTCCTGTCCGTGGCCGCCCTGTTCACCGGCATCGCCCTGGCCGCCGACCCCGTCACCATCACGGGCGAAGGCAAGTGTGGCAAGTGCGCCCTGAGCGAGACCCCGACCTGCCAGAACGTGATCGAGGTCGAGGAAGGCGGCAAGACCGTCAAGTACTACCTCGCCCAGAACCCGACCGCCAAGGCCTACCACGGCAAGGTCTGCAAGGCGACCGTCAAGACCACCGCCACCGGCACCGTCGAGGAGAAGGACGGCAAGAAGGTCATGACCGCCACCAAGATCGAAGCCGCCAAGTAAACCGGCCAGCTTCTCCTCCGATCAGAACCCGACGGGCACCCTCTCGCCCGTCGGTCCTCGATCGCTCGCCCGATGCCCGGAGGATCGAGCTTGGCCCTCCTGATCCTGGGCGCCAGCGCCCGGGCGGCGGCCTTCTCCGCCCTCCGGATCGGCCTTCGCCCGGACTGCGCCGATCTGTTCTCCGACCTCGACCTGGCCCGGGCCTGCCCCGCGACGCGGGTCGACTTTTCGGACTATCCCTCGGGACTGGCGGCCTTCGCCGCGACGCGGCCGCCTTCCCCCTGCCTCTACACCGGGGCACTGGAGAATCGGCCCGACCTGGTGGACGAGATCGCCGCCCGGCACCGCCTCCTCGGGAACGCCGGCCCGGCCCTCCGGGCGGTCCGCGACCCGCTCGCCGTCGCCGCCTTGCTCCGGGCCGACGGGCTGGCGGCCCCGGATGCCTGCCGCGACCCGGAGGGATTGCCCCGGGACGGCTCCTGGCTGGCCAAGCCGCTCGCCTCGGCCGGGGGCCACGGCATCCGCCCCTGGACCGGCGGGATCGAGCGGCCCGGCCGGTATTATCAGCGACGGATCCAAGGTCTCCCCCTGTCCGCAATCTACGTCGCGGAGGGGGGCCGGTGCCGGCTCGCCGGGATCACCCGCCAGTTCGTCGGAGGCACGGGGGACGGCCCGCGCGTCGCCTATCGCGGCAGCCTGGGCCCGTGGCCGGTCGCCTCGGAGGTCTCCGCCGAGGTCGAGCGGATAGGTGCGGTTCTGGCCTCGGCGTTCCCGCTGGCCGGGATCTTCGGCGTCGACCTGATCCTCAGCGGAGGGCGAGCCTGGGCGATCGAGGTCAACCCGCGCTACACGGCGTCGGTCGAGGTGCTGGAATGGGCGTCGGGCCTGTCCGTGCTGGCTCGCCATCTCCGCGCCTGCGGTTTTGACTTCGCCGCCCGGCCGCATCCGCCCTCCCCGGGCCGATTCGTGGCCAAGGCGATCCTCCGGGCCGATCGCCGGTCGCGATGGATGGGACACGTCGCGCCGGACGACCTCGACCCGGACGCCTTCCCCGAGATCGGGGACATCCCCCATCCCGGGACGACCTTCGAGCCCGGGGAACCTGTCCTCACCGCGTTCGCCGCGGGCGAGACTCCGGCCGACTGCCGCCGCCGGCTCTCCGCGCGGCTTCGCCACCACCGGGGTCGGCTCTCGCCGGTCAGCCCACCTGGGTGTTGATGATCAGCAGGATGACGGTGGTCGCCAGGAGGATGCCCAGGATCGCCCCGAACAGCCGGACGGCCTGGGGGAGGATCCGGGACCATTCCTCATGCCGCGAGGCCGAGTAGACCAGGCTGATGGCGGTGACCAGGGGCAGGATGAAGGCGTAGTGGATCATGCCGAGGCCCCCGCCTTGGACAGGACGTCGGAGGATGCGACGGTCGTTTCGGCCGCCTCATCGGCGTCGCGATGGGCCGGCCCCTCGTAGGCATCGAAGATGGCCAGGATGTTCAGCAGGCCGGCGATCGTCGTGTAGAGCGACCCCATCTCGACCATCTTGCCGAGGGGCTGGTAGAGGCTATTGATCTGGTTCTGGCTGGGCTCCGCCAGGAACCCGCCGAGGATCGGCCCGTGGCCGTAATGGAGGAGCGTGGCCTGGATCAGGGCGGGCAGGGCGGGCAGGCCGGCGAAGAACTGCCCGAGATAGTAGAAGCAGAACCGCTCCGAATCCTGGACCGGGCTGACCCATCGCCAGTAGACGTTCCGCCACTCGCCCATCGCCAGGCCGACGAAATAGAGCCCGAGGATGCAGACGCCGTAGAGGATGCCCTTGCTGGTCCGCCCCTGGTAAAGATGCCCGAGGCCGGGGACCAGGTAGGTGAGCAGGGCGGCGAGGGGCCGATTCTTCAGGTTGATCGGCGGTGGGGTCATGGCCGGGCTCTCGTGCGTCCGATCGTCCTCCGGGGGTTCCGGAGGTGGAATCGCGGTCCATCTTAACCGCCCCGCGACGTCCGTACCAGACTCCCTCAGGCGTCACCCCAACGCGCGAACTCCACCGCCGCGTGGACGCCGTCGCATTCGTGGGCGGAGGCGTCGACCACGTCCGGGGTGATGATCTCCAGGCCCCGGAGCGCCCCGGCCATCAGGGCGAGGTGGGCCAGGCGATCGAGGCCGCGGGGCACGCCCCCGGAGAGGGCATGGAGCCGGGCCTGGGCCCGGGGCGTAAACGTCGGCGCCGGCCGACCTGAGGCGGCCAGCCGGGCGTCGAGATAGGCCGCGGCCTCGGACCGGGTGTAGGCCTCCAGTCGGATCGCCAGGTCCCATCGCGGCGTCCGGTCCATCCCATCCGGATCCGGGTCGGGGCGGCCGACGCGGATCACGCTGACGCGGGCCGACGGGTCGGGATCGACGTGGTCGAGCCGGTCCAGGTCGAGCCGGTCGGCCGGATCGACGAGCATCTGGCAATCATCGACGGCCAGGACGACGTGGAGACCCTGGAACCGGCAGAGCCGGGCCGCATCGGCCAGGGATCGCCAGGCGGAGGCGCGGCCGGCGCCGGGGGCAACCCGGACCCCGAGCCCTTCGGCCAGGCTCGCGATCAGCCCAGCCCCGTCGATCGGGCCGGAGGCCACCGCGACCCGACGCGACGGCGACCGGGCGAGCTGGAAGGCCCGCTCCAGGACGGTCGTCTTACCCAGTCCGGGGGCCGCGACCAGTCGCGCCGAGGGATGGGCCGCCTCGATCGCGTGGACCAGCCTCGCGACGGCCTCCTCGCGGCTCGGTGTCGCCACGAAGGAGGACGGGTTCCGATGGGCCAGGGGGCCGAACGGGTCGCGGGTCAGTCCCCAGTGTCGCAACCACATCGATGGGCGGCCTCGTCGAGTGAATTGGGCGAGTCGGGCGGCCGGCCGCCTGCGTTCGCGTCCTGCCCCTTTGATCGGTAACATGGTCCCGAGTCTTTCGTCCTCCGCCGGAGATTGCCCGTGGCCGATCGCTTTTTTTACCCGAATCCCCCGGTCGACGGCATCGCCACCCTGGAAGGGGACGAAGCCCGCCACCTGGCCCGGGTACGACGGGTCGCCGTGGGCGAATGCGTCGAATTGTTCGACGGCAAAGGCCGGGCATTCCGGGCCGAGGTGGAAGGACTGGGCCGCGACCGCGTGACCCTGCGGATCGTGGGCCCGGGCCCGGATTCCGGCGTCCCCGCCTGCTCGCTGACCCTGGCCACGGCGGTGCCCAAGGGGGATCGCTTCGACTGGCTGGTGGAGAAGGCGACCGAGGTCGGCGTGGCCCGGCTGGTCCCCCTCACGACGGCCCGGTCGGTCGTCGACCCGCGAGCCACCAAGCTCGATCGGCTCCGCCGGGCGATCATCGAGGCGGCCAAACAAAGCCGACGCGATCGCCTGATGGACCTCGACGCGGCGGTGGCGTGGTCGGCCCTGGTCCGCGACGGCCGGGCGCCGTTCCGCTACATCGCCGACCCGTCGGGGCCGCCGATCGCCGCGGTCGAGCCGCCGGCCCGGGGCTCCTCGGCGATCCTGGCCATCGGCCCCGAGGGGGGGTTCGCCCCGGAAGAGTTGGCCGAGGCGGCCGACCAGGGTTGGCGTCCGGTCGGCCTCGGGGCCCATATCCTCCGCATCGAGACCGCCGCCCTGGTCGGCGCGGCGACGCTGCTGGCGCTGTCCGAGGCGGCCGGATAGCCGGCGGATTGCCTCCGGCGATGGCCCGCGCCTATGCTATCCCGGTCGTCATGCGGCAACCGTCGCTCGTTGCAAACCAGGCCCCAACGCGAGATGAACCCATGATCCGATACTTCGGCGTCCTGCTGGCTTCGACCGCCCTGATCGCCCCGGCGCGGGCCGCCGACAAGGACGCGGCCCCGATCCTCGACAAGGCGATCCAGGCGCTCGGCGGCGAGCCGGCGCTGGCCAAGGTCATTGCCTCGGCCACCTGGAATACCGAGGGGGAGTTGACCTACAACGGGGACGTCAACCCGTTCAAGACCCACGCCACCACCCGGGGATCCGACCATCTCCGCGACGAGTTCTCGGGGGATTTCGGGGGGACCGAGATCCGGGGCGTCCGCGTCCTGGCCGGATCCAAGGGCTGGATCTCGATGAATGACAACGTGAACGAGTTCGACGCCGACGCCGTCGCCCGGGAGAAGCACAACCACTTCCAGGAAATCGCCCCGATCGCGATCCTGCCCCTGAAATCCCAGGGGGTCAAGGTCGAGGCCGAGGGGGAGGAAGCGGTCGAGGGCAAGCCCGCCGCCAAGGTCAAGGTCACGCCCAAGGACGGCCCCGACTTCACGATCTTCTTCGACAAGGAATCCGGCCTGCCGCTCAAGATGGTCGGCAAGGCCTTCAACTGGCAGGGGGAGGAGTATTCCCGCGAGGCCACCTTCTCCGACTACAAGGAGATGGGCGGGATCAAGAAGGCCACCAAGGTCGTCATCAAGCGCGACGGGTCGAGGTTCATCGACCTGACGATCACCGACTTCCGGCCGCTCGAATCGGTCCCGGCCGACGCCTTCGACGAGCCGAAGTGACCCGGAGATCGCGGGGGGCGGCGCCCGATCGCCCGCCCTCCGCCTCCCCCGGGCCGGTGGCTCAGCCCTCCCCGTCCCCCTCCTCGGCGTCCGGGACCAGTTGCCCGAGGGCCTGTCGGAGCCGTTCGAGGTCGGCCCGGCGATCCGGGAGGTCGGCCAGGTTGCGCGTTTCGGCCGGGTCGATCGAGCGGTCGTAGAGCTGCTCGCCGCCCCGGCTGTCGCGGATGTAGACCAGGGTCCCTTCGACCAGCGACCAGAGCGGGCCGGTCGCGGCCGGGACGCGGGGGTTGTCGGCGAACTTCTTCTGGTGCTCGACCTCGGAGAGGGGCGGTTCGCCGGGCTTCGCCGGGGCCGCCTCGGGCTGCCAGCACCGGACCAGGGAGCGCCCGGGGAAGGGGGACGCCGGGCCGAGCCCGACGACCTCGGCCACCGTGGCGGGCAGGTCGCGGAGGCTGACCGGCTCGGACACCCGCAGGCCCGCCGGGCCGGATTCCTCGACGAGATGGCTCCGGGGCGGGAGGATCATCAGCGGCACGTCGATCAGGGGGGCATACAGGCTGTGCCCATGGCCGAACAGGCCACGGTCGCCGAAGTGCTCGCCGTGGTCCGAAGTGATGATGACCAGGGTATCGGCGAGGACGCCCCGACGGTCGAGCTCGTCGAGCATCGCGCCCAGTTCGGCATCGATCGAGGCGATGCACTCGTCGTAGGAGTCGACCAGGAGCTCCACCGGGGCGACGCCGCCTGCCGGCGTGCGCGGGGCGGCCGGCGCCCCGGACGCATCGCCATCGCCGCCGCCGGGGGCATCCTGGGCGTGCCGGTCGTGCAACTGTCGGAACGTGGAGAGCCGGGCGGCGGGGTCGGTGGCACCGGGGCCGAACCGGCGGGCGTGGTTGTCGGGGGGCTCGAACGGGCCGTGGGCATCGTAGTAGTTGAGGAAGGCGAAGAAGGGCCTGCCGCCGAGGCCGGAGATCCAGTCCATGGCCGCCCGGTTGATCGCGGCGGCCGACTTCCGCGAGCCCTTCTCGCCCGGCTTCTCGTCGTCGAAGCCGGCCTTGTGGGCGACCTTCCGCCCGAGTGTCGAGGCGCGAAGGATTTCAACCGGCGTGACCTGCAGGTTCTCGGGGAAGTCCTCGTACCGCTCGAACCCGCGATCCAGGCCGTACCAGGCGTTGCAATAGTAGGTATTGGCCACGAACCCGCCAGTGGCGTAGCCGCGAGCGGATAGGGCTTCCGCCAGCGTCGGGTATTCATCATTGAGCGGATGGTCGACGTCCGCCGAAAGCTCGTGAGGCCATCGGCCGGTCAACATGCTGGCGTGCGACGGCAAGGTCCAGGGGGCCGTCGACCGGGCCCCGGTGAACACGGCGCCCCGTTTCGCCCAGCGGTCAAGGTTCGGCGTGGTCGCGCGGCGGTACCCGTGGAGTGACAGATGATCGGCGCGGACGGTGTCCATCACGATCAGGAGGACGTTCGGCCCGATCTTCCGGGCGGCCGCGGCGGTGCCGGCCGTCGTCGCCGCTGTCCGGGGGGTATCGGCGGAGAGCTCCCGCGCCCGGATCCAACCGAGCACCCCGACCAGCCCCAGGAGGACCGGGATCGCGGGTCCGGCGATCCGGCGGAACCGGGGCGAGTCGACCCGGACCCACGACGCCATCCGGACCGCCAGCCCGACGGCCAGCAGGACGCAGACGATCGGGTACAGGCCCCGGACCGCGAGCAACGGGCCGAGGAACATCGGCACGCCCAGCAGCACCGGCGCCACCCGGGCCACCGGCCGAGGCCGGAGCCACGCGACCAGCCCCAACACCACCCCGGCCGTCGAGAAGAGGGCCAGGGTGGAGACCGGGATCATCCACGGGTAGTGGTGGTTGGTCCGGATCGAGTCCACCGTGACTCGGGGATCGATCGCGTCCTGGACGACCAGCACGGCCAGTTCCAGCAGGCCCGCCACCAGCCCGAATCCCACCGCCATCACGACCACCGCGGCTGCGGCCCCGGCGCCCGGCGCCTCCGTGCGATCGGCCATCGGCCTGCCCCCCTGAGATTTCCGGCCCCGGGCCGATCCATCGGCCGCGACGCGCGCATGTCGGCCCCGAATCCGGGGCTCCGCCGCGGACCGTATCGCTTCGGCCCCATCCCGTCAATCCGACCTGAACGCCGGCCGATGATCGCGGCCAGCCACCCCCCGGCCGCGTTTCGGGTCGATTCGAATCGATTCGGGGTGGACAGGCCGGGGGCGTTCGGGTAGATTCGGAGTTGCGCCGTAGAGCACCGGTAGCTCGCCAGGCTCATAACCTGGAGGTAGCAGGTTCGACTCCTGCCGGTGCAACTCAATCGAGAAGGCCATCCCGACCATCGGGATGGCCTTCTTCGTTTCGAAGGCCGGGTGCGGGGCTGGCGATGCGGTCGGCGGATGGAGTAACCTTTGGCGCGATCGGGGAGAAGATGCGGCCTGGTGGGAGACGTCGATGGCACAGACGAAGCACGACAGTCATGAGACGGCGGCCCTGCCCCCCCACGTTGTGATCGTGGGCGGGGGCTTCGGCGGTCTCGAAGCGGCCAAGGCCCTGAACAAGGCCAGGATCAGGGTGACGCTGATCGACCGGAGGAATCACCACCTGTTCCAGCCGCTGCTCTACCAGGTGGCGACCGCCGCGCTGAACCCGGCCAACATCGCCTATCCCCTGCGGCGCGTGCTCAAGTGGGAGTCCCATGCCGAGGTCCTGCTCGGCGAGGTCGAGTCGATCGACGTCGCGGCCAAGGTCGTGCGGATGGGCGAGACGACGGTCGCCTATGACTACCTGATCCTGGCGACGGGGGCGACGCACAGCTACTTCGGCCATGACGAGTGGGCCGAGTTCGCCCCGGGCCTGAAGACGATCGAGGACGCCACCGAGATCCGCCGCCGGATCCTGCTGGCATTCGAGGCCGCCGAGCGCGAGCCCGATTCGGTGTCCCGCCGCCGCTGGCAGACGTTCGCGGTGGTCGGCGGCGGGCCGACCGGCGTCGAACTGGCCGGGGCGGTGGCCGAGATCGCCCGCCACGACATGATCGGCGAGTTCCGGCGGTTCAACCCGGCGCGGGCCCGGGTGGTGCTGATCGAGGCCGGCCCGCGGATCCTGCCGGCCTATGCCGAGGACCTCTCGGCCAGCGCCCAGAAGCAGATCGAGGCGATGGGCGTCGAGGTCCTGACCAACCACATGGTCACGGGGATCGACGTCGACGGCGTGGACTTCGAGGGCGGGCGGCTCGAAACGCGGACCGTCCTGTGGGCGGCGGGGGTCGCCGCCTCCCCGCTCGGGCGGGCGCTCGGGTCCCGGCTCGACCGGGCCGGCCGGGTCCTGACCGAGCGCGACCTGACGGTGTCCGGCGCCCCGGGCGTGTTCGTGGTCGGCGACCTGATCGGCATGGAGCAGGACGGGAAGCCGTTGCCCGGGGTCGCCCCGATGGCGATGCAGTCGGGCCGGCACGCCGCCAGGAACGTGATCCGGGCGATCCGGGGCCTCCCCGCCCTCCCGTTCCGCTACCGCGACAAGGGATCGATGGCGACGATCGGCCGTGCGGCGGCCGTGGCCGAGATCGGCAAGCTGCACCTGTCCGGGCTCACCGCCTGGCTGGCCTGGTGCCTGATCCACGTCCTGTTCCTGATCGGGTTCCGGAATCGGGCCCTGGTCATGCTCAAATGGGGATGGCTTTACCTGTTCCACGACCGCGGCTCCCGGCTCATCACCGGCCCCGTCGATCATTTCATGGAACGCCCGGAACTCCCCGCCGCCGATCGGGTGCTGGAGGCCAGCCGGGCCACCTGATCCGGGCACGGGCGGCGGCATCCTCAAGGCGGGCCGGTCGATCGGTCGATGAGCAAAAATGCACCTGGATCGATCCGTCCGGCCGGTGCTTAAGAATGCACACAGGGCCGCCGCCGATCGAACCCCTCGGGGACGGATTCCCGGGGCGACCGAACCGACCAGGGGGATGCGTCCCCGACGACCGAGGGACCAATCTCATCATGCCGCACGCCCAGCCACTCAGCGATTTCGGGATCGAAACGGGACCCCGCTACTTCTTCCGCGGCCATCCGCTGAAGGTGACCCGGGGCCATCCGCTCCCCCTCGGCGCCAGCCGGGCGTCGCGCGGCGGGTTCAACTTCGTCCTGATCTGCCGCCACGGGACGTCGGTCCGCCTGGTGCTGTCCGAGCCGTGCAGCGCCGAGATCGAGACCGAGATCCCGCTCGGGCCCCGCTATTTCCGGACCGGCGACCACTGGCACGTGCGGATCGAGGGGCTGCCCCCGGAGTTCTGCTACGGATACCGCGTCGACGGCCCCGGGGGCCCGATGCACCGGTTCGACCCCAGCATCGTCCTGATCGACCCGGCGTCGCGCGCCCTGTCCTGCGGGCGGCCCTGGGGCCAGTCGCGCGACACCACGCGGCGGAGCATGCTCACCCGGTCCTTGGGGGACCGCCAGGAGGACCTGAACCCGCGCATCCCCCGCGAGGATACGATCCTCTACGAGTTGCACGTCCGGGGCTTCACGGTCGACCCCTCCTCGGGCGTCCAGGAACCGGGGACGTTCGCCGGGCTGGCGGAGAAGGTCCACTACCTCAAGCAGCTGGGCATCACGGCCGTCGAGACCTTGCCGATCGACGAGTTCGACGAGGACGATTGCCCGTTCGTGAACCCGCTGACCGGCGAGCGGCTGAGGAACCTCTGGGGCTACAACACGATCGCCTATGCCGCGATCAAGGCCGCCTACGCGAGCCGGTGGGAAGGGGGCGGCCCGCGCGAGGAATTCCGCGACATGGTCACCGAATTCCACAAGGAAGGGCTGGAGATCATCCTCGACGTGGTGTTCAACCACACGGCCGAGGGCGGGGAAGGGGGCCCGACCTACAACTTCCGGGGCCTCGACAACAGCATGTACTACATGCTGGACGAGCAGGGCCGCTACCTGAACTACGCCGGGTGCGGCAACGCGGTCAACAGCAACCATCCGGTCGTCCGGTCGCAGATCCTGTCCTGCCTGCGGGCCATGGTCGCCGAGTCGGGCGTGGACGGGTTCCGGTTCGACCTGGCGTCGGTCCTGGGCCGCGACAAGCGCGGCAACGTGCTGGTCGAGCCCCCGGTGATCGACCAGATTTCCAAGGACGCCCTGCTGGCCGACACCAAGATGATCGCCGAGCCCTGGGATGCCGCCGGCCTGTATCAGGTGGGGAGCTTCCCGGGCGGGCACCGCTGGTCGGTCTGGAACGGGCAGTACCGCGACGACGTCCGGCGGTTCTGGAAGGGGGACGCGGGGATGACCTCCGCCCTGGCCACGAGGCTATGCGGGTCGGACGACCTGTGCCACGGGCGGGGCCCCCTCCACTCGATCAACTTCATCACCTGCCACGACGGCTTCACCCTGAATGACCTCGTCTCCTACAACCACAAGCACAACGAGGCCAACGGCGAGGGGAACCGCGACGGCTCCGACGGCAACCATAGCTGGAACTGCGGCGTCGAGGGGCCGACCGACGACCCGGCGATCCTCGCCCTCCGGGCGCGCCAGGCCCGCAACCTGATCGCGACCCTGCTGGTCTCGCAGGGCGTGCCGATGCTCCTGGCCGGCGACGAGTTCCTCCGCACCCAGGGGGGCAACAACAACGCCTGGTGCCAGGACAACGAGGTCAGCTGGGTCGACTGGACCCTCGCCGAGAAGAACGCCGACTTCCTCCGCTTCGTCCGCCAGATGATCGCCCTGCGCAAGCGCCATCATGTCCTGAGGCGGAAGACATTCTTGAATAGCCGGATGTCGCAGACCCCGGACGTGGTGTGGCACGGCGTCCAGCCCTGCCAGCCGGACTTCTCCGGCAACGCCCGCGCCCTGGCGTTCGCCCTGGACGGGCGGAGGGGGGATCGCCCCGAGGTCGACCGCGACATCTACGTCGCGATGAACGCCTTCTGGGAGCCGCTCGACTTCACCATCCCGGCGGCCCCGTCGGGCCGTCGCTGGCGCCGGGCCGTCGACACCTCGCTGGCATCGCCCGACGATGCGGTCGGCCCGGATCAGGGGCCGGTCGTCCCGGTCGGGCAGGCCTATCGGGCCGAATCCCGGTCGATGGTGATCCTGGTCTCCGAGGCCTGAGCCCGCCGGCCCGGGATCCACGACCAAGAATAGGACGACCCGAGGATGCGACCGCGTCCCCGGGTCGTCCGGATTTCGGACGGCTCAGGGCGAGAGGTGCTTCTTGCCGGCGCTGGAGATCTGGTAGCGCGGGTTGCCGCTCGCCTTGTCCTTGGCCCCCTTCTTGATGAGCTTGCGGGAGAGCAGGGCGTCGATCGATCGCTGCTCGGCCTTCTTGCCGATCGAGTAGCCGACCTCCGGGGCCTCGCCGATCTTCTTGAGCAGCTCGTTCTGGCTCTCGGTGAGCTTGATCGGCGTGGCGGACTTCTTGACCGCGGCCTTGGGCTCGGCGGCCTTGGGCTCGGCGGCCTTGGGCTCGGCGGCCTTCGCCTTCGCCTCGGCCTTGGGTTCGGCCGCCTTCGCTTCGGCCTTCGGGGCCTTGGCCGCGGCCTTGGGGGCGGGCTTCGTCGCAGGCTTGGCCTCGGCGGCCTTGGCTTCGGCCGGCTGGGCCTTGGCCTTGGTGGATTTGGCCGTGGCCTTGGGCTCGGCCGCCTTCGCCTCGGCCTTGGGCTCGGAGGCCTTGGTGGCGGGGGCCTTGGCCTTGGCGGGCTTGGCGGTGGTCTTGGTCTCGGGGGCCGGTTCCGGTGCGGGGGCCGCCGCGACCGCGGCCTTCTTGGTCTTCGGCTTCGCGGCCTTTTTCGGGGTGCTCTCCGTCGCGGCCTCGGCCTTGGCCGACGCCGCCGGCTCTTGTTTCTTCGCGGGCGTTTTCTTCACCGCCATTGCTACGGACCCCCGACCGGGAATGGTGGATTCTCTCGGGCGCGACAACGGAAATCGCCGATGCGGCCCTTGAGTTAGTAACGAATTATATCACCTGCCGCAAGACAAGCCGTATCCAGATTTCGGCTTAGATCCCAGGGTTTGGCGCCGATCTCGGCCCTCGTCGCGAGGGCCGGCGCGCCGTGCCGGGGCTCGCAGCGACGGCGGCTCGCATGAGAACGTCCCGGCCGAACCGATGCGATCGGGGCCCCAGCACGGTCACGCGGGGCGGTGCGGGCCGTAGACAGGGCATGCTCCGGGCCGGGCGATTTTCGTTTGTATCGCCCCGACCGGCGCGTCATCATCGTCGCGGCCGGCGGGGGTTTCGGTGGCCGTCCCCGGCCCGCGTCCTCCCCTCCCGGGGCCCGACAACGGAGGCGATCGTGGTGGCGGACGACACGCGGGGCATCCCGTTTCTCCAGGCGAATCGGCCCATCGCCGTCATGAGCCCCCTGGGCCCCGACGTTCTCCTGCTGGCCGGGTTCCGCGGCTCGGAGGCCATCTCCCGGCCGTTCCGGTTCGAGCTGGACCTGATGGCCGACAACCGGCTCGACATCGGCTTCGACCAGCTCATCGGGGCGGATCTCACCTTCCGGATGATCCTTCCCGACGGCACCTGGCGCTACTTCAACGGCATCTGCTCGCGGCTGGCCCAGGGGGAGCGGGACAAGACCTTCACGCGGTACGAGGCCGAGGTCGTCCCCCGGGTCTGGTTCCTGGAGAAGGTGGCGCGGAGCCGGACCTTCCAGTACCTCTCCGTGCCCGAGATCCTCGGGCAGGTCTTCGCGGGCTTCAAGGTCGCCTTCCACCTGGAAGGGACCTATCACCCCCGGGTCTTCTGCGTCCAGTACCGCGAGACCGATTTCGCCTTCGCCAGCCGCCTGATGGAAGACGAGGGGATCAGCTACTACTTCCGCCACGAGGTCGAGTCCGAGGCGACGGATCCCGACGGCCACGCGTCGTTCTCGGCGGACCACACCCTGGTCATCGTCGACCGTCCCCGCGGCTTCCTGGACCTCCCCGAGCCGGGGCGCCGGGTCACCTTCGAAGAGGTGGTCGGCGCGTCGGGCGGCGATGGCGGTGGCTCGCGCGACGAGGGCCGCGTCCGGTCCTGGACCAAGGCCCAGGAACTGCGATCCGGCAAGATCTCGCTCCGCGACTCGCACTTCGAGCTGCCCCGCGACACCCTGGAGGCCGAGGCCCTGACCCCGGAACTCGTCCGGGTCGGCCAGGTCGACCACCGCCTGAAGCTCGACGCCAACGGCCGCCTGGAACTGTACGACTTCCCCGGCGGCTATGCCCGGAGGTTCGACGGGATCGACGCGGGCGGGGCCGACCGGGGCGGCGAACTCGCCAAGATCTACGAGGACGCACGCCGGGTGGCCGCCCTCCGGATGCTCCGCGAGGCCAGCCTGGCCATCTCGATCGAGGGGGAGGGGAACTGCCGCCAGTTCTCCGCCGGATTCCGGTTCGAGCTGGAACGCCACTTCAACGGCGACGGCGCCTACCTGCTGACCGAGGTCGAGCACGTCGCCACCCTGGGGGACACCTATCGATCCGGCGGCGACGCCGACCTCACCTACCAGAATCGGTTCGCCTGCCTGCCGGCCGCCCTGCCGTTCTGCCCGCCCAGGGAGACCCCCCGGCCCCGGATCGACGGCACCCAGACGGCCCTGGTCACCGGCTCGACGGCCCGCCAGGCCTACCTGGACCGGCTCGGCCGGATCAAGGTGCTGTTCCCGTGGGACCGCGAGGGGAACCGGGGCGGGGGCAGTTCGTGCTGGGTCCGCGTGGCCCAGCCGTGGGCCGGCAACGGCTGGGGGGCGTTCTTCTGGCCGAGGATCGGCCACGAGGTCGTCGTCACCTTCGAGGAAGGGGATCCCGACCGCCCCCTGGTGATCGGCAGCGTCTACAACGCCGAGAACTTACCCCCGTTCCGGCCGTCGTCGGACCCGATGGTCAACGGCATCAAGTCGTGCAGCGAGTTCGGCGACCCGCTGGGCAAGTTCAACGGGATCGTCTTCTATGACGAGCAGGGGGATGAGCATACCCAGGTCCATTCCCAGAAGTTCGCCCTGTCGACCAACGAGACCGCCCAGTGCACTCAGGTCGGCAAGAACCGCGTGAGCATCGTCGGCGGGCTCAAGAAGTCCGGGGCGGGCAGCGGATCGGGCGGGGCCGGCGACGACGAGGATGAGGACATCCGCGACCTCATCGACGACGGCCCCGGCGCCGATGGCGCGGGGATGGCCGATGGCGCCGCGACCGGCAAGGGGGGCCTCGGGGGGCCGCCGGCCGGGGTGGTCCAGTCGATCCTGGAAGGGCTGGGCTGGGACGACAATGCGGCCGGCGGCTGGGCGACCGACCTCGGCGTGGGCTACGGCGAGGCCCGCGACGCGACCGTCGGGATGCGCCACGACGACCGGGTCGGCGGCCACGCGTCGTACCACCTCGACCCGTTCGGCTGGTCGGCCGAGCTCGATCGCGACGACTCGCTCAACGCCCGCGAGACCCGCTACGGCGACCTGGAGGCCCTGGGGTCGATGATCGGCAAGAACGAGGTGAAGCTCGCGGCCGAGGGGGCGTTCCACTTCGGCCGCCACGTCGGGGTCCGGCGCGGCCAGACCACGACCCTGGACAGCCCGATCGACCCCGGCAGCCCGGCCGCCGACGCCGCCGAGCAGTCGGTGCTCCTGCGGATGCTGTTCCTCACCCTGGCCGGCTCCAGCACCGCCGACGCCCTCGACTACAAGAAGGGGCAGTGGGCCGTCGACGGCAAGACGAGCCAGGACACCATCAAGACCCTGATCGGGCTGGAGACCCTGGAGGCGATCCGGGCCAACATCCGGAGCAAGTCCGACGACCTCCAATCGGCCAACGAGCTGATCCAGAAGTCGCGGATGCAGCCCGACCCCAATGCCGAGGTCGGCAAGTTCCTGGCCGGCATGATCGGCTATCTCGACGTCAAGTCCGACGAGGTCATCGCCCTGGAACAAGAGTCGCGCTGAGGCCCGGCCCGAACCGCACGAAGGAGACCCGACCATGCCCGCCGGACCGAGCCCCAACGACACCAACGAGACGATCCGCGGCACGTACTCGATGCACGCCCGCGACATCTCCCTGATCTGCGACGAGCAGCCGGCCGAGGGGATCCCGGCCCGCGACGGCGGCACCCGGGTGGCGATCCGGTCCCACGGCGGCGGCCTGAGCGCCGCCGACGGGCGGATCTGGATCGACGCCACCGGCACCGCCGCGATCACCTGCGACACCGCCATCCTGGGCATCCGCCGGGCCGGCGGGAAGCAGGAGATCCTGGCCGAGACCGACCCCACCGGCACGATCACCCTGCGCCAGGCCACGCCGGTCCTCAGCCCCCACATCAAGCTCGACGACCAGGGGATCGAGCTGGGCGTCGGCCCGGAAGGGGTGGGGGCCCGGATCAAGCTCACCGCCCAGGGGATCACGCTGTCGTTCGGGATCTCCAAGATGGAGTTCGGCCCCACCGGCATCAAGATGACCGTGGCCGAGGTCAACACCCTGGAGCTGGCCGCCACCGGCTTCGAGGTCAACGCCCTGATGGCGGCGCTCAAGTCGATGGTCAACACCGACATCCAGGGTGGCGTGATGACCACCGTCCAGGCGTCGGCCCTGCTCAAGGAGAGCGCGGCCCTGGTGACGATCGGCCCCTGAACCCCCGACCGCGGAGAGTCCCATGCCCCAGCCCGCCGCCCGGATCGGCGACATGCACGCCTGCCCGATGGTCACGGTGCTGGTCCCCCACGTCGGGGGGCCGATCCTGCCGCCCGCCTGCGTCACCGTCCTGATCGGGATGCTGCCCGCCGCGCGGATGACCGACCTGGCCGTCTGCGTCGGCCCGCCCGACGTGATCGTCATGGGTGCCCCCACCGTGCTGATCGGCGGCCTGCCCGCCGCCCGGATGGGCGACATGACGGCGCACGGGGGCGTGATCGCCATGGGGTTGCCCAACGTCCTGATCGGTTGAAAGGCATGCCATGAACATCCCTCTCCTGGACCGCGAATCCGCCCGCAGGCTGTCGGCCACCCTGGCCGGCGCCGAGGCCCTGGCCCCCGGCGAACGGGCCCAGCTCGACATCGCCCTGGTCGGCTTCCTGGCCCACGCCCTGCCCAGGCGAGCCGCCGTGTGGTGGGGGGCCCTGTGCGCCTGGAAGGTGGCCCGGCCGACCCCCACCGAGGCCGAGGACCAGGCCCTGCAAGCGGCCGTCCGCTGGGCGATCGAGCCAATCGAGGAGCACCGCCTCGCCGCCTCCGGCCCCGCCCAGGCGGCCGGGATGAAGACGCCGGCCGGCTGCCTGGCCTTCGCCGCGTCGTGGAGTTCCGGCAGCCTGGCACCGGCCGGCCTCCCCCCGGTCGAGACCCCGAGCGACACCACCGCGCGGCTGGTGGCCGGCGCCGTGATGCTGGCGGCGGTCCGGGGGGATGCCCTCCGGTTCCGCGACCGCTACCGCGAGTTCGTCGCCATCGGCGCCGAGATCGCCGAGGGCCGGAACCTCTGGGCCGAGGGCGACCCGCTCGGCCTCGCCCCCGCACCGGCAACCCGCCCGACGGCGACCTGGCATGACGTGGCGTCGAACCACCTCGACCCGATCGCGAGCGCCCGCTGATGGACCTCCATCGCCACTTCCGGGTGGCTGTGGTTGGCTTGCCAACCACGGCGACGATGAGATTGGGCTCCTACACTAATCGATCACGCCCGCGCTCCGGGAGTGGCCGGCTCGGGGGACAATCCCGCGTGACGAACTCGCCGGCGCCGTGGTTGGCGAGCCAACCACAGCCACCCGGAATCATGGCGGTGATCGAGTTACCCGAGGATTCGAAGGGGAGTGCCCGCTGATGGACCTCCATCGCCGCCGTCCCGGCGACCCCCTGCCGCCCGCCTCCCCACCGCCGCCGGCCCGCCCGGCACCTCCTGCGGCGCGGGCCGTGCCGGCCGCCGCCCCTGAGACGGCCGCCGACATCGCCCGACGCTACCGGCCCTCGGATGCGGCGTGGGGGCATCTGCGCGGCGACCTGGCGCCGGATGCCTTTGCGGCCCTGCTGGTCGATGCGGGGCTGGGGGCGGACGCCGCCGAGTTCCAGGCCCATCGCCTCCCCGCGCGAGAGGCGGTCTGGTGGGGCTGCCTTTGCGCCTGGGAGGTGGGCCCGCCCACCCCGGCCGGCGCCCCGGACGAAGCCCTGCGCGCAGCGGTGCGGTGGGTGATCGAGCCGACCGTGCCGAACCGCACGGCCGCCGCCAAGGCCGGCGAGGCCGCCGGTCCATCCACCCCGGAGGGGCTGCTGGCCCTGGCCGCGTCGTGGTCGGGCGGCAGCATGACCCCGCCCGAACTGCCGGCGGCCGCCCCGCCGCCCGGCCTGACCGCCCGCACGGTCTTCGCGGCGCTCCGGATGGCCTCGGCCCGCGACCCCTTCGGGGGGATGCTCCGGTTCGCCGGGATCGCCGCCGGGGTGGCCGCCGGCTCGCTCCGCTGGAACCGTTGACCCAGGCCCGACCCGAGGTGATCCCGATGCACGACCTCCCCGACGTCCGCGCCGTCGCCCACGACGTTTCCGCCCTCCTCGGGCGGGTGCGGACGATCCAGCCCGGCATCGCCGACAGCACGCTCAGGCACTTCGTCGGCCGCCTGTCCGGCCGTCTCCGCGACGTTCAGCACGAGATGGCCGCGAAGCTGCCGCCCCACGTCGCCGCCACGCGGGCGAAGATCCTCGACGCCCGGCATCAGGCCGAGTCGATCAAGTCCCGCCTGCCCCAACTCCGGGCCGAGGCCGAGGAGGCCGAACGCACCCACCCGGCCGCGCCGGCCGTCGCGGCACCGGCCCCGGTCGACCCGGCCCTGGCCTCGTCGCTGCGGGACGAAATCTTGCAACGCTACGGCCCGCCGCAGGCGACCTCGCGGGGCGTCCCGGGCGGCAACCCCAACCGTCCCGGGTGGGGGCATTGATCCCGATGCTCGCCGCCCGGCCGCCGATCCCGTTCGAAGCCCAGGCCGATCGCCGCGGGTGCGGTGCCGCCGCCCTGGCGATGGCCTATCGCGCCCTGGGCCGGGAGGCCGATCAGGCCCGCGTCTGGACGGAGATAGCCCGGACCACCGAAGTCGGCCTCGTCGCGGCCCGATCGTTCGAGCTGGCCGCGCACGCCCTGGCCCTCGGGCTCGACGCCGCGACGGTCCGGGCCCGCGACCCCTGGACATCGCTTCGAGCCTGCGGCGAGGGGCCGGGCGTCGCCCTCCTCAACCACCGGACCACGCCCTCCGGGCGGGGAGGTCATTTCTCGGTCCTGGTGTCCGCCGACGATGATGGCGTGGTGATCCACGACCCCCGCGTCGGGCCGGGGCGACGGCTCGGCCGCCGCGAGTTCCTCGCGCTCTGGTCGCCGGATGGGAGGCCGGGCGAGATCGCCGGGCACGTCCTGGTCGCGATCGCCGCACCCTCGGGACCGGCCCCCGACTGCCCGTCCTGCCGGGCCCCGATGCCCGCGACCATCGCCTGCCCGTCGTGTCGATTCGCGATCCCCGCGCGGCCGGCTTATGCCCTGGGTTGTGCCCGGTGGGGTTGCCCGGGGCGGCTCTGGGACCGGCTCCACTGCCCGAGGTGCGACGCCGGAGCGATCGGCGATGCGCCGTGGTGGTCGTCGTGATCCCGCAACGCCTGGGCGATCTCCTGTTCCCCATGAGGGATCCCGGTTTCGGCCCGCTCCTGGCCGAGTTGTCCGAGCCCGACGCCGGCCGCTCGGCCGACAACTTCGTGAGCAACGAGGACTCGTTCGGCCGGGTCTGCGACGACCTGGCCGGGCGCGACGGGGTGTACCTGGGCGTCGGCCCGGATCAGAACTTCTCCTACATCGCGCGGGCCTGGCCGTCGCTGGCGTTCATCGTCGACTTCCGCCGCCGCAATGCCCTGGTCCACCTGCTCCACAAGGGGCTGATGGCCCTCGCGCCCGACCGCGTGGGGTATCTGGCACGGCTCACCGCCCGCGTGCCCGGGCCGATGCCCGCCAACCCCTCGGCCGATGATCTGGTGGCCGCCTTCGCGACCCCGGCCCTGGATCGCGCCCGGCTCGAAGCCACGGTCGCGGAGGTGCTGGAATCTCTCCGGCCGCTCGGCGTGCTGGGGGAAGGGGAGGCAAGCGCGATCGCCTCCATCGCATCGAGGCTGGCCGGGCCGGGGATGAACGCCCGGTTCCTGGCCCTGCCGATGTACCCGACGTTCGGCGACCTGATCCGGGCCCGCACCCGCGCGGGGAAGCCCGCCCACTTCCTGGCCGACGAGGCGAGTTACCAGGCCGTCCGGGAGAGGCAGATGGGGGATCGGATCCTGCCCGTGGTGGGGGACTTCGCCGGGCCGAAGGCGTTGGGGGCGATCGGTGCGTTGCTCGCGAGGGCCGGCCGCAAGGTGGCGGTCGCCTACGTCTCCGACGTCGAGTTCTTCCTGCTCCGCTCCGGCAAGTTCCCCGCCTACGTCGCCAATCTGGGCCGGCTGCCCTGGGCCGACGGGGCGGTGATCGTGCGGACCAGCACCCGCGAGATCGCCCACCCCGAGCGGGTGGCGGGCGACTCGTCGACCACGATCGTCCGCCCGGTCGCCCCGTTCCTGGAGCGGGCCCGGGCCGGGGAGATCCGATCGGACGCCGACCTGTTCCGCTGAGGCCCGGTCAATCGAAGGTGATCAGGGGCCGGAGCTTCTCGACCCGCTTCAATCCCAGCCCGTCGACGTGGCGGAGGTCGGTGACGTTGCGATAGGGCCGGCCGAGCTGGATTCGCCGGGCCAGTTCCGGGCCGATGCCGGGCAGGGCCTGGAGTTCGTCGAGCGAGGCGCGGTTGATCCGGACCAGCCCGCCGCGGAGTCGGTGGCGGTCGTCGCGGGGCCGGGCCGGGCCACGATAGCTCGAATCGGAGGTCGGCGGGGCCCGCGCCGGGTACTCGGGATAGACCAGGCTCCAGGTGTCGCCGTCGGAGCGGATCGTGATGGTCCCCTCGCGATCGGTGCGGCGGAGCGGGATCTCCAGCCCGTCCAGCAGAGCGAGGGTCTCCGCGTGGGGGTGGCCGAAGTCGTTGCCCGCCCCCAGGCTGACCACGGCCAGTTGCGGGTGGGTCAGGTTCAGCCATCCGGCGTCGACCCCGTTGCGGCTGCCGTGGTGGGCGAGCTTGAGGACGTTGACCTCGGCGCACAGGTCGGGGACGCGGCCCATCCACCACTTCCGCTCGCGCCCCTCCGAGTCCCCGGTCAGCAGGGCGGAGAAGTCGCCGAACTCGACCCGGATGGCCACGCTGTTGTTGTTCTCCTCCTGCGGGTCGTCCGGCGCCTGCGGGAACACCACCAGCCGCACCGAGCCGACGTCGATGTTCCGGACGGAGTCGGTCGTATGGATCGCGGTGCAGCCGGCCGACTCGACCTCTTCGAGCAGGCCGAGATACTGGCCCGAGGCGTGCGACGATTCGGCATCGAGGAAGACCCGGGGGGCGAACTCGCGGACCACCTCCTTCATGCCGCCGTAGTGATCCGAGTGGTGGTGGCTGACCACGGCGAGGTCGATCGACTCGATGCCGCGGTCGTGGAGCAGGTCGACGACGTGCCGGGTCGGCCCGGCGTCCACCAGAGCCGTCTTCCCCTCGGGCGATCGGATCAGGATGGCATCCCCCTGGCCGACGTCGAGGATCTCCAGCAGGAACTGCCCGCCCGGCGGCGGCCGATCCGGCCGGGGCGTGCGCGAGCAGGCGATGGCGAGCAGGGACAGGGCGACGAGGCCGACATGGCGGGTCATAGCTTGATGTCCCCGCCGGGGTCGGACTTGCGGAGCCGGGCGCGGACGGCGCGGGTCTTCTTGCGGACCGCCTCCGTGGCCCGGGCGTCGCGTTCCAGGGTCAGGGTGAGCGAGTCCCCGGAGGCGGCGTCCGGGGGAAGGAGGTCGCGCGGGACGTTCAGCGTCCGGCCGTCGGCGAGGACCAGCACGGCAATCGGCCTGTCGTCGTCGCCCTCGAAGCGGTCGAGCGAGACCCGGGTTTGCATGCGATCCTCCCGAGAGGGTAGGGCGATCGTGGACGCCTCGGCCGACGATACCCGGGCCCGGCCCGACCGGCCAGGGGCGAGGCCGCTTCGACCGTTTCGCACCATCCGGGCATCGGCGCAAAAGTGCCCCAATGGCGGACCCGTGCCTGGGATCGCGGGCCGGGATGGCATTGCGGAAAACGACCAGATAAGATCAAGGATTGAACAACAATAATCATTCCGTGGCCCCCGCCTTCGAGAGCCCGTCGTCCGAGCCTTCGCGTCAACATGGGGTTACCACGCTTCAAGCTCTGGACGCTCTGCCTCGCCGTCGCGGCATCCGCCGTGGCGGTGAAGCTGGCCCTGATGGTGAACTCGGTGCGCGACCTCCGGATGCTCGCCTATCCGATCCTGTTCGTTGGCGCGCGAATCGGGATCAGTCTGGACCGACGCCGGGGAGGGGATGGGACGGTGGGCGGTGTCATCGCGGGCGTCATCTCGGGCGCCGCGATCGCCGCGATCCTCAACATCGACAGAGTTCGGGCGACGGGGAGATTCGACTGGTCCGAGATCGCCCATGAAACGATATTCTACGTCGTTATCCTACCGTTCGGCATCTGGGCGATGGGGCCGCCCCGCTCGCCCGATGAGGCCAGCTCGTGCCAGGATGATGGCCCGCCCAAAACGATTCAGGACGATCGGGCTCCGATCAACGGGTCAACACCGGGCGGTGGGGATACGGCCGGATCGATGGCGGAGGATTCGACTGAAGGCTCCACCCCGGGAAACCTGGCAGGCTAGCCTCCCGGGGCACACCAGGATCGGCCCCGAGGGGCGAGGCCGCGCCCTTGCGGCGGGGCTTCGCCCGGTTTACGCTTGGAACCCCCCGATGATTCGTCCCCCTGCCTCGGAAAGGCGTGCCCGCGTTGGCCCGGTCGGACTGGAAATCGCGAGCCAAGATCGCGCTGAAGCTGGTCCTGACGGGCCTGGTGTTCTGGTTCGCCGGACGGCACATCGCCCGGACCTGGCACGACCTCCGCGCCCGGGGGGAGGCCCCGCGCATCGACGCGGCCTGGGCCGCCCTGGCGGTCGCGCTCTATGTCGCGGGGCTGGCGGCCTTCGGGGCGTACTTCTGGAGGGTGGTCCATGCCTCGGCCTCGCCGGTGGGGGCCTGGGCGGCGATCCGGGCGTACCTGATCAGCCACCTGGGCAAGTACGTCCCGGGCAAGGCGATGGTCGTGGTGATGCGGGTCGGCCTGGTGGTCCCGTACGGGGCCCGGCCGGCGACGGCGGCGTTCGCCACGCTCTATGAGACCCTGGTGATGATGGCCGCGGGCGGATTCATGGCGGCGGTCGGGTTCGCGACGGCGCCCTCGACCCGGGCCGTCGTCGACCTGCCGATCGGCCGGGGCTCGACCCTGGCGGTCCCCCAATCCGTGCTGGGCCTAGGGCTGGGCCTGGCGTTCCTGGCGGTGACGTGGCCGGCGATCTTCCCGAGGCTGGCGGGGCTGGCTCGCCAGGCCCTGCGCGGGGTCGGGCCCGACGCCTTGCCCCGGTTGTCGTATCGGCTGATGTTCGAGGGGATGGCCTGGGCCTTCCTGGGCTGGACGCTGCTGGGGCTGAGCCAGGTGGCGGTGATTCGGGCGGTGTTGCCGGGGGGGATCGCGGTCGGGGCGTGGCCCCTGGCGATCGCCAGCGTGGCCCTGGCGACCGTGGCCGGTTTCGCGGTACCGATCGCGCCCGGGGGGCTGGGGGTCCGCGAGTGGGTCCTCTGGACGGCCCTGGCCGCCACGTTGGACAGTGATATGGCGGTGGTCTCGGCGCTGGTGCTGCGGCTGGCGTGGGTGGCCGGCGAGGTCGCCGCCGCCGGGGTCTCGTTGATGATCCGGCCCGCCGCGCCGGCCGGGGGGTTGGAGCCATCATGATCAGCATCGTCGTCCCGCTCCACAACGAGGCCGACAGCCTCGTCGCCCTCCACGGCGAACTGGCCGGCGTGGTCGCGTCGGCCAATCTCGGCGATGCCGAGTTCGTGTTCGTGGACGACGGCAGCCGCGACGATTCGTGGCGGAAGATCGAGGAACTGGCCCGGATCGACCCCCGGGTCCGCGGCATCAGGTTCCGCCGCAACTTCGGCAAGGCGGCGGCGCTGACGGCGGGGTTCGCCTCGGTGCGGGGCGAGACCGTCTTCACCCTCGACGGCGACCTCCAGGACGACCCGGCCGAGATCCCCCGGTTCCTGGCCAAGATGGCCGAGGGGTTCGACGTGGTCAGCGGCTGGAAGAAGCGGCGGCACGACCCCTGGCACAAGGTCGGGCCGAGCCGGGTCTTCAATCGCCTGGTCAGCTCGCTGACCGGGTGCCGGCTCCACGACCACAACTGCGGGTTCAAGGGGTATCGCCGCGAGGTGCTCGATGAGGTGGTCCTCTATGGCGAGCTGCACCGGTTCGTCCCGGTCCTGGCGTATGCTCGGGGGTTCCGGGTCTCGGAGGTGGTGGTCAACCATCGGGCCCGCCAGTTCGGCCGGTCGAAGTACGGGTTCAACCGCTTCCTGAAGGGGCTGCTGGACCTGGTGACCGTCCAGTTCCTGTCGCGGTTCGGCCAGCGTCCGCTGCACATCCTGGGCGGGACGGGGCTGGCGTCGTTCGCGATCGGCGTGGTGGGGCTGATCTACCTGGCCGTGCTCTGGGTGCTCGACTACCGGCCGATCGGCGAACGGCCCCTCCTGATCTACTCGGCGGTGTTCGTCCTGGCCGGGGTCCAGCTGGCCTGCTTCGGCATCCTGGCCGAGCTGATGATCTCGCTCAACATCCAGACGGCCGCCACCTACAGCGTCGCCGAGCGTTTGGAACCCTCCTCCCCCTCCGAGGATCCCCGATGACCGACCCCGTCCCCGTCCCCGTCGCCGAGCGATCGCAGGCCCGGCGGTTCGTGGCCCTGATCGTGATCGGCGCCGCCACCGCGCAGGTGCTCGGCCTCACGCTCCGGATGCCGACCCAGCTCACCGCCAACGACATCTCCCGCTGGTGCACCGTCTGGTCGCTCCTGGAGCGCGGGACCTACGCCATCGACGACTGCCCCTGGCAGGCCAACACCCAGGACAAGGTCCGTCGCGAGGTCGGGGTCGAAGCTGCGGGGAAAGAGGGCGAAGCCTCGAAGCCCGTCTTCCACGTCTATTCCAGCAAGCCGCCGCTGCTGCCCACCGTGATCGCCGGCATCCTCTACCCGTTCCGGGCGGCCACGGGCGTGCCCCTGGACAAGGTCGTCGATCAGGTGCGGGTCGGGCGGAACGTCGAGAAGCCGCTGAAGGACAACCCGAACAAGACCGAGTTCGTCCGCGAGGTCGGCCCGCCCGTCCCCTGGCCGGCCTACGTGTTCTACTTCAAGCCGATCGTGGTCCTGTTCAACGTCGTCCCGTTCGCCCTGTTCCTGGTCTACTACGCCCGCCTGCTGGACCGGTTCGCGGCCAACGACTGGGCGTGGTTCCTGAGCCTGTTCGCCGCCGCGTTCGGCAACCTGCTGGTGGTGTTCAACACCACCCTGAACAACCACACGATCGCCGCCTATGCTGCCTTCTTCGCGATCCTGCCCCTGGCCCGGATCTGGGACGAGGACGGCGGACGGCCCGTCGACTACGCGTTGGCCGGGTTCTTCGGGGCCCTCTGCGCCGTCAATGAACTCCCCTCGGCGCTCTTCGGGGTGCTCCTGTTCGCGCTCCTGGCGATCCGCTCGCCGATGCTGTCGCTGAAGTTCTTCACGCCCGCCGCGCTGATCCCGATCGTGGCCCACCTGGCGACCCAGTACCTGGCCCTGGGGACGTTCCGGCCCGCCTACGAGGACTGGGGCACGGCCGCCTACAACTACGAGGGGAGCTACTGGAACGACCCCCTGGAATTCGACTGGTTCACCAAGCATCCGGAATCCAAGGCGCTCTACCTGTTCCACATGACCCTGGGGCACCACGGCGTCTTCTCGCTGACGCCGATCTTCGCGTTCGCGTTCATCGCGGGCATCCGCAACGCCTTCGGGAAGGGACGACCGCTCCGGGTCGTGTCGGCCGTCACGGTGTTCCTGACCGTGGCCATGCTGGCGTTCTACACCTGGAATCCCAAGGCCCGGAACTACGGCGGGTCGACCCAGGGGCTGCGCTGGCTGTTCTGGCTGATCCCGTTCTGGCTGGTGACGCTGCCCACCGGACTGGCCGAGGGGCAGGAACGTGCGTGGCCGCGCCGGCTTTCGCTGGCGGCGCTGAGTTTCTCCGTCCTGTCGGTCGGCTACGCCATGAGGTCGCCGTGGAGCCACCCCTGGATCCTCGACCTGCTGGAACACCTCGACCTGTATCACCTGGTCCGCTGAACTCCACGGGCCCGGCCCGCGAGATCGCTCGGGACGCCGGGCGACCATGAATTGAGCACCCGATTGCGCGCCGGGATCATCGCCGAGACGTGGGATGATCCCGGCTCGCCTCGACGGATCTTCACCCCGCCTGCCATGGAATCGATGAGGAATGCCCCGCTCGCCTCGAAGTGGCGGGTATTACGCGTCATGACGTGCAGGCCGTGCCGGAGTGCGGTTGCCGCCAGGAGGCCATCGGATGATGGGATGATCACCCCGGCTTTTTGCGCCCTGGCGGTCATCTCTCCCCAGATACGGGAAGTCTCGACGTCGATCGATAGGATACGATCCGAGTACTGGAGCTCGAGCTTGACAAGCCAGTTGGCGAGAGCCGTCTTCCTCTCGCACGGGGCGAGCAGGGCGATCCCCTTGACGATCTCGCCGACCGTCAGGACGCTCAGGAACAGGTCCGGCGATGGGATGTTTCGGACCGCATCGATCACCCCCGGATGGCCGCCGGGCTTGACCAATTCGGCGAGGATATTGGTATCGAGCAAGACTTTCACAAGGGCACGTCCCGGCCTGGCGACCGATCCCGCGAGAGATCCAGCTCATCCAGGCCGATGCCCTCCAACAGAAACTCCTTGAAGTCGGTCGCCCGTCCCGTGAGTTCGATGTATTGCTGGCCGGTCATCAGGACGAAGGTGTCGTCTCGCCTGGTGATCGTCTGAGGGCCCTCCGTGAGGGCCAGATCGACGAGTTCGACAAGCCGATCCTTCGCCTCGGCGAGGTTCCATGTCATGATTGTCTCCTGCGCTGGCCTACCCTTCTAGCCACGTTGCCACACGGGGCCGACTCTCGCAAGATCGAGCCGACGACCCACGCCGCGCAAGGCCACGGGCGAGGAAGGGCGTTTGCCCCTCCCCGCCCGTGGTCGAGTTTTCGGAAATCGGCGTGCTGGGGATCTCAGAGCGCCGGCTTCCCCTGGACGGCCCGGACGATCGCGATCAGGATGCAGGAGCCGAGGAAGGCCACGAACGTGGTCCCCCAGAAGCCCACCACGCCCGTGTCGAAGAAGCCGACCACGAAACCGCCGATCATGGCTCCGACGAGCCCGACGACGATGTCGCCGAGGAGGCCGAACCCGCCGCCCTTCATCACCGTCCCGGCCAGGAAGCCGGAGATCAGTCCGACGACGAGCCAGGCGACGATGTTGCCCGGTGCCAAAGCGATGTCGGAAAGGAGGAAGGGCATGATCGCGTCTCCGGGTCACAGGTTATATTCAATACGTCCGACGAGCGGCCGTGAACCGGCCCGATCCCGTCTCGTCGTCCGTCGGTTACGCCTGGACCTCCAACGCAAAGCCGGGACCAAGAGCCCAGGAATTTTCCGATCCGGCCCCCCGCCGGCTCAGGGCCAGGCGAACCGGCCGTCCGCGCCGGGGGGCAGGGGGGTGACAGAGACCACCGCCGACGGGTCGAGCGGGCCGTACAAATGGGGGAACCAGGCCCGTCGCGGGGCGGCATATTCCCAGACGATCGGGACGCAGACCCGGGCCGGGTCGATCTGGAGGGCGAGCAGGTCGGTCCGTCCCCGGTAGTACCGGTTGGCCGACTCGGCGAGCTCCCCGGCCACCGACGCGTGGATGAACCCCTCGGCGGCCAGCGACCCCGGCGCATACGGGACGCCGAGGTCAACGGCCCGCTTCCAGTCCTCGCGGGGGGCCAGGTGCCAGATTGGCCCGTCCGTATTGTGCCGCGGAGCCGCGAACGCCCCCCGGGCCGCCGCGATGAACGACCGGACCAGATCGGCGTCGATGGCCCCATCCCGGGCCAGGGCCGACCCGGCGTGCACCTCGGTCAGCCCGGAGGCCACCAGGGGGACGAGGTCCGGCTCCGCGACCCGCCCCCCGGCCAGGATCGCAATCCGCCCGGAGGCGTGCCGCACCAGGTCGGCCAGGGTGGCCATCCCCAGCCGGGCGGTCGGGGCCGCGCCCGAGGTCAGCACGCGGTCGATCCCCAGGCCGATCAATGTGTCCAGCCCGGCGATGGGGTCGACCAGGAGGTCGAACGCCTTGTGGAACGTCACCGACATCGGCCGGGCCAGTTCGGCCAGCCGGCCGACGGCGTCGCGGTCGATCTCGCCCCGGGCATCGAGCACCCCCAGGACGACCCCCGCCGCCCCCCGCTCCCGGGCGGCCCGGATGTCGTGCCGCATCGCCTCGACCTCGTCCGGCCCGTGGTGGAAGTCGCCGCCCCGGGGGCGGATCAGGACCTGGACCGGGATCGCCAGGCGCTCGCAGGCGACGGCGATCGCCCCCACACCGGGCGTGACCCCGCCCACGGCCAGGTTCTCGCACAGTTCAACCCGGTCGGCCCCGCCCGCGCCGGCCGCGAGGGCGGAGGCGATCCCCTCGGCGCAGGCCTCGACGACGATGCCGGCGCCCTTCGATGCGTGGTCAGACATCGCCCAGCTCCTCCTCGGCCCGGGCGACCTCGGCCCTCAGGGCGTCGTCGTCGATGCGGAGGCATTCGAGCGGGGAGATCGGCCCCTCGACCAGCGTGAGCAACTCGGCCGTGCCCGACCGGAGGCCGAGCGCCCGCGATCGCTTCTCTAGGGCGCGGGCTACGATCTCGTCGAGGCCGAAGGCGGTCGATGCGGAGGCGATGGCGCGGGCGATCTCGGCCCAGCGAGTCGCGGAGATCGGGTCGCGGCCGTCCAGGCGGGCGGCCTCGGCCACCCGCAGCAGGGCTTCGGCCAGGAGGTCGCACCCCTTCTCCTGGGATCGGGTCGGCTTGGTGGCCATGGACGTGGCGGGCTCCCTACTCGAACCGGAGGTGCTTGACCGACTCGCCCGAGCTGCGCAGCTCGACCAGGGCATCGATGCCGATCGCCAGGTGGGTCCGGACGAACTGCTCGGTCACGCCCTGATCGCTGCGCGAGGTCTTCACCCCGTCGGGGCTCATCGGGTTGTCGGAGACCAGCAGCAGGGCCCCCTTGGGGATGTGGTTCACGAACCCGACCACGAAGATGGTGGCCGTCTCCATGTCGATCCCCAGGGCGCGGCTGCGGGTCAGGTAGTTCTTGAACTCGTTGTCGTGCTCCCAGACCCGGCGGTTGGTCGTGTAGATCGTCCCGGTCCAGTAGTCGAGCTCGTGGCGGATGATCGCCTCGGAGACGGACCGCTGGAGCCGGAACGAGGGGAGGGCGGGGATCTCCGGCGGGAGGTAGTCGTTGCTGGTCCCCTCCCCCCGGATCGCCGCGATCGGCAGGATCAGGTCGCCGAGTTTGGCCTTCTTCAGCCCGCCGCACTTGCCCAGGAACAGGACCGCCTTGGGCTCGACCGCCGAGAGCAGGTCCATCACCGTGGCCGCCATCGGGCTGCCCATGCCGAAGTTGATGATCGTGATCCCGTCGGCGGTGGCCGACGGCATCGGCCGGTCGCGGCCGACCACGGGCACGCCGAACCGCTCCGCGAACAGGTCGACGTACAGGCCGAAGTTGGTCAGCAGGACGTAGGGCCCGAACCCCTCCAGGGGGCGGCCGGTGTAGCGGGGCAGCCAGTCGCGGACGATCTCGGCCTTGGTGTTCACGGCGAGGCGATCCCCCGGCATCAGCCCCGGATCTGCGAGACCACGGCGCGGACGTCATCGCTGTCGGCGGGCTGGCCGGCCAGCGCCTTCATGGCGATGCCGATGGCCATCCCCTCCTTCGGGGCGGCCTTGATCGCGTCGGCCACGTCGGCCAGGATCGCGGCCACCGCGTCGCGGTCCAGCGACGCCGGGACCCACTCGTTGATGACGGCGAGTTCCTCGGGGCTCCAGGTGGTCTGGCCCGATTTGGCCTCCTTGAGCACGCCCCGCATCTTCTTGAGGGCCTCGGCGTCGGGCACCTCGGCGCCGGCGCCCGTGGTGAGCTGGGCGATCCAGTAGCGGAGGACGCTGGTCCTCACGGCGTCGCGGGCCTTCATCGACTCCGGCAACGCGGCCCTCATCTTCTGCGCGATGGTCACGGTCACAAGCTCCCTGGGCGACGGTCGGTCCGGACCTGGGTACACCCCGGCCGGACAGGCGTCGCCCGCGCCGGGTTCGGCCGCGGGCGACGCCGTCGCATCATATCGCGCCGGGCCGCCGATGGCGCGGGGCTCAGGCCCGGTCGATCTGGAACTCGCATTCGTGGACCGAGCCGCCATCGACCCGGGCCGAGCCGACGAACCGGACCAGGCGCACCCATCGATCGCCCCTCTGGTCGATCTGGAAGCTGGCGTCCAGGTGGGCCGGCTCGACGAACCAGCCCGACACGACTTCGGGCCGGTCGTGCTTGCTGGTCACGATCAGGTAGGTGTGGCCGTCGGTCTGGTCCTGGATGCCGGGGGTGTTCTTGTTGAGCAGCCAGAGCCCCAGCACGCCCTCGGGCGGGTCGACGGGGGCCCGGTCCAGGGCGGGGGGCTCCTCGTCGCCGAAGGGGTTGTCGCCGGCCATCACCCCGGGCGTGGCGGGGTCGGCGTAGGCGTGCCAGGCGTATCCCTTGATGATCGGCGCGGCGCCGACGGTCGAGCGGTCCATGATGTCGTCCTCGTTCCGGTGTGGGGGTTCCGCGGCCGTCCCCGGGCTCAAAGGCCCGTGGGCATCGTTTCCGGCGTCTCGCTCGTCAATTCCGATGCCAAATCCAGGGGTTCGAGGGGCAGCGTCCGATCGATGTGGATCACCGCGTCGAATTGCTCGGCCAGCCGGGCGCGGAAGTAGTGGCTGCGCCGCTCGGTCTGCGGGCGATAGATCACGCCGATGGCCCGTTCGAGCAGCGGCCCGCGCACGGCCCGGGCCGCCTCCTCGTCGCGGAGGTCGAGCAGGAACCGGGGCACCCCGACGGCGTGGAACAGTTGCTCGTAGCTCCCCGCCAGGCCGGGCCGGACCGCCATCCGCCGCGCCGGCTCGTCCCAGTCGGCGGCGGCCGTCACCGTGCCGTCGTAGGTCGTGAAGCCGACGAGCACCGCGTCGCGAGGGCGTGCCCGCCGGACCAGTTGCCCGACGTTCAACTCTCCCCCTTCGCCCATCTCAGTGGCGCGGGCGTCGCCCAGGTGGGAGTTGTGGGCCCAGACGACCACCTTGGTCCGCGCCCCGTGGCGGTCCAGGTGGGCGACCAGTTCCTCCAACGTCTCGGCCATGTGGGTGTCGCGCAGGTTCCAGGACGAGGCCCGGCCCCGGAACATCGAGCGGTAGTATTCCTCGGCATTCCGGGCGAGCCGGGCGTTCTGCTCGGCATGGAAGTACTCGTCCTCGGCGACCTGGCCGTCTCGGGTGGCATAGTCCGCCGCGCGACGTTGGAGGGCGAGGAGTTGCCCGACGACCGCATCCTCGCACGACCGGCCGAGCCCGAACGAGGCGGCCTGGCCGTAGGCCTGCGGGTCCTCGCCGAAGCGTTCGAAGCAGGAGTAGCGGCGGATGGCCTGGCGGGCGGCCTCGGGGTCCACCCGGGTGAGGTAGCCGATCACCGCCTCCATCGAGGCGCGGAGGCTGTACAGGTCCATGCCGTAGAATCCGGCCTTGGCCGCGCCCGGGGGCGTCCGTTCGTTGTGCCCGCGGAGCCATTCGACGAAGTCGAGCACGACCTCGTTGCGCCACATCCAGCGGGGAAATCGGATGAAGTCGCCCAGGGACTCCCGCGCCGAGCCGTCCCCGCCGGCGCCCCGCACATAGCGGTTCACGCGGTAGGCGTCCGGCCAGTCGGCCTCCACGGCGACCGCCGTGAAGCCCTTCTCGACGATCAGGCGACGGGTGATCGCGGCGCGTTCGGCGTAGAACTCGTGCGTCCCGTGCGACGCCTCGCCGATCAGGACGAAGCGGGCGTCGCCGATCCGTTCGAGCAGGGGGTCGTAATCGCCCGGGGAGCCGGTCAGGGGGCGGGCCAGCCGGCCCAGCGCCTCGATGATCCCCCGGGCCCCGATCTCATCGTTCATGGCGTGCCCCTCCCCGTCTCCGATCGGTCCTCGCCCCATCGATCCATCGAAGTTCGCCTGGCAATTCTCGGGCCGGCCCGGGGGGATGGTGGGTCCTTGTCGCCCGCGGCGTGAGGGCGTTTAATAACGATCCGAGCGTCCGACCCCGACCCCACCGCCCGATAATCAGCGCGTCGCCCAGCCCGGCGACGATCGGAGCCGATGCCATGATCCGCCCAGGTTGGTCCCCGATCGTCGCGGCCTTGATCTCGGTGGGATGGGCCGGCGTCGTTCCTGCGGCACAAACCCATCAGGCCGACGTCGTGGTGTATGGCGGCTCCGCCGGGGGGGTGATCGCCGCCGTGGCCGCCGCCCGCGAGGGGAAGTCGGCGATCCTGGTCGAGCCGGGCCGCCACGTCGGCGGGATGGTCTCCGGAGGCCTGGGGGCCACCGACCACGGCAACCGCCGGGCGATCGGCGGCATCTCCCGCGAGTTCTTCCGCCGGGTCCACGAGCATTACGTCGCCAAATACGGCGCCGATTCGCCGCAGGCCAAGGACAGCTCCGACGGCTTCCGCTTCGAGCCCCGCGTCGCGCTCGGCCTGTTCCGGGAGATGCTGGCCGAGGCGAAAATTTCGGTCGTCACCGAGGCCGGCGGGCTCGCCTCCGTGACCATGGACGGCAAGCGGATCGCCTCGATCCGCACCGCCAACGGCGACACTTTCTCGGCCCCGGTCTTCATCGACGCCAGCTACGAGGGGGACGTGATGGCCCGGGCCGGCGTGAAGTACCACGTCGGCCGCGAGGGGAAGGCCGAGTATGGCGAGACGCTGGCCGGGGTCCAGGCCCGGAGCGCGGCCCACCAGTTCTCCGTGCCCGTGCCCGCCCGGAGGGCCGACGGCAAGCCGTTGCCGACCGTCCAGGCCGAGCCCCCCGGCGCCCCGGGCGAGGGGGACCGAAAGGTCCAGGCGTACAACTACCGGCTCTGCATGACCGACCGCGCCGACAACCGGGTCCCATTTCCCAAACCTGCCGGCTACGACCCATCCCGGTTCGAACTCCTGGCCCGCTACCTCGCCCTGAAACCCGGCCTGACGCCGGAACAGGTCCTCAGCCTGGTCCGCATCCCCAACGGCAAGACCGACACCAACAACAACGGGGCGATCTCGACCGACCACATCGGCGCCAACTGGGATTACCCCGACGCCGACGACGCCGCCCGCCGCGCGATCATCGCCGACCACATCGCCTACACCCAGGGGCTCCTTTACTTCCTGGCCAACGATGAGCGGGTGCCCAAGCCCTTGCACGACCAGATGGCCCGCTGGGGCCTGGCCGCCGACGAGTTCGTCGACACCGACCACTGGCCGCACCAGCTCTACGTCCGCGAGGCCCGGCGGATGATCGGCGTCTACGTGATGACCCAGGCCGACATCATGGAGGAGCGGACCAAGCTCGATGCCGTCGGGCTCGGCTCGTACAACACGGACTCGCACCACGTCCAGCGGTTCATCCAGCCCGACGGCACGGCCTTCAACGAGGGGGACTTCCAGGTCCGCGTCAGCCCTTATGCGATCCCCTATCGCAGCCTGCTCCCGAAGCCCGACGAGTGCGCCAACCTGCTGGTGCCGGTCTGCCTGTCGGCGTCGCACGTCGCCTACGGGACGATCCGGATGGAGCCGGTCTACATGATCGTGGGCCAGGCGTGCGGCGTGGCCGCATCGCTGGCGGTCGACGGCAAGGTCCCGGTCCAGGGCGTGCCGGTCGACACGCTCGTCGCCAAGCTCAAGGCGCAGGGGGCGGTCCTGTCCCCCGAGAACTTCCCGGTGTCCCCGCCCCGGGCCGGCAACATCGACGCCACCAAGCTGCCGGGTGTCGTCGTGGACGATGCCCGCGCCACCCTGACCGGCGGATGGCGCCCCTCGACCTCGAATACCCCGTATGTGGGCGAAGGCTACGTCCACGACGGCAAGGCCGCCGACCCCGGGACGAAGATCCGGTTCACGCCGAACCTGCCCGCGGCCGGCGAGTACGAGGTCCGGCTCTTCTTCCCGCCCGACGGCAATCGCGCCACCAACGCGACGGTCGTGATCCACTCCGAGGGGAAGGACCACGCTCGGACCGTCAACCAGAGGAGTCCGGCGAAGGGGGCCACGCCGGTCTCGCTCGGCGTGTTCGAGTTCGCCAAGGGGGAGGCCGGCTGGGTCGAGATCCGCTCCGGGGGGGCCGACGGCTACGTCGTCGCCGACGCGGTCCAGTTCCTCCCGGCGCCATGAGCATCCACCCCGGGCGGCAGGCCCGGCTCAACGCGTTCCGCTACAGGCCCGAGGAGATCGCCGCCCGGGTCGGCGGGATCCGCCGGGCGGTGCTCTCGACTTCGAAGCACATCAACGTCGGCAACTTCGCGGCGATCGGCCGCGACGACCTCGAAACCCTGTACGTCCTCTACGACTCGGCGTTCTTCAACGGCCTGCTGGCGGACTGGCTTGCGGAGGACCGCGCCGGGACGCTCGGCTTCCGCGTCTCGTCGCGGATGACCCGGGCCGGCGGCAAGACGATCCGCACCCGGGCCCGGCCCACCCGCAAGGCCCCCGCGCCCCCGGCCGAGTACGAGATCGCCGTCTCGTCGACGCTCCTGTTCCAGACCTTCGGCGACGTCGCCCGGCCCGTGGAGGTCGTCGGACTCGCATGCCGCGACCGCCTCGACGCCCTCCAGCGGATCTTCGAACACGAGCTGATCCACCTCGCCGAGTTCCTGGCCCTCGGCACGTCGAGCTGTTCCGCCGAGCCGTTCCAGGCCGTCGCCCGGTCGATGTTCGGCCACCTCAAGGCGGTCCACGACCTCGTCACCCCGCGCGAGCTGGCCGCGACCACCCACGACCTCGGCGTCGGCCACCTCGTTTCGTTCGACCACGACGGCCTCCGCCGCATCGGCCGGATCAACCGCATCACCCGCCGCGCCACGGTCCTCGTCGAATCCCCCAACGGCCGCCTCTTCACCGACGGCCGCCGTTACGAGACGTATTACGTCCCGCTGGAGATGCTCCGGAAGGTCGAATGATCGGCCGACGCCCGCACGCCCGCCGGGTCGCGATCGCGCGTTCGACGGTTGAATTGCAATCGAGGTGGGTTTCTCTACAATGGGGCGAACCTGTTCCGGCTTGAATCCGCAGCGAATTTGAAAAGGCAGACACTCGTATGGGACGGATCTTCGAGAAACGCAAAGAGTCGATCTTCAAGACCGCCGCCCAGAAGTCGAAGCTCTTTTCCAAGTATGGCCGGCAGTTGTACATGGCCGCCAAGAACGGCGTGCCCGACCCGGATGCCAATCCGTCCCTGCGGGCCATCGTCGATCGGGCCAAGCGCGACAACGTCGCCAACCATGTGATCGAGAAGGCGATCGCCAAGGCGGCCGGCGCGGGGGGCGAGGACTTCCAGGCCGCTCGCTACGAGGGGTTCGGCCCCGGCGGCTCGCTGCTGATCGTCGATTGCCTGACCGACAACAACACGCGCACCATCTCCGACCTCCGCACCTGCTTCGGCAAGAACGGGTCCAAGCTGGCCGCCAACGGGTCGGTGGTGATGTCCTTCGATCACCTGGCCGTCCTCTCGTTCCCCGGGGACGACGAGGAGAAGGTGATCGAGGCCCTGTTCGCCGCCGACGTCGCCGTCGAGGAGGTGGAATCCGAGGGCGGCAGCGTGACGATCTTCGCCCCCCCCGCCGAGTTCTACAAGGCGCGGACGGCGTTGCTCGAAGCGTTCCCCAAGCTCGAATTCGAGACCCAGGAGATCCGGTTCCTCCCCCAGACCAGCAAGGTCCTCGAGGGGGACGAGCTGGCCTCGTTCGAGAAGCTGCTGGCGATGCTCAACGACCTGGACGACGTCCAGGAAGTCTATCACAACGTCACGACCGCCGGTTGAGTCGACGCGACGGATCGGATCGGGGGCCGGTCGTCACGGCCCCCGGGCGATCGCCGATCAGGCCAGGTGCCGGTCGGCCTCGGGCAGGAGGCGGGCGAAGTCGAGCTTGTTGGGGCAGGCGGCGCGGGCCGCTTCCAGGTCGGCGCCCGACCAGTCGCGGGCGGCGTCGTCCATCGCGGCGTACTGGCGGCGGGCCTCGGCGCGGATGCCGTGGTGTTCGTGGTAGGTGAGGAACCGGGTGAGGTTGCCCAGTTCCGCCCGGGTGCCGGCGGCCTCGGAGCAGCGGCCGTCGCAGTCGGCGCACAGTGTCGGGCCGAAGGCGAGGGCGGCGTCGCGCAGCTGGAGGATGTCGGCCGTCTTCATCGGCTCATAGCGGCGGGCGGCGTCGGAGTCCTCGCGGAGCTGGTCGGTGGTCTTGATCGACACGCACGACCCGCTGATCCGCTCGTCGGTCCAGATCGCGTGCAGGAGGCCCTGGTAGGGGGACAGCCCCTTCTCCTTGAGCACCGGCACCCGGCGCACGACCTCTTCCAGGACGTTGAGCTTGGGCTTCTCCGGGAACTGGCCGGCGACCTGCTTCATCGAGATCAGGCCGATGCCCGCCTTGTGGGCGGCGTCGATCGCCTTGTTCAGCGGCGAATCCTTGTCCAGCCACGGCGTGTACTGGAGCATGATCGCGTCGATGATCCCCCCCTCGGCCGCCGCCTGGATGATCGCGGCGCGGTCGCGGTGGTGGGTGGAGAAGCCGACGAACTTGACCTTGCCCGACTTCTTCAGGGCCTCGGCCGTCTCTTTCATCTCCTTGCCCCTGGCGAACTCGATCGAGTCGTCGAGGCTCTTCTCCTTGTCGCCCAGCCCGTGGATGAAGTAGAAGTCGAGGTAGTCCGTGCCCAGGGCGGCCAGGCGCTCGTCGACCTTCGTGAGCAGGTCCTTGGGCGAGTTGACCTCGTCCTTGGTGACCAGGACGATCTCCTTGCGGACCCCGGGCGATTGCTCGAACCAGGCCTTGAAGCCGGGCTCGGTGCCGTAGAGGTTGGCGGTGTCGAAGGTCCGGACGCCCGCGGCGTAGGACTGGCGGATCATCCGCCCGAGCGTCCCCCGCTCACGGAGGGCGCCGGAGCCCATCTCCAGCAGGGTGATCTCGACGCCGGTCTTGCCCAGCTTCCGCGTCGGCAGGATGGCCGGCTTCGCCGCCGGCTCCTGGGCGCCCGCGACCGGCCCCGCCCCCAGGGTGGTGGCGGCGGTGGCCAGCGCCCCCGCCTGGAGGAACGTGCGGCGGTCGGTGCCCTGGCTCTCGTCGTGCGACATCGAGTCTGACTCCTCGGCGGTTCATATTTCCCACGGGTCACCCCGTCCAGGGAGCATCGTAACCCGGACGCGTGCCGGTGGCCATCCGTGATCCGCGGGCCGGCAGATCTCCTAAAAATCACGGCGTCCGGGGGTCAGGGGCGCCCCTCGGGGGAGGGGCCGAAGAACAGGTCGCCGCCCGACGAGTTGGGCGAAGCGGGCCGCGTCCCGCCGTCGTCGCGTCCGTCGGGGCCGACGCTGTAGGGGATCAGGGCGTCCCCATCGACGCGCGTCTTCAACGGCCCCCGGCCATACGGGTCGGCCGGCACGGCGTCGAGGTAGGCGGGCACGAGGGCGGCGAGGCCGGGAGGGCGGGGCGCGTCGGGGTGGTCGAGGGCATACGTCCGCAGGGCGAGCGTCGCGGCGATCAGCCGGAGCTGGGCCTGGCCCCGGAGATCGGCCCGCTCGGCCGACTTCCTCGCGGCGTTGAGCATCGCCTGCATCGTCGCCCGCTGGGTCAGATAAGTGATTTTGAGCGGGAGCCCGCCCCGATCCAGGCCGAACGCCAGGTCGCGATCGGCCACCCGGGCCAGCGGCTCGCGGTCGGCGTCGATTCGCTCACACTCGCGGGCGAGCCGCCGGGCCTCGTCGGCCGGGAGGGTGCCCGCCAATCGCGCCATCCTGGCGATGGCGGCGTGCTGGATGGCCGGCTCGATCGTCCGATCGAGGATGAGCCCGCCCCGCGACGCCGCCCGGCCGAGCCGGATCATGTCGGCGCACGAGGCGACCGCCTCATCCGGGCGCCCCTCGCGCTCGGCCAAGGCCGCCTCGCACGCCATCACCCGCCCGAGCGACCTCAGGGCGGACGCCGCATCGATGTGCGTATGGATTGAATCCATGTGGGCCAAGGACACGGCCGACCGTCGCCCCAGCCCGACCCGGGCGCGGGCCAGGGCGTCGGCATTGGCCGCCACCAGCGCCCGGAGTTGATCCTCGTTGCCGACTCCGTCGAGGTCGGCCCTGGTGAGATCCCCCCGGATCATCCGCCCGGCGGCGACGAGGTCGTCATAGCCGTTCGGGTCGGGCAACGGCTCGCCGAAGGGTCGCGGACGCAGCACCATCCAGGCGACCGACCCCGCCAGGATCGCGGCCAGCCCGACCCCGACCGCGATGAACCGGCTCCTCCGCCATCTCCGCCGCGGAGCCGTCGAGTCCTCGTCCATCCGCCCCTCCTCGTTCGCGGGGCCGCCCGCCGCCGGGCCGGCGTTCCCCCAAAGGGTTCGCCGATCCGGCGTCGATATTGCGTCGGCCCGGCGCGAGGTCAACCCGCCCGACGTGACCTGGCCCGATGGCGGCGGGCGGCGATCGCGGACATCCCGAGGCCGAGGAGGGCGAGCGTGGCCGGCTCCGGGGTGGCCTGGGGCGTCAGCAGGATCTGGTGGTAGTAGCCGGTGGCGTCGAGCCCATAGGCGGCGATCTGGCCGGCATCGTTGATGTCGGTGGCCGACGTCAGCAGGAAGCCCGAATCCGAGGGGATGAGGTCGTTGAGGTTGAACATGGCATGCCCGTCGAAGACGAACGCCCGCGTGTCGAAAGGCATCACGGCCGAATCCGCGAGCTCCGACAGCCCGACGACCATCCCCCGGTTGTTGATCCCGAGACCGTGGCTCTCCTTCCCGCCCAGCGTGCCCAGGCCGACCATCGTCCCGCCCGGCGAGTAGAGGAAGGCCTGGATGGAGCCGGACTCGTCGACCCCGCCGAACGCGCCGGCGACCTGGCCCGAGTTGTTGGCGTCCATGCCGGCGGCGTAGCTGAACTTCCCGCTCGGGCGGCCGAGCGAGACGGCCTTGCCGTCGTGGACCATGTAGGCGTTCTGGCTGTTCATGCCGTTGCCGATGTATTCGAACACGGTCCCGGCCTGGTAGTGGCCGTCATCCGACATCCCGGGCTCGAAATACCGGTTGCCCATGCCCGGGATCGGGATATTGGCGAGGTCCGTGGCGGTCGGATCATAGTGCTTGTTCGAGGGGCGCACCGAGACGTCGCCCGATGGGCTGATCCCGAGCAGCTCCGATCCCGTCCGGTTGGCGCCGGGATAGGGCCCGTTCAGGCCCCAATTGTAGCTGGTATTCGAGATCGTGGGGGCGACCCCGAGATCCTTGACGGTATAGAGGGCATCGCCCCGGGCCGTCGACGAGGCGGCCCCGACCGCCAGGGCCAGGCCGAACGCTGTACGCACGATCCGTCGTTCCATGACTCGCATCCTTGACGAGGGGGAGAGACCCGTCTTGAGGTCACCCCGGCGACGCTATCAGGCGACCCCAGATCGGTCAATCTCGATTCGAGTGCATGGCTTCGCGCCGGAATTGGAGGCGGATTCGGAGGACTCGGATCGTCCCTCACCGAGCCCGCCGCATGGTCCACCGCTCGCCCACGGTGCAAGCTGGCTCCGGGACCCGGCGGAGGGTCGCCGCGACCTCGGCCGCGTCGGCCATGCCCAGGAAGATCGACAGCCAGGCCCGGCGTTTCGAGATGAGGTCGAACGCCCGCCGGGCGAAGGGCAGGAGGGCCGGGCCGGCCAGGACGGTCGACCACTCGCGGTACTCCTCCAGGGCGTACAGGCACATGATCCAGGCCGACCCGCCGCGGTAGACCCCGCCGGCCTCGTCGACCACGACGAGTTCCTCGGGCTCCTCGCCGTGGGGCAGGGCGGGGAAGGCCAGGGCGGCCTGCCGCGAGCCGGCGGCCAGGAAATGAAGGTCGACCAGCCAGGCCTGCCGCTCCAGCCAGGCCCGGGCGCCGCGGCAGAGCCCGCAGCGCGGGTCGTAAAGGACGTAAAGGTGTCGCATGGTCGGGCCTCCGGGTTCGGGGTCAGCGGGCGTAGCCGGGGACGACCTCGGTGATCTCCTCGGGGGCGACCGGCGGCTTGAGGTCTCGGAGCCGGGCCCGGCGGCGGACCTTGGAGATGACCCAGAGGTTGAAGAAGTGCATCATCCCCAGCACCAGCAGGACCAGCCCGACCTTGGTGCTCACCACTTCCAGGGCGGTCGCCGCATCGGTCGGCCGGTCGCCATACTTCAGCGCCGTGGCCGCGAAGCCGACGTTGATGAGCAGGAACCCGACCACCAGCAGGTGATTGACCGAATCGGCCAGCTCGCGGTGCCCGCCGAAGGCGTCGACCAGGAAAATCCGGCCGTTCCTGGACAGCGTCAGCGCGACCCAGGCGGTCAGGCCGACGCTCAGGATCAAGTACGCTGCATGAGCCTCGACGACGTACATCGGGCGAATCCCCTCATTCCGGGCTTCGAGGAGGGGCGCCATCCGCCCCCTATCCCTCGGGCCGCACGGCGAGAAGGATCCTTAACCGGGTCCCGAAAGAATTTCCTCGCGAGGCCCTGGCCCCGCCCGCCGCCCAAACCAACCCCATGGTCGGGCCGTTCGGGACGGACGAGATCCCCGGTTCACTTCGACCTGGCGATGCGGTCGAGCCACTCCGCCAGCAGGAGGCGCTCGCCGTCCGACAACCCGCCGATGGCGTCGAGCGATGCCCGAAGCTCCGCCGCCGCGACCTGAGGCCGGCGTTCCGCCCTCGTCGCCGCCACGTCGGCGATCTCCGCGAGGACGGTCTCCCGGGCAAAGGTGGAGAGGTCCGGGTCGCGGGCCGACTCCGGCTGGGACAGGAGCGTGAAGACGATGCCGACCCCGGCCGCATGCCAGAGATCCGTCGCCCGCTCCTCGCTGGTCTTCAATAACCCCGCGTTCGCCAACCGACGCATCCGCCGCCGCAGGACCTCACGGCCTGCCCGGGCGGCCGGGGACGCTTCCTTCGATTGCGGATCGCCCGCGAGGATCGCGAACAGGCCGGGATTGGCGAGGCTGAACGCGATGTGAGCGTCCCAGCCTTCGCGCAAGTCCTCGATCGGATCGGTGTTTGGGGCAAGCCGGGCCTTCGCCGCGACGTAGGCCGCCAGGTCATGTTCGGCCACCGCTTCGAGCAAGCCCTGCTTGTCGCCGAAGAGCCGATAGATCGTCGGCAGTTGCACCCGGGCGGCCGTCGCCACGGCGCGGGTGGTCGCGGCCTCGCGCCCGCCCTCCGAGATCAGCCGCGAGGCCGCGACCAGGATGCGTGTGCGAGCGTCCCCGTCCGGCGTCGCGTCATCGGGTGGGATGTTTGGGTCGGCCATGCAGCGATGTTAACGAACGGTTGGTTCCGGCGCAATGGACCCCTTGCCGATCACCACTATCATCGATACCATGTTTTCGTTAACAACGATAACGCGACGTTTCTGGGGTCGTTTTCATGATCATCATCACCGGGGCGACGGGCCAACTCGGCCGGGCCGTGCTGGAAGGATTGCTCGTTCGCGGCCCGGCGGGGGGGATCGTCGCCAGCGTCCGCAACCCGGCCGATGCGGCGAGCTTCGCCGAACGGGGCGTTCAGGTGCGGGCGGGGGATTTCGCCAGGCCCGACGATCTGGCGACCGCCTTCGAGGGGGCCGAGCAGGTCCTGATCGTCTCGGTCAATCGGTTTGGAGGCGAAGCCATCCGGATGCATCGGGCCGCCATCGACGCCGCCCGGGCGGCCGGGGCGAAGCGTGTGCTCTACACCAGCCACATGGGGGCGCGGGCCGACTCGCCGTTCGCCCCCTCGGCCGACCACGCCGCGACCGAGTCGTATCTTGCCGAGGGGGGCAAGCCGTTCACGTCGCTGCGTCACGGCTTCTATGCCGAGAGCGCCTGGCACCTCGTCGGCCGTGGGTTCGAGACCGGGGAGATCCGCGTGCCCGAGGATGGCCCGGTGAGCTGGACCGCGCGGGCCGACCTGGCCGAGGCGGACGCGGCCGTGCTCGACGAGGAGGGGAGCCTGGACGGGATCTCGCCCCCGCTGACCGGTCCCGAGGCATTCACCATGGCCGACCTCGCCGAGATCGCGTCCGAGCTGACCGGTCGCGAGTTCAAGCGGGTCACCGTGACCGACGACCGGTGGCGCGACGCGACCGTGGCCCAGGGCGTGCCCGAGCCGATGGCGGACATGCTGCTGGGCTTCTATCGGGCCGCCCGCCGCGGCGACTTAGCCGCCGTCGATCCCACCCTGGGCCGCCTGCTCGAGCGACCTCCGCTGTCCATGCGGGACGTCCTGAAGGCCCGCCTCGCCGCATGATCCCGGGCCGAGAGTCATCGAATGTCCTCAGGGAGGCGAGATTTCTTTCGCAAGGGCCGATCTCCTTTCGGCTAGGATGGCGGGAGGAAAAACGAACCCAACGGCCCGGGCCAACCCGCCGAAACGAACCCAACGATGGACGGCCGGCTTGTCGGGCGAAACGAACCCAACGGCCGGGGCGACCCGGGCGGGCGAAACGAACCCAACGGCCGGGGCGACCCGGGCGGGCGAAACGAACCCAACGATGTGGCCCGACGATGCCGAGACCCGTGGGTTGCTGGACCGCGTCGCCGACGGCGGCGGGGCCGAGGCCGAGCATCGGCTCTGGGAGCGGCACCGCGAGCCGTTGCGGCGGATGATCGGGTCGCGGCTCGACCCGGCGCTGGGCCGGCGGGCCGACGCCAGCGACGTCGTCCAGGAGACCCTGATCGAGGCGAGCCGGCGGCTGGCGGACTACCTCCGCGAGCCCGGGCTGCCGTTCCACCTCTGGCTCCGGCGGATCGCCCGGGACCGCGTGGTCGACGCCCACCGCCGCCACCGGGCCGCCGGCAACCGGAGCCTCGACCGCGAGCGGTCGCTGGCCCTGCCCGCGTTCGCCGATCGCTCCTCGATCGAGCTGGCGGCCCAGCTCCGCGACCCGGCGATGACCCCGGCCGCCGCCGCGGTGCGGGCCGAGCTGGCCCGGCGGTTCCGCGAGATCCTCGACGGGCTCGACGACGATGACCGCGAGATCCTCCTGCTCCGCCACTTCGAGTCGATGACCAACGGCGAGGCGGCGAAGATCCTGGGGCTCAGCGAGCCGGCCGCCGGGATGCGCCACCTGCGGGCCCTGCGACGGCTCCGCGCGGCGCTGGGCGAATCGCCCTCGCGGTCGGGGATGGGCTCATGACCGGCCCGAACGAAGATCGCGATGCACGGCTTGCGGCGGCCCTGGCGGGCCTGGTCGATGCAACCCGAGACGGCCGGGGCGCGGACGTCGAGGCCGCGGCACGGCTCGATCCCGACCTGGCGGCCGAGCTGCGCGAGTTGTGGGCCGCGGCCTCATTGGCCGATGCCATGGCCAGCGGGTCGACCGGCTGCGAAACCTGGGCCTCGCCCAACTCCGCCGATGCCAGGCCCAGCGGGCGGGCCGAGCGGAGGGAGACCGCCGGAGGCCCGCCGCCCGGAGCGTCATCGGGCCCGGGTTGGACGATCGGGGAACTCGAGTTACAGGAGGAGATCGGCCGGGGCGGCATGGGCGTGGTCCACCGCGCCATCCAGTCCCATCTCGGGCGGGAAGTGGCCGTCAAAAGGTTGCTGAAGGGGGCGGAGGCCACCCCCGAGGAAATCGCCCGATTTCAGGGCGAGATCCTGGCGGCGGCACGGCTCCGACATCCCCATATCCTGCCGGTTTTCGAGGTCGGCATCCACGAAGGCCAGCCCTACCTGGTGATGCGGTGCGTCAAGGGGACGACCCTGGCCGCGAGGCTCGCCCCCGGCCCGATGCCGGCTCACGAGGCCGCGACCCTGCTGGCCCCGGTCGCGCATGCTGTCGGCCATGCCCACGACTGCGGGGTCCTCCACCGCGACCTCAAGCCGTCCAACATCCTGATCGACGAGGGCGGTTGGCCCCTGGTCAGCGACTTCGGCCTGGCCAAGCGGATCGACCTCGACCCGGAGGCCGATCCCGGCCTGACCCGAACCGGGGTGATCCTGGGGACGCCCAGCTACATGGCCCCGGAGCAGGCCAGCCATCGCCGGGGGCCGATCGGCCCGGCCGCCGACGTCTACGGCCTCGGTGCCATCCTCTACCACATGCTCACCGGCCGCCCGCCGTTCCAGGCGGCGTCGGCCGTGGACACCTTGCTCCTGGTCCTGGAGCAAGACCCGGTCCCGCCCCGGGCCCTGAACCCCCGGGCCGATCCCGACCTGGAGATGATCGCCCTCAAGTGCCTCCAGAAGTCCCCCGAGCTGCGCTATGCCTCGGCCCGGGCCCTGTCCGACGACCTCGGAGCCTACCTGGCGGGGGAGCCGGTCTCGGCCCGGTCGACCTCGCTCCGCGCCCTGGCCACGCGGCTGCTCGGGGAGACCCCGCACGCGGCGATCCTGGAGAACTGGGGCGGCCTGTGGATGTGCCACGGCGTGGCGCTCGTGGTGTTCACCTCGCTGGTGATGGTGCTCCAGGCCCGGGGCGTGGCGGCACACTGGCCGTACATCGCCCTGTTCACGGTCGGGCTGGGCGGGTGGGCGGCGTGCTTCTGGGAGGTCCGCCGGAGGATGGGGCCGATCACCGTCGTGGAACGGCAACTGGCCCACCTCTGGGGGGCCGGTATGATCGGCCTGAACCTGGTCCTGGTGGCCGAGTGGCTCTACGGCCTCGCGCCGATGACCTTAGCCCCCATCCTGGCCGTGACCAACGGGATGCTGTTCCTGGTGAAGGCGGGCGTCCTGTCCGGGGAGTTTTACATCTATGGGGGGCTGGTGCTGCTGACCATGATCCCGGGCATCCTGGTCCCGCCGCTGGCGTTGCCGTTGTTCGCCCTGGTTTCGGCGATGGGCTTCTTCATCCCGGGCCTGAAGTATCGACGACGACGCGCCCGGGCGTTGCGATCGGCGGAAAGCCGGCCGCATCGCCCGGGGTGAAAAGTGAGCGGGTCAGGATTCCAGGCCGAGGGCCTTCTTGGTCGCGGCATAGACGGCCGACGGGGACTGGTTGCCGTCGACGACCCGGCACAGTTCCGGGCAGCGTTTCCGGTAATACTCCAGGATCGGCAGGGCGTGCTCCTCGTAGACCATCTGGCGATGCTCGACGACGGCGGTCTTGTCGTCGGGGCGGCGTTCCAGCCGGGTGCCGTCGTTGTCGCAGGCTTCCGGCGTCCTGGGGGGCTTGGTGATCAGGTGGTAGGTGGCGCCGCAGGTCGGGCAGACCCGACGGCCGGTCATCCGGGCGATGGCCTCCTCCCGGGTCACCTCCACGTCCAGGTAGCCGTCGACGCGGAAGCCCAGCTTCTCCTCGAACTTCTCCAGCAGGGGGACCTGGCCCATCGTCCGGGGGAACCCGTCGAACAGGAGGCGATGGCTGCCGGGGGCCTGGAGGTTGTGCTCCAGGAGTTCCAGGATCAGGGCGTCGGGGACGAGTTCCCCCTGGGCCAGGTGTGACTCGACGCGGCGGCCGAGGAAGTCGTTGCGGCGGATCGCGGCCCGGAGCATCTCGCCGGTCCGGATCAGGCGATAGCCGAAATCCTCGCCCAAGGCCTCCGCCAGGCTGCTCTTGCCGCTGCCGGGGCGGCCGAAGATCACGACGTATTCGCAAGGGCCGGTCGATGCCAAGGTCAGGCCTCCTCGGGGGCAGGCAGGTTCGGGGATCCGGCCCGGGACGCATGGACCATCGCGAGACCTGCCCCGCGCACGCAGGACATTATTCCCCATGAACCGGGCCCCCGCCAGGTGGAACGCGCGGGCCGGCCGGCGGTCGCGACATCCATGACGCTTCGACAATCGTCGCGGGCGCCCCTGGCCAGCGGACGCATCGGCCCGTATCGTGGTTCGCAGCCCCGATCGGCGACGACGCCCGGACCGAAGGATAGCCACCGATGACGCTGGGACCCGTCTTCAACGTCGAGCTGCTGACCACCGCCCGCCGGGCCCGGTTCTACGCCCTCCGGTTCCTGTACGGGCTGATGGTGCTGTTCCAGGTCTTCCTGGTCTACAGCTCCTGGAGCTGGCGGATCGACCGGGAGGAGGGGCTGTCGATCCACGAGATGGCCGCGTTCGCCAACGCGATCTTCACCTCGTTCGCCTTCCTGCAGGCGGCCGTGGTCTTCCTGCTGACCCCGGCCCTGGTGGGCGGGGTGATCGCCGACGAGCGGCAGAGGAAGACCCTCCACTACCTCCTGACCAGCCAGCTGGGCGGGGCGGAGATCGTCCTGGGCAAGCTGGCGGCGCGGCTGCTCCAGCTGGGCGTGTTCCTGGCGATGGGGCTGCCGGTCGTCAGCCTGATCGGCCTGTTCGGCGGTGTGGACCCGCTGATGATCGGATTGACCTACGGCGGCACGGTCACGTCGATGTACTTCCTGGCGACCCTGTCGATCCTGGTCTCGGTCCACTCCCGGTCCCCGCGCGAGGCGATCTCGGCCCTCTACCTGATCGGGGTCGTCTGGCTGACCCTCCCGCCGATCCTGCTCGGGCTCCTGCCGACCGTCCGCCCCGACTGGTGGAGCGTGGTCGGCCCCTGGGTGGGCCCGGCCTTCGAATGGGTGGCGGTCTCTAGCCCGATGTACCTGATCCAGGGCCTGAGGTCGGGGCAGGGGACCCTGGTCGAGAATTGCTGCTGGGTGATGGGGATGCAGGTGGTTTACGGGACGACCATGGCCGCGTTCGCCGCGATCCGGCTCCGGCCCGCGTTCCGCACGATCGAGGGGGGCCGTCCGGGGCGGCTCCGCTGGGCGAGGAACCTTGCCCGGAAGCGGACCTGGCTGCCGAGACCGCCCTGCGGCGATGACGCGATGCTCTGGAAGGAACGCTACGTCGCCCGGACCGCCGGCATGGCCAAGCTCACCTCGCTCATCCTGGGCCTCTGCCTGTTCGGCCTGCTGATCTGGGCCGGCTACGACTTCGTCAAGCCGGTGGTGCAGGAGATCCTGGTGAGTGGCTGGTCCGACCTCCGCTCGCAGCCCCGACGCGACCTGCATGCGTTCCTCCTGGGGGTGAGCGTCACCATCTACATCCTGTGGGGGCTGGGCATCGCCTCGGCGGCGGCCGGCGGGGTCAGCTCGGAGCGCGAGGGGGACACCTGGATCTCGCTGACCGCGACGCCCCTGTCCGGCCCCGAGATCCTCCTGGCCAAGATGATCGGCGCCGCCTGGTCGCTCCGGATCCTGGCCTATCTCCTGTTCTCGCTCTGGGGGATGGGGCTGGTGCTGGGGGCGATCCACCCGGTCGGCGTCATCTTCTGCCTGGTCGAGTTCGCCATCTACAGCTGGTTCATCGTGGCGCTCGGGACGACGATCTCGCTCCGCTCCAAGAACTCGACCCGGGCGCTGGGCGGGACGATGCTCACCCTCCTGATCGTCAACGGCGGGTACATGTTCTGCTGCATCCCGCTCCGGGTCGATTCCCCGATCATCATCGTCGGCTGCACCCCGGCCATCTTCGGGGGTTCGCTGTTCAGCTACGACATGGCGGGCGAGTTCCTGGGCAGGGGGAGATCGTACGGGTACGGGAACAATACCGGCGAGTTCGTCGCCGCCGGGTTCCTGAACGTGATCGGCTACGCGATGGCCGCATTCACCCTGACGGGCCAATGCTTCAGCGCGTTCGACACCGTGGTCGACCGCCCCGACCGATTCCACCGGCCGCCGCCCGGCCCATTCCCCAACGCCACGCCCCAACCCAAGCCCGAAGCGGGATCAGCGGGCGGGCTGGAGTGACGCGATCCGCCGCCCCTCCGGGAGCGTCCCGGAGGTGATCTCGACCGACGACCCGGCCACATGCTCGACCGGCCAGCCGGGCAGGCACTCGAAGAAGCGTTCGACCGGCTGGATCTTGAGGTTGATCCGGGGCGTCTTGTAATGCATCGGGATCACGACCCGGGGGCCGATCGCCTCCAGCAGGGCGGGGATCTCGGAGAAGTCGATCGTGGGAGGGCCGCCGGCCGCCGCCAGCACGACCTCGGCCCCGCGTAGCGGCCCTAACTCCTCGTCGCCGAGCGCATGCCCGAGGTCGCCCAGGAAGACGAGCGTCATCCCCTCGGCCCGCAGGATCACGACGGCGACCTCATCGCCGGCCTTCTTCTCGGGCGACTCGAACACCCGGATCGCATCGATGCCGACCGGGCCGAACTCGATTCCGCCCGGCGGCAGGTCCATCGCCCGGACGACCTCGAACGGGGGGATGATCTGGCCGAGGTGGCTGTGGTAGCGGTCATTCTCGTGGCTCACCACCACGAGATCGGCCCCCTCGGCGATCGGGGCGTAGCCCCCGGAGTCGGGCGAGCGGAACGGGTCGAGGATGATCCGCGTCCCCCCGGCCTCGATCAGGAACGCCGCGTGTCCGTACCAGGTGATCCGCACATCATCCCCCGATCGAGTGCATCAGCCGCTCCGGCCGGATGAAGCCCGAGGTGTTGATCTGGTGGCCTTCCCACTTGCCGGCCACGCTGGAGCGCAGTGCCTCGGCGATGCTCGCGTCGGGCGAGCCGTCGCGGAGCAGGGACCGGACGTCGGTCTCGTCGAGGGCGAACAGGCAGTTGCGGAGCTTGCCGTCGGCCGTGAGCCGGACCCGGTTGCAGCTCCCGCAGAACGGCCGGCTCACCGAGGCGATCATCCCCACCAGCCCCCCGCCGTCGCGGTAGAAATAGTCGGCGGCCGGCGCCCTCGGGTCCGGGTTCGCCGCCGGGTCGAGCGGCCCGAACGCGTCGGCGAGCATGGCCAGGATCTCGTCGGCGAACAGGACCTTGTCCCGCTCCCAGCCGTGTTCGGCATCCAGGGGCATGTATTCGATGAACCGGAGTTCCACGCCGTGCTCGCGGGCGAACCGGGCCAAAGGCACCACGTCCCCTTCGTTCATCCCCTTGATGGCGACCGCGTTGACCTTCACCGGGTCGAAGCCCGCCGCCTTCGCGGCCAGGATCCCATCGACGACCTGCTCCACCCCATCGCGCCGGGTCAGCTCGCGGAAGCGGGCCGGGTCCAGGGTATCGAGGCTGATGTTGATCCGCCGGAGTCCGGCCTCCCACAGGTCGCGGGCCATCGGGGCGAGCAGGATCCCATTGGTGGTCAGGCCGACGTCCGCGATCCCCGGCACGGCCGCGACCCGCGCCACCAGGTCGGGCAGGTCGCGCCGGACCAGCGGCTCGCCTCCCGTCAGGCGGATCTTATCGATGCCCAGCCCCGCCGCCACGCCGACGAACCGGGTGATCTCCTCGAACGACAGCAGCTCCCGCCGGGGCAGGAACTGCACCGCCTCGGGCATGCAGTACACGCACCGGATGTTGCACCGGTCGGTGACGCTGATCCGGAGGTTGTTATGGGCCCGGCCGAAGCGGTCGACGAGGCGATCAGGGCCCGGCGTCGTGGTGGCGATGATGGCATCCTCTGTGGGCCGATCGTTCCCTATCAGATCATACCATCGCCAGGAAGTGGGGGTTCGTCCGGACTGGCGGTCAGTATGACCTGGGCCGCATCGCTCGCCACGCCTGGTGGCCTGCGCGAACCCGCAGATACTCGACGTGTGCCAGGTCGGCGAGAAGTTTCCGGCCGAGATTCAGCCGCAAGAGTCGCCAGGCCCGGAGATCGGTCCGCTTCGGGACGCGGATGCGATGGTACAGATTCCGGCACCGTCCATGGCAGAAGGGGCAATGCACCTCGCCCTCGGCCAAGACGTCGCGCCTGAGGACGATCCGGCAATCGAAGCAGGCCCAGGAGACGTTGCAGAACGACCGCTCCCTGATCGGATGGGGTAGGCCAATTCGCCGAGACCTCATCGTTCCCCCTCCGGAAACGGGCCCAGGAGAGTTGAATTGGAGCAAGCCTCCTGGGTTCCCTGGGACGTGGCTGGGAAAATCGCGAGGCACATCAACTGGCCTTTCGATCTGCCAGCATGACCCAACGGGGCGGAACCGAATCATCCCGGGGCGCAGCCTGTGATCGATGCACAATCACCTTTCCAGATAGTGGCGTTCTTCCTCTGGGACGTCCATCCACCGCCCGCGAGACCGCATGAAATCGGCCCCGCATCGTCGGCAGGAAAAGTAGCTTCGATCCATACCGGTCCTCCTTCCATCGATGATCCCGGACGCCCTGATCAGATACATCAATCGCAACCGTGACGCCCGACAAGCCGGACAACGTCGATCAATCCACATCCCTCGGATTACAAGCGTCACAGACAGAAGGGCGAGGACGAATAGGGATATTTCCAGATTTGAAAAGATCCATATTGTCGACCACATGGTCGTTGTCCTGCTGGGACGATGCGGTCATCCGGCATTGGGATCGACCGCCGGGTGGATCCACTCCTCGGAGCCGTCGGCCCAGGTCTCGCGCTTCCAGATGGGAACCGACTCCTTGAGGCTGTCGATGAGCCAGCGGCAGGCTTCGAAGGACTGGTCGCGGTGGGGGCAACTGACGGCGACGACGACGGCGACCTCGCCCAGGTCGAGCCGGCCGACGCGGTGGACCAGGGCCAGGCCGATGATCGGCCAGCGGCGGCGGGCCTCGGTTTCCAGGGCGGCCATCCCCTTGAGGGCCATCCCGGGGTAGGCCTCGTAGTCGAGCGTGACCGTTTGGCGGTCGCCGGTCATCTCGCGGACCGTGCCCAGGAACGAGCAGACGGCGCCGGCCTGGTGCGACCGGACCGACTCGACGACGCGGGCGTGGTCGATGGGCTGATCCGTGATCTCGATCATGGAGGGGGAACCTCCGCTGACGGGGGGGATCGCGGCGATCTCGACACCCGGGGGGATCGGGCGATCGTCGTCGGCGTACTCGGCGTCGATCGCGATCCGCAGGGACGGGAGGTATGGGACGAGGTCCGGGCGCGACCGCGCCACGGCGGCCTTGAGGTCCGCGACCGTGGCGGGCTCGGGCAGTTCCAGGGGCAGCATCGGGACGCCGGCCCGCTGGCGGATCCCGGCGAACAGGAGCAGGTGGACTCGCACGGGAAGGCCCCCCGGCCGGGCGGGCGGGGTGGCCCGCCCGGCCGACGCGATCTTACTTGGCCTCGGCGTGGTGGCCGATGATCTCGTGGACCAGGGTGTGCAGCGTCTTGAGGCCCGCCTCCACGTCGTTGCCCAGGTGCAGCCCCAGGGCCCGGCGGTTCCGCGAGGCGAGCGACTGGAAGTCGCCCAGGGCCTGGGCTTTGACCAGGGTCGAGAACCCGCAGGGGTAGCCCGGGATCGGCAGGTCGGCCCCGTCGTCGGCGGTCAGCTGGAGGAAGACGCCGGCGTCGGAGCCCCCCTTGTGCAACTGGCCCGTCGAGTGGAGGAACCGGGGGCCGTAGCCGGTCGTGGTGGCAACCTTCAGGGCGTCCCGCAGGTGCTTGCGGAGCTTGAGGATCGCCTCGTCGCGCGAGGGCGTCTCGTCGAAGTACTGGGTGATGGCGAGGTAGTCGCCCGGCTTGATCCGGTCGAGGTGGGCCTTGAGGACCGCCGAGAACAGCTCACGCCCGCCCTTGCCGCCGGCCGCCTTGAGGAGCTGGTCCTTGTTGCCGGGGTCGGCCACGAAGGTCAGCCCTTCGAAGGTCGCGACCACGTCCTGCTCGGGCAGGGCCCCCTTCTCCTTGTAGACTTCCAGCAGGGCCTTGGTATTGTCCTTGCTCTCCTGGACGTTGGGCTGGTCGAACGGGTTGATGCCCAGGACCCGGCCGGCCAGGGGCGTGGCGACCTCCCAGCGGAAGAACTCGGCGCCCAGGTCGTCCGGGGCGGCCATGACGAGGTCGAGCACCGGGTGGCCGGCGTCCGACAGCGCCATCAGCTCGGGGCTCCTGGCCACGCTCGGCTTGTCGGCCGTGTGGACCTGGACGAACACCCGGTCGGGGCCGTAGACCTCGGGCTGGCCGACGGGCTCGCCGGCCACCGGCAGGATCCCCTTGCCTTCCTTGCCGGTGCTCTCGGCGATGATCTGCTCGATCCAGAGGCCGAGCTTCTCCAGCGGGGCGGGCGTGACCAGCGTGACCTTGTCGCGGCCGGCCAGGGCCAGGGATCCCAGGGTCGCGCCGAGCGAGGCGCCCGGGTTCTGGTTGACCGGGATGTCCGGCTGGCACTGGGCGATGGCGACCTCGGCATGTTCGAGGATCGCCTTGACGTCCAGCCCGGCGAGGGCGGCGGGGACCATCCCGAAGAACGACAGGGCCGAGTAACGGCCGCCGATGTCGGAGGGGTTCAGGAAGATCTTGCGGAACCCGTCGCGCTGGGCGTCGGCCTCCATCTTCGTGCCGGGGTCGGTGATGGCGATGAAGTTCTCGCCGGCCAGGTCGCCCCGGACCTTCTTCACCAGGTCGAAGAAGTAGGCGTAGAAGACCGACGGCTCGGTGGTCGTCCCGCTCTTGCTGGCGACCACGAACAGGGTCTTGGCCGGGTCGATCTCCGCCTCGATCCGGCGGATCGTGGCGGGCACCGTGCTGTCCAGGACCAGCAGGGTCGGCCGGCCCTCGACGGGCGGGCTGACCGTGCGGAGCACCTCGACGCACAGGCTGGAGCCGCCCATGCCCATGACCAGGACGTGCTTGAAGCCGGCCTTCTGGATCTCGTCGGCGAAGGCGGTCAGCTCGTCGAGCTTCGCCTCGACCGTCTTCGTGACGGTGAGCCAGCCCAGGCTGTTGTCGATGATCTTGACGGCGTCGGCGTCGGTCTTCCAGGCCGAGGCGTCCTTGGCCCAGAGCTTGGCGACGACCCTCTCCTTGTCGAACCCGCGGAGCGTCTTGCCCATCGCGTCGGCGGCGGCTTCGGGCAGGACGAAGGTCTGGCCGATCCGGCTGGCCTGGAGGATCTTGGCCTTCTTGTCCTCGATCGCCTTGAACAGCTGGTCGAACGACTCCTGGAACAGCTTCACGCCGTCGGCCAGGAGCTTATCCGTGATGCTGTCCAGGTCGATGCCCAGCGGCTTGAGGCCCTCGATCAGGGACTTGGCGTCGTCGGCCCCTTCCAGCAAGGTCGGCGAGGCGACGCCGTGGTCCTTGAAGGCGTTGTAGGCGGCGCGGGGCATGGTGGAGACGGTCTCCGGCCCGATCAGGCCGGCCGTGTACAGGGTGTCGGCGTACCGTGGGTTCTTGGTCCCGACCGACGCCCAGAGGACGCGCTGGACCTTGGCCCCCTTGGCCTTGAGCGGGGCGAAGTCCGGTCCGTGGAACAGGCCCTGGAAGATCGCATAAGCATTCTTGCCGTTGGCGATGGCGACCTTGCCGAGGGCGGCTTCGAGCTTCGCCTTTGCGGCCGGGTCGGTCGTCTCCTTAATCTTGGCCTCGATCCGCTTGTCGGCCTCGGAGTCGATCCGCGAGATGAAGAAGCTGGCGACCGAGGCGATCTTGTCGACCGGCAGGCCGGCGTCGACCCGGCGCCTGATGGCCTTGATGTAGGTCCTGGCGACGGCCTCGTAGGCCGAGGCGCTGAACAGCAGGGTGACGTTGACGTTGATGCCCGAGAACAGCAGTTCTTCGATCGCGGGCAGGCCCTCGGGCGTGCCGGGCACCTTGATCATCGCGTTGGGGCGATCCAGCAGCTTCCAGAGCTGCTTGCCCTCTGCGATCGTCCCCTCGGTGTTGTGGGCCAGGTAGGGGGAGACTTCTAGGCTGACGAAGCCGTCGTAGCCGTTTGTCTGGTCGTAGACCGTGCGGAAGGTGTCGAGGGCGTTGCGGATGTCCTCGACCGTCAGGTTCTGGTAGATCGACTGGAGGCCGCCGCCCTCGCCGACCAGCATCTTGACGTCGGTGTCGTACTCCGAGCCGTCGCTGATCGACTTCTGGAAGATCGACGGGTTGGACGTCATCCCCCGGAGGCCGTCCTCCTCGATCAGCCGGCGAAGCTCCCCCTTCTCGAGCATCTGGCGGCTGATGTCGTCCAGCCAGGGGCTCGTGCCCTGCTCGATCAAGGCGGCCAGCGGGGTCGTCGGCTTGCCGGTCGGTGCGGTGGCCATGGGCTTCGATCTCTCCGGGGATACGGTCGACCCTTCCCGGGCCGCGACGCCGCCGCGACCCCAATTCGACCATCTTACCGAGGCGCCCGTAGATCAGCGAGGGGGCGACGTTGCCTGAAATGGCCTCTATCGTATCGTTGCCTGATGTATTCGTCGGTATCGACAGGTTTCCCGCGATCGACACATTCTGCCCGAGGATGAACGGCGAACCGAGCCGTCATGTGCAGGGTCAAGATCGAACTTTCGGACATGACCGAATCGTGACCCAGGCTTCGGAATGCCCGACCGTCAGGCCGGGACTTTGGGACGATATCGAAGCGGCAATCCATAATTACAGGGTGCGATCAGCCTCCATCGGTCCCGGTGTTGGCGGGGAATTATGATGTCGCCAGGGTGCATCCCAGGTCGGTATCTCCCCCACGCGGCAACACGGGAATTTGCCCGCGGCCTCTTTGCGGGCGTACTCATCTTCCTCGATCCATCCTTCGATCCCGTTCGAAGCGATACCCGCGACCGGGTCGTCATGGCGGAAACGCGCCCGGAGGTAGTCGGCCAGGACGAGGTGGCCCCAGTCGAGAGCGGCCTTCTCGTTCGGCGCCTCGATCCAGACCGACATGCCGAAGTCGGTCCCCGGGTCTTCCGGCGTTCCACTGCCGACGAACCCGAAGAGATTCAGATAGCTGTAGAGATAGAGGGCCATGCTCCTCTCCGCTACCAGGGCTGGACGAAGCCTTCGATCGCCCCGGTCCCCATCTTGATGACAGCGCCGCTGGGTGGCTGTGGTTGGCTTGCCAACCACGGCGCCAACGATCCCGGACTGATCGGTGATGACCCGTGGAGTCCGCAATCCGTGATCGGCCAGTTCGGTGGACGTCCCCGCATCGCAAGCCCGCCGGCGCCGTGGTTGGCAAGCCAACCACAGCCACCCAGATCGGGGAACATCCACCGGCCCAGGTTCGTCAGCGAGCCGTCTTGGTCAGGTTCTCGAACAGGTAGAGCCCGCTCTTGCCGGGGCAGACGAGGTCGAGGTCGCCATCGCCGTCGATGTCGATGGCGGTCATCTCCAGGCCGGTGCCGGCGGTGCCGGGGGCGAAGTCCTTCTGGGCGTCGCGCTTGCTGTGGTCGGCCGGGGCGTCCTTGGCGGGCTGGCCTTCGAAGATGACGTGCTTGGCCCACGCCTTGGTCGCGGGGTCGAAGCCGTACCAGGCGATCACGGAGGCGTCGGTGTCGCCGGCCTCCTTCTCGTGGGCGTAGACCCGCTTGCCGGTGAGGAGTTCGTGGGCCTTGCCGTCGCCGTCGAGGTCGGCCCAGAGCAGGGTGTGGACCGAGGCGATCTTGCGGTCGATCTCGGCCTTGGTCCAGTTCGCCTTGCCGCCGTCGCCCTTGCCCTGCTTGAGCCAGAACAGGCCGTAGTCGTGGCCCATGCCGTAGACGACGTCGGACAGGCCGTCGCCGTCGACGTCGCGGGCCAGGATCTGGATGCCGGCCGCGCCGAGGTTCCAGTCGGGGTGCCAGGCCCAGGTGCCGGCCTTGGGATCGGCGGGGGCCTCGAACCAGCCCTTGCCGGTGAGCAGGTCGACCCGGCCGTCGCCGTTGACGTCGCCGGTGCCCACGCCGTGGGTGGCCGCCGCCTTGCCCAGGTCATGCTTGTTCCACTTGGGCTCGCCGCTCGGCTCCAGGTGGTACCAGGTCACCACGCCCACCGTGTTGGGCAGGACGTCCATGCGGCCGTCGCCGTCGAGGTCGACCAGCACGGCGGCCTCGCTCTGGCCCGGCAGGTCGATCTCGTGATAGGCCCAGGGGGCGCCCTTCTTGCCGGGGTTCTGGACCCAGCCGACGTTCTTGCCGAAGTACGAGACGGTGACGAAGTCCATCTTGCCGTCGGCGTTGACGTCCATCGGCAGGTTGGCGAAGTCGTTCATGTAGGTGCTCTGCTGGGTCACCTTGCGGGTCGGCTGGCGGGTCCAGTCCGGGGCGTTGTACCAGGTGTCGCCCGACACGATGTCCAGCCGGCCGTCGCCGTCGAAGTCGGCCACGCCGGCCGCCTCGAAGATGCTCTTGGGGTTGATGTCGTGCTTCTTCCAGCGGATCTCTTCGCCGAGGGCCGGGGCGGATCCGACCAGCAGGGCGGAGGCCAGGGCGAGCCAGGTTCGGGTCGAGAGCATCGGTGCGGAGCCTCCTGGGGAGAGGAAGGGGGCCAATCGTTTGGTGAGATCGATCGGCGTTCGAGCGTTCTCTCCCGTAGGGTGGGCACCGCCCACCAGCCCCTGTCGCTCGTCGGAGGGAGGTGGGCAATGCCCACCCTACGAGAGGCAATCGTCGCTGCGGTACGTGGGTCAATCGTCGTCATCATCGGGGTCGTCGGGGTCCTCGGCGTGGAGTTCCCAGCCGATCGCTGCGACGGCCGCCTCCAGGGCCGAGAGGGTCGGCCCGGGGTCGAGGCTGTGCAGTTCGAAGTTGATCGCGGCCACCTTGCCGGCCTCGATGACCGCGTAGCCCCGGAGGCGGCGGGTCGGCGTCTCGACCCAGTTCACGTCCGGGGACTCGCGGGTCAGGGTGGTCGGGCCGCATGCCTCGGTGAGGCATGCGACCCAGGCGTTGATGTCGACCGGGGGGGACTGCCAGTCGGGCAGGGCGAGGTATTCGACCATCGGTCAGACCGCCGGGAGGGTCCAGGGGGATCGGGCTTCGGGGCCGGCCAGGATGCGGTTGGCCTCCTCGTTGTTGGTCACGCGTTCGGCCTCGCGGTCCCACTTGAGGGTGGACCCGGTGCGGAGGGCGGCGTTGCCCAGGTGGCCGACCGTGGCCAGGCGATGGCCGTATTCGAAGTGGCAATCGCACTGGGCCCGGGTCTTGATGGCGTCGAGCCACTGGCGATGGTGGCCGGGCGATCGGGGCAGGGTGGGGGAGGGCAGCTCGATCTTGCGGCCGTCCTCGGCGAAGACCTGGAACGTGCCGTAGGTGGCGAACAGGGTGGCGTCGCGGCCCTGGAACTCGATCCCCTGCTTCTTCCCCTCGAACCCGTGCGAGCTGGCGTCGGTCTGGGTCCAGACCAGGTCGAACCCCTTGGCGTAGTGGAACAGGACTTCCAGGGTGTCGGGGGTCTCGGTGTTGTCCTCGATCGCGTACTTGCCGCCCATCGCGGCGATGGTCTCGGGGGCGTCCACCTGCATGCCCCAGTGGACGAGGTCGACGAGGTGGCAGACGAAGTCGCCCAGGACCCCTCCGCCGTAGTCCCAGAAGTAGCGCCAGGTGAAGTGGGAGCGGTTGGGGTTGTATGCCCGCTTCGGGGCCGAGCCGAGCCAGAAGTCATAGTCGAACCCGCTGGGCGGCGGCCCATCCGGGGGGTTGCCGATGCCGGGCTTGTCGGCGTTCATCCAGACGCGGGTCTTGGTGATCTTGCCCAGGACGCCCGACTGGACGATCTCGGCCACCCGGTGGAAGTTCTCGGTGGCGTGGATCAGGTTGCCCATCTGGGTGACGCGCTTGTTCTTCTCGGCGGCGGTCACCATCGCCCGGCCTTCGTGGACCAGGTGCGACAGCGGCTTTTCGCAGTAGACGTCCTTGCCGGCCTGGCAGGCGAGGATCGACGGGATGGCGTGCCAGTGGTCGGGCGTGGCCACCACCACGGCGTCGATGTCCTTGCGGTCCAGGACGCGGCGGAAGTCGCCGTAGGTGTCCGGCTTGCCGCCGGCCGCCTCCTTGGCCCGCAGGACGTGGGCCTCGTCGAGGTCGCAGACCGCCGCGACCTCGACGTCGGGCATCTTCTTGAAGATGTTCAGCAGGCCGGAGCCCATCCCGCCCACGCCGATGAACCCCAGCACGATCTTGTCGTTGGCACCGGCGGCCTTCTCGGCCTTGGGCTGATCCTGCCCGAGGGCCGTCGCCGAGGCCACCGCCCCGACCGCCAGGGCCGATGAAGAGTCCGCCAGGAAGCGGCGTCGCGTGGTCGGTCCGGTCATGGATTCGCGTCCTCGTGTCCGGTGAGCAAGGATCATCGGCGAGCCGGGCCCGCCGGCCTGACCCCTAGAGTAATGCCCCGACCGCCGATCACAAGCGACCACCGCCCGATTGCTCGATCCCACCGGTGGGATTGGCGGGGCTGGCCGGATACCCTGGGCGGATCGCCGCCCCCCCTTCGCCTTCCCGGAGGATCCCGACCATGCCCGCCCGCGCCCGCGGCCTCGCCCTCTTGCTGGCCCCGATCCTGTTGGCGATCGCATCCGCCCCGGCCCCGCCGGAAACCCCATCGGCGCTCGCCTCCGACCCGTCGGGCTGGATCGACCTGCTGGCCGATGCCGGGCCCGACCTGAAAGGCTGGACCCGCTGCCCCTGGCCGGGCGGCCAGGCGCTGGCGGCCGAGTCTCCGTGGTCGTTCGACCCCGCCACCGGCCTGCTCACCTGCCGGGGCGACGCCGCCGGGCACGAGTGGCTGAGGCTCGACCGCGAGATCGGCGACGCGATCTTCCACGTCGAATGGGCCTACGTCCCGTCGCCGTCGGTCAAGCCGGGCCGGTACAACTCCGGCATCTACGTCCGCAACTCCGCCGATGCGAACTTCTGGCACCAGGCCCAGGCCGGCGACGGCTCGGGAGGCTACCTGTTCGGCGACTCCCCGGTGGGCGGGAAGCGGACTCGGGTCAACCTGTCGAAGGAGATGCTCGACAAGAGGGTCCGCCCGGCCGGCGAGTGGAACACCTTCGAGGTCACCTGCCGGGGCGGCGACCTCACCCTCTGGACCAACGGGGCCGCGACCAGCCGGTGGATGGGGTGCGAGGTCCCGCGCGGCCACGTCGGCCTGGAGGCCGAGGGCTACCGGATCACGTTCCGCAACCTGAAGCTCAAGCCGATCGGCCCGGGCTGAGGCCGGTCAGAGTAGGGACCGCAGGGGGGCGACCTCGGGCATGTCGCCCAGGCTGTCGAGGATCCGGGCGGCCCGCGCGGCCACGACCGGGCGGGCGACCCCGTCGCGGGCCTGGCGGCGGATCTCGCCGGCCAGCCAGCGGGCGAGGTCGCGGTCGAGGTCGCGGAGCGGGTCGCCCCGGAGGTGCTGGGTGAGCGCATCGCGGTGGTCGACGGCCGCCTCCACATCGCCCCGAATCCGGGCCTCCTCCAAACGGTCGCGGAGGTCGTCGGCGGCGCGGCGATGGGCGCCGTCGAGCGCCGCCAGAAGGGCGGCGGCCTCCGGCCCGGGATGGTCGCGGACGAAGGCGCCGACCAGGCGATCGGCCTGCCCCCAGCGGCCCGAATCGATGGCCCGCCGGGCGGCGTCGGCGGCCTGGGCCTTCGGGTCGGGCCGGGTCGCGGCGGGAGGGGCCGGGGGCGGCGTGGCCTTCTCCAGCGCCAGGGCGATCCGATTCAGGGCGGGGACGGCGTGGAGTTCCAGGAGTTCGGCGGTCCGGGCCGACGCCTCGGCCTGGTCGGCGAAGACGTCGAGCAGTTCGGCCGATGTCGACAGCAGCTTGCCCGCGACCCAGCCCGCCAGGGCGAACCCACCCAGCCAGGTCAGGGCCACCACGCCCATGATCCGCCGCTCGGCCCAGGTGAACTGGGCATCGGACAGGAGCGACCGCCCCTGGTCCAGGCACATCGAGACGCCCGCCGAGAACAGGCCAAACCGCACCCACCACGCCGCCCGGGCGAGCGATCGCCGGGCGTCGCGGAGGGAGTCGTAGCGGGACAGGGCGGGGCGGATCATCGCGGGTCAGTCTCCGTCGGCGATCCAGGCGGCGATCTCCTCGGCGGGCGCGTCCTCGCAGTCGAGCCGGAACCGGCCCGACGCATCGGCCAGGGCATACGCCCGCTCCGGCCACGCCGCCCCGAACGCCTTGCCCGCGCCGGTGATCCGCAACGGTGCCGGCGCCGCCAGGGCCGCGGCCGCCTTCAGCCCGCCGAACTGGAGCACCCCCGGCAGGTCGAGCCCCGGCGGAACCGAAGCCGAGCCGTCGCCGTAGTCGAACCCGTCCAGGTCCACCGCCGTCCGGCCCAGCATCCCGAGCAGCGGGCGGGCCAGCAGGGCGAGCGGGCCGTCCTCGCCGCCGGCGACGAGGTTGACCTCGCGGACGTCGGGCAGGGATCGCGCCCAGGCCACCACGGTCGCCAGGTCCTGCATCCGGTCGCCGGCCAAGGACGGGTTGTAGGTCGTCAGGTACTTCACGGCGGGCCGGCCCTCGGCCGGATCCATCGGGTCGCGGGACTCGCCGATCTGGAACGGGTCGTACCCGACCACGATCTGCCCCCGGTCGAGCAGGGCCCGGACCTGGGGCGAGAACCGCCCGTCCGCCCCGATCAACCCCGCCTTGCCCCGCCCGGTGGCCACGACCGTGACCCGGCCATCGGCGCGGGGCGGGGTGATCCGCACGACGGGGATCCGCTCGCCGGTCGCCGCGCGGCCCACCGTGGAGTGGAGGATCGCCGCGCCGTCGCGTTCGGCCCGCCGGACCTCCCGGATCGCGATGTCGCGGGGGGCGGGCGGCTCGATCCCGACCCGGACGCGGTGCGCGGTCGCCAGCACGGCGCGGGCCCCCTCCCAGAGGGTCGGGTCCGCCCCCGGGGCGAGCCGGTCGAGCTGCCCGCCGAGGACGCCGATCAGGGCGGCCTCCAGTTGCTCCGGCGTTTTGGCGTCGGCCGGATAGGGGTGGTCCTTGCCGTCGTAGGCGTACAGGTCCTCGGGCTTCTCGACCCGGGGTTCCTTTTCGAGCGTCGACGCCGGGTCGGTGATCCCCAGGAGCCATCGGCCCATGAACGGATAGACGGCGTTGCGGCTGGTCTGGTTGTAGTTGTGCGGGAAGTCGAACACGTCGGCCGAGACGCGGTCGGTGGCGCCGGTCAGGGCGTAAATCATCTGGAGGTTCGGATAGGCGATCGTCATGGTCCGCGCGGTCCAGTCGCCGGTGGCACCCACCAGCTTCATCGGCCGGGGAGCGGCCAGGGCGGCGATCTCGACGTTGTCCGTCCCGATGCGGAGTCCGGCGGCGTTCTCGCAGGTGCACCCACCCTGAAACGCCTCGGAGACCATCACCACCGGCGCCGCGACCTTGACCCGGTCGTCGAGCGCGGTCAACAGGAAGGTTTGCGTCCCGCCGCCCGACTCCCCGGTGACGCCCACCTTGGCGGGATCGACGTCGGGCCGGGTCGAGACCCAGTCCAGGGCCCGGATGCTGTTCCAGGTCTGGAGGGTGGCCAGGCTCAGCCCCCAGCGGGCCAGGCGATCGTCGAGGAAGGCGTGGCCGAACGGCTTGCTGTCGGCGTAGCCCACCATGTCGTACAGGAAGACCACCGCGCCGAGCTTCGCCCAGTGGGCGCATCGGGCCTGGGTGTCATCGTTGACCCGTCCGGCCTCGGCGTGGCCGTGCGGGCTGAGGATCACCGGGTGGCGCTTGCCGGCGGGCCCGCCGGTGGGCCGGAACAGGTTGCCTGCCAGGTAGAAGCCGGGCAACGTTTCCAGCACGACCTTGTCGATGGCATACCCCTCGCGCTCGATCGTGCCGTAAACCTTCGGGTGGAGGTCGGTCTTCGGCAGCATCGGCCAGAGTCCGAGCGCGACACGCAACCGCTCGCGGACCGCGCGGGCCCGGTCGTGCCAGGCGGAGGCGGTCGCGGGCGGGCGGAAGTCCGCCCCTTCCTCGTTGGTCCGGGCCGTCGTCCGACGCGGGTCGTCCGGGGGCGTCGCCTTCTTCACGTCGCCCCGGGCGATGTCGAGCGTCGCGGCCGGGCTCGCCGCCGGGTCGGTGGACAGCCACAGGAGGGCGGGGACGGGATGCCCGCCCCGGTCGTCCGCCGCCACGACGATCCTGGCCGGGGCGTCGGCGGCCAGCGCGACCTTGCCGACCTTCTTCCACGACGCCGCGGGCTTTTCAGGCCGCACGGCCGGCGCCAGCGTGATCGTCGGGCCGTCGGCCGCGACCGACCAGGCGACCGAGGCGGGAGTCCACGCCCACGCCGTGTACTCGCCGGTCGCCGGCACGGCGAAGCCGCCCGCCAGCCCGGGGAGGTCGCTGGCCGTGAACAGCAGGGCATCGGCGGCCGGGGCGGATGTGGATGCGATCAGTACGGCGACCGTCGCCAGCAGGGGGAGCCGCGGCATGGTGGGCGAGCCTCGGGGAAGGGGTCGGCGATCCGGCGATCGGCGGCGTGGAGCCTTGCCGGTCATCGGGTTGAGATGTTAAGACTGGTGGGCCGGGAACGCGAGCGAAAACCGGGCGACTTCTCCCCGCCCTCGGCCCGATCGCCCCGTCCTCCTGCCCCGCGCGACCTCTCCTCGCGACCCGGGCCGCCCCCGACCCGAACCACCATCCGAACCGACCCGCCGGGAGCCTTCCCCCATGATGGGCCTTGTCCGATCCGCGACCCGGATGCGGTCCGTGGCGCTGTTGCTCGCCACGGGCGCGACCGTCTGGTCCGTCGTCCCCCTCCGCTCGGCCGACCTCCGGCCCGATTACCAGCCGGCGGCCTATGCGATCCGGGGCGCCAGGGTGGTGCCGGTCGCGGGCGAGCCGATCGACAACGGGACCGTGGTGGTCCGCGACGGCGTGATCGCCGCCGTCGGCCCGGCCGACAAGGTCGAGGTCCCGTTCGACGCCGAGGTGATCGAGGGGAAGGGGCTGGTCGTCTACCCCGGCTTCCTCGACCTCTACACCACCTCCGCCACAGCCCCCGGTTCGAGCCGGTCCCAGACCGGCGCCGGGCGTGACGTGAACTACAGCAACTTCGCCCTGCCCCGGACCCCGGCCGACAACCGCAACGGGATCACCCCCGAGTTCGAGGTCGCCGCGACCCTCGACCCGTCCGCCGGGGCCGAGGAGCACCGCCGCCTGGGCTTCACCGACGTGCTGGTCGCCCCCGGTGGCGCCATCGCCACCGGGCAGAGCGCCCTGGTCTCGGCCGGCGGCCTGCCCCGCCGCGAGTCGGTGGTCAAGACGCCGGTCGCCCTCCACATCGCCCTGCGGAGCCCGGGTGGCTCGTCGTCCGGCGAGGATCATGGACACTCCCACTCGCACGAGGATGAGGCCGGCCTCGTCGACCCGGCCGACCTCGTCGGCCCGACGCCCGGGCCGACCCAGGCGCCCGTCGTCGCCACCCCGTCGCTGAACCCGGTCGCCCCGCCCGCCACCCCGCCGGCCGGCCGCCGATCCGGGGGGGGCCAGGCCCAGTATCCGACCTCGCTGATGGGCGTGGTCGCCCACCTCCGCCAGGCGATGCTCGACGCCGAGAACCACCACGAACGCCTCGCCTACTACGACCAGAAGGGCGGCCCCCGCCCGCCCCTCGACCCGGCCCTGGACGCCCTCTATTCCGCCCTCGCTCGCGACCTGATGGTCTGGTGGGAGGCCAACTCGCGCGACGACATCCACCGGGCGCTCGACCTGGCCGATGAGTTCAACACCCACGCCGTGATCGTCGGGGGGCGCGACGCCGGCAAGGCGGTCGCCCGGCTCCGGGCCGAGAACGTGCCGGTCGTCCTCCGGATCGATTTCCCCGAGGAGCCCAAGGTCCCCAGCGAGGCCGACTATCGCAAGAAGCCGATCGAGGAACGCGACGAGCCGCTCAAGGTCCTGGCCGAGAAGGCGAGCAACTGGAAGGAGCGGGTCGCGGTCGCCAGGACCCTGGCCGATGCCAGCGTCCCGTTTGCCTTCACGACCGATGGCCTCGCCCGGGCCGACACCTTCCACGCCCAGCTCCGCAAGGTGATCGCCGCCGGCCTTTCGCGCGAGGCGGCCGTCGATGCCCTGACCCGCAGAGCCGCCGAGATCGCTGGCGTGGGCCATAAGCTCGGCACCATCGAGCCCGGCAAGCTCGGCCACCTCGTCGTCATGACCGCCCAGGTCGGCGACGAGGACGCCAAGGTCCGCTACGTCCTGGTCGACGGCCAGAAGTTCGACCTCGACCGCAACGGCGCCTCGGCCAAGAAGGGCATCGCCAGGAAGGAAAGCGATGCCTCCCCCAAGGGCCGGCGTCGCGGCGACGTGGCCAGGCCCATCAAGGACGAGGACGAGAAGGCCGACGAGCCCAGGAAGGAAGAGGTCGTCAAGAAGGACGACGAAGCCAAGGAGGAGCCCAAGAAGGAAGTCGCCGGGGTCCAGCCCGACGGCGCCCAGGCCCCGCCCAAGACGCAGGAAGACCAGCCCGGCCGGCTGCCGTTCGCGGACATCGCCGCCGAGTTCGACGCCGACCGCCGCCCGGCGATCAAGACCGGGGGCACGGCGTTGATCAAGGACGCCACGATCCTGACCGTGACCCGGGGCACGATCCCCCGCGGGTCGATCCTGATCCGCGACGGCAAGATCGCCGAGGTCGGCCCCAACGTCGTCGCCCCCGAGGGCGTGGCGGTGATCGACGCCTCGGGGCTGGTCGCCATGCCGGGGATCATCGACACCCACTCGCACCAGGCGATTCAGGGGGGCGTCAATGAGATGAGCCTGTCGATCGTCCCCGAGGTCCGCGTCAAGGACGTGGTCACCGGCGACGACGCCGGGATCTATCGCGCCCTGGCCGGCGGCACCACGGCCGCCCGCCTGCTGCACGGATCGGCCAACACGATCGGCGGCCAGGACGCCGTGATCAAGCACAAGCCCGGCCAGGCCGGCCGCGACCTGATCCTCCAGGGCAACCCCCAGGGGGTCAAGTTCGCCCTGGGCGAGAACGTGACCCGTCGCACCGGCCGGTTCCCCAACACCCGCATGGGCGTCGAGGCCACCATCGAGCGGGCCTTCGAAGAAGGCCGGGCCTACTCGGCGATGATCAAGGCGTATGAGGCCGCGAAGGCCCGGGGCGAGGACCCCGGCCCCCCGCCGCGTCGCGACCTGCGGCTGGAGGCCCTGGGGCGCATCGTCGAGGGTTCGATCAAGATCCACAGCCACTGCTATCGCAGCGACGAAATCCTGATGCTGCTCCGGGTCGCCACCCGGTTCGGCGTGCGGGTCCAGTCGCTCCAGCACGTCCTGGAAGGGTACAAGGTCGCCGCCGAGATCACCGCCCACGGCGCCAGCAACTCGACCTTCTCCGACTGGTGGGCCTACAAGGTCGAGGCGTTCGACGCCATCCCCTTCAACGCCGCCCTGCTGGCCGAGGCCGGGGCCCAGGTCTGCATCAAGAGCGACAGCGAGGAATTGATCCGGCACCTCTACCTGGAGGCCGCCAAGATGGTCAAGTACGGCGGGGTGTCCGAGGAGGCGGCCCTGGCCATGATCACCATCAACCCGGCCCGCCAGCTCGGCCTCGACCGCCGGCTGGGCTCGATCGAGGTGGGCAAGGACGCCGACATCGCCCTGTTCAACGCCCACCCGTTCGACGGCTTCGCCCGCTGCGAGATGGCCCTGATCGATGGCGAGGTCTGGTTCCAGCGCCAGAAGGACGGCAAGCCCGAGGCCCGTCCCGGCGACCACACCGCCATGCCCGCCGCGGCCGTCGCCGATGCGAAGGCCAAGGCGCTCGACCTCGCCCTGAACGCCGGCGGCTCCTACGGGATCACCGGGGCCAATCTCCACCCGGTTTCCGGCCCCGACATCTCGCGCGGGACGATTGTGATCAGCGGCGGCAAGATCGCCGCGATCGGCGGCCCGGAGACCCCGGTGCCGGCCGGGGCCAAGGTGGTGGACGCCGCCGGCCTGGACATCTGGCCGGGGATGCTCGACGCCGGCTCGACGCTGGGCCTGTTCGAGGTCGGCAGCCTGCCCGAGACCCAGGACTCGTCCGACTCGGCCGAGTTCCAGCCCGAGTTGCGGTCGAGCATCGCCCTCCACCCGGACAGCGAATTGATCCCGGTGTCGCGGGCCAACGGCGTCCTGTCGTCGTTCGCCCAGCCCGGCGGGGGGGTGATCTCCGGCCAGGGCTGCGTGATCGGCCTCGACGGCTGGGTGCCGACCGAGATGCTCCTGCTGGATAAGGCCGCCCTGCTGGTCACCGTCCCCCGATCCCCCCGCGCCCGGACGATTGGCGCCGCCCCCGCCGAGGGGACCGAGGCGGCCAACCGCCAGAAGCAGGAGCGGATGGAGGCGATCCGCGAGCAGTTCCGCCGCGCTTTGGCCTACGACAAGGTCGTCGCCACGGCCCGCGACCGCCACGCCACGCCCCCCACGCCCGACCCCCGGCTGGCGGCCCTGGCCCCCTACGCCAAGGGGGAGAAGCCGGTCATGTTCCGCGCCGAGGGCAGGGCGGAGATCCTCGACGCCCTCAAGCTGGCGTCCGAGTTGAAGCTGCGGGCGATCATCACCGGGGGCGGCGACGCCTGGAAGGTGGCCGACGCCCTCAAGGCGGCCAAGGTCCCGGTGCTGATCAACGGCACCCTCCGCGTCCCGGACTCGGCGACCGACCCCTATGACGCCTATTACGCCAACCCGGCCCGGCTCCACGAGGCGGGCGTGGCGTTCGCCATCAAGTCGGGCTCGGGCGGGTCGGACTCGGCCACGGCCCCGCGCAACCTCCCCTACGAGGCGGCGACCGCCGTCGCCTACGGCCTGCCCGAGGCCGTCGCCCTCCGCTCGGTGACCCTCAGCCCGGCCGAGATCCTCGGCGTCGCCGACAAGGTCGGCTCGCTCGACGTCGGCAAGCGGGCCGACCTGGTCATCACGGCCGGCCACCTGCTCCAGCCGACCACCGAGGTCAAGGGCCTGTTCATCGCGGGCAAGCCCGTCCCCCCGGAGAGCCGCCACACGAAGCTCTACAGCAAGTACCGCGGCCGCCTCGCCGAGGTCCGCGCCGGCTCCGCCCCGCTGGGCCTCGACCCCGACCCCTCCAGCCCGGCCCCCTCCATCTCCCCGGCCCCGACCCCGCCGGCCAACCCGGCCGCCTCGTCGGATCGCCGCTGAGGTAGGATTCAGAAGCATCGACAAAACCAGGCCCCCGGCCCATCGCATCGGCGGTGATCCGGGGGCCATTCCTTTCGCTGCGATCTCACTTCGTGATGCTCCGAACGACTCCGTGCCGGCCCCGACAGACCGCCGGACGGCGGCGGCGGAAAATAGCGGCTCCCCCGCGACGAATCGCTTGTGACTCTCATGCCGGTCACCGAATCTCGATCAATCTTGGAGTGGGCTCGAATCATGGACCATAATTTCGTCACCACCACGTTCGAGCTTCCAGGCGTCCGCGTGGCAAAGTCTCTCGGCGTCGTCCGAGGGATCATCGTCCGATCGCGCAGCGTCGTGGGTAACGCTTTCGCGGCCTTTCAGACGGTCTTCGGCGGCAATATCTCGATCTACACGTCGCTGTGCGAACGTGCCCGATCAGACGCCTATGAGCTGATGATCCGTCACGCCGAAGAGCAAGGCGCGAACGCCATACTCGGTGTCCGCTATGACGCCAATGAGATCGCCCCGGGCGTCACCGAAGTTCTCTGCTACGGAACGGCCGTCCATGTCGTCCCCGGCTCACGCGAGTAAGCACGAGATCTGGATCGCCGTCGCCATACTGTGGACCGTGACAATCTCTCCAGTCATGAGCATTACATTCGATTGAACCGGGATACGACACCGGCGACGCATTCGGGATGCTCAGCAACGTCGACCGGGCGTCTCCGCGAACGGATTGCCGACGATCTCGCGGAGAAGCGGTGCGGAAAGGAAAAGGCGATAACGCTCGATCGATTCTTTGGGCTTGATGCCGAAATAGACCATCGTAGAATCTGCGAAGTAGGCGGCGTGCCCCAACAAAGCCCGCGGGGAAAGGTCGTCCTCGGGACCGGGTGAGCAGAGCATCGCGTTCAACTCGTCTTTGGGTATCTGCGACACTTCATCGGCCCACCGCAATACCTCTTCGGACTCGGGTTCGAAGTGGAATCTCAGGGCTTCGCCCTCGGCAAGCCAGTCAGCCTTCCAGAGTTCCTCTCGCGTGGCCATCCCATCCAGGAAGCGTTCCGCGATCTCGACGCCAGACCGCGTCCCCTCGCAAGGCAAGAGCTTCCAAATCCTTCGGCAGCAGGCCAGGAGATAGCGGTGCAATAGCCGGTCCAGGGCGGTCTCATCACCGACCCATTCCTGCCGGAACCATCTCAACATCAGCGGTGCGTCGTCGGATCGAAGCCATTCATCCTCGGTCATGCTCACGACCGGGCGTGCCGGGTCTCTCACTCCCCAGCAGTCGAACAGGTCGTAATATGCGACGCGTTCTTTGTGGACGAGGGCGACGCTGCTAACGGGACCATTTCCCCAACGTTCCCAGGCGGCCATAGTTTCGAGCTCGGCACGAAACTCCATCTGGTGTTCGGTGTTGTCGGCCCACTTCATCCAGCAGGGTATTTCAATCGCCAGTTCCCATGATCCGACCTTGAAGAGTATTTCAAGATCGTCCGGGTTCAGAACCGGTTGTTCGGTCGAATTCTTATGCCATAGCCCGATTGAAATGCCACATTCATCCTCTCCATGCCGGGTCACGGAACCGAAAGAACAGAGCAATGGACCCAGGTGAGGATGCTCCTCATATAATTTAAACATCAGGTCGAGGCCCATCCGAGGCGTGAGCGAGGCCAGGACGAGGCCGTTGTCGGCGAGCAACCGTTCGAATCGTTCCTTGGATGTCCCGGCCTTCATGCTCTCACTCCTGATCTTCGCTGAGGTTTACGCCAACACGTCATCGCCCAGCAGCGACAGGGCGAGTGCCAGCGAGTTGAGCCGGGTGCGGGCGTCGTCGGAGCGGGACATGAAGGCGACGGGGGCGGTGGTGCCGCGGAGGACGCCGCCGAAGAGGCAGTCGGCGGTGTACATGATCGCCTTGACCGTGAGGTTGGCCGAGAGGAGGTCGGGGAAGATCATGGCGTCGGCGAAGCCCACGACCTTGCCGTCGACGCGCTTGCTGGTTCCGGCCGAGGGGGAGTAGGCGAGGTCGAACGAGAGCGGGCCCTCGATGTCGGCGGCGGGGAACTCGCCCGAGGCGGCGCGGCGGGCGATCTCGGCGGACTCCACGGTGTCGGGCATGCCGGTGGAGACGGCCTCGGACGCGGCCATCAGGGCCACGCGGGGGCGGGGGTGGCCCAGGGCGTGGGCGACCTCGATCGCCTGATTCATGATCTCGATGCGGGAGGCGAGCTTGGGCCGGACGTTGACCCCGGTGTCGGCCAGGAGGAAACGGCGGGCATCGCGGAGCAACTCAATCAGCACGACCTGCGCGACCACCCGGCCCGAGCGAAGGCCGGCCTCGGGGTCGAGGATCACATCCATCAGGGCGGGCGTGGCGATCTTCCCCTTGGCCAGGACCCGGGCCCGGCCGGCGCGGACCTCGGCGACCGCCGCGCGGGCGATGTCCGGGGCCTCGGCATCGAGGAAGGTGAAGCCTTCGAGTGCGATGCCGGCTTCGGCGGCGATGCGGCGGGCCTCCGCCTCGGGGCCGACCAGGATCGGGGAAGCCCAGCCCCGATCGCAGGCGATCCGGTAGGCGTCCAGGAGGGTGCGGTCGGCCCCGCCGGCCACCGCCACGCCGACGGGGCCGGGTCGGAAGTCGGCCCGACCGTGGAGGATCTCGAAGCGGGGGAGGCTCATCGGGGCCGACCTCGGGGAAGGGCGGGGCGACGGGCGGGTCGCCCCGCGTCCGGGGCCGATTCGATCAGCGGGTCAGCGACTTGTAGCGGATACGGTGGGGCTGGTCGGCGTCCATCCCGAGCCGCTCCTTGCGCTGGTCTTCGTAGGTCTGGTAGTTGCCGTCGCACCAGACCACCTTGCTGTCCCCCTCGAAGGCGAGGATGTGGGTGGCGATCCGGTCGAGGAACCAGCGGTCGTGGCTGATGACCACGGCGCAGCCGCCGAAGTCGAGGATCGCCTCCTCCAGCGCCCGGAGCATGTCGATGTCCAGGTCGTTGGTCGGCTCGTCCAGCAGCAGGAGGTTGCCGCCGCTCTTGAGCAGCTTCGCCAGGTGGACCCGGTTCCGCTCCCCGCCCGACAGGTTGGCGACCTTCTTCTCCTGGTCCGGACCCTTGAAGTTGAAGGTGGCGACGTAGGCGCGGGCCGGGATCTTCCGCTTGCCGAGGATGATCTGGTCGAGCCCGCCGGAGATCTCCTGGAAGATCGTGTTGTCCGGGTTCAGGGCCTCGCGGCTCTGGTCCACGTAGGAGGGGACCACCGTGTCGCCGACGCGGAGCGTGCCGCCGTCGGGGGTCTCCTGCCCCATGATCATCCGGAACAGGGTCGTCTTCCCGGCGCCGTTGGGGCCGATGATGCCGATGATTCCGCCGGGCGGCAGGCGGAAGGTCATGTCCTCGACCAAGAGGCGGTCGCCGTAGCCTTTCTTGACGCCTTCGGCCTGGACGACGAGGTCGCCGAGGTGGGGACCGGCCGGGATCTGGAGGACGATCGCCTCGTCGCGACGCTCGGACTCCTGGCTGGCCATCTGCTCGTAGCGGGCCAGTCGGGCGCGGTTCTTGGCGACTCGGGCGCGGGGGGCCATGCGGACCCATTCCAGCTCGCGGGCCAGGGTCTTGCGGCGGTTGCTCTCCTGCTTCTCTTCCAGGGCCAGGCGGGCCTGCTTCTGCTCCAACCAGGAGGAGTAGTTGCCCTGCCAGGGGATGCCCTGGCCGCGGTCGAGTTCCAGGATCCAGCCGGCCACGTTGTCCAGGAAGTAGCGGTCGTGGGTGATGGCCACCACGGTCCCGCCGAACTCCTTGAGGTGGCGTTCCAGCCAGGCGACGGACTCGGCGTCGAGGTGGTTGGTCGGCTCGTCCAGGAGCAGGACGTCGGGCTTCTCCAGCAGGACCTTGCACAGGGCCACCCGGCGCTTCTCGCCGCCGGAGAGGGTCTCCACGGCGGCATCGCCGGGCGGGAGCCGCATGGCGTCCATGGCGATCTCGATGTCGCGGTCGAGGTCCCAGCCGCCCCCGGCGTCGATGGCGTCCTGGACCTTGCCCTGCTCGTCCAGGAGCTTGTCCATCGCGTCGGCGTCGAGCGGCTCGCCGAGCTTGGCGTTGATCTGGTCGAACCGGGTGAGCAGGGCGCGCATCGGGGCGACGCCCAGCTCGACGTTGCCGCGGACGTCCAGGGCGGGGTCGAGGACGGGCTCCTGCGGGACGTAGCCGATCCGCGTCCGGGGGGCCGGCTTGGCCACGCCGATGAAGTCCTTGTCCACGCCCGCCATGATCCGCAGCAGGGTGCTCTTGCCCGCGCCATTGCCGCCCAGGACGCCGATCTTGGCCCCGGGGTAGAACGACAGGTTGATGTCCTTGAGGACTTCGCGCTTGCCGTGGGCCTTGGACAGGTGTTCGATCTGGAAGATGTATTGCGGGGGCATGCTCGGACCTTGGGCTGAAGCGGTTGACCTCGGTTCACCGTCCAGTAGACCCGAAGAACGGGCGCGGCGGAAGGCCGATTCGCCCCGCGCGCGGGACGGCCCGCCCCCGCCGGGGCGGCGGGGGCGGGCCGTGTGGGATCGACCGGCCTGGGATCAGGATTTGGTCGACATCCGGATGATCCGGGCCTTCCCGTAAGGGTTCTTCGTCGGGACCAGCTTGTTCCCCACGAACTTGTAGAAGGTGCCCGTCTCGGGGGTCGGCAGCGTCCGATCGACGGTGTTCTGGGCGAGGACCCTGGGGGTGCCGGCGAAGAAGATATCATCGCCGCCGCTGCGGAGGAACTTGACCCGGCCGCGGCGGCCGATCAGGGTGTCGTTCCCCTCGCCGCCCTTCATGTTGTTCTGGCCGAACCAGCCGTGGAGGGTGGTGTCGCCGGAGCCGGCCCGGAGGACATTCTTGCCGCCGTGGCCGCCGTCGATCGTCACCAGGTTGACGATGTCGCCGTCGACCGTGATCCGGTCGTTGGCCTTGGATCCGTAGAGGATGATCCGATTGACGTTGCCCGCCTCCGGCTGGATCGCGTCGATCACGCCGTTGACCGTGACCTGGATGTTCTCGCCGTTGGCGATCACCCGGATGTCGTTGGTCCCCTTGCGGCGAGGCCGGGGGGTGACGATCAGGTAGCCCGTCTGATCGATGTCACCCGACCCGTCGTCGGCGATGTAGCGGACCGCGCCGGTGTTCGCGTTGGCGACGTTCAGGCGGATCGTCGCCGGGAGGCTGGCGAGGTTGTTCGACGCGGTCTGCGACTCGAAGGTGAACGAGTCGGGGCCCGCATAGCCGGGGTTCGGCGTGTAGGTCAGCGTACCGGCCTGGGGGTTGAAGTTCGTGATCGTGCCGTTGGTGGGCTGCGACAGGATGGCGAAGGTCACGGGCCCGGAGCCGGCGGTCGGCGCGGAGCCGGAGAGCTGGATCGCCGCCGGGGTGCTGGCCTGGGCCGTGATCAGGGTCGAGCCGGCGATCGGCCGGAGCGGGACCACCGCGGGCGAGGCATTGACGACCAGGTTGAACCTCTGCGTGTCGAAGTTCCCGGGCGTCTCGGTCGCGGTGGGGGTCCCGGCGCGGACGCCGACCAGCAGGCTGATCGTCCCGCTGAAGCCGGCGGTGGGAACGATCGTGACGCGGCCATTCGCGTCGACGGTCGCCGAGCTGACGTTCTGGACGTCCGCGAACGCCGTCGAGGTCGACGTCCCGCTCTTCACGACATAGGTGATCGGGGCGCTCGGGTCGGGATTGACTGAGGTGAGCTGGAACGTGGCCGTCTGGCCCTGGCCGACGGTGATGGTGGGCTCGACCGGCCCGAGGTACGGGCGCTCGCCGGTGAAGTTGGCGACCCCGGCGCCCAGCCGGGTGACGCTGACCTGGAAGGACTGGGTCGCCGTGGTGTTATCCGTCGCGTCGGTCGCCGTGACCCGGATGTTGGCCGTCGCCCCGACCGCCGCGTTGGTGGTGTCGATCAGGATCGCGCCATCCTCGTCGGTGTCCGACAGGGTGGCCGAGGTGATCGTCACCGGGGTGACCGGGGTGGTGCCGTCGGCCCCGCCCTTGGCGACCCGGGTCAGCTGCTCCAGGACCTCGGCCCCCTCGACGAGCTGGCCCCAGATCGTGTGCTTGTGGTCGAGCGAGCGGGGTTGTCCGGTCGTGATGAAGAACTGCGAGTCGTTGGTGTCGGGCCCGGAGTTGGCCATCGCCAGCTGGCCCGACCCGGTGAAGACCAGGCTCTGGATGAACTCGTCGTCGAACGGCTGTGTGAAGGCACTCGGCGTGCTGGCCGTGGTGCCGCTGGCGGAGCCGCCCTGGACGATGAACGTGCTGGAGGTCGGGAAGCCGTTGGCGATCCGGAAGAAGGTCTTGCCGACGTAGAAGTTCTGGCCGTTGATGACCGCCGAGGTCGTGCCGGTCGCGTTGCCGTTGATCAGGCTCTCGATCTTCGTGGTCGTCAGCGGGGTCAGCTGGTCGAAGAGCTGGAACGTCATCGACCCGTTGACGTCGATGTCGCCCGCCCCGCTCGACGTGTGCGAGACGCCGATGGTCAGGAACTTGCCCTGGATCACCGACGCCTTGACGCCCGGGACATCCGACGAAACGGTGAAGGTCTGGGCATTGGCGGTGCCGCCGTTCAACGCCACGACGTTGCCGAGGTACTGGGGCGAGGTGATGTTGCCGATGGGTGCCAACGAGGCCGTGAGCATCTGGCGGACTTCGAGCGACTCGACCTGGAGCCGACGCCCGGCCTTGGATCGGGGGCGCGAGCCCGCACTACCCCGCCCGATCGCATCCTTGCCCGTGCTGTCGAACATCCGGCACCTCCTGCCCTGAGATCTCCGGCCGAACCGGGCGCAATGCCCCGGAGACTTCGGCATCCGTTCCTTGCGGATTCCATCGGGTCCGGCGTCCGTTGGACTTGAGCGGAAGGGGCGTCAAACGACGACGGCGAGCCCATCCCCGCGGGGACGGCTCGCCGTCGTCAAGGTCAATCCATCGCCCGATCGGGTACGATCAGGGGTTGGCCGACTTGCGGAGGGTGAAGTTCGTGAACGTCATCCCGTCGTCTTCCTGGATGCCGAATCCGCCGCCCTGCGAGAGGTACTTGGCGAAGACCTCGAAGGGGGGGATCTTGTCCTTGTCGATCGCCTTGGCGACCTTCTCGGCGTCCGGATTGTTGGCGTTGGCCTGCTTCAGGGCCTGCTCGAACTGGCCGCTCTTGATCATGTCGTAGGACAGGCGGGCCTGCTCCTCCGACCGGGCGAACGACAGGCTGCTGGTCTTGGCCGGGATTTGCTTGCTGATGGCCTGGAACTCGGGGTTATCGACCAGGCTCGACGCCCCGCCGCGGAGGACGCCCTCCAGGAGGGCCGGCTCGGTGGAGACGAACAGGGTGTCCTTGGCGATGGTCAGGCTGGCGACCCCTGACTTGAACGGGTTGTTCGCGGCGCCGTTGGGGTTGGGCATCTCGGGGAGCTTGAAGTCGAAGATCGTGGCGCCCTGGAACTCGCGCTTGGCGGGGCTGCCGCCGGTCAGGGCGATGATCTTGTTCAGGGTGTTCTGGAAGGCCTTGGCGTCTTCCAGGGCGATCCCGAACAGGAGGCGCTGGCTGTCTTCCTTGATCGGCTTCTTGAAGTCGCTGATCAGGGTCATCCGGTCGCCGAGCGGCCCGAAGATGTCCTTCTGGAGGTTCAGCGGCTCGCCGCCGTTGGGGCCGACCAGCTGCTGCTGGAGCAGGTCGAGCATGCCCGGCTGGAACTGGTTGACCAGGTCGTTGAGGCCGGCATAGGCGGCGTCGAGGTCCCAGCTGAAGGTCTGGTAGCTGGCGACGGTGGCCGGCACCCAGGGCTCGGGGCGGAGGTTGGCCGGCGGCATCGAGAACAGCTTCAGGAGCCCCTTGGCCGGGGCCGGGGACATCACGAAAATCTTGCTGATGCTGTCATAAGGGCCGCTGTTGAAGGTGAAGGTGCCCGCGGCGGCCTTCAGCCCGTCCAGGCCGAGCAGCTGGATCATGGCCTCGGGGCTCTGGCCGCCGCCGTTGGCCTGGGCGGCCTTGACGCCCGCCTTGACCGACTTGGTGATGTCTAGGAACCAGGAGACCGGGGCCTCGCCGAGCTTGGCCACGACCTTGGCGTACGACTCGACCGAGGCGAGCGAGTTGCTCCGGCCGTTGGCGTTGGTGATCACATCCTGCAGGGCATCCACATCGGTGGAGATGTGGAAGACCGAGCCGGCGTTGGTCCACACCACGGGCGGGGGGGCCGGCTTGTCGCCTTCCTTGGGCGCCTGGATGATGTGGAGCGTCAGCCCCTTGAAGTCCGACGTCGCGACCTTGGCGCCGGCCTCCTCGGCCTGCTTGGTCGACTTCATCATGACGTCGGTCATGGTCGACGCGTTCTTGCCCGCGTCGGCGGAGACCAGCAGGGCCACCGGGATCTTGCTCTCGGGCTTGGTCGTGCCGACCACCGCCACGGAGACCGTGCCCTGGGGCAGTTCGGCCAGTTCCTTGAGCGTGACGCCCAGCTTCGCCTTGACGTCCTTGCTGGCCTCTTCCAGCTTCTCCAGGACGCTCTCCTTGAGCGGCTTCACGGCCGGGTCGGCCAGCAGGCGGCCGAACTCGGTCGACTTGAACGATTCCCGCAGCTCGGCGACATTCTTGATCTTGAAGAAGAGCAACGTCGAGTCGGGCAGCGCCTTCTCCGGGTCGGCCGCGGCGCGGCCCGGCGTCGCCGCCGTCGAGAGGAGGGCCAGCCCGAGGCTGCCGGTCAAGGCGAGGCGAAAAGCCGCCCGCATCGGAGTACGCATCAAGTCTCACTCCCTGGTTGCTGCATCGAGCCCCGCTCCCCCGCCGATGCCGGCGGGCCGGGGCGAAACCCATCGAGATCCCCCGGCCATCCGTCGGGCCGGGGTCCTGATCCTGCCGAGTTCCCACGAGGGGCCACGCGCCCGCCGGGGCTGGCCGGCCCTGGGCCGGTCCGATCCCTGACCGGGATCCTGGCTCGAACCCACCGGTCGCATCCGGGCCGCCCCACCCCGGGCGGCTGCGGCCCGTTCATCTTGCATCCTCGCCGGAACGACCCGCCGGGGGGACCGGGCCCGCCTTCAGACGCCGGGGGGGATCGAGGTAGCGGTGCCCGGTGTTGGGGTTGTCCTTGTCGTAGGAGAACGCCTCGCGGTTGCGGAGGAAGTCCTTGAGGTAGTTGATCGGGATCGCGAAGCCCAGGTTGTCCCCCTGAGTCGCCTTCATGTTGGTGACCCCGATGACCTCGCCCCGGAGGTTGAACAGGGGCCCGCCCGAGTTGCCCGGGTTGATGGCCGCGTCGGTCTGGAGGTAGACCAGCCCCTCGAAGTTCCGGTTCCGCGTGCTGACGATCCCCTGCGACACGCTCCGCTCCAGCCCCAGCGGGTTCCCCACGGCGAACACGCCATCGCCGGCGTTGATGTCGTCCAGGCTACCTAGATAGACATGGCCGAGTTTCAAATCTTTCTGGGGGGGCAGCTTGATGAGGGCCAGGTCGACGAAGGGGTTCAGCGCCACGATCGCCACGTCTTCGATCCGCCGGCGGGCCAGGCCGGTTGGCGTGTTCTGGTAGAGGATGGCCGAGATCCGCGTCTCGCCGTCGATCACGTGATGGTTGGTGACCGCGTAGCCTTCGTCGTTGAGGATGAACCCCGAGCCCAGGCCCGAGGGGGTCTCGATCGAGATCACGGCCTCGCCGAAGCGCTTGACCAGGTCCTTGACCGGCGACGCCTTGAGGTCGGCGACCTTGTAGAATCCGGTGGGATCGACGTCGGCGACGGTCGCCCCGCCGGCCCCCAGGGCGACCGCGGAGGCGTCCCCCTTGCGGCGGGACACGACTTGGTCCCGAGGGATGCGGAGCACGTCGAACCCGAGGTCGACGTAGAGGGCAGACGGCTTCTCGGCCACGATCGAGCCGACGACCTGATGCCCGTCCTTCAAATCGATGACCTCGGAGTCCGCCCGGATCGGCGATGCTCCCAGGGCCAGGTTCCCGAGGGTCGCCGCGACGACCAGTCCAGCCCAACGCATGGTCCGTAATCCCTTCCGGTGTCCCACGGGCGTCGTGTGTTCATCCCCACGCTGTTGGGAAGCGTTCATTGTATGGAACCCCGGCAAGGATTCAACCCATTAGGCGACGAGGGCCGGCCGCCCCCGATCTCAGGCCGCCGGCCCGGCGATCAGGCGGGCGGTGCGGGCCCAGGTCGAGAGGTTGGCCAGGCCGGCCACCACCAGGCCGATCGACAGCCCGGCCCAGAGGCCGACGATCCCGTAGCCCATCACGAACCCAAGCGTATAGCCGATCGGCAGGCCGATGCCCCAGTGGGCCACCAGGTTGGTGAGCATCGGCGACCGGGTGTTTCCGGCCCCGCGAAGGACGCCGGTGGCCACCACCTGCACGCCGTCGAAGAGCTGGAAGGCCGCCGCCAGGTAGAACAGGCGGATCGATGCCGCCGTGGCCAGCGGGTCGCGGGTGAACAGGAGGATGATCGGCCGCGAGTAGACCAGCAGGGCCAGCCCGGAGCAGGCCATGAAGGCCAGGCCGATCAGGATCGCCATCCAGCCCGAGGCCGCCGCCCCGCGCGGGTCCTGGCGGCCCAGCGCCTGGCCGACCCGCACGGCCCCGGCCGAGGCCACGCCCAGCGGGACCATGAAGGTCAGGCTCGACACGTTGAGCGTGATCTGGTGGGCCGCCAGGTCGGACGGGGCGAGCTTGCCCGCCAGGGCCGTGGCCGTGGCGAACACCCCGACCTCCATCGTCACCTGGAGCGCCGCCGGCCAGCCCAACGCCAGCAGCCTCCGCATCCGCGCCGGCTCGAACCGGGGGAGGAGGCGCGGGCGGGGCTCGATGACCGGCTCCGACCGGCGATACCAGGCGAAGGCCAGGATCAGGACCAGGGCGAGATACACGCGGGCCAGGGTGGTCGCCCAGCCGGATCCCGTCACCCCCATCCGGGGCGCCCCCCAGTGGCCGTTGATCAGCACCCAGTTGGCCCCGGCGTTGATCAGGTTCGCCGAGACCAGGGCGAAGGTGATCGGCCGGACCCGGTCGACCCCCTGCAAGAACCGGCGGAAGGCCGCGTACAGCATCAGCGGCCCGGTACCCCAGGCGATCGCCCAGAGATACGGGATCGTCTCGCGGAGGACGGTCCGGTTGATCCCCCAGCCGGGCAGGAGGAGGACCACCCCGTACACCAGGAGCATCAGCAGGGGCGTCAGGCCCACCGCCAGGATCACCCCCTGGGCCAGCGATCGGCGGGCCTCGTCGTCGCGGCCGGCCCCGTGCTCCTGCGAGACCATCGCGTCGAGGCCGAGCAGGAGGCCCATGCCGAAGATGGCCGAGGCCATGTAGAGGTTGGTTCCCAGCCCCACCGCGCCGGTGGCCTCCGCCCCCAGGTGGCCGACCAGGATCGTGTCGACGATTCCCATCGACATCCAGCCCAGCTCGGCGACCACGACCGGCCCGGCCAGCGCCAGCATCGGCCGCAACTCGTCGGAGAGCCGGGCCATCATGGTGGCGTGGGCGATCCGGCCGCGTCCCAGGGTCTCGATCCCGTCGTCCATCATGGCTTCCCTTGCTTCAGCAACGCGGCGAGGACCTGCCCGGTGGGCGTGTCGAGCTTCGCGACATCCTCCGGGGTCCCTTCGCCCACGATCCGGCCCCCGCGGTCGCCCGCCTCGGGGCCGACGTCGATGATCCAGTCGGCCGCCAGCAGGACGTCCGGGGCGTGCTCGACCAGGATCAGCGAGTGCCCCAGGTCCAGCAGCCGCGTCAGGGTCTCCAGCAGCTTGGCGGTGTCGGCCGGGTGGAGGCCGGCGGTCGGCTCGTCCATCAGGAACAGGGTCTTCGGGCCCCGGGCCGCCCGGGTGATCGCGGCCGGCGACGATGCCAGGAAACTGGCGAGCTTGAGCCTTTGAGCCTCCCCGCCGGAGAGCGTCGGGGCCGGCTGCCCGAGCCGGAGATATTCCAGGCCCACGTCGAGCAGGGGCCGCAGCCGCGCCTGGGCCTTGGGCCGGCGGCGGAAGAAGCCGTGGGCCTCGCGCACCGTCAGTTCCAGGACCTCGGCGATCGTCTTGTTCTGATAGGCCACCTCCAGCACCTCGGGCCGATAGCGGGTGCCTCGGCACTCCGGGCAGGTCATGGTGATGTCGGCCAGGAACTGCATGTCCACGGTCAGGGTGCCGTTCCCCTCGCAGGCATTGCACCGGCCCCCCTCGACGTTGAAGCTGAACTTCCCCGCCCCCAAGTTCCGGGTTTTTGCTTCGGGGGTGGCGGCGAACGTCTGGCGGATCTCGTCGAAGGCCTTGAGATAGGTCACCGGATTCGACCGCGAGGTTCGCCCGATCGGCGACTGGTCGACCAGCACCACGTCGGCCAGCCCCTCGTATCCCGACAACCCGGTGCAGGGGATCGGCGTCGCCGATCGCTCGTCGCGCAGGGCCTTCGCCAGGGCCGGATACAGGGTCTCGTCGACCAGCGTGCTCTTGCCCGCCCCGCTCACCCCCGTCACCACGCACAGGACGCCCAGCGGCAACGCCACGTCGATGTTTTGCAGGTTGTTGCCGGTCGCCCCGGTCAGCAACAATCGGCCCCTCGGCTCGCGACGCGAGTCGGGGACGGCCAGCCGCCTCCGCCCCGAGAGGAACGCCCCGGTCGCCGATTCCTTGACCTTGGCGGCCCCCTTCGGCGTCCCCTCATAGAGGATCCGGCCGCCCGACTCCCCGGCCCCGGGGCCGATGTCGATCAGCCAGTCCGACGCGGCCAGGATCGACTCGTCGTGCTCGACCACGACCACCGAGTTGCCCGCGTCGCGCAGGCCGGTCAGGGTATCGACCAGCCGCCCGACGTCGCGCGGGTGGAGGCCGACGGACGGCTCGTCCAGGACGTAGAGGGTGTTGACCAGCCCCGACCCCAGGGCCGATGCCAGCGCCAGCCTTCGCGCCTCGCCGGCCGACAGCGTCCGCGCCGGGCGGTCGAGGGCCAGGTAATGGAGGCCGATCCGGTCCAGGGCATCGAGCCGGGCCCGCGCCTGGCCCAGCACGCGCACGGCGACCGGGTTGGCGGCCTCAGCCTCCTCGACCTGATCCAGGAACGACCGGGCCTCGCGCACCGCCAGCGCGGCGACCTCGGCCACGCTCCGGCCCGCCACCTTGACCGCCAGGGATTCGGGGCGGAGTCGGGCGCCCTGGCAGTCCGGGCAGGTGTGATAGCCCCGCCAGCGGGCCAGGAAGATCCGGACGTGAGCCTTGTACGTCTTCGATTCCAGGCGCTTGAAGAAGGTCCGCAGCCCCTGAAGCCCCTTCCTCGGCGCCCCGTCGACGACAATCGCCACCTGCTCGGGCGTGAGGGCGGAGAACGGGACGTCGACCGGCACGCCCAGCTTCGGCGCGATCGTCAGCAGATCCCGGAGGTTGTTGGCGTAGGCCGGGGTCGACCACGGGGCGATGGCGTTGTCCTGCAGGCTCCGCGACGGGTCGGGCACGACCTTGTCGATGTCGAACTCGATCACCTGGCCGAACCCCTCGCAGGTCGGGCAGGCCCCGAGCGGGCTGTTGTAGCGGAACAGGCGCGGGTCGGGCTCCGGGTACTCGGTCCCGTCGCGGGGGCACCGGCGCTTGCGGGTGAAGGTCAGGGGTGACAGGCCCTCGCCGTCGGGGATCGCCCGGCACCGGCCCATCCCCTTGCGGAATGCCGTCTCGATCGAGTCGAGGCGTCGGGTCTTCGACTCCGAGCCCCGAGTCAACCGGTCGACGATCACGTCTACCTGGCCGGGGCCGGGCAGGGGGCCTTCCTCCAGGCGGGTGGTCTCGCCGTTGAAGACGACGCGGGTGAAGCCATCGACCCGGAGCCCGTCGGCCAGGGCGTGGCGGTCGGAGCCGGGGCGGACCTCGACCGGGAACGTGACCAGGTAGCGGGTCCCTTCGGGCCACTCGTCCAGGGCCCGGGCCACGCAGCCGGGGTCGGCCGGCTCGACGGGCAGGCCGCAGACCCGGCAGGTGACGACGCCCACCTTGGCGAACAGGAGCCCCAGGTGGTCCTGGACCTCGGCCACGGTGCCCACCGTGCTCCGGCTCGACCGCTTGCCGCGCTTCTGGGCGACGGCGATCGCCGGGGGGATGTTGTCGATCCGGTCGGCGTCGGGCTTGTCGAGCCGCTCCAGGAACTGCCGGGTGTAGGCCGAGAAGGTCTCGACGTAGCGGCGTTGCCCCTCGGCATACAAGGTGTCGAACGCCAACGAACTCTTGCCCGACCCGCTCACGCCCGAGAACGCGACGAGCTTCCCCAGCGGGATGTCGAGGTCGACCCCCTTGAGGTTGTGGACCCGGACCCCGCGGAGCCGGATCGATCGCGTGTCGTCGGCCATCGATGCGCCCGCCCTTCGACCCACGACCCGTGACCCGCTCCGTCGGGCCTCATCGTACCCGCCCGGGCGATCCGCCCGCAATCCGACCCCTCGGAGAGCTTTCCGCGAAGGGGGCGTGCGGATAGAATGGCGATCTTGCCGTGCCCGGGCATCGACCCGGGGCGGCCCCGATCATCCGCAGGTCCGAACGAGGCACCGACCATGCTCAACGCCCCCCTCAAAGAGTACGTGACGTCGCGCATCCTGCCCACGATCCAGACGCCGGCACAGTACATCGGGGGGGAGTTGAACTCGGTCCGCAAGGACCACGGCACGGTCGCCGGGACGGTCTGCCTCGCCTTCCCGGATACCTACGCCCTGGGGATGAGCCACCACGGCCTCCAGGTGCTTTACAGCCTGATGAACGCCCACGGCTGGGCGTGCGAGCGGGCGTTCACGCCGCTGCCCGACTTCGAGAAGGCCCTCCGCGAGCACGAGCTGCCGCTCTACTCGCTGGAGACGTTCACGCCGCTCAAGGAGTTCGACGTCCTCGGCTTCTCGCTCCAGTACGAGATCGGGTACTCGAACGTCCTGACCATGCTCGACATCGGCGGGATCCCGCTCAAGGCCGAGGATCGCGGGCCGGACGACACGCTGGTGATCGCCGGCGGCCCCGGGGCCCAGAACCCCGAACTGCTCGCCCCCTACATCGACCTGTTCGTGATCGGCGACGGCGAGCCGAGCCTGCCCCACGTCTGCGACATGTGGGCGGCGATGCGGGATGACCCGACCCTGAGCCGCGCCGACAAGCTGGCGCGGATCGCCGGGTCGGTCGACTGGGCCTACGTCCCGCGGTTCTACGACATGACTTATGGCGAGGACGGGGTGATCACCGAGATCCACCGGACCCGCGACGACGTGCCGGCGGCGATCAAGCCGTGCGTGATCCGGGGGCTGGACGAGATCCCCTTGCCGACCGCCCCGGTCGTCCCATTCGTGGAGACGGCCCACGACCGGATCGCCATCGAGATCATGCGCGGGTGCCCCTGGCAGTGCCGGTTCTGCCAGAGCACCGTCATCAAGCGACCCCTGCGCTATCGCACCGTCGAGACGATCGTCAACGCCGCGATGGAGAGCTACAAGAGCACCGGCTACGACGAGATCAGCCTCCTGTCGCTCTCGACCAGCGACTACCCGAACTTCGAAGAACTCGTCACCAAGATGAGCGAGGTGTTCACCCCGCTGGGGGTGAAGATCTCCCTGCCCAGCCTGCGGATCACCGAGACCCTCAAGAAGATCCCGGCCCTCTTGCAGGAAGGCCGCCGCGGCGGGCTCACCCTGGCCCCCGAGGTCGCCCGCGACGACATGCGCGAGCAGATCCGCAAGCCGATCGACAACAAGGACCTGTACGACGGGGCCGCCGAGGCGTTCCGCCGGGGCTGGCGGAAGGTCAAGCTCTACTTCCTGTGCGGCCTGCCCGGCGAACGCCCGGCCGACCTCGACGGGATCGTGGAGATGGCCGAGACCATCGCCCGGATCGGCAAGGACGTCACCGGCCGGTTCGCCGACGTCACGGCCAGCGTCTCCAACTTCGTCCCCAAGCCGCACACGCCCTACCAGTGGAACGGGATGCAGACCCGCGACTACTTCCACTGGGCCCACCGCTATCTGCGGAATCAGGTGCGGATCCGCTCGGTCACGATCAAGTGCCACAACATCGAGACCAGCCTCCTGGAAGGCATCCTCACCCGGGGCGACCGCCGCGTCGCCGCCGTGCTCGAAGAAGCCTGGCGCCGCGGCGCCCGGCTCGACGCCTGGACCGAGCACTTCGACGCCAAGCTCTGGTGGAAAACCTTCGAGGATCTCGGCATCGACGTCGCCTCTTACAGCCAGCGGGAACGCCCCGTGGATGAGGTCCTGCCCTGGGACCACATCCACGTCAAGAAGGGGCGCGAGTACCTCGCCAAGGAGCAGGGTCGTTCGGTGATCCAGCTCGCGGCCATGGCCGGGGCGGTCTGAGATCGGGGGACACTGGCATGGGCAAAGATCCTGACGAGGTCGAGGCCGGGGCGGAGTTGATCTGCCCCCACTGCGACTCGCCCATCGAGAAGATCCAGATCGTCCAGCGGGAACTCACCACGCGAGGTTGGCTCGGCCTACCTGCTTTCGTCGCCGCCCTCGCGTGCCCGACCTGCCGCAGGCTCCTCGGGTTTCACCACGTTTAGCTGTAGGCTGGGTCTAGACCCAGCCTACAGCGAATGAACTTCGGGGACGCTCGGACGGAGATCAGCATGAACGCAGCGAGTGGTGCCTTGGTGGGCCTGTTCGCCGGGCCCATGTTCCTCGCGATTATTGGCTTCGTTCTCGGCGGGATAGGCCGTGCGGCCCCGTGCCATTCCGCTCCCGACTTCATGAGCGGGGCTCTATTTGGCGCCTTCGGCTTTGTCTTCATTCTCGGGCTGCCAGCCATGGCTGTCGGGGCCATCGCCGGGGGAATATGGGGCCAGACGCTCGATCATCCCGTCGATCGACCCGGCTCCAATGAGAACGCTTGAGCCGACCCTGGCCTTGCAAGGGGATTGAGACGTGACGACCGGTGACCCAACGTCTCCGCCCCCGGCGGCCTGGACCTTCGAGCGGCGCCCCTGGGGCCGGGGCGACCTCCTGGCCCTGCTGGCGTGGACCGTGGCCGTGGCGGCGTTCTTCTGGGACGCCGTCAGCCTGTCCAGGGCGTTCTTCTACTTCGACGTCACCGAGATCAACTACCCGTACCGCTGGTTCCTGGCCGAGCAGTACCGGACCGGCCAGTTCGCGCGGTGGATGCCCGGCCTCTACTGCGGCTTCCCGCTCTATGCGGAGAGCCAGGCCGGATACTGGCACCCGCTCAAGCCTTTGCTTTATCCCTGGATGCTCGCCTGGAAGGCGTTCAACCTCGACACGGTCGGGTCGGTCTGGCTGACCGGGTTGGCCACCTACGGGTGGCTCCGCCGCCACGTCGGGCCGTCGGGATCGCTGGCCGGCGCGGCCCTGTTCGGCCTCAGCGGGTTCGTCTGGGCGCACCTGATCCACACCAGCATGGCCAACGCCCTGATCAGCGTGCCTCTGGCGTTCTGGGCACTGGAAGTGGCCTGGGACGGGGGGAGGCTGCGGGGGCTCGGGCTGGGTGCGCTGGCGATGGCCTCTCAGGTGTTCTCCGGGCACCTGCAGGACACGATCCTGACCGGGATGGCGATCGGGATCTATGCCCTGTACCGGGCGGCGACCGAGCGGGGCTGGCGGGCCCGCCTGATGACCCTGGGCTTCGCGGCCGGCCTGGGAGGGCTGGGGATTGCCGTGGCGGCCGTCCAGTGGATGCCGTCCAAGAACCTCCTGGATCGGTCGCCCCGCGCCGGGGGCCTGACCTGGGAACAGTTGACCTACGGGTCGTGGTCGCCGGAACTCCTGCCGACGCTGATCGTCCGCGAGGCGTATGGCACCCGGGCCCGCGACACCGACTGGATGGACGGCTACTACCCTTACCACGAGATGAACGCCTACATGGGCCTGGTCGGCATGGCCCTGGCCGCCCTGGGGGCGCGGGCGGCGCGTGATCGCTGGGTGGCGTTCTGGGTGATCCTGCTCGGCCTGGGCTCGCTGGCGATGCTCGGCCGATACACGGCCCTGTTCGACCTGATGCACAAGGTCCCAGTGGTGGGCAGCTCGCGGATCCCGGTCCGCTACCATCTCTGGGTTTCGCTGGCCGTGGCGGCACTGGCGGCCGTCGGCGTCGATCGCCTGGCACGCGTCGAGTTGGGGCGGGTCCGGCTCCGGGGGGCGTTGGGGTTCGTCGGCGTGCTAATCCTGCTCTCGATCCCGATCCTGGCGTTCGTCTACTACCCCGCCTGGGCCGACCCCCGGCGGTGGTCGGGCGGGCCGAACCTGAACCGCTCGCGCTGGCTGACCCGCGAGTTGGTGATCGCTTCCATCCGGACGGTGGCCCTCGCGCTGGCCGGCTGGTCGATCGCCCTGAGGGCGGCCCGGGAAATCCGGCCCGCGGCCCGGGCCCGGCTGGCGGCGTTGCTGCCTGTGGTCATCATCGCCGACCTGCTCGGCTCGCACCGGTTCGAGGCCCCGACGATCGACCCGAGCTACTGGACCGACCCGCCCGCCTCGGCGAAGAAGATCCTGGCCGACCCCGGGACGATCCGGGTCTACGGGGTGGCGCAGGCGTCGTCGGGCGAGCCGGGCTACGCCTCCGAGTCGATCAACTTCCCCGCCGTCCGGGACACCTTGCCCTGGAGCCTCCCGCCGATCTGGGGCCTGCGATCGGCGACCGGCGAGACGCCGATGTACGACCGCCGGCTCCTGACCTTCCACGACCACGCCGCCCCCGGGCTCGTCCGATTCGACGTCGAGGGTGTGACGCACCTGCTCATGGATCGCCCGATCCCGGGATTCACCGGCCCGATCGAGCCGGCGGGCACCGCCTTCATCCATCGCAACACCACGGCCCAGCCCCGCGCCCGGGTTATGGGCCGGCCCGCCTATGTGGCCGACCAGGAAGCCGCCGGGAAGGCCCTGGGCGAGCTGGGGGCCGCAATCCGGGACCGGGTGATCGTCGAGGATCCCGACCGACCCATCCCGATCGACGCCCCGGGCGAGGGGACCGCCCGGATCATGGTCGATGAGCCCGAGCGGGTCGAGGTCGAGGTCGAGGCGCGGGGGCCCGCCTATCTCGTTTTGGCCGACACCTTCGACCCCGGATGGTCGGCGACCCTGGACGGCCGCCCCGCGCCGATCCGCCCGGCCTTCGCCGCGTTCCGGGCGGTCGCCGTGAATGCCGGCCCGCATCGGGTCGTCTTCACCTACGAGCCGGCCGGATTCCGGCTCGGGCTGATCGCGACGATCGCGGGGCTGCTGGGCGTGCTCGCCTGCCTGGCCTGGCCGGGGCCGGTGCTGGCATCGGACCCGCCGCACGCCCCCCTGGGATGGCCCCGGCCGTGGCCGGCCGCATTCGCCTTGATCCTGATCGTCGTTGTGGCGGCCTCCACCATCCGACTCGGCCCCGATGGGTTGGGGATCCAGCCGAGGTGGCGGGGGAGCTTCCACGGCTTCACCTGGGGGGCGGGGATCGAGGCCATCGCGCCGATGCGGTCGTCGATCGGCCGCTGATCCGGCCGAGGCGCGGTTGCCAGACGGCGGTCGCGGACCGTAAGGTGGAGGTCGGGTCGTCGGACATCCGTCTGGCCTGGATCGGCGACCCGCACATCGGAGCAGGCGAATGGGAACGAATCGGGGCCGATGGCGGGCGATCGCGTGGGGGTTGGCCCTCGGGCTGGGGGTGGCGACGGCCTCCGCGCCGGCGGCGGCCCGGGCCCAGGGGGGACGCAACGTCTCGCGCGAGGAGGTCGAGCACGCGATCCGCGGCGGCGTCGCCTTCCTGCTCAAGGCCCAGAGGATTGACGGTTCGTGGGGCACCGAACTCGGTCAGTCGGCGCTGGTGACCCTGGCCCTGCTGACGGCCGGCGAGTCGCCCCGGTCGGCCCCGATGCAGAGGGCCCTGGAGGTCCTGCGCAAGGGCCGGGTCGAACCGCAGCACGAAACCTACACGATCGCGCTGATCACGATGGCCCTGGCCGCTGCCGACCCCGACCGCTATCGCGACGAGATCGCCCGATACGCCGAGTGGCTGGAGCGGGGGCAGACCCGGTCGGGCGCCTGGTCCTACAACGCCAGCGCGGCGGGCATGTCCCAGTCCGGCGACAATTCCAACACCCAGTACGCCCTGCTCGGGCTCCACGCCGCCAGCGAGGCGGGCTTCGCCGTCCGCCCCGAGGCCTGGAACCGGGCGCGGGCCTACTGGATCGCCAACCAGGGGAATCAGGGCGGTTGGGGCTACCAGGGGCCGGCCGGCCCGACCGGCAGCATGACCTGCGCGGGGATCTCCAGCCTCATCATCACCGGGCTGAAGCGGGTCCAGGGCCGGGAAGTTTTGGTCAACGGCGAGATCCGGGGATGCGGCCAGGAGGTGGTCAACCCGAACCTCCAGAACGGGCTCGACTGGATGGCCCGGAACTTCGACGTCACCCAGAACCCGGGATCGCCCGGCATGTGGAAGTTCTATTACCTCTATGGTGTGGAGCGGGTCGGCCGGCTCAGCGGCCGGCGGTTCTTCGGCTCGCACGACTGGTATCGCGAGGGGGCCGCGCACCTGGTCCGGGGCCAGGACGGGCTGGAAGGCTTCTGGCGCGGGGGGGGCCCGGAAGGGGACCCGATCCTGACGACGAGCTTCGCCCTCCTGTTCCTGGCCAAGGGGCGGGCCCCGGTGCTGGTCAACAAGCTCCGCCACGGCCCGGGGGCGGACTGGAATAACGACCACGACGACATCGCTAACCTCGTCGGCGTGGTCTCGCGCGACTGGAAGCACCTGCTCACCTGGCAGGTGGTGGACCCCGACACGGCCAGCATCGAGGACATGCTCCAGGCGCCGATCGCCTACCTCAACGGCCACCGGGCGCCCCTGTTCTCCCCATCCGGCGAAGACCGGCTCCGCGAGTACGTCGAACAGGGGGGGATGATCGTCGCCGAGGCCTGCTGCGGCAGCGAGGAGTTCGACCGGGGCTTCAAGGCCCTGATGGAGAAGATCTTCCCCGACCCCGAGCTGGCGCTGAAAGTCCTGCACAAGGACCACGCCGTCTGGCGGGCCAGGTACGACCTGACCGATACACCCCAGCCGCTTTTCGGGATCGAGCATGGCTGCCGGACCGTGGTGATCTACTCGCCCGATGACCTGTCGTGCTACTGGAACCAGCTGGAAAATGCCCCCGGCCACCCCACGGTCCAGTCCGCCACCAAGATCGGACAGAACATCGTGGACTATGCCACCGGCCGCGAGATGCCGGCCGACAAGCTGGCCGTCCGCGACATCGCCGACTTCAAGCCCGAGCAGCCCCGCCGCGGCGCCCTGCGGATCGCCAAGATCCGCCACGCCGGCGACTGGAACATCGCCCCTTTGGCCATCCCCAACCTCACGACCTCGCTCCGCGACAAGCTCAAATTCGACGTGGTCATCAACCACAAGGAACTCTTCCCGCGCGACCCCAACCTCGTCCATTACCCCCTGATCTACCTCCATGGGCGGGGCTCGGTCGCGTTCCCCGACGAGGACGAGGCCCCCCTCCGGCGCCACCTCTCGCCGGGCGGCGGCACCCTGTTCGTGGACGCCGCCTGCGGCAGCCCGGTCTTCGACGCCGCGTTCCGCCGGATGGTCGCCGAACTCCTCCCCAACAATCCGCTCGTCCCGATCCCCCCCGGCGACCCGTTCTTCACCCAGAAGATCGGCTACGACCTGTCCGGCTGCAAGCGGACCGTCGCGGCCGGCGGCACGACCGGGTTCCCCGAGCTGGAAGGGGTGAAGATCGACGGCCGCTGGGCCGTGATCTATTCCAAGCTCGACCTCGGCTGCGCCCTCCAGAAGCAGGCCGGCCTGGACTGCAAGGGCTACGTCCACGACAGCGCCTTGAAGATCGCCACCAACATCGTGATCTACTCGACCCTGCCCTGAACCGGAGGCGGACGGCGATGCGGCTGACCCCCGCAATGGCTGCGATTCTCGCGATCGGCGCGATCGGCGCCCCCCTCGAACCCGCACGATCGCAGGCCCCGCCCCGGCGTTGGGTCGCCCGGGTCGCCTGCCTCCGCCACGCCGGGCCCGGGAATGACCAGCCTCGGCCCCTGGCCGACGCCGAGTTGTTCCTCCGCGACCTGTCCAGGGTCGGCATCATCCTGGACCAGAAGGAGCTGGCCCTGACCGACCCCGAACTGGTTCGTTATCCCCTCGCCTATCTCCGAGGGCGCGAGGCGTTCGCGCTTTCGGAGGCCGAGCGCACGGCGCTCCGCCGCCACCTCTCGCCCGGCGGCGGCACCCTGTTCGCCGACGCGGCCGGCGGGAGCCCGGCCTTCGACGCCTCGTTCCGACGCCTGGTCGCCGCGATGTTCCCCGATGCGCCCCTGGTCCCGATCCCGCCCGACGATCCGATCTTCCGGGGGGAGTCCGGCTATCACATCGCAGACGTGAGGAGGACGGAGGCGGCCGGGGGCAAGTCCTCACCGCCGCGTCTGGAGGGCATCAAGGTCGGCGATCGTTGGGCGGTGATCTATTCGGATCTCGATATCGGCGACTCCTTGCAGCGCCGGGATTCTCCCGATCGCAGGGGGTATGCCCGCGAGGATGCCGCAAAACTCTTCGCGAATGCGGTGGTCCACGCCACCTCGCCCTGATCCGTGAGCTTCGGCGACTCGGGTGGGGACTTCGGTGGACCGTCGCAGTAAGATGAGATATGCCCCCCGGACCTCGGGGACGGCACCCTCCGAAGACGACTCCAGGGAGCCAGACGCATGGCGACGATCACCGAGCCCCGGCGCGGGGCGACGCGCACCCTCCAGACCCAGCTCTTGATCGACGGCCAGTGGCGCGACAGCGTCAGCGGCAAGACGTTCGAGACCATCAACCCGGCCACCGAGGAGGTCATCGCCGAGGTGGCCGAGGGCGACTCCGCCGACATCGACCTGGCCGTCCGCGCCGCCCGCAAGGCGTTCGAGTCCGGCCCCTGGAAGAAGATGGACGCCCGCGACCGCACCCGCCTGATGAACAAGCTGGCCGACCTCCTCGAAGAGAACATCGACGAGCTGTCCGAGTTGGAGACGCTGGACAACGGCAAGCCGATCAGCGAGAGCCGCCAGGCCGACCTGCCGATGGTCATCGACTGCTTCCGCTACTATGCCGGCTGGGCCGACAAGATCCACGGCCAGACCATCCCGGTCCGGGGCAACTACTTCACCTACACCCGCAAGCAGCCGGTGGGCGTGGCCGGGCAGATCATCCCCTGGAACTTCCCCATGATGATGGTGGCCTGGAAGTGGGGCCCCGCCCTCGCCGCCGGCTGCACCATCGTCCTGAAGCCGGCCGAGCAGACCCCGCTGACCGCCCTCCGCATGGGCGAGTTGGCCATGGAAGCCGGCTTCCCCAACGGCGTGATCAACATCGTCCCCGGCTTCGGCGAGACCGCCGGCGCCGCGCTGGTGGCCCACCCCGAGGTCGACAAGATCGCCTTCACCGGCGAGGGCAACACCGCCAAGATCATCTCGCGGTCGGCCGTCGACACCATGAAGCGGCTCACCTTCGAACTCGGCGGCAAGAGCCCCAACATCGTCTTCGAGGACGCCGACCTCGACGCCGCAGTGGACGGCGCCCTGCTGGGCATCTACCTGAACCAGGGCCAGTGCTGCTGCGCCGGCAGCCGCCTGTTCGTCCAGGAGGGGATCTACGACGAGTTCGTGGCCAAGCTGGCCGCGAAGGTCGGCAACCGCCGCCTGGGCGACCCGTTCGACCCCCAGACGCAACAGGGCCCGCAGATCGACAAGGCCCAGTTCGACCGGATCATGGGCTTCGTGGAGAAGGGCAAGAGCCAGGGCGCCCGGGTCGTCACGGGCGGCGAACGCCACGGCGACAAGGGCTTCTTCATCAAGCCGACCATCTTCGCCGACGTCAAGGACGACATGGACATCGTCCGCGAGGAGATCTTCGGCCCGGTCCTGGCCGTGACCAAGTTCAAGGACGTGGAGGAGGCCGTGAAGCGCGGCAACGCCACCGACTTCGGTTTGGCCGCCGCCGTCTGGACCCGCGACATCGCCAAGGCCCACTCCGTCGCCCACCGGATCAACGCCGGCACGGTCTGGATCAACTGCTACGACGCCTTCGACGCCGCCGCCCCGTTCGGCGGCTTCAAGCGGTCGGGCATCGGCCGCGAGCTGGGCGAGAAGGCCCTGGACAACTACCTCGAACTGAAGACCGTGACGGTCTCGCTCGACTGACGATCCGATGGCCTTGCCGGCGCCGCCCTCTCCCGATCCCCGGGGGAGGGCGGCGTCGTTTCACGATCCGATCGAGGTCCCCACCGATGAGCGTCCCCCTGATCCTCGCCAGCGGATCGCCCCGCCGCAAGTTGCTCCTGACCGAGGCCGGATACGACTTCATCGTCGACCCATCCGACGTGGACGAGCCCGAGCCCGCCAAGGGCACGCCGCTGACCCTGTACGTGGCCAACCTGGCCTGGCGGAAGGCGATGGCGGTGGCCCATCGTCGCGGGTCGGGCCTGGTGCTGGGGGCGGATACGGCCTGCGCCGTGGGGGATGAGATCCTCAACAAGCCCGTCGATCGGGCCGATGCCGAGCGGATGATCCGGCTCCAGGAAGGGCAGGATACCTATGTGGCGACCGGCCTCTGCCTGGTGCGGGCCGGCCGGGGCGACTGGGTCGGGGCGGTCGAGGTGAGCGTCTGCCGGTTCCGCCCGTTGACCGATGCCGAGCGCGAGGGGTATCTCGACTCGGGCCGGTGGGAAGGGAAGGCCGGTGCCTATGGGTTGCAGGACGAGGACCCGTGGATCACGATCGTCTCGGGGAGCTGGTCCAACGTCGTCGGCCTGCCGATGGAGCGGCTCGCGTCGCTGCTGGGGGAATTTCCCGGCCTGACATCGGCGGGCCGGTCGGCTACGATGGGCGGCCGAACCTGAACCCGCCGGAGCCGCCCCGATGAGCACGCCCGCCGAACCGTCCCCGACCCGGCGACCCTCCCTGTTCCCGGTCGCCCTGGCGCTGGGCGTCCTCGGGCTGGCCGGGGTGGGCGCCGCCCTGATCTGGATGCCCGGCACCAGGACCATGAAGGCCCAATCTCGGATGGCGAAGCCGGTCCCCGCCCCCATCGACGGCGAAAGGGCCTACGGATACCTCAAGGCGATCTGCGCCATCGGCCCCCGCACGGCCGGATCGGCCGCCAACACCAGGCAACGGATGATGGTCGCGGAGCATTTCCGCAAGCACGGCGGGGCGACCCGCGAGCAGCCCTTCCAGGGGACCGACCCGATCAGCCGGAAGCCGGTGTCCATGGCCAACCTGATCGGCTCGTGGTATCCGGAGCGGGCCGAGCGGGTCGTGATCGCGGCCCACTACGACACGCGGCCGTTCCCGGACGAGGACCGGAACCCGACCAAGCGGCAGACGCCGTTCCTCGGGGCCAACGACGGCGCCTCGGGCGTCGCCCTGCTGATGGAGATCGCCCACCACCTGGGCACCATGCCGACCCCCTGGGGCGTCGACCTCGTCCTGTTCGACGGCGAGGAGCTGGTCTACGGCGGGGGACGGGACCAGATCGGCGAGTACTTCCTGGGCGCCAAGGAGTTCGCCCGGTCCTACGTCGAGGACCCGAAGCGCAAGGTCGGCGGCGAGGAGGTCGTCTACGCCGCCGGGCTGGTCCTGGACATGGTCGGCGACCGCAACCTCCAGGTCGACAAGGAGCCGCACAGCCTGGAGTTCGCCCCCGGGCTGGTCCGGGACGTGTGGGCCGTGGCCCGGGCGCTCAACGTCAAGCAATTCCGCGACCGCACCGGCCCGGCCGTGCTCGACGACCACCTGGCGCTTAACAACGGCGGCATCCCATCCATCGACATCATCGACTTCGACTATCCGCACTGGCACACGGCGCAGGACGTCCCGGAGAACTGCTCCGGCGCCAGCCTGGAGCAGGTGGGCAAGGTCGTCACCGGGTGGCTCAACCAGCCCAAGCCCCGCTCCCCGCGCTGAAGCCCGGTCACATCCCGCGGTCGAACAGCCGCCGCAGGCTCTCGCGCTCGCGGCGGGTGGCAGCCAAGTCGAACTCGACGGCGGCCAGGTCGAGGCGGAACCGCTCCAGGGCCTCGCGGGCCACGGACAGGGCCCGGTTGCGGAACCTCGCCTGCTCGCAGGCGTCGTCGGCCAGCGGTTCGAGCTGGGCCCGGACCTCGGGGGGCATCTCGCGGATGCGGGCCTTCAGCTCCAGGAGTTCGGCCGGCACCGCGTCCAGGGCAGGGCGTTGGCTGGGGAGTGTCGAGAGGCAGCTCATCGGTGTATCCTCGTCGGTGGTGTCGAGCAATTCTAGCACGCCGACTGCGGGAAGATTCCCGATTATGCGATTTCGTCCGGCCGGGCAAACTGGGCGGGCGATCCTCCCGGGTTGGCCCGCCCCCGACCGACATGCATCGAGGCCCCCGATGATACGCCGCATCCGAACCGCCTGGCCGCTGGCCTTCCTGCTCCTGATCGCCGCCAGCCCGAGCCGGGCCGATTCCGGCGTGATCGTCGAGGAAACCCGGGGCCGGGTGACCGCGACATGGCCGATCTCGGCCGACGAACGCGGCCGGATCGAGTTCAGCCTCGACGCCGACCGGTCGCTCATCGGGACGATCCGGGTGATCCCGGCGGCGGGGGCCGAGGTCGAACTCGCCTCGGGGCTGAACCCGGTCACGACGCTGACGGTGGGCAGCCGCAACCTCAAGGACCCGGCGGGCTGGGTGGCGTTCTTCGACAACCCGCCGAGGCGTCCGCACGAGACGTTCCCGGTCAAGCTCGGCCGGCGTCGGGCGGTGGTCACCAGCGAAGGCTCGCGGACGACCGTCAGCGTGGCCGAGGTTTCCGCCGGCCCGTTCCGGGGCGACCTCCGGTTCACCTTCTACCGCAACAGCCCGCTGATCCAGGCGGAGACGGTCGTCTCGACCCAGGAGGACGCCCGGGCGATCGTCTACGACACCGGCTTTGCCGGTCTCATGCCGGGGTGGGACGCGGCCCACTGGGTCGATCCCGACGGGGCCATGCGGCGTGGCATCTTCAACCCCCACCTGAAGGCCAGGTCCCACGCCGTTTCGGGCCGGGCCATCGCGGCGCAGGGGGAGGGCGGGGCGCTGGCGGTGTTCCCGGCCCCCCATCGTTTCTTCTATCCGCAGGATGAGGCGTTCAACCTCGAATTCGTCTGGCATGGCCGCGACTACGCCGGATCCGACACCGGCTATGGCATCGGCATCCGCCAATCGCTGGAGGGCGACAAGCGTTTCTCGCCCTGGTTCAACGCCCCCCCCGGCACGGAGCAGCACCTCGGCGTCTTCCTCCTACTGGCCCGCGGCGACGGCAAGGCGGCGCTCGATGCGGTCGCGACGTACACCCACGGCGACCGCTACAAGGCCCTGCCCGGGCACCAGACCTTCACCAGCCACTACCACGTCGAGCACACCCTGGAAACCCTCCGCAAGCGGCGGGAGCAGGGGACCGACGGCGTGCCGAAGGGGCTGGAAGTGCCGGGCATGGTCACGACCTTCAAGGCCCGGGGCGTGGACATCGTCCACCTCGCCGAGTTCCACGTCGGCGAGACGCCCAAACTTCCCGACGAGCGCCGGCTGCCGCAGTTGAAGCTCCTCCATCAGGAATGCGAGCGGCTGTCCAACGACGAACTCCTCCTGCTCCCGGGCGAGGAGCCCAACGTCCACCTCGGCGGGCACTGGATCAGCTTCTTCCCGAAGCCGGTCTACTGGGTGCTGAACCGGGCGCCGGACAAGCCGTTCATCGAGCAGGTCGAGGGCTACGGCACCGTTTATCACGTCGGCAGTTCCGAGGACGTCCTCCGGCTCATGGAGGCCGAGGACGGCCTGATGTGGACGGCCCACCCGAGGATCAAGAGTTCGATCGGCTTCCCAGACGGGTACAAGGACCGCGACTTCTTCCGCTCGCCCCGCTTCCTGGGCGGTGCGTGGAAGGCGATGCCGGCCGACCTGTCGCGGCCGACCCTCGGCTGGCGGGTGCTCGACCTGCTCGACGACATGAGCAACTGGGGGGCGAGGAAGCAGATCGTCGCCGAGGCCGACCTGTTCCGGATGGAGCCGAGCTTCGAGACCTACGCCCACATGAACATCAACTACCTCCGGCTCGACCGCAAGCCCCGGTTTGCCGACGGCTGGCAGCCGGTCCTCGACGCCCTCCGGGGCGGCCGGTTCTTCACGAGCACCGGCGAGATCCTGATCCCCGAATTCACCGTGGGCGGCAAACCGTCCGGCGAGACCATGCCCGCCGTGACGGAGGCCGAGACCATCGTCGAGGCGAAGCTCGACTGGACCTTCCCGATGGCATTCGCCGAGGTCGTCTCGGGCGACGGCAAGCAGGTCTATCGCCACCGGGTCGACCTGACCGACACCGAAGGCTTCGGCACCCGCTCGCTCCGGATCCCGCTCGACCTCCGGGGCCGGACCTGGGCCCGGTTCGAGGCCTGGGACATCGCCGCCGACGGGGCGTTCACCCAGCCGGTCTGGATCGCCGCCCCCTGACGGCGATCAGGCCAGGATCGCCTTGATGACCCGGCCGTGGACGTTGGTCAGCCGCCGCTCGATCCCGTTGTGGTAATACGTCAGCCGCTCGTGGTCGACCCCGAGCAGGTGCAGGACGGTGGCGTGGAAGTCGGGCCACGTCACCGGGTACTCGGCCGCCTTCCAGCCGATCTCGTCGGTCGACCCGTGGGCCATGCCGTGCTTGAGCCCGGCCCCGGCCATCCAGACGGTGAAGCCCTCGGCGTTGTGGTCGCGGCCGGCGCCCACCACATCGGCGGCCGACTGGGTGTACGGGGTCCGGCCGAACTCGGTGGTGAACAGGACCAGCGTGTCGTCGAGCATCCCCCGGCGCCGGAGGTCGCGGAGAAGGCCGGCGACCGGCCGGTCGATCCGCAGGGCCTCCTGGCCGTGGTTCGCCTTCATGTCCTCGTGGCCGTCCCAGTTCCGCCGGGGGCTGCCGAACGTCCCGCCCGAGAGCAGCTGGACGAACCGAACGCCCCTTTCCATGAGCCTCCGGGCGAGCAGGCAGGACCGGCCGAAGTCGGCGGTCTCGGGGCGATCGACGCCGTACAGGCCCAGCGTCTCCGGGCTCTCCCCCTTCAGGTCGGCCACATCGGGGACCGAGGTCTGCATCCGCGCGGCGAGTTCGTACCCCTTGATCCGCGTGGCCAGGGCATCCTCGCCGGCGCGGGCGTCGAGGTGGCGGCGGTTCATCGCGGCGATGAGGTCGCGGGCGGCGGACTCGGCCCCGCGATCGATCGGCCGGGCCGGGAACAGGTCGTCGATCGGCTCCCCCTTCGGCCGGATCACCACGCCCTGATGCCGGGCCGGCAGGAAGCCGTTGGACCAGTTGATCGCCCCGCCGGCCGGGAGTTCGCGGGCGTCCGGGATCACCACGAAGGCGGGCAGGTCGTCGGCCTCGCTCCCCAGGCCATAACTCAGCCACGAACCCATCGCCGGGAAGCCGTTGAGCCGGAACCCGCTGTTTTCCTGGAAGGTGGCCGGCGTGTGGTTGGCCGTCTCGGCGACCATCGAGCGGATCACGGTCAGTTCGTCGGCCACCTCGCCGATGTGCGGGAACAGGTCCGACACCCAGAGCCCGGACTGGCCCTTCTGGGCGAATTGCCAGTCGGGCGCCCGCAGCCGCCCGACCTGGCCGAAGAAGGGGTCGGGCCGGGTGGAGGTCTGGAGCTTCTGCCCGTGCCCGGCGAACAGGTCGGGCTTGTGGTCGAACGAGTCGACGTGGCTCATCGCCCCGCACAGGCAGATATGGATCGCCCGCTTCGCCTTCGGCGCGAAGTGCGGGCCGGTTGAGGCGGTGGCCTCGCGGGCCACCCCGTCGCGCATGAGCAGCGAGGACGCCGCCGCGCCCGCCAGGCCGCCCCGGACCCACGAGAAGAAGTCGCGACGATCCATCGGAGTCACCCCACCGGGCCGGCCGGTCAATCGAGATACGAGAATTCGCCGCCATTGAACAGGGCCCGCGCCAGGGTCGCCGCGCCGAACCGCTCGACCGCCCGCACGGCCTCCACGCGCTCGTCGGCGCGGGGGGCGCGGCCGAACGCCAGGCGATAGGCCCGGTCGACCTGCCGCCCCGGGTCCGGCCCGGCCTCGCGGGCGAGCCGTCCGGCGAAGGCATCCGAGAGGTGCAGCACCAGCGCGTTGTTCATCATCGCCAGGGCCTGCAACGGCGTCGTCGTGACCGGGCGGCGGGGCGAGGTCGACGACGGGTCGGGGCAGTCGAACGCGTCCAGCAGCGGGCTCCGCCCGCCCCGGGTCCAGGCCCGGTAGAGGGTCCGGCGGTCGAGGCCGGGTGACCCCGGGTCGGTCGGGACGTACAGCACCGAGGGCGTGCCCTCGACCTTGGCGATCCTCCGGTCCAGGAAGCTCGGCCCGCCCGTCGTGGCGTCGAGCCGGCCCGCGACCGAGAACATGGCGTCGCGGACCATCTCAGCCTCCAGCCGAACCGGGGCCTTGCGCCAGAGCAGGCGATCGCCGGCATCCTTCGCGATCGCCGCCGGGTTGATCCGCGACGACTGGCGGTAGGTCGCCGTCAGGAGGATCGCCCGGTGCATCGCCTTGAGGCTCCAGCCCTTCGCGACTACCTCCGACGCCAGCCAGTCGAGCAACTCCGGGTGCGACGGGATCCCGCCGTTGAAGCCGAGGTCGCTGGGCGTCTCGACCAACCCGGTGCCGAAGTGGGCCTGCCAGAGCCGGTTGGCGATCGCCCGGGCAAACAGCGGGTTGCCCGGCGCGGCGATCCAGCCGGCCAGGGCCTTCCGCCGCCCGGCCTCCGGGGCGTCGGGCGGGAGCCCGAAGTCGGCGTCCGGCCCGTCCACCGCCGCCACGCCTCCGGCCGAGACGGTCTCGCCCAGTTGCCCGGGATTGCCGCGGAGGTTCACCTTCATCACCCCCGACTCGCGAGGGGAGACCGCATAGGCCCGATGCGATCGCCGACTCAGCGAACCCCGGAGCGAATCGATCTCGGCAAGAAGCCTCGCCCGCTCCTCGCGAAGCCCGGCCGGGAGCGCCTCGGCGATCGCGCCGGGCGGGAGGTAGGACCCGGAGGTGGCGGCCGACGCGGCAACTTCCTCCGGTCCCAAAGCCCGGTCGTAGAGCCGGGCACGGATGATCGTCCCGGCCAGCATCCGGTTCCCGCCCGCCGGCGCGTGGCGGAGGCCGAACAAAACCCGCGAGCGGCCCTCGCGGAACCGGGCCGGCCCGCGCGAGGCGTAGGCGCGGCCGTAGGGCCGACCGTCGCGATAGAGCCGGATCGTCCCATCCTCGGCATAGGTGATCGCGATCGCCACCGGCCGGCCGGTCGCGTCCGCCTCGGCTTCGCCGCCGACGTCGCGGGTCCGGGCGAAGTTCTCGCTCCCGGCCATCCATCGGCCCGGCTCCGCCTCGCCATAGACGATCGCGTCGAACGGCCCATCCTCCAGGGCCTGGAGGCTCATCACGCCCCCGCCACGCTGGTCGGGGCGGTCGAGCCGGACCCAGGCTTCGAGGGTCTTGCTCCTCAGGTCCCGGTCCAGCGGCGGCGAGGCGGCATAGGCGGCCCGGCCGTCGAGCCGGAGCCCTTCGGGCGTGATTGTCGCCCCTCCTTCCAGGCGGAGGTCGAGCGGGCCGAGCCCATCGTCGAGGCCCCGGTCAAAGTCCCAGGCGGCGACAGGCGTGGGCCCGGTTTCGGGCCGCCCGGACCGGAGCCGGTCGCGGGCCGGGGCCTCGATTGCCGCGACGCGGGCGGCCAGCCCTTCGATTCGGGCCCGGGCCGCGATCCGGTCGGGGTCGATCGCCGAAAGGTCGCGCACCCCGGGGCGGATCCCGCCGAGGGCCGAGGCCATCCGGTAGTACTCGGTCTGGCGGATCGGGTCGAACTTGTGGTCGTGGCACCGGGCGCAGTGGACGGTCAGGCCCAGGAAGGTCTGGCCCACCGTACCGACGAAGTCCTCCAGCTCGTCGGCCCGCACCGCCGCCTTCATGGCCACGCTGACCTGGTTATTGCCCACGGTGTCGTACGCGCCGGCGACCAGGAACCCGGTCGCGTCGACGGCGGCGGGGTCGTCGGGGCGGAGGACGTCGCCGGCGATCTGGAGGCGGGCGAACTCGTCGTAGGGCAGGTCGCGGTTGAGGGCGCCCACGACCCAGTCGCGATAGCGCCAGGCGTCGGGGCGGAACTCGTCGTACTCGAACCCGTTGCTCTCGCCGAACCGGGCGAGGTCGAGCCACCATCGGGCCCAGCGCACCCCGTACTGGGGCGAGCCCAGCAGGCGATCGACCAGGGATTCATAGGCCGTCGGCGACGCGTCGGCCGCGAAGGCGTCGACCTCCTCGGGCGTCGGCGGCAAGCCCGTCAGGTCGAAGGTGACGCGGCGGATCAGGGCGACCCGGTCGGCCTCGCGCGCCGGGGAAAGCCCATTGGCCTCCAGCTTCGCCAGGACGAACCGATCGATCGGCGAGCGGGCCCAGCCGGGGTTTTGCACCGGGGGGACCTCCGGGCGGGCGACCGGCTGGAGCGACCACCAATCGCGGCCGGCGCGGCGGCCGGTCGTCAGCCGGAACGCGTCGATCGGGTCGGTCCCCCACGCGGCCCCGGCGGCGATCCAGCCCCGGATGGCCTTCGCCTCCGCCTCGGGAAGCGCGGCCTTGGGAGGCATCTCGCCGGCGGCGACCCGCTCCCAGAGCGGGCTGTCCTCCGGATTCCCCGGGACGATCGCCGGGCCGGAGTCGCCGCCCGCGAAGGCGGCCGTTTTCCGCGACAGGTCGAGCTTCCCCTTCGCATCCGGCCCGGAGTGGCAGTCGAGGCAGCGGCGGGCGAGGATCGTCGCGACCCCGGCATCGAAGTCGGCCGGATCCTCGGCCCGGGCCGGAGTCGACATCAAGCAGCCCAGGAGCAGGGCGATCGCGGGTTTCATGGGCGGGGTCCGGGTGCGGGTCGGTAGGGCGGACGCATCGCGCCGGGGGCACCTTCCTTGGTACCATGATCCGGCCCGGATCGGTAGTTCATGACGGCCGAACACCGCCCCGGGCCGACATCCGCCGGGTGAGGGCGATCTCCAGGCAGAGGCCGGCGAGCACGGCCAGGATCAGGGCCGGGGCGGCCTCGCGCCGGGCCGGGGCGGCCGAGCCGCCGGTGAGCCGGTCGGGCAACTCGCCGTCGCGGCCTTCCAGGAAGGCCAGCGGCCAGCCAGCGGCCAGGGTCGCCCGATCGGCGTCGGCCAGCGGGCTCGCGTCGGCCGGGCCCGCGTCCTGCCCGACGATCGCGAACCAGGATCGGCCGCCCACGGCCAGGCGATAGATGCCGGGCTCGTCGGTGTCCGGGACGAGCACCCGGGCCGAGGCCCCGGACCGGGCGATCGGTACGTTCAGGCTCCGGCCCGACGGCAGGGTCAAGATCGCCTCGCCGGCAGAGGAGGGCGGGGCGGGGTCGAGGTCGAAGGCGAGGGGCGATCCGGGCGGGATTGGCCGGGGAGGCGGCGGGGTGTCGGCCAAACCGGCGACCAGCTCGTGGGCGAACGGGACGAAGTCGGGGTTGGCGACCAGCGTCCCCGCCGCCGCGTCGAGGCCCGTCGCCACCACCGCGACCCGGCCCCGGCCCAGGGGTCGGGCGACGATCCAGGGGTCGCCGTCGTCGAGCCGGGCCAGGACCGACGCCCGGGGCACCGGCGTCAGCCGACGATGGGCGACGAACGTCGCGGAACCGAGGGCGGGGGTCTCGCCCCGACCCAGGGGAGCAAGGGCTGGGCCGTTGAAGCTCCGGGGATCGGGCCGGACCGCTTCCCCCTTGATCGGGCCGACGCCGGCCGGCAGGAGGTCGGGGCCGAGGCCGCGGGCCCAGGCGTCGGGGTCGGCCGACGGGCCCGGGACGAGCAGGAGGCCGCCGCCCGCCTCGACGAACCGGGCGAGCATCCGGCCATAGTCCGGGGAGATCGCCGTGACGCCGGCCAGCACGGACACATCCTGCCCTTCGAGTTGATCGGGGCGGAACGCCCGGGCCGCGACCGATGTCGCTTCGAACCGGGGCGACCGGTCGCCGCCCGGGGCCAGGGCGGCCCGGAGGAACGGGGTCGCGCCCAGCCCGGTCGCCCCGTCGATCAGGACGACCCGGATCGGCCGGGCGACGCGGACCATCGCGGAGGACTCGTCGTCCTCGGGCCGGGGGTCGGCGCCGGGGACCAGGCGGACCGCGACCAGATGGTCGCCGAGGTCGGCGAACTCGGCCGAGAACTCCACCGGGGACCGGCCCCCGGGCGGGATCGGCCCGACCACCCGCGACGAGCCCGGGACCGCGCGGCCGTCGACGACCAATTCGGCCGCCCGGGTCATCGGCCCGGGACCCGCGTTGGCGACGGTCGCGGACACCCCGACCGGCATCCCCGGGGTGGGCGTGGCCCGCGTCAGGGCGATCGGCCCGACCGAGCCATCGGGGGCGCCGGACCCGTCCGGCCCCGGCGGAAACGCGGCGACCCAGAGCGAGGGCGGGGCCGGCATCCTCGCGCGGAGGTCGCGGAGCAGGTTCCAGCGGCCGGGCTCATCGAGCTTCCACGCGGCCCGCCCGCCGTCGGTCAGCACGATTACGTCCCGCGCCGGGTTGCCGGCCCGTCCCAGGATCCGGAACGCCTCGGCGATGGCCGAGGGGATGTCGCCGGCCCCTCGGGTCGCCGGGGCATCGGCCAGGGCCCGGGACGCGGCCTCCAGGTCGTAGGCGGGCGGGTCGATCACCGGGCGGACGCGGCTCCCGGCCTGGAGCACCGCGACCGAGTCACCGGGGCGGAGCGTCGCGACGAATCGCCGGGCCCAGGCGATCGCCCGATCGCGGGGGGAATCGTCCCCGGGCCGGCCCATCCCGGCCGAGCCGTCGAGGATCAGGACCACGTCGCGTCGCGAGGATGACGCAGACGACCGAGACAGTTCCGAGCCGACCACGGATGCATTCGCCGGATTCCAGTAGGGCCGGGACAGGGCGAGTGCGGCCAGCGCCAGCGGGATGATCCGGGCGAGCATCAGCAGGGCATCGGCGAAGCGGACGCGGCGGCGTTGGCTCGGCGCCAGCTCCAGGAACTGCATGGCCCCCCAGTCGACGACCGGCTCATCGCGGCGACTGAGGAGGTGGATGGCGATCGGGATCGCCACGCCGGCCAGCCCGCCCAGCATGGCGACGTTGGCGACTCCCCAGCTCATCGGCCGCCCCCCGGCCGGGCCCGGCCCCGGGCCGATCGGGCGGCCAGGTAGTCGAGCACCGCCCGCTCCGGGGGCAGGGCGGTCGAGGCCCGGTGATAGTCGGCCCCCATCCCCCGGACGGCTTCCTCCAGCCCGCGTCGAAAGGCTTCGAATCGCTCCAGGTAGTGCGAACGGAGCGCCGAGGGATCGACCCGCGTGGCCTGGCCGGCCACTTCCAGGTTGCGGAACCGGGCCGGCCGGCGGAACGGGAACGTCTCCTCCTCGGGGGCGAGGACGTGGAGGAACAGGACCTCGTGGCGGCGGTGGCGGAGGTGCCGGAGCGCCCGGGTCAGGTCGTCGAGCCGGTCGAAGCCGTCGGACAGGATCACGACCAGCCCGCGACGGCGGATCCGCCCGGCCAGGGCGTCGAGGATCGCTCCCAGCGGGGCCTCGCCGCCGGGCTGGGCCTGTTCCAGGGCCCGGCACAGGACCGAGAAGTGGCCCGGGGCGGATCGCGGCGGGATCGCGGCGCGGAGGTCGTCGTCGAAGGTCACCAGGCCCACCGCGTCGCGCTGGCCGATCATCAGGTAGGCCAGGGTCGCGGCGACCTGCCGGGCATGCTCCAGCTTCGACGCGGTCGAGCCGGCATAGCCCATGCTGCCCGAGGTATCGACCACGAGGTAGGCGCGGAGGTTGGTTTCCTCCTCGTATTCCTTGACGTAGTAGCGATCGGTCTTGCCCAGGGCCCGCCAGTCGATGTGGCGTATCTCGTCGCCCGGCCCGTACTGGCGATGCTCGGCGAACTCGACCGAGAACCCCTTGAACGGGCTCCGGTGCCGCCCGGACATCATCCCCTCGACGGCCAGCCGGGCGAGCAGTTCGAGGCGGCCGAACCGGGCCAGGGCGGACGGGTCGATCGGGCTCGTTCCGGGCGGGGTCATGGCGCGTCCCGAGGTCAATTCGTCGCGGACCGGGCGGACGACCCCCGGATGCGTGCCCGCGACGGCAACCGGCCCTGGATCGTAGGCGATCCGCGGCCCGGCGGGCAAGCCGGCCCCGGGCCCGGAGCGATCAACGCCCCCGCTTCGCCGACGTCCCTCAGGCCTCGGTCAGCCCGGCCAGCGGCGACGGGGCCAGGCCCGCCTTGAGCACCGGCTCGGCCCGCCCATGGCCGGCGTGCGGCGTGGCCGGTGAGATCACGTCGGTGACCAGCCCGAGCGAGCGGAATGCCAGGATGGTCAGGTAGGTGATGTCGATTTCCCACCAGCGATGGCCGTGGGCCGCGCACTTCTGGTGGGCGTGGTGGTTGTTGTGCCAGCCCTCGCCGTTGGTCAGCAAGGCGACGATCCAGTTGTTCCGGCTGTTCTCGCCGGTCGCGTAATTCCGGTAGCCCCAGAGGTGAGTCGCGGAATTGACCGCCCAGGTGATGTGCCAGACGTACACGGTCCGGACAATCACCCCCCACACGAACACGCTCCGGCCGAACTGGAGGGCCCCTTCGCGGGTCCCGGTCAACAACCACCCGGCCAGCGTCCCGGCCAGCAGGAACAGGACGGCGTGGGCGGCGTAGACCCACATCCAGGTGTGGTTGCGGTGGAGCCGGACGTAGAACGGATCCCGGAACACGTCGCGGGCATACTGCTCATAGGTGCTCAGCCGGTTCAGGCTGCGATTCTCCGTGACCAGCCAGCCCAGGTGGGCCCAGATGAAGCCGACCAGGGGGCTGTGCGGGTCGGGCTGCTCGTCGGAGTGCTGGTGGTGCATCCGGTGGATGGCCACCCACCGCCCCGGCGAGTCCTGGAGCGCGCAGATGCCCAGCAGGGCGAAGAAATGCTCCAGGCGCTTCGAGCACTTGAAGCTCCGGTGCGTGAGCAGCCGGTGATAGCCGATATTGATGCCCAGCGAGCCGAAGACGTAGTTCCCAAGGAACACCAGGGCCACGCCGGTCCAGCTGAATAAGTCGGGCCGTAACGCCAGCAGTGCCAGCAGGTGGAAGGCGGCGAAGACGATCACATACGGCCACACGAAGGCGTGGCCCGACGCCGAAACCGGACGCGGCAGGGTGTCTTGCACGGTGGGTCCTTCCCCGTATCAAGCTCATGGTGGAGGATCTGAGACGCGAGAGTAACCGAAGTCTTTCATTCCGACCATCGCGGTCGCGTCGGATCTTTTCAGGGCGTGCGCGGCCCGGCGATGGCGCCGGCCAGCGGGGCCGCCGACTTCGGGCTGGCCGCCCGGTAATCCTCGCCCACCAGCCCGGCGATCGTCGCCGCCACCTGGGACTGGGTCGCCTCGACCCCCTCGCGGACGCCCAGCGACGGCACGCCGGGGCCGATCAGGGCCATCCAGACCGCCTCGGCCCCATCCACCTTCTCGCCGTGGCTGGTCCAGTCGGATGGGGTGCCGCCCCGGCCGTGGTCGGTCGTCACCAGCAGGGCCGTCTTCCCGGCGTATTCGGGCATGGCCTGGATCTGCTCCCAGAGTTCGCCGAGATAGCGGTCGGCCGCGTGGGCCGCGTCCAGGTAGAGGTCGTAGCGGCGGCCGTGGGCCCACTCGTCGGTCTCGCCCAGGCCGATATACAGGACCCGGGGCTTGTGGCGGAGCAGGTGCTCGCGGGCGGCGGCCATCGTGACCGCGTCGTAGACGTTGTCGGCCCAGTACCGGGGCAGGCGGTCGAGCCAGAGGTTGGCCTGCTTCTGCCCCTCGGTCAGCGGCTCGTCGACGATCGGGGTCCAGCCGGAATGGACCTTCAGGCCGTTGCTGTCGGAGCGGAAGATCGACGGGAAGACGTCCCAGGTGCAGAACGCCGCAACCTTGCCCCGGAACGCCGGGCGGGCGTCGAGGAACTCCAGGATCGACCCGTTCGGGTTCGACTTCTTGGCGTTGGAGTCGATCCGGTCGTCCGGGAACCCGCAGAACATCTCGCTGTAGCCGGGGTACGAGAACTTTCTGCCATTGGTCACCTTCGCCGGGGACTTCTTCGACGCATCGCCGAACACTTGCCCTTGCTTCGCGACCGTCCCCCAGAGGAACGGCAGGATCGCCTCGCGGCTGGCCTCGGCCGTGTCGCGTCCGTAGGCCTTCCGCAGCTTCTCGACGTTGGCCACGCCCCCGGCCTTGGGGTGGACCAGCGTCTCGTCGGCCCCGCCGAAGAAATCCTGGGGACGGAAGCCGTCGAGCGTGACGACGATCACGTTCTCGGCCCGGGCGGGCTCGCCGGCGCCGGCGGGGGCGGTCAGGAGGCACGCGAGGCCGATCATCGAGGCGATGCGCATCATGGTGGGGAGGCTCGCAGGGTGGAGGGTGGGAATCGGGCCGCCCGCCGCCGAGGGTCAATCCTCGGGAGGGTCATCCATCAGGATCGCGAGCGACCGCGCGGGGTTGCTCAGGAACCCGCGGGTCACAAGGTAATGCTCGGTGTCCCTGTAGTCCACCGCCGCGACCCCGGCATCATCCAATCGATAGATGATCGCGTCGGGATAGGCCATGATGATCGGCGAGTGGGTGGCGATCAGGAACTGCCCGCCCCTGCGGACGTAGTCGTGGAGCAGCCCGAGGAACTGCACCTGACGGGTCGGCGACAGCGCGGCCTCGGGCTCGTCCAGCAGGTAGAGGCCGTGGTCGCCGAACCGGTTCTGGAACAGGGCGAAGAACGACTCTCCGTGCGACTGCTCGTGGAGCGACTTGCCGCCATACGCCCCGATGATCGGCGGGCCGCCGCCGCCCTCGTCCAGCCGCTCGATCTCCGAGGCGACGTTGAAGAAGCTCTCGGCCCGGAGGAAGTAGCGGTCCCTCGGGGTGCTCGGCGGCCGGGCCAGCCGGATGCACCCCTCCAGCGGCGAATGCGAGGCGCGGGTGGCGAAGCGGAAGTTCTGGCTGCCCCCTTCGGGGTTGAGGCCCGAGGCGATCGCGATCGCTTCCAGCAGGGTCGACTTGCCCGACCCGTTCTCGCCGACCAGGAACGTCACCCGGGGGTGGAAGGCCAGGGTGTCCAGCCCCCGGAACGCGGGCAGGTTGTACGGATACGCCCCGGCGTCCAGGATGCGGTCGCGGAGCAACTCCATGTGGAGCAGGTACGGCCCGGGGGTGGTCTTTCGCTTCCGCGCCACGATGCATCCCCGGGCCGCCGATTCAACCTGTCGACGTCAGATCAACCCTTCGGCCCGAGCAGGTCCTGGAGGGCATACACGTCGAGCGGCCCCTGGCGGAGCCGTTCCAGGGCGGCCACCGCGGCGCGGGCGCCGGCCAGGGTGGTGATGCAGGGGACGCCGTGGCTGACCGCCGAGGAGCGGATCCGCCCCTCGTCGGTGCGGGCCCCCTTGCCGCTGGGGGTGTTGACCACCAGGGCGATCTCGCCGTTGGCCAGGTGGTCGAGGAGGTTGGGCCGCCCTTCGGCGATCTTGCGGACCGGGGCCACGGCGATGCCGTGCTCGGCCAGGACGGCGGCGGTGCCCGCGGTGCACATCAGGTCGTAGCCCATCGCGGCGAACTTGGCCGCGATCGGCACCACGGCCGTCTTGTCGCGGGGTGCGACGCTCAGGAACACCGTGCCCGAGGCGGGCAGGACGCAGCTGGCGGCCATCTGGGCCTTGGCGAACGCGGCCCCGAAGTCGGTGTCGATCCCCATGACCTCGCCGGTCGACCGCATCTCCGGGCCGAGGACGATGTCCACGCCCGGGAACTTGGCGAACGGGAAGACGCTCTCCTTGACCGACACGTAGCCGGGCTCGACTTCCGAGGTGATCCCCAGCGATTCGAGCGTCCGGCCGACCATGACCCGCGCCGCCGTCTTGGCCAGGTTCAGCCCGGTCGCCTTGCTCACGAACGGGACGGTCCGCGACGCCCGGGGGTTGACCTCCAGGACGTAGATCTCCTTGTCCTTGACGGCGAACTGGATGTTCATCAGCCCGCGCACCGTCAGGGCCTCGGCCAGCGCCACGGTCTGCCGCTTCAACTCGGCCACGGTGGCGGCGTCGAGCGTGAATGGGGGGATGGCGCAGGCGGAGTCTCCGGAGTGGATGCCGGCTTCCTCGATGTGCTCCATCACCCCGCCGACGATGGTCCGCTCGCCGTCGCACACGGCGTCCACGTCGACCTCGCGGGCGTCCTCCAGGAACTTGTCGATCAGCACCGGGTGGCCGGGGCTGGCCTCGATCGCCTCGGCGACGAACCGCGACAGGCTCGGCTCGTCGTAGACGATCTCCATGGCCCGCCCGCCCAGCACGAAGCTGGGCCGGACCAGCACCGGGTAACCGATCCTTTCGGCGATCCGCCGGGCTTCCTCGTAGTTGGTGGTCGACCCGTTGGGGGTCTGCTTCAGGCCGAGGCGGTCGATGATGACGCGGAACCGCTCGCGGTCCTCGGCGAGGTCGATGCTCTCCGGGCTGGTCCCCAGGATCGGCACGCCGGCCGCCTCCAGGGCCCGGGCCAGGTTCAGCGGCGTCTGCCCGCCGAACTGGACGATCACTCCGATCGGCTTGACCCGCCCGATCACGTTGAGCACGTCCTCGACCGTCAGGGGCTCGAAGAACAGGCGGTCCGAGGTGTCGTAGTCGGTGGAGACCGTCTCCGGGTTGCTGTTGACCATCACCACTTCATACCCGTCGGCCCGGAGGGCGAACGCGGCCTGGCAGCAGCAATAGTCGAACTCGATCCCCTGGCCGATCCGGTTCGGGCCGCCTCCCAGGATCACCACCCGGGGCTTGTCGCCGACCCGGGCCTCGTCCTCGCTCTCGTAGGTCGAGTAGTAGTAGGGCGTGACCGCCTCGAACTCGGCGGCGCAGGTGTCCACCAGCTTGAACACCGCCTTGATCCCCCGCCGCTCGCGGTCGGAGCGGACGGCGGCCTCCTTCTCGCCCCAGAGGTGGGCGAGCTGGCGGTCGGAGAACCCGTTGCGCTTGGCCTCGCGGATCAGGTCGTCATCGGCCCGGTCCAGCGACCCGGCCTCGCGGAGCCGCCCTTCCAGCAGGACGAGGTCGCGGAGGTTGTGGAGGAACCAGGGGTCGATCCCGGTCAGGCCGTTGATCCGCTCGATGTCGAACCCGGCCAGGAAGGCGTGGCGGATCGACCAGATCCGGTCGGCGTTGGGCGTGGCCAGCTTCGCGGAGATCTCGTCCTCGGTCGGCTGCTCCGGGGTGCCCCAGGTGTCCTTGGGGTCGCAGCCGAAGCCGAACCGCCCGACCTCCAGCCCGCGCAGGGCCTTCTGGAAGCTCTCGCGGAAGGTCCGGCCGATCGCCATGACCTCGCCTACCGACTTCATCTGGGTAGTGAGCACCGGGTCGGCGTCGGGGAACTTCTCGAACGCCCAGCGGGGGATCTTGGTGACGACGTAGTCGATCGTCGGCTCGAAGCAGGCCGGGGTCTCGCGGGTGATGTCGTTGCGGATCTCGTCCAGGCGGAACCCGACGGCGAGCTTGGCGGCGATCTTGGCGATCGGGAAGCCGGTCGCCTTACTGGCCAGGGCGCTGGAGCGGCTGACCCGCGGGTTCATCTCGATCACGATCATCCGGCCGGTCTTCGGGTCGATGGCGAACTGGACGTTCGACCCGCCGGTCTCGACGCCGATCTTGCGGAGGATCGCCAGCGAGGCATCCCGGAGCTTCTGGTATTCCTTGTCGGTCAGGGTCTGCGCCGGGGCGACGGTGATGCTATCGCCGGTGTGGACCCCCATCGGGTCGAAGTTCTCGATCGAGCAGACGATGACGGCGTTGTCGGCGCAGTCGCGCATCACCTCCATCTCGTACTCTTTCCAGCCGATCACGCTCTCCTCGACCAGGATCGACCGGACCGGGGAGAGTTCCAGGCCGAAGGCGACCATCCGGTCGAACTCGTCCCGGTTGTAGGCGATGCCGCCGCCCGACCCGCCCATGGTGAAGCTGGGTCGGAGCACGCAGGGCAGGCCGATCTGGTCGCGGACCTTCTGGGCTTCCTCCAGGGTCGTGACCATCTCCGACCGGGCGCTCTCCAGGCCGATCTCCTCCATGGCGGCCTTGAACAGGGCGCGGTCCTCGGCGGTGCGGATCGCCTCGGCCGTGGCGCCGATCAGGCGGCAGCCGTGGCGTTCCAGGGCGCCGCTCTCGGCCAGGGCCAGCCCCACGTTCAGGCCGGTCTGCCCGCCCAGGGTGGGCAGCAGGGCGTCGGGCTTCTCCTTGGCCAGGATCTGCTCGACAACGGCCGGGGTGATCGGCTCGATGTAGGTCCGGTCGGCCATCTCGGGGTCGGTCATGATCGTGGCCGGGTTGCTGTTGACCAGCACGACCTCGAAACCTTCCTCGCGGAGCGCCTTGCACGCCTGGGTGCCCGAATAGTCGAACTCGCACGCCTGGCCGATCACGATCGGCCCGGCGCCGAGGATCAGGATCTTCTGGATGTCGGTACGCTTGGGCACGGCGGGTCTCTCTGATTCCTCGCGACCCGGCCCGAGGATCGGGGCCGGGGCGACCGCGAACCGCCGGCAAACGGGCGGGGCTGGCCACGGACGACGCCCCCGCGCGCGGGGGCGCGATCGGCATGTCGCGCCGACCGACACCGGATTTTAGCGATTCCGGCCCGGCCCGGGCAAGTGAGGGGAACCGAGAGCCTCGCCCGGGCCCCTCGGGCGATGCTCGCTCCGCCGCCCCCGCAACGCCGGGACGCGGCCCCGGGTCGTGCCGGACGACCGGTTCCGCTTCGATCCGGTGCTCGAAGCCGCGAAATGGGATCAGCAGTTCGCTCCGGGGGGACCGCCCTTTTTCCGGGCGGACCCTGACCACCACGTCACCCATGCCGAGATAGATCGATCCTCCCGGCCCGAGTGCCATGGAGGTCGCATGCCTGGGCTGCCATGGCGCCGCTTCGAGCAGGACATCCGCCCGTTTCGTGGCGAGATCAATCCGGAGGATGCGGGACAGGGTGGCGACCACCAGCGTCCCATCGGCGTCGACCCGCCCGGCGGAGGCCATCCCTCCCAGCCAGACGAGGCGGCTCGCCCGATATCGGCCGGCGTCATCGCGGCCGATCCGGACGACCCCGCCCCGATGGTCGGAGCCGTGGGCGAGCCCGTCGACGGCCAGCAGGCCCGCGGCCGTGGGGATGAACTCGTTGATCCACAAATCCCTGCTCAGCAGGGACCGGCGTCTCCCGTCCTCCGAGAACCACCAGAGTGCGGCCCCGAACTCCCCACGATTGAACGCCACGATCCAGCCGTCGTCGACCCTGGCGAACCGCTTCCGCCCGGAGAATTCGTCCTCTTGTCGCCCCTCTTCGATGGCAAACGGCAAGTCGGGGCCCATCCAGTCGCGTCGACTGGCCAACCGGGCCATGGGACGGCCCTGTTTCAGATAGACCGTCCATCGATATCCCGAGTGCCCCTCCCAGGTCCCGCCCCCCGGGGCCCAGACCTGCCACTTCGCCAACTCATTGGGGTACGACAACCGTGCCGGCGGAAAGCCCGATGCCAGGGTCATTGCGATCAGCAGTCGATCCATGAAGTCCTCCCGCGAGCGAGCCCGGTCCCTGCGGCGATCCGCCATCCTCCAGACGCGGCCCGCGGCCGGTCATTCGATCGCCCCGAAGAATGCCGGCCCCGCGAAGCCGGGGCGGTCGGCGAACACCGGTCGGTCGGCGTCGTGATGCCGAGCCGCCACCCTCTCGTTGCGTTCAACCAACAACATGTTGAAACGAAGCACCCAGGAGTCCGGCGACCGCCGACGCGGTGTTTCAGGTTCTAGATCCGAGGGGTTGCCGACGTGGGCTCCCTCGAAGCACGCTCGGATGTGCCTGACGAGAGGTCTTCGATGTCGATGATCCGATGCTCGCTGTTCGCCGGGATGGTCGCCCCGGTTACGACCCTGGCCGGGTCGGCCCGGGCCGATTTCACGCTGAATTTCGACAATGTCTACAACGGCACGTCACCGAACGGCAGTTCGCCTTTCGGGTCGGCCACCTTCCAATCGATCGCGCCCAACACGGTCCGCCTGACGATCATCAACGGCCTCACCGGCACCTCGCCTTACCTGGCCGGGGCCTACTTCAACGTCAACCCCACGATCAACCCGTCTTCGTTGAGCTTCTCGTTCGTCTCGGGGCAGGCCGTCGAATCGATCACCATCGGGGCGAATTCCGTCCAGCCCCCGGGGCAGGGCGGCCAGTTCGACATCCTCCTGGCATACGAAAGCGCCAACAACTCCAATCGGTTCACGGCCGGAGAGACCTCGGTCTACACCATCACCGGGACCGGCATCACCGCCGAGACGTTCGCCTTCCAGAGCCAGAACGAGGCCAACGCCTTCTACGGGGTGATCACCGTCCGGGGCATCCCCGCGTCCGGCGGCGGCACCGCCAGCGGCGAGGTCGCCTCCGGCAACCCAGCCGCGGTCCCCGAGCCCTCGTCGCTGGCCCTGTGCGGGATCGCCGGACTGGTCGGACTCGGGATCGCCCGCCGTCGGGCCCGCTCCCGGGGCTGAGTGCCGGGGCCCATCGGGCCGCGTGAAAGGCGAGCGGGGCATTGCCCGGGCCCGGGAGGCCGGCCGACGCCCCGCCGTCATACGCCCCCGGACGGGCCGTCGATCACTTCAGGAGATGGGCATCGAACCAGTCGGCCAGCACGGCCTGGTCCTGGCCCATGTTCGGCCAGCCGTGCGCGGCGCCCGGCTTGGGGATGAGCTTGGCCTCCACGCCGGACTTGCTCAGCTTGCCGACGATCAGCTCGGCCTGCTGGATCGGGACGAGCTTGTCGGCGTCTCCGTGGATGATCAGCGTGGGCGGGTCGTCGGAGGAGGCATGGTTGACCGGCGAGATCGCCCGGCCGATTTCCTGGATCTTCGCCTCGTCGGTGATCGTGACGAACTTCTTCTTCGCCGGGTCGAACTCGCGGAATTCGAACGGGGCGGCGAAGTCCTTCAGGATCCCCCGGCCGAGCGCATCCTCCCCCTCCTTGCCGTAGTTGAGGAAGTCGGTCGGCGGGAAGAAGCAGGCCACGGCCGCGACCCGGCTGGAGGCCCGGTCGACGGGGTCCTTGGCGTCCGGCTTGCCGGCGGTGCCGGCCGTCCCCTGCATCAGCGACAGGTGGCCGCCGGCCGACCCGCCGGTGATCCCCAGCTTGTCGGGATCGACCCCATACTCCTGGGCGTGGGTGCGGATGAAACGCACGGCCCGGTGCATGTCTTCGAGGACCTCGGGGATCGTGAACTTGGGCTGGCTGCCGTGGACCACCGCGAACACGGTGTAGCCCCGGTCGGTGAAGACCTTGACGCCGGCGGCGTTCACGCTGTCGTGATTGGAGAACCAGCCGCCGCTGACCACCGAGATGATCCCGCGGCCGTTGCCGTTGGCGGCCGGGCGGAACACGTCCATCGTGAGGGCGGTGCCGTACTTCCGGCCGTAGATCACGTCCTGGTCGCGGCGGACGGCGGGCTCATCCCCATTCGCTGCGGGCACGGCCGACGCCAGGGCCAGCAGGATCCAAACGCAAGGCCGTTTCATCGCGATCGCTCCGGGAGATTGGGAGGGGGGTGGGTGCCGTTCCGAGATCGGAGGATACCCGAGCGGCCGCCCCCCGGCATGCCATTCGCCACCAATCCGGGCCAGGTCCAGGAAAGAGCCCGTCCGCCCGGGCCCGATCGACGACCCCACCCGGAGCCCCGACCATGAGCAACCCCGCCGCCCCCCATCTCCCGCCCGACTCCAACCGCAGCGACGCCGACGCCCCGACTCCGCCGATCCCCGACACCGACGGCACGGGCGGCTTCGGCCCCGACGTCCCCCGCCTCCGCCCCGAGGACGTAGCCCGGGGCCGCGATACCCCGTCGGACTCCTCGTCCGGATCGGTGCACGTCGGCGACGACGATTTCGTGGCCGAGGACGACGCCGCCCGTTAGGGCCCCGGGCCGATCGGGCGGGGTGCCCGCCTTGCGAGGACGCCGGCCGGGACGAGCGGCGGAGGCCGACGACGCCCGACGGGCGATCCGCCCCGATCGCCGGGCATCGCGGTCGATTCGCGGGCCGGTTCAACGAGGAAGCCGACGGCGGGCCCCGCGAGGGTCGCGGGCCGGCGTCGGCTTCGGGTCGGCGTCAGGGCTCGGAGGCTTCAGACTTCGAGGATCTCGGCGGACTTCTTCTCGGCCATCTCGTTGACCTTGCCCTCGAACCGCTTGGTGAGGGCCTGGATCTCTTCCTTGCAGCGTTCCAGGTCGTCCTCGGTCATCGTCTTGTCGGCCAACTCCTTATCGCCCGACTTGTTGGCATCGCGGCGGATGTTGCGGATCGAGATCCGCGCCTCCTCGGCCAGGTCCTTGACGCGATTGGACAGCTTCTTGCGCTGCTCGACCGAGAGGGACGGGACGTTGAGGCGGATGACCTTGTTGTCCGAGTTCGGGGTCAGGCCAAGTTCGCTGGCCTGGATCGCCTTGACGATGTCGCCGATGGCGGTCTGGTCGAACGGGCGGATCAGGATCTGCTGGGGCTCGGGGGTGCTGAGGTTGGCGAGCTGCTTGAGCGGGGTCGGCGAGCCGTAGTAGAGGACCCGGATCGAGTCCACCAGCCCGGTGTTGGCCCGGCCGGTCCGGACCCCCTTGAGCTGATCGGCGAGCAGCGCAATGCTCTTTTCCATCTTCTCTTCGGCTTCGAACGCGATCTCTTCGATGCTCATGGCTCACCTCGGAAGGCTCGGCAACCCGCAAAACGCCCGGTGGGCAGATTGTAACCGGAGGGGGATCGGCAGACGACCCCGACGGCATCCAACGATCAGGCCAGCGTGCCCGGCAAGGGTCGGGGCGTGTTGGCCACCCAGGTCCCGATCGTCTCGCCGGCCACGACCCGCTCGATGTTGCCTTCCTTCTTGAAGTTGAAGACCAGGATCGGCAGGGAGTTATCCAGGCACATCCCGATGGCGGTCATGTCCATGACCCGGAGGTCGTCGCGGACGACCTGCTCGTAGGTCAGGTGCTCGTGGCGGACGGCGTGGGGATTCTTCTCGGGGTCGGCGGTGTAGATGCCGTCGACCCGGGTGGCCTTCATCAGGACCTCGACGCCCAGCTCGGTGCCCCGGAGCGCCGCGGCCGTGTCGGTGGTGACGAAGGGGCTGCCGGTGCCGCACGCCAGGATCACGACCCGGCCCCGGGACAGGTGGGTCAGGGCACGCCGGCGGATGAACGGCTCGGCGACCTCGTCCATCTTGAACGTGGTCATCAGGCGGGTCTCGCAGCCCAGCCCTTCCATCGCGTCCTGGAGGGCCAGGCCGTTGATGACCGTGGCGGTCATCCCCATGTAGTGGGCGGTCGCCTCGCGGATCACCGTGGAGCCCCGGAGCGAGGCCCCGCGGAGGAAGTTGCCGCCGCCGACCACGATGGCCACTTCCACGCCATGGGCCGCCACGCGGGACGCCTGGCGGGCGATCCGGCTGACTTCGTCGACGCTGATCCCCCCTTCGCCGGGCCGCCCGAAGCTCTCCCCGGAAAGCTTCAGCAGGATGCGTTTGAAGACCGGAGGCCCGTAGGAATGCGAGGCGTCCATGACAACTCCGTTGTCGTTGAGGCGGGGGATTCGGGTCGGGGGGATCGGGCGACCGACGGGCCGGGGGATATCCGCGTCGATCGCCCCGGTGATGGGCTCAGCCTTCGGCTTCGGGCGTCTCGGCCGGGGCGGTCTCGCCCAGGATGAACCGGGCGAACCGGGCCACCGAGATGTTTTCGCCGGTCCGGGCGTTGACTTCCAGAATCATGTCGCTGACCTTCTTGGCCGAGTCCTTGACGTAGACCTGGTCCAGTAGGACGCTCTCGCTATACCACGAGTTGAGCTTGCCGTCGGCGATCTTCTCGCGGATCTGCTCGGGCTTGTCCTCGGCCTGCTTCAGGAAGATCCGCCGCTGCTCCTCGACGACCGCCGGGTCCATCTCCTCGCGGCGGACGCAGATCGGGTTGGCCGCGACGACCTGGAGGGCCAGGTCCTTGCAAAGCTGGCGGAACTCGTCGTTGCGGGCGACGAAGTCGGTCTCGCAGTTGACCTCGATCAGGGCGCCCGACTTGCCGTCGTGGTGGATGTAGGTCTCGACGCGGCCCGCCTTGGCGGCGCGGCCGGCGCGCTTGGCGGCATTGGCCTTGCCCCGCTCCTGGGCGAGGGTCATGGCCTTCTTGGGGTCGCCGTCCGCCTCCTTCAGGAGCGCCTTGCACTCCATCAGGCCCAACCCGGTCGCCTTGCGGAATTCGTTGACAACCTGAGCCGTAATAGCGGCCATCGACGCTTCTCCTCTGCTCTGTCGCAGACCTTGCGGGATTCGTAATCGGTGACTGGGTTCTTCGCGGGCACGAGGCCCGGGGGACGGCGGATGGCCGTCAAGCCCCGGGCCTCGTCGATCGTTCGGGTCAAACCGGGGCGGGCCCCGACTCGATCATTCGCCCTGCGGGGCGGCTTCCGGCTCGGCCGCGGGGGCCGGGGCGGCTTCGGCCTGCGCCGAGGGGGGCGTATCGGTCACGCCCTGACCGCCGGGGATGGCCGGCTGGGCGTCGGCCTGGGCTTCCAGGTCGGTCGGAACGCCGGCCTCGACGGCCGCCGCGGCGGACTGATTGGGCTGAGGGGGGGCCGGGGAGGCGGCCGCCGCCGGGGCGTTGGAAGAACGGATCCCGCCGCGGCCATAGCCCTGCGGGCCGCCACGATTCGGGCCGCCGCGATCGCCACCGCGTCCGCCGCGGTCGCCGCCGCGACGATCGCGGTCATTGCGGCCGGGCTCCGGCTCCTCGCGACGCGGGGGCTCGGGCGGGGCGGTGAGCTTGCCCTGGATGATCGAGTCGACCAGCCGCTTGACCACCAGCTCGATCGACCGCATGCTGTCATCGTTGCCGGGGATCGGCAGGTCGATGGTGTCGGGATCGCAGTCGGTGTCCAGCAGGGCGACGATCTTGATGCCCAGCTTCCGGGCCTCGGACACGGCGATGTGCTCGCGGTGCGGGTCGATGACCAGGAGCGCCTCGGGCAGGCGGGTCATGTTTCGGATGCCGGCCAGGTTGCGGTCGATCTTGGCCCGCTCGCGGCCGAGCGTGGAGATCATCTTCTTCGAGTAGCTGAGCGCCTGCTCGCCATCGAGGATGCTCTCCAGTTCCTCGAGGCGCTTGAGTCGGCTGCGGATCGTCCGGAAGTTGGTGAGCGTCCCGCCCAGCCAGCGTTCCGTGACGTAGGGCATCCCGGCGCGGGTGCATTCCTCGACGATCGTCTCGGAGGCCTGCCGCTTGGTCCCGACGAACAGGATCAGCCCGTTCTCCGAGGCCACCTTGTGGAAGTACTTGGACGCGCGGAGCAGGCCGCGGACCGTTTCCTTCAGGTCGATGATATGGATCAGGTTGCGCTTGCCGTAGATGTACGGCTTCATTTTCGGGTTCCACCGGCTCGCCCGGTGCCCGAAGTGTACGCCCGCATCGATCAGGTCTTTAACCGCAAGTGCCACGAGAACTTCCTCCGTCCCGCCGAGACATTCCGGGCCGCGATCCCCGCGCGATGGGCGACGGGGCGGCCTTGCTGATGGCCGGGAGTGATCAGAAACGAGGGGTCAGTGTAACGACACGCGTATCCGGAGTCAAATCAGAGCACCCCGGCGGTGATCTCGGCCAGCGCCGCCAGGAAGGTGTCGATCTCGGCCTCGGTGGTGAAGGGGCCGGGGCTGACGCGGAGGGTGCCGTCCGGGAAGGTGCCCAGGGCCTTGTGGATGTACGGGGAGCAGTGGAGGGCGGGGCGGACGGCGATCTCGAAGCTGGTGTCGAGCATCCCGGCCAGTTCCTGGGGCGTCAGCCCTTCGGGCACGATCAGGGACAGCGCCCCGACGTGGGTGGCCGGGTCCCAGCGGCCGGCCACGCGCCAGCCTTCGGCGGCCTCGGCCCAGTCGACGACCTTCTGGAGCAGGCCGACTTCGTGGAGCCGGGCGGCCTCGACGCCCCGCGCGGCGACCCACGCCACCCCGGCGGCCAGGCCGGCCACCCCCAGGACGTTGGGCGTGCCGCCTTCCAGCGCGTAGGGGAGGATGGCCGGCTGGGTCTCGCTGGCGGAGTCGCCGCCGGTGCCCCCCTCGCGCCAGGCGGCGGGGTTGGCCCGGGGGCCGACATACAGGGCGCCGGTGCCGGTCGGCCCGTACAGGGCCTTGTGGCCGGGGAAGGCGAGCAGGTCGATGGGCGTGGCCTTGAGGTCGATCGGCACCAACCCGGCGGACTGGGCGGCGTCCACCAGGAACAGGGCCCCGGCCTGGCGGACGATTGGCGCGATCGCCTCGATCGGCTGGACCGTGCCCAGGACGTTGGACGCATGGGTCAGGGCAACCAGCGAGGTCTTGGGCGTGAGGGCCTGGCGGACGGCCTCGGGGTCGAGGTAGCCCTCAGTCGACGCCAGGCGGGTGAGGGTGATCACGCTGTCGCGTTCGAGCTTGCGGAGCGGCCGGCTGACCGAGTTGTGCTCCATGTCCGACGTGATCACATGGTCGCCGGGCTTGACCGTCCCCTTGATGGCCATGTTCAGGGCGTCGGTGCAGTTGAGCGTGAAGATCCAGCGCTCGGGCCCTTCGCCCCGGAAGAACTGGTTGAGGGCGTGCCGGGCGTCGTCCAGGGTCCGTTCGGCGGCCATCGCCATCCGGTGCCCGGCGCGGCCGGGGTTGGCCAGGCTGGTGCGGGCGAACCGGTCGAGGGCCTCGTAGACGGGCTCGGGCTTGGGGAAGCTGGTCGCGGCGTTATCCAGGTAGATCATCGCGGGTGTCCTGCGGGCGGGAGGTCGGCCGGGGGAGGAGCGGGCGGCTCAACTCCCCACGAACTGGGCGTAGAGGGTCCGGGCCTTGGCGATGTCGTTGGTCCCCTTGATGATCGCCCGGCCGTCGGGGAAGACGGTGAAGTCATGCCCCTCGGCGGCGAACCGGAGCATGAAGGCGTTGTGCTTGACCTCGCCGATGGCGCCGAGGCGGCGGGCCATGTCGGGGAAGTCGATCGGCTCGGGGCGGCGGGCGGCGATCTGGACGGCGTTGCGCCCGCACAGGGTCGTCGTGTGCGACCCGAGGTCGCCGGCCAGCCACTCGTACTGGTGCCGCTGGCAACACGGACAGTCGACCTTGCCCAGCAGGCCCGCGACCTTGAGCCGGCGGAACTGCCAGTCCCAGACGTCGACCATGATCAGCTCGGTGTTCAGGGCGGAATCGGCCCCGCTCAGGAGCTTGATCGCCTCGACGGCCTCGAACGAGGCGATCACCGAGACCGCCGGGCCCAGGACGCCGGCCGTCTCGCAGGTCGGGGTCATGCCGGGCGGCGGGTTGTCCTCGATCAGGCAGCGGAGGCAGGGCGTCTTCCCCGGCCGGATCGTCATGGTCTGGCCTTCGGAGCCGATCACCCCGCCGAAGATCCAGGGCTTGCCCAGCTTCACGGCGGCGTCGTTGATCAGGTAGCGGGTCTCGAAGTTATCGGTTCCGTCCAGGATCAGGTCGGCGTCGGCCACGAGGTCGAGGATGTTGGTGTGGTCGATGTCGGTCACGACCGGCTCGATCGTCACCGACGAGTTGATCCGCCGGAGCTTGCGGGCGGCGGCCTCGGCCTTGGGCAGGTTGGAGGCGACGTCGTCCTCGTCGAAGAGGATCTGGCGCTGGAGGTTGTGGGTCTCGATGAAGTCGCGGTCGACCAAGCGGATGTGCCCGACCCCGGCGCGGACCAGGTGATTGGCCAGGACCGTGCCCAGGGCGCCGCACCCGCAGATCGTGACCCGCGATTGCATCAACCGCCTCTGCCCGGCCTCGCCCAGATTGGGGAACCGGACCTGTCGGCTGTATCGGTCGAGGGGATCGGGGGTTGCGTCTCCGCCGAGGCCGGCGCTGTCGCTTGCCATGACCTTCATCTACCCTTCAGATCGCCCCCGGGGAGGGGCGGTTGGCTTCGTTTGGGATGCGGCGCGTTGGCTTCGTTTGGGCGAGTCGGATGGTTGCGATCGACCGACCGACCTCGGTCCAACTCGCCGGCGCCGTGGTTGGCAAGCCAACCACAGCCACCCAGGATTGAGTTCGTTTTTCCGGAGTCCTGGCCGAACCGGCGACATCGATTGGGTTCGTTTGGTATTCGGGTGGCGGTGGTTGGCTTGCCAACCACCGCGCCCGTGCCGCCCGACTTTGGGTTCGTTTGGCGATCAGCCTCCGGCGACGGCCGGGATGATGCTGACCTCGTCCCGGGCCTCGACCTTGGTGTCGAGGTCTTCCAGGTAGCGGATGTCTTCGTTGTTGACGTAGACGTTGACGAACCGACGCAGCTCGGCGCCGTCGAACAGGCGTTCGCGGAGGGCGGGGTGGGCCTCGAAGACCTGGCCGAGGACTTCGCCGACCGTCGCGCCGGCGGCGTCGACGCTGTCGAGGTTATTGGCGTGCGGGCGGAGCGGGGTCGGGATGCGGACGACGGGCATGATGCAAAGGTCCTTGCGGACCGGGGCCGCGTCGCCATTCGGGGCGACGCGCCTCGGCACTCGGTGCTGGGGAGAAGATAGGATGTTGCGTCTCGCCTGGGGAACTCAGGCCCCGGCGCCGATCAGCTGGCCGGCGTCGGCGGGGGAGCCGACCAGGGCCTCGAACTCGTCGAGGCTGGGGCGGATCACGGCGGGCTTGTCGACCTTGCCGTGGAGCGCCTCCTGGGTCTTGAGGCCGTTGCCGGTGATGCACAGGACGGTCGACCCGTCGCGGTCGATCTTGCCCTGCTCGATCAGCTTGCGGGCCACGGCCAGGGTCACGCCGCCGGCGGTCTCGGCGAAGATCCCCTCGGTCTCGCCCAGCAGCTTCATGGCGTCGACGATGGCGTCGTCGTCCACGTCCTCGCTCCAGCCGCCGCTCTCGCGGATCAGCTGGGAGGCGAAGTAGCCGTCGGCCGGGTCGCCGATGGCCAGGCTCTTGGCGATCGTCTTGGGGTCGCGGACCGGCCGGACCTTCATGGCGTCGGACTTGACCGTGTGCGAGATCGGGTTGCACCCGGTCGCCTGGGCGCCGAACATCTTGGTGCGGACCGGGCCGTCGATGATGCCGAGGGTGGCGAACTCGTTGAACGACTTGTGGATCTTGCCGATCAGGCTGCCGCCGGCCATCGGGGCGACGACGTGGTCGGGGATCCGCCAGCCCATCGCCTCGGCGATCTCGAAGCCCATCGTCTTGGACCCCTCGGCGTAGAACGGCCGGAGGTTGACGTTGACGAAGCCCCAGCCGTACTTGAAGGCGATCTGCGAGCAGAGCCGGTTGACGTGGTCGTAGTTGCCCTTGATGGCGATGACCTTCGCCCCATAGATGCTGGCGCCCAGCACCTTGCCGGCTTCCAGGTCGTCGGGGATCAAGACGTAGGCTTCCAGACCGGCGGCGGCGGCGTTGGCCGCGACGCTCCCGGCCAGGTTGCCGGTGGAGGCGCACCCCACGGTGCGGAAGCCGAGCTCGACGGCCTTGCTCAGGGCCACGGCGACCACGCGATCCTTGAACGAGAGGGTCGGGTGGTTGACCGCGTCGTTCTTGATGTAAAGCTCGGCCACGCCCAGGGCCTTGGCCAGGCGATCGGCGCGGATCAGGGGGGTCCCGCCGACGTGGAGGCCGACCGTGGGCTCGCCGTCGATCGGCAGCAGTTCGCGATAGCGCCAGATCGTCCGGGGGCGGGAGAGGATCGCCTCGCGGGTCATCGTCCGGCCGACGGCCTCGTAGTCATAGACGACTTCGAGGGGGCCGAAGTCCTCGGTGCAGAAGTTGAGGGCTTCCTTGGGATAGAGCTTGCCACAGAGGCGACACTTCAGGCCGAGGACGAGTTCGTCGGACACCGGCATATCTCCCGACAAGGCCGTTCCACCGTCCCGCGAGTCGCGAGGGGATTCGGGCCCGAACCAGGGAACCGGACGAACCGAAAAGCATGGGTCCGTCCGCGGTGCGCGCACGTTCTGATCGGCGAGTGTATGAGGGGACGGGTTGGAAGGCAGGAAGGGCTGTAGGTGCGGACGCGGGGATGTGCGCCGACCTCAGACCATCTTATCTGTCCCATCGCGATTCCCTGGGGGCGTTGCCGCCGGGTGCGATAGGGCAGGAGTTAGCACCAGCATCCGCCGTGATGGCAGACCGGTTGCTGTGGCGTCGTCGGGCCCGTCCCTCAGCCACTCTGGATAAGATGCGCACCGAATTATGACGCCCCAACTCTACAGATCCCGGGGCGGTTCGTCAAGGAACCGCCCGAGGATCGGGGCGAAAAGTCACCGCGCCATCGGCTTATTCGGCAGCCTTGTTCTTGCCGGCGTACTTCTCGATGTTGACCTTGGAAGCGACGCCGTCCTCGTGGGTCACCTTGACCTTGGTCCCCTTCTTGAGCTTGGAGATGTCGAACTTCTTGGCCGTCTTGCCCTTGGGGTTGACCCACTCGGTGTCGTCCTTGACGGTGACGTCGACGTCCTTCTCGGGGTCCTCCTGGGTGACGACGAACTTCTTGTTATCGGCGTCGACCGACTTGACGGTGCCCAGCAGCTCGGCGGCGAAGGCGGTGCCCAGGGTCAGGGCCAGCGAGGCGAAGGCGGCGAAGACGGCGGTCATCATCGAGCGGCGGGTCTGGGGCATGGGCGGGATCTCCCTGGCTTTCATGGGGCATTCGGAAGGCCGTGCGTCCCCGACGCGGGGGACGCGACGCGAGAGGGCTGGCCCTCGGGATCAGTCGCAACTCTCGGACACGAGGCGCGGCGCCGGTCCGCGAACGGATCGAACCATCCGGGTCCCGGGTCCGTTCCTACCTATATAATGAAGCGGTCGGGGGCGGGGAAGGAGTCGCCGGGCTCGCGCGTCGGGCTTCCCCCGATTTCGCGGCAACTTCACAGGGGAGGCCAGGACCGTGACGATGATCGCGCATCCCGCGACGCCGGTCGCATCGACCCCGCACGACGTCGAGGGGCGGGCCCAGGCCATCGGCCGCTCGCTGTTCGCCGAGGTGGCGCGGGGCCGCTCCATCCTGTCGAGGGGATGGTGGGACGACCGGGCGATGGCCCTGACGATGGACGACCCGGAGGTCAAGGCCCAGCTGTTCCGGTTCATCGATGCCCTGCCGGGGCTGGAGAAGCCCGAGGCCGTGGGCCGGCACCTCCGCGAGTACCTGGGGGAGGCCGAGGAGCGGGTCCCCTGGTGGATGAACCTGGGCGTGGGCCTGGCCCCGCCCGGCACCGCCCGCGAGAAGCTCCTGTCCGGCCTGGCGCGGGCGTCGGCCACCCACATGGCCGGCCGGTTCATCGCCGGGGCCACGCCGGCCGAGGCGTTCCGGACCGTCCGGCAACTCCGCAGGCGCGGGGTCGGCTTCACCGCCGACCTGCTGGGCGAGGCGGTCATCAGCGACCGCGAGGCCGAGGCTTATGCCGCCACCTGCGTCGAACTGCTGCGCGGGCTGGCCGGCCCCCTGAGCCAGGAGCCCGAAGTCCCGACGATCGACCGCGACCAGCACGGGCCGATCCCCCGGGTCAACCTGTCGCTCAAGCTCACCAGCCTCACGCCCCGGTTCGACGCCCTGTATGCCGAGTCGACGATCCGCCGGGTCGCCGAGCGGCTCCGGCCGATCCTCCGGGTGGCCCGCGAGGTCGGGGCGTTCGTCAACGTGGACATGGAGCAGTACGCCCACAAGGATTTGACCTACGCGATCTTCTGCGCGGTCCTCTCCGAGCCCGAGTTCCGCGACTGGGCCAACGTCGGCATCGTGGCGCAGGCGTATCTGCCCGAGGCCGAGGGGGATCTCCGCGCCCTGGCCGACTGGGCCCACGTCCGCGGCACGCCGGTCTCGGTCCGGCTGGTAAAGGGGGCCTACTGGGATTACGAGACCACGATCGCCCGCCAGATGGGCTGGCCGGTGCCGGTCTATCCCGAGAAGTGGGCGACCGACGCCAGCTACGAGCGCTGCGCCCGGTTCCTCCTGGAGCACCACGAGACGCTCCGCCCGGCCTTCGGCAGCCACAACCTCCGGAGCCTATCGTACGCGATCGCCACGGCCGAGGCCCTGGGCGTGCCGCAACTCGGCTACGAGATCCAGATGCTCCACGGGATGGGCGGGCCGGCCGAATCGGCGCTGGTGAGGCGCGGGCATCGGGTCCGGGTCTACACCCCTTATGGGGCGATGCTGCCGGGGATGGCCTACCTGGTCCGCCGCCTCCTGGAGAACACGTCCAACGAGTCGTTCCTCAAGGCCAGCAACGCCGGCCGGGCCGACATCGACGCCCTTCTACGCAACCCCGAGGAGGTCGGAGCCATGCTGCTGTCGCGCAAGAAGAAGGCCCCGGCCGCGCCGGGGGCGATCCCGCCGTTCCGCAATGAGCCGCTGACCGACTTCACCCGCGCCGAGCCCCGCGCGGCGATGGCCGAGGCGCTGGCGCAGGTCAAGGGATGGCTCGACGGGGAGTATGGCCCGATGATCGGCGGCGAGCCGATCCGCTCCGGGGAGGTCTCCTCGGTCGCGGCCCCCGGCGATCGGACGCTGGTCGTCTCCCGGACCGCGATGGCGACCGCCGCCGACGCCGACCGCGCCGTGGCCGCCGCGCGGGACGGGTTCGCCGACTGGTCGAAGGTGGAGCCACGAAAGCGGGCCGATGTCCTGCTGCGGGCCGCCGCGATCTTCCGCGCCCGCCGGTTCGAGCTGGCGGCGTGGGAGGTCTACGAGTGCGGCAAGCCCTGGCGCGAGGCCGACGGCGACGTGGCCGAGGCGATCGACTTCTGCGAGTTCTACGCCCGCGAGATGATCCGCCTGGCCGAGCCGTCCCGCCGCGACGTGCCGGGGGAAACCAACCGGATCGACAAGATCGCCCGGGGCGTGGTCGTGGTCATCCCCCCCTGGAACTTCCCCCTGGCGATCCCGACCGGCATGGTGGCCGCCGCCCTGGTGGCGGGCAACTCGGTGATCCTCAAGCCGGCCGAGCAGTCGCCGGCGATGGCCTGGCACCTGGTCAAGGTCCTCCGCGAGGCGGGCGTCCCGGATGGGGCCCTCCAGTACCTGCCCGGGAAGGGCGAGGTGGTCGGGCAGGCCTTGGTGGACGACCCACGGGTCGACCTGATCGCGTTCACCGGGTCCAAGGCGGTCGGCCTGGAGATCAACCGTCGCGCGGCCGAGCCCCGGCCGGATCAGCATCACGTCAAGCGGGTGATCGCCGAGATGGGGGGCAAGAACGCCGTGATCATCGACGACGACGCCGACCTCGACGAGGCGGTGGTCGGCGTGATCCGGAGCGCCTTCGGCTATGCCGGGCAGAAGTGCTCGGCCTGCTCGCGGGTGATCGTCCTGGACGGGATCTACGACGCCTTCGTCGCCCGATTGGCCGAGGCCGCGCGGTCGGTCGTGGTCGGCCCGCCCGAGGACCCCGAGACGCTGGTCGGCCCGGTCATCGACGCCGACGCCCGCGACCGGGTCCGCGACTACGCCCGGATCGCCCGCGAGGAAGGGCGGACGATCCTCGACCTCGACATCGGCGAGCTTGCCCAGCGCGGCCACTACGTCGGCCCGGTGATCGTGGCCGACGTGGCCCCGGACGCCCGCGTGGCCCAGGAAGAAATCTTCGGCCCGGTCCTCGCCGTGATCCGGGCCCGCGACCTCGACGACGCCCTGCGGATCGCCGATGCCACGCCCTATGCCCTGACCGGCGGGATCTATTCCCGGAGCCCCGGCCACATCGAGCGATTCAAGCGCGAGGCGCGGGTCGGCAACCTCTACATCAACCGGCCGATCACCGGCGCCCTGGTGGACCGCCAGCCGTTCGGCGGCTTCCGCCTCTCCGGGATCGGCACCAAGGCGGGGGGCTCGGACTACCTCGACGAGTTCTTGCTCACCCGCACCGTCACCGAGAACACCCTCCGACGCGGCTTCGCCCCCGACGCGGACGCCGAGGCCGTGGAAGGGGCCTGAGCAGTTTGGCCGATGCCGCCCCCTGGGCCGAACCCGAGGGGGCGACATCGGCCCGGTCTCAACCCGCCTTGCGGCTGCGCGGGCGGCGCGGGGAGATCGGCTCGGCGAATCGGGCCTTGAGCGGCGACTCGATCGCCTCGTAGTCGCGGAAGCGCATCCGGACCCCTTCGTGGGTGGTGTTCGCCACGAAGACGATCTCCGACCCGCCCGACAGGCTGGTGTCGACCACCGTGGCGATCCCGTACAGTTGCCCGAACGGGGGCAGCACGCCCGGCTCGCAGTCGGCGAAAATCTGCTCGACCTCGGCCTCGGTGGCGATCCTCGTCTCCACCCCGCCCAGGGTCCGGCCCAGGCGCTCCAGGTCGATGCGATGGGTGGCGGGCAAGACGGCCAGGGCATACCCCTCGCCGGCCCTGACCAGCACCCCCTTCGCCACGCAGCGGCCGGGCACGTGGATGCTCTCCGCCAGGTGCGAGGCCGAATGAGACGGCCGGTGCAGGAACACCTCGAAGCGTGCCGACCGGCTCTTGAGGAATTCGCGGATGATCATGAGGCTGCCTCCCAGGGTGTTACTTTGGGTAATATAGAACAATTACGCCACTTCGGCAACAATCTCCATCCGGTCAAATCAGGGAGATCTTGCCGGGCAAAACCCGGCTCCGACACCGAACCGACGATCGGATCCCGGAAAGGTCGCTTGAATCTGGCAGGTCCGACGTGTTAGGATCCGCAATTCGCCGGAGCCGGATGATCCGGCGGCGGGTATCTCGCGAACAGTTCGAGCCTCTGGACCCAGCAATGCCGAATACGCCCTCAGCGATCAAGCGTTTGAAGCAGAGCGAGAAGCGCAGGCTGCACAACCGGATTGCCAAGAAGATCATCAAGACCTACACCAAGAAGACCCTCGCCGCCCTCGCGGCCAAGGATTTCGAAAAGGCCGAGGCCGACTACCGGACCACGGTCGCGAAGATCGCCAAGGCGGGCGTCCGCCGAGTCCTGCACCCCAACACCGCCGACCGCCGCAAGAGCCGCCTGGCCCGGGTGTATGCCGCGGCCGTGGCGAAGGCCAAGGCCTGATCGGATTCGTGGGAAGGCGGGGAAGGGAGCGACCGGCGTGCCTCGGCTCGACGACTCCCGCCCGGCCTTGCTCGACGCCATCCAATCTCGATACGGCCCCCCTGCGCCCTCGGGACGCGGTCCCGGGCCCGATGACGATCCGTTCGCGCGGATCCTGGTGGAGGCCCTGGGCCTGTCCGCCGACCCCCGGACCGTCGCCTCGGCCCTGACGGCCCTGGCCGCCGAGGGGTTGCTCGACCCGGCTGCGCTGGCGGCGGCCGACCCGTCGGAACTCGAAGCCCTGTTCCAGGCGCATCGGATCCGGCTCACGGCGAAGGCCGTCGCGCCGGCGCTGAAGCTGGCCCGGTGGGTGCAATGGTCCGGGTTCGATCGCGCCGCGGCGGAGGTCGCCTCGACCGAGGCGCTCCGCGAGGCATGGCGGGGGCTGCGCGGGATCGGCCAGGCCACGGCCGACGCCCTGCTACTGCATGCGCTCGACCGCCCGGCCTACCCGGTCGATCGCGGTTCCTACCGGATCTTCCTCCGCCACGGCTGGATCGACGCGTCGGCCGACTACGACGAGGCCCGCTCCGTCTTCGAATCCGTGGCCCCCGACGACGCGCCCACGCTCGTCGCACTCTCCGCCGGACTCCAACGCCTGGCTCGCGAGTTCTGCAAGCCCGGGACGCCCCGGTGCGAGCATTGCCCGCTCCGCCCCCTCCTGCCCGAAGGCGGCCCGCTGGGCGAGGAGTAGACCCGGAGCCGGGTTCCAAAGCAGTCGGGCACGGACGCGATGGCGACCCGATCCGGTCGCTCGCGCCCGTGCCCGTTTGGTTTTCCCTCCCCAGGACCGGGGCCGCCCTTACTTGGGGGCGGCCGGCTCGGGGGTAGGGGTGGGGCTCGGCTTGGGGAGGATGCCCAGGCCGGTGCCGTCGCCCGGGTCTCCCTTGGGGATGATCAGCGAATCCTTGAGGGTGGCGGGCTCGCCCTCCTGCTTGGCCGCCTCGGCCTTCTTCCGCTCGGTCTCGACCATGATGGAATTGTCGAGGTAGGAGAGGAACAGCTCGGTGTCATCCTTGGGCGGGTTGGCGGCATCGGTCGGGGCCTGGAAGGAGAACAGGGCCGGGTCGATCGCCGCGTCCGGCTTGAGGCCGTATTCGAGGGTGACCGTGCTCGGGTTGATCTTGGGCGGGGGCCGCTTCACGCCGATCGGGCGACCGTCCTGGCCGATCTTGCGGGTGTCTTCCTGCATCGACAGGATCGACGGGGCATTGCCGATCATCTTGATGCGGTACGGCCAGTGATCCTCGGCCCCCAGGGTGATCTGAATATTGCTGGGGACGTAGGGGGGCAGGGGGGCGGTCGGGGAGAGTGGCTGGTCGCCGGGCCCGAGCAGCTTCTCGCGGTTGGTCCAGGTGCCGCCGATGATGACGACCGCGCGGCCGTCCTCGGTGTCATTGCGGAGCTGGTCGAACCTGGCGTACTTGCGGAAGCCCATCAGCAGGGCTTCGGGACCGCCGAAGCCCATGTTGGCCACGACCAGCTCGCGGAAGGCGGGATCGAGGTTGGGGTTCTTGAGCCGTTCCAGGATCGGCCCCAGCTCGCGTTTGGTATAGCTGGGGGCGGAGAGGACCTTCTGGTAATCCCAGAGGGTCTTGCCGTCGCTGATCTGGAGCATGGTCGCGTCGGTCCCGCCCAGCCCGGAGAGGTCGAGCTTGAGGCGGACGCGATACCCCGTATCCTTGTAATACTCGCCCTTGATCTGGAACTTCTGGTTGAGCATGTCCACGGTCTGGAGGATCGTGGAGGAAACGCGCTCCATCGCGTGGATCTTGGCGATGGCGACGTCGAGGAATTGTTCGGCGGGCGTCGGCCCTTCGGGGGCGGCCGCGGCCGCCGGTTCCGCGGGGGCGGGGGCCTGCGCGCGGGCGAGGAATCCGCCCATGGCGACCAGTGCGATCGCGGTCGCGGGCATCACGCGGATCGTTTGCATGGTAGGGATGGGGGCAATTCCTCAAGGGTTCGGATGGGAATGCCCGATCCTATCCTCGGGCGTCGTTGGACGCAATGCCGGCAGGACCCGGAGAGGCGTCCCGAAAGGGGTCTCCCCTCCACGCCGGCAGGTCGGCCTCGACGCGAGGGGCGTTCCCGCCGGGACCCGGCCGGGAGCCTACGCGTCAAATCCAGGATGGTGTGCTTCCTCCCGGGCGGTCGGGTGGGGCGGGGGATGCCCGATGCGGGGCGTCCGCGGCCCATGCGATGGCGTGCCGGGAGACAAGGAGGTCTGATGACTTCGCTCGGAGTGATGCTGCTCGTGGCCTCGGCCACGACCGGGTTCGGCAAGCCGCACGTCGGCGGCATGATGTTCCACCGTCACGGCGTCGTGGCCGATGGCCCGCCCCCGCCCGGCGGCCCGCTCCAGCCCGGCGGCCCCGGGATGCCCGGCGGGATGGGGATGCCCGGCGGCCCGGGGATGCCCGGCGGCCCGGACGCCAATCGCCGGTTCGCCAACGTCAAGAGCCAGGTCGTCTTCTTCGGCCCCGGCGGCACCAGCGGCGCCGGCGACATGAAGATCGGCTGGCAGAGCGGCGCCGGCAACGGCGAGAAGGTGTACCTGCCCGGCCGGAGCACCCCGTTCCGCTATAACTTCATGCAGGGCTACATCTACCGCCTCCGCCTGTCGGAGATCGCGGGCCGCCCGACCTTGAACCTGTACCCGACCATCGAGGTCGCCCCCTCGACCCCGGCGACCGACGCCTACCTGACCCACAACCAGATCCCGGTCCAGTTCACGGCCGAGGACCTGGACCAGGTCGAGGGCGGGAACTTCGTCACCAAGGTCATCTACCTGCCCGACCCCCGCTACCAGGAACTGGCCGTGGCCAACGTCGAGACGCTGGTCTCGACCCGCCTGGAGCCGGGCGTCGACCCGGTGATCGAGGCCGACAAGCGTGGCACCATCCTGATGATCGTCCGCCTCGGCGGCATCGACCTGGAGATGGACGGGTCGGGCGTCGTGACCATGCCCGGCGACACCGCGCCGGCCCCGGTCCCGAACTCGACCATGATGCCCCCGGGTGCCTTCCCGGCCAACGTGGCCCCGGTCGCCCCGATCGAGAGCGTCCCGCTGACCGAGGCCCCGGTCTCGCCGAACGCCCCGGGCCTGGTCGCCCCGCCGGCCCCGCCCGAGCCGGCCGCCCCCGCCGACCCCATCACCCCGCCGCCGCCCGCCGAGCCGGCCCCGGCCCCCACGCCGGCCCCGCCCGCCCCCGAGCTGCCGGGCTTCTGATCTGACCGAGGTGGCCCATCGGGCCTCCGCCGGCCGCACCATCTCGCCCCGGCGGGCCGCGTTCTCGGACCGCGACCCGCCGGGGCTTTTCATCGCGCCGAAGTGATGACGGACCATCGAGCCACCGGGCGCAGGACGCGCCCCCGACGAGGACGATCGTGATGAGCCGAACAGGAAGGACCCTTTGCGACGCCGGACGGCCCGCGCGGCTTGCCTGGCCCCTGCTGGGCCTGGCGATCGCGGCGGGCCTCGGCTCGTCGCGCACGGCCCGGGCGCAGGACGTCGCCCCCCCGAACAACCGGATGGTCCCCGTCGCCTCGACGCCCATCCTGACCGAAGTGAGCCCTCCCGGCGAGGCCGTCGCCGGACCGGCCGAGCCCGGCGTCGTCGGCGCGGCGGTCCTGCCGCACGACGTCCAGGTGGTCCGGTTCCACGGCCCGGCCGGGACCAAGGTGGAAGTGTTGGCCCCCGCCCCCGAGCCCGTCCCCCTGGGGGATGGTCAGGGCCTGGCCACCTTCGGCATGAAGGTCGGCAACGCCTACCACCTCCGCGTGAGCGAGATCCCCGACCGCCCGGGCGCGGAGCTGTTCCCGGTCGTCGAGATCGTCGGCCACCTCCACCGGCCCAACGGCGTGGACCCCGGCAAGTATCCGATCCGGATCGTGCTCCGCGAGGACGACATCACCGATGCCGTCGACCGCGGGCTGATGGTCACGCAGGTCATCTACCTGGAAGACCCCGACCTGGCCATCCCCGTCAAGCTGGAGAAGGATGATCCCCCCTCGGTCTCGCTCTCGCCGTCGGAAGACCCCTTGCGGGTGGCCCGCGCCCTGGGCCGGGTGATGGCGATCGCCCGGATCGGCGGCCGTCAGCCGACCCCCGAGGAACTGGCCGGGCCGACCGGCCTGGGCCTGCCGAATACGCCGTGCCCGTTCTCCGTGGCCGAGGGCACCCCGTGCGGCCTGCCGTGCGGGATCGTCTGCGGCACGCCGCCCCCGCCCGGCCGCCCCTGGATGCCCAAGGACGAGTTCCTCTGCGACGGCGGCGACCGCGGCGAGCCGGTCCACTTCACCGGCGACGGCGGGCTGGCCGGGATCGACCCCCGCGACGCCGTGGTCCAGTTCCACGACGCCGTCCGGCCCCGGGTCCTGCCCACCAACCGGATCTGCGTCTATGCCCCCCGGTTCGCCTCGGTCCGGGTCGGCATCGGCGCGTCGGAGGCGCTGAACGCCCTGTCGCTGGTAACCTCCGAGTTCCTCCAGCGCGGCGAGCAGGCCGCGATGCGCCAGGGGCCGCGCCGGCTGCTCCGCCAGGAGAACGCCGAGACCAGCCGGGTCCACCTGCGGGCGACCGACATCTCCACCCTCCAGAGCGCGGGCGAGCGTTCCGAGGTCCGCGTGCTGGCCGGGGTCGACACCTCGACCGCCATCACGGCGATGAAGACCGTGCAAAGCCCGGACATCGTCCGCGACCGGGCCAGGGCGATCACGGTCCGCCAGCGGATCAAGGTCGACGCCCTGAAAACCGCCGAGGGGCCGGTGATGACCGGCCTGATCCAGAGCGGCGGGCAGGTGGTCGTGGTCAAGTCCCCCAAGGAAGTGGCCGGCGTCGAGGAGCCGCCCGCGAAGCCCGGCCTCGCCGTGGTGAAGCTGGTGGACGCCGACGAGGCCGAGCCCGGCGACATCCTGACCTACACCATCAAGTTCCGCAACATGGGCAACGTCCCGCTCCGCGGCGTGTCGATCACGGACAGCCTGCTGCCCCGGCTCGAATACGTCCCGAACTCGGCCCAGGGCCCGGCCAAGACCGTGTTCACCTCCGGCCCCAACAAGGCGGGCGCCCTGGAACTGCGCTGGGACCTGCCCGGCTCGCTCGCCCCCGGGGCGGAAGGCTCGGTCACGTTCCGCGCCACCGTCCTGTAGGCTTCGGGATCCCGATCGCGGCCCCCGCCCGCGGGGCGGAGAAGAAATCGACGCCCCGCCGCACCCCGCCCGGGTGCGGCGGGGCGTCGGGCATTGTGGCGTGGTCGAAACGTCCCGGCCTCGATCGTGGCATTCCGGGAGCCTGCGGACGGCCCGGCGGTCGTTCGCAATTGACAAAGGGTTCGGCTTATCCTTACCTTCTGCCGTGGATTCGCGGCATCGTCGCGATCGACGCAGGGCCCGGCTCGTCCACGCCACCCGCCGTCTCCTCGCGGGATGGGCATCCGATCCGGCCGTCCCGAACATCCTGATCCAGCGAACTCATGCCCGAACTCGATCCCCCCGGCCCCCCCGAACACGCGTCGCTCGATCGGGCCGAGGCCAGGCGGCCGGCCCTGCTCGTCATCCCCACCTTCAACGACTGGGAATCGCTGGCCGGGCTGCTTCCGATGCTGGACGAGGCCCTGGCCGCCGGCGGATACGCGGCGGATGTCCTGATCGTGGACGATGGATCGACCGAGCCCCTCCGGCCCGACTTCGCCCGGGGCCCCTATCGCGCCCTGAAGCGGGTCGACGCGCTCCCGCTGCGGCGGAACCTCGGCCACCAGCGGGCCATCGCCATCGGGTTCGCCTACGCCGAGGATCGGCTCGACCACGAGGCGATCGTGGTCATGGACGCCGACGGCGAGGACGCGCCGGCCGACGTGCCGAGGCTGCTGGACTGCCTCCGGGCCAAGGGGGGTCGGGAGATCGTCTTCGCCGAGAGGACCCGGAGGTCGGAGGACATCGTCTTCCGCACCTTCTACGGGGTCTACCGGTTCGTCCATCGCTACCTGACCGGCTACGCGGTCCGGGTGGGGAACTTCAGCGCCGTGCCCAGGAGTCGTCTGGAAAGCCTGGTCGTGGTGGACGAGATGTGGAACCACTACGCCGCGGCGGTGTTCCGGTCCCGCCAGCCCTATTGCTCGATCCCGACCCACCGCGCCCACCGGCTGCGGGGGCGATCCAAGATGAACTTCATCGGGCTGGTCGTCCACGGGCTGAGCGCGATCTCGGTCTACGGCGAGATCGTGGGCGTCCGGCTCCTGATGCTGGTGATCGCGATGGGCGGGCTCGCCGCCGCGGGCCTGGTGGCGACGGTCGCGATCCGCTTGACGACCTCGCTGGCCATCCCGGGCTGGGCGACCACCGCCGCCGGGCTGTCGCTGATGCTGCTCATGCAGGCGATGATGCTCGCCTTCGTCCTCTGCGCGGTGATCCTGGGCGCCCGCCGCGGGACCTCGTTCGTGCCTCGCAAGGATTACGCCATCTACATTCGCGAACCGGTCCGGCTGGATCGACCCGCCGCCTCGGAGGAGAGCCAGGCATGAGCTACGTCTACGTCGGATCGGAACTGGACCTGTTCGCGGCGGCCACCACCTGGAAGGGCTACGTGCGGAAGCAGATCGCCCCGTACCTGGGCCGCGAGGTCCTGGAAGTCGGGGCCGGCCACGGCGGGACGACCTCGGCCATGTGCCGGGGCGAGCAGGACCGCTGGGTCTGCCTGGAGCCGGACGGGGAATTGCTCAACCGCGCCGCCAAGGCGATCGCCGAGGGGAAGCTGCCCGCCTGCTGCGAGGCGGTCCAGGGCACCCTGGACAGCCTGCCCCCCGAGGCGAAGTATGACACGCTCCTGTACATGGACGTGATGGAGCACATCGAGGACGACCGGTCCGAGGCCCGCAAGGCCTCCGATCGGCTCAAGCCCGGGGGCCACCTGGTGATCCTGTCCCCGGCGCATCAGTTCTTATTCACGCCCTTCGATACGTCGATCGGCCATTTCCGCCGCTACTCGAAGCGGACGCTCCGCGAGATCATCCCGGCAGACCTCGAACGGGTCCGCCTCTCCTACCTCGACACCGTGGGGCTGCTCGCGTCCCTGGGCAATCGCCTGGTGTTGAAGAGCGCGATGCCGAATCCCCGCCAGATCGCCGTCTGGGATAAGATGATGGTCCCCTTCTCGAAGATCGTCGACCCGATCCTGGGATACACCTGGGGCAAGTCGGTCCTGGGCGTCTGGCGCAAGCCGAAGGCCTGAGCGATGGCCACGGGGCCGGGCGGCTGGTATCCTGGGGCGATCCCGACCCAACCGGCCCAAAGCGAACCGCAAGCCATGCCCGCGACCGCCGCCGCGCCCGGCTCCCGCCTGCTCGACGACCTCGCCCTCGCCGTCGGGGCGGAGAACCTGCTCCACCGCCACGACGAGCTGGTCGTCTTCGAGTGCGACGGCTTCGTGATCGAGAAAAGCGTGCCCGACGTGGTCGTCTTCCCGACCACCACCGAGCAGGTGGCCGCGGCGGTCAAGGCGTGCAACCGCCACGGCGTCCCGTTCGTGCCCCGGGGGGCGGGGACCAGCCTGGCCGGGGGGACCCTGGCCGTGGGCGGCGGGGTCATGATCTGCCTGACCCGGATGAAGCAGATCGTCGAGATCAACCTCCGCGACCGCTACGCGGTGGTCGAGGCCGGGGTGGTCAACGTCTGGCTCAACCGGGCCCTGGCCGGGACCGGGTTCCACTACGCCCCCGACCCGTCGAGCCAGGGGGCCTGCACCATCGGCGGCAACGTCGGGACCAACTCCGGCGGGCCGCACACCCTCAAGTACGGCGTGACGGCCAACCACGTCCGTGGGATCGAGATGGTCCTGCCCGACGGCTCCGTCGTCGAGGTGGGCGGGGTCGAGGAAGAGTCCCCTGGCTATGACCTGGCCGGCCTGCTGGTCGGCAACGAGGGGACGCTGGGGATCGCCACGAAGGTCACGGTCAACCTGAGCCGCGACCCCGAGGCGGGCCGGACCTTCCTGGGCGTGTTCGACACGGTCGAGGCGAGCACCCAGGCGGTCAGCGGGATCATCGCCGCCGGGATCGTCCCGGCCTCGCTGGAACTGATCGACAACATGATGATCCGCGCCGTCGAGGCGGCGTTCCGGTTCGGCTTCCCGGTCGAGGCCGGGGCGGTGCTCCTGATCGAGATCGACGGGCTGGAGGCGGGGCTGGACCGCGAGGCGGCGGCCGTCGCCGAGATCGTGGCGGCGCACGGCGGGACGATCCGAAACGCGATCGCCTGGCGGACCCGCAAGGAGCCCGAGTACGTCGCGATCTGGAAGTGCCGCAAGTCCGCCTTCGGCGCCATCGGCCGGCTGAGCCCGACCTTCTGCACCCAGGACGGCGTGGTCCCCCGGACCAAGCTGCCGCACATCCTCCGGTTCACCGACGAGGTCGCCCGCAAATACGGCCTGCGGATCGCCAACATTTATCACGCCGGCGACGGCAACATCCACCCGATCCTCCTGTTCGACGAGCGCGTGCCCGAGCAGGTCCGGGCGGTGCTGGACGCCAGCCGGGAGATCCTCGACGAGTGCATCAACGTCGGCGGGAGCGTGACCGGCGAGCACGGCATCGGCGTCGAGAAGATCGAGTTCATGCCCCGGCTGTTCGCCCCGGCCGACATCGCCGCGATGGTCGCCATCCGCCTGGCCTTCAACCCCGACGGCCGGTGCAGCCCGGAGAAGATGATCCCCGGCGGCGTCGGCTGCATCGAGCGCAAGAGCCCCGGCCATCGCGCCTCGGCCTGACCCCCGGCGCGATCTGGCGGGGCGGGGCGTCCTGGGGTAAGGTGTCGCGACGAATCCAACCATCCTCGGACCGGAGGGCTGCCCTCGTGGCGCGACGATCCCGGCTCCCGCGACGACGCCCCGAGGGGATCTTCCGGCTCGGGCAGGCCCGCCCCGCCGCCCCGGCCGCCAACCTCGACGAGCAGCGGCTCACCCTGTACCTGCCGCCCACCGTGCTGGACTGGGCCGAGGCCCAGGCGATCGAGGCCGGCGTCTCCACCGTCCAGATCTACTGCGCCAACCTGCTCCGCGAGGCGATCGAGTCGGCCCACGAGCGCGGCCGGGTCGCCGAGGCCGAGGCCCGCCAGGGGACGCTTGCCGGCTTCCGGGCCATCGAGGACGACCCCGAATACCTGGCCGAGTGGAGCGCCTCCGTGGCCCCGGCCGCTTCGCCGCCCCACGACATCCACGTGATCGAAGCCCCCACCCCGTCCCCGAACCTTGACATGCCCGACCGACCACCCAGCGCCGCCGCCCAGGTCGTCTTCCGCCACGCCGCCTCCGGGAGCGACGATCGGGGCGGGTTCCTGCCCACGCTCCGGCGGGGCGAGACGATCGTCGACTCCGTCGCCCGCGAATTGATGGACGCCCTCCATACGCTCGAAATCGAGCATCAGGGCGTCCCGACCATCGACCGACGCCTGGCCTACGCCCTCCACCGCCTCGCCTACGAAGGGCAGGTGCTCCACACCGACGCCTATCCCGGCCAGCTGGACGGGGCGACCGTCGACGCTCTCCGGCTGGTGCAGGAGGCCGTCGACCGCGTCCTGTCGGGCGAGGACATCCGCTATTTCGCCCCGGAGATGCCGCGTTGAACCCCGAACCACCGGCCGGAGGCGACCCGATCGGCGACGGCCAATTCGCCCTGGCCACCGATCGCCCCCAGACCATCGAGGAACTGGTCGAGGCGGTCGCCCGCCGCGTGGCGGAAGGGCACGCCCTCTACCCCCAGGGCGGGCAAACGGCCCTGGATTACGGCGGCATCCCCACCCGGCCGGGGGCGGCGATCGACGTCCGGGGCCTGGATCGGATCGTCGACTACCCGGCCGCCGACATGACCGTGACCGTCGAGGCCGGGATCACCCTGGGCTCGCTCCGCGAGGCGCTGGCCCGGGAAGGGCAACGCCTCTGGGTCGAGGCCCCGCAGCCTGACCGGGCGACGCTGGGCGGGATCTTCGCGACCGACAGCAGCGGTCCGCGCCGGTTCGGCCTGGGACGGCCCCGGGACCAGATCCTCGGCGTCCGCTACGTCTCGGCCGCCGGCGAGGTGGTGAAGGGGGGCGGCCGGGTCGTCAAGAACGTGGCCGGGTACGACCTGCCCAAGCTCCTGACCGGCTCTTTGGGGACGCTCGGGATCATCGCCGAGATGACCCTCAAGGTCCGCCCGGCCCCCGAGTCCTCGGCGCTGGCCTGGGCCTCCTATCCGAGCCTGGCCGCGGCCTCCGACGCCCTCGACGCCCTGAACACCTCGGCCACCCGCCCCGTGGCGGTCGAGTTGCTCAACCCGCCGGCCGCCCGCGCGATCTTCCCCGGGCAGCAGGACGGCGCCTGGGCGGTGGTCGTGGGTTTCGAGGACAATCGGGCGTCGATCGAATGGCAGGCGGATCGGATCGCGGCGGAGTTGGCCTCCGGAAAGCCGACCGTCGTCCGCGATGCCGAGGTCGAGCCATTCTGGGCCGCGCTGGTCGAGTCCCAGGCGGCCGGCGACGGGCCGATCCGGTTCAGGGCCTCGCTCCGTCCGTCCGCGCTCGCCCGGTTCCTGGATTCCGTCGACCCGGGCCTGTGGTCTGTCCAGGCCCACGCCGGCAACGGGATCGCGCGGGGTGCGTGGATCGGCGAGGCGAGGGACCTGGATGCGTTCGCCGATGAGATCGGCCTGCTCCGTGAGCGGGCGAAGACGCTGGGCGGGACGCTGATCCTGCCGCGATGCCCGACGGCCTGGAAGGGGCGGCTCCGGGTCTGGGGCGACCCCCGGCCCGACTGGGGCCTGTCCGCGAAGGTCAAACGGGCCCTGGATCCGGCGGGGGTGCTGAATCCCGGCCGATTCCTGGATACAATCGGATAGATCGAGATCCCGCCCCGCGAGGCCCCGCAAGCTCATGGCGACCGAGACGACCCGACCCCCGGCCCCCCCGGCGCCCGGGGTGGACCTGGCCTGGCTCGCGGCCAAGATCCCCTATGAACGCTACCAGGAATGCGTCCATTGCGGGCTCTGCACCGCGAGCTGCCCGACCTACGTCGAGACCGGCAACGAGAACGACGGCCCGCGCGGGCGGATCTACCTGATGCGCGCCGTGGTCGACGGCCGGCTCGGCGTCTCGGCCGACGTGCGCCGCCATCTCGACCTCTGCCTGGACTGCCGCGCCTGCGAGTCCGCCTGCCCGTCGGGCGTCCAGTACGCCAAGATCATCGAGCCGTTCAAGGTCGCCCTGCACGCGTCGGCCCCGCCCGGCGACCGCACCGGGATGCTCCAACGGCTGATCCTCCACCACCTGTTCCCCTACGCCGGCCGGGTCAAGGCGGCGCTCGCCCCGGCGCGGCTGCTCCAGAAGGCCGGCGTGCTCGGACTATTCGAGCGCTCGGGGCTGAACCGGCTCTTGCCGCCGACCCTCCAGCGGCTCCAGGCGATGCTGCCCAACCTGTCGAGCCCCGGGGCCCGTCTGCCGGAAGTCCTCCCGCCGATCGGCCCGAAAAGGGCGCGGGTGGCCCTGTTCCTCGGCTGCGTCTCCGACGCCATGTTCCCGGAGACCAACGCCGCTACCGCCCGGGTGCTCCAGCAGAACGGCTGCGAGGTCCACGTCCCGCGCGGGCAGAACTGCTGCGGGGCGATCCATTACCACTCCGGGGCGGAGGCCCCCGCGCTCGACCTGGCCCGCCGCAACATCGCCGCGTTCGACCCGTCGCAGTACGACGCGATCATCGTCAACGTCGCCGGCTGCGGGGCGATGCTCAAGGACTACGCCCACCTCCTGCCGCACGGCGACCACGCCGCCGCCGCGCAATTCGTGGCCAAGGTCCGCGACATCTCCGAGTTCCTGGTCGAACTCGGCCCGATCGCCCCCCGGCATCCGCTGCCGTTCAAGGTGACGTACCACGACCCCTGCCACCTCTGCCACGGCCAGCAGGTCCGCGCCCAGCCCCGGGCGCTCCTGAACCTGATCCCCGGCCTGGAGTTGGTCCCGCTCGAAGAAAGCGAGATCTGCTGCGGGGCGGCCGGCACGTACAACCTGACCCAGCCCGAGATGTCCGAGCGGCTGGGCCGGCGCAAGATGGACCGGATCGAGGCGACCGGGGCGAAGGTGGTGGCCACCGGCAACGTCGGCTGCATCCTCCAGATCGCCCGGCAGGTCAAGGACCGCCGGAGCCCGATGACCGTCGCCCACCCGGTCGACCTGCTCGACATGGCCTATCGAGGCCCGTCCTCCACCACCGAACCCTCGGGACCCGGTCGATGAGCCCCCAATACTGCTACGCCATGCTCGACGTCTTCGGCAAGTGCTGGGTCATCACCGACCAGGCCACGCAATCCTATTCGATGGCCGCCCTGCTCAACGAAGGCTGGGTGCCGATCCGCGAGACCCCGTTCCACAACGCGACCGGCTCGGCCTACATCCTGGTCCTGCTGGAACGGGCCCCCGAGGGGGAGATGGGCTTCGGCTTCCGCCAGGGCTGACGGAAGGGCCGATCAGGCCGATCGCGGCTCGGCGGCTAACCTCCGCCGACGGGCCGCCGCACGAATGCCGATAGCCGCCATGCCGACCGCGAAGAACGCGATCGTCGAGGGCTCCGGCGTGGGCGTCGGGAGCCCGGACGGGGTGAGCAGGAAGTCGTGCGTCTCGCCGTGGATCGTCCCCTTGGCGAGGATTCGCCCCAGGTCGTCGATGGCGTAGGCTTCGGTCAAATGGATGCCCAGATCGGCTGCGATGTTGTCATCAAGGTAGGGATCTACCATGCTCGACGACATCGCGAAACCGAAGGAAGTCCCCACAGCCTGACCGTGGATATTGAAGTCTTTGACAGGCACGTCGTCTGAATGCCAAGAAAATCCACCGCCACCTGGGGAGTATACATTGTAAACATCACGCCCAGACTGTCCGTAATGTTCGTACCGGATAGAGCCGTATGCGTTTGAAGCAACCTGAATATACGCGGGCCGGCGGTCCGCGTAGGGCATATTGAAGATTTGACCGCCGATGTTGACTTGTTGGTAATTTTGAACAACAACGGGATGATCAGGATAATTAACCGGGAATTTATCCCAATCATACTGGATCGATCCGCTGCTCAGGTCCGTCACCCGATAAGCATCGCGATTGCCCCCACTCACCCGATAAGCATCGCGATTGCCCCCACCGAGAATCGGCTCGGCCTTCGCCGAAGGGGGATAGGCCATACAGGCCATCGCAATCATGGCCAGCGCGATGCGGGGGGAAAGGTTGGCCACCGGGTCGCTCCTTCGACTGTCGGGCAAGGACTTCATGGGGCGAAGGATAGATCCGGCCCGACATCAGCGTCAATCTCAGTTCTGCAAATGATCATTGAAGAAATTAGGTGCCCGGCTCGGCGGGCAGGGCGTCGACGATGGCCTCGATCAGGGTGCCGAGCCGCTTGCCCGCCTCGATGCCCGCTTCCAGAACTTCAGCGTGGGTGATCGGGGCGCCGGTCATCCCGGCCGCGGCGTTGGTGACCAGCGCGAAGGCCAGGACGTCCATCCCGGCGTGGCGGGCCACGATCGCCTCGGGCACGGTGGACATCCCCACCACGTCGGCCCCCAGGGCCCGGAGCATGCGGATCTCGGCGGGGGTCTCGTAGCTCGGCCCGGGCAGGCAGGCGTAGACGCCTTCTTGAAGGGTCATCCCCAGCGCAGCGGCCCCGGCGTGGGCAAGGTCGCGGAGATGCGGGGCGTACACGGTGGTCATGTCCGGGAACCGGGTGCCGAGGCGGTCGTCGTTGCCGCCCCGGAGCGGGTTGGAGCCGATCAGGTTGAGGTGGTCCGTCACACAGACGAGGTCGCCGGGCCGGAAGGTGGGGTTGATCCCGCCGGTGGCCGCCGTGAGGATCAGGGTCCGCACGCCCAGGGCCTTCAGCACCCGGGCCGGGAACGTCACCGTCTCCAGGTCGTGCCCCTCGTAGAAGTGGAACCGGCCCTGGAGCATCGCCACCCGCTCCGGGCCGAGGTCCCCGACCAGCACGTTGCCCAGGTGCCCGGCCACGGTCGGCGCGGGGAAGTGGGGGATGTCGGCATAGGGCACCACGACCGGGCCCGACAGGCGATCGGCGAGCACGCCCAGCCCTGAGCCGAGGACGATGGCCACGCGGGGCGGGTCGCCGATGCGGGAACGAAGCACATCGGCGGCCTGTTCGATCCGGTCGTGGAGCGTCGTCATAGCAGGATCCCCGCGATGCAGGCCGAGAGGAAGTTCGCCAGCGTGCCGGCCAGAAGCGCCCGAAACCCGAGCCGGGCCAGGTCGACCCGGCGTTCCGGGGCCAGGGCGCCGATCCCGCCGAGCTGGATGCCGATCGAGCTGAGGTTGGCGAACCCGCAGAGGGCATAGGTCGCGATGGTGAACGACCGCGAACCGGGTGTCAGGCCCGACTTGCCCAGTTGCTCGAACGCGATCAATTCGTTGAGCACGGTCCGGGTGCCGAGCAGCCCGCCCACGGTCGGGCAGTCGCGCCAGGGGATGCCGAGCAGCCACGCCACCGGCGCCAGGGCCATGCCGAAGACCTGCTGCAACGACAGGCCGGCCAGCCCGAGCAGGAGGTTGACGAAGGCGATCAGGCCCAGGAACGAGATCAGCATGGCGGCGATGTTCAGGGCCAGTTGCAGCCCCTCGCGGGTCCCGCGCGACGCGGCGTCCAGGAGGTTGGCGTCGGGGCGTTCGGTCGTGGGCCGGGCGTTGCCCAGGGTTTCAGGCGTCTCGGTCTCGGGCACCATGAGCTTGGCCAGCAGGATCGTGCCCGGGGCGGTCATGATGACCGACGTGAGGATGTGGCGGATCTCCGCCCCGGTGGCGATGTAGGCCGCCATCACCCCGCCCGAGACGTGGGCCATGCCCGAGGTCATCACCGTCATCAGTTCGGACCGGGTCAGGCGGGGCAGGTAGGGCCGGATCGTGAGCGGGGCCTCGGTCTGGCCGAGGAACAGGGACGCGGCGACGTTGAGCGACTCCGCCCCGCTGGCCCCCATCAGCTTCTCCATCGGGATCGCGAACAGTCGGACGATCCACTGCATGATCCCGAGGTGGTACAGCACGGCGAACAGGGCCGCCACGAAGATCACCGTGGGCAGGACGCGGAATGCGAACACGAAGCCCGCCGGGCCGTCCGGCGCCGCCAGCTTCGGACCGAACACGAACGCGGCCCCGTCGATGGCGCAGTCGAGCACCCGGCCGATCCCGACCCCGGCCCGGCGGATCGCCTCGCGGCCCGGCTCGAACCGGAGCACGACGAACGCGAACGCCCACTGGAGCGCCAGCCCCCAGAACAGGACCCGGCGCGAGATCGACCGGCGGTCGGCCGACAGGAGGACCGCGACGGCCAGGACCGCCGCGATCCCCAGCAACCCCTGGAACCGCGCGGCCATCCCCACGACCTCGGGGGCGGCCGGCGGCCCGGCGCCGAGGGCGGTCGAACCCGCCAATGCCACCATCAGCAAGACCCATCCCGGTCGAGGCATCCCGCGCATCCTTCCGGTTTCGACGAAGGGGGGCGGCGCCGAGGCCCCGCCCGGTGATGTCACGATCATGGCTCGGGGAGTTGCCCGACGAACTCGATCGCCCGATCGATCCAGCCCGCCAGTCGAACGTCGTTCTCGCTGCCGTCCGGGCCGATCAGGACCCAGCCCTTCATGGGCCGCGACCCATTCATGAACGGCTCGGCGTCGGGGCCGTTCACCGCCTCGGCCGCCCCCTCCGGCCCCAGCCGGGCGAGCAGCGAATCCCGGACGACGGCGACCGTCAGCCGGCCGAACCGGAGGAAGGCGAGCCCGCCGAACATCCGCCGTTCCTCGATGCCCGGCGAGCGGGCGAGGGCGTGGCGGACCCGGTCGGCGAGCGATTCGCTGTAGGCCATCCCGGAGCCCTCAGAGGCGTTCCACGATCAGTTCCCGGCAGGGCAGCGGCCCGCTGTCGACCCGATAGGCGGCCCCGATCATGGCCAGGGCCGATTCGAGGCCGAGGTCGTCGTTGAGGTAGACCGTGCAGAGGGGTTCCCCCGCCTTGACCGGATCGCCGATCTTCTTGTGGAGCACGACGCCCACCGCCGGGTCGATCACCGAGTCGACGCGGGCACGCCCGGCGCCGAGGAGCATGGTCGCCTGGCCGATGGCCCGCGCGTCGAGGCCGTGGACCACGCCGTCGTGGGTCGAGTCGACCTCGACCTCCCCCTTGGGCTGGGGCAGGCGATCGAAGTGGTCCAGGGCCCGGGCGTCGCCCCCCTGGGCGTGGACCAGCCTGCGGAACCGCTCCAGGGCCGACCCGTCGGCGATCGTGGCGAGGCAGCGCTCGCGGGCCGCCTCGATGGTCGGCTCGACCTCGGCCATCAGCACCATCTCGGCGGCCAGCTCGATCGACAGGTCCATCAGGTCGGCGGGCCCCTCGCCCCGGAGGCATTCGACGCTCTCGATCACCTCCACGGCGTTCCCCACGGCGCGGCCGAGCGGCTGGTCCATCCGGGTGATCAGCGCCCGCATCCTTTTGCCCAGGCCCCGGCCGATCGCGCACATCGCCTGGGCCAAGGCCCGCGAGTCTTCCAGCTTCTCCATGAACGCCCCGCGGCCGGTCTTCACGTCCAGGACCAGCCCGTCGATCCCCTCCGACAGCTTCTTGGACATGATCGACGCCGAGATCAGGGGGATCGACTCGACGGTCGCCGTGGCGTCGCGCATCGCGTACAGGAACTTGTCGGCCGGGGCAATCTCGTCGGTCTGGCCGATCAGCACCAGCCCGCACTCGGCGAGCACCTTCTTGTAGTGGTGGAGGTCGAGGTTGACGTTGAACCCTGGGATCGACTCCAGCTTGTCGAGCGTCCCCCCGGTGTGGCCCAGCCCCCGGCCCGAGACCATCGGCACCGGCACGCCGGCCGCCGCGGCGATCGGCGCCAGGATCAGGGAGGTCTTGTCGCCCACCCCGCCGGTGCTGTGCTTGTCCACCTTCAGGCCGGGGATCTCCCCCAGGTCGACCACCGACCCGGATCGCATCATGGCGTCGGTCAGGGTGGCGGTCTCGCGGTCGTCCATCCCCCGCCAGACGATCGCCATCAGCAGGGCCGACCACTGGTAGTCGGCGACCTCGCCGCCGATCCCGGCGACCATGAACCGGATCTCGGCGTCGGACAGGGCGTTTCCCTCGCGCTTCTTGCGGATGATGTCGACGGCTCGCATGGATGGTCCTGGAGGCGGGGAGGGGGGGAAACAGGGTCAGATCAGTCCTGGTGCAGCGTGTTGAACTGGCGGTCGCCGGCGTCGCCCAGGCCGGGGTGGATGAACCCGACCTCGTTGAGCTTCTCGTCGATCGCCGCGACGTGGATCGCGACGTCGGGCATCGCCGCCGACAGCGCCTCGATCCCCTCGGGTGCGGCCAGGATCGAGAGATACTTGAGCCGGGTCACGCCGGCCGCCTTGAGCAAATGGCAGGCATGGACCGCCGAGCCGCCGGTGGCCAGCATCGGGTCGAGCAGCAGCACCAGCCCGACCCCGCATCGCGTCGGCAGGCGGGTGTAATATTGCTCCGGCCGGAGGGTCTTCTCGTCGCGGCGGAGGCCGATGTGCCAGACCTGCGCATCGGGCACGACATCCAGCACGCCGTCGGCCATCCCCAGCCCGGCGCGGAGGACCGGCACGAGCGCCACCGACGCCGCCGGCACCCGGCACTTCGCCGTGGCCAGGGGCGTCTCGACCTCGACCTCGCGGGTCTCCAGGTCGGCCATCGCCTCGTAGGCCAGCAGCATCGCCGTGACCCGGACTAGCCGGCGGAACTCGGCCGGGGGCGTCCGGGCATCGCGCAGGGCCGAGATGTTGCTCAGGATCAGGGGATGCGTCGACGGGTGGACGGACGCCACGGGGGCCTCCCGGATGGTCGGACGGTCGGGCAGAAGCCGTCGCCTTCCGCGGGAAAGGAGTCGGGCAGGGGAGGCCCGTGCGGAGGGCAAGGTCCGCAGATCCTACACGATCCGAGGCCGCAATGGGCGTGGCTGTTCGGAAAGTGACCCGCGGAGCGGGCCATCATCACCCGGCCCCCTGGATCTTCGCGCGGGCTCCGGCATCGGGCCGCGTTCGGACGATTCGGAATAAAGCCAACCCCGGCCATCGCCGACGCACGAGTTGACCCCCACGGGACCTTCCCCGACAATAAACTTGATGACGCCCCCGGGCGTCGAACCACGCGGGTGGAGGATCATCCCATGTCCGAATCCATGACGCCTCCGGGCGTCGAGCAGGGCCCATCGGCCCCGAATCGCCTGAAGTTGGACGCCCGGGGCCGTGCGCTCCCCCGGACCGACGAGGAACGGGCCGCCGACGCCGAGCGGATCCGCGAGTTGGTGGAGATCCTCAAGGCGACTCCCCCCGACGACCCGCCCGGGGAGACTGAAGCGTTCATGCGGGCGATCGATTCGCACCGTCCCGATCGGCCGCTGTTCGAAGGGTATTACTGACCGTGGCGAGGATCGTCCTGCTGGATGCCGGGGTGATCGGCCTGCTGGTCTCCGACCCCCACCTGCCCGCCGTCGCCCACGGTATTGCCTGGCTTGGCGACCTGGCCGGCCGAGCAGACGTCACGATCCCCGACGTCGCGGCCTTCGAGGTCCGCCGCGAATTACTCCGCATTGGGGCGTCCCGGAAGCTGTCCAATCTTGCCAGCCTCCGCGCCCGGCTCCTCCGCGCCGAGGTCACCGAAGACGCATGGATCAAGGCGGCCGAGTTCTGGGCCCTGGTGCGGCGGGCCGGCAAGCCCACCGCGAATCCCGAAGCGCTCGACGCCGACGCGATCCTGGCCGGGGTGGCGGCCACATTAGGGATGCCTGGGGATGACGTGGTCATCGCCACGACCAACGTCCGCCACCTGACGCGGTTCCCCGGGATCGACGCACGCGAATGGCGAGCGGTCCGCTGAATCACGTCGTTCGGTCAAGTCCGAGCCTGCCAGATGGTCGGGTCGCGAGAGGTGTGGAAGATCGCGATGACCTCGACCCTGTTCGATTCCGCCCGGTAGTACACGCAGTAAGGAAACTTCGCGACCACAGTTTTTCGCACGTCTGCCAAGACGGATTTGTGCAAATCCGGGTTGGCGGCGATGCGGTCGAAGACGTCCTGCACCCGTGCCGCGAAGTCAATGCCTCGGCCAGCCCGCTGCTTCTCGTAGAAGTCGAACGCCTCGTCGAACTCGGCCCGTGCCTCGTCGCGCAGGACGACCGGCAGGTTCACCTCGCCGCCCTGGCCAATGCCTGGGCTTTGACTTCCTCCCAGGAAACCACCGCTTCTGGGCGCTCGAGGCTATCCGCCCACCGCCTCTCCAACTCCTGGCGTTGGGCCTCGCTGAGGGGAGCTTGTTCGACGTCGCGAGCCGCGCTGTCCCAGATCGCCTGGGCCAAGGCGATCCGATCCTCAACGCTCAGGCGATCAATTCCCAACTCGGACAGGGATGGCAACATCGAAGGCCTCCATGATGGGCGACAGGATACGACCGTACCTTACCACGCCACTTCGATCATTGGCGACGCCCTATCCGAGCTGCACGATCAGGCCAGCCGCGTCACTCCCGCACTTCGGCGGAGAGACTTTTGACCCATCGCAGCCCGATTGGTAGAAGACGCATTCGATTCTGGACGTCGTGACGGAAATCTCTCACCATCGGCACTGACAGCCAGCCATTCACCCACGGCAACTGCCGAGCCAGGTCAAAGAACACCCACTTGACCGTCGGATCCTCGCAACCATAACACGCCACCTTGGTGAACCCGCCGACGACCTCATGTGATGGCGGGCCGAACTCGCCGAGCAAGTTCTCCTCGGTCATAACCCTATGCCTGAATCCGCGAGTTCTGATGGTTGCAGCGAACCCACGCATCTCGGCCACTCGCAACAGCCGAACGGGTCTGAGATAGCCGAGTTTGAAGGCCACTTCCGCGTACACCGAGGCGACCTCGTTGACGAAGTGGGGGAATGGCCGATGCTGGAACTCGAATTGTCCGCAGACCCGTCGGCATCCCCGGATGTAAGTGTTCTTGGCGTCGGCCCACTCCTGCTCCCGCCCGTCGATGAAAGCGAGCGTGCACAGCAGATGGAGCAGAACCATTTCTGTGGCATCTGCGGTACCGCTGCGCATCGAGGGCCGGAAGACCGTAAAACTCAGGTCTTCGAGCAGATGGTCCCGAATCTCGACGACTGAACGCATTCTTTCCTCGTGTGGATAAATTTCGAGGAAAATACTCGATGCAGCCTCCCACATCGACCAGGATTTGATCACTTGCCAAACTGAGTCAACATATCAAAAAGAAGGCCCACCACCGGATCTTACCGGTGGTGGGCCTTGATGACTCACAGGAACCGAAAGTCGCGGATCAGGCCTTGGCCTTCTCCAGGGCGACCTTCTTGACGATCTCTTCCTGGAAGCGGGCGGGCAGCTTCTGGTACTTGAGGAACTCCATGCTGAACCCGCCCTTGCCCTGGGTCATGGAGCGGAGGTCGTTGGAGTAGCCGAACATCTCGGAGAGCGGCACCTCGGCGAGGATCACGGCGAAGCCGGCGCGGGCCTCGGTGCCGAGGATGACGCCACGCTTGGACGAGATGGCGCCGGTGACGGGGCCCTGGAACTCGGTCGGGACCTCGACGTCGACCTTCATGATCGGTTCGAGGAGGACGGGCTCCGCCTTGCGGAAGGTCTCGCGGAAGCAGTCGCGGGCGCAGATCTGGAACGCCATGTCGGACGAGTCGACGTCGTGGTACGAGCCGTCCTGGAGCACCATCTTGACGCCCAGCACCTCGAAGCCGGCCACGGGGCCCTTGTGGAGCGAATCCCGGAAGCCCTTCTCGACCGACGGGATGTACTCGTTGGGGATGCGCCCGCCGGTCACCTCGTTCTCGAAGATGAACTGCTCGGGGGAATCGTCCGGCATCGGCTCCAGGATGCCCTTGATGTGGGCGTACTGGCCCGAGCCGCCGGTCTGCTTCTTGTGCTTGTAGTCGAACGACGTGGCCTTGGTGGGCGCCTCGCGGTAGCTCACCTTGGGCATGCCGACGGTGCAGTCGACCTTGTACTCGCGGCGGATCCGCTCGACGTAGATTTCCAGGTGGAGTTCGCCCATCCCGGAGATGATCGTCTCGCTGGTTTCCTTGTCGACGTGGACCCGGAAGGTCGGGTCTTCCCGCATGAAGCGGTTCAGGGCCTTGGACAGCTTGTCCTGGTCGCCCCGCTTGCTCGGGGTGATGGCCAGGTCGATGACCGGCTCGGCGGCGTAGATGCTCTCCAGCGAGAGGTACTGGCCTTCCTCGCAGTAGGTATCCCCGGTCGCGCACTCGATGCCCATCACCGCGACGATGTCGCCGGCGCCGGCCGAATCGATGTCTTCCTTCTCATCGGCGTGGACGCGGAGGATGCGGCTGATGCGGGCCTTCTTCCTCATGCGGGAGTTGAAGTAGAACTCCCCCTTCTTGAGGGTACCCTGGTAGATCCGCATGTAGGTGACCTGGCCGAACGCCTCCTCGACGAGCTTGAACGCCATCGCCACGAGGGGCTTCTCGGGGTCGGCCTCCAGCGGCATCTCGACCATCCCGTTGGCGTTGTCCTTGGCGTGGACCTCGCGGTCGAGCGGGCTGGGCAGGTAGGCGTTGACGGCGTCGAGCAGGAGCTGCACGCCCTTGTTCTTGTAGGCGGAGCCGACCAGCACCGGGCAGATCTGCTGGGCGATGGTCGCCTCGCGGATCGTGGTGTGGATCAGGTCCAGGGGCACTTCCTGCTCTTCGAGCAGCAGCTCCATGATCTTGTCGGAGACCAGCGAGAGGGCTTCCAGCATCCCCTGGCGGGCGCGCTCGGACTCCTCGGCCAGCTCGGCCGGGATGGCCTCGCGGCGGATCGTCTCGCCCTTGTCGCCGTCGAAGTAGACCGCCTCGCGGTTGATCAGGTCGATCACGCCGCCGAAGTTGACCTCGCCGCCGATCGGGATCTGGATCGGCACGGTGGTCAGGCCGAGCTTGCTCTCCAGCTGGGAGATCACGTTGGCCGGGTTGGCCCCGGTGCGGTCCATCTTGTTGATGAACGCCAGGCGGGGGACGCGATACCGCTTCATCTGGCGGTCGACGGTGATCGACTGCGACTGGACGCCGGCCACGGCGCAGAGGACCAGCACGGCGCCGTCGAGGACGCGGAGCGACCGCTCCACCTCGACGGTGAAGTCGACGTGGCCGGGCGTGTCGATGATGTTGATCTTCTTATCTTTCCACTGGACGGTCGTCGCGGCCGACGTGATCGTGATGCCGCGCTCTTTCTCCAGCTCCATGTGGTCCATCTTCGCGCCTTCGCCCCGGACCTCCTTGATGGAGTGGCTCTTGCCCGAATAGAACAGGACGCGCTCGGTCAGCGTCGTCTTCCCGGAGTCGATGTGGGCCGAGATCCCGATGTTCCGGACGTTGCTAAGATTTTCCATGAGCGGTATCGTCTTGTTCCAATTGGGCGGTCGGTGGGCCTGAATGTCCCGGGAGCAGCCGAGAATCGCCAGGCTGGGGATGGCTCGACCCATCAGACTTCGACGGGCCGAAAGATTTGCCGGTGGCACGCCGCGGGCTAGCGACCGTCCCCGATCCTTCCATGATGATCCGGGACGGGCGTGCCGGGCGTGGTTGGCAGGGTGAGGGCCCCGGGCGCGTCCGACAACGCAGGGCCTCCCATGATACCGATCAGGGCACATCCGTCAAGTGTTCCCCAATCGGATCGGATGTCATTCATGAACTACTCTAGGCGGGTGGGCAAGCCCGGCCCTCCGACACCCCGGCCCGCGGCGCGGGGACGGGGTCGGCCGGGCCGCCCCGGACGGCGCCCAGAAGCGAGGCGCGGCCGCGGATCCGGCCGAGAATGGCGGATCAGGTCCGAGACATCGGGCCGGATGGATGCTAGGATGGGGTCCCAGGCCCGACGGCGTCGGATCGGTGATGGGCCGCGAGACTGGCCATTTTAGGGTGCGAGCATGGACCGCCTCTGGGCCCCCTGGCGGGCCCAATATATCAAGGACAGCGCGGCCCGGCCCGCGGACGCGGATCCGGGCTGCTTCCTGTGCCGGGGGCTCGCCTCCGACCCGCGCCACGACCGCGACAACCTGCTGGCCTGGCGCGGGGCCCACGCGGCGATCTTCCTGAACCGATTCCCTTACAACAACGGACACCTGCTGGTCGCGCCCCTGGTGCATCGGGGGACCCTGGCCGAATTGGAGGGTCCGGACCTGACCGAGCCCCTGCTGGCCGTCCGCCGGGCGATCGCCGCCCTCGATCGGATCCTCCGCCCTCAGGGCTACAATGTCGGGCTCAATCTCGGCAAGGCCGCCGGCGCGGGCCTCCCCGGCCACCTCCACTGGCACATCGTCCCGCGATGGGATGGAGACACCAATTTCATGCCGGTCACGGGCGAGACCAAGGTGATCGTCGAAAGCCTGGCCGAATTCCACGATCGGCTGGTCGCGGAACTCTCCGCCGGGGAATGACCCCGGAAGCCGCGATCGGCTCGATCCCCCACGACGATTCCGAGGCCTCCCTCTCCCCCCCGCTCATCCCGGCCTTCGGCGAGGTTCATTCCATGCTCATGCTCATCATCCGGGCGGTGTTCGTCGTTGTCATCGCCGGGCTCGGCGTCCGCCTGGCCCGGGCGACCGGCGACACCGCCCACTGGCTGTTCATCTTCGGGGGGGTGGTGGTCTCGGCCGTCATCGTCCTGGTGGTCGACCTCGCCACCCCGCGCAAGCGGATCCAGACGATCTCCGCGGTCTATTTCGGCCTGATCGTCGGCCTGATCCTGGGCAACCTGGTCCAGAGCGCCATGGAGCCGACGCTGACGCTGTTCCAGCCCGACGCCAACATCCAAAGGGCCCTGACCGGCATCGTCACCATCGTGATCTGCTATGCCTGCGTCAGCCTCTTGCTCCAGACCAAGGACGACTTCCGGTTCATCATCCCCTACATGGAGTTCTCCAAGGACGTGAAGGGGTCGCGCCCCCTGGTCCTGGACACCTCGGTGGTGATCGACGGCCGGATCGCCGACGTCGCCGAGACCCGCGTCATCGACCAGCCCCTGATCGTCCCCCGGTTCGTGCTCCAGGAACTCCAGGGGATCGCGGATAGCTCGGACAAGCTCCGCCGCAATCGCGGCCGGCGCGGGCTGGACATCCTCAACAAGCTCCAGAAGTCGAGCGGCATCGAGGTCAAGATCCACGACGCCGAGATCCCCGAGCTGGCCGGCATCCGCGAGGTCGACCAGAAGCTGGTGGTCCTGGCCAAGCACCTGGGCGGGCGGGTGGTCACCAACGACTACAACCTCAACAAGATCGCCCGGCTCCAGGGGGTCGAGGTCATCAACCTCAACGACCTGGCCAACGCCCTCAAGCCGGTGGTCCTGCCCGGCGAGATGCTCACGGTCAAGATCCTCAAGCGCGGCGAGGAGCCGGGGCAGGGGGTCGGCTACCTCGACGACGGGACCATGGTCGTGACCGAGTTCGGCCAGCACCACCTGGGGGAGACCGTCCGCCTCACGGTGACCAGCGTGCTCCAGACCAGCGCCGGGCGAATGATCTTCGGCCGGATGGACCAGCCCGTCGCGCCGGTCGGCCGGGGCGGGCCCGGCGGCATCAACAACGCCCCGCCCCACGAGCCCCACGGCCGTGCCAACGCCTGAGCCGGATCGTGGCCGACGGATGATCCGGCCTCTCGGACGCGGGACGATCCGCGTCCTGGGGGTCGTCGCGGCCGCGGCGGCCACCGCCTCGCTGGTGCCCTGGACGGCCGGCTCGACCGGCCCGAGCGGGCTGATCGTCGCCCTCGCGGCCGGGGTCGCTGCCCTGGTCCCCGAGGTCCTCGCCCTGCGATCGCTCCTGGGCCGGAGCGGCGATCGGCCCCGTCCGCCCGACGGGGCCCGCCCCGCCGACGGCATCGTGGATCGGTCGGGGATGGCCGGCGTCCGGTCGGAGCCCAACGAGGAGGATCCCGGCTGGCGGCGGTTCCGGGCCATCGAGCCCGACGGCCCGCCCCCCACTCGGCTCGTCCGCGCGGTCCCGCCGCCACTCGGCCGCGTGGCCCTGATCTCGGTCTTCGTCGGCCGAGACGGCCGGGACTGGACCGATCCGGAGATCGCCCGGGGCCATCGGGCCCTGGAGCGGGCCGGGGCCTGGCTGGAACGCGAGGCCGCGTGCTGGGACGCCCCGGTCAACATCCTCCTGCCGGACGTCTACTTCCAGGGCCGGGACGACGCGGACGACCCGGTCGAGTTGTCCTACCAGGCGGAAGGGGATGACTTCGGCCCGATGGAGGCGGGGGCGGCCTTCAAGGGGATCGCCTCGGCCAGCCGGGTCGCGGCCGGGCTCGGGTTCGCCGACGTGGTCGATCTGGCGGGCCGGGTCGAGCCGAGGGTGGATGCCGACGTCCGGGTCTGGCTGTTTCACATCCTCCGGTCGGGCCGATCGTTGGCCATCCCCGCGACGGACCCGGAGGCCCCCGGCATCGGCCTGGCGATCTGCCACGCCCGCGAGGCGAGCTTCCCCCGGCCCCTGGACGGGCCCGGCCGCGTCGACCCGGTGACGGTGGTCCACGAGGTGCTCCACCTGTTCGGCGCCTCGGACAAGTACGGGACCCGGCTGGAAGCCTACCCGCGCGGGTCCGTCGGGGCCCGCGACGTGATGAGGCTCGACCATGCGACCCTGGATCGCCTGGTGGTGGGGCCGCTCACGGCGGCGGAGATCGGCTGGCTCGGCCGGGTCGGTGACCGGCGACGAAAACCGCCCGCCGCGACCGAGGCCGGTCGGGGCGGGCGGGAATGAGGCCGGGTTAAGGGGGTCCATCCGGGATCCGACCGGGGGTCGGATCAGTTCGCGTCGGCCGGTACTTCCGACCTCGCGATGGTGTTGGCCAGGTTCGCCGCGTCCGAGGCGCGACGGACATCGGCATATTTCGCGAGCGGGGCGGAACGCGTCCCGTCGACGTAAACGCCGTACACCGCATATAGACCATGCAACTGACCCGTCTCCGCACGCTGGAACAGCCCCGAACGGATCAGGGATGCGAGGTTCCGCTGCCAGAGCTGGGTTTCGGCCAATTTCGTCTGCATGGCGAGCCCCTAAATCAAGAGTGGATGGACCGCTCCGTGGCCGAAGGGCGACGGTCAAACACCGTTCGCCCTTTCCTATTCTAAACGCTCATTCCGTCATCGCCGTCCTGTCCCGTCGAAAATCGAAAAAGGACTCGTCATCTCCATGATTGCCATCGTCGCTCGAACGTCCAGAGGGGAGTTGTCGCGGGGAAGTTCGCACAGATCCGAAAAAGTTGCAAAGCCAAGTTGGCAAACCGTTCCCGCAATCGCCCCGATTTGTCCTATCGGCCGCATTTCGTGGCAATCGCCAGGTGATCTAGCGAATCCTGGGCCATCGTCCAGCACGATCCGGCCCATCCCCCCTCTGATCTGGAAAAATACGCAGGGGAGCCCCCAAATTGCGGCGGTCACATTCCGCCGACGTGAAGGGGGCTGCCGCGATTCATGGCGTGGTGCCCGACTCGTGCTCATCCGAGGGCAAGGCATGGCGGGCCAGGGCCAGGGCGCCGTGGATCACGACCGACTCGCCCAGGGCGGCCGTGACGACGTCGAAGGTGCCCCGGACCGGGGGGAAGGCCCGCTCGTCGATCCGGCGGCGGATCGGCTCGATCCACCAGGGGTCCGGGATCAGGGAGACGCCGCCCCCCAGGATGATCCGCCGGGGGGCGATCATCGTCACGGCATGGGCCAGCACGGTGCCGACCGCTTCGGCCGCCTCGGCCAGGATCGCCGCCGCCCCGGCATCCCCCGCGACGGCGGATCGGGCGACCGTCTCGGCGGTCGCGCAGGGATCGCCCCGGCGGTCTCGCGCCGTCTTGCCGATCGACCAGCCGGAGGCGATCGACTCCAGGATCCGGGGGCCGTCCGGGCCGTCGACCCAGACGTGGCCGATCTCGGCCGCGCCGGAGCCGGCCCCGCGATAGATCCGCCCACCCACGATCAGGCCGCCGCCGATCCCGCTGCCGATCGTCACGTAAAGGATCGGGTCCAGCCCCACCCCTGCGCCGAAAAGGGCCTCTCCCAGCCCGGCGGTGTCGGCGTCGTTCTGGATCGCGACGCGGCCGACGCCGAGGGTGCGGCCCGCCCATTCGGCCAGCGGGAAGCCATCCCAGCCGTCGACCTGGTGCGAATGTGTGACGATCCCCCGGGCCGCATCGACCGGCCCGCCGAAGCCGATGCCGACGGCCTCGGGGCGTGCGCCGCCGGCCTCGGGGCGATCGAGCAGGGCCCGGTACGCCTCCTCGATCTGGGCGAGGATGCCGGGGGCTCCGGCCTCGGGGCGGATCGTCCTCCGCTCCAGGGCCGGGATCCGGCCGTCGCCGCGTCCCAACCCGAGCTGGAGCTTGGTGCCGCCGATCTCGATGCCGACGACCAGGGGGCCGGGCGTCGGGCTCAATGCGAGGCCGACAGGCTGGGGGAGGGCATCGCCAGGGCGAACCGGCGGTTGAGGTCGTCGATGATCCAGTGGTAGGCGACCTGGTGGATCGACTCGACGATCCCCATGTCGTCGCTGGCGACGTGGAGGTTGTGGTGGCCCATCGTCTTGAGGACGCCGCCGTTAAATCCGGTAAAGCCGACCGTGGTCAGCCCGTTGGTGTTGGCCCACTCCACGGCGCGGAGGATGTTCGGGCTGTTGCCCGACCCCGAGATCGCGATCAGCAGGTCGCCGGGCGAGGCCAGGTTCTTGAGCTGCTCGACGAAGATCCGCTCGTAGCCTTCGTCGTTGGCCCAGGCCATGATGCCGGCCGTGTTATCGGTGAGGCTCAGGACCTTGAGGCGCTTCTGGGCCTCGAAGTCGCGGAGCGTGCACTTGGCCAGGTCCTCGCAGAGGTGGGACGCGTTGGCCCCGGAGCCGCCGTTGCCGATGATGAAGACGAACCGGCCGGTCTGGTAGACGTCGTCGATGAGCTGGCTGACCGTCTCGAGCTGGGTGAGATCGAGGGCCTGGATGTCGCGACAGACCTGCTCCAGGTAATCCTTGGCGCCCAATGTCGATCCCAACATGCCGATGGCTCCTCCGCTAGCATCCGTCCTGGGCTCTGATGACGATCCGTGGGCCGATTGTAACCGCTGCCCCGCCGACGGACAATCGACGGTCAAGCGGGCCGATCGATGCGGGAAGGGCGAGGGCGGACGGATGATGGGATGGGCGTGGTTGGTGCCGGGCGTCGGGTTGCTGGTCGTCGCGGCCTATCTGATGGCGGGGCGGGGGTTGCGCCTGCCGGCGGGGGCGCCGGCCCGGCTCGGTGCCGTGTTGATCGGCTGGTGCTGGGCCACGCTCGGCGTGGAGGCGTTGGGTTCGTTCGGGATGCTCCGGCCGGGGCCGCTCACGCTCTGGTCGGCGCTCGGGCTGGCGATCGCCGCCCCCATCGCCCACCGGCGGGGCCGGATACCTATCGGCGAAACGAAGCCAACCGGCGGGCCGTGGGAAGCGTCCGCCGTGCTGAGCCTGGGGCTGGTGATCTGGGTGTTCCTCCGGTTCGGGCTCCCGTCCCTGCTGATGCCGGTCAAGGTGGTGAGCGACGGGCCGATCTATCACCTGTACATGGCCGCGCGATGGTGGAAGGCGGGGCGGGTCTTCCCGGTCGCGACCCCGTTCGGCGAGGTGGGGGCCACCTACTTCTGGGCCAACGGCGAGGCCTGGTTCGCCTGGCTCATGACCCTGCAAGGGGGCGACCGCCTGGCCCGGGTCGGACAGATTCCATTCCTCGTCGTCGGGGCGATGGCGGCCCACGCGATGGCCCGGCGGTTGGGGTCCGGGACGAGCGCCGCCCTGATCGCCGCCGGCTGGTTCGTGACGCTCGGACCCCTGATGATCTTCGGGTGCGAGCCCAACGTCGACGCCCAGTTCGTGGCGGGTTACCTGCTCGCGGCCTATTTCTTCCTCCGCTACGCCCTGGAGGACGACGGGGCGACCTCGCTGGCCCTGGGGGCGGTCGCGGCCGGGCTGACCTGGGGGACCAAGCCGACGGGAATCGTCTTCGTCCCGGTCCTGCTGGCCGGGGTGGCCGTGCTGATCGTCGCGCGTCCGGCCCCGCTGTGGACCCGGATCGGGCACCTGGCCCTCCTGATCTTCATGCCGCTGCTGGGTATGGGCTACTGGGCGGCCCGCAACGCGGCCCTGACCGGCAACCCGTTTTATCCGCTCCACCTTTCGGTGTTCGGCCGGGTGATCCTCCGGGGCTGGTTCGAGCCGGAGGTGATGCGGTTCAGCGTCTACTACATCCCCCGCGAGGACTGGCGGGCGTTCGTCGATATCCTGGTCTCGGTCCTGGATGCCCGACTGGCGCCCGCGTGGCTGGCGGCGATCGGCGGGGCCTGGTGGATCGGCCGCCGCGATCGCGTGGATAGGGCGCGGTGGGTGTGGGCCCTGTCCGGGCTGGCCGTCCTGATCGTCGCCCTGTACTGGCTGGTGATCCCGTACCGGACCCAGCAACGGTTCATGCTGCCCGCCTTCGGCCTGGCCGTCACGCCCCTGGCGCTGACGCTGGACCGGGCCCGGTGGCTGAGGTGGGCCGGGGCGGGCCTGCTGGCCGTCCACGTCCTGACCCCCCAGCCGTGGCCGCTCTCGGGGCCCGACGACCGGATCCCCTGGGACATGACGCCGGTCATCGCCAATGCCATCCCGGCGCCGATCACCGTGCCGACCGGCCCGCCCATGTGGCGGCAGCTCATCGCGGAACCGGGCGGGATGGCCCAGGCCGTGAGCCTCGGCCTGTGGGGGCTGGGCGCGATGGCCGTCGCCTGGAGCTGGTCCCGGCTGGCACGCGACGGCTCGCGCCGGGCCTGGGTCGTGGCGGGGGGGCTGACGGCGGCGGTCACGCTCGGGTCGGGCTGGGCGATCCGCGTCGGGGCGCCCCCCTCGCCGTTCCCGTTCTTCCGGGATTACTTCGTCGGCTGGACCGAGCTGGAGGCCCGCGCCGGGGCGACGGGGGCCCGGATCGCCTATGCCGGGACCAATATCCCCTACTACCTGATGGGCGGGGACCTACGCAACGAGGTCCGCTACATCAACATCGACGCCCATCGCGACTGGCTGATGCACGACTACCACCGGGCCGCGTCGTCGCTGGGGCTGCCGGAGACCTGGCCGAACCCCTATCCCGGCTGGGATCGGATGCGGCCCGACTACGCGGCCTGGCTGGCCAACCTCCGTGCCGCGGGGATCGAGATCCTGGTCGTGGCCCGGGCCAACGTCTCCGAGGGGTCGCACAACGTGGCCGACGCCGAGGGGTTCCCCGTCGAGCGGGGCTGGGCCGAGTCGCACCCCGAGTCGTTCCAACCCCTGTACGGGGTCAACCCGCCCGATCCCCTGTTCCGCTTCTATCGGGTCGCCCCCTGAACCCTTTTTCCGAATCCGCGACGGATTGCCCCGCGAGATCGCACTAACCAAGGAGAGAAGTCCGTCCCGCGTCTTGGCGGGAGGCGGGCGAGGACGGTTCCCGGAGGAGAGGACGATGCGGTTGACTTTGCGGACCCTGGTCGCCTGGCTCGACGACACATTATCTCCCAACGAGGTCCGGACGATCGGGCAGCAGGTCTCGGAGAGCCCGTTCGCCCAGGAGCTGGTCGAGCGGGTCAACCGTGTGACGCGGCAGAGGCGGCTGGCGGCCCCCCTGACCACCGGCCCCGACTCGACCGACCCCAACGTCGTGTCAGCTTACCTGGACAACGAGCTGTCGCCCGACCAGGTGGCCGAGTTCGAGAAGAAGTGCCTGACCTCCGACGTCCATCTCGCCGAGGTCGCCAGCGTCCACCAGATCCTGAGCCTGATCGGCCACAAGGCCAAGGTGCCCGCCGACGCCAAGGCCCGGATGTATCGCCTGGTCAAGGGCCGGGAGGCCAGCCCCCAGGCGCAGCCCCCCGCCCGCGAGCGGAAGCCCTCGCCGGCGCCCGAGCCGGAGCCCGCCGCGCCATCGATCGGCGTATGGCACCCGTCGGCCGCCTCGCCGGGCCGGTCGATGCTCGAACGGTTCGGCCCGTTCGCCGTGGTGTTCGGCCTGATCGCCGTCCTGGGCTGGACGGCGGCGCAGAGCCTCCGGAACGAGCCGGCGCCCGTGGTCGTGAAAAACGAACCCAAGCCCGTGGTCGAGCCGGTGGCCCCGGCCCCCGTCGCCCCCAGGCCGGCCCCCGAGATCCCCAAGGCGATCGAGGTCGCGGAGGCCCCGCCGGCGATGCCGGCCGAGCCGGCCGAGGATGGGACGGTCGCCACATTCGACGAGATCCAGGGCGTCGTCCTCCGGTTCGTCCCGGAATCGGCCTCGTGGGAGCGCCTGGCGGCCAAGGAACCGATCAAGGCGAAGACGCGGCTACTCAACCTCGCCCCGTTCCGCAACACCTTGAAGTTCCCCAAGGGGGACGTGGACCTGGTCGAATCGACCGAGGTCGTCGTCGACCAGCCTGAGGCGGAGCAGGCCGGGCGGCTGGACCTGCACCGGGGGATGCTCGCCCTGCGCAGTTCCGCGACGCCCGCTCCCTTCGCGATCGGCCTGGACGGGCAGGTCGTCTCGATCCGGCCGTCGGGCGGGGCCGACATCGGCGTGGACCGGCTCCCGACCCTCCGGCCGGGGCAGGCCGAGCCCTCGGCCGGCAAGCTGCGGATCTACATCCCCTCCGGGGAGGTGGTGCTCCGTTCCGGCGAGGCCGAGGAGCGCATCAGCGGGCCGGGCGGGATGGCATTCCTCGCCTCGGGTAAGTTCGACGAACGGTCGCACCAGCCAGCCCCGACCTGGGTCGCCGACCCGTCGCCGACGTCGTTCGCCAAGGAGATCGGAGACCAGTTCGTCGCCTACTTCCGCGCCGACCGGCCGATCCTGGCCAACCTGGTCGAGGCGATGGACGACAGCCAGAAGGACGTGAAGCGGATGGCCGTCCAGGCCCTGGCCGGGATCGGCGACCTGGAATCGGTGGTGGCCGTGCTCGAAGGCGAGGCGGACGCCTCGTCCCATCGCGCGGCCGTGGATGCCCTCCGCACCGGGCTGGCCCAGGGGGGCGAGCCGGCCAAGGCCGTCCGCGAGAGCCTGAACCGCCAGTACGGCGAGGAATGGGGCGTGGTCACCGAGAGGCTGCTGGTCGGCTACCCGGCCGAGTCCGCCAGGGACGAGGCGATCATGTCCCAGCTGGTCGGCTATCTCGGCGCGGCCCCGGGCCGGGGCACCCGCTCGCTGGCCCTGGACAACCTCTGCGAGCTGACCCACCGCGACAGCATGGAGTACGACCCGTCCCAGCCCGAGGGGAAGGGGCTCAAGGCCTGGCAGGACTTCCTCAAGAAGGAATTCAGCTCGTCCTCCCGGAACCCCTCCGGCCCCCGCTCCGAACGCCGCCCCGATGCCTCGATCCGGGCCCGAACGGGGGCCGGGGCATGATCGTCGACCTTGGTCCCCACCTCCGGGTCGCCGAAACGGCGGCCCGCGAGGCCGGCTCCGTGCTGCTCGGCCTGTACGGGAAGGTCGCCGCCCGCGAGAAGCGGCCCGGCGACCTCGTCACCGAGGCCGACACCGCCAGCCAGGCGCGGATCGCCGCGATCCTGGCCGACGCCTTCCCCGACCACACCCTGCTGGCCGAGGAGGACAACGTCCAGCCCGACCCGGCCAACCCCTGGCGCTGGGTCGTGGACCCGCTCGACGGCACGATCAACTTCGCCCACGGCTTCCCCTTCTGGTGCGTGTCGATCGCCCTGGAATATGCCGGGCGGCTGGTGGTCGGGGTGATCCACGACCCCCTGGCCGGCCGGACCTATTCGGCCCGGCTGGGCGGCGGGGCCACGCTCAACGGCGAACGCCTCCGGGTCGGCCCAGCCCCCAGCCTGCGCGAATCCTTGATCTCCACCGGGCTGCCCACCGACTTCGCCGACGACGCCGACCGCCAGCTCGCCCTCCTGAGTCGGATGTCGACCGGGACCCACTCGGTCCGGCGGACCGGGTCCACCGCCTTGAACCTGGCGTTGGTGGCCGCCGGCGGGCTGGATGCCTTCTATGCCACGTCGATCCACCCGTGGGACGTGGCCGCCGGGGTCGTCCTGGTCCGCGAGGCGGGGGGCATCGTCTCGGCGCTCTCCGGCGGGCCTTATGACATGTACCGCCGGCAGATTCTGGCCACCAACGGCCTGATCCACGCCGAGGCGGCGGCGGCCCTGGTCTCGGCCTGGCCGGACCTGGCCGCGATCTGATCCTCCCCGATCTCGGTCATTTCACCCAAAGCCCCAACAAATGGGCCTCGCCCCGCGTAGTGGTGGCAGCGTGGGGCGAGTCCCGGATCGTTGGCCGGGGCCCGCGAGCCGTGGTAAAGTTGACCGGACCGGCGAGGTCGATGCGAACTCCGCCATCGCCCCGCGCCGGCCCGATCTCCCGGAAGGTCATGACCGTTGCGTCATCCGAACCGACTGTTGACCTGGGGAATGGCCGCCGCGCTGCTGGCCTTCGGGGTGTCTCCGGCGCCCGACGGGCCGCCCCGGGCCGAGGCCCCGAAGACGTCGGCGGTCCCGTTCTTCCTGGACGTCCCGGCCGACCGCGAGACGTTCTGGAACCGCTTGCTGCGGCCCGACTTCGTGGTCGTGGATGGCGCCGAGTTCCAGGGCCTCCGCGATCGCGAGGCCGCGAAGCCCCCGGGCGGCACGAGGCCGCCGATCATCCTGTCGGTGGCCGCCGCGGGGCGGGTGGATGGCGACTGGGCCCGGCTTTCGATCGCCTTCGGGATCGTGGTCGAGCGTGACGGCCCGGCCTGGGCCACGGTCCGGCTCGACGGCCTGACGCTGGCGAGGGCCTCGGTGGGCGGCAAGGATATCCCCGCCCGGGTCGGCGAGGATCGGGCCTGGCAGGTAGAGCTCCCCGGGCGGGGCGAGCACCTCGCGACGATCGAGGTCCTCGCCCCGGTCCGGGGCGCCGCCGACTCGCGCCGGCTCGACCTGGCGATCCCGCCCGCCGCCTCGACCCGGATCGACCTGGACGTCCCCCGCGACGTCCTGACCGCCTCGACCGCGGCCAACGAGCCGATGGCCGTCGCCCACCCGGGCGGGTCCGACGGCCCGGCCTCGCGGATCTCGGCGCGGCTCAACCCCCGGGCGAAGCTGGAACTCGTCTGGCGCGAGCGGGCCAACCCCGCCGTCCTCCTGCCGACGCTGCTGGCCGTCCAGGGGGAGATCGCCCTGGAGGTGGAGCGCGGGTTCCTCCGGACCCGGAGCCAGTGGATCGTCTCGGCGGTCCGGGGCTCGGTCGACCGGATCTCGTTCCGCGCCGGGCCGGGCGAGGAGGTCCTGGACGTCGAGGTCGACGACGAGCCGGCGGTCTTCGAGGGGCGGGCCGAGGCGGGCCGGCTGGTGGTCCTGATCCCGCTGGACGAGCCCCTCCGGCCCGATCGCCCGAGGCGTTTGCGGGTGACCGCCCGGCGGGCGATGGCCTCGATCGACGCGACCCGGGTCACCTTCCAGGGCTACCCGTTCGACGAGGCGAAGGTCCAGACCGGCGTCCTGGCCATCAGCCGGGCGGGGCCCCTGTTCCCGGTCCCCACGGCGGGCCGGGGCCTGCGGCGGATCGACGCCCGCACCGAGCTGCCCGAGCGGCTGCGGGCCCGCCCGGACATCCTGATGGCCTTCGAGTTCACCGCCCAGCCGTTCGAACTCGGCCTCCAGATCGAGCCCGAGCCCCCCCTGGTGCGGATCGACTCCCGGGCCACCGTCACCCTGGAACCCCAATCGGCCCGGGTCGATTCCCGGTTCGACTGCCGGGTCACGCAGGGGCGCCCCTTCGAGCTGTCGTTCCTGATCCCGGAGGGCCTGGACCTCGAATCGGCCGGGCCGCCCGAGGTGGTCGAATCGTCCCGGGTGGTGGCCGAAGGCCCCGCCCCGCCCCCGGGCTCGCCGCCGATCGCCGGCGCCCGGGTGCTGACGATCGCGCTGGCCCGGGCGGCGCGGGAGGCCGAAACCTTCCAGGTCTCCCTGAAGGGCAGGGCGGAGATCGACGCCGGCCCGCCGGTCTCGATCCCCCTGTTCTGCCCGCGCGAGCCATCTTCGGGCAGCGTGGTGGTCGTGGGATCGCGCGACCTGGCCATCGAGCCCGGCGACGGGCGGCCGTCCCCCTTCCAGGTCAACTGGGGCGCGGTGCCGCCCGGCTGGGCCTGGCCGGGCGGCGCGGCCCCCCCACCGGAGGCGTCCCTGCTCTGGTTCCGCCACGACGCCGGGGCCCGGGATCTTCCGCTCCGGATCACGGCCCGCCCGCTGTCGCTGCGGCACGGCTCCGCCACGACGGCGACCATCGATCGCCGGGGGGCCGACGTGGTCGATGACATCGAGGTCGCGGTCGCCCACGGGGCGATCTCCGGCCTGGACGTGATCCTGCCCCCCGAGGTCCCGGACCGGTGGGAGGTGGACGGGGTCGACCTGGCCGGCCGGGACCCGATCGGTCAGGAGCCGGACGGCTCGCGCCGCCATCGGCTCCGCTTCGCCCGGGAGGTCTCCGGCGGGTTCCACCTCCGGTTCCGCTATCGCCTCCCATTCGCCGAGCCGGTCGCCCAGGGGCGCGACGGCTCGTTCCGCCTGGCGACGATCCGGCCCGCCGAGGGGACGTGCACCGGGCGGCAGGCCCGGCTGGCCTCCCAGCCCGGCCTGGCGATCGAGGCCCAGGCCCCGGGGTGGACCGCCGAGCCGCCCGAGCCCGCCGCCCCGGCGGAGGCCGGCCCCTCGACCCGCCGGGTCCTGGAGCGGGCCGACGATGCCCACGCGCCGATCACCGTCATCGCCCGGGCCGAGGTCGCCGTCCCGCTGCCCGCGACGATCGTTTCGCGGGCCTGGATCCGGACCCTCCAGCGCTCCGACGGCGACCTGGAGACGGCGGCCTGGTTCCGCGTCGAGTCCCGGGACAACGCCGTCTCCGTGGCGCTGCCCCCCGGCTCCCGCTGGATCCGGGCCCGGGTCGCGGGGGCCGAGGCGGTCGCCAACGACATCGAGGTGCTGGACGCCGACCGCTATCGCATCCGGATCGCCCCCGGCGTCAACCCGGGCCCGACCCTGGTGGGATTCGAATACGTGGTCCCGGCCGCCGCCAACGTCGGCCCCCTCCTGCCGCCGGTCATCCTGGGCGATGCCGTGGTCCAGCAGACCTGCTGGGAAGTGCAGGTCATCGGCACCCGGGTCGGGGTCGGGGTCCCGGCCGGCTGGACCGACGAGAACCAATGGTATCGCGACGGCGTGATCTGGAAGCGGAGGCCCTGGAAATCCTCGGCCGAGATGGCCGCCTGGGTGGCCGGCGCGGACACCTCGCCGGCGACCCCGCACGACCTGGGCTCGGGGGAATCCTACGGGCGGCACGGCTACCTGTTCAGCCGGGCCGGATCGTCGGCGCCCCTGCCATTCCGCATCGAGTCGAGGTTCGCCCTGGTCGCCATCTGCTCCGGCCCGGTGCTGGCGATCGGGCTGCTGGTCCTCGCCCGGAGGCCGCCCCCCCGATCGCTCGCGATCCTCGGGCTGATCCTGGCCTTCCTGGCCGGGACGTTCGGCGAGGTGAGCGTGATCCTCCTGGTCCTGCAATCGGCGAGCCTGGGGCTGATCCTGCTGGTCGCCGCGGTCGTCATGCAACGCTTGATCGCCCGGGGCGACGTCCCGCCTCGCCCGGCGGCCGCGGCCCGGATGGTGGTGAGCCCATCGGCGGCGTCTTCCCCGCAGGGGGAACCCGACGAGTCGACCGTGATCCGCGCATCGAGGCCCGCCGATGCGATGTCGACCGCCGACCATCCCGCCTCGGATCCGGCCTCGATCACGAGGAAAACCCCGATCGCCCCGTCCACCGCATCACTGGGCCCGCAATGAGCCGACCCCGGCCCCGCAAAATTCCGGCCCGGCCCGTCGCCCTGGCCTTCGCCCTGCTCGCCGTCGCGATCGGCGGGGGCGCGGACCTGCCGGAGATCGTCCGGGTGCGGGTGCCGTCGGCGAAGGTGTCGTCGCTGTTCCCCCCGGGATCCGACCTCCGGGTCCTCCCGTTCGACCAGTTCGAGGACCTGATCGGCCGCGCGGCCGCTCGGCCCGGTCCCGCCCCCACGCCTCGGCTGGCGCGGGCCCTCCACGCGGCCCGCTGGGAGGACGGGATCCTGTCCGGGCGGTCGGAGCTGGTGCTCGGCCCCACCCCGCCGCCGGGGCCCGGCCTCGTGGTCCTCGACCCGTGGTCCCCCGCCGTGACCGGGGCCGGGGACGGGGCGAATCCCCGGGCCACCCCCGATGGCCGGCTCGCACTCCAGGTCGGCCCGGGCTCGCCGGGATCGGCGGCCCTGGACTGGAGGCTCCGCGCCCGGACCGGGTCGGAAGGGCGGGTCTTCTCGTTCGACCTGCCGGACGTCGAGGCCTCCCGCCTGGTCCTCGACCTGCCCCCCGACCTCGTGCCGGAGCTGGACGTCGGCAACCGGCTCGGGCCGACCCCCGGGCCCGCCCCCGGCCGCCTGCTCTGGGCCTTCGAGGCGGCCCGGGGCCGGATCAACCTGCGGCTCCGCGAGGGGTCCGGCCGGGAGCCCGGCGGATGCTGGGTCGAGGGGATCGTCCGGATCGACCTGGCCGCCACCCCCACCAACTGGCGCGGGGACTGGACGGTCGTCCGGCCGATGGAGGCATCCGGCCCCCTGATCCTGGAACTCGACGCGGGCCTGGAACTGGTCGAGGTGGCCGGGCCACGGGTCGCCGCGTTCCGGGCGGAGGACGCCGGGGCATCGACCCGCGTCGTGGTCACCCTGGCCGAGGAAGGGGAGATGACCTTCCCGCTCTCCGTGGTCGCGATCGCCCGGGCCCCGGCCGAGGGAAGGTGGTTGGTCCCTTCGGCCCGGTTCCCCGGCTCGGTCTGGATCGGCGACCGCGTGGCGATCCGCCCGGATGCCGGCCGGGTGATCGACGCCTGCGCCGAACGCCAGGGCCGTCGGGTCGCGGCCCGGCCCGAGGACCCGTTCGAACGCGATGCGGTCGTGTTCGAGTCGGACCTCCAGGGGCATGTCGCCGAGATCACCTTCCGCCGCCCCGTCCCCGACGCGGTGGTCGAGGTGCGGGGGATCCTGAGCCTCGGCGACGGTCCGCCCCGGCTCGAAGCCGCGACCACCTGGACGATCGCCGGGGGGAAGATCCCGGATCTGGTCATCCCGCTGCCGGCGGGCTGGGCCATCGATCGCGCCACGGGGGCCGACGGCGCGGCGGTCCCCTGGCACGCCAGCCTCGACGCCGGCGGGGCCTCCCGGATCCAGTTCCCCCCCACGGCGATCGGCGATGCCTCGAAGCCCGCCCTCCTGACCGTGTTCGCCACCGCGCAGGGCGCGGGCTCGACCGGGCCGATCGACCTGCCCCGCATCCGGCCGGCGGCGCCCGGCGTCCGGGTGTCCGACGAGGTCTGGACGGCCGACCTGGGCCCCGGCCTCGCCATCCGCCCCCTGGAGGCCGAGGGCCTGGCCTGGATCGACGCCCCGGCCCCCGCCCGGCCCACGGTGCCATCGCCGCCCCGGCCGGAGGTCGCCCGCGAGCCCCTGGCGTGGCGCTGGACCGGCGACGACGAGGCCCGCGCCCGCGTCGAACGCGAGCCGGACCGGCCCGCCCCCCGCGCCGACCTCCGGACCGTCGCGACGGTCGCGGCGGGCCGGCTCCGGGTCGACTGGACGATCGCCATCGACGCGACCGACGAGCCGGTCCGCTCGATCGCGCTGCACGACGACGGGACGAACGACCTGTCGCAGGCTTGGCGATGGGCCGAAGCCGCCGGGCCGGCCATCGAGACGCGGCCGGTCGATTCGGTCGATCGCCGCGAGGCGGGATTCCCGGCCGGGGGCCGCACCTGGGTCGTCGAGTTCACCCCGCCCCTGAAGGGCCGGGGCGAGTTGAAGGCGCGCATCGAACGCCCCTGGGACGGGGGCGGCCCGGTGCCGATCCTGGGCCTGGATCGACGGTTCCGGCCCCGGGGCCTGGTCGCGGTCGACGTCGAGGCCTCGGCCAGGGTCCGGGTCGACTCGACCGGCTTCGTGGCGATCGACCCGCTGTCGAGCCGGGCCGGCGACGCGGGGCCCGGCCCGCTCCATCGCCGGGCGGCGTTGCTGGTCCGCCGCTCCCCCGAGGCGTCCGTCCGGCTCTCCGCCGAGCCCGGGGTGCCCGACCCGGCGGGGGGCCTGATCCGCGAGGCGACCCTGACCACCCAGGTCTACCCCGGCAGCCGGTCGCGCCATCGCCTCGACCTGCGGATCGCCAACGACTCCGCACGGTCGATCGCGCTGACCATGCCCCCCGGCTCGGAGCTGGATCGGGTCCGCCGGGACGGATTGGCGATCGCCGCGACCCCCGCCGGCCGCTCGATCTCGGTCGCTCTCCCCGCCCCGACCGCGACCCGGCCCACCTGCATCCTGACCCTCGACTACCGGACCGACGAGGGCGGGAAGACGGCCCGGATCGATCCCGTCGGGCTCCTGCCGACGTGCTCCTTCGGGTGCCTGTCGCTGGTCTGGGAGTTGACCCTGCCCGCCCCCTGGGAGGTCGGATCCGCCGGGCCGGGCCTGACGGCCGTCGCCCCCCGCCCCGATCCGTCGCGCTGGTCGCGATGGCTCGGCGTCGCGGCCTCGGACGCCGAGACACCGGCCCGGGCGGCATCGGCGGAGGGACGGGCGGCCATGCTGCGCGATCTGGACGCCATCGCCGAGGGGATGACCCCCGGCGAGACGGTTTTGGGCGACTACCTGATCCGGCTCGACGCCGGGCGCCGGCCGGTGGTGGTCGACCGCCTGTCCCTGGCCGATGCCGGGCTGGGCCCGCGCTCCCGGCTCGACCTCGGCGAAGACCCCGGCCCCGCGCTCGCGACCCTCAAGGCCCTGGGCCTGGAGGTCGAGCCGGTCGGGGGCGATCTCCTGATCCGGGGCCGTGCCGACGCCGCCCGACCGCTCTCCGGCGAGGAGGCAGACCGGATCCATCGGGCCGCGACGACCCGATCCGACGAGGCGGACCGCTACCAATCGGCCTCGCGGTGGTGGGGCGAATCGACGCCCCGCGCCCTGTCGGTCGGCGAGACGGCCCAGTCGCGCGCGGACTCCGCCGGCTGGCGGACCTGGCGGTTCGTCTCCCCCCGCTGGCCGACGCCGGGCCGGTGCGGCGTCGAGATGATCGATGCCCGTCGCGACGCCTGGATCGGCTGGACGATCGCCGCGGCCGCGCTGGCGACGGCCATCGCGATGCGGGGCGGGTCGATCCGGCGACGCTGCGTCGCGCTGGCGGCGGTCGCGCTGGCGGGCACGCTGGTCATGGCCTGGTCCTGGCCCGAGCCGTCGCCGGTCGCGTCCGGCCTGGCCCGGGGCGCGCTGGCCATGATGGCCTGGTGGGCCGGCCGCCTCGCCATCGCCCCGCCATCATCCCTCGGGGGCGGCGGCACGACCCGGCCGACCGGGACGCGTGCCCAGGGCTCGACCCGCCTGGCCGGGATTCTGGCCGTCCTGATGCTGTCGACCGCCTCGCCGGCCGCCGATCCGGCGGGCCCCGCCCCGATCCGGGTCGTCCTCCCCTACGACGGCCCGCCCGACCCCGACGCGAAGCCCGACCGGGCGGCGATGCTCCTGGCCGACTTCGACCGGCTGACCCGCCTGGCCCGCCCCGAGGCCCCGGCCCCGTCGCCTTCCGCCACGCTCACCGCCGCCCGCCACGCCGTGACCCGGGAGGCGGAGGGGCGGGTGATGGTCGAGAGCCAGTATGACCTCTGGGCGGAAGGGGAAGGGGAGGTCGCCTGGCCCCTGCCCATCGGGCCGGCCCGCGACCTGGAGGCCACGGTCGACGGCAAGCCCACCCCGCTGACCATCGCCGCCGACGGCTCCGAGGCCCTGGCCCCGCTCGGGGGCCCCGGGGCGCACGCGATCCGGTTTCGCCGCTGGGTGCCCCTCGCGGCGATCGGCAACCAGGGGGAATACGCCCGGGTGCCGATCAACCGGGCGGCGTTCGCCCGGATCATGGTGGCCCGCGACGCCCGGGCCCATTGGGTCGAGATCCCCGAGTCGCCGGGCTCCCCGAGGATCCTCGATGCGGGGATCGAGGGGACGCTCGGCCCGGTCGGGCAGCTGGAAGTCCGCTGGTATCCGGAGCCGAGGCCCGACGCCTCCTCGTACGGGCGGGCCGTCGAGATGGCCGCCCTGTGGGACATCCGGCCGGCCGGGAACCTGGTGCGCTACCGCCTGACGCACGACGAGGAAGACGGGGTCTCGACGATCCGACTGGCCCTGGACCCAAACCTCGTCGTCCGAGAGGTTTCGATCCCGAACCTGGTGGCGACCCGCCGCGAGGGGACGCCGTCCCGCCCGGTCTGGGTCGCCCACGTCGACCCGCCCTGGCCCCGGGGGGTCGCGATCGAGGTGGCCGCCTGGAAGTCCGTCGCCCGCGATGCGGCCGAACGCCGCCCGCCCCGCGTCGGCCCGGTCGGCGCGACCCAGGTGCTCGGCACCCTCTCCCTGCGACGGCCGGCCGACTGGTCGGGCCGGTTGGCGATCGAGGGCGGGCTCGTCCCGTCGGCCGAGGCGTCCGCACTGAAGGCGTGGGGCATCGCCCCGAACGGCGATCGCCTGATCCCGTCCGGTACGGCCCGATTCGAAGGCCGCCTGCCCGCCGTGGCGGTCGCGTCGGCGCCCATCCCGGCGAGGCGGACCGCGAAGAACCGGGTCGTGGTCACGCCCCGCCCGGGCCGGCTGGACGCCACCATCGAGGCGGCGATCGTCGACGTCGAGGGGCATGCCTATGATGCCGAGGCGGCGTTCCCGGCCGGATTCCGGATCCTCCGCGTCGAGGCGGATGGCCTGACCTCCTGGCGACAACCGGCCGCCGACCGCATCCGGCTCCGGTTCGACGGGCCGCCGAAGCCCGACCGCTCGGCCCGGATCACCGGCTTCCACCCCCTCAAGCTCGACCCGTCGCGGTCCTTCCAGTGCCCGATCCCCTGGCCGACCTGGGAGGATGCGGCGGAGGAGCCCGGGACCCTGGTGGTGGCCGGACCGACCCGCTACCCGGTCGCCCCCGACGGCGGCGTCGTCGTCGCGACCGCCCCGACGCCCTCGGATGTGGCCGCGGGCCGGACGACTTTCCGGGTCGAACGCCCCGCGAGCCTGGCGCCGATCCGCTGGACTTCCCCCCCGGCGCGGGTGGATATCGCGATCGACAGCGACCTGACCCTGTTCCCCGCCTCGGTGGCCTGGACGGCCGCGATCCGCTGCAACGTGTCGGGAGGGCCGGCCGAATCCCTGACCTGGACCCTGCCGACCGCCTGGGCCCGGGAGGCCCGCCTGGAAATCCTGGGGCAAGGCCATCGCCTGGACCTGGAGACCGACGGCGACTCCACCCGCTGGACGGTCGTGCCCGACCGGCCGATCTGGGGCCGGGCCCGGATGATCCTGAGATCGTCGAGGCCGTTCGAGCCCGGCACGGAATTCCTCTTCCCCAACCTCGCCCCCCTGGCGACGCCCGGCCGGGGGTCGATCGGCCGCTACGACCTGGGGATCGCCAACGTGTCCGGCCTGCCGCTCGAGGTGGCCGGGTCGCCGGGGCTCCGGGAGGAGGACGCGGCCCGGCACCGCATCGAGGAGTCGCCGCTGCCGGCCGGGCCCGCCGATCGGGCTTTCCAGGTCTCGGGCGAACGCTGGTCGCTCCGCTTCTCGGCGGGGAGCGAGGACGACACGGGCCGCGACCCCGGCGACCCGCCCGGCGCCGAGGTGCTCCAGGCCCTTGTGGATTGCTCGCTCGGGTCCGACGGGCAGGCGTCGGGGCGTGCCACCTACGAACTGGCGAGGCGGCCGGCCCCGTTCCTTGCCGTCCGCCTCCCCGCGGGCAGCCACATCCCCTGGGCCTCGGTGGACGGGAGGATCGTCGCGGCGATCCGCGACGGCGAGGCCCGCTGGCTGATCCCGATCGGCGCCCGGCCGGCCCGTCGCGCCTGCGTGGCCTGGCAAGGGCCGCCCGTCCCGAAGGATCGTGCGGGACGCGGCCCGGCCCCGCTGATCCTGCCCGCGCCGGAGCAGGAGGACGTCCCGACCCTGGTCACGACCTCGGCACCCGGGTCGATCGTCGTGACGACCGGGCCCGGCCGGTTCGAGCAGATCACCGGGTCGACGTGGGATGTCGAGGGGGCCGAGCGGCTGGCCCGGATCATCGTGGATGGCCTGGCCGAGTTCGACCGCGAATCGGCCGCCGACCGGGAGGCGATGGTCGCCGACCTCGTCGCCTTCGAGTTGAAGGCGCGGGCGCTGGACCGGGCCGAGCCCCCGAGGACCACGGCCGATCGGTCGATGGTCGAGGCGAGGGCGTCGCGGATGCTGGCCGCCCGGACCTCGATCGCCGAGGCGACCCAGGCCACCGGCCTCGACGACCTGATCCAGGAGGCCCGGATGATGGTCGGGCTGGCCGCGATGGACGACGAAGCCTATGCCGAGGCGGCCCCCTGGCCGCCCGATACGATCCGGATCCGCCGGATCGGCACCACCTCCTACTTCCGGGGGACGACCCCGTCGGCCGACCGCCCGACCGGGCTGATCACGGTGGCCGGACCCTCCCCGGCCCGGCTCCGGCCGGGCGGCGGGCTGTTCGCCGACCTGGCCATCGGCCTGGGCCTGACGATCGCCCTGCCGTGTGCCCTCCTCGGGCTGGCCCGACCGGGGCGGCGGGCGGCATGGGCAGCGATCGGGCTGATGGCCCTCGGCCTGCTGGCCGCGAGCCCGGGCCTGGGGGTGGCCGCCCTGGCGATCGGGCTGATTGGCCGGGCCGGCGATTGAGCCGGCGCGCAAGGGCGGGGGCCGGCCCCGGGTGAGGACGGCCCCCGCATCGGTTTCGCCGGGTTCGGGCGATCAGGCCCGGGAGAACAGCTGCTCGATCGGCTTGCCGCCATCGACGACCTTGATCGGCCGGCCGCGCGGGGTGGTGTAGGAGGTGCTCTGGTCGATCCCCATCCCCTTGGCCATCGAGGCGACCAGGTCCATCACGCCGACCGGGTTGTCGGTGATGTCAACGCCGTCCTTGTCGGTCGCGCCGATGGCCCGACCGCCGACCATGCCGCCGCCGCCCATCACGACCGACCAGCTGCGCGGCCAGTGGTCGCGGCCGGCGTTCTGGTTGATCTTCGGGGTGCGGCCGAACTCGCCCATCCAGACGACCATCGTGTTCTCCAGCAGGCCGCGCTGGGCGAGGTCGGCAACCAGCGTCCCCATGCCCTTGTCCAGCTCGGGCAGGAGGCGGTCCTTGAGCGTGGTGAAGGCGTTGGCGTGGGTGTCCCACCCGCCGAGGGAGACCTCGACGTAGGTCACGCCGGCTTCGACCAGGCGACGGGCCATGAGGCAGCCCGAGCCGAACGACCCCTTGCCGTAGGCATCGCGGACGGCGGCCGGCTCATCGGCGAGGTTGAAGGCCCGGGTGTAGCGCGAGTTCATCATCCGCAGCGTCTTGGCGTAGACCGACTTGTGATCGATGGCGCCCTGGCCACGCTTCTGGGCGACGAAGTTCCCTTCGGTCATGCTGAGCATCTTGACGCGGCGGTCCATCCGCAGCTCGTTGACGCCGGCCGGGGGCTCCAGGTTGGCGATCTTGCTGTTCGGGTTGTTGACCACGAACGGGGCGTGCGCCATGCCCAGGAATCCCGCCCCCTGGCCCGATGAGTTGATCGAGATGCAGTGGGGCAGGTCGAAGTTGTCCAGCTTCTCGCCCAGCTCGTAGGAGAGCACCGAGCCGAACGCCGGGTGGACGACGGTCGGGTTGGGGGCGTAGCCCGTGTGCATCATGTACGAGCCGCGGTCGTGATTGCCTTCCTTGGAGTTCAAGGACCGGATCACGTTGAGATGCTTCATCTCCTTGGCGATCGTGGGCAGGTGCTCACAGATCTGGATCTCGGAGGAGGAGGTGGCGATCGGCTTGAATTCGCCGCCGTTCCGGTCGCTCTCCGGCTTCAGGTCCCACGTATCCATGTGGCTGGGCCCACCGCCCATCCACAGGACGATCAGGCTCTTGTTGTTCTTGCGAAGCTGCTGCGCGTTGGCCTGCATGGCCCCGGCGAGCTGCATCGCGGGGATGGCCATCGCCGTGGTCGCCATGTGCCCCATGAAGTGGCGGCGCGACATTCCGGCGGGGACGATGAGGCGGTCGGACATCGGACGGAACCCCCGGTTTGCCTCTCGGGCGAGGCGGCCCATGCCGGGGCGCCGCCGACGGGCGGCGCCCCATTCCCCGATCAACCTAGCGATTCAGCACGAATTCGTTGGAGTTGAGCAACGCCCAGAACATGTCTTCCATGACGTTGATGGTGTCGTAGTTGTTGGAAAGATAGGCCCGGGCCGTGTCCAGCTCGCGCCGGGTCGGGGACCGGCTCAGGGCGGCCATGTAGAGGGCGTTGACGACATACCCTTCCACCGACCCCTTGGCCTGGAGCTGGGCACGGTCCAGGAGGTCGCGGAGGAAGCTGCCGTTCTTGCCGCCGACCGCCTTTTCCATCAGCTCGCCGTTCATCATCATGAGGGCCTGGGGGATGGTCCCCTGGAAGCTCGACCCTTCCTCCCCCTCGTCGTTGGCGAAGGCGAAGATGAACTGGCCCATCCAGGCGTCGCGGCGCTTGGTGTTGTCCTCGCCGCCGCCGGCCTTGTGGGCGGCCGTGGCCACGATCAGGGAGTCGAACAGCTGCTCGGGCGACATCGGCTTGAGGGCCATGTGGCTGAACAGGGTCTCGTCCTTCTCGTTGTCCTTGGTCGCCTGGCTGGTGAGCTGATAGGCCTCGCTGTTCATGATCCAGCGGATCAGGTTCTTGATGTCGTAGCCGCCGTCGCGGAACTCCTGGCCGAGGCGGTCGAGCAGCTCGGGATGGCTGGGCGGGTTGTGGTCGCCGAAGTCGTCCACCGGCTGGACGAAGCCCCGGCCCATGAAGTGGCCCCACATCCGGTTGACGAACGCCTTGCTGAACGCCTCGTTCTTGGGCTCGGTGATGAAGTCGGCCAACGCCTTGCGGCGATTGACGTCCTTATCCTGGCTGATCTTGCGGCCGTCCAGGAAGGTCGGGAAGGCGATCCCCAGCCGGGCGTCGCGGCGCTCGAACGAGGCGAATTTGTCGGTCGGCACGTCGCTCAGCAGGGTGTGGTCGTACTTCTCGGTCCCGGCGGCGTCGGCCGCCATCACGTCCTGCTTCTTGAGGCCCTTGTAGAAGGCGTTGATGCCCCAGAAGTCGGCCTGCTTCCAGTCGTTGGACGGGTGGTCGTGGCACTGGGTGCACTGGATCTGCTGGCCGAGCAGGACCCGGGTCGTGATCGACGTGAGGTTGACGGCCCCCTCGTCCATGTGGGCCAGGGTGAAGTTGACCGCGCCGTTCTCCTTGTTCGAGCCCTCGGCGACGATGAGGTCGCGGGCGAACTCGTTCCAGGGGCGATTCTCGGCGAACCCGCGGCGGAACCAGGCGGTCAGGGCGTCGGGGTCGACGTCGCGATCCGGCCGCTTCCGGCCCAGGAGCGTCACCTTCCACAGGGTCGCGAAGTGCTTGGGATAGTCGGGCGACGCCAGCAGGTAGTCCACCAGCTTGGCGCGGCGGCCCGGGTCCTTGCCGCTGGCGAGGAAGCTGGTCGCCTCCTTGATGTTCGGGATCCGGCCCAGGACGTCCAGGTAGGCCCGGCGGAGGAATTCCTCGTCGGTGGCCGGGCGCGACGGCTTGATGCTGGCGGACTCCCATGACTCGCGGATCATGGTGTCGATGTAGTCGAGCCGGACGGCGGCGGGGGCGGGATTCGTCCCGGACTTGGGGCCGGCGGCGAGGCTCGTGGAGGCGGCGATCAGGGCGAGGCCGCCCGACACGGCCCACGACCAGCGGCGGAGACGATGCGGATTCATCGCCCTGCTCCTGTGGATGGCAACGGATTCGACCGAAGAATGGGCGAGACGAGGGCCGGCAGCGAATGCTCGGGACCGGACCGGTTCACGGTAAGGCACGGAAATCGCTGCGTCAAACGGAAACCCCGGCCGGCCCCATGGCGATGGGCATGAATGCGATCGTGTGACAACGCAGGGTCATTCCCAAGGGTTGTACTCGCGTGGTCCCTGTTCGTGACGCCGACCGCACGGAATGCCCCCTGGCACCCCGGCCACCGATCGTCTCGGGGATCATCGAGGACGCGACCCATGATCCAACCCCAAGGGCCTCGTAAGGTTTCGCGAGAGCGGACGATTCGGGCCCCCTGGCGACGGACGGGCTCGGTGATGTGGGTGACCCTGTGCGTCGCGATCGTCTCGCTCCTGATGCGCGGGTGTTCCAGGAGGATCCCCGACGCCGTCCTGTATGGGGTCTGGGCCCCCCTGGCCATCGTGATCGGGTCGCTTGGCTTCCTGATGGCACGCGGCTTCCTGTCCATGCTCGCGGAGACGGATCAGGGCCGCATGACCGGGATCTGCGGGGAATGCAAGGCCGGGTCGCTCCAGACGCTGGCCCGCGCGAGGCCGGGGCGGGCTCCGGTCTGGGTGGGATCGCGGTGCCGCAATTGCGGGACGACCTATCGTCGGGTGGACGGGCGGATCGTGGGCTTCCCCGCCCCGGTCCCGCCGGATCACCCCGATCCGCAGGGGATCGTGTTCGAGGACGCGGCGGTGGGGCCGCTCGGGATCACCTTCCTGGAAGAGCGGCATCGTGAGCTGGGGGCAGGGGGCGAACAAACCAAGTCCGGCCCGTGTCCGGACTCGCCGGGTTGATCCAAGGCTGAGGGAAAGGACGAGGTCGACGATGGGCAGCAAGGGCGGATTCGCGGGCCCTCTGGAGCAGGTGGGGCCGTGCCACTGGCGGATCGACAAGAGCTACCGCGCCGACATGCGCGTCGATGGCCTGATCTTCGCCGACGAGCACCTGATCGACCAGATCCGCAAGGACCAGGGGCCGGAACAGGTGGCCAACGTCGCCACCTTGCCCGGCATCCAGCGGGCCAGCCTGGCGATGCCCGACATCCACTGGGGCTACGGCTTCGCCATCGGCGGGGTCGCCGCGACCGACCCGGAGCAGGGGGGCGTGATCTCGCCCGGCGGGGTGGGCTACGACATCAACTGCGGCGTCCGTTTGCTCCGCTCCGACCTGGAGTGGGCCGACGTCAAGCCGCGGATCCGCGAACTGGTCGACCGGCTGTTCCGGGACATCCCGACCGGCGTGGGCCAGTCGGGCAAATATGCCTTCAACAAGCCCAAACTGTCCGATCTGATGCACCGGGGGGCGGCGTACGTGGTCGACCAGGGCTGGGGGACCGCCCGCGACCTGGACTTCACCGAGGCCGGCGGCCGGCTCGAAGGGGCCGACCCGGATCGGGTCAGCGAGCGGGCCTACACCCGAGGCTACGACCAGTGCGGGACGCTGGGATCGGGCAACCACTTCCTGGAGGTTCAGGTCGTCGACCGCGTGCTCGACGAGGCCGCCGCGTCCGTGATGGGCCTGCGCGAGGGGCAGATCACCGTCCTGATCCACTCCGGGTCGCGCGGGCTGGGCTATCAGGTCTGCGACGACTTCCTGGGCGTCTTCAAGGGGGCGCCGAAGAAGTATGGGTTCGATTTGCCCGACCCCCAGCTGGCCTGCGCCCCGGTGCATAGCCCCGAAGGACAGGCCTACCTGGGGGCGATGCGGGCAGCGGCCAACTATGCCTGGTGCAACCGCCAACTGCTCGCCCACCAGGCCCGCGAGGTGTTCGCGAAGGTCTTCGACCGGCCGTGGGAATCGCTCGGGCTCGACCTCATCTATGACGTGGCCCACAACATCGCCAAGTTCGAGGACCACGACATCGGCGATGGCGGGCCGTCGCGCGAGGTCTGCGTCCACCGCAAGGGGGCGACCCGGGCCTTCCCGCCCGGCCACCCGGAGATCCCCATGCCCTACCAGGGCATCGGCCAACCCGTCATCATCCCGGGGAGCATGGGCACTGCTTCCTGGGTTTTGGCCGGCCTGCCCGGGAGCATGACCCAGTCGTTCGGCACCACCTGCCACGGCGCCGGGCGGATGATGAGCCGGACCGCCGCCGTGAAGCTCGCCGCCGGACGCCGGATCGACCAGGAGCTGGATGCCATGGGCATCATCGCCCGGGCCCGGGGCTTCAAGGGGCTCGCGGAGGAACAGCCGGCGGCCTACAAGGACGTCGACCAGGTGGTCGAGGTGGTCGACAAGGCGGGGATCTCCAAGAAGGTCGCCCGCCTCAGGCCGGTCGGGGTCATCAAGGGTTGAGCGACCCGAGGCGGGAAGGACCGTTCCCTCCCGCCTCCGCTTCGGCGCTCGATCTCACCGGGCGAGGTTCTTGACCCGCTCGGCCTCCTTCTTGAGGAAATCGACGTCGGTGAACGGCTCGGCCGAGACGCGGGCGAAGCGGATGTTGCCCTCGGCGTCGATCAGGAAAGTCCCGTGCATCGGGGAATCTTCGAAGTCGTCGTGGGCGCGATAGGCACGGAACAGGTCGAGGTTCGGGTCGGCCAGGAACGGCATCGGGAACTTGATCCCATCGGAGTTCCCCTTCAGCTCGCGAGCGGACTCGTCGGTGTCGGTGCCGATGGCCACGACGTCGGTGCCCGCCTTGCGGAGGGCATCGACCTCGGCCCCGACCTCGCGAAGCTGCTGCATGCAGTGGGCACACTTGCCGCCCAGGTAGAACAGGACCAGGACGTTCCGGCCCTTGTGGTCGGCCAGGTTCCAGGGCTTGCCATCCGTGTCGGGCAGGGCGATCGCGGGGGCGGGCGACGGGGCCCAGAGGAGCGGGCCGAGCGGCTCCAGGGGGACGCGGGCATCGTCGGCGGACGGCTCGGAGGCCGGGGCGGCGAGCCGTCCGGACTCGCGCCAGCCATCGACGATCGGGCGGATCCGGGCCAGGACGGGCAGGTCCCGGTCGGCGTGGCGGAGCATCGGTTCGAGCTTGAGGTAGGCCGCGCGGGCCTCCTCGTCCTGCCCGCAGGCGGCCAGGACCTCGACCAGCGCAGCCATCGGGGCGAACTGGTCGGGCTGTTTGGTCACGGCGGAGCGGGCGGTGGTCGCGGCGAAGCCGAAGTTGCGGGCCTTGAGGTGGGCCCGGGCCAGGGCCTCGGGCCTCATGGTCGGCACCTTGGCGAACTGCTCGAAGGCGGCTGCCACGTCACCATCGAGGAGCTTGACGTATCCTTCCAGCTCGGCAACCGCCGATTCCGAGGAATTCATCCCCCCCCCACGCGGGCCGGGCGGGGTGCCGGCGGCCGGGGCCGGGGTGGGCGAGGCCGCCGCGGTCGTCGCCGTGGCGGGGGCGGGTGTCGGGGCGGGCGGGGGCGTCGGGTTGCGGCGGGGGCCGGAGGGCTCGATCGCCTTGAGCTTCGCGAGTCGTTCGGCGAGCCGGGCCTTGTCACCCAGGGCGGCATAGGCGAGGCCGAGCGTGCGATGGCGCTCGACCCGTTCCGGGCCGGTGTTGGACCAGTCGAGGGCGCCGGATTCGGTGGCGGCGATCAGGTCGTTCCAGAGCTCGAACTTGACCAGGGCCTCGGCCCAACGCTGGCGGCCACTCCGCTGGCCCGACCCGCCGTCATTGGGCCCGTTCTTCTGAGGGTCGCGGGGCTGCTCGACCAGGTTCCGGGCGACGGCGATCGCGTCGCGGGCGCGGCCGACGTTTCCCAGCGAGGTGGCAAGCCACTGGTTGTTGTGGAAGTAGTTGTGGATCTCGAACGGCATGACCCGATCGCGGATCATGTAGGCGTGGTCGACGCGGGCCGAGCCCTCCTGCTGGTAGGCGGCATCGGCGTAGCGCCTCAGCTCGGTATAGGTGTGGCCGGGCATGTGCCAGGCGTGGGCGATGCCGGGGGCCGACGAGGCGTAGGCGGCCGCGGCCTTCTCCGCCCGGGCCACCTTGACGTGATCCCAGAGATGGATCCGGTAATGGTGGGCGCCCGGGTGCAGCGGCTCTCGCTCCAGGATCGACTCGATCATCAGGTCGATCGCCTGGCGGCTGCCGATGCCGTCGCTCCCGGCGTTCTGCCAGGTCACCATCGCCAGCCAGGCGCGGGCGTCGAGGTCGCCAGGGAACTCGGCGAGGACCGCTTCGAGCCCGAAGAGGTGATTCTTCTTACGCGTCTTTTCGTCGCCGGCTTCAGCGTACAGTGCGTCCAGCGCGTCGACGTAGAGTTGCTCACGCCGCGACAGCTTCGACGCCTCGGCCTTCTTCTTCGCCTCCTTGAAGAAGCCCTTGGCCCGTTTGGCGTTGTTGACGTTGGCCATCGCCATGCCCCAGTAGGCCATGGGGCAGGCCGGCGAAAGCTTGGCCGCCTGGCGGAACGACCGTTCGGCCTCGAAGTAGAAGAAGGAGTGGAGCTGGGCCACCCCCTGATCAATGAACGCCTGGGCCTCGGGGGACGCGTGCGTGACGGGGAACGGCGTCTTGCCCATGCCGGGGATCAAGGTCGCGGCGGTGCGGGGGCCGGCGTCGAACGCCTCGCCGTGGACCGAGTGGCCGGCGGCGGGCGCGGCCGGGTTCGCCTCGGTGGCCGTCGCCGTGGGCTTGGATGGCTCGTCGCCGCGCGTCGGGGCGACGCCCCCGATCACCAGGGCCACGCCGAGTCCTACGATCCGATCCAGTCGCATGGTGCGATCTCCGAGATGGGGGCAAGCCGATCCGAGGCGGGCCGGGCGGGGGAGGGCCATCCCAGTGTAACCGACGCCACGCATGGGCGCAGCATCGATTCTCGGGATCGGGTCGGCCCGGCCACGGAGCCTCGATGAGACGTGGGGATCGGGGCCGGCATCGGATTCAACACGGCCACCGCGAGCGTCCCCGGCCCGGGCGGCAGGGCGATTGGGACGCAAATCGCCCGGGCCGGTGGGAGGTAGGCTCCGGGACGTAGACCTTTGCGCCAAACGAACCCAGCGGAGATTCTGGCTCGTCCGCCGGCTCGTGAGCAGGTTGGGATCGATCTCCGGTTCGGCGAGTGGTCGAACAGGGCCGGCGATCCCACCCGGGCCGCGACGGAGCGGGCGACATCGAGCCAGGCGAAGCTTGGCCGCGACAGGCCCATGCTTCCGGGCGATGCCGCGAGAGCGGGCCTGGGCTTCGGGAGAGTTCGGACTGCTGCTGCGGACGGCGTTCCGGCGATCCGCATCGAGGCGGGCGAGCGATCAAGGCATGGCGCATTGGCCCAGCGAAGGCGGTCGAGACGCCACGCCGAACCCGGCGTTGGCGCCCTTCAACCCACCTTCGCCGCGAGATTCCGATCCAAGCGGATCAAAGAAATCGGGCCTTTCGAACGGGCCCGATTTGCGGAGTCTTCGCCGGAGTCAATCAGGCCCGCGCCGTCTTCCGACGGCTCCTGTGCCAGGCCAGGCCGGCGGCGGCCAGGGCGAACACGGCGACCGAGGCAGGTTCCGGGACGACCTCGACCTCATACGCGTATGTCACGGTCCCGGTGTCGGCCCCGAACTGGGCGACGATCGTCTGCCCCAGCTTCACGTCCGAGATCGGGTAGGGGAAGTCGGAGTAATAGCCGACCCCGAGGATGATCATCTTGGGATAGCCCAGGCCCGCGGAGTCATAGGAGATCCGCAGGTCACCGGATCCGTCCGGGTTGATGGTCCCGTTGATCGTCCCCCGGATGTGGAACCCGCCCTCGTGGACGCCGGACAGCGGGTCTTCGGGCATCGCGAACCAGTCCAACGAAGGCGTACGGGCGATGATCGTGAACGGGGTGTTGTCGAAGGTCGTCGTGGAACCGGCCACGGGTTTGATCACGAACTCGCCCAGGCGAACGGTCTTGCCGGGTTCGATCGAACCGGATTCTACGCCCTGGAACCGGATGGCTTCCGGTCCGGTGATCGAACTCTTCCAATCTTTGACGCCCGTCATGGGCTGGTCGACCGTTGTGTCGAGCAGGCCAGTTGAGTTGAACACAAGCGATGCAGCGTGCAGAGGTTGTGAACCGACCAACCCCAATACCGCGACCACGCTCGACACCGCCAACATCCGTGTCATCGCCATCATGGCTCGGCTCTCCAAGTGATGCATCCTGCCCAGTCGGGGATTCTACACGGAACAAATGGCCCGAACAAGAGGTCATTGATGGAACCGCTCCGCACCAGGGATGGGCGGGTCCGCCAAGGGATGTCGAAGGGGATCCGACCGGCCCAACCGCGCAGGCCGGGCCGATCGGATCATCGCACGCCGTTCGGCTCAGACGTGGACGTCTCGGGTCTGGCGGAGCCGTTCCGGGTAGCGGAGCCGGACCGGCTCGATCTCCTTGCGGATGAAGGCGTCGACCTGCTCGGGGGAGCGGCCGACGAACTGTCGGGCGTCGAGCACGGCGGCGAGGTCGACGTCCTTGAAGGCCGGGTCCTGGCCGATCCGCTCCAGGAGGTCGTTCGTGCCGTCGCCCTGCTTGATCCGGGCGGCGGCGGCCAGCGAGTGGGTGCGGATCCGCTCGTGGACGTCCTGGCGGTCCCCCCCGGCGCGGACGGCGGCCATCATGAGGTTCTCGGTGGCCATGAACGGGAGTTCGTCGGCCACCCGGCGGGCGATCACGGCGGGGTGGACGACGAGGCCCGGGACCACGTTGAGGTAGAGGGTCAGCAAGGCGTCGACCGACAGGAACGCCTGGGGCAGGGTGAGCCGACGCACGGCGCTGTCGTCCAGGGTCCGCTCCAGCCACTGGGTGGCGGCGGTCTGGCCGACGGCGGCGGGCAGGGCCATGGCGAACCGGGCGATCGAGCACATCCGCTCGGCCCGCATCGGGTTCCGCTTGTAGGCCATCGCCGACGAGCCGATCTGATCGGCCTCGAACGGCTCCTCGACCTCACGCTCGTGGGCGAGCAGGCGGAGGTCCGAGCCGAACCGGTGGGCGGTCTCGGCGATGCCGGACAGGGTGGCCACGACCTGCGCGTCGACCTTGCGGGTGTAGGTCTGGCCGGAGACGGTGTGGACCTCGGAGAAGCCGAACGCCTCGGCCACCTTGCGGTCCAGGGCCTCGACCTTGGCGTGGTCGCCGTCGAACAGGGCGAGGAAGCTCGCCTGGGTGCCGGTCGTCCCCTTCACGCCGAGGAACCGGAGGTCCTCCAGGCGACGCTCGACGTCGCGGAGGTCCATGGTCAGCTCATAGGCCCAGAGCGTGGCCCTCTTGCCGACCGTGACCAGCTGCGCCGGCTGGAAGTGGGTGTAGCCCAGGCAGGGGAGGTCGCGGTATTTCTCGGCGAACGTCCCCAGGGCGTCGATCGTGCCGACCAGCCCGTCGCGGACCATCGTCAGCCCCTCGCGGAGCAGGATCAGGTCGGTGTTGTCGGTGACATAGCAACTGGTCGCGCCCAGGTGGATGATCGGCCGGGCCGTCGGGGCGACGTCGCCGTAGGCGTGGACGTGGGCCATCACGTCATGGCGGAGACGCTTCTCGTGGGCACGCGCGGCGGCGAAGTCGATCTCGTCGACCTTGGACCGCAGTTCGGCCACCTGGGCCTCGCTGATCGGCAGGCCGAGCTCACGCTCCGCCTCCGCCAGCGCGACCCAGAGCTTGCGCCACGTCGAGAACTTGGTATTGGCCGACCACAATTCGGCCATCGCCCGGCTGCTGTAGCGGGCGACCAGGGGATTTTCGTAGACCGAGGCGTCGGGTTCAGGCTTGGGAGATGGCATCGTCGATCGGTGGTTCGAGGAAGAAAAATGGAGAGGTTGGACCCAGGCTCCAACTCAGTGGCTTCAAGCCGTCGGCCCGAAGGATTCGATTGAGCTCAACACGACTTGCCCATGTACGCAACACGAGCCACTTGAGGGCCTTCACGAACGATGAGGCCAGAAGGTCGAGGTCCGCCGTAACATCTGGCTCGGGTCCACCGTCCAGCGTGAGGTGATAAATGTAGCCAATCTCGTCCGCGATGAGGTATTCCACATCCTGTTGTTGCATGGAACCCAAAGGATACATCGAGCGACCGGTGGCCATCTCGGACCAAGATATCTGATTCTTGATTTCTTCGCCCACGAACGGGTCGAGGAGGGCCCACTCAATCGAATCTCCGAATCTCAGGTTGCCATATTCCGAGAGGATTCGCTTCGCCTCCGGGAACACCCGAAAAGTGCCAGGTAAATGCAGCCGCTCCCAGACATCTCGACGTGGGTGCCAACCGGCCATCAGGAGCTTTAACCAGAAGATCAAACGCATCACTGGTTTGACCCTTGGTGCGTCCGTGGCTGGGTCTCGACCCAGGATTTGAAGGCTGAGTCTCGACCCGGCTTGAGGAGGGAGGCGATTGCTGGGTCTCGACCCAGCCTACGAGACTGCCACCCGGTTGTTTCAGGAATTACGCGACGAATAAAGGTAGGGAGTCTCCAGGTCGGTCAGGCGAATATTGCCGAATTCTTCGGCGATCGTGATACGCATCTTCCAGCCGCCGTGGGGGGCCGAGATGAAGATTTCGCTGGCGTCGTCCGTCTCCCAATGAGCCTCCCCGAGGTACAGCCTCTCGATCCATAACTCCTGACCCAAACACGAGGGTTCCTCGAGTTCCCAGCGGACCTCAGAAACAGGGCTGATGGTGAGTCGGGATCTGGCGATATGAAGCTCCGATGATTTGGAATGCTTCGTCAGACCAAGTTCCCAGCAGTCTCGCTGGACGACAATCGTCAGCCTTTTCCCTCGGCGAACCACCTCCGTGTGTTCGAAACGAGCATCATGCAGATAGCTGGAAAGGTATTGGATGTCGTGCGCATGGTTCGCCAATCCGCGTACTTTGAAGCGGAGCGGCTTGACCTGATCGCGGCGAAAAAAGTCCGAGAAGTTGGGCAGCACAATCCAAGGCTCGATGCGGGTGGCTGTGGTTGGCTTGCCAACCACAGGGCCGGCGAGCAGGCTTGGGGGACTTCCTATTTGGTGCGTGATTGAGGTCGGCCGTAACGTCGGCCGATCTCGCACCGCGTAGTCACTGGCACTGTGGTTGGCAAGCCAACCACAGCCACCCGGCGACTGCGATCATGATCGTCCCAAAATACCATCGAGGTAATGCTTGAGGTCGAGAACATCGTGACTCTCAAACGCCGCCTCGTCGAGTTGGATGTTTGAGAATAGTTTCACGATATCAAAACTCAGCCCAATCGAGAGGGATGGGCAATCGCTGGGCGTCGCTTGCAGATCCTCTTTGGAGAGGGCACAGCGGAGGCACTTCATGTAAAGCAAGTTGGGGTCGAATAACGGCTGAATTTTGTGCCGATGACCTCGTATCACTTCGAAGCACGGGGTCGATGATTCGGGAGAATATTCGATCAGATATTTGTGATCCGGGTCGGGCCCAGTATGTGACGCCGAACCCCTTTACGGTTGTGTCAATCTGATCGGGAAATTGTTTCTCCAAATCTTTCTCCTGACAATCGCCTTCACAGGCAATGGGGTGGGTCAAGTCGCGGCCTCACTCGCACATCGGCCGCTCGACACTAAATCCCTCCCAGCACCCGGGCGCGGCCGACGCGGGCGATGGCGAGCATGAAGGCGGCGGTGCGGAGGCTGGTGCCCTTGCGGCGGGCCATGTCGTAGACGGCGTTGAAGCTCTCGACCATCCGCTTTTCCTGCTCGCGGCGGACCTGCTCCAGGGACCAGCGGAAGTGCTGAAGGTTCTGGACCCACTCGAAGTAGCTGACCACCACGCCGCCGGCATTGGCCAGGATGTCCGGGACGACGATGATCTCGCGGGCCTCGAACACGTCGTCGGCGTCGGGCCACGTCGGGCCGTTGGCCGCTTCGACGATCACGCTGGCCTGGACCTCCTTGGCCACGTCGGCGTCGAACACGCCGCCCAGCGCGGCGGGGATCAGGACGTCGACGGGCGTGACCAGCAGGCGGTCGTTGGTGATCGCCTCGGCCCCGGGGAAGCCGACGACCGAGCGGGTGGCGGCCACGTGCTTGTCCAGCTCGGGGATGTTGATCCCCTCGGGCAGGAACAGGGCGCCGTGGGCGTCGGACACGGCGATCACCTTGCCGCCGCCCTGGAACAGGCTGCGGGCGGCATAGCTGCCGACGTTGCCATAACCCTGGATCGAGAAGGTCGTCCCGGCGATCGTCCGGCCGAGCTTGCCGAGCATCTCGCGGGCGATCAGCGAGACGCCGAAGCCGGTGGCTGCCTCGCGCCCGGCCGACCCGTGCAGCTCGACCGGCTTGCCGGTGACGCAGGCGGGGTGGAAGCCGTGAAATTTGGAATACTCGTTCATGATCCAGGCCATCACCTGGCCGTCGGTGCCGACGTCGGGGGCCGGGATGTCCTTGTCGGGGCCGATGAAGTCGTGGATCTGGCCGACGAACTTCCGCGTCACCCGCTCCAGCTCCCCGCGGGACAGGAGGTTGGGGTCGCAGTTCATGCCCCCCTTGCCGCCGCCGAACGGGAGGTCGACCACGGCGGTCTTCCAGGTCATCAGGCTGGCCAGGGCCCGGGCCTCGTCCTGGTCGACGTGGGGATGGAAGCGGAGGCCGCCCTTGAACGGGCCCCGGGCGTTGTCGTGCTGGACCCGGTAGCCGATGAAGTTGCCGACCTGGCCGGAATCCATCTCGATGGCCACCTCCACCCGCAATTCGCGGTCGGGGGTGATCATCAGCGTCCGCATGTTCCCGGTCAGGTCCATGAGGGCCGCGGCCCGGTCAAAATAGTGGTTCGTGGCCTCGAAGGCTTGCATCCGTCGATCGATCCCCGATAAATGAAAGGCGGAGACCACCGGCCGGCCCCTCCTCCCGGATCGTACCGGACCGAGCCTCCGCTCCGCAATGGCGTCCGCATCCGGCCCGCATCGCAGGAAGATCGATCGCATGAATACTTGGGAGTTGCACGAGACCAACTACGGCGAGATTAAGGAGGCCCCTCCGTTCGAGGTCGCCGTGCTCCCCCTGGGGGCCACCGAGCCGCACAACCTCCACCTCCCCTATGGGACCGACACGATCCAGGTCGAGGCCATCGGCCGCCTGGCCTGCGCCCGGGCCCACGAGCGAGGGGCCCGCGTCGTCCTGCTCCCGGCCTTGCCCTACGGCACCGAGACCAACCAGATGGCCTTCCCGATGGCCATGAACCTCCACCCGTCGACCGTCTGCCGGGTGATCGCGGATCTGGTCGAGTCGCTGGCCACGCACGGCGTCCGCAAGTGCGTCCTGCTCAATGGCCACGGCGGCAACGAGTTGAAGTGGATCCAGCGCGAACTGCTGCTGAAGACCCCGGTCAAACTGTTCGCCTGCCACTGGTACAAGGTCGCCGCGGACACCTACCGCGACCTGTTCGAGGACCCGGGCGACCACGCCGGTGACCTGGAAACCAGCATGGTCCTGGCCCATGCCCCCGAACTCGTGCGGATGGACCAGGCCGACCCCGGCTCCCTGGCCGTGACCCGGTTCGACGCCGTGAACCGGGGCTGGGTCGAGATCACCCGCCCCTGGGAACTCCTGACCACGAACTCCGGGGCCGGCGACCCCCGCCAGGCCACGGCCGCCAAGGGCGAGGCCGTCACCCGGACCGTCGTCGATCGCCTCAGCAGCTTCCTGATCGACCTGGCCGCCAGCCCGATCGACGACCGATTCCCGTTCTAAACCGACCGAATCGCATCAAATTGAGATCATTTCATGGCCCGTCGCCTGATCGTCGCGATCGCCCTTGGGCTCGCCGCCGCCCCGGGGTGCGAGAAGCCCACGCCCCGCGCCGAAACGCCCGCCTCGCCGGGCGCGAAGACCTACCAGCTCACCGGGGTCGTCCGCAAGGTCGACCAGGCCTCCGGAGAGGTCGTGATCGCCCACGACGAGATCCCGGGCTTCATGCCCGCCATGACCATGCCCTTCACCCTGGGCGACAAGAGCCTGCTGGACGACGTCCGCCCCGGGGACGAGGTCGAGGCCCCGCTCAACGTCGTCTTCGACGAATCGGGGAAGGCCCGCGACTACAAGCTGGGCGGCCTGACCGTCTCCAAACCCGCCCCCGAAACGGCCGTCTCGACCGACCCGCCTCGCCCCGAATCCGCCGTCCTGAAGATCGCCGATCCGGTCCCCGACTTCGCCGTCACGCTGGAAGATGGATCGTCGGCCCGCCTCTCGGACTTCAAAGGCAACGTGGTCGTGTTGACCTTTATTTACACGCGATGCCCCTTGCCCGATTTCTGCCCCGCGGTCGACGCGAAGTTCGCCGAAATGGCCCGCCAGCTGTCGGCCCTGCCCGGTCGGTCCGACCGCGTCCGACTGCTCTCGATCAGCTTCGATCCCGAGCACGACGACCCGGCCGCCCTCCGGGCCCACGCCCGCCGCGTGGGGGCCCGTGCGCCCCTCTGGCAGTTCGCCGTGGCATCGCACGACGAGCTGCGCAAGGTGGCCGAGCCGCTGGGTTTGAGCTATGCCCCCGCCGGCCGGGAGATCATCCACAACCTGTGCACGGCGGTGATCGGCCCGGACGGCCGCCTCGCCCGCCTCGAGGCCGGCTCCCAGGGTCGACGCTGGCCCCCCGAGGAGATGCTCAAGGCGATCCGCGAGGCCGGACAGGCATCCGAAGCCCGCCCTTGAACTCCCCCGGGGGTGCCGACTTGCACGGGGGAGGATTCCTGCTAAACTAGGCACCGCAGCAATCCCTCTCAATATAAGATAAGTGGATTCTCAAGGATCTTTCAAGTCTACGCACCGAGACACGAGCGTGACCGGATCCCACGGGGACGATTCCGCGGGGCGTGAGACATTGACAGCGCCTTGAGTCATGCTATCTTTTACCCAGTGGCCCTTTCATGGGACGATTGTGAACAATCTCCTATATGTGTAGGTCCTGGGCGGGCGGCGGCGAGCCGGAAGGGCGTCGCGAGATCGCCCGGGATCCATGATCGAACCATCAGGCCCGGCCCCGATGCCATGCCGGGCGGGAGAGACGAATCGTGCCGACGACGAAGATCACGCCGGGCAAGCAGGCCATCGCATCCCCGGCCAAGCCCCGGACGACGAAGGCCGCCGGCCAGAGGTCCGCGAAGACCAAGCGGGCCTCGATCCGCCTCAAGCACATCAGCGACCCCACCCGTCTCCATGTCGTCCTGCTCCTCGCCGAAGGCGAGCAGCACGTCGGCGCCCTCTGCGAGCGACTCGGCCAGAGCCAGCCGGCCGTCAGCCATCACCTGGCCCTCCTCCGCCACGGCGGGATCATCTCGCCCCGCCGCCAGGGCAAGAACAACTTCTACAGCCTCACGGACATCGGCGTCCTCCTGTCCGGCGTCGCCCGGAAGTTGGTCGCCAACGCCTGATCCGCCCGACCGAGCCGCGACGGATCGTCGCGTGCCATCCGGTCCGGAACCTGGCCTGGCCGCCCCTGCCAGGCTCCGAACCCCCGCAACGGTCCGGATTCCCATCGGGCTCACACCGGGTCCGGGAGGTCGGAGTGCTCTCGATGGAACTTTGGCTGCGGATCCTCGCCCTCTCCGCGGGCGGGGCCCTGGGGGTCAACGCACGCTACTGGCTGACCGCGGCGATCGAACGCTGGGCCGGGGCCCGCTGGCCCTGGGCCACGTTCCTCATCAATGTCTCGGGGTCGTTCCTGATCGGCGTCGCGGCCACCTGCCTGACGCGGCGGGATCCCCACGCCCTGTCCCGCCTGTTCCTGATCACGGGCTTCCTGGGCGGGTACACCACCTTCTCGACCTTCGCCCTGGAGATCCGCACCCTGGGGATGCGCAGCCAGTTCGCCGACTCGCTGACCTACGGGGTCGGCAGCGTCCTCGCCGGGGTCCTGGCCGTGGTTCTAGGAGTCGCGACGGCCCAAGCCCTGCAAACCACCGCGGTCGAGCCGCCCACGGCCGGGGCCAAGGTCGAAGGGGATCGGCCACTCGGCTGAGGATCCCGCCCTCGCCCCCGGGCATTTCACGCCCCGAAGTCGAAGCGAACCTCCCCTCCATCGACCTTGAGCCTGGCATCGAAGGGCTTCCCCGACTTCGACTCGAACCCTTTCAGGACCGGGGTCCGGCCCTTGGTCAACAGGGTTTTGGCCGTGCGGACCCCGATCCGCTGGCCGGCGATCGTCTTCCAGATGGCGAATTTGCACCCGCCTCGCCAGCCGCTGCAACGATACGACTTGTCCTGCACCGTGACCTCGGACTTGCAGACCGGGCAGGGCCCGAGCGAAACGGCCGATCCCGGCGCGGCCTCCGCCTCGACCTTCGGTTCCTTCGCCCCCTTCGGTTTCGCGGCCGAGGCCCCTTTCCGCCGCGTCCTGGGGGCGGCCTTCGCCCCGGACGGCCGACGGCCCGCCGACTCCCCGAACCGCCGGGACCGATCGACCGGGATCGGGATCTCGGTCAGCGCCCCCTGGTCGGTCAGGTGCAAAAGCTTCGATGCATCCGATGGCAGGACGAGGTGGCGATGCTGGAGCAGTTCGCGCACCTGGTCCTCGCCGAGCGGGTGCCCCTCGTACTCGCGCCACAGGACGAAGGTGCATCCATCCCGCCAACCCGAACACCCGAAGCCGCGCTTGCCCGCGATCACGGGACGCTGGCAGCGTGGGCAATCCCCCAGCCGCTCCGGGTCGATCGCCGATGTGAACCGGGATCGCACCAGGTCTCCCGTATATCGGACGATCTCCGCCATGAACTGGCGAGGGTCGAGTGCCCCTCTCTCGATCTCGCGAAGGCTCGCCTCCCATTCCCCGGTCAGCTCGGGCGACTTGAGCCCGCGATCCTCGACCACTGCGATCAGATACCGCCCGGAATCGGTCGCGGTCAGCGTCTTCCCGTCCCGCTCGATATAGCCTCGCGTCAACAGGGTCTCGATGATCGAGGCCCGCGTGGCCGGTGTCCCCAGCCCCTTCGCCTTCAACGCCTCGCGCAGTTGCTCGTCGTCCACCAACCGGCCGGCCGTCTCCATGAATCCCAGCAAACTATCTTCATTGAATGGTTTGGGCGGGACGGTCTCCCCCCTGACCACCTCGGGGGAGTGAGGGCCGGACTCGCCCGGACGAAACGCGGGCATCTCCTGCATCGCGTCCCCCTTCTTCGGATCCTCCTTGCGGGGGTACAGGACGGTCCATCCGGGCTCGACCACCCGCACGCCCCGTGCCCGGAACGGTACCCCGGCGGAGACCGCCGACACACTGGTCACCTCCTTCACGCACGCGGGATAGAAGGCGGCGATCAGCCGGGTCACGACGGCGTCATAAACTTTCTGCAGGGCAGGGGCCAGGCCGGCCGGGCGCTTGCCCGTGGGGATGATGGCGTGGTGATCCCCGACCCTCGCGTCGTCGACGATCCGCTTATGGAAAGACAGTGCGTCAAGGTCCAACGCGCCGATCTCGGCCGGCTTCAGGGGCCGCAGATCTTCCAAGATCTTGGCGACCTTCCCCTTGAGATCGTTGCCGATGTGCCGCGAGTCGGTCCGGGGGTAGCTGATCAGCTTGGCTTCATAGAGGGATTGTGCCGCCTTGAGCGTCGCGTCCGCCGACAGGCCATACCGACGGTTCATGTCGCGTTGGAGGTCGGTCAGGTCATAGAGCTGAGGGGGCAGGGCCCGTTCCGGCTTCTTCTCGACCCCCTGGATGGTGAGCGGCTCCCCATCCACCCGGGCCAGCAGGTCGCGCGCCTCATCCTCCTTGGCGAAGCGCTCCCCGACGAACTTGAAGGAGACCTCGCGGTAACGCGTCATCAACTCCCAGAATGGTTCCGGCTTGAAGCAGCGAATTTCATCATCGCGCCTCACGATCATCGCGAGCACCGGGGTCTGGACCCGCCCGACGCTCCAGAGCACCCCTCCGGCCCGATGCTTCACGGTGTAATACCGCGTCGCATTCAGGCCGACGAGCCAGTCGGCCTCGCTCCGGCACCGCGCGGCCGCATAAAGCGCATCGTACTCGGCCAGGGGCTTCAATCGACCGAACGCATCACGGATCGCCTCGCGCGTCAGCGAGCTGAGCCACAGTCGTCGTGCCGGCTTGGCTTCACAATCCGTCAGTGCCAGGATGTACCGGAAGATCAACTCCCCTTCACGGCCCGCATCCGTGGCGCAGATCAACTCATCCGCCTGGCGGAACAATCGCCGGATGGCCGCGAGTTGCTTGCCCGCCCCCGCCTGGTCCAACGGCTTCAGCCCGAATTCCCCCGGGACAATCGGCAGCGAGTCCATCGACCACCGCTTCAAAGCCGGGTCGTAATCTTGCGGCTCCTTGAGACCGACGAGATGCCCGAGCGCCCAGACAACCTGATACCCCTTCCCCTCAAAGTAGCCATCGCGGCGCGCATCGGCACCGAGGAAGGAAGCCAGTTCCCTCGCGACGGAAGGTTTCTCTGCGAGCACGACTTTCATGGTGCAGAGACATCGAGGCCGGGCCGATGCCACTCCAATGAAGGTGGGAGGATCATGAGTCGAGCACAATCGAAATCGCGACAAGATGATTGTACAAGTTTCCACGAGAGATAGTCAGTGGTCGGCTGTAACGGAATGAGGTCGAGGCGATCGAACTCAAGGATGGCGAAGAATTCGTGAACCACCCGGTTGACGAGACGGAAATCGTCGGTATGATCTCCCTTGTCGCCTGTGAGACGGGACGACGACGCGAGGCGGGGGCGAGAGTCGCCGCGGAGCGGGCCGAGAAGAAAAAAACGAAGTGATTGACTTCGCGACATCTTCCCGGTAATATCTCACTCGTCGCCGACACAAACCGAGTCATACAAATGACTTGCGAGTGGTACCGGCGACAATCACCACCGAAGCCCTCGATCAGGGCGGCCCGCGAGGGTCGCTTGCTGCGTCTCAGGGCGGGTGGAAAAAGCGAGGTCGCGGGGAGTCCATCGGACGAGCCGCGGTCGCGTGGGTCGGGGGGAAGCTCTCCCGGTCCCTTCTTTGACAATTCGGTCGATCGTCTGCAAGCAGACACACGCATGTGAGCGGGCCCTTGAGGGGAGCCGGCGTGGGAGGATCGGGATGAGCAGGGTGGGGCCTCGGCCTCGCCGTGTTGTCCGGGTCGGATCACGCAGCACTCGGTGGCGAGGTCGGGTTCATCTCCGACCGATCGGACCGGGGCGACCAGTTAGTTTTTCCTCGACCCGAGGAAATGGGAGCGGACTCGTCCGCTCTCCCATCTCGAAGGGTTTGATCCTGGCTCAGAATGAACGTTGGCGGCGTGGATTAGGCATGCAAGTCGAACGCCCCGCAAGGGGAGTGGCGCAAGGGTGAGTAAGGCGATGGTAACCAACCTCGCGGACGGGCATAGCCGGGGGAAACCCCGGGTAATTCCCGGCGACGCAGTGAGCCGGCATCGGCTTATTGCCAAAGGCTTCGGCCGCCGCGAGACGGGCCGTCGTGGTATTAGGTTGTTGGTGGGGTGACGGCCCACCAAGCCTGCGATGCCTACCGGGTGTGAGAGCATGGCCCGGCACACTGGGACTGAGACACTGCCCAGACTCCTACGGGAGGCTGCAGTCGAGAATCTTCGGCAATGGGCGCAAGCCTGACCGAGCGACGCCGCGTGGAGGACGAAGGCCTTCGGGTTGTAAACTCCTGTCGAGGGGGAGGAAGGCGCAAGCTTGACCGATCCCTGGAGGAAGCACGGGCTAAGTTCGTGCCAGCAGCCGCGGTAAGACGAACCGTGCGAACGTTATTCGGAATTACTGGGCTTAAAGCGCGTGTAGGCGGGCCGGCACGTCCGACGCTGAAATCCCCCGGCTCAACCGGGGAAGTGGCGGGGATACGACCGGCCTCGAGGGGGGTAGGGGGACCTGGAACTTCCGGTGGAGCGGTGAAATGCGTTGAGATCGGAAGGAACGCCCGTGGCGAAAGCGAGGTCCTGGACCCTTTCTGACGCTGAGACGCGAAAGCCAGGGGAGCGAACGGGATTAGATACCCCGGTAGTCCTGGCCGTAAACGATGAACACTGGGTAGGGGGCTCGCCGATGGGCTCCCTGCCGTAGGGAAACCGTGAAGTGTTCCGCCTGGGGAGTATGGTCGCAAGGCTGAAACTCAAAGGAATTGACGGGGGCTCACACAAGCGGTGGAGTATGTGGCTTAATTCGAGGCTACGCGCAGAACCTTATCCCGGGCTTGACATGCACGGATTAGCCGGCGGAAACGTCGGTGAGGCCGCAAGGTACAACGTGCACAGGTGCTGCATGGCTGTCGTCAGCTCGTGCCGTGAGGTGTTGGGTTAAGTCCCCTAACGAGCGCAACCCCTGTGTCTAGTTGCCAACGGGTCATGCCGGGAACTCTAGACAGACCGCCGGCGTTAAGCCGGAGGAAGGCGGGGATGACGTCAAGTCCTCATGGCCCTTATGCCCGGGGCTGCACACGTACTACAATGGGCCGGACAGAGCGTCGCCAAGCCGCAAGGCCGAGCTAATCGCATAAACCGGCCCCCAGTTCGGATTGCGGGCTGCAACCCGCCCGCATGAAGCCGGAATCGCTAGTAATCGCGGATCAGCATGCCGCGGTGAATGTGTTCCTGAGCCTTGTACACACCGCCCGTCAAGCCACCAAAGCGGGGGGCATCCGAAGTCGCCGGAGCCGAAAGGCAGGCGCCGAAGATGAAACCCGTGATGGGGACTAAGTCGTAACAAGGTAACCGTAGGGGAACCTGCGGTTGGATCACCTCCTTTCTAAGGAAACTTGGAAAATCTTCATCCACGCCGGAGTACACGCCGCACCGAGGATCCCGTATCCTCACCGCGGTGCCGGGCCGTGAGATGACATCGGCCCGTCCCGGACACGATCCCCGACGCCGGCCCCCCTTGCGGGCCCGACTCGATAGAACGTGGTCTACGCTTGCAGCAGATCGATCGAATCCCGGGATGCCGGGGATGGGGCGAACGCCCCTTCCCCGGCCCTCCCGTCGCTTCCCTCTCCGCTCCCCCACCGGGTGCGGGGCGGTGCAGGTCCCCCAGGGATGCTGCGTCGCCCCCTGGCCGGTGGCCAGGTGCCCGGGGCGTTGGCCCCGACGCATCGGATCTTTCACAATTCGGCGGTTGGTCACACACACGCAAGCGAGTGCAAACTCGAAAGTGGTAGTGGCACAGAATCATCCACGAACGTGGACCCTTTTGGATCCGCATGGGGACTAAACCATCCCATGCGAGGATCGTTACTCCGAGGGAAGGAGCGTCGCGAGACGCGCCGGCCTCGAATCGATGGGACTCAAGATTCATGCGATCACGGCCTCCTGATCCTTCACGGGATCGGGGCGGGCACGGGTCGGCGTGGTCAAGTCCTTAAGGGCACGGGGGGGATGCCTAGGCGTCATCAGATGACGGGCGTGTTGGCTGCGATAAGTCCGGGGGAGCTGCCCAAAGAGCGTCGATCCCGGAATGCCCGTCGGAGACCCGGGGAACTGAAACATCTCAGTACCCGGAGGAAAAGAAATCAACCGAGACTCCCTCAGTAGCGGCGAGCGAACGGGGACCAGCCTAAACCGGGTGGGACACCACCCGGGGTCGTGGGGCCGGAGCCATGGAATGAGCCAGCGTCAGCCGAAGTCCGCTGGAAAGCGGCACCAGAGCGGGTGACAGTCCCGTAGGCGACGATGCGAACTCTCCTATCCGGTACCCGAGTAGGGTCGGGCACGTGAAACCCGGCCTGAATCGGCGGGGACCATCCCGCAAGGCTAAGTACTCGATGACGACCGATAGCGAACCCAGTAGGGCGACCGAACGGTGGGAAGAACCCCGATAAGGGGAGGAGACTGAACCTGAAACCCCGTGCCTACGAGCGGTGGGAGGGCGTCTGGCCTCGGCCGGCCTGACCGCGTGCCTTTTGCATAATGATCCGGCGAGTTACTGTGTCCGGCTTGGTTAATCCCTTCAGGGGAGGAGCCGCAGCGAAAGCGAGTCCTAACCGGCGACGATGTCGGGCGCAGTAGACGCGAAACCAGGTGAACTACCCATGGGCAGGTTGAAGCGGCCGTAACAGGCCGTGGAGGACCGAACCCACCGATGTTGAAAAATCGGGGGAGGACCCGTGGGGAGGAGTGAAAGTCTTATCAAACCTGGAGATAGCTCGTTCTCTCCGAAATGGCTTTAGGGCCAGCCTCGGGCAGTACCTGACGGGGGTAGAGCGACGGAATTCGGCCGGGGGGCTTCCCGCCTACCCGCCGAAACCCAACTCCGAATACCGTCAGGCGGACCCCGGGAGTCAGAGCGTGGGGGATAAGCTTCACGCTCGAGAGGGAAACAACCCAGACCGCCGACCAAGGCCCCCAAGTTGACGCTCAGTGGCAAAGGAAGTGGGATCGCGGTGACAGCCGGGATGTTGGCTTAGAAGCAGCCACCATTTCAAAAGTGCGTAACAGCTTACCGGTCGAGCCATCCCGCGCCGAAAATGACGGGGACTCAAGCGTCACGCCGCAGTCGCGGGTTCGATTTATCGAGCAGTAGGAGAGCGTCGCCATCCGCGGCGAAGCCGTACGGGGACGAACGGTGGAGCGATGGCGAGTGCGTATGCCGGAACGAGTAACGATAAGACGGGTGGGAAGCCCGTCCGCCGAAAGCACAAGGTTTCCTGGGGAAGGTCAATCCGCCCAGGGTCAGTCGGGACCTAAGTCGAGGCCCAAGGGCGTAGACGATGGGCAGGCGGTTAATATTCCGCCACCCGGTGGTGAGGTTGAAGCGGCGAGGACGCCGGGAAATGAGGGGTCGGGGCGTTAGATTACCCCGTCCCGCAAGGGCGACGGCATTCGATCCGGAAGCCCCTCTTCACCCGGCCACGAAAAGCCCGCCGTGGACGATCCATCGGCCCGTACCGCAATCCGACACAGGTGTGCTAGGCGAGCATCCGAAGGCGTTCGGGAGAACCCTCGTGAAGGAACTCGGCAAAATGACCCCGTACCTTCGGTATAAGGGGTGCTCATCCCGCGAGGGGTGAGCCGCAGAGAATCGGCTCTAGCGACTGTTTATCAAAAACACAGGACTCTGCCAACTCGCAAGAGGACGTATAGAGTCTGACGCCTGCTCGGTGTCGGTAGGTTAAGGGAGCCGGTTAGCGAAAGCGACGCTGGCGACCGAAGCCCCGATAAACGGCGGCCGTAACTATGACGGTCCTAAGGTAGCGAAGTTCCTTGTCGGGTAAGTTCCGACCTGCATGAATGGCGTAACGACTGGAGCGCTGTCTCCACGAGGGACCCGGTGAAACTGTAGCCGTGGTGAAGATGCCACGTACCCGCGGTCAGACGGAAAGACCCCGTGAACCTTTACTGCAGGTTGACACTGGCCCAGCGTCGGTTTTGTGTAGCATAGGTGGGAGGCAGCGACCCGGCGGCGCCAGCCGTCGGCGAGCCATCGGTGAAATACCACCCTGAACCGACGTTGGTCCTCACCGATCCGTGGCCCGGATCGGGACCGTGTTCATCGGGCAGTTTGACTGGGGCGGTCTCCTCCCAAAGCGTAACGGAGGAGTGCAATGGTACCCTCGGCCCGGTCGGCAATCGGGCAACATGAGCGCAAAAGTACAAGGGTGCCTGACTGCGAGACCCATCAGTCGAGCAGGGACGAAAGTCGGCTTTAGTGATCCGGCGGTGCTGGATGGAAAGGCCGTCGCTCAACAGATAAAAGGTACTCCGGGGATAACAGGCTGATCTCCCCCGAGCGTCCACAGCGGCGGGGAGGTTTGGCACCTCGATGTCGGCTCATCGCATCCTGGGGCTGGAGAAGGTCCCAAGGGTTTGGCTGTTCGCCAATGAAAGCGGTACGCGAGCTGGGTTCAGACCGTCGTGAGACAGGTCGGTCCCTATCTGCCGTGGGCGTTGGAAACTTGCGAAGGGTCTCCCCTAGTACGAGAGGATTGGGGAGGACCGACCTCTGGTGTTCCGGCTGTCCCGCTCGGGGCATCGTCGGGTAGCCAGGTCGGGAAAGGATAAGCGCTGAAGGCATCTAAGCGCGAAGCCCTCTTCAAGACGAGGTTTCCGGCAGCGATATGCTGCGAAGGCTCCTGGAAGACGACCAGGTCGATAGGCCGGGAGTGCACGACGGGCGACCGTCGCAGCCGACCGGTCCTAACAGCCGAGCGGCTTGACCACCCCGACTCGTCGCCGCCCCCAACAGGGCCGCGATCATTCGGGATCTCAGGCCCATCGACGACGATCCATGATCCTCCACGGGTCCGCGACCGAGATGATCCCGTCCGCCATCACGACGCGTGTGTGCGACCACCCTCCGCGGACGATCCGAACCACCGCGGCCGCGGGGAGCTGACCCTCCCCCGGCCGACTTCCGGCGACGATACTGGCGGGGCCCCACCCGTTCCCATCCCGAACACGGCCGTTAAGCCCGCCAGGCCCATGATAGTGCCCCTGGCGCGAAAGTCGGTCATCGCCGGATCCCACACCAGCCGCCGCCCGGCATCCCCCACCAGGGATGCCGGGCGGCGGCTTTTTTCGTTTCGAAGGCGTCCGGACCGGGTCGGCGCCTCCTCATCCGGTCCCGATCGCCCCTTCAAAGCTGGGCCTTGAGGCGACGGACCACCGTCTCGATCACCTTGATCCGGGCCCATTCCTTGTCGTCGCCCTCGACCAGGATCCACGGGGCCATCTGGTTGCCGGTTTTCTCGATCATCTCGCAGGCGGCGGCTTCGTAACTTTCCCACCGATCGCGGTTCCGCCAATCTTCGGGAGTGAGTTTGTACTGCTTGTAAGGCACCGACTGGCGCGCCTCGAATCGCCTGAGTTGCTCATCGGGCGTGATCGCCAGCCAGAATTTGATGAGGATCACTCCGGAATCCAGGAGCTGTTCCTCGAACGCGTTGATCTCTCCGAAGGCGCGCGACCATTGTTCGGGCTGGGCGAACCCCTCGACCCGTTCGACCAGAACTCGTCCGTACCAGGATCGGTCGTAGATGGTGACTCGCCCGGCGGGCGGGAGTTGTCGCCAGAACCGCCAAAGATAAGGCCTCGCCTTCTCTTCATCCGTCGGGGCTGCGATGGAGACGACGCGATAATCGCGAGCGTCCATGGCCACCGTCAGCCGGCGGATCGCCCCCCCTTTGCCGGCTGCGTCGGGCCCCTCGAAGACGAGGATGAGCGATCGGCCCTTCTTGCGAAGGCGCCTCGTCAGTCGTCCGAGCTTTCCCTGGGCGCGGGCCAGCCGCTTCTTGTATTCGGCCGGTTCGAGCCTCAGCGTCATATCCAGCACATTGATGACGTTGATCGCCGGGGGCGTCAGATGGAACGGTTCCGGCTTCGGGGCGGGCGGGGCGGATCGGTAGAGTTCCAACCGTCGCTGCAACGCATCGAGAAGGGATTTCGCCACCGTGAGGTGGCAATACCTGCGATCCGTGGCCTCGACGATCGTCCAGGGTCTCGTCGAGCCACCGGTCCGACGAAGGACATGCCCGGCAACGCATCGATATTCTTTATAGACCTTGAAGAGTTTCCAATCCCGCTTGAAACTCCTCCAGCGGTGACGCGGGTCGGCTTCGAGCTGGGTGATCCGATGCTTCTGGCCTTCTTGCGAGAGGTGGAGCCAGAACTTCACCACCAGCACCCCCTCTCGATCCAGCATCTCCTCAAATTCGATGATCCGATCGAGCGTCTGGTCGAGTTCGGGGCGGGTGATCTTCCCGAAGACGTGATCGAGGAGGGGCCGGGCATACCACGCCCCGAATGAGATGGCCGTCTGCCCGCGAGGCGGGAGTTCCTGCCACGATTGCCACATCGTGGGGCGGCGGCGGTCCTCGGCCTTCGGCTCCTGCATGGCATGCGTCCGAATGCCGCGGGCGTCGAGCCACTCCAGGAGCAGGTTGACCGTGTCGGACTTGCCCGCCCCACCAAAGCCGGTCACGATCACCACGACGGCTAGGTCGGCGGCGGCCAGCTCCCGCTGGGCGGCGAGGAGGTCGGCACGGACCTGGGCGGACTCGGCCTCGAAGTTGGCCTTATCAATCCGGTGGCCCAGCTCGGCGTTCTCGAACATGCGTTCTAGGACCCTGGATGTATCGGTCTGTCCATGGCGTAAGGGTCCGCTCGTCCTCCCCAGGATACCAGGCAGGAGGATGATCGAGGAGATGATGACCCCAGAAACCACCCGTTCGCCCGGAGGTCTGGGACAGCCCCTTCAAGACTTCGAATCCGAATGCGACAGCCGGACATCTCCAACCCGCCTCGACAAAGAGCACGCCTGAAGGAAATGCCATATGCGGCAGGGCAAGCTCGACGACGAATGGAGCACATGCCCAATCCGCGCGAGCGTATGTATCGCGTCCAACCTGCTGATGAAAACTTAGCCTCAGATCATTTTCGTAGGCGCCTGATCGAGAGGCCAACGAAACTGAGTTGTTTAATTAGCTCTCGACTGATCGACCGGATCTTATCGGCCGATGCCTCGAACTGGGGGTAAACGCCGAGGATGGGCGGATGGCCCTTCGGCCCTCATGTCGCGGCTGCATTTCAAGCGGCCAGGAGGGGCGGCCGCCTCGTCATCAACCCTGCTCCGCCGTCCGGATGATCTCGATCGACTGAGGGTGGCGGCGTCCCGATCGAATCACCCCAGTCGGGATGGACGGCCGGATTTCATCCGTCGGTGTCAAATCCTTGGCCATCTTCGCTTTTTCTTGAAGTCCGACCTAAAGTCTCGTTACCGTGGCCCGTAGGGACCTGGGACGGACGCCGCGAGACTTGACGACATCAACACGACTGGCCCCGCCGAATGCCCGACGCCCGGCGGCCAGGGGGGATCTCCCGATGAACTGGACGCCGATCCTCGTGGCCGCGCTCGGATGCGTGGCCGGCCTGCCGGCCTGGGCCCAGGATGCCCCGGAGACGCCCCGTCGTGAGGCCGATGAGGCGGCCATCCGGGCCATCTCCCAGGATTTCGCCCGCGCCTTCGAGAAGGGGGACGCCGCGGCGGTTGCACGCTTCTGGACCGAGGAAGGGGAATACATCGGCGACGACGGTAAGGTGATCCGGGGGCACGCGGCCATCGCCTCCGCCTATTCGTCGCTGTTCGCCGGTCGGACGGAGATCAAGGCGGAGTCGAAGACCGATTCGATCCGGTTCGTCGGAGCCGACACCGCGATCGAGGAGGGGACGTTCCACGTCACCGCCAAGGACTCCGAGCCCGATCGCAATCGCTTCAGCGCCGTCTATGCCCGCCAGGGCGGCAAGTGGCTGATGGCGTCGCTCAGGGAGTCGGCCGACGACACGGCCGATCGGCCGACCCTGCAAGACCTGGCCTGGCTGGTCGGCGAGTGGGAAGGGGGCGGCGATGATGGGAATGCCCATGTCACCTACGAGTGGTCCCCGACCAAGGCGTTTCTCCTCGCCCGATTCGAGATCAAGCCCAAGAAGGACGAATCGGCCCCGACCGCCGGAGGGATGCAGGTCATCGGGGTGGACCCGGCCGAGGGCGTGATCCGGGCCTGGACGTTCGCCCCGGACGGGGGCTTCGGGGCGGCGACCTGGATCCGCGACGGACAGGGCTGGTCGATCGAGTCCGAAGCCACCCATGCCGACGGGTCGCGGACCACCGCCCGGAATCGTCTGGCCCCGGAGGGGGACGACGCCTTCACCTGGAGTTCGGTCCGACGCCCGGGCGCCGGCACCGACGAACCCGCTCCCACTTCCATCAAGGTCCGCCGCGTGCGCGACGGCAAGTGACGGCCGCGAGGCCAAACCCGGGAGACTCCCCGGGGAAAGGACCGATCATGAAGCGGCATGACTGGCGGCCCGCGATCGCGGCGGGGATCCTGGCCTTCCTGACCATCATCCCCTCGCCCGCGGTCGCGGGGCGATTCGGAGGGGGGGGGGCCCGAGGGGGGGGCGGGGGTGGATACCGAGGCGGAGGATTTTCCGGGGGCATGGCTCGCGGAGGGTACTCCGGCGGGTATGGCGGATACCGGGGCGGCTATTCCGAGGCAGCCGGCGGCTTCCGGGCCGAGGGTTATCGCGGGTCTTATTCGGGCGGGTCGGCCTATGCCCACGGCCCCTATGGCGGGTCGGCCGAGGCGGGGCGTTACCGCGAGTCCGGCTCGGGGTTCGGCGGGGCGGGGATGAGCGCCGGGCGGGGCGGTTCGGTCACCGGGGCGGGGGGGACGACCGCATCCGCGGGCGAGCGGGGCGGCGTCTACACCGGCCCCCGAGGCGCCGTGGCCATCGGCGGGGAGGTAGGACGGAGCGTCACCGGGCCCGGCGGCAACACGATCGCCGGGGGCCGGGCCGGGGGCGTGGTGGTCGGCCCCGAAGGCAACGTCCGGGCCGGGTCCGAGCGGGGCGGGTTCGCGACCGGGGCGAACGGGACCGTCGCGGCCGGCCGGCGAGACGGGATCGCGACCGGCCCGGGCGGGACCGTCGCGGGCATGAGCCGGGGGATCGCCGCGGCGGGCATCGGGGGGGCCGCCTATGCCGGGACGAGGTACGTCTCCCGGTCCTCCTTGAATGTCCAGGGGACCACGATCCGGAACAATTTCGGCTATCGCAATGCCTTCACCCCCGGCTGGTACGGACGCTACCCGGGCGCCTGGTTCGCCGCCGGATGGGGGGCGGGCATGGCCTGGAATTACCTGCCCTGGGGCGGATACACCAGCTATCTCGGCTATCCCGCCACCGTCCAGCCGTCGTACTTCGACTACGGCAACACCGTGACGTACCAGGGCAACCAGGTCTATTACGGCGATCAGCCGGTAGCCACCGACGCCGTCTATGCCCAGCAGGCCGCCCAGATCGCGACCGCAGGGGCCCAGGCCACCCCCGACCCGGCCGCCGATGCGGCCGCCGACGCGTGGCAGCCGCTGGGCGTGTTCGCGATGGTGCAGGGGGACGAGACCACGTCCAACGACATCTTCCAGTTGGCGATCAACAAGGCGGGTGCCGTCCGGGGGAACTATTACAACGCCGTATCCGACTCCACCACGCCCCTGACCGGCGGGCTCGACAAGGCAACCCAGCGAATCGCCTGGACGATCGGCGATCGCAAGGATCCGGTCTACGAGACCGGCCTGTACAACCTGACCCAGGATCAGACCACGATCCTGGCCCACCAGCTCGACGGCAAGACCGCCCAGTACAAGCTGTTCCGCATCCCGTCGCAGGACGGCCAGCAGGGCAGCCCGGCGGCCCCGGCCCTGGCGCAATAACGCCCCCTCAACTCGGCGGCGCGGGCAGCATGTTGCGGATCGCCGCGATCCGCCAGGCTGCCCCGTCGCGACGGAGCGTGATCGTCGTCCACATCACCCGGTCCGGGGCGCCGGCCTGACCCTCCTGGCGGTAGCGGCCGTCGACCAGGGCCACGTCGGCCGCGAGGAAGCGGACCGCCTCCACGGCGATGGTCCGCTTCGCCGCGTTGCGTCGCGACGATTCGAGCATCCCCTTCACCAGCACCTCGCGGCCCTTCCGCCACGTCCCGTCCGAGACGAGCTGGTCGGCGTCCTGGGTGAACAACGCCTCGATGGCGGCGGGGTCCCGGGCCTCGCGGGCCTCGACGTACTTCCGGACCACATCGCGAACGGCGGCCTCATCGCCGTCCGCGAAGGCGTGCGGCGCGGTGGCCGCCAGCAAGAAGCCGAGGAGGAGCGGGACGCGGGCCGGGCAAGGGCGGATCATGGCGGACTCCCGACGGGGCCGGAGGGGCGGTCCGCCCCGCGATCGGCGCGGCCTCCCCCAGTGTCGCCGACGCCCGGCCGAGGTGCCAGACCGCACGACGGCCCGGGTCGGCGTACCCTCCGCCGCAGGAGATGGCCCGACGGGCCTGGTGTGGTCCCCCGGCGGGGGTGTACCGGACCCGTAGGTCGCGGCCCCTTGACCCTCGCGATCCCGGCCCGGATACTCGATTGGTCGGGCCGGGTCGCGCGACCCGGCCCGGTCCGAGGGCCGGGGGACCGCAGGACGATGAAGCGATCGAAGCCGGGGCAGGTATCGGACATCGATCAGGGCGTGGCCGCGGCTGCTCCGGGTCGCGACGGATCGGGCGGTCGGGCCCGGATCTTCGAGATCGCCATGTTGACGATGGCGGCGGTCGGGGTGGCGTTCGGGGCGACCCGGCTCTGGGGACACTTCCAGGGCGCGTCGGCGAAGGCCGTGCCCCCGGGCATGGTCTGGATCCCCGGCGGGACGTTCACGATGGGGACGTCCGACGACCAGGCCTGGCCCGACGAACAGCCCCCGCACCGGGTCAAGGTCGCCGGCTTCTGGCTCGACGAGCACGAGGTGACCAACGCCGAGTTCCGCGCCTTCGTCAAGGCGACCGGCTACCTCACCGTGGCCGAACGGAAGCCGACCGTCGAGGAGATCCTCGCCCAATCCCCTCCCGGCACGCCGTCGCCCCCGCCCGAGGTGATGGTCCCCGGCGCCCTGGTGTTCCAGCCCAGCGCCGGGCCGATCGACCTCCGCGACATCTCGGGGTGGTGGAAGTGGGTCCCCGGCGCCAGCTGGCAGCATCCTTCCGGGCCGGGCTCCAACATCGATGGGCAGGACGATCACCCCGTGGTCCAGGTGGCCTGGGACGACGCCAAGGCCTACGCGAAGTGGGCCGGGAAGCGGCTCCCGACCGAGGCGGAATGGGAGTTCGCCGCCCGGGGCGGGCTGGAGGCCAAGCCCTACGCCTGGGGCGACGCCCCCTACTCGGACGAGAAGCCCCAAGCCAACATCTGGCAGGGGGACTTCCCCAGGGCCAACTCCGCCACCGACGGCTTCGCCCGCACCTCGCCGGTCAAGAAGTACGCCCCCAACGGCTATGGCCTGTACGACATGGCCGGCAACGTCTGGGAGTGGTGCGAGGACTGGTACCAGCCCGACCTCTACGCCGCCCGGGCTCACCTGGGGACGGCGACCAATCCCACCGGCCCCGCCGGCCCGGCCCGGCCGAGTTCCGGGGCCTTCGCCGCCCCGATGCGGGTCCAGCGGGGCGGGTCGTTCCTCTGCAACGACACCTATTGCTCCCGCTATCGCCCCGGCGCCCGCCACGGCTGCACCCCGGACACGGCCGCATCGCACGGCGGCTTCCGATGCGCCCTGGACGCCCCTCCGCCCGCCTCCGCCAAAGCTCACTGAGCCTCGGCGAGCACCGTGGCCAGGTTGTCGAGGCTGGTCGGGTAGATCGGCGGGCGGATCGAGCCCCGCGACCAGCCGTGGAGGAAGGCGACCGCCCCGCCGCAGACCCGGCCCTGGCAGGGGCCCATGCCCAGCCGGGTCTGGAGCTTGGCGTCGGTCCAGCCCGAATGGCCGGCGATCGCGGCGGCCCGGACGTCCTCGCACCGGCAGACGATCGTGTCGGGCCGGGCCAGCTGGCGGAGTTCGGGCCGGAGGGCGAACGCCGTCTCCAGCGACCGGGCGAATTTGCGGGCGTGGTCCCGGGCCGCGAACAGGGGCCGGGCCAGATCATCCCGGTCGATGGCGGCATATCCGGCGATCTGCCCCTCGACCAGCGCCGCCTCCACGCCGCCCACGCCGGTCGCCTCGCCGGCCGCGAAGATGCCGGGGACCGACGTCTGCTGACGGTCGTCAACCCCGACCGACCCGCGATCGATGGCGCAGCCCATCACGGTCGCCAGTTCCAGGTTGGGGACCAGGCCGAACCCGCAGGCGAGCAGGTCGCACCGCTCGACGCGGGTCGAGCGGCCATCGGTGATCGCCACCGACTCGATCGGGTCGTTGCTCCCGGGCCCCTGGGCCTCGACCGGCCACCATCCGGCCCGGAAAGGGACGCCGCCGAGCCCGGCCCGCAGGCCGATCGCCTGGCGAATCTTGCCCGGGGCCGACCAGAGGCCGAGGCCGAAGCCGACGAGCTTGCCGAGCGGGGCCTGCTCGACGATCGCCGCCACGGTCGCCCCGCGTTTGCGGAGCAACGCTGCCACCGCCAGGAGCAGCGGCCCCGATCCGGCGACGACGATCCGGCGTCCCTCGACGGGCAGCCCCGCCTTGACCATCGCCTGGATGCCGCCGGCCCCCAGGACGTTGGGCCGGGTCCAGCCGGGGAAGGGGAGGAACAGCTCGCGGGCCCCGGTCGCCAGGACGAGGCGGCGGAACCCCAGCTCGACCACCCGGCCGTCCGCCTCGGCCAGCAGCGCGTCGGGACCCGACCGGGCGAGGATCCGGGTGCCGGGCAGGACGACGGGGTTGGCTTCATAAGCCCGGCGGAACCAGCGGGCGGCCTCGGGGTCGTGGGGCGCGGCCCTCTCGCCACGCCAGATCTGGCCGCCGAGGTCGGGGTTGTCATCGACCACGCCGACGACGCGGCCGTCGCCCGAGGCGGAGATCGCGGCGGCCATCCCGGCCGGCCCCGCCCCGATCACCAGGACGTCGAACTCGCGCCCGTGCTTCATCGGGCCGAGGCGTGCTGGAGATCCGGGACGTCCCGGGCCTCGCCGAGGTCGGTCCGCACGTCCATGCCGGCCCGGCAGAAGATCTGGCAGGTGGCCCGCTGCTCGCGGCCGTCCACGGTGGCCCGGCATTCGAAGCAGACGCCCATGCCGCACAACGGCCCGCGCCGCTCGCCGGTCGCCGACTTGCGGAACGCCGGGCCCAGGCTCCGGACCAGGGCGACCGCGACCGAGGTCCCCGCCCGGACCTGATACTCCCGGCCGTCGATCTTGATCGGAATCGTCTCTGGCTGCATCGCGTGACCATCCGTTGGGTGCGGAGTCAGTTGAGATCGTGTCTCAATGATACGCAAATCCGCGGGACGGAAGATAGGGGTCGCGCGAAATAATCGACGGGCGGCCGGCGACGTGGTCGGCGATCAACTCGGCGGTCCCCAGCGACGTGGTGATCCCCAGCCCCTCGTGGCCGGTCGCCACCAGCAGGGCGGGGTCGTCGGGATGAGGGCCGATCAGGGGCAGCGAGTCGGGCGTGGCGGCGCGGAAGCCGGTCCAGGCGCGGATGGCCGAGACCCGCCGCAGGTCGGGCATGTAGAGCAGGGCCCGGTCGACCATCTTGCGGAGCATCTCCGGGTCGATGGCCCGGTCCGTCACGCCGTACTGTCGCGACGATCCGATGAGCAATTGCCCGGTCGGCCGGGGCTGGACGTTGAAGGCCACCGAGTCCTGGTCCGACCCGTGGGCGCTCTTGAGGTAGCCCAGTTCCAGGATCTGGTGCCGGGCCATCCCGGGGTGGCGGTCGGTGATGACCAGGTGCCCCTTGCGCGGGCGGATCGGCAGGCCCGGCGTGAGGGCCACCGCGCGGGCCCCGCCGGCGTTGACCACGAGGTCGGCGGCAATCGTGGTCCCGTCGGCGAGGCGGACGGAATGGCCCGAGATCGCCGCCACCGATGGGCCGATCCGGACGGTCGCCCCCAGGGCGGTCGCCTCGTCCAGGAGGAACCGGGCGGCGGTGGGCGGGTAGACCACCGAGTCGCCGGGGATGCGGAGGCCGCCGGCCAATCCGGGGCGGAGGTGGGGCTCGGCCGCGGCGAGTTGATGGGGGTCGAGGACCTCGGCCGGGACGCCGCGATCGGCGAAGAACCGGGCCTTGCGGCCGACCTCGTCCATCTCGTCGGCGTCGGCCGCGACCCAGAGGGTGCCGAACCGGGTGGACTCGACCCGGCCGCCGCCCCGCGCCACCAATTCATCCCAGAGCGTCTGGGAGCGGCGGCAGAGGGCGAACTGGGCCTCGGAATCGTCCATCGCCACGACGTGGCCCATGCCGGCGGCCGTGGCGCCGCTGCCGACCGGGCGGTCGTCGACGACGGTCACGGCGAGCCCGTCGACGGCCAACGCCCGGGCGCAGGCGGCCCCCACGATCCCGGCGCCCACCACGACCACGCGGGCGCGGCTCACGGGCGGATCCCGTCGCGGAACGGGTCGGCCGGGTCGAGCAGGAGCGTGGCCTCGGCCGTGATGAAGGCCGAGCCCCGGACGTGCGGGATCGTCCGGCCCTCCTCGACGGTGGCGAACCCTTCGAAGACGCTGCCGATGATGCTCTCCTGACGCCAGCGGCGGCCCTCGGGCAGCTTGCCGTCGGCCACCAGGCAGGCGATCTTGGCGCTGGTGCCGGTGCCGCAGGGGGAGCGGTCGTAGGCCTTGCCGGGGCAGAGGACGAAGTTCCGGCTGTCGGCCGCTTCGGATGGCCCGAACAACTCGATGTGGTCGATCTCGCCGCCGTCGGCGCCGGCGATCCCGGCCCGCTCCAGACCTTCGCGGACCTTCCAGGCCACGTCGGTCAGCCGCTCGATGTTGCGGAGTTGGAGGTCCTGGCCGTGGTCGTCGACCAGGAAGAACCAGTTGCCGCCCCAGGCGATGTCGCCGTGGACCGTGCCATGCCCCTCGACCTCGACCGCCACGGCCTTGGCGTGGCGATACCCCGGGACGTTGCGGACGGTGACCTCGTTGTTCTCGTGGAGGGTGGCGGCCACCTCCCCCACCGGCGTCTCGATCCGGTGGACGCCGGGGCCGATCCGCCCCAGGTGGGCCAGGGTCACGACCAGCCCGATCGTGCCGTGGACGCACATGTTGAGCACGCCCACGTTGTTGAAGAAGATCACCCCCGCCGCGCACGCCGGGTCGACCGGCTCGCAGAGCAGGGCCCCGACCATCGCGTCGGAACCCCTCGGCTCGTTGCACACCGCCGACCGGAAGGTGTCGAACCGGTCGCGGAACAGGGCCCGCCGCCCGGCCAGATCCCCGGTCCCCAGGTCGGGCCCGCCCGAGATCACCACCCGGGTCGGCTCCCCCCCGGTGTGGGAGTCGATCACCGCCACCCGCCCGATCGCCGACAGGCTCATGAAAGATCATTCTCCAAAAAGGCGAGATGTGGTTCGAGGGGGGAGCAGGCGTGTCGATGCTTCGAGATCAGCCGAAGAAATCCGCCTCGACGGGCTTCGGGGTCGCGCCCCCTTTGGCGTCGATGTCGGTGGCACAGTAGGGGCAGTAGCGCAAGCGTCGATCGATCGCGATCAGGAATCCCGTCTTCCAGATGAAGGCGTCCCAGGGCCCCTGGCAGTTGGGGCAGCGGAAGGCGAAGTGTTGGGCATAGATCAAGCAGACGAAGACCCCTCCGAGGATGGGGAGGATGACGATGGGGGCCAGGACGCCCAATTTGGTCGTGAGCAGGGCGCTGATCGCGAAACAACCGGAGCAGGCGAGGGCGATGAGAGCGACCCGCTTCTTCTTGCGGTTCATGAACTCACGGATCGTCATCGCCTCGGCCCTCGCCCCGATCATCGGATCGAATGAGCGTCAAATCCCCGTCACGCGGTGGCGAAGTCGATCGTGGGCCGGTCGGCGATGGCCTTGCGGATGATCCTGAGGATCTGCTCGCGTTCGGCGCCCTGGATCGTCTGCCGGGGGGCGCGGACGGTCTCGGTGCCGTAGCCGCACTCGGCCGAGGCGAGCTTGATGTACTGGACCAGCTTGGGCAGGGTGTCCAGGTGGAGCAGGGGGGTGTACCAGCGGTAGACCTCGACCGCCTCGGTGTAGCGGCCGGCGGTCAGGAGGTCCCACAGGAGGCGATTCTCGCGCGGGAAGGCGTTGACCAGCCCGGAGATCCAGCCCTGGATCCCCAGCAGGTAGCTTTCCATGACGAGGTCGTCGACGCCGCAGAACAGGAGGAACCGGTCGCCCACCTCGTTGCGGATGTCGGTGATCCGCCGGGGGTTCTCGGACGACTCCTTGATTGCCACGACGGTCGGCTCGTCGGCCAGCTCGGCGAACAGGGGCGGCGGGATGTCGACCCCGTACGAGACGGGGTTGTTGTAGATCATGATCGGCAGCTCGGTGGCCCGGGCGACCGCCTTGAAGTGGGCGACCGTCTCGGGGCCGTCCGACTTGTAGACCATCGCGGGCAGGACCATCAGGCCGTCGGCCCCGATCCGCAGGGCGTCGGCGGCGAACCGGCAGGCCAGGGCCGTGGTGTACTCGGCCACGCCCGAGAGGACCGGGACCCGGCCGGCGACGTGGTCGACGGTGGCCTTGAGCAGCTCGCGCTTCTCGACGGCCTCCAGCGAGCAGTTCTCGCCGACGGTGCCCAGCATCACCAGCCCGTCGATGCCGGCCGCGAGCATCGCCTCGACGTGCTCCAGGGTCGCGGGGATGTCCAGCGACTCGTCCTCGCGGAACTGGGTGCACGCCGCCGGGAACACGCCCTGCCAGGTCACGCTCATGGTCGTCTTGCCTCGGTCGGAGAACGGGGACGGGGACGCCGCGAGAGAGGGTCCGCGGCGTCCCCGGAGATTGTCGGGAAGTCGGCTCGATTTCGTCAAGCCGCCGGTTTTACTGCGGCAATTCCACGGTCACGGCCATCACGATCGGGGCCGTGTCGTCGGGCCCTTTCACCAGCTCGATCGCCCTGATCGGCTCGGCCCGGTCGGGCTGGACCGACAGGTAGCGGACCTGCTTCCCCCGGAGCCGGAACGCCAGCTTCGAGCCGGGCACCTCGATCGGCCGGATGTAGTCCGCGAAGTGGACCCCATCCTTGAGCGGGATGTCCTGCGTCTTGCCGTCGGCGTAGTGGAGCCGGACGATCATCGAGACGGTGTGGTCGCCGTCCGGGCCCGTGGCCCCCCAGCCGCTGATCCCGCTGAGCAGGTGGATCGCCCGGGCCGGCAGGTCGCAGGGGATCGTGACGCTTTTCGGCATCTTGGGGGCGTTGGTCCCGTTGGGGCCGTAGAGCATGACGGCGTTGGGGATGCGGTCGCCCCGGGGGTCGACCAGGACGAACGGCACGCCCTCGAACGTCTTGGGAGTCCAGTCCGGGAAGACCAGGCGCTCGATCGACGAGTCGGGGTCGAAGAACATCCCCCTGGTCGTGACGACGTCGGCCACCTTGGCGAGGTCCAGCGGCAGGTACTTGCCCCTCTGGGTGAGGAAGGCGAGCAGGTCGGCCATCCCCTCGTTGCCGAGCTGCTTCTCGAAGCCCTCGGGCATGAGCGACTTCTTGGACGCGGCGAACTCCTCGACGTTCTCGCGGAGGACGTTGGTGGTCTTCCCCTCGGCGTCGAGCAGCTCGATGGCGTTCTTGGTCTCCGAGGCGAGCAGGCCGTTGAGCACCCGGCCGTCGTCGGTGGCCAGGGTGTACTGGACGAAGTTCCCCTCGACGCTCCGGCTGGGGTCGAGGATGTGAATCAGCAACTCCTCGCGAGGGTGGGAGGCCATGCCGGAGAGGTCCGGGCCGACCTTGCCCCCCTCGCCCGAGTGCATGTGGCACTTGGCGCACTGCTGGACGAAGGCGGCCTTGCCCTTCGCTACGTCGCCCCCCTTGAGGGCGACCTTGGCGACCTCGTCGATCACCTTCTGGCGGTCGGCGTCGGGCATGGCCCCGCCCTTGGCGACCACGGCCCGGGCCCGGCGGGCGATGGACCGGTCGGGGAACGCGGCGAGCTTCTGGGACTGGGGCAGGCTCAGTTGGGTCAAGGAGACGTCCCCCTTCTCGATCGCGTCGAGCAGGGCGTTGGCCCACTCGGCGCGGCCGAGCAGGGCGGTGATGGCCTGGTCGCGGACGGCCGGGCTCATCGCCGGGATCCGCGAGAGCAGGGCGGGCGCGGCGCCCGCCGCCTCGCCCCGGCCGACCGCCTCGACCAGCCCCACGGCCAGCGCCGGCGGGGTCCTGGGGGAGAGGAGCGAGAGCAGGGTCTCGACGGTGGCGTCGTCCTTGATCCGGAACTCGACCAGCCGCCGGGCCGCGTCGACCCGCGCCGCGTCGGTCTGCTTCTCGTCGCGGACGGTCGCCAGGAAGGCCTGGGCGATCTCCGCCGCGTTGGCCTCCAGCGACTTCGAGCCCCAGCGGCCGGCCAGGTCGATCAGGCGGGCCCGCGAGCCCGGCGACAGCCGGGTCATCAGGGCGGCCATCGCCTTCTCCGACGCCTCATCGAGCTTCGGGGCCTTGTCCTTGGGCCAGCCCCGGGCGAACCCGGAGATCACGGCCTCGGCCACCCGGGGATCGGCCTCGGCGAGCTTGGCGAGGATCGCCCCCGACGAGCCCGCCTCGACGCCCCGGGCGTAGTGCTCGGCCACCCGGCCGGCGAGGGCCGCGACGGCGGGATCGAGGGGGGGCAACGGGATCGGGGCGCCGGGCTTGATGGCGTTCTCGGGCTTGAAGTCTTTGAGCGGGCCTCCGCTCACGACGAGCGGCTTGCGATCGCCGAGCGAGTGGTCCAGAAACGGGTTGGTCACGAAGCCTGGGGTCGCCAACCGTTCCAGGAATTTCGCATCGTTGCGGGCGGCGGCCGCGGTGGCCGCATCGACCAGCCACTTGTCGCCTTTGAGCATGCCCGCGAACAGGGCCTTGACGATCGCGTCGGCCGCGGCGTCGGAGGCGGGCTGATCGGCCAGCGCCAGCATGGCCGCCAGGCGGACCTGCGGGTCGGGGTCGCCGAGCAGGTTCGCGGCGCGGGCAACGGGGTCGGCCTCCTCGGCGCGGGGCAGGACCATCGCGGCATTGCGGCGGACGCCGGCCGAGGGATGCTGCAGGGCCGCGAAGACGGCCTCCTTCGCCGGGCCATCCTTCTTGAGGACGCCGAGGCCGTCCATCGCCCAGAGGGCATGGATCGCGCCGGGGTTGAGGCCGATCCCGTCCACCGACTTGTCCTGGACCAGCGCGACGAGGTCGGCGACCACGTCATCCTTGCCGCGTTCGATCAGGAGCCGCTGGGCATGGAGCCGCCAGAACATGTTGTCGGACTTCAGCGCGGCGACCAGCCCCTTGGGGTCGGCCGGGTCCAGGGCCTTGATCGGGGCGGCGGGCTGGGGGGCGTCCTTGTGGGTCACGCGATAGATCCGGCCGTGGGTCTTGTCGCGATAGGGGATCTCGTAGGCCCCGCCCTTGCCGGTCTTGTAGCCCTTGGGCGTGGGGTTGTGCTGGACGATGAAGTTGTACCAGTCCACGAACCAGACGTTGCCGTCGGGGCCGACCTCGGCCAGGATCGGCGAGGTCCACTCGTCGTCGCTGGCCACCAGGTTCCAGCCGTTGTGCGAGGCGAAGTCGCTGCCCCGCTTCTCCAGCGTGAAGGTGGAGATCAGGTGCCCGGTCGGCTCGGCCACGAAGGCGGCGGCGTTCCAGTAGGGCCTGGGGTAGTTCCGGGCCGTGTACAGGGCGTGGCCGGCGGCGGCGGTGAACCCGCCGTGCCAGTCGACCTGGCGGACGTTCTCGGTGACCGGGAAGAAGCGGTTGCTGTCGGCGATGTTGGGCAGGACCGAGCTGGTCCAGCCCCGGACGCCCTCGTAGTAGCGGTTCGGGATCGGCAGGAAGACGCTGGCGCAGCCGTTGGCGGTCGAGCCGAAGACCAGCCCCTCCTCGCTCAGGCCGACGCCCCACGAGTTGTTGTTGGTCCCCCGGAGATACTCCATCTTCGAGCCGTCGGGGCGGAACCGGTAGAGGCCCTGGCCGAACCGGTGCCGCTCGCCGCCGACCGTGCCCTCGAACCCGGAGTAGCCGACGATCCCGTACATCCAGTTGTCGTGGCCGTAGCGGAGGTTGCTCGGCCCGGCGTGGGTGTCGCGGGTGCCCCAGCCGGTGAACAGGACCTTGCGGACGTCGGCCTTGTCGTCGCCGTCGGTGTCCTTGAAGAACAGGGTGTCGGGCGCCATGTGGACGACCACGCCGCCGTCGGCGAAGGCCATGCTGGTGGGGATGCTCAGCTTGTCGGCGAACAGGGTGAACTTGTCGGCCCGGCCGTCGCCGTCGGTGTCTTCCAGGATCCGGATCTGGTCATGGCCCGGGCCCGGGGTGTGGAGCTCATTGGGGTAGTCCACGGTCTCGGCCACCCAGAGCCGGCCGCGATGGTCCCAGGCCATGGTGATCGGCTTGTAGATCTCCGGGTCGGCCGCGAACAGCTTCGCCTCGAAGCCGGAGGGCAGGGCCAGGTGCTTCGCCGACTCGACCGGCTCCAGGGGGAGCTGCATCTTCTTGATGGCCTCGCCCATCGTGCCCCAGCTCTTGCCGGGGGCGTAGTTGGGGATCTCCGCCGGCTCGTACTCGAACGGCTTGAGCCCGGCGGCGACGCGGGGCCGACTGTCGAAGACCTCCCCCTTGTGGGCGGCCCAGCGGATGCCCCGCTCGACGAGGTCCTGGAAGCCGGGATGGCCGAAGGTCCGGGCGTCGTGGCCGTAGGCGGTGTAGAAGACGCGGCCCTTGCCCTCGTCGCGGGTCCAGGTCCAGGGCTCCTCGCGATCGCCCTCCGCCCGGGTCTCCAGGACGTGCCGGCCTTCCTCGTTGTGCCTGCTGTGGACGTAGGTCTCGTCCCAGGTGGTGAACAGGTTCAGCCCCCTGGTGATCGGGTGGTCGGCGTCCACGACCTTCACGTCGAACGTCCCGGTGCCGTGGCTCTTGAACTGGGCCCCGACCAGCGCGACGTACTTCGGCGAGTTCAGGAAGCAGAACGAGGCGCAGTGGATCGGGACGAACCCGCCGCCGCCCCGGACGTAGTCGAGCAGGGCCGCCTCCTGCGCCGGCTCGATCTTCTCCGTGTTCGCGTAGATCACCAGGGCGTCATACCTGGCCAGGTTCTGCGGATTGAGGTCCGCCGCGTCCTCCGAGTAGGTGACCGCCATCCCCCGCGTCTCCAGGACCGGGATCAACTGGGCGGCCCGCTGGGCCGGGACGTGGTGGCCCCGGTCGCCCAGGAACAGCACCTTCAAGGGCGTGGGGGATGCGGCGTCGTCCCCCCGGGCGGGCGCCCCGCCCAGGGCCAGGGCCGCCAGGGCCAGGAAACGGAGTCTCGACGCGAAGGCCATGCTGGTCATCTCCCGGGAGGTGATCGAGGCTGGGGCACGACCGAGGGCGGCCGGGGTCGGCGCACCGGCGAGCGGCGATGCTGCGGCATCGCAACGGGGACGGCATCGATCGCGGTCGTCGGAATAAAGCTGGATTCGGATCCGGACGGGCGGAGGGGATCCGAGACAACATCCTATCATCTCCGGGCCCCGCGATGTCCACCGGAATCCGCCCGGGATCGCGACGGCCCCCGGCCTCGGAGCGAACCTCTAAGGGGTTCGTCCAAGGCCCGGCCCGACTTGATCTTGCGGCCCTATGCTCCATAGGATTCGTTGTTGACGGCCCGCAGGGCCATCCATACGGGAAGATCGACGCACCGTCACGACGCGGGCGCGGCGAATCCCGGCTTCATCCCGGAACGCATCGGATCGATGCGTCCCCGTCCCCCTTTTGCTCGCCATCCATCACCATCATCCTGGCCAGGAGCCATCCATGAGGACGATTCGCCGCGGTTTCACGCTGATCGAGCTGCTGGTGGTGATCGCCATCATCGCGGTGCTGATCGCCCTGCTCCTGCCCGCCGTGCAGGCGGCGCGAGAGGCCGCCCGCCGCGCCCAGTGCACCAACAATCTGAAGCAGATGGGGCTGGCCTCGCTGAACTTCGAGTCGACCTATGGACGCCTGCCGGGGCTGCAATCCCCCTGGCCCGGCGCGAGCAACGGGGGCAGCAGCGCGAATGTCACCGCGCTGCTCCTCCCGTTCATCGAGCAGGGGGCCGTCGCCAACAGCTGGAATTTCCAGGTCGATTCCAACGGCAGCACGCTCGTCAGCGCGAAGATGAACAGCACGGCCCGGAGCGTCCAGGTCAGCGCCTATCTCTGCCCGTCGGATGCGAGCACCAACGCCCAGGTCGATTCCGGGGGGACCGGGATCTACACCGGCAAGCTGAATTACTACGCCAGCACGGGCAACTCGGGGTGCCAGAACATCCCCGGCGGCCCGCCCTCCCCCCAGGAGACGAATTCGGCCTGCATGGGCCTGTTCCACCTCCGCTTCGACAGCAGCCAGCCCCAATATCTCGACGCGGCCGGGACCCAGATCAATCCGAACTGGCGGGCCATCCTGGGCACGGCCCTCTCCGAGATCACCGACGGCACGTCGAACACCGCCATGTTCTCGGAGATCCGCCGGTCCAGGGTCTCCCTGTCGTTGTCGGCCGACCCGACCAATCAGCTCGATGCGATGCAGTACGGCGCGTCGGTCACGAACCAGTCCCCGGGGACGGCCTGCGCCACGCTCACGGGGTCGCGGATCAACTACCGGGGCTTGCAGTATTACCGCAACATCTCCCAATGCATCAACTATAGCCACACGGTCCCGATCAACAACCCGCTGATCGACTGCGGCGACTCGACCTTCGCCATCAGCCATACCTCCTCGCGGAGCTACCACCCCGGCGGGGTCAACACCTGCTTCGCCGACGGCTCGGTGCATTTCATGAAGAGCACGACCAACATGGCCACCTGGCGGGCCCTGGGGTCGCGGGCGGGCAGCGAGGTCCTCAGCTCGGACTCCTACTGATCCGCGGCCCCGCCCGGTTCCCGATGTCATGCGAGGGTGGCCGATCCGGGCCACCCTTTCTCTCCGCGTAGGGGGGATCGACCCGGCGTGATGGGCCGGATCGCGAGGCCCATCCGGGCCTTCCCTCGCCCGTCCCCGGCGGCCCCGGTCCGCATCCATCCTCAGATCGCAACAGGAGGGCCCATCCATGAAGTGCAATTTCGGCGTCGGACTCGTCCTTTCCCTCATCATGGCGGCCGGGTGCGGCTCCGAGAAGAAGCCGCTCTCGGAAGCCGATGCCGCGATCCAGTCCAGGACGGAGGGCCTGAATGAGGTCGGCTCCCTGCTGACCCTCTACAAGGGGGATCACAAGAAGGCCCCCGCGAAGGCCCAGGATCTCGCCCGCTACGAGCCCGGCCTGCCCATCGGCTACCAGCGGATCAAGAGCGGGGACGTCGTGGTGATGTGGGGGGCACCCGTCGTCGAGGGGGGGGAACAGTCCGTGCTCGCCTACGAGAAATCGGCCCCGGAGTCCGGCGGCTACGTCCTGATGCAGGATGGCGCCACGGTCAAGGAGATGACCTCGGAGGAGTTCAAGGCCGCCCCGAAGGCCGGCAAGGGTTGAGCCGCGGGGCCGGCCCGGCCTCATAAAGCATCCGGTCGTGGGGTCGCGGGGCCGGTGGCGGGCGGATACACTCGAAGAGCCGACCCGATCGGGTCGGACGCCGGGGGCCGGCGCGACGAGAACCACCGGGGCGGGCCGGGCCGAATGATCACCGGGCGTATCAAGGCGATGCTGGAGGCGTGCGAGGCCGGGCAACCGAGCTTCCCGCCCACCGTCCTGTTCAGCGAAGGCTGGCTGCTCCGGGTCGTGCTCGACTGGTTCGCCGGCCACGGCGGGGACCGCTACCCGCTCTCGCCGATGCTGGGGGCCCGCTGGTTCTCCGAAGCGTGGCTCCCCTCGGCCTTCCTGCCCCGGCACAAGGGGGACGCCCTGGCCGAGTCGCGGACCCACGCCGACGGCGTGGTCGGCCACTTCACCATCGGCGACCCCGGCTCGTCGGGCCTGAACCTCGCCGCCGACGCCCACCAGCTCGTCGTCCTGGAGGCGAAGCTGTTCAACCGGCTGTCTTCCGGCATCCGCAACGCCCTCTACTACGACCAGGCGGCGCGGAGCGTGGCCTGCATGGCCGAGGTCCTCCGCCGCGCCGGGCGGCCGCCGGAGTCGATGACGGACCTCGCCTTCCTGATCGTGGCGCCCCGCGACCGGATCGACGACGGGGTGTTCAGCCGCGACCTGTCCGCCGAGGCGATCCGCCGCAAGGTCCGCCGCCGGGTCGACGCCTATGCCGGGGACCGCGACGCCTGGTATCGCGACTGGTTCGAGCCGACCCTGATCCGGGCCGACCTCCGCTGCCTGGCCTGGGAGGACGTGGTCGAGACGATCGCCTTCCACGACCCGGTCGCCGGCCAGTTCATCGACAGCTTCTACGGCAAGTGCCTCCGCTTCAACCGCCCCCGCGAGCGGTCCAACTTCCCCGGCCGCCACGCCCGGGCCGAGTCGCCCGCCTCGCCCGATCGCCCCGACGACCGGCCCCGGCCCCTGCCGTCCCGCCGGGGCGACCCCCGCCGCCTGGGCCCTTTGCCGCATTGAGCGGGCGGGCCATCCCGGATCGAGAGGCCCACGCCCATGCTCGCGACCCTGCTCCTTTGCGCCTCGCTGGCCTCCGCCGCGGACGCCCCGCCCGACTCGCTGCTCACCGTCGCCGAGCGGAGCGGCTTCAAGGCTACGGCCCGCCACGCCGAGGTCATGGCCCTGTGCGAGGCGCTGGCCAAGGCGTCGCCGCTGGTGCATCTCGACGAATTGGGGAAGTCCGAGGAGGGGCGATCGCTCCCCCTGATGATCGTGGCCGACCCGCCGATCCGCACCGCCGAGGAGGCGAAGGCGTCGGGCAAGCTCGTCGTCTTCCTGTTCGGCAACATCCACGCCGGGGAGGTCTGCGGCAAGGAGGCGCTGCCGATCCTGGTCCGCGAGCTGACCGAGAAGCCCGGCCATCCCTTGCTCAGGCACCTGGTCCTGGCCGTCGCCCCGATCTACAACGCCGACGGCAATGAGCGGGTGGCCAAGGACAACCGCCCCGGGCAGGTCGGCCCGGAGGAGGGGATGGGCCAGCGGGCCAACGCCCGGGGGCTCGACCTCAACCGCGACTTCATCAAGCTGGAGGCGGCCGAGACCCGCGCCTTCGTCGCGTTCCTCAACGCCTGGGACCCGCACCTGGTCATCGACACCCACGCCACCAACGGCTCGTACCACCGCTACGCCGTGACCTACGACGGCCCCAAGGCCCCGGCCGGCGACCCCCGGGTCGTCCGGTTCGCCCGCGACCGCCTGTTCCCCGGCGCCGGGGCGTTGTTCGAGAAGGCGACCGGCCGCAAGTCGTACCTGTACGGGAACTTCGAGGCCGACCATTCGCGATGGACCACGGTCCCGGCCTGGCCCCGGTTCGGCACGACATACGTCGGCCTCCGCAACCGGCTCTCGGTCCTGTCCGAAGCCTACGCCTACCTCCCGTACAAGGACCGGGTCGAGGCGACCGGGGCGTTCGCACGCTCGTGCCTGGAATTCGCCTCGGAAAACCGCGACGCGATCCGCACCCTGCTGGACGACGCCCGCCGCGACGCGATCGCGGCCGGCCTCGATCCCAAACCGACGGATCGGGTGGCGATCCGCTCGGCGGCCCGGCCATTCCCGGAGAAGGTCCCGATCCTGGGTTATGCCGAACGGATCGAGAATGGCCATGCGGTCTCCACGGGCGTGCCCCGCGACTACCCGGCCGACGTGGTCCAGGACTTCGTCCCCACCGTCGACGTGGCCCGGCCGTACGCCTATTTGATCCCCGCCAGCCGGACCGCCGTCGTGGCGACCCTCCGCCGCCACGGCATCCGGGTCGAGACGCTCCGCGACCCGGCGATCCTGGACGTCGAGGTGGCCCGGATCGACGAAGTCACCCGGGCGGCCCGGGAGTTCCAGGGGCATCGGACGGTCGACGACGTGGCGACGACCGTCCGGATCGAGGCCCGCGACATGCCGGCCGGCACCCTGGTCGTCCGCACGGCCCAGCCGCTCGGGAGCCTGGCCGTCTACTTGCTGGAGCCGCGATCCGAGGATGGATTGACGACCTGGACCGCCTTCGGCGGCGCCCTGGAACCGGGCCGCGATTTCCCCGTCGTGCGGCTCCCCCGGCCGGCCGACCTGGCCACGACCCCCTGACCCCGGGGCGTCGCTGCGGTGGACAGGTCGGGGTGGGGTCGGGTAGAGTCGGCCGATCGACGTTGAGCGATTGTTGAACAAGCCTCAGGCGATGGAGCCGATGGTCATGGGCGACAACGGATCGGGCAGGAATGGGGCGTGCGCCGGGTTCCGGCGGCCGTCCCGGCGGCAGGCCCTCCGCGCCGGGGTGCTGGGATCGCTGGGCCTGGGGCTGCCGGGGTTGTTCGCCGGGCGGGCCCTGGGCGATGGGTCGGGGTCGGGGTTCGGCAAGGCCAAGTCCTGCATCCTGATCTTCCAGTGGGGCGGCCCGAGCCAGCTCGATACCTGGGACCTGAAGCCCGACGCCCCTGCCGAGATCCGGGGCACGTTCAATCCGATCGCGACCCGGACGCCGGGGCTGATGATCTCCGAGCACTTCCCCAGGCTCGCCCAGCAGACGCACCGGCTGGCCGTGATCCGGTCGATGACCCACGGCGACCCGGCCCACCTGTCCACGGCCCACCGGCTGGTGACCGGCCACCTGGCCCCGACGCCGAACTCGGACTCGGCCCCGCCCTCGCCCGCCGACTGGCCCCACCTGGGGTCGTTCGTCACCAAGCTCCGCCCCACGCCGGGGGCCTTGCCCTCGGCCGTGACCCTGCCCTGGACGGTGGCCCATCCGGCCGCGCCCGGCGGCAAGGCCCCGGGGCAGCACGGCGGATGGCTGGGCAAGGGTTTCGACCCGTTCCGGGTCGAGGGGGACCCCAACGCGCCCGGCTTCCAGGTCGGCGGGCTGGGGTTGCCCGAAGGGGTCTCTCCCGAGCGGATGGACGACCGCCGGGCGCTGCTGGCCGAACTCGGATCCGGCCCGATCCTGCCCGGCTCCGGCCCCGGCGCCTGGAACGGCTTCCAGACGCGGGCCCTGGATGCGCTCGCCTCGGCCGAGGCCCGGGGGGCGTTCCAGATCGAGAAGGAAACGCCGCAGACCCGCGACCGCTACGGCCGCCACATCCACGGCCAGTGCCTGCTGATGGCCCGGAGGCTGGTCGAGGCGGGCGTGGGGCTGGTCACGGTCAACTGGCACGACGACGGCCGGAACTTCTGGGACACCCACGGCGACAACTTCAACCGGCTCAAGAACGACCTGATGCCGCCCGCCGACCAGGGCTTCGCCGCCCTGCTGGACGACCTGCACGAACGCGGGATGCTCGACGAGACGCTGGTGGTCTGGGCCGGGGAGTTCGGCCGGGCCCCGCGGATCACCGCCGCCAACGCCGGCCGCGAGCACTGGCCCCGCTGCTACTCGGCCGCGATGGCCGGCGGCGGGATCGCCGGGGGCCAGGTCCACGGCGCCAGCGATCGCTGGGCGGCCTACCCGTCCCGCGACCCGGTCAGCCCCGACGACCTGGGGGCCACCATGCTCCACGCCCTGGGCATCGACCCGGCCACGGAAGTCCGCGACCCGGTCGGCCGGCCGCTCCGGATCAACAGCGGCAGCCCGCTCACGCACCTGTTCGCCTGAGGCATCGGGGGCGGGGGCCGGGCGGTCGCGCCTTGATCCGGGACGCTCGCGCGGCCAGGATGGGGCGATCTGGACCCGAACACGATGCCCCGCACTCCCCCCGCCGAGGTCCTGGGCTCCTCGGCCCGCGGGGGGCCGCAAGGACCACGACTCATGATGCGTTCGCTCCTCGCAAGCTCCCGGGCCCGGCTCGGCCTGGCGCTCGGGCTGATCGGGATGGGCCTCGCGGCGCCCGCCCGGGCCGCCGACCCGGCGAAGCCGATGAACGTCCTGTTCATCGCCGTGGACGACCTGAACCACTGGGTCGGCCACCTGGGACGCAACCCCCAGACGATCACCCCGAACATCGACCGCCTGGCCGCCAAGGGGGTCCGGTTCACCCGGAACTACTGCGCCGCCCCGGTGTGCAACCCCGCCCGCGCCGCGCTGATGTCGGGCCTCCGCCCGTCGACGACCGGGGTCTACGAGAACAACAACGACTGGCGGACCGTGGTGCCGGAGGCCCTGACCCTGCCCACCACCTTCCGCAAGGCCGGCTATCGCGTGATGGGCTCGGGCAAGATCTACCACGAGTCGTACGCCCGCCCGTCGGAGTGGGACGACTACATGGAGAAGGCCACCCCCGACCCGCTGCCCAAGGGGGACACCGGCGTCGGCGGGATCAAGTTCGCCCCGCTCGACTGCCAGGACTCCGACATCCGCGAGTACAAGATCGTCCAGTACGGCATCGACGAGCTGGCCAAGCCCCAGGACAAGCCGTTCTTCCTGGCCGTCGGCCTGCACAAGCCCCACATGCCCTGGAACGTCCCGCGCAAGTACTACGACATGCATCCCCTGGATTCGATCCAGCTGCCGCCGCACACCGAGGGCGACCTCGCCGACATCCCGCCCTCCGGCATCAAGATGGCCAAGCCCAACGGCGACCACAAGCTGATGCTGGAGACCGGCCGATGGAAGGAAGCGGTCCAGGGCTACCTGGCGGCGATCTCGTTCTGCGACGCCATGATCGGCCGCCTCCTCGACGGGTTCGAGAAGTCGCCCCACCGGGACAACACGGTGATCGTCTTCTGGGGAGACCACGGCTGGCACCTCGGCGAGAAAGAACACTGGCGGAAGTTCGCCCTCTGGGAAGAAGCCACCCGCGCCCCCCTGATCTGGGTCGCCCCGGGCGTCACCCAGCCCAACACAGTCTGCGACCGGACCGTCGATCACATGAGCATCTACCCGACCCTGACCGACCTCTGCGGCATCCCCACGCCGAAGCACGTCGAGGGGCCGAGCATCAAGGCGCTGCTCCAGGATCCCAGGGCGGCCTGGGACCGGCCCGCCGTGACGACCTACAACTTCAAGAACCACGCGGTCCGGAACGAGGGCTGGCGCTACATCCGCTACGCGAACGGGGAAGAAGAGCTGTACGACGAGGCGGCCGACCCCTACGAGTGGAAGAACCTGGCCGGCGACCCCGCCCAGGCCGCCCGCAAGGCGGAGATGGCCCGGCACATGCCGACCGTCAACCACGAGGACATCGGCGACGCCCCCCGGCCGGCCGGCAAGGCGGCCGGCAAGCAGGCCCGCGCCAAGGCGAAGGCCAAGGCCCAGGATCAGGACTGACGCCGGACCATCCCCCCGGCCGACCGGCCGCACCCCGGGACACACCACGATGACGCTGAAAGCCAGGCTGCTCGCGGTCGCTCTGGTCGCGACCTTCGCCCACGCCGCGATGGCGGCCCCGAAGCGGCCGAACATCCTGCTCGTCCTGTCCGACGACCACAGCGCCGCCCACGTCGGCTGCTACGGCAACCCGGACATCCGCACCCCCAACCTCGACCGCTTCGCCTCGCAGGGGATGCGGTTCGACCGGGCCTACGTCGCCAGCCCCCAGTGCGTCCCGTCGCGATCGGCGATCATGACGGGACGGTCGCCGGTCGCCATCCAGATGACCCGGTTCTCGGCCCCATTGGCGGCCGAGTACCCGGTCTTCCCGGAGATCCTCCGGGCCCAGGGTTATTTCTCCGGGGTCGCCGGCCGCACCTACCACCTCGACGGAGCGGCCCAGCTCCCGGCGTCCAAAAAGGTGTTCGACGAGCATCACCTCCGGACCTTCCCCGACCGGCTCGACTTCGTGAAGATCGCCGGCAAGGGGGGCCCGATCCTCGACCAGTTCGGCGAGTTCCTCGACGCCGTGCCCCAGGGCAAGCCGTTCGTCCTCCAGCTCTGCTTCAGCGACCCCCACCGGCCGCTCGACAAGGACGCCATCCCGGAGCCCCACGACCCGAAGAAGCTCACGCTCCCGAAGCACTACCCGGACACCCCGCTGGTCCGCGAGGACTTCGCCCGCTACTACGACGAGATCAGCCGGTTCGACGGCGACTTCGGCCGGGTCCTCAAGGTGCTCGACGACCGCAAGCTCGCCGACGACACGATCGTGGCCTTCATGGGGGACAACGGGGCGTCGCAGTTCCGGGGCAAGGGGACGCTCTACGAGTTCGGCATCCGCGTCCCGCTCCTCGTCCGCTGGCCGGGCGTGGTCAAGCCGGGCTCGACCTCCGATGCCCTCGTCTCCGGCGAGGACCTGGCGCCGACGTTCCTCCGGGCCTCGGGGGTGGCGGTGCCCGGCGACATGACCGGGCAGGACTTCGGGCCGATCCTCCGCGGCGAGAAGCCGGCGGTCCGCGACCGCATCTTCGCCGAGCGGGGCGCCCACGGGTCGGGCCTGCCCAACAACAGCGCCGCGTTCGACCTCGGCCGGGTGGTGGTCACCCGCCGGCACAAGCTGATCTACAACGCCCTCTGGCAGTTGCCCTACCACCCGGTCGACTTCGCCGGGGATGACCTCTGGAAGGACCTGCGTGCCCGGCACGAAGCGGGCACGCTCGCCCCGGAGATGTCGAGGCTCTACTTCGCCGAGCATCGGCCGATGTTCGAGTTGTACGACCTCGAAGCCGACCCTGACGAGTTCCGCAACCTGATCGGCACCCCCGAGGCAGCCAAGGTCGAGCGGGAACTGAAGGCCTCGCTCCAGGAGTGGATGATCCTCCAGCGCGACTACCTCCCTCTGCCGATCCCGCCCGGCAACCGCGCCGCGGCCCAATAATCGCCCCTAACCCGTTCCTAAATCGCCCCTTAACGCCGGCGTTGGGTTCGTTCAGGATCGCCCGATTCCGACGGGCCCGGCCCGGTGTTGGGTTCGTTTGGGATCGCCCGGCCAGGGTCGCACTGACGCGATGGTGGGTTCGTTTGGGAACATCGTCTGCCCCTGCCGCCCGGCGACCTCTGCCGTCCCCCAACCCTCCATACACGCCCGGCGTTGGGTTCGTTTCGGATCGTCGAGCGTCGCCCGAATCGGTCATTGGGTTCGTTTGGGAGACTTTGGGGGCAACGACACCGGGCCGGAGATGGGTCCGTTTGGCCTCCGTCGAAGTGGACCATCACACCACCCTCCGCCCGGCGATCTTGCCACCGAGAGTTTGGATGGCGTGACAGTCGGTCGGTGAGGGTGTGCCTTTTGATTTTGGCGTCCTGTCCCCCGGGTGGCTGTGGTTGGCTTGCCAACCACGGCGCCGATGAGCCCGCCCGGCGATCGAAGGCCGGCGTCGATGATCCTTGGCCCGGTGCCGCGATGGCCCTCACCCCGCGATCATGTCGCCGGCGCCGTGGTTGGCAAGCCAACCACAGCCACCCGGGGCCGCCGAACCAAAAGCCAAAAAGAAAAGGCATACCCTTCGCCGACGGTCATCCCTACAGGGGCGAGGAGGGATGACGGGATGGGGCCGGCGATCCGTCGGAACGAGGGACCGAGGGTCGGGGAATCTGGCCCGCGAGATGGGGGTGCGGAAATGACGGCCCGCTCACTTCGAACAAGGGCGGGCCGGTCCATCAGGGGCGGGCGTCGAAGGCGAAGTACATCTTGAGGGTGGGGTTCGGCGAGGTCCGGGCGTACATCAGGCCGAGATAGAGGCCGGGGGCGACCTGGCGGATCTCGTCTCGGTAGTTGCCGTAGAGCCGCGAGGTGCCCTCGTAGTCGAGTATCATCGCGGGGTTGCCGTCGAGCCAGCTCTGGCCCGCGTAGACGTTGCCGGCGATGACCTTCATCCCGAAGAAGCGGTTGATGGCGGTCGAGTCCTCGGGGCGGAAGACCTTGCCCTGCCAGACCGCCCGCGCCGCCTTCGATCGGACGGCGCCGAACCGGGCGTCGGGGTAGAGGGCACGGCCCTTGACCTTGCCGGTCGGCACCGGGCCGGGGCCGGACTGGCGGTAGAGCTGGTCGAGCTGGGGGGTCGACAGCGCGGCGAGGTCGTCGAGTGTCTGGACCGAGGCCGGGGCTTGCATCGGGGCCGCCTGGTAGTAGATGGGGGCCTCCTGGGCCCGTCCGGGGGAGGCGACGCAGGCGAGCGTGCCCAGGATCAAGAGTCCGATGCGTGATCGCCCGCGAGTCATGGCCGAATCCCTTCGCCCTGGTTCGGCGAACCTCCCGGCGGGCCCGCCTCGGAGGGGGATCGGCCCGGCGAGGCCGGCAGGTCCAGCCCGGAAGGCAGGGTCAGCTCGCCCGGGGACGGGCTGGACGGCTCGGGGGGAGTCTGCGGGTCGGGCCCGTCCTCGACCTCGGGCTCGTCGGGCACGCCGGGGACGATCCGCCGGGCCGAGACGACCTTCCAGCCGGTGTCGATGGCGTCCATCCGGAACCGGACCAGCTTGAGCCGGATCGGCGTGGGCGGGGCGCCGGCCGAGCCCAGGCGCTCCTGGGCCTGGGTCACGACCTCGGCCTTCTCGAAGACGAACGGGCCGTCGGCCTTGAGGGTCGGGAACGCCCGGCCCAGCAGGGCATCCCAGGACTCGCGGTGCGCGGCGTAGTCGAGCGCCAGGGCCTTTTCGGTGTCGGGCAGGGGGGGCTTTGCCTCCTGGACCAGCATCCGATAGCTGGGGATCAGCTTCTTGGGGGCGAGCACCCCCTCGGACAGCTTGGCGAACACGGCGCCGAATTCCTCGGCCCCCTGGAAGATCTCGTCGGGGTCGCCGCTGGCCATCTTGCGATAGGTCCCGTCCTTCTCCGCCTTGGCCTTGGCCTCGTGGAGCGCGTCCAGGGTCTCGGCGGCCGGCCCGAGCGGATCTTTCGGCATAAACCGGCCGGTGGCCTGGTCGTAGGTGAATCGCTTCTCGATCCTTTTGTGGAGGGCGGCCAGGGGGGCGAACGACCCATTGGACTTGCTGTCCCGGGCCTTGTCGCGTTCCAGGCCCCGGAACGAGCGGATCGAGGGGGGCTCGACCACCACGCCGAACTTCGCGGCGTCCTCGGGGTGCTCGCCGGACAGGGCGTGGAGGTAGTCGTAGGCGGCGGCCAGGACCATCGTCTTGGGCCGGGGGTCCCACCACCTCTGGATCGCCGGCCAGGCCACGGCGACGCCGACGCCCACCGCCGCCAGGACCAGGAGCGACGCCCACAGGCCGCGCCGGCTTTTGGTCGCGGGGGCCTTCGGCGGCTTGGGGACGAAGACTGAGCCGGCGGGCTCGGCCGGCTCGGGGGCTTTCAGGCGGGCCCCGAGCCGGCTTTCCGCCGCGACCGGCTCGTCGGGCACGGGGCCGGTGCCGTGGAGCGGGGCCTTCGGCGGGGGGACCACCTGCGAGGCCCCGCACTTGGGGCAGTCGACGGATTCGCCGACCTGCTCCGTCGAGGCGACGAACACGGTCCGACACTCGTGGCAACGGAGGCGGAGGCTCATGAAGTCGTCCTCGATGGGGCCGGGCCGGGGCGGATCACCGCACCTCGACCGCTTCCATGCTGATCTTGTTGAAGACGCGGGCGACCGAGAGGAAGGTCTCGAACGGCGAGACGCCGTCCAGGCTGGTGTCGGACAGCTTGATGTGCGAGGCGTCGACCTGGGTCTGGTCGAAGGCGGAGTCGATGGCCACCCAGCGGCGGTTGACGTAGACCTCGTTCCACATGTGGAAGCCGAACCCGCCGAGGTGGGGGACGTAGACCAGGCCGACGACGACCTTGGCCGGGATCCCCTGGGCGCGGCACATGGCGGCGGTCAGGACGCCGTGCTCGGTGCAGTCGCCGGACAGGCTCCGGGCCACCTCATCGGCGGGGGCGAAGCTGGTCTCGAAGTCCTTCTCGCGGATGTTGGTGGCGACCCACTTGGTGATGGCCAGGGCCTTCTCCCAGGGGTCGACGGCCCGGCCGATCGCCTGGCGAGACAGGGCGATCACCTTGGCGTCGTCGCTGGTGATCAGGGCGTTGGAGCGGAGGAACTCGGGGCCCACGGTGTCCGGGCCCGGCGTCCCGGCCTCGGGGCCGGCCGTCTTGACCTGGATGGTCGCGGTCTTGGGGTCGGCGCCCGGCGTGATCGTCTGGCGGCGGTCGGCGGGGAAGATCGCCGACGGCGAGTCGTCCTTCATGGTGATCCGGTAGACGACGTCGCGGCTGCTCTCGGGGTTGGTGATCTTGCGGGGCAGCTTCACCACCGACGAGCCGATCAGGTCGAGCGATTCGCCGGACCGGCGGATGGCCGCCTCGCGGGTGGTCCGGTAGGTGACCATGCCGCCGTAGGCGTCGGTGTAGTTCTTGAGGACCTGGCCGCCGGAGTCCACCCAGTAGGTCGGGTTCATCTCGGCCAGCATCTTCTGGCCGTCCAGGTAGGTGACCTGGTCGACGCGGAGCAGGTCGCGCTTGGCCCCCCCGCCCAGGGGGACCGGCTCGATCGACCGGGCCGTGAGCCGGGCCTCGCCGATCTTGTTGAGGCCGGGGATGAACATCTTGATCGTCCGCTCGTCGCCCGGCTTCATCGGCTGGCGCGACAGGATCAGCTCGGGGCCGTAGGGGCCCAGGACGTCCGGGGCCCAGTCGATCACGGCCTCCTGCTTCTGGATCCCGTTCTCGATCTTGAGCGTCATCTTGCCGTCGACCACGTCGCCGTGGACCCGGATGATCTGGCGGCTGACCAGGGTCCGGGTGTCGAGCCGGAGGACCGACCCTTCGGGCGTCTCGATCGTGCCGTATTGCAGCTCCATCGTGCTGGTGTCGTCGCCCCGCTTGAACGTGAGCGTGGTGTCGACCTGGACCCGGACGAGCTTGCGGCCCCGGTCCTCGACCTGGGCGACCTTGGTCTTGATGTGGCCGACCTTCGACCCGGCGATGTAGACCGCGTCCCACGCCTCGGTGGCGGCGGGCGGCGTCTGGGCCTCGCCCGGTGCCGCCACCAGCACCGCCGCGGCCCACGCCGCGACCCAACCCGCCCTTCGTCCGATCCGTCGCATGGCCAGCATCCCCCATCGGTCCCGGGAAGGAAGGCGGACGCCCCTCGCGGCGCGCGGAAGCCCCCTCGTCATCCCTCTACTATGGGGCAAAGCCGCCCACGACTCAAGTTGAAGCGATCGTCGACCCTGCCGGCCGGCCCGGTCGCGGGGGTCGCACCAACGAAGGCGGCCGGGCTCCCCCCTGCATCGGGGGAGGCCCGGCCGCTTCCGGCTCGATGGATCGGCGGGGAGAGGGCCCCGGCCGGCGGGCCCTCAGCCCACCGTGATGAGGGCCGAGAAGCGGTCGCCGGAGAGCAGTTCGAGGGCGCCGTGGAGGGCCAGCTGGCGGGTGTGGTGCGAGGGGACCTGGCCCCGGACCACGACCTGGCCGCCGACCTCCTCCACCATCAGGTTGCGGATGCGGCCGTGGGTCGACTCCCGCACGCGGTTCTCGACCTGATCGATGAGCGAATCTTTCGCGGAAATCATGGGAGGAACTCCTGACCGGGGGTGTAGGGCGAAGATGTCGATTCCGCGGCCACTCAGGAGCCATCTCGGCGGGGGAAATGGCCCATTCATTGTTGCCGACGGGGAAGGGGAATACAATCACTAAATTCGTGGATCGGTCCGGCCCCCCCTTAATTAGGAAGGGGGTCCGCCCTCCGGATTTCGGGGGTCCGCCCCGGCCCGGCGGGCGCGGCCGCCTCCCGGGCGGGGGACGCCTGGCGGATGGCCGTCGCGACGGTCCAGGGGCGGCGGGCGTCGTAGGCGCCCGGGCGGTCGGGGTCGAAGTGGATGTTGACCTCGGCGGCGTCGCCCAGGGCGGCGCGGAGGAGGTCGTCGCAGGCGTGGTTCGCCTCGTGGAGCAGCCCCACGGTCCAGTCTTCCGGGACGACGAGGTGGAAGTCGACGAACGTCCGGTCCCCCGCCTGCCAGGCCCGGAGCAGGTGGATGTCGATCCAGCCCGGCTGGCGGCCCGCCTGGAGCGCGGACACGATCCGATCCAGGAGCGACGGGTCGGCGCGGTCCATCAGGCCGGAGAAGCCCTCCCGCACCAGCCCGTAACCCGTCCAGAGGATGTTCACCCCCACGATCAGGGCCACGACCCCGTCCAGCCAGGTCAGCCCCGTGGCCAGCACCAGCCCGACGCCCAGCACGACGCCGAAGCTCGTGTAGGAATCGGCCAGGACGTGATGGCCGTCGGCGATCAGGATCAGCGAGTTCGACCGCTTGCCGGCCCGGAGCAGGTAGAGCCCGAGCGCCAGGTTGGCCACGCTGGCCGCCAGGATGATCGCCATCCCGGCGTCGAGCCGCGTCAGCTCCGCCCCGTGGATCAGGCCATCCCCGGCCTCGTACACGATCACCGCGCCGGCCAGGGCGATGAGGGCCCCCTCGAACCCGGCGGAGAAGTAGGAGATCTTGCCGTAGCCGTAGGGATACGCCGCATCCGGCGGGCGGGCGTTCAGGACGATGCTCGCGAAGGCGAACGCCGTGGCCGCGACGTGCACCACCGACTCCAACGCATCCGACAGGATGGCGTTGGATCCGGTCAGCAGGTAGGCCACCCACTTGCCGGCGAGCATCAGCACGCCCACGCCGAGCGACAGCAGGGCCGCCCAACGCCGCGACGATGTGTCGGGATGCTGGCTCATGATCCGGTCGCTTCGGTGTCGGGCTTGAGGAGGGATGGGTCGAGTTCCAGCAGATCGCGTGCCAGCCGGTCCAGCGCCGGGCGATCCCAGGCGGCGACGGCGTCCTTCCAGCGGTCCCAGAACGGCTCGCGGCCCAGCCCGGTCAGCTCGCTGAGCCGGCCGAGGTTGTAGCCGAGCTGGAGCAGGGACCGGCGGTCGTCGCGGCCCTCGGCCACGATGGCCCGGATCTTGTCGATGCAGTGGTTCATGGTGCGGTGGGTGGGCCGATCGATCAGTCGCGACGCTTCCGCGCCAGTTCCACGAAGAGGCGTTCCATGACGATCCGGCCGTCGAGCGACGACTCCCCCTTCAGGTCGAGGTCGGCCTGGAGCAACATCTCCGGGAGTCGCTCGACGCGGTCGGGTCCGAGGTGGGCGTGCTGCTGGCGGGCTTTCTCGACGCCGTAGTGGTTGATCTCGGCGATCCGGCAGGCTTCCTTGTGGTCGAGCCGGGCCCGCCGCAACCGCCCGGCGTGGTGGAGCTTGAGCAGGGGATATCCGAAGCCGGCCAGGAGCTTGACCGGATGCTCGCCCGAGGCCATCAGGCGATCGAGGTCGGCGAGGGCCTCGCCGCCGTGCCCGACGGTCGCCTCCTCCAGGGTCCGCCAGACCGTCTCGACCCGCCCGGCGCCCACCATCCGGGCCACATCCTGGCGGCCGATGCTCGCCCGTTCGCCGACGTAGACGGCCAGCTTCTCGACCTCCATCGCCAGGAGGCCGATCTCGGGGCCGACGAGGTCGACCAGGAGCTGCGCCGCGTCGTTGTCGAGCCGGACGCCGACGTGGGCCTTGGCGTGCTGGACCAGCCAGGCCGGCAACTCGGCCTCCTTGGGCGTCTTGCACTCGATCGAGGCCCCGACCTTGTCGACCAGCTTGGCCAGCCGGGTGGAGCCGGGCCAGGTCTTGGCCGAGAGGATCAGGACGCCGGAGGTCGCCGGCTTCTCGGCGTAGGACTCCAGCTCCTTGCGGTGGGCGGTCACGAACGGGTCGGCGTTGTCGACCACGGCCACCCGGCACTTGGCCAGGAACGGGAGGGTCCGGACCTCGTCCAGGACGGCGGCCAGCCCGGCCTGCTCGCCAGCGAACCGGGCCACGGCCATGTCGTCGCCGTCCACGGCCTTGCGGATAATCGCCTTGATCGACTCGTCGCGCAGGTAGGCATCGTCGCCCGACAGGGCGTAGATCGGCTTCAGTGCCCCGCGCGCGGCCGTCTTGATGAACTCGAAGGCATGCATGCTTGCGGGCCCCAGGTCGCCTTGCCCCACGTCCACCGGAACATTTTAGCACGTGGGGCGGGGCGGGGGCGAGGAACTCGGCCCGATCGGCAAACTCGTTCAGCCGGGCGGCGGACCCCCCGGCGTCCACTCGGCGGCGATCCCGGCGGGGTAGGGGGGCGGCTCGATGCCCAGGCGGGCCTGGAGGACGCGGGCGATCCGCTCCGAGGCGTGGCCATCCCCATAAGGATTGATGGCGGTGGCGAACTTCCGGTAGAGGTCGGGGCGGTCGGCCAGGGCCCGGACGGCGGCGACGATCGCATCGCGGTGGGGCCCGACCAGCTGGACGGTCCCGGCGGCGACCGCCTCGGGGCGCTCGGTCTCGTCGCGGAGCACGAGCACCGGCTTGCCCAGGGAGGGGCCTTCCTCCTGCACCCCGCCGGAATCGGTGAGGATCGCGAATGACGCCCGCATCAGGGCCACGAAGGCGGGATAGCCGACCGGGTCGATCAGGTGGACTCGGGGGTGGCCCCGCAGAGCGTCCACCACGATCGACCGCACCGAGGGGTTGGGGTGGACCGGGAAGACCACGCCGAGGCCGGGATCGCCGTCCACGATCGCGCGGATCGCGTCGCAGATCTCGCGCAGGGGCGCCCCGAAGTTCTCGCGGCGATGGGCCGTGACCAGCAGGAAGCGATCGGTGGCCGGGGCGATCGGCAGGGGCACCGATCGGTCGGCGATCCAGCGGAGGGAGTCGATCCCGGTATTGCCCGTGACGTGGACGGTCGCCGGGTCGATCCCCTCGCGGAGCAGGTTGGCGCGGGCCTGGGGGGTGGGGGCGAAATGCAGCTCGGCCAGGTGCCCGGCCAGGACCCGGTTCTTCTCCTCCGGGAACGGCCGATAGGGTTGGCCGGTCCGGAGCCCGGCCTCGACGTGGCCGAACGGGACCTGCCGGTAGTAGCAGGCCAGGGCCGAGGCCAGGACGGTGGTGGTGTCCCCCTGGGCCAGGACGAACTCGGGCCGCTCGGCCTCCAGGACCCCGTCGAGGGCCTCCAGGGCCCGCCCCGCGGCCTGGGCCAGCGTCTGCCCCGGGCGCATCAGCCCGAGGTCGCGATCCGAGGCGATGCCGAAGTCATCCAGGGCCCGGTCCAGCAACTCGCGGTGCTGCCCGGTCGTCACCACCCGGACGCGCAGGCCCTCGGCCCGGCGGAGCCGAAGCACCACCGGGGCCATCTTCACCGCCTCGGGCCGGGTGCCCACTACGCACAGGACGAGATGACCATCGGATCCCGCGTCGTCCCCCATCGGCCCACACTCTCCCGGACCCCGCCCCCGCCGGATGCGCGATGCCCTCGCGCACGCCCCGGCGGGCTCGACCGAGTATGGCCGCGTCCCACGGTTCGTTCAATCGCCGGTCGGGGGAATCGGCCGAGAATCGCCCGCCGTTCGGCCCTTCATCGCCGAGGGCCGGGGCGTGCCGGGCTCGGCGGCGTCTCGGGCTCGGGCTCGTCGCGCCCCGGGGGCGCCGCCGGGGTCGGGATGATCCGGAACGGGAGGACCTGCGAGGCCGACGCCCCCGGGCGCAAGGCGTCGCGGAGGAGGATCGTCAGCTCGTATTCGCCGGGGGGCAGCCCCTTCAGGCCGACGTGGTTGACCAGGTACACCCGGTACGGCGGGTCGTCGCTTTTGGCCTCGTACTCCAGGATGTTGACCTTCTTGGAGACGACCTTCTTCTCCCCCTTGCGGCGGATCTCCCCATCCTGGGAGAAGCGGGCGACGTGCTGCTTCCCCTTCCGCTCGATCTTGTAGCCGATCGGGCGGTAGTAGACCTGGAGCTTCTCGTCGGCGGTGACGGCCGCGTCGGGGAGCGGCTCGAACAGCTCGTATCCTTCGATCTTGCGGCAGGCCACCGCCGGAGACATCGAGAGGGGAGGCTCCGCGCCCGGTCGCGGATGCTCCGCCGGGGCGTCCTGCCAGGCCATCGGATGCAGGGCGAAGGCCAGGGCGGCGAGGTGGATCGTCCCGATCGGCATCGCTGGGGCTCCCGGTTGGCATCGCGGTCGTGTGGAACGCCGACCATCGACCGTAATCCGGCGCCGGGACCGCGGCAAGCCCCCATGCAGGAGGGCCACGGAGTCCGGCGGGCGACCTTGCGGGTTGGCGAAACAGCGGGAGAGACGGGCGAAGGATCGGGCTGGCGAGACTTGCCGGGAGATCGGGCGTGTGCCGCGATGGGGAGGAGGCTTCTCCCAAATGATCGATGCGCCGGCCGGCGATCGGGCCGAAAAAGAAAGCGGCGACCCAAAGTCTGGGCCGCCGCTTCGCGCATGGAACATGCTATGGATCGGCTCAAGGCCGGATCATCAGACCGAGGCGACCGGGCGGATGCGGCGGCGTACGCGCCAGGCCGCCCCGCCGATCATGATGCCCCAGCCCAGCAGGGTGGCGGGCTCGGGCACCTGCGGCGGCAGGACCGGGACGTACGGGGTGATGGGCGGGACGACGATCGTCTGCGGCTGGTTCGGCGGGGGCGTGATGAAGGTGCTGGGGATCGTGCTCTTGCCGATCGTGATGACCGTCCCCGTGCCGGTGTAGGCCTCGACGTAGAACCCCTTCTCCAGGGCCTTGAGCCCGGGGATCTTGCTGAAATTCTTGATCGTGAACTCGAAGTCGGGGTGCTCGGCCGACGGGTTGAAGGCCAGGTCGCCGGTGTTGGCGACCAGGTTCGTCCCGAACTTGGCGCCCAGGGCGCCCACGCCGTTCGGGTTGTAGGTGGCGACCTTGAACCCGTTGATCGTGGCGGGCTGGCCGTTGGCGTTGAGGATCGGGTTGGACTTGTCCACCGGGATGCCCGCGATGACGACCGGCGTCCCCGCCCCGGTGCCCGTGGCGCTCACCGGCGCAAAGGCGACCGAGATCGACTTACCGCCGCCGATATTCGGGGGATTGTACAGGCCCGGGGTCGCGCCGCCCTTGCCGTCGACGTCGCCCGCGATGCCGTAGTAATTGATGCCGACGGACAGCGTATCCGTCTTCGCGTCGTAGCTAAGGCGAAGGTCCTTCATCGTGAAGCCGTCGACGCCGTCGAAGTTGGCCGGGCGGGCCACGCTGTCGTAGGCACGGCCCGGGACGACGGTCACGGACTTCGAGTTGGCCGGCATGTCCTTCTCAACATCGCCGGTCGCGAACTTGATCGCCTCGGCCGAGGCGGTGGTCCCGGCACCCAGGAGGGCCAGGGCCGCCAGTGCCAGGCGGATATTACTGCACCGAACCATAACGAGACTCCTTCCGCGTTAGGGCTGTCGTCCCCGTCGGTTCGCCGCCTGCCAGGGGCATGCGGCGAGGGGGGGGCGAGTCCATCATTCCTCCAGCCCAGTTCATCTTCGTCTTGGGCCGGTCAACTCGCCAGGCCGATGTCCGGCCTGGCTCCGCTCCATATCCGCGTCGCTCCGGTCGTCGGCGGTGTCGCCGCCTCGGACCCGGCTCTCTCACCCCACCCGGAACGGCCCATTCACACGGCCCGTTTTCAGGAAAGGACTTAGGCGCGATGTCGTTCCTCAAGAAGATTTCCGATGCCGTTCTTTCATGGCGGCGACGTCGTGTCGATCAGCCGTCCCGGCGACGGGCCAACGTGGCGATGGAGCAACTCGATCATCGTCAGCTCCTTGCCGTCAACTTCACCGGAAACGTTCTGATCGATTTCCCCGCCAACCGGAACCCAGGCGTCGTTGTTCTCCCAGATAACCCAAACGTATTCCACCCGACCTTCCCGGACAACAATTTGCTCAGGGACCAGATTTTGGTCTCGGGCTTCGACATCAATGGCATCCGGGTCACCTACGACTCGACCGATGACACGCTGAACATTGGCATCCAACAGCCGGACAATCAGCGCGGCACCGGGCAGATGGTCATTGCCGGTGACGCAGACAATAACGGTAATTCCGGAACTGTCAACCCGATCATCTCCGACGGCCAGGGCGGGGGGATCGAGCCGAGCTTCCAGGACCCCGCCGACCTCGGCCAGTCCGAGAGCATGGCCGCGTTCATCGACCTGAACAACGACGGCATCGCCGACGTGATCGCGGGCTTCCCGCAGGCCGCGGTCAGCAACACCGGCCCCAAGCCGTACCAGGTGGCCACGGCCATCCAGGAGGACCCCAACCCGCTGGTCAAGCAGCGGATCGGCTTTGGCGCCCAGCTGCCGCAGTACACCGGCAACGTCTACCTGGTGAACGACCCGGCGCATCCCAACCTGGAGATGCAGATCACCAACTTCTCGCTGCTCTACCAGCAGTTCACCGGCCAGGTGCTCGGGCCGAACTCGGCCGTGAGCATCGGTGCCGAGGGGCTGTCGGACCAGAACATCGGGGTCAATGACGCCTACTTCCCACCGCAGCTGGTGCGGATCCCGGATGCCACGCCGCCGCCGCCGGTGCCGCCGCCGCCGGTCGTCTGCCCGCCGGTGTCGCCGCCGATCTACGTCAACCCGCACCAGAACAACCACATCAACACCGCGCACAACTCGGCGATCCGGGTGACGGTGATCGGCACGTCGGGCTTCGACACCCAGAACATCGACCTGTCGACCGTCCGGTTCGGCAGCGCCGACGACGTGGAGACCAACGGGGCGACCCCGATCCTGTCGTTCGAGAACAACATCAATCGGGACGAGTTCCCCGACCAGACGTTCGTCTTCAACGGCCTCGACGTCCAGATCCCCCCCGGGGTCCAGCAGGGCGTCCTGATCGGCTCCCTGAATGACGGCACGACCTTCCGCAGCTCGGTGCGGGTCTTCAACCGCGACGACTCGTTCTACAGCGACCGGCAGCTCGCCGCCCGCGACGCCAAGTTCTCCCGGCTGGAGCAGGCCGGCATCCCGCTGACCCCGGTGATCCCGGCCGCCGCCCGCCGTCGGGCCAACACCGGCGCCGTGATCGACCTGGTCGATCCGCTGACCCGCCGGGTCTCGCAGAGGCTGCCGGGCGCCAACGGCGCGGTCGCCGAGGCCCCCTCGCGAGCCGGGGGCGGGGACGGCACGGCCCGCAAGGTCTCGCTGGCCCGGAAGAACGTCCACGCCAGCAAGGTCGTCAAGGCGGGCAAGGCCGCCCCGGGCCGGGGGGCCGCGAGCTTCCAGGTCATCGGCGGAGGCTCCTGACCTCCGGCCGCCCGACCGGGCGGAACGGCATCGCGGACGTCCGGCCGGGGCGGATGGGGGAGATTTCCCCCGCCCGCCCCGGCCGGTTTTGCGGATGACCGGGAGGCCCCCGGGCGGGTAAAGTGGCCCTCATGGACGACCCCTCGCAATCACCGCCCGGCGACGGCACGACCCTGGTCGTCACCGACACCCTGTCGATCCCCCGCGACGAGTTCCGGTTCGAGTTCGCCCGCTCCGGCGGCCCCGGCGGGCAGAACGTGAACAAGGTCAACTCCAAGGCGGTGCTGCGCTGGACCCCATCGGCCAGCCCGAGCCTGCCCCCGGCGGTCCGGGATCGCCTGCTCCGCGCGGTGGCCCCCCGGCTGACCAAGGAAGGGGAGCTGCTGGTCGCGTCGCAGCTCACCCGCGACCAGGGCCGCAACGTCGAGGATTGCCTCGACAAGCTCCGCCTGATCGTGCTGGCCGCCGCCCGCCCCCCCAAGGCGCGCCGGCCGAGCCGGCCGACCCTGGCGTCGAAGAAGAGGCGGGTCGAGGCCAAGATCCGCCGATCGACCACCAAGAACCTGCGCCGCAAGCCCGACCACGATTGATCCCGCGGCCGAACCCATCCGCCACCCTCCCCGGAGCCGACCGTTGGCCAACCACACGCCCTACCAGCAGAAGATCATCAAGCGGTTCTACCAGAACTACGACGCCATCCAGTCCCAGAGGCTCGCGGAGCTGGTCGGGGAGCTGTACCTGGCCGAGGGCAAGAAGCGCGACAAGCTCTGGGCCCGGGCCGCTGAGATGCTCACCAAGCTCGAATTCCCCGCCTCGCGGATCGAGCACCTGATGCTCAAGCGCGAGCCCGCCCTGCTCGCCGAGGTGATGAAGGAACTGGAAGGCAAGCAGGCCTGAGCCCGGCCGGGGGGCCGGCCCGCCGATCCGTCTCCATCGCGAACGGATCGATCGGCGCGGATCGGCCCATTTTGACTCCGAGTTGTCGCGATCCGATCGGTGTCCTAGAGTCCTCATGACCCGCGTCATGAAATGAAACGTGGACCCACGGAGGCGCCGATGACTCTGGCTCAACGCGTCAAGGATCAGCGATACGCCAAGGGATGGGGGCCCGACGAGCTCGCCGCCCGCGCCTCGATCTCCCGCACGGCGCTCTACCAGATCGAGAGCGGGCGCACCGAGCTGCCCCGGGCCGGCACCCTCCGCAGGATCGCCGAGGCGCTGGAGATCCCCACCGACGCCCTGCTCGGCCCCAAGCTCGGCGTCGGGACGACGGCACCGTGGGCGGGCCCGGCCATGCCCGCCCAGGCCGCCTCGCCGAAGCCGACGGCCGACGCCGAGATGGCCCGGTTCCACATCGATGGGCCGCCCGTGCCGGCCCGCGACCGCGACCTGGAACGGAAGTTCCACGAACTCCTCGAATCCCCCCTGGGCGAAGGCCTGGCCCGGATCGTCGAGGAATCCTACCGCATCCTCCCGAGGCCCTCGCGGGCGATCTGGTAATTCCGGTTATCCCGGCATCCCTGGAATTTTGTTGTAGAATTCCTCGAGTCGAAGGCAAATCGCGCCGACTAGGCGCCGGCCCTCCCGAATCGAGGATCTTCCATGCGCCTGATCACGCGGATTTCCCTGGGGGCCCTGGCCCTGGCCGGCCTCGCGACCCCCGCCGATGCCGGCGGCCCCTTCCGCCGCCCGGCCCGATACGCGGCCCCGGTCCCGACGCAGGCGCGGGTCGCGGCCCCGGGCACCGTCGCCCGGCCGGAGGACCAGGTGGCCCGCACCGGGATGCTGGGCAGCTTCACCCCGGCGAACTACATCTTCGTCCGGGGCAACGGCGTGGTGGGCGGGGGCTACTCGCCCCTGGGCTCGTTCGGCCAGACTTCGATGGACATCTACGGCCCGATCTCGGCGCTCCGCCAGACCTCCGCGCCGGTGGTCCAGTATTCGCGCGGCTATGACGGACGCCTGATCGGGTCCGAGGCGACCTCCTATTCCAACCCGTTCCTGCCCGGGCTCTCGCCGGTCGTCTACCCGACTCGGGCCTCGAACTTCGGCGCCCTGCGCGGCTCGGGCATCCCGCCCCAGACCGGCAGCGGGATCAACTGGGTCGACCAGAACTGACGGGCAGGGCCGTCACTCCTGGGCGAGCCGCTGGCGGAGCTTCGTGAACTTGTCGCGCAGCTCCCCGCCCCCGAGTTCCGGGTGGAGGATCGCGGTCGCATCGATGATCTGCCGGGCCTCCTTGGCCTTGCCGCTCCGGAAGTGGGCGAGGGAGAGGTTGTACCGGGCGTCGAACCAGGCCGGAGACCCGGCCGGCAGCTTGCTGGTGCGGAGACGCTCGGCGTCGGCGGCCAGGGGGTAGGCTTCGAGCCGGAAGTACATGTCCGCCAGGTCGCGGAGCTGGCCGTCATCGAAGCCTTCCGACGGGCCGCCCCAGGCGGCGATCTCGCGGCGGGCGGCCATCGGGTCGCCGGCGAACACCAGGCTCCGGGCGACCCGGAGCCGGGCCTCGTCGCGCGACCGCTCCGGGATCGATCCCAGCCCCTGGGTGAGCCGGCCGGCCAGGACCTTGTAGACCAGCCCGAGCCGCCGGCGATTCAGGTCGCCATCGGCCTCGCTGGCGATCCGATCCAGGAGGCGGAGCGGCGCGAGGAGCGACGCGGGGGACGCGGCGCGCACCTCGTCGCGGGCGCTGCGCTCGGCCTCGATGAGCTGGCCATCGCGGGCCAGGGCCACCACCCGGACCAAACGGGCCTGCTCGTGCTGGTCGGGGCGGGCTCCGCCCTTGAGGATCCGCTCGCAGGCGTCTAGGGCCACCCCGGGCTTGCCGACGCCGGGGATCAGCTCCAGGAGGGCGACCCGGAGGGCGATCTCCACCGCCTCGTTGCCGGCGGTCGCCGCCCGCTCGGCCCGGGCGAGGAGGTCCCGGGCCTCCTCCAGCTTCCGGGCGATCGCCCTCTGGTCGCGGCTGATCCGCTCCTCCTCGACGGCGGCCCGGAGCAGGTCGGTCGCCGCGAGCTGGGCGTCGAGCCATCGGGCATGATCGCGGGGGACGGCCGACCAGAGGGCGACGGCCTCATCCCGGCGGCCTTCGCCACGCCGGACCTTGCCCAGGAGCCAGCGGGCCTCCCCGGTCGCCGGGGCATCGGGGAACCGCCGGACCTGGTCCTCCAGCGCCCGATAGTAGGCGTCGAGGGCCGCCCCGGGCTGCTTCAGCGACAGGGCGCGGCCCCGCGACAGGGCGATCAGCATCCCGGCGCGGGCGCGGAGGTCCCCCGGCGCCTGCGGGTCGTCGGCCACCCGGGCGAGTTGCTTCTCGGCCTCGGCGAACTTCTCGGCCTCGAACAGGCAGGCCCCGGCCTTCATCCGGGCCGAGGCCACCCGGTCGGGCGGCCCGGCATCGGCCAGGTCGGCCCCCTTGGCGAGGAGCCGCCCGGCCCGCGCCGGATTGCCGAGCCGGAGCTGCCCCTCGGCCAGGGTGTCCCACCAGTCGAGCGGCCGGGTCTCGCCCGGCTCGTCGATCGCCCCGGCCACCTCGATCAGGGCGCGGGCGGCCTCCGGCCGGGGCGAGGCCCTGAGCCCGGCGGCGATCCCGAACACCTCGGCGTCGAGCGCCTCGCGGTCGCTGCCCGGCGTGGCCCCCCGGCGTTGGGCCAGCAGGACGCGGATCGCCAGCCAGCCCCGGGTCGCCTCGTCCGCCCGGGCGGCGTCGGCCGCCTTGCGGGCCTCGGCGTACTGGGCCCGGCCGATCAGTGCGGCGACCCGGGCGCGGGCCAGGGCCCCGGGGTCCGGGGGCGGGACCGCCTTCTCGGCCTCGTCGACGTCGATCTGGGCCTGGTTGTAATGCCCGAGGCGGTTGTTCAGCTCGGCGCGGAGCAGGCGCGCGAACCCCCGGAGCTTGGGGTCGGCGATCGATCGTTCGAGCAGCCCGACCGCCTCGCGCTCCGCCTCGACGCGGCCCGGCTCGCCGTCCCGGCCGAGGCGGGCCCGGTCGGCGAGCGCCTGGGCCAGGCGGAACCGGACGTTCTGGGCCAGGGTCCCGGCCGCGTCCCCGGGCTTCGGCTCGACCCCGGCCAGCCGGAGCAGCGCGATCGCCCGATCCATCCGATCGCTGGCCGACGCCCGGGCCGCCTCGTCGGCCGGGGCCGTATCGACCCGGTCCGCGAAGCTCCGCCCCTCGGCCCAGAGATAGACGGCGGACTGGAACCGGACCAGGGGCGTGGCGTCCGCGTCCGGGTTGGTCCGGGCGAATTCTTCGAGCAGCGTCGCGGCCTCGGCCCACCGGGCGCGCCGCTCGGCGACGGTCCGGGCCTCCTGGGCGAGCCGGTCGAGTTCCGCAGCCGTGTCCAGGGCCCGGGTCGCCCGCTCGGCGATCGGGGTCGAGTCATTGGCCAGCTCGGCCCGGACCTTCGCCAGGTCGGGCCCGACGGCCTGCCCCTTCACCGGGGTCGGGCCCCCGGCCAGCATCCCCAGGAGGGCCAGGACCGCACCCATCGCCCGTCGCATATCCCGGCCCTCGGAAGTGTCTCGGTCGTCCGGTTCGGAACGCTCAGAGGGCCGGGGAACCCGGCCGGTCGAGCCCCTCGGCGGCCTTGAAGGCGTCCAGGGTGTTGCGGAGCAGCATGGCCACGGTCATCGGCCCGACCCCGCCCGGGACCGGCGTGATCCACGACGCGACCTCGGAGGCCGTCGGGAAGTGGACGTCGCCGCACAGGGAGCCGTCCTCCCGGCGGTTGATCCCGACATCGATGACCACCGCCCCGGGCTTGATGGCGTCGCCCCGCAGGCACTCGGGCCGGCCCACGGCGGCCACCACGATGTCGGCCCGGCGGGTGAACTCCGACACGTCGGGCGTGGAGGCGTGGCAGACCGTGACCGTCGCGTCGCCGCCCGGCCCCTTTTGGAGCATCAGCAGGGCCAGCGACTTGCCCACGATCTGCGACCGGCCCAGGATCACCGCATGCTTGCCCTTGGTCTCGATCCCCGAGGAGATCAAAAGTTCCCGGACGCCCAGGGGCGTGCAGGGGACGAACCGGGGGCGGCCGATCGCCAGGAGGCCGGCGTTCTCGGGGTGGAAGCCGTCGACGTCCTTCCTCGGGTCGATCCGCTCGATCACCGCCCGGTCGGAGATCTGCCGGGGCAGGGGGAGCTGGACCAGGATCCCGTGGACGTCGGGGTCGGCATTCAGGCCGTCGATCGTGGCCAGCAGCGTCGCCTCGTCGACGTCGGCCGGCAGGCGGAGCAGGCGGCCCCGCATCCCGGCGGCCTCGCTGGCCTTCTCCTTGTTCCGGACGTAGACCCGGCTGGCCGGATCCTCGCCGACCAGGACGACCGTCAGGCCGGGGACGCGCCCCGACGATTCCCGGAGCCGGGCGACCTCGGCCGCGACCTGGTCCCGGACCGTCTGTGCGAGCGCTTTTCCGTCGAGGATGCGGGCGGCCAACGCGGCGTCCTTTCGAGAGGGGAAGAGTGGGGCGAGCGTCCTTCGAACCATCGGGCCTGGGCCCTGGCCTCTCCAGTATAATGGATCCCGGCATGGCCGACTTCCAGGGCCTGCGACTCCTTTCGAACGGGACGGACATGGACGCGGACGCGGAGTCGGGCCGGGGGACGGCGGCGATCCCCCTGTTGGAGCAGGGCCCGGGGCGGGACGGGCCGTCGATGTCCGGCCAGGTTTTGCGGCTCGCCGGGCCGGTACTGGTCGAGCAATTCTTGCTCTACCTGGTCGGGCTGTCGGACACCCTGCTGACCGCCCGCTATCTCGGCGAGGACGACCTGGCGGCGGTGGCCAACGCCACCTATCTGCTCTGGTTCCTCGGCAGCCTCATGACGGTCGTCTCGGTCGGCGCCACGGCGCTGGTGGCCCGCCTGACCGGCGCCGGGGAGCCGCGCCAGGCGGCGCGGACCTGCCAGCAGGCCATCTTCCTGGCGCTGTCGCTCGGCTCCGCCGTTCTGCTGCTGGGGCTCGCCCTGGCCCCGGCCGTGGTGGACCTCCTGGAGCTGGAAGGGCGGGCGGCGGACGGGGCGGTGCTGTTCCTGCGGCTGATCCTGCTGGCCTCCCCCTTGCTGGCCTGCGCCACGGCGGGGATCGCCTGCCTGCGCGGGGTGGGTGACACCCGCACCGGGATGTGGGTGATGATCCTGGTGAACGCGATCAATGTGGGGCTGAGCTGGGGCCTGGTCAGCGGCCTCGGGATCTTCCCGTCGCAGGGATTCGCCGGGATCGCCATCGGCACGGCCATCAGCGAGGCGGTCGGCGGGCTGGCGGTGCTGGTGATCCTGGCCCGGGGGCGCTCCGGGCTGCGGCTCGACCCGGCCGGGCTGCGTCCGAGGTGGCGGGAATCGTGGCGGATCCTCCGGATCAGCTTGCCCGCCTCGGGCGAGAGCCTGACCAACGTCTTCTGCCAGATGTGGTTCCTCCGCCTCATCAACCACCTGGGGCCCACGGCCTCGGCGGCGCACGGGGTGGCGATCCGCTGCGAGGCGCTGGCGTTCCTCACCGTCACCGCGTTCTCGGTGGCCGCCGGCACCCTGACCGGCCAGTACCTCGGCGCCGGCCGGCCCGACCTCGCGGCCCGCGCCGGGCGGACGGCGTGGGCCATCGGCGTGGCGGTGCTGATGGCGGTGGGCGTGCTGCTCTACGCCGAGGCCGGGGCGATGTTCCATCTCTTCCTGGGCGGTCGCCAGCCCGAGGTGACGGCCGAGGGCGTGCCGGTCCTGCGGATCGTGGCGTTCGCCCTGCCGGGGCTGGCCACGCTCAACGTCCTGAACGGGGCGTTGCGCGGGGCGGGGGATACCCGATGGCCCTGGATCATCGTCATGGTCGGCTACCTGGGCATCCGGATGCCGCTGACCTACTGGTTCACCCTGGGCCCGGAGTCGGGCGGCCTCGGCCTCGGCCTGCGCGGGGCGTGGTTCGCCATGCTGGCGGACCTCACCCTGCGGGGCGTCCTGGTCGCCGCCCGCTATCTCCACGGGGGCTGGAAGACGGCCCGGGTGTGATGACGGCCCGCGCCGCCCCGGATCCGGCGTCCCTTGTCCCTTCGGATGAGTTGGGGTAAATTGGCGCTGATGGATGACCGACATCTGATCTCGATCGATCCCGACAAGCGCAGCGGCCAGGCGTGCATCCGCGACCTGCGGATGACCGTGCAGGATATCCTCGAATATCTCGCCGGGGGCATGACGCCCACCGAGATCCTCGATGACTTCCCGAACCTGACCGCCGAGGACATTCGGGCCTGCCTGGCCTATGCCGCGTCCTGATCGTCGGACTGCTCCGCTCGATGGGACGACATCCTGAAGCTGGACGGCGATCCGCTCGCTTCGTTCATCGCCCTGTCATGAGGTCGGCAACGCCAGACCTCGGCTCAAAGCTCGGCGGCGGCGGCGTGGCGGTCGCGGACGATGCCGAACAGGCGGTCGAGGTTCGACGTGCGGAAGACCGACTGGACGGTCGGCGTCAGCTCGCACAGCCGGAGCTTGCCGCCCGAGTTGTCGACCCGGCGCTGGAGCAGGATCAGCTTGCCGAGCAGCGAGCTGGAGATCAGGTCGACCCCCGAGAAGTCGAGGACCAGCCGGATCGGGGTGCCGTCGTTGGGCAGGGCGGCGCCGAGCTGTTCGGACACTTCGCGGACCGTGCGATCATCGAACAGGAGACGGTCGCGAAACGAGACGATATGCACCCCATCCTCTTCGTGAGACTCGATACGCGAGGAAGCGGTCATCGCGGGCTCCGGACGATCTGGACGGCCAACCGATGCGGACGGTCGAATTCCGTCCGCACAGGATAACCCGCGCGCCGCGAGATTGCGACGGCATGCCGTCAAAACGAAACGGCCGCCTCAGCTCGGCTTGCGGCGGCGGCCCAGGGGGCCGGCGGCACGCGGCGCCGGGGGCTCGGCCGGGGCCGGCGGGGCGGGGGTCGCCTTGGGCTCGGCGGTCGCCCCGGACCGGAGCGACTCCAGCGCCGCCGGGCGGTCGGCGACGAAGCCGAACATCGGGCTGAGCTTGCTGATCCGGAAGACCTCGTACACCGTCTCGTCGACGTTGCAGAAGACGATCCGGCCCCCCTTCGGCCCGACCAGCCGGTGCAGCGCCATGAAGCCCCCCAGCGAGGCCGACCCGGCGAAGGCGACGCCCAGCATGTCGATCACCAGGTCGGGCCGCCCGCCCGCCTTCATGTGGGCTTCGAAGTGCTGGCGGAGGTCCTTGACCGGGGCGGGGTCGAGGCGGAGGCAATCCCAGAATTCCGCGACCAGGATGCCATCCGCATCCATGACCTGCACCGAAGGCTTGAGCATGGGAATCCTGTCCGCCGGGGGGGAGGCCCGTACCGTGGGATGTCGCGACGCGGACCCACGCCGGCTCTCCTCGGTTCGTGGGGGATGTCTCGCGGCGACGCCGGCGGGACGCGCGGGTTTCGGCCGGCTCGGCCCCCAGGGCGTCTCGACGGCTTCGCCCGACCAGATTACCATCGGGACGGCCCGGACGCCAGTTCCTCAAGGCGGGCGGGGCCGCCGGGTCGGGGCCGGCGTGGTATGATAGATGAGTGCCCGGGCCGAACCACCTCGGGGGTCCCGGCACGGGGGTTGCCGCCGTCTCACCGGCCCCCGCCCATTCGCGTCGGATCGGATCGCCGACGAGCCTTCCCAAGACCGGGGCGAGTGGAACGAGGTCGGATCGACAGGGTCGTCCCTTCCGATCGTCCCAAGCCGAGGGGGAGAGTTCCCATGCGTCTTGCACTGCTCGCCGCGGTCGCGATCGCGGCCGGGTGCGCCTGGCCCGCCGGGGCCGCGGACTGGACCGACGCCGTCTTCCCGGATCGATCGCACGACTTCGGCACCGTGGCCCGCGGATCCAAGGTCCACCACTCCTTCCGCCTGGTCAACTCCACCGACCAGGAGATCCACATCGCCGCGTGGCGGACCAAGTGCGGCTGCACCGAAGTCACCGTCGGCGCCAAACTCGTCCCGCCCGGGACTCAAACGACCATCAACGCCGTCATCGACACGACGAAATTCACCGGATACAAGGCGTCGGGCCTGACCCTGGTCATCGACCGGCCCCAGTTCCAGGAGATCGACCTCAACCTGACCTGCTTCATCCGGGGCGACCTGACGCTCACGCCGGGCCAGGTCGATTTCGGCGTCGCCAACCGCTCGACCAACCCCACCCGCGAGCTGACCCTGAGCTATGCCGGCGGCCAGGCCGACTGGGCGATCCTCGAGGTGAAGACGATCAGCGACCACATCGTCGGGCGGCTCCAGGAGTCCGGCCGGTCGCCCGGCGGCCAGGTCAACTACGTGTTGACGGCCACACTCAGGCCCTCCGCGCCGATCGGCTTCCTCCGAGATGAGTTCACCCTGATCACCAACGACCCGAGCAGCCCTCGCATACCGATCTCGGTCACGGCCAACGTCCAGTCCAACGTCACGGTCTCGCCGTCGGTGATGAACCTGGGGCGGATCCGGCCCGGCGAGACCGTGCAGAAGACGATCATGGTCCGCTCCGCCCAGCCGTTCAAGGTGACCGGCACCAAGGCCAGCCGGGCCGACCTGGCCGTCGCGGCGGCCCCCGACCAGTCCCGGCCGATGCACGCGGTGAACTTCACCTTCAAGGCCCCGGCCCAGCCCGGACCCTACAACGCCGTCATCGAGGTCGAGACCGACATCAAGGACGAGCCCCCGGCCCGCCTCACGGCGTTCGCCACCATCGTCCCCTGATCGCCCTCGCACCCTCCCGAAACGCAACGAGGCCCGCGCATCCGATGGGATGCGCGGGCCTCATGCTTTCTATCCCAGGTCCCGTCCGGATTCAGAAGCCGGCCGAGGGCACCGGGGGAGCGGGCGGGGCGGCGTCCGGGACCGGGGCCGGGGCGGGCGGAGCCTCCGGGGCGGGCGGGACGGCCGGGGCGGGCGGCACCGGGGCCGCCGACGGCGAGGCGTTCACGGCCGGGGCCGACTTCGCCGGGGCGTAGGGCATCGGGGCCGAGGCGGCCTGCGGCGAGGCGGGATAGGATCCGACGACGGGCGCGTAGGGCGCCGGGCTGCCGCAGGCCGGGGCGGCATAGGAGGCTCCGCCGCAGGCCGGAGCGGGGGCGGAGTAGACCGAGCCGCCGCAGGCCGGGGCCGGGGCGGCCGAGTAGCAGCCGTGCGAGGCCCGGGCATGTTGGATCTTGCCGCCGCCGCAGGACTTGTTGCCGCCGAACAGGCCGGCGCTGGCGGACATCGCGGTGATCAGGATCAGCGAATGCATGGGAGAGTCCCTTCCTTCAACCAATGGTGTCGATCGGGTGGACGAGCGGGCCGAACCCGCGACGCGGAGAGAAACAACGGTCGACACGGGCCTTCCACTTCCAGGACACGACGCGATGAGGCCAGGTCGCGCCGCCAGACCCCCGATCCATCCCTGATGCGGGTCACCGTCCGATGGAGTTTTCCGGTCCCGGGAGCAGCCCCCCGGTCACGGTCATCGGAAGTGAGGGGATTGTAGGGCGACCTTGCGGGCTGCGCCTACCCTTTTCCACCGGAGGGCATCCTCCGAGGCCCCGGGCAGGGCACGAACCTCGCCGGAAGGCCGGCATTTTCGCGCCCGGCCTCGGTTGACAGAAAAACCGATCCGGTCATACTCTGGGCACTTCGTCACACACCTACGAGTGGGGCATGAGGATCGATGCCCGACCGGCCCGAAGGATCGACCATGGCCAACACCTTGACGCAGCACCATCGCGCGGCCGCCCCGAATTCGGAAACTCCGGCCACGCCCAAGCCCGCCGCCCGGATGGCCCTCGCGGTCGCCGACGCGGGATGGTTCAACACCGAGAACCAGTTCCGCGAGATCCCCGAGTCCCGGGCCGAGACCCTGCTCCTCCACTGCGCCGACTACCGCAACGCCTGGCGCGACGGCGAGCGGCCGTGGTCGTGGAACAAGCCCGCCTACCGGATGTCGCCCGGCGTCTGGAAGAAGCGGATGGTCCTGCCGACCGGCTGGATGAAGAAATACCCCAAGGTCGGGATGAAGCCGATCGCCCGCGAGATCCGCCGCTGGAAGGCCGAGAACGCCGCCGACCTGCCGCTCACGCTGGTGATGAGCTACCCGTACTACCTCTACCTCCGCGACGAACTCCGGGTCGATCGCCTGGTCTACTACAACTTCGACGACTACAGCCAGTACTGGCCCAAGGTCGCGTCCGAAGTCGCCGAGATGGAACGCCGCGCCGCCCGCGAGGCCGACATCACGATCTGCGTCTCCCGGCTCCGGGCCGAGCTGCTCCGCGAGGCCGTGCCCGAGGCCGCCGACCGGATCAAGCACCTGCCCCACGGCGCGACCCGGGCGTGGATCCCCGAGGAGCCGCTGCTGGTCCCCGCCGAGCCCCCGGCCGACATCGCCCACATCCCCAGCCCCCGGATCGGCTACGTCGGGACGATGGAAGACCGGGTCGACTGGACCATGCTGGCCAAGGCCGCGCAGGAGAATCCCCAGGCGAATTTCGTCCTGCTCGGGCGGATCGACCCGGACAACGGCGCGGCCTGGCAGGCCGAACGTCGGCGGTGCCTGGCGATGCCGAACATCCACGCGATCGGCTGGCGGAACCAGTCGCTGATCAATTCCTACATCCGTTCGTTCGACCTGGGGATGATCCCCTACCAGGTCGAGCACCCGTTCAACATCGCCTGCTGCCCGACCAAGATCATGGACTACATCGCGGCCGGGCGCCCGTTCGTCGCGACCGACGTGCCCGAATGCCGGCTCCACCGGGAGCGCTTCGACGTGGTGACCCGCGAGACCTTCTCGTCGACGATCTCGGAGCGGTTGGCCGGCGGATGCGATGACGGCAAGGTGGCGCTCCGCCACCAGTGGGCCCTGTCGCACACCTGCCGCGACGAGATGCTCAAGCTCCTGGACTGGCTGGCCTGATCTCCGGCCGTCAACGACTGGCCCCCGGGCCTCGGGCGGGATAGATTGGGCGGATCTCGCCGGGCTCCCCCCGGCCCGCTTCCCGACCTTCCCCGCCCCGCCCCGGAGCCGTCGAAATGAGTCTCGGCCTGCGTGTTCGCCTCTCGATCATGATGTTCCTCCAGTACTTCGTCTGGGGGATCTGGCTCCCGATCCTCGGCATCCACCTGGGGCCGAGCGGGGTCAACCTGAACGAGACGCAGATCGGCTGGATCTACACCGTCTACGGCTTCGGGTCGATCCTCGGGCCGTTCATCCTGGGCGCGATCGCCGACCGCTTCGTCGCCACCGAGATCGTCCTGGCGTTGTCGCACGCCATCGGCGGCGTCCTGCTGATCTGGACGGCCTACCTCACGGGGTTCTGGCCGATCTTCCTGGTGCTGTTCGCCTACTGCAACCTGTACATGCCCACGATGGGGCTGTCCAACTCGATCACCTTCCGGACGGCCGGCGAGGGGAACCAGGACCAGTTCCCGGCGATCCGGATGTGGGGCACCTTCGGCTGGATCGCGGCCGGGCTGTTCTTCGCCTGGTATCGCTCCTCGGCCGGGAGCCTCGCGCCCCTGAAGCCGCTGTTCGACGCCATCGGCATGCCGGCCAGCCGCGACTGCCTCCGCGTGGCCGGGGCGGTGTCGATCCTCTACGGCCTGTACTGCTTCACGCTGCCGCACACGCCGCCGGTCAAGGTGCGCCAGGACGAGGTGGTGCCCAAGCGGTCGGCGATCCTGGAAAGCCTGGACCTGCTCCGCGACCGCTCGTTCGCGGTGCTCACGCTGGTCGCCGGGCTGATCGGGATCATGCTGGCGTTCTACTTCGCCTGCGAGGCGATCTTCCTCGGGGCGATCGGCACCGACGAGGCGAAGATCGGCGGCTACATGGTGATCGGCCAGGTGGCCGAGGCCGTGGTGATCGGGCTGGTGCCGCTGGCCGTCGGCAAGTTCGGCGTCAAGACCACGATGATGATCGGCGCCGCGGCCTGGGCGGTGCGGTTCGGCCTGTCGGCGATCGGCCAGCCCTGGGAGTTGATGATCGCGACGATCGGCCTCCACGGCTTCGCGTTCGCCTTCTTCTTCGTCGTGGCCCAGATGTACGTCGACCGCGCCGCCGGCCCGGACATCAAGGCGACCGCCCAGAACTTCCTGATCTTCATCATCTACGGCCTGGGCACCGTGGTCGGCAGCGTCCTGACCGGCTGGATCCGCACCTATTTCAACAACGACTGGCACAAGATCTGGGCCGGCCCGTTCGTGCTGACGCTGATCTGCATGGCGATCTTCGCCCTGTTCTTCCGCGACACCGCGATCCGCAAGAAGGCCCCCGTCGAAGGCGACCCGATGCTCGTCTGATCGATCGACCATCCGACCCGGGCGCCATCGACGGCGCCCGGGCCTTCCGCGTCCCGCGTCACCGAAGGGAGTCGGCCATGACGGTGGATGACTATCTGCTGGACCCGGACAAGCCGGACTGGCCCAAGCTGCTGGCCGACTGGCGGCCGTTGCTCCCCTACGAGTTCTCGATCTGGCTGATGAACCGGTTCGGCGACCTGTTCCTGGTCTGCGTCGACCATTCGGTCTGCTGGCTCGACGTGTCGGCCGGCACGCTCACGCTGGTCGCGGACAACTGGCAGGACTTCTCCCGCAAGCTGGACGAGGGCCCCAACGCCGAGGCCTGGCTCCGCCCCGACCTCGTCGACCAGCTGGTCGCCGCCGGCCACACCCTCGGCCCCGGCCAGTGCTACGGGCTGCGGATCCCGACCTCCGGGGGCGGGGCCTACACGGTCGAGAACTGCGTGGTCCGGCCGATCGCGCATCACTTCGTCCTGCTCGCCCCCCGCGCCTCCGAGGGCGCGGCGCTGGCCGTGGACGATACCCCGATGACGATCAAGGTGAATTACCACCCCGATCGCCCGCCCACCGTCGCCGGCCCCGGCAAGGCCGCCGCGCCGATCAAGGTGGACTATGGTAGGCGAAACTGAATGCAATGGTCGCTGCCGTTCGCCCGTCAGCCCGGCTCAAAACAGATAGCCGAGGAACAGGCAGGTCGAGCGGCGGGCCGAGGCGAGGGTGATCGGCGCGATCCGCTCATCGAATTCGTGGACGAGCGAATTCCGATAATTCCTCGCTTCGTGGACCTCCTGCAGAAGATCCGCCGCAATCTGGCGGCGTGAAGCCAGGCCATTGACCAGGTCTTCCATCTTGGGACGGGTCGTCCTCCAGGTCATCCAGCGATCGCGCAAGGCATTCTCGAAGGCGGCGAAGAGTCGGATGAAATAGGTCGCTTCGAGGCGGGCCGACGCCTGTGCCAGGTCCGCGACGCGAAGTCCGGCCTCGCGGAGGATCGAGGCATCCGCCCCACCGTGTTGCATCAGGCGATCGGCGGCCAGTCGCATCGTCAGGTACTCGCGTTCGATGGCCTTGATCCTCATCCGGGGATCGTCGGCATCAGGACGCATCCCGGCTCAACTCCCCGGCGATCCGTCGGAATGCGTGCTGATCGAACGCTTTCGGCGATTCCAGGTCGGCAATACCGAGCCTCGCCGCCATTTCCGAGGGGTAATCGACCTTCCAACCATCCGAGAAATAGAGCCGGACGATATCGTCATAAGCCGGCATCAGGTAGAGATCGGCCACGCCCTCGATGCCGCCCACGGCTTCGCGACTGATGGGCTCCAGGATGACGCGGACCGTCTCCTTCTGGAGGAGGAGGGCCGGGGCGCGATGGTCTCCGACCTCGCGGTCTTCCATCTTCTTGGTGATCGTCCGGGTCGCCCAGTCGTCGGCGATGGCCCAGGCCTCGACGGTGCGGACGAGGTCGGTCATCCGGTCGATCCAGGCGTTGAGGAGCCGATCGCGTTCGCCGGGTTGAAGGTCGGGTTTCGAAGCGGTTGCCATGGATGGGGCTCCGATGAGAAGTCGCACCTGCTCCTCGATCGTACCAGACGCGGTCAGGGCTTGAGCAGGCCGGCCGCGTCGAGGAACTCGCGGGCCACCTGCGCGGGGTCGCGTTTGAGCCCATCGACCTGATGGTTGAGGCCACGCATGGTGGCGGCGTCGATCCGGCCGGAGAGCCGGCCGAGGGCGTCTCGGAGCCTGGGGTGGCGCTCCAGGGTCGCGTGGCGGATCAGGGGGACGGCCTCGTAGGGGGGGAAGTAGCGGCGGTCGTCGACCAGTTGCACCAGGTCGAGCGCGGCGACCCGGCCGTCGGTCGAGTCGCCGGCCGCGAGGTCGAGCGAGCCGCCGGCGACCGCCCGGTACAGGAGGTTCCGGTCCATCTCGCGCGGGGCGTGGGCGAAGTTCAGGCCGTAGGCCTTCACCAGGCCGGGGAAGCCGTCGGGCCGGCTCATGAACTCGGGGCCGAAGCCGGGGCGGATCTCCGCCAGGTGCGGGATGAGGTCGGAGATCGTGGCCACGCCCAGCCTTTCGGCCTGCTCCCGCCGCATCAGGATGGCGAAGGTGTTCTCGAACCCCAGCGACGGGAAGGTCTCGATCCCGTCGCGATCGCGGAGGACCGAGGCGACCCGCGCGTGGACGCGGGCCGGGTCGGTCTGGGGCGGCTCCTTGAGGATCGTCGTCAGGGCCGTGCCGGTGTATTCGACGTAGGCGTCCAACCCGCCCCGGGCGAGGGCGTTGTAGCAGACCAATGTCCCGCCCAGGTTGAGCCGGCGGTCGGCCCGGAGGCTGGTGTGGGCCTCGATCAGGTCGGCCATCATGTGGCCCAGGATGACCGGCTCGGCCGAGTCCTTCGAGCCGATCACGATCGGGGCCGGGCCGGCCTGGGGGATCGCGTCCCGGATGGCCCCGTAGAGCCCGGCCGCCAGCAGACCCAGGGCGACCGCGCGGGCCAGGCCGTCGCGCCAGCTGAACCCGCGGGACCGGGTCGGGTCGAGCCGACGCTCCAGCGCCCCCAGGGCGGCGTCGCAGGCCAGGGCCAGCAACGCGGCCGGCACCGATCCCAGCAGGATCAGGCGGGGGTCGGACAGCGAGATCCCGCGATAGATGTAGTTGCCCAGCCCCTCGGCGCCGACCGTGGCGGCGATCGTGGCCATGCCCACCGCCGCCACCGCCGCCACCCGGACCCCGCCCAGGAGGACCGGCACGGCCAGCGGCAACTCCACGATCGAGAGCCGTTGCCAGGGGGTCATCCCCATGCCCAGCGCCGCCTCGGCCACGCCGCGATCGACCCCCTTGAGCCCCAGGATCGTGTTCTTGATGATCGGCAGGAACGAGTAGACCACCAGCGCCGCCAGGGCGGGGGGCTTGCCGATCTGCCCCCGAAACAGGATCAGGAGCACGCCCAGGAGAGCCAGGGCCGGGATCGTCTGCATGACGTTGGCCAGGCCGAGGATCGTCCGCTCGGCCCCCCGCGACCGGCTGGCCAGCACGCCCAGGGGGACGCCGATGGCCACGGCGATCACCAGGGCCTCGCCCACCAGGGTCAGGTGGGCGAGGGTCGCGACGGCCAGGTTACCGCGTTCGGACGCGAGGAGGGTCAACCAGTCATTCATCAGGCGGCCTCACCGGCGATCGGGGCCACGGCCTCGGCGTCCTGGAAGAACGACCGGACGAACGGCGTGGCCGGGTGTTCGAGGAACGCGCGGGCCGGGCCGACCTGGACAATTTGGCCGCCGTCGACCAGGGCCAGGCGATCGGCCATCCGGCAGGCCTCGCGGATGTCGTGCGTCACCAGGATCACGGTCGTCCCCAGCCGGCGCTGGAGGTCGCGGAACTCGTCCTGGATCTCACGACGGGTGATCGGGTCGAGCGCCCCGAACGGCTCGTCCATCAGCAGGAGCGACGGGCCGGTGGCCAGGGCCCGGGCCACGCCGACGCGCTGACGTTGGCCGCCGCTCAACTGGTGGGGGAACCGCAGGCCGATCGCCTCGGGGTCCAGGCCGACCATCCGCAGCGATTGGTCGGACTGCTCGTCGCGGGCGGTGGTCGAGACCCCCTGGAGCCGGAGGACGAGGCCGACGTTCTCGCGGATCGTCAGGTGGGGCATCAGGCCCACGTCCTGGATCACATAGCCGGTCGAGCGGCGGAGGGCGATCGGGTCCCACTCCGCGGTGGATCGGCCATCCACGGACACCTCGCCCGAGGTCGGGTCGATCAGGCGGTTGACCATCTTCAAGAGGGTCGTCTTGCCCGACCCGCTGGTCCCGAGGATCGCCAGGAACTCGCCCTGCGCCACCTCCAGCGTGACCCCCTTCAGGGCCTGGGAGCCGTCCGGGTAGGACTTGGTCACGTCGCGCCAGGCGACGGCGATCTTGGCAGGATCGGGCTGGCTGGGCATGGTCGGGCTGGCTCCCGGGTCGACGCGAAGGGCGTGCGTCGGTACGATCGCCGACGGCCGGCCCGACCATCATGGCCGAACCGAGGCCGATCGGCCACTCCATCGGACGCAAACAGGACGACAGAGCCATGATCCGGTTCGGGATCTGCAACGAGCTTTTTGAGGGCTGGGACTTCGCCCGGGTCTGCCAGACCGTCAAGGCCCTGGGCTATGACGGGCTGGAGATCGCCCCGTTCACCCTGGCCCCCCGGATCACCGACGTCTCGCCGGAACGTCGCCGCGAGTTGCGGTCGATCGTCGCCGACTCGGGGCTGGAGACCATCGGCCTCCACTGGCTCCTGGCCAAGACCGAGGGCTTCTACCTGACCACGCCCAACGAGGCGATCCGCCGCCGGACCGGCGATTATCTGGTCGCGCTGGCCGAGGCGACCCGCGACCTCGGCGGCACCCTGATGGTGCTGGGCTCCCCGAAGCAGCGCGACCTCCTGCCCGGCGTCTCGGTCGAGGAGGCCGACGACTACGCCGCCGAGGTGTTCTCCGCGATCATGCCGGCCATCGGGTCGTTCGGGGTCGACCTCTGCCTGGAGCCTTTGGCCCCGTCCGAGACCAACTACCTGAACACCTGCGACCAGGCGGAAGCCCTGATCGCCCGCGTCTGCCACCCCAACCTCAAGCTCCACATGGACGTGAAAGCCCAGAGCGCCGAGGCGGGCCGGACCGTGCCGGAACTGATCGGCATCCACGCCGCGAAGTCGGGCCACTTCCACGCCCAGGACACCAACCTCCAGGGGCCCGGCATGGGCGACGTCGATTTCGGGCCGATCCTCAAGGCCCTGGTCGACTCGGGCTATGACCGCTGGGTGTCGGTCGAGGTCTTCGACTACACCCCGGGGGCCGAGGAGACGGCGGCGCAAAGCATCGCCACCCTCCGCCGCGAACTCGACCACGCCCTCCATTCCCGCTGATCGACCCGAACGGAACAAGGAGTGTTCCCGATGAGACGGCCGTTCCGAAGGACGACCGGATGGAGCCTGACCGATCGCCCGGCCCAGGGCGGATCGATCCTGACGGTGGTGGGCGGGATCTTCGCGGTCGTGGGCCTCGGCCTCCTGGCCGGGGGCTTCTGGTCCTACCGTTCCTCGCAACGCTTCGTGGCGAAGGCCGCGACGGCGGAAGGGGAGGTCGTGCGACTGATCCGCCAGGAGCAACCCGACCGCGTCAGCTATCGCCCCCTGGTCCGGTTCCGGACCCCGGCCGGCCGGGCCGTCGAGTTCACCCCGGCCACCAGCAGCGACCCGCCCGCGTATGCGGCCGGGGATCGGGTCGAGATCCTCTATGACCCCGCCCGGCCGGAATCCGCATCGATCCGGTCGTTCTTCGACCTCTGGGGCGTGGCCGCGATCCTCGGCCCGCTCGGGTTCGTTTTCTCCGCCATCGGCCTGGGCCTGCTCGCCTTCCGCGTGCGGGAGCGGGCCTCCGAGATCGGCCGGGCCCGGGACCGCGAGGAACTCGATGGCCTGGCCCAGTTCGGCACCCGGGTCGAGGCGAAGGTCCGCGAGGTCCGGTCGGAGCCGGACGACACCTACCGGATCATCGCCCAGTGGCACGACGCCGGCCAGGATCGGGTCCACGTCTTCGAGAGCCGGCCGTTGGGCTACGACCCGGCCGAATTCGTGGGCGAGACGATCGGGGCCTTCATCGACCCCAACGACCCGTCCCGGTATCTGGTCGACCTCTCGACCTTGCCCGCGTCGGGATGAGGCGGGGGACGGATCCGTTAAACCGGGGGGTTTGGCTTCGTTTTGTCGGCCCCCGGGACGCGGCCGCGACTAAGGTTGCGGCACGCCTGGCTTTCGGCCGACCGGCCGCAATGCGATAATTTTGTACAGTATGACCATTGCAACCGCGGCGGTCGCGCTGATAATCTGGCAGGACACGAGGCGGGGCGGAAGGCCCTGCCGGCACGGTTGGGGGCAGCGATGGCCAGGATACGACGGAACGCCAACGGCGTCGGGCATGAGGTCGAACGCCCCAAGATGGTGGTCGAGGATGTTCCCTTGGCCGAGGCCACGCGGGGCCGCTACCTCAACTATGCGCTGAGCGTGATCACTTCTCGGGCGTTGCCCGACGTGCGCGACGGCCTCAAGCCGGTGCAGCGTCGCATCCTGTACGCGATGTGGTCCGACCTCCACATCACCGCCGACGGCCGGTTCATGAAGAGCGCGGCGGTGGTCGGCGAGGTGATGAAGAGCTACCACCCGCACGGCGACCAGTCGATCTACGACGCCCTCGTCCGCATGGCCCAGCCGTTCCGGCTCCGCTACCCGCTGGTCGAGGGGTACGGCAACTTCGGCTCGATCGACGGCGACCCGCCCGCCGCGATGCGGTACACCGAGTGCCGGCTCACGCCGATCGCCCAGGAGCTTTTGACCGAGCTGCGCGAGCAGACCGTCGAGCACCGGCCCAACTACGCATCGACCACCGAGGAGCCGGAAGTCCTCCCGGCGCAGGTGCCCAACCTCCTGATCAACGGGGTGACGGGCATCGCCGTCGGGATGGCGACCAACATCCCGCCGCACAACCTCCGGGAGATCTGCAAGGCGCTCGACGCCCTGCTGGACGACCGCGAACTGCCGCTGGAGAAGCTCACGCAGTTCATCCAGGGGCCCGACTTCCCGACCGGCGGGGTGGTCCTCAACTCGCAGGCCGAGTTGCTGCAGATCTACGCCACGGGGCAGGGCTCGGTCAAGCTCCGGGGGACGTATGAGCCCGACCCGGACAAGCCCAACTTCCTCAACATCAGCTCGATCCCCTTCGGCATCGAGAAGGATGCCCTGGTGGCGCGGATCGGCGAGCTGATCGGCAAGGGGCAGGTGCCGCAGCTGGTCAACGTCAAGGACCTGAGCACCGACGACGTGCGGATCTCGCTGGAACTCCGCCCCGGGGCCAACGTCGACGCGGCGATGGCCTACCTGTTCAAGAACACGCCGCTGCAGACCAACTTCAACGTCAACATGACCTGCCTCCTGCCGGCCGCCGGGGCCGAGGTGGCGGTGCCGGCGCGGCTCGACCTCAAGGCGATGCTGCTCCACTTCCTCGACTTCCGGCTCGACATCGTCACCCGGCGGCTGCGGCACGAGCTGGCGAACCTCCTCCGGCGGATCCACATCCTCGAAGGCTTCGCGATCATCTTCAACAACCTGGACGAGGCGATCCGGATCATCCGCGACAGCAACGGCAAGCCCGACGCCGCCCCCAAGCTCATGGACCGGTTCGCGCTGACCGACCTCCAGGCCGACGCGATCCTGGAGACCAAGCTCTACCGCCTCGGCAAGATCGAGATCCAGGACATCCTCGACGAGTTGGAGGCCAAGCGCAATCGTGCGGCCGAGATCGAGCGCCTGTTGCTCGACGACCCGGCCCGGTGGCAGATCGTCCGGGCGGAGCTGCGGCAGATCGCCAGCGCCTACAAGGACGCCCGCCGGACCCGGATCGACGGCCCGCCGGTCGCCGTGGCGGAGTTCCGCGAGGAAGACTACATCGTCGACGAGGACAGCTGGGTGATCGTCACCCGCCAGGGCTGGATCAAGCGGCAGAAGTCGTTCGTCGACGTGTCGAGCATCCGGGTCCGCGAGGAGGACCGGGTCGGCTGGATCTACCGGGCCCGGTCTCGCCAGACGGTCACGTTCTTCACCGATCGCGGGGTCGCCTACACGATCCGGGCCAACGACATCCCGTCCACGACCGGGCACGGCGAGCCGATCCAGAAGCACTTCGCCTTCAGCGACCAGGAGCACGTCATCGGGGTGATCTGCCACGACCCCCGCTGCCTGCCGGCCAGCCACGGCCCGGTCCCGCCCCCGGCCGAGCCGGTGCAGGGGCTGCTCGGCGGCGAGCTGGCGACGCTCAACGGCGACGGCCCGACCTCGGGCCTGCCTCTGCCCCCCTACGCGATCGCCCTGACCTCGGGCGGCAAGGTGCTCCGGTTCGCCCTGGCGAGCCTGTCCGGGGTGTCGACCAAGAAGGGCCGGGCGGTGGTCCGGCTCGACCCGGCGATCGCCGACGACCGCGTGATCGGGGTCGAGGCGACCGACAACACCGAGTCCGTCTGCCTGGCCACCCGCGACGCCCGCGTCCTGATCTTCTCGGTCGCCGAGGCCAACGTCGTCGCCGGCGCCGCCCGGGGCGTGAGCGCCATCAAGCTGGCCCCCAACGATGCCGTGATCGGCTTCGCCCTGGCCAACAAGAAGCGCGAGGGCCTGACCGTCCGCACCAACCGCGGCGCCACCCAGATCATCCGCGCCACCAAGTACCCCGTCACCAGCCGGGGCGGCCGGGGCAACGGCATCCTCCAGCGCGGGTCGCTCGACTCCGTGATCCACGACGACGCCACGCCGATCCCGCCGATCGAGCAGGTGGGCGACGTATAACGAACGCTCGGAAGACCCGAAAAGTACAATCATGGAATTCGAGCAGGATTTCCTCTACCGGGGCACGACCGATGGATGGCCCGGTACCGACGCGAACCAGACACTTCCGATGACTTGCACTTCGACAGATCCCTATATAGCAACCTGTTTCGCCCTGGAGTGTTCGTCCCGTGGTCAGGCAATCCTCCAGATGGTTAAGCGGCAGACCGTCGCGGTGATCATTGGCAAATCAAACTTCTTTGACCCCTCGGAGAAGGCGGTCAACCTCAAGATCACCCCCTTAAATTTTACGAGTCTCGTAGAATACTCGCTTCCAGCTCAAGAGGCTCGCTCGATCCTTGTCGAATTGGGTTTTGATCGAGTCCCTTATTTGATCAATGGGTTGGGAGTTCTTTTTGACGAGATCAAGAGATATTCCGAGAGTGGCAACGAGCTGTCGGCTTTCCAGCGACGGGAATTCAACAGAGCAGCCATCGGGGAAAATCCATGAGAAGACTTTACCATGAGTTCATCATTAGCGGGATTGTAACCGGCGAATCCGGCCGCATTACCTTCGTCGGCCGGTGCGGCGATTATCCGATCCGCGTCGGGGACACTCTGGATTCCGCCTTCCGTTACCGACCTCGCAAACTTCCTGAGGAAGCCGCACTCGCACCGGAGCTTGTTGAAATCCGACCAATTCATTGGAAGGTGATTCAAATTCATGCCTACGAACAATATCTCCCCGAACTCGGCCCGGGCATGACTGGCTCGTTGACTTTGGAAGGGGCAAGTTTGGCCGGACTCGAACCTGGTTGGATCCTCGGTCAGAAAGATCGTAATGCGGCCATCACTCCCGACTCGCCCAGATATACGGTGAGTGACGGCAATCTGACCCTGATCCTCGATCGGTTGGAGGAGGGTGGATATCACGTGACGACCCCGATCGAGCCGAGGGTGGAGGCCCGGACCACGACAATCGAGGAGGCATTCCGGGAGGCATATACGAGCTTCGAAGAGCTATTGATGGCAGATGCCAAAGCGGCTCATGCCCGGCATTTGGCACGGAATCGCACTTCTGTTGCGAAACCTTCGTGACATCATCTGTATTGTCAACAACTCTGCTCATCTCGGATCGCATTGCCAACTCGCCCTGTTCCAATCGTTGACCGAGATCCCCGCAGGGAAGGATTTTTCGATGGCCACCGGAACGTATAACGCCGAATCGATCACCGTGCTGGAGGGCCTGGAGGCCGTCCGGCGCCGGCCGGGCATGTACATCGGCGGGGTGGACAAGGCGGGGCTGCACCACCTGCTCTGGGAGGTGGTCGACAACGCGGTCGACGAGGTGATGAACGGGCACGCGACCCGGATCGTCGTGACCCTGGAGGCCGACGGCAAGACGATCTCGGTGGCCGACAACGGCCGAGGCATCCCGGTCGACATCCACCCCAAGACCGGCAAGAGCGCCCTGGAGGTGATCTTCACGGTCCTCCACGCGGGCGGCAAGTTCGACAACGACGCCTACAAGGTCGCCGGCGGGCTGCACGGCGTGGGCGCCAGCGTGGTGAACGCCCTGAGCAGCCAGCTGGTCGCCACGGTCCGCCGCGACGGCTACTCGTATCGCCAGTCGTTCCACCGGGGCAAGCCCGACGGCCCGGTCACCCGCGGCGAGCCGGCGCGTGGGACGGGGACCACGGTCGTCTACACGCCCGACCCCGAGATCTTCCTCGACGCCTCCTACGACGAGAAGACGATCGCCGAGCGGCTCGACGTCAAGACCTACCTGAACAAGGGTCTGGTGATCGAGTTCGTCGATCGCCGCAACGACACCCGGGTCGAGTTCCGCCACGACGGCGGCGTCGCCGACTTCCTCGACGCGGTCAACGCCAACCGGCAGGACGTGCGGGTCGCCGGGCTGCCTTTCGTCCTGGAGCGCGAGGACAACGATCTCCGGTGCCACGTTGCCCTCTGCTGGACCGAGGCGACCGACGAGGATGTCCGCTCATTCGTCAACACGATCCCCACCCGCGACGGCGGCACCCACGAGCAGGGCCTGCGTGAGGCGGTGCGGTCTTCGGTCCTCAAGTTCATGAAGGACAACGACTTCATCAAGAAGGGGTTGGAGGTCAAGGGGGAGGATGTCCGCGAGGGGCTGATCGCGGTCCTGTCGGTCTGCGTCCACGAGCCCCAGTTCCAGGGGCAGACCAAGGGGCGGCTGAACAACCCCGAGGTCCGGTCGATGGTCGAGTCGATGGTCCGGCCCAAGCTGGAGGACTTCCTGCTCAAGAACCGGAGCGTGGCCGACGCGATCGCGGCCCGGGTCATCCAGGCGGCCCGGGCCCGCGAGGCCAGCCGCGCCGCGGCGTCGCAGGTCCGCCGCAAGACGCCGACCAACAACCGGCTCAACCTCCCGGGCAAGCTCCACGACTGCGACAGCTCCAACCCTGAGCACTCCGAGCTGTTCATCGTCGAAGGCGACAGCGCCGGCGGGTCGGCCAAGCAGGGGCGCGACCGCGACATCCAGGCGATCCTGCCCCTCAAGGGGAAGGTGCTGAACGCCGAGCAGGCGGGTAAGGCCAAGGTGGTCGACAACAAAGAATTGACCGACATCGTCTCGGCCCTCGGCGCCGGGATGGACGACCAGTACGACGCCTCGCGGCTCCGCTACGGCAAGGTGATCCTCCTGACCGACGCCGACAGCGACGGCCACCACATCGCCACCCTGCTGCTCACCTTCTTCTACCGCCACATGCCGGCGCTTCTGGAGGAAGGCCGGGTCTACCTCGCCTGCCCGCCGCTCTACAAGGTGACCCACGGGCAGGAGACCCAGTGGGCCGCCGACGACGCCGGACGCGACCGGATCCTGGCCCGGCTGCCCAAGAACGCCAAGCCCAACATCACCCGCTTCAAGGGGTTGGGCGAGATGCCGGCCAAGCTCCTCTATGAGACCACGCTCGACCCCGCCCGGCGGCGCCTCCTTCGCGTGGTAGTCCCCGACGACGACCGCCCGTACACCGAGAGCACCGTGTCGGACCTGATGGGCAAGGAGCCCGAGGCCCGGTTCAAGTTCATCATGGCCGAGGCCTACACCGCGAAGGACATCGACATTTGATCTGGCTCCTGGGCCTGCCGATCCCCCCGGCCTTGGTCGTGGTCTTCGCCGGGATCACGCTGCCGGCCGCGCTGGTCGCGGCGTGGATCGGCGCCCGCCTGATCCGCGCCGACCGGGGGCCGGAGCCCGGCGGGTCGCGATCGGCGCGGAGCGTCCTGGGCGGTGTGCTCGTGCTCTACGGCGTCGCCGACGTCGCGACCCTGGTCTATTTCCTCGTGTTCTGGTCGGGCGACCTCGTGCCGGTCCCGTCCTGAGCGTCAGGCCGATGTGATGAACCGGGGTTGGCGGAGTCGGACGCAATGGGATTGGGTCTGTTCCTGGCCGGCCTCCCCTGGACGACCGCCATCGCCATCGCCGTTGCCCTGGTCGCGGGAATCCTCGGGGCCTGGTTCGACCGGTTGGCCGCGCGTCGCGATCCCAGCCGGGCCTCCGGCGTCTTCACCTTCTTCTCGTCGATCTCCTGGATCGTCCTGATCATGGCGCTCAGCGTCGTGAGCGTAGTCCTCTTCTGGCTCTTCGTCCTCCTGTGTGCCCACCTCCGAGGAACGGCCCCCTCGTGACGATCTGAGCTTCAGGTCGTCATCAGGATCTTCCTCGCCCCCTTCGCGGACGCGGCCCGGAAGGCATCCTCGGCCTGGTCGAGCGGGAACGTGGCGGCGATCAGTGGGCGGACGTCGATCGTCCGGTCCCTGAGGGCGGCGATGGCGGGCGGGAACGGGCCGCACCGCGATCCGATCACCCGGACCTCGTCGATCACGATCGGGGCGAGGCTGGTCGAGTGCGGCCCGGCGACCGTGGTCTTGAGGACGACCGTCCCGCAGGGATGGACCAGCCCCAGCGCGGTCTCCAGCCCGGAGGTCGATCCGGTGGCGTCGATCACGACGTCGAAGGAGCGGGCCCGCGACCCGGCATCGGCCAGGGGCAGGGGCTCGATGCCCGGCCCGGCCAGGGCGAGTTTTTCGGGATGCTTGCCCACCAGGGTCACGCCGGCCCCGCAGAGGCGGGCCACCCAGGCGCAGAGCATCCCGAGCTTGCCGTCGCCGACCACCGCGACCCGGACCCCGGCGTTCAGCGCAACCTGCTCGGCCACCCGGAATGCGGCGGCCAGGGGCTCGATGAAGACCGCCTCGCGGTCCTCGATCGCGTCGGGGATCGGGTGGAGGTTCCGCTCCGGGACCGCCACCACGTCGGCCATCGCCCCGTCGTGGTTCAGGATGCCCAGGACGGTCCGGTTCGGGCAATGGTGCGGCATCCCGGCTCGGCAGGTCGGGCAGGCCTCGCAGGCGTTGTTGATCTCGGCCGTGAACCGGCGGCCGGACGCGTCCGCCCCGACGAATTCGTGGCCCAGGATCCCCCGGAAGCCCATGTAGCCCTTGGCCAGCTCGATGTCGGTGTCGCAGATCCCGACGGCCCGGACCCGGAGGAGGACTTCGCCGGGCGCCGGGGTCGGCTCCGCCAGGCCGTTGCGGAGTTCGACCGACGCGCCATCGCAATAGACCCCTCGCATATGATCCTCGCTCCACGCGTCCTGGGCCGCCCCGGGAGGGGGGGGACGGCCGCCCCGGGCGGGGCCGGGGCGATGGAAATTCTACAAAATTGAGGGGGTGGCCGCCTGGTCAAATGAAGCTTGTTTGTCTAGACTTTGGCACGTCGGACGACCGAAGATCCCGCCCACCCCCGATCCATCTCCCCGAAATCTCGCCTCGTTCCGAGAGACGGAGAGATTCGGATCACCCCGGCCGTCCAATCATAGGACCTCGACCCCGCGCAGGTCCGGCGCGGAGGGCCGCCTACCTGACGGATGGGCGAACGCGGGCGGCGGGTTTCGCCGCGTCGAGGCATCGATGGGTCCACCGAGTACCAAGGTAGAGCATGACGACAACGACCGCCGAGCCATCCACCAACGCGGCCACCGTCGCGCACGACGATCACCAGCATAACAGCATCGCCTGGGTCCCCCTGGCCTGGATCGGATTCCTGCACCTGGGGGCCCTGCTGGCCTTCAACCCGGCCTGGTTCAGCTGGCCGGCCGTCCTGCTGTGCGTGGTCCTGCACTGGGTCACCGGCGGGCTGGGGATCACCCTGACGTATCACCGGCTGCTGACCCACCGCAGCTTCCAGACCCGGCCCAAGTGGCTCGAATATTTCCTGACGATCGTGGCCGCCAACGCCTCGGAAGGCGGGCCGATCGGCTGGGTCGCCGACCACCGCCGCCACCATGCCCACTCCGACCAGGATGACGACGTCCACAGCCCGAACCGCGGCTTCGGCTGGGCCCACATGTTCTGGTGGATGACGCCGGACATCACCTCGGTCCACACCCCCGAATACTTCCAGCGCTGGGCGCCGGACCTGATGCGCGACCCGGTGCACCGGTTCATCGACAAGTACTTCATCGTGTTCCCGATCCTGGGGGCCATCGCCCTCTACGCGATCGGCGGGATGCCGTACCTGGTCTGGGGCTTCTTCGTCCGGTCGGTGCTGGTGCTCCACGCCACCTGGCTGGTGAACTCGGCCACCCACATCTGGGGCTACCGGAGCCATGAGACCCGCGACTCCTCGACCAACCTGTGGTGGGTCGCCCTGGTGACCTACGGCGAAGGCTGGCACAACAACCACCACGCCTTCCAGACCTCGGCCCGCCACGGCATGCGTTGGTGGGAGGTCGACACGACCTGGATGACCATCCGCGTGATGAAGATGCTCGGCCTGGCCACCTCGGTCAAGCTGCCCAAGCTGACCCACGCCGCCCCGATCGCCCGGGCCAAGAAGGGCCAGAACACCATGTCCACCGCCCGGTCGGCCGACGGCGAGCCGGAACTGGTCGGCGCCGCGAGCTGACGCGGGGATCGATCGCCTGAACGAACCGGGGCCGCGTCGCGAGGTCATCTCCGACGCGGCCCCGGCCGTTTCGAAGGGCGAGATGTTCGCCGCGGGGATCGGATTCGAGAATGTCGCCGGATCTCCCTTGAAAGGGCGGGGCGGAGCGTCGATGATGGTCCCGACCGACGAATCCAAGCGGCCCTAGCTCAACGGCAGAGCAGGGGACTCATCAACGAAATGGTGGCGCCGGGGGGCAACCTCCGGACGCGATCCGGGTGAATTGCGGGGACCCTAAACCGGGTCGATCGCCCTTCGGGATGATCGCCGGCACGGCAATCCGCAGCCAAGCCTGGCCGGGCTCCGGTGGCCAGGAAGGTTCAGAGACTAGCGGGGTGAGTCCCAACAATAACCCCCGCCGACGAGCGCCCGGCCTCCCTCCGGGAGGGTGAGATAGTCCGAGCCTCGCGGAAACGCGGGGATGCCTCGAATCCCTTGGTTGCAGGTTCGAATCCTGCGGGCCGCATGCCTCCCAGCCGTCCTGCCGAGTGATCCCGCCCGTCGACTCGACCCGACGCATCAGCAGGCGCCCGCCTCAACGCTGGAGGGCGCCCCGGCTGATGGCGGCGGGGTCGCGGGCCAACTTGTCGGCGAAGATGCGGAACGAGGCGATGGCGGGCCGGGCGGCGGCGAGCGCGTCGTTGGCCGAGGCGGCCATCCGGCTCAGGTTGTCGAACAGCTCGGGGTTGGTGACCAGCCTCTGGAGCGAGCCGTTGGGGTTGAGGTGCCCCTTGCCGTCGGACAGGTTGTTGGTCAGCAGGCTGAAGTTGGCCGTGATCCGGTTGAGCCAGAACAGGGCCTGGCCCAAATTGGTGACGGGCGTCCCCTTGCCGGCCGGGGTGCCCAGGTCGGTGAAAACCGGCTTCAGCTCGTTGAGCCCGGCGTCGAGCTTGGCGGAGACCGAGGCCAGGCGGTCGGCGGCCGAGCGGATGTTGGCGGCCGTGTTGGCGTCGAAGGCCCCGTTGAGCTTCTCGCTGGCCTGGCGGATGTTGCTGATCGCCGGGCGGAGGTCCGCCTCATTGGCGGCGATGACCGAGTTGATCCCCTTGGCGGCGACCGAGATGTTCTTGCCGGTCTCGCCGATGGTGGCCAGGAACTCGTCGAGCCCGTCGGCCTTCTTGGCGACCGTGGCGAAGCCGTTGGCCGCCGTCTCGATGGCCGTCAGGGTGTTCCCGGCGCGTTCGAAGGCGAGGGTCGCGGCGGCCAGGGCCTTGGACGGGTCGGCGGCGATGTCGCCGGCGATCTCGGGGGCCGAGGCGGCGGTGTCGCCGATCGCCAGCAGGTCGGAACTGGTGCCCGGGAGCATGTCGATCGACACGTCGCCGATCAGCGATCGGTTGATCTTGGCGATCGAGCTCTTCTTGAGCTTGTACTTGCGCTCGATCGAGAGGACCACCATCACGCCCTCGGTCATGCCGGGGCGGTCGTCGAAGTCGACCGAGATCACCTCGCCGATCCGGATGCCGCTCTTGCGGACCGAGATCCCCTCGCTGAGCCCCGGGGCCTCGGTGTAGCGGACCTTGACGAACCCGTGGTCGCGGAACAGCGACGGCGACTCGCCGAACCACACGATCAACATCGTCAGGACCAGCCCGGCCACGATCACGAACATGCCGATCCGGAACTGCATGACCCGCTCATTCATGGCCGACCTCGTCGCGAGAAGGGCGGGCGGCCGGTGGCGGGCCCGCGTGGTGATCTTGGGGGATGGGCCGGTCGGGGGGCGGGATCATTCCCGGCCCTGGCTCAGTTCGCGGAGGCGTTCTCCGGCCTCGCCGCGCACGAACTGGCGGATCCGCACGTCCTCGTGGTCTTCCAGCCCCTCGGGGGGGCCGTCGTAGAGGATCTGGCTTTCGTCGGGCCGGAGGCGGGCCAGGGGGTAGAGCATCACCACGCGATCGGCGACCTTCAGGACGGTCTTCATCTCGTGGGTGACGACCACGCCGGTGGCCTTCTTGGTGTGCTTGGTCTGGAGGATCAGTTCGTTGATCACGTCGGTCATGATCGGGTCGAGCCCGGTGGTCGGCTCGTCGTAGAGCATGACCTCGGGGTTCAACGCCAGGGCCCGGGCCAGGCCGACCCGCTTCCGCTGGCCGCCCGAGAGTTCGGCGGGCTTCTTCGATTCCAGGCCGGGCGGCAGGCCGACCTCCTGGAGCCGGTCGTGGACGACGCGGATCAGTTCCTCGCGATCGAACATGTCGTGCTCGCGTGGGCCGAAGGCGACGTTGTCGAAGATGGTCAGGCTGTCGAACAGGGCGGCCATCTGGAACAGGAAGCCGAACCGGAGCCGGACGGCGACCAGCTCCGCCTCGCTCATCTTCGACAGGTCGCGGCCGTCGAACTTGACCACGCCGCGCGTCGGCCGGAGCAGCCCGATCATCAGCTTGAGCATGACGGTCTTGCCGCACCCGCTCTCGCCGATGATGCAGAGGGTCTGGCCGCGATCGACCTTCAGGTCGATGTCGCGCAGGACCGTCTGCTGGCGGAACCGCATGGTGATGCCTTGCAGGTCGACGATCGGGCCGTCGCCGGGCGTGGAGGATGTCTCGGGCGCGGCCCTCCTGGTGCTCATAGCAGCCCCGAGGTGTTCGGCCAGATGAAGTAGTACGTGGCGTTCCAGAAGATCCCGATCACGAAGTCGAGGAACAGGATCGCGATGAACGAGTAGACGAACGCCTCGGTGGCGGCCTTGCCCACCCCCTCGGCCCCGGCGCTGGAGTGGAACCCCCGGTGGCAGCTGACCAGCGCGATGGCCGCCCCGAAGAAGAAGCTCTTGAACACGCCGGCCAGCAGGTCCAGGCTGCCGACGTACTCGCGGGAATGCTGCCAGTAGGCGAACGAGTCGACGCCCATCAGCTGGGTGCTGACCACCGCGCCGCCGATCACGCCCATGAAGTCGGCCATCAGCGTGAGCAGGGGGATCAGCAGGACGCAGGCCAGGAACCGGGGGACGGCCAGGTAGTTGATCGGGTTGGTGCCGAGCGCCGACAGGGCGTCGATCTGCTCGGTGACCCGCATCGTGCCCAGCTCGGCGGACATCGACGACCCGACCCGCCCGGCCAGCATGGTGGCCGCGAGCACCGGCCCCAGCTCCTTGACCAGCGAGATGTTGATGACCGAGCCGAGGCGGCTTTCCAGCCCCATCATGGCGAACTGGCTGTGCGCCTGGACGGCCAGCACCATGCCGATGAACGTGCCGGTGATGGCGACCACCGGGACGCTCTGGACGCCGATCGCGTAGAAGCTGGGGACCAGGACCGACCACCGGGGGCGGCGGCGGAACATCCAGCCGATGGTCTGGCCGGAGAACTGGGCCAGCGCCCCGATCTCGACGACCGCGTGGAAGACCTGCTCGCCCAGGCGGTGCACCGGGGTGATGATGGCCGTGTCCTCGGACGCCGATGGCGACGTCGCGGGCATCGGCGGAGAAGCGGTGGCCATCCGGCAAGCTCCTTCCCTGGCCCTCGGGCCGTCGCATCCTCGGCCCTTCGGTGGGCCCTCACCGACCGTCAACCTGGGGGCCAGCCCCCTCCCTGGGGATCGACGGTATTCTGGCGAATCGTGGAAAAAAGGCAAGGCCGCATGGACCGATCGGCCCGGGCGGCCCGACGGGCCGATCAGGAGGCCGCGTCGACCCCGACGGGCGGCCCCTCATCGAACATGCCGATCCGGCGGAATTTCTCGTACCGGCGGTCGAGCAGCCCGTCGCGGGGCAACTCGGCCAGCTCGCGGAACGACCGGATCAGGTAGCTCTTGAGGGCCGACGCGGCGCCTCGGTGGTCGCGGTGGGCCCCGCCCAGCGGCTCGGGGATCACGTCGTCGATGATCCCGAACCGGAGCAGGTCGCGGCCGGTGAACTTCAGGGCCTCGGCGGCGCGGGGGGCGTGCTCGGCCCCCTTCCACAAGATGGTGGCGCACCCCTCGGGGCTGATGACCGAGTAGTAGGAGTGTTCGAGCATGGCGACCCGGTCGCCCAGGCCGATGCCCAGGGCCCCGCCGGAGCCTCCCTCGCCGATCACCACGCAGATGATCGGCGTGTCGATCCGGCTCATGGCCATCAGGCTCTCGGCGATCAGGAGGGCCTGCCCACGCTCCTCGGCGGCGATCCCCGGGTAGGCGCCGGGGGTATCGATGAAGCAGACGATGGGCAGGCGGAACTTGGCCGCCATCTTCATCTTGAGGAGCGCCTTGCGGTAGCCTTCCGGGTGGGCGCAGCCGAAGTTGCAGGCGGTCCGCTCGGCCAGGGTCCGCCCCTTCTGGTGGCCGATGAACATGACCTTGTCGTCGCCCAGGTGGGCGAACCCGGTCACGATCGCCTGGTCGTCGCCGATGGCCCGGTCGCCGTGCAGCTCGACGAAGCGGTCGAAGACCAGTTCCAGGTAATCCCGGGTCTGCGGCCGGTTCTGGTGCCGCGACACCCGGACGGTCTGCCAGGGGTCGAGGTTGGCGAAGGTGGAGCGCTTCAGGTTGGCCAGCTCGCGGCGCATCCGACGGATCGAGTCGGCCGACAGGGCGGCGTTGTCCGCGCCATCCCGCTCCTTCTGCCCCGCATACAGCGCCTCGATCTCGGCCAGGCGGGCCTCCAACTCGTAGATCGGGGCCTCGAACGGGAGGCGATACTCATTCGGGCTGGACATGACAGGCCACCGGATCCTTGGGTTCGTTTCGCTGGGTCGATCGAGGCGGGGCGGGGGGCTAGAATCCGTCGCGACTGGCGGGATCGGGGACCGGATCCGTCTGGAAGATGCGGATCTTCGCGAATCGGGCGAGGAACTCGTGGAGGCTCTGGGGGCGGTCCGCCGGCTTCTTGCGGATCATCTCCAGGACCAGGTCGGAGAATTCCTTGGTCACATCCTTGTTGTAGGACGTCGGGGGGTTGGGGGTCTCGCGGATGTGCTTGTTGAGCAGCTCGTTCTCGGAGTTCGCCCGGAACGGCTGCCGGCCGCAGGCGAACTCGTAGCAAGTAATCCCGAAGCTGTAAATATCGGCGGTGGGGGCGGGGGACTCGCAACGAATCTGCTCGGGCGACATGTAGCTCTTGGTCCCCTGGCGCGGGACCTTCATCCCGAGGATCTTGCCGATCCCCGAGATCGGCCGCCGGCTCAGGGTATAGTCGATGACCCGGACCTCGCCCGACTTGTTGGCCATCAGATTCTCGGGCTTCACGTCCCGGTGGATCCACCCCTTGTCGTGCATGTAGGCCAGGCCGCGGGCCGCCTGGGTGATGATCCGGTGCAGGCTCGTCTTGACGATCGGGAAATCCTTCGGCTTGTGCATCGCCAGGCGGAGCTGGAAGCCGGGGAAGTAATCCATCACGAAGTACGGCTGCTCGGGGTCCTTGACGTACTGGTGGACCCGGATCAGGTTCGGGTGCTGGAGTTCCATCCCGAGCTTGGCCTCGAACGCGAACGCCCTGCGTTCGGCCGCGTCCACCCCGCGCGAGGCGAGCAGCTGCTTGACCGCGTAGCGGCGCCCGGTCGGCTCGTGGAGGACCTCCATCACGATCGACGTGGCGCCCGGATAGATCGTGCGGACGAACTTGTACTCGCCGATCCGATCGTCGCTGGTCGCATGCGTCGCCAAGGTCGCACTCCCGGTTGCGAGTCCAAATCCTGGGTCCGGTCGCCGGGGTCGCGGCACGGAGGCGGACGGTCGCGGCCCTCCCCGGGCCAAGCCATCCCGGTCCATGCCCCCGGCGGGCCCCCCCACCCTACCAGATCTCGGCCGGGCGGGGCAACTTAGAGCCCCTCCGCCGCCCGTCCGGTCCCGAATCCTCTCCTTACGGCGCGGCCGCCCCGTCGTGACGGGCCGCGCGTGGCGATCCGGGCCCGGCGGGGGTAGCATCTCCTCATTGGTGTGTCGCGAGCGTTCCGGTCGGAGAGGGACCCGATTCATGATGGCGATGCGAGAAGACCGATTGCGGCGGCCGGGCCTTGGGCCCGCGATCGCGCTGGGGATGTTCGTCCTGGGCCTGTGGGGGGGCATCACGCCCGCGTCCCTCGGGGCCGAGTCCCAGGTCTACAAGACCCGCGACGGAAAGGCGTTGAAGCTCGCCATCACCAAGCCCGACGGGTGGAAGCCGACGGACCGCCGGCCGGCGATCGTCTTCTTCCACGGGGGCGGCTGGGTCGGCGGCAAGCCCTCGCAGTTCGACGAGCAATCGCGCCACCTCGCGGGCCGGGGGATGGTGTGCATCCAGGTCGAGTACCGGCTCCTGGGCCGGGCCGGCAAGGAGCCGCCCCTGGCCTGCGTCCAGGACGCCAAGTCGGCGATGCGCTGGGTGCGCGGCCATGCCGGGGAACTGGGCATCGACCCGGACCGGATCGCGGCCGGCGGGGGGTCGGCGGGGGGCCACCTGGCGGCCTTCGTGGGCATGGTCGAGGGGTCGGACGACCCGGGCGACGACCTGGCCATCTCGCCCCGGGCGAACGCCTTGCTCCTGTGGAACCCCGTCTTCGACAACGGCCCGGACGGCGGCTGGGGGACGGAGCGGGTCGGCGACCGCGTCCGGGAATTCTCGCCCGCCCACAACGTCTCCGGCGACGACCCGCCCGCCATCGTCTTCCTCGGGACCAGGGACCACCTCATCCCGGTTCGGGTCGTCGAACGCTTCGAGGCCGCCATGAAGAAGGCTGGGGTGAGATGCGAGACCGTCTACGCCGAGGGGCAGGGGCACGGCTTCTTCAACAGGGAGCCCTGGAAGTCCCGGACGCTGGAGTCGGCCGATCGATTCCTCGCGTCGCTCGGCTGGCTCGAACCGCCCGCGCCGGGCGCGTCGATCGAGTCAACCCGTTGAGACAGGGAGGGTTCGAGGATCCGGGTCGCGCAAGATGCGCCGGCGTGTCGACCTGGACATCTGGTCCCGGCCGAGTATAATCGGCGCCGCGCCTATCGGTGAGATCGGCATCGCTTGGCATCACCAGGATGGTGCGGATCGAGATTCCTCGCGCGGGAGGCGGGCCGAAGATGGCGAATTCCCTGAAGGACGAGCTGGCATCGCTGAAGATCGACCGCCGGGGCGGCGGCGATTTCGGGCCCAGGCTACCGCGCGAGCGGCCGGCCCGGAAAGCGAGGCGGCCCAGGGGCGGCGGGATCGGGATGACGCTGCTCTCGCTCATGTTGTGGGTGGTCCCCCTGGGGATGCTCGCCGCGGGCGGGACGATCGCCTATCGCCAGTACCAGTCGATCCGCTCCAAGCCCGAGGTCAGCGTCGCGATGGTCCAGGCGATGACCTCGGGCGAGGCCGAGAAGCTGCTCAGCGCCAAGGGCTACCTCAAGTCGCGCAACCAGGCCCAGGTCGGCGCCCGGATCCCCGGCCGGCTCCAGGAGCTGTTCGCCGAGGAGGGGACCAAGGTCAAGCGCGGCCAGACCCTGGCGATCCTGGAGCACAACGACCTCGACGCCTCGCTGGAATCCAAGAAGGCGATGGCCCTGCGGGCCAAGGCCGATGTGGAAGAGGCCCGGTCCGACCTAGAGCTGCGCAAGCTCAAGGCCGAGCGGGCCCGGCGGCTCCAGGAGCGCAACATGTCGGTGTCGGTCGAGGAGATGCAGCAGGCCACCACGTCGGTCGGGATGGGCGAGGCCCACCTGGCATCGCTGGAGGCGTCCTACAAGCTCCAGCTCTCCCAGGTCCGCGAGGCCGAGGAGGCGCTGATCAACATGACCATCCGCGCCCCGTTCGACGGCACGGTGGTCGAGAAGCCGGCCGAGATCGGCGAGATGATCACCGGCGGCGGGATGGGCTCGGGCGTCTCGATCGGCCGGTCGGCGGTGCTGACCATCGCCAACCTGGACGTGATGGACGTGGAGACCGACGTCGCCGAGAACCTCCTGTCGCGGATCGCCATCGGCCAGCCGGCCGAGATCTCCGTGGCGGCCGTGCCGAACAAGCATTATCGCGGCCGGCTCCGCCAGATCATCCCGATCAGCGACCGCGCCCGGGGCACCGTCAAGGTCAAGGTGGAGATCCTCGACGTCGACGATCGGCTGTTCCCCGAGTTGGTCGCCACCGTCCACTTCCTGCCGGACAAGTCCCACCAGGGGCCCGACGTGGGCAAGAGCCACCTGTTCGTCAACAAGGCGGCCCTGTTCGACGAGGACGGCCACTCCCACGTCTGGTCCGTGGACGGCAAGAATACGCTCCACAAGACCCGGGTCGAGGTGGCCGTGACCAACGACGACCTGGCCCGCGTCGAGACCGGGCTGAAGGCCGGCGACATGGTCGTGCTGGCCCCGGGCAAGACCCTCCGCGAAGGCGAGACGGTGAAGCTCGCCGACTGACCGCGGCGCCGGCCCTCGGGCACGCCGCGACCCCCTAGACACTCCGGGAGCTACGGAATGGCCGAGGTCCACTCGATCGCCCTGAAGGGCGTGAACAAGGAATATCGCCGCGATGCGTTCCGCATCCCGGTGCTGGTCGACCTGGACCTCGACGTCGAGGAGGGGGAATTCCTGGCGCTGATGGGCCCGTCGGGCTCGGGCAAGACCACCCTCCTGAACCTGATCGCCGGGCTCGACCGGCCGACCTCGGGCTCGGTGGTCGTCCACGGCCATGAGCTGGCCGACCTCGGCGAATCCCAGCTCACCCGGTGGCGGGCCGACAACGTCGGGTTCGTCTTCCAGATGTACAACCTGATCCCGGTCATGTCGGCGTTCGAGAACGTCGAGCTGCCCCTGCTGCTCACCAACCTGTCCCGCCGCCGACGCCGCGAGAACGTGATGACGGCCCTGCGGATCGTCGGGCTCGAAGGCCGCGAGGACCACTACCCCCGCCAACTCTCCGGCGGGCAGGAGCAGAGGGTCTCGATCGCGCGGGCCATCGTCACCGACCCCTACCTGATCGTCGCCGACGAGCCGACCGGCGACCTGGACCGCACCAGCGCCGACGAGATCTTGCAGCTGCTCTCGCTGCTCAACCGCGAGTTCGGCAAGACCATCGTCATGGTCACGCACGACCCCCAGGCCGCCCGGAGCGCAACCCGGCTGCTCCACCTGGACAAGGGCCAGCTGGTCGGCGACGTGGCCCAGCCGAGGATGGGGGCGGCCTCATGAAGTTCCTGGGCATGGTCCTCCGCAACGTCCGCCGCAACCCGATCCGCACCTTCCTGACCGTGGGCTCGCTCACGATCAGCCTGTTCCTGTCGATGATCCTGATCTCGTTCTCGACCATGGGGGCGGAGTCGGCCCAGTCGGCCCGGGGGTTCAACCGGATCGCCGTGCTGAGTTCTCAGGGGTTCACCTCCCCCGTGCCGATCGCCCTGCGGCGCGAGGTCGACGCGATGCCCGAGGTGGTGGCGACCACCCCGTTCTCGTGGTACGGCGGCAAGTACAACGAGGAGCCGATGCCGTTCGCCATGTTCGGCGTCGACCCCGCGACCTTCTTCGAAGCCTTCGACGAGTTCACGATCCCCGCCGATCAGCTCGCCGCCTGGAAGGTGGACAAGGCCGGGTCGATCATCGGCCGGAAGCTGGCGGAGAGCCGCAATCTCAAGGTCGGGGACCCGCTCCCGCTCAAGGACGGCGTCTACCCGATCAACCTGAACACGACCATCCGGGGGATCTACGACGGGCCGAGCAATCGCGACCTCCGGACCTGCTACTTCCACTGGGAGTACCTCGACGAAGGGCTGCGCAACAACGGCAACGCCGGGATGTCGGGCAACGCCGGGATGCTGTTCGCCCGCTGCAAGGACGCCGGGCAGATGGCGGCGGTCTGCCGCCGGATCGACGCCTCGACGCTCAGCAGCAACAACCCCACCAAGTCGCAGAGCGAAGAAGCATTCGCCAACATGTTCAACGAGATGGCCGGCGACTTCAAATGGATCATCATCGCCATCGGCCTGGCGGTGGGGATCTCCCTGCTCTGCGTGGCCGGCAACGCGATGGCCATGGCCCTCCGCGAGCGGACCACCGAGGTCGCCGTGCTCAAGGCGATCGGCTTCCAGAAGCCTTTGGTGATCGGCCTGATCCTGGCCGAGGCGGTGTCGATCGCCGCGCTGGGCGGGCTGTTCGGGGCGATCGGCTGCAAGCTGCTCTGCGACGTCGTGGACCTGTCCGAATATTCGGGCGGGTTCCTGCCGTTCTTCTACGTCCCGTGGTCGACGGCGCTGATCGGCATGGGCGCCTCGCTGTTCATCGGGCTGGCCAGCGGCCTGGTGCCCGCCATCCGGGCGGCCCAGCTCTCGGTGGTCAATGGCCTGAGAAAGGTGGTCTGACCCCATGGTCCCGATCAAGTACAACGTCCGCAACCTCCGCGCCCGCTGGGTCAACACGAGCCTGACCGTGCTGGGCACGGCGATGATCGTCTGGTCGTCGTGCGCCCTGTTCAGCCTGGTGGAGGGGCTCCAGCACAGCCTCAACGTGTCGGGCGACCCGCTCGACCTGATCGTGCTCCGCAAGGGGGCGGACTCGGAGACCTCCAGCGGATTCGACTCCGACAAGGCCGACAAGATCCCCAACCTCCCCGGGATCGCCCGCGATGATTCCGGCAAGCCCCTGGCGGCCTCGGAACTCGTCAACATCCCGATCGCGGAGCGGGTCGATGGGGGCCGCACCAACCTGATCATCCGGGGCGTCGAACCCGCCTCGCGCAAGCTCCGGCCCGATTTCACGATCGTCCAGGGACGCGACTTCGAGCCGGGCAAGGGGGAGTGCATCGTCAGCCGGAGCCTGTCCCGCCGGTTCAAGGGGGCCGGGCTGGGCGGGACGCTCAAGGTGGGCGAGCGCGAGTCCTACCGCGTGGTCGGCCTGTTCACGGCCGGCGGCAGCGCCGCGGAGAGCGAGGTCTGGGTCGATCGGACGGACCTGGGGCAGAACATCCGCCGCGAGGGGAGCGTCTCCTCGGCCCAGCTCCGGGGGGCGACCGCCGCCGACCGCGACCAGCTCCGCAAGACTCTCCAGGACGACCCCCAGTTCAAGCTGGCGGCCGTATCCGAGGCCGATTTCTACGCCAAGCAGTCGGCGACGGCCACGTTCTACAAGGTGGCCGGGGTGATCATCGCCCTCTTCCTGGGCATCGGTGCGATGTTCTCGGCCGCCAACGTGATGTACGCCGCCGTCGCGTCCCGGACCCGCGAGATCGGCACCATGCGGGCCCTGGGCTTCTCGCGACGGGCGATCCTGGCCTCGTTTTTGGGCGAATCGGTCCTGCTCTGCACCCTGGGCGGGATCGTCGGGCTGCTGGCCACCCTTCCGCTGTCCGCCTTGACGTTCGGGACGAATAACTTCGACACATTCGCCGAGGTGAGCGTCCGGTTCCGGATCGGTCCGCTGGTGGTCGGCGTCGCCCTGCTGATGACCCTGGCCATGGGCTTGCTGGGCGGCCTGTTCCCGGCCGTGCGGGCCGTCCGTATGGACGTGATCTCGGCCCTCCGGGAACTCTAGGCTCCCGGCCCCACCCCCGATCCGGGAGGCCGACCTCGCCGCGGCGGACCTGCCGCGGCGAAGAATCCCCGATCGGCGTGCCGTCGAGCCCACCCCGGCCGAAGGCCATCGGAACCGGTTCCATCGGGCAGGGCGACGATCCTGTGCTCCGACGGGTCCAGACGCGGCCCGCGCCCCGATCTCCCCGCGATCGGAGCACGGTCGTGGATCGACGATCGCCTCGGCAGGCCGGGCGGCCCTCCGGGGATGACCCCACCGGCGAGGCGGCACGCGGATTGCGAGGAACCGATCGTCGAATGTCGATCAACGAACGCCGGGACCGATCCGACCATGTCGAACCTCCGCGTCCTGCTCGCCGACGATCATATCGTGGTGCGCGAGGGGCTCCGGGCCCTGATCGAAGCCCAGCCGGATATCGATGTCATCGGCGAGGCCGGCGATGGCCATGAAGCCTGGAAGTTGTCGATGGACCTCGGGCCCGACGTGGTCGTGATGGACATCTCGATGCCAGAGATGGGCGGGGCGGCGGCCACCCGCCTGATCCGCCGCGACTGCCCGGAGACCCGGGTCCTGGCCCTGACCGTGCATGAAGTCCTGGGATACATCAGGCAGATGCTCGAGGCCGGCGCCTCCGGCTACGTCCTGAAGCGAGCCGCAACCGACGAGCTGGTCCGGGCCATCCGGTCGGTGGCCTCCGGCGAACGCTACATCGACCCCCGGTTGGCCGACCAGCTCCAAAGTGACGGGGCCGGCCGGGAGAATGTCGGCCATCCCGACCCCGTGGTGCTCACCGAGCGCGAGGCCGAGATCGCGCGGCTTCTGTCCCGGGGCCACATCAATCGCGAGATCGCCGACGCGCTGCAGCTGAGCATCAAGACGGTCGAGGTCTACAAGGCCCGCACCCTCGCGAAGCTCGGCCTCCGCAGCCGCGCCGACCTGGTCCGGTACGCGATGGACCGGGGGTGGCTCCACGAGTCGTGAGCCGCCCCCGGGGGCCGACGGTCAGACCGGCGCGGGGTTCCGCTCGGAGAAGCTGACCCGCTGGTGCCAGTAGGGATAGGCGGGCGTGGTGGCGCTGGCGGCGTCGAGCCGGGCAACCTGATCGGCGGTCAATTCCCAGCCGACCGCGCCGAGATTCTGCCTGAGCTGCTCCTCGTTGCGGGCCCCGACGATCACGTTGGCCACGCTGGGCCGGCGGAGCACCCAGTTGAGCGCGACCTGCGGCACCGTCTTGCCCACCTCCCCGGCGACCTCATCCAGGGCGTCGACGACCCGATAGAGATGCTCGTCGGCGACCTGCGGCCCCTTCTCGTTGGAGAGCTTGCCGTGGAGCCGGCTGGTCTCGGGCAGCGGCTGGCCGCGGCGGATCTTGCCCGTCAGCCGGCCCCAGCCCAGGGGGCTCCACACGACCGCCCCGACCTTCTGGTCGAGCGCCAGCGGCATCAGCTCCCACTCGTAGTCGCGGCCGATCAGCGAATAGTACGCCTGATGGGCGACGTAGCGGGCCAGGCCGTACTTCTCCGAGACGGCCAGCGACTTCATCAGGTGCCAGCCCGAGAAGTTGGAGCAGCCGATGTAGCGGATCTTGCCGGCCCGGACCAGGTCGTCGAGCGTGGCCAGCGCCTCCTCCACGGGCGTCGCCGCGTCGAACGCGTGGAGCTGATAAAGGTCGATGTAGTCCGTGCCCAGCCGCCGGAGGCTGGCCTCGACCGCGGCGGTCAGGTGGGCCCGCGACGAGCCGACATCGTTGGGGCCGGTGCCGTTGCGGAACGTCCCCTTGGTGGAGACGATCACCCGGTCGCGCCGGCCCTTGATGGCCTGGCCCAAAATTTCCTCGGCGGCCCCCTGCGAATAGACGTCGGCCGAGTCGAACATCGTGAGGCCGGCGTCCAGGCAGATGTCGACCAGCCGCGTGGCCTCGGCGACGTCGGTCGCCCCCCACGCCTTGAACAACTCCCCGCCTCCCCCGAACGTCCCGGTGCCCAGGCTGAGCACCGGCACCTTGAACCCCGAGGCCCCGAGCTGGCGATAATCCACGGCGATGCACTCCATAAGGATCGGGTCGGATGCTATGATCTGCGATCGAAACCGTTCGCAGGACCGATCATTCGACGTTCGGCGAACATTCTAGGGGGGGCCGGCCCCCGGGCAACTCCGCCGCCCCGAGGTTCGACGGATCGCCACGGCCGTGGCCCTCGGCCCGCCCGGGATGATCGACCATCTCCGGGCGAGGGCGCCGCCGCTTCGCCCCTTCCCGACCCGGAACAAGGCCGATGAAATCATGAGCATCGCATTCGTGTCCGCCTACCTCAACGACCACCTCTCCGGGGCGGTGGCCGCGTTGGAACTCCTGGATCGCCTCGAGACGGCGCACGCCGGCGCCCCGATCGCGACCCTGGCCGCCGGCCTGCGCGAGGACATCGCGGCCGACCGCGGCGTGCTGGAATCCCTGATGGGGCGGCTGGGCATCGCGCAGGCCCCGACGAGCAAGGCGACGGCCTGGCTCGCGGAGCAGGCCGCCCAGCTCAAGCTCTGGCTGGACGACCCATCCGGGGGCGGGCTCCGCCTCCTGGAAACGTTCGAGGCCCTGTCCCTCGGCATCGAGGGGAAGCGGCTGATGTGGCGGTCGCTCAAGGCCGCCGCCGCCGACCGGGTCGAATTCCGCGACCTCGACTTCGCCACCCTGGAGCGCCGGGCCGTCGAGCAGAGGGCCGGCGTCGAAGCCTTCCGCCTGGGCGCCGCCAAGGGTGCGCTCGGCGGTGCCACCCCGCCCACGACCGCCCCCTGAGCCCCGGCCCCGCACCGTCCCCGGCCATCGGCGAGATCCGGAATCCCTGGCATTCGTCAAGCATCGGCATTCCCTTTGCTCATGCCATCCAGGCAGAACCGAGGCCTCCCCGACCGGTTGGCGGGGGGATGCCGATCCGAACCCGACGAGGCGATGACCATGGCCGATTCCATCAAGGACAAGCTCCAGGACGCCGGCAACAAGATCTCCGAGGCGGCCACCAGGGTCGGCCACGCCGTCGGCGAGAAGGTGGAGGAGACCGCCGACTGGGCCAAGGAGACCGCCCACAAGGCCGGGAACCGGATCGAGGAGATGGCCCAGAAGGTCGAGCACTCGACCGGGGCGTCGCTCGGCTCCAGCACCGGGGCCACCGGCTCCACGGCCGACATCAAGGAGCATCAGGACGTCTATGCCTCCTGCGGCACCAAGGTCGGCCGGGTCGACCACGTCGAAGGGTCGAACATCCGCCTGACCCGGGGCGACAGCCCGGACGGCATGCACCACCTGATCCCCCTCTCCTGGGTGGCCAAGGTCCACGATCATATTCATCTGAACAAGGATCACGTCGAGGTCCAGAGCCAGTGGACGCCGGCCTGATCACCGATCCACGCCGGATCGCCGGGCGCCTCGCGGTTCGCCCGGCCCGGCCGCCCGCCCGTCGGGCCCATCCGTCCCGTCGAGGACGACCACCGATCACGCTATTCCCCCGTCAGCCTCGCGTCCCCTCGCATCCCGGGGCCGGCGCGACCGCAGTTCCATGATCTTGGGCGGCCCTCATGACCACGCTCTTCGAACGCTTCCGCTCGATCCTCTACCGGAATCAGCCGGGGGAGCGTTATCGGATCCTGATCGCCGAGGACCATGTCGACCTCTCGAACATCATCGCGATGCTGCTCGAGCACTGCGGCTTCGACGTGAAGCAGGCCCACGACGGCCGCATCGTCCTGGGCCTGGCCAGGGCATTCCGGCCCCATTTCATCCTGCTGGACGTCAAGCTCCCCGGACTCAACGGATACGAGGTCGCCGAGCAGATCCGGGGGGATGAGACCTTCGCCCACACGATCATCATCGGGGTCTCGGCCTACAGCCCCGTCCCCCGCCCGGGCCTCCCCCTCAAGGCCCACTTCGATCATTATCTGACCAAGCCATTCGACCTGGAAACCTTGCTGGGCGTCCTCAACCCCACGTCAGGGCCGTCATCCGGGGTCGCCCGAGGGTAGCCCCCGGGCGGCCCCCCGTTGCAAGACGCCATCGTAGAGTTCCAGCATCAAAGGCAGCGTCCGGTCGAGCGAATATCGCCCGGCGATGAGTTCGACGCCGGCTTCGCCGAGATGCCGGTAGGACGAGGGATCCTCCAGGACCTGGAGAGCCCGGCGGGCGAGCCCGTCCGCGTCGTGGAAATCGGCGAGGATCCCGGTCCGATCCGGATGGATGAGTTCCCGGACGGGAGCGGTGTCCGACGCGAGGACGGTGGCGCCGCACGCCAGGGCGTTGAAGAGCGACCAGGACAGGACGAATGGCACGGTCAGATAGATGTGAAGGTCGCCCAGCGAGATGATCTCGGCGAGTTCGTTCGGCGGCACGCGTCCGGTGAAGATGAACCTGGACAGGTCATAATCGTCGCTCGCCAGCACATGCTCCCGGAAGCTCTGCTCCTTGATGCGCTTGAGGTCGCCGCCGTAGGCAACGCGGTCCTCCCCGACGACGAGGAAGACGACATCCGGACGAGCCTGATAGATCTTCTTCGCCACCTTCATGAAGACGTCGAATCCCCGCATCGACTCGAACCCGCGCGAGACGTAGGTGACGATGCGCGTCCCCGGCTCGATCCGGCGGCCCCCGACTTCCCGAGCCAGGCCCTCGCGGCGACGCCAGATGGAGGTGTCGATCCCATCAAAGATCGTGCGGACCTTCTCGCGGAAGGCCTCGGGCAGGAGGCTCCGCTGCCACCGGGTCGGGGAATAGCCCGCGTCGCAATTCTCCAGGTCGAGGAGGATCATCGCATTGCGAGCATACGACCGGAGCCGATCCTTCTCCTCCGGGGGATGCTCCGGGCGGAAGTCGAGATCGCTCCCACTGGGCCGGTAGAAGTACTCGAAGTAATTGATGATGGGACAGTCAAACAATTCGCGAAGGAACAAGGTCGACCCGAATCCGCTGTGCCCGACGATCAGGTCGGGCGACCGATCCAGCGTCTTGCACGCCTCGTAGACCCCGTGGGCATGGGCCACGGCATTCTCGAAGGTCCGGGTGCAATAATGGTTGGTCGCCTTGGCCCCCCCCATCGGCTCGTAATGGACCCGGCGCACCCCGCCCCCCTCGCCCGCCGGCTGGTGCGTCACGAACGTGCAGGTATCTCCCCGGTGCCGCGCCAGATAGGACGCGATGTGGCCGAACTGGGCGGGGAAATTCTGATGGACGAAGAGGATGTGCATGGACTTTTCCGCGGGGCCACCGGGATGATGGGGCCAATCTACCAGCCGCCAGATACGTTTGCGAGCAGGCCGATCCGTTGCAAGGATCGGCCTGCTCGCGAAAATCCTCCAGGGATCGCCCCCGATCGACACTAACGCGTCGATCGGGGTCTAAGATTGATCAGGAGAACAGGTTGCCGGTGCTCTTGTCCCGCTTGCGGTCCTGGCCCGGGATGAAGTCGACGAGATACGGGGAGACCGCATCGGGATCGGTGGTCGACTCGAACCGGAACTCATCGGACCCGGCACCACCGGTCGTGAAGTCGGTCCCGGTCCCGCCATCCAGGGTGTCGTTACCAGCGGCACCGTTCAGGGTGTCGTTGCCATCGTTACCCTCGAGGAGGTCGTTGCCGCCATTGCCGAGGATCGAATCGTTGCCCAACCCGCCGAACAAGGAGTCGTTGCCGGCCCCGCCGCGGATGATGTCGTTGCCGGCCCCGCCATCCAGATAGGCGACCGTCGCGTTGGTATCGTTGTTGACCCTCAGGAGATCGTTGCCGTCATCGCCGAAGATCCGGTCGTTGCCGTTCCCCGCGAAGATCGTATCGTTGCCGCCGCCACCGTTGATCGTATCATCACCGGTTTCTGCGTCGATATCGTTGTAGGTTTCGTTGGAAAGGTCGGAATTGTCCCCGAAGGTGAGGATGTCGTTGCCGGCGAGGCCGCTGAGTTTGTCCACACCCTGCTGCCCAAGCAGGGTGTCATTCCCATCGGCCCCCGTGAGCGTGTCGTTCCCGGTCCCGCCCTCGATGCGGTAGACGAACCCGTTGGTGAGGCCCGACAGGGTATCATCCCCCCCCATCCCAAGGATGGTGTCGTTGCCGTTGCCGCCGAAGATGATGTTGTTCCCGTCGTTGCCGATCAGGGTGTCGTCTCCTGGATCGGAGTCGGCGAAGAGGTTTTCCGACTCGGTCTGCCCGGCATCGCCAAGGATGACGATATCGTTCCCAAGCCCGCCGGTGAGGCTATCGAACCCGGCATTACCGTTGATCGAATCATTGCCGGCCCCGCCGACGATCGTGTCGTTGCCGTCACCACCGCTGAGGGTGTCGTTGAAGCCCCCGCCGGTGATGCTATCGTTGCCGCCCTGGCCATCGACGATGAAGACGAAGGCATCGCCGGGGTTTGGGCCGTCGACCACCGTGATGACGTCGTTGCCGCCGCCGCCCAGGATGCTGTCGTTGCCGCCGCCGCCGATGATCGTATCATTGCCACCGCCGCCGATCAGGGTGTCATTCCCCGGATCCGTGCCGGCGTTGAGGACTTCGTCATCGGTATCGCCGACGTCGCCGAGGATTTCGAGGTCATTCCCCAGGCCGCCGACCAGGGTATCGACCCCCGCGTTGCCTTCGAGGGTGTCGTTGCCATCGCCGCCGACCAGCGAATCATTGCCGGCGTTGCCCTGGATGGAGTCGTTTCCGGTCCCGCCATCAAGGACGTCGTTGCCCAGGCCGCCGGTGATCGTGTCGACCCCGGACTGGCCGGAGATCGAATCATTGTCCCCGTCGCCGGAGAGCAGGTCGTTGCCCCCGCCACCGAAGATGGTGTCGTTGCCGGCGCCGCCGGAGACCGTGTCGTTGTCGTTCTCGGAGTCGAGGCCGGCGGTGATCGAATCGTTGCCGAGTCCGCCGAGGATGGAATCCGCACCGCCGCCGCCGGTCACGACGTCGTCGCCGTCGCCGGCATCGATGGTGTCGTTGCCCAGGCCGCCGACGATCGTATCGTTGCCCAGGCCAGCGAGGATCGAATCGTTGCCGTCACCGCCATCGATGCTGTCGTCACCCATGCCGTCGATGACCGAATCATCGCCCAAGCCGCCGACGATCGTATCGTTGCCCGAGCCGCCAACGATCGTATCGTTGCCGTCCCCGGCATTGACCGAGTCGTTGTCGGCGCCAGCGCTGATGAAGTCGTTGCCCAGGCCGCCGGTGATCGTATCGTTGCCCGCGCTGCCGAGCAGCGAGTCGTTTCCATCGCCACCGGCGATGTTGTCCGCGCCGTCTCCGCCGTCGATCGTGTCGTTGTCCTGGCCGCCGCTCAGCGAATCGTCGCCCAGGCCGCCGACGATCGAATCGGTGCCGACCCCGCCGTCGATGGTGTCGTTGTCGTCGCCCCCGTTAATGGTATCATTGCCGGACTGGCCGAGGATCGAATCGGTCCCCGCCCCGCCGTCGATGGAATCGTTGCCACCGCCGCCGGTGATGGAATCATTACCGAGCCCGCCGCTGATCGTATCGCCCGAGTCGGTCCCGTCATCCAGCCCGCCGACGATCGTGTCGTTGCCGAGGCCGCCCACGATGCTGTCGGCGTTGGCACCGCCGAAGATCGAATCGTTCCCCTCGCCGCCGATGAGGGTGTCATTCCCGGCGCCGCCGTCGAGGGTTACGGCGAAGGCCCGGGTCCCGGCGAAGAGCGAAGCATCGATGTCGTCGTTGCCGCCGTTGCCGTTGACGGTCACGGAGGTGACGGTCGGGTCGGAGCCCAGGAACACATCATTGATGTAGTACCGGCCGCCCGTCTTGTACACCAGGGCCCGGTCGGCGGCCGCCCCCAAGGTGACATTCACATTCGGGCCGCCAGGATTCGCGACCGACGGCGGGTCCTGGGCGAACGGCGCGAAGTAGTTGACGAAGCCGGTCGCACCGTCGGTATCGATGTCATGATTGATCAGGCCTTCCACCTCGATCAACCGCGACGTCCCGGTGAACGTATTGCCCTGGGCCGACACGTCGAAGGCACGCCCGCGAGGCCCGCCGATCCCATCGACGTTGGTGTTGCGGATCGCGAGGGCACCGGCCGGGACCGTGAAGGTATTGCCGCCAGTGCTGATGCCGAAGAGGGTCACGTCGCTGGTCGGGAAGGCCGCCGATCCAATCTGCCCGGCATCGACCAGGGCGCCGTCGGTCACCTCGAGGGCAACATCGGTATTGCCGATCAGGGTGTTGCCCTGCAGGAAAGCGGTCGCGGAGATGACGCTGACCCCGACGGTCGGATACAGGCCGGCGACGGTCGTCGAATTGTCGATCGTGTTGCCCGTGATCTTGGCACGGCTGGTGTCACCCGGCTGGAAGCCGACGACGATCCCGGTCGTGGCCCTCGTGATCACGTTGTCGGTGATCGTGACGACCGATTGGGCCCCGCCGTTGTTGTAGGAGAGGACGAAAATGCCGGCCGACGAGGAAAGATCGTCGGCGACGGCGGTCGTGTCGGAGATGTTGTTCCTGGAGATCGTGACCGTCGACCCGCCGCTCACCTGGAAGCCGTAGTCGATCCCCTGGACATTACCCTTGCCAACATAGGTGTTGCTGTCGATGAGCCCGGTCGCGCCATTCGCGCTGAATTCGACGCCAATCCGACCGACGTTCTGGAACCGCGAGTTCGTCACGGAGACGTTGCCGGTCCCCGAGCGGACCTCGACCGTCCGGCCTTCATTGGGACCGTATCTCAGGTTCTGGAACAGGGTGTTATCGATGACGCCCGAGCCGTTCTGCTGGATCGTCTGGAGGACCTGGCGACCGGTGCCGTCGAAGGTGACATTCGAGACGTTGAACGTCTGGGCGGGGAGGACGCGAATGAATCCGCCGTTGGAGCTGCGGTCGCCACCGGTGTCGGTCGTGGGCCGGATGACGACGTCGGTGCGGAGGGCCGCCTGGCCGATGATCGAGAACGTCTTGGCGATCTGGATCGGATCTTCCAGGTAGGTCCCGGCGTGGACCTTCGCCGTATTGGAGACCGGCGTGATCCCGTTTGCCTCGGCGATGCTGTAGGCCTCGTTGATCCGCGTGATCGACCCGACCTGGGGGCTATCGTCGTCGACGTTCAGGACGGCGAAACTGCCCTGGAAGCCGTTCGCGGGATCGTTACCCACGTCGGTCGCGACGTCGAGCCAGGGGGTGTAGTCGACCTTGCCCGCGGTCACGCGGGCAGCCACCCCCGCCGGGGTGTTGGTGCCATAATAGTTGCCCGAAGCATTCACGACCCCCGCATAGCCGGCGGCGACGCTGATCGCTGAAGCGGTCCCGGAAAGGTTGTTGTTGAAGATCGGGCCGACCGTGCTCCCGGCGAGGACGCTGATCCCGGCGGACGAGGAATTGCTGATGAAGTTCTCGCGGGCCGACGTCAGGGTGCCGCCGTCGACCAGGACCCCGGTGTTGAGGTTGAAGCTCGCCGCGCTTTCAGTATTGCCGAACTGATTGCGGAAGAGTGTCGCGGACGCGCCCACGCCGATGCGCACGCCCACCCCGGCGGCACCATTGTCCGGCCCCACGAACGCCGACGTCTCGATGTTGGCCAGGCCGCCGGATCCGGGCGAGGCGCCGGTCGTGATCAGGATGCCGGTGTCATTATTGATGAAGTTGCTGTTGATCACCTGGACCGGCAGGAGGCCGGAATCCGCGTATCCCGAGGTTAGGTCGAGGCCGATATGGGCCCGGGTCGACGTGTTATTGTCGAACGTGACGACCCCAACACCCCGGGACAAGGTCGTGGTCCGGTAGGCCGTCTGGCGGTTGTTGGCGGGGAGTGCGGAAGCGTCGGAATTCGTGTAACGATTGTTGCTGATCCTGATCTGACTGCCGTGGGCGCTGCCGTTCTCCCAGATGCCGACGATGGAGGCGGCATCGGGCGCCTGCGCGCCGGTCACGGTGATGGTATTCTGATCGATCAGCAATCCGTTGTAGGCCAAGCCCGTCCCGTAGCTGTCGGACTGGATGCCGACCATCGAAGAACGATTCGTGCCGTTGCTGGCCCCCGAACCGTCCAAGATGATGGTGTTGCCGCCGTTGGCCCCGCCGATGGTCTGATTGGCGCCGAAGGAGAAATAGATCCCGATATTCTGGAAGACATCGGCCGGGGCCACCGAAGCATTGAGGTCGGCGGGGACCCGGATTATGTTCGCAGCGATGGTCGTGTTGTCGAATGCGGCCGGGGTCTGGACCGCACGGAATGCGCCCATGCCGATGGCGAGGTCGAAGTTGTCGATCTCGAGGTTGCTGATCGTCCAGCCGGAGTTCGTCGCGGCGGGCCCGGTCGTCAAGGCGCCGGGTTCGAAGGCGAGGAAGCCTTCGAGGTCCACGGTGGCCACATCGCCGGGGCCCACGATCGTCGCACCGCCTGCCGCGCTACCGCCCAGCAACGGCGAAGTGAATGTCACGTTGTTCAAATTGGGCGGGATCAGGATGTGATAATCATCGAGATCGCCCGCCACGCCGTTGTTGCCGCGGGACCAACTGCTCCGGGCGTTGGGTTCGCTCCAGTCGAACCGGCCGCTCAGGAGGACGGTGTCGCCGGAGGCCACCTCGCCATTGGAGGTCAATCCATCGAACAGGCTGGCAATCCGGGTGTAGTCGTTGTCGGTTGCCGTCGGGGCTAGCGTCGGAGTTACTTCGAACAACGATGCCAGCAGGCGCCGGCCTTCCAGGAGTTCGATGATCGGCATCCGCCGGCTGGCGAACCGGCTCTTGATCCGGGTGGCGGACTCGCCGGTCAGGTATCCCATCGGGCGACGCTTGCGAAAGAAACGGAACGGCATGGGTGCTATCCTCATGAAGGTGGAGAGAGCCACCAGGGCCGATGGGCGCCCCGTCAGCCCGAGATGGTAGGGGGGAAGATCTCTCGAAGCCGCGAGCAGGCCAGCCTGGTCTCGATCGAAGATCGGGACGGGTTGCGCCGGCACGGATCGTGAGTCCGACCAAGGCCTTGAGCTAAATGACATTCACTTCAATGTGAACTCGGTCAGGCAATCATCGCCGTCCCGACGCTCGGACTCGGACCGCTGGAGGAGGGGGAGTCGTCCCCCTGGGGAGGGTTGACCGACATGATGACCGTCCTTGGCGAGGACCTAGCACTTCACGATTCGCGAGGATTTCACCGATCCGCCGGTCGGAACCAATCGAAACTCTCGCGGCCGGATGGATTCCTGGGTTGGTGAGCGATCATCGAGCCTTCGAGACGCATCCGGGACACCCCGAAGGCTCGTGGGAAAGTTTCATACAGGCGGGTTTCAGTCGCCTTTGCGATGCTGCCTGATGCCGAATCCGGCGAGGCCAATCGCGCCCACGGCCACCATAACGATGCTGGAAGGTTCGGGCACGACGGCCTGCGCCCCCTGGAAGCTGATCTGCATGGTGTAGGCGGCCGAATTGCTGGGCTGCGGGTTGTTGTTGACGTAGGTGGAGACGCCGACCGGGACGCTGGTGAGCGAGGAACCGCCGGGAGATCCGTCCGGCCGGAACAGTGTCGTGAACTGGGCGTTGGCAAGGGCCGTCGGGTTGTTGCCGCCGCTGGAAACGGCGATGTAGTAGGTCCCGGGCGAGGTGAGGGTGTAGGTCCCGATGAATGCATCCAGGCCGACCTGCGAGCCGGGGTCAGCCGGGTTGGAGTCTTCGCCGAAAGCCAGCAGGGTGCCCACCGAATTGAACAACGCCAGGTTCGTATCGAAAGTGAAGGGATTGTTGTCGATGTCGATCAGCAGCTGACCCGCCGTCGTCGCCACGAACGAGTAGAAATCGACGTCGCCCGAGCCGCCGCGACCGGTGATCGTCGCCGTGGCGTAGCCGGGAGGATTGAAGACGTTCGCGGGCGTCGGCAGGGTGAAGGCATCGGCCGAGATCGCCTGGGCGGTGGCCAGGGTGTTGTTCGTGCTGGCCCCGTTGGCCTCGTTCTCGACGACGAACGCCGCCCGGGCCGGGAGGCTCAGCACCAGGGGGAGGGCCAGGCCAGACAGCGCCACGAGCAGGGATTTGCGGGCGGGAACCATGCAGTATCTCCGTCTCTTAGATGTCGAATCGGGATGCCAGGACCCCGGCAAGTCGCATCACATGTTCTACTGTGATAGCTCGGGATCCATTTCGATTGAGGTTGCACTATAGGGAAGGTAATAGTTGAATGTCAACGAATGTACCGGCAGGCGTTTCCAAAATTCAACTTCATTCTTAGATAGGTTAGATTCGTCTATTTTGGCATTGAATCAGCATGATCAATGCCGCCAAAATCTTCGTCCGATGCCCCCATAACGATTTAGATAAGCTCACCAGTACGAACACCGAACCGTCGGCACCGTGGGCCAAAATCAGTCTCCCTCCGCCGGACTCATCACCTTCCGACTCACGGCCGCGATCACATATGGGGATGGGCCTTGAAATCATGAGCCCGAGATTGGGGCGGCTTCCGGGCTTGCCTAAAATCGGCGCGACCGGCACAATCGCGAGACTTACAAGCCAGTCCGCCCGGTTTGAGTTCGGCCGGGGCGGATTGGGGCCGGATGCCCCTCGCCGGCAGGATCCCCGACGATCATCTCCGCCAGAGGATTGCATGGTTGGCATCGGAATCGTTGGCATCGGGTTCATGGGGTGGATCCACTACCTGGCCGCCGAGAAGCTCTCGGGCGGCAAGGTGGTGGCCGTTTGCAGCCGCGACCCCAAGAAAAGGGCGGGGGATTGGACCGGCATCCAGGGGAACTTCGGCCCCAAGGGGACGCAGGTCGACCTGTCCGGCCGGGCCGCATACGCCGATCTGGACGAGCTGCTCCGGGACCCGAACGTGGGGCTGGTCGACCTCTGCCTGCCCAACGACCAGCACGCCGACCAGGCGATCCGGTCGCTGGAGGCGGGCAAGCACGTCCTGGTGGAGAAGCCCATCGCCCTGACGGCGAAGGATGCCGACGCCATGCTGGCGGCGGCCCGGGCCAACGGGAAGATGCTGATGGTGGGGCATGTCCTCCCCTTCTTCCCGGAATTCGCCTATGCCCGCGATGCGGTGGCCTCGGGGCGGTTCGGCAAGCTCCGGGCGGCCCACCTGACGCGCGTGATCGCCCGGCCCGACTGGTCGAGCGGGATCGCCGACGCGGACCGGAGCGGCGGGCCGGCGATCGACCTCCACATCCACGACACCCATTACATCGGGCTGCTCTGCGGCGTCCCCCGGGCCGTCCAGTCGCGGGGCGTCGAGGAGGGCGGGGCGATGGCCTACCTCTCGACCCAGTACCTCTACGACGACCCGAACCTGGCCGTGTCGGCGGTGTCCGGCGCCCTGAGCCAGCCGGGCCGGTCGTTCTCGCACGGCTTCGAGATCTACCTGGAGCGGGCGACGCTGGCCTACGGGTTCGCGAGCATGGGCGGGGAAGGGCACCTGGCGACGCCGCTGTCGGTGATGCACGCCGACGGGAGCGTCGAGCGGCCGGAACTGCCGGGCTCGGGCGATCCGATCGACGCCTTCGTGGCCGAGCTGGGGGTGGCCGTCGAGGCGGTGGCCACCGGCGTCCCCGCGCCGGCGCTGGCGGGCGACCTGGCCAGCCGGGCGCTGGCGATCTGCCATGCCGAGGTCGAGAGCGCCCGCACCGGGCGGGCGGTGAACATCTCCTGAAGCTTTCCTTCAAGAAAGCGGATGGACCGGGCCGATGGTAACGATTGGTGGGCAGGATGCCCGCCGGAACCGGCCGACTCAAGGAGGAGCGGGCATGTCGATGATCACTTCGGAGTTGGTCCACCCGACTGCCGTGATCGATCCCCGGGCGGATTTGCCGGACGATGTCCGGGTCGGCCCTTATGCGATCATCGAGGGGGATGTCACGGTCGGCCCCGGCACGGTCATCGAGGCCCACGCGTGCCTCAGCGGGCCCATGACGATGGGCCGCGACAATGTCGTCGGACACGGCGCGGTGCTGGGCAAGGGCCCGCAGCACAAGGGATATCGCGGCGAGCCCACGGCGCTCCGGATCGGCGACGGCAACGCGTTCCGCGAGCACGTCACGATCCACCGGGGCACCGTCGTCGGCGGGGGCGTCACCCGGGTCGGCCACCGGAACCTGTTCATGGTCGGCAGCCATGTCGGCCACGACGGGATCGTCGGCAACGATTGTACCCTGGTCAATGGCGCCCTGGTCGCCGGGCACGTCGAACTCCAGGATGGGTGCATCCTGTCGGGGCATTGTGCCATCCAGCAAAAAGTCCGCGTCGGCCGCCTGGCGATGCTCGGCGGGCTGGGCTCGGTCACCAAGGACATCCCCCCGTTCGTCCTCCAGCAGGGGTACAACTGCGTCTCGGGCCTGAACCTGGTGGGCCTCCGCCGCGCGGGGATCTCGAACGACTCGATCTCGGCCCTCCGGACCGCCTTCCGCATCCTCTACAAGGAGGGGCGGACCCAGACCGGGGCCCTCGCGCAGATCGAGGCCGATCTCGGCGAGGTCCCCGAGGTCGCCGAGTTCATCGCCTTCGTCCGCACCAGCAAGCTGGGCATCAGCCCGGCCCGCGACCCCGGACGCACCCGCCAGACCGCCTGACCGCGCCGGGCCTGGCGCGCCGGTTGCTGATTAGGCAGAGGAAGCACCGATCCCGCCGCGGAATCGGCCCATCCGCTCGCACCGTTGGAACAGCGCCATGATCGGAATCCGACACGCCGCGATGGCCCTGGGCCTCGCGGCCTGGTTCGCCACCCTCGGCCTCGCGGCCGCGCCCGCCCCCGAGGATGTCGTCCCCAAGCTGGCCGGGACCTGGACCTGGAAGTGGAAGGACGCCGCGGGCGAGACCCACAAGCACACGCTCGAACTCGAAGGCGAGAACGACAAGCTCACCGGGCGCGAGCGCTTCGACGACAAGCCCGCCGTCAAGGTGGAGAACCTCAAGCTCGACGGCAAGAACCTGAGCTTCGCCAGCACCCACGGCAAGCGTCGATCCGAGTACAAGGGAAAGCTCGGCGACTCCGACACGATCAACGGCACGGTCTCGGTGTCGATCGAGGGCCAGGCGAGCGAGTTCGGCTGGACGGCCACCCGAGAGGCGGGCAAGGGGAAGTAGCCCCGGCCCACCCCGCCCGTTCAGGCGCCCGGGGCGTCCCACGAAGCCCACTCGTCCACCGGCGGGTGCGGCTTCTTCTTTCCGGCCGTCGCGGGCTGGTCGGCGACCGCCGTCCCCGCGGCCGCCCGGGCCATCTGTTCGCGGATGCGGAGGTACTCCTCCTCGTGCATCAGGCCGGCGTAGTAGGCCTGTTCCAGGGGCCCGTAGACTTCCTTGGGGGTGGTCGGGGTCGAATCCTCCTCCACCTCGCGCCTCAGCCGCATCGAGATGAAGAGGGTGATCGCGAAGCAGGCGACCAGCAGGAACAGGGTCAGATAGAGCGGGTTGAAGGCGGAATTTGACACGGCTCTGACTCCCTGGGGTGCGGCGGTCCGGGCGGTCCGGTCGATTCCTCGCCCGCCCCGCATCGATATTGTCCGGTTCATTCGCCGGGAAGTCCACGGGGATCGCCGGCGCATCGGCCCCGAGACCCGGCCGTGTCGCCCGCGGCGACGCCGATCGGAGCGCGGAGACGGCCGAACCGGAAGGTTCGCTATCTTTCGCCCCAGGGATCCGCTATCTTCCCCTACGCCTTCCCCGGCCGCCTGCGGCATCGGGGGCGGCCGACGACTCACTCATTCGTCGCCTTGCACATCCGGGCGCGGACGAGGATCGTCGCAAGGTCGCGTGCGTCCCCTCTCATCCCCCCCGAGAACGCGCCCATCATGCAAGCGACCCCGTCGGACACGTCGGATCGCCCGCCGGGGCGGGCCGACCAGGACCAACGTCCGGACCTCGGCGACCGCACTCCCGGAGGTCGGATCGGCGGCCTGGTCCCCCCGCTGATCCTCCTCGCGGCGATGGCGTTCTCCGTGATCGCCTCGCGGACGCGCTGGCTCTTCGGTCGCCCACTGTGGCTGGACGAGTTCCACAGCTTGGTCGTGGCCGGCGACCCCAGCCTGGCGCATGCCCTGTCCGCGTTGCGGCGCGGGGCCGACTTCAATCCTCCGGGCCTGTTCCTGCTCCTCAGGGCGTATTCGGCCGCGACCGGGCCGCTCACCGAGGCCTCGTTGCGGGCGTTCGCCTTCGCGGCGGCCTATCTCGGTCTGGTGGGCGTCTATGCCTTGCTCCGAGCATCATTCCGGCCGCCGGTCGCCCTGGCCGGGGCGTTGGCGACCTGGGCCCACCCCCTGCTGATCCATCAGGCCTTCGAAGGGCGGTTCTACGCCCCGTGGTTCGCCGCCCTCGCCTGGCTCGCCTACGCGCTGAATCGGCTCGAACCGGGGCGGAGTCGACCCGGGACGATCGCGGGTATCGCGGCGCTCTCGGCGTTCATCTGCTCGGTGCACTACTTCGGGATCATCTCGCTCGGGCTGCTGGCGGCCTCCTACCTCGCCCTCACGCCCGGATGGCCCGGGCGGATGCGGCAGGCCTGCCTGGGCCTGGCCGCCGGGCCGATGACGCTCGCCATCCTGGTGCCGATCTTCTACGTCGGGCAGCGGTCGGCGATCAGCGTGCCGACCTGGATCACGCCGCCGGATCTCGCCCAGGCCCGCGTGTTCCTGAACGGGGTCTTCCCGGCGGCCCCCTTCGCCGTGGCCGGCGCCGTGGCGGCGACCGCGGCGATGCTCCGGCGCAGGTCGCCCGGCGGGGCCCGGTCGGAGATCGACGAGTCCTCGCTCGCCCCGCTCCTCGGCGTGATGGGGCTGGCCCTGATGCCGGCGGCGATCCTGGCCATCTCCTATCTGCTCCAGCCCTCGGCCATCGACCGGTACGCGGTCGCCTCGGTCCTGTGCGTCGGCCCGGTCGTCGCCACGCTCCTGGAACGATCCGGGCGCGGGGCGGTGGTCCTGGCCTGCGTCGGCTTCCTCGGGCTGGCCACCATCCAGGTCCGGACGGAGGCCCAGGGCGCCTCGTATGCCGACTCGAACGATGCCCTCCGGGCGATCGCGGCCATCCGGGCGGATGGCCCCGGGAGCCGGCCCGTCCTGACCGACCGCAGGGGCCTGGCCTACCAGTTCTGGCGCCATGCCCCGGAGCAGCGGGGCCAGGTCCGTTTGATCGACCTGTCGGGCGAGTATCAGGGCACGGAGTTCAACTTCCACCGCCTGGAGCGCGACGTGGCGGCGCGTCTGGCCCAGCTTTACGACGTCCCCGGAGTCACGACCCTGGCCGAGGGCTCGCGCGCCGAGGTCCTCTACCTGCTCGCCCAGCGGGCGGAGGCCGACCGCCTCGCCGCCCGGTTCCCGGGCCATCGCCGCGAGGACCTGCACGTCGGCCGCGTGGTCGCCATGAAGTTGACCGCCCTCCCCGGCGCCGGTCGGTGATGCGAACGTCCGGCGCCGGGATCGCTTAGGGCTTCGGGGGGGCGGCCGCCGACGCCGGTTCGAGGAACGGCGTGGCCGGCGAGAGCGCATCGGGGATCAGGCATTCGGCCCGCTGGCCGCGGCGGCTCAGGTCGGAGATCCGCGCCTCGATCACCGCCTTGAACTCGTCGAGCGTGAGCGGTGCCTTGCGGTTGAGGCGACGGCCGGGGAAGTCGAGGATCCCCCGGGCGAAGAGGCCCAGGCGATCGACGTCCTGCCGCCCGCTCGGCCCGTCGGTCGAGGCGACGAAGGCGATGACCCCGCGGTTCCTCCAGAGGTCCCGGATCCAGTCCTCCTGGGCATCGCCCCACGGGCCGGGGGACGTTTTGTGCGCCCCGTCCAGCAGCAGGACGACCCGGCAGCCCGCCTCCGCCAGCCGCCCCAGCGGCTCGGCCATCGTCTCGGAGGGGACGGTCTCCTTCAGGCTCCTGGCATCCCCCCCGGCGCCGAGCAGTGCGGTCGACTGGTCGAAAGAGAGCAGGTGGGATTCGATCGCGACGATCAGGGTGTCCCCCGGGCCGTACTGGCCCTTCGATGCGGCCTCGTCCAGGTCGCCGAGCGCCCGGGCCAGGTTCTCGGCCGTCGCCTCCTTGCCGGCGAGGACCGTCGCGGCGGAATCGGCATACTTCGTCCTACCGGCCCTGCCGGCCGCGAAGAAGTCGGCCAGTTCCGCGGCGTCCCGCTCGGCGTAGGGGATCGCCATTTGGGGGTCGGCGAATCCCTCGACCCCCACGGCGAGGATGTCGAGCCGGGGTTGCCGCTCCTTCGTCCCGGGAAGGGCCGTCGACGCCAGGTCCAGCGAGGCGGAATGCTCGCGCCCCCGGTCGTCGGTCGCCAGGACCAGGATCCGGTTCGGCCCGGGCCGGAGCGGTACGACCGCCTCACGCTGCACGGCGACCCGGCTGGGCGGGTTGATCGCGAAGGTCCGGCCCGCCTCGCTGGCCCCGTTCACGGAGATCCGGATCGACCGGATCGCCGCCGCCCCCCCCGGGGTGGCCGATGCCCGCACCGGCACGGTGGCCTGGGCCGTCGCCGCCCCCCCGGGCGTCGGGGCCAGGATGCGGACCCGGGGCAGGGGGTTCGCCTCCACGAACGCCGACGGTTCCGCCGGCGTCTGCGGCCGGGCCCGGTCCAGGGCCGCGAGGGCCCTGCCCAGGTCGGCCGTGGCCACCAGCTCGGCCAGCAACTCCGGACGGCGGAACTCCTTCTCGTAGCGATCGATCGGGAAGTATTCCGATTCTCCCGGCGCCTCCGGGGTGCCGTGGTTCAGATGCCAGCCGAGATGGCGATGGTCGCCGGCCAGCGAGGTGTCATAGAACCCCCGGGGCGTCCAGAACACCCACTGGCCCCCGGGCGTCGCGAACAGGTTGATGAGCGGCTGATCGCGCCGGGTCGTCCCGATGGGGAACTCCTGGCCCCGGACGTGGAATGCGATCGTGACATTGGGCGCGACCCGATCGGGATCGACCTGTTGCAGGAATTCCCCCGGCGGGTAGCGTCGCGAGCCCTGATAGAAGGCATCGATGATGTCCCCTTCCTTCAGGCCGACCCCTTCGGCAAATCCCCGGGGCGTCACCGACTCGGCGCGGGCCGTGCCGTCGGGCAGGAGTCGGAATCTCGCCCCCAGGGGCGGGAGCGTATCGCAGCCGGCCAGGGGCCAGAGCCGGACGGTCTGGTCCATGGAGCCGGTGGCGAGCCACCGCCCGTCGGGGGACGGGGCCAGGGCGTAGGTCGGCCCGACATGCCCGACGTAGAGGCGCGTCCGATTGCCGGTCTCCGGCTCGAAGAAAGCGACCCCCGCCTCGCAGGCGACGGCGACCATCCGCCTGGGATGCCCCTCCTTCGGGTTGCCCGGGATGAAGCTATACGACCACCAGCGGCGATCGAAGCCGCGATCGAGGCTCAGGGTCGACACCCGGAGGCCCGCCGGGTCGAAGACGCCCAGCGCGTACGGGTTGTCCGGGCGGACGGTCCAGCCCCCGTCGGTGCGGATCGCCCGCCGGGCCGGGGGGGCCGGCAGCGGGGTGAATCGCCGAGCCCTGAGGTCGAACCCGTCGTAGACCCCCGCGCCCCCCGGGTCGTCGACCCGCTGCCGCGTGAATCCGACCACGGTCCCCTCCTCGTTGAAGCCCACGTCCCAGATGCTGCTCCCCTCGCCCTGGAGGGTGATCCTCGGCCCTCCCCCCCCGTCGATGTCGAACAGGCGGATCGGCTGGGCATCCCCCCCGGAGATGGCCGCCGTCTTGCTGTCCGGCGAGAACGCCAGGGCATAGGCCAGGTTGTCGGCCACCGCCAGCCGGCGCACCACCCGGCCATCGGGCATGGATCGCAGCTCGATGTCGCACTCGTTCGAGGGACGCCCGGCCTCGTTGGCGAGCAATCGGACGCATGAGGTCAGGAGATGCCGGCCATCGGGGCTGCAGGCGATCCCCTCGATCGCACCTTGCTGGTCGCGGATGATCGGCAGGATCCTCTCCTCGGTCAGGCTCGGCAGGGTGTACCGCTTCAACAAACCGTTCTCGTGGCCGACGAAGACGAAGTGTCCATCGGGGCTGACGGCCGCGCTGTTGACCGTCCGGCCCGACTCCGCCTCGTTCGCGAACCGGGTCCTGACCGTGCCCCGGGCGATGGGCGCCGTCGGCCTGGCCACCTCCCAGACGAGGGGGACGCCATCGTCGCCCCCGCTGACGAGGTGGCGGCCATCGGGGGTGAACGCGACCACGTTGACCGGCCCGGCGTGCCCCAGCAGCACCGCCCGCGGGCGCATCGCGGCCAGGTCCCAGAGGATGACCTTCGAATCCGCGGAGGCCGACGCCAGCATCGCCCCGTCGGGCGAGAACGCCAGGCTCGAAATGGCCTCGACATGGGCGTTGGCGACGTCGATCCGGGGGTCCGGCCTCGGGAGTTGCGCGACGAGGTCCCCCGTCTCATGCCCGGGCCGGCCGGGGTATCGATAGATCAGGATGTTGCTGCCATCGGCATTCGCCCCACGGCCGGCTACCGCCAGCAACCGGCCCCCCGCGGGGTCGGCGGCCGGGGACAGGGCCAGGGCATAGATCCGCCCCTTGTCGCCCCGATGGATCGGCGGCCGGAGCGTCTGCACCAGTTCCGCGGCCCCCGACTGCACATTCCAGACGTTGATCGCCTTGTCGAATCCCCCCGAGAAGAGCCGGCTCCCGTCGGGTGAGAACAGGAGGGACCTGACCGGGGCGGAGTGGCCCCTCGGGTTGATCACGAGGATCGGGGCTTCGAACCGGAACGCCCTGGCATCCTGCCCCGACGCCGGGGCGGTCGGCCGGATCAGGACGAGGGCCAACAGGGTGGCGACGCGGCAAATGCCTCGGAGCGTCGCCCGACGCGGTCGGCAGGGGCGAGGCCCCGGGATGAGCGCCACCCCGTCGAGCCCGGCACGGCAAACATTCGGATCCCGGGGGCCTGTTCCCGCCGACGCCGGCATCGGCGGGAGTTGCGACTCGACGTCACGATTCACGGCCATCCTCCTGCGTCTGGTGGGTGGGCAACTTGACCATGACATCAAGCCCAGAATCGATTTGGACGATAATCGGGGCAGTGAGGATACGAGGTCAATTGCGACTCATGCGAATCTCGTCGTTCATGAAGGCCGATCGCCTCGTTTTCCATCCATCCCCCGGGCAGGATCGCCCGGGTGTCGATACCAGGAGGGTAAGATGGGGAAACGGTTGCTACAAGGATGCAGATTCGCCGCTGTGCTCGCACTTGGGGCCTGCACTTCAAACCTTGCCCATGCGGATTCGACGTATCCGTCCCGGGCAAGTTACGCACTGGGCGAGCCGTTTGGGACGGCCCCCTCGAAGCAAATGGTCGCGCCGGGCGGGGGCGCCCATCCCCTCCAGCCCGACCCGTCCGGCCCGATCGGCACGCCGATTCCCCCGGACGTCTCGGGGGACCCTTCCGGCCTCCCGCCGATGCCCCCTCCCTCGGAGGCGGCCCCGGGGACGATGCCGGGCCCGGCGCCCGGGACCGCCCCGGATGCCCTGCCGGGGGGCGATCCGGGGGCGGCGGCCCCGGACTACGGCAATCCGGCCGAGGCGCCCTACGCCCCGCCCGGGGCTTCTCCGTTCGCGTTCGATGGGGCCGGTGACGCCGGCGCGATCTCGGGGCAGGGCGGCATCCAGAGGGCGGCGGCCGCCCCCAAGTTCATGATCGGCGACCAGGGTCCGTACTTCGCACGCCAGGCCATCCGGTTCCCGTCGATCCCGAGCCCGAACCCGCCCGTGCGGCCGGGCGGCGGCAATTTCGGCCAGCGGTCCGTCGCCGGGATCGTGCCCGCGGTGCGCGGGTTCAAGATCGCCGACAACCAGTCGCCCCGCCCGGTCGACCGCATCTTCGGCACGTTCAACTTCTACGACAACGTCAACAAGAGGCTCAACGACCGGCTGAACTCGCCGATCGAGCGGCAGCAGGTCTACCGCCAGTTGTACGGGTTCGAGAAGACGTTCGCCGAGGGGCAGGGGTCGTTCGGCCTCCGGATGCCCATCAACACCCTGGTCTCGGACAGCAGGACCGCCCGGCTCAACCGCACGACGACTGCGGCGGGGAACCTGGGCGTCTTCGCCAAGTATGTCCTCTACTCCGACGACTCGGGCAACCTGATCTCGGCCGGCCTCAGCGTCGACACCCCGACCGGGCCGGCCGCGTTCGCCGGCTTCCCCGTCACCGGGCGGCTGAAGAACCCCGTCGAGATCCAGCCCTACCTCGGCTACATCTTCCAGCGGGGCAAGGCCTTCGTCCAGGGCTTCGGCGCCGTCGCCGTGCCCACCGACGCGGCCCTGCCCACGATGCTGTTCGTGGACGTCGCCCTCGGCTACAACCTGTACCAGGCCGAGGAGGAGGGCTCGCTGATCTCGTCGTTCACGCCGGTGGTCGAGGCCCACCTGAACACCCCGTTCAACCATCGGGGCTACAGCGACAAGGACATCTACGGCATCCCCGACGTCCTGAACATGACTTTCGGCGCCAATATCGGCATCCTGGACCGGGGCATCCTGACGCTGGGCTACGCCCGCCCGGTGACCGGCCCCCTGCCGTTCGACGGCGAGTTCATCCTCCAGGGCAACATCTTCTTCGGCCGGAGCCGGAGCCAGGCCGCCCGCGGCGGGAGCATCTACAACCCCATCCTCGGGAACTGATCCCCGGGGCTTCGCGATCACAGACGAGGGCCGGCCGGGATGCGTCCCGGCCGGCCCTCGTGTGCTGTCGGGTCAAGGAGTCGGGTCAGCGGGTGCCGCGGGCCGGGCCTTTGGGATGGGCCTGGGACACCTTGACCTTGTGGGCCTTCGCGCGGGCCGCCAGGCTCGCCGCCTGCCGGTGCCTGGCCTGCCTGGCCTTCCGTTGCTGGGCGGCCGACGCCTGGCGAGCCCCCTTCTTGCCCTTGCCGGTCGCCTTGTTGACGTTCTGGGCGGTCGCGACCGACCCGGGGGACGCGGCGGGTGCCACGCCCGGTCCGTCGACGACCCCCGTCTGCCCGGAGTTGTTGGCGATGGTGTTGCTCGCCCCCCCGGTGTTGTTGAAGATGCCGACCGGGAAGCTGTCGCCGTTGGGCAGGGTCGGGGCGTTGTTGGCGTCGAGGCCGATCCGGTTGCTGGCGATCACGTTGCCGACCGAGGTGGCCCCGAACAGCTGAATCCCGGTCGAGAGGTTGCCGGAGATCAGGTTGTTGATGACCCGATTGTTCGGGGAGTTGGCGATGTTGACCCCGTCCGCGCCGTTGGGGATGGCGGCCAGGCCGTCGAAGTCGGTCCCGATGTAGTTGTTCTGGACCAGGTTGTTGGACGAACCCTGCCCGATCGGCCGATCGCCGGCGGTCTCGCGGGCGAGGTAGACCCCGATCTGACGGTGGCCCGAGATCACGTTGCGGTTGGCCGGATCCGGGGAGCCGATCACGTTGCCGCCGGAGTCGTTCGCCAGCACGCCGATCACCGAAGGCGAGCCGCCCGCGAGCGCCCTCCCCGCCGCGGTCGTGCCGATCCGGTTCCGGTCGATCGTCGTCCCGCTCGACCGGTAGAGGTAGACGCCGACGCCGGAATTGTCGTCCGTACCGTTGCCGGTGATGACGTTGTCCCGGATCGTCGTCCCGCTCGCCCCGGCGCCGACGAACACCCCGATCAGGGTATTGCCCAGGTCGCCGTTGCCGTCCCGGTCGACCCCGATGTAGTTGCCCAGGATCGCGTTGTTCCGGGAGCCGACGCCGTCGATGTTGACGCCCGCCCCCTCGCCGTTGGTGCCGTTGCCCGAGAGGATGTTGCGGGCCGACGGATCGGCCCCGCCGATGGTGATCGACGAGCTGTCGTTGATCTGGATGCCGTCCAGCACGTTGCCGATGGCGTTCCGGCCGGTGCGATCGGTGCCGATGTAGTTGCCGACGATCAGGTTGGGGCCGGAGACATCGATCTTGATGCCGCTGCCGCCGTTGCCCGAGATGATGTTCCGATCGGCGGGGCTCGTCCCCCCGACCGTGACGCCGCTCGTGGCATGGAGCCGGATCCCCTGGCCCCCGTTGCCCCGGCGATTCGTGCCGTCGCGATCCACGCCGATCCGGTTCCCGGCGATCACCACGCCGCCATCCGAGCCGTTGCCGCCGGCCTCGCCAGCGACCAGGATGGCCGAGCCCACGAGGTTGTTGATCACCAGCCCGCGGATCGACGTCCCGCCCGACAGGGTCCGGTTGATCGTGAAGGCGTCGAACACCGGGGCGTCGTCCGGGGCCGTGATCACGACGCCGGGCAAGGCGTCGTCGCCATCGGCCAGGGTGTTCGCCCGGGCGCCCGGCTGGCTGAAGCCGTCGATCGCGATCGGGGAGATGATGATGGGCAGGAACGTATTCAGCCGGATCGTCGGATCGGCGAGCCGGAAGTTGATCGTGTCCGGGCCGGGGGACTGGTTCGCGCGGTTGATCGCATCCCGGAGGGTCGTCTTCGAGACGATCACGGAGTAGGTTTGCGGGTTGAGTTCATTCGCGGCGGCCTGATCGGACGTCCGGAACTCGGTGATGAGATCCGGCGCCCCGTCGTTGAGATCGCCGACCGCGATGGATGCGGGGACCGAGTTGGCCGGACGCGTGCCGGGGAGCGTATACGCGGGCTGATTGCCGGCGGCCGGCAAGATCACCACCGACCCGTCGAAGTCGAGGGACACCAGATCGCCGAGGCCGTCGGCGTCGAAATCGCCGGCATTCAGCGCATTCGTGAGGCGGCCGAACGAGGCCGTCCGCTCCCGGGTCGGCGGGAATTGCCCGTTGCCGGGGTTGCGATAGATGGCGGCGACGGTCGTGGAGATCGTCGAGCCCGTGTTGTAGGAGATCGCGAGGTCCAGGGCGTCCGGGCTCCCGGAGGCCTCGAAGCGGCCCAGGGCGACGCCCGAAATCGAGCTCGGCAGCCCCAATTGCCCATCGGGCGACGAGAACGTCGTCGGGCTCCCAAGCTGGACCGAACTGCCCTGCGCCGATGCCGGGTAGACGCCGACGATGTCATAATCGTAGGCATCATCGACGCCCGAATCTTTCAGGATCGCCAGGTCATCCCGCCCGTCTCCATTCACATCCCCGGCCGATAACGAACGGATCTGACCGAAGTTCTCCAGGAAGCCCAGGCTCGGGATGGAGGCCGGGAAGGCCGGGGGCTGGCCCGGGAGGAACGGCGGGATCGTCCCCGGGTTGACGAGGAGCCTCAGCGTCCCGACCTTCGAGGTCGGCGTCGTGAAGGGGTCGAAGGTGGGGTCGGGGATGACGCTGTTCAGGCCCACCGCGATGTCGGCCTTGCCATCGCCGTTGAAATCCCCGGCGGTCGACACCGTCGTGTACTGGGCTCCGGGAGCCGGCGTGATCGCCTCGTAATACACGAGGGAGGCCCTCGGCGAGGCCTGCGAGGTCAGGGCCTCCGACACCGGCCCGAACAGGACGTAAGTCTCGAGGCGGGGCCCCAGGATGTTCAGCAGCGGGCTGGGGTCCGTGTTGTAGATCGACACCGCGATGTCGCCGATCCCGTCGCCGTCGAAATCGCCGATCGCGACCGAGGAATTGAACGCCCGGCTCGAATCGGGCTTGAAGAGCAGTTCGCGAAGCACCTCGCCGACGGGCACCGTCACCTGGGCGTCGAATCGGTCCTGGGGGCTGGCGAAATCGTTCGCATTCGAGTTGACCGTGAACGTCGCCAGCAAGATCCGGCTCTCGACCGACTCAACCCGCGGTTCGGCGGCCCGGCGACGACGGCGTGATCCGAGATTCGACGTGATCGCGCGACGCAGGGACATGGGCAGCTCCCGTGGATGGGGGTCGGCCGCGACCGGCCGCTCGGGGATCGGACCTCGGCCATCGAGGGCCGCCGGTGCATATCTAACAGGTTCGACCCTGTGGATCTTTCCGCTGGCAACGCGGGCGAACCGGAGAATTGAGGCAGTTTAGGATAAAATAACACGGTGCAAAAGGTTTGCAAGAGTTCCCGCGGTCCCAATTCACCGGGATGAAACTCTCGGCACCGGAAATGCGCAGCGATCCGCACGACCGTCGGGTCGGGCGGCGGCGAGGGGCCGGGGCGGGGTTCGTCGGGCGGATCAGGGGGCGATCGGCGGGACGAGTTCGAAGTCGAGATTCTCGCCGAAGATCTGCGGATCCTGCGTCCTCTGGGTCACTTCGAAGAGGGCCGCCACCCGCTGCCGGGCGGCTTCGAACCAGGATCCGACCAGGGTCCCTCCCCGTTCGCCCAGCTTGACGGGCGCGAACCTCTCGGTCAGGACGGGGCGATCATCCAGGGCATTGATGCTGGCCAGGAGGCCGTAGGTCAGGAGGCTGGACTTGATCTGGTCGGCCTCGTAGGCCTTGTCGTCGCCCGACACGGCCGCGATGATCACCCCGCCCCATCCGTGCCGGGACCGTTCCAGGGGCCCGCGTCGGGCGGCGTTGGAGGCGGCCCCGGCGTAGCAGGTGTCCAGGATCAGCAGGACGTTCTTCGCCCGCGCCTTGCCCAGGCGCTCCAGCAGGTCCTCGGCCGGGATGCCGTTGGCCTTGATTTCCTTCCTGAGGTCGTCCGTGCCCAGCGCGCCCTGGCCGGCCCGGGTCACATCGTGCGGGACGTAGTAGTACCGGTCGGTCTCCTCGTCGCGGAACCCGTGCCCGGACAGGAAGACGACGAGCGTATCCTGCGGCTCGGTCCGGTTGGCGGTCGCCGCCAGGCGGGCCAGGATCCTCGCGCGCGTCGCCCCGTTGTTGACCAGGGCGGGGTCGGCGTGCACCTCCTGATAGGCCGAATTCTTGCGCCGGGCGGCGAACACCTTCTGGAAGTTGGCGGCGTTGGCGGACGAGAACTTCAGGTCCAGGTCGTCGTAGGCATAGTCGGCGACGCCGACCGTCATCACATAGAGCTGGGCCTGTCGGAGCTTGGGCTGGTCGTAGGACAGGAGCACGGGCACGGGCTCCGCCTCCCATCCGCGATCGTCGCCGGAGGCCGAGACCCAGAAGGGGTTCTCCCCCTCCTTGAGGAAGGCCGCGAACAGGGCCTTCCGCGACCCGCCGGGGATCTCGTCCACCTTCGCCGGGCTGATCCGCTTGTCGCGCCTCCCGGGCGGGCCTTCGAAGAGGACGATCTCCCCGATCCCGCCCCCCTGGTCGGTCACTTCGACCTCGACCTCGGCGCGGTTGAACGGGTTCACCCCGCTCTTCCTGGTGGAGACGACCCGGACCAGGGGGGGTCGGCGATTGGACAGCCCGGCCAGGGGGGCCCGGGCCCGGGGCCGGTCGCCGCGGAAGATCTCGGCCAGCAGCTCGAAATGGATGAAGCGGCCGAACAGACGCTCGGCGGTCACGGAGTCCACGGCCCCGCCCACGCGGCACGTGATGCGGCGCCGGCCCGCCTCGCTGCCGTCGAACAGCCCATCCGGGGCGAAGGCGACCCAGTCGCGGGCGACCGGCATCGACGACAGGGCGCAGAGCGGCCGGAATTCGCCCGGCCCGACGTCCCAGAGCCGGATCGTGGCGTCGTCCGAGGCGCTGGCCAGGAGCGAACCGTTGGGGTGGACGGCCAGGGCGTTGATCCGCTCGGCGTGGCCATCCCGCCCATCCCATCGGATCCGCCGGGGCTCGGCGTTGAGTTCCCAGATCCCGAGCCGGGAGTCGCGGTCCGATCCGGCGAACAGGCGTTTCCCGTCGGCGGCGAAGGCCAGGGCGTTGATCGCGCCGTCCATCGCGTCGACCCGCGCGGGCTGCGCCGCCCCGGGCGGTCGGAGGAGGACCACGCCGCCGGTCGTCCCGATCGCGATCCGGCCGCCGTCGCGGGGGTCGATCGCCGCCGCCGAGATCGGTTCCGGGGCCGTGATGGCCGGGCCGTCCGGGGCGAGGGCTCCCCGGGCGTCGACCTTCCAGAGCCGCGCCGAGCGATCCCGGCCGGCGGTCAGCAGCCGCTTCGCGTCGGCCGAGAAGGCGACCGCCGTGACGGCCCGCCGGTGGGCATCGCGATCGACGAAGGCGACTTGCCCGGCCGCCGCGTCCCAGACCGCGACCATGCCGTTGGCCCCCCCCGCCGCGAGCCATCGGCCGTCGGGCGAGACGGCCAGGGGGCCGAGCTTCTCTCGCGAGAGGATCGCCCCGCGCGGGTCGGTCGGGCGGGGGAAGGCCAGGGAGATGGGCATCCCCGTCCCGGCCGTGCGGGCGGAGAGGTCGCCGGTCCGGTACTCGCTCAGCACGACGCCCCGCCCCGAGGGGAGGAACGCGCCGGCCGACCACCGGCCCGGCAGCGGGGCCCGGGCCGATCCGTCGGAGAGGTCCCAGATCTGGGCGACGCCCTCGCGATTGATCTGGAGCATCATCCGGACGTCGGGCGACAGCCTCAGGGCCGCGACCTGCCCCCGATCGGCCGCGATCGGGGCCAGCGCCAGGCCGCCGGTCGCGGCGTCGACGAGCCGCAGCGCCCCTTCGAAGTCCCCGATCGCCAGGCGGGCCCCGTCGGGCGAGAAGGCCAGGGCGGTCGGGGCGACCCGGTCGGCCAGCCCGTCGATCGGGATCGAGCGGGGCGGGTCCCCCTCCGGGAGTTCCCACAGCAGCGCCGTCCCGCCCGCGATGGCGGCCAGTCGTCGCGAGTCGGCCGAGACGGCCAGCCGCGTCGCCCCCCCCGGCGCGGGCAGGTCCACGGCGGCCCGGCCCGGCAGGACCAGGCGGATCCTCTCGCCGGAGCACGCGGCGAGCCGGCCATCGGGCAGGAAGAGCATCGCCCCGGGCCGGTTCTCCAGATGATCTTCACCGATCGTCCGGCCGGCCGGGACCGAGACGATGCGCACCGCCCCGGCCTCGTCGGCCATCGCCAGTTCCGCCCCGTCGCCGGACAGGGCGAGCCGCGCCAGGGGCTCGCCGGCCTTGATGGTCCCCCCCGTCGGGCGGCCATCCGCCCCCACCAGGGTCACCGTCCCGTCGGCCCCGCCCAGGGCCAGGGCGACGGGCCCGGCCCGGTCGGCGAGGGCCATGTGCTGGAAGGTCCCCCCCGGCACCAGTTCCGACCAGGTCTCTTCCCGACGCGCCCCGTCCCAGTTCCAGGCGTGGCCCGCCGCGTCCAGGGCGATCAGGCGCTGCGAGTCGGGGAGGAAGCCCAGTTCGACGACCCCTCGGTCGGAGGCGAGTTCGCCGACGATCCGGCGGAAGGCCCGATCCCAGACGCGGACCTTGCCGTCGAGGTCGGCGCTGGCCAGCAGCGTCTGGTCGGGGCTGATGGCGATCCGGGTGATGGCGATCGTGTGGTGGGCCAGCGAGGTCAGCAGCGTCCCGTCCCCGGCCGACCGGATCTGGACCACCGAATCCTCCGACCCGCTGGCGACCTGGGCCCCGTCGGCCGAGAAGGCGATCGAGGCGACCCCCCGGGCATGACCCCGCTGGAGGAGCCACTCGGGCGAGCGGCCCTGCCGAGGGCCGACCCTCGAGGCCCAGAGGGTCAGGTCGGGGGGGATCGTACCCCGGATCCGGAACCCGGAGCGGAGCCGGGCGGGGTCCGTCCCCAGCAGGTGGAGCGCCCCGCCCACCCCCCGGGGCCGATCCGCCTCGCCCAGCGCCGCGAGGAAGGCGTCGGCGAACCCGCCGGCCCGCGCCGACGCCCTCCAGTCCGGGGCCAGGCAGGCGGAGATCACCGGCCGGGATACGCCCCCGGCCCCGCCGTTCGGGCCCAGGACCAGCGCATCGAGCCACCCGCCGAGAGCGGCCTCGGAGGGGGACTCCCGGGATGGGGCGACATCGAGCACGACCAGGACGTTGTTGTCAGCCCGCAAGGTCCGATCGTGGAGCAGGGCCTCGATGGTCGCCGAGGGGGCCCAGCCGGCCCCCGTCTGGCCGCCATCGGCGATCTCGACCGCCACGCCGGCCGGGGAGGACTCGTCGGCCGCGACGATCCGGCTGGCCACATACAGGAGGACGGCGTCCCCGGTCCGGACCCGCTCCTTGAGCCATCCGGTCATGGCCCGGTCCAGGTTCTCCCTCGTCGCCCGGAGGGTGGCCGGCTGCCCCGGGCCGACCGGCGTCGGCGCGCGGGGGTCGTCGGTGAGCAGCAGGACGTTCTTGGCGTCCCACTTGCCCGCCCGGCAGAGCCACGCGCCGACCCTCCGGGCGGCCTCGGCTCCACTCGGCCCGACGGTCGTCCCCGGCCGGCCGTCGACGCCGACGACCACGGCCCAGAGGTTCGGCCGGCCGTTCGGCTGCCCCTGCGCGGGGCAGGTCGTCGGGGACAACGCCAGGACGGCCCAGGCGAGGAGGGGCGACGCCCACGACCGGAGGGGAAGGGAAGCCATGGGCCTGCCGACCTCGGGGGTTGTCGAACGTGGTCCGCGTGGGGAAGGGGCGGCCCCGCGCGTTTCGGTCGCGCGGGGCCGGTGACCGGCCCGATGGCCCGTCACCCCCGGGCGAACAGCGAGGCGACCGGCCGCCCCTCGGCGTTGTCGGTGGCGTAGAACGGGCGCTTCTCGACGTCGAAGCCGATCGCGGGCGAGATCCCCATCGCGGTGAAGATCGTGGCGTGGAGATCCTTGATCGAGACCGGATCCTTGACCGTGATCAAGGGACGCTCGGGCGCGGTCTCGCCGTGGAGGTGGCCCTTCTTGATCCCGCCGCCGAACATCAGCACCGAGCCCGAGCCGGTGAAGTGGCGGTGGAGGCCATACTGCTTCATCTCCACGAACTTGCCGCCCTTGACCCGGGCCTGATCCTTGGCGGTGCTGCCCGGGATCCCCTCGACCATCATGTCGCGGCTGAACTCGCTGGCCAGGACGACCAGCGTGCGGTCCAGCAGGCCGCGTTCTTCGAGGTCGAGGATCAGGCGGGCGATCGGCCGGTCGATCTGGGCCTTCATCTCGGCGGCGGTGGTGTGGCCGTTCTCGTGGGTGTCCCAGCTCACGAACGGGACGTACTCGGTCGTGACCTCGATGTACCGGGCCCCGGCCTCGGTCAGCCGCCGGGCGAGCAGGCAGCCCTGGCCGAAGCGGCCGGTGTTGTAGGCGTCGAAGCTTTCCTTGGGCTCCAGGCTCAGGTCGAAGGCGTCGCGGTCCTTGGAGTTGAGCAGGCGATGGGCGTTCTCCATCGACCGGACCATCGACTCCTGGTGGTAGTCGCTGGCCAGGTCGCCCAGAGGGCTTTGCTTGAGCAACCGCTTGTAGGCCTGCTCGCGCGCGGCGAACCGGCCGGCGTTCATCCCCTTCGGGGGCCGGACGGCGGCGACGGCGTCGAGCGGGAAGGGGAGGTTGAACGGGCCGTACTCGCTGCCGAAGAACCCGGCGGTGGTGAAGGCCTTCAGTTCCTCCGACTCGCCGTGCCCTTCCAGCCTCTGGCCGATGTTCACGAACGCCGGGATGGCCGGGTTCCTCGGCCCCTTCACCCTGGCCACCCACGAGCCGATGTGGGGGGCGGCCACCGTCTGCGGCGGGATGTAGCCGGTGTGCCAGTGGTACTGGTGCCGCGAGTGGAGGATGTTGCCGAGGTCGGCCACGACGTGCGACCGGATCACCGTGCCGCGATCCAGGACCTTGGCGACGTTCTCCAGGCCCTGCGAGATCTTGATGTGGTCGACGGCCGTGTCGATGCTCGGGAAGGTGCAGAGGACATCGCCCGGCTCGCCGCCCACCTCGTAGGGGGTGTATCGCTTGGGGTCGAACGTCTCCGGGGAGGCCATGCCCCCGGCCATCCAGAGGACGATCACCGTGTCGGCCGTGGCCTCCGGGTGCTTGACCGCATCGCGGCCGTCCGATCCCAGGATACGGCGGGGCTCGCCCGAGGCCAGGGCCGCCAGGGTGGCCGCCCCCGTGGCGCGGAGGAATTCGCGGCGCGATCGAGACTCTTCGCTCACCATCGGGACGCCTCCGTCAGCGGATCAACTGGAATTCGGGGAGCATGAACACGGCCCACAGGAGGTCGGCCAGCCCGTCGGCCGAGGCCGGGTCGCCGATCATCTCGCGGGCGATGGCGGCCTCGTCGGCGGTCGGCGACCGGCCCAGGGCCCGGGAATAGACCGCCTCGGCCAGGGCGGAGGCGTCGGCCCCCGGCTTCTCGGCCAGGAGGCGGTCCGCCCCCTTCGCGGCGATCTCGGTGAGCGTCTGGCCGTTGGACAGGTCCAGGGCCTGGAGCGTCGTCAGGACCTCGCCCCGGGTCGTCACCACCTGCTCGCGATTGGGGCGGCCCAGCGACCGCATGAGCGGGTCGCAGAGGACCAGCGAGGCGCGGACGAAGCGATGGGCGGCGGCCTCGGCCTCGGCGGCCGGCTTGATCGGGGCCGCGAGCTTCTTGGGGGCCTCGCCCGTGATCATCCAGACGGCATCCATGAAGTCCTCGGCCGTCATCCGCTTCACCTCGGGGCCGCGGTAGACGTAGCCCTCGCCGTGATCCTCGTCGGGCCAGGCGGCCGACCGGGACTGATACGCCTTCGAGGTTGCGACGTGCTCGATCAGCGCCTTCAGGTCGTAGCCATGCCCGGCCAGGAAGCCGGCCAGGTGGTCCAGCAGCGGCTCGCTCCAGGGCTCGTTGGCCATCACGTCCACGGGCTCGATGATCCCCCGGCCCATCAGCCGGCGCCAGATCCGGTTGCTGATCGTGCGGGGGAAGCGGCCGTTGTCCGGGTGGGTGAGCAGGCCGGCCAGTTGCTTGAGCCGCTCGTCGCGGGGCAGCTTGGCGTCGATCGATCCGAGTTCGGGCCAGAGGAATTTCGGCGTGGCGAACCGGCCGGTCGGGATGTCGCAGCGGGCGATCTCCAGCGGGGCCGAGGCCGTGATGGCGGCCAGCCCGTAGGCATCTTCCAGGGTCCAGCGATCGATGAAGCTGTCGTGGCACGACGCGCACTTCATGTTCACGCCCAGGAACACCTGCGCCACGTTCTGGGAGAACTGGACCTCGGTGACCTGGCTGGCATTCACCCGGCCGCGCCACTTGATCCCGTTGATGAACCCCTCCGACTCCGGGGTCGGGCTGATGAGGTCGCGGACGAAGGCGTCGTAGGGCTTGTTGTCGTAGAGGGCCTGGTAGAGCCACTGGGAGATCTGCTTGCGGCCCCCGTCGATGTAGCCCGTCCCTTTGTAGTCGTTGCGGAGCAGGTCGTTCCAGAACGAGAGCCAGTTGTCGGCGTAGGCCCGGTCATCGCCCAGGACGCGGCGGATCAGGCGATCCCGCTTCCCCGGGTCGGCGTCGGCGAGGAACGCGGCCAGTTCCTCGGGCGGGGGCAGGAGCCCCGTCACGTCGAGGAACAGCCGGCGGGCGAACGCGGCGTCGTCCAGCGGGGCGGGGGTCGGGACCTTCCTCGCGGCCTGGTAGGCGTCGATGATCCGGTCGATGGGGTGGTCGCGGCCGTCGCGGGCCGGGGGGAGTTCGACGGCTTGCAGCTTCGTCGGCGCGACGTAGCCGCGGCTCTTGAAGGTGAAGCCCGGCTCCCAGGTCGCCCCCTGGTCGATCCAGGTCGACAGCCGCAAGACCTCCTCGGGGGTCAGCGGCTTCTCCTTGCCGGTGGGCGGGGGCATGCGGAACTCGGGGTCGTCCGAGGTCAGCCGCTCGATCAGCTCGCTCTCGGATGCCTTGCCGACCACGACGGATTCGGACTTGAGCATCGACTCGCGGGTATCGAGCGAGAAGGCCCCCTTGTACCGGCCGTCGGCGTGGCAGTTGGTGCACCGGGCCTTGAGCAGCGGGGCGACGTCATGGGCGAAGTCGACCTGGGCCTTCTGCGGCGCCGGCTCCTGGCCGAGGGCGGCCCCGGAGGCCGCCCACATCGTCAGGATGGCCGCCCAACCCAACCTCTCGAAGATCATCGATGGCACTCCGCACTCCTTGGGGCGACCCGGGCGTCTGATCTCGCGGGCGGGGGACGCGGGGGCGCCGACGGATCGGCCCTCCCGCGTCTCGGCTCGGATCGGATTCGAAGACAGGCAAGAATCCCATTAGACCCGGGACCGACGATCCCCTTCAACCCCGTGCAGCCGGCGGAGTCGGATTGCCGGGCCGGGCGGGCGGATCGACGGCCTCGGATGGCGATGGGGCGCGGATTTCGGTACGCTGAGGCCCGTTCCGCCCGCGACCATCTCGGATACGCCCACCCATCTCGGCCGGGCCGATCCGGGATCCCGCGCGGGTCGGCCGTTCCCGCCCGAGAGTCGATCGAGGATATCCAGCATGGCCAGGCCCCGCGTCTACTTTGACATCAGCATCGACGGCAAGCCCTCGGGCCGGATCACCATGGAGTTGTTCGACGACGTGGCCCCCAAGACCGCCGAGAACTTCCGCGCCCTCTGCTCGCACGAGAAGGGGTTCGGCTACAAGGGCTCGTCGTTCCACCGCGTGATCCCCCAGTTCATGCTCCAGGGGGGCGACTTCACCAACCACAACGGCACCGGCGGCAAGTCGATCTACGGCAACAAGTTCCCGGACGAGAACTTCCAGCTGAAGCACGACCGGCCGTTCCTGCTGTCGATGGCCAACGCCGGCCCGAACACCAACGGGTCGCAGTTCTTCATCACCACCGTGGTGACCAACTGGCTGGACGGCAAGCACGTCGTCTTCGGCGAGGTGACCGACGGCACCGACCTGGTCAAGCAGATCGAGGCCCTCGGCTCCGGCAGCGGCAAGCCGCGCGCGAAGATCGAGATCGCCGATTGCGGCGTCCTCTGACCTGAAATCGGGCGGCCCGACCCCCGGCCTGGGGATCGGGCCGGCCCCCCGATCATTCGGGATACAGGGCCGTGGACAGGTAGCGTTCGCCGAGGTCGGGCAGGACCACGACGATCAGCTTGCCGGCGTTCTCGGGGCGTCGGGCCACCTGGATGGCGCCGGTGGCGGCGGCACCGCAGGAGATGCCGACCAGCATGCCCTCTTCCTTGGCGAGGCGGCGGGCCATCTCGAACGATTCCTCATCCTTCACCTGGATGATCTCGTCGATGATCTCCGGGTTCATGACGTCGGGGATGAACCCGGCGCCGATGCCCTGGATCTTGTGCGGGCCGGGCTTGAGCGGTTGGTTGTTGTGCCTCTGGGTGAGGACCGGCGAATTGGTCGGCTCGATCGCCACCACCTTCAGGCCGGGCTTGCGGGCCTTGAGCACCTCGCCGCAGCCGGTGATCGTCCCCCCGGTGCCGACGCCGCAGACCAGGATGTCGACGCGACCTTCCGTGTCGTTCCAGATCTCCTCGGCCGTGGTCGCCCGGTGGATCTCGGGGTTGGCCGGGTTCTTGAACTGCTGCGGCATGAAGGCGTTGGGGTTGCCGCCGACGATCTCCTCGGCCTTGCGCACGGCGCCGGGCATCCCCTCGGTGGCCGGGGTCAGGACGATCTCGGCCCCGAACGCCTTGAGCAGCCGGCGCCGTTCCAGGCTCATGCTCTCGGGCATCGTGACCATCAGCTTGTAGCCGCGGGCGGCGCAGGTGAAGGCCAGGGCGATCCCGGTGTTGCCGCTGGTCGGCTCGACGATGATGGTGTCGGGGTTGATCTTGCCGGCGGCCTCGGCCGCGTCGATCATCGCCACGCCGATCCGGTCCTTGACCGACCACAGCGGGTTGAAGTTCTCCAGCTTGGCGACGACCTCGGCCGGGCAGCCCGCCGTGACGCGTCGCAGGCGGATCAACGGCGTGTTGCCGATCGTCTGGGTGATGTCGTCGTAGATCCGACCCCGCGTCCGCTCGGCAGTTGCCATCGTGCTCGTCTCCCGGGCCGAGGGCCGTCGCCCAAGCATCCCGACTCGATAGTTTGAGATCACAAACCCGCGGCGAGCCGATCGCGATGGGACGGCTCGCCGGACCCGGATCGATCATATCGGATCGAACCGGGCTGGTCCAAGGCGATTTGCCCGGCGGCCCGGCCTCAGCCCCGGTCGCGGATCGTCAGGACGGGGCAGGGGGATTCGCGGACGATCCTTTCGGCGACCGAGCCGAGCAGGGCGTGGCGGATGCCGGTGCGGCCGTGGGTGGCGATCACCACGAGGTCGATGGCGTGGGCGGCGGCGTACTCGACGATCCCCTCCACCCCGGCGCCCCAGTGGACCGCCGTGACGACCGAGGGGGGCTCGCCCCAGGCGGGGTCGAGGATCACCCCGAGCGCCTCGCGGGCCCGGACCTCGGACTGGGCGAAGAACTCCGGCGGCATCGCCGGCGCGAGCATCGGGTCGGGGGTGACCGGCACCACATCGGGGAGGATGTGGAGCAGGTGAAGCGCCGACCCCAGCCGCACGGCCAGCTCGCACGCATAGCGCACGGCGACGGCGGCATGGGGGCTGAAGTCGGTCGGGGCCAGGATCGTCCGGATCGCGAGCATCATGCCCCCCGCTCGGGAAGGACGGGGGTCATTCCCCGCTGCGGACCATCTTGTGGAAGCGGTCGAGCAGGTCTTTCGTGATCGGCCCGGGCTTGCCGTCGCCGATCGGGCGGGCGTCGCACTCGACCACGGGGATCACCTCGGCGGCGGTCCCGGTCAGGAAGCACTCGTCGGCGGTGTAGATGTCGTGGCGGTCCATGGTCCGCTCGACGACCTTGAGCCCGGCCTTCTTGCCCAGCTCGATCACCGCGTCGCGGGTGATCCCCTCCAGGATGCCGGCGTCGATCGACGGCGTGTGGAGTTCGCCCCGGCGGACGATGAAGATGTTGTCGCCGGTGCACTCGGCGACCTCGCCCTTGTGGTTGAGCATCAAGGCTTCGAGGCAGCCGGCGTTGGTCCCCTCGATCTTGGCGAGGATCGAGTTCAGGTAGTTCAGCGACTTGACCCGGGGGTTGAGCGCCGCCGGGTGGTTGCGCATCGTGCCGGCGGTGATGATCTTGAGCCCGTGCTCGTACAGCTCGGCCGGGTAGAGGCTGATTGAGTCGGCGATGATGATGATTTGGGGGTCGGTCGTCTTGCGCGGGTCCAGGCCCAGCGAGCCGGCGCCCCGGGTCACGACGAGGCGGACGTAGGCATCGACCAGCTTGTTGACCGCGAGGGTCTCGTTGACCGCATCGGCCATGGCCGCCCGGGAGATGGGGATCTCCAGGTGGATCGCCTTGGCCGAGTCGTACAGGCGGTCGACGTGGTCCTTGAGCCGGAACACGCGGCCGGCGTAGGAGCGGATCCCCTCGAAGACGCCGTCGCCGTAGAGCAGGCCGTGATCGTAGACGCTGATCTTGGCGTCGGCCTTGTCGAAGAACTTGCCGCCGATATAAACCTTGAGGCTCATCCGAGGGGGGCTCCTGGCCGCGTCCCGGTCGGGCCGGCGCCTCATCCTCGGGGCGACGACCTCCGATCGGAACGCGGCGACGCGTTGGCCCCCGCCGGACGGTTCAAGCCAGGGCGGGGGCCCACTCTTCGACGCGACCCTCGGCAAGCCGGACGACCCGATCGGCCTGCTGGGCGATGTGCCCGTCGTGAGTGACCATCATCATAGTGAGATGGCGCTCACGGTTCAAGTCGCGCAACAGCTCCAGGACGCCCTGCCCGGTGGCGGCGTCGAGGTTGCCCGTCGGCTCGTCGGCCAGCAGCACTTCGGGCCCGCCGACCAGCGCCCGGGCGATCGCGGTGCGCTGCATCTCGCCGCCGGAAAGCTCGGCCGGGCGGTGGTCGAGCCGGTGCCCGAGGCCGACCCGCTCCAGCAGGGCGGTGGCGTCCTTGCGGATCCCGGACCGCTTCGACAGGTAGGAGCGGAAGCCGAGCCGGATCATGTGCGGCAGCATCACGTTCTCCAGCGCCGTCAGCTCCGGGAGGAGGTGATAGAACTGGAAGATGAAGCCGAAGGTCTGGTTGCGGAGGAGGTCGCGCCCCTTCTCCGGGCCGTCGTCGATCCTCTTGCCGTCCAGCAGGACCGAGCCGGCGTCGGGGGTGTCCAAAAGCCCGAGCAGGTGGAGCAGGGTGCTCTTGCCCGAGCCGCTGGAGCCGATCACCGCGACGAGTTCGCCGCGCTCCACTTCGAGGTCGACGCCGTGCAGCACCGGCACGGCGAACCGGCCCTTGCGATAGGCTTTGACCAGGCCGACCGCTTCCAGATGATTCTTCGCCATCGCGGAAACCCTCCGTGTTCGTGCGGGGAACGGGAGAAACGCGGCCGGGGATCCGACCCGGCCGCGTCGGACGCCTGGGTTCACTCGAACCGGAGGGCCTGCACCGGGCGGAGCTTCGCGGCCCTCTGGGCGGGCCACACGCTGGCGACGATCGAGATCATCAGCGCCCCGCCGACGATCCAGGCCACGGTGTGGGGCTCGATCCGGGTCGGGATCTCGGAGAAGTAGTAGATCGAGTCATCGAACACCCTACGCCCGGTCACCACGCTCAACCCTTTCTCGATCGGATTGATGTAGCGGACGAACAGCAGGCCGCCGATCATCCCCACGCCGCTGCCCACCAGCCCCAGAGACAGGCCGTAGCCGAGGAAGATCCCCCGCACGCCCGACGTGGAGGCGCCCAGCGCCTTGAGCACGCCGATGTCGCGGGTCTTCTCCACCACGATCATCGAGAAGATCGCCAGGATGCCGAACCCGGCCACGGCGATGATGAAGAACAGGAGGATGTTGAGGATGCTCTGCTCGACGGCCACCGCCGCCAGCAACGGCCCCTGCTTCTGCTCCCAGGTCGAGACCTTGAAGTACATCGGCCGGAGGTCTTCCATGGCCGACTGGAGGTTCGAGGCCAGCACGTCGATGTCCACGCCCTTGCGGACCTTGAGCTGGATCTGGTTCACGGCCCCCTGGCCCTCGCCGTCGCCCAGCAGGCGGAGCATCTGGAGCCGCTTCAGGGGGACGTAGACGTGGGTCGAGTCGTACTCGCTCATCCCGCTCTTGAAGTAGCCCGCCACGGTGAAGGTGTCGGACCCCGGCTCGGGCGACCGCCCGGCCTTGGGGTAATAGAGGTGGACCTTGGTGCCCGGCGGGGCGACGCACAGGTCCTTCCCCTTGTAGTGCATGTGGCCGAGCGAGAAGCCGATGATCGTACCGAAGTCGGGCACGTCGGCATCGATCTGGGCCATGAGGGCGTCCTTGAATGGGCCGTCCTCCTCCTCCTTCAGCAGCTCGCCGGCCGGGTTGTTGAGCCGGACCTTCTCGGTGACGTGGAACGACGGCGGGATCTGCTTGCCCTGCTCGTCGAACAGGAACTCGGCGAAGTCGCCGGTTTTGGCCCGTTCCTCGGGCTCGACGCCCATGATCTGGACCTGGCGGGTGATCGCGTTGCCGTTGACGGTCCACTTCAGGAGGCCGAAGGTCTCCATGGTCGCGGCCATCGCCTCGACGTCCTCGCCCGCCACCTTGCGGATCCGGGCCATGACCTCCTGGGCGTTGCGGAAGCCGTCGAGGTCGTAGGACTCGACGATCACGTCGGCCAGGACCCCGTGCAGGCGGGTCCGCATCTTCTCGGAGAACCCGGCCATGACCGAGTTGACCACGATCATCGTGGCCACGCCCAGCATCACGCTGATGATGCTGGCCAGGGCGATGTAGCGGGTCCGGAGATACCGCCAGCACAGCAGATACTTGTACATGCGAGGATCTCCATCCGTGGAGGGTTCGCGGGCAGGTGGTTCGGTCAGGATTCGGGGCGGAGCAAGGGGAACAGGATCACGTCGCGGATGCTCACCTTGTCCAGCAGCAGCATGCAGAGCCGGTCGATGCCGACGCCCAGGCCTCCGGCCGGGGGCATCGCGTGCTTCAGGGCCCGGACGAAGTCGTCGTCCATCTTGGCCATCGAGTCCTCGTCCTTCTGCCCGGCGAGCTGGCCGCGGAACAGCTCGTCCTGGAGCATCGGGTCGTTCAGTTCGGTGTAGGCGTTGGCCAGCTCGATGCCGTGGACGAACAGCTCGAACCGCTCGGCGACGGCCGGGTCGGACGCCTTCCGCTTGGTCAGCGGGCAGACGGCCGCCGGGTAGTCGATCACGAAGACCGGCCCGTCCAGGCGATCCTCCACGACCTCCTCGAACACCTCGCTCAGGACCACGCTCGGGTCCTTGCCCGCCGTGGCCAGGCCCAGCGACTCCGCCTTGGCGCGGAGGGCGTCGAAGTCCGCCGGGTCGACCCCGGCATGCTCGTGGACGAGTTCGGCATACGTCCGGCGCGGCCAGGGCGGGGTGAAGTCGATCGTGTGCTCGCCCCAGGTCCGCTGGTAATTGCCGTCGATGGCCTCGATGGCGCCGACGATCAGGGCCTCGGTCAGGTCCATCATGGCGTGATAGTCGCCATAGGCCTGATAGGCTTCCAGCATCGTGAATTCGGGGTTGTGCTTGGGGCTGATCCCCTCGTTGCGGTAGACCCGGCCGATCTCGAAGACCCGCTCCATCCCGCCCACCAGCAGCCGCTTGAGGTACAGCTCCGGCGCGATGCGCATGAAGAGGTCGAGGTCGAGCGTGTTGTGGTGGGTGACGAACGGCTTGGCCGCCGCCCCGCCGGCGATCGCCTGCATGGTCGGCGTCTCGACCTCGACGAACCCGCGCCCGGCCAGGACCGCGCGGAAGGCCGCGACGATCTTGGACCGGTTCAGGAACGCCTGCAAGCTCTCGGGGTTATACGCCAGGTCGACGTAGCGCTGGCGGGACCTTTTCTCGATGTCGGTCAGCCCGTGCCACTTCTCGGGCGGGGGCAGGAGGCTCTTGCCCAGGAAGGTCAGCCCGGCGGCGAACACGGTCAGCTCGCCGGTCTTGGTCAGGCCGAGCCCGCCATCGACGCCGATCAGGTCGCCCAGGTCGAACTCCGAGGCCAGCGCCCAGGCCGCCTCGCCCACCTGGTTCTTGCCGATCATGACCTGGATGGTGCCGGTCCAGTCGCGGACCTGGAGGAAGTTGACCTTCCCCTGGCCGCGCTTGAGCACGATCCGCCCGGCGATCCGGACCCGGGGCCGATCGGCGTCGGTCGCCTCCCCCTCGGGCAGGGGGATCGCCCGGACGTCGGCCACCGCCTGATGGTCGTCGAACCGCTGCCCCCAGGGGTCGAGGCCCAGGGCCTCGATCTTGCGGAGCTTCTCGACCCGGACCGCTTCCAGCTGATCGTGCGTTTCTTCCGACATCACCGGGCCTTGCGATTCGTCGTCTCATCGGGAAGGGAACTTGAGCCGAATTGTAAGGAAACCGCCCGCCCGGTCAATCGCAACCCGTTTCTCCGATCGCACGGAGCCATCACCTGATCGACCACAAGACCGACGCTTCCAGGTCAGGCCGCCGCCCAGGTCACCCGGCGTTGGATCGATCACTTCCCCTTCTCACCGGATTTCAGGTCAATCCGCAGGGATTCGAAGAAACCCGACACGAGCGGCCCGACCTCGGCTTCCGACCCGGCAGGATACTCCACCATGAGGGAGAAAAGTCGGTCCGAGCAATTGATGACTCGCGTGTAGATGCCTTGCTTCGGCCCGACGGCCTGGAATTCGACGGCCGGATGGCCCTGGTGTTGGAAGTACCGTTCTCCGGAGAGCTTCGCTTCGCCTTTCGCTCGGATCCCATCGGGGAGCGACTTGAGTGGAGAGTTTGCCTTGCCTTTCTTGGTTTCGATTTCCATGACGGTGAACTTGTAACCTTCGGAACTCGTTGAATTGATCAGATAGCTCCGGGCGGTCGGATCCGCCGGCAACTGGATCGTCCCGTCATTGAAGGGGAACGGCATGCTGACGCGGAAATGACCCTCGGTCGACTTGGCCTCATACCAACCATCATTCCCAGGTTCGCCCGCCCCGAGCCGATGCATTTTGAGGGCCGGTGTTCGATCCGCGGATTTCGCCGATTGATCGCCCGCGACACCCGCTCGCTGCGCCGAGTTGGCGATGGGCACCTGGCCGACCAGGAAAATGTGGGCCGCGGATATCGCCAGGCCAAGCCGCTTTTTGAACTGCATGGGATCACCTTGCGTCGCCGACGACCTCACCCGGAACAATGACGATATCATGGTGATCCCATGGCACGAAACTGATGATTGGGACGGCGACCCGATCCTGATCCGGGCGTCACGGGGAGTTGGGGAAAGGATCGGAACGATGCCGCCGGTCCACCCCAAGCAGGCGAGAGGTTTGATCTTGCTTCCCGCCGAAGCCCTCAGGATCATTTGAAGTCACGGCGATCGCGATCGATTGATGCCATGACCACGCAAAGAACCGGCGATCCTCCCGACCCGAATCCTATCGAGACTCAGGCGCTCGACCGTCCCAACTGCCCGCGTCACAGGCCCTGAGCGGCAGGCGCGAGTCGGACCTCGCCCGTGCCCCGAAACATGAGAGAGCCTGCAGAAAATCTCCGACTCTCAGGAGCCACGACATGACCATCAGTTTTGATATCCCCCAAGACATCGAGCAGCAACTCCGGGTCCCTGACACCGAGCGGAGCGGCAAGGCCCGCGAGGCGTTCCTCGTCGAACTGTATCGCGAACATGAGATTTCGCACCGTCAGCTCGGGGAGGCCCTGGGGCTTGATCGGTACGCGACGGATGGCCTGCTCAAGAGGTACGGCGTTGGGCTCGATGTCAGCGTCTCGGAGATCAAGGCCCAGGTCGGCATCCTCCGCGACGCCAGGCCCCGATGATCGTCGTCTCCGACACGACGCCGCTCAACTATCTCATCCTCATCGGAGAGCAAGAGGTGCTCGCCCGTCTCTTCGGACAGGTGATCATCCCCCCCGCCGTTCTCGAGGAGATGCGAAGGGAGAAAGCCCCCGAACCCGTTCGCGCTTGGGCGAAGAATCTTCCAGACTGGGTCACGGTCCGGGCCCCCGTGCAGATCCTCCCGGGCCTGACGGCAAAACTCCACGAAGGGGAGATCCATGCCATCTCGCTCGCCGCGGAGCTGAATGCCGCCACGGGGCCGCGCCTCGACTGGATCCTCATCGACGATTGGGATGCTCGCAAGGCGGCCAGGGCGCTGAAGTTCCCCCTGCTCGGGACGATCAACATCCTCGAAGAAGCGGCGGTTCGCGGCTTCCTGGACATCCAGGAGGCGGCGACCAGGCTTAGATCGACGAACTATCGGGCCACCGCCGACCAGTATCAGGCGGCCATCGATAACGTGCAATCGCGGCGGGCCGAGCAAGAACAGGCCACCGAAATGCGTCCATGATGCCCCTCGAATCCGGGTGAAAGTGTCCGGCCCTCTCCGGCGCGGGGTTTGCTGAGGCTCCTCGACTCCAACGAGAACATCAGCAAGAACCACCGCGACCGAGAGCCATCCCATGCCCAGGCCATTGAATGAGCAGACGATCGTATTGACCGGGGCCTCCTCGGGGTTCGGCCGCGAGGCGGCCCTGATCTTCGGACGCAGGGGGGCCAACGTGGTGCTGGCCGCCCGCGACGAGGGGGCGCTCGGCGAGGTCGCCCGCGAGATCGAGGTCCACGGCGGGTCCGCCCTCGTCGTGCCGACCGACGTGGCCGACTGGGAGCAGGTCCAGGCCCTGGCGCGGGCCGCCGACGACAAGTTCGGGCGGATCGATACCTGGATCAACGACGCCGGCGTCGGCATCGCCGGGCTGATCGCCGACGTCGACGTGGCGGACTTCCAGAGGCTGGTCCAGGTCAACCTGATGGGGACGATCCACGGCGTGAAGGCCGCGCTCCCCTACATGAGGAAGGTCGGCGGCGGGGCGTTCATCAACATCGGGTCGGTGGCCGGGGTGCGGACCTTCCCGCTCCAGACCGTCTACAGTGCCACCAAGCACGGCGTGAAGTCGTTCACCGAAGGGCTCCGGCTCGAACTGAGGCGGGAGCCGGGCGAGTACCACGTCACCTACATCGCCCCGGCCGCGATCAACACGCCGTTCTTCTCCGACGCCCGGGCCAGGCTGGGCGGGGTGCAGGTGGCGGCGCCCGCTCCGGTGTACGAGCCCCACGTCGTCGCCGAGTCGATCGTCTTCGCCGCCGAGAACCCCCGGCGCGACATCTTCGTGGGCGGCGGCGGCAAGCTGTTCGACGTGATCCAGCGGGTCAGCCCCGGCTTCGCGGACTGGCTGATCACCCGCAACGACATGATCTACAAGGAGCAGATCTCCGACAAGCTCGCGAAGCCCGACAACCTCTACGAGCCCCCGCCCCGCCCCCGCGCCATCGAGGGCGAATACCACGAGAAGGCCTATTCCACCAGCCTCTATACCAAGGTGTTCGAGTGGAACCCCGTGCTCAAGCCGATCGCCCTCGGCGTGGCGGCGCTGGGCGTGGCCGCCCTGATCCGGAACTCCGCTCGGCCGAAGCCGGGCCCGGCGGAGCGTGCCCGGCAGAAGGTCGAGGACTGGTCCTGAGCCCGGGCAATCCGGGTCAGCCGATCTGGTATTCCTTGATCTTGCGGTACAGGGTCCGCTCGCCAATGCCGAGCAGGCGGGCCGCCTCCTCGCGATTGCCCGAGGTGAGCTTCAGGGTCTCGCCGATATAATAGGCTTCCACCTCGTCGAGCGGGCGGCCGACGAGGTTGGGGCCCGAGGCCGCCGCGGTCGAGGCGACGGCCCCGGCCGCATCGGGCTGGGCGATCAGGTCTTCGGTCAGGTCGTCGACGTCGAGGACGCCGTCGAAGTCGACCACGACCATGCTCTCGATCGCGTTTTTCAGTTCGCGGACGTTGCCCGGCCAGGGATAGGCCATCAGGGCCTTGCGGGCGGCCGGGGTGATCGACGTGACCGTCTTGCCGTGCGACGCGGCGAACTGCTTGAGGAACGAGTCGATCAGGAGCGTGATGTCCTCGCGCCGGGCCCGCAACGGCGGGAGGTTGACGCTGACGACCTTGAGGCGATGGTACAGGTCCTGGCGGAACGACCCCGAGGCGATCGCCTCCTTGAGGTCGCGGTTGGTCGCCGAGATCATCCGGACGTTGACCTTGATCGGGTCGTTGGTGCCGACCCGGACGATCTCCCCGGTCTCCAGCACCCGGAGCAGCTTGACCTGGGTGGAGATCGGGATCTCGCCGATCTCGTCCATGAACAGGGTGCCGCCGTTGGCGTGCTCGAACCAGCCCTTGCGCTCGCGGTCGGCCCCGGTGAAAGCCCCCTTGATGTGGCCGAACAGCTCGCTTTCCAGGATGTTCTCGCTGAGCGCCGCGCAGTTCAGGGCGACGAACGGCTTGGTCCGACGCGGGCTGTTGGCGTGCAGCGCCTTGGCCACCAGCTCCTTGCCGGTGCCGCTCTCGCCGGTGATCAGCACGGTGGCCGAGGTCGGGGCGATCTGCCGGAGCCGGCCGATCACCGCGTGCATCAAGGGGGAGTTTCCGATCATCCCCTCGAAGCCGAACCGCTCGTTGAGCTGGCGGCGGAGGTCGAGGTTCGACCGGGCCAGCCGCTGGGCCTGCGAGACCTTGTCGGCGACGGTGCGCAGCTCGCCGATGTCGAGCGGCTTGGTCAGGTAATGGGAGGCCCCGGCCTGCATGGCGGCGACGGCCGCCTTGATCGTGCTGTGCCCGGTCAGGATCACCACCTCGGCGTCGGGCAGCTCGCGCCGGGCCTCGGCCAGGATCTCCATCCCGCCAACCTCGTCCATCACGAGGTCGGTCAGGATGATGTCGAAGTCCTGCTCCTGGATCTGCTTGAGCCCCTGGCGCCCGCTCCCGGCGACGACGCAGTCGTACCCGACGCGTTCCAGGCTCTCCGCCACCGCCTCGGCGTGGCCTTCGTCGTCGTCGACCACCAGGACTCGGATCTGAGGGTCCATCGAGGCCCCATGTGAAGGGATTGCCGGCATCGTGTTCGAGAGGGCCTCCGGGTCGGATCGGTCAGGACAGGGGGAGCCGCACCGTGAACCGCGAGCCCTGGCCGGGCTCGCTCTCGGTGGACAGGGTCCCGCCGTGGGCCTCGACGATCTTGCGGGTGGTGGGCAGGCCCAATCCGCTGCCGCCGGGCCGGGTCGAGTAGAAGGCGTCGAAGATCCGCGCGGCGACCTCCGGCGTCATCCCGACGCCGGTGTCGGTCACGTCCAGCACGGCGAAGTCGCCGTCGCGATGCGTCTGGAGCATCAACTCGCCGCCGTCGGGCATGGCGTGCTGGGCGTTGCGGATCAGGTTCCAGAGCGCCTGCTTGAACAGGCCGACGTCGAGCGGCACGCGCGGGAGCCCGGGCTCGTACTGGGTCCGCATCACCACCCCCTGGGCCAGGGCCTGGGGCTCGGAGAAGTCGCGAAGGTCATCCACCACCGCGTTCAGGTCGGCGGGCTCGGTCTGGAGGTCCTGGACCTTGGCGAACCGGAGGAAGTCGTCAACGATGTCCTGGAGCCGCTCGGTCTCGCGGCGGACCCGCTCCAGCTTCTGGAGCACCCGCCGGTCGCGTGCGGTCTCGGCCCCTCGGAAGTCCTCGACCAGCAGGTCCAGGTTGAGCCCCATCGTCGACAGCGGGTTGCGGATCTCGTGCGCCAGGCCGCCGGCGAGCTGGGCGATCTCCGCATACTGCTCGCGGAGCCGGCGATGGATGGCCGCATCGTCGGGCCGTTCGAGGGTCGCGACGGATCCGGCGGGGGTTTTGCCGACGTCAGGATCGGCCATGAACGAGTCCTCCGAGGCGGGTGTCGGAGCGGGGCGAGCCCGTGCATGAACTCGGGGGCGAATCCCCGGCCGCCCCGCCGTCCGTCATCAAGACGGACGGGGAGGGCGGCCGGGATCGCCGAATCCGCAACGATCAGTCGCGGCGCGGGCCGCGATCGCCGTAGCCACCGCCGCCGCCGGGTCCGCGACGCGGGGGCGGGCCGCCGGGGCCGCGATCGCGATCCCCGAATCCGCCACCGCCGCCGCCCGGGGCGCCGGCCGGGCGGGTGTTGCCGGCGTTGGGGTCGACCTCGCCGCGCTCGGCCAGGGCGGCCTTGCGCGACAGCTTGACGCGATCCTGGTCATCGACGGCGATCGCCTTGACCAGCATCGTGTCGCCGACGCGGCAGATGTCGGTCACGGTCCCGACATAGCCGTCGGACAGCTCGCTGATGTGGACCAAGCCGTCCTTGCCCGGGAGGATCTCGACGAATGCGCCGAAGTCCTTGATCGAGGTGACGCGGCCTTCGTAGATCCGGCCGACCTGGACGCCTTCGGTCATCGCCTGGATCTTGTCGCGGGCGGCCTCGGCCCCCTCGGCGGTGGGGCTGGCCAGGGTGACCACGCCGCTGTCCTCGATGTCAATCTTGGCGCCGGTCTCGTCCTGGAGGCGACGGATCGTCTTGCCGCCGGGGCCGATCAGCAGGCCGATCTTCTCGGGGTTGATCTGGATCTGGATCAGCCGCGGGGCGTTCTCGCTGATCTCCTCGCGGGGCCGCTTGATCGACCGGAGCATGGCCCGGAGGATTTCCAAACGGGCCTCGCGGGCCTGGTCGAGCGTCTCGCGGACGATCGGCCCGGTGATCCCGAGGTTCTTGAGGTCGAGCTGGATGCCCGTCACCCCGCGCTGGGTGCCGGCGACCTTGAAGTCCATGTCGCCGAAGTGGTCCTCGTCGCCGATGATGTCGGTGAGCAGGACGTGGCGGCCGGAGGCTTCATCCTGGACCAGTCCGATCGAGATCCCGCCGACCGGGTCGCTGATCGGCACGCCGGCGTCCATCAGGCTGAGGGTCGCCCCGCAGACCGACGCCATCGAGCTGGACCCGTTGGATTCGAGGATGTCGCTGATCACCCGGATCGTGTAGGGGAACGCCTTGCCTTCCGGCAGGACCGGGGCGACCGAACGCTCGGCCAGGGCGCCGTGCCCGATCTCGCGACGTCCGGGGCCGCGAATCGGCCGGACCTCGCCGACGGCGAACGACGGCATGTTGTAGTCCAGCATGAACTTCTTGCTGTACTCCTCCATGATCCCGTCGACCCGCTGCTCGTCGGCCCCGGTGCCCAGCACCGTGGTGACCAGCGCCTGGGTCTCGCCGCGCTGGAAGACGGCCGAGCCGTGGGCGCGGGGCAGGAGCGAGACTTCGCAGGAGATCGGCCGGAGGTCGCGCGGGCCGCGGCCGTCGGAGCGGTGGCCGTCCAGGATCAGCTCGCGGACGACCTTCTCCTCGACGGCGTGGTACGCCCCCTTGACCTGCATCGGGGTGACCAGGCCGGAGCCGTCGGCGGGGCAGTACTCGGTGATGATCCGCTTGAGCAGGTCCTTGACCGCGTTGTTGCGATCCTGCTTGCCGTGGATCTGCTTGAGCTGGCGGAGTTCGCCGCCGAACCGCTGGTACAGGTGGTCGCGGAGCGGGTCCTGGGGCAGGCCGACCGGCTCGTAGCGGGGCAGGCCCAGGGCCTCGACCAGCTCGTGCTGGAGGGCGATGACCTCCTGGTTGAGCCGGTGGGCCTCCATGATGGCCTCGTACATCTCGGCTTCGGGCAGCTCGCGGCCGAACCCCTCGATCATCACGATCGCGTGTTCGGTGGAGGCGACCACCAGGTCGAGGTCGCTCTTGGCCATCTCCGAGGCGGTGGGCAGGACGACGAAGTTGTCGCCGATGCGGCCCAGGCGGATGCCGCCGATCGGGCCGAGGAACGGGACCTGGGCCAGGATCAGCGACGCCGAGGCCCCGATGATCGACAGGACGTCGGAGTCATTCTCGCGGTCGGCCGAGATCGGCCCGGCCTGGATCTGGACCTCGTCGCGGAAGCTCTCGGGGAAGAGCGGGCGGATCGGGCGGTCGATCAGGCGGGACGTCAAGATTTCCTTGGTCGTCGGCCGGCCTTCGCGCTTGATGAACCCGCCGGGGAACTTGCCGGCCGCGTAGACCTTCTCGCGGTAATCGACGGTCAGCGGGAAGAAGTCGAGCCCCTCGCGGCCGGGGCCGGAGACGGAGGCGACCAGGGTCATCGTGTCGCCCACGCGGACCACCACGGCGCCGCTGGCTTGCTTGGCGAGTCGACCGGACTCGAGCGAGATGGTCTTGCCACCGATCGTTCGTTCGACGGTGGCGGGCCGACGCGTCGCGGATGACGAGCTAGACATTCAGGGATCCTACCTCGGCCGGTGGGAGCTAGGGCCGTCGCAAGTGATGCACGAGATGGGGAGGAGAGGGGCGAGGACGGTCCCGGCGCGGGACGAGGACCGGGCAATCGCGGCGTCCGGATCGATCCCGGCCCGCCCACCGAACAATCCCGCGCGCGAGAAAAGGGCGGTCGCCCCGCAGGACGCCGCCCAACCGGCCCGGATTACTTGCGGATGCCCAGGCGACCAATCACATCAAGGTAGCTCTTGCGGTCGTGGAGCCGGAGATACTTCAGCAGGCTCGACCGCTTCGACACCATCATCAGCAGCCCTCTCCGGCTGGCGTGATCCTTGGCGTGCTCCTTGAAATGGCTGGTCAGGTCGGTGATCCGGGCGGTCAGCAAGGCAATCTGCACCTCGGGCGAACCCGTGTCCTGACCGCCGCGGCCGAACGAGCCCATGATCTCCTGCTTCTTCTCCTTCGTGATCGCCATCGCAAGCCCCACTACCACCGGCCTCATTTTCGAGGGCCGTTTTTTTGAAATCCTTACGCTGGAAGGCATCCACCCTACGCGATCCCGCACCCGAATGCAATCCCCCGGTCCCGAAAGATCGCGCGGGCCGCGCCGGAGCCGGAGGCCCCGGCGGGGACGCATCGGGGATTTCTCTGGCACCGTCGGCCGGTCCCCGCTTTAATCGGCGACACGTCCCACCGACATATTCTTCATTTCTAGCCGGGTCGATCCCCGGCGTCTTCGCGTCCGGGCGACTCCGCCACGGCCGCGGGAAGGGCCCCAACATGGACAGGAAGCGTCGAGGTTTCACGCTCATCGAGCTACTGGTCGTCATCGCCATCATCGCCGTCCTGATCGCGCTGCTCCTCCCGGCCGTGCAGGCCGCACGCGAGGCGGCCCGCCGCAGCCAGTGCGTCAACAACCTCAAGCAGATGGGCCTGGCGATCCAGAACTACAACGACACCTACGGCTGCCTGCCGCCGTCGGGCAACGCCGCCATCTACAACGTCGCCACCGCCAACGCCAACAACTTCGGGATGAAGGTCCGCATGCTCCCGTTCATGGAGCAGGCCAGCCTGTTCAACACCTTCAACCAGTCGCTGCCCTACAACCTCGTCTGGAACGGCACCGCCTCGTCGACCACGGTCAATACCTTCATCTGCCCGTCCGACGTGGTGTCGGTGAGCCGGACGATGACGAATTATCCGGGGTTCAACTTCGGCGACTGCAACTACGGCAACAACATCGGCACCAGCCTGTCGTTCAACGGCGGGCAGTTGGACGGCCCGTCCTACCTCATGGGCTCGACGGCCACCGGGGGCGTCACCTACGGGTCCAACAACGGGGGCACGATCACCCTGGCGTCGATCACCGACGGCACGTCGAACACCGCGATGCACAGCGAGTGGCAGAAGGGCCGGGGCAACGCCAACGGCGACGGCCTCTGGCAGGTCTATCAGGTCAGCGGCAACCTGACCAATACGACCCCGGCCCCGCCGGCCGGCGCCGTCGGCTGGCAGGCGATCCTCAGCCCGACCGCCTCGCTGTGCCAGGCCAGCACCGCCCGCAATTGGCCTACCAAGGGCTATTCCTGGGCCGACGGCGGGTGCGGCGTGGGGGGCGGCTACAGCCACATCCAGCCACCCAACAAGAAGGCCTGCGTCTACGCCAACGAGAATCAGGGCTATCCGGCGAACGTTATCTGGTCGGTCGGCACCCTGATCGGCGCCAGCTCGAACCATCCCGGGGGCGTCAACGTGGGGATGCTCGACGGGTCGGTCAAGTTCGTCAAGGACACGGTGAACCACGGCACCTGGGCGGCCCTGGCCACCAAATCCGGCGGCGAGATTATCAGCTCGGACTCGTTCTGATCGGGCGGGCGGGCCGCGCTCACCGGGAGCCCCGGAGGGACGCCTCCCGGAGGGCGTGGCCGATCGCCCGCGCGGCCTTCTCGGCGTCGGCGTCGGCCCCGTCGATCAGGGTGGGCGGGCCGAGCCGGGTGCCATCGGGCATCCAGGCGGCGACCTGCCCCCGATAGGCCAGGATCATCGCCACCAGCCGCTCGTCCGCGTCGAACAGGGCGATCTGGCCGAAGCGATCGAGGACCGCCGTCAGGTTCGACCGGGCGCAGGCGACGAACCGGCCTCCGATCCGATCCAGGGCCCGGGGCAACGTCATGATCTTCGATGCGGGCACGGTGAGCGGGCCCGCATCGAGCGCGCCGGAGGGCCTCGGCGGCGGATCGGCCTGCGCCCAACCCGGCAAGGCCCAGGAGACCAGCCGGCCGGCCGACCAGGACACGATGGTGGCCCGGCGCCCGACCCGGAGGGCCATCCCCATCGGGCCCAGGGTCAAAGTGAGGCCGGGGTGGGACTTCGCCTGGGGCACCACGAAGGCCGGCTGGCCGGCGCCGACCGTGGGCAGGACCATGAGCCGGGGCCCCTGGATGAGCCGGGCGGCGATCATCGACCCGTCGGCGGATAGGGCGAACCGAGTGCAGCTCGCATGGGGCGAGAACTCGCGGAGTGCCGTCCCCGCAGGGCCCTGGAAGGCCAGGAGCCCGGGGGGCCCATTCGACCGGATGGCCCGGATCACCAGGATGTCGCCCCGGAGCTGGGCCTCCAGGATCAGGCCGCCCTGCAATGAGGGTTGCCCCTGATCCATCGGGGTGAACTCGGACCAGGGCGGGCTGACCCCGTCGAGCTGGATCGAGCCCGATTTCGGCTCCAGGGAGATCGACGCGCCCGCCTTCAGGGTGTCCCCCGAGGCCCGAATCGTCAGGCGATGGGGCGGGCTGGGATAGGCCGACGCGACCCGGATCACCATCGGCCTCGCCGCGCCCCGCCGGTCGCCGCCCGCAGGGCCCGCGCGGTGCACCAGGCCGGTGGATAGTTCGACGGCGATCGTCTCGGTCGGGGTGCGGGCGACGACCGCATGCAGCCGGCGGAGGTAGAACCATTCCCGGGCGGCGTCCGCGGTCGCCGCCAGGTGATAGGACCGGACGGTTCGCGTAGCGTAGTCGTAGTGGACGCCCGCGAGCGAGGCCGACGCGGTCAGGCCGCCCGCGAAGAAGCCATTGGCCACGCCCACCACGTTGGTCACGTCGGCCATCGGCGCCCCCCCGGCCAGGCCCCGGGGCAGGGTCTCGGCGGCCGAGCCGTCCAGGCTCCAGGCGTGCAGCATCCCGCCCAGGCCGGTCAGGGCGAGCCGATGGGCGTCGTGATCGAAGGCGAAGTCCACCGCGCCGCGCTGGTCGTCCAGCCCCATCCGGAATGGGAAGGGGACCGGCTCGATGTCGCCGCTCCAGGCCCTCGGGTCGCCCCGGCGGGGTCCGGCCGGGGCCGGGTCGGGCCGGGGATCGACCCGGAACGCGGCGATCGGGACCTTCGCGCCGTGCCGCCACTCGGCCAGCTCGACCCGCCCCGGCTCGTCGGCGGAGACCGTGAACAGGCGGGTGCCGGGGCCGGCCCGGCGCGACGCGGCGGCGAAGTCGGGGGCGGCCAGGCTCCGGGGGTGGCTCAGCACCACCACGTCGCCCGGCGTCCCGGCCCCGAAGCCCCGCGCCTCCAGCACCGCCTCCAGGGCCGGGGCGGGGTCGGCCGATAGGTCGCTCGCCTCCCAGAACGAGGCCAGGGCGTCGGAGTCGTCGGCGGCCGGGTCGAGCAGGCGGCCGTCGGTGCTGGTGCCGCCGATCCGCCAGGGCCGTCCCTTCCGGTCGGCGTTCCGGCCCAACGCGATGGCCGCCGCCGCCAGGACCAGCCGGACGCGGCCCCAGCATCGGACCCCCTGGTCGAGCAGGATCGTCAGGTCCTCGCCGATCGGCTCGTGCGGCTCCTCGCGGCGGAAGTACAGCAGCTCGTTCTCGGCGAACCGGCGGACGAACTCGTCGGGGTCGACGGCCAGCTGGCCGGGCAGGATCCGGTCGATCGATCCCCGATTGCCGATGTCGGCATATCCGCCCGTCGGCAGGCCGTGATCGGTCCGCCGCCGGGGCGGCAACGCCAGGGCGCCGACCATCTGGGAGACCATGGGGGCGGCCCCGGCCAGCCTTTCGCGGGCCTCCAGGGTCTCCAGCAGCCCGGCCACGGCCGGAGGCTTGCGGGCGATGATCTCCCGGGCGATCTCCGGGCCGGCGTCGCCCGGAGGGGCGGTGCCGTGGCGGAACCAGTGGTCGACTTCTTCGGGCGGGAGCTTGCCGAGTTCCGAGAAGAAGAAGGCCTCGAAAACCACCCCCGACATAGACGGGGTCTCGACCTCGTCTGCGAGCGGCGAGGTCGTGTTGCGGTGCACCGCCATCGCCGCCCGCAACGAGCCGTCGCCGAGGCGGACGATGATCTCGCGCGGGTCGGGCGGATCGACGGTGATCGGCAGCCCTCGACAGATCCGAGCGCAGAGCGCCCCCCCGTTTCGGGCCCGGCGTCCGGCCTCGCGATACTTGCGGGTCCATTCAGCGAAAGGGGCCAGATGCTCTTCGATTTCTCTTGGGGTGTATGGCTCGTCCGGGAACCACTTATTGGATTTCCCCATCACCGAGACCCGCCTCTGCACGTTCCGCCCGTCCAGCAAGAGCATGAGGTTGACGATGTGGGCGAAGTGGATCAGGGGCCCCACCGACGCATAGCCTTCCAGGAACAGGGCCACCTCGTTGGCGAAGCAAAGCGTCGTGCCGTCGCCGTACTCAATTGCGTCGCCGTTAGCCGACCAGCGCGGGTCGAAGGCACAATTGCCGGCATAAGCATACCCGGCCGGGATCCGCAGATACGCCTCGACCCGATTCATGACGCCCCGCCCTCCGGGGCCGATGCCAACGCCAGGCGGATGCCGGCCCGGGTCAGCGGCCGAAATGCGGCGCGGGGGATCCGCTCGACGGTCGCGTCCGGGCCGATCAGGGCTAGTTCGTCGTCGGCGACCTCCAGCGCCAGGCGGAGCCAGGCCTCGGGCCAGCCGGGCCGGGGGGCGAACCCGAGCGGGACCAGGAGGTCCCGGCCCCAGAACCGCTCGGCCCCCTCGATCGGCGGCAGCGACGCCCCCAGCAGCAACGCGGTCGCCCCGGAACGGGCCCCCCGGGCCGACTCGATCTCGGCGGAGGGGGCGGTGTCGGCCCACCGGGCGAGGTCGGCCACACGGCAGCGGAGGGCCGAGGTCGGCCGGGGCCGGTGGTCGCGGGCCAGGGCCAGCCGCGCCGGGGGGGGCAGGTCGGCCGGGGCCGGCTCGGGCACCACCGGCTCGGGGGTGAGGGCGCGGGGCAGGGGGATCGCCCCGTCGAGCGAGTCCGGGGCGTCGAAGCAGGGCAGGGGCGACCCCGGGGGGAACCAATGGCCGTCCTGCTCGATGAACAGGGCCACGCCGGGGAGGGGCAGGAGGCACCGCAGCACCCGGGCGTTGCCGGCCCGCCAGGCGACCCAGGTCACGTCGCCGTCGGCCAGGACCATGACGCCGGGCTCCCTCCGCAAGGACGCCAGCGTGCCCAGGGCCGAGGTCGGCAGGCGGGCCAGGCTCGCTTGTTCCGCCGGGTGGTTCAACGAAGGCGGGACCCGAGGGGACGGTGGGGTGCATCGCGCCCGATGCGTGGATGTTACTGTAGCGATTCCCCGCCGTCCCCGGCAATCGCGGACCATCGGGCAAAGAAAACGGCCCGAGGATCGTCAACACCTATGCGGAACCGGCGTGGCGGGTCGCACGTCCAAGGGGTTGGTCCTCGGGACGGATGTCGGAGGCGAGCGAATCGAAGGAGGGTCGGCCATGAATCCGCGAAGGCTCGGGATGTGCGGGCGAGTCGGGCTGTGGGTCGCGCTGGTCGCGGCCGGCCCGGCGTGGGGGCAGGGGTTCGTGGTCGACCGGGTGATCCGGCCGACGCCGACGCCGTCGAGGCAGGCGTATGAGATCCGGGAGGTGGACGTCGACGCGAAGGTCGTGGACCAGGTGGCCGAGGTCCGGGTGGCCCAGGTCTTCCACAACCCGGGCTCGGCGACGATCGAGGCCGAGTACCTGTTCCCGCTCCCCGACGGCGCGGCGGTCCAGAACCTCGTCCTGATGGTGGACGGTCAGGAAATGCCCGGCAAGGTGATGGGTAAAGACGAGGCCCGGCGGATCTACGAGGAGATCGTCCGGACCAAACGCGACCCGGCCTTGCTCGAATACGTCGGCCGCGGCCTGTTCCGAGCCAGCGTGTTCCCGATCCCCCCGGGGGCCGACCGCAAGGTCACGCTCCGCTACACCCAGCTTTGCCGCCGCGACCGCGACGTGATCGAGTTCCTGTACCCCCTGTCGACCCAGAAGCATACGTCCAAGCCGGTCGGCAAGCTGACCCTGTCGGTCAACCTCAGCGGCCGGGACGCGATCAAGTCGATCTACTGCCCGAGCGACGACGTGACCGTGACGAGGCCGGGGGAGACCGAGGCCCGGGTCACGATGGAGCGTCGCAACATCATCCCGTCCGGCGATTTCCGGCTGGTCGCCACCCTGGCCGAGGGGGCCTTCGGCGCCACCGTCCTGAGCGTCAAGCCGACCGAGGGGGAGGACGGCTACTTCCTCCTGCTGGCCAGCCCCCGGGTCAAGTTCGAGGACAGCAAGCCGCTGCCCAAGACGGTGGTCTTCGTCCTGGACCGCTCCGGGTCGATGGCCGGCAAGAAGATCGAGCAGGCCCGCAATGCCCTCCGGTTCGTCCTCAACAACCTCCGCGACGACGACACGTTCAACATCATCGCCTACGACGACCGGGTCGAGGCGTTCAAGCCGGAGTTGCAACGCTTCTCGCCCCGGACCCGCGAGGAGGCCGAGCGGTTCGTCGACAACATCCGCGAGGGGGGCAGCACCGACATCGACGACGCCCTCAAGGCGGCCATGGCCCAGATCCCCGACGACTCGCGGCCCAACTACGTGATCTTCCTGACCGACGGCCTGCCCACGGCCGGGCAGACCGCCGAGCTGAAGATCGCCGACAACGCCCGGCAGGCCAACAAGGCCCACGCCCGGGTGTTCGCCTTCGGCGTCGGGTTCGACGTCAACGCCCGGCTGCTCGACCGGCTGGGCGCCGACAACGGCGGGACCAGCGAGTACGTCCGGCCCGACGAGGACATCGAGTCCCACGTGGCGGCGTTCTACGGCAAGATGACCCGGCCGGCCCTGTCCGGGCTCTCGATCGAGATGGCCGGCACCGACGTCAACCGCACCTACCCCCGCGACCTGCCCGACCTGTTCGAAGGCGGTCAGCTGGCCTGGGTCGGCCGATACGCGAAGGCGGGCAAGGTCACGGTCCGCCTGGCGGGCAAGGTGGGCGGCGAGCGCCGGTCGTTCGAGTTCCCCGCCGAGCTGGCCCCCGTCGGATCGAGCGCGGGCCGAGACTACGTGGAGACCCTGTGGGCCGTCCGCCGGGTGGGGGCGATCATCGACCAGATCGACCTCCAGGGGCCCAACAAGGAGCTGACCGACGAGCTGGTCGCCCTCAGCACCAGGTACGGCCTGCTCACCCCCTACACGTCGTTCCTGGCCGATGACCGGGTGTCGCTCCACGCCGATGCCGACAATCGCATGCGGGCGACCGAGAACCTCGGCGCCCTCCGCGAGGTCGCGGGCGTCTCGGGCACGTCGCAGCGGGGCATGAAGCAGCTCTACAAGAACGCCGACCGCTATGGCGCGTATGGGATGGGCGGCATGGGCGGGGGGATGGGCATGGGCATGGGCCCGGCCCCCGCCGCGAGCCAGCCCGCGATGGCCCAGGGCAGAGTGACGATGCAATACGGGACGCTGCCAGGCACCCAGGGACAGCAGGGCCAGCAGGGACAGCAGGGACAGGGATCAGGGCAACAAGGCCAGAGTCAGCAGGGCCAGTCGAATCAACCATCGGGCCGATACATGCACGATACGGTCCTGTATGCCAGGCCAGCTCAGGGCGGGAATGCACCCGTGCGATCGGAGCTTGATGCCGCCGATCCCGCCATGAAAGTCCGGCGGGTCGGGTCCAAGACCTTCTTCCGCAAGGACAACCGCTGGGTCGACGCCGAGGTCCGGCCCGAGGACGAGGCGAAGGCCATCCGGATCGAGCAGTTCAGCGAGCCGTTCTTCGCGCTGGCCCGGGACCAGGGGCCGGAGCGGAACCAGTACCTGAGCTTCGACGAGGCCGTGACCGTCCGGCTCGACGACAAGGTCTATCGCATCGACCCGCCGGCCTCGCGCTGAGCCATCGCCAGCGACGATCCGGGGCCCGGGCCCGGATCGCTCGCGGGCAGGCGGACGACGAACCGGGTCCCCTCGGCCACCGTGCTGGTGGCCTCGATGGTGCCGCCCAAGGCGGTGACGATCCGGCGGGCCACGGAGAGGCCGAGGCCAACCCCTTCCGACCCCAGACGCCGGGCGTGGGGGGATCGGTAGAACGGCTCGAAGATCGCGGCGGCCTCGATCCGCGAGAGGCCCAGCCCGCGATCCTGGACGGTGAAGGACACCGCGTCCGGCTCGCGGGCCCAGGACACCGTGACCGGAGTGCCGGGCTGGCTGTACTTGAGGGCGTTGTCGACCAGGTTATTCAGGACCTGGGAGAGCAGGGGGGGCGACGCGTGGAGGTACGCCGGGCCCGCCCCGGGCCGGATGTCGAGGTCGGCGGCCCGGGGGTGGCCGGACCAGGCCCGAAGCTGGTCGGGGATCCAGCCCGAGAGGTCGAGGGGTTGCCCGCCGGGCGGGACGGCCTCGGCCTCGGCGCGGGCCAGGAACAGGAGCGACTCGATGATCTGGCGGAGCCGGGTCGCTTCCAGGTGGACCCGGTCCAGGGTCTCCTCATATTCCTCGATGGGTCGGGGCCGGCGGCGGACCACCTCGATCAGGCTCAGGAGGCCGGCCAGCGGGGTGCGCAGCTGGTGGGACGCGTCGCCGGCGAAGCGTCGCTGGCGCTCCAGGGCCTCGTGGCGCCGGGCGAGCAGCGCGTTGAAGGCGTGGGCCAGCTCCTCCAACTCGTCGCGGGTGCCGGGGTTGGGCAGCTCGGCCATGTCGTGCTCGGACATGCCCCGCGCCGCGTCGGCCATCCGGAGCATCGGCACGAGCGCCCGCCGGGCCATGCGGCGGGCGAATGCGGCGCACAGGCCCCAGAGCACCGCCGACACCCCGGCCGCGGCGAAGGCCAGGCGGCGGAGGCTGGCCTCGACCGGCCCGGGGGACAGCCCGACGGTGAGGATCAGTTCGCCGTATTCGACGTCGTCGTCGGGGCCGTCGTCCTCGTCGTGCCCCTTGCCCAGCCGCAGCAGTTCGGCCAGGCGGAGGTGGCGGCGGCCGAGGCGCCAGCCGGGGAGATCGGCCAGCACGGTGGCGTCGCCGGGCCGCTCGGGCAGGAGGCCGTCGGGGATCGGCGGCGGGAACTCGCCGGGCCGGATGTTGGGGGAACGGTCGATGATCTTCCCCCGGGCGTCCTGCACGACCCAGCGGGTGTGGTCCTCGCCGGGGTCCATGCCCAGCGTCAGCCGGCGTTCGAGCGGCTCCCACTCCAGGCCGTCCGTCTCGACGTCGACCGACGCTTCCAGGGTGTCCAGGGCCTTCTCCAGGTGGACGTCGAGCTGCTGCGTCAGGTAGGAGCGGCCCAGCAGGTAGAGGCTCGCCGAGAACCCGACCAGCACCGCGGCCAGGACCGCGAGGAAGAACAGGGACATCCGGCGGGCCAGGGTCATGGGGCCTCCCCGGCGGGGCCGAGGAGGTAGCCCCGGCCCCGCATCGTCTGGATCACCCGGGCCCCCCGGGCTTCCAGCTTCCGCCTCAGCTCGAAGATGTGGACGTCCAGCGTGTTGGACAGCCCGTCATAGCGCTCGTCCCACACCTGCTCATAGATCCGGGTCCGCGACAGGACCTCGCCGGGGTGGCGGAGGAACAGGATCAGGAGGGCGTACTCCTTGGGGGTCAGGTCCAGGGCCTGCCCGGACCGCTCGACCCTCTGCGTGGCCAGGTCGGCGGTGATGTCCCCGACGGCCAGGGTCGTGCCGGCGCGGCCCTCCCCCCGGCGGAGCCGGGCGCGGACCCGGGCCAGCAGCTCCTCGAAGGCGAACGGCTTGCAGAGGTAGTCGTCGGCGCCGCCGTCGAGGCCCCGGACCCGGTCGGAGACGTCGTCCCGGGCGGTGAGGAAGAGCACCGGCGTGTCGCGGTCGCGCTGGCGGAAGCGGCGGAGCAGCGACAGCCCATCCTGGCCGGGCAGCCACCAGTCCAGGAGGACGAGGTCCCAGCCCCCGGCCTGCAATGATGCCCACGCCGACTCCCCGTCGGCGGCGTGCTCGACGACGAACCCTTCCTCGCGGAGCCCGCGCACCACGGACGAGGCGATCAGCGCGTCGTCCTCGACCATCAGGATGCGTATCCCCATCGCTGGCCCCCGCCGTTGCCGCGGTCGATCGACGCCCCGGGCCCATTGTACCGCCCATCGCCCGCCGCGCATCAGGCCCACCGGGGCCCGGCCGGGCGGCCGCCCCGGTGGGGAGAGGGCGTCGGGCTGGCCTCGGCCGCGCGGGCCGGCCCGCGGTCGGCGGGCCCCCCGGCCGGCTCGCGGAGGGCGGCCTCGGAGAACATGGCGGCGAGCCATTCCAGAGTCCGGCCGACCACCTCGCCCGCCAGCAGGCCGAGGAGCACGGCGCGGCAGGCGGGCTGGACCAGGAGGATCAGGGCGGTTGCATCCATGGGAATTCCCCTTTCGATTCTCGGGTGATGACGCCCGGCGGCGTCGTATCCTCGACCGACAGGGGCAGTCTAGGGACCGGAGATTAAACGGCCGTTATGCCTGGATTAGTTCGACTTAATGTTGAGGGGACCGCCCCGTCCTTACTTAAGCGCCGGGCACCCCGCCGGGGGGTGGCCCGGGGGGGCGTAGTGCCCGGGCCGATCGCCGGGGGGGCCGGCGAACGCGCCGGGCCATCGGGGGCCGCCCGGCGCGGGGCGGGGGAAATCCGCGAATCCCTGCTTGACCCTTTCGGCGGTCCGGGGTAAGACACCGCCTCGTCTTCATCCCGGTGCTCGCGACCGGCCCACCTCGAACCGCACCTCGATTGCTCCGGCCTCGTCCTGACCGGGAAGGAAGCCGCCGCGCCCCGTCCGAGGGCCGGCTCAACGAACGCATTGGTTTCACGTCTCCGCCCCGGGGACTCGCAAGAAGACCGTCGCCAGGGAAGTCGGCGGTCGTGCCCGGAGTCGGCGAAAAGGAGGTCGCGTTGGGAAGGCTCAGAACGCTCACGATCCTCTTGACCCTCGGCGCGTGGGGAGCGACCACGGATGGTGCCCCCGCCGATGCCGTCAATCCATCAACCGGCGCCCCCACCCGCGCCCCGCTCCAGCTGCCGGCGGGCGACTACCTGAAGGCGGCCAACCGCCTGCTCAGCACGGGCCAGAATGACCTGGCCGCCCGCTACCTGAAGGTCGCCAACGACTACCGAGACCAGCTGTCTCCCGCCGATCAGGCCCAGCTCGATGCCCTGAACGCCAAGCGGAACCCCGCCCCCGCCGACCCGGCCGTGATGCCGGCCTCGGCCACGGCCGCCGCCCCGGCCGCCCCCGCCTCGTCCGCCGGTCGGCCTCGCGGCACGATCGACACGAAGCAGGAGGCCCGGTGGAAGCTCCAGGGCGCCCGCGAGCAGCTGCGGCTGGGCAACTATGACGAGGCCTCGCGCATCGTCGCCCAGGTCCGCACGATGGACGTCAAGTGGGGCCTCTTCGACGAGACGCCCGACAAGATGGACGAGGCCATCGCCAAGGCCCGCCCCAAGACGGCCACCACCGCGGCGACCGCCGGCGGGCCCCGCGATCGCCGCACCGCCCAGGCGAAGCTGAAGGAGGCCAAGGAGCTGCTCGAGAAGAGCCAGTTCGAGCAGGCCGAGGCCATCGCCCTGGAGGTCGAGAGCTGGAACCTGAGCTACAGCATGTGGGACGAGAAGCCCTCCAAGGTGGCCGCCCAGGCCCGGGCCCTCCGTCGCCGCGACATGACCCGCTCGATGCCCCTGAAGGCCCAGCCGAGCCAGGGGATCTATGACGTGCTGGTCGGCGAATCCCGCCACCTGCTCGCCTCCGGCCAGTTCGACGAGGCCGAGGCCAAGGCCCGCCAGGCCCTGCGGATGAACGTCGTCCCCACGGCCACGACCGACCGGGCCGAGGCCGTCCTGAACGACATCTCCGTCGCCCGCGGCCGGTCCGTCGCCGCCGCCGGCGCCCCGGTCGCCGAGCTGGCCAGCGTGGCCGCCGAGCGGGCCGCCAACGACCTGCTCGCCAAGGGGGAGCGTGACAAGGCCGCCGCGAAGTTCGTCGAGGCCGAGCAGCTCCGGACCCGCGAGATGGCCCAGCCGCCCGCCGTGGCCTCCGCCGCCGCGGTCGATCCCGCCGTCCGCCGGGTCGACAACGCCCCGCTGACCCTGGAGATGCCCGCCCCGGCCGTCGCCGCCGAGCCCGCCCCTGCCCTGGAGCCCGCCCCTGCCCTGGAGCCCGGCCCCGCCGCGTTGCCCGAGCTGGCCGCCGAGCCCGCCGCCCTCCCTGCCCCGGAGCCCCTCGCCGCCCCGGCCGAGGCCCCGAGCATCAACCTCGATCCCTCCGCGACGGCCCCGGCCGGCAACAAGGGTGAGGAGCTGATGAGCCAGGCCAAGGCCCTCTTCGGCCAGGGCAACTACCCGGCCGCCCGCGAGCTGGCCGAGCAGGCCAAGTCCGGCGGCTTCGGCGTCGAGCCCGCCGCCGACGAGATGCTCGCCCAGATCGCCCTGTCCGAGCAGGGCGGGGCCCTGGCCGCCTACGAGGCCGCCCTGGACGCCGTCCGCCAGAACGACATCCCCAAGGCCCGCCAGCTGCTGACCGAGGTCGCCGCCTCCGGCGCCGCCCTCGACGAGGCGATGATGCAGAAGGTCCAGGACCTGCTGCTGAAGCTGCCCCAGGACAACGCCGCCGGCAAGGCCACGGCCTCCGACGTGCCGACCTCCGACGCCGAGACGCTCCGGGCCCAGAAGCTGAACGCCGAGGTCAGCACCCGGGTCGCCGAGGCCCGCCGCCTGATGGAGACCGACCCCGACGCGGCCATCAAGCTCCTGGAGACGACCCTGGCCTCGGTCAAGGTCGCCGAGATGCCCCAGACCATCGCCCGCACCATGACGCGGCGGCTGGAGGTGGCCATCGAGCTGGCCAAGAAGGACAAGGTCTCCTTCGACATCAAGATGCAGGACAAGAACGCCCGGGCCGAGGTCGAGGCCAAGAAGCTCCGCATCCTGGAGGCCGACAAGGCCAAGAAGGCGGCCGTCGCCGACCTGATGGCCAAGGCCACCGAGGCCCAGGCCCAGGCCCAGTGGGCCAAGGCCGAGGAGCTGTCCAAGCGGGCCATGGAGATCGACCCCGAGAACCTGGCCGCCGTCATGCTCTCCTACAAGGCGAACATGCAGCGGCACTACGAGCAGTACACCCGCGACAAGAAGGCCAAGGAAGACGGGGCGCTGACGGCCCTCCAGGACGTCGACGCGGCGATGATCATCGACCCGACCGTCACGGCCAACGGGATCGGCTACCCGAAGGACTTCCGCGAGCTGAGCGAGCGTCGCCGCAAGGCCGCGCTGAGCCGGGAGTACAAGAAGGACCCCAAGGTCCTGGCCATCGAGAAGAAGCTCAACGAGCCGATCACGGTCAACCTGACCGACGCCACCCTGACCGAGGCGGTCACGTTCATCCAGAACTACACCGGCCTGAACGTCACGCTGGACCCGAAGGCCCTGAACGATGAGGGGCTCAGCCGCGACTCCAAGGTCTCGCTGTCGCTCAACAGCGTGAAGCTGAAGACGGTCCTGAAGTACATGCTCCAGCCGCTCGGCCTGACCTACAAGGTCGACGAAGAAGTGCTCCTGATCACCAGCCCGCTGACGATGCGGGAGCACACCTACGCCTGGACCTACCCGGTGGCCGACCTCGTCGTCTCGCCGGACAAGGCCATGGCCAGCGCCAACGCCGCCAACAAGATGCCGACCAGCGACCTGGTCAACCCCGGCACCACCTCGGCCAACGGCGGGGCCGCCCTGTCGAGCCCCGGCACGCCGACCACGACGATCTCCCGGACCGTCACGGTCGCCGACATGATGCCCCTGGTCCAGCTCATCACCACGACGATCGCCCCCGGGTCGTGGCGGGTGACCGACGTCAACGGCGGGGCCGACGGCTCCTACGGCATGGGCGGTGCCTTCGGCGGCGACGAGGGCGAGGTGGCCCAGCCCGGGTCGATCACCCCGTTCATGCTCAGCATCAGCCTGATCATCCGCCACACCGCCGAGGTCCACGAGGAGATCGCCGAACTGCTCAAGCAGCTCCGCCGGCTCCAGGACCTGCAGGTCTCCATCGAGGTCCGGTTCATCACCGTGAGCGACGACTTCTTCGAGGAGATCGGCGTCGACTTCGACTTCAACATCCAGTCCGACGTGCTCGGGCCCAAGTCCACCTTCGCGGCCCAGAACCCCAACGCGGCCCTGTTCCCGACCAATAGCCTGGGCGGCAGTGCCGGCTTCGGCACCGGCGGCAACACCGGCGGCACCACCGGCGGCACCACCGGCGGCGGCACCACCGGCACCGGCGGCGGCATCGGCGGCAACACCACCACGGGCGGCGGCGGCGGCCTGGGCGGCGGCTCGGGCGGCTTCGCGGGCGGCGGCGGCGGCGTCGGCGGGGCCGGCATCGGCACCGGCGGCGGCGGCACCACCGGCGGCGGCGGCGCCACCACGGTCCCCCCGTACCTGGTCAACCCGTTCCTGGACCACTCGCTCGGCAATCGCCAGCCGCTCGTCGTCGGCACCGGGGCCGGCGGCATCAAGAACTTCACCCCCGACCTGGGCATCCCCTTCCTGCAGGGCGGCGGTGCGGTGACCCAGCAGATCCAGACGTTCAACGCCATCCCCACCGCGGGGGCGACCTTCGGGATCTCGTTCCTCAGCGACCTGGAGATGTACCTGTTCCTGACGGCCGCCCAGGGCGACGCCCGGAACAACATCGTGCAGGCCCCGAAGATCACCACCTTCAACGGGTCCAGCGCCACGATCAGCAACAATGACCTCCGCTACTATGTCGCCCAGACGATCCCGATCGTCGGGCCCAACTCGGTCGCCCTCCAGCCGATCGTCGGCACCCTGCCCGACGGCGTGACCCTGAGCGTGACCCCGGTGGTCTCTTCCGACCGCCGCTACGTCCGCCTCTCGCTCGCCCCGTTCTTCCAGGCGGTCACCGCCCTCACCACCTTCGCCGGCGGGCAGGGTGCGGTCGGCGGCTCCGGCCTCGGCGGCCAGGGCACCTCGGTCCAGGGGAGCATCCAGCTGCCCGAGACCACCACCACCACCCTGAGCACCACCGTCACCGTCCCCGACGGCGGCACGGTCCTCCTGGGCGGCGTCAAGCGGATGCGTGAGCAGCGGCTCGAGTACGGCGTCCCGGTCCTCGCCAAGACGCCCATGATCAACCGCCTGTTCCGCAACATCGGCATCGGTCGCCGGACCGACAGCCTGATGCTCATGGTCACCCCGAGGATCATCATCCTCGAGGAGGAAGAAGAGCGGATCGGCGTCCGGGCGATCAACCCGAACCCCTGATCCCGCCGGGCCGCAAGCCGGCCCAACCCCGACAACTTCCCCACGCGACCGGCCGCCGGAGGACCCAACCTCCGGCGGCCATTTTGCATTTCCCGCCCGGCATGATTACCCTGGAGGCCACCCAACCCGACCCCCACCCGGAGACCCAGGCCATGCCCGCCGCCCTCGCCCTGTTGGCCGCACTCCTGCTGGCCGGGGCCCCGGCGCAGGGCCGCGACGAGCCGGCCCCCCCGGCGGACTCCTTCCGCCCCGACCCCGCCTGGAAGCCGCTGGGCAACGCCATCTGGTTCGACCCCGCCGCCAAGAAGCTGATCCTCCGCGCCCGGGTGTCGCTCACCGAGGGGCCGCTCGAACACCTGCTCTGCCGCAAGGGGACCAAGGAGCACGAGGCGATCCTCAGCACCGAGGCCCCGCCCCGCACGATCCACGCCGGCCTCCTGCTGACCGGGGCCACCCCCGACCACCCCGTCCGGTTCGACCCCAAATACGAGCCCCCCGCCGGCACCCCGCTGGCCATCGAGCTGGAGTGGGAGGACGGCGGCAAGGCCCATCGCATCGACGCCCGCGAGTGGATCAAGGACCAGGCCAACGGCAAGGGCCTGGACCGGGACTGGGTCTTCGCCGGCAGCGAGCTGTTCCAGGACCCGCAGACCAAGGCGATGCTCTACGCCGCCGACGACGGCGACCTGATCACCGTGGCCAACTTCCCGTCGTCGATCATCGACCTGCCGTTCCGCAGCTCGGCCAACGACGCGGACCGCGCCTTCGTCGCGTTCACCGAGCGCATCCCGCCCCGGGGGACCCCCGTCACCATGACCTTCCGCCCCCGCGCCGCGGCCAAGGCCGCCACCCCCAAGCCCGCCGCCCCCAAGCCCGCCCCGGCCCGGTGATCGCGGCCGTTCGGGCCGCGATGTGGCCCCGTGTTTCCATGCCAATCGCCCAAAATTGACTTTGTTGCGTCGGATAGGTAGGATTGGCCGTGACGCCCTCCTCGCAGCGGAGATTGTCGGTCATGGCCTCCGAGACAACGTCCATCGTCGATTGGGTCGAAGCCAACCGCCAGCTGGCGGGCGCCACGCCGCAGGAGATCCTGCGGTGGGCGGCGGAGACGTTCGGTTCGCGGCTGACGATGGCCACGGCGTTCGGGCCCGAAGGGTGTGTGATCCTCCACATGCTGTCCGAGATCGACCCGGGCGTCCGCGTGTTCAACCTGGACACCGGCTACCAGTTCGCCGAGACCCTGGAGCTGCGCGACCGGATCGCCGGCCGCTACGGCATCGAGGTCGAGTTGGTCCGCCCCGAGGAATCGGTCGAGGTCTACGAGCTGAACAACGGCGGCCCGGTCTACGCGACCGATCCCGACCGCTGCTGCCGGGACCGCAAGCTGGTCCCGCTCCGCCGCGCCGTGCAGGGCTACGACGCCTGGATCTCGGCGATCCGCGCCGACCAGTCGGCGCACCGGGCCAAGGCCAGCGTGGTGGGCTGGGACGCCAAGTTCGACCTGGTGAAGATCAACCCGCTGCTGGCCTGGACCAAGCGAGACGTGTGGGCCTTCATCGTGGCCAACGACGTGCCGTACAACCCGATGCACGACCACGGGTACCCGTCGATCGGGTGCTGGCCGTGCACCCGGGCAGTGGGACAGGGGGCCGACGAAAGGGCCGGCCGCTGGGCGGGCCAGGCGAAGACCGAATGCGGCCTGCACTCGCTCGACAGCAGCCAGCTATGAAGATCTCCGCCAAGGCCGAATATGCCTGTTTGGCCATCCTGGCGCTGGCCCAGCCCCGGCCCGACGGGGCCCCGGTCCGGATCCGCGAGATCGCCGACGCCAACGCGATCCCGGAGCGATACCTCGTCCAGATCCTCCTCCAGCTGAAGGGGGCCGGGCTGGTCCACAGCACCCGGGGGGCCTCCGGCGGCTATCGCCTGGCCCGCCCCCCGGAGTCGATCTCGCTCCGCGAGGTCCTCTCCGCCATCGACGGCCCCAACGAGGTCGCGCGCGAGTCGTCCGGCCCGGCCGGCCGGGTGCTCGCCGCCGTCTGGCAGCTGGTCAGCGACGCCGAAAGGGCCGTGCTGGAGAAGACCTCGATCGCCGAGCTGTCGCAGCGGACCGCGCCCCGCGAGTGGACCATCTGAGGAGTTCGAGCCATTCCCGCGACGACCCCACCGGGCCCGGACGGGCTCATCCCCCCGTACGGCGGCACCCTGGTCGACCTCCTCGTCGACGACGCCCGCGCCTCCGAGATGAAGGCTCGGTCCCAGGGCCTCGCAAGCCTGACGCTCGACGAAGCCGCCCTGTGCGACCTGGAGTTGCTGGCCGTCGGCGCCTTCTCCCCGCTCCGGGGGTTCATGGGCGAGGCCGACTACCGCCGCGTCGTCGCCGAGTCGCGGCTGGCCGACGGCACCTTCTGGCCCGTGCCGATCGCCCTGCCGGTGGACCCCGGCGCCGGGGCCGAGGTCGGCAAGCCCCTGGCCCTGCGCGACGTGTACGGCAACCTGCTCGCCTTCCTCCACGTCGAGGAGATCTACCCGGCCGAAACGTCGGGCGACGCCCCGGCGAAGCATCATGCGGCCGGCCGCCTGGAGGTGATCCGGACCCCGCCGCACTACGACTTCGTCGAGCTGCGCCGCACGCCCGGGGAACTCCGCGAGCACCTCGCCGGCCTGGGCTGGACCCGGGTTGTCGCCTTCCACGCCCGCGACCCGATCCGCCGGGTCGACGAAAGGTCGATCCGGGAAGCGATCGCGCAGGTCGGCGGTGGGCTGCTGATCCACGCGGTCGTCGGCGTGCCCCGCCCCGGCGACGCCGACCACTACACCCGCGTCCGCTGCCATCGCGCCCTGGTCGAGGCCGCCGACGAGCCCGCCCCGACGGTCCTGAGCCTCCTGCCGTCGGGCCCGCCGAAGGGGGTCCCGGGCGAGTCCCTGCTGCACGCGATCATCGCCCGCAACTTCGGCTGCACCCACCTGATCGTCGGCCCCGAGATCCCGGGCAACCCGAAGGCCCACCAGCCCGAGATCGGCGTGGGCCTGTACGCCCCGGCGAGCGAGATCACCGCGGGGTCCGAAACGGCCGACCTGTCCGACCGGCAGGTCCTGGACGACTACCTGGCCCGGGGCATCCCGCTGCCGGAGTGGTACATCCACCCGGCGGTCGCCGCGATCCTGGCGGAGGCCCACCCGCCCCGGCATCGCCAGGGGCTGACCATCTGGTTCACCGGGCTGTCGGGGTCGGGCAAGAGCACCGTGGCCCACGGCCTGATCGAGCGTTTGGCCGAGCATGGCCGCAACGTCTCGTTCCTGGACGGCGACGAGATCCGGACCCACCTGTCGCGCGGCCTCTCCTTCAGCAAGGAAGACCGCGACGCCAACATCAACCGCGTAGGCTACGTCGCCGGCCTGATCAACCAGCACGGCGGGACCACCATCTGCTCGGTGATCAGCCCCTATCGCGGCCCTCGGGAGAACGCCCGCAAGGCCTCCCGGGGGAACTTCGTCGAGGTGTTCTGCGACACCCCGATCGACGTCTGCGAACGGCGCGACGTGAAGGGCCTCTATGCCCGGGCCCGCAACGCCGTGGCCGAGGGGAAGGGGCTGGGCTTCACCGGGGTGGACGACCCGTACGAGGCGCCGATCGCCCCCGAGGTCACGCTCGACACCAGCCGGATGGGCGTCCGCGAGTGCGCCGACGCGATCATCGCCCGGCTGATCGAACTCGGCTACCTCCGGCCCCCGGGCCACGCCGCCGGCTGACGGGCGGGCCCGGGCCGCCGTCGGCTCACTTGACCTCTTTGATCTTCACGTCCTTGAACCGGACTTCCATCGGCTTGCCGACGTGGACCTGGAAGGCGATGATCCCGGTCTTGTCGAATTTGGGGTCGATCCGGTCGATGACCTTGGTGCCGTTCAGGTGGATCACGACGTGGTCGCCGGTCGCCTCAATCACGAAGTCATTCCAGTCCCCTTCGTGGACGAGCTTGGCGGCCAGCTCCTTGGGGTACTGCTCCAGGATGCCGCGGCGGCGCTCCTCATAGAGCAGGCCCCAGTAGCCGGCGGCCGCGTCGGCCTGGGGGCCGGCCACCACGCCGTCGGGCTTGCGCTCGCTGCGGAACTGGATGCCCGAGTTGCCGCCCAGCAGCTTGACCTTGGCCTTCAGGACGAAATCGCCGTAGGTCTTCTCGGAGGCCAGGAACTCGTTCTTCTTGAGGTCGCCCTTGGTCCGGCCGACGATCTCGCCGTCCTCGACCGTGAACAGTTCCTTGTTGTCCGGGGTGACCCAGCCGGACAGGTCCTTGCCGTTGAACAGGGCGACGAACCCGGCCTCGTCGTCGCCGAGCAGGGCCGGGGCGGGGGCCAGGGTCGCGAGCCCGAGGGCCAGAAGGAACAGGGTGCGTCGGTTCATCTCGATGCGATCCTCTCGGGGCGGCGTTGCGTCGGTCTTGGGGGAGAGCTTCCGCCGCGATTGTGCCCGGGGCGTCCGGGCCGGTCAATCGGCCGGGCGGGCCGATCGCCGTCATCTGGCCAACCGGGTCGGGGGGCGGTTAGAATCGCAGGCCGCGTGGGCCGGGCGCGAGCCACGGAAAGGACGCCCCGGCCGGCCGACGAGGAAGCCCGCCCCCATGCCGTTTACGGACGATCTCCGCCGGTTCGGCCCCGAGGCCGCCGCGCCCCCGGCGTCGCGCGACGAGGCCCTCGCCTACTGCGCCCGACTTGCCAAAGAGCACTACGAGAACTTCAGCGTCGTCACCTGGCTCACCCCCCGGCCCCTGCGGCCGGCGTTCCGGTCGATCTACGCCTTCTGCCGCTGGTCCGACGACCTCGGCGACGAGGTCGGCGACCCGGCCCGGTCCCGCGAACTCCTGGCCTGGTGGCGGGGCGAGCTTCGGGCCATGTACGACGGGCACGCCACCCACCCGGTGATGGTCGCCCTCCGGGAGACGGTGGACGAGTTCGCCATCCCCCCCGGGCCGTTCGAGGCGCTGATCTCGGCGTTCGAGCAGGACCAGGACGTGGTGGACTATACGACATATTCTCAGCTTGTCGACTATTGTACCCGTTCGGCCGACCCGGTGGGGCATCTGGTCCTGTACCTGGGCCGGGCCTTCGACGGGGAGAACGCCCGGCTGTCGGACCTGACCTGCACCGGGCTCCAGCTGGCGAACTTCTGGCAGGACGTGGCCCGGGACCGGAAGATCGGCCGGACGTACCTGCCTCGCGAGGATCGCGAGCGGTTCGGCGTGGCCGATGCGGACCTGGACGCGCCCCGGGCGACCCCGGAATTCACGAACCTCCTCCGGTTCGAGGTCGACCGCGCCCGGGCCATGCTCCGGGAAGGGCGGGCGTTGATCGGCCGGCTCCCGGGTCCCCTGCGGTTCAGCGTCGACCTGTTCAACCGCGGCGGGCTGGCGATCCTCGACCGGATCGAGCGGCAGGGATATGACGTCCTGGCCCGGAGGCCCGAGGTGGGCAAGCTCGCCAAGGTCGGACTGCTGGCGAGGGCCTGGCTGGCCCCGCCCCGGCGCGAACCCTCCGCCCCGATGCCGACCCCGGCCGGGCGGGCGTCATGAGCCCGGCGCTGTGGGCGAGCTACGACTTCTGCCGCCGGCTGTCGCGCCGGGAGGCCCGCAACTTCTACGGGAGCTTCCTGCTCCTGCCCGCCGATCGCCGCCGGGCGATGTGCGCCCTGTATGCCTTCCTCCGCCGCACCGACGACCTGGCCGACGCCCCGGGCCTGGTGGCCGACCGGGCCGCGTCCTTGATCGCATGGCGGGCCGGCCTGATCGATGCGCTGGCGGGCGGACGCCCCGCCGACGGATGGCCCGGCTGGCCGGCGCTGGCCGACAGCGTGCGGGCCTACGGCATCCCGGCCCGGCACCTGGAGGCGGTGATCGACGGGGTGGAGATGGACCTGGAGCCCCGCCCGTTCGCCACGTTCGCGGACCTCCAGGCGTACTGCGACCGGGTGGCGTCGGCGGTCGGCCTCTGCTGCCTGCACATCTGGGGATTCCGCCCCGACGGCGACCGAGCCGAGAGGCTGGCCGAGGCGTGCGGCCGGGCCCTCCAGCTGACCAACATCCTCCGCGACGTCCGCGAGGACGCCAGGAACGGCCGGATCTACCTGCCCGAGGACGAGCGCGAGCGGTTCGGCGTGTCGGCCGACGAGCTGGCCGGCGAGGCGGTCTCCCCGCCGGCCCGCGCCCTGTTCGCCTTCCAGGCCGAGCGGGCCGAGGGCTTCTACCGCCAGGCCGAGCCCCTGGTCGACCTGGTCGCCCCGGTCGGCCGGCCGGTGCTGCTGGCGATCACCGGGGTCTACCGGGCCTTGCTCGCGGAGATCGTCCGCCGCGACTTCGACGTCCTGGCCGGCCGGGTCTCGATCCCGGGCCGGCGCAAGCTGGGCATCATGGTCGGGTCTTTGGCGGGCCGCTTCATCCGCCCCCGCGCCCGTCACGTGGAGGTCCCCGCCGCCTCGACGCCGATCGGGGAGCCGACCCGATGCGGGTGAACCCGGAGGCCCCCCGGGTCGCGATCGTCGGGGGCGGGCTCGCCGGCCTGGCGACCGCCGTGGCCCTGGCCGACCGGGGGATGCGGATCACGGTCCTGGAGAGCCGCCCCCGCCTGGGCGGCCGCGCCAGCTCGTTCCCCGACCCGGCCACCGGGGAACTCGTGGACAACTGCCAGCACGTCAGCATGACCTGCTGCACCAACCTGGCCGACTTCTGCCGGCGGGTCGGCACCGGGGACCAGTTCCTCCGCGTCCCCCGCATCCGGTTCCTGGACGACGCCGGGACCCTCTCCGACCTGGAGGGGGGCCGCCTCCCCGCGCCGTTCCACCTGAGCGGGAGCTTCCTCCGGGCGAAGTACCTGACCTTCGGCGAGCGTCTGCGGGTGGCCTACGGGCTGGCCCGGCTCAAGTCGACCCGGGGGGACCGGCCCGGCGAGCCGTTCGCCGACTGGCTCCGCCGCCACGGCCAGACCGACCGGACCATCGACCGCTACTGGGGCACGGTCCTGGTCTCGGCGCTCAACGAGCGGCTCGACCGGATGGACGTGGGGCACGCCCGAAAAGTCTTCTTCGATGGGTTCCTCCGCAACCGCGACGGCTACACGATGGAGGTCCCGGCCGTCCCGCTCGGCGACCTCTACGGCGCCCGCCTGGAGCGCTGGCTGGCCGAGAACGGCGTGGCCGTGCGGATGGGCACCGGCGTCCGCGCGGTCGAGGCCGGCCCGGACGGCGCCGCGGCCGGAGTCCGGCTCCGCTCGGGGGAGTTGGTCGAGGCCGACGCGGTGGTGGTCGCCGCCCCGTTCGACCGCGTGGCCAACCTGATCCCGGCCCCGCTGGGGGACCGGATCCCGGCCATCGCCGACCTGGCCAGGCTCGAAGCCTCGCCGATCACGGGTGTTCATCTTTGGTTCGACCGAAAGGTCTGCCCGTTCGACCACGTGGCGGTGGTCGGGCACCTGGTCCAGTGGGTCTTCGACCATTCGGCGCTCCAGGGGCGTGCGGCCGGCGAGGATGGGACAGGGCAGTACCTTCAGGTGGTCATCAGCGCCGCGTATGACCTCCTGCCGCTGGACAAGACGGCGATCCGCGACGCCGTGCTGGCCGACCTGGCGACGATGTGGCCGGCCGTCCGCGAGGCGACGCTGGCCCGCTGGTGGGTGGTCACCGAGCACGGGGCGACCTTCGCCGTCCGGCCGGGGGTGGACGCGCTCCGGCCTCCCCAGCGCACCCCGGTCCCGGGCCTCTACCTGGCCGGCGACTGGACCCGCACCGGCTGGCCCGCCACGATGGAAGGGGCCGTGCGCTCCGGCTACCTCGCCGCCGAGGCCCTGCTCGCCGATCGGGGGACGCCCGCCGCGCTGGTCCGCCCCGACCTGCCCGCCGGCCGGCTGTCACGGTGGCTGCTGGGCCAGCCGATGGCGCACGCCGGCCCCGGCTGATCCCCCGGCCGGTCGTCCGGGGGCCGGTCATTGGCTGCTCTGAAAATCGAACGGGCCACTACTGTCATCACGCAACCCGTTGGGGTGGCTGTGGTTGGCTTGCCAACCACGGCGCCGGCGATCTTGCGACGCGGCCGACCCGGATCAGCACCGGAAATCCTGAATCCCTGGCGCCGTGGTTGGCAAGCCAACCACAGCCACCCGGACGGGCATTGGGTTCGTTTGGGCCGGCGTAGTAGGGGCGGGCAGGTTCGTCTCGACCGGGGCATGGATGGGCGGAGCCGGGGCGGAGGCCCGGGGTCGGGGCAGGGCCGGCACGGCTTTCGGGGCAGGGGCGGGAGGCGGCTCGGCGGCGCGTTGCTCGACCTGGTGGAACTCGCGGAGGGCGCGGAACAGGGTCCGCTCGGCGGCGGCCTCGTACCGGCGGGCCAGTTGCCCCTCCGGGGAGGGGTCGAACAGGGCGCGGTCGCCCGCCTCGGCCCGGTCGGCCGCCTCGCCCTCGTCATCCACCAGCACGCGAAGCTCGCGCAGGGCCTGGACCTCGTCGTCGATCAGCGCAGCCAGCTGCTCGCGGGCCCACCGCTTGCGGGCGTTGCGGGTCAGGCCGGCCCCCTGGTCGGCGGTCAGGCCCGAGAAGTCGCCCCGGATGGCCCGCAGGATCGGGTCGAACGGGGTCGGCGGGTGCATGCCGGCGTGGCGGCCGAGCAGGTGGTCCACGTGCCGGTCGTCGTGATCGTTCCAGACGAGCTTGCCGGGTCGGGCCAGCTTGCCCCGGAGGACGTTCCACGCCTCGATCAGCCCGTCGATCCCCTCGGGGGTCTCCATCAGGCGGGCGACGGCGCGGTCGGGGTCGAGTTCCAGGATGGCGGCGTGTTCGTTGACCTCGGCGCGGCGGGCGGTGTCCCGGTGCTTCTGGGCATCGCGGACGCGCCGGGCGGTGGCCGCCGCCGCGTTGCGTTCGCAGGCGTCGAGCCGGTTGGACATGACGGCGATCCGCCGGACCAGGATCCGGCCCATCTCGCCGGAGGGCTTCAACTCGGCCTCCAGCCGTGCGGCCAGGGCGTCGACCTCGGCGACCTGGCCTTCGGGGACGACGACCCCATCGCCGGCCAGGCCGTGCTTGAGGGCGTTCCGGCGGGATTTCTGCTTGCCTTCGGCCGACCTGGGCCCGGTGCTCAGGGCCGCGTTGCGTCGGTTGGCTTCGAGTCGGGCGGGGCTGCAGGTCATGGGGTGGGTTCCAGGTCGGTCCGGTCGAGCGGGACGCGGTGCTGTCACCCGAATAGATTCTGGATTTTCCGGCCCCAAGAACTGACTATTTCCCCGGATCGTCCATTTCTCTCCGATTTTCCATCGCCCCGGCGCCGGCGCGGGATCGTCCGGGCCGGCGCCGGGGCGTGGGCCCGATCAGAAGGCGATCCCCTTGCGGCGGACCGTGAGGTTGAGGTCGCCCCCGGCCAGCCCATCGCGGTTGCCATCGATGAGCCGCCCCAGCACGTCCCGGAGGCCCCGTCCCTGCGCCCCGTACACCCTCAGTTGCGCCACCCCGGCCAGCTTCAGGGGCCGGGCCAGCTCCAGGGTCACGGTCCGGGTCGCGGCGTCGTAGGCGACCCGCCGGATCCGGTAGGTCCTGGCATTCCGGGCGTCGAACGAGCCCTTCCGGCCGGCCGTCGCCAGGCGGTAGTTGGCCACATCGACGGCCGAGGCCGGGTCGAGATCCTCGCCGAACGAGACGGCGAGCGAGGTGATCGCCTTCTTTCGATTCGTCACCAGCCGGGCCGCCTGCGCCGCCGCGGCCGGGGGCTCGGGCGGGGCCGGGGGGGGTTGCGGGAACGGGTCCACCACGATCGATCGGGGCGTGATCGCGAGCGTGGCGGAGGCCGTGCCGATGTAGTTGGGATCGACGATGGTCGCGGTGACGGTGTAGATCCCCACCTCGACCGGGTCGGCGACCGGCACCCCGTCCCGGGTGTAGGAGAGGGCGACCGCGAGGCCCGGCGGCGTCGTCTCGACGATCGGCGTTCGGTCCGGGGTGCCCACCTCGAATTCCAGGCGGGACAGGAGGATCGACGCGGCCGCCGGGGCGGTCGCGACGGTGGCCGAGGCCGGGATGGCCGCCTCGTAGCCGGCGTCCCCGGCCTGGGTGGCGGTCAGGACCACCGGGGCGGTGCCGCTGGTGGGGGTCACGTCATAGGACCCGTCGCCGATCGGCACCACCAGGGCATTGGTCGCCGCCAGGGTGACGGGCAGGCCGGCATCGCTGGCCGGGCGGACGCGGAAGGTCGAGCCGAAGGCGGAGGCGGCCGGCACCCCGCCCAGGCTCAACGCCTGGGTCCCCCGCCGGATCGCGAGCGTCTTGGACGCATCCGCGGCCGCGAACAGGTTGGCATCGCCGGCGAAGCGGTAGGTGATCGGCAGGGGATTCGACGTCGCGGGGAGCCCGCGCACGTCGATCGTGGCGGAGAAGGTCCCGTCGGGCCGGACCGTCGCCTGCCCGGTCGCCGACCCGATCGCGACGCCGACCCGGCCGCCGGCCGCGCCCGGCAGCCGGCCGGAGACATCCACGGTCGCCCGGCGCCGGTCGATGGCCTGCGACGGCGACAGGTCCTGGAAGGAGGCCGGCCCCTTCACCACGGTCAGCATCCCCTCGCCGTAGCTCGGGGCGAAGCGGCCCGTGCCCGGGAAGTAGGCCCCGACCGTGTACGAGCCGGCCCCGAGGCCCTCGGGCCAGGGCATCGTCGCCTGGGCGATACCGCTGACGATCGGCACCTTGAATGCGGGGGCGACCGCCACCCCGTCCCGGATCAGCAGGAAGGTCACCTCCTCCACGGAAACCCCGCGCACCGCCCCGACATAGGCGAGGAGCGGGATCCCCGGCCCGCCGGGGTTGTAGGCGGAGGAGGCCGCCGGGACCGCGATCGTGGTCTCATCCCGGACGAAGTCGGGATTGATCGTGGTCAGCGTCCCCGGGCGGATGCGACCCGGGGTGAGGAGGCTCGTCTCCGGGAACTCGACGTGGATCGTCTTCGCGCCGGGGACCGAATCGATGAGGACGTTGTAGGTCGCGACCATCCGTCCCTGGGAGAATCTGCCGATGGACCTCCAGGGCATGCGGCCATCGGCATCCGAGACCGAGATGATGACCTCGCCATGGTCCACGATCCCCGACTCGCTGGTGACCGTGGCGGTGATGGTGACCGCCCCGCTATCCCGGCTGATCGTGGCCGTGACGTCGTCCAGCGCGATGTCGACGACCGGGCGGAGGACGTCGACGATCCGGGAGGCGTATCCTGTCTTGTAGTTCGCGGAAGATTCGTATCGGGCCTGGATCTCGACGCCCGGTTGAAACGGGGGCGGGATGTCGATATCGGCCGTGGCCACCCCGTCGCGGACCGGCACGATGACGTCGCGGAACTGCGTGCTCAACCCGCTGTAGAACGTCACGTAGCCTTCATTGACGGCCCCCGAAGGGCCGGAAACCACGGCCCGGACCCGGCGCGTCGAGACCGCGGCGATCGGCGAGATCGGTTCGATCGGGTCCAGCGCCATCGTCACCTCGGCACGCTGGACCACGAGGTTCCCGACCGCACGCGACGGGGTGAAGACCAGGTCGGGCGTCCCGCTATACGCGATGTAGATGGGATAAGACCTCGCGGCGAGCCCGGCGGGGATGGTTAACGTGGCCGTCGCCGTGCCATCGACGACCTCCGCCGTCGCCGGCGAGCCGAACAGTTTCGGGCCATCGGCGATCTGGAACGAGACGGTCCCGCCCTGGACGACGCTCCCGGTGCTGCGCACTCCCGCCGTGACCGCGATGCTCTGCGCGGCCGGATCGTAGGCGGCGTAGAACACGTCCCGGGCGAAAACGATCGCCTGGCGTTCGCCCACGACCAGTTCGGAGTCGTCCGCGACCGAAGGCGTGCTGGCCCAGGATGGCCCCGGGTCCGTCCCGCTGAAGGCCGCGGAGATCGTGTACCGGCCCACGGCCAGCCCGGCCGGGAGCGGATAGGCTACGCTCACCCCCCCGTTGTGGACCGTCCCGGCCACCGGGGCGCCGATCACGGTCGATCCATCGCGGACCGTGAACGTGACCGTCCCGCCCATCTGGCCGTAGAGCTTCCCCGTCGAGTCGGTGATCGTCGCCCGGATGACGGCGGACTGCGGGGCGTCGCTGTAGGCCGCATAGGCCGAATCGAGGATCGTCCGCGTCTCGATGGCCGGGGCGTCCGCCCGGAGCACGGCCCCCCCGCCCGCGCCGGGGGAGGCCTCCCCGATCAGCGCCGAGAGGACGAGCCGGGCTTCCAGCGGCTCGATGCCCCGGAGGGGGTGCCTGCGGCGGCGGGCCGAACCGGATCGATGAGGATGGGGCATGGTGCGTCGTCTTGGGGGGGAGAGGGGAATGCCGGGGGCCGTCATGGCCGCGCCGTCACAACGAGTGTGCATCCACGCTCATATGAAAGCAATCTCGAATCGGGCAGGAAACCCGACATGTTGCGAATTACCTCATGGACCTCGGCGGGAGGGTGGGCCCGGCCCGTCGTCGCCGCGGGCCGGGGCGCGGATCGGGGGTTGGCACGTCGCCGGGGATCGTGATAAATTGAGGGGTCAATGGGGTTGGGCCGGGATGGGCCGATGACGCCCCGGCCGGGAACAACCCCCGCATCAAAACCTTTCGCCCAACGGGGCTGGGTCGGTCGCGCTGTCGTGACGCACCCGCCATCGGTCCGAGGAGACGCGATCATGGTCGGTCCGTTCCATCGCCCTGCCATGATGCTGGCCCTGGGCTTGCTCGCCTCGGCCGGCGTCATCGATCGGGGTGCTTCGGCTCAGGCTCCGGCGACGGGGGAATCGCGCCCCGCGCCGCCCGATTATGCCCTGCCCGGCGAGGAGACCCCGAAGCCGTTCGTCCCGGCCCAACCCCGGACCGTGGCCGAGCAGAAGCGGGTCGAGGCGCTCCGCTTCTACGCCGAGGCCCGGGCCCTGGAAGACCGCCGGCAATTCTCCGACGCCATCAAGGTGCTGGACAAGGCGGCCGAGGCGGACCCCGAGTCCGTGCCGATCCTCCGCCGCCTGGCGCGGCTGAACTTCGCGCTGGGGCGGGACGAGGCGGCGGTCGGGTTCGCCAAAAGGGCCATCGCCGCCGAGCCGTCCGACGATGCGACCCTGGGCCTCCTGATCGCCCACTACAAGAACGACCTCGCCGCCGCCGAGGAGGTGCTCAAGGGGGTGGCCGCCAACCCCAAGCTCGACAAGGACTCCGCCGGGGCCCTGCTGGTCGAGTTCGAGCTGGGCAAGATCCGGGCGGCGACCGGCCGCTTCGACGAGGCGTCCGCCGCGTTCGCCCGCCTGCTGGATGCGCTGGACGAGGCCCCCGGGGTCCGGTTCAGCCCGGCCGAGCGGCGGAAGATCCTGGGCACCGACGAGGGGCAGACCTACCTGGAGTTCGGCAAGGTCTTCCTCGCCGCCAAGAAGCCCGACCTGGCGATCCGCGCCTTCCGCCGGGGCCTGGTCTACGCCCCCGACGACGCGGTGCTGATCCTCCTGCTGGCCAAGACCTACCAGGAGGCGGGGCAGGGGGACGAGGCCCTCGCCTTCATCGAGAAGTTCCTCAAGCGCCAGCCGCGCGGCCGGGAGTCGTATGACCTGTTCATCGACATCCTGGTGATGCTGAAGCGCGAGGCCGAGATCCTCCCGCAGCTGGAGAAGTTCGCCGCCGCCGACCCCAAGAACATCCCGCTCCGCTACCTGCTGGCGGAGCGCTACCGCCTGGCCGGCCGCAACGAGAAGGCCGACGCGGTCTACCGGACCATCCTGGCGGAGCAGCAGGACACCCAGAAGTTCGCCGCCCTGTTCCCGGTCCTGGTCCAGGAGAAGAAGACCGAGGACCTGCTCCGGCTGCTGGTCTCGGCGGTGGCCCGGCTCCGCAGGATCGAGGCGCTGCAGCCCAGCCTGGAGGCCCTGATCGCCGACGCCGAGTACACCGACAAGGTGATCGATACCGGCATCGCCATGATCTCGTCCCGGCCCCCGACCCTGGAGCCCCGCGAGGGCTGGGGCGTGCTGGCCACCCTGGCCATGATGGCCAAGCGGACCGACAAGATGATCGCGCTCCAGCGCTGGCAGGTCGAGCGGGCCCCGAACCCCCAGTCCTATCGCGAGCTGGTCACCACCCTGTTCGAGGCGGCCAAGTACCCCGAGGCGGCCGAGGCCCTGACCGAAATGCTCGGGAAGTTCCCCGAGGAGCGGAACGGGCAGAACCTGATCTACCTGGCCCAGATCCAGGTGCTCGGCGGCAAGGGGGAGGAGGCCCTGCCGGCGATCCGCGAGGCCCTGCGCCGCGAGGCCAACGACCCCGAGATCATGCGCAACGGGGCGCTTTTGCTGAACATGGCCGGACAGCCCGAGGAGGCCATCGACCTGATCCGCTCGGCCCTGCGGAACGAGCCGGCCAGCCCCGACCTCAACGAGTCGCTGGGCCGGATCCTCACCCGGATCGGCCGCAACGACGAGGCGATCGCCTTCTACAAGGAACTGCTGGAGAAGTACCCCAACAGCGACGAGATCGGCCGCATCGCCCACTCCGGGCTGTCGATCGTCTACACCAACCTCGGCGACATGGCCAAGGGGGAGGCGGAGCTGGAACTCCTGTTCGCCCGCGACCCCGACGACCCCGGCCTGAACAACGACCTCGGCTACCTCTACGCCGACCAGGGCAAGAACCTGGAGAAGGCCGAGGCGATGATCCGCAAGGCGATCGCCGAGGAGCCCGAGAACAGCGCCTACCTCGACAGCCTGGGCTGGGTCCTGTTCAAGCGCGGCAAGTACGCCGAGGCCAAGGACCCGCTGGAGAAGGCCGCCGCCATGCCCCGGGGCGAGGACGCCACGATCCAGGACCACCTGGGCGACGTCTACTTCCAGCTCCACGACAACGACAAGGCCCGGTCCGCCTGGGAACGCGCCCAGACGCTCGCCAGCCAGTCCAAGCCCCCGGACAAGCGGCTCCCGGAGATCGTCAAGAAGCTCCAGTCGCTCCGGCAGATCGAGGCGACGCCACGGCCGACCCCGGGCGAGACCCCCTGAGCGGCCCGGCGAGCGACCCCCGAATCCACGAACCGACCCGAGACAGGATGAATCATGGCTGGGCATTCCCATTCGGCGAACATCGCTCATCGGAAAGGGGCCGTCGACGCCAAGCGCGGCAAGCTCTTCAGCAAGCTGTGCCGCGCCATCTTCGTGGCCGCCAAGAGCGGCGGGGCCGACCCCGCCGCCAACCTGAAGCTCCGCTACGCGATCGACAAGGCCCGCTCCTATAGCTGCCCCAAGGACAACATCGAGCGCGCCATCAAGAAGGGGACCGGCGAGCTGGGGGCCGAGAGCTACGAGGAGGTGATCTACGAGGGCTACGGCCCCGGCGGCGTGGCCGTCCTGTGCGAGGTCCTGACCGACAACCGCAACCGGACCGCCGGCGAACTCCGCAAGGCGTTCGAGGTCTGCGGCGGCAACCTCGGGTCGAGCGGGTGCGTCAGCTACCTGTTCGAGTACAAGGGCCTGTTCGTCATCCCGAGCCGGACGATCGCCGAGGACCGCCTGATGGAGGTCGCCCTGGAGGCCGGCGCCGACGACGTGAAGCTCGCGGGGGACTACTACGAGGTCACCTGCGACGCCAAGCTGTTCGAGCCCGTCCGCGCCGCGCTGGAGGCCAACAAGGTCTCCGTGGAGACCGCCGAGGCCAGCTACCTGCCCAACACCTCGGTGGCCCTGGACGCCGAGGTCGGCAAGCGGATGCTCCGGCTCCGCGACATCCTCGACGAGAACGAGGACGTCCAGAACGCGTTCGACAACGCCGAGATCCCCGAGGAACTCGTCGATGCCTGACCGGCCCCTGGGGCCGAGCCCCCGGTTCGAGGCCGCGCTCCGCCTGGCCGCCGCCGCGCACCTGGGGCAGTCCCGGCGCGGCGCCGACGTCCCCTATATCGAGCACCCGTACGCGGTCGCCCTGATCCTCGACCGCGCCGGGTTCGACGAGGACGTGGCGATCGCCGGCCTGCTGCACGACGCCGTGGAGGACACAGCGACCACCCTCGACGCGATCCGCGACCGCTTCGGCGACCGGGTCGCGTCGATCGTCGCGGCCTGCTCCGAGGAGAAGCTCGACGCCTCCGGGGTCAAGCGCCCCTGGGCCGACCGCAAGCGCGACCACCTGGCCGCCGCCGCCTCGGCCCCGGCCGAGGCCCGCGCGGTGATCCTGGCCGACAAGCTCCACAACCTCCTCTGCATCCTGGTCGACCTCCGCGACGGCCGCCCGGTCTGGGACGGCTTCAACGCCGACCGCGCCAGCGTGCTGGCCTACCAGCGGGCCATGATCGACGCCTGCCACGCCGACACCCCCCGCCTGGCCGCCCTGGCCACCGAGTGCCGGACCCTCTACGAGCAGGTCGCGGCCTTCGTGGCCTGATCGATGCGGGCCAGTCCGCCGAAGCCACGGCCACCCACAGGGTGATTCCCATGAAGGACGATCTCCCGGGCGAATGGACCCTGGACGGCTACGCCTTCGTCGAATCGGGGGACCCGATCGATCCGCCCGGCCCTGCAGAAATCGCAAGTTGGCTGCTCGGGGTGACCGGGGTCGGGCAGCCCAGGCTGGAGGCACGCACAGGGCTCGAATTGACGATCCGGCTCGACGGGAGCTATGCCGAGCGGGTCGCGGGCGGCGGGGATCTCATGCTCTGGTACGATAGCGAGGGCGTCCAGACGGCCTCGCCTGGGCCGTCCGAGGGGATCGCCCAAGAGATAGCCGGCACCGCCGCGGTCTCACTGCACCCCCGCGGCGCATTGCCTCCGAGGCCCGATCGTTCGGGGGGCCTCCGCGACGTGCTCCGCTACGATGATGGCGATACGCAGGTCAGCGACATCCTCCAGGTCGCCGGCGGATCGCTCGGCCGGGTCATCTCCGTCGTGACGGACGGGCTCTACCTGAATCGGGTCGTGACGCGCTACCGTCGTCGATCGGGCCCATGAGCCGGGGCGGCCGGGTGCCGGAACCTGTACGAGCAGGTCGCGGCCTTCGTGGACTCACCGAAACGGTGTCTCGCGGCCACCCACGCCATCCACTCGGGAATGTAGGCGTTTTCCCATCTTCATGGGTGGCAGGGGTTTCGGCGCAGCCGACCCCGGCGCTCGAACACCGCCGCTGCCCCGGCCGAGTCGTAGACCGGGATCGGATTCGCCGAAACCCCTACCAAACAGAGGGTTGCGCACACCGACACCGAACCCGAAAAGTTCTCGCGAAAAAGTTGTCCCCGATGGGTTGCCCGGGCGGGGGGTCGTGCCTATAGTGATCCTGTCGGACGGAGAACACACACTCTGCCTGACATCGGGTCGCACAGAACGTGGTGCGACGGGCTAGTGCCCTCCCCCGCCTATGAGGCTGGACTCGGGCGGGGCTGGGAAGGCTTAGCGATAAGGAGGTGATTACGTGTGTAGTGACAACCAGAGGCGGCTCGCCTAAGGGCGGCTGACGGGTTGCCCGTCGGGCAGCCGCATACCGACGATCTTAATGGGTCGCGGAGCCCAGGTCCGACGAACTCGGGCCTGGGCGTTTCTCATTCTCATCAAGCCTTGTCTTCCTTCCTGGATTTCTTTTCACGCATGGCCACCGTCTTCCTGTTTACCGAGTATCGTGGCTGGGCTTGGGTGTTTACCCGGCCCAACTCGTTCGGTCACAGGGTGAGACGCGGATCTTGAAACGTCCGTGAAACTCGTGAAGCTCATCGAGAGCCCCGTGACCTGATCAGGTCCCGGGGCTTTTTTCGTTTCCCACCCGCCCCGTTTTCGCCCCTGACCCCGGAGGTACCGTCGCCGTGATCGTCGTGATGAAGCCCAACGCCACCAAGGATCAGGTCGAGCACATGGTCGAGCACATCCGCACCCTCGGGATGTCGCCCCAGGTCCTCGTCGGCACCCAGCGCACCGTGATCGCCGCGATCGGCGAGGAGCGGCAGGGCCTGACCGAACTCCTGGAGCCCGGCGAGGGGGTGGAGAAGGTCGTGCCGATCCTCGCCCCCTACAAGCGGGCGTCCTCGGAGCTGACCAGCGAACGGACCGTGGTCAAGGCCCTCGGCCTGGAGATCGGCGGGACCAAGATCGGCGTGATCGCCGGCCCGTGCTCGGTCGAGGACGAGGCCCAGCTCGTCGGCCTGGCGTTGAACCTTCGTGACAAGGGGGCCACCGGCCTCCGCGGCGGCGCCTTCAAGCCGCGCACCAGCCCGTACAGCTTCCAGGGCCACAAGGAAGACGGCCTCAAGATGCTGGCCGCCGCCCGCGACGCCTCCGGCCTGGCGATCGTCACCGAGGTCATGGCCCCGGAACACGTCCCGCTGGTGGCCAAGTACGCCGACGTGCTCCAGATCGGCGCCCGCAACATGCAGAACTACCAGCTCCTCCAGGCCATCGGCGACAGCGGCAAGCCGGCCCTCTTGAAGCGGGGCATGGCGGCCACGATCGACGAATTCCTGCTGGCCGCCGAGTACATCCTGGACCGGGGCAACCCCCACGTGATCCTCTGCGAGCGGGGCATCCGCACCTACGAAGAGCACACCCGGTTCACCCTGCCGTTGGCGACCGTCCCCTACCTCCAGGCCAAGAGCCACCTGCCGGTGGTGGTCGACCCGTCGCACGGCACCGGCAAGGCCAGCCTGGTCCTGCCCATGGCCCGCGCCTCGGTGGCCGCCGGCGCCGACGGCCTGATCGTCGAGGTCCACGACGACCCCGAGCACGCCCTCTCCGACGGCTCCCAGACCATCACCCCGGCCGCCTTCGCCGAGATGATGCACCAGTGCCGCCGCGTCGCCGAGGCCGTCGACCGCACGGTCTGATCCGAGTCGCTCGACCCCAGGCCGGTCATCGTCGGGTGGGCACCGCCCACCCGACGAGACTTCGCGACGAGGGGATCGATTCGTTCGACGCGTTGATCGCCGGGTTGCGGCGATGAATGATCCCGGCCGAAGATGAACACAGCCCCGGCACGATGCCTGGTCTGGCTGAACCGGCCTGCCCGCGGGGATGTTCGATCGCCTGACCGAAAATCAGCAAACGTAGGCTGGGTCTGGACCCAGCACCCGGCGGGCTCAGCTCCTGAGTCGACCCCTCCGATCCTGGTCCGGCGCGGGCAAGTCCGAAACGGCCTCGATCTTCAGAGGGCATTTCCCGGTGTGGGTGCGGGGGATCGGTTCCCGCGTCGCAGTCGCAGCAGGGAAGCGGTCGCGAGTGCCATGACCCCGGCGCCGAAGATGCCCCAGGCTCGGCTCCTCCCGGCTGCGTATTCGGAGATCCGGGAGCGGGGCACGTCGACGAACCATTCCTCCGGGCCGCTCCTGGATGCGATCGCTTCGCGCCGGCGCGGGAAGTCGTCGAAGAAATGCGCATCGTCGATCGAGGCCCCGGCCGCGATCTTCGCCGCCTCGAACGCCTGGTACGCTTCCTGGAAACCCTGGCCATACGCCAGTTCGGCGTCGAACTGCGGCTTGAAGCCCGCCACGGTGCGCGGCTCGGCCGCGAACGTCGTCTCGATCTCGGCCTGCCTCCTTCGGCCATGGTCTCGCAGGAAAGCCTGGGTTTCCGGGTCGGCGGCATAGCGATCGGCGAGCCGGATCGCCCGCTCGTAGGCTGCCCAGGCGATGTGACGCTGACCCACGCGGAGCATCGTCTCGCCCAGGGCCAGGGCGAAGTGGGGGTTCGCCCCGCCTCCCTGCCGCCACATGCCGATGATCCCGAGCATCGGCTCGTCGAACGGGGCCCGGGCCCTGTGGGACGGCACCGGGACGTCCTCCCAACCGGTTTCGGCCCCGACCTTGGTGATGTGCCGACGGATCGGCCCGACCTTCGGCCACAGGGAAGGATCGTCGAGGCGGGCGCCGGGGGCGAAGAACGCCGGGACCTCGTCTTCGGCCTGCCCCCGAGCGAATTCCGGGTCGAAGGGCCGCCCGTAACCCGTCTCCACCCAGTTCGCCTCGCGATTCAGGATCTCCGCAAGCCCGAGGTCGAGGCGGTTGCCCAGGCAGTCGAAGGTCTTCAAGAGCGTCGGGCGCTCCATCGCGGCGAGCAGGAACTCGGCGATCGCGGCCTGCCAGCGCTCGCGGCCGAAGTGGGCCCCGGGGTTGACCTCCACCGACTGGCGGATGAAGTCGACGCCCTCCCGGAATCCCTCCCGGGCCGACTCATCGCTGGCCGCGGCCTTTTTGAAGTTGCCGTGGATCAGGAACGTGCCGAGGTTCGCGTCGGTGGTGTACAGTTCGCGGCCGGAGAGCCCCCTCGCCCGCTGGTGGGCCAGCTTGTCCCGCATCACGACGACAGCCTCGTCCGATCGGCCGAGACGATCGAGCGTCACCCCGAGGTCGTCCGCCAGCGCATCGCCCTCGGGGTCACCGTCCGGGAGGGCCCGGATCTTCTCCCGGATGACCCGCTCACGCTCGCGGTAGTGGGCGAGGCCGTGCCGGGCGAACCTTTCGTGGATCACGTCCTGGGCCATGGCGAACCGGAACGAGATCCCGCCCGGGTCTTTCGGGACGTGGTGCGGCATGGGCGATCGCCGGACCAGGAACGGATAGTTCGACGGTATCGGCACGACATTGCCGACCGCCCCGGCCACCCAGCCGACGCACCAGCCGACCATTGCCGCGACCGCCGTCAGGGCCACTCGCCGGGCGATGTGCACGGGTCAAACCCTCGACCGGGCCCGATTCGTGGCCACGGAGAAGGCCCCGATCAGCATGACGGCCCCACCCCCGATCAGGACCTTGGAATCGACGGGATTTTTCCGGGCGGGTTGGTCGCTGACCGAGGACGTCGGGACAGTGGCATACTGTGAGCGGAATTCCCGCTCGTGCCCCTCGAATTCGCGGTCGTTGAGGCAGGCCGAGGCCGAACCGCCGAGGCCGATCAGGGCGACCAGGGGCATGAGAGCATGAAGACGCGTCATCGGAGGGCTCCGGAACACGGGTCCGCGTTGGCCACCACCCGATCGTCCCACATTTGTCATGGGCCGTCAATCATCGAGCGGGTGCCGGTCCCGGGCCGGGGAGATCCCATCGCCGGAGGTCACGCCGGGGCGGGGCCGGCCAGCCCGCGCAGGCGTTCGACGGTCTGGTCGAAGGTCAGGCTGCCCGCGTCGCGGATCTCGTCGCCGAGGTCGCGCCACAGCCAGAGAATCCGGGGTTCCGGGCCGACGTTGCCGTCCAGGATCGCGATCCCGCCGAAGTGCTCCTCGGCCCCGAGGTGGATGAGCCTGGCGGGGTCGCCGAACTCCAACAACGACTCATCTTCCCGGGGACGCTCCCACGGGCCCTCGACCATCGGGATCATCTCGGCCAGCGAGGCGATCCGCAGGCGGGTGCCCCGCACGTAGCCGCCGTCCTGGATCGGGAAGGCGTGGCGCAAGGTCGACGGGAGCGTGACGCCCCGCGTCCGCTCCCAGGCTTCGATCTCCTCCAGGCTCGGGCCGGGACGGGCCGGGGAGATCGTCTTGCGGGTGTGGGCGACGAACGCGTCCGCGAACAGCGGATTGCCGGCATCGCGGTAGGACGCGCCGATCCGGAGCAAGTAAGCTTCGGTCTCCTCAGGGGTCATCCCCGGGATGCGCCCCGGCTCGACCCAGAAGGCTTCATCGTCGACCTCCCTCCGGAGCCGAATCGATCGGATCCCGGCGGCCCTCAGTCCTGGTCGGGATCGCCGGATTCGCCCATCAACTCGGCGCTGAAGGCGGCGAGGGCTTCGAGCTGCCGGCTGACCTCGGCGTCGCAGACGCCGGCCCGGATCAGGCCGACCGGCTCATCGGCCGCGTCGTGGCCGACTTCCCAATCGACGCCATGATCGCGCGAGAGCTGGGAGAGGATGTCCAGGTTGGTCAGGAGCGTCCCCGCGGGGAGGCCGGGCTCGGCAGGCTCGCCGTCGCCCGGGTCGAAGACGACCTTGCTCCCGCCCTGGAGGTGGAACGCGTCGGAGAGTTCATCCTCGGAGTCGCGATAGAACGCGACCGGCTCGCATCGCCCCCAGTCGCGGCCCTCGACGGCGCGATGGGCATCCCGGACGATGGCGTCGGCCTCCGCCCGGGAGACCGGCCGCGCCGTGCGGTAGTTGATGCAGAAGCCCATCTCAGGCCTTGCCGGCGTGGCCGGCGACGCGGATCAGGCCGCGGGCGCGGTCGATGGCGCGGGCGCGCTGGGTTTGTTCGAGCTCGGTCGTGCCGTGGAGGGCGGTGGCCTCGGCCAGCTCGCGCTGGGCGGCGGCGACGTCGATCGAGGCGGCGGGGATGGCGCGGTTGGTGAGGATCGTCACCACGTCGTCGCGGACCTGGGCGAACCCGCCGTCGACGAAGTAGCGCTTGGTGGAGCCGAGGGCGCGGGTCCGCAGCTCGCCGTAGCCCAGGCGGCCGATCAGCGGGGAGCGGCCCGGCAGGATCCCGACCTCGCCGTCGAACAGGGGGATGGCGACGAACTCGACCGCCTCGTCGAACAGGGTGCGTTCCGGCGTGACCACCACGCACTGGATGCGGTCGCCGGACTTCTTGCTCTCGGGGGCGTGGGCGGACGTGCCGAAATCCGCGTCCACGGTGCTGGCGGTGGCCATGAGGGCGAGACCTTAAATCGGGTGTTCCAGGCGATTCGATTCGTTCGGGGGGACGCCCCCCGCCCGCGCCGAGGGGTCGGCGCGGGGCGGGGTCATCCGGTTCAGCGGGCCATCTTCTTGGCCTGTTCCTCGGCCTGGTCGACCGAGCCGACGTAGAGGAACGCACCTTCGGGGAGGTGGTCCCACTTGCCGTCGCAGATTTCCTTGAACGAGCGGATCGTGTCGGGCAGGGTCGTGTACTGGCCTTCCTTGTTGGTGAAGACCTCGGCCACGAAGAACGGCTGCGACATGAACCGCTCGATGCGGCGGGCGCGGTGGACGATGAGCTTGTCCTCTTCGGACAGCTCATCGACGCCGAGGATGGCGATGATGTCCTTGAGTTCCTTGTACCGCTGGAGGATCGTCTGGACGCGGCGGGCGACGTCGTAGTGCTCCTGGCCCACGTACTGCGGGTCGAGGATTCGGGACGACGAGCCGAGCGGGTCGACGGCGGGGAAGATCCCCTTCTCGGCGATCGACCGCTGGAGCACGATGAACGCGTCGAGGAAGCCGAAGGTGGTGGCCGGGGCCGGGTCGGTCAGGTCGTCCGCCGGGACGTACACGGCCTGCACCGAGGTGATGGCGCCCTGGTTGGTCGAGGTGATCCGCTCCTGCAGGCCGCCCATCTCGGTGGCCAGCGTGGGCTGGTAGCCGGCGTTGGACGGCATGCGGCCCAGCAGCGCGGACACTTCCGAGCCGGCCTGGCTGAACCGGAAGATGTTGTCGATGAACAGCAGGGTGTCGGCCCCGGTCGAGTCGCGGAACCACTCGGCGTTGGTCAGCGCCGACAGGGCGACGCGGAGGCGGGCGCCGGGCGGCTCGTTCATCTGGCCGAAGAACATCACCGTGGAGTCGATGACGCTCTTGCCGGTCGAGCCGATCTTGGTGTCCTGCATTTCCAGCCAGAGGTCGTTCCCCTCGCGGGTCCGCTCCCCGACGCCGGCGAACACCGAAAAGCCGCTGTGCACCTTGGCGATGCGGGCGATCAGCTCGGTCAAGATCACGGTCTTGCCCAGCCCGGCGCCGCCGAACAGGCCGATCTTGCCGCCGCGGACGAACGGGGTCAGCAGGTCGACGACCTTGATGCCGGTCTCGAAGACCTCGGTCTTCGGCGACAGGTTATCGAAGGGGGGCGGGTCGCGGTGGATCGGCCAGTGCTCGCTGGCGGGGACGGGGCCCCGGCCGTCGATCGGCTGGCCGAGGAGGTTGAACACCCGGCCCAGGGTCTCCTTGCCGACCGGCACGCTGACCGGGGCGCCGGTGTCGACCACCGCCATCCCGCGGACCAGGCCGTCGGTGGAGCCCAGGGCGACGCAGCGGACGCGGTTGCCGCCGAGGTGCTGCTGGACCTCGCCGGTCAGGTGGATCGAGACGCCCTTTTCTTCGGCGTCGATGGTGATGGCGTTGAAGATCTCGGGCAGGTGACCTTCTTCGAACTCGGCGTCGAACGTCGAGCCGATCACCTGGGCGATATGTCCCGTCGCGGTCGCGGTGGCCATGGACTCGGAACTCCGAAAAGGATCAGGCGCCGGGAGGTTGGGCCGGCCGGACGTCGTGTAGGGGTCTTATTTCAGGGCGGCGGCGGCGCCGATGATCTCGGCCAGCTCGCCGGTGATCTGGGCCTGCCGGGCGCGGTTGTAGAGCATCGTGAGCGACTTCACCATCTCGTCGGCGTTGTCGGTCGCCCCCCGCATCGCCACCATCCGCGCGATCTGCTCGCTCACGGCGGCGTCGAGGAAGCACTTGAACAGCCGGATCTTGAAGGAGACCGGGACGATCTCTTCCAGGATGCTCCGGGCATCGGGCAGGAACTCGTAGGGCACGCGGGCATGGCCGGGCTTGCCGTCGGCCCCCTTGGCCGGCGGCTTCGCGGCGGGCTCCGGCACGGCGGCCGCCTGCGTGGACAGCACGGTCATCGGCAGGAGGGTCTCGACCACGGCCTCTTGCCGCGCCGAGTTGATGAACCGGGTGTAGGCCACGTCGACCCGGTCGATCTCCTTGCGGAGGAACATCCCGATCAGGTTATCGGCCAGGACCTCGACTTCCTCGAACTGCGGCCGGTCCTCGAACTGGAGGTACGACGCGTCGATCGGGAGCTTGCGGAACCGGCAGAAGGCGAGCCCGCGCTTGCCGGCGACTTCCAGGCGGAAGTTGATGTTCTGCGAGGCGTAGTCCTGCAAGGTCCGGTTGGCGACCCGGATCACGTTGCCGTTGTAGCCGCCGGCCAGGCCGCGGTTGCTGGTCAGCATCAGCAGGGCCGATTTCTGGACCGGCTCGCGGACTTCCAGCAGCGGGTGCGACACGTCCTTGGCGGTCTGGCCGAGGTCGGCCACCAGCTCGGCGATCTTGCGCGTGTAGGCTTCCGCCTGGGTGGCGCGGTCCAGCGCCTTCTTGAATCGCGCGGTGGCGATCAGTTCCATCGTCCGCGTGATCTTGCGGATGTTCTGCACCGACTTGCGGCGCTTGACAATCGCTCGGGCCTTGGCCATCGGTGGATTCTCGCTCTCGTCTCGCCGTCAGGAGGGGCGGTCGCCGGGGCCGAGGCCGGCGCGGTGCCGGCCTTCGGCCCCTCTGGCGGGGCGGTGTCGCGGCGGGTCAGGCCGACGCGCCGGCCAGGGCCGCGGTCGTGGCCGGGGCGGGCGAACGATACTGCGACTGGAACTCGCCCAGGGCCGCCTTCAGGCCGGACACCACGGCGTCGGACAGCTTGCGTTCCTTGACCAGGAGGTCGCGGACGTCCTTCTTGCGCTCCCGCATGAAGGCGAGGAACTGCTCCTCCCAGCGGGAGACCTCCTTGACCGGGACGTTGTCCAGGTAGCCTTCCGAGCCGGCGTAGATGCTGAGCACCTCGTCGATCACGTCGAGCGGGCGGTACTGGGGCTGCTTGAGCAGCTCCACCATCCGGTAGCCGCGGTCGAGCTGGAGCTGGGTCGCCTTGTCCAGCTCGGTGCCGAGCTGGGCGAAGGCTTCCAGCTCGCGGAAGGCCGCGAGGTCGAGGCGGAGGCCGCCGGCCACCTTCTTCATCGCGGGGATCTGGGCCTTGCCGCCCACCCGCGAGACGGAGATGCCGACGTCGACCGCCGGGCGGACGCCGGCGAAGAACAGGTCGGGCTGGAGGTAGATCTGGCCGTCGGTGATCGAGATCACGTTGGTCGGGATGTACGCCGACACCTCGCCTTCGAGCGTCTCGATCAGGGGCAGGGCGGTCATCGACCCGCCCGAGGTGGCGGTCTTGACGAACTTGTGCCCGGTCGGGTAGTCCGCCTTCAGCGCCGCCTTGACCTCGTGGAGGCCGGGCTCGCCGATGTAGACCTTGCCGTTGACGGCCGACTGCTCGTTGACGGTCGCCTCGTCGGCCCCTTCGGGGACGATCACGTACTTGTTGGCGAGCTTGGCCGACCGCTCCAGGAGGCGGGAGTGGGCGTAGAACACGTCGCCCGGGTAGGCCTCGCGGCCCGGCGGGCGGCGGAGCAACAGCGACAGCTCGCGGTAGGCGACCGCCTGCTTGGACAGGTCGTCGTACACGCAGAGGGTGGCCTTGCCCTGGCCGTACATGAAGTACTCGGCCATGGCGCACCCGGCGTAGGGGGCCAGGTACTGGAGCGGGGCGGGGTCGCTGGCGCCGGCGGCGACGACGATGGTGTAGTCCATCGCGCCGTTCTTGCGGAGGACCTCGACCAGGCTGGCCGTGGTCGACTCCTTCTGGGCCACGGCGACGTAGACGCAGATGACGCCCGTCCCCTTCTGGCTCAGGATGGCGTCGATGGCGATGGCGGTCTTGCCGGTCTTGCGGTCGCCGATGATCAGCTGGCGCTGGCCGCGGCCGATCGGCGTCATGGCGTCGATCGCCTTGATGCCGGTCTGCATCGGCTCATCGACCGGCTGGCGGTCGGCGATGCCGGGGGCGGGCGACTCGACCAGGCGGGTCTCGCTGGTGAGGATCGGCCCCTTGTTGTCGATCGGCTGGCCGATGGCGTTGACCACGCGGCCGATCATCCCCTCGCCGACCGGGACGCGGAGCAGCTCGCCGGTGGCGGTGACGGACTGGCCCTCGCGGATCTCGGTGTATTCGCCGAGGATGATGACGCCGACCGAGGTTTCTTCGAGGTTGAAGGCGAGGCCCTTGACCCCGTTCTCGAACAACACCATCTCGCCGGTCATCACGCCGGAGAGGCCGTGGACCCGGGCGATGCCGTCGCCGACCTCGAGGACGCGGCCGACTTCGGTCTTGGTGACCGTGGACTGGAACTGCTCGATCTCGCGCTGGATGACCGAGGTGATCTCATCGGCTTGGAATTTCATGGCTCTTTCTTTCGATGAGCCGGTCGCGGAGCCGCCCCAGGCGGTTGCGGACCGAGGCGTCATAGACGTCGTCGCCGACCTGGACGACCAGGCCACCGATCAGGGACGGGTCGACTTCCAGCGTGAGGACGGGCGTCGCCTGGATCAGGGCGGCCAGGCGGTCGCGGACGGCGGCCTGCTGCCCCTCGTCGAGCGGCACCGCCGAGCGGACGGTCACCGGCTTGCGGCCCTGGCGGCGGTCCCAGATGACGCGGGCCTGGCGGACCACCTCGGGGAGGATCGCCAGCCGGCCGTGCCGGTTCATGACGCGGAGGAAGCGGGTGACCGTGGGCATCGCCTTCCCCTCGAAGGCGTCGACCAGGATCCGGTCTTTCTCTTGGGTCGGGGTGGCGGGGGAGGCCAGGATGGCCGCGAACCGGGGGTTGGCCGCCAGCACGTCCCGGCAGATCGACTCCAGCTCTTCGAGCGCGGCGTCGGTCTCGCCGGCCTGTCCGCCGACGTTCAGCAGGGCGTCGGCATAGTTGCGCGACACCTCGGCCGTGTGGTAGTCGAAGACCGTGGCCGGCATGAACTCGGCGGACGATTCCGGCGACTGGGGTCCGGCGGTCATGCCCGGTGCCCCCCGTAGCCATTCCCGTCGCCGTTGGCGGGCAGCTCGCTCAGGGCGACCTCGACCAGGCGGCGCTGGTCATCGGCGTTCAGCTCGCGCGACAGGACGCGGCCGGCCACCGAGACGGCCAGGTCGGCGGTCTTGCCATAGATCTCAGCGAGGGCCTGCTCCTTGGCGCCGGAGATCTCGCGTTCGGCGCGGGCCCGGTTCGCCTCGGCGGCGGCCTGGGCCTCGCGGAGGATTGCCTCGGCGGACGCCTTGGCCTCGCGGCGGGCCTCCTCGATCAGGGCGCGGGCCTGGTCGCCGGCCTGGGCGAGGTGCTTGCGGGTCTCGGCGGCCAGGGCCTCGGCCTCGTTGCGGGCCTTCTCGCTGTCGAGCAGGACGTGTTCGAGGTGGGCCTCGCGCTCGTGCAGGGCGTGGAGCAGGGGCTTCCAGGCGAACTTGGCCAGCACCGCCATCAGCAGGCCGAAGACGATCAGCGTGTAGATCGCCAGCGACGGCTGGGGCTCCATGATGTTCGGGGTGCCGTGGGACGCGGCACCGTCATGGGCGGCGGCGTCCGCGTGGGCGCCGGCGGTGGCGGCGGCATGTGTATCGGTGGCGGCGGCGGACGTCGGGGCCGGCGTCTGGGCGGAGGCCGGCCGGGCGGTCGGGCCGAAGCCGATCGCCAGCGCCAGCAGGGCGAGGGCCGGGATCGAGTTCCGGAGCATGGAAGGAGGACCTCGCGAACCGAAGGATTCGGGGTGGATCGGGCGACGGGCCCGGCCGGGGGCGGCGGGGCGACGCCCGATCCGCCCCGCGTCCGGCCTGCGACATCAGCTGCCGGGGACGATGAAGCCGAGGACGATCAGGGCGAAGAACGTGACGCCCTCGATCAGGGCCGCCGAGATGATCATGGCCGTCTGGATGTTCGCCGCGATCTCGGGCTGGCGGGCCATCGCCTCGACCGCCGAGGCCGTCAGCCGGCCGATGCCCGCGGCGGCGCCGAAGATCACCAGGCCGATGCCGATGGCGTTCAGCTTGAACAGGGTGCCGGCCGTCGTGGCGGCGGGGGCGGCGGCCTCCTGGGCGAACACCGACGCGTCGAGGGCGAAGAAGACGGCGGCGATCAGGGCGGCGAACTTCACGAGTTTCATCTGAAGCCTCAACTCCTAATGGGATCAGTCTGGACGGGGGGAGAGGGCGGGGTCGCGCGGGGGGCGACCACGCCGGGAGGCCGACGCCTCGGGAGAGGACGGCGGCCCGGCCTCGCGGGAGGCCGGGCCGGCATCAGTGCGGGTGCACCGCCGTGCCGATGAACAACGCGGACAGGAAGGTGAAAATGTAGGCCTGGAGGAAGGCCACGAACAATTCGAGGAGGCTCAGGGCGACCACCCCGGCCACGCTCGCCGGCATCACCGCGTACCATGCCACGCCCTGCACCTGGATGATGAAGCCCAGGATCACCGCCAGCACGATGTGCCCGGCCAGCATGTTGGCGAACAATCGCACCGACAGGACGATGTGGCGGATGAACAGGCCGGCGATCTCGATCAGGAACATCAGCCCCCAGAGCGGGGCCTTCATGACCTTGGGCACGTCCAGGGAGGGGACCAGCCCGGTCCAGAAGTGGCCGGGGCCCATCTTCTTCATCCCGGCGCCCACCACCACGAAGAACGTCATCAGGGCGAGCACCGCCGTGACGTTGATGTTGCCGGTGGCCGACGCCCCGCCGGGGATCATCCCCAGCAGGTTGCTGAACAGGACGAACAGGAAGACCGTCCAGAGATAGGGGAGGAAGGCGTCGGCGTCGTGCCCGCCGATGGCCGGCCGGGCCACGCCGTCGCGGATGAACAGTAGGATCGCCTCGAAGGCGTTCAGGAACGCCCCCTTGGTCACCGGCCGGCGGGCCACGTGGCGGGCCAGCGGGACGACGATCAGGATGATCAGCGCCGCCGCCACGAGTTCCATCACCATGAACCGGGTGACCTGGATGTCGGCGAAGCCCAGGGGGATCCTCGGCAGGTGGAACTCGCCCACCATCGGGATGTCCAGGGTGTTGTGATCGACGACGTGTTCGAGCGGGCTGTGTGATTCTGCTGCCATGACGTCCCACGATTCCGTGATGCCGAAGCACGCGGGGCCCACCGCCCGCCATACTCGATCCGCGCCCCGTCAGCGGCCCGGGGGAGGGACGCGGGCGATCTTCACCAGGTGGATCATCCCCACGCCGAAGCCGAGGACCATCCCGAGCAGGAGCAGCGCCGGGCCCGTCCCCAGCTGGCGATCCGCGACATGGCCCGCCACCGGCGGGAGCGAGAACTCGAGCCCCAGGGTCGTGATCCGGGAGGCCCAGTCGATCCCCACGGAGAGGGGAGAGCGGCGATGGTCCTGGTGCACGGGGGACTCCGGCCCTCGCTCGCGAACGTCTTGCCGATTGCGGACGTTCCTCGGGGCGAGCGAGAAGGTCATTTAAACCCGGCCCGCCCCACCTGTCAATCACCCAGGGGAGAAGTTCGAGAATTTTTTCACAATGTCCCGCGCGCGATCGTTAAATCCGCCCCCCAGGCGGGTTCCGGCCTCCGACTCCGCTCCGCCATCGGGGGCACGGCCGGGCCTCCGATGTGACGCCCCGGCGCGAGAAATCCACGACGGGTCCACCGACACCCATTGACATCAAATGTGGGATTTGGTAATCAGTAAGCACCTGCTCCTTGTGCCATAGAATTGCGTTTGTGCCAAGTGGGGACCAGGCATGCCATTGCATCCATGCCCCGAAGCAAATCATCGTCCGGGCGGCCGGGAATCGTGACCCACGATTTCCTGTGCCGCCCGTCGTCGTTTTGGGGCTTTGCGATCCGGTGACAGGCTCCGACTTGGTCCCGCCGTCGAATCCATCCGGATGACAGGGAGTCCCCCGGATCGGCCCACTCACGGATGAACCTCGCGTTCCTTAGTCCCGTCCGGTGGGCCCTTCGCCCCACCATCCCGGGCGGTGACGGAGTGGCCCCGCATGACCATCGATACGCTCAAGGACTGCAACAAGAAAGTTCTCGCGAGGATGGCCAAGGAACAAGGCATCGTCGGCTGGCATGCCATGCGGAAAGACCAGTTGATCCGCGCGTTGGCCCAGCCCGCCGGTGCCCCCAAGAAGGATGGGGCCAAAGCCGCCCCGGAGAAGGTCGCGGCGATCGCCCCGGCCCGTCGCCCCGCACCGATCCCGACTCCTGCAAGGATCGTGCCGGTCGCCCCGCCCCGGGCCCTGGAACATGCCTGCGTCAAGGACCGGATCATCGTGATGGTCCGCGACCCGTACTGGCTCCATGCCCACTGGGAGCTGAGCCGCTCCACCCTGGCGCGGGCCCAGGCCGCGCTGGGCCAGGAATGGCACACCGCCCGGCCGGTCCTGCGGCTGATGGACGTCTCCAGCGAGGACACCACCGCGGCGTCGGAGCGGGCGATCCGCGACATCGACATCCACGGCGGGGTCAACAACTGGTACGTCGACGTCACCTCGCCCCCCCGTTCGTTCCGCATTGATATTGGCTACCTGTCGAAGCGGGGCAAGTTCTTCATCCTGGCCCGGTCCAACGTCGTGAGCACCCCCAAGGCGGGCGTCGCTGACATGATGGACGAGAACTGGTCGAGCGTCCAGGACCAGTTCCATAAAATCTTCATGCAGTCGGGCGGGGCGCAGGGCGCGGCCACCTCGGTCGACCTCCGCGAGATGATGGAAGAACGGCTCCGCCGCCCGATGCACGGCCTGTCGCTCCAGAGCCTCGGCACCGGCGCCCTGCACGGCCTGTCCAACGGCTTCCACTTCGAGATCGACGCCGAGCTGATCGTCTACGGCGCCACCGAGCCCAACGCCAAGGTCACGCTCCAGGGCGAGCCGGTCCAGCTCCGCCCCGACGGCACCTTCACCGTCCGGTTCAGCCTGCCCGATTCCCGCCAGATCATCCCGGCCGTGGCCGCCAGCCCCGACGGCGTCGAGGAACGGACCATCGTCCTGGCCGTCGAACGCAACACCAAAGAGCTTGAGCCGATGATCCACGACGGCAACGAGCTTTGATTTAACCGAATCCTCCCTCTCATGTTTCGCGGCGAAACGCCGCGCGGCCTTCGCCCGTACCCGGGGCGAGGACCGCGCGGCGTCTCCGTTTGGCGGGTCGCCATCGCTCGACCCGCGAAGATCCTGACGGACCGCTCTGACCGGCCAGGGATTCCAGGAATGAATCGCTACTTCCCCGATTTCGACGTGGAGAGGTTCTGGGAGCCGTCCGACTATGCCGTGAGTGACTATCTGGGCAGGCCACCGACCGACGAGGTGGTTGCCGCCGTCGAGCGAGAGCTCGGCTACAGGTTGCCTGCCTCCTACGTCGAGTTGATGCGGTTCCAGAATGGGGGCATCCCCAGGAGAACCAACCACCGGACCAGGGAGCGGACCTCCTGGGCGGAGGATCATATCGCGATCTCCGGCATCTACTCGATCGGCGGCGAGAAGCGCTATTCCCTCTGCGGCCCGGCCGGGAGCAAGTTTTGGGTCGATCATTGGGGGTATCCGGCCATCGGCGTCTATTTCGCCGATTGCCCGTCGGCCGGACATGACATGGTCTGCCTGGACTATCGGGAATGCGGGCCGGCCGGGGAGCCACGGGTCGTCCACATCGACCAGGAGTGGGACTACAAGATTGTGCCCGTCGCGGAGACCTTCGATGCTTTCATCCGCGGCCTGGAGGACGACTCGGCGTTCGGGTGAATCGAGGAATTGGCCATGATCCTACGAATCCGTGAAGCCAAAGCCTGCGGGCCGCACTCGTTGAAGCTGACCTTCAGCGACGGGGTTAGCAAACGGATCGATGTCGGCCCCTTGCTTGACGGTCGGATGTCCGAACCGCTTCGCGATCCGGCCTTCTTTGCACAGGCCGCGCTGGACCCGGTTTGCGGGACGGTCGTCTGGCCCAATGGTGCGGATTTCGCTCCGGAGGCACTCTATCATTTGGAAACCGAAGGACCATATCATTGGGAGGGGATGAGGAGGGATGAACCTGATGCCTGAACCGATTCACACTACAATTCATGAGCCCATGATGCTGCCAGCACCGTCGATCACGTTGCAGGTGACCCCGGAGATGATGGCGACGCTCCAGCAGATGTCACGCGAGTCGAAGCAGCCGCTCGACGTCCTGTTCACTCGGGCGATCGGCCTCTATCAGGCGGCACTCCGTGCGTCTGCCGACGGGAAGTACATCGGCTATGCCGCATCGCCCGACGTCCTGGACGTCGAGTTTACCGGCCTCGACGCTTCCGGGACCCGGTAGGCATGGCGGCATAGAAATTCGACATCGGTGGCCTGCTTCCCGAGGGTTCCAAGGTTGAGGCCATCAGCATCAAGGCCCCCGAAGACCTGGAAGATAAGGCCGCTCGACTCCGCAAAGAGTTCTGGTCATTCCTCGTCAAAGAGCTGGCCGCCTATGCGGTCGCCTTCCTTTTCCTGGTCGTGATCGGTGGCTATTGCTGTTATGTGGTCGTTCGACATGGGGTCGTCTCGCCCGAGGCGCGGGTGGTCTTCCCGCTGATCACCACGCTCTTCGGCGGAGTGGTGGGTATGATTGTCGGCAAGGCTGGCAAGTAGACAATGCGACGCGACCAGGGGTGACGATCGATGAGCAAGGATATCGCCCCGATCCTCCAGGGTTGGGACCACGATCCCGACGAGATCCAGGTGCGGATCATCGCGGGGGACGATGGGCGGGACAAGATCCAGATGAGGCTGGACCTGGGGGTGATCCAGCTCGAACTGGCCGGGAGGCCGGACGGGCTGACGCCTCACGGGAAGGAGTCGTTGCTGGACTGGCACGAGGCCCGCGCCGCCGAGGAGCCGGGCTATCGGATCGAGTCGAGCGACTGCGAGGGGCTGATGCGCGAGGGGGTGCAGTACTACCAGCGCTACCTGGCCTCGTTCCACCTCCACCGCTTCGACCTCGTGGTCCGGGACACGACCCGGAACCTCCGCTTGTTCGCCTTCGTGGTCAAGCACGCCGAGAACCGGCACGACTGGATCCAGTTCGACCGGTTCCGCCCCTACGTCACGATGATGCGGGCCCGGGCCCTGGCCATGCAGGCGCTCGACCGGGAGAAGCACGGTGAGGCCCTCCAGGCGTTCGACGACGGGATCGCCGCGATCCGCGACTTCCTCCGCGAATACGACCAGGAAGAAGAGAGCATCCACAGCCCCGAGTTGAACGTCCTGGTCCGGCTCCGCCGCGAGGTCGAGACGACCCGCCCGGTCGGCCCGGAGGAGCGGCTGGAACAGCAGATGAAGCTGGCCATCTCGCTGGAAGACTTCGAGGAGGCCGCCCGCCTGCGCGACCAGCTGGCGCGGCTCAAGGGGCCCGGGCTGGGCGAGTCGGCCGACTGAACAATTGCACCAATCCATCGGATTGGCCTTGTGGACGGATGGGGGCGAAGCTACCATCAAACCTGTCCGGCTTCGGTCGGTCCGGTTGTCTGCCATGTTCGACACGGGGTGTACTTTTGGCGAACCAATGAGTACCCGAGGGGGGCCGATTCAAGACCGTTCGGCTTGTCCGTCCTGGTCCAAGGCACCCACTTAAACTGCGGGTTCTCAAAAGCACCTCAACGGCATTGCGGTGGATGACTGCCCGGCCCGCACCCGCTTCCTCGCGAAGTGGTTGCGGGCCGTCTTCGTTCCCGGGGGCGTGGTTCACGTGGCATCGATCAAGCGTGAGAAGGCCGAGCTTCGCCGTCGGGTGACCGCCGCGGTCCTGGCGATGGACCCGGCCGAGCGGAAGGCCCAGGAGCAAGGGCTCGCCGATCGGCTCGTCCAACTGCCGGGGATCGCCGGGGCCCGGTCCGTACTGATCTACGCGGGGGTGTTCGGCGACGAGATCGACACCCGGCGGTTCCCGAGGTCGCTGCTGTCGCTGGGCAAGACGGCGGTCTACCCGACCGTCGACCGCGAGGCCCGGCGGCTCCGGCTGTTCGCGGTCGAGGACGAGGGGCGCGACCTCGTCACCAGCCCCTACGGCATCCCCGAGCCCCGCGCCGGGTGCCGCGAGGTCGAGCCGGCCGAGGTCGACTGGGTGCTGGTGCCGGGGGTGGCCTTCGACGATCGCGGGTTCCGGCTGGGGCGGGGAGGGGGGTACTACGACCGCCTGCTGCCTTTGCTGAGGCCCGAGGTCCCCCGCTGGGCCCTGATCCTCACGCCCCAGCGGGTCGACCGCGTCCCGACCGAGCCCCACGACCAGGCGCTCGACGGGATCGCGGACTGGCAACGGACGGTCGCGGCCGCCCGCGCCGGGGTTACTTGATCTCGACCTTCGGCGGATGGGCGTAGCCCTGGAAGGCGCGGCCGAGTTCGGCCGGATCGGTCGCCCCCTTGTGGAGGACGACGCGGTAGCCGAACACGATCGATTCGCCGGGGTTGAGCCGGAACTCGCCCGACTCCTTCTTGCCGAAGTCGTGCCATCCGAATGGGTTGGCGGCGAACAGGCCGTAGTCGCGGACGTGCCAGGTGGTCGGGGCGCGGAAGCTGTCGGGATGGTTCAGGATGGCGATCCCGAAGGTCTCCCCGCCGATCGGACCGGTGTAGTCGACCCACGACGCCGGCTTGCCCCAGGCGGCCTTGTCGGTCAGCCCCTCGGAGGTGACGATCTTGCCCCCCTTCTTGGCGGTCACGTCCATGCTGGTCGCCACCCGGAGGGCAAACGTCCCCTCCTTGGTGTCGCCGAACGTGGCCGGGGCCGGGGCCTTCAGGACCACGTCGAAGTCGAAGACCCGCGCCCCCTTGGTCGCATAGATGCGGACGGTCCGCTCGTCGGTGAGGATGAGCTTGCCGCCGGAGTCGGCCCAGTCGTCGGTCGTCCGGAGCACGCCGAGGGCGGGTCCCTGGACGAGGTCGGCCCGCGACGTCTCCCGGATCGTGCCGTGGTTGGGCAGGATGCTCCAGAAGTCGACGCCGTTGACGTTGCCGTGGGCGTACCACAAAGACTCGTGGTGCGGGTGGTCGGTGGTCTCGCCCGGGACCTTGTCCATCGGGTAGGATCGCGTCATCTTCACGCCGCCCGGCCCGAGCAGCGGGTAGAGGTAGGGCTTGGACCCGCCGTCCGGGACGTACTCGGTGAGCGGCTCGCCCGCGGCGGCGATCTTGACCCGCCGGCCCTCCGGGGTGAGCGTCACGCCCCGATGGCCATTCTCGGCGGGGACGGGGGTCAGGTCGTAGGTTTGTTTGGCCCCGGCGTCGAGGCGGTCCAGGATGAACCCGAGGTGGCGTTTCCCGTCCTGCTCGAAGACCTGGGCGGGGAGCGGCGACCCGCCCGCGCCGGGCGCGGCGAGTTGGTAGGGGCCGACCGGGAGTTCTTTGGACAGGGGGACGATGACCGGGGTCTCGCCCAGGGCGTCGGTGCCCTGGACCTCGACCTTCGTCTGGGACCGGGCGGCCGGGCCCGCCGCGAGCAGCCCGAAGCCGACCAGCAGGGCCCATCGCGCCGACATCCAGGAACGGGAGAATTTCCGCATGGTGGAACTCCGGGGGGTGGCCAGATCATGAGCGAGGACGACTTCGGCGTGCCCATCCCCGGCGCGATCCTGCCGGAAGACCGCTGGGCCCGCACGGCCATCAAGCGGATGCCGCCGCCGGGCCCTCTGGACTGGGCGGCGATCTTCGGGCGCGAGGCGCCGGTCGTCCTGGAACTGGGCTGCGGCAATGGACGGTATACGCTCCAGAGCGCCCTGTCGAGGCCCGAGGTCGACCACTTCGGCAGCGACATCCTGCCGGTGGTGATCCGCTATGCGACCCGTCGCGCCAACCAGCGAGGGCTGCACAACGTCCGGTTCGCGGTCAAGGACGCCCAGACGCTGATGCGGTCCTACGTCCCGCCCGGCTCGGCGGCGGAGGTCCACCTGTATCACCCCCAGCCCTACCACGATCGCCGGTTCGCCCACCTCCGGCTGGTCACGCCCCGGTTCCTGGCCGACGTCCATCGCGGATTGCAGCCCGGCGGCCGGTTCTTCGTGCAGACCGACAACCCGGACTACTGGGACTACATCGGCCGCCTCGCCTCGGTGTTCTTCGCCTTCGAAGAACGCGGCGAGCCCTGGCCCGACGCCCCCGAAGGGCGGTCGCGCCGCGAGATCCTGGCCCGGAGCCGCGGCCTGCGGATCTTCCGGGGCTCGGGCGTCCGCCGCGACGACCTCGCCCCGGCCGACGCCCTCCGGATCGCCGAGTCCCTGCCTCTGCCCACCTTCCGCAGCCGCGGCCCGTGGTGCGACCTCGACGCGCTGGAGTGACGCGACCGGCCCGGCCTACTCGCGGGGGCGCGGGCCGGGCTCGTCGTCGTCGGGGAGGTCGCGGAGCCAGGCGTCGATGTCCGGGGGAGGCTCGGGCCGGGGGTCGTCCAGGAGGGACGGCCGGGGGCGTTTCGGGACGATGTGGCGGCGGGCGGCGAAGAAGGCCCGCAGGCCGATGTAGATCACCGCCATGCCGATTACCACGTAGACGACGTTGACGCCCGAGAGGCCGTAGCGGTCGGCCGACGATCGGCTCGCCGACGGGGCGGGGGCGTCCCACCGGATCCGGCCGACCAGCAAAGGCGCGGCACGGAGCGAGTCGCCGGCCATGTAGCGGAGGAGCTTGAGGAAGTAGCCGTCGAAACTGACCCGGAGGTGGACGTCGGGGCCGATCGGGAAGCCTTTGGGCGGCTCCTCGAAGATCACCACGTAGGGGAAACGGCGGTTCTCGTCGGAGTAGAGCCAGGCCTCGTACAGCCGGCCGCCGGGGGCCAGCTCGGTGTTGGCCTCGTAGGTGAGGACGCGGAGCACCGTCCCTTCCAGGTGGACCGGCACGCCGCGATAGCGCTCGGGGCGCTCCAGGAGGTGGGTGAACAGGACGTCGCGGCGGGCCGATCTGGCCAGGGCGGCGGGGGTGGCCTCGCGGGCGCGGCGGAGGAGGATCTGGTACGCCGGGTTGTCCCGGGGCTGCATCGGCATCTTGTCGACCAGCGCCTCGAACTCGATCCCGCCGTCCGGGACGATCGGCGTCAGCGACGACGCGGTAAGCGGGGGGCGCGGGGCGGGCGCGTCGGTCCCGGGCCGGGCCGACAGGAGGATCACCGGCCAGCCGACCACCACGATCGCGGCGAGCAGGAGCATGGTCCTCAGCTCGGAGCCGCGGAACATCCCCTTCGCCGGCTCACGCTTGCGGGTCACTGCGGGGCCCCCGGGTCGTCGCCCGCCCCCAGCTCGGCGAAGCTGATCTTGGTCAGCGGCTTGGGTTCGAGCGAGTTGAAGACGTTGATCACCTTCATCAGCTCGGCATACTTGAGCCGGGGGTCGACGCGGATCAAGGCCTGGTCGAACGGCAGGGTCGGGTCGTTGACGATCGCCTGGAGTTCCGTCTTGAGCTTGGCGAGGTCGTCGATGTCGTTCTCGCCCAGGACGATCCGGCCGAGCGTGCCGCCGTCGCCGGCGTGGAGGATGGTGGGCAGGGTCCGCAGGGCGGCGGGGACGTCGTTGCTGGGCGAGGTGTCGACGCTGGCCTGCGCCTCCATCTTCGTGGCCGGCTGGGCGGGCAGCAGGTTCATGGAGAACTGCCCCTCGGTCGGCGCCGGCCGGTAGGTCAGCACGAAGAAGGTGAGGAGCTGGAACGCCATGTCGAGCATGGGAGTGATCGGGATCTCGGGCTCGATGCTCCGCATCTTTCTCAAGGCACCACCCCCCAGGATCTCGTGCGTTCGGTCCGGCCCCGGCCCGGGATCGGGCCGCATCGCTCAGGGGCTGTTCATCGCCTTGAGGTCGAACTTCTGGAAGCCGTTGACCTGGCAGGTCGTGATCAGGCTGTACCAGGCGGAGAACGGGGTGTCGCGATCGGCGCGGATCACGACCCGCGTCGGCAGACCGTCGCCGGGTTCCGCCTTGGCCTTCAGGGTCTTCAGGTTGGCCCGGGCGATCTGGGCCTCGAACTTGATCTTCTGGACGGCCTTGTCCTGGTCCAGGGCCTCGCCGTTGAACAGGAGCTTGCCGTCCTTGTCGATGTTCAGGATCAGCCGCTCGTCCGCGGCCCGGGCCGCGTCGTCCTGGGGGCGGGCCGAGCCGGCGACCGGCAGCTTGATCCGTGCATCGTAGTTGTCGTTGCCGAAGTTGATCACCAGCATGAAGAAGGTGATGAGCTGGAACACCACGTCGAGCAGCGGCGTCAGGTCCGGCTCGCCCGACATTTCCTTGCCTGTGGCCGCCATCGATGCTCCCCTCCGAATTGCAACAGGCGCCGCGATGGCTTCGGGTGCGATCGTCCCGGGCGGGCCCGATCAGGCCGGGGTGGTCGCCTTGCTGGACTTGGCGGCGGCGAGCAGCGCGGCGATCGTCCGGTCGGCCACCTTCACGCTTTCCATCGTCAGGATGGCGATCCGGTTGCGGAAGAAGGCGAAGAAGAAGATCGCCGGCACGGCCAAAGACACCCCCTCCAGGGTGATGAACAGGGCCGACGAGATCCCCTCGGCCACCTTGTGGGGCTGGGGCTGCGACCCGGCGGCGTTGGCGATCTCGCGGAAGCTGTCGATCATGCCGGCGATCGTGCCGACCAGCCCGATCATGGGGCCCAGGGTGCCGATGATGGCCAGGTAGCTGATCTTGGCCTCCATCCCGGTGACCACCTCGTCCTGGGTGTCGTGCATCGCCTCCTTGGCCTCGGCGCGGCCGTTGGGCAGGGCGGCCACCCCGCTGCGGACCAGGCGGGCCAGGAACGAATCGTTATCCCGGCAGGCGTCGTAGGCCTCCTGGAACTTCCTTTCCTTGATCGCCGTCTCCAGCTTCTCGACCAGGGCGGGGGGGACCGCCTCGGTCACGCGCAGCTCCATGAAGAGCTTGATGACCAGGGCCGTGAAGTAGATCGACAGGAGGAGCAGGAAGGCGCCGATGATCCCGGAGGCCTCGATCGCCCAGCGGAGCAGAGACCGTTCGGTGCGGGGGGGCGCATCGGCCGAGGCGGCCGGCTCGGCGGGGGCGGCCGCGGGGTCGGCGGCCGGCTCGGCGGGGGCCTCGGCGGCCGGCGCCGGGTCGGCGGCCTTCTTCTCGTCCTGGCCGAACACCGACGGCGTCGGTGCCCAGGCCAGGCAGGCCAGGCATCCCGCGACGAACAGGGCCAGCGACCACGCCCGGCCGGGCGGGCGGGACGATTCCAGCGCGAGACTTGTCATCGACGACTCTCCCGAGGCGGGGCCCCTCCCGGCGCGATGCGGGGACGGCCACGCCCGAACCGGCACGATCGGTCCGCGGGCGAACCCGGTGGCTCCCGCGGCCCCCGCTCGCGTCGCGAGGCGAATATTGGCCCAGATGACTTCAATATCAGCCCGCCAGACGGGTCCTGTCAACTCCCCGGGCCGACTTTTCCCGCCCTATTTCAAAGCCCCCGGCCCCCCCCTCGACCCGGGGCGACGCACGCCGACTTCGCCACGCCGGCCGGGCCCGGTGCGGGCCCTCGAAAATGCCATCATCAATTGAGGCTGGGATCGGCGGGGATCGTCCCCAGCCCGAGGAAATCGGAAAGCTTCTGCGCGTTGACCCGCTTCACGGTGGCGTTCCAGAGGTCATCGGTCCCCGCCCAGAAGATCGTCTCCAGGGTGGCGGGCAGGGTGAGCCAGGAGTCGAGGTCGAACTCCCCTTCGAGCTGGCCCGGCCCCCAGCCGGCGTAGTTGGCCACGACCAGGGACGGGTCGGGCCGGCCGAAGATCGCCTCGCGGACCTTGGACGCCTCCACGGAATTGAAGACCCCCGCGATGATCTCGCGGTCGGCCAGGGACTCATCCTGGTGGATCACCATCAACGGACCCGGCACCGGCCCCCCCAGGAGCAGCGTCTTATCCCAGTCCAGGGCCTCGTCGAACACCTCCTCGGCGATCTCGGCGACGGTGGTCTCGGTCGGCCGATTCAGGACGATCCCGGCCGCCCCGTCCTCATTGTGCTCGAGCATCAGGATGACCGAGCGGGTGAAGAACGGGGCGTTCAAGCCGGGCGTTGCGATCAGCAGCTGGCCTTTGAGCGTTCGCATCACGGATGGGCCTCTAACCCCGGGTCTCGAACCCTCCCTCGGGGGGCTTCGCACCTGCACGCCGTTGCAAGGGCCGGGCCATGGGCGACATTTCTCGCGAAACGCCATCCGCCCGAACGGGTTCGGCCGATCCGCGGGGGGAAATCCGGGAAATCTTTCGAATCCGCGCGCGCCGACCGGGCGATGAAACGTTGTCCCTTGTGCCCGCGGACGATCGTCGTGCGGTCCGGTCGTGGCGGCGACGTGCCGACCGAGCGGCCCGATGCCGGGTCGGCCTAACCCCTTGACAGACGAGAGGCACACGATCGGACGCGGGCGGCGCACCGACTGCCCGCCTTCAGCCGCCTCCCCGCCAGAGTCCCTCGCGATTTCCCCCGCCTCGCCCGCCCGGCCATCGACGTTGATGCGCAGGGCAACTCTCCCCCCCCATTGCTTCCCCGAGGTTCGTTCGTCATGGGTCGATTCGTTGGGAAGATGTTGATCGGTGGCCGTCTGCTCGACGAGATGATCGGCGGGACGATCCGCCATGCCTCCCCGGACTCCGGCCGGGCCTCCGGCCAGGTGGCGCTGCCGCACGCGATCGAGCAGCTGGCCCGGTCGGCGAAGGGGCCGATCCACCTGATCACCGAAGGCGGGCCGATGTTCCGGGTCGACCTGGGCCGCTCCCAGGTGGTCGGCGAGCTCTACGTCCTGTTCGACTTCGTCGGCACGGTGGCCGATTCCCACCACCTGCCGATCTTCTCGATCCTGGCCTATCCCGACCTGCGGGCCGAGGCGGCGGGGGAGCCGGACGCGGGCCCGGCCGACGACGACGCCGACGAGCCGGTCGTCCTTGCGTTCACGCCGGCCGAGCGGACTCGCCGCCGCGCCGGCTCGGAGTAGGGTCGGCCGGATCGGATCGCCCGGGGGTCAGACGCCCCGGGCGTCGGGGCCCCAGATCTGCTTGTGGAGCTGGACCTGGAGCCGGAGCGGCAGCCCGCTCTCCAGGACCCACGCGGCCAGCTCCGCCGGCGTCACCCGCCCGAACACGCCGCCGACCAGCAGCTGCACCCGGCCGGCGAGCCGGTGGGCCCGGATGTGCGCCGCCGACCAGTCGAAGTCGGCGCGATCGGCGACCACATACTTGACCTCGTCGGTCGGCTTGAGGCTCGCGAGGTTGCGGTCGAGGTTCGTCCGGGCCTCGCCCGACCCCGGCGTCTTCACGTCCAGGATCACCACCACGCGCGGGTCCACCGGGCCGATGTCGATCGACCCGCTGGTCTCCAGCAGGACGGCCCGCCCGGCGTCGGCCAGCGCGGCCATCAATGGCAGGACTTCGGGCTGGAGCAGGGGCTCGCCGCCGGTGACCTCGACCACCGCGTCGCCGGTCGCCAGCGCCCGCGCCACGACCTCGCCGACCGGGATCTCCTCGCCGTGGTGGAAGGCGTGGCGGGTGTCGCAGTAGGTGCAGCGGAGGTGGCACGCGGTCAGCCGGATGAAGGTGCAGGGCAGGCCGGCGTAGGTGCTCTCCCCCTGGATGCTCCGGTAGATCTCGTGGACCAGCAGCGTGCCCGGCGTCCGCCCTTCCAGCGACCGGAGCCGGCGCCGGACGACATCGGCCGAGGTGTTGGCGATGGCGGGGAATTCGACCAGGTCCGATGCGGCGGGGGGGTGATCCATCAAAGCCTGCGTGGTGTCGCTGGGGCGAGGTCGGCCCGAGGCCGGGAAGACTTCGATTCTATCCGCCCCCAACCGCCGACGCCTAGCCACGTTCAGGCCGCAACCTCCGGGTGGAGCTTCCGCCAGCGGCGTTTTTGGGCGGCGAAGTAGAGGACGGGCAAAAACACGTCGATCACCTCGTCGGCCACCAGCAGCCCGCCCAGGACCGGGGCGGCCATCGGGCGGATCACCTCGGCCCCCACGCCCGAGGCCCAGAGCATCGGCGCGATCGAGACGATCGCCGCCCCCTCGGTCAGCAGCTTGGGGCGGAGCCGGTGCACGGCCCCTTCCAGGATGGCCTGCCGCAGCTCGGCGATCGAGCCGATCCCCTCCAGCCCGCCGCGCTCCTCGATCGCCTCGCGGAGATAGACCAGCATCACGACGCCGGTCTCCACGGCCATGCCGAAGCAGGCGATGTACCCAACCTGGACCGCCACGCTGAACCGGAACCCGAACAGCCACTGGAAGATCGCCCCGCCCGCCAGCGCGCCCAGCACGCTGGTCATCAGCAACCCGGCGTCGACCCAGCTCTTGTGGGTCAGGTAGAGGATCAGCAGGATCGTGGCGATCACCGCCGGGAAGACCACGCGGAGCGTCTTCTGGGCCCGGGCCTGGTGCTCGAACGTCCCGGCCCACTCGACGTACATGCCGGGCGGAAGCTTGACGCGGTCGCGGACGACCTCGCGGGCCTCCTCGACGAACCCGACCTCGTCGCGGCCCCGGACGTTGAGCTGGACCGACGCCCGGAGCAGGCCGTTCTCGCTCTTGATCATCGACGGCCCCTCGACGACCCGGATGTCGGCCACCTCGGCCAATGGGACCTGGACGGGAGCTGCGGCCCCCGGCTTCGGAGCGGTCGGGGCGCCGCCCATGCCGCCGGGGGCCGGGGCCATGCCCGATCCGCCGCCGCCCATCGTGCCGCCGCCGGTCACCAGGATCCGCTTGAGGGCCTCCACGTCGTCGCGGTAGGCGCGGGCGTAGCGGACCCGGACGGGGTAGCGCTCGCGGCCCTCGACGGTGGTGGTCAGGGTCCGGCCGCCCATCGCGACCTCGACCACGTCCTGCACGTCGCCGACGTTGACCCCGACCCGCGCCGCCTTCGCCCGGTCGATCCGGATCTCGACGTAGCCCTTGCCCGTGACCTGATCCGGGAAGACGTCGGCGGCCCCCCGGACGCCCCGGAGGACGGCGGCGATCTCCTGGGCGACCTTCTGGATCTGCCCGAGGTCCGGGCCGAACACGTTGGCGGCCACCGGCAGGCGGACGCCCGTGGCCAGCATCTCCACCCGGTTGGCGATCGGCTGGGTGAAGCTGTTCCCCCAACCGGGGACCTTGAGCGCCCCGTCCATCTCCTCGATCAGTTCGTTCTTGGTCTTCTGCCAGAGCAGGAGCGACTTCGCCAGAGGCCCTTCCAACCCCTCGCGGAGCGACGCCATCTCCTCGGGCGACGGGCGGCGGTCCAGGAGCTTCTTGCGCGGGGCGAGCTGGAGAAGCTCGTCGATCGCCGCATACGGGGCGTCCTTGACCGCGAGGTCGAATACCTCCCAGTTCATCGCCTTGATCTTCGCCGCGAGCCGGCGGTGGTGCTCGTCGGCCAGGTGGGCGGCGATCCGGTCGATGAGCGTGGACGACGGCAGGCCGAGCAGGTCGCCGGCGGCATCCAAGGCCCGTTCGCCGGGTCCGGGCTTCGGCGCCAGCAGGGCCGGCCCCTCGCGGAGCACGCCCGACGCGACCAGGCTCCGCGATGCCTCGCGGACCAGCGCCGCCACGTCGTCGGGCAGGACGGCGGTCGCGAACCGATCGGCATAGGTCGCGGACAGGGAACCGGCCAGCGCGGACCTTTCGGGCTCGGTCGCCGGCCGGAGGATCGAGCCCGGCTCGACCCGGCCCAGGAACGCGTCGATCGCCTCGGCCACCAGCGCCCGGCCCAGCTCGGGGCGGAAGCGGATCAGCCGGGCGTTGGCGCCCTCGCGCAGGGAACGGTCGATCCGGGTGGCCACGCCCATGGCCGCCTCGTCCTTCAGGGCGGTCCGGTCGTCGGCCGTCCCCGCCGCGCGGAGCAATCCCTTCCGGCCCATGTCATCGAGCGCCCGGCCGACCAGGGTCGACACGTCGTCGAACCGCATCTGCCTTTTGGGCCAGAGGGTGCGATCGCGGAGGTTGATGACCGTCTCGATCATGTCCAGCGGGGCGGGGTCGGTGGCGGTGTCGGCGCGCCCGGCCTTGCCCACGACCTGCCAGACCTCCGGGAACCCGCGCAGGACCCCGTCGCGATAACGGAGGTCGTCGCCCACCTGCGCCACCGACGCCCGGGGCACGGTGGTCGGCATGTCCATGAGCGTCTGCTCGTCGAGGTCGGGCATGAACTCCCGGCCCATCTTCGTCGACGCGACGTATCCCAGGCCGACGATCACCGCGAACAGCCAGCAGACCAGCCCGGTCCGGTCCATCAGCCACGACAGCATCGGCTTGAAGATCGCGATCATCGACCGGACCAGCCAGTTGTCCTCCTCGGACTTGATCCTTCCCTTGAGGAAGATCGGGATCAGGGCCGGGACCAGCGTGATCGACAGCAGGGCCACCCCCAGCAGGGCGAACGTCTTGGTGAACGCCAACGGGTGGAACAGCTTCCCCTCGCGCCCGGAGAGGGCGAACACCGGCAGGAACGAGACGATCGTGATCATCACCGAGAAGAAGATCGGCCGCCCCACGGTCCGGCACGCCGGGATCACCAGCTCGGTGATGTCCCCCCGGATCGGCTCGCGGCCGAAGTGGCGGGTCAGGTGGTGCGAGGCGTTCTCCGCCATCACCACCGCCTGGTCGATCAGGATCCCCACGCTGATCGAGATCCCCGCCAGGCTCATGATGTTCGACGACATCCCCAGCAGGCGCATCAGGAGGAAGCTGAACAGGATCGCCAGGGGCAGGGTGGCCGCCACCACGAAGGCGTTGCCCAGGTGGCCCATGACCAGCAGGATCGCCAGCGTGCAGACGATCAACTCCTCCTGGACCGTCCCGCCCACCGTCTCCAGCGCCTTGTGGATCAGGGGGGTCCGGTCATAGAACGGGACGATCCGGACCCCCTGGGCGTTGAGGCCGTCCTGGAGCGTGGCGATCTTCGCCTTGATCCGCCGGGTCACCTCCAGGGGGTTCTCGCCGACCCGCATCAGGACCACGCCGCCCACCGCCTCCTTGCCGTCCTTCTCCAGGACGCTGCGGCGGAACCCCTGGCCGATCTGCACCGTGGCCAGCTGGCCGACCGTGATCGGCGTGCCGTCGCGGGTGGTGACGACGGTCTCCTCGATGTCGCGGACGCCCCGGATCCAGCCGACCGAGCGGATCAGGTACTCGGCGTTCCCCTGGTGGATCACCCGGCCGCCGACCGCCGCGTTGGACCGCGACACCGCCGCGTCCAGCTCCCCCAGGCCGATCCCGTAGGCGCGGAGCTTGTTGGGGTCGACGTCGATCTGGTACTCCCGCGCCGCCCCGCCCACGCCGGCGACCTCGGCCACGCCGGGCACGCTCGCCAGCTGGTAGCGGACGTACCAGTCCTGGAGCGACCGCAGTTCGGCCAGGTCCTTGCCGTCCCCCTCGATCGTGTACCAGAAGATCTGCCCCAGCGCCGTGGCGTCCGGGGCCATGTAGGGGGTCACGCCGTCCGGCAGGAACGTCGTGGCGATCGCCAGCTTCTCCTGGACCCGTTGGCGGGCGAAGTAGTAGTCGGTCCGATCCTCGAAGATGATCGCGATCATCGAGAAGTTGAACTCGCTCGACGACCGCACCGTCTTCACCCCGGCCAAGCCTTGCAGGCTGACCGAGAGGGGGTAGGTCACCTGGTCCTCGATCTCCTGGGGGCTGCGGCCCATCCAGTCGGTGAAGACGATGACCTGGTTCTCCGACAGGTCCGGGATGGCGTCGACCGGCATCGTGACCATCGCGCGGGCCCCGGCCACCCCGAGCGCCAGGGCGGCCAGGATCACCAGGTAGCGGTTGCGGATCGACCACTCGATGATGGCGCCGATCACCGGTTCACCCGCCCCGAAGTCGCCTCGGCCGCCACCCTCGGGGCGGGGCGATGGTGTTGATGGTCATCGGCCGGCGCGGCCGGCGTTGGGTTCGTTTCGGGCGACCGATCGGCCGGCGTTGGGTTCGTTTCGGGCCGGGTCGACGGGTCGAGCCGGCTCTCGGCGTCGACCAGGAACGCCCCGGCGGCCACCACCGTCTCGCCCGGTTGCAGCCCTTCCAGGACCGGGAACCGGTCGCCGGAGCGCGGGCCGAGCACGACCTTCCGCCCCTCGTAGACGCCGGGCTCGGCCTCGACGTAGACCATCCGCAGGGTCCCGGTGTCGATCACGGCGGACTCGGGCACGCTCAGGACGCCGTCTCGCGGAGGGGGTGCGAGCCGGGCGAGGAACTTGGCGGGCTTCGCCTTGATCTGGGGCGGGCACGACCCGCAGCAGGTCCAGATCGTCCGGCCTTCCACCTCCGTGGGGATCGGCTTGCCCATCGACCCGAGCGCGGCGTTGGTGACCGGGCAGATCTTCTGCGAGGCCACGGTCATCGCCTCCGGCCCGTCGCCGCCCGCCTTCGCGATCCGGCCCCGGAACATCGGCGTCTCGGCGATCGGGGTCCGGAGCGTGACCGTGGCGAAGAAGCCGGGCAGCAGGCGGTGGTCGGCGTTGTCGAGATCATAGCGGACCTCGACGGTCCGCGTGGCGGGGTCGAGGTGCGGCTGGATGAACGCCACTTTCCCGGCGAACACCGACCCCGGATAGGCCGGCACCGTCGCCTCGACCGCCTGCCCGACCCGGACCAGCCCGACCTGATCCTCATAGACCCGGGCCTTGACCCACACGGTCGACAGGTCGGCGACCTCGAACAGCGATTGCCCCTCGCTGACGTACTGCCCCTCGACCACGTCCTTGCGGACCACGTGGCCGCCGATCGGCGCCAGGATCGGCAGGGTGAAGTCGGCCTTGCCGTCGCGGACGATCGCCCGGATCTGCTCGGCGGTCACGCCCATCAGGCCCAGCTTGTCGGCCGCGAGCTTCTCCAGGTCATTCCCCTCGCCGAGCAGCGACCGAGCGGCCGGCGCCTTGGCCCGCTGGTGGGCGAGCAGGAGTTCCCGGACGCCCTGGTACAGCTCGGCCCCGTAGAGTTCGGCCATCGGCGCGCCGGCCGCGACCTCGACCCCGGTGAAGTCGACGTGCAGCTTCTCGACCCGCGCCATGCCCCGGACCTTGGAGGCGATCTGCCGGACCTTCCGCTCGTCGTACTCGACCGTGCCCACGGTGCTGAACGTCTCGGTGATCGGCTCGTAGGCGACCTCGGCGGTGCGGATGCCCGCCTGGTGGATCCGGTGCGGGGCCAGCTGGACCCGCGCCAGGACCCCCGCGGCGAGCGGGGCCTTCTCCCCCTTCTGCCGTTTCGCCAGAGGCATCCCGCACGCCGGGCAGCTCCCCGGCTCGTCGCGGATCACGGCCGGGTGCATGGGGCAGAAGTATTCGATCCCGGACACGGCCGCGACGGCGCCCGTCGCCTTCGGCCGCATCCACTTGTCGTAGCGGTTCGCCAGCGTGTCCCAGTAGGCGAAGCCCAACCCGGTCGCCCCCATCAGGACGATGAACCGGAGCCGAAGCTCGACCACCTTGATCACCATCCGCGCCCGCGCCCACCGCGATCCCGCCCCTTCGGTCGCCATGTCCCACCCCCTCGACGCCCATCGCTGGACGCCCCAGGAACCCCGGACCAATCGTCGTGAATCGACACGCCAACGTCGGGGTGCGGGCTCAGATCAGCAGGCGAACCAGGCGGAGATAGAGCGGCAAGCCCTTGCGAGCGAACAGGATCGGCAAAGCGCCGCCCGCATCGAACTCGGGCGGGACCGATGCGAATTCCGGCACGAGCCGGGACGCCGATTCGGCCCGTTCATCGAGCGAGATCGACGCCGACCGCGGATCGGCGGGCGCCCGCTCGGGCGACTCGCACCGGCACGACGGCACCCTGACGCCATCGACGTGCGTCGGGGCGGCGACCGTTTCCACGCCCGGCCGGGCCGCCGGCTTGCAGCAGCACTCGGCGACCGGGCGGCGATCCCGGCAGCATCCGGGCTTCTGGGACGCAGACGCCTCGCCCGCCGCACCCAACACCATCGCCACCGTCGCCAGCAAGGCGAACCGCAGCAGGTGCCAGGGTCGAGGCGAGGAGGACGGCACGGTCACGACTCCGGGGCGATGATGTTACGGCCTGTTGAAGTATATCAAGATCCCCGATCCCGACAAGTTTGACCGACATCGTCGCGCCTCCGCGTTGCAAGGCCGCCCCGGCCGCCGGGCGGCGTTGGGCGTTCTTTACTATCGAAAAAATCGGCCGCGGCAAACCGGGTTTCTATCGAATCGGGACGATCGCGACGGCTGGGCCGGTTTTGCCCGGCGAGGGGGCCCGAACCGCCCGGGTTGGCTGCCCGGAAAGTGGCACCGCTCCGATATTCGTGGATGGAAGGCCCGGGGAGATCGGGCCGTCGTGTCCATTCCGCAGGAGGCGTGACGATGGATTGGCGTTGGCCACGCCCCCTGGGGGCGGCGGTGGTGCTCGGCCTGGCGGCGGGCTGTTCGCAGGCGGATCGCCGGCCGGTGATCGATCAGGCGATCCGGCCGACGGCGTACCACTCGGCCGAGCGGCCGAAGCCCCGCGCCGAGCCCGAGGCGGTCCGCGTCCCGTCCGATCCGGCGACCCCGGCCGACCTGGCGGGGCCGCAGCCGGTGGATGCCTTCATCCGCCGGGCGCTGGTCGAGAACCAGACCGTGCAGGCGGCGCGGTACAACGTGCTGGCGATGCAGAGCCGGATCCCGCAGGTCACGTCGCTCGACGACCCCACGGTGTCGAACACGATCTACCCGATCCCGGGGGCGGCGCCGCAGTATTCGCTGATGGGCTACAACCCGTACAACCTCATGATCGCCCAGCAGTTCCCCTGGTTCGGCACGCTCCGGCTCCGGGGCGAGGCCGCCGCCAAGGATGCCGAGGTGGCGCTGGCCGAGCTGGCCGCGGCGCAGCTCGACGCGGTCGCGGCCGTGAAACGGGCCTACTATGACCTCTACTTCAACGCCCGCGCCGAGGCGATCCTCGGCGAGAATCGCAAGCTGGCCGTCGACTTCATCGCGATCGCCAGGGAACGGTATCGCACCGGCGGCACCGGCCAGCAGGATGTGCTCCGCGCCGAGGTGGTGGTGGACGACCTCGACCGCGAACTGATCCGGGTCAGGCAAGGGGCGACCTCGGCCCGCGCCGACCTGGCGCAGCAGGTCCACGCCGACCCCGAGGCCGACCTCCAGACCCTGCCCGAACTGCCGACGGCGGGCGTCCCGGCCGAGGTCGACCGCCTCTACCGCCTGGCCCTGGCCAGCCGCCCCGAATTGAAGGGGCGGCTTTCGGCCATCGCCCGCGACAACCGGGCCGTGGAGCTGGCGCGGAAGCGGTACAAGCCTGACGTGACCCTGGGCTTCTCCTACATGGACATGGAGAAGACCAACGCCGAGATGCCCCGCACCGCCAGCGGCGTGCCCAACCTGGGGATGTTCGTCGGCTTCAACCTGCCGGTCTACCGCAAGAAGCTGGCCGCCGGGGTGTGCGAGGCCCAGGCCCGCGCCTCGGCCGATGCCCACCTCTACGGCGCCGAGCGCGACGCCGCCTATCGCGAGATCAAGGACCTGATGGCCCAGGCCCGATCCCAGCGCGACATCCTCGCCCTGTTCCAGTCCAGCATCCTGCCCAAGAGCACCCAGGCCCTGGAGGCCGCCACCGGCGACTACCAGGCCGGCACGGTCGACTACGTCACGCTCCTGTCCGCGTGGCGCGAGGTGCTCCAGATCCAGCTCCAGGCGGCTCAGGTCGAGTCCGAACTCGGCAAGATCATGGCCTCCCTGGAACGCGCCGTGGGCTGCCAGCTCAACGAAAACCCGATCGCCCCGCCGCCCCCGGTCCCGGCACCCGCACCCGCACCATCTCCGCCCCCGGCCAGTGCCCCGGGTCCGTTCCGCCCCGGGGACCGCTGAACATTGCCACCGACCAGGGTGGAATCACGATTGGTCGACGCTTCTCGTCTTTCAAGATTGCGGTGATGCCGATCGCTCGAGATGAGGTCGACCGAGGCGTCCGGGTGGCTGTGGTTGGCTTGCCAACCACAGGGCCGACGAGCCGGGGCGGCCGCGCCGCATCCGGGACGCGGGGTCGGCCCGATCGGTGGCCGAACTCGTCGAGCCATGTCACAGGCACCGTGGTTGGCTTGCTGTGCGATGCAGGGACATGGGTGGCGCCGGGCGCAGGGACATGGGTGGCGCGCCCGGCCGATCGAAGTTTACACCATCGTCTATGCCGTCACGCCGGGCTTCAGCTGCTCCGCGGCGATGACCCGGGCCCGGTGGGTCCCGTAGTACACCTCCACCTGGTGCCCCTGGTCGGCCACCCTCACCCGCTCCCCGGACAGCCCCACGCCCACCTTGATCCGGGCGCGACGCCAGCGGATCGACCCGTCCTGGCCCACCACCCGCACCTCCGCGTCGGCCGGGTAGGTGATCTCGGGCACCGCGTCGGGCCGGCGACGCGGGCTGGGCGCCCAGCGGGTCGCCGGCGGCTCATCCCCCAGCGCCTCGTGCGGCCGGACCGAGTTGTACACCGGCCGCCACGCCTCCAGGTCGGCCCGGAAGTGCTCCGACTCATCGCGCCTGACCTTGGGCCAGACCTCGCGTTCCAGGGTGCCGTGGAACCGCTCGACCTTGCCCTGGGTCTGCGGGTGGTAGGCCCGCCCGTGCAGCGGCCGGATCCCCAGGCGGATCAGCCAGGCGTCGAAGCCCGACAGCCCCACCCCGGTGTTGCGGGCCGAGAAGGCGTTGTCGCAGAGGATCGCCTCGGGCATCCCGACCTCCCCGTACAACCCCCACAGGACCGCCTGGGTGGTGGCATAAGTCATGTCGGCGCAGGGCCTCAGGGCGAGCAGGTAGCGGCTGTGGTCGTCGATGATCGAGAGCGTGACGACCCGGGCGCGGCCGACCTCCAGCGGCCCCTTGAAGTCGAGCTGCCAGAGCTGGTTGGGCCCGGACCTCTCGAACCGCTGGGGGGCCGGGGTGGGCGGCGGGGCGGCGACGGGCGCGGCGACGCGGCCGTGGCGGCGGAGGATCGCGGCGATGGTGCGGATCGGCGGGGCCTGGTGCCCCTGGGCCTTGAGATGGGCGTGGAGCTTGCGGGGCCCCCATCCGAAGCGGTCGCGGGCCTCCAGGACCAACTGCTCCCGCTCGGCGGCGGTGCGGGCGGGGCTGGAGGCCGGGCGTCGCGGGCGGTCGGCCAGGGGGCGGTCGGGCTCGGCGTCGTGGCGGGCCAGCCACTTGAAGGCGGTCTTGCGGCTGACGCCGTAGCGGCGGGCGGCCTCGGCGACGGCGAGCCCGGCGATGCGGACGGCATGGACCAATGCGATGCGCTGCTCGGTCACGGGATCGACTTTCCAGGGCATCTCGGGCCTCCTTTCGAGGCCCGATTCTCCCCTCCAGGCGCCACCCATGTCCCTGCACTCACCGTAACCCATGTCCCTGCATTGAACAGCAAGCCAACCACAGCCACCCGACGGGATGAAATCAGGGTGGTTTCATGGCGTCAGGGGGCGGCGGTGACTGCTCAGGGACCAGGCGCCGCTCATCGGTCGCGGACCTCGCGGACGGATGACGAACTGTCGGGATGGACCCGGTCGGCCAGTTGGGCGCGGATGCGGTCGGCGTGCTGACGCGCAGCCCCCGCGTCGGAGGCGCGGGCGGTGGCCTCCAGGATCAGCCGGATCTCGGCCTGGAGCGAACGGCCGGACGCCTCGGCCCGGCGTTTGAGGACATCGTGGGAGGCGGCGTCCAGGTCGCGGATCAGGACATCGGGCATGGCTCTGCCTCTCCATCCACCCGGTCGGGACAGGGGAATTGCCATCGGATATCACGATGATAGCCCGCGACGGCGCGAGGGCAATTGCCCGGATGGGCCGCCCCAGCGAGTCGACTCACTGCATCCCGGGCCCGCCCATCGACCGGCCGGGCAGGGCGGGGGGCATGCGGAACGGCCAGCCCAGCCCCGGCCCGCGTGTGCCTCGGAGGGGTTGCGTCGCCCCCGTCATCGGCATCCCGACCGGGGTGCCCATCCCCATCCCTCCCGCGATCGGCAACGCCCGGCGCGGCGACCGGGACGCGGCGCCCATGCCCGATCCGCCCGCCATGCCCGGCGATGAAGCCCCGCCGATCGCGGTGTCCGGGCCTCCGCGGGGGATCGGCACCGCCGGCCGCATCGGGGCGACCGGGGGAGCGTAGGCGCCGCCGCCTCCCGCGTAAGGGGCGTAGGCCGAACCCCGCCCCGCGTAATAGGACGAAATCGCCGGGCCGCCGTAGCCGCCCAGGGACCGGCCTCCCCCCATCGAGCCCATCTGCCCGGAGGCCGGGGCCCAGGGGATCAGCAGCCCCAGGGCCATCGCCGCCACGCCTCGCCTTCCGATGCCGATCGTCATGGGATGCCGGCCCCCGTCCCCGCCTTCGCCCGCCGCCACCCGGCCAGGATCGGCCTCCGGCCGGCGATCGGGCCAGGATTTCCCCGGACGCGGCCGAGGAGCGTCCGCCTGGCCGTCTCGGGCATCCGCCCCAGGCAGCGGTCGAAGGTCCCGGCCGCCAGGGCGAACAGCCCCCAGGCCACGGCGAACTTGAACGCCGCGATCACGCCCATCGCGATCCATTCCCCGTTCCCCATGGGACGGGAGCCGTACCGCGTCAGTTCGGTCAATGGCATGATCGAGCCGAAGATCGGGCTGATCGAGACCAGGCGATCCATCAGCCAGTCATCCCATTGCATCAGGATGTCGTACGGCAACCTCTGGTAGTCGATGAGCAGCGACTGGAGAAATCCGATCAGGATCATCCAGATGATCCCGAAGAAGAAGAAGGCGATCACGCCCACGGCCATGGCCCGGCCCAGGCGGGGGATCCAGGTGGCCAGGGCCAGGCCCAGGCTCACGATCGCGGCGCCCGAGGCCAGGAAGTCCGCCCCGGTCAGGGCCACGGCCGCCGCCCGCTCGCCGACCGTCAGGGGCACGAACTTCAACGTGCGGCCGGGCCCCACCGGCACAGCCACGGACCTCGTCTCCATGGTGGCGGCGAACAGCCCGGCGGCGAAGATCGGCAGGATGGCCAGGACCAGGACCCGGCGATACAGGCCCCACCACTTCGCCGCCAGGATCGACCGCGAGGCCAGGGGCGTGGCCATCAGGACGTCCAGGCTCCCGCGCACCCGCTCCTCGGCCAGCGACGCCGGCGCGGCGACGCTCAGCATCAGGAAGCCGAACGCGGCCTGGATCGCGATCGGGATGAGGAAGGTTTCCTCATCCACCGAGTTCAGGCCATCGGCGACGATCGCGTAGAAGCTCAGGCCGACCATCCCCCAGTTGAGGAGGGCCAGCCCGGCCCAGATCCGCCGTTCCCACCGCGACGGCCGGTTGCGGTGCCACTCGCGCCACAGGACCGGCCCGGCGTCCAGGCTCGGGCCGGTCAGCGAGGGGAACAGGATCGAACCCAGGGACCGCCGTGCCGGCCTGGCGGCCTTCTTCGCCGGCCGCAACAACGCCGAGCGGCGGAGCCCCCGCATCGTCAGCCCCAAAAGCATCGCCGAGAGCAGCAGCAAGGCCCCGCAAAACCCGGCCACCGTGCCGGCCGTCCCCAGGGTGCGGTCATGGTACGGGGCGAATGCGATCACGAACGGGTTGGCGGCCTGGAACCAGAGGGGAGGGCCGGGGATGCCGGCACCGGACGCGAAGCCCTGGATGATCCCCTGGGCGATCCACCAGATCGGCAGGGCCATGAGCCAGGCGACCTCGACCGCGTAGACCGCCATCAGGACCTCGCGGGGCCTCTCGGCGCGGACCGAGGCGGCCATCGCCAGGGAGACGCCGAAGACGGCCATCGCCGCCGTCTCCGCGAACAGGGCGAACAGGGCGGGGAAGTCGAGCCCGCCCATCAGGCCGCCGAGGGCCGACACCGGCGCCGCGGCCAGCAGGACGGCCAGCACCGGCAGGAGCCGGGCGCCGAGCTTGCCCAGGACGATCTCCCGGTCGGACAGGTCGGTGACCATCATGTGGGCCAGGGTCCCGCGGGCCCGGTCGCCGCAGATCGACCCCGCCGCCGCGGCCGGGGCCGCCAGCAGGACCAGCGAAACCTGGACGATCGCCAGGGTGGAGAAGACCCCCTCGGAGATGCTCGCCAGGTCGCGGATGGTCAGTTCCCCCCGGGGTCCCCCCGCATCCAGCCAGGCCAGGGCCATCCCCGCCAGCAGGGACAGGACGAACGCCGACCGCGTGGCATAGACCTGCCAGCGGCGGGCCTCCAGGATCGTTTCATGGACGAAGACCGGACCCGGACCCCAGGCACTCGCCATCGTCGCCTCCCTCGGTTCGGACCTCGCATCGGTCGCGGGGCCCGATCATACACCGGGGGTCGATGGCAGGGCGCCGTTGTTCCCCGGACTTCCGGCCGACCCGGCCGGGCGGATGAACGACTCGGCATGCTCGCGGAGGAGGCGGGCGGCGAGCGGGCCGTCCCCGGCCTCCAGGGCGTCGGCGATGGCGTCGTGGCTATGGGCGACCTTCAGGAGGTCGTGGTCCTCGCGCGAGACGGTGAGCCGGATCCTCGCTTCGAAGCCGAGCGAGTCCCAGGCCCGGAGCAGGACGGAGTTGCCCGCCGCCTTCACGATCGAGCGGTGGAAGTCGAGGTTGTGCCGGGAGTAGGCCTCGCGATCCCCGGCCCGGGCCGCCGCGTGGATGCCCTCCAGGGCCTGGCGCATGGGGCCGGGTTCGGCGGAGAGCCGGGCCGCCGCCGGGATCGCCGCCGTCGCCTCCAGGACGCCCCGGACCCGGTACGCCTCGTCGGTCTCCCGGCCGCAGACCTCGCGGACGTAGGTTCCGCGATAGGGGCGGCACTCCACCATCCGCATCATCTCCAGCTCGCGCAGGGCCTCGCGCACCGGCGCCTGGCTGGTCGCGAATTCCGCCGCGATCCGCAGCTCCACCAGCCGCGTGCCCGGCACGATCGCCCCCGAGAGGATCCGCTCGGCGAGCACGCGCCGGATGCGATCGCTCATGCAGTCCCGTTCCATCCCGCCTCCGGCAACGCAGCCGACCCGCCGCCGGTCGATGCGATCTCGGTCGCAAAAGGCACGAAGCTTCGGTCATGGCCCACGCCGGCCATTTCCGATGATTGTCCAATCGTAGGGGAATCGCCAAATCCCCCGGACGGATTTCCGATCGATCATTCGAAGTTGCGAACTTATCTTCTAATCTTCCCGCGAGGCGGAGTCCATGCCCCAGTCCCCGATCCCCGACGGGATGCACGCGGTGACGCCCTATTTAATCGTCCCCCGGGCCGCCGCCCTGATCGCGTTCCTGGCCGAGGCCTTCGGCGCCGTCGAGGCCTTCCGGGTCGAGCGCCCGGACGGGCTCATCCGGCACGCATCGCTGAAGTTGGCCGACTCCACGATCGAGCTGGCCGACGCCAGCGACGCCTACCCGGCCATGCCGTGCGCCCTGCACCTCTACGTCGCCGACGCCGACGCCACCTTCCGCGCCGCCCTGGCCGCCGGCGCCACCGCGACCCAGGAGCCGTACGACGCCTTCTATGGCGATCGCGAGGCCGGCATCATCGACCCGTCCGGCAACCATTGGTTCATCGCCACCCGACAGGAAACCCTCTCCGAGGCGGAGATGGCCGCGCGGGTCGATGCCATGCTGAAGCAGGGACGGCCGGGGGGCTGAGCCGGGGCCTTCCACCGGATGCCGGCCGGGGCGAGGGGCGGGCCTCGGCCGGGGCCCTGCGCAAGGGAAAACCCCGGGGCTGCCGGGGTTTTCGCCCGCTCGCGAGGATCGACCAGGCCCTGTTACTTGGAGTCGGCCTTGGACGATTTCTTCTCGTTCTTCATGACGAACATGAGCTGCTTTTCCTTGGTCTTGAACTCGGTCGGCGTCTCGCCGCCGGGCAGGGCATAGATCAGCTTGACGGTGTCGCCGTCCTTCTCGATCAGCCCCTTGGCCACGGTCTCATCCCCCTTGCCGGTGGTGTAGGGGGTGATCTTGCTCTTCATGACGATCGTCCAGGGCTTCTTGCTGGAGTCGATCTTGTAGGTCTGGGCGTAGACTTCCTTCTTCTCTTTGTCGAGGACCACGATGGCGTCCTCGGCGAATCGGACGGTCGTCCCCTCGATCCGCTCGGCGGGCTCCTTCTCGCCGAACTTCTCGCCGGCCACGATCGTGTAGCCGCCGATCAGCTCGGCCGGGGCGTGGCTGTCGTTCTTGACCACCACCTTCTTCTCGTCGTCCGCGAAGGCCGCCGAGCCGAGCGTCAGCAGGGTGGCGAGGCCCAGAGTCCAGGTCGTCCGCGTCATGGTCGTGCTCTCCCGGGCGGAAGGGGCCGCATGGGTTGCGGCCGACGTGCATCATGAGGCAAGTCTGATGCCATCATCCGTCCGTGCCCACGCCCGGCCGGTCGGCCCGGTTCAGGGCCTCGACGCGGGCCGCGTCGTGGAGGGCCTTGATCTCGGCGTCGCTCAGGGCTCGATCGAACACGGCGAGGCCGCCGAACCGCCCCTTGGTCGCCTCCTTGAGCATCGAGCCGACCGCGTGGCGGGCCCCTACGGTGAAGTCGGACCCGCCCCGAGGCTTGACGGTTGCATGCCGGGCGGGGTCGTAGCGGAAGATCCCCCGGCCGTGGAAGTACGGATTCATGCCCCGGTCGCCGCCGCCGGGGCCTTCGGCGGTGAAGTAGCGGTCGGTACGCTTATCCCTGGCCGGGTCGAGCGGGCGGGGCTCCAGCACGCCGTCGATGTAGGCCCGGATGAACCGGCCATCGTAGGTGAACGCCAGCGTGCACCAGCGTCCCTCGGGGACCTCGGCGCGGGTCGCGGCGTAGTCGGCGCACCAGGGGAGGGGGGAGCCGTCGGCGCGGCGGGTCACGCCCCCTTCGCTGGAGATGTGCGGGGTCAGTTGCCGGGGGCCGCCGTAGGTCGGCATGTTCATCAGCAGGGCATACTGACGCGTGCCCGAGTCGTCGTTCGCCCCTTGCCCCTCGGTCCACATCCCGGCGATGGTCCGGCTCTGCTTGAGGTCCACCACCCGCACCGCCGCGAACATCGACACCTGGGCCTCCGGCCCCGAGATGTCGAGGTCGCCGGCCTCGGCGTAGGGGATGCGGAAGTAGTGCTTGCCGTCCAGCTCGGCCGCGAGCCCGGAGAACGGCCCGCCCTCGACCCGGGGGATCGGCCCGCCGACCTCGACGAGCGGGTGCGCCTCCTTCGTGCCGGACGAGACGCGGGGCTGCCCGGCCTCCTCGCCGAACGCCCAGAACGCCACCAGCCCGGGGGTCCGCTCGACCACCCGGCGGTCGCCGACCGGCTCGGCCCCGGGGCAGGTCCCGAGCCATGCGACGATCAGGGCCGAGGGGACGGCGATGGCTCTTCCGAATCGCGTTCGCATCGATGGATCCTCGATCGGCCCGGCGGTTCGCCGCGAAATTTCCGCGTCCCCATTCGACACGAACCGTGCGGTTTTGCGTAGAGATCACCGGAAGCAACGCGACACGGGGACGTGGACAAGATCGACGGGATCAACATGGCCCGATGGGCCAAGGTCGGACTGCGATGCGACGTTTCCTGCTGGCGGGCGCGGTGATGTTCGGGGCGATCGGCGGCATCGGGGCCCCGGCCCAGGCGCAGTACGGACGGCCGCCCGGCTCCTATCCCGCCCCCTCGTGGAATCATGGCGGGGGCTACGGAGGCGGCTGGAACCACGGCGGCAAGCCTCATGGCGGGGGATACGGCGGCGGGTATCACGGCGGCGGGTATGGCGGGGGATACGGCGGATATCATGGCGGGTCGCAATACGTCGGCCACGGCGGGTATGTGTACAACCGCCCCGGCGACGGCCGGCCCCCGGTCTACAACCGGCCCGGAGACGGGCTTCCGCCGCTGCCGGCCCAGCGACTGCCCAACGGCCAGTACCTCGTCAATCAGCCCGGCGATGGACTCCCCCCGTTCGTGGTCGGACGCCCCCGATATTGAGCCTTGACGGCCAGGACCCCGGCACGCAGCGGGCGGCGGGCCGGGGCCGAGGTTGCCGACCCGGGCGGGATCCTGGTAAGACGGACCCATGAGCGACCCCGCCCCCGACAAGCCCGCCCGCCGCCCGCGCTATCGCGGCCCGAACCCCCGGCAGTTCCGCGAGAAGTACAAGGAACTCCGCCCGGACGCCCACGCCGACGACGTGGCCAGGGTGGTGGCGCGGGGCCAGACGCCCGCCGGCACCCACCGGCCGATCATGGTCGCGGAGATCCTCGCCGGGCTCGCCCCCCGGCCCGGCGAGGTCGCCGTGGACTGCACCCTGGGCCACGCCGGGCACGCCCTGGCGCTGCTCGAAGCCGTGATGCCGGGCGGCAAGCTCCTGGGGATCGACGCCGACCCGATCGAGCTGCCCCGGGCCGAGGCCCGGCTCCGCGCCTCCGGCGTGCCCGACGGGGCGGTCGTCGTCGCCCGGATGAACTACGCCGGCCTGGCGCGGTTCGTCGCGGCCGAGGCCCCCGGCGGGGCCGACGTGATCCTGGCCGACCTCGGCCTCTCGTCGATGCAGATCGACGACCCGGCCCGGGGCTTCACCTTCAAGGCCGACGGCCCGCTCGACATGCGGATGAACCCGGAGAAGGGGGCCTCGGCCGCCGCCCTCCTGTCCCGGCTCGACACCCCCGGCCTCGCCCGGATCCTGTCCGAGAACGCCGACGAGCCCCGCGCCTCCGCGATCGCCTCGGCCATCCTCGCCGCCCGACCGCTGACCACCACCCGCGCCCTGGCCGGCGCCGTCCGGTCTGCCTTCTCCAGGGCGGATGGCCGGCCCGGCGGCCCGGCCGACGACGCCGTGCGCCGGGCCTTCCAGGCGATCCGGATCGCCGTCAACGACGAGTTCGCCGGCCTGGAGACGCTCCTCCGCGTCCTCCCCTCGTGCCTCAAGCCGGGCGGCCGCGTGGCGATCCTCTCGTTCCACTCGGGCGAGGATCGCCGGGTCAAGGCGGCGTTCAAGGAGGGGCTGCAATCCGGCGCCTACGCCTCAATCTCGAAGGAGTTCCTCACGGCTTCGCCTGAGGAGCGCCGGTCCAACCCCCGCTCCTCCTCGGCCAAGCTGCGGTTCGCGACCCGCAGCGGCCTCGGATCCTAGGATCGATCCTGGAAGAACGTGATCTGGTAATCCAGGTCATCGCTCAAGTCTTCATCCTCGGGGAACCAGACGACGACCGCACGGCCGGGAAATTCGGCCCGCAATTTGGTCCCCCACATGGATTGAAGGACCTTGCCCAGGTGCATGATTTGGGCACGAGAGGGGGGGGACTGATCGAAGATGTCCAGGATATGCCGATGATTGATGACGGATTCGACCCGCGTCCGATCCCCGTTCGACGATTCCATGCAGTGTTGATAATTGTCCGGATCGAAGCCATCGGCCAGGAACAGGCAGCCATCGTGCTCGACGAAATCCGGCCAGAATAGCTGAGAGTATGCGATGGCCTGGCCCGCGGTGCCGGCCCACTGGATCCAGTCGAGCGCGGTGTGATCCGGCTCCCAGGTGACGGCTTCGGCCTCCGGGACCAGTTCAAGCAACCGATCCCGATCCCATTGCGCCATGTCGGCCTCCCTCGCTTTTGCCCGGAGTCAAAGGCCCTTGCGGGCCTCGGCGAGGTCGTTGCGGAGTTGTTCGAGGACCTCGGGGTGGTCCTTGGCGACGTTGGTCCGCTCGCCGGGGTCGGCGTCGAGGTCGTAGAGCTGGGGAGCGGGGTCGTTGCCGGTTTCGGTGTTGGTGTTCGCGGTGATCTTGGGGCCATTGCCGGCCGGGATGAACTTCCACTTGCCGCGCCGGACGGACAGGGCATTGCCCTGCTCGATGAGGGTGTCGCGGCCCTTGGGGTCTTCGCCGAGGAGGGCGGGCAGGACGTTGTGGCCGTCGGGGGCGGTGGGGACGGGGTCGGTCTGGCCGACCAAGGCGGCGAAGGACGGGAGGAAATCGATCTGGCAGACCAGGGCATCCGAGACGCCCGGCTTGACCCGGCCCGGCCAGCGGACGATGAACGGGACCCGGGTGCCCCCCTCGAACTTGCTGTACTTGCCGCCGCGATAGGGGCCGGCCGGGCGGTGGTCGCCCAGCTTGGCCACCGCGTCGTCGCGATAGCCGTCGTCGACGACCGGGCCGTTGTCGCTGGTGAACAGGACCAGGGTGTTGTCCGCGAGGCCGTTCTGGTCGAGGGCCTTGAGCACCTCGCCCACTGACCAGTCGAACTCGACGATCGCATCGCCGCGCGGGCCCATCCCACTCTTGCCCGCGAACCGGGGGTGCGGGACCCGGGGGACGTGGACGTCGTGGGTGGCGAAGTAGAGGAAGAACGGCTTCGCCTTGTTCCGGCCGATGAACCCGACCGCCTCGCGGGTGAAGGTGTCGGCCATCTCGGCGTCGGTCCACAGGGCCGACTTGCCCCCCTTCATGTAGCCGATCCGGCTGACCCCGTCGACGATCGCCATGTCGTGCCCGTGGCTGGGGTGGACGCGCAGCAGTTCGGGGTTGGCCTTGCCGGTCGGCTCGCCGGGGATCGGCTTGCCGTACCGGACCTCGATCGGGTCGGCCGGGTCGAGGCCGACGACGCGGCGATCCTTGACGTAGACGCAGGGGACGCGGTCCCCGGTCGCCGCCATGATGAAGCTCTCGTCGAAGCCGACTTCCAGAGGGCCCGGCTTGATCTCGCCGTTCCAGTCGAGCGTGCCGTCGCCCAGCCCCAGGTGCCACTTGCCCACGACGCCGGTGCGGTAGCCGGCCTGGCGCATCACGCCGGCCAGGGTCTTGCGGCCGGGCTCGATGATCAGGCTGGCGTCGCCGGGCAGGATGCCGGTGTTGGGCTTGCGCCAGGGGTACTCCCCGGTCAGCAGGGCGTAGCGGGAGGGGGTGCAGGTGGCCGACGAGGCGTGGGCGTCGGTGAACCGGAGGCCCTGGGCGGCCAGGCGGTCGATGTTCGGGGTCAGGCCGGGCCGGGCCCCCTGGCAACCGATGTCGCCGAAGCCCAGGTCGTCCGCATAGATGATGACGACATTGGGCGTGGCCGCCGGGGCCTCGCAGGCGAGCATCCCCAGCCACCACGCCACCGCCGCGACGCCGAACGATCGAGACATCCGATCACGCTCCGGAACGGACCACCGTCACGCCCCGGGGCGACCTCAGCGCTTCACCAGGCAGACGCGCTGCATGTCCCGCAAGTTCAGGTGGATCCAGGCCTTGTTGAGTTTCAACCGGCGGGCCATCGCGATCAACCCGCGTTGGATGGCCGGCACCTTGGTCATCACGCCGAGGTTATACGCCAGCCGGTCGATGGTCAATGAGCGGCCGACGTAGTCGAGGCGGACCAGGTCGAATCCGGCCTTGGTGTAGGCCTTGCGGAGGCTGTCGGTGGTGAAGAAGTAGATGTGCCCGTCGCAGCTCACGCTCCGCTCGCGGCGGCCGAGGAGCTTGAAGTTGGGGGTGTCGTAGCGGGGCGTCTCCATCACCAGGTGGCCGCCCGGCTTGAGGATCCGGTGGATCTCCGAGAGCGTGCCGACCGGGTCGGGCAGGTGCTCGATCACGTGGAGCATGACCACGACGTCGGCGGACTCGTCGGGGAGGTCGGCCGCCTCCAGGGTGGTCGGGATGGTCGGCAGGCCCAGCCTCTGGGTGGCGACCCGGCAGCCGTCGCGGTCGGGGTCGACGCCCAGGACGTCCCAGCCGTCCTCCTTGAACGCCTGGAGCAGGAACCCCATGCTGCTGCCCAGCTCCACGAACTTCCCGCGATTGGGGTGGAGTTCGTTGAGCAGTTTCCGGCTCCGGGTGAAGTCGCGGATCTGGAGCTGTTCCTTCTCGAAACGCTGCGGCACCTGGGCGGTCAGGTCCCAGTTGAGGTCCTCGGGGCCCGTCTCCAGGCGGACCTGATCGACGTTGACGCGGGGGCTGGCGTACATCAGGCCGCAGTGGTTGCAGCGGACGATGCCGTTGATCTGGGCGACGCCCGGCTCGAACACGACCGTGGCGTCGTCGGCGCCGCAGACGTTGCAGGGGACGTTGCCGGTGAGGGTACTCTTGGCGGGATTCATGTCCGTGGAGATCGTCGTCATGGGTGTGGGGGTCCCGTCCTGATGGTCCGGCGAATCGCCGCGCCTCGCGGGCGGCGCCTGTTTCGAGTCTTCGCGACGATCCCGCCGGCCGGGGCCCGCCCTGCCGGCTCATCCGGGGGATCGGGGCGGGGGCCGGGCGCGGCCGCGGCCGCCTCAGACCGGCAGGCTTTCCTCGGCCGGCTGCATCTGGATCTGGGTCACCATCGGCCGGCCCTGGTTCTTGAGCAGGTTCAGGCCCATCTTGACCTTGTCGCCGATCGTCTTCTGCGACAGGCAGGTGTAGAGGCACAGCTTGTCGCAGGCGATGGTCTCCTTGCGGATCTTCTGCGCCTTCTCGCCGTACCAGATGTCCCGGGCCGACGTGTCCTTGATGTTGCCGATCGAGGGGTAGAAGAAGCAGACCTCGACGTCGCCGTTGGTGCGGATGAAGAAGTCGCGCATCCCGACGCGGCAGGGCATCACCTCGGGCGGGGCGCTCTCCTCGCGGAAGTGGGGGACCAGCAGCGAGATCACCAGCTCCGAGTTCATGATCGGCTCGCCGGCCCGCTTCAGGCGGATCATCTCGTCGGCGACCTTCTGCAGCTCGTCGTGCTCATCCTTCTCGACCCACAGCTCGTCGTAGGTCTCCGGCGTCCAGCGGTCCAGCGGCTGGAAGTTCAGCAGGCTGGCGCCGACCTTCTTGGTCCACTCGACCATCTCGGGCAGGTACTTGTAGTTGTTCTTGCCGACCGTGCTCTTGATGATGATCGGGAAGTCCAGCCCCTTCTTGTCGCGCTCCTCGCGGAGGTACTGGATGCCGTCGCTCAGCTTCTTGAACAGGCCCGGCCAGCCGCGGACGTAGTCGTGGACCTCGGCGTACGGGGCGTCCACCGACACGCACACGTTGAACGGTTGGGCCTCCACCAGGCGGGCGGCGTTCTTGCGGTTCAGGGCCGACCCGTTGGTCGTCACGCCGCTGTGGATGCCGTTCTTGTGGCAGAACATCATCAGGTCGAGGAAGCCCGGCTTGATCATCGGCTCGCCGCCGCTGAAGCTGATCGAGAACGTGCCGACGAAATCCTTGATGCTCAGCAGCGCGTTCTGCCACTGCTCGATCGTCATCTCGTCCTTGTACTTCGGCAGCCTCCAGTACTCGCAATAGCGGCACTTGACGTTGCAGCGCTCGTTCACCAGCCCGTAGAAGGTCACCGGCTTGGTGATGTCCGTGCCGCCCTTCAGGTACAGCTCCTCGGCGAAGTGGCTATAGGTATGCTTCAAGGCCAGCCGCGCCAGGGTCGAGACTTTCATATCGCGAAGCTCCAAGGTCGAGAGGGATGATCGAGGGTGCGATGGAACAGGAGAACATATCTATAATACTATGCGGCAATCCCGGTCAAGGAGACGCGGGAGGGGGCCGGGCCGTCCCAGGTCGCTCGGTTCGGGCGCATCGAAGGGGCCTGCTCCTGGGATCAGACTAGGTTACGGGAGCCGCCTTCGGTCGTGACGATCCCGCAATTACGCCGCCGGATGGGGGAAGGCGGATGGGGCGGGGCCCGCCGAGAAGATGGCGGGGGAGAGCCGGTTGGGCCGGGATCGCCCGGGGGGAACCGGGGCGAGGGCGCCGCGACGGGTCGTGTCCCGCGGGGAAGCGGGCGGGATGGGGCTCATGGATGGGGCAGATCGGGCCAAGTTCGAGGGGCTCCGCCCTGGGGTTCGCATCGAAACGGAACAGGGCCGGAACATCTTTGCCTATTCTTTATGTCTTCATTCCGTTCATCGCGGCCGGCCCGCCCGTACTAGTGGACTGCAAATTCCCGCGTTTTGCAAGGGGTGATCCCGAGGAGTCGGCGGTTTTGGGCCGGCCCCCCGGGTCGAAATCCCGCCGGGATGTTGAGAAATTCAAACAGCGGGGAGACACTCCCCCGGGCTCACTGGGCGGCCGATCCCCGGGCCGCGGCCAGCCGGGTCCAGCCGTAGCGGAACAGGTTTCGGGCGTCGGCGTATCGGGCGTCGGTGGTCGGCGCCCCCAGGATCACGACGATCAGGTGGCCGTCGCCCCGATGGCCGGAGGCGACCAGGCAGTTGCCGGCGGCGGTGGTGGTGCCGGTCTTCACGCCGTCGTAGCCCTCGGTGCCCAGCAGGCGATTGGTGTTGGTCCAGACCACGTTGCGCGTCTTGCCGTCGGCCGAGGTCGGGGCATAGCCGTGCTTCGGGGTGTTGACCACCCGGGCGAAGATCGGGTTGCGCAGGCCGACGCTGGCCAGCTTCGCCAGGTCGCGGGCGCTGGCGTGGTGGTCGGCGACCGGGAGCCCGTGGGGGTTGCCGAAGTGGGTCTCCTTCATCCCCAGCTCGGCGGCGACCCGGTTCATCTCCGCGACGAAGCGGGGCACGGGGTTGGCCTCATCGGGGGCGGATTCCGGCGGGGCGCACCGGGCCCCGAAGTGCTCGGCGAAGGCGGTGGCGGCGTCGTTGCCCGACGGGAGCATCAGTCCGTAGAGCAGCTCGCCCACCGGAAGCTTCTCCCCGGCCTTGATCCCCGAGGTCGAGCCCGGGGTCCGGTCGGCCCGCTCGGAGAAGGTGACGATCTCGTCGAGCACCTTGGAGTCCTTCTCGGCGAACCGGGCGACGATCAGGGCGGTCATCATCTTGGTGGTGCTGGCCATCTCCACCGGCTTGTCGGCGGCGCCGCCCCAGAGCAGCTCGCCGGTCTTGCCGTCGCAGATCGCCCAGGTCGGGGCCAGCACGGCGGGCGGCCCGTCCAGGGGCTCGGCCGGCTTGCGAGGGATGACCTCGGCGTTGACCACCTCCGGGGGGGGCAGGGTGGGCTCGGCTTCCGGCGGGGGCGGCGGCCCGAGCGCCTTGCGGGTCGCGGCGTCGGCCACGCCGGTCGGCGGCAGCCCCCTGGACCTCTGGAACCGGATCACCGCGTTCTTGGTCCCCTCGCCGAAGTCGCCGTCGACGTCGATCCTGGTCGCGCCGGGCTGGGCGTTCAGGGACCGCTGGAGCTTCTCGACTTCATCGCCGTCGTCGCCCGGCTTGAGGGCGGGGGGCGGCTGCTGCGCACGGGCCACGGCCGGCGAGCCGAGGGCGAGCAGGGCGGCGAGGAAGAACCGGGATCGGGCGGCGGAAGATGGGGCGGGTCGAGTCATGCGATTCACTCGGAGGGAAGGAGGCGGGGCTTCGGGCCGCGACGGTCGGGGCGGCCCGGCCCGCGGGGACGGATGGCGGGAAACGCGGGGTTTCCTCCCCCGTTTTACGCGATCGGGGCCGCGGTGGGAATCATCCGGCAGCGGGCGCCCCCCGGCGAATCGGGGCGGGCCATTGCTTCCGGCATCGGCACCGCTACATTCGACGTTCCCAACCCCTCTCCCTCCCGCAAGGACATCCCGATGAGTCGCGGCGCGAGAATCCTGCTCGGCGTTTTCTTCGTGTTCTGCGCGGTCTGCTTCCTGGCCATCGCCGCGGCGATCGGCCCGATGATGATCCCCTTCGCCCTGTTCTGCGGCGTGGCGGCCGTCGCCTGCCTCTCGCCGGGCAGCCATCCGGTCACCATCCGCATCCTCGGGGCGACGGTCTTCCTCCTCTGCCTGCTCTACCTGGGCAGCACCCTCCGCAAGCCGATGGCGCGGGCCGAGCACCGGCCCAACAGCAAGGTCCCGGCGATCGTGTACGGCCTGGCCTGCTTCGTGACCATCGGCCTCCCGGCCGGCTATGCCGCCGCCACCGGCCGATACCCCGGCTGGGGCCGGGGGGCGGAGGCCTTCGGCGCGAAGAAGAAGCGGAAGAAGAAACGGCCGGCGGGCGGCGTCGCCAGCACCTCCCCGGCCTATCCGCGCCGGCCGTGACGCCGGGGCAGGCCCGGAGGGATCACGCGAGTTCTTCGATGGCCCGACTCCGACCCGGCGGGCCGGAGTCGGGCCTCGCTCGCGCGGGGCGTGTCGACCGATCGGTGACGCGGTCAATCCGGCCCGAGAATCATTTCTGTGCGTCAGGAGGCGTGGCTGGAGCGGGGGTGGCCATCGTGGGCGGGGTCGGAAGATCGAGGACATTAGACAACCGCACGTACTTCGAGCCATCCGGTGAATCGATGTTCTCGACGCCCACGGTCAGCCGGTCCTCGGGGCCGACGCTGAACATGGGCACCGCCGGATTGTTCGGGATGTCCAAATCGTAGCGAGTGCCGGCAGCGGCCTCCTCCGTGCTGAACCACCGCACGTAGTAGGAGTTTCCGTTCCGACGGGTCATCAGGAAGTATCCGCCGGATGGGGCGGTCCCCGTCGGTCGCGGCTTACCGTTGGGCTTGATCTCGACGACGGGCCGCCCGTTCGGCAACGGATCTCGCAGGGAAATGTCGAAGACGATGTCGGCCGGCTGCGGGGGGGCTGCGGGCGGCCGGCAGCCGGTTGCGAGGACGGCGAGTGTCAGGATGAATCCTCGGGAGATTGTCGTGCTCAAAGGCCACCTGTGGGGGGGAAAAAGAGAGAACATCGGTCGAGAGGGCCGACCGCGGCGCATGGGCCCGTGATCCAATCAGAGCAGCCCGGTGGTCTCGGGCAATCCCCTCAGGAGGTTGTAGTTCTGGACCGCCACGCCGGACGCCCCTTTGACCAGATTGTCCAGGCAGGCGAGGATCACGACCCGACCGCGCACGACCTTGACGCAGATGTCGCAGAAGTTGGAGAAGGCGGAGTCCTTCACGCTCGGCGGCTGGTCGACCACGCGGACGAACGGGCTGTCGGCGTAGAACGAGCGATAGAGTGCGACGAGGTCGGCCTCGGTGACGGCCACTTTCGGCTTGGCATGGATCGTGGCGTGGATGCCGCGGTCGATGGGGGCGAGGTGGGGGGTGAAGATGACCTCCACCGGGTCGCGGCCGTCGCGGGCATGGCCGACGTCGGAGAGGACCTGGTCGATCTCCGGCGTGTGGCGATGGCGGCCGACGTTGTAGGCGGTGATGTTCTCGTTGGCCTCCGGGAAGTGGAGGTTGGCCTTGGGCACGCGCCCGGCCCCGGAGATCCCGCTGTAGGCGTCGATGATGATGCCCGACCGCTCGACCTTGTCCTCGGCGATCAAGGGGGCCAGGGCCAGGATGCTGGTCGAGGTGTAGCAGCCGGGGTTGGCCACCAAGTTGGTGGACGGGATCACGTTGCGGTACAGCTCGGGCAGGCCGTAGACGGCGGCGTCCATCCCCTCGGCGTCGGTGTGGTCGTGGCCGTACCACTCCTTGTAGACGGCGGCGTCCTTGAGCCGGTAGTCGGCGCTCAGGTCGATGACCCGGACGCCGTTGCGGATCAGGGCCGGCGTGACCGCCAGGCTGGCGGTGTGGGGCAGGGCGAGGAACGCCACCGAGGCCGCCTCGGCCACCCGGTCGGCGTCGAACGGCTCGCAGGCCAGGTCGATCCTCCCGTTCAGGCTGGGATGCAGCGCCGCGACCCGGGGGGCCTCGTCCGACCGCGAGGTGGCCACGGTGATCCTGGCATCCGGGTGGCCGAGCAGGATCCGGATCAGCTCGCGCGACGCATACCCCGACGCACCCACGATCGCAACGCCCGTCTTCACGCCGACCCTCCCACCGCCGGCCCGGGAGATGTCCTCCCCGACCGGGCGAAAACCACGACCCAGCCCAGCCACGCGATCGCCGAGATCAGCAACCCCGCCCGCGCGGCCCTTCCATCATACCGGAGACGCAGCGTCGTCCACCCCGGTTCGCCCGCAGAGGCGACCCATATCCACCCCCCAGGGGCCCGAGATACCGAGGCCGGCCGCTCCCCCGACGGGCCGACCCAGGTCGCTTCCCACTCGGGATCGAAGGTCCGGGCGATCAGGACCGGGCCCGGCGCCCCGTCCAGGTCGACCTCGAACCGCTCGGGCGATTCGGCCCGCGAGGGCAGGGGAGACCCGCCGGAAACCCGTTCGGCCAGCGTCGCCCCCGACAGATCCCCATCTTTGGCCTCGGCCCGGAGCCGCCAGGCCCGCGCCGGCCGGTCGAGCGGGACGTCGATCGCGAACGCCTCCGCATGCGCCGATCGGGCCAGGTCGACCCCGTACAACCAGCCGGCCAGGGCCGGGTCGCGGATCGTCTCGGCGCGGGCGGGGTCGGCCCAGGCGTCGGGCGGGTTGCCCTGCTCGAACGGGCCGAGGACGCGGACCCCGATGCCGGCGGCCCGCAATGCCTCGGGCGACTTGCCGCTCCCGGCCTGAGCCAGGAGGGCGTCGGGCCGGGGCAGGTCGAGCGTCCGATACGACCGGGCCGGGGCTACGCCGACCGCCTGGAACAGGTTCTGGGCCGGGTCCAGCGACAACGTCCCGCGCGGCTCCTTCGCCAGCCGGGCCAGGACCGGGCTCTGCTCGGCCAGCCGCCGGATCGGCCCCAGGTCGAACGGCCGTTGCCGGGACAGCCAGGCCGACTCCGCCCCGGCCAGCACGATGAGCGTCAAGGCCAGGGGACGCGGGCGGCCGGAGACGGCGGCGGCCACCACCAGCAGGGCCCCCAGCAGGACGGCCGTCCCGGCCAGTTCCTGCCGGTAGATCGCCCAGCGCTCCCCCTTCCAGGTCGGCGGCCGTTCCGGCGGGGGGAGGATGCCCTGCCGGGCCAGCGCGGACAGCACCCGGGCATCGGCCTGGGGCCGGTAAGCCTCGGCCACCAGCGCGGTGAAGCCGGGCGTCGCGGGCTCGCCGGCCCAGGGGAGCCGTCCCAGGGCGGCTTCGAACCCGCGGGCCAGCCGTGGGTCGGCCCCGGGCTTCGCGGCGATCAGGGCCAGTTCGAACACCAGCACCACCGCGACGATCAGCCCCGACGACCCCAGCGCGAACCGCGCCAGCGATCGGCCCGGACGGATCCAGCCGGGCAGGGCATCGAACCCCCGGCCCGCCAGCAACGCCAGCGCCAGGGCCGAGGCCAGCCCCCATCGCGCGGGGGCGCGGAAGAACGAGAACCCAGGCAGGCGGATCAGGGCGGAGAACCCGGGGACGTAGGGCCCGAGGCTCAGCACCGTGGTGGCGACGGCCACGACCAGCAACGCCCGCACGGCCGCATCCCCGCGCCAGCCCAGGCGGATCGCCCCGAAGGCCAGGAACAGGGGGATCAGGCCGATCGACGCCAGGTGCTCTTCGGGAGAAGCGTGGAACGGGTCCCAGGCCAAAGGCCTCCAGAGCGGCGATTGATGGAACAGCCCCGGGGCCACGTAGGTGACCAGGTGCAGCGGGCTGGCGGCGAACCCGGACAGGTACTCGAAGCCGCGATCCCCGCCCGAGAGCCTCGCCAGTTGATACGTCGGACCGAGCTGGCACGCCGCCAGCGGCAGCATCGCCGCCAGGGCCAGGAGGACGCCGACGGCGGCCCGACGCTCCCGCCGCAAGGAGGCCAACCCCAGGAGGACCACGCCGACCTCGGTGGTGAACGCCAGCTGGAAGTGCCCCGGCAAGACCTGGACCGCGAGCACCGCCGCCAGCAGGCACGGGGCGCGGCGCGATCGGCCCTCGCCGCGGATCGAGGCCCAGGCCAGGCCCCAGGCCCAGGGCATCCAGCTCCCGGTCGTGTAACCCCACTGGTGGGGCAGGTGGATCAGGAAGAAGCCGCAGGTCGCCCAGGCGAACCCGGAGAGGGCCGCCCCGGCGGTCGATGTGCCGAACCGCCGGGCGGCCCAGGCCGTCCCCATGGCGCCCCAGAGCGTGTGCAGGACCAGGCTGGCGACGTAGGCGTATTCGGTCGGTAACAGGCCATACAGGAGGAGGTGGGGCGGGTAGTAGACCCCCATCTGGCTCTCGGCCAGACCCGGGAAGCCGTAGCCCCACAGGTCATTCCAGAGCGGCCAGCGCCCCAACCGGATCGCGTCGCGGAGGGACGCCATCAGCCCCATCGAGAACTGGGTGGCATCGCCGCCGACCACCATCCGGCCCCCGAAGCCGATCGGCCAGAGCCAGGCGGCGACCCCGGCCAGCATGGCCAGGATCGGCGTGATCCGACGAAGCCGGCCGACTCCCCCAGGTCTCGTCACCGCGACTTCCCCTTTTCGACCACGATCGCCCGATCCTGAAGAGAATTCCTACAAATGGGGCTTCGCGGCCATCATGGCGACCGGGGCCCTCCGCCATCGCGGGGCGTCGGCCAGAATTTTGAAAGCAAGGTGATGTCGATGCTTGCGGCGAGAGGTGGCGGGTTCATCCGGAGTCCGAAGCTCTTTGGCACTCGGGATGCTTATCCCTACTCGCATCGGCCGCCACGGTCGGCCAAGCCCGTCCCTCACTCAGGGAGGAGTGGAACATGTTAGTGCTGAGCCGGAAGCAGGGTCAACGGTTCCAGGTGGGCACCGACATCCGCGTGACGATCGTGAAGATCGACCGCAACTCGATCCGGATCGGGATCGAGGCCCCGGACGACGTGACGATCCGCCGCGAGGAGATCGCCGTCCTCCCGTTCGACCCGCCCGTCCCGTCCGAGGCCGAGGCCGTCGCGACGGCCTGACCCCCCGGGCCCGGCCCATCAAGGCTGGGCGGGATAGGCGGGCCAGTCGAGCGCCTCGCGGATCCGCAGGCAGACGGCGAGCACCGCGCCCAGGTCATCGAGCCGGAGCGCGTTGGGGCCGTCGGACAACGCCTTGTCGGGGTCCGGGTGGACCTCCAGGAACAGGGCATCGCACCCGGCCGCCACGGCCGCCCTGGACAGGTAAGGAACCATCTCCCGCTCGCCGCCCGTGGCCGTGCCGCCCGCGCCGGCGGAGGGCAACTGCACCGAGTGGGTCGCGTCGAACACCACCGGCGCCCCGGTCGCCTGCATCTGAGGGATGGCGCGGAAGTCGTTGACCAGCCGGCCATAGCCGAACGTGGTCCCGCGCTCGGTCAGCATCACCCCGGCTGCGCCGTCGCCGGTCACCTTGGCCACCACGTTGGTCATGTCCCACGGGGCCATGAACTGCCCCTTCTTCACGTTGAGCGGACGGCCCGTCGCGGCGGCGGCCTCCAGCAGGTCGGTCTGGCGCGCCAGGAATGCCGGGATCTGGAGCAGGTCGACCACCTCGGCGATCGGCTTCGCCTGGTGCGACTCGTGGACGTCGGTGGTCACCGGCAGCCCGGTCTCGGCCTTGATCCGCTCGAAGACCCGCAGCCCTTCCTCCAGCCCCGGGCCTCGGAAGCTGCTCTTGCTGGTGCGGTTGGCCTTGTCGAACGAGGCCTTGAAGATCAGGGGGATGTCGAGATCGCCGCAGATTGTGACGAGCCGATCGGCGATCACCCTGGTCAGGTCGTTCGGCTCCATCACGCACGGGCCGCAGATCAGGGCCAGGGGGCGGCCTCGGCCGATCGTGACCGGGCCGACGGAGACGGGGTTCGCGGGGGGCATCGGGACTCCTTTCCGGGACGAGACTTCGGCCGGCCATCCGGACCGGCCCCAGGCTACGGGCCGCCGGCCCCGGCGTCAACCGGGGCCGGGGCGGCCCGCCGGGGCTCAGGCTTGGAACCGCCAGGCCGCGACCTTCGGCGTGAACCAGGGATTGCCGACACGGACGACCGGGGGCAGCGAGCCGGCCTGATCCGTGAGCGGGAGCAGGATCGCATCCTTCCCGGAGATCGCGACGGCCGCCGCCGGGGCGGGGGCGACGGCCACCGCGTCGACCAGCGCCGTGTTGTCCCCCCCACGGCTGTTCAGCCCCTGGAAGGTGATCGTGTGCGAACCGGCACCCACCGTGAACGTCGCCGTCCGGTACGCCTGGAACGACGACGACGACGGCGCGAACACCCCCACCTCCACCCCGTCCACCAGCACCCGGAAGTCCTGGTCGCCCGCGTACGACCGCTTCGCCGCCGCGAACGAGATCGTGTAGCTGCCCGCCGCCCAACCGGCCACCGACTGGCTCATCGAGCCGCCGTTCTGCAGGAACGCGAACTGCGAGCCGTCGGGCGTCGGCGAGCCCGCCGCGATCCCCGAGCCGTTGCGGGCCACCCCGCCGCCGTTGGCGAAGCCCCACGCCGAGCCCGCCGGGCCGTAGGCGTAGCCCGGGCCGCCCAGGGACGCCTGCTCGAAGCCGCCGTCTCCCAACGCCGGCGCCCCCGACGACGGCGGGGCCGCCGAGGCGACGGCCACCGCGTCGACCAACGCCGTGTTGTCCCCACCCCGGCTGTTCAGCCCCTGGAAGGTGATCGTGTGCGAACCGGCACCCACCGTGAACGTCGCCGTCCGGTACGCCTGGAACGACGACGACGACGGCGCGAACACCCCCACCTCCACCCCGTCCACCAGCACCCGGAAGTCCTGGTCGCCCGCGTACGACCGCTTCGCCGCCGCGAACGAGATCGTGTAGCTGCCCGCCGCCCAACCGGCCACCGACTGGCTCATCGAGCCGCCGTTCTGCAGGAACGCGAACTGCGAGCCGTCGGGCGTCGGCGAGCCCGCCGAGATGCCCGAGCCGTTGCGGGCCACCCCCCCGCCGTTGGCGAAGCCCCACGCCGAGCCCGCCGGGCCGTAGGCGTAGCCTGGGCCGCCCAGGGACGCCTGCTCGAAGCCGCCGTCTCCCAACGCCGGCGCCCCCGACGACGGCGGGGCCGCCGAGGCGACGGCCACCGCGTCGACCAACGCCGTGTTGTCCCCACCCCGGCTGTTCAGCCCCTGGAAGGTGATCGTGTGCGAACCGGCACCCACCGTGAACGTCGCCGTCCGGTACGCCTGGAACGACGACGACGACGGCGCGAACACCCCCACCTCCACCCCGTCCACCAGCACCCGGAAGTCCTGGTCGCCCGCGTACGACCGCTTCGCCGCCGCGAACGAGATCGTGTAGCTGCCCGCCGCCCAACCGGCCACCGACTGGCTCATCGAGCCGCCGTTCTGCAGGAACGCGAACTGCGAGCCGTCGGGCGTCGGCGAGCCCGCCGAGATGCCCGAGCCGTTGCGGGCCACCCCCCCGCCGTTGGCGAAGCCCCACGCCGAGCCCGCCGGGCCGTAGGCGTAGCCCGGGCCGCCCAGGGACGCCTGCTCGAAGCCGCCGTCGCCCAACGCCGGCGCCCCGGGCGTGGGGATCGGGGTGCCGGACAGCCCGGCGATGACCAGGTTCGCCTTCGGCGACCCGAGGCCGGTCACGACGTCATACCCGACCTTGGCCGACCCGGCCCCGTTACTCCCGGTGGTGATGTCGTGGAAGCTGCTGCGCGGGAGCTGGTAGAGCATCGGCAGCGTCTGCGACGGCCCGTCGAGCGAGGCGAGGCCATTCAGGGCGCGGCCCTGGTTGGCGATGGCGATCAGCGAGGACCAGATCGGTGCGGAGACGCTGGTGCCGCCCACCGAGGACCAGGGGTTGACCGTGCCGTTGTTGAACGAGTCGTACACCGCGACCCCGGTGGCGGGGTCGGCGACCAGCGAGACGTCCGGGCTCTGCCGGAAGGCCCCGGCGACGTCCGCATTCTGATAGCTCGGCTTCGTCGAATACTGGCTGGTGCCACCGCCGCTGCCCGACCAGCCCGTCTCGCCCAGATAGTTGTTGCTCGCGTCCACGGTGAGCCGCGTCCCGCCGATGCCGAGCACGCGATTCGACGAGGCCGGGTAGCTGATCACGCCGTAGTCGCCCGAGGACGCGACGAAGGTGACGCCCGCGTGGCCGGCCGGCGTGACGAACTTGGCGTCGCCGAACGTGCCGGTCTGCCCGGACCATTCGCCCGAGCCGAAGCTCATGGAGATCACCGAGACCCCGGGCTGGCCGGCCATGTATTGCGCCGTGTCGAACAGGTCCACCACCGAGGCGGAATGGGCCGACGCCAGGATGATGTTGGCGGCCGGGGCCATGGCGTGGGCCCACTGGACGTCGAGCGCGATCTCCAGGGCCCAGTCGCTCGGCGCCGTGGGGGGCGGGGTGCCGTCCACGACCTGCTTGTAGATCGTGAACGAAGGCGGGGCGGGCAGGCCGAAGGCCCGATTGAATTGATCGAGGTCGTTGACGATGTTGGGATTGTCGTAGGCGTTCAGGATCACGATCGTCTGGCCGGCCCCGTCGCCGACGATGCCGCCGGCCAGGTACGCCTGATCGAACCCGTAGGCCTTGGAGATCTGGTCCGGCCGGAACCCCTGCGGGGAGGCCGAGCCCATCGGGCTGACCAGCGTGGTCCCCGACCCGTCGGCCATCGTCGTGGCGCTGGGGGTCGCATACGGGGTCGCGACCTCCGGGCGGGGTGTCGAACCGACCGAGAACTCGACCACGGAGGTCGGGAACGGGGCCCCGACGATCGCCCGGGCCTCGGGCAAGGCCCCCCCGGCCACCGACAGCATCACCCGGTCGTCGAGATGGTCGAAGGCCGGCCGGGCCCGGCGGCGACGCTGAACCTGGACGGCCGGACGGGGGGCCCGCGTGAGGCTGAACATGGGGACGCTCCGGGTGCGATGCTCGGGAAGGGGGACGCAGATCCCGACGATCCGCGCGCAGGGCACCGGCCGGGGCCGGACGAGCCCTGGCGAAACGGTCCCGACCGTCGGACAGCCAACCTAACTCATCGAGGCGAGGGCAGAAGGCGACGGGGAGGAGAGATGGCCCGGCGGGAAGGGTCTTGCCGGGCCGCACCATGATAGTGACGCCGCTCATCCCAGATCAATAAAAGATGCTGCGCGAATCGGCCGAATGCAACAAATCGCGGTGACACCCGCCCCCGCGGGGGCGTCTCCCCGGGCCGCCCGGAGAGCCCCGGCCGGTCGAGGACCGGGCCGCCGACGGGGCCGGGCGGGCGGCGCACGCACGCCGAGCGCGTTGACAGGCCGTTCGGCCGCCCCCTATAATTCGTGCTTTGGCCGCCCGGCCGGCCCCACCCTGTCGTCGGGCCGACGGATCGAGGCGGCCTCCGCGGCGCGTCCCACGCATCGCACAGTCAGCCAGGAGAGCGAACGAATGGCGGTTCGAGTCGGGATCAATGGGTTCGGGCGGATCGGTCGTCTGGTGTTCCGCGTCATGGCGGCCCAGCCGCAAGCCTTCGAGATCGTCGCGATCAACGACCTTTCGGACGCCAAGCACCTGGCCCTGCTCCTGAAGTATGACAGCGTCCACGGCCGCTTCGACGGCACCGTCGAGGTGGGCGAAGGCGGCCTGGTCGTCAACGGCCGGCCGATCAAGATCACCCAGGAGCGGGACCCGGCCAACCTCCCGTGGAAGGCGCTGAACTGCCAGGTCGCCCTGGAGTCGACCGGGTTCTTCACCAACAAGGCGTCGCTCCAGAAGCACATCGACGCCGGCGCCGAGCGGGTGATCCTGAGCGCCCCGGCCAAGGATAAGCTGGACGCCACGATCGTGCTGGGCGTCAACGACGAGACGCTCAAGTCGTCCGACCGCATCATCTCCAACGCCTCGTGCACCACCAACTGCCTGGCCCCCCTGGCCAAGGTGCTGCACGAGCAGTTCGGGATCGAGAAGGGGCTGATGACGACCTGCCACGCCTACACCAACGACCAGCGCGTGGCCGACCAGATCCACTCGGACCCGTACCGGGCCCGCGCCGCGGCGATCAACATCATCCCGTCGTCGACCGGGGCGGCCAAGGCGGTCGGCGAGGTCATCCCCGACCTCAACGGCAAGCTCACCGGCTACGCCCTCCGCGTCCCCGTGCCCGACGGGAGCATCGTCGACCTGACGTCGATCCTGAAGCGCGACGTCACCAAGGACGAGATCAACGCCGCCGTCAAGGCCGCCGCCGACGGACCGCTCAAGGGCATCCTGGAATACGCCACCGACCCGCTGGTCTCCAGCGACATCATCGGCAACCCGCACTCCAGCATCTTCATGGCCGACTGGACCACCGTCATCGGCGGCAACATGGTCAAGACGATCTCCTGGTACGACAACGAGTGGGGCTACTCCTGCCGCACCGCCGAGCTGATCAGCAAGGTCGCCGTGCTGGGCTGAGACTGGCCGAGGGATTCGCGACGGGGGGGCCGGGCCGATCGGCGGCGGCCCCCCGGTCGCATGGTTCGAACGACGCTTAGCTAAAGGGTTCTCTCCTTGCCCAAGCAGACGATTCGCGACCTGGACCTGGACGGCAAGAGGGTGCTGGTCCGGGTGGACTTCAACGTCCCCCAGACCAAAGAGGGGGCGGTCTCCGACGATCGCCGGATCCGCGCCGCGCTGCCGACCCTGAAGTACGCCCTGGATCACGGCGCCTCGCTGGTCTTGGTCAGCCACCTGGGCCGGCCCACCGGCGACCCCGCCCAGGACGCCCCGTTCCGGCTCGACCGCGTCGCCGAACGCCTCGGCGAGCTGCTCGGCAAGCCGGTGAAGAAGGTCAACGACACCGTCGGCCCCGAGGCCCAGGCCGCCGCCAAGGCCCTGAAGCCGGGCGACGTGCTGGTGGTCGAGAACGTCCGGTTCAACAAGGGCGAGAAGAAGGGCGACCCCGCCTTCGCCAAGGAACTGGCCGGCCTGGCCGACCTCTACGTCAACGACGCGTTCGGCACCTGCCACCGCGACGAGGCGTCCATGGTCGCCGTGCCCGAGCAGTTCCCCGAGTCGGGACGCGGGATCGGCTTCCTGGTCGAGAAGGAATTGCAGATCCTCGACCAGCTGCTGGGCCAGCCCAAGGAGCCGATGATCGCGGTCATGGGCGGGGCCAAGGTGTCCGACAAGATCGGCGTGATCGAGAACCTCCTGCCCAAGATCCAGAACCTGCTGGTCGGCGGGGCGATGACCTACACCTTCCTCAAGGCCCAGGGCCATGCCACCGGCAAGAGCCGCGTGGAGGCCGACAAGCTCGACGAGGCGAAGAAGCTCCTCGACCTGGCCGGGTCGAAGCTGGTGCTGCCGCTCGACCACCTGGTCACCGAGTCGCTGGACCCGACCTCGCCCACCCAGGTCGTCGAGGGTTCCGACATCCCCGACGGCTGGATCGGCATCGACATCGGCCCGAAGACGATCGCCGCCTACGGCAAGATGATCCGCGAGGCCGGCACGGTGATCTGGAACGGGCCGATGGGCAAGTTCGAGGACGAGCCGTTCCGCAAGGGGACCGTGGGCGTGGCCGAGGCCTTCGCGGCCTCCCCGGCCGTGACCGTGGTCGGCGGCGGCGAGACCGCCGAGGCCGTCGAGCAGTTCGGCTTCGCCGACAAGGTCTCGCACGTCTCCACCGGCGGCGGCGCCTTCCTGGAGTGCCTGGAAGGGAAATCGTTCAACTCCCTCCGCGTGATTCCCGATCGTTAAGGGGAACGGGGCCGACGCCGGATGTCCGGCCGGCCCCGCCTTCCGCCTCGACTCCACCCCTCGCAACCCGAAAGCGAATCGACGGATGGGAGACGACCCGAAGTCTCCGGCGCCCCGCCAATCCCGGCTTGCCGCCTGGGATGCGTTGCCCCGGCCGTTCGTGACGCCCTCGATGCTCAGCTGCGATTTCTCGCGGCCGGGCGAGGAGCTTGACGCCCTCCGCGACGCGGGGGTCGCGGCGGTCCACCTCGACGTGATGGACGGCCACTTCGTCCCCAACCTCACCTTCGGGGCGCCGGTCATCGCCGACTGGCGGAAGCGGACCGACTTCACGTTCGACGTCCACCTGATGATGACCGACCCCGGACGCTACCTCGACGACTTCGTCAAGGCCGGCTCCGACATCATCATCGTCCAGATCGAGGCGGTGCCCGAGCCCTCGGAGTTGCTCCGCCGGATCCGCGAGGCGGGCTGCCGGGCATCGCTGGCCCTGAACCCCCCGACCCCGCTCTCGGCCATCGAGCCGTTCCTGGACGAGCTCGATGCCGTCCTGGTCATGAGCGTGATGCCGGGCTTCGGCGGCCAGAAGTTCGACCCGAGCGTGCTGGGGAAGGTTCGCGCCCTCCGGGCCGCCCGGCCCGACCTGTGGATCTCGATCGACGGCGGGATCAAGCCGGACACGGCGGTCGAGGCCGTGGCGGCCGGGGTCTCGCAGATGGTCGCCGGGTCGGGCGTGTTCCGCAGTGATGGCAACTACGCGGCGGCCCTGGCCGAGTTGGCCGAGGGGATCCGCCTCGGGAGCGAGCGAGGCCGAGCCCCGAGCCCCCCGGCCGGGCCGCGGTCACACGAATGACCCAGGTCGTCCTGATCCGCCCCGGCGCCACGGTTTACGACGAGCAGAATCGGGTCCAGGGCGTCCTCGACGTCCCCCTGAGCGATCGCGGCTGGGCCGAGGTCGCCCGTCTCGCCGAGATGCTCGCCGAGCCGCTGGCCGGCATCGACCTCGCCGCCCTGTATTGCGGGCCGAGCGAGAACGCCGTCCGCACCGCCGAGGCGATCGGCCGGGCCCTGGGCCTGCGCCCCCGCCGCGTCGAGGAGCTGCGCAACCTTGACCAGGGGCTCTGGCAGGGGCTGCAGGTCGAGGAGATCAAGCGGCGGCACCTCCGGGTCTTCCGCCAGTGGATCGACGACCCCTGCACGGTCTGCCCGCCCCATGGCGAGCCGGTCGACGGGGCCCGCGAGCGGGTCCGCTCGGCGCTCAAGCCCCTGATCAAGCGGCACCGCGACGAGGCGATCGGCCTGGTCGCCTGCGAGCCGATCGCCCAGTTCATCGCCTGCGACCTCCGCCGCAATCCCCGGGTCCAGCTCGCCGAACACGTCCCCACCGGGCAGTACGAGCGAATCGAGGTCGGCCCCGAATGGGGACGCAACGGCGATGGCGGCTGAACACCCTGTCCATATTGGTTGACCGTTCGGAACGAAGGTAGGACGCCGCATGCGGGACGTCGGCGAAGGAGCAACCTCGACCATGGCCGTGAAACGCGGAGGCACCCCGAACGCCTGGCACGGGCATTTCGAGCCCAAACGGGTCCCCGAAGGCGTCTGGATGAAGTGCGACGGCTGCGGCACGACGCTGTTCCGCAAGCAGGTGGTCGAGAATCAGAACGTCTGCCCGGAGTGCGACCACCACTTCCAGATCACCGTGGTCGAGCGGATCAAGCAGGTCCTGGACGCCGACACCTTCGAGGAGTGGTTCGCCGACCTCCGGCCGGGCGACCCCCTGGGCTTCAACGACCGCCGGCCCTATCCCGACCGGGTCAAGGCCGAGCAAGAGCGCACCGGGCTGAATGAGGCGGCCGTGGTCGGCCAGGGGTTCATCAAGGGGATCCGGGTCGTCTTCTGCGGCACCGACAGCGGCTTCATCATGGGGAGCATGGGCTCGGTGGTCGGCGAGAAGCTGACCCGGGCCATCGAGGAGGCGACCCGCCAGAAGCTCCCCCTGATCATCATCTCCGGCTCCGGCGGCGGCGCCCGGATGCACGAGGGGATTTTCTCGCTGATGCAGATGGCCAAGGTGTCGGCCGCGCTGGCCCGGCACGCCGAATCCGGCGGGCTCCACATCAGCGTGATGACCCACCCGACCATGGGCGGCGTGGCCGCCAGCTTCGCGTCCCTGGGCGACATCATCCTGGCCGAGCCCAGGGCCCTGATCGGCTTCGCCGGCCCCAAGGTCATCGCCCAGACGGTGCGGGTCCAGCTGCCCGACGGGTTCCAGACCAGCGAGTTCCTGCTCAAGCACGGGTTCCTGGACCGGATCGTCCACCGCCACGACCTGCGCGGGCTGCTCGCCCAGCTGATCGACTACGTCGCGTCCTGATGCGGACGGGGGATGACGCCGGCCCCGCGAGGCCGGCACACCCCGATCACGGCGACGCGATCACCAGATCGCCGTTGCGCTCCTCCCACCCTTTCCAGAGGGCCGCGGCCTCCGGGTGGTGGGACCGGAGCCACCGGGTCGCCTCGTCGAGCTTGGCGATCCGGGCGTCCCCATCGGACCGGGCCGCGGCATCCAGCAGGGCGGCGAGCCCGCGGGTCGGGGTGTCGGCCTTCGCCGCTTCGGCCAGGGCCTTCGCCGCCGGGGCATCGCCGGCCCCCATGACCGCGCGGGTGTAGGTCGCCCACAGGGCGATCGCCGGATCGGTATGCTCCCGGAGCTGGTCGAGCGGCTCCCAGGCGATCCGATACCCCTCGCCCGCCCCGTAGGCCATCGGCCGGGCCATCAGCAGGCGGAGCCAGTCGGGCCATCCCTCGCTCTTGGCGACCATGAGCGCGTAGGCCCGGGGATCGGTGCGGATCGCCTCGCTGGTCAGCCCCTCGGCAATCACGTAGCGGGCCAGCGTGGGCAGATCCTTGTGGAGGGCCAGGTCGGACCGGATCCGATCGTTCATGCTCGGGTCGTGGGCCAGGCTCCACGCCGCGAGGGTCCGCTCGGCCTCGGGCCGATTGGGATCGCTCAGGACGTAGATCGCCACCCACAGGCCCCTGGTCGTGTAGAGGCCATAGGCGAACCCGGCGACCAGCAGGAGCGAGATCACCAGCCCGGCGATCCCCAGGTAGTACAACCCGCCGTACTTCTGCGCCATCGTCTTGCGGGGCGGGTCGGGCGTGATGATCGGCAGCGAAGGGAAGGACTTCGGAGGCTCGACGATCGGCAGCTTCGGGAAATCGGGCATCGCGCAAGCTCTCCCAGTTCGGGACGGATCCTCCCTACAAATTACCCGATATCCGCGCGCCAGGTCATCCCCGACGGGCGCCGATCCTGGGCAACATCGGGCGATCGATGCTTGCGAGACTCAATCTCATTTGGTTAGACTCCTCAAATCATGGTCAGGACTGCACCCCCACGATCCTCCCGAACACGACCGACCCCGCCACCATTCCTCGCGATCATCATCCAAGGACCTCCGACCATGGGCCGAGCCCCCGAGAAGCCGTCGCGTCGCGGTTTCACCCTGATCGAGTTGCTGGTCGTCATCGCGATCATCGCGGTGCTGATCGCCCTGCTGCTGCCCGCCGTGCAGGCGGCACGCGAGGCCGCCCGCCGATCGCAGTGCACCAACAACCTGAAGCAGATCGGCATCGCCATGCATAACTATGCCGATGCCATGGGAGGGTTCCCGCCGACGGCGTTCGCGGTGACCCGGTCCGGGGGCATGGAGCAGTTCGGCGGCTGGGCCCTCCAGATCCTGGGCTACATGGAGCAGCGGAACGCCTACAACGCTTACAACTTTGACTTCGGGTTCCACTTGCCCCTGAACCAGACGGCGGTCCGCACCGTCATCTCGTCGTACATCTGCCCGTCGTCCCCCCGCCCGCCCGACCCGGTCTTCGGGGTCGTCAAGTTCTCGGGCACCAGCGGCACCCCGGACATGAACCTGGCGGCGGCCCGGGCCGACTACTTCACCGCGAGGTCGTTCGCCTCCCCATGGCTCCCGACGGCGGTCGAGAGCCCCGGCGCCCTGACCGCCGCCGCCCACACGCCGTTCCGCGACATCACCGACGGCCTGTCCAACACGATGCTGACCTACGAGTGCGCGGGGAAGCCCGACTACTACGTCCGGGGCCGCTACATCCACGGCTTCCCCACGCCGACATCGACCCAGTCCGCCGACCGGTGGTGGAGCCACGGCGCCTGGGCTGGCTTCCTGAACATGCGGATCATCAGCTTCTACGGCGGGCAGGACGAGCCGGACGGCCCCTGCGTGATCAACTGCCACAACGGCTGGAACGGCGTTTATTCGTTCCACCCCGGCGGGGTCAACATGCTGGCCTGCGACGGCTCGGTGCGGTTCGTCAAGGAGTCGACGTCCAAGTCGGTCATCCGGTCGTTCGTGTCGCGGGCCGGCGGCGAAGTCCTCAGCGCCGACGCGCTCTGATGCGGGGGTTGGCCGTGCTTCGCTCCCATCTAGTCGGGCTGATGACCCTCCTCCTCGTCGCTGGCTGCGGCGGAGGGGGGCCGGCCGTCCCGCTGCATCCCGCCTCCGGCACGGTCGAGGTCGATGGCAAGCCCGCCGCCGGGGTCATGGTCCGGCTCCACCCGGCCGACGCCCTCGACGACATCGACCGGCCCCAGCCGTTCGCCACGACGGGCGAGGATGGGTCCTTCCGGCTGGGGACGTTCGAGAAGGAAGACGGGGCGCCGGCGGGCTCGTACAAGGTCACCCTGTTCCTGCCCGACCGGCCGCTCGCCGGCCCCGGGACGCCGATCGACCTGCTGGGCGACCGCTACACCCACCCGGCGCGGTCCGGCCTCGACGCGACGATCGTTGAAGGCCCGAATCAGATCCCGCCGTTCCAGGTCCTGAAGGTTCCCAGGCCCCGCCGGGCGCCTCAGCCGCCGAGTTCCAACGGCATCGATTGAGATCCCGCCCAGCCCGACCGGGGACCGCGTCGCGATGAAGCTGCTCGGCATCAAGTCGACCTACAAGATCCACGCCTGGACCGGCCTGATCGGCGGGCTGCTGCTGCTGATCGTCACGGCCAGCGGCTCGGTGGCGGTGTTCAAGGGGGAGATCGACCGCTGGGCCAATCCGGGCCTGCTGACGGTCACGCCTTCGGGCCCGCGACTCCCCTGGGACCGCGTCCTGGAGTCGCTCCGCAAAGCCTGCCCCGACGCGCGGGTGCTGTCGCTCACCCTCCCGAGGTCGCCCGACCAGGCGGCCGGCTTCGACCTGAGGCGCAAGGCCCCGGCGCCCCCCCAGGTCTTCGTCGATCCGTACACGGGCGAGATGCTCGGCGGGCGCCGGCCCCGGGGGACGCTCGCCGACTACGTCCGCCAGTTCCACGTCCGGCTCCTGATCGAGGGGTGGGGTCGGATCTTCGTCGGCGTCCTGGGCCTGGCGCTGCTGGCGTCCACCGTGACAGGCTTCATCATCTATGCCCCGATGAACAAGAAGTCCTGGATCCCCCGCGTCCGCCGCGGCCGGGGCACGCGGTTCCTCCTGGCCGACCTCCACAAGGTGGTGGGGATGGCCGCCCTGGCCTTCAACTTGGTGTTCGCGGCCACCGGGGCGGTGCTCGGCCTGGAAGTCCTTTACGTGCGGATCTATCCGCCGGCCCGCGTCAACTCGAACCCCAACGCCAACACCAACACCAACGCGGCCCGGGCGGACGCGGGCAAGTCGGCGGGCGTCTCGATCGATGATGGGCTCCGGGCGGCCGAGCAGAGCCTGCCGGGGACCACGGCGTTGCGGGTCGTCTTGCAGCCCCGCGACCGCCTCCGGGTCTACCTGGAGCACCCGATCACGGACCTCATCAAGGAGGGCGTCAGCTTCGCCGTCTACGACGGCCCGAGCCGCAGGATCGTCGAGGTCCACGACGGCACGAAGGCCGGGTTCTGGGCGCGGGCGTATTACGCCTGCGAGCCGCTCCACTTCGGCCAGTTCGGCGGTCTCCTGGTCAAAGTCATCTATGGCCTGGCCGGGCTGACGGCCGGCTTCCTGTCGGTGACCGGCTACGTCATCTATGCCATTCGCCGGCGAGGCCGGAGCCGATCGGCCAGACCCGACCGGGATCGCCGCCTCGCGGTGACGGCGGGTTGATCGGTCGACCCACCCCCACCCACGCCGAGGAACCGGCCATGAGCCCGACGCCCGCTCGCATCACCGGGATGATCTTCGCGCTGGCCTTGCTCCTGGCCGGATCGACCGGAATGGCCGGAGATCCGCCGGGCCGGGCCCAACTGGTGGACTACCTGGCCGCGCACCATCAGGCCCCCGAAGCCTACATCATCGGCCAGTTCCGCGACCATGACCTCGTCTTCCTCGGCGAGGCGCACGTCCTCAAGGAATCGCTCGATTTCGTCCAGGGGCTGATCCCGCACCTGTACCGGGCCGGGATCACCCACCTCGGATACGAGTTCGCCCACCACGCCGACCAGGCCGACATCGATCGTTTGATCACGGCGGACGCCTACGACGAGGCCCTGGCCCGCCGTATCCTCCTCCGCTTCAACCCCCTCTGGGGTTATCGCGAGTACGTGGACGTGTTCAAGGCAGCCTGGCAGGTCAACCACGACCGCGCGGCCGGCGCGCCCGCTTTCCGGGTGGTGGCCCTGAATTCCGACTTCGACTGGAGCCGGCTGCCGCCCGGCATGGACCCCGATTCCACGGAGGCCAAGAACCTGATCTTCGGCGGAGGCCGCCACTACCACGACGTGGTCAACGAGAAGTGGGCCGACGTCATCGCCCGCGAGTTCATCACCCCGGGCAAGAAGGCGCTGATCCATTGCGGCTGGGGCCATTCCTCGACGAAGTTCCAGCGCGACCGGAGTCCCAATCTCGCCCACTTCCGCAGCGCGGGGAACCTGGTCTACAACGTGATCGGCGACCGGGCCGTGGAGATCCTGCTCCACCAGCCCCCGGGCTATGCGAAGGATCACGGCCCGTTCCTCGACGCGATCCATGAGGCCGTCTCCGCCCTGCCGCCCGACCTCCAACGCGGCGGCTTCGACACCCGGGGCACGCCGTTCGGCGACCTGCCCGCCTCCTCCAGGGGATATTACCGGGGCAAGGCCGCGGGTTTCTCGATGGCCGACGTCCACGACGGCTACGTCTACCTGGGGCCGCCGGACCGCTTCACGCCGGTCGGCGTCATCGCGGATTTCGTCACCCCGGACAACCTCGACGACGCCAACCGGCAGTTGCGGGTCGAGAAGGGGAAGGCCTACACCCCCGACGAGATCAACGCCATGATCCCGGGCACGCTGAAACGCCGGTTCGATTCCCAGATGCGCCGCTGACGCGACGACGCTCAGTCGAACAGGTCCGCCACCGCGCAGGAGAAGCCGGGGAGGATCTCCGGCGATTCGAGCCTGTCGCCCGCGGCGATGGCCCAGGCCCGCCCATCGGGCAGATGCGCGATGACCTCGCGGGATCGGGGATAGACCACCCAAACCAGGCGTGTCCCGGCCGCGAGGAAATCGCGGACTTTCGCCCGGACGTCCTCGGCGGTCTCGGAGGGGGAAACGACCTCGACGGCGAGGTCGGGGGCGATCTCCCAGAAGCCTTCGGGGATCCCCCGGGCCGGGATGCGATCGGCACGCACGTAGGAGACGTCCGGGCCCCGGACGGTGTCCGGGTCGCGGGCCAGGATGTATCCCGCCTCGACCCCGACGTAGCCCGCCCCTCCTGGCTTCGCCCAGATCCGCAGCAGGGTCGCCAGCGCGACCGCGATGGCCCCGTGAAGCCCGCCCGGCGGCATCGTTTCCCGGACCTCCCCACCGATCAACTCGCGGCGCAGGCCGGTGTCCGGCAGGTGCCACAGGTCGTCGGCGGATAAAAGCTTCGTCGTCGCGGTGCTCATGAATGCCTCCTCGGCCTGGCCCCGATCATACCCTCGGGCCGGTCGGCCGGACAGATTGCCCGGGGCAGGGGATGCGCGACGGCGGATTCGGGTAGGATGGTGGGCCAACGGGCCGCGAGGCCCGCGACCCATCGCCCAGGCCCGCCGGATCGATCCCGAAGATGAAGCTCAAGCGCCAGCCCGAGGACTTTCGCGTCGAGGAACTGCCCCTGGTGTCCGCCGGGGATCGCGGGCGGTTCGGCTTCTATCGCCTGAGCAAGCGCGGGATCGGCACGCTAGAGGCGATCGAGGCGATCCGGAGGCGGTGGAACCTGTCGGGCCGGCAGATCGACTACGGCGGGCTCAAGGACAAGCACGCGGTCACGATCCAGTACCTGACCATCTTCGAAGGGCCCGACCAGGGCCTGCGGGAAACCTCGTTCGACCTGGAGCCTCTGGGGCGGCTGACGCACCCGTACGGCCCGAATGGGTTCCGGGGGAATCGGTTCACGGTGGTCCTCCGCGACCTGTCGGCCGAGGCCGTCGCGAAGGCCCGGGCGGCGGTCGCGCAGTTGCCCACCGACGGACTGCCCAACTACTTCGACGACCAGCGGTTCGGCTCGGTCGGCTTCGATGGCGGGTTCATCGGCCACGCCTGGCTGATCGGCGACCACGAGAAGGCGCTCCGGCTGGCGATCGCCGAGCCCAACGCCTCGGACCGGCCCGACGCGAAGGAGGAGAAGGCGATCCTCCGCGAGACCTGGGGCAACTGGGCCGAGGCCAAGGGCCGGCTCCCCCGGTCGCACGCGCGGAGCCTGGTGACCTACCTGGTGGACCACCCCACCGACTTCCGGGGCGCGTTCGCCCGGCTCCGCCGCGAGCTGCGGTCGCTCTACTTCTCGGCCTTCCAGAGCCACCTCTGGAACCGCCAGCTCGCCCGCCTGATCGAGCGCGAGACCCGCCCCGAGCAAAGGGCGATGATCGACTTCAAGGTCGGCCCGATGCCGATCCATCGCGGACTCGAACCCGCCCAGGCGGCCCTCCTGTCCGCCACCTCGCTGCCGCTCCCGGCCTCGCGAACCCCCTTGCCGCCCGAGGGCCCGGCCCGCGACGTGGCGATCGAGGTCGCCGGGGAGTTCGGCCTGGCCTGGGAAGACCTCCGGGTCAAGCACCTCAAGGACGTGTTCTTCTCCAAGGGCACCCGTCCCGCCCTGTTCTTCGCCAGCAATTTCGCCAGCGACGTCACCGCCGACGAACTCTACCCCGGCCGCCAGAAGCTGTCCCTGAGTTTCGAGTTGCCCAAGGGGGCCTACGCCACCCTGGTCGTCAAGCGAGTGACCGACGCGGCGTGACGGACCGACCACGATCAACGATCAACCATGTAGGCTGGGTCAAGACCCAGCTTCATTCCGCGTCGCGGAACTCATCCCCGAACCAGGCGTCGTCGCCTCCCCAGGTACTCGGATACTCGCCGAGACGGATGTAGCGATGGAACGATGACCAGGGCCAATCGATCACGCGGCCGACCAGGCCATGCTTCACGGGATTGATGTGGATGTAGTCGACGCACCGCTTCAGGTCCAACTCGTCCCGACAGGTGTGCTCGTAGAACCGACGTTGCCAGACCCCGCGTTCGTGCTTCCGGCTTCGACTCGGACTGACCCAGCCCGCGTCGCACTCCGACTCAAGCCAGAGCCGCGTGAATCGGGCCTTGATCAGACGCCACCTCGTCGAATAATCCGTGTCGCGCTCCGGCAACTCCCAGACGGTGTGGAGGTGGTCAGCCAGGAGGACGATGGCGATGATCTGAAAGGGATGATCGGCCCGCACGGCCTGGAATGCGGCGCGGAGTGCCGCTCGTCCGAGATCGGTCGTGAGGATCGCCCGCCGATCCTGGGTCACGACCGTGAAGAAGAAGACTCGACCGAACCTTGATCGAAGGTAACGACGCATGGATCGATGCCCATTGGGTGCTGGGTCCAGACCCAGCCTACGATACTGAACCATTCAGGGTTTGATCCAACGCCGACCGCTGGCGATCGCCGAGCCGGCCGGGGAAGATGGGAGGGCCGGGGAGCGACGACCACGCGGAGAACGCATCGACCATGATTCGCCGATTGTTCCTGATCGCAGGGGCCGTGATCTTCGGGATGGAAGGCCCGACGATGGGGGCGGACGTCCCCAGCCCGGAGGCGCACCTGGGGTATCGGCCGGGGGCCGACTTCCACCTGGCGCCTTGGCCGGCCGTGGCCGACTATTTCCGCAAGGTCGACGCCGCGTCCGACCGCGTGGCGGTGCGCGAGCTGGGGAAGACGACCGAGGGGCGGCCGTACCTGGTCGCCGCCGTCTCCAGCGAGGCGACGATCCGCGACCTGGATCGGTATCAGAAGTTCCAGAAGATGCTGGCCGACCCGGCCTCGGCCGAGCCGGGCGCGGGGGACGCCGACGCGATCAAGGCCAGCAAGCCGGTCGTGCTGATCACCTGCTCGATCCATTCGAGCGAGACGGCGTCGACCCTGACGGCGATGGAACTGCTCCACGAGCTGGCCTCCAAGGATGACCCGGCGACCCGGGAGATCCTGGAGAACGCCATCCTCCTGCTGGTCCCCTCGGCCAACCCCGACGGCGTGGACAAGGTGGCCTCCTGGTACGAGCGGACCAAGGGGAAGCCCTGGGAAGGGGAGGGGATGCCCTGGCTCTACCACGCCTATGCCGGGCACGACACCAACCGCGACTGGTTCATGCTCAACCTCCAGGAGACGCGGCTCCTGACCAATCTGCTCTACAAGGAGTGGTTCCCGACGCTGGCCTATGACGTCCACCAGATGGGCGGCAAGGGGGCCCGCATGTTCGTCCCGCCGTTCTTCGACCCGGTCAACCCGAACCTCGACCCCCGGGTCAGCCAGGGGATCTTCCTGATCGGATCGCACATGGCGGCCGACCTCGCGATCGCGGGCAAGAAGGGGGTATTGACCAATGCCATGTATGACAACTGGTGGAACGGCGGCAACCGGACCACGCCCCAGAGGCACAACATCGTCGCCGTGCTGACCGAGTCCGCCAGCGTCAAGATGGCCACGCCGGTGTTCCTGGAGAAGGACCAGCTGCGGGGCGCGACGCGCGGGTTCAGCAGCCACGACCCCGCCGTGAACTTCATCGACCCCTGGCCGGGCGGCTGGTGGCGGCTGCGCGACATCGTGGATTATCAGCTGATCTGCGCCCGGTCGATCCTGACCCTGGCGGGCCGCTATCGCGAGCAGTTCCAGGCCAATTACATCGACATGGGCCGGGCCTCGATCCGCAAGGGGCGCGACGAGCCGCCCTATGCCTGGGTCGTCCCGGCCGACCAGCACGACCCGGGGACGGCCGCGAAGATGGTTGAGATCCTCCTCGCCTCCGGGATCAAGGTCCGGCGGGCCCCGGCGGACTTCGCCGTCGATGGGGCCTCGTACCCGGCCGGGAGTTGGGTCATGCCGGCCGACCAGCCCTACCGGGCCCAGCTCAAGGACCTGATGGAGCGCCAGGTTTATCCCAACCGGCTCGGGCCCGACGGCAAGGCCGAGCCGCCCTACGACGTGGCCGGCTGGACGCTGCCGCTCCAGATGGGCGTGAAGGCGGTGGCCCTCGGCGGCAAGGTCGAGGGCCTGGACCGGTTCGAGGCGGTCGATCGGGCCGAGCCCCCGGCCGGCTCGATCTCCGGGGCGAAGCCCGCCGAATTCTACTCGATCCGCAACCAGTCCAACGATGACTTCCGGGTGGTCAACGCCCTGCTCGACTCCGGGGTCGAGATCCGGGCCCTGGCCTCGACCGGCCGGTCGGGCAGCGACGAGTTGCCGGCCGGCACCCTGGTCTTCGACGCCGGGGAGAAGGCCGATGCGGCCCTGGAAAAGGCCCTGCCCAAGGCCTCGACCCGGGTGGTGGGCCGCAAGGGTTTCGCCCGCGGCTCGAAGCCGGATCGGGCGATCCGCAAGGCGAGGCTGGCCCTGTACCAGCCCTGGGTGCCGAGCATGGACGAGGGCTGGACCCGGCTGACCCTGGAGCGATTCGACTTCGCCTACACGACGGTCCACGACGCCGACCTGCGGGCGGGCAAGCTCCGCGACCGGTTCGACACGATCCTCCTCCCGTCGACCTCGGCCAAGACGATCCGATCCGGCTACGACCCCGACCAGACCGAGCCGGCCTATGTCGGCGGCCTGGGGGCGGAAGGCTCCGCGGCGCTCCGGGCGTTCGTCCAGGACGGGGGGACGCTGGCCTGCCTGGAAAACTCGTGCGCCTACGCGATCGAGGAGTTCGGCCTGCCCGTGACCAACGTCCTCAAGGGGCTGTCGTCCTCCGCGTTCTACGCGCCCGGGTCGATCCTCCGCTGCGAGGTGGACGACGAGTCGCAGCCGATCGTCCAGGGCATGCCCGGCGAGTTCTCCGCCTACTTCGACCACTCGCTGGCCTTCGACCTGACCGACAAGTCCCGGGGGACCGTCCTGGCCCGCTACGCCCGGGCGAACCCGCTCGAGAGCGGCTGGTTGCTCGGCCCCGAGAAGCTCCAGGGCAAGGCGGCGCTGGTTTCGATGCCCGTGGGGCAGGGCCGGGTCGTCCTGTTCGGCTTCCCCCCGCAGCATCGCGGCCAGCCCCACGGGACGTTCCGCCTGCTGTTCAACGCCCTGTACCTGGCCGACGCGCCGCCCAAATCCTGAGGCGACGGGTCAGGACACTCGGATCTGTGCGAATCTTGACCCGGCGCGGGTTTTGCTTAAAACACACCCGATGTCACGTCCGGATACGCCGCCACGACCAGGAGCCGCACCATGTCTTACGCCACCTCCGACCCGGCCGTCGCCCCGCACGAGCACGGCGAAGGCGAGATCACCAAGGCGATCGAGCGCTACACCAGCCAGGTCCCCTCGGGCACCTACCTGAGCCTGGCCATGGGCTCGCTCGGCCTTTCGCTGGGCCTGCGCCTGCTCGGCCAGAAGCACGCGGCCAACTTCGTCGGCCAGTGGGTCCCGACGATCCTGATCCTCGGGCTGTACAACAAGCTCGTGAAGATCGAAGGCTCCGAGTAATCTCGGGCCCGCCATGAGCGAGACAAAAAACGAGCCGGGGCGGACCAGATGGTCCGCCCCGGCTCGTTGCATTTTCGTCGCGATCGGGCCCGGGTCGGCTCAGCGACGGCCTGGGGTGGTCGGATTCCGCGAGGTGTCGAGCATCTCCATCGCGTCGAACGGGTCGCGGGTGTTGTCGTTCTCGTAGGCCTTGAGCAGGTCCAGGAACGGCGTGTCCTTGGGCAGCTCGACCTGCGACTGCTGGCAGGCCCGGGCATACCGCTTCACGATCAACCCGGTATCCTTCTTGTTCAGGTCGTCATTGCGGTAGTTCGGGTGCCGGTCGAGCAGCTCTTTCCAGAGGTCGAGCCCTTCCTTGAACTTGGCGACGGCCACCGGGAAGTCGGCCGCCTTGTAGGCCTTGGTGCCCTCGTAGAACAGGCGGCGGGCGGCCGTCCCGTTCGGCTCCATCTCGGCCTTGCAGCGGTCCGTCCAGTAGGGATAGTTCATCTGGTCGGCCCAGCGGTTGGTCCAGTACCGCTGGTTCGGGGTCAGCTTGGCGAGCCGCTCGGGATGGATCTCGTCGTCGATGAAGACGTCCTCCCGGGTCGGCACGCCGTCGACCATGACCTCGTTGAAGGTCTTGTAATTGTACCTGCCGAACTTGACCCACTCGTTCAGGGCCCGCTGCCACTCGTTCTGGGCGCGGGGGCCGAAGGTGGCCTCGATCCCCTTGATGCTCTCCTTCTCCAGGCCGGCGGCGTAGCGGGTCTGGGCGTGGGCGGGCATCGACCGGAACGCGAGGTCGCCGGTGCGCCCCTTGCGCTGGGTGGGGGCGTCGACGTAGTCGACGTTGGCCTCGAAGTTGGAGGCCTGGCGTTCCCCCTCGCCGCTGTCGACCAGGTTGACCGAGCGGATGAACCAGTCGCGGCCGAGCTGGAAGTTGTCGTTGTAGATGTTCTTGGCTTCCAGCGGGCTCCGCTTGAAGCCCTCGTCGGTGTCGTCGCGGAACAGGCGTCGGAGGATGATCGCCTCGTCGGCGAAGCCGATCTTGTGATAGTAGTACCAGGCGGTGTCCCAGATCAGGTCCGGGGACTTCTGGTTCTTCTTCACGCCGTCCTCGACGAATTGGATCCCGCGCTTGATCCACTCGTACTTGTCTTCGGGGGCGTCCCACTCGACCGAGACGTTGTAGGTCAGGTTCCAGCTCTGGAAGGTCCAGATCGCCAGGAAGTGGGGCTGGAGCTTGGTGATCATGTCCACCGTGACCTTCAGCCGGTCCCACTCCTGGACCTTCTGGAACTCGATGGCCCGCGTCCAGAGGACGTTGGCCGCCATGCCCCGGAAGCCGCCCAGCAGGAACAGCTTCAGGACGAAGCTGCCGGTGTCGACCTCGCCGATGGTCGCCTCGCCGAGGTCCTTCTCGGTCGCCTCCTTCTTGAGGTAGACCTTGTACTGATACATGCCGCCGAACAGGAGGAGGATGCCGACGGCGTAGACGATCTTGCGTTGCAGGTTCGTGAGGTAACTCATGCCGCCACCTCTCGGTTCTTGAGGATGAAGTATCCGGCGATGGAGAACGGGATCGCGTAGGCCAGGGCGACCTGGGTGTTCTGGAGGATCAGCGGCCAGCCGACCGCGTACCCCTCGGCCACGGTGTTGCTGACGTCCAGCGCCGCCAGGTTGGGGATCAGGTAGACCATCCGGGCCATGACCGGCATGACCAGCGAGTCGAGCGTCTTGCAGACGATCACCGCCGGGGTGGCCGCCATCTCGTTGACCTGGTTGTCGTGCGAGATCAGGCGGATCAACGACTCGAATGGCCCGCCGCCGATGACCGACTGGAGGAAAAAGTCGCGGAGGATCGAGAACGCGGCGTGCCCGGCGACGAAGAAGGCGATCGTCATCAGCAGCGCCACCGGCCAGCTGAGGAACGTCCCGGCGAACACGCCGATGGCCGTCAGCACCATCGCCTGGAGCCAGATGCCGAACAGGCCCCGCATGAAGTTCTGGCCGAAGTTGCCCGAGTCGGCCAGGATGTAGAAGTCGCTCTCGGCCATGCCCAGGTACTGGGTCGGGCTGACGCAGCGGACCTTGCAGGTGAGCGAGCCCAGCGACCCGACCAGGTACGACGACGGGAGGAGCAGGCTGTTGGTGTAGTACTCCCGGATCGGGATGATCTCGCCGAACGGGGGCTGATTGGTCCGGGGGTTGGTCACCTCCAGCTCGGCGAACACCGGCTCGCCGACCCGGCCCTTGGTGGTCCGGTAGATCGTGAAGGTCATCTCCAGCCGGATCGGCGCCGAGTGGAGCGCGGCGAGGTCGCGCCGGGCCTGGTCGGCCTCATCCTTCTTGCCCGCCTTGTCGGCGGCGGCGGCCTTGGCTTCGAACTCGGCCGACCGGGCCTGGAGCGCCTGCGACTCCTTGCGGAGCGCGTCGACCTGGGCCTGGAGCTTGGTCGATTCCGAGGCGAAGCGGGCCGAATCGGCGGCGGAGACCCCGGGCTGGGCGGCCTCGCGCCTCATGGCCTCCAGGCCATATTCGAGGACCGATGCCTGGTTCTCGATCGCCTCGATCGTCCCGGGCTGGAGCAGCGATTCGACCGGGATGCGGCGGTCGAGCATGATCTTGGGGTCGAGCGGGTCGGGGACCACGCCATACTGCCAGATCGCGGTGGCCGGCGTGGCCCCCTCGACGTGGCTGCGGTACTCCAGCTCCTGGCCGACGTCGATCCCCTTGATCTGGGGCGTCCCCTTGGAGTCGATGAAGGTGAGCGAGCCCTTGACCGGCACCCGCGCCGACATCCGCGCCTTGAGCTGCTCGGCCTGGTCGAGCAGGAACCGGGCCCGTTCCGGGTCGGTCTTCTGGACGGCGATCGCCTGGTCCTGGATCGAGCGGATCGTGCCGTTGACGTTGCGATACAGGTAGATCAGCGAGATGGCGCCGAAGACGAGCACCAGGGCCGTCACGATGGTCATGTAGCCGAGGATCCGGCCCCAGATCAGCTCGATGCGGCGGACCGGCTTGGAGACGATCGTGTAGATCGTCTGCATCTGGATGTCCTGCGGCAGGCTCAGCGGCGCCAGCACCGTGACCATGACCGTCAGCAGGAGCATGCACAGCAGCGACAGGGTGCCGACGAACAGCCGCCCCATCTCCGCCGGTCGCTGCTGGCTGATCGGCAGGAACCAGTGGGCGAACGCCAGGATCACGGCGAACGTGACGATCACCACATAGGGCGCCCACATCCTCCGCATCGATTCGAGGATGCTGTGCTTGGCGATCGCGTACAGGCGGCGGAACCGGATGGCGAACAGCTCGGGCGCCAGGGTCCAGAGGACCTTCATCAGGACGACGAAGCCCATGTAGGTCGCGCCCAGGCGGCCGCCCTCGCGGAGGATCGCCGAGAACGGCACCGGGCCCAGCGTGTCCAGGCCCTTCTCACGCGCGACGGACGAGGCCAGCAGGCAGTAGGCCACGCCGAGGCCGAGGCCGATGGCCAGGTGCATGCCCGCCAGGACCAGGACGTCGGACCGGGTGCCGATCTTGCGGATCGACGTCCAGAGGGCCCGCTCGGTCCAGACCAGGATCACCAGCCCGCAGAGCAGGCTGATCGCGGTGGTCAGGGGCACCCCTCCCATGAGGATCGGCGTCTTGAACCCCCGGGTCGACTCCAGCACGTTGAGCACCAGCGGCAGGATGCTGGCGACCAGGGCCACCAGGGCCGCGATGTCGAGCCAGTCGCCCCGCGTCTTCTCGCGCTGGCGGAACGCCGAGGCGACCCACGACAGCAGCCAGGCGATCAGGGCGAAGATGCTGACCACCTTGGCCCAGGTGAGCAGGCTCCCCAGCAGGCCGAGCTTCGACAGGCCCGGCTCGCCCAGCAGGTACAACCATTGCAGGGACGGGACGAACCGGGGCGAGATCCCCGGCATCGGGGTCTGCGCCCAGATGAGATCAGGCAGGCACGGGAACATCGGATGAGGGCTCCTCGAACGCCGGCGCGGGCCACGATCGCCGTACCGGGAGGGCGGATAGGATCGATCGAAAATGATGGGGATGAGGCGGCATCGGCAGGGCGGTATTCCGACGGACCGAGGGCGGGACGTCGAGGTCGGCCCGGAGCGTGATCGACCGTCGACGTCGGCCGCGGATCAGGGCTTGGTGGCGCCGGGGGTGCCGGCGAATTCGGGCTCGACCAGCTTGTCGCCGACGCGGCGACGGCCGGGATGGAGGTCGCTCTCGCGGACGATCCGGAGGAACAGCTCTTCCAGGGTCGTGGTCGGGTGATCCACGGCGACCAGCTCCCCCTTGTGGCGGGCGATCACCTCGCGGATCTCGGCCAGGGCCGCCTCGGACAGGTCGCGGGTCTTGATCTGGGTCACGTCCTGGACGCTGAGCAGGTCGGAGACGGCGCCCATCTCCTTCAGCTCGCCGCGGTGGAGGATCGCGATCCGGTCGCAGATGTCCTGCATGTCCGCCAGCAGGTGGCCGGACAGCACGACCGTCTTGCCCTGGGCCTTGAGGTCGCGGATCAGCTCCTTGATCTCGGCCGTGCCGATCGGGTCCAGGCCCGAGGTCGGCTCGTCGAGCAGGATCAGCTCGGGGTTGTTGATCAGCGCCTGGGCCAGGCCGATGCGGCGCTGCATGCCCTTGGAATATTCGCGGAGCTGGCGATGCTTGGCGGCGTTCAGGCCGACCATGTCGATCAGGCGGCCGACCCGCTTGGTCCGCTCCGCCTTGGAGATCTTGAACAGGCGGCCGTAGAAGTGGAGGGTTTCCTCGGCGTTGAGGAATTTATACAGGTACGACTCTTCGGGCAGGTAGCCGATCCGCTCGTTCTTGGCGACGTTGGTGGTCGGCTCGCCGAAGATGAAGGCATCCCCCTCGGTGGGGAACAGCAGGCCGAGCAGCAGCTTGATCGTCGTGGTCTTGCCCGAGCCGTTGGGCCCGAGCACCCCGAAGATCTCGCCGCGATGGACCTTGAGGTCGAGCGCCTTGAGGGCCTGGACCTTGGGCCGGCCCCAGAAGTCGCGGTAGACCTTGGTGAGGTTCCGAGTCTCGATGATGACTTCGCGGCTCATCTGGAATGCGCCTTGTGTCGTCGTGGTAGGAGGGGAGTCGGCGCGACAAGCTCCAACTCAAGATCGCGAACGAGACGAATCGACGATGCCCCGCCTCGGGCCGGCGCGGCCCCCGGATGCCGGGATGATGGAAAGAAGAAGACGAGGCGAAAAACCGCGAAGATTCCGGCCGAGGCCGGAGGGATGCACCGGGAATGCGGGCATTCGCATGCTACGACCGCGAACATCCGAAGGTTCGAAACCGTTTCATCGGTCAGGCGGATCATCGTCGTCCCGGGGAGGTGGCCGAAACCCCCACCCCGTCCCGCAAGGCGACCATCGTAGCTATCAACGGGCAACCTTGGCAAGCAGGGCAAGCGACTTTCCGCCCCCCGGCGTGGCCTCCGAGCGGCCCGCGAGAGGGGGGGTCGCCCCGGCCGCATCGGCGGGGCCGGGGCGAAGCTTGCGGCATCAGCCCGGGCTCACGGGCGCAGGCCGGTCGTGCCGGGATTGACCGGGGTCGCCTCGACCCGGCCGTTGAACGCGGGCACCTGGGTCCGCATGGTGTTGTTGAGCGTCTCCTGGTAGGGCTGGTAGGGGGTCGCCGCCGACACCATCGGGGGGCCGCTGGCCGGGTGCGGGCCGCCGCATCCCGTGTAGGGGATGAAGCGCTGGCCCCGCGTCAGGTAGGGGTTGTAATAGGAAGGCAGGAACATCTGCGTGGGCGGCTGGGCGAAATAGCGGGGGAAGTAGTAATCCGGGTTGCGCCCGCTGGCGATCGGCAGGGCGGTCCCGTAATCCACCCAGCCGTAGCCGTCCGGGTTGCCGTTGGCGAAGCCCCAACCGAGCCCGGGGCCCGGCGGGAGGGTGTTCTCGGGGTACGTCGAGCGGAACAGGCCGCCCCCGGTGGAACTGATTGCGATCATCAGGGCGATTGAACCGAGCGCGGATGCCATCGGTGAGGGCCTCGCTCCGGGGAATGTCGACAGTCGAACGTCCGTCCTCCAGTCTAGCCGCGCGGATCGGTGCCCGGCGGCATTCGGCGGCCGAATCCCTTCCGACCGCGCGGCCGAGCGGGTAAAATCGGACCATCGCGGCCGTGCCGGGGTCGTCGTCCTCCGAAGAATTCGCCGTCCCACCCCAGGCCGCCGGGCGGGGCCCCTATGATCGTCCTCATCGACAACTATGACTCGTTCACCTACAACCTGGTCCAGCGGCTCGGCGAGATCGACCCGAGCCTGGAGGTGCTGGTCGTCCGCAACGACGAGATCAGCCCCGACGAGATCGAGGCCAAGGGCCCCTCGCGCCTGATCGTCTCGCCCGGCCCCTGCACGCCCCGAGAGGCCGGCATCTCCAACGCCGTGATCGAGCGGTTCGCCCCGCGCATCCCGGTGCTCGGCGTCTGCCTGGGGCACCAGTGCATCGGCCACACCTTCGGGGCCGAGGTCGTCCGCGCCGACCGGATCATGCACGGCAAGACCTCGATGATCTTCCACGACGGCCAGGGCGTCTACAAAGGGCTGAGCAACCCGTTCCAGGCGACCCGCTACCACAGCCTGGTCATCAAGCCCGGGACCTTGCCCGAATCGCTCCGCGTGGTGGCCCGGACCGACCAGGACGAGATCATGGGCGTCCGCCACGCGACGTATCAACTGGAGGGGGTCCAGTACCACCCCGAGAGCTTCCTGACCCTGGAAGGGACGCAGTTGCTCAAGAACTTCGTCACCTCATGACGCCCCAGGCGGGGCCGATCCCGGTGGCCGAGGCCCTGTCGCTGGTGTTGGCCCGCGCGGCGGTGCTCCCCCCCCAGCCGGCGGCGCTCGACCGGGCCCTCGGGCTGATCCTGGCGGAAGACATCCGGGCCGACCTCGACCTCCCGCCGTTCCGCAAGGCGCTGGTCGACGGGTTCGCCTTCCGCACGGCCGACGCCGAAGGCCCCGGCGAGCACACCCTCCGCGTCGGCGAGACGATCCTGGCCGGGCAGACGCCGTCCCGCCCCCTCGAACCCGGCGAGGCCTTCGGCATCATGACCGGCGCCCCTCTGCCCGACGGGGCCGACGCCGTGGCGATGGTCGAGCGGGTCCGCGTCCTCCCCGACGGTTCGATCGTCCTGCCCGGCCCCCTGGCCCCCGGCGCCAACTGGATGGAGCGGGGCCAGGAGATGAAGGCGGGGGACATCGTGATCGCGGCCGGGTCCCGCCTCGGCCCGGCCCGCCTGGGCGTGCTGGCGTCGGTCGGCCGGGCGACGGTCCTCGCCCGGCCCCGCCCGGTGGTGTCGGTCCTCTCGACCGGCGACGAACTGGTGCCGGCCGACAGGCAACCCGGCCCCGGCCAGATCCGCGACTCGAACTCCCCGACCCTGCGGGCCCTGGCCCGGGGCTGGGGCGCCTCGGTCCGGGCCAACCCGATCGCCCCGGACGACCCGGACGGCCTCCGCCGCTCGATCGGGGAGGCCCTGCGGTGGACGGCCACCGACCCGGACGATCCGGGCGACGCCGACGTGCTCCTGATCTCCGGCGGCGTCTCGGCCGGGCAGAAGGACCTGGTCCCGAGCACCCTGGCCGCCCTCGGGGTCGAGCCGGTGTTCCACCACGTCCGCGTCAAGCCGGGCAAGCCGCTCTGGTTCGGCGTCGGACCGGCCCGGGGGGATCGGCCCGGGACGCTGGTCTTCGGCCTGCCCGGCAATCCGGCGAGCGGGGTCGTCAACTTCCTCCTGTTCGTCCGGCCGGCCCTGGACGCCCTGTCGGGCCGGTCGCCCGATCGTCCCTACGAGACGACCGGCCGGCTGGCGGCCCCGTTCCGCCACCGGGGCGACCGGCCGACCTACCATCCCGCCACGATCGACGGCGACCGGATCGCCCCGCTCGCCTGGGCCGGGTCGGCCGACCTCCGATCGATCGGCCTCGCCGACGGTTTCGCCGCATTCCCTTCCGGCGACCGCTCTTATGAGGAAGGGGACGCGGTCGGGTTCCTCCGCTTCTGAAGGTCCGCCCCGGCCGGGATCTCGGCCCCGACCCGCCGGGCCCAGTCCAGCCAGGCCTGCGTCATCGCCGCGACGCGGTCGGGATGCTGGGCCGCGAGGTTCCTCGTTTCGGTGGCATCCTCGGAGACGTGGTACAGCTCCCAGGCTCGCCCTTTCCCCCGCTGGGCCACCAGCTTCCAGTCGCCGTCGATGACCGCCCGGCCCCCTTCGTGTTCGAAGTAGAGGGCCCGATCGCCGTCGAGCTTGCCTCCCCGGAACGTCGCCGAAAGGCTCTTGCCCTCCAAAGGCCTGATCGGGTGGCCGGCGTACTCGGGCGGATAGGAGACGCCCGAAACGTCCAGGCACGTCGGCATCAGGTCGACGACGTGGCCGAGCTGGCCGGTAGTCGAGCCCGGGGCGGCGGAGACGCCGGCCGGCCAGCGGACGATCATCGGGGTGCGGCAGCCGCCGTCGAAGGCCTCGACCTTCCAGAACCGGAACGGGGTATTGGCCGCGTTGGCCCAGTAGGACCCGATGTAGCCCCAGGTCGTCTCGGACCCCGGCTCGAACCGCCCGGCGTACCGGATCGGCCGCCCTTCGCGGGTCTGGGACGACCGATCGAAGCCAACCCGCATGTACCGCTCGGGGGAAGCGCCGTTGTCGGCCAGGACCATCAGCAAGGTGTTGTCGAGCCGGCCCGTCTCCCGGAGGGCGTCCACGATCTGGCCGATCCCCTGATCGACGCGGTCGACCATCGCGGCGTGGACCGCCATCAGGGCCGACTCGTGGGCCCGGCCGGCGTCGTCGAGCTGGTCCCAATCCGGGCCGTTGCCCATGAGCGGGGGCAGGGGGGCCTTGGCCGGGTCGACCAGCCCGAGCGCGACCTGCCGGCGGTAGCGTTCCTCGCGGAGCGCGTGCCACCCTTTGTCGTACCGGCCGCGATAGCGGGCGATGTCCTCGGGCCGGGCGTGGAGCGGCCAGTGGGGGGCGTTGTGGGCCACATAGAGGAAGAACGGGCGATTTTGGGCCGCCATCGCCCGGATCGACTCGACCGACTTCGCCGTGATGGCATCGGTCATGTAGAAGTCGTCGGGCACGTCGCGGACAGGCGTGACGCCGTCGACCAGCGAGAATGGGTCGAAGTGGTCGATCACCCCCCAGATCGAGCCGTAGTGGCGATCGAACCCGCGGTTGATGGGATAGGTGGCCGGGTCGGCGAACGGGCGGTCGAAGTCGGCCTGATGGTTGAGCCAGGCGAGGTGCTCGGGGCCGTCGTCCTTGCCCCCGGCGGGCCGGGTTTCGGAGAGGTGCCACTTGCCGGCCATCGCGGTCTGGTAGCCGCCGGCCCGGAGCAGCTCGGCGATCGTGGCGCCGTCGCGCGACAGGTCGCGGCCGTTGCGGGCCAGGCCGACCTGGTGGGGATACAGGCCGGTGAGCATCGCCGCCCGGGTGGGGCAGCAGCGGGACGCGTTGTAGAACCGGGAGAAGCGGACCCCCTCGGCAGCGATCCGGTCGACGTTGGGCGTGCGGATCTCGCCGCCATAGCAGCCGAAATCGCTGTAGCCCAGGTCGTCGAGCATGATCACGACGATGTCGGGCCGGCCCCCGGCGGGCGGTTCGGCCCGGGCGGCGCCCGCCCCGAGCGTGGCCGCGGCGAGCAGGAGGGCGAGGCGCCTCGGCAAGGCCCGCGTCTTCATGGTGGGGACTCCGGCGGTGGTTCGGGCGGGGCGACGTCGCGACGACCCGGCATTGTAAAGGAGCCGGCCGGAAAGAGAATCGGCGGAGTCGGCATAGGCCGCCCCGACGCCGTCCGGTAGGATTCAGGCGGGTCGAGGGCGGGGTGCGGACAATGTTCCGGTCCGATCGACGAATCCACTCCCCTGCGGTCGGGTCGCATCGCGGGCCGGGAATCGAGCGCGAATTCCATGATGATGAGCCAACTGGTCTCGGCGAACGACCCGGACGGATCCCGGCCGACGCCCCCGCAGTCGGCCCGGTCGGGGATGCACCCGGCCAAGCTCGCCGTCGGGGCCGCCGTCCTGCTCTGGGCCTCGTTCCCCCCCGCCGAATGGAACTGGCTGGCCTGGTTCGCCCTGGCCCCGCTGTTCCTGCTGGTCGGGTCGGATCGCCCGGCCCGGCCGCTCTACCTCGGCAGTTGGCTGGGCGGGTTCGCCTTCTGGCTCCTGGCCGTCCACTGGGTCTGGTGGACCGACCCATCGGCCTGGCTGGGCTGGATCGTGATGGCGGGGGTGCTGTCGCTCTGGTGGCCGGGGTTCCTGTTCCTGGCCCGGTACGGCACCCGGAAGCTCGACCTCCCGCTGATGATCGCGGCGCCGGTGGCCTGGGTCGCGCTGGAACAGCTCCGCGCGCACATCCTGGGCGGGTTCCCCTGGTATTACCTGGCCCATGGCCAGTACCGGATGCTCTACCTGACGCAGATCGCCGACTTCTCCGGCGCCCTGGGGCTGAGCTTCGTGATGGCGGTGGTCAACGCCTTCTGGGTCGACCTGCTGACCCGGCCGTTGTTCCGCGCCGGGGCGTCGGGCGGATCGGCCTGGTCGCGGATGACCCGCGACTTCCGGGTCCGGTCGGCGGTGGTCCTGGTGATGGTGGCGGGGACGGTCGGCTACGGGGCGTTCCGGGTCCACACGGCCCGGTTTCGCGAGGGGCCGAGGCTGGGGATGCTCCAGTCGAGCGAGGTCCAGCGGTACAACTCCCACGAGACCAAGGACCGGCCGACCCTGCTGGCCCTGTACGAAAGCCTGATGCTCCGCGCCACCCGCGCCAACCCGGCCCCGGATCTCCTGGTCTGGCCCGAGACGGCCTATCCTTACAGCTATGCCGACATCGACCCGAAGCTCGACCCCAAGGCCCTGGAAACGCAGGTCAAGGAGATCGATCCGGACTTCATCGGCGACGACTGGCGGAAGATCGAGCGGAGGACCAAGGACCTGTTCGCCCGCTGGATGGCCAACCCCGGCATCCCGATGATGGTCGGCTCGTCGACCTACCACTTCCGGCCGGAGGGGTACGAGCGGTACAACTCGGCGGTTCTGCTCCAGCCGGGCGGCCTGGCGCCCCAGTTCTACCACAAGATCCGCCTGGTGCCCTTCGGCGAGTACGTCCCGCTGGTCGACGTCTTCCCCTGGCTGATGGCACTGACCCCGTATCGCGGCCAGAAGGTCCACTTCCTCGGCTCGGGGAAGGACCCCGCCTGGTTCCGGTTCGGCAGGCTCAAGATGGCCGCCGCCATCTGCTTCGAGGACACCCTGCCGGCGATCGTCCGCCGCTTCTTCTCCGAGGTCACCGACGGCCACGAGCCCGACATCCTGGTCAATCTCTCCAACGACGGGTGGTTCCACCAGACGTCGGAGCACGAGATGCACCTGGCCATCAGCGTCTTCCGGTGCATCGAGAACCGCGTCCCGCTGGCCCGCGCGGTCAACACCGGGATCTCGGCGGTCGTCGACGGCAACGGCCGGATCGTGGCCTCCCTGGGCAAGCTCAAGGAAGGCGTGCTGATCGCGTCGGTCCCGCTGGATGACCGGGTCGCCCTGTATTCGCGGTGGGGAGACTGGGTGGGCCTGTCCTGCCTGGCCGCCACCATCGGGATGATCCCCCTGGGTTACGCCCGGCCCCGCCTGCGCCGCGCCCGGGCCTGATGGGTGCCGCAGAGGCGCGATGTTTTCCATGTTCTCCATCCCTCCAGGCTTGTCCAGGGCCCGACCGTGGTGTAAGTTTACGGCGATGTCAGGCGAAGGCATGGCCATGATCCGGTCGTGGGGTCTCCACGCCAGGGGGCTGGGTGGCTTGCCTGGACGCCTCTCCCGAAGCTATCCTGGTATGGACGTCACGGCGCGGCGTTCGCCGCCGACCGTAGTCAAGCCACTTCACCCGGACCCGCACGGCCCGAACCACTCCCTTCCTCCCGACCCGTGACGTCGTCGGGGGACGCGATGCCGGACCGTCTTACTTTGATTGGTGGGATGGGACCATGACGTTCGTCGGCAAGATTCTCGTCATCCTGATCATGGCGTTCTCGCTCGTCTTCCTGGGCGTGTCGATCGTGACGTTCACGACCGCCGTCAACTGGAAGGCCGAGACCGATAAGCAAAAGCAGGCCGTCCAGAAGCTCCAGACCCAGCTGGCGAGCGCCAAGGAGCAGGCCAAGGACGCCGACACCAAGCTGCAGGTCGCCACCAAGGAGCACACCGACGCGGTGGCCGCCAAGGAGGCCCGGATCGCCGACCTCGATCGCCAGATCAAGGCCGCCTCCGAGGAGACCCTCCGGGCCCAGACCGCCCTGGAGACCGCCCAGACCAACGCCAAGAAGGCGCTGGATGACGCGGCGGCCCGCAAGTCCCAGATCGACGTCCTCAACGCGACGATCGCCAAGGCCCAGGAGCAGGCCAACGCGTTCAGCGCCCAGAACATCGAGCTCACCGACCAGATCCGCATCCTGGAGCGCGAGAAGGCCACCGCCGAGCAGAATGCCGCCGACCTCCGCAACGTCAACGCGAAATTGACCGCCTACGTCGTCAAGACCGGCGGCTCGCCGGATCGGCTGCCCCAGATCGACGGATCGACCGTCCTGACCCACCACGTCGAGGGGAAAGTCTCCGCCCTGGATCGCACCAAGAAGTCGATGGAACTTTCGATCGGCTCCGACGACGGTCTCGCCCCCGGGCAAGAGCTGTTCGTCTTCCGCGTCCAACCCCGGGCCGAATACATCGGCAAGGTGAAGATCGTCTCGGTCCTGCCCGACAAGGCCGTCGCCGAGCTCATCGGCCGCACGGTCGCCGGCAAGCAGATCCTGGAGGGTGACATTGTCTCGTCCACGTTCAACGCGCACTAGTTCGCCCGCTCGCGGCGCCGCCCGCGGTGGCCGCCCCGGCGTCTTCGTCACCACCCCCAAGAGCGACGTCTACGTCGCGATGCTCGGCATCTCGCTCGGGGCCATGGTGCTCGCCTCGCTCCTGCTGACCTTGATCCTCAACAACTACGAGTTCAAGGTCAGCGTCTGAGGCCATCCGAACAGTAAGTGGAAGAATTTCCACTGAACACTTGTCACCACCCCTCTGATCCGTTACAATCCAACCATCTGCCCGACTGATGGCCTTCGAGCCACGCGGGCGGGTGGCTTCGCACTCAGGTGCGAGGGATTGTGTCGCGGACGGAGGGGTGGCTTCGTTTTTTCGCGAGCCGCGCCCCTGGCCTCCGAGTCTTCGCCATCGATTGCTCGAACACCGAGGGGATGCGATCATGACTCAGTTTCCCGATCTCTTCGCGGCGCTGGCCGCCCCGTTCGAGGCCCAGGAAGTCCGCGCCCGGTCGCAGGCCGGCCGCCAGCTCCACTACATCACCGCCCGGACCGCGATGAACCGGCTGGACACGGTGCTCGGGCCGGAGAACTGGTGGGATGAGTACACCCCCGGCGAGAACTCGGTGCTGTGCAAGCTGACGATCCGCCTGCCGGACGGGACCACCCTGACCAAGGCCGACGCCGGCGGCTATGCCGGGATGCCCGACCAGGGCGACGACGACAAGAGCGGCTTCTCGGACGCGTTCAAGCGGGCCGCCGTGAAGATGGGCGTGGGCCGCTACCTCTACCGCGACGGCGTCCCCGCCTTCGTCCGCGAGCGTGAGCCGGCCGTGGCCGCCCCGGTCGCCGTCGAGGTCGCCGCCTCGGCTCCGTCCCCGGCCCCCGCGCCGGCCCAGGCCCAGGAGCCGGCCCCGCTGCGGTCGGCCGGCCACGGCAACACCCCCCGCACCGGCCGGGCCCTGTTCGCCTGGACCAAGGAGCAGGAGCAGCGGCACGAGGTCGGCCTGCTCCGCTACCTGAACGGCTGGGCCAAGCTCCAGGAATTCCCCGGCCGGATGGTCGACTGGGACGCCGACCAGGTCCAGCAGGCCCACGGCGAGGCGCTCCGCAAGCTCCAGGCCGTGTCCTCCGGCCATACCGAGGCGTACGAAGAAGCCCTGGCGAACTGAGGATGGGCGGCACGGTCCGGCCTTTCCGACGAGCCCATCCCGGACGCGGGGTGGGCTCGTTTCGCGCGCGAAGTCCGGGGCGGTGAGGATTTGCGGGGGGGCCGAATCGGGTATGATGGCCCGAGATTGGACCCGGCGCCGGGCCGGGATCGCCGCTCCTCCCTGGAGTCCCCGATGCCCGAACTCCGCAAAGACCCGATCGTGGGCCGCTGGGTCATCATCGCCATCGAGCGGGCCAAACGCCCGCACGACTTCCGCCACCAGGATCAGTCGTTCGCCGAGGCCGGCTCGTGCCCGTTCTGCGAGGGGAACGAGGACAAGACCCCGCCCGAGATCCTGGCCCGCCGCGAGCGGGGTTCCGGGCCCGGAGGCCCCGGCTGGCGGGTCCGGGTCGTCCCCAACAAGTATCCCGCCCTGATGGTCGAAGGCTCGCTCAACAAGAGGGGCGAGGGGATCTATGACCGGATGACCGGCATCGGCGCCCACGAGGTCATCATCGAGAGCCCGGAGCACAAGGTCAGCCTGACCGAGCTGCCCCAGGAGACCATCATCGAGGTCTTCGAGGTCTACCGCGACCGCCTGGTCGACCTCCGCAAGGACCCGCGCCTGGTCCACGGCATCATCTTCAAGAACGTAGGGCCGGCCGCCGGCGCCAGCCTGGAGCACACCCACAGCCAGCTCATCGTCACCCCCACCGTCCCCATCACCGTCCAAGAAGAGATCAACGGCGGGCTGGAGTTCTTCCGGTACCGGGGCCGATGCATCTATTGCGACATGGTGCAGCAGGAGCAGTCCACCAAGTCGCGGGTGGTGCTGGAGACCGAGCACTTCACCGCCTTCTGCCCGTATGCCAGCCGGTTCCCGTTCGAAACCTGGATCGTCCCCAACCTCCACGCCAGCCATTATGAGACCATCGCCGGCCCGGACATCGCGGACGTGGGCCGGACCCTGGACACGGTGCTCAAGAAGCTGGAAAAAGCATTGGACAGCCCCCCCTATAACTACATCATCCACACGGCCCCCTTCGACCAGCCCGAGCTGGCGCATTATCATTGGCATATCGAGATCATCCCCCGGCTGACCCGGGTGGCCGGATTCGAGTGGGGCTCCGGCTTCTACATCAACCCGGTCCCCCCCGAAGACGCCGCCCGCTTCCTCCGCGAAGCCTGATCCTCCCGTCCGCATCCCGCCTCCCGACCGACCCGAGGGTCTCTCCATGCCCGGCGTCCGACTGATCCTGGCCTTGCACAACCACCAGCCGGTCGGCAACTTCGACGGCGTGTTCGCCGCGGCGTACCGGGAGAGCTACCTCCCGTTCCTGGAGGTCATGGAGGATTACCCCGGCCTCCCGTTCGTGCTCCACACCTCCGGGCCGCTCCTGGAGTGGCTGGTCGAGCACCAGCCCGGCTACATCAAGCGGATGAAGGCCCTGGTCGATTCCGGCCGGGTGGAGATCCTGGGCGGCGGGTTCTTCGAGCCGATCCTGACGATGATCCCCCACCGCGACCGGGTCGGGCAGATCCGCGCGTTCGGCGACTACCTGGAAGAGGTCTTCGGCGTCCGCCCGCGCGGGATGTGGATCGCCGAAAGGGTCTGGGAGCAGCACCTCGTCTCGGCCCTGGCCGAGGCGGGCATCGAATACACGGTGCTGGACGACTTCCACTTCCAGAGGGCCGGGGTCGACGAGTCCGAGATGCGCGGGTTCTTCCTGACCGAGGAAGACGGCCACCTGCTCAAGGTCTTCCCGATCTCCGAGAGGCTCCGCTACCTGATCCCGTTCAGCGAGCCCCATGCCTGCTACGAGCACCTCCGCCGGATCGCCGCCGAGCGGCCCGATTCCGTGGTCGTCTTCGCCGACGACGGCGAGAAGTTCGGCGTCTGGCCGGAGACCCACCAGCACGTCTACAGCAACGGCTGGCTGCGCCGGTTCTGCGACATGATCGCCGGCAACCGCGACTGGCTGGAACCGACCACCTTCGCCCAGGCGGTGGAGACCACCCTGCCCATGGGCAAGGTCTACCTGCCCGACTCGTCCTACCGCGAGATGACCGAGTGGGTCCTGCCGGCCCTCCGGCAATCCGCCCACCAGGACGCGGTGAAGCGGGCCACCGATCACCCCTCGGCCGAGCAGGTCCTCCCGTTCCTCCGGGCCGGCGGGTTCTGGCGGAACTTCAAGGCCAAGTATGCCGAGAGCGACGAGATGTACGCCCGGATGCTCGGCCTATCGGCCCGCCTCGAACAGCTGACGAAGCAGGGGGAGGCCGACCCGGACTTCCTCGACGTGGCCCGCCAGGAGCTGTATCGCGGCCAGTGCAACTGCACCTACTGGCACGGGGCGTTCGGCGGCCTGTATCTGCCCCACCTCCGCAACGCGATCTATCGCCACCTGATCGCCGCCCACAACGCGCTCGATGAGGCCGAGGGGAAGGCCGGGCCCCGCGTCTCGCTGGACGTGGCCGACTTCAACCTCGACGCCCGCCAGGAGGTCCGCCTGGAGAACGACCGCCTGGTCGCCTTCGTCCGCCCGGCGCAGGGAGGGCACATCTACGAGCTGGACGTCCGCCAGGCCACGACCAACGTCCTGGCCACCCTGGAGCGCCGGCCCGAGGTCTACCACGGCACGATCGCCGCCGCCGCCACCGCCGCCACCGACGACTACGACGGCCCGCCCAGCATCCTCAAGAAGGTGGTCCTGAAGCAGGAAGGCCTCGACCGGCTCCTGGTCTACGATCGCCAGCCCCGCAAGGCCCTGGTGGACCACGTCTACCCGCTCGACGTCACGCTGGACGACCTCGTCGCCTGCCGCGACGTCGAGCGCGGGGACTTCGCCGCCGGCACCCACTCGGCCCGGGTCCACCGCTCGGCCGATCAGGTCTCCGTGGTCATGGAGCGGCCGGGCCGCGCCGACGGGCACCCGATCCGGATCCGCAAGACGCTGGCGCTCAAGGCCGGCGAATCGGCGATCGACGTCCACTACGCCCTGGAAGACCTCCCCGAAGGGGTGCCGATCCGCTTCGCCGTGGAGATCAACCTGGCGGCGATGGCCGGCCACGCCCACGACCGCTACTACTCCGACCCGTCCGGCCAGCGGCTGGGAATGCTCGACGCCCGGCTCGACCTCGCGGACCAGGACGGCGTGGCGCTAACCGACGAGTGGCTCGACATCGACGTCGGCCTCAACTGGTCGAAGCCGGGCGGCCTGTGGTGCTTCCCGATCGAGACGGTCAGCCAGAGCGAGTCGGGGTTCGAGGGGGTCTACCAGAGCTCGGCGGTCATCCCCCACTGGGTGGTCACGGCCGACGCCGACCGCCGCTGGGAGGTCCGGATCCGCTGGACCCTGGACACGCCCCGGGTCGTGGCCTTAGCTTCGGGGGCCTCGGCCTCGGGCCGTGACCAATCCATCTCCCAGGGAGCAGCATCATGATTTCGGCGACTCGTGGCCTCTCGGCCCTGCTGGGCCTGCTCGTCATCGCGTCCTTCGCCGGCGGGACCGCGTCCGCCGCCGCCCCCAAGGTCGGCGACAAGGCCCCCGACTTCACGCTCCAGGGCTCCGACGGCAAGACCTATACCCTGGCCGACTTCAAGGGCAAGCAGGCCGTCGTCATCAACTGGTTCCCCAAGGCGTTCACCAACGGCTGCACCGCCCAGTGCAAGTCGCTCAAGGCCAACAGCGACAAGCTCAAGCCGCTGGGCGTCGCCTATTTCACCGCCAGCGTCGATCAGCCCGAGGAGAACGCCAAGTTCGCCAAGTCGCTCGACCTCGACTACCCGATCCTCAGCGATCCCGACAAGGCGACCGCCACCGCCTACGGCGTGCTCGGCCCCCGGAACGTCGCCCAGCGATGGACCTTCTACATCGACAAGGACGGCGTGATCAAGGCGATCGACAAGCAGATCAAGACCGTCAACGCGGGCGAAGACGTCGCCGCCAAGGTCAAGGAACTCGGCCTCGCCGGCTGATCCTTCCCCTCGGCCCGGGCGGGCGCCCCTCGCCCGGGCCTCAGGCCCTCCGCTGGAGGTCGGCCCACCGGCCCTTCAGCTCGCCGAGGATTCGCCAGAACAGCTGGCTGTGCATCCGCCCCGGCACCCGGCCGCATTCGCGGGCGTGGAAGGTGTCCGGCTCGGTGTATTCGAGGTGGTGGGCCACTTCGTGGAGGAAGGTGTCGAACAGCTCCTCCAGCGGCCTCCGGCCGGTCGCCCGGTCGTGGGAATAGACGCGGACCAGCCGCCTCGCCTTGTAATACCCGCCCAGGACCCGGTGGGTCGGCCGGGTGTTGATGTCCACCGTGAAGGCGACCTGGCAGGACAGGATCCGGCCGAGGCGGCCGAGGAATAGGGGCCCGAGCGCCGAGATCGGCGGCTCGAACGGGCGGAACGCCGGCCCGGGCGCGGCCGGGATCGCGGCCGGCGCGTCCTCCACGACCAGCCGTCCCCCGACCCGTCGAGCCTGCTCGGACACGACGGCGAGGTCGAACGACCGGGGGTCGATGAGCTGCCGGCCCCCGTTGGCATGGACCAGCCAGATACGCTCGGCCATGAAAGCAATCCCGTCCCGGCCCCGAACTCGCGGGCGGCGTCGCTCGCCGCCCCGACCGTCCTATCATACCTCCATCGGCGATCCGCGGTCGCGGCCGGAATCGGGCCGGGCGGGAACCGGGATTCAGGTCGCGAACCGCCCCAGCACCGGCCGGTCGGTCGAGGCGCCGAGCAGGACGATCTGGGTGGTCAGGTTCGATGACCTCTGGATCCGGAAGCTCCCGGCGCCCGGCCGGAACACGGCGAAGTCCGCCTTGCCGTCGCCGTCGTAGTCGCCCGGCACCGGGATGTCGCCGATCGCCCCCCAGGGCTGGGCCACGCCGCCTCCCCCCGAAAGGAGGGCGTAGAACGCCCCGTTCGAGGGCCGGAACACCGCGAAATCCAGTCGGCCGTCGCCGTCGTAGTCGGCCGGCGCGGCGATGTCCCCGGCGATGCCCCACTGCTGCATGACCCCGCCGCCGTCGCTCGACCGGATCACGAAGAAGGTCGCGTTGCCGGGCCGGAACACCGCGAAGTCCGCCTTGCCGTCGCCGTCGAAATCGCCCGACACCGGGCGGTCGCCGTTGATGCCCCACGACTGGGCCAGGCCCCCGCCCGCCGAGAGCAGGGCGTAGAACGTCCCGTTCGAGGGGCGGAACACGGCGAAGTCCGCCTTGCCGTCGCCGTCGTAGTCGCCCGGCGCGGCGATGTCCCCGGCGATGCCCCACTGCTGCATGACGCCTCCGCCATCCCTCGACCGGATCACGAAGAAGGTCGCATTGCCGGGGCGGAACACGGCGAAGTCCGCCTTGCCGTCGCCGTCGAAATCGCCCGGCACGGGGATGTCGCCGCCGATGCCCCACGACTGGACCTGGGTGCCCCCCGCCCCCGACCGGGCGACGTAGAAGGTCCCGTTGCCGGGGCGATACACGGCCGGATCGGAGAGCCCGTCGCCGTCGAAGTCGCCCGCCGGGGCGCGGATGGTCAGGAGGAACGCCGGGCCGATCGCCCCCGCGTTGCCGGCGACGTCGGTCGCCCGGACCCGGACGGTATAAGTCCCGTAGGGCAGGGCGGCCGGCGGCGTGATCAGGTAGGACCCATTGGTCGCGGCGATCGCCGAGGCCACGACCGAGCCGTCGGCGTTGACCCAGGAGATCAGGGCATTGGCCTCGGCCGTCCCGGTGATCCGGGTGGCGCGGATGGCCGTGACGCCGTCCCCGGCCACGCCCGTGTCGTCGGCGGCCAGCAGCGACGGGGCGGCCGGCGCGGCCGGCGCCGTGCCGTCGATCGTCACCGACGTGGCCGACCCCGCCACCCCCGCGATCCCATCGGCGGTGACCTCGATGGCCGTGTACGCGTAGATCCCATCGGCGACCGGGCCGGGGTCGGCCACCGGCCCCGACCCGACCCGCGATGCGACCACCACGCCCCCCCGAAGCAGCCGGATCGTGTTCCCGGGGGCCGACGCCACCACGTCGAACCGGGGCGACCGGGCCGAGGTGATCCGGTCGGTCGAACTCCGGCCGGTGTCGCTGCCCGCCTGAAGCGTGGGGGCGGCCGGCGCCGGGGGCGGCGTGCCCTCCGCCCGGAGCCGGGCCATGAAGATCGATCGGACCCCGACCGCCGGCGCGGTGATCGGCCCGAACGCCGTCTGGCCCGCATACGACCCGGCGATCGACGCGAATCCCGAGGCGTCTACCGCCACGCCCATCGCCACGGTCGAGCCCGACTGCCCGGCCCGCAGGGCATAGGCATAGGACCCGTCCGGGTTGTAGCCGGCCACGAAGGCGTCGGCATAGCCCACGCTCGCCAGCGATGCGACGCCCGGGCCGGGGTCGAAGTCGACCACCCCCTGGAACGTCCCGGCCACGTGGATCCGGCCGGACGCGGCCACCGCGATCCCCAGGCCCTTCGAGGCCGAGGCGCCGGCCCCCGCCAGGCCCCGCGCCCAGACTTCGGCGCCGTTCGGGCCATACTTGGCCACGAAGATGTCGGAGGCCCCGCCCGCCGTCAGGACGCCAGGGTTCGCCGCGGTCCCGAAGTTGACCGACGTCGAGAACGTCCCGGTCACGTACAGGTTCCCGGCCGCATCGCCGGCCAGGGCCGTCGCCTGATCGTTGTCGGGCCCGCCGATCCCCCGGGCCCAGAGGAGTTGCCCGGACGGGGACAGCTTCCAGAGCGCCGCGTCGAACGAACCGTTGGAAGTCACCGAGGCGACGCCGACGCCGGGATCGAAGTCCACCGTGCCCGCGACGATGCCGGCCGCCGCGACGTTGCCCGACCCGTCCACGGCCAGCCCGTGGGCCTCGGCGTTCGACGCCCCCGCCCCCCGGGTGGCGACGGCCCACAGGGCCTGCCCGTTCGCGTCGAACCGGGCGACGAAGGCGTCGGACAGCGCGTCCGAGGTCAGCGTGGTCGCCCCGACCGTCAGCCGTTCCTGGAACGATCCGGCCGCATAAACGCCCCCCGACCCGTCCGGGGCGACGGCGTGGGCGTTGGCCACGTCGCCGGCCGCGCCGACCAGCCCGCGGGCCCAGAGGAGGTTACCCGAGGCGTCCAGCTTGAGGACGAAGGCGTCGGACCGACCCGGGCTGGCCAGCGTCACGACGTTCGGCCCCGGGTCGAAGTCCACCGTGCCCGCGAACGTCCCCGACACCAGCAGGTTCCCCGACCCGTCCACGGCCAGCGCCGAGCCCTGGGCGGTGGACGAGGTTGTGATCCCGTTGGCCGTGGTCGATTGCCCGGGGAAGGTCCGCACCCAGGACAACGACCCCGCCGGGGTGTACCGGGCCACGAACAGGTCGCGGGCGCCACCGGCCGTCGACAGGGCGGATCGGGCGTCGGGATCGAAGCCCGCCGAGACGGCGTAGGAACCCGTGACCAGGACGTGGCCCGCCGCGTCGTTGGCGACGGCGTTGGCCCGGATGTCCGAGAACTGGCCCGCGGACCCGACGCCGAGGGCCATGCCGAAATCCACGCCCGCCGGCACCGCCCGCCGTTCCAGGGATTCGATCCCCGGCCTCGACCCGATCCGCCGCGTCCGACGCCCGTTCGCTCGCCACATCCCTGGAGCCCCCATCCGCGATCCACACATGGTCACGAGCGTAACCGTAGGTCGGGACGGGGCGGGTGGCAAATCCGGGGGGCGGGATTCAGGCGGGCTCGGCGGCCAGGCGGTCGAGTTCGTCCTCGTCGATGACCGGGATGCCCAGGGCGCGGGCCTTGTCGACCTTGCTGCCGGGCTTCTCGCCGGCCACGACCAGGTTGGTCGACTTGGAGACCGAGCCCGTGACCTTGCCGCCCAGGCTCTTGATCAGGGCCTCGGCCTCGGGGCGGGTCCGGCGGGGCAGGGTGCCGGTCAGCACCAGGGTCTTCCCCGACAGGGGCAGCCGCCCGGACGCGGCCGGAGCCGCGACCACCGGGGCGGGCTCGACCCCGACCGAGCGGAGGTCGGCGACCTGGGCCTGATTGACCGGGTCCTGGAAGAAGTCGTACACGCTGGCGGCCACCACCGGGCCGATCTCGGGCACTCCTTCCAGGTCGGCCAAAGAGGCCGCCATCAGGGCATCCAGGGTGCCGAACCGGAGGGCCAGCACCTCGGCCCCGCGTGTGCCGACGTGGCGGATCGTCAGCCCGGTGAGGAACCGATCCAGGGGCCGATCCTTGCTGCCGGCCAGGGCGGCCACCAGGTTGTGGGCCGACTTCTTGCCCATCCGATCCAGGTCGGCCAGGGTCGCCTCCTCCAACCGGAACAGGTCGGCCAGGCTTTTGACCTTCCCGACATCCACCAGTTGGCCGATCAGCTTCTCGCCCAGCCCCTCGACGTCCATCGCGTCGCGGTGGGCGAACCAGCGGATCGCCTCCTTGAGCTGCTCCGGGCAGAGCGACGGCGGGTTCGAGCACCGGACGTCCACGCCGTCGGGCTCGCGCTCGACCGGGCCGCCGCAGCTCGGGCAAGTGGTCGGGAAGACGTAGGGGACCTCGGAGCCGTCGCGGGCGGACAGCTCGACGCGGACCACCTGGGGGATGATCTCGCCCGCCTTCTGGATCACCACCGTGTCGCCGACCCGCACGTCCTTGCGGGCGATCTCGTCGGCGTTGTGCAGGCTGGCCCGGCGCACCGTCGTGCCGGCCAGGAGGACCGGGGCGAGGTCGGCCACCGGGGTGAGCTTGCCGGTCTTGCCCACCTGGACGCCGATGTTCAAGACCTTCGTCTCGGCCTGCTCGGCGGCGTACTTGTAGGCGATCACCCAGCGGGGGCTCTTGCTCCGCATCCCCAGCCGCTCGCGCTGGCCGAGGTCGTCCACCTTGACCACCAGCCCGTCGGTCTGGAAGTCCAGGTCGTGCCGCCTGGTCTGCCAGGCCTCGGCGTGGGCGATCACGGCGTCGATGTCGTCATACGTCGCGTTGTGCGGGCTGACCGGGATGCCCCAGGCGTCCAGTTGCTTGAGGATCTCGGTGTACGACCGGAAGGCGAGCCCCTTCGTTTCGCCGAGGCCATGGGCCACGAACCGGAGCCGCCGCTTGGCGCAGAGCTTGGGGTCGAGCAGCTTGAGGGAGCCGGCCGTGGAGTTGCGCGGGTTGGCGAACGGCGGCTCCTCGTTGGCGGCCCGGAGTTCGTTGAGCCGGATCAGCTCGGCGTCGGTCATGTAGACCTCGCCGCGTACTTCCAGGACCTCGGGCGCCCCCTCGGGCAGGGCCTTGGGGATGGTCCGCACGGTGCGGAGGTTGGCGGTCACGTCGTCGCCGCGCGAGCCGTCGCCCCGGGTCGCCCCCAGCACGAACCGGCCCGACTCGTAGCGAAGCGACACCGCCACGCCGTCGACCTTGAGTTCCGTGGCAAACCGCACCGCCTCGCCGGGGGCGAGCCCCTTGCGGACGCGGGCCTCCCACTCGCGGACCTCGTCGAAGTTGTAGGTGTTGTCGATCGAGAGCATCGGCACGGCATGGGTCACCGTGGCGAATTCGGCCAGGGGCTGGCCGCCGACCCTTTGGGTCGGGCTGTCGGGGGTGGCGAACTCGGGGAACTCGGCCTCGAGCGCCTCCAGTTGCTTCAGGAGGTGGTCGAACTCGACGTCGCCGATCTCGGGGGCGGCATCGACGTAGTAGAGCCGGTTATGCCGCTCGATCTCGGCGCGGAGCGCGGCGATCTCGCGTCCCTTCTCCTCGCGATCCATCGCGGCCCCTTTCCCGAAGGCGATGCCGAGTCCGGGACGATGGGCGTTCCGGCCCCTTCGTCCCGGCGCCTGCGGCCGAAGCTCAGAACCCGGCGAACACCCAGTCGGAGCCGGCGATCGTGTAGTCGACGATCTCCTCGGGCTTGAACCAGAGGGCGATCTCGCGGTCGGCCGACTCGGGGCTGTCCGAGCCGTGCAGGAGGTTGTTCTGCTTGCTGATCGAGAAGTCGCCGCGGATCGTGCCGGGGGCGGCGGCCGGGCCGGCGGTGGCGCCCAGCATCGAGCGGACGACCGGGATCGCCTCGTTCCCTTCCAGGACGCCGACCACCACCGGGCCGCCGGTGATGAAGTCGATCAGCCCGCCAAAGAACGGCTTGCCCGCGTGCTCGCCGTAGTGCTTCTCGCCCAGGGCGCGGTCGACCTGGATCAGCTTGAGGGCGGCGATCCGCAGCCCCTTGGCCTCGAACCGCTGGAGGATCTGGCCGACCAATCGGCGCTGGACGGCATCGGGCTTGAAGATGATCAGCGTGCGTTGCATGGGTTCTCTACCTGGCGAGGCGGCGGACCGAAACGGACGACCAGTGTAGTCGCCCCCCGGCGTCGGTTCAATGGGTCCTCCGCATCGCGCCCCCGTCGATGACCGAGAACGACGCGGTGAAGGCCTGCTTCAATGGATCGATGACGTACCGACCACGACAGGGTGGCCAGGCAATCACATAACTAGGGGTGGCCAATTGGCAAGCCAGCGGATCACCATCGCGAAACTGGGCGGGCTCGCGGCCGAGGTAGCCCTGCGGCGGTTGCGGGCCTGGGCCGAAGCCCGCCGGACCACCGATCCCCACGAATGGTCGGGCGACCAGTGGCCTCCGCAAGCACGCATCGAAGCGGACGCATTCGCCGAGCGACTGCGGGCCAACGCGCCCTTCCCGCCGGTCCTCCATTTCGTCGAGTGGGCGGACCTGTGGTCGATGGGCGATCTGTTCGGCCGCTGGCTCAGTCCTCCAGGCGGACCGTCCCCGCTCATCATCCACGCCGACCGGGTCGAACTCTACGGATACGCCCTGCCCGATGATGGCCGTCTGCTCCGTCATCTGAAGAAAGCCGGCCCGCAGCAGTTCGACGAGTGCGATCAGTTCATCGGCCGACTCCGGGAAGCCCTGCTGGCCTGGCAGGACCTGGCCGAACAGGCCGTCATCATCGTGATCCGGGAAGTTGTGGGCGGGCTCGTCACCGACGAAGACCTCGCCGAGTCTCTCTCCATCGTGCCGTCATGGCTTGATGACAATCCGTCATCGTAGGCGGTGTCGAGACCCAGCTTGTGGACATTGCTGGGTCTCGACACAGCCTTGGCGACTCACGAGCCCGGAATTCCCGGGATCGGCGATGGAGAGCGGGAGGGTGCGGGGGCAGGAGCGGCGGGTAAGGCGTCGAGGACCTTGGGGAGGTGGACCTCGGCGCCGCCGGGGCCGAAGACGACCGGGACGCCGACCTTGAGGATGTGGAGGTCCAGGTCGATCGTATCCGGGAACAGGTACTTGTGGGCCGGCTGGGCCAGGTTGAGCTGGAACCGGAACAGGGCGACGCCGGCCTTGGTGAAGATGCTGGCGTCGTCGTCCACGGACAGGGACTCGGATCCGACGATGATCCGCCAGCGGTCCTGGCGGCGGATCGTCTGCTGGCTGACGAGGTCGGTGAGGTCGGGCATCTCCATGAACCCGTACTGGATGATCGCGCAGAGGATCTTGGGGTGCGGGTGCTTGATCGCCAGCCGGTCGGATTCCTCGGAGTCGGGGGAGTTCAGCGACCGGATGTGGAGGAAGGTCAGGTCCTCGGGGACGACCATCTCGTTGGAGATGTAGGCGCTGGCCACCAGGGGCAGGGAGTCCCCCTCGCTCATGACCGGGCTGCTGGTCAGGACGAACGCGCCGATGTCGTTGAGCCGGAGCTTGCCGTGGGTGGTCCGGACCTCGCGGCCGTCGGCCTCCAGCTTGCGGCGGAGGTCCAGCAGCCAGCTCAGTTGCTTGGTCGAATACCGGCTATAAGCGTTGCGGACCTGGAGCCGGCCCCAGACCCAGTTCCTCATGACCGTGAACAGCACGGCCGCGATGATCACCGGGATATATCCCCCCTGGAAGAACTTCAGCACGTTGGCGCCGAAGAACGACAGGTCGATGGTCAGCATCAGCCCGCTGATCGGCGCCGCGATCAGGGCCGGCCAGCCCCACAAGTAGCGGGCGATCATGTAGAAGCCGATCGAGGTCACCGCCATGCAACCGGTCACGGCGATCCCGTAGGCCGCCGCCAGGTTCCCGCTGCTCCGGAACGAGATCGTCAGGGTTAAACATGCCGCCAGCAGGAGCCAGTTCACGGCCGGCATGTAGATCTGCCCCTGCATCGCCGCATTCGTGTGGACGATGCTCAGCCGGGGGAACACCCCCAGCGCGATCGCCTGCTGGGTCAGCGAGAACGCCCCGAAGATCAGCGCGATGCTGGCGATGATCGTCGCCGTGGTCGCCAGAAGCACCATCGGCAAGAGCGCCCACGACGGGACCAGGGCATAGAACAGGTTGTCCTCGGGGATCGGCGAGGGGTCCAGCAGCCGCGCCCCCTGGCCGAAGTAGTTGAGGATCAGCGCCGGATAGACCAGCCCGAACCAGGCGACGGCGATCGGCCGGTGGCCGAAGTGCCCCCGGTCGGCGAACAGGGCCTCCCCGCCGGTGATGCACAGGACCACCGCCCCCAGCACCCACACCGTGTCCGGCCCGTGGAGCCAGAACAGCCGGATCCCGTGCCGGGGGTCGACCGCCCAGAACACCTCGGGATGGTGCATCAACTGCGGGATCGCCAGCGCGATCAGGGACAGGAACCAGGCGACCATGAACAGCCCCAGCGCCGAGCCGATCCGGTCGGGCCCGAACCGCGACGCCGCGAACAGGCCGATCAGGATCAGCACGGCGATCGGCACCGTGTAGGGCTTGAACCCGGACGTGTAGACCTCCAGCCCCTCGATGGCGCTGAGCACCGAGATCGCCGGGGTGATGCCGGCCTCGCCGTAGAGCAGGGCGGCCCCCACCAGCAGCAGCACGCCCACGCCCGCCGCCATGCCCTTGGGATAATGGGACGGGTATTTGCGCAGCAGGCCGAGGAAAGCGAACGTCCCCCCCTCGCCGTGGTTGTTCACCCGCAGGACCAGCCCGACGTACTTGATCGAGATGACCAGGGTGATGGCCCAGAAGAAGAGGCTGCACGCCCCCAGGACGTTCTCATGGCTCCGTTCCAGCGGATGGTGCCCGTAGAACGTCTCCTTCATCGCATAGAGCACCGACGTGCCGATATCCCCGAAGACGATGGCGATCGCCTGGTAGGCCAGGACCCAGCGAAACTTCTCGACGTGTTGCCCCGACATTGCCGTCCTTCTCCGGTTTCGCGTGGTTCGTAACGACGACGCTACCCGCTGGACGCACCGAAGTCTATCGGTGCCCCTCGACCTCGATCGCCCCCCGCTGGCGTCGGCCTCGGGTGGACGCTATGATCCGGCATCCCGACACCCGTCAGACCCCGAGATCCGGCCGCCCATGTCGACGTTCTCGCTCGCCGCGTTCCGCGACCGCCTCGCCGCGCTCCCCCCGGACGGCCCGCGCGCGGCCGTGGATCGGGTCGACGCGATCCTGGAAGGGGCCCGCCAGGCGGGGGCGAGCGACGTCCACCTGCTGCCCACGCCGGCCGGGCTGGAGATGCGCTGGCGGGTCGACGGCGTGCTGCTCGACGCCGGGGTCATGCCCCGGTCGCTGGCGGGCAACGTGGTGGCCCGGCTCAAGGTGATGGCCGAGCTGCTGACCTACCGGAGCGACGTGCCCCAGGAGGGGCGGATCCGGGGCGACGGCGACGGCGGGGCGGGGGGGGAAGTCCGGGTCAGCACCTTCCCCAGCCTCCACGGCGAGAAGGCGGTGATCCGCCTGTTCGCGGCCTCGGGCCGGTTCCTCCGCCTGGCCGACCTCGGGCTGCCCGTCGAGGTCCGCGACGCCCTGGCCGGGGCGCTGGGGGGGACCTCGGGCGCGATCCTCCTGACCGGGCCGGCGGGCTCGGGCAAGACCACCACCATCTATGCCTGCCTCCGCGACCTGGCGGCGACCTCCCGGGGGGAGCGGAGCCTGGCGACTTTGGAAGATCCGATCGAGGTGGCCCTGGACGGCGTGAGCCAGTCGCAGGTCAACCCGTCGGCCGGGTTCGACCTGGCGTCGGGGCTCCGGTCCCTGCTCCGGCAGGATCCCGAGGTGATCGCCGTGGGGGAGATCCGCGACCGAGAGACCGCCGACGTGGCGTTCCAGGCATCCTTGACCGGCCACCTCGTCCTGAGCACGTTCCACGCCGGCAACGCCGCCGGGGCGCTGGGCCGGCTCGCGGACATGGGGATCGAGCCCTACCTGCTCCGCTCGGGGCTGGCGGCCGTCGTGTCCCAGCGCCTGGTCCGGACCCTCTGCCCGGACTGCTCGGCCGAGGGGGACGACCCCCGGACCCGGCTCGGCCTGGCGGTGGCGCGCGACCGGGTCGCGGTCGGCTGCGACGCCTGCCGGGCATCCGGCTATCGCGGCCGGATGGTTTTGGCCGAACTGCTCGAACCGGAGCCGCTCGGCCTCGGCCCGGCGATCCTCGCCCGCTCCGACGTCCGCGCCCTGGAACAGCAGGCCCGCGAGGCCGGGATGGTCGGCCTCCGGGATCGCGCCCTCGCGGCGATCGAGGCCGGGCAGACCTCCGCCGCCGAGGTCCGACGCGTCCTCGGTTTCGGCGATCGGGCAGATTCGAGTCGGCCGGGGCTGGACAGCTCCTGACAGTTGTCTTAGAATCCCACGACAGACGTCAAAGAGGTCTATCGAGGGAGGGCTGACCTTGGCCACGGGGGAGATTCCCACACCGGGGCGGGTGTCGCTGGAGCACCTGATCGCCCTGAACGACGAGATCGCGGCCCTGATCCGGGCGGGCATCCCCCTGGAGCGGGGGCTGGTCGAGGCCGGGGGGGACGTCGGAGGGCGGCTGGGCGCCCTGGAGCGGGCGATCGGCGAGCGGGCCGGGCGGGGCGAGGCGTTGCCGGAGGCCCTGGCGGCCGCGGGCGGCGGGATGCCCGACCTGTACCGGGCGATCGTCACGGCCGGGTTGCGGTCGGGGCACCTGGCCCGGGCCCTGGAGGGCCTGGCCACGCACGCCCGGGGGGTGGCGGAGGCCCGCCGCCTGGTCGGCCAGGCGATGCTCTATCCCTTGATGATCCTGGGGCTGGCCTACGCCCTGTTCCTCGGGTTCGTGTGGCAGATCGCCCCCCGGTTCGTGGCGGCCTTCACGGCGTTGGGGTTGCCGCCGTTCGCCCCTCTGCTCTGGTTCGAGCGGATCGGCCGGTCGGTGGCCCTCTGGGGGCCGATCCTGCCGGCGGCCTTCGTCGTGCTGGGCCTGGCCTGGCTGGCGTCGGGGCGGTCGAGGTCGCTCGACCCGGGCCGGGGCGTGGCGTTCGCCCGCCGGATCCCCGGAGTCGGGCCGATGCTGGCCCAGGCCCGCAACGCCAATTTCGCCGACCTGCTCGCCTTGCTGGTGGAGCACGACGTCCCTCTGGTCGAGGGGATCCCCCTGGCGGCCGACGCCTCGGGCGACCCCGCCCTCCGCCGCGAGGCGCGGGCCCTGGCCGATCGCCTGGCGGCGGGCGACGTGGCGGCGGGCCGGGGAGGCCGGGGCGGGGCGATCCCGCCTTTGCTGGACTGGATGCTCCGGGCCGGCACCCGCCAGGCGACCCTGGCCCCGGCGCTGCGGCACGCGGCCGTCTCGTATCGACGCAAGGCGATGTGGCGGGCCGGCCTGCTGCGGACGGCCCTGCCGGTCGTCCTGCTGCTGGGGATCGGGGCGGTGGCGGTGCTGGTGTATGGCCTTCTGATGTTCATCCCCCTGAGCACGATGCTCCGAGAACTCGGGCAGCCGACGAACTGACGGGAGGCGAGGCCGTGGCGGACAAGGCGGAGGAAGGGCAGGGCGATCGCGGGTCGGCCTCGACGCGCGACGCCGTGGAGCTGGCCGAGCACCTGGCGACGCTGGCCCGGTCGGGGCTGCCATTGCCGGCGGGGCTCCGGGCGGTCGGGGACGAGATCGACGCCGGTCCCCTGCGGACGATCCTCCGGGGCACGGCCGACCGGCTCGACCGGGGGGAAGGCCTGGGCGAGGCGCTGGCCATCGAGGGGACCCGGTTCCCGAAGCCGGTGCGGGCGCTGGTCGAGGCCGGCGTCCGGTCGGGGCGGCTGGCCGACCTGCTGGCGGAGTTCGTCCGCCACGCCAACCTCGGCCGGGAGCTGCGCCAGGAGACCTGGGCGGCGGTGGCCTATCCCCTGTTCCTGCTGGCCGCCCTGATGGCCATCCTGGGCGTGGCCTGCCGGCTGTCGTCCGCGGCCCTGGGCGGGCTGGTCAACATGGTCCGGGATTTCGGCCTGCAGATGCCGGCCCAGAATGTGTTGGTCCTGGGGATCGCCCGCTGGGTGTCCGAGTGGGGGCCGACCGCCCTCATCATTGCCATCGGGCTGCTCACTTCGGGGGGGATCGCGATCCGCCTGGTGATGCCCCCGGCCGCACGAAGGCAGTGGACCACCCGGATTCCTTTGATCGGGCCGGTGCTCCGTTTCTCGGCCGTGGCCGAATTCTGCCACATGCTGGCCCTGCTGGTCGACGCCGGGGTGCCGTTGCCCGAGGCCCTGCGGATGGCCGGGGCGAGCGTCCACGACGCCGACCTCGCCGACCACTGCGGCCGGATGGCCCGCGAGGTCGAGTCCGGGCGTCCCCTGGCCGATGCGGTCCGGGTCTGGCCGGCGATCCCGGCCGGGCTGGGCCAGGTGTTCCGCTGGGGGGAAGGGCGGGGGGCCTTGCCCGAGGCGCTCCACCTGGCCGGGGACCTGTTCGAGGCCCGGGCCCGGTCCCAGGCGTCCTACGCCAACGGGGCATTCCTGGCGATCCTGCTCCTGCTGATCGCCAACGGGCTGGGGTTCGCGGTCCTGCTCCTGTTCCACCCGATCCAGTTGATTTCCCGGCTGTCCGGCGGGATCACCCTGCTTTTCTGAGGAGGCCGCGACCCCGATGGGATGGCACCCTGACCAACCTCCGAAGCCGGGCGACGCCGGGCCTATGCCGGGCGATCTGGCCGGCCCGGTGCCCGCCGGCCGCCGGTTCGGGCTCCGGCACCTGATGATCCTGATCATCGGGTTCGCCGCGGTGTTCCTGCTGGCCCGGAACTACGCCGCGTCGATGAACGCGACCGACGGGGTGCTCCTGGCGCTCGGGAGCGCGGCGTTGTTCGCGGCGATGGGCGCGTGGATCGTGGCCAGCTTCGAGGGGATGGCGATCTGGGGCTGGGGCCTGGTCGTCATCGCCTACATGATCGGGACGTTCGCGATCTTCAGCGTCTTCGCCATCCTGTCCTGGCCGATCCTGATCGGGGTGATCATCTCGATCGCGGCCCGGAAAAGGGCGACCGAGCAGGACGCGCTGGCCGGGGTGATGGCGATCGCCGCCGGGCGGGGCATGCCGCTGTCGCCGGGGGTCGCCGCCTTCGCCGAGCAATCGTCGGGGGCGTCGCGGCGCTGGGCCCGGGCGCTGACGACCCTGCTGGACCAGGGGTGGCCCGTGGCCGAGGCGGTCGAGGCCCTGCCCAACACCGTATCGAGGCCGGCTGCCGTCCTGATCCGGGTCGGCTCCGAGGTCGGCGCCCTGGGCCCGGCGTTGCGCACGGCCGTCGAGCTGCGCGGCGTGCGGCTCCCGATCCTCCGGGTGGTGGGGGGCCGGCTCGCCTACCTCGCCTGGCTCGGCGCGATCGGCCAGTCGGTCGTCGCCTTCCTCCTCTATTTCATCACGCCCAAGCTCGAAGCGATCTTCAAGGACTTCGGGATCGCCCTGCCCGAGACCACGACCTTCGTGCTCCGTGCCGGGCATTTCCTGGGCACTTACAGCCTCGTCATCCTGCTGGCGGAGTTGCTGATCGGTGCCTTCCTGATCTCGGAGATCACCGGCCGGGGACCGGGGATCGGCTCGCCGATCGCCCGGCTGTCGAGGCGACGGCATGCGGCGCTGATCCTCCGGGCGTTGGCCCTGGCCGTCGACGCCGGGCAGCCGCTGGAGCCGACCCTGGCCACGCTGGCCGGGACCTATCCGTCGCGGCCGATCCGCAAGCGGCTGGCCGCCGCGAACCGGGACATGGCCGGGGGCGAGCCCTGGACCGACGCCCTGCGCGACCGGGGCCTGATCACCGGGTCCGAGGCCGGCGTGCTGGCCGCGGCCGGGCGGGCGGGCAACCTCGGCTGGGCGCTCCGCGAGATGGCCACCATCGGCGAACGGCGATGGGCCCAACGCATCCAGGCCTGGACACAGGTCGCCTTCTTCTTCGCGCTGCTCGGGGCGGGCGGCGTGGTCCTCCTGATCGCCCTGGCGTACTTCTTCCCCCTGATCCAACTGATTTCGAGGATGGGCGGATGATCGCGGGACCATCAAGACTCCCGGACCGAAGGCGCCGGGGGTTCGGCCTGGTGGAGATGACGGCCACCGCCGTCATGCTCGTGGCGGCCATGACCATCACCGTGCAACTGGTCGGCTGGGTGGCCGCCGAACGGCGGTCGGTCGCCCGCCGGGAGCGGGCGCTGCTGGAGGCCGCCAACCTCCTGGAACGGCTCGCCGCCCGGCCGTGGGACGACCTGACCCCCGACGCGGCGAAGGCCCTCACCCTGTCCGACGCCACCCGGGCCGCGCTGCCGGGGGCCGCGCTCTCGATCGAGGTCGCCCCGGCCGGGGCGCCCGAGGCGAAACGGATCACCGTGGCGATCACCTGGCGGGACCGGTCGGGGTCGGCCGAGGCGCCGGCCCGGCTGGTCGGCTGGGCCCACCGACGCGGGGGGGCGAAATGACGACGAGAACGAAACCGAAGGGCGGCTATGCCCTGGTCGAGCTGCTGGTCGTGATGACCCTGCTGGCCATCCTGCTCGGCCTGTGCGTCGGGACCCTCCACCTCCTGATGCGGCTGGATCGGTCGGGGCAGGACGCCGGCGCCGAGGCGTCCGACCTGTTCCGCCTGGCCCGCGCCTTCCGGGCCGACGCCCACGCGGCCCGGGATCCCGAGCCCCCCGCCGCCTCGGCCGAGCGGTTCGCGTTCGCCACGGCGGACGGCCGCTCGGTCGAGTACGCGGCCCGGCCCGGGGACATCCTGCGGACGGCCCGGCAAGGGGACCGCATCGTCGGCCGCGACACCTTCCGCCGGCCGCCCGGCGGGCCGGTCGCCTTCGCGGTCGATCGGCCCGAAGGCTCGGCGCCGATCGTGGTCCTCCGGATCGGCCGGCCGCCCGGCGGGCCGGGCTGGGGGCAGGCCATCGAGGCCGAATATGGCAAGGACCGCCGCCGGTCCGGGAGCGCCCAATGACCGCCCATCGATCGAGACGCGGCCTGGTGTCGGCGGTCGTCCTGGTCACCCTGCTGGTGATCGGCATCATCGGCGCCGGCCTGCTCCGGGCCGCCCTGTCCCGGAGGGGCGAGGCGATGGCCGAGGAGCGGAAGCTCCAGGCCGAGTCGCTGGCCGAGGCGGGCCTGGGCCGGGCCGCCGCCCGGCTGGACGCCGACCCCAACTTCGCGGGCGAGACCTGGGATGTCCCCGCCTCCGACCTCGGGGGCCGGGGCGCCGGCCGGGTCGCGATCCGGGTCGAGCCGATCGCCGACGCGCCCAACCGCCGCACCGTCTCGGTGCAGGCCGAATATCCCGCCGGATCGACGTACCGGGCCCGCCGGTCGCGATCCGCCGCCATCGAACTCCGTCCCACCCCAGCCGCCGAGGAGACCCGGCCATGACCCGTCCCCCGCGACCGTCGCGCGGTTTCACCCTGATCGAGCTGCTGGTGGTGATCGCGATCATCGCCGTCCTGATCGCCCTGCTGTTGCCCGCCGTGCAGGCGGCGCGCGAGGCGGCCCGCCGCGCTCAGTGCGTCAACAACCTGATGCAGATCGGCATCGCCGCCAAGGGCTACGAGACCGCCCATGAGGTCCTGCCCTCCGGCGTGGTCAACCCGACCGGGCCGATCAGCAACACCCCGGCCGGCTACCATTTCTCGTGGGTCACCCAGCTCTTGCCCTACCTGGACGCCCGGCCCGTCGATCGCAACCTGAACCGGTCGGTGGGGGTCTACCAGGCCGAGAACGCCACGGCCCGCGCCGTGATGCTGGCGGTCCTGCTCTGCCCGTCGGATCCCGGCCCGAGCCGGTTCGTCCCGGCCAACCCCGGGGCGACGGATTCCGCCGACCCGGCCCTGAACAACTACGTCGGCGTCCACCACGACCGCGAGGCCCCGATCGACGCGAACAACAACGGCGTCTTCTTCCTCAACAGCCACGTCCGCTACGAGGATATCGAGGACGGGATGTCGCACACCCTGTTCTTCGGCGAGGCGGCCCGCGAGGCGTCGGCGCTGGGCTGGGCGTCGGGCACCCGGGCCACGCTCCGCAACGCCGGGTGGGCGATCAACGGGCGGAAAGGGGCCTTCGGCACGACGGGCGGCCCGCTGCCGGGGATGTTCCCCGCCGACATCGACGCGGGCGCCCCCGCGCCGGCCAATCCCCCCGCCGCGCCGACGGACCCGGTGGGCGGGTTCGCCAGCCCGCACCCGGGCGGGTCGAACTTCGGCTTCGGCGACGGCTCGGTCCGGTTCCTCAAGAACACGGTCAAGCCCTCCGTCTTCCGGTCGCTGGCCAATCGCTCCGACGGCGGGCTCGTGAGCTCCGACGCCTACTGATCCGGGAGGACGCCCGCCATGTGCCCGAAGCCCCACCGCCGCGCCTTCACCCTGATCGAGCTGATGGTGGTCATCGCCGTGATCGCCGTCCTGATCTCGCTGCTGCTGCCCGCCGTCCAGGCCTCCCGCGAGCAGGCCCGCCGGGTCCAGTGCATCAACAATCTGGTCCAGCTCGGGCTGGCGATCCATGCTTATGAGGACACCCATCGGGTCCTGCCCCTGGGGACCACCTCCGCGACCGGGGCGATCGACGAGGGGAAGGCCGGCGACCACTTCGGCTGGGCCGTGCGGATCCTCCCCTTCATGGAGGAGAAGGCCGTCTATCAGAACCTCAACTTCCACCTCCTCGTCGAGTCCCCGGGCAACGACACCGCGCGGGAGGTCCGCATGAACGCCTTCGCCTGCCCCTCGGAGAGCTACGGCTGGGGGCCGGGATTCGGGATCGCCCCGGCGACGAACAACGCCCTGAGCAGCTACGCCGCCTGCCACAACGACGAGGAGGCCCCGTTCTCCGCCGCCAACCGGGGCTCCTTCGTCCTCAACGCCCCGATCCGCTACGACGACATCGAGGACGGGCTGGGCTCGACGATCTTCCTGGGGGAGAAGAAGCTCATCGCCAATGAGAGGGGCTGGGCGTCGGGCACCTCGGCCACGCTCCGCAACACCGGGTCGCCGCTCAACGCCCCGTCGCCCGAGCTGACCCTCGCCGAGGTCGAGGAACCGGCCGAGGCCGCCCCCGGCCCCGAGACCGATCCCGACCCCAACATCGACACCGCCCCCCGATTCCCCGAACCGTTGTTCCGGCCCGCGAAGATCGGCGGGTTCAGCGGCTGGCACCCGAACGGGGCGAACTTCGGCTTCGGCGACGGCTCGGTGCGGTACATCAAGAACTCGATCGACGCGAGGGTGTACCGCGCCCTCGGAGGCCGCGCCGACGGCCATCTCCTGGGCTCGGACCAGTTCTGATCGCGGGGGTTTCTCATCAGATCCGGAGGGGCCTCCCGCCCCCCGGGACGCCGCCCGCCCCCCATTCCGGCCGCCGCCCCTCCCGGCGCGCATCGGGAGGACGCCGATCGGGCCGGGATTTCGCCCCGGGCCGGGCGGACGGCCCCGGATCGGGCCTCCGATGGCGTGCCGACGGCGCGGGCAAGTCGGCCTCGGGGAGCCCGTCGGGGCCGGGGAAATTCGGACCCACCGCCGCCGGGTCGACCGCCGGGGCCTCCGCCTCGGCGGCCCCAACCTCCTGCATCGCCTTGAGTTCCTTCAACGCCCGATAGAGCCCGCGCTCGGCGGCCGCCTCGTACTTGCGGGCCAGGGTCGCCTGCGGCGAGGGGTCGAACAGGGCGCGGCGGCCGGCGTCGGCGCGGTCGGCGGCGATCCGGTCGAGGGGCAGTCCGGGCCGGAGGGCTTCCAGGGCGGCCACCTGCGCGTCGATCCATTCCGCGAGCCGGTCGCGGGCCCAGGCCTGGCGGGCGTCGGGGTCCAGGCCGGCCCCCTCATGCTCGGCCAACGCGCCCAGGCTGCCCCAGCAGGCGTGGACCAGGGGCTCGACCTCGTGCGCCGGGATGGCCCCGGGGCGACGGCCCATCAGGTTTTCGATCCTGTGCCAGTGGCCGCCGTTCCAGCGGACCCGGGCCGGGTCCTGGAGGTCGGCCTTGATCCCGTTCCAGGCCGCGACCAGCCAGTCGACCCCCTCGGGCACCGCCTTGAGCCGCCGGACCACGGTGGCGGGCGCCTCGCGGAGGTCGTCGGCCAGCTCGTCGACGTAGGTGCGCCGTTCCTCGTCGTGGACCTCCTCGGCCACCCGGATCTTGCGGGCGAGCATCGCCGCCTCGTGCTCCGCCGCGCGATCCAGCCGCACCGCCATCACCGCCGCCCGCCGGGCCAGGTCGCGCCCGACCTCCCCCTCGGCCTTCAGCTCCCGCTCGTACGCCGCGAACTTCCCCGCGACGGCCGCCTCATCCTCCACCGGCAGCACGATCCCCCGCCCGGTCAGCCCATGCTTGAGCGCCGCCCGGCGACAGATCGCCTTCCCCTCCTCCGTCTTCGGCCCCGTACTCCTGGCCGCATTCCTCCGGTTCGCTTCGATCTTGGCGGGGCTGCACGGCATCTCGGGTCGACCTCGGCACGATGAACGTCAAGGATGGCCCCTCGCCGCCCATCGCGCCGCCGGACCATCTGATAGATTCCGTTTTGCGAGGCCCCGTTAGCACACTTTCTGCCGAAGCCGCCCATTTTCCCCGATCGACCCACGCCAAGAGGACCGGGTGGCCCCCTCTAAATCGATCTGTCCCCTTTGATTTGTTGCGGGAGGTGAGGAGCAGGACCAGGCGAAAGATCGCCAAATCGTTATCGGAAGAGCATATAAAATATTCCGGTATTTTTATTGACAGCTGAAATCTCCGGCTTTATTTTGAATTCTCTTCAAACAAATAAACTGTTATCGAGGAAAGGCGATCATGAATCGTCAGGGAAACTCCACGCAAACCCCTATAATAACGATGCTATCAACGGTATTGGCTATTGGCTTCGGTTCCGGATGCGAGACGAAAAGCAATCTCTATGCAAGATATCATGATGCAGGAATATTGATTGCGGACACACACGGCGTCGTCTTTCATAACTTCAGACTGAGAAATGACAGCGACGACGCAATAACAATCAACAATATCAACAAATCATGCGGATGCACAGAAGCCATCCTCGACAAGATGGAGATACCTCCCGGCGAGGTGGCTACGCTAAGAGTGAGTGTGTCCGCGGCGAATCCAAAGGAAGAGACGTTGCAAGTCATGCTGGACACCAGCGATCCGAAAGAAAAGCAAAAGAGATTCGCTTTAAAGTACAAAGTGATTTCAAAACACATAATCACGCCGAACAAAATTGAAATTTCCGAAGATGATTTTAATGGCAAGGAAGCTTGCACAAGAAAAATCAAAATACGAACAAACTACCTTGCTAACGAAGTAAGCAATGACGATGGAAGGCTGATACTAACAGAAGAATCGGGTGAGAGTTGTACCATCGACGGTATTGAGGAGCTTCCGAGCGAGTTTGATGGAAAATTCACAACAAGGGTTCAAGAAGTCACTATCCGAATCGGGAAAGTCGCACTCGATAAAGACCATTTACGCCAATTCCCCCTTGCATTGAGCAGGGATAGTTCGCCACTGGGAATTTTGGTCATGGAACTTGCAATAAGCGATAGATACCAACTCACCCCGAGTGCGATCAACTTCGAAACAATGGATGTTCGGCATGATATCGATTCGGACGAGAAAAAATTCGTCCTGAGAATCAGCAAGGGTAACGCAAGTCTTATCGAACTGGAAGAGGCTCGAGGTTTACTTGAAATCAAGGAGATCTCAAGAGACGTATCGGATAATGGCAGTACCATTATTAAATATTCGGCGAAATTGCCGGCCAAGTCCATTAGAAAGCTGAGGACAAAGGGACCGACAACGGGACATATACGGATCAAACAAATGGGCGACACAGGGCCAAAATTGCGATGGGCATGTTACATCGGGGAGGGAGATGAGAAGGCAAGCGAATAACAGGTCGCATCCCTTACTAAACCGAAGCAAAATAATAGCATCGGATTATAGCAGAAGCTCAGCTTTGAGAGATAGGAGCTGATCTTCTGCCACAACCCGACCGCCGCAAATGGCGAGAAAGAGAGGTTAGGAATGCGTATTCGGAGCATTGCAGCTGCGTGCAGTCTGACTCTGGTGATTCTGGCGACTTTGGCTACCGCAGTACCGGCACAATGGACTGGATATCCTGATTTCCAGTGTTTGTACGGGTATCCAGGATGTTCAGACGATGGAATATGCCAGACCGTTTCGGGTCAGTGCACGGACCAACAAGGAAAAGTATGGAATTACCAACGCAAAAGAAACACTTCGTTCTACACGGGAGGTTGCATGGTCAACGACGGTTATTCTTGCCAGCAGGCCTCTAAGAATGGATGTATCACTGCGTATTACCCTGGACCCACCTGCACGGGGGCAGCGGTATGCATGATACCAGGTCCGCCCAGCACGGAATGTAAAATCGGCGTACCCTGATTCACTCAGCAGACCAAGCCAATAACCGATTTCGAGTTGAACACTCGATGTTCAACCATCAAGGGCCGATAGACGGGCTACCCGCATCGGCCCTGATATCCTGTTAAGTTGTTGAAAATCAGTCGACCCCTCAGAAGTCCAACCAGGAGGATTATAGGATGTTACAAATCGTTGGCTTGCAGGTTATTATGTACCTGGTTGCTCAGCAGGGACCCAATAAGGATGCAAATTACCTGGAAACCGTATTTAAATCCAATTTTGATCTCGTTGAACGAGGAGCATTCAAATTTTCTGCATTGTACGGGATAGCTGAATCCTATGATGACGCAGCGAGGGCCAAGTTAGATCGCGAGGTTAAAGGATCGGGATTTTATGCCTTCGATGAAAAAAACGTGGTTTATAAAATTCATTATGAAAAAGACGATGTTTTATCAACAACGGGTTCTCTTCCTGGTTTGCAAACCTCAGTTGAACTAGTTAACGCGCAAATCTTGACCGACAGGACAGGAACTTGCCTGGATTTAGCCACGACTGTCGACAAGGAGAAGAATCTCGTGAGAAGCTCGGTGGAGATTTTCGAAGATAAAGACCAGCAACTATTCCTGACTTGGCTGAACTTCTTGATGCCTTACGGTTTCAATGGATCAAGCACGGAACTCTTATGCGACTTGCAAAGTGTTAACAATGGGGCAGCATCGATAATTGAATCCAGCATCAAGGCTGATCAATCTGGGGCTGGCAATAAAACGATAGCAATTCGATATGACGGCGGATTTCAAAGGGACTTCATGATCGATTTATTGAAGGGCGGAATCCCTATTTTCATGGAGGAGAAAGACGTTACCGGGCAAATCATCAACATGGTCGCTTTTGACGATATCAGGAAGGTGCAAGATAGGGTTTGGATTCCCTTCAAGAAGATTTCGTATAATCCAATCAAGAAAACCGCCCGAATACTTGTCCTGGAGGAAATCGACATAGAAAAGAACCCCAAACAAGAAGTCTTCAGCCTCCATTTCGACGAAAAATACAATATTCCAAATAGAACAAAGAGCGTCGTTTACTACGGCTTAGATAATTTTTCCTTTAAGAATAATTTCTCTACTCCTGTATCAACGAGACCCTTGAACATAAAACAGAATCAGCCCTCATCATCGGCCGGCCCGATCATGCCTGGCGAGATGAAAACCACACGATGGACTTCGACGTTAGTTGCCGCGACTATTGGGATTATCTGCCTGGTGGCGTTCGCTTTTCATCGATGGAACAGGAGAAGAGCATGAGGCACGGCCGAGGCTTTACCCTGATCGAATTGGTTGTAACATGCGGCGTTATTTCCATTCTGATTGCTCTCCTCCTTCCCGCCGTCAGTGCATCCAGAGAAGTGGGAAGGAGAATGGCATGCATGAACAACCTAAGGCAGTTAGGGCTGGCGTTATCCGGATACTCCTCGCTGAACGATTATTATCCACCAATTAATTGTGATACGGATTTGGTTGGGAAGTCATCCGGCAGGAAGCCTTCCGCCCACATTTTCAGCGTATTCGCCAGGATTCTGCCACAGCTTGAGCAAGGATCGTTACACAATACCTTGAATTTTAGTCCCGTCCCAGACATGCCTGACGGATTACACCAAAATTTAACATGCATGATGCAATCGGTGGGTTTATTCCTATGCCCTTCAGACCCGCAAGCTTCAGTCAATGGTTATGGAAGGGTCAATTACAGAGCTAACATTGGTCCGACAGTCAGATTTGCACCGTCGTCATCACAACCGATTACATACAGTGGCCCGACTTCCTCCCACCGAGTGTACCGAGCGGCTGACTTCACGGACGGACTTTCCAATACCGTCGGCATTTCTGAACGGGTGCAAGGAGACTGGGACCCGTCTGCTTTCACAGCAAAGGGGGATTATTTGCTTCTTGGAGTTGCGCATCCGGTTCAGGAACCTCCCATTCAATCTATCTTGTCGATGTGCGGAAGCCAATCGCCATCCTCAGATATGGAATCGAGAGGGGGCGAAAGCTGGTTCTTATCTGGATACCATTTTAGCAACTACAATCACATCACTCCCCCAAACTCGACAACGAAAGCGTGCACTTTTGACGATAGCAAAGAGCCACTTCATGCTCGGACAATCCATTCTGGAAATTTCCCTGCAACAAGTTATCATGCGGGGGGGGTTAATGTCTCCGCAATGGATGGTTCTGTGCATTTCGTCAAGGACAATGTCAAATTAGAGGTATGGAAGGCCCTAGCAACGAAAAACATGAATGACAGCGCATACTACGAATGGTGACAACTTAAACGTATTCCACGCATATAATTATCGCCGGGTGTCAGGGGTTTCCGCGAAGCGGATCCCGGTCGGTGGATCGTCATAAGGAGCGATCGGTAGTGGGGCGCCTGGGTCGGCTGCGCCGAAACCCCTGCCACCCGGGGGCGACGATGGCGGTCGAAGGCCGGGGTTGCGGTTGCGCCGCAATGCCCCGGCCACCCGACGGATCGTCCCCGGCTCGATCCCCATCCCGCCACTCGGCACGAGGCAGGAAGGCCACCCCGACGGCGGGCCTCAGCGGGGAGGGGGGACGTCGCCCACCCTGAGCCTGTAGATCGCATAATCCTTGTTTTCATGGACGACCTGGAGGCCCTCCGCGGGGGGCTTCCGCGAGTCCGGGGCGGCCCGCTCGACGACGATCAGCAGCGTCTTCCCCGACCAGGCCTCCAGCAGCTTTCCTTCGCCGAGGAATGCGGCGACTTCCTGCTTTCGCGTGCCGACGTCGGGCGTGTTGTATTGATGCCCGACCCACGACCGCAACGGGGTATAGACCGTGCCGAGGTAGCCGAGGTCGGGATCGCTCGTCAGCAGGATCGAGCCCCGATTCTCCCCGCGGCGGAGATACGCGAAGACATCCTTCTGGGTTTCCGTCACGGTGAACCCCTGGGCCTTCGCGCCGGTCATGGCCGCATACGGGAACTGGGCCAGCCACAGGGCATTGTCGAGGACCAGCGTCGCCATCACCAGGCCGGTCGCCGCGACCCGGACGAAAGGCCGCCGGAGTTGCAGATAGGCCAGGAGGTCGACCAGCGGGGTCGCCCCCATGAAAAAGAGCGCCGTCCAGATATATCCCCGCTCGAAGTGCAGCGGCTGGATCGAGCGGATGGCGAACTCGTGATTCGCCAGGGTGAACGCCACGACGAACCAGGTGAGGAAAAGGCGATTGCGGGGATGCGAGAAGAACCGCAACGCGATGTCGCTGCGGCGGAAAGACCAGAAGGCCAGGCTCCCGACCAGGGCATAAGCGGGAAGGAAATTCACCGCCTGCAGTTCCCAGGCGATCTTCCAGGTTTCCATCAACTGGCGATGTTCGGCGAAGCGGGTCAGATAGATCAGGTAATAGCCGAAGTGGACGCCCAGGAGCCCCAGGATTGCGATCAGGAAGCGCAACGGGACCGCCTTGCTCCGGACGTAGAAGAGTTCCAGGGCCGCCCAGGAGGCCAGGATCAGGAGCAGTTCCACCCCCGTGAAGGGGTGGCTGAGCGAGGTGAGGAAGGCCAGGGCAGCCCCCGCCATGAACCGCTGGCGGAGGAGGCACAGGATGCTACCGAAGAAGAACGCGTGGTAGAGCGATTCGGTCGGGTAGATCAGATTCCGGCCGAAGTTGAGGAACCACCAGCCGTTCTCGGGGTCGAACCGGAAGATATCCGTGATCGTGCGCTGCCTCGCCAGGGAATAGCCGATCCCGGCCAGCGCGAGCAGGCCGCCGCCCCAGAAGAAGGCCAGGAGCCCCAGCCGTCGGGGCCAGTCGCCGAGCCCGACGATCTCCGCATACAGGGCGAGGGCCACCCGGGCGCAGGCCCAGGCCGCCAGGATCTCGAAGCCGATGATCAGGAAGCCGGGGTCCGCGCCGGTCGCGTGGAGGATCATCCCCAGCATCAGGCTCATCGGCTGGACGTAGATGGCCGGCGCCTCGTATCGCGGGTCGAACGGGTTGCTGTAGAAGAACTGGAACCGGCCGTTGTCGAAATGCTCCCGCGCATTCGCCATGTAATACGGCATGTCGTACTGGATGAACCCGGTCGGCAGCCGGCCGGGGGCGGTCATGAAGTGCGAGGCATACGGCAGGAAAAACGGGGCCGCCAGCAACAGGCTGGCCAGCCAGAGCCGCGGTTCGCGGGACGGCATCCGGGGCGCGGGCGATCCATCTTCCGGCGTGATCTTGTTGTCCAGCATCGAATCCCATCAATCCCAGGAGTGCCGACGACCCGCCCGAACCTCGGGCCCAGGCCGAATGCGGCCCCATGATAAATCCTCATATTGGGGGGCGATACCGGGCACCGCCCGGAGAAACCGCGAGCCGGCCCGACGCCATCCACGACGCGGCGGACGATCGCGAGTCGCCCATCGGGATCCTCGCCGACTTCCCGGTGGTCGGACACCGAGACCCCCGACATTCGGACGCAAGGGTTCTGACGAACGGAAGTTTCGCGCGAAGGCGGGGGATCTGCACCCTCCCGGGATGATGGTATGGCCTGCCACCCGGGTCGGGACGTCCGAGGAGGGGTTCCTGATCCCGCTGAGAGGCGACGGAACCCAGCAGTCCCCGACCACGTTGGAGGATCCGTCGGTCCTGTCGACGCTGGCCGAGGTGTTCAACGCCGGTCAGGACGATGAAGCGATCGACCCGGAACGCGAGAAGCTCAAGGTGTGGGACGGCCAGTTCCCCCGGTTCTACTTGGGCGGCGGCCCGGGCGGGCGGATCAGGCCAGATCCTCCAGGGCCGCGGCCCGCTCGTCGTCGCCGTGGTTGCGGAAGATCTTCGCGGCCCGCTCGACGCAGCAGCGGCAGTGATAGGCCGACGGGTCGACGTCCCGGAGGAGGTCGTAGGCCTCGCGGCCGTTGCCGAGGTCGTGGTGGAGGCAGGCCAGGGTGATCCGGTAGAGGGCGACCTCGGGCGCGATCTCGTGGGCGCGGGCGACCATCGGCAGCATGGCGCGGGGTGGCCGCCCCATCCGTCGCAGGTAGAACGCCACGCCATAATGGGCCTGGTGGTAGTTCGGGTCGCGGCGGAGGAGTTCCAGGCAGGTGTTCAGCGCCTCCTCATCCTCGCCCATGCTCCCCAGGCCCGAGGCGATGTTGGGCAGGAGGTCGGTCGGGCACGCCCGGTCGCGCGAAAGGGCGCAGTAGATTTCGCAGGCGAGCCCGTCGTGGCCGGACCGGGCATAGCACTCGGCCAGGGCGCAGCGCGAGGCCGGCGCCAGCGGGACCAGGGCGCTGGCGGTCTCCAGGGCCTCCAGGGCGCCGGGCATCCGGCCCAGCTTGTGTCGCAACAGCCCGCAGAGCTGCCAGAGCTGGCCGTCCGACGGCTCGTCCAGGACCGCCACCCCGGCCAGGTCGGCCGCATCCTCATAGCGCCCATGACGGGCCAGTTCCAGGCATCGATCCAGCTGGCTGTGGTGGGAGAGCATCGGACATCCCTACAATTTGAAATTGAGATTCAATCTCAAAACAGATTGGCAATTCCTCGACCTGGTGTCAAGACGGCCGGCACCCGGGGTGGTCGATGCTCGGCGGGACTTGCGGGGGCGGGCGACGGGACGTACAGTGATTCCGAGGCATGCGGCCGAACCATCGGCCGGGTAACGGCCTGCGCCCATCCATCATTCTTCGATCCGGATCTCCTCTGCATGGCTCATGATACGGTGATCGCCGACGCGACGGTGGTCGGCCCCGACGGCCCGCGCGTCCGGGACGTTGGGATCCGGGGCGAGGTGATCGCCGAGGTCGGCGAGGGGTTGGATCGGAAGGGGGCCGGGGAGGTCGTCGACGGGTCGGGGCTCTTGCTGATCCCGGGCGGGGTGGACGTCCATGTCCACCTGGAACTGCCGTTCTGCGGCACCGTGTCCAGCGACGATTGGCGGTCCGGCACCCGCGCCGCGGCGAGGGGGGGCGTGACCACCGTGATCGACTTTGCCATCCCCTATGGCGAGGAATCGCTGGCCGACGCCTTCCGCAACTGGTCGGACCGGGCCGGGCCCAAGGCGTGCATCGACTACGCCTTCCACATGGCCATCACCGACTGGGACCGCCACGGCCCCGAGATGGCCGCGATGGTCGCGCAGGGCTGCCCGACCTTCAAGGAGTTCATGATCTACGCGGCCGAAGGCTGGCAGTCCGACGACCGCGCGATCTTCAACACCCTGGAACGGTGCAAGGAGTTGGGGGCCATGCTCCTGGTCCACGCCGAGTCCAGCCGCGTGCTCGACGGGCTGATCGCCCGCCACCACACCCCCGAGCTGATGGCCGAGCACGGGGCGAAGCTGCACGCGATCACTCGCCCGAACTTCATCGAGGCCGAGGCGATCCAGAGGGCCATCGCCTGGTCCGAGGCGACCGGGGGCCGGCTCTACATCGTCCACATGTCCACCGCCGAGGGGGCGGATCTCGTCAAGCAGGCGCAGGCCCGGGGCGTGCCCGTGGTGGCCGAAACCTGCGCCCAGTACCTCGTTTTGGACGACTCCGCGTTCGAAGGACCCGACGGCCACCTGTTCGCCTGCTGCCCGCAGGTCAAGACGAAGGCCGACCAGGAACGCCTCTGGCGGGGTCTGGTCGACGGCGAGGTGTCGGCGGTATCCACCGACACCTGCACGTTCACCCGCGAGCAGAAGGGGATGTGGGGCGGCGACTGGACCAGGATCCCGATGGGGATGCCCGGCCTGGAGACCCTCCTGCCGATCGTCTACACCCACGGCGTCCGCGCCGGGCGGCTCCACCTGGAGGAGTTCGTCGAGGTGTGTTGCACGAACCCGGCGAAGCTGATGGGCCTCTATCCCCGCAAGGGGGTCATCGCCCCCGGCAGCGACGCCGACCTGGTGCTGATCGACCCGGAAAAGACCATCACGGTCGACCACGCCAAAATGGCCACCAACGCCGACTGGAGCCCCTACCAGGGCTGGGAGCTGGGCGGGTTCGCCCGCACCACCTGGAGCCGGGGCCGCAAGGTCGTCGACGACTATGCGTTCGTCGGCGAGGACGGCAGGGGCCGGTGGCTCCCTCGGCGGTTGGATGCCCCGGCCTCTTCGTGATCGGAGACGACGCATGCCCCGCGCCGGCGAGTGGTCCAGCCCCGAAGCGCTCGCCGAGCGGTTCCGCGAGATCCAGCCCCCTCTGGGCGTGGACGAGGCGATGGCCGAGGCGGCCCGCTGCCTGTACTGCTTCGACGCCCCGTGCACCCGCGCCTGCCCGACGGCGATCGACGTGCCCCGGTTCATCCGCCAGATCCTCCACCGCGACGAGGCCGGCGCCGGGCGGACGATCCTCGATCGCAACATCCTCGGCGGCAGCTGCGCCCGCGCCTGCCCGACCGAGGTCCTGTGCGAAGGGGCCTGCGTCGACCTCGCCCTGATGGCCGCCCCGATCCCGATCGGCCGCTTGCAGCGGTTCGCCTGCGACGCCCTGATGGGCGAGATCGGCGATGCCCCCATCTTCGAGCCCGGACCGCCCACCGGGCGGCGGGTCGCCATCGTCGGCTCGGGCCCGGCCGGCCTGAGCTGCGCCCACGAGTTGCGGAGGCTGGGGCACGACGTGGTCGTGTTCGAGGCCCGATCCGTCCCCGGCGGGTTGGATAGCCTGGGGATCGCCTCCTACAAGATCTCGACCGACTATGCCCTCAACGAGATCGACCGGATCCGCCGGATCGGCATCGACATTCATCTGGATTCGCCGGTGTCGGCCGAGGGGGTCCGCGACCTGCTGGCCGGGTACGACGCGGTGTTCCTGGGCATCGGCCTGGGCCGGACCCGGGCGCTGGGCGTCGAGGGGGAAGGGCTGGACGGCGTCTGGGAGGCGCTCGACTTCATCTTCCAGACCCATGAGAAGGCCCTGAGCGACTGCACGATCGGCCGGCACGTCCTGGTTTTGGGGGCGGGCAACACGGCGATCGACGTGGCCACCGCCACCCGCCGCCTGGGGGCCGAGACGGTGACGATCGCCTATCGCCGCGACGAATCGACCATGCCGGCGTTCGCCTTCGAGTACGACCTGGCCAAACGCGACGGCGTCCGGTTCGCCTGGAACGTCCGGCCGGTCCGGTTCGTGGGGGAAGGGGGGTCGGTGCGCGGGGTCGAGTTCGCCTCGCCCGATGGATCAACCTCCATCCTCCCGGCCGACCTGGTGGTCAAGGCGTTCGGCCAGGAGCCGTTGCGGGATCTGGTCGCCGCGTTGCCGGGCCTGGCCCACCGGGAAGGGCGGATCGTGGCCGCCCCCGCCACCGGGCAGACCTCGATCCCCGGCCTGTTCGCCGGGGGCGACTGCCTGCGCCGGGGGGGCGAGGTGGTCGACGCGGTGCGCGACGGCCGCGACGCCGCCCTCGGCATCGATGCTTACGTCGGGTCATTCCCCTTGCGTGCCCGAGGTTGAACCGTGCCCGACCTGTCCTCGCGGTTCTGCGGGATCGCGTCCCCCAACCCGTTCTGGCTCGCCTCGGCACCGCCGACCAACTCCGAGTACCAGGTCCGCCGCGCCTTCGACGCCGGGTGGGGCGGCGCGGTCTGGAAGACGCTGGGGCACGAGCCGATCGTCAACGTCTCGTCGCGCTACGGGGCGATCGACCACGAGGGCCGCAAGGTCATCGGCCTGAACAACATCGAGCTGATCACCGACCGCCCGCTCGCGGTCAACCTCGCGGAGATCGCCCGCACCAAGAAGGCCCACCCCAGGCACGCCCTGATCGTCTCCTTGATGGTCGAGTCCAACCGCGAGGCGTGGCACGACATCACCAAGCAAACCCAGGACGCCGGCGCCGACGGGATCGAATTGAACTTCGGCTGCCCCCACGGCATGAGCGAGCGCGGGATGGGATCGGCGGTCGGCCAGGTGCCCGAGTATGCCGAGATGATCACCGGATGGGTCAAGGAGGTGGCCACCATCCCGGTCATCGTCAAGCTGACGCCCAACGTGGCCGACGTCCGGCCCGTCGCCCGCGCGGCGGTGCGGGGCGGGGCCGATGGGCTGTCCCTGATCAACACGATCAATTCGGTCATGGGCGTGGACCTGGAAACGCTGGCCCCCAAGCCCTCGGTGGGCGGCCTGGGCACCCACGGCGGCTACTGCGGCCCGGCCGTGCGGCCGATCGCCCTGAACATGGTCGCGGCGCTGGCCAACGACCCCGCCATCACCGTCCCGATCAGCGGCATCGGCGGCGTCGGCACCTGGCAGGACGCCGCCGAGTTCTTCCTGCTGGGGGCCTCGTCGGTGCAGGCCTGCACGGCGGTCATGCACCACGGCTTCCGGATCATCGACGGGCTGGTGGACGGCCTCTCCGCCTGGATGCGCCGGAAAGGCTTCGACCGCCTCGACGACTTCATCGGCCTGTCCTCCCCCCGGCTCCGGACCTGGGGCGACCTCGACCTCAACCACAAGGTCGTCGCCGAGATCGACCAGGCCAAATGCATCCACTGCGGCCTCTGCTACATCGCCTGCGAGGACGGCTGCCACCAGTCGATCCGCTGGGACAAGCAGCCCTTCGCCGACTTCGTGGCCGCCACCGGCGTTTCACCGACCGTCTCGGGCGGCATGACGACCATGCCCGGCGCCGGCGGGGGCATGGTCAATCTCTTCACCATCAAGCCGGACACCTGCGTCGGCTGCAACATGTGCAGCCTGGTCTGCCCGGTCTCCGGCTGCATCACCATGAAGCCCGTCGACACCGGCCGCCCGCCGATGTCCTGGAACCAGTACCAGGCCCGCCTCGCCGCCGGCACCGTCGAGCCGATCCGCCCGCCCGAGCACGCGTGACCTGTGAGGCCAGCCGTCCTGGAATGCGAGGTCGGACGCAGATCCGCGGGCCGGCCGGGCCGGGTTCAGATCGACGAATCCACACAGTACGGAGGCTTCCCATGCGTCGGTTTTCGCGAAACATGCCCCCGGCCCTTTCGAGGCCGATGACCTGGCCTGGCGTTGTCGTGCTGTCGTGCTTCGGGGCGGCCCTACTCACCGCAATCGTCGTCTACTGCCCGCTCATCCTGGCACTCTTCGGCGTGGTCGCCCTCGTGAGCTTCGGCATCAACTCGGGTCAGGATCAACGCCTGGCGACGCTCGCCGCGAGCCGGCGAGGGGAGTCGATCTGCACGTTCGCCCGATCGTTCGACCGTCGCGCGACCGACCCCTGGATCATCCGCGCCGTCTTCGAGGAGTTGCAGCCCTACTGTCGGTTCGGGCGGGGGGTCCTGCCGTTGAGGGCCACCGACGAGTTGGGCGGCCTCCTCGGCGTCGACTGCGAGGATCTGGATTGGTTGGTGTACGATATGGCCTTTCGCGCGGGGCGCTCTCTGGATGGTTATGAGCACAACCCCCAGTGCGGGCGGATCGAGACCGTCGCGGATCTGGTCCGGTTCCTGATGCATCAACCGAAGCGGTCGGCCGCCTGACTCCGGGGCCGGGTTCGCGGCCGACCTTGGTTCTTCACTTCGCCGGCAGAGGGCGGACGGTGACTTCCTTGAAGTAGACGACCGAGTCCTTGTCGTGGTTCTGGAGGCCGATGTAGCCCGAGGTGGGCCGTGGGCCGCGGGCGGGGTCGCCCTCGCCGGACTTGTCGGGGGCGTCGGCCTTGAGTTCGGAGGCGTCGAAGTCGGCGACCGGGGTGCCGTTGATCGCGGTGGAGATGCGCTGGCCCTTGAGGGTGACTTCCAGGGTGTTCCACTCGCCGGGCTTGGCGGGCTGGGCCTTGGCGTCGGCGAAGGTGTAGACCGAGCCGGTGCCCCGGGCCGACTTGCCGCCGTCGGCGATCTGGACCTCGAAGCCGTGGTGGACGGCGTACCAGGGCTCAGTCGGCTTCTCGGCGATCCGGACGTAGAGGCCCGAGTTCGACCGGGGCGTGCCGAGCTTGTAGACGACCCGGATCACGCAGTCCGCCATCTTCTCGCCCGAGAAGAACAGCAGGCCGAGCCCGCCCTCGGTCTTGAGCTGGCCATCCTCGACCACGAACCGCCCCGGGCCGACGTGCTCCCAACCGCTCAGGGTCTTGCCGTCGAACAGGGCCTTCCCCTCGGACGGGGCCTGTGCGGAGGCCGTCGCCCCGCAGGCGATCAGGAGGGACAGGGCGGCGGCGACGTTCCGGGCTCGACGAATCATCACGAGGGCCTCGCTCAATCGGTGGGGTAGGCGTTCGGCCCGAGCCTAACGCGCGAGGGCGGGGCGATCAACCGGCGGGCGGCGTCCGCATTCACCGGGCTGTGCCGGGGTAGAAGAACGGAGGATCGGGGCTGACGGACGCCCAGGGACGCCACATCGCCCGGCGATATTTCCGGGCCAGCCTCGCATACTCTTCCACGATCTGGGGGCCATAGTTCGCCGCGATGCTTCGCGGGTCGCCGCGATGCCTGGCCGCCATCTCCCGCCATCGACGCTCGTCCGCCTCGTAGGTCCTCGCGAGACGGGAGTAGTTGAACCATCGGAGCGCCATCGGCGCACCGCCGAACAGCAACGCCACGACTCCCACCGCGATCATCAGCGTCCGGACGCGAAATCGGGGCAGTCGCATGGGCCGAGGCATGAGCGTGACCTTGATGGATTCGTCAGTTCAATGTTGCCTTCACATCAAGCGTCGCACGCCGATCGACACCGTGGCGAGACCTCAGTAATTTTCGGCATTGGCCAGGCACGCACCATCCGGCCGCAGCGAACAATCCTCGGGCAAGCCGCATCTCATCGATTTGGCCATCAACCAAGAAATGCAGGCAATCACGCCAGTTGGGCCGCATACGCGAGGACGGCCAGCAGGTCATCCCGCTCCAGATCCTCGTCATCGGCGAGGATCTCCTCGTGCGTCATCCCGGAACTGAGGAAGTCGAGCCGCATCCCGACCGGATAGCGTAGGCCGCGGACGCAAGGCTTTCCGTGGCAGAGGGCCGGGTCGATGGTGATGCGGGCGAGGAGAGGATTCACAACAGTGCCTCCTATCGTATGCGGCGTCACGCGATCCTCTCGGCAACGCCGGTGCCGGCGGTCGGCGCGGGCAGCGGCCTCCCGTCCCTGCGGGCGATCTCGACCCATTCCTCGACGATCTCGCAGAGCTCGCGATAAACCTCGACCTCGTCGGGGCCGTGGCAGCACGGGCCGATGATGCCGGGGCACTGTCCCACGAAAGCCCCATCCTCCTCCGACCATTCGACCACTTTCACATACTTCGCGGCGTCGGTCATGACTGGGCCTCCTCGATCGCCCGCCGGACTTCCCGCTCCTGATACGGCCTGGCGTGGTCACCGGCCTTTCCGGAGAGCGTCTCTCGGCCCCCTCGCGGATGGGTGAAATTGCGATGACTTCCTTGCCACCCCGATCGATGAAGCCTGCCCGCTCCAGGTCGCCGATCAACTCGCGTACCTTTCGTGGCATGGACGCTCACCTATTTCGGATCATCGGACGAATTCCATCGCGGGACGCCTGAACAGATCTGCTCCGCATGGTCCTTGCCCGGCGGCTTGGGGAAGCCGGCATCGGCATAGTGCTCTCTCATCAAAGAAAGAATCGCCGGGCTGTAAACCAGCTTCAACCGAAAATTCTCAAGGTGCCTTGCCGGCATGTGAAGGCAGACGTAACGATGGGTTTTGCGTTGCTGGCCGACGACCGTCACCGTATCACAATTACCCCAGAACGCATCGATGACATAGACCTTGGCCCCGCCACGGAAATGCTTCGCCCCATTGCGTTGCTCGGCCCCGCCCGGCCCCTTGCGGCAGGTTTCCTTGACGTTGGCGACGGCCGCCCAGAGTTCCACGGGTGGGATGGCTTCGCCATCGTTCGCGACGCCCGGCGATGAACCACCCCATCGCTTGATGTGCCACTTGATGCCGAGCAAGGCGGCAAGCACACGCCGGGCCTTGATCATGGGCCATGCCCTCACGCCGGCACCGCGAACAGGCCGATCACGCCGTCCGGCACGGCCTCGCCGTGTTCGACCCGGTCGGCGAGGGCTCGGAGCCCGAGGGCCTGCACGCGGGCGATCGCCTCGGCCGTCGTGTCGCCATACGCCATGACGCCGGGGAGGTCGGGGATCTCGGCCAGCCAGCGGCCATCGTCTTCCTGCTCGACCTCGATGGGGAAAGGCAAGGGCATGGATGGCCTCCGGTTTCAAGGTTCGCATCCGGAAGGGATCACAACGCGACCAGCGGCCCATACGTCTCGGGGCGGCGGTCGCGGAAGAACTGCCAGGTGTTGCGGACCTCGCGGATGAGGTCGAGGTCGAGGTCGGCGATGATGACGGCGTCGGCGTCGCGGGGGCCGACGGCGAGCATCTGGCCGCGGGGGTCGCAGAAGTAGGACTGGCCGTAGAACTCGCCGATCCGCCAGGGGTCTTCCCAGCCGGGGCGGTTGATCGCGCCCACGAAGTAGCCGTTGGCCACGGCGTGGGCGGGCTGCTCCAGCTTCCAGAGGTATTCCGACAGCCCGGCGACCGTGGCCGAGGGGTTGAACACGATCTCGGCGCCCGCCAGCCCGAGGGCGCGGGCCCCCTCGGGGAAGTGGCGGTCATAGCAGAGGTAGACGCCCACCTTGCCCACCCGGGTGTCGAACACCGGGTAGCCCAGGTTGCCGGGGCGGAAGTAGAACTTCTCCCAGAAGCCGGGGTGGCAGTGGGGCAGGTGCATCTTGCGGAACTTGCCGAGGTAGCGGCCGTCCGCGTCGATCACGGCGGCGGTGTTGTAGTAGACGCCCGCCTGCTCCTCCTCGTAGATCGGCACGACGAGGACGATCTCGTGCTTCTTCGCCACCTCGCACATCAGGCGGATCGTCGGGCCGTCGGGGATCGGCTCGACCATCTCGTACCACCGCATCTCCTGCTCGGCGCAGAAGTAGGGGCCGTAGAACAGCTCCTGGAGGCAGACGATCTGGGCCCCCTTGGCGGCGGCGTCGGCGATCAGGCCGAGGTGCTTCTCGACCATCGCCGCCTTGATCCGGGCGGGGGGCGAGGTCGCCGGCTCGCACAGGGTGGCCTGGATCAACCCGCCGCGGACGATGCGCGCCATGGAACCCTCATCAGCAGGACGTGGACGGTCGCCGAGATCCCGAAGCTCAGGAACCAGGCGTAATGATACAGCGAGGTCCAGATCGGGGCGACCTTCACCACGCCGATCGTCCCCAGGAAGCCCGGCACGCACGGGGCGATCCCCAGGAGGAGGGCGACGAGGGCGATCGGGTTGAAGCCGTCGCGGTACCAGTAGGGGCCGCTCGGGTCGTACAGCCCCTTGAGGTCGAGCACCGTGCGGCGGAGGAGGTAGTAGTCGGCGATCAGGATCCCGCCCACCGCCCCCAGCAGCGACGAGTAGGCGACCAGCCAGGTGAAGATGTAGCCGGTGGGGTCGGCCACCAGCTTCCAGGGCTGGATCAGGATGCCGATCACGCCGGTGATCAGCCCGCCGACGCGGAACGAGATCCGCCGGGGCCAGAGATGGGCGAAGTCGTTGGCCGGGCCCACCACGTTGGCCGCGATGTTGGTGGCCAGGGTCGCCAGGCAGAGCGCCAGCATGGCCACGACCAGCACGGCCGGGTTGCGGAACTTCGCCAGCAGGACCACCGGGTCCCAGATCGTCTCGCCGTAGATCCTCGCCGTGGCCGAGGTGACTGCCACGCCGATGAACGAGAACAGTCCCATCGTGGTCGGCAGGCCCAGGGCCTGGCCCACCGCCTGATCGCGCTGGGTGTGGGCGAACCGGGTGAAGTCGGGGATGTTCAGCGAGAGCGTCGCCCAGAAGCCGATCATCCCGGTCAGCGCCGGGGCGAAGAAGACCCAGAACCGCCCCGCCTTCGGCCCGCCCGGCACGAACGCCGACGGCTGGTCCAGCATCGGCCCGAATCCGTCGGCCGCGCGGTAAGCCCAGGCCAGCAGGGCCAGCCCGAGCGCGATCAGCAGCGGCGCCTTGATGTTCAGCAGCACGCGGATCGAGTCGACCCCGAGGTAGACGACCAGCATGTTGATCGCCCAGAACCCGAGGAAGCACCCCAGTTGCGCCGGGTTGATGTCCAGGCGGGGGATCCGTGCCATCGTCTCCCAGCCCGGGAGGTACACGGTGAGGATCTTGTAGATGGCCCAGCCGCCGATCCACGCCTGGATGCCGAACCAGCCGCAGGCGACCAGCGCCCGCATCAGGGCCGGGACGTTGGCCCCCCGCAGCCCGAACGCGGCGCGGCAGTAGACGGGGAAGGGGATGCCGTACCTGGTCCCGGCGTGGGCGTTGAGGATCATCGGGACCAGGACGATGGCGTTGCCCAAGGTGATGGTCAGCACCGCCTGCCACCAGTTCATCCCCTCGGCGATCAGGGACGAGGCGAGCATGTAGGTGGGGATGCACGCCGACATCGAGATCCAGAGCGCCGCGATGTCCCGCGCCCCCCACTTCCGGGCCGAGAGCGGCGTCGGGTCGAGGTCGGGGCTGCGGTAGGCGGAGGGAGATGCGGCGAACTCGGCCCATCCTCCCGCGATCGACGGGGGGGCGACGGCCTCGACACTGCCACTTCCCATACCCGAATCCTCCGCGTCATCGACCGGCCAATCCGCTTCAGCGGACCAGGAACTGGATCTTCGAGCGTTCGCCGCCGACGGTCGCCTCCAGGACCCCTTCGACCTCGGAGTCTCCATATCGCCCGACCGCCGAGGCGAACCTCGCGGCGCCCCGGGCGTCGTCGGCCTGCGGCTCGGCCACCAGTTTGACCGCCTTCGGCCTCCCGGTCGAGATCAGGGTGGCGGAGACGTCGGTCGGCGCCGGGGCCAGGGAGGCAACGCCGTCGGGCGAGAGGAAATAAACGACGAGCCGCGAGTCGGCGGGCCGGCCCTCCCCCTTCACCTCGTTGAGGAACTCGACCATCCCCCGGCCGCCGTCGAGGCTGAACAAGGCCCCCCCATGGGGCGGGGCCATGTTGGTGCCGACCTGCGGGATGGACTGCCCCCCGCAGCCCGGGAAGGACGTGGCCAGGGTCGCCAGGGCGAGGGCTATCGCGAGAGATCGGCGCATGGGGATCCGGATCGGGGGTTGGGTCGAAAAGGACGCGGGCGATGGGGTCGCGACCCGCGCCCCCATCGCCGAGGATCGACGCCGGTCGATCCGGTTCAGAAGGCGTCGGCGCTGGTGATCTCGCCGAACGCGCGGGTCGAGAGCGCCTGGTAGACGCCCAGCTTCGTGCCCGGGGCGATCGTGTAGACGAAGTTGCTGTAGGTCACGCCGACCGGATAGTTGCCGTTGAACGCCCACGAATCGATCGTGCTTTTGATGAACCGGACCGAGCCGTCGCAGAAGGCGAAGTTCGCCCCGCCGGGATGCTGGCTCGACGCGACGTTGGGGTAGTTGGTCGAGGTCGTCGCCAGCCCGCTCCGGCTGCCGGTGTAGGCGTTGGGCGGGAACATGGTCACGAACAGGGTGTCGTAGTGCTGGCCCGTGTTCCAGGCGAAGTCGGAATACGCATACGCGGCGTTGATCCGCTGGAGGCCGCTGACGGTGTGCTCGCCGAAGATCATCGTGTTGCTGGTGCCGTCGGTGACGTCGGTGATCCGGACGGCGCTATCGCCGTAGATGACCCCGTTGAGCTGGGTGTACTGGGCGACCTTGGCCGGATCGAGGCGGTATTTCTCGACCCACGAGCAATTGAACGTCCCCTCGTTGGCCGCGTAGCTGCTGAACTGCTGCTTCCAGACGCCGGAGCCGACGCTGGAGTTGTAGGGCGTGTCTGGCAATAGTGCCTTCAGCAACCGTTCAAGCATCGCCAGCTTGACCATCGCCTCGAAGTTCTCCGCCAGCTTCTCGAACCGCGTCGCAACCCGCCGCCGATCCTTCAGCCACCCGATGCAACGCTCCACCACGTTGCGACGGCGATACGACGCCTTGTCGAACCCCCGGACCCGCCTCTCATTGGACTTGGTCGGGATCACCGAGGCGATCCCCCGGCGACGGTTGGATCGGCGGATCTTCCGCGAGCTATAGCCCTTGTCGCCGGCCAACTTCCTGGGCCGGCTCCGGGGTCGGCCCCTCCGGCCGGGCACGCGTACCCGGCCCATTACCGCCTCGAACTGGGTCGCCTCGTGCCGCTGGCCGGCGGTCACCGTCACCGCCATCGGGAGGCCCTTGCCGTCGCAGATCAGGTGGATCTTCGAACCGAAGCCGCCGCGAGAGCGGCCCAACGCGTGGTCGGCCGGCTCGGCGGCCGTCCCGTGGGTCGGCGAGGCACCGGCGGCGTCGCGGCTCGCCCGGATCGAGGAGCCGTCGATGCAGAACAGGTCCCAGTCGATCTTGCCGGCGGCGTCGAGCCGCACATGCAGGGCCTCGAGCAGCCGGGCCCAGGTCCCGTCCTTGGCCCAGCGGTTGAACCGCTCGTAGACGGTCTGCCATGGGCCGTAGGTTGGCCTGGGCAGGTCACGCCAGGGGGAGCCGGTGTGGAGGATCCAGAGGATGCCGTCGATCACCCGGCGGTGCCCCTTCCAGGGGTGGCCGGGCCGGGCGTTGGTGGGCAGGAGCGGCTCGATGGCGGCGTAATGCTCGTCGGAGAGGGCGTGTCGGAGTTGAGCCAAGGTCGTGAGGGTGCTGGTGGGGTGATCCGTCCACTCCAATCGTATGGGCCGAGGCTATTGCCAGACACGCCCTAATTGTAGCTGTACTGGCCATTGACCTTGGGGAAGCGGATGACCTGCTCCGTCCAGGGGTCGCTGGGGCAGGCCAGCGCGGCGACCTTGACGCCCGCGATGGTGATGTTGGGCGGGTCGTACTGGGTGCCCGCGAAGTTGATCGCGTTGAACATCGCCTGCTGCTCGAACATCGGCAGCATCCGGACGAAGCAGCTGAAGTTGACGAACGAGGTGTTGAAGGGCGACGTGGCCACGGGCGAGGTGTAGGAGTTGCCCGGGAAGCACCCGCCGAGGTCGTGGTAATTCTGCGCGGCCAGGCCCAGCTGCTTGAGGTTGTTGACGCACTGGGCGCGGCGGGCGGCCTCGCGCGCCGCCTGGACGGCCGGCAGCAGCAGCGCGATCAGCACGGCGATGATGGCGATGACGACCAGCAGTTCGATCAGGGTGAAGGCGCGGGGTTTGCGCCGGGCGCATCGGACGATCATGAAAATGGATCCTCTCCCGGGAGGCCGAAGACATGGGCGGATGGGGGACCGGCCCGGGGCGGGGCCAGGTCGGGCGGGTGGGCGGCAGGCGGATCTGCCGGAGGCCATCTCGACGGATGCCGGGGGGAGAGAACCCGGACGGGTGGTCGAGCTCCATGCTCCGGTCGCGATGCGGAGGGTCGCGCCCGGGGCAATGAAATATATCGCGGCACGCCTCGTTTCGACAAGGACCCGCGTCGGGATGCCACGCATGTCCGAATCGGTTCGGACCCGGGGCGGCGTCGTCCGCCCCGCGGTCCCTCAGCGGGACCGGCCCAGCCCCGCGTCCTTCCACTCCCGGAACAGGCGGGCGCATTCCTCGCGGAGCAGGCCGCTTTCGACCCTGAGCGGGTTCTCGCCCATCGCCGCGAGTTCCCGGGCGTCGACGCACATCCCGGCGAGTCCGGCGTCGACCGCGTCGGCGGTCGTGGCTCCGAAGACGACGCGGTCGATCCTGGCCCAGAGGATCGCCGACAGGCACATCGGGCACGGCTCGCACGTCGAATAGAGCGTGCAACCCGACAGGTCGATGGTCGCCAGCGCTTTGGCGGCGGCCCTCACGCAGTTGACCTCGGCGTGCGCCGTGGGGTCGGTGTCCCGCCACACCGTGTTGTGCGCGGTCGCGATCACCTCCCCGCCCCGGACGATGATCGACCCGAACGGCGACTGCCCCGCCCGGATCCCCTCGCGCGTCTCCTCGATGGCCAGCGTCATGAAGTCGGCATCGGTCATGGGCCGAATTCCTCGGGGCGATGCGTCGTCAACCGGCGGTGCGGGCGTCGCCGTCCTGGAGTGGAGGATGGAACGGCTGGACAGCATACACACCGAGACTTTTAGATCGCTTCACAAAGAAGCGCATTGAATTTACCTACAATATTATTATTGCTTCTTACGCTCGTTCTCCTCGTTCAATACTTAGATTCAATCCTCAGGATAAGGCTTGAATGGCAGTAGAGAATAATCGGGGCGTTCTTTTCTTTTCAACTTTGGTTTTGCCTTCGGAGCCGCCTTGAAAGTTTTCTCTTCTGACCAGGGTGGGCACTCGATCTGAGCACCATCCAGTAGCTCTTGGATGGTAATGATTTGGAGACGAGGATACTTCTTACCCCCCCCCCACAGTGATTCGTAGAACTTACCAGATGCCTCTTTGATCATATCTTTGGTAGGCGGGTTCAACGTCAAATAGACGCCCATGGCGGCTCCCTCTCGATCCACGACGCCGCTTAGATCACGTAGCTCGCTGATCGTCGGTTTCCCAGATTTGACCGAGATGATCACTTCCTGCGACGGCGAACCGGCTCGTCCATCGTGAAAGTAGAAACGTCCATCGATCCCCTTGTCCTTACCGCGTTTTGGATCTTCGACTGGACGGGCAGTCAGGCGTCCAACAGCCCAAGCTTGGAATTTGAGCTTATCCTCATCGGCCAATGCTCTTGCGCCACCCATATCGACAGGTTCGCCCACGACCTCATAATCCTTTTTCGGCTGAACCCCGTAGGACTTCTTAAGGCGATATTTGATCAAACTGGTTGCAATATGAGTCACATCAATCCCGATCCATCGACGACCGAGGGCTTGGGCGGCATCGATCGTGGTCCCGCACCCACAAAATGGATCGAGCACGGTTTGACCAGGAAGGCTGGCCATTCCGATGATTCGCTCCAACAATCTCAGAGGCTTCTGAGTTGGATACCCAAGATCTCGAAGGCCAGATTCCGGGGGAATGTCGTCCCAAATATCTTGCAACGGAATTCCGGGCATTTTATCTGCATAGAGCATGAGGCGTGGGACGCCGGTCTTGCGATGATGTAGAAGGCCATCCTTGGCGAATTGGATCATTTTATCCTTTGAATATGCCCAATATCTACCCGTGTAAGGCAGAACAGATTTATACTCGAAATTTGACTTGGGGTTGCGGAACTCTTCTTCCAAGTCTGCCACCCACGGTCCACCGTTAACGACATCACGCTTCACATGCCACAAATATTGCGTGTCGCCTCCTGGCTTTGCAGCAGTCAAATTCGACTCCGCATAGCGGTTGCCATTTGCATCAATCCGCTTAAACTCGGACTCCAAATACTCATTTGTATAACTCGTATAAGTATCCACCCAAGTATATTCTGAGGACTTCGCATAAGCCAAAATCACGTCATGGATTCTCCCACAGCGTTTCATACCTTGCTTCGCATCACTGTGGGCACTAGAACGCTTCCAGATAATTTCGTTGAGAAATCGTCTCGGGTCGAAGATAGAATCGAGGAGCAGTTTGAGATAATGGCTCGCGGTGGGATCACAATGAAGATATAGACTACCCGTAGGCTTTAGGACCCTGTGCAGTTCGATCAACCGAGGGGCCATCATCGACAAATAGGCAAGCAGATCGCTCCCAGGCATCAAGAGCTGGAAGCCTCTCATCGCCTGAGCGACCCTCTCAGGCCCATTTGAGACGACGTCATCAAAAGAAACCGCAGCTTCACGCCCCCATTTCCAGGTATCCTGAAATGCCTTGATCATCGCCGCCGATCGCGACGAATCTCGCTCCATGAAAAACGCGTTATAATCACGCTTACTATTAAATGGAGGGTCCAGGTATACCAGGTCAACAGACTCTTTGGGCAGCCGATCACGGTCACGCAAAACGCTGAGATTGTCACCAAATATCAATAAATTTTTATCCACAACTCCGCCCCATTCGTCTTCATTGCCGGATCCATCCAGACTGGGTGCAAACGCGGCGGTAGCATGGATAGTTTAACACGAGCTATCATCTCGTCCAGGCGAAACTCAAAGGCCCAAATTCGCAAACAAGCAAAATCGTCATTTTTGTCAAAAACTACCTGTTTTTCCGCAGCCTATTCTACCTCTGATTCAAGGCTTGCTGGCCCGCAGCAAACGACCGGGGCCTCGGCCTTGGGGGCGGCCGCCGCCTTGACCGTCGCGGGCGGGAGGTTGGGGACCAGGGCCGGGTCGTACCTGGCGCCGGCGGAGACCTGGATCATGGTGATCCGCACCTTGGTCGGGAAGAACTTCTCGTGGTCGGGCCGCTTGTGGGCATGGCCGTTGCCGCCGGAGTTGTCCTTGATGACCAGGTCCATCTGCTTGATGCCTTTGGTCCAGTCGATGGCGTCGTTCTGCCAGAACTTCGTCATCGAGACGTCCTTCTCGTAGACGCCTTTTTCGCGGTAGACGTCGGTGCCGGTGCAGCCGTAGCTGTGGCCCCCCCGGCCCTTGTTGGCGATGTAGCAGAGCGACCAGGTGGTCGGCTCGGAGCCGGCCGGCTTCTCGATGACCTCGGTGCGGATGTGGACCGTGCCGTTGCGATAGTCGACCGGCGCGGTCCAGTCGCGGGGGCGGTCCTTGTTGATCAGGCCGTCCTTGACGTAATAGTGCGACTTGCTCGGCTTCGCGTTGTCGGCGTCCTCCTTGGTGTAGGTGAACGTGGCGTCGAACAGGACGAACTGGTCGGCGCGGGCCGGCGATGCCATCGCCAGGCCGGCCAGGAGCGCGAAGGATCGGCATGCTTTCAATCGGGTCATGCGATGTCTCCCGGGGCCAAAGGCCCCCCCGCCGCCAGGACCAGGCCCCGGACGACGTCGGTGATGTTGGAACTCTGCCACCCCTCGACGAGCTTCCCGCCGCGGATCACGAGCCAGGAGATCCCCTGGATCTCGACCGGCTGACGGGTGGCCCGGCACCCCAGCCCCTCGCCGTCGTGCGTGCCCGTGGCCTTCCAGCGGATCGCCACCTGGTCCCCCTGAACAAGTTCCCCCAGGATCTCGACGCGGGTGTCGGGCAGGGCCGAGACGAACGGGTGGTACATTCGCTGCTTGAACTCCTCCGGGCCCCGGATCGGGCCGTCGTCGACGAAGCAGACGCTGTCGGGCGTGAGCAGCTCGTCGACCGTCTCCAGCCGTCGCTGATTCCAGATGTCATCGAACCAGCGGCGGGCGATCGCGAGGTTCTCGGCCGACATGGGGGTGCTCCTGGACGGGCCGCTCGGGGGGGGTCTCATGGCCCGGTCATCCTGCCACTCATCGAATCGTCGGTCAAGCGCCGGGGAAACCGCCGTAAGAAAAGCCCGGCCCTAGCGACACTCCTCCTGTCGGCCATCCCGAAAAGCACGAGAGGGCGAGCAGAATGCCCGACTGGGACGAGATCATGAAGGAGCACGGCCCGCTGGTGTGGCGGACCGCCTATCGGCTCCTGGGCAACCATGCCGACGCCTCCGACTGCTTCCAGGAGACTTTCGTCTCGGCCCTGTCGGCGGCCCGCCGCCAGAGGGTCGAGAACTGGGGTGGCTTCCTCCAGAGGCTGGCCACCGCGCGGTCCCTGGACCGGCTGCGGCAGCGGAAACGCCGATCCGGGCGCGGCGGATCGTTCGACGACGGCCCGGACGTCGCCAGCCCGGCCCCCGGCCCCGAGCGGGTGGCCGAGAACCACGAACTGGACGGGCAGATCCGCCGGGCCCTGGCGGACCTGCCCCCCAAGCAGGCCGAGGCCTTCTGCCTCCATTACCTGGATCAGTCGAGCTACGACGAGGTCGGCAAGCACCTGGGGATCGCCGCCAACGCCGTGGGGAGCCTGCTCCACCGGGCCCGCGCCGGCCTGCGGCGGGCCCTGAGCCCGGTGGCCTCGGGACGAGATAGCGGAGGTGCCCCGTGATGCCCGACGAACGCTTCGACCGGATCCTCGCCGAGTTCCGCGACCGCGACACCCCCGACGGCCCGCCCGCCGACGTGGTCGCCCGGACCCTGGCCGCGCTGCGAAACGAACCCGACCGACGACCGAAGCCGACCCTCGCCGAAAGGATCAGGACCATGCCCCCGTTCCTCCGCATCGCCGCCGGCCTGCTGGCCGCCGCCGCCATCACCGGCCTCGTGGCCATCGAGACCTCCAGCCGAGGTCCCCGCGCCGCCTTCGCCCAGGCCATCGAACAGGTTCGTGCCGCACGCACGATGACCTACACCATGCGGATCGGCGACCTCGAACCAATACGTGTTTCCCGGATGGAACCGGGGCTGATCCGGACCGAGATGCCGGGCGGCGGCGCCTCGATCATCGATCGGGCATCGATGAAGACCCTGGTGCTTGAACCGACCGGCAAGACCGCGACGGTCGTCGCGTTCAATGGCCCGGGCAAGCCCGGAGGCTGGGGCGAGGACCAAATCGATCAATTGCGGGAATTCAAGGGCAAGCCCGAGGACGACCTCGGGGAGAAGTTGATCGACGGCCGCCCGGCCCGGGGCTTTCGCGTGGCGGCCGGCGGCTGGACGTCGCAGGTCTGGGTCGACGCCGCGACCAACCTGCCGACTCGGGTGGAATCCCAGGTGGCTTACGACGGCACCGGCCCGAAGACGGTCGTCTGCGACCAGTTCGCCTTCGACCCGCCCCTGGACCCGGAACTCTTCCGGATGACCCCCCCGGAAGGGTACACCATCCAGAAGCTCTCGACCGACATCGGCAAGGCCGCGCCGGTCGAGCAGGACCTGGTCGACGTCCTGGGCGACTACGCCAAACGCTCGGGCGGCCGGTTCCCCAACGACCTCCAGATGCCTTCGCTCATCGACGTCCTGGGCAAGATCGAACTCGGCAAGGATGGGTTTGACGAGGCGACGAATGCCTGGATCGTCAAGATCGGCCGCGGGGTGGGGCTGGTCTGGGCCATGCCCCCGACCGCCGACGCCGTCTACACCGGCAAGGACGTCCGGCTCGGCCGGGCCGACGCCCCGATCTTCCGCTACCGCCCCCAGGGCTCGCCGACCTATCGGGTCATCTACGGCGACCTCTCCGTGAAGGATGTCGATCCCGCCCGGTTCGCCAAGTGATCCGCCGATGATCCGACGCCCGCCCCCATCCCGGGGCGGGCGTCTCGCCGTTTCGAAGCGGATCCGGGGAAAAGTTGTATCCGCCCGGCCTCGCGGGGACATTATCGGGAGGGACTCGGCCACGCGGGGGGCGACGACATGGGACGCGGGCAATTCGGGCCGGCCGTGACGGAGTTGGCCCACCTCGTGGGCGGGCATTCGGTCGTCGGGATGTCGGAGCGGGACCTGCTCCGGCGCTACCTCGACCGCCGCGACGAGGCGGCCTTCGGGGCGATCGTCGAAAGGCACGGGCCGATGGTCCTGGGCGTCTGCCGGCGGATCCTGGCCGATCGCCGCGACGTCGAGGAGGCGTTCCAGGCCACGTTCCTCGTCCTGGCCCGCAAGGGGGGATCGCTCGGCGAGAAGGACCCGGTCGGGCACTGGCTGTACGGGGTCGCCCGCCGGGTCGCCCTCCGGGCCCGGTCCGCGGCGCACCGGCGCCGGGCCCGCGAGTGTCCGGGCGAGGCCCCCGAGGTCGCGGCCATCGACGACCCGCCGGACCTCGAACTCGGCCCGGTGCTCGACGAGGAACTGGCGCGGTTGCCGGCCAGGTATCGGGCGCCGGTCGTCCTGTGCTACTTCGAAGGGCTGACCCACGACGAGGCTGCCCGGCAGCTCGGCTGGCCGATCGGCAGCGTCAAGGGGCGGCTGTCCCGGGCCCGCGACCTTCTCAAAACGCGGCTCGCGCGGCGTGGGTACGCCCCGGCCGGAAACCTGGGCATCCTCGCGGGCGGGGCCCCGCCGGTCGTCCCCCCATCTCTCCTGTCATCCACCATCAGGGCCGCGATGGCGGGCCCGGCGTCCGGGGTGGTCCCGGCCGGCGTGGCCTCGCTGGCGGCCGGGAGTCTCGCGACCATGTTCCTCTCCAAATCGAAGCTGGCCGGGGCGATCTTGCTGGTGCTCGGCACCGGCGCGGCGGTCATGGCCTACCAGGGGATGGGCCGGGGGCCCGACGCCTCCGCGAAGCGGGGACGACCCCAGGCCGGGGCCGAAGACCGTGCGCCCCGGGCCGACGTCCCCGACTGGGCGGCCGGCTGGCCGTCGGTGATCACGCCCCCGGACGACCAGAGCCCCGGCACCAGGTCGATCCAGGCGGCCCTCCAGAAACCGATCAACATGAAATTCCCCAACGAGACCCCGCTCTCGGATGTCCTTAAATATATCCAGCAGGTCACCCAGGACGAGGGGGCCGGCTTGCCCAAGGGCATCCAGATTTATGCGGACCCCATCGGGTTGCAGAATGCCGATGTGACCCTGGATTCGCCCGTGTCGATCGACCTGGAGGACATCCCGCTCAAGACCACGCTGCGGCTCATCCTCGAGCAGTTGGGGCTGGTCTACCAGGTACGCGAGGGGGTCCTGAGCATCATGTCCGCGAACCCCGACGACCAGGTCACGCTCCTGGGAACCCTCCTCGAAAAATCCGAGAAGGGCGAACTCTCCCGGGAGCAGTACCAGCAGCTGATCGAGATGCTCAAGCTTCGCAAGGAAGTGAAGCAGCTTGGCCTCACCGATTGATCGGGAAGCTCAATCCGGGCACCGAGATCAAGCACCCTTCCGTGGCACCGACACTGCCCGATGAGGGCGGGGGCATGAACTCCCCACGTCGAGCCTCGCGTACCCGGCCCGACGGGCGATCGTCGGGCCCGGCGACCATGATCATCGTCCTCACCCGGCCACGGACATGATCCGGATGCCGTCCATCAGGCGTTCGACGGTGACCGGCTCGCGCGCCGGGAACAGGCAGAAGGCGGGATAGGGGTCGGTGCCGTCGACGATGACCTGCCTGTGGTTGGCCTGGCGGAAGCCTTCCTCGCACGGCTGGTGGCCGGTGACGAACCAGTCGGCGTCGACGATCGCGGCGAAGCGGTCGACGTTCTCGGGTTCGGTGTTCCGGCCCCAGGTGATCGCGTAGACCGGGCCGCCTCGCTTCATGGCGTCGTGGGGCCAGTTCTCCTCGGCGAAGATCGATGCGTCGAAGCGTTCGACGTCGAGCGGGTCGGGGATCGTGTGGCAGAGGAACACGCGGTTGGGCGTCCGCACCGCCAGCGGGAGCGTGGCGAACAGGGCGAGGTAGGCTTTGTAGACCTCATCGGCCGACTCGCCGTAGGCCGTGCCGATCCCCTGGCGGAACAGGGCGTTGAGCGGCACGCCCCCCTTGGCGATCGGCCGCCCGGTCAGCTCCGACAGCTCGTGGTTGCCCAGGATCAGGTGGACCCGCTCGGGGTGCTGGCACTTCAGGGCGCACACCAGGTCCACCAGTTGGTGCGACCGGTCCCCGGCGTCGTCGGGGTAGAACCTCGGCCCGTGGATCAGTTCCTGGAGGACCAGGTGCCGGTTCGGGTTCCTGGCCAGGTCGGCGGCCAGCAGGACCTGGCGGAACGCGGGGATGTTGCCGTGGAGGTCGCCCACGACCATCACGTCGGACACGTTCCCATCCAGCGTGACCACGGACCCCGAACGCCCCGGCGTGGCGCGGTTCAGGTCGGCGGCCTTGCGGATGATGGCCAGGAGTTTCCGGGGGTCGGGCATGGCATTCGGCCTGGTGGACGACGTCGTCGGCGAGCGATCGGTTTCAGGATACTCGATTCTTCGCGGGCCGGGGAGGGCGGGGCGGCGAATCAACACCGGGCGCCCCGGCCCATCCGCACGCAAGCCCGGCTCAATTCAACTCCACCGCCTCTTCCCAGTGCTCGTAGAGCGTGGCGAGCTTGCCCTTGAGGTCCTCGTGCCGCTCCTGCGTGCCCCGGGCCTTGACGGGATCGCGCCAGGTGTCGGGCAGGCCCAGGGCCTCTTCGAGCGTGGCGACCTCGGCCTCGACCTCGGCGATCTCGCGCTCCAGGTCGGGCGTCTTGCGGTAGGGGAACTTCCGCCGCTTCTTCTCGGACTTGCCGTCGGACTTGGGGGCGGCCTGATTGTTCGAGGAGGAAGATGAGGCGGCCTTGGCGGCGGCCTGGGCCTCGGCCTCGGCCTGCTTGGCGGCGAACCGTTGGTATTCCTCGTAGTTGCCCTCGATCAGGCGGGCCTTGCCGTCGGCGACCACGATGATCCGGTCGGCCACCTGGTTGAGGAAGAAGCGGTCGTGCGAGACGACCAGGACCGTCCCCTCGAAGTCGCGGATCGACCGCTCCAGGGAGTCGCACGCCCAGATGTCGAGGTGGTTGGTCGGCTCGTCCATGACCAGCAGGTTGGCCGAGGTCGCCGCTAGCCGGGCCAGGGCGGCCTTGCCCTTCTCGCCGCCGGAGAGCTGGCCGACCTGATGCATCACGATCTCCCCCGACAGCCCGAACCGCGCGAGGATGTCGCGGACGTCCTCCTGCCCCCATCCCGCCTCGGCGTCGGGCCACACGGCGCGGAGGACGGTGGTCGATGGCGGGAGCGATTCGAGCCCCTGGTCGTGGTAGCCGATCAGCACCTTGGCCCCGATCTTGATCTCGCCGGAGGTCGGCTTCTCGCGGCCGATCAGCGTCTTGATCAGGGTCGTCTTGCCGGCCCCATTGGGCCCGAGGATGCCGACGCACTGGCCGCGATTGACCATCAGGTTGAAGTCGCTGAACAACGGCTTGTCGAACGCCTTGGTCAGCTTGCGGGCATCGATCACGATGTCGCCGGAACGATCGACCTCGCCGAAGCCCATCGGCGGGCCGTGGATCTCGCGCATCGTCTCGACGCGCTCGACCCGCGCCAGCTTCTTCTCGCGGTCGTGGGCCTGCTTGGCCCTCTGGCCCGCGCCGTACTTGCGGATGTAGGCTTCCTGCTCGGCGATGTAGTCCTGCTGCTTCTCGTACTGCTTCTGGAGCGCCTTGGCCTTCTCGGTGCGGAGCTTCCAGTACTGGGAATAGTTGCCGGGGTAGACGTCGATGTTACCGTCGAACAGCTCCCAGATCCGGGTCACGACCTTGTCGAGGAAGTAGCGGTCGTGGCTGACGATGATCATCCCCACGGCCTGGCGGGCCAGGTAGTTCTCCAGCCAGGTGGTGGTCTGGATGTCGAGGTGGTTGGACGGCTCGTCCAGGAGCATCAGGTCGGGGCTTTCCAACAGGAGCTTGGCCAGCATCATCCGCGACTGCTGCCCGCCCGAGAACGTCCGCGCCGACCGGTTGAAGTCCGCCGTGGCGAACCCCAGCCCGCCCAGGATCTCCTCGACCCGGTGGTCGATCGAATAGGCGTCCTGATGCGCCAGGCGGTCGCTCAGCTCGTCGTAGCGACGCGAGGCGCGGGCGGCGTCGGCCTCGTCCTCGGCCTCGGCCATCTCCCGGGCCGCCTCCTCCAGTTCCTCCTGGAGGTCGAGCAAGGACGCCAGCCCCGACCGGGCGACCGACATCAACGTCTCGTCGCTGGCGAACTCCGGGTGCTGCTTGAGCAGGCTCACGCGGACGCCCGGGCGGCGATACAAGCTCCCGTAGTCGGGCTGTTCGAGCCCGGCGACCAGCTTCATCAGCGTGGTCTTGCCGGCGCCGTTGGGGCCGACCAGGCCGATCCTCTCGCCGGCGCGGACCTCGAACTTGAGGTCCTGGAAGATCGGGTCGCCGGAATATTGTCGGCCCAGGCCGCTGGCGGAAACGAGGATCATGGGGGTGCCGGCACTGTGAAGGAGGTTCGGGTCGACCGGGGCATCGGGCTCGGGCGCGGATCGGCCCCGACCCAGGATACCAGCGGGCGAATCTCTTGCAAACTTGCCCCGCGCGACGGGCCACCCCGCCGACGCGATCTCCCCCCGAAAACCCCGCCCGGACGGCCCCGGGTCGATGAGGCGCGATCACCCCTCAGTCATGAGAACCCATTCACCCGACCCGACCCTCAAAATCGCCCCATTCGGCACCGTCGGATTCGCCATGTCGGTCGACACAACCGGAAACTTCAGCGAAACTTCCGCACGCGGCGGGTCGCGAACCGCTTGTAAAATCGTCTCGTTTGTAAGTCTGAAACGTCATCTCCGGGAGTCATGACGGAGGTCCCTCCGAGATCGCCCTTGACGCCCCGGGCGACGAGGAATATTCCTGGGGCCATCAACCGGCCGTCTTCCACGAAGTTAAGGCGATTGCGCCGCGATGGGGCGGGCATCCCGAGGTTTCTGGCATGGTGATTGCTTTTTGGTCTTGACGCTGAAACGGGGCGTTGAACCGAGTAAAGAAAGATTCTTTCAAGTTCAAAGCCCCCACGAACAGACACGCTCCGACGTTGGAGCGGTCGCCCTTCGGCCGTCGCCCCGGTGGCGGATCACGATAGACAAGGAGGTCGCATGACCCGGCCATCCCTGCGTCGGACTCCGATGATGGAGCGTCTCGAGACGCGTCAGGTGCTCAGCAGCGTCGGCGGGCCCACCGCCGACAAGCAATATGCCCTCGAACTCATCAATCTGGTCCGGACCAACCCCGGAGCCGCCGCGGAGCGGTTCACCTCCAACCTGAGCGCCAACGTCGAGGCCACGCTCGACAAGTTCCACCTCAACGTCGGCGACCTGAAGCGCCAGATCGGGTCGGCGGCCGCCAAGCCCCCGCTCGCCTACAACGGCGACCTAGATGCCGCCGCCCAAGGGCAGAGCCAGGCCCAGGCCGACATGGGCCGCCAGACCCACACGGGCAAGGACGGCTCCGGGATCAACCAGCGGATCGAGGCGTCCGGCTACGGCCGCCCCGCCACGGCCGGCGAGAATGCCTACGCCTATGCCGATAATACCGACACCGCCCTCCAGGCCTTCCTGTTCGACTGGGGCGTGGCCGACAAGGGCCACTTCCGCAACCTGCTCCAGCCCGACCAGACCCCCGAGGGCTCGTTCACCGATGTCGGCATCGGCATGGTCAAGACCAACAACAACGGCCTCGGCCCGGTCGTGATCACCCAGAGCTTCGCCTCCCGGGCCGATTCCCAGCCCCAGATCCTCGGCGTGGTCTACACGGACAAGAATCGCGACAACTTCTACTCCCCCGGCGAGGGCAACGGCGGGGTGACCATCCAGGCCACCAACCTCTCCACCGGCGCGACCGCCTCGACCCAGACCTGGGACTCGGGCGGCTACCAGATCCCGGTCGACCCCAACGCCACCTACCGCGTCAGCGACGTGGTGGACGGCAAGGTCGTCAAGAGCCAGGATGTCCAGGTCAGCACGGTCAACGAGAAGGTCGACTTCGTCCTGACCGACGCCGATCTCGCCGCCGCGAAGCCGGCCCCGACCCCGGCCCCGGCCCCCGCGCCCGCCCCGGCCCCCGCGCCGGAACCGGAGGCGGCCCCCGCCCCCGAGGTCACCACCGCCATCGCCATGACGACCACCGCGGCCGTCGCCGAGCAGGAGGCCGCACCGGCCGCCCCCGAGGCCGGCAACCCACTCCCGCAGCCCTCGTGGCTCGGCAAGTGGTCGCAGTGGCGCGAGATCAAGGCGTCCTGATCGGGCATCGCCCGCCCAGGCCAACGATCGCCGGACCGGCCCGCGCCGAGGGGATCTCCCCGCGGCCCGGGCCGGTTTTCTTTGGCGGAGTGGCCGGATCCAGGATCGTAACCTAGGGTTGGTCGTGCCGGTGGACGCATCATCCCCGCCAGGATCGACACTCATCATGTGCCGCGTCATCCCCGTCTACCTTCGCGACGAAGTGACCCAAGAGTATCGCGCCCAGGTCCCCAACCAGCCGGGCCGCGTGGTCCGGGCCTCCACGCTCCACGACCTCCGGCGCAAGCTCCGCGCCTTCGAGGCCGACTCCGACGAGATCACCCTGGATCGATCCGGCCTCCGGCCGTCGACGCCCTGGGCCTGGGAGCAGCCCTTCGACCCGAACGCCGACACCGTCCTCTACGTGAAGGTGTAACCCGGGCCTTCAGGCCGGGTCGAGCGTCCGGAGGATCGCCATCGCCTCGGCGACGTGCTTCGCCGGGCGGAACTGGGACGAGAAGGAATGCCGGACCCGCCCGGACCGGTCGATCACGAAGGTCATCCGGCCCGGGATCAGCCCCAGCGTCTTCGGGACGCCGTACCGGGCGCGGACTTCCCCCCCGGGGTCGCTCAGGATCGGGAACGGCAGCCGGTGGCGATCGGCGAAGCCGCGATGCGAACCGACCGTATCGGCGCTGATGCCGATCACCTCGGCCCCGGCGTCGCGGAACGCCTCGTACTGGTCGCGGAACGTGCACGCCTCGGCGGTGCAGCCCGGCGTGTCGTCCTTGGGGTAGAAGAACAGGACGACGTTGGACCGATCGCGGTAATCGGCCAGGGAGACGGGCTTGCCGTCGGCATCGTGCAGGCTGAAGTCGGGCGCAAGATCGCCGACGCGGGTGCTCATGGCGCTGATCTCGCGGTGCGGAGGAGGGCCGGGTCATGGGGGGCGACGGGCGCCCCCCGATCGCGGCTCAACGATAGGGCGTGAGATACCGCGTCTGGTAGACCGGCTCCGGCATGTAGGTCCGGGTCTCGACCACCGGGGCCGGCTGGACCCAGCGACGTTCGAGGACCGGGGCCGGCTGCACGTACCGGCTCTCCAGGATCGGGGCCGGCTGCACGACCCGCCGCTCGACGACCGGCGCCGGCTGCACGAAGCGGGTCTCGCGGACCACCGGGGGCGTCCTGGTGACGACGGCCGTCGGCCGCCGCTTGATCACCGTCTTGCGGGGCTTCTCCTTGACGAGGTACGACTCGCCCAGCGTGACCGTCCGCGTGCCCGGCGCCACGGTCTCATAGACCACCGTCTCGCCCGGGTACTGGGCGTGGGACACGCCCCCGGCGGCGGACCAGGCGGCGACCGTCATGGCACCCAGGAGACTCCATCCCATCCACGTCCGTTGCATGATCATCCTGCTCCTCACTCTGGCGGAAACACAAAGGCCGAGGTGCTCCTCCGCTGCAAACTACGGGCCGAGGGGCCATCTCCGTTGGAATCAGCCCGGCGTTGGCGGCCCGGCCGGCCCCGTTTAGAATACCCGGTCGACGGGCCAGGATCGAGCACAGCCAGGCGAGCCGGCCGTTGCCGTGGATCGCGCGAACGATCCCGATGGGGGGTGGAATGACGGTGGTTTTTCGGTGGGCGGTGGCGTGCGGGATGGCGAGCGGGATGGTCGCGATCGGGGCCTCGGGCCAGGCCCCGCCGCCTCAGTCCGGCGCGGACCCGGTGGCGGCCGTCCGGGACTTCGGGGCCTCGGTCCGAGACCCCCTCGAAGGGGAGGCGGCCATCGCCAGGAAGAAGGAGCATTGCTCGGCCGACGCGCCCCGGCTCGCCTCGATCGGCCGGGCCGTGGGCCAGCAGGTCCGGATCACTCGCCGGGGGGGCGAGAGCGGCCTGTTCACCGTGGCCCAGGCCCATGAGGGGGGGCCGGAGGCCGTCGTCGGCATCGGCCGGCTGGGCCGGCTGCGGATCGGCCCGGGCGAGGGCTTCGAGGCCACGGTCTCGCCCGACGTCACCCACTCGCACCTGACCGACGCCGAGGCCAAGGCGCAGGGCGACTTCGTCGAACGCCTGGACGACGACGGCACCAACACCGGCCTCCTGATCATGGCCCCCCACGGCGGCGAGATGGAGGTGCCCACCGACCTCCAGGCCGAGCGGGTCGCCGAACTCCTGGGCGGCAAGCGGACCTCGGTCTGGCGGTGCCGGGGCTACGGCGTGCGCGGCGGCAAGAGCGCCTTCGCCCGCTGGCACATCACCTCGACCGAGACCAGCGAGGCCAGCTTCCCGCTCCTGGCGAAGGTCTCCGGCCGCAAGTTCGAGCATGCGGTCTCGTTCCACGGGATGGTCAACAAGCGGATCCTGGTGGGCGGGACCGGGCCGACCCGGCTCAAGGTGGAGATCCGCGACGCCATCCGCGACGCGATCGCCGACCCCTCGATCCCGGTCGACCTGGCATTGCCGGGCGAGACCAACGGCGGCACGACCCCCACCAACATCGTCAACCGCTACACGCAGGCCGGGGGGATCCAGATCGAGCAAGCCCCCGAGGCCCGCCGCAAGTACTGGAAGCAGATCGCCGAGGCGGTGGCCAACGTCTACCGCGACAAGCTCTGACCCGGGACCGCCGGGGCGATCGCCCCGATCAGCTCCCGGGCCGCGATCCGGGAATGGTCGTTGGGGGCGTTCGCCTCGGCCCGCTTCGCGGCGGCCAGGGCCTCGTCGGCGTGGCCGGCGTCCTGCTCCAGGACGGCCAGCCCGAAGTGGGCTTCGAACAATTTCGGATCCGCCGCCAGGGCCTCGGCATAGGCCCGGCGGGCGGCCTCGAAATCGTCCTCCACCAGGTAGGTCATGGCGACCCGCGCCGATCGGACGGCGGCGGGCGCCGACTCCCCCACGGCCAGCCAGGCGGCGCGGGCCCGGTCGGGCCGGCCGAGGTGGAGCCGGAGGATCGCCAGGCGGTCGGCCCATTCCCAGGACCGGGCCTCGGGCTTGTAGGCGTTCTCCATCACGTCGGCGGCGGTCTCCGCCCAGCCGGTCGCCAGGAGGGCGGAGACCACGCGTTCGAGGTCGCCGAGGTTCGACCATGTCGTCGCCGGCTTCGCCCCGAGGTCGGCCCGGATCCTGGCGATCATGTCGGGGGCCTGGGCGCTGTAGCGCTTCTGGTACTCGTTGCGGGCCGGCAGCCCGGCGAACCGCTCGATCAGGGGCAGGGCCGGCTCGTTCATCCCGCGCAAGACGAAGGAGTTGCCCAGCGACAGGAGCGGCAGCCCGTCGTCGGGGGCGGCCTCGACGGTGCGGCGCAGGGCGTAGGTCGACCGCGCCAGGGAGATGTCGAACGTCGGGTCGAACGGGAGCCGGAACCGGGGGATCACCCCCTCGGTGCCGAGCGGATCGCGGAGCAGTTCCAGCACGCCGGCCCGCTTCCAACCTTCCAGGTCGCCCGGCGCGACCGCCCGGAGGCGGCGGGAATAGTCCAGGCCGAGCAGGACCATCGAGCGGGCCAGGGCATCGTTGCCGGGTCGGCTCCGGAGCTGGGCGGCCACGTTGTACATCGACTTGGCCATCGCGGCCAGGGCGGCCGGATCGGCGGGGGCGGCGCCGGCCTCGCGTCGGTAATGGCGTGCGAGGAAGTCCACGCCGTGCTCGCGGATCACCGAAGAATACGAGTCGTGGACGAAGACGGCGACGATCGGGTCGAACCAGACGCAGTGCCAGCGGCGGGCGGCCAGCAGGGTCGCGACCTTGCCGGCGATCCGGGCGTCGATGGTGTCCAGCATCACGGCCGGCCGGCCCATCCCCACCAGTTCCTCGGACCAGCCGGGCAGGTTCCCGCCGATCCGGTCCCCCAGGGCGATGTACTGCGAATACACCTCCGGCCCCATCACCTCCAGCCGGGCGTCGGTGTAGACCTTGCGTTCCGGGCCGAAGTAATACTCGTAGAGCGAGGGCAGGCCGTTGTGATAGGCGACCAGGCGGTCGGGCATGTCGGGACGGCCGGCGAACCTGGTCGCCTCGTGGGGGAACCAGAGCTTCTCCTCCCCCAGCCCGACGATCCGCCCTTCGCCCGCCCAGGCGTAGAACTGGCCGCTGGCGACCAGGCCGATCGCAGCGCCGACCACGCCGAGCACCGCCAGGCGGCGGCCGACCGGCCACGACGGGGCGTCCGGACGGAGCCGGAGCCGGCGGGCCCGGATCGCGGCGGCCCACTCGCCGAAGTTCCAGGCCGTCACCGTCCCGACCACGGCCGCGAACTGGTGGCTGTTCCGCGACGCCGCCAGGCTCAGGGCGCTGAAGCTGGCGTAGAGGAAGAACCGGAACGGGCTGACGCCCCACGACGCCGGGGGCTCGGCGGGCGCCTGCTGTTTCCCCTTCTTGCCCCTTGGCTTCGTCTGGGCGTCCCCTTTCTTGCCCCTCTTCTTCGGCGGAGGCTCCGGGGCGGGGGCGGGTTCGAGGGCGGCCCGGCGATCGGCCAAACGAACCCAACCGCTCCAGAGCAGGGGGATGACGAAGCTCGCCGCGCCCAGGACCATCGCGAACAGGTGGATGCAGAGCGGCAGGCTGGTCAGCCCCGACCGGCCGATGAACGACGGGATCGGCTCCAGCTCGGCGATCGTGGTCTTGAAGATCGGCGTGCTCATCGTGCCGGCGAGTTGGAGCGGGTACAAAGCCCCGGCCAGGCCGTAGGGATTCACCAGGCACGCCACCCCGACCAGCGCCGTGGCGATCCCGACGGTCCGCCACCACGGCCGACGCTCCGGGCTCAGCGCCCCCCGGCGGATCGCCGCATCGACGAGGGCGAATCCCATCAGGATCGGCCCGAGCAGGAACAGGCCCTGGGTGTTGACCCACAGCACCTGCACGGCCGGCAGCACGAACGCCAGGGCCGGCCACCGCTCCCAGCGGAACAGGACGGCCAGGTAGGCCGACAGGTAGAGGAGCGTCAGCGTCTCGGGCCGGATGTACATCCGGCCGCCCAGGACGAACAGGGCCGGCACCCAGGCCAGCACCATCGCCCAGACCGGCCAGTCCTTGCGCCGGGCCGAGATCAGCAGCGCCACGGCCGCCGTGGTGATCGCACACTTGGCCAGGGTCAGCCCCGGCACACCGAAGCGGCCGAAGCCCCAGCTGATCAGGACCTGGAACAGCCAGTGGAGGTCGACCCACGGGTGCCCCTCGGCCCCGTAGGTCAGGGTGTCCACCCGGGGGACCTCGCCGGTCTGGCGGATCATGTCCCCGGCCTTCAGGTGCCACCAGAAGTCGGTGTCCTTGAGCGGGAACGCCCCGAGCAGGAACGCGAGCCCGAGGAACGCCGCGACGAGGAAGGCGTCGACCAGTCGGGAGGCGGACGTCGCCCCGGACGCGGGGGTTTCAGCGGGCATCGCGGGGCGGCTCCAGGATCGGGGGCGCGAGGGGCTCGGGCAGGCGTTCGGTTGGAGTAAGCTGGGTCTCGACCCAGCCTAAGACAAAAGGCCGGCATCCGCTCCGTCGCGGGGTCAGGAACCGGCCCGGGCCTGCCTGAATCGATCATACCAATCCAGCCACGTGCGGAACCCGGCCATCTCCGAATCGGACGCCAAAAGCGCGAGGTGGAAAGATCGGACCACCAATCGCTCGGGATTGAAATGATCGGCGACCCATTCCTCAAACTCATCGGCGGGAAAGCCGCCGAGTCGCTTCTCCATCGGCAAGTCGTGGAGGACCTCGGCCATCTGGATGCCGTAGAGGAAATGAGAGAGGGCCGATACGGACGCAGAGCCGAGCCACATGCCCGGGCACTTCCGGATCTGTTCGATCAGGCTCGGCCAGTCGGTGATCCGGAGGAAGGGCGAATCGGGCGGGAGGAGGGATCGGTCGAGGCCACTGTTCACGCCATCGCCTCCCACGCGTCCCGCCCGGCCCCGGGTCGCTCAGCCATCGACGGCCTTGTTCTGCTCGTAGTTCGCCAGCCAGGCGCGGGCGGCGAGCAGGTCGTCCTCGCGGACCCAGACGCGGGGAGTGGCGCTCATGCCGCCGAGGGCGCCGTGCATGTCGTGGGTGTCGGACACCGCCGGGATGCCGGCCTCGGAAAGCTGATCGGCCAGGAACTTGGCCTCCATCAGGTCGAACGCCGAGTAGCACTCGACCAGCTCGCCCTGGGCGGGGCCGGGCAGTTCATCGGCGAGGGCCGGGGCGGCGTCGACGTTGAGTTCCGGGGTCACGGGCGGATCCTCGATCGGCCCGGCCTGATCGGCCGGCACGAAGTTCGGGTCGGGGATGCCGTCGGGCGACGTCCCGCAATTCCAGCAGACCTCGAACGCGGGGTCGATCTTCGAGGCGCACTTCGGGCAGGTCCACATCGCGGCGGTTCCTCGGGCGGAGAGGGGGAAATGCGGGTCGGATCACAGCCGGACGGCGTCGAGCAGCTCGACCGGGGGCAGGATGAAACCGAAGTAGAAGGGGCCGAACAGGGCATACTTCGCCGAACTCTCGTCGAACCGCATCGAGTAGACGATGTCCTTGAGGTAGGACGGGTTGCGCCCCCAGAGGGTGACGCCCCACTCCCAGTCGTCGAGCCCCGTCGACGCCGTGATCACCTGCATCACCTTTCCCGCGAACTTCATGCCGCTCTTGCCGTGCTGGGCCATCATCTCGGTCCGGTGCTCGAACGGCTGGAGATACCAGTTCTGGTCCCCCTGGCGCATCTTGCTCATCGGGTAGAAGCAGAGGCAGGGCCAATCGGGAAACTCGGGATAGAGCCTCTGCTTGTTCATCGGCCCGAGGCGGTCGGCATACGCCTTGACCTTGGTGGCGTAGGTCGGGCTCTCCGGGTCCACCCCCTCGCGATCGCGGAGGATCTTGCCGTAGGCCTCGGCGTCCGGGACGTACTCGGAGATCTCGGTGATCGAGTAGAACGAGTAGGTCGGCACCAGCGCCGGGCCGAGCTTCGACGCCTGGAGCGCCACCTCGACGTTGTGGACGGCGCGGAGGTCGGGGCCGGCCATCATCACGCCGAAATCGGCCTTGTGGCCGGGGATGGCGAAGGCGTGGATCTGGTCCGGGGCCCCCTCGCGATCCTTGCCCAGGATCTCGACGATCTGCCGGCGGCCCTCCTCCTGCTCCATCTCGGGGATCGCCGCCAGGGCGGCGCGGTCGATCCGGTAGAACAGGTGGAGGAAGTGCCAGCCCGCCTCGGGGACCAGCGTGGCCGGGACCGCCGACATCGCCGGCCGGTGGCCGTGCTGGGCCGGCGGCCCGGGCCGGGCGGTCGGGGGCGTGGCCGTGGTCGGGGATTCGGGGGCCTGGGACATCGTCGGACGCTCCGGGGGAAGTCGCTTCGGGATCGGGTTCGTCCCCGGATTGTAAGCCACCCCACCGGCGCGGGACAAGGCGGGCGAAGGGCCCGCCCGTCCCCGGCCACCCCGGCGCTCAGCCCAACGCGCGCCGGCCGAAGCGGAAGACGTGATCGCCCCCGGCGCGGCCGTCGCCGTCGCCGTCCAGCAGGTTCAACGCCCGGTCGACCAGCGCGGCGGAGCCGGCCACGAGTTGGTACGACTGCCCGGCCGCCAGCGGCTTCTTCGCGACCAGCGTGACCCGGCCCCCGCCGGCATCCGCCGCCGCCGAGGCCAGCGCGACCCTCCGGTCATCCCGCGTCCCGAACCGGCGATCCTTGCCCGCGGCGCTCAGCCGGTAAGCCCCCAGGTTCGCGGCCCGCGCCGCATCGACCGGCTCGCTGAGCACCAGCACCAGCGCGTCCTGGACCTTGCGTCGCCTCCCGGTCCCGGTGCGGATCTTGACCCGTTCGACCCGGACGACGCGGGGAGGGGTCGTATCCGTCGGGATCACCACGGGCGGATCGACCGGCGGATCGACGGGCGGATCGACGGGCGGATCGACCGGGGGGGTGATGGCCGTGACGGTGACCTGGAACGTCGCGGAGGTCGACTGGCCCGACTCGTCCTCGACGCGGACCGTGATCGTCGCCGAGCCCACGGCCCCGGCGGTCGGGACGATCTGGAGGGTCCGGGTGCGGCCGACGCCCGTGATCGCGATCGCCCCGGCCGGCACCAGTTCAGGATTCGACGACGAGGCCGTGACGATCAGCGCATCGGATGGGGTCTCGGCGTCGGAGACCGTGATCGTCAGCGGGTCGATCGCCGTGCCCACCGTGACCGACCGATCGCCGGGCACGATGACCGCGGGGGGCGCGAAAGACGACTCGATCTCGACGAAGCTGACATCGGCGAAGCCGGGACGGGACACCGTCGTGGTCCCGCCCGAGAACCGGGGCTGGCCGGGCCCCCGGTAGATCAGCTGGTCGGCCCCGGCCCCGCCGTCGACCACGATGCGGGTGGCGGGATGGGCGGAGAGGTCGAACCGATCGGCCCCGGCCATCCCCATCGCATAGACCGTCCCCAGCGGCTGGGACACCTGCCGGATCACCCGGCCGTCGATCTGCAGCACGACCGCGTCGCTCGCGTCGGACTCGATCCGGAAGTCATCGGCGACGGAGGTCCCCCGGGCCATCGCCACCCGGCCGTCCTCGAGCTCGGCGCCGGGCGGTGTGACGGTCACCGTCGTGGTGGCGTACTCCCGCGCGATCTCGAACCCGGCGCGGCCCATCGCGGTCTCCGCCAGGTCGGCGTCGGGAGCCTCGTCCACGAACATCGCGTAGAAGACGACCCGGCCGTCGGAGAAGGTGATCCGGCCCGCCTCGGACCTCTGGAAGTGGTTGCCGATGGTGGGGTCGTCGGTGAACGTCCCCGGGCTGCCGGACCAGGTGTTCGAGCCCCCTTTGTTGGCCACGTCGAGCGCCGCCCCCCACGATACGCCCGGCCCGGTGAACACGGCGCCGGCGTACTCGCGGGTGAGGTAGCCCGAGCCGTTCAGTTCCATGATGTCCCAGAAGGCGTCCCGCGAGGAGGCCGTCAGCAGGCCATCGTTCTCGTGGACCAGCCGGAGCAGCGTGGTGAGCTGGATCGGGGTCGACTCGTTGTCGTGCCCGGCGCGATAGTCGCGCGTCGGTCCGGGCAGGCCGGTCGACGAGCCCAGCCCGTGCATGCTGGGAGACCCGGTGCCGGTGTTGTAGCGGTCGATCCGCGTCGAATTCAGCCCGAGGTTGCGAAACTCCGCGTTGATCGTCGCCACCCCGAGGTAGTCCATCAGGCGGTTGGTCGCCCAGTTGTTGCTGTTGTCGATCATCGTCTCGGCCAGCCGCCGCAGGGTGTACGACGTGTTGGCCGTCAAGGTCTCCCCCTGGTTGGTGCCGTACTGCGCCCCGACGTTGAGCGTCGTCGACAGCGAGACCGACGGGTCGCTGTCGACCCGCCGCATCAAGGCGTAGAGGACGCCGAGCTTGATGGTGCTCGACGTGCCGAAGACCGAGGTGCCCCGCAGGCTGCCCCCGCCGCCATCCTCGGCGTTCGTCACGCTGAATCCGGCCCGGCCGATCGTCGCGGACGACATGTGGTCCAGCATCCGCGTCGCCAGCGACGAGGTGGCCGTGGCCATGAGGGTGCGCAGCTCCAGCGGCTCCCAGGTCAGGGAGCGGATCATTCGTCGCTTCATGGTCGCCTGGTCCGTCTGGGGAGGTAGGGAACCGGGGTCACGCCATCGTGGCCGCCGCGACTATGAATCTATTCGTCGCCCCGCGCCCACGCAAGCAGCATCAAGATCGTTGATGAAAACGCACATCGATAATCGACGAGGGCGCCGCCACCCCGGGGCCGGTGGCTCGCGACCTTCCGGCCCAAGGGGCGGCCTCCGATTATGCCGGGGGGATCGGCTGGGGGGCGGGGCCGGGTGGGCGAAGCGGGATTGGCGTCAAATCGGGGGGCGATGCGGTCCGAAACCAAGGGGTGTCGATCGACGGCGATCGATGGGCCAGGTTCCAGGGAAGGAGGGTCAGTGCCGATGTCGCGATCCCGAACAGCCGCCGCCACGATGGCCCTCGGCCTCGGACTCTTGCTGAACGCGTCGGCCGCCCCCGGCCAGGCAACCCTGCCGCCCGACGCGGCGATCGGGCCGCCGGTGGCCGACGTCGGCCCGGTGCCGATCCCCGAATCCGGCCCGCTCCGGTCGGCCCCTCGGGTCGACGGGACGGTCTCGCCGGGGCTGCGGGTCAACCTCGACGGCACGGCCTCGTCCGGGGGCAAGCTCTGGTACAAGTGGCTCCAGACCCAGGGGCCGAAGGTCACGCTGATCAACCCGGGCAACGCGGTGGCCCGGTTCACCGTGCCGGCCGACGCCGCCCGGCTGGGGTTCGTCCTGGTGGTGGGCAACGACTCGGGGGTCGATGCCCGGCCGGTGACGGTCGAGGTCGAGAACCCCGGGCACGTCGAGGAGGACCTGACCCTCCGCGCCGACGCCGGGGACGACCAGGCGGGCAAGGTCGGCCGCCGGGTCACGCTCAACGGCGTCCGCAGCGAGCCGAGGGGGAAGCTCCGCTACCGCTGGATCCAGACCGGCGGCCCCAAAGTCACGCTGCCGGCCACCGACGGGCCGACCTGCTCGTTCGTCCCGCCGGCGGCCGGGCAGTACCGGTTCTCGCTGGTGGTGGCCACGCCCAGCGGCCACCTGAGCGAGCCCAGCACGGTATCCGTGGCCGTGGGGGGAACGGCGCGGGTCTCCGCCACCGACCCGGACGGCGGGCCGCCCATGGCCATCGACGAGCTGGCGCGGGTCGCCCTGTCGTCGATCGACGGCGGGACGATGTACGCCGACGACCTGTCGAAGATCTTCGACGCCGTGGCCGACCGCATGGAAACCTACCGGAGCTACACCGACGCCGCCAACGAGATGACCCGCCGGCTCGACGTGGTGGTCCCCCGCGACAAGGACCGCCGCGCCGTGTGGGTGGAGAACCTGTTCGCGCCGGTCATGGCCCGGGTCGTTGCCGGGATGAAGGACGAGGGGATCGACCTGACCCGGCCGGAGGCCCAGACCAAGCCGCTGAACAGCGACCAGAGGGCCCGCCTGGCCGAGCAGTTCCGGTTCACCGCGGCCGGGCTCCGGTCGACCCAGGCCCTACGCTGAGCCCGGCGGCTCCGGGCTCCGCAACGGCAGGGTGACGGTGAAGGTCGTCCCCCGCCCGGGTTCGGTGGCCAGCTCGATCCGGCCGCCGTGGTCGGCGACGATGTTGTAGGTGATCCACAGCCCCAGGCCGGTGCCGACCCCCTGGGGCTTGGTGGTGAAGAACGGGTCGAAGATCTTGCCCCGGATCGACCCCGGGATGCCCGGCCCGTCGTCGGCCACCGCGAAGATCACCTCGTCGCGCGCCGGAGAGGCCCCCACGCTCAGGCCGATGGTCGCCCCGGTGCCGACCGCCTGGAGGGCGTTCATCAGGAGGTTGAGCAGCACCTGGTTGATCTCGCCGGGGTTGCACCAGAGCATCGGCGCGTCGCCGGTCGCCAGGTCCAGCGCCACCCCCTTCTGGCGGGCGTGGAAACCGACCATCGCCACGGTGACCCGGGCCGCCTCGTTGGGGTCGATCTCCTTCCACTCCCCCTCGTCGAGCCGGGAGAAGTCGCGGAGGTTGGCCACGATCTCGCCGACCCGGTGCAGCCCCTGGCGGGTGCTGGCCAGGAGCCGGGCCAGGTTGGGCAGGGTGTAGTCGAGGTCGAGCTGCTCCTCCTCCTCGCGAAGCGCGGGGGGGAGGTCGTCGCCGAGGTGGGCGCGATACAGGGCCACCAGGCCGGCCACCTTGCGCACGTCGCGGTCGAGCACGGCGAGGTTGTTGGCGGCGTAGGCCAGGGGATTGTTGATCTCGTGGGTCACGCCCGCGACGAGCTGCCCCAGGCTGGCCATCTTTTCCGCCTGGATCAGGTGGGCCTGCGCCCTCTGGAGTTGCCGGAGCGCCGCCTCCAGCTCGTCCTTGCGGAGCCGCAGCTCCTCCTCGGCCCGCTTGCGGTCGCGGTCGAGCCGCTGGCGTTCCAGGGCGAACCGGACCGCCGAGGCGACCCGGGGCGTGTGCAGCTCCTCCTTGGTCACGTAGTCCGAGGCCCCCTTCTTCAGGAGGTCCACGGCCACGCTCTCGCTCCCCCCGCCGGTCACGACCACCACCGGGACCTGGGCGAAGGCGGGATCTCCGCCGCGGATCCGGGCCAGGACCTCGTCGCCGTTCATCTTCGGCAGGTTGTAGTCGAGCACGACGAGGTCGAACGGCTCGCCGGCCGCCAGCCGGGCCAGCCCGGCCTCGCCCGAGTCGGCGAACTGGAGCGAGAAGGCGTGCAAGGTCCTTTTGTAGGCCGCCCGATCGGCCGCGTTGTCCTCGATCACCAGGACGCGCGGCGTCCCGCCGGCACTCCCGTCGCCCATGTGCCGCCTCCGCTCGCGACGCCGTCGGGGGTCGCGGGCGGATCGCTCCGCCCTGGTCGTTGGCCCGGTCGTTCGGTGGATTGGGAACGGCCGCCAGCCTACCCCGTCCGCCCCGTCATGGGAACGTGAGATCCGATCCGTCGCGGAAAAGTTGCCCCTTCGCCACTCGACCGGGGCTACCTCGGGATCGGGTCCCGGGACGGCGGCGACCGGCGGGCCTGCCCCCATCCCGGCCGCGGGGGGCGCTTTCGTGGTCCGGCACCGGGTACCGAAGGGGCCGTTTCGTCGCTAGTCTCTCCATGATTCGGGGCCGCAACATCCTCCCTCCCCAGGAACCGGGCACCATGATCGCATCGCGTCTCCTGCTCTCGATGGCCGTGCTCGGATTGGCCTCGGCCTGCGGCCGCAGCGCCTCCGCCCAGGACCCGAAGCCGGACCCCGGGCCCCCCGGGGCGGCCAAGGGCCAGGCCCCGAAGGAGGGGGGGCGGGGCGGTCCTCGCGGGCCCCGTCCGGTGCCGAAGCCGGGGCCGACCCCGCTGCCGATCCTGCCGGCGCTCCCCACGCTCGACGACCCCTCGTTCTACGCCGAAGCGAACGTGCCCCACGGCAAGGTCGAACGGGCCACCTACAGGAACCACGAGGGCAAAGAGAAGCGGATGCACGTCTACCTGCCGCCGGGCTACGAGGCGGATGCGGACGCCCGATACCCCGTGCTCTACCTGAACCACGGCGGCGGCGAGGACGATGCGAAGTGGACGAGCACCGCCCGGCAGGGAGGCCACGCCCAGTTCATCCTCGACAACCTGATCGCGGCCGGGAAGGCGAAGCCGATGATCGTGGTGATGCCCAACACGGGGGGCATCGCCTCGCCCAACCCGCCGAAGCCCGGCGAGGACGACGCCTGCTCCCTCGAATTCCTCAAGGGCATCATCCCCCATGTCGAGTCGCACTACCGGGCGAAGCCGGGCCGGGAGAACCGGGCGTTGGCGGGCCTCTCGATGGGCGGGTTCGTCGTGATGAACACCGGCCTGGCGCACCTCGACACCTTCGGCGAGCTGTATGTGTACAGCTCGGGCTACTTCCCCGACCGGGTGGCCGCCTTCGAGGAGAATTTCGAGGCGGTCCTGGACGACCCCAGGACCAACGAGGAGTTGCTGAGGGTCCCGTTCTATATGGCCCAGGGCGAGACCGACATCGCGCTGAAGAATGGCCAGGCGGTGATGGCGGTCATCAACAAGCACGGCGTCCGCAACTTCTGGGTCCTGAGCACCGGCGGGCACGAGTGGGCCAACTGGCGGCGCTATCTCCACCAGACGGCGCAGGTCATGTTCCCCGAAGACCGGAAGCGGTGAGCCATCCCGCCCGCTTGTGGCGGGGCGTCCCGAGAGAAGGTAGCCTCTCCCCACCGACCCTGTTCCCATCACCGAGGTCCGACATGATGCATACGCCGAGGTTTTGCGCGTGGTTGCTGGTCGCCTGCACGGGTCTCCCGCTCGCCGCGGAGGCGCAGGGACCGAATGGGAATCGGCCTCCGGAATTCGCGTCGACGGAGGTCTCGCCCGAGCGCAAGGTCAAGTTCCGGATCCACGCGCCCCGGGCCGAGGCCGTGCGGCTGTCCGGCGGCGACCTGCCGGGCCTGGGCCCGGCGGCCGAGATGAAGAAGGGGGACAACGGCGTGTGGGAGACGACCGTCGGCCCCGTCCCGGCGGGCGCCTATCGCTACAAATTCCAGGTGGACGGGCTGTCCGTCGTCGACCCGCGCAACCCCGCCACCAGCGAGTCGAACGCCACCACCTGGAGCCTGGCCCTCGTCCCGGGCTCGGACCTCTTCGACCTGAAGGACGTGCCCCACGGGGCGGTCGCGGAGGTCACCTACCAATCCTCGACGCTGAAGAGGCCGCGTCGGATGCACGTCTACACGCCGCCGGGCTACGAGAAGGGCCAGGGCGAGTACCCGGTGTTCTACCTGCTGCACGGGGCGAGCGACAGCGACGACTCGTGGGCCTCGGTCGGCCGCGCCGGCGTGATCCTCGACAACCTGATCGCGGCGGGCAAGGCCCGGCCGATGCTGGTGGTCATGCCCGCCGGCCACACGGGCCCGTCCCGCCCCCCCGGCGGGGGCGGCGGGAATCCCATGGACGAGTTCGGCCGGGACTTCTCCGAAGACCTCCGCCCCTACATCGAGAAGAACTACCGCGTCAAGGCCGACCGGGCCAGCCGGGCGATCGCCGGCCTCTCGATGGGCGGGGCCCAGACGCTGAGCGTCGCGTTCGACAAGCTGGGCGACTACGGCTACATCGGCGTCTTCAGCTCCGGCATCTTCGGCATCGCCGGGGGCCGCAACGGCGGCGCGCCCAGCACCCAGTGGGAAGACGCCCATCGGGCGACGCTCGACGACGCCTCCCTCAAGGAGGGCCTGAAGCTCGTCTGGTTCGGCTGCGGCAAGGACGACTTCCTCGTCCAGACCTCGAAGGCGACCGTCGACATGCTCGGCAAGCACAAGTTCCAGGTCACCTCGAAGGAGACCGACGGGGGCCACACCTGGCTCAACTGGCGCGACTACCTGGCCGAGTTCGCGCCGATGCTGTTCCAGGAGAAGTGAGTCGGAGGAGGGGCGATGGGTGGCCGGCCGCCGGCCAGCCCATCCCGTCCGCACCGGCCCGCCGCGTCCATCCGGGCCGGCCGGATCGGCCGAGGAAACCCGAGGCAGCGGCCCACGCATCGCGGGCCGCTGCCCAGGAATCTCGGGGAAAGCGGATCAGGTGCCCGCGGTGGCCAGGCCCGGGGCCTTTTTCGCCGATTTGAATTCTTCGGCGGTCAACTTCTGGACCGTCTGACCATCCTGCATGAGGACATAGCCGCCCGAGGCCGGGGCCTGCTTCTCGCAGGCGAGGATCGTATCGGCGGCCCCCTCCTGGATCGGCGCGCCCCAGGCGATGAGGACCTCCCCCTCCTTCGAGCGGAGATAGCCGACCTGGAAGCCGACCTCGAAGGTCGCGAGATCGGCCACCTTCGCGGGAGGCTTGCCCTTGCTCGCTTTGTAGAGCGTCAGCATCTCGCCGACCTCGCGAAGGGTGCTTTTCCTGAGATCTTCCTGGGCGTCGGCGGGCGCCAACGAACCGTCACCCCGGCCGCAACCGCTCGCGAGGAGCAAAGGCAAGGCGAAAACCAGGGCGAAAAACGCTCGATCGCGGCGGGGCATGATGCTCTCCTTGGCAGTGATGATTTCCATCAATATGCGTCGGCACTGATGATCTCACCGCCGGCGCGGGTGCCCAGCGCCCGCCAGGTGAGGAGATTGATCGTGCTCTTGATGAACTTCACCGAGCCGTCGGCGAACGCGGTATTGACCCCGCCCGGGTGGTAGCTCCGGGAGGAGATGTGGGCGGCCACGATCGAGGCGTCGCCGCAGTCGACCTTCGGGTTGTTGGGGGGGACGGTGTGGCTGTAATTGTACGTTTCGGGGATCTGGCGGTAATACTGGTTGCCGCGATAGCCGATCCGGCTGGTGATGGTGACGCAATCGGCCGATGGCGTCTGGAGGGTGAAGCCGGCATTCGGCGCGAGCTGCACCGGGTCGATCTGATTGGCCTGATCGATGGCCGGCAGGGCCGAATTGTTGAAGCGTGACATCTTCACCTCCGAGAACATCGCGGTGTTGGAGGTCCCGTCGGTGATCTCGGAGAGCTTCGTGCCGATGACGGCCTGGTACTGCGGATTGGGCTGGCTGTTGGTGGGGGGATCGAGATATTGCTGCTGCGACGAATCATAGCGCACGTGGAACAGGCCGAAGTTCGCCGGATTGGTCTCCTGGAGCGATGTCCCGCCCCCGGGGATGTATTGCGAGGCCGTGTTCCCGGTGCTCGCGAAATAGCTGTTGTGAGCGCAGGGCAGCCCGCTGCCGGACGCGTCCAGCACGATTCCCGTGTTCGGATCCGACGGGCAGAGGTAGGTGGAGACCTGCATGATGCGAGCCGTCAGATTGAACTTGCCGCAGCAGGCCGAGCCGCCATTGGAGTCGACCTGGAAATTCCAGATATTGTAGAGATTCCCCTGCTCCAGGTTCTGCAACATGAAGGCGAGGACGTTCACCCGACTGCCCCCCCCGCTGGCGCCGGGGTAGGGGGACCAGCTCGGCGGCAGGGTCTGGTTCGTCGATTCGAAGTTGAGGGCCGCCAGCCCCATCTGCTTGAGGTTGTTGGTGCATTGGGAACGGCGGGCGGCCTCGCGTGCCGCCTGCACGGCGGGCAGCAGCAGGGCGATCAGCACGGCGATGATCGCGATGACCACCAGCAGCTCGATCAAGGTGAAGGCGCGTCGGGAACAGTGTCGGGTCATTGAATGGATCTCACATCACCCAGCGATGATTGCTGGGAAGGCCAAAAGGGATCGTGGGAGAGGATCGCCCGGCGGATCATCCAGGCTCGATGAATCAATGGCAATGAGAGAACTAATTATCGCACATTGTTCCAGAACGAGGAAATCCGGATTCGCCCCATTTCCACCAGACTCTCCGTTGAATCACGTCATCCGGGCTCCGCCGTGGCATCCAACTTGACCCTGACTCCAATCATCCCCTCACGCCGCGAAGCAGCCTCCCACGTCCCGAAAGGACGAACGAGAAGACCGATCGGATCGCGGGGCCTCGGACATTCCATCCGGAGGAGCCTCCGGGCATGTGCCGATCCCGGTGGAGTCGGTCATCCCCGGCGGCTTCGATTGCGGTCGCGCGGCTGGCGGGGTCGGCGGGGAATCGGTATCCTGGGCGGGGCGTCCTCCGCCCCGGATCGGCGGGCCCGCGAACCGTCGGCGGGCCGTTTTTGTCGATGGGCCGGGGAGGTGCCGTCCCCGATACCGATCACGCCCCGAGCCGAGCCCGACCCCACCATGCCCGCCTATCATCCCCAGCGCATCGAGCCGAAGTGGCAAGCCTTCTGGGAGCAGAACAAGACGTTCCGCGCCGGGGAGCCGAAGGCGGGTCAGCCCAAGTATTACGTCCTGGACATGTTCCCGTATCCCAGCGGGGACGGGCTCCACGTCGGCCACCCGGAAGGGTACACCGCCACCGACATCCTCTGCCGATACAAGCGGATGCTCGGCTACAACGTCCTCCACCCGATGGGCTGGGATGCGTTCGGCCTGCCCGCCGAGCAGTACGCGATCAAGCACGGGGTCCAGCCCCGGGTGACCACGCGGAAGAACATCGACAACTTCCGCCGCCAGATCAAGTCGCTGGGCTTCTCCTACGACTGGGACCGCGAGGTCGACACCACCGACCCGGGCTACTATCGCTGGACCCAGTGGATCTTCCTCCAGCTGTTCGACACCTGGTACGACCCCGACCACGAGTGGACCGACCCCCAGGGCCGGCAACGGGTCGGGAAAGGGAGGCCGATCGCCGAGCTGCCGATCCCCGAGGGGACGGTCGATCCCGCCGCGTATCGCGATGCCCGCCGCCTCGCCTATCGCGCCGAGGTGCCGGTGAACTGGTGCCCGGGGCTGGGGACCGTGCTGGCCAACGAGGAGGTGGTCGACGGCAAGAGCGAGGTCGGCGGCTTCCCGGTCGTGCGGATGCCGCTCAAGCAGTGGATGCTGCGGATCACCGCCTATGCCGACCGGCTGGTCGAGGACCTGGACCTGGTCGACTGGCCCAAGCCGATCCGGGACATGCAGCGCAACTGGATCGGCCGGAGCGAGGGGGCCGAGGTCGACTTCATCATCGCCGCCGACCCGGACGCCTGGACCGCCGCGCGGTCGAAAACCGGTTTCCCGGAGAAACCGGGCGACGACGCGATCCGCGTCTTCACCACCCGGCCCGACACCCTGTTCGGGGCGACCTACATGGTCCTGGCCCCCGAGCATCCGCTCGTCGATCGCCTGACCACCCCCGAGCAGAAAGGCTTCGTGGACGCCTATCGCCAGGGCGTGGCGTCCAAGAGCGACCTGGACCGCACCGACCTGGCCAAGGTCAAGACCGGCGTGGCCACCGGCGGATTCGCCATCAACCCGGTCGACGGCCGCAAGGTGCCGGTCTGGATCGCCGACTACGTCCTGATGGGCTACGGCACCGGGGCCATCATGGCGGTGCCGGGGCACGACGAGCGCGACTTCGAGTTCGCCCGCGCCTTCGCCCTGCCGATCGTCCGGGTGGTCGCCCCCACGGTCGAGGAGGCCGACGCCCCGCTGGATGAAGCCGACACGGCGCAGGGCGTCGCGGTCCATTCCGGCAACGACTCGATCTCGCTGGACGGCCTGCCCACGGCCGAGGCCAAGGCCGCCATGATCGCCTGGCTGGAGCAGACGGGCCGGGGCCGCAAGACGGTGACGACCCGGCTCCGCGACTGGCTGTTCAGCCGCCAGCGCTACTGGGGCGAGCCGTTCCCGATCCTGATCGACGGGGAAGACCGCGTCTCCGCCGTGCCCGAGGCCGAGTTGCCGGTGCTCCTGCCCGAGCTGGACGACTTCAAGCCGTCGGGCCGCCCCGAGCCGCCCCTGGGCAAGGCCACCGATTGGGTTCGTTATTCCGAGAAGTACCGCCGGGAAACCAACACGATGCCCCAGTGGGCTGGGTCGTGCTGGTACTACCTCCGCTACCTCGACCCGAAGAACGACCAGGCCCCCTGGGGCTCCGACCTGGAGCATTACTGGATGCCGGTGGACCTGTACGTCGGCGGGGCCGAACACGCGGTGCTGCACCTGCTGTATAGCCGGTTCTGGCACAAGGTGATGTTCGACCACGGCCGCGTCTCCACGCCCGAGCCGTTCCACAGGCTGGTCAACCAGGGGATGATCCTGGGGGAGACCGAGTACACCGGCTACCAGGACGAGCGGGGGGGCTGGATCCCGCCCGCCGAGGCCACGCGCGACGAGGAGGGCAAGGCCCGCCCGGTCAAGCTGGCCGAGGACCAGGTCGTCAAGAAGGGGGATGGGTTCGTCCTGGCGGCGGACCCGACCGTGAAGATCGACGCCCGCGCCCACAAGATGAGCAAGAGCCGGGGCAACGTCATCAGCCCCGACGAGGTGGTCCGGGACTACGGAGCCGACAGCCTCCGGCTCTATGAGATGTTCATGGGCCCGCTGGAGGCGGTCAAGCCCTGGAACATGCGCGGGGTGGAGGGGGTGCATCGGTTCCTAGGCCGGGCCTGGCGGATGATCGTGGCCTTCGAGGAGGACGAGATCGCCCTGGACCCGAGGGTCCAGGACGCCGAGCCCACGCCCGAGCAGGCCAAGGTGATCGCCCGGACCGTGGCCGCCGTGACCGACGACCTGGAGGCGATGCGGTTCAACACCGCGATCAGCCGCCTGATGGAGTTCGTCAACGTCTTCACCGGCCAGGAAGTCCGCCCCCGGGCGGCGATGGAGACCTTCGCCCTGCTGCTGGCGCCGATGGCCCCGCACCTGGCCGAGGAGCTGTGGCAGATCCTCGGCCACGCCGACACCCTGGCCTATGCCCCCTGGCCGACGTTCGACCCCGCCCTCCTGAAGGACGACGAGATCGAGGTGCCGGTGCAGGTCAACGGCAAGCGGAAGGCGGTCATCCTGGTGGCCGCCGACGCCGTGCCCGAGGAGATCGAGGCGACGGCCCGGTCCAGCGAGAAGATCATCCCGCTGCTCCAGGGCAAGGCGATCCGCAAGGTGATCGTGGTGCCGGGCAAGCTGGTCAACTTCGTCCTGTAACCGCCTCGAGCTCGCGGGCCGGGGCGGGGCGATCGGCCCCGCGCCCGCCCCGCTTGACCAGGGTGATCTGGTTGCCGGCCTCGTTGAAGACGACGTCGTCCATGAAGGTGCGGATCAGGAGCAGCCCCCGGCCCCCGACCCGCATCAGGTCCTCGGGGTCGATCGGCCGGTCGATCCGCGAGGTGTCGAAGCCGGGCCCCTCGTCGGTGATCGTGTACCGGGCCTCGTCGGGCCGGAACCGGGCGTGGATGTGGATGCGGCGGTCGCGGAACGGGGCCTGCCCCCGCCGGTCGTCGGCCAGCCCGTAGAACTCGCGCTCGTCGGCCTGCCTCAGGTCGGAGCTGACTTCGAGATTGCCGTGGTACAGGGCGTTGCTCAGGGCCTCCTGGAGGGCGACGCCGACGCGCATCCGGGCCGTCTCGTCGCAGACCTCCATGCCGCTCAGGTCCTCCTGGAGCAGCTCGATCAGCGACGAGATCAGGTCGGGGTCGTTCTCCAGGAGGAAGTTCGACTCGCGACGGTCCAGCGCCCCCAGGATCCGGCGGCGGCGGCGGTCGACGGCCGAGACCTTCAGGACCTGGCGCAGGGTCTCGCCCAGTTCCTTGGCCAGCGCCTTCTTGGGGACGTAGTTGGCCGCCCCGGCGCGGAGGGCCTGGATGGCGACCTCCTCGCTGCCGTAGGCGGTCATCAGGATGACCGGCAGGCGGGGGTGATTGGCCCGGATCTCCTGGACCAGGGCGAAGCCGTCCATCTCGGGCATCTGGAGGTCGGTCAGGACGGCGATGGGGCTCTCGCGGCCGATCATCTCCAGGGCCTCGCGGCCGTCCGATGCGTAGATCGCCCGGAGGCCCGGCGATTTCTCGACGATCGCGCCGGCCAGGCGGCGGTCGATCGGCGAGTCGTCGACCACCAGGACGGCGCCAATCGCCGGTCCCTCCGGGTCGCCCGCCCTTCGCCTCGGCATGCTCTCGGTCTGGCTAGACATCTGGGGTCTGCTTTCCTCTGGGGGCATTCTTGGGGAGTGTCGAGGGGGAGGGAGCCCGCCCCGCCATCCCGTCAAACCCGGTGAGCCGCGAGTCGTTCCAGGTGGGGCCGGGCCCGATCCAGGGCGGATCGGAGCCGGCCCAGGGCCGGCGGGATCCCGTCCCACTGGCCGGCCAGGCCCAGGGTTTCCAGCTCCTGGGCCACCTCGGTCACCCGGTGGACGGCGAAGTTGCTGGCGGCCCCGCGGAGGGTGTGGGCCAGGCGTCGGAGCGTCGGGCCGTCGGCCCGCGCCGCCGCATCATCCAGGGAGGCCATGAGGTTCGGGCAATCGTCCAGGAACAGGCCGACCACCTCGCCCAGCAGGTCCTCGTCGCCGCCGGCGCATTCCAGCGCCGCGGCGTGGTCGAATTCGGGGGGCCCGGGCAGGTCGGCCGGCGGGGCGTCGCGATCCAGGCCCAGCCCATCGATGACGGCGCGGAGCTTCGGGCCCCGGATCGGCTTGGTCAGGTAGTCGTCGAAGCCGCCGGCCAGGCATCGCTCGCGGTCCCCCTTCATGGCGTGCGCGGTGAGTGCCACGATCGGGATCCGGCCGCCCTCGGCCTCCTCCCGGGCGCGGATCGCGGCGACGGCCTCGAAGCCGTCCATCTCGGGCATCTGGACGTCCATCAGGATCATGTCGAAGGGCCCCTGGTCGCGGAGGGCCGCCAGGGCGGACCGCCCGTCGCCGACGACGACGGCCCGGTGGCCCGCCCCCTGGAGCATGCAGACGGCGACCTTCTGGTTGACGAGGTTGTCCTCGGCCACCAGGATCCGGAGCGGCCGGCCCCGGGGCGCCGGGGCAGCGTCGGCCGCCGGCGCGGCGGGGGATGCCGCGGGCCCGCCGGGCTCCAGCCGGGTGAGCAGGTTCATGATCGTGTTGAAGAGTTCCGACTGCCGGACCGGCTTGGTCAGGCAGCCGGCGACGCCCAGGGCGCGGCAGCGCGGCGAGTTGTCGTCCGCGGCGCTGGAGGTGAGCATCAGGAGCAGGGGCCGCGCCGATCGGGGCAGTTCCCGGACCCGCGCGGCCAGCTCGAAGCCGTCCATCTCGGGCATCATGCCGTCGATCAGGGCCATGGCGAACGGCTCGCCGGCCCGCTCCGCCCGGCGGATAGCGGCCAGGGCCTCCGCCGCGGAGGCGACGGCCACGGGCCGGGCCTGCCAGTTGCTCAGGATCTCCACCAGGATTCGCCGGTTGGTCTGGTTATCGTCGACGATCAGGATCGGCAGGCCGATGATGATGCCCGCCTGGGGCGGGGGCGGGGCGGGGCGGGCCGCCTCGTCCACGCCGAACTGCCCGGTGAAGGCGAAGGTGCTGCCCCAGCCCGGCTGCCCCTCCACCCAGATCCGCCCGCCCATCATCTCGACCAGCTTGGAGGAGATGGCCAGGCCCAGGCCGGTCCCCCCGTACTTGCGAGTGGTCGACCCGTCGGCCTGCTCGAACGGCGCGAAGATGGACTGCCGCTTCTCGTGGGGGATGCCGATGCCCGTGTCGACGACGGTGAACCGGAGGATCGCTCCGCCGGGGCCGGCCTCCTCGCCGGGCTCGACCTCGACGGACACCAGGACCTCGCCGCGCTCGGTGAACTTGATGGCGTTGCCGACCAGGTTGACGATGATCTGGCGGAGCCGCCCGGGATCCCCGATCACCGCGTCGGGCACGGACGACGGGATCCGGCAGGCGAGTTCCAGCCCCTTGGCGTGGGCCCGCTGGGCCAGGATCCTCATGGTGTCGTCCAGGACCTCGCGGAGGTCGAAGGAGACCGGGTCGAGGTCGAGCTTGCCGGCCTCGATCTTGCTGAAGTCGAGGATGTCGTTGATCAGCGTCAGCAGGGCGTCGGCCGACGACCTGACCAGGCCCAGGTACTCGCGCTGGCGGGGCGACAGCTCGGTGTCCAGCGCCAGCTCGGTCATGCCGATCACGCCGTTCATCGGGGTGCGGATCTCGTGGCTCATGTTGGCCAGGAATTCGCTCTTGGCCCGGTTGGCCGCCTCGGCGATCTCCCGGGCGCCCTTCATGTCGGTGACGTCCAGGCAGCTGCCGACGAAGCCGAGCAGCGTGCCGTCGGCGAGCCGGCGGGGCACGCCCTGGGTCAGGATCCACCGCCACTCGCCGTCGCGGCGCAGGAGCCGGAACTCGGCCTTGTAGGTCAGGTGGTCCGCCCGGGCCCGGGCCAGGATCGCCCGGAGGGGCTCCAGGTCGTCGGGGTGGATCAGCTCGGCCCAGCCCTGGTGGAGGGCCTGGGCCATGTCTCCGCCGGTGAAGTCGAACCAGACCTTGTTGAACCAGGTCGCGTTCAGGTCGGCGTCGGCCAGCCAGATCATCATCGGGACGTTGTCGGCCAGGGTGCGGAACCGCTCCTCGCTCTCGCGGACCTCGGCCTCCCCCTTCTTCCGGTCGATGAACTGGCCGACCTGATGGCCCAGCGAGCTCAGCACCCGGAGCAGGACGGGGTCGGCCGGCAGGACGTCGCGGGCGAACATGACGATCACCCCGGCGACGCCGCCCTTGCCGGCCACCGGGAAGCCGAACCCGTGGACCAGCCCGGCGCGGCGGGCGGCCTCCTGGCGGACGAAGGCCTCGTCCTGGCCGAGGTCGGCGACCCACGCCGGCTCCACCGATTCCCAGATCCGCCCCGGCAGGCCGACCCCCGGCGCGAAGGTGACGCCGTCGGGCCCATCGGCATACATCGATTCCGCACGCCGCGACGCGGACCAGTGCCCGGCCAGCCGCAGGAGGCCCGCGGCGGCATCCACCTTCCAGTACTCGACCGCGTCGATGCCCAGGCTCCGCCCGATCCCCTCCAGCAGGGGCGGGATGGCGTCTTCCAGGGCCGACGACGCGGCCAGGATCCGGGTGGCGGCGTGCTGCACCGCCAGGCGCTCCTCGGAGCGACGGCGGTCCGTCACGTCGTTCAAGATCATCAGGTAATGCACCAGCACGCCCTCAGCGTCGAAGATCGGCTGGACCTCCACGTCGGCCCAGAACTTGCGCATCCCCCGGGCATAGTGGAGCAGCTCGGCGCGGAACGGCCGGCCGGCCTGGACCGCGGCCTCCAGCCTCCTCAGGGCCTCCCAGTCGGAATCCGGTCCGTGGAGCAGGTCGAAGGGGGTCCGGCCGAGGATCTCCGAGGCCTCGTAGCCGCTGATCCGCGAGAAGCCATCGTTGACCCATTCGACGCGGCCCTCCCGGTCGCAGATCAGGACGGCGTTGCTGGTGCGGCTGGCGACCAGCGACAGCTTGGTCGCCTCCGCCTCGCTCTTGCGCAACGCCGCCTCGGCCCGGCCCCGGCGGGCGATCTCGCGGCCGATCAGGCGGAAGACCAGGATCAGGATCAGCAGGGACGCCGCCGAGCCCAGCACCACCACGAAGAACAGCTTCCGCGTGCTGGCCTCGGCCCGGGGCACCCGGATCGTCAGGAGGCGGTTCTCCTCGGCGGCCATCCGCTCCAGCACCCCCTGGATCGAGGCCGTCAGCCCCAGGCCCTGGCCGTCCAGGATCGAGGACCGGGCCGCCTCGAACCCTCCCTCGGACCGGAGCGCGTTGACGGCGGCGAGCCGCTTCAGACGGCGGTCGACCAGGGGCTCCAGCTCGTCCAGGCACGCCCTTTGGATGGGGTTGTCGCCGGTCTCGGCCCGCAGCCAGGCCAGCACCCGATCGAATCGCGGCAGGGTCGCGCGATACTGGGCCAGGAACCGCTCATCCCCGGCGATGACATACCCCCGATTGCCGCTCTCCGCGTTGGCGACCAGCGAGGCCAGCAGGTCCAGCCGGCGGAGGACCTGGTGGGTATGCTCGACCCACCGATCGTCGTTCGCGCACTCCTCGACGATCCGGTAGGTCATCGCCCCCACGACGATCGTGATCGCCGCCACCATCACGAACAGGAGGCCAACTTTGTGCTCGAGTGAAAATCTCACGTGGCCGTGTCTCGGGGTGGAGAAGGATGGGACCGCGTCGTCTCGCTGTTCCTCCGGCCATGCCGGGACCACCGACGGGAGACGTTCCTGGCCGAACCACCAATCGGGATCTCCACTGCAACCGTAGGACACGAGGATCGGGCCGGTGAACGAATGCGGCGATTTCTCCGCGGATCGAGCCCGCGACGCCGCCGGCCGGCCCGGCCCGATCGGGCGAGAAACCCATCGCCGGGCTCGAACGGCCCCACCGGCGTCGTTACGATGGCCTGCTCCGACCGGCCGACCGGCCGGGCGCCCCCGCCTTCGCTTCCCAGGGAGACACGCCAGCCATGACCCTCGACCGCCGCCGGATGATGCTCGCCGCGGGTGCGGCCCTGTTCGCCCCCGCCCCGCTCAACCGCCTGTTCGCCGCCCAGAAGGGGGGGCCGACCAGGAAGGTCCTCTTCTTCACCAAGAGCTCCGGCTTCCCGCACTCGGTGGTCAACACCGAGGACGGCAGCCCCGCCCACGCCGAGAAGATCCTGACCGAGCTGGGCAAGGAGCACGGCTTCGAGGTCGTCGCCTCCAAGGACGGCCGGATGTTCGACCCCGACAAGATCGGCCAGTGGGACGCCTTCGCCTTCGAGACCACCGGCGACCTCACCAAGGAGGGCACCGACAAGACCCCGCCCATCTCCGCCGACGGCGAGAAGGCGTTCTACGACGCGATCCTCTCCGGCAAGGGCTTCGTCGGCATCCATTGCGCCACGGACACCTTCGGCCACCACCGAAAGCGCGGCGCCGACGATCCCTACATACAGATGATCGGCGGCGAGTTCGCCGGCCACGGCTCGCAGCAGAAGAGCAAGATCCGCGTCGCCTCGCCGGACTTCCCCGGCGCCAAGGCGTTCGGGTCGGACACGTTCGAGATCATGGACGAGTGGTATACCCAGAAGAACTGGGCCGATGACCTCCACGTGATTCTGACCCAGGTCACCGAGGGGATGAAGAAGACCGGGAACGACTTCTACTATTCCCGGCCCGACTTCCCCGAGACCTGGGCCCGGATGCACGGCAAGGGCCGCGTCTTCTACACGTCGATGGGCCACCGCGAGGACGTTTGGGCCAACCCCATGTTCCAGGGGCTGCTCCTGGGCGCCCTGGGCTGGGCCACCGGCCGGGTGGATGCCGACGTCACCCCCAACCTGGACAAGGTCACCCCCGGCTACAAGGAACAGCCCTCCCTGCCCAAGCCCGACGCCAAGAAGAAGTCGGCTTGAGGGTAGGGCGGTTAACGATTAGCTTTCGGCGGGCGGCCGAAGCCGGCTCGCCCGTTCTGCGTTGGGGAGACCGGGGCGGGTTCACGCAGCGCGGCGGTGGGTGCCCATTCCCCATTTTCCCGGGTGATGACTCACCTCACCCTTAGCGGCGGCAGGGGGACCAGGAGATGAAACGCCTCATCGTGTGCCTGGTCCTACTGTCGGCCTTCGGTTGCGATCAGAATATGTGCCGGATGGAAGTCCGGCACATCGATCAGAAGACCGGGAAGTGGATCAAAGGTTCTCCACCCCCCACGCCGGAGGTTCCGCCTCACGGCCGAGACGCCTCGTAGAGCACCTCACCCTCCACGATCGTCATCCGCGCCTTGGCGTTGCGGATCTCCGCCGGGTCGATCCGGGCGAGGTCGCGGTCGAACACCGACACGTCGGCGCGATAGCCGACCTTGATCGTGCCGAGCCGATCCTCGGCAAACGCCGCCCGCGCGGCGCCCGAGGTGAAGGCGGCCAGGGCCTGGTCGATGGTCAGGCGTTGCTCGGGGTTCCAGCCCCCGGGCGGGTTGCCGCCGGGCTCGCGCCGGGTCACGGCGGCGTAGATCCCGTAGAGTGGGTCGACCAGTGCGACCGGGAAGTCGCTGCCGAAGGCCAGGGGCACGCCGGCATCGGCGAACCACTTCCAGGCATAGGCCCCCTTGGCCCGCTCGGGGCCGAGCCGGACCTCGGCCCAGCGGATCTCGTCGGAGCAGTGCGACGGCTGCATCGAGGCCGTCGTGCCGGTCGCCTTGAACCGGGCCACGTCGGCGAACCGGACGTCCTGCGCATGCTCGATCCTCGGCCGGGGGTCGCGGGCCTCGGGCACGGCGCGGCGGGCGGCCTCGTAGGCGTCCAGGACCATGGCGTTGCCCTTGTCGCCGATCGCGTGGGTGCAGACCTGCCAGCCGTGCCGCAGGGCTTCGGTGGCGATCTCCTCCAGAAGCTTCGGCTCGATCAGCGCCAGTCCCTTGTTGCGGGGGTCGTCGGCATACGGCTCGAACAGCAGGGCCCCGCGCGACCCCATCGCGCCGTCGGCGAACAGCTTGATCGCCCGGAGCCGGAACCGGGCGTTGGGTTCGTCCGGCGCGGGGGGCTGCCTGACGAACTCGACCTCGCGGCCGGTCGGCGGGTTGGCCATCCCGTAGACCCGGATCTTGAGCTTCCCGGCCCGGTCGAGCGCCCGGAACGCGGCCGCATCGGCCCGGGGCGAGACGCTGGCGTCGTGGATGCCGGTCAGCCCATTCTTGAGGACGATCTCCTGGCCGACCAGGATGCGGCGGGCCAGGTCGGCGTCGGTCCCGCGCGGGATCGCCGAGGCGACCAGCCCCATCGCCCCGTCGACGAAGATGCCGGTCGGCTCATTCTTGTCGTCACGGATGATCTGGCCGTCGGGCGGGGCCTGCGAGGCGGCGGTCACCTTGGCCCGGCGCATCGCCTCGGCGTTGGCCCATCCGCAGTGGCCGTCGACCCGGCGGAGCCAGACCGGGCGGCCGGGCGCGACGGCGTCCAGCACGGCCGCGGTCGGGAACGCCCCGCCCGGCCAGAGGCTCTGGTCCCAGTTGGCGCCGATGATCCAGCCGTCGCCGGGCGTGGCGTCGAGCCTCGCCTTGACCCGCCGGGCCACCTCGTCGGCGCTCTCGGCCCCGCGCAGGTCGATCTCCTCCTGGTTGGCCCCCAGCTCGATCAGGTGGGCATGGGCATCGACCAGGCCGGGCGTGGCGAAGCCGTCGGGCGACTCCACGACGCGGGTGCTCGGCCCCCGGAACGGCTCGACGTCGGCCATCGAGCCGACCGCGACGATCTCGCCGCCGCGTGCGGCCAGGGCCTCGGCCTCGGGTTGATCCGGGTTGCCGGTCCAGATCCGGCCGACCTTGAGGATCAGGTCGGCGGGCCCGTCCTTCTTGAGCCGGAGGGCGCGGCCGGGCAGGGCGGGGCGGGGCTCCCCGTCGGCGATTGCAGCGACGCCGTTGACGAACAGGAACTTGACGCCGGGGGCGTATCGGGTCGAGTCGTCGAAGGTGGCCGCGTCGCGGAACGTGTCGGGGTCGAAGGCCACGACGTCGGCATACGCGCCGGGCTTCAGGATCCCGCGATCGGGCAGGCCCAGGATCGTCGCCGGCAGGCCCGAGCACGAGCGGATCGCCTGCTCCAGGGTGATGACCTTGTCGTCCAGGGCGTAGCGGATCTTGCGCGGGAAGGTGCCGTAGGAACGCGGGTGCGGCTTATCCGTCCCGCCCGGGCGATGGGCCGAGCCGTCCGAGGCGGTGGCGACGAAGTCGTGGGCCATCACCGACCGGACGTCGGCCTCGCTCATGCCGAAGCTGATGGCCTGAGCCCCGCCGTTGCGCTCGATGTCGATCACCACGTCGATCGGGGTCGAGCCTTCCTCCTTCGCGATTTGATTCAGGTCCTTGCCGACCCGGGACGGCTTCTTCGCGTAGCGGGCGATCCGCACCGATCCGCCGCCGTCGCGGGCGTCCAGGTCGCGCTGGATCTCGCGGCGGAGCTTCGGCCCCTGCACGGGGTCGTCGGCGATCCGGGCGAACTCGGCGGCGTTCCCTTGCCGGGCCCAGGGGGGCACGACCATCGCCGCGAGTTGGGTGCTGGACGCAATATAAGGATATTGGTCGGCGCTGATGACCCGGCCGTCCTTCCTCGCCTCCATGATCCGGGCGCAGGCGGCGTCGGTCAGGCCCCAGTTCCTCTTGCCGCTCGCCTTGAGGTGCGAGACGTGGACCGGGATGCCGGCCTCGCGGTTGATGGTCAGGATCTCGTCGATCGACCGCAGCAGGCCGGATCCCTCGTCGCGGACGTGGCTGGCATAAAGGCCGCCCCGCTTCTGGACCACGCGGGACAGCTCGACCAATTCGGCGGTCTTGCTGTACCGGCCCGGCAGGTAGATCAGCCCGGTGGACATCCCCCAGGCGCCGTCGGCCATGCCGCGATCGACCAGGGCGCGCATCCGGTCGAGTTCCGCCGCGTCGGGCTCGCGATCGACGTTGCCCATCACCTTCCTGCGGGCCGCCCCGTGGGGGATCAGGTGGATGACGTTGGTCCCGGCCCCGGCCTCATCGATGGCCCGGAAATACTCCGCCACGTCCAGCGCCCCGCCGCCGCAGTTGCCGGTGACGACGGTCGTCACCCCCTGCGCCTGGAAGTTGCGGTTGGACCGGGTCTCCGGCCTCACGATCGGGCCGTCGGAGTGCGAGTGGAGGTCGATGAACCCGGGGGCGACCACCCATTTCGATGCGTCGACGATCCGGTCGCCGGGCCGGGGCTGATACGCCCCCACGGCGATGATCCGATCCCCGCGGATCGCCACGTCGCCCCGATATCGGTCCTTGCCGGTCCCGTCGACGATCCAGCCGCCCCGCAACACCACCACCCCGGGCGCGGCCTCCTCGGCCGCCGCCGCGCCCACCATCAGGCCGACCAGGACCCAAGCCATCCCCGCAATCCGCCGCGTCGAAGTCACGTCATCCTCTCCTCTGTCAGGTGGCCGTCTCCCTCCCCCCATCATGCCAGGGCGGCCCGCCCGCCGCATCGGCCAAGCTTGGGCACCCCGGGGGATTGGTGTACGATATGGGAGAGATCCAACCCTTCGGAGGACAGGACGATGATCCTCGAACTCGGCCCCGAACTGACCGCTGCCCTCATCGAACGCGGCAAGGCGCTGGGCATTTCCCCCGAACAACTGGCGTTGGCGGTCCTGGAACACCGCTTCCTGGCCCCGACGCCCGAACTCGAACCGCCGCGTGACGAGTGGGAACGCAAGCTGCGCGGCATCGCGACCAATTGCGGCGTTTCTCCGTCGGACTGGGCTTTGAGTCGCGAAGCGATGTACGACTGATGGCGTATCTGCTCGATACAAACGTCCTCGTCCGGATGGCGAATACGCTGGGGGAAGGCTATGCGGTCACCCACCGAGCGATCATCCGCCTGCATCGGCAAGGCGAATCGCTCCACGTCACGCCGCAGAACCTCATCGAATTCCGCAACGTGGCGACCCGCCCCGCTTCGGTCAACGGCCTGGATCTGCCGCCCATCGAAGCGGCGTTGATGGCGGATGGTTTCGAAGCCACATTTCCCCTGCTGCCCGATACCGAGGCCATCTACCCGGCGTGGAAGGCCCTGGTCGAGGGGATGGGGATCGTGGGCAAGCAGGTCCATGACGCCCGGCTGGTGGCGGTGTGCCATGCCCACGGGATCGACCACCTGCTGACATTCAACGCGCGTCATTTCGCCCGCATGGCCCGGTTCGGGCCGGGGCTGAATGTCGTCGAGCCGGCCGGGGTGTAGGGCGGGCCTTACGAGGTGGCGGTCAATTCGGGGATGGCCCGACCGTTGGCCACGATCGGGATCGGCCGCCCCAGGCGGTCGGGGATCGTCACCTCCTGGTAGTTGATCCCGAGGTGGTGGTAGATGGTCGCCATGAAGTCGTGGGGTCCGACTCGGCGGTCGACCACGTCCTCGCCCCGGCGATCGGTCGCGCCGATGACCTGCCCGCCGGCGATCCCGCCGCCCGACCAGATCATCGAGTTGGCCCGGTTCCAGTGGTCCCGGCCGGGCTGGGTCGTGCCCGCCGGTGCGCTGGCCACGCCGCCCCCGCTGCTGGCGACGTAGGAGATGCGGGGGGTGCGTCCGAACTCGCCCGTGACGACGACCAGCACCCGCCGCTGGAGGCCCCGGTCGTGGATGTCCTGGATCAGCGCGGAGACCGCCTGGTCGAAGTAGGGGGCGCGATGCTTCAGGGCGTCGAAGACGTGGTGGTTGACGGCGTGGTCGTCCCAGTTCGCCACCCGTCCGCAGAGCGGGCCGTCGAAGGTCGTGGTCACCAGGTCGACCCCCGACTCGACCAGACGGCGGGCCATCAGGCATTGCTGCCCCCAGGCGTGGCGGCCGTAGCGGTCGCGGAGCGCAGGGTCTTCGCGGGCGAGGTCGAAGGCCACGGCCGCCTCCGGGCTGGTCATCAGCTCCAGGGCCCGGGCCTGGAAGCCGTCCATCGATCGCTCGATCTCGGAGCGGTCGAGCGTCCGGCGCACCTCGTCCAGGGATTGCCGCAGCCGGGACCGCCTCAGGAGGCGATCCCCCGACCCGGCGTCGCCCAGGTTGACGCGGAAGTTCGGGGCCGACGGGTCGCCCGTCACCGCGAACGGCTCGAACGACGATCCCAGGAACGCCGGGCCGGCGATGCGGAACCCGTCATAGCCGTGGATCGGGTTGACCCCGACGAAGCGGGGCAGGGCCCCGTCGCCGCGAGGTCCGAGGTAGTTGGCCACCGACATCACGTCGGGGAACGCCGGCCCGGCCTTGTCGACCGGGTCGGGGTCGCCCGAGAGCAGTTGCAGCGAGCCGGCCGGGTGGCCCCCGCCGGTGTGCGCCATCGATCGGAGGACCGAGAACTTGTCGGAGATCGCCGCCTGGAGCGGCAGCAGTTCGGACATGCGAAGCCCGGCGGTCCGCGTGTCCAGGGTGCCGAACGGCCCCCGGAACTCCGACGGCGCGTCCGGCTTGGGGTCGTAGGTATCCAGGTGGCTGCAGCCGCCCCGGAGCCAGACCAGGATCACCGCCTTCCGCTCGGCCGCCGGGGCGGCCTGCGCCCTCAATTGGAGCAGCCCCGGCAGGGACAGGGAGCCCATGCCCGCCAGCCCAGCCCTCAGGAATTCCCGGCGCGATCCCGACCCGGTCCCACCATTCATGCGATGGCTCCCATCCCGCCCGGACCCGGGCTTCGATGCCCCCAGCCTATCCCATCGGCGGCCCCGCTCCCAGGGGATTCGTCGCCTTTCGGCGGGATGGCCCCGGGAAGGGAGCGTTGGTGCCGGCCCGATCAGCGGATGACGCTGGAGTCGGTGACGACGCCGGTGGGCACGGCCGCAGCGGAGACCGCGTCGATGGTGCGGGCGGACGGGCGGACGGCCAGCTCGTCGACGACCTTCTCCACGCCCCGGGTCTCGCGGGCGAGGACGACCGCCTGGTCCTTGTGATCGTCGTCGGGCACGATCCCCTTGAGGACGGCGGTGCCGTCGGCCTCGACCTCGACGATGATCCCCTCGGCGGCCAGCCGCTTGTCCTGCCACAGGCGGGTCTGGATCTGCTGGCCCAGCCCGATCCGTCGGACCGAGGAGGGCTCCGACGCCACGCAGTCCTGGATCGTCGCCGACAGGTAATCGAAGCCGCGGGACAGGGTCCGGCCGGCGCCCCGGAGGCCGCCCGCGACCCCCTCGGGTTCGCCATAACGATCCGGGCCCCCGCCGATCCAGGCCCCGGCGACCAGGCCGAAGGCGAGCCCTCCGACCGCCCATCGGGGACGGATCAGCAGAGGCTTCTTCGCCCGGGGCCTGGGGACGGCCACCCGATCGACCGGCACTTGCTCGCTCACAGACCACCTCCATCCGAGTCCAGGAAGATGATGCATCGCATGGGCTCGGCCCGAGGCGCTCCCCCTCCATGACCGATCGAGAAGGCGTGGAAACGGAGGCCGATCGGCCCGCCCGCCATCCTGGGCGAGGGCCGATCGGCGGCGTGACGGCGTTCGCGGCGGGCCATTCAGCGCGGGTTGGCCCGATCGGCGTCGCGGCGAGAGCCGACTCGATCGGCATCCCGGCTCGGCTCGTCGCGTTCGCCGTCGGGGCGGGCGCGTCGGGCGACGGGCGTGACGCTCGGCTTGAGGTGGGGCTTGAGGACGCGATGCGTGAGCGACGTCCCCCGCGTGTAGGTCAGCGTGACGTCGCCGTCGCCCATGTAGGCCTCCGCGAGCACGGCCCGGAGATGGTCGAGGCTGCGGATCACGTCGCCGTCCACCATGACGATCACATCATGGGCCCGGAGTTGGTCCTCGTCGGCGGGCGAACCGGCCGCCACGGTCTCGATGTGGAACCCGTGATGGACGCCGATCGCCTGGATGCGGCCGCCCAGCCCGTATCGCTCCAGGGCGGTCGCATGATGGCCCTCGCCCCGGGCGGGGGCGGTCCAGCTCGCCGAGGCCAGGATCAGCCCGGCGACGATCGTCGATCGGATCAGATGGAATGTCATGACGCTCCCTCGTCGGGGGACCCGGAAAATCGGTATGGCTGTCCGGCGGGGCGGGCTCGCGTGGTCGCCGGCCCGTCGGCACCCCCCTAAGATCGCCCCGCCCCCCTCGGATGTGCAGCAAATGTCGGCGAAGCCCTGGCTCTCCCGGCCAGCCCCGAGGGCGGTGCCGGTTGCGCCGATCGGCCGGGCCGCGATCGATCTGGACCGTCCGGGGGAAATCTGGCATGATCCGCCCGATTTCCTCGAAATGGGAAGGGGTCTACGCCGCCTGCCTCGCAACGATGTCCGCCCCGGTTCTCGACTGGCCGATTCCTTGTTCACGAGGTGGCGGATCATGAAGCGAGCCATTTTCCGGTCATGCCTGGGCGTCCTGGCGGTCTCCGCCGGGTGCAGTACCCCGAGCAAGCAGGCCGGCCCGGCCAAGCCCCCCGAAGACCCCACGGCCTGGTCGGCGCCCGCGGTCACCCGCGAAGACTCGGGCGGCGGCTCGATGGGCGGTGGCGGGGGCGGCGGATTCTTCAAGAGCACCCGGCTCCGGGGCGCGATGAGCTCCGAAGGGGCGGACATCGAACGCTCCCTGGGCGTGAACTGAGCCCCGGGCCGATGAACCCTCCCCCCCGGCCGCCGGGCCGCAGGCTCTGGAACCTCTGGTTCGGCGACCGCGGCGAGCGCGAGGCCGCCCGCTTCCTGCGGAAACGCGGCCTCCGCATCCTCAAGCGCGGCTACCGGACCGCCCAGGGGGAGATCGACCTGATCGCCCGCGACGGCGACACCCTGGTCTTCGTCGAGGTCAAGTCGCGGCGGGCCGGCGAGCCGGCCGAGGCCGTGACCCCGGAGAAGCAGCGGCGGATCACCCTCGCCGCGCTCCACTTCCTCCGGCGCCACGGCCTGCTCGAGACGCCCTGCCGCTTCGACGTCGTGGCCATCGTCTGGCCCGAGGGCCGCCACCCCTCCTCGATCGAGCACCTGGCCCACGCCTTCGAGGCGGTAGGCCGGGGACAGATGTTCCGTTGATGCCGATTTGCGGGCCGATTTGCCGGCGCGGAAGCCAATTGCTCGGCGGTTCACCCATGCTCTGCGCGAACTTGAATCTGTTTTGTCGAAATCATCTCGAATCTCATGCCGACTGGACAACCCAGGCAGTCCAGGCAAGTAAATCCGTCGAAATCGCCTAAAAAACCAGATCTCTCGGCCCTGGCATCCATGTTGCGTTATGACCCCATCGAAGTCGGCGGGCCGATGGAGCGGGAGTGGCCGCGTGAGCCCGTCCTCGCCGACATATCCGCTTGAAGAAGATTTGATTCATTGGAGACTGCAATGCAGACGCAACACTGGACTCGTGGGTTGAAGGCCGCTGGGCTCGGTTTGGTGACCTTGATGGGCACCGCCTCCGCCCAGGAAGCTGCCGTGGACGTCCCGGGCCCGATCGACAGCCTCCAGGACCTGCAGGACTCGGGCAGGATGCTGTTCAAGTCGATCGACGCGAACAACGACGGCCAGATCTCGCAGCAAGAGGCCATCGATGCCGCCAATGTTGCGGTGGGCGGGTTCTTCTTCACGGCCGACCTCGACGGCAACGGCACCCTGTCCAAGGAAGAGGCCCAGCAGGCCCGCGACAAGGTCCTGGCCGCCAAGCCGATGGCCCGGTTCCTGATCTCCCGCGTCAAGTCGGCCACCCCGCCGCCCGCCGGCGGCAGCCCGAACCCGGCCGCCGCTTTCATGTCGGTGGTGGACGCCAACGGTGACGGCCAGCTCCAGGCCACCGAGGTCCGCCAGGCCGTCCAGACCGCCGTCCAGGGCCTGTTCGCCGCCGCCGACACCAATCGCGACGGCCAGATGAGCCCGGTCGAGGTCAACGCCGCCATCGCGGGCGCCGTCAAGGCCGCCGGCCAGGCCTCGTTCCAGGCCGCCGACGCCGACAACAACGGCCAGCTCAGCCGCCAGGAGTTCGATAAGGCGATCATCGACCCGGCCAACGCCGTCTTCGCCGTCCTGGACGCCAACGGCGACGGCCAGCTCTCGCCGCAGGAGCTCCAGTCGGCCCAGAAGATCATCGGCCAGCAGATCCAGCGGTCGATCCTGCCCGAGGCTCCGAACTCGGCCCGCAACCTGATCCAGAGCGGCCAGAAGCCCGCCCAAGTCGCCCCGGTCCCGACGTTCAACCCGAACGCCCCCGCCGCCACGACGGCCCCCGCCCCTCGCTAAGCGACCGCTCGACCGGCCCCGACGGGCCGGATCGCCTCGCGGATGAGTGACCCACGCGACCCTCGGACTGGCCCCACGGCCGATCCGGGGGTCGCTTTCATGCCGGGGTCGATGCCGCCTTGGGCGAGCCGATCACCCGTCTGGGATTTGACTCGGTCCTATGATACTCTGTGACTGGACCGGCAGACGAAATCCGACACGACCACTCCGGGCGAGGAGCGAAATCATGGGCGTTTCCCTGAGCGAGACGGCGGCCAACGAGGTCAAGAAGATCATCACCGAGCAGAGCCTCCCCGAGGACACCGTCTTGCGGGTGGGCGTCCAGGGCGGCGGCTGCTCCGGCTTCGCTTATAGCCTCAACTTCGACACCGCGACCAGCGAGCGCGACCGCATCCACGAGTTCTTCGGCGTGAAGCTCGCCGTGGACAAGAAGTTCGACCCGTACCTCGACGGCACCGTGGTCGACTTCTACGACGGCCTGGAGAAGCGCGGGTTCGTCTTCAACAACCCCAACGTCACCAAGAGCTGCGGCTGCGGCAGCTCGTTCCAGGTCTGAGCCAGGCCTGCGGACGACCCGGTGAGACCGATGGAGGGTGGACTTGATCGTCCACCCTCACGTCGTTTGATGGGCCTCACCCCGGCAGGGTGTAGTCGAACACGTAGGTGTGGCCCCCGCCCTCGAAGACGATGTCCATCGTCCCGGCCAGCCCGGCCAGCTCGCCGGTGGCGGAGTCGGGCAACACCGTGATCGTCAGGGACTTGGCCCCGCGATCCATCAGCCCCGAGTGCTGGAGCGAGAAGCTCCCGCTGCGGCCGTGCAGGGTCGCTGTGACGCGTTCCAGGGCGACATATCCGGCCGAACCCTCGACGTCGGTGCGGGTGGCCAGCATCTCGCCCCGGCTGGTCCCGTCCAGGTCGCCGTGGAATCGTTTGCGGATCGCCATCCGGGCCACGCTCGGGTCGCCCACCCCTTCGGCCTGGGGCTGAGGGGTCAGGTCCACCTCGAATGGTCCGGTTGCGTGCATGGCACCTGCTCCTGGGTCGCTGGGCCGATGATCTCGGCCCAGTCCGACCCGAGGATACCACCCCGCCGCCCCCGGGGGGATGGCGGGGCGGCGGCGTTCGTCAGGCCATACTCGGGCGGGTGCCGGGGGGGATGATCCCGGTCAGGGCCTCGGGGACCGTGCCGCCGAGGTCCTGGCCTTGGACGGCGGGGCCGTCGGAGACCTCGCCCCGGGGCAGGGCCAGGTTGATCAGGCTCATCGCCTCGGCATTCCACTCGGGGAAGAAGTCGTGGGCCAGGATCGCCAGCCGGGCGTTCCAGCCGACGATGACCTCGGGATCACCGTCCTGGACCGCCTTCCAGAGCGATCGGGCCGCGTAATCCGCCGAGGTCGAGACCCCGGGCACGGTATCGGACAGGGCGAACCAGGTGTATTCGGCATCGCGATTCCCCTTGAACCAGGCGTGGGCGTGCCCGCCGGTACGGATCGTGCCGGGATAGATCCCGGTGACCAGGATCCCGTCGCGGGCCAGCTCGGCGCGGAGCCCCTCGGTCAGGCCGGCTAGGGCGAACTTGCTGGCGGTGTAGGGGAGCAGGTGCGGCACGGCGACCTTGCCCCCCACCGACACCACGTTGGCGATCCGGCCGAAGCCCTGGGCCCGCATCGCCGGCAGGACGGCCAGGGTCGGGTAGAGCTGGCCCCAGAAGTTGGTGTCCATGACCTGCTGGAAGTCTTCCACGGTCATCGCCTGGGCCGGGCCGACCCGGATCGTGCCGACGTTGTTGACCAGGATGTCCACCCGTCCGAACCGCTCCAGGGTGCGGGCGACCAGAACCTGGACCTGGGCCTCGTCGGTCAGGTCGGTGGGCACGGCGAGGACTTCGGCCCCGAGGGGGCGCAATTCCTCGGCGGCGGCGGCCAGGTCGTCCTCGCTGCGGGCGGTCAGGACGAGCTTCGCCCCCTGCTCGGCGGCGTGGCGGGCGATCAGGAGGCCGAGGCCGCTGCTGGCCCCGGTCACGATGATGACGCGTCCGCCCAGCTCGATCCGGCGGCTGCGGCGGAGCAGGGCCCGGGCCCCCAGGGCCAGGCCGGCGGCGCCGGCAAGCCCCAACATGATCTGATGACGTCGCTTCATGGGGTGTCCTCCATCTGGCTCGTGGTCGCCCCACGGCCCGCGTGTCGGGGCGGATTCGGATGCGAGGAATCGGACGCATTCCCCGTGCCGCGGACGGGCCGGGCGAATCCGCCGAGATCGTCTCTGGCGACGGGTTTGAGTCGCCGGTATGCTGTCTTGAAATTGCGTCCCTGGCGACGCCAAAATCCTATCTCGAAGAGGTCCCCTCCGTTGCCGGGACGCGTCCTCATCACTCGCCCGATCCCCGAGCCCGGCCCGACCCTGGTCGCCGGCGTCGCCGACCACGTCGAGGCCAACCGCGAGGATCGTCCGCTCACCGCCGACGAGTTCCGGGAGAAGGTCCGCGGCCGGGATGCGGTGCTCTGCCAGCTCAACGATCGGGTCGACTCCGCCGTGTTCGACGCCGCCGAGGGGTGCCGGATCTTCGCCAACATGGCGGTCGGATTCAACAACATCGACATCGCCGAGGCCACCCGCCGCGGCATCCTGGTGACCAACACCCCGGGCGTGCTGACCGACGCGACCGCCGACCTCGCCTGGGCCCTGATCCTGGGCGTGGCCCGGCGGGTCATCGAGGGGGACGCCACGATGCGGGCCGGCCGGTTCCCCGGCATGGGGCCGATGTACATGCTCGGCGGCGACGTGTCGGGCCGGACCCTCGGGCTGATCGGCCCGGGGCGGATCGCCCTGGCGGTCGCCCGGCGGGCCGTCGGCTTCAACATGACGCTGCTCTACCACGGGCGGCGGCCCAGCCCGGACTTCGACGCCCTGGGGGCCCGCCGGGTGGGCCTGGACGACCTGCTGCGCGACAGCGACTTCGTCAGCATCCACACGCCGCTGTCGGCCGAGACCACCCACCTGATCGACGCCCGTGCCCTTGCCCTGATGAAGCCGACCGCCTATCTCATCAATACGTCGCGCGGGCCGGTCGTCGACGAGGCGGCGCTGGTCGGGGCGCTGCGGGCCGGGCGGATCGCCGGGGCCGGGCTCGACGTGTACGAGCGCGAGCCGGCGATGGCCGAGGGGCTCGCCGATTGCCCGAACACGGTGCTGCTCCCGCACGTCGGCAGCGCCACCCACGCCACCCGGGCGGCGATGTCCCGGATGGCCGCGGAGAACCTGGTCGCCGCCCTTCGAGGGCGGAGGCCGGCCAATCTGGTCAACCCCGACGCCTGGCGCGACCCTTCGTGAGCGGGCTCCGACCTGCCTGTCCCCATCGTTCCACGACATGCCAGACGGGGCGAGGTCCCACCCATGGGTAGCTTCCGATTCCGCCTCGGTCCCTCGTTGCCGGAGCCCCGCCAGGCCGACCTCCGGCGGGCCTACGTCACCGGGCTGGACCGCACCCCCAGCCGCGTCGGCGTCGACATCCGCAAGGACGTGCTGACCGTCCAGAAGGGGACGACCGAGAGCGGCCGGCTCTACGTCCCCTGGCCGGTCCCCGGCTCGGGCGTCCCCCTGATCGGCACGGCCACGCTGGGGGATCGCAACGAGCCCTACAACCTGGCCGTGGAACTGGCCCGGGGGCGGCTCAACGACGTCCGCAACCAGCTCTCCGACTGGCGGCAGATGGGCCTGAAGGTCGGCCCCGACCTGGAACGGCTGGTGGCCGCGTCCATGGAGTCGTTCACCCGGGCGGCGACCTCGCGGGACCGGCCCGACGTCGCCTTCGCGGCCGCCCAGGAGTGCCTGTCCCGGGCCTCCGCGGCCGGCGACGCCCTGGTGGCCGCCTACGTCGACCAGGTGCTCCAGATCCGCCTGGCGGCGGGCAAGCTCCCGACCCTGCTCGCCCTCGGCCTCGACGGCGACCCGGCGGCGGCCCCCTGGGCGTCGAAGATGGGGGCGACCTTCGGCGTGGCCCAGCTCCACTGCCCGTGGAAGGCGCTGGCCCCCCACGAGGGGCGGTTCCGGTTCGAGGACATGGACGCCCAGGTCGTCTGGGCGACCCGCCAGAAGATGGCCCTCCACGCCGGCCCCCTGATCGACCTCCGGCCGGGTGCCATGCCCGACTGGATCTGGCTCTGGCAGGGGGACTTCGACGCCATCCTGGGCATGGCCATCGACGTCGTCCGCCAGACGGTGGCCCGCTTCAAGGGGAAGATTACCACCTGGCACCTGGTCAACCGCCCCGGCACCACCGACATCCTGGGCATGACCGAGGAGGACCAGATCCGCCTCACCGCCCGGCTGCTCCAGGTCGCCCGCCAGGCCGACCCCGCGGCGCAGTTCCTGGTCGGCTTCGACCGGCCGTGGTCGGAGTGGATGGGCTCCAGCTCGTTCCAGCTCGGCCCGCTCCACCTGGCCGACTACCTCGCCCGCGCCGAGCTGGGCATGGCCGGGCTCGTCCTGGAGGTCGCACCGGGATACTCCGCCCCCGGCAGCCACTATCGCGAGCTGCTCGACTTCTCGCGGATGCTCGACCTGTACGCTTTGCTGAACTACCCGCTCCACCTCTCGTTCGCCTTCCCGTCGTCCTCCGCGCCGGACCCCAAGGCCGAGGCCAACGTGGCCGTCGAGAAGGACCAGTGGCCCTCGCCGCCCGACGAGGCGATGCAGGCCTCGGTCGCCGCCCGCTGGATCTCCCTGGCGGTCGCCAAGCCGTTCGTCCGCTCGGTCACCTGGCGGCAGGCCTACGACGGCGCCCCCCACCTCTATCCCCACGCCGGCCTGATCCGCCCCGATCAGACCCCCAAGCCGGTCCTCGAATGGATCAAAGCATTCCGCGCCGACTTCCTGCCCTGAGCGACGATCCGCGAAAGTGAGCGGCCGGCGGGGCCCGGCCCGCCCCGGCCCGATGCCGCCCCCGCCGGGGCGTCGAGGGTCCACGCCGCGTGATATAATACACCACCGCATAATTAACGTGACGAGGCGACCACCCATCGAAGAAGATCGGTCGCCAGGGTCGTCCCCGGCGGGGCCGCCGCCGGGCCGCCCCACGCGCGGGTCGCCCGAGGCATCGGGCCGATCGGGCGGGTGCCCGCCGATCGTGCAAATTCCTGATCGGGGGGTCGTGCTCCCATGGCCGGATCGAGACGCCAGGTAGTCCTGAACTACGCGGCGGCCGTGATGGCCGTGCCCGCGGTCGTCGTGCTGCTGGCGACCCGGATCTTCGGCCAGACGCCCAACACCCCGGTCCTGATCATCGTCCTGGCCATCGTCCTGGTCTCGTGGCGGGGCGGGGCGGGTCCCGGCCTGCTGACCACCGGGCTGATCGCCCTGATCGCCTTCCCCGGGGAGCTGGCGGCCGAGCAGGTCGTGCGGCACCTCGTGTTCTTCGCCACCGGCTCGGCGATCAGCCTGCTCGTCGGGTCGCTCCACCGGGCCCGCGGCCGGGCCGAGGCGGCCAGTCGGGATCGGGATCGCTTCCTGGCCTCCCTGTCCCACGAATTGCGCACGCCGCTGACCCCGGTCCTGGCGAGCGTCACCGCCCTGCTGGACGAGCCCGGGCCCTGGCCGGAGGGAGAGATCCGCGCGGCCCTGGATCTCATCCGCATCGGCGTCGAGATGGAGACCCGACTCATCGACGACCTGCTCGACGTCTCCCGCGCGATCCACGGCAAGCTGCTCCTGAGCCCGGGATGCGTCGACGTCCACGCCCTGATCCGGCAGACCCTGGACCTCTGCCGGGCCGAGCTGGGCGGCGGGGGCCTGCGGCTGGAACTCGACCTGGGGGCGCCCCGGCCGCACGTCGAGGCCGACCGGGGGCGGTTGCAGCAGGTGATCTGGAACCTGATCCGGAACGCGATCAAGTTCACGCCCGCCGGGGGCCTCGTGACGATCCGCACCCGCGAGCGGCCCCCGGGGCGGCTCGCGCTGGAGGTGGCCGACACCGGCATCGGAATCGACCCCAGGGCGCTGGGGAAGATTTTCGACCCGTTCGAGCAGGAGAACAAGGGCGAGCGGAAGACCGGCGGCCTCGGCCTCGGCCTGGCGATCAGCCGCGCGATCGCGGAGGCCCACGGCGCCCAGCTCTCGGCGTCCAGCGACGGTCGCGGGAGGGGCTCGGCCTTCACGCTCGAGATGGCGACCATCGACCCGGGCCCCGATGCCGGATGCCCGCCCGCCGAGCCGGCCCCCCGGCCCCGGCGGCCGCTGCGGATCCTGCTGGTGGAGGACGACCCCGCGTCGCTGCGGGTCCTGAGCCGGCTGCTCCGCCAGAAGGAACACGCGGTGACGACGGCCGATTCCGTGGCCTCGGCCCTGGAAGCGGGCCTGTCCGGGCACTTCGACCTGGTGGTCAGCGACCTCGGACTGCCCGACGGCACCGGCTGGGACCTGATGCGGCAACTCCGCGACGGCCGCGCCATCCGGGGCATCGCCATGAGCGGGCTCGGCCAGGACGAGGACCTCCGCAAGAGCCAGGAGGCAGGCTTCCTGGCCCACCTGACCAAGCCGGTCGACTTCCCCCGGCTGGAGGCGACCATCCAGGAGATGGCGTCCGGCCCCTGAGTCTGGATATCATCCACCCGAGACTCCATCGACCGCGGCGTCTGGACATCGCGAGGCCGAGTTCATGGCCGATTTCGCCGACATGCTCCGATCGATCGCGAAGCAGCCGGGCATGTACGTCGGCCGGGCTTCGATCCGCGCCGTGAGTCATTATCTGGACGGGTATGGCCACAGCCTCAAGGACGCCGGGCACGCCGTCGGGCCTCTCGATGGATGGATGAGATGGATCGAGCGACGTTTCCTCATCTCTCATCCCGGGTGGCATTGGTCGCGCATCCTCCTGCACGCCTACCGCAGCGACATGGCGGCGATCGAGGCGCTGCCCGGGCTTTACGAGGAATTCCTCGCGGATCGCGCCCGGCTCGGGGTCGATGGGATCGAAGAGGATGGCAATCGGCGGATCATCGCCGAGCATGGCCAGGAGTGGTTCGAGCCCTCGGAGACCATGACCCGTGCCTTGGGCGATGAATCGGATACGATCGACGGCCTCCTGACCGCGCTGGATTCGCCCGATCCGAGACGTCGCGGCGACGCCTGCTTCCTCGTCCGAGATCTCGCGGAAACGATCGTCGCTTCCCTCTTCCTCCAGATCGCCCGTCCCGAGAACCGCAACCATCGCGGTTCGCTCGTCTACACGCTGAAATCCTTCCATTGCGAGGGCCGATTCGTCCAGTTGTTCGACCTGGCTTTGAATGGCAATTACGAGGTTCAATGCCACGCCCTGTCGATCCTCGAAGGACAATCGTTCTCCGTCACCCGCGAGCAACTTGGCGAGGCCGCCGAGGCATTGGGCCGGCTCCGGGAGCGGGAGAATCTCCCCGCCGAGGATGTCGGATTACTCCGGGTCCAACTACATCGAGTGCTCTCGCGACTCGAAGAGTCCGCGAACGATGCCGACGAGGACGATTGACGGTCGACGTCAGCCCGGCTCGGCCTGGCGGGCGGGGGAGGGCAGGCCCACGGCCAGGGCGTAGGCCGTGGCGTAGGTGCGGCAGTGGGCGATGGTCACGAGGATGTCGCCGACCTTGCGGCGGATGGCGGCCTCCTTGGCGGCGCCGCAGACGTGGACGCGGGGCTGGCCATCGTCGCCCGAGCGGATCTCGATCTCGGTCCAGCCCACCCCCCGGGTCCAGCCGGTGCCCAGCGCCTTGAGCACCGCCTCCTTGGCCGCCCACCGGCCGGCGAAGTGCTCGATGGCGTGCTTGCGGGCCTGGCAGAAGCGGATCTCGCGGTCGGTGTACACCCGCCGGAGGAACAGCTCGCCGTGGTTCTCGACCATCCGGCCGATCCGGGGGCACTCGATGATTTCGTTCCCGATCCCGAGGATGTCCATGCGCGATCCGTCCAAGCAAGAAGGGCCCCGGGCCGGCCTCCGGGGGCCGCGCGGGCGAAGCATCCCAGTGTAATGGGGGATCGTCCCCCCCGCCAACCGCGGCGAACCGGCATTCGCCGGGAAACCGGGCATGGGCTATACTCGGAGGCCGACCGGGACGCCGGGAAGATTTCAGGGATGGAGCGCCTCATGGACCTGTTCGCCGACCTCACCCCCGCCCAGCGCGAGGCCGTCAGCCACATCGACGGGCCTTTGCTGGTGCTCGCCGGAGCCGGATCGGGCAAGACCCGCGTCATCACGCGGCGGGTGGCCCACATGCTCCAGAAAGGGATCGCCGGCGGCAACATCCTGGCGCTGACGTTCACCAACAAGGCCGCCGGCGAGATGAAGGCCCGCATCGAGGCCCTGGCCCCCAAGTCCACGGTCACCGTCGGCACCTTCCACAGCCTCTGCGCCCGGCTGCTCCGGCAATACGCGCCTTTGGTCGGGATCGACCGGGGGTTCACCATCTACGACCAGGGGGACCGCCTCCGCGCCGTCAAGGACGCGATGGAAAGGCTGGACCTGGAGGACGCGGCGGTCACGCCCGAGCGGATCGACGCCGCGATCAGCCGGGCCAAGAATGATCTGGTCGACCCCAAGATGCTGGCCAGCCGCGCCGGGGACCACGTCCAGGCGGTCGCCGCCAAGGTCTATGCCAAGTACCAGGAGAAGCTCCGGCTGGCCTCGGCCGTCGACTTCGACGACCTGCTGGTCCACATCGTCACGATCCTCAAGAACAACCCCAACGTCCGCGCCGACCTCGACGCCCGATTCCGCTACGTGCTGGTCGACGAGTACCAGGACACCAACCTCGCCCAGTACGCGATCGTCCGGGGCCTGTCGGTCGACCGGCCCAACCTGTGCGTGACCGGCGACCCGGACCAGTCGATCTACGGCTGGCGCGGGGCGAACCTGAACAACATCCTCGAATTCGAACACGACTACCCCGGCTGCAAGGTCGTGAAGCTGGAGCGGAACTACCGGAGCACCAAGAACGTCCTCCGCGTGGCCGACACCCTGATCCGCCACAACCGCAAGCGCAAGCCCAAGGCCCTGACCACCGAGAACGGCGAGGGCCAGCCGGTCGAGCTGGTCATCTACGGGACCGAGACCGAGGAGGCCCACGGCGTCGCCTCCAAGATCGTCGAGCTGGTCCGCGAGGGGGGGGAATACTCCTATCGCGACGTGGCCGTGTTCTGCCGCGTGACCGCCCTGACCCGAGGGCTGGAGCAGGCGTTCCGCCTGGCGCGGATCCCCTACCAGGTCGTCGGCGGGCTGTCGTTCTACGAGCGCCAGGAGATCAAGGATGTCCTGGCCTATTTGAACTTGATGGCCAACCCCAAGGACAATGTCTCGTTCAGCCGGGTGGTCAACGTCCCGCCCCGGGGGATCGGCAAGACGACCCTGGAGAAGCTCACCGGCCGGGCCGAGACCCTGGGCATCCCCTGGCTGGCGATGGCCCGGCAGGCGACCGCCGTGCCCGGCCTGAAGGACAAGGCGGCCCGGTCTTTGCGCGACTTCGGGATGCTCATGGACGAGCTGGTGGCCCTGCGCGACCACGCCGCCGAGGAGGTCATCCGCAAGCTCCTGACCCTGACCGGCTATCGCGCGGCCCTGGCGGCCGAGGGGACCGCCGGCGAGGACCGGCTGGCCAACCTCGACGAATTGATCTCGGCGGCCCGCGAGTTCGACCGCGAGAACCCCGGCGGGTCGGTGGTCGACTTCCTGGAGAACGTCAGCCTGTCGTCGGCCGTCGACCGCTGGAAGGACGACGGCGGCTCCGTGACCCTGATGACCCTGCACGCGGCCAAGGGGCTGGAATTCCCGGTCGCCTTCATCGTCGGCCTGGAGCAGGGGCTCCTGCCGCATTCGCGGGCCAGCAACGACGACGGGGAGCTGGAGGAGGAACGCCGCCTCCTGTTCGTGGGCATCACCCGCGCCGAGCGCGAGCTGTACCTCAGCCATTGCCGGATCAGGGAATTCCGGGGGCAGAGGCAGGCCACCATCCCGTCGTGCTTCCTGTCCGAGCTTCCCGACGACGCGATGACCGTCCGCGACCGGACCGGCGGCGACATGGCCGCGCCATCGTCCTCGACCTGGCGGCGGTTCGACCCGCCCCGGGCGACCTCGGCCCCGCGCTCCGAGTTCCGGCTGATGACCGCCGCCGACCTGGCCGGGCCCCGGTTGCCGCCGGCACTCCCCAGCGACGACGCCCTGGCCGGGTTCCGGCCGGGCTCGTCGGTCATGCATCCGCAATACGGGATCGGCCGGATCGTGTCGGTCGACGGCGCGGGCCCGAACCGCAAGGGGCGGATCGCCTTCACCGTGGGCGGCGAGAAGACGTTCATCCTGGCCAAGGCCCCGCTCAAGCTGGTCAAGGGGGGCTGATCGCCCGGCGCGGACGCAGGATGTCCCCAGTCGCGGGCCGGCTCCACCTGAGATCGACCTGGGGAAAATCCCTACAAGGAAAGGCCTTTTCGGGGGCGGCCCCGCCTTGCGTTTCATGGGCCCGTCACTATCTTAAGTGACGGTATGGGTTATAATTCCCCGGAATCGATCCGAGTGACCCCGGGATGGGCCCGAGCCGCGTCAAGGCCCCCGGCCCGAGCCGAATCCGATCCAGTCAGGAAGGTTGGAGAATGCCTCGTCTGGGTGTGAACATCGACCACGTCGCCACGCTCCGCCAGGCCCGGGGCGGGGTCGAGCCCGATCCGGTCTGGGCGGCGGTCGAGGCGGAGCTGGGCGGGGCCGATGGGATCACCGTCCATCTCCGCGAGGACCGGCGGCATATCCAGGATCGCGACCTCCGGCTGCTGCGCGAGACCACCCAGACCCGGCTCAACCTGGAGATGGCCGCCGAGCCCGCGATCGTGGAGATCGCCGTCCGGACCCGGCCCGACCAGGTGACGCTGGTGCCCGAGCGCCGGGCGGAGCTGACCACCGAGGGGGGGCTCGACGTGATCGGCCAGCGCGACCGGGTCGCCCGGGCGATCGCGGCCTGCCACGACGCCGGGATCGGCGTCAGCCTGTTCATCGACCCGGACCTCGCCCAGGTCCGCGCCTCCGCCGAGCTCGGCGTGATGGCCGTCGAACTGCACACCGGACGCTACGCCGACGCCCGCCAGGCGGCCGACGTGGCCCGCGAGCTGTCAGCCCTGGTTGACGCCTCCGCCTGCGTCCGGGACCTGGGGCTGGCCCTCCACGCCGGGCACGGGTTGAATTATGCGAACGTCGCCGACGTCGCCCGGATCGCCGGGATGGCCGAGCTGAACATCGGCCACTCCATCGTGTCCCGATCCGTGTTCGTCGGGCTGCGGGAGGCGGTCCGCTCCATGAAGGCCGCTTTCGGGACGACGTGAGTGGTCCGGCGACCACATCCTCCCAGAAACGTGTCGTTTCCGAGCCTCGGGGACTCGTCCCCCGACCGAACAATCGATAATCTATATCAGGGCAACGAACCACGAGGTTGAGGAATGGCATCGAAGGGTCGAATGTTCGCGGGCTGCACCGTCGCGCTGATCACGCCGTTCCGGGACGGCGAGGTCGATTACGACACGCTCCGGTCCCTGGTGGACTGGCAGATCGCGCAGGGGACGCCGGTCCTCAGCCCGGTCGGCACCACGGGCGAATCCCCCACCCTGTCGCACGACGAGCACGAGCGGGTGATCGCCACGGTGGTGGAGCAGTCCGCGGGGCGGGCCAAGGTCTTGCCGGGCACCGGCTCGAATTCGACCGCCGAGGCGATCCGCCTCACGAAGTTCGCGGCGAAGGCCGGGGCCGATGGCGCCCTGCTAGTGGCCCCTTATTATAACCGGCCGACCCAGGAGGGGCTGTACGCCCACTTCGCCAAGATCGCCGACGCCTGCGACCTGCCCCAGGTCCTCTACAATATCCCCTCGCGGACCGGGCGGAACGTCGAGGTCGACACGGTCGCCCGCCTGGCGGAGATGGCCCCGATCGTCGCGATCAAGGAGGCGAGCGGGTCGCTGGACCAGGTCAGCGACCTCGCGGCCCGGACCGACCTGACGATCCTCTCGGGCGACGACAGCCTGACTTTGCCCATGATGGCGGTGGGGGGAGAGGGGGTGATCTCCGTGGTCGCCAACCTCATCCCCAAGGATGTGATGGGGCTGGTCTCCGCGTTCCAGTCGGGCGACATCGCCTCCGCCCGGGAGCGTCACCAGCGGCTCTTCCCCCTCTGCCGGGACCTCCTCTCCGTCGCCACCAACCCCATCGCCCTGAAGACGGCCATGGCCCTGCTGGGCCGGGGCAATGGCGAGCTGCGGCTGCCCCTGTGCCCACCCGACGAGTCCGGCATCGCCGCGTTGAGGCGGAGCCTGGCCCGCTACGGGCTGCTCGAAGGCGTCGCGTGAGGGCCCGGATGACCTCGATGGCACAATCAAGTCTGCTGGATTGGCATGCGAAATGCGATTCGACCGAGACGACCAATTCGCTTGCGTGCAAGTGAGATGGGTGTTGTGATAATCGCCCCATCGACCGGCCCCCCATCGCCCCCCAGGTCGGGAAAGAGTCGCCCCCCCCGCCCGCGACCCATTCCCTTTTTTGATATTCGGATGCGTGCTGCATATCATTGGATATCACTTCGCATCGCATCTACCACCCCGGTGGCGCACGCGACATCCGGGGAAAACCCTTACTAGGCGGGAGCAGATTCATGGCCAAGAAGGCATCAAAGAAGTCCGAAGATTCGGCCGAGACGACCCTGGAGGTGATGCCGCAGGTCTCCGAGCAGGCCGTGCGCGACCTGGCGCAGGTCTTCAAGCTCCTGAGCGACGAGACCCGCCTGCGGATCCTGCTTTATCTGGCGCAGAACAGCGAACTGCACGTGACCGACCTGTGCACCCGGCTCGGCCAGAGCCAGCCGGCCGTCAGCCATCACCTGGCGCTGCTCCGGGTGTCGGGCCTGATCGAGTCGCGCCGCGAGGGGAAGCACAACTTCTACAGCGTCCGCGCCGATCACTTCGGCGAGCTGCTGGTGAGCCTGTTCTCGGCCACCGGCGAGATGCCCAAGAAGATCCGCTTCAACGACTTCACGCTGACCTACGGCGGCAACTGAGCGTCGCCCCGAGGTCGCGGCGGGGCCCGGGCGGCGGATCCTCCCCGACGCCGGCCCGCCCCCGGGCGGGCCGGGCGAGATGATCGGGCGGTTCGCCTTGACCCCCACGCCGTCTCGTTGCAGAATGCCGGCCTATCGCCGACCCTCCGGCCTCGCCTCGGACCTCCGAGGGGCCACGGGTTGGCTTTTCGCGCCCGCCGACGGATCGGCGGGGCGAGCGGCCCGACGCCTCCCCGCGCGGTGCCGGTGTGCCGGTCCCGGGCCGCCCGATGATGGGGGGCCTCAACACGGAGGTTGGTATCCGATGACCCGATCGACTCGCGTGGCGTTGGTGGTGGGCCTGGGCCTGGTTGGCGCGGCGGGCCTGGTGGGCCGCTCGGTCGCCCAGCAGCCGCAGCAAGATCCCAAGCTCCGCCAGGCGGCCACGACCGCCCCGGCCGGCCCGGCGTCCGTCTCGATCGGGACGATCGACATGGATAGCGTCCTGAAGAACTACGACAAGTTCAAAGTCGCCACCCAGACGCTGCAGGCCGAGGCGATGGCCCGCCAGAACGAGCTGATGAAGATCATGGCGGAGGCCAAGTCCACCCAGGAGATGTACCAGAAGCTGACGCCGGGCAGCCCGGATGCTAAGAAGTGCGAAGATAAGATCACGATGCTGGAAGGCCAGTTCGAGGCCGGGCGCAAGAACGCCGAGCGCGAGTTCACCCAGAAAGAATCCGAGACGATGGCCGGGATCTACAACGAGATCCAGAAGTTCGCCCGCTACATCGCCCAGCAGCGCGGGATGACCTTCGTGATCAAGTTCACCGACCAGGAGGCCAAGGGCAGCGAGCCCAACTCGGTGATGGCGGTCATGTCGCGGACGGTCCTCTACGCCGACGCCCGCGTGGACATCACCGCCCAGGTCACCAACACGCTCAACGAGGCCTATCGCAAGGCCGGCGGGGTCGCCCCCAAGCCCGAGCCCGCCGCCGCCGGTGCCGCCGCACCGGGCGCCGCCGCCCGCCCGGCCCCCGCCGCCGGTGCCGCCCCGGCCCCCGCCGCCGCGGCCGCCCGCCCGGCCCCCGCCCGGAATTGAACCGACCGCATGTGACGCCGGGGGATCCGAGGTCCCCCGGCCGATCGACGCATCGCGACCACTGATCACCACCGAGGTTGGAGCCGGCCGGGCATGCCCATCGCCAGACGTCCGCAACGCACGATCGCCCGAGAGGCCGAGGTCCGGGGCGTCAGCTTCCTGGGCGGCCTCGACGTCCGGCTCCGATTCCGGCCGGCCGGCGCCAACGAGGGGATCACCTTCGTCCGGGCCGACCTGCCCGATCGCCCCTCCGTCCCGGCCCACGTCCGGCACGTGATCCCCCGCCAGCGGCGGACCACCATCGAACGCGGTCCGGCGATCGTCGAGATGGTCGAGCACGTGATGGCGGCCCTGGCCGGGCTCCGCATCGACAACGCCGTGGTCGAGATCGACGGGCCCGAGACGCCCGGCTGCGACGGATCCAGCCGCGCCTTCTCCGACGCGCTGGCCGATGCCGGGATCGTCGAGCAATCGGCCTCCCGAGACGTCCTGGTGATCGACGCGCCGATCACAGTCCGCGAGGGGGACTCGATCCTCACCGCCCACCCCGGCGACCCGTCCCGCCTGGTCCTGGGCTACAACCTGGACTACGGCCCGGACACCCCGATCGGCCGCCAGAGCCTGTTCGTGGACGTCGACCCGGACAGCTTCCGCGCGGAATTGGCCCCGAGCCGGACCTTCCTGCTCCAGGCCGAGGCCGACGCCCTGCGGGCCTCCGGCATCGGGTCGCGGACCACCGAGAAGGACCTGCTGATCTTCGGCCGCGACGGCGTGATCGGCAACGAGCTGCGGTATCGCGACGAGTGCGTCCGGCACAAGATCCTCGACCTGCTGGGCGACCTGGCCCTGATCGGGATGGACCTGGCCGGGCACGTCGTTGCCCACCGCTCGGGCCACTCGCTCAACGCCGAGCTGGCCCGCAAGCTGCTCCAGTCGATTTGCTCGCAGGCCGCCGAGGCGGCCCCGACGCCGAGCCCGGCGACCATGGACATCAACGAGATCCTCAAGGTCCTGCCGCACCGCTACCCGTTCCTGCTGATCGACCGCGTGGTCGAGTTCGAGCCGGGCCACCGGGTCTCGGCGCTGAAGAACGTGTCGATCAACGAGCCGTTCTTCCAGGGGCACTGGCCGGGGCGGCCGATCATGCCGGGCGTCCTGATCATCGAGGCCCTGGCCCAGGCGGCGGGCATCCTGATCGGCCACGGCCACGCCCGAGGCAAGGCGGCCCTGCTGGCGTCGATCGACAAGGTCAAGCTCCGCCGCCAGGTCATCCCCGGCGACCAGCTCCGCCTGGACGTCGACGGCCTCCGCCTCAAGGGGAAGGCCGCCCAGGTCCGGGCCGTCGCCCGCGTCGGCGATCGGATCGCCGCGGAGGCCAAGATCCGGTTCGTGGTGATCGAAAACGAACGCGCGGCCTGATTCCGGCCGATAATGACTCATGATACCTCCTCCCCCTCGTGCGGGGGCCTTCGCGAGAAGGACGTCGGGCCGGGCCAGGATGCCCGCCGGACGCGAGGCCCGATGATCCCGGCCCATGGATGGCGCCGGTCCCCAACCTCATGGATGCGAGGTGTCTCATGGCCACTTTGATCGCGGACAGTGCCGCAGTCGACCCCCGGGCGGAGATCGCCGAAGGGGCCGAGATCGGCCCGTACTGCGTCGTCGGCCCCGACGTCAAGATCGGCCGCGGCACCCGCCTGATCGCCCACGTCTGCGTGCTCGGCGTCGTCGAGATCGGCGAGGATAACGTCATCAGCCCGTTCTCGGTGATCGGGGGCGACCCCCAGGACGTCTCCTATCACGGGGCGCCGACCAAGGTCATCATCGGCGACCGCAACATCATCCGCGAGAACGTGACGATCAACCGGGCGACCGAGAAGGAAGACGGGATCACCCGCCTGGGCAACCAGTGCTTCCTGATGGCCGGCGCCCACATCGCCCACGACTGCAAGCTCGCCGACCGGATCACCATCGCCAACGGCTCGATGCTCGGCGGCCACGTCCACGTCGAGTCGTTCGCCAGCATCTCCGGCGGCGTCGCGGTCCACCACTACGCCACCATCGGCGGCTACAGCTTCGTCGGCGGCCAGTCGCGGATCATCCACGACGTGCCCCGCTACATGCTGGTCGACGGCAACCCCTCCAAGGTCCGCTGCATCAACGTGGTCGGGCTCAAGCGGAACGGGATCTCCGCCGAGTCGATCGACGCCCTGCACGAGGCCCACCGCCTCATGTACCGGGCCAAGATGAACGCCCGGCACGCGGCCGAGATCCTCGAATCCCACGACCACATGCTCCCGGAAGTCAAGCGGCTCCTCGAATTCGTCCAGGAGCAGCACGAAGGCAAGCACGGACGCGCCCGCGAGCGCTGGAGGAAGTCATGAACCGCCTGAAGGTCGGAGTCGTCGGCGTCGGTCACCTGGGCCGCCACCACGCTCGCATCCTCGCGTCCCTGCCCGACGTCGAGCTGGTCGGCGTCTCGGACTATCGGCCCGAGCAGGCCGCCGCCGTCGCCGAGGCCTGCAAGACCTCCGTGATCGCCGACTGGCGCGACATGATCGGCCAGGTCGACGCGGTCTCGGTCGCCGTCCCGACCAAGGCCCACCGCGAGGTCGCCGGCGCCTTCCTCGAACGGGGCATCCCGGCCCTGGTCGAGAAGCCCCTGGCCGCCACGCTCTCCGAGGCCGAGGAACTGGTCGCGCTGGCCGACCGGAACGCGACCACCCTGATGGTCGGGCACATCGAGCGGTTCAACCCGGCGCTGTCGACCCTGGACGGCCTGGCGATCCGCCCCAAGTACATCGCCGCCGAGCGGATGGGGGTCTACACCTTCCGCTCGACCGACATCGGCGTGGTGCTGGACCTGATGATCCACGACATCGACCTCGTCCTGTCGATGGTCCACTCGCCCGTCAAGTCGGTCTCGGCGGTGGGCGTCGGCGTCTTCGGCGTCGGCGGCGAGGACGTGGCCAACGCCCGGATCGAGTTCGAGGACGGCTGCATCGCCAACCTCACCGCCAGCCGCGCCAGCTTCCAGGCGGTGCGGAAGATGCGGCTCTGGGCGGCCGAGGGCTACGTCACGCTCGACTTCGCCACCAAGCTCGGCACGATCGTCCGGCCGTCCGACCGGCTCCGCCGCGGCGAGGTCGACCTCGACGGGCTCGACCTCACCAAACCGGCCGACGTGAAGGAACGGATCTTCGGCAAGATCCTCCGCGTCGACCAGGTCCAGGGCGAAGGCCGCGAGCCGTTGGCCCTGGAGCTGGAAGACTTCGTCCACGCGGTCCGCTCCGGCTCCCGGCCCCGGGTCACCGGCGCCGACGCCCTGCGGTCGATCCGCCTGGCCGACCAGATCCTCCGCAGCCTGAACGCCCACGGCTGGGAAGGCCAGCTCGACGGCCCCCACGGCCCGAGCGAGCTGCCCGAGCCGATGGCCGAGCCGATCGTCGGACTGCCCGCCCCCAAGTCGTGGCGATACCGCAACCTCCGGTCGGAAGTCCGCCCCGGCGGAGACGCCTGACCAGTCGACTCGACACGCGGCCCGCACTCCGGTAAACTGTCCCGATTCCGGCGAGCGGGCCGCGCCCTCCGGCCCTTTTGACGAATCGCGACGCACGTCGCCTTCCCAACAGCCACCAAGGTCGATCCGATGCCTCCCGAAGCCCCCGCCACCGAAGCCGAAGCCACGCAGGCACCGGCCGACCCCCGCAACAAGTTCTACAAGAAGTTCCACGGCAAGTTCCTGCCCAAGGGCGTCCTCCGCGACCGCCACAAGGCCATCGTCGCCCGCTGGGATTCCAACGACGACCACGGCGGCGTGACCGTCGAGGAACTCAAGGCCCTCCTCTCCGACTGGCGCGGCACCCGCGAGAAGCCCCCGCGCAAGCCCACCGCCTGAGGCCGACCGCAACACCGCCGATCCGAATCATCGCGACGCCGATGCCTTCCGTGGCATCGTCCCGTCGCGATTTTTCGTTTCCCCCGCATCGACCGCCCGCGATCCCCCGCCCGGCCGGGCGGGGCAGGTACGGCCCCGGGGCAAGCCCCGAGAACGGACGATTCCTATGACCCGGGGAGACACCGGGCCGGGATCCGTGGCCCGGCGGGCGGCCCGGTCAGGGGACGAGCTTGACCGAGGGGGCGGCCTTGCCATTGACCTTACCCTTCGGGGGAGGGGGCGGCGGGTCCTCGAGGACCACGGGCCCCGGGGGAGGCGCCTGACTCTCGCACCCGATGATGATCGAGAAAACGAGCGGGGCGATCAGGATCGAGCAACACTTGCGCATCTCTGGGGTTTCCCGGACGAAGGCCGAGATCAGGCCACCATCGGCTCGGGCTCGATCTCGGCGGGGTCGGATGGAGCGGGCAAGTCGGGGCCGCGAGGAGGGGCGGGGCGACGGGGATCGCCCCTCGATCAATAGGCGTCCGCGCTGATGATCTCGCCGCCGGAGCGGGTCCCGAGCGCGCGATAGGTCTTGATGTTGACCGTGTTATTGATGAACTTCACCGACCCGTCGGCGAAGCAGAAGTTGACCCCGCCCGGGTGGTTGCTCCGGAAGCCCCACTGGCCGAGTTCCTGGAACTGGGTCGCATAGGGTTCCTCGGCCCAGTCGGGCGGGAGGGACAGGCCGGCGAGCGCGTTGATCAGGGTCCCGGTCTTGTCGGGCGGGGCGTTCGGCCTGGGGATCACGAAGGCCCCGGAGGTCGGCCGCATATCCCCCGGCCAAACTCGCGTGGTCTCCCAGTTCGGGCCGTTGAAGCAGCCGGTGACGTTGCCGAAATTGAAGACCGACGTCGACGGCTCATCCCGAAATCGCGAGGTCTCGCCGAACAGGAACGTATTGCTCGTCCCGTCGGTCACGTCGGCGACCTTGACGACCGAATTGGGCATGAACATGCCGTCGCCCCCGCCGTAATTGCAGGTGTCGGCATACAACCCCTTGGGATCGGGCAGGGTGCCCGAGGGGGACCAGTTGTACCAGATATTTTCATGCTGCCCGCGCGACATCGAATACGACGTCTGGGTCGTGACGATGTATCCCGACGGCGCGACCGCCGCGATCGAGTCCGACGGGCAGAGCATGCTGGCGACCTTGCTGCCCGAGGCCGTGAACTGGACCACGCTGTTGTACGGCCGCGAGAAGTTGTAGGACGCGCCGGCGGCCGACTGTTCGAGGTACGGCAGCATGAAGTTGAACGCCGAGTGCGCGAAATTGGTCGCGCAATTATCCTTCATGTTCCGGGCGACATTGCCCATGGGGTACGAGTTGGACGTACTCTCGTAATTGGCGGCGGCCAGGCCGAGTTGCTTCAGGTTGTTGACGCACTGGGCGCGGCGGGCGGCCTCTCGCGCCGCCTGCACGGCCGGCAATAGCAAGGCGATCAGCACGGCGATGATGGCGATCACCACCAGCAGTTCGATCAGGGTGAAGCCGCGGGACGGGGCGCGATGACACGCGACGCATCATGGGTGAGGCCTCAATCGTTGGCGGATCCCGGGGTGTGGAAGGACGCGAGGTCGCCCGAGGGGATGAAGCGATTTTGCCCCATCCCCAAGGCGCTCCGAGGAGACTGACCGCGACACGCGTCAGCGAATACAAGCAGCAAGATTGCTCGATGTTTGGGCGGACGGGAGGATTGGCCATCCATCGGACGGCCGACATTTTCGCCCGAAGCCCGAGAATCGAGCCATTTCAGAGGTGAATCGGCCCGGCGAAGGGAGAGTCGGCCGGGCGGAGAGAGAATCGATCGGAATTTCTAAGCAGGATTCATGCCAAATCGATGGATTCACAGATTCGCTTGAGCTTTTGTTTCGACCGTCAAACGTCATCACATCCGCTATCCATGCGCTGATTTCGCGTCATCCCGGAAGGAGCCTGTCCCGCCCCGATGGCATGGTCGTTCGAATCACGTCGCATCGCTCGGCGATCCGGGCCTCGCGCCCATCAGATCATCCCCGCATGATGGAATGGCCTCGGCCATTTCAAACCCGCCCGATGTCGGCCCGCCTCCGACGGCATGAGCCCGGGCAACCGGGCCGGCCCCATCGCGCCCACGGGCCCGATCCGCGGCGGATGTCGGCCGCGCCTTCGAAACGGCGAGGGGTCCGCCCTGGCCGAGCGGACCCCTCGCCGGGAGTCATCACCGGGGATCTTGCCGGGATCGGATCAGTCGACGGGCTTCTGCTGGGTCCCCGCGGGGGCCGGGGCGGCCGGCGCCCTGCCGCCGGGGGCCTTCGGCGCATCCGCCGGGGCCGGGGCCGGCGTCGTGGGGGTTTCCGCCTCGCCGCAACCCGAGACGAGGGCGATCACGCAGGGGGCCGCGAGGAAAAATCGAATGTTCATGGTGCGATACCTCGGAGTCGAGTGCGGGCCGGTCGGGGCGGCGCCCGGCGGCTTCAATAGGCGTCGGAGCTGATCACCTCTTCCCCGGCCCGGGTGCCCAGGGCCTGGTAGGTCGTCCAGTTGATGGTCTCCTTCAGGAACTTGACCGACCCATCGCAGAAGACGAAATTGGCCCCGCCGGGGTGATTCGATCGGAAGCCGAACTGCCCGAGGTCCTGGCAGCCCGAATTCGGCCGGCCCCAGCCGATGGAATTCCCGTATTGCGGGGACGAGAACGGCCCGCCGCAAGCATTGATGGCGCTCGCCGACCCATCGGTCTTGCTCGGCTTGGCGTTGATCTTCGGGACCGTGTAGGCCCCGCCGCTGATGCGGGTGTCGTTGGTATAACCCGGGGTCCCCGGGCCGCCCCAGTAATTCAAGACATTGCCGATGTTGAAGGGGCCGGCGACCTCGTCGCGGAACCGCGAGGTCTCGCCGATGGCGAGCGTGTTGCTGGTCCCGTCGCTGATGTCCCTGATCTTGTAGGAGATGCTCTCGCCGAAGACCCCCTCGCCGTCGATCGCCCCGCACCGATCCGAGTTCGGCGCGGCGGCCCCGGAGCCCCAGGAGAAGACGATATTCTCGGTGCCGCCGCGCACCGGCGCATACGAGGTCTGGACGTACTGGACGTAGCCGGGGTCGGACTGCTTGGCGGGCGTGTCGGAAGGGCAGGTGTAGGCCGCGATCTGGGTGCTCCACGCCGTGTTCTGGAACGAGGAATTCCAGCCCCGGGTGAAGTTGATCGATGAATAGACAGATCCCTGTTCTAAATACGACATGATAAAGCTATTGAATGTGTGGCGATATTGGAAGACGCAGTTGTCGGCCCGAGAGGCCTTGAAGCTGCCCATCGGGAAAGCATTGTTCATGCTCTCGTAATTATGAATCGCCAGGCCGAGTTGTTTCAGATTGTTGGTGCACTGGGCGCGGCGGGCGGCCTCTCGCGCCGCCTGCACGGCCGGCAGCAGCAGCGCGATCAGGACCGCGATGATGGCGATCACCACCAGAAGTTCGATCAGGGTGAAGCCGCGGACGGGGCGCGGTGACACGCGACGCATCATGGGTTGAGCCTCAATCGTTGGCGGATTCCGGGGCGTGGAAGGACGCGAGGTCGCCTGACGGGCCGGGGCGATCCGCCCCATCCCGATCGAAGCGCTCCGAGGAGCACGGCACGCGACGCAGCTTGTCTAGACCGTTCGCAAGGCTGCTCAGCATCCGGGCAGGCGAGAGGATGAGCCATCGGGCGGATGAGGGCCCTGACTCGACTGGAGCCCGAAAAATGAGCCGTTTCCGGAGGTGAATCGGCCCGGACCGGGGAGAGTGGCCGGGCGCATCTTCGTCACGCAACAGTGCCATGCAGCCACCGTACCAATTCAATGAATTCAACCCAATTCGCTCATGCTATGTGTCACCTGCCAGCGTTCTATTGCTATCATCCACACGCGCATCGCCTCCCCATCCGCCCGACTGCGATCGCATGCATGGTGGTTGCACGCGAGCCGTCAGCCAAGTCATGCCCATCGCCGCGCACAATATATGACATCCGAATATATGGAATTTACTCATTTCCGGCTCCTCCGAAGTCTCCCCTGCGAGGGGGGCATTCCCGGCGGGCCCTTGCAGAGGCCGGGCATCCCCATTGAGATGGAGCCGGAGAACGGGCCCTAATGGGACGGGAGGACGACGATGCAAGATCCGAGAACGAGGCGGGCCTTCATGGCCGAGGGGACGATCGGGGCGGCGGCGTTGGCGGCGATCGGGGCGGGCCCCGACGAGGGGTCCGGGGGCAAGACGGCGTACCTCTGCGTGACCTGCGGGACGCAGTTCGCCGAGACGGCCAGGCCCCCGGAACGCTGCCCGATCTGCGACGACGAGCGGCAGTACGTCCCGCCCGAGGGGCAGCAGTGGACGACCATGGAGGCGTACCGCCGGACGCACAAGGTCATCATCAAGCCCGAGGAGCCGGGCCTCCACTCGATCAACGCCGAGCCCAAGGCCGGGATCGGCCAGCGGGCGTTCCTGATCCAGACCGCCGAAGGCAACGTCCTGTGGGACTGCATCCCCCCGCTCGACCCGCCGACGGTGGCCCGGATCAAGGAGCTGGGCGGGATCGCCGAGATCGCCATCTCGCACCCGCACTACTACACCTCGATGGTCGAGTGGAGCCGCGCCTTCGGCGGGGCGCCGATCCACATCCACGAGGCCGAACGCCCCTGGGTGATGCGTCCCGACCCGGCGGTCCAATTCTGGGGCGGCGAGACGAAGCCCCTGCGGGGTGGCCTGAAGCTGGTCCGCACCGGGGGCCACTTCACCGGCTACCAGGTGCTCCACTGGCCGGCGGGCGCGGAGGGCCGGGGCGTCCTGATGGCCGGGGACCAGCCGCAGGTCTGCATGGACCCGTCCCAGGTCTCGTTCATGTACAGCTATCCCAACTACATCCCGCTCGACGGCCCGACGATCCGCCACGTCATGTCGTGCCTGGAGCCGTTGCGGTACGACCGGCTCTACGGGGCGTTCTTCGTCCGGGGCAAGGGCATCATCCCGACCGGGGCGCAGGCCGTGGTCGCGCGGTCGGCCGGGCGCTACCTGAAGGCGATCGGGGCCTGAGGGGAGTCGATCGGAGTTAAGCACGGGCCCTCCGGAGCGCGGACATGAAGACGGCCCCGGGGTTCCGGGCGCCGGGGGCCGAGGCCAGGCGGTAGGCCTCGGCCAGTTCCTCGGGAGAGCGGCGGCCGTCCCAAGCCTCCTGGCACCGGGCCAGGAAGCCGGGCCAGCTCTTGCGGTCGGCGAACTCGCGGGCCAGCAGTTCGGCCGCCGCCGCCGGGTGCTGCGGCGCCTCGCGGAGCCGGGTCAGCAGTTCGGCCGTGGAGGCCGGGGCCGGCTTCGCGATCTGTTGCGGGGCGGGGTTGGCCCGCCGGGCCACTTCCCGGGCCAGGATCGGGTCGGCCGTCCGGTCGGCCGCGATGGCCAGTTCCGGAGAGGCCGCCCACCGGGGACGCCTGCGGGTGGAAGCGGGAGCCGGGGTCGGGACCGGGACAGCAACCGGCTCGGGGACCTGGGCCTCCGGGATCGGGGGGGCTGCGGGGGCGGACGGCTCCGGGATCGGGGCGGGTTCCGGGCGTGGGCGTGAAACGGTCCTGGCCCTGGCCGGCTCTCGGTCCTTGAGTCTTGTTACGGGCACGTCTCGTTCGGGCGCCGGGGCTTGCGCCGGGGGGGGCGCCATCGAGGGCGCCTCCCCCGCGCCGAGGGTTGCGCCCCCGTCGCGACGCCAGGTCAGGACCAGGACGCGGCCGGTCGGGTTGCCGGCCGGCTCGGCGGCGATCCAGCCGGCCCCTTCGAGGCGTCGGAGGGCGAACTGGACGGTCCGCCGCGTCCGGCCGACCTGCCGGGCCAGGGTGGCGACCGACGGCCAGGCGTGGTCGTCGGCCCGGGCGTGCTTGAGGATCGCCCGCGCCACGGCCAGGTCGATCGGCTTGAGCCGGGCGTCCTCGGCCAGGGCGTGCGGGACGGCGGCGAACGGCAGGGGGTTCCGCTGGGGACGGCGGGGGGCGGTCGTCGCGGGGAGGGCTTGGGTCATGGGGCGTGGGCTCCGCATCGGCCTGGGACGTTCGGCGACCACTCGCCCGGCGCGTACAGCGAACCCGGCCCGGACGGCGGCGATTGCGCCCCCGGGCCTGCGATTCCCGCTCGCGGGCGAGGCACGCAATGATACAACGTCCAGAAACGAATGAAGGCTAACGCTCTCTTACGCTCAACTTGGGCGTCGGTTATTTGGTCGCATCATTTGTTCGTCGGCCCTCGGGGGGTGGCGACGGCCTTGACGGCGGATTGCGCCCTACGTCACGCCCCGGTCGGGCCGCCCGCGAGATTGCGGCTCGTTGCGCCGGGCGCGATCGTTCGGCGGCCGTGCTGCGCGATTGCGCCCGGCATCGCGGCCTGATCGCGTCCCGAGGATCTCAGCGGTCCGCGCGATCGGCCAAGGCCCGCCGGTGGCTCCGTCCTTCCGGCGGCCAGTTTCAAAACGGAGGGTGAGCGTCTGCGTTGCGTAAAGATCTTTCGCGGCCAGAGGGCAGGGTTGCGCGTCCGGGATGTCCGCCCGGCGCGTCCAGGCCGGACGCGGCGCGTCCGGCCCCTTCGGTTCGTCGCGTCAAGCCGGCCGCACGGCGACCTGGCCGGACCGGAAGGCGCGGTTGCCCAGGTGGGCCGACATCGCCGCGACGACACCCGCCTCGGCCGGGCAGCTCGGCTTGCGGCGGGCGCGGATCGCCTCGACCCAGTCGGTCAGGTGGAGGAGTTCGCCGTCCGGCTTGTCGTAGAAATCGGCCCCGCGTTTGGGGTTGGTCCCCAGGATGATCGACTCGGCGGCCGTCTTGCTCCCCTCGGGCGTCAGGATCGCCGCCCCCCGGTCGACGTAGATCGTGCCGTCCGGCCCCATGAATTCGATCCGGGCCGCATGGCGGGCGTTGGAGAACGTCCCTTCGAAATGGACGTCGACACCCCCGGCGTAGGACAGGAGGCACTGGATGGCGTCGGGCGTCTCCCAAACTTCGGGGGCGGCCAGGTGCTCGCCGAAGGCCGCCGCCTTGAGAGGGGCGTCGAGTTCGAGGATCCAGTGGGCCACGTCGATCCAGTGGACCATCAAGTCGGTGAGGATGCCCCCGCCGAAATCCCAGAACCACCGCCAGTTGCGGAACTTGTATTCATCGAATGGCTGCTTGGGGGCCGAACCGAGGAAGTCGTCCCAGGCGACCGACGCGGGGTTGATCCCCAAAGGCGATCGCTGGAACCGGCTGCCGGTGTTGCGGTTCCAACTCGCGGCGACCTTGAACACCCGGCCGATCCGCCCGGCCTTGATCCAGTCCCGGGCGGCCTGGATGTGGGGCATGCTCCGTTGCTGCTGGCCGACCTGCACCACCCGGCCGGTCCGGTCTTGGGCGGCGATGATGATCGGCCCCTCGGCTGGGTCGTGGGTGAGCGGCTTCTCGACGTAGACATCCTTGCCCGCGTCGCAGGCGGCCACCGCGATCGGGACGTGCCAGTGGTCGGGCGTGCCGATCAGGACGGCGTCGACGTCCTTGCGGTCGAGGATCTCCCGGTAAGACTTGGTGACGAACGCCGCCGGGTCCGCGAGCTTCTTCCCCTGCTCCAGGGCACTATCCCAGACGTCGCAGACTGCCACCATCCGGACATTCGGCACTTTCGCCAGGCTCGCCATCAAGGTCCGGCATCGCCCCCCAGTGCCGATGCACGCGACCGACAGGGTGCCGTTGCGGGCGAACCCCCGCGCCGTCTCCGCCGACCCCGCCAGCACCGCCCCCACGCCGGCCATGCCCATCGATTCCATGAACGCCCGCCGCGTCGTCGCCATCGCGCCGCCCCCTCGCCCGGTTGTTTGATTTTCGTGGATGATGCCCCGGCCCGCACTGTGCCGGAATCGGATCGGTGTTGCCAGAAGAATTGACCTTGTCGGTTTTGCGGATCGCGTTCATAATCGGTGAACAAAAGGCCAGAAAGCGACGAGTCGGACGCGAGGGGGGATTCGCTTGATTACGATGATCCGGGGGATCCTCCGCTCGGTGGGGGAAGAGGAGCTGACGCTGGCGGTCGACCCGGTCGAGATCGCGGTCCTGATCCCGGAGTCGACGCGGAGGCAGCTCCAGGGGAAGCTCGGCGAGATGATCGGGCTGCACACCCTGTTCTACATCGAGGGGAACCAGATGGGTGGCCGGATGACGCCCCGGCTGGTCGGGTTCACCTCGGACATCGAACGCGAGTTCTTCGAGATCTTCTGCTCGGTCGACGGCGTGGGCGTCCGCAAGGCGCTGCGGGCGATGGTCCGGCCGGTCCGGGAGCTGGCCCGGACGATCCAGGACCAGGACGTGAAGATGCTGGCCACCCACCCCGGCATCGGCGAGGCGACCGCCGAACGGATCGTGGCCAAGCTCCGCCGCAAGGTCGGCAAGTTCGCCCTGATCCTGGGGGCCGATGCCGGCGACGCGAAGGCCCAGGCCAACGGCGTCCCGGACAATGCCGAGCCCGACGTGATCCGCGACACCTTCGCCGCCCTGATGTCGGTCGGCCACTCCGAGAGCCAGGCCCGGCAGGCGATCGACCGGGTCCTGATGACCAAGAAGAAGTACAAGAGCGTCGCCGACATGATCGACGCGATTTATCAGCAGCAACGGCCGGCCACCTGACGATGAGATGAATTGAGGATGGATCGGGAGGGAACCCGGGCTTCCAGGACGAGGGCAGGCATCATGCGCGAGGCGATCATCACGGGGGCGCCCGGCGGCGGGGGCGATGGCGACGACGAACGGCCGGTCCGCAACGCCGGGGGGCCGCCCCCCGAGACCGAAGAAGAGAAGCTGCGCCCGCAAAAGTTGTCCGAGGTCGTCGGCCAGCGCTCGGTCGCCGACCGGCTGTCGATCGCGCTGTCGGCGTCCAAGAAGCGGGGCGAGCCGCTGCCGCACATCCTGTTCGATGGCCCCCCCGGGCTGGGCAAGACCACGTTCGCGACCGTGCTCCACAACGAGCTGGGCGTCGAGCTGAACATGACCAGCGGGCCGGCCCTGGACAAGAAGATGGACGTGATGCCCTACCTGACCAATGCGTCGGAAGGGTCGATCCTGTTCATCGACGAGATCCACCGCCTGCCCAAGACGGTCGAGGAGTTCATCTATCCGGTGATGGAGGACTTCCGCGTCGACGTCGTGCTCGGCGAGGGGATGTCGGCCCGGACGATCAACCTCCCGCTCAAGAAGTTCACGATCATCGGCGCGACCACGCGGAGCGGGATGCTGTCCGGCCCGTTGCGCGACCGCTTCCACATGCACGAGCACCTCGAATACTACGACGTCGATGACCTGGCCCGGATCGTCTCGATCAACGCCACCAAGCTGAAGACCACGATCACCCCCGACGCCGCCTGGGAGCTGGCCCGCCGCAGCCGAGGCACCCCGCGCCTGGCCAACGCCCGGCTCCGCTGGGTCCGCGACTTCGCCACCGCCCGCGCCGACGGCAACATCACCCTGCCGATCGCCGAAGACGCCCTGGCCATGCAGGACATCGACGTCGAGGGGATGGACAAGCAGGACCGCCGCTACCTGGAGACCCTGATCCGCGTCTTCCGCGGCGGCCCCACCGGCGCCGAGGCCCTGGCCGCCACCATGAGCGTGGCGGCCGACACCCTGGAAGACGAGGTCGAGCCCTACCTCCTGCGTCGCCACTACATCGTCCGCACCTCGCGCGGCCGCAAGGCGACCGCCAAGGCCTACCGCCACCTCGGCATGGTCGAGCCCGAACCCGAGGACACCGACCTCAATCTGTTCGATCAGCGTCGCCTGTTCGAGTGACATCGGCCTCTTCGGGTCGGCCGGGGTGCGGGAGGATCGATCATGGATTGTCCCGCTCCCTTGCTCGCCGGATTCCCCCCGTCGCCGGACCTTCTGTTCGAAGTCGTGCGGCGTAGCGTTGATGACATGATGCTATGGGAGATCGTCGACTTCGGCGCCCGCCGTAGCCTCGATCGCTCGAAGGTGATGGCGGAATTGCGGCTCCTCCGCGATGCTGGGGCCGGCCTGGCCCCGATCTCGCTTGATACTTGCGAGGCTCTTGAGTCGACCCGCAATTGCGACCCGGATCGGCCCAACCCGCCTCCTTGCGAGCCTCGCCCGACCGGCCGGAGGGGCCATCAGGCCCGCCTGTTTGCCTGCGCGTTACTCCTCCACCCCGATTCCGGCGAACTCAATCCGGATGTGACGCTGGTTCGGAGCCTGGAAAGCGCCCGGGTTCTGGGCGATGAGGCCGGGGAAGCCCTGGCCCGGTTCCTGACCTGGCGACTGGATCAGGGCGGGCCGATCTGGCCCGAACCGTTGCTCGTCCCACTCTCGCTGCTCATCTTGGCGACCCGCCTGCGTGTCGGCCGGTTCGATGACTCGGCGCTCGGGGCGATTTCCGGCTGGTTCCTCGAAACCGAAGCATGCGAGCATCGGGAATTCGCCCTCTGGCCGCCGATGAGTTTTTTGCAGGGCCTCTGGCGGCCGTTCGCCGCGGAATTGACCGAAGCTGCGTCGTCGGTCGATTCCGCCTGCCTCCGCGACGACCTGATGTTGTGCGCCATCCCGATGGATCCGGATCCCTGAGCGGACGAGCCCGCGTCGGAGCGGCGGTCAGGGCAGGGGGGCCCGGCCGTCCCAGGGGCGGGTGGCCCTCCGCACCCGGTCGCGGATCGCCCGCCACTCGGGGAGGTCGGGCGGCATGACGATCAGGAGGAATGTTGGCTTCGTTCGGTCGACGTCGTGGAGCAGGCGATAGAGCATCTCGGCCGCCTGCCCCGGGTCGGATAATCCGACGTGCTCACTTTCGCGGGTCGGGTCGGCCGGCCAGCGGCGGTCGGGCGGGCCGATCGAGATCCGTTGGTACGATCCCGAGCCCGGCGGGAGCCGGTCGAATCGCTCGCCCTCGACCCGGAACGCCGGCGTGCGCGGGGCGTAGTGGACGTCCATCTGGCCGGGGCTGGACATCGGCGACGAGGCGTCGGCGGCGTGCGAGGCCGAGGAAACCGGCCTTCCCAGCGCCTCGGCGATCTGCTCGGCGGTGATCGAGCCGGGGCGGAGCACGCGGGGGGAGGGGCCGGAGAGGTCGAGCACGGTGGACTCGATCCCGACCGCCGTCGGCCCGCTGTCCAGGATCAGGTCGACCTTGCCGGCGAGGTCGCCCCACACATGCTCGGCCCGCGTCGGGGAAACGCCCGTCGAGCGGTTGGCGCTGGGGGCGGCGATCGGGCACCCGGCCCGCTCGATCAGCGTCCGGGCGACGAGGTGTCGGGGGACCCGGAGGCCGACCGTCCCCTGCCCGGCGGTCACGTTGTCGGGGATCAACCCCGACCGGGGCAGGACCAGCGACAACGGGCCGGGCCAGAACCGATCGGCCAGGAGGTCGGCCTCCGCCGTCCAGCGGGCGACCAGCGGGAAGGCCGTTTCCTTGCGGTCGACGTGGACGATCAGCGGGTTGGTCGCCGGCCGCCCCTTGGCGGCGAAGATCCGGGCGACCGCCTCGGGATTGGTCGCGTCCGCCCCGAGCCCGTAGACCGTCTCGGTGGCGAAGGCGACCAGGCCGCCCGATCGGAGGGTCGCGGCGGCCTCGGCCAACGGCCCCGACTCGGGAGGGTCGGGGTCGATGCGGACGACCCGGGTGGCGACCGCGCCCCGGCTCAAGGGTGCGGGCCGGGACCGGCCGACGTCTCGGCCTCGCGGGCGAGGTAGGCGTCGCGGAGGATGTTGTAGTTGGCCTCGCGTCGGTCGTAGAGGCGGCGGAGGGGCCGGGCCGGGTGGCGGGCCAGGGCGTAGGCGGTGAGCAGCGGCAGGGCGATGGTCGAGTCGGTGTAGCAGGTGACCGAGTCGGGCAGCTTCTCGGGGTCGACCTTGCCCCAGGTCATCGCCTCGGTGGCGGTGGCGCCGGAGAGTCCGCCGGTGTCGGGGCGGGCGTCGGTGATCTGGAGGAAATAGTCGTGCCCGGCCTCGCTCAGGCCCAGGACTTCCTGGATCTGGGGCTCGGTCTGCAAGATGAAGTTCTTGGGGCTGCCGCCGCCCAGGATCAGCACGCCGGACTTGCCGTCGTTCTGCTTGGCCTGGTAGACGATCGACGCCGTCTCGTTGACGTCGCGGAGGGGGTCGATCTGGAGCTTGGAGTCCAGGAACGTCAAAGCCGCCAGGTTCATCCCGATCGAGCTGTCGCCGGGGCTTGACGTGTAGATCGGCACGCCGGCCTCGTAGGCGGCGGCTAGCAGGCTGTTCGCCGGCCGACCCAGGGCCTCGGCGCGGGCGTGGAGGTAGCGGCCGACCTCGTAGTGGAACTCGGCCGTGCCCATCGGACGGGCGAAGGCCTCGCCGCGGATCAGTTCGCGGTAGAAGCTGTCGGTGTCCAGCAGCGTCTTGTAGTCGAAGACGATGTCGTAGATCCGGATGATCGCGTTCTCGCGGAGCGCGTAGTCGTCCAGGTTGGGGCGGCTCTGGTGCAGGGGCAGGTCCAGCGCGTAGTGGGTGTCGTGGTACAGGTTCGCCCCGGTGGAGACGATCCAGTCGACGAACCCGGCGCGGATGAGCGGGATCAGGGTGCTCATCCCCAGGCCGGCGGGGGTGAGCGCCCCGGAGATCGACAGCCCGACCGTGCAGTCGGGCTCGAGCATCTTGCGGGTGAAGACCTGGCAGACCTCGCGGAGCCGCCCGGCGTTGTAGCTCAGGAAGGCGCCATCGATGAGGTCGGCCGCCGACACGTCCCCGCGGACGGCGGGGGGGGCGATCCGGTGCTGGGAGACCTTCTGGAGGTACTTCCCTTCCGAGGCATCGGCCTCGGGGGGATCGGGCATCTCGCCGTGGGGACGGTGCGGCATCGCGGTTCTCTTCTCTTTCTCTTCGCTTACGGGAGGAGGACCGCGGCGGCGATCACGGTGGTCCAGAGCCCATCCTTGTTGCCGATGGCCGTCTGGGTGACTTCCTTGGTCTGGAAGATCACGTCGGCGATCCGCCAGATCTCGCGCTTCTCGTCCCACGAGCTGTTGGGGTTGAACTCGACCCCCAGCACCGTGGCGAGCATCTCGGCGGCGAGGTCCTCGGCGTAGTCGGCGGCGACCTTGGCGGTCTGGCCGTAGGCGTGGTGCTCGGACAGGTAGCCGAAGGTGCTCTTGTCGCGGGGCTTGGCCACGCCGACGCTGGCCGCGATCAGGCGGTTGGGCTCGGCGGTGGCGCACTCGCTGATCACGACGTGGACGATCTGGCCGGGCGACAGCTGCGGCAGGCCCTGCTCGATCGGGATGTCCTCGCAGTTGGGCGGGTAGATGCTCGACACCCGGACCAGGTTGTAGCACGCGATGCCGGCGTCGCGCAGGGCCATCTCGAAGCTGGTGAGCTTCTCGCGGTGGACGCCCACGCCTTTGGTGAAGAAGAGCTGTTTCGGTACGTACATCGGCTTCGCTGTCACCTCCCCGACCGATCGCCCCGGCACCCGGGCCGACCGGCGAACTCCACCCTGAACACCCGCGCCTCGTCCCCGCCCGCCCGTCGGTCGCGCCCGGGACCCCAAATGAAGCCGCCCGGCCGCGTCGGGGCCGGGCTGATCCGGGGCTCGCTCGTCGATCGGCCATGCGTCGGGACCGACGGTCCCGCCCGGCACGACTCGCCCCCGGGTCTGGCTATCATATCCAATCGACCACCCCAAGAAAAGTGCCGCGTCCTCGATCCCGGGAGGGTTCATCCATCCTTCACGAATGAGCGGGCGACTCGCCCCGTTCAGCCGGGCAGGCGGACGATGGCGAGGCTCTCCACGACCTCGTCGGGCCCGCCGGGGAACCGGGCGTCCACGGCCGCCTTGACCCGGAAGGTGTCGCGGTCGAAGTAGTCGTGGAAGGCGACGAGGCCGCCGGGGGCGACCACGCGGGAGACCAGGTCGATGTAGCGATGGGTCTCGGCCTCGTCGTGCCAGCCGTCCACGAAGGCGAAGTCGAAGGCCCCGTCGCGGAGGACCGGGCCGACCTCCTGGGCCCGGCCGACGTGGGGGATGACCTGGTCGCGGACGCCGTGGCGGTCGAGGTTGGCCAGGAAGGTGGCCAGGGTGTCCTTGAAGCCCGCGTGGGGGTCGCCGCGGTGCCAGTCGATCGCGTGGACGACCCGCGCGGTCGCCGCCATCGCGATCGTGGAGCGGCCGGCCTGGCTGCCGATCTCCAGGACGGCGCGGCCGGCGGCCAGATCGGCGAGCCTGCGGCATTCGGCCGGCGTGACGGCGCCGGGGATCTCGTCGAGCGCGACCGACTCCCGCCAGGCGCCGGGGGCGACCCGGTGGTTGCCCGCCCAGTGCTTGACGTGGTGGCGCTCGGCATACCAGGACGGGGGGCGGTGGCGGGGGTCCTGGACGCTGGTCTCCATGCCGATGTTCTGGCACCGGGAGAGTTCCGGGTGGACCTCGACCCGGCCCCGGGCGGCGATCCCGCCGAGCCGGCAATGGATGTCCCAGCCCGGGTCGGCGCAGTCGTCGGCGATCGGGGGCAAGGATTCCCAGCGGTCGCGCCACATCCCCGCCCCCCAGGGGTGGAACCAGGGCCGGCGGCCGACCGCGTGGTGGCGGTCGGGGGGGCAGGGGCCCGGGCGCTGGTGGTAGGCGGTGGCGGAGAAGACCGCAGCGTCGTCGCGGTAGCGGTCGCGGGCCCAGCGGTGGAAGTCCAGGCCGTCGCGGGCGTAGACGATGTCCTCCTCGCAGATCGCCACGTAGTCGGCCAGCTCGAACCCCCTGCGCCACGCCCTTCGGATGTTGGCGTGGGCCCCCAGCCGGGCCGGGTTGAACCAGGGCCGGCACTCGGCGAAGTCGATCCCCTCCACCAGCGCCCAGATCGCGTCGATCTGGCCGGGGACCGGGTCGACGCACGGGACGATGATCGCGTCGCCGACCCCGTCGCACGCCCGGAGCCCGTCGATGGCCCGTCGGGCGTACTTCGGGCGGGCGGCCAGGGTGAGGATCACCACCAGAGGGTCGGCGGGCATCGGGGGGCCTCCCTCCCGGATCAGCGGGCGGGCGCCGGGCCCGGTTCGAGCACCTGGCAGGCGATCCCGGAGGGGCCGCCCGGGCTCTCCCAGGCGGCGACCACCGGGCCGACCCCGCCGGGGCCGGAGACGACCACCGGGTCGTTGGCCCGCTCGGCCAGGGGGACCGGGTCCGGGGCCGACGGGAGCAGGGCCAGGAGCATGCCGGGGCGGCGGTCGAGCCACACCGAGACCGGGCCGGACGGGCCGGCGGCGGTCCAGGCCTGGACGCCGGGGCCGAGCGGGCGCTCGGGCTCGCCGGGCGAGGCGGTGAAGACCGACCCGGCCCGCATCCAGGCCGAGGCGATCCGGCCCGAGGCGTCGAAGGCGATCGACCCGCCGTCCATCGGGCAGGCGTTGTGCTTCCAGGCGCGATGGCCCAGCTTCTCGGCCGGGGCGAAGGTCCGCCCGCCGTCGGCCGAGCGGGCGTAGTAGAGGTCGCGGTCGCCGCCGAGGTTGTTCCGCCACATCACCGCCAGCGACCCGTCGGGGCCGAACGCGGCCGAGGGGTGGCAGCAGGTGCAGACCGCCCCGTCGGGCGAGCGGTAGACTCGGGCGTCGGGCTCCCAGGTCCGGCCGCCGTCGGCCGACCGGGCCCCGTAGATCTCCATCGCCCCGGAGCGGAGGTCGAGCCAGGTGCAGAAGACCCGGCCGTCGGGGGCGGCGGCCATCCCGTGCAGCCCCTCGCGGGCGGCGCCGTCGACCCGGCTCACCCGGGTCGGCCCCGACCAGTTCCGGCCGCCGTCGGCCGACCGCCAGGCCACGAGGTCGCCGTCCTTCCCCTTGCCCTGGGACCCGACGATGGCCGTGACCACGACCACCCCGTCGCCGGCCGCCGCGACCCGGGGCCCGCGCCTCATCCCCAACGCCAGCGTCCCGGCCGAGCCGACCGTGGTGGTCGCGAACGTCTTGCCGCCGTCCCTCGACGCCGCGCACCGGACCAGGTCATCGCGGCCGAAGGCGACGTAGATCGTCCCCTTCGCATCCACGGCCACCTGCGGCTGCCTCGCCCCCTTGTCCTCCCCCTCGGCCGCCGTCACCCCGACCGGCCCCCCGGCCCGCGCGCCCGGCGCGATCGCCGCCATCAGGCCGGAGCCAAGGAGCACCCATCGGATCATCGTGCGTCGCATCGTCGGTCCCCCAGGAACGGCCCGGTCCAGTTCGAGGTCGCATCATAACCCGGCCGGGCCGGGGTGGCATCGGCCCACCCCGAGGGGCTCCCCTGCCACATGGCCCGACTCCCGTCAGGATGATGGACGGTCCCTCATGCCCATCATGCCGGGTGCGAGGGGTTTCGGCACGCGGAGCAGGGCGACCAGCCCGGCCGCCGCCGTGAGGGCCGTCACTGCACCGAGGAACTGGAAGGGGAGGATGATCCTCGTCGGGCTCGTCTCGTTGTGGCGATGGGTCCGGTAGACCACCTCGATGAGTTTCCGGTCCCGCAGCTCGTCCGGACCCAGGATCGCATCGACGCTCCCCGCCTGGTAGGCCGGGATCAGGGCGGGGGAGAACAGGAGGCCGACCACATTCAAGGCCAGCACGACGATCAACGAAAGCTGCACTCGATCCCGGGCCTTGCGATCGGTCATGGCGTCGTCGTCCTCTCGCGATGGTCGTGATTCGGGCCGGATGCCCGTGGCTGTCGGCCGGGGCGCAGTTCGAATGGGCATCGCCTTTCGGTGTCGGGACTTGAAGGTGGTCGGTGCCCCCACGCCGACAACGCATCCTTGCTTCGGGCCGCGTCGGGCTCAATGGGGCTTCCAGCCGTGATCGACATCATCGACGACGATCCGGGCCGGCATGACGTCGAAGAGGACTTTCCCGATACGAATCTGGAACCTGCCCGGCAGGATCGTCGGGTCGAAGAACTCGACCTCGCACCCCGGGACGTCCAGGCGCTCCGAGCGGAGGACCGCGACCCGAGGGGTCTCGATGGGGATGTCGATGGGGAACTCCGGGGAGACGAGTCCCCGGTCGGGTTGGCTGAACTGGACGACCGCCCGGCCGTCGGCGTTCCGCAGCATCATTTGATACGGCTCGCCCTGGATCGATTCGACCACGATCCGGGCGACGAACACGAATCCGGCGCAGCACCCGAACAGGCCGATGAAGAGCAGGAGAATCGCCTTTTGCCGTGGCATGGATGCGATGTCCGATTGTTTCGAGGGGCTGGTTCGATGGGCACCGCCCGCCGGGTTCGGGACTCGACCCTGGATCGTCGCGGATGGGCCGGGTTGTCAGCCCTCGCGGGCGGGCCCGCGGGCTCGTTCGTGGCAGGACATGATGTCGCGCTCGATCCTCTTGGACCGGATGATGTCGGCATAGGATTGCCCGTTGGCCGCATGCGGGACGCTCCCCGAAATCCGATCGAATTGCTTCGTCAGGTCTTCGATGTCGGCGGCCCCAGTCCGCATCGATTCGGCGACGAACGCCGCCCGATCGACCGGCCGGCCCGAGCCGGCGAGCGTCCGGATCATCCGGTAGACTTGCCGATATTGCTCGACGTAAAAGTCATCGTCGTCGAGGGCGGGGAAGATCTCCGCCAGCAACCGGTCGTCCAGCAACAGGCAGCCGAGGAAGGCCTGCTCGGCCTCCGTGTTGTGGGCGGGATGATCCTCGAGGGCCATGACGATCTCCTCTCTCGGGGCCATCCTGTCGGGGATGGGCCGGTGGGGTGGTGCCTTCCAACGGGATCGGGAGATGTACGTGGTCGGGGTGTTGCTCAACGGTTCGCTTTTCATGGGGCGCGGGATGGTTCTCCCGTGGTTGGGCGTGGCCCGGCCCTACGTCATGGCGTGCTGCGGCGACGCCGCAGGAGTCCATCGCAAGCCGCCTTCGTGGCGTAGAGCGCGACGAGCAGGCAGGCTCCGTCCAGGATCAGGGCCAATCCTTCCATGCCGGTGGGATGGAACGTCATGCCGCGAGTCGGGCAGATCATGAAAGGGGCGAGGGGCCAACCGCGATAGAACATCGCTTTCGTGATCGGGTCCAACCCTTCGGGGGCGTCCACGTTCAAATCGGCCTGCCATCCGGGATCCCGGAGATTCGCCCAGAGCCAGGCCCCCGTCAGCAGGGTCAGGAGGATGGCCGTGGTCGGCCTCGTCGCGATCCGGGGGAGTCGCATGGCGTGGCCTTTCAGATCCCGTTGCGGATTTACACGTTCCAGGAAAACCAGGAGAACGGGATGGTGGCCATCCAGTACCATCCGAGGGCACGACCCAGCCGGTCGATCCCGTTCGGCTTCGGCTTCCATCGCCCGCTCGCCGCCTGGACGATCCAGGTCGCCGCGACCGCACAGCCGACCATCGATGGGATGAGCGGCGGTTCCTTCCGGAAATCGTACACAAACCAATCGCCAATCCATCCTTCCGTGTCGGTGTCGTAGTCCAGGGGTCCCAACCAGGCGTAACGGAAACCGAACGACGCGGCGAAGTTGGCCAGTTGGATGGCCAGGACGACCACCGTCGCGAGGGCCGCCGTCATGCCCGGCTGGCGGGTGACGACCCCGAATCTTGGCCGAGGCTGGCGGATCCCCAGCCATAGGACGGCCAACGACCAGGCCGCGGGGAAGAAGGAGATCGAGAACAGGAGATCCCTGAAGACGAACATGGTATCGGGAAAGGGGAATCGATAGGCGTCCCCTCCCGGCTTGAAGAACTCGAAGTAGAAGGCCCAGGAATGGCGTGTCGCGCCCAGCGCCGCCGCCGTGGCCGCGACGAGGATGATGGCGTCGGAAATGGTGATCCGTCGATGGGAAGATTTGCGCAATGGATCAGCATCCGATGAAAACGTCCACTGTCGCGGTTTCGAAGACTGTCGGAGAACTCCAGTTGATATGAGCCGCCCAACCTCGTCAACGGCCGAGGCGACGGATCGACCGGCAAGGGTGTGCCCTTGATTTTGGCCTTTGGTTCGGCGGTCCTGGGTGGCTGTGGTTGGCTTGCCAACCACGGCGCCGGTGACGCGATCGCGGGGTGATGGCCATCGCGGCACCGGGCCAGGGATCATCGACGCCGGCCATCGATCGCCGGGCGGGCACGTCGGCGCCGTGGTTGGCAAGCCAACCACAGCCACCCGGAGGCCAGAATGCGAAATCGAAAGGCTCACCCGACCGGCAACGGATGGGTGACCGGCCCGGGGTGCGTGCGGGGTCTCGGGCCGGCGGATGATGCCGGGGATGGCGGCGGGGTGACCCCGAGATCCGGTCGGGATGGTCGGTCAGCGGGCCCGGCCGATCGTGATCGGGATGTCGCAATGGTCGGGCAGGGCGGCCGGGCGGGCCTTCGGGGGCGTCGGGCGGGGCAGGGCGGGGGCCGGCGTCGTCAGGGCGGAGGGGGCGATCGGCCGCGAGGGGGCGGGGAAAATCGAAGCCAATTCGGCCGGCGGGGCCGACGCCTCGGCGGGCATCGGCGCGACGGCGGGGGCCTCCTCGGCGTCCCGCAGGGACTCGGCCCGCATCCGCCGCAACTCCTTGAGGCACCGATGGAAGCCGCGTTCCGAGGCGGCCTCATACTTGCGGGCCAGGATCGCCTCCTTCGAGGCGTCGAACAACGCCCGGTTGGCCGCCTCGTTGCGGAGCGTCCGGGCGTTGTCGACGTAGCGGTCCGACGAGGCCATGAAGGCTTCCTTCGCCTCGCGGACGTGGGTGGACAGCGCGGCGGATTCCTGCACGACCGCGCGGTCCATGCGGACGACGTGCACCGCCATCCGGCGGACCAGGGCCTCGCCCACCTCCCCCTCGGGCTTGAGTTCGGCGCGGAAGGCGTCGGCGAGGCGTTCGACCTCGGCGGCGTCCTCCTTGGGCAGGACGACCCCGGCGCCGGTCATGCCGTGCTTCAGGCTGTTGGCCCGCGAGCGGGCCTTCCCCTCCTCGGAGGCCGGCCCGGTGCTCTTGAGGGCGTTCTTGCGGTTGGCCTCGATCTGCGCGGGGGTGGCGGGCATCGGCGTCGTCCTGGTGCGATGGGGGCGGGATCGGATGGAGGCCTCGCCGGACATATTCAGGATCGAGGGAGGGGCTTCAGCATAGTTTTTCCTCGGGTCGGCAAATTTTGTTCCAAAACGATCCGGGGAAGGTCGGTTGCACGAGGGGGCCGGCTCCTTCTCAGGGGAGGGGGGGCGTCGTAAGATGGGGCCGGGGCGAGAGGCTGGCCGGGGGGATTGGGCATGGCGACGGCGGGCGACCAGAAGCGGGCGATCGTGTTGCGCGACGGGGACGACGTCGCGGTCGCCGCGCGGCCGATGCCGGCGGGGTTCGCGTTCGACGGGGGGGCCGGGCCGGTCGTCGTCCGCGAGCCGATCGCGGCGGGGCACAAGGTGGCCATCCGCGACGTGGCCCCGGGCGAGCCGGTGCGGAAGTACGGCCAGGTGATCGGCTTCGCCGCCCGGGCGATCGCGGCCGGGGAGTGGGTCCACGTCCACAACCTGGGGGCCGACGCCTTCCGGCGCGACCACGCCTTCGGGTCGGAGCCCGTGGCCGCGCCCCCCGAGGTCGCGCCCCGGACCTTCATGGGCTACCTCCGCCCCGACGGGAGGGTGGGGACGCGGAACTACGTCGCGGTGGTGAGCACGGTGAACTGCTCGGCCAGCACGTCGCGGGCGATCTCGGATCGGTTCCGCGACGGGGCGTGGCGCGAGGAGTTCCCCAACGTCGACGGCGTGTTCGCGATCACCCACAAGGGGGGCTGCGGCATCCCCACCGGCGGTTCCGACCACCTCGGCCTGGAGCGGGTGCTGGCGGGGTTCGCCAACCACCCCAACGTGGCCGCGTGCGTGGTGGTCGGGCTGGGGTGCGAGGTGAGCCAGGCCGGGGCGTTCGTGGAGTCGAGCGACCTCCGGATGCGCGGGCAGGAGAAGGAGAAGGCGCCCGGCCGACCCCGGGTGCTGACGATCCAGGATCAGGGGGGGATCGCCCGCACCGTCGAGGCCGCCGTGGAGGCCGTCCGCGCCCTGTTGCCGGAGGCCAACCGCTGCGTCCGCACCGAGCAGCCGGCGTCCAAGCTGTGCGTGGCCCTGGAGTGCGGCGGTTCGGACGGCAACTCGGGCGTCACCGCCAACCCGGCCCTGGGGTTCGCCGCCGACCTCGTGGTCGCCTCGGGCGGGACGGCCGTGCTGGGGGAGACCACCGAGATCTACGGCGCCGAGCACCTGCTCACCCGCCGCGCCGTGAGTCCGGAGGTCGGGGAGAAGCTCGTCGAGCGGATCAGGTGGTGGGAGTGGTACGCCAACGTCTTCGGCGGCGACCTGAACAACAACCCGTCGCCGGGCAACAAGGCGGGCGGGCTGACCACCATCTATGAGAAGTCGCTGGGGGCGCTGGCCAAGGCGGGGTCAAGCCCCCTGGTGGACGTGGTGGGCTTCGCCGAGTCGATCCGCCGGCCGGGGCTGTTCTTCATGGACACGCCGGGGTTCGACCCGGTCTGCACGACGGGGCTGGTGGCGTCCGGGGCCAACGTCCTGGTCTTCACCACCGGCCGGGGCAGCGTGCTGGGGCTGAAGCCGACCCCGTGCATCAAGCTGGCGACCAACACCCCGATGTATGAGCGGATGATCGACGACATGGACATGGACGCCGGGACGATCCTGGACGGCGAGTCCGTGGAGGCCGTGGGCCGGCGGCTGTTCGACCTGATCCTGGACGTGGCCGACGGCCGGCGGACCCGGAGCGAGGCGGCCGGCATCGGCGAGGAGGAGTTCGCCCCGTGGTTCATCGGCCCCCTGCTGTGATGCGCGACCACCGCCGGGCGACCTGGATTGCCATCGCCATCATCGCCGCGCTGGAACTGGCCTGGCTCGGCTGGTTCCTCCACGAGCCGCTGCCCAACGCGGCGAACGTGGGCGGGCGCAACGCCACCCGGGCCAACATCCTGTGGCGGGCGTTCCCCGGGGTCGTGCCGGGGGTCCGCCTGCGCGAGTCCTACCTCGGGCTGGCCCTCGACGAACTGGGCCACGTCGAGAACCTGCCCCAGAGGGTGCCGATCCTGCTGGTGGCCGGGCTGATCGGCGCGGCGGCCGTGGCGGCGGGCGGGCTGATCCTCCGCGGTTTGCGGCTCCGGGCGAAGCTCGACGGCTGGGAGCGCCTGGCCCTGGCCTACGGGCTGGGCACGACCACCCTGGGATGCGTCACCTTGATCGCCGGGCGGTGGGGGCTGCTCCACCCCATCTCGGCGTGGGCGGGGCTGGTCGCCGTGATCGCGGCGGGGGTGGCGGTCCGGCTGCGCGAGGGGTTCAAGGCGGGGCCGATGGCCCGGCCGCGGATCGGGCCGGCGCTGGGGATGGCGGCCGTCGTGGGGCCGTTCCTGGCGCTCATGGCGCTGGCGGCGATGCTGCCGACGATCGACTTCGACGCGATCGAGTACCACCTCCAGGGGCCCAAGGAGTATTACCAGGCCGGGCGGATCCGCTTCCTGCCGCACAACGTCTATACGTCGATGCCGTTCGGGATCGAGATGCTCCACCTTCTGGGGATGGAGGTCTTCGACGACTGGTGGCGGGGGGCCCTGGCCGGGCAACTCATGATCGCGGCGTTCGCGCCGGCCTCGGCGATCCTGATCTACGCGACGGCGAGTCGGCTGGGGTCGCCCCGGGCGGGGTGGGTGGCGGCGGTCGCCTACCTGACGGCGCCCTGGGTCTATCGCCTGGCGGTGCTGCCCTACGTCGAGGGGCCGTTGTGCTTCTTCCACGCCGCGCTGGCCTGGGCGGTCGCCCGGTCGTGGGACGATCGCGAGGACGGGGCGGATGCGCGGTGGGGCTGGCTGCTCGGCCTCCTGGCGGGCGGGGCGATGGCGATCAAGTATCCGGCCCTCCTGTCGGCGGTCGCCCCGTTCGGCCTGGCGGCGCTGGCTCGGTCGTGGCGGGACCGCTCGCCCCGGTTCGCCCTCCGGTTCGCGGCGGGGACGGCGATCGTGATGGCCCCTTGGCTGATCAAGAACGTGGTCGACACCGGCAACCCGGTCTACCCGCTGGGCTACGGCGTGTTCGGCGGGTCGCACTGGGACCCCGCCGCCGACGCCAAGTGGCGGGCCGTGCACGGGCCGAGGCCGATCGTCGCGGCCGAGTTCTTCCGATCGATCGTGGACGTGGCGGGGCGGTCGGACTGGCAGACGCCGTTGTTCGCGGCCCTGGCCCCTCTGGCGTTCCTCCGCCGGGACCGGTGGCGGGGGGCGGGCTGGTTGGCGGCGTATGCGGCCTACCTGTTCCTGTCGTGGTGGTTGCTGACCCACCGGCTCGACCGGTTCTGGCTGCCCATGCTGCCGGCGCTGGCGGTGCTGGCCGGGTTGGGGGCGGACTGGACCCGGGGCCGGATCTGGACGGCCGGGCTCGCCGCGCTCCTGTCCGTGGCGATCGTGGCCAACCTGGCCTACACCTCGACCGCCCTGGCCGGGCTGAACGAGTGGACCGGCGACCTCCAGACGCTCCGCCGCACCGTGCCCGAGATGACCAATCCCGGCCTGGCGGAACTCGACGCCCGCCTGCCGCCGGGGGCGAAGCCGTTGCTGGTGGGGCAGGCGGCGGTGTTCCACTTCAATCGGCCGGTGGTCTACAACACGGTATTCGACGACGAGACCATCGAGACGCTGGCCAAGGGCAAGACGCCCGAGGAGGTCCGGCGGGGCCTGGAACGCCTGGGCGTGACCCACGTCTACGTGGACTGGTCGGAGATCGGGCGCTACCGGTCGCCGGGCAACTACGGGTTCACCCCGTTCGTCACGCCCGAACTGTTCGCCGGGCTGGTCCGGGCCGGGGTGCTCGGGCCGCCGAGCCCGGTCGGCGGGCCGAAGCACGAACTGTACGAAGTGAGGAAGGGGACGCCTTGAGCATCGACGTGGTGACCGGGGGCGCCGGGTTCATCGGAGGCCACCTGGTCGATCTGCTGCACGCCCGGGGTCGGGCCGTTCGGGTGGTGGAACGTCCGGGGGCCGAGGCGGGGCACCTGCCCGCCGGGGTCGAGGTGGTCCGGGCCGACATCCGCGACCGCGACGCGACCCGCCGGGCCATGCAGGGGGCGACGCGGGTCTACCACCTGGCGGCCAACCCCAACCTGTGGGCCCGGGATCGGGGGGAATTCGACGCGGTTAACCACCGAGGTACGCTGCACGTCCTGGACGCTGCCCTGGACGCCGGTGCTGAGCGGATCCTCCACGTCAGCACGGAGAGCATCCTGACCCGGGCCCGGTCGACCGGGCCGATCGCCGAGGATGTGAAGATCACCCTGGCCGACGCGGTCGGCCCGTATTGCCGGTCCAAGCTCCGGGCCGAGGACGAGGCGATGGCCCGCGCCCGGGCCGGGGCGCCGGTCGTCGTGGTCAACCCCACCATGCCGGTCGGCCCCGGGGATCGCGGGGTCTCCCCGCCCACCCGGCTGATCCGGGACTTCTGCCTGGGCAGGCTCCCGGCGCGGATGGATTGCACCCTGAACCTGATCGACGTCCGCGACGCCGCCGACGGCATGGTCCGGGCCATGGAACGGGGCGAGCCCGGCCGCCGCTACATCCTCGGGGGCGAGAATCTCACCCTGCTCGGCATCCTGCAAATCCTCTCCGGCCTCTCCGGCGTGCCGGTCCCGCGCTGGAGCGTGCCCTACCCGGTGGGGCTGGCCGTGGCGGTGGCCAGCGAGTTCTGGGCCGACCGCGTCTCCGGCAAGCCCCCCAAGGCCACGATCACCGGGGTCCGGCTCACCCGGCGGACGATGCACTTCGACGCCCGCAACAGCCTGGAGGCCCTGGGCCTCTCGCCCCGCCCCGTCCGCGAATCGCTGGCCGACGCGGTGGCCTGGCTCCGCGCGGCCGGGATGCTGGATCGGCCGGGTTCCTAGCCGGCGGCCCCCGCGAAGGGGGGCCGCCCGTCGGGTCAGGGCTTGGCCGCCTTGCCCTTCACTTCGAAGTCGAAGACGTTGGCTTCGGCCTTGACCTCGGCCTGGAACTCGCCGCCGGGCCTGCCCTCCTTGGCCGCCTGCTTGAGCGGGTCGATCCCGAGCGACGCCAGGGCCATCCGGCGCTGCTCTTCGTCCTCATACTGCCCGCCCTCGGGGGCGTTGGGGGTGACCACGACCCGGTACTTGCCGGCCGAGAGGCCGGATTTCTCCGAGGTGATGGCGTAGTTCCCCTCCGCGTCGGTCGCGCCGACGCCGGCGGTGATGGCCGCGTTGTCGGGCTCCGGGACGAACGCGACGTTCGCATCGGGGTATGGCTTGCCGTTGAACGTGATCGTCCCCTTGACCGGGTAGAAGGGCACGCTGCCGCCGCCGCAGCCGGCCGACGACAGGGCCAGGAGGCCGACGAGGGCCGTCCGAATCGCAATCATGGGGCATCTCATCGGGTTCGAGTCGGGTGGGGGACGGCCCCCGCGCATGGGGCGAGGGCCGTCGTGCGAATGGCCTGGGGTCGGCGGGTCAGAAGGCGTCGGCGCTGACGATCTCGCCGCCGGAGATGGTGTTGATCGACCACCAGGTGGACGGGTTGATCGTGTCCTTGATGAACCGGACGCTGCCGTCGCCGAACAGCATGTTCATGCCGCCGGGGTGCTTGCTGCCCATGGTCCAGGCGTAGGGGAGCTTCCGGGTGTTGGCGGCGTTGGTGTACTTGCCGTTGGGCAGGTACTGGGGATAGGACGCGTTGGTCGGGGGGAGGGCCATGCCATGCACGGAGGTGTGGGTGCCGGTGCCCCACCAGGTGCCCCAGTTGTCGCTGTAGGTCCTCTGGAACGACTCGCCGACGCAGGTGGTGTTGCTGGAGCCGTCCTGGATGTCCTTCAGGCCCGTCGAGAGGTCGGAGAAGAACATCGCCCGGATGGCGCTGTTGGGGGCCCCCGCCGTCGCGGCGCAGTTGGAGTCCGAGTACTGGCCGACGCAGAACTTGTAGTTGCTCCGGCGGCCGTTGAACCGCCAGTTCGCCCCGGCGGTGTTCACGGTGTCCACCGGCATCTCCTCGTCGGAGGGGCACTGGAAGGTGGCGATCTTCGACCCGCAGACGGTGGTGTTGGCCATGGCCGAGCCGATCAGCACGTTGTTGACGGTGTTGTTGGCGTTGACCGATTCCGACGACGGCAGGCTGAAGTTGTAGGCGTTGGCCATCGCCGTCTGCTCCATCTGCGCCAGGATCATCGCGAAGCCGGTGGTGTTGAGCACCCGGCCGGGGCCGACGGCGTTGATCGTGGTGCAGCTGCCCGTCAGCAGCCGGGGCGGCGGGAAGGCGCCGTTGATGTCGTGGTAATTGTGCAGGGCGATGCCCATCTGCTTCATGTTGTTGGTGCACTGGGCCCGGCGGCCGGCCTCGCGCGCCGCCTGGACGGCGGGCAGCAGCAGTGCGATCAGCACCGCGATGATCGCGATGACCACCAGGAGTTCGATCAGGGTGAAGCCGCGGGGGCGAGGGCGGCGGGCGAGGCCCGGGGCGGGGGCGTGGACCGACATGGAGGATCTCTCGGGATGGAGGACCGGCAGAAAATGAGGAGGGGCCATCCGGGAGAGTGATGGCGGGCCATCCGGGAGAGGGATGGCGGCGGGTTGCCGGAAGCAGGTTATACCGGCGAGGGGAGGGCAGTGCGAGCGTTTTATGCCGAACTTGTCGCGGGGGGGGGTAAGATTTAAGCATGCTTGTGTCTGGAGTGATCCCCGGGGGGCGGCCGTCGCGGGCCGGGATCCCCCGGGGGCCGCGATCAGGGGGCCGGGACGAGCAGGGTGCGGTTGCTGGTGTCCCGGGCGTCGTCGGTCCGGGGATAGTCGCGCCAGGTCCAGCGGAGCATCTCGGGCATGATCGCCCCGCCCTGCTTGCTGGAGTGGGTGCCGATGCCCCAGGTGTAGTTGACGTCGTACCCCTTCTCGGTCAGGGCGGCGACCATCCGGATGTTCTGCGCGTGCCAGTCGCGGGTGGCGTCGTACCCGCCGTTGGGCCGCAGGCCCCGGTTGTCGTTGACGCCGTCCTGGAGGAAGATCCGGATCGGCTTGCGGTCGGCCGCGCGGATCATGTCGGGGTAGGCGTGGCCGCCCATGATGTTGGTGAAGCTGCCGATGGTGCTGACGACCTTGCGGAACTGGTCGGGCCGGTGCCAGGCCACCGTCCACGCGCAGATCGCCCCGGAGCTGGCCCCGGCGATGGCCCGCATCTCGGGGTCGTCGGAGATGTTGTAGCCCTTCTTGATGGCGGGCAGGAGTTCGTCGACGATCAGCTTCGAGTAGGTGTCATTCAGGGCGTTGTATTCGACCCGGCGGTTGTTGGTGCGGTCGCCCCACTCCTTGCTGGTCGCCTCGGACTGCTCGGGGGTGTGGCCGGGGTTGATGAACACGGCGATGGTCACCGGCATCTCGCGGCGGTAGATCAGGTTGTCGAAGACGAACGGGATCCGGTAATCCCCCTTCGGCCCGGTGAAGGCGTGGCCGTCCTGGAAGATCATCAGGGCGGCCGGCTTCGCCGCGTCGTACTGGGCGGGGACGTAGACCCAGTAGTTGCGCGTCGTGTTGGGATAGACGTTGCTGGGCAGCACGGCCGGGCCGATCAGCTTGCCCTGGGGCACGCCGTCGTGCGGCTCCGAATCGGGCCCGAGGCGATAGGCATCGTCGGGCCCCGCCCCGATGCACAAAACGGCGGCGCAGCAGGCGAGAAACATCCTCATGGCGTGGCTCCGGGGAGGGAGGTCGAAATCTCGGTCGCCCGAGGATAGACCAGCCCCCGCGCCGATTCTACTTCCAGATCGCGAATGATTCCTCCGGCGAGGACGCCCGGCCGACCCAAACCCCGTGCTCCTCCGCCTGCTGGCTCCCCTCGACGCTGTACTCCGCCTTCAGTTTCAGGGTTCGCGATCGGTTCTTCCCCGGCAGGGATAGGCCTTGCCAGATCGCCTCGTCGAACGTCACTTCCAGGACCATGTGGTCGCCGGGGGGGACGATGGTCGCGTCGGGATAGTTCTTGTCCCATCCCCTGGGCTTCTTCCGCACGACGACCGGTTCGCCGTCCTCGCCCGTGGCGACGAACGAGAGGTTGAAGTAGCCGTTACTGCACCACTCGCGCCACAACTTGACCGGCCGATCGGAGACATTGGTGATCACGACGGCGAAATGATCCGAGGGCTGCCGGAGGACGATCGAACGCCCGGTCTTCTCGTGATACGAGGTCGGGACGATCCGCACGGAGAGGGGCGTTGATGCCTGGGGCTCGATCGCCCGGCCCCCGGCCGTCAGGATCAGCAGGACGGCGCAGGCTACCCATGTGAATCGCTTCATGAACCATGCCTCCCGGATGCCAGGCCGGCGGTCGTCCCGCCGTCATCGATGCAGCCCACGGTCGCGACCTCGGGGCGAGGCCGAGGCCGACCGACTGGGCCTTTCATGCTTCATCTGTGGCGGATTCCCGTGAGGAAATCTTCAAGCGGCGATCCCTCCTGGAATTCTGCCGCACGAACACGATCAACGGGCCGGCGACCGGGATCAACGCGATCGCCAGGAACACCCTCCCGTGGAGGCGGATCGTTTCCCAGGAACGGTAATTACCCTCGCTCTCCAGGAGGATCGAATAGAGCACCATGTTCAACATCAGGCCGATACCCAGGGCGAAAACCGTCCAGGCGATCCGGTCGGAGACGGACCGGGCGGGGACATCAGGCGGGACGGGCCTCCAGATACGCAACGCCAGGATGGCCAGGATCGGGAGCGTGGGACAGCAAAAGATTCGAAAGAAACCGCCCATGACCACCCCCGATCTCGGGACAGGATCGTCGGCCGAGTCGTGATCCGGCGAAGGTTCCGATCCTGGCTCTCGACCCGGCCAACGACTACTTTGACGCCGGCGCGTCCGCGACGAGCGTGGCGACGAGGACGTCGCTGTGGCTGTTGTTTCGGATGACCTCCTCGATCGATAGGCCGCTGCGTTGGACGGCTCGGCCTCCCTCGTCGGGGCGAATGTCCAGGATCATGTAGAAGAGCGGGGCCTCGTTCGCGGAGCCTGCGGCCGGGCGAAATGGCTGGAAGCCGGAGCTATTCAGGCGGCCCCCGAACACGTCCTTGGGCACGTCCGAGGAGCCCGATGAGATGAGCTCGCCGAGGTCCAGGGTCAGCAACATCCGGCAATGCCCCTTCTTCATCCCGCCCAGCGGCAGATAATCCAGGTCGATCACCTGGACCGAGAATCGCGCCCGGGTCGTGGCCTGAACCGGGAGGAGTCCCGCGCTTTGGGAGCGGGAATCCACCTTCTTGCCATCGCGGTAGAGGTCGATCTTCAAGCTCGCCGAAGCGACCTTCTCCCTCAACTCCACGGTGCCGGACGCCTTCCGGATGTGGAGGGCGTCTTCGATCGACCCCGCCTCGGGCTTCTCGGCATGGACCGATCGGGCGAGGGGTGGGACCGGCGTCGGTTCATCGGCGCCGATCGATGCGACCGCCGACAGGGCCGCGGCGGCGAACACTCCGAGGCCCATCCGGGGAAATCGGTTCAACGTCATCTTTCGACCTTTGGCTGTGGCTGGGTCGTCGGCCGGATCCCGGTCGACCGAGGATAGCCGGCGCCCGGGGCCCTCGCAACGCCGAGGATGCCCGGCCCCTCCTCAAGCCCATCGCCCACGACCGGCCGCCCCCGCCTCGCCCGGGATCCGGGCCATGTCGCGTGCCGGCGGATGGCCCGCTTCCTCCACGCGCCGAGACAGATTATTCTATGGATACGACCGATTCTTCCCCCCTCGCCCGGAATCCGAGCCATGCCCAGCATCCAGTGCCCGTCGTGCAACGCGAAGGGTTCGGTGCCCGATTCATTCCCGGGCGGATGGGTCAAGTGCCCCAAATGCAAGCAACGGTTCGAAGTGGCCGGGCAGGCCAAGGCGTCCCCGCCGATCCCGAAACCTGCGGCGGAAGGGCCGCCCCCGAGCATCTTCGACACCGACCTGGGCGACATCAACTTCGACCAGCCGGAGCCCCGCGAGGTCTACCAGGCCGGCGCCGTGCTCGTCGTGGCGGGCGAGTCGAAGTCGTCGCCGATCCTGTATGGGGCCATCGCCCTGGGCGGCCTCGCCTCGGTGCTGCTGATCGTCGTGGTCGTCCTGCTGCTGAAGGGCGGCGGCCCGGCCGTGAAGCCGCCTGAGCCCGAGATCGTCGCCGTCCCCCGGCCGGAGCCGGTCGCGGCGAAGCCGGCGCCGGTCGCGGTCGCGCCGCCGAAGGTCGCGGCGAAGGCCGCCGACGCTTTCCCGGACGCCCCGAAGGCCGTCGCCCCGGACCCGTCGTCGATCATCGAGCGGCTCAAGGAGGCGACCGCGTTCATCAAGCTGAGGGCCGACGGCCGGGTGATCTCGACCGGCAGCGGATTCGTGGTCGACGTGCAGGGGGATACGGCCCTGATCGCGACCAACCGGCATGTCGCCCTGCCGGACGGCCCATCGCGGCCGGGCGCCCCGGCCCAGGTCGAGGTCGTCTTCCGCAGCGGCCAGGGGGCCCGGAACGAACAGGCCCTGATCGCCGAGGTCGTCGGGGCCGACCTGTCGGCCGAGCTGGACCGGGACCTGGCGTTCCTCAGCGTCCGCGTCCCGGGCCGGCCGCCCCGGCCGCTCGACGTGGGGCCGGGCCCGGAGCCGACCGAGGGGATGCGATACACGGCCGCCGGCTTCCCTTTGGGGAGCATCGTCAACGAGACGATCGGCAACCAGGGCAACCCCTCGATCACGATCACGCGCGGGTCCGTCTCGGCCATGCGGCGGGATGAGCACGGCCAGCTCGGGATGATCCAGCTGGACGGGTCGCTCCAGCCGGGCAACAGCGGCGGGCCGATCGTCGACGAGGCGACGGGGGGCCTGATCGGCGTGGCCGTCGCCAAGTCGGCCATGGCCGACACGATCGGGTTCGTGATCCCGGCCCGCCGGCTCCGGGAAGCCCTGGACGGCCGGGTCGGGGCGCTGGCCATCGAGTATGTCGCCGGCTCGGGGGGGATGGCCGAGCTGGACGTGAAGGCCCAGACCGTCGACCCGAAGCACCGGCTCCGGGGCGTCATGGCCGTCGCCGTGGCCGCGGACAACCTCGGGTCGTTCGGCCCGAACCCGGACGGGACGTGGCCGCCGTTGCCCGACGCCAGCCCGATCGACCTGACGCTCTCCCCCCGGGCCTCCGAGGCGACCGGCCGGCTCCGCGTCGCGGTCGGGGACCGGCGGAGGGTGCTGGTCCAGACGGCCCACCGCGACGACCGGGGGACGATCGCCTACGACCAGCCCCGGCCCATCGACCTGCCGGCCAGGCCCGGGACGGTCGCCGACGGCGGGCGGCCCGACGACCGGCTGCGGGACCTGCGCCTCGGCAGCCTCGAACGCCTCGGGACCCTGATCGACCCGGACAAGGAGTGCCGCCTCGCGGTGGACAGGGCCGGCTTCAAGGTGGAGATCGCCGTCCCGGGCAAGAAGGTGTATTCGCTCTCGCCGGACTTCCGCAACCGGGCGAACCGGCCCCTGCACAACGCGCCGATGACTTTGGCCGAGGTCGACGGCGATTTCGCGGCGATGGTCCGGGTCGGCGGGGACCTCAACCCCGGCTCCGAGCTGATCAAGGGGCCGAATGGCAAGACGATGCCGATGGCCTTCCGGGGGGCCGGGCTGGTGCTCTACCAGGACAAGGACAACTTCCTCCGCCTGGAGCGCTGCGGCGGCACGGTCAACGGCGCGGTGCTGGTCCACCGCCTGCTGGTCGAGTTCATCCGGAACGGTCGCCACGCGATGCCGCCCATCTACCTCGACCTGCCGGAAGTCGAACTCAACCTGGTGATGCTCCGCCGCAAGGGGCGGCTCCAATGCCTGTTCGGACCCGCGTTGAACGACCTCGTCGCCTTCCGCGAGTTCGCCATCGACTTCCCCGCCAAGGTCAAGGTCGGCCTGTCCGCGTCCAACATCTCGAAGGGCCCGTTCGACGTGACCTTCGAGGATTTCGTCGTCGTGGACGATGCGAAGACGCTGGACCAGGCCTTCGGCCGGTGAACGCGATCGGCCGATGACGGGCGGCCGGCGCGGTTCCCGGGGCGATGGCCCGCCCCGCGCCGTCCGGAAATCGACTTTTGTTCACGGCCGAGCAAAATCGCCACGACTCAACTCCGGCGATTCGCCACCGATCCACCGTTCGAGCAATTCGTCGAAGGTATAATCCTCGGGATAATACTCCCCCTCGTGGAGTGTGATCATCGAAAAGTTGTCATCGCAATCGATGATCGAGACCTGGGCACACCCCCAATCAATGATCGGGAGCCAGTCCTCTTCCCACTCCTCATCGTCCTTCAAGGCGGCCCAAGTTGCCAGGAGATCGCCCCAGGAAGACTCCTGGCCTCCGGGCAGCCCGATGATGTGGTAGCCGGGCCCGAAGCCGCCGTTGCTGATTGACAGGTAGGAATGCCTCAGGATATCCGGTAGCGCGAAGCCGAAGACGTCCTCTGCATGCTCGATACCCGCTTTTGATACGACATCGAACCATTCCGTCCGCGGATCTTCGCGCGCGGCCCGTTGCAATCGACGTAAGAGATTCGTCATGGGAGGTCAGTGTGGTAGGCTGGGCCGAGACCCAGCAAAGATCATGAAGCTGGGTCTCGACCCAGCCTACGACGACTATGCTACGCGTCGGGGCCGACCCTCTCGTCTTCGCAGCGATGGTAAACCACCAGGCGCAAGTGCGACATCTTTTCGGGAGTCGGCACGACGAGATATTGCTCATCGATGGACCACCCATCGGAATAATTGGCGATGATCTCCCCCGCCGCGCAGGACGCGGCGTCGCGTTCCGAGTGGCTCGGCTCCCGGGCGAAGATGAATCGAACTTGGACGAGTCGCCGTCCCGGTTCGATGTCCGCGGAGACGCTCCGCAACTCGGGTGTGACGTGGGTCAGCAGCGCCAGTTGGGCGCCGATTCGAAGCCGGGTGTCATCCTCGCTGCCCATGAGAAGTGCCGCCTGTGGCCAGATCCTGAATTCTCGGCGGTTGGCCGATCCCCGCCACCCGGTCGGGATCGGCCGATATCACCCGGACTGCGAATCAGGGGAGTTCGCGGATGCGGATCTGCTTGAACTCGATCGGCGAGCCCTCGGATTCGAGGCAGAGGTAGCCGGTGCGGGGCTCGCAGCCGGTGCCGCCGGAGACTTCCTCGCCGTTCACCCAGAGGCGGACCTCTCCATTGATGGCGCGGACGTAGTAGTGGTTCCACTCGCCCACGCCCTTGCTGAGCTTCTTGCGGGGGAAGCTCCGCTCGCCGTTGGGGGAGGTCGGCGGGAACGGGGTCATCTTCGAGGTGCCGACCGGGAAGATGTCGCCGTCGGTGGAGAACCAGTCCCCCTTCTTGCCGGTCTGCTTCTCGTATTGCTCGCGATAGCCGTGGTCGAGGATCTGGATCTCGATGCCGCCCCGGGGCAGGGTGCCGGGCTTGATGCCGGCCAGGGCCTCGTCGCTGGCCCAGGCGAAGAAGCCGGAGTTGCCGCCCGGCTTGAGGTGCCGCCAGCGGGCGGACAGCTCGAAGTTGGTCAGGGGCTTGCGGGTGCGGGTCACGCCCACGGGCAGGCCCGAGCAGGTGACGCCGTCGTCCTTCCAGGTCCAGGTCGAGGGGTCGCCGTTGACCGGGGCGAAGTCGGCCTCGCCCAGGGTCCGCCAGCCGGGGCCGGTGCCGTCGATGAAGGCCCGGGGCGCGGGGGACTCGGCGGGGGCCGCCGCGGCGTCGTCGCCGGTCGCGTGGGCGTAGACGGCCGCCGAGATGGCGGCGATCAGGGCCTTGGCGTGGTCGGCCTCGTCCAGCCCCCGGGTCAGGATCGCCAGGGCATAGGGGGGGCGGCCGGCCGGGTAGATGATGCCGGCGTCGTGGTTGATCCTGGTGATCGACCCGGTCTTGTGGGCCACCTCCGTCCCGGCGGGGAGGCCGGCGGGCAGGCCGTTGCGGAAGTTCTGCCCCTTGAGCACGGCGACCATCGCGTCGGACGACTCGGGGGAGACCGCCTTGCGCCCGGCCAGCAGGGTCAGCAGGCGGAGCAGGGCGGGGGCCGTCGTGGTGTTGTTCAGCCCCTGCTTGAAGGCCGGGTCGTCCTGGACCCCCCGGCGGATCACCAGGCCGGTGGCGCCCAGGTCGGCCATGAAGGCGTTGGTCGCCTCGGCGCCGACCCGGTCGATCAGGAGGTTGGTGGCCAGGTTGCTGCTGGAGACGATCATCAGGCGGGCCAGCTCGGCGATGGTCTCTTCCTGGCCGATCCGGTCGTAGAGGGTGAACTCCGAGTCGTCGTCCCGGGCCAGCGAATAGGTGCTGCCGTCGACGATGCTGCGAAATTCGTTGCCGATCTTCAGGCGGTCGTCGAGCTTGAGCTTGCCCTCGTGGGCCAGGCGATAGGTTTGCATCAGCACGCCCAGCTTCATCGTGCTGGCGGCGTGGAACGTCTCGTCGGGCAGGATCCGCAGGCTCGCGCCGGTGGACGGGTCGTCGTAGGCCACGGCCACGGCCTCCGCCCCGGAGTCGCGGATGATCGCCTCCACCCTGGCCTTCAGGGCGTCCGTAGAGGGGGGCGAGGTCAGGGCGGCGAATGCGATGAGGATGCCGAGTTGCATGAGATTTCCCCGGGACAGTTCAGGTCTGGGGCGATCCTAGCGGGCCGCCCCGCCCCCGTCCACGCCCCGGGGCCGGCACCGCGCGGGGCGGGGCCGGATCGGGCGGGGAAAATCCGCGAAGTCGACCTGGCATGTCGCTTGCTCAGCGTGTACGTTGTAGTGTGGATGTGCAGGTGGAGGCGCGGCGCGAGGCAGGATTCGGCGGTTGGTCGTCGGACACCGATCGGGACGGGGCTCGCCCTATGTCAATACGCCTGGTGGCGCTGGACGAAGGAAGCGACATCGCCCTGGATCGCGCGACGGTGGTCGTGGGGCGGCACCCGCTCTGCGATGTCCGGCTCGACTCGTTGCGGATCTCCCGCCATCACTGCTGCATGACCCCGGAATCGGAAGAACTCCTGGTCCGCGACCTGGGCAGCACCAACGGCATCCGGATCAACGGCGAGCGGGTCGATCGCGGGCGGCTCAAGATCGGCGACGAGCTGTCGATCGGCCACATCCGCTATCGGTTCGAGGGGGATTCCGGCCAGGAGATGACGGTGGCCGAGTCCTCGATCAACCGGTCGTCCGGGGCCCGCGTCCCCGCCGCGTCCGCGCCCCGTCCCGGCGCCCCGCCGGCCGAGGTGGGGATGCTGGACAGGCACCTGGCGCAGGTGGTGCGCAACGCCCTGGGCGTCGGGGCCGACCAGTGCCACATCCAGGTGATCGTCCAGCCCCGCAAGGCCGAGGACGGATCCGGATCGTCGTGACCCCGCCGGCGGGAGGTTGATCGCTCATGGCCCGACTGGTCCCCCTGGAGCCCGGCTCCGCCCCCGAGGTCGAGCTGCAACGGCCCGTGCTCCTGTTCGGCCGCCACGCGGAATGCGACATCCGCATCGATTCCCCGCAGATCTCCCGGCGCCACTGCTGCGTGGCCATCGCCTACGACCGGATCGTGATCCGCGACCTCGGCAGCCGCAACGGCGTCCGCGTCAACGGCCGGGTCGTGGACGAGCAGGGCCTCCGGCCCGGGGATGAGGTCGCCATCGGCCACGTCATCTACAGGCTGGACGCGTCCGAGGCGGCGCCGGCGCGGCCCGCGGGCTTGAAGCCGGCCCCCTGACCCGGCCCATCCACCGATCCGGGTCGGTGGATCTCACGGATCGATGGGATGGCCACGCTCGCCGATCGGGGCCGCCCCCGTAAATCCTTCAAGCATGGCCCGCCGAGTCCGCTTGTGGCGTGAGAATCGCGTATAATCCGATCCGGGGGCGGTGCTTCCCCGAGGGGCATCGCCGCGATTCGCACCTTCGATCGAGATCCTGGACGGCCGGTCGACTTGATCCAGCACCCGTGGAGGATGACATGCTTCGAGGACTACGGTTCTTCGCCGGCCTGACGGCCACCTTGATCGCGTCCGGGGGGGTCGCCCACTCCCAGTATTACGGAGGCTACGGCGGCTACGGAGGCTACGGCGGCTGGGGGATGGGCGGGGCCACCATCGGCGGCGACTACGCCCGCGGCCTGGGGATGTATGCCGAGGGGCTGGGCATCTACAACCAGCAGACCGCCGTCGCCAATTCGATCAATGCCGACACCATCATGAGGTACAACCAGTACCTCTACGAGGCGAACAAGGAAGGCCGGCGCCGCTACGGGGCCTACCTCGCCCGCAAGAACAACGTCAGCAACAAGGATTATGAGAAGCGGATGGCCCAGCTCCACGACCAGCCCACCGAGCGGGACATCCGCAGCGGCGATGCGCTGAACGTGCTGCTGGACGAGATGACCAACCCGCAGATCTCCAGCGGATCGTCGCTGCGCCTGGCCACCTCCCCGGTCAGCTCCAAGCTGATCCGGCAGATCCCGTTCAACGACGACACCGACGCCATCACGATCTCGCTCGCCCAGCTGACCGAGACGAACAACTGGCCCGAGGTGCTCCAGGGCGACGAGTTCAAGCCCGAGCGCGAGGCCTACCGCCAGGCCGTCAACGACGCGTTGGAGGAGGACAAGGAGGATGGGACGCTCAAGCCGGAGACGATCCGCCGCGTCCGCGACACCGTCTCGAAGCTTTACGCCAAGGCCGACAAGACCTACACCGACCACACCAAGCCGGAGCACCTCCGGGCCATCAACTACCTGAAGGGCCTGTCGGGGATGTCCCGGGCCCTGGAGCGGCCGAATCTGGCCAAGGTGATCAGCGAGCTGGAGAAGGTCGAGAACACGACGGTCGGCAACCTCGTCGCCTTCATGACCTCGTACAGCCTGCGGTTCGGCGCCCCCACGAAGCCCGAGCAGGAGGAGGCCTACCAGGCCCTCTACCCGATCATGGTCGCCGAGCGCAACAAGCTCGTCGGCAACAGCAACCAGAACGCCGGGGCCAACGGCAACGTGGCCAAGTCGAACAAGGTGACCGACCCGACCAGCATCTTCTACGGCCTCGATCCCAAGCACCTGCACGACGCCCCCGCCGCGCCGGCCCCGGATGCGCCGGCCCCCGACGGGGCGACCCCGCCCCCGCCGCCGGCCCCGGCCGCCCCGGCCGCCCCGGACGGGGCCAAGCCGGCGCCGCTGGTCGCGCCGCCCCTGGCCCCGCCGGCCAATAATCCCTGATCGGGCTCCGACGCCCCGCCTCCGACCCTGATCGACCCCGGGCCCGTCCCGGGGTCGTTCGTTTTCGAAGGGCCCGGCCGCGGCGATCACCGGCCGAACCGGGCCGATCCCGGGTCCGGTGTCACGGGCGGCCCGACGGGCCTCCGCCCCTTTTCTCGACGCTGAGCCGGCGGTTGTTGGCGACCTTCGCCGCCAGGTCGGGGGGCAGGGTGCCGCGCGCCAGGAGGCGGTCGGCGACGGCGATCGCCTCGTCGTGGCCGCCGGTGTAGTACAGGGTCACGCCGTACTCCAGCTCCAGCAGGTAGTCGTAGATCGTCCGCCAGACGAACAGCCGACGTGGGTCGGGCGGGGGCACGTCGAGGGCCCGGCGGAAGAACATCTGCGCCGTGTGGAACTCGCGCAGGGCCTGGTAGTGCATGCCGATCTTGTAGAGCGGCTCGGCGCGGTCGGGCGAGCGTTCGAAGGCCACCAGGTAGGCCGCCAGCACCTCCGGCCAGGGGTCGCCCCGGCGTTCCTGGAGGGCCGCAATCTGGAAGGACGCGTACCAGAGTTCCTCGGCCCAGCCGCCCATCGCGGCCCGGCGCCGGTAGTTGCGGATGGCGAGGTCCAGGTCTCCGGCGTCTCGGTAGCTCTGGGCGAGGTAGAAGACGTTGCGCGGGTCGTCGGGCTCGTCGAGCAGGGCCCTCTCCAGCAGGAGGGCGTCGCGGCGGTAGGTCAGGGGGTCGTGGGCCCGGGCCCCGTCGTGGGTGACGATCGTGCGGAGGCCGGGCAGGTGCGCCTCGGTGCGGGCCTCGGGGCAGGTCAGGTACTCGTGCAGCACCCCCTTGTACTTCCAGGGCAGGGCGCTGCGGACGAGCTGCTTGCGATGGTAGCAGGTCGAGCCGTAGTGGACGGTCAGGTCGTAGGAGTCGGCGACCAGGGGCGGCCTGCGGAAGCCCCGGTCGATCTCCAGGGTCTCGTCGGCGTCGATGGTGAAGGTGTACGAGCCGAAGGGGCGGGCGGCGTCGAGCACCTCGTTGCGGTTGTGGGCGAAGTCGACCCAGGGGCGTTGGAGGAGCACCCCCGGCAGGTCGCCGAGCGCATCGCGGACCAGGTCCTGGGTGCCGTCGGTCGATCCGGTGTCGGCGATCACCCACGAGTCGATGTGGGGACGCACCGATTCCAGGCAGCGGCGGATCACCGGGGCCTCGTCCTTCACGATCATGCCGAGGCAGATGGTCGAATCCTGGGCGTTCATCGTCCTCTCCGGTCGTTCCCCGGGCTCGCATCGGGCGCGTCCCGCCCGTGCCCCGTCGGGCCGCTCGGACGTCCTCGTGAGAACATAAGATGTCCCCCGTCCCGGGAGGAACGGGGCCCCCGGATTTCCGCCGGGGGGGCATCGCCCCTGATCCGGCAATAATCGACGACCTAAAGTCGCTCGCTCGATGACGTTCTATGGTTCTCAGCAGTCCATCCCGCCCTGGGCTGGGAGACCCTGCACGACTGGAACTTCGAGGACCGCTACGATGAAGAAGCGACCCAACGTCAAGTATCGCGCGAATTTCCAGGGCCTCCTCGAACCGCGTCTGGTTCTGAACGCGTCGAATCCGCTGGTGAAGTCGGGGCTGCTCGCGGCCGAGGTCCGCCCGTGGGAGGCGCGGCATGCCCAGGCCCAGGGCCTGCTGTCCGCCTCGGCGGCCGCCCAGGGGGATCCCGCGGCCTCGACGACCATCCCGGTCGTCTCATTCCGGGGCCGGGTCACCGGCGTGGCCAACGGCCAGATCACGCTGACGTTCCGGGTCTACGACCGCGGCCGGACCAACATCCTCTTCGAGGAGACGCAGACGGTGGTGGTCAGCCGCCGGACGTTCAAGGTCACGCTGGGCGCGGTCACGCCGGGCGGCGTCCCGCCGGATGTCTACACGACCGGCGCGGCCCGCTTCGTCACCTACACCCGCGAGGGCTCCGCTCGCATCCGGGGGACCGGGCGCCTCCAGCCGATCGGCCGGACGTACATGAACATCCCCGGCCCGAAGGGCGATCCGGGAGCCCCCGGGGCCCCCGGCGCGACGGGTGCGCAGGGCATGCCGGGGGCCACCGGCGCGACGGGTGCGCAGGGCGAGCCGGGCATCCCGGGCGCCACCGGTGCCACGGGAGCCGACGGAGCCACCGGTGCGGCGGGCGATCCGGGGGCCACCGGCGCGACGGGTGCGCAGGGCGAGACGGGCGAGCCGGGGGCCACCGGAGCCACCGGGGCCACCGGGGCGGCGGGCGAGCCGGGGGCCACGGGCGCTACGGGTGTGCAGGGAGAGCCGGGGGCCACCGGAGCCACCGGAGCCACCGGAGCCACCGGAGCAGGTGGGCTCAATGCCGGCAACGTGAAGTTCACATCGGACTCGAATACGGCCTATACGGGGATCGTGTCCGCATATACCCCCGTGGACGATGACGCTTACGCCGACACGGTCTTCACCATCCAATCGGCAGGCGACAAGATCTTCCTCATGGGCGACATCAACAACATCACGCTCACCGGCCTCGCCAGTTCGCAGTCTCTCGGCCTGGCCTTCGTCGTCGAGGTCAACGGCATCCTCCAGACGGCTCCCAACGGCATCCAGACGACCGTCGCTCTCACGAATATCGGCTCATACCAGGTTTCGTTGAGCGGCGTGATCGACGGCTTCGCGCCAGGCGACATCGTCAGGGTCTACATGGCCAATACCACGGCGATGTCGTTGGTCGGATCGACGATCAGCTTCGGGAACAGCATGTCCACGGCGATTTACATCCCTGTCCAGTCGGTATAAATCGTCCGGGCGGGATCGCGAAGGCCGAATCTCGGCCTGCTTGATGCGAGGACGCCGAGCCACGAGGGTCGGGTCGGGGGCGAATCCATCGCCCCCGACCCGATGTCTCCTTGCGCTCGCCGGATGGTGGGCGGCGTGACGGGCCTGGCACCGGGGCCTTCCGGCCTCCGGCGCTTGCGGATCGGGTGACGGGCGTCCATCATCGGTTCCCTCCGCAAGCCTTCCCGTCTCCGGACGATCCGACCCGAGATGTCGCTGATACCACTGGCCCCTCGCGTCGTCCACCCGGGCCCCTCCCCCTCCGGAGGCGGCCGCCGTCCGCACCCACCTCGAACGAGCCGACTCATGATGAGATCCGCATCCCTGGCCCTGCTCCTGTGCCTGGCCTCCGCCGGGCCGGCCCTCGCGCGCGAGGCGAAGCTCGCCCGCTACCCGCACTATCACGACGGCCAGGTCGTGTTCAGCTACCTGGGCGACCTCTGGACCGCCCGCGAGGACGGCACCGGGATCAGCCGGCTCACCGCCAACAAGGCCCGCGACGCCTACCCCCGGTTCTCGCCCGACGGCAAGTGGGTCGCCTTCTCCAGCGACCGCGAGGGGGGGCTCGACGTCCACCTGATCCCCGCCTCCGGCGGCCCGGTGAAGCGGCTGACCGTCCACTCCGCCGACGACGTGGTGCTGGGCTGGAGCCCCGACGGCAAGTCGGTCCTGTTCAGCAGCCAGCGCGGCGAGGACTTCATGGGCAAGCTCTACCTCGTGCCGGTCGAGGGCGGGATGGCCCGCAACGCCGGCCCGGACATGGGCGTGAGCGGCGGGTTCTCCCCCGACGGCACGAAGCTGGCCATCAATCGCAAGGCGCAATCCTACTGGCGCAAGTATTACCGGGGCGCCTACCAGAGCGACGTCACGGTGATGGACCTGGCCACCAAAACATTCCGGGACCTGACCGACTTCGACGGCATGGATTCGTGGCCGATGTGGGGCCGCGACGGCCGGATCTACTTCGTGTCCGACCGCGACCCCGGCGCCCAGGCCAATCTCTGGGCCGTGCCCGAAGGGGGCGGCGAGGCCGCCAAGGTCACGCAATTCACGGACGGCGACGTCCGATTCCCGTCGATCTCGTCGGACGGCAAGACGATCGTCTTCGAGCGCGACTTCGGCATCAGCAAGCTCGACGTGGCCACCGGCGCGGTCACGCCGCTCCACTTCGACATCGCCGCCGAGACCCAGGAAAGCCTCACGGAGGTGATGACCTTCGACTCCGCGGCCGACGACTACGACCTCGCCCCCAACGGCCGGCGGGTCGCCTTCGTCGTCCACGGCGAGATCTTCACCGCCCCGACCGAGGAGGGGGGCGAACTCCGCCAGATCACCGACGACGAGGCCCGCGACCAGGAAGTCGGCTACTCCCCCGACGGCAAGTGGATCACCTACATCCAGATCACCGACGACGAGGCCCGCGACCAGGAAGTCGGCTACTCCCCCGACGGCAAGTGGATCACCTACATCAGCGATCGGGACGGCCGCGAGGAGATCTACGTCGTCGCCTCCGACGGCGCCGGGGAGCCCAAACGGCTGACCGACATCGACGCCCTCAAATCTTCCTACGCCTGGTCGCCCGACGGCAAGACCCTGGCCTTCACCACCGCCGACGGCAAGCTCTACACGATGACCGCCGAGGGCAAGGACCTCAAGGAGCTGGCCGCGTCGCGGTTCGGCCCGTTCGGCCGCCCGGCCTGGTCGCCCGACGGCCGGTGGCTGGCCTACACCCGCAACGACGTGACCCGGTCCACCGACGTCTACCTGCTGCCGGCCTCGGGTGGCGAGGAGCACAAGGTCACCTACGACGCCTCCAACGAGCAGAACCCCCGGTTCTCGTCCGACGGCAAGAAGCTGTACTTCACCCGGTTCGACGGCGACGCGGGCGGCTCGGAGCGGCCCTCCGCCCAGATCTTCTGCATCCCCCTGGAGCGGATCGACAAGGATCCCGACGAGGTCGAGTCGGCGGCCACGCCCGACGCCCCGGCCGACGCCATGAACGCGGTGCGCCGCGAGCTGGCCGCCCGCAACGCCCCGCCCAGGGAGCCGAAGATCGACTGGGCCGGCCTCAAGAGGCGCACCCGCCAGGTGACCCGGGCGGGCTCGGTCCGCACCTACATCCCGGGCAACGACGGCAAGACCCTGATCTTCGTCGGCACCGAGTCGGGCGGCGGATCGATGGGCGGGCCCCCATCGATCTACACGATCCAGGACGACGGCAAGAAGCTGAACCGCGTCACGCAGGGGTCGGCCCTCACGCCCACTTCCGAGGGGGAAGGCGCCCCGCGCGGCGGGCGTCGCGGCCCGGGCGGCGGGGGGATCTCCAACCTCGCGCTGACCCGCGACGGCCGGACGCTGTTCTACCTGGAAGGCTCGACGATCAGCAGCACGCCGATCTCGGGCGGGGGTGGCTCGGCCTCGGCCGTGATCGCGATGCTCCGCCCGGGCGGGTCGGGCGGCGGGCCCGGCGCGGCGACCCCGGCCCCCGTCACCTCGTCGGGCGGCGGGCCGCGGCGGCGGATCAGCTTCAACGTGGCCGTCGAGGTCGAGAAGCCCAGGGAATGGGCCGAGATGTTCGACGACGCCTGGCGGACCATGAAGTACCGCTTCTATGACGCGAAGATGCACGGCAAGGACTGGGACGCGATGCGCGCCCGGTATCGCCCCCTGGTCGAGTCCGTCGGCGATCGCCACGAGCTGATGAACCTGATCAACGAGATGATCGGCGAGCTGAACGCCTCGCACACCGGCGCCTCGGCGGCGGGCGGCGGCAACCAGGGCGCGACGACCCGGCACCTCGGCCTGGAACTGGACGCCGACGACGCGGCCGGCCGCTACAAGGTCGCCCACGTCTACGAGGACGGCCCGGCCGACAAGGACTGGATCAAGCTCCGGGCGGGGGACTACCTCATCGCCATCGACGGGAAGCCGCTCCGGGCGGGCGACAATTACTGGAAGGCCCTGGGCCGCCGGCTCAACCCCAGGGTCGAGCTGACCGTCAATGATCGGCCCGACGAGGCCGGCGCCTGGAAGGTCAAGTACGAGCCGGTGTCGATGTCCGCCTACGCCACGCTCCGCTACGAGCGCTGGGTCAAGGGCTGCCGGGCCAAGGTCGACGAATTGTCGGGCGGCCGGGTCGGCTACCTCCACATCAAGGCGATGGACCAGCCGTCGCTGGCCCGGTTCCGCCGGGACCTGAACGAGTACCGCCACAAGGAAGCCCTGGTCATCGACCAGCGCTGGAACGGCGGCGGCAACATCGAGCAGGAACTTTTGGCGATCCTGGTCCAGCGGCCGTATCAGGTCTGGCACCCGCGCGGCACCGAGCCGACCTCGCGGCCGTCCAGCGGGTTCTTCGGGCCGAAGGTGGTGCTCCAGAACTGGCGGAGCGCCTCCAACGCCGAGATGTTCCCGGCCGGCTTCCGGGCCCTGGGCCTGGGCCGGGTGGTCGGCACCCCGACCATGGGGGCGGTGATCGGCACGGGCAGCTACACCCTGATGGACGGGTCGACGATCCGCACGCCCGGCGTGGGCGTCTACCTGGCCGACGAGGGGCACACCAACATGGAGAACGCCGGCGTGAAGCCGGACGTCTTCGTGGAGAACACCCCGGAGGACAACCTCGCCGGCCGCGACCGCCAGCTGGAGGCCGGCGTCCGCGAGGTCATGAAGGATCTCAAGGAGCCGGCATCCCCCATGATCGGCGATGAATGAACCACCCGGGCCGCCCTCCGGGTCGCGTCCGGTCGATCTCCCATGGGAGGAGGGAAACTCCCGTGGGAGGGGCGGAGACGTTGCTTCCGCGCCGGGCGATCGCTAGTCTCGTCGCGGCGGCCGGCGTGCCGGGGCGGGCCCGACCGGGTCGGATTCCGGGTTCGGTCGCATGCTGGCGTGACGATCCGCGTCGTGGAAGCGTGGCAGCGAATTGGAGCCGTGCCGTGTTCGCCGATTCGTATCGCGAGACGTTCGCATCATTCGGGATTCCGCTCGGCCGCGAAGACGCCTGCACGGAGGCCGAGATCGCGGAGGCCGAGGGCCGCCTCGCCATGAGGCTTCCTCGGTCGTTGAGGGAATATCACCTCGTCGCGGGCCGCGAGCAACGCATCAACCAATACCATAACCGATTTCTGCCGCCCGAGAAGATGTTCGCGGATTCGGGACACCTGGTGTTCATGGAAGAGAATCAACGGGTCGTCTACTGGGGGATCCCGGCCGATCGGGAGGCGAAGCCCGACGCCGCCGTCTTCCAGGGCGTGAACCGCCGGGGAGAGGCGATCGATTGGTATGAAGAGCACGAATCCTGCGCTTCATTCCTGAACGTGATGGCGATCTGGAATGCCTCGTTCGGCGGCGCCGCGGCGAACATCGCCGCGGGGCAGGTGGACGAGGCCGCGACGCGGGCGATGCTCGACGGGCACTGGAAGTTTTCGGGCGAGGTCAATGCGATGCGGGCCTACACGCAGCCCGGCCGCGCGGTCTGCTTCCTCAGGTATCACGTCGGCTTTCCCGGATCCCGAACCCCGCCGCCGTGGTGGGTGTTTGCGGCCGCCGCGAGCGCCGGGGAGTTGGATCGTCTCAAGGCTTCGCTGCCGGCGCAGTGGGAGCCGTGGGGAAACGGATGACTCGCTGCGCCCGGCATGGCCGGCCGACCCGATCGTCCGGGATCTTCGCCCGGAGCCCCGGGCCCGGCCGGCGCTCCGGGGCACCCGCCCCGGGCGTCGGGCCGCCTATGGGGTCAGCCCGTCTCTTCCTCGCCCCCTTGCCGGCGTTCGGAGTTCTTGTGGCTCTCGCCGCCCGCATTGCCGCCGCCGCTGCTGTAGCCCTGCTCGGCCACGACCCGGCGGAGGGATTCCTCCTCGGCCTGGTCCTGGCCCATGCCCTGCTTCTCCAGCTTGTCCTTGACGTGCTCGGCCCGGCGTTCCTGCTTGGGCGAGATCTTGTTGACGTTGATGTCGTCGCTCATGGCTGGCCTCCTCGCGGGATTCCGACCCGTGGCGGATCGGGATCGGCCCGCGAGGGGGCCCCAGGACAGCAAATCGAATACCGCCAACGAGCTTGCCCGCCCGGCCGCGATCACCGGCCGCGGCGGTCCTGCCAGGCCTTGAGGTACTTCGCGGCCTTGGGGTTCGAGGCGTCCCACTTCGGCTCATCCGGGTCGTCGGCGATGGCCAGCAGGGCGCGGGCGACCATGCGGTCGATCCGGGCCATGTTGGCGTAGTCGATCTTGTCCCAGTGGTCGGCGGGGCCGTGGTAGTCGGCGTACTGGTAGGCGACGCAGAGGGTGTGCGCCGGGACGCCGAGGTCGGCCAACGCCTGGTTGTCGCTGGCGCCGAAGTAGGCGTCGCTGTTGGTCGGGTGCTTGTAGACCCTGATCCCCTCGGCCTGCCCGGCGTCGGCGAGGATGGTCGAAACCTCGGAGAAGCCGAACCCGGTGAGGCTGGCCGTGGCGACCTGCGGCCCCTCGCTGCTGTCGGTGCGCCCGACCTGCTCCAGGTTCACGTCGGCGACCGTCTTGTCGACCGGGACGACCGGGTTCCGCCCGTAGTAGCGCGAGCCGAGCAGCCCCTTCTCCTCGCCGAAGAAGGTGACGAAGACCAGGCTCCGCTTGGGCCTTTCCTTGAGGGTGGCCAGGGCCGAGGCGATCTCGATCACCGAGACCGTGCCCGAGCCGTCGTCGTTGGCCCCGTTGTAGATCCGGTCGGTCCCGGCCGGGCCCCGCACGCCGACGTGGTCGTAGTGGGCGGTGACCATCACGTAGGTCTCCTTCATCGCCGGGTCCGACCCCCGGAGCAGGCCCACCACGTTGCGGATCACGACCGGACGCCGGGTCGTGGGGGCCAGCCGGATCGTGGCCGTGGCGGCCTCCGGGGCCGGGCCGGCGGGCATCGCGTCGAACAGCCGGCTCACGTCGTTGTCGTGGACGGTGGCCGACGGGACGGCCCCCCCGGGCGGAACCGGCGGGGGGGACTGGGGGTCGATCAGCCGGCCGGGGCCCAGCCCGGTGGCGGCCTCGGCGTCGCGGCCCACGTTGAGGATGAAGGCGGCGCCGGCCGCGGCCATCTTCGCCTGGAACTCGCCGATCGCCCGGATCGTCGGCCCGCGTTTGTCCCGGTCGATCCTGCGGGGGTCGGGCATCTCCACCAGGACGACCTTGCCGGCGACCTCCTCGGGCTTGAGCGCGGCCGCCGCGGCGAAGTCGACCTTCACCAGCGGGGCCCCCTTGAGATCGACCCCGGCGAACCGCGCCTGGCTGATCCGATCCTCGCGGACCCGGGCCCGGTCGGCGTCCGTCCCGACCTGGAGCACGAAGCTCGACGGGTCGGACTCCTCGATCTCCCAGCGGGCGGTCTGGAAGTAGCCGTCGTCGCCGATCGGCTCCAGGCCGGCCCGGCGGAACTGGGCGGCGATGTACTCGGCGGCCAGGTCGAGCCCGCGCGAGGGCGTGTCGCGCCCCTCCAGCAGGTCCGAGGACAGGAACGAGAGGTGCCCCTTGAGCGAGTCGGCCGAGATCCGGTCGAGCGCGGCCGACCGGGCCGGCGGCAAGGGGGCCGGGGGCGCCCCCTGGGCGACGGCCGCCCGCGGCCCCGCGACGGCGAGCAGGGCCAGGGCCGCGGCGGCCCCGGATCGGAGGCGTCCCGTTCTTCTCATGAGTCGCATCATCCCCCCATGCGGCGATTGGAATCCGGGGCGACGAGGAAGTCCCGCGCCTCGCCGAGGATTCTAACCCGGCCCGCCGTCCCGGTCGCGGCCGTAATGCCCGCCGAGGACGCGCCGGGGCAGACGGTGGACGCCGCGACGTCCTTGTCGGGCAGACTCCAGGGGATGGCCAGGCCTCCGTGATCCCAGGGTCGAACCGGCAATGGGCCAGGTCGACGGCCGGGCGGTGGCCGGCATACCGTCGGATCTCCTTGCCGGTCCGGGCGTGCCGGAGGGGGTGCGGAACCCTCAGCAGAATAGCTGCTCCTGGTAATATAGTGACGCCTGGGAGGTTCGGGTGTTTCTTGTTGACTTTGCCGTTGAATCTCCCCGAAAATACCGCGACGCGGGTCGGTCGCGTGATCGATTCGTCCCTTGAGTCCGACACTGCGGGGGAATGATGATGACAGCGAAGTACTTGTTGGTGGCGGGGTTGCTCGGCACGATCGGCTCCATCAATACGGCCCGGGTCCAGGCCCAGGTCCCGTCCAAGCAGATCCCGGCCGTCCCGACCAAGCAGACCCCGGCCCCGGTGCCGCCCCCGGTCCCGACCAAGCAGACCCCGGCCCCGGTCCCTGTGCCGGCCCCGGCCCCGGTCGTCCCGACCAAGCAGGCCCCGGTGCCGGCCCCGGCCCCGGTCCCGACCAAGCAGACTCCTTGATCCGTCGCGGCGAGGCGTTCGGGCCCCGCCGGATGATCGCGACCATCGAGGCCCGACCGGGAACCATCCCGATCGGGCTTTCGTGTTTCCCCGCGGGCGACGCGGATGAGCCCGAACGGGATGGGGATCATGCCCGGCATCTCGGCCGCCGACGCCGGCCCGACCCCTTGGATCGCGCCGGCCGGGCCGGACATCCGACGGGATCGAGATGCATCCAAGGGGCCGGCCGCCCGGCGCGGCGTCTTCACCGACGGCGTGGGCGTCATCACGGCCACCTTCCATGCCGAAGATGCCGGCGGCATGGACCCCTGGGCGGCGGCGAAGGCGTGAAAGAGGCGGCGGGAGTGCTCGACGAGCGCGCCCATCCCCGGCCCCGCTCGCGTCCCCGGCCGATCGGCCCCGATCAGGCGAGGAGCTTGGGCACGACCGCGCCGTGGACGTCGGTGAGGCGGAAGTCGCGGCCCTGGAACTTGTAGGTGAGCCGGGTGTGGTCGATCCCCATCAGGTGGAGGATCGTGGCCTGGAGGTCGTGGACGTGGACCCGGTCCTCGACCACCCGATAGCCCAGCTCGTCGGTCGTGCCCACGGTGGTGCCGGGCTTGATGCCGCCGCCGGCCATCCAGAAGCTGAAGGCGTGGGGGTGGTGGTCCCGGCCCAGGAAGACCGAGCCGTTGCGGGCCTCGTTCATCGGGGTCCGGCCGAACTCCCCGCCCCAGATCACCAGGGTCTCGTCCAGCAGCCCGGTCCGCTTGAGGTCGGCGACCAGCGCGGCGGCAGGCCGGTCCACCTCCTTGCACCGGGCGGGCAGGCCGGTCAGGATGTCGTTGTCCTGGCTGTTGCCGTGGTTGTCCCAGCCCCGGTGGTAGAGCTGGACGAACCGCACCCCGCGCTCGACCAGCCGCCGGGCGAGCAGGCAGTTGTTGGCGAAGCTGGCCTTGCCCGGCTCGGTGCCGTACATGGCGTGGACCGAGGCCGGCTCCCGGGCGATGTCGATCAGGTCCGGGGCGCTGGACTGCATCCGGAAGGCCATCTCGAAGGCGGCGATCCGGGTCGAGATCTCGGGGTCGCCGGCGTCGGCCAGGTGGTGCCGGTTCAGGTCGTTGAGGGCGTCCAAAGACCGCCGCCGGCCGGGGGCATCCATCCCCTTCGGGTTGGACAGGAACAGGACGGGGTCCCCCTGGGACCGGAACGGGACGCCCTGGAACCGGGTCGGCAGGAAGCCGCTGCTCCAGCACGACGTGCCGCCGTCGGGCTGGCCGCCCCCGGACTGGAGCACGACGAAGCCGGGCAGGTCCTCGGATTCGGACCCCAGGCCGTAGGTCAGCCAGGCCCCCATGCTGGGCCGGCCGATCTGGGTCGACCCGGTGTTCAGGAAGATCTGCGCCGGGGCATGGTTGAAGGCGTCGGTCACGCCCGACCGGACTATGGCGATGTCGTCGGCGATCTTGGCCAGGTGCGGCAGGAGCGCCGAGATCTCGGCCCCGGACTGGCCGTGCTTTTCGTACTTGTGAGGCGAGCCGAGGAGCTTGGGCGTCCCCTTGATGAACGCGAACCGCTCCCCCTTGGTGAACTCGTCGGGGATCGGCTGGCCGTTGTGCTCGACGAGCTTGGGCTTGTTGTCGAGCAGGTCGAGGTGGCTGGGCGCCCCGGCCATGAACAGGTAGATCACCCGCTTGGCCTTGGGGGCGAAGTGGGTGCCGATCGGCCCCGCCGCGTCCCCGGCGAACAGGCCCCGGTTCATCAAGGAAGCCAGGGCCAGGCCGCCGATCCCGGAGGCGGAGCGGCTGAAGAAGTGGCGCCGGGTGGTCGCCAGCAACGGGTCGCGTGCGGGTTCCATCGCGGTCACTCCTTGGAGATCGTTTCATCCAGATTCAAGAGGACGTTGGCCACCACGGTCCACGCCGCCAACTCGGGGGCCTGGGCCGGGTCGGGCTTGCTGGCGGCCGGCTCGTCGGGGGCGCCGGCCGCCATCGCCAGGGCCGCGTCGGCGTCGGCCCGGTAGTGGTCGCGCTCCCCCTCGTAGAGGGCGACGATCCGATCGACCTCGGCGGCGTCGGGCATGCGGGCCACGCAGAGGCGGAAGCCCCGCGCGGCCCTGGACCGAGGGTCGTCCCCGCCCTCGGCGACGACCCGCCGCGCCAGGGCGCGAGCGGCCTCGACGAAGGCCGGGTCGTTGAGCGTGGCCAGCGCCTGGATCGGGGTGTTGCTCCGGGGCCTCCGGGCGCACGACGCCTCGCGGCTGGGGGCGTCGAAGGCCATGAAGGTGGGGTAGGGGGCCGTCCGACGCCAGAAGGTGTACAGGCCCCGGCGGTAGCGGTCCTCGCCGGTGCTGGTCACCCATCGGTCGCTGCTGTAGATCATGGTCCAGACCCCCTCGGGCTGCGGGGGGAAGACGCTGGGGCCGCCGACCTTATGGCTCAAGAGGCCGGAGGCCGCCAGGGCGATGTCGCGGACCCCCTCGGCATCGACGCGGCCCCTCGGCCCGCGCCCCAGGAGGCGGTTGTCCGGGTCGCGGGCGATCCGCTCGGCCGACGCCTTCGAGCTTTGCCGGTAGGCGGCGCTGGTGACGATCAGGCGGTGGATCGCCTTCAGGCTCCAGCCCTGCCGGGGCAGCTCGGTCGCCAGCCAGTCGAGCAGTTCGGGGTGGGTCGGCGGTTCCCCCTGGGTGCCGAAGTCCTCGACCGTGCCGACCAGCCCCCGGCCCCAGTACTGCTCCCAGATCCGGTTGACCGCCACGCGGGCCGTCAGCGGGTGGTCGGGACGGGTGAGCCACCGGGCCAGCCCGAGCCGGTTGGTGGGCTCGCCCTCGGCCATCGCCGGGAGGATCTCCGGCACGCCCGGCGCGACCACATCCCCCGGCGACCGGAAGCTGCCCCGGACGTGGAGTCGGGTCTCGCGGGGCTTCGCCGCCTCCTGCATCACCATGGCCTGGGGGAACGACGGCTCCCGCTTCGCCAGCTCGGCGACGACCGCCTGGCGCTGCGTCAGGCCCTCGTCGGACTCGCGGTAGGCGGCGGCGATTGCCTTGGTCCTGGCCTCGTCCCGATCCGCCGCCGGGGTGTCGAGGGCGGCCCTCGCCTCGGGCTTGAGGGCGGACCTGGCCTCGGGGGTCAGCGCGGCCTCCCAGGCCTTGATGCGGCCGGCCTCGCCCTTGCGGTACTCCTTCAACTCCTGGCGCAACGCCGCCACCTGGGCCCGGATCGCGTCGCGGCGGGCGATCTCGGCGGGCGTCCCCAGGTCGATCGTCGGCTCCTCGGCCGAGTTGAAGAAGGCGTAGAAGCGGTAGAAATCCTTCTGGGGGAACGGGTCGAACTTGTGGGCGTGGCACTGGGCGCAGGCCAGGGTGGTGCCCATCCAGGCGGTGGCGGTGGTGCCCACGCGGTCGACCAGCACGGCGTCGCGGGCCTCCTCGGGGTCCACGCCCCCCTCGGTGTTGACCATCGTGTTGCGGTGGAATCCGCTGGCGATCTTCTGGGCCAGGGTCGCCCCCGGCAGGAGGTCCCCGGCCAGCTGCTCGACCGTGAACTGGTCGAAGGGCATGTCCCGGTTCAGGGCGTTGATCACCCAGTCCCGATACGGCCACATGGTCCGGATCGGGTCCTTCTCGTAGCCGTGGGTGTCCGCGTACCGGGCCAGGTCGAGCCACGGCCGCGCCCAGCGCTCGCCGAAGTGGGGCGACGCGAGCAGGCGGTCGACGACCTTCTCGTAGGCGTCCGGATTGGTATCGGCGATGAAGGCGTCGACCTCCTCGACGGTCGGCGGCAGGCCGGTCAGGTCGAGCGAGACCCGGCGGATCAGCCGGGCGCGGTCCGCCTCGGGCGAAGGCGCCAGCCCCTCGGCCTCCAGCCGTTTGGCGACGAAGGCGTCGATCGGGTTCCTCACCCACGACGGGTCGGCCACGGCGGGCGGCTCGGGCCGGACGGGTTTCTGGTAAGCCCAGTGGGTGCTGCCCGGCTCGGCCGTCGCCGGGTCGTCGGGCCAGGCGGCCCCCTGCTCGATCCAGAGGCGGATCAGGCCGATCTGCTCATCCGGCAGCCTCGGCCCCTTGGGCGGCATGGCCTTCTTGCCGTCGCGGCCTTCCAGGTGGGCCAGGATCGGGCTTTCGGCCACCTTGCCCGGCACGATCGCCTCGCCCGACAGCCCGCCTTCCAGGGCGCGCACCTTCAGGTCGAGCCGGAGGTCCCCCTCCTGCTTGTCCGGCCCGTGGCACTTCAGGCAGGCGGCGGCGAGCACCGGCCGGATCTCGGAGGCGTAGTCGACCGCGCGGCCGGCGTCGGCCGGCAGGCCCAGCAGCATCAGGCTAACGACCAGCATCGGGCGGGCCCTCGGGGCAGGGCGAGGCGGGGGATCGAGGCACGGCGGGATCGGGTGCTAATGTATCAAGCCGACGTCCGGAGCGGCAAGCCGTCACGCGGCACGGGCGGCTGAAAACAGGGCTGAAGAAAGGCGGGCATCATCATGACCTCCGAAACACGCACGCCCTACACGGATCGCTATCTCGACCTCCAGTCCGAAGTCCCGCTCCGCCCCCTCCGATCGGAGGGCGACCTGGACCGGGCGATCCGGATGGTCGACTCGCTCGTCGATCGCGAAGATCACGACCGGGACCAAAGCGACTATCTGGCGGTTCTCACCCGGCTTATCGAGGGCTACGAGGCCGAGGAGCACCCGATCCCCGCCGCGACGGATGCTGAGTTGCTACGCCACCTGATCGATGCCAAGGGGTGACCCAGGCCCAGGTGGCGAGCGGGACCAAGATGGCGGTATCTACCGTCTCCGAGATTATGGGCGGGAAGCGGGCGTTCGGCATCAAGCACGTCGCGGCCCTCTCGCGTGCCTCTTCCGCGTCAGCCCTGCGGTGTTCATCAAGGTTTGAACGGGCGTACTTCATGCGATCTTGGATATCGGCGAGCGTTTATCGGAGATTGTCGTAGACCGGCAGGGCGATGAGGCGACCGGCCGGGAGGGCCCAGAGCGAGACGTCCATGCCGAACTGGATGTCGAGTTCGTCCTGGACCAGGATCAGCGTGCAATCGGGCAGGGTCCATCCCGCGAACGAGTAGTCCCAATCGACCTGGTGATAGTGGCCGGACTGGGATGATTCGCCCAGGATGCTGGTCAGGCTTTCGTACGGGATCCGAAACATCTCGTCGAACGGTCCTCGCTCGACTTCATAATCCTCGAACCAAGCCAATGTGACGTAGGCGAATGGCGGATGTTCGCCCCCATTTACCATGACCGAGAGCGGGCACCCCTCGTCCGATTCGGCCGTCATCCTCCTGTCGAAACGCACATAACCCAACCCCGGCTCGTCATCGCGCAAGTCCCAGCCGGCGGCCTCGGCCAACGCCTTGGTCGGGGCGTAGGAGAAGCCGGAGCGGGCGATATCCCGCAGCACCGAGAGGGCGGCGTGTGATGGCGGGACGCCTTGCATGACCAAACTCCTCGGCTTTGCCGCCGGGTTGCACGATCGATCTCCCACGCGACGACCGTACCGTCACGCCCCCTCCACGATCCGGCCGTCGCGGAGGCGGACCTCGCGGTCGGCGGCGGCGGCGACCTCGTGGCTGTGGGTGACGACGACCAGGGTCAGGGAGCGTTCGCGGCGGAGCCGGGCCAGGAGGGCGAGGATGTCGGCCTGGGAGCGGCTATCGAGGTTGCCGGTCGGCTCGTCGGCCAGGATCAGGTTGGGCCCGTTGGCCAGGGCCCGCGCGATCGCCACCCTCTGGCGCTCGCCGACCGACAGCCGGCCCGGCCGGTGGTGCTTGCGGTGGCCCAGGCCGACCTCCTCCAGGAGGGCCTCGGCGCGGGCGGCGCGTTCGCGGCGAGGATAGGGGCCCTCGAACATCGGGACCTGGACGTTCTCGGCGGCCGACAGCGTGCCCAGGAGGTGGAACGACTGGAACACGAAGCCCAGCCGCAGGGCGCGGAAGGCGTCCAGGTCGAGGCTCGCCAGGGGACGGCCCTCGAAGAAGACCTCGCCGGAGGTCGGGCGATCCAGCCCGCCGAGCATCTGGAGCAGGGTCGTCTTGCCGCACCCGCTCGGGCCGGTGATCGCCACCGACTCGCCCGGGGCGATCGACAGCGACACCCCGCGCAGGGCCCGGACGTCGCCGTCGGGATAGGTCTTGGTCAGCCCCTCGGCGCGGAGCAGCGGTTCACTCATGGCGGAGGGCCTCGGTCGGGTCCAGGCTCGCGGCGCGGAGGGCCGGGTAGAGGCCGCCCAGCAGGCTCAGGCCGATCCCCATCGCGGCGCCGATGGCCAGCACCGCCGGGGGCAGGTTGGGGTCGATGAACGCCGTCGAGGTCGGCTCCTTGCTCAGGGCGAACACCCCCAGGTAGGCCAGCACCGTCCCGGCCGCCGCCCCCAAAAGGCCCAGCACCAGGGCCTCGCCCAAAATCAGCATCAGGACCCGCCGCCGCCGCCACCCCAGGGCGCGGAGCAGGCCGACCTCGCCGGTCCTTTCGAAGACCGCCATGACCATCGTGTTCAAGAGGCCGATCGAGCCCAGGATCAGGGCGACCGCCGTGGTGGCCCAGGCCATCGTCTTGGTCAGGCGGATCTGGATGTCGGCCTGGACGAAGTCGCGGGCCGGCACCGCCGCCACGCCGGGGATCGCCTTCTCGATCCGATGGGTCAGGTCGGCCACGGCGGCCGTGTCGCTGTCCGTGGAGGCCACCACGAAGCCGGTCGCCTGCCCCTGCCGGCCCATCATCCGCTGGAGTTCGGAGAGCGGCATGACGAGGCCGCCGTTCTCGAACAGGCTATCGCTCTCGAAGATGCCCGCCACCCGGAACGGCTCGCCGGCGATGGAGAGCTCGTCCCCCACGTTCTTTCCCAGGTTGAGCCGGAGGATCCGGCCCAGCAGGACCACCCGGCCGGCATCGGGCCCGAACACCTTCCCGTCGAGGACGCGGATCCCCCGGAACAGGCGGCTCCCGGCCTCCCAGCCGTTGGCCAGGACCGAGACCAGGTTCTTGTCCTCGAAGGCGACCGTATCCATCACGCTGGCGGAGACGTCGGCCACGCCCGGCACGGCGGCGATCTGCTCACGCAGGCCCATGTCGAGGTTGCTGGATAGCTGGTTGCTGATCCCGGCGCGGACCACGACGAGGTCGATCCCCTTGGCCTGGTAGATCGCCAGGAACGAGCGTTCGAACCCCCAGGCGATCCCGGTCAGGGCCATCACGGCGGCGATCCCCACCGACAGGCCCAGCACCGTGAGCGCGGTGCGGACCCGACGGTTGATCATGTTTCGGAGGATCAAGGTCGAGAAGCGCATCGGATTATCCCGGGACCTGGCCCACGAAGACGTAGCCCACGCCCATCCAGATTTTTTCGTAGCGGCAGCCGGGGAGGACCCGCTCGGCGATGGCCGGGATGTCCATCGTGCGGTAGCGCTCGACCATCTCGGTGAAGTCGTCGCCGAGGTGCATGACCCTGGAGACGATCCACCGGTCCAGGCCGGGCAGGCCGATCTTGCGGCCGATCATCCGGTCGGTCAGGTTGGGCACCTCGTCGGACACCACGATGGTCCCGCCCGGCTTCACAGCCCGGGCCATCTCGCGGAGGGCTTTCTCGGGGTCGTTGAAGTAGTTGAACGCCCCGATGCTGAGCGCCGCGTCGAACCGGCGGTCGTGCACCGGCAGGTCCTCGGCCTCGCCGAGGATGAGCGTGACGTCGCGGCCGGCCGCCCGTTTCTTGCAGGCGTCGAGCTGGGATTGGGACACGTCGATGCCGACGATCGACCAGTCCTGCGGGAGCCAGGGGAGGTAGACGCCGTCGCCGATGGCCACGTCCAGGAGCTTCAGGCCCGGGTCCTTGGGCAGGTGCCGGAGGACCTTGTTGCGCGACCGGCGCTCGCCGCCGTTGCAGGCGAAGGTGAACCACTCCCAGAACCGGAACTTGGGCCAGAGCGGGCTGTTGTAGAAGTCGCTGGCGACCTTGTTGTTGGCCGAGACGACGGGGTGCGAGGCCACGACCCCGTCGGAAATCGCATAGGCGTGGCCGCACGCCCCGCAAAGCAGTTGGGAGGCGTTCCCCTCGGCGTGCATGGTCCCGTTGCAGCGGATGCACCGCCACAGGTCGGGGTCGTGGAGCCGGTCGGTCGAGGGTCGGGGCTCGGTCGCCATCATCGGGGGTCTCCCGCAAGAAGAGGGTCGTTGATCCGGACGAAGCAGTACCCCAGCCCGCCCCAGATCCGGTGCCGGGCCGCATCCGGCCAGGCCTCGCGGATCGTGGCGTCCGGGTCGAGTCGGCAGTCGAGCACCATCGCGGCGAAGTCGCGGTCCAGCCCCAGCCGGCGGAGCCACCAGGCGTCCACGGCCGGAACGCCCAGCAGGTGGCCGATCCCGTACCGCTGGAGGGTCGGGATCTCGTCGGCCACCACCATCACCCCGCCGGGTTTGGTGACGCGGGCCATCTCGCGGAGGGCGGCCGAATGGTCGCGGAAGTAGTTGAACCCGCCCAGCGTCCAGCAGGCGTCGAAGGAAGCGTCCGCGAACGGAAGGTCCTCGCTTTCGGCCAGGGCGAGCCGCCCGGACGTTCCGGGGTGGCGTCGGAGGCAGTCGCCAAGTTGCACGCGGGAGATGTCGACGCCGAAGGCGGTCCAGTCCCCCGGGATCAGCCTGAGGTTCGCGCCGTCGCCGATGCCTACCTCCAGCACGCGGCCCCCCGCCGGGGCGGCCAGGTGCCGGAGGATCTGCCGGCGCGCCCGCGCCTCGCCCCCCTGGACCCGGAGGAACATCCGCTCCCAGAACCGGAAGCGGGCCCAGCCCGGCCCGTCGTAGAAGCTGGCCGCGACCCGGTTCCGACCCGACAACGGCCCCATCGCCTCGACGATCCCGCCCCGCTCCGGGAAGGAGCGGCCGGGGAGCGCCACGGCGGCGAAATCGGATAAGGGCGTGTGCTGGGTCATCATCGGGCCGCCCTCAGAAGTCGGTGGTGAGGGCCCGGGGGCCGGCGCGGTCCATCATCCAGTCGAACCAGCGGTCGGGGACGTGCTTGAGGAACGCCATGCCGACCGCCGTGCTCATGGGGAAGACGCAGTTGCGCGGCCTTTTGAAGACGGCGCGGGCCAGGTGGCGGCCGGCCTGCTCGGGCTCCATCATCGCCACCGGTTTGCGGAACGGGGTGTCCTGGGTGATCGCCGTGCGGACGAACCCCGGGCAGGCGGTGGTGATGGTGACGCCCCGCCGTCGCAGGGCCGGCCGCAGGCCTTCGAGGTAGGCGGACAGCGCCGCCTTGGACGCCGAATACGCCACCATCCAGGGGAGCCCGCGATAGCCGGCCACGCTGGAGACGCCGACGATGTGGCCCCGCTTCCGTTCGATCATCCCGGGCAGGACCGCCTCCATGGCGTTGGCCACGCCCACCACGTTGACGTCGAGCATCGCCCGCAGCCCGGCCACGTCGAGGTCGGGCGGCAGCGGGGACAGCCCGCCGATCCCGGCGCAGGCCAGCAGGGCATCGATCGGGCCGACGAGCCGTTCCAGGTCGACCACGGCCGCCTTCACCGCCGGGCCGTCGGTCACGTCCACGGCGATCTCGGCCACGGTCGCCCCGGTTTCGCGGAGCTGCGCGGCGGTCTCGGCGAGGGGGCCTTCGATGCGGTCGAGCAGGGCGAGCCGGCAGCCTTTGGCGGCCAGGGCGAGCGCGGCCCCCTTGCCGATGCCCCGGGCCGCTCCGGTGATGAGGACGGTCGGCGGGGTGGTCATCGGGCGGGCTCCGCCGGGGTGGGGGCTTCCAGGAACTCCCGCAGGGCCTGGAGGAATCCCTCGGGGTTCTCCTCCGGGGCGCGATGCTGGGCGTCGGGCACCAGGACCGAGCGGCAGTTCGGCAGGTGCTCGACCAGGTACTGGGCCGTGGACAGGAACGGGGAGTGCTCGCCGTAGAGGGCCAGGGTCGGCTGGCGGACGCCCCGGATCAGGTCTTCGGTCAAGCCGGCCTCGACCTTGGAGTCATCCCCGCAGGTGGTCCCGCCCAGGCGCAGCAGTCGGTTCATGGCGGGCAGGCCGACCGCCTGGCGGAACTGGAGCAGCCGGTCGCCGTCCAGCCCCTGGACCTGATCGAAGAACTTGCCCAGGTCGTACCAGTGCTCGCTGGACAGGTTCACCCCGGCGTCGGCCGCCTCCTTGTGGAACGCCTGCCAGTGGCCCCACCGGCTCAGGTCTTCCAGGTGCCGCAGCGCGGGGAAATACGGGTCGGACACGACCAGGGACTCGACCCGGTCGGGTGCCAGGACCGTGGTGTGCAACGCCACCACGGCGCCGAAGCTGTGGCCGACGAGCTTGGCCCGGTCGATCCCGTAGTGGTCCATGATCGCCAGGACGTCGGCGGCGTGGTCGGCCGAGGTGTAGCCGGTCTTGGGGGCGTCGCTGTAGCCGTGGCCGCGGAGGTCGAAGGCGGTGACGCGGTGGGTCTTCGCCAGCTCCTGCATGGCCCGGCAGAGGAACCAGATCGACAGGTCGCCGGTCACGCCGTGGATCAGGACGACGTCCGGCCCGGCGTCGCCGGCCCTCTGGACGTGGAGCGTCAGTCCGTTGACCGCGATCTTGGGCATGAAATCCGGGCTCCGGTTTCGGTCAAAGGTGCTTGTGGAGGAAGTCGGCCAGCTCGCCGATCCGGAGGTCGCGGTCGGCCCTCTGGCCGAGGTCGGCCATCAGGTCGCCGAACGGGAGGGGCTTGCCGTAGCGGTCCTGCAAGGTCTCGGCCAGGACCACGGCGTCGATCGACGCCAGGCCGAGGTCGGCGAAGAACCGGGTGTTGCGGTCGATCGTCCCGGAGTACTCGCGGCCCTCGAAGTCGCCCAGGATGCGGGCGAGCTCGGCCATGATCGCGGATTCGTCGGGCGGGTCGGTGGTCATGCTCGGTCCCCCTCGCACCGGGTCCAGGCCCAGGCGTACTCGTCCCGCCTTATCGTGTGGACGACCAGCGACATCCCGGCCAAATCCGGGCACGCCGCCGCCAGCCCGCCCCGGAGCGCGACGCGGATCACTCCATCATCATCGGCCGGGACGGCCACGACCTCGACTCCCGATGGCCCGTCCACCAGGCCGAGCCCGGTCGCCTTGGCCGTCGCCTCCTTGGCGCACCAGAACCGCGCGACCCATTCCGCCCGGTCGTCGCCGTCCCACCGGGCCAGGATCGCCCGCTCCCCCTCGGAGAACGCGACCGCCTCGAACCCGGCCGACCGGGCGGCGATCCGCTCGACGTCGATGCCGAGATGGGCCCCCGGGTCGTCCGAGGCGATCGCCACGGCCACCCCCTCGGTGTGGGCGATCGAGATGGCGGGCAGGTCGTCGCGGCCCGGCTCGGCCCGGGACCGGAGGATCGGCCGGCCGAGCGGGTTGGGTTCGATCCGGAGGTCGGCGGGATAGACCGGCGGGTGCCCGGCGCGGGCCCAGATCCGCCGGGCCGCCTCCTTGGCCGCGATCCGCCCCCAGAGCCGATCGGTGCGGCGGGCGTCCGGGCCGGGCAGGGCGAGGTAGGCCGCCCGCTCGTCGGGGCCGAGCTGGACGTGCTCCAGCACGTCGCGCCAGACCGGCCGCCCCATGTCGCCGGGCGGCTCCAGCCAGACCGCGGCGATGTTGGGTTCGTTTGGGCGATCGGCGTTGGGTTCGTTTTTCCTGCTCGGGTCCGGGGCCGCGTTGGGTTCGTTCGGGAGCAGGGGCACGCCCAAAAACGTGCAATCGGGCATGCGGAAGCCGTCGCGGTAGCGGCCCGGCCAGTGGAACCGCCAGTCTTCCCAGCCCCGGATCGCGATCCAGACGGTGCCGTCGTCGCGGACGATGTCGGCCTCGGCGCCGATCCGGTGGCGCTCGCGCTCGGTGACGGCGATCCGGCAGGAGAGGTCGTCCCCCTCGGCCGGGTCGGGGCCGAACAGGGAGATCCGGGCGACGCGGAGCGGGAAGATCACGTCGCCGTCGTCGGCCAACTCGTCCAGGCCCCAGGCGCCGAGGAGGTGGGTGAAGTTGTCGACGATGATCGGGTCGGTCAAGAGGCCGCCGGCGCGGTCGGGGTCGCGGAGCAGCGGGCCCAGCGGGCGCTTGCGGAGGGTGCCCTCGATCCCGCCCGGCGCGATCGGGCCGAAGCCGACCACCGCCTGCAAGGCCGGGCCGTGGAACAGCCATTGCTCGTCGTAGATCGACGCGGCGGTGAACCGGCACGGGCGGGGGCGGTCGAGCCGGAACGGGCCGGCGTCGGGGGCGTCGGGCCGGGCCGGGGCGAACTGGACGACCCCTTCGAAGACGGGCGTCTCGGCCAGGCGCGGGTCGCGGGCCGGGCCCCGGTTGTGGAGCGACACCGCCACGGCGTCGGGCCGGTCGGGCAGGACCCGGGCGCGGATCTCGACCAGGATCGGCTCGTCCTCGTAGCGGATCCAGCGGTGGGCCCGGACGTCTTCGAGGGCCTCCAGGGCCAGCCCCGGCACGAGCCGGGCCGCGGCCTGCGCCAGGATCTCGGCCATGACCGCGAACGGGAGCACCGGCAGCCCGCGCCAGTCGGGGCGGAGGGCCGAGACCCGCCGCCCGCCCAGGGTGTGATGCTCGGCCACCGGGTCGCCGACGGCGTCCAGGATCAGGGCCGAGACCGCCTCCCGGCCGGGGTCGAAGCTCAGCAGATCCCCGGACCACGGCCCGGCCTCGATCGCCCTCGGCGGAGCCGTGGGCTGGCCGAGGTAGGCGTCCATGACGTGCTGCTGGGTCTCCAGGAACGAGGCCATCGTCGCCTGGAAGGCGAGCATCGCGGCCTCCTGCTCGCTCGGCTCGGCCGCGAAATCCGCCGTTTCCGGGTGGTCGAGGTCGTCGCCGGACGTCTGGGTGGCAGGGGTTTCGGCGCCAGCCGACCCAGGCGCCCAGCCACCGATCACGCCTTCTGACGACTCACCCACCGGGGACGGCTGGCGCCGAAACCCCTGCCACCCGACAGCGACCTCCGAGGCATCCGGGTGGTGCCCGTTTCGGGCCTCGATCCGCTCGAAGCCGTCGATCGGGGTTTCAGCCCGGCCCGCCGATCGGAGCCGCGTGGCAAGCGCCTCGGACAGCCGCATCTCCGGGAAGCCGACCCGCAGGCTCGGCGGGGTTGGCTTCGTTTGGATGGGATGGTCGAGGTCGAGCCGGACCGGCCGGCGGCGGGCGTAGAGGTGGGCGGGGTCGAGGTCGATGCCCCGGGCGAACAGCGACGCGACGAGGTGGTTGAGCTGGGCCAGGCCCGACCGGCGCGGGAGGTTGGCCGCGACCGCCAGGGCCTGCCGGCCGCGCAGGGTGTCGTCCACGAATCCCGCGAGGTTGCCCCGGGCCCCCACGTCCACGAAGGTCTTGAGCCCGTCGGCGTGCATCGCCGCGACCGTCTCGCGGAACCGGACCGGCCGGACCCACTGGTCGACGGCCAGCCGCCGCACGGCGTCGGCGTCGTCGGGCATTTTCTCGGCCGAGGCACACGAGTAGATCGGCACCCCGGGGCGTCGGACGTCGAGGCCGTCGAAGAACGCTTCGAGCGGCCCCAGCGCCGGGGCGAACCCCTCGGTGTGATAGGCCCGGCCGAACGGCAGGTCGGCCGCCATGATCCCCCGGGCCTTGAGCCGGGCGACCACCGCATCCACATCATCGGGCGGGCCGGCGACGACGACCTGGTGCGGGCAGTTGTCCATCGCCACCACGACCGGCGTCCCTTCGCACGCGGCGTCGACCTTCGCCCGGTCGGTGGCCGCCGCGACCAGCCGGGCCTGCGGCAGCCGGCCCGAGGTCTCCAGGTCGCCGAACAGGGCGCCGAGGTCGCCGAGCTTGCGCTCGAAGTCGCGGTCCACGGCCAGCACGCCCGACGCCGCCAGCGCCAGCAGCTCCCCGCTGCTGTGCCCGACCACCGCGTCGGGCCGCAGCCCGAGGTTCCGCAGCAGTTGGTAGAGCGCCCACTGGGCGGACAGCACCACGTTGACCGCCACCCCGGCCGCCCATAGCGCGGGGTCTTCCCCCTCGGTCGCGCCGAACAGGTGCTCGCTGGGCCAGGAGGAGGCCCCGGCCTCGCGGGCGATCCGGTCCGAGGTGTCGAACAGGGCCCGGACCTCGGGGAAGTGCGGGCAGAGGTCGGCCAGCATCCCGGGGTACTGCGACCCCTCTCCCGGGAAGCAGAACGCCAGGCCCCCGGGCGGCTCCCCTTCGGGTCGATCCTGGAAGAAGGCCCCCCGCGCGTCGCGGATCGACCGGCAGGCCGGGTCGGCCAATTTGATCAGCACGCCGTCGAGCCGTTCGGCCAGGTCGGGCAGCGACCCTGCCACCAGGCCCAGGCGGCACGGGCCGACGATCCCATCCGACGCGTTGAGCGTGAACGCCAGGTCCTTCGGGGAAACGTCGGGCCCCTGGCGGAGCCAGTCCCGGAGCCGGCGGGCCCGGTCGATCAGCCCGGCGCGGTCGTCGGCCGCGAGCAAAAACGCCTCGCTGTCCCAGTCCGGCATCGCCCCCGGCGCCGTGGCCAGGTCGGACGACGGGTGCGATTCCAGCACCGCGTGGGCGTTGATCCCGGCGAAGCCGAAGGCGTTCACCCCGGCCCGCCGGGGCGAGGCGGCATCGCCATGAACCCAGGGCCGGGGGCGATCGATGAGGGAGCACGCGGCGTCGGGGCGATCGAGCAACGGGTGGGGCGTCGCGGCGTGGAGGGTCGGCGGCAGGGTGCGGTGGTGGAGGGCCAGGGCCGCCTTGATGAACCCGGCGATCCCGGCGGCCGGCATGGCGTGGCCGATCATCGACGACACCGCCCCCAGCACCCGGCGACCTTTCGGCGCGGGGGGGAAGGTCGCGTTGATGGCCCGAAGCTCGGCGCGGTCAGCGGCCGGGACGCCGAGTCCGTGCCCCTCGATCAGCCCGACCGAGGCAGGGTCCACGCCCGCCGCGCGATGGGCCCGGCGGATGGCGCGGGCGTGCCCCTTGGCGCTCGGGGCGGCCAGCCCGGGCCCGCGGCCGTCGGAGGCGATGCCGACCCCCTGGAGGACGGCATAGATCCGGTCGCCGTCGCGCTCGGCGTCGGCCCGGCGCCTGAGGACGACCACGCCGACGCCCTCGCCCGACAGGGTGCCGTCGGCGTCGGCGGCGAACGGGCGGCAGGTGCCGGAGCGGGACAGGGCCCCCAGTTGGCGGAACACCAGGGGGAAGTCGACGTCGGCCTCCAGGTAGACCCCGCCCGCCAGGGCGAGGTCGGCCCGCCCCTCGGCCAGCGATCGCGCCGCGAGGTCGAGCGCCACCAGGCTCGATGCGCTGGCGGCGTCGACCACGAAGCTGGCGCCCGAGAGGTCGAGCCGGTTGGCCGTGCGTCCGGCCGTGGCGTTGGTCATCTGTCCGGGGATGGTGGCCGGGCCGAACGGGGGGAGGCTCGCCTTGAGGTCGGACCGGACGGCTTCGCGGTCGGCCTCGGACCAGTCCGGGTGGAGCGCGTCCAGGATCGCCAGGGTCTGGGCCACGATCCGGCCGTGCTGGAGCCGGGTGAGGTTCCCCCGGTTGAAGTAGTTGCCCCGGCCGATCACCACCTCGACCTTCCGGCCGTCGGGCACGCCATCGGCCATCCCGGCGTCGAGAAGGGCCGCGCGGGCGGCGTCCAGGACCAGGAATTGCTCCGGCTCGCCCCCGTCCACGGCGTGGGGCATGATCCCGTGCGCGGCGGGATCGAACGGGATCGGCTCGGCCAGGTAGCCACCGCGACGACAGGGGACGCGGTCGTTGGCCGGGGAAACGGGGTCGAAGAAGACGGCCGGGTCCCAGCGGCCGGGCGGGACGTCGCCGATCGCGTCATGCCCGGCGAGGATGTTCCGCCAGAACGCGGCGAGATCGGTCGCGCCCGGGAACCGGCAGGCCATGCCGACGACGGCGATGTCGAGCGGACGACGCCGGCTCATGGATACATCCCCCTTCCCTGGGGTGCCGACGAGTTGGAGCAGTCGGCCGCCGATCCAGATCGTCCGGAGGGCAAAGTCACTGGCGCCGTGGTTGGCAAGCCAACCACAGCCACCCGGGGAGTTGGCTTCGTTTCGGCGCTCGGCATTGGTTTCGTTTTGGCGATCGGACTTCTGGGTGGCTGTGGTTGGCTTGCCAACCACGGCGCCGGCGAGCCCGCCTCGAAGGGGATGCTCGCCGGTCGGATAAGCCCCGCGTCGCGAAGGATCGGGTCGACGACACCATGACGGCTCGGTGGCAAGCCAGCCACGCCTACCCGATCGAGGGAGGCCCGAGAATCGGCGGGCAGGCCCCGGGTCATCGGCCCGCCCTGGCCGGCTTCTTGCCGGGGCCGGGCCGGACCACCTCGATCGGGGCATCCAGCGTCCCCAGGTCGCCGGCGGCGACGATCTCGACCTCGCCCTTGCGGCCCCGCCGCAGCTCGTCGAGCAGGAGGCCCCGGCCAACCTCGGGCGCGATCATCCCCAGGCCCCGGCCGCCGAGGTGGGCTTCCAGGTCGGAGACCATCCCCACGCCCGACCACGGCCCCCAGTTCATCGACACCACCCGCCCCGGCCAGCGGCGGTCGAGCCAGATGGCCAGCTTGTTCAGGACCTCGTTGGCCGCCGCGTAGTCGGCCTGGCCGGCGTTGCCGAACCGGCCGGCGATCGACGAGAACAGGGCCGCGAACCGGATCGCCTCGGGGCGGAGGAGCCGGGCCAGGTTCAACGCCCCGTCCAGCTTCGTGCCCAGGACGTGGTCGAAGACGTCGGGCGTCTTGTCTTTAATCAGCTTGTCCTTGATGACCCCCGCCCCGTGGATCAGCCCGACCGGGTCGCCGAAGCGGCGCCGCCAGCCGTCCAGCACCGGCCCGAGCGCGGCGGCGTCGCGAACATCCGCGTCGGCATAGGCGACGGTCGCCCCGGCGCGGCGGAGGGCATCGATGTTGGCCCGGATCTCGCGGGCCCGCATCACGCCCGAGAACGCCCGGTCGAGGTCGGCCGCCGAGGGCTGGCGCCCCTCCGACCGGAGCCGGGCCAGCAGGGCCGCCTTGAGTTCGGCCGGGGCGGTGATGCCGGCCGTGGCGGGATCCTCGTCGGTGGGGGGCAGGGGGCTGCGGCCGAGCAGCAGCAGGGTCGGCCGCCAGAGCCGGGCCGCCTCGGCGGCGATCGTCGCGGTGATCCCGCGCGCCCCGCCGGTCAGGACGATCGGCTCGCCGGGCCGGACCTCGACCCCGGCGATCGGCCGGCCGGCCAGGGATTCGTCCACGGCCCGGAGCCGGACCCGCTCGCCCGCGACGTAGCCGACCTCGGTCCAGCCGCTCTCGGACCAGAACTCTTCCAGCAGCCGCCCGGCCAGCGCGTCCGACCCGTCGCGCGGGTCGAGGTCGACCACCCGCGAGCGGATGGAAGGCCACTCGCGGGCCAGCGTCTTGACCAGGCCCGAGACGCCTCCGTGGCCGGGGAAGAAGTCCACCGCCGGCGCCGCCGAGCCCGAGGCCCCGCCCATCGCCGTGGCCGCCAGCAGGGCCCCGCCGCCGCGCTTCGCGGCGCGTTCGAGGTCGCCGGCCGCCGCCTTGGCCAGCAGGAACAGCCCCTTGACCTCCGGCCCCATCCGCGAGGCCCAGGCCGACGGGTCGAGCCCGGCCGGGGGCAGGTCGCGCAGGGGCAGGGCGTGGACGATCGCGGCGACCTCCCCTTCTCCCCGCGCCCGGGCCAGCAGGGCATCGACCGACGCGGGCGAGGCGAGGTCGACCGCATCCGGGCCCGCCAGCTCGACCGGGTGGCCGTCGGCCTCCAGGCTCGCGGCGATGGCGCGGGCCACGCCCCGGCCGTCGTCCGTCACCACCACCACGCAGCCCGGCGGCAGCCCGGCGCGGCCCGCCGTCGGCCCGGCCGGCACGGCCTCCAGCACCATCCGCCGGACCGGGCTATCCTCCGCCGGATGGGTCGGTTCTTCGGCCTTCCTTGCCTTCGTGGGGGCCGGGGCGGACGCCTTGCGGGCGACCTGCTCGACCCGGTCGACGATCGCGCCGAGGGTCTTGGCCCGCGACAGGGCGTCCATGGTCGCGGAGTCGGTCGCGTCGCCCAGGGTCGGGATGGCGTCGCGGAGCGTGCCCAGGATCTCGACCCGCTTGATCGAGTCGATCCCCAGGTCCGCCTCCATGTCGAGTTCGAGCCCGAGCATCTCCACCGGGTAGCCGGTCCGGTCGCGGACGATCTCCTGCAGCTTCGCGGCGATCTGGTCGCGGCCGAATCGTGCGGGGGTCGCCTCGACGATGGGCTTCGGCTCCGGGGAGGCAGGGGTCTCCGCGGAGCGGACCCCGGTCGATGAGCCGTTCGCGGACTCGGCCTTGATGGGAGAAGGCATCGGCGTGTGGGCAGCCGGACCGGGATCCGCTTCGCGGAGACCCCTGCCACCCGAGAGGATCGGCGCGGCGGGCGGCATCGGCGCGGCAGGCGGCATCGGTGCGGCGGGCGGGATCGGGGCCGGTGCCATCGCGGCGACCGGGGCGCCGGGGCGGGCCTGGAGATAGGCGAGCATGGTCGAGCGCTGGACGTCCAGGAAGGCCCGCATGGTCTCCTGGAAGGCGGCCATCACCCGGTCGTCGCCGGGGCCGGCGGCGGGCGGGATCGGTGCGGCGGGTCGGGGCGGGGTCGGTGTCATTCCGGTGCCATTTCGCGCGACGTCGGTGGGGATGGGTTGGGGACGGGGCGTACCGTTCATCGACCCGTTTGCGTGCGTGGGGGGGTGGAAGCCGTTGGTCGCGGGCGGGGCGACGGCGACCGTTGTCGGGGATGCGGCCGGGATCGGCAACGCCGGGCCCTGGCCGAGCCGGCGGGGCTCGGGCTGGCCGAGGGGCCGCGAGCGCGAGCCGTTGACCATCCAGGTCGTGGGGGACGGGGCGGGCAGGCCGTCGCCGGCCGGGAGCCGGGCCGGGTCGACGGGCCGATCCGAGCGGCCCAGGGCCAGGCGGTCGGGCCGGACCGCGACGCCGGCCGCCAGAAGCCGGGCCAGGGCGTGGAGCAGGGCGGGCACGCCGGGCTTGCCGGGGGCGTCGCAGGCGACGGCCAGGTGGGGGCGGTCGGCCAAAATCGAGCCGACCAGAGAAGTCAGCACCGCGCCGGGGCCGACCTCGACGAACACCCGGGCGCCGTCGTCGTGCATCGCCTGGACCATCGCGGCGAACCGGACCGGCCGCGCGACGTGATCCCCGAGCCGCCCAGCGATCGCCCGAGGGTCGGCCGGGTGGGGGGCGGCGTCCAGGTTCGAGAAGCTCGGCCGGTCGGGCGCCGCGACCAGGAGGGCCGAGGCCAGGTCGGCCAGGGGCCGCGACGCGGCGGCCAGGACCGGGGTGTGGAACGCCCCGGCGACGGCCAGGGGCCGGGCCCGCAGCCCCTTCGCCTCGGCCCGACGGATCGCCTGCTCGATCCCCGCGCGGGGGCCGGCGATCACGGTCTGCCTCGGCCCGTTCTCGTTGACCGCCAGGACGCCGGGCAGGCCGTCGAGCAGGGAGGTAACGTCCTTCGCCCCGGCGGCGACGGCGGCCATCGTCCCGGGATCGGACCCCAGGGCACCGACCATCAGGCGGCCCCGGGCCTCCGACAGCGCCGCCAGCCCATCGACGGTCAGCGACCCGGCGGCGTGCAGGGCGACGAGTTCCCCGTAGCTGTGCCCGGCCACCGCGTCGGGCTCGATCCCCAGCGACGCCAGCAGCCGCAGCACGCCGACCGAGGCCGCACCCAGCGCCGGCTGGGCCAGCTCCGACGGCGTCAGCCCATCGGGGGCGGGATCCGCGACGGGAAAGACCCGGGGGGCGATCGGCGTCCGGCCCAGCTTGCGGAGGGCGGCGTCGACGTCGTCGAAGCCCGAGCGGACCTCGGGGAAGGCCATCGCCAGGTCCGCGAGCATCCCGACCGACTGCGACCCCTGCCCCGGGAACAGGAACGCCACTTTGTGGCCGGCGAACCGGGGTTTGGCCTCGAAGTGGACGCCCCGGGGATCGTTCAGGTTTTCATCCGATCCGGCGATTGCGACGCGGGCCGACCGGAGCTTGCCCCGGAGGTCTTCGAGCGAGCCGGCCACGATCGCCAGGGTCGGGCCGTCGTGGGGCCGGAGGGCGGCATTGACCGACCGGGCCAGGTCGCGGAGGGCGGGCAGGGCCCCCCGGTCGAGCCCGCCGGACAGCGCGTCGATTTGCCCGAGCAGCCCGGCGCGGTCAACGTCCCGCCAGGCGAACAGCTCGGCCGGCCACTCGCGGTCCGGGGCGGTTGGGGTGATCGCCCCCCGGTCGTATTCCTCCAGCACGGCGTGGAAGTTGGTCCCGCCGAAGCCGAAGGCGCTCACCCCGGCGCGCCGGGGGGCGTCGGGGTCGGCGTGGATCCAGGGCCGGGGCCGGATGTTGACCCGGAACGGCCCGTCGGCGAGGTCGGCCTTGGGGTTGGGCGTCTCGACGTGGATGGTCGGCGGCAGCACCTTGTGATGCAGGGCCAGCGACGCGTTGATCAGCCCGGCCAGCCCGGCGGCGCACTTGGTGTGGCCGATCATCGACTTGACGGAGCCGATGGCGCAGGCGCCGGGTGCGGCCCCGGCCTCGCGGAACACCCCGGCGATGGCGTTGACCTCGACCACGTCCCCGACCGCCGTGCCGGTGCCGTGGGCCTCCACGTAGCCCACGCTCGCCGGGTCCACGCCCGCCTTGGCGTAGGCCCGCCTCACCGCGCGGACCTGGCCGTCCGGGCTGGGGGCGGTCAGGCCCCGGGCCCGGCCGTCGCTGGAGGCGCCGGTCCCCTTTATCACGGCGTAGATCCGGTCGCCGTCGCGCTCGGCGTCGGCCAGGCGCTTGAGGATCAGGACGGAGACGCCTTCGGAGATCACGATCCCGTCGGCCGAGGCGTCGAACGGGCGGCACCGGCCCCGGGGGGAGAACGCCTGGGTCTTGCTGAAGGCCAGGTAGGTGAACGGGTTCTGGACCGTGTCCGCCCCGCCCAGCACCACCACGTCGGCGGCGCCCGTCTCCAGCTCGCGCACGGCCAGCGCCGCCGCCGCCAAAGACGACCCGCACGCGGCGTCCACGGTGTAGTTGGACCCGCCGAGGTCGAACCGGTTGGCGACCCGGCCGGCGGCCACGTTCAGGAGGAACCCGGGGAACGAATCCTCGGTCCACTCGGGCAGCAGGCCGTCGCAGGCGCGGAGGGCGTCCGCGCCGGCCCCGGGCTTCACCGTGTCGAGCATCGGCAGGTACGACCGGAAGGCGTAGCCCATGGCCAGCTGCGCCGCACCGCCGCCCATGCCCAGGACCACGGCCGTCCTTTCCCGGGGAAATAGCCGGTCGCCATAACCGGCGTCGTCGATCGCGGCGCGGGTGGCCTCCAGCAGGAGGAGTTGCACCGGCTCGATCGACGGCAGGCTGGCGGGCGGCATCCCGTAGCGCAGGGGGTCGAAGGGCACGTCCGGGACGAACCCGCCCCACTTGCTCACGATCTTGTCCGGCGCCTTGGGATTGGCGTCGTAGTAGAGCCGCCAGTCCCAGCGGTCGGCGGGGATCTCGGCGATGGCGTCGTGGCCGGCGAGGGTGTTCTCCCAGAACGTCCGGACGTCGCCCGCGCCGGGCAGGATCGCCGACATCCCCACGATCGCCACGTCCGACGGCCGGCTCGCCGACGGGGCCGGGGCGTGGTCGATCCGCTCCAGCCACCGCGCCGAGCCGTCGGCGATCGATCGGTGGAGGGCGTCGATGGTCGTCGTCCCGTCCCGCAGGGCGGCGGCCTGGCCGATCATGTAGGTCCCGCGCTCGAACTGGTCGGCGTCGGCCACCTGGATCAGGGCCGAGCCCCTCCCGTTGGCGCGATCGACCCCCTTGGCGGCCACCCGCAGCCGGCCGGCGTTCAGCGTCTCCAGCGCCTCGCGGACCGCTTCCGGCTTCGCCCCGGAGGCGACCAATCGGCGGCGCTCGGCCTCGAACGCGGCGACGAACGGCGACGGCCCGACGCGGACCTCGTGGCCGGGGCCGGTCTCCAGCAGGACGGTGGAGCCGCAGCGGAGCGCCTCATCCTGATAACGGGCGACGATCGCGCCGGTGCGGACGGCCTCCTCGGTGAACAGGTAGGCCGTGCCGATCAGGGTGCCGACCTTCACGCCCAGCGCCGCCAGCGGGGCCGCGATCGCCGCGACGGCCGCCGCCGAGCGGGCGTCGTGGATCCCCCCGGCGAAGGCGACGTGCAACTCCTCGGCCGGTGTCCCCTTGGCGATCGCTTCCAGGAGGACCCCGACGGATTGCTCCCAGAGGACGAAGCTGGACCGGGGGCCGACGTGCCCGCCGCACTCGCGCCCTTCCAGGACGAACCGGCGGGCGCCGTCGCGGAGGAACTGGGTCAGCAACCCGGGCGACGGGGCGTGGAGATAGGTCGCGATCCCGGCGCGTTCCAGCTCGCGGGCCTGGTCGGGGCGGCCCCCGGCCAGCAGGGCGAACGGCGGTCGGGCCTCGATGACTTCGGCCATCTGCTCGCGGCGGAGGTCCGGCGCGGCGAATCCCAGCAGGCCGACGCCCCAGGGCCGGTCCCGGAGCCGCGCCGAGGCGTCGCGGAGCAGGCCGGAGAGGGCCTCGCCCCGGAGCATGGCCAGGGCCAGGAAGGGCAGGGCCCCGCCGTCGGCGACCGCCCGGGCGAACGGGGCCACGTCGCTGACCCGCGTCATCGGCCCCTGGAGGATCGGGTAGCGCGTGCCGTGGGATCGGGCCATCGCCGACCCCTCGGCCAAGGGCCGATGGTCCCGCGCCGCCGCGATGCCCTCGTCGATGGCGCGTTCGACCTCGCGGATGATCCCGCCGGTCGACCCGCACCGGCGGGCGAGGTCGGCGGCCAGCGCGGCATCCTGACCGGCCGGCCAGGCCTGGTGCTCGCCCCAGCCGATGCCCGACGCGTCCACCGCGCTGCCTTCCGAAGTCGCGGCGCGGAGCCGGTGGAGGGCCGCCGAGCCGGGCGCCGCGAACAATCGGACGCGATCCCCGCCCGCCGGGCCGAAGACCGCCGTCTCGCCGCCGTCCCAGCGAGCGATCCGCTCGCGGATCGGGGCGGGTAGGGGAGATTCGCGGGCCAGCAGGAGGGCGCCGTCCAGGACCACGCCGGCCGCGCCGGCCGCGATGCAGCCCGCCGCCGCCCGGGGGCCGATCCCGCCCCGGGCGTAGACCGGGAGGTCCCCATGCCGGGCCAGGACCCCCTGGAGGAGGATGAACGTCGACTCGTCCGAGCCCCGGCCGCCCGCCTCGTGGCCGGCGACGATCAGCCCCGCGGCCCCCTCGTCGGCGGCCCGGTCGGCCTCGTCGCGCGAGATGACCTCGCGCCAGGCGGCCCGGCCCGAGCGGCGGACGCGATCGATGGCGCCGGCCGATTCCCCCACGATCACCACGACCGACAGGTTCGCCGGGGCGCCGGTGAGCCAGCCGTCGGCGACGTCCTCGGCCCGGACCCGCGAGGCGAACGGGCCGCCGGCGCGGCGGGCCAGGAGTCCGAGCGCGTCGGCGGCATCGCGGGCGATCCCGGCATGGGCCAGGTCGAGCACGCCCAGGGCCCCGGCGCGGCAGGCGGAGGCGGCGAGCCCGAGGCCGGGCAGGCCCGACGGGGCGAGTGCGAGGATGCGGGGCTGCTGGAGATCGATCATGTGGCGCACTTGCTCCCAAGGGCGGGCCCGGCGACGTCGCGGTCACCGTCCCGCACCGATCGATCATGCCATCCCCCGGGCGGGGGGGAGGTCCGGGACGGGCCGGTCTCGCCCCACCGGAATCCTCCCCTCAATCGGACGGGTCGATCGGCGTCTCCCTCCCAAGATAGCACTTCTCGCCGTCCGGGAGGGTCAAGATGGGGGATTTCCGCCATTGACAGAGATCCGGAAAGATCTCCGGGCCAAGCCGTTCCTTCGTCACTTCGGCCGGTTTTGTTCGATCTCCCGGCGGAGGCGGCGGATCTGGTCCTGGGCGACGACGGAGATCTTGCTCCGGAGGATCGGCGCCCCCTGGAACCAGCCGTGGGGCTCGAAGAAGACCAGGTGGGCCTCCACGAGCAGGGCGCCGGGCTCGGCGGCGAGCTTGCTGATCTTGACATAGCTCGCGCCTCCGGCGTACTCGCGGGGCGGGCCCATCTCCTCGGCCGCCCCCTTGCGGGCGACGGTCGCCCACATGTTCGAATATCGGCCATCGCGGCCGAAAGCGTGATCGGTCCTGGCCGCGACCACCACCGAGGCCGGCGTGCGGGTCGCCACCACGCGGTCGGTCGCCCGCACCGAGATCCGATCCAGCAAACGCCCATCCAGGTGGGTGAACCACTCCGTCCGGCCGTCCCGGGGCGGGAGCAGTTCGACCTTCCCCTCACGCAAGTCGTCTTCCTTCAACCGCTTGGTGATGAACTTCATGTTGCCGGCCTCGACCGCCTGGTCGTCGGCCTGGCCGGAGATCTTGCCGAGGTCGATCCGGTCGAGGTCGGCGTGGACCACGAACCACAGGTCGGCGGCGCGGACGTGGTCGTCGCCGGATCGGGCGTCGCGGGTCTTGAGGATGAACGGGGCCGTGACCGAGTCCCGCATCAGCTCGCGGGCCGCCGCCTTGCTGCCGGCGACCTTCTCCAGGGCCTCGTTGATCGCCTCCGGCGTGGCGTCGTCGGGGAAGGTCGGGGCGGGGAGCTTGAACGCCTCGGACCCGGCATTTCCCCGGATCCCCTCGGCGATCAGGGAGTGGTAGACGGGGTTGGCCTCGTCGTGGGCAGCGATCTGTCCCAGCAGGATCAGGGCGAACAGGGCGTGCGGCATGTGCGGGTCCTCCGGATTTCGCGGGCCGTGCGGGCAAGTTTCACCGCCGATCGGCCGATAGACGCTACGGTATGGGATCGGCTTTCGCCGCGTGAAGATGGGGAGATCGAGGCCGTATGGAACCGACGATCCGCAAGGCGTGGGCCGTCGTCCTGGCGTGCCTGGGGCTGGGCATGGGGGGCGGCTGCAGCGCATTCCCGTTCTTCGGCACGTTCCGGGGGCAGGTCAAGGCCGACGCCGACGCCCGGGTGGTGGCCGACGCCTCGATCCGGGGGGGGATCGAGGTCAAGCTCGCCACCGCTCCGGATCCCGGCCCGATGGCGGCGATCGTGGTGCGCGAGTCCCACTCCGGCCCGGGGGCGGCCCGGATCGCCCTGATCGACGTGGACGGCCTGCTGCTCAACCAGAACCTCACCGGGTTATACTCGGTCGGCGAGAACCCGGTGGCCGCGTTCCGCGAGAAGCTGGAGGCCGCCGCCAACGACCCCCGCGTCCGCGCGGTGGTGGTGCGGATCAACAGCCCCGGCGGCGGCGTGACGGCCTGCGACATCATGGCCGATGAGCTGCGGCGGTTCCGCACCGAGGCCGGCAAGCCGGTGGTCTCCTGCCTGATGGACGTGGCGACCTCGGGGGCCCTGTACCTGGCGGTCGGCGCCGACCGGGTGGTGGCCCTGCCCACCGGGCTGACCGGCGGGCTGGGGTCGATCATCAACCACTACAACCTCCAGGACGCCATGGCGCAGCTCAACCTGACGTCCGACCCGGTGAAGGCCGGGCCGTTGATCGACATGGGCAGCGTGACGGCCCCGCTCGACGACGGCCCCCGGGCGCTCTTGCAGGAGCTGGCCGACGGCTACCGCGACCGCTTCCGCGACCGCATCGCCGATCGCCGGCCCACGATGACCGAGGCCGACCGCGCCGCGATCGCCGACGGCCGGGTCGTGGGGGCGAGCAAGGCCCGGGATCTGCACCTGGTGGACACGCTGGGCTACGTCCACGAGGCGATCGCCGAGGCCGAGGCGCTGGGCGGCGCGACGGGCTCGGAGGTGGTGATCTTCCAGAGGTCGGGCTACCCCACCCACTCGATCTACGCGATCACCCCCAACGCCCCGGTGCAGGGGGAGATCGTCCCGTTCAGCTATCCGGGCCTGGACCGCAACAAGGCCCCGACCTTCCTCTACCTGTGGCAGCCCGACCCGACCATCTTCCGCCAGGCCGGCCGCTGATGGGCGGAGAGATCACCCCGGCGGACTGGCCGATTTTGGTGACGGGGGCCTCGGGCTTCGTGGGCGGTCACGTCGCGCGCGACCTCGCCCGATCCGGCTTCCCGGTCCGGGGCCTGACCCGACGACCGCCCGACATCCGGCCCGGCGACCCGGCCATCGACTGGCACGTCGGCGACCTCCGCGACCCCGCCCACCGCCGCCGGGCCCTCCGGGGGGCTCGGGGGGTGGTCCACGCGGCCTCGTGGGTCAGCCTGGGCGTCGACCCCCGGGGGCATGCGACCGAGATCAACGTCCGGGCCACCCGCGACCTCCTGTGCGACGCCGCATCGGAGGGGGTGGAGCGGCTGGTCTACACCTCGACCCTGCACACCCTGGCGGCCGGCACCGCCGACGCCCCGGCCGACGAGTCGACCCCCTGGAACCTGGACCGCGTCCGCTCCCCCTATTCCGAGAGCAAGCGCGAGGCCGAGCGGATCGTCCTGGACGGCCCCGTGCCCGCCATCGCCCTCTGCCCCGGCATGGTGGTGGGCGACCGCGACCCCAAGCCGACCTCGACGCGCGTCCTGATCCTGATGGCCCGGGGCCGGACGGCGATCCTGCCCCGCGGCGGCATCCCGATTTTGGACGCCTCGGTGGCCGCCCTGGCCCACCGCCGCGCCCTCTCCCTGGGCGACCCCGGCACCCGCTACGCGGTGGTCGGCCCCTACCTCTCCTACCTCGACCTCGCCACGCTGGTCGCGCGCCTCACCGGCAACCCCCGCCGGATCATCACCCTGCCCGACCCCCTCGGCCCCCCCCTCGCGGCCCTGGCGGGCCTCCTCGACCGCCTCTCCCGAGGCCGCTTCCCCGACGTCTCCTCCGCCGCCGTCGCCGGCGGCTTCCTCCGCCTCCACGTCACCGGCGCCCGCGCCGACGCCGCCTTTGGGCTCAGCCATCCAGCGGCGATGGATTCGATCCGGTCGGCATGTAAAACGTCCGCCGCTCCGGCCTAGTTTTAGATACATCCTTCCAAGAATCGGCCGAAGATAATAAGGCTTGATTCTGAAAATAGATGGAATTTAGTAAGCTTCCATATCATTTGTTGAATTGAATCAGAATGGTGCAAATTTAATTCATACGGCCTGCATAATATGAATGCAAATGCAAGTCATCTATTTGTATAGAGCCTTAATCTCAACTCTACATATTTTTTACCTTTTGGTTCAAACATTTTCGTTTGGCCTATTGTTTTCCAGCGAGGGCCGTATTTTTTATAAAACTCTTCTACTGCTTGCTCTAAGGTCATCCCATGGGCAAGTTTTTTAAAAATACCAAAGCATCCATTTAAGCTTGTTCTAAATGATTCATTGCCATCGTATAGCCAGTACTCTAACTGCCTAATCTGCTCACCTGTAGGGATTTCGATGAAATTGGCTTTGCTGACGACCTGGACTAACAGATAGGAAAATTTTGTACCCCATGCTAATCGTACACATGCAAATAAAGTGTCCGTGTCGCGTTCTATGATATGTAATGTGTCTGATGATTCCTGTGTTTTGGCCATTAAATGGCTAGCTACGCGGGGATTGACTTCGAGAGTTTTTGACCAATTTGAGCCAAACTCGTTGTCGATGAATTCAATAAGGCCTGCGTTCGCTAATCCTAATTCTTCATAATGATCTGCTATTCGTCTTGCAGCTACAATTTCGGAAACATTCGCAGTTTGGGCGATTTTTTGAATCACATATAAATCGACAGGGGCTCGACCGACCATGTGAAGTAGTCGATTGCCTGGTAGCAAAAGTTCAGAGGCTAGCGAATTGATAGCCTTTTCGCTGTTCCTGCGACTGCTAAGCGGGCCTAATGGATTTACATCTGGAGTGATACCTAAGATTAAATGTGCGATTTCATGGGCCAAAGTAAACCTTTGCCTGACAGGGGCGTCATTGCTGTTAATGGTGATTATTGATTTGTTGCCTCTTCGGATGCACCAGCCGGTAGAATTCCCCAACGGCAGAAAGACGAGGTCAGCACCGATCATCTCCGAGATAAACTCGGGCCCTTTTGGAAAATGCTTATTGGCCAAAAACAAACCTTGGGAGATGTCAATCATCTTGGGTTAATGTCAAGGAGGGTGCGAATTTGAGATAGCAAATGTCGTTTTGCATCATCTTCCATCTCGGAGAATTCGGTCGTCCTAAAATCAACTCGAATATCCGGATGTGCATCAAGAAGCCTGTGGATTGTGTCGTTTAAATCGTTGCCAGTACGCTTGGAGCCCGCAGCACGGAGTTTCGCAAGCCTACGGGATGTATCATTACTGCCCGCGGAAGGCATGCCTTCACCAGGGTTGTCCCAGCCTGTCGCATGATCGCTCATGATATTAATCCCCGAGACCTTAATGCTCTCAAAGCTGCGTGTTTCGGAAGCTCAAGATCAACAAGTTCTCCAGCTTCAGCTAATGGGGCAGTCTGGATGAAACCCCTGTCTAAGTACCACTGTATTGCGGATGACAATGCAGACACCCTGATCCGGCCCTCCCAACCCTGAAGATAACTTTGCCAGCATGCCCATGCCAGCATCGATTTCCCTATTCCTTCATATAATGGATCTTTTGCATATCGTGCACGGTTCCAGGGAGCGGCGGCGATCCGATCAATTTCAGCCGCCCCTTTGCCAGCTTCAATTTGCGATTCGCCTGAGAGATCAAGGATCATTGCGCCTTGTACATCGCCATCCGACGTCGTGATCGCTACACACTCAATCGTGCGATACTCCCCTAAATTTAAAACATCCTCCATCCACACCCAGTGGTCATCATGCAAGGGGTCGGCGTCATCCCGACATGGAATAGGCTTCCACCATCGAAAATCGATGGAATCACGTGCCATTCCAGAGGTTAATCGCACAATGCTAGCACTCACTTCAATATCTTCTTGCACATTCTTGAGAGTTATCGGGAAAGGGAGTTCTATCACGCAGAACTCCTCGATTTGGTTCTCACCCGCGGTATCGTTCTTGCGGGCATTCTCGATTTTACCCTTCTTATCAGAATAGTCAAAATCATTCCGCCTCTCGAGTGGTGTAATCGCTTCAGCTCAACTTCGTCTTGTTTCAAAATTATAACCCAAGACGGACAACCGCTCGAAGTACTGCTACTTTTCACCTGGAAAATCGTCAAGTCGAGTAGGGCGGGCACCACCTGCTACATATCCCTGATGAGCTGGGCGTTGCTCACCTTATCTCGACTGGCCGGGCAGGCCCTGGTCGGGCTCGTCCATCGCCTGGGCCCGCTCGGCCGGGGAGTAGGCGGGGGCGGCGCCCGTGGCGCGGTAGACACGCATCTTTCCCGACATGGCGGCCATCGAGGCCCGGGTGCCGGTCGCGGTGGCGCCATAGGTGAGGGAGTCGGCCGGGGCGATGCCGATGTGGCCGGCGGCCTCGATCGCGTCCTGGTTGGCGCCCAGGAACTCGAAGTGCCAGGAGTAGACGTCGCGCTGGTGCGAGATCATCCGGAAGATCCGCTCGCGGGTGAAATCCTGGCTGGCGTTCTCGTGGCCGTCGGTGATGATCACGAAGATGACCCGGTCGGGGCGGTCGGGCTCGGCCAGCGCGGCCAGGCGTTGGCCGGTCTCGAGGATGGTCCGGCCGATGGCGTCCAGGAGGGCCGTCGTGCCGCGGGGCTGGAAGGTCTCGGTCGTCAGCCTCGGGACGGTCGCCAGGGGGACCGCGACGTGGACCGGGGTGTACTCGTTGTCGAACAGGACCAGGGAGAGCTGCGCGTCGCCGGGCTCCTTCCGCTGGTCGGCGACGAAGGCGTTGAACGACCCGATGGTATCGTCGGCGATCGATTCCATCGAGCCGGAGCGGTCGAGGACGATCGAGATGTCGGTGAACCTGGATCGGGGCATGCCTACCTCGGTGGGATCGATGCGTCGGGATCTGGATGGAGTTTCTCCGACCGTATCTCCAAACCGCCCGGGCCGCAAGCGGCGGGTCATCCGAGGACGATCCTCCTTCCCGGCTCCGCCGATCGGTAGACCCGGATCTCATGCTCCTCGTATTGCGACCGGATGCCGAGCGAGGCCGCCAGGGCCAGGACGTGATCCAACTCGTCGTCGAAACGGGCCGCCTCCGCGGGGAGCGGGTCGCCGACATCCACCTCGACGACCAGGCCTCGGAGGTCGGAGACGGCGTATTTCCTGGCCAGGCGACCGCCCCGGTAGTAGGCGAAGTCGTAGGAGCGGTCGTCTTCCCCGACCGAACCGGCGAAGACGTCGATCGTCCGGCCGAGTTCGGCGATGGTCGCCCAGGTCGTCGGCCGGTACCACAAGGTGTAGCCCCAGTCGTCGGCGAGCATGGTCCACTCGCCGTCGTCGGCCACGACGGCATAGTGGGAGCCCCGGGCGTCGGCCGAGTCGGTGTAGTCCCCGATCCCGAAGGTCGCGAGCAGGTCGGCGTCGGCCATCCGGGTGCGTAGGAAGATGTAGAACGGGGCGTACAACCGGCCGCGGACGAGATAGGGGGGCGGCATCGCTCGCTCCTGATGGTGGGATCCCGCCGGGCGCCCGCGGCGGACCCGGCTCGTGCCCCCGCCGGGCTCGCCCACGCTCGGCATGGGTCCGCGCCCGTTCCTGGGGCGATGAGGGGCGTTGCCCCGGGCGGTCGGGGGCGGATCGGGCACGGAAGGGGTCGATAGCGGGCGATCAGGCGGTGGGCTCGCGATCGTCGCGGGCCTCGCGGGCGCCGCGGCGCTCGGCCAGGTCGCGGGCCCGCTCCTCGGCCTTGCGCCTCGCCTTCTCGATCTGGATCGGCCTGCGCTCGCTCGGCCGCCGCTTCAGCGGGTTGTTGTTCGCCATGAGATCCTCCCCGTCGGCCCCGGGACATCCGCCTCCGGGCGATGGCCGCTCCTCCCACTCTGACCGGCCCGGCGGGCGGTGTCGATGGCCCGTCCCCCGTCAAATGCAAAGGCCCTCAATTGATCGGGGGGGAATTTCTTTGATGGGCCGGAGGTCATCTGTTATTCCGGTGAGTCCCGCCGTGGCGACCGGGATCTGGCCCCGGCTGGATCGCTCTTTCCCCCCATCCGACGTTCGCCCACGAGGCACAAGGAGCCTGAGATGGCACATGGTCCGGTCAAAATCATCCGAGATCAGCAGGGGAACCCGCTCAGGGCCTTCTTCGTCCTGATCATGAGGAAGAAGGGGGTTACCGATTTCATCGAGGATGATGAAAAGACGTGGATCGTCCTGCCATCGGGCGTCAAGCGGCAATTCAAGAACATCACGATCGTGGACAACTGGCCGGTGCCGAACCGGCCGAATCTCAGGGTCGTCCTGTGCCGGGGGCGGATCGGGGACATCATCCCCGCCAAGGCGGGAGACCCGGTCGTCCCCACCAAGGCGGGGGTCCCGGTGGTCACCGCGGGCGAGGTCGTGGTGACGCTCACGAACGACCCGCCGGGCTCAGATCCGATCATGACGGATACGATCACCATGGATGTGGCGCAAGACGACGAGGAACCCGAGTAAGGCCCGATCCGACGCGGGCATCACCGGGGCCCGGGCAGGCGGGCCAGGGCCTCCCGGTGTTCGGCGAGGGCCAGCCGATCGGCGGGGCTGGCGGGGTTCGCCCCCAGGGCGATGGCCTGGAGGGCGGCGGCCTGCGCCAGCAGGGACCGGGCCTCGTCGGACGCGTCGCGGGCGATCGCGAGGCGGCCCAGCTGGCCGAGGATGCGGCCCATGAGGCCGGAATGGACGGGGTGCCGCTCCGCCTTCGCGAGGAGCGGCCCGACGACCTCGCGGGCGCGCTCGGCATCGGCGCGGGCCTCCTCGGTACGCCCGCCGTCGGCCCGGGATCGGGACCGGGCCAGAAGCGCCTCGGCCCATCGGCCCTGGTAGTGGACGATGTCGCGGGAATCGGCGGCCAGCCGGGCGAGCTGGTCGACGGCCTCGTCCAGGTTCGCGACGGCCTCGAGATGCCCCGACCCCGCCCGGGCCCGGCCCAGTTCGAGATGGGCCACGGCCCGGGTGTAGAGCAGGTCGCGATCCTGGGGGGCCTGGGCCAGGAGGGCATCCGCCCGGCGGATGGCCTCGGTCAACGCCCGCTCGGCGTCGGTGGGCCGGCCCGCGGCCCGCAGCGCGGACCCGAGTTCCTCCAGGGTCATGGCCAGTTCCATCGGGTCGGTCCGCCCGGGCTTCGCCCCGTCGGCCAGCGCGGTGAGCAGGACCACGGCCTTCTCGCCGTCGCGGATCGCCCCGGCGTGATCGCCGATGTCGCGGCGGTAGGCGGCCCCGTTGTAGAGGGCCCGGGCCAGGGTCCGCCGATGGCCCTGGACGCCGGGATGCGCGGCGACGAGCCGCTCGGCCGCCTCGCGCGACCTCCGATAGAGGGGCCCGGCCTCGTCGAACGCCCCCGCCATCCGATGGCGTTCGGCCCCGTCCAGGCACGTCTCGGCCAGGTAGGTGAGGAGGCGCGGCTCCCCGGGATAGCGGGCGACGAGCCCATCCAGGAGTTTGATGGCGGTCGCGTAGATGGGGGCGGCCTCCTCGCGGCCGGTGAGCCGGAAGAGGTTGCCGAGCTCCCGGTAGGATTTGGCCAGCCCGAACCGCACGGCGGGGTCTTCGCCTTGCTGGTCGAGGAGCTTCCTGAGCAGGTCGCTCGCCTTGCCGGCGATCCGGAGCCGCATCGCCTCGGTCCCCGGCAGCTTCGGGAGGTCGGCGGCGGCGACCATGCGTAGGAGCCCGCCGTCGGGGCCGTCGTCGCCGATCGCGGCGATGGCCAGCTTCAGGCTGGCGTCGGCCTTCGACCGTTCGGACTGGGCCGACCCCCGGGCCGCGTCGGCCTGCCGCTTCGCGGCGATCAGCAGGCCGTTGGCCATCTCCGCCCGGCGTTTCTCCCGGTCGATCAGCGCGGCGGCGACGAGGGCGGTCGCCGAGGTCGCCATCAGCAGGGCGACGGCGACGGCGGCGGCCGTGCGATGATGCCGGAGCCAGCGGCCGGCGCGGACGAGCATCGATTCCGGGTGCGCCGAGACGGGCTCGTCGGCCAGCCAGCGTTCCACGTCCTCGCCCAGCGCGAGCGCCGATCCATAGCGGCCCTCCGGGCGCAGGGCCATGGCCTTCAGGCAGATCGATTCCAACGCCGGATCGACCCCCGGGCGGACCTGCCGGGGGGGCGGGAATCGCCCCTCGCGGACGATCGCGATGGCCTCGGCCTTCTTGCCGGAGGTCGGGACGCGGCCGGTCAGGAGGTAATAGAAGGTCGCGCCCAAGCCGTAGATGTCGCTGGGCCGGCCGATCGCCTCGACGTCGCCGGCCGCCTGCTCGGGCGACATGAAGGCCGGCGTCCCGCGGAGATCCCCGTCGGCGGTCGCCTCCACCTCGTCGCCCCACGCGGGGTGCGGCCACGCCGGGCCGGCCGGATCCGGCGAGGCCCCGCCGTCGACCCGCTTCGCCAGGCCCCAATCCAGGAGGATCGTCTCGCCGAACGGCCCGAGCTTGATGTTGCGCGGCTTGATGTCCCGGTGGATCACGCCCCGGCTGTGCGCGAAGGCCACGGCGTTGCAGACGTCGACGAAGTGCCGGAGCAGGCCGCGGAAGGCCAGGGCGTTGGCGCCGGGGCGGGCCGAACCCGCCGCGCGATGGTGATCGTCGATGGCCTCCTCGAACGTCGGGCCTTCGATGAACCGCATCGCATAGAACGGTCGGCCGTCCGAATAGCGGCCGAAGCCGTGCACCGAGATGATCCCCGGGTGCTCCAGCCCCCCGGTGATCAGGGCCTCGCGGACGAAATAGCCCCGGCTGATCGGGTCGTCGGCGCGATCGGCCTGGATCTCCTTCAGGGCGACCTGCCGGTCGAGCTCGGCATCCTGAGCCAAGTAGATCACGCCCAGCCCCCCCCTGGCGTGCTGGCGCAGGACGCGGAACCGCCTCCGGCCCGAGGCATGGCCCGGGCCGGGGTCCCGGTCGCCGGGGTCCGACCCCAGGACGGTGGAGGTCTCGCCGCCCCGGGGGAGGTCCCGGGTGGTCGAGTCGGACGGCTCGCCGGGGTCGGTCGCGGCCTCGCCGAAGGCGGCGAGGACGAGGTCCTCGTGCCCCGGGAAGCGGGCCCGATAGGTCTCCGGGTCGGGGCTCTCGTTGGCGGACCTGCGCAGCTCGATCTCGACCGACAGGAGGGCCCGGAGCAGCGCAGGGCGACGCTCCGGGGTCGCGTCCGCGAGGATCTGCTCGATCGAGGGGCGTCGCCCCGCGTGCCACGAGGCTTCGAAATCGTCGCAGATCGACACGACCTGCCTCAGGGTGGAGAGGTCGAGCCGTGCGGTCGGATCGGACGACTCGCGGCCCGTCATGCCGACGACTCCTGCTCCCACAGCTTGCGGATCATCTCCAGCTTGTAGGCGACGGTGCGGGGCGAACGTCCCAGACGCTCGCCGATCTGCTCGTTGGTGTAGCCCTCGAACTTCCAGATCGCGACCTGCCGCAATGACTCGTCCCCCAGGAGGTCGAGCAAGCGCCGGCATTGCTCCGCGACCTGCGCCGCGAACTCCGGGGTCGGCCCGTCGCCGATCATCGCGTCCAGGCCCGCCGCCCCGGGATCGCCCCCGTCCAGGGCCGCCTCGTCGAGCACCCGGCCCCCGCCGCGCTTCCCCCGGGCGGCGTGCTTGCGCAGGTTGATCGCCTTGCGCGCGGTCAGGGAGACGAGGAGCTTCCAGAGGTCATCGCGATCCGCCAGGATCGGGAACCGACCCTGCGACGCGGCGCGGCAGAAGCTGTCGAAGGCGCTCAACGCCACGTCTTCCTCGTCGGCCGCCAGCCCCCGGCCCCCGGCCAACTTGCCTCGCGCCAGGCGCACCAGGCGATCGAAATACTTCTCCCACAAGGGTTGCACGGCCGCATGGTCCCCCTCCTTGAGGTTGCCGAGCCAGAGGGAGACGGAGCCCAGCGGGTCGGAATCCATTCGATCGGCGCTCCCCGGGTTGATCTCGACCATATCCACCGCTCATTCGGGACCAGATTAGTCCACCCCAGGGCGCGGTGAAAGTCGACGGCCTCGAAGAAAAAGCCCGGCGGTCGTTGCACGCCCGACGCGCCGATGTTGGTGGTCTGATTGGAGGGTGGCATCAGTCGAGCCATCCGCAAGCCGAAGCGACCGCTGGCAAGGGGTTTTCTCTCATGTTCACCCACCGGAAGAAGGCGATCCAGGGGACGACCGCTGCCATCCGCAAGATGACCATTCGGCTGCTTGGCATGGCCGCGGCGGCCGGGGCGCTGGGCTGCCTGATGCCCGGAGAGGCCAGGGCCCAGTATCCCTATGGCGGGTTCGGCGGGCGGGGTGGGTATGGCGGCGGCTACGGGGGAGGCTACGGAGGCTACGGCGGTGGATACGGCGGCGGCTACGGGGGAGGATACGGCCGCCCGGTCTGGGGCGGCGGGACGATCTACAACCGGCCCGGCGACGGCCGCCCCCCGATCTACAACCGGCCCGGCGACGGCCTGCCCCCGATGCCGGCCCAGCGGCTGCCCAACGGCCAGTACATCGTCAACCGGCCCGGCGATGGTCGACCCCCGATGATCGTCGGTCGCCCCTGGTGAGGCCCCGGATCTCCCCGGCCCGACGGCTCCGACCCCTCGGACCGTCCTCGCGTCGGCATCCGTCGCGGGCCGGGGGAATGATCCGGCTCGCCAGCACGAAACAGGCCAGGTCCCGGGGCATTCACCCCCCCGATGCTCCGGGACCTCAAGCCTCGTCCATCGGCCTGGGCCACAGGGCCGTCCCCCCGGGCTCGGAGCGCTCCGGGTTCGGGCGGCGGCCCGATGGCCCAGGCCGATCGGGACACGCATCGGGGTCGACGTTGCCCCCGATGCGTGTCGTTTCTTTCGAATCGCCGGGATGGGATCCGCACCCGGCGGGGCCTCGCATCCCCCACGCCTGCAGCGTCCGGGCGGAGATCTTGACCTTCGCCGTCGGATCGATGAAAGTTCTCCGCAGAGGCGCTTTCGACCGCCCGATCGCGTCGCCCCCGTCCCACGACCAGCCCGCGAGGACCCGGCATGAAGCCGCGATTGAGCGTGATTACCCTCGCCGTGGACGACCTGGAGCGGGCCCTGCGGTTCTATCGCGACGGCCTCGGGCTCCGGACGCCGGGGATCATCGGGCAGGAGTTCGAGTCCGGGGCGGTGGCCTTCTTCGACCTCCAGCCCGGCCTGAAGCTGGCGATCTGGCCTCGGGAGAGCCTGGCCCGCGACTCGGGCCTGCCGCCGGCCGGGCCCGGCTCCGGGTTCACGCTCGGCCACAACGTCGCCTCGCCGGGGGAGGTCGACGCCGTCATGGCGCAAGCGGAGGGGGCCGGAGGGGTCGTCGTCAAGGCCGCCCGGGAGACGTTCTGGGGCGGCTACGCCGGCTATTTCCGGGACCCGGACGGGCACCTGTGGGAAGTCGTCTGGAATCCGGCGATGATGCCGGAGGAGTGACCCCGGCCGGGGGGATCGGGCCGAGGCCGGGCCCCGCCAACCGCCCCATCCCGGGGCCATCCCGGCCCACGCGGGGCGCACCATGTCGGCCACCGGACCACCGGGGAGGACGCGATGACCGGATCGGGCGACGAGACCTTCTACCGCCGCTACATCGGCCGCCTGAACGACCGCCGCATCGGAGAACTCGGCGAGTTCGTCCACGAGGAGCTGACCTACAACGGTCGGCCGATGACCCGGGTCGACTATCAGGCCCTGATCGCCGACAGCATCGCCGCGATCCCCGACCTCTTCTTCGACATCCGCCTGCTGGTCGTCGAAGGGGACCGGATCGCCTGCCGGCTGCACTTCGATTGCACGCCCCGGGGCGAGTTCCTCGGCCTGCGTCCCACCGGCAAGCCGGTCTCGTTCGCGGAGCACGTCTTCTACCGGCTCCGGGACGGCAAGATCTGCGAGGTGTGGTCCCTGATCGACCGGGCCGCCATCGAGCGCCAGTTGGCCACCTGATCGCCGGCCGGCCCGACAGGACCGCGCGGGTGGGGCACGCCGCGCCATCGGCATCCCATTTGCTATCGCTCATGGGTAGGTCATCCACCAACGTCGGCACCGATCCGGGAGGCTTCCCATGCCCCGCGGCGACAAGTCTGCGTACACCGACAAGCAGAAACGCAAGGCCGAGCACATCGCCGAGAGCTACGAGCAGAGGGGCACCCCGGAGAAGGAGGCCGAGGCCCGCGCCTGGGCCACGGTCAACAAGGAGTCCGGCGGCGGCAACAAGTCCGGCAGCGGCCGGGGCAAGCCGGACACCCACGTTTCCAGCGAGAAGGGCGGGGCAAAGGGGGGCAAGGCCTCGGCGGCACGCACCCCGGAGCAGCGCTCCGCCTCCGCGAAGAAGGCCGCCGCGACCCGCGCCCGGAACAAGGCCGCCAAGGGCTGAGGGCCGATCCCCCGACCGCTTCCGCCCCGCACCGCGAACCACGATGAGGCAGGCATGAACGACGCACCGAAGGCCGACGGCACCCGCCGCGAATTCCTGGCGGCCGGGGCCGCGCTGGCCCTGGCGGGGCAGTCCCCCGACCGGCCGCCGGCCCCGGTCGAACTGCCGACCATGAAGGCGAAGACCGAGCCGTCGTCCGGCCCGCCGCCGGCCCCGGTCTCGCCCGACAAGCGGCTGGGTTTCGCCATCGTCGGCCTCGGAGAGTTGGCGCTGGGCGAGGTCCTGCCGGCGTTCGGCCAGTGCAAGTATGCCCGGCCGACGGCCCTGGTCAGCGGCGACCGCTCCAAGGCGGAGAAGGTCGCCGACCAGTACGGCATCGGCCGCGACCACCTCTACGACTACCAGTCGTTCGACCGCCTGGCCGACGACCCGTCGGTGGACGTGGTCTACATCATCCTGCCCAACAGCATGCACCTGGAGTACACCGTCCGATCGGCCAAGGCCGGCAAGCACGTCCTGTGCGAGAAGCCGATGGCCAACACCGTGGGCGAGTGCGAGGCGATGATCGCCGCCTGCGACCAGGCCAAGAAACTGCTGATGATCGCCTATCGCTGCCAGTACGACCCGTTCAACCGCGAGGCGATCCGCCTGGCCCGCTCGGGCGAGTTCGGCCCGATCCGGCTGATCGAGGCGTCCAACGGCCAGAACCAGGGGCCGGTCGACCAGTGGCGGCACAAGAAGGCTTTGGCCGGCGGCGGGTCGCTGCCCGACGTCGGGATCTACTGCCTGAACGCGGCCCGCTACCTCACCGGCGAGGAACCGGTGCAGGTCACCGCCCAGATCGTCTCCGACCCCTCCGACCCCCGGTTCAAGGAGGTCGAGGACCGGGTCAGCTTCCAGCTCAAGTTCCCCTCGGGCGTCCTGGCGACCTGCCAGACGTTCTACTCGGCCCACGAGTCCCGCCGCTGCCGCATCCTGGCCGAGCGGGGCTGGATCGACCTCGACCCCGCCTTCGCCTACCACGGCCTCAAGCTCAAGACCTCATCGGTCCGCGACAAGGTCGAGCAGACCACCGAGATCAAGCTGCCCGAGAAGAACCAGTTCGCCCTGGAGATGGACCACATGGCCCGCCGGGTCGCCCAGGGCATCACCCCCCACACCCCGGGCCAGGAGGGCCTCCAGGACATGCGGATCATCGAGGCCATCTACCGCGCCGCCGGCCACGGTCACCCCGTCAATCTCCCCCCCGTCCCCGGCAAGGACACCACCCGGGGGCCGGCCCCCGAATGAGATGCTGAATTCAGGATCGGCGGCGAAATAACTTCCCCGGCTTCTTGCTGAAACGTCACAATCCTGAGTTGGGCAAACCGGGAGTTTTCGGCCATGAGACTGGCGACAGAGGAGAGTCTAGCCGAGAAGGCATCGGCATTAAATGCCGCAATTTCCCCTCTGCCTCGGCATTACAACTTGGCTCTGCTCGACGAGCCGGTCTCTGGCCGAGCGCTGAAGTTCTACCTCGTGTTGACCGAATTGCCCCTGCTGATCACAGACCTGGGACTCACGGCCGAGGAGGTGTTCTGGAGCAGATACTATTGGTTCCGGCGGTTCGCCAGGCTGCGAGAGGCAATCAACGGTCGGGATGTCGGTCTAGAGCAGCAGGCATTTCAGATTCTTGAGCACCCCGACCCGCCCTGCGACCCGGACTGGTTGGAGTTGGAGTCCATCGAGGCCATGGCAGAGCGAGACGTGGCGGCCCAACTCGGCACCATGCCGGACGGGACGACTGGCCTGCTTTGATCCCTCCCGTATTGCCAATATCGGCAGGGTGGCAGGTGTTGACCGTAACCCGGCCACTCCGGATGCTCGATCCGGCCATCGTCGGAGGATCAGCCAAGCCCCGGAGTTGCCGGGTTATGGTCAACACCTGCCACCCTCGGAGGCGTCGGGTCTTGTCGGCAAGTCGGGCCACGAAGTGACCGGGTGCCGATGGCTCAAAAGCCTTGGAACCAAGAGCTTGAACTCGATCAGGGCCGGCCCGGCTAGAAGTCGATCGCCGCATAGGGGACGAGGGCCATGCCGTCGACGGTGCGGCGGGGGGTGGTCCAGTCGTCGTCGTCGTGGCGGCGTGAGAGGGTGAGCAGGCCGGCGCGGAGCTTGGCCTCCAGGGCGGCGAGGGCGAGGGGATCGGCGGAGCGGAGGTCGCCCCCGGCGCGGCCGAGCAGGCTGTCGGGGCGGGCCGGGGGGAGTTCCTGGCGGCGGCGGAGGTGGTCGGCCGGGGAGACGCGGCCCCGGTCGGCGTCCAGGAACGAGGTCTCGCCGGTCGCGGCGGCGGTGCCGATCGGCAGGAGGTCGGACAGCCCACGGGCGTAGCCGGTGGCCGCCTGCTGGAGCCGGGCCAGCTCGTCGATCAGGGCGGTCAGCTCGTCGCGGGTCATGAGCATCCCGACCTCGACCAGGGGCCGGCCGCCGGCCTTCTCGGCGATCCAGCCGCGACGGACCGACGGGGCCTTGCGGCCGTCGTGGCGGGGGTCGGGTCGGGCGGGGGCCCGGGGCTCGTCGGCGCGGTGGAGGTCGACCAGGATCGGGGCGACCCGGTCGAGCGTCAGCCCTCGCGAGTCGACGTACTCGCGCAACCGCCCCTCGGCCTCCGCCTCCGCCATCGCGGCGAGCGTCCGAGCCCGGTCGATCCGGTCGTCGATCAGGGTCTGAAGGCGATCGACCAGGAGGTTCCCGCCATCGCTCAACTCCAACGTCAGAGGGGGAATCGGCCCGGCGTACCCGGTGGCCTTGTCCAGGGGGCGATACGACTCGTCGGCCAGGGTTTGCCACTGGGCGCGGTAGCGGGCCACCTCGTCGCGCGACAGGGTGCCGGGTCGGTCGATGGCCACGGTGGCGATCGAGATCCCGGCCGCCTTGGCCCGCGCGGCCAGGGCCCTGGCCCGGTCGAGGTCGCGGGCGTGGTCGGGGGCGTCCCCCAGGAGGACCAGCAGCTTGGTCGCGAACTGGCCCATCCTCCCGCCCGGCCAGTCGACATGCCCATCGCCGGGCAGGGCCAGGTCGACCCCGTCCAGCACGGATTCCGAAACGGACCCATCCCCCCGGGTGGCGGCGTTGATCCGGCCCAGGGCTTCCAGGAACCCCCGAGGGTCCATGAACCGGCTGGCCACCCGGGCCCGGAAGCCATAGCGGGGGTCGGCGTCGCGATACTCGACCAGGGCCAGCCGGAGCTGGATGTCGCCGTGGCGTTCGCTCGCGGATCGGGCCAGGTCGCCGGCCAGGCGGCGGGCGGCGTCGATCGTCGCCTGCATGGATTTGGTGGTGTCGATGGCGAAGGCGACGTAGACCGACCGCAGCGCCGGGCGGAGGTCGGGCGGGGGCTCGGCGGCCCTCTGGGGCGGCGGGGCCTGGTCGCGGACCAGGCTGGCGACCTCGAACAGGGTGTGGCCCCCGTCGGCCTGCGTTTCCAGGATCGGGAAGCCCAGGGTCGGCCCGACGCCGTCGCCCGGCGATCCGGCCCCGTCGGACTCCTCCCCCTCGGTCGGGCAGCCGCCCGGGTGGCGGGGGCAGGGGCGATTTGCCAGGGAGACGGCCAGGCAGTCCCGCTCCCGGTAGATCACCAGGGCCGGCCGCCCGGCGCGGGGCGTGGGCCGGGCCATCAAGCGGGTGTCCCACTCCAGGGCCGACCCCGCCGGGATCCACCCCTGGGGGCCCCCGTCGCGGGTGCCGACCCGGAACGACCCGGCTTTCTCCCCGAACACGTACCGGATCGCGAAGTAGTCCAGCGGCGGCCCGACGGCCGGCCCGGTCCCGCCCGGATCGGCCCGGCAGGTGACCGCCAGATCCTTGACCAGCACCTTGCGCCGCAGCCCCCCCGGCGTGCGGAGGATGCCGTCATCGGGAGGGGGAGGCACCTCGGGAGGACGGGCCGGGGCGGCCGCGACCACGGCCGGCGCAGGGGCTTCCGGAGTCGTCCGCCCCCGGCCCAGCCCGAAGGCGACGGCCCCGACCATCAGGGCCAGGTAGAAGACCGGCATCCGGTAGAGTGCGGGCATCGGATCCGGCCCCTCCCGCCCGCTCGCGAGTCGCGCCCCATGACATCCCCCCTCCCATGCTATGCGACCGGCGATGGGATCGACAACGCGGGCCTGCACGCCTCGCCGGGAAGGCCGCGGCGTGGCCGACGGATCAGGGCGTCTCGGACCAGCCCTGCTCGCCGATCAGCTTGACGAAGCGGCAGGACATCTCGCGCCGCTCGACCGGCTGGCCGGCCTGCTTGCGGATCACCGAGAGATGCTGGACCTCGTCGCCGCCGAGGGGGGCGACCAGGATGCCCCCCTCGGCGAGCTGGTCGAACAGGGGGCGGGGCAGGGCCGGGGCGCCGGCGGTGACCAGGATGCGGTCGTAGGGGGCATGCTCGGGCCAGCCCAGGGTCCCGTCCCCCATCAGGTAGCGGACGTTGGTCACGCCGAAGCCTTCCAGCACCCCACGGGCCCGGAGCGACAGGTCCCGCTGGCGTTCGACCGTGTAGACCATCCGGGCCATGAGGGACAGGATGGCCGTCTGGTAGCCGCTGCCCGTGCCGATCTCCAGCACGCGGTCTTCCGGGCGGACATCCAGCAGCGCGGTCATCGCGGCGACCATGTACGGCTGGCTGATCGTCTGCCCCTGGCCGATCGGGACGGCGGCGTCTTCCAGGGCCTGGGAGCGGACTTCTGGCGGGAGGAATCGGGGGCGGGGGACCCTGCGGATGGCGGCCAGGGTCCGGGCGTCGTCGATCCCTTTCTCCTGCACCTGGCGTGCGATGAACTCGCCGGATGGCTCACGCGGACTGGGCATGCTCGGCACCGTCGACCCGGAAATCCTTCAGCTCGAGCTGGACCTCGCGGCGGCCATTCCACTCGTTCACCGAAGGATGGAATGCAATCGCACAGGGTGTGCCATTCCGGAGGACCTTGGCCCGCTCGGCCATCCGCCAGCCGATCGCCCCCAGGGTCGTGTTGCCCTGGGCGATGCGGATCCGGACGTGGTCCTGCCGCTCCCCCATCGTCCGGGGCTCGCCGATCACCTTGACGTTGTTGGCCACCAGCAGCGGCCGGGGATTGCCGATCCCGTGCGGCTCCAGGGCCTCGATCGACTCGACCACCTTGAGCGTCAGCGTCCCCAGGGGGACCTCGGCGTCGATGTTCAGCGTCTTCTGCAACTGCTCGGCCGACAGGGCCTGGCGGCAATGGGCTTCGAATTGCTCGGCGAAAGCCTCGAAATGGGCAATGGGCAGCTTGATGCCCGCCGCAGCGGAATGGCCGCCGAACCCGGTCAGCCGTTCGGAGCAGGCGTGGATGGCGTCGTAGAGGTTGAACCCGGAGACCGACCGCGCCGAGCCCTGTCCCATCTCCGGCCCCAGGGCCACGATGATGGCGGGGCGGTGGTAGGCCTCGGCCAGCCGGCTGGCGACGATGCCGATCACCCCGGGGTGCCAGGTCGGTCGGCCCAGGACGATGGCGCCCCGGCCGTTGAGCCCGCCCTGGGCGTCGATGATCGCGTGGGCCTCCTCGACGATCGCCCGCTCGACCTGCTGGCGGCGGGCGTTGCACTCGTCGAGAGCCACGGCCAGCTCGCGGGCGCGGTCGGCGTCGTCGGTGGTCAGCATCTCGACGGCGTGCATGGCCCGTTCCAGGCGGCCGGCGGCGTTGATCCTCGGGGCCAGGCCGAAGCCGATCGTCGAGGTGGTCAGGGCCTTCTTGCCCACCACGCCGGAGATCTCCATCAGGGCCTTCAGCCCCTCGCTGGCCGTCTTGGCCAGGCCGGAGAGGCCGTGGTGGATCAGGATCCGGTTCTCGCCGTGGACCGGCATCACGTCGGCGACCGTGGCCATCGCCACCAGGCCGATCGAGCGGATGAGGAAGTCGCGGAGGTGCGGCGACGCCTTCTTGCCGTCGCCGAACCCCTTGCAGATCTGCCACGCCAGCTTGAACGCCACGGCGCAGCCGCACAGCTCGCCGAACGGATACGACCCGCCCGGCAGGCGGGGATGGACCAGCACGTCGGGCTCGGGCAGGGCGGGGCCGATCGTGTGGTGGTCGGTGATGATCAGGCCCAGCCCAAGCTCCCGCGCCAGCCGGGTTTCGGCCACGGCCGAGATCCCGCAGTCGACGGTCACCACCAGCGCGCCCGGGGACATCTCGGCGATCTTCCGGAGGGCGTCGGCGTTGATGCCGTACCCCTCCTCGACCCGGTGCGGGATGTAGTAGCGGACGTCGTGCGACCCCGCCAGGCGGAGGCAGTCCCAGAGGATGCTCGTGCCGCAGACGCCGTCGACGTCGTAGTCCCCGTAGATCACGATCCGCCGCCGGTCCCGCACCGCCTTGACGATCGCGTCGGCGGCCTCGACCACGCCGGGGAGGCTTTCCGGGTCGTGGAGCCCGACCAGCCGGGTGTCGAAGAACGAGGCCGCCCCGGCGCCGTCGGCGACGCCCCGGTTCAGGAGGAGCTGCGCGATCAGGGGGGGGATGGACGCCTCCCGGCTCAGCGAGGCGACGCGATCGGCGTCGAACGGCCGCAACCTCCATCGGGTCGTCATGGTGGTCATGCCTCGGGCGGCGACAGCGGGAGCGATCTGTATCATCTTATCCCATCAGAACCAGCCGCGTCGCCTGGCGATCAGTGCGATCCCGAACGGCGTGGCGAGCATGATCGCCATGGTGCCCCAGAACAACATCGCCCTGGGCAGCGGGGGGGAGGTGAACTCCAGGGTCTGCCCGAAGAAGTTCATCCCGAAGAACCCCACCAGGAACGTCATCGGCAGGAACATGACCGTGACCAGAGTCAAAGCCTTCATGACGTCGTTGGTCCGGTTGGAGACCACCGACAGGTAGGTGTCCAGCGCCCCGGAGATCAGGTCGCGCAGGTTCTCGGCGATGTCGTGGATCCGCACCAGGTGATCATACACGTCCCGGAAATAGACCCGGTTCTCGCCGGGGATCACCGCGTAGGTGTCGCGGGCCAGGCGGTTGATCGCCTCGCGGAACGGCAGGAGGATCCGCTGGACCCGCAGGGCCCCGCGCTTGATCTCCTGGATCTTCTGGAGGGTGGAGGAGTCCGGGTCGTCGAAGATCTCGTCCTGGATGTCGTCGATGGCGGTGTCCAGGTGCTCCATCGCGAACAGGAAGTCGTCGACGATCACGTCCAGCAGCCGGTAGAGCAGGTGCGAGACGCCGTGGCGGAGCCGCCCGTCGGGCTCGCGCTCGATGTTCTGGCGCTGGCGGTCCAGGACCGGGGCCGGCTCGTTGTGGTAGGTGACCAGGTAGTTCGGGCCGAGGAAGATGTCCAGTTCGTGGAGCCGGAGCGAGTCGTCCTCGGGGTCGAAGTCGATGGTGCCGGCGACCAGGTAGAGGTACTGGCCCCAGTCGTCGACCCGGGGGACGTGGGTGTCCTTGAGGGCGTCCTCGATGGCCAGCGGGTGGAACCGGAACACGTCCCGGAGCATCGCCTCGACATGGACCGCGCAGCCCGAGTCCAGCCCCTCGATGTCGATCCAGGCCGTCCCGCCGGCATCGGCCACCGCCTGGGCCACCTTCGCCGTCGGCCAGTCGAGGTGGATCGTCCCCGCCCCGTCGCGATAGATGATCCGGATGGTCGGCTCGACCCCGCCGGAGGGGGGCTCGGATCCCCCGTCCGGGGCCGTCCCGGCCGATCCGCCCTGGCCCGACCGCTTCCGCCTCCGCCCGGCCCGGCGCCGGCCGGCCGCGCGGATCGACTCCTCGAACAGGTCGATCCGGACCGGCGGGCCGGGTACGGCCGGGATCGTCCGGCGGACCGGCGAGTTGTAGGTGCGGAACAGGGCCGGGTCCACCACGCCCGGGGCGATCCGGGCCCCCCGCAGGTCGAGCCGCTCGAACCGGATCAGGACCCGGCCGACCGGGACCTTCTCGGCCACGAACGTCCCATCGCCGGCCAGGCGGGCAACACGGGGGTTGCCCGGCGTCCCCTCGACCGGCAGGAACTCGATCCAGCCGCCGGCCACCGGGCTCGGCCCGGCCACGACCACGCCGCGGACGGTGGTCGTCGGCAGCCGCTCCGGGCCCAGCTCCTCGCGGCATCCGGCCAGGGCCAACCCGAGCACCGCGGCCAGGGCCGGCATCAGACGCGCTCGCGCGAGCATCCATCCTCCTCGTCTCGTCGCCCGATCAACCGTCCGAGGCCGCCGGGCCGGGCCACTCCGGGGCCAGGTCCAGCACCTCATCCCACGCGGCCCGATCCTCCGGGCCGGCCCCCGCATCCAGGGGCAGTTCGATCCGCCGGCCGCCCCGCTGGCCGCGCCCGGCATGGGGCCCGACCCGGCCGCCGACGAGGAACAGCCGACCTCCCGACTGGCGTTCGCCGGCCAGGCGTCCGACCGGCCCCAGGGCGGCGAACGTCCCGCCCGCCTGATCCAGCCCGGCGCGATGGCCGATCGGGCCGAGGATGACCAGCAGGCCGCCCCCCTGCCCGTACCCGGCCGAGTCGCCGGCCCCGTCCCGGAACAGGACCCGGCCGGCCTTCAGGCCCCGCCCGGCCCCGTCGGCGGCGCGGCCGGAGCAGCGGACGACCAGCCCCGGGGCGTCGAGGTCGGCGGCGCACTCCGGGCCGGGCCGGCCATCCAGCTCGACCACGGCCTCCCAGGATCCGACCAGCCCCGCGATCAGGAGACGCTGGCCTTCCACCCCTTCGAGGCGGACGCGCCGATGCCCGGCGTCGAGCAGTCCGACCAGCTCGGCGTTGATCCGCTGGTAATCGCGGATCTCCGGGATCAGCAGGACGGGGACGGCCGGAGGGGTTCGGTCCCCCCCGGGCCGGTCAAGGTGCCTTGGCACCGGCCACTTGAGCGGGGGGGGCGGGGAATTCCGGGCCGTCCGGCGGGACGAGCCTGCGATCCTTGGGCGGCTTGGTCGCGAGGAACTCGCGGAGTTCCTTGACCCGCTCGGCCAGCTTGTCCCGCTGCCCCTTCTGGTCGGCGCCGCCGGACCGGAGCAGGTCGACGGCCTGCTTGGCTTCCGCCTGGATCCGGTCGCTCAGCTCCTTGAAATAGGAAGACTGGGCCCGGGCGTCGGGGTGGGTCATCTGGGGCAATCCGGCCTCCTTGACGCCGGGCTCGCCGCCGATCGCGCCGAAGGTCTGGAACAGGAGGAAGCCGGTCAGCAGGGCGGCCTCGTCGGAGCGGTTGGTGAAGTCGTCCGCGTTGCGGTCGTACTCGGCGACGATCCGGTCGCCGAGGTCGGCGGCCAGCCGGCCGATGGCGTCGCCCAGCAGGGCGAAGTTGTAGCCCCGGACGGTCGTCGGGACCGTCATCCAGCCCAGCGCCCGGGCGGCCCAGGCCCGGACCTCGGGGCGCCCCTCGGGGTCGATCAGGTAGGGCATCACGACCGAGGCGGCGTCGATCCGGCCCCGGGAGGTGGTGCTGACGGCGGTCCGCAGCGAGGCCATCGCCTCCAACGCCCGCATCTGGACCGGCCAGGGCATCGTCTTGGCGTCGCCGGCCAGGAACTTGGTCAACGCCTCGACGGCCTGGGTCGTCTTGGTGGCGTCCAGGACCGCCTTGCCATCCTTGGTGGCGGCGGTCAGGCCGCGGGCGGCCCACTGCTTGACCCACATCACCTGATCCGGGTTGTTGATCTGGTTGATGTAGAGGTCCAGATCTTTGGGCACGCTGCTGCCGACCATCCCCAGGACGATCACCGCCTCGATGCGGGCGATCAGGTTGTTGTCCAGCAGCTTGATGAACGACGAGTCGAAGAGCTGGCGGGCGTAGATCCCCAGGAAGTTGCCGGGGTTGTTGTTCGCCTGGGCGACGGTGATCGGCGTGATCAGGTCGGTGACCGCCCGGTCGATGGCGCGGACCGCGTTGGCCGGGGTGTTGGGCTGCGGGTTGATGAACGCGTTCAGGTTGTCCTTCTTGGACAGCTCGGCCGCGAAGTACTCGACATACCGCTTGATCAGGTCGGGGTTGGGGGCGATGGAGCCGGCCGCCATGTTCCTGATGGTGTCGCGATCGTTGGGATTGCCCATGACCCTGAGCGAGGGCGAGGGATAGGGCAGGGGGTTGAAGATGGCCAGCGCCTGCTTCGACCTGGGATCCTGGAAGATCTCCTGCGGCGGCCGGGCCGGCTTGTCGCCGTTCGCCGCGGGAGGCGCCTCGTCGGGCGGCTTCGCGTCGGCCGCGGCCTTGGCGGCATCGGGGTTCGGCACGGGTCGCCCGTCCTGCGCGGGGACGGACGAGGTCATCGCGGTGGCCAAGGCGAGCCAGAGCCACACCAACGACCATCCCCGCGGCATCTTCGGGGCGAGCACCTGGATCATGTTCGCTGACCTTTTGGTTTGATCCCCGACGCCGGAATCCAAGGCGGACGGATTGATCGTGGGTCGAGTCGGCCGGCTCGGGCGGACGCCCGGGGCCGTGATCGAAAGACAAGACGAGACTCGGGTTCCGATGACGCCCGACCGATCGTCCCCGTGGCTCGCGAGGTCCCGACGATGGCGTCGATGCCCCCGGCCAGGACCGGGGAGAATCCCTGTTCAAGTTAACCCGTGCCCGGACCCCTGTCAAGTTTGCGGGCCAATTGCCAGGCCCCCTCAGCTTCGCCAGGTTGAAGTGGTTGCGCGCGGGCGACCCTCCTCCTCCCGGCGGGCCTTGGGTTCGTTTTGGACGCCCGGAGCCGGCCTGCGGTTCCCGGAACCTGCGAGATCCCGGGAATGCGTCCGACCCTCATTTCCCCGGCGTCGGCATGAGCTTCTGGTGGCGGAGCCATTCTTCGCACCGTCGCGGCCAGGACGAGCTGGGATCGTCCCTGGGACGCAGGCCGTAGCCGTGGCCCCCGGTGGCATAGATGTGAAGTTCGGCGGGGACCTTGGACCGCTTCAGGGCCAGGTAGAGATGGGCCGCGTTCTCGGGCCCGACCGGGTCGTCGTTGGACATGGCGATGAACATCGGCGGGGTCGCTTCCGTGACGGCGATCTCCCGGGCAATCTCGGTCTCCCCGCGCTTGTAGATCCCGCCCGGGTAGATCACCACGGCGAAGTCGGGCCGGCAGCTCGCCCGGTCGGAGTCGTCCACGGCCTCGTAGGCGCGATGGTCGGGCTGGGTGGAGGCCCAGGCCGCCAGGTGGCCGCCCGCCGAGAAGCCGAGGATGCCGATCCGCTTGGCATCGATCCCCCACTCGGCCGCATGGGCGCGGGTCAGGCTCAGGGCCCTCTGGGCGTCCATCAGGGCCTGGACCGGCTGCTCCCCCTTCGGGGTGCCGGGGCGGCGGGGCACCCGGTACTTGAGCAGCACGGCGGTCACCCCGATCTCGTTGAGCCAGCGGGCGACCTGCTCGCCTTCGTGGTCCCAGGCCAGGTTGTTGTAGCCCCCGCCGGGGCAGATCACCATCGCCAGTTCGTTGGCCTTGTCGGGCCCGGGCCGGCGGACCGTGATCGTCGGCTTGCTGACGTTGGTCAGCGATGTGATGGTGCCGTCGGCCCGGGTCGTGGCCTTCTCCGGGTCGATCGGGGCGTCATCGCCGGGGGGCGACTTGGGCCAGATCTCCATCGTCGTCGGCGCCGGGGGCTCGGCGGCCGGCGCGGGGATCGCGGGGGCGGTCGCCAGCAGGATTCCCAGCGCGATCGCGGCGGACGTCCGCATGGTCGGCAATCTCCTCGGTGCGGGTGGATCGGATGGCGGAGCATACGACACCGGCGAAGGTGCTGTCGATCGGGTCCCCGCCTCCCGTCGAGGGATCGGTCCGATCGAAACCCGGTTCGGCGTCAACATCCGGGGCGGAAGCGTCGATCTTAGACAACGTCCCGCCAGACCCGCGGCGCGCGGAGCGTCCCGCCCAGGAGGGATCGTCGGAAGGAGTCCCGCTCGATGGAACGATCCCGCCGGTTGCGGATCGCCGCTGCGATCTGGCTGATCCCGCTCGCCATCACGTGTCCGGGGCGGGCCGCCGACGTGCCCGCCGGGCCCGCCACGAGGCTGCCCGCGCTCGCCGTGACCGGGCGGGACGAGGGGGCGAAGCTGGCCCCGGCCCCGCTGGAGCCGGACGACGTCCCGCTGCCGATCAACCTGGCCACGGCCCTGCGGCTGTCCGACGCCCGGCCCCTGATGGTGGCGGCCGCCGAGGCGAGCGTGTGGGTGGCCGAGGCCCAGCTCAAGCGGGCCCGCGTCCTGTGGGTGCCCCGGCTCAACATCGGGGCCGACTACATCCGCCACGACGGCGGCGGGCCGGACTTCAACAAGGGCATCCTCACCGCCCCCAGCGTCAACTTCTTCTACGCCGGCGCGGGGATGTGGCAGAACGTCGCCCTGACCGACGCGATCTTCGAGCCGCTCGCGGCCCGGCAGACGCTCAAGGCCCGCCACGCCGACGTCCAGGCGTCCAAGAACAACGCCCTGATGGACACCGCCGACGCCTACTTCCGGGTCCACATGGCGCGGGGGTCGTATGCCGGTGCGTTGTACGCGGCCAACCGGGGGCGCGACCTGGTGGACCGGGTCGACCGGCTGGCCGGCGACCTCGCCCCGGCCGACGAGGCGCAGCGGGCCCGCAACATGCTGGCCACCCTGGAGCAGCAGGCGACCTCGGCTCGCGAGGCGTGGCGGGTGGGCAGCGCGGACCTGACGCAGGTCTTGCGGCTGGACCCGCGGGCGGTGGTGGTGCCGCTGGAGGACGACCACCTGCAGGTGACGCTGATCGACCCGGCCAAGTCGCTGGACGAGCTGATCCCGATCGGCCTGACCAATCGACCGGAACTGGCCGCCAACCAGGCGCTGGTGCAGGCCACCCTGGCCCGCCTGCGGCGCGAGAAGATGCGGCCGCTGTTGCCGAGCGTCCTGATCAACGGGTTCCAGACCCCGGGCGAGCAGATCCAGGCGGGCATCTTCGGCATCGGCCCGAATAGCAGCATGAACCAGTGGTCGGGCCGCGTCGACCTCAGCTATCAGGCGATCTGGGAGCTGGAGGCGTTCGGCATCGGCAACGCCGCCCGGATCAAGGAGCAGCGGGGCGAGCAGTCGCGGGCGATCATCGAACTGTTCATGGTCCAGGACCGGGTCGCGGCGGACGTGACCCGCAACCAGGCGCGGCTCCAGTCGGCGGCGGCGCGGGTGGGCCAGGCCGACCGGGCCCTGCGGGCGGCGGTGACGACCTTCGAGGGGAACTTCGCCGGTCTCCAGCAGACGCAGCGGTTCGGCGACGTGCTGGTGCTGGTCAACCGGCCCCAGGAGGCGGTTTTCGCCCTGATGCAGCTGAAGACGGCCCTGGACAACTACTTCATGACCGTGGGCGAGTACAACCGGGCCCAGTTCCGCACCTTCCACGCGCTGGGCTACCCGGCCGGGGAGCTGGCCAACCTCCGCCCGCCCGGCGAGGTGGGGCCGGTGGACGTGTCGCGCCCGGCCTACCTGCCGCCGGTCGGGAATGGACCTCCTCCCGCGACCCGCTGAGCCGGGGATCGACTTTCCCGGGCAAGGGCACCCGCCCCGGAATCGTGGTGTAAGGTTGGGCGGGCCGTTCGCGTCGGCGGGCGGCCCGCCCCACCGTGACCACTCCGCGATCTCGGGACGTCATCATGATCTCCAGGAAATGGGCCGTCGGCGGCCTGGTGCTGGCCTTCATGGGCTGCAATGAGGCCCCGGCGGGCGACCACGGGGTCCGTTATCCGGCCGAAGGCCACGGCAACTGGGGCCAGTATGGCCACGGCCCCCACCTCCGCAACCGGGGCCCGATGGCGACCGACTTCGGGCCGCCGTTCTTCACCCACGGCGGATGCTGGGGCGTGCCCTACGTCCCGCCCCAGGTTCCGCTCTACACAGCGGGCGGGGCCAGCGGCAGCAACGCCGGCGGGTTCGGATCGGCCGGCTTCGGCGCCTACGCCGGGGCCCCGGCGTTCCCGGACACGATCGCCCCGCACCTCCGGTCCCTGGACGGTGGCAACGGCCCCGCCCCCAGGGCCCGCTGACACTTTCCCTGCGGGCCGGGGCCGTGAGATGTCGATCCCTGATGGGTGATGATGGAGCGGATCGACCGATCAACCCCCGACCCAGGATGGGAATGCCATGCGTCCACGGCCGGCCCTCACCTTTCGCCCCGGCCTGGAGCGGTTCGAGGCGAAGCTGATGCTCACCGCGGCGCCCGCGGTGCCGGGGGTCGTGATCGCCCTGGACTCGCCGCCCGCGCCGGCCGCCGACGACGGGGGCGTGGAACTGTTCGACGCGGCGGCCCCGGCGGCCCGGAATCCGAAGTTGCAGCTCTCCCGGATCACGGTGCCGAAGAACGGCATCGCCCGCCTGGTCCCCCCGCTCCAGCAGATCAAGGTCCAGGGCAAGGTGCCGGTGCCCGGCCAGATGTACAACATCCTCTCGGTGAGCGTGAGGAACAGCACGCAGCGGACCTTCGACGCGTCCAACGACTTCCGCGTCCGGATCACCGGCCAACGCCAGTCGTTCCCGGCGATCGCCGAGGGGGATCAATGGAAGCCGGGCGAGTTCCGGGTCTTCTACATCTTCACCAAGCAGTATTACCCGCTGAAGCCCGTGACCTCGGCCGGATTCGAGTTCGACTTCGGCGGTTCTCGGGGCGTGGCCATCCCGGGGCCCTCGGGGATCTTCCAGCGCGTCCGCTACCGGCCGGCGAAGTTCGCCGACACCCTCGACTGGATCGTCACCAGGGGGCCCGGCGCCAAGGGGACCGCGCTGGGGCTGCCCAACACGGCGATCTGGGAAGTCCTCCCCGCGAGCGCCCCGATCGTCCCGCTTTGAGGCCGGCCGGGGAATTCCCCGCCATTCCGGTCATCCCCGAGGCCGTTGTGGGCCGATGAACCACCCGAGGCCGGCCAGGATCGCCAAGGATCGGCGATCACGCATGCGGAGCATGGAAATGGTTCGAAGGGCGATCGTCGGCCGAATCGAGGGGAATCCCGGCACCGCCGCCTGGGATCGATCCGCCCCAGGCGTCCGATTCCTGCTCCTGTCCCTGGCCCTCGGCGGGATCGCGCCGGCCCCCGGATGGGCCCAGGTATCCGCACCGCCCGCCGCCGCCCACCGGAGGGGGGCGGGGCTGTTCCGGGCGGCGGGCCCCGCCATCCCGCCCCGGCCCCACGCCGGGACCGCCTCCGCGAAGCCCGCCGCGCCCAAATCCGATCCGGCGATCGCCCCGGCCCAGGACCTGCCGGCCAACACCCTGCCGCCGGCCCTGACCGACCCCCCGCCGACGGCCCCCGCGCCGGTGGCCCGGCCCGCCGACGGCAACGCCGTGGACCTGCGGTTCCAGCCCGCCCCGCTGGAGCCGGACGACGTCCCGCTGCCGATCAACCTGGCCACGGCCCTGCGGCTGTCCGACGCCCGCCCCCTGATGATCGCCGCGACCCAGGCCAGCGTGTGGGTGGCGGAGGCCCAACTCAAAAGGGCCCGCGTCCTCTGGGTGCCGAAGCTGGTGTTCGGGGCCGACTATGTCCGCCACGACGGCGGCGGGCCGGACTTCAACAAGGGCATCCTCACCGCCCCCAGCGTCAACTTCTTCTACGCCGGCGGCGGCATCCACCAGATCCTCAACCTGACCGACGCGATCTTCGAGCCCCTGGCCGCCCGCCAGGCACTGAAGGCCCGCCACGCCGACGTCCAGGCATCCAAGAACGACGCCTTGCTGGCGACCGCCGAGGCGTATTTCGCCGTCCATGAGGCGCGGGGCTCCTACGCCGGTGCGCTGTACGCGGCCAACCGGGGCCGCGACCTGGTGGAGCGGGTCGACCGGCTGGCCGGCGACCTGGCGCCGGCCGACGAGGCGCAAAGGGCCCGCAACATGCTGGCGATGCTGGAGCAGCAGGCGACCTCGGCGCGGGAGGCGTGGCGGGTGGGCAGCGCGGATCTGACGCAGGTGCTGCGGCTGGACCCGCGTGCGGTGGTGGTGCCGTTGGAGGACGACCACCTGCAGGTGACGCTGATCGACCCGGCCAAGGGCCTGGATGAACTGATGCCGATCGCGCTGGCGACCCGGCCCGAACTGGCGTCCAACCAGGCCAGCGTCGAGGCGGCCGAGGCGCGGGTCCGCCGCGAGAAGATGCGGCCGGTGCTGCCGGAAGTGCGGATCAACGGCTTCCAGGCCCCCGGCGGCATGTACCTCCAGGCGGGCGTCTTCGGCATCGGGCCCAACAGCAGCCTCAACCAGTTCACCGGCCGCTTCGACATGAGCTATCAGCTCGTCTGGCAGCTCGAAGCGTTCGGCATCGGCAACGTCGCCCGGATCAAGAGGCAACGGGGCGACCAGTCGCGGGCCATCGTCGAGCTGACCCGGTGGCAGGACCGGGTCGGGGCCGAGGTCACCGCGGCCCACGCCGCGCTCCAGTCGGCGGCGGCGCGGGTGGGGCAGGCCGACCGGGCTCTCAAGGCCGCCTCGGAGACCTTCAACGGCAACTTCGCCGGTCTCCAGCAGACGCAGCGGTTCGGCGACGTGCTGGTGCTGGTCAACCGGCCCCAGGAAGTCGTCTTCTCCCTGACCCAGCTCAAGGTGTCGCTGGATAATTACTTCTTCACCGTGGGCGAGTACAACCGGGCCCAGTTCCGGATGTTCCACGCGCTGGGCTACCCGGCCGGGGAGCTGGCCAACCTCCGCCCGCCCGGCGAGGTGGGGCCGGTGGACATCTCGCGCCCGGCCTACCTGCCGCCGGTCGGCACCGGCCCGCCCCCCGCGAGCCGGTGACCATCCGGGTCAACGCGGGGACGCGTCGGCCACCTTCGCCTCGGGCTTGTCCGGGGCGATCTTGACCGGGGCGTCGTCGGTCAGGATCGCCAGGTCGCCGAGGATGACCTGCTCCGAGCCGTCGACCGCGGTCCAGGGGCGGTCGCCCTCGGGGGCGCCGGCCGGGACGACGGGTCGGTGGTTGGTGATCTCGACAGAGGAGCCGTCGCCGATGCCGGTCTCGACCTCGGTCCGCACCGCCTTGCCGTCGCGGTGCATCCAGCAATAAACATTGTCGCCGCTGTAGACCAGGGCCTCGACGGGCACGGTCCGGACGTCGGGGCGTTCGATGATGACCTTGCCGTAGGCGTACATCCCGGGCAAAAGCTGGCCGTCGGAGTTCTTGAGGTCGATCTCGGCGCGGAGGGTCCGGCTCTTGACGTTGAGCGCCCACGAGGTCCGGGTGACGGAGGCGGGAATCTCCTCGTCGCGGTAGGCCTTGGCCAGCACCGTCGCCTTGGTGCCGATGGAGACGTAGTTGGCGTCCTGCTCGGGGATGTCCACGAAGATCCGGACGATGTCGGTGCGATCGACCACGTAGACCGGGGCGGCCCCCTCGGGCGATTTGTAGGGGGACATGTCGCGGGCGGTGGGGTCGCCGGTGGCGGGGGTGACGAAGTCGCCGGTGTTGGCGTTGCGGCCCACGATCACGCCGTCGAACGGGGCGGGCAGGGTGAGGTAGCCTTCCAGGGCGGCCAGCCTTTTCTCCTCGCTCTGGGCCACGGCCAGCTGGGCGCGGGCCACGGCCACGTCGACGTCGGCCTTGGCGTCCGCGGATTGCTTGCTGACGAGGTCGGCCTCGGCCGCCGCGATGGTCGACTTCGCGGCCTCGCGGGCGGCGGTGTTCGACTTGAGCTGATTCTCCGACTCCAGGAGGATCTGCGGGGCGACGACCCCCTTGGACACCTCGGCGCTGAGCCGCTTCACTTCCGAGTCCCAGCGGTCGACCTCGGCCTGGAACTTGGCGAGGATCGACTTCGCCTCGGACACCCGGGCCTTGGCGGCGTCGACGTCGGCCTTCGCCACGTCCTGGAGCTTCACCGCGCGGTCGATCATCCGCTCGGCCAGCACCACGTCGGCCTGCTTGGTCCGGCGCTCCTCGACGAGTTCGGGCATGAACAGGGTGGCCATCACCTGGTCCTTCTTGACCCGGTCGCCGATGTCCACGTTCCACTTCTCGATGTACGAGGGGAGCTTGGCGTAGATCGACGTATGCTCGTAGGCCTGGATGAAGCTGGGCTGCTTGACGACGCGGGTGATCGTCTCGACCTTGGGGCTGACCAGGCGGACGGTTTGCGGCTCGGACACGCTCCTGGTGGCCGCCTTCTTCTCGCCGCCGCCGCAGCCCGACGCCGCCAGCAGGCCCAGGAGCCACGCCCGGCGGAGCAGGTCGCCGGCGGGCCGATTCGTGAGGGAGGGGCGCATCAGAGGTCTCCGGTCTGGGGGGAATCCTTCGCGGGCGCGGCCGGAGGGGAGTTCGTGTCGACGGTCGTGGTGCCCTGGATCGCGTGTTCGATCGCCTCCTCGCGCGACGGGGCCGACCCGGCGTGGCCGTCGAGGGCGAAGACGTCGGGGTCGTAGTGCGGGCTCTCGCGGTCGTCCGGGTAGAGCGACGGCGACTTCGGCGTGCTGCTCCCCATCAGGACCGTGAAGATCGACGGGAGGATCAAGAGGGTGGCGACCGTGGACATCAGCAGCCCGCCGATCACCGCCCGGCCCAGCGGGGCCTGCATCTGGCTGCCGCGCTCCAGGGCCAGGGCCATGGGCACCATGCCGATGGTCATGGCGCAGGCCGTCATGAGGATCGGCCGGAGCCGGTCGCTGGCGCCGAAGATGGCGGCCTCGCGCGACGGCATCCCTTCCTTCCAGTGGTCGTGCATGAACGTGACCAGCATGACCGAGTTGGACACCGACACGCCCAGGCACATGATCGAGCCCATGAACGACTCGATGTTCAGCGTGGTGCCGGTCAGGTAGAGCATGGTCGCGATCCCGGAGAACACCCCCGGCACCGCGCCGATCGAGATCAGGGCCAGCCGGGGGGACTGGAAGTACGCGGTCAGCAGCACCACGATCACGAACACCGCGACCCCGATGCCGACGCCCAGCGCCCGGAACATCTCGTTCATCGGCGGGAGCTGGCCCATCGGGATCACGCGGACGCCCCGGGGCGGGTCGCCGGCCGCGGCCACGGCATCGAGGACGTGCCGCGAGGCCCGGCCCATGTCCTCCCCCTCGACGTTGGCCGTCAGGGTCAGGTAGCGCTGGGACATCGAGCGGTCGTACTGGCCCGGCTGGGACCCCGGGCGGACCGTCGCCACGTCCCGCACCATCAGGTTCACCAGGCTGTTGACCGGCGCGATGGGGAGGTCTTCCACGTCGGATGCCTCGGTCATCTTGGTGGTCGGCAGGAGCACCTCGACGAGGTAGTCGAACCCGGTCTTGCGGTCGATCCAGTAGTTGGTCGCGGTGAACCGGGTGGACGAGGTCCCCGGCACCAGCGCCTTGCCCACGTCCTCGACCGTGACCCCGCTGAGCCCCGCCTTCTCGCGGTCGATCTCGACCTCGATGGTCGGGTAGTCCAGGGTCTGCTCGAAGCCGACGTCGCGGAGCGAGGGGATCTTCCGCATCGCGTCGGCGATCTTGGTGGCGTGCTGGCGGACCGCCCCGAGGTCGGTGCCGACGACCCGGATCGCGATCGGCGTGAGCGAGCCGAAGCTCATCACCTCGGTGACGATGTCCCCCGGCTCGAAGCCGAACGTCGATTGCTCGGCCTGCCGCCTCGCCTTGTCCGGGGCCACGCCGCCCTGTTCGAGCCGCTTCGCCATCCACGGCCTGATCTGCTCGGGAAGGGCCTTGCGGAGCCGTTCGCGGAACGCGGCGAGCTTGATGCCGCTCTTCTCCGTCAGGGCGATCCGCAACTGTCCGTCGTCGGGCCCGCGCATGAACAGGAGCATGTTGTTGATGCCGAAGTTGGGGGCGACCTGCCCGACGAAGCCCATCGTGATCTCGATGTTCTCCGCCCCGGCCTCCTTCTCGATCACCCCCAGGCACTGCTGGGCCATCTCGCGGGTCAGCTCGAAGTTCGACCCCGGCGGGGGCCGGAACCGGAGCACGAACTCGCCCGAGTCCACCTGCGGGAACAGCTCGGTCCCCAGCCGTCCCCCGGCCTGCCACAGCACCAGCCCGCACGCGATCAGATAGATGCCGACCACCGCCCATCGCCACGCCACCAGGCGCTCGGCCACCGCCCGGAACCCGGCCTGGATCCGGTCGAACAGCCCCGGTTTCTCCTCGGCGTGCCCCTCGTGCTTCAGCAGGTAGACGCACATGATCGGCACGAACGTGCTGGACAGCAGGTACGACGAGATCATGGCGAAGCCGACCGCCAGCGTCAGCGGCATGAACAGCGACCGCAACGGGTCGCTCATGATGAACGCCGGGATGAATACCGACAGGATGCAGAGCAGGGCCAGCAATCGCGGGACGGCCGTGATGTTGTTGCCGTGGAGCACGGCCGAGGCCAGCTTCGACGTCCGCTTCAACTGGGCGTGGACGTTCTCCACCTCCACGGTCGCCTCGTCCACCAGGATGCCGATGGCCAGCGCCAGCCCGCCCAGGGACATGATGTTGATCGTGTTGCCGGTCAGCCAGAGGCCGAACAGCGACCCGAGCAGGGCGAGCGGGATGTTGGCCACGACGACCACCACGCTCCGGGCGTCGCGGAGGAAGATCATGATCATCAGCCCGGTCAGGCAGGCGCCGATCAGCCCCTCGGAGGCCACGCTCTTGACCGCCGCGACCACGGTGGGGGACTCGTCGAACTCGAAGTCGACCTTGACGTCCCTGGGCACCACGTCGCGGAACATCTGCATCGACTTGTGGATGTCGGCCACCACGGTCAGGGCGGATGCGGTGTCCTTCTTGATGATCGGCAGGTAGACCGACTTCTTGCCGTTGACCAGGGCGTAGCCGTAGGTGATGTCGGTGTCGTCGGAGATCTTCGCCACGTCGCGGAGGTAGACGTTCTCCCCCAGCCGGAGCGGGATCTTGCCGATGTCCTGGATGTTGTCGACCGTGGAGTTGGTGGGCACCATCGGCATCGTGTCCTTGACGTACACGTTGCCGGCCGGGATGACCGTGTTCCCCCTGGCCATGGCGTCGACCACGTCCTGCGGGCTGAGGTTGTAGGCCCGCAGTTTCTCCGGGTCGACGTTGATGATGATCGACCGCATGTTCGGGCCGAACGGGGAGATGGCCACCGTGCCCGGGACGTACTTCTGCACCAGGGGCCGGATGATGTTCTGGGCCAGGTCGCCCATCCGCCCCAGCGACGTGACCTCGCTCTCCATGACCAGGTAGCCGACCGGCACGCTGCCGGCGTCCATGCGCATGATCATGGGGGGCAGGGTGCCCTTGGGCATCCACGACATCGCCCGGTCGGACATCGCCACGACCTGCGCCATCGCCTGGCCCATGTCGGTGCCCGGGAAGAACGACAGCTCGCACATCGAGACTTGCTGGATGTTCTGGGTGTTGATGTCCTCGATGCCGTCCACGTACTGGAAGTAGAGTTCCAACTGGTTGACGATGAACCCCTCCATCTGGGCGGGGCTCATGCCGACGTAGTCGAGGTAGACGTAGACCTTCGGGGTGTTCAGCGACGGGAAGATGTCCACGCGCATCCGGGTGAGGGCGAGCACGCCGCCGCTGATCAGGGCCACGACCAGCATGAGGGTCGTGATCGGGTGGCGCATCGCGAAGACGATCGGATTCATGGACCAGACCCCGGCCGACCCGAGTCCTCCCGAATCGCACCTTCGCGAATCTTCGGTCGGACGGAATGAGACCGCCGAGGGGCGTCGTGGGGACCCCGCGCGGCCGCAACACTATGGCCTCGCCGGGCCGCCGCTGTCCAAGGAAAAAGCGGCCCGGTTCCGCCATCCCCCCGCATTCAACGTAGGCGATCCCGGGGCGAATGGCGCCTGCACGCCGATTGCCTTATCCGGCCCGATCGGGGAAGATCCAGCCGGGATGGCCCGACGCCTCCCGATGGTCCGGAGGGGTTCGCGCCGGTGCTCGATCAACTGTCCCACAGCACGCACACCCTGGTCGTCTCCTACCTGGGGATCCGGCGGGCGATCGGGGTGATCGGCCTGCTCCTGCCGGTGATGCTGGGGCCGGTCGGCTTGCTGGCGTTCGGCATCCCGATCCAGGACAACATGAGCAGCTACTACCACACCCCGATGCGGGACGTGTTCGTCGGCTCCATGTGCGCCATCGGGATCTTCCTGTTCTGCTACCGGGGCTACGACTGGATCGAGAACTGGACGGCCAACTTCGGCTTCCTGTCGGCGCTGGGGGTCGCCCTCTGCCCGCTCGATCCCGGCAGCAACCCGCTCCAGCAGAGGTCGGTCCTGGGCTATCTCCACACGGCCAGCGGCGGGGTGTTCTTCCTGACCCTGGCCTTCTATTCCCTCTACCACTTCCCCGACGCCGACAAGGGCCGCCCCGAGGTCGCGCCCCACGAGGCCCAGCGCAACTTCATCTATCGCGCCAGCGGCGTCGTGATCCTGCTCGGCATGGTCGCGATGGGCGCCTACCTGTTCCTGATCCCGGAGCCGTGGCAGCGGCGGCTCAACGACGTCAACTTCCTGTTCTGGATGGAGTGGGTGGCGGTCTGGGCGTTCGCGGCCGCGTGGCTCACCAAGGGGCGGGCCATCTTCGCCGACATCGCCGTCGACCTGCTGGCGTTGCCGGTCCAGATCCTCCACAAGAAGAAGCGTGATTGAAGCGGAGCCCCCCATGCCCGACGACCCCCACGACCTCGGCCGCTTCGTCCATGCCCAGCGCGACGACTACGACCGGGCGCTCGCCGAGGTCCGGGCCGGCGAAAAGCGGTCCCACTGGATGTGGTACATCTTCCCCCAGGTCGACGGCCTGGGATCCAGCCCGATGGCCCGGCGCTACGCGATCAAGTCCGCGGATGAGGCGCGGGCCTACCTCGACCACCCCGTCCTCGGCCCTCGCCTGCGGGAGATCGCCGAGGCGGCCCTGGCCGTGCCGGAACGCTCGGCCCTGGACATCTTCGGATCGCCGGACGACATGAAGCTGAAGTCTTGCGCGACCCTGTTCGCCAGCGTGTCGCCCCCGGGCTCGGCCTTCGCCCGGCTGATCGACCGCTTCTTCGGCGGGGAGCCCGACGCGAAGACGCTCGAACTGATCCGGGCGGATGCATGAGCGAGGCCAATACGCCCAGATTCGGCGCCCTCGGGGCGACGATCGCCCTCGCCGTGTTGGCCCTGGCGCTGGCGATCTCCCTGGCGTATCGCTGGCTGCACCACCACAACGCCTTCGTCGCGATCGGGCCGATCTCGATCCGGTTCTAACCCGGGCGGCACGCTCGCCGCCGGCATCGGCCAAGGGAAGGGGAAGACGACCGTGTCCACACCGACGACTCGCCGATCGCTCCGGTTCGACGGCATCGAGCCGATGCTGGTCGACGTCGAGGCCCTGGCCGCGGCCGAGCGGGAGGGTACGCTCAGGTCCTTCGGCAACTGGACCCTGGGCCAGTCGCTGAACCACCTGGCCTCCTGGGTCGATTTCGCCTACACCGGGCTGCCGATCAAGCTCCCGTTCTTCGTCCGCTGGCTGGTGCGGCCCCTGAAGAAGAAGATGCTGGCCGGGCCGCTCAGGCCAGGCGTGAAGCTCCCGAAGACGCCGGGGGGGACTCTGGCGACCGAGGTCGTCCCCACCGACGAGGGCCTTGCGCACCTCCGCCAGTCGTTCGCCCGCCTCGCCGCCGAGCCGCCCACCCTGCCGCACCCGCTGTTCGGGCGTTTGACGCATGACGAGTGGATGGCGTTGCACCTCCGGCACGCGGAGTTGCACCTGTCGTTCCTGCATCCCGACACCCGCTGATCGGCGTGGAGGACCCATGATCGCGCTCAGGCCCTATCGACCGGACGACGCGCCGGCCCTGCTGGCCCTGTTCCGGGACACCATCCGCCGGGTCAATTGCCGCGACTACGACCCGGAGCAGGTCGCGGCCTGGGCGTCCGACGAGATCGATCCCGCCGCGTGGGCGGCCCGATTCCAGGGCCGTTTCGTCGTGGTGGCCGAGGGGCCGGCCGGATTCGCCGAGTTGGAGCCGGACGGCCACATCGACCGCTTCTTCGTCTCGGCCGACCACCAGAGGCGGGGTGTGGGCGCCTCGCTGCTGGATGCCGTGGAGGCGGAGGCCCGGCGACGCGGCATCGGCCGGCTCTTCCTCGAATCCAGCCTCACGGCCCGGCCGTTCTTCGAAGCGAGGGGCTTCACGCACCTGGCCCGCCAGGTGGTGACGTGCCGCGGCGTCGCGATGGTCAACGACCGGATGGAACGGCGTCTCGATTGAGCCACCTCTCGACCGATGGATGACACCCCTGGTTAACGCGTGTTGACAAACTCAATCGAATTAGTAGGATTTCCTCCGCAGTCATCGGAGCGACCCGACAACGGGAGCAACCCGACGCCGTGAATGCCGGCCCGACCTTCGGGTCCCGGCGATTCTGATGTCCGGAGTTGACGAGTTGGCCGGGGTGACTCCGATCGCCATGTCGGGCGATCGAGGATCTCGCGCCACTCCTTCCCAGGGGTCGCACGATGAAAGATCGAATCCGACGCGGTTTCACGCTGATCGAATTGCTGGTGGTGATCGCGATCATCGCCGTCCTGATCGCCCTGCTGCTTCCCGCCGTGCAGGCCGCCCGGGGCGCGGCCCGGCGGATCCAGTGCACCAACAATCTCAAGCAGTTGGGGCTGGCCCTGCACAACTACCACGACGTCCACGGTTCATTCCCGCCGGCCGGGCTGCCGGTCTCGTCGGGGACGACGGCCGCCACGCTGGACAACGCCAGCTTCAGCGCCCAGGCCCGGTTGCTGCAATTCATCGAGCAGGGCAACGTCTTCAACGCGATGAATTTCAGCTTCGGGTGCTTCAACTCGATCGATTCGTACGGCAACGCGGCCAACGCGACGGCCACCGACAAGAGGCTTTCCGTCTTCCTCTGCCCGTCGGACACCCCGCCCTCCTACCCGGTGGTGCGCGTGTTGGGGCAGAGCTTCACGGCGCCCGGGACCAGCTACTTCACCTCGACCGGATCGACGCTCGAGCATGATAGCCGGCAGGCCGGCGGGCCGCCCAACGGGATCTTCGCCTACGGCACGGTCTTCCGGATCGCGGACGTGACCGACGGGACCAGCAACACGATCGCCTTCGGCGAGTGGAAGATGGGGTCGGGCAACGTGAATCGGCTCTCGATCCCGTCGGACATCGTCTGGATGACCTCATTCCCTTCCGGCGTGACCCGCAACACCCAGACCATGAGCCTGCCCCAGGCCAACGCCAATAATGCCCTGATCGCCTGGCTCGACGATTGCCGCAAGAACGGCAACCCCGGCGCACCGACCCGCAACAACGGGACGGCGAACCTCGGGCAGGCGTGGGCGTTCAACCTTCCGGCCTACAGCATCGGCAACACGGTCCTGCCGCCGAATCCCCAGTACCCCACCTGCATGACGGCCAAGCCCGGCACCCAGAATTCGCCCGGGGCCTACGGGCTGGCCAGCTACCACCCCGGCGGGGCCAACGTCGTGATCTCCGACGGCTCGGTCCGGTTCATCAAGGACACCACCAACTACAACGCCTTCTGGGCGCTCGGATCGCGGAACGGCGGCGAAATCATCTCGGCGGATTCGTTCTGACCCGGAAAGAGGCCCGCCCGGGAACCAACCCACCCCGCCCGGGCGGCCGCCGCGAACGGGCGATCCGCGCACGCCGCAGGGCCTTGACCGGCCGGGCCGGGCGGGCGAAAGTCCCCTGGCGGCCGAGGCCCTGCCGTCGAAGGGTCGCCCTCCCCCCATTCTGCCCGCCAGCCGGGTCGCGGAGATCCCAGATGATCCGCAGAGCCGTGATGATCGCCGCCTTGGGCGTGCTCGCCGCGTCGACGACGCGGGCCGCGGACGCCCCCCGTCCCAATATCCTCCTGGTGATCGCCGACGACTGGTCGTTCGGCCACGCGGGGGCCTATGGCTGCCGATGGATCCGGACGCCGAACTTCGACCGGGTGGCCCGGGAAGGGGTGCTGTTCTCCAACGCCTTCACCAACAACCCCAAGTGCAGCCCCTGCCGGGCCAGCCTCCTGACCGGCCGGAACACCTGGCAGCTCGACGAGGCGATGTGCCACAACGGCCTGTTCCCGGCCCGGTGGCCGGTCTATCCCGATCTGCTGGAAGCGGCCGGCTACCACGTCGGATTCACCGGCAAGGGGTGGGGCCCGGGCGACTTCAAGGCCGGGGGGTTCCGGCGCAACCCGGCCGGCCCGGCCTATCAGCAGGCCAAGCAGGCCCCGCCGCTGCGGGGGATGGCCAACACCGACCTCGCCGGCAACTTCTCGGCCTTCCTGGACGCCCGGAAGCCCGGCCAGCCGTTCTGCTTCTGGGTCGGCGGCCAGGAGCCCCACCGGCCCTACGAAGACGGATCGGGCCGGCGCGCCGGCCGGGACCCGGCCTCGGTCGTCCTCCCCTCGTACTATCCCGACTCGCCCATCATCCGGGACGACCTGCTCGACTACGCGATGGAGGTCGAGCGGTTCGACGCCCAGCTCGGCCGGGTCCTGGAACGGCTCGAACGCACCGGGGAACTGGACAACACGCTCGTTCTGATCACGTCCGACCACGGCATGCCCTTCCCGCGCGTGAAGGGGCAGATCTACGAGGCTGGCTTCCACATCCCGCTGGCCGTCCGGTGGGGGCGGAACAAAGGCATGGGTCGCCTGGTCGAAGACTTCATCAACGTTCGCGACATCGCCCCGACGTTCCTGGCCGCGGCCGGGTGCGAGGCGCCCGCCTCGGTGACCGGCAAAAGCTTCCTGGACGTGCTGAAGAGCGAGGCGTCCGGCCGGATCGACCCGGCCCGCGACCGGATGGTGATCGGCAAGGAACGCCACGACCTCGGCCGGCCCGACGACCAGGGCTACCCGGTCCGGGCGATCCGGACGCCCGACTATCTCTACGTCGTCAACTACGAGCCCGACCGCTGGCCGGTGGGGAACCCCGAGACGGGCTACCCCAACTGCGACGACGGGCCGACCAAGACCCTGATCACGTCCCGATTCGACGAGTCGTATCGGCTCTGCTTCGGCAAGCGGCCCGCCGAGGAGTTGTACCGGATCCGCAAGGACCCGGACTGCGTCGCCAACCTGGCGGGGGACCCTGCGCTCCTGGACCTCAGGCGGCAACTCCGGGCGGAGATGGAAGCCCTCCTGCGCAGCGACGGGGATCCCCGGATGTTCGGGCGCGGCGGGGTCTTCGAAGCCTATCGTTATCTCGGGCCGAGGGGCCATGCCTACGACGAGTGGCTGAAGTTCAGCCGGCCCGCTCGTTGATCCGGCCACGCGCCCGGCGCCGACGCCCCGGACGGATCGACGCGGCATGAAATGTGGGTCGGTGGGGCATCCGGATATTCTGGTGCTTATCGTTTGCTTCGGCGTGGCCGCCCGATAAACTGGTCCCGGCCGCTCGGCGGGTGTCCCGCCGACGCATCGATCGAAATCCCGCCCCCACGAAGTCTCGCGCGTCGAGGTCACCGATGCCCAAGGCGAAGAAGCCCGACGAGGTCGTCGCGCTGTCCGAGAGGATGATCGAAGCCCTGGCCTCGCTCCGCTCGCGAGCGGGCGGGGACGACCCCCCGACCCTGGCCCGCCTGGCCGAACAATGCGGCATCCCGCCCGGCGACGACCGCGTGCTCAAGGCGGCCGGCAAGAAGCCGTTCACCGCCCGGGCCACGGCCCTCAAGCGGGGCGGCAAGGTCGGGCTCGACTCGCCCGTCTACTTCAAGGAGGACGTGCCGAGCAAGGTCGAACTGGAACGGCGCGAGGTCGCCGACCTGGCCGGCCGGATGCTCCGGGTCCTCGAATCGCAGAGGGATCTGGGCGAAGGGGCGTATCCGCCGACCCTCTCCCGGCTTGCGGATTTGAGCGGCGTGAAGCCCTCCAACCCGCTGATCCCCAAGGCCATCAAACACGAGACGATGGCCGAGCAGGTGGTTATCGCGAACACCGGCAAGCCGGCCGCGGACGCCCTCATCTTCCTGGTCGCCGACCTCGTCGGCAACCCGGGCGGTTGGGGCACAGCGATGCTCGACTACGCCTTCGCGAAGCTGCGGAAGTCCGATGCGCTGGGCTTTACGCCTGATCAGCTCGCGAAGAAGCTCCAGAAATCTCTCCGGAAGCCATTCCTCGATGAGCTGACGTCCCGGCTCCGGCGGGAAGACCTGCCCGAGTCCTACGCCTGGCTGCCCAGCAAGAAGCCCCTGATCTTCCGCAGGGACGACATCCGGCCGGGCGAGCCGTTCCGCGTCCAGGAAACCGCCCCGGCCGAGGTCGCCGCGGCCCCGCCGCCGGCCCACGTCCAACACGACCGCGAGGCGGCCCCCGCCCGCGACTTCGAATCGGCCTTCCGCGAGGCGTTCGAGCGGATCGACCAGGGCCGGGGCCGGACCAACAACGTGAAGTTGAGCGACCTCCGGCGCGAGCTGGCCGGGTTCGACCGCCCGCAGTTCGACGCCGGGCTGAGGCGGCTGCGGGAGCGGCTGGAGTTCTCGCTGGACAGCCACGAGGGGCTCGTCAGGCCCCTGACCGCCGAGGAGCGCGAGGCGGGCATTTCCGAGTCGGGTTCGCTTCTCGTCTACGTCTCCCGGAGGTGACCATGAGGATCGATGCCCGCACGCAGGCCCCCTCGCCGCCGCCCACCCTGGACGCCCTGGGCCTGGAGTCCTATCTCGACGCGGTGCGCGACTCCAACCCGTTCTCCGCCGTCCGGGTCAACGAGCCGTCCCGCTACGACGTCGACGTGCCGTCGATCCACGCCGACAGCTTCGATCGCCTGGTCGCCCTGGCCGCCCGGGCCCACCGCGACCGCGCGGGCGTGGGCGCGGTGCTGTACGGAGGGGCGGGCGTCGGCAAGAGCCACCTGCTGTCGCGGCTGTTCCGCTGGGCGATCAAGGAGGACCGCGCCTCCTACGTCTTCCTCCACAACATCCAGGCCGACCCGGAACGGTTGCCGCGCTACCTGTTGAAGTGCGTGGTCAGCCTGCTCAGCCAGGGGGGACGCAGGCCGCACGGCAAGACGCCGCTGTTCCGGCTGGTGCACGACGCCCTGGCCCTGTTCCTCAAGGAGCAGAACATCTCCGCGGCCGACTGGAAAAGGTGCGAGGACCAGTTCGCCCGGCTGGTCGAGCGGTCGGCCGAGGAGTGGCGGGTCCGCGACCCGGCGTTCAACCGGAGGGTCCACGCCGTCCTGTTCCAGTTCCTCCGCCTGGCCTACCCGAGGAAGGCGGCCGACCCGGCCGCCGAGAGGCTGGCCGACGCGGCGCTGGCCTGGCTGTCGGGCGAGGAGATCGAGCCCGCCGCCGCCCGGGCGCTCGGCCTGCCGGTCTCCGGCGACGAGCCCGTGGCCCTGCGCGGGGACGACGAGGTCGAGCAGGCCCTGCTCGCCCTGGCCCAGCTGGCGCAGGTCTGCGGCCGGCCGTTCGTGCTCTGCATCGACCAGGTCGACAACCTGAACCCCGAACAGTTGAAGGCCCTGTGCCGCTGCCTCCACGCCCTGCTCGACCACGCGGTGAACCTGCTGGTCGTCATCTCGGGCGTGAAGAGCAGCCTCCTGGAACTCCGCGAGGAGGTCATCCCCGAGGCGGCCTGGGACCGGATCGCCGAGTACAAGGTCGAGCCGAAGCGGATCGGCCCCGACGACGCCCGCCGGATCCTCGAAGCCCGGTTGGAGAAGTTCCACGACGCCTTCCTCGGCCTGGGGCCCGTCAAACGGCACCTCCAGGAAGACACCCTGTTCCCGCTCGGGCGGGCCTGGCTCGCGGCGCAGCTCGGCGACGGCCTGGAGTTCCGGCCCCGCCAGGTCCTGATGTGGGCCCGCGACGCCTGGGAAGACCAGCAGGCGGCGCTCGCCCGGCTCGGCGGACCGGCGTGGCTGGACGGCTGGGCGAAGGCGTCGCCGGACCCGGTGCGGCCGGAACCGCCGGACAAGGTGACCACGAAGGAGGACATCGAGGCCGCGATCGACGACGCAGTGGATCGCAAGATCGAGGAGGCGATCGCCCAGAGGCGGCTCCACCGGGGGAGCCTGCCGCCCGACGCCGGCAACCTCGCCGGGCTGGTGCAGGATCTCCTGGGCCAGTGCCGGGGCAGCGGGTTCCCCTACACCTTCCGGGGCGTCGAGCGCAAGGCCAAGGTGAAGGCGAAGCTCCCGCCGTTCGACCTGCTGGTCCGCGAGCAGCGCGAGGCGGACGGCCGGGAGATCACCTCGGGCGTCCTGTTCGTCACCAACGACGGGATCTCGGCGACGGCCTCGCTCCGCCGCCTGCTGGAGGACGACGACGCGCCCGACCATCGCATCCTCGTCACCGACGAGGAGCGGAAGCCCCTCAGGATGAAGTCGGGCTCGCAGGCCGCGGCCTACTACAGCGATCTGGCGAGGCTCGGCCCCGCGCGGTTCGAGCACATCAAGCTCGACTTCGAGCAGTATGCGGCCCTCGACGCCCTGGAAGGGGTGGTCAACCTGGCCCGCGTGGGCGACCTGGACATCGAGATCCCCCGGGGGACCATCCGCCCGGTCTCCGCCGAGGAGGTCGTCGCCTCGCACCACCGCCGCGACCGCTATCGCCGCCATCCGCTGCTCCGGCCGATGCTGACCGAGGAGCCGCCCGACGCTGAGGTGGCGCCCCCGCCCGAGTCCCTGGACGAGAAGGACGTCCGGTCGCACATCATGGCCCAGCTGTCCTGGCGGCTCGGGATGACGGCGTTCGAGGCCGCCAAGGGCTATCTCCAGGTCCTCCCGGCCGCGCCGATCAAGCTCGACGAGGCCCGGGCCCAGATCAAGGCGATCGCCGGGCGGATGCACGCGGAACACCTGATCCACGCGACCCCGCACGACGACGACCTGTTCCTCCAGAGGAGGGCGTAGGCCGACATGCCCCCCGTCTCCTTCACCGTCTCCGAGGTCCGGGTCGCGGCCACCTGCCCGCGGATCCTCTACTTCGACGCCGAGCACGCCCGCCGCGACGGCCTGAAGGCGCGGCCGGTGACCCGGATCTGGAAGGCGGGCGACGGCGAGGCGACGGCCTGCGGGTCGCTGTTCCACCACGCCGTCGAGCGGTTCAACCGCCTGGCGGCCGACGCCGCCGAGGTGCGGGCGGCCCTGGCGGGGTCGCCCGACCCGCCGGAGATCATGCGCGGGCTGCTGGCGTTCCTCAACGGCCGGTGCGTCGACCTCGACGCGCTGGCCGCGAAGCCGGTCCCCCAGCGGCTCGCCTTCATCGAGGCCTTGCAGGTCTACGTCAAGGAACTGGCCGACATCGTGGCCGACGCCCTGCGCCGGGGCAAGCCGGCCGACGAGGTGATCGGCCAGATGTTCGGCGACAAGCGGAGGCGGGTGGACGTCACCTTCCCGGTCGGGCCCGAGGGGGAGCCGGTCCACGTCTGCGGGATCCTCGACTACGTCTTCTTCGACTGGAGGGCCGGCGGCCACCGGATCATCGACTATAAGCTGACCCCGGCGCGCGAGCCGACCGGCGACCTGTTCCAGGTCGGCCTGTACGCCCTGATGCACAACCTCCAGCACCGCACCGAGGCCGGCGTCGGCGTCCTCTACCTCCATCCCCGGCGGCTCATGGCCGAGATGGCCTGGGGGCAGGTCCACGAGTCGCGGCACAAGGTGTTCGACCTCCTGGCGTCGATGGCCGCCTGGGTCCGGTACGACGAGGCGAGCGGGTCGGGCCTCAAGCCGCCCGGCGAGCCGAACGCCTGCGGCCATTGCAAATGGGACCGGGGCGGCCAGTGCGCCCGACGCCTCGGCCCCAAGCACGAAGGCCGTCGCCTGCACCACTGGGCCGACGCCGACGCCGGCGCGGCCGAGCCGAAGGTCGTGGTCCGGGCGGGCGACGGGGGGGACGCCGGCCTGGCCGACCTGGTCGTCCACGTCGTCGCGACGGCGGCGCCCGCGCGGGATCCTGCATCTCGCCCCTCGCCTGTTCCATCTCCCGAACCTCCCGGGATGACGCCCGAGGTGGCCGCACCCGCCGCCGATGCCCTGCGGATCGGCTCGATCGGAGATCAGCCGGTCGGCCTGCCGCTGTCCGCGCTGCCGACGCACGTCGCGGTGGTCGGCGCGGCCGGGAGCGGCAAGACCTGGATGGCCAAGGTCGTGGCCGAGGAGGCGGTGCGGCAGGGGGTGCCGGTGCTGGCCATCGACCCCCAGGGGGACCTGGTCCAGTTCCTCCGGCCGTCGGCCCGGGTCGACGGGCTGACCGAGGCGGAGGAGGCGCAGCGCCGGGAGTTCCTGGCCCGGGTCGAGCCGAGGGCCTGGACCCCGGGCACGTCGCACGCCCGACGGCTGGGGCTGGAGCCGATCCGCCTGCCCGGCCGGGCCGAGTGGGCCAGGGTCGACGAGGAGGGGCGAGACGGCCTGCTCGTCGGCGCCGCGGCCCACCTGGTCGGCCTGGCGGCGATGGGCGGCGAGGTCGACTCGCAGCAAACCTTCGTCCTCCAGATCCTCCGGGCCCTGATGGACCGAGCCTCGGACGCCGGGGTGGGCCTCGACGCCATCGCCGCGGCGATCGCCGATCCCGAGGGGTTCGGGGTCGACGCCCCGGATCGGTTCATCCGCAAATCGGAGCGCGAGCGGCTGGTCCGCAAGCTCAACGGCCTCCGCTTCGGCCCCTCCTCGTCGCTCTACACCGGCGGGACCCCGCTCGACCTCGACGCGATGCGCCGGCCCGACGTGCCGGGCAAGACGCCCCTGAACGTGATCTACCTCAACGCCCTGGGGGACGACGCCCGCAAGCAGGCGTTCGTGGCCTCGCTGGCGGCGGAGATCTACCGCTGGATGGTCTCGTCGCTCGACGCCGGGGCGGGCCGGCCCAACCTGCTGGTCTACCTGGACGAGGCCCGCGACTACATCCCCGCCGGCGCGGCGCGGCCGCCGGCCAAGGACCCGTTGATCCGCCTGTTCGCCCAGGGCCGGAAGTACGGCGTGGCCTGCCTGCTCTGCACCCAGAGCCCGCGCTCGGTGGACTACAACGTCTTCGGCAATTGCAGCACCAAGCTGATCGGCCGGCTGGAGGCCGCGCAGGACGTGGACCGCGTCGCCGAATGGTTCGGCCGGGAAGGCCCGACGCCCCCCTGGCTCGCCGGCCGGAAGGGGGCCGAGGCCGGCAGCTTCGTGGGGCGCTGGCCGGGCATGACGCCCCAACTGGAGGGCCGGCCGTTCCGGAGCCGACCCCTGTTCTCGCTCCACGAAGGGGCCTGGTCGCCCGACCGCCTGGCCCGCGAGGCGTCCGCGACGCCCGATGGACCGCCCCCGACGGCGTGATCGGCGGGAAGGGGCCGGGATCCCGCCCGGACCTTCAGGCTACCCGGGCGGGCGTGGGGACGGTATGTTTGTTGGAGCCATGTTTGACAATCGGAACGGGTGCGTCTCCGAGGGGGTTGGCATGAGCCGGATCATCCGAGTCCTGGCCGTGGTCGCGTGGGCGAGCGCTTGCGGGCCGGCCGCCCGGGCCGGGGGCGAGGACGCCTCCTCCGAGGCGTTCTTCGAACTCAAGGTCCGCCCGGTGCTGGCCCGGTCGTGCGTGAAGTGCCACGGCGAGCGGAAGGGCAGCGGCGGCCTCCGGCTCGATTCCCGAGAGGCGATCCTGGCCGGCGGGGACTCGGGGCCGGCGGTGCTGCCCGGAGATCCCGGCTCCAGCCTCCTGATCCGGGCGATCGGCCACCGGGACGACGACCTCAAGATGCCGCCCGACACGCCCCTGTCGCGCGCCCAGCAGGACGACCTGGCGGCCTGGGTCGCCGCCGGGGCCCCCTGGCCGAAGGGCCTGGCAGCCCGGCCCATCGAGGGGGCCGGCCACTGGGCCTTCGAGCCGTTGCGGGGCATCCTGCCGCCCGAAGATCCGTCCGGATGGGCCACGCAGCCGATCGACCGGCTGATCGCCGCCGAGCAGAGGAGCCAGGGGCTCCGCCCGGTCGCGCCGGCCGACCGGCGCACCCTGATCCGCCGGGCGACCTTCGACCTGATCGGCCTGCCGCCCGAGCCGGCCCGGATCGAGGCCTTCGCCGCCGACGATCGCCCGGAGGCCTTCGCCCTGCTGGTCGACGAGCTGCTGGCCTCGCCGCGCTATGGGGAGCGCTGGGGCCGCTACTGGCTCGACCTGGCCCGCTACGCCGACACGGCCGGGGACAACTCGGACTACCCGATCCCGCAGGCCCATCTCTATCGCGACTACGTCATCGATGCCTTCAACGCCGACCTGCCCTACGACAGGTTCCTTCACGAGCAGCTGGCCGGCGACATCCTCGCCGCCGAGGGCCCCCGGGAGGACTACGCCCGCCGGGTGATCGCCACCGGATTCGTCGCCCAGGCCAAGCGATTCGGCACGGTGCTGCTCGAAGATCCCCACCAGATCATCGAGGACAGCCTGAACACGACCGGTCAGGTGGTGCTCGGGCTTTCCCTCCGCTGTGCCCGCTGCCACGACCACAAGTTCGACCCGATCGGCGCCCGGGATTATTACGCCCTCTACGGCTTCTTCGCCGGGACGAAGTATCCCTTCCCGGGGGCGGAGGAGGTCCGCCGGCAGAGCGAGATGGCGCCCCTGATCCCGCCCGCCGAGCAGGCCGAGGTCAGGGCCCGGCATGCCGGGGCGATCGCCGACCTCCGCGCGGGACTGAAGGACCTCGAAACGCAGGGCGAGGCGGCGGCCCGGGTGCGGGACCTGGGCCTGGAAGTCGCGACCCTGGAATTCCTAGCGGCCACCGCCGGGGATGGCCCGCCGTCCGGCCCCCTGGAAGCGGCAAAGGCCGCGCTGGCGGGGGCGATCCGGGAGCGGGACGGGCAGATCAAGCGGCGCCAGGGCGAGATCCAGCGGATGGAAAAAGCCGGGCTGCTCGCCACGGTCCCCCACGCCTATGCGGTCCGCGACGGGGACCCCACCGACGTCAAGCTCCACATCGGGGGCGACCCCACCAAGCTCGGCGAACTCGTCCCGCGCGGGGTCCTCCGGGCCCTGGAACCGGACGGCACGATCGACCTGCCCCCGACCGGCAGCGGGCGCCTGGCCCTGGCCCGGTGGCTGACCGACGGCCCGCCCCGCCCCTTGACGGCCCGGGTGATGGCCAACCGGATCTGGCAGCACCACTTCGGCAAGCCGATCGTGCCGACCCCCTCGGACTTCGGCCTGCGGGGGCTCCCCCCGTCGCATCCGGACCTGCTCGAATGGCTGGCCGGGGAGTTCGTGGCCTCCGGCTGGTCGGTCAAGGCCATGCACCGGCGGATCATGCTCTCGGAGACCTACCGGCTGGCCTCCGACCACGACTCCGGCAACGCGGCCCTCGACACCGGGAACGCCCGGTACTGGAGGTTCGACCGCCGACCCCTCGATGCCGAGGCCCTGCGCGACGGCCTGCTGGCCCTGGGGGGGAACCTCGACCTCTCCCGGCCCGGCCCGCACCCGTTCCCGGCCCCGGAGTCGTGGACCTTCACGGCCCACCACCAGTTCAAGGCGGTCTACCCGTCGGACCATCGCAGCGTCTACCTGATGGTGCAGCGGCTGCACCCCCACCCTTACCTGTCGCTGTTCAACGGCCCGGACACCAGCGTGACGACCGCCACCCGCGACGGGTCCACGGTCGCCTCGCAGGCCCTCTACCTGCTCAACAACCCGTTCGTCCACGACCAGTCGCGCCGCCTGGCCAGCCGGCTCATCGCGGACGAGGCGGACCCGGCCGCCCGCCTGGGCCTGGCCTATCTCCGGGCCTTCGGCCGGGGGCCGACGGCGGCCGAACGGTCCCGCGCGATGGCCTTCCTGTCGGGCTACGAATCCCGCCTGGAGGCGGAAGGCGTGGCCGCCGAACGCCGGGCCGAGGAGTGCTGGGCCGCGCTGGCCCGCGCCCTCTTGGCCTCCAACGAATTCCTCTACGTGGACTGACGGGTGGACCGTCGAGGAGCCTTTCCCATGGCCGGCACGCCGATCGATCGTCGGTCCCTGCTCCGCCGGGCCTCCGGCTTCGCCGCGGCCGGGGGGCTGGGGCTTTATCGCCAGCTTTCCGTCGCCGCGGCCGCCAACGAGGGGCACCCGCTCGCCCCCAGGCCGGGGCATTTCCCCGCCCGGGCCAAGAATCTGATCATCTTCTTCATGACGGGCGGGATCTCGCACCTCGACACGTTCGACTTCAAGCCGAAGCTCCAGGCTGCCCACGACAAGCCGTTTTCCGGGCGCAAGCTCCTGGCCTCCCCCTATGCGTTCCGCCCGCGCGGCGAATCCGGCAAGATGGTCAGCGAGCTATTCGAGCACGTCGGCGGCGTGGTCGATGAACTCTGCTTCTTGCACACGGTCCACGGCGACTCGGCCGGGCACTCGGCGGCGACCCTGGGCATGCACACCGGCTCGGTCACGATCCCGATGCCCAGCCTGGGCTCCTGGATCAGCCACGGCCTGGGGACGCTGAACACCAACCTGCCCTCGTTCATCGTGCTCGCCGCCAAGGAGCCGTATAACGGCTTCCAGGCCTGGGATTCGAACTTCCTGCCGGGCTACCACAAGGGCGTTCGCGTGATTCCCGGCCCGTCGCCCCTGCCCGACGTGCAGAGCCCGGTGGCCTCCGTCTCCCGCCGCGAGTTGGAGGGTTTGATGCTCCGCGACCTGAACGCGGCGCACCTCTCGGCCCGCGACGGCGACCACGCCCTCGCCTCCCGCATGGCCACCTTCGAAACGGCGTATGGCCTGATGCGCGAGGCCCCCGAGGCCTTCGACCTCGGCCGCGAAGACCGCCCGACCCTCGATCTCTACGGGGCCGACGCCGCGGATCCGGCCTCGTTCGCGTCGCAGTGCCTGGTCGCCCGCCGCCTGGTCGAGCGCGGCGTGCGGGTGGTGGAACTCTTCGACGTCGGCTCGAACACCAATTGGGACAGCCACGGCGACATCGGCGACCACAAGAAGCTGGCCAGGAACATCGACCGGCCCATCGCCGCCCTGATCGCCGACCTCAAGCAGCGCGGCATGCTCGACGAGACCCTGATCGTCGGCTGCTCCGAGTTCGGCCGGACCCCCTGGCAGGACCTCACCCCGCGCGGGCGGGGCCACCACAGCCGCTGCTTCACCTGCTTCTTCGCCGGCGGCGGGGCGAAGCGGGCCTTCAGCTACGGGGTCTCGGACGAGTATGGCGATTCCCCCGCGGAGAACCCGGTCCACGTCCACGACTTCCACGCCACCATCCTCCACCTGATGGGGCTGGACCACACCCGGCTGACCTATCGCTACTCGGGCCGCGACTTCCGGCTCACCGACGTCCACGGGAACGTCATCAAGGAGGTCATCGCCTGAGCGATCCTCCGCCCGCGTTCAGGGCAGGATCTCGCGGATCACGTGGCCGTGGACGTCGGTGAGGCGGCGGTCGATGCCGTCGTGGCGGACCGAGAGGCGCTCGTGGTCGATGCCGAGGAGGTGGAGGATCGTGGCGTGGAGGTCGTAGCCGGTGGAGGCGCCGGAGGCGGCCCGCCAGGACCAGGGGTCGCTCTCCCCGTGGGCGACGCCGGCCTTGACGCCGGCGCCGGCGAGCCAGGCGACCGAGGTGCCGCCGTTGTGGTCGCGGCCGGTGGCCCCCTGGGTGAACGGCATCCGGCCGAACTCGGTGGACCAGATCACCAGGGTATCGTCGAGCAGGCCCCGGGCCTTGAGGTCGGCCAGCAGGCCGGCGGTGGGGCGGTCGACGGTGCGGGCGATCGCCGGGAGTTCCTTGGGGATGTCGGTGTGGTTGTCCCAGTTGTCCTTGGGCCCCCCGGCACCGCTCCAGACCTGGACGAACCGGACGCCCCGCTCCAGCATCCGCCGGCCCAGCAGGCAGCGGCGGCCGAAGTCGGCGGTCGTCGGGTCGTCGAGCCCGTAGAGGTCGCGGGTGGCGGCCGATTCGCCCTTCAGGTCGAGCGCCTCGGGGGCCGCCAGCTGCATCCGGGCGGCCAACTCATAGGAGGCGATCCGGGTTTCGAGCCGGGAGTCCCCCGGGCGGTCCCCGGCGTGGCGGCGATTCATCGCGGCCAGCCGGCGCAGTCCCTCGGACTCGGCGTCGGGCGGGGCGGATCGGGCCGAGACCCCGGGCGGGAACAGGTCGGGGATCGGGTCCGGTGCAGAGGCGTTGATGGTCGTCCCCTGGTGCGCCATGGGGAGGAAGCCCGCCGAGAAATTCCCCTTGGCGTTGTAGGGCAACCCCTTGGGGTCGGGCAGGACCACGAACGTGGGCAGGTTGTCCCCCAGCGCCCCGAGGCCGTACGAGATCCAGGCCCCCAGGCAGGGGAAGCCGGGGGTGAGGAACCCCGAGTTCATGAGGTAGCTGGCCGGCCCGTGGACGTTGGTGCGTGAGGTCAGGGCCATCACGAAGGCCAGGTCGTCCACGCGGGTCGCCAGGTGGGGGAAGACGTCGCTGACCCAGCGGCCCGATTCCCCGTATTGCCGGAAAGGGAATGGCGACTTCATGAGCCGGCCGGGGGCGCTGGTGACCCCCTCGACGTGCTCGCCGGGGTCGAACACCTCGCCGTGGCGCCGGTCGAGTTCCGGCTTGCGGTCGAAGGTGTCCATCTGGCTGACGCCGCCGTTGAGGAAGATCTGGATCACCCGGCGGGCCTTCGCCGGGTGGTGGAGCCCGCCGTTGAGGTCGGCGCGGGGGCGATCTTCCCCGGCTCGGGCCTCACCGCGACCGAGCAGGTCGGCCAGGGCGATGCCGCCGAGCCCGCCGCCCACCCCCCAGAGCCAGTCGCGTCGCGATGACCGTCCCAGCATGGTCCCGAACCTCCGGCGATCAATCCACGAACAGGAATTCGCTGCTGTTGAGGAGCATCCGGCAGAAGCTCGCCAGGCAGTGCCGGGCGGCATAGTCCGCCCATTCCCGGACCTCGTCGGGCCCCGGGTCGCGGCCGACCGCGAGGGCGAACCCGGCGCGGATGCGGCCCTCGGGGTCCGCGGCCATCCCTTCCAGGCGGCGGGCGAAGTGGTCGCAATGGCGGATCACGAACGGGTCGTTGAGCAGCGCCAGCGCCTGCAACGGCGTGACCGAGGCGTTCCGCGTCGGCGTGAGTTGCGAGGCGTCGGCGGCGTCGAACAGGTCCATGAACGGGTCGGGCAGGGTCCGGAACGAGAATCGGTAGACGCTCCGCCGGCCGGAGCCGGGGGCGTCCCAGTCGTACGAGGCATAGTCGACCGTGGGCGTGACGTGCACCCCGGGCCCAAGCGTGAAGTGCCGCGCCGACGGCCCGCCCATCATCGTGTCGAGCCGGCCCGACGCGGACAGGATCGCGTCGCGGATCTGGTCGGCGTCGAGCCGGCCCCGGTTCATCCGCCAGAGCAGGCGGTTGTCGGCGTCGATCTCCGCCTTTGCCGCGTCGTGCGCCGACGCCTGGCGGTAGGCGGCCGAGGTAACGATCATCCGGTCGAGGGCCTTGAGCGACCCGCCCCCGTCGCGGAACGTGCGGGCCAGCCAGTCGAGCAGTTCGGGGTGGCTGGGCGGGCTGCCCATCCGGCCGAAGTCGTTGGGGGTGTCGACGATCCCCCGGCCGAAGTGGGCCTGCCAGGCCCGATTGACGATCGACCGCCAGGTCAGGGGGTTGCCGGGGTCGGACAGCCACCCGGCCAGGGCGATGCGGCGGTCGGCCTCGCCCGGCACGTCGAACCGGGCGGGCAGGCCGGCCACGCACGCCAGGGCCCCCGGCACGGCCGCCGCGCCGGGCTGGCGGATCTCGCCCCGCTTGAGGACGAAGACCGGGCGGGGGGCGGCGGTCGGCCTGTGGCTGGCGTCCGGGACGAAGTCGGGGGCCGCCGCGTAGACCATCGGCCGGGGGGGCAGGGCGGCGATGCGGCGATCCAGGTCCTCGAGCCGGTAGATCGCCGCGAGTTCTCGCCGCTGCTCGGGCGTGCGGCCCTCCGCCGGGATCGCCACGAGCGCGGCGAGCGGCCCCGGGAGCGACCCCGCCCGCGCCGGCCGGGGGGCGGCGGTGACCGACAGGCGGAACCGGCCGATGGTGTGCCCGACCGGGAAGGTCTGGCGGAGCACGAACCGGAGCGTGGTGCCCCCGGCCGATCCGACATCCTCGCGGAACTCGAAGACGCCTTCATGCGGCTTGCCGACCTCGGGGTGGATCCCCCAGGCGGTCTGCCCGTTGCCGTCGATCGATGCGGCGATCCCCCATCCGGCCTGATCGAAGTCCGCCACGGCCCTCGCGATCGGCGTGATGTTCCATTCGCCATCAGTCGATGAATGGGAGACGGCGATCTCGGTCAGGTGGAGGTTGCCGTTGTCGTTCCGCCCGGGCCCCCGGGACGGCAGGCGGTCGTCGGGCAGGAGTTCGAGGCGGGCGGCGGTGATCCCGGCCAGGTCGGCCCGGGCGGTGATCGTGTAGGTTTCCTCGGCCGGTTTGGGGCCTTCGGCCAGCACCGATCGGTCGGGCTGCACGGTCAGGGTCGTGCCGGACGCGGCCTCCAGTTGGGAGGGTTCGAGGACCGTCCAGGGGGTGCGGGATTCGGCCAGGTTCTTGGCCCACAAGGCGACCTCGGACTGGGTCGCGTCGTCCATCAGCGATGCCAGCGCCGCCGGGTCGCGATCGGCGAGCGCCTTGCGGCGGGCGGCGAGGTCGCGGCGGAGGCGGTGGACCTCGGGCTCGGGGTCGTAGGGGCGGTCGCCCCGGCCCACGCCGGCGAACACGGCCTGGAGTCCGTAGTATTCGGCCTGGGAGATCGGGTCGAACTTGTGGTCGTGGCACCGGGCGCAGTGGACCGTGCTGCTGACGAAGGTGGACATCACGGTGGCCACCATGTCGTCGCGGTCGAGGTAATGGCCGACTTGCCGGTCGATGCTGTCCTCGCGGATGTCGCGGAGCGAACTCTCGTCCCACGGCCCGGCCGCCAGGAAGCCCAGGGCCGGGGCCAGCCCGGGCTCGTCGGGGTAGAGGGCGTCGGCGGCCACCTGCTCGCGGACGAACCGGGCATAGGGCTTGTCGGCGTTGAACGAGCCGATCAGGTAGTCGCGATAGGGCCAGGCGTTGGGCCGGATCCGATCCTGGTCGTGTCCGTGGGTCTCGGCGAAGTGGGCCAGGTCCATCCAGCGGCGGGCCCAGCGCTCGCCATAGTGCGGGCTGGCCAGCAAGCGGTCGACCAGCCGTTCATAGGCGTCGGGCGCCGGGTCGGCGAGGAACGCGTCGACCTCGGCCGGGGTGGGGGGCAGGCCGAGCAGGTCGAAGGTGACGCGGCGGATCAGGGTCCGGCGGTCGGCCTCGGGCGAAGGCGTGAGCTTGTCGCGGCGGAGCCGATCCAGCAGGAAGGCGTCGATCGGACCCCGGGCCCACCGCCTCCCCGCGTCATCCAGGCCCGGCACCGCCGAGTCGCCGATGGGCCGGAGCGCCCAGCGATCGGCCTCCGACTCGGGCTTCGCCCCGGCGTCGCGCGTGTCGACCGCCCCGTCCTCCACCCAGCGGCGGAGGTCGGCGACCACCGCGTCGGGGAGCTTCCCCTTAGGCGGCATCGGCGCAACCTCGCCGCCCCGCCCGATGGCCTGGATCATGAGGCTCTCGTCGGGCCGGCCCGGCACGACGGCCGGCCCCGACTCGCCCCCGGTGCGGGCGGCCTCGCGGTCGTCGAGCCGCAATCCCCCCTTCGCCTTGCCCGACCCGGCCGAATGGCAGGGATAGCAATGCTCGATCAGGGCCGGGCGGACCTTCGCCTCGAAGTAGTCGCGCCTCGGCCCGTCGTCCGCCCCCAGCCCCGCCGCGGCCAGGCAGAAGGCCGCCGCGATCCGGCGGACGGCGGCCCGTCGTCCCGATCCTTGCCTCATGGTTGGGTCACGCCTCGCCCCCGAGGATCTCGATCGGACCCATCCTAACGCCGCCCCGCCCCCGAGGGTAAGGCCATCCCGGCGGCCCGCCCCGTCAAGATGGGGCGGCCACGGCCGGGATGTGGTCATCAATAGCTGTCGGAGCTCACGACCTCGCCCCCGGCCCGGGTCCCCAGGGCCCACCAGGTCGACTGGTTCACCGTGGACTTCACGAACCGGACGCTCCCGTCGCCGAACAGGACGTTCGCCCCGCCCGGGTGGTAGCTGCCGGCGTTGTTGAAGGCCGCCGTGCCGACGTTGCTCTGCGAGCAGGCGCTCCACGTATGCTTGGTGGAACTGGGCACGGCGACGGTGTTGAAGAGCGTGTGGCCCTGCGCCCCCTTGCTCCAGAGGCCCCCCCGCGTGTTGTCGATCTTGGCGGAGCGGGCGTTGTAGACCGCATCGCAGGCGGACATCCCCGACTCGATGGAGGCCGGATCCTGGGAGGCGCTCAGCACGATGGCCGTGCTCGGGATCGAGGAGACCGCCGTGAGGGAGATGGCCTTGGTGAAGGTTTCCTGCGCGGGGCCGGCGGTCGCCTCGGCGAACGCGACGGTGGACGACGAGCCGTCGGTGGTGTCGCGGATCCCGTAGGACAACTGGTAGGTGAACAGACCATCGCTGCCGCGGTTGCCGCCCAGGGTGGTCGTGCCGAGGCTGGCGTGGTAGTTGTTCGTGTTCGGATTCCCGGCGTGAGGGTCGGACGGGCAGAGGAAGGTGTTGACCTTGCTGAGGATCACCGTGCTGTTGACGATCCAGCAGATGAACGTGTTGTTGGATTCCCCGACTACCCCCCAGTTGAAGTTGATCGCGTTGTACATGGCGGCCTGTTCGAGGTGGTTCAGCATCAGCCCCTGCGCGCTCCAGTTATTCCCCGTGGCGTAGCTGCCGACGCTCTTGCCCATGTTGTAGGACGAGCCGAGCGGGAACGCATCGTGGGTGGAGTGGTAGTTGTGGAGGCCGAGCCCGATCTGCTTCAGATTATTCGTGCACTGCATCCTCCGGGCGGCCTCGCGCGCCGCCTGCACGGCCGGGAGGAGCAGGGCGATCAGCACGGCGATGATCGCGATCACCACCAGCAACTCGATCAGCGTGAAACCGCGACGCGCCGACGTCCTCATGAGTGCGCCCTCGTCCTATGGGAGATGGATCTTCGCCCCGGATCCGTGCCGGATTCTCGCCGGTCGAACGTGGGGCCATCACGCCCGCGCCGATGCGGGGCGGCAACATCCAGGCAAGCAGAAAGGATCAACGAGATGAAAACTACCTCATTCGATGGCAGCCCGCAAGCGGAGGACAGCCGTCCGATCGAATCGGCCCGCGCGGGGTTGATGGGGACGGGCGGCACGTCCCGGGCCGTGGATTGATGCATCGACCTGTGGGCGGGCGTTGCCCGGGTTGCCCGGTCGGGCGAGAATCGTGTGGATCCCGATCGAATCGGCCCGGACCGCATCGAGGAGCCCCATCGAATGGCCCACTTCGCCCTCGCCGCCCTCATCTGTCTCGCGACCGCGGGCGAGACCCACACCGTCTCCGCCTCGACCTACTACCGGACGTTCTCGCGTGCCCACCCGGTCCTGCTCCGGGTCAGGCCGGGCGACACCGTGGCGACCAGGACGCTCGACTCGGCCGGCATGGACGAGAAGGGGGAGAAGCGGAGCGAGCCGTTCAACCCGCTGACCGGCCCGTTCTTCGTCGAGGGGGCCGAGCCCGGCGACGCGCTGGTGGTCAGGATCAGGTCGCTGCGGATGAACCGGGACTGGGGCTGGAGCGCCTTCCGGCTCGGCCTGTTCGCGCTGACGCCGGAGGATGTCGAGACCGTCTTCTCGAACCAGGACAAGCCCGACCTCGTGTTCAAGGGGCGATCGAGCCTGGTCCCCTGGGACCTGGATCTGGAGAAGAAGACGGTCCGGCTCCGCGAGCCGAAGAGTGCCCGGCTGGCGATGGAGTTCCCCGCCAGCCCGATGCTCGGCTGCATCGGCGTGGCCCCGCCGGGCGATTTCGCCCCCACCTCGGGACCCTCGGGGGCCTATGGCGGCAACCTCGATTACAACCGGATCGGCGAAGGGTCGACGGTCATCCTGCCGATCTATCATCCGGGAGCCCTCCTGTTCGTCGGCGACGGCCACGCCCTGCAAGGGGACGGCGAGTCGACCGGCACCGGGATCGAGACCTCGATGGACCTGGAGTTCGCCGTCGAGCTGAAGAAGAAGGCCGCCCCCGCCGGCCCCCGGGTCGAGACGGACGACGCGATCATCGCGATCGGCTCGCAGCCCGAATTCGCCAGCGCCCTGGACAACGGCCTGAAGATGGCCACCTCCGACATGGTGAAGTGGCTCGTCTCCGACTATGGCCTGGAGCCCTGGGCCGCCCACCTCCTGGTCGGCTATCATGGCCGGTACGACGTCGTCACCGTCGCCGGGTCGATGGCCCTGCGGATCCCGAAGTCCGTCCTTCCCGCCCCGGCCCCCGAGGTCCCGAGGGCCGCCGAAACGAAGCCAACGGCGGTTCCCGGGCCGATCGCCGAGCGGACCGCGAAGCTCGCGAAGGTGGACGGCCTCTTCCCGCTCTACTGGGACGAGGCGGCCGGCAAGGTCTGGATGGAGGTCGCCCGGCCCGGCCGCGAGTTCCTCTATCAGGTGACGCTGGCCACCGGGGTGGGCTCGAACCCGATCGGGCTCGACCGGGGCCAACTCGGCGACACCAAGGTCGTCGCGTTCCACAAGGTCGGGCCGAAGCTACTGCTGGAGGAGCCCAACTACCGCTTCCGCGCCCTCAGCGACAACGCCGACGAGCGGCGGTCCGTGGCCGACTCGTTCGCCCGGTCGGTGATCGCGGGCTTCAAGGTCGAGGCCGAGGAGGATGGACGCCTCCTGGTCGATGCCACCTCGTTCTTCCTCCGCGACGCCCACGGGGTGGCCGAACGGCTGGCCGCGAGGAAACAGGGGAAGTACAGGGCGGACGAGTCGCGGGGCGGCCTGGACCGGGCCGGCCTGAAGTCGTTCCCGAAGAACACCGAGGTCGAGGCCACGCTCACCTTCGCCACCGACGACGAGCCCGGCCCGCTGGTCTCCTCGACCACGCCCACGCCCCGATCGGTGACCGTGCGCCAGCGGCATTCGCTGGTCGAACTCCCCGAGCTGGGGCCGGGCTACACGCCCCGCAAGCTCGACCCGCGCGTGGGCCTGTTCGCGGTCGAGTTCGCCGACTTCGCCACGCCGACGGGGACCCCGATCGAGACCCGCTGGATCTCGCGGCATCGCCTGGCCAAGAAGGACCCGAGCCTCGCCGTCTCCGAGCCGGTCGCGCCGCTGGTCTATTACGTCGACCGGGGCGCCCCGGAGCCGATCCGCTCGGCACTGGTCGAGGGGGCGTCGTGGTGGGCCAAGGCGTTCGAGGCGGCCGGGTTCAAGGACGCCTTCCGGGTCGAGGTCCTGCCCGAGGGGGCCGACCCGATGGACCTCCGGTACAACGTGATCCACTGGGTCCACCGGTCGACGCGGGGCTGGTCGTACGGCTCGACCGTCACCGACCCGAGGACCGGCGAGATCCTCAAGGGGACGGTCTCGCTCGACTCGCAGAGGGCGCGGCAGGACGCCCTGATCGGCGCCGGCCTGGTCCCCACGGCGTCCGGGTGCGGGATGGCGATGCCCCCCGCGCCGGAGTATCTCGCCGCGGCCGACCCGGCGAGCGACCTGGGGGCGATGACCCTGGCCCGGATCCGCCAGCTCTCGGCGCACGAGGTCGGCCACACCCTGGGCTTCGCCCACAACTTCGCCGCCAGCAGCTACGAACGCGGCTCGGTGATGGACTACCCGGCCCCGAGGGTCAAGGTCGTCGACGGCCGGCTCGACCTCTCCGACGCCTATGGGCGGGGGATCGGACCCTACGACGAGTTCGCCGCCCGGTTCGCCTACGCCCAGTTCCCGCCGGGGGCGGACGAGGCCAAGGAACTGGGCCGGATCGTCGCCGAGGGGGTCGCCGCCGGGATGCGGTTCCTGTCCGACGATGATGCCCGTCCCCTCGGCGGCGCCCACCCGCTGGCGAGCCTCTGGGACGACGGCCCCGACCCCATCGCCTCGCTCCGCCACGAGATGAGCGTCCGGCGGGTCGGGCTGGCCGGCTTCGGCCCGGGAAATCTCCCCGAAGGGGCCCCCCTGTCGGACCTGGAGTCGAAGCTGCTGCCGCTCTACCTCCACCACCGCTATCAGCTCCAGGCCGCGGCCAAGACCCTGGGCGGGGTCGATTACAGCTTCGCCGTGAAGACGGCCGCCGGGCCCAATCCGCCGAAGGTCGCCGAGGTCGTCCCGGCCGCCCGCCAGCGCGAGGCGCTGGCCGCGGTGCTCGACGCGATCGACGCCAAGGAGTTGCTCCTCCCGCCGGCGGTCCTCGCGCTGATCCCCCCGACCGCCTTCGGCCACGAGGGGGGCACGGCCGAGTTGTTCCCGAAGCGGACCGGCCCGACGTTCGACCCGATCGCCGCGGCGACCATCGCCGCCGACCTCGCGGCCTCCGCCCTCCTGCAACCCGAGCGGGCCGCCCGGCTCGTCGAGTTCCACGCCCGCGACCAGGACAACCCCGGCTTCGGCGAGGTCGTCGACGCCCTGATTGCCCGGTCCTTCGCCCCCCGCGACCCGGACCCCCGAACCGCCGCGATCCAGTCCGCCGTCCGCCACCTCGTCGTCGGCCGGCTGATGGAGCTCGCGTCCGACGAGGCCGCCACGCCCCAGGTCCGGGCACTCGCGTCGAACGGCCTGCGCTACTCGGTCTCGGAACGGCTCACGCCCCTGATCCGGGACGAAGACAGCAGTGCCGATGCCCTGGCGATCCAGTCCGAGATCGCCCGGTTCCTGGCCCGCCCCGATGCCACCCATCGCCGGACCGAGCCCCTGGCCGCGCCCCCCGGCGACCCGATCGGCTCGCGGGGCCGGTGAGGCCGGGGGGCTCGATGCGGAGAACCCCCCGGAGCGGCCCTCGGAGCCCCATCATTCGAGCCGAGGGCCGTCTCCTACTTCGTCCACATCTCCCCCAACAACCGGACCATGTCGGGGTCTTGCTGCTCCAGTTCGCCGAGGTTGAAGGGGTAGAAATCGTTGCCCGAGAAGTACGCCTCGCTCGTCTCCGCGAAGTACTCCATCGGGTTCGTCATCGCGTAAGCCTTCTCGCGGGTGTTCGGCCGGCCGTCGCCGTGGTGCCTCTCGACCCGGTCGTATTTTCCCGACTCCCGGGCGCGGGCGAACGCGGCCCGGATCTCCGCGTTGGCGAATCCCTCCGGCACGAAGCGGTCGTGGTAGCCGTGGGCGAGTTCGTGCAGCGTGACGTTCGGCATCCGCTTCGCCTCGGCCTCGAAGATGCGGACGTTGTGGAACTCGACGGCTTTCGCCATCGCGGGGTCGCGAGCGTTCTTGCGAAGCCAATCCTCGCCCGGGTGGTACTCGGCAGAGGGGCGGACCCCGGGATACTCGGGGTTGAAATACAGCGGCACCCGTTGCAGCCGGGCCACCGCCTCCTTCGGCGCGACTCGCGTGATCTCCCCCAGTTGCTCGTCGAGGATGTCGATGGCCTTCGCCGTGAGCTTCGGTTCGGTCGCGAGCAGTTCGCGGTTCACGTGCACCGTCCAACCGCGAACGGCTCGCGTCTCGTAGACCGCCTCGGGGGCGGGGGCGTGGGGCGATCGCAGGTTGTCGTGCAGGTATCGGGTCATCGTGGACCACAGGTGCTGTTCGGTGTTCTTCCCCTCGCTCACCCCGTGCGACCGGTTGGGATAGGGGAGGACGGCGAACCGCTTGCCCTTCGCCACCAACTCATCCATGAGCCGTTCGGTCCCCTGGTAGTGGCAATTGTCGTCGCCGGTGCCGTGGATGATCAGCAAGTTGCCGCGGAGCTTGCCGGCGTGCGTGAGCGGCGATCCGTCCCGATAACCGGCCGCGTTGTCGGCCGGAAGCCCCATGTATCGTTCCTGGTAGATCGTGTCATAGAGCCGTTGATCGGCGACGGGGGCGATCGCGATCGCCGTGCGGTAGACCTGCGGATACCGGAACACGGCGTTCAGGCTCATGCTCCCGCCGCCGCTCCACCCCCACGACCCGACCCGTGTCGGGTCGATCGCGGGATGGCGTTCGAGCAACTTGCCCACCGCCTCCGCCTGCTCGCGCGAGGCGAGGATGCCGATCTGGCGATGGACGGATTTTCGCCACGCCCGGCCGCGCGGCGAGTCCGTCCCGCGATTATCGACGCTGGCCACGACGAACCCTTGCTGGGCGAGCATCCAGTGCCACAGGCCGCGCGGGCCGGGCCACGCATCACGCACGGTCTGGCCGTGCGGCTCGCCGTACACGTGCATCAGCAGCGGAACCCTGGCATCCGGGTCGAGTTCGGCCGGTTGGATGACCCATCCGTCGAGCGTCACGCCGCCGCCGATCTCCACCCGGGTGAACTCGATCCGGGGTCGTGCCAAAGTCGCGAGCTTGTCGCGCAGTTTCCGGTTGTCGGCCAGGGTGCGGACGACCGAATGATCGCGGAGCCGGACGATTTCCACCACGGGCGGCGTCGTGAAGTCCGACCGGGTGTGGACCGCCCACCGGGCGTCCGGCGAGATCTCGTAACCGTGCGTGCCCGGTTGCGTCGCCGGAGAGAGCTGTTCGGTGGCGGTGCCGTCGAGCTTCGCGCGAAACAGGTATCGTTGGGTGGGATTCGTCGGGGAGGCCGAGTAATAGAGCCAACCGCCCGCCTCATCGACCGCATCGACCTCGATGAGATCGAATTCTCCCCTGGTGATCGGCGTCGGAGGCGAGCCATCGACATTCGCGCGATAGGCCTGCCGCCAGCCCGAGCGTTCGCTCACCCACAGGAAGCCCTGGCCGCCATCCAGCCAGCGCACGGGGTTGTCGTTCTCCAGCCAGGCCTCGTCGGTTTCGGTCATGACCTTGCGAACTCCGCCGCCGTGCGGGTCCGCCAGCCACACGCGGAGTTCCGACTGCAACCGGTTGAACTGCTGGACCAGGACCTTCGACCCGTCGGGCGACCATTCCGCGCGCGGCAGGTAATGATCGCGCGGGTCGCCCGGGATATCGAGCCAGCGGACCGCCCCGCCGCCCGCCGGGACGACGCCCAGCCGGGTGGCCGAGTTCGCCTGGCCGACCTTCGGATAAGCGAACGAGGTGATTCGCGGGGAGTCGCTGACGACGTTGTTGACGAGGTGGAACTCCGAGACGCCGGCGGTGTCGAACTGCCAGAACAGGATGCTCCGGCCGTCCGGGCTCCAGCGGAAGCCATCGCGCAGGTCGAGTTCCTCCTCGTTGACCCAATCGCCGGTCCCATTGATGAGCGTCTTCGCGCCGTCGGTCGTCAGTGCCGAGATGCCGAGGGTCTGCAGGTCTTGCACATACAGGTTGTTTTCGCGCACGTAGGCCACACGCGAGCTGTCCGGCGAGAACTTCGCGAACATCATCGTGGATTCGGGGATCTCGCCGCCGAGCTTCCGGAGTTTGCGGGTTGCCACATCGAGCAGCCAGTAGTCGCCGCGCGTGTTGCGGCGCCAGACCTTCCGGCTGTTCGTAGAGATGAGCAGTTGCTTCTCATCGGGCGAGAAAGCGAATCCCTCGATGCCCAGCGGCTCCCTGGCGTCCTCGGGGATGAATGCGGCCGCCGGAATCAGGACCTCTTCCTTCCCCGTCGCGGGATCGTGTCGGACCAGTTCGACCCCTTTGCCGTTGGGCGACCTGTCGAGCGTGGTGTACGTCGATGACCTCTCGCTCCACCGCAGCTCCGGGACGGCCTCGGCGTCGAATTCGTGCGCACCGAACAGGCGATCGACCGTGAGTTGCGAGGCGTCGGGGCGAAGGTCCTGGGCGCCGAGCGTACCGCTCGTGCCGAGCAACACCAGCCAGCAGAGCGGCCACGGGGTCGGGATGAGATGACGCATCGGGGCTTATTTCTCGGATGTTTCGAGGGGTATGATCCGGGCTGATCAGGATACCTCAACGGCACGAGGGCCGAGGCCGAATGGAAGCGGCGCGATGCCCTCCCTCGTGCTCGGCAGGTGGTGCAGCCCGGCCGCTCGTGCCGACCCCATGTTCAGGGTGATGGATCGCCCACGGTCAGATAGAGATCGTTCGTCCGCCCCTCGCCGAGGCCGGAGTCGGCCGCGAAGGTCAGGTGGCAGGTGAACTGGCCCGGGGCCAGCGGGCCGAACCAGTCGGCGAGGTCGAGCTGCATCGCGTCGAACGACTCGGCCGGGGCCAGGGACCGCGAGTCTTCGCCCGGGTCGAAACGGGCCGTCCGGGTCATGGGCCGCTCGACACCTTTCCTGGGGTCGCCGAACCCCTGGTTGTCCGGCCTCTTGGGGATCTCCTTGAGCACGATCGAGACCCCGCGCCGGAGCGCCGGTTTCCCGTCGGTGCCCTGTCGGAGGAACTCCGTCGCCACCTTCTGGTCGACGCCCTTGTCGTTGCGGAGCCGGAGCGTCGCCACGATCGGCCGGCCCGGCGGGATGGGGGCACGCGTCATGTCGGGGATGGCGAGGTGGGCCTCCAGCCCGCTCGTGAGCATCAGGGGCCGGTAGGGGGCGGAGGGGAACTCGATCTCCGCCGCCGGCACCCGGGCGATCGTCGCATGGCCGACGAAGCCATAGAACCGCTCCCAGCGGCCCCCCTTCTTGACCTCCTCGGCCTGCCACACCCAGCCGTCGCGGAGGTAATCCCGGCGCATCTCGGTGTGGGTGCCCTTCTCGTCGACGAAGGAGACCTGCTGATCGATGGGGAAGGCCGTGAGCGTCGTCCATCGGGCCCGGAGCGGGAATCCCGACGGCGCCGCCGCGACCCGGACCTCGCCCTCGCCCTCGCCCTCCAGCGAGAAGATCGCGCGGGCCTCGCGAACATCCTCGGCCGAGGCCGGCCGCCCGAGCGGGGGGAAGCGGAGGTGCGCCTGCGCATGGGGGAAGTCGCGATCGCCGGGCGGGGCCTCGGCCGAGAAGCGGCGGCCGTATCGGCGGATGAACTCGGCGGCGGCGGCAACGGCGGCGTCGCGCCTGGCCTCGGGCCAGAACGGCATGCATTCCGGGGCCCCCTCCATCGCCGAGAGCTTCCAGGCCGCCCAGTCGCAGGCCCGGAACCTCCGCTCGGTCGTGGGCCGGTCCTCGGGCGCGACCACCCGCACCGGGCTCCCGCCGAAGCTGCTGGACATCCCCCAGTCCATCCGGAACGGGATCGAATCCTTCTCGGAGGGCAGGGCGGTGCCGACCTCGGCCTTGTCGGCCAGAGTCGCCAGCACCGCCTCGCGGAACCACGGCAGGACGATCAGCGGCGAGCCGATCGGATCTTGGAAGCTGAAGTAGTGCTGCGACTGCTCGCGGCTGACCAGGGGGAGCCATGGGGATTTCGGGTCGGTGAACATCGATCGGGTCGCCGCGTCGATCGACGGATCGTCGGGGGAGGCCCAGAGCGGCGTCAGCGTCTCCATCGGAGAATGTTCGATGGATTTCGGATCGATTTCCTTGACCCACGCCGCATATTCGCCCAACGCCGCCCGGTCGCCGGCGCGGGCTCGCAGGAGGGTGAAGTCGGCGATCGAGCGGCCGAGTCGCTGGTCGGACCCGCCTCCGCGGCGGTCGAGCGATCCCTCGCGGCAGGCGTCCATCAGGGCCTTGATCGTCGGCATCGCCGCGGCCTCGTCCCAGCGGGCGAACGACTCGGCCAGCGAGCAAGCCCGGCCCAGCCCGATGTCGGGGCTCGTGTTCGGGGTCCCCCGCGCGATCTCGGCGATCCGGCGGGCCATCAGTTCGGAGACGCTCGGGTCGCGCCGCGATCGGTAGGGCTCCCCCGCCATCGCGGGCTTGCCGTCCGGCCCCGGAGGCCGTCGGACGAGCACATTCATGCCGTCGGCCGTCCGCTGAATGGTCGAGTTCGAGGCCAGGCCGCCGATCGCCTCCGCCCACCGGTCCGGTCCGGCCTTGTCGTCGCCGAGGTCGCGAAACCATCGCTCCGGCGGCGGCGTGGCCCGGTTCTTCTCCCAGTAGGCCCGCATCGCCCCGGCCAGCTTCTTCCGGCCCTCGGGCGTGGCCTGGGCGGAATAGTCTTCGTTGCCATCGGCGAGGAACCGGCTAGTCTTGAGGAGCTGGACCAGCGCCGAATGGATGGCTTCGGTCACGGGGTGGATATGGCCGACCGAGCCGCCGCGGCCCTCGGACATCGACCGGGTGAGCCTGGTGTCGGAGGTGTAGGCGTCCAGGAGCGGGCCGATGGCGGCGTCCCCTTCCTGGATGAGGAGGTGGACCGCCTCGCCGCTGCCCGGGTGGGCCGAGCCGGGGACCGACATCTGGACGACGTGGATCTGGTCGAAGCTCCGGATCAGGGCCGCGACCCGGGACGACGGGTCGCCCCCCCGCGGCGGGATCGGGCCGCGCGGCGGTTCCTGGGCCCGGCGCTCCTGGTCGGCGAGGAACAGGGGCAATTCGCCCAGCGAATGGAGGTAGGAGGTCGGGATCGGCCGCCCGCCGGGGTTCGCCCCGTTGAGCTGGAAGCCCATCGCCTCCGCCTTCGCGTCGACCGCCTTCTGGAAGGCGGCGAGCCGCCGGGCCCCGTCGAGGGCCGCGGCGTCGTCGCCCCGGACGTGGGCCGAGGTCAGTCGGGAGAACATCCGCGATGACCACTCGTTCGCCAGGGTGACGAATGAGATGTGGTAGTCGGTCAGGTCGGGCCGGGGCCGGTCGGGGGTCCAGGTCGTCCCGGCGGCGAACAGGGACTCGGCCAGGTCGGCGCGGCCGAGGCGGAGCAGGAGGCAGACCTTCAGCGGCGACCGCGACTCGACGCCCTCCGGCCCGCCCTCGCCGAAGAACCGCAGGCCGAACCGACTCCCGGCGACGAACCCGCCCGCGTGGCCAAATCGGTCCGGACCCGGCGTCGACTCGCGGCCCTTCCGAACGGCCTCGGCCAGCGTGCGCATGTCGGCATCCAGGTCGGCCGCCGCGCCGACGGCGAGGGCGGGATAGACCACCCCGTCCCAGCCGACGGCGAATCGGCCGGCGTCGCCCGGCCGCTCGGGGAGGACGAACCCGCGGGCCTTGACCAGGCCGGCGTCGCCGATCTCGACCTCTCGGTATTCGCACCCGCGAGGGTCGGCCAGGCCGGCGTCGCAAAGCGCTTCGGTGGCCCGGACCAGGAACCGCGGGAGCTTCGTCTCGGGCGGCGTCCACGGGTCGCGCTGCCGGGGCGGGTCGGGGATCGTCTTGCCCTCGAACTTCGGCGTCGGCCGGAATTCGTCGGCGCCACATCCGACGAGGACCAGGAAGCCGAGTCCGATCGCCCGCGCGGCCTGGTGAACACGTCCGATCATCGTCCCACCTCCTTCGGGATTGGTCCCATTCTTTCGATTCGGTTTGGACCCGTCGCCCGGGTGCCGGGGGCTCGTCCCCGAACCCCTGGCACTCGCCGCCCATCGCCCTGGGGACATCGCGTCGTCCAGGGCCTAACGCGACTCGGGCCCGACCTGGATGCCGGAAAACGCGAACCTCAACGCCGCGCGGCGACGCTCCTCGGGGGGACGGCCGAGGGCCTCGGCCGCGGCGAGACGGGCGAGGGCCTCCGATGAGACGATCGTCCAGCCGTCCCGGACGCGCTCGGTCTTCCGGGCCGCCGCGGGCAGGGCCCGGATCAGCGACTCGACGATGCGGACATCTTGGGCGGCCAGCAGGCCGAAGAGCTGGGTGTCGTTCCCGCCGAAATGGCTCGTCCGGTCGAGCAGGGCCGGCAGCCGGTCGAGGGCGGGCGCGACGATCGCCGCGGCCATCGCGGGGTCGTACCGCGAGACGAGCAGGGCGAGGGCCGCCATCCTGGAGACGTCGTGGAGTTGGATTTCCTGCGGCCGGGGCGTCCGGCATGACGCGGCCAGCCAGAGCCGCTCGGGCAGCCGTTCGGGATCGAGCCGCTCGACCGCCGGCAGGAGCGACGCCATGAGGGCCGACTCCCCCGGGCCCGAATGGCTGTTGCCGCGGCGGGCGATCGCGACGAGCCCGGCGAACGCCTCGTCGAGCATCGCCCGGGCTCCGGCCGGGTCGACGTCCGCCCGCCTCGCGGCGATCAGGCCGAGCCCGTAGGGGGCGAGGCCGGGCCGGGAGAAGACCGGATCCCGCTTCGGATCCTTGCCGACCGCCCCCAGGAGCCGCTTCGCCCGCTCCGGGTCGGCGCGGCCCATCGCGACGGCGACCCGGAACGTCAGATCGTCATGATCGTCGAGGTTCGGCCCGCCCGACGCCTCGGGGAGGAGCCGCTCGGCCTCGGCCGGGTCGACCGCCGCGATCCGCGTCAGGGCCTTGCCCAGGTGGCGGCGGACCTCATCCTTGCTCGGTGGGCTGACGTTGGGCTGACCCTTCCGCTCGAAGATCGCCCGGGCCGCCGGCAGGTCGACGGCGGCCAGGACCTCGGCGAAGGTCTCGTCCTGGTACGAAAAACGGTTTCCGGGGGTCGCGGCGATGGCCGCCTGGCCATCGCGGAGGACCGGCGTGGCCCGGGCGACGTCGCCGAGGTCGAGCCACCGGTCGGCGATCTGGCCGAGGAGTTCGGCCTTGGCCCCGCCCGCGTCGGCGCGTCGGGCCTCGGCTAGGGCGCGGTCGAGGAACTCGCGGCGGCGGGCATCCGAGGCCGGCACGGCATCGGCCAGGGCGAGGAAGCCGAAGCCTCGCGACGCGGGGTCGCCGTCGGCCTCGATCGTGGCGACCGCCCGGCCGGGGTCATCTTCGAACCGGGCGAGCATGACCGCCGCCAGGGCCGCCGCCGGCTGGCCGACGACGCGGTCCTCGATCATCTCCTCCACGCGGTCGGGGTCGAGCCTCGCCAGGGCGGGGATGACCTGCGCGACGGCGTTCTCGAGCGTGCCGTGGCGGGCCTCGGCCAGCACCGGCTCGATCAGTTCGCGGCCCAGGGCCCGCTCCTCGGCCCGGGTCATCGTCGGCGGCAGCGTCTTCAGGGCGACGATCGGCGGCTCGCCGACGCGGGCGAGTCGGACTTCGACCGGCCCCTCACCGACGACGGCGCCGCCGAATCGGAAGCCCTCCGCCTCGGCGAAGACCAGGGCCGGGCCGGCGTAGATGCCGGCCAGCCGGAACCCGCCGCCGTCGTCGGTCGTCGCCTGCGTCCGCCTCGGCCCGTCCCAGGCATGGAACACGGTCGCGCCGGCCACGGGCTTGTTCTCGCGGTCCACGACCCGGCCGGTGACGATCCGGGTCGCGAGGATGCGGCGGAGCGTCACGTCGGGGAAGGTCAGGACGTCCCCCTCGCCCGCCTCGATCATGGCCGTCCGCCCCGACTCGTAGCCGGGGGCGTTGATGTCGACCTGATAGGCGCGGTGCTCGCGATCCAACTCCTGGGCGCTGCGGAACGCCCCGTCCGGTCCGGTCCGGAGCTGGCCCATCCCCGACGAGTACACCTGGCGGGGGGCGGCGGTGAGGCCCGGCCGGACCTCCCTCTCGGTAATCCGGACATTCGCCCCCGCGATCGGGACCCCGCCCGGCCCGAGCACCCGGCCGGCGACCGCGACCATCGGCCTCGGCAGGACCGTGACGACGACCGGGCCGGCCGCCCCCACGTCGGCGACGGTCGGCTCGTTGGTCGCGAGGCCCCGGCCGCGGGCGGTGATCTCGACCCGCGCCTTCGGGGCGAGCCCGGCCAGCGTGAAGGCGCCCCGGTCGTCGGACGTGGCCTGGGCCGAATACGACAGCTTGCCGATCGCGCTCGACGCCGACCACCGGGCCTGGACCGCGGCGCCGGCCACCGGCCGGCCGGCTTCGTCCCGGACCTCCCCCTTGAGCGGGGCCGCGGCCCGCAGCAACTCGTACGTCCCCGCCTCGACCCGGGCCCCGCCCTCCGGCACGGGGATGTCGTCGTTCTTGATCCCGCCCGCCGAGACATATCCTTCCGGGACAGTCGGCCCCCAGATCCGGGCCTTGCCAGCGAGGCTCAGGAAGCTGAAATGCCCGTCCGCGTCGGTCGTGGAGTCGGCCCCCTGCGAGGCTCCGGGTCGGAAGAGGTGGACCTGCATCCCCGAGACCGGCTTCCCCGTGCCGTGCTCGACGACCTTGCCAACGATCCTGGAGGCGCGGCGGATCGGGATCTCCAGCGTGTTCTCCTTGTCGGGATGAACGACCGGGGCCCTCGGGATCTCGGGGAGGGCGTCGAGGCCGTCCGGCGTGATGAGGGAAAGGCTGAGCGAACCGGGGACCAGTTCGGGCAGGTCGAACCGGCCGTCGTCGCCGATGTTGGTCTCGCCGTATCCGACCATCCGCCGGGCCCCGGGGGCATCGCCATCCTCGTAGGTCCAGGCTCGGACCTTCCAACCCCTGGAAAGCGAAGCGTCGCCGCCGTCGGGGACGAGCCGCCCCTTCAGGCCCGCGGGCTTGATGAGCACGACCCGCCTCGGCCCGGCCGGGGCATCGTCGAACCGGCGGGGCTGGGTCCCGTAGCCCTTGGCGATCACGTCGACGTAGACCGCGTCGTCGAACGCCTCGATGGTCGCGACGCCATCGGGCCCGGTCGTCCGCTCGGCGAGGTCGGAGATCGCCTCCGGCATGGTCGGGGCCCCCTTGATCCCCTGGACGTTCACCCTCGCCCCGGCGACGGGCTTGCCGTCGGGCCCCTCGACGCGGAACTCGGACTTCGCCGGGGCGCCCAGGACGACCCGCACGGCCTCGTCGGCGCCCGGGAGGGCCCCGGGATACTTCATCACGGCGGCGCGGCGGCCTGGGACGTAGGCCCATAGCGTCGGGACGACGTACGGATTCGTCGCCGACAGGTCGGCCGGGCGGTCGAGCCGGAATCGCCCCCCCTCGCCCGACTGCACCCGCGCCACCACAGGCGCCGCGCCGATCTTCGATCCGGTCAGGATCAGCTCGGCCCCGACGACCGGGGCCCCGGCGTCATCGACCACCGCGCCCACCAGCGGGGCCGTCGGCCCTGCCTGGAGGACGATCGCGATCAGCGTCATGCAGACCATCGGTCTTGACTCCGCGAGCGGTTTCGAACAGAGAGTCACGCCTGGCAGAGAGCTATTCCTTGATGGATGGTATCGGGTCCCTGCTCATCGCTCCAGGGGATAGGCCGAACCCATCGGATTGGTGCCAGAGCACACGCAGGGTGCCGAGTTCGAGACGGAGGCTCTTGACGGTAGGCCGACGGGAGAGCGTGCGTCGACAGGCCCCTGGATGGCCCGGTGGTCGAGGGCGTCGACGGTGAACTCCTCGCCGAAACGGGCCAGGAGGTACCGGCGGTGGGTCCGTTCGGATTCGCGAGTGGTGGCCTCGTTCGCCCCCGAGGTCAGCTCTCGCTCGCGGGGGTCGAAAAGCTCTTTCAGGGTCGCCTGATGCCGTTTCGACACATCCGGGGCGGCGGGCATGGCCGCCAAATGGCCGCCGGAGAGGCGGAACGGTCCGACCTCGGCGCCGGGCGGCAACTCCGGTCGTCCGCGTCTCAGATCCTTGATCGCCTCTTCGGTGGTGCCGCCGACCTGCTCCGCCTCGCGGTCGTCGGAAAGCGGGAGGGACCTTTGGAATGGCTGGCCGCCGAAGCGGAGGCGCGAATGGTAGCGCTCGAAGGCGGGATCTCGGTCGAAGGATTCTATCCGGGGTGACTCTGGTGGTTGCCCGTGAGTACCCCGCAGGTCATGTCAGGTGTCAGAAATTCACCCGGCGCATGCAAAAGGGGTCGCGGTTTTAGCCGCAACCCCTTATGCTGCTTTCAGTACCCCCACGGGGATTCGAACCCCGGTCCCTAGGCTGAGAACCTAGTATCCTGGGCCTCTAGACGATGGGGGCCGCGGGACACGCATATAATGCCCTGCCCACGGTCCAATGTCAAGGTCGAGTCGAGAGGATTTGCCGATGCCCGAAGTCGCCGTGGAACGAGGCCGCATTTTCTATGACGAGCAGGGGGAGGGGGAGCCGCTGGTCTTCCTGAGCGGGCTGGGGGGGGATCACCGTGCCTTCGGGGTGACGACGCGCCATTTCGCCGGGAAATATCGGGCGCTGGCGCCCGACTCGCGCGACGTCGGGCGGAGCTACCGGGCGACGGGGCCCTATTCGACGGCGGACATGGCCGACGAGGTCGCCGGCTGGATGGGGGCGCTGGGCCTGGGGGCGGCCCGGGTGGTGGGGCATTCCCTGGGCGGGCTGGTCGCCCAGGAGCTGGCGCTCCGCCACCCGTCGCGGGTGCGGAGCCTGGTCCTGGCCTCGACCCATTCCGGCTCCAACGCCTGGAGGAAGGCGGTCGTCGAGTCGTGGATCGCGGCCCGATCCCTCTGCGACCCGGGGACCTTCGCCCGGATCACGCTGCCCTGGCTGGCGGCGCCGGCGTTCTTCCGATCGAAGCCACAGGTCGAGGGGATGGTCCGCTTCGCCCAAAAGAACGAATGGCCCCAGGATCCGGACGCCTTCGGCCGCCAGGCCCGGGCGGCCATCGAGCACGACGCCCGCGAACGGATCGGCGCGATCGGCGTGCCCTGCCTGGTCCTGTCCGGCGCCCTGGACCTGGTCAACCCTCCGCCCATCGCGGCCGAGCTGGCCGGGTCGCTGCCCGACGCCCGCCTGGTGATCCTGCCCGACGTGGGCCACCTGCCCCACATCGAGGACGGGCCCCGGTTCCGTGCCGCGATCGAGGCCTTCCTGGACGAGACCGGGTGAGGTCCGGCTTGCCAGGGGCGGGCCGATCTTCTACGCTCGGCGGTCCTGGATCGACGTCGGATCGCGCAGCCGGAGATCGTCCGTCATGGCCACCGAAGAGGAACAGAAGAGGGCCTACAAGGCGTTCAAGAAGCGGCTGAAGCTCGCCCGCCTCGACGACGAGTCGGGCTTGAGCCCCGGCAGCAAGAAGTCGGGCATCGCGGGCATCACCCCCCCGGTCGGCCACCCGCCCGGGGTCTGGGAAGAACTGGTGGCCCAGGGCAAGCTCCGCCGCGAGGGGAGCGGGACCTACTCCCTGACCGCCCCGTTGTGAACGCCCCCGAGAAGCCGATCGTCCCCCCGAACGAGGTGGATCGCGACTTCGCCCGATTCCGGGCGATCGCGTGCGGGGCGACCCTGGCGATGATCGCCGCCTCGTGGCCGCTGTGGGCGGACCGGGGCGGGTTCCCCCGGG